>CAVYKW010000009.1:1335000-1463475 GCA_963769235.1 uncultured Acidobacteriaceae bacterium | reverse complement strand
CTGGCCAAGAACATGAGCTACGAGCTGCTGCGGGTGAACATCTTCGTCTCCGGCAGCAACCTGCACGGTGAGTTTGGATATCACGGTGACACCTTCGATATGAACCTGGCGCGGCAACGCGCCGTGTTCATCAAACAGGCGGCGGAAGAGCTGGGAGTAAAAGAAGAAATCATCCATCGCGACTTAGGCCGGGTGTGGTTGAAGCTGGAGGAGCTGCGAGATCAGCAGATCAAGCAGGCCCTGCAGCCGGGTGAAGAAGCCATCGAGATGACAGCGGAAGAAAAAGCGGCCGCGCTTGAGCTGTTGCGCGATCCACATCTGCTAGAGCGCATCGTGGCCGACTTCGAGCGCTGCGGAGTAGTGGGCGAAGAAACCAACAAGCTGGTGGGCTATGTGGCTGCCGTCTCGCGTCACCTGGAATCGCCGTTGGCAGTGATCGTGCAATCCTCTTCCGCCGCCGGCAAAAGCTCACTCATGGAAGCGGTGCTGGCATTCCTGCCCGAGGAGCAGCGGGTGCAGTACTCGGCCATGACCGGACAATCGCTGTTCTACATGGGCGAAACCGATCTCAAGAACAAGGTGCTGGCCATCGTGGAGGAAGAAGGCGCGCAGCGTGCGGCCTATGCGCTGAAGCTGCTGCAATCGGAAGGTGTGCTCACCATCGCCTCGACCGGCAAAGACGCCACCACGGGACGGCTGATCACGCACCAGTACCGGGTGGAAGGGCCGGTAATGATCTTCCTCACCACCACCGCCATCGATCTGGACGAAGAGCTGTTGAACCGTTGCCTGGTGCTGACGGTGAACGAGGACCGCGAACAAACACAGGCCATCCACCGCAAGCAGCGGGAAGCCCAAACGCTGGAAGGACTGCTCGCCAAGCACGAACGCGAGGAGCTACTCAAGCTTCATCGCAACGCACAGCGGCTGCTCAAGCCGATCTTCGTGGCCAACCCGTACGCTCGCGAGCTGACCTTCCTCGACAGCCAGACCCGTACCCGCCGCGATCATATGAAGTACCTGACGCTGATTCGCAGCCTGGCGCTTCTCCACCAGCACCAGCGGCCACGAAAGACGACCAGCTATCGCGGCAAGCCGGTGGAGTACATCGAAGTCACGCTGGACGATATCGCCATGGCCAACCAGCTCGCGCACGAGGTGCTGGGCCGCTCGCTGGACGAGCTGCCGCCGCAGACCCGGCGCTTGTTACTGCTGATCGATGACATGGTGAGTCGTATCTGCGAGGAGCAGAAGATCGAGCGCTCCGAGTACCGCTTCAGCCGCCGCGAAGTGCGCCAGTATACCGGTTGGGGCGACACGCAGCTACGCGTGCATCTGCACCGCTTGGAAGAGCTGGAGTATCTGCTGGTGCATCGTGGTGGTCGCGGCCAAAGCTTCGTTTACGAGCTGCTGTTCGAGCGAAAGACTGAAACCGGCAAGCCGCAGTTGCCGGGCTTGATCGAGGTCGAAAGGCTTAGGGCCTGCAACTATGACAGAAAGAACGCGGGATCTACGAGCCAGTTCGCGGGGGCAACGCGGGGCCAAAACGGGGGGATCGCGGGGAGTGCGCGGGGTGAAGAAACCCTGGTGGCTGCGCAGACAGCGAGCGGTTTTTACGAGAATCTCGAAACCATCACTTCTGGCGAACAGCTCGAAAATCACATCGTAGCCGTGCCGCCAACTCGCAGCAATGGCGCGCATGGGCTCGCCGCGGGGGTGCATGAATGACCCGCCAAAGCCGCCGCGGGCGCAAGAAGCGCACCACGCAACCGGCTCCCACCAATCCGCTGGAGGCCATGCTCGCCGATTATCTCCGCTGGAGCCAGGTGCGCAACCACTCGGAAGCCACAGTGCGCAATCGCCGCGTTCATATCGGGTTCTTCCTTAACTGGTGCGTTGAGCGCGGGCTGCGAGAGCCGGTCGAGATCACGCGCCCGGTGCTGGAGCGCTATCAGCGATATCTGTTTCATTACCGCAAGAAGAACGGTGAGCCGCTCAGCTTCCACAGCCAGCACTCGCGGCTTGCGCCCGTGCGGGTGTGGTTCAAGTGGCTGGTGAAGCAGAACTATCTGCTGGCCAATCCCGCCAGCGAAATCGAGCTGCCGCGCCTGGGCTACCGGTTGCCCATGGTGCTGACTGTCGCCGAGGCCGAGCAGGTGCTGGCGCAGCCGGATATCCACGATCCGCTGGGGCTGCGTGATCGCGCCATCCTGGAAACCTTCTACTCCACCGGAATGCGACGGCTGGAGCTGATCCATCTGAAACTGTTCGATCTGGACCTGGAGCGCGGCATCGTCACCATCCGCCAGGGCAAGGGCAAGAAAGACCGCGTGATCCCGATCGGTGACCGCGCTCTTGCCTGGATACAGAAATATCTGCGCGAAGCCCGTCCCACGCTGGCGCTCGAACCCGACGACGCCACGCTGTTCCTGTCGGCGGATGGAGTCCCTATCGGTCGCGATCATCTGACCTTCATGGCGCGCAACTATATCCTGGCTTCCAAGATCGGCAAGGCCGGAGCATGTCATCTGTTCCGCCACACCATGGCCACGCTGATGCTGGAAAACGGTGCCGACATCCGTTTCATCCAGCAGATGCTGGGGCACTCGAAACTCTCCAGCACGCAAATCTATACCCAGGTCTCGATCCGCATGTTGAAGCACGTCCATGCGGCCACTCACCCGGCACAGCTACAGAAGCCCGAGCCGCTGACGAAAGAAGAACCGTCCGGTGTGCCCAGCCAGGAAGAACTGTTCGCAGCTCTGGCGCTGGAAGCCGAAGAAGAAACCCAGGAGAAAGGATGACGGTATAATCGCGCCATGGCCGACCGTGCAATCCACATCTCGGAAGAAGAAGCCGCCCGCGACTTCGCCGGCCTCATGAACCATGTGCGGGCGGGCGCGGAGGTAGTCATCGAAAGCGAGAGCGGCAAGCTGCCGGTTGCCGTGCTTCGCCCCGCTGAACCGCATGTCCGGCTGCTCTCGGAGTCTTTACGTCTGGCCAAAGAACACGCTTCGCCGGCCACCCTCGACGGTGACTTCGCCCGCGATCTCGAAGCAGCGGTTAACAGCCACCGTGAACCGCTGGAACCGCCCGCATGGGACTGATTCTTGACTCCAGTGTGGTCATCGCTGCGGAGCGGCGCGGCGACACGGTGGAACAGCTTATCGAGAATATCGTAAACGCCACGGGCGACCAGGAAGCGGCGCTTTCGGCCATCGGTCTGACCGAACTGATCCACGGCATCTATCGTGCCCAGGGACCGGAAATACGCCGCCGGCGCGAGATGTTTATCACCGAACTGCTGACCGATCTGACGGTATATCCCTACACCAAAGAAACCGCCCTGCTGGCTGGCAAGCTGGACGGGGAGCAGCAGAGCCGGGGCGTGGTGATCCCCTTCGGAGACGTGCTGATCGGAGCTACCGCGCTGGTGCTCGGCTACGGGGTGCTGACCGCGAATCTCCGCCACTTCCAGATGATCCCTGGCCTCAAAGTCGTCTCCCTCTAGCCTGCGTTTCCCGATAGCAAAAACCAGTGACTCAGCTTGCCCCGCTGTCTACAATGAGCAGGTGTTGAATCCGCGAACTGCGAACGACGTTCTTTCTTTAGCTGCCTGCCTTGAGCTAAGCGGAAACTCGCGTCTGGGGTTCGCGACCAAAGTTACCGCACAGCAACCTGGGTTGCTCTTCGGTAACCTGCAGAGCACGTTAGGGATGCACGTCAGCTTGCGGGAAAGTCGCGGCGGATCACGTATACAGACCTGGAATCGCTATGCCTATGTAGCCAACAATCCGTTGGCGAACAAAGACCCGTTGGGACTGTATTGCGCAGTAGGTATAGCTTGCAGTCAAGGCGGAGGTAGTTACGATGCATTTGCGGGAACTGGACCAGGCGGAGTGTATGCCGCAGGCGGTGGCGGCGGCAGCGGATTCGCTTATGGAGGGCAGGCCGGTAGTGACCCATGCGGTGGTTGGTGTTCACCGCCATCCAGTCTGTTAGGCAACATAACCGCTTCGCAAGACGCATTTGGCGAGCAGATGTACCAGCAGTGGGAGCAGCAGGCGCTGCTAGACCTAGCACTGCAAGCCGCAGCGAATCAGGCCGCGACAGCGAATTGTATTGCCACTGGGCTGCAATCGACTTTCGGGGCGAGTAGTGTCACAGCGGGTACGTCAACTGGCGAGGTTGGTGGACATTGGAACTTCAACTTCCAACTTTCGTTCTCTTCCTATGACGCAGCTAGTGCCTTTACCTCGGTTTACCAGGCCAACATGGGTGGGTGGCAGCCGCCAGCGCGCTTTGGCAGCGGACCCGCTCTTCATGTCGAAAATCCGGCGAGTAGCTGGTCGGTTAGCAGCGACGGCACTTATAGCCTAGGCGTGACTACCCATCTGGACATATTCAACCCAAATAGTGGATTTGGGGGGTTGGCTGGACACGTGGGATATGACGGCGTTTGGGGTCACATCGTCCAATTCCTTGGCGGAAATATCGACCCAAAGAATTGTCCTTACCACTGAAATAGTAAGGCGGCATCACTTGTTCGCTTCCCGAAGCGCCATGCACGATCCTCACGGTCTCTCGACGGGGTCTATTCTGCGACTGATTTTGGTTCACACGCGTTACTTGGTTGTTGCGCTTTCGAGGTCCATGCTCTTCCAAGTTATCGCATTAGCGGTATGCGTTGGGCAAATACCTTCTCCGCCACCGCCGCAAGCCAGCGTTTCTGGTTCGAGCCTGCCAAAACCTGCCGAAGAAAACGGCAAGTGGGGTTATGTATCCAAGGAGGGACAGTTTGTTATCCCTCCCAAGTTTGAGTCGGCCTCGCCCTTTTCGGAGGGACTGGCAGCCGTCGAGCTGGGGGGGGAATTTGGCTACATTGATTCGGAAGGCCGCTTTGTCATCAAACCAAAGTACTTCAAGGCCGCTCGATTTAGCGACGGATTCGCCCTGGTTAGCACCCGGAAACCCATGACTCCGTTGGGCAAAGGCGAATATGGTGTCGCACTGTTTACGCAGTTCACCTATATCGATCATACCGGACATGAAATCATCGCGCCTTTTCAAGCCGAGTATGTAGGCAATTTTTCTGATGGCCGTGCCGCGGTTAAACCGGGGGGAGTTTTGGGCGGATGCGGAAAGGGCGGCTACATAAACACGCGGGGGGAGTGGAGTATAAAGCCCCAATTTGATCAAGTCCGTGACTTTTCCGAGGGATTGGCTGCGGTGAACCGAGGAGGAAAGTGCGGCGCGGGTGGAAAATGGGCTTACATAGATAAGGACGGCCAAGTGGTCATTCCTTTCGAATTCGACTTCGCTGGCCAGTTCAAGAATGCACGAGCATGTGTAAAAAAGGGCGAGCAGTGGGCGTTGATAGATGATAACGGAAATGAGTTATCTATCCAGAAGCCAGGTTGTTCGCAGCATGACCAGTGAAGGTGACAAAAGACGAAATCGATGAGAGAGCGAGCGAGCGTCGCGGTAGCAGCCAGCGGGCGATCAGCCGTTCCATCCGCTCCCAGGAGAGGCGTCCTCTCGTCGCCGAAGGACGTGATGCCAGCGCCGCTTTGGTTGACGTTGCGTGAGAGCGAGAGAGAGAGAGAGAGAGACACGTCACCCCAGGTTGGGAGCTGCGGAGTAACCAGGGTTGCTGCTGGGGAACGTGTTCAGGATTAAGAAGCTAAGACGAAATCAGAGCAAGCGAGTTACTATAGGGGAACTTCGAGTTCCTCTCCGGTAACTCGTTAATTTTTTGGGGTCCCATGCAGTTGCAGTTGCGGTTTCCTTCCTGGAGTTCTCTTCTCCCTGGCGGTGTTGTGTGGTGAAGCCGCCGCTACGAACCAAATCACTGGGCACCAAAGTCAGCGATGCGGAGTATGCGCGGCTGGAGGCGCTGGCCTCGGCGCGGAGGCAGACCATCAGCGAGTTCATTCGCTCGGTGCTCTTGGAGCAGATCGCCGCGCCCAACGGCCACGGCAGTACCGAGCAGGTGTTGCTGGCCGAGGTGGTGGGCTTGCGCACCATCTTGCTGAACCTGTTCTTCAAACTAGCCAATGGCGAGCGGATCACGGCGGAAGAGATGCGCGGCATCATCGAGCGGGCCGATGCCGACAAGCACAAAAAGGCCGCGGAGCGGTTGCAGTCGGCAACGTCAGTGAAGGCGGCAGCCTCATGAGCCGGAACTGGGAACGGCGGCTCTCGACGGGATGGCCGAGCGGCAAGCCGGTATGGACGTTGCTGTCGCTGGCGCTTGCGCTGCTCTCGGTGGGGGTAATCGGCTTCGTCGAGATCGCCACGATGACGCCCTTAGAGCGCTACTATCTGGGCGAATATACGCGGGCGGGAACGGCGTCGCTGAGCGGGGTGAAAATCAGTCGCTATCAGCTGCTCAATGTGGTGGAGAAGCGCGGGCAAAAGCGGCTGGCCACCGAGCGCGATCTGGAGCCGGGCGGAACGGCGAATTACGGCCGGGAAATCATCCCGTTCACGCTGTCGCCGGCGGCGCGCAGCGATGGCGCAACCGGGCTAGTACTGGAACCATTGCAGCCCTACGACAACGCCAAGTTGTACGGGTTGCTGGGGCAGTGGATATACCAGGATGAGACGCTGGGCGATCTGGCCTGGCCGATGTTCCGGGGCAGCTTTATCGTCTTAGCCGCGTTGCTGTGCATGGCCATCCCGCAGGACCTGAGGCGAAGGCACGAGCGCCGCAATGGGCGCAGGCTGAAGGGGCCGGAGTTGGTGACGGCAGCCACGTTCAACCGGCGCAATAAATCCGATGGCATCGGCTTCGTGAACCAGGAATCGCCGACGATGCGGGAGCGCCTGGTGCGAGCCTACAGCAAGACGGTGAATATCCCGCGCGAGCGGGAGTCGAATCACCTGCTGATCATGGGCGACTCGGGCACGGGCAAAAGCGCGCTGATCCGCCAGTTGCTGATGCAGATCGAGGCGCGGGGCGAGACGGCGATTGTTTACGATCCCGCTCTCGAATACACGCCGCAGTTTTACAACCCGGCGCGCGGCGATCTGGTGCTGAATCCGCTGGATGAGCGGATGCCGTACTGGTCGCCGGGCGAGGAAGTGCGGCACGAGGCCGAGGCGCTGACCATCGCGGCATCGTTGTTCCCCGACAGCCATCGTGAAAACACGTTCTTCATCGAAGGGCCGCGCAAGGTGTTTGCCCATCTGCTGACGTTGAAGCCGACCCCGGAAGAGCTGACGTGGTGGCTGTGCCACGAAGAAGAAATCGACCGGCGATTGCGGGGCACGGAGCTGGCGGCGATGGTATATCCGGGCGCGGCGGCGCAACGCGCGGGGGTGCTGGCTTCGCTCAACATGGTGGCCGACTCGCTGAAGCTGTTGCCGCCGAAAAGCGATAATCGCGCAACGTGGACGGCGGGAGAATGGGCGAAGCAGCGCCAGGGCTGGTTGTTTCTGACCTCGACGCCAGCGTTTAGAAAGCGGCTGTTGCCGCTGACCAGCCTGTGGCTTGACCTGCTGGTGCTGCGGCTGATGAACCAAGGCCTGTTTCATCCCGACGCGCGTCCGACCTGGTTCGTGCTGGACGAGCTGGCCAGCCTGCAGAAGCTGCCGCAGTTGCACACGGCGATCACGGAAAATCGGAAGTCGAACAACCCGGTGGTGCTGGGTTTCCAGGGACGCAGCCAGTTGGAGGCGCGCTACGGGCATGAAGCCGAGGCCATGTTCTCGCAACCGGCGACGAAGATCTTTTTGCGCACCAGCGAGCCGCGATCGGCGAAGTGGATCTCGGAGACGATCGGGGAGATCGAGATCGAGCGGCTGCGGGAGTCGCGGAGTTCGCAGTTTCCCAAGCTGCGCAAGAGCCGAAGCTGGCAGATGGAGCGGCAGGTGGAACCGCTGGTGATGCCATCGGAGATCAGCGGGCTGGCAGCATTGCAGGGCTATCTTAAATCGGGAAATCTGGTAGTGCGTTTGAGCTTCCCTTACATCGAGCTGCCGAAGGTGCAAGCAGCTTTTATCGAGCGAGAAATGCGACCGCAGCAGCTAAGAGAAAAAAGCACGCCGAGAACCGTTGTGCCGCCGAGCAGTGTGCCGGCGTATGAGCAGCGGCCACGCGAAATGCAGCCGGTAGCGGAAAGGGCAAAAACTACGGCGGCCCATTCCAACGAGCAGCAACCGTTCTTCGAATAAGCAGAGTGAATCATGATCACCATCTCCAAGCCGCTCAGCTCCAGCCAGGCGCAGGCGTACCACAAGGAGCAGTTCGCCAACGCGCGGGAAAACTACTACAGCGAGGGCGAGCGCATACACGGCGAGTGGCACGGCCAACTGGCCGAGCAGTGGGGCCTCAAGGGTGAAGTCCAGGAAGAGCACTTCCAGCGCTTGAGCGAAGGCCAGCATCCGCTCACCGGCGAACAGTTGGTGCGTCACCAGACGCCGCGCGAATACACCAACGAGCGGGGCGAGCAGGTGCATTCGATGGAGCATCGCGCGGGATGGGATGCCACGTTCTCGGCACCGAAGAGTGTATCGCTGACTGCCTTGGTTGGCGGCGACGAGCGCGTGAGCGAAGTCCATCGAGAAAGTGTGCGCGTGGCGCTGAATGAGATGGAGCGTTATGTGGAGGCGCGGATCGGCGGCAACCATCCGCCGGAGACCACGGGCAAATGGGTAGCCGCCAAGTTCGAGCACGACAGCAGCCGGCCGGTCGAAGGCTACGCGGCGCCGCAGTTGCACACGCATGTCGTGTTCTTCAATCTCACGGAAACCCAGGATGGTGAAACCCGAGCGCTGCAGCCGCAGGAGCTGTATCGCTCGCAGCAATATGCGACGGCCGTGTATCGCTCGGAGCTGGCGGTGCGGCTGAAAGAGCTGGGCTACGAGATCGAGCACGGCAGGAGCGGGCAGCCGGAGATCAAGGGTTACACGCGGGAATACCTGGAGGCGTCGAGTCCGCGCAGCCAGCAGATCAGGGAGCACCTGGAGGAGCAGGGCTTGCGCGGTGCAGCGGTAAGCCGGAATAGTGCCTGCGTTCACCCAGTCATACAGCGTGGACTTGCCGATGCCCAGTAGCGCTGCGAGTTCGGATGGTCGTAGTCCGTGCCTGATGCTTTCAAGACGCTGAACGAGAGTCGATGCTTGAGAATCGGCGGGTAACGTGCTCTAAGGGCCGGGAACGACGGGCAAACACTTTTAGAATTGGCCCCTCCTTGCTCTCCTGTGAAATGCATGCTGCGAATGAATGGAATCAAGGGAAGGCTTTCTGCCCTGTCCGGATAGTCGGCAGGGTTCCATGTTTATCTAGAGCCTTGAAACAACGCAGAAACAGCGACCACTTTAGTGTGATTGACACTATGACTTTAGTGAGACAGACTTGCACGCCGCGCTCCCGTCGTAATCTGTGCCAATTGTGGCGGAGGTGCCGATTTACCGCACTGCAAGGCTGTCACTCCGGCTGGGCGCGATATGAACGTAAGTCAACTTCTTCGGATGTGACACCAAGTATCGACTTTTCTGGGGGAATGGAGGAGGTCATGCAAAGCACAGGATTGAAATTACTGTTGTTGGTTTCATCTATGATCTGGTGCATTCCGATGATGGGTCAACAGAATTCACTGCGGTTACTCACTCCAAATGTGGGCTGGACACTTTGGGATTCACGACTCCTGTGGACTGAAACGGACGGCCGCCAGTGGCGAGATATCAGCCCCGCCGGCTCAAAAGGATATGGAATTTCCGCAGTGTTCTTTTTGGATGCGTCTCATGGGTGGGTCCTGCTAGCGTCTCCCGATGCGAGAAGCGACGGTTCACAGTTGAGGATAGTGTCAACCTCTAATTCGGGATTGACCTGGTCTGATCAAGAAATAAAACTGCCGGAAAGGATCTTGTCCACATTGGACGGAAGCGGTGAGATTACTTTCGGGGATGACATGCACGGATGGCTCCTTTTACGTGTTAAGAGCAGCGCCAACTTCTCCCTGGCTATCCTGTTATATACAGACGACGGGGGGGTGACCTGGAAACAAAGCCCTCAAAAGGCTCCCGCATTCGGAGCCATACGCCTTCAGACGGTATCAAAGGGCTGGCTCGCCGGAGGCCCGGGAGACGAACATCTTTACACTACGGATGATACAACCTCAAAGTGGAAAGAGGTTTCATTGCCTCCCCCTCCCGAAGTCGGCGCTCAGGCGCAACCCACTTATCACTTGCCGGGGTTTTCGGATTTGAATAGTGGACTACTTCCGGTGATTTATTCAAGTTCCAAAGGATCCACATTAGTGTTATTCAGGACAGGCGATGGAGGTAAGACTTGGCTCGAGTCCAGGAAAATCGTCCTTCAAGGAAACTGGGTCCCGTTAGCGATCGTCAACTCCGAACTGATCATTGCCTCGATATCTGGGGCCACCCTGGAGTCCAGGTTTTTGTCAGCGGATGGCGCTACTTCCATGCACAGTAGCGATCTGCGCAAGGCGTCAACTTACCGAGGCGACCACATTCCTTCTTTTCAAAGAGGAGCACAGGTCAGCTTCACGGATACCAGCCATGGCTGGCTCGTGGCATCCGGCAACGCCGCCCCTAGTCTTTTGGCCACAGCCGACGGTGGAATATCATGGGCTGATGTTACTCCTCCCTCAGTCCCGCTGCCCGCCGCTCTCCCAGCTCTTCCGGCTCCATCTGCCGATGACACGCCACGAGAACAGGGTGGTGCTCCTGCGATCGCGTTGAACGTACCTGCCGAAACGCACATAAGCACACGTCTCGGCTTTCACAAGTGTGACGCCGCTTCTACAACTCAGATGCAGACCTGGTGGACTTCCAGTCGTTATTTCGACGTTGGCGTTTACATTGGAGGTATGAGTCGTAGTTGTCCTAACACCCAACTAAGTGCTTCATGGTTTACTGCCGTAACTGGTCAAGGATGGGGCGTGATGCCTTTATGGCCGGGACCGCAAGCACCCTGCGCCGATACGAAGTTTCCGAATGAGTTCAGCTCCAACCCGGTTCTGGCGCAGGCTGAGGGGACAACTGAAGCGAACAGCGCCGCGAACGTCGCATCAGGATTTGGGCTTGCGGGAACTGTGATCTACTACGATATGGAGTCGTACAACTCATCAACCTGCGGGCCTGCCGTGGCGGCATTTGTGAAAGGCTGGACTATCCGTCTACAAACATTGGGATACCTGGCAGGCGTCTATGGATCCCCTGGTAATGCTCAAACAGACTGGACGCAGATTTCCCCTCTTGCAGATGAAGTCTGGATTGCTAAGACGCCGGCAGGCGTGGTTCATGGTAAAGCCACTATTTGGGGATTGTCCCCGCTCTGCGATGAATATTCGCAGCAGCCTTGTGGTTTTTGGGCAGAACACGCACGGATTCATCACTATCTAGCCCACACTTACGAAACGTACGGCGGAACCGAGTTTCAGATCGACAATGATGTAGAAGATGCCGTGATTGCTGGAGGTCAAGCCACAAAATCACATACTTATTCCTTCACGACCATCGACGATCCTGCGGGAAGCCAGCTTTATGCCACAGCAATAAACGATATTCGCTGGGTGAATCATGTGGGTACTCCAGGGCAGGTAACAGGCTACTATGATAGCAGCCAGCATAGTGTCATCGGATTCTTAGACGCAAACGGTACATTTTCCGACATTATTTCCAATCAAAGCAGTGGTTCGGCAACCGAGATTTTTGGTATCAGCAATATACCGTTTCTTGTCGGATCAAATTCATGCATTCAGCTGGTAACCGGACAGACTGAAGCGCAGTATGCTTCAAGTTGCACCGGTTTCTTGTACAACAGCGGCGCCTTTACCTGGATTAACTATCCCGGGACTACCGACTCAATACTTACCGGAATTAATGATGCTGGGCAAATTGTGGGGTGGTATTTGTACTCGGGAGCGTTCTTACCCTTCATCTATAACTATCAGCTCAACAGTGCTTACGGTCCCATAACATGTCAGTCTTGTGGTCCTGATCCTATTCTCTTCGCAGGTTTGTCAATAAATGGATATTCGCAAATTGTGAGCAACCACCCGGACGGAAGCGGCAACTATCATGCGGTTTTATATAACTATGGCAGTGACGGTACGGTGACAAATATTGACTACCCCGCGGCAACATCGACCGTAGCGTCGGGTATCAATGACAGCGCACAGGTCGTTGGTTATTACACCGACTCGGGTGGTGCGGTGCATGGATTTCGCTATGACCAGGGAACATTTGTGTCGATCGATGCTCC
Source organism: uncultured Acidobacteriaceae bacterium (assembly GCA_963769235.1). GTDB lineage: Bacteria > Acidobacteriota > Terriglobia > Terriglobales > Acidobacteriaceae > Bog-257. The sequence continues at coordinate 1,451,237 of CAVYKW010000009.1, read as the reverse complement.
AGGAGCTATTCTCACTGGAGCGGCCGGGATAAATAATGATGGCCAAATCGTCGGCTATTATGAAGACTTGGGTGACAATTATCACGGATTTCTGGCACAATAGTCAACCCAAGAAGGATCTTCCGAGACAGCGTTATTCGACGATACCGCACTATCGCGGCAATAAGGTGGCGCCAGCCGGCGGAGTGGTGACACGATTAGATACTCATTGTCCAGTAACCCAGGTACGAATTCGTCATTCGACGGAGCGATGCGAGGGACTTTCACCGTTCAGTATAACTTCAGCCATGGAAGCATTCCAGTAACAAACGTTTTAGTCGTAAAACACTGATGCAGTGTATCTAGATGAAGCGATTTCTGACAATCTCCGTGTGTACCATCATCCCATCGCTATGCTTGTTGGCGAACTCTGCCAGAGCTCAGACAAGTGACGAAACCTCGTCTCGCGGGCCACATGTGTATTCTGACACCGGACCTCTTCCTACCCCGGCGCAACTTCTGACTCAGCGCCACATCCCGTTGACTAAGGATAGCTTAGTCGCCGCCTTGCGCAGCGACCAAGCTGACGTCAGGAGTCTTGCCGCTCAACAGCTTGCCGCCGAAGATGCGAAGGAGGCCATACCCTCAATCTACGAGGCGCTTGAAACCGAGCAGATGCCGTTCGTAAGATTGAACCTGGCCGCCCAACTCGCTCACCTGGGCGACAAGAGAGGTATCCGAGCTCTACAGGCGGATTGCGACGACTCCAGGTTATTGATCATGCAAAGGCTGCAGGCAACCGACTACCTGCTTGATCTTCAGGAAGCCTCGTGCCCTCAGACCTTTTTGCTGGGGCTTCAAGACGCCGAGGCTGGAGTCCGCGTGCAGGCGGTTTCCATGGCTCCGCGGTTCAAGAAGCTATCACCCGGCGAATCAGCTCAGGTTCTATCGCTTCTGGTGAAATCGTTGTGGGATTCTAACCCTTTCGTGAGGATATCCGCTAGCGACGCACTGCGCACGCTTGGCGTCCGCTCTGCCATTCCGGTGCTCAAACTAGCCATCGCAAGGGAAACAGGTTCCGAGGTGCGCGCGGCGATGCAACAAGCGCTCAAAGCATTGGAAGACACGAGACCTTGACGCGCTAGATAGATGAAGTATCCCCGTTTTGTTTAACCCGACCAAATGAAAGCCTGCAGAGGGCTTCCAGTTCGTTGTTTGTGTTGAGTGGCAAAATCTAACTATTCGGATGGCGATTCGCAGGTACACACGATTGACGAATGCGTTCAGCAATAAACTGGACAGTCACAAAGCCGCTTGCGCTCTACACTTTGCGTATTACAACTTTTGCCGGATACACAAGAGCTTGCGTGTGACCCCTGCAATGGAAGCGGGAATTGCCGATCACATATGGACACTGAAAGAACTTCTCGGATAAGAACAGGCGATCTAGTACGCTTAGTTGCCGTCCCGCCGAACCTCCCAACTGGCGACGCCAAGCTCCCCACTCCCGCCGTATTTCAGAAGTTCTTGGTCGCCAGTTCGTTGTGACTGGCTTCAACGAGATCGGATGGGCAGAAATTGAGATCGCGTCCGTTACTGGAAGTCTAGGCGAAACGATTTGGGTCGAGCCGGAATTTTTGGAACTCGTGGCCACTTCGCCAGCAACGCAACTTTAGGACACTACCGGGTGTGGCCGCTACCCGGCCGGGGCCGCCTAGGGTTCGGGGTTGATGCTGCTGGTTGTGGCGACGGTTTCTTGCGTGTTGCTCATAGTGGTTTCTCTCTTCAGCTGAGTCGTTCAGCTGTGGCTGTGTTGTGCGACCGATTTGGTGCACAACTGTTGCACAGACAGGCGCCGACCCGCGTCATTTCGCCCGAAATAGAGCACCTGAGATCACGCTAAGTTGTTGATTCCGAACAGCACGGTGGGAACGGGCAGAATTGCTAAACCGTTATACGGTCAAAAGCTGTATCGGGGGTTCGAATCCCCCCCTCTCCGCCAGAAATCTCTATTTTCTTGCCTTTACGGGTCTGATCGTACTCGGTGAGCTTTTTCGCTGATCAGCCTTTGATGTCCCCGCCGTTCACATTCGCACCATAGAGATTACCGACGGCGTCGAAGGTCACGCCCGACTGCGGATTGCCCCCATCGCTGCCGTCCGCGAAACTGTAGAGAGAGATCTCGTTTCAAGCGCACGAAAACGACCGGCAGAAGGAAACTCCCGGGTCGGCGTGGAGGACGGTCCCGCGTCCATGGGCTCCGCCGCCGTTGGCCGTCCCGTAAAGTGTGCCGTCCGGTCCAACGGTGGGAGCATCCCAGGGAAAGTTGCCATCGCTGCCGTCGCCGAAATTGTGAATGTCGCTGTAGAGGAACCCGGAGGCGGTACGCTTTAGCTCGAATAGTGTGCCCGGCCCATCATAGGGGCCGCCCCACGCGCTAGTGCCGAAAAGGTTGCCGTGACGGTCGATGGCGAGTCCACCGATGGGATGGGCAGACAAGCCGCGGCCGGTGAAACTGTAGGTGACGTGGTAATTCTGGGCTCCCGCGGGCGAGGAGGCTAGACTGGCGAGGCTAAGAGTAAACAGAATGGCCGAAGCGAGGCGGCTGGCGAAGCAGTAAACACTTGGCCCTAAGCAGCCCCTTTTCCCTCGGCTGAAGTCTATGCTGGATTGCTCGGGACACGGCAGGGCTCGCGGGCCGAGTCCTTCCCCAGATCGGCATCGAACAGCTTCCAATTCTTTAGCTTCGCAAACGGGACCATCGTGTTGGGGAATAGCATCTGCTTGCCATCGCTTGCCTCCCGCTGGCGTGCGTTGGCAATCTCCGTCCCCACCCAGTCGCTGTGAATGCTGTGCTCGGAGAGGACCAGCAGCAACTTGTCGTGCAGCCGGAGTGCAATGTGCCTCGGTTGGAACGCCATTCACATTCGGAGTGTCATTGCGACTATCACCGGGCAGCGATTTGCAGTCCGGCGAGCAACTGCGTTCAGTTCGGGAGCGTAAGCGTCGATGGAGCCGTTGCTCGTCGGCACAATTGTCGTGTTAGACGTTACGAATCCGTCGGGCGTGTAAATTCAAGGCGATAGGTTAGACGCCGGCCGTTGTGATTCGCAGCGATACCGCATGCTTCCGAATCACGCCAATGATCTGCTACCATGCGGTTCGACGAGGTGGCTATGCCCCAATATGTAATAGAACGGGAAATTCCGGGCGCCGGGAGCTTATCGGATGCGGAACTGCAAGAAGTCGCGCGAAAATCGGTGGACGTCCTGAAGGGAATGGGACCGGAAATTAAGTGGCTTCACAGCTACGTGACCGGCGATAAAGTGTATTGCGTCTATCTGGCATCTGACGAGGAAATGATTCGCGAACACGCACGCCGTGGAGGGTTTCCGGCCAATCGGATCTCGGCGGTGCGGCGACTGATCGACCCCAGCAGCGCCGGTTGAGTTATCCGTCGCTTGTAGTTTGAAGGGCGGGCCCTCCTGCGGTGTTAAGCGCCTCTTGCATTGCCTGTTCTACGGGCAACGCCCAGCCTTCCATCCACGCCGTAAGACCGGCAGCATTGCCGAGTGTTCGACGGGCGAATTCCAGGACCTTCTCCAGTTTATGTTGTTCGGCGGGAGTCAGCGGCGCACCCAAGCGCTGGCGCAGTGCGGCCGCCGCTCCTGCGAAGCGGAGCGTTTGCGCACCATTTGATTGCGCTGCCGCGTTCGCGGCAAGGCACTCCAGCACCCTTGCGATGCCTCGCTTATGACCCAGATTATGAAACATCTGAATGCTTTCTCCGTAAAGCCGCCGGGCCTCGCCATTGTCGCCCTGGTCCCAACTAAGGCCGGCTAAGTCGGACAGGGCACTCGCGATTCCCCAGCCATCTCGCGAAAGGCTGAACGCCGCCAGGCTCTGCTCGTAGAAGGAACGGGCGGCCGTGAAGTCATTGCTTTCCCGGGCAACATCTCCGTGGTAATTTAACGTCCAAGCGATACCGGCTACGTCACCTACCTTGCGGAAAATGGCCAGGCATTCATCGTAAAGCGAGGACGCGCGTGCGGATTCGCCTTGCAGCTTCGCCACATTCGCCAGATTGCTGAGAGCACGAGCGACGTCCGCTGAATCTCCTTCGTCCCTCCAGATTGCGACACATCTTTCCAATAGAAGGGACGCAGTAGCAAATTCGCCACGATCGCGAGCAGTCACCGCCAAAGCGTTAAGCGCAACTGCAACCCCGCGGTTATCGTTTAACTCGACACAGGTCTCAAGACTCTCTTCGAATAATCGATGCGCAGAAGTGTAATCCCCCTGCTCGCCTGCAAGAACTGCGGCGGAGAACAACAGACGCGAGCGCTGTTTAGGACGAGCAGCAGCTCCTTCCAACGCGAGGAGCTTCGCAATGCGGTCGCGGCCCTCAGTAAGATATTCGCGCGTCTCCCAAAAGTGAAACAGCGCTGTGCCCAGGCGGAGGCCCCAGTCAGCGTCGCCGATTTTGGTGAGATATCCGAGCGCGGCGCGGAAGTTATCGTGCTCGACCTCAAAACGGTCGAGCCATTCGGGATGGGCGGCCGCTTCCAAGGCGCCCTCTTCCGCGAGCACCAGGTAATACGCAGCATGGGACCGGCGAGTAGCAGCTTCATCATCGCTCGCTGCCAGACGTTCGAGTGCATACTCCCGGATGGCCGAGAGCATGACGAAGCGCGTCTCGCCCGCTGCGCCCTCTACCTGCTGCGCCAAGCTCTTGTCCATCATCGAAGCCATGCCATCGAGCACGTCTAAACCCAAATCGCCCGCCGTATCACACACGGCTTCCACCGCTTCCAGGGTGCAGCCGCCGAGGAAGGCCGAAATCCTGCGGAAGAGAGTTTGCTCGGCGGGGTTGAGGAGTCCGTAACTCCAGTCGACAGTGCCGCGAAGAGTCTGCTGACGGGTCGGCAAGTCGCGGGCACCGCCGGTCAGCAGGTTGAGGCAGCTCTCCAGGCGGGCCAGCATGGCCGACGGTGAGAGCAGTTTGATGCGCGCCGCCGCAAGTTCAATTGCAAGGGGCAGACCGTCGAGGCGAGCGCAGACGGCGGCGATTGCGGGTGCGTTTTCAGTCGTCAACGTGAATTCGTGCTTCACTGCGCGCGCCCGTTCCACAAAAAGTGCAACCGCGGGAAGGCGGGAGAGCACATCCAGGGGTGGCAAGGATTTCGGGTCGGGAAGCGCGAGAGGTGGTACCGGGAATTCGTGCTCGCCGTACACGTGCAGCGGCGACTGGCTGGTGACTACGATCTTGAGCTTGGGTCCGGCGGAGAGCATGTCCGATATATCAGGGGCAGCTGAGACAAGGTGTTCAAAATTGTCGAGCAGGAGAAGCATGGGTTGCTCCAGGCCGCCAAGGTAGTCTTTCACGCTTTCGTGTGCCGACTTATTGCCAGTCTCACGCACTCCCATCGTCTGCGCAATCGCGGAAGCGATCAACCCAGATTCCCTAACCACCGACAAAGAAACGAAGCTCACGCCGGATGGAAATCGCGGCCCGATTTCGCTCGCCACCTGCAAAACCAGTCGCGTCTTGCCGATGCCGCCGGGACCCGTGAGTGTAACTAGCCTCACATCCTCCCGGTCCAAAAGCTGGCCGAGCGCGGTCACCTCCTGCTCGCGTCCAAGGAAAGCGGTGCGAGGCACCGGGAGGTTGCTGGGACGAGTCTCGGAACGGTGGACTGGCGCATCGGCCAGCCGGTCGCGCACTGCTGCCAAGTCTCGGGCCAAGTCATGCGTGGATGCGTAGCGCTGTTTCGGATCTTTAGCAAGACAGCGCTCCACAATCCAAACGAACGGCGCGGGCGCCTGTAACATTCTGGGAGCGGTACGCTCCGGCTCGTCTCGAAGGATGGCGGCTGCCGTTTCCGCGGGGGTGTTCTTCTGAAATGCTGGTACTCCCGTAACCATCTCGTAGAGCATCGAACCAAATGAAAACTGGTCAGAACGAAAATCGACTTTCGCACCGCTTGCCTGCTCCGGTGACATATAGCAAAGCGTACCCATCACTGCTCCGTCTTTGCTGATGGAGGTGGAGGCATTCGCTTCAGGGGAGCGGTCCACAGCAAACACCTTCGCTAAACCGAAGTCCAGAATCTTGGCGGTGCCGTCCACGGAAACCATGAGATTGTCGGGTTTCAAATCGCGGTGAATGACACCGACCTCGTGCGCCCGCGCTAAAGCGTCCGCAACTTGGGCTGCGAGGGCGATTGCCTTCCGGAACGCAATCGGCCCGGCGCCGAGCAACTCTCGCAGTGTTTCACCACGAACTAGTTCCATGGCGATGAAGTGCGTTTCTCCCACGCAACTGAGCTCATAAATTGTGACAATGTTGGGGTGACTGAGTGCGGACGCTGAACGAGCTTCCGTTTCAAAGCGAGTGCGGGCTTCCGCATCCAAATGATGCTGCAAGGAAATCGTCTTGATTGCAACGTCGCGGCCAAGACGAGTGTCGCGTGCGCGGTAAACCTCGCCCATACCGCCGGCCCCGAGTCGGTCGAGGATTTCGTAGGCGCCAAAGTGCATGCCCGGCGACAAACTGGATGGAACTGAATCTGGCATGATCGGCGGCTCAATCAACCTCATTGGCGCAGCTGGAAAAGCTGACTGCTACTCGGCATCACGTGATCGCCTGGAATTGACCCGAATCGATACTGTGACGCGAAACGCCACCACCCCTGGATGGATGCGCCTATAATACTCATAATCCTGGGGGACTTCATGGATATTCGAACGATGCAGCGCCCACTGAAAGAGCAGTATCGTCAAAACCCGTCGAGTTCGAGGATCACGCTGAAGGCACATGGCAGGCAGACTGATGCCCCCGTCGCGTGCTCCGTTGACTTAGGAAGGGAGATCTATAAGGCACAGGCCCACCAAGGGGTCGGGGGGGCGGGCACGGGAGCCTGTTCGGGAGATTTACTGCTGGGCGCCATTGCAGCTTGCGCACAGATCACCTGCCAAATGGTCGCCGCCGCGATGGGCATACCAACCGAAGCCATAGATGTTACGGTCGAGGGTGACTTGGACCTGCAAGGAACGTTGGGAATCTCCAAAGAGGCGGCTGTCGGGTTCGAAAGCATCAGGGTAAATTTCGACGTCAGGGCACCGCAGGCAACCACGGAGCAGTTAAGCGCACTTCAGGAGAAAACCGAACAGTACTGCGTCGTACTCCAAACCTTGCAACACCCACCGAAAATGGATCACAGCTGGGGGGACCACTAATGGCAAAGCGCACAGAATACGTGCCGGCCTTAGCAGGATTTTCCGAAGCCCGCCCGGCTTGCGGCGCTCGAAAGACTTTCTCACGAGCATAAGCTTCATCGGAAAGCACGTTGAGCTACATACTTCCTTGAGGAATAAATAAACTCGCCAGTCGAGATCCGTCGTGGGTAAGAACGGCTTCGTGGTAAGCATCGATCACATGCTGAACATCGACAGTATCCGAAGCGGTGCTGGCCCCAGGTCTCGAGATTTTCGGGACCTGGGATTGTCCTTATGCTTCCAAGAACTGAGCAGTGGCCCAGCCCCACCACGCCACCTTGACCACGCCCCTCCCACTTATAAACTAGCCTCACACGGTCTGATATGAGGAGGGGGCGCGTGGCGATTTTGCAAGGAAGCAATACAGTCGGGGCTTACGAGGCAAAATCATTTGTCCGAACCGCTAGAGAAATTTGAAGCCAATAGCTTCGACGCGGTAATGAAGCGCCGCTTTGCCTCTCAACCTGGCTGCTTCAGAGTTCCCTTGATTTCGAGATTGATTTCCGCCGTGGCAGCCTTAAGAGCGGACCTCGTCATCGGCATCTTTTCCACAGTGCAATCGGAGCGCGGTGCGAGTGAACTAGTTTGCGATGCTCGGAGCGAGAGTTCGAAAGAGCTAACAAAGCCGCAACCCGCAAACTAGTCGCAAAATCAAAACTTCACAAGATTCTATGCCCCCAAAAATGACGGCGCCGTCTACAGCGAGACGGCGCCGTTTCACTAGCTGAAAACAACCGCTCCCTTAGTTGATGACTACCGTGTAGTTCTGGGAGGCAATACCGTTCGCGATCACCTGTAGATGAGTCGCGCCGAGTTCGATGTTCGAGGGAATGTCGACGAAGGTGAAAGTCGGACCGTGATATCCCACTGCCATGGTGTTATGGCCATGTGTTCTGCCATAGACCACATGACCGGTGGAGACGTTGGTGAACCTTACGATCGGATAGTTGGTGGCGTCCTGGTAGTCATCACCATAGAAGTTGGTCTGCGAGGCGCCGTTGAAGTTGAAACCGCTCAGTTTAACGGTGGTGGCGTGGTGCATAGTGAGGCTTGGCAACAAGATCGTGGGGGTAAAGCCGCTATACGGGCTGCCCGCGGAGGTGAAGATCTCGACATCCTGAGTGAAGTCGGTGAACATGATCTGTCCGTTGGGAAGCATGAGGTAGTGTCCCTGGAAGGACGAGTCGTTGAGTTGGTTCGGCGGACCGGAGATTTCGGTCAAGCTACGGTTGCTGGGGTTCCACTCGAAGGTCTGCGAGCCGGCTTCAAAGACACCGGGGCTGGCAAAGACGATTACGTTGCCATTGGTCTCCAGCGATGCCGGACCGTCGGCCACGTTAAACAGACCGGGGAAATCCTGCTCCGCGGTCCAGGTTCCTGAACCAACATCGTAGGTAGCGATGTGGCCGGGACCGCAGCCGCGCGCCCCGAAGTAGATCACGTTGCCGGTCGCCATCAGAACGCCGGGACCGACTTCGTGCGAACTACCGCAGCCGGGAGGATCCCAAAGCTGAACTGGCGTGGTGCCGGGAACCGTCCACGTGCCGCTGGTAGGATCGAACAGTTCGTAGTTTGTGCCGGTAGGATCGTTGTGATTGACGTATGCATCGACCGTCAGCACCTTACCGCCGGGCAGCAGGGTCCAACCTTCTTCATCGTTGCTGTCAAACTTGCCGGTGCCAGTGGCGGTCCAAGCCAGCGTCGAAGCATTCAGAAGAGCGGCCTGTTGCGTTGTGGTATTGGCGAGCATTAGAGTACCGTTGGTCAGAACAACCGTTGATGCGTCGCCGATGTTGTTCCAACCGCTGGGAGGAGTGACCGCCGTCCAGGCGTTGGCCACCGGATCATAGATGGCGCCCAGTTTGGTGAAACCAGCGCCGTATTGGTTGTATTCGCCGCCTTCCACGATAACTCGACTATCGGGCAAAACTGCCGAGCCGAAGAACAGTGGTCCGTAGCCGGTGGGCAGGTCGGCGATCTGCGACCAGGTTCCGTTTACGTAACTGCCATTAATATCCGGGGTAAGCCTATACCAATGGAGACTCGCCACGTCTCCGGTCTGATCGTCCTCCTGGTGGGCGATGACGGTTCCATCCGTGAGCAGGAGTGCCGCACCCACGTTTAAAGGAGGATTGTTGTGTGTTCGCTGCCATGTTTGCGCAATCGCGCCTGTAGCCGTAGCCACAGTAAGCACGGCAATTCCGAGCAGTCGCAGGAGCTTCATATTTCTCCTCATCATTCAATGTTTCGATTGGAGTTCCTCAATGCGAGCCGTTGGCATCAACCCTGACAGGTGCCGCAAGCTTTTCATCTTGGCCCAGAAACTCGCCACATTGAAGCCTAAGAATCCAACGAAGTCAATCAGCTAGTTACAGACAGCATCGAGATAGGTACAAATACTCGCAAATACTACTGCCCGCGTTTTTGCGGGATCGGTTGCATCGGGCACAATTCAGTTGCAACTAATTACAACACAAGCACTTCTTGACTTTCGCTCCCGCGATGGCTATTTTCAAGTCACTCGTCCCGCCGACAGAAAATCTGGAGAAGGAAAAATGCGCTCCCATTCTTTCGTAGCCATTGCTTTGCTTTTATGGGTGACGCCCCTTTGCGTGGCCGGCAGTCGAGCCAAACGTGCAGCTCCGGCTCCCGGTTCGTCAACCTACGTGGTCATTAACAACGATCCCACCTCGCTCTTCACCGATAACACCATCAGTTATTTTCTTGCGGGTGGGTCGCTATCAGACCCGTCGCTGACTTACCAAACCAGCGTCGATGTCGGAGGGATCGGTGCCGGCGGCGGTAATTTCGGCGCTTCCAGCCTGGTCTCGCAGCCCAGCAGCACCGCCCAGTGTCTCTATGTCTCCAATGCCGGTTCGGGCCAGATCAGCACGGTCAACATCCAGTCGCAGGCGTTGGCTGGCATATTCGGCGGCTCCGCGGATGATGCCGGCACGTCGCAAGGTATCGGTCTGGCCGTTAATCAGAACTATCTATATGCCAGCTTTACCGATTCCAACACTATCGGCACCTTCCAGCTCCAGGCCGGCTGCCAGCTGAACTTCGTGGGCGATACTCCGGTTGCAGGATTGAATGGCGGCGGTATCTATGCCCTCGCGGTGCACGGCAACCTGCTGATCGCTACCTTCGGAGATGGTTCCATCCAGTCGTTCAATGTCTCTGGAGGCATGCCCGTCTCCAACAATGATCTGCAAAATTCCAGCGGCTACATCGCCGACTACAACAATCTTCCCTCGGGCATCGATATTACCCAGGACGGCCACTACGCCATTTTTGGCGACGGCGCGATTCTTACCGTCGTAGAGGTATCCGACATCTCGTCAGGCAGGCTTGCGCCGACCAGGTTCTACAACCTTGGAGCCTCCCCAACCGCGGTCTCGCCGACGGCGGTTACGCCTGGCAATGCGTCTGCGAATGTCAGGCTGAGCCCGGACGAGAGCCTGCTGTTCATCAGCAACAATCAAAGCGGCAACGTCACGGCGGGTTTCTTCGACGCCACAACAGGCGCAATTACTCCCGGTTGCACGTCGCGTCGACTGGCGGGATTCTACAATCCCTGGTTCTACCTGGGCTCCATGGCTACGGAGAATACTTCCGGCACCGGCGGCGTTTTGTACGTGGCGGAATTCGGGAGGCAATCCTCGATCGGAATTCTGAACATCAATGCCAGCGCCGGGAGTTGCAGTTTTGCCGAGTCGTCCAATTCGGAGGTGCAAACTCCGATAGCCGGCTCGGCCCTGATCTCGCTTTGGGCCTATCCTCCGCGGCCGTTCTAGGGGATGACATCGCACTGTGCATGATTCGGCAGCAGCAAAATGTTCAACTCTCAGGGGTTTTCGATGCGCAATGTTTCTCGATTTCTAAAACTGCTTTGCATGACCGGTGTCTTTGCTGCCTGTCTTCCGGCCTTCGCACAATTGCCGATCTGTCCGGCGCGCCCCGTTTCCGGCACCTTGATTCAGAATCCTCCGGATCTCTATAGCGAGGGCGGAGTTCTTAGTGTCGATCTGACATTGCAGAACCAGCAGGGCTCGGACGGCTACATGCACTACTGCTATGTCTACACGAACCACGGACAGCAGATGGAAGCTCCGACGCTGCGGCTTTTTCCCGGCGACCAGCTCATCGTAAACCTCACCAATAACATCCAGGCGCCTTACGACCGATTCCCGCCCAAGTTGCAATTCAAGGAGAAGATGCGGCACCGGACCCCGATGGTGATGGGCAGACCGCACAAGCCTGGCACGCCCGCCGATCCATGTGAGGGAGGCGAGGTCCTGCCCTCATCCACCAACATTCATTTCCACGGATTGAATGTTCCGCCCGTCTGCCATCAGGACGACGTCATCAACACGCTCATCCAGTCGGGCGATCCGACCTTCCAGTACAGCCTTCAGATCCCTCCCAACGACAACCCGGGCATGTACTGGTACCACCCGCATCCGCACGGCTACACCTTCAATCAGGTCGCCGGCGGCGCGTCCGGCGCCCTCATCGTGGAGGGCAGCAATCCCCTTACCGATGGCCTCACCGAGCATGTGATCGTGCTGCGGCAGGAGTTCCCAGCGCTCGGCGTGGGCGATCCGGATGAAGGGACAAGCATCTTGACGGTGAACTTCCAGCCCGCGATTTCCAACCTTGGGCTGCCATACATCAATGCGCAGGTCGGCCATCAGGAGTTTTACCGTGTGCTCAACTCGGGGACTTCCACCATACTCAACCTGCAAATGCAGTACGCTGGAGTACCGCAGAACCTGCAAGTCATCTCGCTCGACGGTGTCCCGTTCACCAATCCGGTCAATTACACGACAATTAATCTGCCGCCGGCGGGACGAGTTGAATTTATCGCGCCGCCTTTGCCCGCTGGTACCCGGGGAACGTTCCTGACGACCGGCTTCAACAGCGGCCCATTTGGCGATCCCGATCCCTCAGCACCGCTGTTCCAGCTCAGGCCGACGCAGAATGCGCCCGTCACCAACCTGGTAAAGCACAACTCGACGTCGACGCCGATCGGCACCAGGCGCTTCGCCAACTTGAAATTCCTTAGCCCGACCGCGCAGCGCAACCTCTATTTCTCCGAGGAATCCATCTCATCGCAAGCGCCGATTTCACTCTTCATCACCGTGGTTGGCCAGCGGCCTCACGTGTTTCACATGGACGATCCTCCAGCAATCACGACCAACGTGGGAGCGGTTGAGGACTGGACCATTGAGAATCGCTCCGGCGAAGCTCACGTCTTTCACATACATCAGATTCACTTCCTGGTGATGGCTGTTAATGGCGTTCCGGTAACCAATCCGGAGCTGCAGGATACCGTCACCGTTCCCAACTGGCCGGGAAGCGGCGCCTATCCCAGCGTCACCGTGCGCATGGATTTCCGCGATCCCAATATTGCCGGGACGTTTGTTTACCATTGCCACATCCTCGATCACGAGGACGGCGGAATGATGGCAAAGATACAGGTGAACCCGGCGAACTAGTCGAGGGGAAACCCGCGCAAGAACCGAAGCTGTTCACGAAGACTTCCCGGGCGCGAATGTTTTCGGAAATAATGACCGAGATCGGAAGGCTCTGGGTGCGGGTGAAGGTCGTCAACTCGGCACTCTGTCATCCGAGATTTGAAGGCGAAAGTAGGCGCAGCCTTCGCAACCGGGTGAACGGAGGCCCGAGCTTCTCTCTGGGGCTCTCCGAGCGGATAGAAAAGGGGGGCGGCCACCCAGATGGAAGAGTGTCCGCTCATTCGATTTCCGCCGGGAAACCGTTGTTTAGACCGTTGCTGGAAGGGACTATTTTTGGGTGCATATTCGTTTCGCTGCGAGCTGCCGGAGATTGCCAGCAAGGCTCTTTGGGGGTCGCCGCGAATGATAACTTCCGCTACGCGCGCTTATCGACGAGGCGAGTTTTTCAACTGCCATGGCTGTCTGCAATAGTTATGTTTCCACCTTTCTGTCTCGCGTATTCAAGAGGTGACGTTGATTGTTGCAATACCGTTAAAACTCTTCACTGCCTTGTTCGCCGCCACGTCAGTGCTCTTGATCGATCACGGATTCTTCGATAAACAGTTATAGCGCCTCAGCTGGACTTTCCAGAACGGGATCATCACAAATCAAGGAACGCTAATGACTACACTTCGTCGGACATTCGGAGTTGTGTGCTTGCCGCGTGAATCAGCAACTACTGCCAGTGCGGTCTCAACCAGGTCCTCAGCTTCCCGGGGAAGAGCAACCGCTGTGAGTTTTGTTGCTTGGTTGTTAATTCTGCTGTGGAGCGGTCATAGTGCTAATGCCAGTTCGCTCGTACCGCAGACGCCGCTGGACGGCAACTGCGTACCAAAATTCGCCGTCCGCTTACCGGTGTTCGGACCGGCAGGTTCGGTTCCGCGGGTAGATGCTTTCTCTCACCCTTACCTGACAGTGACCATGAAGGAAGTGGACCAGGCGGTGCTGCCGATCGGTATCGTTGGCCCTTGTGCCGTCACGTTCGCTAGAACACGTGTCTGGGCATTCGAAACCGCCGATAGCAACACCGGTGCAGTGCTTGGCCCGGCAAACTGGCCGGCGGTTACGATCGTCGCCAGGCGAGGCACTCCGACGCAAGTGGAATACGTGAATCAATTGCCGAGCTTCAATCCTTCTGACCCAAACGGCCCCGGACTGGTCCAGGGGTTGCTGCCGTTTGATCAGACGCTGCACTGGGCCGATCCCCTACAGAGCGGCTGCGGAATGCAGCACCACCAATGCTCCCAATCGCTCAATCTTTGGGAGCGGGAAAAGATGGTGGATTTTGAAGACAAGGGTTCCCTATCTTGCGACGGCAGGATACTGAATCAGCCAGGAGACATCCGGCCGATCTCGTACAGCATGGCGTCCTACGCGGATTCAGCTTCGCCATGTTGCCAGCAGTATATCGGTCCGGTGCCCGCCACGGTTCACCTGCATGGCGCAGAACTGGTGGCTGCCTATGACGGCGATCCCGATTCGTGGTTCACGCCGAATGGGCTCACCGGCCCCGATTACCATACGATCGGCAATCCCGGACCGGGCAAGGCGATTTACGAATATGCCAATACCCAGGAAGCGGGGACATTGTGGTTTCACGACCATGCCCTGGGAATTACTCGCATCAATGTTTACGCAGGTTTGGCGGGCTACTACTTCCTGAAAGATCCGGATCGCGAGCCCAAGGGATATCCCAGTGGTGCTTATGAAATCGAGATGGCCGTGCAGGACCGGTTGTTCGACAGCAATAGCCAGCTCTATTTCCCAACGCAAACGCAGCTTACCGAGCATCCTTTCTGGAGTGTGAATTTCGAGGGCGATGTAGCCACGGTCAATGGAGCAGCTTTCCCTTACCTGAATGTGGAACCCCGCCGTTATCGCTTTCATCTTTTGAACGGCACGAATCACCGCGGCTTCATATTCACCTTCGACAAGGCAGTGGTCCACGAGATCGGGGCCGACGACAATTACTTCGATAAACCGGTGCCGGTCACTACGGTATCGGTGACACCGGGTGGGAGGGGCGACGTGATCGTCGATTTCTCGAAGCTTGCCGGCCAAACGATTACGCTCACAAATTCCGGCCCATATATGAAATATCAACTGCGGCAGATTATGCAGTTTCGCGTCGCTTCGGCTTCGAAGACACCTGACACCAGTTGTGATCCCGCTAATCCGATAATGTCCAGCGGTGTTTGTGCCAGGAAGTACCCGCTCGTTCGCCTGACCGACGGGAATGGCCATCTCCTGCCTGGAGTGAAAGTCGACAGAGTCAGGCAGTTGGTGATCAACGAAAATGTCGACTTTCCACAAACCATCACAGAGTACGTCAACAACACCAAATGGAATGGCCTGGAATCGCCCAGCATTGCTTATGATTTTCCCAGCGATGGTGTCAGCGAATTGCCACGTGTCGGCTCCGTTGAACTGTGGGAGATCGCAAATCTTTCAGCCATGACGAACCATCCGATCCATATCCATCTGTCGCAGTTCCAGGTCCTCAATCGCCAAAACCTGGTTAAGAATTACCAAGTCGACTATCAATCGATATGGGATGTCGCATTCGGCCAGGGACCAGTACCGCTACCATCCACATGCTCGCCTGGCCACTATTGCGCCGACTACGGGCCTCCGCTGGACTACCTGACTGCCAACGATGATGGCGCGATTGGCGGCAATCCCGCCTTCAGCCACTTCCTCGCGGGAAATATCATCACTCCCTCGCCGGACGAATCGGGATGGAACGACACCGCACTCGCAAATGGCGGTCAGGTCCTCAGACTCCTGATACGCTGGACGCCCTCGGATGTGCCCGTTGTCCCATACCAGTCTTATGCGGGCGACAACTTATATAGCTTTGATCCGACTCAGGGATATTACATTTGGCATTGTCATCTCTTGAACCACGAAGACAACGAGATGATGCGACCGTACCGGGTGATCAAGTAGATAGCAATGCATTCGAGGCCGGTACCGGGGCGTTCCGGAAGTGGGCGGCGGATACATAGTACGAAGCAATACAAATACCGGGTTATCAGTGGCGGAAGATTCTTATGTATAGGAGCCGGCCTTGAGACACCTCGCACCACCGCGGCCCTCATACTGAGAATGTGGAGGGGAACCGGTCTCTACTTAGACCGGCAAATTCGGGTCCGGGTCGGAACGCCGGATCCAGGGTACGATCTGTGCGCCTTACGGCCGCCGGAGAGCGTTCACTATGCGACTCTGTGCCCAGTCAGAACTATCCGCCCTATTCAGAATTCAACCGAGTCGCGGCTTTGCTTCGTCGAGCAAGCAGTTCGCCCTGGCCTTCGTCTTCGGCACATCACCGGCAGCAAAAGATGCGGTTGGCTGCCGAGTCATTTGGCTCGTGGTTTCGGCCGCTTGGCGCGCTGCTGAGAGCGTTTCCCGGCCGCCAGCTGGAGCTGGTACGAATTGACGATGGTTTTGATCAGGCCTGGAAACCTCTTATTGATCTCGCCGCAGCGGGACGTGCTGAGCATTTCGACGCCGTGCCGTTCTCCCCGAATCAGGCCTGCCTCGCGCAGGATTTTGAAATGCAGAGACAGCGTGGATTTCGGCACATCCTTATCATTCACCTTCAGGAAGTTGGAGCAGGTCTGCGAGCAGTCCGATCCCGCGATCTCCGCATAAATGGCCACGCGAACCGGGTCGGAAAGCGCGTGCAGTATGCCCTGGACGGTGACGTCTTCCATTGCCGGATGGAACAAAGGCCGCATAGGCCGATCTTATCCGTATCTTACAAATTGTTCAATAGTTCATTAGTTGTGAACAAATGAATCTCTGGCACGCCGCTTACATCTTATCCACTGCCGGCGAGCAGAGCCTGGATGGCCAGGAAGCTGAAGACCGGACAGCATTCTTATAAGGAGAAGAAGATGGGCAAACTCCAGGGTAAGGTAGCAGTGGTTACGGGCGCATCCAAGGGCATTGGAGCGGGCATTGCCAGAGCTTTAGCGGCGGAGGGCGCGTCGGTGGTGGTCAATTACGCCTCCAGCAAGGCCGGCGCGGACGCGGTTGTGGATGCCATCATCAAGGCCGGCGGCAAAGCCGTGGCCGTAGCAGGAGACGTTTCGAAAGCCGACCAGGCGAAAGGCATCATCGATGCAGCCATCAAGAACTTCGGTCGACTCGACGTCCTGGTCAATAACTCCGGCGTCTACGAGTTTGGCTTGCTCGAGGATGTAACCGAGGAGCAGTTTCACCGTATGTTCAACATCAACGTCCTCGGCTCCCTGCTTACCACGCAGGCGGCTCTGAAACATTTCGGCGAAGGCGCGAGCATCATCAACATTGGGTCGGGAGTCAGCCGGCTTACCCCGCCCAACTCCTCAGTTTATACGGCCACCAAAGGTGCAATCGACGCCTTCACCGGGGTTTGGGCCCGCGAACTTGGTCCCAGAAAGATCCGCGTGAACAGCATTAATCCAGGGGTGGTTGAGACCGAAGGCACACACACTGGCGGCATCATCGGGTCCGACTTCGAGAAGGCCTTGATTGCGCAGGCGCCGTTGGGGCGCTCGGCGCAGGTGAGCGACATCGCTCCTATCGCGGTCTTCCTTGCCTCGGACGATTCCGGGTGGTTGACTGGCGAGCAGTATTTAGCTACCGGCGGAATTCGGTAAGCTCAGGTCGACCTGAACCCCGGTTAGAGAACTATTTCTCCAGCCGGGGTTTTTCTGTAGCCGGGCTTAGCGTCAGGGGAATATGAGCGGAAGGTAACCGGCTAATTCCTGGCTGCCGATGCTTCCTCCACTGACCTGTCATGCCGGCATCGTCCTCTGAATTTGCGCTGGGGCAGCAGCTGTGGACTTCACTCGACTTGCCAGCCGGGCAAAAACTTTGACCGTGAGTAGACGCCACTCACGAGCTGAAGCCGGCAGACCATTGCTGGCGTTCAACTCCTGGAGCCAGTCTTCCGCCGAGAGGTCTGCCTGATCTGACCCGAACAACTCTCTGACCACATTGAACAATGTTGCCAGTTCCCGCTCCGCCATTGTCATGAGGTCGGCGCAAGCGGAGCTGTAGTTCTTTAATCCCTTATTAAGCATGAGTTGATTCATCTTTCTAAACCTCCTTAGCTGAACAAGACCGGCTGATCATTGGAATGTAGAGGCAGTTGTGGTGACCGCCGCGTGCTACGCCGCCAGTGCACTCGCGAAGTAGTGCTCCTGATCGAGATCAGCAATGAGCCCGGGCTGCTTCGGACGCCATCCCAGCTGCGACCGCGTTTGCGCGCTTGACGCCGGGCCGTCAATCGCGAAGAATCGCGCGATCCAGTCAAAATGAGCGGCTGCCTCCTCCGGCGACTTGCTGACCACCGGCACGTTCAGGTGTCGTCCGATAAGTTCAGCGATGTCGCGAGCCGGTATGCCTTCGTCCGCGACTGCGTGATAGACGGCTCCGGTGGAACCCTTTTCCAGCGCGAGCCGATAGAGCGAAGCAGCATCGATCCGGTGTACGGCGGGCCAGCGGTTGATCCCATCACCTACGTACGCAGAAACGCCTTTCTCACGCGCAATTTGGATGAGGCGCGGTACGAAGCCGTGATCGCCTTCGCCATGAACCGTCGGCGGAAGGCGAACTACCGACGCGTGGACTCCGCGCGATGCCAGCGCAAGAGCTGCGTCTTCCGACTTGCGAGGAAAATCAGGAGTAGGAGAATCGCTTTCCGTCGCCAGTGGGCCTTTGCGTTGAGCGAGCAAGGTGCCGGAGGTGACGAGCAACGGCCGGGCGGAGCCCAGGAGTGCGGTTCCCATCGTTTCGATCGCCCGTTTATCGGCCTCAGCAGCAGGCCCGTAATTCGCGAAGTCGTGAATGAATGCCATATGAATCACGCCATCCGAGGCGGCCGCCCCGCTGCGCAGGCTATCGAGATCTTCCAGCGAACCGCGATGTACCTGCGCTCCTGCGGCGGCAACTGATTTGGCTGACTGATCCGAGCGAGCCAGGCCCAGCACCTGATGGCCCGCTGCCTGTAGCTCTCGCACAATCGCTGAGCCGATGAATCCGCTGGCTCCGGTAACGAATATCTTCATAGGTCATTCCTTTCGCCATCAAGTGATGGATGATTCGAGGTGAAACGTTCCGGCTCTATCAATTCCCGGAACTTCGGCTGATTGAGTCGAGATCGCCGAGCTCGTCAGAAGAAATCTGGAGCGTCGAAGCGCGCAGATTCTCGTGAAGATGCTGGAGGGAACATGTTCCCGGAATCAGCAGAATGTTGGGTGAACGCTGGAGCAGCCAGGCAAGCGCAACCTGCATCGGCGTGGCTTGAAGTGAGGCTGCAACTGCGTCGAGTGCCGAGGACTGTAACGGACTGAAGCCTCCCAGCGGGAAAAATGGAACATACGCGATGCCTTGCGCGGCGAGATTGTCGATGAAGGCATCATCCTTTCTGTGTGCCACATTGTAAAAATTCTGCACGCAAACGATCTCTGTGATGGTCTGCGCCTCGGCCAACTGACCGGGAGTTACGTTACTCAGTCCGATATGACGGATGAGCCCCTGCCGCTTGAGTTCGGCAAGCACGGTTAGCGGTTCCTCAATCGATCCCTCCGACGGCTCCGAGATTCCTCCGACTCGAAGGTTGACGACATCAAGGACGTCGAGACCGAGATTCCTCAGGTTGTCGCGAACACCGTCGATCAGCTCCTGGCGGGAAAGAGCAGGAATCCAGGACTTGTCAGCACCCCGGCGGGCGCCAAGTTTGCTGACAATGACGAGGCCATCCGGATAAGGATGAAGCGCCTGCTTGATAAGCTGATTGGTCACATGGGGACCGTAGAAGTCGCTGGTATCGATATGGTTCACGCCGGACTCTACTGCCTTGCGCAAAACTGCAATTGCAGCGTCAACATCACGTGGTGGTCCCCATACCTGTGGGCCGGCAAGTTGCATGGCGCCGTAACCCATGCGGTTCACGTTCATAGTTGTGCCGGGCAAGGTGAAGCTACCGGCGAGATCAGTCTGCTCAACCATGCTGTTGCTCCTGGTGATCTGTAGTAAGAAAATCTAGAACGATTCTCCGACGAGTTCTTCGCTTTTCTTCCAAAGCGCTTCGGCTTTCTTGGGATCAAGCGCGTACCCGCGCACACCTTCGCTTACGCCGCTAATCGCCGCGTCGTCCGCCACGATATCGCCGACGTGGCAGTTCTCGCAGTACTTGCCGCCGATCTCATCAGCCGGGGCCACGACGCCAGCCCATACCGAAGTTGCAGCGCCCTGAGGGACGGTCTTCCACTGGAAGGCACCTTTCCCTTCCGCGGCGTGTTGCTGGCTAACCTGATCGATCAATTCCTCCAGCAGGCCGGGCTCCATATAGCGAGCCAGTTCAGTCTGAATTACTCCCGGATGCACGGCCGCTGCGCGCACGCCACGAGCCCGATGCCGCTTGTCGAAGGCGACTGCGAAAAGGATGTTCGCGGTCTTCGAGCGGCCATAAGCAACGAACGGATCATAGGTCGAGTGGGCAAAGTTGGGATCGTCCAGGTCGACGTTGGAGAAGCGGTGTCCCGAAGAGGAAAGATTGATCAGCCGTCCACCCGGACGAATCAGCGATGCGATGCGGTTAACGAATACGAAGTGGCCGAGGTGATTGGTGCCAAACTGCCTCTCGAAGCCGTCGGCAGTGTGCTCGAACGGAGTGGCCATCACGCCGGCGTTGGCGATGATCACGTCGAAGGGCTCGCCCTGGGCTACGAGTTTGTCGGCGCAGGCGCGTACGCTCTTGAGATTCGCCAGGTCAAGCTCAATAAGTTCGAAGCTTCCACCATTGTCCGCCGCGGCCTTTTGCACGTCGGCAGTCGCAGCTTTCGCCTTCTTAAGGTCGCGAGCCGCGCCCACAACCTGCGCCCCGTGAGCGGCAAGAGACCGCGCCGTCTCGATGCCCAGCCCGGCCGAGACGCCTGTAACCAGAATCCGCTTACCGTGCAAATCCACGCCGGATAGAACTTCGTCTGTGGTCGAGGTCGCTCCAAATACTTCCACCATGATGTTTCTCCTTATATTGGCCATTCGAATTAGGTACGAGCGCAACCGCGCTCTTGACGAACCGCTACGCGTTCTATAAAACGGAGAGTGTCTCCGAAACACTAGTATAAGATAAGCGGAGAGTCCCTCCGGTTGCAAATATTTTGGCCTTATGGCGAAGAAACTTTCCAAGTCGATACAGCGGAAGCCCCGCACCGACGCGCAGCGTAATCGCGAGCGCATTCTGGAGGTTGCCAAGGAAGCGTTTACCCGCCGCGGAGCCAGCGCCAGTCTGGATGACATCGCCAAAGAGGCAGGAGTGGGCGCGGGAACTCTGTATCGCCACTTTCCCACGCGCGATGCTCTGATCGAAGCCGTCTATCGCACCGAGGTGGGAAAGCTGGCCGCAGCAGAGCGGAAGTTCGCCGAGGCTATGCCTCCGATTGAAGCCTTGCGCGCCTGGATGCTGTTGTTCGTGGATTACATCGCCACCAAGCAGATCATCGCTCCCGTGCTGAATACCTTCGTCGGCGGCCCCTCGAAGCTGTATGAAGGTTCGCGCGACCAGATTCAGGGGGCGATCGATGGACTGGTGAAGCGCGCGATCAGGAGTGGCGACATACGCAAGGATCTTGACCCGTTCGATCTACTGCGCGCTCTTATCGGGGTGTCTTACGTATCGTCCACTCCTGACTGGCAGCAGAGCGCGAAGAGACTGGTGGACATCCTGATTACGGGTTCGCGGCCGATCAAGTAGATGCGAACTCGGCGCTGATTCGTCGCCAAATACGAGCCTCCGTCGCTTCTGTCATTCCTGCCGCTCTGAAATTCACACGATGCTGGAGGCTAGCCGGCCGAGGCTCCGGCGCGGTTTTGTGGTGGCGCTGGGGCGGCTGCAGCGGGCTGCGAAGGAACGGCAGAGCGATACTGTGGTCCCCACCGAATGTAATAGCGATCTACGATCCTGAGATGGAACGACAGAAGCGGTCCCCCGATGACGCACAGCACGGCCGAAGCCACGCATTGCAGTACGCCGTTGCGATAGCGAAGCCGGACCAGCACGGCGTCCAGCGACACGATCAACCCCGCCAGGACAACAGCGCCGAATATCACGGTTAAGGCATACCAGCCGAAGGGATGACTCCAGTACTTCCATAGCAAAGCCAGGAAAGCGGCCACCGCAATGATTCCACCTGCAACCTTTACTGGCGTGATAAACGACAAAAGGTTGAAGCCTTTGAACGCCTCGGCGTGGGCAACTTCCAGGAGCTTCTTCACTCTTTTGAGATCGTCACTCGGATTGGGGTCTTCAATGATTCTGGCAATCGATCTGAACCTCCACGGCGCATTCGCTAAAGGCGGCTGAAGAGGAAATCCCGCGACACAAACCGGCAAGTCTTCTTCTGCTGCGCGATAACCGCTGAGCATCAGTGCGTCCGCCTCGCAGTTGGAAAAGGAGTCTAAGTCGGTGCGGATGGAAGCCAGCGATCTCTGCACGTCCCGGCGAATCCCATAACTGGTAAGCGGCGTTTCCGCTTTAGGCGCCGTCGGATCATTGCAGTCCACCCAGTCAACCGGGTTCGCCTCCAGATCTTTCTTGAGGTGCAGGTACATCATGCCGCGCAGGACTTTTGCTTCGGATAAAGAAAGCAACAACTGGCGTTCGCATTGCCGAACGCGTGCCATCAATATGTTGTTAGCGCGCATGGAAACACGCAGGCGGCCACCGGAAGGATCCTGGTCCACGGCGGTCTGCCCGCTGGCGTCACTCACCAGCATGACGGTGCAATCCTGCTCCTGAAGGCTGGCGACTCCCTGGTTATCGAACACGCCGCCATCCACCAGGCGGACAACGTAATCCTGATAGAGGCGGTCCAGTAGCAGCGGATCGAACAAGCCAGGCACGCAAGCCGATGCTGCTACCGCATCGCCTATGGGCACGCGCTGGTAAGCCTTCGGCGCCTGTTCGTAATACATACGCCGCAGACGAGCGTTCGCGTCAATTTTGGCGTCAACTGTCGATTGCGGCGGCTCGCCCATGAACGACGCGGTGAACTGCCAGCTATGGCAGGTATTCAAACTGGTGGAATTCAGAACCAGGATCGGGACTTTATGGGCGCGCCACCAGTTGTCGTAGCGGGGATAACAATCCTGTCCCATGGGGCGGATGATGAGCTCATCCATATATTGCGGAGGCTGCCCAGCGGCGGACTTGGCGTAGATTTCCGATTCGTACAACCGCCCCAGACGGTTGGTGGTGGACGACGCGCGCGAGGTTAATACCTTCCAGTTACTACGCGGGCTGGCCAGCACGCGCATGCGAAGGTTGCGCTGCACGCCGGCGAGGAACTCCTCTTCGATTTCGCACACCAGCCGTATGTAGTCTTCACGTGTGATCTGGTCATCCGGGGTAGCGTCCAGAAGATGCTTGAGTTTCAGATACAGATACATGCCCAGAATCGAGCCGCCGGATACACAGGAGATAACTTCGACGTGCCGGAGCATGTCGCGTTCCGCCAGGGCAGCTAGAACTCCAATGTGATACAGGGAGGCACGAAAACCTCCGCCTGACAGTGCAAGCCCAACTTTGCCGCGGAAAAACGAGAGGGCCGCTGTCGCGTTGCCGCCCATCAGCTCTCGAACCACAGACCAGGCTTCACTGGTCTCCAGTTCCTGTAACTGTTTTCCCTCTTTGAGCGCCTGCAACCGGGATAGATGGGCGAACTGCCGCGCCATGGTTTCCAGCTCCCAGTTGCTCAACTCTTGCTCCGCTACGTTTTTGGCGCAGTCACGAGCCAGCTGATACTGCCCGGTTCCGAGGTAAGCTTCGCCCAGTTTCGCGTAGAACCACTGGTCGGCATGGAACCCAGGCTGCTGAACAACGCGAAGTAATTCAGCGATGATGTCCTGACGAATCTTCTCCGCCGCTGCCCGGCGCGCGGCCGCAACCTGCTCACCACCATCGGTTGCGAGCAAATCAAGTACAAAGGCTGCGTTCAGGCCGGTGTAGGCGCCCCCATCGGCATTCAGTCCGAGGTTATAGCCAGTCAGGTAAGCCTTCAGCGCCAGATCCAGACGGTCGTGGGCGCCGAATAAAGTCCAGCGCATCTTGTGAACGGCTCCCAGAATTCCCCAGGTATCCTGCCGCAGTTCAAGTTCGCTGTCAGGAATGACTGCCAGTAAATCCCGTAGCATTCGCTCTGCCTCGGTAAGCCGATCGTCGGGTGGCAAGTCCTGATCTTTATAGGTGTAGAGCGCCAAGGTTTTCTGGAGATTCAGGCGCAGCGGATCATTTGCCGCGAGCGGTGACAGGTTTGCTTTCAACAAAACTCTGCGGGCAAAACCGATCTCGTTGACTCGCGCCAGCCGCTTGGCCAATTGAAGGATCTTCTCAGCATCGCCGGGCGGCGACGCGATTGTCTTCTTGGCCTGCTGAACGGCTGCCTTGGCTTCATTCTCTGTGGCGGAACTCTTGTATTTCGGCATGAGGGTTCCTTATCGCTGCTGCTGGAGCGGTCATTGACTGGAGCTATTCGTCGACACGGCGACCGCCTGTTGCTGCAAGCTGTTTTCGATCTCCTGGATCCACGCTTCTGCCTGACCGCGTTTGGCGCGCGCCTCGCGGATCAAGCGAAGGTTGTTGACTGTGGTTTTGGGCTCCCAGGATTCGCGTATCGCCGCCAGCGCATTCCCCAAAGCAGTAGTGGCGGCATCCTGATCATTGGCAAGCACAGACAGTTCCAGCACGGTGGCGTAGTCCCAATAGTCGGGGTTGCCTCTAGCGATCTTTCGCGAAACGGCGTAACGCACGACCGGCAGGAGTTCGGTCAGGCGCGGATCCGGGGGATTGCGCAATTCCATCAGCGTGACCGCATTAACGCCCGGATAAGCATCGCGCCAATCCGTTTCGAAGCCCGTCAGATAGGCGGAAATGGCTTTATCCAGAACGCCTCGGGCCAACAGAGTCTGCCCATTCTTGAGGGCAGCACTCCAGCGGTCTTTGTAGACGCGCCCGAGGATACCGTAGGTCTCGCTGCTGGGTCCACGTTTTGCGATGAGATCTAAAAGCCCCTGTTCGGCCGCTTCGCTTTGCCCAATGCGATTCTTGGCGAGAGCCAGCTGCTCCTGCACCATGACGGTTGCGCTCAGCGGCTTGGGCATCGACTGCGCCACTCGGACCATCTCAGCCCACGCCTCAACCGATCGGTAGGAGAGAAAGAGATCGATTACGACCGCCGCTTCCAGGTTGGCCAGGTCGCCCATTGATTTTTCCAGCGCTTGCAGAGCAGCTACTCCTTGCGTGCGGGCTACGGCGAGCTTCTCTTTCAATTCCGCACTGTATTCCATTCGATCGCGGAACACGTCGGTTTTCAGGTGCGCCAGATCCGGGGGAACCAGATCATCAATCAACTCAAATAGCGGGCTATCATCTTTGACGTCCCGGGCTGCAACCAGAAGAGCCGTTAGTTGCTTGCGGTCGTGTTGCACATTGTCGGGCGCGCCATTTCCGGACAATGAGTACGGGAACGCACGCAGCGGAGCAACATCGAAGGGCAGCCTGCCGCCGTTATAGATCAGTACCGTGCTGCAAGGCCGCACTGCGTGGCGGATTCCCAATTCGTAAAAGACATTCGGGTTTGCCGTGGTCAGATCGGCAATCGCAAAGTCGCACAGCAACAAACGTTCGAACATGGGCTTGTGAATGATTCCGCCGGTTATCTCTTCGTCGGCGCGCAAGGGCTGCATCTCGGCATCTGTGATCGCCGGCGCAATGAGGTCGCGGTAAACTGCATCGAAATCCACCGCCGTACCGGTAGAGTCTGGCTTGATTCCGAAAGGCATTAAGACAAAGCATAGTGGCTGATTTATCACCCGGACCTCGCAACGCGAAAAATGTTGTTAAACAGGTTATCGTAGAAAATCGGCATGCTACCTGAATCTTCGCACTTCTTTGATCAATAAACGGCCCGCTGTCCGGGATGCAGAACTCGACGCAAGTCTCGACCCGGCGGTCCACCGGTCACGAGTTGTGCTCCTCGCCGTGTGGGATCGGCCAAAGAGGTTGGCGTCCGCTCTACTCGGACGAAATATTCTGGATCAGCCAGCTCACTAACTTGTCGACCGTATCGTACTCGGACCGTCGGAGATATTGAATGTCGCCCAAGATTGCAGGCTGATCAAATTTATCGCCGGAATTCAGCTTGATAGGGAAGATCTGCATCTTCTTGCTGTCTTGATGGGCCACCATTTCCCGGAGCTCGTGCATGCAGTTGCCGCTGGCGACATAGGCCGAAGACAGCAACGGTACGCCGATGGGGCTTACCGCGAGCCGGCCAAAAATCTCTTCCAGCCAGGGTTGGCCGGGACGAATCGACTTGCCATCACGGTAGTCAAAAACCTGTTGAAATCGCTTGCGCAGTCCGTCGATTAAGTCTTTAGCCGCGTCTTGATCAGCCCCGGCATAACTAACGAAGACGGCTTCCTTTCGCAACGCCGCGCTGCGGAAATAGGTCAGCGCGTCCTCCGGGGTTGAGATGCGTCTGCGCTCGGCGTCCAGCGTGGTAATGCGGTTTTTTAAACCGTCAATCAAGGCATCCGGTTTCGACCAGGAGACAATGTCCTTCAGATATCCAACGTCAAAGCCGGCATACAGGGCTGAAACGAACGGTGGCTGCACAGCGTTGCCACTTGACTCGGGAACCCGCAGCAGACGCAGCGCGGGCTTGAATTCTCCGTGGAGATAACCGACGACGCCGGTTGCGAACGAGATCGCTCCCACATCAAGGACCATCCAGTCCAGGGAACGAATCTTCCCTATCCATTCAGGGGTAATCACAGGCGGCCAGGGGAGTTCGACGGCTTCGTACCGGGCGGCGTTTACCGTTTGCACAATTGCGTCGATCTGGTCGCGCTTATATCCGAGACCCGCACTGTCGGGAGGAAGAAGAATGCCGACCAGATTCGTGCCGTCGTCCGCTCCTTCCTCGACAAGCGCATAATCGCGGGCAGCTCTGACCTGCTCGGCGAATGTCTGAAAAGCTCTTATGAATTTTGGCGAGCTCGGTTTGCTTCCCCCTCCGGCGACTTCTTGCACATCGAAAACCACTTGCCTGATGGGAGCGGGCGCAGACAAAATACCGCGAAAGCGAAGGTCGGTGAAGATGAGCCCGGGTTTTCGGGCGCGAGCCGCAAGATCCAGCTCGAGCCGGAAATATCTGGCGGCGCGGGTAAGATCATCAAGGGATGGATTGTCGGTACCGAGCTCGTCAAAAGGATAAATGCCGATGAAAGCATCCGCATCGCGCACCGCTCGTTCCAGGCGAGTGACATTGGTTGGTGCGGAACCCACGTCAACTTCAAATTCTGCGCTGGCAGACTGCGAGAACAGCTGAAAGAAGTATTCGTTCACCACCGGCGCTTTGTACTTGTGGCTCAGAAACGCCGTTAACGCAAGCTTCGCATCTGGCATTGACGACAGTCCTCTGCGGCGAACAGTTTACTTCGCTGGCGCCAACGTCTCCAGGAAGTGATCGTCGATCATGTGGAACAGGTGCGTGCGCGCGGCCTTACCGGCGATGCCGTGGGTCTTGCGCGGATACAGCATCAGCTGGAACTGCTTGCCCGAGTCGATGAAGCCGTTGATCATCTGGATGGTGTTCTGCATGTGCACGTTGTCATCGCTGGTGCCGTGCACCTCCAGCAGGCTGCCATGCAGCTTGGCGGGGAAGTTCACCGGCGAGCTGTCTTTGTAACCCTGCTCGTTGTCCTTCGGCAGGCCCATGTAGCGCTCGGTGTAGATGGAATCATAGTTGTGCCAGTCGGTCACCGGCGCCACCGAGACGCCCGATTTGAAAAGATCACTGTTCTCCATCGCGTAGAGGGTGAAGTATCCGCCGTAGCTCCATCCCCAGAAGCCGACGCGGTTGCCATCCAGCTCGGGAAACTGTTCCAGCGCCTGCTTGACCGAGGCAAGCTGATCGCTCAGCTCGATGGGGCCGAAGTGGTGTTTGATGGGCAGCGCGAACGCCTTGCCGCGATTGGCCATTCCCCGATTGTCTACGTGCAGTACGGCGAATCCCTGGCGCGCCAGTATCTGGTCAAACAGATCGCCGCCCAGCCACGCGTTGCGAATGGTCTGCGCTCCCGGACCGCCGTAGGGGTTCACGATCAGCGGAGCTTTGCCATTGGGATTCATCTGGCCACCAGCGGGCGGCAACAGGATCATGCCTTGCAATACGGTGGTGCCGTCGGCAGCTTTGAACTCCACGAACTTCGGAGTAAGCAGGTTATAGGCATCGATGCTATGCGCCTGCCAGAACGGCGTGCAGTTGCCACCGACGCTACACAGCGACGCGCTGGGCGGTGTGGTCAGCGCAGA
Source organism: uncultured Acidobacteriaceae bacterium (assembly GCA_963769235.1). Classification (GTDB taxonomy): domain Bacteria; phylum Acidobacteriota; class Terriglobia; order Terriglobales; family Acidobacteriaceae; genus Bog-257. The sequence continues at coordinate 1,423,091 of CAVYKW010000009.1, read as the reverse complement.
GAAGTCGTCGACATAGTACTTCGTGTTCTTGGGATCGAAGTCGGCCTGGTGCGAGCCATCCTGCTTGGAAATGCGATGGAAGTTTTGCCCGTTCAGCCCGACAGCAAACTCATTGCGCTGCCGCCAATCGCCCTCGTTGGCTGAGAAGTAGACAACGCCCTGCTGCTCATCCACGCCGTCGATGCTCTCAACCTCCCAGTCGCCGTGGGTGAGTTGCGCCACCATGTCGGCCTTGCCGGCGAGCGGATTCTGCTTGTCGAACTGATACAGATAGATGTGATTGTGGCCGTCGCGCCAGCTGGTCCAGAGATACTTGTCGCCCGACGTGAGCAACTGGAAGTCGACTTCGGGATGCATGTCGATCCACGCATCGGTATTCTCTGACATGATGAGCTGCCACTTGCCATTGGCTACATCCACGAAGTAAAGATCAAGCCTGTCCTGCACACGATTGAGCGCCATCGCCCATAGCAAGCCGTCGCGCACCCATCCGAAGCGCGGAATCAGTACGTTGGGATCGTCACCCAGCTGAAGCGAGCCGGTCTTGTTGCCGCCGGCGGTGATCCACTTGGTCTTGCCGCCGCCAGTTCCGACGATACCGATGCGCACACCGGGGTTCGGATCGCCCGGCTGAGGATATTTTTCCTGGTCGACCGTGGGATGCGTGGGGATCCAGTCGGTGATGGGATAGGTGGGCACGTCCTTCTCATTCATCTCGAGGAAGGCGATGTCTTTGCCGTTCGGCGACCAGAAGTAATTGCTGCGCGAATACAGCTCCTCTTCGTAAACCCAATCCACTTCGCCGTTCAGCAGATTATCGTTGCCGTCGTTCATCAACTGGTGCTCTTTGCCGCCGGCGACATCGCGCACATAGATGTTGTGTTTGCGGATGTACGATACGCGCTGGCCGTCGGGCGAGAACTTGGGATCAGAACTCTCTTCCGAACTCGACGTGACTTGCACCGCCGTTCCGCTCTCCAGGGTATACAGCCACAACTGCCCGTTGGAATCGAACAGCAGCTTCTTGGAGTCGGGCGCCCAGTGATAGGCCGCGATGGAATAACGTTGCGCGGCTTCTTTCTTGCGCTCATCTTTGATGGCGCTGGTAGGCGGAGCCAGTGCAGCCAGCTTGCCGCTGGCTACCAGCACTGCTGATTTGCCGGTCGCCACGTCAACGTAGTAGAGCTCGCCGTGCTCGCCGGTATCGTCACGCTGCACGAAGGAAACCTTGGTGCCGTCCGGACTCCACTTCACATTCTCCGGCCCCCGGCCGAGAATCCCGCCCGGCTGAAAGATGTCCTCGATGGTCAGTTGCTTGGAGCCTTGTGGGGCAGGTGCGGCAACTTGTGCGATGAGAAGGGAACAAGAAAAAATCAGGCAGGCAAATACGGCGAGACGAGATTTCACGGCATCTCCGGAGAAGAAAGTTCTGCTCGGGAGAGTTTAACTCAGGACAGCTGCTGCAAACAGGGTGCAGGCCGTTCCGGCTCAGTGCCCCATCTGATAAATGCGCAGCATCTCGACCAGCATAATGAAGATACCGATCCAGAAATACAGGGTGCGCGCGGTCTCGGTGGTGAGCGCCGGCGGCAGCGGCACGCCTCGCTCGCGGAAGGTGACTACAAGCGAACGTTCTCGCTCCGTGATGAAGTCAGCGATACGCCGGTGGGCCGCGGCGATGAACAGGCCAAGCAGTAGACGAGCAATTTCAAGTGGCATAGGCAAATCGTAAGGCGCACGACGGCGGGTACTCAATAGGCCGAAGACCTTAGCTCCAGCGGTGACTATGGCGCGGGGAGGCGCATTTCCGCGTGCTAGAATCCAGACAGGTCTCCCTCTAAGCGATGAATTCTGATTTGAAAACCCTGATGGAATTGCAGCAGGTCGATGCCCGCATCGCCGGGCTGCGAGCCGAGGTGGCTGCGCTTCCCAAGGAAGTGGCGAAGATCGAAGCCAAGCTGGCCGGCTCCAAAGCCAAAGTTGACGGGGCGCAGGCGGCGATGAAAGCCGACGAAACCGCCCGCCGCAAGCACGAATCCGACATTAAGGACCAGCAGGAGAAGATCAGCAAATATCGCGATCAGTCGCTCAAGGTCAAGACCAACCAGGAATACCGTGCCCTGCTGAACGAGATCGAGCACGCGGAAACCGAGATCCGCAAGCTGGAAGACAAGATTCTGGACATCATGGTCGCCGCCGACACCCGCAAAGAAATGCTGAAGCAGGCGGAGGCGACGCTGAAGGCCGATACCGCCGAAAACGAAAAAGAGAAGGCGCACGCCCGTGAGCAGACCGCCGAAGATGAGAAGCAGCTGGCGGAGTTGAGCGAACAGCGACGGCAGCTCCGTTCCGGGGTGACGGAAGAAACATTGACTCATTACGACCGCGTGTTGAAGCTCCGCGGATCGTCGCTGGCCGCTGTGTATGAAGATGAGAACTGCTCCGGCTGCCGCGTCCGCCTGCGCCCGCAGGTGTTTCAGGACGTGATGACCAACGAGCAGATCGTGACCTGCTTCTATTGCAATCGAATTCTGTATTACGTTCCGCCGCCACCCAAGCCGGAAGAGCCGCAGCCCGAGGAGCCCCAGCCCAAAGGTAAAGACGCGAAGTCCGCCAAGGCTGCCGCTAATGGCAAGCCGGTCGACGCCGAAGAAGACCCCCCGCAAGCCGACGAAGCCGCAGCACAGTAAGAGCGCGCTTCATATTCGCCGCCCAGGCCTTTCGCTAGAGGCAGCCGAGAAGGATCGGCGTTCGTGTTGCCGTAACACTCCGCACGTCCTCAGAACGTCTGACGGTTCTGCCGATTTTCACGATCCAAAGACAACGCTTCTCCTCTCCTCCGCAACTCACAAGTTGAAGCTTGGTGCATGGGAGAGGACGCCTTGAAGCGAAAAGCAGATACGAAATCGTGGTTGGCCTTGGCTGGATTCGGAGCAGCGGTTGCCGGCGCCGCCTGGTTTGGCTCGCGCTATACCCCGCGTGACCCGCGAACGAAGCTATGGTATGAACGGCTGGACAAGCCCAACTACAATCCGCCGCAATATGTGTTTCCCATCGTGTGGAGCAGTTTGTACACGCTGATCGCCATCTCGGGATGGCGGGTGTGGCGCGAGGAAGGTTCCAACGAACGCTTCCATGCCCTGGCCCTGTGGGCGGGACAACTTGCGTCGAACGCGGAATGGACCAAGCTGTTCTTCGGCGAGCACCGTCCCACCAAGGCGCTGCTGGACGTGGTTCTGCTGGAGAGCACGATCCTCAAGTACATTCGCGCGGCCAGCAAGGTGGACCCGACCGCAGCGTGGTGCTTTGTGCCCTATGCTGCGTGGGTCGGTTTTGCGACGGTGCTGAATGCCGACATCGCGCGGCGCAATCCCGACGCCAGCAAGAAGTGGCCGCGGGCCAAGGCGGCGTAAATCGGCCAGCCCAGTCGAGGCGATGTATACTATACATCGTGAAACGGACGCAGCTCTATCTCGACGACGACCTGTGGCGGGCGCTCCATGCCCGGGCGCGGCAAGAAGGGACCACCATTTCCGACTTGGTGCGGCAGGCCGCTCGCGAACGCTATCTTGGCAAAGTGGAAGAGCGCCGTGCCGCCATGCAGGCATTTGTGGGCGTGCGAAAAGATCGCGATGACCTGCGCGATTCCAGCGAATACATTCGCGAGTTGCGACGCGGCAGCCGCATCGCCCGGCTGCGCAAACCGTGACCGTGCTGGTCGATTCCGACATTCTGATCGAAGTGTCGCGTGGGCGGGACCGGGAAATCCTCACGCGCTGGATGGAGTTGAGCGACTCCGATGACCTGATCTTCTACTCGCCTGTGACTGCGGCGGAGCTTTGGGCAGGAGGCCGGCCCCGCGAACATGAAGCGCTGAACCACCTCTTTCGCACACTGCTTTGCATTGACATCGACGCGGAAACCGGTCGCCAGGCCGGCGACTACCTTCGCCGGTATCGCAAGAGCCACGCGGTTGAATTGGCAGATGCGCTGATCGCCGCCGCCGCGGTTCGCCAGGGTGCGCACCTGTGGACGCGCAATCGCAAGCACTATCCCATGAAAGAGCTGCTGTTCTACTGACCGCCAAGGTCGAGCCGAGGCGGCAAAATTATTCGGCGCCAGCGACCAGCGAGGCGTACATGATCCGGTGCCCATCAGCGGTGACCAGCCCGAATTCCCGCATGCCCCACGGTTCATCGCGCAGGGCCTTCGAGATCACGGCGCCCTTGCTGCGAACCGACTCGTAGAAGGAGTCAACGTCCTCGATCTCCATGTAGGCAAAGTAGGAGTGATCGCCCAGCTGCGACGGCGGCAGCGCGTCGCGGCATTCGCCGGCAAAAATCGTGCATTCGCCGCAGGTGTAGAACAGAAAGCCGGGATCAGGCATGCTGTGGATGGTGAAGCCCAGCACGTCGCGGTAAAACGCCGCCGAAGTCTTCAGATCAGGAACGGCAATCACGAATCGTGTTTTCGAAATCGTGGGCATAGGTAAGCAGGCACCCGACCAAAACTCCGCGGCCCTCAGGCCTGATATTGCACCGTGGTCGCCATGCCCGCAGCCAGGTGCCACAACACGTGGCAGTGCACGTACCAGAGGCCAGGATTATTGGCGTCGAACGCGACGGTTACGCTGGTATTGCCGGGCACCAGCACGGTATCGCGCACCGCTCCCCTGAATGGCTTGCCATTGATTTCCGTCACCTGGAAAGAGTGCCCGTGGAAGTGCATGGGGTGCGACATCGGAGTCTCGTTCACAAACTTCAACGTCACGCGCTGCCCCATCTTCACCAGCACTTGCGGCTTCTCCGAGCCCGGATTGTTCACGTCGAAGGCGACACCGTTGATGAGCCACTCGTATTTCGCCATGTTGCCCTGTAGTCGCAGGGTGTAGGCCTGATCGACTGCCTTCGCGCTCAAAGGATTCACAGCGGCGAGACGGCTTTCCAGGTCGAGCGCCAGCAATCCGGTGGGAGCATCGATTTTCACCGGCAAGCGCTTGACCGTTGCGCCGCTGGTCGCCAGCACCATGCCGGTCTGCTCCCTCGAAAGCTCACGCAGGGCGAGAATGGGGAACGCGCCGCCATCCCGCGGAATCTGCACCCGCACGTCGATGCGTTGCGCGATGGCCAGCGGAAAGCGGCTGCCCTGGATCGGCTTCACCGGCATGCCGTCGGTGGCGATCAGTTCACCCGGCAACCCTCCCAGGTCGATAAAGTAATTCGTTCCTGAGCTGCCGTTGATGATCCGCAGGCGCACCCGGCTGGACTTTTCGACGCGCACCACGTCGGGATCGTTCAGGGTGCGATCGTTGGCCAGGTAAGCGTCATAGTTCACATCGTTGGCATCGGGCTTGGCAGCCATCGTCATCGGGGCCGTCGCCTTATCCTTCCCCGCCTTGCTGCCGCCAATCCCGGAAGCTCCCTTTGCGCCGGCCCGCAGTTTGGCAAAAATTGCTATCGGCGAAGTGAAGCTGAAGTCTCCAAGAAACATCACAACTTCCTGCTCGTCGCGGGCCTCTTCAGCCGGATCGTGAACAATCAGCGGCGCCGCCAGCAGAAAGGCCTCCTGCAATTCCTGATGAGAGTGCATCCAGTGCGTGCCCGCCGGGATCAGCGGGAAATCGTAGAGCGTGCTGGCGTCGGGCCGCACCACGGGCTGGGTCACCCCCGGAACGCCGTCCTGGTTGTTTGGGGGATGCAGCCCGTGCCAGTGAATGGCGGTGGGCACGGTCAACTTATTTTCAAGTTCGACGCGGAAGGGCTGGTTTACCGATGACTCGATCCCCTGCGTGCCATTGGGTTGCAACAGCCCCATAACTGTCGCGGCTTTGCCGTTGATCTCCAGCGTGCGCATGGTCGCCTGCAACTGTATGGCTGGCGCGGCAGAGGCCTGCGTCTCCTGCAAGAACGATACCGCCTCGGCGTACGCGCTGGGCTGCAAAAGGGCGCCTCCCAGGCAAACGCCGCCTGCCGTCAGAAATCGCCGGCGCGAAAGAGTTGACGTCATCCGACCTGCCTTTGTCTCTAAGTCAGTTGCGGGAAAAACGCTGGAATCATAACTCAAGTCGGAGCAGCGAGTGGCAGAATTTGTGGCGGGCAGCAAAACAGAAAATGATCTTACTGGTAAGAAGGCACAGCAATCTTACTGGTAAGATTATTTTTTAACTTGCCTGGTTTTCCGCGTGATTCTGCACCCCGGGCAGGCTGATTCGAAAGCGGGTGTCCCCCGGCACCGAGACCACGTCGATCGTTCCCTGGTGCTTGCGGATGATACGCATCACGGTGTCGAGCCCCAGACCCGTACCTTCGCCCACTCCCTTGGTGGTGTAGAACGGCTCGAAGATGTGCGGTTGAACCTCCGGCGGAATGCCCGGCCCGTTATCGCCGATGACCACCACGGCGGAGCCATCGTCTGCATAAGTCTTGATCCGCAATACGCCCTTGCCGTGCATCGCGTCGATCGCGTTATCGATAATGTTGGTCCACACCTGGTTGAGCTCGCTGCCGTAGGAGTTCACCAGCAGCGGCGTGGGATGGTAGTAGCGCTCGACGGTGACGCCCTTCCTCAGCTTGTGCCCCAGAATGGTGAGCGTGGCCTCCAGGCCCTTGGCCACATCCACATCCTGCACCGGAGCCTGGTCCATGTAGGAATATTCCTTGATGGCTTTCACCAGATCGGAAATCTTGGAGGTGCTGTCTTCCAGTTCGTCCAGCAGGTTGTTCAGCTCGACCATGGCCGACACGCGTTTGAGCGCAGGCGATGCGACCTCGGACCGTACAGCGTCCAGCATGGTGCGGAGCGGCTCTGCCAGTGCACCCGACTCCACCAGCGTGGAGGCGTACTGCCAACCGTCTGCAATGCCATGCTCGCCCAGCATCTCCTCGATTTCGTCCTGTAACTGGCTGGCTTTCAGTACATCCCTTTCCGGCTCCTGGGTGCAGCAGCCGGACTCAAACGCCTCGATGGCGGTGCGTTCAGTCTGCGTCAGCTGAATGCCCTCCAGCTGCGAAACCGAGCTGCGAAAATCCCCAACCACGCTGCGCAGGCGTTCTGCCGTGCGGCGAACCGCCGCTGCCGGATTGTTCAGCTCATGCGCCAGGCCTGCGGAAAGTTTGCCCAAGGCGGCCAGCCGATCGCGCTGCTGCTCGGCGCGCGTGACCTCGCGAGTGCGGTCTACCATAGTTCCCACCAGCCGGCGACCCAACTCGGGCATGTGACTCAGCAGATCGTCAAACGAGCTTTTAGGAAAGGTGAGGCCGCGCGAGGGCTTTATGGCCCGGCCTGTGCCGGGAAAGGTCGTCATCCGAGAATAAGGAAGTACGCCCGTGACCATTCCTGCGCGGGAGAGGTAGATACCTTCGTCGGGCGGGTCGAGACGCACCAGTAATTCGCCTTCGATCAGCACCATCATCTTGTCAGCCGGATCGCCGGCACGCACGTAGACGTCGCCCGGCTCCAGATGGAATACCGTGGCATGCTCCAGGAACCAGTCCAGCTGCTCGTCCGGAAGCCCTTCAAAGACCGCAACCTTGCGAAGTTCGTCTCGAGTAACAGGCATCGCTTACACCTTCGCCATATAACGATGGACGAATTGCACCGCAATCGCGCCCTCACCCACCGCCGACGCCACTCGCTTGATGGAGCCGTGACGCACATCGCCAACTACGAACACGCCGGGAACGCTGCTTTCCAGCAGGAACGGCTGCCGGTCGACATTCCAGCCGGCGGGCGGCTTGCCATCTTTCAGCAAGTCCGGCCCGGCCTTAATGAAGCCGCGGTCGTCGCGTATGACGGTGCCGTTCAGCCAGTCGGTGCGAGGCATGGCTCCGATGTAGATGAACATCGCGGTCGTCGGCACCTTTTCGGTTGTGTTGGTATCCGTACATCGCACGGAGATTTGCTCCAGATGCGTGTCGCCGTGCACTTCGATGACTTCCGCATGGGCCCACACCTGAATGTTGGGCGTCTTCTCGATCTGGTCGACAAGATAGCGTGACATGGTTGCCGAAAGCGAATCGCCGCGCACCAGCATCACCACCTTCTCCGCATACGTCGCAAAATTGAGCGCGGCCTGTCCGGCTGAATTCGCCCCACCGATTACGTAAACGGTTTCGCCTTTATAGCCGATGGCCTCCTGGCTGCCGCCGCCGTAGTACACGCCACAACCTTGCAGGCGATCCATGCCGGGGACCTCCAGCCGCCGCCATTGCACGCCGGTAGCTACCAGCGCAGCGTGGCAGGAAATTTCCGTGCCATTGCCTAGCTTCAAAATGCGATACGGACCTTCCACGCGCAGCCCGATGACCTCCTGCGGAGCGATGATCTCGACGCCAAAGCGCTGTGCCTGCATCACCGCGCGACGCGCCAGGTCCAATCCACTGAGGCCGGAAGGGAAGCCGAGGTAGTTCTCAATGCGCGAACTCAGGCCGGCTTGCCCGCCGGGAGCTTCGCGGTCGATCATCACCGTCTTCAGACCTTCGGAGGCGCCATACACCGCGGCAGCTAATCCGCCTGGACCTCCGCCCACGATGGCGAAATCATAGAACTGCGTTTCAGCGCGTGTCCGCAAGCCAATCTTTTCCGCCAGCTCCGCCGGAGTGGATTGAAACAGCCGCGTGCCATCGGGAAAAAGCGCCAGGGGCAAGTGCGATACATCTTCTCCGATGGAGGCGATGAGCTCCTTCACCTCAGGATCTTCGGACGCCAGCTCCACGTCGATCCACTGATAGGGAACATGATTGCGCGCCAGAAAATCGCGCACCTCGTAGGCTCGCGACGACCAGCGCGTTCCCAGCACGCGGATTCCTTCGTAGGCCGGCTTATAAGACGCGCTCCAGTCTTCCAGCAGGTCGTCGAGCACCGGATACAGGTGTTGTGAAGGCGGGTCCCACGGCTTCAGGAAGAAATAATGCACGTTGACTTCGTTGATGGCATTGATGGCAGCGCCGGTGTCGGCGTACGCGGTGAGCAGTGCGCGCTTGGCGTCGGGATAGATTTTCTTGGCTTCGCTGAGAAAACCGATGCCATCCATTTGGGGCATGCGCTGGTCGGCAATCAAAAGCGCCACCGCGTCGTTGCGTACCTTCAGTTCGTGCAGCAGCTTCAGTCCCTGATCGCCGGAGGCGGCCCGGAGCACGCGATAATTTTCTCCATAATGCGAGCGCAGATCGCGCTCGATGGCCCGCAGCACATTCGCATCATCGTCGACCGTTAACAATGTCGGTTTCGCCATGCCCAATACCTTCCTGGTTCTTGCGGAATTCCTTTTAGATGGAAAACTGGCTCACTCGACTCGCGCCTGCGAGCCAAATGAGATGAGATTCGAGTCTCGTGAGCTGGAGGCCAGTGCCGGCTGCGTGCGATTCTGAATCATTTGCCACCCCACGATGGCACTTGCCGAGGCCAGGGCCGCGCAGATCCACATCATCAGCCGAAAACCGTATAAGAAGGACGAAATGACGGAGGACTGGATCGCGGCAGAGATCCCGGGCGCGACTCCATCCGGAACTCTCAATGCGGCCAACTGTGTTGTGTTCGATTGTATCGCGACCCGAATGCTCTCTGGGAGGGCGAGACCGGCGACGGCACGATCCAGATGCGCACCAAACGCGGCAATCATGATGGCCCCCAGCACCGCTATCGCCAGCAGGCTGGCCACGCGAGCCACTGCGTTGTTGATACCTGACGCCGTGCCTGCGCGGTCCTGCTCGATCGATTCCATAACGACGGTGGTCAGGGGCGCAACGCTCACGGCCATTCCAAATCCAAGCACGATCGTCGCCGGAAAGATCGCGCTCCAGTAGCCGCCGCCAGCCGGTGTCAACGCAAACAGAAGAAATCCCAGCGCGACGATGCCGGGACCGATGGTCAGCGGCAGCCGCGGGCCATAGCGGCTTACCAGCCCGCCCGACCAGCGCGACAGCAGAAACATCAGCAGGATGAGCGGCAGAATTGCGCCGCCGGCGGCGGTGGCCGAGTAATGTTGTACCTGGATGAGATTGAGCGGCAGCAGGAAAAAGAAAATGCCGATAGCCGCGTAGAGAAAAAGTGTCAGCAGATTTGCGCCACTGAACGCGCGTGAGCGAAACAAGCTGAGCGGCACCATGGGCGACTGCGATCGCGCCTCAATCCACACGAACAGCAATAGTCCGGCGAATCCGACGAGCAGGCTCGCAACCACTGCGGGCTCGCGCCAGCCCAGGCTCGGCGACTCGATGAAGCCGAAGACCACGCCGCTGAGCCCGAGGGTGACGGCCAGCGCTCCCCACCAATCGATGCGTTGATGATGACTGCTGCGGCTCTCCGGAACTCGCCACAGCGCAATGACGAGGACCACAACCGCCAGCGGCACGTTGATAAAGAATGCCCAGCGCCAGGACAAGTGCTGAATCAGCCATCCGCCAAGCACCGGTCCGATTGCGGTGGTGATCGCCGTCGATCCCGACCAGGTGCCGATGGCTCGGCCGCGCTCCTTCTCGTCGAACGAGGCGCTGATGAGTGACAGGCTGCCAGGAATCAGAAATGCCGCGCCAATGCCTTGCACCGCGCGAGAAAAAATAAGCTGATGAATATTGGCAGCAAGCCCGCACGCGGCCGACGCAAGAGCAAACAGCGCTACTCCCAGCAGAAACATACGTCGGCGGCCAAACATGTCGCCCATCGAACCGCCTACCAGGATGAGCGCCGCCAAGGTCAGACCATAAGCCTCGATCACCCATTGCACATCAACGACGTTCGCGCCGAAATTTGCTTGCAGCGCCGGCAACGCAACGTTGACCACGGTGCTGTCGATGAAGGCCATGCTGGATGCAAGGATGGTCGCGGCCAACACCCACGGGCCAACGTTGCCGCTGCAGGGCGAGGCAGCAAGCCTGGAGTCAATGACCGCCTCATCACAGGGTGGCTTCATCACGGGTATGGATGTGCGGCGGGAGAAGTTGGGTGCGCGGGAAATACGCTGATCGTTTTCACCACAGAGCCACAGAGGCACGGAGGAAAGCTGGGAATGAAAAAAGCACGCTTCGAAGGAGCGCAGCTTTAGCTGCGCCGTTCCATGTACAAGAAGACCCGAGTCCCTTCAGGGGCGGCAGAGGCCTGTACCCAACCCGCCCGTTGGTCGTGACAATCCGCGTAAGATAGACGTTTCGCATTCCGAACGAGGATCCTTCTGACCGACTCCACTCCCATCATCACGGTGAATCATCGCGGCGCGGCCCGTCTGCGGGCGGGGCATCTATGGGTCTATCGCTCTGACCTGGTGCCTCCGACCGATGCTCCTGCCGCAGCGCTGGTGCAGGTTCGCGATGAGCGCGGCCGCCGGCTCGGGTCCGCGCTCTACAGCAGCGCTTCGCAGATCGCGATCCGGCTGATCAGCAGCGACGATATCGCCGACGCAGCTTTGCCGGAGCTGGTCCGGCAGCGAATTGCCAGCGCGGTCGAATTTCGACGCCGCCTCGCGCGCGATACCGATTCCTACCGCGTCGTCTTCAGCGAGGCCGACCTGCTGCCCGGATTGATCGTCGACAAGTACAACGATGTGCTGTCGCTCCAGGCGCTGACCCAGGCCTTCGATCGCGACGACCTGCGGCAGGCAGTGCAGGAGTCGCTGGCCGCGGCCTTCCCCGACGCCAGCCTGCTGGAGCGGGTCGATCCGCATATCCGCGAACTGGAGCAGCTGCCGCCGCGCGATTCGCAGCTCATTCGAGTGCCTGGATCCACATCCACTACTGAGACTCGGGTGCCCCCTCCTCGTCGCACGGGGTTGGCGACAGGGTGGGATAAAACCATCTTCACCCTCAACGGCGTGCAGTTTCACTTCGACGGCCTCAGCGGGCAGAAGACGGGAGCCTTTCTCGACCAACGCGAGAATTACGCTGCCGCCGCCCGCTACGCCCACGGCGCCGCACTCGATTGCTTCACTTATCAGGGCGGATTCGCGCTACATCTGGCGCGGGTTTGCGACAGCGTCGCCGCCGTCGATTCGTCACGTCCGGCGCTGGAAGTTGCCGAGCAGAACGAAGCGCTCAATCGCGCGCAGCATCGCAGCGGGGAGATTGAGTGGATCGAGGCCAACTGCTTCGATCTGCTGAAGGACTACGCCACTGCCGGCAAGCAATACGACACCATCGTCCTCGACCCGCCTGCCTTTGCGAAGACCAAGCGCGCCGTCCCCACCGCCTTGCGGGGCTATAAGGAGCTAAACCTGCGCGCGCTGAAGATGCTGCGCCCGGGCGGCATCCTGGTGACCTGTTCCTGCTCATTCCACGTAAGCGAGAGCGAATTCCTCGAGATGCTGGGTTCGGCCGCAGCCGACTCAGGCCGGCGAGTGAGGATCCTTGAAAAGCGCGGGGCCGCCATCGACCACCCTGTCCTGTTGAATGTCCCGGAAACCTCCTACCTCAAGTGCGTCATCTGCGAAATGGTAAGCTAGGCGAAAAACCCCGCCCAAGCAAAATCGGCTTGGACGGGGCACCCTCTGGATTTAATGTAAAACCATTATTTTCAATAAAATAGATATTAGTTTCCCTACTTGTGAACACTCGTTTGCATATTGATACTTAAACACTCATATTTTATGATTCTTTTCGGCTAATGCCTACATCCAAGTATTAGCAGGTCAGATAGACCCAAGATTTCATAGCGATTTGTTGGAGGATTGAGAACGATGACTGTGTTGACGCGTTGGGAACCTTTCCGTGGATGGAGCGCATTGCAGAATCACGTGAACCGGGTGTTCGAAGAGCAGTACGCCGGCCGCGAAGAGTCGCTAACTGCCGGAGCCTTTGTGCCGCCGGTCGACATTTATGAGGACCAGAACAGCATTCAGTTGAAGCTGGAAGTGCCCGGAGTTGATGAGAAGGACCTCGACATCCGTGTCGAAAACAACCTTCTGACCGTAAGTGGCGAGCGCAAGTTCGAGAAAGAGCAGAAGGAAGAGAACTTCCATCGGGTGGAGCGTCGTTACGGCAGCTTCAGCCGCTCGTTCACGCTGCCCACTACGGTGAGCACCGAGGACGTCCAGGCCAATTACGATCACGGCGTGCTGAGCATTCGTCTGGCGAAGCGGGCGGAAGCGAAGCCAAAGCAGATCAAGGTCACCGTCGGTAGCGAGAAGGCCATCGACGGCAAGAAAGTCGAGAGTCAGAGCAAGACCCAGGCTGCCTGAAACAGATTTTCGCCCTTCAGGGAGATCCTGAAGGAAGACGAACTGGGGAGTTCAAGGGGAGGCGGGCTCAAACTTTGCCTCCCTTTTGTTTACTGAAGGGGTCTCCCCGAAGGGCGAAAACTGTTGCGGGCTCGTGGTGAGTGGATAGTGGCGAGTGAAAACAGCGGCCTCCTTACCGTTGTGACCAGAGTCGATGCGAGCTCGACTCTAACCTACAGCCACTATCCACTAATTCCGATCCAAAAGCGGTTGTCGGTTGTTGGTTGTCAGTTGTCGGTTTCAAACTCCGAGGCAACACTCAAAATCTTGTGGCCGCGCATCCAGCGACCGAATCCAAACTCATACGATTCAGGCATAAGATTGAAATCGACATCTCCGACACCTGATAACTGACAACCGACAACTGACAACAGGTTCTTGAGGTTAGATATGGCAATACGTTGGGACAAATTAACCGTAAAAGCGCAAGAGGCGATGCAGCGGGCGAACGACGTCGCCAGCGAGAACGGCAATCCCGAGCTGGAGCCGGTGCACATCCTGGAGGCGTTGGTCCAGGACGCGGAAGGCATCGTGCCTCCTGTGCTGGAGCGCATTGGAGTGCCGGTGCAGGGCGTGCAAGCCGAGGCCACGCGAGAGATCCAGAAGCTGCCTAAAGTTTCCGGCAGCGGCGCCACCCAGGCGCATCTTTCCGACGCCAGCTCGAAGCTGCTGGAGAACGCCTTCAAAGAGGCGGCGAATTTTAAAGACGAATACGTTTCCACCGAGCACATGCTGCTCGGCATTACCAAGCTGAAACGCGATGCGGCGCAGGAAATCCTGTCGCGCCTGGGCGCCACGTACGACAACATTCTCCGCGCATTGACCACGGTTCGCGGCAATCAGAAGGTGACCGACCAGAATCCTGAGGCCAAGTACCAGGCGCTGGAGCGCTATGCCAAGGACCTTACGGAGCTGGCGCGCCAGGGCAAGCTCGATCCGGTGATTGGGCGGGATGAAGAAGTGCGTCGCGTGGTGCAGGTGCTGTCGCGTCGCACCAAGAATAACCCCGTGCTGATTGGCGAGCCCGGCGTAGGCAAGACGGCCATCGTGGAAGGCCTGGCGCAGCGCATCGTGTCCGGCGACGTTCCCGAGCAGCTGAAAAACAAGAAGGTCGTATCGCTCGATCTGGGATCGATGCTGGCGGGAGCGAAGTATCGCGGCGAGTTTGAAGACCGCCTGAAAGCGGTGCTGAAAGAGATTGAGCAGTCGCAGGGGCGGATCATCCTGTTCATCGACGAGCTGCACACGCTTGTCGGAGCAGGGGCGGCCGAAGGTGCGATTGATGCCTCCAACATGCTGAAGCCGGCGCTGGCTCGCGGCGAGCTGCGCGCCATTGGCGCTACCACCCTGGCCGAATACCGCAAGTACATTGAGAAGGATGCCGCGCTGGAGCGCCGCTTCCAGATTGTGTTTGTGGGCGAGCCGAACGTCGAGGACACCATCGCCATTCTGCGCGGGCTGCGTGAGAAGTACGAAGTGCATCACGGCGTCCGCATCAAGGACTCGGCGATTGTGGCGGCGGCAACCCTGTCGCATCGCTATATTTCCGATCGCTTCTTGCCCGACAAAGCCATCGACTTGATCGACGAGGCTGCGGCTTCGCTGCGCATCCAGATTGACTCCATGCCGACGGAGATCGATCAGCTGGAGCGTCGGGCGACGCAACTCGAAATCGAGCGGCAAGCCTTGAAGCGCGAAGACGACGCCAACTCGCGCGAGCGCCTGGCGGTGCTGGAGAAAGAGCTGGCGCACATCAAGGAAGACTCGAACGCGCTCAAGGCGCGCTGGAAGCAGGAGAAGGAAGCCATCTCCAAAGTGCGCGCGTCCAAGGAGCGCATCGAGCAACTGAAGGTCGAGCAGCAGGAGGCGACGCGCAAGGGCGACTACAATCGCGCGGCGGAACTGCAATACGGCGAGATTCCCAAGCTCGAGGCTGAAGTCACGAAGCTTAGCGCGCAGATGGACGGCAAGCAGTCGCGCATGCTGAAGGAAGAGGTGGACGAAGAAGACGTTGCCAAGATCGTCAGCAAGTGGACCGGCATCCCGATATCGAAGATGCTGGAAGGCGAAGTGAAGAAGCTGGTCACCATGGAAGAGCGCCTGCGCCACCGCGTGGTTGGCCAGGACGAAGCGATTCAGAGCGTGGCCAATGCCATACGTCGTTCGCGCGCAGGGTTGAGCGATCCGCGGCGGCCGATTGGCTCCTTCATTTTCCTGGGACCGACGGGCGTGGGCAAAACCGAGCTGGCGCGTGCGCTGGCCGAGTTTCTGTTTGACGACGAGCACGCCATGATCCGCATCGACATGTCGGAGTACATGGAGAAACATTCCGTGTCGCGGCTGATCGGCGCGCCTCCCGGATACGTAGGCTACGACGAGGGCGGTCAGCTGACTGAAGCGGTGCGGCGGCGTCCTTATGCGGTGGTGCTGTTCGACGAAATCGAGAAGGCGCATCCCGACGTGTTCAACGTCTTCCTGCAAATCATGGACGACGGACGCTTGACCGACGGCAAAGGCCGCCAGGTGGATTTCAAGAACACGATCCTGATCATGACTTCGAACATCGGTTCGACGTACTTGCAGGACCTGCGGGACCGCACGCCGGAGCAGATTGCCGAGGCGCACGAGAAGGTGATGGAAGCGCTGCGCGCGAACTTCAAACCGGAGTTCATCAATCGCGTGGACGACATCATCATCTTCAATCCGCTGGGCAAGGAGCAGCTGACCAAAATTGTCGATCTGCGGCTGGAGGATCTGCGGAGGCTGCTGGCTGATCGCAAGATCTCGCTGGAGTTGACGGCGGCGGCGAAGGAGTTGATCTTCACCGAGGGCTACGATCCGAACTATGGCGCGCGTCCGCTGAAACGGGCGATCCAGCGGCTGGTACAGGACCCGCTGGCGATGAAGATCCTCGACGGCGAGGTGCTGCACGGCGATCACGTGGTGGTGGATGTCGACAAGCGCGAGCGCAAGCTCAGCTTCAAGGTAGCCAAGCGGGTGGGCGAGCCGGCGGGAACCGCGGCGAAGAAATAGCGGTTCGCGGAGGATGACCTACGGCACGGCTTAACCGCTGTGCCGTTTTTCTTTGTCTGCACTCGTAACAGAAGCCAACGAATTTCAGCTGTCATCCTGAGCGGAGGCGCGCCGTTTTTGCGCGCCGGAGTCGAAGGACCTCTACCTCTCCAGGCCCTTCCGTTAGCCTAGAGGTCCTTCGACTGCGCTCGCCCTGCGGCTCACTCCGCTCAGGATGACAAACACAATGCGAGACGAGAGCGTTCGCCGCGACACAATCGGCACCCATCAAGCGCCCCTTCAACAACCGACAACCGCATCCCGACAACCAGTTCCGCATCACCTCTGAATATGGCTCAACCGCCGGCACTGTTTGTACGTCACACTTGCTTGTGATGACGTGCCTAGGGTTAGGACGGGCGGCTTCCTAGAATCGACCTGCGGGCCAATCAGTGCAGGGACTTGCTCTGCGATTCGCCGGCCACGCCGCATCACCATGAGTTATAGCTCTGATCCACTGTCGCCGCCGCCGATCTATCCGGGAACGAAACCGCGCTTTCACGCCATGGTGAAACCGACGGGCGCGATCTGCAATCTGGATTGCACCTACTGCTACTACCTGCACAAGGAAGAGCTGCTGGGAAGCCAAAGCCGGTTTCGCATCAGCGACGACATCCTCGAGGCGCACATCCGGCAATACATCGAGAGTCAGCGTGGCGACGAAGTCGTATTTTCCTGGCAAGGTGGCGAGCCGACGCTGCTGGGCCTGGCGTTTTTCGAGAAGGTTGTGGCGCTCGAGCAGAAGTACAAACGCCCTAACCAACGCGTGGAAAACGATCTTCAGACCAACGGCACGCTGTTGAATGATGACTGGTGCGCTTTCCTGCGCCAGCACGGTTTCCTCGTCGGCTTGAGCATCGACGGGCCGCAGGAGTTGCACGACCGGTTTCGCGTTGACAAGGGCGGCCAGCCGACGTTCAGTAAGGTCTTCGCGGCGGCGCAGCTGCTGCACAACCACAAAGTTCCGTTCAACACCCTGACGGTCGTCAATCGCGTCAATGCCAAAAAGCCGCTGGATGTTTACCGCTTCCTGAGCCGCGAACTTCAGCCGCGGCAATTGCAATTCATTCCCTGCGTCGAGCCCAAAGGTTTTGCGAATACCGCACCGCAACACTGGGATCCGGCAACGCTGCCGTTGCAGGGCGATGGGGCGGCGCGTCCCGGCAATCCTGATTCCGTGGTAACGGACTGGTCGGTCGATCCCGACGACTGGGGCTACTTCCTGTGCAAGGTCTGGGACGACTGGTATCGCCGCGATTACGGCAAGATACACGTCAACCTGTTTGAGACAGCGGTTGCACAATGGATGGGCATGGATTCGCAGATCTGCGTCCTGGCTGAGTTCTGCGGCAAAGGTGTGGCCCTGGAACACGATGGCAGTGTGTATTCTTGCGATCATTATGTGTATCCCGAATACAGCCTGGGCAAAATCTCGGAGAAGCACATTGCGCGCATGGTGTTCTCGGATGAGCAGCGAAAATTTGGTTTCGCCAAGCGCGAGACCCTGCCACGACAATGTCACGAGTGCAAGTATCTGTCGGCCTGCAACGGCGAATGCCCCAAGAACCGCTTCCTTCGCGCCCGTGATGGTCAACCCGGCCTGAACTACCTGTGCAGCGGGCTTATGAAGTTCTGGCAGCACATCGAACCGGATGTAAGAGACATCGTGGCCAGGGTCGAGGCCTCAGGGATCGTCCACCCTTAGTAGCCTGCCGATTTTCCCCTACCGCAGTAAACAGCCGAGCTCCGACGTTGTAAGACCTCCTCCCTCCGTTAAAACAACTACGCCACACCGGCCAAGCTCGTGGTATTGTCAGCCAAACAAGGCGATTGCCGAAGATTGGTTGGACGGCTATGGAACAGCTCTCGACAAATAAGCGGGTGACCACCAACCTGACAGTCACGAAGGTCAAGCAAAAGGTCGTTCACGAGCTGGTGGAGTTCACTGCGCTGTTCCTCTACCTGGCGTTCTTCTTTTGTGCGTTATCCACGTACAGCATGCTGCTGTTGAGCGAGTTTCACGTTCGCTTTTTGAGCTACGCTTTTGCGCTGCTAAATGCCCTGGTAATCGCCAAAGTCATCATGATTGGAGAACTCGCAGGCTTTGGCAGGAGGCACGAACACCGGTCTCTGCTGGTGTCGTCCATTTACAAGGCGTTGATTTTTGGCGTGCTGGTATTGGCCTTTCACATCGCGGAAGAGGCCATTAAGCATCGGCTGCATGGCGTGAAACTCACCGAAGCTATCCATCAGGTGCGTGGGGACGAACTGCTGGGCCGCATCCTTATCGTCTTCTGTACCTTCGTTCCGCTGTTTGCCTTCCGCGAATTCCGCCGCATCCTGGGTGAGGATCGATTCAACACCATGGTTTTCCGGTCAGCCGGCAAGCCAACGGTTTCTGCCAAGGATTAGTCCGCTTTAGGAGCCGCCTCCGGGCCATACCTATTAAAAGAGCTAGTTGCCAAGCAGGCCGGACTCGTAGTGTACTTGCACAATCGTATAAATCATTTAGCAGAATCCTGGGCATTCCAGCGCCATCGTTGCGCGGCTGGTGAACGATGTGAACCGGCTGTGCCATGGGGCCTCGTTACCCGAACGTTGTGGAGGAAGGCAATGGCAAAGAAGAAGAAAGAAGAGACGTTGAAGAAGGGCAAGAAAGACAAGGCTGAAAAGAAGTCGAAGAAGCCTAAGACGTTGTCGACTGCGGCCGGAGCTACTTACTCCGATGGCACCCCCTTGGATCGGGTGCAATATCTGGAAGCTAAGCTCATCTTGAAGCCGGACCGTTTCACCTCGGTGCAAGCCTTCCGTGACTTTGGAAAGATTGTGCAGCGCACCGCCAAGAAGACCGGCGTAGGGTTTGTCGAGGATGCGAATGCGGGTCTGCGACCCGAAGTCCGCGAGATCGTCTTCGGCGATACTCCCGACTTCCGGCTATACAACAACGCTTTCATCCTGCGGCGGCGCATCTCCTACGTTGACGGATTTCCGGTAGGCGATCCTGAAATCGTCTTCAAGTTCCGTCACCCGGACGAGGAAGCCGCAACCAAGCTGGACGTCCGCCCGAAGATCGCCGGGAAGTATCAGATCAAGTTCAAAGCGGAAGCCCTGCCGCTGAAAGACTCCGTTGGAGGCTATCGTCTTCTTTATTCGCACAACTGCCAGTTTGGATTAAGCCAGATGCACGAAGGCGATCGGACTTCGATGGGCACGCTAGTCAAAGTGTTTCCGGCCTTGGCATCACTGGAAAAGAGCAGTGACGAGAAGATCAGTCTGGTGAACGAAGGCATTGTGGAAGAGGTGCTACTGCCGCTCGGACATCTTGACTTCGGCAAAGGCATTGTGGCCAAATGCGATATCGGTTTGTGGCGCACCCGTGGCGAGCACAAATCGCTGGTGGCAGAGTTTGCCTTCCAGGTGAAATTCGATCACCGTGAGGACATCGCCGCCAAACAGAAGAAACTGGCCGCGCAATTTTACGTCACCTTGCAGCGCGATGTGCAGGACTGGCTGGCCCTCGGCGTGACCAAGACAGGGATGGTATACCGTCTGAAAGGGAACGAGCCACAGAGTCACGAATAACCGCTTGGCGCGAATTGCGATAAAGCTACGACGGTCCATGCAACCGATGCGATAAATGAAGTTGTTGCGACGAGCGCTTGCGAAGAGCGCTCGTTCTATTTTGTGCCCAGTAACTCCCGCATGCGCTGCTCGCGATAATCAAAGATTCCTTCGACATCCTTGTGCACGAAGAGGGCATTGATCAGGCGCCCTATTACGCCCAGCGGCAGCGCATAGGTCACTTCATCGCGGATCAGCGTTCCTTCGCCCTGAGACGCCAGCCGATGTTCGTGGTGCCACAGCGCATAGGGTCCTTTGATCTGGTTGTCGACGAAGCAGTGCGGCGGGTCCCAGTCGACAATCTCGCTGGTCCAACGCATGGGCAATCCGTGCCAGCGCAACTTGTAGCGAATGAGAGTTCCCGTTGCCAGTTCGCCGCTGATGCTGTCAATGCTGAAGTCGAGCCACTTAGGCGTGATCTCCTGCAAATTCTCCGGCCGCGAGAAGAAGGCAAACGCTTCGTCGATGGATTGAGGAACCCACTGCTCGCGCACCAGCTTGTGAGCCCGCTTCATTTGGGACGGATTGTCATTTCCTGCTCTGGATGACATAGAATATCGCGACCGTGGACGTGGTTACTGTACCGCAATCCCGAGCTGCGGGCTGGAACGCAACCCGCGGGGCGGACGCGTTGTCTAATCAAATGCATAATCAACTCGTGTCCACACTCCCAACTAAAATGAACGCTTACGTTTACTTTCGTTGCGCTATACGAGGGTGCAAATGATCAAGGAATTATTCCAGCGCTGGCCGGTGGTTCGCCAGGTGCAAACCGGAACCGACGGCACCGGACCGGAGGCGATGAGCCAGCGGACCAGAAATCTTCTTCCCAAGAATCAGGATGCGAAGTTCACTCGCTCCATCTGCCCCTACTGCGGAGTAGGTTGCGGACAGATGGTTTTCCACAAGGACGGGGAGCTGATTTCGATCGAAGGTGATCCCGGCTCGCCGATTTCGCGCGGCCATCTCTGCCCCAAAGGCGCCGACACCTTCGAACTGCACACCCATCCCGGGCGGTTGATGAGCGTTAAGTACCGGCGTCCGTATGCCACAGAGTGGGAGCACCTGGATCTTGAGACTGCCATGGATATGGTCGCCGACCGTCTGTGGGAAAGCCGGGAGCGGACATTTGTCGAGAAGCAGGACGGCGAGACTGTGATGCACACCAAATCCGTCGCCCATCTCGGCGGCGCGACACTGGATAACGAAGAAAATTACCTGATTAAGAAACTCTTCTGTGGAGGTTTGGGCATGGTTTGCATCAGCAACCAGGCCCGGATATGACACAGCTCCACCGTGCCCGGTCTGGGCACATCATTTGGACGCGGCGGCGCAACCACGGCGCAAACTGATCTGGCGAACGCAGACGCAATCCTCATCATGGGATCGTCCATGGCAGAAAACCACCCGGTAGGTTTTCAATGGGTAATGGCAGCGCGCGAACGGGGCGCAACCATCATTCATGTGGATCCGCGCTTCACGCGCACCTCCGCAATGGCAGACATTTGGGTGCCGCTGCGCGCCGGCACCGACATCTTGTTCCTGGGCGGCTTGATTCACCATGCCCTGGAGAACGACAAGTATTTCCGCGAGTACGTCCAGGCGTATACCAATGCGTCGATGATCATTGGCGAAGAGTTTCGCGATACGGAAGACCTCGGCGGAGTTTTCTCCGGGTGGAACGAAAAGGACAAAAAGTACGATCCGCAGTCGTGGTTTTACCAAGGGTCACAAAAGAAATCGGACGCAGAGGCTTCCGGTGGCTCTACTCCAGGGCATTCTCCCGCGGGCGGCGGCCACGGTAAAGACCGCGGTGGCGAAGCTGCGAAAATGGTCGAGTACGAAACCGATCCCACCATGCAGCATCCGCGCTGCGTCTTTCAGATTTTGCGGCGGCACTTTGCACGTTATACGCCGGAGTTGATCGAGCGCCATGCCGGCGTTCCGCAAAAGCTGTTCCTGAAAGTCGCAGAAGCATTCTGTAACGCCTCTGGTCCGGACAAGACAGCAGCTATCTGCTACGCCGTGGGATGGACGCAACATTCCAAAGGCGTCCAGATCATCCGCTCGGCGGCGATTCTACAGTTGCTGCTGGGCAATATCGGCCGTCCCGGCGGCGGCATCCTGGCTTTACGCGGTCACGCGTCCATTCAGGGTTCGACCGACATTCCCACATTGTATGACATCCTTCCCGGCTACCTGCCGATGCCGTTTTTCGAGAAGGATGCCAATAATTACCAGAGCTACATCAGGAAGCACAAGGCCAGCGCCGGTCTATGGTCGAACTTCGAGAGCTACTTTGTCAGCCTGATGAAGTCTTACTACGGTGACAACGCCACGAAGGAAAATGACTGGTGCTTCGATTACATGCCACGTGTGACCGGCGATCATTCGCACTTCGGCTACTGGCTCGACATGCAGGACGGCAAGATGGAAGGTCTTTTCATCATGGGGCAGAATCCCGCGGTGGGAGCCTCCAATGCGCGCCTGCAACGCACCGCGATGTCAAAGCTGAAGTGGCTGGTGGTACGCGACATGGTGGAAATCGAGAGCGCTTCCTGGTGGTACAACTCCCCCGAAGTGAAGCGTGGCGAGCTGAAGCCGGAAGAAATCGCGACCGAGGTGTTTCTCTTTCCCGCGGCGGGCTCGGCAGAAAAAGAAGGCTGTCAGACCAACACGCAACGGCTCGTCCAATTCCGTACCGCTGCGGTGGAGCCCCCGGGCGACGCCCGCAGCGAGGCGTGGTTCATGCATCACCTGGCTCGGCGTTTGAAGGCTAAAGCTGCCGCCGATCCCAGTCCGCGCAACGCGCCGCTGAACGCGCTGCACTGGCCTTACTCGACCCACGGAATTCGCAATGAGCCCAACGCTAATGACATCTTGAAGGAGATTAACGGCCGGGATCTGACAACGTCAGAGTTGCTGCCGAACTTCAAAAAGCTAAAAAGCGACGGTACCACAGCGTCAGGGTGCTGGATTTATTGCGGCATTTATCCGCAGGAACACGTCAACAAAGCTAACCAGCGCGAGTCAGAGGATTATCTTGGGCACGGCTGGGGATTTTCCTGGCCAAACGATATCCGCATTCTCTACAACCGCTGCTCGGCTCGGCCGGACGGCAAACCGTGGAGCGAACGCAAGAAGCTGATCTGGTGGGACGAGGGCAAGCGCGAGTGGACTGGTCTCGATGTGCCAGACTTCGACAAGAACAAGGCGCCCGATTATCGCCCGCAGCCCGGAGCGCGAGGTATGGACGCGATCGGCGGGGACAAGCCGTTCACCCTGCATCCTGACGGGGTAGGTTGGTTGTTCGTCACCTCCGGGTTGAAGGATGGTCCATTGCCGATGCATTACGAGCCTCTGGAAACACCTTTCGGCAATCCTTTGTATCCGGAGCATATCTATAACCCTGCGGCAAATCGCAAGGAACGTCCCGATAACCCTTACGCGCGTCCGGGGGACGAACGCTTCCCCTACGTGCTCACCACCTATCGCCTCACCGAACATCACACGGCCGGTGGAATGTCGCGTCAGCTGTCGCATCTGGCGGAGTTGCAGCCGGAACTGTTCTGCGAAGTTTCACCGGAGCTGGCAGGCGAGATCGGATTGCAACATGGCGATTGGGCTACCATCAGCACGGCGCGTTCGCTCATTGAGGCGCGCGTGCTGGTGACGCACCGCATGCGGCCGTTGTGGGTGGAAGGCCGCACTGTGCATCAGGTCGGACTGCCGTATCACTGGGGCTACAATGGCACCGCGACCGGCGATGTCGTCAACGACCTGCTCGTCATCTCCGAGGAGCCGAACGTGCGCATCATGGAAACCAAAGCGCTGGTGTGTGATATCAAGCCCGGCCGTCGCGCGCGTGGGCCGGAGGCGCTCGAGCAATGGAAAGAACATCTGGAGCAACGGGCATGAGCGCCACGACGACTGCATTTCTGACTGACTCGACTTTGTGCATCGGCTGCAAAGCCTGTGAAGTTGCCTGCAAGGAGTGGAACGGCCTGTCTGAGGATGGACTCAACTGGTCGGGCCACTCCTACGACAACACCGGCGCGGTAGGCCACTCGACGTGGCGCCACGTGAAGTTTGTAGAAGGCGAGCCCGACCCGGGATTGGGCGGGAATTCCGGGGATCTAACATCGTGGGGGTTTTCGTCCGACGTCTGCAAACATTGCGAAGTTGCCGGATGCCTCGAAGCCTGCCCCACCGGCGCGCTGGTACGCACGGAATTTGGCGGCGTCTTCCTGCAACCCGATGTCTGCAACGGCTGCGGGTACTGCGTGGTGTCATGTCCCTTCGGCGTGGTCCAGCGCAATCCTGACGACGGCCGAGCCTTCAAGTGCACGTTCTGTTACGACCGCCAGAAAGTTGGGCTTCAGCCGGCTTGTGCCCAGGCATGTCCTACGGAGTCGATCAAGTTCGGGACGCTCGACCGGCTTCAACTCGACGCCGAGGAACGATTGCAGGAACTCGCGAGCCGTGGCATCGAAGATGCACAACTCTACGATCCACGCGACACCAGCGTGGGCGGCATCCACGCGATGTTCATCGTGCGCGGCGACCCGCGGCAATATAACCTGCCACCCAAGCCCGAGGTCCCGACCAAGTATCTGAAAGCCGGATGGACCGGCTCGGCTGTGGCGGCCGGACTGCTGCTGTTTGGCAGCATCTTTGCATTCATGGGGAGCGCAAAACGATGAGCACCGACCCGATTCAGCCGCCACAAGCTACTCCCACAGAGTGGGAGAGAGAAAATCGACTGATCGAGATTCGCCGCGAAGCCGAAACGAAGGGCCGGGTACAGGCCAGCGGCATTCGTCCTGCGGGCGCACCGTTTCCGGTCGCATCGCCCGATACCGGATACTATGGCGTTCCCCTGCTCAAGCAGCCGCCCTGGACCTGGCAAATTCCGCCGTATTTCTTTGCCGGAGGGGCAGCGGGATCGGCTTCCGTGATCGGCCTGGTGGCCCGCTGGATCGGTAACGACCGCAAGCTCGCGCGCGATTGCCGCTACATTGCTGCTGCCGGAACTGCGGTTTCCAGCGCGCTTCTCATTTCCGACCTGGGCCGGCCGTCGCGTTTTCTCGGCATGATGCGCGTCTTCAAACCGCAGAGCCCGATGTCCATGGGCGCCTGGACGCTCGCCGTATTCGGCACGTTTTCCGCGGCTGCCGCTTTCGCCGAGATGCTGGAGCAACGTTTTCCATCCTTGCCGGTTCGCGTTGCCGGCGATCTCGCGGAAGGAATTTCCGCGCTGGCCGGACTGCCGTTCTCCAACTACACCGGCGTGCTGATCGGCGCCAGCGTTGTTCCCGTGTGGAACGAGAACGTCGAGAGCCTGCCGATTCACTTCGGCATGTCAGGCTTGAATTCAGCGGTGTCGATCCTGGAGCTGATGGGCAATGGCAACGCGGCGCTGAATACCTTGGGCATGGGCGCGTCCGCCATCGAAACCCTGGAAGGCTTCCACATCGAGACCAGCAAAAAGCCCGCTATGGAGCCGTTGAAACATGGTTCGAGCGGCTTGATCACTCGGCTGGGTGGTGTCTTGAGTGGGCCAATTCCGCTGGTGTTGCGCGTGGCGGCGGCGTTTGCCTCGCCGCGATATTCGCGCCGGCTGCGCAAAGCCGCAGCAGTTTCGAGCATCACCGGTTCCATGCTGACTCGTATTGCATGGATACATGCCGGTCACGCTTCTGCCAGGGACTGGCGGCTTCCGCTCGACATCAAACCATGACCCGGCACGCGACAAGCCGAATGTCGCCAGCTTCACCGTAGCTCATACAGAATCTGCAGTGCGTCAAAAGGTCTTCATGTATTCGATCAGCGCTCGTTTGTCCGTGTCCGGCAATTGGGTTCCGAAGTCGTGACCGCGGTCCTCGACGAAATCTGGACACTGGCTGATCTTCAGCAGGCCGGGCACGAGATTTTTCAGAACTACCTGCGCGGCAGGGGTGTCCAGATGGTTGGTCTGAATTGTGAGAAGGTCGGCCTGAATTTGTTTAATCAGCTTGAGGCGATCGACAACTTTGTCCTGCGTGCTCAGGTCCAGGTCAGCGTTGGCGATCAGATCGACGGGCGTGCCGGCCGGGATCGGCCCAAGGCGAAGAAAGCTACCCGTCGTTAGCGGCTGCAATTCAGGCGGGAGATACGCTGCGGGAATCTGGAGATAGCTCGCGACGGTGGTGCGCGGAATGGACGCCATGCCAGGCCGCCTCTCGGGCCAAAGCAGCTTTTCCGCCGCATCGTCGAATGCCTTCATCCTTCCCGTAACCGACGGGTCGCCGGTGTAACTTCCCAGGGCATTGTTGTGGAAGAACGGCGCGGTCGCCCAAATCGCGATAAGCGAAGGAACGCGGTAGTAGCCGGGGCCTCCGCCGCGAGGACGAAAGGTTCGCCTCGACCCGTCGTAGGCGTCCTGAACCTCGATGTCGCCGGAGGCAGGCAGCGTTTTGTAGGTCTCAGAAGAGAAGTTGTCCCAGACGTGGCCGCGTGTGGCGTTGGTGGCGAGCGCACGAGCCGCGTTGGTCTGCACCACATCGATGGGGATGCGCTCTTCAGTGGATAGGAAGTTGGCTGCGAGGAAGTCGGGCTTCTGCACCTCGGCGCGCATCCAGTCCAGATATTGCTGTTGAGTGGCCGCGTGCTCCGGCGGAGGCTGCTTGCTGGAGTGACACTTGGCGCAGTTTTCCGCGAAGACAATTTGCCCGCGACGCAGCACACTCGCGTCGGTCGTGATGTACGCGCTGCCGCCGGGCGCCTCCGCCAGTTTCGGTCCTTCCATCTTCATCAGAAACTTCGCGAGATCGGGGACGCGTTCTGCCGTGGCCTGCCAGTAGATGGAGTTCTTCTGCGCCGCGGCCACATCAAAGGGATGCTGCGGGGTGCCACCGACCAGCGCATTGTGGTCGCGCAGCCATTGCTGGCTGTACTCGCCGATGCTTACGTAAACCCGGCTCAAGGCGCCCACCAGTCCCACAGAGTCGGCGCCATCCTTCAGCACGTGCGGCACTGCCATGCGTTTCTGTTCGCCGGGAAAATGCAATGCGCCGCCGGCGATGTCTTCCTGGTGAGCCACGGTCATTCGCGCAGCCACAGCATAAATCGAATTCATGTTGCTCGGGTTGTTCAGATTGTCGCTGGCGATGAACGACGTGTCCACCGTGCCTGGAGCCCAGGAATGAAACAGCTGGTAGGCGTAGCTGTCGGCGCCTGAGCCATTGCCAAAAATCCGGCTGGCATTCAAATACTGATTGCCGATCGTGGAAGAGAGGTTCGCCCACTGCGGCTGTTCGGGATTCTGCGGCGGCTTCAGGGGATTGAACGAAACGTGGCAGAAGCCGCACGCCATGCCCACAACATAGGGACGTACCAGGTTCGGATCGTTGTAATAGTTGGCGTCGACATAGTAACGCTGGGCGTCCCAGCGTCGCCGCGCTTCGTCGTCGAACTTTGGATTGAGATAAACGCGTAGTCCCACAATGCCAGACGGCATGCCATACACTGTGGGATCAACCCCTTCTTCCTGCGGGCCGGTGTCGAGCCACAGGCCGTAGTGGTCGGGCTGTGTGGCTTGCGAGAATCCCGGCTGGTTGACCAGCCCCATGTCCTGGAATCGCGACGGACGGTGCCGCGAGTCGATGACCTTCAACAGATCGGCCGTGCCCAGCCCGTGCCGCGCCATCTCATCCCAAAACACCTGGTCGCCTGCCGTCCACAGGATCCAGGTATTGCGCCCGCGCCGCTCGTCGTCGTCGAGCGCGATGCCGCCATCCATGTCGTCCAGCGCGTGCGAAGCAGTCTGCGGAAAGTCGGCGGTCGTTTTGCCCGCGGCTTTTGCGTCATCAGGAATGTAAGGCGCGCCGCGGTGAGCGAGTAGCAGCGCTATAGCAACAACGATTAGAAGCGCGAGGGCGAGGAGCGGTTTACGCATGGCGACCGGCGGGGATAGGGTAGCGCGAGAGAGCGGTAGCTCAGCTACGTTCGCGACAGCCGTGCGACTAGAACGTCTTGATGTACTCGATCAGCGCGCGCTTGTCGTCGTCGCTCAGGCCCGGCTCTTCCGCAAACGAGCTGGTGCCGAAGTAGTGTCCGCGGTTGACCACGAAATCCGGACACTTGCTCACTTCCAGCATCGGCTCCACGAGGTTGGCAAACACCTTCTTGGCCTCCTCGTCGCTGGCGCCGTGCGGCACATTCTTCAGATCGGTCTTCATCTTGAGGAGCAGGTTCAAAACTTTCTGGTCGTGCTGCAGCTTTTCTTCCGGGTTAGCCGGTTCGCCCAGGATGTCAATGTTCGACAACAAATCCACCGGCGTTCCCTTGGGCACGGGGCCGATCTGCACTTCGCCCTCGCCGAAGATCCAGGGGAAGAAGCGGTGTCCGGGACTAAGCAGGGGTTTCAGGAAGTCCGGCAGATAGCCGCCGGGAACGCGTAAATAGCTGGTCTCGGTGGTGCGGTCGATCAGGCCTGGAATCTTGTCGCCCAGCACTGGATCCTTGTCGCGCTTTTCCGGCCACAGCATCTGCTCAATGGAGTTGTTGAAGGAATCCATACGCGCCGCCACCGACGGGCTGGGGTTGAACTTTCCAACACTGTTGTTTTGCAGAAACGGCGCAGTAGACCATGCGCTGATGAGCGAAGCCGGACGAGTAAAGCCGCGGCCGCCGCCGGGCATTTTGTAGGTGCGCTGCTCGCCGGTTACCGGCTGATACCAGGTGGCCGTGCCCACCGACGGCAGTTCTTTGTAGGTGTGCGAAGAGAAGTTATCCCAAATATTTCCGGCGAGCGCATTGGTGGCCAGCGGACTGCACGCGCTGGTTTGCAACAACGTAACTGGCACACGCATGTCGGTGGAAAGATAGTTGCCATCGAGGAAATCCGGCTGCTGCACCATGGCGCGCATCTTCGTCTTGAAGTCGTCCGTCTTGGTCCACGCCCAATACTGGTTCCAACAGTCGAGATAATCCTTGCCGGAGCAGCCTCCGCCGGCATCCATGCCGGGCGCGCCCTCGGGGATTTTGCTGGAGTGGCAGCGCGCGCAACGCTCCGCGAAAACCATCTTGCCGCGCTCCATCTGCGCCTTGTCCTTGGTCGAGATAATTGTCGCCACCCGGAGCGTCTTTCAGCAGATGCGGCGCGGTGCTCTTCAGGAAGAACAGCGCCATGTCAGGCGTCTGCGCCTCGGTCGCTTCCCAGTAAGCTGAATTTTTGTTGGCCACCGCGATCTCGATCGGCGTAATGGGCTTGCCGCCGACCAGCGCGCGGAAATGCAGCAGCCACTCCTCGCTGAACAATCCAATGTTCAGGTAGACGCGGTTGAGCGCGCCCAGCGCGCCGACGGAGTCAGACCCGTCCTTCAGGATGCGCGCGGTCCAGACAGTGCTCGGCGGCTGGAAGAACGCGCATCAGCGGCCCCTGGTGCACGTAATCCTTGAACTGCTTGTTGTTCAGTTCGCCGCCGGCCAGCGTCTCTTTGCCCCAGCGCTTCGCCACATCCAGTCGCGCAAGCAGCGCGTACACCGCGTTCATGGTGCGCGGATTGTTGATGCTGTCGGTTGAAATCAGCGAGGTGTCCAGCGTGCCCGGGCGCGAGGTGTGGAACAGTTGCACCGGGAAGTTGCTGTGTCCGAGGTCCCAGGCGAAAATGCGATCGATCCAGAAATATTGTGCGCCGACGTTGGAGCTCAGGTTCTCCCACTTGGGGTTCTCCGGATCGGCGGGCGGATTGATCGGACTCGGTCCCACGTGGCAAAAGCCGCAGGTCATCCCGACGCGGTATGGCCGCACCAGATTCTTGTCGTTGTAATAGTTGGGGTCGCTGTAGTAGCGCTTCGGGTCCCACTTCTTCGCCGCGCTTCGTCGAAGTCGGGATTGGGGAACAGCCGCAGGCCGACGATGCCGGTGGCGTAGCCGTAATACGAGCCGACCGGAATATTCTTCCCGCGAGCGCCAATCTTCACGCCGGGATATTTCCTTCATTCTCGAACGGATCAGGCGGACAGCTGGGATCGCGAGTGTCCAGCCACAGGCCGTAACGATTCGCGATCGGGCCCGGTAGGCTGCTTGAAGCACGGCTCGTTGACCAGGCCGAGATAGTCCCAGCGATTGTCGCGGCTGGCCTTCAGCCCCGGGTACGACGAAATCGTTTTCAGCAGATCCAAGGTGCCCAACGCTGGGCACGGTCATGGTGTCCCAGATTCGATCGTTGCCGCCGGTCCATACCAGCCACATGTTACGGCCCTTGATCTCGTCGGAGTTCAGCGCCAGATTGCCATGCGCGTCCTGGTCCATGTCGTGGAAATAGTCTTCGTCGGCAGCCGGAAACGATGAGGCGGCGCGCCCGGCGAGTCGCGCTTCATCCTGCACCTCGCCCGGCCTGGGGCTCTGCTTGCAGCTCCCGAGCGCTACCACCAGGGTCAGGATGGAAAGCAGTGCACAAAACCTCAACCATCTGCGCCAAGACTGGGTCATGCGGCTTGATCTCCTTGCCGGTACCGGGGGACAGTGAAACTCTGGCGCACGGCGGAGCGAAAGCGGCGATGGAAAACGTCGCGAGAGGAACAGAAAAGAAAATCGCTCCCCAGAAAAGCGCGCGCGGAGAAGTTCGAATCGTACTACCGCCCCATACCGTGCTTTGGTTGCAGAGCACTATAGCGAAAGCAAAATGCAACAGCCATAGCATATTGGTGGTGACGCGCCGGCTCGCTACGCGACGAAATTCTCGCGCGGCTTCGTTATAATGGCCGCCTTCCAACGCGCGAGCGAATACGCATTTCGTGGTCGAAAGTGCGAGATTGGAGAAGCGCGTCGAGGGGACAGAACTGATGGGGCAGCAGACACAGCAAGCCGACTGCGAGTACATCGTTGTGGGGTCGGGAGCAGGTGGCGGAACAGTGGCTGCCCGGCTGGCCGAGGCCGGGCATTCCGTGATCCTGTTGGAGGCGGGCGGCGATCCTCGCCAGTTACACGGCGGCGATCCGGTGCAGCCTGACACGAACCGGCTGCCGTTCGATTACGACGTGCCCGTGTTTCATGCTTTTGCCTCAGAGAACGAAGCGCTCCGCTGGGACTTCTTCGTGCGGCACTATCGCGACGGGCAGACACAACGCCGCGATCCCAAGTTTGTCGAGACGCAGGATGGCGTTCGCGTCGACGGCATCTTCTATCCGCGCGCAGGCACACTGGGCGGATGCACCGCGCACAACGCGATGATCCTGGTGTATCCGCACGACGCTGACTGGGACAACATCGCCGCGCTCACGGGTGATGCGTCGTGGAACGCCGCCAACATGCGCACCTATTTCGAGCGCCTGGAAAATTGTCATCATCGCTGGCCTTACCGGCTGCTTTCGTGGTTCGGGCTGAACCCCACGCGTCACGGTTTCAAAGGATGGCTGCACACCGAGAAGGCCATCCCCATGATGCCGGTCAACAATTACAAACTCTTCGAGGTGATCGCCGATTCCGCGCTGCTGGCCGCGGCAGCCATTGGCGAGAAGGTGGAACGGACACGCTGGCTGGCGGAGAGTCAGCTTGATCCCAACGATTGGCGCACAGTGAAGCAAAACTCGATCGGGCTGCGCTACCTGCCGCTGTCAACCCACCATCACGCGCGCAACGGATCGCGTGAGCGGGTGCTGGATGTCGCAGCGAAACATCCGGAGAAGTTGAAGGTTGAGTTGAACGCGCTGGCGACGCGCGTGCTCTTCGATGAGAACCGTCGCGCCATCGGGGTCGAATATCTGCGAGGCGAGCGGCTATATCGCGCCAGTGCGCGACCCAGCGATGCTGCGGGAGAGCGTCTCGAACTGCGAGCTTCGCGTGAAGTGATTCTTGCCGGGGGCGCGTTCAACACTCCGCAGTTGCTCATGCTGAGTGGTATCGGCCCGAAGCAGGAGTTGCAGCGTCACGGCATCGAGGTCAAAGTCGATCTGCCCGGCGTCGGTAAAAACCTGCAGGACCGCTACGAGGCGGCGGTGGTCAACCGCATGACCTTCGCTGAGTGGGAGCTGTTTCGCGGGGCGAAATTTGACTCAACCGATCCGCAATTCCACGAATGGCAGCGCAAGCGAAATGGCCCGTATATCACCAACGGCTCAGTGCTGGCGCTGTTTAAGCGCTCGGCGCCGGACCGCCCGCTGCCCGACTTGTTCTGCATGGCGCTGTTGGGGCGCTTCGATGGCTACTATCCGGGCTATTCGGCTGCATTTGCCAAGGACCTGAATTACCTGACGTGGGTGGTGTTGAAAGCGCACACCAACAACTGTGCCGGCGGAGTCACGTTGCTCTCCGCCGACCCGCGCGACCGGCCGCAAATTGATTTCTGCTATTTCCAGGACGGCACCCCGGACCACGAGCAGGATATCGACTCAGTGGTGGACGGCATCAAGTTTGCGCGCAAGATGACCGACCACCTGAAAGCACGGGGAGTGATCGCCGCAGAAGAATCTCCGGGCGATAGCACTCAGTCGGATGACGAGCTACGCGATTACGTTCGCAACACTGCCTGGGGACATCACGCGTCATGCAGTTGTGCGATTGGACCGCGCGCACAGAACGGCGTGTTGAGCAGCGATTTTCGCGTGCACGGTACCGAAGGCCTGCGCGTAGTGGACGCGTCCGTCTTTCCGCGCATTCCCGGCTTTTTTATTGTGAGTGCGGTTTACATGGTTGGCGAAAAGGCGGCTGATGTGATTCTGGCTGAGGCAAACGAGAATCCGTTGCCGCGTTAGGCGACAGGAGGCTTGCGTTAGGCGATAGGAGCGTTCTTGCCGTTGACAAAGCCAGACGCCACTCGCATAGTTGGCGGCACTCTCGAACGGCGCTTTCCACGATCCGCTTTATCTTAATCACCGCGATCCCGGCGGCACAACGAGGTGCTGAATGATAGCCTACACCGCTTCTCAACTCATAGCGATGTCACAGAAGCAGCTTGACGACCTGTTCTCCAGCAGTCCGGCGGGAGACATCCCGAACGGCGAAGCCAACGGCACCGCCATCATCGCCCCCGACACGGCCTTCTCTCCCGAGATCGCAGAACTGATCAGCATCTTCGGCTGGAAGGGTAAGACCTTCGACGCCGCGCACGGAACCCTGACCAACCGCATCCTCGCTTTCGGACTGAACGCAATCGTCGCGGAAGTCTATAAGACGGAGAGCTGGTTCGACGGCAAGGAATGTATCGTACTGGACTACTCGAAGACGTCGCTCTTGGCCAAACATCTACGCGACGAAATCCGGCTGATCGGCCCGGGAATGTACTTAGGCATCGTGTATTGGGACAAGACGCGCACAATTAATTTTGCGCTCCAATTTCCTGGTCTTGACGCGACAGTCCAACCTGGCGCTGGCGCGGCGTCGGAGCGCTGAATTGTCTGGCTGCACTCAACAGAAAATAGTTCCGGTGGATTGGCGTTCATGCGAGCCGCCGCTACTCGGCCCGATTCTTCTGACACTGCGGACACCAGAACGTCGTGCGCGCGTCAATGCCTTGTTTGCGCGATTGAATCAACGTGCCGCACTTACGGCAAGGTTGGTTGCGCCGCCCGTACACCCACAAGCGCTCTTCCCGGTTGGCGCGGCCGGTGGTGCGGCGCATTCCAGTGTAGGTCACAATGGCGTCACCGGAAGTTTCGGTGACATTGGCGAGCACAAACTTGCGCGCAGTTTCCACCAGCCAAGTCAACTCTTCTTCGCGCAGCTCGCTGATTCGGCGAAAGGGATGAACCCCGCAGGCGAAACATACCTCAGACTTATAAACATTGCCCAGGCCTGCCATGATTGACTGGGTCAACAGCGCGGTGCCCACTTCCAGATCGCCGCGAGCCCGAAGATCCGAAATCGATTGCGCGCCATCGAAGCTTGTCGTAAGGACATCTTGGCCGAGACTTCTGAATCCCTGACGGCGGTGCAGCGTGTCAGCCGTGTGGAACTCTGCAATCGGTACGTTGAAAGCGACTGCCCAAATCGCCTGCGTTTTGACGACCACTCGCATGTCGACGGCGCGCCGCTGCCACGCTTCTCCGGGGCGATAAATGTGCCAGCTGCCGCTCATCAACATATGCGTGAGCAGGATGAGGTCGCCGGAAAAGTGCATCAGCATCCACTTTCCGTGAGCTTCGACTCTCTCGACGATTCGCCCGGTGACGCCGGAATCAATTTCGACGCGCGCAAGTTTGGGTAGCTGCGTCTCAAAGCCGGTAACGATCTGTCCGGCGAGAGCTTGGTTGAGCGTGCGCGCCGCCCGGAAGATGGTGTCGCCCTCAGGCATCAGGCGGTCTCGATGATGTCGGAAGTCTCTTCGTCGGAATCATTCTCCGCTTCGTTGGCCGCGCGGTCAGCTTCTGGCATGGCGATCGGCGCGATTCTTCGCATTTGAAATCCCACGGCCGTATTGACGAAGCCAGACTCCTCCAGAAAGCGTCCGAGAAAATGTTGGCGCGCCGGTTCGCCGTTGATGGTGCCGACAAGCAATCCGGTTTTGCGACCTTGGCGGCGAATCGCCAGCTCGGCCAGCTTCTTTGCCAGCTCGCGCGCGAAGCGGGTTCGCTCTGGCTCGGCCTCCGGCAGAAAGACCTGGATCTCCTGATTTCTGCGACGCAGAAAACACGCGAGCTGGCCATTAATAAGGATCACGCCCGCGCCGCTGGTGCGTGACATGCTGTGCGCCGCCGCCGTATTCTTCTCGGTCGCCAGCGCCGCATTGTCGTGCGCAGACTCCGAAATCCCCGTGTCAACCACGACCGTGCGCTCGGCATCGTCGGCATCGGAACCATCTCTTCGCGGCCACCGCAGCAGCGTGCCGTACGGATTCGCTGGATCGGTCGCCGCCAGGAACAACACTTCCATCGTCTCCGATTGCGACCGCAGGCCGCGCAGCATGTCCACTGCGGCAGGCATGGCAAATTGCGCTGCGCCCAACCCGGCGACAAACATTCCGCGCCGCACCCATCCGCCATCTTCCATCGTCTTCAACGCGGGATAAATTGTTGGATACCCGCGCGGAACGTTTTCCGCAATCGCCGTCTCGCGCAATACGATGCCGTGTCGCACCAGCAACTGCTGCGCCAGATTCGCGCTCCACTCCGTCACACCGATGGGCGTCGTAATCCGCTGGCTGATGAGCGACCATCGGCCCTGCGCCGACGCTCCGGAGCGCGAACGAAAACGCCGCACAAAGTCGGGAGAGCCCGGCGGCGCTCCGTCAAAACTGCCGTGCGTCTGCCGCTTCGCTTCGTTGATCCGCAGCAGATCGCGCAGCGGATGAAACGTGTCGTTCGTAATTTCGCCGACCCACACTAGCTCCCACAGCGCATCGCGCGTCTCACCCGGAAATCCGCCGCCCACGGCCGTATGGATCGCCGCAAAGAACGACGCACCCGTTTGTGCGAGATAGTCTCGTATCTTCGTCGCGCGTTCCGACAGCGCTGCGGGCTCGCCGCGCAACTCCGCCGGAGGCAGCAGCAGCGGCAGCGCTTCGCTGAGATAAAGCGCCACCCGCCCATCACGGTTGCCAACCTGCTCAATCCCCACCCACACCACCTGGCCCGACGCCATCACCATGTCGAGATCGCCCGAACGATAATCGGCAATTCGAGCCGGCAGAATTTCGCGCTCCAGCTCGGAGACGAGAACCGTCGCGCCCTGCAAAGTTTCAATCGTATCCAGAAGCGCTTCCATCCCACGGCGCCGGACGGTGACACCTTGCCAGCGCGCGCTGAATCGCGCAAACGTGCTCTGCTCCACCGGCTCGATCTCGCGCCGCAAGCGCGCCAGGCTCTTGCGCCGAACCTGCTGCATCACCTCCGGATCGCACCATTCCTGATGCGTGCCGCCGGGACGAAATTCTCCCTCCAGCAACTTGCCCAGACCGTGCAGACTGCGCAGCGCTTTTTCCGCCGCCGCGTTCGGCAAGCTGTAACGCGCAGAGACATCCGCGGTGGTGAACGGTCCATGCGTCCGCGCATAGCGCCGCAGAATCTCCAGCAACGGATCTTCGCTCGGCGCAAGAAAAACTTCCGCCAGCCCCGGAGGCAGCGGAACTCCCAACGCATCGCGATAACGCGACGCGTATTCCACCGGAATAAAACGCGAATCGCCGGCGATCCGAACTCGCACCGCGCGCCGTGAATTCAGCAACTCGGCAATCGTGCCAGCGACCTCCGCATTTTCGCTGCGCGCCAGCAGCTCCGGTTCCGTCAAATCGCCGAGCTTCAGTAGCAGGTCGTGAACGCCGTCCGCATGGCGCGCGCGATATTCCGGATCGAGGGATTGCAGCCGCGCTTCCACTTCGTCCAACGCGGTTGAGTCCAGCAGCTCGCGCAGATCAATGTCGCCCAGCAACTCCTCCAATCGCGACTGATCGATAGAGAGCGCCTGCGCGCGGCGCTCCGCCAAGGGAGCGTCACCGTCGTAGATATAGTTGGCGACATAGGAGAACAACAATGACGCCGCAAACGGAGATGGGCGATCCGACTCCAGGTTGGTCACGCGAATCGAGCCACGCTGCACTCCGGCGAGAATCGAAGTCAGCGCGGGCAAATCGAAAACGTCGCGAATGCATTCGCGATAGGCTTCCAGAATGATGGGGAACGACGGAAAGCGCGCCGCAACCGCCAGCAGATCAGCCGAGCGCTTGCGTTGTTGCCACAGCGGAGCGCGCATACCCGGCCGCCGCTTCGGCAGCAGCAACGCACGCCCCGCCGCCTCGCGAAACTTTGCCGCAAATATGGACGTGCTGCCCAACTGCCGCAGCACCAGGTCCTTCACTTCCACCGGAGACGGCAGCAAATCTTCCGCACGCAGAGCCTCGTCGTTATCCGGCACCCTCAGCACGAAGCCATCGTTCGACCACATGGTTTCCACTTCCAGACCACGTTCCGCGCGCAGCTTGGAGGCAACCGCCATGCACCAGGGCGCGTGAACAGCGCTGCCGAACGGCGTCAACACGCACACCCGGCGATCGCCCATTTCGTCGCGGCACGTCTCGATGACGATGTCTTCATCGCTGGGAACGCGGCCCGTCGCTGCCATCTGATCTTCGAGATACTTCAGGAGATTCTCGGCAGCAGTCGCATCCAGACTGTGTTCCTCCACCAGCTTGGTGAATGCGACCGGACGCGGCAAACGCAAAAGCTCACGGCTCATTTCGCCGATCTGCCGGCCAAACTCTACTGGACGCCCCGCCGAATCGCCGCGCCAGAACGGCATCTTGCCGGGCTCTCCCGGCGCCGGCGACACCACAACTTTGTTATGCGAGATCTCTTCGATGCGCCAGGTGGATGCGCCGAGCACGATCGTGTCTCCGGTGCGGCTCTCGAAGATCATCTCTTCGTCGAGTTCGCCGACGCGCGCTCCCTTGGTCGCGCCGGCCAGAAACACGCCGTACAAACCGCGATCCGGAATGGTGCCGCCATTGATGATGGCGACGCGCTGCGAGCCCTGCCGGCCCGTCAGCTTGCCCGCCAGCCGATCCCACGTGATACGCGGACGAAGCTCGACGAATTCGTCAGAGGGATAGCGGCCGGAGAGCATGTCGAGCACGCCATCAAACGTCGAGCGCGTCAAAGCGGCGTACGGCGCGGCGGACCGGACAAGGTTGAACAGATCGTTGACCACCCAATCCTCCAGGGACACGGCGGCGACGATCTGCTGCGCCAGCACATCCAGAGGATTGCGCGGATAGTGAACCGACTCGACCTGGCCCTGATACATGGCACGCGTGATGGCCGCACACGCCACCAGGTCCGCGCGATATTTCGGAAAAATGACCGCATTGCTGACCGCGTCCACGTAGTGGCTGGCGCGGCCCACGCGCTGCATGCCGCTGGCCACCGATGGCGGCGACTCAATCTGAATCACCAGGTCGATTGCACCCATGTCGATGCCGAGCTCCAGCGATGACGTGGCCACGATGCCGCGCAGCACGCCCAGCTTCAGCTTGTCCTCGATGTCTTTGCGCTGCGCTACCGCAACGCTGCCATGATGCGCGCGCACCAGGTCTTCACCCGCCAGCTCATTCACGGCGCCGGAGATTCGCTCCGCCAGGCGGCGGCTATTCACGAAGATTAGTGTCGACCGGTGCGCCCTAACCAGAGCGAGCAGTTGCGGATGAATCGCGCTCCAGATCGAATTGCGCTTCGGACCCTGCGAGGCGGGCCCACTGGGCAACGGATCGACATTGTCGAGACTGGCCATGTCTTCGACCGGAACCTCGACTCGCAAGTCCAGCCGCTTGGGAGCGCCGGCGTCGACGATCGTGACCGGCCGATAGACCGGGGCAAACGTCGAAGCTTCAAATTCGGAGAGAGCTTCTTCGGGAACGTCGGTAGGCGGATTTTCGGCCGCAGCCTCGGCGCGTTTACTTGCGGCTTGCTCGGCGGGTGATTGCTTCGCTTTGCCTTTGGTGTCGGCTTGCTGTGATGTATCAGCGCCGCCCAGATAGCGGGCAACTTCCTCCAGCGGCCTCTGCGTTGCTGAAAGCCCAATGCGCTGAATAGGCCGCGCCACCAGATGCTCCAGGCGTTCCAGAGACAGCGCCAGATGCGAACCGCGTTTGCCCGGGACAAGCGCATGAATCTCGTCGATGACCACGACCTCGACTGAGGTCAGCACCTCGCGCGCATTCGAAGTGAGCAGCAGGTACAGCGACTCCGGCGTGGTGATCAGGATGTCGGCGGGATGACGAGCGAATCGCGCGCGCTCTGCCTGCGGGGTATCGCCCGTACGGATCGCGACCGAGGGCTGGTGAAACCCGTCGCCTCTGCGCTGCGCAGCCTGGGCAATGCCCACCAGCGGCGCGCGCAGGTTGCGCTCAACGTCCACGGCCAGAGCCTTGATCGGCGAAACGTATAGGACGCGGCAGCGCTGCGCACTCGCGGGCACGTCGCTAAACATGATGCGATTAATGCACCACAGAAACGCGGCCAAAGTTTTGCCGGTTCCCGTGGGCGCGAGAATCAGCGTAGATTCGCCGCGAGCAATCGCCGGCCAGCCTTCGATCTGCGGCGGCGTAGGTGAGGCGAAAACGGCTTCGAACCAGTCACGGACCGCAGGGTCAAAGATATCGAAAGCGCTCGCTGGGGTTACGGCAGCAGCGGGTTTGCGTTTGTTGGCCAAAACTTACCTGGATAAATTCTCTCAATTCTTTGGATGCGCCGCCTACCCAGGTTGACACAGGCGACGCCCCCGCGCCATGGAAGGGGCGTCGGGTTAGGATCATCCTCCTACTCAACTCTCTACTCTGCGGGCGTAGACCCATCTATCCGCCAAGAAGAAGTTTGTCAGCGAGCAGGCAACGATGGATGCGATGCTCGATGGCAATATCGGCACCTTGAGTCGAGTCACCAGGAAGTAGGACCGCGCTGTATTTCCCGCCAGCGAGACCAGGCCGTTTCCCAGCTGAAATCGCCGGAGCCGGATCAACGTTTCGCGGAGCTGAGGGGCCGCGATCGCGCCAGGTGAATTTCTCGTGCCAATGAAAATTGTGCAGCACGACAATCTCGACTGCCACGGCTGTAGCGGCAACTGTCGGGAGATGTGCCAGCCGGATGAGTAGGTAAAGCAGCGCCACTTGTAAGGTAGCTCCCAGCAAGCCGACTAGATTGAACTTCCCCAGCCGTGCCAGCATGCCTCGAACGCGACTCACCGCAGCTTTTCCTCGCGGTATAACACGACGGTGTGCCGGAAGGCGGCTTTCAACGCCATGAAGGCCATGCCGACAATCGCGACCACGCCGCCCACATCGAACAGCAGAAAGCGATGTCCCACAATGTCGGCATACGGATGCACCAACAGCACGACGTTGCCCACCGCCAGCAGAATGCGAATTTCCGTGGGACCGAAAATGCCGTGGGAAAGATGGAAGTGTCCCATAGTGTAGGTGGCGAGATAGCTCTCGATGGAGAGCACGTAGAAGCCCAGCAACATGCCGGCGGCGATCTGCCAGTGCACGTAGCCTGAACAAGCCAGGCCGCCGATCATGGCCAGAGCGCCCAGAGTGTCGGCCATGTGGTCGACGTAGAAACCGTAGCGCGGGCGCTGCTGATCGCGGACCCGCGCCAGGGTGCCATCCAGACTGTCGCCCAACCAATTCAGAATCAAGCAGAGATTCACCAGCCACAGGGCACGGGCATCCCGGGCCGCAAATGCATAAGCCGCCCCGGCCAGCAGCTGCGCCATAAAGCCCAGCGCCGTCAGATGATCCGGACCGATCGCGGCCGGCAGGCGGCGCGCCATCCACAACAGCAGGCGTTTCTCGCCGTCCGCGGTCAGCGAACGGTTGACCCGCAGAGCGTTCACAAATCCGCTTTGCCTTCTATCGGCCAGCATGGCCTCTCTCACATGAACCTCGCATTCCTGGCTCATCAGCGCCCTCCTTTACGAACTCCGGACTCAAGCGCATTCCGGGTTGCCGTCAAGGTGAAACGCAGCGATTCCCGCGGCATCTCCTGAAGGATCGGCATCACCATCCAGGCCAGCCCTCCCGGCACGTCGCGCGTCAGTGAAACGGCTTCGCACTCGATGAACAGGCCGTCCGGCTGTTCGACGAAACTCCAATACGAATTCAGCCGCCACAGGAATCCGTCATCGTTGCCCTCGGGCAAGCGGTGTTCGTGCGGGGTGCCCGCGCCTTCCACCTCCCAGATGTGCGCGCTGCGCGACACGCTGTAGCCGCCACTGCCGCTCAATCCTGTCTGGATGTCGTACTCGCTGTCGAGAATGATGGTCACGACTTTCTGCTTCCTCATCCGCATGGCGATTGTTGCTGTCGTGCCTTGGTCGGCCAGCACCCGCGACGACTCGACCTCCGGCGCGTAGTACACGGCGAGATGGTTGTAGTCCCGCAACAGCGCCAGCATGTCTTTGGCGGTCGCGCCCGGAACAAAAGCTGTGCCCCGCCAGTGATGCAGCAGTCCCCCACTGACTTCGCGCGTGCCTCCATTCACCGGATCCATCAGCAGAGTTCCTGACTTCAGCTGGCGTTCTGCCTCGGCACGCTCGGCCGGCGTGAGATTCAAAGCCGCCAGGTAGCTGTCGGAATTGCTGTGCTGCTGGACCAACCGCTTCTCGACGGTGGCGGTGTATTCGTCAAACGCCCGCCGCGCGGCCGGAGTCAGCTGCGCCGCCGAGGCGGGAATTGCCGGCAGAAGAAGGAGGGTCGCGACCTGAAATCCGAGGCGCATAGGGTTGCTGTGTGAAGCATGCTCAAGACCAGCGGCAAGCGCA
Source organism: uncultured Acidobacteriaceae bacterium (assembly GCA_963769235.1). GTDB lineage: Bacteria > Acidobacteriota > Terriglobia > Terriglobales > Acidobacteriaceae > Bog-257. The sequence continues at coordinate 1,381,962 of CAVYKW010000009.1, read as the reverse complement.
ATGCAACGCGCCTCAAATGTCGCCTCATTTGCACCTCATCGTGTAAGTGGCTGGATGAGTGACGGTTAGGCGGAGCCTTCATCGTAGGCTCAAGTTCTGACGCATGGCTGGGAAGGCTCTGACTAAATTAGCAATCCTTTGCCCGGCGCTGAAGCCGCAAGGGAGGACAAGAATAACCATAATAAAGAGGTCGCACGGCGCACCTGAAGGTGCGCCCCTTCAACGCGTGGAAAATCTCCGGCAGAGACGGTCGGAGGGCTCCAGCGCGTCCACTGGCTCACATCGGCAAACGTGGCTAAACTGAATTCGGACCGATGATGCCTGAGGCCATACCCCGCCAGTTTCGCTTTGGAGCGTTCGAGGTCAACGAGGCCGTTGGCGAGCTGCGCAAGAATGGCATTCGCATCAAGCTGCACGCCCAGCCTTTTCAAATCCTGGTGATGCTTCTGGAAAGGCCGTCTGAGCTGGTGACCCGCGAGGAGATGCGCCGCCGTCTCTGGGACGAGGACACGTTTGTCGACTTCGACCACGGCCTGAACACGGCGGTCAACAAGCTGCGCGAAGCCCTCGGCGATCTGGCGTCGCAGCCGCGGCACATCGAAACTGTTCCCGGCAAAGGCTATCGCTTTCTGGCGCCGGTGACCATGGAAACCCTGATGGTAGAAGTTTCCCAGGAATCGGTCGGCGCGCCGCCCAAAATCGCCAACGCCGCAGCCGCGACTTCACGACCTGAATCCTCAGCGCCCGCAGCTTTGCCGGCGAAGGTTGTCGCGAATAATCCGGCTCCGTCGCCGGTCAAGCTTCTGACCGCTCCGCACGAGGTGCCGGGCGCGCCGCGATCGCTGGTGCGGATTCTGTTGCTGCTCACCCAGGCCATGTATCTGGCGTTTTACCTGGGCGCGCTGGCCAATCTGCCGGAGATCCACGACATTTTTGCGGAGTCGCGCACGCTGTCGCCGTCGCTGCTGATCACGCTGCTGGTGATCACCGCCGTTTGCCTGATTCCGGTTCGTCTATTTCTGTTCGCGGCGGTGGCATTCGATTTTGAGCAGCTGCCTGTGAAGTTCAAGAAACTGTTTCCCGTGCTGTTGTGGCTCGACCTGTTGTGGGCGCTGTCGCCATTTCTGCTGGTGCATCATCTAAGCCTGGGACTGGCCTTGGGACTGACGGCTGCGCTGGTTTACATGCCGTTCGCGCAACGCTCGCTCATCTTGATGTACGGGCGCAGGTAAAGCGGTAGTTCGGCACGACATACGGTGGATAGACAAAAAAATCCCCGCTGCCTAGTCTCACGCGACAGCGGGGTTGCCATGGGTCTGCTTCTTCTAGTTGACAGCTGCCTTGCTTGCGCGGGCAAGGTCGTAGCGATCCAGGTTCATCACCTTGTTCCACGCAGCCACGAAGTCCTTCACGAACGCCTCTTTCGAGTCGCCACAGCCATAGACTTCCGCCAGCGCGCGCAGCTGGGAGTGCGAACCGAAGATGAGATCGAAACGGGTGCCCGTCCATTTGACTTTGCCCGTCTTGCGATCGCGTCCTTCGTAGATGCCTTCGGAGCCGGTGGGCTGCCACACCGTGTTCATGTCGAGCAGGTTGACGAAGAAATCGTTCGTCAACGTCTCCGGCTGATTGGTGAAGACGCCGTGCTTGTTGCCGCCGACGTTGGCATTCAGCGCGCGCAGGCCGCCGATGAGAACCGTCATCTCCGGGGCGGTCAGCTTCAACAACTGCGCCTTGTCCACCAGCAGTTCCTCCGGGGATGTACCGTTCTGCTTGGGGTGGAAGTTGCGGAAGCCATCTGACTTCGGCTCCATCACCGAGAACGAGTGCACGTCGGTCTGCTCCTGCGAAGCGTCGGTGCGGCCCGGCGTGAAGGGAACCTTCACGTTGTGCCCGGCGCGTTTCGCAGCCTCCGCGACCGCCGCGCAACCGCCCAGAACAATCAAGTCAGCCAGCGATATTTTTTTCTTACCCGACTGTGAGCTGTTGAACTCCTTCTGGATTGCCTCCAGTTTCGACAGAACTTTCGCCAGTTCGGCCGGCTGATTCACTTCCCAATCCTTCTGCGGAGCCAGGCGAATGCGCGCTCCGTTTGCGCCACCGCGCTTGTCGGAGCCGCGGAAAGTTGCCGCCGACGCCCACGCAGTCGAGACTAGTTGCGGAATCGTCAGTCCGGAGGCGAGGATCTTCGCCTTCAGAGCCGCCGCATCTTTCTCGTCGATCAATTCGTGATCGACGGCGGGAACCGGATCCTGCCACAGCTGCGGTTCCTTGGGAACCAGCGGGCCAAGATAGCGCGAGATCGGTCCCATGTCGCGATGCGTCAGCTTGAACCAGGCTTTGGCAAACGCGTCGGCGAGCTCCTGCGGATGTTCGTAGAAGCGCCGCGAAATCTTTTCGTACGCCGGATCAAAGCGCAAGGCGAGATCCGTGGTCAGCATGGACGGCGCGTGATGTTTGGATCCGTTGTGCGCATCCGGAATCAGACCGGCGCCTGCGCCATTCTTCGGGGTCCACTGATGAGCTCCGGCTGGGCTCTTGGTCAGCTCCCAGTCGTACTTGAACAAGTTCTCGAAGAAGTTGTTGCTCCACTTGGTAGGCGTCGTGGTCCAGGTAACTTCCAGGCCACTGCCGATGGCGTCGGCGCCGATTCCCGTGCCAAATTTGCTCTTCCAGCCCATACCCTGGGCTTCGATATCACAAGCTTCCGGCTCCGGACCTACCAGCTTCGCATCGCCGGCGCCGTGAGTTTTACCGAAGGAGTGCCCGCCCGCAATCAACGCGACGGTCTCTTCGTCATTCATTGCCATGCGAGCAAATGTCTCGCGGATGTCGCGGGCGGCGGCAAGGGGATCAGGGTTGCCATTGGGACCTTCGGGATTCACGTAAATCAAACCCATCTGCACCGCGGCGAGTGGGTTCGAAAGATCACGATCGCCGCTGTAGCGCTCGTCCGCCAGCCACTTGCCCTCGGGCCCCCAATAAATGTCCTGTCCGGGCTCCCAGACGTCCTCGCGTCCGCCGGCGAAACCGTAGGTCTTGAAGCCCATGGACTCCAACGCTACATTGCCGGTGAGAATCATCAGGTCGGCCCAGGAAATCTTCCGGCCATACTTCTGCTTGATCGGCCAGAGCAGCCGGCGCGCTTTATCCAGGTTCACATTGTCAGGCCAGCTATTCAGAGGTGCGAACCGCTGTTCGCCCGAGCCTGCTCCGCCGCGACCGTCGCCGATGCGATACGTTCCCGCGCTGTGCCACGCCATGCGAATGAAGAGCGGGCCATAGTGGCCGAAGTCTGCCGGCCACCATTCCTGCGAGTCGGTCATCAAGGCATGCAGGTCCTTGATCACGGCATTCAGATCGAGGCTCTTGAACTCTTCGGCGTAGTTGAATTCCTTGTCCATGGGATCGGACAGGGAGGAGTGCTGATGCAGGATGTTGAGGCTAAGCTGATTCGGCCACCAGTCGGCATTCGTATGGGAATTGCGAGCGCCGTGAGCCACCGGGCACTTGCCTTCGGTTGATGAGGTTTGTGGTTGATTACCCGGGACCGAGGCCCCCGCTGCTGCGGCTAATTCTTTTTCCATACCACTATTATCCTATTGTAGAAAGCAAACGTAAAATATATGTTTCCTATGAATCCTATAGGATTTGCCTCTGGAGATTCGTGGAAGTTCATCAGCTCAGATATTTCTGCGCAGTGGCCCGGCATGGCACGTTTACCCGCGCCTCCGAGGTAGAGCACGTCGCGCAGCCCTCGCTCTCGCAGCAGATCCTGAAACTCGAAGCCGAGCTGGGTTCGCGGCTCTTCGATCGACTGCCGCGTTCGGCCAAGCTCACCGTGTTCGGCAAAGCGTTCCTGCCCAAGGCGGAGCGGATTCTGCGCGAGCTGGAAGAGGCCAAGACCGAGCTCCAGGAGATGGCCGGCAACGAAAAAGGGGACGTTGCGGTCGGCATCATTCCCACTATCGCGGCTTATCTGCTGCCGAAGCTGCTGCGAGGATTTGCTGCGCGGCATCCCCTCATCGCGGTCAAGATCATCGAAGACATCACACCTACCCTGCTGCAGCGGCTGCACGACGGCACCATCGACATGGCGGTTGCGGCATTGCCGATTCCGGGAAGCGAACTTGCGACCGAGGAGCTGTTCGAAGAGAAATTCTATGCCGTGCTTCCGACGAGTCATCGCCGCGCATCAAGCAAGTCGATCAGCCTGGCAGAGCTGAACCGCGAGCCGTTTCTACTGCTGAAAGAGGGACACTGTTTCCGCGACAGTCTGATTGCCGCCTGCCACAAATCGAAGGTGACGCCCAGCGTGGTGTTTGAAAGCGGCCAGTTCGCCACCATCCTGGCAATGGTGTCGGCGGGGATGGGCGTGTCGGCGGTACCAGCTATGGCGGTGCAGCCGCATGCGGGATGCAAGTTCATTCCGATCTCCGGCAAGCACAGCACCCGCAAGGTGGGCATCATCAGTTCGCGGCATCATTACCAGAGCCGCGCCCAGAGGCTGCTGATGGCGCAGATGCGGGACGCCTGCCAGCAGCCGTAAAGGCGGCTCGCATCCCTAGCGCAGGGCCAGAGATCTTTGTCCAAGGGAGCCAGCACCCGTCGATCAACCTACCTGGTAGCGCTTCAGTACCTCGCCTGCCGGCTGTTCAATGGTCCCAAACTCGATGTACATGGCGCCCAGAACTTTGCGCACCGGCAACTTGTACAGCGGATCCTGTTCCGAACGTCCGAGCTCAACCGAACCGGGACCATGAAAGATCATGGGGCTGCCGTCTTCTGCGTGGCGGATGGTCGCCTTGACCCGCTTACGCACCAGTTCGGCAACTTGCGGGCGGGGGTTGCCCACTTCACCGCTGGGCAGCAGGCGGACGACAATATTGGGATACAGCATGAAATCCTTTTCCTCACCCTGGCGCGCAAATGGTCCGGCCGTCATGGTGACCAGCCGATGTCCTAACGGCCGCTCCACCGTGCCCAGCATAATGCCGTGTCCCAGTCGCTGGATCAGGTTCACATGGCCGATCTTCTTGCTGTCGCCCAGAACCTCTCGTCCTGCGGCAAACCATTCCTCCGTCCCTTCACCCAGGTACACCACGAACGGATAAATGTGCGGCTCCCCCTGATACATCACAGTCAGCAGCGGAGACATCTCCGAGTACGCTCCACCCCCGGTAGCGAATTCGTAGCCACCGTTGAGGTAGCAGGAAACGATGGGAGGATCGGTAAGCGGTGTCAGTTCAGGTGGAAGAATGTCGAGCACCGCGTCCAAGTCAGTCTCGTAATTGACCACGATAGCCTTGCCGCCGAACATTTTGAAGGGCAACCGCGGATACAAGGGAGCCCACGCGGGCTGATTGTGCGGCAGCGACGCGATATTCAGGCGTCCCTGAGGGAGCTTCGGCACATTAGACTCTGACATCCTCTCTCCTTTACTTCAGCAAGCCTGTAGGATCGTTACCGGCGTCCGCCAGCGTTTACTCATGCCAATTGGCCATGTGATGTCTGACAGTGTCAGAGATCAGGCTATCTTGGTAGAACTTGGCATAAAAATCGAGGTCTACATGGTGGACGCCCACGTACACGGGAATGGACAACGTGTCATACGCTGTGGGAAAACGGCCGAACTTGTCGTAAGCGTAATTGCACAAGTCCTTGATGCAGTCGACTACTTCGGATGGAACCGTGTCCATGCCTTCGGCAAAAGCTCTCTGATCGAGGAACGGCGACACCGGATTTTCAGGACTGAAGATCGCCCCCGGACCATACTTACTGTCGTAAACGGCCTGCACTGCGTCGCCCATCGACTTGTAGTACGGCGGGCACATACCTTGCAATTCTGTGATCCCGTCGAGTCCCACCGGATTCGGCATACCCAGCTTGTCGGTGGTGAAGCGAAATCCCAGCCCGCGGGTCATAGGCGTGCCCCCCATAATGATGATGGGGACATAGCCGGCATGAGGAAATGCACCCAGGCCTAGCGTCTCGGCCATCAGCAGCAGGTTCTGGGTCATGAACGCCGCCTCGAACGAGATCGCGTTGACACAGAGATTCATGAAGTAGGAAAGTGGCGCGGCCTTGGTCAGCTTCAACCTGTCCACCCACTTGTCAATGCCGGCGGCCTTGCCGGTTACGTCGTCGACAATCTTGTAATGCTCATACTGCACCATCACAAACAGCGAGTTGATGATTTCGTAATTCGGGTTGACGACCGGCATAAATAAGGTCTGTCCAGGCCGGTTGGAAGAAGGCATATTCAGACGTACATAGCCGCTTTCCGGGATGTCCACGCGCTTGTCCTGGAGGCGAATCACATCCTCATCAAAGCTGTCGACCAGGGCCGCCAGATCGTTTTCGTTTTCGATGTGAACCGGTTTGGTGGCTTGCCGCGGACGATAGAGGAAGACGCCGTCATCGTTCATGAACAGCAGGCGAGTGGTATGACTGTTACACGGGCTGGGATGCGTCCATCCCGGATGCCGAACTTGTGTGCTGCACCCCAGCTTGCTGTCGATGTCTGACAGCACCAGTCCGGTGGAACCGGCAGCCGCCCAACATAATAGAGCGAGCTCGTCCTTCGCGAGGGGGACCGGCTGGCGAACCGAGGAGTATTCGCTGCTTCCACAGGTCAAGCTGCCTCCCAGCGAGAAACGGCGCGATCGCCGATGGGAAAGGGACTGCACCAGCGAAGACTGATATACCGACTTGATCTTCGAGGACGTCTGGAGGGTCTCAGGGACGGTCGTCATCTTGTCTCCTCTTTCGGCTACACGGCAGGTGGAGCGTGTTTGGAAATTCTTGGCGCTGCCGGGAATTCGGCGCAGCCTATCGCGATGATTTAAACAAACGTTTGGTAGATTAGTCAACGCGGGAAATTGAGTCGAGAAGTCTGTCGTTCCGATTTGGGAGGGCGCGGGGACAGCTCGCCTCGGCGAGCTCAACGTCGCCGCTCCTGCCGCGCTGACCGCCGGACAGGTCTGCTTGGCTATTCGGGCAACTTGTTACGCTGGAGAAAGTGGTTGAACGGCGCCGCAATCAGAAAGAGCAGGATGCCGGGCTTCAGCATCAGGCGGGCAATGCTCACGGCTTCTTCGCGGCCAACCACGATTTTGGAATCCCACACCCCCATCTGGCCGGTCAGGACAAGATCGTCGCCTTCGCGCGAAACCGATCGAAGCGCGACCGACATCTCGCCCGCCTGGGAAATCATCTTTGCCATGGCTCGCAGCCTCGGATCCGGCGGGCAGCGACTTCCTTGCCCACCTACCAATCGTTTGGTAGAAATGATATCTCCAGAACATCAGCGGTGTCAAAGCGCAAGCTCCCGGTTGCAGGGCTCCCACTGAAGTCGCCTGACTTGCCCTGCTCTGCCTCCATCTGTTTAGATTCTGAGGCACTCATTCCACGACTCCCGGGAGCATTGACCTGGCGAACCAACTCTTCGCGTGCAAGTCCATCGACAAGCTGATCACTGAATCGGAGAACCCGGAGCATCGGCTGAAGAAGACGCTGGGGCCGTGGTCGCTGACCGGACTCGGCATCGGCGCAGTGATCGGGTCAGGGATCTTCACGGTCGTGGGCACCGCCATCGCCGGCCAGAAGTTCGACACCTCTTCCATTCTCAACGCACCTCTGGCGGACTACCTCGTGCATCACACGGCTACGCTGGGGCGTCCGGGGGCCGGGCCCGCGCTGGCGATCTCGCTCATCCTGGTCGCCATCGTCTGCGCGTTTACCGGGCTCTGCTATGCCGAGCTGGCGTCCATGATCCCGATCGCCGGTAGCGCCTACACCTACACCTACGCGACCATGGGCGAGCTGATCGCGTGGATCATCGGCTGGGACCTCATCCTGGAATACGCGGTCAGCAACATGGCGGTGAGCGTTGGTTTCGCAGCCCACATGGCCGCAACCTTCAACTGGTTCGGCTGGCATCCCGCGCTCCGCTGGATCACGCCCGCGTATCTTCCCGGCGGCCTCACCGATCTGCAAAATAACGTGTTGTACACGCCGGGCTGGCACTTCGGCTTTAACATTCCCGCGTTTCTCATTGTCATGCTGCTGACCATGGTGCTGGTGCGTGGCGTTCGCGAGTCGGCCGAGACCAACAACATCATGGTCGTGCTGAAGATCGCCGCCATCCTGGCGTTCATCTTCGTCGGCATGCGGTTCATTCATCCCACGAACTATCATCCCTTCGTGCCGGAGGGCTGGTCGGGAGTGCTGACCGGCGGCTCCATCATCTTCTTTACGTATATCGGATTTGACTCGGTGTCGACCGCGGCCGAGGAAGCCAAGAACCCGCAACGCGATATTCCCATCGGCATCATCGCGACCCTGGTGGTCTGCACCGTTCTCTACATCGCGGTAGCGGTGGTGCTCACCGGAATCGTGCCCTGGCACTCGCTCATTGACGACGCGGCGCCAGTGGTCAACAGCATGAGCATGCTGGCGGGGACAACGAAGTCGGCGCTGCTGCACTGGACCGAGCTGGTCGTGCTATTCGGCGCGATGATGGGCATGATCTCGTCCCTGCTGGTGTTTCAGCTGGGGCAGGCGCGGGTGTGGTTCTCCATGTCACGCGACGGCCTGCTGCCCAAAGTATTCAGCCGGGTGCATCCGCGTTTTCGCACGCCGGCTATGGCGACCTGGATCGCAGGATTTCTGGTCGGCATTCCCGGCGGCATTCTTGATATCGGTACATTGGCAGACCTATCGAACATCGGTACGCTGTTTGCGTTTGTGCTGGTGTCACTCGGAGTCATCATCCTGCGCTACAAGCAGCCGGAGCGGCGTCGCGGCTTCCGCGCTCCCGGCGGGCTGGCAGCGCCCATTCTCAGCGTGGTGTTCTGCATCCTGCTGATGGCCGGGCTGCCGATTCTGACCTGGCTGCGATTCTTTGTCTGGCTGATTATCGGGCTGTCGGTGTATTGGCTGTACAGCCGCCATCGCAGCGAGTTCAGCCCGCGCGCCTCCACTCCAGCCTTGCAGCCGGTAACCAAACGGTGATTGACGATTTCATCGCTTCGTTGCCGAAGGCCGAGCTCCACCTTCATCTCGAAGGCTCGGTCGACCCTCCCACATTGTCAGAGTTGAGCCGCCGCCATCCTACGCCGCTTTCCACCACCAACAATCGCTACCGAAACCTCGAGGACAGCGGCCGCGTTTTTACCGAGGACGAAGCTCGCGCCCTATATCAGTACGAAGACTTCACCGGATTCATGATCGCTTTCAAGGCGGTGACCGAGCGCCTGCGCACGGCCGAAGATTACGAGCTGGTGACCTATCGCATGCTGCAGAAGCTGCACGCGCAAAATGTTAAGCACGCGGAAGCTTACATTTCTGCTGGCGTGATTCATTGGCGCGGGCAGGAGTTTGCTCCGCTGTTTGAGGGCGCGGAGCGCGGACGCCGGCGCGCCGAACGCGACTTCGGCGTATCACTTTACTGGATACTCGATGCGGTTCGCCATTTCGGGGTGGACGAAGCGCGGCGCGTGGTAGACGAGGCAATCAGCCTGAAGTCCCACAATGTGGTAGGCATTGGCATTGGCGGCGACGAGCGCAAAGCCGGCCCCGAGCAGTTTCGCGAAGTCTACGAGCATGCCGCGAACAACGGTCTGCGCTTGACGGTCCATGCCGGGGAAACCGTGGGACCGGAATCAATCTGGGCAGCGGTGCGCGAACTCAAGCCTGATCGCATTGGCCATGGCCTGCACGCCATCGACGATCCGGCATTGGTGCAGCATCTGGCCGAAAAGCATATTCCCGTCGAGATATGTATCACCAGCAACCTGATGACTGGCTGCTGTACTGCGCTGGAAAATCATCCGGTGCGAAAGCTGTTCGACGCCGGGGTGCCCATCGTGTTGAACACAGACGATCCCGACATGTTTCGCACCACGTTGAACAACGAGTATCAGATCGCACGTGATCATTTCGGCTTCAGCGATTCCCAGTTACGCGAGTTGGCGCGAAATTCGTTTCGCGCATCGTTTCTGCCGGAAGACCGAAAGCAGGAGCTGTTGGCGAAGATCTAAGGAAGAGCCCGTCAAGCAAGAACGAGTTTCCTCAGCGGCTGAAGCCGATTAGATTTGCAATCTTATGGACGGCCTGAAGTGAGTGCGTGAGAACCTCTGTCGTCCCTACAGGACTCACATAATATCCCTCTTACCCAGCACTCCGCCTTCGGCTGCGTGCTGGGCTAAGCTCTTTCGCGCCTACGGCGCTGGGTCATCGGCCGTTGTACTCCACCGCCAAAGCGAAACTCCAGTTCTCACGCAGACACTAAAGGCCGCCCCCTTCAAAGCAAACTCCATCAGAACATCACGGTAGAGCATTACTGACAATTGCTGACAGCCCCTGTTCGGAAGTAACTGACTCGCCCACTGCGATTGAGAGCTCTACAACCACCTCACCCATTGCGGCCATCTAACAGAAGTGCAGCTTTTCGACACTCGCGCAGCAAAAGTACTCACGACTGTCTGTCTTTTCGTGGCCATCGGCGCATTTGTTTATGGCGTGCGCCACACGCTAGTCATCTTTCTGTTCGCCATTCTCTTCGCCTATCTGCTGGAACCACTGGTGCGACGCGTGCAAGCTTCGCCCCTGGCGCGGGGATCTCGCCGCATCGCCATCGCCATTACCTATGTCTGTGTCGCAGGGGTGCTGACTGTTTTTGGGGTCATCTTCGGACCCCGGCTGGTGGCCGATAGCCGCGAACTTGCCCAGTCCTTGCCGGGGCTTCTGGACAAAGTAGCCAATGGCAGCATTGTCTGGCAGTTTGGAAACCAGCATGGCTGGAGCTTCGACACGCAGTACCGGATCGAACAGCTGATTGCGGCCCATCAAGCAGAAATCCTGGGCTGGGTTTCGCAGGCAGGCACCGCAGCCGCGCAATTCCTGGCGAATTCACTGTGGCTGGCGCTCATACCAATTCTCGCGATCTTCTTTCTCGCTGACGGAGGCGAGTTCGCCCAGGCGTTCATCGACGCCTTCGATCGCCGCGACCAGCGCCGGCTGCTGCGTGGCATTGCCGAAGACCTCGACCAGATGCTGGCGCACTTCATCTTCTCGCAGATATTGCTGGCCGGGATCTCTTTAGTGGTTTACGGCACGATGTTGACCGTGCTGAGCGTGCCGTACGCGCTTGCTCTTGCGCTGGCTGCCGGCATCATGGAATTCGTTCCAGTCGCAGGGCCGCTGGTGGCTGCAGCCGCAATTGTGGGCGTCGGCTTTCTCACAGCTTATCCACACATGTGGGCAATTTTTCTTCTGCTTGGAACCTGGCGGCTCTGCCAGGATTACATTGTCGCCCCACGCGTGATGGGTGGAAAGCTGGAGCTGCATCCCATGGCGGCGATTGCGGCCGTGCTGATGGGAGGCGAGTTGGGCGGCATTCTGGGCGTCTTCCTGTCCATCCCCGTAGCCGCGACCATTCGCGTGATTTGGAAGCACTGGAAGTACTACACGCCCATCTACGATCCGGCCGCACGCAGCAAGCTGGCGGAGATCCCGCCGCGACCTCCGGACAATCGCGTCGCCAGTTGAATCGGATTATTCGCCGGCGACGGTCATGCCATCGATGCGAAGCGTAGGCGATGCGATCGAGCTGCGGAATTCCAGGTCGTTGCCGATTTCCGAGATGTTGAAGAACATGTCCTTCAGATTGCCGGCGACCGTGATCTCTTCGACCGGGAAGGTAAGCTCGCCATCCTGAATCCACAGGCCACTGGCGCCGCGCGAGAAATCACCGGTCACCAGATTGACGCCGAAGCCCAGGAACTCGGTGACGAACAGGCCTTCCTTGATGTCGCCGATGATTTCCTTCAGGCTCTTTGCGCCGGGCTGCAGGAAGAAGTTACCCGGACCGATGCCGGGTGTTCCCGCCAAGCCGCGCGAGGCATTGCCGGTGGTCTGGAGCTTCAGCTTCTTTGCGGTGTAAGTGTTCAGCAGGTACGACTTCAGCACGCCGTTTTCAACCACCACGGTCTTGCGGCTGGGCACGCCTTCAGAATCGAAGGGGCTGGTGCCGAATCCGCTGCGCATGGTGCCGTCGTCGACCACGTTGATGTTGTCGCCGGCAATCTTCTCGTTTAGCTTGCCGGCCAGAAATGACGCGCCACGATAAATCGAATCGCCGTTGACGGCTTCGAAGATGTGTCCGACCAGCGCTCCGGCAACCGTGTGTTCGAAGACGATGGGGACCTTGGCAGTCTTGACCTTGCGCGCGCCGATGCGGCGCAACGTGCGCTTGGCGGCGGTCTGGCCGATTTCCTCGGGCGATTCCAGCTTCTTCAGCGTCATCGCCACGGAGTACCAGTAGTCGCGCTGCATGGCCGAGTCACCGACCTGCGCGATGGGAACGGCTGAAACCGAGCAGTAAGACCGCTTGTAGTCGCCAACGAAACCATGCGAGTTGGCCAGCACCTTGTAGCCGATGGCCGCGTCGAAGGTGCCGCCCTCGGAGTTGGTGATGCGGGAATCGACGTCGAGTGCAGCTTTCTCGGCTCGGCGAGCGTAATCGATGCGCTCCGCGGTCGACAGCGAGTAGACGTCGTCGTAGTACAGGTCGAGATCGCCTTCCAGCTTGCCCAGTTGCGACGGCTCGGGAATACCGGCGAAAGGATCTTCGCTGGTGATCTTGGCCAGTGCGAGCGCGGAGTCGACCATCTGCTTTACACCCGCCGGCGTCAAGTCGCTGGAGTAGGTGCTGGCGGCGCGCTGTCCAAAGAAAACGCGAACGCCGATTCCCTTGGAGCCGGATTCTTTCAGGGTCTCTACTTCGCCGAGGCGGACAACGGTCGAGAACTCGCTGCCGTCCATGGCGACGGCTTCGGCAGCGGTGGCGCCACCCTGCATGGCGCGGCGAACGACGTCAGCCGCGATTTCTTTGAGATCAGTAGCGGCTTGCGCCGGGCGTTCCTGGGTCGAAACAGTCATGTATTAGTCCTATGTTGTCAGACTCCCACAATGTCGTACATATTCGGGAGGGCTAAAATTGTTGGCGCTTGGAAAAGTTGCCGTCCCTACGGGACTCCGGGTGATTTGTTGACGCTGACGGCGCAGCTAAAGCTGCGCCCCTTCAAGTCGCGGCCGGGTGCCCCATCCTGCTCGCCTGATTTTGGCGAGAGGGTGAGATCGAAACCAGTGGCCCGGGTGCCGCAACCTCCTCGCCCGTTCTTGGCGAAAGGGTGAGTGCGCAACCAGTAGCCGCCGGGTGCCCCATCCTGCTCGCCCGATTTTGGCGAGAGGGTAGGAGCAAAACCGTTACCCGCCGGTGCCGCCGACCGTCAGACGATCAACCTTCAGCGTGGGAATACCGACGCCCACCGGGACCGATTGCCCGTCCTTGCCGCAGGTTCCGACGCCTTCGTCCAGTTGCAGATCGTTGCCCACCATCGAAACGCGCGTGAGCACGTCCGGACCATTGCCAATCAAAGTCGCATTCTTCAACGGCGAAGTCACCTTGCCGTCCTCGATCAGGTAGGCTTCCGAGGCGGAGAAAACAAACTTGCCGTTGGTGATGTCCACCTGCCCGCCGCCGAAGTTCACGGCATACACGCCATACTTCACCGAGCGAATAATGTCTTCGGGCGAATCCTGGCCTGCGAGCATGTAGGTGTTCGTCATGCGCGGCATCGGAATGTGCTGATAGCTTTCGCGACGTCCGTTGCCGGTGTTCGGAATGCCCATCAGGCGTGACGACAGCTTGTCCGACAGATACCCCTTCAGAATGCCGTTCTCGATCAGCACCGTGTTCTCGGTCTGATTGCCCTCATCATCCACATTCAGCGAGCCGCGCCGTCCGGGCATGGTGCCGTTGTCGACGACGGTGCACTTGTCGCTGGCCACGCGGCGTCCCAGCATTCCAGAGAAGGCCGACGTTTTCTTGCGATTGAAGTCGGCTTCCAGGCCGTGGCCGATGGCTTCGTGCAGCAGGATTCCCGGCCATCCCGGGCCGAGTACTACTTCCATCTCACCTGCCGGGGCATCGCGCGCATCGAGCTGGATGATGGCCTGCCGAGCTGCCTCTTTGGCGAAATGCTCCGGAGAAGCGTCGCCCTGGAAGTAATCCAGCGAGACCCGTCCACCTCCTCCGGCGCTGCCACGCGCCGATCCGGCTGACTCAGACTTGGCGATGCAGAAAACGCTCATGCGCGATAGCGGCTGGGCATCCTCGGCAAAGCTGCCATCGGAGCCGATTACCAGAATGCGCCGCAACTCGTCGGCATAACTCACCCGCACCTCGTGAATGCGCGGATCGTAGTCGCGCGCAGCCTTGTCGCCGCGCTTCACTAGCTCGACCTTGGCCATCACGTCGGCTTCGGCCGAAGGCAGCGGCACGGGATAAAGGTTGTGTGCCGGCTTATCGGTGAGCCCAACTACCGGCTGCTTTGCCGGGCCGCTGGCGATGAGGGCCGCGGTTCGCGCGGCATGCAGAATGCGATCCTGCGACAGGTCGTCGGTGTAGGCGTAACCGGTGCGCTCACCCGCCATGACGCGAACGCCGCAGCCCACCGAGATGCCCTGGGTCGCCGACTTCACCATGCTCTCGTCGAGCGAGACCGAAGTCGAGGTTTGATATTCGAAATAAAGGTCAGCGTAATCGCCGCCGGCAGAAAGCGCCGCGGCCAGATAGCGTTCTACGTCGGCGTGCGCCATTCCGTAGCGCTCAAAGAAGAATTTCTTGTCCATAGTCACACTCGATTGGATGCCCTGACATCCGGCGAAGGCGCGAGGGCTGAAAGATGCGCGTTTTGGCGCGCAGTTCGCGGTGCGGCACCTCGACAACCGTGGCGGAGGCCGCCCGTCCTGACTCTTCATTATCACATAGCCGTGTGCCGCCCGAGGGTGCGCCACAGCTCTGATTTCACTAGGCTGAATGCAGACATGGCGATTGACACCTGCATGATCGCGGCCGAGCAGCTGACCCGGATGCTGGAGCAGTTTCTGGCTGCCGCGCCACTGGCCGTGGCTGTCGAAGACGGCGAGGTGCTCTTCGACTTTACGACGGCTCGGTACGCGGTGTCGGGCGAGGGCAAGTGCGTTCTGCACCTGTGGTCAGAGGAGCGCAACACGGTGCGGCGAGTGCTGGATGCGGAGAGCAACGGCCGGGTAATGCGCCTGAAGGTGCTGCGCTTCGGGCAGTCCCAGGCCAAGCTGCTGGAAATCTGCGCGGACCGTGACCGACGAAGCGGCTCGGCACGGCGCACGGCGCGAGCGAGTTATTTGCGCCTGCTGGAACGAGTTTTGCGCCGCGAGTATCCGGGGTTCCAGGTCGAACGCCTCAGCGCCAGCCCTGACCTGGAGCACTCCCTGAGCCCGATTTATGCACGTGGGGTACTTCGAGCGGGACAGACCGCGTTTGCGGTGCTCGGGGTCAACTCGGAGGAGGATCAAGCCTCCATCGATGCCGCGCTCACGTTCGGCATTCTGTGGATGGATCATCAGCGCCAGCAGCTTGCCGGACGGGCACAGGTGGAAGGACTGAAGCTCTTTCTGCCTGTCGGGCGCTCTGAAATGGTGCGGCAGCGCTGCGCCAATCTTCATGCCGAGGCCGCCAAGTGGCAGCTCTATGAGTTGGACGAACGGGCCGAAATCGCCGAGAGTCTCGACTCGGCCGACAGCGGCAACATCATCACCCGCCTGACCCGGGCAGTCGATGCCGAGGCTGCCCGGCAGCGCTTTGCCACGTCGGTCGCGCGGATCCGCGGCTTCGCACCCGCGGCCGAAAGCAGCGCGCAGTCGGCGTCGGAAATCGTCTTCCGCCTGTACGGACTGGAGTTCGCCCGCGCCCGCATCACGCCAATGTCGGGATCGTTTCGCAATACCGAGGCAATCCTGTTCGGCATCGGCCCCTCTGAGTACGTGCTGGACGAAAAGAGCGAGCCGCTGTTTGCCGAGCTGGTGCAGCACATTACGGAAGAGCGCAAACCCGGCGGCTCGCCTACGAACCTGTTCTTTCGGCTGGCCCCGGAGCGCTGGCTGGAATCTCTGGTCACGCGCGACGTTCGCGCCATCGACGAGCGCCTCGACGGCCGCTTTGTTTACTCGCAGGTCCCTGCCTTCGCAGCCAGCGACCGTTCGATGCTCGACGTGCTTACCTGCACGCTCGACGGCCGGCTGGCGGTGCTGGAACTCAAAGCCAACGAGGACATTCACCTGCCGCTTCAGGGCCTCGATTATTGGGCGCGAGTGCGCTGGCTCCAGCAGCATGGCGAGTTCTCCCGCAACGGCTACTTCGCCGGACGCGAAATCTCCAGCGCGCCGCCGCTTTTATATCTCGTGGCGCCGGCGTTGCGTGTCCATCCGACTACGGATGTTCTGCTGCGCTATCTTTCGCCGCGGATCGAGTGGACGGTGGTGCAGGTGGATGAGCGTTGGCGCGATGGGGTGCGGGTGGTGAATCGCAAACATGCGGGGCACAGGGGGGAGGCGGGCGCGTTCTTGCCGGGATGTTGATCGCGGATCCCCAGGCGGCTGTTGCGTTTGCGTAGGACATCTGTCGTCCCTACGGACTCGATCCTATTCGCACCCTACCCAGGACTCCGCCTGCCCCCACCCCAATTCGCGCAAAACCAGCCCGAATCGGGGACCCCGGTTCGGCTGCGTCCTGGGCTATGCTCTTCCGCGCCTACGGCGCTGGTGCTTTGACCGTTCTATTTCAGCGCCAACACGAAACTCCTGTTCTCACACCGACACCGTGCGTCTTCCTCGTAGTGCCCAAACACGTGGCCTCCATTGAACTTCTCCGCGGCGTTGCTTGAGCAGCAGGACGAAACTCCCGGGCGCCGTTCGCGGTCCCCGCTCTTCTTCGGGATGTCCCCGAACTAGCCGCCGGGTTCGCTGCATCCTATACAATCGAGCTTCCAACCATGAATCGGATGATCCTTGCCAACCTGGTACACCGGCCCTTCCGCACGATTATCAGCATTGTTGCGGTCGCGGTTGAAGTCACCCTCATTCTCTTGATTGTCGGCATCATGCTGGGCATTTTGAACGACACCAGCAGCCGTCAGGTAGGGCTGGGCGCCGACATTATGGTGCAGCCGCCGGGCTCGTCGCTGCTGATGGGCATGAACGGGGCGCCGGTTTCGGTCAAAGTCGCCAACAAGATCGCCCGCCTGCCACATGTCACCGCCGTAACCCCCGTCGTAACCCAGACCACCATCTCCAAGAGCCTGGAAGTGCTCTACGGCATCGACCTGCAATCGTTTAACGCCGTGACAGGTGGGTTTCGTTATTTGTCCGGCGGACCCTTCCAGGGGCCGTACGACATGATTATCGACGACCTGAAGGCCGCCTCGGACCACGTGAAGGTGGGTGACACGGTGCAGGCGCTGAATCGCGATTTCCGCATCTGCGGCATCGTTGAGCATGGCAAGGGCGCGCGCAAGTTCGTTCCCATCGCCACCTTGCAGGACCTGATCGGGGCGATCGGCAAGGCCACCATCTTCTACGTCAAGCTCGACGACCCCAACGCTGCTGACTCGGTGGTGCAGGAGATCAAGAGCATCCCCGGCATGGAGCAGTACGGGGTGCACTCGATCAAGGAATATCTCACGCTGATGACCTCGGCCAGCATTCCCGGTCTGACCACGGTCATCGACGTGGTCATCGGCATCGCCATGATCATCGGCTTCATCGTGATCTTCCAGGCCATGTACGCCGCGGTAATGGAGCGCACGCGCGAGATCGGCATCCTGAAATCGCTGGGCGCGGGCAAGCTGTATATCGTAAATGTGGTGCTGCGGGAGACCCTGCTGATCGCGGTTGGCGGGGTGATTCTGGGGATTGCCTTCAGCTACGCCGCTCGCAGCGGCTTGCGGGCCCACTTCCAGACGCTGCCGGTCATGATCAGCCGCGCCCTGCTGCTCAAGGCAACGGTCATCGCCCTGATTGGGTCATTGCTGGGCGCGTTCTACCCGGCGATAAAGGCCGCGCAGAAAGACCCGATCGACGCGCTGGCGTACGAATAAATGTTAGGTAAAAATTCCAGTCCCTCAGGTGAGGTCATCCTCTGAAAGTTCAGCAGCCTTAAGAAGATACCGTAGAAGTCCGATCTTCAAAGGGCGATTGCCGTGCGTCGGAACCGACAGCCGAACCACACTGCCGGGCTTTCCATAGATGTGATGGCTGCCGTGGATCCGAAGGAGCGTCCACCCGCGCTGCTCAAGCAAGCGGCCCAATTCTTTACCGGAAACCGCCTTCATACCGCGATTTCAAGCACTCGATCCGTAGGGTGTTTTTCGACGTCCGCAACATCTACCGAGAGACAACCTTCGACGGCCTCGTAGAGATTCTTGAGCAATTCCTCGAAAGTTTCGCCTTGCGTGGCACAACCGGGAAGGGCAGGCACTTCAGCCCAGTAACCGCCCTCTTCGGCTTCGTGCACCACTACTTTGATCTTCATACAGGACTCCAAAACTGAGTCTACTACCGACTTGCCAGCTTCAAGTGACTTCGTCAGATCCGCATGGGCATGACGACGTAGCGGTACTTGAAGCCGTCGTCGTTGGCGTCGTCGGGGCGCATCTGGCCGGCGGACTGGGCGTCTTTGAACTCCAGCCGCACTTCGCCGCCATTGGAGGCCTTCAGGAAGTCGAGCAGGTACTCGGAGTTGAAGCCGATGGTCATGCTGTCGCCGGCATAGGCAGTCTCGATGGAGTCTTCCGACTCGCCGGAATCGGTGGAGGAAGAGGAAATCTTGATCTCGTTCTTGTCCAGCTTCATGCGGATGGCCCGCGAGCGCTCGTCGGCAAACTGGGCAACGCGCTGGATAGCGGTGTTGAGGTCCGCTCCATGCACCACAACAGCCTTGGTGGTCTCGCGCGGCAGCACCGCTTCGTAATTGGGGAACTGCCCGGTCAACTGGCGTGAGGTCAGCAGGCGCTCGCCGATCCGGAAGAACAGCGTGGAATCGTCCTTGGCAAACTCGATGGTGTCCACGTCGCTGTTTTGCAGCAGCGAATAAATCTCGCTCATGGCTTTCTTGGGGATCAGCGTGCGGTTCTCGCCGCTGACGTCGAACGCCTCGCCCTGCTTCTCGATGTGTGCCAGACGATGGCCGTCGGTCGCGACCATGGTGATCGACTCCGGCTTCAGCACCATCAAGCCGCCATTCAGGGTGTAGCGCGACTCCTCGCTGGAAATGGCGAAGATCGTCCGGCCAATCATGCTGCGCAGCGTCTGCGCCGGAACCTTCACCACGCCCGCCGACGGGAAAGTGGGCAGGCCGGGGAAATTGGCGCGGGCCATGCCGACCATCTTGGTGTTCGAGCGGCCGGAGCGAATGTTGACCCAGTGATTCTCCAGCAGCTTGATGGAGATATCGCCGTCGGGCAGCAATTTGACGTAGTCGTACAGCTTGCGGGCGGGAATGGTGCACGCGCCCTCACGCTTTACTTTGGCAGCACAGGAGGTACGCAGGCTCAGGTCCAGATCGGTCGCCGTGATGGTCAGGCGATCGTTGGCTGCCTCAAACAAAAAATTGGACAGGATGGGGATCGTGGTCTTGCGTTCGACGACTCCCTGCGTAGCAGTGAGTTCTTTCAGCAACTCGAACTTGCTGACACTGATTTCCATCGCTGTTCCCTGGATTGCTCCCGTTGCTTCGGCAGCCATATGTCCCACCTCGATCGGCATCGTGCCCGGCCCTTTTATACTGCTTCTCCTTATATCAAATCAAAAACATATAAAACTAGTAGTAACAGTAAGCGCTGCGGAAAAGTGGAAAATTAACTCCAAATCGCGAGTTTCGCGCCTCATCGCTGCTCAGCGCTGTACAAAACCGCCGTTCCCGCCGGAGCACCGCTGTGCTGAAACGGGAGCTCACCGAGATGGCGGCCACATCTTCCACGCAATTCACATTTCATCCACAGGGTTTGCCGGAGAAAACTTCTGCCGCAAGTGAAAAACCGCGCTTGAGGCGCGGTTCATAGGCCTAAGCTCTCGGTGAGCTTATTCAGTACCCTGTTTAAATCTTTGTCGGTCTTGCGGGCCTCTTCGATCTTGTCGACGGAGTGCAGGACCGTGGTGTGGTGCTTGCCGCCGAACTGCCGCCCAATCTCCGGCAGCGACGCGTCGGTGAGATGCTTGGCCAGGTACATGGCGATCTGGCGGGGAAACACGATGACGCGCGAGTTGTTCTTGGCCTTGATCTCGGCCAGGCGCAGCCCGAACTGCTCCGACACGGCTTTCTGGATGGAATCGATGGTGATCTTGCGGACTTGGGAGTCGATCAGGTTCTTCAAGACCTCCTGCGCGGTCTGAAGGTTGATCTCGGCGCCGGTCAGCGACGCGTAAGCGGTCAGGCGGATGAGCGCGCCTTCCAACTCGCGAACGTTGCTGCGAATGTTCGATGCGATGAACAGCGCCACGTCGGTGGGCAATATGACCTGATCCGTCTCAGCTTTTTTCTGTAGGATCGCTACTTTGGTCTCGAGGTCAGGCGGCTGGATATCGGCGATCAATCCCCACTCGAAGCGGCTGCGCAGCCGGTCTTCAATCTCGGCTAGCTCTTTGGGCGGACGGTCGCTCGCAATCACGATCTGGCGCATGCACTCGTGCAAGGCATTGAAAGTGTGGAAGAATTCTTCCTGAGTGCGTTCCTTGTTGACGAGGAACTGGATGTCGTCGACCAGCAGGACGTCCATATTGCGATACTTGTCGCGGAAGCCGGTCATCTTGCTGTAGCGCAGCGCGTTGATCATGTCGTTGGTGAAGCGCTCGCTGGAGACGTAGCAGATGGACTTTTCCGGCGACCTCAGCTTGATTTCGTGGCCGATGGCCTGCATCAGGTGGGTCTTGCCCATGCCGACGCCGCCATACAGGAACAGCGGATTGTAGGCCTTCGACGGACGCTCACCGACGGCGCGCGCGGCTGCGTGGGCAAACTGGTTGCCGGCACCGATCACGAAGTCGTCAAAGGTGTATTTGGGATTCAGTTGCGCCGCTCCATCCCAATCGAAGCGCTGCTGGGTAACCGGACCGGGCGCCGGACGCTCCGGCGTGGCGGGAGAATCGTGCCGTGTCTCCGCCGACTGCGTGGCTTTGGTGCTGCCGCGATGATCTTCGTCGGTAACAAACTCAACATCCTGAAACTCGAGCCCCAGATTTTCGATGGCTTCGCTGATCAAGTCTCCGTAGCGTTCGCCGATGTGGCAGAACTCAGGATTGGGAACTCGGACGAAAAGGATTGGACCCTGGGCGTGATCGTAGCGTGTCGGCTTGAGCCAGGTTTCGTAGGAGTTTCGAGTGATTTTTTTTTCCAGTGCGTCGAGAACCCGCACCCACGGATTAGCGGATGAGATACCGAAAGAAGACATAAATAGCAAATCCCGAGGCGGACGGAGCCTCTGAACAAAGAGAGTCGTTTAATTAGCGGGAAACGGAAACGAGCACAGAGCCAAAACGAAGCAGTCAGACCGGATCGGAAACTTGTTTTGCAAACCTGCGTTGCGGTGTCTCGACAGATTGCACCGCATTTGTTGCGTCTGATTTCTTTTTGGCTGCACGGATACTAGCACGAAAAAAAAATCGCGCCAGCCAAATTCTTGCGGGTGAGTTTTCATTTTTTTGCGAGTGATTGATTATGAGAAAGTTAGTGCGCGACAAATATTTTTTGGGTGCTGCGCGCTTGGTGCAACTGTTGGTTAGCGACAAACGCTGAATGAAAATTATCGTCGAGGCCCGTCGCCGACGTTCGAGGAAATGCTGGTCAAAGTATAGATTTGAAGAGGCACGGCTTTTAGCCGTGCCGTAACCTATCGCAAAATCGCTGCGGCTTCACAGAGTACTGAAAAACTCGGACAACGCTCGTGTCGCCGGCTCAAGCCGGCTATGAAAACAATACATAAGCGACTTAGACGCTGGCCTGACGGCCAGCTCTACCCGAGATGCGTGCCGTCGCGATTCGTGAGGCGACACATCCGTGAGATACGAGACTGCCGACGAGGCGGCGAACAATCGCAACGACAGGGTGACATCAAAGTTTAGAGCCTCGTGCGGCCGGACTGAAGTCCGGCTCTGCTCATCTGGAAGTCACCGTGACGCGGCGCTAAAGCGCCGCTCTACCGCTTTTCCCACGCGCAAAATGTCCAAGGTGCCCGCAGGAGTAAAGTTGGATTCGCCCTCCGCCAAAGGCCGCAGGTTGCCAGCAAGGTACGCTGGCCGTTATACTTTGGGTTTGCTCTATTCAATTTTTTAGCCAGTGAGGAGCGCCGTTTTAGCATGCCGAAGCGCACATTCCAACCCAACCGTCGTCACCGCTCGAAGACGCACGGATTTCGTTCTCGCATGAAGACCAAGAGCGGTCGGGCGGTGCTGTCGCGCCGTCGTGCCAAGGGACGCAAGCGCGTCTCCGTATCGCCTGGTTATCGCGACTAAACCAACAACAAGGAATTCTGCTTTCCGATGGAATTGTAAGGGGTCGTGGCCAACCCTACCGCAGAAGCAGGTAGATTGCGGCAGGTTGGCGACGGACACTGAATGTCAGGGAACATCTCCCCCGCCAGCAGCAGGTTTCCTAAATCGAAGCGTTTGCTGAAGCACGCCGATTTTCAGCGCGTGTACCAGAACGGACGCCGGCAGTTTACGGGAAACATGACGGTATTTTTCCTGCGGCGCGCAGATCAGCCGATCGCTGGGCCGCGTATCGGCTTTACCGTGGGCAAGGTGCTGGGCGGAGCCGTAGAACGTAATCGCATCAAGCGGCGAATGCGCGAAGCCGTACGACTCTCCGTTGCAGCTTGCGAAGGACCGGTGGACATCGTGTTCAATCCGCGCAAAGCTGTGATGGCGATGCCGTTTACTGAGCTTGCAACCGAGGTAGCACGATGCTTGCGCCTGGCCGCACAGCGCGCGCGAGTGGCGGAAACTAGAAGCTGAATGAAACAGGCAATGCAGTTCGCTCTGCGGCTATACAAGCGATGGATTTCGCCCATGCTGCCGCACTCTTGCCGTTTCGTGCCAACTTGCTCGGAGTATGCGATGGAAGCGCTGGAGCGCCATGGTGCGGTGCGGGGAGGTTTGCTGGCGGCCGCGAGGCTGCTGCGTTGCCATCCGTTTGCGCGGTCGGGTTACGATCCGGTTCCGCCGAACGTTGACGCTCAACAAGTTGCGCAGTCCGATTCCGCGCGAGCAACTCGTCCGGGATCGCTGGAAGTTGTGTAAAACGCCGCCTTCAGTCTCCGGAATTCGGCGAGACTTGCGGCGAGCTGTCAGATCACGGTTGCGGAATGGAATCTAGACTTGGCTGAATATCGCAATCCACAACAGGAGCCCGGCGGCGATAAGCGCATGCTGATGGTTTTTGCCGTCACCTTTGCGCTGATTATCCTCAGCCAGATCTTCCTGTTCAAGAAACCCAGCGCCACCCAGAAGTCGAACGTTTCCAACGCCAGCGAAGCCACGCAGAGCAGTCAGGCTGCGTCGCAGTCGGCACCGCCGGCGCCGGTCGCTCCGGCGCAGCTTTCGAAGCACCCTGCTGCGACTCCGATTTCCACCAAGGCAGCCGGCAGCGAAGTCGAAACCGTCGTCGAGAACCAGCTTTACCGCATCGTTTTCACCAACCGGGGCGCACAGGTCAAATCCTGGGTGCTGAAGAAATACAAAGACGATGAGGGCCACCCCCTCGACCTGATCAATAAAGACGCGGAGAAGTTTGGGCTTCCGCTCAGCCTCTATACGTACGACGAGACGCTGCGGAACCAGATCAACTCGGCGCTCTACGTCGGCAGCAGCAGCGGCAACCTGACCGCTCCCGGCGAGCTGACCTACGAGTACTCGGCCGGAGGGGTAACGGTCCGCAAGACCTTCCAGTTCGGCGACACCTACGTCGTTTCCCTGGAGACGGCGGTTACGCAGAACGGCAACGTTGTCAAAGCGTATCCCATGTGGCCGGCAGCCCTGGGCGATGAAACCAGTGGTCCGGCCTATGCCGCGGAAAAAATCGAGTATATGGCCGACGGCAAGACGGAGCGCCTGGCGGCCAAGAAGGTAAGCGGCGGCAACACCATTCGCGGTCCCTTCAACTGGGCGGGTCCGCAGGACCAGTTCTTCGCTGCCATCTTCCTGCCTGACAATCCCGACACGGCCGAGATGGTGACGCTGCATAACGCGATCACCGTTCCCAAAGATCCGAAGAAGCCCGATCCGAACAACGTGGTTCATTACGAGGTTCTGGGCGCGGCGGTGGGCGATAACAGCGGCGTAACCCGCGAGCGCCTGTTTGTCGGCCCCAAGGCGCTGGAAGTTCTGGAGACGGTCCGCTCCAACACCGCTCCGGGACAGATGAACGGTCCCGATCTGCGGAACGTAGTCGACTTCGGCTTCTTCAGCCTGATTGCCCGCCCGCTGTTCCTGTGGCTCAAGTGGACGCACGAGCACGTCGCCAGCAACTGGGGCGTGTCGATCATTATCCTGACCCTGATCATCAACCTGGCATTGCTGCCGCTGCGCATCACCAGCATGAGATCGGCGCTGAAGATGCAGAAGCTGCAGCCGCAGATGAAGGCTATCCAGGAGCGCTATAAGAAATACCCGATGCGCGATCCCAAGCGCCAGGAGATGAACGCCGAGATCGGCGAACTCTACAAGCGCGAGGGCGTGAATCCGGCCGGCGGCTGCTTGCCTCTGGTCATCCAGATGCCGTTCCTGTTCGCCTTCTATTCCATGCTTCAGAACGCCATCGAGCTGCGCCAGGCGCCGTTCCTGTGGCTGCATGACCTGTCGGCGCCCGACAAGCTGTTCATCATGCCGATCATCATCGTGGTCAGCACCTTCCTGGTGCAGAAGATGACGCCCGCCTCGGGCATGGATCCCAAACAGCAGCAGATGATGACCCTGATGATGCCGCTGATGATCGGCTGGTTCAGCTTCAATCTGCCGTCGGGCTTGAGCGTGTACTGGGTGTTCGGCAACGTGATCGCGGTTATCCAGCAGTACGTGATGAACCGCACCGGCCTTGGCAAAGAGATGCGCGAGGAGATGGAAAAGCGAGCCCGCAAGAAAGCAGCAAAATAAGAGTCCACATGCCGATCGAAGACAAAATTGCCGCCGCCAAGAAGATCAGCGAACTGCTGAATTCCATCCTCACCGCCGGTGATTTCCGGCTGCGCTACAAGATCACTGTCGACCCGCAGGTGGGCGCCGATCGCGAGTGGGAACGCCCTGACATCCTGGTGGAGATTTCCGGCTCCGACAGCCCGCTGGTGCTGGAAAATGGCGGCGAGCTGCTGCGCGCCTTCGAGCACATTTGCCTGGAGATGCTGCGTCTGACGCCGGACGAGCACGAAAAAGTCAGCTTCGATTGCCAGAACTTCCGCTCCTCCCGCCTGCAGGAGTTGCGCCTGGCTGCCGACGTGGCTGCACAGCGCGTCCGTGAGACCGGCATGCCCTACGCTTTCGCGCCGATGTCTTCACGCGAACGCCGCATCCTGCACCTGGCCATGCGCGATCAGGAAGACCTCAGAACAGACAGTGACGGCGAAGCTGCCCAGCGCCACGTCGTGGTCTATCCCAAGGACTACAAAGGCGCTCCGCCCCCGCCGCCCGCTCCTTCGCGCCGGAGATGATCCGTTTTCACCACGGAGGACACGGAGAGCACGGAGGATCGGAAAACTGAGCAAAAAACTGACCCTCGGCTGCCTGCGTGCAACGAGTTGATTAGCTAGACTGATAATCCGAACAACCCAAATTTTTGATTTCCTCCGTGCGCTCCGTGTCCTCCGTGGTGAAATGTCTTTCCTCTGTGTCTCCGTGTCTCTGTGGTGAATAATGAAATCCCATGCATCTTGACGACACCATCGTCGCCATTGCGACGCCGCCGGGACGCGGCGGCATCGGCGTGGTACGGCTCGCAGGCCCCGAGGCGCGAAACATCGCCCGACCCATGTTGCGGCTGGCGCATGCTCACGAACTTGAAGCCAGCCGCGCACATTTCGGCGAGCTGATCGACCCATCCACGGGCGAGCGCATCGACGAGGTGGTAGCGACTTTCTTTGCCGAGCCGCACTCCTACACCACCGACGACGTAGTAGAAATTTCCTGTCACGGCTCGCCCGTGGTGCTGAAGCATCTGGTGGAGATGGCCATGCAGGCCGGCGCGCGGCTGGCCGAGCCTGGCGAGTTCACCATGCGCGCCTTCCTCAACGGCCGCATCGACCTGACCCAGGCCGAGGCGGTTCGCGACCTCATCGACTCGCAAACGCTGTACCAGGCTCAGGTGGCGGCGCGGCAACTCGAGGGTGGGCTTTCGAAACGCCTGCAACCCACCAAGCAGAAGCTGATCGAGCTGATTGCCACCATGGAAGCCGGCGTGGACTTCGCCGAAGACGACGTCTCGGTGATTGCCGATGAGCAAATCCTGGCGCGTATCGCTGCGGTGCACACGCCGCTGGAAGAGCTGCTGGCCAGCTTCGCTTTCGGGAAAGTTGTCCATGAAGGCCTGACGCTGGCGATCGTTGGCCGTCCCAACGTCGGCAAGTCGAGCCTGTTCAACCGGTTGGTCGAGCGCGAGCGCGCCATCGTCACCGCTACTCCGGGAACTACACGCGACCTGGTGAGCGAGACTGTGGCGATCGGCGGGATACCGGTGCGGCTGGTCGATACCGCCGGAATTCGCGATGCGCTCGACGAAGCCGAGAGCATCGGCGTGCGCAAGTCGATGGAAGCCCTGGCCGAGGCCGACTTGGCGCTGATTGTGTTGGACCCAACAGGAACGGATCCAGCCAGCCTGGAATTCGAGGAGCTGCTCGGCAAGACCGAAGGTCGCGCCCGTCTGGTTGTGGTCAACAAAGTCGATCTCTTGCCAGATCGCGTCGCGGGAATTCGCTTCCCGCGGCACGACGGCAATCGACCCCTTCCGGACTGGGTGCAAACCTCGGCCCTCACCGGCGAGGGTATCGGCGAGTTGCGACAGAAGATCCTACAGTCCGTCGGCGGCGATGGCGGTGTACAACAGGAGAGCGCTTTCTTGACCAACGTCCGCCAGCAGAAGCTGGTGGAAGAAGCGCTTGCAGCGTTAGGCCAGGCGACCGCCGCCGTACCGCAGAGAATTCCCCACGAAATGATTCTGCTCGATCTTTACGCCGCCTTGCGACCGCTCGACCACATCACCGGCGCCACCACCGCCGACGACATCCTGAACCTGATCTTCAGTTCCTTCTGTATTGGGAAGTAAAGAAAGGCGACGGTGGCTGCGCTGCTTGCCTGCGCAACTCGCCCCCCGCTGGCCGAAGCTCTTACCAGGAGGTGAGGGTCATCTCATCGGCCCAGATGTCGATGGGGTCCTGGTTCTCGTCGCCGTCGAGTTGAATGCCGACGTTCATTTCCGAAGAATTCACGCTCTCCGACGCGTACGTGCGGTTGACGTACTGCAGATTGCCGTTCATGGAGACGGAGACGAACTTCGTGGAGTTATCGCTGGTGCGCTGGAACTGTAGCACCACGTGGTTCCAGGAGTAGGGCTGAAGCACGCAGGGCAGTCCAGTGTGCTGCCACTGATCATGCACCGCATCGGAAACCTGCCAGGTGTTGCGATACTGGCCGCGCGCGTCGCACTCGGTGAGGAAGTAATTCTTGTGGCCGCCCCGCGAGTAGTACACGTCCATCTCCAGCCCCTGGATCACGCTGGGGTCGTGGACATACACATAGAAGTCGAGGGTGAAATTATTGGCCGTGGTATTGGGAGTCAGCCGCTCGTAGAACAATGCGTTCGAATAGTTGTAATTGCCGTCCGTGGTGTGGCCCAGGTAAAACTCGGCGGTCTTGCCGTCCATCGAAGGATTATTTTCGCCCTGCCGCATCCAGTGCACGTCGGTATGGCCGTGGCCTCCGGGGCCGGCGCAGCTATCGCAGCTCTGCCATCCGGGCATGTTCTGGACGCTGGTCACGGTCTGGTGACCGGTTCCCCCGCCGCCGCCGTTGCCCCCAACGCCACTGCCTCCGCCAACGGTAATCTGAAGCACCTGCTGGAAGTAGTTACCGTGAACGTCCCAGGCCTTCATATAGACCGAATGGCCGCCGGAGGCGAGGGGAAGGCTGGTGTTCAGTTGGTCGGCGTAAATGGTGTACAGGTTCTGGCTGTCGACGTTGATGGTCATCGAGGCAATAGGCCCGTAAGGAGAGGTCGCCGACGCGATGAAGGTGGTTGGTGAGCCTACTTGTCCGTTATTGAGGGGCGCGGTGACCGTGACACCGGCGAAGGAAAGGCTGGAAAGAACGAGCAGCAGGGAAAAGAGCAAGGAAACTTTCTTCATTCAAACCTCTGACTTATAAAGATCGAGCACAACCTAGCCTGGGCCATCGCTCAGGAGGGCACAGTAGTGACGGATCTTCTCTGGTTCAATCAGTAGAACTGCTTAGTATGGCTCTGGAGGATTAAGTAGAACGCCTGATCCGTTGTTGAATCGAAGCGAGTTGGAATGTCTCACACATTTTTCAATTCCAACCTTTTTGTCATCTCCAGAGGTCCGGGAGCAGGCAAAACGACGCTGCTTGAGGAAGAGGGGCGCCACCACTGCCTGCGGCATCCTGAACTTGATTTTCAGCTCCCTCTGCATCGGAAAATAGAGAAATGCGAGGGTGGCAGCCGTGCTGAAGAGAGGTGCAAAAGCAAATGCGACGAAGTCTTGTCGATCACCGTACCACTACTGAGTCTTGCTGTTAGACTTCACTTTGACCTCAACACCAGAAACCCGAAGCTTTTAACTTACTTTTTGCTTTCCTCAAAGCAGAACTGAGCGTTATCCTCTCGCTCATTGGGCTGCGCTCCCGGCTTTTCTTCGGAGTGTGCGCCATGATTGCTTCGTCTGCCGACCGCCTTACCGAAGGCTTAAATCGTACACACTTGCCAGCCCTTGATGGGCTTCGCGGGATCGCCGTCATGCTGGTGATTTTTTATCACTCCGGGGCGCCGGTTCCGGGTGGGCTGGGCGTGCTTATATTCTTTGTCCTAAGCGGATTCTTGATCACTTGGCTGCTTCTCAAGGAGTGGGCGCGCCATGACGGTGTTTCTCTGCGAGGGTTCTATGCCAGGCGCACTCTTCGCATCTTTCCGGCTTTCTACGCTTATGCAACGGCGAGCTTAATTCTGATGCTCGCTATTCACAAAGCGGTCGATTGGCATCAATTCGCAGCGTCTCTTTTCTACGCCAATAACTACTACCAGGCGATACGGGGCGACCCCAACACGATGCTCAGCCACACCTGGTCGCTGGCAATCGAAGAGCAGTTTTATTTGTTGTGGCCCTTTACTTTCGCTTACGTGCTACGTAAGAACTTTGGCCTAGCGAGATCCTTGATGGGTGGGATTGGAGTTATATGGTGCTATCGCCTCTTTCTCGTTTTCGGGCTTCACATTTCCCATGGGTATATCTACGAGGCTTTTGATACGCGAGCAGACAGTCTTCTCATCGGCTGCCTATTGGCCGTGGTTCTATGGGAGGGAAGAGCAAAAACTGCCGTTCGGTTCCTTTGCAACGGACCGATACCGGCCGCAATCACGGCGTTCGCCCTCGTGGCGTCGATTGTTGCCGAGATGAGAATTGGGAGTATGTATGTTGATTCAGTCGGGTTCGCCCTTGATAGCGTGCTGGTGGCAGCCCTTATCGTTCAGCTCGTTGCTGCGCATCGGTCGTTCGGAGCTTGGCTGAACTGGCGATGGCTAACATATCTCGGCGCGCTTTCCTACTCGCTCTATCTCTATCAGCAAATTGCAATCTCTCCGGCAGAGCGGTTCGCTACACGCTTTCCGGCGATCTTCAGAATGCCGATCATAGTTGCTGTCGTTCTGGTGTGTGCCGCAGTTTCCTACTATCTGATCGAGAGGCCAGCGCTGAACATTAAAGACATGTTGGCCGCACATGATCATCCGTTTCGCGATCTTCGAGTTCGCCTGGCGCATTAGAAAGTATGTCCGCTGGGGCAACACGGCCAAATACATCGAGCTAATGCTCGCCGGATCGATCGAGTCTTTCCGATTGAGCTGTCGCGCGCGGGCGTCGGCGAGCGCGCCGATTTCGTGCTTCGTCAGATCGGCGAGCCAAGGCTGCCCGCCAGTCGCCGCACTACTTAGCGAACTTCAGTCCCAGAATCCGCATGGCTTCCAGCAGGGCAGGATAATCTTTGTGAACGTTTTCGCTTTGCATGCGATGAATGCGGCAAGGCTCAAACAGCGCCCAGTTTTCCAGATCGTGTCCGTAGCGGGAGCGGTAGTAAACGCCCGCCAGTCCCATGTCATAAACAATGCGCGACACCAGCTGGGTCAGATGACGGGGCGAAGGCATCTGCAACGCGGCCGCGTCCAGGTCGGGAATGCCGATGCGCAGACACTCCGACGCCAGCTTGCGGCGGAGAAGCGCGATCCACTCCGCCCCGCAAACATCGGCATAGTTACCGTCGGCCGAGGCCGTGCCCAGCGCGCGATTCGAGCACCAGTTCAGCGGGACTTCGCCGATCGGCAGAAAATCGTCGTCGCCTTCGATCTGCCTCAATTCTTCCATCAAATGCAGGTCGGGACGAAAGCGCGCGAGCGTCTCCACAAAACAGGAAACCTTCTGGCTGGAGGCATACAGTACGCGGTACTCGCTCTCGGGATCGTCGAAGCGATTGCCGAAGGTACCGTCCTTGGCGCGCGACCAGTCGGGCAGCTGCCACGCGTCCGGACGGCGCGCCACGCGATAAACGGAATGGGTGGGAGTCCTCGTCTCCAAGGGCAAGCGGTTAGCCTCCGGCGATGAAGGCCCGGGCCGCGGCCAGCACTTCCGGAGCCACCACGGTCAGGTCTCCCTCGCGAAGCAGCCGCAGGGGAACGCGATCGCCCAGTTCCGGGTTCACGCCCATCAGCCAGGCTTGCACCACCTCGCGCGAGTCATGGTCCAGCAACGTTCGGACCACCTGAAAGGTGAGCCGCAGCCGCGTCTCGACATCGCCATACGGCTGGCTGCCGGCGGCCCAGCGCTCCACCGCGCGCACATCCTTCACTCCGGCGACGTATGCGATCAGCTTGCGGCCAATCGCCTCCGCCAGGCGCGAGACCAGGTCGGCGAAGCTCAGGTTCAGCGATTCACGGTGCGCCAACAACCCGGGGCGTGGAAGCGCTTTGGTTACCACGAGTGCTCCTCGTACAGCACGTTTACGTGATATAGGATGCAGGCGTCACCTCACAAAAATCAAGAAAACCACAAGAGAATCACATGTGATTTACGAGACAGTTCCATCTTCGCACAGAGGGCTGCGCTTCGTAAGCGAACAAAAAGCGAATCTGTTAATTAGGAAGGTGCGGTCCCTGGTCACGCTCGACTTTGCTATCAGCCGTCAGCCATCAGCTACGGCCTGGTGTCCGGCACGGTGATGGTGCGGAACATGTACGGTAGCGCTTCGGAGACGATCATGGCTACGACGATCAGCGTGCCGCCAAAGGCTTGCTGCGCCGACATCGGCTCTTTCAGCCACACCACGCTGAGGATCGCTGCCGTCACCGGCTCAATGCAAAAGAGCACGGCAGCCTCAGCTGGCCCGAGTTGGGTTTGCGCCCGCGATTGCCCCCAGAAGGCGAAGACGGTTGAACCGAGAGCGAGATAGATCGCCGGCCCGATTACCGTGGCTCTGGTCAACATCTGCGGCACGTTCTGATAGCCGAACGGCGCGGGAAGAAAAGCGGTCACGACCACCGAGATGATTCCGGCGACGATAACCTGTGAGCTGGCCAGCAGCCACGCGTCGGTACGCCGGGCGAACTTGCCCATCAGGATCAGGTGGATGGCACACAGAAACGCGCAGAGCAGCGTCTCCAGGTCGCCGCGATTCCAGCCCGCCCACCACCCGCCGGGCAGATGAACCAGAAGGTAAAGCCCGAAAGTTGCGATCACTGTGCCGATTGCCGTGGTGAGCTTGATGCCCTGTCCGACCGCAACCGCGATCAACGGTGTGAACAGAACATACAGCCCGGTGATGAAGCCGGATTTGGCGGTCGTGGTAAACCGCATGCCATCGGTCTGCGACCAGAAGATCACAGCCAGAATGAGCCCCAGCCACACGCCGTCGAGCACGCCCTGGCGCACGATGGGAATGCGTTTGCCGCGAAGGATGATGGCGAAGACGATGCCGGCCACCAGGAAGCGCAGGCTCATCAGCGCGCCGACGGAGATGCCGCCATCAAGCGCAAAACGTGTCATGGGGAAACCGAATCCCCAGATGACGGCGGTCGAGGCGATCAGCAGCACCGCGGTAGTGTGGGAGACGGGCGCGGGATGGGAGGAGTCGCGAGTCATGGCCGCCGGGGCGATAGGCACACTCATCCTATCGCGAGCACAGGCTCTACCTGCGTCACTTCGGCGGGGCGGCTATTTTGTTTTTGAGTTGCTGTCTTTCGGCAGTTGCACGTAGACCAGGCCAAAATGAGTGCCGTCGGGCTGCGACTTGTCGATGCCAACCACGCGGAACTGATGCGGGTTGCCGGCACGCAGTTCGTGACCTTTCGAGCCACTGTTCACATCCACGTCGCCGCCTTTTTGATCGGAGCAGGTGAGACCGCTGCGGGCAACCGTAGGCGTGCCTACAGGCTTTCCATCTTTGCACTCCAGCACCTCGCCGTAACGCGATAGCGGCTTGCGATAGAAGGCGAGGATCTTGTCGGGTGAGTCGCTGCTGACATAGTCGGCGGCCAGCAGGCGGAATTGCGAATCGCCAAAGCTGAAGCCCATGTCGACAGCGCCATCGTTGTCCTTGTCTTTGTGGAGCGTCGCGCCAGGATACACGGGCAGTCCGATGTCGGCTGCCGTGGCTTTGGAGTTGGCATGGAGCTCCATGCCGGAATTCTGGGCCGTGAGTGCGACATTGCCGAATGCCAGACCGGTAATAACTAGAGCGAACACGGAAGCAGCAAAAATCTGCGAGGTGCGCAGGGACATATCGATTCCTTCCAACATGACTTGCGAATAGAGATACGCTTTCGGCCGGCCCGGAGTTCCCCAAAACGCCAGCGCCACAAGTCGTGGAGAGCGGCGGTTTTGGGGGCTGTACGGCGATGACCAAATTCGGCGGCGGGAATCCAATGCTAGTCGAGGCTCTTCTCGGTGTTTGAAGCCCGGCCCGCGGGCGTCCGCGAAGGCGGACAGCATATCTAAGCCCAGCGTTTCAACGCTGGGGAGGCGTTACAACGGAACCCGAGTCCCGTGGGGGACGGCATATGACCTATGAACTGTGCCGCTCGTCACCGCAGATGCAGGCTGACACCGATAGCCTGCTCACATGTCTCACACGCATGCCTGGGTGCTCGTACACTGCGTCTTCAGCACCAAAGAGCGCGCCAATCTCATCCCCGATCCGGTCGAGCTGTGCCGGTATTTGACTGGAGTCGCGCGGGCGAAAAACATCACTCTACTTGCCGCCGGCGGCACTGCTAACCACATCCATCTTTTGATCCACGTGCCGCCGGCAATTCCGCTGGCGAAGGCCATACAAGAATTGAAGGGGAACAGCTCGCGATGGCTGCGTGAGCACGGAGTGCGGTTTGAATGGCAGGAAGGCTACGGCGCGTTCAGCGTCGCCAATCGCAAAAGCAGCCGGTGGCCGATTACATTGCGCACCAAGCGGAGCATCACCGCAAGTGGAGTTTCGAGCAGGAGTTCATGACCCTGTTGCGGAAATCGGGCGCCTCGTTCGATTCTGGTTATGTATTCGGATGAAGCGTATGCCGTCCCTCACGGGACTCGGGTTCCGTTGTGACGCCCACCCAGCGTTGAAACGCTGGGCTTAGATATGCTGTCCCCTACCAGGGACTGCTGAATCCAGGACGTGTCCGCAGCTGTGTCGTCTGCCAATATCCGTTGTTGGCAGTAAAGACCAACAAGAAGAAAACCGCGGTGCTGTTCGCCGCGACAACCCAGCGCCGCACCCATTTTCGGTCGAACATGGACGTCACCCTACAACGTGGGACTTTTCCCCTCGATCAACCCCTTCACTCGCTCGACGAATGCTTCGGTTTTGACGGAGCCTTCCGCTCTTTCCTGGCCGCGGACGCGCACATTGACCTCGCCGGCCTCGGCTTCTTTGTCGCCGACCACCAGCTGGAACGGCACCTTCTGCATGGCGTGCTCGCGGATCTTGGCGTTCATCTTTTCGTTGCGCACGTCGACGTGCACCCGGATGCCGGCAGCTTTCAGCTTTTCGCCAACCTCGTTCGCGTAGGCCTGGTGCTTCTCGCCGATCGGAATAACGACCACCTGCGTGGGCGACAGCCATAACGGAAACGCGCCTGCATAGTGCTCGATGAGCACGCCGAAGAAGCGTTCGATCGAACCGTACAGCGCGCGATGGACCATCAGCGGCTGATGACGCTTGCCGTCTTCGCCGACGTACTCCAAGCCGAAGCGCTCGGGCAGGGTGAAATCGAACTGCACGGTCGACAGTTGCCACAGGCGGCCGATGGCGTCGACCAGCTTGATATCGATCTTTGGCCCGTAGAACGCTGCTTCGCCGGGAATGGTTTTGTAATCGATGTTGCGCCGCTTCAGGGCCTGTTCCAGCGAGCGCTGCGCCAGCTCCCACTGATCGTCGTTGCCGGCATAGGTCTTACGATCGTTCGGGTCCCAAGTCGAAAGCTCGACCTGATACTGCTCGAATCCGTAGGTGTTCAGCACGGCGACGGCGAAGTCGATGCAGCCGACAACCTCGTCTTCAATCTGCTCCGGCGTACAAAAAATGTGAGCATCGTCCTGGGTAAAGCCGCGCACGCGCAGCAGGCCGTGCATCACGCCCGAGCGCTCGTAGCGGTAGACGGTGCCCATCTCACCCAGGCGCACCGGCAGATCGCGATATGACTTCAGGCTGTCGCGATAGATCAGGATGTGGAACGGACAGTTCATCGGCTTCATGCGATAGACCGCATCGTCCAGTTCCATCGGGGTAAACATGTTTTGCGCGTAGTAGCCTTCGTGGCCGCTGGTCTTCCACAGATCGACGCGGGCCACGTGCGGGGTGTGCACCAGCGAGTAGCCGCGCTTCAGATACTCGTCGCGCATCCAGTCTTCCATCTCCTTGCGCATGATGCCGCCCTTGGGATGCCAGAAGATCAGTCCCGGCCCGGCCAGCTCCTGGATGGAAAACAGGTCGAGCTGCTTGCCCAGCACGCGATGGTCGCGCTTCTTGGCTTCCTCCAGCTTGTGGAGATAGTCGTCGAGGTCCTTCTTGCTGAAGAACGAGGTGCCGTAGATGCGTTGCAGCTGCGGATTCTTCTCGTCGCCCAGCCAGTATGCGCCGGCGATGCTGAGCACCTTGAACGCCTTGATGCGGCCGGTCGACGGGATGTGCGGGCCGCGGCAGAAGTCGGTGAACTTGCCGGTCTTGTAGATGGAAATCTTCTCGTCGGGCTGCGTGAATTGCTCGATGAAGTGGCACTTCATGAAGTCGCCTTCCGACTTGAAGCGCTCCAGGCCTTCCTGCCGCGGCAAGAATTCGCGCGCGTAAGGCAGGTCCTGCTTCACCAGTTCCTGCATCTTTTTTTCGATGGCCTCGAGATCTTCGGGCGTAAACGGCTTCTCGCGATAGAAGTCGTAGAAGAAGCCACTCTCGGTCGCCGGACCGTGGCCCAGCTTGGTTTCGGGGAACAGCTCAAGGACGGCGGCGGCCATCAGGTGCGCCGAAGAGTGACGATAAACTTCCAGCGCCTCGGGATCGCGGTCGGTGAGCAGGCGCAGTTCAACATCCTGCTCCAGCGGACGCGCCAGATCGACGAGTTGAGCGCCGTCCTTGGCTGGCGCGTGCGCGCTAGCCGGCGCTGAAGCCGGCGCAGCCCCGGCGACTGCTGCTTCGGCGGATGGATGATGTCCGTTGCCGCTGCCGTTGGAAGCGATGGGCTTAATCTGGGCGGCGAGTGCGGCATCGGCCAGTCGCGGACTGATGCTCTTGGCAATATCGAGGGCGGAGGTACCCCGCGGCACGTCTCGGACGCTGCCGTCGGGCAATTTCACATGAATATTTTCAGCCATGATGAGGACCTAAATTCCCTGGCGTTCCGAATGTCCCGGCGCCACGATGAGCAGTAGAGCTTTATTCGATACTCTCGCTGCAAACGATGTTGAGATCGACTTCGCAACGATCGGTAGAGCGAACCTTCAGGTTCGCGCATGTCGGTAGACTCTCGTCGTTGTCCAACCGCGGTCCGGTCGGATCGCGGTTGGACAACAATCAAATAGTGTCCGGCGGAACGCAAGCCTGAAGGCTTGCTCTACCCGATCAAAGTCCGGCGGAATGCAAGCCCGAAGGCTTGCACTATCTAAAGGCTTGCTCTACCGGAATCTTCGAGTGTATCGGAGGAAAGAAGCCAAGGGCAATGACGAGCCCCGTCGCAGCCTCGGCGAAACGCGAGGCTACCGTGATGTTCGCTGGCGGCGGGCGCGAACTTCCAGCACAGCCGATCCGATGAGCGCAACCGAGCCGGCGAGGATGGCCACTGGGATGGCGACGTGCCGGTAGGCGTTGGTCATGTCAACATGATGGCCTGGCAGCATCCCGAAGAGAATACTGCCCAGGATGCCGAGAAACAGTCCGGCTCCCATGCCGGCGGCGGTAAACAGCAGGGTGGTAAACAGCACGCGCACCGTCGAGGTAAAGGCGACGGAGAGCTTGCTGCGGTGGCGTGCGGGCATGGTAGCAGCGTGGGACATCTCCTCCAGATTACAACAAAAGTGTCCCGAACATGCCCCGCTCTTTTTCCCTGTGGAATGGAAAAACAAGGTCCCTGTGACTCTTGAGCGTGAAAAGGTTCCCGTTCCTGCGCAGGGCCGCCTTGGAACCATGTGCCGGTTCGGCATGCATGGCTGGCATTCGGCCCCATTGCCCTTGCGTTACAATCAAGCTTCATGTCTTCAACGTCTCAGGCTATAACTCGAACTCCCGCCGAAGTCGTTCGGATGGCTCCGGTGACGCAGGCCAGCAACGGCATCTGCTACTCGGTCATGGGAGACCTCACCACCGGAATTGCCGATCTGGAGCGCATGGTGAACGCCGTGCCGCGCACCATCGCCGCGGCCTTGGAGCGCAAGGCCTACTACTTCGTCCCGCTGACGTTGAATCTCGGCGAAGAAACGATGATCGCCGACCGCTACGATGTGCAGCTTTCCGACAGCGCGGTGTGCCATCGCAACCAGACGCTGGGCGATTCGCAGTGCGTTTTCATCTCCACCCGCCTGATGGAAGACAACTTCGCGATTGCCTTCGAGTTCTTCATCAACGTGGGACACAACTTCGTGGACCGCGTCGGCGTCTCGCAGGAGTTCAGCGACCTGGTGTGGAAACAAGTGGAGGACAAGGTTCGCGGCGAGACCTCGCTGGACGCCTACGAGTTATGCAAAGTGGCCACGACCAACGGTCCCGAGGCGGAGAAGGCCAAGCACGAGTACCTGATGGCCGTCTTTGCCGATGCCATTGCGGTGTACACGCTGTCCCTGTTTCTCGACGTGGACTATCAGGATCTGCGGGAGCGCGACTATCCGCTGCTGGCGCCCAACGCCCTGGCCGAACGCCTGCGCAAAGTCAACGAGCTGTTCCCAACAAACCCGGGCTTCGAGTTCGCGGTGTACCACAAGAGAAGGCAGTAAAACCAGTTGTCGGTGGGCGGTTGTCAGTTGTCGGTTCAAACAATTCACAGCTCCGCGGAGCCTTGGGGTTCACAGACAACTGCCGACTGACAACCGACAACTGCCTTTATGATTGCACATTTGCGCGGACGTCTGATCTCGAAACATCCCAACCAGGCCATTGTTGAGGCGGGAGGCGTCGGCTACGACGTCGTCATTACGGTTCCCACGTTTTCCGATCTGCCTGCTGCCGGCGCCGAAGTTTCCTTTCACATCCACACCCACGTGCGTGAGGATGCGCTGGCGCTCTATGGCTTTTTGCGGCCGGAAGAGAAACAGCTTTTCGAAAAACTGATCACCGTGAGCGGCATCGGCCCGTCGCTGGCGATAAAAACTCTTAGCGGCATGGCGGCGGCGGACATGGTGGGGGCGATCCGCGGCAACGACTTCGCGCGGCTCACTAAGATTCCCGGTATCGGCCGCAAAACCGCCGAGCGCATGTGCGTGGAGCTGCGCGACAAGCTGGAAGGCTTCGGCGCAGCACAGGCGGTGGTAACACATTCCGCCGTCGAGGAAGACGTGATCTCGGCGCTGAGCAACCTGGGCTACCAGCGGGCGCAAGCCGAGAAAGCGGTGGAGCACGCAGTCCAGTCAGCCGGCCGCGAAAACTTCGACGCTATTTTCCGGGCCGCGCTGGGCGGGCTGTCGAAGTAATTTCTCACCACAACGGGAACGACCATTTCACCACAGAGACACGGAGGCACAGAGTCTTTTTTGTTTTGACAGGAGGAATCGAACATACTGAGGCCCAAGTCTTTTTTGATTGTGCGAGGCGGAATCGCATGGTCTTGACCGCAGTACACTCTCCAAAGCTGTCATCCCGAGCGCAGGCGAGGGATCTGCGGTTCTCCGCGGCATCTAAAGTTCCGGCACTAATCCAACCTTAGGACTAGAACAGGCAAGATTTCCCAGAATCCTCTGTGTCTCCGTGCCTCTGTGGTGAAACGACTTTCTTCCGCACGCCAAGCCAACTTCGCCGAGCGATAATAGCCTGTGCGCGAGAAGCTACTAAGTTACATCCGCGAACGGTCGCTGTTGCGGGCGGGAGACCGCGTGGCCGTGGCCGTGTCCGGCGGCGCGGATTCGGTTGCGCTCTTGCGCCTGCTGGTCGAGATGCGGGCGGAACTGGGCATCGTGCTTGCCGCAGCTCACTTCAATCACGGCTTGCGCGGTGGAGACGCTCTGGCCGATGAGGCCTTCGTCGGCGAGCTGGCGCGGGAGCATGGCCTGGACTTTTTCGTCGGACGCGCCGATGTGCGCGATCATGCGCTCACAACCAAGCTGAGCATCGAGGCCGCAGGCCGCGAGCTGCGCTATCGGTGGTTTGCGAAGCTGGCCGCCGAGCAGCGGCTCGATGCGATCGCTACCGCGCACACGCTGGACGATCAGGCCGAAACTGTGTTGCTGAAGTTTCTGCGCGGAGCGGGGACGCGAGGACTGGCAGGAATTTATCCGGTGCTTGATCTGTTTGCAGAAAAGACCGGGGCTGAAGCCCCATCTCCAAAGGAAGCCGCTAACGGCGCACCTGAAGCTGCGCCCCTTCAAAACTTCGCGACGGACGGCGGAAACCGGGAGGAAACGGTTCGAATCATTCGCCCTCTTTTGTCGGCTTCACGGCAGGAGGTCGAGGACTACCTCGCTTCTCTCGGGCAGAGCTGGCGCGAGGACGAAAGCAATCTCGATCGACGCTTTACCCGCAACCGCGTGCGCCACGAGTTGCTGCCTCTGCTGGAGCGTGAGTTCAATCCCAATATTCGACAGGTGCTGAATGACTTGGCCGAGATCGCGCGCGGCGAAGAAGAATTTTGGCAAGACAAGGTGGGGCAAGAGTTGGAGATAAGGCTCAGCGGTGGTTCGCCAGGGCTAAAGCACCTTGTCATTTTCGAACCTAACGCGGGCCTGAAGGCCCGCTCTTCCACCGCTTCGGAAAACACCACTTTCGATGATCTGAAAGGCCGTTATTTCGACCGTCGTGAGGTTCATATGTCAGTGGGGCGGCGCTTCGGCCTCCAGGGCTTTGCCGCGCTACCCGTTGCGTTGCAGCGGCGACTGCTCAAGTGCTTCGCCGAGCGCGAAGGCGTCGCACTGGATTTCGAGCATATCGAAAATCTGCGGCGATGCGCATCGGGCGAGTCGAAGACGCTCGAGCTTCCGGGTGACCGTTCCGTCAGGAATGTGCTTGGCGCTTATTTAGAGTTATGCGTTGTCACTGCGTCGCAGGCGTCGCCAGCCTATGAGTATCGACTTCTTATTCCGGGCGAGATTCAGATTGCGCCGCTGGGATTGACCCTGCGGGCGCTCACGGTGCCGGAGCAATTTGCGCGCGAAATGGAGAACGGTAATCTGCTCGATGCCGAATTAGTGGGTGCGGAGTTGCTGATCCGGAACTGGCATCCTGGAGATCGCTTCTGGCCGGCGCACAGCCGCTCGGAAGAAAAGCTGAAGCGGCTGTTCGCGGAGAAAAAAATTCCAGCGGAAGAGCGTCCGAGCTGGCCCGTGGGGATGAGTGGTGGCGAGATAGTGTGGGTGCGCGGCTTTCCCGTCGCGCGCGAGTTTCAGTGGAGAGGCAACGGCGACGCGGTGACGATCGAGGAGCGGGAGAGCGGGGAATCTGCCGCCGGCTGAAGCCGGCTCGTCTCATTCAAGCGCTGTCGTCGGCGCAGCTAAAGCTGCGCCCCTGCAAAACCGTCGGAGACATGCTCCCTTCGCGGAGCGACGGAACAGCAGGTCCCTCGTCGGCCTGAACGCCTCCTCGTGATGACAATTACGGTGAATCCGTTAATGGCGCGACTGAAGCTGTCCCCTGATGCAAGACAATTTCTAACGGCCTTCCTGGAACCGCTCTAAACGCGATGGGGTAAACTGCACTTCACTTCACCATGTCCAGCGAAGATCCAGGTTTCAGCGCCACGGAACTGCGGCAACTACGCCGGCTCAAAGACCCGTACGGCATTCAGCGATACCTCGACGGCCTGCCTTACCACTTGGGCGATACCGCGTGGTCGCCTCGACGGGTGCTGCGCGAGAACACGGCCCACTGCTTTGAAGGCGCCATCTTCGCGGCCGCGGCTCTGCGCGCGAACGGCTTTCCCGCTCTCATCCTCGACTTCGAGGCTGAGCACGACACCGACCACGTGATCGCCATCTATCAAGTCAAGGGATGCTGGGGGTCGATCGCCAAATCCAACTACACCAGCTGCCGGCATCGCGAGCCGGTTTATCGCTCGTTGCGCGAGCTGGCCATGAGTTACTTCGATACTTACTTCAATATGCGCCGGCGGCGGACCCTGCGGAGGTATTCGCGTCCCATCAATCTCAAGCGCTTTGACGATCAGCAATGGATGACGACCGAGAAGCCCATCTGGTTCATCGTGTATTACCTGCTGGAGATTCCTCACTACAAGCTGCTATCGCGCTCGCAGATCAACCATCTGCATCCGGTGGACGACCGGACGTTCCAGGCGGAAACCCTGGGCAAAGCCTACAAATCGCCTAAGCCTTGAGAATCGACAGGTACGCTTGCCACGGTCCCACAGCGTGGGAGTACTGCTTGGCGGTGACGCGGGCGACCTGCGCCACGTGCGACTGGTCGTGCACGACCCAGCTGGCGATCAGCTGGCCGAGCGTCACTGGCCCGAGTTCGGGATGCGTGCCCCGCCGGTCCAAGTCACTCTCCGAAAGCTGCATGCCTTCGAGGATGGCAAGGTTTTCCCGGCGCATGAAAGCGAACTGATCCAGCAGAGCGCCGATGGACCGCGTCTGGTCCTCGCGGAACTGGGCAAAGCGATCGAACGGCTGAAAGGCGCGATCTTCGCCATGTTCCAGGATGATGCGGATGCGCGGCACCCAGTCGGTCAACTCGCCGTGGATCAGATGTCCCACAATGTCGTAGCAGCTCCAGGTGCCTGTACCTTCGGTGCAGCGCAGCCAATCCTGGGGAACAGCGGCGACCATGGCGCTGATGGTTGCGGGGGTGCGCTGGAGAATTTGCGTGGCTTCGGGAAGTTTCAACTGCATTGGTGCTCCTCGCAGCATGGCCTTCGCCAGAGGAAAGGCCAGCTCACCGAAATATACGAACGCTGCCGGCGGAAGTTCCCGGGAAGCTGAAGATCGTCAGGCCTATCCGGAGATGCTGACGATGTCGCTTTTCACCGTTGCCAAGATTCGCCGGGGGTGGGGCGCTCCCGGTCGGCAGAATGCCAGCTACTGAAAACAGCAGGTCCCACCACTACTCTTCGCTTCGGTCGGGATGACACCTTCGTGAGGGGGAATCTGCTGACAACTAGCTGCGGACAACCGGCTACTGACAACTGAATTTTATGGTCGGGACGGGCAGATTTGAACTGCCGACCCCTCGCACCCCAAGCGAGTGCTCTACCAGGCTGAGCCACGTCCCGACTGGGTAGGTAAGCCGATCCGAGCGGAGCGGCGGGGTTTCGAGGTCATCGATAGTCTAACACCTTCAGCCGTACTGAGCGATGGGCGGTAGCCCGGATGCCTCTACAGTACCGGTTCGTTGGTGCTGCTGATTGTGGCTGGCTTGTTCGGGCGCAGCCTGCTCGT
The DNA here is from genome assembly GCA_963769235.1 of uncultured Acidobacteriaceae bacterium. Lineage (GTDB taxonomy): Bacteria > Acidobacteriota > Terriglobia > Terriglobales > Acidobacteriaceae > Bog-257. Next base: position 1,339,753 of record CAVYKW010000009.1, on the reverse strand, counting down.
TTCCACACGACAGGTTTCGAAGTCCCCGACAGAGGCTTTGCCGGAACGACGCGCCCAACATCTATTGTTTTATTGCAGCTTCGCGTATTCCGCCTTGGCTTGTTGATAAAGAGGAATATCGGGGTCGGCATCTTTCCAGAGAGTAAGGAAGTTCCGGTAGGCGGTGCGGGCCTTCTCGCGCGCAGCGGGATCGGTAGCAGCATCGAGGGCGTAGGCGCGCGCCAAGCCGAGCCGCGCCATCGCGCCCCAAGGGAAGTTTAAGGTTATCCCGTAGTGGTGGACGAACTTCTGAAACTCTGCAGCCGCTGCCTTACCATCGTGAAGCGTCAGATAGGCTTGGCCGCGAATATAGACTGGACACAAATACACGGAGGTTAAGGAAGATACCCCGAGTTCGATGGTGCTCATGTCCTGCAACAGCTTGATGGCCCTTTTGGGATCTTTGCGATCCAGGGCGATCGCGGCCCTGATCGTGGGTAGCCAGTACCTTTGCACAATAGTGTCCATCGGCAACTGTTTGTCCAGCTCTGCCAACAACTTTTCAGACTCTGCCGAATTGCCCGCCCGTGCCAAAGCCAACGCCGCAACTTCCTGCACGTTAGGGTTGGGGCCCAATTTCAATGCGTCATGGGCATCGCGGCGCGCCTGCTCCGTATTCCCCGCTTCCGCTTCACGCAATGCCTCGGCAGCCTGGTAAGCTGCGGCGGCCTCGTTGGCATCGTTATGTTCGGCAGAGATCATGGCTCTGCGAGTCTGGTCCCGCGCATTCTTAAATTTCCCGTACCAAGCTTCGGTATCGGCCTGGGCTGCGAGCAGCTGGTCTTCCGTGCCCGCTTTTCCCATGGCCTCAGCTAAGGCCTGTGCCATGCCGGTCGTGTCGCCCTTCAGAAAGGCGATGACATAAAGGTTTTGCAGTAGATATTCGGCATCGAGGTGTTGGGCTTGTGCCTGTCGCAAGACCGACTCGCCCTCGTCCAGCCGGTTCAAAGCTACGAGTGCCGTGCTGACGTTGACGTAGTTCAGTCCGTAGTTCGGCTCGAGGCGCAGCGTCTCACGGTTCCACTTCAGCGAGCTCTCCCAGTCTCCCAAGGCGCCCGCAATATCTCCCAGGTTCAGGTAAGGGACAAACATGTTGGGATACGTCTGGCGCCACAGCTCGAAGATACCCTTTGCCTTGTCCAGATCCCCGACTGCATACGAATAGTAGAAACCCGCAATGAACAGGCGCTCAGGCTCGCTGACCTTATCACGCAGGTCGTAGGCCTTGCGCAGGTTCTCCCTCATTCTGCCCACTTCGCCCAGATTGCTATAGCTGATCGCCATCGAAAGATAGGCCATAGCAAAATTTGGATCCAGTTCCGCCGCCCTTTGAAAATAGGGCAGCGCGGCAGTATCGCCCTTGGAGTACCGAGTGTTCACCCCCAGACTGTAGGCCTGTAGCGCTTCCAGCGAAGAGGTGGTCGCCGCCTGCAATGGGGTGGCATATTTTTGTACCGAAGTGAGCGACTCGCCGAGTTTGCCGCGCAGATGAGTCGCCGCAACATCGAGGGTCTTGAGCACAGCTTCTTTGCCGGAGGCTTGTTCCTGCACTTCGGCCAGCACATCTCCCGTGCCACAGTTGACGGCCTTCAAACCGATGACGTACTGATTACCAAGTTGAGCAATGGAGCCGGTTATGGTGGCCGTGCTCCCGTTGCGTTCGCAGACCTCGCGTGCCACCTCGGCAGTTAAGCGCTCACTGGGCGGACGGCCCATCAGTTTCAACGTCTCGGCAATCTTGAGTTCCGAAACCAGCGTCAGAAACGGTGTCTGCTCCAGTTGCACCGAGAGGCCCTGCTTCAGGGCGTCGTCGAAGACCTTGTCGCCAGTTTGGTTGTCGAAGTCGGCGATAACGATGGTGTCTTTGTCGGTGAGCCTGGCTGGACGATGCGAGACGAAGTACCAAGCAGCTAGTCCTGCAATTGCCGCGACGCAGAGGATGGCAGCCATCAGCAGCCAGGGATTCCGCTTTCTTGCAGATGAAGCTTGCTGACCCGCGACTGCAAGATGCCGCGAGTCCGAATCGCGCTTGAGCCTCTGCAAATCCGCCCGCATGTCCGATGCATGCTGGTATCGCAGATCGCGGTCCTTCTCCAGCGCGCGCTGGATCGCGTCTTCAAGTTTGGGTTGTATGCGCGGGTTAACCTGCGATGGCGGCGCCGGATGGCTGGTCAGAATTTCAGAGCAAACGACCGCAGGACTTTCGCCGGCAAATGGCATTCTGGCGGTAGCCATTTCATAAAGCACCGCGCCGAACGAGAAGAGGTCGGTGCGCGCGTCCACCTCTTCGGCGCGAACCTGCTCCGGGGACATGTAGCCCACCGTGCCCAGCATCGTTCCCGGAGTGGACAGCTGACGTCCTGAAAACACGGCTGTCTCGGATGAGCCCCCATGTCCTGAGCGCAGGGTGGTTGCTATAGGGTTTACCTTGGCCAGCCCGAAGTCGAGAATCTTGGCGTGTCCGCGTTTGCTGACGAAGATGTTGGCCGGCTTGATGTCGCGATGAATGATGCCGGCCTGATGAGCTGCGTCCAGTCCCTCGGCGATGTCGATGCCCAGTGTCAGCAGCAGATCCGTATCCAGGGGATGGTCGCCGATGCGATGCTCCAGCGTCGTTCCTTCGAGGAACTCCATCGCGATGAAGGCTTGCCCGTCATCCTGATCGATGTCGTAGACGGTGCAGATGTTGGGATGGTTCAACGCGGAGGCTGCCCGAGCTTCGCGCCGGAAGCGTTCCAGCGCCTGCGGATCGTGAGCCAACTCTTGGGGCAAAAACTTGAGAGCGACGAAGCGGCCAAGCCGCGTGTCTTCGGCCTTGTACACCACGCCCATTCCGCCACCGCCGAGCTTCTCGATGACTCGATAGTGCGAAATGGTTCGGCCAATCACGAGATGGATCGAGACCTCCGGTGGCTCATGGTAGGGGCATGCTGATAGTGGCGTCAATCAGCGCGGCGGTGGTGGATGGATTCAGCTTAACGAGTGTGTTTCGGCCGGCGTTCACGAACGCCTGAACAAGTGCGTTGCAGGTAGAGGGGCGCTTCAGCGCCGCGTCGAAGGCGCGTAAATATGGAGGGGCTTCAGCCCCGGATTCAAATGACAGGTTTGATCGTAGCTCCTTAACGATTCGCAGCTAAACTGGTTTCGAGGATTGCCCATGAGCATCGGCAAAGACCATCGTTATCCCTGCGAACACGTTGTACCGATCGAGCAGGAGCCGCGGCATCATCTCGTATTCGAGAACGAATTCGTGCGCGGCTTTGCTGTCGAGGTTGCGCCGCATGAACGCACCTTGTGTCATCACCACCCCAATGATTACCTGCTGTTCGTCGCCCTGGGAGCGGAGATCGTCAGCGCCGCGCCCGACGAAGAACCCAAGCGCTTGAATTATCGCGATGGCGAGTGCGAGCTGGCGCCCGCGGGCCTGGTTCACGTGGTTGAGGATTTGAGCGACACGCCGTTCCGCAACGTTGTGGTGGAGTTGCTGCCGGCGGCGAGAGATCTGCGGCGCGGCGGCGCCCCGCGGCGAGTCTCAGGCGAAGCAACCATAACGCCGAGGTTCGACGATGCGCGGGCCGCGATTTTCAGCATTGAAATTGAAGCCGGTGCTACGGTCGAGATACACGGGCCGGCAGTGTTGGCCTCGCCTTACGGTGACGGACTGAGCCCGGACGCGGTAGGGGAAGCAGAAATCCGAACCGATGCTATCGCGGACTTCGCGTGGGTGCCTGATCAAGATGTGACCAGCTTATTTGGGTGTTGGCAATCTGCGGGCACGGTCATCGCGTTCCAGATTGGCGGTACTGACGAGCGTGAGGTGATGGCGCGGAAGCAGACAGAGCCGTTACGCAGTCTGCGGGCGCATGCCGATGAATCGAAGTGAGTTGTGCCCTTCTTGCACAACTCAGCCATTCGGGGAGTAAGAGCGATTGCTCGCGGTGGGCGCAAAGGGCCACGATATCGGTTGAGGCGGGGTGTCCAATCTAAAAAGCCCTGTGGCATGTGAAAATCGTGTGGGAAATGGGTGAAATTCCCGCCGACGCGAGCGCAGGCAGGCATAATTTTGCGCGCCATGGGAGATTTTTTTCGTTACGACATCGCCAGTATTTATGCGGCTTTCATGTTCCTTATCCATGATTCGGCGTAAAACTTCGAGGCAAAGGGTTGCACGCCGTGTCGCGCTCTGCTATAACAATCAAGTCAGCAAGGGGCGTGATTGTCGCCAGCCGACGCGGGAAGTGTTTTGAGTCCCGCAGGTGAGGTTGGCATCTAAGACGTAACGCTCTGTAGTAGCTGCCCTGGCCACAGGGCTGGAAGTCGGGGACAGAGTTCTTCGACAGGTTAGCGGAATCGCGGAACCTCCAGAACAAGATCTTTAACGAATTCAAACGCTCTCGTGCCTTTGCGCGTAGATTTTTCAGTCCCAAAGACACGGAGAGCGGCATACTGCGCGTTTGCTCGGCATAATCGTCGGGCCCGGCGCTCCCTGTTAATTATTCAGGTTCTCAGGTTGACAGCGCGGAAACGTGCGTAGTATGTTTGAAAGGTTTCGAGGACGACGGACAAAACCGCAAGGTTATGTGCCGTCATTATCCGAAGCGGCCGCCCAGTGCGGATTTCGCGCGGATCTTTGACAAAAGGTTGAACGTGCCAGTCGTGAGAAATCGTTTGAGTTAAGTTCAAGCGAAACTCACAAAATAGCAATTCCGCCGTC
>CAVYKW010000009.1:0-1332500 GCA_963769235.1 uncultured Acidobacteriaceae bacterium | reverse complement strand
AAGCCTCGGGGAGCCGCAAGTAGGCATTGATCCGGGGATTTCCGAATGGGGAAACCCTATACGGTAAAACCGTATAACGGCCCGATGAATCCATAGTCGGGTACGAGCAAACCCAGGGAAGTGAACCATCTCAGTACCTGGAGGAAAAGAAAACAACAGTGATTCCGATAGTAGTGGCGAGCGAACTCGGAACAGCCCAAACCTAAATCACCTTCGGGTGGCTTAGGGGTTGTAGGGTCCGCAATAGTAGAGTTACCAATCCAGTCGTTAGTCGAAGCCCTCTGGAAAGGGGCGCCATAGAGTGTGATAGCCACTTAGGCGAAAACGACCTGGACTCGAAGCGGATACCTGAGTAGGGCGGGGCACGTGAAACCCTGTCTGAATCCACGGAGACCATTCCGTAAGGCTAAATACTAGCTTCTGACCGATAGTGAACCAGTACCGTGAGGGAAAGGTGAAAAGAACCCCAGCGAGGGGAGTGAAATAGTACCTGAAACCGTGTGCCTACAAGCAGTGGGAGGGCTATGCCCGCAAGGGAATGCCTGACCGCGTGCCTATTGCATAATGAGCCGGCTAGTTATTCTTGTCAGCAAGGTTAAGCGTAAGCGAGCCGTAGCGAAAGCGAGTCCTAATAGGGCGTTCAGTTGGCAGGAATAGACGCGAAGCGGGATGATCTACCCTTGGCCAGGTTGAAGGTGGGGTAACACCCACTGGAGGACCGAACCGGTGTTTGTTGAAAAAAGCTCGGATGAGCTGAGGGTAGGGGTGAAAGGCTAATCAAATTCCGTGATAGCTCGTTCTCTCCGAAATAGCTTTAGGGCTAGCCTCGTATGATTTGCAGCGGTGGTAGAGATCTGGATGGACTAAGGGGCTTTCCAGCTTACTGAATCCAACCAAACTTCGAATGCCGTGGACAACTAGTACGGGAGTCAGACAGCGGGGGCTAAGCTTCGTTGTCGAGAGGGAAACAGCCCAGATCGCCTGCTAAGGTCCCCAAGTCTCAGTTAAGTGGGAAAGGATGTCGGAACGCCCAGACAGCCAGGAGGTTGGCTTAGAAGCAGCCATCCTTTAAAGAAAGCGTAATAGCTCACTGGTCAAGCGGTCCGGTGCCGACAATTCAACGGGGCTTAAACTGAGCACCGAAGCAGCGGATGCATGGCGTCAAGCCATGCGTGGTAGGAGAGCATTCCCAACAGTTTGAAGCGGGATCGTAAGGACCCGTCGACGGTTGAGAAGAGACCCTGCCGGCATAAGTAGCGATAACGGAGGTGAGAACCCTCCGCGCCGAAAGTCTAAGGTTTCCTGAGGAAGGTTAATCCGCTCAGGGTTAGTCGGTCCCTAAGGTGAGGCCGAAAGGCGTAACCGATGGACATCCGGTTAATATTCCGGAACTCCCTTTGATTCGTTATTACGATGGGGTGACGCAGAAGGATACGTGCAGCCTGTTATGGCTATCAGGTTCGATGCGTGTAAGCCGGTTTCTCTAGGCAAATCCGGAGAGACATTAACGGTGAGACGCAAAGGAGTAGTCCGTATGGACGAAACGCACCGAGTTCACGCTGCCAAGAAAAACCTCTAAGGAGAAATGAAGGGAACCGTACCACAAACCGACACAGGTAGACGAGGAGAATATCCAAAGGCGCTCGGGAGAACGCTCGTTCAGGAACTCGGCAAATTAACCCCGTAACTTCGGGAGAAGGGGTGCCCCGGTAACGTGTCAAAAGCGTGAGGGGGCCGCAGTGAAACGCGCACGGCGACTGTTTAACAAAAACACAGGTCTCTGCAAAGTCGAAAACGACGTATAGGGGCTGACGCCTGCCCGGTGCCGGAAGGTTAAAGGGAGAGGTCAACCGCAAGGTGAAGCTTCGAACTGAAGCCCCGGTGAACGGCGGCCGTAACTATAACGGTCCTAAGGTAGCGAAATTCCTTGTCGGGTAAGTTCCGACCTGCACGAATGGCGTAACGATCGTGCGACTGTCTTAACGAGCGACTCGGCGAACTTGTAGTACCGGTGAAGATGCCGGTTACCCGCATCTAGACGGAAAGACCCCGTGCACCTTTACTATACCTTCACTATGAACTATGGCACTTGCTGCGCAGGATAGGTGGGAGGCTTTGAATCCAGGCTCTTGGGCTTGGAGGAGCCAACGGTGAGATACCACCCTGCGAGTTCTGTGGTTCTAACCCATCCCCGTTACCCGGGGAGGGGACATAGTGAGGCGGGTAGTTTGACTGGGGCGGTCGCCTCCTAAATTGTAACGGAGGCGCGCGAAGCTACACTCAGGCTGTTTGGAAATCAGCCGTCGAGTGCAAAGGCATAAGTGTGGTTGACTGCGAGTCCAACAAGACGAGCAGGTGCGAAAGCAGGCCTTAGTGATCCGGTGGTTCTGTATGGAAGGGCCATCGCTCAACGGATAAAAGGTACGCCGGGGATAACAGGCTGATCGGAGCCAAGAGTTCATATCGACGCTCCGGTTTGGCACCTCGATGTCGGCTCATCGCATCCTGGAGCTGTAGAAGGTTCCAAGGGTTAGGCTGTTCGCCTATTAAAGCGGTACGTGAGCTGGGTTCAGAACGTCGCGAGACAGTTCGGTCCCTATCTGATGTGGGCGTAGGAGATTTGAGAGGACCTGTCCTTAGTACGAGAGGACCGGGATGGACGAACCTCTTGTGTTCCAGCTGTCATGCCAATGGCACGGCTGGGTAGCGAAGTTCGGTTGTGATAAACGCTGAATGCATATAAGCGTGAAGCACTCCTCAAGATGAGATCTCCCAACCCCCAAGGGTGAAGAAGGGCACACGAAGACTACGTGTTTGATAGGCTGGATGTGAAAGTGCAGTAATGCATGAAGCTTACCAGTACTAATCGCCCGTTCGGCTTGACCATAAAATTTACTTGGCACACGAGCTCCATTAAACTTAAAAACTTTAAAACGATGGAGCCCCGTGACACCTGACATAACTGTCAGCGTGTGCACACTGGAGAACTAGCCAGCGTGCGGACCTCGACGGAGGTCCTGCCTTAAATTTTTTACTCGCTTCGGAAAAACTCAATGCTATTCAGTTGTGAAATCGCCCGCACATCGTGCGGAGATTTGAAAGGGCATGGCTTCAGCCGTGCCGCTGGCAAATCTCTTTATCGATGCGGGGCTTTTGCCCCCGCGATGCGGAAGGTTCTTTCAAGTTTGGCGCTCTAAGTCCTGCGTGGAAATGACGCTGGGGACTGAGCTGCGGAAAATATCCCGCACGCGCCACCGAAGCCGGTGATCTTACCGCGGGGGAAACACCCGTTCCCATCCCGAACACGGAAGTTAAGCCCCGCTGGGCCGATTGTACTGCACGCGAAAGTGTGTGGGAGAGTAGGTCGTCGCCGACATAAATAAAGGCTCCATGTGAATAACATGGAGCCTTTTCCGTTTGTGCCACCGCAGATCCTCACTTCCCCAATACATCGTCCCATCGTAAGCGTCCGAAGCTGGCCCCATAAAAGAGAGGCAGTAAGGAAATAAGGTAACCGTCCGGCCAGACACGCGGTGAAGTTCGAAGAGGAGTCGTGTAGCCGGTAAGTGTCCACTTGAGTTAAGTGGACACTTATGATCTCGGATTACCGTTCATGGTGTCTTCCTCTGCGAAAGGGATTGTGCCGAAAGCGCTTAGTCACGGTGTGACCTTCCAGACAACACCGTTGTTGTTCATGCCACCTAGGAGAGTGGTTCCATAGAGGTTGCCAGATGGATCGACGATCACGTTACCTTCGGGGTCGAAGCCTCGGTTAATGCTGCCACGGGAATCAAAATCGTAGAGATTGGTGAAGGTCCAGGTACCGTCCGGCTGAGGGCTCAGCTTGAAGATGTAAGCCTGCGCGGCTCCATAGAGGTTACCGGCCACATCCATGGCCAGAGCGCCATCCGTCTCGCCACCGGAGTACCCGGGCAAAGTGTAGAGGACGGAGAAGTCCCAACCGTTGTCTGAGGGCGATAGCCGGTAAACAGTGGCAGAACCTTCGTAGCCCGTGGTCGCGCCGGAGAGGCTGTCTGCGTGATCAATGATCACTCCTCCGAGAGGGTTCCAGCCGTCGCTGTAGTCGAATGTGTGCAGGATGGTCTCCACCCAGCCTGAGCCTGAGCGGCTTAATTCGTAAACGACCCCACCGTGGTAGTAAGTTCCTTGGGCCGTGCCATAGAGATTCCCACGCTGGTCGAAGACCACGCTGCTGAAAGGGAGCGTACCATCCCCCGGTCCGCCGAAGCTGTGAAGAGTGGTCCGGGTCCATCCGCCGTTCGATCGTGACAGCTCGTACACGGTGCCTTCGTCATAGTTGCCGCCGTACGGCGTCGTGCCGTAAATGTTGCCCGCCTGGTCAAAGGTGGGCGCTGCGAGGGGCGAGCCTTCTGGGTAGGTGAACCGGTACAAAACCGTCTCCGTCCACTGGCAGAGCGAGCGTAGGCAGCCCGGGGCCGGAGGCCTCAAGTTATAAAGCGTCCCGATGTAGCACCCCCCTTGTCCACTGCTTCCCAAGTCTTGGCCGCAGGACGTAGTGCCGTAGAGAGTCCCATCAGGACCGATGATTGGCCTGGATCCGGGTTTGGCGCCATCGAAGTCGTGGAACTGGTAAATGGGAGTGAATCCTGAGCCCTCCGGGGTAAGTTTGAAGACCGTGCCACACCCGAAGCCGCTGCAGTAACGGTCGTCCCCGCCATACACAGCAGCTCCGTAAAGATTACCTCCTGCGTCTATGGTCAAACCTGCTTCGGGAAGCGAGCCGTCCAATCCACCGGTGAAGTCGTGAACGACGTTATATGCTTGCGCCTGCGCGGGCTGCATAGCGGTGAGGCTGAAAACCAGCGTGAACAAAAAAGCGGCGACCGTAGTCGCCGCGGGCCCGATCGAATTGAACTTTGTTTCAGGGTCTCGTAGTGGGCGCGACATACATCCTCTCCGAATCCGGGAACATTGTTGGACTGGATGTAAGTTGCTGCTGGCGGGGTTGTCCTTAATTGTTTATTGTTGTAGACAGAAAACACGGTTTGCCTAATAGCTGCGACCCCATCCGACATCGTGGTGTGCATGGCCAAGCGTTGGTTATCACAAATGATGGTTGAAGGTTTGAAGGAGCTACGAGCTGGTAGCTTCGGGGGCTGCACCGATATTCCAAGGCAGCAGTTCCTCGATGTGGTTGATGGGATGGTCGGCGATTCGCTCTAACACCTCACGCAGATACGCCTCCGGGTCTAGGCCGTTCAGTTTGGCGGTGCCGATCAGGCTATAGATGGCGGCAGCCCATTCCCCACCGGAGTCCGATCCCGCAAACAAGTAGTTCTTGCGCCCTAAGGCCACGGCCCGCAGAGCACGTTCGGCGGCGTTTTTATCGATTTCGATGTTGCAATCTTCGCAATAGCGCAACAGTGCACGCCAGCGCCCCAGCGCATAGCGGATGGCCGCCGCGATCTCCGACTTCTTCGACACCATTGCCAACGTCGCCTGAAGCCAGTGATGCAGCGAGTCCAGCAGAGGACGAGCACGACTAGCGCCTCAATACCAACCCGGAGAAATTCGAGCCAACGCCGCAGCGCGTTTAACATGGGAGGCATCTACTCGTTCAAGGAGGCCGATTGGCTATCAGCAAGACGTCTTTAGCGGAGCACAAGTATCTGTGGAGCAAGGTGCCGCAGGTCACCCTGGCGTTCTGGTGCGTAAAGATTCTGGCGACGACCGTCGGCGAGACCGGTGGCGATGCGCTTTCCATGACCCTGAATCTCGGCTACGCGGTCAGCAGCCTGATCCTGCTCGGGTTCTTTGTCGTAGTCATGACGGCCCAGGTGACCTCGAGGCGATACCATCCGGTTTTCTACTGGACGGTCGTGGTGGCGACTACCACGGTAGGTACCACAACGTCGGATTACCTCGACCGCACCGTAGGCCTCGGGTATGTCAGATCATCGGCCATGCTGCTGTGCGGCGTGATTGCCGTGCTGGTCATCTGGCACTTCACTACCGGCAAAATTGCCTTCGAGAATGTCACCAGCCGAACGGATGAGACCTTCTACTGGCTGGCAATTCTGGTTTCCAATACGCTGGGAACGGCGATGGGCGATTTCACCGCGACTACGCTCGGGTTCGGCTTCGAACGCGGCGCGCTGATCTTTGCCGGGCTGATCGTGCTGGTAGCGGCGGCGCATTATCTCACTCGACTTCCTGACAGCTTACTATTCTGGTGTGCCTACATCCTCACCCGACCTCTCGGCGCTACCCTGGGCGACACCCTTACCAAGCCTCGCACCGAGGGTGGCCTGGCCTTAGGGCGCATCGCCTCCTCTCTCTCCATGATTGTTGCGATGGTGGTTGTCATCCTGCTTACATCGCAACGCAAGCGCCCGGAGGCTATCTCTGGATCGGAATCGTGAGGGCGGCCCGAGCCTAGCGGTTCTTGCCGGAAAGGAAGTCGCAGAGTAAACCATGACCTCCCCGAAAACTGCATGCGTGTAAGCTATCCGCATGCGACTCTTCCTCCGACTGACGCTCGTCGTCCTATTTGCCGTGCTTTTCCTACCGGCGATCGCGCAAACCCAGGCGTCCGCCGCCAAGGCCAGCCACGCTCCCAACGCCCAAATTCGCTCGCTGAAGATCACTATCCTTTCCACTATGCTGGCGGGCAGCAAAGCCGGCATCGGCGAGTGGGGCTTCTCCGCGCTGGTTGAAGCCGACGGACGCCGCATTCTGGTTGACACCGGCGCTCACCCCGACACGGTGCTCCAGAACGCGCGCGATCTTGGCATCGATCTTTCCGGCGTGCGCGACGTGATTCTCACCCATAACCACGACGACCACGTGGGCGGCCTGCTGAGCCTGCGGCGCGAGCTGATGAAGCAGAACCCGGCGGCGCTGTCCGTGGCCTACGTGGCCAAGGGCATTTTCTACAGCCGGCCATCGCCCGAAGGCGAAGACAACACGATGATCGCGATTCGCAAGCAGTACGAAGCCACCGGCGGCAAGTTCATCGAACTGTCTGAGGGAGCCGAGATCTTTCCCGGCGCTTGGCTCACCGGCCCGGTGCCGCGCAAGTATCCCGAGCACAACTGGAGCGCGACCGGCAAGGTGCAGACCCCGGACGGCCTGGTGGAGGACACCATTCCCGAAGACCAGGCGCTGGTGCTCGACACCACGCGCGGCCTGGTGGTGGTCACCGGCTGCGGCCATGCCGGCATCGTCAACATCCTGACCTACGCGACGTCCAAGTACGCGGATGAGCCCGTCTACGGTGTGGTGGGCGGCCTGCACCTGTTTCCGGCGAGCGACCAGCAGGTGGACTGGACCGCCGACGAGTTCAAGCAATTCAAGGTAGCCAATCTGATGGGCGCGCACTGCACCGGCATCGAAGCTGTCTACCGCCTGCGCGACCGCGCCGGACTGACGCGCCAGTCCGCCGTGGTCGGCAGCGTGGGCGCCACCTTCACCCTGACCGACGGCATCGCGCCCGGAGCGTTGGAGAAGTAATCCTGAGCGCAGAAATAATCCGCGCGGGGTCGCTACCGTTTCATCGCAGAGCTTTATCCTACGATTCACTTCGGGTGCCCCATCCTTCTCGCCTCGACTTTGGCGAGAGGGTGGGATTCGGAACGGACCTGCACTCGAAGCGGCATTCCCCATCCGTTCTCTTAGTCGTCCAGTCCACTCCGACTCGATCTTCCACTACACCTTCCACTCCCGTCGCATAGTGACGAAAGCTGCTCCAGCCCCAATCATTCGCGGTTTTCGAATGAGTGGGCGAGCGTGGCCGATCGAAAATAGCGTGCCGTCCCCTAGGGACTCAGATTGGGAGGACGCGTACCCAACGCTGAAGCGCTGGGCTATCATCTTTCGTCCCGCGCCGCGGGACTGGGACGGTGCCCCCGGTGGTCCGACCTTACATTGTTGTTCAGTCCCATGACAATCGAGACATAGGCCACCCGCGGTTCATCCGCTATCGAAGCGGACTTCGGGTTACGGCGTGATCTCGAAAACAACGCCGTAGCCAATCGCTCCGCCACCTGTGGTTGTCCCGTAGAGATTGCCTGCCGGGTCGAACGCTATGCTGCCTGCCGGGTAGCGCCCGTCACTGCCACCGGTGAAGTCGTGCAGGTCGGTATAGGTCCAGGTTCCGTCAGCATTAGGCATCAGAGAGAACACGGAACCGAATCCGTAAGCCCCGTCGCCAAACGTGGTGCCGTAAAGATTGCCATTGGAACCCAGGGTGAGGCTGCACAGCGGGCCTGGCGTGGTGGTGCCGCTGAAGGCGAAGCCGTAAAGCAGGTTGTGCGCCCAGCTGCCGTCGTGTTGCGGCGTCATCTGAAACGCCGTTCCTCCCGAGTGAGGCCCTCCATCGGAAGTTGCGCCATAGAGGTTGCCCAATCCATCGAAGATCAAACCGCCGGACGGATTCTCTCCATTCAGTCCCTGCCCGGGAAAGGCATACAAAGTAGTCTCCATCCAGGACGCCCCTGACAACGTTAAGCGGAAGACCGTACCGTTGCCGTTTACGCCGCCTGAGTTGGCAAGGCCGTAGAGGCTGCCTGCACGATCGAGAACTAATGCGCCGTTAAGGTATCCCCCGTCGTTTCCGTTGGTGAAGGAATGAAGGACCTGTTCCGACCAGCCCCCTTGCCTTGGCGATAGTTCGTAGGCGGTGCCCCAGTTGCTCGTGCCTCCCTGCAAGGTCGTGCCAAAGATATTTCCTGCCGCATCAAAAATGACGCCGGCCACGGAATGTGCCCCATCGGGATTTCCCTCGAAACTGTACAGCACCGTTTCTGTCCATAGGCCCAGCACCGAGGAGGAGACGCGCGGGGAGGGCCTCAGGTTATAAACCACTCCGCAGCCATACGTTTCACAACCCTGTCCAGCTATCCCGCCAATATCGGTAGTGCCGTAGAGACTGCCGTTCGGACCGATCACCACGGGAGATTCAGGACCGATCCCATTTCCGGGTGACCTGGTGTCGAAACTGTACAGAGGAGTGAAGCTCCAGCCAGAGGCTTGATACACCATTTTGAAGACGACGCCTCCGCCGCGGTCGCCTCCGCTGCCTGCGGTGCCGTAGAGATTCCCTCGGGTGTCTACGGTCACGCCCGCCGCGGGAGATGCGCCATCCGAACCTGCGCCGAAGTCGTGGAGCACAGAGAAAGTTTGCGCGGCGATCGAGAGAGGCCAGCCGGCAGTCAGGAGCACGAGTAACAAGCAAGCACTTGGAGCGATTCGGCGCATGCGGATGACCTCGAACTCAGCATATCGCAGACGAAGCCGGGTATCGTCACTCGTCGCTTGGCGATTCGGCAAAGCCCATTTCGCCGAGGTGCGATTCTCCGAGGTTCACGTTGGCTTCGCTGGTGTGGCCGCTCTGGCGCAGCTCGTCCAGCATGGCTTCCACTTCGCTGGGCGGCAGAGCGGTGGTGAGCCGGAGAAAATGCTCCAAGCCGATGGGATCGAAAACTTGTACCCAGGAGTTGGCGCCGAGATTGTAGTTGACTTGGTACTGAAGCGGATCGGCTTTCAGGCGGAAGATGTTCAGTGTTCCTGGCATAAGCGTTCTGATGCGCTGAACAAAAACGGCGTTCGCGGCGTTACGATTCCATGCTCGACGCCTCAGGGAAGCGGAGCTTGCACTTCGATAATGCCTTGTTCAGCATGTCCTCGACTTCGGGCTCTTCCCAGCTCTTGGCCATCGCCAGCTCGCTGACCAGAAGATAGCGGGCGCGCTCCAGCATTTTCTTTTCCCGGAAGCTGAGAGGCTTGCCCTGGGCCAGAAGCAGCAGGCCCTTCAAGACTTCGGCCACGTCGATGAGCGAACCGGTCCGCATTTTATCGGAATTTTCCTTGAACCGGTATTTCCAGTCAGCGTGGTTTTCGCATTTGCCGTCGGTCAGAAAATCGATGATTTTCTGCACTTCGCCATTGCGCACCACCCGCCTTAGGCCGACGCTGCCTACATTGTTAAAAGGCACCATGACTTTCAGGCTGCTGGCCTTAATCTTCAGGAGGTAAAATCGCTCCACTTGGGAACCGATCGTTCGGCTGCTGATTTGTTCGATTACGCCCACCCCGTGATTCGGGTAAACGACCTTCTCGCCGATACTAAAGCTTAGGTTATTCATGAGGGCCGGAGCTACTGCTTCCCAGAGTGTGCCTGGGCTATTATGAAGGGGAACGGCTAATACACAGGCTATCTATGACTTCAGTATACGCCGCTCCTCCGAAAGTGGTCAACTGGCGCGGTTCTCGGCGAATTGGGCGCATGGAGCGGCCAAAGTGCCGCAAGATCCGGGGCCACGCTTTCACCACCCGACTCTCTCGCGCCCCTTGGTCGCGTATAATCGTAAGATGCCTTCGGGATACCTCCGGTGGCCTGGAAACATCAACTCCGAAGTATGCCTGAACACATCAAGAAAAAGCTGTCAGAGGAAATCGCCGTCCTCGAGCACGAACTGAATCATGAGCTGCCCAAAGAGCTGAAAAAGGCGGTAGCCATGGGCGACCTCAGCGAGAACGCCGAATACCACATGGCGAAGCAGCGGCAGGAGTTCGTGCGCGCGCGCCTGGGGCAACTGAAGCAGCGTATGGCGGATTTGTCCATGATCAACATGGCCAATATCCCCAAGGACCGCGCTGCTATCGGCTCGACGGTGGTGGTGTACGACTCCACTAAGGACGAAAAGATCGAGTACAAGCTGGTAACCAGCGAAGAGTCGGATGTGACCAAGGGACTAATCTCCACCAGCTCCCCGATTGGCCGGGCTTTGATGGGAAAGAAAGTGGGAGACGTAAGCGAGGTGGTTACACCCACCGGCAAGCGCGAGCTTGAGGTGTTGAAGCTGACCACCATCCACGACGAGGGATAACGCGTAGCATGACCTGGACGAGCGCAGTTGGGCGGTCCTGCAAGTGGCTGTTGTACAAGATTGTGCACGGCCTGGCACTCACCCGCATCTCACCCAACGCGCTCACCTTTATCGGACTTCTCATCAACATCGTAGCCGGCGTTCTGTTCGGCTTCGCGCACGCCGAAAATCAGCGGCGGATGTTCCTTTACGCCGGGCTGGTCATCATCGGCGCCGGCATCTTCGACATGGTGGATGGCCGGGTAGCGCGGGCGACCAATCAGGTTACCCAGTTTGGCGGCTTCTTCGATTCCGTCATCGATCGCTACAGCGATGTGGCCCTGTTCTTCGGGTTGCTGGTGTATTACGCTCGCGCCAACCGATTCTTCTACGTGGTGATGGTCGCCTTCGTGATGATCAGTTCGGTGATGGTCAGCTATACGCGTGCCCGCGCCGAATCGCTGATCCCCAGCTGCAAGGTAGGATTCATGGAGCGCCCGGAGCGCATCGTGCTGGTGATTATCGGAGCGCTGTTCAACCGCATGGGGCCGGTGCTGTGGGTAATTGCGGTGCTGAGCACCATCACCGTGATTCATCGCATCAGCCACACCTACCAGGTGCTGAAGGTGATCGAGCCTCCGCCCATTCCCATGCCGCCCGATCCCCTGAAGTTTGAAGAGATAGTGGGGTAGAGGGATTCGAAGAACGCGATCCTCAAGTTTGCAACGAAGTAGCAGAATTACTTGCAAGCCAGGCCAATCACCACCACCACGCCGGCAGCCACCAGGCTGACGCGATCGCGCAAGGCGAAGACAATGGGGTCGGAATGCATTCTGCCTCGGCCTGCCGCCACCCAAATCCTTCCAAACCAATACAGCAGGACCGGGCACATCAGCCACAACCATTCGGGATGGCGATACAGCCGGGTCACCTCGGGAGTGTGAAGGTACAGCGCCAGCACCAGCACCGACAGCATCATGGAGGTCATGCCCAGGACGTGCACCGTAAGCTGATCGGTTTGTTCGTAGCCGCGCCGAAGCAGCGATTTGGGATCCTGAGCTAGCGATTGCAGCTCGGTATAGCGTTTAACAGCGGCTAGCCCCAGGAAGCAGAACATGGCGAAGGCCAGGGTCCATTCGGAAATCGGAATGTAGGTAGCCGCGCCTCCGGCAAACAGCCGAATCGTATAGAGGCCGGCCAAAACGCAGATGTCCAAAATGACTTTGGTCTTCAGATAGACCGAGTAAAGGCTGGACACGACGAAGTAAACCAGCAGGGAGATGCCAAAGCCCAACGGCAATCGAATGGCGAGAGCGACCGCCACGCCAAGTAGCAGAAGCATCACAACAATTGCCGTGGCGGGGGAAACTGCATTCGACGCCAGTGGACGGAATTTCTTGCTGGCATGGTTGCGGTCCGCTTCGAGATCGAGCAGATCGTTACTGATGTATACAGCCGAAGCAGTAACGCAGAAGCAAATGGTAGCTAGGATAGCGTTTCTGACCACCCAGCCCTGATTCCACTCGTGCGCCAGCAGCATCGGTATCAGCACCAGAATGTTCTTCACCCACTGGTGCGGCCGCAGCAGATGCAGTAGAGACACAACCTGCGAGCGCTCTTGCACAACAGGAATTGGCGGCGCTTTGCGGATTTCTTCACGCAGGATCTGAGGCATCAACCCATACCTCGGTGCTCATGGTCGCGCGCTTCTCGTAGCCGTTCCGTTAAAACGAAAGGCCCTTGAGCTCGGATCGTGCCAGGATTCGCGCGGTCTGCAGCCGATTCAAGTGGGGTTCATTGTACGACAAGTGGCAAGGGGAAGATTTAACGCAAGATAAAAGACCACAGGCCGGCGAACTGAATTGCTAATCGCCCTGGGGGAACACCTATACGGGAACTACAGCCTTAGCTGGAGCACTTTCATTCACCTGCTTGCGCGCTCTCCAGTTGGCGATCAGCCACACCAGGTTCAGCAGAAGCAACGGTTCGACTGGCTTGCGATACCGGCCTTCCATCAGGATTTCATTCTGCAACATGAGGACGAGCGTGATGACCGTTACGCCTACGGGAATCAAATCAAAGTGGCGTCTTACAAATTCCCACAGATTTAACAACAGTACGATCAGAACTAGCGGGGCCCACATCCAGCGGGCGAGATACTCCAGATGGCCGTCCCACTGTCCCGTAGGGGTTTCCGGCCACGAAGGAGCAAACAGAAACAGAACGATGTTTTCGCGCCACTGTACCATCCGTTCGTAAGGATCGTTATCAAAAAACTCGTAGGCGGCTTTCCAGTCTCGTTCTCCAGCAGCGAAATTAATGGTGACTTGGGCTTTGCTGTCAAAGAATGCGCGACGAATGGCCCATGGACTCAGGGGTAACAGTGGTTGCAGGAACCCGCTGGGTGGCGAAATAATATCCTCCTCGTCCGCGGGCCGCGTCCTAAGATCCAGATCGGCGCTAGCGTGAGTGTAGAAATGAAAGTACGTCCTCCTGGCGTCGTCACGATGAACGATCTTGGCCAGCCAAGGATTACCGAAGGGCGCGTAAAAGCCAAGCTCCTTCTTGGTTCTAATCGACTGCGGGATGAGCATAACAATGCCGATCACCGCCCCGATTGCGAGAGCCCGCCAGTTCGGGCGTCTCTTCCAGAACGTCCACAGCAGACATACGCCCGCCAGAGGAACGACCGTTGGCTTGGTCAGACAGGCGAGAGCCCAGCAGAACACGAACCACAGGAATGGTCCGGTCCCCCCCCTGCGTAGGTATCGCCCCGTCATCCACAAAGCGAGGCCTTCCAGCAGGAGCAGCAGCGTCTCCATCATGATGTAGTGGTAGATGGCCAGCAATGACGGCGTCCACGCAATCAGCGCCCATACCCACAACGACGGTAACTTCCCCATGCCGAAGCTTCGCGCGGCGCGGTAATAGGTCCAGGGCATCAGCACAGACAGAAGGGAGGAAGCCAAAGCGACAAGTATTCTGTTGCCGTGCGTGAGCCGGTAAAGGACAGCTATATAAACCTGATAGCCAATCGGATCGCCGGCGCCATTGTAGCCGCCCTTCGGAAAGTGGATTCCATTGTTCCAGTGGCGAAGATTGTCCGAAAAAATGTAGTCCATCGGGTTGTGCTGGAAACACACAAACACACGAAGGCAGGACGCCGCCACGATCATCAGAACAAGCAGTCGGTAGGAAAGGGGCTGCTTGGAGAATTGCGTCATTCCGGCATTCCTTTGAATTAGTGTTGCGCCGGGAAGCGAGTTGGCGCCATCTTAAAGTAGGGTGTGACGGCCCCGAGTATCTGCGGCTGACTTTAATCGATCGAAGGGTGAACTGTCTATTTCAAATGAACAGCGGCTTCTGCTGATTTGGGACCCGCGTTGCCGCCTCTCCGAGGTTTAGCCACCACCGGCCCATACTTCGGTTTTATGTCGTGGCACGACGGATCGCAGTAAACGCCCTGATGCGTCTTGTCAGTTGCGGGATCGGGCATTGGAGAGGCGACTGCAGCGTTGCGATCGGCTTCGAGCTCGCGCTCCACATCGGCGATCAGCTTCTGGTTGTCGTCGGCCGTCATCCAGCCTTTCACGTTCACCAGGTAATTCTCGAAGCGGGCGATGGGATCGCGGGCCCGCCAGTATTCGAACAGCTTCGCCGGAACGTATTGCGCTGCGTCGTGGATGGCATGACCTTTCATGCGCATCATCTTGGCTTCGATCAAGGTCGGGCCTTCGCCGCGATACGCACGCTCACACGCTTCGTGAGTGGCGTCGTACACCTGACAAGGATCGGTGCCATCGACAATGACACCCGGGATGCCGTAAGCGATAGCCCGCTCGGCCAGGTCCTTCACCAGAAACTGCATATCCGCGGGAGTGGAGTAGCCCCAGAGATTGTTCTCGACAACCAGCACCAGGCCGAGCTTCTGCACCGCCGCGAAGTTCAGGCTCTCATAGGTGACGCCGGTCGACTGGCCGCCATCGCCGACGTAGGTGAGCCCGACAACGTTCTTGCCCTGAAGGCGTGCACCCAGGCACACTCCGGCCATCACGCCGATCAACTCACCCAGCATGGAAATTGGTGCGCAAACATTGCGCTTCTGGAAATCGCCAAAGTGTGAAGAGGCGTCGCGCCCCCAAGTCGGGGAATCGCCCTTGGCCATGTACTGCCGCATGATGTCGCGGGCACTGAAGCCGCGCACCAGCATCGCACCCTGGTTGCGGATCATGGGCCCCAGCCAGTCGTCTGCGCCAAGCGCATAGGCCGACGCGCAGGAACAGCCTTCCTGTCCCAGTCCAAAATAAACGCCGCCAACCACCTGGCCTTGCTTGTAGAGATTTTCCAGCGCCACTTCCATGCGCCGATTCAGTAGCATCCAGCGATAGATGGCGATGCATTGCTCGCGCGAAAGATATTTCGAGTCGCGAATGGGTGGCGGCGCCGCGCTCAACTCGCCTTCGACGCGATACTCAACGCTGGATCCTTCGCCCGACATAAAGATCCGGAACTCGGGATGCTCGAGACGGTAGTCGGGAATGTTGTAGGAGCGCAGGGAAGACAAAGCGGAGTCGTCGTGGATGGCGGAGTTGGCCTTAGCCCCGTCGTTCGTCTTGCCAGTCTGCTGGCCACGATTGCCGTTGCCCGACGTGCCGCTCGGGTTCGCGGCGTTGGTGTCGGTCGGCTTGGGCGAGCCATCAGCTTGCTCGGAGGCCGTCGACGTCTTGGACCGCTCCGCTGGCGCGAGTGGAACCTTGCTCGATTTTTTCTGCGGATCGCTGGAGTTTGGGCGCTTCTTGTCAGCCATAGGTGCAGAAGCAACGATAAACGCAAGCCACGGCAGAGGCAAGTTGAGGCGCTAAGCAGGCGTGAGCGCAGCGGGAGCCTGCTGCCGAAATCCCGAAGCACAGCGAGGGATCTCGCCGGGCGCCCAGCAGGCGGGAGCCTGCTGCCAAAATCCCGAAGCGCAGTGAGGGATCGTCAGCACGTCGATGTGCGCGCATTGCTTTTCGCCAGAGGTTTTGAAGGGGCGCACCTTCAGGTGCGCCGTACCAGCCAACTAATGAGACAAAAAGCCCCTTCAGGGGCGGCACCGCTCCTCTGTCTTGCGTGGCGATGAATGATTTATGAGCCTCCGCCCCTACACCATCTCGCTGCCGTCGCCGTGCAGATCGCGCAACTCTTTGGGCGGACGCACAGGCGTGCCCTGGTTCGCCGGAGAGCTGACGGATTCGGGCGCAGATTCGGCGCGCGGCTTTTCCGGTTCAGAGACTTGTGCCAGCAGGTCTTCCAGCGAGTCCAGCCACAACATCTGCGACCCGAAGACGCGGCCGAAATTGCGCGACGCGGCCGTGGCCACCTCGTCCATGGTTAAGGACTTCTGCAACTCACGCTGCATCGAAGTCACCGGCTTGCCGGTCAGGCCGCAGGGAACGATCAGGCTGAAGAAATCCAAGTCCGTAGTGACGTTCAAGGCGAAGCCGTGCGTGGTGACAGCGCGCGAGATGTGGACTCCGATGGCCGCGATCTTGGCTTCGGGTTTGTTGCGCAGTGCGTACGTCCACACGCCGGTCAGCCCCTTGATGCGCTGGGTGCCAATGGCAAAGTCGCCGCAAGTGCGAATCAATACCTCTTCCAGCCGCCGCACGAATTCCACCGCGCCCACCTTTGGCTCGAAGCTGCGCAAGTCGAAGATGGGATAGGCGATCAGCTGACCGGGCCCGTGGAAGGTGACGTCGCCACCGCGATCGATCTCGAACAGCCCCACGCCGCGTTGCGCCAGAAATTCTGGAGACGCCAGCACATTGGCCAGCTGTGCATTGCGCCCCAGCGTGAGGACTGCGGGATGCTCCAGCAGCAGAAGCGTGTTCTCGATGCGATTGGCCTTGCGCAGCTGTAGCAGCGTGCGCTGAAGCTCCAGCGCCGTTGCGTAGGGAACCAGCCCGAGATGGAGGACGTGGATGATCAAACAGTCATCAGCTTTCAGCCGTCAGTGGTCAGCTTACGGCAGTTTCGCTCAAGAGGATTCAGTTTTCTTCTGCGGATTTGATGATTACCGAGGTGCACCGGACGCAGGGGCCTGGAACCTGGCCGTCGGTGCTTCGATCGCTAAGGAAACTATTAATAGCGAAACCTAGATTCCTCAGCGGCGGAAGGCCGAACCGATTTTGCATACTTACGGACGATCTAAAAGGTCGTCCCCTTCAAAGAAGCTAGTTCGACCTTTCCCCTATGCCAAGAGCTAATGGCTAAGAGCTAATAGCCGACCCTGTCCAGGGTTGAAGGCCGCCGATTCTTGACCATTACACGCTGCGCTAAGGCGTAGCTCCTCCGGTAACGCACACTCAGGCTTTCGCTGAGGGCTAAAACGCCAAGAGCTAAAGGCGGCTTCCCGCAATGAGTCTTTTTCTCGCCCTGCTCCGTATATCCCGTTAGTATGATCGCCACCGCCTTCAGTCTGCTGGTTCCGATGGAAACCGAAGAAGCCCAAATCGCACAGGGACTTCGGCGCCGCGATCCTGATCTGCTCGACGCGTTAATCGAACAGTATCAGCACCGGTTGCTGCGCTACCTGCTGCACTTGACCGGCAATCGCGCCGTCGCCGAGGACCTGTTCCAGGAAACCTGGCTGCGCGTGCTGGAAAAGGGGCATCTTTACGACGGACGCAATCGCTTCGTCACCTGGCTGATGTCCATTGGGCACAACGTTGCCATCGACTACCTGCGCAAGCGCAATCCTGCCAGCCTCGACGAGATGAAAGATCCGGAAGACGGCGCGCCGTTTGAGCCGGCGTCGCATGATCCGTCGCCGTTTGAAGTGGCGGCATCGCATCAGGAGCGGGAGAGATTTCATGCAGCATTGGCCAAGGTATCTCCGATCTTTCGCGAGGTGCTGGTGCTGCGCTTCCAGGAGCAGATGAAGCTAGAGGAGATTGCGAAGCTGGTGCACATCCCGGTTTCGACGGTGAAGACCAGAATCTATCGCGGGGTAATGGCGCTGCGCCCCGCACTGAAAGGAGGCGCGCAATGACCCATCATGACCACGAGCGCGCCATCGATTTAATTATCCGCCGCGGAGCGGAAGAAATTGCCGCACCAGATTCGGCGTGGCTGGAGTCGCACCTGGGCCTTTGCTCCGATTGCTCGGCTTTCGCCGTCGATTTCGCCGATACCGGCATCATGCTGCGAGCAGTCGCGGTAACGGCCAGCCCGTCGCTGGTGATGACGACGCAAGCTCGGCTGCGCAGCCGCGCGTTGCAAATGCAGGAGCAGCAGTCACGCCGGGTGCTGATCGCGATTTCGTTCTGCATTGGGGCGCTGTCGTCCGCCGGCTCAGCGTACCTGTGGTGGAGGGTCGGCGGGTGGGTGGCCGAGCGGTTCGGATTGTCGCAAGCGATCGTGCAGCCGGGCATTTTTCTGTCTCTGCTGTTACCGGCGGTGGTAATCGCCGGATTGATGTTGGCGTTCCCCACTCCTGTGCTGGAAGGAAAATTCATGGCGGCACTGGCAAGGGAACGCGATGGAGGTGACCAATGAACGGGAAAACTGGTTTTAGGAACGAGATTGCAATTATTCCGGGCCTGGCTTGGGTAATCGGCGTCCTGTTGTTCGTGATCGCGCAGGTCTGCCTGCTGGGTCTGTTGCCGCACTACGAAAAAGATATACCGCCGATGCCGGCACTGGTGGCGATCAGCCTTCTCGGAGGTTTGATTCTCGGCATCATTGTGCTGATGATCGGCTACGTGAATGCCGATTCCAAGCGCCGCGGCATGAATTCGCTGTTGTGGACGCTGCTGGTAATCTTCGTCCCCAAGGCGCTGGGCTTCATTGCCTATTTTCTGCTGCGCAAGCCGCTGCTGATGCCGTGCCCCAATTGCAGCACGGCCGTGGGCTCCGACTTTCGCTACTGCCCCAAGTGCGGTTACGCGGTGACGCCGATGTGTCCGCATTGCAGCCGTAGCATCAGCCGCGATTACGTGGTGTGTCCGTACTGTGGAAAATCGGTGACCGGGCACGTGACGGCTCCGCCGGCGAGCCCGGCAATTCCACCGGCGACGGCCTAGGTTGATTTGGACCGCGGGGGGGAACCGAGGTTCCTCAGCGGCTGAAACCAAATTCATTTTCGTAATGGGTTCGGGCGGCTTAAAAGCCGCCCCTTTCAAATCACGTCTGACGTCCCCACGAAACTCAAACTCCTACGTCCGACGCAACCTCCCACAACCTCTCATCCCTCGGTTAGAATCTTCCCAGGGTGGCATAAATATTCATGGCAGCTGTTACTTATCTGGAAGCAATTCGCCAAGGCATTTGGGAAGAGATGGAGCGCGATCCCGCCGTGTTCTGTATCGGTGAGGACATCGGTATTTACGGCGGCGCCTTCAAGGTTACCGATGGGCTCATCGACCGCTTTGGTCCCGAGCGCGTGGTGGACACCCCAATCTCCGAAATGGCCATCATCAACGCCAGCTTTGGCGCGGCCATTACCGGCATGCGCCCCGTGGCTGAGTTTCAGTTCATGGACTTCATCAGCTGCGCTTTCAACCAGATCACCAACCTGCTGGCCAAGGCGCACTTTCGCTGGGGAGCACCGGTGCCCGTGGTTGTCCGCGGACCATCGGGCGGCGGAGTACATGGCGGCCCGTTTCACTCGCAGAATCCCGAAACCTACTTCGCGCACACGCCGGGGCTAAAGGTCGTCTGCCCGGCCAGCGCTTACGACGCAAAAGGCCTTATCAAGTCCGCTATCCGCGACAACAATCCGGTACTCTTTTTCGAACACAAGTTTCTCTATCGCCGCATTAAGGAAGAAATTCCGGCCGAGGATTACACGGTGCCCATCGGCAAGGCACGAGTGGTGCGCGAAGGCAGCGACGTCAGCGTGATCACCTACGCAGCCATGGTTTACACCGCGCTGGAAGCCGCGGAACTCCTGGCCAAAGAGGGTATCCAGCTCGAGGTCGTGGATCTGCGGACTGTGTTGCCGCTCGACCGTGACGCCATCCGCCAGACGGTGGAGAAGACGAATCGCGTCATCGTCCTGCATGAAGACACAAAGACCGGCGGCATTGCCGGTGAAGTAGGGGCCATCATCAACGAAGAGTGTTTCGACTCGCTAGACGCGCCCATCACGCGCATCGCGTCCGCCGACAGTCCGGTACCGTTCTCTCCTCCTTTGGAAGAAGTGTTTCTGCCCAAGGTAGAAGACGTGGTCCGAGAGGCTCGCCGGCTGCGGCGCTATTGAGGAACTTCGCCCTCCTTCTTACAGGAAACAACAATTACGTGCGGGTTACGATTTGTAAACCGCCAGAATCGGCTTCTTGGCCCGTAGTACGATGATGAATTCCGGTCATCGCTTCGGTCGGCTTCGAAGGAGAAACATGCGCGGATTTATCCTGGGAATCATCGTCACGCTGCTGGTGGTGTTCGGAGGGGGCTACTATTACTCGACCACAGGCCACTTCGACACTCGGGCCGTGGGCAACACGCCCAGCACTCTTGAGCGCCGTACGGCCAATCGTTCGGTCGATGCCTGGGTCGATGGCCATGCTCCCAAACAGAACAATCCCTTTCAGCCGACCATGGAGAACGTGATGGACGGCTCCATGACCTACGACAAGAATTGCGCTTTCTGCCACGGCAGCTTGAAGCAGCCGAGCTCGCCGATGCGGCGGAATTTCTATCCGTCCGTGCCGCAGCTCATGAATCGCACACCAGACGATCCTGACGGCAATCTTTTCTACACTATCAAGTATGGAATTCGTTTTAGCGGTATGCCCGGCTGGGATGGTGTGCTGTCCGACGATGACATCTGGAAGACGGTTGTGTTCCTGAAGAACTCCTCACAGATGAAAGACAATGCGCAGCAAGCAAGTCCGCAAGACTTACAGCAGACGGACAACGCCAAGCCCGCGACGAAGTAAAGGCGCAGCCTCAACTGCTTGCTTAGTTCCTGGTCTGGGCGGCAGTGCGTCGTCGCGGGAGAACTGCAGATCGGTTGAAAGGGCACCAGCTACAGCCGAGCAGTTCGTCGTGTTGCGCTTTGCTCCAGCTCTGAAATGGTTCCACTGACTTTGCTGTGTCGGGCTTTGAAGGGCCGCCACTAATTTTCGCGTTTCGAAGGGCAGGATTAATTTCCGCATCTCGAGTTTTGCAGGGGCGCCGCTAATTTACGCCTCTCGAGTTTTGCACGGCCGCCACTAATTTCCGCCTCTCGAGCTTTGAAGGGGCGCAGCTTCAGCTGCGCCGTCCTAAGTGAAATAAAATCTGAGTCCCTTTAGGGACGGCACAACAACCCGCTAGAACGCGCTTCCTCAGCGGCTGAAGCCGAACCACTTTTGCAAATCCTTACGGACGGTCTCAAGACCGTCCCCTTCAAAAGCTTTCCCCAAAAAGTTCCCAACCACCTTACCCATTCGGTTTGACGACCTTGGTATGCCCGGTGGTCTTGAGTTTGAAGACGTCGCCGGAAATCTTTTTGTTGATTTCAATGTTGCTGTACTTCGTCACCCGATAGTCGCCAGAAGGCTCATCGAATCGCTGCTGCACCGTTACGCCGCGTGCGGGATCAATCCACAAGGTAATCGTCTGGAACATGTTGCGCACTCGCTGCGACTTCGGCGTAAGCACCAGCTTGTCGGCATTCACCCCTTGCACCTGTTCCTGGCCACCGTAAGTCACGTCGTAGGACTTCGGTAAGTCGTGTCCACGTCCGCCGAACCCGAGCACCAGAAAGCTTTCGAAATCCGCCTTATTCTTGCCGGCACTGTATTGCGTGACCTGGTCGATGGCCGGCTGGTAATAACTCACAACGCCGTTGGCGAAGAGTACGTTCTTTTTTTCCGGAGCCGTAAAGTCGGCCGCCATCTCCACATCCTTCCCTTGGCGGCGGAAGTACATCGTGCCCTGCTGAATGTCGTGGTCGTCGACGACCTTCCAAAACTGGTCCGCCACAAAGTCGCACTGGGCGTTGTGAAAATTGGCCGCCGCCTGATCCATGGAGTTCAGCGCCACCTCCAGGCTCTGGGCCTGCAATCCGGCAGCACAACAAAGAAGAAGCCATGCTACAGCGATGAGTCGGTTTTTCATGATGGTTCTTGTCTAAGAGTGAAACCAAAACAGCTCAGGAGGTTGCTTCGGCCAGTTGCCGGCCGTGCTCCCGGCTTAACGATGACCCCAGACTTTGTAAGTAACCAGGTTATGGTTGCCGTCGAAAACTGGCTCGTAGCGGTCAATGGTGATTTCTCCGGCCACCGGCTCGATGATGCGCAGCAGAGATTCGCGAATGTCGGTATCGCTGTCTTTCTTGACCGCCGAGGCGTCAACTTTATATAGAAAACCGTCGCCTTGCTGTTGCACAATGACTTCAGTCTGGCGGGGCGGCCGTTCCTGCGGCTTGTCGCGGAAGTTGACCCAGATGGGCGCCAGAAAAATGAAGGCGAGAATGATCGTCACCATTACGTCGTAATGGATGCTGCCTCGCGGAGAGGTCCACCAGACATAGCCTTTTAAAGTTTGACCCAGCCTGCTCATTGCTTCCTTAAGTCTAGAGATGGGGCGCGCGAAGCGCAAGAAAAGCCGCTATTCGTCAAAGGCCGCTATTCGCTGTTCGCCATGCGCTTAAAGGCGTTGGGCACATCGGTCACGTTTGCAAGAACTTCTTCGGCGCCGAATTGTCACGCGTAAACCTGTTCCACTCTCCGACCGTGGGTTGGCGACGAGCGAAATGCGAATAGCGAAAAGCCGAGGCAAGAAGCGAATAGCGGAAGGCGAAGAGCGAATAGCGGCCTCTTCACGTCCTCAACTCCACCACGGTTGCCCCACCGCCGCCTTCATTTTGCGGGGGCTCCGTGACTGTAGCGACGTGCGGATGGCCTTTCAGATACTGACGCAGCGCTTTGCGCAGGATGCCCATGCCGCTGCCATGCACGATTCGCAAACGCACCGCTCCCGCCAGAAATGCGCGATCGACAAACTTCTCCACCGCTTGCGTGGCTTCATCCACGGTTTTGCCGATGACATTGATCTCAGTGGAGACGCTGTCGTCCTCGCGGGCCAGCGAAACATTGATGCCGCGCGAGCGCGCCGCCTCCACCGGATTGTTGCCGGCCTGGGCCACCACGCTGGCAAAATCGTCACGCGCGACTTTCATCTTCATGGGGCCGACGGCAACCTCGAAGGTGTCGTCATCGAAGTGGCGCAGCACCCGCCCGTCCCGGCCCAGCGATTTAAGCCGTACGGTGTCGCCCACCGAAACGTGCTTTACCACATGCTGCTGGGCGTGCGGATCGCCGGCATCGGCGCCCGTGGTATGGGCCACGACGGTCGAGTCGAACTGCTCGCGAAATTCGCGCCGCATCTTCGCAATGCGACGCTCTGCGTCCTTGGACAGCTTGAGCGCCTGCGCGCGGTCCTGAACGGCGTTCACCGTTTCGCGGGCTTGATATTCGAAGTCGCGCAGCACGCTCTCCAGCTTCTTCTCCATTTCGCGAAGCTTCTCGCGCTGCTCTTTGCGGCCTTCCACGTTGAGATGATCACGCTGCCGCGCCACTTCCTGCTCCCGCGCACGAACCTGCGCCCGTTCCGTATCCAGCTGGCGCAGCTCGGTGTGCAACTTGTCAAGGAAGCGGGCGACATCCTGCGCCTGCGACGTCATGCGCTGGCGAGCATCTCCCACAATGTCAGGGTTGAGTCCCAGCTTGTGCGCGATATTAATTCCCGCCGAGGCGCCCGGCACGCCCATGCGCAACTCGTAGGTTGGAGCGAACGTATTTTCGTCGAAGCCGACGGCGGCATTGAGCACGCCAGGGGTGTTCGCCGCGTAAACCTTCAGCGCGGTGTGATGAGTGGAGATGATGCTGAGGCAAGCGGCACGGCGAAAGAAATCGGCGATGGCGACAGCCAGCGCGGCGCCTTCCTCCGGATCAGTTGCCGAGCCCAACTCATCAAGCAACACCAGCGATTGCGCGGTCGCGTGGTGCGAAATGAGATCAATGTTGGTGACGTGCGCCGAAAAAGTCGAAAGGTTCTGCTCGATCGACTGATAGTCGCCGATATCAGCGAACACCGAATCGAACAGCGGCATCTCCGCGCGCTCCGCCGGTACGGGGATTCCAGACTGCGCCATCAGCGATAACAAGCCGACCGTCTTGAGAGCAACAGTTTTTCCGCCAGTGTTGGGGCCGCTGATAATCAGCTGGCGGTGCTGGTTATCGAGCTCCACCGTGACTGGAACGACAGCGATGCCCTTCGGCTTAAGGGTCCGCTCCAGCAGAGGGTGCCGCGCCTGCTGCAAAAGGAACGCATCACACGACTCCGTGTCCGGCGAACTTTCGGCCGGTGATTGCATTGCTTCCGACAATTCCTGATTCGTGCCCGTTGCATGCGTCTCATCCGTCAGCAGCTTCACCGCAACACAGTTGTAATCCTCGGCAAATCGCGCCTTGGCGAACTGCAATTCCAGTTCGGAAAGAATCTCGACTGCGACCGTTAATGCGTCTGCGTGTTCCCCGAGCCGCACGGTCATATCGAGCAGAATGCGATGAATCTCCGCCTGCTCATCCTCCAGCAGGCGCACCAGATCATTGTTTTGCTCGATGGTCTCCAGCGGCTCAATGAAAACGGTTTGTCCGCTGGAGGAAGCTCCGTGCGCGACACCCTGCACGCGCCGGCGCTGCTCCACCTTCACCGGAATGACGAAGCGCTCGCCCCGAATCGTCACCAGCTCTTCCTGCACCGCACCGCCGTCGGAGAGGCGCCGCATGTAGGACCGTAACGACTCCTGAATGGAGCGCTTCTGCTTTTCGATATCGCGGCGAATGCGTGCCAGCTCCGGCGAAGCGCGATCATCTAGCGTCCCGTCAGGCAAAATTTTGTTGCGGAAGTGGCGCAGCAGCAGCGTAAAGTCTTCGAGGCGTTCCGACAATTCGCGCACCGCCTCCCACTTGTCCTGGATGTCGGCGGCAGGATTTAGCGCGATCTCGCGCCACTCGGCTGAACGGTCGGCGATGAGCAGCAAGTCGCGGATTTCGGTGATCTCGAGGGCGGCGCCGGAAATGCGGGCCCTGCTGATTAACGTGCCCGGTTCCGAGAGCCCGTGGAAATCAAAATGGCCGCCCGTGCGCAGGTAGCCGCGCAGTTCCTGGGTCAGTCGTTGCTGACGTTCTACCCAGTGCTGATCACGCGAAGGGGTGAGCTGCATCACCCGCTCATGTCCAAGCGGCGAGCCGGTATAAACCGCCAGCAGCTGGCGCAGCTGGTCGAACTCCAGAACACGCTCGCTGGAATTTTGCATGGGGTTGGAAGAGCTCATGGGCTTGCTTCTTATGTTACAGGAGGAGGCAGCGCGCTTCGGTGCATTTGGCCGCACCGTAAGCTATTGCAGCAGCCGCCCCGACCGATGGCATTCATCAGTTATTTATTTTGCAAGAGCGTCCGCGGCTATCGTTACCACCCGCCCGCCAGATACACTATTTCGGCAGAGTTTGAGTCGTTCCTGGGGTCGCACAGGGCAGCGATCTGCCACCGTCACGCGACACTGCAAGTTATTCGTACATCGTAATCCCGTTCACGGTTGCAAAGAGGAGTTCATGCTACAGCGGTCTGATGCTTTCGTATTTTTCGGCGCCACCGGCGACCTGGCTCACAAGAAAATTTTCCCTGCGTTGCAGAGCATGGTCAAGCAAGGCACGCTCGATGTGCCGGTCATCGGCGTTGCCAAGTCCGGCTGGAATATCGAGCAACTGCGGGAGCGCGCCCGCGACAGCATCATCAAGTACGGAGGCGGCCTGGACGAGGAAGCTTTCGCCAAGCTGTGCGAGCTGCTCAGCTACCTGGACGGAGACTACAAGGACGACAAGACGTACACCCAGCTGCGCGCCATGTTGGGAGAGGCCAAGTGTCCCACCCATTACCTGGCGATTCCTCCCAGCATGTTCCCCGTGGTGGTCCGCGGACTGGCGAAGTCAGGCTCCGCGCAGAACGCGCGCGTGATCCTGGAGAAGCCTTTTGGCCGCGACCAGCTGTCGGCCCGCAAGCTGAATGACACGCTGCACGAAGCGTTTCCGGAAGAAAACATTTTCCGCATCGATCACTATCTCGGCAAAGAAGCGGTGGAGAACTTGCTGATCTTCCGCTTCGCGAACAGTTTCCTGGAGCCAATCTGGAATCGCAATTACGTTCACAGCGTGCAGATCACGATGGCGGAAAAGTTCGGCGTCGAAGGCCGAGGTAAGTTTTACGAAGAAGCAGGCGCTATTCGCGACGTGGTGCAGAACCACATGCTGCAAGTGACCGCGTTTCTGGCGATGGAGCCACCGACGCGGATGTACGTAGATTCGGTGCGCGACGAGCAGGTAAAGATTTTTCGCACCATTCCGCCGCTCAGCCCGGTCAACATCGTGCGCGGCCAGTTCAACGGTTATCGCAGTGAACCCGGCGTCTCACCGCATTCGGATGTCGAGACCTTCGCGGCCCTCAGGCTGGAGATCGACTCGTGGCGCTGGGCGGGAGTTCCGTTCCTGATTCGCGCCGGCAAACGACTGCCGGTCACGGCCACGGAAGTTTATGTGAAGTTGCGCAAGCCTCCGCTGAGTAAGATGGGCGGAGATGGCAGAAACTATTTCCGCTTCCGCCTAGGTCCCGACATCGAACTCAGCCTGGGCGGACGCGTGAAGCGCCCAGGTCCGCTGCTAGTACCGATGCCGGTGGAACTGTCGGCGGTGAAGTACACCACCAACGATGAGATGGATGCCTATCAACGGCTGCTGAGCGACGCGATGCGGGGCGATCCGCTGCTCTTCGTGCGGCAGGATGCGGTGGAAGCTGCTTGGGCCATCGTTGATCCGATTCTCGGCGATTGCTGCCCCACGGAGATGTATGAGCCGGGAACCTGGGGTCCGCCGGATGCGCGCGAATTGGCAGCCGACATCGGCGGTTGGCACGACCCGCTGTAACGGTGTCGGCTCACGGTAGTTTTTTCCCTGAGACGTAGGGATTTCCCGCGATCACAAATCGCAGCGGCTGCTCAACCGCTTTGGTGATGCCGATGCGCACCGTCGCCACGATCTTGCCGGGCCGGTAACCGTCGTCGGCGAACCAGAGGTCGGAATTACGCGACGTCAGATCTTTATCGTTGTCGCGCACCCGGGTTATGCCCAGAGCCTTGGCCATGTTTCCCGGCCCACTCGAAATCAGGCGTAATTGCGTCAGGCGCGGCGACTGCGGCAGAGCAAGGCCGCGGGCGGCGACCATTTGTTCCACCCCGAACACCGGCTCCATGGCGCGAAAGAGTACGCCTTCGCCTTGCCCCTCCGGCAGGCAGGATACGTTCAGGCAATAGTGATTGCCATAGATGAAGTACACGTATGCGTGACCGGGCGGCCCAAAGAGCACCTCATTGCGAGGGGTGCGTCCGGTGAAGGCGTGCGCGGCAGGATCTTTGTCGCCGAGGTACGCCTCGTCTTCCACGATACGTCCGGCCAGGAGCTGACGGCCTTCGCGGCGGATCAGCAACTTGCCCAGCAATGCGCGACCCAGCGTGACCGGATCACGGTTGTAGAACTCGCGCGGGAGCGGGGGCAGCTTGCGCAATTGTGCCGCGGTCAATTTCGGCGAAGTCAATTCCTCTGACATCTTCGGCGCGGTCTTCAAAGTTTCACCGAGACCAGGCGCAGGCGTCGATAGTCGATCGTCCACACCCCATTGTGAAACAGCTCGGGAGCGGCGAACTCCTCGACCAGGCGAACGAATTCTTTGCGCTGCTCCGGCGCGAGCGCATCGATGGCGAAACGTCCAAACATTTCCAGCCACGACTTCAGCCCGCGCTCGCCGCCTTCAAGGATCGTCGCTCGATCGAACAGCACCGCGAAGTCTACCTCGAGGCCGTGGGCCTCCAGCAGCGGCGCGTGCTCTCCGATCGACGGGAAGGACCAGGGCGATAGCTGCTCCGGATTGGCGATACCGCACTTCCGCAACGCGCGGTAAACAGCGTCGAGCAGATGGCGGAGATTGCCGCGGCCACCCATCTCGAAGACCAGTCGGCCTCCGCGTTTCAGCGCTCGCGCAATCGAGGCGATCGCCGCCGGTTGGTCGCGCACCCAGTGCAGCGCGGCGTTTGAGATCACGACATCGAATTCGTCAGCATAGGTGAGCGCGGTTGCATCGGCAACTTCAAAGCGCACGTGGGGAAAATTCTTTTGCGCGGTAGCAACCATCTCCGGCGAAGAATCAATGCCAACAACTTCCGCTCCAAACTGGGTGATGTCGGCAGTCAGTTGCCCGGTGCCGCAACCCACGTCGAGAATGCGCTCGCCCGGGTTCGCATTCAACAGCACCAGCAGGTCGCGCCCGTACTGCCAAACGAACGAATGGCTCGACTGGTAGAGTTCGGAGTTCCAGCTATCAGGTTTGGCACTCATGCAGGAATTGTAGCTATCGCGCACGCTAGTTTTCTGTGATGCCGGCCTCGCGGGCGCGGAATTTCCAGTAATCGCCGGCGGTCTCGCTGAGGTCGGGGGCCGGCTTTTCACCGCGAAACACGCGCGAAACGCCGCGCACCACCCGCCGCATCGGCAACTCGCCGTTGTTCTCCGTAAGAAAAAGTTCGCCGACCTTCGTCGTGCGGTAATACCAGCGCTTCAACAGCGCCAGATGCTCCATCCCTTCCAGTGCGCCGCGCAACTTCGGCGGCTCGACGGCAGCAAGAGCTCCAGTAATACGCGATTCCATCGATTGCGGCCTGGCAGCGAGATGAGAGTCAGCCTCCGACTGTTTGCCGATGTAGAGGGCGACCGGATCGCAAATCTTCGCTCCCACAATCTTGAACAACGTAATCGAATCCCGCTCGGCAGAGGGCTGAATCATCAATCCGTTCAGTTCATCAAGCCGGCGCACGATCTCCGGCAACTGAGCTGTGGCGGCTTTCACTTTCTCCAGCCGAGCGTGCAGCGTCGCTGCGCCTTCAAAATCGAGGTTCCCGGAGGCCTCATCCCGCAGGCGTTCGATCTCCCGCACCAGCGACTGGCCGCCGCTCTCGAAGTATTGCTGCACCCGCTCAACCTCGGCCGCATATTCCTCATCGCTGCAGCCCTTAAAGCAAGGCGCCAGGCACATCTTCATCTCCGAATAAATGCAGCCGGGAAAGGCAGGATCGGGGTTGAGATCGTCCACGCAACGGCGCATCTTGAACAGGTCGAGGGAATCGTTGGCAAACTTTTCGGCCGCGACGCGAGTAAAAAATGGGCCGAAATATTGCGCGTTACTTTTCGTCCCGCTGATGCGTGTGATAACCGTGGCGCGCGGATAAGGATTGTCCAGGATGAGTTTGATGAGCGGCGCAAAGCGCAGCCGCAAGCGCTTTTCATAGGTCTTGGGAAATTCGCGGCGCAGCGTTTTGTAGAGCAGGAACGAAGCCTCGAAGTCGGACCCGGTCGCGTTCCATTCGACAGACCGCACCCGGTCGCGCAGGTTCAGCTTGCGCGATTGGCCTTCCGGCGCGCCCAGCAACCGCAGCAATCGGCGTCGCAGGTTCGACGTCTTGCCGACGTAGGGCTCGCTGCCTTCTTCACCCCGCAGCACGAACACCGCCGCGCTTGCAGGAGCGGCAGCAAATAGCTCGGAATCGCGGTCGGGCACGAACTCAATGCGGTCAAAAGGCACCAGAGGATTTTAGTTCACGAAGGACCAGTTAGGGTCTGGGGGTTGGGGTTAAGGGATTGGGCACAGAGCGATTAGTTTCGCGCGAGGCAAAAAGTAGATATCGGCATTGTCATTCTGGCCGCTTAGTGTTTCGCAATGTTAGCCGGCTCGATCCCGCTACGCGCTGGAAGTGCGCCTGCTTGGAGTGCTGGCGGAAGTCGGGACCTTCGATTTCGACCTTCTTGCACATCTCGTGCAGGCGCGAGCGCATGCGTTCTCCGATGCGATCGCCAAGGGTCTCGCGGCGGGCGGCACGCTCTGCATCCGACGGGCTGCGCAGGTTATTGATCTCCGCGTTGGTTTCTTGCCCATCCGGAAAGTTGGTGGTGATGATAGTGGTGCGATTGTCGTTATAGCGGCTGTTTAGGACGTAGTTGACAGTGTCGAAGACCCACTCAGTGCTGCGCACCGCGCCCAGTTCGTCGAGCACTAGCACTTCGGCTTCGAAGACCGGCCGCAGGATCTCCATCTCGGTGGCCTGCACCGACGAGTTGTAGGAATTCTGGATGGACTTCAGCAGCTCGCGGTAGTCGCAGAACAGGCAGTGAATGCCCTTCTCGCGAATCAGGTCCTTGATGATGCCGACGGCCAGGTGCGTCTTGCCGACGCCGACCGTGCCCACGAACAGCAGCCCAGTTTTTTCGACGGGATAATCCTCGACAAACCGGCCAGCAAAGGTTCTTGCCAGGAAGATGCTTTTGGCGCTTTTGTCCTCGGAGTCGCAGCGGAAGTTGCTGAGTTCGCAGTGTTCGTAACGGGCGGGAAGGTGCGCCGCCGCCAGCAGGCGGTCGCCACGCCCTTTCACGCGGCAATCGCAGCGTACAACTTCGCGCTCTTTACCGCTGGCAATGGTTCGCCATCCGGTATCGCCGCAAACGGAGCATGGTTCGGGTGTGGGCACGAATTGAACTGTAACCCTGAGTTGGCGGCAGATGCAATTGAGCGAGGCTCGGATTTGCACCGATTCGCGAGAACAAGGGAAGAATCAGTGGGGGACTGTGGAAATCCGAGGGTAAATAATCGTTAGCCCGCATAGAAGGATTACGTGAGAACCTATGTCGTCCCGACGGGGACTCGCATCGTTCTTTTACATTACCCAGCATTCCGCCTGCGGCTCCATGCTGGGCTAGACTATTCCGCGCCTACGGCGCTGCTTGTTTCGCCGTTGTACTCCACCAATCGATGCGAAACTTAAGTACTCTCGCAAGCACTCAAGCCCCCAAGGGATGGCCTAAATAATGGACCGGGTAGGGCGCACCTGAGTTGCGGCCCCTTCAAAGGCGGGTCCGAATCGACTTTGACGGGTCAAACCCGACTTTTCAGGCAGCCCGTCTACGCCGTCGCGAGCCGCTCCTTTCCAACTGGCAAAATGTCGTAGACGTAGTCGTGCGCGGCCAGGGCGCTGGGCCTCATGGTGCCTGCGCCGACCCGCTTCACGAGCTCCTCGCGGGAAATGCCAATATCAAAGATGGCTTCGAGGATTTGCTGACGCTCCTCGTCGCCGGACTGCGCCATCACGAACAGAACTCGTGCGCTGTGCTGGATATATTTCGGCGACAGCAGTTGCCGGTGCAGCAGTTCCATGATGATCGGCGCTTTGCCCCGGTCGAATCGGCCAGGATTGCCGCGCCGGTCGAGTTCGGCGAAGAACTCCGCTGTCCACTCGTTGTGGTAATCCCACATCTTCTGGAACAGCTCTTTGCTGAAGCGCGTTCCCGCCGTGACCTTCTCAGAGCTCGGCGCCATCACGACACCGTCTTCGGTCAGCGCGGTGCGCTGGAAAAAACCATCCTTGGTGATGATCGCTTGATGCCGAACCAGCGTCCACAGCCACGAAACATCGATGCGGTAGGTGGCCAGGTCGTTCATGAAGCGCTGCTTGAGTTCGTAGTCGTCGATAGCCGCGGCGAAGTTACCATTGAGGATCTGGAAACCATAGTTGGCAGCCATATAAAAGGCGTGCTGAATGTGCTCAATGGTAATGTCGCCCTTGGGCACGCCGTAGATGGCATCCCACAATGCGGGGGCAAGCAGCTTCTCCGGCGTGCCCATCGTGGTCTTGACGTGTACGCTGGGAGTGATCTTGCCCTCGGCGTTCAGCAGGCCGCGTGATTCAAGCAACGCCCGCTCCGACTCCGCCAGCCCACTGGTCACCGACGGCACCGCTTTGCCATTCGCGTCCACCGTCTCGCGCGCTGCGTCCAGCATCGCCTGCAATTCCGCCACGGGCGTCTGCAGCGGACGGTTGCCCGCGGCTACATAGGTAGGCTCCGGACTGGCAACCCAGCTTTGCCGATAGGTGTCGTACAGGCGTCCTTTGGCACGACCTTGCAGAATCTCATCGAGGGTGACTGGCGCACCGGCTGCAGTGGCCTCATCGGGCACAAACATCAACCCCAACAATCGCTCGCGCAGCTTGTCCACCACGATGGCGCGCATGGCGACCGGGTTATAGCGCGAGCGGCCATAGACGTCGCTGGCCTGATACATCATGACCGCAGCCATTCCGCCGATGGGTGCGCCCTGCGTGAGTTCGCCATGCTTCACGCCGGCCATGAGCATGATCAGCGCGTTGTAACGCTGGTAGGCGATCATGTTCGGCGCAGCCATGCCCACGGTTTGAGGGTCGGGGAAAATGCCTTCCGGGTCGTCTTTCCACATCTCGATCAGGCTGCCGAGATAGTCCCAGCGACCGACATTGGTGCCCAGCAGGCGGCGGCGGAAGACCCACGCGATCGCCGGCAGATAGCGCCCCCCGTTTCCCTCTTCGTACAGCATCTTAATTTTGAACGTGCCGGCAGGAACTCCGATGATAGCTTCCATCCGCGCGAGCAACTTCTCCACGATGAGCGCTTCGCGCGGCGTCTGCATCTTGGGGATGTAGAAATACACGCCGGTGCCGGCACGTTTCAGCGCGTCGTAGTTATTGA
Organism: uncultured Acidobacteriaceae bacterium; assembly: GCA_963769235.1. Taxonomy (GTDB): domain Bacteria; phylum Acidobacteriota; class Terriglobia; order Terriglobales; family Acidobacteriaceae; genus Bog-257. The sequence goes on along the minus strand of CAVYKW010000009.1, from coordinate 1,300,027 downwards.
GGACCCAGAGGACGACCACCGCAATCAGGCCCGGGACAGGTTGCTCATCGACCATGAACTGTTCATAAACAATGTGGATGCTCGGCGGGCGAACCAGGCGGGTCGGCCACTGTGCCGCAGGCTTACTGATCCTGTAGGCGCGCTTGTCGTCCTTCTTCGCCACTTCATAAGCCTTGGCGGCCCAGCGGCCTTCAAGGATCTCCTTCGCATTCTGCAAGGCTGCAAATGTTCCGACCGGCTGGTGCTCCGGAGTGCCGTAGGGACGCACGTGCGAAGGCGAAGCGTCTTCGAAATCAGGCATGTTCATGGGCGCGGCGCTATTCAGCGCATTGAAGGCCATGTCCAACGGATGCCAGGGACCAGTGAGTTCCAAGCCCGGGTTCTGCAACGGGTGAACGTCGGCAGGGACAGGCACTTCGTCGTTAAGCCGCCAGCGCCATTCACTCTCTCGATCAAGGAAGTTGTCGATCAGGCCCTGAACGATGTTGCGAAATGTCCAGGAGCGTCCGGTAATCGGATCTTCAAACGACTCATCCCACTTCGGCCACGCATACTTCGTACGCACTGGCTCGGAGCTCTCGAGCAGGGCGCGGCGGGCGTTCAGGACCTCGGCAAAGGCGGGACGCAGTTCGCGGGTCAGGGTCGCAATCGTCTCTTCGACGTTGACGCTTCGCCCATTCACCTGTTTGGTTCCGAACAACTCGGGAAATTGCTGGAGAATTTCTTCGCGGATCATCGGCGCCTCCGGTGTGGCTTCCATAGTAACTCTTAGCTTTGCCTCCGAAGTACCGTCTGAGCCGTTAGAGCGGCGGCAATCCGTGCTGAAACGGGAAGAGCGGGAGCCTGCTCGACGGCTACATGGAAGATGACGCGAGTTCGACTCATTCTTAGGGCAGCCGACTTTCTCTCTTGACATGCGACTCGGTTCGCAAGTAAATACTCGCGACACATTTCAGGTAGCCACCTGACGAGGAGCGAGCATGAACAAAGGGGACCTGGTTGAAAAGATTGCAGCCGCCCATGGCGTCAGTAAAACGGCTGCCGGGGGCGCAATCGACACCATCATCGATTCGGTCACCAGCGCACTAAAAAAAGGTGATCGGGTAACGCTGGTGGGATTCGGCACTTTCTCGGTTTCGCAGCGCAAGGCGCGGAACGGACGCAATCCGCAAACCGGAGGCGTCATCAAGATCGCTGCGAGAAGGGTCGCAAAATTCACGCCCGGCGTAGAGCTGAAAAAAGCAGTCAATAAAAAGTGACCTACTTGCGAGCGGCAGGGCGAAAGCCCTGCTCGCATTGTCCGTAGGTCCCGCAACAAATCACCGAGCCCCCCGCTGAAATCGTTGTACAACTTCTCTCGCAAACATTTCCTGCAATTAGTCGGACTAGGCGTCTCCTGGGCCAGAGTGGCTCGATCGATTCGGCTACCTGCAAGCCGTCCGTTGCATCAACATGGGTAGAGGTAAACTACAAACCATGTCGATTCGTCCATTTCCTGAAAAATCCCGCTACCACTCGCAAGAATTCATTGGGGCGCCCATCACCAGCATGGACCAAGCCTACTTGGTCGCGTTCATCGATGGCGGCGCGCGCGGCAATCCCGGACCGGCAGGGTACGGAGTTGTGATCGAGGATGAGGTGGGACGTCCGGTCGCCGACCTCAGCGAATTCCTGGGACGGCAGACAAATAACTACGCGGAGTATTCGGGCTTGCTGGCTGCACTGAATTACGTTCACCGCCACGGGTTCAAGGCGCTAAAGGTCGTAAGCGACTCGGAACTGATGGTGAAGCAGATCAACGGCGAGTACAAAGTGAACAGTCCCACGTTGAAGGAGTTGAATCAACGGGCGATGCAATTGATCGATCAGCTTGACTGCTTTGAGATCAAGCATGTGCTGCGTGAAAAGAACCGCGAAGCCGACCGGCTGGCAAACTTGGCTATGGACCGCGGCATCGCCAAGAAGGCGCCGGCGATGAGTGCCACCGAGGTTGGAGGCGTCGCATCCGTTGTGCCTGAGATCAACGGCGTGGTGCGCGATGGCGTCATTCACTTCATGGGAAGTCCGCTGCCCGACGGGACCATGGTCAAGATTCGGCCGGTAAAACCATAGTCCGGCTCTGCTCTATCGGTCATCTTCTGCGCACGCGGGCCAAAATTCGACTACGCCGAGGCTGCTCGTCGGCTGACAACTTCGAGCTCTCCGAATCCCCGCTTAATCGGCGGCGGTTCCAGAATGCGTGTACCCTTCGCCGGATTCTCCACCGCCCACACCAGGGTCCGCGTCATCTGCTCGAGCAGCGTCGTACAAATCGGCTTTGGTCGAACACTAAACTTTCGCGAGGTTTTCGCAATCGACACGTCCCCGGCCATCATCTACCGAGAAAACTTTCTTGGGAGGATGGAAGCATGACTCGCGACGCGCGCCTGATGTCCGGAATTATTCTGATCACCGTTCCCACCATTCAGTATGGCGGCTATTTTCTGCTGACTTTGCTGATGAACAAGGGATCGGGCTACATGGACAATCCGCTGCGGCAGAATTTCTTTCGCGCCGGCCACGCTCATGCCGGCGTCATTGTCATTTTGTCGCTGGTCTGTCAGGTGATGGCTGATGCCGCCGCGCTCCCGGATTCCGTGACCTGGATGGTCAGGGTGGGCGTGCCTTTAGCGGCGATTCTGATGCCGCTAGGCTTTTTCCTATCGGTGAGTTCGCCGACAGCCAGTGAACCGAACGGGGCAGTCTCGCTGATTTATGTCGGAGCCGTGGTGCTCGCGATCTCGGTGCTCACGTTAGGGATTGGATTGTTGCGAGGGTTGGGTGGCCAGGTAGCTTCGTAGGATTAGCCGTCGGTGCATTGGGAAACTCGGATCCAAGTACGACGTCAGTAGGGGCCCGGTTGAGACAGGCTGCTTATGCGGCCGCCTAAAAGCCGGCTCGGGTCGATGAATAAGGGGCTTAGACGCGGCCTGAAGGCCAGCACTACCCGTCTTCCAGCGCGGTTCGCAGCGCGTCATGCAGTTCGGTGTGCTTGAATTTGTATCCCGCCTGATTCAACTTTGCCGGCAGGATGCGCGTGGAACTGAGAAGCAGCTCGTCCCCCATTTCTCCGAGAAGCGTCCGCACTACAAATTCCGGCAAAGGAAAGATGGTTGGCCGATGCAAAACCTCGCCCAAAGCTCGTACGAAATCCTTGTTCTGCGCAGGTGCGGGTCCCACGGCATTCACCGGGCCTCGCATCGTTTCGTTCTCCGAAGCGAAGACCATCGCGCCGATGACATCGTCGAGCGCGATCCAGCTCCAATACTGAAGTCCGTTTCCAATGCGGCCGCCCAGCCCCAGCTTGAAAGGCAGCAGCATCGGCTTCAGAGCGCCACCGTCGCGTGCCAACACCACGCCAATGCGCAGGTTGACCACGCGCAAGCCCGCTTCTTTCGCCGGAATGGTGGCGTCTTCCCACTGCCGGCAAACTTCCGCCAGGAATCCTTGGCCCGCTGAACCATCCTCGGTAAGGACTTCGTCGCCTCGGCTGCCGTAAAAGCCCGAGCCTGAGGCGCTCAGGAAAATCGCGGGCTTCCCCGACTGGCGATAACTCTCAGCCGCCGCAGTCGCGATGATCCTGGTGCCGCGGGCGCGGCTGTCCAGAACTTCCCGCTTGAATTTTTCTGTCCAGCGGCCGGCGATGTTCTTGCCTGCGAGGTGTACAACCGCATCGAAGCCGCCCAGTTTCGCCGGATCGAGTGGCTGATTCGGATTCCACTGAACCTCTCCCGCGCCAGGCGGGCGCCGCACCAGCGCGGACGTCTCGTGTCCTCGCGCCCGCAAAGCGCGAGTGAGCGCAGTGCCCAGAAGTCCCGAAGCTCCGCTGATCAACACGCGCATGGTTCGACCTCTTGGGAATGCGATTAAGCTGTCGACCTTCCCCTCCGCCGCCAAAGCCGCAGTGATTTGCGATCCTTCCGGCACGGCTGAAGCCGGGCCCCTTCAAGGCCAGAACTCGATCAGAGTTCCCTTAGCATTCAGGGCTCAACTCCATCGAGCGTCGGACGCGCAAACGAGCGCCGCAAGCACGGCGCGAAATGGCGTCGTATAATCGGATATGGCGACGCTGCGCCAACACATCGCGACGAACGTGCTTACGGTTACGCGTTTTCGCGATCTCTTGCGCAAAGTCCGCGCCTACCGCCCCGCCGACGATCTTACCTTAATCAAGAAAGCCTACGAATTTTCCCTGGAGCATCACAAAGGCCAGGCCCGCGAATCAGGCGAGCCCTACCTGGTGCATCCATTGCAAGTCGCCACTCTGCTGGCCGACATGCGGCTGGACACCACCGCCATCGCCGCAGGCCTGTTGCATGACGCGGTCGAAGACACCACCGTCACCATCGACGAGATCAAGACGGAATTCGGCGAGCAGGTCGCGCACATCGTCGAGGGCGTCACCAAGATCAGCAAGATCGACTTCGCCTCTTCTGAAGAAGCGCAGGCGGAAAACGTTCGCAAGATGGTGCTGGCCATGATGGATGACATCCGCGTGGTGCTCATCAAGTTGGCCGACCGGCTGCACAACATGCGGACGTTGAAATTTCTCTCTCCTGAGCGCCAGCAAAAGATCGCGCGCGAGACCCTCGACATTTATGCGCCAATCGCGCATCGCCTGGGGATGGGCAAGATTCGCGGTGAACTCGAAGACCTCGCTTTCCAGTACGTCGACACAATCTCCTACAACCAAGTCAAAGATGCCGTTGAGTCGCGCCGCAAAGAAGGCGAGGCATTTCTTGCCGAAGTGCAAGGCATCATCGAGCAAAAGCTGCGCGAGAACAAGATTCAAGCGCGAGTCGAGGCGCGCATCAAGCGGTTCTACAGCATCTGGCAAAAACTACAGCGGCAAAAAATTTCTGTCGATCAGATTTACGACATGCTGGCGCTGCGCATCATCACGCAGTCAGAAACCGATTGCTACGCCGTGCTGGGCATCATCCACAATCAATGGCGTCCGGTGCCGGGACGGATCAAAGACTTCATCGCCATCCCTCGCAACAATTTCTACAAGTCGCTGCACACCACGGTCATCTCCGAAAAAGGCCATGCCTTCGAAGTGCAGATCCGCACCGAAGAGATGCACAAGATGGCCGAAGAAGGCATTGCCGCGCACTGGAAATACAAAGACGGCCCGGTCTCCGCGCGCGATGAGCAGCGACTGGCCTGGCTGCGCCAGGTGGTTGAGTGGCAGCGCGACATCAAGAACTCGAACGAATTTCTGGCGACGCTGAAGATCGATCTCTACCCGGAAGAGGTTTACACCTTCACCCCGAAGGGGAAGATCGTGATTCTGCCGCGCGACGCCACGCCGGTGGACTTCGCCTACACCGTTCACACCGAGGTCGGCAATACCTGCATTGGCGCCAAGGTGAACGGGCGCATCGTAGCGTTGCGTTACAAACTGCGCTCCGGCGATATCGTAGAGATTCTGACCCAGCCCGGTCATCATCCCAGCCGCGACTGGCTACAGTTCACCAAGTCGCCGCGCGCCCGGCAGAAAATCAAGCACTGGCTCAATGTTCATCAGCGCGAGCGCGCCATCGAAATCGGACGCAAGCTGATCGAGAAGGAAGCGCGCAAGTACCGCATCGCCATGAAGACCCTGAGCGATACCGAACTGATGCGCGTCTCTAACGAGAACGGTCTGGCCAAGCCGGATGATCTGCTGGCCGCCATCGGCTACGGAAAGTTTTCCGCGCGCAGCATTCTGGCGCGCGTGGTGCCTCCGGATGAGGCCCAGTCCTTCTCAGGACACCCCGCCCCTCCCACGGAGCAAGGCGATGGCAACGGCTTCACCAGCGTGGTGCGGCGCGTCTTCGGCGGAGACAGTACCGCTATCAAAGTGAAAGGCCATGACGAGTTGATGGTCTACCGGGCGCGATGTTGCAACCCGATTCGAGGAGAAGAGATCGTCGGCTACGTTACCCGCGGCAAAGGCGTGGCTGTGCATTCCAGGTCCTGCACCAACGTCGTGAACCTCATGTTCGAACCTGAGCGGAGCATCGCAGTGGAGTGGGGCAAGGATGCGCCGTCGCCTAATGTTCAGCCCGGCTATCCCGTCAAGCTCACGGTATCTTGCGATAACCGGCCAGGCATGCTCAAGCAGATTGCCACCGTCATCAGCGACGCGAACACCAACATCCGCAACATCGAGGCCAAAACCGCGGAAGATCAGGCCACGGTAGAAATCGTTGCCGACATTGCCGACCTGAAGCACCTGGAACGCATCGTCACCGGCGTGCGTAAGATTCCAGGCGTACGCGAAGTGCAGCGCATGCAGAAGCTTTAACAGCAGTTGTCGGTTGTCAGTTGGCAGTTCTCAGCCAGTCCGTTTTCTGGATTTAGCCAGAACCGTCCCCTTATTTCTTCTTCGAATGAGACGCCGCTTCGCGCGTCCACACCAAATCCCAGCTCTCGCGACGATCGACAAATCCTGTGATCTTGCCCTTGGGGTCGCGCTGAAAGATTTTGCGGATGCGCGTCTGGCCTGGCACGAACAGCACATCGCGAACCTCGACGTTCAGCGGCTTCGGGGAGCTGCCTTGCCTTCCTCCCACTAACCGCTGGCCATCAAACTTGATCACGTACATGAGATCGGGCGCAGCCGAATAGGTTCCCACATATTGCTCCAACTCCTTTGCGGGAAGCGTAATCGTCGGAGGATCCGTAGGCACGGCATACACATGAATCAGGTGAAGCTTCCACTCACCGTCTTCCTTCTGCCATGCCTCGGTGGTGAGGTATTGCGCAGACAGTTGCTGCCCGTGGTAGTTCTCCTGCTCATCGTCCTTATGGATGACGATGGCCATGTCGCCCGAAACCTGCGCCGAAAAGTAGCTGATCTTCAGAGTGCCGGAAGCGCCGGGCGGCAGCGGTTCGAGCTGCTTGAGCAAATCGGAGCGGTTAAGGATGACGCCGTTCTCGTCCACGCAGACGGCGTCGCTGGCGAGGACTGCGTCCCACACCTTACGATCGCCGGGCGCGGTCGCATCGAGCATCGCCTGGTCTTTGGCGCGCAACAACGCGGCCGTGTCGCCGGAAGGCTGGTCAGGAGTTTGCAACGCGAAAACGAGAAGCAGAGAGAGGAAAATCATCCCCTCATTGTACGGGCACAACCTTCTGGGCCAGGGCCCACTTCAACTCGGAAATCCCGTCACCCGTCACAGCCGAAACCGGAAATAGCTCCAGCTTCTTGCGCTTGCAATAGCGCTTCAGCTTGGCGAGCTTTTCTGGATTGACGGCGTCAATCTTGGAGGCTACGACAATGACGGGCTTCGACTCCAGGCCAGCGCCGAAGTTTGCCAGCTCACGCGTGATCACTTCATAGTCCTGCACCGGATCAGGCTGGCCGCTCGAATCCGAGACATCGACTAAGTGCGCCAGAACGCGTGTGCGTTCGATGTGGCGCAGAAACTGTGTGCCCAGGCCAGCCCCTTCGCTGGCGCCTTCAATCAGTCCGGGAATATCCGCGACCACGAAGCTGACATCATTGGGCGGATCGCCGGCAACCACCACTCCAAGATTCGGCTGAAGAGTGGTGAAGGGATAGTCAGCGATTTTCGGCTTGGCGGCTGAGATGCGCGAGATCAGCGTGCTCTTGCCGGCGTTGGGATAGCCCACCAGGCCGACGTCCGCCAACAGCTTCAGTTCGAGGCGCAGTTCGCGCTCTTCGCCCGGCCGCCCTTCTTCGTGCTCGCGCGGAGCCTGGTGGACCGAGGTCGCGAAGCGCGCGTTCCCTCGTCCGCCGCGTCCGCCGCGAGCAATAACCACGCGTTCGTCGGCATGCGAGAAGTCATGTACCAGCTCGCCGGTCAGCTCGTCATAGACAATCGTGCCCACGGGAACTTTCAGAATGACGTTTTCGCCCTCGCGCCCGGTCTTGTTGGAGCCTTCGCCGTGCCGGCCGCGCTCAGCCTTGTATTCGGGATTGAAGCGGAAGTGAACCAGAGTATTGTGGCGCTCGCTGGATTCCATGACGACGTCGCCGCCATGACCGCCGTCGCCGCCGGACGGTCCACCGCGAGGCACGAACTTCTCGCGCCGAAAGGCCATGCAGCCATTGCCGCCGTCGCCGGCTTTCACTCGAATTTTTGCTTCATCAACGAACATTGGGGAAGCGGCCGTTAGCACTTAGCTTTTAGCAAGACTCATCAAGTTGCTTTGAAAGGGGCGGCCTTTCAGGCCGTCCGTGTGTAAACGCAAATTAATTCGGCTTCAGCCACCGAGGAAACCTCGTTTTCACTTGCGCAGAGTTTTCGTCGGTCTCAAGGAACTCTGTTTTAGTCCGGAAGTTCTGATCCGGGGCTGAAGCCCCTCATCTATTTAAGCAGCTTGGACACGGCGCTAAAGCACCGCTCTACCTGTGATCCCCTGTTAAGACCCGGACCTTCCTAAAGTTCCTGTATTCGCGATCAGCATGTAACCAGCGAAAGCCGAGTCCCGCAACCCGGGACGAAAGATCTTAGCCCAGTGCTTCAGCGCTGGGTAAGTTGTTTTTTTAGGATACGAGTCCCCCGGGGACGACACATGCACTCGGCTGAAGCCAATAAGAAGGGCCTCGCAGTACCTGAGAGCTGACGGCTGATAGCTCATTCAACAACAAAGGCCTCGCCGTGACGAGGCCTCACACGGAAATCTTGAGCACCACAATAACGTCCTACGGAAGTTCGGGATCCACATCCGGCAAGCAGCCAGTCACATGTCGGGTTAATCCGAGGTGCCAGGAACCTCAACCTCAGCGGCTAAAGCCGTAAAGATTCTACGGTCCTAACGGCACGGCTGAAGCCGTGCCCCTTCAAAGCCATCATCCGTTCAGAGTTTGCCCACTTGCCAAATGCTAACGGCTAATTGCTAACGGCTTCTTGCGGCACGATCGATACAAACTTGCCCAGCTGTCCGCGGTCTTTGAACTCGACCAGGCCGGTGACCTTGGCGAAGAGCGTATCGTCTTTGCCGCGGCCGACATTGAGGCCCGGCTTGATGCGCGTGCCACGCTGCCGCACAATGATGGATCCGCCGGAAACCAGCTGCCCGCCGAACGATTTCACGCCCAGCCGCTGCGCGTTTGAGTCGCGACCGTTCCGGGAACTACCTAAACCTTTTTTATGTGCCATGACAATTTCCTTAACTATTCGAACCGCAGTCGCTCACGGGACGAACTTGCAGGGGCTGAAGCCCGATTCAATTTACGCACCTATCGGCACGACTGAAGTCGTGCCCTGACACAAAGCCACGCCATGGAGCCGTCTCGTATAACGACTGCTTATCCCTCTTGCAAATCCGAGCCGCCGACGCCCAATCGCGACAGGAGCGCGCGCGCCGAGCTCAGCAAACTCAGCAACACGGAGTCGAAGCGTTTTACCGCCGAGACCATGACCAGGATGAATTGATGGAGCAGCATCCGTCGCTTAGGCCTTCAGGTCCTGCCCGTCCACGTTAATACCGGTAATCTTCACGGCCGTGTAGGGCTGGCGATGTCCATTCAGCTTCTTGTACTGCTTCTTGCGTTTGTAGTGGAAAACCAGAATTTTATCTGCGCGGCCCTGCTCCACCACCTGTGCGGTGACAAAAGCCTTGGACGGTTTGCCCAGTTCGCCTTCGGAGCCGCTAACAGCCAGCACCTCGTCAAACTGCACGTTTTCACCGCCGGCCTGCGACAGCTTCTCGATTTGGATTACGTCCCCGGGTGCGACGCGATACTGCTTTCCCCCGGCGCGGATTACCGCGTACATGGCAATGCCTCCAAAGACTAAGTCGCGCACCTGCGGCGCGGAACTGCTCTAACCTATTTGTGCGCTTGCACTTTCCCCAGCCGGAGAGGAAATCTTCTCAGCGCCGGGTGGGCCCGGCAATCCCCAGCTATGGGACGTCCCTGACGGGACCTGGTAGTACAGGCAAACCATAGAAGTGTAGCGTGTTTGGAAGCCTCAGGTCAACCCACCAGCTAGAGTTACGTCGCGAAGTCCCCAGTTGCGAGAAATTGAGGACAATGCTTTGCGTCGAGATTTACGAAGGTGTAGGGGGCCTTCGACTGCGTTCGCCTACGGCTCACTACGCTCAGGATGACAGCCCAAGTTTTATGATCTGCAGCTCACTACGCTTAAGATGACAGGCTGATTTTATGATTTGCGCTGCGCTCGCTCACGATGACAACAGCGTCTAAGGGCACCGTTGTGTTCACCTGACAGCTCTTCTCGCCATGGAAACGTGACGGCACAAAATACAAAAGGGGGGCATGCGCGCCCTCTGCGTAATTCCAAAGTTCCGCTCTTTAGTCTTCCCAGCACCTTGTCTGGCGCTCCACGTACTTCTGAAGCTTGCCCCGCTTCTCCAGCGACATAAGGTCGTCAAGGATTGGATACTTCGCGGTCGGATCCACGCGCTGTATGGCGCGATACGCGCGTAACGTACCTGCCAGTCCGGCAGCCTGAATGGTCGCCGAATCTTTCACGTCGGGATGCTGCAATTGGAACGCGGCCTGGGAGTACATAGCCTGAATGCGAAGCTGCTGCGAGTAGGTGTTGTTGATGGCATCCAGAGATTGCAGCTCTTTGCAACAAACCTGGACGGTAACGTCCGGAGCCTGCACGATCCACTCGCTCAGCCACATTCTTTTGGCCAGGCTGTCCTTGGCGAGGGGATGATCTTCCAGGCTGCGGGCGTAATCCACCACGCGCTCCATGTCAGTTGTAGACGGGCCACGCGCCTTTGCCGCGCACGGAAACGCAAACGCGGCAACTAACAGCAGAACGGCAAGTCGTTTGGGAGCCATAGTGCCTTCTCCTTTAACCGAGTCGGCCAGAGGTTTATGAATCATACCCCCAATCAAGGTACGAAAAGCAAGCACGAACTGAACTGATTAACTCCGAAAGTGCAGTTCAGCCCGCTAATTCTGCGTTTAGTCCCCAAGCTGCTCACTAAACAGACACACCCTTGCCGGACTAGCACTTTTTCAGCCTGCGGACCGCGACAGCTGCCTCTGCTGTGCGGAAAAGATAGCGGCGCTCAATCCGTCTGGATAGCTTTCGCACACGATTCCGATCGCTCAAACTTGCGGGCCTGTTACGGTCCCAGCGTTTTCTTACAGATTCGATTGCGACCCGCGGCCGCAACGGATGGCACGATGCTTGCACTCTTCACAGGCAATTCGCATGAGCGCTTCACAGAGCGAAGACGTGCGAATTTCGGACGGCTGGGCCAGTCAGCTGGAGGAGGAACTATGAAGCACAAAATTGCTGGCGTACTCGGTCTCCTGGTAATGGCAATGATCATCAGTGTGCCGCAAGTGCAGGCGCAATCGCGACTCATCGCGAATGTGCCGTTCAATTTCGAAGCAGGTCAGAAGGCGATGGCAGCCGGCCAGTACGAAGTCGTGTCTCTCAGTCAGCAGGCAGGCGAGTTGCGCAATCTGAATACTGACGCCTCCGACGTCTTCATCAAGTCGATGCGGGTGCAGGCTTCGAACGGCGGTCACGCTCGGCTGGTGTTCCACAAGTACGACAACCAGTATTTCCTGAGCGAGATTTGGGACGGCAACAGCGACACCGGAATTCAGCTTTCCCAGTCGGAGCACGAGAAGGAAATCCGTCTCGCGGGAAACCGAGTCTCCGACGGCCCGGAGACCGTGATCGTGGCGATGAGGTAGTTGCTGCATCACGTGACTAAGGAAGACCCGGAGTACGCGCCCCGGGTCTTTTTCATTCAGCAACAGGCTCAGAACTTCGTGGGATAATCAACTTCGTGGGGTTTCGATGAAGGAAGTTGTTCACGCCGCCTGCCCGCACGATTGTCCCGACGCTTGCGCCGTTCTGATCAACGTAGAAGACGGACGCGCCACCAGAATCCAAGGCGATCCCGATCATCCCGTCACCCGCGGATTTCTGTGCGGCAAGGTTGCCAAGTATCTTGATCGCGTTTATTCGCCGAATCGCGTTCTTTATCCCATGCGGCGGGTTGCGCCCAAGGGAACGGGCGGCGACGCGGCATTTCAGCGAATCACCTGGGACGAGGCACTCGACGAGATGGTCGCGCGACTGAAGCAAGTCGGCTCTGAGTTTGGATCGGAAGCGATCCTGCCCTATTCGTACGGCGGCACTCTCGGCGTGCTCAACAACGGCGGGATGGACATGCGTTTCTTCCACCGCCTCGGAGCTTCGCAGCTTCATCGCAGCATTTGTTCGCAGACGGGCGGAGACGCCATCGTCTCGATTTACGGGCGCAAGATCGGCACCGAGCCAGAACAGTTTCGCCACTCGAAGTACATCATCGCGTGGGGCGCCAACATCCACGGCAACAACATTCATCTGTGGCCGTTCGTGGAAGAGGCCCGACGCAACGGCGCCAAGCTGGTGGTGATCGATCCCTATCGCACACGCACGGCCGCAGTCGCCGACTGGCATATCCCGATCAATCCCGGCACCGACGTCGCGCTCGCTCTCGGATTGCTGCATATCATTGTGCGCGAAGGCTGGCAGGATGCCGATTACATCGCGCGTTACGCCGACGGCTTCGACGAGTTGCAGAAGCGCTTGCCGGAATACACGCCGGAGCGGGTTGCGCAATGGACGGGAATCGCAGTGGCCGACATCGAGCGCCTGGCGCGCGAATATGCGACGACTCGTCCGGCGGCGATCCGATTGAACTATGGCATTCAGCGCTCGCAGAACGGCGGCGCGGCGGTGCGCGCGGTCTGCATGTTGCCCGTAGTGACGGGTTCGTGGAAAGAAGTTGGCGGCGGACTTCAGCTCTCTACCAGCGGCGGATTTCAGCTGGACCGGGCAGCGATGGAACGACGCGATCTGATGAACCTGAGTCCGCACGGCCGCCCCACTCGAACCATAAACATGGTCGAGTTGGGAAAAGCGCTAACAGAGCTTCACGATCCGCCGGTCAAAGCCATGGTGGTGTTCAACTGCAATCCCGCGGCGGTGTGTCCGGAGCAGCATCTGGTGCGGCGCGGGCTGAAACGCGACGATCTGTTCACTGTCGTGCACGAGCAGTTCTTCACCGACACCACCGACTACGCCGACCTGGTCCTTCCCGCCACAACTTTCTTCGAACAGAAAGAGCTGGTGCTGGCTTACGGACACTACTACCTCCAGGTTTCCCATCAGGCAATCGACCCGCTCGGCGAATGCAGGTCGAACTTCGATTTCTTTCGCGAGCTGGCGTTGCGCATGGGCTTTGAGGACGAATGTTTCCGCGACTCAGTTGACGACATGATCGACGCGGCCGTAGCGGCTGACGTACCGCAGCTCGCAGGGATTACCCGTGAACGGCTGGAGGGCGATCCGCACGTGCGCCTGAACTTGGACGGGGATGAGAATGGCCACTACCTGCCGTTTGCCAAAGGCTTCCCTACGCCGAACGGCAAGGCGCGAATTTACGATGAGGCGCTGATCGCAAGCGGAATGGATCCGGTTGCGTCCTTTGTTCCGCCGGAAGAATCGCGTCACACTCCTGCCGCGGTACGTTATCCGCTCGAGCTACTTCCGCGAAAGTCCGACAACTTTCTGAATTCGACGTTCGTCAATCTCAGTGGCCATCAGAAAATGGAACCGCGGCAGCATGAACTGGAAATAGCTGTGACGGACGCCTCGCGTCGCGGCATCGCCGATGGCGATCAAGTGCGCGTCTTCAACGCTCGCGGAGAAATCTTCTTGCGGGCTCGCGTGGATGGTGCGGTGCAGGCTGGCGTAGTCGGTGCCCGTTTAGGTTGGGCGAAGCTGTCGGAAGGGGGCCTTAACATCAACGTGCTGACCTCGGCACGACTCACTGATCTAGGCGGTGGTGCTACGTTCTATTCCACCCTGGTGGAAGTGGAGCGTGTTCCCGCAACTTCCAGCGGCAGCAAGGGTTAGCGTAGCCGTCGAATCCCAAAACAGATGGCGGGTTTGGTTTCCGAACCAGAGCACCCGTACCGTATAATTGCGCTTTCATTTAACCCTAGTACTGAGGTTTCATCATTTCTTGCCATAGTCAGGTAAGACCCGCGATGTTATTGGTTCGCGGGACACGTTTTTGCGCAACGGCGATCTGCTTTCTCTTCGCACTTATATTTCTCGCCGGAACGTGCCTCGCGCAACAAGACGTGGTCCAGAATATCGTTATTCACGGCAATCGCCGTATCCCGGCTGAGACGATTCGCGCTCGCATGTTCACCAAAGCAGGCGATGTTTATGACCAGGGAGGTCTGGAACGCGACTTCAATTCCCTGTGGAACACCGGCTACTTCGATGACCTGCGCATCGAGAAGGAACAGACTCCCAAGGGCTGGATCATCCACGTCTACGTCAAAGAGAAGCCGACCATCCGCGAGATCAAGTACACCGGACTGAATTCGGTATCGCAGAGTGACGTTCTCGACAAGTTCAAGGAACAGAAAGTCGGACTGACGCAGGAAAGTCAATACGATCCCACCAAGGTGAAGCACGCCGAAGTTGTGATCAAGCAATTGCTCGCTGCGCACGGCCGGCAGTTTGCTACCGTTCAGTCGGAAGTGCGGCCCATCCCTCCTGCTGCCGTCGCGTTGACGTTTGTGGTGAAGGAAGGCCCCAAGGTTAAGGTCGGCAAGATCAAGTTCGAAGGCAACAAGGCGATCTCCAGCCGCGAGTTGCAGAGCGCCATGAAGAACTTGAAGCCGATCGGCATTCCGCATTCCATATTCCTGGAGAACCTGTTCGCGCGCACCTACGACTCCACCAAGTTGACGGAAGACGCCGAGCGCGTTCGCTACTATTACCAGACCAAGGGCTACTTCAAAGCCCTGGTCGGCGATCCCAAGACGCAGATCCACGACACCAGCGGCATTCGCTGGTACTACCCCTTCAAGCCTTCGCCCGGTAAAGCCGTAGATATCACCATGCCGGTGGAAGAAGGCCAGCGTTACCGGTTGAAAGAAATCACTTTCAGCGGCAACAAAGCAGTGAAGAATACGGCTGGCTTGCGCTCGCTGTTCAAGATCAAAGATGGCGACATCTTCGACACGGAGGCGATCCGCAAGGGCCTCGAATCACTGCGCAAAGCCTACGCCGCGCTCGGCTACATTAACTTTACCCCGGTCCCGAACACCGATGCCGACGACGACAAGCGCACCATCAGCTTGCGCATCGATCTGGACGAAGGCAAACAGTTCTACGTCCGGCGCATTGAGTTCCAGGGAAACACCACGACCCGCGACAAAGTTATTCGCCGCGAGTTGGCGCTGGAAGAAGGCCAGGTTTACAACGGCAATCTCTGGGAACTGAGCCTGTTGCGCTTGAACCAGTTGCAGTACTTCGATCAGCTCAAGCCTGAGCAGGACTCAGAGATCAAGCAGAACGTACAGGACGGCACGGTCGACATCACGTTGAAGGTGAAGGAAAAGGGCAAGAACAGCATCGGCCTGACCGGCGGCGTCAGTGGTTTGTCAGGTGCTTTCATCGGCATCAACTACACCACCAACAACCTGTTTGGTAAGGGTGAGAGCCTGACGCTGGAATTCCAGATCGGCCAGTATCAGCGAAACGAAACGCTATCTTTCACGCAGCCCTATCTTTTCGATCGGCCGTTGCAGTTTGGCTGGTCGGTGTATCACCGCAGCTACAACTATAACCAGGCTGCGCTGACCTCCATCCAACTCAACCAGCAATTGAACTTACCCGCCAGCTACGAGGCGTTGCTGCAGAACTTTACCCAGACAAGCACCGGCTTCACCAGTTCGCTGAGCTATCCCATCAAGCGGTCGTTCAAACGGGTTGGCATGACTTATTCGTTCGACGATTCGTCGGTGCAAACCTTCAGCGCCGCCTCGACTGACTACTTCGAGGCGTTGGAATTCCGCGGCATCTCCGGACCAAACTCGCTGACCGGCATTCTCACCAGCAAAGTCGTACCGAACTTTTCCTACAACAAGATCGACAACCCGCAACGTCCGCACTCGGGGCAGAGCTTCTATTTGGCGACTGAATTTGCCGGCATCGGCGGAAACGTGAAATATATCAAGCCCGTTGCCGAGTACAAGAAATTCAAGCCTGTGAACAAGGGACGGAACACCCTTGGCTTCCGCGCCCTGGGCTCGTGGATCACCGGTTACGGAGGTCAGGTCGCTCCTCCGTTTGACCGCTTCTACATGGGCGGCGATACCGATATCCGTGGTTTCGATATTCGCGCGATTTCGCCGGTCGCGTTCTTCCCCACTTCGGTTACCATCCCGCTACAGAATCCGGATGGATCGACCGTTCTGCTAAACCCGGCAAATCCGCGGCAGGGCGCCTATAACATTACCCTTCCGGTTTCGCAGATCATCTTCCCCGGAGGCGATACCAACCTGGTCACCAACCTGGAGTATCGCGTACCGATCGTTGGCCCGGTGACCATTGCTCCTTTCGTCGATACCGGTCTGGACTTCATCTCTAATGCTTCGCAGTTGCGGGTTGCCGGACCTCAGGTCGAGGCGCTCCAGACGACCGTGTTCGGGTGTCCGGCGTTAACTTCGAGCTTTACCTGTACGGGGGGCAACTTGCTGCCGTTCAGTTCCGTGCTTCCTGCGGTGTCAGGAACCAACTACCAGCCGCGCATGTCCACCGGTCTTGAGTTGCAAGTGGTGCTGCCGGTGGTCAACGCTCCCTTCCGCGTGTACTGGGCCTACAACCCGCTGCGCATTAACGAAACGGTGAGCTCGCCGAATCCCATCACCCGCTCCATGTTCCCAGCGGGAGCAGCCGGCGATTACACCTATGCGCAGGCGATCTCGATTTATCAGCCGAAGTATTACCTGTCCGAACCGTTGAAGACTTTCCGCTTCACGGTCGCCACCACGTTCTAGGTGAATATGCGCCTACTGAGTGTTGCTGTCATCGCGATCTGTTTGCTGGGCGGAGCATCCGCGCCTGCCCGAACTCCTCAGGAAGCGCCGGCGCAACAGCAGCCGACACCGCAACAGCAGATGATGAATTACTTTGCCGGCGACTGGAAGCTTGCCGGCACCTCGAAGATCAGCCCTAACACGCCCGCTACTCCCTTCACTTCGACCGAGCACGCGGAGTGGCTGCCGGGCGGATTCTTCCTCGAGATTCACTCGGTCATGAAAGGTCCGATGGGCAACGTCCACGGCACCCGCATGCTGGAGTACAACGCCCTTGACAAGGTTTACACCTACAACGCCTACAACAGCCTGGGCGAACACACGATGGCGGTCGGCACGGTGCAAGGCAATACCTGGGTCTGGAACGCCGAGGAAAAGCTGAATGGAGTTGTCACTAAAGGCCGTTATACGGTGACGTTCGTCTCGCCGAATTCGTACTCGTTCAAGTCGGAAGTGCCACAAGCCGGCGGTAAATGGGCCATCGTGATGGAAGGCAAAGCGACCCGCGCTCAACCGTGAGACGCTCACCCGATGTTGAGAATCTCGCCGCAGAACTTCGTTCCGGCAGGAATTGTTTGACGCTGGCAAGCGGCGTTCCCTATAATCTAAGTATCCGCACCGCCGAATTTTCCGGTCGAGGAGCGTAGCGCGCTGCGTTCCGGCAGCGAGCCGTAACTCGGCAGTCCAGGCCACGCGCAGCCGTACCGCGTTGGTTGCTGGAACATCTGAGGAATTCCCGGAGCAGTTCAAGGAGCTACACCAACTCAATGAAGCCCACGTTCGTAGGCACAGCTGTGCTAGCGCTTGCTCTCGCGACCCCCGCCTTGGCTCAGACTAAGCCGGCCGCCGCCGGTAGCGCCACTACAACAGCTGCTACCACTCCCGCACCCGCCCTGGCTACCGGTCCTGTCAAGGTCGGCATTATCGATATTCAGCAAGCCATCATCGGTACCAATGAAGGCGCCCGGGATTTCGAAGCCCTGCAAAAGAAGTTCGAACCGAAGCGTACGGAACTGACGGGCTTGAACACCGAGATCGAGAATCTGAAGAAGCAGCTCAATACTCAGGGCGACAAGATGAACGAAGAAGCCCGCGCTACTCTGGTGAAATCGATCGAAACCAAGCAGAAGAGTTTGCAGCGCTCGGCGGAAGACGCCCAGAACGAACTGCAACAGCAGCAGAACGAGATCGCGCAGCGCATCCTACAGAAGCTGGCTCCAGTGATCGACAAGTACGCCAAGGCCAACGGCTACGGCCTGCTGTTTGATTCCTCCAATCCCTGGCCGCAGGGTCCGCTCCTCTGGGCAACTTCCGGCGTGGATCTGACGAAGACCGTGGTGGACGCCTACAACGCACAGTCCAGCGTTCCTCCTCCGGCTCGGCCCGCAGGCACAGGTACTGGCGCCAAGCCGACGGGAGCTTCCGTGACCCCGGCGACTTCCAAGCCGACCGCAGCCAAGGCTCAGTAAGTTTCTGGCAGTTTCGCCAACAGGCCGCTCCTAACCGAGCGGCCTTTGTTGCTGCTTCCGATCTTTATCCTTCCGCAATCCGTCACTCCCCCAGCTTCAGCGCAAGCCGGGTATCATGTTGGCATGAATTATCCAGCCTACTTTGAAATCCAGGCCGATTCCTGCGAGCGAGCGATTCATTTCTGCCGCGAGGTTTTTGGCTGGCGGTTCGAGAAGGTCGGAGGGCTGCCTGTTGAGTATTGGAAAATCGAGACCGATGGTCCACGCTGCGGTTTGCTGAAGCGGCCTGTTGCAGTCCCGAATGCACCCCGCGGAACGAATGCGTTTGTCTGTTCGATGGAAGTGAAAGACTTCGATGAGGTCACTGCCGACATTGTCCGACTGGGCGGACAAATCGCTCTGCCAAAATTCGCGGTTCCCGGTACGTGTTGGCAGGGCTACTTTCTGGACACTGAGAGCAACACGTTCGGCATTTTTCAGGTGGATACCTTACTCTGACAATGTAGGAGTCTGGTCTGCTTGAGCGAGAATTCGTGCTTTCCGCAGCCCTCAAAAGCTCAGCCCACAATGGTTTAGCCAGCTAAGGTGCAAAATTCCTCAAATCTGTGGAAAACTTTGTGGAAGATTCGTTCCGGCCGGCAACAGGGTCTCTGGTTTCAGCAATTTACAGGCTTTGCCCAAGGCCCGTAGCATAGCTGATCTCTCGCAGAATCATGAGGTTATGCCGGCATGTAAATATTCTGCGGCCGCTTTCTGACTAGGGCAGCATAACCAGCTGGACTAGGAGGTTTTGCACAGTCTTAGCCTATTAAGGGTCGCTTTAGTGGGGCCCACAACCCACACATTTTCAGACTCCGGAGCCACCTTCGAAGACCTTTTTCATCTCGTAGGGAAATACCCGATAGAGGCCATAACTGATGCCGACGTCGGAGTATTGACGAAATAGCAAGTCGCCCCGGCCGTTCGCATCGGCGTCCACTGCATCGATAATCTCCATGCGCGCGTAAGCGTCAAGGTGATTGCTGTCGGTCACCGAACTGAAGATTTTGATCGGTGCGCCATTGATATCCTCGCGCGCTACTACGGTCGCGTAGTACTCGAACGTGCCGCCGCGCAGCGCTTTGGCGTTGTCGACCGGTAGCTTTGCCGTCAGCACCAGGGTGGGGGAGTTACTGTAATCCAGATCGAATGCCCGCAGATCATAGTCGGTAATCGCAACCGTTTTCGGCAATGCAGGCGAGGTGCGTCCCTTCATGAATTTACGAATGTCTTCGAGAGCGATTGCCGCCATCTGTTGCGACTTATCGCTGCGCTCCGCCGGGCTCATGGCATAGAGCAGCGATCGCATTTCATAGGAGCCCGCGTCCGAGATCGCAGGGTACGATCGATGTCCAAGTTGCGCGAGAGTTGTAACCAGCTTTCCCTGCGCTGCCTCCACTGCCTTAGTTGTTTTGGCCACAGCGGCGGTTGAATTCGCAGTTGCGGACGTAGACGATTTCTGCGTCGGAGGAGCAA
The DNA here is from genome assembly GCA_963769235.1 of uncultured Acidobacteriaceae bacterium. GTDB lineage: Bacteria > Acidobacteriota > Terriglobia > Terriglobales > Acidobacteriaceae > Bog-257. The sequence continues at coordinate 1,280,158 of CAVYKW010000009.1, read as the reverse complement.
GCTCCGCTATCGGTTTACCGCGACGGAGTACCGGCCGATTGGGATCGCTCTCGTCGCTGCTCTCACCAGAGGCTTGCGCCGTTAACGAGGGCGCTGCGGAGTTGCTGCCGGATGCAGACGTCGGAGCCTGGGATGTGGGGTTGCTTCCAGAGGCGGATGTAGACGCCGGGGCTGGAGTTTCCGCAGCCGGCTTCTTCAGGGTCGGCCGGTCGGGATCGTTATCACCCGAACTGCTCGCAGAGGAATTAGAGCCGCTTGAGGCTGGCGTCGTGCTCTTGGCGGAACCTGAGTTGCTCGAAGAACCGGACGAGCTTCCTGAGTCGGCTGATCCGCTTGATCCCGAACGCTTCAAGATGGGCCGATCCTCATCCGAACCCAGCGTGGGCTTTGGTTTGGGCTGTTTGGACGCCCGCTGCGCCAGCTTCTCGTCGAAGGCCAGGTGCGGCTTCCAATGTCCGTCCGCGACCCAGTTGCCATTGATCTGCTTCGGACGGGTAACGGTAAACAGTCCCGTAGGCTCTCCATAGTCGGTGGCTTCGTAAACGGTTTCAGGTTCGAGAGCCATCGGCTCGGGATTGGCGGCATACAAGCTGGCGTCGTAATAACGATCGTCGATCCAGAGCGCGATGGGGACCAGCCGAGCGGCGCCACCGGGAAGGAACTCGACCACGGCGATGGCGCGAGGCCCGCGCTTGCTGCTTTTCGGCTTGCTTTCCGTTTGCCCGGGCGGCTGCTGGCCCTGATGCTGGGTGCGATCGCGAATCTGGGCATGGCTCGCCGTCCCCAGCAGAAAGGGCGAGATTGAGACCGCGATGGCTGCGCGCCGAAAATTGCGGTATAGATAATGGGTCATGGAAATCAATTCGAAAGCCCCCGATTTTACTCTGCCCGACGAAAACGGAAACCCCGTTTCGCTCGACCAGTTTCGCGGCAAGAACGTGGTCCTGTTCTTCTATCCCCGGGCCGACACGCCCGGCTGCACCATTGAAGCGTGCGGGTTCCGCGACGCATACAGCAAACTGAAGAAGGCGGGCCTGGTGGTTCTCGGCATTTCGCCGGATACGCCGAAGGCGCAACTCAAGTTTAAAGAGAAATACGACTTACCATACACCTTGCTGGCCGACGACAAAAAAGAAGTGGCTAAGAAGTTTGACGTGCTGAAAGAGAAAAACATGTACGGCAAGAAGGTGATGGGGATCGTGCGCAGCACGTTTCTAATCGGACCGGACGGTAAGCTGGTACACATCTTCTCTCCGGTGAAACCCGAAGGGCACGCGGAAGAAGTCCTGGCGCTGGCGAAGAAGCAGTGAATCGTGGATACGGAACCGGGATTAGGAATTAGTGGTTAGGAGATAGTGAATAGCCGGATATTAAGGATGCCAGCGACCTGGTTGTCGCGAAGCTGGGTAGTGCGGCGCCTAGCAGGTGCGGCGTCCGGCTGGTGCGACGTCCAGTGGTGCGACGTCCAGTGGTGCGGCGTCCGGGTAGTGCGGCGTCTGCCTGGTGCAGCGTCCGGCTGGTGCAGCGTCCGGGTAGTGCGGCGCTTCAGCGCCGCGTCAAGGCCGCTGCAAAAGAGAAGGGGCTTTAGCCCCGGCGCGCAAGCGGAGGCTTGATCAGAGTTTCCCTAATATCCAAACGCTAAATGCTAACGGCTACTCGACACACACTCTGAATGAACATCGCACTGTTCGGCGGAACCTTCGATCCGATTCATCGCGGCCACATCGTCGTGGGCCGCGCCGCGGTTGCCAAATTCGACCTCAAGCAGATCTGGTTTGTGCCGGCCGACATCCCTCCCCACAAGCAGAAAGCGCCGCTCACCTCCTTCTATCACCGCTATGCCATGGTCGCGTTGGCGCTGGCGGGAGAGAAGGAGCTCATTCCGTCTCTGTCAGAGGCGCCGGACCCGGACGCCGACGGAACTGCACGCAAGCCGAGCTACTCGATTGAAACCGTGCGCCGGGTCAAGAAGTCGCTGGGCAAGAGCGACCATCTCTACTTCCTGATTGGCATGGACGCGTTCAAGGACATCGCAAAGTGGTATAAGGCAGATGAATTGCTCAAGGAGTGTGACTTTATTGTGGCAGCCCGCCCGGGATTTTCCCTGGCGGATGTAGCTTCGGCTCTGCCGGAGAAATCGCGGCCGCAGGCGGCGGTGACCAAACTGTTCCGGAAAGAAAAGATGGAAGGCCCTCTCGTTCTGCCGGGTGCGACCCTGCACATGTTGCCGGAAACGCATGAGAACATTTCGGCTACCAGCATTCGCTCGGCGGTCGAGCGCGGCGGAGCGTTGAAGCGACTGGTGCCCGACGCGGTGGCAGAGTACATCCGGAAAGAAAATTTATATCGAAAACCTGCAACTAAGAAACGTTGAGCCTCCCCTCGGCCGGAAAGACTTAAGTTTTGTGTGAGAACTGGAGTTTCACCTTGGCAGTGGAGCACAAAGGCCGACGAACCAGCGCCGCAGGCGCGGAATAGCGTAGCCCAGCACGCAGCCGACCCGGGCTCCCTAATTCGCGCTGTTTTTGCGCGAATTGGGGTGGGACGGCGGAGTGCTGGGTAAAGTGGGAACTCTATGAGTCCCTTTGGGACGACAGCGGTTCCATGCAAGCACTGTAGACCTAGGTCTGCACTCCGGGCGACAGATCGGATTTCTATTGTTAGAGTAAGTATCGAGATCGCATGAATAAAAACGAGTTGAAGTCGCAAGTGGCTGTCGCGGTACGCGCCTGCCAGGAAAAGAAGGCCGACAACATCAGCGTGCTCAAGCTGGACGAGCAAGCGAGCGGCTTCACTGACTACTTTATCCTTTGCTCGGGCGCCAATCCGCGGCAGGTGCAGGCGATCGCCGATGGGGTTGATCAAAACCTGAGCGCCATCGGGGTCGAACCCAAGCACACGGAAGGCTACACCCAGGCCGAATGGCTGCTGATGGACTACGTCGATTTCGTGGTGCACATCTTCTCGGAGAACGCGCGCAAGTTCTACGACCTCGAGCGCCTGTGGAAGACCGCCAAGCGTATCGACTTGGCCGATCTGCAAAAGCCTGTCCGCAAACCTGCCGCCAAGAAAGCCGCAGGCGCGAAGCGTACTTCGACGGCCGCAAAGGCTGCCAAGTCGCCGGCCAAAACCGTCGCGCGCAAGCGAACGCCCGCCAAGCGCACCCGCAAGAGTCCCTAAGCCGTGAGACTGCAAATCGCCTGGATCGGCCGCACCAAGAGCGCTCCAATTCAATCCCTGACAGCGGAATACCTGAAGCGCCTTTCGCGCTTTGCCGCCTGCGATGCGCGAGAGTTGACGTCGGAGGGCGCACTGCTCAAGCTGCTGGAAAAGAGTACGGGGCGAACCGCTCCGGTCCTGGTGCTGCTGGACTCGCGCGGACGCCAGCTTACGTCGGAGGAGATTGCTAACTTCCTCGAATATCACCAGTCTCACGACACGCAGGAGTTGCTGTTTGCGGTGGGACCGGCCGATGGATGGACCGCTGAAACTCGTGCAGTGGCTGGGACCGTTCTATCGTTCGGAAAAGTCACGCTGCCGCATGAGTTGGCCAGAGTGGTCTTGCTGGAACAACTCTATCGCGGGTTCACTATCCTGAAGGGACATCCGTATCACGGGGGACATTAGAGTGTTCGCTTGGCGGGGTTTCCGCGCGGCGGGTTCGAGCACGCCTCATCGGAACACCGGAATCCGTGCCGCGTGGTGTTCGGATCGAGACAGTTCGGGCCGCTGTTGAAATTACACGTGCATTGGCTCAAGCCCGACAGGGCGGCATAGTCTAGCTCAGCCCGCAGCCGATCCCGGGGTCCCGATTCGGGCGCGAATTGCGGTGGGATCGCGGAGTGCTGGGTAACGTTAAAAAAGTCCGAGTCCCGTCGGGACGACAGAAACCTAAACTTGTTCTCGGGAGTACTAATGACGTTTTCACCGCGAAGGGTCTGCATCTTCGTTTTGCTGGTCGCCGCAGCGGCGTGCCATAGTGTGGGACAAACCCCTTCGAAAACGTCTTCCTCGTCCAGCGCGGTATTTCCTCCCGTGGAGCGGTGGAAGAACGCCGTGCTTAGCGGCAATGTGACCGCGCTCCGGGGGTTGTACAGCACCGATCCTGCGCCTCGGGTAATGACCGTTGCTGGCGAGAGCACTGCGGATGCCGACCTCTCATTCTGGACCGGCCTCAAGGTGAAGCGGATGAAGCTGAACATCATCGAGTCCAAGGCTCCACAGACCGGATTGCAGCAGGTAGCGTTCGAGGCGGAAGTTCATTCTGCGGGCGGCATCGGCGGCGAAAGCACGCAGTACATCATCGAAGCGCAGCTGTGGCAACAGCAAGGCGCCCAGTGGCGACTAGTCGGAGTGCAACGGCAGAATCCCACTCGCCTGCAACAGCCGACATCAACCACCAAAATCATCTACGCGCCGGGACTTGACGCGCACGCCGAGATCAAGCAGGCACTGGCCACCGCCGCCAAGGAGCACAAGCGTGTGATCCTCGTCTTCGGCGCGAACTGGTGTTATGACTGCCATGTTCTCGACCTGGCGTTTCATCGGCCTGATCTGGAAACCGTCCTCGGGCGCAACTACGAAGTGGTTCACATCGATGTAGGCGAAGGCGACAAAAACCAGGACATCATGCAGCAATACCAGGTGCCGATGAAGAAAGGTATCCCTGCACTTGCCGTCCTCGACAGCAGCGGCAAACTGCTTTACAGCCAGCAGGGCGGCGAGTTCGAGAAGGCGCGGTCGCTCGCTCCGCAAGACTTGCTCGCGTTTCTGAACAAATGGAAGCCGGCCGCGAAGTAGCCGGCCGCATCTGACGGATGCCGGTCACTTTGTCCGAATACCGCTCACCAGCCCAGTTCGCCCAAAACGTAATTTTTCTTCAGCCCACCAGCAGATTTGTTGTATAGTTGGGCGCACTTTCAGCGCCTCATAAAAACGCGCCAGCCGATTCGTCAAAAACTACGCAGAAATAGAGAGGAATGTATGGTGAGTAAGCTGTCCTCTGCACACCCGAAGTGTGCAGTATCGAAATCTGTGTTTGTGGGTCTTGTGCTCCTGCTTGGATTATTTGTCACGCAAGGCGCTGCCTTTGCCAGCGTGACGATCACCCTGAATCCTAATGTCCACGCACCTGCGTTGGTAGGTACCAGCATAACCTGGACTGCGACCGTGAATGGCGGCGCCCAAGGACACATCTACGACTATCAGTTCAGCACCATATTGCAAGGCCAGAACCAGATTGTGCGCGACTTCAATCTGCCCAATACGTACGTTTGGGTTCCGTGGCAGGTGGAAGGTATTTACACCGTGCGGGTCACGGTGCGCGACATCACTTCGCGGCCTTATGTCGTTTATCCGGCAGTGTCGACCCAGTACGTCATCAATCCCATCGTCAACAGTCCCGGCGGCTCCGCAGTTAACCTGACCAGTCATCCTTTGGTGGCCCTGTTCAGCGCTGGATCGTGCACCGCAGGCCACTCCATCCGGGTACGTTTCCGCGAGAATGGCTCGCAGACCTCGAGCATCACCAACTCGGTACCGTGTTCCTCTACCAGCGCCAACTTCCTGGTTGCCGGCATGCTTCCCTCGACCGAGTACCAGATGCACTGGGAGGAATTCGCCACCAACTATCTGAACAGCGGTCCCGACCTTGCGTTTACCACGAGTCATCTGCCTTCGAATTTCCCCATCGCCGAAAGATTCACCGTGAACGTGCCGGCAACCGGCCATGATGCTGCGTTTCCTGTAGTCGTGTTTCACCTGGTTCCGACAGTAGGACAGATCTTCACCTACTGGCCAGCGGCGACCGATCTGAATGGCAACGTGATCTGGTATCACCCGGAGCAGGCGCTGCTGACCCGGATGGAACAAGGCGGCAACTACTTCACCGAGTCCTACACTGTTTTGTCGGAATACGATTTGGCGGGCCACGAAGTTTTGGAAACCAACCTCGAAATCTTGAACGAACAGTTGGCGGCCAAGGGTTATCCCATCATGACGGGATTGAACAATCACGAAACCCGTCGCCTGCCCAATGGCTACATTCTTACCATGGGTAGCCGTGATGAAGTCTCGACGCAGTATCAGGGCGGCACCCAACAGAATCCGGTCGACATTCTGGGCGACATGATTCTGATTCTTGACCACAATATGCAGCTGGTGTGGGCCTGGGACTCGTTTGCGCATCAGGACCTCAGCCGCACCGCGACGCTCAACGATATTTGCCTGCATGAAGCGGAAGGCTGTCCGCCATTTAACAACAATTTCCCGCAGGCCAACGACTGGACCCACGCCAACGCGGTCCAATTGACCAGTGATGGCAATCTTCTGCTCTCCGAGCGCAGCCAGGATTGGGTGATGAAGGTCGCCTATGCCAACGGCCAGGGCGATGGGCACCTTATTTGGCGCATGGGCCCCTACGGCGATTTCACGATTCTGAATCCACCGCATCAGACCTGCGGCGATCCCAACGTCTATCCCTGGTTCAGCCACCAGCATGATCCGGCAATACAGGTACAGACAGGCGCAACTGAAGTGATGACGGTGTTCGATGATGGCAACACCCGGCACACCCAATGTGGCACGGGCAACAGCCGGGGCATGGTGCTATCGGTCAGCGAGCCTACTCACACTGTGTACCTGCAAACCGTGGCCGACCTTGGACACTATTCGGTCGCCCTGGGAAGCGCTCAGTTGCTGAGTGCGCCTCCGAACCCGATGTATGCCAGCTTCGGCGATGGCCTGCTGTTCCTTCCGAACGACGCAGCCCTTTCCACCGAAACCAGCCTGACGGGCAGCATCGTTTACGAATTGCAGTCGAATGATTGGTCATACCGCACGTACCGCGCGCGTGACCTGTACACGCCGACACTGCCGTAGAACAAACGTCAGAGGCCAGTTGCCATCATGCACACTGGCCTCTGTCCGTTTCCCTAGTGGCCCTTGCCAAAGCCCTTGCGGCGTTGGTGACTGTAGCGGGCCAACGCGTCTTCAATAACGGGTAACGCGTCCTTCGATGGCAGGATCTCATCTACCTCTACTGCCTTACCTTCCAGCTGCTTGTAGTCAAGAAAGAATCGGCGCAACATCGCAACCCGGTGCTCTGGCAATTCTGCCGCTTCCCGATAAGCATTGAACTCCGGATCCTGCGTGGCAACGGCAACGATCTTGTGGTCACGTTTGCCGGAGTCGATCATGGTCATCAGGCCGATAACGCGCGCGTGGATGAGGGTCAGCGGCACCACGGCTTCCTGGCATAGCACCAGCACATCCAGAGGATCGTCGTCTTCGGCCAGCGTCTGTGGAATGAAGCCGTAGTTCGCTGGATAGTACACGGCTGAATACAGCACTCGATCCAGCTTGATGAGACCGCTCTGCTTGTCCAGTTCGTACTTGACGCTGGAGCCGAAGGGAATCTCGATGACGGAGTTGAACTCCAGGGGAAGATGTTCCCCCGGGGAAATGTCGTGCCAGGCATGGGTCATAGGACGCTCACTCACACAAAGCGACGTCCATTGTAGCCGAGGAGCATAAACGGGAAATTGCGCAGGCGCGGACAAACGAAAAGGCGCGACGAAATCCACAGGGACTCAATCGCGCCCATCAGAAATTTCTTGAATTGCGGCTCCGCTCAGTAGCGGTGCGGTAGCTTCTGTTCCGTTTCCACGGAGCTCGTCAACGAGCCGACCAGATAGCTCACAACAATAACGCCCACCAGGGCAATTGTCACCAGATCCACGTGGCGCCTCCCCCATTTCGGCCGCTGCCGCCGAAACCCATTGCTCGCTCTCGAAGATCCCAAACCGCCTGCAAGAGTTCCACAAGCAGTAGAGTTGTGTATCGTTTGTAGCACGATTTGACTGGCCGGTTGCAAGAAAAATCAAACGCTACTAGTAATTTGAACACCAGCCATCCACCATGGTTGTGGATAGCTCGACACGTTCGTCGGGCTCTTCATCTCACGAATGCGCTGAGGGAACCATGGAATCTAGGAATTGAGCTGGGCCAGGCGTTTGTCGCACTCAGTTACCCCAGCAGTAACGTTCAGCCGACTGTACAGACCGCGTGCCTCTTCCCACAAAAGCAATGCTTGATCACCTTCGCCGGTTTCGGCTTTCAGCACGGCCATGCTGCGTACGGCATTCGCGAGATCGAGCGCTGACGCTTCCGGGTGGCCGCGATACAGGTTGAGAGCTTCCTTGTAGCAAGGCTCCGCCAGTTCCCGGCGGCCCGCGTCGTGATGGACATCGCCTAAATGACGGATAGTGTGAGCTAAGGTGGGAGCATCCGCGCATGAGCGGTAGATCAACACCGCTTCTTCGTAATGCCGACGCGCCGCGGTGTGGTCGTGCAGTTTGCGTTCGACTTCCCCGAGCAATCGCAATGCCTGCACTAACTCAGGGCCGGGTTTCTCTTGACGCAGGAGGGCGATCGCCTCGGTTAAATCCTGTTTGGCATCAACTTGGCGATTTTCTTTTCGTGCCTGGGAGGCGCGTTCGATCAGTTGTTCGCTCGCGGCCGACATGATGCGATCAGCTTCCTATGTCTTCGCTCTGCCCAGTTGTAACGACTTATGCGGTGCCTTGCGCGCCGGTTTCGGCCACCACGCGCACCAGGGCATCCGGTCCGTCAGCGCCGACTACATACCGGTCCGCTTCGACCTCCGGCCACTCGCCATAGATGTGCGAAACGTAAACAATCTTTCCTTCGCGTTTGCCGTCGCGAAACAGCCGGATAATCTTGCGCGCCGTCGAGTCGGGCAGGCGATGACACATCACGGCGACATCGAACGGCACACGTTTCTCAGCGGCCTCGATTGCTTCTTTTTCCGTGCTGAAGGAGAGAACTTCGTGGCCCGCTGTCTCGAGGACCCGCTGGCGAAGCAGGGCCAGCTCCTGGTCGGTAGTCAGGATTACGATTTTCATGAGCCGTCCGCGTGAAACCCGTAAATTGTACTTGCGGAGGATACCAAAAGCTACAAACCGGGGCGGGAATTTCTGCGCAGACTTCAGGCCGCTGGCGCGCACAAAATGTACCTCGTGAATCAATCTTCTTTGCCGCCTAACTCACTGATTTCGCGGGCTGATAGCGCACATCGATAGAATCAATGGTCATTTCACAATCCTTCAAGCTCGCCCGGAATCCAATCCTGTAACGATGAATAACAGCATTCGAACGCTGCGTATTCCCATACGCCACCCAATTGATCAACCTGAAACTGAGGTTATGCAGGACAAAATACATCCGAAGAAGCGCTATATCTTCGCCAGTGATTTCGACCAGACGTTGAGCTTCAACGACTCGGGCTACGTGTTGAGCGAGCTGTTGGGAATCACTACCAGCGAGTTCGAGCGCAAAGCCACCGGCATGGCCAAGTTGAACCTGGTGCAGCAGGGGGGCGAGCTCGCCTACTTGCTGTTACATGATCCCGAATTCCGCTCGCGGGTGCGCCGCGAACATCTTTATGAAGCCGGCAAACGCGTGCGGCTGAAGCCCAATATTGACTCGCTCTACAGCTTTTTGTCGGACGAGGTCGAGGGCTTTCACTTCGATTTCTATGTGATCTCAGCCGGGCCCGTGGAAGTCATTCGCTCGGCGCTGGAAGGTATTATCCCGCCCGATCACATTTACGGCACCGAGTTTGAGTACAACGCCGACGGCGAGATTGAGCGCATCAAGCAGGTGACGGCCGGATACGGCAAGGTTGCGGTTATCGATCAGCTGCTGGAGAAACTGAAGACCGGCCCGGACCGCATCGTGTACGTGGGCGACGGCAGCTCCGACATTCATGTCATGCTGCACATCAACCGTCGCGACGGCTTTACCATCGCCGTCTCCGAAAACAAGTACCTGGCGCCGATTGCCAAGCGCTCGGTGATTTCCGACAGCGCGCTGGCGATTCTGGTTCCCATCCTGGAGGACGTCGTCGGCTGGGATTCGGTGAGGATCCGCGACCTGTTCGAAGACAAGGGCTTGCTGATCCAGCAGTGGGACAAGGTGCAAACCGATATGCTGACCATCGTGCCGGTAAGCACGATGCAGGAAGAGCAGGCGCGGGCCGCGATCGCAGACTAACCGGCGGTGGCTCTCCGCTCGGAAACTGCGCGCATCTCATCGAGTGAGAAGCGGCCACAGCTGCTAAGATTCTCCGGCGGCTTGTGGCCGCTTAATTCATTGGACTCGCAGAAAAAATCCTTCTGGCTGCTCTTCACGCTCCTCAGCTTCGGAGCCTTCTTCCTCCCATGGTGGTGGGGTGTAGCTGAAACCTTCGCGGCCGTCTTTGTAAGTTGGTGGGTTATCTACCGTAGCGGGATTTTCTGAAAATTTGGCTCATAAGTCGTTCATGCCGCGCATGAGTCGATGGAATGAGTCGCAAGCGGCTGTGAGGGGGCGCACCTTTAGGTGCGCCGACATTGCCCCCCAAGTTGTTGTCATCCCGACGAGGCCTTCAGGCCGAGGAGGGATCTGCTTTGTTTTTTCCACGATGCGGCGCAGTGCGCCTAAAATGCTGGGCATGCGCTCGCGAACTCTTCGTCTGCTTGTCGTCCTGATTTTCCTCCAGACAGTTTCCCATTCGTTGTTCGCCGAGACTTACCGCCTTCAGACCGTGCGCGTCGTCGGATCCCATCGTTTTAAGGAAGAAGACCTGGTCGCGGCGCTCGGTCTGAAGCTGGGAAGCAACGTCGATATCGACACGTTGAAGCAGGCAGGCGATCGCCTGATGCAGACCGGCGCCCTGGCCAGTTTGGAATACAAATACACTCCGCTCTCCAAGGGGCTTGCCGTGGAATACACGGTGACCGACGGAACCGATTTCCTCCCCTGCCATTACGACAACATCGTTTGGATGCCGCCGGACGAACTGACCAAGGCCGTGCACGACAAAGTGCCACTCTACAGTGGCGACGCACCCACCAGCGGCGAGCTTCTCGATCAGATCGCGCAAGCCATCTCCGATGCCTTGGGTAAGATCGGAGTGACTACCAAGGTCCGCTACGAATTGCATACCCGGGGAGTGAATGGGAGGGTCGATTCGATCTTGTTTGTCTCCGACACGCTCCGGCCGAAGGTGCAGGAGATCACCCTCACAGGCGCAACCCTGATGTCCGCATCCGAGAAGCTGGACAATACCAAGCGGCTCATCGGAGAAGAATATTCTGCCAGCCGGGTTCGCGAATCGTTGACCAGCGGTTTGTTCTTCCTCTACGGCAACAAGGGTTATCTGCGAGTCGAAGTGGGCGAGCCGCAAGCCAAGCTCACCGGCGATCCACAACAGGCGTTGGTTAGTGTCACTGTCCCCGTGACGGAAGGTGCACAGTATCGCTGGAAATCCATCGCCTGGACGGGCAATGCCGCCATACCCACTGCGGAGCTGGACAGAGCGGTACCTGTTCGTGCCGGCGAAGTTGTCGATCATGGCAAGCTCGACATGGAACTCGCCTCGGTGCAGCAGACTTACAAATCCAGGGGCTACCTCGCCATCAAGATCCAGCGCTCGCCAGCCTTCAACGATGAAGACCACACCGTGTCCTACGAAATGAAAGTCAGCGAAGGCGACTTGTACCGCATGGGTACTTTGCACTTGTCTGGGTTGGACCAGGCGGCGCTGGACACATTGCAGAAGAACTGGAAGCTCAAACGCGGCGAGCCTTACAACGAGGAGTATCTGAAGACATTCCTGAAGGACAACTCTGCGCTGATCAATGGCAACGGCCGGTCAAAGACGATTAAGATCCTACAGGTGCCGAGTGCGGACAAGACCGTGGAGGTTACGTTGCAGTTCTAGTCCGAAAACTTGGGCAAGCTCTGCCGGCGGGCCGCCGAGCCTGAGGCTTAATCGCGAACGCTGCTGGGGCCTGAATTTTCCACCACAACCAGCTTCTCTTCCAACTCGGCTACGTGTTCCATCAGACGATGATCGTAGCCCTTGAAGTTCCGCAGTCGATAGAGGAACTCTCCTAGCAGGAGCAGTCGGCTGCAAACCACCACAATAAAGACCAGCGCCAACGAGATATCGAGGTTGGCGTGAAATGTGCTGTAAGCCTCAACGTCCCCCACCCGGGCAGCAGAACGGATCGCCACCACTTCCAGGAAGACTCCTCCCAGGAACAGGCCCATCAGCAGAAAAAGAAATACGAACGATCGCGCCACGTACACCAGCGTCGCAAAGGAATTGTTGTGACACTCGCACAGGTTGAAGAGCTTGGAGTTTACGGAAAGCAGGCGCGCCTTCAGGACCCAGGTGCTCAACCTCTGCGGGGGCAAGGAGATAAAGTGCCGCACCGTATCGGCATAGAGCGCCACCAACCCGCTGGCCAGGACGATAAGGACCTCTAGCGGCAGGGCGTGGTCATGAAGCCACCAGGCGAAAGAATGTAGCATTATGGGCGCAAATATAACACGGAAGAAGGTCGCCGATACACCGTCGCGCCCCGCGTGCCCGATTGGGGCACACTCCTCCATCGGGCAGAACAGGTCGCGAGCTTCAGGCCGTCATTTGCTGGTTTGGAAAGAGCGCCGGAACGCGAACATCCTCATCCAAGGCATTCCGCACACGTCTCAGCCGCGAGCCCGTTATGGACTGCCGAAAGAACAGGGCTACTGCGCGCGCCACGCTGTCGTCTTTCAAATCGGCCGAGCAGACCGAATCGACACCAGCACGCGAACCCGTCGCGCTCGAGCCGTCGCTACACAGAATCAGCGGAGTATGGGGAGCAACCAGCTTTAAATGCGCTCCAACCGGCACGTCCCCCTGCGATTCCAGGTGCGAGACCATGATGCCATCGACACAAAAATTCGCCAAAAGCACTTTTGCGTAGCTGATATCGTGGGCGAGTAGAACCTGAAACTCTGAGGCTATTAATGCGGAAATGAAGAGCGAATCTGCTTCAGAACGATCGCACAGGAACAAGAGGGTCAATCTGGCACTCATTCAACCACCTTTCAAGGCCAGATAGGTAATTGGATCCGCTCACCACGTCTCCCGGGAGAGAGAACAAAAGAGCGGGGCCAGACGCTGCATGGATGTTCAAGGACAAGTGCCTCTTCCGTCAAGGAAGAATTTGTAAAAAGTCGGCTGTGGACCGTATCGTAGAAGTGGCGCTTCTCTCAGGGGTCTATCGTATTTGACCACCGCATTCAAAAACAGCTAAGCAAAAGACCCGAGATAAATATTTGGTTAAAGGTTCGCGCAACCGGAGACTCGGCACCCTCGGACGCAGGCAAGAGCCTCGCGCAGGCCCGCCGAGAAACATTCTCTGCCCACCACGCATCGGACGAGGGATGAGCAGCCCATCAACCCGGACTCCGGGCAACAGCACTCGCTGGAGCATTGCCGTGGCTGGCGTCTTTCTGCAAATTGCCTTAGGCGCGGTCTATGCCTGGAGCGTCTTCCGCATTCCGCTGGCAAAACGGTTTGGCTGGACCATTCCTCAAGTCACACTGACGTTCACCATCTGCATCTTCGTTCTCGGCTTCGCCGCATTCTTCGGTGGTTTGTGGCTCAATCGCAAGGGTCCTCGCATCGTTGCCATGACCGGCGGCTTGCTTTACGGACTCGGCGTATTTCTGGCCAGCTTCTCAGACCATCGCCTATGGTGGCTTTATTTAAGCTACGGCGTGATTGGCGGTATCGGACTAGGCTTCGGCTATATCGTGCCCGTCGCCGTGCTGGTCAAATGGTTTCCCGATCGCCGCGGACTAATTACCGGCATAGCAGTCGGAGGTTTCGGCGCCGGGGCCTTAATCACCGCACCGGTGGCCACACGACTCATCCAGAGCGTCGGAGTACTGTCGACCTTCGCCTATCTCGGCATCGCGTTTCTCATCGTCACCGTAATCTGCGGCTTCTTCATGCAGAATCCTCCCGAGGGATGGAAGCCTGCGGGTTGGACGCCCACGGCTGCCCAGACATCGCAACGCGCGACGCGCGACTACACCTTGCCGGAAACGCTCAAGACCTGGCAATGGTGGGCGCTGTGGGCGTTGCTGTTCCTGAACACCTCGGCGGGGATCTCGATCATCTCGCAGGAATCACCGATGTTTCAGGAACTGGGACACGTCTCCGCCGTGGTGGCCGCCGGCATGGTTGGCATTGTCAGTATCGGTAACGCTTTCGGCCGCGTCTTCTGGGCATGGATCTCCGACATGGCCACGCGCCGATGGACATTCCTGGTGATGTTTCTTATCCAGGCCGTGCTCTTCTGGATATTCCCGATCCTCGCCTCGGTAGTGGCTCTAACCGTGGTCGCCTTCGCGGTGCTGATGTGCTACGGCGGCGGGTTTGGTACCATGCCGGCCTTCGCGGCCGACTACTTCGGTTCGAAAAACGTCGGTCCCATCTATGGCCTGATGCTCACGGCGTGGGGCTTCGCCAGCGCCTTCGGCCCACTTCTGATCGCTTATATGCGACAGTCGAGCGGCAGCTATCGCGGGGCGCTGCACGTCATCGCCGCCGTGATGGCGCTCTCCATCCTGTTGCCCATCATCGTGTCTCCGCCTCGTTCCGGCGCAGTTACGCCGAATGCGAAAAGTTCTCCACGCAAGGCTGCTTAGCGGTGGGCAGCGGGATGCCGTCCGAAACCGCACACGAAAAAGCCCCGGCCGAAACCGGGGCTGTTCTTATTGAGCCAATCGATTTACTGCGTCAAGCCGGCAACGAAGATGTTCAGCGACGGATTGTTTCCACTCGGAAGCAGAACTACCTTCTTCCTGGAAACAACGTACATGATGCCCGCCGGCGTTCCCGTGACCACTGCCCGACCAGTACTGTCGACCAGGTAGGTGGCCGAGACCGGATTCGTTCCCGGACCCGATGGGCCGCTGGTGTTCTCCGTTCCGTTGATGTTGCCGTTCCCATCACCAAACAGGAAGCTGACCTCATCCACCACCGGAGACTGTACCGGGGTCACCGTGCCGCCCAGGTACGTGCCCGAGATGGAAAGATTCGAGTACGGTGGAGGCCCAGCCTGCGGCTCGAGTACGCCGGAGCTGGCACTCGCATCCTGACCCACGATGAATCCCTGGTCGGAGTTTGACAGGTACAAGATCGGCGGCGTTCCACCGAAGCCGGTAAGCGTTACTCTTCCGTTCGATGCCACCGTGTAGCTGCCGGTCGATATCTGCGGCGGAATGATCGTTCCCCCACGGTTTTCATCCAGGCTCACGCTGGCGCTTCCCGAACTCGTCACCGTGAAGATCCCGAGCTGTGCATCGGCTACTGGGCTGCCTCCGTTGGGATTGACACCGTTAATCTCAACCACACTGTTACCGCTCAGCGAAGCGTTGCTGAATGTGCCCGACTGCACCAGCATCGAGCCCATGGTTAGAGGATCGACATCGGACAGAGGATCGGTACCCACCACGATGAATTGCCCGCGGTAAACAACGTAATAGGCGTACGTGTTGGTGACGCCCGCGGGGAACTGAATTGCCAGTGTTCCTCGGCCATGGGCATCCGGGGTCGTGAACTGTCCGGTAAACGTCCGCGACGACAGTGTACCGTTGTCGTTGACGTCTTCCGTACCGTTGGTTACATTGCCGCTGGTGCCAACCCGGAAGTAGCCGCCTTTCACGTAGCGCGCCGATGCCTGGTCAGCGCCGTAGGTTCCAACTACGTAGGTGGCTTGCGGCGGCAGGTTAAAGTCATTCGGCGTTTGCACGAAGATGGAACCCGAACCACGTGTGGCGGGGTCCGCGTTGTCCTGAATCATGGTGCCGTTGCCCAGGTTGGAAACCGCAATGTGGAAGTTCAGCGTCCCCAGCGTGCCGCCGACGTTGAAGGTCATGGTTCCCAGGCCGCTTCCGAGGGTGAGGTTGTAAGTGCCGGTAAAGGTGCTGGGCACGTTTCCGCCAGCCCCGCTATTGAGGTCGAGTTCGCCGCTGGTCAGGTTGCCATTTCCGTCAGCCACAAAATTTCCCGCCATGTAGACCGGCGTTCCGTTGCTGTAGCCGTTGAAGGTGAAGGCGTAATTACCGGTTAAAGTTGCGTTCGTCAGCGGAGGCCCAATGCTGATGAACAGCGCTTTCTGCGCGGTGCCCTGCACCGAATCGGTCACCTGCACCGTGAAGTTCGAGACTCCCTGCGCCGAGGGTGTGCCGGCGATGTTGCCGCTGCTTGGGTCAAGAGTTAAGCCCAGAGGCAGCGTACCGCTGGCGAGACTCCAGGTGTACGGCGGCGTACCGCCGGCAGCTCCCAGGGTCGCGTTATAGGGAGAGTTCTGGCTTCCACTGGGCAGCAAGGTCGAGGTGACCGTGAGCGAACCCGCCGTGATCGTAATCGTCAACTGTTGCGAGGCAACGTTGTTGAGTGCGTCCTGCACCTGGACGGTGAATTGGTAAGGCCCGGGCGTTAGCGGCGTTCCCGTAATCACGCCGTTATCGCTGAGGGTAAGTCCTGGCGGCAATGTGGTGCCGCCGGTCAGGCTCCAGGTGTAAGGCGTCTGTCCGCCGGCGGCCATCAGAGTGGCGTTATAAGCAACGCCGGTCGTACCGTTCGGCAGGGACGTAGTCGTGATCGTCAGCTGCGACGGTCCACCCAGATAGCCGAAGACGTCCAGCAGCAGGTTGGTGCTGCCGCCTTCCGCGAAGGCATCCACGGAGCCATCCGCCGGCAGACCCGCCGCGGCGGCAATCACCATATTCGAGGTGTAGGCGCCGTCGAGGGCGTTCAGCGTGGAAACCGGCGGCTGTGTCTCGCCGTCAGGCCACACCGTGAGATATCCCAGTCGGCCGTCTGGCAGCGCAGTCGCGTTCAATATATAGCCGCTGGCCGAACTGGGGACGCCGCACGGCGTGGACACGATGGGTGCGACGATCAGACCGGTGAATTCATTCGGCCGTGTATCCAGCGCGCGGCATGGAGGCAGAGTGTAGACCGACAACCCCGGATTTTCGGGAGTGGGCACTGCGAAGTATCCGTTGAGGTCGATCAGCAGATTGGTGTTGTCGTTGGCGATGGCGGCAACCGTATTCTCGGGGCCGGAGGGCACGATGGCGGCGTTGGCCACTACCGTTCCCGTGGGATCATTCAAGGTCGAAACGTTGGGAACCGGAATCCCCGCCGGCCAAACCGTCAGATAACCCACCCGGCCGTTGTCAATCGGCACCGCGGTTACGTTAAACGAGTAGGCTTTGGCAGCACCTGCAATGTTGCACTCTCGGGTGGTAAGGGGGAAATCACGTTCCTGATTGGCTACCAGCGGGCCGCCATTGCCGTTGCGCGTATCCACGATGCGGCACGGAACCAAAGGATAGAAAGCCAAGGTCGACGACGTTGGCTGCTCGAAGTATCCGTTGATGTCCAGAATGACGTCTGTCGTGTTGTTGACGTAGACGTCTACCGACTGGTTGGTGCCGCCGCCCACGATGACGGCGTTAGCCTTGATGCGGCCATCCAGCGAATTCATCAGGGAGACGGACGGCTGAGGCTGCCCCGTCGGCCAGATGGTCAGGTAGCCAAGCCGCCCCTGTGGCACAACTGTCACATTGAGGGAGTAGGCCGCCGCTGTGGCCAGACTGTTGCAGCCGCCGGCCTGGGCCAGTTGCGGAAGATTGAACGTCCGCGACGTTCCTCCTTGGATGGGGCCGCCATTGGTTCGCGTATCGACCAGCCGGCACGGGGTCACCGTAGCCAGCTGCAAGGCTGATTGCGCATAGCTGCTAATTGCGGTGATGGCAAGTAAGAGCAACAAACTCAACAACAGAAAAGTTCGGCTGGTCCTTCGCATTCGGATTCTCCGCTACCGCTGATGTGGATTTTGCTTCGATGAGGTGTTGGTTCGAATCCCGCCCGTAGCCACAAGTATCCTCACAGGCCGTGCGGGAAACAAAATTCGTCAGGTGGCGTTGAACATACACTTCAGTAACTCTCGTTGCAATAGTGCTTAGGTGGTTTTCGACCGCAACGGTTCCCAGAAAGATACCGAGCCGGTTGAGGACATTAGAGAAGTGGTCCAACGGTTTTGTGGAGGGCCGAGATACGTCTGAAGGGCAATCTCGTGTCATGGCTCAAGCAAGATGTTGGCGAGAGCGACACGAGCAGCAGGAATACTACACATGCGTAGACCTGCAAAGGGCGCAGGCAAACCCCTGCGCCCACTCCAGGCAACGTAACTGCGAAGCAGTCAGATTTTCTCCAGCACTGCCTTCAGGTAACGCCAGAAGCCCTCGACCGAGGAGATCTCGACACGCTCGTGAGGACTGTGCGGGTCAACGATGGTCGGGCCGAACGACGCCATCTGCATACCAGGATACTTCTCCCCGATGACGCCGCATTCCAGCCCGGCGTGCATCGCGATCAGCTTGGCCGGCTCCCCGAAGACCTGCTCGTGCACCGATTGCAGCTTCTGGACGACTTCGCTGGCCGGCTCCGGCTTCCATCCGGGATAGCTGCCGCTCTGCTCGGTTTCAAATCCCGCCAGCCGGCACGCGGTTGCCACCATATCGGCCGCGCCCTGCTTGCTGGTCTCGATCGCACTGCGTTGGCTGGTGATTACTTCCACCATGTCGCCCTTGATGGCAACCGTCGCCAGGTTGGTCGAGTTCTGCACCAGGCCGGGGACGTCGGGACTCATCGCCAGCACTCCGTGATGCAGGCTGGCTAACAGGTCGGCAGTGGCGCGCGCATCCTTCGCGTCCAGGACCTTTTCCGGCCGGACAACTTTGTCCACCGTGATCTGGAGACCGGAGTCGAAGCCACCGAGGTCTGACTTATACGCAGCTTCGATCTTCGCCACTAGTGCCCGCAAATCCTTCTCCCGCGCCGCATCGAGCACGACCACTGCCGAGGCCTCGCGCGGAATCGCGTTCTGGGCGCTCCCGCCCGTCAGTTCGGCAAGCTCAACTGGCAGGCCTCCTAACAGGCTTTGGAGAACGCTTCCCATTATGCGGACCGCGTTGCCGCGTCCTTGATGGATATCCACACCGGAGTGACCGCCCTTCAACCCCGACACTTTGATACGCCAGGCGGTATCCCCGGTCGCGGGTTTAAAGCTGACCTTGCGACGAGCAATCGTTTTCAGCCCGCCCGAGCAGCCAATACAGATCGTGCCCTTCTCTTCGTTGTCCAGGTTCAGGAAGTATTTCGATTGAAGCATTCCGCCGGGGAATTCCGCCGCCCCGGTCAGGCCAGTTTCTTCGTCGATGGTGAAAACGAATTCCAGAGGGCCGTGGGCAATGTCAGTGCTTTCCATGACCGCCAGCGCCGCCGCCACGCCGATGCCGTTATCGGCCCCGAGCGTCGTGCCCTCGGCCTTCAGCCAGTCGCCGTCCCGCTTCAGCTTGATGGGGTCGCTGTCAAAGTTGTGCGCGGTCCCTTCATTCTTCTCGCACACCATGTCGAGATGACCTTGCAGCAGGGCCATCGGCGCTTTTTCGCGGCCGGCATGGGCCGGCTTGCGGACTACGGTGTTGCCGACTTTGTCGTGAACCGCCTCCAGGCCAGCCTTGGAGGCAACACCCAGGACGTAGTCTCGCGCTGCCGCTTCCTTGGTCGAGGGCCGCGGAATGGCCGCCAATGCTTCAAAGTGCTTCCAAACTTGCTTCGGTTCCAAATCCTTTAGTGCAGACGTCATAGCACGCTCCATTAGAAGTGCACACCCATCCTAACGCCGCGACGCAGGGCTGACGAGTCCGGACCTGCGGTCAGCAGAAATCACGGATCTTTTGTCACGATTCGTTGTGACCAGATTCCCATTCCTGAACCCGGCGCCAAATTTGTGCGCGGCTGTGTTGTCGGCGGACCCCGCCTGCGTTAACTTCACATAAGGAATGGTAGGCAGTTCGCCGCGCGCCGTTTCCCAACAGCGCGGCGCCTGTGCGTATCTCCCCTCGTGTCCGGATTGAGCGATCCCGCCGGACCCAACCGAAGACCCTCCTCACAGTTTCGCTCGTAAAGCGTGCCCGGTGCGGTGCGCCGGGACGTTGCTTTTGAAAGCGGTTCCAGCGCCTGTGCTGATTGCGCTGGAACGAGCCGGAGAGCCTTTCGTGATTGCCCGCAGAGTGACGATGCCAGTGGCGATGCCTGCTGCCTTGATTCTGGTACTTGCCTGTGCAGCCTCCGCGCAGGTTTCCCTGGCCACGGTCCCGGCCGGAAACACGCCCATCGCTGTTGCGGTCAATCCGGCCACAAACAAGATCTACGTTGCCAACCAGAACAGCAATAACGTGACCGTGATCGACGGCACGACCTACCGCACCGGCACAGTGCCGGTGGGAGCGCTGCCCGGCTCGGTCGCGGTCAACTCTGTCACCAACATGATCTACGTCGCCAATGAAAATGGGGACACCGTCAGCGTCATTAATGGCGCCAACAACTCCACGGCGACGGTAGCTTCCGGCAGACTTCCCATCGCTGTTGCCGTCAACTCTGTCACCAACAAGATTTACGTTGCCAATCAGAATAGCGGCACCGCGACAGTCATCAACGGAGCCACCAACACAACCTCCAGCGTACCCGTGGGCCAGTCTCCCTCGGCGGTCGCCGTCAATATGACCGCCAACAAGATTTATGTGGTGAACACCGGCAGCGATACCGTCACCATCATCAACGGAGCCACCAATTCCACCACAACGGTGCCTGTGGCAGCGAAACCGCTCGCCCTCGCGATCAACGAATACACCAATAAGATTTACATCGCCAATTGCGTTGGCAATAGTCTCTCCATCATCGACGGCGCCACCAACTCCGTCCAGACAATCGCGGTCGGGACAACACCCATCGCAGTTGGAGTGAATGCGGCCACCAATCAGATTTATGTAGCGAACTACCAGAGCGGCAGCGTCACCATCGTTGACGGAACAACGAACGAAACTACGACCGTCTCCCTCGCCACCTCTCCCAACACAATTGCCGTGGATGCCGCGACGAACAAGATCTATGTCACCAGCTTTGCCTGGACCGGCACGGTGACCATGATCGACGGCGCCGATGATGCGACCACTAGCGTTGCGGTTGGAATCGATCCTACCGCCATCGCGCTCAACCTGCCGGCCAACAGCTTGTATGTCACCAATGCCGGTGAATGGGATGTTTCTGTCATCGGTGGCGGCCCTTCGTATCCCTTGCAGTTTGTGCCGGTAGTTCCGTGCCGGGTGGCGGACACCCGCGGGCCGCAAGGGCCATTCGGCGCGCCGTCTCTGGCAGCCGGAGTCGCCCGCGCCTTCTCCGTTCCGCAGAGTGGCTGCAATATTCCCGATACGGCGATGGCGTTTTCACTCAACGTGACCGCTGTGCCCCCGCCCGCCGGCAGGCTGGGATATCTGACGATCTGGCCAACCGGAGAATCGGAGCCGACGATCTCGACGCTGAACTCGACTGATGGCCGCATCAAGGCCAATGCTGCCCTGGTGCCCGCGGGTGCCGACGGCAGCGTAACCGTTTACGCCAGCGATAGCACGGACCTCGTCCTGGACATCAACGGTTACTTCGCGTCCGCTTCTCCAGCGACCTTGCAGTTCTATCCCGTAGCTCCCTGCCGGGTACTGGACACGCGAAATGCTCCTGGCGATCTCGGGGGACCGTCGCTGGAACGCAATCAGGAACGCGACTTTCCGGTGTTGTCGAGCAACTGCCAGATACCTCCCACGGCACAGGCTTACTCCATGAACATCACGGTGGTTCCGGTTGGAGGACAGTCGCTGGGATTTCTCACGCTTTGGCCCGCCGGACAGGATCAGCCGGTGGTGTCAACCCTGAACAATCCAAAGGCAACGGTAGTAGCGAACGCGGCCATTGTGCCCGCAGGCACGGGAGGAGCCATTGCGGTTTATCCCAACCAGAACACCGACCTGGTCGCGGATATCAATGGCTACTTTGCGGCCCCGGGTATGGGAGGAATGTCGTTCTATCCCTCGGCTCCCTGTCGCGTCATCGACACGCGCAGCACGGGAGGCGCTTTCGTCGGCCAGCGCACTCCCGCGGTGGATGTTGTGGATAGCAGTTGCGGAATTCCCAGCGCAGCGCAAGCCTACGTTTTCAATGCGACCGTCGTGCCCCAGGTGCGGGTTGGTTATCTCACTCTGTGGCCACACGGCGAATCGCAGCCGGTGGCGTCAACCCTGAATGCCTTGGACGGCTTCATTACCTCGAACATGGCCATCCTGCCGAACCTGGATGGCAACACCAACGCCTATGCTTCCGGAGTAACGCAACTCATCCTCGACATCTCCAGCTACTTCGCGCCGTAACCTCGAGCGGCCTCGAGGGCGATTACTTCGCCGGCGCCGGCGTCATCGGAAATACCTGGCCATTGATCGGCGCCAGAAACGGGATCACGTGCGCGCGCACGTTGAAGTTCCCGTCAACCTTGGCTTCGACGACGAATTTGTATAGGAAATCGCCCATCTTGAAAGAGTCGTCATTCAGATGAAATACGTACATTCCGTTTTTCGACTCGCGCAGCGATACCTTATCCGGCGTGACGTTGCTGATGACCAGCAGAATTTCGCCGCCCTCTGCCTCGTCATGCTCTTCTTTTCCGGCGGAATGTTTCTCTTTCGCCTCGCGCTTTTCCTCAGCTTCGCGTTTCTCGCGCGCCTCATGATCGTTAGCGGCCGGCTTGAATCCCGGAACAACTTTTTGCGCCTCAGCCAGGTTGTAAGGCGGGAAATTGCCCGCGCGCCACTCTGCGTCGGGTAGCTCCTCAGGTCCCATCAAGTTCGCATAGAGCAGTAACATCTGGCCCTTATTCAAGTCGCGGCGATCAGGGCGGAAGTTGAATCCTGCAACCACCGTGGGGAAGACGATCGCCTTCGATCCTTCAGCGATGGCCAAGGGTCGCGACCCCGGCTCGGTGCGGTCGGGAATGGCGATGTAAGCAGCGTCCGAAGTTTCCGCAACGATCTTCGCAGGCCGTTGCTCAAACGCGGCGAAGGTCTTACGGCTGTCTCCGCTGAAGACGCCATGCACCATACAGAGCTGACCCTTCACGCAGATCGCGGGCGCCTGGTAGGACTTGGGCACCTTCGCTTTGTGCGAACTGAATGAAATGGGAATGGCCTTCGACACCGGCGCACCTTCATTTCCGGCCAGGCGGAACATGATCGCAAGTTCGACTTGTCCCGGCGGAAGCTTCAGAGAGATGGGACCGTCAGCAGCCTGCGGCGGCTCGCCCGATAATTCCACCCTCCAACCCTTCAGACTGTACGGCTGGGCCGACGGTGGAAACGGAAGCGTGACTCGCGTGACCGTCACTCCAGGGACCCCTTCATACAATGTGGGATCTTCTACCACGCTGCCGGAAACGTGTTCCCCGGGGTGGATTTCCGCCGGCAAAACGAATCCCACATCCTTCATGGTAGTGCTGGTAAGCGGTGGGCCGGCCGGTGCAGAAGGCATCGTTTCTTTGCCTTGCAACTGCCGGGCCTGGTCCAGTTGCCGCATGACCTCTTCGGCCGTAAAGGTCTTCACTGTTTCGGGAGTTCCAGCAGATTCCTCACCGGCGGGACACTCGCGCGGCTTGTAGGTTTGCGAGGTTACGTCCCATTCGTTGCAGCTGTACACACCGGTCTGCGGATCATGGGTCAGGCGATGTCCGCTGACCTGCTTCTTGCCGGTCTCGTCGAAGACCTGGATGAACTCGCCAGTAAAGTTCGCATTGTTGTCGTAGGTATCCTGGGTGATGCGGTGAACTTTGCCGTCAGGCCAATAGTAGGTGGTGGTGGTCTGCGGAATATAAGCCGCGGGGGAGTAGTCGATGGTCTCTTTCTGAATCAGTTCACCATTCGCTCCCATGGTGTCCTGCTCGACAATCTGATTGGCGGCGTTGTAGTGCAGCTCAAGCTTTTTTCCGGCGCCGGCGTCTTGCACCACAGTGCGTTGAGCAAACAGAGGCGCCGCACTGACAACCAGCAAAGCGCAAATGGCGGCGATGAAAGAAACACGGAGAGTCGGACAATGTGACATTCGGAACACGAGCTTTCCCCTTGTGTGAGACTTCGCGGCGCTGCATGAGAACGAGGGGTCGCGAAGCTCGCGGATCGTAATTAATAGTACGAGTTCTGATAGTAGCAGGCCTCAAGCTCGAGACGCAGGCCTACCGTTCGGCACCGCATCTCAGAGAAGCACACTGCTCAAACGAAACCACCATTGCGGATTTTATTTGCGACGCTGCATGTTCAAAAAGAGAACGAATCGCTCGCGCCCGGTCTTTGCTACTACCGTTCTCGTTGACAGCAACTCCGGCTGCAAGTTACAGTTTGAGACGCCTCGACGGTGGCAACTCATCTCCTCCTGTCCAGCACCCTAGCTGGCTCGCGTTCAGAGCCAACACCCGTCCCGCAATTCAGCCCATGAAGAAGGAAAACTCCTAATGAAATTCATGCACTCGTTTTCCCGGCACGGCGTTCGCCGCGCAATCCTGACTCTCGCGCTCGGAGCGTTTCTGGGCGGTGTGAGTGTTGTCCCGGCCACGGCGCAGGGCGTATTCCGGCAGCTCAGCCAGGACAGCTTCACCAATCAAAGCAGCCAGCATATGACCGAGGTTGAACCCGGTGCTTTAGCCAACGGACCGGTCATCGTTACGGCCTTTCAGGTGGCTCGTATTTCCAGCGGCGGAGGCGCCGATATTGGTTGGGCAACCTCGCTCAACGGTGGCATTGCCTGGACCAACGGCTATCTGCCCGGCCTGACGGAGTATGAAGGGGCCGGACCTAACACAGCCGCCAGCGATGCAGCTGTCGCCTACGACAAGAAACATGGCCAGTGGTTGATCTGCACGCTGCCCATCGGCAACGAGTTCGACACGGTTGCGGTCAGCCGCTCTCCAGATGGCATTCACTGGGGCAATCCCATCTATGTCATCAGCAACCAGGACGCGGACAAGAACTGGATCGCTTGCGACAACTCTGCCAGCAGCCCGTATTACGGCAACTGCTATGTGGAGTGGGACAACCCTGATGTGGGTGACTTGCTCTACATGAGCACCTCCAGCGACGGCGGACAGACCTGGGGCTCACCCAAGACCACCGGCGGCAACGACTACGGCATTGGCGGCAACCCCATCGTGCAGCTCAACGGCAACGTGGTTGTTCCTTTCGCCGATTTCAACGGCGGCATGTCGGCTTTCACGTCCAGCAACGGCGGACAGAGTTGGACAGCTGCGGTCAGTATTGCCAACGCTCCCAGCCATGGTGAAGCTGGCGGACTGCGCAGCGCCGGACTTCCTTCGGCGGCCATCGACGGAGCCGGAACCGTTTACCTTTCCTGGTCGGATTGCAGCTTCGAAACCAGCTGCTCCGCCAATGACATCGTGTACAGCAGCTCTACGGACGGAGTTCACTGGTCCGCGAAGGTCCGCATCCCCATGGATCCTGTGGGCAGCGGCGTGGATCACTTCATCAATGGCATGGGCATCGATCCCAGGACATCGGGCAGCACCGCCCACATGGCGATGACCTATTACTACTATCCCGTCTCCAACTGCGGAAGCAGTTGCTCTCTGATTGCCGGTTTTACCCTCACTAACAACGGCGGGCAGACCTGGACGGCAGCGCGGCAACTATCTGCTGCCATGCAGCTCAGCTGGCTACCGAATACCTTCTCCGGAAGAATGGTGGCGGATTACGTGGCCACGGTTTATCCGGCCGGCGGCAGAGCGTATCCCATTTACGTGATCGCTCACCAGCCTTCGAACGGAATCTTTAACCAGGCTGTCTATACCGAAGCCTACGGTTTCACGCAAGATGAGATGACCGAGCCGCAGTACAGCTCGAAGAACGACAAGCCGATCCCGGGCATCAAGTCCGATCATCCGGCGAGAACCTACTTCGACCTGGATAACGAACATCCGGTCCATCCGTCGCCCGCCACTCCTCCGCACGAAAAAGACTAGTCGGCAGATTCTGCCGACCCTACGAGCCGCTGGCGCACTCGCGCGGGCGGCTTTTTTCTTGGCTTGCACATTCCCTGCCCACTGCGGCAATTCGCAATAAGCAGGTCTTCCGAAACAGTGCTTCGACGGGAATTGCAACGGGAAGAGCCACTCCGAAGTACAATCTTGAGTTCCGGACAGTGAGCCAACAAATCGTTCAATCTCCATGACTTTGAACGTTTTGCCACTCTCTTGCGTATTAAATAGGGACTTCACCAACAACGTACCAAAGACACAATTGCAGGATTTGCTTCAGGAGACAGGAAATGTTCCTTCCTAGAGTTGTCGAGTTTGCGGTTCGCAAAGTGCTTGCGCTGGGCCTGGTGGCGCTGCTTGCCATCGGGAGTTTCGCTCAGGACACGGCATCCCAACAGACGCCGAAGAGCACTTCTCAGGGTGTGCCTCCGCTAACACCTTTGCCCCAGGCGCCCGCGCCGCAAAATAACGCGCACGTGTACTCCGACCAGAACTACGCGCAACCCAGGCCCTCATTTCCGAACCTTTATGGTCCCTACATGTCGCGGCGTGTGCCTCCGCCGAACCTGACAAATTCTGCCCGCACTGACCAGCTCTTTCGCGATGGAACCATGTATCTGTCGATCAACGATGCCGTCGCGATGGCGCTGGAGAATAACCTCGACATTACCTTGCAGCGCTACAACCTTTCGATCGCCGACACCGACATTCTGCGAACCAAGTCGGGTTCATTTGATCGCGGCGTCAACTCCTCGGTGGTGCAGGGCACGCCGGGAGGAACCATCGGAACCACCACGGCAGGCGGCACGGGAAGCTCAGCCACTGCGGCTCAGGGAACAGGCGCCGGTGGCACGCAGATTGGCGCTGGAGGCGCGGGCGCTGGAGCGGCCGGCATCGTGCAGTCCACTCTCGGAGGTGGACCTGTAATCGACAGCTTTGATCCCATTGTCACCGGCAATATTCAGGGCGAGCGCGCTATCACGCAGGAACCCAACATCATCTTCACCGGCGTCCCGACCTTCAATCAGAACACAAACATTTACAACTTCACCTACGCCCAGGGATTCCCTACGGGCACCCTGGCCAGCGTGAGCTTCAGTAACACCCGCGTGTCTACGAACTCTCCCTTTTACCTGGTGTCGCCTGAGGTTTCGCCCAGCTTCCGTTTCCAGCTTCGCCAGCACCTGCTGCAAGGCTTCGGCTTCGATCCTAACTTGCGCTACATCCGCATCGCCCGCAACAACCGCGAAATCGAGGACGTCGTCTTCCGCCAGCAGATCATCACCACGGTCTCGCAAGTCGAAAACATCTACTGGGACCTGGTAACGCAGTACGAAGCGGTAAAGGTCAACCAGCGCGCTTTGCAGCTGGCCGAAAAAACGCTTTCCGACGATCAGGAACAAGTGAAGATCGGGACCCTCGCTCCCATTACCCTGGCACAGGCACAAAGCGGCGTCGCCAGCGCCAAGCAGAACCTGATCACGGCCCAAACCAATCTTCAGCTTGAACAGTTGCTGATGAAGAACGCCATCACCAAGAACATGGAAGATCCGATCCTGGCCGAGGCGCCGGTGGTTCCCACGGACACCCTCAAGCCCGATGAGCAATACGAGGTACGGCCGGTGAAGGACCTGATTCAGGAAGCCTTGCAGGGTCGGCCTGAGATCGTCACCGCACGCATCAACCTCACGAACCTGGAGATCTCGCGCAAGTCCATTAAGAGTTCCTTGCGGCCGACACTGGACCTTTACGCTTTCTATGGAGCGTCAGGTCTGGCTGGAGACCAGACGAACCTGCTTCCTCCCTGCAACTTCTCAGGAGCAATCCCCGGTGAGAACTGCCTGGATCCGGGAACGATTCCGGACACAGGTTACAGTCACGGTTTCCATCAGCTGTTCAACAGCACTTCGCCGGATAAAGGCGTGGGCGTGAACCTCAACGTGGTGATCCGCAACCGCGCTGCGCAGGCTGACCAGGTGCGCTCCGATTTGGAGTACCGCCAGGCGCAGGTACAGTTGAAGCAGGTAGAAAATTCCGTGGCGCTCCAGGTGCGCAACGCACAGTTCACCATGCAGCAGAATTACGCCGCGCTACAGGCGGCCATTGCCGCCCGCGACTACGCTAACGAGAGTCTGGTGGCCGAGCAGAAAAAGTTCAGCTACGGCGCCTCGACGCCAACCCTGGTGCTTCAGGCCTCCAGTAACCTGACGCAGGCGGAGTCCAACGTTCTGAACGCTGCGGCCAACTATGAGAAGTCGAAAGTTCAGCTGGACTTATCGACTGCGGAGACGTTGTCCAAGCTGGGCATCGATATCGCTGATGCGGAAGCCGGCCAGGTGAAGCAGATGCCAGGTGTCCAAGGCGTGGTGCCCGCCGACACCCAGAGCCTGACTTTGCCGTCGCCGGGCGCGCAACAGCAGGGCCCGAACACGGGGGCGCCGCAAGCGCCGCCGGCGACAACCCCGCAGCCGATGACGACGCCGGAGTCCACTACGCCGTCCGTACCTCCCGCTCAAGCTCCGCCGCAGAGCTGATCGCAAGCATTCAGCGGGCATCCCACACTGTAGGATGCCCGTAAGACGCTGGCCCGCCCATCCAGCGCTAACCTGGTCGACCACCGCCGCGTCTCGCCGGCCAAAGGCAGGCAAGTCGAAGGGAGAGACAGATGGGCGAGGCAGTCGCTGGCAAGCGCCGGATTACCCTGATCGCATGCCGGATCTTCGACGAAGAACTTAACGCGGTGCTGGCGTCCGTCCTGCACGAGATGGATGTGGAGGTTATGTGGCTGGACGCCGCGCTACACTGCGATCTTAGGCGGCTGGAAGACGCTCTACTCGCCGCCTTTGCGGCTGCAAAAAAGCATGGCAGCGAGGTGCGCCTGCTTTTCGGGCAGGCCTGCCATCCACAACTCCACCAGCTGGCCAAAGAACATGACGTCCGGGTGCTGCCAGCGAAGAACTGCATCGAGGCTTTTCTAGGCGACAAGCTACCCGAACTGGAAGCCAATCACACCATCGTGATGACCCCGGCGTGGATTCGGACTTTGCCCAGCTCTTCGCAGAACTTCATGGGCTGGGACGCGGTGGACATGCGCATCAACCTGGGACGCTACCAGAAAATCCTGGTGGTCGATCCCGGACTGCATCCTCTTTCCGACGAGGAGGTGCTGGAATTCTTCGACTTGGTGCAGGTGCCCCTGGAGGTTGTGCCGCTCGACCTGGACCACTTTCGGCAAAAGCTGATCAGCCTGCTTGCCTGAGGAGCGGTTCGCCGGTCTTAGCTTGAGGCTGGCGCTGGGGAATTGCTGGTGGAAACGAAGAAAGCCGGAGCACAAGGCTCCGGCTTTTAATGTTGCGACGGAATTAGCGGCTGCGCTTGCGGCGAATGGTTCCGAAGGCGCCTACCAGGCCGGTTCCCAGCAGAAGCAGGGAAGAAGGCTCAGGAGTCGTGCCGCCGCCACCACCGAGGATGTCAAACGCGCCCAGAGGCTGGGTGCCGTTCGAATTCCAAGTGTGGCCACCATCGGTCGAATACAGATCCAAACCGCTGGTGTTGGTGCTGTTTTCGTTCCACGCCAGCCAGCTGGTGTCGCCAAGATTCTCTGGGCCGAGGACCAGGAAGTAGGACTGACCCGCCGTCAGGCTAAGACCGGTAATGTTGCTGATGGTGACCAGGCCGCAGCACTGTCCAAACGTCGTCTGGCTGGACAGATTATCCCAACGCTCCATCTGGGTGCCCGGAAGGCCGTTGCTGTCGGTGTAGACAGCGGCATAGAAAGAATTGACGCCGGTTACGTACCCAATGCCAATATCAATCTGGGAGACGCTGCCGCTGGCCATCGCGGTGAACTCGTTGGCAGCGGTGAAGCTGGTGCCCAGTGTCCCGCTTCCGGAAACCGTCCAGCCGGTGCAGCACTGGTAGACGTTTTGCGGATCCGAGTTTAGGTCGCTGAAGAATGTTGAACTAGCCATCGCCGGCAGACTGCTCACGCAGAGAGCGACCGCCAGTAGGCAGCAAGACCACAGAAGTCTCTTACTCAAGGGGTTCCTCCTCCGTTTCCAACGAAACATCTCGAGGTGTTGATCGCGGGCCCATACTGCGCAAACGAGGTCCAACTCCGCACCCTCTCTTGCGCGCATCCGAATTCGGAGACCGAACACAGTGCTAAACAAAAGTATTGCAATTTCGGGCCCTATTTAAGTGATTGAAAATATGAATACTTCTGCCCTAGTAGGTGCAACAGGTTGCAGTAGAGTTCCCACCATTTTCCTAAGCTGCTCCCGCTTCCCTGCCTCTTAAGCAGCATTTCGCGTAGTCGTGCCCTGCCTTCACGTGGCAGCAATTCGGCATCTGCATAGCACCTGGATTTACCTTTGCATAGCACTTATATGGATTGCCCCCGCCGGGGCAACAGGGTATCTCGTCGTCCGTCCGAGCTGGATCGGGGCCATCCGACCTTAGCCGTCGACGATGAACCAGCAGCGAGGCGCCACATGCTGTGCCTCTACGCGCGGCCTCACCCTAGCCGAACTCGCGCTGCTGGTGCTTTTCAGCCTGCCAGCAGCAGCCCGGGCGGCGTATGCAATCACCGCCCTCATCTAAGCAAGTTTGTGGCGACACAAATTTGTTGGATGTGGCGAGCCTGTTTACACTCAAAAGGAGAGGTTTTTCTGCCCCAACCGGAGTTATTACTGATGCGGAGGCATGTTGGATAAAGCACGGCCAGGCTTGAAGGACCTGCTTCACGCCGACTCTGCCCGCACCGGGATCATCAAACCGACTCGCCGTGAACTGCTGTCGCTTTTGGCGAAGGGGGCCGTGGCCTTCCCTCTGGCCCGTGCTGGCTTGTCCGCCGCCCTGGCAAGTTCCGCGCGGCAGTCGCAAGCGGTCCCCCCCGAATGGCGACTGACCGACGAGGAACTGCTCGAAGAAATCGTCAGCCGCGCTTTCCTGTTTTTCTGGAACGAAGCCGGCGCTCACACCGGTCTGGTGCGCGACCGCGCTCTGGCCGACGGCACCCCCGACGGACGTCGCATAGCCAGCATTGCCGCGACCGGTTTCGGACTGGGCGCTCTCTGCATCGGCCACAAACGAGGCTATCTTCCCCCACATCAGATTGGCGGCCGCGTCGTCGCCACCCTCAACTTTCTGCTGAAGCACGTCGAGCAGATGAACGGCTTCTTCTACCACTTCATCGACATTGAGACCGGGAAGCGTACGCGCATGTCCGAGGTGTCGCCTATCGACACCACTATCCTGTTGTGCGGCGTGCTGACCGCGCGCGAATACTTCAACGACCCGCAGATCACCGAGCTGTGCAACGCCATTTACCGCCGCATCAACTGGCAGTGGATGCTCAATGGCGGCAACGCCTTCGCCATGGGCTGGACGCCGGAATACAAGTTCATCGGCGCGCGCTGGGACACCTACTGCGAGCTCATGATGATGTATTTGCTGGCCATGGCGGCGCCGCAGTACAGCATCCCGCCATCCTCGTGGAATGCGTTTTCGCGGCCCACGATGGAGTTCGAAGGCTATACCTACATCAGCGCCGCCGATCCGCTGTTCGTTCATCAGTACTCGCATGCCTGGTTCGATTTCCGCAACCGGCATGACAAGTACGCGAATTATTTCCAGAACTCCGCCATCGCAACCTATGTGCACAAACA
This sequence comes from uncultured Acidobacteriaceae bacterium, assembly GCA_963769235.1. Taxonomy (GTDB): domain Bacteria; phylum Acidobacteriota; class Terriglobia; order Terriglobales; family Acidobacteriaceae; genus Bog-257. The sequence continues at coordinate 1,248,645 of CAVYKW010000009.1, read as the reverse complement.
ATTCTGTCTCTCGATTCGCTGGCGTTTTCCCGACTACGACGAGAACACTTGGGGCATCACCGCTTCGGATTCACGGCTTGGCTATCAGGCCTGGGGAGGACCGCCGGAGATCGGCTATATCGATGGAACCGTTGTTCCCTGTGCAGCCGGCGGCTCCGTTCCGTTCCAGCCGAAGGAGACCATAGCCTGTCTCGCCAATCTCTATAACCAGTACGGATTGCGCGCCTGGAAGCATTACGGTTTCGTCGACGCCTTCAATCCCCGCACCACCTGGACGGACGTGGACGTGATTGGCATCGATCAGGGCATCACCATGCTGATGGTGGAGAACTATCGTAGCGCCTTTATCTGGGACATGTTCATGAAAAGCCACGAGGCGCAGAAGGGGATGCGGCTGGCAGGCTTCCAGTTCTCGGCACAGACGGCAACGCCGAGCTAGGCGGTAGAGCGGCGCTTCAGCGCCGCGTCGCCGCGGCCATTATTTATGCAGAGCCGGCTTTTAGCCGGCGGCAACTCGGCCACCAATACGTCGCGTTTTCCCAAAAAATAGTCTTACCAGTAAGATTGCCGCACCATCTTACCAGTAAGATCATTCTGCGTTACAGGTTGAGTCTTCTCCACTCAAGAGAAAAACGCCGGCGAGGTTAGTCCCGCCGCCGGCGCATCGTTCTCAACCTCCGGAACCCGCTAGCTTGCCGGACCCAGTGCCATCCCGTTCATGGCCGGCGTCGAATCGGTCGAAGCCGCCGGCAGCATGATTACCTTGTTCGGCGACACCACATACAAGATGCCGAACTGATTTCCGTTCTGCTTGACCACCGCTCTGCCAGTCGCGTCGACCAGATACGTGAGGATCAGGCTGTTCGGTCCTCCCGGCCCGGCAGGCCCGCTGGTAATTTGCGTGCCGTTGATATTGCCGACTCCATCAGCGAACATCGCGGTCACCGAGTTGGTCACTCCGGAAATCACCGGCCAGGCAGTTCCGCCAGCGTAGGCGCTCTCGACCGAAGCGTTGGTGAACGGCGCTCCGGCCTGCGGCTCCAGAACGCCGTAGGTTGCTTCCGTATCCGTGCCCACCGCAACCGCGCTGTTGGCTGCGGTCAGGTAAAGCACGGGCGGCGTGCTTCCAAACTGCGTACTGAATCCGCCGAGAGCGACGCGACCGGTGAGGGGATCGATCACGTACGTTCCGCTAGAGGTCTGCTGGAGGTTCAGGGTTCCACCCTTGTTCTCGTCGGAGTTCAGGGTCGCATTTCCGGCCCCGTCGCCCTTGAACAATCCTGCCGTGATGTCAGGCACTCCGCTGCCGCTGCTGGAATCGACCGCGTTCAACTCCACAACACTGGAGCCGAGCAGCGCGGCGTTAGTCCATCCGCTGGGAGCGCGCACCTGACGCACCGCCGACCACAAGGTCAGGTTTGCCGGCTTGGTGACCGGGTCCGCCGAGATGAGGATCAGTTCCTTGGCGTTGACCACGTAATAAGCGTAGCTGCAAGCCGTACTGCCGGAAGTTCCCAGGCAATTGCCGTTCGGATCGTTGGGGAAGCTGAACTGCGCGTAGCTTCCGCGGCCCGTGTTGGTGTCGATGGTCGACGACAGCGTGCCGCCGAACGGATTCGAATGCGGCGAGCCATTGTCATTCACGTCCATCGGACACGTTTGAAGTCCCCAGCCGTTATTGTTGCAGTCGACATTGATCTGCGTGGCCGGCTCGGTACCCATCGCGCCCGCCCCGGAGTAGCGTTTCCCGGCGGTATCGTATCCCGAGTAAACCAGGGCAAAATTGCCCGGCGTAATCTGGCTGGCCTGGAAGAATGCAGAGTCCTGCACCTTGAGCACGCCGGAGCCGTAGATCTGCGGGTTCGACGAATCGCGCTGGATCAACCGTCCGCAACCCGAGTTCGACGATGTAGGCGTGCAGCCTGTGCCTGACACCACCAGGGAGAACTTATAGCTTCCCTGGTTGGTGACGATCGTCATGGTGCCGGTTCCGTCGGCATTCAGGCTGTAGACCGACCCAGTGGTCATGGTCTGCGGCGTGACCGCGCCCGTGGTTCCGTCGATCGGCTCTCCGCTGCCGTCGTTGCGGTCGAGGGATCCGCTGGTGATATTGCCGTTACCATCGGCCACGAACGCTCCCGCCATCATGTACGGATTGCCGCTGTCGTAGCCGTTCAAGCTGAAGGCAAAGTTGCCGTGCAACTGGCTGTTTGTGATTGCCGGGTTGACGGTGATGCTCAACGGCGTTTGCGACAGCGCAATCTGCGGAGGATTCTCGGAATCCGAGACCTGCACCACGAAGATCGACTTGCCGCTGGCCGTAGGCGTTCCGGAGATAGCGCCGGTAGCGGTGTTCAAGGTCACACCGGCCGGCAGTGCGCCGCCGGACCCGTTGTCGCAGCCTCCTCCCGAAGGTTCTTTCACGCACCAGGTAAGCGGAGGAACTCCGCCGGTTGCCAGCAAGGTGCTGCTATACGGCAGGCTCACGGTCGCCGCCGGCAATGAAGTGGTCTGCACCTTGAGGGTGGGGCCTTGCACATCGATACTTAGTGCGGCTGAGGCGGTTGCCGCCGGAGTTTCGGCGTCGGCTGCCTGCACCGTGAAGTTATAGACTCCTAACGTCGTCGGAGTGCCGGTTATGGCGCAGTTTCCGCCGGTGCTTCTGGTGCACAGAGTCAATCCCGGCGGCAGGCTGCCGGAAGTGATGCTCCAGGTGTAAGGCGAGGTTCCGCCGGCCACGGTCACATTCTGGTTGTAAACCGTATTCAGGTTCGCATTCGGCAGACTAGTGGTGGTGATCTCGATGATGGTCAGCGAGATCATGGCCGAGCCGTGCGCCGGTATGGTCTCCGAATCGCTGGCTTGGATGGTGAAGTGCGTCGGCGCTCCCGGCGTGGTTGGCGTGCCGGAGACGATGCCCTGATTGTTGACCGTGGATAGCATCAATCCCGGGGGCAGTGCGCCTTGCGATCCGTTGTCGCAGGTGCCGCTGGTTTCAACGATGCACCAGGTGTAAGGCGGCTGCGACTGCCCGCCGGTTACCGAGAAGGTTGCACTGTAGGGGACGCCGGGCGTTCCCGGAGGAAGCGTGAATCCGGAAGTGCAGGAGTCGCACGCCACGACCACCAGGCCGCTGATGTTGACGGTGACGTTGTATTCATCGCTGAGGTTATTGGCGTCGGTGACTTCGATGGTGAAGATCCAGCTGCCGAACTGCGTCGGGGTGCCGTTTACCTGAGCAGTTGACTGATCCAAAGCGAGGCCCGGAGGCAGGGTTCCACTGGCGATGCTCCAGGTATATCGTCCGGTGCCGCCGCTGGCGCCAAGCTGGAAGATGTACGGGGTGTTGATGGCGCCCTGTGGCGGACTGGTAGAAATGATGACGGGACCCGAAGGGGGCGGGGCTGGCTTGGTGCCGCCGCCGCCGCAAGCGGCCAGAAACATGCAAACTATGAGTGCCAATCCTGATAACGCAAGAATCCTCAACCGCCTCATGGTAGCTCCCTCGTGGATGTAAAGCTGTGCTCTGGCAAACTCGAACAGTAAGGAATCAGTTAACGTCTCCGCGGCGAAACTGCGGGCCCTGCTGGAGCGTTTAGCGGCGTTGGATACGGTTGCCACTCTACGCGAGGCCCTTCGCCTAAACCAGAGTTGTCGAACATGTTAACTCCGAACGCGCCCGCGTGCGAGAGGAAATTCGAAAAGATAACCGCAGGATTACGATCAGGTCAAAGAGGGAAGAATCGGCAGCAGGGCCAACTCCCAATGTTGACCAGTTCGGTAAGGGCTGCTCAGGGCAAAACGGCGATCAGCGGCTTCTGTTTCGGGATTACTTCGCCGATCTCAGCGGCGGCAACTCCTGCTCCTTGTAATGCCACCAGCAATCGCTCAGCGTCAGTTGCGGCAACGGAGATCAGCAGTCCGCCGGCAGTTTGCGGGTCAAATAGCAGGGTCAACAAGTCGGGGGCAACATCTTCGGAGCTTTCCACGCAGCCCTCAGTGAACTGCCGGTTGGCCTTCAGACCTCCGGGAACATAGCCCTTGCGCACACATTCCAGCGCGCCCGGCAGCACCGCTATGTGCGAAGCATGGATACGCAGGCTGACATCCGAGCCGCGGGCGACCTCGCGCGCATGTCCGATCAGGCCAAAGCCGGTCACGTCAGTCATGCCATGCACTTCAAAGCCGCCAGAGATCACGACCTCGGCTGCGGCCTTGTTGAGCGTGGTCATGGAATGGATGGCGGCGCGAATCCAGCTGAAGTCAGCCGCGCCGCGCTTGATGGCTGTCGAGATCACACCGGTACCGATGGGCTTGGTGAAGATGAGGCGATCGCCCGCGCGCGCCGCGCTGTTGGCCAGCACCTTCTGCGGATGAATTGTGCCGGTTACCGAGTAGCCAAGCTTGATCTCGTCATCGCGAATACTGTGTCCGCCAATGACGGTGCAGCTGGCCTCGACCATCTTGGACAGGCCCCCGGCCAGCATCTCCTCCAGCAATTTGGGATCGCCGTTTTCCGGGAAGCATACCAGGGCCAGCGCGCTGATCGGCTTGCCCCCCATCGCATACACATCGCTAAGCGAGTTGGTGGCCGCGATCTGGCCGAAGACGTAGGGGTCGTCAACGATGGGCGTAAAGAAGTCGACGGTCTGCACCAGCGCCAGCTCGGGCGTCAGTTGATACACGCCCGCGTCGTCGGCTGTGTCGAAGCCGACCAGAACATTCGGATCCTGTTGCCGGGCTAATTTCCCAAGCACCGAGTCCAGCACCGCCGGACTTAGCTTGCTGGCTCAACCAGCGGCTTTCACCATTTCCGTAAGGCGGGTTGTCTTGACGTCGGACATGCAGGAATCATTCTAGCGGACGAGGCAGCAGCTAGCAGTGAGCCTTACGCTAAATGCTAAGGGCTAACGGCTAAATGCTCCTTGCTACGTCCCGCCTCCGTACAGAAACTCCAGCGCATCGGGCAATCGGCGCGACCACGCGCCTTCGTTGTGCTCCCCGCCTTCTTCCACCACAACCTTCAGGTGGCTGTCATTCATTCCCTTCTTGCGCAGAATCGCCTCCAGGTCCTGCACCTGCTTCACAGCATCGCCGGTGGGGTCCTCGGCGGTGCCGATACCGAGATACATCTTCGCGGGCAGCTGCTTGGCCTTAGCGGCGTCCTTCAACAATTGTCCATCACCTATATCGAGCGGCGGGCTCTCGACCAGGAGATGGCCAAACGTTCCCGGATATTCCAACGCGGTGTAGAGCGCGATGTCGCCGCCATACGACGACCCGCCAAGTCCGGTGTTGGCTGCGCCGCGCGAGACCCGGTACTTCTTCTCGATGAACGGCATCACTTCGGTGATCACGAAGCGCGCGTACTCTTTGCCGTGAACATCCTTCTGCTCCGAAACATTTCCCTTGTCGTTATGCGGATCGGGATACGGCAGATACTCGGCGCTGCGCTTCTCACCTCCATTGTCGATGCCGACGACGAACATGGGTGAAATCTTGAAGCCGCCCACCAGGTGCTCCACAGTTTCGTCAACGTGCCACTCCCCGGCGAAGCTGGTGTTTGCGTCAAACAGGTTCTGGCCGTCCTGCATGTAGAGCACCGGATAACTGCGGTGAGCATGCCGCGGCGAGAAGTAGTTGGCCGGCACCAGCACGCGTAAGGTGCGCGTCTCGTGATAGATCTTGCTCTCGAAGGGAACGATTTCCAGCCAGCCGACAACAGTGTGGTCCTTATCGAATGAGGTGATGGTGGTGACGTTAGGAATGTAGGTAGAAGGAGCCTTGGCCTTGCTCGCCGCCTTAGGCTTGGCGCTTTCCTGCGCCACCAGCGGCGCGACCATGATCAGCAACGAAAGGATGAGCTGGGCGACGTGCATTCGCGACATGTAATCAGGTTAGCAGGAGCGAGAGGCGGGGTTGGGACGAGGAATTCGGGATAGGTCCGGCGACACTGCTTGCTAGCTTCAGATTTGTCATCCCGACCGGAGCGAAGCGGAGTGGAGGGACCTGCTGTTCGGCGCGCCGTCTGCACAGGATGCCTAATTGTCATCCCGACCAAGGGCTTCAGCCCGCGTGGAGGTACCTGCGGTCCTCGCTGCTGCCGACACCCTTGCCGCTCGGAATGTCCATCAGTAATGCGGAGGCTTTATCGGCGGGGGTGAGGCGGCAGGTCCCTCCGCCCCGGTCGGGATGACAATTCAATGAGAGTGCTCCGCAATCATCCCTTGAGCTTCAGATTTACCAGCTGCATTTCAGGAACAGCGTTATTCCAATCGGCGGAAATGTGCTCCAGCGTCATGCGCACTGTCTTGGTTTGTCCAGGCGCAATCGGCGAGCGGCTGAGGTCAACCAGATCCGGGTACTCGCCCATCTGGCTTTGCACCAGAACATGCAGCGGCATAGTTTCGCGCTGCACAACCTGGTCCATCGAGTTCTTAAACACCAGCTTCATGTCAGCGCCGTCGAGAGTCTTGTCACCGGTGTTGGTAATACTGACGTCGAGGTAGGTCACCGTTCCGCCGACGTAATTCTCCGCCGCGCTTAACTTGGGAATGGAAACTTGCAGCTTGGCCGCGTAGGGATCAGGCGCAGCATTGGTCGCTGGTTTGTTGCGGGTAAACGCGAAGATGATGCCGATGGCCACGACTACAGCAAGAAGTCCAACAACGAACGGCGTCCAGTTGCGTTCCTCGGCTTCCGGTTTGGCGGTCGTGAACAGGTCGGTCATTCTGCGATGATTTTACTCCGCGGAGGCGATCCGGGATTTCGGCCGCCCGGCAACGAAGGTCGTTCGAAGTGTGAGATGACAGAGCGTGATACAGAACAGCCCGTTCGGCGAGTTTATCCGTGCAACACTGCGGAGTAGAGGGTTGCGAGGACCGGGCCATCTGCCGTCCCTACGGGACTCGGGGGTGGGTTGTGGCGCTGACGGCGCAGCTAAGGCTGCGCCCCTTCAAAACATGGGCCTTGTGTTGAGAAGTCCGAACAGCAGATCCTTCGTCGGCCTTAAGGCCTCCTCGCGATGACAAGAAAATATAGAGCGCTGCGTCCCTTCAAATCCTGCCCTGTGCGCTTTTCAATTCTCTAAACGCCTTCACCCTTTCCCCAACGCTCATGACGTGCTGCGGCAAGTCGAGTTGCGAGCCTTCCTCGAGGATCGGAATCAGCTTGTCGAACTCGGGACCGGAATGCGATCCGGTCAGCACTATCCGCACGGGATGAAAGAGGTCCTTGCCCTTCGCGCCGGTCTTAGCCTTCACTTCGTTCATGATGGCCTTGAAGCGCTCGGGAGTCATGGCGGACGCATCGGCCTCGACTGCCTCGGCAAACGCGGCAATCACCTCCATTGTCTTCGGCGCGGCCAGCACTTCGGCGTTGTCCGGCGAGCTCACCGCGGCCTCCGCGTCGTAGCGGAAGATGAGTGCGGCGCGCTCGGGCAACTCATCCAGCTTATTGACCGACGGCACCAGGAGCGCAATCACTTTTGCGAACCAGGCTTCGGTGCGTTCGTCCAGTCGCTCCGGCAATAATCCGGCGCGAACGAAGTATGGCGCGGCCAGCCGCTCGACGCGCTCCGGCGGACTTTCCTTGATGTAGTGCCGGTTCAGCCAGTAGAGCTTTTCCATATCGAAGACAGCGGGCGACGGCGTGACGCGCTCGAGTGTGAACTCTTTCTTCAGCTCCTCGGGGGTGAAGATCTCGCGCATACCGCCGCTGGGCGCCCAACCCAGCAGCGCGAGATAGTTCATCAGCGCTTCGGGCAGCACACCCATGTCGCGGAAGTTGGCGATCGAGGTTGCACCGTGGCGCTTGGACAAGCGCTCGCGGTCCGCGCCCAGGATGGTCGAGAGGTGGGCGAACTCCGGCACCGGCCAGCCCAGCGCCTCGTAAAGCGCCACCTGCTTGGGAGTGTTCGACAGGTGATCGTCGCCGCGAATGACGTGCGTGATGTCCATCAGCGCGTCGTCGATCACCACCACGTAGTTGTAAACCGGAATGCCACTGGAGCGCATGATGATGGGATCGCTCACCACTTCGTTGGAGAACTCGACCATGCCGTGCACGATGTCGTGAAAGCGGATGGGCCGCTCGGGAATGCGCAGGCGGATAGCGGCAGCCTCGCCGCGGGCGCGCCGCTGCTGCGCTTCGGCGGGATCGAGCACCCGGCACTTGCCGGAATAAATTGGTGGCAACTGCTTCTTCAGCTTCTCGTCGCGGTCGCGCTCCAGTTCTTCCTGGGAGCAGAAGCAGAGGTACGCCTTACCCTCGCTCACCAGGCGCTCGGCATGCTGGCGGTAGAGGTCAAGGCGGTCGCTCTGGCGGTAGGGTACATGCGGTCCGCCTACGTCAGGACCTTCGTCCCAGTCGAGCCCCATCCACTTGAGATCATCGAGCAGCTGCGTCTCGTAGCGAGCTTCGCTGCGTTCAACGTCGGTGTCTTCGATACGCAGAACCATGGTGCCGCCGGCCTGGCGCGCGAACAGCCAGTTGAAAAGTGCGGTACGGGCGTTGCCGACGTGTAGTTGTCCGGTGGGAGAGGGAGCGAAGCGAACGCGAACTTTGGAAGTGCTCACCTATTGATGGTAGCAAGAGTGGAACTTCAGCCCAAACGACATTACGCCGGTGGATTCAAGGTAGAGGTCCTTCGACTTCGTTAGCCTACCGCTCACTGCGCTCAGGATGACAAACATTGAGACGACCGGCCTATTGCAGGTCGGCGGTAGCGATGGCCATGTTGCCCGAGGACGACTGAGGTAGCAGAACACTCAGCGTCTGGCCATCTTCGAAACAGGCCGGAGTGCCGCTGAATTCCGGGCGATACACGCGCACCACCTCGCCGCTTAGCGCGTCGTATAAAACGTAGATGTGCGAGTCTTTGGGATCGGCGGTCTCGCCCTCATAGGAGACCAGCAAACGATTTCCCGATGCCCACAGATTGTTGGCCACACTCACCTCGAACGGCTCGTGCAGTGTTATCTGGCGCACGACGTTGCCCGACTGCCGCACCACCGCGATCTTGGCATGTTCGTCCGCCAGCAAGACATAGATATTTCCGTCGTCGCCGAGCTTGGCAATATTGCCTTCCAGGACAAAATCTTTGCTGTCCGGCGGCTCCTGGCGACTGGCAACCGCGGTCTTCATCAAGCTGGGATCGTTGCGCAGCGAGTGCTGGAATTGAGCGTTAGGTCCGAAGATGCCAGCCACGGAAGTTTCGGCAACGCTGTCGGCGCCGCGATGCAAGGTAACACCGGAGGCGAAGAAATCTCCGTCCGGCAACGGCAGCAGCATCGATGGAATAAATTCCTTGTTGAACGTGGCGTGGGAGCGCACGCTTCCGTCGGAGTCGAAGCGCACGTACTCGATGGCGCTCTTGGCGTGGCTTGACGAATCCGAGCTCTCGGCGCGCTGAATTTCGTAGATGGATGTGTCGTCTGTGGCGGCGAAGCTGAACACGTGAGGATCACCCTGCGTATCCGGTAGAGGCGCGAGCGAAATCGTTTCCGTTGTGCCGTCCGATTCCACGCGCGCGACTCGCGAGGAATACGATCCGCTGCCGGCGACGGCGTAACGCAGATACACCACGCCGGAATTGTCGCATTGCGGCGTGTTGAGCGTGGCATACGATGGTACCTGCGTGGTATGCGGCTCGCCATTAAGTGTTAGCGGGGTGACGGGGCGAGCGATTTGGGCTGTGGCACCGGGGCCGAACGACAACAAGAACGCAAGGACAAAAGAATGGGACCCAACAACAAAGCGCATGCTATCTCCGTACTGAGCACGCGCAGAGAAACCGGTTGCAAACTGTTCGACAGACGTTGCCTCAGGTGAACGCCTCAGGTGCCTGGCTTCTCGGCGGCGATAGTAAAGAGAGGCGAGTGGCAAGACACGGGTTGTCCGCTGCGGCCGCGAGGTGGTCGTTAGGCCGATGGCTTATCATGGACCGCCAAAAGCGGCCCTGCGCTGTCTCCACCAAGGAGGTACCGCGCCCTGAATCGAGAGTTGCTCGTGATCCCTAAGTTGCAGCGATTTGTCGCGCTTCCGGTGATGATTTAGCAGCACAGATGCGCCGAAAGCGGTAAAATACAGGGACAAGGCTAAGCTCAATCGACAGGTGAGACTCTCGTGTGTTGTAGGTTCGCCTGACCAGGTATTTGATGAAGAGATTCTCCGCCCTTCTACTGACAATCTTTCTCGGTGCTCCACTTCTGATCGCCCAAGCTGTTCCCGACGACACGGTTGTCGAGGAAATCATCGCGCGCGTCAACAACAGCATCGTCACCCGCGCCGACTTGCGACGCGCTCGCGAGCAGTTGTTCGCCGAGGCGAAGCAGCAACAGGACAGCGCCACTGCCGATCAGCAGGCCAAAGAGCATGAGAAGGACTTGCTGCGTGATCTCATCGATCAGCAACTGCTGCTGCAAAAAGCGCAGGAGCTGGGCATTAGTGCAGATACCGAATTGGTAAAGCGCCTGGACGAGTTGCGCAAGCAGATGCACGCCGACTCCATGGAAGACATGGAAAAAGCCGCGCAGGCGCAGGGCATCTCGTTTGAGGAATTCAAGCAGAACCTGAAGAACAACATCATCACCCAACGCGTGATCGGCCAGGAAGTTGGCGGCCACATCACGGTTTCTAATCAGGAAATCCAGCAGTACTACGATCAGCACAAGACCGAGATGGAGCGTCCCGAGCAGGTGCGTCTGAGCGAAATCCTGATTTCGACGCAGACCACGCCGCCGGTGAAAACCGAAAAGGGCGAGACTGCCCTGCCCGAGACGCCAAGTCCGGAAGTGGTGGCTGCGGCACAGGCCAAGGCAAATCAGGTCTACGATCTGCTGAAAAAGGGCGGCAAGTTCGATGACCTCGCCAAGCAATACTCCAACGGTCCCACCTCTGCAATCGGCGGCGACCTGGAGTACTTCAAGCGCGGCACGTTGTCGAAGGAGCTGGAAGGCAAAGTTTTCGACATGCAAGCGGGTCAGTACACGGAACCCATTCGCACCAATCAGGGATTTGTCATCCTGAAAGTCACCGAGCACCAGACGTCCGGCGTGCCTCCGCTGAAAGAAGTGGAGAGCCAGATTCAGGAACAACTTTACATGACGAAGATGCAGCCGGCCCTGCGCGACTACCTCACTAAGCTGCGCGAAGAAGCCTACATCGACATCAAGCCCGGCTACATGGATACAGGTGCGAGCCCGAACGAAACCAAGCCTATCTACACCACGGCAACAGCGGAAGGCTCCGACGCCAAAACCAAGAAGAAGAAGAAGCTGGGATTGTTCTAGAACCAGTTGCCGGTTGTCAGTGTCGGCGGCTGAGCCATGACCAACGAACCCACGCCTGGGACAAACCCAGCCATTAACAACTAGCCACCAGCCACTGCCTTTCGATACCATAAAGCGCTCGGCATACGTTTGCGGCTGCGCGCCGCCCATAGGTCCCGATGAAAGAGTTCTACATTTGCGATTGTGCGCACCAGGAAAACCAGACCATCACCTCGTTGTTTGTAGTCGCCGTCAAGCAGGTGAAGTCAAAGAAGAATGGTGAGCTTTACCTGTCGATGACGCTGGCAGACCGCACCGGCCAGTTGCAGGCCAACATGTGGGACAACGTTGGTGATGCGATCTCGGCCTTCGATCAGGACGACTTCGTGAAGGTCAAAGGGATCGTCCACAAGTACAACGGGCGCTGGCAGCTAACCGTGCACAAGATGCGCAAGCTGGGCGATTCGGAGATTGACTACACGGACTATCTGCCCAAGACGCCGAAAGACATTGAGCAACTGTGGCGCACGTTGAGCGATTTTGTGGAGAGCTTTCAGAATCCCTGGCTCAAGGCGCTGCTGCATGAGTTCATGGCGGACGAGGCTATCGTTACCGCCTACAAGAATGCCCCCGCTGCGAAAACGCTGCACCATGCCTTTGTCGGCGGTCTGCTGGATCACGTGGTGTCGCTGTTCACCGTATGCGATCTGGCGTCGCGCAATTATCCGCAAGTCAATCGCGATCTGCTGTTGAGCGGCGCTTTCCTGCACGATATCGGCAAGCTGCACGAGCTGGCTTATCAGCGCTCCATTTCCTACACCACCAAGGGTCAGCTGCTGGGCCACATGATTATCGAGCTGGAGATGCTGCACCAGAAGCTGGCGCACCTGCCCGGCTTTCCCGATGAGTTGAAGATCCTGCTTGAGCACATGATCATCAGCCATCATGGACAATACGAATTCGGCTCGCCCAAGCTGCCCATGTTTCCCGAAGCGCTCATGCTGCATTACCTCGACGATCTCGACTCCAAGATGGAGAGCATGCGGGCGCAGTTCGAACGTGAGTCTGAGCTGGAGACCGCGTGGACCAGCTACAATCCATCGCTGGCTCGGCCGTTGCTGAATACCAGAAAGTTTTTGGAGAAGCGGCCGGCCGCGCCACAGGCTGACGAGACGACAAAGCCCGCAACTCCGGTGGAAACGGCTGCGGACAGCGCGGCTGAGTTCGAAGAAGATTCGAATGGCCATGATCCGGCGGCGAACGCGAGTGCTGCTGCTGCGGCTGCCACTGTGGACGATGAGAAGCCGCTGTCGGCAGTCGAAGCCTTGCAGAGGAAATTCGACCTGCACAAAGTCACTCCTGTAGGAAACAAGACGAACTAAGCCACGCATGCTCGACTTCTCCCACTTTGAGTGGCTTTCCTTTGATTGCTACGGCACGCTGATCGATTGGGAGTCGGGCATCCTCGGCTACCTGCGTCCCTTGCTCGCGAGCAAGAGCCGCAACCTTTCCGACGCTGAAATCCTCAACCTGTATTCCGAGTTTGAGCCTCGCCGGCAGAGCGGCGGCTATCGCCCTTACCGCGAAGTTCTCGCGGATGTTGTTCGGGATTTTGGCCGCGAGTTACAGGTCGAGGTCAATGCAACTGAAGCCGCCGGGTTGGCGAATCGATCCGCGAGTGGAAACCTTTTCCCGACGCCATTCCTGGGCTGACGCGTCTGGGCTCGCGCTATAAGCTGGCGATTCTCTCCAACATCGATGACGACCTGTTCGCTTATTCCACAGAGAAGCTGCAAGTGTCTTTCGATTGCTTGGTTACGGCCCAGCAAGCCGGCAGCTACAAGCCTGTCGCGCAATAATTTCGAGACCCTGTTGCGCTGCCTGGAGATATCGCGCGACCGCCTTTTGCACGTCGCTGAAAGCCTGTACCACGATGTGGCACCTGCGCTTCGCTCGGGATCAATACGTATGGGTAAATAGGCGGCAGGGAAAGACGGCTGCCGCAAGTCAGCCGGGCGGATGTTCGGCAAGCGCTGGAGGTATCTGACATTGTGGGATTAGCGGACCTGGCGACGGTTGACCGTCTGGGCAGAGCGGCGCGTTGATGCCGCGTCATGCGGGGAAATAGAGCGGCGTTTGCGCGAGGGCTGGTAGAGCGGCGCTTTAGCGCCGCGTCACGCGCTTGTCAAAATCAGCAGTGCCGGACTTCAGTCCGGCGGCACGTGGTTCCTGCTCTTAACGATTAACCTGTATGCTTGGCATACCGCCCCTCCGGCGAAAGGACCTGCGATGCGTTTGTTACTGAATTGGCTGCTGAGCGCGATCAGCCTGCTCATTGTTTCGCGCGTAGTCCCCGGATTTCATGTGCAGGGTTTCACCTCGGCGCTTATCGCCGCGCTGGTGATCGGATTGGTGAATGCCACCATCGGTTTGTTCCTGAAGCTGATCACGCTACCTATCACGTTCCTGACCCTGGGAATTTTCTGGTGGGTGATCAACGCGATCATGCTGCTGTTTGCCTCTGCGCTGCTATCGCCGAATTTCATGGTGCGCGGCTTTTGGCCGGCGTTCTGGGGAGCCATCGTGCTTTCGCTGATCAACATGATATTGAAGGCGATTGCACGCGACGTAGAACGGGCATAAAGAGAGTGTCGCGCCGGCTGAAGCCGGCTTGGGATTTACAGTAGGCGAATGACGCAGGCTGAAGTATCTGGGTGAGAACTTCTGCCGTCCCTACAGGACTCGGATAATTTCCTACTCTACCCAGCGCTCCGCCTCCGGCTACGTGCTGGGCTAAGCTGTTCCGCGCCTACGCGCTGGTTTCTTGGCCGTTGTATTCCACTGCCAACTCGGCACTACTGTTCTCACGCACACACTGAAGGTCTGCTATACCCGATCACCCATGCCGCGCAGTAGCCGCACGGTCTCTGCCACATTCCCAAGCTGAAACAAACGGATGCCTGCTATGCCCGCTGCGCCTGATTGCAAACACGCGGCTGCGTTGGTCAGATTAACCCCACCAAGCGCCAGCACGGGAAAGCCGCCTGCATAAGGCGCCTCGACGTTTCCTGGTGGCGCCATCGGCAGCGACGCGGCGCGCAGAACGCTCAACCCGATTCCGCCGGCGTTGGTCTGTACCTTTTCGAAGATGGGGGCGAGCACCGCGAAGTTCGCGCCATGCGCTTCCGCGTGGCGTACCTGGTCGATGGTGTGGGCCGAAACTCCAATCACCGGATCGCGCCCCCGGCATTTCATCCACAGGGTGCGAATCTCCGACGCGGGAAGATCGCCGTCCGGCAAATGAACGCCGTCAGCAGCGCAGGCCAGGGCGATGTCGCTGCGGCCGTTGACCAGCAGCTTTGTACTGGCAGAATTTTCCCGCACAGCCTTCACGGCTTCACGCGCGAGACGTTCGAGTTCGCGTGACGACAAGTCTTTTTCGCGAAGCTGGATGTAATCCACAGCTGCGCCTGCCGCTTCGGCAATACGGCGCAGCAGAGCGCTGCGCTGCTCCGCTTCATTCCCTGCAAAGCCGCGGCGGTCCGTGATGTAGTAGAGCAGCATCTGCCGACTCGATTGTATCCGGCAGCTTCGCTGCGGCGAGGTTCGGCAAGGTCATTCCGCTAGAATGAATGTGTGCCCAGATCTTCCCGTCCTCGTGCAAAATCACCTGTTGCTCCCGCGCGTCGAGCCAAGACCAAGCCACTTGAGATCCTTCGCGCTGAAGCTTTGGCGGATATGCCCTGGCTGGTTCACGGATTCAGCACGCGGCAGGGTGGGGTGTCCACCTGTTATGGCGGGCGCTCGCTGAATCTCGGCCTGACCCCAGATGACACAGCGAAAAATGTCGAGCAAAACCGCGTGCTCTTCCTGAAAACCGTCGGAGCAACACGGAGCAAAGACAGCGCGTGGCCGCTGGTTCAGGTGAAGCAGATTCATTCGGCGATCATCCATCGCGTGGAATCTCCCGGCCTTCGGACCATGGCCGGCGACGGGCTCATCACGAAGACTTCCGGGCTGCTGCTGGCTATCAAGACCGCCGACTGCGTTCCGGTGCTGATCGCCGACTCCAAGAGGCGGGTTGTGGGCGCATTTCATGCGGGCTGGCGCGGAACGGTGGCGCGTATCGTGGAAAAAGGGGTGGGCGAGATGCGGCGGCAGTTCGGCAGCCTGCCGCGCGATCTGCGCGTAGCGATCGGGCCGTGCATCCGGCGCTGCTGTTATTCAGTGGGAGCCGAAGTGCGCGCGGAATTCGAATCGCAGTTCAGCTTCGCGGATGACGTGTTCGAAGAGGTGTTCGACTCCAACGCCATCCACGTGAAGTATCCGCTGCTGTTCCTGAACAAGCGCGCGCCGGGACATGGGGATTTGGGGCCGGAGATCCATCTCGACTTGGTGGAGGCGAACCGGCGGCAACTACTCGACGTCGGAGTGCGCGAAGCCAACATTAGCGTCATCGAAGGCTGTACGGCATGCGATACCAAGCGCTTCTTCTCGCATCGGGGAGAGTTTGGCAAGACCGGGAGGATGATGGCGGTGGTTGGAATTCGGCCGGAGTAACTGCCATTTCACCACAGAGACACGGAGACGCAGAGATTTAGCTATCAGCGCGAACCCAATCCGCCGACTTCGTTGCGCGAAGATCGATCGCACGGTGCATTCTTAGCATTTTTTGCAAGTAACGACGTGGCGAGTGAGCACCAGGATCAGCCCACTTCAAATAGACCCGCAGATTCCCAAACCGCCTTCTCTGTGTCTCCGTGCCTCTGTGGTGAAATAAGATCCAAGAGCAAAACCCAGCCGCCCGGGCTGGGTCTCAATCACAAACTCTATGCAGCAGCGTTAAACGCCGCCCGCTTCATTCGTGTCCGGCGGCGGCGGCGCGGCTTGCGCCTGGGTGTGCTGCTCTACGTAGCTGTTGACCATGTCCTTCAATTCCTTGCTGGGCTTGAAGAAGGGAATCTTCTTGGCCGGCACTTCGACACGGTCGCCGGTCTTGGGATTGCGGCCGACGCGCGGCTTGCGCTGGCGGGTGCGGAAGCTGCCAAAGCCGCGAATCTCGATCTTGTCGCCTGCGCGCAGCGAGCGCACCACGCTCTCAAAGATAGTCTCCACTATGACTTCGCTATCTTTACGCGTGAGTTCGGTCAGCCGGGAAACCTCATCGATCAAGTCAGCCTTGGTCATCTCGCACGCCCCTCGTCCCCGATGTAGATCGCTTCGCCTGATGGCGCAAAAATTACATGAGTGTAACCCGACTGCAGCTACGCAGCACCACGGATACTCTCAAATTGCTACAGCCTTGGCAAGTACAAGTTTGATGGAAATGCTTGATTCAAAAGTCTATCACTGCGCCACCGGTTCCCGCGATTGGCTATTTCCAAAGGTAATAGAAGCCGACGTTGGTCTCCATTAGCTTCTCCCGGCTAGGCAAATAATCGGATACGTCGCCAAACAGCAGGTCGAGCATGCTCTTCCGCTCTTTTTCGGGATGCACCAGCGTGGGCTCACCCTTGATGCCAACGGATTTGGCTGTATCGTCGATCGCGGCCCGGAAGTCGCCGATCTGGTCAATGAGTTTCAGCGGCACCGCTTCTTCTCCCGTCCAGACTTTGCCGTTAGCCAGCGTCCTCACGTCATCATCCTTCATCTTGCGTCCGACGGCCACGCAGTGAATGAACTGGGTGTGCATGTTGTCGATCAGGCCCTGCATGTAGGCGCGCTCTTCGGGCGTCATGGGCCGGGTGGGTGAGCCGGTATCTTTGAACTCGCCAGCCTTGATCGTAATCTGCTGAAGTTTGGCCCACTTCATCAGCTCTTCGTAGTTGTACCACTCAGCAATCACGCCGATAGAACCCACGATACTGGCGTTGTCGGCGAAGATTTTGTTGGTCGCCGAGGAGACGAAATACGCGCCGCTGGCCCCCACCGTCTCGATCGAAGCCACGATGCGCTTCTTCTTCTGATCGCGGATGCGCAGCACTTCGCGGTAGATTTCTTCCGAGGCCGCCGCTCCGCCGCCGGGCGAATTTACGTGCAAGATGATGGCCTTGATGGAGCTGTCGTCGGCAAACTTCCTGAGCTGTTCAACCGTGTCCTTGGGAGTGAGGATGACACCTTCGAGATCGACCACGCCGATCTTGTCGCCGAAGCCGCTAAAGCTGTCCTTCTGCTGCGAGCGGACAGAGAAGTAGACCAGGGCGAAGATGGCAACCAGGAAGAGGAAGAAGGCTCCTCCTCCGAGAATGACCCAGAGGAAAACGCGGGAACGCGGCTGGTCGCTCATAGGGGAAGAGCCAGTTTAGCAGAGAAGCCGGTGGCGGCAGCTGTCGGCCTATCAGCTCTCAGCCGTCAGCTCTCAGATGAGACTCGGCGTGTTCGGAAGGATCGGGCGGTTCGATTTTCACCTTTGGCTGTTCGCTTAAGAATCATCACACCACATCACGTAATGGAGCGGCCAGTAAGGCCAAACAATTTGATACCCGACGGCCCAGGCCGTCAGCTAGGAACGAACTCGGAAACGTTCGCCCACCGTTCGGCAATTTGATGGATACTCGCATCCGTAAGGTACTGACTGGTCGGCCACGCAACCGACCTACCGTCGGGCGGCCAGATCGGAATGGATGCGAGATTCCAGGTGTCGGCTTGCAGAAAATAAGGCGTAACCGACGATCGCTTCAGGAGTCTGCTTCCCCATCGAAAGGCGACCAGTTGGATAACCAAGAAACCGACAGTGTAAGTAAACACGAACACCTTGAAATTTCGATAAGTTCCTGTGTTGATTTTTGCGTAGTGCCCCATGTATCTCCCATGAAGGCGCTCGGAGCGTATCGTCGAAAGCCAAACTTGGACGCCTGCCGGAAGGAAGTGACCATTCTCGGAGAATCGTTTTCTCTCGGCTGGAGGAAAGAATGGGCCGTCAAATTCGCGTCTTCCACAGTCAACAACAACTGCGGCTTTGTAGGCAAACATAGCAATCGACGCAATGCCAATAGGAAGTAATGATAATCCCGAGCCGTGTCGAATCATGTTTGACATTGTTGCGGACGCCTCAGCATCCACGTCGCTCATCCACCCGTTGTTGCATGATTCGCATACGACGCGGGCAACCGCATCGATCGACTTGCTTTTCCATTTCTTCGCGTCGGAACCTACGCCCCACTCTACCTGATACGTGCCGGTGTAGCTGGAGAACAAGCGGCCCATCCACTCACTCCAGATGTGTTCGGCGGTCATCTTCGCTGGGCGTAAACAAAAGGCACAATTCTTCATGGACATAGTATGAAGTTATGCTACCGGCAGTCATAAGGCACTCGACCCACGCCAGAGCCCGACAAAATGTAAGCCTCAGCTTCGACGGTCTGCACGATGTACGTCTTCCCGCGCTACGCCTCACGAGTTGCAGGCCTGTTTCGGATATCAACAAGTGAATCTGCCGGCTATTCTCTAGTGAAAAATCGACCCGAAGAACGCACCCACCTTGCTGAAGAAGCCGTGCGGCTGTTCTTTGCTGGCGGTCTGCACGGGAGGGCTCGCGGGTGCGGTGTTCTTCTTTTTACTCGGAGGCGGCAGCACGGTCGGATCCAGCTGCACCACCTTGTTGTTCTCCAGCCTCAGAATTGCAACGTTGGGCGCAAGGTCCGGCGTGGGATCAGTGCCGCGATAGACAAACGGCGCCTCCATGGTGATGTGCTGCCCCGGCGTCGGCGATGGCGGAGCAGCGGCAGCCATCGGCTGGGCATGAGCAGGCAGCGTCGCGATGGGCGGTGCAGCAGACTTGGTCGCAGGTTGGGCCGGGGGCGCAGAAGGCGGAGCGGCTTTGGCCACCTGTGTGACCGGCTCCGTCGGGCATCCACAATTTTGCTTTGCCCGGGTGGCCCGGTTCAGATGACCGCCCTTGAACAGCACGGCTTCGTCCGGCTTCACCTGATAGGTCGCATCTCCCATGGTCTCAGCCACCACGATGGCCGAGACGTTCCAGGGCAACGACTGCACGCAAGTATCGCCCTGCGGAGTAACCCGCACCGCAACATGCACGGTTCCGGGACCCGGCATCAGCAGCCGCAGATCAGGCGTGAGCAGGGTATCGGCCTCGGCGCCCAAGGGATAGTTCAGTTCCAAGTTGCCGCTGTTCAGGCTGAACAGCAGCTCGCGTCCGGTCTTGGAAGCCGTGAGCGACAACTTGGTTCCCTCGCAGACCAGCACGTTCCCGCCACGCTCCAGCTTCAATGTCGCCGACTTGGCGCCCGCCTCAATCGAAGACCCGCTGAGAACGCTGGTGCCCGATCCCGCAAGAATGACCGAACCCTTGACGCTGGCGTCCGAGGCGTACAACTCGCCCAAGGTTTGCTGGGCTCGCAGCAACCCGGGCATGCCACAAACCAGCACAGTTGTCAGGACAAGAAAGCGATGGAGGCGGAACGGCATGAGTTACGGATGCCTGAAGCAGGCTGTCTACATCGACGATACCACCCCCCGCGCGTGCCAACAAACGCGCTGTAGAGTGAGAGCTAGCGGAACTCGCGGCGCTTGCCGAACATGGAAGCCCCGATTGCGCCGCCTGCCGCGGTGAGCAAAACAAAGACCACGGCGAGAACCAGCAGGATGAGAACGATCAGCGTAGCCGCGCCCTGCGGCGTCACGACCCAGTCGAGCATGCGCTGCATCATCTCCTGCACTTTGGGATCGGGATTGCTAGACAATTGTTTCTGCATCTGTTCCTGCATGGCCTGGCGGAAGTCGCCCTTGGCGCGGAGCGTCACGAAGGAAACCGTGGTCACCACCGCATTAACCACGAACCCGAAGACTCCGGCCAGCGCGCCCAAACGCATGCCCACGCCCGGGGTGATTAACGCGTCCGGCACCTGCTTGCGATAGAGAGCAACAGTCCCGGCTCCCGCACCCAGCAACCACAGACAGCAGCCTGTCGCGATGATGGGAATGGAGCTGAGAACAGCCGCTCCGATTCCGCACATGAGCGCGCCTTTCCACGCCAGGTCCCAGCGAATTGCGTTGGGAGGCTGGGGATACGCCAAGCTGTTCTGCGACCACCCTGAAGAGGGAGAGACTGCGGGAGGAGTCAGCGGAGCGTCTTCTTGCGGAGTGTCGGCTGGCGCCTGCGTCACGGCCGGCGCTTCTTGTTCCGGGGGTATGACGCGGATTTGGGGAGCGCCGCAATGCGGACAGAAGGTAGCTCCCTCCTGGATCTCAGCCTGGCAGCGGTAGCAGGGATGTTCCACTGCCGAACGTTACAGGAAGCACAGAGGAGTTAGCAACTGGCCGGTGTGTGTCGTCCCTGAAGGGGCTCGGGTCTCGTGGTGGCTGGGTACCCAGCGCTCACGCGCTGGGCTAGACTATGTCGCGCCTGCGGCGCTTTGGCTGCTTGGCCAGGAAATTTTGCCGCGCCCGGTGTTTGAATCGTCGCGCTTTTGGCACTGGGACGGCGACGAATCTCGCAACCTACGCTACCCGGCCTCAAGCCAACTCATCCCGCGAGCTGCGCAACATAGCCAGGTACAAGCAATCGCGGGTTAGCTAACAGCTAACGGCTAAATGCTAACAGCCGCCTCTTACAACGTATCCTGTTTGCCGCGGGTCTGCACCAGCACGGTACCAAAGCGCGTGCCGGAACCGTTCGGCTCGATCGACACCAGGTGCTCGTCGTCGCCGGTGCCAGCCTTGATCTCCCAGCCGTCGCCGTGCGTGTCGGAACAGTTCAGCTTCTTGTCGTCGTCGTCTTTGTTCTTGTCCTTGTCGCCAAGACCCGAGATGTGAACGTCGGAGCCGCCGCTGTGTCCGCTGCACACCAGCGTGGTTCCGAACACTTTCATTTTGTCGGCGTAAAAAGCCTTCACCTTTTCAGGCGAATCGCCGGTCTCGTATTCGGCGGCAATAACTTTCAGCCCGAAACCGGCAGCGCCAATATTGATGTTCGCCGAGTGAGTGTCGCCATTCTCCTTGGGACGAAGGTGCGCACCGGGATAGACAGGGATGCCGTTGTTGCCCGACTTCTCGCCGCTATCTACCTTCAGATTCGCGAACGGCGTCTGAATATCGACCTTAGCGTTCTTCTTGTCCTTGTCGTCTACGTTGATGCTGCACGCGCCCAGCAGCAATAGCGCCGCGCTGGCGGCGATGAATGCGAACAGTCTTTTCATAAACAGATTTTTCTTCATTTTGGTTCTCCACCAGGCGCTGGAACCGCCGCTACATCCAGTCCGGCGCCCCGGCTTGCGATGCCAGGAATGGTTACCGGCAAGCGGCCGGTTATAGGATTTTCGCCAAATATCGCTTTTACCGCGCTCATCTCCGAAACCTGGGCATCGGAGAACGTGCACAGGTAGTTTTGCACTTGCGGAATTTGCCCGGCGAGATAGGGATTCCCCATAGAGATGACAATGGTTTTCTCGGCTGCATGGTGCATCACCGATTGCAGCAACATTGCAGGCCCACTCTGCAAAGCCGACCTGTTCGACGGCGCTCCACCTTGCGGACTAAGGTAGACCGCAACAACCACGGTTGCGGCCTGTTCTATAGCGTCCTGAACCGACTGCGTCCACAAGGCTGCATTGCGCGGATCGATATAAATAACCTTTGCGTCGGGAATCCTCGCCCGCAACTGATGCTCCAGCGTCCATCCGGAGTCGGAGCGCACGTCGTCGGTAAAAATCAGCAGCAGGGTTTTGCCGCGGTTCTCCGCTGAAGAGGGATACGGATTCAGGCCGGAATTGGTTCCCTTGGCGGCCGCTTTAAGCGGGAGCACGCGATGATTGTCGCGAACCAGGGTGACGGCGTCGTCAGCAACCTCCTGCGCCTTGGCCAGGCTCTCCGGGGTGGCAACAATGTGATTCACGGCGTTGATGTCTACCTGCGTCGCCTTGTTCAACCCCACCGACGCCTTGGCACGCAGGATCTTCAGCACCGATTCGTCGATCCGTGATTCCGGGATCTCTCCCGTGCGCACCGCCTGGAGCAAGTCGTTATACGAGCCGGCGAGGTCGGAGGGAATCAGTAGCACATCGTTGCCGGCTTTGACCGCTGCAACCGCGGCGCGTCCGGCGGCAGCGGAACCACTCTCGGCGAACAGATTCGTGAAGCCGCGCATGGTCAACGCATCGGTGATGACCAGTCCCTTGAAGCCCATCTGCCGCTTCAGCAGACCGGTAACGATGGCCGGCGAGATGGTCGCCACGTGATGCGGATCGGGATCAAGCGCGGGAACCTTTATGTGGGCCACCATCACGGCATCCACTCCCGCGGCGATAGCTGCACGAAACGGCGGCAGCTCGATGTTCTCGAAGTGCGCCTGGTCGCTGTTGATCGATGGCACGGCCATATGCGAATCGATGTCAGTATCGCCATGTCCGGGGAAATGTTTGGCCGTCGTTAGCATGCCGAACTGGTGCGCGCCTTCGATGTAAGCAACCACCATGGCGCTGACCTGCTTAGGATCCTCGCCAAAGCTACGGTCGTTGATGATGGGGTTTTCCGGATTGGAGTTGACGTCGGCGTCCGGAAACCAATTCCACTGCACGCCGATGGCGCGTGCCTCGCGAGCCGTAATGCGCGCTGCGTCACGAGCGTGATCAGGATTGTCGGCGGCGCCAAACGCCATGGCATGCGGAAAGCTGGTCACCTCATTCAGGCGGAATCCCAGGCCGCGCTCGAAGTCGGCGCCGAAGATGAGCGGAAACTCCGAGTCTTTCTGGAGCTGATTGGTCATCATGGCAGCTTCCAGCGGCTCGTTCTTGTAGAGAAAGCCATCCTGGAAGTTGACCGTCAAGCCGAATCCCCCAATGTGGTACTTGCGCATGGCATCGCGCAGGGCAATGTAGTCGGGATTCTCGACGTTGAGAAACTGTGCCCGTGCCCAGATGATGAACATCTGGCCAATCTTCTGCTCCAGCGACATCTTCTTGAGCGACTCGCGCGCCCACTTTTCGCCAGCCTTGTCGAGGTGAACCGGACCGGGCGTCTGAAACTTCTCTTTGTCCTTGGCGTAAGCGAGCGTGGAGGCGGCGACCATCACGGAGCAAACCATGAGCAGCGACAGGCGTGTCATTCGCACCGACAATATCAGAACGCGAGGCCAGGCGCGCGTGCTGAAAGGGAAGAGGAAACCAGTTCGGCAGCTTGCCCGGAGATTGCCGGATCGTCACCGAAACCTTCTAGCCACCTGAGCTCAGGCTCGCGGCGAAACCACGTCATCTGCCGCTTGGCGAAATTGCGATGTCCCTGCTGCGCGGCGGCCACGGCCTGCTCGCGTGTAAGCTCGCCTCGCAAGAATTGGACCGCCTGCCTGTAGCCTAGCGAGTCGAGCGGCGTTGACTTGCCGGAAGATCCGTATCGCTCGAGCAATGCCTGAGTTTCCTCAACCAGACCAGCGTCGAACATCTGCTGCGCCCGCAGGTTGATCCGCTGGTAAAGCTTCTCGCGCGCGGGATTCAGCCCGATGCGCAGAACGCGAAATCCGGTCAGCGGATCGCGTCCGCGCTGCTGCCATAGATCACTCATCCGCCCACGCGTTTCCAGGCAAACCTCGATGGCGCGGATCAGCTTGGCCGTGTCGTTAGCATGAATTCTTTCCGCAGCTGCCGGATCGAGCCGTCGAAGAATTCTGTGCAGATACGGTGACTCGCGCTCGGCGGCGCGTTTGCGTAGACGATCCCGCAGTTCCTCTGAGCGTTGCGGACCAGGAAAGAGGCCGTCCAGCAGCGCCCGCAGGTACAGACCAGTACCGCCGACAACGATAGGCAAACGCTGTCGCCCGCGAATATCCGTGATCGCAACTCGCGCCTGGCGTGAATAGTCTCCGGCGGTAAACGGCTCGTCCGGTTCAGTGATATCAAGCAGGTGATGCGGGACCAGCGCCCGCTGCTCGGCCGTCGGCTTCGCCGTACCGATCTGGAAGTGGCGATAGACCGCGACCGAATCACAGCTGACAATCTCGCCAGCAAACTGCCGCGCCAGGTTGACGGCCAGCGCCGACTTGCCCGAAGCCGTCGGCCCCAGCACGGCGACCAGAAGCGGCTCGGGTTGCGAAGAGGATGACATTTGTTTGATGTTCGGCGGGCGGCGCGTAATTCGTTGCAGATTTGCCCGCGCCTATCGCGCTCCCCAGGGAATATGCTTGCCGAAGCGCACGAAGGTCAGCATCAGGATGCTGAACAGAATCACCAGCATGCCAATCACGCGCACACGCTCGCGTGCGAGGCGTCGCTGTTGTAACTGGATCTCGCGCTCCTCGGGACGAATAGAGTTAGGGCGATTCTGCGTGTCATCAGTCACAGATAGATTCTAGTCTGCGCGCCTGCCGAACCGAAACCTGTAATGAAATGGGGACCGCGTGCTCGGGAAGCAGTGGCGAATTTCCTAGATCCGGCGGCCTTGCGGGTGAGTAATATTAGCCGTAATCTTCTGCACGATTAATTCGGTAAGGAGCAGGAAACATGTTCAAGGTATGTGTCGCACTAAGCATGGCTATGCTGGCCGTGGGACTGGCCACGGCATCCGATCAGACCGACGTGATGGTTCCCATTCATCAATTCGTCGACGGCTTTAACAAGGGCGACGCTAAGTCGGCCGTGGCGGCATGCGCCGATCAAGCCTCCATCATCGACGAGTTCCCGCCACACGCGTGGCAGGGAGCAGGGGCCTGCGCGGCGTGGATGAAGGACTACGAAGCCTACGCCAAGAACAACGGCGTCACCGACGGGAAGGTCACGCTTGGCGAGCCATGGCACATCGATGTCACCGGCGACCGTGCCTACGTCGCCGCACCCGCGAACTTCAGCTCGAAGCACAACGGCAAGCCTGCCGCCGAGCCCGGCTCCGCATTTATCTTTGCGCTACAAAAAGGAGCTACCGGCTGGCGCATCACAGGTTGGGCCTGGGGAGCGAAGTAGAACATCTACGCCCACGCATCTCACTACAGCGCCCTAGATTGAAGTTGTTAGTCTGACTCGCTTCAGGTTCTTCACGTTGAGAATCACGGTTTCTTTAGAGGTTGCGACTCCTCCCCGTTCTGATCTTTCCCTGGTCAGGATGGGGATTCTTTAAGAGCCCTCTGGCAATCATCGCTGCGGAAGAGAAACTGGATTCGACTTCACCTTAATCCCGACGACGACCCGGCTAAAGCGCGCCATACGATTCTGCAAAGAAACACAAGCTTTTGAAATATCCCCAACTGTACCCTTGTTACCTTTCTACCTCGCCTTTCTCGACTCTGTTCGAAAAATCGCATAGGACGGAGGGCTTTCCCGAACATCGGAAGCGTGGGAATAGCTTGTCCACAAAGGCGCAGGAGTGCTTGAAATGCCGCTAAATTTCACCTGGGGGACGCAGCTTGATGCTGCTTCTGAACCATCAACCAAGTTAAGCCGGCGGGCCGGGCCTGCCATCTTGCTGGCCACGATTTTTCTGCTGGCGGCCCTAACCTCTGCCAGCGCAGGAATGCGCGGCGTAGCTGCTGCACCCAACGCCACAGCCGATCCACCCTCCAATCCCATTGCCAGCACGGTGGTATTTTCGCCCGGCACGGTGATACTGAATAACCCGGTGCGTTCCGACTGGACTACCTCTCCGGCCTCACCCACGACGGTTACCGTGAACCTGACCGCCTACGATTCCCACGGTAACCTGTTAACTCCGACTACCGACAACCCGCTCCATGTACACGTCTACGGTGCACCTGGCGGAGTCATCTCGCCGGTCGACACGGTGATTACCTCTGGAACAGCCGTGCAATTCACCTACAACGGCGCGTTCTTTCCCAATAACATGGAAATCGCCGCCTGGATTAAGGACCCGTCAGGCTCATCCGAATCGCTCGGCACCACGCTGTTTGTCCAGCAGAACCGGCCAACCTGCAGCTACGGTTCCAACCAGTTCGCGCTCGACATGACGGCCACGGTTCCGAGTTCGATCCAGGTCCAAGCCGTCGTGGGCGCTGACAACCCAAGCACCTTCCATACCTTCACCATCGATACCGGATCGCTCGGGGTGATTGTCACTAAGTCGGACCTGGTCTTTGGCGCCGAGGTTCATGGTCCGGGAGCAGCCGGCCAGAAGTTCTACGACAGCAGCGGCTACGTCTTCACCGGACACTATTATCTGGCTCCGGTCAGTGTGGAGTTGGCCAGTGGTAGCTTCGTGCAGAGCAATCCGATTCTGGTGCTCGCCATCGATGGCGTCCATTGCCAATCTGGCTACAACAAGTGCAAGGCTCCCAAACATGCCGACCTGCACTATCTCGGCATTGGGTTCGACCGCAACAGCACTGGCACGGGCGACCTGTTCGATTCACCTTCGGAGAATGCCTTCCTGGAGCTTACCGACGCGCAGAATGGGACCGATATCAACCAGGGCTATATTCTTTCCACGCAAGGAGTCACCGCGGGCATAACAGCCTCCAATGCCAGCGGATTCAATATGGTTACGCTGACTCCGAACACGACGGTTCCGGGAGACTGGAATCCCGAGCCTGGTTGCTTCCAGTTCACCACGCTTGCCGGCAGCCCGCAATTCTGCGGCAATCTGCTGCTCGATGTAGGCATCAGCGAGATGTTCATTGACTTGTCCTTCGGCCAGCGTCCCGCAGGATCCTTTGATCCCAACAACTATGTGCCCAGCGGACTGGGCATGAACATCGAGGCCGGATCGAAGACGCAGCCGGCGATGAGTTACAACTACACTACGGTGCAGCCGCCAGTTCAACCTAGCGGTCCAGCTCCAACCTTCTCGCAGTGGGTCAACGATAAGAATGTATTCGTCAACACCGGTCGTCGGCCTCTGTTGAATTACAACTATCTCTATTCAGGACGGTGCGGCGAAGTCGGCTTTCAGCCGCTTAGCACGAAGTAAATCGCTATCCAGGAATTCTTTGGCTATCCGCGAGTAAGCGGGTAGCCATTTTTTTGCCTCAAGGATTTCGTGTGCCGATACGCGAACGAAGCTACAGCACGGCGAGTGCGGTCGTTCTCTCTCGATCTAAGCAACGGATAGCGAGTCTGTCGACGCCTACCTGAGCGATTTCAGATACGCCAGAACTGCCTCGGCGTCGGCGCGTGTCATGTGAAACTTCGGCATGGGATCGCGGAGCGGCTGGCCATTGGTCCACACCGCAGTGGTCAACAGCGTGATCATCTGAGCATCCGTGGCCGGAGGCCGGCCGGCAATGCGAGGCGCCTGGATCGGCCAGTCGACTGTTGGCTGCGCCGGCAGATAAGGTACGGGCGCGCCCGCCAGCCACCGCCCGCGATCAAGCTCGCCGTTCGCAAACCGCGGGGTGTGACAGGTGCCGCACATGGCAACGTCATCCACGATGTACTTGCCGCGCGCCACGTCATTGCCGCCGGCTGCGGCTTCGGCTTTTGGCTCCTGCGCAACGGTGTTGCGCGAAGCGCAAAGCGCCAGCCCGGCTAAGGTAGCGACCGACAAGCAGGCGACTAGGTATCTGCGAAGACTGTGGTTGCGAGAGAACGTGCGTGACATACGAGGTTTCCTCCGGCGCTAACGAGACGTTGTCCCTGGGGTCGCGCTTTCCCGCCAGAATCATAATATGGAGGAAGCCACTTCCTTGTCCGCCAAATTGGCCAAACAATTTTTCACGCCCATGCCGGCCCTCCTGAATCTGAGGTACCCCCTCCCCCTTCAATGCTCGTAAAATCTTGAGCAGCATGGGTTTGCGTTCAAAATGTTGAGCGGCAAGGACTTATGGCGCCCTGAGGCCCTGACCGGCGGCAAGTCAAAGGCGTTTCGAGGCCAGCGGGCGTCGCCTATCTAAGACAAGGCAGCATCTCAAGCGGCACCCTTCCCTCTCCCTTGGCTATGACTCAATCGCGATTTCAAAGATCCCGCAGCGGACGAATCGCGTTCTGCGACGCGGCCAGTCGTCAGGCACACAAGACCTCACTTACCAGCTTAGATCAATCAGGAAATCCGTCAAGATTACGCAGGTACAATCAGGCGCCACTGTACTTTGGTAACCATAATTGGATAGAGGCCGCAACGGTCTGAGTTTCGCGCAGGAACGATCCGAGTCTCGCACGCGGGACGAAAGAGGATAGCCCAGCGTTGCAACGTTGGGTACGCGTCCTCCCAATCTGAGTCCCTAGGGGACGGCACGCTATTTTCGATCGGCCACGCTCGCCCGGCCTGTTGATTGTGTAGCCCCAGCAACTTTACTCGGGCATCTGAGCCGACATTGTCATGGAATCAATTACGCAAGTAATCGTAACGGACGTTCCCAATTACCCTCTTTTACGGGGCAATCTCCCAAATGACGCCGCAGCCGCTTGAGCCGCAATTCTGGGACGCCCCCCCGAGGTTCGCGGCGCCGTACAGGTTGCCGGATGCGTCAAGCACGACACTGCCCATGGGAGCCCCCCCGTCTATCCCACCGGTAAAGCTGTGAAGGACAGTCGAGGTCCAGCCGCCATTCGTGTGTGTCAGCTTGAACACCGAACCAAATCCGAAAACGCCACCTGAGTAGTTTGTGCCATAGAGGTTTCCCGCCCTATCCATGACGAGGTAGCCGCCCGTAGGACCCTGCGTGCCTGATCCGGCAAAATCGTTGAGCAGTGTATAGGTCCAACCACCACTCGAAGGGCTCAACTCGAAAGCGGTACCACCGCCGAGTTCGTTAAAGCCGGTAGTTCCGTACAGATTACCGGATGGGTCAACGATAACTCCCTGAAGGGGAGTCGTTCCGTCATCGCCGATTTGGGCACCGATACTGTACACGACGCTCAACGTCCAGTCGGAACCGGAAGAAGCTAACCGAAAAACCGTACCTTTATCGTGGTCGCCGCCCTCACTGGTCGTACCGTAAAGAGAGCCGGCACTGTCGAAGACAAGACCGGCCTGGGGTTGGCCCCCATTGCCGCTGGCAAAGGTGCGAAGAATGTTCTGGCTCCATCCCCCATTCGATGGCACAAGCTGGTAAACCACGCCGCCGTTATCCATTCCACCGTGGTACGTCGTGCCATACAAATTGCCTGCTTGATCAAGAATCACGGTCCCGAGAGGCAATCCGCCGTCGCCGCCCCCGGTAAATCGATATAGCACCGCATGAGTCCACGGACACGATACTGCGGGACAGGCTGCTGCCGGGGGTTTCAGGCTGAACACAGTGCCACAGCCCCCGCCGTAGCAAGTACCTATCCCGCCCTCATACGTCTCACCGTAAAGGATGCCGTTGCGGTCCATCGTCAGCTCGCCCCAAGGCACATACCCGTCGTTGACGTCAGTAAAGCTGTACAGCGGGTTTAGTATCCAGCCGGACCCGGCGCGCTTTAGGCTGAAGATCATTCCATAGCCGCCTGCGCCGCCGGACGCCGTTCCATAGAAGTTGCCTGCTCGATCAAGCGTCAAACCAGCCAGAGGATTTAACCCATCGCCTCCAGCGGTGAAATTGTGAATGACACTGAATGTTTGTCCGTGGGCCGATGGGATTGAGATGGCTATAAGGGTTATCAAAAGTGAAAAGGCAAATGTCCTGAAAATGCGGCTAAGCATAAAAACTCCTCAGGATGCGGGAGGGACACATCCGTTTTTGATTCGAGCGGCAGGGTATTATCTATCCGAATCGTCCGTGACCTAAGCGCAATCACACGGCCACCTTTTAAAACCGTACTGAGTCGCTCGCGGCACGTTCTTGCCGGGTGCCCCATGTCTTGCGGGTTTCGAGACCTGGGAGCTCCATCTTCCACCAACCTCAGGACCGTCCCGGGAGTAGTCGATCTTTAGCCTTCAAAAAACGCAAGTCGACAATATCGTTATGGCGTTATCTCCCACACGGTACCGCGCCCATACGCTCCTCCATCCTGCGTAGTGCCGAAGAGATTGCCGCTTGCGTCGATGGAGACTCCACCCAACGGGTTTTCGGCAAGCCCGGAGAACGTGAAATCATAGATATCGTTAAAGTGCCATCCGCCATCATAGGTCAGCTCGAAAACATTGCCGAGGTTCTCACTGCCACCATTGAAGGTTGTGCCGTACAGGTTGCCGGCAGCGTCGAAGGTGAGGGCGGCGTAGGGTGCTCCTGGCTGAGGAAAACTGTAAAGAGTTTCAAAGTTCCATTCATTGCCCGAAGGGGAAATTTCGTAAACAGTCCCACCTCCACCCGAGCCGCCGCTCTCTGTGGTGCCGTAAACATTGCCCGCCGAATCGGTGATCACGCCGCCTTGTGGAGTGAGACCGTCGCTACCTTGAAAGAAATGAAGTACCTGCTCGACCCAACCAGAACCAGAAGGACTCAATTCGTAAACGACGCCGTCATTACTGGGACCGCCGTTAATGGTTGTGCCGTAGAGGTTGCCGAGACGGTCGAAGACAACGCCGCTCTGCGGGTTCACTCCGTCCGCCGTGCCACCTTTGAAGTTGTAAAGAATTGCCTCTGTCCAACCCCCACCGGATGGCGTCAGCTCAAAAACTGTACCGCCTCCGTGATTGCCGCCGATCGAAGTCGTTCCATACAAATTGCCGGCCTGGTCGAAAACCAGTTGCCCATAACCGGGGAGGGCCCCATCCGGGGTAAATTGAAAGGAATAGATCTGGGTCTCTAGCCATGGAGTGAGCGCGGACTTTGGTGCCGTTGCGGGCGGTCTGAGTTCGTAAACTATGCCCCCATCGCGCTGGCCTCCATAAGTTGTCGTACCGTAAATTGCGCCGTTGGTGCCGATTACGACAGGGGCATACGGATAAAGTCCATCTTCTGCGGAAAAAGCAATAAGAGGATTGAGGATCCAACCTGTATTTTTGTCGGTGAGCTTGTAAACTACCCCGCACCCAAAACCTCCGCAGGCTGTCGTGTTGCCGCCGTTCACTGTGGTTCCGTACAGGTTGCCGGCACGATCGATTGTTACTCCCGACTGCGGTCCGTAGCCATCTGCACCGCCGGTAAAGCTATGGAGCACGGTAAATGTCTGGGCGTCCACGGATAGGGCTCCAAACATCATCGCTCCGCAACTTATCAAAATGGCGAAGATCTGAATGCAATATCGTCTTGAATTGTTCATGGGCGGACTCCTTGAGTCTTGCCGCGGCTGGACTGACGAGCTTGCTGCCGAATAAACGCCGGGTGGGAGTATACAGCGATTCCTGAATAGATGACAGTTAAGACTTACGCTAGAAGAGGGCAGCCCAGGCCGGGTGCCCCATGTCTCGCGGGGTTCGAGACATGGAGTTACATCTTCCACCCCGGAATGAAAACCCCGTTCAGCAGAGAAACCAGTTGTTCGGCAAGGCCGCCGACAGGTAAGTTCATTGGTCTGAGAGCTTAAATTCTGTTACGGCGGTGACCCGTGCAACTGTCTTCGATCACGAGCGCTACGGCGCAACCCATCCATCAAGCCGAGCTGATCCTGAAGCTCTACGAACTTCGCCGCGAGCAGGTGATGCGGCAGGCCCGCGGCTTTATCGGCGGTGAGTTTCTGCCCTCATCGGCCGAGGACCTGGTGGTGCAGGTGAGCGCCGGGAGCCAGCAATCCGGCTTCATCTTGCAGGTTTACGGCTATTGGGACATGCTGTCGGCGTTCGTGATTCACGGAGCGCTGGCCGAGCCACTGGTTTATGACACCTGCCAGGAGATGTACTTCCAGTACTCGAAAATTCAGCCGTACCTCGACGGCTTCCGCGCCCAGATGAACCTGCCGGAATGGATGCGAAGTTTGCAGTCCGTCGCCGAGTGCTCGGAGCGGAGCCGCGCGCGCATAACGCTCATGCGGGAAAACACCGCACGCATAGCTGGCGCGAGGCAGAAAAAAAGCGAGGGTAGCGTGGGTTAACTTGTGCTATGGCCTGTGGCTGTTGAAAAAGTACCTGACTTGATGCTTGTTTCTAAACAACGGTCACGTTATAAGCAGGCCAGAGTTCGTGATGCTGCTGTTAGTTGCCCACGCTCGGAGGCCTACTGATCATGATGGGGCACCACTCCCGCTCTGAAGCATTGTTCTACTACTTCCGTGTGGAAGATCAAGTTCCTGAAAACCATCTGCTACGGCTGATCGACAAACACATCAGTTTTGAGTTTGTACGGGAGCAACTGAAGGACAGCTACAGCGACATGGGGCGACCGTCCATCGATCCCGAACTGCTGCTGCGTATCCTGCTGATCGGCTACCTGTACGGCATCACCAGCGAGCGCAAGTTGGTGGAAGAGCTACGCATGCACTTGGCTTGGCGCTGGTTCACCGGGCTGGGATTCGATCAGGAGATTCCGCATCACTCCACCTTCTCCAAGAACCGGCACGGACGGTTTCAGGAGTCGCAGATGTTCGAAGAGTTGTTTGAACAGATCGTGAAGCAGTGCCTGGAGGTGGGACTGGTGCGCGGGGACAACCTCTCGGTGGACGGAAGTTTTGTCGAGGCCAATGCGTCTAAGGAGAGCAGGATCCCCCGCGAACGGTTGGCTGAAGCAGCCCAAGTCAAGCAAACGTTGCGCCAGTATCTGTCTGAACTAGAAGAACAGAACCCAGTGGAGGAAGCGGTACACCAGCAAGAGCAGGTATCGACCACCGATCCGGACTCGACCTACGCTACCAAGGGCGGAACCCCGGCCCGGCTGGGATACTACGACAACTATCTGGTGGACAATGCCAGCTGCGTGATCGTGGGGGTACAAGGGACTGCGGCCCGCATGAGCCAGGAGACAGTAGCCGCTCAAGACATGATCGCTCGCTTCGCTGCCTGGCAAGGGCGCGAACCTGCGGCGGTGGCCGCCGATGCCACCTACGGCAACGGCGAGTTCCTGCAGTGGTTAATGGAGCGGGATATCACCCCATACATGCGCACGCGGGACAGTGCTCTACGCAAGAACAGTCCGCTCTATGGTCCCGACCGTTTTACTTATCTTCCCGAAAGCGACAGCTACCTCTGTCCCGCTGGCCAATATCTCAACTTCGTCGGTTTGAATGTCAGGAATCGAACCCACGCCTACATCGGAAACCGCAAGCGTTGCGGTGCGTGTTCGCAAAAGGCACAATGCACCACAGGCCAGTACAAGTATCTCGCCATCCACATCCACGAGCCCGCCCGGCAACGTGCCCGCGAGTTAGTCAACACGCCAGAGTTCGCTGCCGCACAACGCCAAAGAAAGAAAGTGGAAGCTCTCTTCGCGGAACTCAAGAATCAGGTCGGGCTGCGTCGGTTGCGCTTACGCAGAATGAAGTTCGTTCGTGAGCAGTTCTTCCTAGCGGCGGCTGCCCAAAACATCAAACGGCTAGTTCGCTTCCTCAGCCAAGCGCCGAACCCCACCGTTGCCGCAACTGCTTAATCGATTGAGTGGAAACAAATAAAACCCAAGGCCGAACACAAGTAGGCCAGTCTCATATCTGTCGAAGGGACTTTTTCAACAGCCACGCCTGATTACAACAGTTATCCTTGCACAGCATATGAGGTGGACCAAAGGAACCATACACTCGTACCTTCACCGAGCTTTCAGACGTATTGTCCCGCTACGTTGGTTCCGAGTCGGAGAAGACAACCCCGCCGGGATGATCTTGTTGCTGAGACAACCGCATACATTTTCTGAGGAGGAGATTCGGGCGGCTGCGGAGCGAGCTTGGGGCCTCCCGTTTTGGAGCACTCGCGGGTCAGACCGTCGCATTTTGATGTCCGCTGAAGGGGCGTTCTTAGAAGCGGGGCCGCATCAGCTTAGCTTTCGCAGCCTGCCACACCCATACGTAACGAACCCTGAGCACGATGCGGACTGGCTATCCACTCTCAGTCAAAGAGAGTCGTGGTCCGAACACAAGGCTTGTTGTTGGATTTATTATCAAACGGCAACAACCGATCTGGAGCTGGCGCATTGTGTGATTGCGAGGGTCGCAGTTGAACTGCTAGATGGCAACTGCACAGGAGTTTATATGCCGAGTGAGTTTGCCCTCATCCCTGGGGAGATCGCGTCAGAAGAGTTGCGAAGTATGGGTGCATACCGTTCCTCGGACAGCTTCATTGAATCGTAATTAGCGTAACATCGCCAATCGTAAGTGATGGTTTCGGGTGAACCGATAGTGCCGGGTGCCCCATGTCTCGTGGGTTTCGAGACATGAGAGTTACACACTCTAGCGACCGCTGCACCCTCCAGGGTCTCCGGGGACCGCAGTCCGTCGCCGAATGCTCGGCGCGCAGCAGGGCACGCGTAACGCTTGTGCGGGAAAACATCGCGCGCCTCTCGACCTCAAGGGCACGGAGGCATGAAGCGCCGGGTCAGGCCGCCTTCCGTGCAACATAGAGCCGGCGAAGCAGCCGTCGTTCGCTAGTCAGCTCATGTACACATAGCAGGAAGCGCTGGATTCCGGCAAAATTCTCTGCCCCCTCGATTGAGGCCAGGGCTTCCCTGCGCTTCTCGCGGGCTTCGTGCCACCGCCTCGCGATGGCCGCAGCATTGGCGGTGGTGTCGGCAACGCTCACCAGCTGAAATCCCGCCTCCTCCAGCAGGCGTTCGTTTTCACCCGGAGGACTAAACAGGTAGTAGCCGATTGAACTGCGGGTGGCGATTTCAACGTGGGTGATGGTTCCGCCGATGATCAGGGCGTCGCTGAACAGAAGCTGCGCTCCCGGCTTGAGCACCCGCCAGAGTGCAGCCAGAAGGGTCCCACGTGCTGGAAGGTGGCATAGAACATCGTTGGCGAAGACCGCGTCGTAGGTGGCGTCGGCAAAAGGCAACTTCCGCGACACGTCACAATGTTCGAACCTGACGCGCTCCAGATTGCGCGAGGCTGCCAACTGATTGGCGGTGTCGATGGCGGCATGATTGATGTCGACCCCGAGAATGCGGCAGCCAATCGTTTCTGCCACTTTCAGCGCATACCCTCCTGCTCCGCATCCCACCTCGAAGACATAACTGTCGGGTGTGAGGCCCAGCAGTTGCGGGATCTGGTTGGACTCGTCAGTGGTCACCCAACTGGTCTGACCTAGATCCTGACCGTAGGTCTCCAGACGCACCTGGCGATACACTTCCTCACCGTGGTTGCCGTAGGCGTTGTTATATAGATCGACTCTCGCTGGCGTAACCATGGAGGAAGCATTGTATCGCGAAGAACACCGGGCGCCCCGTGTCTCGTGCGGTCGAAACTCGGGATTTACATCCTCCACAAATTGCAGTCCCACAGCATGCTTTACACATTGTCATGGTACGGAACCACAAAGTGAGGCCGGGGCGCGCGGCGCCTTCCCAGTCCCACAACGTGGGACGAAGAGGAAAGCCCAGAGCTTCAGGGCTAGGTACGCGTCCTCTCAGTCAGAGTCCCCCGGGGACGGCACGCCAATGCCGGTCAGTCCTTCTCGCCCGCTCATGCGAAAACCGCCCAGGCATGGGTGCCCGGCTTGATTACAACCCTCAACCTTCTCTGCTGGAAAATCCCCATCACTTGGGTGTAAAGTGTGTCGGCTAGAACGGGCCGCAACTAAGAATGTTGCGCCCGTGCAGGAGACGAATCATGGCGGGCCAGACACAAACTTACAGATTGACCCGTTGCGCTACCCTACGGCGAACTTTGTTCGCACTCACGGCCGTTCTCATGGTCATAGGAGTTGCAACGCCCCGGGCACAGGCGCAGACCCTCTCCGTGCTGCACACGTTCACGGGTGGAGTGGATGGGGCCAACCCCTATGGGGGAGTAATTCTTGATCGTGGCGGAAACCTCTACGGGACGGCGTCAGATGGCGGAAGCACAAACTGCGTTGAGGATCAGAGTATCGGTTGTGGAACGGTTTTCAAGCTTGCTCGCCAGAACGGCGGCTGGACCTATCACGTGCTTTACACCTTCCTGGGAGGAAGCGACGGCAATTACCCGGAGGCCTCTCTGACACTGGGGCCGGATGGCGCTCCTTACGGCACGACGGCTGCCGGTGGCCTTTCAGGGTGTGCCGAACTTGGCTGCGGCACGGTTTTCAAACTACAGCCGCCGGTTACGTTCTGCCGAGCGATTTCCTGTCCTTGGAATAAGACAGAACTTTATCAGTTCACCGGCGGCCTTGACGGAGGGGTCCCATTCGCGAGCCTCATCTTCGACCCGTCTGGAAGCCTTTACGGCACGACCAGCTATGCCCAGGCAATCCAGGATTACGGCAGTGCGTACGAGTTGACGCGCCAAGGGCAAGGATGGAACTCCACGATTCTGTACACATTCACGCAGTTTGAGCAGGAAGCCTCGCCGTTTGGCGGGATGATCTTCGATCGCAGCGGAAATCTCTGGGGCACAACCTTTGGAGGCGGCATCGCGGACTGTGACGATCCCCAGCTTCCTGACTACTGCGGCACGCTGTTCGAGTTGACCCCTACCGAATCGGGTTGGACCCAGAGAGTTGTCTATGAGTTCCATCGCAGTGTGGGAGGCGGCCCTACCGGCAGCTTGATCATGGACCAGGCTGGCAATTTGTATGGCACTCTCGAAGAAGACGGTCCTAATGGCAATGGGTCGGTTTACCAATACAATCCTTCAACCGGAGTGCTGACGGTGCTGTACTCCGCAAGCGGAAACGGAGGATCGCCATCCGGCCCGCAAAGTGGTGTAGTGATGGACTCTGTTGGTAATTTGTACGGCGTCGACGCGTATGCAAACTATGCTGGTTTTGTGTTTAAGCTGACGCCATCAAATGGAAGCTGGATATTCACCGATCTGCACGACTTCACTGGTGGGGCCGATGGCGCCGCACCTTATGGCGCGCTGGCGGTCGACGCCAACGGCTCTATCTATGGCACAACCATCTGGGGTGGCGCTAACAACTCCGGCGTGGTGTTTGAGATCACACAGTGAGAACAACGAACTGAGTTTTCAAGAAGCCGGGTGCCCCGGGTCTCACGCCGTTTGAGACCCGGGAAGGTGCAGACGTTGGTAGAGGATGTAACTCCCAGGTCTCGAACCCCGCGAGGCCTGGGGCCGCAGGCACTATTTACGGCACGGCGTATTACGGGGGAACTGGGCCGTGCAATGTAGAAGGGATCTCCGGCTGCGGTGTGGTTTGGGAAATCACGCAGTAAACGGCAGGGACGTTTCGACTCCTATTGCGGTAGCGCAGCGTACAGCCCATCACGCACAATGCCCATCACGGAGTAACGTCCATTAGGGCCGAAGTGAATGCCATCCCCATAATCAAGAATATTGTTCAGGCCCCAGCCAATGGTGTCCACCAGCGGCGTCCACATATCCACCAAAACCACGTTATTCGGGTACATCTGGGGCAGGGTAGAGTAGGCGCGGTTATAGGCGGCAATCGCCGAGCGCTCGTCCGAGATGCCTTCGTGCAGCGTTACGATACCAACCGGCGGTACGTTGGAAAGCAGAATTACTATGTGCGGGTTCAGCGCTATCAGTTGTCCAATCATGCTCTTCATGCAGTTGATATGGGTGCCGACTGGAACACCTTGAAGGACATCATTGGTCGCCGCCATGACAAAAACGGCATTCGTACTGGCCGGCACATCTCCGGCAACAAGCGGCAAAAGCTGCGCGCAGGTATATCCGGGATAGCCCTCGATGGAAATATGCGAGCTGGGAATGTTGGGGAACGCCCACGGCTGAAAACCCTGCATCAGGTAGATCCACGAATGGCCAAACAGCACCACGTTTACGGTCAGAGCATGCGGAGGAATGAGCGGGGTCCCGGGAAGGCCGCTCTGCGCTTCGGCAGCTACAGTCAACGCCATGGCAAATACAAGGACAAGTGTCGCCAGCCGCATGTGTCATCCTTTCACAGCAGGTAAGTTCAGAATAGGACTATCGATGGCTCAGGTTCTAGCGATAAATCTACATGTCACAAAATCACGCCTGGCCACGCCGATTTCTGGAAACTATCGCTACGGGGTGATTTCCCAGGCGGTGCCGCAGCCCGTGTAACATCCCTGCTGCGCGCCTTGCGATGCCGTCCCGTAAATATTGCCATGCGCGTCGAGGATGACTCCAGAGACGGGATTCGCTCCGTCTTGTCTACTGGCGAAGTCGTGCAGCGAGGTATACACCCACCCGCTGGGTGAGGACGTAAGTTTGAAGACCGCCCCATAATCGCCCGCACCGCCAATGTAGGTGGTCCCATAAAGATTGCCGGCGCTGTCCCGGGTCAGGCCGGATGGTAGTGAGTGGTAAGAGAAGCTGTAGAGAAGAACAAACTTCCAACTGCCGTTGGACGGCGCCAACTCGAAAGCTGTACCACCGCCGTTCGCTCCGCCATCGCTGGCGGTACCGTAGAGGTTACCCGCTGCGTCGAAGATGAGTGCGGCATCGGGGCATTGACCATCCGATTGGTCCCGGAAGTTGTAGAGAATGTTTTCTACCCCGGTGGTCGTCATCTGGAATACCGTGCCGTGATTGTAGGTACCCCCGCCGCAGGCCGTACCATACAAATTGCCGTATGCGTCAAAGATCAGACCGGCTTCGGGAATGTTCGAGTCGGGGGCCAGACCGAAGTTATAGATAATCCTCTCCGTCCAGCTGCCTTGCGCTGGCGACAGCTCGTAGACGAGGCCGCAGCCTCTTCCCAGGCAATCGGGGCCGTTCGCGCCTTGCCTGGTTACGCCGAAGATGTTACCGGCCTGGTCGAAAAGCGGAGCGCCGACAGGGTTGATGCCATCGACGCCCAAGGGATCGGGAAAGTTGTGAATCGCGGTTTCATCCCAGGGGCACAGAACTTGAGCGCAAATTCTCGGCGGAGGCTTCAGATTGAAGGTTGTACCAGCACCAATCGTCCCGCCTGCAATGGTAACGCCGTAAAGGGAGCCATCGGGGCCGAACACCATCGGGCTGTCGGGAGAATTTCCGTCAGTGGGACTTCCGGCAAAGCTATGTAGAGGATCGAAAGTCCATCCGGATTGCGAGTGGCTGAGCTTGAATATCGCGCCCTCATCATACGTACCGCCGCTCTCCGCCATGCCGTACAAATTTCCAGCGCGATCCATCGTCAACCCAGCCCACGGGTTGGCGCCATCGACACCGCCTGTGAAACTGTGCAGCACGGTGAAAGTCTGAGCCTGCCCTGCTGAAGAAAGAGCAACCAGCAGTAGGAACAAAGTCGATAGATTGGCCCTGGTGCGATTCATGCGCTCCTTTCTACTCTCGGCGGTCGTCGATTCTGCATCCCCATGAGAGAAAATGCAACTCGCTAGACTTCACCGTCCGGTATCGCTGTCGTATCATCGCCATGGCACAGGCGATCGGGTCGGGTATGTCATTCTGGAATTGCTTGCGTTATGTCTGGTGGGGTTCGGGAGACGGGGGTTACGTCTTCCACCAACCTCTTCTACCTTGCCGAGTGTCAGGCAGGGTTCGAGACATGGAAGCTACATCCTCTATCAATCGCCGTACCTTCCCGGGTCTCAAAACGCATCACCCGGAGCGCCCAACCTGCTTTAGGCCGTGCCCAAAAAGAACCGCTGATTTATGATGGCTCGACTTTTCGGGAGGTAACCAGAGATGGGATGGCAACGCTTAATCCGGTTCGTGTTGCTGGGCAGCCGCGAGCTGGAGGAATACGCGATCCTGGTGGTACGCATTGCGCTCGGCCTGTTTTTCGCCATATCCGGGGCAAACAAGCTTTTTGTTCCGCAACAGACTCAAGTCATGTACGAGACCCTGGTGGCGGCCCACGTTCCTCTCCCGCGGCTGATGACCTACTTCGTGTCCAGCGTTGAATTCGTCGGCGGTTTGATGCTGATTGTGGGGTTACTATCAAGCCTGGCTTGTTTTGCTTTACTGGGCGACATGCTGGTCGCCATCCTTACTACCAAGCTGGCCGCACTGCCAAAAGGGGTTTCGCCGCTGACTTGGCTGGATAATTTTCTTTATCTTCCGGAAGCGCTCTACGTACTCTTTTTCGTGTGGCTCATCTGTTCCGGTCCCGGCCGATTCAGCATAGATCGCCGGATCGCAGCCAGGCTGCGGCAATGAGGGAGAATCAATACCCAGCTTCGGAATGGCGCCATCGCCTCTACTTGCCAAGCTGCGATAGAGCCACGCGCAGGGGAAGGCTGGAAATGCGAAGAATTCCTGCGTAAGGCATATACATCTCCTGGACCATGAAAAGTGCGGCTGAAACGGAAGTGGCCGCAATGAAAAAGGTAGCGATAACGGTCCCGTTGACCGGGGCGAAGAGACCCCAACTTAGAAAGATGAAAGTCAGCCAGAAGACCACCACGACCACTAACGGTTTGGAAACCATGAGAGTTCCTTGTTCAAACATCAACCAGCGAGATTGCCCGATCTCGGTTGCCAGACTCAACCCTTCCGACCGAAGCAATCGTTGTCGGTCGTCTTTCGGCGAGAGCCCTTCGATGGCGTCATAGAGGCTTCCTGACAAACCTCCGGTGGGAACTAACTGGGCCATCTGCGACATTTGCTCCGGCCACATGCGCCCAACGATGTGGACAACCTCGTTGCGAAGAAGCTCACGCGGTCCCTTCGCCTCAGGGCCGTAGAGAGCAAGCGTGCGGTCGAGCGAAATGATTTTGGCAGACATCTCCAGCAGCGCGCTGCTTTGCTCATCATAGGTGCCCTTCGCCGAAGCGATGAGTAAGCCGAGAACGAGTGCAGCCATGGTGCCGACCAGTCCCATCCCCAACTTCACTACGGCCTTCGAGTCCTCACTGAGATGGTCCTTGGGCAAGGCTCGGCGCAGGAGCATTCCCAGCAGACCGGCGCCGAAGATCAGGCAGAACGTGGCTGCGCTACCTGCGATGTAACTCATGATCACCTCGTTAGCATGCGGAGCAAGAGCAACTCAATTTACCAGACCACCCAATGCGCATGAAAGCCCGCCGGCGGACGCCGCGTGCTCCCATGCGGTTGTTGAGCCCAATGACAATCTGTAAAGGATGTCATCGGACGGGCCAGAGGGATTTCGGCACGCAGATGCAACTGGCGCTTTGGATCGGTCCTTACAGCGAGACGGGAAAAGCGCCGGTGATTGGCAATCCAGTTTGGTTAGGATGGCAGCGACGCTGATTGACGTAACGTCGCCCAGGCAGCTGTTACAAATCCGACGCAATGCCGTCTAAATTCCGGCGGCGATCTAAAGCAACTTGCCAAACGCAATCGAAGGAAAGGACCAGGCAAAATGGCCCAGAAAATAGGGAAAAATACCATCTGTCTTTGGTACGACCATGACGCTGAGGCTGCGGCCCGCTTCTACGCTGAGACTTTTCCGGACAGTAGCGTGGAAGCGGTGCATCGCGCCCCTGCGGACTATCCTGGCGGCAAGGCCGGTCAAGTGTTGACCGTCGAATTCACCGTGGCTGGCATTCCTTGCCTCGGTCTCAATGGCGGCTCCGCCTTCAGGCACAGCGAGGCCTTTTCGTTCCAAATCGCGACTGACAATCAGCAGGAAACGGATCGCTATTGGAATGCCATTGTCAACAGCGGCGGGCAGGAAAGTCAGTGCGGCTGGTGCAAGGACAAGTGGGGCATCTCGTGGCAGATCACGCCGCGGGTATTATCCGAAGCCATGGCTGCCGGCGGCGAAACGGCCAAGCGCGCCTTCGAAGCGATGATGCCGATGAAGAAGATCGACGTGGAGACGATCAAAGCGGCGGTGCGGGGCTAAGCGCCAACGTCAGGGTTCACGGCCGTCGTGCTCTAGGGACGCTGTGCTCTCGGGCGGTGCCTAATTCTGGTCGCCGGGACCGCCCGCCGCTCCGCATTCTTTCCATAGTTTTTCCCAATTCCACATACCGGACGTGACCTTGGTTGAGAGCGGAAATCCTAGCTGATGCGCGAGCATGCACACCTGCCCGCGATGGTGCGCTTCGTGCGAAAGCATGTAGCAGAGCATTTCTATGCCAGCTGGCCAAGATCGAGCCCATCCGTCTCGGCGAAACGTTTTGACCCGGCGGTCAGCGCCGCCGAGCGCTTCGGCCAGCATCTCTCCGCAGCGAGCGGCGCTCTCTGCCAGTGCCGCACTAGCCTGCTGTAGCGTGCACTGCGTGCGGCCGAGCTGTGCGGGAACGTGCAAGTGCGGAGCCGTAAGCCTGATCCATTTGGTGCGGACATTGTGCACGTGCGTGAAGATCGCAGCGATGTTGCGGACGTTGCCAGGAGGCTTGGCTCTCCAGACGGCGGGATCAAGATGTTCGAGCAGAAGCTGGTTCATCCGATCGTTGGCCGCAAAGATGTGAACCGCCGATCGGCCGAGTTGTGTGCGAGCCTTGGGTTGACGCGCGGTCACGGCTTCCGCTCCTCGAGCCATCATACTTCCGCCGTAGCGGCCATTTGAGCGCTGCAAATACTCGGCGCGTTGCAATTTATCTCGGTACAAAAACTTTGGGCGGCCACGAAGGCCGCCCGGTTGAGTTTTGGCTGAGAGCTGATTGCTGACGCCTCTTACGCTTGCGCCGGCCGTTCTCCCGGAGCCACGTTGGGCTGTCCTGGAGCCGGTTTCAGCACCTGCTGTACATCGTCCTTTACCGATGGCGGCGGAACGTTCGGATTCACCTTAATCGGCAGTTCCTTGCCTTCGATCAGCAACTGGATGTCGTTGGCGTCGATTACCTCGCGCTCCAACAGCGCCATGGCAATCTTCTCCAGCACCGGCCGGTTGCTCTCCAGGATGTGGCGTGCGGAATTATACCCATCGTCCACAAACCGGCGAACCTCAGCGTCGATCTTCTGCGCTGTCTCCTCGCTGAAGTCGCGATGCTGGCTGATCTCGCGGCCCAGGAAGATCTGCTCTTCCTTTTTGCCGAAGGTGATCGGTCCCAGCGACGACATACCGAACTCGCAAACCATCTTGCGGGCCAGGTCCGAGGCCTGCTCGATGTCGTTGCCGGCGCCGGTCGTCATGGTGTTGAGGAACAACTCCTCGGCGATACGACCGCCCATCATGATGGCCAGCCTGGTCTCGAGGTAGTCGCGCGTGTAGGTGTGCTTATCGTCGATCGGCAACTGCATGGTGACACCCAACGCCATGCCGCGCGGGATGATTGTGACCTTATGCAGAGGATCGGAGTGCTCGCGCATGGCCGCGACCAGAGCGTGGCCGGCCTCGTGATATGCGGTCACCCTCTTCTCTTCGTCCGACAGCAGCATGGACTTGCGCTCGGCGCCCATCAGGACCTTGTCCTTGGCCTGCTCGAAGTCCCACATCAGTACCGTCTTGCGGTTCTGACGCGCAGCGCTCAACGCAGCCTCGTTCACCATGTTGGCCAGGTCGGCGCCGGAGAAGCCCGGTGTACCGCGAGCCAGCACGGGAAGATTTACGTCGTCGCTGATAGGAATCTTGCGAGTATGCACGCGCAGGATTTCTTCGCGGCCGCGAACGTCGGGACGCGAAACCACCACGCGGCGATCGAAGCGGCCCGGACGCAGCAGCGCCGGGTCCAGCACGTCAGGCCGGTTGGTTGCGGCGATCAGGATGACGCCTTCGTTCGACTCGAAGCCGTCCATTTCGACCAGCAACTGGTTCAGGGTCTGCTCGCGCTCGTCGTGCCCACCGCCGAGGCCTGCGCCACGGTGACGGCCGACGGCATCGATTTCGTCGATGAAGATGATGCAGGGAGCGTTCTTCTTGCCTTGCTCAAACAGGTCGCGGACACGGCTTGCGCCCACGCCAACGAACATTTCCACGAAGTCCGAACCCGAGATGCTGAAGAACGGTACGTTCGCCTCGCCAGCTACAGCACGCGCCAGCAGGGTCTTACCGGTTCCGGGAGGTCCAACCAGCAGCACGCCCTTCGGAATGCG
The DNA here is from genome assembly GCA_963769235.1 of uncultured Acidobacteriaceae bacterium. GTDB lineage: Bacteria > Acidobacteriota > Terriglobia > Terriglobales > Acidobacteriaceae > Bog-257. The sequence goes on along the minus strand of CAVYKW010000009.1, from coordinate 1,204,706 downwards.
TCCGCCGAGCTTCTGGAACTTCTGGGCCTCGCGCAGGAACTCGATGATCTCCTTGAGTTCTTCCTTGGCTTCATCCACGCCGGCGACATCCTTGAACGTCACCTTCTTTTGCTGCATGGAGAGCAGGCGTGCCCGGCTCTTGCCAAACGACAACGCCTTATTCCCGCCAGTCTGCATCTGCCGGATCATGATGAACCACAGAGCGCCCAGCAGGATAAACGGCGCCAGGTTCAGCAGCCAGGTCGGCCATCCGCCGCCTTGCGCGTCCTTCACCGTGATGTTGACGCCTTTGTCGCGAAGTTCCTTGATCATGTCGGTGTAGCCGGCCATGACCGTGGTATGGAAGTTCGACTTATCGTTCTTGAATTTGCCTCGAACCTCTTGCCCGACGATCGTCACTTCACTGACGTTACCCTGATCGACCTGGGAGAGGAATTCCGAGAAATTGATGTCGCGATCTTTGGTTCCCGAGTTCGCGCCCTTGACGACCTGCCACAGCAGAACGCCCGACAACACGATCACCAGCCAGAACACGACTGTTTTAACCGTCGAATTCACTGAATACTCCTGTGGGGAGAGACAGACACGAATCCCGCGTCTACGGGGTTAGATGCTGCCCGTGCCCGCCGGATTTACAAAATCCGGCCCACTACAGATTGTAACCCGCAGCTAAACGGAACGGCGCAAAAGACTTGCACAAAAAACATCGATTCTGAAACCTTCGTAACCCAGCCCGATTCCGGAACTAAGACGAACGCCTGTGGCCATCGTGTCGGCTCCCATCCCTTTGACGTTGCACTCCGATGAAAGTGAGAGCGGGGCTTCGACGTGGGCCGGACGTCGCGGGGGTAGGGGGCCTTCGACTCCGTTCGCCTCCGGCTCACTGCGCTCAGGATGACAGCTGTTGGGTGGGGACGCGCGTTTGGTTTGGGGAGCGAGCAGTGGTGCGCTGCGCTACGTGCAACTCCGGCACCATCAAAATGCAGGCCTGTCATCCTGAGCGTAGCATTCGTCTGTTTCGCGAATGCGGAGTCGAAGGACCTCTACCCGACCAAACCTCATCTGTTCGCGATGAAGCCCGCCGCTTATTCGTTGCGCAGGGCGATCATAGGATCGACCAACGTAGCCTTCCGGGCGGGGATATAGGAGGCCGTCAAGGCGATCAGCAGCAAGAGCAGAGAAGTCCCAATGAAAACCAGCCAATCCGCCGAACCAACCCCATAAATCAGGCTGGACATGACCCGAGTGACGATCAAGCCGACCGCCACGCCGATTCCTACTCCGACGATCGTGGAAATCACGCCTTGGCGAATCATAAGTTTCAGGATGTCCTGCCGCTGCGCGCCTAGAGCCATGCGAATGCCAATCTCTCGGGTGCGCTGGAGCACCGCGTACGAAATCAGTCCATACAGGCCGATCATGGCCAAAACCAGCGCAAGCGTGGCGAAGCTGCCAATCAGGTAGAAGGGATAGCGGCGCAGGAACACTGCCGGCGAGCGGTCTACGAACTCATCCATGGATTGCGGCTGCATGAGCGCCAGCTGCGGATCAATCGAACGCATGACCGACCGCACCGTCCCCAGCATGGCCGCCGGATCGCCCTTGGTGCGCACCACATAGTCTAGATACGTTGCGTATCCGGAATTCTGGTCGATGGGGAAATACAGAGTCGGAGGCGGTGGCACAGCCAGGCTATCCTCCGACACGTCGCCGACGATGCCGACGATCTGACGGAATGGCTCATCGGCCGCCAGTGTCAAACGTATGTGCTTGCCGATCGCATCCTCTCCGGGAAAATAGCGCTTGGCCCAGGCTTCGTTCGCAATCACGACCCAGGGGCTGTCCGCTACGTCTGAAACGGCGAACCCTCGTCCGCGTAACAGCGGAATCTTCATGACTGAAAAATAGTCGACGTCGATCAGGCGACTGACCGCCGACTCTTCTTGACCTTGAGGAACTGGCTGGCCCTCGATAACAAACCGGCTGTGGGTGGGATTGGCTGCTACCGGTAATCCGCTGGTGGCGGCAGCGCCTTCCACACCGGGCGAATTGCGCAGCCGTTCCATGAATTCGTGTTCGAAACGCAGGCCATTGACGTTGCTGTAAGGCCAGGTCTTCGACACCGGATAAGAGCCGCTGGGCAGGTTAATGAGGAACGTCAGCACGTGACTCGGCTCGAAGCCTGGGTTCTGCCGAAGTACGGTGCGCAGACCCTGCAACATCACCCCGCCTACCACCATCAACAGCAGTGAGATGGCGATCTCGCCAACGACAAGCACATTCCGCATTCGCGCCTGGGAACCGCTGGTGCCGCCGCGCGATTCGTCCTTCAACACTTCGGTAATAGGAGTTTGGGGAACGGACAAGCCCGGTCCAAGTCCAAATAGAAGCGCGGTCAACACGGTGATACCGGCGACGAACGCCAGCACCGGAAAGCTGATGCCTGCTTCCTGCAAATACGGCATCGCTGCCAGCTGCGCTTCGGGCAATGATCGAACCAGAAGCCAGATGCCCACCGCGGCCCCGAGAAAGCCAATCAGCGCACCGACGGCCGAGAGAAGCAGGCTCTCGATCAGCAACTGCAAAACCAGGTGAAACTGGCTTGCGCCCAGGGCGGAACGAATCGCGAATTCGCGCCGGCGGTCGATGGAGCGGCTCATCAGCAGATTGGCGACATTCGCGCACGCAATGAGCAACACGAACCCGACCGCTACGAACAGCACCAGCAGAAGCGGACGCACATCGCCGACAATCTCCTCGCGCAACGAATCCACCCAGACGCTAATAGCTGCGTCTTCCTGCGGATACTCGCGCGCCAGTTGCGCCGTAATCCCGTTCATCTCCGCGCGCGCCTCGTTCAGCCTGACCCCCGGACCCAATCGCGCAATAACATTCAGCCAGCGGGCATTGCGCGCCGTCGCCTCGTAGTTGTTCATGTGCAGCGGCACCCAGATGGGTATTGTGCCGGCGGGACCGAATTCGAAATTACGCGGCAACACTCCGATGATGGTGACCGGCCGGTTGTCCAGGCGGACGATATGGCCAACTACGCTCGGGTCGGCGGAAAAGTCTTGCCGCCAGAAGTTGTAGCTGAGAATGGCAACCGTTGGCCCCGAACCTTCCGGCAGGTCTTCACCGCTGGCAAAATTGCGGCCCAGGATCGGGTTCACTCCCAGGGTTGAGAAGAAGTTGGTGGTGACCATGGCGCAGAACATGGTCTTCGGTTCGCCGTTGCCGGTCAGGGTGAAGGCATCCGAGGCAAATCCAGCAAGCGACTGGAAGCTTTTCGCGGTGCGCGTCCAGTCCTGAAAATCGGGATAAGACGCGAGATAGGAACAGCATCCCGGCTTATGGCGGCTTTCGCCGACGGTGACGAGCTGTTCTGGGCCGTGAAATGGAAGGGGGCGGAGCAACACTGGGTAGAGGACGGAGAAAATTGCTGTGTTCGCGCCGATCGCCAGGGCCAAGGTGGCCACCGCAACCGCGGTGAACCCGGGACTCTTCCGCAACATCCTCAACCCGTAGCGAAAATCCTGGCTCAGAGTTCCCATGAAAAATGTGTTAGTGTCTCAACCCGTGCGCTTAACGAATGTCGCGGTCTTGTGAGGTTCGTTGCGTATGCAATTTGTAACGAACCATATTACTTGCGTGCTGCGTTTCGCGCTCATAAAAGTGTCCGTTTCAGAGTCTTGCACGAGAATCGTTTTTCGCGGCCGGCGCATCTTTACTTCTTTGCTCCACTGCGGCGGAAAGCGGCGCCGCTCCTGCATTGCGCTCACCGCGACCCTGGTTCTCAACAAGGAAGGACGATGGCAAGCACAACTGTGGCTGGGGCTCAGGGATTTACCGCGAGTCGCCCCGTCACCAATCCGTGGCTGATCGCCGTTTCAGTCATGCTGGCCACGTTTATGGAAGTGCTGGACACCTCCATTGCCTCGGTGGCGCTGCCCTACATTGCCGGCAGCCTTTCAGCCACCAACGACGAAGCCACCTGGGTGCTGACCAGTTATCTGGTCGCTAACGCCATCATCCTGCCGGCCAGCACCTGGTTCTCGCTGAAGTTCGGGCGCAAGCGGTTCCTCATCACTTGTATCGTCATCTTCACCGTCTCCTCGTTTGCCTGCGGCGCAGCCACCAGCCTGGGAATGATCCTGCTGGCCCGCGCCGTACAAGGTGCTGGCGGCGGAGCCTTGCAGCCGCTGTCGCAGTCCATTCTGCTGGAGAGCTTTCCCCCGGATAAGCGCGGCATGGCGTTGGCCGTTTTCGCGTTGGGCGTTGTGGTTGCGCCCGTGCTCGGCCCCACATTGGGCGGATATCTCACTGATACCTACTCGTGGCGCTGGGCGTTCTATATCAACATTCCGATTGGCATCTTCGCTATATTCATGATCCTTCGCTTCGTGGAGGACCCGTCATACATCAAGAATGCCAAGCCTGGCAGAATCGACGGCATCGGTCTGGGCATGCTCGCCGTGTGGCTCGGCTGCCTGCAAATTATTCTGGACAAAGGCCAGGAAGATGACTGGTTCGGCGCTACCTGGATTCGCTGGACTTCGGCGGTCCTGGTGATCTCGTTCGTGGCGTTCATCGTTCGTGAACTCACGCACGATAAACCGCTGGTCGACCTGCGCGTGTTTCGACACCGAAACTTCCTGTTCGGCTGCATTCTGATCGCAATCTTTGGAGGCGCCCTTTATGGGCTGATCACTTTGCTGCCGCTGTTCTATCAGGAGCTGCTGGGATACACGGCCTATGCGGCCGGTTGGGCGGTGAGTCCGCGCGGCGTCGGCGCGATCATGGCTCTGCCTATCATCGGCATCCTGACCAGTAAGATCGACAATCGCTGGCTCATTGCGGCTGGATTTCTGATGTTTGGCGTTGCCGGACTATGGTTCGGCCAGGTGAATCTCGCCATCTCGCAATGGTCGTTTTTCTGGGCCATTATCCTCAGCGGGTTTGGCTCCGGCTCGATCTTCGTCCCGTTGTCCACGACTGCGGTCGCGGGTCTGCCGAACGAGGAGATTGGCAACGCCAGCGGACTCTACAACCTGTTCCGGAACGTTGGCGGGAGTATTGGAATTTCCATCGTGAACACGATCGTGGCGCGGCATCAGCAGCTGCACCAGAACGAGCTGGTGCGTTCGCTGGTTCCCAGCGGGCGCAACTTCCAGGAGCAGTTACAAGCGCTGGAGCAGTATCTCTACATCCAGGGCTACAGCGCGGCCGACGCTACGCAGAAAGCCTACGGGCTGATCGGCGCGCAATTGACGGCGCAGGCCAGGCTGTGGTCGTACGTGGACGATTTCCGCTACATGGCGCTGGTGTGTTTCATGTGTATCCCAATTGTGTTCGCGCTGAAGAAGACCGTCGGTCGGCGCGGAGCGCAGTCGGTGCACTGACGACGCCCGGCCAGCTTGCGATCTACGCGGCAACATAAAAAGCCCGCCTCTTACGAGACGGGCTTCCTTGTTTCACGACCTTTATCTCACGCTCAAGAACTAGCTGCCGTTCTGGCAGATAGCGGTGAACGGGAAGTTCTGGAAGGTCCACCAGCTGTTGACAGAACCGTCAGCCGGACCACCGAAATACCGCAAGAAGGTTTCGTCCTGCAGGTTGTAGGTGAAGCCGTGCAACACGTACTGCGTGGAACCGTAATTGGCTTCGCCTTCCAGCGGGTCGCCGACTTCCAGAATGCCGCAGGGCGTGCCGTTGCCGCCGTTGGTCAACGGATCATCCATCCACTCGCTCACTTCGTGCGACAGAGCAGAAACGTCCTGCGCGAAATCGCCCGGGTGATCGATGTAGGTGAAGTGAGCATAAGTCTGCTGGCCATTGGCGCTGTGATAGCCGCCGATGCAGCATCCGCCTTCGGTCAAGTAGGTGTCAGCGGTTTCGAAAATCGGGAAGTTGGTGGGATTGATCTTGCTCTGCTGCGTCATGTAGGTGCTGATCTGAGCGTCGAAGTAGTTGATGTCGACTTCAGCGACCTGATGACCGAACGGGCTTCCGATGTGGCCGGAGCCGGACGGAACATTCAGCGTCAATTCAGGCAGAACGCCGATGGCCGTCGTGGGGCCACCCAGGTAAACGTGGTAGTTGGGCTGGCTCTGCACCGTGGACCAGAAGTTGGCGCGCTGGAAAGCATCCACGTACTGCGTGGTACCAACGTTTACGCCGCCCTGGGTGTAAGTGGTCGTGCGATCAAAGATCGGCGACAACAGGGTGCGGCCCAGCGGATTGTTTGCACCGCCCGAAAGAGGATCAAACACCTGACCGGTCGAAAGAACGATTTTTACCGGAACGATGTAGGTAGTGATGATGCTCCCCTGCCCAGTGGCGGGATCCTGACCGACCATCACGAAGTTGTACTGGTGAGAATTGTAGGTAAACGACCCATTCCAAGTGAGCAGGTTACCGGTTGGAGCGCCCGGAGCCGCAGGCTTCTGCGGGATCACAACATAACGTGCATGCACGTTTGGTTCGCTGGGACTATCCTGCGCAACCGCCAGAGCGGAGACGCAGCCAAGCACAAGGGTCAGCGCCATCAGCTGACACAGACTTGCAGAGCGTGTCTTCATTAAGTTCGATTCTCCTCGACTTATTTGTTTGTTTTGTTCGTTACTAGATTGATCTACTCGAGCCCTAACATCCTAAGCAGAGAAACCCCACACACAGTTGTCCCTAGTTACGACTGCGATCGAATGAGTCGCGTATGGCGATCAGACTATGCAGGAAGGGCGGAACGTAGTTGCAGGTACTGTTGCATCTTCAGAGCCAAAACGGAAAGACGGCCCTGACGGAGCCCAATGGTTACAACCAATGCCGAGGACGCCGTTTAGCTGCAATATTTTGCATCTGGGAACATGGGGCGGCCCAAACTTGTTGAAACAAGGCCACAATTTAGGAGGTGTGCAATTTTTTGCACCTTTTGTAATACGAGCAGAATAGTATGACGTCGTTTCACCCCTACTGTAACCACAGGTTTAGAGAAGGGCGAAAATGGAATCGTTTTAGAATAACAGGTAGCATGAATTCGATACAAAAGGTTGAGGCGCGGCTTTTGGCCGCGCCTCGCGTTGAAAACAGCCGACGTGAGTTGCCGACGTTAGTTGGTGTCCGCGACCAGCACCGAATACAGGTTGTTGGCCTGGTAGGAACCGACGCCGGTTACCAGATCGTAGCCTGTACCTGCCATGCAGTCCGCTCCGCAACTACCGTTCTGACCGGTCGTGATGTCATGGAAATTGGTCAGATAGTTGTTCGAGTTGTAAATGGTGTAAACGTCCTGAATGGCGGTGCTGAGCAGGCTCTTACCGCCAGCAGCGCGCAGCGAATTCACCAGGGTGAAGAAGGAAGCCCAATCGGGCGCGGCCACGCTGGTGCCGCCGACTTCCACCCAACCACCGTAGCTGTAGGTGTCATATACGGGAACGCCTGTGCCAGGATTGGCATCCGACGCGACATCCGGCACGCAGCGGCCACCGCTGGTTCCGCAACCAGCGAAGATGCCGTTCTGCCAGGAAACGCCCGGTTCGTTGGTAGCGATTCCGCCGCTGCTGCCGCTCCAGGCAGCTTCACTACCGTAGTTTAGAGCCAGAGGATTCGACGGAGGATTGGCGCTTTGCAGAGCCAAAGTCGTGCCGCCGACCGCGGTTACGCAGGGCGAAACCGAAGGATATTCGGTTCCGTGTCCACCATCACCTGTCGAGGCCACAAACGTTACCGGCAGGCCGTTTCCATTGACGACGTTGCAGAAGTAGCTATCGGACTGCTGCTCGCCGCTGAATTCACCGCCGCCCCAGCTCATGGAAACAACCGTGGCGTTGTACGGAGGAGCCGAAGCGACTGCTACCGCATCCAGAAGGTCGCTAAAGCTGTTGCTGTTGGCTTCAACCAGAACGATATTGGCCTTAGGAGCGAGAGCGCAAGCCTGCTGCACGTCGAGCGACTCTTCCAAGTCCCATCCCTGCCCTTCAATGGGATTACCGACAATCACCACCTGGAAGTTGCAAGGCGTCAAATGAAAGTAGCTGGCATAGAACGCCAAATCGGAAGTGATGTTGGGGTCTTTAAAGGCATCGACCAGAGCGATCGTCTGGCCTTGACCTTGGTTCGGAATATGGTTGAATCCGTAAGCAGCCTTGAACTCCGCAGGCAAGGTTCCACGCGGGCTGGAGGGAGTTGCCGGTCCGCTCGCAACCTTGATCGGAGTGTGCGCATAGATGTGATTTAGGTCAGGCGACTGGGCCATTGTGGGAAGCGACATGGCAAGCAGAACCAGCATGCCAATGGATAAACCAGCAAGCTTCTTCATATCTGAATTTATTCCTCATTCGTAGTCGTGATTTGGGGTTGTTAGTGTGTGGTTGCGTGTGTATGGTGTCGTGCAGGCTTTTCAGACGTCCTAGTAAGTTGCTACGGCCCTACCCCAGAGGACCTAATAAATTAGGCCGGGTCTAGTCAACTTCCACATCGCACTATCGCGCGATGCTTGAAACTGTGCTGAATTGGGAAAATGCTACTCCAACTCATCCTTGCTGTCTAACCTAATTCCCTCAAAACTTAAATTATTTTCCCACGAATTGCAGCTCTTAATCCTTTAGGATCACGGGACCTTAACACCGGCGAACTACCCTGGTCACTGTGATCCATCTACATAGTTTCCCTACTCCTAAACAGCCATTTAGCTCTAGTCATCCTGCTATAACTTTGAGTTAGAAGTGCTTAGCTTTGAGATTTCGCTTTAAGAGTCGCAGCATTCTTGACTGCCCGGTTACTTCCATCGCGAACTCCAAGCCTGTATCCTTCCTTCCACCCATCCCACCATGTGGGAGACCTGTGATTGCCTGCATCCTGGTGAAGTTTTTGGGTGACGGATCGCTGATGCCGGCGCAAGTGATTGGGCAAGCCGCATTTGGAAAATGCGCCGCCACAGACCGGACATTTAGCTGCTGCGAAATTCGAGCCCATATAGGCTCCCCGATCCGACATATCAGGTACCCTCTTTCAGCGCGCATGGATTGGCGTTGGCCGGAGGCGAATGGATGAGCCAGCACAACTTATCGCCGTTCTGTGTCTACTACCAGTAGGTAGTAGAAGAAAAGGTTGCAGAATTCCCGTCACGGGACGTTGCATCATGACAAAACGACTTGCCGGTATTTGCGACCATCGACTGGAGGATCCAAGAGATCGATGCACGACTGCGATCCCAATCCAGATAATCACCAACTGTTACGGATTGCGGACTTCAAATGGTTAGAGCGGGAATACAAGGCCGATTTCCGTTTTGCCAAGGACATCTGTCGACGGCTGAGGGTGGTCATATAGGGGACAAACAACGCGGGGTGATGGTGCGGTTAGTGAGCTACGGCCTATAACAAACCCTCTTAAAATCTGGATTTTTCAGCTCAACCAGGTAAAGGGTATGCTTACTTAAGCAGTAACATACGTTCGTGGTACTGCATAATCTGCAATAGCAGTCGCATTTATGGCCAATGCAGTAGCTACTATATTCACCGTATGTCGGCCGCATCGCACATGATCTGAGGTGGAGTTTTATTGTTGGAGCAAGCTGGCAGTGGTCGAATCTTCGCCAAGCATGACCAGAGCGGGTTATTCGAAAAGCTGTTCCTTGAAAAGCTTTTGGCCGGCAAGTGCGGTGTAACAGGCCCAAGCCGCGAGCGCGGCTATCAGAGAGAAGACGAAGATTGAGCTCCCGACATACCACCGGGAGAGATCGGCGGTAACGGGCAATCCTCCCAGCAAGTCAGCCGTAAAGATTCCCACGGCCAGAGCGATGAAGCCGAAGCGAATGATCACGAAGGCAGCGATGGCATAGATGGCCACCACCAGTGGAAGCACGATGTAAAGATGGTGGCTTTGGTAGGTAGCAATAAATGCCCAGAACGCAACGAAGGCAAGCGCCGCCAGCCAGGGCTTTCGAAGCACTACGCGAAACACAAACATCAGAAAGAAGAAGCCGAGGGTCGATTGTATCGATTGCGCCGCCTGGGTGAGACAAGCCCCAACCACATGACGCGGACCCATGAGAAAGTCCGGTGAACCAAACGTCGGGGCAGCACCGATATGCCGCATAGCCAGGAACTCCACTGCGAATAGAAGGGTCCAGCTCAGTCCCAGCAATATTCCGAAAAGCACATCCCGGCCGACCAGTGGATCGCGAACCCGGCCTGACATCAACCGGCTCCACGAAATAATGGCGTGCGGCCAATGACGACGCACATACGGCTCGATGGCGAGATAAACCAGATAGAAGATCGCCGCCAGGAAAACTGCTCCGCTGGCCGCCAATATGAAGAGCCCGAATGATCCCAGGCTAGGCACGAAGTGTCCGCTGAACAGCCACACCACCATTTGCAATGCAATGATGACGATGGCCAGGCGGAACGCTCCCTGGAGATCACTCTTCTGCTGTATGTAGTTGCGCCAGGCCAGCCAGATGGCTCCCGCCAGCATCACAAGTACGAAGATGACCAGCAGAACCTCGGGAGCTTTCGACTCGTCGTCCTGCGAGGACACCTCGCGTTCCGGTTTTGTCCAGTCGCCAATCAGCCGGAAGAATACGAGCTTGCCATGCCAGGCCGCCGCTTCTACTCGCAGGGGGATGGTCGTTCCGGGCCAAACGCCGGTCCATGCAGCGCGAGCGTCGGCTGCTCCCAGCGAAGTCCACTGCGGCGTTGCCGGATGGAATTGCGCGATGTCCAGTCCAGCCAGATTGAACAGCGCGTTCCAGCTATAAGGTTCAGCCGGGGCAGGAGAGCTGTCTTTTTCCGGCGGAATCGCGGAGAAGCGCGTCAGCCGCCCCTGCGGATCGAGCGACATCGCAACCATTCCCGACAGAGTGGGTGGAGGGTCCTCCAGGTTGACCAGTCCCGGGGTCATCAGATTGCTCTTGATATCGGTTGCCACCAGGTAATCGGGACTCTGCCGCCGCCAGTAATCCAGGGGCGATGGCCGGTTCTTTAGCACCACGTTCCAGTCCGGATGCTGGCCGCCGGCATGGTCCAGGTGCTCCAGATAATCATCGTTGTACGAGAAGCCGCTGGCGGAATCGACTGGCCTCGTGGTGTAGCCCAGCTGTTGCGCGATGTCGCGGGAACGCTGGGCCAGCACCTCAGGCGAATAGGGCAGATCCAGCCTCCCGAGACCGCGAGTACGCGAGTCTACCGCGTAATAGGCAAGCAAGCCGACCAGCACCATTACGAAGGCGATGACGGCCGTGCGCACCGGAATACCCATGCTCTCGCCCGCTGCGGCCACTACTTCCGGAGAAGGAGTTTCACCCGCAGCCAAAGCGGCAGCCAGCGGGTCGCCTCCCGGCAAGGCTGCCGCCACCATCAAAGCCGAGCTGGGACGGCTCTCTGGGTCTGCTTCCAGACAGCGGAGAATGACGCGTTCCACCGCGGGATCCAGGTCGCGCACCAACGTTGAGGGCCGATGCGGAGTGCTCGCGCGGCGGAGGCGCAACACTTCCTCCAGCGTTTTGCCGTCGAAAGCCGCTTTGCCGGTGAACAGCTCGTACAGCACCAGTCCGAGCGCGTAGATGTCGCTGCGAACCGTGACCTCTTTACCCGCCAACTGCTCCGGCGCCATATAAGCCGGGGTGCCGCTGCGAATGTCTTCGATCTCGTGCGCGACGCCGGCCAGGCCGAAGTCCATAATCTGCACTTCACCACGTCCGTCGAGCATGACGTTGGCCGGCTTCAGATCGCGATGCAAAACACCTTTATCGTGCGCTGCCGCCAGTCCGGCACAAATTTTGCGCGCGATCTCGACGGCTTTGTCCGAAGGCAGACGTCCGATGCGCCGCAGCAGGGAAGAGAGATCTTCGCCGTCCACGTACTCCATCGAGAGGAAGACTTGCTGGTCTGCCTGCCCAATGTCGTACACCCGGCAAACGTTGGGATGGGAGATGCGGCGGGCGATGCGAACTTCGCTGCGAAAGCGTTCCAGTGTGTCTTCGTCGGACACCGCCTGCGGCAGAAATTTGAGTGCTACGGGCTGCCCTAAGCTAAGGTCGTCGGCACGATAGACCTCGCCCATGCCGCCGCGACCCAGCAACGCGATGATGCGGTATCGCCCAGCCACCAGCATGCCGGGAACGAAACGCCCCTGTTCGTGCGAGGAGTGGGACGAAGGCCGCGAGGGCGGAACCACACGTTGGCGAGGAGACTCTCCGGGGGATGCCGAGGTCACCGCGAGGGTGGGGGCTTCGGCGCGGGTGGCAGGTTCCGCTCCACTGTTCTGCCGCGCTCCACACTGCGCGCAGAAGGGAGCTGCCACCTTGATCTCTGAACCACATGAGTCACAGCGCTGCATCAAACGGTTCCCGGGCCGTTATGGGTATATTACAGCCAGGCGCCCGGTTTTGCGGGGGCCAGCCCTTGATCGTTCGTTTACAATTTAGAGAGTTATTGTTCAGGTGAGGGTTCCAACTCTTCTATGCAGGCCTTGTACAAGAAATTCAGCGTGATCACCGGGTTCGTCCTTTTGCTGATCATTCTGGCCGTCAACGCCTACATCACCCACCGTGAAGTGGCGATTCAGGTCGAACACCATCGCCGGATGGCCCACACCGAGCAAGTGCTATTGCAGCTGAACCTCATCGAGTCTCTGCTGAAAGACGCCGAAACCGGACAGCGCGGCTACTTATATACCAACGACGCCAAGTACCTCACGCCCTACAACGCCGCCGCCAGTCAGATCGATTCTCAGGTACAAACGCTTGCCGCATTGACGGCTGACAATCCTCACCAGCAGGGTCACGTCGCAACCTTGGGCAAGCTGGCGCACGATAAGCTGGCGGAACTGGCGCAGACCCTCTCGCTCTACCAGTCAGGCAAACCGGAAGAAGCGCGGCAGCTGGTTCTGTCGGACAAGGGCAAATTGATCATGGACAACATCCGCGGCCTGATGACCCAGATGTTGGCCGAAGAAAATTCTTTGCTGGCGGTGCGGACCGAAGCTTACAGACAGAGTGTCCGCGACACGGTGCTATCGATTTACCTGGCCAGCATGGTTGCGGCGATCGGCATCGCGCTGCTCGCGTTTTACATCCTGCGCGAGATGGCTCTTCGCGAGCAGCACGCCGCCCAGATTCGACAGCGCGAAGAGTGGTTCCGGGTTACGCTCACCAGCGTAGGCGATGGCGTGATTGCCACCGACGAACGCGGCAATGTCAACTTCTTGAATCCGGTGGCTGAAGCGCTGAGCGGCCGTAAGACGGTCGAGGTCAAAGGCAAGCCTGTCCACGAAGCTTTTCCCATCTTCAACGAATACAGTCGGCAGCCGGTGGAGAACCCGGTCGCCAAGGTAATGGAATCGGGGCGCGTCGTAGGACTTGCCAATCACACCGTTCTACAGAGGAAGGACGGGACGTTCATTCCTATTGAAGATAGTGCCGCGCCGATTCGCGATGATCATGATCAGTTAGTCGGAGTGGTGCTAGTGTTTCGCGACGCCACCCACGAGCGCAAGTCGCAAGAGGTTTTGCGCAAGACGGAGAAGCTGGCGGCAGCGGCTCGCCTGGCCGCAACCGTCGCCCACGAGATCAACAACCCGCTGGAAGCCGTCGGCAATTTGCTTTATCTGGCGAAGTCGGTGCCCGGCGTTCCGGCTGAGGTGATCGAGCATCTCACGCTCGCCGAGCACGAACTAAACCGGGTTTCGCACATCACTCGCCAGACCCTGGGCTTCTATCACGAGTCGATTTCTCCCGACCGGGTGGAAGTGTCGGCCCTGATCGACTCTGTACTTCAGTTGTACGCAAACAAGCTGCGAAGCAAGAACGTCCAGGTGGTTCGCGACTTCGGTAAATGCCCTTCCATCCAGGCATGGCCGGGTGAACTGAAGCAACTCATCTCCAACCTGGTTTCCAACGCGGTGGATGCGATGGGTCCGAACGGCACCCTCTCGATTCGAGTATCCTCTGTCGGTCTGCCCCATGACAGTCAGATTCAGTTAAGCGTCGAAGATAACGGCACCGGCATCCCCTCGGAGCATCTCGAGCGGATCTTCGAACCGTTCTTTACCACCAAGAAAGATGTAGGCACGGGACTGGGACTGTGGGTGGCTAAAGAGATTGCGGAACGCCATGGTGGCGCGATTCAAGTCCATACTTCGAACGGTGGCAATGCTTCGCATGGAACCAGGTTTACCGTAAGCTTGCCTTGTATTGCCGAGACAGAGCGTCGCGCGGCAACCACCGCCTGATTCGGCTCGTTGCGGTTTGTTCTTCGAATCATATTAACTGGGCGCACGCTCGTGCGACCCCGATCAGTCAGTCTTCCTGCCGTACAACCTAATAGTCCCCCCAGGCGTCGAACTAAGTGTTGAGAGTTACTGCCGGAATGGATACGGCAGGTTAGCCGGCTGAAGCTACAACATCCTCCGCGAGACAAACGGCTCCCGCGAAGAGACTAAACAGAACCATCTACTAGTCTCGCGGCCTCGGATCTCCCCGACTTTATCAAGGTAAAGCTGTGTGGTTCGTTGCAGGCGGGGAGAACTGTGGAATGAGTAAGCCGCGAGTTAGTGTGAGGCGAAGATAAGAAGGGAAAAGGAGACAACACAAATGCTAACAATTTTGGTGGTCTTGCTGGTGCTTATGTTGATCGGAGCGTTGCCGAGCTGGCCGTATAGCCGCAGCTGGGGCTATTACCCAAGCGGTGGTTTAGGACTGGTGGTCGTGATCCTGGTCATCCTTCTGTTGCTGGGACGAGTCTAGATTCGTTTGATTGCACCTAGGCCGCGGGCCGGCCTGCTGTAGACAATAACCATATGCGTCCCAGGAGAATGTAGTCGGGCCTGGGTTGAGGAGAAATCAATGCTTTGGACAATTTTTGCGATTTTGTTGATCTTGTGGCTTCTGGGCTTTGGCTTTCACGTTGCCGGTAGCCTTATCCACATTCTGCTGGTGCTGGCTGTAATCGTGTTGGTCATCAACCTGGTCACGGGCCGCCGGGTTTAATTCGGCAGCCTGCGCGCTCGCAGCAAGTCGAGGAGCAGGATGCGACCGTTATTCATCATCGGCTTGGTCGTGCTGGTGCTGGGACTTGTGTCTTTCTTCGTGGCACTCCCGCTCAGCAAGACCCGCGAGTTGAAGGCGCCAGACGCCACCATCGGAATCACTACGCGCCACGAGGTGATCGTGCCGCCTGTGGTCGGCGGCATTCTATGTGCCGCGGGCCTCGTGCTGATGCTGGCGGGATCACGTAAGACAGCTTAAGCCGAAGCGGTTGCACGCCTCGGTGCAGGTCTCTGAGGGGAGCATCGTCAATGCCGGTGAACGACTCGGTCAAGGGCAAGAAATTCCGGCTCGACTGGTTTGGGCAGTTCGCAGCCCATGCCTCTACCTGTATGGGGTCGCGCTGGGCTTTCGCTGGAGCTGTAGCGGTGATCGCCGTTTGGGCGATTTCTGGACCGCTCTATCATTTCTCCGATACCTGGCAGCTGGTGATCAATACGGGTACGACCATCGTCACCTTCCTGATGGTCTTTCTCATCCAGAACACGCAGAACCGTGACGCTCGTGCCATCAACCTCAAGCTCAACGAATTGATTCACGCCATCGACAAAGCCAAGGACCAGATGATCGATGTGGAAAGCCTCTCCGACCTGGAGCTGGACAAACTGACCACCCGCTACGAAAAGATCCGCGCTGCCTGCGAGCAGCGGCAGACAAAAAAACTCGTAAACCGATAAGCTGGCGAACTGCGATCGCGCCTATCAGCTCTTCGCCCGCGCGATCGCTCCCGTTGCCGCCTCGCTTACACGCAGGTAGTCGGCCGGCGCAATCAGGATCTGGGTGCCGCGCACTCCGGCAGAGATCAAAATCACATCCCACAATTCAATCGTCTCATCGGCGTAAACGGGATAGTTCTTCTTCGCTCCCAGGACAGTAACGCCTCCCCGGATGTATCCGGTGAGCGGCTGCACTTCCTTCAAATGGACCAACTCAACTTTGCGATCTCCACTCAGCTTCGCCAGCGCTTTGTAATCCAGTTCAGAGTTTCCCGGGATAACCGCGAAACACGGACCGTTGTGGTCACCGCGCGCCAGCAGCGTCTTAAACACCTGCTCCGCTGGAAGCCCGATCTTGGCGGCCACGGTTTCCGCGGCCAGGTCATCGGGATCGACCTCGTATTCGCGAAGCCGGTAGGCTACGCCCATGCTGTCGAGCAGCCGGACTGCGTTGGTCTTCATAAGAAAGTTATAGATGATCCGCAGCCCTCGAATCGCAGATCCGTTGGACTCCGCAGCCGCCGGCCCGCACAATCGGCGGTCCGAAAGTTCCTGGCGCCCGCTCCGCTCGAAATGAAAAATCTGACTGACGACAAAGTTCTCATGTTGCTGCTGAAAGCAATCCGAGCGGCTGCCCCAGCCCTCTTAAATTCAAAGTAGCTCATTGCTGAAGCAGCAGCTTAGAAGTTTTCTAAGGCAGAAAATTTTGTTTTCCACAAACCACTCATTAGAAGCTTTTGCATCTGAATATTCATTAAGGCGTTCCGGTGGGAAGCCGCATAACGCCGAGGAATTGGCCGCCGTCTCGCTCCGGCGGCCTATCTTATTGCGGCAATATTCCTTCAAAACTTAAACCGACTCCTGGGTGATTGTTCCTATCCCCATCGGATCGATGTTTCCTCCTTAGAACGGGCAGTTGCCCGGGTTGGGCTTGTCAATCCTGCGGGCAGCGCCCGACGGAACCAGCTGGAGGGCGATCGTTTGCGCCTCGGCATTCGTTTCGTTGCGGATGATATGCACATGGTCACCGCCGTGGTCGATGAAGGTCATTCCCGCCGAATACACATGAGGTGTGCAGTTGGGATCGTCGCCTTCGTAGTCCGTAACCGATCCCTCGGTGACGATGATCAGGCTATGGCCAGGATGTGAGTGCCAACCGGTGGTTCCGTCCGGCTGCCAGACGTTCTGCTGCACGTAGAGGTCGGACGGCCCAGTCGTCTTCTGCAAGGACGCCCAGGATTTGCCCGGGCTTGGCATGAACTGGTTCATCACGTCGATATCAGTGAACGTGCCCCGGTACAGGGTTGTGCTGGAGTACCCTGAGGCCGCTGTCGCACAGGCGCGTTCCACGTGATAGAGGGCCGCGATCACGATCGCAGCACTGAACAGGGTTAACCAGATTCTCTTTTGTCGCATGTCGTATCTCCTTTTTTCGCGTTGGCGTCACTGGATCAGGGACGCGGCGACACGATGGAATACCTGCCCGGGAACTTCAAACAGCAAGGCGCTGTATGGCCGCGGTTTCTTCACTTTGCCGTTGAATGCTGTGCTTTGCCGTCGCAGGTAAAGGAGGCTACAATCTGGCTCCCGGGCCTGTGACCAGCCCGAATCAATCGGGAGATCATGATGGCCGAACCATCCCCTGACATACCGCCGTCCGTGAACCCTATCGAGGACCGCCTCGATTCCTGGAAGGAGATCGCGGTCTATCTCAACCGCGACGTGACCACGGTGCAGCGCTGGGAAAAGCGGGAGGGGATGCCCGTTCACCGCCATCTGCATGCCAAGATGGGATCGGTCTACGCCTCCCGGGCGGAATTAGCCGCGTGGGCCGGTCGACGCAATCTGCGGGCGGCAGAAGAGAACGGGAACACAGTTGTCTCCGACACTCCGCCTGCCTTAGGGTCACGCTCCGCACAATCACCCTATCGCTCCAGATGGAAGTTGGTAGTGCTGCTCGCTGCCGCGACAGCCGCATTGGCCATCGGCCTAGTTTTCTGGCTTCACAAGACGGAGTACTTCTGGCGAAATCCGATCGCCAATGCACGGTTTCAAGCGGTAACGGATTTCGACGGAATCGAACAAGCTGCCGCCGTTTCGCGCGACGGTCATTTCGTGGCGTTCCTGTCGGACCGCGACGGACAGATGGATGTGTGGGTCACACAGGTTGGTTCCGGACAGTTCCACAACTTGACCCATGGGAGCGCGCCGGAGCTCGTCAATCCGTCGGTGCGGACTTTAGGCTTCTCACCGGATGGCTCACTGGTGACCTTTTGGCGGCGCAAGCAAAGTACCTCTGGGGGCGGGGACATCAGCATCTGGGCGGTGCCAACGCTAGGTGGAGAGCCGCGACCCTATCTCGAAGGTGTGGCCGAATTCGATTGGTCGCACGACGGCTCACGGCTGGTGTATCACACTCCCGGACCTGGCGACCCAATGTTCGTCTCCGACGGCAACCGGCCCGCGCTGGGTCGACCGATCTTCACCGCCCCCGCCGGGCTCCACAGCCACTTCCCATCCTGGAGCCCTGATGCGCGCTTCATCTACTTCGTTCAGGGCTCCCTTCCGGATCAACTAGACATCTGGCGAATCAAGCCATCCGGAGGAAGTCCTGAAAGAATTACCTGGCAGAATGCGCGCGTGAGCTATCCGGTACTTCTCGATAACCGCACGCTGTTGTATCTCGCGGAGAATTCAGATGGCTCGGGACCCTGGCTTTACAGTATGGACGTCGAGCATCGTATTCCGCATCGCTTGACCTCTGGCCCTGACCGCTACACGTCGCTGGCAGCTAGCGCGGATGGGCGACGCCTGGTGGCCACACTGGCAATTCCAAAAAGGACGCTCTGGCGATTGCGGATCGATGATTCAGCTGCCGAGATTTCCGCCGCTGCTCCCATCTCGCTGACCACCAGCACCGGATTCTGGCCGCGGCTCGGTCCGGACTATCTCCTCTACGTCGCCGAGACCGGTACGGGCGAAAGCATCTGGAAGCTCGCCAACGGCGTAAGTACGCAACTGTGGAGCGGCAACGAAGCTCAGGCCATTGGCGGCCCCGCGATCTCTCCTGATGCCCGCCAAATCGCGTTCTCAGTACGACAACGTGGGCAGGCCCTGCTTTATGTAATGCAGGCGGACGGAACCAGTGCGCGGATTGTGGCTGATTCGCTCGACCTCCGAGGCTCACCGGCGTGGGCGCCAGACGGCCAATCGATCACGTCGGCCGCCGAGGATCATGGCGTGCCGCACCTCTATCGCGTCACCCTCGACGGCCGTGCGCCGCTGCCTTTTGTCCATGAATACTCGATGGATCCGGCGTGGGCGCCCGATGGCAGGTATGTTGTCTACTCAGGGCCAGATATCGGTACCACGTTCTCCCTGAAGGCGGTGACCAGGGAAGCCGCAACGCATCCTCTGCCCGCGCTTACCCTGACGCGTGGAGCCCGGCACCTGGCATTCCTGCCTGGAGGAAAGGCGCTCCTGCTTTTGCGCGGAGACATTCAACACAAGAACCTGTGGCTGATTAATCTACAAACCGGCGCAGAAAGGCAGCTGACCAACCTCGCGCCCGAGTTCGATATCCGCGACTTCGACATCTCGCCGGATGGCAGAGAAGTTGTTCTTGAACGCGTGCAGGAGCGGTCCGACGTGGTGCTCCTCGACCTGCAATAACCTGGTAGAAAAAGTGACGCTATTTCCGGCGTGGGGAGAGGATGCCGAGAATCTCTTGCAGGCCTTGCCGTACTTTCTTCAAATTATCTGCGGTTTTTGTCTTGGGAAAGGGCAGCCCCGACTGGCGCTGTACCGGCTTGGCTTCGTCCTTTAGATGCTGGCGCGCCCCCGCGATGGTGTAGCCCTCGTCGTATAGCAACTTCTTGATCCGGAGTACGTTCTCCACGTCGCGCTGGCGATACATGCGCTGCCCGGTGCTGCTCTTTACCGGCTTCAGCATAGGAAATTCGCTCTCCCAGAAGCGCAGGACATAGGCTTCCAGGTGACACAGGCGTGCAACCTCGCCGATACGAAAGTACAGCTTGTCCGGAATTACCGGATCGGCAGCGGCGCTGGTCTTACGGCCTGTCCTTTTCTCCGCCATCTTCTCCGCCATCAGGATAATTCGTTGCGGGCTTCAGTTGCTGGAGATCGTAACGCACATT
Source organism: uncultured Acidobacteriaceae bacterium (assembly GCA_963769235.1). GTDB lineage: Bacteria > Acidobacteriota > Terriglobia > Terriglobales > Acidobacteriaceae > Bog-257. The sequence goes on along the minus strand of CAVYKW010000009.1, from coordinate 1,184,787 downwards.
GCGAGTAGCGCAATGATCTTGGCCTCGCAATCTTGTAGCACGAAGCTGGCCAGGGAACAACTCTGGCATTCGTCCTCCGGTTCGAACTCCGCCACGGGAACACGCTCCACGCGGCAGTCCATAACATCCGCAAGCTGCAATCCGAAACCAGAAATGCGCCCTCGTCTTCATCAAAAAATATTTACCTACAGGGTAGCTGACGCGGAACAACTCCGTTGTGAACTGCCGAATCCTAATTCGTGCACTGGCCGAATTGCGGATCGAATTGAAAAGACACCGCACACCCACCGAAGCGAGGAAGGAAAGCCACACCGCAACCTAAGTGGGAAGCCCAGATCTGGAGTGGGGTCACGTATATGTTCCGGTTACGTAGCGCTGTATTTGCCCTAAGTCTGCTTTCACTTATCGGCGCCGTAGGCTGCGGAGGCGGCTCGGGAAGTTCCTCCAGCGGAGGAAGCGGTAGCGGGGGCTCTGGAGGTTCCGGAGGTTCTGGATCCTCACCCACGGTTACGCATTTCGCAGTCAGTCCGGCAGTTGCCGCGCCTGGTCAATTCGTGAATTTCTCCTGGACCACCAGCAACGCCACGGCGTTTTCGGTTTCGCCCAACATCGCCCAGGAAAATCAGACGCTACCCATCACCGACACGGCATTCACTTTCAATACCAACGGGCTAACCACCACGACGTTTCAAGCGACCGCGACCAGCGGCACCTCGACCTCGCCGGCCGTTTCCGCTACCTTGACCATGGTTCCGGTAACCCTGAGCGCTTCGCCTGCGACTATTCAGGCCGGAACCACTACGGTGCTGACCTTTGCCGGTCCGAATAACGGCAGCACCTGGTCGCTGGTCACGGTAGGCAATAACAATCCGACCCAGCTGCCGGCTCCCAGTTGCAGCGGCACAACCTGCACCGGCACGTACACCACCGGTCCGCTCAACACCACCACCACGTTTCAAGCGGTCGCAACTGGCGGGGTGAATAATTTCCAGGCATTCTCGCCATCGGTAACGGTGACCGTCGACCAGCCGACAACCTTGACCTTCACGGCTTCTCCGCAGATTGTTCAGCCTGGCGGAGCTGCAACCTTGACCTGGGTGACGCAGAACGCTTCTGCGGTGAGCATCAACCAGGGAATTGGCAACGTAAGCCCGGTGAATATGGGCTCCGTGCGCGTCAATCCCCAAACCACCACCACCTATACCGCGACCGCAACTTCGATCTATCCCGGCACGCCTCCCGTAACCGCGACGGCTACGGTGACCGTCAGCACCGGCGGAGTATCGAACCTGAACCACATCATCTACATGGTGCAAGAGAACCGCGCCTTCGATAATTACTTCGGAGTCTTGGCGCAGTACCGCGTCAATCATCAGCCGCCGATTCAGGGAGCACAGCTCAGCGACGTGAATGATCTGCATACCCTGCCCCCGGGCTACACCATCAAGAATCCGCAAGGCCAGGCGTTTGGTCCCTATCACCAACGCACCGAGTGCATCGAGAACCTGTCTCCCTCCTGGGATGAAACCCACTACGACATGGACTTGGTTGGCAACGATTGGTTGACCTTGACCGGCAATTCCCAGTACCTGATGGACAGGTTCCTGTTCACCACGCTCTCGGGCGGAACAGGCGACCAGTACGATCCGACCCACACCCGGCCGCTGGGCTATTACGATCAGACGGACTTGCCGTTCTATTACGAACTGGCAACCCAGTTCACCACCAGCGACACCTGGTACTCACCAATTCCGGCGAATACGGTGCCGAACCGGATGTATCTGTTCGCCGCTACGTCCTGGGGCCACGGCTATCCGCCGACGGATCCCAACGATCCTGCATGGCAGCGACCGACTTTCTTCCGCGCGCTGACCAACGCGGGCATCACCTGGCGCTATTACTACCAGGACAACAGCGTGTTTCTGGCGAACTGGGCGGACTGGAACGATCCTCAAATCCAGGGCAACGTGCGCAACATTCAGGAGTACTACAACATCCTGGCCAGCCCGAATGCCGATACCGAACTGCCGCAGGTGGTCTTCATCGAGCGTGCCAGTTCTACCGGCCTCGACGAGCACCCGGGAAACAACGTGCAAACTGGTTCAGCTGACGCGTCGAACGTTATCAATGCTCTGCTGAATAGCGCGGCTTGGCCCGACTCGGCGTTCATCCTGACGTTCGACGAGGGCGGCGGCCTGTTCGATCACGTGGGACCGATCCTGGTAAACCCGCCAGATGATCAGCTCCCCACCGATCTGAATGGCCACACGCAAGGCTTGTTCAACGTAACCGGATTCCGCGTGCCGGTGATCGTTGTGTCGCCCTGGGCCAGGGCGCACACCGTGACCCATATGCCGACCGACTATACGGCGATCCTGAAGTTGATCGAGACACGATTTAACGTGCCTCCATTAACGAATCGCGACGCGACAGCGGGAGATATGACGGACCCGACGAATGGGTTCTTCGACTTCAACTCGCCAGAGATGCTGCAAGTACCGCCATTGCCCACGCAACCGACCAACGGTACTTGTAACTATCAACTGGAAAGTTCGCCGTAAAGGAAATCCCGAATGGGGGATACCAGCGATGCCGGTCCGGATGACGGCGTCGCTGGGGAATCCGTCACCACGCGATATTTCATCTGGCAACTCCCATAATTGCGACCGAACCAGCCGCGAAGCGGCGACATTTGTGTCAGCCACGGGCGTGAGCCCGCGGAACAAGGGACACAAAATGGAGAGCCGCGGAGTGGCGACACCCACTTGCGACAGAGTCTCTTCAAGGCCCGCATCGGAATTAAGGCTTGATCCCAGTTTCCAGGAAACAATCTGGGCACAAAAGGTTAGGCCTCCGCGAAATAAGAAACGGAGGCCTAACCTGTTGCCAAAAAAATTAGCGAGGCTCATTGCCTCGCCACGGTAGTTACTTCTTTTTCTTCTTGGCAGCTTTCTTGGTCGCCTTTTTCTTCGTAGCCATTTGTGTTTCCTCCTATTTTGGAACCTTCCCCTTGAAGGTTGTTTGGATTTCTTGGGCCCAAACTGTCATACCAGCTCAAGATACAGCATGAGCGGTATGCCTATCGCAAGATATTGCGGTTACTTCTCCGGAATGTCAACAAAAATCGTCAAAAACCTATTGCTTTCTTTTCGGCTCTCGTGCTTGAGGTGAAAAGCTACTTGTCGTTTCCGACGCGAGTTGCCGTTCTTTCACGCTGCTGCGATAAACTCCCCAAGATGCGAGCTGACCCGATCGAGCGCGAGATTTTCAAGCATCTCTTTCACTCCATCGCCGAAGAGATGGGCGCGTCGCTGCGCCGCACAGCCTTTTCTCCCAACATCAAGGAGCGTCGCGATTACTCCTGCGCGCTGTTCGACAGCGCAGGCCAAGTGCTGGCCATGGGCGATCATATGCCGGTACACCTCGGCTCCATGCCGATGTCCGTGCGCGCGGCGATCGCCGAGCTTTCACTTGGGCCCGGTGACATCGCCATGCTCAACGATCCCTTCCGCGGCGGCACGCACTTGCCTGACATCACCGTCGTCGCTCCTGTGTTTATCGACTCGGCAAAGCGCGCGGCATCGCGGCGTGGAGAGATTCCATCGTCGGTGCGACGCACGGTGTCTCGAGCCGGAGAAAATTCGGCCGCCAAATCTTCGCGAGGAGAAGTGACTCGCAAGGCTTCGGACTTTTTCGTCGCGGCTCGCGCTCACCATGCCGACATCGGCGGGACCTATGCCGGTTCGATGGGGCCGTGCCGCGAGATCTACCAGGAAGGATTCCGCATTCCGCTAGTAAAGATTGTGCGTGCCGGCGAAATCGACCGCGACCTGCTTGTCCTGTTGCTGAATAACGTTCGCACCCCTGAAGAGCGCGCAGGCGACTTGCGAGCCCAGTTGGCAGCCTGCCACGCCGGCATAACGCGCCTGCAAGAACTGTGCGATCGCTACAGTCTGCGGCGCGTGGTCCGGGCGGCTGAGTCTTTGCTCGCCTATTCAGAGCAGATGATGAGGGCGTTTCTGGCGACCGTTCCGCCCGGAACCTACTCGGCTGAAGACTTTCTCGACGACGATGGCGTCAGCGACGAACCTGTGCGGGTTGCCGTCAGCATCAGCTTCCCTCGCTCGCCGGCCGTCGCCAAGCGCCGCCGAACGCAACGCGCGAACCGCATCCGCAAGAGTGAGCGTCCCGTGGTGATTGATTTCAGCGGCAGCTCACCGCAGGTGGAAGGCAGCATCAATGCGGTCGAAGCCATTACCTTCTCCGCCTGCTTCTACGTATTTCGCTGCCTGCTGCGCGAGGATGTTCCCGCGACCGCCGGCCTGATGCGCCCGATTCATCTCATCGCGCCCGAAGCCACCGTCGTCAATGCGCGGCCGCCCGCCGCCGTCGCCGGAGGCAATGTCGAGACCTCGCAGCGCATCGTTGATGTGCTGCTGCGCGCGCTAGCCAACGCACTCCCTGACCGCATTCCGGCTGCCTCGTCGGGAACCATGAACAACCTGACCATCGGTGGCATGGACACGCGCACCGGCCGCGCTGTTCCGTTTGCTTACTACGAGACGATTGCCGGCGGCTCGGGAGCCAGCGCCGCACACGACGGCGTATCTGGCGTGCACACGCATATGACCAACTCGCTCAACACACCCGCGGAAGCGCTGGAGTACAGTTATCCTTTCCGGGTTACGCAGTACGCGCTGCGTTCGGGCAGCGGCGGCGAGGGGTTGCAGCGGGGTGGCGACGGCATCGTTCGCGAGATCGAAGTGCTGACCGATGCCACGGTTACCATGCTCTCCGATCGCCGCAAGACGCGGCCTTACGGATTGGCCGGTGGCGACGATGGAGCGCCGGGGTGTGCGACGATCGTGCGCACGGATGGTTCGTTCGAGATTCTGCCCAGTAAGACCAGCACGCAATTGCGGCGGGGCGAAAAGATCCGCATTGAAACCCCGGGTGGCGGCGGATGGGGAGCGCGCAAACTTCCCTAAACCCGGCTTCGTGGCCGGTGTTCAAGCGGTCATAATAAGCTTGGAGCTTCGGCGCTCGAATAATAGAAGTAGAGGATTGGCAATGTCTGACATCGGCCCGCACTACCTTGACGAGATTTTCCGCGGTCTTCGCGGCCACAAACGCCTGGCCGACGCTGCCATCGCACAGCTCAGCGATGAGCAGTTCTTTGCGCTGCTCGACCCGGGATCCAACAGCGTCGCCCTCATCGTGAAACACATGGCGGGCAATCTGCGTTCCCGCTTCACGGACTTCCTCACCACGGACGGAGAGAAGTCGGATCGTCATCGCGACCATGAGTTTCTCAACGCGGGCAACACGAAGCGCGAGGAATTGCTGAAAGCGTGGGAGCTGAACTGGCAGCTGTTATTCGAGACCATCAATTCGCTGCGTCCCGAGGACCTGGAACGCACCGTCACCATCCGGGGCGAACCTCACAGTGTGTTGCAGGCGCTCAATCGCGCCGTCGCTCACGCCGCCTACCACATGGGGCAAATCGTTTTCCTGGCGAAGCACTGGAGGGGCGCGGAGTGGCAGACGCTCAGCGTTCCCAAAGGCAAGAGCGAACAATACAACGCCAAGATGCTGGAGAAGCATGCAAAGCAGGGACATGGGCGCTGAGAGAAATGATCGGATAACAATCGGCGATACGGTGCGTCTAGCGGCAATTCCGCCGAAACTCCCAACCGGTGATGCGCGACTTAATACTCTCGCGATATTTCAGAAATGTCTGGGGCATCAGCTTGTCGTAGCCGGATTCAATGAAATCGGGTGGGCTGAGATCGAAGTTACCCCCGTTACAGGAAGTACAGGCGAAACCATATGGGTTGAACCTGAATTCCTGGAACTCGCAGATCTGGGGTCGCAGGCGAGTACTCCGGCAGGCCGAATCCCGACGAACCTTACCCCTCCCTGAACCCCACTGTCCCTTAAGCTCTTTCCCCTGCATGTTAGACTTGAGTGTTTGCCCACCATCTCGCGCTCTTACTGGGCCAGAGGCACTGTGAGTGCCCCTCACGCGGGCCCGCATCCGGCGAACTAGGTGGCCCCGAACATAACAACGAGCCATTCTCATGCCTAATACCATGCTAGCTGTCGTCAAACCGGAGGCTGCTCCGGGCACAGAAATTCGCGAAGTTCCCAAACCCAGCTTCGGACCCGCCGACGTGCTCGTCCGGGTCGAGATGGCGTCTATCTGCGGCACCGACCTGCACATTTATCAGTGGGACCAGTGGGCGCAACGGCGCATTCACCCTCCGCTAATTCCCGGTCACGAGTTCTGCGGCATCGTCGAAGCCGTGGGCAAAGAAGTCACCGCCGTGAAGGAAGGCGATTTCGTTTCGGCCGAGATGCACGTGGCTTGCGGTAAGTGCCTGCAATGCCGCATCGGCGAGGCGCACATCTGCCAGAACGTAAAGATCATCGGGGTGGACGCCAACGGCGCATTTGCCGAGTACGTGGTCATTCCCGAGACCAACATCTGGAAGCTCGATCCCTCGATCCCGCAGGAATACGCGTCGATTCTCGACCCGCTGGGCAACGCGGTGCACACGGTACTGGCGGGCGACATTGCCGCCAAGAGCGTTGCGGTCACCGGTTGCGGCCCCATCGGACTGTTCTCCATCGCCGTTGCGCGCGCCTGCGGAGCTACCCAGATCTTCGCGCTCGAAGTGAACGAACACCGCCGCAAAATCGCCCGCCAGATGGGGCCGGACTTCGTGCTCGACCCAACGAAAGACGACGTCTACCAGGTGGTGATGGACAACACCGGTGGCACCGGCGTGGATGTGGTGCTTGAAATGGCCGGACGCACCGAAGCCATCCGCACCGGCTTCAAGATCCTGCGTCTGGGCGGCCGCATGTCGCTGCTCGGAATTCCGTCCAAAGCGGTCGAATTGAATCTGGCTGAGGAAGTGATCTTCAAAGGCGCCACGGTTCAGGGCATCAACGGCCGCCGCATGTATCAGACCTGGTACCAGATGACCGCGCTGCTGAAGGCTGGCAAGCTCGACCTGCACCCGGTAATCACCGACCGCATCGCGATGAAGGATTTCGCCCTGGGCATGGAGCGCCTGAAAACTGGCGAGGCCAGCAAGATCCTGGTCTATCCCAACGGGACGCGGTAAACAGACGGACGCATTTCAATGCGCCGTGCAGGCGTCTTCCAAACTTAAGGTGTCATCCTGAGCGCAGGCGGCCCGTTCTTGGCCGCCGAAGTCGAAGGACCCCTGTTGCCGCGACAGGCCTCGCGGGGGATAGCGGATATTGGACCGCTCAGGATCGCAGTGATTGTTGCCGCTTCGCCGAGCCTCGCCGAAATTCAATATCCTTGAGTTGAGACGGCGTCGCTGCTAGATTCAGCCCAGTGAGAAAAAATATGGCGACTGACCGAATCACAATCGACCCCAGAGTCATGGGCGGAAAACCGTGCATTCGGGGAATGCGCGTGACTGTGGGCATGATCGTTGGCATGCTCGCCGAAGGCCACACGACGGCCGACGTCCTCCAGCTTTACCCCTACCTGGAAGCAGAAGACATCGCTCAGGCTCTTTCCTATGCGGCCCTTCGCTCTGAGGAGCGAGAGGTCGAATTGAAACGAGCGTGAAAATTCTTATCGACATGAATCTCTCGCCAAGCTGGGTGGACTGGCTTCGGCGGGAGAACTGGGAAGCGGTCCATTGGAGTGCTGTAGGAGATCCAACCGCTGCAGATATCGACATTCTGGACTGGGCTGCACAAAATCACTTTGTCATCTTCACCCACGACCTTGATTTTGGTGCGCTCTTGGCTTCACGGCCTCTCCGAAAGCCGAGCGTAATCCAGCTTCGAACCCAGGAAACATCACCAGCCAGAATCGGCGCAACCGTGGTGCTGGCTCTCGATCAGTTCGCAGTTGAACTCGAACAAGGCGCTTTGATCACGATTGATCCGGCTCGGTCCAGGGCTCGAGTCCTGCCCTTGCCGTAATTCGAAGATGCTACTTGGGCAAGTCGGTCCATCTTCGCACGACAGCCCCTCCTACGCGATAGAATATCCAGTCGCACTCGGAGACATTCATGGCTACTGCTACCCGCACCGATCCTCTCTCTTTTCTTACCGATCAGCTGAACGAACTGAAGCAGAAGGGCACTTACTTCAAGCTGCGCGTGCTCGACGACGAGCAGGCCGCGGTTTGCACCTTCGACGGCAAGAAGGTCATCAACCTCGCCTCCAATAACTACCTCGGACTTACCACCCATCCCAAGCTGCGCCAGGCCGCCCTGGAAGCCACGAAGAAATATGGCGTCGGGTCGGGTGCTGTGCGCACCATCGCCGGCACCATGAAGATCCACATGGAGCTGGAGGAAAAGATTGCGCGCTTCAAGAACGTCGAAGCCTGTGTCGTGTTCCAGTCGGGCTTCACGGCCAACGCGGGCACGGTGTCGGCGCTGCTGGGCAAAGACGACTTCATCATCTCCGACGAACTGAACCACGCCAGCATCATCGATGGGGCCCGGCTGTCGCGCGCCAAGATCAAGGTCTTTCGCCACAAGGACGCCGCGCACGCCGAAGAGCAGTTGGAATCGGTCAAGAATGAGCCCGGCCACAAGCTGGTCATCACTGACGGCGTCTTTTCCATGGATGGCGACATTGGGGCGCTGCCGCAACTCACGGCGCTGGCGGAAAAGTACGGCGCCATCATGATGGTCGACGACGCGCACTCTTCCGGCGTGCTGGGCCGCAATGGTCGCGGCACCATCGACCACTTCAACCTGCACGGCCGCGTCGACGTCCAGGTGGGCACGTTGTCGAAGGCCATCGGCGCGCTCGGCGGCTATGTCTGCGGCACGCGCGATCTCATCGAGTTTCTCTACCATCGCGGACGCCCATTCCTGTTCTCGACTTCGCATCCGCCGTCCGTCGCGGCCACCTGCATCGCCGCCTTCGACGTGCTGGAGCAGGAGCCGGAGCGCATCGAGAAGCTGTGGGAGAACACGCGCTACTGGAAGCAGGAGCTAGGCGCGCTGGGCTTCAACATTGGCGGCGTCAACACGCCCGCCAGCGAAACCCCGATCACGCCGATCATCGTGGGCGACGGCCGCCTGACCATGGACTTCTCGCGCGAGCTGTTCAAGGAAGGCGTGATGGGAACGGGCATCGCGTTCCCAACTGTGCCGGAAGGCAAGGCGCGCATCCGGACCATCGTGACCGCGACGCACACGAAGGGTGAGCTGGACCAGGCGCTGGAAACGCTGAAGCGGGTCGGCAAGCGGATGGGGATTCTGGCGTAGCGACATGTCAGATTGAAGGCGCGTCTTCACAGAACCGCGCTAGGCTTTTTGAAGGGTACAACCTTGTGGGAAAACACTCCCTTCTGAAAGGCCACAGCCTCGTGGAAAGGCGACCCCTTTTTGAAAGGGCACACCTTTAGGTGCCGTAATACATCCTCAAAATTGTCGTCCCGACGAGGCCTTCAGGCCGAGGAGAGATCTGCTTTTCGACCGCTTGTTCAGGCGTGCTGCAAGGCGTTAGTGTGAGTCGGCTTTACAGCCGCAGAGGGAGCCTTCTTGTTGCGCGATCCAAATTCGTCCACGGTCTTCAAAACGGCGTCACCTCTGGGGCTGAAGCCCGATCCCTTAGGAGGTCTGTACGGCGCAGCTGAAGCTGCGCCCCTTCAAAGTGAGAGTTCAAGGATTCTTGTCCGCCGAGGAAATCCTCTCATTCCGAGGGATCCCATCGGCTCAGGAAATCTGGTTGTTTGTTGGAATGCCTGGGCCTTGGCTCCGCTTGCCCTAGTGGCGGCCGTTCTTGCCGCCCCTTATTTTCTGACTCATGGTTTCTTCATCATTGCCTTCGCGCTGCACCGCGGCTTTGCCCTCATTTGCCATCAGCGTCCCGAGCGCTCCTTCTGGATCTTCGGCGCTCCAGTCGCCGTTTGTGCGCGATGTCTCGGGATTTACCTGGGCGCGGCGATCGGATTACTGCTACGCACTTCCCGGCGAGTCGCGATGAATATCCTGATCGCGGCCGCCTCGATGAACGCCCTGGATGTGGTTACGGAACTAGCCGGGCTGCACGGCAACTGGATGGCAGTGCGATTCGTACTGGGGATAGCGTTAGGAGCAGCCGTCGGGTTACTGATCTCGTCGGCAATCGCGAACGCAGTCGTTTGTTTGCAGGTGCCCGATTGCCAGTCCAGCGATGGACCCTGTGAAAGTACCGATTAGTGGTTTAAAGGGCGTCTACCGATTCGTGGGTATTTCCGATTAGCCCGTCATCCCCGAAGCGGGTCGGCGGAGAAGCAAACATGCTATGCCCACAGCACGGCGACTCATCGTCGGGGTAATGCCTTTTACGGGCGTGAGGCGGACTCTGCATTTTGATTGCTTGGCGCGAGAGCAAGCAAGGCTATGCCGATCACCACGAGAACTGCCACACCAATCAGTTCTCCGCGTGCGACCATGTTGCGCAATGCTTGTGTGCCCATCACTGCGGCGTGAGCGAAGCTGGACCACGCGGTGAAGGCGATTACACTGCGATTCGCCGACGGATTGCGGATCGCCAAGAGCAAGAAAATACCGAGCGTGACGTAAAGGCTGAACTGCATGGACAACGCAGGCTCTTGGCGCATGAAGACCGCCAGCGGATAAACCAATGCCACGAAGATAACTCCGACTACCGCTAACACGATCTTCAAGGCAAGTTCTCGATTCATGTATGTCCTTCCGAATCCGTGCAAACCTGCTTGTCTTGGACTTCGCGCAAGCCTAGGGGTTGAACAGTGTGACAGAGAGTGTAGCTCGAGGCTCAAACTTGAGTCGGACCTTCCAGGCGATCGATAGAAGAGTTATTTCACGCGTACGCTGGATTAGCGTCGGCGAGGGAGCCCCTTTGCCGAGGCCTCGGCTCCAGCTGGTTCACGGAACGGTTCCACGGAAATGCGCTCGTAACATACTTCCAGCACGCTCAGGTATTCTGTACCGCCCGGCGATTGAAGGACTACGCTGTCACCCGCTGCTGACTTCAGCAAGGCGCGCCCCAGGGGCGACACCCAACTGATGTGGTTGCGGTTGAGATCGATCTCGTCAGTGCCTACGATGCTCACCACTCGCTCCACTCCCGCGGCGTTGGCATAGCGCACGGTCGCTCCGAAGAATGCCCTGGTCGCCGCCTGTCCCGCTCTCCGAGCTTCCGGATCCACCACTTCCGCGGCTTCGATTCGCTTGGTGAGAAAGCGAATCCGCCCATCGATCTGCCGCAGCCGCTGCTTGCCGTACCGATAGTCGGCGTTTTCACTGCGATCGCCGTTGCTGGCAGCCCACGCCACCACCTCCGTCACGGCCGGGCGTTCCCGGGTGAGCAGAAACCGGTGCTCATCTTTGAGGCGCTGCAGCCCGCTCGGCGTTATGTAGTTCTTGACTGCTGTCGCGGGCTCGTCCCCTTGTGGTTTTCTCGCAAATCCTTTCCGCATCTCGTAGTCCTTCCAAGACGAATCCAGTGCGTGCCCGCAACAAACGAGGATGAACGGCGATAGAAAGCACCGCAGGTGATGCGCGTTCCTGGCCGTTCATCTGCGTTCGTGACTGATTTTTTCACATCTTGCAGTCCCAAACGATCCTATCCATCATCGCTGACAAGTGCCGGCTAAGGCATGCTGGGAGATCCGTACTGAGAAATCGGCTTATGTTCACAAAGATATATTGCGCTGTCAGGAATGATTCGAGAGTCTTTACGCTTCGTACACCACTTTGCCGCCGACGATGGTCGCCACCGCTCTGCCGGTGAAGTTCCAGCCATCGAAGGGCGTGTTCTTCGATTTCGAAAGCGATTGCGAGGCGTCGAAGGTCCACTTCTTCTTGGGATCGAAGATGGTGACATCCGCGTGCGAGCCCTTCGCCAGGGTGCCGCGGCCAGTCAGGTTGAAAATCCTGGCAGGATTCGCCGCCAGCAACTCGACCACTCGCCACAGCGTCAGCTTGAAATGATGATGCAGCACGGTCAAGACGATAGGCAGCGCGGTTTCTAACCCGGTGATGCCGAAAGAGGCGCGCTCGAACTCCACTTGCTTCTCGTGGAAGGCGTGCGGCGCGTGATCGGTAGCAATCGCGTCGATGGTGCCGTCGAGGATGCCCTCGATCAGCGCATCGCGGTCGGCGGCCGAGCGCAGCGGCGGATTCATCTTGTAGTGCGTGTCGAACTCGCCCACGTTTTCGTCAATCAGCGTGAAGTGGTGGGGCGTGACCTCGGCGCTCACCCGCAGCTTGGTCTTCTTCGCATTGCGGACAGCGTCCAGGGCTTCGTGGGTCGAGAGATGGGCGACGTGCACGTGACCCTTGGTCGCACGCGACAAGGCGATGTCGCGTTCCACCACGCTGGCTTCGGCCGAGTTCGGCATGCCATGCACGCCCAGGCGAAACGAGGTCGGCCCATAGTTCATGGAGCAGCCAACGGTCACGCGCGTGTCTTCGGCGTGCTGCACCACGGGAATCTTCAGGCGCGCGGCAAGCGTGAGCGCGTCACGCATCAGCTTGTCGTCGAGAATGGGCTTGCCATCGTCGCTGACGGCCACCGCTCCGGCTTTCTTCAGCGCGGCAAAATCTGTGAGCTTCTCGCCCATGCTCCCGATGGTAGCCGCGGCGATGGGAAACACGTTGACCAGCGCGCCACGAGCCGGCGCCTGCATCCAGGTCGTGATCTCCGCTGAGTCGTTCACCGGCAGGGTGTTGGGCATGATGCACGTCGAGGTAAAGCCGCCGCCGGCAGCCGCTGCGGTGCCGGTGACGATCGTCTCTTTGTGCAGATGGCCGGGCTCGCGCAAATGTACATGCATGTCGATGAAACCCGGTGCGACGATTGCGCCGCGCGCGTTGAAGATCTGCTGCGCTTCGCCGCGCAGCTTGCCGGGAGCCGCGATGTCAGCTACGCGTCCGTCGCGCAGCAGCACATCCATTTCCTGATCGATGCCGCTTGCCGGATCGATTACCCGCCCGCGTTGTATCAGCAAGGATTCCATAGTGTCTTATCGCTCAAGTGCCGCAGGCTAAAGCCTGCTCAAGGGAAGAGGTGCTGGCTGAGACGCTGGCCTGAAGGCCAGCTCTACCCGTTCTTCCGGCTCAGGGCAGGCACTCCCTTGCGCCCTACGCCGCTCCCATCACCATGGCCAGAATCGCCATGCGCGTCTTCACGCCGTTGCGCACTTGTTCGCGAATGCACGACTGCGGACCGTCCGCCACTTCGCTGGTTAACTCCATCCCGCGAATCACCGGCCCCGGATGCATCAGGATCGCGTCCGGCTTGGCCAGCTTCATGCGCTGCGCCGTTACCTGGTAGTGCGCGATGTAGTCCTCGATGCTGTGGTGCCGTCCTGCCAAGCGCTCTTTCTGCACCCGCAGCGCCATCACAACGTCGGCCCCCTGCAGCGCGGCATTCAGATCGTGGCTCACCGTGACGCCCGGCGCGAGCGTCGCTGCCACTTCAGGTACAAAGTCACGCGGGCCGCAGAAGATCACATCGGCGCCAAAGCGCGACAACAGCTCGGCATTCGAGCGGGCTACGCGGCTGTGGTAAACGTCGCCGACAATCACCACACGCAATCCGCGAAGTTGTTTCTTGTGATTCAGAATCGTGAGCGCGTCCAGCAGTCCCTGCGAAGGATGCTGGTGCATGCCATCACCGGCGTTAACGACGGGCACCGACATATAGCGCGCCAGCAGGTGCGCTGAGCCGCTGTTGGGATGCCGCATCACAATTACGTCCGCGCCGATCGACTCCACCGTCCAGCCGGTATCGATCAGCGACTCGCCCTTCTCGATGCTGGAGGAAGTCGCCGTCACCAGAGTGGTCACCGCGCCCAGGGCTTTGGCGGCAAATTCAAACGAGGTGCGCGTGCGCGTGGAAGCCTCGTAGAAGAGCAGCACCACCCGCTTGCCGTGCAACAGCCGCGACGGACGATCCGGATTCATGCGCCTGGCCAGGGCCAGAATCGCTTCAATCTGTTCGGTCGGCAGCTGATTGATGCTCAGCAGTGAACCCAGTTTTGGCTTCATTTTGCTTGCGGCGCCCGCTCCATCAACAGCACCTTGTCGGCGCCGTCGCTCTCCTGCAACTTTACATCGATGATTTCGCTGGGCGTGGTCTGAATGTTTCGGCCCACAAAGCTGGCTTCGATGGGCAACTCGCGATGCCCACGGTCGATGAGCACGCAGAGCTGAATGCGGCGCGGGCGGCCATGATCAAACAGCGCGTCCAACGCGGCACGGGCGGTGCGGCCGGTGTAGAGCACGTCGTCCACCAGCACAATGTCCTTGCCCTGGATGTCGAACTCCATCGTGCTCTTTTTTACTTCAGGGCGGCTGCCAACGGTAGAGAGGTCGTCACGGTACAGTGTGATATCGAGCGTGCCCACGGGAACCGGCGACTTCTCGATGCGTCCCAGGATCTTGGCCAGGCGTTGAGCCAGCGGCACGCCGCGACGCATGATGCCGACCAGTCCCAGGTTCGCGACACCATTATTTTTCTCGACAATCTCGTGCGCCAGCCGGACCAGGGTCCGCTCGATTTCGGAACCGGATAGAATTTGCGATTTTTCGTGCAGATCAGGAAAGCGGGTGGAGGCTTTTGTCATGCCGCTCGAATCATACGAAAAGCGCCAGCCGGGAGCAAATGCGATGACCGATTGAAGCCCCGGGCCGGAGCAAGTAGTCTAACCATTACGCATGGCGGCAAACAGCAAGCGGCAGCGGCGGCGATATCCCAAGCTGGTTTTCGGCGAGACCCTCGCCGTGGCGCTGCAAACCTTTCGCATCAGCAAAGTGCGCTTCATCCTGACCTCGCTGGGCATGGTCATCGGGACGGCTTCGCTCATCCTGGTGGTCACCATTGGCCTCACCGGCAAGCAATACCTGCTCCAGCAAATCCAGAACATCGGCTCCAACATGATGATCGCCGAGTACTCCGGCGGCGGCATTTATGGACGCGAGGCCTCGGCCGACTACCTCAGGCTGGACGATCTGGACGCGGTCCGGAAGCAGGTCCCTGGCATCAGCAATGCTTCGCCCATGATCGAAACGCACGACCGCATTGCCGTGCCGGGCGGCAAGGAACGCGACATCCTTGTGCTTGGCGTTTCCTGGCAATATCTGTATGTGCGCAATCTGGATGTGCTGTCGGGCCGCTTCTTTGACGACGACGACACCCAGGCCCGCAACAAAGTTGCGGTCATCACTGAAAAGCTGGCGGTCACACTTTACGGTACTTCCGACAACGCGATCGGCCAGCAAGTGAAGTTGAGCGGCCTTCCCTTCACCGTCATCGGGGTCTTTCGGGAGCGCGTCGATACCTTCGGACAGTCCGAGATTTCCGACGACACCATCCTGGTTCCTTACACCGTGGCGCGCTACTTCACCAATAGCGACGAGGTAAAACAGCTCTTCTTCTCGGTGTCTGACTCGAATGAGGTGCCGCGCGCGACCAAACAAATCCTCGAAGTGCTGGAGTCGCGGCATCGGCCGGAATCGGTCTACCGGGTCGATAACCTGACGCAGCTTCTGCAAGTGGCCTCGCAGACGGCCAACACCCTCACGACCGTGCTCCTGCTGGTGTCGATCCTCACCCTGATCGTGAGCGGCGTCGGCATCATGAACATTATGCTGGCGACGGTGAACTCCCGTATCCGCGAAATCGGCGTGCGCAAAGCAGTGGGCGCGACCAACGCCGAGATTCGCGCCCAGTTTCTGCTGGAAGCCATGCTGATTTCCCTCGCCGGCGGCATCGTGGGCATCTTTATCGGCCTAGCGCTGCCGTTTTCGGTGCGCTTTATCACTAACTATCGCGTTCCTATTTCAGGATGGTCCGTGATTATCGCGGTGCTGGTTTCCACGCTGGTCGGAGTTCTGTTTGGGACCGCTCCGGCGGCCCGCGCCGCCCACTTCCAGCCGGTCGAAAGCCTGAGGTATGAGTAAAAACACAAAATAGTCTTACCAGTAAGAATGCGAGCGAATCTTACCAGTAAGATCATTATTTTCAGGGTGTCATCCTGAGCGTAGCGACCGCCCGGGGTTTTCGACCCGCCGGTTTTGCGGGTCGGCGGTCGCGGAGTCGAATGGATACGCTGTCCGACCGCGTATACGAACAGCAGATCCCTCGTCGGACTGAAGTCCTCCTCGTGATGACAATTTAGAGGGAGGCGAACGGCGCAGCTGAAGCGGCGCCCCTTCAAATCAACAAAAGCTTCCAAACAAACAAATAAATGGTGAGAGGCAGTTTAAAGGGCCCTTCAAACTCAGCCAGCATCCTCTGGGCCGCGCTCTCATCGAACTCAGAAGAGCGCTTCACCTGCGCCTGTTTCGGCCGCTTTTCACCGTATCCATAAAAGGAGAACGATCGCCATCATGCAAATGAACGAATACGTAACTTTGGGACGTTCCGGGCTGCGGGTCAGCCCGCTCGCGCTTGGCGCCATGACCTTCGGCAACGATCGCTGGGGCTCGGAAGACGCTGAATCCAAACGCATTTTTGACCGCTATCTGGAAGCCGGCGGCAACTTCATTGACACCGCTGACGGCTATGCCGAAGGCAAGAGCGAGCAGGTGGTAGGCCGCTTTGTTGCCGAAGGCAAACTGCGCGACGGGCTGGTGCTGGCCACGAAGTTCAGCTTCAACGGCGAGGAGGGAAATCCCAACGCCGGCGGCAACGGGCGCAAGAACATCTATCGCGCGCTTGAGGGCTCGCTGCGCCGCCTCCAGATGGACTACGTTGATCTCTACTGGATGCACGTCTGGGACACGATCACGCCGGTGGAAGAGGTGGTCAGCACGCTGACCGACCTGGTGCGCGAGGGCAAGATTCGCTACTACGGCTTCTCGGACGTGCCTGCCTGGTACGCCGCGCGGGCCTACACGCTGGCTGAACAGCAGGGGCTGGAACGGCCAATCGGCTTTCAACTCGAATATTCGCTGGTGGAGCGCAATATCGAGCGCGAACACATTCCCGCAGCGTTGGAGCTGGGCATCGGTGTTTGCCCGTGGAGCCCGCTGGCCAGCGGCTTTCTCGCCGGAAAATACACCAAGGAAGGCCCGGCCAGCAGCAAAGGCAGCCGTCTGGAAGTGCTGAAGGAATCGAATAATCCCGTATTCAATAAGTTCACCGACCGTAACTGGAAGATTCTGGAGGCAGTACAGGATGTTGCGACGCACCTGAGGCGGCCGGCGGCCGAGGTCGCATTGAACTGGGTCGCGACCCAACCGGGCGTCACTTCGACGATCATTGGCGCGACTAAGCTGAAGCAACTGGACAGCAACCTCAACTCGCTGAGCTTTGAGATCCCGGCGGAGCTGCGGACAAAGCTGGACGAGGTTAGCGCCGTAGAAGTGGTGCATCCCTACATGTTTTTTGGGGAAGTGTTGCAGGACCGGGTGCGCGGCGGGGTACGCGTACATAAGTGGAGCGGCCACCAGGGATCGTAAGCCCAGCTTACGAAAGAGACTAAGCCCCAAAAAAGAGGAAAGCCCAGGCCGTTTTGCCCGGGCTCTTCACTGTTCGCTTCGGTTATGGCGTGCGTCCAGGTTCTGGCGTCGCGCACATTCCGTTCCTTTTCAGGTCAAGCGATCTGGTTCACCTCGCTGTTGTCGCCATCGAACGCTGCTCGGACGTTCGACAGTTCCGCTTACATCACCAATGCAATACTTTCCAATTCGCGCTGGAATGCTTCCAGCGTGCCACCCATCATCCCCACTTTGCTCACCGCGTTGCGTGCCTCTTCGGCCGAAACACCGTATCCATGTCCGGCCAGGAACATCTGGAGAAGTTCGGCCGCATCCTTGGAGTCGAATCCATGGAGCAGCTCACTTCGTAGCGCTGAAAGCTCCGGGACAGAAAACTTTTCTGCCATCATCGACCTCACCTCCGACCCTACCGGTCTTGCTTGTTGCTAGTTAGACTCGGCAGACTGATATTTAGTTGCAGGCAATTGGGCTGCCGAACCTCGCTATTTACCAGTCGGGTCACCGTCTTTTGAGAGATTTCAACCCCGATATCCCGAAATAGTTGCAGGCGATTGGTTCCAGACAGGTTTTGAGACCGGGATTCTTGCACGGAAGTGGGATGAGCCGCAGGAGCGGAAGGCTCGCAAATCAGGTTCACTGAGGGTCCGTGAGGGGTCAAAGAACGATCCCAGATCTTCCGGAAGCCAAAGATTGGGCGAATTTCATCAGCGGTGTACGGCGGCGAGCGCCATCGCGCGCAGGGAAACTCTACTGAATGGGTATTCAGTGGTTCGCGACAGGAATCACGATGGTCACCATCCCCGAATTCTCTTGGCGGTAGCTTTATCCCGCATTGCGGTGAGGTCAGCATAGGAAATTCAAGGCACAGCGGTCGGTGATGTAAGTCGCACCCCGGCAGCGGCCGGCTTTGTGACCTGAATCACACGAGGCGGTGAGGTCGGATGCTACGATATTTCTTTATGTCGGCTCCAGATTCCCTCTTCCTCCGTGCCTGCCGGCGCTTGCCGGTCCCTACCACTCCGGTTTGGTTTATGCGCCAGGCGGGTCGCTACATGCAGCAGTACCGCGATGTGCGCAAGCATCATTCGCTGGTGGAGATCTGCAAGAAGCCTGAGCTGGCCGCCGAAGTCACGATAACTGCCGCTGAGTATCTCAACGTCGATGCGGCCATCATCTTCGCCGATCTGCTGCTGCCGCTCGAGGTTATGGGGCTGCCGTTTCACTTTACGGCCGGCGAAGGGCCGGTCATCGAAAAGCCAGTCCGCACCGCCGAGGACGTGAAAGCCTTGCGCAGCGACCGCGCCGCCGAGTTAGGCTATGTCGCCGATGCAGTAGCGCTGGTCGCCAAACACTTTGGCTCAAAGCTGCCGATCATCGGTTTCTGCGGAGCGCCGTTCACTCTGGCCAGCTACATGGTCGAAGGGGGAGGGTCGCGACACTATCTTGAAGTGAAGAAGCTGATGTACAACTCGCCCGAGCTGTGGGATGAGCTGGTGGCCAAGCTGGTAGACGTTCTGGCCGAGTACGCGGCTGAGCAAGTGCGCTCCGGAGCCGACGCTTTGCAGATCTTCGATAGCTGGGTGGGATGTTTGAGCGTCGAAGATTATCGGCGTTACGCCCTGGTTCCTACAACGCAACTCATCCAACGGCTACAGAAAGAAACCAAGGTTCCGGTTATTTACTTCGGCACTGATAGCTCGACCCTCCTGCCGTCCATGGCGGAGACGGGTGCCGAGGTCATTGGGCTTGATTGGCGAATTCCGCTCGATGAAGGCTGGCGAACCATAAGTCACAATCGCGCGGTGCAGGGCAATCTTGATCCTGTGTTGCTGTTCGCCTCGTGGCGTGAGTTGCGGCAGCGGGCCGAGCACATTCTCCGCCTGGCAGACGCTCGCCCGGGTCACATCTTCAACCTCGGACACGGCATTCTGCCTCACACCCCGGTGGACAACGTAAAGAACCTTGCCGAATTCGTGCATGAGTTCACCTCGGCCGCGGCAACAGCGAGGAAAGATGAGTAAACGGGCGGTACTGCTGATTGCTCATGGCAGCCCGGAACAAGTGGAGGATATTCCTGCCTTTCTGCAAAACATCTCGCGGGGCAGACCGATGTCTGACGCTGTGGTACGCGAGGTGCAGCATCGCTACTCGCAGATCGGCGTCTCTCCCCTGACCTGCATGACCATGGGACAGGCAAATGGCGTCGCCGACCTGCTGGGTATTCCGGCGTACATCGGCATGCGTAACTGGCATCCCTTTATTGCCGACACCTTGAAACAAATGGCGTCAGACAATGTGGGACAAGCAGTCGCTATCTGTCTGGCTCCTCACAATTCCCGTACCAGCGTTGGACTATACAAGCAGGTGTTGCTCGGCGCTGGCGCCCCGTTCCCGATCGATTTTGTCGAAGAGTGGCACGATCATCCATTGCTTATCCAGGCTTTCGCGGAGAAACTTCGTGCCGGATGGAAAAGCGCCTCGGAACAGCATGGATCGCCGCTGCCGGTTATCTTTACTGCTCACAGTGTTCCGCAGCGCACCGTCGCCGAAGGAGATCCTTACGAAGTGCAGACCCGCGAGACGGCTGCGCTGGTGGCGGGCCAGATTCCGGAAATCGGTCCCTGGAGTTTTGCATTTCAAAGTCAGGGGATGTCTGGCGGCGAATGGCTTGGTCCCACAGTGGAAGACACAATTACGAAGCTGCGCGCAGCCGGTAACACCGGGGTTTTTATCCAACCCATCGGATTCGTCTGCGATCATGTCGAAATTCTGTATGACATCGACCTCCTGTTCCGGCAGTTCGCCGAGAGTCGCGGCGTAAAGCTTTATCGTGCTGAGTCGTTGAACGATTCGCCATTGTTCGTGCAGGCGGTGGCTGATCTGGCCCGACAACGGCTTGCCGCTCTGGACTCATCTTGCGCTTCGAGCGTAGAAACTGAGAAGATTCTGTGACTCTAACCGCATGAAGCGGATTGCAATTATCGGTGGAGGCATTTCCGGGTTAACGGCTGCCTTTCATTTGGAGAAGGCTCGTGCCAGTGGCGCGGACGTGGAGTACACGTTGTTTGAGAGCAGCCAGCGTTTGGGCGGCTGCATGGCTTCCGATTATGTCGAAGGCTGCCTGGTCGAAGCCGGCCCCGATTCCTTTCTTACTGAAAAGCCGTGGGCGCAACTACTCTGCAAAGAGTTAGGTATCGCCGATCAGCTTATCGGCTCCAACGACGCACAGCGTAAGACCTACATTGTGGTAAAGGGGCGCCTGGTCGTCATGCCCGACGGCTTGATGTTCATGGTGCCCACTCGCCTGGTTCCGACGGCACTGTCTCCGCTGTTTTCCTGGAGCACAAAAATTCGCATGGCGCGCGAACTGCTGCATCCTCCGCGCCCTATGGAAAACGATGAAAGCGTCGCCGAGATGGTTGAGCGTCACTTCGGCCCTGAGGTCGTGGATCGTCTGGCCGACCCGCTGCTGTCGGGCGTATATGGCGGGGATGCGGGCAAGCTCAGCGCACGCGCCGTACTGCCGCGCTTCGTCGACATGGAAGAGAAGTATGGTAGCTTGAGCCGCGCAATGCTGGCGGCCCACAAAAAGCAAGCTCAAGCTGCCAGCAAGCAGCCTCCCCGACCGCTGTTTACTTCGTTGAAGGACGGAATGCAACAGCTGGTGGATGCCATCGTCGCCCGGCTGGATCCCGCGGCGGTTCGGCTGCGACGGCACATTCGTCGGGTCTATCCAGAGAATGGTGGCTGGCGCGTCTCCGTCGACATGGGCGAAGAGGAGAGGTACGACGCTGTGGTACTTGCCACCCCAGCTAACGTCGCCGGAACTCTGCTTGACGGGGTCGACCGCGGGCTGTCGCGTCATTTGCTGGACATTACTTACAGCTCGTCTGTGACCGTGACGCTCGGCTACTACAAAGAGCAGCTAGCCAAGCTGCCTCCGGGCTTCGGATTTCTGGTGCCCCGCAGCGAAGGGACACGCATGCTGGCCTGCACCTTCGTGCACAACAAGTTTCCACATCGGGCGCCTGAGGGAAAGGGCATTCTACGCTGCTTTTTGGGTGGGGCTCGCGATGAGGCGGTGCTGGGACTTACTGACGACGAGATGCTGGAAACAGTCCAGCGCGAGCTGCGTGACCTTTTGAAACTGGACGCCCGTCCCATGTTTTCGCGCATCTTTCGCTGGCGCGAAGCTATGGCACAATATGAGCCTGGACACATCGCAAGGGTGCAGAAGATCGAGGAGCGTGTCTCCGAGATTCGCGGACTTGCCTTGGCCGGCAACGCTTTTCACGGCATCGGAGTACCCGACTGCGTTCGCTCGGGAATGGAAGCCGCCCAATCGGTCGCGCAACTCACACCCGAGTCAGAGCCTGCACGCAGCTAACCTTTCGAATCCTGAGACTCTGCTTACAATGCCCGCCTCAACCTGGGCTGAAATCGCTGACAGCCTGAAATTTCACGCGGAACCGCCAAAAAGATACCGTAAACGCAAACACGATCGAATCGCTATCGACGCGGATCGGTACTTACCGGCAAATCGCACAGGTATTCGCTGCGAATAAGCGCTGCGAAATTTAGGATTAACTGGAAGGTTCAGGCTGCTGATCGTTGGTTTTCAGCAGTTCGTTCACGATGGTCACCAACTCCTGGGGATCGACCGGCTTTTCCAGGTAAAGGTCGGCCAGCGGCTCAGCTGCCTGAAAGGCTTCGGCTACGTAACCAGACACCACAACCACGGGCATGGCAGAGTGGGTCTTGGCAGCCTGGACGATGGCGCGGCCGCTGGTATCTCCCAGGCGCCAGTCGGTGACGACTGCATCGTAGGTGTTGTGTTCGATCTTGTCGATGGCGTCGTGGGCCGAGGTGGAAGGGGTAACCTGATGTCCCGCAGCCTTTAAAATTGCACACTTTAAGGTTACGATGTTCGGTTCGTCATCCACGCAAAGAATCTTGGCCATACGGATTGTCCTGGGAGGTAAAGGTCGATTTCGGCGTCCGTGCTGATTTTAGTGATTGCGCCTCAACCAATTCCAACTTGCCCGTTATTGTTGAGCAGCGTTGTCCTTATTGTCAAATCGGTGGACTGTATTAATGCTTGCGGCGCTGCAACTGGCGATAGGCTGCGCTCTTGGACAAGCCGAACTCCTTTGCCGCCTGTTTCAACGCGGCTTTCTCCTCCAGTTTGTCGTTACTAACCAGTTCGTTGAATCGCTGCGTCAGCGTCTTGCTACTATCGGAGGCCCGCAAAGTCTCGTCCGGCTTGGCGATCAGGAGCGTAATCTCTCCTCGGACATCGGCGCGAGCCTGAAGCTCTGCCAGGACATCTGTGGCTCGGCCGCGTAGAAATTCTTCGTGCAGCTTAGTCAGCTCTCGCGCCACAACTACCTGGCGCTCTGCTCCGAGAGTCGCCACTACATCCGTCAGAGCCTCGACGATCCGGTGCGGAGTTTCGTAGAAGATTTCTGTACGCGAAGAGTTGCAGATGGCCTCCAGCGCGGATTGCCGGGCTGAGCTCTTCGCCGGCAGGAATCCGCTGAAATGGAAAGAATCGGTAGGCAATCCGCTGGCCACCAACGCCGATAGAAAGGCTGCTGCTCCAGGAATCGGCACTACCCGAATGCGATGGCGTATGGCGAGCTCGACCAGGCGGTAGCCAGGATCGCTGACGCCCGGCATGCCCGCGTCGCTGACGACGGCGACGTCGTCGCCCTTCTCCATGCGGCTCACTAGTTCGGTAGCCCGTGGCAGCTCATTGTGCTCGTGATAGCTGATCATGGGCTTGTCGATGCCGTAATGATTCAGCAACTTGATGGTTTGGCGAGTGTCTTCGCAGGCGATGACGTCCACTTCCTTCAGAGTTCGGACCGCCCGAAATGTCATGTCTTCCAGATTGCCGATCGGAGTTCCGACCAGGTAGAGCGTCCCCGCCTGGCCGAGATCGGCGTTGTCATCATCGCCGGAGTTCGCACGGAGCTTGCTCACAGCGGCAAGTTTAGCACCGCCTATTTAGAGGCTTTTTCGGCTATGCGTGGAGAGAACCCTGTGTCGAATGAAAGGGTTGCTCCTGACCGCTCTTTCTGCACTCATGCCCGGGACAGCTTTGCCGATTTGGCTCTCAGGCTCCGCTGTAGCGGAGATCGGAGGCTACATGCGTTATTTGCTTTGTGGGTTGCTGCTGGGTGCATCGATGTTAGGTCAAGAGCCAACCTCACAGCCACCAACTTCTAAAGGCATGTTCTATGTAGATGGCATTGTCTATCAGTACTCGGTAGGAACCAACTACACGGTTGTGGCGGCCGCCCATAGCGCTATCAACCGCAAGTTCGTCGCGCTGAAAGTACGTGTCTACAACAGTGGTTCGCGGTCGATTTCCGTAAGACCAGAGGACCTTCTGGTCGAAGACGCCGCTGCTGGCCACGTTGTGGCAGCAACATCCGCCGGTGACCTGGCCGCGAGGATGCGTCGCACCTATAACATGGCCCGATTCGCAGTCGGGTCGGCGGCTGGCGACAGTATGGACGGTTCCGCATCCGGGGAGGTGTTGACGCCTCAGCTGATTGAGATGATGCGGGCTATGGGCGCTCGCAACTCATCAGGTAATTTGGCGATGCCGGCCGGCAAGAATGTTCTTTACACAGATACTCCTGGAGCGCTGGAGGGGCGCGGCCCTACCCCAGTGCCGCCGGTCTGCGACCAGATATGCCATTTGCGCAACACCGAGGCTGACGGCCGCGACATGCTCGCCCAGTTGCAGCGGCAAAGCACTCCCGAGTACGTCGAGCAGTGTGGCTTCCGGGCCAACACGATCCCGCCGCTTGGCAATGTGGCCGGAGTTCTTTTCTATCCCGCGGGAAAGCTGGCACAGAGTCCGGCATCGTCTGCCAAAGGCCGGAAACTGCGGCAGATGCGGGTCAGCGTACCGATTGGCGACGAAAACTTCCAATTCGTATTGCCGGTAGAGTAGACAGGCCAGGGGATTAGGAGCTTGGGATTAGGGGATAGGAGTTTGTAGCTTGCGCGATAAGGCCAAGCGCACCAGTGGTGAAGTGGATCGCCGATTTTTTACATCGCACCTCGATCCAATCCCCAATCCCTGCTTCGCCGCCCTGGCCCTATAATGTCTCTTCATGCGCATTCGAGCGGTGGCTCCAGCTTTGCTCGTATTCCTCGCCGGCCTGTTTGCCTTTGGGCAAGCGGACCCCCCAGGCACCTTGCAGATCACGGCACTTCCAGCCCAGGGAGTGGTTGCCGGGCAGAACTACACGCTCCCATTGGCTGCCACTGGCGGCTCAACTCCTTACACCTGGAGCCTCGTGCAGGGAGAACTTCCGCCCGGACTCAAGCTGCATCCGCATACCGGAAATATTTCCGGTATGGCCACCACGCCGGGCGAATACCACTTTGTCATTCGAGTTGTGGACTCCACTGTCCCCCATCTCCAGGCGCAGCGAGAACTCACCATCCAAGTCATCGTCGGGCTTAAGATTGAGTGGAAGGAAACACCGGGAGTGCATGGCACAGCGGTTTCTGGATCGGCGATTGTCACCAATCAGACTGCAAATGACTTCGACCTGACTGTGGTCATCGTTGCCGTCAACAAGATTGGACGAGCCACGAGCCTGGGCTACCAGCACTTCAAGTTGGCTGCACAAAGCAGCAGTCCGGTAATTCCTTTCAGCTCCAATCCCGGGCCAGGCAGCTATTATGTAAGGCTCGATGCCATTGCGCATCGGGTTGGCCGCCAGCACGAACACATCTACCGAGCCAGCCTGCAAACCTCAGATCCACTACACGTCACGCAGTTCTAGCTCTGATGCTGATTGTGGCGATATAAGAATGAGCCAGATGAACTATCGATCGCGGCAGAAAAAATTTCGGCAGACATTGCTCGAGCAAGGTCTGGATGGCTTCGTTGTCGCCCATCCTCCCAACCTTCACTACCTTTGCGGATACACGGGCAGTAACGGTCTCCTGCTTTTCTCCGGCGATGGCCCCAGTTTTTTTACAGACGGCCGTTACACCCAGCAGGCCCGCGAAGAGGTAGAGGATGCGCGCATCGTCATGGCAAAGGGGCCGCTTCTCCAGCAAGCGTTGCAGCATGTCGGGCAGCGGAAAACCGTGGCCATCGGATTCGAAGCCGATCAAGTCACGGTGGCAGCAGCTATCGAAATGCGGAAGCTTGCGGGGAAAAAGGTTCTCTGGAAACCGACGTCCGGTCTCATCATGCGCCAGCGCCTCATTAAAGATGCGGGCGAGTTGCGGATCATCCGGGAAGCGGTGAATCTGGGGGCCGGAGCGTACCGCCAGGCGTTGAAGTCGATTCGGCCAGGCGTTCGGGAATCGGAAGTGGCCGGGAGGCTGGAACTTGCGGCCCGTCAGGCAGGGGCGGAGGGCATGTCATTCGACACTATCGTTGCCGCCGGAAAGCGCTCAGCCTTGCCCCACGGGCGTGCTTCGAGTCAGCCTATACCGCGTCGCGGGTTCGTAGTCGTCGATTCCGGTGTTATACTGCGGGGCTATTGCTCTGATATGACCCGCACGGTACATGTGGGCCCAGTCAGTCGCGAAGGGCGCCGGTGGTACGAAGCGGTCCTAAAGGCCCAGTTAGCAGGGATTGCGGCAGCTAAACCGGGCAAAACAGCTGCCGAAGTGGACCAAGCCTGCCGCCAGGTGCTCCGTAGTGTTAAGCTGGAACAGTTTTTCACGCACTCGACGGGCCACGGGGTAGGTCTGGAAATTCACGAGCCGCCCCGGTTGGGAAAAGGCCAGAACGAGCCGCTGGAACCGGGTATGGTCATTACCATCGAGCCTGGAGTTTACGTGCCGGGCAAAGGTGGCATTCGCATCGAGGACATGGTGCTGGTTACGGCAACTGGTTGCGAAGTACTGACCCCAGTGAGCAAAGAGTTGGTTGAGATTTAAGCGCAGAGGATGTTGCAGTCTGAGAAGAGACTCAGATTTACCTCTGTGCTCTGGCGAATAGCGGTTTCAGGTCGAAGTCGCTGTCCGGGCCGCGCGCCCTTCCGAACGGAATCCGATGAATCAAAAGGAAATCAAAGAACTCATAGAACTGCTGGTGGAAAAAGATATCACCGAGTTCGAACTCGAACGCGGCGATATGAAAGTGCACGTACGGCGCGGAAGCTCGGCGACGCCCGTCGTCCACCTGGCCCCGGCAATGGCTGCACAACCCGTTGCCATCGCTTCGGCAGCACCTTCCATCGCGGCTCCCGCAGCGGCGGCTGCGTCGTCGGCCAATTCGGCACCCGCTGCCGAAGCTGCCAAAGAAGAAGACCTCATTATCGTCAAGTCGCCGATCGTGGGCACATACTACGAGGCCCCATCACCCGGCACGCCGCCGTTCGTTAAAGTCGGCGACGCGGTGAAAGAAGGCCAGGTACTGTGCATCATTGAAGCCATGAAGCTCATGAATGAGATCGAGGCAGAGGTTGCGGGCGTCGTGGTTAAGATGTTCGCCGCCAACGGTAGCCCGGTCGAATATGGAATGCCCTTGTTCGGCATTCGCAAACAGTAGCTGCATGTCTTGAAGAGCCGCTGGAAATCCATTATTCATGTTTAACAAAATTCTAGTTGCGAACCGCGGGGAGATTGCCCTGCGTGTCATTTGTGCCTGCAAGGAACTTGGCATCAAAGTTGTCGCCATTTACAGCGAAGCCGACCGCAATTCGCTTCACGTGCGCTTTGCCGACGAGGCCATCTGCATTGGTCCGCCGCGCCTGAACGAAAGCTACCTGAACATTCCTGCCGTAATCAGCGCCGCCGAAATCGCGAACGTTGATGCCATCCATCCTGGGTATGGCTTGTTGAGCGAGAACGCCAACTTCGCCGAAGTCTGCCAGGCTTGCGGCATCAAGTTCATCGGGCCTCCGCCGGAAGTGACGCGGCTCATGGGCGAAAAGGAAAAAGCCCGCGCCACCATGAAAAAAGAAGGTGTGCCCATTCTTCCCGGCTCAGATGGCATCATCGCTTCGGCCGAAGAAGCAGCGGAATGGGCCCGCAGTGTCGGATTTCCCGTGATTGTGAAGGCCTCGGCCGGCGGCGGTGGCCGCGGCATGCGTGTCATTCGGGATGAACAGGAGTTGCCGAATCTTTTCCATTCCGCGCAATCGGAGGCGGCGGCGGCTTTCGGCAACGGCGATCTTTACATGGAGAAGTTCATCGAGCGGCCGCGCCATATCGAGTTCCAAGTAATGGCCGACGAGCACGGCAACGTGATGAGTCTTGGCGAGCGTGAGTGCAGCATCCAGCGCCGCCATCAGAAGCTGGTGGAAGAAGCGCCCTCGGTCGTGGTCACTCCCGAACTGCGCGAACGCATTGCCGGCGTGCTGGTGAAGACCCTGAGCAACATCGGATACATGAATGCCGGAACGGTCGAATTTCTTATGGACGAAGACGGCAGCCTTCACTTCATCGAGATGAATACTCGCATCCAGGTTGAACATCCCGTGACCGAGATGACCACCGACGTGGACCTGGTGAAGTCCCAGATTATGATCGCTGCCGGCGAGAAGCTGAGCAGCGTCATCACGGCGCCGGTGATCTTTCGCGGACACGCTATCGAATGCCGCATCAACGCTGAGCATCCTGAGCGCTTCACTCCGTCTGCGGGAAAGATTACGGCGTTCAATATGCCCGGTGGCACAGGCGTGCGGGTGGATACAGCCGCGTATGCGGAAGGAGTCATTCCGCCTTACTACGACTCCTTGATCGCGAAGCTGGTGGTACGAGGACGGGATCGCACCGAGGCGATTTCCCGCATGTCACGCGCACTGGAGATGTTTGTGGTGGAGGGAATTTATACCACTATTCCGCTGCATCAGCGCATCATGCACGATCCCGACTTCCGCGCCGGCAACTTCGATACGAAGTTCATGGAGCGGTTTCTGGCGCAACACAAATAAAGGCGGTTCACCACAGAGACACAGAGGCACAGAGATTTTTCACCACGGAGAACCCGGAGCGCACGGAGAAAGCGAGAGAAAAAACTCAGAGCTCTTGATGCTGCTGTTGCCATGGCCGCTCTCGTTTTAACCGGGACGTGCCAACCGAAATACGTAGAGGAATTATTGGAAAAGAAAGCTTAAATATTTGTCATGTCTCCGTGCGCTCCGTGTTCTCCGCGGTGAAAAATCTCTGTGCCTCTGTGTCTCTGTGGTGAATAAGATTTCTCAATGAACTTACCCAAGCTGTACGCAATCGTTGATGTTTCGTGTTTTGCAGCGCCGCTGCGGACGACGGCCGCTATTGTCGAATACGCTCGCGACCTGGCGGCGGGCGGGGCCACGCTGATCCAATATCGCAACAAGGTCGGCACCACTCGTGAGATGTTGAGCGACGCCCGCGAGCTTCGACGCGTGCTCGGCGAGGGAGTGACCATCATCATGAATGACCGAGCCGACATTTGTATCGCGGCCGGCCTCAACGGCGTTCACGTTGGCCAGGACGATCTCTCGCCCGAAGGCGCGCGTTCCGTGATCGGCCAGAACCACATCCTGGGTGTTTCGACGCACAATCTCGAACAACTGAAAGACGCCGATGCCGGAGCGGCCGATTACATCGCCTTCGGTCCGGTTTTCGCGACCTCGTCCAAGCGCAATCCCGATCCCATCATTGGCCTCGACGGCATTCGGGCCGCCCGTGCTGCCACGCAAAAGCCGCTGGTCGCTATTGGGGGCATCACCCGCGCCAATGCCCGCTCCGTCATCGAGGCGGGGGCCGACTCCGTGGCCGTGATCTCCGATCTGCTGACCTCGCCGGCCAAAGTTGCTGAGGAATTATTGCGGCTCCTGGTGTAAATTCTTGCGAGCAGCCGTCTCATTCCTAAAGAGGTTCCTTGGCCACTGAAGTTAAGACCATTTCTGCCAACTCCGGCGAAAGCGAGTTCGTAAAGGGCCTGGGCCTTACCAGCGCGACCACGCTGGTCATGGGCTCCATGATCGGCTCGGGCATTTTCATCGTCTCCGCTGAGATTGCCCGCCTCGTCGATTCGCCCGCGTTGCTGATCGGCGCGTGGCTTCTGACCGGCTTTCTGACTATCACGGGGGCGCTCTCTTACGGCGAGCTAGCAGCAATGATGCCGCACGCCGGAGGACAATATGTCTACCTGCGCGAGTCGCTTGGATCGCTCTGGGGATTTCTCTACGGCTGGACGCTCTACTTGGTCGTGCAAACCGGGACCATCGCCGCCGTCGGCATCGCTTTCGGAAAATTTCTCGGCATCTTCTTCCCCTCCGTTTCTTCCACGCACTGGCTGATTCATCTTGCGCACGTGCCGCCTATCCCCATCGGCCCCATGGTTCTCGGTAACATGGATGTCGGCCTGAACACGCAGAATCTGACCGCAATCTTGCTGGTCATCTTCCTCTCAGTCTTGAACATCTTCGGAGTACGAACCGGCGCGCTGGTGCAGAATATCTTCACCATTGCCAAGACGGCGGCCCTTCTCGGGCTCGTGCTGCTGGGCATCTTTGTGGGACGCAATGCCCAGGCCATCGCCGCGAACTTCAGCGCAAATTTCTGGCGCAATGCGGGCTGGCATTCCTTTCATCCGGTGCAGGTGGGCGTCGGCGGACCTATGGTGCTGGTGGGAACATTGACCATCGTCGCCGTGGCCCAGGTCGGCTCGCTGTTTTCATCCGACGCCTGGAACAACATCACCTTTACGGCGGCTGAAGTCCGGAATCCGAAGCGCAACCTGCCGCTGGCGCTGGCGATGGGAACCGGCGCAGTGACTTTGCTTTACGTGCTGGCGAACGTGGTTTACCTGAGCGTGCTGCCACTGGCTGGCGATGCGCACGGGGCGACGATCCTGGCGCGGGGCATCCAACATGCCTCCGAAGATCGCGTGGCCACGGCGGTCGTCGAGCAGATTTTCGGCTCGGGCGGCGCCAAGCTGATGGCCATCGCCATCCTCATCTCGACCTTTGGCTGCAACAATGGGCTGATCCTCGCCGGGGCGCGGGTCTACTACGCCATGGCCAAGGATGGGCTGTTCTTCAAGAGCGCCGCCAGGCTTCATCCCAAATACCACACGCCTGCACATTCGTTGATCATGCAGTGCGTCTGGACGTGCATTTTGTGTATCTCGGGTAGCTACGGCCAGCTGCTCGACTACATCATCTTCGCGGTGCTGGTGTTCTATATCCTGACGATCGCCGGTTTGTTCGTGCTGCGCGTCAAACGCCCTGACGAGCCGCGCCCTTACCGCGCCATCGGATACCCCGTGCTGCCCGCAATGTACATTTTGATCGCTATCTTTATTGATGTAGTCTTATTGCGTTACAAGCCGCAATACACGTGGCCCGGCCTGATCATCGTCCTGCTTGGCATCCCCGTGTACTTCCTGTGGTCGAAGCGCAATCCGCAAGCGAGAGCGCGAGCCTAGTTGTGAGAAGAGGCAAACCTTAAATGGCCGATTTATTAAAGTGCAAACCCCTGGACATGCTGATGCACGAGGCAGCCGAGACCGGGGAACATAGTCTTAAGCGGGCTCTTGGCCCGGTCAACCTTATTACTCTTGGAATTGGCGCAATCATTGGCGCGGGAATTTTCGTCCTCACCGGTTCGGCAGCCGCTAAATACGCAGGGCCGGCCATCGTGCTGTCCTTTGTGCTCTCGGGAATTGCGTGCGTCTTTGCCGGACTTTGCTATGCGGAGTTCGCCTCGCTGATCCCCATCGCGGGTTCGGCTTACACTTACGGCTACGCGACCTTGGGCGAGTTGTTCGCCTGGATCATCGGATGGGATCTCATCCTGGAATATGCCTTTGGGGCTGCGACCGTAGCCTCCGGCTGGAGCGGCTATCTCTTAAGCTTTCTCGAGGACTTTGGAATACGTATTCCGCCTCGCCTGACGCTGGCGCCCAGCGAAAAGCTGGTCTTCTACGGCGGCCATTGGGAGCATTATGAGCGTATCAAGGCGACCCTGGCCACGCAGCACATCAATCCGAACACGCTTCCCACGCAAACCGGGCTGTTCAACCTGGTCGCATTTCTGGCCATCGTCGGCGTCACCATTATCTTGGTGATCGGCATCAAGGAATCGGCTAACTTCAATTCCGGGATCGTGATTGTGAAGCTGGCCATTGTGGTGATGTTCATCGTGATTGCCGGCCTGTTTGCCCTGAAGCATCCCAGCCTGGTGGCGGCTAACTGGCATCCCTTCATTCCGCCCAATACCACAGGAGCCTTTGGACATTATGGTTGGTCGGGTATCGCACGCGCGGCCAGCGTAATCTTCTTCGCCTACATTGGATTCGACGCCGTTTCCACCGCTGCGCAAGAAGCCAACAATCCGCAAAAGGATATGCCTGTCGGCATCCTGGGATCGCTGGTCATCTGCACCGTTCTTTACATCCTGGTTTCGGGCTTGCTGACCGGAATCGTTCCGTATGCTGACCTGAATGTTTCCGATCCGGTTGCTCTCGGCATTGATGCGACAGGAGTTGCGTGGGCGAAGATTCTGGTGAAACTCGGTGCCATCTTCGGACTGGCTACGGTGATGCTGGTTATGTTGCTGGGCCAATCGCGCGTGTTCTACTCGATGTCGCGCGATGGCCTGTTGCCCGAATGGGCGGGCGCGGTGCATCCGCGATTCCGCACCCCGTGGATCTCAACCCTGCTGGTGGGAGGATTCGTCGCGATTTTTGCGTCGGTCATTCCCATCGAGATTCTCGGCGAGTTGGTGAGTATCGGTACTCTGCTGGCTTTCGTGATCGTCTGTTTTGGGGTATGGATCCTCCGAGTACGACGACCTGATCTGCATCGGCCGTTCACCACACCCATGGTGCCACTGGTGCCAATCCTCGGCATCATTGTCTCTATCGGTCTGATGGCTAGCCTGCCGTTGGATACCTGGATTCGACTAATCGTCTGGCTGATCATCGGCCTGTTTATCTACTTTGGCTACGGGCGTCATCACAGCCGGGTACAGCGGTCTGTGCCCGACCGGGAAAAGGTCGGAGTAAGGTAATTGGTGGGGAGATCTTCTCTGACAACAAACGCCCTCTCAGTCAGGGGAGGGCGTTTCCCGTTTCAACGTTCGCTGTGATGCCCGCCGAATCTCTTGCATTGCGCTTTCCCGTGCCCATTGCCACAATTGCCCTGTGAAGCCGCTTTTCAATCTGCGGGTCCTTTTCCTGGCGCTGCTGACACTGGTGCTCATCGGAGTGGCCGGATTCCACTTCCTGGAAGGCTGGTCGTGGTTCGACGGCTTTTACATGGTGCTGACCACCATTACCACCATCGGCTACGGCGAAGTGCATCCGCTGTCGCCGGCTGGGCGGGTCTTCAACACCTTCATCATCGTTACCGGCGTAGCCTTGGTGCTGCTGTTCTTTGGCGCGGCTACGCAGGCATTACTGGAATTCGAGCTACAATCGGTTTTCGGCAGGAGACGCATGGACCGCGAGATCAGCCGGCTGACGGACCACTTCATCCTTTGCGGCGCCGGCCGTGTTGGACGTAGTGCAGCGCGGGAGTTGGCCCGCAAGCCGCTGCCGTTCGTTGTCGTCGACACCGATGCTGGCAAACTCGCCCGCTATTCCGCTGAAGGCTGGCTTACCCTGACCGGCGATGCCACCCATGCCCACGTACTGCGCCAAGCTCGCATTGAGACCGCGCGGGGTTTAGTCGCCGCCACCACCACGGATGCCATCAACGTTTACATCATTCTCACTGCACGCAGCCTGAACCCTACGCTAAAGATCATCGCTCGCGCCAGTGAGGAAGAAGCCGAGAAGCATCTGCTGACGGCCGGGGCGGACCGCGTTGTTTCGCCTTACAACTTCGCCGGCTACCGCATCGCGCAGACCTTCATGCGGCCGCATGTCGTGGACTTCTTCGACACGGCCATGAATCAGCAGAAGCCGCTCGAGATCGAAGAGGTGCAAGTGCAGTCGGGCTCCCGCGTTGTGGGCAAGACCCTGGAGAGCTCGCGCATCCGGCAGGAGATGGGGGTCATTGTGCTCGCCATCAAAGGAGAGGACTCGCATATGCGCTTCAATCCGGCCCCGGACGAGATGATTCACGAGGGCGATCACCTGATCGCCATGGGCGAACCTGACGGCCTGCGGCGCCTGGAACAGTCGGCTACGGAGCGGGCATGAAGATCACCACTACGGCCGAGATGCGGGAGATCGATCACGCTACAACTGAGCGTTTCGGCGTACCCTCCCTCACCCTGATGGAGAACGCCGGCAGCGCTGTCGCGCAATTCATAGTGCAAAATTACGCGGGAGCGAATCGCGTCACTGTCGTCTGCGGAAAAGGCAATAACGGCGGCGATGGTTTCGTGGTTGCCCGCAAACTGCATCGTGCCGGTCGCGTCGTCGAAGTGTTGTTGCTGGCGACGCAATCGGAGCTGAAAGGCGACGCCCTGACGATGTACGAGCGGCTTCCGGTGCGACCAGTGGAAGTGAACAGGCCGACGGAACTGGAAGCCGAGGAGTTCAGATGCGTGGCCAATTCCGACCTCATCGTGGATGCAATCCTCGGTACCGGATTTCGGCCGCCGGTAAGCGGTCTGTACGCCGACGCCATTGGTGCCATCAATCGTAGCGGCAAGCCCATCATTGCCGTGGACATCCCCTCCGGCGCCGATTCCGACGCGATGACGCCTCAATCCGGTGACGGCATTGCCGACGCCGACGCAATCGTCACCTTCACTGCGCCGCGTCCGGCGCACGTCTTCGGCAATCTCATCCGCGGACCGATCCTGGTAGCGCCGATTGGCTCGCCTGCGGAGGCAATCGTCTCGGTGCTGAACCTTGAGGTCACAACTCCGCGTGATTTTTCCGCTTTGCTCGCGCCCCGTCCCCGCGACAGCAACAAGGGCGTGTACGGCCACGTGTTGGTCGTAGGAGGCTCGTTCGGAAAGTCGGGCGCCGCCGCTATGTCGGGAATGGCAGCCCTACGAGCGGGCGCAGGGTTGAGCACAGTGGCCACTCCAGCGCGTGTGCTGAGCAGCATCGCGGCGTTCGCGCCCGAATTGATGACTGAGCCATTGCCCGAGACTTCGGCCGGCTCCATCGCTCCGGCTGCTGCGGAGAGCAATCGCTTCACCGATCTGACGACGCCGATGACCGTAGTCGCGATTGGCCCTGGCATCGGACGCAATCCCGATACGGTGCGCTTCGTGCATGAAGCAGTGCACCAGACGAAGGTTCCGCTCGTGCTAGACGCCGACGGGCTCAACGCCTTCCAAAATCAGACTAACCTGCTCGACGGCCGTCGCCGGCCCCTGGTGCTCACGCCCCATCCGGGCGAAATGTCGCGCCTGACAGGCCTCTCGATCAAGGCCGTTCAGGCGGACCGCGTGAACGTCGCCCGAAAGTTTGCTCGCGAGCATCACCTGGTTCTGGTGTTGAAAGGTGATCGCACAATTATCGCGTTGCCGGACGGCTGCGCCTGGGTCAACCCCACGGGCAATCCTGGCATGGCGACTGGAGGCACCGGCGACATCCTGACGGGCATGACGGCCGGTGTCATCGCCCAAATGCCGCACGACTATGCCCGCGCCGCCATCGCCGCCGTTTACCTCCATGGCCTGGCAGGTGACGTCGCCGCAGAGACCATGGGAGAGCACTCACTGGTCGCTACCGATCTGCTTAGTGGCCTGCCGGAGGCCTATCGCCGCGCTGCCCAGTGGGCGCGCGAAGAGACCGCGCGCATCGGCTAATCCTGCCCATGGCACAATGTGCGCTTCGTGGCGTCAGGCTGTGTGGGCGGAACGGCCCGCGATACCTCGTCCTGCTAGAATACTGGGTCTTCTGCGATGAACCCCCACGAGCACATCACGCATTCGGCTGAAGAGACGATGGCACTGGGCCGCAAGCTTGCTCCCACCCTGAAGCAGGCGCGCATGGTCATCCTGCGCGGCGATCTCGGCACCGGCAAGACAACGCTGGTGAAGGGCGTAGCCGAGGGCCTGGAGGCGGCATCGCAGGACGACGTCACCAGTCCGACCTTTACCTTGATTCACGAATATCGCGGCCCTGAGGTCAACCTCTACCACGTCGATCTCTACCGCATCGACACGCCGCGCGAGCTCGACACGCTTGGCCTCGACGAGCTCTTCGCCGAAGAAGGCAACCTGGTTCTGCTGGAGTGGGGCGAAAAGTTTCCGCGCTTCGAAAAGGAGCGCGACGTGGAAATTTCCATCGAGCGCCGAGGCGACCAGGAACGGAAGATAACCATCAAACGGAAATAAGCCCGCCGAACTAATCCCTCAAAGCAGTCCCATCAAAGTGCCATTTGTTGGTAGCTCCTTTTTCGTATATTTTTTAACAACCATGCACACCTAAGCGGCATCTACTGCGCACAAGTCCGTATTCCCGAATTCCGGAGCCAACTCATGCGAAATCCAGCCAGCTTGCTGCTTACGACATGTCTCTTAGCAACATTGGGCGTCATACCGTGTCGAGGCCAGAATCCCTCACCAGCTGCACCCGCCCCGTCCCAATCGGGAAATCCCTACCTTTCCATCCCTTATCCTGGCGACGTGATCACCTATCACTACAACGTCTACCGTCAGGGTTACACCTCGCAGGAGAACACGCTCACCACGTCCAATGTGAATTCGACTGCGTTCGGCAAGGTCAACTTCCTGGCAACCGACGGCAAGGTTGACGCGCAACCTCTTTATGTGACCAAGCAGTTTATCGGCGGCGGGTTGAGCAACACGCTGTACGTGGTTACCGAGAATGACAGCATCTATGCGTATGCCGCCGACACTGGTCGCCAGTTCTGGAGGGTATCCGCACTTGGTTCTGGCGAGACCCCGAGCGACGATCACGGATGCAGCCAGATCACTCCCCAGATCGGCATCCCGAACACTCCGGTGATCGACAAGGCAGCCGGACCCAACGGCGCCATCTATTTCGTGGCGATGACCAAGGATTCCTCGGGCCATTATCACCAGCGGTTGCACGCGCTCGACCTGACAACGGGAGCGGAACTGTTCGGTGGCCCTACGGAAATTACGGCTACTTTCCCCGGAACGGGCGACGGCAGCCAAAACGGCCAGGTCGTCTTCGCTCCCGGCCAGTTCGCTGAGCGCGCCGGGTTGCTGCAATATGGCATCACGATCTACATCGCCTTCACCTCACACTGCGATGCGCGTCCCTATACCGGCTGGCTGATGGCCTACAACTCCCGGACGCTGGCGCAAGTTTCAGTCCTGGACGTAACTCCCAACGGCAACGAGGGAGCGATATGGATGGCTGGCACCGGCCTGGCAGCCGATTCCAGCGGCAACGTTTACTTCCTTGACGGGAACGGAACCTTCGACACCACCATGAACTCGCAGGGTTTTCCGGCTAGCGGCGACTACGGCAACGCCTTCATGAAGGTGTCGAATTCTTCGGGGCAGCTTCAGGTGGCCGACTACTTCAACATGTACAACACGGTGCAGGAGTCGCGTGCTGACGAAGACCTAGGTTCCGGCGGAGCCATCGTGCTGCCCGACTTGACCGATAACAACGGACAGGTTCACCACCTCGCGGTTGGAGCGGGCAAGGATACCAACATCTACGTCGTCAATCGCGACAACATGGGAAAATTCAATTCCAGCAATAACAGCAACGTCTATCAGGAACTGCAAGGTGTGCTGCCCGGGGGAGTTTGGTCGTCGCCCGCATATTTCAACAACACCGTCTACTACGGCGATGTAGGAGACAACCTGAAGGCCTTCGCCATCTCGAACGCGAAGCTTTCCACCACTCCGGTATCGCAGACTTCAAATACTTTCCCCTATCCGGGGACGACGCCAACCATCTCCGCGCACGGAACCTCGAACGCAATTATCTGGGCGGTGGCTAACAGCAGCCCAGCGGTCTTGCACGCTTACGACGCGACCAACCTGTCTCACGAGTTGTACAACAGCAGCCAGGCGGGATCGCGCGACCAGTTTGGCGCCGGCAACAAGTTCATTACCCCAATTATTGCCAACGGCAAGGTATTCGTCGGAACGCCCACTGGAGTTGCCGTGTTTGGCTTGCTCCAGTAAGCAGCGGTTGTTTCTTCACGAAAGCAACGGAAACATTCAAGAGCCCGGAGCGAAACTGCTTCGGGCTTTAGTTATTACGGAAGGTCTCTTAGGCAGCGAAGTTCCATCATCGCTGCACTGGCTTCGCGTTGGGAGCCGGATTCACAGGCTGAAACGGCGCTCTCGCTCGCTCCTGCTCCTCGCGTTCGATCTGCCGCCGCAAATCATGGATCACGATCGTCCACATTTGAGAGTTCGTCCGCAACAGAATCTGGAGATTCTGGTCGCGCAGGAATTCGATCTCACTGCTCATGTTCATATTGAGACTTTCCATTTTGTTGAGATCGTCCCGCATCTGCGCCAGACCGTTATCTTGTGTGATCGGCGACTGAGCCAGAGCTCCCGCTGTGGTCTGAGTTCCGGAGGACGGTTGTCCTGTCGACGTCTGCGCCGCCAAAGTGCAACTCAACAGCCCGACAGCAAGAATCTGTCGCAACATCATGATTCACCTCACAGCTGGTTGTGACTTGCCGCGAGCCACCTTGCGCCCGCGCCTT
The DNA here is from genome assembly GCA_963769235.1 of uncultured Acidobacteriaceae bacterium. GTDB lineage: Bacteria > Acidobacteriota > Terriglobia > Terriglobales > Acidobacteriaceae > Bog-257. The sequence continues at coordinate 1,146,734 of CAVYKW010000009.1, read as the reverse complement.
AGCTTCCTTCAGTATCATCGGAGAGACAATTCTTCAGGAGACTATACGTGTACCGAACCTCGCTGGGCGACTTCGAACTGACCATTCTCTCCGACGGCAGCTATCTTTTGGACGGCGGCGCCATGTTTGGCGTGATTCCCAAAGTGATGTGGGAAAAACGCATTCCAGCGGATGAGCACAACAACATTCTCATGGGACTCAATTCGCTGTTGATTCGCACCGGCGACAAAAACATCCTGATTGAGACCGGCATCGGCAACAAGCTGAGCGAGAAGAGTCAAGCCATCTACCAGAATCAGGCGCTCCTGCTGAAGAGTTTCGAGCAGGCCGGCATCGCTCCCGACGAGATCGATGTAGTCATCAATACTCATCTGCACTTCGATCATTGCGGCTGGAATACCTACTACAAGGACGGCAAGCCGGTACCGACGTTCCCCCGCGCCACCTATTACGTGCAGGAAGGCGAGTTGGCCCACGCCCACGAACAGCACGAGCGTGACCGCGTCAGCTATATGACCGACAACTACGATCCGCTGGTGAACAGCGGCCAGATGCACTTGCTCAAGGGCGACGCCGAAATCGTCCCCGGCATATCCGTCAAGGTTTTTCCCGGCCACACTCGCGATCTTCAGGCGGTCATCATTCGCAGCGGAGGCAAAGTAGCGGCCTATCCCAGCGACCTGTTATCCGACGGCAAGCATCTGGACCCAACCTGGGTTCTAGGGTACGACCTTTACCCGCTGGAAAGTATCGCCAACAAGCACCGTTTTTACGCCACTGCGATTCCGGAGCACTGGCTGGTGGTGTTTACTCACGATCACGAATTACCTTGGGCCCATCTGGAGATCGGAGAAAAGGGGCGTCCTGTGGTGGAGCGAGTCAGTCAAAAGGTGGGCTGAGGACGTCACCCTTAAAGGCCATTTACGCGCAACCCGTCTAATCCTACACTGTGGGATATCGATCTCAATCGGGGAGGGTGCGCAAGGATGAGCAAGAAAACCAAGAAGGACAAGAAGAGGAACCGGCGCAAAGAGGAACCACGCGCCACCGAAGCCGTGGCTGCTGAGAAGAACGGGGTCAAGCTCGACCTGCGCGCGGTAGAAATACCGCCCCGCCCCAAACCAATGAAGCCCAGCGATATTCGCGCTCTTCGCGAAAGCCTGAACGCCAGCCAGACGCTCTTTGCGCGCCTGCTGAACGTCAGCTCGAATGCCGTGGAAAGCTGGGAGCAAGGCATCCGCGAGCCGCGCCAGGCCACGCTGAAACTGCTGCATATCACCCGTAAGAATCCACAGATCCTGTTGGGCTAAGGTCTCAGCGATTGGGCAGACTGGAAGACTAGTTCCAGTCTCAGCCCACGCCATCATCGCGATTACTCCGGCACTCGCCTTAATGTCCCGCTAAGTTCTCTGCGATCGGCCCGGCGATGGGCAGCACAAAACGCGATCCGGTGGCGGCTTTGATCATGCATATGATCCAGAGTACAAAGGTGAGTATCCCGATCAGGCTGAGCAGCGCGATGCCAATTCCGAATCCGCCTAGCGAGCCGTAGCCCAAGTGCCTGTAGCCGAGGCCGCCGAAGGCTATTCCAAAGCCAAAAATCATCCCTAAAATGATCTTGATAACGTGCAGACCGCCGAAGGTAACGATGGACTGCGCGGCATGGAAGCGCACGTAGGGCCGCTTATCGATGAGGAAGAAAACGATTCCGGTTATCCAGCCGAGCACGTAGCTCAAGGTAGCGGCAGCGTTCTCCGACAAGCCGCTGCCGGCTGCGACGGGCGCCGGTTGCCAGGTGGGCGCCGGGGGCACCGGCGCTACGGCCTGCGGTTGTCCACACGTCTGACAGAACTGTGCGCTAGCCGCGATCTCAGCTCCGCATTTGGTGCAATGAGGCATAGACCCTCCTGGGTTGGACGTCATGCTAACACTCAATTGGCGAAATTCAATTCGACATTATGGCGGCGGATAGGTTGCGCTTGCAGTTCCGGAAGAGAGGCCAGGGATGGGGCTGCGAAAGACTAAGCTGTCAGTGCCGATACAGGATTTGGCTCAGACGCAATAACCGAGGTACTTTCAGCTTTTCCGGTGAGCAGCGCTTCGAAGAAACGGTCCACAGCATCCAGAATTTCGCCGCCCGTTCGTGCCTCGTAGACAGCCTTCCGTAAGTGCGCGCCATGCGGGACGCCATGGGTGAACCAGGAGGCAAACTGTTTCATCTTGCCTTCCGCCCCGCCGGTCCGCTCTTGCAACAGCATTTCGAAATACATGCGGATCATGGCATAGCGGTCAGCATCGCTGGGCAGGTCGTACGATTCAGTGAGCGTGTACTGTTCGATTTGGCGGAAGATCCAGGGATTTGAGGCAGCGCTGCGGCCAATCATCACAGCGTCACAGCCGGTCTGCGCTACCATGGCGGCGGCATCTTCGGGCGAGCGCACATCGCCATTGCCGATCACGGGAATCTTGACCGCGTCCTTTACCGCGGCAATCCACTCCCAGCGTGCCTGTCCGCTATAACCCTGCTCCCGCGTACGAGCATGCAAGGCGACTCCGGCCAACCCGCACTCCTCGGCCATCTTCGCCAGGTTGACGTGCACAACTTCTTGATCGCTCCAGCCAGCGCGAAACTTGACAGTAAACGGCACAGTGATCGCCGACTTTACCGACTCGAAAATGTTCTTGATCAGGGGCAGATCGCGCAGCAGGCCCGAACCACCATTGCACTTCACGACCTTCTTTGCCGGACAGCCGAGATTCAAATCAACCAGGTCGAAGCCCAGATCTTGCACCACGCGAGCAGCGTCGGCCAGAGTTGCAGGATCGCTGCCGAACAACTGCGCTGAGATAGGGTGCTCATTACCGTAGAAGGTGAGGTACTGTTTGGCCTTCTTGTCTTTGTGGCGAACGATGCCATCAGCCGAGGTGAACTCGGTCATCATTAGACCGCAACCGCCGAGATTGCGAATGAAGCGGCGAAAAACGGTATCGGTGATGCCGGCCATGGGAGCAAGCACGGTTGCCGGACGAATCTCGACTCCGCCTAACGACACCGACGCGGCCACGCGCGCGCCCGCTGGCGCTGTGCGCTCGGCTGGATTGTCATAAAACTTGTGCATGCGCGATTCTGAACTGCGATCAAGGTAGTTATAAGCCCGAAAAGAAAGCCTTAGAGCTCACATCCCAGCTCGCTAAACTATCCTCTAATTCTAACAAAGGAACGTGACCTCTCCGTGTACGCGAGCTAAATCGGAGGGTTTAGATATTGCCACAGGGTTGGGGGAAGAGTCATGGGGCTCGCAGAATTTGTTACCAAGGGTCTCTGGCGGGACTTGGCACTGGTTGGGGCTGTTCTGCTCAATGTCATTGAGGGTGGCCGGCCAAAGAGGTCTGCCACGTCACCCCTCAAAGTCCATCTATCCACGATCTTGCAAAGCCTGCCGCAGGCGGCCTTGGTTTTCGATACCGACGCGCGGCTTGTCGATTGCAACCAGGCGGCCGAACGTCTGGCACAACGCAGCCGCGATCAACTTGTCTGTCCCGGTTCTCCGTTATTATTTCCCCCCGGCCGAGGCAATCCCGAGTCGTTGTTGCAGCCTTTACTCCAGCGGACGCTCGCCGGCGAAACGCTACGGCGCGAACGACAGACTCTCCCCCGGATGGGTGGTGGGGTGTTCGAAGTCCTGATTTCGGGAAGCGCATTGCAAGACTCCGCCAGTCAAATCGTGGGGGCTTTGCTTGTACTGGAGGAGTTGAACGAGCAGGGTCAACCAGAGGTTATTGACGCGGATAATCGACAGAGCGCGACCACCCAGACGACTGCCGGGCTGGTCCACGACTTCAACAACATCCTGAATACGATCTCACAGGCAGCAACTCTGCTGGGAGCGAATCAACAGAGGCCCGACCAGGACATCACCCTGCTGCACATCATCGATCGTGCAGTGCATCACGGCTCGGAAACCGTAAGCAATTTCCGCAAGTACTTGGTTGGCAATCAAGAAGCACGCTCATCGATCGACTTGGCGTCACTGTTGGAGGAGGTTTTGCAATCCGTCCAGCCAGTGCTTGAAGAACGTAGCGGCATTCGCGTGAGGCGGGAGATTTCCGATTGTGGTGAAGTCTATGCCAACCGCGACGAGCTGCGACGCGCTTTCACTAACTTGCTCAACAATGCCTTCGACGCCATGCCGGCCACGGGCCTGCTGACCGTAAGTTGCCACCGGAACGCCGATCACATCACCGTGGGCATCCAGGATACCGGCACGGGTATGTCGGCTGAGACGCAGAAAAAAATTTTCTCGCCATATTTCACGACGAAGTCGCGAGGGATGGGACTGGGACTTTCGGGAGCACGCCGGTCGATTCGCGCCCAAGGCGGTGAAATCAACTTCCAGAGTTCGCCTGGGATGGGAAGCAAATTTTCCGTCAGTCTGCCGGCCGCCAAAGAGCGACGGAAACGCGATCAGCAGGTGGCGTAAGCTGCCTGCCCAAGATCACAACAACAGACAATTCTCGGGCTGAATTTTTTAGTGAACCGTTGTGGAACCGGAACGCGGCTCACGTTGCTTACCTGGGCTCACCGGAACCTGGGTTCCGTTCGCCGTAACGCCCACCGAGGCGGTGGCCTGCGCCAGGATACGATGGTGCACGACAAAGAGAGCCAGCTCCAGGCGGTCGGAAACTCCGATTTTGTCGAAGATATTGCGCAGTGCGTTCTTGATTACTTGCTCACTGGTGTAAAGCTGCATGGCGATTTCGCGGTTCTTGTAGCCCTGTACGATGGCCGCAATGATCCGGAGTTCCCGGTCGGAAAGCCGTTTGCGTACGCGTGCGCCAACCAGATCTTCATTCACGTCGGTCTCCGAGGAATTGGGACTTTGCAAGAACGATTCGCCTTGCGCCAGCCGACGTACCGCTTCCAGAACGATGTTGCCGCTGGCGGACCGGTAGATAACGCCTTGCACACCCATCCGCATAAAATCTGAAGCGTTCTCGGTGTTGTCGGACAGAATCAACACCGCAGTATGTTGGCGAGACGCGATCTCTTGAATTTCTGCCAGGAATGACAGGAAGCTGGACGCGAGTATGACTACCCGCGGACGTAGTTTGTCGAGTGCGTTGAGTAGTTGTTCGGGTGCCTGCGGCTGTCCGACAATTCGGATATCTTCCTCAACCGCCAGCACTTTTGCGATACCGGCACGAAAGATCGCCTGATGATCCGCGATAATGACATTGATCATGGGTTGTTGCTCAGGGGCGCTCGTTGGTGCTTACTGAAATCTGCCGGCCAGCAGGGGTGTCCACCTACCTCGTGAACTTTCCTTACCTCCACTCGTAAGAAGGATTTATAACACGCGAATCGAGCTTCACAAACACCTCTTTGGTAGAAAGAGGCCGATTACTCCTAGCACTAAGGTAGCATAGTTTGGACAGCAACACCCCGAACCGCACTGTTTCGAGTGCTGAAAAGCCTAATTTAACTAGAATTGGCCCGGCCAGAGGAGTACTTCTAGGATGTACCTAAGTATACAACGGTTGTTCACCGGCCTCCCCGAAACCAGGCAGTCACTACGTTGAAATAGCGGCCGCCTCTGCTCTGCTTGTATCATCGAACCTTGGCCACAATTCTTACCTCATCGCGTATAGAAACCCGTCCTAATTGGGCTGAAGTATCGTTGTCAGCTGTGCGTCACAACTTCCGCGTGTTGCAGCAACATCTTGGCCCAGACGTTACCATTTGCGCCGTAGTTAAGTGCAACGCCTACGGTCATGGTGTCGAGGAGTGCGCGCCTGCTTTGGAAGAGGCCGGTGCGAAGTGGTTTGGCGTGACCTCTACGGACGAAGGCATTGTGCTGCGCGAGGTAGGTATCACCGGACGCATTCTGGTGATGTGCGGCCTCTACTCCGGCGAAGAGGAAGAAGCACTGCGCCACTCGCTGACTCCGGCTGTGTTTCGCCTGGAACAGGCCCAGGCGCTAGCCAGAGCTGTGGCGCGTCAAGGCCGTAAGCAGCCCGCCGCCATTCATCTGAAGATTGATACCGGCATGGGCCGGCTGGGAATTCCCCTGAGTGAACTGGAATCTTTCGCCCAGGGCGTAAAACGTCTGCCGGAGATCGAACTGGAAGGCGTATTCAGTCACCTGGCCTCATCGGAAATACTGGACGACCAGGACACGTCGCAGCAGATCGAACGCTTTGCCGCCGCTTTGCAAACATTGGCCGAGCATGGTTTGCATCCGCCCATTCGCCATCTGGCTAATAGCAGCGCAGTTCTTAGGCGTCCCAATAGCTGGCATACCTTCGTGCGTCCCGGACTTGCACTCTACGGCTACGAGCAGTCGCCCTCTCACCTGAACGGCCCGGCCGCAATGGCATTAGCGCCTCAGCTGCTCAGGCCGGCGCTCGCCTGGAAGACTCACATCATCGGCTTACGTGACGTGCCCGCGGGACAAGCCTTGGGATACGGCGGCGCCTACGTTACTCGAGCGCCGGCACGCATCGCTGTAGTCTCGGTGGGATATGGGGATGGCTTGTCGCGTAAGGTTTCTACGCTGGCGGGAATGAACGTTGAGTCTTCGGCCGGCGACCCGCTGCTGGGACGCGGCGAGGTGCTGCTTCGCGGACAACGCGCGCCGATGGTCGGCCGCATCTCCATGGACCTTACGCTGGTAGACGTAACCCAAATCTCTGGCACCGCAATTGGCGATGAAGTCGTGCTCATCGGGACCAGCGGACGGCAAAGGATCAGCGCGGTTGACCTGGCGCGCAGCTCCGACACCGTGGTCTACGAAACGTTGTGCAATCTTTCCAAGCGTGTGCCCCGGCGCCACGCCGAGTGGTGAAGCCACGACTATCTCTAGCGCTCAACTTAGCTGGTAGAAACTGAGCGACGCGTCACCCTGGTCCAGTCGCCGGTAACGCAACAGCGCGCCAAAACGCTCGCCCGGATCAAACTTCTTTTCGTGCTCCGCGATGACGGTGCTGGCGGGTTGCAGCAGTTTCGCCTGCGCAAGATACCCGAGCGTCTGCTCATAGGCTCCGCGTCGCTGGTACGGTGGATCGAGGAAGCAGTAATCGCAGACCACGCCGGTACTGTCGAGTAAAGGCAACGCCTTCGATACCTCGCGCTCCTGCATCTCGTAACCGGCATCGATGCCGAGCGTTCCCAGGTTTTCTCGCAAGAGGCGAGCATGTTTCTTGGCCGCCTCGACGAAGTACACTTGCCGCGCGCCCCGGCTGAGCGCTTCGATTCCCACCGCGCCCGTTCCCGCGAACAGATCGAGCCACACACTGTCTTGCAGATTGCCGGCGGCAGCCAGCACATCAAACAGAGTTTCGCGCAGGCGGTCGGTTGTGGGACGCAGATCCATCCCTGGTACCGAGCGTAGAGGTCGGCTGCGATATTGACCGGCGATCACGCGCATCAGCGGCCTCCCGCGGGCTTCGGCGCACCCGTAGCGGGGCTGTTCAACGTCTTCGACATGAGCGGCAACACAACCTTCTCCATTCGTTCCGCAATTCCGCTGTTGTGTGTTCCGTTGTATTCGGAATATTAGTGCGCAATGCCAAGTTGATTCATCTGCTGATTGAGTCGCCGCGCACCCTTGAGGATGTCTTCGTCTTCATCTTGCCGGCCGACATCGAAACCCAACGCGCGCAGCCGTGGTTTCGCTGCGGCGTAGTCGGCCACGATCGCGTCAAGCAGATTGGCTTTCCATCTTGCTATCACGGCGGGCACAGGTTGGCCCTTCGCATCGAATGGCCAGTCGAGTCCGAACGGCGGGTTGTGCAGATCCGGCGAGAACGCGGCAGCCAGCGCCAGCTCCACTTGAGGACCCATCCCGGCTTTTACAATGTCCTCCAGAGACTTCGCCCGTTGCGCCTGCGCGACGCCTTCGCGATCTTCTTTCTCATCCCAGTAGCTGCAGCACGGGCTCATGGCATAGGCGGCGGCAAAAACTTCCGGATGCTGCATACCTAGCCGCAACGCGCCGTAGCCGCCCATGGAGTGGCCGGCGATGGCGCGATGCTCAGCATCAGCCAAGGTTCGATAGTGCGCATCCACGTAGCCGACAAGATCATGAACCACGAAATCTTCCCACCCTCCGGACAGCTCGGAGTTCACATAAAAGCTGCCACCAAACCGGTTAAAGCTGTTGGGCATAACGATAATGATGGGCTCAATCACGTGCCGTTGCAGCAGCCGATCCATGATCTCCGGCAGCCCGACATAGGAAGGATTCATCCAGCCGCGATCGTCGCCGGTGTAGCCGTGCAGCAGGTACAGTACCGGATATCGCGAAGAGACTGCGTCGTACTCGGGCGGCAGGTAGATAGAGACATCACGATCCGGCGGATCGCCGACGTGGTTGTGCTCCAAAGCCGCGCTGTGGAGCTTGATCTGGACGACTGAGCCGTGTGCCTTGGATTCTCGCGCCGGCGCGGATACTGCCAGTGACAGAACCAAAACGCACAGGATGAGAGTTCGCATCCGCATGAACCTAGAAGCCAGGAGCTAATAGCTAAGAGCTAAAAGCATGAACCGCCGCTCCAGTGTATAGAATGAATGCGGAGGTTCGTGCGGAGCATGAGGAGCTGGTCTGTCCCGGCGGGTCGTTTGTTTGGAGTGGACATCCGCATCCACCTCACCTTCGTGTTTCTGCTCGCCTTCGTATGGTTCACGCAATCGGTCACCATGGGGCCTGCCGGAGCCGTGCGAGGCATCGCGCTGGTAGCCATCATCTTCGGATGTGTGGTTTTGCACGAGCTTGGTCATGCGCTAGTGGCACGCCGCAGCGGCGTCGCGGTCCGCTCTATCATCCTGCTGCCCATCGGCGGCGTGACGCTGATGGAAGACCTCGGCCGTAGCAATCCCAATCCTGCCCGCGATATCCGGATCGCCCTGGCCGGGCCGTTAGTGAACCTGGTCATCGCTGTTGTCTCGGGTCTCGCAATTCTGACCTTTGCACCCCAGGTCAAGCTCTGGTCGCAGCCCTTCGTGAATGCCGCGAATCTGCCGCGCGCATTGTTCTGGGGCAACTTGTTCCTCGGCGCCTTCAATCTGCTACCCGCGTATCCCATGGACGGCGGCCGTGTGCTGCGGAGCTTCTTTGCCGAGCGTATGGACTATGTCCGCGCGACCCGCAGAGCGGTTACGGTCGGCCAGGCCTTCGCCATGCTGTTCATCTTTCTGGGCGTGTGGAACACCTGGCTGATGCTGATTGGATTTTTCCTGTTTGTCGGCGCCCAGCTTGAGGATCGTTCCGTCGTCTTTCAGTCAGTGCTGGAGAGCGTTCGCATGGAAGACGTGATGCTCACCGGCTTCTCGACGCTGTCGCCGGCCGACACCTTGGAAGATGCGCTCCACAAGGCCGTGCACACGTTGCAGGATGACTTTCCGGTGGTGCGCGGCAGTGACATGGTGGGCATCATCAGCAAGCAGCGTATCGTTGAGGCCCTCCGCTCCGGCGGTAACGGCTACGTGCAGTCGGCCATGGTGAGGGTCTTCGAAATCGCACAGCGCTCGGACTCACTGGCTTCCGCATTCCGCAAACTCGGCGGCCGCGGCCTCAACAACATGATCCCGGTGGTGGATCAGCAGTGGCTGGTGGGTATCGTCACCATGCAAAACCTGATGCATAGCATGACGCTGCTGGCCGAGACCAAGCGACTCAAACGGCAGCAGGAGAGTGACGACAGTTAGAGAATGCCGGCGGCTTTACTTGCGGGCGGTTTTCACTACTTTACGAGCGGTCTTCCTGGCAAGAACTTTCGGTTCTTCTTCCACTTCCTCAGCGGCACGGCGCTCCAACGCTTTAGTTACGACGTAGGCCATCTCGGCCACCGGAGCCGGCTTGCCCGTCCAGATCTCGAACTGACGCGCGCCCTGCTGCACAAACATCTCCAGCCCTGGAATGACCTGGATATTCTTGGCGCGAGCCATTTTCACCAGCTTGGTCTCGGCCGGAGTGTAGATCAGATCGAAGAGGTACTTGGTGTTCAGTTCCTTCTCTTCCAGCGGCAACTGCTTGTTGCCTTCCATGCCTACAGGCGTCGCGTTGATGATAACGTCGAATTCCTGCTTGGCAACGTCGGGCCGTTTCAAGTACTTCACCTTGGCCGAGCGGGCCAGCGACTGCCCTTTTTCCGCAGTGCGGTTGGTGATAAAGACTTCCGCCCCCTTGCTCTTCAACCCAAAAGCCGCCGCCCGAGCTACTCCACCGGCGCCGACGATGAGAACGCGCGACTCTGCCAGCCGCAGCCGTGATTCCAGAGGCACGAGGATTCCCGCAACGTCGGTATTAAACCCGTACAACTTCCCATCGGCCCCGCGCACCACCGTGTTGCAGGCGCCGATTTGCCGGGTCAACGGGTCGGAGTTCTCCAATGCATCGACCATCTCCTGCTTGTACGGCATGGTGACGCTCAGGCCGCGAATGGGAGTGTCCTGCACGCACGCCAGCAGATCCTTCAGGCTCTTGGCATGCAACCCGATGTAAACCGCATTTACGGTTTCGCGCCGAAACGCGGCGTTCATCATGACCGGCGAAAGCGAGTGAGCCACCGGATCGCCGGCCACTCCATAAACTTGTGTTGCCTGGTCCACCATCTCGATGCGATAGATGTCGCGCAGTTCGCTCGCCAGTACCTGCCCGGGAGCAGTTTCCTCGCCCTTGGTCGCCGCGCCGAAGGTGAAGATGCTACCGGCCCGTACTCCTAGAACGCGGCTGATGATGCCCTGTTCTCCCATACACAACCCAACCATCTCATGTTTGCCGGAGTTCGCTTCCAGGAACTTCATCATGAGCACGTTGTCGTACAGGGTGGTTGCGGTCGAGACCACCTTGTAGAAGTCCGCCGGATACTTGCTCATCTCAGCGAACTGCTCATCCAGCTTTTTGGTGGAGCGGAAATTGTGGTACGAGATGATCAAACCGACCCGGTCGGTAAGATCGCGCAGGTCGTCGGCCTTCAGGTCCTCGACACTCTGTAGTTCCAGGTCGACCAGTTGGAAGCCCACGTCGGCTGCCTTCCGCAGTACCGCCAACTGGTTGGTGATCGAGCCCTTAAACTTGCCCCCGTTTACCGCCCGGCGGCAGGTGGCAATCACCGTCGCCTCGGGGTGCATTTCGACGAAGTTCTTGAGCTTCGGCAAGGCCGCCAGCGGCTGCGAAATGTAGTCTAACCTAAACTCTAAAAAGGGGTTATCGCGCACCAGAGATTCGGCGCGTTCGATCATCGTAGGAGCGTCGGCGCCTACCACCGCAATGCAAATGCGAGGCAGCCGGAAACGACGGATCCGAGATGCGTAAGTGCTTGAAGACTCGCGCATGTAGCAGCCTGATGGTATCGGTGCACAAGAAAAGTTGCAACCCCGTTGTTACGGATTCGTGTATTTTGAGGGACGAAAGTGCTCCAAAGAGTACGAATCAGAGGTGCTACTAGCAGGTTACAGGGTGCCGCAGGTTGTCGCTAAACACCTCAGCTGTAAAGGCTTGCACCTCAACGCCGTGCAGCCACGTGTCCGCCGGCAACCCTGCTTTCAGGCAGGTTTGTGACAGGAAAGTTTCCCGGTCCCAATCCCATTCGGCCGGAACCTGCGGCAGGAGCAGTCCCCGTCGGTTGCCCTTCGTCACCACCAGACCATGCTTTCCCACTACAACGTCTTCTGGGGCGATAGCCCGCAACGGGGACAAAACGCTAATCTCGACTTGAAGCAGCGGGGCCTCGGCCGGGGTAACCGGCTCGAATCGAGGGTCTTCAAAGGCAGCGGCTCGGGCCGTCTCCGCTACGGTCTGGTAGAGGGGTTGCGCCGGGAAGACGTATCCAATACACCCGCGTAGTTTTCCGCCGATGTGAAGCGTGGCGAAAGCGCCACGGAACTCGGCAAGATGCTGGGTGGGAGGATCCAGGTCCAAAGCGTAGCCGTTTAGAGCCGCTTCGATCGAGCGGTGGGCCAGGGTGAGGAGCTGCTCGCGCTCCGCGAAGGAATATTCCGCCCCTTCTGTCGCTACGGCTGAAGGAGGCTGTTCAGACTGCGGGGACATCGTTGCGCTTCCTGCGCCGGCTTAGCACAAACGAACGTCTGCGCCGGCGCTTCACCGCAGTCTGATCAATCTGCTTCCAGAAGGCTACGAAGTAATCGGCGGCGGACCACAGCGAAAGAACCACCATCACCCATATCGACGCCAGCGCGATGGGATGCACCGGCAAGCTGAGGAAATACCAGGGCAGAACGGCCCAGTGGTGGTCGATAATCGCCGCCACGACCGAGAATATCTGCACAAACATCTTCAGTTTTCCCAGTTCGCTGGCTTGAATGGTGAAGCCTTCCGACGCCGCGATCGAGCGCAGGCCGCTGACCAGGAATTCGCGGCCGATGATGATGACCGCCATCCATGCAGGCACGGTGCGTGGATTGAACTGCACCAGCGTGACGAAGGCCGCAGCGATCAGCAGCTTGTCGGCCACCGGATCGAGCAGCATGCCCATGGTGGTGACCTGGGCGCGCCGCCGCGCCAGGTACCCGTCGATCGCATCGGTGAGGGAAGCTGCGATGAAAACGAACGATGCCAGCAGCTCACGTTCACCATTGGCAGAACTGAACCGGCTGCTGGATAAAACCCAGATCAGCACAGGGATGCTGAGGATGCGAGTCAGCGTTATGTAGGTCGGGAGGTTCACAAATACCAGGTTGGCAGACTACGGCGCCTGCTTGCCGCTTAATAGCGATTATCCTCTACCCATCAGACGGAAAGCAATCGCAGAAAAGAGGCCAGCCATTGGCTATTCGTCGTGGTGAACCACGATCTCGTCGAGCATGATCGGCGCTTCGTATTGCTCCCAATAGCTGTAGCCAACCGGAATGCCTTTCGCCCAATCCAGCACGCTCATCCAGATGCGCAGTGGAGTTCGCAGGCCGACTCCCAGTCGAGTGAACGATTGCACCATCGTGGCGCCGAGCATGTAAAGCAGGATGGCCGGAAAGGCCAAGGCTACCGCAAGCAACCGTAAGCAGAAATAGAAGCGTGGCATGATGACCTACAAGGGAGACGAACCCACAAGGCTGCACAGCTTTGAAGATATTATGCCCCAAGTTTGACCGGCATATCCCCCTGTCCGGGAAAATTATTTTTGTCCTAAGACAGCAACAGCTCCCGCGTGGGGAGCTGTTCCTGCGACTCGCATTAACCGGATCGTAAACTAGGCGTAGATGCCACGTTGGCGGATCGTGTATGCCACACGGTCGATGGCCAACATGTAAGCGGCGATGCGGTTGTTGACCTGGTGAGTGTCGGCATAGCGCACCACGTCCTCAAACGACGAGACCATGATGTGCTCTAACTGCTCGTTGACCACGGATTCCTTCCAGAAATAGCCCTGGCGATCCTGGACCCACTCGAAGTAGGAAGCAGTCACGCCGCCCGCGTTGGCCAGAATGTCCGGCATAACGAAGACGTGCTTGTCGGCCAGGATGTCATCAGCAGCCGCGGTGGTCGGACCGTTGGCGCCCTCTACCAGGATCTTGGCCTTCACCTTATCGGCGTTGGCTGAGGTGATGACGTTTTCCGTCGCGGCAGGAATCAGGATTTCGCATTCGGTGGTCAGCAGATCGGCCGTGGCAGCCTTCTCCGCGCCCTTGAAGCCGTGGATGGTGCCTTCCTTCTGGCGATACTCCCACAATGCGGGAAGGTCGATGCCTTTGCTGTTGTACAATCCGCCGTCCCACTCACCGATACCGATAATCTTGTAACCAGCCAGGTGCATCAGCAGCGCGGCATTGGAGCCGACATTGCCGAACCCCTGGATGATGACTCGCGTGCCTTCACGCGTCATGTTGTTCTTCTTGATCGACTCGTCGCAGATGATCATCACACCGCGTCCGGTCGCTTCCCGGCGGCCGCGCGATCCGCCCATGTTCAGCGGCTTGCCGGTGACCACAGCGGTTACCGTCTGACGCATGTGCATGGAATAGGTGTCCATCATCCACGCCATGGTCTGTTCGTTGGTGTTGACGTCGGGAGCAGGAACATCTTTCTCGGGACCAATGAACTCGATCAGTTCCGAGGTATAGCGGCGGGTCATGCGCTCCAGCTCGCCGCGCGACATATTTTTGGGATCGCAGATAATGCCGCCCTTGGCGCCGCCAAAGGGGATATTGACCACGGCGCATTTCCAGGTCATCCAGCTGGCCAGTGCGCGAACTTCATCCAGGGTGACGTCGGGCGAGTAGCGGACGCCGCCCTTAGCGGGACCGCGGGCGATGGAGTGTTGTACGCGATAGCCGGTAAAGACTTCCAGCTGACCATTGTCCATGTTCACGGGAATATGGACGATGATTTCGCGGTTGGGCTGACGGAGAACACGCCATAGGCCTTCGTCAAGTTTAAGTTTTTCGGCCGCCAGATTAAATCTAGCGGCTTGTTGTTCCCAAGGATTGCTTTCCTGCTCGAGTGTTTGTGCGGTTGCCATAAATTCTCCGATTAGTGCGGATTGTCTTGCAGCATGAATTGGGGGCGCTTTGGAAATCGGGACCCGCCTGATAGAGGCCAAACCCTACAATTATAGGCAGTTGCCCGATGGGCATGCAAGTAAACTATGGACGCATGACCCTCCCGTATAATTCCAGTTACTAATCCGTTCGATTGCGGCCGACCCCATGCTCACGCCCGATTATCGCGGCTTTCTCCAGCTCAGCCGCAGCGCGACCCTTGTTCCCGTAGCCAAAACCCTCAGCGCGGACCTGTTGACGCCGGTGGGCGCGTTCCTGGCCATCGCTGCGCGGCAGAAGTACGCCTTTCTGCTGGAATCGGTCGAAGGTGGCGAGAAGATTGGACGCTACACCTTCCTGGGAGCACAGCCGCGAACCGTCATTACCGCGCGAGGAAATGAGCTGACGATTCGCGACGGAGGCGTCACCCGCAGGCAGACCGGCAGCGTAACCGAGGTACTCCGGGAATATCTGCGGCGCCATCGGCCTGCCAGCTTGTCCGGGCTGCCTCCTTTTACCTCTGGCTGCGTCGGATATTTTGCCTACGACATGGTGCGCCAGTTTGAGCGCCTGCCCGAGCGCGCCAAGGACGACCTTGGGCTCCCGGATTGCGTTTTCACCTTCTACGATCGTCTGCTGGCCTTCGACCATCTTCGCCATCAAGTCCACATCATTGCCGCAGCTGATGTCAGCGCGGAGTCGCCTCGCAAGGCTTACGACCGCGCCGTCGCCGACATCGCGGCCATCGAAGCGAAACTGGCGCGCGGCGTTCGCGGGCAACAGCTGCACTGGTCCGGCAACGGCAGAAAGAAGTCGATCAAGGTTCACAACAGTACATCGCACGACGACTTCGTGAAGAGCGTGCGCCGCGCCAAGGAGTACATTGCGGCCGGCGACGTCTTTCAGGTTGTGTTGTCGCAGCGGCTGGATTTCACGCCTCCGGCCGAGCCCTTTCAGATTTATCGCGCGTTGCGCACCGTGAACCCTTCGCCTTATATGTTCTTCCTCAAGCTCGACGACCTCCATGTCGTAGGCGCATCTCCGGAAATGCTGGTGCGTGTCTGGGGCCGCAATCTCGAGTATCGCCCGATAGCCGGCACCCGCAAACGGGCGACTGATCCCGCAGAAGACGAGCGCCTTACCGAGGAACTGCGCAACGACGAAAAAGAACGCGCCGAGCACGTGATGCTGGTCGATCTCGGTCGCAACGATCTGGGCCGCGTCAGCGAGTACGGCAGCGTCAAGGTGCGCGATCTGATGTACGTGGAGAAGTATTCGCACGTGATGCACCTGGTTTCGGCGCTGGAGGGAAAGCTGCGGGAAGGTCTCGACGCGCTCGACGCCCTGGCGGCATGTTTCCCGGCAGGCACGCTGAGCGGCGCGCCAAAGGTTCGCGCCATGGAGATCATCGAGGAACTGGAGCCGGTGCGGCGCGGCGTTTATGGTGGCTCGATCCTCTATGCCGATCACGCGGGTAATCTCGACTCTTGCATCGCGATCCGGACCATGGTGCTGCATCGCGATCGCGCGTACGTACAGGCAGGCGCCGGCATCGTGGCCGATTCCGATCCCGAAAGCGAGTACCAGGAATGCATGAATAAGGCGAGCGCGCTGTTAAGAGCATGCGAGAGGGCGACGGATTGAATTGAGCAAGGTTTGTATCAGGGCACGACTTTTAGTCGTGCCGCACAACGAGCTTCGGTAGCCGGGCTTTAGCCCCTGCGGGACGACACTCTACAACGGCTGAAGCCGCACCTCTCTTTAATTTTCATTTGGCACGACTGAAGTCGGCCCTGATACAAAGCAAATGATGTGAATAACGAGAGATGCATGATCTTTGTTCTAGATAATTACGACTCCTTCACTTACAACCTGGTTCAATATCTGGGTGAATTGGGCGCCACGGTTGTAGTTCGTCGAAACGACCAACTTTCCGTCGCTGATGTCGAGTCTCTCCACCCCGACCGCATCGTGATCTCTCCCGGCCCCTGTACGCCGCAGGAAGCCGGCATCAGCATCGATGTAATCCAACACTTCGCAGGGCGTGTCCCGCTGCTGGGAGTCTGTCTCGGACATCAGGCCATCGGGGCTGCTTTCGGCGGGAAGGTAGTTCGTGCGCCGAATCTCATGCACGGCAAGACCAGCTCGGTAACTCACGATGGCAAGACTATCTTCCGCGACATTCCGTCCCCGATGACTGCCACCCGCTATCACTCGCTCATCGTGGAAGAGGACAGCTTGCCCGCCGAACTCGAAATCTCCGCCACCTGTCACGACCGCGACGGCAGGCGCGTCATCATGGGCTTGCGCCACCGCCGGCTTGCCGTCGAAGGCGTCCAGTTCCATCCCGAAAGCGTTCTCACCGCACAGGGAATGCAGCTGGTTCGCAACTTCCTGAACCTCTGATCGGCTCTCGACAGATAACAGCGCTAACGGTATATATTGACGTTCGGAAGCTTCGTTCGCCCGTTTCCAGCTTCAAGTTTTCAGTTTCGAGTGAAAGCCCGCGCTCCTAACTCGGAACTTGAAACTCGAAACTCGAAACTGACATATGGCCGACGCTGTAGAACTCCGCGGGATCTCAAAAAGCTACGACAACTTTGTTGCGGTAGATCATCTTTCGCTTGCTATTCGCCAGGGTAGCGTCTACGGATTGCTCGGCCCTAACGGCGCCGGCAAGACGTCGAGCATCCGCATGATGATCGGCATCACCATGCCCGATGAAGGCGAGGTGCGGCTCTTCGGCGAGAAGTTTCACCGCGAACAGCTGAGCCAGATCGGCTATTTGCCAGAAGAACGTGGCCTTTACAAGAAGATGAAGGTTCTCGATCATCTGGTGTTTCTGGGCCGCCTGCACGGCCTTTCGGAACACGAAGCGCGCCGGCGTTCTCTGGCGTGGTGTGAGCGCCTTCAGCTCTCGGTATGGGTCCACAAGAAGGTCGAAGAGCTGTCAAAGGGCATGCAGCAGAAAATCCAGTTTATCGCCGCGCTACTGCACGATCCCTCACTGGTCATCATGGACGAGCCTTTCGCCGGACTTGACCCTGCCAACTCGGTCATGCTGAAAGATGTCCTAATCGAGTTGAAGAAGGCCGGCAAAACCATCCTGTTTTCCACCCACCGCATGGACCAGGTGGAGCGTCTCTGCGATTCCATCTGTCTGATCGATCACGGCCGCGCCATCGTTGAAGGCGAGTTGATCAAGATCAAAGCAAGCTACGGCAAGAATCATATTCAGATGCAGTACGAAGGCGATCCCCGGCTGGAAGAGTCTGGGCTGCTGGAGTCGTTCAACAACTACGGCAATTATGTTGAGGCGCGTTTGAAGCCCGGCGCCGACGCCCAGGCGCTGTTGCGGCTGGCTGTCGATCGCGCGCGTGTCAGCCGCTTCGAAGTGATCGAGCCTTCGCTGGAAGAAATCTTCATCGATTTGGTGGGCAAAAATGCATAACATCTGGACGCTGATCCAGCGGGAGTATCTGGAGCGGGTCCGCTCGCGCTCGTTCATTATCTTCACTGTCCTGATGCCTGCTTTCATGGCGGGCAGCGTCCTGATTCCGGCGAAGCTGGCAGAGATGAACTCCGGCGGCATGCGGAAGATCGTCATTGTCGCCAACGATGCGCAGCTGGCCAAGGCCGTGGGGCAAGAGCTCGGTACGCCGAGGTCGCAGACCAGCACAAGCAAACCGAAGGGCGGCCTTGGGCCGTTTTCGCCGGCGGTTTATTCCATTCAGATCGACACTGATCCTTCAGAATCGGTGCGCGACTCCCTGCGGCAGCAGGTCAGCGAAGGAAAGATCACAGGATTTCTCTGGCTGACCAACGATGCTCTGGCAAATCACGAAGTGGTTTACAGCACCAAGGAAGCCGCCGACTTCGGCCAGTCCATCGAATTGCGCAATGCCGTAAGGTCCGCAGTCATTCGGCAGCACCTGTCGCAGAAGGGAATGAGCGGTCCAGAAATCGAGTCGCTGCTCACGCCGATCGATCTAGAAACCATTCGCATCGAGAAGGGCAAGGAAGGCGCAACCGGCACAACAATCTTCTTCACTGCGTTCGCCATGGTGATGCTGCTTTACGGCGTCGTCCTGATTTACGGAATGTCCGTCATGCGCTCGATCATTGAGGAGAAGAGCACGCGCATCCTGGAGGTGCTGCTGTCTTCGGTGACCGCGAAGGAACTGCTGGCGGGAAAAATTCTCGGCGTCGGCGCGGTTGGCTTGACGCAGATTCTGGTGTGGGTTGTCTTCGCGTTGCTATTCTCCGTGCCGGGCTTGCTGGCCGCGCAGTCGTTTATGGGCGAGATTCACATTCCCACCACGGCAATCGTGGCCTTCTCCATCTTCTTCCTGCTCGGATACTTCCTTTACAGCGCCATGTATGCGGCGATCGGCTCGATGGTGAATACCGACCAGGAAGCACAGCAGATGCAGTGGCCCGCCATGGCTCCGCTCATCGTTGGAATTTTCCTGATGAATCTGGTAATGCAGCATCCCAGTTCACCGCTGTCCTTCTGGCTTTCCATCTTTCCCTTCTTCGCGCCCATCCTGATGCTGGTGCGCGTGCTCATCGAGCAGCCTCCCATGTGGCAGCTGCTTCTCTGCGTCGGGATCATGCTGGCGACCATCTACGGGCTGTTGGCCTTGGCGTCGCGCATTTACCGTGTCGGCATCCTGATGTACGGCAAGCGTCCCAGTCTGCCCGAACTTCGCCGCTGGTTAAAGTATGCAGGATAGAATTCTCGCGTGCCTGATCCTTCCAGCGTCGAAGTAGGCCAAGCTCGCTTCACGCTCGCGCAGCGAATCCAACTCACGCTGGTGTCGTGGATCGTTCCGGCGCTGCTGCGGCTTATCGGCTGCACCCTGCGCACCACCATGACGTACGAGGAAGGCGCCATCCAGAGCATGGCCGAGGTCTATCCTGGCATCTTTCCGTTCTGGCATCGTTGCGTGCTGCCCGCCACCTGGCTGTATCGCCACCAGCATCCCGCGGTGATGACCAGCCGCAGCCTGGATGGCGAATTCATCGCGCGGGTGATTCGGCGCTTTGGATTTATCCCGGTTCGTGGTTCCAGCTCGCGTGGCGGACAGCGCGCTCTGCTCGAGATGAACAAGCTGTTGGCGGCAGGAAACGCTGTGGCGTTTACCATCGACGGCCCGCGCGGCCCGCGCTACATCGCCAAGAAAGGCCCGGTGCTGCTGGCGCGCATGAGTGGCGCGGCGATCACCGCGTTTTACGTTGCGGTCGAGCGAGCCTGGGTGCTGAAAAGTTGGGATGCGCTGATGATCCCGAAACCGTTTTCGCGGATCTACGTTCGCTTCGCCAAAAAGATCTTCGTCCCCCCTGACGCCAGCGACGAGCTTATGGAAAGCCGTCACGCGGAAATGCAGGCCGCGTTGGATCGCATCACAGAGTTCGCCGAATCCCAGTTCCCGAGGTAGGAGGGCGGGTTGGTGGCGTGGCCAGCTAGTCTTTGCCCCGCGCCATGGCGTGGTTCTGCGCCTGATACTTGGTCCGGATCTCGCGCAGCTTGTCTACGTGCTGATCGCTGAGCGTCTGCTGCTTGCCGAGCAGATGCGTTACCAGCGCGATCTTGGCAAAGTGCTCCACCGTCTCCATGTTCATGTAGGCGTTCAGCAGGTCCTTGCCGCAGGTGACCACGCCGTGGTTGGCCATCAGGATGGCATCGTGGTCGGCGATGAGCGGCGCCAGCACCTCGGCCAGCTCCGGCGTGCCCGGCGTCTCGTAGTTGGCCAGCGGGACGGAGCCCAGGGTGACGATGATTTCGGAGCACAAGGCGCGATCGAGAGCCAGGCCCGCGGCCGCGTAGCCCGTGGCTGTCGGGGGATGAGCATGCACCACCGCGCCCACGTCGGGACGGCTGCGGTAGATCAGCACGTGCATGGCGATCTCGCTGGAGACGCCGCGCGCGCCGTTCAGCTTGCCTCCGCGGGAATCGACGATGACCAGGTCTTCCGGCTCCATCAGCCCCTTGCTCATCAGCGTCGGGGTGCAAAGGATGTTGCCATTTGCCAGGCGCACGGAAAGATTGCCGTCGGTGGCCGCCACCAGACCGGTCTGGTGAAGCAATTTGCCGAAGCGGACAATTTCTTCCCTGTGCTGTTGCTCGGTCTTCATGCGGTGAATCAGGTACCCCGAAGCTTTGGACTAATGCTTTATCGTACCGCAGGAGACGCACGGGCGGAAAGCGAAGATGAGCTTCTCCGGGCGACGAAACCGGGTCTCGCGAACATAAATCGCGGCAAATTGGTGGAAGCCGGCTGTCGTAGGCCAAAATGGTAGGGTGCTGGTCTCCGACTTTGATTTTTACCTCCCTGAAGAACTGATTGCCAAGCACCCGCTCCCGGACCGGGCGGCGGCGCGGATGCTGCACCTGGTCCGCGTTTCTGAGCAGATGGAAGAGCGCTGCTTTCGCGAATTTCCCGAGCTGCTGCGACCTGACGATCTGCTCGTCTTCAACGATACGAGAGTATTGCCGGCGCGGCTTTTTGGACATCGCAGCGGATCGCGCGCGCAGCGGGTTGCCGGCCAGAATCCCGCGTCCAAAGAGTTCCTGCGTGGCCGTGTTGAGGTGCTGCTGACCAAGCAGGTGAAGGCGTCGCCGCCGGAATGGGAAGCGCTGGTCTATCCCGGACGCAAGCTAGGCGTTGGCGAACGGATTTACTTTGGCGGAGAGGCAAACGAGGCGTCGCATGGGCTGGCAGCGGAAATCGTGGGGCGCGGAACGTTTGGCGAGCGGCACTTGCGCTTCGATCCGGTCGACGATTTCCTTGCGGTGCTCGGCCGTATCGGACACATTCCGCTGCCGCCGTACATCGATCGGCCGGACTCGCCGGAGGATCGAGAGCAGTATCAGACGGTGTACGCCAAGCCTCCGGGATCGGTAGCCGCACCGACCGCCGGACTGCACTTCACGCCGGAGGTGCTGGAGCGCATCAGGGAGTGCGGCATCGAGACGGCAGAAATCACACTGCATGTCGGACTGGGAACGTTTCAGCCGATTCGCGTGGACGTTGTCGAAGAGCACAGGATTCATCGCGAGTGGTACGAGATTTCGCCAGATGCGGCCGCGAGAATTCAGCGCGCGAGAGATGCTGGAAGAAGGATTGTCGCGGTGGGAACGACAACGGTACGGACGCTGGAGTATGCGGTGCGACAGAGTCTCCCACTCAACGAAAACCACGTTGAGTGGGGCACCCGAGGTTCGTCGCCGTCTCGTGTTTCTGAAGGTGGAATCACGGCGCAAACCGGGGAGGCAGACATTTTCATCTATCCCGGGTTTCAGTTCAAGGTTGTCGGCGCGATGCTTACGAATTTTCATCTGCCGAAATCGACCCTGCTGATGCTGGTGTCAGCCTTCGCCGGGCGACAACGAGTCCTGCAAGCGTACGAACACGCTGTCCGCGAGCAGTACCGCTTTTACTCATACGGGGATTGCATGTTTCTGGAGTGAGAGAAGCTGCCGCTTGCGAAAGTCCGCCGCTTGGTAGAATCGTTGCTTGCCCTCGACTCGCAAAACCGCGAAATCCGCCACCGTCTCCAGCGCCGCCAAGCCGGCAAGCGCGGTGAAGGCGACTCCCGCAAAATCGGCCATCGTCACGCCTCCCGAGCCTGCTGGATCCAAGGGACGCATCTACCTGATCGACGCCATGTCGTTCATCTTCCGTGCGTATCATGCCATGGCGCGACAGCGGCCCATGTCCACCAAAACGGGCATCCCTACCAGCGCGACCTTTGTGTTCGTCAACATGCTCCGCAAGTTGAGAGCTGACTTCGCGCCGGAATACTTGGCCGCTGTCTTCGATGTGAGTGCGCCGACCTTTCGCGATCAACAGGCGACGGCAATCACCAGCACGCGCAAGTTTGACTCCAAGACGCAGACCTTCGTCGACACGGCTTACGACGGGTACAAAGCCAACCGCACCGCCATGCCCGAGGATCTGGCGCAACAGGTGCCCTACATTCGGCGCGCCCTCGAGGCTTATCGCATTCCCATGCTGGAGGCGCCGGGATTCGAGGCCGATGACGTCATCGGCACGCTGGCGCGCAAAGCAGCCGAGACGGGTTACAGCGTTTTCGTTGTTTCCAGCGACAAGGACATGATGCAGTTGGTGAGCGACCGCATCTGCGTGCTGAATCCGCCGAAGGACAACCTGATCTGCGACGCGGCCAAGGTGGAGGAGATTCTGGGCGTTCCGCCCGACAAAGTGGTGGACGTGATGGCGCTGCGCGGCGACTCCATCGACAACATTCCAGGCGCGCCAGGGATTGGCGATAAGGGCTCGGTGGAACTGATTCAGCGCTTCGGCAGCGTGGAGAACGCCCTCGATCACGCGGCTGAGGTCGAGCGCAAGACCTATCGCGAGTCGCTCGAAAACAATCGTAACGCGGTTCTGGTCAGCAAGCAGCTGGTGACCATCGACACCAATGTCGCCGTCGACTTTGAACCCGAGAGGATGCGGGCGCAGGAACCCGATGCGGTTGCCGCGCGCGCTCTATTTACAGAATTGGAATTCACCACGCTGGTGCAGGATTTCCTGAGCGAAAGTATCGAACTGGGCGAGACGGACTATCGGGAAGCGACGAATGCAGCCGAGGTCGAAGCCGTTCTGGCTGTGGCCCGGAAGCGCGGTCGAATGCTGGCCGTAGCTTTGGAATCGTCTACGGCTGCGCCAACTCCTGTTGTGGAAGCCGAATCCGGCGATGAAGTCGAGAGCGAACAGATGTCGCTCGCCCCCGTGCAGCCTGAGGTCGCGCCCACTGTCGCAGCCCAGCGCGTGGCCATCTCGGCGGAAGAGGGTAAAGCGATTTCGTTGGCGCTGGATGAATCGGAAACCGCGGCTCCCCTCAAGCGGGCGCTGGCGGACGAATCGATTGCCAAGACTGTTCACGATTACAAATTAGCCATGCACGTTTTTGGCGAGCAGGGACTAACGCTTGCCGGTGTGCAACACGATCCGCTGCTCTACGGATATCTGCTGGATCCGACCTATTCCACCTACGGACTGCGCGAGACAGCTTTCCGCAAATTCAGTCTGAAGCTAGGTCCGTCGCCGGCCGAGGCTGCCGATGTGACGTTACGCCTGGCCCAGAAGCTGAGCGACGAAGTCGACAAAGCCGGCCTGCGCAAAGTGTATGACGATATTGATCTGCCGCTGGTTCCGGTGTTGGCGCGGATGGAGGAAGCCGGCGTCAAGCTGGATTGCGATGTGCTCGCGGATATGTCGCGCCGGCTGGAGCGCGAGATCAATACCAAAGCGCGCGAGATCTATGACAAGTCGGGCTTCGAGTTCAATATCAACTCGCCCAAGCAGCTGGGCGATGTGCTGTTCAACAAGCTGAACCTGCCCAAGCCGATCAAGTATGGCAAAGGTAAGACCATCTCGACTGCCGTTGATGTGCTGGAGGGACTTGCCGCCGAGCACGAAGTGCCGAGGATGGTGTTGAACTATCGCCAGCTTTCCAAGCTGAAGTCGACGTATGTGGATGCGCTACCGGTATTGTTGAACTCCTGCACATTGCGGCTGCACACGACCTTCAACATGGCGGGATCGGCGACGGGCCGGCTGTCCTCGATTAATCCAAATTTGCAAAACATTCCGATCCGGACGGAACTGGGCCGCGAGATTCGCGCTGCGTTCGTGGCCGAGCCGGGACATGTTTTGCTGGCAGCAGATTACTCCCAGATCGAGTTGCGACTGTTGGCGCACTTCTCCGGCGACAAGCTGCTGGTGGAGGCTTATCGTACCGGGGTAGACATTCACACCCTGACCGCGTCGCAGGTGTTCGGCGTGCCGCCGTTGATGATTGAGGCCGAGCATCGCCGCCGGGCCAAGGCCGTCAACTTCGGCATTGTCTACGGATTGTCGCCGTTTGGTCTGTCGCAGCAACTCGGCATCGATACCAAGGAAGCCAAGCGCTTCATCGATGCGTACTTCGAGAAATACAGTGGCGTGCGTGAGTTCATCGATCAAACGCTGGAGCAGGCGCGCCGCGATCAAAAAGTCTTCACCCTCTTTGGCCGCGTGCGGCCCATCCCCGACATCCATAGCAAGAACTTCAATCTCCGCGGGTTCGCCGAACGCACCGCCGTCAACACTCCGCTGCAAGGCACCGCGGCCGACCTCATCAAGCTGGCTATGATTCGAATTGACACCGCCTTGCGCGAACGAAAGCTGGCGTCGAGAATGTTGTTGCAGGTGCATGACGAATTGGTATTCGAGGTACCGGAAGGCGAAGTTGAGGCGATGCGGCGTCTGGTTACGGAGCAGATGGAGAACGTCCACGAACTCAAGGTTCCGCTGAAAGTGGAAATTGGGATCGGGCCGAACTGGCGGGACCTGGAGTAGAACGTGACGTCCGGGAAAAGTTCAGGCGATCAGCGGCCAGAGGTCAAACTATCAGCGCAGCAGACTGCGAGCGTCGCCCATGCCGTAGCCGAGTACATCCACGCGCAGCGCGAACGTTATCATCCCCAAGCTATTCAGCTGGAATTCGGCGAAGTGTGGGCGCGCTTTTTTCCGGCAGCCGATCTGGAGCGGCTGCGCGTATTGCAGCCGGGAAAGGAACGCGTCCCGAATCCTCCTTTCTACGAAGAGCTTGGGAAAATGGGCTTTAAGGGGTTGCCAGACTTCACCACGATGGCAGCCATCACCTTCGGCGACGTAGTGGTTTTCCACGATCCGCTGTCCCCGCAATTGATCTTTCACGAACTGGTACACCTGGTTCAGTACCGTCTGCTCGGCATCGAGGAGTTTGCGCGATTGTACGTGCTGGGGTATCTGCACGGCGGCTACGACGGAACCCCGCTGGAAGTTTGCGCCTATCAACTCGACGGGAGATTCATTATGGGCAGCGTAGGGTTCGATGTCGAAGGTGAAGTGAGGAAGTGGATTGACGAGGGAAGATTCTAAAGAAAGGGGCTTAGGGATCAGGGATCAGGAAATTCGAAATCCGCCATGAGCCAAGCGACACATACCGATCCCTAAACCCTATTTCCAAATCCCTTTCTAAATTCCAATGGCCTGTTGGATGGCGTTGGCGATAGCGTCGGTGTGGCGTCGCATGGCCTGCTCGGATTCAGCTTCGATCATGACCCGCGCCAGTTTTTCGGTACCCGAGTAACGCACCACCACGCGGCCGTTGCCATCGAGTTCGCGTTCGGCAGCGCGAATGGACTCCATCACTTCAGGCAGCAGTTCCAGCGGCAACTTCTCGCGTACGTGAACATTCTTGATTTCCTGCGGGAAGACCTTCATGTCGGAAACCAGTTCGGCCAGCGGCTTGCCGGTGCGGGCCATCACCTCGAGAACGCGTAGCGCGGTCAGGATGCCGTCCCCGGTTGTGGTATCCATATCGCGAAACAGGATATGCCCGGACTGCTCGCCGCCCAGGGTCGCGCCGGTTTCCAGCATCTGCTCCAGCACATACTTGTCGCCCACCGGGGCCCGCAGCATGCGAATACCGCTTCGCTTGAGGGCGGCTTCCAGCCCCATGTTCGACATGGTGGTCGCAACCACCGTGTCGTTGTGCAGGCGGACGTGGGTCTGCATATCGCGTGCGGCCAGCAGAAGAACCGCATCGCCGTTTACTACATGTCCTACATTGTCGGAGAAGAGAGCGCGGTCAGCATCTCCGTCGAAGGTAATGCCAAGATCGTATTTGCCCGTAGAGGCTTGGATGGCCTGCGCCACGTGCTCGGGATGCAGCGCCCCGCAACCGGCATTGATATTGCGTCCGTTGGGCTCAATATGCAGGAAATCCGCGGCGATTCCACATTGGCGAAACACCAGGGGAGCGATGGTACTGGCCGCGCCATGGGCGCAATCCACCAGCACGTGCAGCTGGCTGAAGTCGGTCGAGGAAACGATACCGGCAAGCCACTCGGCGTATTGTTCCCGCAAACTTTGCTCGCCCGGAAGCATGTTGGAAGCAGATCCCACAGTGTCGGAGACCCCGGCAGCCAGTTGTTCGAGATGCGAGAAAATGTTGGCTTCGATTTCGTGTTCCAGCTGGTCGGAAAGCTTGTAGCCGTCCGCTCCAAATATCTTGATGCCATTGTCGTTCCAGGGATTATGCGAGGCCGAGATTACGATGCCTGCGGCGAAACAGTTCTTACGCGTGAGGTAAGCAATGCCGGGGGTGGTGATGACGCCAGCGCTCACTGCATCTACGTTCGATGCCTCCAGTCCAGCAGCGAGAACCGAGCTGATCCAGGCGCTGGATTCGCGCGTGTCTTGCCCGATGAGGACGCGAGCTTCTCTGTATCGCGCGGCCAGTCGCTGTCCCAAGGCGCGTCCAATTGCGAAGATGGTGCGGCGGTCGAGCGGATACTCGCCCGCGACGCCCCGAATTCCATCCGTACCAAATAGTTGTCGCATTCCGCTTGCTGCTCCGCTACTCAAGGCTGGCCTGCCCTCCCTGAAGTTTTTTCCGTGGTGACGGATACGTGGATCGGTCCAGGCGTTTGCACACGTACCAATGGGTCCGCCACGTAAGCATGGGTAGTAAATGTAGCCTGTCCGACGACGCCTGTCGCATCTACAGGATCGGTTATGGCCGTCTGGATGGCGTTTACCCGTTTTGCCGGGCCGACCACCGTGATGGTCGCCGGGTCTGCGGTTACGTCCGCGATGCCATACCCGCTTAACAAGGTGCCAATGACCCGCGGTTGAACCGGCACCGATCGCGTGGCGCTGGGATCGAAGCTGATGTGGAACTGCGAGGGAACGACTTGCACGATCTGCACATTGCGCGGAGTGCGTATGTCCTTGTCCGTGAGATCGAAGGTGCGCTCCCCTGGGCCGGCGCCTCTCAAGTCAAGCACGGGGTGAATCTCGGAAGGGTGAATGCCCTGCAGCAGACGCTCTGGCCCGCGCAGCGTCACCCGAGTCTCGAAAGGATAGTCGGAGTTGATCTCCAGATTACTGGGAGCATGCTTAAACTCCAACGGCACCGTTAGCGGAATCTCGATGGACTGATCGCGGCCCACTGCCCACCACAACATCACGGCGATGGCCAGCGACACCAACTTGAAGGAAAGGTTTTTGAGAACGTACTTGCGAAAGAAGTTGCCGACGGAAGAGGGCATGATTTAGCGTTCTCCTCCTTCGGCAAGGTCCTTCTCGCGACTCAAACGTTCTACCTCGCGCTCTTCCGCAGCCAGCTCGCGATCCGTGACCGTCGTGGGCAGAGTGGCTGCCGGCACATAACGGCGCAGCACTTCACTCAGCCGCTCACGCAAGTATTCCACGGTGATGTCGCGTTCGATTGCGCCGCCGACAGCGATGCTGATCGAGCCGGTTTCTTCCGAGACGACAACTGAGATGGCGTCCGTCTCCTCAGTAATGCCGATGGCCGCGCGATGGCGGGTGCCGAACTGCGTGGACAGCACGGGATTCATGGAGAGTGGCAGGAAACAGGCTGCTGCCGCGATACGCCCCTTCTGCACGATGACCGCTCCGTCATGCAGTGGGGCGCTGGGACGGAAAATGGTGATCAGCAGATCGTAGGAAAGATTTGCGTCCAGCGGAACCCCGCTTTCGATAAAAGTTCGCAGGCCGATTTCGCGCTCGATGACAATTAAGGCGCCGGTCACCGTCTGCGAGAGGTGATTCGCCGCCAGAACAATGTCCTCATAGCTGTCGGTTCCGTTGAAGGCTCCGCTACGCGCGGTCGAGATACGCCGTCCCAGGCGAGCCAGGGCGTGCCGAATTTCGGCGCCGAATACGACAATCAGCGCGAACACGGCGTACGGGAACAGGGTGGTGATGAGCCAGTCGACGGTCTTGAGTTGCTCGACATGCGCGAGCCAGAACGCTGCTACCAGCAGGACAACGGCCACCAGCATGGGAACGGCGCGGGTTCCCTTGATCAGCTTCAGAAACTCATAGATCAGGAACGCCACGACCAGGATGTCGATCACGGAGATCAACGATAGCTGCGGTATGTGACCGAAATTGTGAAGCATCCTGGTTCCTTCAGCCGCCGGCGCCGTGACTGCAAGTGCCCTCATTCTAATGCAGTGGGTACAAACAGAGGGAGGTAATAGGGATTCGCGATTAGAGACTAGGGATTTGGGATTCGTGCGAAGTCTTCTAAGTGGTATACGTTCCAAGCTTGGGTGTTTATTCTAATGCTTCAATTCAGCACGGCAGTACAGCGGCTCACTAATCCCTAAACCCAAATCCTTGATCCCGGCCGTTAAGTCCGGCTCTTTATCCCGTCCACCGTCGCGGTGAAGTCTCCGCCCGCAAGCTGGGTGCGGATGGGTTGACCCGGCTGCAATTGGTCTACCTGCTTGATAAGGTGTCCCGCGCTGTCGAACACCAGCGCGTAGCCGCGGTCCAGGATAGCCTTGGGGGAGAGCGCCTGGAGTTTGCCGTGTATCTGTTCCCAGCGCGAGCGGCGACGGAGTAGCAGAGTCTCGCCCGCACGAGCCAATGCGATGGTTAGACCATTCACCCCGGTCATCCGCACTACCAGCAGGCGCGAAATCGCGGAATTCAGTTGGGAAGCGTGGGATTCGAGCTGACGACGCATAAGGCCGGCACGCACCCGCAAATCGTGTTGCCGCAGATGAGCTTCGAGGCTCTCCAGGTTGCGATAGCTATTTTTCAGAATGCGCGTCTGGGCTTGCGCCAGCCGATAGGACAGGTCGTCCCCGCGCTGCTGGCGGCGGGCAATCGTGTCTTGCATACGAACGAAAACTGCATCCTGGACCAATGACGACAGGGCATTGTTGGCCCGCAGCAGCTTGTAGTTCACGGCCTGGGTCAGCCGTTTATACAGCACCTGCGTCTTGTCCGACAATTCGTGCTTGGAGCGAATGACCAGCTCGGCGGCCGCGGACGGAGTGGGCGCTCGCAGGTCGGCGACGAAGTCGCAGATAGTGAAGTCGGTTTCGTGACCGACAGCCGAGATGACCGGAACGCTGGAGGCGGCAATGGTACGCGCTAAACCCTCGTCGTTGAAGGCGAAGAGGTCCTCGAATGAGCCTCCGCCACGCGCCACGATGATCACATCAACGCTGCCGTGCCGGCTGAAATAACGCACGCCGGCGCCGACTTCTGAAGCAGCGACGTCGCCCTGGACCTGGGCGGGGTAAATGAGCACGTTGGCCGACTCATGCCGCCGGCGCAGTATGTTGAGGATATCCTGCAAGGCTGCGCCGCGCGGGGAAGTGACCAGGCCGATGCGGCGAGGCAACGCCGGAATCGGCTTTCTGCGCCCTGGCTCGAACAGGCCCTCGGCGGTGAGCTTGGCCTTTAGCTGCTCGAAGGCAATTTGCAGGGCTCCCGCGCCCTTGGGCTCCAGATGCTCGGCCTGGAACTGCAAATCACCGCGCTCGTCGTACACGGTGACCCGGCCGCGAGCGATGACCTGGGTACCGTTCTCCGGACGGAAGCGAAGTAGCCGCGCCTGGGTACGCCACATCACCATGCGCAGCTGCGAGGAGCCGTCTTTCAGGGTGAAATAAAGGTGACCCGACTCGGCAGGGCGGTAGTTGGAAATTTCGCCTTCGACATACACGTCGGTGAAGGCGCTCTCGACCTGGGTTCGGACGGCGGCAACTAGCTCGCGTACGGGATAAATCTTGCGCAGAGGAGCTTGAAACGCGAGTCCGAGTTGTTCTATGCCGGCCATGAAGTGCGTCTGAAGGCAGTGTATCAAGGAGAAGCCACAGATCGCGGGCACTATTCGCCATCGCTATCGCTCTTGGCTGTTAGCTCTTATAGCAAACGGAGTCTCGGTGGCGTGGACCCGTTAGCTCGACTCGATAGACTCGACATCAAACAGCGTGGGCAAGCACAACGGGAGCAGCAGGTAGGTTGGGGGCCGTTGCTAAGAGCTAAGAGCTAAGAGAAGCCAAAAGCTGGAGGCAAATGGCGAATCGTTCTCGGGGCCTCACCGCATTCGGTTCACGAAATACAGCACCAGCGACAAGATGACGCTGAGCAGGATCGACGTCATGAGCGGGAAATAGAAGGTAGTGTTCTTGCCGCGATAGACGATGTCGCCGGGCAAGCGGCCGATGGGCAGGTTGATTTTTCCCGCAAAAATGAAAATTATCCCGACGACGAGGAGAATTCCTCCCAGGAATACAAGCATGCGGCCGATATCGCCCATGACGGTAGTTTACGGGCGGTCGGGGGTTGCCGCAAAACGTGCGAACCGCAGATCCCTCGACGGGCTGAAGCCTCCTCGTAGGACAAGTCCAGGAACGAGTGTTGACGCCGCCGAGGCTGCGCATCATAGAAGGCCGTGATCGCCCATTTCCCCCCGCAAACCTTACGGCGCAATCACGCCGCACGCGATGCGGTCGCCGGAGTTGCCGGCGGGGTTAGTCTTATAGTCGTCGCCTTTGGCGTGGATCATGATGGAGGTACCGCCGTTCGCGAACAGCGAGTTGGGTTCGCTGCCCGTACCCAGCACCACGTCACTATCTTTCACCGTGGCCTTCGCTTTGCCATTGTCCTTTACGGTGAAGTTCATCATGTCGCCGGCATGGTGACCGTTAGGGTTCTCAAATCCATGCTCTTTGTTGGTCGGATTGAAGTGTCCGCCAGCCGACTTGAAATCTGGAGGGTCACACTTGGCGGTCTGGTGGAAGTGCACAGCGTGCTCGCCTGGGGGCAAGTTCTTAAGGTCGAGCTTCACTTCGACTCCCGAACCGCTGGAGACGATGGTCGCCGTGCCCACATCGGTACCTTTAGCATCCTTTAGCTCAATAGTTTTCTTCTTGGCTGCCTTGGCGTGAGCGGAGAGAGGCAGCAAACAAAGAGCCAGGGCAAGGCTCACGATAGAAGTACGCACCACAAGTTTGTTAGGCATAGCTCTGGAGTTTTATCACGAAGGAGGCCGTCCGGGCATGTCCAAAAGCCGCTGCAACGAAATGTTCACATCGTCCGGCGCGCAATAAAAAGGCGCTGCTGAGCAGCGCCTTCAACTTTCCGGGGAACCTATCTATTGTTTGGCAGGGGGAGGGCCGGTTGCATTCTGCTTGGCTAGCTTGACCCGGGCCGTCTCCAGTTCCTTCTGTACCTTGGCTACACTGTCAGTATCAACTTCGGCGGGGATAGTCTTATTCCACTCCTCCAGCGAGCGTTCCCAATGGGTTGCAGCCAATTTCACTCGGCCGGTCTTCATGTACAGCTCGCCAAGATGATCGTGGACGGTGGGGTCGTCGTTAGTGCGTTCGGAGGCGCGCCGCAGATTCTCTTCCGCCAGATCGTAGTTGCCCATCTTGTAGTACGCCCAGCCGAGCGAGTCGAGGTAAGCGCCGTTTTGCGGGTCAAGCGCTACAGCTCGCCGGATGTAACCGAGAGCTTCGTCCAGGCGGGTACCGCGATCAGCCAGCATGTACCCGAGATAGTTCAGCGCGGCGGCATTCTTGGGATCGTCGGCTAACACCTTGTGGAAAGCCTCTTCCGCCTTGTCGTACTTTTTCTGCCGCTCGTAGATGGATCCGGCGACAAACATCGCATAGTCTTTGTCATCCGGCTTGCTGGAAAGTTCGATCGCCTTGTTGATGTTCTCTTCCGCAAGATTCCATTCTTTAATGCGGCTGTACATCTGCGCCAAGGCGACATAGACCTTTTGATCGTCGGCCGGATTGCCCTTGAGCAGTGCCTTCACCTGATCGATGGCCTTGTTCGCGTTGCCCATGTCGGCTTCTTGCGAAGCAGCTACCATCTGTAGGTCCCGATCCGTAGGAAATCGCTTGGCAGCTTCTTCGGCGACCGTGGTGGCCATCTGCCACTGCTTGTTATCGCGATAGGTTTCGATGATCTGCTGATAACCGCGAACCGCGTTGTCATCGCCCAAGTCGAGCATCTGGCGGAAAGTCTGTTCCGCCTGCTGGTTCTTGTTGGCTTCGCGGTAGATGGTTCCAAGCCGCTCCAGGAAAACAGCGCGATTGTTCTTGTCGCCGAGGGTGTACTGATCTTCGGAGTGCTCGGTCTTCTGAAGCAGCTGATTGAGGATTGTGATCGCGTCGTCGTACTTGCCTTGGGCTTCGTCGATGACGGCGATGTTGTACTGCACCTCAAGCGAATCGGGGACAACCGCGGCAGCCTTCTTCAACGCATCCATCGCCTGATCGAACTTGCCGTTGCGGCGATCGATCTCGGCAATACGCATGTAGGTCTGCGCGTCAGAAGGGTCGGCATCGACGATGGCCTTGTACTGTTCGAGGGCTGCATCGGTCTGATTGTCGTTCATCAGGTTCTGCGCCAGACCGCGGACGGCGTCGAGATTGTCGTGATCCAGCTCGGTGGATTTGCGGTAGGCGTCAACTGCCTGCTTGTAATCCTTCTGCTGCTCGTAGGTGTAGCCCAACGCGGAGTACAGCTTCGCGGTACGTGCCTCTTGCGGAATCGCACTCAACACCTGCAACGCCCGCGCGGAATCACCTTCCTCGTTATAGAGGTAAGCCAGCGTGGTCACGGCTTCTTCCGAGTCAGGCTGGATGGCCACCGCGGCCTTGAACTCGGACTCCGACTTCAGCAGCTCGTTGTTCAGGCGATACAGCCGGCCCAGCAGGAGGTGGTCTTCCACACTCTTCGGATCAAGCTTTACGATCTGCTCATACTGATCGATAGCGAGCTTGAGCACTTCCTGCGATTGTGTGCCTGCCTGCATGTCGCCCAGGGAGCGGAGATAGATGCGGCCCAGTAGCCGGCGAGCTTCCAGGTTGTTGCCATCGCGCTTAAGGATGTCCTGCGCTTCCAGAACGGCGTCGCGGATGCGGCCGGTTTTAGCGTAGAGCTCCGCCAGTCCAGCGTTAAGGTAGTCGGAGGTAGGATCGTTTTCGATGGCCAGCCGGTATTCATCGATGGCCTTGTTGGCGTAATCGGAGCGGCCATACATCGAGACCATCTCCTCATACATGTGAGCCATCATGAAGTGGTAATACGCAGCCGCCTTGTCAGGAGGTTTCTGGGGCGTAGCTTTCGCCGGCTGACTCGCAGCCGATGAGTCGGCCTGGGGGATCGCCGCGTCCGGAGAATCCGCTTGTGGGCTAGTTGTGTCCGGAGAACTTGTCTGCGGGCTCGCTTGGTCTGTGGAGCTTGGAGCAGGCGGAGCCGGATCAGGGCTCGGGGTTTGGGCGACGACAGCGATAGAGCCGGCCATCAACAGGGCCAGAAAAGAGACACGGATAGATTTTAGGATCATTCAGGACCAGCCACTCAACAGCGATTGGATGCCGCGCCTCACACTGGAGTCTAACCATATTTTAGCCGTTATTGCGGTCGCAAATAGGAAAATGATATGGAATTCGTCGTTTAGGCTATAGCGCGCATATTTCCTACAAAAACTACTAGCCGTTGGACGTAGGGCGCGGCGAAAGGTCAAGCTTCATCAAAAAGATGGTACGGCTTCCAGCGCGCGCACCTTCCAGGAGTTTTCCGCTGCTGTCAGCAATACGACATAACGCACGGTCGCGTCTTCAGAATGAATAACTTTACTGCCAGCCATCAGGTCAATCTGGAGTTGGGCGGTATCGTGAAGTTCGATGGCGGAACCTTCCGGCGAGTAGAAGACAGCTTCAACGTTGTGACCTTTGTCAGTAAAACGCTGATGAAGTCCCGTTTTGCGTTGTTCGTCGACAGTAGCAGTTAGCCGGTCGCCGGCTGTGCCGATAAAGTTGGCGCCCAGCAGGTCAGCGCGGTTTTGGTCGAGCGCTTCCGACATCGCGTGCCACGCCGAGGCATAGTCGCGCGCAACAGCCTTCTGCGTCGTATCTTCCAGCTTGCGGGGCGCGGTATTGCTCACGTTCAGGTTGACGGGCGGCAGGGTGGCGGCCATCACGGTGTCAGAACTCCGCCCCGGCATAATGACTGCGACCGCAGCCACCAGCGCTAATGCGAAACTGAGCTGCATCTTCATTGCTGGCCCTTCCACTGAATTTCGTTGCCCACAACCACGCCAGACGCCACCGAGATGGTGGCATTCTGCGAAGCCGGCAACTGCGCCGAGGCGATGCCACGCTTGATGCGAGCATCGACCGTGTTCTTGCCCTGGTCGTCGGTGGAGGTAAACGTGACGATGGTTCCGTCGGGCACGGGGTTACCGGCACAGTCGCGTATGGGATCGGTCTCGACCAGGATCCCGTACTTGTCACGCTCGGCCCGCATCCGAATGTTGCACGGATCAGAAGCCACCTCCTGCACCACCCGACGCACCGAAACGGCTCCGCTGGAAGCAATGAACTGGGCCGCGCCCTCCTTCTTCGACGAATCCAGCTTGGTGAATGCGATTCCGCTCTTGCTGGTCTCGGTGCGGCTGACGCTCTGCCCGTTTACGTCTAGATCAAACTTCACCGGCTGCGGCTGAAGCACCAGGTTCTGATATTTGTCGAAGAGAAAGACCGTGCCGCTGATCACTCCGGGTGTATCGGAGGGCACGCGCGAAGGGCGGGCGAGGAATGCGATGGATCTGACCGGTCCGGCGGTGACGAACACGATAGCGCTATCTCCATTCTCTAACGCAATGGTGTAGCGTCCTGCGTTCTTCAAGTCGTCTGCGGTGAGTTGAATGTCCTGGCCCAGCTCGACCTTGCGTTTGATGGCAGTTCCAGGGCCGGCAACATAAAGCGTGGTATCGCCATTCCCTGAGGTCGGAATGCTGAGACTGGCGCCGGCCGCAACGGTCGCTGGAACTTTCAGGTCAGCAGCATTGGCGCTCACCAGGCTCATACCGACTGCCAGCAAGAAAATCAGGAATCGCACATTCTGTGTCTTCGCCATGGATTCTCTACTGTTGACGGTCAAGCATGTACTCGTTCACGGTGACGCGATAGTTATGCACGTTGGAGGCAAGATCGTCGCGCAGGTCCACGGCGAAGGGCACCGGCATCTGCGGAAGTAAGGCTTGGTCCACGTAGCCATCCGAAACCCAGATGACCTTGCCGCTATTGTCGTAATAGGTCGCCAGCACGTGCGGGATATTCACGATATTGCCGCTCTGATTGATGAGCTCACCTTTGAGCACGTGACGTCCACGCGAGTCCGTTTCCACGCGTTGATGCAAGACTCCGATGACCGGGTCGGCAGAAGCCGGCACCAGCATGGAGTTCGGCTGCATCCGCACGCTCTTCACTGCCGCAAGCGGCACCTTGGGAAAGTCGATGCGGAACGGTGAAATTTCTTTTGGCAGCAGGGTGTGGGAGATCTTGTCGAAGCTGGTTTCTTCTCCTAGAACATCGCCGTTCTTGCCAACAAGGGTTGCCCCCACGGACACGAAGCCCGGCACCGTATCTTCGTTCTCGATTTCGCCGACAATGATGGTACTGTCGCCCTGCTTGATGGCGTTCATGGAAACGATGCGCACCCGCGGCGCTTCGACGTTCTGAGCGCCCCAGTCATCATCGGAGCCGCGCGTGATTACGTCCCAGCGCAGATAGTTTTCCTGGATCACTTGCGGCGGGGCCTTGGATTCTTTCAGCAACGGCCATTCCACCTTCCAGGCGTCGCCCTGCTTTACGACCTTCAGATCACGCGTGTCGTAGAAGCCGCCTACGGCTGTGGCGTACTCGAGGGTGGCGCGAACCAGCGCCTGGTCGTCGTTCTCGTGCAAAGTCTTGGTATCAGCCTGCTGGAGCGACGAATACGTTCGCAAGCTGCCGTCGCGGCCTGCCAGATCCCGGGCAAAGGCCTGCTCATCGTTCGCGCCCGAGTTGGCGGTGTAGGAGTAAGCGCCCTTGTAGTCGTGGGCCTTCACGTGATCGAACAGCGACTGAACGGCACCCTCGGGCGACTTCGCCGGAGAAAGCTGGTTGGGCTGAATCGTCGCCATGGCGACTAACACGACCGTGAGCACGATGAGGACAATCGGTAAAATGCGCTTCATTTAGTTGGCCTCCCGCAGGATCACCGGTTCGGGCTTGGTTGCGGCTGAAGGGAATTCCAGGGTCTCTCTCGCGCGGCGTCTCTCCGGAAGCAGCAGCACCAGGAATAGAGCTAACAGGCTGCTGGCCATGGGCAGGATTCCCCACATGATGCCTTCGATTGGGGTGGGCATGAAGCCGACAAAGTCCAACCGCTTGGCGGGCGGAACGTCTTCCTTGGTCCACAGCGTGACGTTACCGTTGTCGTAGGTCTCGGCCTGCCGCCAGCCCGCGAACGCCAACAACGGTTCGTAGTAACGATCACGCACGAAGATGTACTTCAGCCCGTACTGATTGGCGTGCTTCAACACGGCGCGCAGAGATTCCATGCCCGCCAGTCCGTAATATTTCGAGTTGTAAAGCTGTCCGGAACCGTAAGCAGTCATCTCCGGCAACAGGCGGGCGGAGTTGTAATCGCCGTCGACGCTGCTGGCATTGGCATACGTCGACACCTCGGCGAATTTGCTGCCGAAGCCAAGTGTGATGTAGCGGAATTTCGAGTGATCATCGCGATTCAGGAACGCGATGACCTGATCCACGTTGAACGGCGAGCTGCTTATCGGGTGAATCGTGATCCAAGCCACCGAGGCCGACATGGTAAGCACGGCCGCGACCGCCAGACC
Organism: uncultured Acidobacteriaceae bacterium; assembly: GCA_963769235.1. Classification (GTDB taxonomy): domain Bacteria; phylum Acidobacteriota; class Terriglobia; order Terriglobales; family Acidobacteriaceae; genus Bog-257. Next base: position 1,109,707 of record CAVYKW010000009.1, on the reverse strand, counting down.
TATGACGGCTTTCATGCGGAAGCGCCGAACGAGTTCGAAAGCCAGCAGGCCGACCATCGGCATGGCCATTACGGTCGCCCAGAAGGTGAAGCGCTCGAAGGTCAGAACGTAAAAGGCGCGGCCCAGCAGGATCTTTCCTGTCGGAGTAGTTCCGCCCAATCCCAACAAGGTGGTGACATACCATCCGATGAGCAGCGGCCGCAGACGGCGCTCGGCGGATCCGCGCAGGATGATAAAAGGAATCGCCAGGATCAACGCGCCCATGGGGATGATCCAGAAGTTGATGCCGCTGATGGGATTAAGAATGTAGTTATCGCGCGAGCCGTGGGGAATCGGCATCTGGTTGATGGGATTCTTCAGCAGCGCAACCCAATACGGCCACAATACGATGGCGATGCCGGCAACAGCAATCACGGCGAAGACGATCGCCCGCAGAAGCACGGCCCCTATGCTGGATCTGTCTTCTTCCACGCTGTCCAGATTGCGGTCCATGATCGCCAGAACCAGCACGGGCACGGCAAAAAGTACCGAGCCAAAAATCAGGGTCACGTGGTGAGCAGCGGCGGCGGCCCAGGTGAGCGCCACACCCTTCAACAGCGCGGTAAATTTTCCTTGCCGCAAATACGCATAGAAGAAGGGCAACGCGTTGAGCGTAAGAGCGGCTGAGGCCGTCGTCGGTAGCTGTCCCGACTGATAGACCAGCATGGCGAGCGAGCCCAGGAAAACCGTGCCCAACGCCGCGTAGCTTGCCGAAACTTCATCTACCCACAACGCCGCGTAGCGATACATGCCGATAGGCAGCAACAAAATAGCTAAAAGCTGCACAAACATGTACGCCATCTTGAGTCCCATGATGTGGGAGAAGAGGGCGATCCACTGGTGGGTCAGGGGCGGATAGGTCGTCTGCGAAAAGCCGCCAAACCACTTCTGATTCCAGGGATTGAACCAGTGCTGCGCATAGTGGGCCGCGAAGAACATGTGCGTATTCGCGTCATAGGAATTTGCCGGCAGTTGCATCAGCAGCAGCGGCCCATGCACCGCCAAGGCAATCAGCAAAATCGCGGAGAGTGGAATCGCTCGCGATGGAAAAGTGGGGGACTTCGAGATCAAGGGACTGCCTCCGGCAAGGACGGTTCAGAGCTGTTCGATTCCTCTGCGCCCTTTGAGGTTTTCCGAGCTCATGAAATTCAAGCCGCTCAAACCGCGCTCGTCCCCGCTTTTAGAAAGTAAGTAGTACTAAGGAGCCTTAGTACTACGCGAGCAGAGTAGCCGCTGATTGAAGAGCCGAACAGCCATCCAGCAGTAATTCGCATCCGAGTAGTTGGATTCAGCTTACGAGCAGAGTTCGTGCTCATCCCCCGATTTGGTCAGCGAGTCGTTAAACGTGAAAGCAAAAACTGTTCTCCTGATTCTCTGCTCCCTTTTTCTCTCCGTCGTAGCTCGGGCGCAAACGTTCGAAGTCGACGGCCAGGGCCAGCAGCCGGCAAACAATTCGCCGCAGGCGCAAAAGAAAAAGCAGCCAGCCCAAACCAATGCCTCGGGTGATAACGGAATTGGCTGGGGAAGCAGCATCGAAGTAGGCCGACTGGCGCGCGCTGCCGAAGACGCGCTTCGTCGTGGCAATCCCAGTGCCGCTGCCGACTATGCGCAGCGCGCGGTGAAGGCGGCGCCGCAGGACAACAAGCTGTGGTTCCTGCTTGGCTACACTTCGCGACTCGCGGGACGCTATCAAACTTCGGTTGACGCCTATCAGCACGGGTTGCAGACGGCGCCCGGAAACGCTGACGGGATGAGCGGTCTGGCCCAAACCTACGAGCGCATGGGGCGCCTCGATGATGCCAAGCGACTCTTGCAACAGGTGATTCGAGAAAATCCCAGCCGCACCAACGACCTGCTCATTCTCGGCGAACTCTACATGCGATCCGGTGACACTCAGGAGGGAATCAACCTGCTGCAGCGGGCTGAGTCGCAGCAGCCCAACGCCCACGCCGAACTGATGATGGCGGTTGCCTATCTCAAATTGAAGCAGCCTGACCGCGCTAAGCAGATGCTCGACCTGGCAAAGAAGCACTCGCCGGGCAATGTGGAGATCTTCCAGGCAGCCGCTAACTATTATCGCGAGGAGCACGATTACAAGGCCGCAATCGCTACCCTGAAAAGCGCGCCTCACATGACGGCGCCCCTCCTCGCCGACCTGGGATACACCTACGAACTGGACGGCGATAAGGAACAAGCTGCCGCTGCATACGTGCGAGCGGCCAATGAGAAGCCGAAAGAAATTGGCTATCAGCTGAGCGCGGCGCAGGCGGAGTTGCGGCTCGGCAACACCGACAAGACCCGGACCTATATCAATCGAGCTGCGGCGATTGACGCCAATCATTACCGGCTGCACGCGATCAAGGCCCTGCTGGCCAAGGAAGAGAATCGGCAGACCGATGCTATCGCCGAATACAACGCAGCTATCGCGGCTCTGCCGGCCGGCGGCGTTCCTGAAGGACAGCTTTATCCCGTTCAGTTGCGGCTCAATTTGGCCGAACTCTACCGCCAGAATGGAGACGACGAAGCGGCGCATCGGCAAATTGCCACCGCGGAAACTGAAATCGACAAGCTGGACGTGCAAGGACCGGCGAAGGCTGAATTCCTGCGGGTCCGCGCTTCGTTGAAAATGTCAGATAACGACTTGAAGGGCGCCGAGGCTGACCTGCTCGAGGCTCGCAAGCTGGATCCGGCGAACGCCAACATCCAATTGCAACTAGCCAACCTGCTGTGGAAAGAAGGCCGCAAAGACGAATCGCAACAGGCGTATGCCGACATCCTCAACGCGGATCCCACGAATCGCTATGCCCTGGAAGCGATGGGGTATCTCTACCGCGAAGACAACAATCCCCAGATGGCGGCCGAGTATTTCAATAAGCTCGCCGAAGATTATCCGGACGACTACATTCCGTACCTTGCGTTGGGCGACCTTTACACCCAGACCAAAGAGTTTGAGCGCGCGAATGGTGATTATCAGAAGGCCTACAAGCTAGCGCCGCAAAATCCCATCATCATCGCCAACGCCGCTAATGCCGCGATTGAAGCACAGCAAATCAAGCTGGCAGGCGAGTGGGTGAATCGCGCCAAGGGAAACTTGGCCGAAGACCCGCGCATCATGCGCGAGCGCGAACGCTACCTGTTCCATGAAGGCGACTATGCGGAGTCGGCCAAGCTTGGCTACAAAGTTTTGCAACAGTTGCCCAAGGACCGGAATGCCTCTGTCTATCTCGCCTACGATCTTTACAACATGGGTCGTTACGACGATGTCCTGGCGATCACCGACAAGTACGACACCATCCTGCCTAACGAGCCGAATTTCCCGCTGCTGACCGGGCACGTGCACAAGCACTCGCAACTGCTGGACGAATCGGTTGAAGACTACACCCGGGCGATCGAGCGCGATCCCAAGATGGTGGAAGCCTATGTGAACCGTGGCTATGTGCTGAATGACATGCAGGACGCGCAGCAGGCTTCGCAGGACTTCGACACCGCGTTGAAACTGAGCCCGAACAATGGCGTCGCACATTTGGGGCTGGCATTCAGCGATCTGGAATTGCGCCGCGCCAAAGAAGCGCTGGAGCAGGCAAACGAGGCTCAGAAGTTGATGGGCGAATCAGGTGCGACAGATCTGGCGAAGGCTACTGCCTACCGGCAGCAGCATCTGCTGAGCAGTGCGGAGCAGGCGTATCGCGCCGCCCTGAAGTTTGCACCGAACGATCTCACGCTGCATCTGGCGCTGGCGGATACGTTGTACGACATGCGCCGCTACCAGGATTCGATAAACGCCCTGAACGATGCTCTGAGCCTGTCGCCGGACGATCCGCTGATCTATGCGCAGATGGCGCACGCTTATGCTCACCTGAACCAGCGCGAGAACACCTTGCGCTACGTCAACGAGGCCGAGCGCCTGGGCGGAGAGCAGTCGGCGATCCTGTTAGACACGGGCGACGCGCTGCTGACGTTGGGTGATCGCAAAGCTGCGATGGACCGATTCACTCGCGCCCTTGATGCCCCTGACGCGAATCGAGTGGCAGCGCGCTTGGCGATTGCCCGACTGATGGTGAAGTATGGGCAGTATGACGATGCCAAGCAGCAAATCAGCCTGGCATTTGCCGAGAGCCGCATTGGCGAAGCGCCCCCGGTCACTGCTGACAACCTGATCGAGGCGGCCAACCTGCTGCTCGCCATGCACGACTTCGATCTTGCTGAGCGCTACTTTCAGAAGGCGCAGCAGGCGGGAGCCTCTCCCGATGTAGTTGCCATCGGCCTCGCCAATACCTATCTGGCGCAGGGCAAGACGCGGCAAGCCGACGAATCGCTCGCGGCGCTGGGCTCAGATCCTTCCGCGAATCAGAATTACGACTACCTGCTGGCCCAGGGGGAAGTTTACCGGCAGCGTCATCAAAGCTGGAACGCCTTGTATGCCTTGTCGCAGGCAGACCAGTTGGGCGGCAACGGGATCGCCGATCTTGTAGGCATGCAGGTCGCGAGCGAAGAAGGCATGCGGATCACCGATCACTTCAGCCTTCTGACCAATTTCACCACTGGCGGTCTGTACGACGACTCCACTATCTACATGCTGGATCGTCAGATCCTGGGCATCACCAACAATGCGAATCTGCCTCCGCCCCGCTCGCAGCAGGAGTCACTATTCACCGAGGCGTACCGCTATCACTTCGACAACAATTTCCCGCTGCTGACCGGATTCTTCCAGCTGCGCAATGCGACCGGTGAGGAGTCTCTGCCGCAGGAAGCGCTCATCATCAACCGCAACACTTTCGATTACACCTTCAACAGCGCACTGAATCCGGTGTTACACATCGGCGACGCGTGGCTCGCCTTCAATACCGGACTCCAGTTCACCCTGCGCCGCGATACCGAAGCGCCGCAGTACATGAACCAGAATCTATTCCGCGAGTTTGTTTACGTCACCAGCAGTTCGTTCGGTAACTGGCTGTCGTTCAATGCAAGCGCATATCACGAAGCTGGACCCTTCACTGCGACTACATACAAGCTGAATTCGAACGATGTTGGCGAGACCTTGCAGTTCACCGTCGGACGTCCGTGGGGAAAAACAGCGTTCATCACCGGATACACCCGGCGCGACCTGACGTTCAGCCCACTGGTGCGCCAGTTCTTCACTACGTCCACGTATGCCGGCTTGCAACGTAAGTTCGGGCAGAAGCTGTCCGCCAGTCTGCTCGGCGAATACATCCGCTCCTGGCGCGTGCAGGATTCGCTGCAAGCCACAGCGCAGGCAATACGGCCGGCGGGCACGATCCAATACACCCCGAATAATTCCTGGAGTGTCGATGGTCAATTCGCCTGGACCCGGGGAGAAGCATTTCAGGAGTATGACAACGTATACAGCAGTTTCTTCATCACTTACATACGACCGTTTCATCGCACGTACAGCGGTGACGCCGGGAATTTCAAGGTCACGTACCCCTTGCGATTCTCTGTAGGCCTGCAGGCAGAACAATTTCCAGACTTCACCGGAACTGCCCAGAGTGGGACGCTCATCCGTCCAGTTTTTCGGCTGTCGATTTTTTAGCGCGGGGAGTACATGAAGATTTGTCTGGTCACAGCTTTCCCGCCCAGCCGGCGAGGGCTTAACGAGTATGGTTTCCACCTGGCGCGGGAGCTGCGGCGCGATCCGTACTTGAGCCTCACCATTCTGGCTGATGAACTGGACGGCGATGAAGAAGAACTCGACGGCTTCGATGTGGTCCGCTGCTGGCGCTTCGATTCGGTAATCAACCCAGCGCGCCTTTTGAAAGTCATCCACGAAGTCAAGCCGGATGTGATTTGGTTCAACCTGCTTTTTTCAACCTTCGGCAATAATCCCGTAGCTGCTTTTTTGGGTCTCACGCAGCCTGCGCTGGCGCGGATGAGCGGGCATTACACGCATGTAACCCTGCACCACCTAATGGACAACATTAATCTGGCCGATTCCGGTGTGCGATTCCCGCGCTTGTATCGGGTCGCAGGTTCGGCCGCGACCCGCATGTTGCTGATGGCGAATTCCATTTCAGTCCTGTTGCCGGTTTATCGCAGAACGTTGATCGACAAATATCGCGGAGAGAACGTTCACTTTCGCGCGCATGGCATTCTGGGCGGGCGTCCCGAACCTCCTGATTTCAGCCTGCGAGGAAATCCAGAGCACCGCGTTCTGGCGTTTGGGAAATGGGGAACGTACAAGCGTCTGGAGTTATTGATTGATGCATTTCAGCGGGTCTCATCCCAGATGCCAAACGTTCGGCTGGTAATTGCCGGCGGTAATCATCCGCTCACACCAGGTTACATCGAGTCGGTAGCCGAAAAATTGAAAGATTCTACCCGTGTCGAATTTACCGGATACGTGTCGGAAGAGGACATACCAAGATTGTTTCGTCAGGCTAGTGTCTTAGTACTTCCGTACTCATCGGCCACGGGTGCGAGTGGAGTAGCCCACCTTGCGTGCGAATTTGGCGTCCCAATCATATCGGCTGGTATCGATGATTTTCGTGAAATGGCGTTTGACGAAGGCTTGGCGGTCGACTTCTACGAAGTGGGAAATGCTACGAGCCTGGCGAACGAATTGCAGAAGCTTCTGAATGATTCCCCACGAATGCGAGAAATGGCCGAGCAGAATTTTTCCGCTGCTCTGCGCATGACTATGCCCCAGATCATTCGCCAATACCTGCGCTCGTTCGATTTGCAACAACGAACAAGGGCGCTCGAACCGATTTCCAGGTTCCGACGAATTCCATCGTGGATTCCTTCACGCTCGGCGATATTCCGGGCCGCAGCACCCAGGTGGCAGTCATGGACGTAAGGGCAATCTTGGTGATTGGAGGTCTACCCCCCTCAGATACCGGCACGCGGGAAAGTATCGCCGGCATACCAATCGCCTATCTGGACGTACTTGGAGCGCCGGTAGTGGCGTGGGTGCTGCAAAGGCTTCTGCGGTGCGGGGTTTCCCGCGTGAACGTGCTGAGCGACGCGACCTTAGAAGCAGAGTTGTACGCCCGGCGCGCCGGGGTGTTATCGGGAGTTCCTCATATTCAGGCAAAGGGCGAGCAGCTCTGGAATACGGCGGAAGAAACTTTCCAGAAATTTTCCGAGGACGGCGCCGAACTGGTGGTGGTCATGCGAGTCGGCCCCTACGTTGATCTCGACTATGACGAGTTGCTTCAGCACCATCTCGACACCCGCTGCTCCGTAACCCCGTGTGTGGATTCGACCGGGGCACCCCTTGAGTTATTCGTACTGAACGCATCGGCGCGGAAGGATGCAGGAACTCTGTTTCGCAGCCAGTTTCAAAAGCTGCGCCGGGAATGCCAACCATTACGAGTGACGGCTTACACGAATCGGTTGCAGAATGCTTCCGACCTCCGGCGCCTGGGGCTGGACGCGCTGATGGGGAAAAATTCCATTTCCCCGCTTGCTCGCGAAAGTAAGCCGGGCGTGTGGGTGGGGCGCGCCGCCCGCATTCATCCTAAGGCCCGTATTGTCGCTCCTGCCTACATAGGAGCGCATACCCGCATTCGCGCTTCAGCGCTGATCACCCGGGGAACTGTCGTCGAGCACCACGCCGAGGTGGATTGCGGCACGGTCGTGGAGAACTCCACGGTGTTGCCTTACACCTGCGTCGGCGCCGGACTGGACGTGATGCAGTCGGTGGTGGGATTCCGCCGGATTGTTCATCTGCCTCGCAATGTCGAAGTCGAGGTCAGCGATAAGCGTTTGGTCGGGATGGCGCCTTTGAGTCCAGCTTCACGAATTGCAGGCAGCACGGCTGCTGCTTTTGCCTTCTTACCTAAGAAGCTTTTCCGAGCGGTCTCAGCGGCATCCGGCCGCAAAAGCGCCGCGAGGACTTCCGGGACCAGGGAAAAAACGGTAGCGCCATCCGAGGAAGCAGTGATGGAGACCCAGGGGATTGACAGAGAAAGTTCCGAATTCCCCTCGAACCTGGCAGTCGCGAGGAGATATGGAGACCACTAGCAGGCCCGTTGTTGTCAAACGAATGCCAGAAAGATTGAACCTGAAACAGGCGCGGAGCTTCTTGAAGGAAGTCCAACCGTTCTTGCGATCGGATCGGCCCCAGATTGTATTCGACATGTCCCAGGTCCGGCACATCGATGCCGCGGGCGTGGACATGCTCCTGAAGTGCATGCGTGAAGTGGTAAAGCGGGATGGCGATCTTAAGCTGGCTTCGCTGTCGGACCAGACCGCCGTGGTCTTGGAACTGACCCGCACCGGCCGCCTCTTTGAGATTTACGAGAACTCGACGGCCGCGGTGAAAAGCTTCAGTTGCTTCCTGCCCAACGCGATTAGGCAGTTGTATCCTCACGCTCCCCATGCCGTCCTGCCGATGTCACCATCCGCTTCGCTCCCGCTCGAAGAATCCGACGGAGCGGATTTGGCGGCATGACGGTGAATCCAGAGACGCTGGCCGCCGACCCGCCACCGGGCTCGCGCAATTGGCGTGCGTGGTTGTCCGGTGCAACAGCCAGCCCGGGATCGCACGCCAAGATTCTGACGGGCAGCCTCATTCTGCTGATTGGGTCGGTGTTCGTAAGTCTGGCAAACTTTGGCTACAACATCGGAGTGGCTCGTTTGCTGGGGCCATCGGACTTCAGTCACGCCGCTGCGGCCGTGACTATCCTGATGTTGATCTCGGCCATCACTCTCGCGTTTCAATTGGTTTGTACCAAGCTGGTGGCCAAGGCTGACAGCATCGAGGAGAAGGCTGCGGTCTTCCAGCATTTGCGTAAACGTGCCTGGGTGATCGGGGTGGGGCTCGGCGTGTTTATGTTGCTGACCAATTCCCTGCTCACAACTTATCTGCGGCTTTCTTCGCCCTGGATCATCACTCTGCTGGCGGTTGGGCTGACAATTTATGTCCCGCTTGGGGTGAAACGGGGAGGGCTGCAAGGGACCTGCCGCTTTCGTGGACTCAGCTGGAACATGGCGGCTGAAGCCATCGTCAAATTTGTTGGCGCCATCGTTCTCATCGAGATGGGATTCGGGGTTCTCGGAGCCGTAGCGGCAATTTCTGTTTCGGTGATCGTCGCCTATTGCCTGCCGGACACAGCTAAGGAACTTCGCGGACCGCGCGCTTGGCCGGACCACGAAGCTCCGGTGGGCGAGGCACGGCAAGCGATCGTTTTCTTCGTCGGCCAGGTCGTCATCAGCAATATCGACATCCTGATGGTGAAACATTTCTTTCCGCCCAGCGAGGCTGGATTGTATGCCGCCATCGCATTGGTCGGACGGCTGCTCTACTTTGGCGCCTGGTCGATTGTAAGCGCGATGTTCCCGGTTTCGGCGGAGAGCAAAGCTGACAAATCTACGACCTCGCTCCTGGCCTTTCCGTTGTTGATGGTCACGGCTATGTCGGTGGTGTTTGTGCTGATTCTCGCCAGCTTTCCCACCTTGGTTTTTCAATCGCTGTTCGGAGCGCACTTCCGCAGCGCTGTGGGCGGCTTAAATCTGCTGTTGACCATGAACGCAGCGGCATCCGGCGTGTATGCCCTGGCGGTGGTCTTGATCACTTACGAGATGTCCCGGCGGATTGCCAATACTGGCTGGCTTCAGTTGGTGGTTAGCGGCTTGATCGTGCTCGGCATTTCGGCTTCCATTCAACGCTGTTGGAGGTAATTGTTGTCCAGCAGGTTCTGAGAATTGTGTTGTTAATTGCGGTCGCCTCGCCCTTCATCAAAGGTTGGGTAACCGTGCGCGGGAGACTACATGAAGAGGCTACGGCGCGTTACTGAAGCTGAAGTCATAGCTGAATTCCTGAAGAATGAGTTCTATCAGGAAGAGTTCCACGAGGACCGCGAGCAGTTTGAGCAGCTCGTCCTCGGTGCGGAGATCACGGACGAGACGGGCAATGCACTGCGTCGCGCCCTTGTTGTTCCGCCGCCGCGGCCACATGTGGAGAGAGTTGCCCTCCGATACGCAATGGTGGGAGGTGCAGATCGAGCCGACGGATCTGGAACGAGTCACGCGTATTTCCCCGGGCGCAATGGCGAAGGATGGCAAATGGAAGCTTTCTGCTGAAAGATATCGTGCGGCGTATCAAGAGCAAGCCGTCTCGCGGCCGCACTCGTGATTTCATCTCCAAGATCCAGGCTTTGAGCTACTACTTGCGGACACATGAAGACAAGAGCGCGGTTTTGCTGATCGGTATCGATGATGAGAAGCCGGTGACGGTGTCTGGAAGGGAATCATCGCTTGACCGCAGCCCTGTTGGCTTCGCCGGAAGTGCTACAAAACCGTTTCCGGATTTTCTGCGGCTTTTCGCCGCTTCATGTCGCAGTCGTGCTGGTATCAGACCAATGTTCCTAATCTTTGGCGATACGCCAGGAACCGGGCGCGCAATTTGTTTTATGACCGCGATGCCGATGTAGAGCGGCTGATGAAAGACATCAGGAGAAGCCGACGATCTCTCCGGTCAACTGGCGCCGGTCGCGGCGCGCAAAGCTTTAAGCAATTCGAAGTAAGTGGGCCACGTCCAAAATTTTTTTCTCAGGGAGAGCTGCTACATGAAAGCTCATAAGCAATTAGCAAGGATGATGGTAGTAGTTGTCGGGCCTGGCTCTGTGTGGACTGCCGGAGTATGCCCAGGCGTTACCGCAGCAGAATGGTTCGGCTCCGCAGAACCAGCAGAGTCCGCAGAGCGGCACCACCATCGATCCGTCGCAGGGGCCTTTGCAACCTGTGCCCAGCCAGAACCAGCCGGACAATCAAGTCCCTGCGCCGCCCGTGCCGGAAAGCTCCAACGAACCAGTTGCCGGCGACACCGGCTCCGCAGCCCAAAGCTGAGCAACAGATGCAGCAACCACTGGGTGCAGCAACCGCGGAGGGAGTGCCAACGGTAGGTGGCGCGGCATCTCGTCCGGCAGGCGAAGCAATCGCCCCCGCCAAACAGAATCAGCGCCGGTCGCTGCTTATCAAAGTTGGGTTGATTGCCGCCGCCGGTATCGCAGCGGGCACGGTGTACGGCCTGTCAAAAGGAACGTCAGCTAAGCCCTCTACATCGAAATAGGAACAGGGTTTCGCAACAGGCATTGCACGCGACTACCTGCTGTCGTGTGCCGGAACAGGATTACTGGGATATGTCTTCGTCGTTCTCGGGTCGGCCAGTGTTGGTTTCATTTTCGGGCTTGGATGGCGCGGGCAAAAGCACGCAGATCGCAAATCTTCAGCAATTCTCTGCGCGAGCGAGACCTGTCCACCAAGCTGCTGGCGTTCTGGGATGATGTGGTTGTGTTGAGCCGCTACCGTGAAGGCTTCGTGCACAAGGTCTACGGCAGCGAGCGCGGGATCGGCGCTCCCGGCCGGCCGGTCAACCGCCAGGACAAGAATGTCCGCAAGTGGTATCTCAGCCTGGCACGGCACGGATTGTATCTTCTCGATGCGCTTCATCTGGTGATTGCGGTCAACCAAGCCCGCCGCTCAGGCGCCGACGTCATCATCATGGATCGCTACATCTATGATGAGCTGGCGAACTTGCCGCTCCTCAACCGGCTCACCAAAATCTTCGTACGCTTGGTCGACAAACTTGTTCCGAAACCTGACGTGGCGTACCTGTTGGACGCCGATCCGCAAGCGGCCCGTGCGCGCAAGCCGGAGTATCCTCTCGAGTTCTTACACTCGAGCCGCCGCTGCTACTTTCAACTCTCCGAAATGCTACGGCACATGACGGTCATACCGCCGCTTCCGTTGACTGAAGCCAAAAGAGCCGCCGAGCGAGCTCTCGATGAAGTGTTGCAAAGAGAGTCGATCTCCGCGCGAACCCAGGTTGATACGGCACAAACAGTCTAAGTTTCCCCCACCCAAGTTCAACTCCTGTAACAATTACCGTCACTGCGCCCTTCCTACTCGGCAGCTGGCTTGGGAGTTGAGATGCCGCGCTGAAAATAAACCAGTTAGTTCAAGTTTTTAGGGTCGAAGTTTGGCACCCAACTTGTAATAGATCAGGGTTGCGCCTGTACAGAATATGCAGAGCAACGGATCTCGTGGCGCACATGACGGACGAGATCATTTGAGGCAGGACGTGCCCACCCTTTGGAGGAATCAGTAAATGAAGATCTCAATGCTATTGTCGGTGCCCTTGGCCGCAACGTTGATGCTGCCGGCCATGGCGCAACAGTCGACGTCAGAGAGCAGCAGCCAGCCGGCCGCCGCATCCCAGAGCACGTCGCAACCGGCCACAACCACCACCCAGGATTCAAATTCGGCGCCCTCGGCCGCGTCGGATGACAACATGTCGGCACGCCAGCCATTGCAGCCGGAAACTCGCGAAGGCTTCTGGGGAAAGGTCAATCCCTTCGCCCGCAAGAAGTATGTCCAGCGCCAGCTCAGCCCGATCCGCAACCGAGTGAATGAGCTCGACGATCTGACCGCAGCCAATGCCAAGCAGATTAAGGATGTTGACGCGCGCGCCCAGGAAGGTATCCGCCAAGCCGACGCCAAGGCTACGCAGGCTGACCAGCACGCCATCGACGCGGGCAACAAGGCGCAGCAGGCCAACCAGACTGCTTTGCAGGCGAGCAATCACCTGAACACGGTTGAACAGGTGGTCGGCAACATCGACCAGTATCAACCGGCCACGCAAACCGAGATTCGTTTCCGCTCCGGCCAGACCGCACTCAGCCCCAAAGCGAAGCAGGCGCTCGATGACATGACTGCCAACCTGAAAGACCAGAAGGGTTACATCATCGAAGTGCAGGGCTTCTCGACGGGCGCAGGACAGTCCGGCGTGCAGAGCTCGCAGTCCATGGCGAACTCCGTCGTTCGCTACCTGGTCACCAAGAACGATGTTCCGGTGTACCGCGTTTTCGTCATGGGTATGGGCAACGCCAAGCTGCCGGCGTCGGCTGATGGCTCCAAGGCCAGCACCCACGGAAACCGCGTCGAAATCAGTTTGCTGAAGAACAATGTTGATCAGCTCGCCTCGGCTCAGGCCAGCGGCGAAATGGGTTCTTCCATGGCGCAGCAGAACAACAGCTACTCAACTTCCTCCGGCCAGAACCAGTCTGCCCCGAATCGCCAAACCAGCACCATGAATTCGGCGAATTCGGTCTCCTCTAACTCCTATTCTTCGCAACCGCAGCGATGAACAACCTGAATCTTTAATCGCAAACCCAACTCTCCTCCGACCCCTCGCACGAGCGAGGGGTTTTTTCGTAGACGAAAACGGACGCGGTCCTTACAGACGCGGCGCCGCGGTGTCGTGCCTGTGGTAGCCTACGCCAATAACAGTCATGGAAAATCTTTACTATTCGCGTATGTCGTCGCCGGTGGGCCCGCTGCTGATCGGCGCGTCAGAATCTGCTCTCGTGATTCTGAAATTCGATCGCGGGCTGCCGGAATCAATCAATGGCCAGCCGATCCAGTGGGAAGAATCACCAGAGCATACGAAGCACGTTCGCCGTCAACTGGAGGAGTACTTCGTAGGCAAGCGTCGCGATTTCGATCTCAAGCTTGATCTGCGGGGAACGGAGTTTCGCAAGCGCTGCTGGCAACAGTTGTTGCAAATTCCGTATGGAAAGACGCGATCGTATGGCGAGATTGCCTGCGCGGTTGGTAACCCGAAAGGCCCTCGCGCTGTGGGGCAGGCAAACCACTACAATCCCATCGCGATCATCGTGCCGTGTCACCGCGTGCTGGCGGGCGGTCGGCACCTTGGCGGTTACGGAGGCGGGCTGCCGGTGAAGGCGTTCTTGCTGCGGCTGGAGGGTGCAGCATTTCGCGAGCTTGATCCGGAGCCTGCGCAGCAACTCGCCCTTACTGTCAGCTAACGGCAATCTCTGGAGTCGCAGCCAGCAGGGTCTTCGTGTACGCATGATTCGGTGCAGTGGTGATTTGTTCGGTAGTTCCTATCTCCACCAGTTCGCCATGTTGCATGACAGCGATCCGATCCGCCAGGTAGCGGACGATTGGCATGGAATGCGAGATGAACAGGTAGGTCAGCTGAAACTCCCGTTGCAGCTGCTTCAGCAGGTTCACGATCTGGGCTCCAACACTGACGTCGAGCGCCGAGACAGGCTCATCCGCAACAATAAATCGTGGCCGCAACATCAGGGCCCGAGCGATGCCGATGCGCTGCCGCTGGCCGCCGCTGAATTCATGCGGATAACGTTGCAAGGCCGACGCATCCAGCCCGACCGCGCGCATCGCCTCGCTGACGCGTTGCCGCCGGTCGCGGGCCGCGCCTCCGCCGTGGATCGCCATGGGTTCGCAGACAATCTGCTCGACCTTCATGCGGGGGTCGAGCGATCCGAATGGATCCTGGAAGATGATCTGCATGTCGCGCCGCAGCCGCCGCAGATCGGAGCCGCTGGCGCGCAAGACGTCATGCCCATCGAACAGCACTTCGCCGGAGTCGGCTTCCACCAGCCGCAACAGCATGCGGCCTAGCGTGCTTTTGCCTGAACCAGACTCGCCCACCAGGCCGAGCGTCTCTCCGGGCTTGATCGAGAGCGAAACATCGTTAACGGCACGCACCTGGCCCGAGCTTCTCGCTCCGAAAGCGGATTGCCCGGTGTGAAACGTCTTGATCAGATGATTCGCCTGGAGCAGCGGCATGAATTGGATGGTAGCAAATGCGCTGGCACGAAAAATTGTAATCGCCCGACTCCCGCGCCAGGCAAGGTTTTTGCCAGATTTTCACACTGGGAAGGTGGTCAGACTCGGGCAGGTGGAAAGCAGACACTCGCGTAGAGCCGCGACTATCAAGTGCAAAAGCAACTTCCCCGAAACAGGCCTGAAACGATTGCACAAAATTCAGGCAGCCGCCTGTGGATGAGCTGCACTCAATTGAAAACAGGGGAGATAGAGTCGCGATAATTTTATTGACTTCGGCCGGGAACGGAGTAAAAACACACTCGTTCTTTGACAAGTTTCCAAAGCTTTCCAGGGTCGGATGCGGGCAGAACCTGCGCGCTAGCGTAGGAGATACCGGGCAATCCGGTGGCTGATGCGAGATCGCTGCTGCAGCGCCCACGGCGCAGCGCAGAACGACCGCAACGGTCGCTAGCAGACGATACAGGAAGGCAGGAAACACGTCAGAGGCAAGACGGAATCCCGAGGCGTTGAACGTTTATTCCGGCGAGTGGTTAGCGTAATCCGAACTGAGATCATGAGCCACATGCGCAAGCATGCGGAGTCAGAGCGCAGTGAGGATCCAGGCGAGCACTAGTCGAAAATAACAGCTCAACACAACCTCGGGATTCTTTTTTGCAGCTGTCAGCTGTCAGCTCTCAGCTAAGAAAGCCCGAACGATCGAGTTGGGGGTAGGGCGAAGCTATCAACAGCAGATCTCTCGTCGGCCTGAAGGCCTCCTCGGGATGACAATTGATAACGAGCGCACGCAGCACGACTGAAAGTGACGTGGCTTAGCCGAGAGCTGAAAGCTAACGGCTGAAAGCTGCCAACCGACAACGGACAACCGACAACTGCTTCACAACGGTATATTTCCGTGCTTCTTTGGCGGATTTTTGTCGCGCTTGTTCTCCAGCATATCGAGAGCCTGAATCAGCTTTCGGCGAGTGTCCCGCGGACGAATCACTGCGTCCAAGTACCCGCGTTCGGCGGCAACATAAGGGTTGGCAAAGCGTTCGCGGAATTCTTCGATCTTCGCCGCCCGGTCTCCGTTCGGGTTCTGCGACTTTTCCAGCTCGCGCTTGTACACGATATTGACCGCGCCTTCCGGTCCCATCACGGCGATCTCGGCCGTCGGCCACGCATAGTTGACATCGGTACGAATGTGCTTCGATGCCATAACGCAGTAGGCGCCGCCGTAAGCCTTGCGCGTGATCACGGTAATCTTCGGCACCGTCGCTTCCGAGAACGCATACAGCAGCTTGGCTCCGTGCGTGATGATGCCACCATATTCCTGCTGCGTGCCTGGGAGAAATCCGGGAACATCTTCAAACGTGATCAGCGGAATGTTGAAGCAGTCGCAGAAGCGCACAAAGCGGGCACCCTTGATGCTGGCGCTGATGTCCAACACGCCGGCGAGGAACGCGGGCTGGTTGGCAACGATGCCCACCGGCTTCCCATTCAAGCGTGCGAAGCCGACAACAATGTTCTTGGCGTAATGCTCCTGCACTTCGAAGAAATAGGAATCGTCCACCACGGTGTTAATGACGTCCTTGATGTCGTAAGGCTGGTTCGACTCGGTGGGCACGATCGTGTCCAGCCGCTCATCGACGCGATCGATAGGATCGGTGCACGGCTTGCGCGGCGGATCCTCCAGATTATTGGACGGCACGAAGCTGAGCAGCTCGCGCACCATGCTGAGGCACTCGGCGTCATCGTGCGCCATGAAATGCGCCACGCCTGATTTCTCGTTGTGCGTCACGGCGCCACCCAACTCGTCCTTGGTGACCTCTTCGTGGGTCACTGACTTGATGACGTCGGGGCCGGTGATGAACATATACGACGTGCCGTTCACCATCATGATGAAGTCAGTCATGGCGGGCGAGTATACGGCGCCGCCGGCGCACGGGCCCATGATGGCGGAAATCTGCGGCACCACTCCTGAGGCCAGCACATTGCGCAGAAAGATATCGGCGTAGCCGGCCAGCGACATTACGCCTTCCTGAATGCGCGCTCCGCCGGAGTCGTTGAGCCCGATCACGGGAGCGCCCACCTTCATGGCCATGTCCATGATCTTTACGATCTTGGCGGCGTTGGTTTCCGACAGCGACCCGCCGAAGACAGTAAAGTCCTGCGCGAAGACGAACACCAGCCGGCCTTCAATGCGGCCATAGCCGGTTAGAAAGCCATCGCCATAGTACTTCTGCTCGTCCATGCCGAAGTCGTTGCAGCGATGGGTGACTAGCTTGTCGGTCTCTTCGAAGGTGCCCTCGTCGAGCAGGAATTCGATGCGCTCGCGCGCCGACATCTTGCCTTGCTTGTGCTCGCGCGCCCGCCGTTCTTCGCCGCCGCCGGCTTCGGCCAGCGAATCTCGCCGCTTCAACTCCGCCAATTTCTGTTCCAGATTCATGCGCGTGATTATAAACAGCGGAAAGGGACGATTGAGCAGACTATCGCTTTTCTGACATCACCGAACTTTGTGACGACAGTACTTGCCGATTGTTCGCGGTACGGACTCTAGCGAAATCAGCCGAAGTGTTCCCATCCCGCCGGCTCAAGAACCGAGGTCTTGCCATACGCAGTGGCGAGTCGCATTTGATCGCCAGCCAGGATTTCGCCAATGCGGGTCACTGGCACCCCTGCAATCTTTGTGGGAATTTGCTTACCTGGCCGTGCGGTAAAGAGCAACTCGTACTCATCGCCGCCATGCAGGGCATTCTTGAGTGCGTCCCGTCCGCGGACAATCGGCAAAGCTTCGGCGTAAACCACCACACCGGTTTTGCTTTCTTCGCAAATATGTCCCAGGTCGGTAGAGAGACCGTCGCTGATGTCGATCATCGCGGAAACCAACTTCTTCTCGCGCAGATACTGGCCGACCGCCAGGCGTGGCTCAGGATAGAAGTGCTTAAGACAGGCCTTGCCGCGCAGCTTCCTCCCGTCGCGAAGCAGGTTCAAATCCCGGACCGCCGAGCCGAGCGTACCCGTCACGTACAGCAAATCACCAGGACGCGCACCGGAGCGCAAAACGGCCTTTCCAGTGGGGACTGAGCCCAGCACCACGATGTCCGCCAGGACGCCATCCGGCGACTGGGCTGTGTCGCCTCCCGCTAACGAAACGGAGTGTCGGGCCGCCAGTTTCAGCAGTCCCGCAAGGAACTGGTCTACCCATCGCTGTGGCAGGTCGGGGGAAGGGCGAGAGAGAGGAAAGCCGCCTGCGGTATGCCACCCATGGCGGCGATATCGCTGAGTCCCCGAGTCAGGCAGCGGTGGCCGACAGAATCCGCTGGGTGCCAGGATCGCCGGAAATGAACATTTTCCAGGCTGAAGTCGGTGGTGACCAAAGCTTCGTGGCCGCGAGGCAGCGGCACCACCGCGCAGTCATCACCAATGCCGGCTCCGGGCCGGTCGTCCCGCCGCTGAGTCGCCCGGCGGATGCTCTGGATGAGAAGCTTTTCCTTCAAGGGCACCGAACGTCTCCAATCAGTGCGGCCCGCCACGACCGCCCTCAAACGGCTGCGAACCAAGCGGGGTTTACCACCTCGTTATCGCCGCTTGTTGGGTGTTATCAACTTTATTTACAATACATTAGTGGTAGGACTACGTCCCAGAATTATTGACACACATCAGCCGCTCTGTTACGGTTTGATGTCATCTTAATTACCAGCCAAGCGCCAGCAGGATGAACTTCTTGCTGGAGGAATCGGCCGTCAACCCACGGCTGTTCGGGACCCGAATCGTTGTTCGGACCAGCAGGGCTTAACGTTCCGGATTTTCATAGTAGTTGCAGTTGCTCCCCGGAACCATTTTTAACTGAGGGTTATTGGTTTGCGAAAACGATTTTATATTCTCTTCGTAGCCCGCGATGCGGAAGGTCAGCTACGAAAAATCCCCATCCCTATTCATTACCTATACGTCTTCCTGGCCGGTGCCCTGATCGGCATGTTTACCATTACCGGCATGGCGGGCTCCTACACCCGCATGCTGTGGAAGGTCGCCAGCTTCAATCAGTTACGCTCTGAGAAGACGGCCCTCCAGACGCGTTACGCGCAACTGGAGCAGGTAAACCGCGAAAAAGATATCCAAGTTGCCTCGCTGGGCTCGATCGCCAACGAAGTGTCGGTGATCTACGGCCTTAAGCCCAACCGGAAGCTGCTGAACGCGGTTGAGGGCGGCACGGTCAAGCCGGAAGAGGTGACCTACACGATCAACCAGCTCTATGCCCTGCGCGGCTCCGCCATGACTGGTGCAACCACAGCTGGCCTGGGCATGGGCTTGACGCATGAGGCCACGCTCTCCGACTGGGCGAAGATTACGACCGCTCCCACAATGTGGCCGGTCATGGGCCCCATCACGGGAGCTTTTGGCGAGCGCATTGACCCGTTCAACGGTGAAGGCGCCTTCCACTCCGGCGTCGATATCTCTTGCCATTATGGCCAGCCGGTTCTGGCTCCGGCGGACGGGGTTGTGACTTTTGCCGACTTCTATAACGGCTATGGGCGCATGCTTCAAATCGACCACGGCAACGGCGTCTCGACGCGCTACGGTCACCTGTCGGGCTTTGCCGTTTCGGACGGCCAGACGGTCCGGCAGGGACAGGTAATCGCCTACGTCGGCCTCACCGGACGCAGCACCGGGCCCCACCTGCACTACGAAGTTCGCATCCATGACACTCCAGTCAATCCGCACAAGTTCCTGCGGACGACCTTCGCCGAAATGGGAGGCGTCAAAGGGGCGGGCTAACCGAGAGTCAAAACCGCGATCTCGGATAAGTGCTACTTAGCTTTCGAAGTTTTATCGCCAGCCGCCGGAGCTTCCTGCTTTGGCGGCTTTTGTGTTTCTGGCCCCAACTCGACCGGCGATTCGCTGAGAACCTTCTTGAAGAAGGCATAGGGCACGGTAGCCGTCAGGACAGCCTCGCTGCCGGCCTGGTGGACTTCGAGGCTGTCGAAGGCAGCCTTCACGTCGCGATCCGGGCCGCCGGAATCCATTGAAATCTCCAGCGACTTAAACAGCGTCAGGTACGCTGCTACTTGCCCGGTAAAAATCTGGGCTTCCGACTCGTTATGCGTGATCACATCCGCCCGCAGGTGGACGTCTTTCAGCGGGCGCGCCGACGCGATGACAATGCTGCCTTGCGGAAGCAGACCGCTCCAGTCACCCGGCAGCAGCAGTTCGCTATGTTCGTCCGACGCCTTTGAGGCAGGAGGCCGCGCGATGGTCCAGACAATGCTTCCCAGCGGAACGCGGCGATAGTAATCGCTCACCAGAGACGGCCCGGCAAAGGGCAGCGCGGCTTGCTTGTAGCGGTCAATCATGCCGTGAATGGCGTCCGGCGTATCCGTGTTTGACGCCGCGGCAATGTCGATGCCCAGCAGCGTGACTCGCACCTTGCGATCTTCTACAGGGATGACGTAGATGTCGTAATCCTGGTAGCGCTCGACCGTGGAGGCCAGCTTACGCAGATAGGCGCCTACGCGGCTGCTGTCGAAATGGCCTTGCAGGATTTCGCTGTAGCGCGTTTCGGCAGACTTGCCTTTGCCCGCGCCGTAATGAATCGCGAAGGCGGCCTTGTCCAGGTCACGCTCGAACTCGAACCCGGTCTGCTGCACGAAGTCTTCGTACTGCGGATCGCGATCCTTGGGCGGGTTCTTGCCAATGTCGGTCAGCAGCCGAATCGGCTCCAGGTTGACGTAGAGGACCGCATCCGACTCAGGCAGCAAGCGCACTGCATCCGGTGCCGCGCGCTTCCGCAGCAGAACAGCGGTCACAATGCCGCCAACAATGACAAGGAGCGCGACGGCAGCCCACAACTGGTTTCTGCGGTTTCGCATTCGAGTGAGACTCGATGATACGGGAAAAGCCAGCGCCGCCGCCAACTGACCGAAAATAGCTCAACCTTGCGACAGTACCTGCTTCGGTCTCAGCCACGATGGAGCCCATTAACAGTCGTCGACGTTGCGCAACTATAGCCATGCCCGAGACCCTTAACTCACCAATCCGTCCCGGTTCGGCGTTCCCATTCCCAAACTAAGCGGCCTACGATTTTGCTAATCTGCGGTCGACTTCTCGGACTTTGCAAGTGCATGTCGAGGACTAGCTCGGCGATCCCAGCATCTTCGGGAACGATGTGATGGCCTACCGCCAAAATACGGCTTTCTGCCGTTCCCCTTGAAAGGCGCGCTTGTTGAATTGCGAACACATGGTGTGGCGACGCGAGGATCTGCCCCGTAAATAATTCGAACAAGGTGACGCCGAGTGAAAAGATGTCGCTGCGAACCGTCACCTCTCTCGGCGAAATGGCTTGTTCAGGCGACATATACTTGAATGTTCCGAGTCCTCTCTGGGCGGTTACGGTCAAAGTACCCGTGCTGAGGGATGCTTGGAAGTCTCCCCACTTCACTATTCCGAAATCTCCCAGCTTTGCGCGGGGCTGCTGATAGCCAGCCGAGGATTCTGGCAAGAATATGTTTGCGGGTTTTACATCGCGATGAACGAGGTTCCGTTGATGAAGGTATTCGAGCGCTTGAGCTATGTGAGCGGCGATTGACAGCTTTTCCGGCGTTAGCTCAAACGCTTGGCGCCCATGCCGTTCAATTCGTCGACGTTCATCACGTTTGATCCAGCTCTCTAACGTCGTGCCTCGTATTTCTCCCATCAGCAGAAATGGGTTTTTAGGGCTTCCCGCCACAAATGCAGCACCGTTGATGTTGTCTTCGTAAGCATGAACTTTTACCAAACTCTCATGGCCTAGCAATTGTGACCGTTGTCCTTCTCGGCGGAATCGCGCAGCAACATCCTCGAAGGCTGCTCGGTCGATATACTTGGGGTCAGGAGCGAGAAACTTTACCGCAAAATCCTTGCTGTCACCGTCCCTCCTGGCTCGTCGAACGACAGAGGCTGCGCCATCGCCCAGTTTTCCGCGAAGTACGTATTCGTTATCCCTAACCGTGAATTTCTGACCGGCAACAGGCTTGCACAGTGCGCGTGTTAGAGGATGAGCCATTCGTCAACTCCGTTCTAGAAAACATGATAGTCGACGAGACCATGCTGCCACCCGCGTTCTTGTTTGACCCGCTTTTTCCCGCACCTGTAATATCGAGGCTAAACCTGCATTCATCGAACGGACGGTAATGCCTCACGATCTCCCCAAGGCCTATGAACCGGGCGCCATCGAGCCACGATGGGCCGAGTACTGGGTCCGCGAAAATTTGTTCCAGGTAGAAACACCGCCTGCCGGCTCCGGCCAGGAGACCTTCACCATCACCCTGCCGCCGCCGAATGTTACCGGCAACCTCCACATGGGACACATGCTGGAGCACACCGAGATCGACATTATCGTGCGCTGGAAGCGCATGCTGGGTCTGCCGACCTTGTGGCTCCCGGGAACCGACCACGCCGGTATCGCCACGCAGTTGATGGTAGAGCGCCAGTTGGCGAGCGAAGGAAAGAACCGCCGCGACCTGGGGCGCGAGGCCTTCGTCGCGCGCGTCTGGGACTGGAAGCAGCACTACGGCGGCGTGATTCTCCAGCAAATGAAGCGGTTGGGTGCGTCTGTTGACTGGTCGCGCGAGTACTTCACTATGGACGAGCGCATGTCGCGCGCCGTCCGAGAGGCGTTTGTTCGCCTGCACGAAGAAGGCCTGATCTATCGCGGCAAATACATCGTGAACTGGTGCCCGCGATGCATCACTGCGGTTTCCGATCTCGAAGTGGTGCACGAGGAGACGCAAGGCAAGCTCTACGAGATCCGCTACCCCGTTGTGGAATCGCCGAACGAATACATCATCGTCGCCACTACTCGTCCGGAGACCATGCTGGGCGACACGGCCATCGCCGTGAATTCCGGCGACGATCGCTATCGTCACCTCCATGGCAAGAAGGTCATGCTGCCGCTGATGAATCGGGAGATACCGATTATCACCGACGACATTCTGGCCAATCCGGAGTTCGGTACCGGCGCCGTCAAGGTCACGCCCTCGCACGATCCCAATGACTTTGAGGCCGGATTGCGCAATAAGCTGCCGCAGATCGACGTGATGAACGAGATTGCGCAGATGAACGAGAACGCCGGCCCCTATAAAGGACTGGACCGTTTCGAGGCGCGGACGAAGATCCTGGAAGACCTCGAAGCCGGCGGCTTCCTGGTCGGCACCAAGGATTACGTGGTTCCGCTGGGTAAATGCGATCGCTGCAAAACGATTGTCGAGCCGCGCCTGTCGACGCAGTGGTTCGTGAAGATTCAGCCCCTGGCCGACCGCGCCATTGAGGTTGTCGAGAAGGGCGACATCAAGTTTGTTCCTGAGATGTACTCGAAGACCTACTTCGAATGGATGCGCAACATTCACGACTGGTGCATTTCGCGCCAGCTGTGGTGGGGACATCGCATTCCCGCGTGGCACTGCAAAGCCTGCGGCGAGATCATCGTGGCGCGCGAAACGCCAAAGCAGTGCAAGTGCGGCGGCTCACTCGAGCAGGACACCGACGTGCTCGACACTTGGTTCTCCTCGGGGCTGCTCCCGTCCTCAGGATTGGGGTGGCCGGAGAAGACGCCTGATCTCGACGCGTTCTATCCCACGGCCCTACTGATCACGGGCTTCGACATCCTGTTCTTCTGGGTGGCGCGCATGATCATGATGAATTGCCACTTCATGCGCGGTAATCCGAACGGTGACGTCCCTTTTCGAAAAGTGCACATACACGGACTGGTGCGCGATGCCGAGCGCCAGAAAATGTCGAAAACCAAGGGCAACGTCATGGATCCCATCGAGATCATCGAGAAGTACGGCACTGACGCCGTGCGTTTCACGATGGCAGCGATGGTGGCTCCGGGGAGTGACATTGCCTTCAGCGAGAGCCGCACCGAAAGCTATCGCTCGTTTGCCAACAAGATCTGGAATGCCGCACGCTTTCTGTTCATGAACGTGGACCGCGCGACCGAGGCGGGACTGTGGTCGCTGGCGGAGTTCAAGAACTCCCACAGTGTGGATGGCACCGCGAACGGGATCGACTCCGCGGGTGCCCCATCCTCGTCCTCGCCCGCAGATGGAAGAGAGGGTGGGCCAAAGGGTGTCCGCGGCTTCAAATCCGAGACTCTGGAGGACCGCTGGATTCTCTCCCGCTTCAATCGTGTCGCGCAGGAGATTGGCGATGCGCTAGAGACGTTTCGCTTTCACGAAGCGGCACACGTGGTGTACCACTTCTTCTGGGGCGAGTATTGCGACTGGTATCTGGAGTTGATTAAGCCGCGGCTGCTGGGCGAGGATCGCGATCAGGCGCGAACCGCGTACGGAAATCTGATCGGCATCTTCGAAGGCGCACTGCGGATGCTGTCGCCGTTCATGCCGTTCATCACCGAGGAGCTGTGGCACGCGGTTTACGACGGCAAGCCGCCGGCGAAGTCGATCGCGCTGTCACGATATCCCCTGGCTGATCCTGCTCAGATCAATGCTGATGCCGAAACCGAGATGGCGATCCTACAGGACGTGATCGTTGCCGTGCGCAATATTCGAGCCGAGCTGAAGGTCGAGCCCAAATTGAAGCTGCCTATCGAAATCTTCGCTGAGCCGGATGTGCGTGCGTTGCTCGATCGCAACCGTGGCGCCCTGGAGCGGCTGGCAAACGTGGAAGGCATCACGTTCGTCGAGCAGTCACTGGCCAAAGCGGCTGGAGCGCGCAGCACGTCGCGCTTCGATCTCCGCGTGATTTACGAGCGCAAGATCGATGTCGCGGCTGAACGTGAGCGGCTGACCAAAGAGCTGACAAAGCTGACTGGCGAGTTGGCGCGTGGAACCGCGCAATTGAACAACGAAGCATTTTTGTCGAAGGCGCCGGCGAACGTGGTGGAAGGATTGAAGAAGCGCAAAGCCGAAGTCGAGATGCTGGTGGAAAAAACCAACGCGGCTCTGGGCGAGCTGGGAGCGTAGGCACGGCTATATGGACTGGACAAACCGCAGGGTCACGGCAATTCTGGAGAACGCACTACAAGAGGACCGCGCCACGCGCGATGCCACCTCGTACGCGTGCATTGACGTCAACCAGCGCGCCTCGGCCACCCTGCTTGCCAAGCAGGAGTGCGTGCTCTCCGGCGTTGGTTGCGTGCATCGCATCCTCGACGTCTTTGCCGCACTCGACGGTACCGTGACTTCGCATCCGGAAGTCACCAGTCACACCGAGATCTTCGACGGCATCCGCTTGCGGAAGGGCCAATCGATCGCCGTGGTGGTGCACAACGCGCGCGTCATTTTGTCTTGCGAGCGCGTGATCCTGAACATCATGCAGCGCATGAGTGGCATTGCGACGTTGACCCGCAAGTACGTCGAAGCCGTGGAAGGCACGAAGGCGATCATTCTGGATACACGCAAAACCGCGCCCGGCCTGCGGGTTTTGGACAAGTACTCTGTGACTTGCGGCGGCGGACACAACCATCGCCTGGATTTGAGTGACGGCATTCTCATCAAGAACAATCACATCGCACTGGCTGGTGGCGTGGTGCCGGCCTTGCAGCGCGCTCTGCGCAATCGTCGCGGCTCCGAGCCGGTCGAGATCGAGGTCCGCTCGCTGGATGAGCTCGATCAGGTGATGGAGCACGGCGCCGAAGCGGTGCTGCTGGACAACATGACGCCGGAACAGGTTCGCCAGGCGGTGGAGCGGGTCCGCCGCTTGCCGCGGCCGGTTCCCCTGGAAGCCTCCGGTGGAATCACCCTGGAGAACGTGCGCGCTTACGCGGAAACTGGCGTCAACTTCATTTCTGTCGGCGCGCTGACACACTCGGTCCCAGCCGTCGATCTGAGCATGCGTATCATGCCGGTGTAGTAAGCTGTCAGCTGTCAGTTTTCAGCTCTCAGCCGTCAGCTCTAAGCTCTCACCTTATCCGCGACACCAAATGTCATCCTGAGCGCAGCATTCGCGCGCTGTTTGCGAATGCGGAGTTGAAGGCCCCCTATATCTACGACGAGGCGTCCCGATTGTCCGCATCCTCGCTCGGGATGTTCATTTCCCTAACATTCCCGCATAATCGTCCTATCGCTCGCTCTGTCCCAACTCGCATTGATCCCCCCCCAGACGGCTCTACAGATGCGCGTCTCAGCCGCATCGTTCGCCTGCTGAGCGACAACGCTACCGTGGTCGTCAGCGGTCAGCGCATCGCAGAAGAACTCGGCACCACGCGCTCCGAAGTTTGGCGGGCGATCGAACACCTTCGCGAACTCGGCGTACAAATCGCAGGACACCAGGCCACCGGCTACCAGCTTGAGTCGGTCCCCGATCTGCTTCTTCCCGACATTCTGGGTCCGCTTGTTGCCGGAACTCTGTTCGGATCGAACATTCATCATTACTTTAGGATCGGATCCACCAACCTCACCGCAATGCAGTTGACGGCGACAGGTGAGGTCGAAGGGTCTGTCTTTGTTGCCGAGCAACAGACGGCCGGCCGCGGCCGCGGAGGACACTCGTGGGAATCGGAGCAGTCGGTTGGAATCTACTGCTCGGTGGTGCTGCGCCCGGCGATTGCTCCGGCCGATGCGTTGCTGCTGTCGCTGATTGCCGGAATTGCTGTGGCTGAAGCCGTGGAGCAGACGACCGGCCTGCATCCCGACTTGCGCTGGCCCAACGACGTTCTGCTCGATGGCAAGAAGTTTTGCGGCATCCTCACCGAAATGAGTGGTGAACCGACCCGGGTCAGGTATGTGGTGATCGGCATCGGCATCAACGTGAATCACGCGTCGTTCACCGGCGAGTTGGAGCCGATCGCAACCTCGCTTCACATCGAAAGTGGACGCACGTGGTCACGCGTTGCTCTAGCTGCTGCTCTGCTAAAATCGCTCGACAGGGGCTATCGCAAGTTTGTCGAAGACGTGCCCAGCGCTCGTTCGAATTTGGTGAGCAACTTTGAGGCGCGGTCGTCGTTTGCCCGCTCCCGCCACGTTCATATCGACGACAACGGCGGCTACGAAGGCGTCACCGAAGGGCTGGACGAACGCGGTTTCCTGCTGGTGCGTACAGCAACCGGACTGCGCACCGTGCTGGCGGGTGGAGTGCGCGCGCTGGATGGAAAATAAATCATGCTGTTAGTGCTCGACGTCGGCAATACCAACACGGTGCTGGGAGTTTTTGAAGCTGGACCGGCTGAACCCGGCGGCGCCCGCTATACCCGGCTTATCGCGAACTGGCGCGTCTCGACCACCAAGACCCAGACCGTAGATGAATACGGCGTTTTGTTCCGCAATCTTTTCGCAATGAACGGACTCGAGGTCGGCTCGGTTCAGGGCATCGTGATCTCGTCCGTCGTTCCGCCGCTGGATTCTACGCTGCGGGAGGTGTGCGAGCAGTACTTCCAGTCGCGGCCTCTGTTCATCGAGCCGGGTGTGAAGACGGGCATGCCGGTGCATTACGACAATCCGGCCGAGGTGGGCGCGGATCGTATCGTTAACAGCGTTGCTGCCTTCGAGAAATTCGGAGGCCCGTGCATCATCGTGGACTTCGGCACGGCGACGACCTTCGATGTCGTCTCGAAGAAGGGCGAGTATCTGGGTGGCGTGATCACGCCGGGAATCGGTATTTCTGCCGACGCATTATTTACACGCACAGCGCGGCTGCCACGGGTCGATGTGCGGAAACCTCCGCGGGTTCTGGCCACCAACACCGTGAACAGCGTTCAATCGGGACTGTATTACGGATATCTGGGATTGATCGACGGAATTCTGGAGCGCCTGATCTCGGAGCTCGGTGACAACGTAATGGTGGTTGCGACCGGCGGCCTGGCCACGCTGATGGGAGGCGGCTCCAAGTACATTCGCGAGATTGATGACCTGCTTACGCTGGAAGGCTTGCGCATCATCTATGAGCGAAACCTGGCGGGACGGCGTCGCGCTGAATCCGCAAACGCGAGCGGCGAGCCGGCCACGCCTTCCGTGAGCAAGACGTCGTAGCCCACCTCAGCACAAAGCATTGCGAGTGCGCGCCACAGACCGTGGACAATTACTTCAACTACTTCACCGAAATCGAGGATCACTTCCAGCGCCGGCGCGGCACGTTGCTGCTGTTGTCGCCGCTGGACTGGGCTCTGATGGAGACCTGGAAGGATGCTGGTATCCCGCTCGAAGCCGTCTTGCGCGGCATCGATGTGACCTTCGAGAAGTGGGAGCGGCGTCCGCACCAATCCCGCAAGGTGAACGGACTCGCGTTTTGCGCGCAGGAGGTGCTGGCCTCGGCCGAGGAGTTGAACGAAGCCACCGTCGGCGCTGCGCCAAAAGAAAGCCGGGATACCAGCCTCGATCGCGCATCGGTAGCCGAATATCTCACGCGTAATGCTGGACAGCTGGAACAGCTTCCGTTGCCGGACGCGGCGCAAACGCTGGCGCGAGACACAGCTGCGAATTTGCGAGGATTAGCGAAATCAATTTCTGACAACAACGCAGCTTCGATGGAAGATATCGAGCGGCGGCTGACCGTGGCTGAGGAAAAACTCTTTGCCGCTTTGCTGGCGGCAACGCCGGACGAGGCAATATATAAAGTGCGTTCCGACGCGGACCGCGATCTGGCGCCCTATCGGCGCAAGATGAGTGCTCCGCAGATCGACCAACTACAGAAGCAATACATCCATAAGCGGCTGCTGGAGCAGTATCAGGTGCCCCGGTTAAGCCTGTTCTACATGTAATGAGTTCGCTGGGAGGGTTTCTGCAATTCGAAATTGAGAAGCTGGTTTACGGCGGAGATGGACTGGCGCGGCTGCCGGCCGACGAACATGGTCGCGGCAAAACCGTGTTTACGCCCTTCGTGATTCCGGGCGAGAACATCGAGGCCTCGGCGATCGAGACTCGCCCGGGTTTTGTGCGCGCCAAGGTAGATCGAGTGAGTGCTGCGTCCCCCGATCGCGTGGAGCCGCCGTGCAATTACTTTGGGCGTTGCGGCGGCTGTCATTATCAGCACATTGACTACGCTGCGCAGTTACGCTACAAGACCGAGATCCTGCGTGAAACCCTGCGCCGGACTGCCAAGTTCGAACTCCAAAACGAAATCTCGGTTCATGCGGCCGAGCCCTGGCACTATCGCAATCGCACCCGCATGCATGTCCGTCATCAGCCGCAGTTCGCCCTGGGATATTTCCGGTATAACTCGCACGAACTTTTGGCGGTGGAAGAGTGTCCTATCAGTTCGCCGCTGATCAATCAGGCGATTGCTGCGGTTTGGACAATGGGCCGCGAAGGCGTAGTTCCGGAAACGCTGCATGGTTTGCAGTTCTTCTGCAATCACGACGATAGAAAGGTTCTGCTGGAAGCCTACATTCGTCCGGAAAGCGATCCGAAAGAGTGTGAACGCTTTGCCACAGCGCTGCACGATGCTCTGCCGCAGCTTGCCGGGGTGGTGGTTTTCGCAACCTCGGCGGTGGAAGACGAAAGCCGCCAGCGAGCTCCGCTAACGTCTACAAACGCTGATCGCTTTCATACTTTCGGCGACGACTCCCTTCTGTACAAAGCGGCTGGTCAGGATTTCCGCGTGAGTGGTGGCTCGTTCTTCCAGACCAATCGCCATCTGATCGATAAGCTGGTCGAGACTGTACTTGCCGACCACAAAGGCCGCGCTGCCCTTGATCTTTACGCTGGCGCGGGTTTGTTCTCTCAGTCGCTGGCGCGCAACTTCGACCAGGTAACAGCCGTCGAAGCTTCGCCGCACTCTTTTGCCGACCTGCGACACAATGTGGGCGCCAACGTGAAGTGCGTGCGCAGCACTACCGAAGCGTTTTTTGCCGAACGCGCCGCCAAGTTGAAGTTCGATCTCATCGTACTCGACCCGCCGCGCGCGGGCTTGGGAGAAAAGACGGCTAAGGCCCTCGCGGCCATGTCCGCCTCGTGTGTGACGTACGTCTCATGTGATCCGGCAACCCTCTCTCGCGACCTGCGCGTGCTGCTAGAATCAGGCTATCGGGTCGAGCAAACGCACCTGGTCGACATGTTTCCGCAGACGTATCACATGGAGACTGTCTTGCACCTGGCGCGTTAACCCGATGAACCTCGCCAGAGCCACACGTTGGCCGTAGAACCGTTGCGCTGATCGCCGTGTGGAGGAGACAATATGTACGCAATCGCCATCATTCGTTACCGCAAGCCGTTGGAAGATGTCCAGAAGCATACGGACGCGCACCGCGCCTATCTCCAGGGATTGAAGCAGGAGGGACTGCTGATCGCATCCGGGCCAATGATTCCGCGGAGCGGCGGCATGCTGCTGCTGCGCGTTCCCGATAACGAAGCGCAGGCGACCCTCGACAGCATCCGCGATAACGATCCCTACACGCGCTTTGGAATGGGCCAGTACGAATTGCTACCCTGGTCGGTCGGCATCGGCGCGGAAGAGCTCGACAAGCTGTAGCTTTCCTCCCAAAGGTTCTCGGCAGGTATAGCAGGTACCTGTGTCAGAGCAGAAAACGGCGTCTCCAGCGGCCCCGACGGCGGTCGCAACCACAACCCTGGTTCCATTCGATGATGACAGCGTAGCCGACGTGATGGCGCAGCCCCTACATCGTGGGGATCCCGCGCCAGTGTTCTTGTTGAGTCTCGCCTTCGCGTTGGGAATCCTTGCAGCGAATTTCCTTTGGCGGTCACCGTGGGTGTGGTTCGCCGTGTTCCTGTTGACGGCCCTCCCCGCGGCATTTTTTCTTCGAAAGTCAACCGGGCTGGGATATGCGCTGGCGCTGCTGGCCGCGGTCCCGCTCGGTGGCTTCTATCTGCAAGCTCGAGACGCTGCGCAATCCGGCGTCAGCGAAAATCTGCAAATATTCGACACAGGTGAAAACGGGGTTGACCTCACGGCTCACGTCGTTCGCGAAGGCCTGCTTCGTGACAGCCCGTACGGCGGCAAGGAGGAATCTGTCGACGTGGAAACCGAACGGCTGCGGCTCGGCGATCACCTTACCAGTGAGCCCATCGGCATTCGAATGTCGATGTACAGCCGCGAGAGCGAGGAAGACGCGGCTCGTGACTCGGGCTCCGAATCGCCACTCCGCATTTACACCTACGGCCAGAGGCTGCACTTTCCCGCCAGGGTGCGAATGCCGCGCAACTATCGCAATCCCGGCGCGACCGACATGGTCAAGTACTTCAATGAGCAGGGCATTCGCCTAACCGGTTCGACCCGGGCCGAAAACGTTGAAGTGCTTCCTGGATTTATCGGCAGCCGTTTTGGTCGATGGCGTAATGCGGCCCGACGCAGTGTCTTAAGCCACATTGCGCAGCTCTGGCCGGGGGAGCGCGGAGCGCTCATGCAGGCGGCATTGATCGGCGGGCGCGCCTTCATCGGTCGGGAGATCAAGACTGAGTTCCAGCGTACCGGCACCTTTCACATTCTCGTCGTTTCAGGAATTAACGTGGGCATCCTGGCGTTTGCCGCGCTGTGGGCCCTGCGCAAGCTGCTCATCAACGAGACCTGGGCCACCGTGCTCACGATCCTGCTTTCCTGGGGATACGCATTCCTCGCTGACCTTGGTTCGCCCATCGTGCGGGCTACGATCACGCTGAACCTCTACTTGCTCACGCGACTATTGTTTCGCGATCGCGCCGCGCTCAATGCCTTGGGTTTAGCTGCGTTGGGGATTCTGCTGGTCAACCCGCGCAGCCTGTTCGACGCCAGCTTCCAACTCACATTTATTTCTGTGATTGCAGTCGCAGGAATCGCAGTGCCCGTTCTTCGGCGCACTATTTATCCGTTGCAAGCTGGGGTTCGCAACATCGACTCACCCGAATACGATTTCTCGCTGCCCACGAAGGCGGCGCAATTCCGGGTCGAGTTGCGGATCTTGCGGGTAGCGCTGGAAGCTTGGCTGGGCCGATCTGTATCGAATCTGCTGGTGGTGCGCAGCACCCTCTTCTCGCTGGCTGTGGCCGAACTGCTCTTTATTTCGACCGTCATTCAGCTGGCACTGGCGTTGCCGATGGCATGGTATTTCCATCGCGCCACCACCATGGCTCTGCCCGCAAACGCTCTCATTCTGCCTTTAGCGTCGATACTGTTACCGAGTGCTGTCCTGGCCGTTGCGCTCTCTTATGTTTCGCACTGGCTCGCCTATTTGCCCGCAATCATTGCTGAGCGCGCGCTTGACGCGCTCACCGGAACAATTCGCATTATTGGACATCTGCGGATATCGGACGTGCGAGTGCCAACTCCGAGCCTGGCGCTATCAATTGCCACCGTCGTGGCCCTCGGGCTCGCGTTGCTCGTGGCGCATCGCCGGGGATTGGCAGCCGCGGGAGTCGCCGCCCTTGCAATGTCGGCGGCTGCTCTGGTGTTCCTGCCTCCGAAGCCGCAACTGCGCTCCGGAATATTCGAGATCACGGCTATCGACGTTGGCCAGGGCGACTCACTGTTGCTGATTACCCCTGAGGGCAAAACCCTGCTGCTCGACGCAGGCGGCATGCCGGGAAACGTCCGCTCCGACTTTGATGTGGGAGAAGAAGTTGTTTCGCCCTATCTCTGGTCACGCGGCATCCGTCGACTGGATGCTGTCGCAATTTCGCACGCCCACGCCGACCACATGGGCGGAATGAAAAGCGTCATCGCTAATTTCCGTCCCCGCGAACTTTGGTACGGCGTCGAGTCTCCCAGCCGGGGATTTGTCGAGGTTGAGCAGACGGCGCGAGCCTACCAAGTCGGCTTAGTGCCGCACGCGTCCGGCGATGCCTTCGATTTCGGTGGAGTTCACGTGCGCGTCTTGAATCCACAACCGGGATGGGAGGCGCGCGATCCGGCGCAAGACGATGAATCGCTGGTCCTGCGAATGCAATATGGTGAGACGTCGGCGCTATTAGTGGGCGACGCGCACAGGCGGATCGAGAAGTTGCTGGCGGACGAACATCCGCAGGCAGACCTGCTGAAGGTCGGCCATCACGGCAGCGCGACTTCAAGTACCCCGGAGTTCCTGGATGCGGTCCGACCGCGGTATGCCGTGGTTTCGGTGGGATTCTACAACTCGTTCGGTCATCCCCGGCAGGAGGTGATGGAGCGGTACGCGGAAGCCAATGTGACAACGTATCGCACCGACCTCGCCGGGGCTGTAACTTTCTTACTGGATGGTCAGCGCGTGACGGCTACGCGGGTTCCTCGCTGACGGCCTCGTCTTCGTCGGTAGTGGGATGGGCGCGGTACTCCTCGATGGTCTGCACGGCTTCTTCGGCCTGGTCTGGCCGCACCAGGACAACTACGCCGCCGACCCCCGGCAAAATGTCCTGTGGCGCCTCGCGGTTCTGGGTAATCGCCTCAATGCCGGCCGATTCCAGCAAACCCCGCACCACCATCGCTTCGGACTCCTCGTCCGTGTCGAATACCTTTACCAGTTCTTCATGACCGTCTTTAGGCTCTGCCATAGCTCCTCCATTTCGTTCGATGCAAAGGGCAGATACCCAGCCGTTTGCAGTGATTGATTTGCCAATGAAATTCCGGCATTTCGTTGTATGATGCCCCAACCCCGACAAGATCCAGAACGATTGTTGGGGAGCGTGGGTCGCCCAAGTAAGATCGTGCGCAACAGTTAAGCGGGCGCGCACATCAAATTGTAACGAAAAGCAATCTGCACGAGTGGTCCGGCCGGAAGTTTAGCGCCGGTTTTCTCGGGGAGAAGCCATGGGGCTATCGGAACGCAAGGAAGGTGTACCACCGCCAGCGGCTAGCAGCGAACAACTGGAGCAAGAAGAGGAGCGCCGCAAACTTCGCAGACTCCAGATCATGATGAACATGGTGATGTCCGTCATCAGCCAGGACCACGATCTTACCGTCGAAGAGGCCTCGGAACTGGTGGCAAACGCCAAACGCGCCGCCTTGGCTATGTTTCCTGACAAAGAGCTGGCTTACGATCTGATCTACCGGCCACGCCTCCAGCGCCTGGTTGCCGAGAGGTTTCGCCTCCATTAAAAGCTATTTGCTGATGCTCGACAGGTAAACCGTCACGGTTCCCCAGAACAGCTTGGCTCGCATCTGGATGGGAAGATGCCGGTCGTCATCCGTGTACCAGATCCAAAAACGTCCCTTGCTCTTCAAAATTCCGGAGTCGCCTTCCGGAATGACTCGAATCGTCTGAAACGTTCCGGCCGGCGTCTTGACTTGCTCTTTGCCGTCAACATGAGCCTGCACCGTCGCCGTGTTGCCGCCATCGTTCAGCGGGAAGGTGTAAGTCGCTCCCGGCTGCAAAGGAAGACTCGCCAGATAAAAAATTCCTGACACCACATCGGTTACGCAACCCGGGATGTTGTTTTCCGTTCTCTTCTGCTGATTATCCTTCAGATTCCTTTCTTCCAGCACTGCCTTGCCGCGGCTGTAATCGTAAGTGATGTTGGTGTCGCGGCGGTGCGATCCTTCCTCCGTATGTTTAATCAGTTTAGTCGAGCACAGGGTCTTGGAGTCGAAGTAAGAATTGAAGCGGTCCTGCACGCGATACAAGAGAGCCACCACGCCATTGGAATCGGCTGTCGCGGTGACCTGATCCTGCGCTCCAGCATGGTCGACGCGGATGGTCGCCAGCCCTGCCGTCCAGAAGCGCCACTCGCCCTCATAGTGAAAGGTCTGACCGTAAGGAAACTGAAATCCTGGACGCAACGGCTGGATATGGGCAGCAGAGCCGATCTTTGTTTCCGGCGCGTCCTGCGTGGTGGAATGCGTGACTTGCGGGAGCGCGTCCGCCGTGGCTCTACGGACAGGCGCAACGGCAACCAGCAACAGAATGGCGAGCACAGTAAACGAGCGCGTGATGAAAGTCACCTTCACCCATGAAGCCAGAAGATTTTCGCTATGAGGACCGCCAATATCGCGGCGGCGCCTAGCAGGGCATTGTACTCGCGATGACGGAAGTATAACTCAGGCGAGAAACCATCCGTCACACCCTTGAACCGCAACGTGCGCGGCACCAGAGCAGGCACTCGCTGCACGTATTCAGGATAAGCTGCGAACTGCGAGCGCAAGTAAACTTCTTCTGCGCGAATGACCGGTACATAGACGATGAAGAAATAAAGCGCGAGCACCACGCCCACCCACACATCGCAAGCGGCAATCGCGAAGCCAATTCCAATCACGATCGAACCTACGTAAAGCGGGTTGCGCACGAAGGCATAGGGGCCGGTGGTAGTGAGTTCGCGATCTTTTTTCACATGGCCGGCCGCTAGACCGCGAAATAAAATTCCCAGCAACGCCAGCGCGGTTCCGCATAGCAACGATTTCCATGTCGGACGGGCCCGCCAAATGTAAAAAATGGCAAACAGAAACCCCAGCGGCACTCGGATGCGGCGAGCGATCCGGCTCCAAGGCCACTTTGTGTTTGTCGATTGGCGATCAGCCACGGCTCTCTCCCAGCAACCGATCCGCAGCCTCGATGACGGCTTGCGGTTCGATCAGAGAAAGTCCCAGGTCAGGGCGATCGGTGTGTGTGGAGTTGTAAACGCTCTCAGGATTGCGCAGCACGATGCTCCGTGTGCCGTAAGGGCCATTGCGATCGGGCCGCGTCGGCCCAAACAAGGCGACCACGGGCACTCGCAAAGCAGCCGCCAAATGCAGGGGCCCGGTATCGCCGCCGATGAAGATACTAGCGCGGCGCGTGAGGGCAATCAGTTCTCCGATGGAACAATTCACCGGCACAGCCGCGTTACCGCTCGATTCGCGTACCGCGGCCGCCAGCGGCTCTTCACCCGGACCATGATTCACGACCACCGCCATTCCTCGTTGCGCCAGCGCCCGGGCAACGGCCCCAAAGGATTCAACAGGCCAACACTTGGCGCCCCATCCAGCGCCCGGATTCAGGATCGCGATCGGTTTGCCATCAAGACGGCGCGGCAGTTCGGCAGCCCATTTTTCCGCCGCTGGATCGACTGGGAACGCAGGCTGAACGTACTGCAATTCCCGGCCAGCAAGCTCGGAGACGATGCCAAGTGCCTGCTCGACAACATGCGCTCCTCGAGGAGCGACGCGACGCGTGTAGAAGAGGGTGGCCGGCGTTTCGCGTGGATGTGAAGATCCGACGCGTTGACTTGCCCCAGCCGCGTTAGCCGCCAACGCTGATCGTATTGCGCCTTGCAGATCGACGGTCAGATCGTAATGCATTGCGCGGACGTCTCGCCGCAGGTTGCCGATCGCCTGCCACGTTTCGTTCGAAAGCAGCGACTTGCGCCAGGTCTTGAAATTCGCCACATGCAGAAAATCGACCAAGGGCTTGAGCTCTGACCGCGGCGCCATGTGATCGTCTTCGCGCGCACACAGCAGTTCCGCCCAGCGCTCTTCCACCAGCCACCCCAATTGCAACTCGGGACGAGCCGCGCGCAATGCGGCAATTGCCGGCATAGCGTGAATGATGTCTCCCATGGCGCTGAGTCGAACCACGAGGATGCGATTCGGCGACGGGATCTGCGGGCGCGCAGTGTCCACGGCGCGGACCCGGCTCTGGCCCTGCGGTGATGTAGGTCCACTCACCGTGAAGAGCGTCCTCCACTTCGGGACGGTAACTGTGCCAGCAAGTTCGTTGTGGAATGGTCCTTGGGGTCGCCGACGATTTCCACCCGGCCGCCATAGGCCAGAACTTGGTCGCGCTCCGGAACCGTCTCGCGCGTGTAATCGGTGCCCTTAGCCTGGACGTCGGGATGAAGCTCCCGAATCAGCGAGCGAACATCGGGTTCATCGAAGATCACAACCGCGTCGACGTCGGCCAGCGCGGCAATGATTTCTGCGCGTTCGTGGCCCGGCATGAAAGGACGTCCTTCGCCCTTGAGCTGACGTACGCTCTGGTCGGAATTCATGGCGACCACAAGTTTTCCGCCAAGTGCCTTGGCTCCCTGCAAATAACGCACGTGGCCAACGTGCAGCAGATCGAAGCAGCCGTTTGCCAGGATGACAGGCTGCCCATCCCGCCGCCATTCAGCGACGCGTTCGCGCAACCGCTCCCGCGACATAATCTTCGATTTGCTATCGTTCACGACGATGCCGCCGAATAATGATCGATTGCTGCCAGCAGTTCCTTGGCCGAGACGGTGGCCGTTCCCCGCTTCATCACCACAATTCCCCCGGCAAAATTCGCCAGCCGTGCCGCCGAGGGAGTGTCAGCTCCGGCAGCCAGCGCGGCGGTAAATGTCGCGATCACGGTGTCGCCGGCTCCGGTCACATCCACTACCTGGTCGGAGCCGTAGATGGGAATCGTCAGCGGCTTGCCATTGCGCTCGAAGGCCACCATGCCGTCACGGCCGCGTGTGATGACCAGCGACTCTAGCGCCATGTCAGCCATCACTTGCTCCGCCGCTGCATACAGCTTTTCGTCGTCGTGGCCAATTATGTATCCCAGCGCCTCTTCGACCTCCGGCTCGTTCGGAGTAGCCGCAGTTGCGCCTTCGTAGTCCAGAATGCGGTAGCGGGAATCGACCGTGATCGGCTTATTCTCCAGGCAGCCGTTGGATTTCACGAACGTCAACAGCCGCGGGGTCGCTGCGCCGTATCCGTAGTCCGATATCAGCAGCGCGTCCGACGCCGTGGCATACTCTCGCGCGGCATTCACTAGGTTCAGCAAGACCGGATGCATATCGCCGAGCGGCTCAGGCTCACGGTCCACGCGCACCACCTGCTGCCGGCTGGTGTGCGACATGCCCGCCAGAATGCGCGTCTTGGTTGTGGTTGTGTGTCCCTTGAGTCGTTCGATTCCGCTGACCGAAATTTTTTTGTCGCGCAGCCGTTCCAGCAACAGGCTACCGGTTTCGTCGTCACCCACCACGCCGACCGGAAGAACGTTGACCCCGAGCGAGGCGAGGTTCATGACTGCGTTCGCGCCGCCGCCGGGAACGACCGTGCGCTCGCGGTGCTTCAAAATCAGGACTGGAGCTTCGCGAGAGACGCGGGCGATCTCGCCGAACACGAATTCATCCGCGACCAGGTCCGCCAAAACTGTGATGGATAATCCGGAGAATGCCTGGACAATCTTCTTCCAGCGCTCCGTATCTTTCGGGTGCTTATTCATGAGCTCAAATGAACGCCCGGTGCTTAGATTGAGCTACCGGGCGCAGGCCAACCATAGATTGTCTCATGCAGGCCGAGTTTTGCGCGCCTCAATCGTCGCCAGCAAATCGCTCACGACAGCCTCGGCGTTCTCGATTTCCATCTGCACCGGAATGATATGCAGAGGTGCGAGTTCGGTCGCGCGCGCTCCCAGATTTACGATGTCTTTTTCCGTGGTGACGAAC
The DNA here is from genome assembly GCA_963769235.1 of uncultured Acidobacteriaceae bacterium. Taxonomy (GTDB): domain Bacteria; phylum Acidobacteriota; class Terriglobia; order Terriglobales; family Acidobacteriaceae; genus Bog-257. The sequence goes on along the minus strand of CAVYKW010000009.1, from coordinate 1,071,890 downwards.
CCTGCGGCGCCGTGTTCGTGTCGCAGCCTCAGTAACTCGCGAAGGTTGTTTTCGGTGTAGTAGTGATGGTCGCGATACGACCTCGTGGCAGCCAGCGCAACTCCCGCGGCCTGCAGTTGCTCGAAGAAATACCGCGGCCGCGCGATTCCGCAGAATGCGATTTGCGGTCCTTCGATTGAAGGCACATCGATGCCGCGTCTAACTTTCCAAACCAGCTTGCCGGATAACGGCAGCCCCTGCGACGTGTCGTCGTTGGTAAGAACGATGGCATTCGCGCGAGCCAGCGACGATAGCGGTTCGCGCAGCCTCCCGGCCGGCAGCAAAGAATCCCTGGCGTCGCCGGAACTGATCAGCACGACATCGAAGCCGCGTCCCAGGCGGCGATGCTGAAATCCGTCGTCCAGCAAGTGCAGCTGCGGCCCGAATGTTTCCTCGGCGAAGCGGCCGGCTGCGTAGCGGTCTTCGCCGACAATCACGGGAACGCGCAGCTTGCGCGCGATCAGCAAGGGTTCGTCGCCAAACTCACGCGGCGATCCTGCGGGATCGACCTGCGCGATGCCCTTGGTTGCGCGCCCGTAGCCTCGCGAGAGCACATCGAATCGCATCCCGCGCTGCTTCAGCAACTCACCTAGGGTGATCAGGAACGGCGTCTTACCCGAGCCGCCCACGGAGATGTTGCCGATGCTGACCACGGGCCCTTGCAGTCGGTAGACGCGGAGACCTTTTCGTTCGTAGAGATGGTTGCGCGCTCCAACGATCGTGCCGAACAGCGCCGACAACGGATTCATGCGCGCTTCTCCGCCGAGGCCCCGATCGGCACGGCTTGCCGGTTTCCACCGAGCAGGCCAAGCAGTGCTGCGACAGTTCTCTCGGTCGCGCCCCCCTGCGATTGCATCACCTCGCGGGCCCGCTGTCCCAGGGCCGTGCGCTGCGTGTCGTCTTCCAGCAGGCGCTGAACAGTCGGCGTCAACGACTGAGGAGTTACCACCAGCAGAGCATCAGCTTTGCGAAAGATATCAACGATATCGCGGAAGTTTTCCGTGTGCGGGCCCACCAGAATCGGCTTGCCAAATTGCGCGGCTTCCAACACGTTGTGCCCGCCGCGAGGAACCAGGCTTCCGCCAATGAATGCCAGGTCGGCGAGTTCGTACAAGCTCGACAACTCGCCAATCGTGTCGAGCAGCAGTACCCCGCCTGCGAGCGGGGGGGTTCCATCCCATTGCGAGCGCCGCACCCAGCGAAGGCCCGACGCGCTCAACAACGACGCAACCGTCTCGAAACGCTCGGGGTGGCGAGGCGCCAGCAGCAATGTCGCTGCAGGATACCGCGACACGACCTGACGAAATGTCTCCAGCAGCACCGCCTCTTCGCCCTCCAGCGTGCTGCCGGCTACCAGCAACGGCCCAATTTCCTCTTGCCGAACCCCAGCGGCCAAGAGGCTCACAATCGCGGGCGTCGCATGAGGCTTGACCTCGAACTTCAGATTGCCGCCAACCCGCACGCGCTCGAAAGCTGCGCCGATCTGTACCAAACGTCGCGCGTCCTCCTCGCTCTGCGCCAGAAACAAATCGACATTCTCCATCACCGGACGCAGCAGCTTTTGAAAGCGAAGATATCCGGGAAGCGAACGATCGGAAACGCGTGCATTGATGACCGCGACCTGCGTGCCGGATTGATGGGCACAATGCAAAAGATTCGGCCAGAACTCGCTTTCCGCCAGCACCAGCAGCTTCGGCCGAAGCGCTCGGAAATATGCGCGCACTGCCGTGGAAAGATCGAGCGGCAAATAGAACACGTTGCTCTCGCCGAAGCGTTGCCTTGCCAAAGCTTGGCCCGTATCCGTTGTGGTGGAGACGACAAGTCGCCAGCCCGGCAACGCTGCCTTCAACTCTTCTACGACGCGGGTGACGGCGAGAACCTCGCCCACAGAGACGGCGTGAATCCAGATGGTGTTTTCCGCCGGGCGGTTAAACAGCCGCTCGGGAACTTTGCCCAGCCGCTCGCTCCAACCGGTGCGGTACTTGCCATGTCGGAGCATCTGCAGCAGCCACCACGGCGTGCTCAGCAACAGCGCCGCCAGAAACACCAGGCTGTAGAGCGAATACACGCTGCGATTGTAAAGCCTGACGTGGCACGGGCCCGAAAATCAAGAACCCCGCTTCAGCAGAAGCGGCTGGAACGGGGCACCGGCAACGAAAAGCCCCGCTCGAGAGCAGGGCTTCCGGCTAACTATCCACTATTCACCATCCACTGCTCTTACGTGTTGATCGGCATTCCAAATACCGCGTTGGCGGCGTCCAGCATTGCCTCTGATAGCGTGGGGTGCGCGTGGATGATGTTCGCCAATTCCTCGGCGGTGCATTCCATCTCCAGCGCGACCACAGATTCAGCAATCATCTCCGTCGCATTCGGGCCGATGATGTGTACGCCCAGAATCTCTCCATACTTCGCATCGGTAACAATCTTGACAAAGCCTTCATGCTGGCCGACGATGCTCGCCCGCGAGTTCGCGGTGAACGGGAATTTTCCGATCTTCAGCTCGTAGCCCATTTCCTTGGCCTTTGCTTCGGTCAGGCCAACGCTGCCGATCTCGGGATGGCAATAGGTAGCGTTGGGAATCCGCGACTTCTTGATCTTCTTTACCGGCTTGCCCGCGATGTGAGTAACCGCGACGATGCCTTCCATCGCGCCCGAGTGCGCCAGCTGCGGATACCCGGCAACGATGTCGCCGACGGCGTAAATCCCCGGCTCGGCAGTGCGCATGTACTCGTCAACCTCAACGAATCCGCGCTCCACCTTGATCTTCGTCTTCTCGATGCCGACGTTCTCGGTACGAGGCGCACGACCCACGGCGATCAGTACCTTGTCGGCCTCCAAGGTTTGCTGCTTGCCATCTGCCGTGAAGGTCACGGCGACGCCGGTCTTCGTCATATCCACTTTTTCGACCTTTGCGTTCACGAAGCCGTTGATACCGCGCTTGCGATACACCCGCATCAGCTCTTTGGAAATGTCCTCATCTTCCACCGGGACATACCGCGGCAGCATTTCCAGGATGGTGACATCGGCGCCGAATGATTTGTAAATGCTGGCAAATTCCACGCCCACCGCACCCGAACCAATCACGATCAGCGACTTCGGAATATCGTTCAGGCTCAGAACTTCGATGTTGGTCAGGATGCGTGCGTCCGGCTTCATGCCCGGCAGCATACGCGCCACGGAACCGGTGCTGAGCAGGACGTTCTTCGCCTTGATCGACTTCAGCTCGCCGCCCTCGAGCGCAACCGTGTGGACGCCGTCCTGCGCCGGGCCAGTCAGCTTGCCGTAACCCCGCACCACGTCGACCTTGTTCTTGCGCATCAGGAACTGCAAGCCTTTGGCGTGCTTGTCCACGATGCCTTGTTTGCGCTTCTGGATTGAGCCCCAGTTCAGCGTCACTCCGGCGGTGTTTTCCAGGCCGAGTTCTGCGCCTTCTTTCACGTGGTCGTAGACCTCCGCGTTAAACAGCAATGCCTTGGTGGGAATACAGCCGACGTGCAAGCATGTGCCACCCAGCTTGTCGTCTTTTTCGATGAGAGCGGTTTTCAGGCCCAGTTGTCCGGCGCGAATGGCGGCGGTGTAGCCGGCCGGTCCGCTGCCGATGATGGCTACGTCGTAAATTGTCTCTGGCAAGTTCGTGCTCCAGTTCTATGAGGTAATTCGGGGCGTTGTTCGTCTTCCCCACAGGCCGCAAGTGCAACGTCCTACAGGGTGCCCGTCTAGTTGGAATAATGGCTACAATCGAATAGATGATTGTAAATGAGGAAAGAATCGAGAGGCATGTTGCCCGGCGCTAACCCGTTATCTCTGCGGCAATTGGAGGCCTCCGGGCGGAACTTTTCAGTGCTATGCTGGGCGTAGTCCTGCCATGAAACGCATTGTCGACGAACCTCCCATAACGGACGAAACCGCCGCGAAACCAGGGCGGGTGGGACTCAAGCTGGTCGGCAGTGCTCTCTTCGTCCTGCTGATTATCGTTGCCGCGATTGCCGGCGCGCTTAGCGGCTTGCTGCTGGTCTATTCCACCGACCTGCCCCAGGTCACCGAACTCGAACATTACCGTCCTGCCACCATCACCCAGCTTTACGACGACCAGAACCGCGTCATCGGGCAGTTTGCTTTGCAGCGCCGCGTCATCGACAGCTACAACGATTTTCCCAAGGTCTTGCGTGACGCGCTGATCTCGACCGAGGACAAGGAATTCGAGAAACACTGGGGCGTCGATGTGTGGCGCGTCTTCGGTGCTGCCTGGCGCGACGTTATTCTGGACAGCCGCGCCCAAGGCGCTTCCACGCTGACCATGCAGTTGGCGCGCAACCTGTTCCTGTCGCCCGACCGCAATTTCCGGCGCAAGATGCAGGAGGTCATGCTCTCTATCCAGATCGAGCGCCGTTTTACGAAGCCGCAAATCTTTACCCTCTACGCTAACCAGATTTACCTGGGGCATGGCGTGTATGGCTTCGAGGCGGGCGCGAATTTTTACTTCAGTAAGAAAGCCAAAGACCTGACGCTGGAAGAAGCCGCCGTCCTGGCGGGCCTGCCCAAGGCGCCGAATTACTATTCGCCCATCAACAATCCCGAGCGCGCCATGCGCCGCCGCAACCTGGTCATCAACAACATGCTGGAGGATGGCAAGATTACCGCGGCCGAGGCGCAGCGCGCCAAGAACGCGCCTTTGGAGCTCAAGCTTCAAGCCGAGCCCAATGACATCGCGCCCTACTTCGTGGAGGAAATCCGGCAATACCTCGAGAAGAAATATGGCGCGGAAGAGGTTCACGAGGCCGGGCTGCGCGTTTACACCTCGCTCAATCTGGAGATGCAGCGCACCGCGCAGCAGGCCGTGCGCGATGGTCTGGCCGCGTACGAGCGCCGCCACGGATGGAAGGGAAACCTGTTGAACGTCATTGCCAATGGCGATTCGTTGGCGACGTATCATCACGTCGACTGGGACGGAAGCATTGTGCCGGGCACCTATCTCCACGCCGTGGTTACCGAAGTCGAACCTATGGCCGCGACGGTTAAGTTCGGCAACTATGAAGCTCGCCTCGGCCCTGAGGAAATCAAGTGGACGCACCACACCTCGCCGCAGGAGTTCCTCACCCAGGGCGACATCGTGTACGTCAAAGTTGTCGACTTGAACGGCAGTGCCAGCCGGGTTTCGCTGGAGCAGGAGTCTGGGGTGCAGGGCGCGCTGCTCGCCCTCGATAACTCTACCGGCGACGTCAAAGCGATGGTCGGCGGCCGCGACTTCGAGCAGTCGAAATTCAATCGCGCTACCCAGGCTTTGCGGCAGGTGGGCTCGTCGTTCAAGCCGTACATCTACACCGCAGCGATCGACCAGGGACTGACGCCCGACGACACCGTGCTGGACGCTCCCACCACCTTCAACACGCCTTCCGGACCGTACACGCCGCATAACTACGATGGCAAGTTCGAAGGCGTCATCACCTATCGCCATGCGCTGGCCGAGTCACGCAACATTCCGGCGCTCAAGGTGACGGAGCGCGTCGGCGGCATCAAGACGGTGATCGACTACGCGCGCAAGTTCGGCATTACCTCTCCCTTGCCCCCGTACCTGCCGGTCGCACTCGGCGCGGCCGACATCACTCTTGCCGAGCAGACGGCGGCGTTCACCACGTTCCCCAATGACGGCGTGCGCGTGATGCCACGCTACATCCGAAAAGTTACCGACTACGAAGGGCGCGTGCTGGAGGAAAACTATCCTGAGGTCCGCGACGTAGTCAGCGCGCGCACCGCTCGCATCATGGTCGGCATGTTGCGCGAAGTGGTGTTGCACGGCACTGGGTACGCGGCCAGCAAACTCAATCATCCCCTGGGCGGCAAGACCGGAACCACGAATGACTTCACCGACGCCTGGTTCGTGGGATTCTCGCCATCGCTGACCTGCGGCGTGTGGGTCGGCTTCGACGAGAAGAAGACGCTGGGAAACAAGGAGACCGGCGCGGCCGCGGCGCTGCCCATCTGGATGGACTTCATGCGCTTCGCCTTGCAGGGACGCGAGTCGGAAGGCTTCGCCGCTCCGCCTCCAACCACGCCCAGTATCGCGACCCAGAAGGTCGACACGGCTGACGGACCCTCCGGCGACAGTGAGGCGCACTGATGCGGCGCTTCTTTTTTTACCTGACGCGGGTGCTGGTGCTGATAGTTGTCTTCATGCTGTCGGCGCTGACCGCGATGCGCTTCGCCATCCACGGCCGTCAGACCACGATTCCTAAAATCGTCGGCATGACCTCAAACCAGGCCGATCGCGTGCTGGCCGATCACGGGCTGGTGCTGGAACAGGGCGACCGCTTCTTTAGTTCCGATGTGCCGCCGGGCCGCGTGATGTCGCAGGCGCCCGCGCCCGGAATCCAGGTTCGCCGCGGCTGGCACGTGCGAGTAGCCGAGAGTATGGGCCCGCAACGCGTCGTGATCCCCGACCTTATCGGCGGCAGTGAGCGCGCCGCCGAGATCAACATCCGCCGTCGCGGGCTGGAGCTGGGAAGCATTGCGACCGCCACTATTCCCGACGCGCCTCTCGGGCAGATCGTCGGGCAAAGCCCAACCCCGAACGCGACCAATGTTTCCGAACCGAAGATCAGCGTGCTGATGGCAGCGTCGGAAGATCGTCCGGCGTTCGTCATGCCGGACCTGGTGGGACGTGGTGAAGACGATGCAGTGGAAGTGATCGTCAATGCCGGACTGCGAGTGGGCACCATCTTCACCCAGCCTGCTCCTGCGGCGCAGCCCAACGCGCAAACCGTTCCCTCGGGAACGCGCATGGTAGTGAAGACCACGCCCGGCGCCGGCCAGCGAGTCTTCCAGGGACAGGGCATTGGGCTGGAAGTGACGCAATAAGGCCGCTCTTCGCGATTCGCTCTTCGCTACCCCGTAGATCTGAGCTCCATCCGGTGGCTGGGCTCGTAGGCTGCGCAGTTGGCTCTTAGCTTTTAGCCTTTAGCTCTTAGCAAACGCACCCGTGCGCAGCAGAAGAACCGTAAGCTCTCCAGAGGGTCGCTGCATCGGCAAACTTTGCTCATTGGGGCATCTAAACCTCGCCTACAGTCCGCTGTTCGCAGGGAGCTAAACGAAACTCTGATAAAGATGTGCTTTGAAGGGGACGGCCTTCAAGTGTCTGTGTGAGAACTGAAGTTTCTGTTTGGCGATGGAGTACAACAGCCGAAGAACCAGCGCCGAAGGCGCGGAATAGCTTAGCCCAGCACGCAGCCGAACCGGGGTCCCCGATTTGCGCTGCTTTTGCGCGAATTGGGGAAGGTCGGCGGAGTGCTGGGTAAAGTAGAAATTGATACGAGTCCCCCGAGGACCACAGCGGTTTTCGCGCAGACACTTCAGCCCGGCATCGAGACCGCAGGTGTGATCAGAGTGTCCCCTAACAGCCCGGCAGCAGCTGACAGCTAGGAGCGAAAAGCTAACGGCTAAGAGCAGCCTTTCTCACCCCTCCGCCGCAATGATCGCGTCTGCTTCGATCTCCACCAGCATCTCGGGCGAGACAAACCCTGTCACCTCGACCATGGTTGCTGCCGGACGAATGTTGCCGAAGACTTCGCCGTGCGCCTTGCCGACGGTCTCCCACTGACTGATGTCGGTCACGAACATCCGTGTGCGTACGACGTCGCTATAGCTCGCGCCCGCCTGCTCCAGCGCGCGGCCAATATTCTTCAGCGCCTGCACCGCCTGCGCGTAGATGTCTCCCTCGCCGACGATCTTGCCGTCAGGCCCGGTGGCTACGGTCCCCGCGACTGAAACAAAGGGCCCGACTCTCACCGCACGCGAAAAGCCGACGATCGGTTCGTAAGGAGAATTGCCTGCAATGTTCTTGCGTTCCATGAATGCCTCCCAGCAGACCGAAATTGTCCCACAACTTCGCGGCATCCCGCCCAAAGGGGTGCCAGCATTTTGGCAGTCATCGTTTGTGTGTGCTGACAAGTACTCTGCGACTGCGCGTTTTACTGATCCAGCAGCAAACCAAACCCGCATAAACAGTGTTCAAACTAAGTATGCAGTTCTCGCGGGGCCGCCACTGGGCGAAGCGAATCGCGTGCGCGTGATTCCCAATAGCGAACCTTTGCAGTAACGGCGGATGCGAGAAACGCTTGTATTGCCGCGGGAAGTGCGGTAAGTACTCGCATCACATCGAGTTGTGATGAGCCCGACAGGAGGCGATAGCCACAGGCCATGATCCCGGAATCTCATGCGTTACAAGGGCTGTTCGGCGAATTAGTCCACTACCACTTTGACCAGGATATTGGGCTGCGCGATCCCGAAGTTCAGGATTACCTGGTGAACGTCCTGGGTGAGTTCTGCGAGACTGAGCAGTTGTTCAAAGTTTGCAACGCCGATGGCCGGCCGCTCCACGATGTCGGCGAGATGCTGCTGGAGGCCGACCCGGTTTACGGTCCGGCACCCTCCTTCGATCGCGAGCGCCAGGTGCGCAAGCATATAGGCGACTACATCCTGTTCTTCTCCGGCATGTTTCCCGAGAGCATCAATCACTATCGTCTGCGGCGACAACGGCTGGAGAATTTCGTCGACTTCATCAAGGCCGGCAAGGAAAGCTATTACATCGTCTCCAAGTTCGATCAGTTCGAATACGCCCGGCTGGCGCCGCTGTTCGCCAAGCTGGCGCGAGAGTTCGAGTCCTGCGTGCACGGACTAAATCTGGTTAAAAGTGATCTGGAAGAGATGCAGCACCCGATTACCCGGCGAGCGAAAGAGATCGTGATGTGAGCCCACGATCGGCATGGCGGGCACGGAGAGCAGCCGTGCCCGTTTTGTTTTGTGCTTAAGTTTGGCTTCAGTTTTCCGGCAACGCGCGCACCTTTCCCATTTAGTTCCCACCCTTCCTGCGAACATCCTTCACGCCCCCGTTAAGAAGAGTGAATCCCGGCGTGACCGCTCAACTTTCTTCCGACCACCGTGTTTCCAGTTTCAGACGTAGGGATGGATGCCCCGAAGCGAAAAAGACGCATTGGGAGACAAGGGCCGTTGGCACGCTCATGACAGGGATCGCGAGCGAAACCGCCATCGTCACGATGATGACGATCGCGGGTGAGTCCCGTCCAATGTGAAGCAGTGCCCACACGGCTAGTGGGAACCGCCCGAAATGGCGGAGGTGAGCAAAATGGCCCGGCTGGCAAGTCTGGGCCGTTTTGTATTGTCCGTTTTCTGCGATACTAGAGAGTAGGCTCGCGACCAGCGAGCGAAGCATCTCATGGACGTAATCGCAGATCCCAAATCCGTAAAAGTTAACGTCACCACCGGCACCGGCGTCGAGATCGAGTGGAAAGGTGGCCATCGCAGCAGCTTCAGTTTTCCTTTTCTGCGCGATGCCTGCCCCTGCGCGCTTTGCAACGAAGAGCGCGAGAAAGACGGCCGTCAGCCGGGTGATCCGCTGAAGCCCATCGCTGGCGCTCTGCCCATGTTCAAGGCAGCAGCCCGGCCCACCGAAGTCAAGCCGGTCGGCAAGTACGCCATCAGCTTCCACTGGAACGACGGGCATGAGCACGGCATCTATTCCTGGCAGTTCCTGCGTGAAAATTGCCCGTGTGCCGAGTGCAAAGCGCGCCGCGCCATGGAAGCGCCGGCCACCAGCAGCAAGCCCAATTAATCATTCATTCTGGTGGAAGGGCACGGCTTTAGCCGCGCCGACGACTTCGACTAACTGTCCGGGCTTTAGCCCTGGTCCACCACGGCTAAAGCCGCCGCGAGCAGAGTTCGAAGGTCGTCGGGCTAAAGCCCGACGCTTCCACCGAAGTTGTTACTATTGAGTTTCACCGTACGCTTTCCGGCGTTGGTTAACCCTAGGTATTGGTCAAATTGTCGTCCTACCTCTCCAAACTGAATCCGCAGCAGCGCGAGGCCGTCGAGACGGTGAACGGGCCGGTCCTTATTCTGGCGGGAGCCGGAAGCGGCAAGACCCGCGTCATCACCTACCGCATCGCTCATCTCATCGACGGCGCCGGTGTGCCGCCGGACTCGATCCTGGCAGTGACCTTCACCAACAAGGCTGCCTCCGAGATGGCGAGCCGAGTGGAATCGCTGGCCGGCGGGCGCTCACTTTCGAAACCGCTGATCTCGACCTTCCACTCGTTTTGTGTGCGCCTGCTGCGCCGCGACATCAATGTGCTACAGGTCGGCGGTAAAGGATATCGCAAGGATTTCGTCATCTACGACGAGACCGACCAGCAGAACGTCGTAAAGGCGGCGATGAAGCGGCTCGGCATTGACGACAAGCAGTTGACGCCGCGCAATGTGCTCGGCCATATTTCCTGGGCCAAGAACCACATGCTCGATCCGCAGCAGGTTTACCTGGACTCGGCCGACCCCAAGACCGAACGCGTGTCGCATATCTACGAGATTTACCGGCAGGAGCTGGCGAAGTCGAATGCCCTCGATTTCGACGACCTTCTGCTGTACGCGGTTCGGGTGCTGAAAGCGTCGGGCGAGACCCGCGAACGCTACAACCGCCGCTATCGCTACATTCTGGTCGACGAATATCAGGACACCAACCGCCCGCAGTACGAACTGATGCGCATGCTGGCCGGCGCGGAGCACAACGTATGCGCCGTCGGCGATGAGGATCAGAGCATTTACTCCTGGCGTGGCGCCGATATCCGCAACATCCTTGAGTTCGAGCAGGACTTTCCCGAGGCCCGCATCATTCGCCTGGAGCAGAACTACCGCTCGACGCAAAACATTTTGCAGGCCGCATCGGCCGTGGTCGCCAAGAACGTCAAGCGTAAGGGCAAGAATCTTTGGACGGACCGCACCGGCGGCGCGCAGATCGGTTACTACGAAGCGCCCGACGGCGAAAACGAAGCGCTCTTCGCCGCCGACTACATTTCCAAATATCTTCGCCAGGGACACGCTGAGAATGGCGAAACGCCTCGCGCGGCCGTGCTCTACCGTACCAACTCGCAGTCGCGGCTGGTGGAAGAGGCGATGCGGCGTTACCAGCTGAAGTACCACGTTGTGGGAGGCTTCAGTTTCTACGAGCGCGCCGAGATCAAGGACATGATCTCGTACCTCAAGGTCCTCTCCAATCCCGATGACTCCATCGCCGTGCAGCGTGTCATCAACACGCCAGCGCGCGGTATCGGCAAGACCACGATGGAAACCATCGAGCGCATCGCTCTGGAGGCCGGGACCTCAATGTGGGGTGCGATTGGCGAGGTGTTGAAGCGGCAGTTGCTGCCTCCGCGAGCTCTCGCCGCCCTCAAGAGTTTTCGCGAGCTGATCGAGGACGCGCGGGCGATGCATCTGGGAAGCTTTGTCGATCGCGTTGCGGAAACTGCCGCGGCGGCCGAGGCCGCAGCCAACGAGTCCCTCGAATCGGCCGACAGCGAAGAGGATTTTCAGCACTCCATCGATTTTTCGCCCGCGGAGTTTGAAGAAGACGCGACTGGGTTTTCTCCTGATAGGTTCAGCGACGCTGACGCCGAGCTTGGTTCCGGTGCCAACGACAGCAGGTCCCCTTCGGCGAGCTCAGGGCAGGCATTCGACTCCGTCGCCCAAAATCGGGCCTCCTCCGCCCAGGATCACAAAGCAGGAGAGGAAGAGCGCGTGGAAGGTTTTCGCGCGCCTGGCGATGCCGCCTCCACTGGCGAACTGCTGAAGTTTCTGCTCGACCGCACTGGCTACATCAAGCAGCTAGAGCAGGAAGACACTCCCGAGACGCTGGCTCGCATCGAGAACCTGCGCGAGTTGGTGAATGCGGCGATGGACTCCCGCGACCGTGGCGAGACGTTGAGCGAGTTTCTCGATCACGCGGCGCTGGTGAGCGACGCCGATCAGTACGACGAGAGCGCCCGCATCACGCTGATGACTCTGCACGCGGCCAAAGGCCTGGAGTTCCCGCTGGTCTTCTTGATCGGGCTGGAAGAAGGCCTGTTCCCGCATTCGCGCACGCTGCTGGCGCCGGACGACATCGAAGAAGAGCGGCGCTTGTGCTACGTCGGCATGACCCGAGCCATGGACACGCTCATCCTGACGCGTGCTCGTTATCGCCGCCGCTATGGAACTGACATGCCGGAAGCCGGCATTCCGTCCCGCTTCCTCGAGGAAGTTCCGGAACAACTCGTTCAGGACCTGGGCTCGCCGCGCAAGCCGTCCTATCCGAGCAGCAGCAGTACCGAAGATCATGGCGGACGCCACTACGCCTATGAGGACGAAGATCAGCGTCCGCAATACGGCCGTCGCAATGCGCCGCAGCGCAACTCCTACGGCGGCCCGGCCTACAACTCCATCGACAACATTGCCGAATTCTTTGCCTCGCGCGGCAAGAAATTCACCCGGCCAAAAGTCGACATTCCCGCGCCCTCAGGACGCACCGGATTTCATCCCGGCCAGCGCGTGCGCCACCCGAAATACGGTGAAGGCATGGTCTACAAGCGCGAGGGTGATGGGGAAGATGCCAAGATTACGGTACAATTTGGCAGATACGGTTTGAAAAAGCTGGTCGAAAAGTACGCCCAGTTGGAAAAGGCGTAACTCCTCCGACGAAGGAATATTGAGTTCATGGCAAATACCAAGAGCATTGCCGATAAGGCAGAACGCAAGAAAGTAAAACGAACTGCGCGCAAGAAGGCGACTCCCAAGGCGCCTCGCACCTACGCACGTGGCGCAGAGAAACGCAAAGTCAAGAAGCTGGCGCGCGGCACTTCGAAGCGCTAGTCGTACCGAGAATAGCGGGCTCCGGCCGAACCAAAAGGCCGGGGCCTATTTTTTTGGTGGATTGCCAGCGGGGGGCGCCGGAGCGGTAACTCCCGAAGACGACGCAGTCTGGTTGGGCTGATCGAGATCGACCAGCTGCGAGCCCGCCGGTTGTTGTAGCGCAAACTGATCGTCGCGGATGGGCTCGTTGATTACCAGTTTCTCCATCGTCAGCCGGATGGAATACTCCTCCTGCGGACGATTGATCTCGATCACGTTGGGGAAGCTCACGCCGTTGAAGTCCTGGTACACCTGATACGTCGCATCGGTCGCCACCCTGCCCTGCGGGTCATACACAATCTGATGGTGCGGCACCAAGGTCGTCCGATCGAAGATGACTTTACGCGACAGGTACCAGTCATTCCCCGCATGGTGGATAACGTCGATCACGTAGTCAGGCTGTTCAAGATTCTTCTTGCTCTTCGGGTCGTAGATGACCTCGGTGCTCTGCTCCAGCACCGCGATGTCATTCTGGGGATCAATGTCGGGAAGCAGAAGCGCGTTGTAAATCACCTGCGGCCGCAAATCCTCCAGAGGATTGCCGGTGGGATGGACAACATCGTTGTGTCCCACGTAAAACTTGCTTCTCGCCGGGATCGACAACTTAAACTGATTGCCGTCGCTCACCATGTCGAACGCCTTGTTGCGGACGATAGGGAACAGCCCGATCATTCGCAGCATATCCGGCTTGCGCACCAGGATGTATCCGCGAATCTCCTCGTAGTCGGTGACCTTGCCCTTCTTCTCTCCTCCCACGGATGTCGCGATGTTGACGGTAGCGTTGAGCGTCTTGATCTTGGCCGCTTCGGTGTTGATGCGATCGACGAGCTCCTGCTTGGTCGCCGTTTGCAGTTTGGCGTTGCTGGTGCGCATTTCCACCATCCGGGTGCGGAACAGGCACCCGGTCTGGCTGGCAATGAGAGCTAGCAACAAAACAACAAAAGGAAGTCGGGATCGGTTCATGTTTGCGACGGGCAACTCAGGCCTAATAGATAGAAGTCGTAGTATACGGCAGATGCGTGGGGAACCCCCAAAGACTCAGCATTGCGGCAATTCGTCAGGCGGCTTAGGTAGAGCTGGCCTTCAGGCCAGCGTCTAAGCGTTTTGTTCAGTCATCTGAGCCGGCTTCAGCCGGCGGCACAAGCATGAGCGTTCGGGCGTTTTCAGCAGCTGCGAAGCCGTGTCCCTTCCAAGTGGGCGTGTCCTTACGGATTGGCGGCCACTGCCCGACGATACGCCGCTACGTTGCGGGCATGCTCTTCCAAATCCCGCGCAAACCGGTGATGCCCGTTGTTGTCACTCACAAAATAAAGGAAATCAGTCTGCGCCGGATGCATGGCTGCCTCCAGAGAAGCCACCCCCGGATTGGCAATCGGCCCCGGCGGCAGCCCGGGATACTTATACGTGTTGTAGGGCGAATCGAATTGCAGGTCCGAAGCGTAAATCGTCCCGCGATAACGCCCAGCCAACAGCGCCGCATAGATCACGCTGGGGTCGGCCGCGAGGGCCATGTGCTTGTCCAGCCGGTTGTAATAGACGCCCGCAACCATCGGCCGCTCTTTCGGGTCTGCTGTTTCCTTCTCCACGATCGACGCCATGGTCACGATACGATGCGTGTCGGCGTTGCCCAGCAATCCAATCTTCTGCGCCTCCTGTTTGAAGCGATGCACCATGGCCGCCGCGATGTCGTGAGCTGAATCGATTCGCGTGAATTGATAGGTGTCGGGAAACAGGTAGCCCTCCAGCGATTTCGCGCTGGGATCGACGTCGCGCAACAAATACAGATCGCCTTGCGCGGCCGTCACGAAATCCGAAGCCGGACCAAGCCCCGCCTGCTCGACCGCAGCCGCAATGTCGTAGATGTTGAAGCCTTCCGGCACAACCACCGTTCGCGCATAGACATCGCCTTGCACCAGCCGCCGCCACACGTCGAGAGCGCTGGCCGGCTGATCGAACTTGTACTCGCCCGCTTTCAGGGTTCGCAAACCCTTGGCGTATTGGACCATCAGAAAAGCCGTCGAGCTGCGGATGACGCCCTGCCGCTGCAGATCGCGCGCGATGTGGCGCGTGCTCCAGCCCGGCCGCAGCAGGACAAACGTCTGCTGCGAAGGTTGCACCGGCAGCAATGCCGCCCAGGCAAACCACGCGGCACACGCCAGCACGATCACGATTACGAGTTTTAAGAGAGTTCGCACGAACCTAGCAGTTTAGATGAACAGAGCAGGGGTTGCGCTGCTCAGGGTTCCGGCTGTCGAGCAGCTTGTTCACCGGAAGATTTCCGAAACTCCAGGAAGGCCTGCAAAATCAGCACGGCCGCGAGTCGGTCGACCACTTCGGCCCTGCGGCGGATGCTCATCTCCGACTCACGCAGCACGCGGTTGGCCTCCACCGAGGTCAGCCGCTCGTCAAACAGATGCACCGGCATCTTGAATTTGCGGCGCAGCTCCTCAGCGAAGACGTGCATTTTCTCTGATTGGATTCCTTCGGCGCCGCTCATTCGCAAAGGCAGCCCCATCACCATTTCGACGATGCCATGCTGCTTGATCAGTCGCCGCAGAAAGTCGAAATCGTTGCGCTTATTGCTGCGCCGGTAGGTCGGCAGCCCCTGCGCGGTCACGCCCAGCTCATCGCTGACCGCAAGGCCGAGGGTGTGGGAGCCAACGTCAAGCGAGAGAATTCGGCGAGGCCGATCCGGGCCGTCAGCTTTCGGGAAGCTATTTTCCATGGGGAACACAGCAAAAATATCATGTTCTGAATCTTAGGGTTGTGCGAGTACCATAGGCCAAATGCCAGATCAGTTGCTGGACAATCCGAATCCGGTGGGGACTGACGCCGATCCCGACCTGGAAGCCAACGCCGCCGGTGGCCCAACCGTCGTGCCGCAGGTCAGCATCAATCGCTCGACCGTGGCCGAGATGGACCGGTCGCGCATGGAGCACCTGCAGACTGCCGCGCTCCTGATTCTGGCGACGGCTACAGTACTTACCCTGGTCTACGTGGCCAAGCTGATTCTGGTCGTGATTCTGGTGTCCATCCTGCTGTCGTTCGTGCTTGCTCCTCTGGTTGACTTTCTGGTGCGTTTTCAGGTGCCGCGCGCCGCGGGAGCGCTGCTCTCCGTGTCGTTGCTGGTGATCGGTTTAGGTACGGCAACCTACCTGTCCTATAACCGCGCCTTGGATTTCATGCACGAGGTCCCGAAATACAAGGCCCGCATTCAGCAGATGGGCGCCGGCCTCCGCGAGCAGGCCGAGCAGATTCAGAAGACCACCGAGACCATCGTTCCCTCCGACGACGACAAGAACACCGTCACCGTCAAGCAGTCGAGTTCGTGGACCGACATGGTCAGCAAGAACGCCAGCTCCGTGTCCGAACTGGTGCTGGCGCTGACGTTCATTCCATTCCTCGTGTTTTTCATGCTGAGCTGGCAGGACCACGTCCGCTCGTCGTCGGTCATGCTCTTCCGCATGGAGAACCGCAACACGGCTTACGTCATGCTCGGCCTGATTGCGCGCATGATTCGATCGTTCATTGTCGGCAACTTCATCATCGGCGTTTTTCTCAGCGTCTGTAGCATCGCTTTGTTCGGTGCCATCGGCCTGCCGTACTTTTATTTTCTGGGCGTGTTCAGCGGATTCCTAAGCCTGATCCCTTACTTGGGTGTGATTCTTGCCATCCTGCCACCACTGGTCGCCGACCTCGGGCACCTGACCACCGGCATCGCCGTTCTGGTTGTAATGATCGTGATGGGGCTGCACCTGATCGCGATGAACGTGCTATATCCGAAGATACTGGGCAAGCGGCTGCAATTGAATCCGCTGGCAGTCACGCTGGCATTGCTGTTCTGGGGCTGGCTCTGGGGCGCGATGGGCCTGATCCTCGCCGTGCCGATCACCGGCGCCTGCAAAATCATCTTCGACCACATCGAGCGCCTGCGGCCATATGGGGCATGGCTGGGAGAGTAGGGCACCGCTCTTCGCTGTTCGCCATTCGTCTTTCGCTCTGATTATTGACACAGAGGGGTATCTTGATAGGATCCGGCACCTGACCCAGCCGAAAACGCAATGCTGCGAAAGACGCTCATACTCGTTCTCGCCATCTCTCCGTTGTTATCTGCGCAGAACGAACGAATCACGATAACGCACCAGTCGAGCTATGGCGGGAAGAAAAGCGTACTCAACGCTTACGCTCTTCTTTCCGCCAAGCTAGGGGACGACGACCAGGTTCTGCTCACGTGCCAACTATCCCATGAGGACTGCATCCAACTTGCACTCGGTCAATACGAAATTGCCCGGTTGATCCCAGGGGAAGGCTCCTACAAAGACTGCCACAACGTCGACATATACCGGATAGGAGCAAACCGATTCAAGGAAAAGCCCCTCGGCGAGTATTGTCTAGGGCACCTGCAGGACTGAGCGGGCGAGGGATCGAGTTACGCCGATAAGCCTCTGGCGAAAAGCGAAGAGCGAAAAGCGAATGGCGATCCCACGAACTGCGAAAAACGGGGAATTCCGCTAGAATCGTCCTTCGGAGAAATTCATGGCACACATGGTCAAGTGCGTAAAGCTGGGACGAGAAGCGGAGGGCCTCGACGAGCCGCCCTTCGACAACGAACTGGGGCAGAAGATTTACAACAACGTTTCCAAGCTGGCCTGGGAGCAGTGGCAGGAGCACATGAAGATGCTGCTCAACGAGTATCGCCTGCAGCCCTGGAAGAAAGAGCACCAGGAATTCATCGCGCAGCAGATGGAAGCCTACTTCTTCGGCGAGGGCGCCGAAAAGCCCAAGGAATACGTGCCGCCCACGCACTAACCGGAAGTAACGGTTTGAAGGGGCGCAGCTTCAGCTGCGCCGTTCCGGGTGAAATAGAAACCCTAGTCCCGGCCGGGACGGTAGCACCACGGCCAGGTAAACCGCAGATCCCTCGACTCCGCTCCGCTCGGGATGACAATTCAGCGGTAGCGAATAGCCAACAGCGAACCGCAGCCTCACTGCGGCGCGTAGACTGCCCAGCCTCGCGGCGCCGCCCAGAAATCCGCATGGCCGTCATCTGACGTTGTCTTGTTATCCGGCTGGCTGGTGTCGTTGCCGCCGTGGGCGATCGGCGTGAATTGCACATTCGACCACTGGGTTTGGACGTACGTCCCATTCCACGCGTCGCCGAGGTTGTTCAGCACGTACACCAGGCCGGGCTGTGAGCCGCCGCCTGCCCGCTGCATGATGTAGAGGTTATCGTCCACATAAAGAACCTGCGTGGTGCCGCCCGCATAACGTTCGTGTGCAGCGACTAGTGCGGCAATTCCGTTCGGAGTGCCCGTTTGCGCCAGGCCAAAGTTGTACCAGTCCATCCAGAAGACGCTGGGATAGCCTTCGTGCGTGAGGATAAAACTGTAGGCCAGCAGCTTGTCGTTGTTGATGGCGTTGTCGGGATCGCGAATCGTGTCTTGATTGTCGACAAACGTCACCGCCTGCGACGGAGTGTCTTGCACCACGGTTCCGGGCGCGGCGAGATTCAGCAAGCTATAGCCATAGCTGTCGCACAATCCCTTTAGCTCGTAATGCAGCGGAAAGTCGAAGGCCGACACAGGATTATCGGTATAGCTGTTGACCTCGCCCAGCCAGTCATTGACCGTGCGCTCGTTGTCCCAACACTCGCCGACGCAGAATGTGTAGAAGTTGTCCTGCGATTTCTTCAGGTATCGCAGCTCGGCGATCGACTGCACCATCCAAGGCGCATAGCCCTTCACGAAATCAAAGCGGAAGCCGTCAAATCCGATGGTCTCAATCATCCATTGCGCCAAGGCGATCAGGGCCGAGTACACCAGAGGGTTGCGATGGCAGAGATCGGGCATATCGCCGAACGTCATCTCATCGAAAATTTCGTATGGCGAAGGATGAAAGCATTCCCAGTTGCGCGCAAACTGTCCGCTGCCGGGAGTGAACTTCGTCCAGCGCGTCTGCCCGTCGACGGGATTGACCTCTTGGGCATCGCCGCCGCTGTTGTGGTCGAGCACGAGGTCGGCGTAGACCTGCATATTCGCCGCATGCGCCGCATCGATGAGGGCGACGAGTTCAGCCTGGTTGCCGAACCAGGTCTTGAAGCGGCCTTTCTGATTCACATCGCCCAGATCGTAATAGTCGTACGGGTCGTAACCCATCGATGGTCCGCCAAGGTTGGCGGCTTTGCACGCGGGCGGCAGCCACAGAGCGGTGAAACCGGCCTGCTGCAACTCAGGAATTTTGCCGGCAACAAAGTTCCACCAGGTGCCGTCCTGCGATTCTTCCTGAGGGCAATTCCAGTAGAAGGCCTGAAATAAGACTCCCATGGCTCGCGCTCCTTTTTGTGTGGATGCAAGGAGCATAGCGCGGCCGGAACGATTCAGCGATGAAAACTTGGTGACAGAGGACGCTCTCTTCGCTCCTAATGAATTGTCATCCCGGGCGCAGCCAAGGGATCTGCGGTTTGTTGGCAGTGGAAAAACCCGCCGCCCAAGCCAGAGGCGGACACGCGCGGCAAAATTCAGAAGAAAGCTCCGCTACGCCCGCGCGGCGTGCTCATCCGGGCCAAGCGGCAGGAAATATTGCGTACCACGAATCGGCTCACTGACCCGACGCAACAGTGCCTGCAAATCTTCGCTTCGCTCCACAAAATCGATTTCCGACGTATTCACGATCAGCAAATCCGACGATGTGTAGTGAAAGAAGAAATGCTCGTACGCCTTGATGACCTCTTCCAGGTAATCGTCGCTGATGGCCTTCTCGCCGGGCGCGCCTTTTTTCTTCAGCCGCTTTTTCAACACCTCGGGCGTGGCTTGCAGGTAGATGACGAGGTCCGGCGTCGGCACGTTCTGCCGAAACAGATCGTAATAACGGTTGTAAACATCCAGCTCGGCGTCGCCCAGGTTGAGACAGGCAAACAGCTTGTCCTTTTCGAAAATGTAATCGGCGACGTACGTCTTATTCGGATTGTGCTTGGGATCGAGCGAGCCCAGTTGCTCATAACGGGCGATCAGAAACGCGAATTGCGCCTGAAACGCCGCCCCCGCCTCTCCCTGGTAAAACGCGCGCAGGAACGGGTTGTTCTCGGGCTCGCTGATGCGTTGGGCGTGCAGCGTTTCGGCAATCACCTGGCACAGGGTGCTCTTGCCGACCCGAATGGGACCTTCGACTGCGATATACCGGGGTGGTTCAAACAGGTTCGCCATGATCGGAGAAAAGCTTCGACTCGCAGAATATCGTGCGAGGGCGTCCGTGGCAATTACCAGAATTTAATTCTGAGGACGAGTTTTCCACCGGGCAGCATTTAGCACTTGGCACCTGGCAATTAGCCAAGTGCCAAGTGCGGGTCGCCAGCCTCAAGGTATTCGCATGAGAACTGAGTTTCCCGTTAGCGTAGCTGTGCCGCCGCTCCGCGGCTCAACTATTTTTTCCCACTCCACCGCGGGCTCACGCCCACGGCTAACACAAATGTCGCCGCTGCGCGGCTGATCAGCTTTCAGCTCTCAGCAAGAAAGCGCCTTCATTGACCGCGAAGGGCGAATAGCGAATAGCGGCCATCCCCACGCTACAATCACTCTCAATGCTTCTTCCCATCGTGATCGGGAGCGCCGTCGCCGCGGGAGCCGCCACTTGGGCGGGCTTCCAGACCATGTGGCCCACATCGCAGGTCTACGGCCGAACCTTCACCGGCCTGGACCCGAGCTCTCGACAGCTGGCCCTGACCTACGACGACGGGCCCAACGATCCTTACACTTGGCGGCTGCTAGAAGTTCTCGATCGCCATAACGTCAAGGCGACATTTTTCCTCATCGGTCGCTTCGTTCAGCAGAAGCCCGAGATCGCACGCGCCCTGGTCGCCGCCGGACACGCTATCGGCAGCCACACCTGGGACCATCCCAACTTGATCTTTCGTTCGTCAGCCGAGGTGCGCCGCCAACTCCAGCAAACCCACAAGGCGATTCTCGACGCAACCGGCCTGAACGTAGCGCTGTTCCGTCCTCCCTTCGGTGGACGCAGGCCAGCATCGCTGCGCGTGGCCCGCTCGCTCGGCTTGCAGCCGGTGATGTGGAACGTGACCTGTTACGACTGGAAGGCCAAGTCGGCGGATGAGATCGTTCATCATGCCGAGCGGCAGATTCGCGGCGGCAACGTCATCCTGCTGCACGATGGAGAGTTTCACCGCATTGGGGTTGACCGCAGCCGCAGCGTCGAAGCCAGCAACCGCATCCTCGCCCGCTATAAAGGCGAGGGATACGAGTTCGTGACCATCCCGCAGATGATGGACGGGGCGAGGCCGTAAAGGGCTGTGTTGATAGAGGGACGCTTTAGCGGCGCGTTCAAGCTGACTACAGACAGAGAGGCTTCAGCCCTAAGTTCGGGTAGTGCGGCGCTTCAGCGCCGCGTCAAACTGCTCTAAATGTGTGGGGGCTTCAGCCCCGAAAATTGGAACGGCACGTTTAGTACAGACCCCTTGGGCAAATGGGACCCACAGCGGCTAAAAGCCGGTTTAATTTCGCAAGACTTGCGCTCGGCCTAAAGCGTCTCCGTAAGAATCTCTGCCGTCCCTACGGGACTCATGTATAAATTTCCCGTTCACCCAGCACTCCGCCTTCGGCTGCGTGCTGGGCTAATCTATTCCGCTCCTGCGGCGCTGGTTTCTTGACCGTTGTACCTTACCGCCAATGCGAGACTCCGTTCTCACGGAGATTCTGAAAGGCCGTCCCCTTCAAAACTGAACTCCTTCAAAACTGGATCAGGTTCCCTCAGCTCTTGCTGCGCGCGATCGCCCGCTTGATGGTCTCATCCAAAGCGGCTTTGGCCTTAGTGTATTCCTCAGCGGTAATGTTTCCTTGCTGGCGATCGAGTTCGAGCTGGAACAACTCTTCCTTCATCGCCTCCAGCAGCATCGCCTGCCGATTACGCGGGGCTGCCGGCTCTACAAACTCAGCCTGCGCAGTTTGCACGTCGATCGCGCCCGCGCCCGCCGTCGCTGTTGCCGGTTGCGGACGGTTGGATCGCGACACGACGAACGCTCCACCCATCACCAATACCAGGGCGAACGCGCCAAGAATGTACGCACGATAATCGTGCAGCGGATCAGGAGCGTCGATGGGTGCGCCCAGTCCGCCGCCAGGACGATTGTCGTTGGCCGCCGCTTGCGAGCCGCCCATGGCGCCGCCGCCCGCATCAGTTCCGCCGCCGGCCTGTCCACCTTGCTGATTATCAGCCTGAAACACGCCGCTACCCGCAATGCGGAAGCTCAGGTCCTGCCCAGGCTTCACATTCGTCGCGACCATGATGGTCGACTGCGGGTCCTGCATGGACTGAAAACTCTGCGCGTTCTTCGGCGTGAACGTCATGCCCTTGGGCATCATCACGACGAAGTGCTGCACGTCAGCCAGCGGCTTGGGCGAGAAGCTGGCCTCGCCGCCGTACGGCATGTGGTAGGCGACCTGGAATTGCGTCTCGCCCGGGCGCAGCGGATAGGTGAGCCAATAATGATTCTTCTCGCTGCCGGCGTTGGTTTCAGTCGCGATAGGCTGGCCGCCGGGACCTTTCGCCTGTGCCGAATCAATCTCGGCGCCTGCAGGCAACACAATCTCGAATGTGCCCTTTTCGCTGGCCAGGGTACGCGGCGGCTCCGACTTGTTGGTGACCGCATACAGCGTCACCCCTTCAAGCTGCTTGCCGTCGCTTTGCAGGCGATCGACCTCGACCGTCTGACTCAGGCCATCAACCTTCGGCGCAGAGTCATAGACCGTCAGCTGAGCTGTAGTCGAGCCCGGCATCAGCGGCCCGTTCTCCGGGAAGTAGCCGACGGCCTGATGCGTGACGCGAACCATGTGCGGCGCCTGCGTGTCCGTCGGAGCCGGGAACGAGAAGCGGCCTCGCGCGTCAGTTTTGGTGGTGCCGATTTCCTGCATGCCCTGCGACAGCGAGAGCAGCGAAACCTGATCGCCCACCGACGGTTTGCCGGTGGTGCCATTCGTCACCGTGCCCGTGATGTTCTGCGCGCCCGCGAACGCAGTGAGAAGGAATAAGCAAAAGACAAGTGCAAGTGAATGGTAGAGCTGGCCTTCAGTCCAGCGTCGCGCCGTTTTTATTTGGACCGGGGCTTTAGCCACTGAGGTCACTTCCACGGTTGAAGCCGTCTCTTCGTTTGCATAGCTGCAATGCACCGCTGAAGCGGTGCTCCACCCGTTGCTCACGCGCGGCCTCCGTCGGGTCGCGTGCCGGGACGCCGGATGGCGTGGCGCACCACTGACCGCGCCTTCTCGATCGACTCCATCTCGGCCAGGATCGCGGCTGCTTCGTCCTCCAGTGAGGCGCGCTGAATCGCGTAGTCCTGCTCGCTCAACTTGCCGGCCTTGTATTCGAAATTCAGGTCGCGCAGGTTTTCATAGGTGGCGTCCTTGCGTTCAGCCAGATACGTGTAGCGCGTCTTCTCCTCGCCGGCATCGAAATTACCCGGCTCGTAGAAAACGTAGACAAACAGCGCTGCGGCGAACAGCGTGCAGCCGAAAAGAATGAAAACCGTGTCTTGTCCCATAACGATGAAAGCGGTAAGAGCGTGCATTAAAACTCTGTCTCCTGGCGAGCCCGCTTGCGCAGCTCGTCGAGTTGCTCCGCGCCGAGGTTGGGCGACGGCACGGGTTGCGCGACGGCGTGCGCTCTCCACAGGCGCACCAGCCAAACGGTTAAAACAATGGCGACAACAAACACCGCAAACGGCATGATCCACGCGATGCGATTGAAGCCCGTCGTGGTGGGCGCGGCCAGCACCGTGTTGCCGTATTTCTGCACGAAGCTTTGCAGCACCAGCGAGTCGTTGTCACTCTTGTCGATGCCGGCAGCCAGCTCATTGCGCATGCGGTCCGAGTAGGTGCAGCCGACGTGATTGCATTCCAGCAGAACCTGTCCGCAGCCGCAGGCGCACATCAGGCCGTGACCCAGTTTGTTGAAGCGCGCATCAGAGTCGGCGCCAAGGAACACGACGGCCAGCAGCGCGATGAGCAGGACTTGCGCGATGCGCAGTTTGGAGCGGCCGAGTTTCCAGTTTCGAGTTTTCAGTTTCAAAATATGGGTACCAATATTATTCGTAGACCTCGCGCCTATGCGCGATACGCGTGACGTCGATCGTACCGGCAGAGTCGTCGATCTCATACACGACTCGATAATCGCCGACGCGAATACGCCATTGCTTATCGCCGCCCTTCAACTTCTTGCATCCTGCCGGGCGCGGAAGGAGTGCGAGACGTTCCAAACGTGGCACGATCCGATTCACCATTTGAGCGGGCAAGCGACTCAGCTCCCTTTCGGCACTGGCCGTAAGAGCAACACGGTAGCTAATCACGCGCGAGTTTGCCGGCCTTGACGAGGCTGGCTTTCACCTTTTCTAAAGGGATACGCTTTTCCTGACGCCGGGAGCGGGAGACCAATACATCCTCGATGTCCTCCCAGAGTTCCCGATGTTTTTTCAGGTCAATTTGTACCGCGACCTTGCGTCCCTTCTCATCGGTTACATACTGAATTCCGTTCATGTTCTTATCCTATAAGGAACTGGTGCCCGCCCGAAGATCCGCCGGGTGGCCCAGCCCTCAGTCTCTCCCCACGCCGACTGCTCCGCTCGTCGCGGCCTCGGCTTCGATACGTTCTTTCTCCTTCATCGTGATCTTGGCGGGCTTCATGTTGGGGAAGAGCGCAATGATTGTTCCAATCAGCACCACGTGCACCCCAATCCAGATCCACAGCACCAGCGGATTCACGTGCGCCTTGATGATCGGTTTGCCGGTGTCCTGATTGCGCCCGGTGTAAACCAGGTACAGGTCGCGGCTCAGCCGTGAGCGATTGGCCACGATGGTCGAGGTCTGCTCGCTGGCCTTGTAAAAGCGGCGTTCGGGATACAGCGTGTCGATCTGGCGGCCGTTGCGATACACCTCCATCACCGCCCACTCGCTGCTGTAATTCGGCTTGTCATCCTGTGTGTACGATTTGCAGATCAGTGTGTACCCGCCAATCTGCATTTTGTCGCCGAAGCCCATCTCCTGCTCTTTGTCTTGATTAAACGGCAGCCCGGCAAAGCCGATGATGATCAGAATCACGCCGAAGTGCACCAGGTATCCGCCGTAGCGGCGTGTGTTGCGGCGGGTGATGGTCACCATTCCGGAAAGTATGCTGACTCCACTCTGTCGCGCGATCACCCGGCCGCCGCGCCAGAACTCACCAAACACTGTAGCCGCAACCATCACCGATAGCGAGATGGCCATCAGCGAATAAAAGTAGGCCGAATCTTCCCAGGGTCGCATGCCGCCGATGATCAGCACGATGGCTGTCAGAACCGCGAGCGCTGTCGGCCAGATGAAGTTTCGCTTCACCCGATCGAGCGATGTCTGGCGCCAGGCTAGCAGCGGGCCCACCGCCGTCAGCAGCACCAGGAAAATGCCGATGGGAACATTCACCCGATTGAAGAAGGGCGGGCCCACGGTGACCTTCGATCCCGTCACCCACTCCGACAGCACCGGGAACAGCGTGCCCCACAGCACTGCGAAGCATGACACCAGCAGCACCAGGTTGTTGAACAGGAAGCTCGACTCGCGCGAGACCAGCGATTCCAGGCGGTGCTCGCTCTTCAAGGTGTCGCGATTGCGCACGAAGAAAAATACGCAGGTCGAAAAACTGATAGCCAGGAACCACACAAACCAGGTGCCGATGCTCGACTGCGCGAAGGCATGCACTGAACTCACGACGCCGCTGCGGGTGAGGAACGTGCCGAAAATCGCCAGCAGAAACGTGGTGAAGATGAGCCACATGTTCCACATCTTCATCATGCCGCGCTTCTCCTGCATCATCACCGAGTGCAGGAATGCCGTCATGGTCAGCCAGGGCAGCAGCGACGCGTTCTCGACCGGGTCCCATCCCCAGTAGCCGCCCCAGCCCAGTACCGAGTAGGCCCAATGCGCTCCCAGGAAGATGCCGCAAGTGAGAAACAGCCACGCCACCATGGTCCAGCGGCGCGTGATGTGGATCCACTTCTCGCCCGGGTACTTCATGATCAGCGCGCCCAGGGCAAACGCGAACGGGACGGTCACGCCGACGTAGCCGAGATACAGCATCGGCGGATGGATCACCATCTCGGGATACTGCAACAGCGGATTCAGACCGTTGCCATCGGCGGGAATCGTTCCGCTCACCAGCCCGAACGGGTTCGCGGCAAAGTTGATCAGCATCAGGAAGAAGACTTGCACCGCCGCGATGATGGCCGAGGCATAGGCAAACAGCTTGGGGTCGACCTTGTAGCGCAGGCGCAGGACGAGCGCGTAGGTCGAGAGCAGCCAGGCCCAGAACAGCAGCGAGCCTTCCTGTCCGGACCACAGGGCAGCAAACTTGTAGGCGATGGGCAGGTCGCGGTTACTGTGGTGCAGGATGTAGGCCACCGAGAAGTCATTCCCCAAAGCGGCCATTACCAGAGCTACTCCGGCAACGGTAACCGCTGCCCAGGAGGCAATCCCGGCGCGGCGCGCCGTCTCACCCAGGTGGTCGTCTTTGCGAAAAAGCGC
This sequence comes from uncultured Acidobacteriaceae bacterium, assembly GCA_963769235.1. GTDB lineage: Bacteria > Acidobacteriota > Terriglobia > Terriglobales > Acidobacteriaceae > Bog-257. The sequence continues at coordinate 1,045,569 of CAVYKW010000009.1, read as the reverse complement.
CAGCACGCCCGCGAGAAATGAATAGGCTGCGAGCGCCAGGGCAAGCAGGAGCGTGAAACTTCCAATTTGTGGCATTGATGATCAGTACCTGTATGCGTTAAACGTCCGGCTCATTCCGGTAAACGGTGCCATCCAATGGGTTTGATTTTACTCGCAATCCCCAATCGGGACGCTGAATTGTGCTGTAAGTTACTACAACTTTGCGGGGCGTGGTAGCCGGCAGGAAAATTTGAACGGCTGCGGTGTCGGTCGCCGAGCTGCACCTCTGGAGGCGAGTGGTTCGTGTACGAGGGCTTGGGATCGACGAGGTCCATGTAGCTGCCTGCCATGGAGACGCTTCTCTACCGAAGGTCAGGGAACGGCCCTACTGGGGATTGTCGGGCTTACTCGCCTCCGGAGGGTTGGCTGGCGCATTAGCTGGCGGCTCGTTCCCATTCGGCTCAGCTGACGGATTCGGTTCAGGGGCGTTGGGTTCGGCATTCGGCTGGGTAGTCTGGCTTGGCTCATTTGGGCTTGCCGGCGGTTCCGGCTGATCTGCCGTGTCTGGTTTGGTCGGTTTCGGCTCAGCCTGGGGCTGGTCGGCCTGTGGCTGATCGGCCGGAGCTGGCTCCTGAGTGCTGGTTGGCTGCTCGCCACTAGCCGGCGGCTCGGGCTTGTTCGCGGGCGATTCGTCGTTGCTCGGTGCAGGGCTGCTCGCGGAGCCGTCCGGACTCGGTTGTACAGTCGGACTCGGTTCCGAAGTGCTTGCCGGCTCGTCTGCTTTCGGCTGCTCGGTCGAGCTTGGTACCGGCGCGCTCGCCGGCGGCTCCGTGCCCTCAGTCGTCTCCGGCTTACTCGGAGGCTGCTCGGCTTTCTCAGTAGCTTCGGACTTGCCGGCCGGTTCCTCGGCCGTAGAAGGTTCGCTAACGCCCGGCCCGGAAGCGTCACTCGGGGCCGGCTCCGCAGGTTTTATCGGCTCCGCGGTTGCCGCCGGTTCGTCAGCTTTTGCCGGCTCGGTATTCGGGCTCGCCTCAGGCTTGACCGCCTCCTCAGGCTTGGCTGCCTCACCTTTGCACGGCTCGATCTCAGGATCCTGGATGTCCTCGTCCGCGCTCTTCGCCGCCGGCCAAGTTGCCGTGTAGCAGCCGGCGTCGACATACTTGCCGTCGTTGAACTGGTATAGCGTGAGCGTGCCCGTCATCGGCGTCTTGCGGTGCAGGGTTACGAGATCGGGAACGCCGTTGGTAATGTTGGGCTGGATGGTGTAGCTGGCTGCCTGCGCGTCCAGCACCGAGACGTATTCGCCCTCGGCCTTGTCGCGGCGGAAGATCCAAAGCGGGCAATTGCCCGCACCATCGCAGCCCCCCTCCAGTCCAATCGATCCCGCAATCAGCAGAGACTTGCCATCGCCGCTCAGCTCATTAAAGCGAAGCCGGGTGATGGAAGCGATCTCGCGGATTCTCTGGTCATCGTAGCCCTGTTCGCTCATCGGCTTTTGTAGCCGCAGCACGATTGAGTCAATAAGGGCCGTACGGTTCGCCTCCGACAGCTTCGAGGTATTACCCACGCTAGTGTCGTTACGGCTGATGATCTGCTGGTCGCGCCAGTTCCATTCGAAGTCGGCAGCCATCATGCCGCCGCATGCCAGCAGAACAGCCAGCCCTAGCCTGAGGATCCTGGTCGAAGCGCCCATGAATCCGCTTGTACGCCAGAACGAGTGCCGATGTCCAGAAGGACGCGTCGGCATGAAGCGATGCGGCCCGGCACTCCTGCGGCAGTCGCGCCCATACCGTAACCGTCTTGTGATCTGCGGCGTTGAGACTTTTGATTCCAGCGCACATCGATACACCTACCGGCACAAGTTGAGGCTGACGCCGAGGGAGCGAGTCTGTTACTCTCGCCCCAAAAGAAAGGCTGGAGCGATGCCGCCGCGCAAAGCCGCCACTGAACCACGCCGTCGCAAAACCGATCTCGAACAAAAGCCCACTCCGTCGGCGCGCGCGCACGGCACGCACGAGCTGGTCATCATCTCGGGTATGAGCGGGGCCGGCAAGGCGTCAGCGCTGAAGACCTTCGAGGACCTGGGCTACTACTGTGTCGACAACCTGCCCGTCGGGCTGATCGGCAACTTCGCCGAGCTGGTGCTCGATACCATGGAAATTCAGCGGGCCGCGCTGGTGGTGGACATTCGCGAAGGCGCGCGCCTGGACAAGCTGCCGCAAATTCTCGGCTCGCTGCGCCGGCTGGTGAAGACCACGGTGCTTTTCCTGGAAGCCGAGGAAGATGCGCTGCTGCGGCGCTATAGCGAAACCCGCCGGCCGCATCCCCTGGGCCGCAATGCTTCCGTCAAATCCTCGCTGACCTCGGAGCGCCGCCGCCTGCTGCCGGTAAAGGCGCTGGCCGACCTGGTCATCGATACCACCAAGTTTAACGTGCATGAACTGCGCTCCATGCTGACGGAGCGCTTCCAGGGCGGCGATCGCCAGAAGAACATTTTGATTTCGTGCGTGAGCTTCGGCTATCGCGAGGGAGTGCCCGAGGATGCCGACCTGGTATTTGATGTTCGCTTTCTGCCGAACCCGCACTTCATTCCCAAATTCCGGCCGTTCACCGGACGCCATCCCGCGGTGGCCAAATACATCCGCTCATTTCCGCAGACCAAGGAATTTATTCGCCGCATTTCCGAGCTGCTGATTTATCTGATCCCGCACTACATCCGCGAAGGCAAGAGCTACCTGACCATCGCCTTCGGCTGCACCGGCGGCAAGCATCGCTCGGTAATGATCGCCGAAGACGTGCAGAAGCGCCTGGCCAAGGCCGGCTACAACGTGAAGGTCGTCCACCGCGATTCGCCGGTGGAAGAGTAGTTCGAGAATGAGTCACGCCCGGCAAGCAGAAAGGCGGCGGCGGAAGGCATTCGAGACCGGGATTGTCTGGTGAGAATGCCGCGTCAACCGATCGCCGCTCCGACGGACCGCAGATCCCTCGACTACGCTTCGCTGCGCTCGGAATGACATGTCATGGAAATGTACGCTGTGCAGGCGGCTGGACTGCTGCGGAGAAAGACGCTCAAGTCTCGCGCAGCGAGACGGAAGAGCTTAGCCCAGCCTTTCAAGGCTGGGTAGGCGCGAAAAGCAAAACCGAGTCCCGTAGGGACGACAGGCCTTTTTATCTGAAAACAAATCGCGGATCATACGCAATCCCGGACTTCTGTAACAGCGTCAGAAATTCCTGCTCGAACGTCCATTTCTCGTGGTGCTACGGTTTGATTGTCGATGTAGCGAATGACGGTTTCGCGTTGCGACTGGCTCACGCTAAAGGCACTGTATCCCTGCTGCCAGGCAAAGGGCCGTCCGATTTCGCTGAGCCAGCGCGACGTGTTTCCCTTCAGCTCCTGAACCGCCTTCGCGAGAGCGACGGTCGGTGGCAACGCAATCAGCAAGTGCAGATGGTTTGTGGTTCCACCCGCGGCGAGCAGGAGAATCTTCTTTTCCCGCGCCACAGCGGCGATGTATTGCCAAAGTCGCGGGGGGTCGGAGATGAGATTGGCTCGATCGTTTGTGCTGAATACACAATACACAAGGTCGCAGGTGTGCATGTGCGCCATAGCGTGACGATAAGTAAACGTCCGGACAATGTTCCGTGACGGTCGGCACGTTGCATGTTCAACCCTGCCGTCCCTACGGGACTCGGTTCCTATTCCTCGGCCTACCCAGCGCTGAAGCGCTGGGCTAAGCTCTTCCGTCTCGCTACGCGAGACTCGATCATCGTGGTGCACAGGACCCGCCGACACCCAGCTGCCCAAATTTGGAGTTGGTGGATCTGGTGGCGCAATGTCAGGAGTTGGGCGCGAGGCCGGAAGTAGTGGCTGGCTGAATCCTGCCGACACGGAATTGGAAGCCATGGGCCGGACTGATTCGGAAATTTCCATTCTGCCCAACGCCTCGCCGCGCAGTACCACGACGCGGCAATTATTTCCCGCCACCGGCAAATCCAGTAGAATCGGAATTTGCATCGGATTTGCCCTAACTTGGTCTGGCCTGCGCTGCGCTCCCCAGCGTTTTGCCGCAATCTGCGGACTTTATGCGTCGAATAAACCGCCTGCTCCGGTATTTCAAGCCTTACTGGATTTACCTGTTGGCCTCGGTCCTCTCGATGGCCATGGTAGGGCTGCTGGACGCATTCCGCCTGTTGCTGATCGGCCCCATTCTCGACAAAGTATTGAATCCGGCGGCGCAGACTCATGACCTGCCGTTGTTTCGCATGCCCCTGAGCGGGAAGCCAGTCGAACTCGGCTGGTTCGTCCCTGAGCACTTCCACAATGTCTGGACCATTGTGGCGTTCGCCCTGGTGGCTTCCACGATTTTGAAAGGTGTGCTCGACTACACCGGTACGTATCTGGCGAACTATGCCGGCTTTGGCATGGTCACCGACCTGCGCAACGAGATTTACGCAGCCACCCTGCGGCGCTCGGTCGCGTTCTTCCAGAAATACTCCACGGGCACGCTGCTGTCGGTCATCATCAACGACATTGAACGGGTGCAGTTCGCTATGTCGAGCGTACTGGCCGAGTTCCTCCAGCAATTCTTCACCTTCCTGTTCACCGGCGTCGTGGTCATTCTGCTCGGCCGGCGCCTGACGTGGGTGCTCGTGATCTTTGTGCCGGTGGTGATCTTCGCCGCCCGGCGCGTGGGGCATCGGGTGCGCACCACCACGCGCAAGGGCCAGGACAAGCTGGCGGAAATTCAGAACATCCTGCACGAAACCATTACCGGCGTGCGCATCGTCAAGGCTTTCTGCATGGAGGCGTGGGAGACGCTGCGCTTCCGTGAAGCCGGGCAGCGTCTGTTCCGCGCGAATCTGCGTTCCACCAGCGCTTTCGCCATCAGCTCGCCGATGATGGACATTTTCGGCGCCATCGCTATCGCGCTGCTCATTCTGCTGGGCCGGGAGTACATCAAGAGCGGCTTCTTTAGCGAAGGCGTGTTCATCGCGTTCATCATCGCGGTCTTCAAGCTGTACGAGCCGGTGCGTAAGTTCGGGCAATTCAACAACAATTTCCAGCAGGCACTGGGCGCTTCCGAGCAGATTTTCAATTTCCTGGACGCGCACGACGATGTCCGGGAGAAGCCCGCGGCCGCTAAGCTGGCGCCCTTCCACAAAGGCATTCGCTTCGACCACGTTTACTTTGGCTACGCGCAGGCCGACGACGAACGCGAGGTCCTGCACGACATTAATCTCGACGTCACTCCGGGCGAAGTCATCGCCATCGTCGGCTCGAGCGGATCCGGAAAGACGACGCTGGTGCATCTGCTGCCGCGCTTCTTCGATGTGACGCGCGGGCAATTGCTCATCGACGGCCAGGACGTGCGCGATCTTACCGTCGCGTCGCTGCGCTCGCAGATCGCCATCGTTACCCAGGACACCATCCTGTTCAACGACACGGTGCGCAACAACATTGCCTACGGCCAGCCGCACGTCCCGCAGGGGCGCGTAGAAGAGGCGGCGCGCGCAGCCTTGGCGCACGACTTCATTATGGCGCTGCCTAACGGTTACGACTCCATCGTGGGCGAACGCGGGCTGCGCCTGAGCGGCGGCGAGCGGCAACGGCTGTCCATCGCGCGCGCCATCCTGAAGGACGCGCCCATCCTGATTCTCGATGAAGCCACTTCCGCGCTCGACACCGAGAGCGAGTCGCTGGTGCAGACGGCGTTGCAGAATTTGATGGCCGGACGCACGGTATTCGTTATCGCGCACCGCTTGTCGACGGTGCGGCGCGCCGATCGCATTCTGGTACTGGACAGCGGCATGATCATCGACGAGGGCTCGCACGAGTGCCTGATCGCACATACAGGCACCTATCGCCGGTTGTATGATTTGCAATTCGAAGACATCGAAACCCCCACAGGGACTGAATAGCGCCATGAAGATTCGTTCCATGACCGGGTACGCGCAGGTAAAAGCCTACGTCAACGATCAACTCACGTTGACGATGAGCTTGAAGTCCGTCAACCACCGCTTCCTCGACTTGCACCTTCGCTTGCCGAACGAGCTGGATCCGGTGGAGATGAAGATTCGCCGTGTCCTCAAAGAGCGGCTGCATCGCGGACACCTGGAAGTGACGTTGAGCCTGGAGCGCAGCGGAGGTGCGGCCTTCGCCGTCAATCGCAATCTGGTCGGCGGATACCTGCGGACTTTTCGCGAGGTTGCCGAAGAGTTTGGCGTGAGCGCCGATCCCGACCTGAACGCGGTGTTGAAGTTGCCGGGCGCGCTGAACGCTGCCGAGAACGGCGATGCTCTGGCTGCTCTCGAAACGGCGGTGACGGCCGCATTGGAACAGTGCATCGAGCGGCTGAACCAGATGCGCGAAGAAGAAGGCGGCGGCGCAGTTTCCGAGCTGCGCAACCTGATGACGCTACTATCGTCGTCCACGCATGAAGTGGAACAGCTTCGCGGCAAGGTCCTGAAGGCCTACCAGGACAAAGTCCATGGCCGCATGCAGGAGATGCTGGGCTCACACATCGACCACGACCGCATCCTGCAAGAGGCCGCGATATTGGCCGAGCGCAGTGACATTCAGGAAGAAGTGGTGCGCATGAAAAATCACATTCACCACTTTCTTTCGCTGCTCGACGGCGGCGGCGAGGTTGGCAAGAAGCTCGACTTCCTGTTACAGGAGATGAATCGCGAGGCCAACACGCTGATGTCGAAGACCACGGGCGTGGCCGGCGAAGCGTTGCGCATCACTGCGCTGGGCCTGGCCATGAAGTCGGAAATTGAAAAAGCACGCGAGCAGGTCCAGAACCTGGAATAGTCCAGAATGAGCGGAATCGTGTTCATCATCTCGGCGCCCTCGGGCTCGGGCAAGTCAACCCTGACCAACGAGCTGCGCCGCATCGTCCCCAACCTGGAATTCTCCATCAGCTACACCACGCGGCCGCCCCGAGGCAGCGAGCAATCCGGTCGCGAGTACTTCTTCATCAGCCGCGACGAATTCGAGCGCATGATTCGCGAAGATGAATTCCTGGAGTACGCTGAAGTTTTCGGCAACTACTACGGGACGGCGCGCAGCTTTCTGCGCGAAGCCACCGCCCGCGGCGACGACCTGCTGCTCGATATCGACGTGCAGGGTGCAGCACAGGTGAAGCGGAAAGTCCCCGAGGCGGTGAGTATTTTCGTTCTCCCGCCGTCACGCGAGGAGCTGGAGCGGCGACTGCGCCGCCGGGCCGAAGCCGACGATGCCCTCCAGCGCCAGTTGATGGGTGATGGCGCGCAGCTGTTCAATACCGAGGCCATCATCCAACGCCGCTTGCAGACGGCTTCCCGGGAGATTGAGAATTTTCGCCAGTACGACTATATTCTGGTCAATGATCGGCTGGAGGACTCCATCGATGTCCTGCAATCGATTGTCGAGGCCGAGCGGCTGAAACGCTCCCACAGCGCTCAGACTCCGAAGGACCAGTTGGTGCTGTCTGTTGCCGAAGGCGCTCTACGGGTTTCGATGATGAAACAAGTGGAAAGCATTCTGGCAACGTTTGATCTTTCCCGTTTGCCCACCGTTACGGAGTGATTATGAAACTGGTTGAAGGTTTCGACAGCAATTATCGCTACGTTCTAGTGGCCGCGCGCCGTGCCCGCCAGATCCAGAATGGCGCTCGTCCTGTGGTTGATCCGCACTCGCGCAAACCCTGCCGCATCGCCGAAGAGGAGATCCAGGCCGGGCGGGTGAAATGGGAGATTCCGCCGATGGCAGTCAAAGAACCGGCCGACGCCAGCGAGGAATTGAGCAATCACCCCGTGGGCGGCGAAGCCGACGACTAGGGCTTGGCCGGTTCGCGACACTGCTTAAGAATCACGGCTTTGAGAACTCGTCAACGCTTTGAGTCGAGATACAACCTGTCGTCGCATCGAAACACGGGATTAGACCCTGCTTACAACCGCCTTGAAGGGGCGCAGCTTCAGCTGCGCCATAGCTCCTTTAATTTTGTCATCCCGAGGAGAACTTTAGTCCGACGAGGGATCTGCTGTTCGACATCCACTTGCCGCTACCCCTCTAAATCCCTCTGTGATCTTTGTGCCTCCGTGGTGAATCCGCTACGCGAGTCCTTCAGCTTTCTCCCGCATCGGTTCATAATAGACAGGCATGAAAATCGCATTGGGCGTGAGCGGCGGCATCGCCGCCTACAAAGCCGCCGAAATCGTTCGCCACTTGCAGGAACGTGGCCTGCGGGTGCAGGTCATCATGACCGCCGCTGCGCAGGAGTTCGTCCGCCCGCTCACTTTCGCCGCTCTCTCTGGCGAAAAGGTGATCACCGGCATGTTCGGCTCATCGGCCGAGGAGCCCAATCTCGATTCGGCCGTGGAGCACATTGCGGTCGCACAATCCATCGATTGCCTGCTGGTTGCGCCGGCCACCGCTGACGTGATCGCGAAATTCGCGCAAGGCATCGCCAACGATTTCCTCAGCACGTTGTATCTTGCCACCACCGCGCCGGTTGTGCTGGCTCCGGCGATGAATGTCAACATGTGGGAGCATGCGGCCACCAGGGCGAATCTGGAAATCTTGCGCCAGCGAGGCGTGCACATCGTCGAGCCCGGCAGCGGATATCTGGCGTGCGGCATGGTCGGCGCTGGCCGCCTGGCCGAGCCGGAAGACATTGTTGCGGCCACGCTTGAGCGCCTCGGCATCGCGCAAGATCTGGCTGGCGAGACGGTGCTCATTACGGCCGGCCCGACGCATGAGCCGATTGATCCGGTGCGCTATCTCGGGAACCGTTCCAGCGGCAAGATGGGATATGCGCTGGCCGAAGCTGCGCTTCGCCGCGGCGCGAAGGTCATCCTGGTGAGCGGCCCAACGGCGTTGCAGCCGCCGAGCGCGGCCGAAACCATCTTTGTCGAAACTGCGCAGCAGATGCGCACCGCCGTCCTCGATCGCTGGGAGCAGGCCAGCATCATCGTGATGGCTGCGGCCGTGGCCGATTATCACGTGAAAAGTTTCGCGCCGGAAAAGATCAAGCGCAACGGCTCGCTGGAGCTGCAACTCGAACCCAACCCAGACATCCTGGCCGACCTCGGCAGTTTGCGTGAGGCCACAGGAAAGCGCACGCCGCTGCTGATCGGCTTCGCCGCCGAAACTGAAAACCGGCTGGAGAATGCGCGCGCCAAGCTGACGAAGAAACGCGTGGACGCGATTGTACTGAACGACGTCTCGCGGGCTGACATCGGCTTCAACTCGGATCGCAATGAAGTCACCATCGTGACCGCCGACGACACGACCAACATTCCCGAAGCCAGCAAACTCGAAGTCGCACAAAAGATTTTCGAAGCCGCAATCCAGCTTCGCAGCCAGGTATCAACGACCCCATCCGCCCCCGTCAAATTGTCATCCTGAGCGAGCGTCCGCCTAACAACCCGTCATTCCCCACCGAAGCGGCGACATCCCCCCTTAACCTGTCATCCCCACCGAAGCGGCGACATCCCCCCTTAACCTGTCATCCCGACCGAGGGCTTCAGCCCGAGCGGAGGAACCGCTATCGCCGCCAAGCCCTTTCCCTGCATAGGGGTTCTTGGACTCCGTTCGTCGCGTGGCGACTGTCTCCGCTCAGAATGACAATGCGCACCGTAATCCCGAGGGGACGACAGCCAGTTCCCTCGTGCCGTAGAATCGCAACATCGATGACCCTTGATCGCAACACACTTCGTGACCGCCTTCAGTTCTACCGTGAGCTGGGCATCGGCCCGCTCTATCGGCGCGAAGTGCCGGCTGGTGCCGCGCGTGAATTTCCGGTCACAGTGACGGCGAACGACATCACGATAGCGGAATTGGAGATCGAAGCCTCGCCGAGAAAATCGCATCCCACCAAAATTCTCGATCGCGACGCCCAGCTGCGCGTGATCCTCGATGAGATTGGCCCCAGTTGCCAGCGCTGCAAGCTGGCCAAGCTGGGCCGCAAGCAGATTGTTTTTGGCACCGGCGACCCTGACGCGGAGCTGATGTTCATCGGCGAAGGCCCGGGCGCCGACGAGGACGCGCAAGGCCTGCCGTTCGTCGGTCGTGCCGGCCAGTTGCTCAATAACATGATCACGGCCATGGGTCTCAAACGCGAGCAGGTCTACATCGCCAACATTGTGAAGTGCCGGCCGCCGGCCAATCGCACGCCCGAGCGCGACGAGTGCGACACCTGCTCGCCGTTCCTGATGCGACAGATCGGGGTGATTCGCCCGAAGGTCATTGTCGCGCTGGGCGCCACGGCGGCGAAAAACCTGCTCGGCATGAATGACTCGATGGCCTCGATGCGCGGGCGCTTCTACGACTTCTCGCCGCCCGGCGCTGTCACCGAAACTGGCGGGCCCTTCGAGTGCAAGCTGGCCGTCACCTATCACCCTGCATTCCTGCTGCGCGATCCGCGGCAGAAGAAAGAGACGTGGAAAGATTTGCAGATGGTGATGAAGTTTCTCGGCCTGGTCGCACCGCCGCGCGCTACGCCTGAGGGCAGCTAGACGGCGATGCCGCAATTCTGCGACGTGGCCGTGCCGGTTCCGCTCGACGCCACCTTCACCTATCGTATTCCGGAGAATTCGCCTGAGCCTGTCGTGGGCGGCCGCGTAATCGTGCCGTTTCGCGAGAAGCGGCTTAGCGGCATTGTCACCGATTTGCATGATCGCCAGCCGGATTTCGTCGTTAAGCGCGTCAGCCAAGTCCTCGATGCCACGCCTGCGCTGAGGCCGGAGCTGATGCAGTTGGGCCGATGGATCGCGCAGTACTACATCGCGCCCATCGGCGAAGTTTACCGCACCATGCTGCCGCTCTCGGCCGAGTTCCGCCGCGTCATCGGATACCGCATCACGGACAAAGGCAGCGACGCGCTGCACGCTGCTTCGACCATCGGCTCGTCACTGCGCTCGCGCAAGGAGCCGGAGCACCAGATGCTGGAATACGCCGTGCTCAATCGGCTGGCTGATGGCGAGATGGTTCGCGAAGCCACGCTGCGCTCGGCTTCGGGCGCGTCGCGGGCCGTGCTGCAAACCCTGGTGCGCAAGAAGTGGATCGCGCGCGAAGACTTGAGCGATGTCCGCGACGCCAGCCGCACCGTACAGTTCGCCACGCTGAAAGAGGTCGAAGGCAAGCTCAACGCCAACCAGCAGGCCATCGTCGCCTACCTGCGCGGTCAGGAGAATCAGCGTGCGTCGGTTGACGCGTTGCGCGAGCTGGCCGTTCCGCGCACTACGTTACAAACTCTCGTACGCCGCGGCATTGTCGATCTGAGCGAAGATGCCGCTAGCTTCCACGTTTCGGGACTGAAGCCGCGCAAGCTGGAGTTTCTGTTTACCGCTGCGCAGAAGGCCGCGCTCGAGGCCATTACCAAGTCCGCCGACGCGCACAAGTTCCTGCCCATGCTGCTGCATGGGGTCACCGGCTCAGGAAAGACTGCGGTGTACCTGTCGGCGATGCAGGCAGTGCTCTCCAAAGGCCGTTCGGCGATCCTGCTGGTGCCGGAAATCGGCCTGACTCCTGCCATGGCTGCCGACCTGCACCAGATTTTCGGCGATGAGGTCGCCATCTTGCACTCCGGCTTAAGCGACGACGAGCGCGCCGAGCAGTGGAAACGCATTCGCGGCGGAGAATCCCACATTGTGGTAGGTACGCGCTCGGCTGTATTTGCGCCGGTATCCAACCTATCCCTCATTGTGGTAGATGAGGAGCACGACCACTCCTACAAGCAGGAGGAGATGCCGCGCTATCACGCGCGAGATGTCGCGGTGATGCGAGCCAAGATGTCGGATGCCGCAGTGGTGCTGGGCTCAGCCACTCCTTCGCTGGAAACCTACTACAACGCTTTGCAAGGCAAGTATCGCCTACTGGAATTGCCGGAGCGCATCGAGAAGCGGCCGCTGCCGGAGGTCGAAATCCTCGACATGCGCGAAGAGTTTCAGCGCACCCGGAAAGACGAGCCGCTCTCCCGCAAGCTGGTAGAAGAGATTGGCGAGCGCCTGTCTCGGCAGGAACAGGTAATGGTGCTGCTGAACCGGCGCGGCTATTCCGCGTTTGTGTTATGCCGCGGCTGTGGTGAGTCGGTGCAGTGCAAAAACTGCGCTATCGCCATGACCTATCACAAGCGCGAGCACCGGCTGGTGTGTCATTACTGCGGCTACACGCGTCCTGCGCCCAAAACTTGCCCCAAGTGCGGCAGCGAGTTTGTGCAGTATCTTGGCACCGGCTCGGAAAAGCTGGAGCACATCCTGCACGGAATGTTTCCGCAGGCGCGTATCGCGCGGCTCGACCGCGATACGGTGCGAGGCCGCGACGATTTCGAGCGCATGCTGACCGCGATGCAAGCAGGCGAAATCGATTTGCTGGTGGGTACGCAGATGATCGCCAAGGGGCACGACGTGGCGAATGTCACGCTCGTAGGGGTGGTCGGATCAGACGCCGCGCTCAGCTTTCCTGACTTCCGTGCCGCCGAACGCACTTTTCAATTGCTGACCCAGGTTGCCGGCCGCGCTGGACGCGGCGATACGCTTGGCCGCGTGGTGCTGCAAACATTTTTCCCGGATCATTACGCCATCCAGTTCGCTGCCGCGCACGATTATCACGGCTTCTACGAAAAGGAAATCCGCTTTCGCAGCTGGATGCATTACCCGCCGTTCAATGCCGTCAGCAACGTGCTGGTGCGCAGTCAGAACCTGGAGGAGGCGCTGACCTGGTCCGGCATTCTGGGCAAGTGGTTTGCGGGCGCGCGCCTGGAAGGAGTACGCGTCATGGGGCCCGCCGCTGCCGCCATCGTGCGGCTGAAGACCGAGTACCGTTATCACTTCCTGCTGAAGTCGGGCAGCCGTGAGCGCATGAACAGCGTGCTGCGCGCCATGCTGGAACACGCCGTCTCGGAAAAGATTCCGCGGAACAATGTTGTGGTGGATGTGGACGCGCTGTCGTTGATTTAGGGGCGGCGATTAGCTCTCAGCTATCAGCGGACAACTCGCGAGTCATGCAAGGGTTGCATCAGGGCGCGCGCGTAAAGGCATGATGGGAATCCGTTTTGTATCAGGGCACGACTTCAGTCGTGCCGCAAAGAATTGAAGTAAACATCGAGCTTTAGCCGCTACGGGCAGCTGAGGCCCGACCTCACGCGACTGACACAAACCTGCAATTCCGATCCTGGGGGTGAAGCCCCTCCGCAATTAAGCCGGCTTGGACGCGGCGCTGAAGCGCCGCTCTACCATAAATGCGGCCGGCACATAAACCGTCAACCCCCGGCCCCCAACCGACAACCGACGACTGTTTTCCTACCCCTTCCACGCTCCCAGCGCCCGACGCACCAGAATGAGTTGACCCAGGTGATAGCTGGTATGATCGGCGGCCAGCAACACCTCGCGCAAGAGCGTTTGTCCCGAGCCGTGGGGCAGCGGCGCGAACAAGTCGTGCTTCGGATCTTCGATCAGCGCGCGCAACTCCTTGTTGTTTTCCTTGATCGCCCTTACGCTGTGTTCCCAGGCGTGGGCGTCCGGCGGAGCAGGCTCTTTCGGCCAGTATCCTTCCGGCCACGGCGGGGATTTGTAATGCGCATCGCGGCTGAATTCCAGGATGTCCCACAGTGTCAGACGTATATGTTCCATCAGCTGCCAGGCGGAGTGCGGCATTCCCTCGGGCACCTCGCCGCGCAGTTTGGCGGGAAGGCCGGCCACCGCCGACGCCAGATCGGTGTGAGCTTCACCCCAATCAAGAATCTTGCCAAGCTGTTGCCGAAGCGCTTTATCCTGATCCATACGACCTCACATGTTCTAGAGATAGCGTTGGATGATGCGGTCCGATCGCCGGATGCACCCCAAGCCCGCAATTCTCAATCTCCGCCCAGATGTGCGGACGCTCACAGATTTTTCCGCCTGAAGGGCGGCATAATAGACCCCATGAATGCCGCTTTCCTTCCAGACTTCCGCCGAATAATCGTGGTGGTTCTCGCCCTCACTTGCGCCGCTGCTGCTGCTTCCAAAGTTGACCGCACGGGACCTCCTGCCGCCAGCGCCACATCTGACGCGTTGCGACAGGCCGTCGACACAAAGGGCTACCGCGTGACCCTCGACGACGGATGGACCGCCCAGTTCTGGTTCGCTAAGCAGCTGGCCACCGAGAAGAAAGACGTACCTGGCGCGCTCTATCCCGAGTTGACGGACGGTGAGTTTATCGGCGTGGTCAATCTGCCGCAAGGCATCAGCGATTTCCGTGGGCAGAGCATTCCTCCTGGCGCGTATACGTTGCGCTATCAGTCATTGCCGCAGGACGGCAATCACATGGGCGTCGCGCCCAATCCAGATTTCCTGCTGGCCAGCCCAGCCGCAAACGACGCGCGCCCCGAGCAAGCTTATCCTGCGAAAAAACTTTTCGCGCTGAGCGCCAAGAGCACCGGCACCAACCATCCCGCGGTGATCGCCCTCGAGACTGCCGGCGATCCGGGAACCGTGGTGAAGGATGAACACGGCACGCTCGTCTTCACCGTCGCCGTCCCAACGGCCGGTAGCGGCAGCGAGAAACTGGGCATCGTGATCAAAGGCACGGCTGCGCAGTAGCCGACGCTGCAAAGATGATGGTGCTGCAAGTGGCCCGCGGGGGTGCCGCAATGTTAAGGTTGTGCCTTCCAATCGTGCTCATCTGAGCTGCACCAAGCATGGAGAGACATCGCTTACGCGGCGCGGCGTCGATAGCCGTCCAATCCACCGAGTGGTTGCTGTTGGCGCTGCTGCTCGCGGTCTCAATTCCGCCGGTGCTGGTTCGCCATCATGCTCTGACCACGGTCCCCACCCTAAACCTGATCGACGGATCGTGGCTTCTCGACACCAGCTACAAGGCCTCTACCGGTTTGTGGTTTGGGCGCGACGTCGCCTTTACCTACGGGCCGCTTTATCAGTGGTTGTCGAGCGCGCCTTCGCGGTGGATCGGCCTATCCGTCGGTTCCGTCTTCGCCACCTGGTACACGCTACCGTTTCTCTTAATCATCCTGGCGACCTTCGCGACTGCACGCCTGCTCATGCCGGACGCGGCGCCCTGGCGGCGGACGTTGTTCGTGCTGCTGGCCGTGGTGTTCTGGTCGCCACCGGATGTGCGTATCTCGGTCGTGCTGCTTGCGTTTGCGATTTTCCTGCGCCTCACCCAGAAGCCAGTCGCGGCGAACGGAGCGATCTTGCTGCCGGCTGTCGGGTCAGCCGGGATTTGCGTGGCAACCTTTCTGCTGTCTGCCGATACCGGCCTCTACACCGTGGCTGCTTTGCTGCTGTGTTTGTTGGGAACGCTGATGGCACAGCGGCGTCGAGCCGCAAGGCTGGCAAAATTTCTGGTGCTTGCCTTGGTACTTGAAGCCAGCTTCGCGCTGCTGGTCAACGCGGCTATGTTTTCTCCCCTGAACTTTCAGTTCTGGAAGTCGAGCCTGATCATCGCCACCGCCTATCGCTGGTTCGAGCCCTTCGCCATGACGAAGGCGGACAAGCGGCTGTTGCTGGAAACGCTGGCTATGGGCGTGGTGGTGTTCGGCGCGGCCTGGTGGTTCCGCAAAGCGCGCGGGGCATGGACCCGGCGTCCCGCGTTTCTGGTTGCAGGCTTCGGCCTGGGCTTTCTCGCGCTGCAAACCAGCCTGGTCCGCTCCGATAACGGGCATGTGCTGATCGGAATCTTTCCACTGCTGTTTTTCTGCGGTGCCATAGCACTGGATGAGTACGACATTCCCCTGTGGCTGTCGCTGGCGATACCGGGTGTGGCGGTGGTCACGACGTTGATTCTTGCTCACCCCTTTTCGAGTTTTACCCCCGACAGCACGACCGGGCGCTGGCGAGAGATCATTCATCCGCCCACGACGTGCCAGCCGGGATCGCAGGAATTCGATGGCGCCTGTTTTGCTTCCAGCGATGCCCAGTTGCTCAGCAGCATCTCCGTCTATGTGGGGCTGAACGCGCCGGCAGGAGGCAGGATCGCCATCTTTCCTTATGAGACGGCGTTCGGACTGAGCTCTCGCCACCCGGTGGCCGGCGGAGTTTTGCAGAGCTATCTGGTTAACGGAAACTATCTGACCGGGCTTGAGGTGGCCGGTCTGCAAAAGGCCAGCCCTGGCTTTGGCCTTTATTTTCCGGACGGATTGGTGAGCCTGGGCCTGGATTTTGTTCCGAACTTCACGCGCAGCCCGGGAGTATGGTTTTATCTTTGGCACCACTACCACGCCGAAAGCGCGATGATGCCAGCGGTCACCGGCCTGTTGCGCGATGACAGCCGCGAAGCTCACCTCAGCCTTGCCGACCAGCCAATCGCGAACTCCGTTGGCTTGACACGAATTTCCCGGCGAAGCAGCACTCTCGATTTCGGGCAGGTGCGCTGGCCCTCTGGAGGCGCAGACTTCCTCAAACTGCGGTTGCAGCTGGATTATCCCTGGTGGTGGCGGCTGCGGAAACCTTCGAAGCTGACATTAAAGATGTCATTCGCGGATGGAAGCGACAAGTCCATTGAATTTGTGGTTGAGCCGAATCGCCGGACAGATATCTGGGTCTATCCTTGGGACGACTATCAAATGGGGAACTACTTCCTGGCAGACGAATCGGACTGGCGGCCGCAAGACCAACCCGCGATCATCGGTCTCAAGTTGTTCATCACGCCATTCGATTGGATCTCGGTTGTGCCACAGAGCTTAAGCGTGCAGCAGGTTGACGCGGTGCGCGCCAGTATAAAGGCAGTGGGAGCGCCGTAGGAGCCAACGTCGTCGGCGCCGTCACGGGGTTGTGACTCGGTTTGAGGCCGCCACGCCGCGCTGCCGCCTGTCCGTGTTTTTACGAATCCACCCCAGGTGGGTTTGCCGGAACGCGGCCTCCAATCGGCTCGACTGATGCGCCATCACGCCGGAAGACGCGCCGGTTCTTGTTCACCGGCCGAAACGCGTGGAAATACCACTTGAGATAATGCGGCAGCCATTTGAACAGGCGAAATTTTGATTCGCCGGCGGCGCGGTCGCGCCACGTGGTAGGAATCTCTGCGATGCGATAGCCGTTGAGGAACGCCTTGGACGTCAGCTCCAGCCCCAGCTCAAAGCCGGCAACGCTCTCGACGCGCAACTCCCGCACCATCGCCCCGTCGTAGAGCTTGAAGCTGTTAGTGGCGTCGTGCGTGGGAATGCCGCGCAGGTAATGCAGGCTGAGCCCGCTGGTGCGCGACATCAGCTGCTTGAAGAACGGGCCGCCGATCAGCTGGCCACCGCTCATGTAGCGGCTGCCGCAAACCAGATCGTAGCCTTCGAGGTACAGCGCGTACATCTGATCGACCTGCGTCAGATCGTCCGACAAGTCCGCCATGGTCACCAGCACCGGGCCGGAGGTCACGGCTTCGAGGCCGGTCTTGATCGCGCCAGTCACGCCGCGGCCATAGCTGTTTTTATGCAGCCGCAGCCGGGTCTCACCCGCGGCCATGATTTCGGCGACCACCGGCAGCGTGTCGTCCTGCTCAAAGTCGTACACGATGATCGCGCTGAACGGCGTCTTGATGCTGGCTGTGATCTCCGACCAGAGCGCGCGAAAGTTCGCGCCCTCGTTGTACACCGGGATCACGATGGTCAGTGGCGGGTTCGACTGCATTCGGCTCAAATCTGTCCCAGCGAGATTTGCTCCCCGATCCAGGGAACGACTTCGTCCAGAATCGCGTTCAGCGTGGTCGGCGCCTCGAAGCCCAGGATGGCGCGCGCCTTCGTCACATCGGGCGAACGCTCCTGCACGTCGTACTCGAACGGCGGATCGGAGACGTAGCGAAATTCTTTTTTGTCGCCGTGAATCTTCTTCCAGATCAGCTCCGCCAGCTCCAGCGCGGTGGTGCGGGTGGGCGTGGACAGATTGAAGTCGTCGTTCTTGGCCGCAGGATGCTCAATGCAAATGCGGATGCCCTTCGCCAAATCGCCGCCATACGTGTAATGGCGCACCTGACTGCCCGAGCCCAGGATGTGCAACGGATCTTGACCCTTGAGAACTTTCTGCACCAGGTCCGGTACCACGTGCGACATCGCCAGCTTCACGTTGCCGCTCATGATGTCGTGGTCCATCAGCGCGCGCTTTTCGCCCACGCCGACACAGTTGAACGGCCGCGCGATGGTGTAAGGCAGCTTGTACTGCTCCCACGCGCCCTGGGCGAAATATTCTGTCGCCAGCTTCTGGAAGCCGTAGGTCGAACTGGGCGGCGGACAGCGGCGCTGCGCCCCTTCCGGCGTAGGAAATTCCTTGGTGTTCTCGAACACCATGCTTGACGAAACCACGGTGATCTTTTGCAGGCCGCCGTGCTTGTGCGCGCGGATGGCCGCGTCGAAAGCGGCAGCCGTGATGCGCTCGTTCTCCGCCAGCAGGTCGTAGGCGAACTCGTGGAAGTAGCTGATGCCGCCGATCATGGCCGCCGACGCCACGAAGTGATCGCAGCCTTCCAGCAGCTCGTTCAGCAGCTCTTTGTCTTTCGCATTGCCCTCGACGAAGCGGTAGTTGGGATGTTTGTCGTAGCTCTTCTCTACCCGGCCGTACTTGCTGAAGTTGTCCAGGCCGACGACGTTGTAGCCGGAATCGAGCAGTTCCTGGATGAGATAACCGTTGATGAAACCGGCTGAACCGGTTACGAGTATTTTCATGCGCTTAGTATTGCTAATCCTTTCAGACGGAAGCTGAGGCAAATTCTCTTGCCGGAAAGAAGTTCCAGGGATCTAGAACAACCTTATCGGCCGGAATTTCCAGATCGCGATAAACCTTGTGGGGCGCGCCTACGATGATCATGTCGGCGTTGCGTACTGCGTTCTCCAGCGAAACGAAGCCGGGATCGGAGATGTACGGATCGGTGCACAGCACCTCGAGCGCCTCGACTTCCAGCAGCTTCTTCAGCTTGTAAGAGAGGCTGTCGCGTTTGTCATCGGACTCAGCCTTGAACGCCATACCGAGAATCGCCACCCGCTTGTTCGCCAGGTCCTGATGCCGCAGCTGCTCCACCAGGAACATGGGCAGGCCTTCATTGATCAACATGGCGGAGTGGCCGAGGAAGAAATTGTTCTGCGAGAACGCCGCCAGTTGCAGCGTGTCCTTCAACAAGCACGGGCCGGCGGCGAAGCCCGCTTTGGCAAAGCTGCGCATGCGCGGATAGTCACGCGTTACCGCGTCGTGTATGCGATAGAAGTCCAGGCCGCACGACTCGGCCAGCATGTAGAACTGGTTAGAGATGGCGAAATTCGCATAGCGCCAGGCGTTGGTAAACAGCTTGGCCAGCTCGGCTTCCTGCGGCGTCAGCTCGATGAGCGAGGGCGCAATCATGCCAAACAGGCGGCTGGCGGCGGCGATGGCATCCGGCTCAAAGCCCGAAACGATCTGCGGCAGCTGCACCAGCTCTTCGATGGCGTTGCCCTCGGCGATGCGCTCCGGACAGAAGGCCAGCATAACTTTGCGCTTCAGCCGACGCAGGCGCTCGTGCACCAGCTTGGTGACGCCGGGATAAACCGTGCTGCGCAGGATGAGCAACGTGCCTTCCTGCATGTGGTCGAGCAGGGCGTCGATGCTGCGATAGACGTCGCCGACGGTGGGGTTCAGGTGCCGGTCGACCGGCGTCCCCACGACCGTGACGACCGCATCGGCCGACCTGATGACCGTGGGGTCGAGCGTCGCCTTCAGCGATTTGCCCGCCACCTGGAGCAGCAACTCGTCGGCGCCGCGCTCCATGAACGGCATTTTGCCGGAGTTAACCAGGTCCACCTTGGCCGGATCGATGTCCAACAGGTCAACCTGGAGCCCTTTACTTGCAAACACGATCCCGAGTGGCAGTCCTACATGGCCGCATCCGCCGACAATGGTGATCCTCTGTAGAGTTTTCATGCGCTCCTATTTTAGCTGGGATTTCCTATTTGGTCTTGTGGACATGGTTCGTTTTCGCCGCGGCGTCTCAGATTGGGTAGCCGCCGGCGACCTTCTTGCCCTCCGGCTTTACCATTGCATATAGTGATTAGGTCAGCCGAAACCATCCACCTAACTGGCCTCTTCCCACGATAGGTTTACCGTGACGATCACCGAAGCACTACGAATTACACATTCTGTGCCCCGGGACGCACGTCCGTTTGCCGTCTCACTGGCGTGTGGCTTCACTCCACTGCACCTGGAAACCTTTCTTGCCGCCCATCTCCAGCAGGCGTTGCCTGGCCGCAAAGTCAAGGTCACCCACGGCCTGTACGGCAATCTGGTGGGCACGCTCGAAGCCTTGGCCGGAGCCGCGCCCGCCGACGGCATAGTGGTCACTCTGGAGTGGGCGGACCTGGATCCCCGGCTGGACTACCGCAATGCGGGAAGCTGGAGCGCAAGCGACATCGTGGCCAGTGCGCGAACTAACCTGGAGCGCATTGCGTCGGCTTTGGCGCGAATTCCTGCCGGCCCGCGGGTCGCGTTGTCGGTGCCCTCGCTGCCGCTGCCGCCGCTGTTTCACACCCCGGGATGGCTGTCGTCCGAACATGAATTGCAGCTTCACGCCGATCTCGCGCACACCGCTGCAGAGATTGCGCAGGCTGGCCGCGTCTCGCTGATCAACATGCAGCGCCTGGCGGGAATCTCGCCCCCGGCTGAACGCCTCGATCTCAAGAGCGATCTCTATACCGGCCTGCCGTACACGATGCAGCATGCGGAGCGGCTCGCGTCGCAACTGGCGCAAGCGTTGGCGCCGGCGACGGTGAAGAAAGGCATCATCTCCGATCTCGACGACACGCTGTGGAGCGGCATCGTCGGCGAGGTTGGTCCGGAGGCTGTGACCTGGGACCTGGAGAGTCGCGCGCAGTTGCACGGTCTCTATCAGAAGCTGCTGGCGTCGTTGTCGGAAGGCGGAACGCTGGTGGGCATCGCCAGCAAGAACGATCCGACGGTTGTGGCCGAGGCGTTCAAGCGAAAAGATCTGCTATTGCGGCCTGACCAGGTTTTCCCTATCGAAGTGCATTGGAACGCGAAGTCGGGCAGCGTCGCGAGGATTCTGGAGACCTGGAACATCGCTGCCGACAGCGTGATCTTTGTCGACGATAGTCCGATGGAGTTGGCCGAGGTTGCTGCCGCGCATCCCGGCATCGAGTGCGTTCTCTTTCCTAAGAATGATTACCCGGCAGCGCTGGCCATGCTGCGATTGCTGCGCGATCGTTGCGGCAAGGAAAAACTGTCGGCGGACGATGCGCTGCGGCTGGCGAGCATTCGTCAGGGTGCGGCATTTCGCGAGTTGGCGAGTACCGGATCGGCGCCGGAAACTTTTCTGCAACAGCTCGACGCGACTGTGACCCTAGACTTCGACTGCGCCGAAAAGCCGCGCGTTCTGGAACTGGTGAACAAGACCAATCAGTTCAACCTGAACGGCCGGCGTTACACCGAGGCCGAGTGGCAGACCTTGCTTGCGCAGCCCGGCGCGGTAGTGGCCGCCATCAATTACGAAGATAAGTTTGGACCGCTGGGAACCATCGCCGTGATTTGCGGGCGGCGTGAGGGCGAGCTCTTGAGGGTCGATGCCTGGGTGATGAGTTGTCGCGCCTTCGCCCGCCGCATCGAGCAGCAGACGCTGAAGGCGATCTTCGATGCCACCGGCGCGAACGAGATTCAGTTTGAGCTGGCGGCGACCGCGCGGAATGCCCCGGTGCGCGAATTGTTTACCGCGCTGCTCGGCACCGAGCCGCAATCGGCCTGTACGCTGACGCGCAAAGAGTTTGAGGCAAACTGTCCCGCCCTGTACCATAACGTTCACGAAATGAGGAGAGCCGAAGCGCATGGATGACACTCGCGAACGACTGATGAATTGTTTCGAGGTAATTTTTCCGGGCATGCCGAGAGAAGAGATGCCCGCGGCATCGAGCGAGACGGTGGCCGCGTGGGATTCAGTGGCCGTGATCACGCTGATGAGCGTCATCGAAGAAGAGTTCGGTTTCCCCGTGGACCTGGACGATCTGGCCAGCCTCGACTCCTTCGAGAACATTCACATCTATTTGCAAAAGCGTTTGCAGACCGCGTGACGTTACGCCCTCGGATGATTTGAAGAGGCGCAGCTTGAGCTGCGCCGTCACCTCTCTCTCCCAGGTTGTCATCACGAGGAGGCCTTCAGGCCAACGAGGGATCTGCTGTTCCGGCGTTGCTGGAAGGGCCTTACGCTCAGCACGATTTGAAGGGGCGCAGCTTTAGCTGCGCCGTTCCAGTGGCAATAAAAACCGAGTCCTGTAGGGACGGCAGTCTTTCACCACGGGACAACAGCCGCTCGGGCTAAAGCCGTCGGCCGGGATCACAAGGACAATGCTGTGCCGCGCCGCCTACTTCCCTGCCGGCTTGGCGCTGGAAACCTGCGGCCCCGGCTCACCTTTATACGCCGACAGCAGCAGCTTCTCGAACTGCGACACCACCACATCCCACGAAAACCGCGTAGTCACCAGCTGTAGCGCTTCGGAAGCAGCCCGCTCGCGCTCCGAATCATTCTCCAGCAATTGAATACACTGGTTGGCGAACTCCGCCGGATCGTCGGCCAGCCGGATGTTGCCGGGATGCTTCACGTCCAGGCCCTCGGCGCCGATCGTGGTTGAAACCGTCGCCGTTCCCGCGGCCATCGACTCGTAAATCTTGAGCCGCGTGCCTCCACCGATGCGCAAGGGCACGATCGAAACCTTCGATCCCCACAGCCACGGTCGCACATCAGCCACGGTGCCCGTCACCTGAATTTTGGGATCGCGTTCCGCAAGCGCCTGAATTGCCGGGGTGGGCGTGCGTCCGACGATCGCCAGGGTGCACTCCGGCAGCTGCTTGCGGATCAGCGGCAGGATGTCGCGTACGAAATATTCCATGCCGTCGATGTTCGGCATCCAGTCCATCGACCCCAGAAACACCAGGTCTGCCTTGGGTGGAGTTGTATCCGGCCGACGGAAGTATTCGACGTCCACTCCGGTCGGGATGTCTGACACTGTAGTAGCTCCAAACATTTCCCGCATCAGGGCAGCATCTTGCGGCGAAACGGCGATTACCTCTGACGCTGTCAGACACATACGCTTTTCCCAGTTGAACATTCGCTGGGCCTGGAGGTCGAAGTAGAAACGCCGCAGAGCGTCGGGCGCGTTCCGCGCGTGCCGCCGCCAAATCATGGTTTCAACGTTGTGCTGGAACAGTACGCAGTCTGACAATGTGGGAAAGTTCGGAGCAGGCGAGAGAAAATCGCACACCACGCTGTCGAATCGAAAGGCCTTACGAACCCGCGCAATCTGCTCTTCCATCGCCGTCGAGTGATAGCGGCTAAGCGACAGCGGTATCGAGGAAAAAATGTTTCCCGCCAACTGGAAGCCGAAAGCCAGCGAGGCGCGGGGCGGCACTTTTAGCTGGACAGGATACGCCCGGGCGCAATATTCATGCGCGCGCTTCAGGCCCTCGGGCTCGCGAGGATTTTCATACGCTACATAGTGGACTTCGTGCCGAGCATGCAGGCGCTTGACGATTTCCAGAGTGCGGATTTGCCCGCCGCGGGTGGTGGGATGAAGGAAGTCACACTTGACCCACAGGATTCTCATGCGGTTTCGACGGCGCGGGCAGAAACGGGCATCAGGCCGTCCCAGAACTGCTCACGGCGTCCCGTGAGGTACATGTCTCCCCAAACCTGCAGATTCAGCAGTCGCCAGATGCGGTCGGTGGCATCGTGAACGCCGCGATAATGCTTGTCGAGCATGTCGTCCATGTAAGCACGATTCACGTAGGTCGCAAGGATGCCGTCTGGATCGCGCAGATATTCGATGAGCCCGCGAGCGCGGTCCTGCAACAGCCAGGCGCGGATCGGCGTGGGGAATCCCAGCTTTTTGCGATAAATAATACTGCGCGGCAGCAGGTCTTCCACCGCTTTCTTCAGAATGTACTTGGCCTCGCTGCCGCGATGTTTCATGTGCGGCGGTACGGTGCCGGCAAACTCCACGAAATAGTGATCGAGAAAGGGCACGCGGCTCTCGATGGAGGTGGCCATGCTCATCTGGTCCTGCTTCATCAGCAACTCAACCAGGTAGGTCTTCTGATCGGCATAGAGCAGGCGGGTGAGCGCGGGCGAGCGCGAAACCGAGTTCCAATATTGCAGGTACGAACTGTAAGGATTGCCGCGATAGCGTTCGGGCAGCAACTCGTTCTGCAACTCGGCGCCAAAGGCGCAATAGAAATTGTCGAGGTAGAGCGACTCGATGGTGGCATCGCGCCCCAGGACGGTGTGCTCCAGCTTCCGCCTGAGGTCAGCCGACAGCAGCGAGTGGTTCGACAAGCCATTGCGAATGCCGGCGCGAAGTTTGCCGGGCACGCCGCTGTACAAATTCATCCAGCGCTGATTGAGTTCGTAGAAGCGATAACGAGCGTAGCCGCCGAAAAGTTCGTCACTGCCTTCACCGGTGAGGACGACCTTCACCCTCTCGGCTGCCAGCTTCGCAACGAAATACAACGACACGCTGGACGGCCAGGAGATGGGCTCGTCCTCGTGCCATACCAGTTTGGGCAGTGTGTTGAAGAAGTCGTCCATGGTGACAACGACCTCGTGGTGCGCGGTGCCGATACTCTCCGCGACCTGGCGCGCGTACGTCAGCTCACTGAAGTCGGCCTCGTCGTAGCCAACCGCAAAAGTTTTGACTGGGCCCGTGGTCAGGCGCTTCATCAGCGCAGCGATCGCGCTGGAGTCTACGCCGCCGCTGAGAAACATTCCCAACGGCACATCGCTCATCAAGCGGGTGCGAACCGCATCTTCCAGTCGCGTGCGGCAATCGGCAATCCACTCCGCGTCGGTTTTCTTCTCAAACTCCGTGGGCTGAGGAGCGTCCCAGTATTGCTTGATCTCGATTTTCGGCGTGCCGGCGCAACTCAAGGTGAGCGTGTGTCCGGGCATCAGTTTCCGAATGCCGGCAAACATAGTCTCTTCGCCGCTGTTGTAGCCGAAGGCAAGATGCTCGGGCAGAACCAGCTCGTTGATCTGCGGCGAAATGTCGGGATGCTCGAAGAGCGCTTTGATTTCCGAGGCGAACGCGAAGAGCCGGCCGTCCCAGAAATAGTAGAACGGCTTGATGCCCAGGCGATCGCGCGCGCAGAACAGCTGCTTGCGGCTCTGGTCCCAGATGGCGTAGGCAAACATGCCGCGCAGGCGGCACACGCTCTGATCGCCGTACTCTTCGTAGGCGTGCAAAACGGTTTCGGTATCGCAGCGGCTCTTGTAGCGATGACCGGCAGTTTCGAGGGCCGGCCGCAGATCGGCGTGATTGAAGACTTCGCCGTTGTAGGTGATCCACAGCGAGCCGTCTTCGTTGGTCATGGGCTGGGAGCCGGTGGCCAGATCGACGATACTCAGGCGGCGATGGCCTAGCGCGACCTGTTCACCGATGTAGAAGCCATCGCCGTCGGGGCCACGATAGGCAATGCGATTGGTCATCCTGCGGACCCATCGCTCGTCCGCAGGACCGCCTTCGATGATGACAAAGCCCGCGATTCCGCACATAGCTCAGTACAGCGCAGTGCTCCAGGCGGGTTCAGGCTGAAGCTCCGGCGCTGGCAAGGCTTCCGCCTCCTGCTCGACCGTAGCTCTGGCCTTGGCCGCAGCCCGCTCGTTCTTCGCGATGAATGACAGGGCAGTGATCAGGCCAGCCACAATCGGGATGTTGGTGTTGTAAGCGTAGCTGTCAAAGATAGCCACGGTCATCAGAATGATCATGATGGCGCGCAGGGTTTGCCCCATGGCGTAGACGTCTTTGGAAATCGTTCCGCGCTTACTGCGCAGAATGATGGAAGTCTGCCGCCAGCATTCAAACAGGAAGATCAGGTAGATCACCAGCCCGGGAATACCCATTTCGCTGGACAGTTGCAAGTAGGTGTCGTGGGTCACATGCCACTGGCCTTTGAGCTTGCCGCGCTCCTGGGCGAGGCCATTTTGCGCTACCGGGAAGTTACCCGGGCCGACGCCTGCGAAGGGGTGAATGATGCTCAAGTACACGGCGTCTTTGAAGACCTCAATACGCGCTTCGGTCGAACCGATAGCGGAGGCCTGCGCCTCGGTCAAAGGCCCGTTGGTACCCATGAGCGAGCTACCGTCCCCGCGGCTGAAGAACGTGGTGTAGCGGTCAGCAACCTGCGTAGGCAGTACGAACAGTCCGGCCACGAATACGATGGGAACGATCATGGCGAGCTTGGCGCGCGTTGCCTTGGACGCCTGGAAGAAAGCGAAGAGGAAGAGCATGACAGCGCCGATGATGCCGGCGCGGGAACCAGTCTTCAGAAGCGCCAACAGTTCCGGCACGGCAAGGACCGCAGCCAGTGCTTTCTGGCGCGGGTTGCCGCGCTGAAACATGAATCCCAGAAATGCGAGTCCTACCAGCAGCGTCCAGGCCAACTCATTGGCGTTACCGTAGCGGGTTCCTACCAAGGCCAGTCGGCCGTCGTTGGTAGGGGTATGCAGCGCCAGAGTGAGCAGCGCGAGGAAGGCGATCGAATAGGCGATCACATGAAACGCTTTTTTCGCCTGCGAGGCCGTAGCAATCAGTCCAGCAGTCAGGAAGTAGGCCAGAAACGCCTTGGACCAGTCATCCGTAAATACTTCGAAGCTGCCGCCACGCCACATGGACATCGGGATACACAGGATGAACCAGATGGTGAAGATGCTCAGCAGCTTGCCGATCGGAGAAAACAGCACCTGCATGAAACGGCCGGTGACAAAGACGGCAATCAGCCCCAAGCCTCCAACCACCATGACGGGACGCGCCATGCGCAGCGCGCCAATCATCTCCGGCAGGCCGGTGAAGGTAAACACCATGAAGGCAGCCAGCAGAGGAAAGGTAAACGTGAAAAGGGGATTTTGCCGCTTTTGCTGAACAGGACTCACTGGGTTCTCCAAACAGCCGGGTCGAAAGCGCCTTACAGCATGGAATCCACTGGGCAGTAAGGCGTTACAACGGACTCAGATATCGCGGTAGTTTATCATGGCTGCTGCTGAGCGCAGCCCTAATCCATGCAAATGATGGTGGCCCTGGTTCCAGTTGGAAACTACTGAGGATCTGGGACTTTGCCGGGAAACAGCTCTGCCTCACTGTGCGAATCGGAGCGACCGGGCGCGCTACCTAAGCAGATAAGAACGTTCCCCGAGTGTGTTTACGGATAAGGAACGGGTGGTTGGGAAACGAAACGTGAATTTTTGGCGAAAAGGCAAGCTCGCAATTGCGAGGGCCATGCATCTCGACTTGACTCATCCTCAGACCCGGTACGCCCGCTTTCTGGCGGACCATGTTCAGGGCGTGTCGCGGTGGCTCGACGTTGGTTGCGGCCGGCAGATTATTCCTCCAGACAAGATGTCGCTGCCCGACCAGCAGGCCTGTTTCGGCAAGGTCAAATTCCTGGTCGGCCTCGATGTGGATCAGGCGATCCTCGACCATCCGCTGCTGAGCGCCAGGGTGATAGGGCTTTGCGGTAACCTGCCGTTCTCAGCCGAAAGTTTCGACCTGGTAACCGCCAACATGGTAGTCGAGCATGTTACCGATCCCGTAGATTTCCTGAGCGACATTTTCCGGGTGCTGCGTCCCGGCGGCCGATTTATCTTTCACACCCCGAACTCGCGCTATTACCTGGTGCGCCTGGCGCGGCTTACGCCCAACAGCCTTAAGCGCAGAATCATCTGGAAGCTGGAACAGCGGCGGGACGAAGACATTTTTGAGACGCACTACACGTTGAACACTCCGGACCTGGTTGCGGCTGCTGCCAGGAACACCGGCTTTGAGGTCGAAACGCTGAATGTCGTCGGGGGCGACGGCTCCTTCGGCTCGCTCGGCCCCATCGGCTGGGTCGAGTGCGTGGCTCTGAAAACGTTCGCAGTCCTCCAGAACGGCCAGCTAAACTCGAACCTGATTGTCAGCTTGCGTAAACCGGCTGCCTCAGCCACCCGCGTATGAAGCTAGCCTATCTGCTCAGCGAGTATCCGACGCTCGGCCACACCTACCTGCTGAGAGAGGTTCGCGAGTTGCGCAGCCTGGGATGGGATGTGCAGACGGTTTCGGTGCGGAGGCCTGCCGCGACTTCTGCGCCGTCTCCAGCCGAACAGGAAGAGTTGAATTCCACGTGGTACATCCTGGGCAGCCGCCCGATGGATTTTCTCGCCGCACATGTTTCCACATTCTTCTCCCACCCGGGGCGCTACCTGCGTGGACTGACGACCGCATGGAAGCTGGGTGACGCACATCCGCACCGGACCGCCCTGACTACTGCTTACTTTGCCGAAGCTGTGCTGGCTGGGCACCGCATCCAGAAGGCCGGCATCGGTCATGTTCACTCGCACTTCTCTTCCACCGTCGCGCTGATTCTGAGAACCGTGTTCGAAATCGAGATCTCGATGACGTTGCACGGCCCGGCGGAGTTTGTCGATCCCGAAGGCTTTCACATTCGCGAGAAAGTGGAGGCGTCACGCTTCGTCTCCGGTATCAGCTACTTTGGGCGAAGCCAGATCATGCAATGGTCACATCCCTGCTACTGGAACAAAATCGAAGTAACTCCTTTGGGAATTGAAGTTGCCGGATGGCAGCCAGCCCCGTTTCGCGAAAAGCCAGAGCCCTTCGAGGTGATCTCTGTCGGCCGATTAGCAGCAGTGAAAGGCTATCAACACCTGATCGAGGCCATCGCACGTCTGACCGGGCAGGGCAGGAATGTTCGGCTGAGATTGGTCGGCGATGGCCAGGAGCGCTCCGAGCTCCAGGCCCACGCCTCGCGCTTCGGCGTCACCGACCGCATTGTTTTTACGGGATGGAAGAATCAGGCTGAGTTGCGGGAACTCTATCGCAACAGCGATTTGTGCGCGCTCTCCAGCTTCGCCGAGGGCGTTCCGGTGGTGTTGATGGAGGCAATGGCCGCGGGCTTGCCATGCGTGGCGCCACGCATCACGGGGATCCCGGAGCTGATACGCGACGGCGTGGATGGCCTGCTGTTCACCGCGTCCGATACCGAAGAGCTGGCCGACGCCATTGGAAAACTCATGGACAACCCCGACATGCGCCGCAGTATGGCCCAGTCAAGCCGGGCGCGCGTCGCCGACAAGTACGATCTTCGCAAGAACACGATGTATCTGTCTGATGTCTTCAAGCGCTGGTATTTGCCGGACGACGCTTCGCCAGCTTCGCGTTAAGCACCGACTCATAGATCTCGCGCATCGCCGCCGCTGCTTGCGGAAAAGTAAACTTCGAGCGAATGGTTTCCGTTGCCGCCGACGCCAGGCGCTCGCGCAGAGCAGCATTGGCCAACAGTTCACGCAGCTCGGCACTCAGACGCGCGACGTCATCGACCGGAAACAGGAGCCCGTTGCTCTCGTGGTCGATGAGTTCAGGGTTGCCACCCACGGCGGTAGCCACCGGACAACAAGAACAAGCCATGGCTTCCATCAGGGCATTCGAGAGCGCCTCGGTACGGGACGGCAGGACAAAAATATCCATTCGGCTGAGCCACTGCGCGACCTGCGATGTTGCCGGCTCAAAATGGCAATCTTGGGAGATGCCGAGCTCGGCTGCGAGTTCATGCAACCTGGCTTCCTCCGGACCGCTACCGACGATCACCAAAGTCGCCAGATCGCGGACATTGGCGAAGGCGCGGATAAGCGTGTCCAGGCCCTTCTCCGGGCGCAGCGCGCAAACACAGCCAATCACAAGCCGCCCGTCG
This sequence comes from uncultured Acidobacteriaceae bacterium, assembly GCA_963769235.1. GTDB lineage: Bacteria > Acidobacteriota > Terriglobia > Terriglobales > Acidobacteriaceae > Bog-257. The sequence continues at coordinate 1,015,926 of CAVYKW010000009.1, read as the reverse complement.
TCACTGGCCTTCACCGGCTGCCGCCGATAAGCCTCCACGTCGATGCCGTTGTAGCAGAGCCTCACCTTGTCCGCCGGAACACGCTCTTCGTCGACCAGGTAGCGTCGCATGGCCTCGCAATTCACCACCACCGCATCCACCATGCGGTCGGTGATGCGGAGCAGGCGCTTCAGGCGTTGCGTGGTCAGGTCGCGGTCCCCTCGCTGACTGGAAAGAACCGCAGGCGTGCCAGCCCAGCGCGCAACCGGAACCGCAAAAACATTCAGGGGGGCGTCAAAGGAATGAACGATCTGGATGCGATGCTCGTGAATGTAGCGCGCGAGTTGCCGCGCCCCTGAGACTACGGCCGGCGACTTAAACGAATACACCGGCAGATGCAAGATGGGAACACCAGCCGCTTCGAGATCTCTTGTCCTCAATCCTCCGGGCCGAAAGCATCCGACGTGTGGCTCGAAATGATCGCCCTCGAGAAAGCGGGCGGTTTCGACGAGCTGCCGCTCCGTCCCGCCAATTCCCAACTCGCGCGCCATGAGCAATACCGGGATACGTTTCATGCTGAAGCTGGAGCGTTCCTTCCCCTCATTGGGGCTATCTCTGCTGCTGTGGTCTTCCTTCGGATGAATAAGTCAAGCTCTCGCTCAGGACCGACGTAACCCCGGGCATTGGCCTTTTCAGGTTTTGTCGAAGCTCAGTATAGCCACTGTTGAGGTACCGATTGCGCCAGGCGCCTACACCCACCCGCCTGTCCACCTTAGGAAGCTAACCGCTTTCAGGGAAAGAAGGAGTGCGATAGTTAGGACAGCTTTAGACCCTAGAAGTAATATCAAAAATCTGCCAAAAGTAATATTAAAAATGATTACCTTAGTTTGTTGTACCTTCGACTGGTAGGGCTAATGGGTAACCACCGGCAGTATTCTCCAAGGCAGCGGTGCGCTTGAGTACTCCAGCCAGAGGTTACCTTCCGTGCTTGAGCGCGAGTGTTGGGTTTTGCCCACAGCCGCAGCACCACTGACTGCCCTACGTGCGGTCCTGAAGGAGAAAATCATGCAAACCCCAGGCGTCGGCTCGCGCGCTTCGCTGGCCTCCGTTTTGAAACCATTCACGCTGCTGCTGCTGTGTGCAGTTGTCGCGTCGTTCTTCGCCGCAGTGGCGGCGGCGCAAGAGCCGGTTCCCGCTCTACCCCAAGTTTACATTGACACTACGTGGAATCCGCCCAGCAGCGGAGCCACCTTCACGGTTAACGACAATTCCACGCTGAACATGGCGTTGAGCTGGGCCCAGCCAGGCGACACCATCATCCTGTCGAATACCGGATCTTATGTCGGCAACTTCACCCTGCCGGCGAAATCGAATCCCAATAACAAGTGGATTTATATTGAGAGCTCAGCGCTGGCGAACCTGCCGCCGCCGCAAACCCAAGTGAGCCCGAGCGACGCTCCGAACATGGCGAAGATCGTGACACCCAACGGTCTATCTCCTATTACCATTGCGCCGGGAGCCAACCACTACCGGCTGGTGGGACTTGAGATCACGACGCAGTCCAACCAGGGATGCCAACCCCATCACGTTCCGCCGGTCAATTGCTTTTCTTACTTTCTGGTGAATACTACGACGACGGCCGGGCAGCCTTTGGCCGATTCCATCACCATCGACCGCAGCTACATTCACGGATCGCCGACGCAGGACGTGCGCCAGGGCGTGGTGGCCAACGGCACCAACTTCGCTGTGGTCGATAGCTATGTTTCGGACATCCACCAGAGCACGGCCGATTCGCAGGCGATCCTGGCCTACTACACGCCTGGGCCGATCAAGATTGTCGACAACTTCCTTTCCGCCACTACCGAAAACATCATGTTCGGTGGCGCCGGCGGTTACAACAATCCCTACGTTCCCTCCGACATCGAGATCCGCATGAACACCTTGTACAAGCCGCTGTCGTGGGATGCTCCGGGAATCACCTTGCCGCCAAATGCCATGTGGGCGGTGAAGGACAACCTGGAATTCAAGAGCGCGCAGCGAGTGATCGCTACTGGGAATATTTTGCAAAACAACTGGGCCAGCGCACAGACTGGGGTATCGGCGCTGTTCACAGTGCGCACCAGTCAGAGCGGAAATATCGCCGTGGTGGATGACATCACCTTCGAGAACAACATCCTGCTCAACGTCGATGCCGGCTTCAACACGCTGGAGAAAGATGACCAGTGCAGCGCCCAATACGGCTACCCGCAATGCACCAATCCTGGCGAAACCAAGCGCATCCTGATCTATAACAATCTTGCCCTGCTGAATCCGGAAAACACCGGAGTTCACCACATTGGCCTGTTCGTTTCCGTGAACCTGACCGACTTTGTCTTTCAGCACAACACAGTGCTGATGGCGGACCAGTCGAATTGCATGGAGGCCATCTACTTCAACGTGCAGCAGGGAATGATCTGGCCGCTGCGCCAGTCCGACACCCACAACGTGTGGATCCTCGATAACGCGCTCTGCCGGCAAACCACCGGCGACTGGGGTGGTAAGGGGACGACAGGGTTGAACAGCTACATGAGCGATCCGGCGCCGCTGGCTCCGCGTTATCTGGGCAACGTGATGTATGTGCCCAGCGGAGACCAGGTGCAAACCTGGCCGGCGGAAAACCTAGCGACCACCACTCCCTTCACCTATGTTGGCACGGGCAATGGAGACTACCAGCTGTTGAATCCAGACTGGACTGAGACCACGGACGGCAAAATTTCCGGCATCGATTACAACCTGCTGGAACAGGCCATGACCACGTACTAACCAGCAGGCCCGGGTATTGCGGGCTGCCAAACCAAGACCATACCGGCTCCGCGGTGGACATGCAGCGGAGCCGATTTTCTTGCTCCTCAAGACATATCGCCATCCGGTGGCGATGCGTCGTTCGTGTCAGCTCACCCGTCCTGGAGTGCTGCCTGAGCCTGTCTAAAGCCGCCATTTCCCGGCCAATTCAAGACTTACCGAGCACTGCTGTCTGCCCTTCCGGACAGCTAAGTACAGCTTGCCGACCTGCCCTTAAATCAGCCTTCATGCCAGTAGTTTCGCCTCGCCTCCGAGGCTAGTGTCGGACTTGAGGAGGTAGTTCGAATTGCCTCAACCGTATTGCGCGCGACAGCAAGCCCGGCTCACCACGCCGCCCCCCGAACAAGACGAGTCCGCCGCACTAAGACACTCTTCCGCGCGACGCGCGTTCGCCAGCTTTCCTTTCATCGATTTCGACTTAATTTTTCCGTTCCTAGGAGTTCTTATGAGCAAGGCGTTGATCTGTGTTCTTGTTTTTGCAACTCTGGCCGTTGCCCAGGCACCGGTTCCGGCGCTGCCCCAGGTTTATATTGACACCACTTGGAACCCTCCGGCTGGTGGCGTGGTTTGGCATGCCCACACCAGCACCGACCTGCGGAATGATCTGACCTCCGCCAACCCAGGCGACACGATCATTCTGGACGCCGGCGTCACTTACACCGGAAATTTCACCCTGCCCGCCAAAATCAATCCCAACAAAAAATGGATCTATGTGGAAAGCGCAAACCTGAGCAAGCTTCCCGCTCCCGGCGTGCGGGTCGCACCTGGCGACGCCGTCAACATGCCGAAAATCGTCACCACGACCACCACTTCCCCTATCACGATCTCGCCCGGAGCAAATCACTGGCGCCTGGTGGGACTGGAAGTCACCAGCGCTTCGACGCAGGGCTGTAATCTCAGTGGCACGCCTCCGGTAAACTGCTACACGTATTTCCTGATCTATCCACCTGTCACCCAGGGAGTGGCCAGCGGACTGGCCGATTCCATCACCGTCGATCGCAGCTATGTTCACGGTTCTCCGACCCAGGACGTACGCGAAGGCGTAAATGCCAACGGCACCAACTTCGCGGTGATTGACAGCTACATCTCCGACATTCACCAGAGCACGATGGACTCGCAGGCCATCGTCGCCTATCAGACGCCGGGGCCCATTAAGATCGTCGACAACTATCTTTCCGCTACCACGGAAGACATTTTGTTTGGCGGAGCCGGCGGCTATAACAATCCTTACGTTCCATCGGACATTGAGATCCGGCACAACCATCTGTTCAAGCCGCTGAGCTGGGCTGCTCCGGGCATTACCCTGGCGCCGAATCCCCGCTGGGCCGTGAAGAACAACCTGGAAATCAAAAGCGCCCGTCGCGTCCTGGCTAGCGGCAACATCATGGAAAATACCTGGCTCAGCGCGCAGACCGGGTCGTCTGTACTATTCACGATTCGCACCAGCCAGAGCGGCAACATCGCAGTGGTGGACGACATCACCTTCCAGAACAACTTGCTTACCAACGTGGACGCGGGCTTCAACACGCTGGAGAAAGACGATCAATGCGGCGCGTCGTACGGATATCCCAACTGTACCAATCCAGGCGAAGCCCGGCGCATTCAGATCTACGACAATCTGGTGCTGCTGCGTCCGGTGGCCGATGGCGCTCACCACATGGGAATCGCGCTGGCCGCCAATCTCATTGATGTGGTCTTCCAGCACAATACCGTGCTGATGAGCGATGGGTCGAGCTGCTTCGAGTCCCTGTACTTCAACAGTCAGCAATCCTGGCCATGGCCTCCCACGCTGTCGTACACCCACAATGTGTGGGTACTCGACAATGCGCTATGCCGCCAGCCCACCGGTGATTGGGGTGGACAGGGCACCACCGGCCTGACCTACTACATGGGGGACCCGGCACCGCTGGCTCCCCGGTTCCTGGGCAATGTCATGTTTGTTCCCAGCGGAGACCGGTTGCAGAGCTTCCCGGTACACAACTACGCCACCATGGTTTCGCTCACCTATGTGTCTCCACAGAACACTGACTATCAGCTGCTGAGCCCGCAGTGGACGGATACCAGCGACGGCAAACTTGCGGGCATCAATTGGACGGCCTTGCAGACGGCAACCGGAATGGTTGGGTCGGCGCCTTCGCCGCTTCTCCCGCCCTCTTCGCCGGTGGGGACAACTCCTTCGCCGGTTGTCGCGAAACCAACCACGGCTACACAATAACCAAGCACTACCACCCGGCTCCTCGCCTCGGCGATGGAGCCGGGTCAACCGCCAGCGTGAACACTCTGCGGCTTCCTTAGGTGGTATTCCCCGGAGAGATACCGTAATCTAGTTCACCGGGAGCCTATGAAGATCCTCCGTGTTGCGGCCTGCCTGTTGTTGTTTCTCGTAACATCCCTTACTGCATTCGCTCAGATGCCCATAGCGGAGTTGCCGAAGGCGTATGTCGACTCGACGTATCGTCCTCCGAGCGGAAAAACGATTCGCGTGCTGAATGGCGAAGACTTGCAAGCCGCGATCGATTCGGCCACTCCCGGCGATACGATTGTTCTTCAGGCAGGCGCCGTGTTCACCGGCAACTACGTTTTGCCGCCCAAGACAGGCGATGGCTGGATCTATATCGAGAGCACGTCGGCCGATCACCTCGCCCGCCCGGGTCAGAGGACTTCGCCGTCCGAAGCGAGCTTCATGCCGAAGATCCAGACCTCGAATGCGTTGCCTGCCATTACGGCTCTTCCGAACGCTTCTAACTATCGGCTGGTGGGGCTGGAAATTACTCCTGCTGAAGGCTCGCCGCGGGTCTACCAGTTGGTCAGCATCGACTACGTGACTTCGCAGGTGGGCGCGCAGATTCGTGACTTCGCGCAAAAGGTGGCGCCGGGACTGGTTCAGCGCGATCCCTTTCCGAAGAACATCATCATCGACCGCTGCTATATCCATGGTTCGGATACCCAGGATGTGCGGCAAGGCGTGGTCGCCAACGGAATCGCGGTGGCGATCGTGGATAGCTACATCTCCGATATCCACGACTCCACGATGGATTCGCAGGCGATCCTGGCCTATCGCACTCCCGGGCCGATCAAGATTGTTGATAACTACCTGTCTTCGACTACAGAAAACATCATGTTCGGCGGTGCCGGCGGATACAAAAACTACTACGTTCCTTCGGACATTGAGATTCGCCGCAACCTGCTGTTCAAGCCACTTTCCTGGAAGGCAGCGGGGGTGACCGTGCCTCCACATGTCAAGTGGGCGGTCAAGAACAGCCTGGAGTTCAAAAATGCCCAGCGCGTTATCGTTACCGGCAATGTCATGGAGAACAACTGGAAGAGTGCGCAAGTAGGCTACTCGGTTCTGCTGACGGTGCGAACTTCGCAAAGCGGTGACCTGGCGGTGGTGAACGACATCACCATTGAGAATAATATTCTGCAAAATACCGATGCCGGCTTCAGCATGCTGGGCATTGACGACACCTGCAACGCGAAGATGGGTTATCCCAACTGCACCAATCCCGGCGAATCGAAGCGGGTGAGAATTGCCAACAATCTGGTGCTGATGAATTCTGAGGACAACGGATCGCGGCACGTCGGGCTTTCAATGGGCGCCGAACAAACCGATGTGCTGGCCGAACACAATACCTTCCTCATGAGTGACGGCTCGCCCTGCACGGGGTCGGTAATGTTCAACGCCAAGCAGGCATGGTCTTGGCCGCCGAAGCAGCCTTACACGCGCAATGTGTGGATCCTCGATAATGTGCTCTGCCGGCAGCCTTCCGGCGATTGGGGTGGCCAGGGCACCGAAGGCCTGACGAATTATATGGGCAACTCGCCGCCGCTGGCCAAGCGCTTTACCGGCAACGTGATGTTGGTTACGGTTAAGGACGATGGTCACTCGTTCCCGGGGAAAAATGCGTTGGCCGTCAAGTTTGGTTTTGTTGACCAGGCTGCTGGCAACTATCAGCTGACTTCGCCGAAGTTCAACCAGACCACGGACGAGTTGCCGGCGGGCGTAGATATGGAGGCAATCAAGGCCGCGCAAGCAGGAGACGCGGCGACGCCTCACGCACAGCCGCTGCCGTCGCCTCAGACAGCGCCTGCGGAGCCAACACCTCCGGCGACGCCTACGCAGCCACAGCAGCGATAGGCGGGGAACTGCGACAACAGGTTTCTCAGCGGCCGAAGGCCGATCATTTTGCAACGCTCCTGGACGGCCGAACGAGAGTTTGTCGCAACCGGGGTGTCGCCTCTCCGCGGCTGTCCGTTTGCCCCACCTGCCCCGCGGGCTCACGCCCGCGGCTAACACAAATGTCGCCGCTACGCGGCTGGTTCGGTCGCAAATTTCGGCTGTTGTTCTACCACGAAGCTCCGCACACGGTTGCGACCCAGCCTTCACAAGGTGGCCCCTAGAAAGTCAAATGCAATCGCGGCTAAGCGAAACGCGAAGAGCGAAGAGCGAAACGCGAAGAGCGGCATCTCTCATCCGCACTTGCCGGTTCCGTGACAACCGCGATGCTTCGACGAGCAGTTTCCCGGTTCAGCCAACTCCCCATCCGGCCCAATGCAGGTTTGCGTGTGCATGCACCAGAACAAGCCGTCGTTGGTGGGCGGCACAGTGGGGTCGTGCTCGGCTTCGATGAACTGCCCCTTCCAGCGCAGCGCCGGGCAAATATCTTCACGCGCGGTGTCAAAGCGTTCAGCATCGAGATTGAGCATCATGCGGCACCTCCGACTCCGCCGCCGGTTCGGACGCAATTCAGAATGGCGCGCTTCACCGCAACCTTGGCCAGCGTGATTTTGTACTTGTTATGACTGAGCGGCCTGGCTCCAGCCAGGGCAGCATTCGCGGCGGCCATCGCCCTCTCTGGTGTGATGGACTTGCCGATCAGCGCCTGCGCAGCTTCCGGCGACATCCATGGAACTGGCGCGACCTGCCCGAGAACGATGCGGGCACTTTTCACCGTCGCGCCATCCATTTCGAGCGCAGCGGTTGCCATGGCTAACGGCCAGTCGAATGCAGCTTTCTGGCGCACCTCGTACACACCGGTGCGTAAGCTCGCAGATGGCGGAGGCACGAGCAGTTCGGTCACCATCTCACCTGGCTGAAGGTCGTGTTCCAGTTGGGCCTCGGATTTGGGAATGACGAAAAATTTCTCCAGCGGAATCTCGCGCACGCCGCTGCCGCCGGTTTTGGCGGAGTAGAGCCGAATCTTTGCGCCATAGGCAATCAGCACGGGAGCGATGGTCGAGGGGCTAACGAAATAAGCAGGGCCATCGTTGCCCAGGATCGCGGCGTAACGATTGTCACCCTCCAGCACCATCGATTTGCCGTTGGGAGCCTTGGGAAAAAGCCCCAGACCGTTGCGGAAGTACCAACAGCGCGGGCGCTGGCACATGTTGCCGCCGATGGTGGCGAGGTTGCGAATTTGCGGGCTGGCGGCTTCGTTGGCGGCCTCGATGAGGGCGGGATAAGCGACCAGGTTTGATCGCGCCTCGGCCAACTCCGCGATGGTGGTGAGCGCGCCGATGCGCAGGCCGTTGCCGGGTTGGTAGCTGATACCGCGCAGCGCTTCCAGCTGTTTGATGTTCACCAGCCGAGTCGGCGTGACCACGTCATCCTTCATCAGCGCCAGCAGATCGGTGCCGCCGGCAAGGATCGCGGCCTGCTCACCGAGCAGGGTCGCGATCTGATCTTTGGCGGTGGGGCTAACATATTCGAAAGCTCTCATGCAAACTCCTACAATGTGGGACGAGGGCAGTTGTGCCGTCCCTAAAGGGACCCGGGCCGTTTTTTTCGACGCTACCCAGGACTCCGTCCTGGGCTAACTGCGGGGCCGCCTCCGGGCTCGACCCTCGGCACGTGAATGTCATATGTGCAGAAACATTGGCGAAGACCAAATCCCGAGATATCAATCCCGTCCGATTGGTCGCCGAGCAGGGTCGCGACCTGGTCTTTGGCGGTGGGGCTGACGTATTCGAAAGCTCTCATACAAACTCCTACAATGTGGGACGACAGAATTTTGTGCCGTCCCTAAAGGGACTCGGATCTATTTTTACCTTACCCAGGACTCCGTCCTGGGCTAACTGCGGGGCCGCCCTCCGGGCTCGGCCCTCGGCACGTGAATGTCATATGTGCAGAGACATTGGCGAAGACCGAATGCGACATATCCCCTGGCGTGTCGTCGATCATGGGGACGACATGTCTTCCTATTGGCGAGCGCATTCCCAGGCTCGACGTGAGGTCAAGTAAGCTGCATGCCCTGTTCCAGCGCCTCCAGTACGCGGTCCGGAGTTAGCGGCAGGAAGGGCACGCGCACCCCGATGGCGTTAGCCACCGCATTCGAGATTGCCGCTCCGGGTGAGACTACCGGCGGTTCGGCCAGGCCAATCACGCCGCGCTCGTCGTATCCCTTGCCGGTCATCATGTGCACCCTCAGCTCGCCAATGTCGGAGATGCCGGCCAGCCGGTAGAACTCCATGTTCGGATTGAGCATGCGCCCGGTCACGGGATCGAGAATTTTCTCCTCGTAGAGTGCGTAGCTGATGCCCATGATGAGCGCCCCCAGCACCTGGCTCGACGCGGTCTTCACGTCGACCACCAGGCCGCAGTCCTGGACCGCAACCATTTTGTTGACGCGCACGATGCCGGTCTCGGTATCGACCGAGACGTCAGCCATCTGTACGCCGCCCACGCCGCTGTTGGTCAGGTCGGGCGGCTTCGACTTGTCGGGATTTTTTCCGCGAACGGTCAGGGGCATCGCGCCGATTTTCGCGCAAGCTTCTTTCCACGACAGGCTGCGGCTAGTGTCGGCTTTCACACGCACCGTCGCATTCACCGCTTCCAGTTCTTCGGGCCGAGCCTTGAGCGCTGGGGCGACCTTGGCGAACAACTGATTGCGCGCGTCGACTGCGGCCCGCCGAGTCGAGGCCGTCACACCGCCCGAGGTGGTGCTGCCTCCGCTGGCGCCGGAGACGGGATAGCGCGTGTTGCCGATGAGCAGCTTCACGTCTTCCATGCGAAGGCCCAGCGTGTCGGCGGCAACGATGGTGATGATGGTGCGCGCGCCGGTGCCGAGATCCTGGGTCGCCATCTTGATTTCGACGGAGCCGTCAGGATGGATGGTTAAGTCGCAATCGCTGTTATGGCCGCGGCCGCCCCAGGTGTGCATCGACATGCCCAGGCCACGCTTGACCGGGCTGGCTGTTTTGTCGCCGCGAGGATGCCAATTCTGCTTCCAGCCCATCAGTTCGGCAGCGATGGGCAACTCATCACGATAAATCTGCGCGCGCGGCCCGGTGAGTTCCAGGTTGCGTGTGATAAGTTCCAGCGGATCCATATTCAACTTCGCCGCGAGATCGTCAATCGCGGTCATGGTGATGGCGGCGGCCTGCGGATGATTCGGCGCCCGCCACGCCCGCGCACTTCCCTGGTTGGTGGAGATGGCGATGTTCTGCTTGCGCTGATTGGGAATCTCGAAGATATACGGCAGGGGAGGCGTCCCTCCGCCACCCATTCCGCCGGTTCCCCAGGAGCGCGAATCCCAGGCGACCAGCTTGCCGGTCTTGTCAGCAGCAACCTTGACGCGGGCGAATCCGGAAGGCCGCATGCCGGCGACCTCCTGTTCGGCGGCGCGCTCCAGCATGATCTTTACCGGCTTGCCTCCGGCAGCTTTCGACAGCTGCACCGTAGCGATGCCCCAGCGGTCAGGCGAAAACTTGCTGCCAAATCCGCCGCCGACGTATTGCTGCATCACCTGAATGTTGCCTGCCGGGATATTCATGGGCTCGGCGATCTGCGGAGCAATGCCGCACAGATTCTGAGTGGAACAATGAACGAGCAGGGTGGTGCCGGGCGATGCCTCGGGATCATTGGCGCTGGGAAATTCCGACGCCATGCCATGAGTTTCCAGGCAGCAGTGCGTGATGGCCGAAGCGCCGTATACTCCTTCGACCACGGCGGCAGCGGAGGCGAATGCTTTGTCAGGATCACCTTGGGTTTGCACTGCGGTCTTTTTGTAGGGCGAGCGCGAAGCGGTGGCTTCGGCGTACTTGGCAGTGCGCAATGCCTGCACCACAGTTGGGTCGACGCCGGACTCCTTCGCGTCCTTCAGATATTTCTCGTCAGGATGGAAGCTGATGCCGTTGTGTTTGATGGCCGCGATAACCTGCTCGTCGGGAACCTGATTGTCCTGCATGTCCTCGAAGTCGTCACGGCTGACGGGCCCGGCGCTCGCGGCAATGTTCTTGGGCGGCTCGGCGTCGGAAACAAAATGCGGCAGCACCTCGTATTGCACCTTGATGGCGCGAACCGCGTCTTCGGCGGTGGGCTCATCGACTGCCGCAACGGCGGCAACTTCATCGCCTCCCCAGAAAATCTCTGTCCCCGGCTTCTGGATGATCTGCACGGCCTTTACACCGGACATCTTCTCTGCGGCAGATATGTCGATGCTGGTGATGCGGGCATGAGCGTAAGGACAGCGGAGGACTTTGCCGGCAAGCAGCCCGGCGGGGTTGTAGTCGTAGGTATATTTCGCGCGGCCGGAGGCTTTAATGGGGCCGTCGACGCGGGAAATCTTCTTTCCCAATAGGGGACGAGTCGCTGGATCGGGCCACTGATAATCGCTCACAGCGCCCTCCGCATGTTCTTACCAGTAAGATTTGAGTCGTCGATCTTACTGGTAAGACTATTATCCGTTTGCGCCGCATTGGTCAGGGCAACTGCTCGGATGCCGTCATAGGTACCGCAGCGGCAGAAATTACCGCTCAAGCCGCGGCGAATGTCTTCCGGCGTGGCCTTGGGGTGCTGCTGGAGGAATTGGGTAGTGGCGATGATGAAGCCCGGGGTACAGAAGCCGCACTGTTGAGCATCGTGATCGACGAAGGCCTGCATCACCGGCGTCAGCGCGTCGCCCTCCGTTAGTCCCTCGATGGTCGTGATGTCCCGGCCTTGGGCGTCGATAGCCAGAACCGAGCAGGCGTAAATCACCTTGCCGTCCAGCAGCACGGTGCAGGCCCCGCAGGTGCCGCGATCGCAGACACGTTTTGCGCCGGTCAGGTCGAAGATATCGCGCAGGGCGTCGAGCAGAGTAACGCGCGGTTCAAGACTGGCGGAAAGCTTCTTGCCGTTGACATTCAGCGTGATCGGCACCTTGCCCGGGCCAAGGACCTCGACATCCTGGCCGGCAGCCCGCACTACGGTCGGGCCTAGTACCAGCGGCACGGCGACGCCGATACCGGAAATTTTTATGAAATCGCGCCGCGTAACTCCGGAAGACTGTTCGGGCTTGGGCGCGTCGTCGTCGTTCATACCGCCTCCAGAATGAGAGCGCGAGATGTCTTGGAATGAGGAGTAACAGCCGCGAGTATAACTCCGGGGGCACTGGTGTGGCAGTCACTTAAGCTGCCGGCGTCCGCTTCACATCCACCGGGCTGGCGGGCAGGGATAGGCGGAAAAGGCGACCCCGGGCGGAGCCGCCACAGCTGAGTTCCAGTATGCCAGTGCTACTTCTTCAAAGTGCGGATGTAGCCGACCATCTCTTTAATTTGGGCATCGGTCAGTTTGCCTTTGAAAGCCGGCATCTTGCCTTTGCCGTTGGTGATGGCCCCGGTGAGATCCGAATCCGACATGCCTTGGACGTCGCCGGCGCCCAATGGTTTGAGGCCCATGGCTTTGGCCATGCCTTCACTGGGCACGCCGCCCGGTCCATGGCAGCTTTGACATTTGGATTTATAGAGGTCAGCAGCGGATTGCGCCGATGCCATCGGAGGTAGGGCGAAAGCGAGAATAAAGCTGAACAGAGCAATACGTTGCAACCAGTTGGTTTTCATTCGTTGTGTCTCTCCTTCAGCGACAGAGCGAGCGCCGCGTTGGCGGCGCGACAACAATTTACTCCTCTGAAATCGCACTCGCCATACAACTTATGCGTAGGCCGGTGGAAAAATCCGCTTTGGCCGCGTGATATGCCGCTAGCCGGGTGGGCTCGGCCGTAACCCCACGTTTCGGCGGCCTCTGCTAAAGGGCTTTCTTTGAATCAGTTGCCTACTCTGGGAAGACCGTCAAGAGTTTGGCATCCCCTGTGCTTTTGCCACTGTGAGACAGCTTTCAACCGGAGAGGCCCTGTGGAATCGACATTAGCCGTAATCGGACTTAATTTTCGTACTTCCCCTGTGGCCGTCCGGGAACGCTTCTGGATTAGTCCGGAGCGTCGGGTGGAAACGCTCGATCAACTGGTGCGTTCGGAAGGAATCGAAGAGGTCATCGTACTGGCCACTTGTAACCGGACTGAGTTCATCCTGTGGGCCAGCGATGTTCCCGCGGCGTCCAATTCTGTGCTTCGCTTCCTGACTCAGGAATATCAGCTGAAGCTCGGCGAGTGGTCGCATTTTTATCGGCTGATGGACGATGTCGCGCTCACTCATATGTTTCGCGTGACCTCCAGCCTGGATTCGATGGTGCTGGGCGAGCCGGAAATTACCGGACAGGTCAAGCAAGCCTGGGCGCAGGCGCAAGACATTGGCACTACGGGGCGGTTTCTCGACGCGGTCATGCAGAAGGCCCTTACCGTTTCCAAGCGGGTGCGCACTGAGACGGCCATTGGCTCGTCCGCCGTGTCGGTTCCTTATGCCACAGTGCAACTTTCCAGAGACGTGCTGGGCGATCTTTCCGGCCGCGAAGTCCTGCTGATTGGCGCAGGAAAGATGAGCGAGCTGGCGGCGCACTACTTGATGAAAGCCGGCGCCAACCGGGTGAAGGTAATGAATCGCACCGCTTCGCGGGGCGAAGAACTGGCACTCAAGATGGGAGCCACACCGGTCTCGTTCGAAGATCGTTTCCACCACTTGAAGACCGCCGACATCGTGGTCAGCTCGACCTCGTCTCCCAACGCGATTCTCAGTCGTCAGGAGGCGGAAAAAATCGCGAAAGAGCGGCAGCATCGGCCGATGGTGATGATCGACATCGCGGTTCCTCGTGACATCGAGCCGTCGGTGCGAGACGTAGAAGGCATTCACTTATTCGACATGGACAATCTGGAAGACGTGGTCCAGCACAACGCGGTAGGGCGCCAGGCGGCTGCCGAGGCTGCGGAAAAGATTGTGCAGGCGGAAGTGCAGGGCTTTCGTCGCAAGCTGATGGCGGAGCGAGTTGTGCCCACCATTGTCGCCCTGCGTCAACGTCTCGATGAACTTTGCCGGCAGGAATTGGAAGTCCTACGCAAGGAATTTGGCCCTTTCACGGAAGACCAGGATCAGGCACTCACAGCATTAACTACTCATATAACGCAGCGAATTGCAGGCTCGTTGGCCCGTGAATTGAAGGAACTTCCAGAGAGGATGGAACAGGACATGCTGACCGCAGCGGTTGGCCGCCTGTTTCACCTTGAACAGCCCGTAACGGCTGCCGCCGGCACCAAATCAGAGAGGCTGCAACTGGTAACCAGCAGCTAGCAACTGCGGGCCAAAAGCCGAAAGCTAAAGGCCAGAAACTTAAAGCTGAAATGAAGGAGTTAGTGATGTCGCAAACTGCGCAAGAGAATAACGGAAAGAACGTCGTGGGGTTCACCACGTTCCAGGCTTACACGCTGGCGGTAATCACTCTGGTAATCGGAATTGCGGTGGGATACTTCGCTCGCGGATCGGCCACTGGCACATCCGGCGCAGAGCCGGTACAGGCGTCGGCACCCGCAGGCATGGGCAATCCGGCCGGCGCTCCCGCCGGCATGGGAGCCGGACAGCTTCCCGGAATCGGCTCCTCGCAACAACAACAGGCGCCTTCTCCGGAGATGATCGCTAAGGCGGCTGAACCGCTGCTGGCGCAACTGAAAAGCAATCCTAACGACTTCGACACGCTGGACAAGATCGGGAACCTTTATTACGACAGCCAGGCTTATCCGCAAGCGATTGACTACTACCAGAAAGCGCTCGCGGTTCAGCCCAATAATCCTGATGTCCGCACGGATCTCGGAACTGCGTATTGGTACACCGGCAATGCCGATGAAGCCATCAGCAGCTATGAAAAAGCATTGGCAATCAGGCCTAACCACCCTGGAACGTTATTCAATCTGGGCATCGTGAAGTGGCAGGGCAAGAAAGATCCCAAGGGAGCGGTGGTGGTCTGGGAAAAACTGTTACAGACCAACCCGGATTATGCGCAGAAGGACCAAGTGCAGATGTTGATTGAGCGCGCGAAAATGCACGGAGCCAAGAGTTAACGCAGCTTTGTGCGCGAGAGGCTTGCCTTTCGCACGTGATCGCTCCCCCCGAGACGAAGCTGGCGCAGAGCTCGTCTCGGGGTTTTTATTTGCGCGGTGGGGCGGCGGCGTGCCACCGGCTGAAAGCCGGCTCTGGGTCCATGGCAGCGCGTGAACGCGGCGCTGAAGCGCCACCCTCCCCGAACGCGCGCTTCCGTCACACACCTCCATTCCAACGTCGCCTATAATCTCGCATTGAGGAGAGGCGAGTGCGAGCGTCGGAAGTCACATTCACGAGTGAGATTCAAAGCCGGCCACACGGCTGGAGCGCGCTCCTCGACCGGCCTGTCATCCTCGGCTTGCTGCTGGTGCTGGCCACGGTTGCGGTTTATTACCCGGTGCATGGGCATCCCTTCGTCCGCTACGACGACAACGACTACATCTACGAGAATCTCCACGTCCAGGCGGGGATGAGCTGGCATACAGTCAAGTGGGCGCTCACTACTTCGACCGCCAGCAACTGGCATCCGGTGACCTGGATGAGCCATGCTTTCGATTGCCAATTGTTTGGTCTGAACCCCGCCGGCCCACACGACGAGAATCTTCTGCTGCACGCGTTGAATGCCTTATTGCTGTTCTGGGTGCTGTGGCGAGCGACAGGTTATGCCGGGCGGAGTTTTATGGTGGCGGCGCTCTTCGCCTTGCATCCCATCAACGTCGACTCAGTGGCGTGGATCGCCGAGCGCAAGAACGTGCTCAGCATGATGTTCTTCCTGCTCGCGTTGGGCGCTTACCGCTGGTACGTCAACAAGCCTGAAGTGAGCCGCTACATCATTGTTGCCTTGCTCTTCGCCGTAGGACTGATGGCCAAGCCTCAGATCATTACGTTGCCGTGCGTTCTTCTGTTATGGGATTACTGGCCGCTCGGCCGCATGTTCCCCGGCAACCGGCAATCGCTGCCGGCCGCATCGTCCAACATCAAAAGAAGGTCGCTGCTCTCTCTGGTGGGGGAGAAAGTTCCGTTGTTCTTCATTGCCGCAGCCAGCGCGCTGATCACGATGAAAGTACAGCACGGAGCGCGCGCCTGGTATCCGCGGCCGATACGCGCCGGCAATGCGGTTCTTTCTTACGGTTTGTACCTGAAAAAGCTGGTGTGGCCGACCGGCCTGGCGCCAATGTATCCCCACCCTGGCATGTCATTGCGATGGTCGTTTGTGGTGGTCTCGGCCGTGCTTCTTATGGTCATTACAATTCTGGTGATCCTGGGCCGGCGGCATCGTTACTTGCCGGTCGGATGGTTCTGGTTTCTGGGAACGCTGGTTCCCATGATCGGCATCATCCAGGTGGGTATACAGGCGATGGCCGACCGCTATGCATACGTGTCGTTTCTCGGCCTGTTCATCATGATCTGCTGGGGCGTGGCGGATTGGGCGCGGGAAAAGCGCCTTCCCGCGGCGGCGCTGCCGACAGTCAGCTGCGTGCTTCTGTTGACGTTATGCGTGACGACTCGCCATCAGTTGGATTATTGGCGCACTGACGTCGTTCTGTGGACGCATACGTTGCAGGTCACGAGCAGGAACTCGATAGCTGAGAGCGAACTGGGTACGGCGCTGGCCATCGAGGGCAGGATCGAGGAAGCAATACCGCACTTTTACAACGCTATCGCCATCGCGCCGTCCGATTACCTGAGCCACATGGGCATCGGTATCTACGAAATGCAGCGCGGAAATTTCGCAGGGGCAATCGCGCAATACAAAGAGGTTGTCAAGAACCAGAACGGCAAGCCCAACGTGTTGATGCACGCCTACACCGACATGGCAAAGGCATATCGTGCCCTGGGCGACAACGAAGAGGCGCAAGCGTGCCTGGTGCAAGCCGGCAAACTTCGCAGTCAATAGCGGAAAGCTTCCCAGCCTGCCGTTCGAGGCTTCTTCTCTCAATATTGTTTGTTGCTCAAATCTCCTTCTTCCTAAGCGAATCGTTCATTTGCCATCATTGCTGCAAGCGGGCACAATCGGACGGTTCGAAATCAGATGTACACATCAGCCCGGGCGTTTTATCGCGCGAGTCGATGATCTCTAAGCACAAGGGGAATCCAGGGATCCGTTATGAGGAGTTTAGTTCTAGGCCAGATCAGAAGTTTGGGAGCCAGCAAAACGGTCGACGTACTGCCGATGCTGGTTGTGGTTTGTTTTCTTATTGGTGGGCCAGCAACCGCGCACGCGCAAACTTACCAGGTCATCCACAACTTTGCCGGCGGCCTCGACGGCGCCGAGCCTACCTCGGGCCTGACCATGGATGCGGGAGGGAATTTTTACGGAACCACCTTCGAGGGCGATGCGGGTACCGGCACCGTGTATAGGCTCGCGCATAAGCCCGGTGGCTGGTTGCTTTCGCCTCTTTATTATTTCGGCGTGGAAGGCAACGGTGTGATTCCCTATGATCGCCCGGTCTTCGGACCGGATGGCAGCCTGTACGCCACCACCGGCTTCGGCGGAGTTGGGCCATGCATGGCCTACGGCATGACCGGCTGCGGCACGGTGTTCAATTTGAGACCGCAGCCTACGCCGCCACCCACTCCGATCACGCCGTGGAACGAGACCGTTCTGTATCGTTTCACCGGCGGCAGCGACGGAGCCAATCCCTATGGCGGCGACTTGATCTTTGACAGCGCGGGAAATATGTACGGCACGGCCGATAACGGTGGTAGCACCAACTGCTTTGGCGGTTGCGGCATCGTTTTCAAACTTACCCATTCCGGCAATAGCTGGACGCAGTCCGTGCTCTATACCTTTACCAATGGGACCGACGGTGCGCATCCCTACGGCGGACTGGTCTTCGACTCGGCCGGCAATCTTTACGGCACAACCACCAACGGCGGCGCTTTCGGTCATGGCGCAGTCTTTGAGTTGACGAACTCGGGCTCTGGCTGGACCCAGACCACTCTCTACAGCTTTCAAGGTCCGCCTGATGGTGGCCATCCCTATGCAGGCTTGATCTTCGATGCGCAAGGAAATCTGTACGGCGCCACCACCGATGGCGGCCCGAATTCCGGAGGAACGGTCTTCCGCTTGAACCAGTCCGGCGGCCATTGGACCTTCACTTTGCTCTACCCCTTCATTGGACCGCCGGGCGTGATTTATCCCGGCCCCATCGCGAATCTCGCCTTCGACCGCCAGGGCAATCTTTGGGGCACGACGCACGTGGACGGCGACCATGACCACGGTTCCGTCTTCAAGCTCACGCCCGCGCAGGGGCTCTGGACCTACAGCGACATCTACAGCTTTACTGGCGGCACGGACGGAGGCTATCCGCGCTCGAACATCGTGTTCGACAGCGCTGGCAACATGTACGGCACAGCCTCCTCGGGAGGCGCGGTAAATTGCGGTCAGGCTTCCTGCGGCGTGGTGTTCGAGATTACCCCGTGATGCCCTATGGGAATCGCCCGGATCGGCCAAGGAGACGCTTGGCGGCTTGTTGTTGATTTCAAACGGGATGAGAGAATTACCGGGCACTGGGTCAGATGGTCCAGACGGGGTACGAAGAGAGCGAATGTATCACCAAAATGTCAGCAAAATTAGCACTATAGTGATTCAATTACCCCAAGTTGAGGGAAATTGGGTAGAACAATGTCGCAAACACCTGCACAGGCCGAATCAGAAAGCCACCGATTCTATTGGACTTATCGTGGAACACGGATTGCTCTAGTAAGGCTAGCCTCTCTCGCTATGGGGCAAATGTGGGTCTGTATCTGAACTGAACCTAAAGGAGGGTTCGATCCTTGAAAACGCGTATCGCTTCGCTGTCACTGCTCGCTCTTTGCCTGACCTTGGCTGCCATTCCTGCCATGGCCGGCGACATCTATGACAACGGTGGAACAACCGGAACGGCTGATGCTTGGACGATCAACTTCGGCTTCGCAGTAACCGATTCGTTCACAGTTGCCTCGAACACCAGCGCCAACGGTGCTGAGTTCATCTTCTGGCTCTCGCCTGGCGACACAGCTCCCGCCGTGGATCTGTCGATCGGTACCTCTGCTTTCGGTAGCGACGTTGCCAACTTCACCGGCTTGGCCTCCACGGGCTCGACCAACCTGGGATCCAACCAGTATGGTTTCACCCTTGAGCAGGACAGCTACTCCTTCTCGAACACTGCTCTGAGCGCCGGCACCACCTACTGGGTTACCTTGCAGAACGCCAGCGTACCCAGCGGCGACCCGGTTTATTGGGATGAGAACTCTGGTCCTTCGATGGCCCAGGAAAACTCGCTCGGCACGGTTCCTTCGGAATCGTTCACGATCCTCGGCGGCGGCACCACCACCACCTCGACCACGACCGGCACGACTCCTGAGCCCAGCAGCATCATGCTGTTCGGTTCTGGCATCCTTGGCCTGGCTGGCATTCTGCGCCGCAAGCTGTTCTAAATTACCCGACCCTTCCCCCAGGTCATTTCAAAGCCGGAGCCTAGTGCTCCGGCTTTTCATTTTCAGCGAACCCCTGGCGCTGGTCTGAACGGGCACCGTTTGTCCACGTCGCTCTCGATTGCCCCGAACCCTTCCTCTTCGCGCCTTCCCGTAAAAGAAGAGGAACTGCTTCTCACCCCGTGCTCCCTTTGCGATAGCTGCTGCGAGGGGTGGGAGGAGGAAGCGTGAAGTTTTGCTTCGCTGGAGGAACTCTCAGAAGGGGCTACTGCGACACCGCAGGCTGAACCAGAGATTTCGGCAACTGCCCGGCTTTCTGAACACTGTCGTTGGCTGCTCCTATGTCGCCCAAATCGCGATAAACCGTGCTCATCCCTAGAAGAGCGGCACGTTTCACTTCAACGTCAGCGTCAGCAGTATTAGCGGCTTTTTCGAAATGCAGAATGGCTTCCTCCCGATTTCCCCGTCGATACTCGCAAATACCGGCCTGCAGATGGGCAAAAGCATCGTTCGGCCTCAGTTCTAACGCGTTGAACAAGTGGGGGGCCGCTTCGTCGGTGCGATGGTCTCTCAGCAGAACGTACCCGAGACTTTCCTCCGCGACAAAGTTATTAGCTGGTGTCACCGCCAAGCTTCGCGACCAAAGAGTGGGACTGTCTCGCCAGTATCCAATCTGAACATGGGCCACGACGGCTAGCGCAACTACAATCACTGTCCCGGCGAAGCGCAGGACGGCAACAGGAATCCGTCGGCGGTCAGCCCACTCCGCCACGCCCCAGCAAACCATGATGAATATTCCAAGCAGAGAGACATAGGCATACCGATCCGCCCTGGCCTGCTCCCAAACTTGTACCAATCCAATCATGGGAACCAATGCGATTAAGAACCACAGCCAGCCGACCAGAAGGTAGCGCTGGCGTCGTGCCATCCAAGACAAGACAGTGACCGCAAGCAGAAATATCAGGGCAAGGCCGACATGCAGACCGGTCAATGAATTTCCGGGATGTGGATAGAAGCCTGCGAGATGGGCAGGCCAGAACGCCTTTTCCACGTACCAGGCATAGGAGACGATCGCGTTTTGCAAGCGAACAGAGAGGGTGTAGGGCCAATGCTGTGGAGTGCCCACCTCTTGCGCCGACATGGTCATCAGAGCACTGCCGGCGGCAATAACGAAAAGCGGGACCTTTTCTGCCACCAGTGCACCGAATGGTCTACCCGAAAACTTTTGCGCTCGCGACTTCGAACTAGGTTGGTCGGGAAACATCCTCTGCAAAGGCCAGTAATCCCATAACAAGAGCAGCAGCGGCAACGCAATAACTTGCGGTTTGCTCATTAAGCCTAGCAGGTAGAAACCCGCGACCGTCCAATACCGTCCATCCGTAGGTTTATCGGCATACCAACGGTAAGCTGCTAATGCCAACAAGAAAAACGCCGTACTGAGTAGCGTTTTCCGCTCAGACAACCACGCTACCGATTCGACGTTAATGGGATGTAAGGCGAACACAGCGGCAACCGCGAAGCTGCGTCCGAGATAACCAGTCGCCGCTCTCAAGACCCAGAACAGCAGCAGCACATTCACAATATGTAGGACGACATTGACGTCGTGGTGGGCACCGGAATTCAGTCCGAAGATCTGAATGTCCAAGGCGTGTGAGATCCATGTAACCGGATGCCAGTTGTGACAATAGCCTCGACTCAAAAAGGCCCAGCGTAAGGTGGCCGCATTTAATCCACTGCTAATGTGTAGGTTCTCCGAAACGTACCACGGGTCGTCATAGTTAAGGAAAGGATGATGGTTCACCGGCGCATATAGTATTGCGGTCGCGACTATCAGTAGTAAGTTGAGCAGCAGCAGACGGATCTTTGCAGAATGATTGCTAGAAACTGACGAACTTATCGGGGGAAGCTGAGCCGGGGAAGAAGCCATTTATCCTCATCGCGGTAGAGTAGAACCGGAGGTAGGGATCGCGCTTGCAACCAAAACTGTGAAGCTCCTGCAAGTCGATTGGGCAGCGGCGTTGGCCTCGCCTTCGCCCGATCACTTCTTGAATGCAGCCGTTCAGCGATTATCTACGGCCGGGTTAATCCAGTGGAAGCCTCGGTTCACCAAGTAGAACTGACGAGGATCCGACAAGTCTACCCGGTCCATATTTGCTGTGACTTGATGATTTCCAAACTGGCCTTGCAACGTCAGTCGGTCGGGTTGGGAACTGGCGATGTTAAGGGTGGCCTTCCAGTGCGGCTTGTCGCCGTCATATAGAGTCGCGGTACTGTTGCCGCTATCAAGTTTCAAGAGGTACCTCTTTTGAAGGCCCTGCATAAACTGGATATCTAGTGCATTAGGACTATCGAAGGTAACGTGCCGCCAGCGGTCCGGGTCCGTTAGCAAGGGAGCGTGAGCCACTCCGTCGAGGGTAAATTCGTCGACTTGCCAGATGCCTCGAATAGGCCCGGGCACGCGACTAGCGGCGCCCGCGGCATCCTGGTAAGACTGTCGGCCCGCAATGAAGAAAATGTAGGCGCCGAAAAAAACCTGGAATGCCACGGCAGCTTTGTTAAATTGCTTGTCCTTAAACAGCGGTATTTCTGTCCTAGGTTCAACTGTGCGGTTGAATATAAACATGTCCGCGAGCCGTTTCAGGTCGGGGGCGAGCAAATATAGGCAAAACAAAACCAAGTGAATGGAATAGATTTTTCTGGGGACGTCGTAGCCTAAGTTCAGCATCAGCACGTTCAGGGTCATCGCAAAACTGACCAAGGCCCCCAGCGTGGCGAACCGCGGGATCGTCAACAGCAATCCTCCCGTTGTCTCACCAATACCTCCGAAAAAGTTATAGAGAGGAGACGCCCCCATAAAGGTCCACAGCAATCCCATAGGCGAAGCCTGGCCGTAGGGTTCCAGCAGTTTCGCCAACGAGGGTGGGGGAAATTGCGCTGAAAACAGCTTCTTGACTCCGTAACCGATCATCGCCCAGCCTACTGTCAGACGCATCAGAAGACGCAGCCATTCGTTCAGATACCGATAGTTTGGGCGTTTCCTATCCAAGCAGGACCAAACTAGAGCCGCTAGAAGTGCCACCGCGGCGACACAAACCACGAGGACGTAAGAATACAACTCATCTCCACTTCCATTCGCCACTTCCGAAATGTCGCCCTGCAAATGCAGTATGTTCGCTCCAACCCAAGGTACAACGGTGTGCCAGATCGAAATCCAAAAGCTGGCGTCGGGAGCATTAGCATGTTTATAGGAAGGTAAGGAACCAACTACTCCGGAATCTATATAAACCAAGGAATAGCAGAAAAGGAAGCGGAAGCCGAATCGTTTTGCCAGCGACCACCGGATCGTCTGCTCGGGTGCGGAAACCGTCGCTTCCCGCTGCAACTGCGGTATCATGAGGCCCTCTTGCGGTAAGTAATTTCCCTTATGCCAGCCGCGCGAGGAAGCAAGCTCGCAAGCGCGCAGCCAAAGCTCAGGCATTGTCGCTCGAATGAAGGTTTTGTGCAACTGCGCGCTCGCGTCGAAAGCGAGCGATCCGGGGCTTGCCGGTAACTGGCTACAGCGCTTAGCGCCAGTCCCAACCCAAACAGTGGGATTATTTCTTTCTCCGCAGTGCGGTGGCCTTATTAAAGCACTCTCCGGCTTTCTGCTGGTCTCCCAAGTCGCGGTAAGCCAAGCCCATATTCTGATAAGCTTTCGCCTGTTCCAAGGGGTCGTCCATGCCGGCGATGGCCCGCTTGTAGCGCTTGATGGCTTCCAGTTGGTTGCCGTGGCTCTGCTCATAGAGCGCAATCGCGAGATTGCTGCCGGCATCGTTGGGGACGATGGCTGCCACGTTGCGATAGTGTTGGATGGATTCGTCGTGATGTCCCTGGCTGTATAGCATTCCGGCCACCATATCTTCGGCGACCCAGTTCTTGTCGGTGACCTGGAGGGCGTGATTCCACAGGGTGAAATTGTCTTGCCAGTAGCCGATTTGGCGATGAGTGACTACGCCCAGCGCCGCTAGTACGATGACGCTGACCACAGGCAGCAGCATCCTGGGAAGCTGCTTCTGTCTCGCCAGGTCAGCTGCGCCCCAGCAGACGATGATGAACAACCCGAGAAACGATTGATAGGCATAACGGTCGGCCATGGCCTGACGTCCTACCTGAACCAGGCCAATCGTCGGCACTAATGTTCCAAGAAACCAGAACCAACCCACCGGCAGGTAACGATAACGACGCCATTTAATCACCAGAACGGTGATCACCAGCAACAGCAGCGCCGCTCCGCCGTATTGCCAGAACTTCAGCGTGTTGCCGGGGTGCAGATACATCAGCGACAGATGCGATGGCCAAAAGGCCTTGCCGGCGTAACGCACATAAGCCACGACGGAGTTCGCAACCCTCACCTTCAAGGAGTAGGGCCAGTACTGCGGCCGTCCCACGTGCTGCGCCTTCATGGTGATCAGCGCGCTGGCCAGGCAGATTCCAAAGAATGGGATCTTTTCCTTGATAAGGAACCAGAGGCTTTTTGGCGGCAACGGGGGCTGCGCGTCTCCGACCGAGTCTTCGCCAGGAAACATGCGGCGCAGCGGCCAGTAATCCCACAGGAGAAAAACGCACGGCAGGGTAATGATCTGCGGTTTACCCATCAGGCCCAGCACAAACAGCAGGGCCACCAAATCGTACCGCAGGCCGCCCAGCTTAGGTCGCTTGGCATACCAGCGATACGCTCCCAGCGCCAGCAGAAAGAACAGCGTGCTGACCATGGTCTTGCGTTCCGCCATCCACGCCACTGACTCAACGTTGAGGGGATGCACGGCAAACAGCGCCGCCACCATGAAGCTGCGTCCCACGAAACCGGTTGCCAGCAGAAGCACCCAGAACAGCGTGGCGGCGTCGATCGCATGCCAAATCATATTCATGGCATGGTGGCCGGCCGGATCGATGCCAAAAAGTTGGCAATCGATTGCGTGCGAAATCCAGGTGAGCGGATGCCAATTGCTGTCGTCAAAGGTCGTGAGCGCCCATTTGATCGTTCCCCAAGTCAGGCCCGCCTGAACGTGGAGATTTTCGTACACGTAGCCCTGGTCGTCGATGTTGGCGAAGGGGTGGTGAATGACTGGAAAATACAGGGCGATGACGCCGACGATGAGAAGAACGCTGAGAGCAATTGCTTGCTTATACGGCAACAATATCGGAGGCGCCTCCTGACGAACTTGCTTCTCCAAAGACGGACTCAGACCCACGGAATTCATGCCGGTTCCCCCGATGTCAGCGCATTATATGCGAGGCAGGCATCGGAATCCTGTGACGTAGTTCACAAATGGAATCAGGCGCTCGGCGGTAGGAACAAGACGCCGCGGATTGGAGCGACGGGACTAATGCGCTAACAGGTCGTCCGCCGAGCGGCGGGCGGCGGAGATGTTAGTCGACAAGCGTTCAGCCTCCTGGCGTGCGGCATCGGCCTGCTGCTGATGACCACTCTGCTCCAACGCGCTGGCCAGCAGTAGATATCCCACATCGTAGGGGTGCACCTGCATGGCCCGGGTAAAGGCGCTGACCGCCAGCGGTAGATCGCCCAGCCTTTGCGCTGTCAGGCCAAGACTGATCCATGCGCCCGAGAATTCAGGGTCGGCCTCAACCGCCGACTGGAAACTGTTACGCGCGTCGGTCAAGTCGCCGATGTCCTTGTAAGCGTAGCCGAGATTGTTGTAGGCCTTGCCTTTCGTCCTGGGGTTACGGGCGACAGTCGCGGCTTTTTTGTATTGGTCGATGGCGGCGAACGGATGCCCGTGCATCTGCTCGTAAATACCGATGTTGAGGATGCTGTTGGGGTCGTTGGGATTGATCGCCGCGGCAGCCCGGAAATGAGGGATGGCATCTTCCACGCGCGCCTGCTTGAGCAGCGCAGTGCCGAGATTATTCTCCGCAACGGAGTTGTCGCTGGTGACCTCGAGAACGTGCGTCCACAGCGTGATGTGATCGTCCCAGAATTCCACCTGACGATGGCTGACAAACGACAAGACACCAAGAACCGCGACGCTGACGGCGGTAAGCAATGCTGACGATACATGCGCCTGTCGGCTCCAATCGGCCACCAGCCAGCAGATCATGATGAACAGTCCAATGAACGGCAGATACGCATAGCGATCGGCCATGGCCTGCGTGCCCACCTGAATCACCCCAATCATGGGGACGAGCGTTCCCAGAAACCACAGCCAGCCGACAGCGAGATATCGGCGGCGTGCAAAGTAAACGGCGACGGTGATCGCCAGCAACAGCAGAGCGGCAGCGGCCACTTGCCACAACTTGTAAGGTGCCAGCGGGTAGGGATAGATGAGGGCGAGGCGTGACGGCCAAAACGCTTTTCCCAGATAGCGCGCATAGGAGACGACGGCGTTCTCCAGCCGCATCACGTGACTGTAAGCGCTGGTTGCGCCTCCGGCCGATTGTGCGAGCAGCGTCATGTGCGCACTGATACCGCACAAAGCCAGCAGCGGAACTTTTTCCCATATCAACGAGGACAGGCTGGCCGAAGGAAACTCAGACGCCGCGCGGTTCGGTTCGTCGGTAGTTGACGGCGAAGCTTTGAATGACAGGCGTCTCAGAGGCCAGTAATCCCACAGCAACAGAACGAATGGCAGCGTGATGACCTGCGGCTTGGCCATCAGCCCCAAGGCGAACAAGATGGCGACAACGAGATACCGGCCGCCTCGCGGCTGACGAACGTACCAGCGGTATGCGCCCAGCGTCAGCAGGAAGAACAGCATGCTGAGCAGGTTCTTGCGTTCCGCAATCCAGGCTACCGATTCAACATTGATGGGATGAAGCGCGAACAGCGCAGCTACCATCCAACTGCGGCCGATATAGCCGGTGGCGCGCTGCAACACCCAGAACAGCAGCAGCGCGTTGACGATGTGAAGCAGCACATTCACGTCGTGTGGTCCGGCGGGGTTCAGGCCGAAGAGCGTGCAATCGAGCGCGTGCGAGATCCAGGTCACCGGATGCCAGTTTGCCGCATCGCGCGCGGTCAGCGCCCACCTTACGGTGTCCCAGTGCAAGCCGGCGCGGACATGGAAATTATCGGTGACGTAGTCGGCGTCGTCGTAATTGGCGAAAGGCTGGGAGTGGACCGGATAATAGACAGCGATGACCGCGAGCACCAGCAGCAGACCGGGAAGAAACTTCTGTCCCCATGGCGATGCCAGCCAGCCGGGATTGGGGGAGTGACTTTGCTGCTCGGATTTCACATCAACCGACGTCACTCATGATCTCCGGCGTGCGAAAGTTAGGTCCGCGAAAATGCTCGCATCAGGGCTGCTCACGATTGTACAAAGGTCGCCACACTTGGACGAGCGAACGAAGCGCGCGAAGTAAGAGCGGTTCATCCGGTTAATGGCGTAGTTGGGCAGCCGCGTCGGCGGTCTGGTCGGCAGCCGTGAAGTCTCCGAGCTTGCGATAGCTCACGGCCATGTTGTTCAAGGCTGCCGCTTTCAGTTCAATGTCGCGAGTGATGGCCACGGTGACCTTGTAGTGTTCGATGGCGCTGGCGTAATTTCCTCGCTGCTGCTCATTGATGCCTATGTTCAAATTCGCAACCGGATCAGAAGGATAGATCGCAGCCGCCTTGTAGAAGTGCGAGACGCCCTCCTCGACCTGGCCTTCCTTCAACAGCGCTTTACCGAGATTGTTTTCGGCAAGGAAATTACCGTCGGTAACTTGCAAAGTGTGCGTCCACAACGTCACGTTGTCCTGCCAGTAACCGAGCTGACGGTAGGCCGTTGCGATAAGAATCACCAGCAGCGCGAAACAGAAAACTCGCTGCGCAGTTTCTGGGACGCGCTTCTGTTCTGCCCACTCGGCCGCGGCCCAGCAGATCATGAGGAACAGCCCGATGAATGGCAGGTAGGCATAACGATCGGCGATGCCTTGCCGTCCCTGGTAGCCGACGCCTTCGAGGCCGATCATGGGCACGAGTGTCCCGAGATAAAAAAACCAGCCCACCAGCAGGTACGGGCGCCGGCGCCAAGCCGCCAACACCAACGCTGTCACCGCAATCAAGAATAGGGCGGCGAGAACGACCTGCAGCGGGTTGACCTGATCCGGATGTGGATAGAAAGCCGCCAGCCGTGCCGGCCACAGCGCCATTCCGATGTACTTCACGTAAGAGATCAGCGCATATCCCGCGCGCAACGAAAGTGGATACCAAGCCTTGTTGCCGTCGGCCCGCTGCGCATTCATGGTGATGACAGCGCTCACACCGGCCATAAGCAATAGCGGGACCTTCTCTAGCAGCAACTGAGAGAAGGTTCGCGCGGGAAATGCGTCTGGAGTAGAAGACGCTGGCCCGGCGCCGAAACGCAGCCGACGCAGAGGCCAGTAATCCCACACCAGAAGTACGCAGGGAAAGGTGATGACCTGGGGCTTCGACATGAGACCGAAGGCGAACAACAGTGCGACCAGCGCATAACGGTCCGCCTTCGGCTTGCTCACGTACCAGCGATACGCGCCCAGTCCCAGCAGGAAGAACAGCATGCTGAGCGAATTCTTGCGTTCGGCGATCCACACCACCGACTCGACGTTAACAGGATGCAGCGCGAATAACGCCGCCACCATGAAGCTGCGTCCGGCAAAGCCTGTGGCCCGCTGCAACACCAGGAACAGCAAGACGGCGTTAAGCACATGCAGAAGCAGGTTCACGTCGTGCGGGCCGGCCGGGTCCAGCCCGAACAACTGGCAATCCAGCGCGTGCGACATCCAAGTCAGCGGATGCCACGTCCCGACGCGGTAGGTCGTAAATGCCCAGCGGATGGTTGACGCAGTCAGGCCCGCCTGCACGTGAGGGTTCTGCGTAACATAAAGCGTGTCGTCATAGTTAACGAATGGGTAGCCGTTGACCCGGGCATACAGAGCAACGGTGATCAGGGCAAGAAACAGCGCAAGGGCGAGCGTCTGCTTGCGGGCCGCCGGTGAATTCGGATGAGGCAGCGACTGGATCGTCTGCTCAGGTTTTACGCCAACCGAATTCAATCGCCCTCCAACCTTATGGACCTTGCAACTTTTTAGCAGCGTCGAAACATTCGCGAGCCTGCTCCGGATTGCCCAGATCGCGATACGCCAGCCCCATGTTGTTTAGCGCCTTCGACTTGGTCGACGGGCTGGTCGTAAGCATGACGGCCTTCTTGTACCAGTCGATGGCCTGCGTCAGGTTGCCTCGTTGCTGCTCATAGAAGCCGATGTTCAGGGCGCTGATAGGGTCGACCGGATGAATGGTGAACGCCGCGCGGAAATGCGGAATCGCCTCTTCCATCTGCTTGCGCTCCATTAATGCTCCGCCCAGGTCGTCTTGCGCAACATAATTAGGCGCCGTGATCTCGATGGTATGCGTCCACAACGTGACGTTATCAGCCCAGTAGCCGATCTGCTGGCGAGCCACAACGGTGAGCGCCAGAACCGCAGCAACGCCGATGGCGGGTAACAGAACGGATGGCAGATGCTTCTCTTTGGCCCAATCGGCCAAGCCCCAGACAATCATGATGAACACGCCGAGCAGCGGCAGATAGGCATAGCGGTCGGCCAGCGCCTGTCGTCCCACCTGCACCAGCCCGATCATCGGGATCAGGGTGCCGATGAACCATAGCCATCCCATCAGCAGATAACGGCGGCGTCCGCTCTCAAACACCAACATGGTGATTGCCAGCAGGATGAACAGCGCGCCATACACCTGCCAGCCTCGCAGGGAATTGCCCGGGTGCGGATACATGGGCGCCAGATGCAGCGGCCAAAGCGCCTTCGCCAGATAGCGAACATAGGAAACGATCGCGTTCGACAGTCGCATCGAGAGTGGAGTCGAGCTGAGTGACAGTACCGCGCCACCTGCCGACTGCGCCTTCATGGTCATCACCGCGCTGGCGGCTGCGATACCGAATAGAGGAAGCTTCTCTTCCACCAGCGCGCGCCAGGTCTTCTGCGGGAAAGCCGAGGGAGTCGCGTCAGCCCCGGGTTGTTTCTGGAATGGAATCGATGCGCGGCGTAGCGGCCAATAATCCCATAGCAAAAGCACGAACGGGAATGTGATGATCTGCGGCTTGGCCAGCAGTCCGAGCGCGAACAACACCGCTACCACGGCATAGCGTCCTACCTGCGGCTTGCTCACATACCAGCGATAAGCGCCGAGGGCGAGCAGGAAAAACAGCATGCTGAGGACGGTCTTGCGCTCAGCGATCCAGACCACCGACTCAACGTTGATGGGATGCACAGCAAACAGCGCCGCCACCATGAAACTGCGGCCGGTATAACCGGTCGCGCGCAGCAGCACCCAGAACAGCAGCATGGCATTGATGGCATGCAGCAGCATGCTGGTCTGGTGATGTCCGCCCGGATTGGCGTCGAAGAGCTGGTAGTCAAGCGCATGCGAAAGCCAAGTCAGGGGATGCCAGTTGCCAGCGTTGTAAGTTGTGAAAGCCCACTGCACCGTATCCCAGGTCAAGCCGCCCTGAACGTGAAGGTTATCGACCACGTAGATGTTGTCGTCATAGTTGACGAAGGGATGATTTTTGACCGGATAGTAAAGAACAACCGTGATGACCAGCAGCAGGAGAGCGGCCAGGTAAGGCCGTATGCCGGAAAGCGTGAGCGAGCGAGCAGGAGCCGACTGAATCTGTTCGTCAGATTGCAAACCTACAGGACTCACCTTCTCCCCTCGCCCGAGAAGTATATCCGATTATTTTTTGTGGGCCGAGGTGTAGCGGAGGCTATTGCGCCATGGCGTAGTATCCCTGCCGGGCATGGATCTCGAGCTTCTGAGCAGCGCGCACTTCCACTTGCAGCGTGTGAAATCCTGGATTGGACTGCCGCGGCGGAAAGGATACGAAGTATTGGGCGCGCAGGTCCTGCTCGATCTGAGCAAAGGCGCCGGCGAAATCCTTACTCGATTCGGCCACGTAAAGGCGTCCGCCTGTGGCATCGGCCAGGCGCTGCAAGATCTGGTCGCCGCGACTTGTCACTTTCCGAGAGTGCAGGGTGAGAGCGTAAATCTGAATTTCGTTGCGCTGGGCGACCCGAACTACATCTGCCAGGTTGTGCAGGCTTTGCGTGTCGTCGCCGTCGCTCAAGACAACGATCGCGCGATGCACCGGGCTGCCGTCATTCGCGCTCGCCAGTTGGTTGGCGCAAGCTGAGTACAAGGCATCGAAGAAAGACGTTCCCCATCCGGGCTGCTTAGCTCGAACCACAGCTTCGGCCAACTGCTCGCGGTCGGCGGTCGCGGCTTGCCACACGTGCACATCGCCGCCGAAGGCCATTACAAATGCCGTATCAGTTTGCGGCCGCATCACCTGATCGAGAAAATTGACTGCGGCGGCTTTCTGCTCCGGCAGCACGCGTTTGACGGAGTCGCTAGTGTCCAGAATCAGGCCCAGGCGCAGGGGCAGGTTGTCGTCGCGCTCGAAGGAGCTAAAGCGCGGCACCGGGGATTGGTCGTCGAGGACGCGAACATCGTCGGCCGAAAGATTCTGAACCAGCCGACCTTGCTCGTCGGCCACCGTGAATTGCAAGCGTACTTCCTGCACATCGCTTTGCAAGGTGTAACCCGGCGTGTTGGCTGGCAGATAGTTCGGCTCCGGCAGTGTCGAAGGTGGAGGAACAGCGGCGACCCGGCTGCCATCATAGTTGCCCGAGGTGGCCGACGCCGGAGCGCCGGGATCTGGTGTGGACGCGTCGAATCTACCGGCAGCCCACTCGCCCACGCCGGTCAGAACCGCAGCGCCTAGCGCAAGCGAAAGTCCCGTGATGAGAACCGACCGCCGCACAACAAAGCTATCGGCCACCCACACTAGCAGCTTGAGAGGAACCAGGATTGGGCCGGCACACCCGCCAGCGAGTACAGCTGAAAGCTTGAGTTTTCCCGGGACCAGACTTGCGATTTCGATGAGACAGCTGACGGCTCGCTGAAGGACGTGCGCCTGGGCAACAGTCGGAGCCTCCACGCGCCACCCCCACGCTTGAAAGTTGGAGGGGCGGAGATTCCGTTTGGATGTCCCGAGCGGCAGAGAAACTCTGGTTAGATTCCGATTCTGATTTTGGAAAGGCACGTGTCGCCGCTCCGCGGCTCTCTAGTTGTCCCACCTGTCCGCGGGCTCACGCCCGCGGCTAACTCAAATGTCGCCGCTGCGCGGCCGGCTTATACCCCATTAGTGGAATGTGGCCGGTCGGAGGCTTGCTCCTGTAGTACCCTAATGCGAGAAGTTAATGCCCTCGGAAAAAGTCTTAATTGTCGACGACGAGAAGCTCGTTCGTTGGTCTCTGCGCCAAAAGTGCGAAGAGTGGGGATACCACGTTCTTGAGGCTGACAACGGCACGGCTGCGCTCCGCGTGGCCCACAACGAGTCTCCGGACCTGGTGTTGCTCGACGTGCGCCTGCCCGACGCCAGTGGAATCGAAATCCTCGAACAACTGAAGAAGTCAGGAGACGCGCGCGCGGTCATCATGATCACGGCCGATCCGCAACTGGAGGACGTGAAGACCGCGCTCAAGCTGGGAGCCTACGATTTCGTGGGCAAGCCACTTGATTTCGACGAACTGGCGGTGGCCGTCAAGAATTCCCTGGAGACGACTCGCCTGCGCTCGGAAGTCGAAACGCTACGCGGGGAAGTGCGCCGCCGCGTGGGCTACCACAATGTGGTAGGCGTGTCGCAGAAGATGTCGGAGCTTCTGGGCTTCGTCAACAAGATCGCGGCCAGCGAAGCCACGACCATCCTGGTGCAGGGTGAGAGCGGCACCGGCAAAGACCTGATCGCTAAAGCCATTCATTACCAGAGCCGCCGCCAGGAAAAGGGCTTCGTCGCCATCAACTGCTCAGCCATACCAGAGACGCTGATGGAAGCCGAACTGTTCGGCCACGAGCGCGGCGCCTTCACCGACGCCAAGGCCATGAAGAAGGGCCTGTTCGAGATGGCGGATGGAGGAACGCTGTTCCTCGACGAAATCGGCGAACTTTCACCGCTGCTGCAAGCCAAGCTGCTGCGCGTGCTGGAGGACCAGGTCATCCGCAGGGTGGGCGGGGTTCGCGATATGCAAGTCGACGTGCGGGTGATTGCGGCGTCGAATCGCGACCTGGAACGCGCGGTCCGCGATAATCAGTTTCGCCAGGACCTTTATTATCGCCTGGCCATTATTTCGATATTCTTGCCGCCTCTGCGAGAGCGCAAAGAAGACATCCTGCCGCTGGTGGAATTCTTCATCGAGCGCTACAACCAGAAATTCCGTAAGGACGTGAAGGGCATCACCGACGATACCCGCAAGCTGCTGCTGAAGTATGACTGGCCCGGGAATGTTCGCGAGTTGAAGAACGCGGTCGAGCGAGCGATGATCCTGGAAGAGGACAATCGCCTGAATCCGGTTTATCTGCCGTTTGCCGTGGCCCAGCAACAATCGGCGTTCACCGCCTTTGAGCTCTCCTCGGGCAATGGCAGCACGGCGATCGGCAAGCAATTGCCAAACGGCCGCAGCCTGCCCAAACTGCAAATTCCCGAAGGCGGCACCTCGCTGGAGGAAGTCGAACGGGAGCTGGTAGACATCGCGATGGCACAGGCGAACGGCAATCAGACGCATGCGGCTAAGCTGCTCGATATCAGCCGCGATGCCCTGCGTTACAAGCTGAAGAAATTCGGCCTCATCCATTCCGAAGAAGACGAGACTTCGAACGCCGCTTCCTAACCCCTGCTTCGTCAGATACGGCTTTCCAAAAGCCTCTCGGCGTGTCACTATTTCCCATCAGGGCCTGCTCAGATGGCAGCCATGCAGTCTTTAAGGCGGGGCCCACGTCACTCGTCTGAACTCTGAACCTGGGTATTTTTGTGGGGAGCTTTCCCCGCGCCGCCACTAACGCCCGGCAAATTATGCAACTGGCATGTACTCCAGCGCTTCTATCTAAGTATCAGCGGCGCACCGGCAGCACAGATTTCGTTGATAACTTAACGGCACGACAGGAGATCCTATGCGAAAGCTTGCCATAGCTATCGTCGTCATCGTAGTTGTGATCGTGGGAGCGCTTCTCTCTCTGCCTCACCTCATCGACGTAAATCAATATCGCGGCCAGATTCAGACCGAATTGCAGAAGCGTCTGAACCGCCCAGTGCAGCTGGGAGCACTGACGTTGGGCGTCTTCCCAATCAGGGTAGAAGCCAGCAACGTTGTCATCGGCGACGATCCCAGCTTTCACAGCAATATCCCTTTTGCCCAGGTGAGCGAACTGGATCTGAGCGTCAAGCTGCTGCCCCTACTCGCCAAGAATGTCGAAATCGATAGCCTGGAGATGAAGCGCCCCCGGATTGAGCTGATCCGTAACGCGCAGGGCATCTGGAACTTCTCGACCATGGCCAGCGCGCCCGCTCCAGCGAATCAGGCTCCGGCCCGGCCGCAACAGCCGGCCAAACCGCAGGCGGCAGCTCCGGCGCAACCCAGTGGCGGCATCACTCTGAGCGAACTCAAGATCACCGACGGCCAGATTGCGGTGACCGATCAGCAGAAGCAGCAGCCGCGCGCCGTTTACGATCACATCGACGTATCGCTGAAGGACTTCGCGCCTGGGCAGCCGTTCTCGCTCGATCTGACAGCGCATCTGCCCGGCAAAGGTTCACAGACGTTTCGCATCACCGGCAATGGCGGCCCTATCAACAATGCCGACTTGGCAAACACGCCGTTTAAGGGAACGCTGAAGCTGGAAGAGGTATCGCTGGCGGCAGCGCAGAAGTTCCTGAACTCCCCGGCGCTGGAGAATACCGACGCTGTGATTTCCGGGTCGACGGACCTTTCGAACGCTGCCGGCAAAATGGGCGCGAACGGTTCCTTGACTCTGAATCAAGCGGTGATTCATGGCGTTCAGGTGGGCTATCCCATCTCTGCCGACTTCGACCTCACCGACGACTTCAACAACGATCTGATCCAGATCAAGAAGTGCGCGCTCAAGCTGGGATCGACGCCGCTTTCCGTGAACGGCACCATCAACACCAAGCCGGCTACGTCCATCATGGACGTGAATGTCAGCACCTCAAACGCGTCGATCGAGGATGCTGCCCGCCTGGCAGCTGCGTTCGGCGTTGCGTTCAGTCCCGATGCCAAGATCGCCGGACAGCTCACCGCCAACGTGCACGCTCAAGGTCCGAGCAACAACCTGACCTTCAACGGCAACGTGAGCGGCCGCAATCTGGAGATGACGGGCAAGCAGATTCCGCAAGCGGTCAAAGTCCCGGCCATCGACTTGACCATGAACCCGCAACAGATTCAGTCCAACAACTTCACTGCGACTTCGGGTGCGACGTCGCTCGCAGTGCAGATGACGATCGCGCAGTACACCAGCGCGTCGCCTAACATTGACGCTTCGCTGAAGACCATCAATGGCAAGGTGGATGAGTTGCTGAACATCGCCAAAGCGTACGGCGTCAGCGGAGCCGAAGGCATGAGCGGCAGCGGTAACATCACGCTGGATGTTCACGCTACCGGCCCCATCAAGAATAGCGAAGCCATGAAGTTCAGCGGCTCTGGCGCGTTGCAGAATGCGACGCTGAAGATGCCGTCGCTTACCAAGCCTTTGAGTATCCATAACGCCAACATGCAATTCACGCAGAACTCAGTGAACCTGACGAATCTGTCGGCTACGCTGGGATCGACGAATGCCAGCGGTAACTTGAGCATGTCGAACTTTCAGGCTCCGCACCTGACGTTTGCGCTCTCGGCCGACAAGATTAACGTCACCGAGCTGGAGCAGATTACCGGAGGATCGAGCCAGCCAGCTGCTCCTGCGAAGAAAAAGGCGGATGCCTCATGGAGCCTGATTCCTACCGCCGATGCCGCACCGGCCGCTCAGCAGCCTGGCCTCCTACAGTTGGCGACCGGCAATGGAACGATTCAGGTCGGCACTATTACCTACGAGCAGACAGTACTGACCAATGTGCACTCGAACGTTACGCTGAATCGTGGGGTCATCACGCTCAATCCGCTGACCTCACAGATTTACGGCGGGCAGGAGAGCGGCAGCGTAACCGTTGATACGCGTCCGAATCCGATGACCTACGCCGTCAACGCCAAACTCACCGGCGTGGACGCCAACAAGATGCTGTCCGCAACCTCGTCCGTGAAGGACACGATTTACGGAACCTTGGCGGCAACGACCAACATTACGTTTGCCACCCCTGCGTCGGGCGACATCGTCCCCACTCTGAATGGCGTGATGACGATGAACCTGGCGAACGGCAAGATCATGAAGCTGGATCTGCCGGGAGAGTTGTCGAAGATTGGCAAGTTTGGCGGAGTTTCGCCGAAAGGTTACACGGCGGTGTCGCAGATGAGCGGCACCTTCAACATCCATCAGGGCGTGGCCCAGACCAACGATTTGAAGGCTGCCCTTGACATCGGGACCATGGCGGCCAGCGGAACCGCGAACCTGGTCAACCAGGCGCTTAACATGCACGTAACCGCTGTTCTGAACAAGGGCTTCAGCCAGTCGGTCGGCGGTACCGGAGTCGGCGGCTATCTGAATACAGCGCTCGCCAACAAGAACGGCGAGTTGGTTTTGCCGGTGATCATCACCGGGAATATGAGCCACCCCATCGTTTCCCCCGACGTCCAGGAGATTGCCAAGATGAAGGTCAACAACCTGCTGCCGTCGGCTGGGGGCTTGCTGAACGGAAAGGGCGGAAGCCTGGGAGCGCTCGGTGGATTGCTGGGCGGACAACAGGCCCAACCAGCCGGCAAGCAGCCAGCCAATCAGCAGCAACAGCAGGCCAATCCGTTAGGGAATGCGCTGAATCAGATCATGGGCGGAAAGAAACACTGACTGGAAGGCACGAAAAAGCCGCTCTCTCGAAGAGGGCGGCGTTCATTTTGGGGATCTTGGGCAGCTTATGTGCTGCTGTGTTCGAGCAAACCTTTTTCCAGCTTTTCTTGGCACTCGATGCAGTGTCGTGTCCAGGGAACCGCTTCCAGCCGCTTGGCATTGATTTCGGCGCCGCAGGAGATGCACTCGCCGAAGGCACCCTCGCGGATGCGTTCGAGCGCGGCGTCAACCATCTGCAGGAGCTGGCGGTCGTTATTGCTCTGATGAAACAGGAATTCCTTGTTGTAGGAATTTGCCGCCCGATCGGCGATGTCCTGGGCCGACTCCAGATCAGCGTCGCGTCCGTCCTGCGCCGTGCGCGTCATCGCACTGCGCAATTCCCGCTGCCGATCCTCCAGCCGCTTCTTAAAAGCATCAACCTTCTTTTTATCCATAAAAACCTACCTGCAATCCCGCGCTGAGGCCACCCTAGCTGGGCACGAAATTCCTATCTGCGAACGGGAATCATATGCGCCCACGAGAACGCGCGTCAACTGCGACCCGCGCACCTCACACCACCAATTTCCCGATTTGCAACTGGGGAGAAAAAGCGGAGTTGCGGCAGGACTTTTCTGCCGATGTAAAAAAGCGGCCTTTCGGCCGCTTCAGGTAAAGAGGCAAGCGAGGTAGGGATCAATCAGGGAAGGCGATGCAGGACCGCTGTCCCTCTAACCGGGACAGACAGAGATATGTCGAGACAAACGGAAGAGGGTAACTTCAAGGTTTTGAGCCTCTTTGAGTAACCCGGTTGTCTGCACTTCAGCTTCCAAAAACTTGCGCGTCTTAGAAGTTGCAGGCAAGGCCGGAGCAAAGTGATTGTTACCACCCACCTAGCTGCTCTCTTGCTGAAACTTACTGGGCCACCAGTCCGAATTTTCAACTCAGGCAGGTGGAATGCGGATGGATATCTTAGGCGGTGAGGTTCTTATTATGAGAGGCGTTTTGCTCTTCCATTACCTTCAGCTTATTGAGCAAAGCCTTGTAGCTGATCTTGAGAATCTTGGCTGCCTGGCGACGATTCCAGCGGGTTTGCGTCAGGACGCGTTCGATGGCTTCGTGCTCGGCGCTCATAGCCGCTCGTCTTCCGATCTCCAGTAACGACGGACCGTCGCCGTCGGGGCCATTCTCTCGCGTGGCATTGATCGGAATAGCTGGAGTCGCCGCCGCTGGGCGATTGCCGTCCGATTTCGACTCGCTCAATCCCCAGATCGGGCTGTTGCCGTCGGTAGAGCTGACAATCGGTTTATGGGTGGAAAGCTCGCGGATGATCTGGGCCTCGTTGCCGACGATCACGTAGCGCTTGACCAGGTTCTCCAGCTCGCGAATGTTGCCCGGCCAAGTGTAGTCCACCATGCGTCCGATCGCGTATTCACTGAACGGAGCAGGGTGTTTGCCGTAGAACTCGCTGTACTTGCGCAGGAAGTAATCGAGAAAAACCAGGATCTCTTCCCGGCGCTCACGCAGCGGTGGGATATGGATCGTGATGACGTTCAGCCGGTAGAAAAGGTCTTCGCGGAACAGGCCTTCTCGCACAGCATTTTCCAGCGGCTTGTTGGTAGCCGCCAGCACTCGGACGTCGACCGAGATGTCACGCTTGCCACCCAGACGGGAGAATTCGCCGTCCTGCAGGACATGTAGCAGCTTGGCCTGAAGCGCGGGATGCATCTCGCTGACTTCATCCAGAAACAGCGTACCCGCGTGGGCAAGATCGAACTTGCCCAGTTTCTGGCGATTGGCGCCCGTGAAGGCTCCCGGCTCATAGCCGAACAGTTCGCTCTCCAGCAGCTCGTGGGGGATGGCGGCGCAATTCACCTTAACGAAAGGTTTATCCCCGCGCCCTGACTGAGCGTAGATCATGCGAGCGACAACTTCCTTGCCGGTTCCGCTCTCACCTCGAATAAGAACTGTGGCTGTGGTATCGGCCACCTGCTCGATGGTGTTTTTCACCTCTTCCATCTTCGGACTGGTGCCGAACAATCCGGCGAAGTCGCGATTACGCCGAACTTGATCACGAATCTGGGTGACCTCAGGAGGAAGCTGCGGGCGGTCGAGCAGTTTGCTGATATGCAGGTCGAGGTCTTTCGGTTCAACCGGTTTGGTGAGGTAGTCGTCGGCGCCAGCTTTGGAAGCTTTGAAGATCAGCTCAGGATCATGACCGGCAGACAGCAGAATGACGGAAACATCGTGCTTGATCCGCTTGATTCGCTCCAGGGTGTCGAGAGGGGTCGCTCCGGGCGCGGACAGGTCCAGCAGAACCAAGGCTGGATCGTAGACCCGAAACATGCGGACGGCTTCGTCTCCACTTGACGCGCTGCTTACGTCGAATCCGCGGCGCACCAAGTGCGCGATCAGCAGTCGCGAAGCACTGGGGTCATCAACGACGACCAACACTCGCAGCTTTTGAGCCGGAATCATTCCACTCCTGCCTGGTTCCCCGGAAGAAGCATTCCCCGCCCTATACAGGGCAACGAGCGTTCAATTATGAGAATCCCTCTACCCACATCCGGGTTGTACTCACCTGCAAGACCGCGCAAGCAAGAAGGCTGAACGCCTCGCTCGGAAGCCACAGTAACCTGATTTACGAAAGGTGTTGGGCTGATTGTAACTCTGGAATTGCTCCGGCGGAAACGCCTGGCGCGACAATTTCTGCCTAAAGCCGTGGAAGACAAAAGAAAGAGGCGGTCCGTAAGCCGCCTGCTGCGAACTAAGCTGTTCGAATTTCAGTTTCCGCCGGAAACCGTCCGCAATTTTCCAGGCATGAAGTGATACGGCGGCCACGGCCCACTGATGGTAACGTGGCAGTCCTTGAAGTGCTTGGTAGCGGTCCCGTAACGGTTCTGGTATTTGACCACGGAACTGGATTCGATGAGGTGGGCAAAATCGATGAGCATGCCGCCGGAGTCGGTGCGCTTGCAGATCACGTCCTCTTCCAGAGGCGAAAACAGCTTATGGACCTGCATGGAAAGCGCGCGTGCCTTGGTCTGCCGCTCTCTTACGCGTGAGGCCTGCTCTCGCAGCTTGCGGAGATATTCGCCTCCAACTCCTTCGGGCAGCTCAGAAACTGCCTCTTCCAGATTGCCGTCTTTCACCAGGAGTTTGAAGTGCATTTCGGCCTTGCCGCGTAAACGGTCTACCGTCTCCAGGAAGGTCTTGCGATTGGCCCTGACTGCACGACGTAGCGCTTCATCGGAATCGAAGATGGTACCAAAGCGAAACGGAAGAACGGTGTGCGTGCGGAAGCACTCGCTGACCACACGAGCGTGATCCACGATGGCTTGCTGGGTGAGGGTTTGTCCGGCGGAGTAGTCGCTAACGATGACTGCAAAATCCCCGCTGGGGCAGGCGAACACCGAAGCGCCGTTCACGCCTCGAAGATTTTCAATCGCAAATGGGCGCCGGGCTCGTGTACCGTTCTGGAGGCCCTGCTGCTCAGTAAGGCAATACGCGTACCACGCCATCTTAGTCTCTCCTGGGAGTACTCACACGCAGATGAAGATGCGCTGGGCATGAGGGAATTTTTGACTGTCGAACGTGGAACTGCAGATCTTTTAGATGGACGAGGGGCCACCCCCAACTTCTCTATCCTAAGCCCTTAGTCGTATAAACCGCAACCGGGAACTCACTGCTGACGCCGTTTTTCGGTGATTTTGGAAATAATGGAGTCGGAGGCGGCTAGCGTGGAGCTCTGGGAAAACGCGGCTAACGGCGCGTCTAAACTCAAATTGGGGCTCAAATGAGGGGCATTTTGCTTGCCGAAACGCCGAAGGCATCAAACTGAAGGCCCCTAACGGCGCCGTGCAGAAGCTCGGGAACGCTTGGCAGATGCCGCCCGCATTGGCCCAGTACCCGTCGGAGGCTTGCGCTCGCCGTCTACCAACTGCTTCAGTACAACGGCATTGTTTTGCTCTGTGTTCCTGGAAGAAAACAGTAGGGTGACGTTGCTTCGTTTGCCCACGAGAGAATAGAGCTGCTGTAGGGATTCACCAGCGGCCTCGGAAGAAAGCTCCTTGAGATAGCTTGTGCGGAACTTGCTCCACTGCTGGGGATGCGCATGGAACCACTTGCGAAGTTCGTTGGACGGAGCCAATTCCTTGAGCCAGGCATCGAGCGCAGCGGCAGTTTTGGTCAGACCGCGCGGCCACAGCCGATCGACAAGCACACGAGCGCCATCGCCGGGAGAAGGCTCATCGTATACGCGCTTGAGAGCGACCGGCATACGAGGTGTATTCTAACCCTGACGGAGACCCAGCGCCGGTCGTGCGGCGCCACCAATTTGATAGTCAGGGAAAAACCTTTCAGACCGCGTTTCAGCCGCCTGGCAGCAGGGAGTTTGGCTTTGCTGGCCCTCGCGCTGCTTATCGGTTGCGACTCGGAGCCGCGGAAGACGGACGCCGAGTTGGGTCTTACACCGCAACAGGCCCAGGGAAGGCGCGTCTACGAGGCACGCTGCGCCGATTGTCACTACGCCTACAGCACCCATGACCTGCGTGGACCAAGCTTGCACGGGCTATTCAAGAAGCAGTTCATGACCAACGGTATCCCTGCGAACGACGAGCGAGTGACCGATATCATCCTGATGGGTCGATCCAAGATGCCGGCTTTCCAACAGAAGTTAACGCAAGAACAGTTCGCGGACCTGATGGTGTATCTGCATACGTTGTGAAAAGGCCGCGGTTCGCCTTTCGCCGTTCGCTTTTGGCTTTAAGAATCGAAGGCGACCGTTCACGAATCTCAGAAAGAGACGGACGTCTTGGCTGGGGGCTAAGAGCTAAAGGCTGAAAGCTAAGAGCCCGTCGCGAAGCGGCCTACGCGATACAATAAACACATCCCATGGCTACGGCTCCTGAACTGATCCAGATCGATATTGGCCCGCGGCAGCCGGCTCCCAAACCGGAGTGGTTGAAGGCGCGTGCGCCGATGGGCGACAACTACCACAACCTGAAGACGCTCGCCCGCAACCTGGACCTGCACACCGTATGCGAGTCGGCGCACTGCCCCAACATCGGCGAGTGCTGGAACCATCGCACCGCGACCTTCATGTTGCTGGGCAATTTATGTACGCGGCGTTGCGGCTTCTGTGCTGTGCCTAAGGGACGTCCGCAGCCTATCGATTTTGACGAGCCGCGCCGGGTGGCCGAAGCCGTCGAAACGCTCGCGCTGAAGTTTGCCGTGGTGACCAGCGTCAATCGTGATGATGACAACGTGGGCGGCGCGCGTGTGTTTGCTGAAACCATTCGCGAGATTCGCGAGCGCGTTCCCGATTGCCGCGTCGAGGTGCTGATCCCGGATTTTCAGGGACTCGACGAGCCGCTGCGCATCGTGATGGACGCCAAGCCGAACATCCTGAATCACAATACGGAAACCGTACCGCGGCTGTATCGCGTAGCCCGTTCGGGCGCGCGCTACGAACGCACCCTGCGACTGCTCGAACGCGCTAAAGAGATGAATCCCGCCATCCCCACCAAGACGGGTGTAATGGTCGGCCTAGGCGAAAGCACGCGACGAGTTGCTGGAAGTATTTCGTGACCTGGCCGCGCGCAAGGTCGACATCCTCACCATTGGCCAATATCTACGGCCGTCGAAAGATCATCTGCCGGTAGCGCGACTGTATCCGCCGGAGGAATTCCGCTTCCTGAAAGAAGAGTCGCTGAAGATGGGCTTTCGGCACGTCGAATCCGGGCCTCTGGTTCGCTCTAGCTACCACGCTCACGAGCAAGCGGACGCGGGCGCCGAACCTCAAGTCGTGTGACTCTCGCTTAGTCTCTGATGTAGCTCTTCATCTTTCGCAGCACCGACTCTGCGGCCTCAACTTCCAAGTCCACGTAGCCATCTCGATATTCACGCGAGAGGACGATTGCTTTGGCATCGAGCATGGCTAGAGCCTTGCCTTGCGACTGGGGTACGCGCAAATGCACGCGCTGCACCGCATCCTCGGAAATCTTGGCGTCGATCAGCGCCAGCAGCTTGTCCAATCCAATTCCCTTCGCGGCAGACACGTGGATCACGCTGTCGGTGTCGCGCAAGCTTTCGCGCTTCTTCTCCGTGAGCAAGTCGACTTTGTTCATCACGTAAATGCGCGGCTTATCCTGCGACTCGAGCTCCCGTAAAACGACTTCTACTTGAGCTTGCTGCTCTCCGGCGGTGGGGCTGGTCACGTCTGACACGTGCAAGAGGAGCGAAGCGCGCTGCACCTCTTCCAAGGTGGCGCGAAATGCCGACACTAGCGTATGTGGCAAGTTGCGGATGAATCCCACCGTGTCCGATAACAGAACTTCACGCTTCGAAGGAAGCACGACCTGGCGCAGCGTGGGATCGAGCGTGGCGAACATGCGCGCACTTTCCAGCACGCCCGCCTTGGTCAGGGCATTAAACAACGTCGACTTGCCGGCATTGGTGTAGCCCACCAGCGCGACCGTTGCCATCGGCACCGACTCGCGACGCTGGCGTTGTTGACCACGAATGCGGCGAACGTTTTCTAATTGCTGTTCGACGTGACGGATGCGACGGTAGATTTTGCGGCGATCGGTTTCCATCTGGGTTTCGCCTGGACCACGAGTTCCGATACCGCCGCCAAGTTGCGACATCTGCACTCCGCGTCCGGCCAGCCGGGGCAGCAGGTACTTGAGCTGAGC
Organism: uncultured Acidobacteriaceae bacterium; assembly: GCA_963769235.1. GTDB lineage: Bacteria > Acidobacteriota > Terriglobia > Terriglobales > Acidobacteriaceae > Bog-257. Next base: position 973,017 of record CAVYKW010000009.1, on the reverse strand, counting down.
CAGCTCCACCTGCAACTGTCCTTCACGGGTACGGGCGTGGCGCGCAAAGATATCGAGAATAAGCTGGGTGCGGTCCAAGACCCGCGCGTCGAGTTCGCGTTCCAGATTGCGCTGCTGCGACGGTGTAAGTTCATGGTCGAAGATAACCAGGTCAGGCGCGGTGGAGGCGACAGCGCCTTTCAGTTCTTCGAGCTTGCCGCTGCCAATGAGCGTGGCGGGGTCGGGCTTGGGACGGCGCTGTAGGATTTCGCCGACGATGGTGGCGCCGGCGCTGGTCGCCAGCTCACGCAACTCGGCAGCTGACTCCTCCGCCGAAAACTTGCGTTGCTCGTGGTCGTCCGGCAGGACATTTACGACCGCGGCATCGCGAGCGATCCGCGCGCCGGGCGGAACCTTCCCAATGGATTGCAGGCGCGACGACGCAGTCTCGGCCGCAACGGCGGCTTCGCCTTGCGCGGAGGGTCGTTTCTCCCGTTTGCCTGATGGCCGGGACAGGAACTCCACGTCCACCAAAAAGGCGCGCTCCGGCTCCGTGCGGCCGGTCTGCAACGACCGGCCCTTGCGTCCCGAATTCCCTCCATGACCGCTACGAATACTTTAACCCTCGGATGCTGTGGTCAGGCTGGTGGATGAAGCCGGTGCGGCCGTGTCCGAAGCCGCGCGCGAATCATAGTGGCGCTCAGGATGCGAAGTGCGCGACATGACCACGGTTGAGATAGCGTGCTTAAAGATCAATTGTTCCTGATTATTGGTCTCCAAGACGACAGAGTATTTGTCGAATGACCGGATTCTTCCGGTCAGCTTTACCCCGCTGAGGAGATAAATCGTAATGACTGACTTGTCTTTGCGGGCAGTGTTCAGGAAAGAATCCTGTATGTTCTGTGCTGGCTTGCTGTCCATGGTTCTCTCTCCGCCAATCTGCAAAAAACAGCACAGTCCCAAACTCGCGGCCCCAGCGAATCAAGGTCTGTAGGAATGTTAGCCGTTTGCTGCCGCCGATTCCTTGTTGGATCAGCGGTGCATAGTAAGAATACAGCCACTTTACGATAAGACGATGGCAGCGTGATTTCAACAAAAACAAGCGGCCACGTAGGTGATGTAGAATTCGCGAACCCGTTAGGGAAGCTTGCGGTGCTCCTCCGCAAAGCTTAGGAGGAAGAAATGTCTGCTCCCATGCTTGCGTGGTTGACCGCTCCGCAGATCGACTTGCCGGGCGGAGAACAGGCTGTGCTCATTGTGCTTCGCTGGCTGCACTTCGTGGCCGGCATCACCTGGGTGGGCTTGCTGTATTTCTTCAACCTGGTCAACGTGCCGTTTTTGCAGGAACTTGACGCTAAACAGCGCGGAGTCGTCGTTCCCAAGCTAATGCCGCGAGCACTCTGGTGGTTTCGCTGGAGCTCGGTGGTTACCGTGCTGGTAGGCATTGCCTATTGGAATCATATCGTCGCCACCGATGCCCGCAACGCCATCGCTTCCGGTAGTAGTGCTTCTGCCGGCGCCATGATCGGAGGTTTTTTCGTGATCTGGACGCTGGCATTTGTGGTGGAGATGGGAGCTCTGATGTCTCCGGCAGAGATACTTCGCAAAGGTCCTGTTTTGGGAATCATCGTGGCGATTGTGGTGATCGCGGCGGCTTACATCTTTCTCAGCCTGAATCAGCAAGGGTGGGAGAGCAACCGAGCCTTGTCGATTGGCGTTGGTGGCGGGCTGGGGTGGTTCATGATGCTGAATGTGTGGGGCGTCATTTGGAGGATGCAGAAGAAGATCATCCGTTGGACCGAGGAAAGCGCTGCGAAAGGATCGGCCATGCCTCCCGAGGCGGCGAAGCTGGCGCGGCTCAGCTTCCTGTGTTCGCGAGTGAACTTCTGGCTCTCATTCCCGATGCTGTTTTTCATGGGCGCGGCAAGCCATTACATCCTGTTTGCCGGGCACTAGCAGCGGCGGCGGGCTCTTGCGCTGCTAGAATTAAAGCTTAGCCATGAGCTTGAATTCATCGCAGTCCCTCGCCGCGTCCTCGTCCTCCGCCGGCATCCAACCCGTCCCTATGCTCGACTTAAAAAGGCAGTACCAGAGTATTAAGGACGAGGTGAACGCAGCAGTCGAAGGGGTGCTGACTTCGCAATACTGCATTGGCGGCCCCGAGGTTGATGGCTTCGAGCGCGAATCGGCGCAGTACCTGGGCGCACATGCCAGCATAGGCTGTGCCTCGGGTACGGACGCGTTGTGGCTGGCGCTCCAGGCTAGCGGAGTTAGCGCCGAAAGCACGGTCATTACGACCCCGTTCAGCTTCTTCGCCTCGGTAAGTTCGATTGTGCGTTGCGGGGCAACTCCGGTGATGGCCGACGTCGATCCGGGCACGCTCAACCTGGATCCCGCCAAGGTTGAGACTGCGCTCAAGCGTGCGCGTGCAAAAGTTCGCGCAATCATGCCGGTGCACTTGTATGGGCAGTGCGCTGACATGGATCGCTTCGAAGCGCTATCGCAAGCGCATAACGTAGCCATCGTCGAGGACGCTGCCCAGGCATTCGGCGCTGGGTGGAAGGGTAAGAAGGCTGGAACGCTGGGCAAAGCCGCAGGCTACAGCTTCTATCCCACGAAAAACCTGAGCGCGTGTGGGGACGGCGGATGCGTCACCACGAACGACGAGGCTCTGGCCGCGCACGTGCGTCGGCTGCGCAATCATGGCAGCGACAAACGGTACTACCACGTCGAGATTGGCTGGAACAGCCGGCTCGATGCCATGCAGGCAGCTATTCTCCGCGTGAAGCTGAAACACGTTGATACTTGGAACCAGCAGCGGCGCATCGTGGCCTGCCGCTATCACGGCATGCTAGCTGCTGCGGGACTGGTAAAAGCAGAGGCTCAAACAGTGAGCGAGCAGGCGCCCATCGTGCTGCTGGCATCACTGCCGGATGCTCATCACATTTACCATCAGTTCGTGGTTCGGGCGTTACGGCGCAACGAGCTACGGGATTTCCTCACCGCGCGAGGAATCGGCAGCGAGATTTACTATCCTGTTCCTCTGCACTTGCAGGAGTGTTTCGCGTATCTGGGATACCGTGCAGGCGATCTGCCCGAGTCCGAGCGGGCGGCTCGCGAAGTTCTGGCGCTGCCAATCTTCCCCGAGTTGCGAGAAGACGAGCAACAGCGCGTGGTGGCGGCCATCGCTGAGTTCTACAGCAAGTGAGGAAGTTGTAGCGCAGAAGCTGCTGCAGGCTGCCGGTGGCCGGATCCATTGCGACGCTCGGTGGCTTCTGCGACTTCTCGATAGCGTTCGTAATCTCTTAGCAGGCGAGCTTCCTCTTCAGTGCCGATCACGCTGGCTGCCGCCATGGCCGACCAAGCCATCCGAAACGTCGCATAGGCAATCTCGTAGGCCGGCATTCGTCGCAGGGTGTTGTCTCCGCTAATGCGCTGATACGTCGCGAGAAACGCCTCCCGCGCGTGTGTGTCCAATCCCCACTCCACGATGGTTCCGGCAAGGTCCCAGGCGATGTCACATGGGCCGGGAAAGAAATGATCGTCGCCATGGGTTGTTGCGTCCAGCTTGATCCAGCGGCCATTGTTTGTGCGTACCCGTTCTTGCGGCTGCATGCGACCATCGCAGACTGCCGGCCGTTCCACCGCCAAAGTCAGATCGGCAGGCGCCCGTCCGAACTCGCGCTCGAAATTTATGCGGGCCATCGACTCCAGTTCATGGGACGCGATGCTGGCTGGAAATTCTTGCGAGCGCCAGGCGCAGTATTCTGCCATGTGCGTCAGAAGGCCCAGGGTAACTTCGTGGCGAGCCATAGATCGCCCCGCTAACAGTCGGTGCTGTCCGAAGCCGGCTGAGTGCCCCAGATATTCGGCGCCAAAGCCGCGCGCACATAACGCCTCTTCGCGCGCGCGTACTTCCTCACCGTAATGCCCATGGCCTTCAAACCTCCAAATGGCCTGCCCGTCTTGCGATAAGTATTTCAGGCGTTCCATCTGCGGCCATGCCGCAGGCCACGGCTCGCCGGTTGGAATGAAGTGTTTGCGCCATTCGCCTCCACCAACGAACTCTGCGGCATCGTCCGGCAGGCGTTTTGTCATGCCGGTCGCGATCGAGCGGTAGCGGCTCCAGCGCCTCGCAGCTTCGGAGGCGCAGAGGCTGCCGACATCCGGCTGGTGCGAGCAGAGAATCAGAATGCGATCTGCCGGAACGAGTTCTCGTTCAAGCGCCTCAGCTAGCGAGATGAGGGACGAGCCACTCCGTCCCGGACCTTCATCGCAAATGATGAAAGCAGAATTACGGGCGAGGGCGGTCGAGATCGCCAGTTTCTGCTCTGATGCAAACTGACAATAACGATCATAGGGGTGTCCCACGGGACGGACCGTTGTCCTTTGCGCCGGAATGCCGAGCAGACGAAGCTTGGCTGCGACCACCGCGCTCAACGTCGTGCCGATGCTTCGCAAACCAACAACGAAGGCACAAGGAGCGCTGACGCAGGCACGCGTGAGCGCGTCCGCATAATCCAGCAGATGAAGCGCGTAATAAGCAAACCCTTCCGGGACGGAATACGTGAGTTCGTCGCGACAGGTTATCCCGTCGAGAAGCGGCAGGGCTACTGAGCAGAGCTGATGTGCATGATAAACACGCTGGGTTTTATCAGAGGCGACAGCGTACCCGGCAAACAAGTTTGTCAGCCGCGATGAGCAGCCAGAATCATTCGCGCCACGGCCAGCATCAGCGAGAGCACATTCCAGTTCGCCTGCTCGCAGCAATAGCGAGAGGAGATCGGCTTCTTGCACCTGCGACGGGAGCCGAAAAAGCTCTCGGCGCAGAGCACCCATCAGCTCACTGGCAGGCGCTCGACGTTTTGTATCGCGAAAAATGTGAAAATCTGCGCGGGCGATAACAGCCTCAGCGAAATTGAGCATTTGCAAAGTACTACGCCGCAGGGAGCCTGGGCCACCTGCGGCACGTCCATGAGTGCGTCAGGCAGCTTTCTTGGCCGATCCGCGAGAGCCACGCGGTGAACGGGAAATATCGCCTTCTTTGTCGATGAAATACAGATACTGATTGTCGCGACTGACGGCGTTCTGCACCAGCACCTTCGACTCGCCTTCGCCCGACTTCGATTTCTGGCACACGCTGCCTTCACCATCGATGAAATAAAGGTATTTCTTGTAATCGCGGTCCAGATTCAGCTTGGTCACTTTTTCGGCCATTGAGCCTCCGAGACTTTGGATGGTAAAAGTCGACGTCCTGCTGCCCGGTGGAAAGCAGCTTCTGAACATTAGCGACGGCAATCCGTTAGTGCTTGTGGTGTTTGTGGGTGGCTGGCTGGGTAGGATGCTGCGCCCGGCGCGCGCCAATTTCCTTCATGCGGGCGGCCAAGGCGGCGTCGTGTTTGGCTTTTTCGGCCACTTCCTCCTCCGGGGTGAGTACCCGGCGCACGATGGGGCCGTTCAACTTGTAGGTTACGTCGACCATCTGGCCGTCATCGTTTTTCTTGCGGATGGTGAAGATTGGCAGATCACCCTCCTTGCCGAAGTCCCGGTGTCCGACCGTGACCGGCAAGTAGCCTTCCAGATTGCGCTCCCGATAAGCCGTCTCGTAACGGTGCTTCGCCCGGTTACGAGTGAAGATGCGGATCTGGTTGTAGTCCCAGACCAGCCCATCCTTGGGCTCATTGAGAAGAACCAGGTATTGCGGCACCTGCTTACCGTCTTCGTCGACGGTATTCAGGACGAAGTAGCCGACAATGCGCTGACCTTCCGCATACTGTGCGACGTCCAACGGTATGTCGAGATCGACCATGCGCAGCAACACCCAGCCGACGTGGCCGGACGAAGTGCGCACCAGGTACCAGTCCTCCATGATCGGCTTAGGAGGCGGAGGCGGCTCCTTCCCGGCCTCAGCCTTTGCAAGGCCCTTCGTTTTCGCCGAAGCTTTTTGCGACGCGGCAGCCGGAGTTCCCGGCGTAGATGAGACCAGTTTTCCTGAGGGGGACGGCGCTTCGGGCTTCGCCGGCAATACCGCGCTCCCGCTCTTTGCGGAGGATGGCTTCGGGGCAGCAGGCGCCTTGGGCGGATTCTTCTCTGCCGTAGCGCGCTTTATGATCTCGACCTTTTCTCCGTCCTTGAGCTGATAGAGATGCTCAGCCTCGCGTGACGGCGTCAGGTGCATGTTCAACTCGGCGCGCGTAGTGCCATGGGCCTGCGGAGGCGTGTTGGCATCGTCCTGCGCCAGCTTCTGGAAGGCGTCATAGACATCCTGCGGAACCAGGCTGCGCTCCTCAATCCAGCCTTCCTGTCCCGCCGGGGTGCGTACCCGCAGAAACCGCCGCTGCTTCTCCAGCACCTCGAGACGGTCTCCGTTATGCACTGTGCCCACTTTGTTGTACATGGTGGCCACCCGATCACGCAGGCTGGTCTCCGGCGCGGATACGTACATGTATTCATGATGGGAAAGTCCCTGACGTTTACAGCCCGCAACCAGCGCGAGCGCAATTAGCGCTAACGCCAGCGCGAATCGATGAGAATGGGATCGGAAGGATATCACCGCGACACAGACCACTATAACTCAGGCTGCGGAGGATGACTGTTGGCTTTGTATACACCTCGCACGAGCGTCGCGCCGCAATCGAGGTTAGGAGTGCCACTACAGTTCGACCGTGAGCTCCGAAGCGCTTCGTCCCTGCACGGGCGAGATTTGTAACTTCCTCGTAATGTATACGTGGGACACTCTGTGGTGTTTTTCCATTCGCTGCCCATCGCGTGAAGTGATTTTCTTTCGGCGCCTGCGACCGGATTGGCCTTCGATTTTCACATGACGATATCAACCTGCTTCTCCCGGCTTACGTGGCGCTCGATTGTTTTCCTCCTGCTGCTGGCCGGGTGGAGTGTCGCAGCCTGGGCGCAGGCTGCACCTCCGGCGGATACTGAACCGCCGGCGCCTAATCCGGCGGCCACCTTCTTCGAACACTCTCAAACCTCAAAGTGGTGGTTTTCCGGGCAGGCGAATATTGTCTTCCAGGCGCACGGTGATTTTTACGCTCAATACAGTGGCACCAATAGCTTCAAGAACAACGGCGAAACTGCGACCTCGCGCGTTCTGACGTTCTTCAGCGGCTACGAGTTCAATCCGCACACCATGGCGTATCTGGACGTCGAAGAATCAGGCTGGAAGGGTATCAGCGGCGCGCTCGGCCTGGCTGGATTCACCAATCTCGACGTGGTGCGCAATCCGACTATCGGGCAAGCTCCCTATATTGCGCGCCTCATGCTCGAGCAGATCATTCCGTTCTCGAAGGAACAGATCGAAGTCGAGCGAACCCCGTTCTCGCTTGCTACCCAAGTCCCCGTGCGACGCCTGGAAATGCGCTTCGGCAAGTTCTCCATGGCCGACTTCTTCGACACCAACGTCGGAGGAAGCGACAGTCACTATCAGTTCTTGAACTGGGTAATCGATAACAACGGCGCCTACGATTACGCTGCCGACACCCGCGGCTACACCATAGGAGCGATTTTCGATTACGAAGACCGCAACTGGGGATTGCGCTTTGCCGAAGTGCTGATGCCGAAAATCGCCAACGGCCCCAACCTCGATGCCGATGTGGCCCGCGCCCGGGCCGAGAACATTGAATTGGAACTGCGTCCGAAGCTGCTGAAGAACAAGGACACCACCGTCCGGCTGCTCAGCTACGTGAATCACGCCAACATGGGGGATTACGAGGAGGCGGTGCAGCTCTACCTGGATCACGTGACCGCGACGCCGGACATTATCGCTACCAGAAAGCAGGGCACGGTAAAGTATGGCTTTGGACTCAACTTTGAGCAGGAAGTGTCGAGCGACGTTTGGGCCTTCGGTCGTCTGGGATGGGCCGATGGAGAGAAGGAATCGTTTGCTTATACGGAATGTGAAAGCGCGCTGCTGTTCGGCACGTACGTGAAGGGAACGCGCTGGCATCGCACGCTGGACCGCGTGGGGGCGGCGTTCGTGTCGAGTGGCATCTCCCGAGCTCATCAGGCCTACCTGGCTGATGGTGGGCTGGGTTTCCTTTTGGGGGACGGCGGCCTGACCTACGGTCGCGAGACCATCGAAGAAGCGTTTTACACAGCTCACGTCTGGCGCGGCCTGTTCTTTGGATTTGACTTGCAGCACATTAACAATCCCGGCTACAACCAGGTGCGCGGTCCGGTTACCGTGCCTGGGCTACGGGCCCACCTGGAGTTCTAGCGGCCGGAGCTTCGCCGCCGATATCCTGGCCAGGCCCATACCGAAGGCCGCCACGATCATCGAGAGTAAGATGCGAAAACTCCGCTGGCTGCGCCTTCCTCCAGCGCCCGGCGCTGGTAAACTAAATAAACGATGATCCTGCCGTTCGTTCGCGATTTCTTTGCGGACGTAGACAACGTGGCTTCTTTCACTCGTGTTGTCACCCAGGTAAAGAGTGGCGCCGGGCGGATACGTGTATCTGGGCTCACTCCCACCGGCAAGGCACTCTTTTATCCGCTGCTGCAACACGCGGTCGCCCGCCCGCTGGTTATCGTCGTCAGCAGCAATCGCGCTGTCGACGAGTTGCTGCCCGTCGTTCGTTCGCTGGCTGACCTCACGGGAGCGCTTTCTCCGGATGCCGTGATCGGGCTTCCCGCCTACGACGTGCTGCCGTTTCAGAATCTATCGCCACATCCTGAAATCCAGGAGGCTCGTGCAACCGGGCTGTGGAAGATCGCCACCGGAGCTGCGGAAATCGTCATCGCGCCACTGGCCGCGACCCTGATGCGCTACCGGGAGGCCAGCTTCTATGCGGATCTGGCGAAGGTTGTCCGGCGTGGCGAGATGATCGATCCTGACCGCTTGATCGAACACCTGCGCATCGTCGGCTATAACCAGGTCGATGTGGTGGAGATGCCGGGAGAGTTTGCTCATCGCGGCGGACTGCTGGACGTCTATCCCCCGGAGTTGGATCGTCCCGTGCGTATCGAATTATTCGGCGACGAGGTGGAGTCGATCCGCAAGTTTGATCCTGGGACGCAACGCTCGGCTGCGGTCACCGAAGAGGCTGTCCTGCTGCCCTTGACCGAAACACCCGTGGAGGAAGAAACGCTGGCAGCCATCAACGCGCGGCTCACGGGCGAGCGGCTGGCCGGCGATGAGGAAGTCATCGAGCGATCGGTTCGCGATGCCGGCGTAGCTGTTTTTCCAGGATGGGAGTTGTATGCCCCTGCCGCCGGCGCGAAGGGCGACTTCTTCGACCTGCTGCCGAACGCGACCATCGTGCTCGACGAACCTGATTACCTAACGGAATGTCACGACACTTGGTGGACCAAGGTTTCCGAAGCACACGAGCGCAGCCTGGTCGGCAACCTGGTGAAGCCGGCGGACCTCTACCTCACGCCCGAAGAATGGCAGGCGCGGCTGCAACAAGTCACCACCGTTTCGGTCGAGCAGCTCGGCATCGAGAGCAGTGACGAGCGCGAGCACCTCATCCTGCAAACCCAGCCTACGACGCGCTTCCACGGGTCGGTGGCCGCCATGACCGAAGAAGTCGGCAAGCTGACGCGGAACGGTACGCACGTAATGTTTGCCGTAGCCAGCACCGGCGAGGTCGAGCGCCTGGCAGACGTCTTCAACGAATACAACTTGTCGTTCCGCATCGGCAGCCGTACGCCCAAGCCCGGCAGCGAAGTTTACGTCGACGAGTCGCCTACTTCGCCGAAGAGATGGCGGCCACCACCATCGTCAAAGCTTATGTGCCGGAAGGCGTGGTTCTGCCCGAGGCCAACCTGGTTTTGTTTGGCGCGCGCGATCTGTTCGATGAAGCCGACGTATCGGTGGGACGTCCGCAGCAACGAAAATCGAAAGTCTCGGCGTTTCTGTCCGATTTTCGCGATCTCGCCATCGGCGATTACGTCGTGCACATGGAGCACGGCATCGGCCAATACCAGGGCCTGAAGGAAATTCCCCAGGAAGACGGCGGTACTGCGGAGTTCATGATCCTGGAGTACGCGGAGGGTGCGCGGCTATACGTTCCGCTGACGCGCCTGGACCTGGTGCAGAAGTACCGTTCTTCGGAAGGTGTGAGGCCGGTGCTAAACCGGCTGGGCACGCAGCAGTGGCAGAAGACCAAGGCGCGCGTAAAAAAGGCCATGAAGGATATGGCCGAGGAACTGTTAAAGCTTTACGCAGTGCGCAAGACCGCCCAGGGCCACGCCTTCGCTGCTGATAGTGAATGGCAGCGCGAGTTCGAAGACACCTTCGAGTTCAACGAAACCGACGACCAGATGAGCGCCATCGTCGACGTGAAGCACGACATGGAATCGCCGACCCCGATGGACCGCCTGCTGTGCGGCGATGTCGGCTACGGTAAAACGGAAGTTGCAATGCGTGCCGCATTCAAGGCCGTGAGCGACAATCGCCAAGTCGTAGTGCTCGCGCCCACCACGGTCCTCGCCTTCCAGCATTACAACACCTTCCGGCAACGCTTCGCGGCCTTCCCGCTCAAGATCGATATGCTGAGCCGTTTCCGCACGCCCAAGCAGCAGAAGGAAACGATCGCTAAAATCGAAGCCGGGCAGGTGGACATTGTCATCGGCACGCACCGGGCGTTGTCGAAAGACGTGAAGTTTTCCGATCTCGGCCTGGTAATCGTCGATGAGGAACAACGTTTCGGCGTCCGCCATAAAGAGCGGTTGAAGCAATTGCGCCGCGAAGTCGACGTGCTCACCATGTCGGCAACGCCGATTCCCCGCACCTTGCACATGTCGCTGCTCGGCCTGCGCGATATGAGCGTGATCGAAACCCCGCCGAAAGATCGCATGGCCATCCAGACGGTGGTCGCGGCGTGGGATGAAAAGCTGCTGCGCTCGGCTATCGAGAAAGAGCTGGAGCGCGGCGGACAAGTGTACTTTGTTCACAACCGCGTCGAAAGCATCTACGATATCGCTTCCAAGCTGCGCGAAATGGTGCCGTCAGCTCGCATCCTGATTGGCCATGGGCAGATGAATGAAAGCGAACTGGAACGCATCATGCTCGCCTTCATGCGGCACGAGGCCGATATCCTGGTGGCAACGACGATTATCGAGAACGGCCTCGATATCCCACTCTGTAACACCATCATCATCAATCGCGCTGACCGGCATGGCTTGTCGGAGCTGTATCAGTTGCGCGGGCGTGTCGGGCGCTCCGATCGCCGGGCCTACGCTTATCTGCTGATTCCTTCGGATCGCGAGTTGAGCGAGCTGGCTCGAAGGCGGTTAGCTGCGCTGAAGGAATTCAGCGATTTGGGTGCGGGCTTCAAGATTGCTGCCCTCGACCTGGAACTACGCGGCGCCGGCAACTTGTTGGGTGGAGAGCAGAGCGGCCACATCGAAGCCGTTGGGTTCGAGTTGTACACAACGATGTTGGAGCGCACCGTCCGCGAGCTCAAGGGCGAAGTCGAGGAAGAGGCGCTGGAGACGCAACTCAACCTTGGCCTCAACATTCGCATTCCGGCCGAATACATTCCAGAAGAAAATCAGCGCCTGCGCATGTATAAGCGAGTGGCGGGAGTCGAGTCGGAGTCGCAACTGGAAGATGTTGCCGGCGAGTTGGGAGATCGTTACGGAACGCCTCCCCCACCGGTACGCAATCTGCTGGACTACGCGACGCTGAAGTTGCTTTCGCAGCGTCTGGGTGTGGCCCAGATCGAGCGGCGCCGGGAGGCCGTGAGCATTCGGTTTACGGAAAAGGCGCAGGTTGATCCGGATCGTTTGGCGCGGTTTGTAGCCAGCCAGGCCGGCAGCCAGTTCACCCCCGCCGGCGTGCTGAAATTCTCCTTGAAAGACAAACAGCCTGAGCAGGTGCTGGAGCGTCTGAAGTCTCTGCTGGAGCAACTGGCAGGAGAGCAGCAGCCGGTCGCGTAAAAAATCTGTCTTCAGTTCTCTACGTATCTTACTTTGTGGCACATGAGGATTTTGCCAAATGAAAGTATTGAGTTTTGTTCTGCTTTTGGCGCTTCTTGCACTCAACAGCTCCGCCACGGGCCAGACCCCCAGCGCCACTCGCGCTTCCGCGAATTCCAGTGATGCTTACGACAAGCTCATCAACGACTACTTTGATGGCTACTTTCCGTTTCATCCAACCGAGGCTACCGCCGCAGGCTTTCATCAGTACGATGACATGCTCGAGGAATACTCACCCAAAGCCAGAGAAGCCGAGATCGCTTTCCTGAATACGCAGAAGCAGCGGTTCGCTTCGTATCCTTCTAGCGGCTTGACGGAAGATCAGCGCGCCGACCTGCAAATCGTATCGAGCGCGATCGACGGCCGCCTGCTCGAACTCCAGCAGATTCGCAACTGGCAACGCAATCCTGACGGTTATTCGAGCAGCCCTACTTACAGCATTTTTATTCTGATGAGCCGCAACTTCGCTTCGCCCGAGCAGCGACTGAAGTCGGTGATCGCGCGCGAGCAGAAGGTGCCGGCCAATCTCGCGGCCGCAAAATCGAACCTGAAAGACGTGCCGAAGATTTATACCGAGATCGCGTTAGAGCAAATGCCGGGCATCATCAGCTTCTTTCAGAATGATGTTCCTACCGCGTTTAAGAGCGTGACCGACGCGAAGCTGTTGGCTGAATTCAAAGCGTCGAATGACAAAGTCATCGCCGAGTTACAGCGCTATCAGGATTTTCTGAAGAGTGATCTGCTGCCAATTTCGAATGGCGACTTTCGTCTTGGGCCGGAGCTCTATCGCAAGAAACTGCTTTACGACGAGATGGTCGACATCCCGCTCGACCGCCTGCTGCAAATCGGGTACAACGACTTGCACAAGAACCAAGCTGAGTTAAAGCGGGTTGCGGCGCAAATCGACCCTAGCAAGACGCCGGAGCAGATTCTGGAGCAGTTAGAGCAGGATCATCCGCAACCGGACCAGCTGCTGCAATCTTTCCGCGACACCTTCAACGGCCTGGTTACGTTCATCCAGCAGAAGCAGATCATCACTTTGCCCTCGCCGGTTCGGCCCATTGTGGAAGAGACTCCTCCGTTTGGACGAGCCTTGAGCTCAGCTTCGATGGATACTCCTGGACCTTACGAGGACAAGGCGACGGAAGCATTTTTCAACGTGACGCTGCCGGAGCCGGACTGGCCGGCACAGCGCACGAAAGAGTGGATGGAGGGATTCAATCGCGGCACCATCATCAGCACCGCCGTGCATGAAGCTTATCCCGGCCACTACACGCAGTTTCTGTGGATAAAACAGGCGCCGTCAAAGGTGCGCAAACTCATTGGCTGCGGCTCCAACTCTGAAGGCTGGGCGCATTACAGCGAGCAGATGATGCTGGACGAAGGCTACGGCAACGGTGACTTGAAGCTGCGCATCGGCCAACTGCAAGATGCCCTGCTACGCGATGCGCGCTATGTCGTCGGCATCCAAATGCACACCGGCAAAATGACGTTGCCGGAAGCGACCGGATTTTTCATCAAGGAGGGTCATCAGACGCCGGCCGTAGCCGAGCGCGAGGCCAAACGTGGCACATCTGATCCCACCTACCTGGTGTACACGCTAGGCAAGCTGGAAATCATGAAGCTGCGGGCGGACTACAAGCAGAAAATGGGCGACAAGTTCAACTTGGAGCAGTTTCATGACGAGTTCATGAAACAGGGTTATCCTCCCGTGAAGATCATTCGCGAGAAGATGCTGGGCAATAGCAGTCCGGTGCTGTAGGCGCGTGCGTTAGTTGTTATCAGGGGGCATTCATGGCACAAAAGAAAGTTCGTAAGGCGGTATTTCCCGCGGCCGGATTGGGCACGCGGTTTCTGCCGGCGACCAAGGCGCAACCAAAAGAGATGCTGCCGGTAGTGGACAAGCCCATCATCCAATACGGCGTGGAAGAGGCCGTGGCCTCGGGTTGCGAAGAGGTCATCTTCGTGACCGGGCGCGGCAAAACCGCCATGGAAGATCATTTCGATATCAGCTATGAGTTGGAGAAGACGCTGGAACAACGCGGCAAGAAGGAACTGCTGGCACTGGTCCAGCATGTTTCCAACATGGTTCATGTCGCCTCGGTGCGGCAGAAAGAAGCGCTGGGCCTGGGCCACGCCGTTCTTATGTCGCGTGAACTCGTAGGCGATGAGCCCTTCGCCGTGATCCTGCCAGATGACATCATCGATTCCGAAGTGCCCTGCGTGAAACAAATGATGGAGGTTTACAACGAGACCGGCTGCTCAGTGCTGGCCATAAAGGTGGTTGAGGGCGACGCCATCTCGTCGTATGGAGTGCTGGACGCCAAGCCAGTGCCTGGCAAGTGGGAGGGGCGACTATTCGAGGTTCACGATTTGGTAGAGAAGCCGAAACCGGAGAATGCCCCATCGAATCTCGCCATCGTCGGGCGGTACATTCTTACACCGGCAATTTTTGAGATGTTGTCGTCTATCAAGCCGGGTGCCCTGGGAGAGTTGCAGTTGACCGACGGTCTCAAGCAGTTGCTGACGAAAGAGAAGATCTACGGCTTCACTTTCGAGGGCGAGCGTCATGATGCCGGCGACAAATTAGGATTTCTGAAGGCGACGGTGGAGTTCGGACTGAAGCACCATGAATTAGGCACGCAGTTCCGAGAATACCTGCGAACCTTGAAGGTATAGCGGTCAGCGCTTCTCGATGATCGCGGCGAAGAAGCCGTCACAGGGCTGAATTCCGGGCAGCGTTCGCAGAAACGGTCCGCTGAGAAGCGTGTCGATATCATTCCAGATGAGCTCGCCGCTTGACCGCAGTTTCTCCAGTTCGGTACGGCAATCAAGCAACTGATAACTTTCATTGCCATCCAGAACTTCTTCCACTACGGCTTCGTTTTCTTCGCGCTCCAACGAACAGGTGGAATACACTCCTCGGCCGCCTACCTCCAGATATCCCAATGCCGCGCGCAGAATCGCAACTTGACGCGCGTGCAAGTCATCGAGGTCGGACGGCCTTAGCCGCCACTTTATCTCGGGATTGCGAGCCAGCGTTCCCGTCCCTGAACATGGCACATCAGCAAGAACGCGGTCGAATATACCACTCAGTGGTAGTCCCACAATGTCGGCATGGACGATCTGAACGTTGCTGGACGTGACGCGTTTACGAAGTAGCGCGGCGCGATGTTCATGCAACTCGACCGCGACAATCTCCGACGCGGGATTGCGCGCGGCGATGGCGGTTGTCTTTCCTCCCGGCGCAGCGCAGCAGTCGAGTATTCGCGCGCCCGCTCCCACCAGCGCAGCCACGAGTTGCGATCCTTCATCCTGAATAAAGACACGGCCCTCTTGAAATTCACGGGACCGAGTCACGTCGCCGTTCGTCATAACGCGAGCGCCGGAAATCAGGGCTCCAGGCGCGAGGCCGATGCCTTCGGCTTGCAACTCCGGCTCAACATCGGGCTTGTCTATGCGAACGGTGGTGCTGGGAATTTGCTGATTCTGGCGGCAGATACCTTGCGCTCGCTCGATCCCGAAAGCCGCAACCCAGCGCTCGACGAGCCACAGCGGATGAGCGAAGTCCTGAGCTAGCGAAGCTGCGGTCTGTTCGACGGATTCGTCTGAAGCAGCTTCGGGCTTAAGTGCGGCAACCTTGCGTAGAACGGCGTTAACAAACGGTGCGGCCGATCGCTTTTGCGCCCGTTTTACTAGCTCGACGCTGTCGTTGATTGCGGCGTGCGCCGGGATGCGGTCGAGATATCGCAGTTGATAGATGGCCAGGCGCAACGCGATCAGAACTTCGAGATCTACCTTGCCGATGACTCGCGCCGATGCGAAAGTGACGACCTCGTCCAACCGCGATTGCCAGCGCAGCACGCCCATAACGAGCTCGGTTGCCAAGCCACAATCCGACGGGCTGAGTTCATCCAGTCGATTGGAGTGCAGCAGTTCGGCCGCGTAGGCGTTCTGCCGCTCGATGCGGAGTAGAATGTCGAAGGCCACGGCGCGTGGGGGAGAAATGGGCATGGAAAGGCAGCAACGAGCTGCGAGCAACTAGCATAACCTGCGGTGTGTTCTCGGAGCGCGGCCTTTAGGAACCTTTGATTATGATGCCATCATTTCCCTCGGCGGCTAAAGCCGCAATGACTTACGATACTTTCGGTACGGCTGAAGCCGCACCCCTTCAAAAACTGGAACTAATTAGAGTTCCTTAGCAAGTAGCGCGTGCGCTTACTCGCCAACGGCCTCGTCGCCGCGAGGATGGTAGCCGTTCATGAAGTCCCTCGCACTCATCCGCTTCTTGCCTTCCACCTGCAGCTCTTGAACTTCGAGTGCCGTGCCATGTGCGAATCCCAACAGAAGCCGCTCGCTCTCGACGGTGAAGTGACCGGAACTCACAACGGTCACCTCAAGCGCTGGCGTAGCTGCATGGACATGCAGCATCTTCCCGCGGAATTTAGTGAACGCCCCGGGCCACGGCTGAAATCCGCGCAAGCGATTCCAGGTATCGACAGCAGTGCGCCCGAAATCGATCAGCCCATCTTCACGGGTCAAAATCGGTGCCAGTGTCGCCTTGCTGTTGTCCTGAGGCTGGGGCGTGATGCTGCCGTTCTTCAGCCCTGCCAAGGTGGAAATCATCAGCTCGGCGCCGGTCTGCGCCAGTCGCGGAGCAATCGTGACCGCAGTGTCCTCCGGCTTGATGCGCTCTTCCGATTGCAGCAGAATGTCGCCGGTATCTAACCCCGCATCGATACGCATGGTGGTAACCCCGGTCAAGCTCTCACCCATGGCGATCGCCCATTGAATGGGCGCGGCACCGCGGTATTTCGGCAAAAGGGACCCATGCAAATTGAGGTTGCCCAAGGGCGGCAGATCGATCATCCATTGCGGGATGATGCGACCGTAGCCGACGACAATGATCGCCTCCGGTGCGATAGCTTCCAGTTGCTGCCGGAACTCCAGGTTGTTCTTGATCTTCTCCGGTTGCGTAATCGGGAGGTCGAGCCCAAGCGCAGCGCGTTTAATCGGAGACGCAGCCAGTTCCATGCCGCGGCCGCTGGGGCGGTCAGGCTGAGTCGCGACGAGCCTGACCCGGAAACCGGCTGCCACCAGTTTTTCCAAGGTGGGCACAGCAAACATCGGCGTGCCGCAAAACACCAGGTCCATCATGACTGCGCTACCATTCACCCTGCTTCACTAGCTTGCGGATTTTGCGCTTCATGATGTCGCGCTTCAAAGCGCTGATATGGCTGATGTACAGCTTGCCATTGAGATGATCGGTTTCGTGGAGCAACGCGCGGGCGAGCAGGTCCTCGCCGGTGACCTCGAAAGTCTTGCCCTCAAGATTCTGGGCACGCGCTGTGACGGTGCGCGCGCGCGCGACCTTCTCGCGAAAGTCAGGCAGGCTGAGGCAGCCTTCATTCGAAGTGATGCGACCCTCGGTATGAATGATTTCGGGGTTGACCAGGACGATCTTGGCTTCCGGATCTTCCTTAAACGTCACGTCGATGACGGCGATCCGCTTGGCAATACCGATCTGCGGAGCAGCCAGCCCGACGCCGTGCGCGGCATACATGCTCTCGAACATATCGTCGGCCAGTTTACGCAGCTCGTCATCGAAATCGGTGATGGAGGCGGCCGGCTTCTCCAGAACCGGATCGCCGAATTTAACGATGGGATAGATCATTTAGAACTGTCGCAACTGTTGGCAGTAGCCTTCGAAATTTCGCCGCAACTCCAGCAACGAATCGCCACCAAACTTTTCCAACGCACAGCGTGCCAGCGTGAGCGCTACCATGGCCTCTGCGGCGACTCCGGCAGCTGGAACCACACATACATCCGAGCGCTCGTAGGCAGCCTTGACGGGTTCGCGCGTGGCGAAATCCACGGACGCCAGTGGACGCCGCAAGGTCGATATTGGCTTTAAATATCCTCGCACGCGAATATCTTCGCCGTTCGAAACGCCGCCCTCAAGGCCGCCCGCGTGATTCGATCGCCGCGTGAAACCGGTGAAGGAAGCAGCCTCGCCGCGTTCGTATCCTATCTCATCATGAACGGCGGAACCGAGGGAAGCCGCAGCCTCAACGGCATCGCCAATCTCGACTGCCTTCACCGCCTGTAGCGACATCACCGCCGAGGCGAGTTGCGCATCCAGCCGCTCATCCCAGTTGACGTAAGTCCCGAGACCCGGTGGAACATTGTGCGCCACAACTTCAAAGACGCCGCCCACGGAATCGCCCGTCCGTAAGGCAACATCGACCTGCTCCTTCATGCGCGCCTCGGATTCGGGATCGACGCAGCCCAGCAGGACTTCTTCCCTGGCCGCCAGAGCCGCGATTTCGGCCCAACTCACGGGCTTGTCGAGGCGAGCACTTCCTACCCCGATGGCGTGACTGAGTACTTCGATTCCGAGCTCGCGAAGCAGCAGCTTGGCAATTGCGCCAGCCGCAACCCTCGCTGCCGACTCGCGCGCCGACGCCCGCTCCAGCACATAGCGTGCCTCAGAGAAGTTGTATTTCACCGCCCCTGCCAAATCGGCGTGTCCCGGACGCGGCGACGCGACTCGCTTATGCTTAGCGGGGTCGCCCTCAGCTACCGGCAGCGCTTCTGTCCAGTTCTGCCAATCTTTATTCGCGAGGACGAGGGCAATGGGCGAGCCGATGGTCTTGCCATGGCGCACGCCGCTCAGAATGTGTGCAGTGTCACGTTCGATGCGCATGCGGCCGCCGCGGCCATAGCCCTGCTGACGCCGCCACAGTTCGCGATTGACGAACTCCAGGTCGACTGCCACGCCGGACGGCACGCCGGACAGCATTGTGACCAGGGATTCGCCGTGAGACTCGCCCGCTGTTGAGAAGCGCAACATAGGAATGGAGATTGTAGAGGCAGGCGTCAGGGTTTAGCAATTAGCGACTGCCTGTCGCCGGCCCCGATCGGTACGGCTGCGACGACTCAGGCGATCGCCACAACACAATCATCACGGCACAGTCGTTAATCTTCTACGATGACTTCTTCTTGCACAAACGCCTTATCTTCTTCGCGCGTTCCGGCGAGAACGAACGAGTTGGTCTGCGTGGCACTTCCACCCTCGACCTCGGTAATTACGTAGGAGCATCCGACCCAGTGCGCTTTTTGCAGATCAGTCGAGGACCAGTGAGCCGGATGATCGGGATGGGAATGATAGAACCCAACAATCTCAAGGCCCTGCTCGCGGCCCTCACGTTGCGCCTGCACCAGCTCGTGCGGATCGATGTCATAGCGATTCAGCGGCGAATCTTCGTTGACGTTGGTGCAGCGGACGGTCGCGCGCACCGTTCGCCGCTCCCCTTCGAAGGCTCCAAGCAGGATTCCACAACACTCGTGAGGGTAGGTTTCTTCCCCGTGATGACGGATGGCATGGTAATCGGCTGAGGAGAGTTTGAGCATGACGGAGTCGTGAGGCTGATTAGTGATCTCCGATTTCACAAAGCGTTCAACCGGCACGATGTTCAGGGTTCTTGTCTGGCGGTGAATTGACGCTCTCTCAAACTTACTGGCCAGCCGTTCCAACCGGGCAGGTCGGACCCGCTGGCGTATAGTTCGCTTTGTTCTGTTCGAAACACCAGTTCACCTGCTCACGCGAAAACTCGTTCACCACACTGGCCGGCACATCGTCTTCTTTGATGTCCTTGAACTGAAACGTAATGGTCCCGTCTTCCGCCACGGACGCCAGCAGATATCCGTAAACATCCGTTCGCGCCAGCTTGGCCGCGTCCAGATTCAGAGGCAGCCGGTAGCGGACAGCGCCCGCGCTGCCCATAATCCACCCTGGCAACAGGTCATCTTTATGGCACGCAGTGTTGTAGATATCGTTCATCACGAAGTGCGAATGGCTGGCCAACACGTAGACGTTTTTACCAGTCTTCTTGCGAAACGCAGCCAGCTGCGCATAGGCTTTTCGTCCGCTGGCTTGCTCCTGCGCCGAGTCGTTCATGCTGTGTCCGGCCGACGAGCTGTCGGGCAACGCGGCGTGCATACCCAGCACTACGGTGCGCACCGCGCTGTTCTTGGCATCGTTTGACAGCACCATCTGGAGCCACTTCGCTTGCGCCGAATCGAACATGTCGGAGGAGGCATTATCCATGCTGATGAAGTCGACGCCCCGCTGGATCCAATGGAAATAGGTCTTGAGCTGGTGGTCGGCAGGATTGTCTGCCAGGCGCTGGCGTTGCAGCACCGGCTGATCCAACCAGTCCGCAAACTGCGCGATGTATTTATCGCGGGTCATCGGCGGCACCAGTTCGTGATTGCCGATCTCGAGATATATAGGCAGATCGCCGAACGGCACCAACTGATGCTGAATGAAGTCCGGCCACGCATCGTTGAAATACTGCGAGATGCTGGCTTGGGGATGGGTGCGGCGGTAGTCTTCGTCGAAGTTCGACATCGCACGATAGTCGCCCAGGTGCCAGTAAAATGCGGCACCGTCGCTGCGCACGCTAGCAGCCATGGCCGGCATCACGATGTCGCCGCAGTTCCGCGAGTCACCCGAGACTGCGAACTTCCACGGGCTAGCCTGACCGTCTGCCGCCGCCTGGTGCTGGGCTGAAACGGCCGCAGCCAGCGAGATGGTGGCGACGACAACCAGCAGGCTGTTACGAGCCAGGCGACTTCTACCCATGAACATGTCGTGACTCCGAAGCGCACCGATCATATCCGAGCGCTGACGCAACTACCAACCCGCGGCGAGGAATTTTGTTTCAACTGGGCGCGAAGTTGCACCTGGCTCGACGAATTGCTATACACGCGCTAACCGGATAAGCTGCTCCCATTCCTGGTGTGGAGGATCGCCATGTCTCCTGCCGTTCGTTCGGTCTTTCGATTCGCGGTCGCGTTGGGATTCCTGCTCGGCTGCGTCAGCTTCGCAGCGACCAAACAAGATGCCAACAAGCCTGACGAAGAGCGCTTGAGGCCTGCTTACCGTTTTGAGCGCGGCGGCTGGGTCTACGTGCATCTGGAAGGCTCGCCCGCAGACATCGGCTATCAGCATGGATACCTCCTGGCGCCGGAAATCGAGGACGGACTGAATACGGTCCGATTTAAAGACGTGCATCGAACCAAGCGTGACTGGAACTTCTACCGCGCCACCGCGCAGAACATCCTGTGGCCGCATATCGACCTGGAATATCAGCAGGAGCTGCAAGGTATTGCCGACGGCCTGAAGGCGCACGGTTCCAGCCTCGATGTTTGGGATGTGGTGGCCCTGAACGCCATGGAAGAGGTCCCCGACTACTACGTGCCGTGGCTCAACCGGCAGGAGAAGCAGGCCAAGGCGCCTGACTTGAAAGCCCCCGGCAATTGCAGTGCCTTCGTTGCGACCGGTTCGTGGACCAAAGATCACAAGCCGGTGATCGTCCACAGCAACTGGACCGACATTGCCACGGGTAAGCGCTGGACCATCATCTTCGACATCGTGCCCACGCACGGGTATCACATGCTGACAGACGGTTTCCCCGGCATCATCGTCAGCGATGATGATTTCGGAATTAACTCCGCGGGACTGATGGTGACGGAGACCACGATCACCGGATTCGATCAGTTTGACCCCAATGGCAAGCCAGAGTTCGTCCGCGCCCGCAAGGCGCTGCAATACTCCAACTCTATCGACCAGTACGTACAAATCATGCTGGAGGATAACAACGGCGGTTACGCCAACGACTGGCTGCTGGCCGACAACAATACCGGCGAGGTTGCGCGCTTCGAAATTGGCCTCAAGCTCCATCGCGTGTGGCGCACTAAGGACGGCTATTTCGCGGGCGCCAATTATCCCAGCGACCCGGAGCTGACGAAAACCGAGACCGACTTCGACACCACCATCATGTCCTACTCGCCCAATGCGCGCCGGGCTCGCTGGGAGCAGCTGTTGCCGCCTGCCAAGGGGCAGATTGATGTCGCGATGGGCGAGAAATTTCTGGCCGATCACTGGGACACTTATGAAGGCAAGGAAGACCCCAATTACCGCAGCCTCTGCGGACACGGCACCAACTCTCCGACGGGCGAGCCGTCGTGGGCGGAGCCGCCGTACAACCCCTCCGGCGCGGTAACGGCGCAGGCGGCGGACGGCACCATGGCCAAGAACATGATGTTGCAGGCGCGTGCGGGACGTCCTTGCGGCGAAGACTTCATCGCCGATAAGTTCCTCAAAGAGCATCCGGAATTCGACTGGCAGCGCCCCATCCTCAAGGATATGAAGGGTAATCCCTGGACCGGTTTCAAAGCCGCTGACAAGCAGTAAAGCAGCGACCAAACTCCACTAACTTTTCTGAAACTTGTGTGTTGGAACAAACATCTGTTTTGATGTTGAAGTAATTATGAAAAGTCCCGAGCCCAGCAACGACACCAAAAGTCCACCTTCGGTCTTTATTTCGCACGGATCTCCCATGGTCGGCATCGAAACCGGCACGTACCAGGAAGCGCTCGCCAGTTTTGGCCGAACCCTCCGGCCAAGCGCCATCGTGGCAGTCTCCGCGCATTGGGGCACATCCATGGCAATTGCGGTAAGCGGGGCAGAGCGCTACGAGGCAGCTCACGACTTTGGCGGATTTCCAGCCAAGCTTTATGATCTTCGCTATTCGCCCTCTGGGTCGCCGGCACTTGCCGGGAAAATCGCCGCCACGCTTAAGACACACGGTTGGACGTCTGATCTGGTTGAGAATCGCGGGCTGGATCACGGGGTTTGGATTCCGCTGCGATTCATGTATCCCGCGGCGAACGTCCCCCTGGTGCAGCTGTCGCTGCCGCTACGTTACTCGGCGCAACAACTTTTCGACGTAGGCAAATTATTGGCTCCCCTGCGCCAGGAGAACATGCTGGTTCTTGGGAGCGGCGGCATCGTGCACAACCTCCAAACGTTTCACGGCGGAAGCCTCGATCAGCCGATCGAACCTTGGGCTGCCGAGTTCGACGGGTGGTTCGCCGCGAAGCTGGAACAGCACGACGTTGATAGCCTGCTCCGCTACCGCGAACTCGCGCCTCACGCAGACTTGGCGGTTCCGACCTTTGAGCATTTTGCGCCCGTGTTCGTCACCTTGGGCGCGGCCGCGAATTACGAAAAAGTCGACCTGATCTCTACAGGTTTTCAGTACGGGGCCATTTCGATGCGCAGTTTCGCGATTGGTTGAACGCGATCGATTCTTAGGAGGACATTTTGCGAAAACTCTTTTCCACATCTAGCGATCTCACGTTGACTATCCTGCGCCTCATCATGGGCATCGTCTTTTTTGCGCATGGCGCACAGAAGATGCTGGGCTGGTTCGGCGGCTACGGCTTTCATGGCACCATGGGCTTCTTCACCCAACATATGGGCATTCCCGCTCCCCTGGCGTTTCTCGCCATCTGCGCTGAGTTCTTTGGCGGACTGGGTTTGATTGTCGGCTTTCTCACCCGCATCGCGGCCTTCGGGATCACGGTTAATATGCTGGTCGCGATTCTCACTGTGCATCACGCCAACGGCTTCTTCATGAACTGGACCGGCCAGCAAAAGGGCGAGGGCTATGAGTATCACTTGCTGGCGATCGCCCTGGGGCTGCTCTTCATGATCAAGGGCGCGGGAGCGTTGTCGATTGACCGCGCGCTTACCGTGCGCGGCGAGTAGCTATGGCAAGAAAAAGCCTCCGCGTGGGCGGAGGCTTCGATGTCGTTGCGAACTAAGCCGCTTTAGCCCTTGGCGGCTTCTGTCTTTGCGGCTTCCGCTTTTGCCACTTCTGCCTTGGCGGCGTCGCTCTTGGCATACTTGCGGCGGAAGCGCTCGACACGGCCGGCGGTGTCCATCAGCTTCTGCTTGCCGGTAAAGAACGGATGGCAGGCAGAGCAGATTTCCACATTGATGTCGCCCTTATGGGCCGAGCGGGTAGTGAACGTGTTACCGCACGCGCAATGCACGCGTACTTCATCGTAAGCCGGATGGATGGCTGCCTTCATAGAAACTCCTGACTCGCTTGTGGCAAAGTATTGATTCTACCGGAAATGTCCCTGTTGCCGCAAACTTGACCCAAGCGAAACGAACCGCCTCGAGGTTTGATTCACCTAACCACCAAAAAGACTCAAGCCGGAATACTGGGCAGAATTCCCGCCTGTAACCGCCGCTTTGCTGAACGGGTAGGTCGGCTGTCTGCGATATCTAAAAACGCAAGTGGCCGGAGTCGAGGAATGTCAGGGAATACGCGCCGCTATCCCCAAAAACGCTGGTGATAGTACGAGGCTTTGGACTATCATCGGGCCGCGCCATGGAAGAGGAGAAAAATCGTGGAACATTGCAAACGGATTTTCGGCCCCGCTGTCCTTGCAGTGGTAATTCTCACATCCCTGTTGCTTGCCAGCCTGCCCTTGCTTGCTGAAGATGACTCTGCACCCCACATGACTTCGAGCCAGGCGGTGGCGTTCGCCGTCTCGCCGCCGCTGCGTGAACTTGCCAAATTACCGGTACAGCCTCATTGGGGTTTTCATCAGGCACATTCCGTGCGGCGCGCTCCGGTGCATCCGAACTTGTCGTACCAGGTAGACCCAGTGGAGCAGAGCTCGCCCGGCGGCCCGGCCAGCGTCACGATTGGGATGAACCTGCTTGGCTTGGATAATGCCCAGGCATGCGGATGCGAGCCTCCAGACACCAACGCGGCTGTAGGCGACACCCAGGTAGTGGAGTGGGTGAACGTCGCTTACGAGGTCTTCAATAAGAGTACCGGCGCCATTGAAGTGGGGCCCGTTCAGGGCAACCTCTTGTGGCAAAGCCTGGGCGGAGTGTGCTTCAACAATAACGATGGCGACATCATCGTTCAGTGGGACCGGACAGCGCACCGTTGGCTGCTGGCGCAGAACGTTTTCAACGGGCCGCCGTACTACGCCTGCGTCGCAGTCTCCACCAGTAACGACGCGACGGGCAGTTACTACGAATATCAGTTCCCGTTGGGCAACGACTTCCCGGATTATCCCAAGTGGGGCATCTGGCCGAGCGGCTATTTCGAAACCAACAACATGTTCGGCAACACGGCCTACGTCGACGCGTGCGCTTACAACAGCGCCAAGCTGCTGGTTGGCGATCGTTCAGCCGAGCAGATCTGCTTCCAGACTTCGACCAACGACACCAGCCTGTTGCCGGGCGATCTCGATTCCAATATTCAGCCGCCGGCTGGGCAGGATGAGTTCTTTATCGGCAGCTATCTGGAAGATCCGGCCAACAACAAGTTGTACCTCTACTCCATGCATCCGGTGTTCGCTAATCCCAGCCAGTCAACGTTCGTTGGAAGCAATCTGGCTGACCCCATACCTGTGCCGGCCTACACTCCGTTCTGTCCCGAGAGCGAATTCTGCGTTCCGCAGCAAGGCACGACGGAAAAAGTCGACGCCCTGGGCGACCGCGTAATGTACCGCTTCTCCTACTGGGACGACGGGCCGCTTGCCAGCGTCACCGCAAACGCCGGCCAGCTGCACCAGCAGCACTGGTATGTGAATCACGTGGTGACAGCGTCGGGTGGGCAGGCAGCGGTTCGCTGGTATGAGTTCCGGGCGAACGTGAAGTCAGTTGGAGTTAGCGGTGTCCGGTTATTTCAGTCTGGCACCTTCGCTCCCGACAGCAACAACCGCTGGATGGCGTCGCTGGCACAGGACAAAAAGGGCGACATCGCTTTGGGGTACAGCGCGGCAAGTACCACGTTGTATGACTCCATCTACATGACCGGCCGCACCACCAGCGATCCTATCGGAACCATGGAAAACGAGACCACACTGTTTGCCGGAACCGGCTCGCAGAGCGGTGGAGATCGCTGGGGAGATTACTCCAGCATGATGATTGACGGCGCGGATGGCTGCACCTTCTGGTACGCGCAAGAGTATTACGCGGTACCCGCTGGTGGCTCGCAATGGCAGACGCGCATAACCTCACTCAAGTTCAACGGCTGCCAGTAAGCATTTCGCTCCAAAGGAAAAAGCCCCGCTCCCTCAAGCGGGGCTTTTTCGTGCCCAGACGAACTATCCGAGAAGCAGCTCCGAAACTAGTTCGGGTTCACCTGGATCTTCGCCATCATGCCACCATCCTCGTGATCAAGGATGTGGCAGTGATAGACAAACGTTCCGACGATGTTTGGATCACGGAAATCCATCCTCAAAGTTACGCTGGGATACGGCCCCGTACCGCTCCAGTTAGGCACGATGATCGTGTCTTGCAGGTCAGGATTCGGCACAGGGATGCCGTTGATAGCCATCACCAGGAAGTGAATCTGGTGAATATGGAATGCATGAACCTCGCCTGAATGGTTCTCGATTGTCCAGTCCTCGACGGCACCGGTATTGGTGATAATCGATGGCGGATCATCCATGTGGAAGAGGTGAGGCGCATGACCATTGAGGGTGATGTAGAACTGGGTCCCGCCGGTGGTGCCGACGTTCTGTTCGGAGAAGTACAAGCCCCGAGTAGTGGTCGGGGTGAGCGTCGCCAGCCCGGAGAAGCGTAGCGGCTGCGTCGGCGGTTTCACTGTGTGCGCCACTTGCACGTGATGCTGTTGCGGATTGGTACTGGTCGTCAGTTTGGCCAGAACCTGTGGCTGGTTCGAGTCGCCGACCGGACCGGTGTCGTAACCCTGAGTGATAAATGTGCCAATCTGACCTGCCGGCAATCCCGGAATGATGAATTCCATGCGGCCAGCAGGCGGGATGTTGAGGGTGTCAGTGAACATCGGGGTGTTCAACTGCACGCCATCAATCGCCAACACCTCGAACTGCTGCAAGGTCTGGCCGTACATCAACTGAAGGGTAGTGAATTGCTTGCTGGTCGCATTCAAGAAGCGCCAGTATTCCTGGGCTCCCGGCTGTACCACAATGGATGGCGCCAAGCCGCCCTCGGGAAATACCGCCGGCTGAAAATTCAGGGTCAGCTGCACATTGGCGTCCGGGTCACGGGCAGGACCAGTCTTGTCCTGTTCGCGCATAATCAACACGCGCTCGTTCAATCCCTGGGTGAGCGGGTTACTTCCCTCCACAATGAGGGCTCCCGACGCTCCGCCGTTCACCTGGGTCGTAGTGTTGCCGTGAATGTGCGGGTGGTACCAGTACAGTCCGGGAGGCTCGTTCGCCGGGATCTGGGTCGAGTACTGGAAGGCCGGGTCGCCCGACTGAATGACGGTCTTCAGCACGTCGTCCTGATGACACACCGGCGGTACGTTCAAGCCATGGAAGTGGATGTTGGTCGACGAGGGCAGAACGTCCTGGCCACTGCAGGGATCATCAGGCCCGGAGGCATGATGCGCACCGTGCATATTCATCATGTGTGGCGTGTTCTTTTTTCCCGTGCGACCGTAAGGCGCCTGAATGTTGTTGGTTAGATTCAGGATCAACTGATCACCGGGATTCAGGCGCAGCGTGGGTGCTTCGATCTGCTGCCCCTGATACATGTAGATGTAGCAATAGTGCATGAAGCCATTGACGTCGGTGGCGTTCTGCAACAGCAGGTTTACCGTGAGAACGCCGTTCTGGCTGTACAGATCCAGCGGATTATTGACCAGACTCCCCGGCAGCGGGCGGTCGGGACAAATTTCCTGTGCTGACGCAGCCAGCAAAGAAGCTCCGCAGATCGCAACCAACAAGAATGTTCGAAACATTGCGCGCATCTCTAATCCCTCAGTTCCTTTAGAAAAATTTAGGTGAGGCTGACTTTCCCCTACCTCGCTTCACCTTTAAAAGGTGCGCGGGGGGAATACCGTGATCGACAGCAGTCCATCGGTAAGGAGATCGGGGACTTCAGACCCCGATGATTCCGTCAGCGTGCAGGTAACGCCGTTGCTGCTGATCTTGAGTACGCCGATGTAAGAGCCAACAAAGCCGTAGTCCGCGACGTAGAGCACTCCGCCGTTTCCGGTGTTGTCCCGGGTTGCGACCGATCCCACGAAGGCCCAGGGATTGTAGAACCCGGCCAAAGTGGGCGACTTGCAGCCACCATTGATTCTGCCCGTGTTTTTATTGAAGAAGGCAGCCGTGACGGAACCTCCGTCGTTGTTGCCGATGAAGATCATCGACTCATCCGGGCTGAGGCGAAGGGCTCCCGAATTGACGCCGGAGCCGACCGCGCTGACCGGTGGACCCACGGCGGAGGTTTTCTCACCCGAGACGGTGTATTGGATCGTCTGGGTCAGTCTGCCCGAGGAAATATCGGAAACTTCAATCGTGGTTGACACCGAGGAGTCGCCGAAAATCGCGAAATGCCCGTCCTGGGTGATGTCAACACCTTCCGGAAAATTGCTGCCGGCATTCAGGTAGCCGGTGGAGTTCTGTGCATCGCCGTTTGACACTGGGGTCCCATCGGACACATTGAACGATTCGATAGACCCGTCGGCGTAAGCCACCACCAGCATGTTGCCGTGCAGCGCCATTCCGGCTGCCGAACCGCCATTCAGCCCCGCTGCCGGGGTGTCTCCCAGGAACGATAGCTGGCATCCTGGCAGGACCGAGAACGTCGCGATAGTATTCGAGGCGGTGTAGCTGGCGTAGAGATAGTTCGTATTCTGTACCATCCCGATACCGAACTGATCACCGGCATCGCCTTCCGAGCCAGAAAAAAGACCCGTTAGTTGCTGGGTTTGAAGACTGATGCCAGAGATGTTTCCGCTGCCAGCGTTCGAAGCATAAATACACTGCGCGGACGGATCGGGCAACATGGCGAGGCGCGAAGACGCGAAGTAGCCGCCGCCGATGCCTTGTCCTTGTGTATTGACATCCGAGGCGAACGTGACAGTGGGCGCGCCGCTGGAACCGCCGGCTGTATAAAAGCTGACGTAGCTATGCAACACCCCATCGTCATTAGTGATGACGGAGGTGGTCTGCGCCGCACAGAGGGTGGCCAGCGAAGCCGGCAAAAGGACGGCCAAAATAAAACTCAACCGGAAACTCATGTCGTGTGATTTCCTTTGGAAGGCAACAGCAAACGCGAGAGGCATCGTATAACGAAGTGATGGACGGTTCAAGCACAAGCCGTTTTGTTTTCTTGCCGCTATCTGCGAATTGGGGATGAAAGTTGCAACTTCACGCGGGCGGTCTAATTGCCTCCGAGCATTACTATGGCCGGTAGTAGAAAACAGCGATTTGGGCTCGACCGTTTCACCAATACTGGCGATTCAATGGACGATGGATAACTGCGCCCCGGTAGTCGAATCCACACTATCAAAATGTCCTCATTTTTAGAGGGTATTGTCGATATTACAGGCACCCAGGTCAAGTCCATCCAACATTGATTAGTGTTCATGGAAGATGAGGGCGGAGCTTACATATCTTCAGCGGTCGTTGTGCCTGACTCTCGAAATTCCAAAGCCCTAGCGAACAAGGTTGCATCTGATCTGAGACACATTTTTGCCTGAGTCCCGGATAATCAGCAGGTATTCGACACCCTTCCTTTCCCGATCATACGAATCTCACTCGAAACCGAACTGGCTGCCTGCTCGATTGCTTATCGCCAAAGGATCGTCTGATAGGCCGCCTTGATTGACCCACACACTCCGTCGGCGAACGCAGTCCGCTTTTGAGAACGCTGGTCGGCTGCTACTCTACAAAGGTACTCTGGCCGTGGGCGATTCACTACAACGTTTCAGCCCGATGAGCGCGGGGTGACATGGCGAGTCCTATGATCAATGCGTTTGACTTCTGGCTGCTGGCAGGCAGTCTGCTGGTTGTTATGCTGGCCCTGTTGGAGATCGGGCGCAGGATCGGTGTTCATCGTCACCAAACAGATCCAGAGGGTGCAAGCGCTGGATTAGGCGCGATCGATGGTGCGGTTTTCGGGCTCATGGGCCTGCTGATCGCGTTTACTTTTTCGGGGGCAGCAGCGCGCTTCGACAGCCGTCGCGAACTGGTGGGCCAGGAGGCTAACACCATCGGCACGGCCTATCTGCGCATCGATCTGCTGCCGCAGGCTTCGCAGTCCGCACTCCGGCAAGACTTTCGCAATTACACTGAGGCGAGGATCGCGATTTTTCGCGACGTCCGCACCGACATCACCGCAGCCAAGGCGAATCTGGATCGCTCGGTCGAGCTGCAAACAAAAATCTGGAATGAAGCAGTGGCGGGGTGCCGGGAGGTAAACTCCCCGGCCGTGACTACGCTGGTGCTTTCTTCCATCAACGAGATGATCGATATCACCACCACGCGCATGGTGGCGGCAGAGACTCATCCGCCTGCGGTCATTTTCTACGGCTTGGGAATGCTGGTGCTGGCGACCTCGCTGCTGGCCGGCTATGGCATGGCAGCAAGTAAGAAGCGAAGCTGGATGCACATGATGGTGTATTCGGTCATCATGGCGGCTTCGCTGTACGTCATCCTCGATTTGGAATATCCCCGGTTCGGAGTGATCCGCCTGGATTCCGCAGACCAGGTTCTGATCGACACCCGGGCCGGCATGAAGTGAGCATGCCACCGGGTGACATGCTCATCAGAAATCAAAATGCAGCGTTCGAGCTCGGGCTTTCCATCGCCTCTACTTGCCGGCGGGCTTCTGCGCGCTGGGAGGCGTCAGGTTGTTCAGCCGCAGATACATCGCAGCGGTGCTGTAGTGATCAGCCCACCCTGCCACCATCGTCACCAGTGCGCCCCCGCGCGTGGTGGTGCGGCCTCCGGGTAAGCTGACAGCCTGGCCAAGAGTGCTTTCGTCTGCCTTGCTCAGCACCTGCTCGCAATAGGCGAACGAATCACCCACCGCCTTGCTGAGCACGTCTTTCGGATCGGTCTCACTCAGCTTCACTTCCTTCGGCTTTTCACCCGCGACCGCAGCGCAAAGGCTATTGTTCGCTTCGGCGGTGTGCATCATCAGGTGCCCGAAGGTGATCTGCTCCGGAGTTGGCCGATAGCTGTACTTGTCAGCAGGCATCAGATCGGCGGCGCCGGTCAGGTTCTTGGCGAAACGAGTTTCCATCTGTCGAACGGTGCTGATGACGGGACTCGCCGCCGGCGTTCCCGCCTCTTTGTTCTGCGCCGTCAACATGGCCGTCGAGGCCAGTAGTACAAGAGTTGCCAGGGCAATCGGTTTCATAATCCTCCCCACGAAAACATGCCCAAAAGCATACCCCAAATCCCAGCTTGTCGTAGTCGGAGGGCGCGGCCTACAAACTGACGTTCACCCCGGTCGGCAGATACAGCGGCCCCGCCGGATATGAGAAGCTGTCGGCGTCCGGTTTGGCAGAGTTGGTGGTGTCGGCCACAAGATTCATGACTCCCTCGATCGTCTTGGCATTCACCGTAATAATGGTGTAGCCGTGCTGCGTATCGTTGGCGGCGATCAGCTTGGCGCCGGTGGCGGCATCCGTGGTGCCAGGGGGCGCCGTCAGTCCGTGCAGGTTGTAGTAACCGCCGTGGCCCATGACGAAGAACGGAGTCGGTGACGCGCTGATCAGATCCCGCTCGAAGCGCTGATAATTGTGGACGTGCGCCGTGAAAACCATGTTCGGCAGTCGCCGCGAATCGTTGATAGCCTGCTGCACCGCGTCGGCCATACGCGGACTACCACTGTGGAAGTCGTCGAACGAATAGATGGGATGATGCAGCGCGACGATGAGCGCCTTGTCAGTGGGCGCCGTAGCAAATTCGTTGGTAAGCCACTGCTGCTGGATGGAGTCGATAACCCCGCCCTCGGGGACGTTCGTATACATCCCGACGATGGTGACGAACGGGCAGTCCAACGTGAAGTACACGTTTGGCTCGGACAATGTCGCCCGTGGTGCGTCCTGCGACTCGGGATTGATGTGCGCGTCAGGCTGCATGAAGTAACGCACCCAGCCATCCAGTGAAACTTGCGAGCTGTTGATGGGATCGCCATCGTGGTTTCCCGGAATCGAGAGGATGGGCGCAGTGTAATGAGCGTAAGGCTCGTAGAACTGGCTGTAGTAGTCGGTGATCTGGCCGTTGAAATAAACCACGTCGCCCACCAGATAGAAAAAACTGGGCGCCTGCCCGGCCGGCAAGTCGAGATCATTCTGCATTGCCTTCGCCACCGCCATCTGAAAGCTCGGGTTGTTGATGCCGCCGGTGTCGCCTACACAGTGAAATATCAGCTGCTTTTGTTTCGTGGCTTGCGCCGTAATTCCCGGAATTACGGACTCGAGTTCGTAGTGATAGGGCGGCGGGCCTAAGGGTTTGGGCAGCGGCTGGACTGCCTGCGCCGTATCCAATGGCGTGAGCGGATGCACTCCCGGATGCGCCTGCGCGTGTCCCTTGGGGCGCGGACGCACCTCTCCGGCCCGTAGAGCAGGGGGCGATACAGGCATCGGCGAGGGCAGTGGGGGCTTGGATGATTGCTCAGGAGTGCGCTTCGCCGATACCCCCTTGGTCTTCTTTTGCGCGGAATGGGTAGGTGACTTGGATGGCATGTTGTACCTCGGGGAGCGAATGGATCGCTATGTTAACCATGTTTAGATGGGCAAAGATCAACGTGAGGTAAAAACTATACCCATACGGCCGGGGCGGAACATTACGAGACGAAAACATCGCATCGTTTGGAAAATTAAGAAACGGAAGGGGGCGTACCCTCGGGCAAAGCTTCGACAGGTCGTACAGCGACTGGTTCTTCGAATTTCTTGGCGGGAGAAGGCGTAGCGGCAGCTTTCTGTTTTTCTTCGAGCTCGATATTCATCAGCTCGGTCTCCAGTTGACGTTTCAGGTCGTCCCGCATCATGCGGAACTGGGCCATGAACTTGGCTACCTGGCGGGCGATCTCCGGAAGCCGCTTTGGACCGAAGATCACCAGAGCCAACAATAAGATGAAGAGAACGTCAGGCATCGCCGGCAGCCGGTAACTGGCGAGAGCTCGGAGCCCAGCACCAGACTCGCTAGTGTCTTAAACCTTCTTCTGCTCTTCGGGGGCCGGAGTGGACGCCTGAGCGCTGGTGGCCGGCTGATCTTTTCCGTTCATCGAATCCTTGAAGCTGCGAATTCCCTCTCCAAGTCCCTTGCCGAGTTCGGGTAATTTCTTGGGGCCGAATACCAGTAAGGCGATGAACAGGATCACCAGTAAGTGCATGGGTTGAAACAGATTATCGAGCATCGTAACTCCTGCTATCAGGATAGCGCATCTGGCCGGAGTCTGCGCAAATATTGCCGTGCTACTACCGTGGTATTCACTTTCCGGCCCTGTATATGAAAACCCGAAATCATGCCGATTTACTCGCGCCAAACCAAATCAGGTGACTTCTTCGGCTGTGAAATCCCCCAGTTCTGCCGAATTATGGCGCATCACGCAAAGAAGCCCTTCTAACTACCGTCTGTTTTAACGCAACTGTTGTAGACTGTTTTGCTTCTAATATTCCATTCACTCATGCAGGTTGTTCGACCGTGAATTTAGCCTATGACAAGACCGAAGCGCTGTCCGGTCTGCGAATCGACGGAGATCACGGCCTCCCCAGTGGAGATGCCGGATGAGCTGGCAACATGGAAGCTCCTGCTCGCAGACAAGGTGGTGTACTGCTGCAGTAATGGGCACAGGTACCTGATCCTCCCCGACGAAAGCAAGCGAAGCCAAACCTTCCTGTGATGGCTTTCGTGATTTGCCAGGGGTCGCCGGTACCTACAGACGATCAGCAGTTACAAGACAGTAGTCGCGTGATTTCAAGCCGCCAGATCTGGGCGGCTTATTTTTTTGCAAGCAGCGGATTCCGCGGCCGAGATTCGTAAGCCACCTTGCAGCCGCCGAGTCGTAATCACTCATTCAATGCGCAAGGCCTTCACCGGTTCGATCGACGCAGCCCTCCTCGCTGGCACCAATCCTGCGATGAGGGCGCAGAATCCGAGCGCCAGAATCGCGCCGCCCACAATCGCCGGATTGAACGCAGCCACACCATAGAGCTTACCGGCCATCAGCCGGCCTGCAATCAACACCAAGGGAACGCCAATCAGCAAACCGATGCCGATCTGTCCAAAAGCACCACGTAACACCATGGCAACAACATTCCCGCGATTTGCGCCCAGGGCCATGCGAATGCCGATCTCACTAGTGCGGCGCGCGATGTTGTACGCGGTCACGCCATACAATCCGATCGAAGCCAACGTCAGCGCCAGCAGGCTGAATAACTCGGTGAGCCGGGCGATCAAACGTTCCTGATTAAACACCCGCAGCACCTGCTCGCCGAAGCTGTGCATCTCGATAATGCTCAAATTGGGATCGATGCTGGCCAAAACGCCGCGCACCTGCTGCGCAATCTCCTGCTCGGGTCCGGAGTAATGGATCTCAATCCGGCTGGCAAACTCCGATGATTCGTCCATGCGGTTGTACAGGGCCCGGTCGTAGTGAACGGTCTGAAAGTAGGGCAGGAAGAACATGGGATTTTGCGGGTAGTCAGCGTCCGAGGGATCGCGATAGCGCGTGTTCTTCACCACGCCCACAATTTCGAAATCGCCGCTATGTCCCGGCGTGCCAAACCCGAAATGCTGACCAATGGGATCTTCCTTGGGAAAGTACGTTTTAACAAAATACTCATCGACGACAGCT
This sequence comes from uncultured Acidobacteriaceae bacterium, assembly GCA_963769235.1. GTDB lineage: Bacteria > Acidobacteriota > Terriglobia > Terriglobales > Acidobacteriaceae > Bog-257. Next base: position 938,627 of record CAVYKW010000009.1, on the reverse strand, counting down.
ACCTTTTGCGAGGTCGCCGTGTCCTGCTCCCCCAGATAGCGGCCGCGCAGCAGCGGAGTACCGATGGCCTTGAAATAATCCGGACTGACGCGTACCCAGCCTACCCCCTTGCCCTCAGTAGACTCCGGCGTGCGCCCCTGGATGGTGACGCTGTCGTTCCAGCTGTCGCCATCCTGTGGGCTGTACATGGAGTAGCCGACCCTGAGTACGCCTGGAATCTGTCCCAGGCGATCCCGCCATTGCTGATAGAGCGCGGGCAGCCGTTCGGGTGTATAGCCGGCAGCTTGCGGATCGATCTCCACAATCAATCGGCCGCTCGTCTGAAAGCCAAAGTTCATGTGCTCCAGGTTGCGTAAGCTCAGTGTCACCAGGCCCGCCATGGCCAGCAACACCAGCGACAGGGCAGCCTGCGCGACCACCAGCGATTTCTGCGGCAAGGCCGAGCGATCGCGGGTGGAGCGATTGGCGCCACGCAAAGCCTGCGCCGGATCAGAGCGCGAGGAAATCCATGCCGGCCCTACTCCGAAGATAATGCCCGTGATCAGTGACAATCCGAAAGCGAAGGCCAGGATAGGCAGCGAAGGCGAAGTGCTGATCGGCACGAATTCGGCACCACGAAACGCGATCAGCAGAATCGCGCGCGTACCGTAATACGCCAGTACCAGTCCTGCGGCTCCGCCCAAACAAGCCAGCAGAACGCTCTCGGTCAGCCAGGCGCGGATGAGCCTGCCGCGAGTTGCACCCAGGGCAAGCTGCACCGCCGTCTGCTGCCGTCGCGCTGCGCCGCGCGCCAACAGAAGGTTCGCCAGGTTTGCGCATGCGATCAGCAGAACCAGAGCGGAGGCGGCAATTAACATATACAGCCCGGCCTGGTAACGCTGCTTAAGCTCGGTTATGCCTTCACCACCAGGTCCCAGCTTGATGGTTTGTTTCGGAATTTTCGCCCGGGTCGAGGGCGAAAACCCTCCAGCGATCGTGGGCAGCCACTGTCGAAGCTCGCTGGTGAGTTCAGCCTCCACTGGAGCCACCTGCATGCCGGGCTTCATTCGCCCAATCAGATACAGCCAGTGCTGGGTATCGAGGTGAAGAATCGAGCTGGAAGGATTCAACTCTGGCTCAACCGCAAGAGGAAAATAAAATTCCGGCGGATCGTCCCGCAGCCGGTCGCCAAAAAATCCTGGCGGCGTGATGCCGACCACCGTGAAAGGCTTGCCATTTACCATGAACGCCGAGCCCACAACCGATGGGTCGAGCCCGAAATGTTCCTGCCACGCGCGATAGCTCATGACGGCGGCGGGCGGAGCTCCCGCCGCGTCGTCCACAGGAGAGAGCAGCCGTCCGGCGAACGGCCGTATACCGAAGGTCGAAAAGTAATTTCCCGATACTAGTTCTCCTGGAAACGTCACCGCCTGATCGGGCGATCCGCCACGGCGCACGCTTACCTGGGGTTCATTAGCCTGGAATGCCGCGATCTGCTCGAACTGCGGCGTATTGTCTCGAATCTGCCGGTACAGCCCGTAGGAAAAAAGCCCCCAACCGCCGTCGTCGCCCTGCAACCCGCCGTAGACGCAGCAAATGTCATTGTCCCCAATGCGGTAAAGCTGCGTGGGATTGGCGACCGGCAGCGACTTCAGCATCACCGCGTGCACCAGCGTAAAGATGGCGGTATTGGCGCCTATTCCCAGCGCCAGCGTCAGAACGGCTGTGATGGTAAAACCGGGCGACTTCCGGAGTTGCCGCAGAGCGTAACGAATATCTTGTAGGACCGTAGGCAATTCCTGTACTCCTTCGTGGCTAACCTGGTAGGAGCACGTCGCGGGCCAGCAGGAGTTGCCGTAACTCATTCATGCGGAAGCATATCTCGGCATTTGGCCAGATGGGAGAACCAAGCCCCTGTCCGCCTGTAAGCGCAGCTGTCCGGAATCGAACGCCGGACATTTGCTTAGAAATGGCGAGACTGTGATTGAACGCCAAGGCAGAGCTAGCAACAGCAATCTTGCGTTCGGGGAGAGCTGGCCTTCGGAGACTGTATCTCAAGCGGCAACGGATTTTGCGGTGGAACAAACATCCAGAATTGCGATCGAACTAACCGCGCAGCGGCGACATTTGCGGCATCGTGTCATCAGGCCTGCCTCTACGCTTTCATTTATCAACCAGAGTCGGAGGCCCATCTAGCAGCTGCGTTCCGGGTTTCCTTAAACCTTGTGGCTCGCCGGCTGAGCGCCGTCCAGTTGCCCGAGCAGATCCTCCACCCGGGCTTCCAGGATGTTGCGTATGGAACAGATACCCAGCACCTTCCCGTGCTCATCAACGATCGGCATGTGGCGATAGTGACGTTCCAACATCACAGCCAAGGCCTCGCTCGGGGTGGTCTCCTCGGTCGCCATCTCCACCATGGGACTCATCAGGTCGCGAACCGGAGTGGTCTTCGGAGATTGCCCGCTCAGCGCAAACTTTGCCAGCACATCACGTTCAGTAAACATTCCTGCTACCACGCCTTGATCGTCGATGACCGCAACCGCGCCGACCGTTTTGTCGATCATCATTCGGATGGCTTCGTCTACACTCGCCAGCACCGAGACAGTCGCCGGACCTTCATCACACCACGCAAGCAAACTCATAGAATTCGAACTTCCTTTCAATACGAACTGCGAGGTTATGTGCGCCGGCAGCCTGGAGTCAAGGACATGGCGGATAAAAGATTGAGAAATGACAGGGCGGGGCTCCCGAAACAGCCAACCGTCGAATGATCCTCACGGGGCTAAGTCGAGCGATCGGAGCGAAGTTGAGCAATCGTAGGCCGAAAGCAGATAATCCGTTTATGGCCTCACCACGCAGTTACCAGCTCTTGGCCCTTGGCTCGTTTTTGATCTTGCTCTCATCCGCGCTTTTTGCCGCCAAGGATTTCGTTCCCCCTCGGGCGGAGAATGCCAATACGTATCCCAGCAAGGACGCTCATCCCACCGAAAAGGTGACAGCCGCTCTTGACGTCTATAACACTTCGCCGAAAGATGGAATCTTCATCACTCCCTTTGCGCAGGAATCAATTCTGCCGGTATTTCTGATTATTACCAACGATGGCGATCAACCGATCACCCTAAACAACATGCGCGCCGAGCTAGTGACGGCCGGACGCGCCAAGATGGAATCGCTCAACGTTGACGACGTCTTCCGCCGGGTCGCGCACATCAGCGCCAGCAGCACCAGTCCGCAGCGGGCCGGCCCGATCCCGCTGCCCGGCAATACGAAGAATAAGAAGGCGCAGAAACAATATGAAGAAATCTTGAACGCGAACTTTGCAGCGGCCGCGGTAGAACCGCATACCACGAAGTCGGGCTTTCTGTTCTTCGACGTGCTCAACGTGAAGCAACCGGTCGCAGGATCGCACCTTTATCTGACGGGAATTCGAGATGCCGGCGGGAACGAACTGATGTACTTCGAAATTCCGCTGATACCTTCGAATGCGGCTGCGAGTTCAGGACAGCAATAAAGGGGATCGCGGCGACAAGCCATGGGGAGAGAATATTAGGGCGCTGGCTCCTCGGCTCGCGGCGGGAACGCCCGTCCCATGGCATCCGATTCCTGCGTTATGGTGCGTACCTGCGCCTCGGACTCCTCAGCTAAACCCATCCTGAGCAGTAGCGCTTCATACCGCGGATCGCTTCGAATCGAGTCGTAGATGGGTCCGACCTTCAAGTAGCAGAGCAGGACGTCGCGCACTTCGGCGGCTTTTTCCAGCCACTCGAAGGCCTTTTCTTTGTCGCCTATACCCAGATATAGCATGACCCAGGAAATCGGTGGAACATAGCCTTGTTCGGCGGCGTTGTTCAACTCTTCCAACAACGCCAGCGCCTTCTCTTTGTCGCCGGAAAGCCCGTAACAGGATGCCAGCGGTCCGAGGATGAGCGGGTTGTAGCCGGAGAGTTCGTGTGCCTTCTGGTGTTCGGCAATGGCCTTGTCGAATTCGCCCTTCTGTTCATAGTTCAGCGCCATCACCACGTGAGCTTCGATGTCGTTCCGGTCGAGTTCCAAGGCTCTTCGCGCTTGCTCCAGGGACCGATCGTACTCTCGCCGATAGTGGAAAACTCCAGCTAGGTACATTATGGCGGGAACGGAAAGGGGATCGCTGGCGAGCGCGAGACGGATTTGCTCTTCGGCTTCTTCCGACCGGCCGGTCTGCACCAGTAGCAGGTTGTAATGCACGTGCGGTAGCGGTTGACCGGGATTCAACTCAATCGCGCGCAAATACTCGCGTTCCGCTTCTTTCCAATCCCACTCCGACCACATGCGAATCACACCCATCGAGGCATGTGCTTCGGGCAGCGTTTCGTCAGCCGCGAGCGCGTTGCTTACGGATTCCTTGGCTTTCGGCCACGCCTCCATTGGAGGTACAAGTCCCCAGGACGCTACCGAAATGTAGTAGTCCGCGATGCCGGCGTGGGCTGGAGCGTAGTCCGGATCCAGGGTGAGAGCGCGCTCAAAGTATTCCAACGCCTTCTGGAAGCCCTCGCCGCTGCGCTTATTCCACTGGAAGCGGCCTCGGAGATAAAGATCGTAGGCCTCAAGATCTTCGGTATATCGTTTGAACAGGCCGCTGCGAGCCTTGGAACCAAGTTCCACCTTCAACAAGTTCGCGATCGTCTTGGCCATCTCATCCTGCATGTCGAAGATGTCCGTCATCTTGCAGTCGAAGCGCTGCGACCACAGGCAATAGCCATCGTTTACGTTGACCAGCTGCGTACTCACTCTCAGCCGATCTCCCAGCTTTCGCACACTGCCTTCAACCACAGCGGTAACCTTCAACTGCTCGCCAATGCGCCGCACGTCTTGCGCTTTGCCTTTGAACTCGAATGCCGATGTTCGCGACACGACCTGCAAGCCCGGCAGGCGGGAAAGCGCGTGGATCAACTCTTCTGTCAGGCCGTCGCTGAAGTATTCGCTGTCCGGCTCAGCGCTCAGGTTCACAAACGGCAGCACCGCAACAGACGCATGGGGCCGAGCCGCAACCGCGAACGCCGGTACGGTTCCGCTGCGCAGAGTCATGCTGCGCAGTCCCTCGACCACCTCACCTGCGTTGGACTGCCGCTCCTGCCGGTTCTTGCGCAAGGTTTGTCGTATCAGGTGGTCCAAGTCCAGAGGAACATCGGGGCGCCGGGTAAGCAGCGATGGCGGATCAAACTCCGAAATTGTCCGCATCAGGGCCACGTCGTTGCTGCCATCGAAAGGCCGGTCGCCCGCCAGCATCTCGTAGAGGGTCACGCCAAGCGACCAGATATCGGTACGCCCATCAAGCGGGTCGCCACGTAACTGTTCCGGAGACATGTACGGGATTGTTCCAACTACGCCGCCAGTATTGGTTATGCCCATGTCGCGTGGAAACTTAGCCAGGCCGAAGTCCACGATTTTCACCGTGCCCTCTGGCAGCAACATGATGTTGGCAGGCTTAATGTCCCGATGAATAATGCCCATGCTGTGGGCTTTAGACAGTCCTTGGGCAATCTGCTCGGCGATGTTGACGGCCTCTTTCAGAGGCAACGGCCCGCGCTCTAATCGCATGCGCAGGTTCTCTCCGGGACAGTAGGCCATGGCGATAAACAAATCGCCGCCCGGCGTCTCGCCGAATTCATGGATAGTGCAGATATTCGAGTGGTCCAATAAAGAGGCGGTGCGGGCCTCGCGCACAAAACGCGATCGCTGCTCCGGGTTGGTAGCAATTTCCTTGGAAATAAACTTAATCGCTACCGGGCGGTCGAGAGTCAGATCGTGGGCTTTATAAACGGCGCCCATCGCCCCGTGTCCCAGGCGCTCTACGATCTTGTAATGAGAAATAGTGCTGCCGATCATCCGTTGGCCCCGGAGAACTGCGCAACGACTGTACTCTCTTCTGGCCAATCATTCTACAGCCTCCTCGGCTACTTGAGTCAGCAAGCCTATCGTCTGAAATGCGCTCACTCCCATCAGCGCGTGATGAGCTTCGGTAAGCGGCAACGCATCCAGAGTGTTATCCAGGTCGTCGCGATGTTGCGGGTCAAGTTTGCCATGAAGCAGCAGGTTGCTGAAAGCGCGGCGCGGCAGCCCGATGCGATCGGCGGTGCTCTCGAAAAACTGGACATCGGGCGGAGTACCTTCCAACACCGCAATAAATCCCAGCAACGCTACGGGATGAACATGATGGATCCAGTAATACTGAGCTCCGGCCAGCGCCGCCGCCGAGGGTGGAGGCAAGCGCCGCAATACTTCGCGGCGATCGAAGCCCAGGGTCGCCAAGTCGTCGAGCACCCACTCATCGTGTCCGGTTTCTTCCGGAATATGCTTTTGAAAATAAGTCAGCATACCTTCCGCCACCGGATCGGAATTCAGCAGCTTTTCACACGCCTTGGCAGCGTCCTGCATCAGTGGCACGCTGCTGCGTATGACGGAGTGATTGCGGAAGAGAAACTCGGGATAGATTTCCCGCAAGCGAGGATGTGTCCACAGTGTTGTGGCTGCCGCGTCCATCCGGCCGCGGGCCAGACGTATCTTGTCTCGCAATCGACGACTGTGACTGACGCTGGTCATGGTGATAGCGAGGCTGGATTGCGGCAATCTCTTAGAATCGCCGATCCACCACGTGTCGCTAGCAGGCTAACTCTCTCCCCTGCTCAGGGAGAGCAGGTTCCGCTCAAATCGAGCTGGTTGTGCTCAGGTAGAGCTGGCCTTCATGCCAGCGTCTAAGTCTTTTATTGAACTGAGCCGGCTTCAGCCGGCGGCATAAGCATTCCAATCCAGCATTCTCCGCGCCCTGCTAAAACACAATCCCCACGGGATGAGTGGTAGGCGAGGCGGCCGGCGAAGACGATCCGCAATTCCTTGACAGGAAATCCAGTGAAACTTTTTGGCTTATGCTGATGAGTGCGTTCACCTCATCCGTGGAAAGACTCTCGATGGTGTTCTGGTCAGCCTGGCTGAACACCGAATTAGCGGCAATCAATCCGGCATTCATGAGCGTATTCACGTTCGACATGCGAACCTCCAATTCGTAGACTTGAAATCTAAATTTGGCTGAACTAGCGGGAACAACTGTCTCCTAGTTCGAATTGGCAAGTTAGTATTCCTGGAACTCAGCCGGTCGAAGTATTGCGTCCAAATCAGCAGACTATAGAAGTCTCACACCCGACTGAGTCATTGGGTGTCGGTAAACTACCACAACCGGATGGATTGTCAAGAAGTAATACAGGTAATCTGCGCTTTGCGCCGCGTCAAGCGTCGCAATTAAATAACGAGCCGGCTTCGCTGGCGGCACTCTAATTCCGCGTTCACCGCCCGGAGGCCGCCGCTTTATTAGCGGAAACTTCCCTGAAGAAATACAACAGGTCGAATGAGACGACGTCTGCACCCAACTGCTTCAGCATGGTTGTAATCTGTCCGCGATGATAGGTTCCATGGTTCGCCAGATGCTGCATCAGGTTCACCAGCGGCTCGGCATAAGGATTGCCGGCCATGTCGATAAACTTTAGGTCCGCGTGAAGCGTTTCTTCGGTCAGTGAACCCAGAAAATCTTGCCGCTCGTCTTCAATTGAGTTACAGAACCACTGCAAGTCAGCGAGAGAAGACAACTGTTGCACCGTCGGAATTCCATCAGCCTTCAAACTGCTCCAGCCTTTCAGCGAGACATCCGGATGGGGAGCCGTGGCTCGCGGGGATTGTCCCTTCCAACGCTTCAGCCAGATCCACTCCGCTCCAAGAATATGGAAGACAGTCTCTCGAACTGACGAAAAGCTGCTCTGCAAAGGCGAGCTGAATTGCTCGGGACTTAATGTTCCAACCGCTGAAAACATGCGGCGATTTGCCCACCGGTTATAAGCAAAGAGTGTCCGAACATCGTCGCAGTTCATCGTGTCATTCCAGCATTGTTAATGATTGAAAAATCCCGGCTGCCAACAACGGCCTCGAACGCTAGCGTCTGCACTCGACTAGGAGAAACATCTACTCCATCCCGTGATGCATGGTCATTTCGTTCGACTCGGCGGCAAGAGTGTCTCCCGCGCTGAAGTGAGCGATATACGCGCTGCGTTTCCCATGGGTATCCCACTGCGAATCCAGACCATCTCCTTGGAATGCGTCGGTCAACGCCACGGCTGAAGTAGCGTGATCAACGGCAGTAAGCGGGGGATAGTAGTTGGTTTCATTGCCGCAAATATGGTCGTGATGGTTCAGCGGACGGGTGATGATGGTTGCCAGATGTCCGGCTCGAAGCACAGCATGCCCATCCTGCGGGTCGGAGGAAACATCGAGAATCACCGGCACATATTCCACCCGCGCCACGTTGTCCAGTAGTTTGCCGGCCTGGTGCTTGGCCAACGCGATGAGAGCTTGACGCTGGACGCCGTTGGCGGCATCGTCCACCATCAGCACAGCAATGGCAGGATAAGGATCGCCGTACGGGTCACCCAGGGTAGCGCGAGCGCGCACCGCGGCTGCAACCGTCAGGCCATCCAGACGCACCCCATTCCACGAGCCCTGCTGTACATGCCAGGCCAGCAGCGCCTGGTTACCGGTTAATCCGGCTTCGCCGTTCGCGAAGCATTGGGCAACGTAGACATCTGTGGAACGGGACTCGATGTAGTCGCCACGAATCTGTTGAGCTGGCAGGAACGACGCACCAAGAAATAGCGTAGTGAAACAAGACAAGAGCGCTCGATACATGCCGCGCGGACTCCTCTACCCCGTGTTCACATTTTAAACAAGGTAGGTCCGCCCGGCGAAGGCGCCAGCGTTGGAGAGGCCGGTGAAAGAGTCGCGAAGAGGGTAACAACCCCGACTACTGCGGCACCATCGACATGTTGCCTTGCGACGCGGGACACCCGGTGCTGGCAGCATTGTTGTAGTTGCCGGTCACCGTCTGCGTTCCTGAAGGCAGCGTTCCGTTAACCGATATCGTGGTGTTCGTCGCCGGATCGGTGATGGTCATGTTGTAGTTGGTACCGCTGGTGGTGGCTGTCGCCCGCAAATCGTTGGGATTGAGGCACATGTTAGTGGGTATGCCAACGCTTCCGTTGTACGTAATGGAGCCGCCGCTGTAGCTGGTTCCTTCCTGCGACATGGCCAGGGCAAAAACGTATACCGGGTTCGCGCCGCCTGTTGGATACATGGCGACGTTCCAGTCGCCAAACAGACCAACGTTGTTTGGAGTCGTAGCGCTGCCGCCGCAACCGGTAATCGTGGCCAGCAATAGGAGAGCAATTAGACAAAGGCAAGGTTTCATAAGGTGGGTCTTGCTATTATGTGCAGGTCTTAGGAACTTAGGCGCCGTAACCCGCTAGAGTCTACAGCGTAACTCAATAGCAACACGGAATACAGGGCAGAGTTGCGGGAAGATTCAAAATCATTCAAAAATAACTTGTTTTCAGGACAAGGGGCTTGGCGCGCATTTTGCGATCCGGCGCCCGCAGCCGCAACCCGATCCTCACTCCGAAGCCGACGGCGTTTCCTGCCCTGAACACCGCCGCTCACCCGCTACAATATCCCTCATGTCCGATTCACTTCTCAGCTACCGTTCGGAGTTCCCCATTCTCGACCGCAGCACCTACCTCATCAGCAACTCGCTGGGAGCCATGCCGCGCGGTGTCGAGGACTCGCTGCGCCGTTATACCGATCTGTGGGGTGCGCGCGGAGTCCGCGCCTGGGAAGACGAATGGTGGATGCTGGCGGCCGAAGTGGGCGACCAGATTGGCGCTTTATTCAACGCGCCCCAAGGCTCGGTGGCGTGCCTGCAAAACGTCACCACCTGCCAGGCAACGGTCGCGTCCTGCTTCGACTTCAAACGCCGCCGCAACAAAGTGGTTTACAGCGACCTGAATTTTCCTTCGGTCATGTACTTCTGGGAGGCGCAACGCGCACACGGCGCCCGGGTTCACATGGTCGCCAACGACGACACCATTCACGTCAACACCGAACGCCTGATCGAGGCCATCGACGAGGAAACGCTGCTGGTGCCGATCTCCCACGTCATCTTCCGCAGCGCCTTCATCCAGGATGTCGAAGCCATCGTTGAGAAAGCCCACCGCGTTGGGGCGTACGTTTTGCTCGATTCCTTCCAGGCAGCCGGAACGCTTCCGTTCGACGTTCAGAAGCTGAACGTGGATTTCTGCACTGGCGGCGTCCTGAAGTGGCTGTGCGGAGGACCGGGAACCGCGTACCTGTATGTGAGGCCAGACCTCGCGAAGAAGCTGGAGCCGAGCTTCACCGGCTGGATTGGCCATGAAAACCCCTTTGGCTTCGAGATCGGGGCCACGCGCTACACGCCCACCATCTACCGCTTCACCCAGGGCACTCCAAACATCCCGGCGCTGAAGGTAGCCCAGCCTGGCCTGAAGATCATCCATGAAGTCGGAGTGGAACGCATTCGCCAGAAGTCCATGTGCCAAACCGCGCTGCTCATGGACCTGGCGTCCCAGCGCGGTTGGCGAGTGAACACGCCGTTGCATCCGGAACGCCGCGGCGGCACCGTCTCCATCGACATGCCCAATGCGCAGCAGGTATGCGCCGAACTGCTGAAGCGCGACATCCTGGTGGATTACCGGCCCAAGGCTGGCGTGCGCTTCTCACCACACTTTTATAACAGCGACGAAGAGATCCGCACCGCAATCGCGGCGGTGGAAGAAATCCTCAGCGAGATGAAGGTCGGCGCGTAAAGCTCTGTCAGCCTTCTGAGTGAAGCGATTCGTCTACCGCGGTCAAAGATCTTGCCCGAAACGCAGAATGAATCGGCGGTAGAGGTCCTTCGACTCGGGCGCTGCCCTCGCTCGGAATGACAGACAATCTCCGACATCTCCGTCGCCTGCGCCGGAGCTACCGCGGGGTTATCATCTTTTGGAGCGCTCATGAAGAATCTCGGTATCCTGCTCTCCGGGCGCGGCTCGAATTTCGAGGCCATCGCCGACAACATCGCTGCCGGCAAACTCGACGCGAAGATCGCCCTCGTCGTATCGAATCGCACCGACGCCGGCGGTATCGAATCGGCCAAGCGGCGCGGTCTCCAGACGCTGGTAATTCCCTCGAAAGGCAAAGTACGCGAAGATCACGACCGCGAAGTGGTGTCCGCTTTGCGTGAACACAAGGTCGATCTGATTTGCCTTGCCGGTTACATGCGGCTGTTGTCGCCCTGGTTCGTGCAGCAGTTTCCTAATCGCATTCTCAACATCCATCCCTCGCTGCTGCCGGCCTTCCCCGGCCTCGAAGCTCAAAAGCAAGCCTTCGACTACGGGGTGAGGGTTTCCGGCTGTACCGTTCACTTCGTGGACGAGAACCTCGACCACGGCGCCATCCTGGTGCAAAAAGTCGTGCCCGTCCTCGATACGGACGACCATCACAGCCTGGCCGCCCGCATTCTGGAGCAGGAACACATCGCCTATTCCGAAGCGATTGCGCTTGTGCTGGAGGGCAAATATAAGGTGGACGGACGAAGAGTAGCTGTCTCGTAGTTCTTTAGTGTTGAGCTCAACCCAAGTTCTGTTTCGTACGTGGCGACGGGCTTCTTTGAGATTCAGAGCGCGGGCCCGGTAAGTCCCGGGCAGTGAATTTAGTGCGCTCCGCTACAGCCATCCCTTGGCGCGGGCGATTCTCGCGGCTTCTACGCGATTAGCCGCGCCTAGCTTGCTGATTGCTTCTGACAAGTAATTGCGCACCGTTCCTTCCGACAAGCTCAGCTCATTCGCGATGTCCAGGGTTGCAGTGCCGTCTCCGGCCAGGCGAAGCACCTGGCGCTCGCGTTCGGTCAGCGGATCGGGTTCGTCACTCCACGCTTCCGCGGCAAGTTGCGGGTCGATCACGCGCAGCCCACGATGCACGCGGCGCACGGCGTCGGCGAGTTGTTCGGCAGGCATGTCTTTGAGGAGGTATCCGGATGCGCCGGCATCGAGGGCGCGGCGCAGGTAGCCGGCGCGTGCGAAGGTCGTAAGGATGATGACCCGCACCGGAACACTTCGGCGCTTCAGTTCGGCGGCAACTTCCAGGCCGGTGAGCTTGGGCATCTCGATGTCGGTGATGAAGACGTCGGGCCGCTGTTGCTGCACGATGCGCAGCGCCTCTTCGCCATTAGCGGCGCGGGCGGCCACCTCAATGTCGTCTTCCATTTCAAGCAGAGCGGCGAGGGCGCCCAGCACCATGGCTTGGTCTTCGGCGATGACCACGCGGATCTTGTCGCGCTTGGCGACCGGCATGTCCTCAGTTTCGCAGAGCCGGGGCAGCTTGCGCGAGAGGCAAATCGATAATCAGCCGGGTACCAGGTTTGGTCTGCCGCCGCAATGAACCGCCGATGGCTTCCAGACGTTCGCGCATGCCGCGCAGCCCGTTGCCCTCGGCCATATCGGCGCCGCTGCCGTCGTCGGCAATTTCCAGGGTGCAGCGATTTTGCTCCTGTTGCAGCCGCACTGTGCACTGGTGGGCTTGCGCATGGCGAACAACGTTGGTGACAGCCTCGCGCAACGCCAGTGCCAAGACGGTTTCCTGCGCCGGAGTCAACGGTAGTTCGGCGAACTCCGAATTCACCTCAATGCCGGCGGTCTCCAGCGTCTTACGCGCGCGAATCAATTCAGCGGCCAGCCCCTGCCCGCGATATCCGGTAATGGCTTCGCGCACGTCGGCCAGCGCAGCGCGCGAGGTGTGCTCCACGTCCAGCATCTCTTGCTTGGCGCGCTGCGGATCGCGATCCACCAGCTTGCGCGCCAGTTCGGCTTTCAAGGTGATGAGCGAGAGCGTGTGTCCCAGCAGATCGTGCAGGTCGCGCGCGATACGCTCGCGTTCGGCAATCTTGGCCAGGTGTTCGATCTCGTCGCCGGCGCGACGCAGCTTTTCTCCGGCACAATGCGAGACTGCTCCGAAATAGTTTCCCACTCCAACCAGGACAATCAGCAGCAACATCGAACCCCAATACGGCAAGGGCAGATGCAAGCGCTGGGCATAAAAGCACAGAATGGCAACTTCAATAGCAATGAAGAAAGCAGCGTTGCGCCGACTGACGGTAAAGCTGCCGCTGGCAACCGCGTAGACGAGCAGGCCGATGCCGCCGTCGTTCAATGGAATCGCGACCGCGGCCATGGCGGTCATGGCGATAACGGCGTAAAGTTTTTGCGGTTCACGATGAGAAAACGAATACAGGTAGAGCCAAATGAAGAGGAGACCGGCGACCGTGTTGGCTATCCAGAGCAGCGGGCCCGCGTGCTTCCAGGCTGGATCGACGAAGAACCAGACCATGAAGGGCAGCCAAATCAGCGGCATCCACTTATGCTCGTCGTTCGAAGGGTAGATCGTTCTCCAGATTTGTTGAAGACTCGACATTTTTAGCCTCGACCCGCCGGCTTTATTGTTATCTGGAAGTGGTGCGGGGCACAACCATGTACCACACCAGGGATGACACCACGATGGCAACCGCCAGCCAGTCGAAGTGCCCGGTCAGGGTCAGCCACAGGAAGATGCTCATGGTGACGGCCCACAGAATCCATAGTGCGCGTTTGCATAGCATGGGGGACCTCCGGAAAAATCGCGGTTCGCGATGCGCGCTTCGCGTTGCGCTATCCGCCATTCGCGTTTCGCTACTGCGCATTCTTGGCTATTGGCTGTCAGCTATCAGCTATCAGCTAAAGCTTGAACAGCAACAGCAACAGCAACAGCAACAGCAACAGCAACAGCAACAGCAACAAAGCAACAGCAACAGCAACAGCAACAGCAACAGCAACAGCAACAGCAACAGCAACAGCAACAGCAACAACAACAGCAACAGCAACAGCAACAGCAACAGCAGCAACAGCAACAGCAGCTTCACCTACACCTGCACCTACAACTTGTTCTACATGCCTACAACCACTGTCATCCTGAGCGGAGGTTCGCTGCTTTTGCGAACCGGAGTCGAAGGACCCCTACCTCACTAAACTTTTTCGTCGCGCTAGGGGTCCTTCGACTTCGCTCAGGATGACAACCTGGAAGGAACTCGCTTCGCTCAGGATGACAACACGGAAGTGGCTCGCTGCCCCAGCCGTGCGGCTCGCTTCGTTCCTGCATTCAACGGATTCGCTACGTAGCGTTCTTAAGCGAAGAGCGAAAAGCTGACGGCTGACAGCCGATAGCCGACGGCTGCTTCTCACCCATACATCGCGCCTTCGTCGCGGCGATAGCCCCAGGCTGCCAATCCCAGGAACAACAGCGTGAACGCGATCAGCGCTTCCACATGTCCCCACGCCGGAGTCGAGTTCGTTGCCAGGCCCACGCTATTGAGCGCCAACTGGCTCAAGTGGAAAGGCGGGAAGACGCGGGCCAGCGTCTGCAATCCGTGCGGCAGCAGGAACAGTGGAATCCACAAACCCGAGAGAAACGACATGGGGAGATAAATCAGGTTCACGACGGCCGGCGCCGAGTTCGGCTTCGCGAAGTAGCCAATCGCAAGTCCCATGGCGCTGAACGGAATCGAGCCGGCGACCAGAATGCCGACCAGCTTGGCCGCGGTTGCGACCGGTAGATGCACTCCACCGAACAGAATGCCGACGGTGAGCAGCAGCAGCATGATCACCGTGCTGAAGACCACGGCGGCGAACAGCTTGGCGACGAAGTACGCTGCTACCGGCATAGGCGAGGCGCGCTTCACTTGCAGCCAGCCTTGTCCGCGTTCGATGGCGATGCTGACGCCGAAGCCGAACAGCGCGACCGCCATCACACCGAAACATCCCATGGTCGCCAGCATGTAGGTTGCAGTCTCGCCGCGGTTCGCCGGGTTGTCGTGGCCGAGCACGATCCCAAAGAGCACGTAAAACATCAGCGGGAAGGCGATGGTCGAGATGGCATACACCGGGATGCGCGTTTTGTTGATCAGCTCGTACTTGGCTTCTTTGGCGAACACCGCGATGGTGCGCGACAACGAGCGGCGAGGAACGGCGAGCGGCCGGGGCAGAGTGGTGGCAGCCATGTTAGTTGACCTCCTTCGATTCGGTGCTGTGGTTCTGGGTCAGTGCCAGGAAGGCTTCTTCCAGGCCGGCATTGGTCACTTCCAGATCGGCGAGCCAGGAATCGCGCTGCAACAACTCACGCACGACGGGCTCGGCAGCGTTGACTTGCAGCTCGAAGGCGTTGCGGTCAGCCTTCACGCTGAGCACGCCGGCGATCTGGCGGATTTCGTCGAGCGCCAGCCGGCTGGTGCAGCGAATCTGCTTGCCCATGGCGCGAGCTTTGATTTCAGACGGTGTGCCTTCGGCGATGACCGCGCCTTTGTCGAGCACCAGGATGCGATCAGCGAGCGCATCGGCTTCGTTGAGGTAGTGGGTGGTGAGCACGACGGTCTTGCCGCGGGCAATCAGGGTGCGGATCTGCGCCCACATCAGGCGGCGCGCTTCCACGTCGAGGCCAACCGTGGGCTCGTCGAGGAAGAGCAGATCGGGATCGCCGCAAATGGCGATGCCGAACAGCACACGCTGCTTTTGCCCGCCTGATAATTCACCGTAAGGACGATTCTGGATGTCGGCCAGCCCGGCGATCTCGAAGGTCTCTTTCATCGGCATCGGACTGGGGTAGTACGAAGAGAACAGGTCGATGTGCTCGCGGACCTTCATGGTCTCGGGCACGCGTCCCACTTGCAGCATGGCGCCCAGCCGGCCTTGAATGTCGCCCTGCCAGGGATCGACGCCGAAGACCGAGACGCTGCCCGCATCAGGCCGCGCCAATCCGAGAAGCATGCGAACGAGGGTGGTTTTGCCGGCGCCGTTTGGTCCGAGCAGGGCCAGCAACTCGCCGGATCGCACTTCAAGATTCAGGTCGCGAAGGGCAACGATGTTTCCGTAGCTCTTCTTCAAGTTGCGCGTTCGGGCGACGCAGGCCGGCTGCGCTTGGGGCGCGCGACGCGGCATTTCAGCGATTGCGGTGGACATCGTTCACTCCCGTGCGGGCCATTGTTCTTCCGGCCACGGTAGTGATCATCGGGCATGCAGGCACTGGCCAGTAGTGCCGATTGTCAGCGGGACGGGATGACAAGTGTCATGCCGCAGGATTCGGCAAAAGCCGCCCAATATTGAGAAAAAAGGCGTTGCAAACGTGAACAATTAACTTGCAACGGCAGGAATTGGAGGGATAATGGGCGACTCTGGAGGCGCCCGCCATGAAGATTCGTCTCTTGCCGCTGTTGTTAACCCTGAGTTTAACCATGACCCTGCCCGCCATGGCGGGAGTCGTCTACGAAAACGGGCCGATCAACGGAACCAATGACGCCTGGACGATCAACTTCGGCTTTCTTGCAGCCGATACCTTCACCATATCTACTGGTCCCACGACCATCAATGGGATTGCGTTCGGTGCGTGGCTGTTTCCGGGCGATACATTGACGTCGGTGGAAGTTTCCCTGACTTCAATGCCGAACGGCGGCACCAGCTATTTCGATCAGACTGTCAATTTCAGCGGCTCGGGCTGTGCCATGAACCAGTATGGCTTCAACGTCTGCACAGAGACCGCAAACTTCAGCGGCCCAACTTTGCCGAACGGAACGTACTGGATGAACCTGCAGAATGCCAGCACGCCCACCGGCGATCCCGTGTATTGGGATGAGAACAGCGGCATAGGTTGCCACTCGCCGGGCTGCCCCTCGCAAACGTTTTATACCGGAGGTACCATCCCGTCGGAGTCGTTCTCCATACTCGGTACTCCGGGCGGCTCGACACCGGAGCCCGGCAGCCTGGTACTGTTCGCTTCAGGCGCGATTGGGCTGGTGGGCGTTTTGCGCCGCAAGTTGTCGTAAAAGTACTCGAATCGCCGGGGGGAGGAGCAAATCCTGCCGTCACCGCTGAAGTCTGGATGCAGTGCTGCCCTGATGTAGTCAGCCATCGTTTACGAAATTTGATCGCCGCGGCTGAACATCGGAGTAAGAATGAGCAACTTTGGAGGCGCCCTACGAAGACTCGTATAGTACTGCCGTTGCTGTTCCTGATCGGTCTAACAATGACGGTTCCCGCCGTGGCGGGCGTCGTCTATGAAAACGGACCAATCAACGGAAACACTAATGCCTGGATGATCAGCGATGGCTTCGTTGTCGGCGATAGCTTTACGGTCTCGGGTGGCGCCACCACGATCACTGGAGTCGCGTTCGGTGTCTGGGTGTCTCCGGACGACCCCCTTACTTCGGTGGAAGTGTCTTTGAATTCTCAGCCGAACTTAGGCGGTACAACCTACTTTGACGAGATGATAAATTTCACCAAGAGCGATTGTACGGTCAACTATTTAGGCTTCCACGTCTGCACCGAAACGGGATTATTCAACGGACCGACGTTGCCGAACGGTACGTACTGGATGAGCCTGGAGAACGCTAGGACGCTCGGCGGGGATCCCGCTTACTGGGACGAAAACAGCGGCGTAGGTTGCCAGTCGCCGGGCTGCCCTTCGCAGGTTTGGCGGAACAACGGCGGCACGATCCCGTCCGAGTCCTTCTCGATCCTGGGGAACCAGGGCGGTTCCACGCCTGAGCCGGATAGCCTGATCCTCTTTGCTTCCGGGCTACTCGCAATGGCGGGAGTCATCCGTCGCATAGTGTTGTAGGACTCAGGCGGGGTGGCAACAAGCAACGCTCGTTGCGCTGCCGTCGGACAGCAGGTCCCTCGGCTGCGCTCGGGATGACAGCACTTTCCGTTTTAGCTGACGGCTGACAGTTAACAGCACCGCGCCCAATCCAAATTTGCTATGAGCTAAAAGCGAACAGCCAAGAGCCAGAAGCGAACAGCGGCCTTCTCGAGTGACCCTCGTCACTTCTCCCAGTGATAGCAATCACGGCTCTTCTGGCCATCCAAAGGCGACACTTGCATGTAAGAGAGTGAGGGCCGGAGCCACTGGGTTGCACCCTGCCATTTGCAGCCTGGGCCGAGGTGAACGAGGTGAGCTATGTTGCTCGCGTATCGCCTAGTTAAGCTAATCGAAAACCATTCCGATGGGCTGGCGCGCAGCCTGCAAGAGCGCTATCGGCAGTGTGGAAAGTGCTCCGGTTACGCCAATGTGCCTGACAGCCAATTAACCGAGAAGGTGTACGACGTTTATCGCCATCTGGGCGAGTGGCTGCTGGGCAAGACGGAAGCCGATATTGAGCGGCGCTATCTCGAAGTGGGAGCGCAGCGCGCTGCCCAGGGAGTTCCGGTCAGCCAGGTGGTGTGGATGATTTGCCTGGTGCGCGAAAACCTGTGGGACTACCTGCAGCGTCATGCCGAACTCGAGCGTCCGGCCGAGATTTTTGGCGAGCTTGAGCTGCTGGAGATGCTGGACAAGTTTTTCCACCTCGCCATCTTCTACGCCGCACTGGGACACGAGAGGGCTACAGCTAATTATTCCGTGCGAACGACGACGGTATCGGCTTAATTGAGAAATTTTCTTATGTCATGGATCGACCAATATCGCAGAAAACTGGTAACCGCCCGCGAAGCCGTCGCTAAAGTTGAGTCGGGGATGAGGGTGTACATCCATCCTGGCTGCGCCGAGCCCGAAGCCCTGGTGGAAGCCCTGATGGAGCGCGCTCCTTACGTCAAGGACGTCGAGCTGATGCATCTGCTGACCTCCGGCACATCGCCGTATTGCGCTCCCAACATGGCGGAGCACTTCCGGCACAACGCGCTGTTCGTTGGCGGCAACGTTCGTGAAGCAGTAAACGACGGCCGCGCCGATTACACTCCCATTTTCCTGGGTGAAGTGGAAGCCTTGTTCGAGAGCGGCGAGATGCCGATCGATGTGGCGTTCATTCAGGTGTCGCCGCCCGATCCGCACGGCTATTGCAGCTTTGGTGTGGGCGTGGAGTGCACGCTTACGGCGGCCAAGTACGCCCATCACGTAGTGGCCCAGGTCAACGCGCAAATGCCGCGCACCTATGGCGACAGTTTCATCCACGTCAACGAAATCGACTCTATCGTCGAGCTTTCGCGTCCGCTGTGCGAACTGAAGAAGCCCGCCACCAACGATGTCTACCAGGCGATTGGCAAGTGGGTGGCTACCCTGATCGAAGATGGCGCTGTCTTACAGTGTGGGATAGGCGCAATTCCGGACGCGATCCTGCCTAACCTGATGGACCGCAAAGACCTCGGCGTTCACACCGAGATGATCTCTGACAATGTGATACCCCTGATCGAAGCTGGGGTCATCAACGGCCGGCGCAAGAATGTGAAGCCGCGCAAAATCATTCTGGGCTTTGTGCTGGGGACAAGAGTCCTGTTCGATTTCATCGACGAGAATCCCATCTTCGAATTTCATCCCTCCGCCTACACCAACGATCCGTTTCGCATTGCGGCCAACGACCGCATGGTGGCGATTAATTCCGCCATCGAGATCGATTTAACCGGTCAAGTTTGCGCCGAATCGATTGGGCCGTGGTTCTACAGTGGTTTCGGCGGACAGCTGGATTTCGTACGCGGTGCCTCCCGCTCCAAGTACGGCAAGCCGATCATCGCGCTGCCGGCGACGGCGAAGAAAGGCTCCATTTCGCGCATCGTGCCTCGCCTGGCGCATGGCGCCGGCGTGCTTACCGGACGCGGCGATGTGCACTACGTAGTCACCGAGTTTGGTGTGGCCTACCTGCATGGACGAACCATTCGCCAGCGCGCGGAAGCGCTCATCCAGGTGGCCCATCCTGATTTTCGTAACGAGTTGTATGCCTACTGCGAACAGCAACGCTGGTTCCAAAAAAACGCTTATCAAGAAAAGTCTGAGGACAACAATGTCATCGCAACCGCGCGGTAACGTCACCATCGATCCAGAAGAGTGCAAGGGATGCGGCTTGTGTGTGGAGTCATGTCCCCCCGAATGTCTCGAGCTGGCGCCGGAGCTCAGCAAATATGGAGTTCACCCGGCGCAATATACCGGCGAAGACTGTACCGGCTGCGGCGCATGTTTCTATTGCTGCCCCGAGCCTGGCGCCATCGTCGTGGAGCGGCTGATCCCCGCGGGCAAAGCCGCTGCTCAACCTGTGCCCCAGAAGCAGGAGGTGGCTCGTGAGGCAACTGTGTAAAGGAAACGTCGCCATTGTGAAGGCCGCAGTACTAGCCGGCTGCCGGTCGTTTTATGGATATCCCATAACCCCGGCCAGCGAAATCGCAGAATATGCCGCCCTCCTCATCCCCGAAGTGGGCGGTACGTTTTTGCAGGCGGAGAGCGAAGTCTCGGCGATCAACATGGTCTACGGCGCTTCGGCTGCCGGCATGCGCGTCATGACCGCCTCGTCGGGCCCCGGTCTCAGCCTGATGCAGGAAGGCATCTCCTACATGGCTGGCGCTGAGCTGCCCGGCGTCATCGTTGACGTCGTGCGCGGCGGACCGGGCTTGGGAAACATCGCGCCCGAGCAGAGCGATTACTTCTGCGTGGTGAAGGGGGGCGGCCACGGCTGCTATCGCAACCTGGTGCTGGCGCCTTCGTCGGTGCAGGAATCGTTCGACCTCACGGTGCTCGCCTTCGAGTTGGCGGACCGTTATCGCAATCCGGTGGTCATCATGACCGATGGTTATACCGGCCAGATGATGGAACCGCTGGACATCAAATTGCGCGAGATTGTTGAGCCGGAGAAACCCTGGGCGGTGAAGGGAACAGCCGAAACCAGGAAGAACCTGGTCAGCTCCATCGTGCTGGAACCCGACGCGCTGGAAGCGCACGTTCGCAAGCTGGAAGCGAAGTATCAGCTGGCGCAGGAGCTGGAGAGCCGCCACGAAAACTATCTCACGGAAGATGCCGAATTCTTGCTGGTCGGCTTTGGCATTGTGTCGCGGGTGTTGCGCTCAGCAGTCGATCAGTTGCGGGCGCAAGGCGTGAAAGCGGGACTGTTCCGGCCGGTGACACTGTGGCCCTTCCCGTCACGCGAATTGTGCGAGACAGCCAGGACAGTGAGACAGGTGCTGGCCGTCGAGCTGAGCACCGGCATGATGGTCGAGGACGTGAAGCTGGCTCTCAACGGCAGCGTTCCGGTGGAGTACTACGGACGCTGCGGCGGCAACGTTCCCTCGGCCGAAGAAATTACGGCGCAGGTATTCGCGCGCATGGCAGCCCATGTTTAACCACCGGTCAAGCGCAAAGTCGGCGCTTGCCGGGTACCGTTTTAGCGGGTGCCCACTCTTCTGGAGGGTGGGTGCAAGGAGGAATTGTGAACGGCTACGAAGTGATCCACGAAAAGTCACCGGCGTTCTACGACAACTTTGAACGCAAAGCGGAATTGCAGCAGCAGACGCATTATTGCCCGGGTTGCGGACACGGCATCGTGCATAAGCTCATCGCCGAATCCCTGACCGAACTGGGAGTTGCGGACCGCGCGATTCTCGTGAGCCCGGTCGGCTGCTCGGTTTTTGCTTACTACTATTTCAACGTGGGTAATGTGCAGGTAGCGCACGGGCGCGCGCCCGCCGCCGCCACCGCTCTGAAGCGCTCGCATCCTGAGTCGATCGTGATGTCGTATCAGGGCGACGGCGATTTGGCTGCCATTGGAACCGCGGAAATCATTCATGCCGCCAATCGCGGCGAAAACATCTGCGTGTTCTTCGTTAACAACTCGATCTATGGCATGACCGGCGGCCAGATGGCTCCCACCACGCTGGTCGGCCAGAAGAGCACGACATCGCCCTGGGGACGCCGCTCCCACAATGAGGGACTC
Organism: uncultured Acidobacteriaceae bacterium; assembly: GCA_963769235.1. GTDB lineage: Bacteria > Acidobacteriota > Terriglobia > Terriglobales > Acidobacteriaceae > Bog-257. The sequence continues at coordinate 917,014 of CAVYKW010000009.1, read as the reverse complement.
CCACTGCATGTGTGTGAGTTGCTCGCCGGACTGGCGACGCCGACCTATCTTGAGCGCGTTGCCTTGAGCGACATGAAGAACATCATGAAGGCGAAGAAGGCGGTAAAGAAAGCGCTTCAAATTCAGAAGGACGGCGGCGGCTTTTCCCTGGTCGAATTCCTCTCGCCCTGCCCGACGATTTTGAAGATGGATCCGGTGGTAGCGCGCAATTGGGTGGGCGACACCCTGGTGAAAGCTTTCCCGCTGGGCGTTTTCCGCGATCACAAACCCGATCTCCCCGTCGATGCCGTGGTGCCTTCCAAGACCGTTGCTGAGGCACTCGGAGTCGAGGATGGCGCAAGCCAAGAACTGCTCATCAAGCGTCACCATCACACTCGCGACCTGACCCTGAAGATTGCCGGCTTCGGCGGCCAAGGCATTCTGCTGATGGGACAGTTGCTCGCCGAGATGGGATTGCGCGAGCACATGGAAGTGAGCTGGCTGCCGTCGTATGGTCCGGAAATGCGGAGCGGCAGCGCACACTGTCACGTAACCCTGTCGCACGACCGCATCGGCACCCCACTGATCTCGCAGCCCGAAGTGCTGATCGCGATGAACGAATTGTCGCTGCACAAGTTTGCGTCCAGCGTAGCTAGTGGCGGCTTGATCCTCTACAACAACGCCAAGCTTCCCGAGGGCTTCAGCGCCCCACAGGCGCGCGTGGTTTGCGTGCCGGTGTCGGAGATCGCTGACCAACTAGGGTCGGCAAAAGTTGCCAACGTCGTGATGCTGGGAGCGCTGCTGGAAGAGACCGAGTGCCTGCCGGCAGAGTCGGCGATTACGGTGCTCGAGGCGACGGTAAAGAATCCGAAGATGCTGGAACTCGATCGCCAGGCGATCGCGGCCGGACGTGACTATGTCGACACGAAGATCGAAGTCGGCGCGGTACAGCAGCCGGACGGCTATTCGTATTAGAAGAAGCCGTCAGCTATCAGCTATCAGCCGTCAGGTGACGGCTCTTAGCTCTTAGCCTGTAGCTCTTGGAAAAACCCCGAGCCGGTTTACTTTTGGATGGGGCGGCCTTTTTGACCGTCCCTTAGTTTTGCTAAGTCACTTCAGTTTAGGACTGTGGTTTCCGGCCCGCACTTCTTCGTCAAGCCCCCGGACCTTAACGCGGGCGAGGAACCGCAGAACCTTCGACTGCGCTTGCCTACGGCTCGCTTCGCTCAAGATGACAATCGATTTGGCATCGAGCGCTTATGGCTAAGAGCTAAAAGCTGATAGCTGACGGGCTGTCTTCATCACCTCGTCCTGTGACCTCGCTCACAGCAACCGGACGGCTTTCGCGTTGCAATACAAGCTCCAAGGAGTGACACGATGCAACCGGAAAAAGATGAAGTGCTATGCCCGCTTTGTCACGGACACGGATCGGAACGGAAAGAGCGTCTGGTTGTGCGTTGGCGCAGCCGGGAGTTCGAACAGCAGCTTCAGAAGATCGCTGATGAAGCTGCTTTCGGATCCACCGGCGGATTGAAAGATCCGTTTATCGGACACGAGAAAGTTTACAGCAACGATTCCGACTAGCTTACCGACCTTTTTTATCTCTGAGTTTTCCGGAGGCGCACGACGCGGGCTATCGTGCGCCCGCCGTTTTTTGCTTGCGCCTACGGGTGATGATGCCGACGCAGATAGCGTGCACCACGAACGCTGCTCCCAACACAACAAAGAATGCCACCTGGTTCAGAGTGAAGGCGAAAACTACCACGGCGAAGGCCATGGTCCACATGAAGGCTTCGCCGAGAAAACCATCGCCCCATTTGGGCATTACTTCGCCTGCGGGCAGCTTTGGCCGGAGCGACGGCAGCAGCCGTGGTACGGCGGCGCAGTAGGCGCGAAAACGCTCGCCCTGGCTGGCGAGAATTCCAGCCTCTTCGCGCAGGATCAGGCGATAGTCGAAGAAGATCATTCCCCCGACCAGCAGGACGAAGCCGATTGGCGGAGCCAGCGAGCCGAACCCGATTGCCAGCAGGATGTTGCCGAAATAAAGAGGGTTTCGTACGTACCGATAAGGTCCATCCGCCACGACCTGTGATGTGTGTAGCTGTTTGTCGACCATGACTTCAGGTTTGAGATAGGCGGTGGCCCAGGTCCGGATGGCCGCGGCTGCCAAACAAAACAGCGCCGCAACGCCGAACACCAGGTGATAATCGAGCTCGGGCGGAGCAGTCCCGCGTCCGCCCGCGAGCCAGTCCACCAATGCCGCTCCGGAAGCATTTGGGCGGCTCACCCAGTAGCTGGCAAACGCAATCCAGAACAGTCCTCCGAAAATCCAGAACCGATTCTTGAACTCGAAGTCGCTTGCCTGCAAGATGGTCCTCCACCGCGCAATTTGTGCGGGCAATTGGTGCGAAGGATGATATCGCATTTGCCCCCGGACGAAGGATGGCGCAATTTATTGCCCGGCGGCCGGAATTCGAAGTCCTAACTCTGTACTTACGACCAGCCAGGAGCGGTTGAGCGCCTGTCCCAAAACGCGACCCTAGGCCAGTAGGAATTGGAAACCGTGGCGCACTACTGTAGACCTCGTAAGGCCAGATTGGTGGGGAGAGATGAAGAGTGGCAACTCAACCTGAACTCGTCGGTCCGGTTGCTCCTGGCAAGTGTGCTGCCGGACTGACGAAAAACTCAGTTACCCAACGGTAGCTGACGGAAAAGGGTTGGCAAGCTTACAAGGGGGAGCTGCCGACCCTTTTCATTTGCGAAAATCAGCGTGCCGCCGGAAGTCAGAAATCGCTGGCTAAGTTGTCCATCTTTCGGCAGCCTGTGACCCGCGCCCCCTTCCAAGCCGGACTTGAGCAGAGATTGCTTACGCGTTGCTGCGCATTTGGGTTGCGGATTGTGTCGCGGCAGCGTACGGGCTGCTGGTGACCGAGATGAGCAGCAGCGTGGCATCGTCCGTGAAGTGCCCATGAGCGAAGCTGCGCACCTGGTTCATGATGCGAGCATAGCGTTCCTGCAAGGTTTCGTTCTCGTTATTGCCCACCAGCGCCGTCAGCCGGTCGGAGCCGAACTCCTCGCCCTCGGCGTCGGCGGCCTCGGTTACGCCGTCGGTGTATAACAGCAAACGGTCGCCTTCCTTCAGAGCCAGACGCTCGGCACGGAAACCTGCATCGAGCATGAAACCAAGCACCGGCCGGGTGGGCGCCAGAGACTCCAGCGCGCCGTCGCGACGCTGCAAGATCGGCGGACAATGGCCGGCGTTCACGTAGTGCAGAACATGAGATCGCAGGTCGACGACACCGTAGAAAATGGTGACGTAGTGCCCCTCGCCCAGTTGATTCCGCAAAGTGGTCTCGACTTGCGTGAGCACAATCTCCGGACTGTTGCTGGAAGACGATAACGTGCTGACCGAGGCGTATAGCATGGCGGCGATAAGCGCTCCCGGCGTGCCCTTACCGGAAACGTCAGCAACGCAGAAGTGCAGCACGTCTGGTGTGGGCTGCCACACTCCAAAGTAATCTCCCCCGACCACACCGGCCGGAATGCTGTCGCCGAAAAGCTCGATTCCTTTGGTAACCAGGTGACGTTGGGGCACGATGCGAGTCTGCAACTGCTGTGCATCCTGCAGCTCGTATTCCGAGACTCGGCGGGAGGATCGCACTTGCTGCGCGCGTCCAATCAGCAGCCGCACCTTTTCCAGCAAGGCATCGTTGCGCCAGGGTTTCTCCAGAAAGTCGGAAGCCCCGTGCTTCATAGCGCTGACCGCGAGGTCCACATTTCCCCAGGCCGTGAGGGCGATGATGGGCAGCGTCGCATCGAGGTCGCGTAGTTGCTGGATGAGTTCCAGCCCTTCGATTCCCGAGGTGCTATCGCGCTGATAGTTCATGTCCAGCATGGCAAGGTCGGGCGCTTGCTTCTGCGCGGCCTCGATTGCCTCGCTGGGATAGGCCGCTAGGACGACGGTATAGCCGTGTCCGCGCAGCAGCATGGCCAGGGCCTCGCGTACATGTTCCTGATCTTCGGCTACCAGGATGGTCGATGCTTCCATCATCTCGCTCATCACATTCCCCACCACGATATTGCAGACCAGATGCCAAGTCCGAAGACTCGATAACTCATTAATTAGAAAGGCCGTTGCCGATTCGGCTGGCGGTGTCTCGACCACAAACGCAAATGCCATGTCCGGAACCGGACACCATCCGGTGGCCGGCATTTCTAACGAAACCAAATAAGTTTGGGTCAGGTTCGGGTTCGCCTCTGTGTCCATCGCGTATTTCCCAATCTTTCAAGCGCCCATGTAAAATCAGGTGTTTACCCCTAGAGTCGCGCGCGCTTCGCGGCACAGAGTCGCATGTGGCGTGGTGCCGTACCGAGGTGTGCGGCCCTGGAGCGAATCTTTTTCGCTTTCCGGTCAGTGACTCTCCCAAAAGCCTGCATCCAACAAAGGAGTCTTACGAATGGCGATTCCGGCCACCCAACTACGTCCGGGCATGGTGATCAAGCACAACAATGACCTTCATTCGGTCTTTAGTGTGGAGCATCGCACCCCGGGCAATTTGCGAGCGTTTATCCAAGCCAAGCTGCGTAACCTGCGAACGGGAGCCATGTTCGAACACCGCTTCCGCTCCGGCGACGCGATTGAAAAAATCATCGTCGACGAGGTCTCGATGGAGTTCCTCTACGCCGACGGCGACGATTATTACTTCATGAATATGGAGAACTACGAGCAGCTGCATCTGGGCAAGGACATCCTGGGCGACGCCGTGGAATACCTCATCGCCAATCTGGCGATTAAGGTGGAGTTTTTTGATGGCAAGCCTGTGGGCGTGGAACTGCCGCAGACGGTGGAGTTGACCGTGGTGGAAACCGAGCCGGGCCTGAAGTCGGCGACGGCTAGCAGCGTCACCAAGCCGGCGAAGACCGAAACCGGGCTGGTGGTGCTGGTGCCACCCTTCATCAATGAAGGCGACAAAATTCGCGTGGACACGTCCGAAGGTTCGTACTTGTCTCGCGCTTAGACCGCGCGATGGAGCACAGAGTTGACCCGTTTCGCGGCGAAATCCTCATTCAGGTGGAGAGAAAATCAATGAAGAAACTGGTCGGCACCTTGCTGTGCCTGTGTCTCGCAGTCCCGGCTTTTGCTCAGCAGAAAGAGCAGGAGCGCCTCAAGAGTTCCTACGAAGTGTTAAAGGAAGTTATCGGCATGCCCGACAAGGGTATTCCACGCGATCTGCTGAACAAGTCGGAGTGCGTTATCGTCATTCCTTCTGTGAAGAAGGCCGCCTTCGTGGTCGGCGCCAGCTACGGGCGCGGCGTAATGACCTGCCGCTCGGGCGAAAATTTCCGCGGCCCCTGGAGCGCTCCGGCGTTCTTCGCGCTTGAGGGTGGCAGCTTCGGCTTGCAGGCTGGCGGACAGGCGACCGATTTCGTGTTGCTGATTATGAATGAGAAGGGCGCGACGTCCATCATGAGCAGCAAAGTGAAGCTGGGGGGCGACGCGTCAGTGGCGGCGGGCCCGGTGGGACGCACTACTTCGGCCGAGACCGACGTCGTGATGAACGCAGAAATCCTGTCCTGGTCGCGCAACAAGGGCGTGTTCGCGGGAATTGCGCTGACTGGCTCGACCATCCGCTCTGACGATGATGCCAACAAGAATCTTTATGGCAAGGATTTGAACGCTAAGCAGATTATCCTCGACCACGCGGTGAAGACGCCGCCGGCCGGTAAGCCTCTGGTGAACTTGCTCAACCGGATGTCGCCGAAACACTTGTAAAGCGGCGGGTTGCGGATGTTTTGTTTTTCAGGATGGCGCACTTTGGGCTCGCCTTGGCGACGCTGGAGTGCGCCGTTCTCTTGAGTACTTTCTGTCTTCCCGTCGGGTTGTAGCCCCGTCTATTTTCAGCTCGCCCGTGACGAATCTGCTGGCCGCGGATTATGCTGGTGTAGGCAGCCTGGTGTGCTGTGTTTGCGAAGCCTGACCGCTGGTTGCTGTCTGCTATTTTCTAATCATGTCTGACAATCGGGAAACCCGCCGCTTTGTCGTTTCAGGACGCGTGCAGGGAGTTGGCTTCCGTTGGTTTGTGGAGCGCGAAGCGGCACAGATCGGCCTTACCGGATGGGTGCGCAATTGCGAAGATGGTGACGTGGAAGTGATGGCCACCGGCACCCGGGAGCAGCTCAGCACATTGCGCCAGAAGTTGCAGCAAGGGCCGCGTGCCTCGCGAGTCGATCATGTCGTCGAATCGCAGGCGCCGCTGCTATCCGCAAAATCATTTCACATCGAAGGAGTCTGGTAGATGCAGCCGCATCCGGGGCAAAGCTGTGACGATCTAAAACCTCTCATCCGCGAAGTTCCTGATTTCCCCAAACCCGGCATTCTCTTCTACGACATCACTACCATTTTGAAGGATCGGCGAGGCTTTGCGCGCCTGATCGACGCACTGACGGAGCATTACATCAGCGACAAGGTTGACCTGGTGCTGGGCATTGAAGCGCGGGGATTTATCTTTGGCCCGGCTCTGGCCTACCGGCTGAACGCCGGCTTCGTTCCCGTACGCAAGCCCAAGAAGCTTCCCAGCGAAGTACTGCAATGGAGGTATGAGCTGGAATACGGACACGACACTCTCGAGATTCACAAAGACGCGATCCAGCCGGGTCAGCGAATCCTGATTTGCGACGATCTGCTGGCGACGGGTGGCACAGCGAAGGCGGCGGCTGAAATGGTGCAGGCGCTGGGAGGAATCATCTGTGGTATGGGGTTCGTCGTGGAACTCGATGGACTTAGAGGACGGGACAAGCTCAAAGGCTTCGACGTGTTTTCACTGTTGCACTATGAGATGTGAAGCAGGCGATCCGGCAAATGCTAGTAGGCGGGATGTTTGCCGATCGCTGTCGGCGATTAGCTGTCGGGGCCGTCAGCTATCAGCTTTCAACTGACCTCTTCTTAACGGTGTCATCCCCGAGAGCAGCCGAGCTACCTACTGTTGGTCGCCACGGAACGCTCTCCCGCGTTACACCAACACCAGACGTGTGTGGCCACCTTCTAAAACACGACTCAAAAACGACAGGCCGTTCAGGTGGAAAGAGCAGGCCTTCGGGCCTGCGTTAGCCATCAACAGAAACAGGGGTTTTCGTCCGGGCGCGCGCGTCCAACCAAATAGTCTTACTGGTAAGAATGCACATTAATCTTACTGGTAAGATCATTCATCCCATCCTCCCATATTCCTCTTTGGCCTGTTTCAGGATGGGCAAGCCAGGATCGGCGGTCTTCCAAAGCGCCAGAAAGTCTGCATACGACTTGCGGGCCGCGGCCCTGTCGCCGCTCATCTGCTGCACCCGCGCCAGTTGCAGCTGCGCCAAGGCTGCGATCGTCAGGTTCAGGATGGCTCCGCGATAACGCTGCATCTTCTGGAACTCGGCCACAGCCTCCCCCCCTGTCCTTGCTGGAGATACGCCAGCCCTCGCAAGTACGCCGGATAAAACGCGATGCCGGGCGGCGGCGACCCGATCTCATAAGGCGCAGTTGCGGCCAGCGCCTCAATCGCCGCAGCAGGATTCTTCTCATCCAGCGCCAGCGCGGCCCGGATGGTCGGAATCCAATAGTCGTTCACCAGCGTGTCTGCCGGATACTGCTTGACCAGGGGCGCCAGCAGCGATTCCACTCGCGCGCGGTCACCGCTGCGCGCCAACACCAGCGCTGCCAGAATCTGCACATTCTTGCCGGAGCTGGTATTCAGCGCCTCTTCCGCTTCGCTGCGAGCCCGCTTCGCATCGCCCAGCTCGGCGTCGTGCAACGCGCCCGCCAGAATCCATAACGCCGCCGTCTCACTCGCGCCTGCATGACGAGCCGACGCCTGGGCCAACTCCGTAAGCTGGCGCGCTCGTTGCAGGCGGCCAAAGTAGGCTTCGCTGTCAGACTGCAACGCTAGCAACTGGTCCTCTACGCCCGGCTGTCCCATGGCGGCTGCGACCTGCCGGGTCATCGCGTCCGTATCGCTACGCAGAAACGCAACTTCGTACTGCAAAGCCGGGTCATCAAGGTTACGCGCCTTCGCCTGATTCAGTACCGCCTGCGCGTCGTCCACCCGATTGAGGTCGATATAGGTGAGCGCCAGGTTGTGATAGTTGATCAGATTGCCGGGATCGAGCCGCAACGCGTCCTTGGCCTGCGCCAGGGCCTCATCGTATTTGCCGATGGAGTTGAACCAGGAGTTCAGGTTCATGTACGACGCTTCTTCACGCGGATAAGCCTGCTGCAACAGTTGGTAGGCAACAATCGTCTGGTCGGCGTTGCCGGTCACCAGATCGTGATAGTGCGAGGTGATGTACAGCTTCTCGCGCTCGCTGGTGTGATGCCGCAACTGATAGGCCTGGGTGGTGTATTCGGCCGCCAGCGTGGGCTGATTGAGGTTGAAGTACTCCACTCCCAGGCGCGCGTAAGCCATGGCAAAGTTTGGATCGAGATCGATGGCGCTCTTCAGGTACGGGACTGCGGCGGCATAGCCCTGGGTGTTGCGCATCTTTTGCGCCAGGCTGTAAGCCTTCAGTGCATCCAGCGACGATGTGGTTGCTTCCTCGATGGGAACGTCATATTTCTGCAAGGAAGCCAACGACTCGCCCAGCCTCTGGCGCATTTTCGTCGTCGCCTTACCCAAGGCGTGAAGAACTTTGTCTCGCGAAGGGGCTTCCGCCCGCTCGCTGTCGATCTCGTCGCCGGTAGCGCAGTCAATCGCTTTCAGTCCGATGAGGTAGCGCCCAGACACTCCCGAAATCGACCCGACCAGCATGGCTTTGCTGGCAGAACGCTGGCAAACTTGCCGGGCCACGTCTTCGCTCAGCCGGGTATCGGCGGCCATTCGCATGAAGCTCAGTTGCTCGTTCACCTTCTGGTCGGAAAGCACGTTGAGGAAGGGCGACTGTTCCAGGTCGAAGGTGAGCGCCTGCTTCAGAGCATTGTCGAATACCGGTTCGCCTGTCGTGTTCTCGAAATCGGCCACCACGATGGTGTCTCGCTCGCTGAGCGGAGGAGGCCGGTGCGATCGCCAAATCAGCAAGCCAGCAACCACGGCTGCCAGAAGCAAGATCCCCACCGCGAGGGCAATCCACGGTAACCGGCTTTTGGGTGGAATTACCGGAGTAACCTGGGTTACCGGAGTTTGAGCAATCGGAACGGGCGCGCTCTCGATCGGCGGCGGAGGCGGCGCAACCACCACAGGGTTACTAACGGTCTGGGTCGGCGGGGTATCGGAAATCGCTTTGGCAGAAACCGTGGTTGGCGGTTGCACCGGCCCGACGGCGGGAAGTGGAACTCTAGTCTGAATACCGGACGTCGATTCCACTACCCGGGGCGGCGGAGCCAGAATCGTTTTGGACACCACCGGTGCCAGAAAGCGGTATCCCCGGCGCGGAATGGTTTCCACATAAAGAGGAGTGTCGGCACTGTCGCTCAGGGCATTTCTGATCTGCTTGACGCAGTGATTCATCCCCTGTTCAAAATCGACGTAGGTTTCTTCACCCCAGAGTTGCTGCTGAATTTCGTCCCGGGAGACCACCTGCCCAGACCGGCTGGCCAGTAGGGTCAGCAGCTTGAAGGGTTGGGGCGACAGCTTGATCAGCATGCCCGACTTGCGCAGTTCTTCGGTGGCAAGATTCAGCTCAAAGACCCCGAACCGCAGCAGGTCCTGCGTGTCACTCACGGCAATTGTCACTCCTGAAACCGATATTACTGCGCGGGGATTATACAACGCGGGCCCTTCCGGCAGTCTTCCGTTCACTCATCTCCGGATAGAAAGCACGCTAAATCAACAACTTAGACAATCATCTCCAGCTCATCTCCAACTCATTCTCAAATCATAGGCTAACCATTGATGCAGGCACCCAAGTTGGGGCATTGTGCACCACGAGAGCGACGGTACCTGAAAAGAAGCCAACTGCTCTTGCAGGGGCGCTACCGAGGCGGGCAATAATCCCGCCCCCGGTAGCGAAGCAAAGCTGGGAGAAGTGCCATGACCGAGCAGACGATTTCTTCGAGGGCAGCGACCTTAGGTCCTTTCCTCACTCTGCCGGTCTTGATCACATCGCGCCGGTCCAGGGAAGCCGACGCGGAGGTTCGCAGCCAGCCTGCGAATCTCGATCGTGAGGAGATGGCACCGTTCGACCGGTTTCAGCAGAGGACCACGGGAGGGGGATTAGGGGCCCATTCGCAAGCGGTGACTTTGGGTCCCTTCTTCACTCTGATCGTAACCCTGCGGTGCCGTCGAGCGGCCGAGCGGAGTGGGCGCAGGATTCGGGAATGTCGAGAGGCGGTACTGGAAACGGGATAGCACTCATACACGTTTGGTCTTCAAAAGTTTGATCTTTTACGAGTTTGAAAGTTTGATCTAGGGAGCGCGGAAAATGCTTTCTGGCCGAAGGCGCGCACCCGGGCGAGGGGCAATCAATGCGGCTATGCCCCTCGCTATTCATTTTTAGGAATTGCGATTGGCGAGTCTGGAAGTTCGATACGCGGGGCGTGTGCGCTGCGGCGAGAACGGCGCCTCCGGTTCCAGGACGCCCCATCGAGCCAGGGAGCCCCATTCGAGCCTGTGTTGCTCGGGTGGGGCTTTTGTTTTGGATCGGAATCGCAGACTTCGCCTGTAATGAATTCGGCCGCGTGCTTTTTGAGCGACGCGGCTGAGGAAAAGTGCATTCTGAAGATCGTGCCCCGGAGCAGGAGGTACCTCCGGGGCATTCGTGTTAGGTCAGGAAGAACTCGCGGGTCAGCTTGGTCCACTGCTCATCCGTCATGGTGCTGGCTACATCGTCGATCGCCACGCCACCGTCTTGCGCCAGGGCACCGAGCGCGCTCGGCATAACCCGTTGCAGCCGCATCGAGGACTCTTCGGTCCACCACCGGGCCAGCGCGCCGCCGAGCAGGTTACGGAAGTTGGTCTTGGAATCGGGAGACTGCACGCTTACCAGCCAGCCTTCTCCGTAAGGATCTTTGTTGGCCAGCGAGGGATCTCTCACTACCGCTTCGTTGATGTCGGCCACGCTGCCTTCGATCGGCGAAACCATGTCGACCTTCACGCCGTTGCGGACGATGCTCCATACCTTTTGTCCCTGGCGAATCCATTGGCCGCGCTGCGGCAACGCAATGTGCTCAACCTTGCCGGTAAGCTTGGAGGCGAAGTCGTCGATGCCGATTCTCACCAGGTTCGGGCTCTCGCTCAGCGCCCAGGTGTGTCCGGGATGGTAGCGAAGATTGTCGGGAACCGAGAAGCCGCCTACCAGGCTGGGCTTCAGGCGAGGTGCAGTCGCAGCCTGCTTCGTCATCGCCGGCGCTACTTGCAGGACGGGATGTTTTGCTTTGGCATAAAAGAAATCGATAGTTAGGAAGATTGCGAACATCATAAGAACTAGTAGGACTGTCATGGTGTGCCTCCTGTTTAAAGCTTGCTGCGCTTTTCCATCTCGCGCTTTGCACCCTTCTCTAATGCACTCGGCATGCCAATAGGCGAGCCTGAAAGTTTCGTTGCTGTTTGACGCTGCAACTGGTGAGTGTTGAGTGACTTGCGAAGGGCTGTTGCGAAACGCATCGCTGTGCGAGTTGCTTTTCGCAACGCTGACTTTGTTGTGTTCTGCAACGGAAAATCAGCGGGAGAAGGACTTTCCGGGATGCGGGTGGGCTTTTGAAGTTTGCAATCAGCAGCTTACGTGGCTAGTGAAGCTATGGTCGTGCGCTGTTGCGAATCTCACCGGCACCGAGGCGATCCGCAACAGCCCGCAACGGCAGACTACAAGGTGTCGACGAACATTTTCGACGAGACACAAGAATTCTTGGCAAGCGGTCGGATTTTCGCTGTGCATAACGGTCCAATGGCCGCCGGAAGACCGGCCGAACCCAGGCTTCCACCACCACCTGTTTGGGCCCAGGCAACTGGCTAATCCGCATTTTCTTTCATTAGATCTGGGCGGGGGCCTTCACCCTTCACAGCACAAGACCCGAATCCTCTGATTTCTGCTACAAACTAAACACCAGAATGCGAAGCTCGCGCGAAATCCTGTTTCGCCTCCGGCAGGAGGCGGCCAACGCAGCCTTGTCGATCGCTCCAGCGCCGCAAAATCTGCGCGCAGCCTCGCCCCTCGCCGCGCTCCCGCCACCCAGCGCGATTGCCGACGCACTTCGTCCCACGGCTTACTCTGCTGAATTGATTGCCATCGCTGACCAGGTGCTCGCAGGTCGCGTCCCGATCTTCGCCACAACAATCGACTACGGTGCGACGCCGGCCTGGCGACGCGATCCGTTGCGGGGCACCGAAACCCCGAAGCGATACTTCCGCCGCATTCCGTATCTCGACCTGGGGTCCGCCGGCGATCACAAGTGGATCTGGGAGCTGAACCGGCATCAGCATCTGGTGCTGCTGGCGCAGGCGTTTGTACTCACCGGAATGAGCGCGTACTGCGAGCAAATCTTTCGGCAGCTGGAGCACTGGTGGGCGGAGAACCCGTTCCAGCAGGGCATTAACTGGACCAGCGCCCTGGAGGTCGGCTTCCGCTCGCTGTCCTGGATCTGGATCTGGCACCTGGTCGGCGAGCAGATGTCGCCGCCGTTCCGTCAGCGTTTTCTCGGCGAGTTGTATCGGCACGGATTGCATCTGGAGTACAACCTTTCGGTTTACTTTTCGCCGAACACGCACTTGCTGGGCGAGGCGGTGGCGCTGCACGCCATCGGGCGGCTGTTTCCCGAATTTCCCAGGGCAAAGCGATGGCGCGAACTGGGCCGCGAGACGGTTCGCGAGCAGATGCGTAAGCAAGTCAAGGCCGACGGCAGCCACTTCGAGCAGTCCACCTATTACCACGTTTATGCGCTCGACTTCTTTCTGCTGCACGCGTTGCTGGAAGACGTGACTGACGAATACCGCAACGGGCTCTTGCGCATGACGAATTTCCTGGCGGCGATTGTCAACGCTGATGGCGTTCTGCCGTTGCTTGGCGATGACGATGGTGGGCGGCTCTTCCATCCTTACGGCGAACGAAAGCGGTTTGCCCGCGGCACGTTGGCGACGGCGTCGCTGATCACAGGCAAAGCGGCGTTTGCCTACTCAGAACGCGATGCTCATGAAATTGCCATGTGGTGGCTCGGTCCGGAGAAGTGTCGAGAGGCCGTACCGCCAGCTAGCGAGCGAAAGTCGCAGGCGTTCGCCGACTCTGGGCTGGTCGCGCTCCATCGCGGGAAAATTTCTGCGCTCTTCGATGCGGGTCCGATGGGGCCGTGGAGCGCGGGGCACAGTCATGCCGACGCGTTGTCGCTGGTGGTGTCGGTTGGCGGTGACGAGGTGCTGATCGATCCCGGCGCGTACTCGTATCTCGACCCGGAGTGGCGCGAGGTGTTTCGCGGCACTGCGGCTCACAATACCGTGCGAATCGATGGACGGGACCAGGCCACGCCGGACGGACCGTTTCGCTGGCGGGATAAGCCCGAGGTGCGGTTGCTTGAATTTTCAAGTACTGCGGAGCGGGATCGCACGGTGGGCGTCTGCCGGTACGGAGGTGTTACTCATACTCGGTCCGTGGTGCTGAGCGAGGTCGGGGGATTTCAGATTACCGACGAGTTGCAAGGTCCCCCGGGCGAGCACCGCATCGGGCAGTTCTGGCATACCGGGTTGGCAGTGACGCAGAAGAAGCCGGGAGTGTGGCGGGTTGGGAACGTCGCTGAGTTGCATGTTGAGGGCGGAGAGTGCGAACAGGGTTGGTCGTCGCAGGCATTCGGGTCCAAAGAGTCTGCGCCGGTGGTTGTGGTGCGCAGGACGGTGACGTTTCCGGCGCGGCGCGAGGCGAGGCTGCTCGTTGGAGGATAGTCGCGGCGTCGGGAACAGCAGGTCCCTCGGCTGCGCTACGCTCGGCATGACACCTGCGGGGAACAACAGGTCCCTCGACCGCGCTCGGGGTGACACCATTAAGAAAGGGCGCCGAAAGCGCTCCTAAGAACCCAAGATTGTCCCAACCTCCAACGCCCTGCCATCCGCGTCCTTGTGGTACTCTGAGGAACTGTTCAGCGTCTTCGCGCATGCGCCGCCGAAGCCCGAATCAACAGAGCGGGAAGCCTGAATCAACCAAATCCACCAAGAGATCGCCACATTTCTTAGGACTACACCTATGCTGACCGCGGAAAAGAAGGCCGTGACCTTCGAAAGCCTGAAACGAAAGATTGAAAACAAAACCGCCCGAGTTGGAATCGTTGGGCTGGGCTATGTCGGCTTGCCGCTGGCGGCGGAATTCGCCAAGGCCGGCTTCGAGGTTACCGGCATCGACGTGCAGGAGTCGAAGGTTGACGGCCTGAACCGCGGGCTATCGCACGTGCAGGATGTTCCCTCGGCACAAGTTGCGAAGATGGTCGCTGAAAAGCGGTTCGGCGCCACCACAGATTTCTCCGTGGTGCGCGACCTCGACACCATCAACATCTGTGTTCCCACGCCGCTGCGTAAGACTAAAGACCCGGACATGAGCTTCATCGTGTCCGCCGTCGAAGAAGTTGCCAAGCACTTCCATCCCGGCCTGCTGGTGATTCTGGAATCCACCACCTATCCCGGAACCACCGACGAACTGCTGCTGCCCACCTTCGAAAAGCTGGGCTACAAGGCGGGAGAGGATTTCTTCCTGTGCTTTTCTCCGGAGCGGGTTGATCCCGGCAATCCGACCTACCAGACGCATAACACGCCCAAGGTAATCGGCGGCATTACGCCTGCCTGCACGGAAATGGGCCGCCTGTTCTTCGCGCAAGCCCTTGAGCACGTCGTGCCGGTCGAGAATACGCGCGTCGCCGAGATGGTGAAGCTGCTGGAAAACACCTTCCGCATGATCAACATCGGGCTGGTCAACGAGATGGCCCTGATGTGTCACGGCATGGGAATCAATGTTTGGGAAGTGATTGACGCTGCTGCCACCAAGCCTTTCGGCTTTATGCCGTTCTATCCCGGGCCGGGACTGGGTGGGCACTGCATCCCCATCGACCCGTTTTACCTTTCGTGGAAGACGAAGCAGTCGGGCATCGAGGCGCGGTTCATTGAGCTGGCCGGGTACATCAACGGCAACATGCCGCATTTTGTTGTCGACAAGATACAGAACGCGCTCAACGATCATGGCAAGGCGGTGAAGGGCTCTCAGGTGCACGTGGCCGGCGTGGCTTATAAGCGTGATATCGATGATATGCGCGAGTCGCCTGCCCTCGACGTGATCCTGCTGCTGAAGAAGTTGGGGGCCCACATTTCTTATAGCGATCCGTTTGTGCCCAAGCTCAGGCTGGACGGTTTGACCCTGGAGTCGACGCCCCTACCCGAATCAGCGGCCCAGGCCGACTGCGTGGTCATCGTCACCGACCACAAGGGTTTTGACTACAAAGGGCTGCTGGAATCGGCCAAACTGATCGTCGACACCCGCAATGCGATGAAGCAGTTTAAGTCGGACAAGATCGTCCGGCTGTAATGTCGGGAGCTGGGGTGTTGCCAATTCCCAATTTGTGAGTGAACTCTGCTGGACCGGATGTGCAAACTTTTGCAGTCGTTGCGTCTATTTTTTGCGTCTATCGCGCAGATAAATCGCAAACATTTGATTTTCAGCAGCTTACAATGACGTCAAACTGCCAGTCTCGGCTAAATAATTGCACATACCGTTGAGGCTCTCCGACAGAAGTCCAAATTGGAGTTACGACTAGTGGCGCTTGCTGGCACCAAGACCTCGGGTACTGCGCTGAATCCTCCGGCGGCAGAAGAAGTTCGGCCTGCCCCAAAATCGGCCTCCTTCGTGACGTCCGTTTCACGGGCGTTGACCTCGTTCTGGCAAACACTAAAGCCCTTCGGCTGGCAGGGACTGCTGCTGGTGGGAGTACTGGCAGTCCTATATGCGCCAGTGGTCAGGCTGCTGGTGTACCAGTGGTACAGCGATGCCGATTACTCGCACGGATTTCTGGTTCCGGTATTATCGGCCTACCTGATCTGGCAGCGGCGAGATTCTCTGCGACTGATTCCACGTCGGCCTTCGCCCTGGGG
This sequence comes from uncultured Acidobacteriaceae bacterium, assembly GCA_963769235.1. Classification (GTDB taxonomy): domain Bacteria; phylum Acidobacteriota; class Terriglobia; order Terriglobales; family Acidobacteriaceae; genus Bog-257. Next base: position 901,010 of record CAVYKW010000009.1, on the reverse strand, counting down.
CATGGTCATCGTGCTGTTCTCGCTGGGAATGCTGTTTCTCGGCAGCCTGGGCGCAGAGCTGTCGCTGGCGCGGCTATCCATGGTGGTTACCTTATGCGGGCTGATCGTGTATTTCCTCGGAAGCGCGATGTTGCGGGCGATGGCATTTCCTGTCGCGTTCCTGCTCTTCGCCATTCCTATACCGACCATCATCTATAACGAGATTGTTTTCCCGCTCCAATTTATTGCATCCCGGTTTGCTACCCGCACCTTGGAGATGCTGAACCTGTTCCCCATCATGCGGGAAGGCAATGTGCTGGTGCTGCCGCACATGACGTTGCAGGTGGTGGAGGCATGCAGTGGAATCCGTTCGCTGATGTCGCTGCTTGCCTTGGCCGCAGGATATGGATATCTTGTTGAACGAAGTCTGACCGTGCGCTGGTTCTTACTGATCGCCATGGTACCGCTGGCGATTATCAGCAACGGAACCCGGGTCATGATCACCGCCATCATGGCGAACTACATCGGCCCCAAGGCTGCGGAAGGGTTCATGCACGAGTTCTCAGGATGGGTAATTTTTGTAGTGGCAACCGTGATGTTCCTGCTTTTGCATAGCCTGATATCGTTCATTCGCAGGAAATTTTCCGGCGGAGATCGCGGGTTGGGCGCCGCTGCCCAGGTGGCGCGATGAAGGCAGGCGGACGTTACTGGGTTATGGTAGCTGTGTTTTTGGCCGCGATTTTGGGAATGAATCATCTTTCCCATGGCGAGGCGACACCTCCGGCCAAGCCGCTGTCGGAATTTCCCGCAAAGATTGGACCTTACGCGCAGGTCATTGAATGGCCGCTGGATAAAGAAACTCTGGACGTCCTGGGCGTGACCGATTACCTGGATCGCGGATACTGGGAGCCGGGCATGGAGCAAAATCTGCTCAACCTTTACATCGGATATTTCCGCAGCCAGAAAACCGGCGCCACCATTCACTCGCCCAAAAATTGCCTGCCCGGCGCAGGTTGGAATCCGGTGCAAGCCACCATCTACCAGCTGCCTCTGGCTGACGGAACCAAGGCGCCGATCAATCTTTATATCCTGCGTAAAGGACTGGACGAGCAGCTTGTCCTGTATTGGTACCAGGCGCATGGCCGGATTGTGGCCAGCGAATATTGGGGAAAGTTCTATCTAGTTTATGACGCGCTGCGTTTAAATCGAACCGACGCTGCCCTGGTTCGTATCAGCGTGCCCGTGGATAACGGAGATGAGGCCAAAGCCAAAGAGCGGGCCCTTTCCTTCGCAACCCAGATTACAGGTGATGTCGATAAGATCATCCCTCGGTAAACCCAGGAGAAGTCTCATGCGGAATCGCTACCTCGTTCCTATCGTAATGACCATGCTGGCCGTCTTCTTTGCCGGTTGCAGCCAAAATCCGGATGTCGCGAAAAAGAAATATCTCGAAAGCGGCATGAAGTATATGGATCAGCAGAAGTACGATTCTGCGACCATCCAGTTCAAGAAAGCCCTGCAAATCGATCCCAAATACGCTGAGGCCCACTATCAGCTGGCGGAAGCCGACCTGAAGCTGGACCACAACCAGGACGCGTTCAAGGAAATGAGCCAGGTGGTGGAGCTCGATCCCAATCACCTGAAGGCTCGCGTAGCCCTGGGCGGAATGTATCTCGCCTCCGGTCCGCACTTCTACAGCAACGCCGAAGAGCAGGCGCGCTTCGTGGTAGACCATGATCCGAACAACGCCGAGGCCTACCTGCTGCTGGGCAACGTTTTGCTGGCGCAGAAGCATTTAGACGATGCGCTCAGCACCTTCAGCAAGGCTATCGCCTTGAAGCCGGACACGGCTGACGGGTACATGAACCGTGGCGCGGTCTACGCCTTCCAGCATCAGGACGATCTGGCAGTGCAGGACTTCAACAAAGCTATCGCCCTTGATCCACACTCGTTGCAGGCGTACTCCAACCTGGCCGGCTATTACTTCTACAAGAAAGATCCCAAGAAGGCGGAAGAGGTTTATCGCCAGGCGATTGCGAACAATCCGGATGCCTCGATTCCATATCTTCGTTTAGCCGGACTGCTCTTGCAGGAAGGCCGTAAGCAGGACGCGGAAGATGTGGTGCAGCAGTTGCGCATCAAGCAGCCCAGTTCGGCTGATGTAGCTGCCGCCATCGGCGACTTCTATCTGGCGGCCAGAAATTCCGATGCCGCTCTGAAGGAGTATCAGCGCGGTCTGAACTACGATCCTAAGAATTCGCAGCTCCAGGTTCGCACTCTGGAACTTCTGATTAACGGTGGCAAGATCGACGAAGCCACCAAGATGACCGACCGGCTGCTGAAAGAAAATCCGGGCGACATCACTGCCCGCATGACCCACGGCCGCTTGCTCTCCATCCAGGGCAACACCCAGGAAGCCATCACGGTGTTGCGCGAAGTGGTGAAAGACGCGCCTGAGAATGCACAGGCTCACTACGTCCTCGGCCAGGTGCTGCGTACCTCCGGCGATATTCCGGGCGCCAAGTCCGAGTTGCAGGAAGCCAACCGCATCCAGCCCGCCAATCCCATGGTGCTGCAATCGCTGGCCGAGGTTTATCGCGACTCCCGAGACTGGGATACGGCCCGCGAATATGCTGCTCGTCTACAGAAGCTGAATGAAAACAATCCCATGGCGCACTTCCTGAACGCTACCATCGATCTCGGCGCCAAAGACTACGATCGCGCGATGGATGAGTTGAAGGAAGCCCAGAAGTCCTCTCCCAACGATCCAATCTTGTTCCTCAACATGGCTTTCGCTTACGCCGGCGAAAAGAAATACGCCGATGCGGAAAAGATGTTCCAGTCCGCCATCCGCGTAGCTCCAACGTTTGATCAAGCTTGGGCTAATTACATCGCCCTGATGTTCGCCACCAACGAGCCGGCCAAGGCCCTGAGCCTGGCGCAGCAGTATGCCACCGCGAACCCCAAGCGCTCGGGCGCGATTTTCATCTACGCCGGTGCGCTGGCCACCACCAAGAAGTACGATCAGTCGTTGGCCGAATATCAGAAGGCGCTGGAGATCGATCCGAAGTCGGCCGCAGCTTATATGCACATGGGTCAGATCTATGAGGCGACCGGCAAATCCGACCAGGCGCTGGACGCTTATCAGAAAGCCTTGGCGATACAGCCCGCTTCCTCCTCGATCAACAATGCGATTGGAGACGTTTATCTTCAGAAAGGCGACATGAAGTCGGCCGGCAAGTACTTCCAGGCTAGCCTGTCGCAGAATGCACACGATCCGATTGCGGCCAACAACCTGGCGTGGGTCTATGCCGAGCAGGGTGAAAATCTCGACATGGCCTTGAGCCTGGCTACCCAGGCCAAACAGATTGCTCCGGAGATGGAAGCAGTCAACGATACCTTGGCGTGGATCCAGTACAAGAAGGGCAACTTCCGGGTCTCTGTCTCGCTGGCGGAAGATGCGGTGAAGAAAGCTCCGGAGAATGCGGATTTCCGCTATCATCTCGGCATGGCGCTGAGTGGAGCGGGTGAACGTGACCGCGCTCGTACCGAGTTGCAGAAGGCGTTGCAGCTGAATCTGAAGGGCCCGGACGCACAGGAAGCCCAGAAGACCCTGGCATCCCTGCACTAAACAGCTGGCTGAGTTACAACTGGCTGAGTTACAAAGTGAACGCGTGTTGGAGCGGCTTGGCGAAGGTCAAGCCGCTTTTTTGTTGCTTGAGGAAAAACTTGCTTTGAAGGGGACGGCCTTTCAGGCCGTCCGGAAGATAGCAAATCGATTCGGCTTCAGCCGCGGGGGGGATCCGGTTTCACGTATTCAGAGCTTCAGTAAAGAACGCGGATTGCACGGCCTAGGGAAAGTAGGGGGTTTTTAGTTGCGACCAGGCATGTGATTGGCGTGCTTCGGGAAGCGGGTGTCGTTTCGCGATTTTGGGTTGATTACGCACTACTGGCCGCCACTCATTGGGCTTTCTTCTCGTAGACCCAGCGGCTCGTCATGCTCTTCTTCATTCCCTGGGTCTTCTGGTTCTCGACTGCTTCCAGCGTATTGCCGCCGTCGACCAGGCTATAAGTCACGACGTCAGTCGCGGTGGTGCCGTCGCTGGCGGTGATCTTCTGGTCGAGAATCAGCGAGCTGCCTTCCCAGCGGGCGCGGATGTTGGCGGTGTACAGCGGGGATTTCTGCACAACTTCCTTCTCACCGTCAGTCACGATATCGAGCTTCCAGTCAAACTTCTGATCGCCATAGACCTGAGTGCGCGCAAACTTCACCTGCGGATCGTTCTGATCGATAATGAACGTAATGCTGCTGGGTGGATCTTGCTGGAGCTTGCTCTTCTGAGCGTCAAAGATCCAGGTTCCCGACAGATTTGGTTTGGACGGAGATTGACCAACAGCGGGGATGGCCAGAAGAGTAGTAAGCGCCAGCAGCAGGGAGCCTATCGTTCGAGTCATGGTGCCGGATTCTAACATCCCACTTATAAAAATTTTATAAATACGGCGGGACGGGCAGCAGTTTGCAGTTGTCAGTTGCTGGTTGTCAGTGGTCGGAGGAGTGCGCGCCGGGCTGTCAGCTCGAATCGAAAGGCGAAAGGCCACAACCAGCAACTGACAACCGACAACCGACAACTGCCTCGCCCCGCTTCCCGATACTCGCGCTTGTTTTCCGCCATACCCTCTGCTAGGATTAACTAACCGGTTAATTAAAATGCAGAAGCAGCTTCATCCCGTTGCCCAGCGCCGCGGCAGCCGCCGTCAGCCCCAGGCCAGCCGCAATGCCATCCTGCAAGCGGCCCTGGCGGAGTTCGCCAGCGAAGGCCTGGCGGGCGCCCGCATGGACGCTATCGCCGAGGCGGCCGGCGTCAATAAGGCTCTGCTCTATTACTACTTTCAGGACAAGGACACGCTCTACGGGGGAATCCTCGACGCGTTCTTTGCCCAGTTGCTTACTCGCATTACTGCGGTGTGCGACCAGCCAGGCACCGCGGGCGAGCGCTTCCTGAAATACGCAGCCACCCACTTCGATGCCATCGCCGAGTCGCCGTATTACGCCCACATCTTTATGGGCGAGATGATGACCGCCGGCCGCGGCCGGCCCACGCACCTGGATCGCATGTTCCCGCTGTACCTGCGGCCCATTGGCGACCGGGTTCTCAAGCTGCTGGAAACTGGTTTGAAGAGCGGAGAGTTCCGTTCGGTGGATCCGGTGCACTTCCTGCCGTCTGCCATCGGCTCCATCGTGCATTATTTTTTGACCGCGCCGCTGCGCAGCAAGTTCATGAACGAGAATCCCTGGGCCAGGCACTCGATTCCCGAGCGGCGGGCTGCGGTGCTCGACTACATAGCCGCCGCGTTGTTCGCCGATCGCGATGCCGGGATCAAGCTCGCCGCGCGCATTGCCGCCCAAGACAAAGACAAATCAGCCAAGCAACATTCGGACCACACTCATACCGTCGTGCATCGGGTTCGAGGGAAACGCAAGTGAAACCGCACAAATTTTTCATCTTCTTATTTTTTCTGCTGCTGATCGCCGCCGGGTATTACTTTTTCTCGACCGACCGCACCAGCGATACGGTTTTGATCGGCATCGTCGATGCGAACCAGGTGATTGTCAGCTCGAAAATCATGGGCCGGGTCGAGAAGCTTTATGTCGACGAAGGCTCCAAGGTAAAGGCCGGCGACCTGATCGCCGAAATCGATTCCGCCGAACTCGAGGCGCAGAAGAACGCGGCCCAGGCGACCATCAATGCCTACAACTCGCAAGTCTCATCCATGCAGGCAACCGAGGCGCAGACTCTGGGCGAAACCAACAGTGGCGTAGTGAACGCACGGGCCCGACTGGCCGCGAGCAAGGCGACGCTATTGCAGGCCCAGGCCGACCTGGTTCGCATCAAGAGCGATTCGGAACGCATGATCGCGCTGGCCAAGGCCGGAGTTGAGTCGGAGCAGGACCAGGTTCGCGCGGAAGCGCAATTGAAAGCGCAACAGGCCGTGGTGGAAAGCGCGCAGGAGAATGTTGATGCCGCGCAAGCTGACTTGAACACGGCCAACGCCCGGCTGCACCAGCAACGAGCCGCAGCCAGCAACGTCGCCGCTAACCAAGCGCAGGTTGCCAACGCCAAGGCACAACTTGCCGAGGCCGACACCCGCCTGGGCTACACCAAGATTTACGCGCCGGTGTCAGGCACTGTTTCCGTGCGCGCCACTCGGCAGGGCGAAGTAGTGAATCCGGGGACGCCGATCGTCACCATCGTTGACTTCGGTGACACCTGGGTGCGCGCCGAGGCGCCCGAAACCGAAAGCCGCTTCGTCTCGGTGGGCGACAAGCTGCAAGTGCGACTGCCGGCGGGCAAGCCCATCACCGGCGAGGTCATCTTCAAGGCAGTCGAGGGCGACTACGCGACGCAGCGCGATGTGAGCCGCCGCAAGCGCGACATCAAGACCATCGGCCTCAAGCTGAAGGTCGATAACCCCGACGGCGCGCTGGTCCCGGGCATGACTGCCGAAGTCCTGCTGCCCAAGGACCTGACCAAGAGCCTGGCGAGAGGCGACTGATGAGCTGGTTCCGTAACGACACCAAGTCGACGCCCGCGACCCCGTGCGAGGCACCCGTCACCGGCGACGCCATCCTGGTCGATCACATTACCAAGAAGTACGGCGACTTCACCGCAGTCGACGATGTTTCGTTTGCGGTGCAGCAGGGTGAGATCTTCGGCTTGCTCGGTCCGAATGGCGCAGGCAAATCCACGCTCATCCGTATGATGACCACGCTGCTGCCGATTACCGCCGGGCGCGCGCTGATCAATGGCTTCGATGTTGCCAGGCAGTCCGACGCTGCGCGCCATTGCATGGGCGTCATTCCGCAGGCGCTCACCAGCGACATCGATCTCACGGTTGAGGAGAACCTGAACATTTACGCCAAGCTGTACGGAGTCTCAGCCGAAGACCGCAAGCGCAACATCGAGGATCTGCTGAGCACGGTCGATCTGCTGAAGTGGCGTCATGCGCAAACCAAGACGCTGTCGGGCGGTATGCGGCGGCGGCTGGAGATTGCGCGCGGCCTGGTGCATAGCCCCAAGATTTTCTTTCTCGACGAGCCCACCACCGGTCTCGACCCGGTGTCGCGCGTCGCGGTGTGGGAGATGCTGACCGAAATCAAGAACAAGCGCGCCCTGACCATCCTGATCACCACGCACTACATGGACGAAGCCGACCGCCTGTGCGATCGCATTGCCATCGTCGATCACGGCAAACTGGTGGCGCTGGATTCGCCGGCGGCGTTGAAGGCCAGCGTGCCGGGAACCAACGTGATCGAAGCGCAGTTCTTCAACGCGCCTGCGAATTGGCCGGACGAGTTGCAGGCGCTCGATGACGTGACTTCGGTGCAGCCGGAGGCGGCCAACATGTATCGCATCCTCACCAGCAACGGCTCCAAGACCACGACCGAACTGGTGGAACTGGCGGTGCGCCAGAACGTGCAGGTGAAATCCCTCTCGGTGCAGAACACCACGCTGGACGACGTCTTCGTTCATTTCACCGGCCGGCAGCTGCGCGATGAACAGGTCAAGGCGTTCAGCTTCGTGATGCCGGATCGTCCGGGGATGCGGCCATGAATCGAATGTCGGCAATTGTCGAGCGCGAGCTGCGCAAATTTTTCCGTTCTCCCGCGCTGATGCTGGTGGCGATGGTCTTTCCCTTGGTCCAGCTCATCGTGCTGGGCAACGCGTTTGGCGGCAAGATCAAAGGCGCGCGGCTGGGGGTGGTCGATCAGGATCGCGGTACGCAAGCGGTGAAGGTCCGCGAAGCGCTGGCGGCGGTGGAAGCGAACGCGAAAACGTTTTATCCGGTTGATTACGACAGTGACAAGCAGGCAATGGAGGATGTTCGTACCGGGCGGCTCGACGGCGCGATCATTATTCCGCCGGAATATTCGCGCAGGGTGTATGAGGAGAACCATCCCCGCATCGCGCTCATTGTCGACAACACCGACAACTTTATGAGCTCGACGCTGGAACAGGAGTTCAGCGACCTGGTGAAGGCGCTGAACAATCCTGACGTGGACCCGTCGCGCATCGTGCAGCAGATTTCGCTGGACACGGTCGAACTGTATCCCTACATCGAGTACATGAAGTACCTGCTGCCGGGCTCGATTGCGCTCGCCATGTTCGTCTCGGTCATGATTGGCGGGGGCATGCTGTACATCGACGACAAGGCGCGCGGCGTGCACGAAGGCTATCTGGTAACGCCGATTACGAAATTTGAGCTGGTGGCCGGGCTCAATATTGCCGGCGCCATCAAGGCCATCATGGCGGGAGTCGTGATTACGGCCCTGGGCTCGCTGCTCTCCGGATTGGGCAGTGTCTTCACCCCGCTGAATATGTTCTACGTGCTGCTGATGATTGTGGCCACGTCGCTGGCCTTCAACACCATGATGTTCCTGATGATGGTGCGGGTGGAGGATCCGCTGGTGCCGCGTGCGACGTTCGGCATTTTGAACACGCTGCTGTTCTTTCCTAGCGGCGCGATTTATCCCATCAAAGCTTTTCCGCCGTGGCTGCGCTGGATCGCGTACATCGACCCGTTCAGCTACTCCGTACACGGCTTCAAGGCAATACTGCTGAAGGATGCCGGCTTTGTCGCCATCCGCATGGACCTGCTGTATCTGACGCTGGCCGCGGCCATCATGATCACCATCGCGACAGCGCTGTTCAAACGGACACTGTAGACGATCGGGGGCGCTGCGGGCGGAAAGCTCTTGCGCCCTGAAGAGCCGTCGCAGCTTCTGCGAAAACTTTGTCGCAGTCCAAGGCAAACTCTCTCCTGCTCATGGCGCATCTCTACTAGGTAAGCCTGTGTGCCTTTCTTGGTCGGGCCCATCTTGAAATTAATTACGAGTCTTAGGAGGAAGTGATGAAGAGTTTTCTTATTGGGCTGGGGGTGGGCGTGGGTCTTGGCCTGATGTTTGCTCCCATGAGTGGAGAAGAGACCCGCAACAATCTTGCCGACCGCGCCAATGATCTGGCAAACACCGCACGTGAGACCTATACCGAGAAGCGTGAGAGCGTGCAACGAGGTGTGAAGAACATTCGCAACACAGCAGAGCGTGCCATGGGTCAGGTCCGCAAGACTGTCGACTCGACTGTCACTGACGCGGCTCGTGCCACCGGTACCGACGGCCCGCTGGGCGTCTAGCTTCTTCCAGAATACCTTTCGACTTGAAATATGGGTGCCCCACACGTCCGCGCTTTTCGGATGTGTGGAAACATAAGTTGGGCTGATCGGGGCTTCCGATTGCGGAGCCCTGATTTTTATTTCGCCGGAACACTCTCGCCGGACCGTTTGGCCCCGACCGTGTCGCTTTTAATCTTCGATTGCGTTCCATCCGCTGATCGCGCCTGAAACACGCTCGCGCCCCAGTGAGTTATTCTTAAGGCTCATTCCAATCATCGAAGAGGGACTCATCATGCAGGTAATGGAGAACTGGCAGCCCAACGGGGTCACGGTTTACATGGACGACAAGCGCTTTGTGAATTGCATTCTCACCGAATGCAAACTCATCTACGGCGGCGGCGACGTGACCTGGGAGAACACGCAGTTCGTAAATTGCCAGCTCACCTTCGACGGCTCAGCGCAGCGCACCGTGGCCTATCTGCAGAACTTCGGGCTCATGCGTCCGCCGGAGAAAACCGGTCCTATCGTCCAGTCGAACTCGGGCGTGAATTAGGCTAGAGCGCCGCTTCAGCGCCGCGTCAAAGCTCCCATAAACGAGAAGGGGCTTCGGCCCCGGGGAATCCCAATCAATCGGCCGTAGGCTGGGGCGTTACCACCGCCTTCAGCAATTCGGTTCCGCGGACGGCTTCGACCTCGCAGGCGATTCCACTGCGCTCCTCCGTCAGCAGACGATGCAGGTCGTCGACATTCGTGATCGAGTTTCCGGCAAAGCGCACGATGACATCGCGCTCGCGCAGTCCTGCCTGTTGCGCCGGCGAGCCGGGAACAACATTCAGCAGAAGCAGCCCACTCTCCGACGCTAGATCGTAATAGCGCACCAGTCGGCGGTGTAGCGACACGCCCTGCCCGGTGACGCCAATGTAGCTGCGGCGGATGCGGCCATCGCGAATCAGACGTGACGCAACGAACTCAGCAGTGTCCGCGCCAATGGCGAAGCAAATTCCTTGCGCGCCCATGATGGTCGCGGTGTTTACTCCAATGACCTGCCCCTGTGAGTCGACCAGCGGGCCGCCCGAGTTGCCGGGATTGAGCGCCGCATCGGTTTGAATCACGCCATCAATCAAACGTCCGGAACGCGAACGCATCGTCCGGCCCAGCGCGCTGACCACTCCCGCGGTGACCGTGTGCTGAAAACCCAGCGGGTTGCCGATCGCGATCACCAGTTGACCGACAGTCAACTTGCGCGAGCTGCCCAGCGGAACCGAGGGCGCTCCTTGCGCGCTGCGGATTACGGCCAAGTCGGTGTCGGGATCGTCGCCCACTACTTCGGCCGGGAAGCGCTCGCCCGCCGAGGTCAGAACGGATACCTCGGACGCGTCATGCACCACGTGACTGTTGGTCAGGATGAAGCCGTCGGGAGTGAAAACAAATCCCGAGCCTGAACCGGCGCCGCGGCCCTGCCGGACCTGGATGTGTACCACTGCCGGGCCCACGCGCTGCACCGCCCCCACCACTGCGCGCGAGTAAGCGTCCAGCAAGCCGAGATCGGGATTTTGCAGCAGGTCCTGCTGCGGAGAAAGAGGGCTGGACAACGAATCCTGCGCCAGCCAATCCAAAGAAGCCATATCACCTCGTGTCATGTGGATGCCGTGCTGGCCTGATTCGATTCGAGGTGGGTGAAGCGGCTATAGAGGTCCTTCGACTGCGTTCGATCGCGGTCGCGATCTCGCTGCGCTCAGGATGACAAGGTTTATAGAGTTGACGGCAGACGTCATTCTTGCAACGTCTTGCAACAGCCGGTGCTGTCCTATTTCACCAGGACACAACCCGACAGCCGACGGGAATTCATCCTCCCTTAACCTGCTGTTAATGATGCGACCCATCTCGTCGTAGTACCTTTCGCGGACGAGTAGTTTTCTCGGGCAATCAAACAAATTTAGAACGGAAAAGGATAACCATGGCGACTGCCTCGCCGCTTCCTGTTACGCCGTCGGCCGCACCTTCCGGTGCGGTACATGCGAAGCTTTCCAAGTCTCCCGGCAAGATTGGCACCGCCATCTTCATCGGAGTGCTGGCTATCGGTTTCGTCTATGCCGGCTATCACTTGATTTCCGATCTGTCGGTCGTACACTCGGCGTCAATCTTCCCCTACATATTGCTGGGGCTCGCCCTGCTGGTTGCCTTGGGTTTCGAGTTCGTCAACGGCTTTCACGATACGGCGAACGCGGTGGCCACGGTCATCTACACCCACTCGCTTGATCCGCACATCGCGGTGGCGTGGTCGGGCATGTGGAACTTCATAGGCGTGGTGCTCTCGACGGGGGCGGTGGCTTTCGGCATCATTTCGCTCTTGCCGGTGGAGTTGATTTTGCAAGTCGGCAGCGGCGCGGGTTTTGCCATGGTGTTTGCGCTGTTGACCGCAGCCATCATCTGGAACCTGGGCACGTGGTACTTTGGCATCCCGAATTCCAGTTCGCACACGCTGATCGGGTCCATCATCGGCGTCGGCATCGCCAACCAGCTGATGCACGCGCACACCGCGACCAGTGGCGTCGATTGGGGACAGGCGTTGAACGTCGGCAAGTCGCTGCTGTTTTCGCCGATCGTCGGCTTCGCGCTGGCGGCAATGTTGCTGGGCCTGTCGAAAGTTTTCATCCGCGATCCGCGGCTTTATAAGGCGCCGGAGAGCGATGCTCCCCCGCCGCTGTGGATTCGCTGCCTGCTGATCCTGACCTGCACCGGTGTCAGCTTCGCGCATGGCTCCAACGATGGGCAGAAAGGCATGGGCTTGATCATGCTGATCCTCATCGGCACGGTGCCCACAGCCTACGCGTTGAACCACGCCATCACGCCCAGCCAGTCGGCGGAATTCGTGGCCATCTCTCAGCAGGCGGCCAACGTGCTGGATAAGTACGTGACCCCGGGAGCGGTGGTCGGCGATCCGCGCGACGACGTTTCGGCGTACGTCCGGACTAAGGATTTCACGCCCAATACCATGCTGGCGATGCGCAGCCTGATCAACGGCATCAGCACTGAAGTCGTGAACTACAAGGAGCTGCGTTACATCCCGCAGGACCAGGTGCGCAACTTCCGCAATGACATGTATCTGGTGAGTGAAGCCCTGCGCATCATGCAGAAGTCCAAGCACGCCGAGGTCTCGGCGGCTGACGCCACGGTGCTGGCCAATTACAAGACGCAAATCGATCACGCGACCAAGTTCATTCCGACCTGGGTGAAAGTTGCCGTCGCACTGGCTCTCGGACTGGGTACGATGATCGGGTGGAAGCGTATCGTCATTACTGTCGGCGAGAAGATTGGCAAGGACCACCTCACCTACGGGCAAGGTGCAGCGGCCGAAATTACCGCCATGATCACGATTGGCGCGGCTGACATGTATGGCTTGCCGGTAAGCACAACCCATGTGCTGTCATCGGGCGTGGCGGGTACGATGGCTGCAAACGGTACCGGTCTGCAATGGGGAACGGTGCGCAATCTGATTATGGCCTGGGTGCTGACTTTGCCGGTCGCGATCGTGTTGTCGGCAACGCTGTTCTGGGCGTTCGTGCGCATCTCGTAAGCTAGCGAGCGGCGGAAGAACGATCACCGCCGCTCGTCGTTTCTTCCCGTTGTTGTCATCCCGAGCACGGCCGGAATACCTGTTTTCGTTTGTCATCCCGAGCGCAGCCGAGGGATCTGCGGTTACGTCCCGCGCGAGGCGCTGGTCAAAACCGCCATTCAACTCTGGGCTGAAGTGTCTGCGTGAGGCCTCCGCCGTCCCTACGGGACTCATATAAATTTTCTACTTACCCAGCACTCCGCCGTTCCACCCCAATTCGCGCAAGGGCAGCGCGAATTGGGGACCCCGGCTCGGCTGCGTGCTGAGCTAAGCTGATTCGCGCCTACGGCGCTGGTTTCTCGGCCGCTGTACTCCACCGCCAACACGAAACTACAGTTCTCACGCAGACACCGAAGCCCATCCGCATTAGGGGAGCGGTGACGCGGCGCTGAAACGCCGCTCTACCTGCCGGCGGCTTTGTTCAGACAGTTCCTAACCGCCAAGTGCTAAATGCCAAGTGCCAACTGCTAACGGCGAACTGCTAAAAGCCGCATTCACAATGTCCCTCCCTGATTACTCTTCCCCCAACGTTCCAGCGTTAAGATTCAGACATGAAGAAACTTCGGGTAGGGGTGCTGTTCGGCGGGCGCAGCGGCGAGCATGAAGTTTCGTTGCTGTCGGCAGCCTCAGTGCTGAGTGCCATCGACAAAAAGAAATACGACGTGGTGCCCATCGGAATCACGAGAGAAGGGCGCTGGCTGACAGCTTCGCACGCCGAGCGTCTGCTGCAAGGCAAGCCGGCGGACGCACCTGAAGCGCGGCAACTGCGGGCAGGCGATCCGGACGCGACCTCGGCTGCCGCGGTGCTGGCGCGCGGGGAAGGCGTGGTGGTGCCGCCGATGCCGGGAGAAGATCACGCGTCGTTGATGCCTTTCGAGACCGACGCAAGCCAGCTTCGCGCGGCCGTCGATCCGGTAGATGTAGACATCATCTTTCCGGTGCTGCACGGGACGTTCGGCGAAGACGGTACGATCCAAGGACTGCTCGAGCTCGCCGACATCGCCTACGTTGGCGCGGGCGTGTTGGGTTCGGCCGCGGGCATGGACAAGGATGTGATGAAGCGGCTGTTCCGCGACGCCGGACTGCCTATCGTGAAGCATGTGACCGTCTTGCGCACCACGTGGCGCGAGCAGCCGAAGAAAGCTCGCAAACAGATTGAGGGCGCGCTGAAGTATCCGGTGTTCGTGAAGCCCGCGAATTTGGGGTCATCGGTCGGCATCAGCAAGGTACACGACTCGAGCGAACTGGCGGCGGCGATGGACGAGGCTGCGCGCTTCGATCGTAAGCTGGTCATCGAGCAGGGCGTCGGCGGCGCGAAAGGCAAAGCGCGCGAGATCGAGTGTTCGGTGCTGGGCAATGACAAGCCGATTGCATCGCTGCCGGGTGAGATCGTTCCCATCAAGGAGTTTTACGATTACAGTGCCAAGTATCTGGTGGAAGGCTCGGAGTCGATCATCCCGGCGAAAATCGGCAAGGCCAAGCAGAAGGAAGTGCAGCAGCTCGCGGTGGCCGCGTTCCAGGCGGTGGACTGCTCGGGCCTGGCGCGGGTGGACTTCCTGATGGATCCGCGCAGCAGCAAGATGTTCGTAAACGAGATCAACACCATGCCCGGCTTCACCTCGATCAGCATGTATCCCAAGATGTGGGCGGCGAGCGGCATCCCTTATCCCGAGCTGATGGAGCGGCTGATTCAGTTAGGACTGGAGCGCCACGCAGAGAAGAAGCAGAACCAGTACAGCCGGTGAGGTATAACGCAACGCGGCGAGAAACAGGAGTTGCTGGTGCTATCATGCGTCTAATTGGCGTTTATCGAGATTGGTGACATATGAAGTACGAAGACAGAATCACTCGCAATGCCGGGATATGTGGTGGCGATCCTGTGTTCGTCGGCACCCGCGTCACTCTCCGCACGGTGCTTGCGAGTCTGGCTGCCGGCGATAGTGCAGCAGAAATTCTTGCCGACTTTCCCAGCCTGAAAGCTGAGGACATTCAAGCGGCGATTGCTTTTGCCGCCGCTTCGGCGGAAGAAGATCTGCCAGTACTGGCTCTTCCCAACGTTCGATGAAGATCAAGCTGGACGAAAACCTGCCTGTTCGGCTAGTAGAGTCGCTACAAAACCTCGGACACGACGTTCACACGCCGATGGACGAGAACTTGGCTGGTCGCCCCGATTCCGAAATATGGCGTTGGGCGCAATCCGAATCGCGGTTCTTGATTACCCAGGATCTAGACTTCTCCGACACCAGGGTTTTCGCTCCCGGAACGCATCACGGCGTTCTTCTTCTCCGTCTTCGTTCTCCCAGCCGGGCAAACCTCGTCGAGCGCTTGAGCGAACTGTTCCGTACTGAAGATGTAAGTAACTGGCGAGGATGCTTTGTCGTTGCCACGGAGCGAAAGATTCGAGTGCTGAAGCAATAATCGAAAGAAGCTGTTCCGGATAAGAATTGCCATGAACTCAACTTACTGCAAGGCGCTGGTTTAGCTGAGGAAACCCTGAAAATGTTTTCTTCTGACCCCGCCTCCGCTAACCCTTTTTTCCCTTCCTCGTCTATTTCATTAAGCAGGGAGCGATGCTCATGAGGGGCATGCGGGACGTTCCACTCCGCTAGATCGCATGCCCCGGGCACCGCAAATTGCCCTCCTTATTCTCCTCATTCGCAACGGAACTTGCAGGAGCTCCTTCTCGTACCACTACGAGGAGGAGCACTGTGAGCCACAAATTCCTCATTTTCCTGCTTTGTTTTCTCAGCCTCGGCATTGCCGCTTCCGCCGAGGAATGGACCCGCACTTACCAGGTCGGCTCCAATCCCATGCTGCACGTCGATACCAACGACGCTTCCATCGAAGTGACCCACGGCGTCAGCAATACCGTTTCGATTCGCGTGATCAGTGACAGCATGAGCATCGGGAACACTGGGGTGCGCGTCACCGACCACCAGGATGGTGACAAGGTCGACCTACAGGTGCACACTCCCAACGAGTGGGGAATTCACTTTGGCATGCATCGCGGCGTTCGGGTTGAAGTCCAAGTGCCACCGCAGGTGAGCCTTGATCTGCATTCCGGTGACGGGCACATTTCCGTTAACGGCGTAGCCGGACAGGCGCGGCTCGATACGGGCGATGGTCACATCGATGTGCAAGGTTATAGCGGAGCCCTTCGCGCTCACACTGGAGACGGCCACATGACCATCGACGGCACGCTGACCGATGTCGACCTGCGCACGGGCGATGGCCACATTGACCTGACGGTGCGTCCCGGATCGAAGATGAATAATGGCTGGATCATCCACACCAGCGATGGCCAGGTTGAGGCTCGGCTGCCGCAGGACTTTGCCGCCGAGCTTTACGCGCATACCGGGGACGGCCGCATCCAACTCGACATGCCGGTGACGGTGAACGGCTCTATCGAGCGGTCACGCATTCGCGGCAAGATCAATGGCGGCGGCCCGCTGCTGGAGATCAGCACCGGAGACGGCAGCATTCGGATTAGCAAGTTCTAGGGGCGTTCAAGCGGGGCTGTTGCGTAGCCGATAGAAACATTGAACGGCGATTCGGCAGATGGCCCCCTTACAAAGAAGCCGCAGCTGTGACGGTGCCCGGACCAGACTGATTTTGTTTTGCAGCCATCCGGTTGCGCAGGAACGCTTTTCGCGCTTGCTGCGCCGTACTGGCTTGTCGCTGCTGACCCGCTCGGAATTCCGTCTGCCCGCATTCGACGACAGCGACGCTGCACCGGACTGGCTTGCGGTCGTTGATGGCAGCGATCTCAACGCCGCCGCCGCCCTGATTCGCGCCCTTCGCGCTCAGCAAAGTTCAACTCACGTATTGGTGCTGCTGCCAAAGCTGGACGACGCGATCGCTTATTCTTTGCTGCGGCTGGGAGTGCGAGGGTTGTTGTCCTACGCATTAGCATCACGGGAACTGGCGCACGCCGTGCAACAGGTCGCCGGAGGTGGGTATTGGGTTCCGCGGGAAGTGCTGACCGGTTTTGTCGAGTCAGTCCTGCCGGAATTGCAAGGTTCGAAGTCGCTCGACAGCGAGGTATCCATCAGCCGACGCGAACATGAAGTGCTGGACCTGCTGCTCGACAATCTAGCGAACAAGGAAATCGCGGCCAAGCTTTTTGTTTCCGAGCGCACGATCAAGTTTCACGTCTCCAATCTGCTGAGTAAATTTGGAGTACAGCGCCGCGCCGATCTTATCGTGCTGTGGATGCAACGCAATCGCGGCTTCCCTTGGCAAACACCGGCCGCGGGGCAACCCCTATCGGCGCACATCAACTAGGCAAGGGCGCGGACTTCGAGCCGGTCCCAGCCTCTCGCCAAAAACGGGCGAGAAGGATGGGGCACCCGATGTGAACCGTGAGTTACGCTTATGCGATTGGCGCCTATGGCCTGGGAATCTGAAGAAGAAAACTAGAGGAGAAGAACGGTATAATCCTGCCATGGCCGACCGCGCAATCCACATCTCGGAAGAAGAAGCCGCTCGCGACTTCGCTGGCCTCATGAACCACGTGCGGGCAGGTGCGGAGGTGGTCATCGAAAGCGAGAGTGGGAAGCTGCCCGTTGCCGTGCTCCGTGCCGCCGAACCGCATGTCCGTCTGCTTTCGGAGTCTTTACGTCTGGCCAAGGAACATGCTTCGACGGCCACACTCGACGGTGACTTTGCTCGCGACCTGGAGGCAACGGTTAATAGTCACCGCGAACCGCTGAAAACGCCGGGATGGGACTGATCCTTGACTCCAGCGTAGTTATCGCGGCGGAGCGGCGCGGCGACACGGTGGAACAACTCATCGAGAACATCGTAAACGCAACGGGCGACCAGGCAGCGGCGCTTTCAGCCATTGGTCTGACAGAATTAATCCACGGCATCCATCGAGCGCAAAGCGCGGAGATACGCCGCCGGCGGGAGGCGTTCGTCACAGAACTGCTGACCGACTTGACAGTGTATCCCTACACCAAAGAAACCGCGTTGCTGGCCGGCAAATTGGATGCGGAGCAGCAGAGCCGCGGAGTGAAAATCCCTTTTGCAGATGTGCTGATCGGAGCTACCGCGCTCGTGCTCGGCTATGGAGTTCTGACCGGGAATCTACGTCACTTCCGGATGATCCCCGGCCTGACGGTTGTCTCCTTCGACTAAGGTGTAGTCGAGATCGAGTCGGGTGGACGGAATGACGAAGAGAACGCATGGGAATGCCGCTTCGAGTGTAGGTCCGTTCCGATATTCCCACCTTCTCGCCAAAAGCAGGCGAGAAGGATGGGGCACGCGTTCAAGTTCGCCGCCGATAACTCCGATACCGCAAAACCGCTTCCGTTCCCCGTTTGACCCCTTCTTCCGTAGGCTGATAAACTAACGTTTTCCCACCTTCGTGGCATTCTAGATAAGGACCATCCGTGCGCAGTTACACTCGACATCAGCTTAAGCAGGACGCCTTTGCGACTTCGACCGCCGACACCATTTCCTGGGCGGTAGACCACCGCTCTAAACTCACCGCCGTCGGCGTGGTGATTGCCGTGATTGTGGCTGCCGCCCTCGGCGGCTGGGCTTACGTGAACTACCGCGATCAGCAGGCGAGCGCTGACTTGGCCAGGGCCATCGAGAAGTACGATGCTCCCATCGTTCCCGCGGGAACGCCGCCGGAGCCCGGTACGCCGACCTTCGCTTCGGCCGAGGAGCGAGCCAAAGCTACGAATCCTGACTTCAACCGCATTGCCGACAAGTACAGCCTGACGCAATCGTCACAGGTAGCCCGTTACTTTGCCGGAATCACGGCGCGCGATATGGGCGACAATGCTGCCGCCGAAAAAGATTTGCAGGAAGTTTCCGGCAGCCGCTATCACGAGATCGCCAGCCTGGCCGAGGTGGCCCTGGCCGCCATTTATCACGACACCAATCGCAATCTGCAGGCAGTGGACATTTATAAGAAGCTGATCGAGCATCCCACCACGTCGGTGGGCAAGAGCACTGCCCAGCTGATGCTGGCGTCGTTGTACGAGTCGATGGCGCAGCCCGACGAGGCGCGGCATATCTATGAGCAGATGCAGAAGGAAAGCCCGGCCAGCATGGTGGCGGAAATTGCCAGCCAGAAACTGATTGCGCTCGGAAAGAAATAGAAGCGCGCAGTTGTCGCGATTGCAGCGAAACTCAGGACCGGTCGCGATGGCGGCCGGTTTTGCTTTTGCGCAGACTTTCGCCGGGACTAGTAGACTGTATCGAATATGACCTTGTTCGAAGCTGAGCCTTACGATCCGTCGCACGGGCGCAAGAAAAGAAACATTATCATCGCGATTGTTTTTGTGGTCCTCGCGCTGATAGTGCTGTGGTGGTTTCTGCGCTTCTGGCCGCAAGAGCACCTGGTGAGCCAGTTCTTCGATGCCCTGCAACAGCAGAATTTCGAGCAGGCCTACGGCATCTGGATGCACGACCCGGACTGGAAGCAGCATGCCAGCAAATACACGCGATATCCCTACAGCGACTTTCTCAAGGACTGGGGGCCCAGCGGCGAGTGGGGCATTATCAAGACCCACCACATTGAAGGCGCGGCGACTCCCTCCGGTTATAGCGGATCGCGCTTTGCCAGCGCCAGCGGCGTGGTCGTGGTGGTGAGCGTGAACGACCGCGTGGCTGACAAGGCGCACATCTGGGTGCAAAACAACGACAAGACGTTAGGATTTTCGCCGTACTAGGGGCGCGCTCGCTATCGGCTATTCGCTTTTCGCTCTTGGCCCATAGGAAAAATCTGAACCAGCCGCGTTGCCGGTAGAGCGGCGCTTCAGCGCCGCGTCCAGGCTAGTGTAAATATGGGGGCTTCAGCCCCAGGATCAGAGTCGCAGGGGTGGTCAGGCCGCAACCCAATTGTGCATAACTTCCTTGGCCTTTTTAGCCTCCTGCAGACGACGGTGGTAGAGCTGGCCTTTAGGCCAGCGTTCGCGCGTTCAAGATTTGGCTCAGAGCCGGCTTGTAGCCGGCGACACCGAGCGCGGCGCCCTGCCGCTGGACTGAAGTCCGGCTTTTTTGATCATGGGAGCGCGGTGACGCGGCGCTGGAGTGCCGCTCTAGCAGTTCTTGCTTGTGCGAACAATTAGATTCGATGCGTGCAAAATTTTGAAGCACCGTTAGAGGGGACGGGCACACTCGTGATTCTCCCGGGTTGCCCCACGGCCATACGCCCGCCCGGGGCCACAAACGGTTATCCCAAATCCCGCAGCGAAGCCGTACTATACCTTTGCATCCCCAGGATTTTCAGGCATTGGCCAGTGAAAGAGCGCCGCAGTATCAGCGCCTGACTGGCCTGCCTAGCGCTGCCAGGAGCTGCCGATGAACGTTCGCGCCATAATTCTTAGTTTCGCCTTGCTTCTCGCGGTATCGCCGCTGTTCGCTCGCGAGAAGACTGACGTGCTGGTGATGAAAAATGGCGATCGTCTCACTTGCGAGATCAAGGGGCTAGACGGCGGGGTGCTTTACGTCAGCTTCGATTACATTCTGGGCACGTCTTCAGTGCAGTGGTCCAAAGTGAAATATCTGGAGAGCAAGCAGCTCTTCATCGTGAAAACGACGGACGGCTCGGTTTATACCGGCACGCTGAGCACAGCCGAGGAGGCGGACAAGCGGCCAGTTAAGATTGAGGTGACCGAATCGACGGACAAGCAGGCGGTCCTGCCGCGTACGCAGATCGTCAAGATGGGCGAGACCTCAGACAAGTTCTGGGGGCGATTCAGTGGAGAGGTTGACTCCGGAATCATCTTCTCGAAGGGCAACGAAACCACGCAATACAATCTGGGCGCGCAGGTCGACTATCTGCGTGAGCGGTGGGCAGGAGACGCCAGCCTGAACTCGACACTGTCATCCAGTAGCGGGACTTCGTCACCCGCCACTCGTAACCAGCTTAACTTCAGCGGCATGCGCCTGCTGCCGTGGGCAAATTACTTCTACACCGGCATCGGCAGTTTCTTACAGAGTTCGGAACAGGACATCCGGTTGCAAACCAATCTGGGTGGCGGCATCGGCCGCTATCTGAAAAACACGAACCATGCGACGATAGCGATCATCGGTGGACTTGCGTGGCAAAGCACCGACTACAAAGAAGGCGACGTACCGGTTCCCACGGAAAACGTTGCGACAGCTTTGCTGGCCGCGCAGGTCAAGCTGTTCCGCTTTAACAAGACCAACCTGAGCGTTACCGCGACTGCGTTTCCGGCGCTCAGCGAGCCGGGCCGCATCTTCGTCAACACCAACGCCTCATACTACATCAAGATCACCGGCGACCTGTCGTGGAATGTGTCGTTCTACGGCAACTGGGATAACCGTCCACCAATGCATCTTTCAGGCAGCGATTACGGCACCAGTTCGGGGCTGACGTATAAATTTGGGCTGAAGTAGTTCGCTCAGTCCGGTTTCGGCGAGGCCGGACTGAAGTGGGTCACCGTTTTCTGCAAGGAGGCTTCGTCCTCAACGTTGAAACAGATGCGCGAGCGGTCGATCTGCTTCATCAGTCCGCATAAAACTTTTCCTGGACCCACTTCGACGAAGTTCTCCACTCCCAGCGAGATCAATTCACGCATCGACTTGTCCCAACGTACTGCGCCGGTCACCTGGCGGATCAGCGCGTCGCGTGCTTGCTCTGCCGTGGTGACCAGGGTTGCGTCAACGTTGCACACGACCGGAATTTCGGGAGTGTGGAAGGTGAGCGCCGCCAAGTCGGCCGCCAGCCGATCCTGCGCCGGCTGCATTAGCGCACAATGAAAAGGAGCGCTCACGGGCAACATGATGGCGCGCTTGGCGCCGCGCTGTTTGGCCAGCTCCGCTGCACGTTCCACGGCTGCCTTGCTACCGGAGATCACGGTCTGGTCGGGCGAATTCAGGTTCGCCGCGCAACACACTTCACCTTGCGCTGTTTCCTCGCAGACGATCTGGACCTTTTCGCTCGCCAGCGCGAGTACCGCTGCCATTGCGCCTACGCCCACGGGCACTGCTTCCTGCATGTACTTGCCGCGATTGCGAACCGTGCGCACCGCGTCTGCAAACGGCAGCGTTCCCGCAGCCACGTTGGCGGAATATTCGCCCAGGCTATGTCCGGCGAGATAGGAGGGCGTGATCCCCTTCGATTGCAGAACGCGCCATGCTGCTACCGACACGGTGAGGATGGCGGGCTGCGTGATTTCGGTCAGCTTGAGCTGGTCTTCCGGGCCCTCGAAACACAATTGCGAGAGTTTGTAGCCGAGGGCGGCATCGGCCTCGTCGAACGTTTCGCGCGCGACGGGATACATGGCCGCGAGTTCCTTGCCCATGCCAACCGACTGCGAACCTTGTCCGGGAAAGAGAAATGCAATGGCAGAAGAGTGTGAGGTCATGAGGTTACAGTGTACGGGTCTGTGATCAAACCTGGGGCTAAAGCCCTTCGTCATCTATCGCCGCTTTGACGCGGCGCTGAAGCGCCGCTCTACCCCACCGATCCTGCCGGGTGAGACTCGGCGGTGCGATGGTTTGGGCACTTGCCAGCCGCCGCAATGCGCTCTTCGATGGTGTGGTTCAATCGGCTATTGGCAAACTCCATGGCTACCCGTACCGCATTCTTTATGGCGTTGGAATTCGACGAGCCGTGGCTCACGATGCAGACGCCCTTGATCCCTAGCAGCGGAGCGCCGCCATATTCCGAGTAGTCCAGCCGCTTCTTAAAGGCGGCGAACGCCTTGCGCGCAAGCAACGCACCCACCTGTCCGCTGATGGTCGCCTGCAACGATTGCCGCAGCAGGAAGCGCACGGTCTCCACCATGCCTTCGGAGATCTTCAGCGCGACGTTGCCTACAAAACCATCACACACCAGCACGTCGGCTTTGCCGTTGTACAGGTCGCGGCCCTCGACGTTGCCCACGAAATTCATGGCCAGCTCTTTGATCAGCTTGTAGGACTCGCGCGTGAGTTCGTTGCCCTTGGTCTCTTCTTCGCCGATGGAGAGCAGGCCCACCCGGGGATAGTCCGCGCCCGGAAACTTACCGGCAAAAATCGTGCGGAAGTAGACGTCGCCCATGATGGCGAATTGCTGCAAGTTTTGCGGCTTGGAGTCGACGTTGGCCCCGACATCAATCAGGATAGTGGCGGTGCCTTGCGCAGTAGGAAAAACGGCGGCCAGCGCGGGCCGGTCGACGCCGCGAATCGCGCCCAAGACCATTTTGGCCGTGGCCATGGCCGCACCGGTATTCCCCGCGGTGATGAAGCCGGCAGCTTTGCCGTCGCGCACCAGGCGAAGTCCGACATGCATGGAGGAGTCGCGCTTGCTGCGGACGGCCTGCGCGGCCTTCTCGTCCATGCCGATGACTTCGGCAGCGTTGACAATGCTGATAGGGAGCCTGCGCCAGAAGCGGTGCAGATCCAGTTCCGCCCGAATGACTTCTTCTTTCCCGACCAGCACCACCTCCACGTCATAGTGACGTGCAGCGAGAATGGCGCCTTCCACTTCGGGTTTAGGCGCACGGTCGGCGCCCATGGCGTCAAGAGCGATGATGGTCGGCATGCTTGCTCGTAAGCGTGAAACCCGAGAAGACTCCGGCCAAGGCGAGGGGGCCGAAAATCAGCGCCGCTGCCGGGCCGTCAGGGGAGATCCGGGAGCAACCAACCTAACTGGTAGCCTCTTCGATCTCGATGACTTCGCGACCCTTATAGTAGCCGCACTTCGGGCAGGCACGATGCGGCAACTTGCGCTCGTGGCAATTGGGACACTCAGACAACGACTGGGCCGTCAGATGATCGTGGGCACGACGCTTGGATGTGCGCGCCTGCGAATGACGCCGTTTCGGATTAGGCATGACAACCTCACAAACAGGACCACCAGCAACAGGGCCGGCGATCGGAACTTAGCTTGGTAGCTTCTTCTTAATCTCGTTCAGTGCGTCCCAGCGCGGATCGCTGAGATGCTGCTCACAATGGCACTGCTCGACGTTCAGGTTCAGCCCACAATGCGGACACAAACCTTTGCAATCTTCGCGGCATAGCGCCCGGACCGGTGTGGCCAACAGCACCTGCTCGCGTAGAACATCTTCCAGCAGCAGACCTTCTCCTTGATAATAGCCGATCTCGGTCTCTGCCTCGGTAATCGCAACCTCGTCTGCCCGGCGATCGACGCCCAGCGGGCGGTAGATCAGGTCAAAACTGGTGTCCACCGCGTGGTTCACCGGCGCCAGGCAGCGCGCGCAACTGAATTCCAGGTGCGCCTTAACCTCGCCAATCACGCGGATGTCTTCGACATCCTGATGATGGCCGCGATGCTCCACAATCAACTCGGCTCGACCCCGGCTGTCGAGCGGGCCTTCCTGACGAAAGTCGGGCCCAAACTCGATGGCCCCCGGCTGATAGTTTTCGTTGAACTCCAGCTTGTGGAGTTCCAGTTCCCGAACACGAATCAGCATAGCGATGTGGCCTCAGCCCGGAGTCGAATCGCCCATAAGCCCTTGTGTCTTCAGCAGAAAGCTTGTGTCCGCATCAACAACGCGGGTTGCAGCCCCCATCACGGTGGGCCCAGCTCCTGACGGGAAACACTGGCAGGTACAGACGGGCGGGATCGTTCTCAGGACAAACATCAAGGATAAAGTTATGAAGGGACAGTGTCAAGGCGGAGAAGAAGGCTCTAACACCTCAGTTTGAAACTCGTTTGGACAGCCGCCGGTATTCCCACGCGTAACCAATAGCGAAAATCATGGCGACCAGGATCCAGAATGAAATCGACCGCAGACCGCGTGGATCCCAGCCAATTGCGAAATCCCGTGTCCGGCTATAGAGGAATGTTGCAATTAATAGGGACAATGCAGTCAAGATCAGGGTGAGGATGCCGGCAAGGATGCTCTTCAGGTAGATCATGCTCGCGCGAATTGAGACACTGCCAAAGTACCCAAGCACAGCGTAAACCGGAAGCGCTCCCCTACGGCCGGTCGAAACCTTCGCGGACCGCTTCCTTTTCGGCTTCTTCCTTGCGAACTTCCGCGCCCTTTTCGCGGGCCTGGCGGTCGCGTTCGAGGCGTTCCTTCACCTGCTTGTGGACTTCCTGGAATTGGTTGGTCAAAGGCTTGTTGTCCATTGTCTCAGTGTACGCTGTTCTACAGGACATTCACGCCGAATCAATGGGAAATCGGCGGGGTCGAATCCCCGGGGCTGAAGCCCCTCCTCTTTTTAGAGCGGCTTTGACGCGGCGCTTAAGCGCCGCACTACCCGACAACGCCGAATCCTTGATTTACGCGACACAGCTAACACCCCGCTCCACCCGCTACCTTGAAGCGCTGCTTTATCCGCGCTGCTAAAGCGCCGCACTACCACGCAGCTCAGTGGAAATGTTCGGCGATCCATTGCGGATACTTATATTTCAGTTGGTAGAGGGCCCAGGCCGCCTGCACGGTCGGATGCACCGGGTAGTAGTCGCCTAACCTGAACTCCAGAGCGCCGCGGCACCATCCGTACCAGCAGTATCCCCAGGAGCCGTTCTCGTGCTGATTCTCCAGGATGCGTTCTACCCACCGGCTGCGCACCAGGTCAGGCCGGCCCGCTCCCAACAGGAAGGCTGTCCGTTGAAAGTAAGCGTCGTTGACGCGGAAATCGCGAAACGCATCTTTGGCGACGCCCTCGGCGATCGGGTTGATGGACTTCTCAAGCTCGGGTGTAGGGCCGTTAAAGCTTCGGTAAATGTCGAGCGACAGCAACTGGATGTGCAGCCTGGTTCCCCAACTGTATTTGGTCGGCGAAAACAGGTCGGCGCGATCGTCGTCGGACAGTTGCACGCGATTGGGCGCGGTCGCGTAGGCATTCCAGCGAGGCTGCCAACCCGCGGCCACTGCCTGCGCGGTTGAGAGGTCAGGCACCGGGGTATTGGGATCGACCATGCGCGCGTAATAAAACGTGATCGGCTCGCCCGGCACCTTCACATACTTGCTGGCGAGGTATTCGCTGACAATGTTTTGCAGGCGGGGATCGCTCGACATCCGGGCCATGTCGCCGACCATGAACATCAGCGACGAATTGCTGTAGTAGTCGCGATCTTTGTCCAGCCAGTTGGTCGCGGCATCGATGGCGCGGTCGAGTTGGGCGTCGAACTCCTTACGCGAGGTTTGCCGGAACGAGTAGTTGTTGTAGACGACGATAAACGCGATGAGCGCAGCGAACAGTAGAACAAGAATACCGAGTGCCCGGCCCAGCTTACTCTTCTGTTTTTCCACGGTCGATTTCATCCCAGGAGACGGTAACCCGTTCTCAGAAAGTTTTAGTGCCAAGAAGGGTAATTGTTTTTGCGGAAGTATTCATCAGGAAACTTGTTTTTCGGAGCAAGCAAGCCGTTGCGATCGGGACCTCCTTCGACGTGCAGTGGCAACGGCTGCCGGAAGAGCTCAAGGAAACTCTGATTAAGCTTGCTTTGAAGGGGACGGCCTTTTAGGGCCGTCCGTAAGTATTGCAAATCACTTCGGCTTCAGCTGCTGAGGGAGCTCACTTTCAAGGGCTTGTTGGGTAAAGCATGGCTTCAGCGTTCCCGGTGGAACGGCGCTGAAGCGCCGCTCTACCCGGGTCAGCCTGGCGGCTCAGAAATGAAATCCGATCTGCGCGGTCAGGCCGCGCGGCGAAACGTAGTGCGTCCCGCTGAAGGTTGAGAGGAAGTTATATAGCGCGTAGTTGTTGGTAATGTTGATCGCCGTCAAGGTCAAGCTCCACCGGTTTTTATCGCTCTTGAAGAGATTGTCGATTCCGATGGCAACATCGAACAGGTTACGCGAGGCAATACGCGGCGGATTGTGATCGTCATTCTCGGTGCCCGGCGAAGGCACCTTCGTCAGGGTTGATCCGAACTGCGATGCCGGACAAACGAACGGCAGTGGAACCGTCGGGGTCGCGTGCACGCCATTGCAGGTGAATCCGGCTTGGAACTCCTGATCCGCGGTCAGGGGAATTCCTTCCGCATCCGTCATGGTGATGGCCGGCATGCCGTTGAGGGAGGTCGACTGCGGGCAGTCGTTGGCCGGACCAATTCCGTAGCAGGGCACCTCGCCGGCCACCAATCCGCTGTCATACCGCCAGTTAAATCCCACCCAGGGTCCGCGTTTCCAGGGCGTCTGATATTGCATGTGCGCGGTCATGTTGTACGACTCGTCGTGATCGATGCGGAAAACGCCAAGCGGCGCCGACGGAGTCGCACCGGCTCCTGCAAGCTGTGGAGTGAAGAAGCGGGCGGCAACACTCGACATCACCACCAGCGCGCTGAAGCCGTGGTAGACCGGCACGCTGGCCCGCAGCGCGAAGCCCGGAATTTTGGACTTCTGCCATTCAATGGGGAACGTGATCGGGGTGTTACCCAGCACGCTGAAGTCGTAGGCCAGATTGGTGTACTTCCAGATGTATTCGCCATCGATTACCAGGAAGCGGCCGAAGGCTTGTTGCAGGCCCACATGGTATTCGTTGCGAGTGCCGGGCGTAAGGGGCGTAATGGTGCTGGACGAGCAAGCTAGAAGCGGGTTTAGCACAGGCGAGGCGCAGCCTACGCTGGACAGAACCAGATTCTCATTAAATGGAGTTTCCAAAGTGCGGGCGTACGAGAAACGCAGCACCGTGTTGGTTTTCGTGATGTTATAAGAGACGCCGAGGCGAGGTTCTGCCTGGCTTGCCGTGGTAAGGCCGTTGTACAAGTCCCCTCGGATGCCAAGATTGAAGCTCCAATTCCGCACATTGATGGTGTCCTGCACGTACATCGCGAGCTCCTTCACGTCGGTATGACCGTAGAAGGGGAACAATGTGCCTCCGCGCGTCAAGTCGTAGGGCAACAGCACGGGATTGAACACCGGATACAAAGACGAGTTAGGCGCGTTCGGATTGGTCGCGATGTTGGGCTGGTAGCCCGCGCCCGCGCACTGTCCCGGATTGGTGAACCCGTTGACCGGCACGCCGCTTCCGTTCAGGCAAGGGGCGTTGAGCGTCGGATCGACGATCCCGAGCTGGTCATTTTCGTTTAAGAACGTTTGTTCATAGGTAATGCCGGCCTTGATGCTCTGAATGCCCTTGGTGTAAGTGACGTTGGCGAGCGCGCCCGAGTTCAGCAGTGTGCGTTGCTGTCCGACGCTCTCCCGCTGGAGATTGGCCGGGCCGAGATCGTTGAAGGGATCGTCGCTGGGGTAGTAGTTGAACGCGTCGCGCCGGAAAAATCCAGTGAGGTTGAATACTGCATTGTTACTGATGGTGTGCGACCAGGTAGGCGCGAGGTTGATGGTTTGAATCTTAGCGCGCTGGTCCGTCGGGCCCAACGGCGCGCCGGTTAAGGGATTCGTGATAACCGTGCCGCTGAAATCGTGGAACTCCTGATCGTAAGAATTTGGAGTCTGAAACCAGGAGCGCGTGTACTGGAAGTTCAGATGCAGCGTGTCATCCGGCGAGAACTGATAATCGACACGGTCGAAAACATTTTCTTCATTGCCGTGCGAATGAAAGATGGTGAACTCCGGCGGATCGAGAAAGCGTCCGGTATTAAGGCCGCTGGCCGCAATGAAGTTTCCCCAGTTCTTGCCGCCGTAGGAGAAGTCGCCATCGAGATTCGAGGTGCCGAAGCTGCCGTACGAGGTCGTGATGTTGCCGTGCGGCGTGGTCGAGCCCAGCCCGGAGCGGGTGGTTACATCGATGACCAGGCTGGTCTTGTCTCCGTACTCGGCAGGAGGAGCGCCCGCGATTACCTGCATCGACTGCACAGCGTCCAGCGGGATCTGGTTGGAGAACACCTTGCTCTGCTGGTCGGTGATGGGTTGGCCATCGAGCGAGAAGGAATTTTCGGCATGGTCGCCGAGGCCGTGAAACAGGCCGTTAGAGTCGGCGGCGACACCGGGCGAAGACAAGGTCACCAGCGAACTTAACTGTGAGGAACTGCTTTCCAAAGGAAGCTTCTGGAACAAGTTGCGATCGATGTCGGTGTGGAAGGTCGGGTCGTTTTCCACCAGGTCTCCGGCTTCACCCTGGACGGTCACGTTTTCCGCGTTCGCCGATACCTTGAGCACGACATTCACGCTCATGGGCACTGCGGAGCGCACGTCAATGTCCTTCACATAAGGCGCAAATCCGCCAAGATTGACGGTCAGGTGATAGGGATTCAGGGGGACGTTGGGGAAGGTGAACTTTCCCGTGGCGTCGGTCGTGGTGGTGCGGGTGTACTGGCTCACCGGATTTTGAATTTCTACGGTAGCTCCGGGTACCACCGCGTCGGATGGATCGGTTACGGTGCCGTTTATGGTCGACGGCGACCCTCCGGCTTCCGCGCGAACTATGCTCGGCGAAAGCATCAGCCCGCAGGCGAGAATTAAGATCAGCGCTCTTGTCGGCCACGGTGAAGTGGGCAGTATTCCAGATGTGATGGTGCAAAGTGCAAGTTGCAGATTTCGAAACATGAATCCTCCAGCCATCGCGGGGCTCCAGCGCTCGCGACCGGCTTGCATGAAGCCAGCGCCGAGGATGGAGCGGGGGAACGGTTCAGCCGCGCAAATAAAGGCGCAGCTTCGTTGGTTCTTCGGTGCGATTTGGACTAGAGGAGGGGCGGAGCGCGAGAGGGAAGTCTGCGGTCGGCTTGCAGGGAGTCGTAATTGACCGCCTGCAAGGTGACGCGAACCCAGCGCGGATTCAGCAGGTCGGTCTTAGGCAGGCGAGGTGTGACAGTGGCGTTGTGTCCTACGCGGCACAACTCGCATTGATCACCGGCATTGATATCGGCCGGTTGCGAAGCAGACACGCGATTGTGAGCTGGAGTGCTCGCGCCCATCGCGTGCACCCAGGGGTGCAGCAGGACATGCGCAAACAACAGCATCATCAGCCAACCGCGCAACTTCAAAACAGATCCTCGCCAGACAGAAAAGCCGGAGCTTTATTGTTGCCCAGTCCGGCGAGAAATGCAAAGCGTCGTGCAGGTCAGGCGCGGAATGTGTTGCGAAACGCGATATTTTGCCCGTGAATTACGGGACCATTTCGCCTCTGGGCTTTCTGGCGCGGATGAAGGCGCTCATAAACTTGCCGTCCACCTGTTCCGCCAGGCGGTCCACATCGAGACCTTGTTCGGCAAGAAACACGCGGGCATCTTCAACTTTGTGAATCCGGGTGGGCTCGATGTCGATGGACTCAAAGCCCGCAGCGGCAAGCTTCGCAGCATATTCGGTGTCCTGCAATGCGCCGGCGATACAGCCCACCCACAGCAGGACGCTCTCCCGCACCTGGGGCGGCACCTCGCCATGTACCACAACGTCCGACACGGCGAAACGGCCACCTGGCTTCAGCACGCGAAAGGCTTCCCGCAGCACCTTGTCCTTGTCGGCAGACAGGTTGATGACACAGTTGGAGATGACGACGTCCACGGAATTGTCCGGCAGGGGAATGCTCTCGATTTCGCCCTTCAGGAACTCCACGTTCTGCACGCCCGACTTCTGCTGATTGTCTCGCGCCAGCGCCAGCATCTCGTCGGTCATGTCCAGACCGTAGGCCTTGCCTGTCGGTCCTACACGCCGGGCGGAAAGCAGAACGTCGATTCCCCCGCCTGAGCCGAGGTCAAGCACCGTTTCGCCGGCATTCAGTTGCGCCAACGCCGTGGGATTGCCGCAGCCAAGCGACGCCCTGAGCGCTTCTTCGGGAAGCTGGAGTATCTGCGAAGCGTCGTATAAGTCGGTAGTAATAGGATCACAACAGTTGTCGAGCGCTGCGGAGGCGCCGCAACATGAGGATCCGCCGGAATGCACGCGTAATGCGGCCTGCCCATATTTTTCTTTGACCACTTCCTTGATTTCCTTACTCATCGCACTCTCCTGTTACCAAAACGAATTGATTTTCTTCGATCGGATACTTTGGTCGCGGTACAGCACTCGGCGAAGAGGAAGTTCAATAGTTCCTGTAACGCCTCAGTGTCTACCGTGTACCAAAGAAATGTGCCTTCGCGGCGGACGTTGACCAGGCCCTGCCTTTTCAGCTTGTCCAGGTGATGGGACAGGGTGGAGTTCGGTATCTCCAGCTTGGCCGCCAACTGGCCTACCGCCATGCCTTGCGGGTGCCAGGTGAGCAACAGTTGCACAATGCGCAACCGCACCTCCGTTCCCATCGCCGCCAGCATTTTCGCGTACCGGCTAACCTCTTCAGAGTATTGTTTTTTTCGCATGGAACCTCGCGATATCATGTTTCTATATTCCTAGAACCATTGTTCCCATGTTTCTGGAATTATAGAGTAATAGAGCAATTTTAGGCAATAAAATACTTGCTTCCTGATTTATTGCTCGCTACACTGCGGCATCTTCTCACTCTCAGGCCCCTCATTGAATTCCTCCCGGAAGTCGAAGAAATCTCCCTGCCTTCATTCCGGTTGCAGCCGAAATTTAGCTTGAGGTGTGCGCTATGTCGAAGAAATCTCTCTGGTCCGCGGTCGGCGGACTGATTCCGCTTTGCCTGTTCACTGCCGTGATGATGTCTGCGCAGGACGTGCTGACCTATCATGCCGACAACCTTCGCACCGGATGGTTTTCTGCCGAGACCCAGCTGACACCATCGAACGTAAGTCCCGATAGCTTTGGCCTGCTGCAAACAGTCACGCTCGACGGACGAGTGGATGCTGAGCCGCTGATTGTGACCGGGCAGACGATCCAAGGCCAGGGAGTTCACGACGTGGTGTACCTGGCCACGGAGGCTAACGGTCTCTACGCGATTGATGCCGAAAGCGGCGCCCTTCTCTGGCACACTCACTTCGGAATGCCCGTCCCCTATCAATACAAAAATTATGACGACAACGTCTACCCGTTTATGGGAATCCTGAGCACACCGGTCATCGATCGCAACGCCGGTCTGATTTACTTCGTTTCCGACAGCCTGAGCGGCGGAGGCGATGTCTTCCGCCTGCATGCGGTTTCGCTCAGTACCGGTTTGGACGCAGTACCGCCCACGACCATCACTTTTTCGGAGCAGCTGTGGGATGGAACAAATTGGACGTCCCAGCCGAAATACCAGTTGCAGCGTCCGGCACTGCTGGAGGCCAACGAAAGCATCTACGTCGCCTTTGGCAGCAATGGTGACATCGTGCCCTCGCAATCGCGTGGCACCATCCTGCGCTTCGATGCCACCACGCTTCTCCAACTCACCGGGCACCTCAACGACAGGTTGCGCGTGACCAGCAACCAGTTCTATCTGTCCTCCATCTGGCAGTCGGGCTTTGGGCCCTCAACGGATGCCAGTGGCGATATCTTTTTCGCGACCGGCAACAGCGATCCCAGGCGGCCTAGCTATTACCAGGCGTACAACCGGCCGGACAGCATGATGCGTCTGTCCAGCGACTTGCTGACACTAAACGACAGCTTTACTCCATCCAACTATTTTCAACTCGATCAGAGCGATCTGGATGTGGGTTCCGGTGGCATGATTCTGCTGCCCGACCAGCCGGGCCCCTTGCCGCACCTTGCGGTGGCCGGTGGAAAGGACGGACGAGCGTTTCTGGTGAATCGCGACAGCATGGGCGGTTATGCGCCTGGAGGGCCTGACCGCCTGGTGCAGGAAGTCACCATGGGTAGTTGCTGGTGCGGGCCTGCGTACTACCTCGGTGCAGATGGAACAGGCCGCGTAGTAACCGGCGGAGGCAACGGCGTAATGAGTTGGCAGCTGCAAACTTCGCCCCCCGTGCAACTGGTCCAGGAAAGCAGTACTGGCGCCGCTTCTGTTTCCGGCTTGCCGGACGATGGTGGTGTGATCCCGGTAGTCTCGTCGAATGGCACGACGGACGGAACCGCGATTGTGTGGTTTGTAGAGAAGCCGACTACCTCCTCGGACCATAATCCCGGCACCCCGGTCACGTTAAAGGCATACGCTGCGTCGAATTTGACTCGCGCCCTGATTGCGATGCCAGCCGGAACCTGGGTACACGCCGTCAACAGCAATGCCAACATCGTGCCCACCATATCGAATGGCAGAGTGTATGTAGCCAGCAATCAGCAGTTGCAGATCTTCGGGCTTACCGGCGACATGGGACCACGCCTTTCCGGCGGGCCTCGGAGTCTGACGGTCTCCGCTCCGGATGTCGTCACTTGTCCCCCGAATATAGCCCCGCTGGCCGCAGTGAAAGGCAGCGCTGCGCCGGTACATGACTTTTACGGGACGGTTTGCGAATCGAGCAGCACCCAGTTTCGCTTGACCCTGAGAACTGGGCGAGCCGTCTCCATCAATATCGGGCCTGGGCAGGTCGAGTATCGGCCGATGATGCTTACCCCCGGGAGGCCGGTGCACGTCCGCGCCAGCATTGGTAAAGATGGGGTTGCGCACGCTAAAGAGATATCTGCCTCTCATATGCTTTCGTCCGGAACGCCGCCGGACCGGTAGAGAGAAGAGTTGGTGATTGGCCGGCGGCCAGGCTGCGTTGCGAATAGAGCGGCACTTCGTCGCTGCGTCGAAACTTCGGTAAAAGCGGAGGGCTTCAGCCACAGGATCGGAATCGCGGGCTCGATCGGAGTTTTCTCAGGCGTGCACTTTCTGATAATGCCGACGAGCCTTCTGCCGATTTCCGCAACTGGTCATGTCGCACCAGCGGCGGCTGCGATTGCGGCTGCGGTCCAGGAAGAGCCACTCGCAATCCGGCGCTTCGCAGAACCGTACCAGCTTCAATTCGTCCGATGTCAGCAAGTCTGCCGCTGACTGTGCTGCCGTCCAGGCGATCCTGCCTAGGGGATTCTTCGCAGTCGGTCGCCACTCCCAGCGATAACCATGGTTCGTGCCTGCCAGGTAACGATGCTGGAGTGCCTCGGCCGCAAAATCGCTGATCATCACGAGATCCGCCGCCTCAGCCACTCTGCCTTGCGCGATACCCGAAAACGCTCGATAAAGAGCTTCGCGGAGAACAATCCCCTCCCGGAAACTCTGCCGCGCTTCGCTGTCATGTTGCTGCGTGTAAGAATGCAAGTCGGCGGCTCGCTTTGCGGAGAGCAGCCCAGACTGATTTGCGAAAGAGATCAGGTCGGCGTAGTTTTGCAGGTGTTCTCTGCGACGCTCTGGATCATCGCGGCGACTGATCGTATTGGCGAAGTCGAGGCTGAAGTTTCCGCCTGTCAAATCGAACTGGAACTCTGCTGGTCGCTTGGTTTGCACTGCATCCATTGTAACTAGTCTTGTCCAATTTGATGGTTATGCCATGCACGGCGATGGTCAGCTCTCCTCCGCCGCCCGCTGCTCTTCACCGCTGCGCCGAGAGCCCTCGGCTTACCCATCTCATCTTCTCTCGTCCAACCCTGTACGGGGAGTTGCGGGATCTCAGCATCCGTTCGCCTTCTGTTACATCAAACCGGGTAGGCGAGAAACGAGGAAGTGGGCTCTATTGCAAATCAAACCGATTCTTCAGACTTGGGGCCGTGTTCTTATTGGTCGAGTTCCAACCCTTTCCATAGAAATCACTCGCGA
The DNA here is from genome assembly GCA_963769235.1 of uncultured Acidobacteriaceae bacterium. Taxonomy (GTDB): domain Bacteria; phylum Acidobacteriota; class Terriglobia; order Terriglobales; family Acidobacteriaceae; genus Bog-257. The sequence goes on along the minus strand of CAVYKW010000009.1, from coordinate 866,839 downwards.
GTGCCCTTTGCGCTGTCCGGGCTGCTACGCCTATGAAGACGCGCATCTGGGGACCACCAACTTGCGCAGTCTGTCCGACTACCGCGGCGAGGAGCTGATTCGTGGCGTGCTCGCTTTGGTGGATGAGCATCAGCCTCTACATCTCTCGATCGTCGGAGGCGATCCTCTGGTGCGCTATCGTGAGCTGGATGTACTGCTGCCGCAACTCTCACAACGTGGGATACATGTACAGGTGGTGACCAGCGCGTTCCGGCCGATTTCGCCGGCGTGGGCTTCTATCCCTAATTTGCGGGTGACCGTGTCGGTGGATGGGTTACAGCCGGACCATGACGTGCGTCGCAAGCCGGCAACCTACGACAAGATTCTGCGCAATATTCAGGGCCAGCATGTCGCCATCCATTGCACTATCACCACTGCGGTGACGAAACGCGCGGGATATTTGCGGGAATTTCTCGCCTTCTGGTCTGACAATGTGGCGGTTGAGAAAATCTGGATGAGCATCTTCACCCCTCAGCGCGGCGCAAATCCGGCGGAGTGCTTGTCAACTGACGAACGCCGGCGAGTCATCATGGAGTTACTGGAACTGCGCAAGGTTTTTCCCAAGCTCGACATGCCAGAAGCTGTATTGCGCGAATACCTGTCGCCCCCGAAATCGCCGGCGCACTGCATTTTTGCGCGCACTACCCGCACCCTCTCGGCGGACCTGAAGACGAAGGTTGAGCCCTGTCAGTTCGGCGGCGATCCGGATTGCTCACGTTGCGGCTGTATCGCTTCGATGGGTTTGGCCTCCATTGGCAATTACAAGTTGGCTGGTCCGCTTACCGCTGGTCATCTGTTCTGGGCTTCGGCCAGTATCGGCGACGCCTGGCAGCGCGCCAAAAATCTGGTGGGTCGCGGTCCGGGAGCCTCCGACCAGCCTCCGGGGTCCCCGTCCGAAGAAGAGCAGCCTGATGAACTGGTGAAGATTGCCAGCTAAATGCGACCGGCGCGGGTGAAGCCGATCTATATGCGAAGCAGGCTCGCGTCGGAGCGAGAAGCCCCGTTGTCTTGCGGGGTATCGCTCGCTAATGCGGCAGAGTTGCCTTCGACTGCTCTTCAGTTCTTACGGAAGTTGCCTGCGGGTGTTTCACGACCGGGACATCCATCAGGCTCTTACTGACTTTGTCGGCGACGATCGCATTGCCGTTCGCGTTGAGGTGGATGTCGCCGAAGGTCCAGTTCTGCAAATACCAGCAACCCGGTTGCGACTTGGGACAGTGATCCTTTAGGGCGAAGAACTCCGGAAACACGGTAATGAAGCGCTTGCACTTGCCCGCGCACCAGTCGCGCCAGATCTGTACTTCGCGGGAATCAACCTTGTCGTAGATGAGCTGCGCCGGCCAGGGATAAACCACCACGCTCATGGGGATATTGCGCTCGGAAAATTCCTGGTAGATGAGATCCATCTTGCGCTTCTCTTTGGCGATGCCTTCCTCAACCCCGAGCGGCGCAAAACCCAATTCGAATGGTTTGTCCTCGACCACCTTGCGATAGGTCCAGCCTGATCGTTCGAGATCGAAGACGTTGCCGTTGAAGCCGTGGTCGAGATGGTAGTAGCCGAGTCCCACGAGGGCGCGCTCGGCAACCTGCCACAGGTAATTGGTCAGCACCAGATATTTGCTGACGAACAGACGCAGGCTGGAGTACCAACTGGAATAGTGGTACTGATGCCGGGCCAACGCGACCGCGCCTGAGTCGTCGACGTCGTGCACCAGTCCGGCCTCATCCTGCACGTCCGAGATGTCGATGAAGACGATGGCCTCATCGACGTCCAAACCTTTTCGCAGAGCGATGCGCGCGGTATTGAGATAGTTGGAAGGAGAGTATCCGCCCACGCCACCGTTCAGGATTTCGTACTGCGGAAACTTGTCGGCGAGCCTTCCGACGAAACTCGTCTTCCAGGGGCCCATCGATTCCGTGAACGAGTCGCCCAGCATTAGAATCCGCGGCCGGGGATCGGTCATGGGAACCTCGCGAACTTTCTCATCGCGCATTCCCAAGCTGTTCGTGGTGAGGGAGTATCGTTCGCTGCCCCAGGCGCGAGTGCAGGAGCAGTTGGGTTGCAACGCCAGCACACGGAAAGGATCCCGGCCAAGACATCCGAAGAGTTCCGAAGGAGTAGGCACCGACGACTTACGCGACAGCGCGCTGTAGGCGCCATCCAGCAGAATAAAAATGCCGAAACAAAATAAGAACGAAATCAGAAGCAGCAACAGCTTCTTGCCCAGGCTGAGACTTTGCGTCGTGGAATCCGCAGCTACTTCTTTGGAGCCTGCCTCAATCATGTCTACTGCGATTCCCTCCCGCTGGAAATGTGAACGTCGTCCCAATAAACCGTTCCGCGGCCAGGTCCACGGGCGAGGTGGATGCGAACTGCGCCTTCTTCTCCGACGGTAAAGGAGCGCGACAGCCGCTGCCAGCCTGGATCGCAGTGAATTGCCAGGGACGACACAGCAGTATCGTCGGTGGGATTGAAGATGCTGATCTGGCCTGTGGTTGATGTGCCCGGTGAAGCCGAGACCCAGGCCGACATGGTGTAAGTTCGGCCACGCTCCAGTCCGTTTACGTCTTGATAAACCGTGCCTGAACTGCCAGTTTCAGCCAGACTGCGAGCCCCACTGTGGGCATGCGCCTCGCTGGTCTTCGCTTGAACACCGTTGGTGGACCAGGGCGCCACGTCGCCATCTTCAAATCCCGGGTTGGCGACGGCATTCTCCACGCGCTCTTCGGCCGTCATCAACACGGGGCTCAATCCGAAATCGGATTTGGTTGAGCAGAGGATGAAGCGATCGACATCGTGACACTTTCCCGGGCCGGTGGGACCTTGCGCGATGACGTTCGCCAACTCAGGGGTAACCACGTAAGCCGAGTCGGGTGACAAAGGTTGTTGCGAGAGCAGGGAAATTGCTGTCGAGCAGTGATAGTCCTGTGCCACGCCGGTGTAGCGGGCCGACTGGTAGCTGTTGATCCGCATCTTCTGCTGAATCGCGAGGAAGCCGAAGAAGCGGTAACCTTCCGGACCTCCGGGCGAGGCGTTGTGCGCGCATTGCCATGCCGGCAACACAATCAGATTTTCGTGGACCGATCCCAGTTGCGACCACACCGCCGATTTCAACGGCGAGGGATGATGTTCGCTGATGGTGGTGCGTACCCAGGCGCGAAGTGCAGCAGTGTCCGCGAACTGAAGGACAAGCATCGCCGCAATCAGCAGGGTCGCCCAGGTTCTGCGAATGAGAAAGAATGGCGCGGCGAGGATTGCTGCCAGAATCGCGTAATAGGGAGCCCAGAACAGACGGCCGGTCGCCCGCAGCGGCGCAAGATAGGGCGTCAACGTGCCTTTGGGATCAAGGTCGATCAGAGTATGTGCGCCCAGCGTCACCTTCGTCGAAAGAGAAAGAACCGCGAGCAAGAGGCAACATAATGACAAGGGCACAAACCAACGCTTGTCGGGTCGCCAGCTTTTTTGCTTACTCAGCACCGCCGCCACGATTGCGAGCGCTGCCACAATAAGGACGCCGGCCCCCAGGTAGTTGTAGCCCTCGTATTGCCCAAACGAAGCGCTTCCCAGGCGCGGGAACAGAACCGAGTGCCAGGTTCGGGGGTCGATGGGCGCCAGCAAGTTCATCGACAAATCGCGATATCCGCCGCTGCCGTAGCCTTTGCCGCCGCTGATGACCAGGCCCATCGCGTAGGACATCGCAAACCCGACCGCGCCCAAGATCGCCATGAAGCCGGCGGATTGCGCGAGCGTGATTCGCCTCCGCCATAGCAGGCTGGCGACGGTTGCCGCCATGAGCAGCAGCACTTCGAAGGCTAGATAAGGATTGATGCCGACAACGATCGCGGTCAGCACCACGGCAGAAATCGCGAAGCGGCGAACCGTCGTACTGGATTCGATTTGCGCCCGGGCAAAGATATAGAGCGCGGCAATCAGCACCCACTGATTGCTGAGCGAGTAGTGCCCCCAAAAACGGTAGTTCAGCGGCGGAGCCAGCAGGAAGAATGCGCTACACAGGGCGATCCCTAGAACATTGGATCCCAAAAGCAAACGGAAAAGCCGAAACGCAAAGAAGAACTGCAACGTGCAGGCGAGAATCACCTCGAAACCGAAATACTGCGATGGTTTAGGCAGCAACGGTGACAACGGCTTCAGCACCACTGCCATCAAGGGGTTGAGATCCAGGAGCGCAATGGATTCGCCTTGCGGATAACCTAACCTGTCGGTGTGCGTGATGGGCCAGTGTACCTGCGGGTCCTGCCGGTAGAGTTCCCATCCGATGTAGTGATACGCCGGATCGAAGGCGACCCAATTCACGTTCCGGGGATTCAGCGGCCCGGGCCCCATCACTAAGAGCGCGTATAAGAAACCTGCCACGATGGCGAAGGCGAGGTCGAGCCAGAAAAGTTTGCGGCTGGAAGGGAAGTGCGAGTGACCCAACGGCAACTCTGAACTACCAGTTTCCGGAATCGCGCCGGGCAGGGGTGAGGTCTGGGTCTTCATAGGTCAAGGGGTGGGGCCGACGAATGTGGACCTGTTGAAGGCACTTCCGGCGAATCGAGAGTAACACAAAGAAGACGCTGTTCGCGATTCGCCTTTCGCCATTCGCTTTTGGCTATTAGCTCTCCCAAGGCGGAGTTCGGTTACAGAGGACGGAAGAGAACAAACCGAACTGCTACTCTGGGCGACGATGGCCGTGCAGCAGCCCCATACTCTATTGCGAAAAGCGAATAGCGAATAGCGAAATAGCGAATAGCGAACCGCGGCCTCCTACGGCTGATCTCCCAGCTGGCAGTTGTTGCCGAAAGTAAAGGAGTGCAGGGTTAAGCCCGTGCCCTCGGGTTGCAATGAAATGAGGTGCGCGGTGAAGTTCGGGCTGCGTACCAGGTAGTACATGCGACCTTCGGTCACATCGAGGTACGCTCCTTTGGAATCGAACTTAACATCTGCGCCCGCGCCTTCTTTGGGCATAGGGTTGCCATCCTGAAAGAGATTGACGCGAACCTGCTTTGTGCCTGACAGGCTGAGCACCGCATACATCGACCGCGCGTGGTAGCGAATCTCAGCCGCAGCCCCGTGGCCCTCGGCGGTCATACCGTCTTTTTCCACCTTCCAACGGCCGACCAGCATGACGCCGCCGTCCGGCGGAGAGTGTGGAGGCTGAAAGTCAGCTTCGTCACCGATCTTGTGTCCGGCCATGTCGTCGACCGAACTGCGTCCGTAGAGCTCTCCTACGTAGGTTTCCTGGGTAGTTGTCCCGCACTGCGTGCCGAACTCGTTTTCGTCAGGATCGAGCGGGATCTTCAGCACTTCGGGATGAGCGACCGCCAGCAGCTCACGAATCTTCTCCTCCATCTGCCGGTTATTGCCCTCGCCGAAAACCTTCATCACGATCTGCCCTTGAGGGTTGATGAGAAATCTGTCGGGCCATCCGTCGGCAGCATAGGCTTTCCAGGTCGTTCCGTCCTGATCAGAAACCACCGGCCATGGCAAGTGAAAGCGCTGGGCCGCGTCGCGCACATTATCAACTTTGAAACCGATGTTGAATTCGCCGAAGTGAACGCCAATCACCTCAAATCCGTAGGGGTGATACTTCGTGTACCAGCGTTTCACCACGCCGAAATCGCGAATGCAGTTTATGCAGGTGTACTCCCAGAAATCGATGAGCACCACTTTGCCGCGATAGTCGGCGATGTGATGAGGCACTGGCGATCCTTCGTCGAGCCAGACGACGCCGGAGCCGAAATCGGGTGCTGGATGAACCTTCAAGTCCACCTGGCCGAATCCCGCGGTAGTGAGGCCAAGCCACAAAGAGAGTCCGGCCGAGAGTTTCAGCAGCCAACGGTTCCCCGGAAAAAGCGACATTGTGACCCTCCTGACTTGATCCTTCTCTTTTGTACGAGGCAAATCGAATTTGTACGAGGCAAATCGAACCCACGCCCGGAATATTCAGATGCTGAGCCTTGCCGGTGTATTGTTGGATTCGTAGACGAGAAGCACTAACACCGGCTCGCTCTACATGTCTCGGCAAAACAGGAAGCGCAGCTTTTCCTCACGCCAACCAGCATAAGACGAAAGCGGCAGTCTTTGGTTAGCCCTCTCCGACGATAACGGTACCACCTGACTGGGTGAGTTATCCTTGAACCTATGCAGGTGCGGGTGCTGTATTTGGGAATGCTGAAAGAAATCGCGGGTTGCGAAAGGGAAGAGGTGCAGATTGATGATGATGCCTCGCTCGCTGACCTGTTTGCGAGCCTGCAGCGGCGCATTCCGAAGTTGGGTGAGTTCCGCAATGCGCTCGCTCTGGCCGTGAATTACGAATACGCCGACGGCGCGCGTCGATTGCAGACCAATGACGAGGTTGCCCTCATTCCTCCCGTCAGCGGAGGCTCAGGACACGAAGCCCCAGCCGAGATTCGATTGCCTCTGTCTTCCGAGCATGCCTGCATTGTTCGCGAGAAAATCGACTCCGTCCAGGTCGCTACAACCATCAAGCAGCGCGAAGATGGAGCGGTGGCGACTTTTGACGGGATCGTGCGCAACAACTCGCGCGGCCGCCGTACTCTTTACCTGGACTACACCTCCTACGAGCCAATGGCTTTGCAGCAAATGGAACAACTGGCGCGCGAAGCGTTGAGCCGGTTTGAAATCCGCGATGTCCGCATGGTGCACCGTCTGGGACGGTTGGAGATCGGCGAAAGCAGCGTCTACATCGCGGTCGCGTCGGCACATCGGGCTGCCGCCTTCGAGGCTTGCCGCTGGCTGATCGACAGTCTGAAGAAGACAGTTCCCATCTGGAAGAAGGAACACTTCGAGGACGGAGCTGTGTGGGCTGATGGCGAAGCCTTTCCGCCGGACATCCCTCGCGCTGGCCAGGGCGCGTCAAAGTAATGGAATTGGGGTTCTAGTAGATACATGCTCCCACACAAAAGGACATCGGGCCAATTGATCGCGCCAGTTTGCGCATTGACGTTGTTTGCCGGCCTCGGCTGTTTAATCCTGGCGGCGCCGTTGCTGGCGCAAAGTACGGTGCCACATCCGCCGGATCGTCCTGCGCAGCAATCGCAAAGCGGCGTGGCCCACCCTCCCGCCACGCAGAAGCAGCAGACCTCCGACTCCGATGAGCAGGCTGGTACGACATTTCGGGTGAACGTAAAACTGGTCAACGTGTTCGCCACTGTCACCGATGCCGAGGGCAGGCCGGTTTCTTCGCTCAAGGAAGACGACTTCCAACTATTCGAGGATGGAAAGCCGCAGAAGATCGCGGTGTTTCATCGTGAATCAGAGTTGCCGCTGTCGATCGTGGTGGCAATCGACACCAGCCTGAGTACACGGGGAGATCAGAAACTCGAACTTGAGTCAGCCCGCCGTTTCGCGCACACCATTCTGCGGCCCATTGATGGCTTGTCGCTTTTCCAGTTCAGCGAGATTGTCGACCAGATTACGCCATTCACTGCGGACCTGCGGGTGATTGACCGCGCCATCAACCGCGTTCATTCAGGCGCGGCAACCGCCTTGTACGACACCCTGTACCTGGGATCCGATGCGCTGCTCGCACGGCAGGGGCGCAAAGTGATGGTGGTGATCACCGATGGTGGAGATACCGTCAGCAAAACGAATTATCAGGAAGCGGTCCGCGAAGCTCAAGAGGCCGAAGTCATCCTGTACAGCATCATCATTGTTCCTATCGAGAACAGCGCGGGGCGCGACATTGGTGGAGAGCACGCGCTGATTCAGTTGTCGCGCGACACGGGTGGCAAGTATTTCTATGCTTCGGGAATGGAGCAACTCGACGCCGCCTTTCGTCAAATCAGCGATGAACTTCGCACACAGTATCTGCTGGCTTACTATCCCAGCAGCCGGCTTTCTGATTCCGACTTCCGCCGTATTCAAATCAAAATCAATCCGCAGACGAAAGACTATTCGGATCCCGCCCAACTCACCGTTCGTCACCGCACCGGGTATTACACCATGCCGGCCAAGTAGATCGAACACTGCTGCTGGCTTAGGCTCCGTCGATGCATTGCGACAGTGACCTTGTATGAGCCGCATCTTTTTCTGAAAGCGCGACCATTTTTAGACTTAATCGCATTGTCAAAATCCGCTTATTTCCAAATACAGTTACATAGTTTCGATATCTCTTAACTATTCTTCACAAAAGCGGATTTAAGACAGAGCGGAATCTGTGAAATTCAGGAAATCACCCTGCGACTGGAATTGAATACCAGCGCAAGCTACTGCATAGCTTTGGGTTAGCGCAATCCGCAGCCTTGATAGTTTGGCGCCTACCGTGCAATGAAGTTTCCCAGAACAAACTCCTGTTTTTCGATGCTGGAAAGTTGAAAGTCTGAAATTGGATAGCAGACTGCCGGCAGCGAACAACCGGGTTCTCAATCGTGGCATACGAAACAGTCATTGCAGTTTGAGGGGAGATATGACAGCAAAGAGATGGATCACCGGATTGTTGGCCTTGCTGGTGGTCGCCGCCGTGATGGCGCCTTCGATGATGGCGCAGTCGCTGGTAACAGGCGATCTTACCGGTACGGTCACGGATCCAAGTGGCGCAGTTGTTTCGGGCGCTACGGTCACGGCGAAGAGCACCGGGACCGGCGCGTCACGTACGGCTACAACCAACAGCAACGGTGCCTACCGTTTCTCACTCTTGCAGCCAGGCAACTACACGGTTACCGTGACGGCGCAAGGCTTCAGTAAGGCTGAGTCGACCACTTCGGTCAACGTAGGCCAGGCCACGGTAGCCGATGTGAAGGTTGCCGTAGGTTCCAGTTCGCAGACGGTGGAAGTAACCTCCGCTGCTCCGCTGGTGCAGGCTGATAACGCCGACCTTTCGACCAACTTCAACCAGAACATGATCGCCAACCAGCCCAACGGCGGTAACGATCTGACCTACATTGCCCAGACCGCGCCTGGTTCCACCATGAACACCGGCATGGGTTATGGCAACTTCAGCAGCTACGGTCTTCCCGCCACTTCGAACCTGTTCACGGTGAACGGCGAGAACGACATGGATCCTTACCTGAACCTGAACAACTCCGGCGCCACCAACCTGACGCTGGGCAAGAATGACGTTCAGGAAGCCACCGTAGTCAGCAATGCATACTCCGGTCAGTACGGACAGCAGGCCGGTGCGCAGGTTTCCTACGTGACCAAGTCGGGTACCAACCAGTTCCACGGCAACGCCGAGTACTGGTGGACGGGTCGCGCCATGGATGCCAACGACTGGTTCAACAACCTGAACAGCACCCCGCGTCCGTTTGCCAACAACAACGAGTGGGCAGCGTCTCTGGGCGGACCGATCAAGAAGGACAAGCTGTTCTTCTTTGCCGACAACGAAGGCATCCGCTACATCGTGCCTTCCAGCCAGCCGGTATTTACGCCGACGCCTACCTTCATCAATCAGACTCTGGCCAACCTGGCGGCTACCAATCCTGCCGAGGTGGGCTTGTATCAGCAGTATTTCAACCTGTTCCAGTCGGCTCCGGGCTACAACCCCAGCAACCTGCTTTCGGGAAGCTGCGGCCCCGCCCTGTCGATCGTGAATCCGGCTTTCACCCAGGACAACTGCTTCGCCCAGTATCAGGCGACGCCGGCGTTGCCCGGCACCGAGTGGATTCTGAGCGGCCGGGTTGACTACAACATGTCGGACAAGGATCACTTGTTCTGGCGGGTACGTATGGATCACGGTACCCAGGCTACGTATGCTGATCCCATCAACAGTGCCTTCAGCGCGGCCAGCTATCAGCCCGCGTATGACGGGCAGGGACAGTGGACACACGTATTCAGCCCGAACGTGACCAACAACTTCATCTACGCGGGCAGCTACTACCGCGCGATCTTTACCCAGAACGATCCCAACCTGTTCCCCTACGCGGTCATTCCTCTCAGCTTTAACTTGACCGAGGTAGGCGGACTGACGTACGACTTCCCGCAGGGCCGCAACGTCACCCAGTATCAGTTCGTGGATGACTTTTCGGTCACCAAGGGAGCGCATGCTCTGAAGTTCGGCGGCAACTTCCGCCGTTACGACATCACCGACTACACCTTCAGCGTGCTGAACAATCCGGAAGTCCTGATTGCTGACGCGACCGGAGCATCGGATGCCCTGGTACCCGGCGGCGACGGCGGCCAGCTGGACTTCTACAACGGCATTGCCTATCAGACGCGTCAGCGCTTCCCAACTCGCGCTACGGAGCCGGTTGCTCTGTGGGGTCTTGGCATTTATGCGCAGGATGAATGGCGGGTCAACAAGAGCCTGAAACTGACTCTTGCCCTGCGTGCCGAGCACAACTCCAACCCTGTATGCCAGACCAACTGCGCTTCGTTGATGAATGGCAGCTTCAATGGCCTGCTGAACGCCGGCCTGCTGAGCGAAGACACACCGTATAACCAGATCATCTCGGCCAACCGGCATCAGCTCTATCGCGGCACCGATTCCATCGATTGGGGCCCGCGCTTCGGCTTTGCCTGGTCACCGGGCGGTTCGGACCGCACCGTGGTTCGCGGCGGCTTCGGTATCTTCTATGACGCCTTCCCGGCGGTCGTAGGCGATAACTTCATGCTGAACATGCCCAACGTCATCACGGTGTACAACACCACCCTCGGCGCCAGCAACGTTGTCCTGGGCCGACACCACCACTCCCAACAGCCCGTACATCATCGGTGCTGAGTCGGCGGCGGCTATCCGTTCGGGATTCGCCAACGGCGCCAGCTACGACAGTCTTAAAGCTGATTTGGGCAGCACCTTCAAGACGCCCACTTACGTCAACCAGATTGGTACCTTCCACACTCCGTACTACGAGCAGTGGAGCCTGGGTATCCAGCAGGCACTCGGCGACCGCACCTCGCTGTCGTTGGGATATGTTGGCAACCACGGCGTTCACATTCCGGTTGACAACCCGGGCGTCAATGCCTGGGGTGCCGGATTCGGATCGTTCCCGAGTACCGCTCCGACCAATATTTTCACCACCGTTCAGCAGTACAGCTCGAGCGCGGTCTCGAACTACAACGGCTTGACGGCAACCTTCAGCCAGCGTTTGACCTATGGCTTTACGGTGCAGGCCAACTACACCTGGAGCCACGCCATGGACGAAGTGTCCAACGGCGGCATCGCGAGCACCCCGTTCAACAACGGTCAGGCTCCGTCGCTGGTCTACCAGCTGAACCCGACCTGCTTGCGCTGCAACAACTACGGCGACGCCGATTACGACGTGCGTAACTACTTCAGCGCCAGCTACGTTTGGCAGACACCCTGGAAGTTCGGCAACAAGTACGTCAACGGCGCCATCGGGGGCTGGACGATCTCGCAGAACTTCTTTGCCCGTTCGGGTCTGCCACTTTCGATTATTGATGGCAACACGTCCATTCCCAACTACAACCCGACCAACCCGGTTGCCCAAGTACTGGCCTATGGTGAGGGCAGCTGCGTGAACGGATTCAGCCAGTGCTTCAGCGGCTCTCAGTTCACCAGTGCAGCCCCGGGAGGACCATTCCCCAATCAGAAGCGGAATCAGTTCCGCGGTCCTGGGTTCTTTGACTCCGACTTCACCATCAACAAGAACTTCAAGCTGACCGAACGGATGGCGTTTGGCATCGGCGCGAACTTCTACAACATCTTCAACCACCCGAACTTCGACTTGCCGGACAATAACATTGCGAACGCCGGTTCGACCTTCGGCACCATCCTTGAGACCACGGCTCCCCCGACCGGTCCCTACGGATCGTTCTTCCCCGGTCTGCCTTCTGGACGCATCATCCAGTTCCAGGGCAAGATCGTGTTCTAAAACCGCTTCAGAACCTGAAACGCTTCGGCGGCCTCTCGGGGCCGCCTTTTTTTCTCTCGGAATTAACGGCTGGCCTGAATTGTCGCAATTCAGCGCCACGCTTATACCAAAAATGGAATTTGTGAGACAAGCTTTATCTTAAAACCGGTATTCTCCACCATTGATGTCTGCTGTTTTAGAACATAACTCCGCTAATATCAATAACTTGCTTCTGATTGCACAAAATTGCGGATTGGCAGGAGCATTGCACTTCTCTGCTTGAACACCCGTGTACCCGCAGGGGTAGGCGATTACGCAGTTTTGGACTGATTAGGTCAACGAATCCCAGAATGCCAACAGGTTCTGGAAGTTAAACAGAGCAAGAAAGAAGTAAGTCTTGAGGGGAGATATGACAGCAAAAAGACTGATCACAGGACTTCTGGCCCTCCTGGTGGTCGCCGCCGTGATGGCGCCTTCGATGATGGCGCAGTCGCTGGTAACAGGCGATCTTACCGGTACGGTCACGGATCCAAGTGGCGCAGTTGTTTCGGGCGCTACGGTCACGGCGAAGAGCACCGGGACCGGCGCGTCACGTACGGCTACAACCAACAGCAACGGTGCCTACCGTTTCTCACTCTTGCAGCCAGGCAACTACACGGTTACCGTGACGGCGCAAGGCTTCAGTAAGGCTGAGTCGACCACTTCGGTCAACGTAGGCCAGGCCACGGTAGCCGATGTGAAGGTTGCCGTAGGTTCCAGTTCGCAGACGGTGGAAGTAACCTCCGCTGCTCCGCTGGTGCAGGCTGATAACGCCGACCTTTCGACCAACTTCAACCAGAACATGATCGCCAACCAGCCCAACGGCGGTAACGATCTGACCTACATTGCCCAGACCGCGCCTGGTTCCACCATGAACACCGGCATGGGTTATGGCAACTTCAGCAGCTACGGTCTTCCCGCCACTTCGAACCTGTTCACGGTGAACGGCGAGAACGACATGGATCCTTACCTGAACCTGAACAACTCCGGCGCCACCAACCTGACGCTGGGCAAGAATGACGTTCAGGAAGCCACCGTAGTCAGCAATGCATACTCCGGTCAGTACGGACAGCAGGCCGGTGCGCAGGTTTCCTACGTGACCAAGTCGGGTACCAACCAGTTCCACGGCAACGCCGAGTACTGGTGGACGGGTCGCGCCATGGATGCCAACGACTGGTTCAACAACCTGAACAGCACCCCGCGTCCGTTTGCCAACAACAACGAGTGGGCAGCGTCTCTGGGCGGACCGATCAAGAAGGACAAGCTGTTCTTCTTTGCCGACAACGAAGGCATCCGCTACATCGTGCCTTCCAGCCAGCCGGTATTTACGCCGACGCCTACCTTCATCAATCAGACTCTGGCCAACCTGGCGGCTACCAATCCTGCCGAGGTGGGCTTGTATCAGCAGTATTTCAACCTGTTCCAGTCGGCTCCGGGCTACAACCCCAGCAACCTGCTTTCGGGAAGCTGCGGCCCCGCCCTGTCGATCGTGAATCCGGCTTTCACCCAGGACAACTGCTTCGCCCAGTATCAGGCGACGCCGGCGTTGCCCGGCACCGAGTGGATTCTGAGCGGCCGGGTTGACTACAACATGTCGGACAAGGATCACTTGTTCTGGCGGGTACGTATGGATCACGGTACCCAGGCTACGTATGCTGATCCCATCAACAGTGCCTTCAGCGCGGCCAGCTATCAGCCCGCGTATGACGGGCAGGGACAGTGGACACACGTATTCAGCCCGAACGTGACCAACAACTTCATCTACGCGGGCAGCTACTACCGCGCGATCTTTACCCAGAACGATCCCAACCTGTTCCCCTACGCGGTCATTCCTCTCAGCTTTAACTTGACCGAGGTAGGCGGACTGACGTACGACTTCCCGCAGGGCCGCAACGTCACCCAGTATCAGTTCGTGGATGACTTCTCGGTCACCAAGGGAGCGCATGCTCTGAAGTTCGGCGGCAACTTCCGCCGTTACGACATCACCGACTACACCTTCAGCGTGCTGAACAATCCGGAAGTCCTGATTGCTGACGCGACCGGAGCATCGGATGCCCTGGTACCCGGCGGCGACGGCGGCCAGCTGGACTTCTACAACGGCATCGCCTACCAGACCCGTCAGCGCTTCCCAACCCGCGCTACGGAGCCGGTTGCTCTGTGGGGTCTTGGCATTTATGCGCAGGATGAATGGCGGGTCAACAAGAGCCTGAAACTGACTCTTGCCCTGCGTGCCGAACACAACTCCAACCCGGTATGCCAGCTGAACTGCGCTTCGTTGATGAATGGCAGCTTCAATGGCCTGCTGAACGCCGGACTGCTGAGCGAAGCACACCGTATAACCAGATCATCTCGGCCAACCGGCATCAGCTCTATCGCGGCACCGATTCCATCGATTGGGGCCCGCGCTTCGGCTTTGCCTGGTCACCGGGCGGTTCCGACCGCACCGTGGTCCGCGGCGGCTTCGGTATCTTCTATGACGCCTTCCCGGCGGTCGTAGGCGACAACTTCATGCTGAACATGCCCAACGTCATCACGGTGTACAACACCGACCGCGCGCCAGCAACGTTGCCCTGGGCCGACACCACCACTCCCAACAGCCCGTACATCATCGGTGCTGAGTCGGCGGCGGCTATCCGTTCGGGATTCGCCAACGGCGCCAGCTACGACAGTCTTAAAGCTGATTTGGGCAGCACCTTCAAGACGCCCACTTACGTCAACCAGATTGGTACCTTCCACACTCCGTACTACGAGCAGTGGAGCCTGGGTATCCAGCAGGCACTCGGCGACCGCACCTCGCTGTCGTTGGGATATGTTGGCAACCACGGCGTTCACATTCCGGTTGACAACCCGGGCGTCAATGCCTGGGGTGCCGGATTTGGATCGTTCCCGGGTACCGCTCCGACCAATATTTTCACCACCGTTCAGCAGTACAGCTCGAGCGCGGTCTCGAACTACAACGGCTTGACGGCAACCTTCAGCCAGCGTTTGACCTATGGCTTTACGGTGCAGGCCAACTACACCTGGAGCCACGCCATGGACGAAGTGTCCAACGGCGGCATCGCGAGCACCCCGTTCAACAACGGTCAGGCTCCGTCGCTGGTCTACCAGCTGAACCCGACCTGCTTGCGCTGCAACAACTACGGCGACGCCGATTACGACGTGCGTAACTACTTCAGCGCCAGCTACGTTTGGCAGACACCCTGGAAGTTCGGCAACAAGTACGTCAACGGCGCCATCGGGGGCTGGACGATCTCGCAGAACTTCTTTGCCCGTTCGGGTCTGCCACTTTCGATTATTGATGGCAACACGTCCATTCCCAACTACAACCCGACCAACCCGGTTGCCCAAGTACTGGCCTATGGTGAGGGCAGCTGCGTGAACGGATTCAGCCAGTGCTTCAGCGGTCTCAGTTCACCAGTGCAGCCCCGGGAGGACCATTCCCCAATCAGAAGCGGAATCAGTTCCGCGGTCCTGGGTTCTTTGACTCCGACTTCACCATCAACAAGAACTTCAAGCTGACCGAACGGATGGCGTTTGGCATCGGCGCGAACTTCTACAACATCTTCAACCACCCGAACTTCGACTTGCCGGACAATAACATTGCGAACGCCGGTTCGACCTTCGGCACCATCCTTGAGACCACGGCTCCCCCGACCGGTCCCTACGGATCGTTCTTCCCCGGTCTGCCTTCTGGACGCATCATCCAGTTCCAGGGCAAGCTGGTTTTCTAATCGATCTGAAGTGCTTCGTCTCGGCGGCTCCCTCGGGAGCCGCCGTTTTTTCTGCAATCACCACTCGCCATAAATCGTCGGTCGCATCGGACAATCGACCCTCGCTGCTTTTGGTACACTTCAAACTTCGGTGCTCTAATGTCCCCGCACGGCGTCGCTGCGGTCTTCGGCGCTGAGGCCTGACAGCTGAGCACTGACCACTGTTTCGAGGTGATGATGGCCAATCCTACGCAACCGGCAATTCAGCTCACCAACACACCCGATTACCGCGAAAGTTATGCCAACAGCGTGCAGGTGCGGGTGAACGTTTGGGATTTTTTTCTGGTATTCGGCACCTTGCAGCAGCAGGATGAAACTCGCGTGGATGTCCGCAATTTTCAGGGCATTTATTTGAGCCCGCAGCAAGCCAAGGCGCTGCACACCATTCTCCAGCAGAACCTGGTGAACTACGAGAACACCTTTGGCGAGATCAAACTCGATCCTCGTATGGCGCCGGGCGCCGGTCCCATCCATTAAGAATGGACGGCGATGATTCGCGGCGCCGAAGCAAAGGGCTACTGAAGCTCCTTCCAGCGCTCATGCGCCCGAGATCTCTTTTTGCCCTAATTTTCGTGGCGCACGTGCCGTTACTAACGCTGCCGTACTATTGGGATGAAGCAGGCTATTTCATTCCCGCCGCGCGCGATCTGCTGCTGACCGGATCGCTGATACCGCACACAACTCTTTCCAACGCTCACCCGCCGCTGGTAATGCTCTGGCTCGCCTTGTGGTGGAAGCTCACCGTCTTCACGGCCCCGGTTACACGTACGGCGATGGTGATGGTGGCCGCTTTCGCGCTGCTTGGACTGTGGCGCTTGTCTCGCGATGTCGCCAGCCAACCCGTAGCCCTCACGACTGTGCTTTGTGCGGCACTATATCCAGTCTTCTTTGCGCAAACTTCGCTGGTCCATCTTGACATGATGGCAGCGGCTTTCACGCTGTGGGGCCTGGCGATGTACGTCGAGCGAAGGCCAGTGGCGACGGTCATCTTCTTTTCCCTGGCGCCGCTAGCGAAGGAAACCGCCATCGTGACACCTATTGCGCTGCTGGCATGGGAATGTCTGTGTCCCATGCTTCCTGCTGCGTGGTTCAACGGCGAAGCTGCCTGTTTCAGCAGGCGGCACTGGTGGTCGGCACTCTCGCTTCTGTTCTGTCTGGTCCCTCTAGCTGTGTGGCTTGCCTATCACCATCACCGTACCGGCTTTTATCTTGGTAATCCGGAATATCTTCGCTACAACTTGCAAGCAACGCTGAACCCGCTGCGGATTTGTCTGGCTCTGCTCACCCGGTTGTGGCACGTCTTTGGATACCTCAACCTCTTTCTGCTGACCGGGGGCGCGGCTTATGCGATGACGCGGCCCGCTCTACAGGAGGCGGACGGGACGACGCGCCCTCGCATCTCGATCGCGGTGCAATTGACATTCGCCGTGGTTCTTCTCGCGAATGTCCTGGCCGAATCCGTATTAGGCGGAGCTGTGCTGGCGCGTTACATGCTTCCGGTTGTTCCGCTGGTCATACTGGTGTGCGTTTCAACCCTGCGCCGCCGGATTCGCCGCTGGACGTGGTGGATCGCCTTTACGTGCGTGGCATTCGTGGTCCAGCTCTTTGTGCCTCCGCCTTACCGCATCGCGCCGGAGGATACGCTGCTTTACCGCGACTATGTGATTCTCCATCAGAAAGCCGCTGCCGAACTCGCAGCGAAGTACCCGAATGCGAGAATACTGACCGCATGGCCGGCGTCGGACGAGCTGACTCGGCCGTTCCTGGGGTATGTGAAGCAGCCGCTCACGGTGGTGCGCGTCGAAAACTTTTCTCCCATGGAGATGGAACGAGCAGCTCAGGCCAACGACCAGTTCGACGTTGCGTATCTATTCTCGATCAAGTGGGAGCCGCCGCATCCGCTATTTGAAAGCCTTACCTTCGGAAAGGCGCTACAGGAGCGGTTCTTCGACTACCACGAAACCGTGACTCCTCAGCTCGCAGCCGAGATGCTGAATGGCAGGATCGTAAATTATAAGAATCGAAACAACGAATGGACTGCTCTGCTCTCGATCGAGGAGGTGCAGGACGCCTGGCTACATTCGTATCCGAGGGATTGCGAATCTCTGCCTCCCGGACCGAATGGGCGATGTTTGACTCGCAGTTTCCTTACGCGACCGCTGGCTCCCTACCCACCTCTTCGCAGTTCGCCGCATCCCACCCTTTAAGTCGCTAATAAACTCAGACGGACATCAGACTAACCCAACCCGCTATCTTGGAGGAACTATGCCAGAGAAGAAGCTGGAGGGCTGCCGCGTGGCAATTCTCGCAACCGATCTTTTTGAAGAAGCAGAACTCATTGAACCGCGTAAGGCATTGCAGGAAGCTGGCGCAAAAACTACGGTCATCGCGCCTAAGTCTGGAGAGATCCAGGCGGTGAAGCACGACACCAAAACGCAAAAAGTCAAAGTTGATATGACCTTGGAGCAAGCGAAGCCCGACGACTTCGATGCTGTTCTGCTGCCTGGAGGTGCGATGAATGCCGACGCGCTTCGAATGGAGCCGAAGGCGCAACAGTTTGTGCAGCAAATCGACCGCGCGGGAAAACCGATTGCGGTAATTTGCCATGGACCGTGGCTGCTGATATCGGCCGGATTGGTAAAGAATCGGCACATGACCAGCTACAAGACGATCCAGGATGATCTGAAGAACGCCGGCGCGAAGTGGACGGACGACGCCAGCGTGCGCGACCGCAATTGGGTGAGCAGCCGTCAGCCTTCGGATATTCCACAGTTCAACAGAAACTTGATTGAGCTCTTTTCCGAAGCGAAACAGAAAACCACGCGTGCCGCTTAGCTCAATTTGAAACTTGCGCTCTCTCGATTGCGAACGGGAGGGCGCATTCTTCGTTGTGGAAGCGCTGGCGAATTTCTCTTCGCAACCGCCCAGCGACGGATATCATAGGTCCGAGACTATATCGTTTGGACGCGCCCTCCCAACCTCACTGTGTGGAATCCAATATTCGCGATTATCTTCCCAAAGATTTCGATCGTCTGTGGCAGATCGATCAGCTCTGCTTCCCACCTGGGATTGCTTATACCCAAATGGAGCTCGGCGGCTTCATCTCACGCCGCAACGCCATCGCCCTGGTGGCAGAAGTACGGGAGCAAAGTTCGGAGGAGTCGCAGGCGAATACCGGGAACGATGCCAGCAGGCTGGCAGGCTTCGTGGTGGCCCATCCCGTTCGGGCAAAGTACGGACGCATTCTGACGTTGGACATTCATCCTGACGCTCGACGGCTCGGACTGGCCAGCCAGTTGATGAATGCCTGTGAGAGCCGATTGAAAGCGCTTGGGTGCACTGCGGTATATCTGGAAACCGCCGTTAACAACGCCCCCGCGATACGGCTCTATCGAAAACTGGGATACGAGATTCTGCGCACGTTACCCGAATATTATTCGAGCCACGCGCTGGACGCCTTTCAGATGGGAAAGCAGTTGTAACAGTCGAAAAGCTGCGTGCTAAAATCTGCGCTTTCTGTCCAGAGTTGCGCACCATGGCCGAATCACGCGCCCACCGTTCCAAGCCGCCGATCCGGATCGCCATCGACACCGGTGGAACCTTCACGGATTGTGTCTGGGTCGAGCGGGGCAAGCTGCGGATTGCCAAAGTTTTTTCCACTCCGCAGGATCCGTCGCAAGCCATTGCAGAGGTGCTCGCGCAAGTGATTTATTCCGGGCCCATAATCCTGTTGCATGGCACGACGGTTGGAACCAATACTCTGCTGCAACGGAAAGGCGCGAGGGTAGCGTTTGTCACTACCTCGGGATTTGAGGACACTCTCGAGATCGGCCGGCAGAACCGGCCCAAACTTTACGACCTTACATTTGAGCGCGAACCTCCCCTGGTCGATCGCGATATGCGGTTCGGAGTGCGCGAGCGAACGGCGCCCACCGGCGAGATCCTGACCAAGCCGACTACTGACGATCTTCGTGTGCTGGCGCGCGACGTTCACGCCAGTGGGGCCACCGCGATTGCGGTCAGCACTTTGTTCTCGTTCGTCAACCCGGAAAACGAGAAGACGGTGGGCCGTGTGCTGGACGAACTCGGGCTGCCTCTTTCTATGTCACACAGTATTCTGCCCGAGTTTCGCGAGTATGAACGCGCGAGCACTGTAGTCATCAACGCATACCTCCAACCTGTCATGCAGAACTATCTTCAGCGACTGGAAGCGCGGCTGCGAGAGAAGACGGCGGGAAGAAATAAGGCGTCCCGGGTTTTCGTGATGCAATCGAGCGGAGGCATCACGTCCGTAGAATCCGCATCGCGGCAGCCGGTGAGGACGGTGCTTTCCGGTCCGGCAGGAGGTGTCGTGGGAGCGGTGGCGATGGCCGAACGCAGCGGCTTCGACCGCATCATCACGTTCGACATGGGAGGCACATCGACTGACGTGGCGCTGGTCTCCGGCGAACTGCGGCCGAGCAGCGAAGCCGAGATTGCCGGCTTTCCAGTCCGCGTGCCGATGCTGGATATCCACACCGTGGGCGCGGGCGGAGGTTCGATCGCGCGATTCGACTCCGGAGGCGCGCTGCGTGTAGGACCAGAATCAGCAGGGGCAGATCCGGGCCCAATCTGCTATGGCCGCGGAACTCAACCGACGGTGACCGATGCAAACCTGTTGCTTGGGCGCTTGCAGCCAGACAGGTTTCTTGGAGGTTCGTTCGTTCTTGACCTGGAACGTACGCGCCAGCTGACAACCGAATGGCTCAAGACACAAGGAGTGCGGCTTTCGTTGCAGCAATTCGCCGAGGGCATGATTGATGTTGTGAATGCAAGCATGGAGCGCGCGCTGAGGCTGGTTTCGATCGAGCGCGGACATGATCCGCGACAGTTCGCACTAGTTGCGTTCGGAGGCGCGGGAGGGCTGCACGCCTGCGATCTGGCAAGAGTGCTCGGTATCCCGCGAGTCATCCTGCCGGTGAATCCCGGCGCTTTGTCGGCGTTTGGAATTCTGGTAAGCGACATCATCAAGGATTACTCGCGTACCGTAGTGATGGACACGAGTGGCAGGCGCACAATGGCCAGCGCCCGCAAGGAATTCGATACCTTAGAGGCACGAGCGAAACGCGAATTTCACGAGGAGGGATGGGCGAGATCGATCCACCTCGAGCGCAGTGCCGACCTTCGTTATCGCGGGCAGGGCTTCGAGATCAATGTTGCTTTCGGGCCGGGATTAATTTCTGATTTCCACCGGGAACATAAATTCCGTTACGGTTTTCAACATTCGGATCGAGAGGTAGAGATGGTCACGTTGCGTTTGCGCGCCAGAGTGCGATCGCCAAAGGTGGCCCTGGGTGCGGCAACGAAACACCGCAAATCCTCCGCTCCGCCGCCAAAACGCCCGGTATACTTTCAAGGGAAGTGGGTTGACACTGCTGTTCATGATCGCGGAGAGCTAAATCCCGGAAAGCGCTTGCGAGGACCAGCCATCCTGGCTGAGTTCAGCGGAACTACCGTTATTCCACCCGCAGTTGAGTTTTGGTCAGATAAGACTGGCAACATCGTTGTTGAGATACAAAAAGGAAAGGCGCCCGGTTAGGCGCCCTACGAGACGATCACCGGCTAAAGACTAAGCTACGTCTCTTTTCCGGCGCTCTTCCTCGATCTTTTCCTGCTCGTGCTGATCGTGCTTGGCCTGAGCATCATCCTTTGTGTCACGAGCGGCGTCCTTCATTTTGCCCCAGGCATTTTCGGCTTTGCCTTTAACCTGCTGGGCGGCGCCTTCGACCTGGGTTTGGGTATCGCCGGTCCACTCCCCAACCTGACGCTTCGCGCGTCCTGCTGCATCGTCTAATGTGCCCTTAACTCTATCTTTATCCATGTTGTACCTCCCTAAGACTTGGAACTCGTGTGAATGGTTCGGACCCTTTCGGACCCTATCGTCCATCGCATACCTGGGAAAATGATCTTATCAGTAAGATTACAGCTGATTCTTACCAGTAAGACTATTCTGATTCTTCCAGAACTCCCGGTCGGTGCGGCCGCTCTCTGGCGGCCAAACTATATCGCGGTTCTGCGACCAGAAATCAACTGGAACACCAACGCGACTATTGCCAGTACCAGCAATATGTGAATAAATCCGCCAAGTGTGTAGCTGGTCACCACTCCCAGCAACCACAGCACCAGCAGAATTACGAAGATTGTCCAAAGCATCTTGATAACCTCCTTAAGGTCTCATCCTTGGCGCCTTACTACCGCGGCGGACAACTACTTGGAAGGTCATTTGCCACAGGAAGGTTGTTTGACAGCCATTTCTTAATTCGTTAATGGCGCGAGGAATTTAAATACTCTCGGACAACCCGCGTAACCGTCGAACATGCTCTGTTATCCTCAACCCACCGTATGAAAGTTGCCATCCAGGGAGAGCTTGGTTCCTTTAGTCACGAAGCGGCTGGAGGAATGCTGGAGCGGGCCAGCGTTGTGCCTTGCGCTCGTTCGGCCGAAGTCTTCGATCGCGTGGAAAATGGCACAGTGCAAGCGGCCGTCATCCCGATTGAAAATTCTCTTGCCGGCTCGGTTGCCGAACACTTCGACTTGCTGCTGACCAGGGACGTCTTTATTCATGCGGAATTCAGCCTCCGCATTCGGCACAACCTCATTGCTGCTCCGGGCGTTTCGTCGAAGCAGATTCGCCGTGTCTTCTCACATCCGGTTGCGCTTGATCAGTGCCGTAACTTTCTGAGCGCTCGACCAGAAGTTCAAGCCGTTCCGTTCTATGACACCGCCGGAAGCCTGCGGCATGTCATTGCAGAGCAGTTGCGCGATGCTGCTGCGATCGCGCCGAAGCAGGCTGCCGCGCAATATGGCGGTCATGTTTTGAAGGCCGGCATCGAGGACGACCGGCAGAACTACACGCGTTTTCTACTGATCAACAAATCCCGCAAGATCGCCAGGGGCTCAAACAAGACGTCCCTGGCGTTTGCGCTAAAGAACGTGCCGGGCGCGCTGTTCAAAGCGTTAAGCGTTTTTGCGTTGCGCGACGTCAGCCTGAGCAAGATTGAGTCGCGGCCGATGCGGGGTCATCCTTGGGAGTACGTCTTCTTTGTTGACATCCTGCGAGAGGACGACGAGGCTGCGGGCAACGCGCTTCGTCATCTGGCAGAGATCGCGGAGTTCGTGAAAGTGTTGGGCGTTTATCCCGCAGCGCAAATAGCCAAACAATAGCTGTTTCTCGGGCTGAGGAGCAGACGGTTGAGGTTGGATCTAGGACGACTCTTTGGCTGCCCGGGCGGTGTCGCGGCGGGCCTGCAAACGACTGCTGTGCTCGGCCGCCGAAAGATACGCTCCTCCCAGGAGCAGCATGCCGCTCCAGAACGACCAGAAGATGAGCGTAACGGTTATTGAGAACGGGCCGTATACTTCCTGAAAGTTAAGCCACGGCAGGACCAGGATGTAGAGGTATTTCGCGGCTTCTGAAACCAGTCCGGTGATGACGGCGGCCGGGAGCACGGCGCGCGCCGGGACCTTGCCATTCGGCAGTAGCCAATAGATCAGGAAGTAGATGGCAATGGTGGCTACGATTGCCGAAGCCTTCATCACGATAAAGCCTAAGCCCTGGAAGACGAAGTTCTGGTCGCCCACCACGAAGCCCAGCATCTTCAAATTCTGAGCGGTAAGCGCAATCGAGAACATCGCTAAAGATCCGCAGGCCACCGTCAGACCCAGCGCCACCAGCAGGTTCATCAGGTAAGAACGGTTCTTCTTGAATCCCCAAATGCTGTTCAGCGCTACCTCGAGGGGAAGAAAGATTCCGGTCGACGTGATCAGCAACATCACAGCCGAAAAAATCTGTCCGCGACCTTTTACGCTGGCCAGGAACTGCACGTTACGGATAACGAAGTCCTTGTTGCTGGGCAGGTAGTCGCGCAGAAGCTCCAGCACGACGTTGTACATTGCAGGCGAATGCAACACCCGGTGCACCAGCGTCAGCAGCAGCACGATGAACGGGAAGAAGGACAGGATCGAATTAGCCGCCACCGAGAAGGCATAGGTGTGTACTTCGGTTCTCATCAGGAAGCGCAGGGTCGACAGACCGTGGCGGCGTAGACGATGCGAAAGGCTATAGGTCTCTGGGAGGTAGCGGAAAATCTCCTCGCGCTCGTCCTTGGCCATCAACCGCCTGGCAGCAGTGCCGGGCTGGAGTGGCGTGGCGTGTAAGTCCGCTGTGCTCTTGTACTTAAGTGAGGTTGTGGCCGACGCTGTGGAAGAACCGGTGACACCGGTCGTGGATTTGAAGACCGGTTTATCTTTTTCTTCGGAGGTGGACGACTCGCTGCTCACCACCTTCAATCGTACCAGAACGGTTAGCCGGAATCGGTCCTCGGGGCACCGCCTGTCGCGCCTCGTTTCATTGTGGGAACGACCGGAAGTCTATGAGCAGGAAATACTTGCCAAACGACAGAGTTCCTGTAATTATCTTTTGCTCCCCCTTTGTAAGGGCAGAGGAGGAGCTTTCGGGTTTGCCGAAACGCGGATTTGGGTTGATGTTTCTGTCAGCAGTTCAATTCACGCATTGCACGGGTTCCAGGGATCTGCTCTGACGCGACGCAGTCGTCTGTCAGGACAAATTCGTGGGCCTTTTTTCATTGCAGAAAAGCTGCGAACTGAGCCGCAACCTTTGTTTTCCCGGCAACGTTGAGACCTCTTCCGGGCTCGCCACCTCAGGGTTGTGCCTCGAATGTCCGCGCGGAGCAGGGGTGATTCCAAGCTTTAAGTTTTGAAAGGAGCGGGTTGTGAGAGAGAAAGGTACAGTAAAGTGGTTTAACGGAGCCAAGGGTTACGGATTTATTCAACGCTCAACGGGCGAGGATGTCTTCGTTCATTTTTCGGCCATTCAAGAGAATGGGTACCGGAGCTTGAATGAGGGCGAGACTGTGGAGTTCGACCTTACTAAGGGACCAAAGGGCTTCCAGGCCGCTAACGTCCAGCGCGTATAGAAACCTCTCCAACGCGTAAGCTCAGGTCACGCCAGCGCCACGAGGATCTGGCCCTTGAGTTCGGGCCAAGATGAACCCTCCCCACCCGGGAGGGTTCGCTGCTTCTGCTCCTAGTTTACGCTGCTGCCGTCGAGTGCGACGGGCAGTTGCCGGCCAGGGCGGTCAAAGACTTTACGGCCTCGTCCACCGACGCTTGTGCGGCTTCGGGCCCGAACGCCTGTTTGTCGGCGTCGACAACCGTTAGGTCGGTCAGGCCTACGAATGCCAGCATGTGGCGCAGGTAGGGAACCTGGAAATCGGCAGGCGATCCTTGTCCGTACGCCCCGCCGCGGGAAACGATCACCAGAACTTTCTTTTCAGAGGATAAAAGGCCCTTCGGACCCTTCTCGCTGTAACTGAAGGTTTTGCCCGCTCGGGTAATCAGGTCGATCCAGGCCTTCACCGCCGCCGGAATGGAAAAATTGTGCATGGGGACGCCCAGGACAATCAAGTCAGCCGACTGCAACTCTTCGATCAAAGCGTCGGAGAGCGCCATGGCTTGCTGTTGCTCCGGAGTGCGCTGGTCCGCCGGTGTAGTTGATGCTTCGATCCACTTTTCGGTGACGAAGGGAAGCGCCTCGGCCGCCAGGTCGCGCTCAATGATTCGGCCTTCAGGATTGGTTGATTTCCACTGTTCCGCCGCCAGACGAGCAAGCCGCCGAGAAACAGAATTGCTCCGAGGACTGGAGTTAACCAGCAGCAGGGTATTCATTGATGCACCTCCGGGCTCACTGCCCTTATCCAATATGTGTTACAACCAACGTAATATGTGTTGCGACATATAATTCGATGTAGGCCGGGTCAGCGGGGATTCAGGAGTTTCGAAAGCGTTGATTCCGGGGATCGTGCGAGCGGCTTAAGCGGGGACGGAAGCGGCCGTTTCTTCGCTTTCCAGGATGAGGGCGCAAAGCCGGCTCAGCTCCCGGAAATCGTCCGGGTTGAGTTTACGCAGGATGACGCTAGTCACGGCTTCTACGTCGGGCTGCATTGCATCCAGCAATTTGAGCCCCTTGGCGGTGATGCTGGTGACAGCCTGGCGCTGGTCGCTGTTGCCACGCGAACGCTTGACCAGCTTCCGAGCCTGAAGCCGATCCACCAGGCGGGTGACGTCGGACGCCCGGTCGAGCATGCGGCACGCAATCTCGCAGCGCGCGTGTCCGGTCGGTTGCGATCCGCGCAAAATGCGCAGCACGTTATATTGCGGCCGGGTGATTCCGTGCTTCTCGCACACCCGGTCCATGATCTCATTCAATGTATTCGCCGCCACAATCACGCTCAGCAAGGCTTCCTGTGCGGGGTCGGCAAACTGCGCCTGTTTAAGGCGCCGGCTAAGAGCCTGAGTCATACTTTCTCTTATAGCCATAAAGATTGCGAATGTCCAAAACGGCCGAGGAGATCGACGAGAGGTGGCCTGAGACGAATCAATCCCGACAAGAAAAAAGCCTTCCTGTCCCGAGACGAGGAAGGCTCGACGCCCGAGCTGGGTGCGGTGGGCATCACTGCAGGCGGAGGAGGGGGTTTCACACGCCAGCAGAATTTAAAATGTTCGAGCGCCGTCGCGGGTAGATGGGAAACTCACCTGTCATCCGCTAGCGGCGCTCACTTTTGCCTGACATTTATGATTCCAACGTACCTTGCAACGCTGGAGGCTTCACTTGCTGGTTCGCTTCGCTTCGCATTTCCAGTAATGCAATAGACGTGCCAGAGTGAAAACAGTGAGACCGTTGAATTTTTGCGTTTGGATGGAGTCTGCGTGAATGTAATTCCTACCCGCATCAGGGAAACTATGTGAGCTCCTCAGGCCGCAGCTCACGACAGCATTAGCAGGTTGCGGCTCGCGAAAGGAAGTCATTCAGCAGAGCTGTCTTGCGGCAGGCGTTGCAGCTGTGCTAAACCCCAGCGTGCGTGCTCTGCAACCCTCGCGTCTTCATCCTGCGAGAGCTGCTGAAGCAAGGGAAGAAATCGCGCATCCCCACTATTTCCCATGGCCACCGCCACGTTTCGGCGAAGGCCAGAGTAGCGCGCACGCTTTACCGGTGAGCCTCGAAAGGCCTCGCGAAACTGTTCGATGCTGAGGTTTGCTAACCATTCCAGCTCAGGATTCACCAGCTCAGCTCGTGCTTCGAATTGCACCGTGTTCGTCACCGGAGCGCTGCGGTTCCACGGGCAGACATCCTGGCAAATATCGCAGCCAAACACCTGGCGGCCAATGCCTGGGCGCATCTCTTCAGGAATCGTTCCGCGCAACTCGATTGTGAGATAAGAGATGCACTTCGTGGGATCGAGTTGATAAGGGGCGGGGAAGGCTTGGGTAGGGCAAGCGTCCAGACAACGTGTACACGAGCCACAGAGGTCGGCGGCAGGAAGGTCGGGCGCGAGCTCCAGCGAAGTGAGAATGACTCCGAGAAAAAGCCAGGAACCGCGCTCCTGGTTCAGCACGCAGGTGTTCTTGCCGATCCAGCTGATGCCGGAATACTTGGCAAAGACCCGTTCGATGACAGGTCCGGTATCGACGTAACACCAGGTGCGCGGCGCTAAAATTTCACTCTGCGCGCACGCCTCGATCAGACGCGACTCCAGCGCGCGCAGTTTCTCCAGCAGCACGTCATGATAATCACGCTGCGACCAGGCATAGCGCGAGATCCATCCTTGCGACGTGTTGCCGGCGTGCGTGGAGTAAGGCTGGTCGGTGTTGTAGTTGAGCGCGCACACCACGACCGATCTCGCCCAGGGAGCAGCGTTGGCGAGCGAAGCTCGCTTCAGTTCGCCGGCATCGTTACGCGCTTCCAGGTACTTCATCTCGCCGGCACGTCCCCCGCCGATCCACTCAGGAAAGAATCGATGTTCAGCGGTGTCGGCTACTCCGGCGATGCCGGCTAGGTCAAAGCCAGTTTCGAGCGCGAGATGCTTAATCGCGCCCTTTAAGTTGGGGATAGTGGACACAGTAGGTCAGGCCTGGAGGGATTATAGAATCGCGGTGAGGAGGACGTTCGACTCGTTAGCCAAGGCCGAAATGGCCGCTACCAGGAAGCTAAGGAACTCGGGTCGAACTCGCGATTCCGACGCTGGCAGTTAAAGCCTGAGCAACTCAAAACCGAGGTCCCTCAGCGGCTGAAGCCGAATCGATTTTGCAATACTTAACGGACGGCCTGAAGGCCGTCCCCTTCAAGGCAAACTTGATTAGTGTTGCGCCAGAAGCCCCAAGCAACCTTAATCAGTGCTTTCTTAGGAGCAATCGCTGCGCCTAGATACCCAGCTTCTTCACTTCTTCGTTGTAGTACTTGCGGTAGAGGATGTCCCATTCCTGGGAGCCTTCGAGGATGGTTTTGCGCTGGCTCTCGATCTTCTGCCGGGCGGCAGCGTCAATCTTGGCTTCCTGGGCCATCAGGTTTTCCAGCAGGCGGCGGGCTTCCAGGCGAATGCTGTTGCGGTCCTCGACGAAGTCGACACTGTCCATGTCGGCCAGCGTATCAGCCACGGCGTGCGCCAGTTTGTTGATCTTTTCGCGGCTGATTCTCACAAAACCGCCTTATACTTGCGCACCAGTTCGTTCTTGATCTTCTTGAACATCTCCTGGTAGTTGGCGCCGCTACGTTGCATCTCGTCCGAGTAGGTGTCGAGGATGATGCGAACTTCGTCGTTGATGCGGTCTTCCAGGGTGAGTTCTTCCAGCAGAGCGGTGTGGACGCGCTCTTTTACGGCACTCTTATCGGGAGTGTCGATAAACTCGCCCGCAAGGAGCTTGTCGGTGATTTCGCGGGCGAGATAGCCCACATATTCTTTGGAGAAAAGCATGCTTGTTCAAAACGGCTAAGAAAACATTTTAGTCTAACACAGGCTTTAGCGCGATTCGGGCGCGCCGGAGGGCCGCAGATTCGTCACCTCCGGCCCGTGTCCAGCGCCCCCGCGTGGGAGTATGATGACTTTCGCAACCTGCGAAATTTCTTTGCCGGCGCTCGAGATATTCCTATGGCAGAAGATTTATCCAGCCTCAAAGACGACATGAACGCCTTCATCCTGGGACACGGCCTCAGCCGCTTTCAGGGTTATGTGACGGAAGAAGTGCACAGCGTAATGTGGGATCCGCGGGACAATCCTGAAAGCTGGAAAGATTTTGTTGAACTGGCGAAGAAGGCCGGCGCGCAGTTCCTCTCCATGGACGAAGAGGTGCTGGAGCGCGATGAGCTCGACTACCTGATTCAGCGCCTGCAGCAGGCCACCTATCCCAGCGACGAAGATGTGGAAGAAGCTCGCTGGCTACGCAACTACCTGGGCAAGACCGGCTTCATTCAACTCGGCTGGCCGCATCAGGGCATCATGTTCCTCTTCGAGGTTACGACGGAGTGGTATGAGCGCTACCAGCATCTGCTCGACCTGGTTGAGGATTTCGGAACGCTGGCCATCGACGACACCGACCAGGACGACGAACACTAAACCACCCCAAAAGACGCAAACGCGGCGTCTTTCGGGGACCCCGGGGGCGGCGCGGAGAGGCCTGACGGATGAACGATGAACTAGGAAGCTGTATGGCGAGTGCCAGCTAGTGCGTTGGGTCCTTCGCAGTGCCGATCCGCAGCAGGTGCAAGAGCTGGCGTTGGAAGCTGGAATCTCCACTCCAGTGGCGCGCTTGCTCATTGTGCGCGGCATACAGACGGCCGACGAAGCCAAGAAGTTTCTCTCCCCCTCTCTCGAAGACTTGCACGATCCCTACCTGATGACCGGGCTGCGCGCTGCTGTGGAGCGACTGCGCACGGCGATTGAGCGCGGTGAAACCGTACTCATCTACGGCGACTACGATGTGGACGGTACCACCGCAATCGTCATCCTGAAAACCGCACTGGAACTTTGCGGCGGCAAGGTCGACTATCACGTTCCGCACCGCATCCGCGAAGGGTATGGCATGCGCGATGAGGTGATTGAGCAGGCAGCCGACCGCGGTATTCGGCTCATCATCAGCGTGGACACCGGCATTCGCGCGTTTGCTGCGGCGGAAGCAGCGGCGAGACGCGGCATTGACCTTATCGTGACCGACCATCACCTGCCGCAAGCGGAAGGCGTGCCGAAGGCGCTCGCAGTCGTTAACCCCAATCAGCAAGGCTGCGACTATCCCTGCAAGTCGCTGTGCGGCGCCGGCGTGGCATTCAAGATCGCGCAAGCTCTGCTGGTGGAGAGCGGACGCGAGCGCCTGCTGCCGTCGTTTCTGAAGATGGTAGCGATTGCCACCATTGCCGATGCGGTGCCGCTGATCGGCGAGAATCGCGTCTTTGCCAAGCTGGGGCTCGAAGGCCTGCGCAAGCCGGTGAATGCAGGTTTGCGGGCTCTGCTGGCGAATTGCGAACTCGATGGCTCGCGCCCGCTGAGCGCCGGCGATATTGCATTCCGTGTGGCTCCGCGCCTAAATGCCGCCGGCCGCATGGACATTGCCGAGCGAGTGATTCAGCTGTTCACCGAGAAAGATGCCGGCAAAGCTGCCGAGATGGCGATGCAGCTTAACGAGCTTAACGGGAATCGTCAGCAGGAAGAGCAGCGCATCCTAAACGAGATCCAGCAGAAGATCGAGTCGTCGCCGGAGTTCAAAGATGCGTACTGTCTGGTGGTCGATGGGGAGAACTGGCATCGCGGCGTGATTGGCATCTGCGCGACGCGGATTGTTGAGCGCTATTGCCGCCCGACTTTGATCTTCTCGTGCGAAAACGGAGAAGCGCATGGATCCGGACGTTCGCTGAGCGCGTTTCATCTGCTGGAAGCTCTGGAGTCTTGCCCGGAATTGTTTACGCGCTTCGGAGGTCATGCGCACGCGGTGGGATGTGCGCTGCCGACCGAGCGGGTTGCGGAGTTGCGCTCGCGCCTGGATGCTTACGCACGCCAGCGCCTGACGCCGGCAGACTTTGTTCCTGTGATGGAATATGACGCCGAGGTTTCACTCGACGAGATCAAGCAGGATTTCTGGTTGGCGCTGCAAAAGTTGGAGCCGTTCGGATCGGGCAATCCCACGCCTGTGTTTGTCGCTCGTAACGCCAAGTTGGTGCAGCCGGCGCGCGTGCTGAAAGAGAAGCACCTAAAGCTGCGCGCGATTCCTTCCGATCCCAACGCGAACGGCGGACGCTTCCAGCGGGCGCATGATGTTCTGGGATGGCGCATGGCCGAACGCGCCGCCAGCGATCCGCTGCTTGCCGGCGATGTTCTCGATCTGGCATTTACGGTCGACTACAACGAGCATCCCGACTTTGGCGGGGTACAGTTGAGCTTGGTCGACTTTGCGCGCGTCGCGCCGATAGCGATTGCCGCCGCCGAGAAGTAGGGCTGCCGGCTGATCGCGTAACCCAGGGCTGAAGCGCTGAGCTATCATCCTTCGTCCCGCGCTGCCAGACTGGTGGCTTGCCTGTTACGCCGCTTTGACGAAGCCCAACCTGTGTCCCGCCCCTAGGCCTCGCCCACATTCGAACCCCCCGAATACACGGGGCTCCCGGCCATCGCGGCCATCGAGCCGATACCATGACATCTCTTGACAAGCTTTCCCGCTGGGCGTACGTTCGCACCCATCGGTCGACGTGAGTCCCGTCACGACCTACCGGAGCCATGTGGGCACTGAAAATCATTCGTGTCCCAGCAACCGCACACCAGCAGGCTACCCACTCCCTGCTTCCTCGAAACGGCCCGAATAAACAAGGAGACGCTATGAGTTATGGTTTGGAACCTGCCCATTTGGACGAAACCCTGACAAACAACATCCAAACACTGGAAAAAAATTTGCAGTGCTGGGTGGTTGCCCTGAAGCCGAAGCCACACTATGACCTTTCGAGTGGTCACCCCGCCAAGCCCAAACATGAACTGGCTCATCTGTCGGAAACTCAGTCAAAGCAACTTCAAAAGACGGAAAGCGAAGCGAACCTGCTGTTGATGGCCTACAAGGCTGCTTGAAAAAAGCCGGAGCTGGGCGCTCCGGCTCTGCTTCTCTGACCAGCTCTACTGGCTGATGCTGGTCAGGTGATAGATGGTTCCATTGAAGTTGGCGTCGTATCCGGCGCACCAGACGTTGACGAAGGTGGGGCCGGGAGCGCTATCGCAGGAACTCACTTCAACGCCGTTGGAGTTCAGGTCGAGCGACCAGGTTTGTCCGCCATCGTTGCTGTAGTAAATGCCGCCGGCGTTGCTATAGATGTTGCCTCCTGCGGCCCAACCGATCGTTGGATTCAGGAAGTAGATTTCGCGGATGGGCCAGGGGATGTCGAGCGTGCGCCCGCTCCACGTCTGTCCGCCATCGGTAGTGCGATGTACCCAGCCTTCGACTTGGGGTGAAATCTCTCCTCCACCGACCCAGCCGTTGTTGTCATTGGCAAAGAACGTTGGACCATCGAAGACCGAATCGATCGATGGCTTGCACGTCCAGGTTTGACCGCCGTTCGGACTGTCGCAATAGGTGATGCCCGAAGCGCGCGTGCGCAAGTCGCTCAACATGCTGAACTCATCGCCAAACCAGCCGCCATTAGGATCGGGCACAACTCCGGTATAGTCGCTGGCGCCCGCGCCACCGTCGGTGGTGTAGTGTGCATAGTTAGGATTATCAAGGTTCAACTGGTCCATCACCAACCCGTCCTGCGAGTTGGCAAAGCGAACCCGATCCGACCAGCCGACGGTGGTGAGCACGATGTCGTCGGTCCAGGTGGTGCCACCGTCATGGCTCCAGCGGATGATGCCTTGGAAGTTGTTGTCGTTGAAGCCGGAGATCACCACATCGTTGGCATTGAAGGCGTGTACTCCGTAGAAGTAATACGGGAAGCCGAGGTTCACGATCTCCGTCCAGGTGTTGCCGCCGTCGCTGGTCCTCCAGACTTGTCCGAGTTCGGCCGCGGCAAAGCCTACCTGACGCAGTGGGGAATGAGATGTCATGGATAACGGCGCCGGAGAGCGTAGCCTGCAAGACCCAAGGGTTGGCTCCCGCGGGTGGCTTGCTCGCGGGCTGAATGTGACCGGGTTCCAAAGGACGCGTAGCTCCAATTGCGTGGCCCGCTCCGCGAACCGGAAGCTTCTGTGAGGTTTGAAATGTATTAGCTGAGTCGGCTGCAAAGCCGCTCGCAAGCAAAAGGCCCAGCATGGCGGCTGACAAAGACAATGTGCGAGGGATGAAAGTGATTTTCAAACTGGCCTCCGAGGTAGGGTGTCGCTCTCGCAGCGACTCTAGGCAGACAAGGATGGGTGGCCGCAAAAGCGGGCTCACTATAGCACAAACATTTCGGGGCGCTTCGCTATGTCGAAAAGTTAGGACCGGAAGCGGGAATATGTCCCGCGTTGCGGGGGGACCAAAGCGTAGCGAGATGCTGGGCACCCTGCAATTTTCAAGATACGAATTTGATTCCCTTGAATGCAGGCCATGCGAGAGTCTAAGCTTTTCCCCAGCGCAGGAGGGTGGGATGGGAGATCAACAGATACGTGCGGCACTGGAACAGCATTGGGCGGCCTCCGATGCCAACGATTTTGAAACCGAGCACCGCATCTATCAGGAGGACGCAGTGCTGGAATATCCGCAGTCAGGCGAGCGCATACGCGGCCGACGCAACATTCAGATCACCCGCACCATCCAGCCGAACCGGAAGCGCTTTACTGTTCAGCGAATCGTTGGCAGTGGTGATTTGTGGGTCACCGAATTCATCCTGTCCTATGACAACAAGCCTTCCTACACTGTGAGCATCATGGAGTTTCAGGGCGACCAAGTGGCGCGAGAAACGCAGTATTTCGCGGATCCATTCACAGCTAGCCCGGCACGCGCTCAATACGTGGAACGGATGGATACGCAATCGCAAAGCGCGGACATTCTGTGATCGCGCCGAGTGGCCTGGTTTCGACCTTCTACCAGGCTTGTGACGTTCGGCTTGATAGTCCCGCACCTATCCGCTGAAGTCCGCTTTCACGTACTGCAACCATCTGCCGATGCTTTGTTGAAATCGAGTGAGTAACTCGCAGGGGCCCATGTTTTTCGATTACTACCTCGGCTAACGGAAGTAAGATTTGGCCGGATCGCGCTCTTGGCACGCTTTTGGAGGAACGAAGATGCATCGCTTGCGCCTATTGGTTGCTGTTCTTACTGTGGCCTCCACATTCTTGTGTGTGGCGAAGCCGTCTGCAGCAAACCCGCAGCAGCAAGCTGAGGTAAAGGTTGCGGGCACACCGGTTCCAGCTTCGCTGGCGAAGTCACTGGATATGAAGAAGCTGAAGGTAGGCAGCGCAGTTACCGCCAAGACTTCGGTCGCATTGAATGTCCACGGAGTCTTTGTTCCCAGCGGAAGCACGATTCATGGCCAGGTGATCAGCGTGCAGATAGGTTCTGGCGGAGAAGCGCTATCATCGCTTGGCATTGAGTTCCAAAAGATTGAAGTCACAGCCGGTAAGGAGATACCGATTCATGGAGTCCTTCAAGCGGTTGCTCCCAATCTGCGAAACGAACCTGATACCGGCGCCGCTGGCTCGGGCACACTGGCCAAGGATACGGGACATGATTCGGGTGCCACCGTTCCGGGTCCGGCAGGCGTATCGAGCGTCACTGATGTTGCGGCGATGAACGCGCGACAGAGCGGCCCGGTGCTCGATCGAAACAGTGTCGGAGTTGTCGGTATCCGTAATCTCGAGCTCAATAAGGATGCGATATTAGTCACCACCGCCAAGGACTTGAAGCTGGATAGCGGAACGCAGCTCGTAATCCGAGTTGAGCTCCTGAAGCAGCTTAAATAAGAAGACACCACGAAGCCGCTAACTCGTTACTATCGGAGCGCCAGCCGCCTTCGCCGTAGTGAAGTGGGTCGTTTATCCGCATCCGGTAGCCGCTCGATGACGAGAGGGTGCACGCTGTTTGAAACTCGAAACAGTGCCGAGACTAATAGAAAATGGAATTCGCAGGTTTCGAACCTCACGAGTCCTGCGGCATGCAGCAACCAAGTCGACGGCTCTCGAATACTTACCGAAACGGGATAATTCGGTGCGATGCTTAGGAATTCGAATCTCCGATTTCGTGCGGTGATAAATGTTTTGGCCTGGGTCTTGATCGCGGGACTTGCGATCGCGACAGCGTGCTGGACCGTTTGGGCCGGCCATCAGCCGAGACCCCACTCGGTCTGGGGCGAACCGTCGGAAAAGCCGTTGAACTAAGCTAGCTACTGACCGTTCCGTCCGCCACTCCGGCCGCGGTTGCGCTGTCTTCGTCGTTGACGAATTTCCAGAACGAGCGGATGCCTTTGTTCCAGCGCAAATCGCGCACCTGCGCACATCCCAGGCAAATGCGGATCGATTCTTCTGCTCCGCGATAAGTGGGAAGCAAGCGGAACGCGACCCGGTGTTTCTGCGCTGACTCGATCGGTTCCACCACCGAGGGAAAGAAGATGCCGCGGCCCACGTCGAAGCTGGTGGAGCGTCCCACGACCACACATTTTTCCGGACCCAGCAGAAGCCGTCGATAACGGAAGATCAGGTTGCCATCTTCGCGCGCGGCCAGATGCCCGTAGGTTCGCCGCTTGACGTTTTTCACGCGCGCGCTGAAGGCCGGCAGGGTTTCTCCCTGGCTCGGCTTGTGGTGTACGTCGGTCAGCAGGAGGCGCAAGAGGCTCCAGGCAAAGAGCGCGCCGAAGAATGCGATCCGCAGCGCCCATCCGAAGAGCAGGACGCTCACGACGATCAGAACCACGCAGAGCAATACCGCGACGTGCGGACTGAAGATGGCCGTCACCAGCAGTACGACATAGATTGCGTTGCGCGCAGCCTTCAGCATGAAATCCACAAACGGAAACGGACTGATCAAGGCGAGGACATCGAAGGAGTGGCCCAGCAGCCAGATGACGAATGTAACCGCGAAGCCGGCAACGGTGTAGAGGATAGCGGTAGCCGCGTTGAAGGCATGGCTGAGGCCCGCGGTCTGGGCGGTGGCCGCGTACACCACCGGGCCGCTGAACATGCAGGCGAACAGCCCCTTCCAGGAGTCGAAGCCCATGTACTTCGCGACCTGGCTTATCACCACTGGGAAGACGACGAGCACCAGCGACGCGTGATTGACCAGCAAGACTTCAATGGCGTCGAGCGGTTTCTTGATGAGCGGAGCAAACCCGCCGAAGGTGTCCTTGATGAAGATCAGGATGAGCAGCGCCATCACGGGTATCCAGAATTTTGGCTTTTGATAGAAGGGAAGCTTCGCGCGCTCGACACTGGAAGCGTGATAGTACTCCCACACTCCCATGACGCAAACTCCCAGCAAGGGCGAAATGGCGGTACTGGTGACCGTGGCCAGAGCTTTGGAGAAAGTCTCGCCCCGCTTCAAAGCCTGATCGGCGGCCGGGTCGCTGGTTTGCGCGGCTGCCAAAGCCACGAAGATCAGCAGGACAGAGGAAAGCAGAAGCCATCGCCGCATCGCAGGGTTCCTTTCTGTCCGAAAGATAGTAGCGCGGAAACGAGGTTTTGGCCCGGATTTGAATTTGGCTGCGAATGGCCGCCCAGTATTCGGTGGGTGTCTTATTCATTCGCGATATGCGAATGCGTTGGGCGAGATTCGATCCACTCGACCCCTGGGTTCCCACTCATCCCAACCCCGGGGCACCCGGCAACGCAAAAGATGATTCATGGGACGGTTGAATCCCAAAATTTTTGTTGTTCCGTTGCATCTGAGGGCAAATAGCTTGCTACTCTACGAGCGCAGATAGCTAAGTGATTTGCGAAAATCTGAAACAAGTTGCATGTAGGACTTAGTGACTACAATTTGATCGACTACCATCCAAAGCAAATAACTACCATAAGTTCAGGTGTGACACTACACATTACCTCTATCGTTGCCGTTGCAATACTATTGACCTCGTTGTTACCTGCAATAAATTAGTCTATTCGCCCTCTGTTTGTCTTCGAATATTTTCTGTTGCAAAGTGCCTCTGGTCACATATTTATGCAGTAGTTGCGTGGTAGAGTGGTTCGCCTTCGTAAACGTCGTTGTTTCCTTAAATAGGTTCGAGTTATTGCAATCTTGGAGCATATATTTAATATGGCTCGGAAGAGTCCCGTACTTTATATGGTCCTTTGGCATAACCGGTTTGCTCTAGACTTCATTTGTAACTGGCATCATCAGCTGTCCCTTACATCTCAGCCGCTGAGAATGTTCGTTGTACTTTAAATTACGCTTCTTCTCATGCCCGGTTGCGTAAGTTTCGGGCACTTGAGAAGCACATCTGAGCATTCTTGGATTACACAACCCGCGACGACCGTAACCTGCGGCGGTCTTCCGCACCAGTTTCGAATTGAGGAGCGATCTCGAATGAACAAAAGTATGAGAATGTTGATTGCCTTGGCGGCGATCACAATGCTAACCAACGCCTTCTCGCAAGAGCCGGGCAGGACCGTAACCCCTCCCAGCACTGCGCTTCGCACTCCGGGCAAGCCGCACACTTCGATTTATATGTTTGTTCCCGATAAAGGCGTTATTCCATTGACCATCCCGAATGGCGAAAACCCGGCGACGGTGGCTTGCATTTACGGCCTGACCACCCACACCGCAGGCTGCCCGAAATCCTCAACCTTGGTTCCGGTTGGCGGAGCCAGGGCAGTCGCTGTTGTAGAGTACGGCGTTTACTCCGCCATGCAGGCTGATTTCAACACTTTCAATACTCAGTTTGGTTTACCCGCGGCTACGATCACCACGATCTGCAGTCCGGCACCGCCGTGCCCGTCCAACGTCGGCTCGGGATGGGACCTGGAGACCGCCCTGGATGTGCAGTATGCGCATGCCATGGCTCCCAACGCCCAGATCATCGTTTCGGCATTTAGCGATGACCCGATCGGCGACGGCGCCGAAACCGCGGCCGCGAATGCGGTGGCGGCTGCCGGCGGCGGCGAAGTCTCCAACAGCTGGACTTACAACGGCGGCGAAAACTGGTGTGGTAGCGGCAACTGCGAGCTGCAATACGACTCGTATTTCGTCAAACAGGGGGTGGTGTTCTTCGGCTCAGCGGGCGATGACGGCTTGGGCGTAGCCTATCCCAGCATTTCCCCGAACGTGATCTCCGCCGGCGGCACTGCTATTCAGCGTGACAGCAACGGCAACTTTACGACGGAAACCTGCTGGAACGGCAGCGGCGGCGGCATCAGCGTGTACGAGCCTCTGCCCCAGTACCAGCTGTTCGTCGCCAACAAGACGAACTTCAAACGCGGCACGCCGGATTGGGCAGCGGTCGCCTCCAACACTTCACCGGTCGACATCTACAGCTCATCGTATTGCGGCGGCTGGTGTGAGGTTTACGGAACCAGCGTCGCCTCCCCGGTTTTGGCCGGCATCGTCAACTGGGCAGGCAAATTCGCCTCGTCAACCATTGCCGAGATATCGCCCACCTACCAGTGGTACATTCGTCCGGTAACCTACGCAACCAACTTCTTCGATGTCACTACGGGCAACAACGGAGCTCCGGCGCAGTTCGGCTGGGACCAGTGCACCGGTCTGGGCTCGCCTCGTAAGGCGTCGCAGTTCTAGCAGTTGTAGTTAACCCTGATTGCTCACCAGAGCCCTACTTCGGTAGGGCTCTTTTCCATGATTGGTGCGGCGGATGGGCGCCGTTGTGCGTTTCGATGAGCACCGCACAACTCCTTCTCTGCGTGGCGCTGTGTGCCCGTGACGGTGAAGATCACAGCTGCCCCATACATTCGCAGCTTTCGAATGTGTGGGACGAAGATTCGGTCCACTCGACCCATGAGTTCCCAGTCATCCCAACTCAGAAGATGAAGGGCACCCGGCGATTACACCAGCTACAAAGCCAATTCAATTTTCGCGCGCAAAAGAAAAAGCCGGAGTCTGGTGGGCTCCGGCTTCCTTGTTTCTCCCAAAGGAGGACTTATGGCTACAGCTTGCGGCGACGAATGGTAGCTGCGATTCCAAGAATTCCAGTTCCCAACAGAAGAATGCTGCTGGGCTCGGGCGTCGCGGTTCCAAAGTTTCCCTGGAAACTTGCGCCGTTAGGATCTCCACCGGAGAAGAAGATGTTCAGGAAAAACGGATCGCCGCGGGTGAGATCGTTTCCAGGAGTCGCGGTGAACTCAATCTCGTTGGTACCGATCAGGGTTGCGAGCCACGGAGAAGTGTACGGCTGAGCGCAGAAAGCAGTTCCACCGGCTGCTCCGCCAACGCAATCGCCCGTCTGCCCAACCTCTACTTGCGCCGGATCGATAATGACACCGCTCGGAAGGTTAAAGCTGATTTCAAAGCTGGTGACGGTTGGTCCGTTCCAGATCGCGGTGCCGGCGCCAACCCCTGGAACGCCAAAGTCCGGCTCAAAGACGGCGTTGTCGAAGTCATAGGCAAAAGGCTGGCCAGTTTGCAGTGTTCCACTGGAGCCGGAGCCGCTGAAAGGAATGCTGCCGGCAAAGGCCGCCCCGGGCACGAGAGCCACTACGCATACTAACCACCAGAATCGACGAAGCATGGGCTCATCTCCTTAGAAGACTGTAGAGGACTGTGGAAACTCAGGGGCAGAGCTGTTCATGCAGTACTATGCACGTGTCCTACCGTGGATTCAAGCGCAAAATTGTTATGGATAAAGGATTAACGGGGATCGTGATACGAGAAATAGTGCAAAATATTGCGCATGTAAGTGCAAGGCTTTGTCCATTTTCTGATTCTTGAGCGGCTTAGATCGCCGCGATTCAGAGCTGCTCCACTTTACAGGTCAGCTACACGGGCGTAGTATTCCCATCCGATGGAGATGGTGCTCGAAGAGGTTTGCGCAAGTTGTGGCAACAGCCGCCAACCTTACGGCAAGTTCTGTCTGTTCTGCGGCGATTTGCTTACCGATGAGCGCTCCACAAACAGAGCTTCGGCTTCCGCCTCACTTGCCAATCTCGTGTCCCCTACGCCCACGGTCGAATACGCTGGATTTTGGCTTCGGGTCTGGGCTGGCGCAATCGACATCTGCATCGAGTGCGTGGGCGCTCTGCTGCTGACCTTCGTCATTGATATTGTCTTGCGGCGGTTCGGCCGCCTGCTTGGAATCTCTCCCTTTGTTTCGAAGGTCGCGACCGGCATGGCCTTCATCCTGATCCTCGCGGTCGGTTCCTGGCTGTATTGCGCGTTCGCGGAGAGTTCGTCATGGCGCGCGACGGTAGGCAAGCGTCTGCTGGGATTGCAGGTCATCACCGCCGAGGGCGGCCGCACGTCGTTCGGTCAAGCCACGGTCCGCCACTTGATGAAGTTTTTGTCGTTGTTCTGCCTGACCATCGGATTCCTGATGTCAGGCTGGACCAAGCGCCGCCAAGCGCTACACGACATGCCCTGTGACTGCCTCGTGATTCGCGTTCCCGAGAAGAGTTTTTCGCTCTTGGGCCACTAGGAAGCTCCTCGGGCAGAAGTTGGGACGCACCTCAAAGTTAGCGTAAAATTTAAGACAGATGTTTCAATCGTTAGCTCAGGTACGTAAGTGGCTGGTGGTGGGAGTTTGTGTGCTGATCGCCGCAGTCAGCCTCTCGTACTGGATAGCGCGTTCGCACGTTCAGCCCATCCTGCACAATGTCCCGAAGTCTCTGGGCATCGATATCCAGCAGACCAGCGATGGCTTTTCGCTTTCCAAATCCGAGGCCGGCCGGACGCTTTACACGATTCGGGCTTCCAAGGCGGTGCAGTTTAAAGCCGGCGGACACGCCGATCTCCGCAACGTGCACATCGTGGTCTACGGCCGCAATCACGACCGTTACGACCAGATTTACGGCGATCAATTCACCTATGATCCGCAAAGCGGCGACATCAATGCGGTCGGCGAAGTGCATATCGATTTGCAGTCGAACGCCGAGGGTCCCAGTAAGCCAGATCAGACCACTCCCTCCGAGATGCGGAATCCGCTTCACCTGGTTACGAGTTCGCTAACTTTCAACCAGAAGACCGGAACGGCGCATACCGACGCAGTCGTACAGTTTCAAACCGAGCAGGCTACCGGTTCGGCCAAGGGCGCCTATTACGACTCGAATCAGAATGAGTTGCAGCTCAAGTCCGACGTGCACATCGTCACCACCGGCGATCATCCGGCAGTCATTACCGGAAGCAGCGGAATTATCCAGAAAATTCCCCGGCAGGCGATTCTGCTGAATGCCAAAATCGATCAGCCGGATCGCACTCTGACTGCCGATAAGGGAACGCTGCTGTTTGAACCGGACAACACGGTGCAGCATGTGATTGCGGAAGGCAATGTCCACATCGAGACTCGTGGCGCCTCCATCATCGACGTGGTGGGCCCACGCGGCGACCTCAACATGGGTCCGAAGAATTCGATCAAGCAGGCCATCATTTCAGGTGGCGCCAAGTTCGATACCCGGGGCGGCAGCGTAGCGCATGGCTCCGCCGATACTTTCATCCTTGATTTCGAGGACGAGAACCAGCCGTCGCTCTTTCACATGGTGAAGAATGCTCGTATGAAGCAAGATCCGCAGCCGGGGAAATCGGGAACCGGCGGACAGCCAATGGAGATTGCGGCTGACCAACTCGATTTCGTGCTGGCGAACGGCAATCAGCTGAAGACGGGCGACACAGTGGGCAAGGCTTCGATCACGATCCTGCCAATGCCGCCAGGATCGAAGCCGGCGAAGAGCGACGCCAAGAAGGGCCAGGATTTGGGCGGTGGAAACTCTACTACCGTGGCGACGGCAGGCAAGTTCCACGCAACGTTTGACGACAACAATCGTATCCAGACGCTGCACGGCTGGCCCGATTCGAAGATTGTATCCACCTCGCCGGGCGAGCCGCCCAAGATCAGCACCGCGCAGAAGCTTGATGTGGCCTTCGCCCCCGATGGCGGGGTGGAGAAGTTGATTCAAACGGGAAACTTCGAGTACCACGAGCCGTCTTCCAGCCCCAACACCGGAGGACGTGCGGCGTTTGCCGATATGGCGACCTACACCCCGAATGACGAGATCCTGGTGCTTACAGGCTCGCCGCGGGTGATCGACGGTGGCATGACGACGACCGCAGTTCACGTGAAGATGAATCGGCAGACCGGTGAGGGCTTTGCCGACGACGACGTCAAGACCACCTACAGCGATCTGAAGCCGCAGCCAAATGGCGCGCTGCTGGCCAATTCCGACCCCATTCACGTCACGGCTCAGCACATGACCGCTCACAAGCAGCCCGGGATCGCGCACTACACCGGTAACGTACGTCTGTGGCAGACGGGAAACGTGGTGCGGGCCCCGAAGATGGACTTCGACAACGAGAAGCGCGCCATCTTCGCGGACTCTGACAAATCACAGATGGTATCGAGCTTGTTCTTGCAGCAATCGCAGGATGGCAAGCAAACGCCAGTCGACGTGACGGCTGACAAACTTACCTATATCGATGAGGAACGCCGGGCGCGCTACACGGGGAACGTATTGGCGAAGACCACTACCGGCACGGTCAGCGCCCAGCAACTCGATGTCTATCTGAAGGAAGCGGATCCGAACGCTACTGCCCAGCCAACCCCAGACAAGCCGGCGCAGCAGAAGGGTCCCTCGCTTCCGGGTTCGGACGCGCCAAGCAAAATCGACCACATGATCGCGACCGGGAAGGTGGTGGTTACCGAGCCGAATCGGCGGGCAGTCGGTGACCGGCTGGTGTACACGGCTGATGACGGGAAGTATTTCTTGACAGGGAAATCTCCTAGCATTTTTGATGCCGAACGGGGCACAGTTTGGGGCGATTCGTTGACTTTCTACAGTCACGATGATAGGGTGCTGGTAGAGAGCAAACGCTCTTCCCCCACCATTACACGCGCACGTACCACGAAGTAAATGCAGACTTTAGCGGCTGAGGAGATCGGCAAAAGTTACCGCGGCCGAAGGGTCGTCAACGGAGTTAATGTCCACGTAAAACAGGGAGAAGTAGTGGGGCTTCTGGGGCCGAATGGCGCCGGAAAGACCACCAGCTTCTACATCATCGTGGGCCTGATTCCGTCCGACACGGGGCGGGTACTGATCGACGGGCAGGACATCACGGATGTGCCCATGTATCTGCGCGCGCGCAACCATGGCATCAGTTACCTGCCGCAGGAGCCTTCCATCTTCCGCAAGTTGACGGTCGAGGACAACATCCTGGCGGTGCTGGAAGCGCAGTCGATGTCGTGGCACGAGCGGCGCGAGCGGATGGAGCGCCTGATCGATCAGCTGGGGCTGGGAGTCATTCGCAAGAACCGGGGCTACGCGCTGTCTGGCGGCGAACGGCGCAGGGTGGAAATCGCGCGTTGTCTGTGCATCTCGCCGTCTTTCATTTTGCTGGACGAGCCCTTTTCCGGGATTGATCCCATCGCAGTACTTGACCTGCAAAAAATCATCTTCGATTTGAAGGCGAGTGGAATCGGAGTATTAGTTACCGATCATAATGTTCGTGAGACGCTTTCGGTGACGGATCGCGCGTACATTATTAATGAAGGGCGAATCTTCCGCACCGGCACTCCGGAGCAGCTTGGAAATGATGTGGAAGTGAAGCGAGTTTACTTAGGCGAGAGCTTCTCGTTGGTTTAGAATTTGAACGAGGGGCAGCGCTCCTCAGGGTTCCGTTGCATGTCTTTATTGCAGCCCAAATTAAACCTCAAAGTTTCCCAGAAGCAGATTCTGACGCCCGGCCTCGTGCAGATGGTCAGTGTGCTGGCGCTCAACAAGCTTGAGCTGGCCGACATGATC
This sequence comes from uncultured Acidobacteriaceae bacterium, assembly GCA_963769235.1. Classification (GTDB taxonomy): domain Bacteria; phylum Acidobacteriota; class Terriglobia; order Terriglobales; family Acidobacteriaceae; genus Bog-257. The sequence goes on along the minus strand of CAVYKW010000009.1, from coordinate 823,551 downwards.
AATGCCGAGCTGACGGAGAATCCGGTTCTGGAGGAACTCGACAATTCCGTTCCGTTGCTCGACGAAGTGTCGGCCCGCGAGGAGAAACTGGAGCGCGACAGCGCCCTGGCCGCGCAGCCGGAACAGCCAGCCACCACCAGCGAAGAAAAAGATCCCTTCGAAGAGATTGACTTCGGTTCGTTCTTCTCGGAATACCTCGATCCAGGGCTGCGTACCTCGATCGAGATGGAGGAGAGCGAAAAGCCTTCATTCGAGAACTTCCTCTCGAAACCCAGCACTCTGACCGATCACCTGATGTGGCAGCTGGGATCGCTGCACGTCAACGAAGATGTATACCGCGCCGCCGAGCTGGTGATCGGTAATCTGAACGAAGAAGGCTACCTGATTGCCACCGACGAAGAACTTCTTGGCTTAGGAGACGATGAATCCGCCAGGACGCCGCGTCCGGTGGAAGAACCCCCTGCGTCCGCGGCGACGAGAGCTCCCTCTGATCTTGATTTAACGTCTCCACCGAACGGATTTGATGGCGCGCAAGCTGAGATGACCGATGCCAGTGTTGCCGTAGCCGAATCGGAAGCTGTTGCCGAGGAATCTCCAGCTCAGGTTGGCGAGCAGACCTCATCGCGACCGACGCTGGTACCTCCGCGCACATCGCCTGCGCGAGTTCCGTTTGGCCGCGACGCACTGCGGGAAGCCATTGACCTGGTGAAGCAGATGGATCCTATCGGCGTGGGGGCGCGGGACCTGCGCGAATGTCTGCTGGCCCAACTGCATAATCTCAAGCGCGTGGAGCGCAAGAACGGCAATGGCAATCTTATGGCCGAGCTGGCTGCTCTGGACGATGCCATGGTGCTCGTCGACCAGCATCTGCACGCGCTCCAGAACAAGCATTACAAGGACGTGGCCAAAATCATGGGGCGTCCCCTGGAAGCGGTGATGGCGGCGATGGACTTCATTCGCACCCTCGACCCCCGTCCTGGACTGCGTTACAACAAGGCGGAAACGCGGCTGATCGAGCCGGATGTGGCCTTCATCAAGCAGGGCGATGAGTTCCTGGTGCTGATGAATGACGAAGAGGTGCCGCAACTGCGTCTGAATCCAGCTTATCGCCGGCTCTTGAATCGGGAAGCTGCCGAGAAAGACGTGCGCAACTACGTCAAGGAACGTTACAAGTCGGCGATCCAGCTCATCAAGAACATCGAGCAGCGGAAGCAGACGATTCTTCGGGTCTGCTATTCGATCCTCGACCGGCAGCGGGAGTTTCTGGATCACGGCATCGATCACCTCAAGCCGATGATGATCAAGGAAGTGGCGGAAGAGATCGGAGTTCATCCTTCTACCGTCAGTCGCGCCGTGGCCAATAAGTATGCTCATACCCCACAAGGCGTCTTCGAATTGCGATACTTCTTCAGCGAGAGCGTGAATGGGCCCGAGGGAAACAGCACTTCGTTGCTGATTCTCAAACGTCGAGTCAAGAAGCTCATCGAAGAGGAAGATCCTGCCAGGCCGTTGACTGACGAGCAGATCACCCGCATCCTCCAGTCGCAGGGAATCCAGGTCACTCGCCGCACGGTAGCGAAGTACAGGGAAGACATGCGCATCCCGAGCACCCACCAGCGCAGGGTTAAGAATTAGCTGCTGTACCGGCGGAACGGTCAGCTCCCGTCGCAGCCGAACGCGGCAGGCATCCAAGCTAAACCGACGCCGTTGTGGTGAACACCGCCGCAGCCCAAGAGTTCATCAAAAGAATGAGGCTGAGGCGAGGAGGGAGCTCAATGAACGTAGAGTACTTTGGGAAGCAATTTGAAATAACTCCCACCATCCGTAAAGAGGTCGAATCCGGCCTCGCGAAACTCAAAAAAATTCTGGGTGACAATATCAAGAGCAAGGTCATTCTCACCGTTGAAAAGCATCGCAACATCGCTGAAATCACGGTGAACCGGCGCCGTGGTCACGTTGTAGGCTTGGCCGAGGCTTCGGACATGACGGCTGCCGTCAGCCAGGCGCTCGAACACATCGAGACCCAGGTCTTGCGCTTGAATGGCCGCCGCCGCAACACCACCCGGAAGCCGAAGGACAAAAGCTGGAAAGCTCCGGTTGAAGGCGATGCGGAGACGCAGATTGCGGTGGGTGCCACGTCGGCCACGGCGGTTCCGGTCGTGGTTCACAAGTTTCCTTCCATCGCCCGTACCACCGAGGCCCATCTGGTGCATTCCACCGATTCCATCGCCATGCGCCCGATGACGATTGAGGAGGCGGTGAAAGAGTGCGAATTTCGCGACCGCGAAGTATTTGTCTTTCGCGACAGTAAAGGCAAGGTGAAGGTCCTGCACCGCCGCAAAGACGGCAAGATCGAGTTGATCGAAGTGCCGTAAAGTATATCCAGAGTTGAACATATGAGGGCGTCCGGCATCCGGGCGCCCTTTTTGCGTTGTCAAAATCCTGCCCACGACCGCCGCGGCTGCTCCGGAGCGCAGCACAGGAAAACTGCGATGTGTCGAAAAGTTAACTAGTCGGTAAGCCGTCGCGCAGGTGCTCTCCTACATCCAATGTTGTGTCAGATGGAAATCGGCATCTTCTGCAACGCGGTGACGGGCCAGGTTTCGGAGGCGAACAACTCAGAGGCTGCTGGTTCCCATCTCACTCACACGACTTGACCCAGAACGTTGAGGTCGAGCGGCAAGTTGGCAATCATTATGAAAACCGGATTGAACGCTGTCCTGGATCCCACGCGGCACAGCAATGACGCGTTGGAATTCGAAACCGCATTGCGGCGCAAGATTGTGGGACAAGACCCCGCCGTGGAAAAGGTCGCCGAGATCTACCAGATGTTTCTGGCAGGTCTGAACGCTCCTGGCCGGCCAGTGGGAAACCTCCTCTTTCTTGGTCCGACGGGATCGGGCAAAACCCGCGTGGTTGAGGCCGTGGCCGAGTCTCTGTTTGGCGACACGCACGCCTGCATCAAGATCGACTGCGCCGAGTTCCAGCACTCCCATGAGATCGCCAAACTCATCGGCTCGCCTCCGGGATACCTGGGGCATCGGGAGACTCATCCGCTGCTGACGCAGGAAGCGCTCAATCAATATCACACGGAAAAACTCAAGCTCTCGATCTTGCTGTTTGACGAAATCGAGAAGGCTTCTGACGCTCTGTGGCAACTCTTGCTGGGCATCCTCGACAAAGCCACGCTCACACTAGGGGACAATCGCAGGGTTGACCTGTCCCAATGTGTGATCGTGATGACGTCCAATCTCGGCGCGACCGAGATGAACGAGATGATCAGTGGGCGCATGGGCTTCGCGCAAACACCGGCGCAGATGGATTCCAAACTCGACCAGAAAATCGACCGCACCGCCGTCGAAGCGGCTCGCCGGAAGTTTTCGCCCGAGTTCATGAACCGCATCGATAAAGTAGTCGTGTTCCGGATGCTGCGTCCCGAACACCTGGAACAGATATTGGAGATTGAACTCGGCTTGGTGCAGCAACGGATCTTGCAGGCCACGGGCAACAATCAGTTTGTCTTTAGTTGCACGGTGCCGGTGAAGCAGTACCTGTTACGCGAGGGGACCGATCTGCGATACGGGGCCCGGCACTTGAAGCGCGCAATCGAGCGCAACATTGTATTTCCGCTGGCCAATCTGGTGGCCACCAGCCAGGTCAAGCTCGGCGATTTCATCCGCATCGATCTCGACAAGAACGAGAAGTTAACCTTCGTGAAGGAAGCCGAAGGAGCATTGGTTCCCGTGCTGCTGGAGCGCTATGGGCCGGACGCGACGGCGCACGCGGCGGCTGCAACCAAATCAGGGAAGAGCGCGGCATCCGGGCGGACGCGAGAGTTCGGGACAGCTCCGAGGGGCGGGAGCTAGAGTCAGGTCAGCAGTAAGGGGCCGGTTTCGGGGTTGGATAGGCTGCTAAAAAACTTTGACGGCTGCCCTCTTTCGACTTCGCAGGGGCTGAAGCGCGCATTTTCTTGCTGCTCTACGGCACGACCAAGGTCGTGCCCTGATGCAAATCGGCTCCATGCGAGTTTTGTATCGGGGCAAGGCTTCGACTCGGCGCTGAAACAGCCACTCTGCCAGAAACCTTCTAGTTGCCCGGAGGAGGCGGAGGCGGCGTTCCTGCACCGGTCGCAGGAGGTTCTGCCGCAGGTACCGGCAATTCTCGTTGCGGGGGTAGCGGATAATATCCGTGCTTGGCGAACACCTCCAGCCCCGGCCGCTTCACCCTCACCTCGATATCCCGATAATTGCTGGACGGCTTCTGCGCCGTGTTATAGCCCAGGGTGTACTGATTGCGGGCTTGCATGGTGATGCGTTGGTAGGCGCTCTCAATCGATTCCTTGGAGAACTCATCGAGCACGTCGCCGCCGGTCGCGTTGGCATAGCGCGGCAATATGTTGCTGTAGCCGAAGCCCGGAATCCGCGCCTTAGCGACCTTGTTGTAGAGCGGCATCGATGCAGTATCCACGCCGATGGCGTACACACCAATTCCATCTGTCAGCAGCACCTTCAGCACCTGAGCATAGCTGGCGCGGCTGCCGTACTCCTCGCCGTTGCTGATGACGAAAATAATCTTACGGGTGGATGGCGAGCGATGCGCGAGTTCCTGCGCCGCCATCAGGATGGCGTCGTTCAGAACGTGATACTGCTTGGCCGGAGTGATCACCTGGCTTGCGCCCGGCATAGGCTTGCTGTTGGTCTGCGGACCAGAACCAAACGGGCCTCCCACGACAGACGAGCCCGCATTCGCGCCGCTGTCATCGCGGATCCGCTGTAGGGCCAACTCCATGCGAGTGGTATTGCCAAAGTCCTGCCGCTTGTTCACCGTGTTGCCATAAGTGAAAACGGCCACTTCATCGAATGGTCCGAAAGCTCCCCCCAGAGCAGCAAACGTCTGATTCACTTTGCGGAGAACTGGGTCCGGCAAGCCTTGATCGATTATCAAGGCGGCGGACAGGTTAAACGGGTCACTGGTGAAGAAGCTGAGTTTCTGCTGTATTCCGTCTTCGTAGATACTAAAATCTTTGGCCAGCAGTCCATCGACCAGTTTGCCTTCGTCATCCTTCACCGTAACCGGCACGGCAACGAAGCTCACCGTCTTGGTCAGCGTCATCAACTCATCGCTACCGCTCTCACCGGTGTTGGGCACGCTGCCTTCCGGCACGGTTTTGATTTCCCTGGAGCCCGGCGGCGGAGGCTGGGGATTGGTTTGCTGCTGCCCCGAATCGCGAGTATTTCCCGTTGTTTCCGGGTTTTTACTGGAGGATGAATTCTGGTCGCTGTTGGCTCCGGGTGGCGGCACATTGACGTCGGGCGCAGGAGCGTTATTCTGGGGCCCAGGGGCATCGGGGAGCTTTTGCTGCTGGGGCAATGCATAAGCCGCCGTAATAAAAGTTAGCGCCGCTGTTAGAAAAGCGCCTCTGATCCAATAGCTCAATCGACGACTGAACATGAGTCTCTGCTGTCTCCAGGGATGCCGGAACTCTGCACAGTATAAACGTAGGCGGCAATATCGGCAGCTTTCATCTCCGATTCCGCTCCCATACACTACAATGGATTACATCCGACTGAGAAGAAAACTATGCCGTTTTACCGGTTTCGCTCGTTTGCTACTTTGGTGTGCCTGATCGTGAGTTCCGCCCTCTGGCTGGGCGCACAGGTCAACGACTCGGTTGACCAGGGCCCTAACCTCGAGCCTCCACAGGATCAGCAGCAACAGCAAACCCCTTCCCCGGCCCCCGACGACAATCTTCAGGTCTTCAAGGCTGAGGTCAACGTCGTTAACCTGTTCTTCAACGTGAAGGACAAGCATGGGATGTTGATTCCCAACCTGACCAAAGATGACTTTCAGGTATTCGAGGACGGCAAACAGCAAACGGTGAAGTATTTCTCGGCGGAATCAAACCAGCCGCTGACGCTGGGGATCATGATCGACACCAGCGCGAGCCAGACGCGGGTGCTGGGCATTGAGCAGGAATCCTGTGCGGAGTTTCTGCACTCCGTTCTGCGCGATAAGGACCTGGCTTTCGTCATCAACTTCGATGTCGACGTGGATCTTGACCAGGATTTCACCAACAATGTGCGCGACCTGACTCGGGCCTTGAACAAGATGCAAATTAACGCCGGCATGGGAGGCGGTCCTCCGGGTCTGGGCGGTGGGCCAGTGCCGACCACACCGCGGGGCACCCTGCTTTATGACGCGATTTATCTGGGCGCGAACGAAAAGCTGAAGAGCGAGGTAGGCCGCAAGGCCATGATCATCTTCACCGACGGAGAAGATCAGGGTAGCCGTCTGCGCATCCAGGATGCGGTCGAGGCAGCGCAGAAGGCTGACACCATTTGCTACGTGATTCTGATTGCCGACCGCGGATTTTATGGCGGCTTTGGCTACAGCGGCGATTTCGACATGCGCAAACTGGCCGAGCAGACTGGTGGCCGCGTCATCGAAGTTGGCAACAAGCAGGACAAGTTGAGAGACGCGTTCGACCAGATTCAGAAAGAACTGCGTAGCCAGTACAACATCGGATACACGCCGACCAACTCGAAGCAGGATGGCAGCTATCGCAAAATCCAGATTCACGCCAAGGGCGGCGAATATAAGGTACAGGCTCGCCAGGGCTATTACGCGATGGCAAAAGACTAAGAACAGGATATTGAAGGTTGAATGAGGTTTGAGGGGGATGCCCTTCAGGCCGTCCGCAAATATCGAAAAATCTATTCGGCTTTAGCCTCTGAGGGACTTCCTTTTCGCATACTCAGAGCTGCCCTAAGGGAAAATCGCGGCCCTCACGTCGTTGCAGATCGGTCTTCGTCTGCGGATTCGGTCACCGTTTCGTCCAGCCGCTCGCGGATGTAGTTCCAATCGGCAATGAAACCTCTTCTGTGCGCTTGCGCTTCCGCGGCTGCCTGACGCTCAAGATAGGCTGCGCGCCACCACAAGAAAATCGAGAGCAACGACAGAAAAATGCAGAGGTAATAGCTGGGATAGCCAAGATACGCGCTGAACGCCGCGAGGCACATCACCAGCCACGAACCAAGATAGCGGCGATAACGCATCTCGGCTCGCGACTTCAAATCTTCCATCTGGTTCCACTCCCAAAGTTGTGCCTTGGCCATGGCCATCGCGACTTTGTCGGCGTCTTCCCGGCTGAGGCGAACAGGAGCGAAGAGATCCTCGCCCGATTGCGAGAGCGATAGGAAATCCTCGTCCAGGTAAAGATCGAGACCACGAACCTCGGTACGGAGCGTGCTGCCGGGCATCGAAACCCCCGAGAAGAATTTAGGTGCGAGCGATTAACAGGTGCGGCTAACGGCTAAGGACAAGGCTGCGAATCCGATTTGGGGCTGAGGCTCCTATTTATTTTGGGTAGCTTTGACGCGGCGGTGAAGCGCCGCTCCACTGTGAACGCGGCAGCCGTGTTCTAACCGTCGCACTAAAGCGCCCCTCGACCCGCAACGCAGTTGTTCAGACCCGTCTCACTTGCCGCTCTCTCTCACCGCGATGCCCAGGTCCTTCAGCTGCCGTTCGCTCACCGGCGTGGGCGCGTCAACCATCATGTCGATGGCTTTCGCGGTCTTAGGGAAGGGAATCACTTCGCGTAAGCTTTCGGCGCCGGCCAGAATCATGACAATGCGATCCAGCCCCAAAGCAATCCCGCCGTGCGGTGGAGTACCGTATTGCAACGCCTCCAGGAAGAAGCCGAAACGAGCCTGCTGCTCCTCGGGAGACATGCCCATCGCCTTGAAGATCTTGCTCTGGATGTCCTGACGGTGAATACGAATAGAACCTGATCCCAGCTCCGTTCCATTCAGCACCACGTCGTAAGCCAGAGAACGCACGGCGCCGGGATCGCTCTCCAGCTTGTCCATGTCTTCCTCGTGCGGCGAGGTGAAGGGATGATGCGCCGCGTTCCATCGGCCATCTTCCTCATCCCATTCAAACATCGGGAAGTCCGTGACCCACAGCAGGCGGAAGTTACCCTGCTTGAAAGCTCCGTGCCGCTCGGCATACTTTTGCCCGAGCGCCAGCCGCAACTGGCCGGCAGCGGTGTAAATCGCATAGGCCTGCTGACGAGCCTTGATGGCACTGGCGGCCTCAGTACGTTTTGCGCCCGCCACCACAACCAGAAGATCGTCCGCGTTCGGCTTGGCCGCCTCGCGAAGTTTGGCGACCGCCTCGGGGAACGACTTCTCCAGCCGCTTGATGTCCTCGAAGAGCTTGGCATCCTTGCGATCACCAAACATCGTCTTGATTTCATCCCGCTCTTTGCGTGAGAGCTCACCGACTTTCGGAATGACGATTGCCACCACCGGAAGCTCCGGGTCGACATGCAGGGTTTCCAGATTCTCCGGCGCGAATGCGTGGCTCACATCCGCCATGCAAGGCAGGCGAAGGTCGGGCTTGTCGATGCCGTACAGACGAATCGCCTGGTCATAACTCATCTGCGGGAACGGCGCCTGCAAATCGACGCCGATGGTCGAGAACGCGGCCTTCAGAAACCCTTCCACGGTGTGGAACACGATCTCCGGCCGAGCGAAGCTGATCTCCAGATCGATCTGGGTAAATTCCGGCTGGCGGTCGGCGCGCAGATCTTCATCGCGGAAACAACGCACGATCTGAAAATACTTGTCGAAGCCGGAGATCATCAGGATCTGCTTGAACAATTGCGGCGACTGCGGCAGGGCATAAAATTCGCCGGGATGTACACGGCTAGGAACCAAGTAGTCGCGTGCGCCTTCGGGCGTGGAGCGCGTCATGAAGGGCGTCTCGATTTCGTAAAAGCCCTGCGAGTTCAGATACTCGCGGATAGCGATGGATACCTTGTGGCGCAGTTCGATATTGTGTTGCATCTCCGGCCGCCGAAGATCGATGTAGCGATACTTCAGGCGTAGCTCTTCATTCGCCAGCACGGTATCGGCGGGCGTGAAGGGCAGCGGCTTGCAATCGTTGAGCAGCCTGAGTTCGTCGGCAATGACCTCAATCTCGCCGGTGGGAATGTTCTTGTTTACCGTGTTACCCTCGCGCAGCTTGACGTGCCCGATGACGGCGACCACGAACTCGGAGCGCACGGTATTCGCCTTGTCATGCACGGTGGCGCCGGCGTCAGCCGTGACCACGACTTGCGTTATGCCGGTACGATCGCGCAGATCGAGGAAGATGAGGTTGCCCAAATCACGGCGGCGGTTCACCCATCCCATAAGCACAACTTTGCAGCCGGCATCGCTGGCGCGCAATTCGCCACAGCGATGCGTACGTTTCAGATCACCTAAGAAATCGAGCATGATTGTCCTTGCAAACGCGGATCAAATAAAAATGGTGTCGGGCCGAAGCCTGCTCGTGCAACTTAGCTGCGCGGATCCTGAGCGCCGTCTTAAGCGCTCTGAAGGCTGCCGGAAAGCGGGACTCGAATGATACGAAGCTTGAGACCCGCGTTGGAAGCGGCTTATTGCGCGACGGAAATTAGTGCACTAACGATTATCGCATCGTTTGCCGGTTCGATGGTGCGGGGGTCGAGGAGCACACGGCCGTCTTCTACGCGGGCAATGATGGGCGGGTTGTTCCGCCGCAGCGTTTCAAGCAGTTCGTTCGCATCCATGCCAGCGCGTTTGATTGCCAGCACTCGCGAAGGCAGGGTCGCACCAGGGGCAGAGCCGCCGCCGAGTACCGAGCGGCAGGCGATCACTTCGATTTCAAGATCAGGCGAGTTGCTGCTCAGCTGTCCGGCCATCTGCTCGGCACGTTGGGCGATGGTGTCTTCGGAGAGCCGTATCATGCGCAGGGTTGGAATACTGTCGTAGTCCTCACGTAAATAAGCGAGGAGCGTGGCCTCGAGCGCCGCGTAAAACATTTTGTCGACACGCAAGGCCCGAAAAAGTGGGTTGGAACGGATCTTCGCCACCAGTGTTGGATCGCCACTGATCAAGCCGGCTTGCGGGCCGCCCAGTAGCTTATCGCCGCTGTAAGTCACAATATCGATCTCAGCGCGCAGGCTCTCGACGATCATGGGCTCGCTATGCACGCCGGCATTTCGCAAATCGAAAAGCTCGCCGCTGCCCAAGTCTTCCATCACGGGAACGTTGTGCTTGCGTCCCAGCGCCGCCAACTCTCCGAGCGGCGGCTGCTCGGTGAAGCCCACGATCTGGAAGTTAGAACGATGCACGCGCAACAGAAGCCTGGTTCGTTCGGTGATGGCAGCTGCATAGTCGCCGATGCGTGTGCGATTAGTGGTGCCGACTTCGCGCAGCACTGCGCCGGACTTGACCATAACGTCGGGAATGCGGAACGATCCGCCAATCTCGACCAGTTCGCCGCGCGAAACAATGACCTCGCCTCCCTCGGCGAGGGAGTTTAACGCCAGCAACACAGCCGCGGCGTTGTTGTTGACCACGATGGTCGAGACTTCACGGCCTGGTGTCTCCAGCAGTTTCGCCAGCAGCCGACTGACGTGCAGGTCACGTTTGCCGCGTTCGCCGGTAGCCAGATCGAACTCCACATTCGAGTAGCCTTGCGCGATCGCGGCGATATGTTGCAGGGCTGCTTGGCTCAGGGGCGCACGCCCGAGATTCGTATGCAGGATCACGCCGGTGGCGTTGATGACCGGGCGAAGGAAGTAGGCCGCTGCGTTTTGCAGGCGTCCTTCGATGGCCGATGGCAGCTGCTCGATCGCCAACCTTGTCTGTTCTTCGTCGAGTTCCTCTGTGGCAATCTTTGCGCGAAGTTCGTCGAGAGCCGCCCGGGAGGCTGCGACCGTTGCCGCGTGGCCGAAGCGCGCCGCGAGTGTATGCGTAGCATCGGGTCGCAGAAGTTCGTCGACCGACGGGAGCAGCCGGTAAAGATCGGGTTTGTTGGCAGCTTTCACAGTTGGAGTAGTTTGCGCGTCGCGCAACCGAGTTTCAAGTGTCTGACGGTGGAAATCGCGCCAACTTGAGCACGATCGCTAAACCTGCGGACAGCAGGTTCCCCGACCCGCGCCTGAAGACGCTCCCTCGAAATGACACATTTCGAAATTGTATCGGCCGAATGCCAAGTGCTTAGTGCAACGTCATCCCCGCTTAAACAGCCGTCGAAGCAGCAGGCCGATCACAATACCGCCGGCGATGAGGCCAGTTGCCATCTGCGGATCGAAGAAGCGTATGAATCTGGCACCCGCCTCCGTGATTTCGATTACGCCGATGGGGGTTGCTTTCACCACGCCGCCCCCACCGCCGCCGCCATTGATCTTCTCCGAATCGGAATCCGCGCCGCCACCGCCGCCCGCGCCCAGGCGATAGGTCACGCGCGCGACCGGGATAATAGTTTTGCCGTGGCTCTCGATTGGATCCCCAAACAGGTTCTGCACCTGGGCGGTCACGGCGAAACGATCAACAATAGCCTCGAGCATCTCTTTGGGATCGATCATAAAACTCCTTTATGTATGGCCGACTATGTATGGCCGACGATCTCGAATGGGGTACCTTCGGTTCGAGAAACGTTGAGCGGCGTCCTCTTCATCTGATGCCGCACTACCCCACTTCGACTAATCCGTAGCGACGGTTCCAGTGGCTACGGAGGTGATGTACGGCACGTGTGATTTCATCCAGCGTAAAGTCGTTATTCGGTCCGGCCATTATGTAGCGTGCCTCTTTGCGCGCAGCTTCCAGCAGATCGCGATCGCGCAGCAGGTTCGCCACCCGGAAGGTTGGCATGCCGGCCTGGCGCGTTCCGAAGAATTCACCTGGACCACGCTGCTCGAGATCGAGTTCAGCAATGTCAAACCCATTTTGCGTACGCACCATGGCATCCAGACGCTGCTGCGCCTCGATAGAAACTTTGCCGCCAGTCATCAGCACGCAGTACGACTTCGCCGTGCCGCGACCAATGCGCCCGCGCAGCTGATGCAGTTGAGACAGCCCGAAGCGCTCGGCATGCTCGATCACCATGATGTTGGCGTTGGCCACGTCTACCCCAACTTCGATCACCGTAGTCGCGACCAGAACGTTGATGTCGCCGCGCTGAAAGTCCACCATCGTGGACTCTTTTTCGTCGGCGCTCATGCGGCCGTGCAGCAGGCCTACTCGCAGGCTGCGAAACTCATGCGAGCGCAGCCGGTCGTGCATCTTGATGGCGGCTTTGAGTTCGCCGTCCTTGGCCCCTTCATCGATCACCGGATAAACGATGTACGCCTGACGTCCCGCGGCGACCTGTTTGCGCACGAACTCCCAAACTTCGTCGGCGCGCTCGTCGCTGACCAACCTCGTTGTGATAGGCGTGCGGCCGGGGGGAAGCTCATCGAGAACGCTGGTGTCGAGGTCGCCGTAGATGGTCAGAGCCAGGGTGCGTGGAATGGGTGTCGCCGTCATCACCAGCACATCAGGCTCGCGTGCGGCTTCATCTTCGGCTTTTTTCATAAGCCGAAAGCGCTGCATCACGCCGAAGCGGTGCTGCTCGTCGACGACCACCAGTCCCAGCTTGCCGAACTCGACAGTCTCCTGAATGAGTGCATGCGTGCCGATCACCAGTTGCGCATTGCCTTGCGCGATGTGGTGACGTGTCAGCTTCTTGCGTCCGGCCTCCTGCGATCCGGTGAGCAGCACGATGCGATAACCGGCGGATTCCAAAATGCGACGCGCCGAAAGGTAATGTTGGGTGGCCAAAATTTCGGTGGGCGCCATCAGCGCAACCTGGTAACCGTTTTCGATGGCGATCACGGCAGCCTCGAACGCCACGATCGTTTTGCCGGAGCCGACATCGCCTTGCAGCAGGCGGCGCATGGGCGCTGCCTCAGCCATGTCGGCGGCAATTTCTTTCAGCACGCGTTTCTGCGCGGCCGTGGGATGGAACGGCAAAATCTTTTTGACAGCGTCGCGCACTTGGTCGGTGATGTCGAATTGGATGCCACTTTGTGCCCGCATCTTGCGACGCTTTAGTTCAAGCCCAAGCTCGAGGAAGAACAGCTCCTCGAAGATGAGGCGAATATGGGCAGGCGTGCGCGCCGCTTGAAGCTTCAACAGGCTCTCGCCAACCTCGGGCCAATGCGCTTGCCAAATGGCGCGGCGGCGATCGATCAAATCCAGGCGGCCGCGCACCGCCGCTGGAATGGCGTCGGGTATGTCCTGGTCGAGATTCTCCAACATGCCGTGGATCACGCGGCGAAACCAGCGCGCGGTAAGGCGTCCATTGCCGGCAGACTCGTAGATAGGGACGATGCGGCCTACTTCCAGCGATTGCCACTTCTGATCGTCCCCGGGATTTTCGGCTGCCGTTGGATCATGCAAAATCTCGAACTGCGGCTGCATGATCTGGAAGCGATGCCCTCCCCGATCGCCGGCTTCCACTTTGCCGTACAAAGCCACCAGCATGCCCGCACGGAATTTGTCCTGAAGATAAGTTCCGTTGAACCAGATGCACTTCAGGGTGTCGCGGCCTTGGCCGGCCGTCATCTCGAAGATCGGCATGCGCCGGGTGCGGAAGAGGCCAAAGGTGCGAACTTCGGCGATGACGCTCGCCATCTCGCCGACCCGCAACTCGCCAATGCCTCGCGGATTCAGCCGGTCTTCGTAGCGGAAGGGCAGGTAGTAGAGCAGGTCCTCGACCGTGCTGATGCCTTTCTCCAGCAGAATCTGGGCGAAGCGGGGGCCGATACCCTTGACGTACTGAACGTTGGTGGAGAGATCGAGCACAGAGTGATGGTAAATGACGGGAGGGCGGCTTTTGGCTTTTAGCTGTTCGCTCTTGGCTTTCCGTATTGGGCGCTCAGAAAGTGAGATGACGGCTGTCGGATTTGCAGAGGCTTTTGTTAGCTGAAGGCTGAGTAAACTCTGATTCATCGTGCGCTTCTATCTGGGGCTGAAGCCCCTCCTCTTTTCATCGCGGCTTGGACGCGGCGCTGAAGCGCCGCTCTACCGTCTACGCACTTGGTAGACATTCTCGGTAGCTCTTAGCTTTTATCAACCGCAAGCACTTGATGATCGGAATGGCGGTGTTTCATGTTGCTAAAGGCTAAGAGCTAAATGCCAATAGCTGCTGTTCCTGGCATCGAAGTTGGTGTTTTCGGTGTCAAAGTGAATACGTGATACGAAGACTTCTTAAGCAGACGCTCGCCATCGTTTGTGGCAATCTTTTGTATTTCTTTATCTTGATGCCGCACCTGCCGGAGGCGGGACGGCACCGGCCGGATCGCCTTGACCTCGGGCTGGTTGTGGATTTCTGGGTGTGTGTCGTGGTGTACGGAATGATCGAGCTGCTGGACAGGAGGCGGAAGAGGGCGTGAAGAGTTTGCCTGCGGTCTGTTATGAGGAGGAAGCAGAACAGCATGTCCCTCCGCTCGGGCTGAAGCCCTCGGTCGGGATGACAACGGTGACATGCTGAAGCGTTGACGACATCTCGCTAGCGACGGGAGGCGCTAGAACTCGGGGCTGGGGTTGAAACCCTTCATCATCTCCTGCAGGTCATGCTTTTGCTGCTCCATCTGCTTTTGTATTTGCAGCATCTGTTCCTGAAGTTGCGGCGTCCAGCTCTTCATCGAGCTTTCGATCTGATGGCGCATGGTCCCCAGGTCCAGCTGGCTCGGTATCGAGGTCTGGATTTGGTGGCGTAGATCGTTCATCTGCTCGGGTGTGGGCAGGGCGGTCGCGGCCATCTGTCGTGACATCGCCTCAAATTCCTTCTGCCGGTCTTTCATGGACTGTTGCAGCTCCTGCCGCATCTGCTCCATTTCTTTCTCGGAAGGCTTCATCGGCTTCGCCATGTCGCGGGACATTTTGTCGATCTCTTTTTGGTTCTGCTTCATGGATTTGTAGATCTCGCGCCGCATTTCCTCCATGTCTTTATCACTCGGCTTCAGCTGTGCAATCTCGGCCTGGCTACGCTCGATATCGGGCTGCATCTGCTGCAATTGATCGTACAGGGCGTCTACCTGGGCATTGAAATTCAACCAGTCTCCCGGCTCCAGCCGCGAGGTGTCGTCAGGGCGAGGAACCGTGAGCACGACAGTTTGCTCGTGCTTGTCGCGCCAGATGGCAATGGAAATCTTGGTTGTGTGACCGTGCATGCCACGCTGCCAATCCACCATGTCGTGCACAATTTCGTTGTTAACTTTGAGAATCACGTCGCCGGCTTTAATGCCAGCCGCAGCCGCTGGGCTTCCTCCCTCAACCGAGCGAACCAGCACCCCTTGACCGCGGGTGACACCGAAGTAGTCGGCCAGTTGCGGGCTGAGGCTTTCGACCACCAGGCCGTGCCGCGCTGACAGCACCGTAAATGACGGAATCTCTAGGTCAGGAGTAATCGCATGCGGAGGCGGCGGAGAACCCATATTCATCGCAGTAAAAGCACGCGCGTGCGACATAACATTCCAGCTGCCCAGCGTGACTTTGACGTCCCTGCGCTGCCCGCTGTGAATGATGGTGAGGGTTATCGGCTTTTGCGGAACGCTGGCATGAATTAGACCTTGCAGCTGCGTGGGGTTATCGACCTTGGAGCCGTTGAAGGCAACGACCACATCATTTTCCACCAGCCCGGCATGACAAGCGGGGCCATCCTGATCAACGTAGGTAATCACGGCGCCAGCCTGGTCTTGCAGCTTTAAGGCAGAAGCTTCCTGCGGAGTGACTTCCGCGATCTGCACACCCAGATACGCCCCGGAGTGCGCTTCCGGCCACGGAACCGGCTCGCCCAGAGCGGGCAGCGCGATTGCGATCGACAACAGAGCCCCGAAGAAGATCGAATTTCGTTTACGCATAACGTCCAACCCTTGTCGTTCTAATTACTCAACCTGATCTCCGCTGCGCCTTCATGTTCTTGCCCGATTCACTGGATCACCGAAGCCCGGTTTCGTCGTCTTGACGGCTACTGACATCGGCGAAAGCCGATTTGGCCCATAGTGGTGCGCACTCGCAAGGTTGCGCCTCCGCCGTTCAGCGGACCTTCAGCCGACATGGACCGAGGACTGAATTCTCCGCCTTGTTTCGTGATATTCAGCCCGGGAAAATCCGAGAAAATTCCGCGTCCACTCGCCATTTCTGAGGTGGCATGCACGGTGACCGGCATGTTGTTGGCGAAGCAGACAGTCACGTCACCGGCCGCAGTGTGCAGAAACGAATCCGTAATTCCGTGATTGCCGACAAACTCAACCATGATGGGGCCGGCTCCAGTCTCCACTTGTGCGCCACGGCTTAACTTGTACAGCTCAACGCTGCCGCCGCCGGTCGTGACTCGTACGGGACCACCTGCGCTGGCAAGCCGCACGCTGCCGCCTTCCGTTTCCGCAACTACGGCGCCCTCAACATCGCCCAGGTAGAGATTGCCGCCACCGCTGGTCACATGCAGATCGCCAAAACACTTTTGCACCTGGATGCTGCCGGCCCCTGTCTGAATGTTGGAAGCGCGCGACGATCCAATGAAAACGCGCCCGCCGCCAAGATTGACCTGGGTCTGCCCCCCTACATTAGCTACCCGAACGTCAGACGCTCCACTGGTGAAAGTCAGGTCGCCACCCAGATTACCGGCTTCCACATTGCCGCCGCCGCTGGTGATCTTGACCGGACCAGCCAGATCATCAAGCTTGATCAGCCCCGCACCTGTCGAGGCCACGATCGTGGCTGCGATCGAAGTGAAGGCCAAGGAACCACCGCGAGTTTCAACTTTCACCAGGCTTAAATCCCGTGGCACCTGAAGCACGAACTCCGCCCCGAAGTGTTGCAGGTGCTTGTTAGTGATCCGGCCATCGATGGTGGCGGTATCACCTACCCTGCCAGCCGAGACGTGCATCTGTTCAAATTGCCGTCGAGCTGCTTCCTGGCTCACCGCGTACGAACGCTTACGGATCACATACGAGATTCGCGGCGAGTTTCCCTGTACTTCCACCGAACCGATATCCGTATTCACGTGCAATTCGTGCGACGTCGGCAATGTGCCCGTAACTTCTTCTACCCAGGAATTACCGTCGCGATAGATCTTGCCTTGCTGGGCCCACAGGGGGATGGCAATCGAGAGAAGCAGGGCTGAGACAAAGAGGCACAGAAAACATTTCTGTGGGCTCCTCCTCTGCTCGATGCTGCCATGGTTGAACTCCCTGGAATTGCTCTCTAGCATTGCTCTCCGACTCAGCCGCTAATCGATAGTGGGCATCGAGGCCAGCTCACGCTGCGACTCGGTGCGAATGTAATCGCTGGGATCTTCTTTCGCCAACTGCTGCAACGCCATCCGCACGCTGCTATCGGCGCGCACCGGCTCCAACGCATGTAACGCTCCGCTGCGAACTCCGAGATTGCTGTCGTTCAGCAACGCTTCCAGTACGGCATTGCGAACCCGGATGTCCTGCTTGACGAACGCGCCAAGGCCGTCCAGCGCCTTCAGGCGAACGCCTGGGTTGCTGTCGTAGCGCAAGGCGTAAGTGAGCGCTTCGCGCGCCTCGGGACTGTCTGGCTTGCTGGTCAGCAAATCGACGGAATCAAGCCGCACCCCGGAGTTGTTGTAGTTGCTCTTGGCTGCGTAGGCCAGCAGCTCTTGAATGTTGGGATCGCTCACCCGTCCCTCAACGGATTCGGGAAGCATGCGGTCGTAGTGAATTTGAACTTTGTCGGAACCCTGCTGCCGGTCGATGGAGGTAATGCCGGCGATGGAAGCTCCCTGGATCCCGCTTTGGGCCGCAGGGTGAGGCGCCCTGCCACCAAGCACGCTGTACATGGTGCCGACTCCGCCGCCAAAGCCTGCTATCAGCAGAACCGCCGCCAATGCGGGAGAGAATCGTACCTGCCGCAACCATGCCGTGGGATCGAAGGCTAGCCGCTGATACCATGCCCGGCGCTGCTCGGCAGTTTCCAGCGACTCCTGCAAACGCATGCGAGCCGACGCCAGGAAGCTGGGGGAGGGTTCTTCCACCGGAAGTGCGTTCATCAACGTCTGAAATTCCTGTTGAGCAGCCAGTTCAGCAGCGCAGTCTTTGCAGCGATGGATGTGCTGCTCCAACTCATGCCGCGCGTCATCCGCCAGCTCGTTGTACAGGTACAGCGCGATGTTCTCTTGTACCCAATCGCAATTCATAGACCCTCTCACTTCGCAGGCAGCAATTAGCAGTTGGCATTTAGTTTCGACCCGCCAACCTAAACCAATCGCCTTCCGCGTCCTGCAACCGATTCCAACCAACCTTTTCCGAACCACCACAGTCCGTTTACTGCCGATGTTGCGCGCCTTTAGTAATGGCTAAGTGCCAAATGCTAACTGCTGCTTCATCCCCGCATATCTTTCAGCGCCGCCCGCAACTTCTGGGTCCCGCGAAACAGCGTGTTCTTGGCTGTCTCTTCTGTCGTGTTCAGAATCTCGCCGATGGTACGCAGCTTTAGTCCCTGGTAATGCTTCATCTCGAACACCATGCGCTCGCGCGGCGTCAGCTTGGTCAAAGCCTTGGCGATACGCGCGCCCAATTCTCGCCGCATCAAGTCGCGCTCGGGACTGGCGCCGGATCGCTGATCGGCAACCTGGTCCATCAAGTCGTAGGTCCCGCCTTCCGAGTCGGTGGTGATACCCGAGTCCTCTTTACGCACTTGCCGCTTGCGTAGAAGATCAAGGCAGAGATTGGTAACGATGCGATAAATCCAGGTATAGAACGAGCACTCGAAGCGGAAGTTGTTGATGTTCCGGTAAGCCTTGAGGAAGGCGTCCTGGTATATATCCTGCGCGTCCTGCTCAGAGCGTGTCAGGTGATAAGCCAGGCGGAGCACGGCGCCATCGTACTGACGCACGAGTTCCTCGAACGCGGCATGGTTGCCACGTTGTGCTTCCCGGATCAGCTCCGTGTCGTTCATGCGGCTCTGGGCCTGCCCCGCTACAATCCCTCTCTCAGAAGGAATAGAGGACGCTTTTCCCGTCTCCTGCCACGCCTCAGGAGGACGAAGCGCCGGGGTTCCCGTCGCGCGCCGCCGGGGCGCGGTCTGGGGTGCAAGTCCCGGGCCAACCGTGAGGGGAACTGCTACCGCTTCGGCCGGCATGCTGGTTTCTACCTAGTTAGCAATTAACAACCAATTCTTGTGGCTGCAATTACATAGACGCGCGCGGGTAGAATCCGTGAGCGGAATTATAGTCCCCTCTCATGCGACTTACGCGGGACCGGGAGGGCCAGTTCCTGTCACAGGCGTTTACTACTGTGGCGCTGTATTTTGGAATCGACCGTGCCGTTGTTAGCTAAATAAACTTAGTCCACATGGAAACCGTGCATGTGTATGACACAGTCCACGATTTAGCTTCCGCTACGCAAGCCATAAGGCCCATCAGTTGACGCCTGTCCATTAGCTAAATAAAATTAGCTAATGAGTTACACGGTTCACCAGGCAAAAACCAACCTCTCCAAGTTGCTTAAGGAAGTGGAGAGCGGTAAAGAGGTTGTCATCACACGTGGCAAGGAGCCGGTGGCGAAGCTGATCCCATTTCCTGGCGCGGCGAAGAAGCGTGTGCCAGGCAGCATGAAGGGGCAAATGTGGTCTGCTCCGGACGCCTTTGACCCTCTCACTGACAAAGAAATGCATGACCTGGGCTTCGAATGATCGTGCTTCTCGACACCAATGCGCTCTATTGGTGGCTGAATGAACCGGACCGTCTCAGTGAAGATGCGGTAAAGGCGGTTGAGGCCAAGTCTAACTCGATCGTGATTTCTGCCGCAGTGCCGTGGGAGCTAGCGATTAAGACTGCAATCGAGAAGCTTGAGACCCACACTCTGCTTCCAAATTGGGCTGCAAAGCTCGGAGAGGAAGGCTTCTCAGAGCTGCCGATTGATTCCTCCCATGCCATCCGCGCTGGGCTTCTTCCCCAGCACCACAAAGACCCTTTTGATCGAGTATTGGTAGCGCAAGCCCAAGCAACCGGCTGGCCTATCGTGAGCGCCGATCGCATCTTCGACATTTACGGAGTGCGGCGCATCTGGTAGCCCCACGACGGCGATGCCCGCCGCGTTGGCTATTTCGAGCCTGCGGATTATGATTTGCCTTATCTTCCTCGAATAAGGCCACGCCTTGACTGTTCCGTCGCGAAGTTGCGCTCTCCTCGGGTTGCTGGTGCTGCTTTCGGCGCTTGCCTGGGCGGCAAAGCCGAACTGGGCGAGGAAAGCTGTGGGATTTCCCGGCGAGTGCAAGTCCGGTTGCCGTCCGCAGCGGATTCTTGCCCCGGATAAAACGTCCGTTGTCGAGGTGCTGTATCAGGACGGAACTGCCTACCTGCGCGTGACCGGGCCAGACAAGAAGGCCCGAGAAATTCACGACGTCTTCAGCAGCGCTCATAACGATCTGCTGTGGGCTCCGGACTCGAAGGCGTTTTTCGTGGACGGCGGCGAGGGCATGACTTCGCCAGCCTTCGTCGAGGTCTACATGCTGGACGACCCGCAGCTTCGGTCACTGGATGTGACCGGTCAGGCCGAACAGGACATGGTGAAGAGTTTTCCGCCCTGCAAGGCACTGTACCTGGATCAGGCCGCCTGCCGGAAGATGGAAGCCAACCCCGACTACAACCTTACGGCCGTCGACTGGGCCGACGATTCATCGGCTATCGTGGTGATGGCGCAGGTGCCCTGCACCTCAAACTTCGGCGGAATCATGTGCCAGGTGCTGGGATTTGAACTGTCGGTGCCGAGCGGAAAGATTCTAAAGCGCATGCTGCCGGGTGAGTTCAAAAGCACTTGGCAGAAGAGCATGGTGGAGCGGTTGGTCATCCCTGAGCCGCCGCAATATCAGTAAGAAGCCGTCGGCTTTGGGCCATGAGCTTTAGGCCGGGCAATCCGCACAAAAATTGCTGTCATCCTGAGCGGAGCATTCGCTGGGGTTGCGAATGCGGAGTCGAAGGACCTCTATAGCCCGCCATGCTCCAGCAACCTGCCGCGCTCCCCGATTGGGAAGCGCGGTCACAGACCTTACGCTTCGGCGCTGGCTTCTTCGGTGGCTGCGGGCGGTGCTGCAACTTCGGAGCCGGCTTCCTTGTGGATCGTCACCTTCACCGGCACGACTACGTCCTTGTGTAGCTTAATGGGAACGTTGAAGTCGCCGATGGCCTTCAGGGGCTCATCCAGCTGAATCTTGCGCCGATCGATGGTGACACCCTTGTGCTCCAGCTCGCGCGCGATGTCAGCCGAGGTAACCGAACCGAACAGCTGGTCGCGCTCTCCGGTCTTGCGGGTGAAGCTGATCTCCACGCCGGTCAGCTGTTTACCGATAGCCTCGGCATCGCCCTTTTCGCGAGCCAGACGCCGCACCGAGGCGGCCTTCATCTGCTCGATGACGGCGCGGTTAGCCGAGGTGGCTTCGATAGCCAGCTTCTGGGGCAACAGATAGTTGCGGCCATATCCCTCGGCAACTTTGACCACGTCGCCGCGTGATCCCAACTTGGCTACGTCTTCTTTAAGAATGACTTCCATTATCGAAACTCCATCCGGACTCGGGCTCAAGCCCTCGTCGCTTGTGTCGTCCCTGAAGGGACTCGAAATTGTTTTCCGCTCTACCCGGCACTCCGCTTCGCTGCGTGCTGGGCTAAGTTATGACGTCCCACTTTGTGGGACTCGGACTACCGGCAGTCGATCGTGCTCCGCGTCATCAGCAGTTGCGCCCAAGAATGATCGTCTGCTGCGACGCGCGATATCGGTCCGGAGCTAAAGCCCTCCCGTTGGAGGCAGCTTCGACGCGGCGGGGACTCTACCTTTGTCAGTTGGCCGTGCTGCGCGTAATCTCAGCAGCTATGTCCAATCGGCGGGGAAAGCCCCTTTGGATATCTTCCCCAAACACAACCGCAATCTGATAACTAACAACCGGCAACCGTCTTACCGTCCGCCGAAGGGCAGCAAGGCGATGTTGCGGGCCTGCTTGATCGCGTCGGCCAGGCGGCGCTGATGCGGCGTACACACGCCAGTCAGACGCCGGGGAACGATCTTGCCGCTTTCGGCCACGAAGCCGGAAAGCAGGCGCACGTCCTTGTAGTTGATCCCATCGATCTTTTCGACGCAGAACTTGCAAACTTTCTTGCGGCGGAAGAATTTCCGTCCGCCTTCACGCGGACCACCGGGTCCGCCGCCGGGCCGTCCGCCCGGGCGAGGTCCGCGAGGACCACCACCACCTTCACGCGGTCCACCGCTGTCGGGACGCGACGTTGGAGCGTCGCTGCTTGTCCTGATTGGTTCGTCTGCCATGTTTCTCCTTATGGGCTGCATGAGCCCTGATCTTCACACGACGACCGAAACGTCGGTCCCCGGAATCTGTTTCGAGCCAAAAGCCTATTGGTCCTTCGGGGATTGCGGCCACAAGGGCAGCTCTTCCACCATGGAGTTCTGGACTAAGCGCTGGCGTGCGTCTCACTGCCTTCCGCGGGTGCAGCCTCGGGTGCTGCTTCAGGCGCTGCTGCTGCCGCCTCAGGCACCACAGGTGCTGCTGCTGCCGCTTCGGCCGCCGCTGCTTCGGCTGCTGCTGCCCGGGTGCCCTTGCCGCGAACCTTGGTGTCCCGAATGGCCTTGATCTTGGCCAGCCGCTTCTGTTCTTCGTCCACTCGCACGGTGATGAACTTGATCACCGGCTCAGCGACACGCAGGCGGCGCTCCACTTCCTTCACCATACCGCCTTCGCCTTCTAGCACCATAAGCATGTAAATGCCGTCCTGGAATTTTCGGACGGCGTAGGCCAACCGGCGCTTGCCCATGCGTTCCACGCTCTTCACCGTGCCGCCTGCCGTGCCCACCTGGGTCTCGAGGTTCGAGATGAGTTTGTCCTGATCCTCTTCGGGCATGTCGGGACGGACGATGAACATCAATTCGTAAGTACGTTGCATTGTTATCTCCTGGCCATCAGCCGTCCGCTTTCAGCGTTCGGATAATGCCGTTCTCCAAACTTTTTGTCATCCTGAGCGAAGGTGATCCGTTTTTGATCGCTGGAGTCGAAGGACCCCTCTTCACCCAGGGCTGCCGTCCCTACGGGACTCAGCTCACTTTTTCCGCCTACCCAGCACTCCGCCTCGCTGCGTGCTGGGCTAAGTTATTCCGTCCCACTACGTGGGACTCGATCTTGCTAAGTCGACGGTGGACCCGTGCACAGGTCTGCCGTCCCCAGGGACTCAGGCGCATCCTATCTCTGCCCCGCGGGCTTACGCTCACGGCTAACTCAGATCGTGCCCTCTGGCCTGGACCTTCTAATCCCTAATCCCTGCCTCTGGCCCCTGCTCTTCTTCCGGCTTGCGATTGAAGCGATTCATCGCCGCCTGCAAGCCTTCGGAGAGAATCACCCGTACCGCCTCAGCCGCCTGATCCAGCACCTCGTCAACTACCGGATGCTGCGATTTCTTGAACTGGGACAGCACGTAGCGGGCGCCATCGCCCACCGGATGATCCGGCGCAATCCCCAGCCGGATGCGCGTAAACTCCTGCGTACCCAGCGCGCCAATCACCGATTCCACGCCGTTGTGGCCTGCGGAACGCCCTCGCGGCCGTATTCGCATGGTGCCAAACGGCAGATCCAGCTCGTCGTAGAGCAACACCAGGTCTTGCGCGGGCTCCACTTCGTATTCGCGTACCAGCTCGCTTACCGAAGCACCACTCAGGTTCATGAAGGTTTCCGGCTTGGCCAGAATCACTTCCTGGCCGGCGATGCGCGTTCGCGCTGTTTGCGCCCGGCAGTGACGATTGTTCACCGTCACCCCGCATTGACTGGCAATGCGGTCCACCGCCAGAAACCCCATGTTGTGCGGCGTGAACTGGTATTCGATGCCCGGATTGCCGAGCCCGACGATCAGTTTCACCGCCGCTACTTCTTCTTCTCGGACTTCTCGGCCTTGTCGCCCGCAGCAGCTTCGCCTTCCGTCTCCTGCTTGCCCTTCTTGATGACTTCGGGCTCGGCAGGTGTCACTCCGGCTTCGACTGCGCCTTCGGCAGGTACAGCTTCCACCACTTCCTTCACGGCGGTGACGTGGGCAACAGCCTGACCCTCATCGGTGAGGAACTTAAGCTTGCCTTCGTGCGCCAGGTCGGAAACGCGAATCGTCTGCCCGAATTCCAGCTTGCTGACATCGGCATCGAGGTGCCCCGGAATATCGCCCGGCAGACACTCGATTTCCACCTCGCGCAACATCTGCTCGAGGATGCCGCCTCCCACTTTGACGCCCGGCGCTTCGCCCTTCAACAAGATGGGTACGCGCACGCGCAGCACCTTGTCCATGGCAATGCGTTTCAGGTCAACGTGGAGCAGCGCGCTCTTGATGGGCTCGTACTGCCAGTCCACAATCATGACCTTGGCCGCGTTGCCATCAACGCTAAGATCGAAAATGGTGTTGTGGCCCGACGCCGAGTTGAGAATGCGTCTCATCTGCTTGGGATCGACGGCGACGGTTTGCGAATCCTGACCGGCTCCGTACACTACGGCGGGAATCATGCCTTCCCGGCGCAAGCGGCGAGCGTGATTCTTGCCGCCACCTTGCCGCGGCTTGGCTTGTACATTCTTGTCTTCAGTTGCTGTAGCCATAATCTCGTTCCTTTACAAAAACAGTCTGCTGACGGAAGTCTCTTCGTGTATCGACTGAATGGCGCGTCCGATAAGACCGGCGATCGATCGCACAATGATCTTCGGCTCGTTGCGCCCCGCCTCAGTCAGCGGGATGGTGTCGGTCACAACTACTTCGGCCAACCCCGATTTTGAAATCCTCTCGATCGCCGGGCCTGACAGCACAGCATGCGTCGCACAAGCATGTACTTCGCGCGCTCCGGCATCCAGCAATGCCTGACAGGTTTTCACCAGCGTGCCGGCCGTATCGATAATGTCGTCGAGGATAAGGCAGGTGCGGCCCTTCACGTCACCGATCACGTGCATCACCTCGGTCACATCCATTTCCACGCGGCGCTTATCGACGATCGCCAGCGCCGAATCCATTTTCTTGGCGAAGAAGCGCGCACGCTCCACGCCGCCCGCGTCCGGAGAAACCACGGTCAGCTCCGGCAACTGCTTCTTGCGGAAGTAATCCACCAACACCGGCGACGCGAACAGATGGTCGACCGGGATGTTGAAGAACCCCTGAATCTGCGGCGCATGTAGGTCGACAACTAACGCGCGATCGGCCCCCGCGGTGGTTAGCAGGTCCGCCACTAGCTTCGACGAAATCGGCACACGCGGCTTGTCCTTGCGGTCCTGCCGGGCGTAACCAAAGTACGGAATCACCACCGTGATGCGGCGCGCCGAAGCGCGTTTCAGCGCATCAATCAGCAGCAGCAACTGCATCAGGTGCACATCGACCGGGTCGCAAGTGGGCTGCACCATGAAGACATCAGCCCCGCGTACGTTCTCTTCGATCTGCACGTAGGTCTCGCCGTCGGAAAACTTGGTGATGCACGCCTGCCCTATCGGCAAACCGAGGAACTCGCATACATCTTTTGCCAGGGCGTCGTTCGCTGTGCCGGAAAAGATCTTCCACTTATCGTCCTGACGCCCCCGCACGGGCTTGCGTTCGGACTTCTGCTCGGCGGCTGGTGGCGTCGCTTTGCCCACCTGCTGCATCGTTGCTGCCGTCCCGTCACCCGGCGCGACGGCCGGAGAACCTTCGCTGGTTTTCGCTGCTGCGTCCATCGTTGTCAAATACCCCCGCCTAACCTGGTTGAGTTACACGCTGGGTCTTGAAAAACAGCTGTCAGCTATCAGCCGTCAGCTCTCAGTAATTCCTGCGACTCAAAATTCTTCGACAACCGTCCACTGGCAACTAATTTGGCTGGGCGGCTAGGATTCGAACCTAGACAAAGTGCTCCAAAGGCACTTGACCTACCATTAGTCGACCGCCCAGTGTTCGAGCCGTCAGCTTTCAGCTCGGTTCCTACCCTTCGCCAGGACGGTCATTGCAAACTGACTGTCATCCTGAGCGCAGCAGCGCCGTTCTTGCGCTGCGGAGTCGAAGGGCCCCTACCATCGTCATGAGCCCTGTCGTCCCTGAAGGGGCTCGGTTTCTGTGTCTCCAGCCACCCAGCGCTGGACTATTATCTTTCGCGCCATAGGCGCTGGGTTTGCCTCTCAGAAAACGTTGCAGGCACCCCGGGACTCATGAAGCCGCAGCTAACTTATGGCAGCCTTTCCGGCGCTGGAGATCCAAACTCCAACTCATCCTCGCAAGGTCTTCCAATACTCTTCCCGGGTCAGCGTAGTCGTCGCTAGTGCCGCATAACCAGCGGCACGCATGTTTTCGGCCGCAGCTTGCGCTGCTTCAGCCTCCACAAAAAGCCCATACAACGTGGAGCCGGAACCAGACAACGATGCGTAACGCGCACCTTCGCGCTCCAAGACACGTTTTACTTCACTCAACTCGGGATACTCAGGAAAGACGACGTGTTCGAAGTCGTTGTCAATCCCGGCTCGGACGAGGTCGAGAAGCAGCGTCTCGGCCCGGTTCCCGTCTAACACGGGAACACCGGATGCAGGCTCTACAGTCGTCCCATCCAAAGCAAAACTTGATTGGCGACCTGCCTGCGGGAAACCATTGCTCAGCCAGGCAAACACACTTCCGCTGAACTTGTTAATTGTACCTGCACCTCCGGCACCGGTCAATCCAGTTTCGGACGACGTCAGTGCGTCCCACTGCGCGAACGCCTTTGGAGTAGAAACGCCAATTGCAGGAGTGATTATCACGACGTCGAGAGGCGGCAGGTCGGGCAGCGGGTAGACCTCCTCGCCGCGTCCGACTCCCAGCACCGTTCCGCCGATCAGGAACAGGGGCAGATCACTACCGACTTCGGCTGCTATGCGTAGTCTGTCCGCCGGTGTAATCCGAAGCCCTAGCGCGCGCTCTAACCCCAGCATGGCCGCGACAGCATTCGACGATGCAGCCCCCATGCCACCCTGCACCGGCAAATGCTTCTCGATCTCGATAACAACCTGACCGGAAGCCTTGGTTTCGCGGAGCACGCTTTCGGCAATCTTGTAGCAGGTGTTCGACTCGTCCAGAGGCACGCGTGGATCGTCGCAGCGAATCTCGATGCCTGAGCCAGCCCGCACTTCCACGCGGATGATGTCGTGCAACGCCAAGGTCTGATAGACGGTGCGCAACTCGTGAAAGCCGTCCGAACGAGCCGGGCCAATCTTCAATCCGAGATTAATCTTCGCGAAGGAGGGAATCGAAACCATGGAGTGCTTATCTTTGTGGGTTGCGAACGTGCAACGTTAGTGTAACAAGACGCGATGACTGGCCTCCGCGCAACGTCGCAACTGCATCAGCGGCAGCATCGCGACTACTACTCAGAAATGCCGCGCCATGAAGAGCCGATTACAGCCTCGACATTTCTACATTCATCCTCAATCTCTCGCCGGTAAAGACTCCCCACATTGTGGGACTTCTTACACTCCCTCTTACCTCCCTGGCTCGCGAATGCATCTCATATAACGGAGTGCACGATTGGCTCTCGGAATGCTTCACGGAGTTTAGCCCGTCGTATTCGTCTGATCTGGAATGTCAGCAGGAGTTCTCCTATGACGATGCGATGAGGCCTTCCTCTCCAGCCTACTCAGACGACAAACCGGCACGCTCGCGTGCCGCCCAAGCGAAAGGATGTTGTGGTGAAGACGAGGTGTTTCATTGCTTCGACTGTACTGTCGATAGGACTTGTGGCCTGTTCGAAGGCGCCGGTGCAACCGCTGCCCGAATCCCAGGTGACGGTAAGAAATGATGCCGACGCTCACGATGTTCAGGTGTTCTGGACCGCGACAGGCTGTAGCGGTATGGATACCCAGCACGGAGCCGGCGACGTATGCCACCAGGAAGCGATTGGAGGAAAACAGAGTTCCACCTACACGTTTGAGAAAGGAACCACGGGACGGACAGTGCTGGTCTACCGTCCCGCCGATTATTGTGCTCTCGTGGGAGGTGGCGACCTGACCGACCTTCAAGTCCAGGGGAACGAGACCTTGCGTACCGACGGCTGCATGTTGCAGAAAGCTGCCATCCAAAGTTCCAAGCTTAGTCCACCGACGCGCTAGAATTTCCGATTCTTCGCAGCAACGAAACGGGACTCCCACGCGGGAGCCCCATTTTTTATGCGATGAAGATGTGAGTGACGATCACCAAATGGTGAGTTTCGCGTTGTCGATCCACTCGTGGTAACCCTCACCCGTGGCATTCACGTCAAGCTGCCATTGCACACCCAGGTTGTCGCCCCAGTTCAAGTTTTTCGCGTTCCCCGTCCAGTTCACGGGATGGCTGGTTCCGTCCACGACCAGGGTGACATAGGTGTACTTGTGGGTGCTGGTGTTGGTGGTCTCATACCATTGGATGTGATGCCAGGTGTTGGGCGCAAACTTGGGACAGGAGATCGAGGTCTGCACCCAGTGTCCGGAAGCCTCGTCCCAGGTGTCCCACATGCCGTGGCCGTAGTCGCACTGGCTGCCGATCATATAGTTGTAACCGCCTACAAACTGGAAGGCGTCGAACTCCAACGCCTGAGCCGCGGTTTGTGAGTTGCTGTCCACGTAGAAGTAGAAATCCCAGAGGAAGTTGTGCACTCCGTCGTTAGCGCCCAGCTTTTGAATCCATAGGGCGTTATCCCATACGCCAGAGTTGAAAAACTCGGCGCTGGAGCCGTCGAGGGAAGGCTGACTCTGGTTCTGGGCCATCCAGTAGGAGCCGTTACCATCGCCGCCGGCGCATCCTGGACTGTTGCACCAGGTCCAATTGCCGCGCTGTTCGATCTTATTGAAGACGATGGCGCCCGGCGGGGGCGTAGGCAGCCCATTGCCGCCCGTGCCGTTACCACCACCTCCCGAACCACCGGTGGTGACGGTGATGTTGTCGGAGACGCTGCCGTAAGCACCGCTGCTGTCCCAGGCGCGAGTAACTACCTGATGACTGCCGGCTGCGGCCGTAATGGTGGCGTTGATGGAATTGGTCTGGCCCGCGGAGAACACTTCACGACTGTCGAGGTACACCACCCATCCTGTAATGGGATAGGAGCTGCTGGCATTAGCAGTCAAGGTAAATGGCGAGCCAACCTGTGAATTGTTGGCCGGCGAAGTTACCGTGACGTTCACCGCGAGCGCTGCCAAAGACAGCGCAAGACAGACGGTTACCAGCAAGAGCACACGTTTCATGAGGACAAGACTCCTAAACTCTATGAATTCGGCCAGATGAACAGTGCTTGGTGGCGCCTCAGGTCTTGCAGCTGCCGATGGATGCAGTATCGCGTCTGGCGAGCCTCAGACAAATCGGGTGTTCTTCTTAAATTGCAGGGAGTTCTTGCAGGGCATCGCCTGAGGCATCCCCTAAGTATGTAACTTAGAAACAGCTTCTGAACACAAGCGCGTTGGTTTGACCAGAGCAGACACTCAGGGAGCCCCCGCCCGAGACGGCTTTGCGATAAAATTTCAGCGGAATGGCTACTTTCGTTGTGCTGCGCATCGTGGCGGTGGTTCTGCTCGTCGCGGCAAACGCTTTCTTCGTCGCCGCTGAGTTCGCTCTGGTCAGCGTGCGCGAAACGCGCCTGCAACAGATGATCGCGGCGCACCGCATCGGTGCGCGTACCGTACAAAAGCTTCATCAGAAGCTCGAGCACGTCCTAAACGCGGTGCAGTTCGGCGTCACCGTGGCCAGTCTTGCCTTAGGCTGGATTGGCGAAGCCTCCATCGCCCGCATGCTGGAGCCGCTGTTCCTGCCTCTACCGCATTCGCGCTTCTACGCCCACGCCGTCGCGGTGGTTCTGGCTTTCATGCTGATGACCTACCTGGTCGTCATCCTGGGCGAAGTGGTACCCAAGTCGATCGCCCTGCAACGCACCGAGCGCGTCGCCCTGGCCGTGGCCGGTCCCATGGATTTCTTCATGACCGTGGCCGCGCCGTTTCTGGCTTTCATGACCGCCTCCACCCGCACCGTGCTGAAGGCGTTCGGCATGCGCCAGATGCGCGAAGGCGGGGTGCATTCGCCGGAAGAGTTGAAGCTCATCGTCTCCGCCAGCCGGCGCGTCGGCGTGTTAGGGCCGCCGCAAGAGGAACTCATCCTGCGTGCCCTCGACCTTGAGAACATCGCCGTGCGCGAGATCATGATTCCACGTCCCGACATTTTTTCCTTGCCGGGAAACATTTCTCTGGAAGAAGCTTTGCAGCTTGTAGTGGACGAGCAACATTCCCGCGTTCCTGTCTACGACGTGCAACGCGGTCCCGAGCACATTATCGGCGTGCTCTACGCCAAGGACCTTATGCGTTGGCTGCGCTATCGCGTAAATCGAACTGCGTCTGGCCGCCCAGTCTCGCGTCCCAGCGGACTCGAAGTTCGGCACATCATGCGCGAAGTGCTGGTCGTGCCCGAAACCAAGCCTCTGCCCGATCTGCTGATCGAGTTCAAGGTTCGCAAGCGCCATTTGGCGGTTGTGGTAGACGAGTTCGGCTCAACCGCCGGGCTGGTGACGGTGGAGGACGTGCTGGAGCAGCTGGTGGGCGAGATCGAAGACGAGTTCGACGTCAGCCAGCAAGCCTTCGCGCCGGGCGCAACCTCGATGACGCTCGACGGTTCTGTTAACATTCGCGATCTGGAAACTCAATATCAGATCGTGCTGCCGCGCGACGAAGGCTTTGAGACCCTGGCGGGTTTCATGCTAACCGAATTGCAGAAAATTCCCGCCCTCGGCGATAGCTTTGAGTATGATGGCCGCCGCTACACTGTGGCTACCATGGATGGACTTCGCGTCGATTCCGTGACCATCGACATCGCTCCCGCCCAGACCCCATCACAATCGCAGTCATCCCCGCCGGCGCCCGTGACTCACTGATGCTGCGCTACCTTTTTTCCCGGTTGTTGTACATCCTGCCGGTGGTGTGGCTGGTGGTTTCGGTCGTGTTCCTGCTGATTCATCTTGTCCCCGGCGATCCCGTGCAACAAATGCTGGGCGAAGGGGCGGCCGCCACCGATGTTGCGGCCGCGCGCCACGCTTACGGGCTCGATGTTCCCTTGGGTAAGCAGTACGTGAATTACTGGCGGGGAATTGTTCACGGCGATATGGGCCGATCGTTGCGGCTGAATCAGAATGTCGGCCACATTATTGCGCAGGCTTATCCGGCGACTATGGAGCTTACTCTGTCGGCGCTCATTGTAGCGTTGTGTCTGTCCATTCCTGCCGGTGTGCGCTCGGCTCTGCGACGGAACCGCTGGGACGACCGCCTGCTCAGCTTCATCTCGCTGCTGGGATTGTCGTTTCCCAACTTCGCGCTGGGCCCGATCCTGATCTTGTTTTTCGCAATTGAACTCGGCTGGCTGCCGGTCTCAGGTTCCGGCTCCATCGCGCATCTCATACTGCCGGCCATCACCATGGGTGGAGCGCTGGCCGCTATCCTCACCCGCATGGTGCGCACCTCGATGCTCGAGGAGCTGGGCCAGGACTATATTCGCACCGCGCGCGCCAAGGGGCTGCCGGAGCGGACCGTGGTTTACCGCCATGCATTGCGCAACGCGATGATTCCCATCCTTACCGTCGTGGGCTTGCAGTTCGGAGCTTTGCTGGCCGGAGCCATCGTCACCGAGACCATCTTTTCCTGGCCGGGCATCGGACGGCTCACGGTTACGGCCATTTCGAATCGCGACTATTACCTGGTGCAGGGTTGCATCCTGATGATTGGTTTGACCTACGTCTTGGTGAACTTTCTCACCGACTTACTGTATTCGGCTTTCAATCCTCGAATCCGGCAGTGACGGTTGCACTTGATTTTTTATGCGCAGGAGTTTCCAATCGGGTGACAACGGCATCTGTTCTTACACACAGGAGGGCGAAATGGGTCTCATGGATGCGCTTCGCCACGCGGAACAACAAGGGAAACGGGCAGGTCACCTGGGCGCTGAGCGGGTCAGAGCTGGAATTCAGCAGGTGGAAGCCAGCCTTCACCGCCGGGTAAAGACGAGCGGTCAAAACAATCAAGCCAAGCAGCCTGTGTCCGCTCACACCGATCCGCAGCAGGAGAGCGGCCAGCTTCCTGACCAGAAAGTCCGCACCGGTATCGTCTCGGTGAATGGGCAGGATGTGGAACAGATCCGCTGCACGGGGCGCTGAGCGGCACCGGCGAGTAACCGCCTCGGACTTAAAAATCCACGCTTTGAAAGGGCGCAGCTTCAGCTGCGCCGATTGCCTGCCGTTACATTGCCTACCTATTACGCTGTCATCCCAAGGAGACCTTCAGCCTGACGAGGGATCTGCTTTTTTCACGGCAGAGGCCGACCTTCTACAATCGCCGTCGGATTCCCAGTCACCAGCGCCTCTGCCACCTCCCCACCCACCATCTCCGCCACCAGGTCCCGCGCTTTCGACATAATCGGCGGACGCCGGTCCAGGTTGTGGGCGTCACTGGCAATCACGTGCACCGCATCGCGTTTCAGCAGCCACTCCACCATGCTCTTCGACTTGGCGCCCCACGCGCCGGTCACCGAGTTGGCCGTTACCTGCACCAGGCAGCCTTGTTCCGCCAGTTCCAACACCATCTCGGGCTTCTTGAGCAGCGGCTGATTGCGTTCCGGATGCGTGATGATGGGAATCATTCCGTTGCTGCGGATGGAAAATACGTCCTGCTTCACGCTTGGCGGAATGCCGTAGTCGCTGAACTCGATCAGCAGGTACTGCGTGTCGCCGATGGTGTAGCGCCGCGGATTGGCCAGCGCATCCTGAATGTTGTCGTAGGAAAAATGGAAGTCGCAGCCCAGGCTGAAGCTCAGCTTACCGTCGCCCGCATCGTGCAGCTGGCCGAGCATTTCCGTGAAGCGTTCACGGCTATACAGGTAAGTGTCATTGCTGTGCGGCGTGGCCACGATGTGGGTGACGCCATCCTGCGCGGCCATGCGGCACATGTCCGCCGTCATTTCCCAGGACTTGGAACCATCATCGATTCCCGGAAGGATGTGGCAGTGAATGTCGACCATGGGCTAGCTGTACCGCTCCTTGATGAAGTCGGTCATCTTGTCGTAAGCCTCGGTCAGCACCGCCTCGGGCGGCAGGAACACGATGCGTATATGGCGCGTGCCCGGTTTCTCGCCGAATCCGGAGCCGTGCACCACCAGCACATGTTTCTGCTTGAGCAGATCGGTCACGAAGGTCAAATCGTCTTCCGGAATCTCCAGCGTGGGATGCGCATAGAACGCACCTTTGGGAGCCACCAGCTTCACATGCGGTGTGCGCCTGGCCCACTCCACGGTGAGTTCAGCGCGCCGTTTCAGCTTGCGCAAAACCTCTACCAGGTGATCCTGCGGGCCTTCCAGCGCCGGCTTGATGGCGTGCTGGAACGGATGCGGCGCCGACAAGCGCGCGCGCAGCAGGCGATGCACCGATTCCATGTACGGCCGCAATACTTCGCGCGGGCCGGTGCCGATTGCCCAACCGATACGCCAGCCGGGAACCAAGTACGCCTTCGATAATCCGTTGAAGGTAACGATCGGGATATCCGTCGCCAGCGTCGCGACCGAAACGTGCTTCTCGGTGGGATGGAAAATCAGCTTGTCGTAAATCTCGTCAGCGAAGACGATGAGCCCGTGCCGCCGTGCCAACTCCAGAATCTTCTCTAGCGTGTGCCTGGAATAAACCGCGCCCGTGGGATTGTTCGGCGTGATCAGCAGGATGGCACGGGTGCGCGAGTTGATTTTGCGCTCCATGTCGTCTACGTCGGGCTCCCATCCGTGCGCCTCGTCCAGGTTGTAGGGGTTCGCCGGGCAATCCAGCTTGGCCATGATGGCGCCATAGAGCGGATATTCCGGGCTCGGCGTCAGCACATTGTCACCGGGATTCAGCAGCGCGGTCAGGCAGCTGTCGATGACTTCGCCCGAGCCGTAGCCGACAAATATGCTCTGTATGTCGCGAAAGCCGTTGCGCTCAGCCTCATGGCGAATGGCGTCGACTGCCGGCTTGATGCCGAGCGATTCGGCGTAGCCGTTATGGCCGTCGACCATCGCCTTTAATACCGCTTCAATCATGTGCGGCGGCGTGTGGAAGTCGAACTTACAGGGATCGCCAATGTTGAGGTAGAGGATCTCGTGACCCTCGCGCGCAACCTCGTCGGCAACCACCGCGAGATCGCGAATGGCGTAACGCACGTTTGCCATGCGGCTGGCCGCCATCACTTCCGATACGGCTTTTGTAACCATAAAAGCGTTCCTTTGAGGCCGAAGGCTGTCATGAACGCGGCCCCCAGTCTGCATTTCGAAGCCGTCGGCCCTCAGCTCTCAGCCGTCGGCTAAACAATAGTCTATGACGAGGAACAAATTCCGTCCCGCGCATGCGGGACGACTCAGTTTAGCCCAGGACGAAGTCCTGGGTTGAGGTGGTAGTAGAGATCCAGAGTCCCGGCAGGGACCGCACGCCGCACCGTTCTGATTGCGACGCCTGACTTAAGTACAGGCGTCGCAAGGCAACATCATCGTCTTGAGGTCACCCAGATTCGCGAGCTACGAATTCGGCTCGACAAAGCTGAGAGATACGCGTGCCCGCAGGTGGCCACACTTACTCAGGCCGGTCGATCTGTGCGCGCTGTAATGTGTCGGAGTAATCCACATAAACCGACTTCCACTCGGTGTAGAAATCAATCGCGCCAATGCCGCCTTCGCGATGACCATTGCCGGTGGCTTTCGTGCCGCCGAACGGCAGATGCACCTCGGCGCCAATCGTCGGAGCGTTGATGTAGGTGATGCCGGCGTACAAATCGCGCATCGCGGTGAACGCCTTGTTCACATCCTTGGTGTAGATCGACGACGACAGCCCGTACTCGATGTCGTTGGCGATGTCGATCGCGTTCTCCAGCCCATCGCACGGAATGATCGAGACGACCGGCCCAAAGATTTCTTCCTGCGCGATCCGCATCTTGCGGTCGACGTCGGCAAACACCGTGGGTGCCACGAACCAGCCGTGCGCGTACTGCTCGCCTTCCAGGCGATGGCCGCCGCACAGCATCTTGGCGCCTTCGTCCTTGCCGATTTTGATGTACTTCAGATCGGTTTCCATCTGCGAAGAGTTGACGGCCGGGCCCATGTCGACGCTCTCGTCCAGACCGTTGCCGATCTTCAACTTCTTGGCGCGGGCCACCAGGCCGTCCACAAACTGCTTGTACACACCCTTCTGCACGATGATGCGGCTGGTCGCAGTGCAGCGCTGTCCGGTGGTGCCGAACGCGCCCCACAACGCGCCTTCCAGCGCCAGGTCGAGGTTGGCGTCGTCGAGCACGATCATGGGATTCTTGCCGCCCAACTCCAGCGAGCAGTGCTTGAACGACTTGGCTGCTTCCTGTCCAACGATGCGGCCGACCGCGGTCGATCCGGTGAGCGATACCGCGCGCACATCAGCATGCTCCACCATCGGTGTGCCGACCTCGGTACCGTAGCCGGTGACGATATTGACTACGCCGGCCGGAATGCCGCCGTCGGTGAGCGCCTGGACAAAGTTCAGGGTCGAGAGTGGCGTGTCCTGCGCCGGCTTGATCACGGCGGTGTTGCCTGCTACGAGTGCGGGGAACAGCTTCCACGACGGTATGGCCATTGGGAAGTTCCACGGCGTGATCATGGCGCAGACGCCCAGCGGCTGCCGGATGGCCATGGCGAACTTGTTGGGCAGCTCCGACGGCACGGTCGGGCCAAATAGGCGGCGGCCCTCGCCCGCGGTGTAGTAGCCGCAATCGATGGCTTCCTGCACGTCGCCGCGGGTTTCCTTGATGACCTTGCCCATCTCGCGGGTCATAAGCTGCGCGTATTCTTCCTTGCGCGCCATCAGGATCTCGGCAGCCTTGTAGAGCATCTCGGCCCGGCGCGGGGCGGGCACCAGACGCCACTTCTTGAAGGCCTGCTTGGCGGCCTCGATGGCCTGGTTCACGTCGTCTTTGTCAGATTTCTGGAAGATGCCGACCACCTCGCGGGTGTCAGCGGGATTCAGGTTCTCGAATGTGTGGCCGGTGTGGCTTGCCACCCACTCACCGCCAATAAAGTTCTTATAGGTCTTGGGCTGAGCGCCGGTGCGAACGCTCGGCGCCTTTTGTTCCATCGTAGCCATGATGACAGTCTCCTTACAGCAAACTCCAAACCTTTAATGCTATCGGGTGGCGCGCCGGTTGTCACTTCGAGGCAGCTATCAGCTATCAGCTGTCAGCTTGCAGGCCTGGGAATGATAGCTCGTCCCGTCTTGCGGCCGCCATTCGCTATTCGCCTTTCGCTTTTGGCTATGAGTTATAGACGGCGCTCGTTACCAAAATGTGTCGAACCTCGTTACCAAAAGGTGTCGAACGATGTAAGGATAACCATCATCTGATCTATAGTGGTCGTCGCGGTCGGTTCTTCTGCCCGCCAGCTGTATCGAAGCGATTACGAAACACGAAGGGATTTCTTATGCGCAAGCTTATCGGATGTCTGGTTCTCATCGCCGCAGTAGCGTTCATCGCCCCGCGTCTGATCCGCGCGTCCACCACTATGCCTGCGGTCGGTAGTACGGCGCCTGACTTCACCCTGGATTCACAAGAGGGAAAGCCGGTCACGTTGTCGCAGTATCGCGGCAAGTGGGTGGTGCTGTACTTCTATCCCAAGGACATGACCTCGGGCTGCACCATCGAGGCGCACAACTTCCAGCGCGATCAGGCACAGTATGACGCGAAGAACGCGGTGGTGCTCGGCGTCAGCGTACAGGACGTGAAGTCGCATCAGGAGTTCTGTGCCAAGGACGGCCTGACCTTCAAGCTGCTGGCCGATCCCGACAAGAAGGTGACCGAAGAGTACGGCTCGTTGAAGGACTACGGTATTGCGAAGATGGCGGCGCGCAACACGTTTCTGATCAATCCCCAGGGGAAGATCGTGAAGGTGTACACGGGCGTCGATCCGAACAAGCACAGCGAAGAAGTGCTGGCCGAGCTGACGGTGCTGGAGAAGTAAGGGGAAGCGATTCGCCGCGACGCTGGATCGAAGGGTAGTGCGGCGCTTCAGCGCCGCGCCCCCGCAGGCTTCAAACTTTCATTCGTTGGGGAGGCGGCTTGCTTGCAAGCCGCCTCCCCAACGACCAATCTCAAGAAGGGAGCAACGCAGGCCTGAAGGCCTGCTCTACCCGAACCAAGGCCCTGCCCTGTTACAACCTCACAGCCAGCCCGTTCACTGCCCCGCGTAATATCCCTCGCGCGTCTGCACGATCAGGTCTTTGTTGTTCGTGGTCAGCGTGATCTTGTGATAGCCCGGAGTCGCATCGGCCTTATCGGGCGTGTAGCCCAGGCTGTATTGGTTACGCAGTTCATCTTCGATTTGGGTGTAGATCTTGTCGATGGGCTCTTTCTTCGACACTTCAAAGAACCGGCCGCCGGTTTCTTTTGACATGCGCTGCAAGACTTTCTTGCCGTCAGGATGCTCCATCTGCCGGGGATAGCCGCCGCCTCCCGGGCCGCCGCGGCCCATGCCTCCTCCGCCCATGCCACCGTGACGCCCCATTCCGCCGGGGGGATAGCCACCACCGTACCCTTGATGTGCAAACTCCGGATCGGCATACAGAATCGAGTACACCATGGTGTTGGCTCGCTGCGCCGTTTCGATGGCGCGATCCAGGCTGACCTTCGAGCCTTCGTCCATTCCATCGGTTAGCAGGACAATCGCTTTGCGGCCGTCCTGTTTGCGCATCAGTTCATCGGAGGCGAGAAACACGGCGTCGTACAATTTGGTGCCCCCGCCGCTACGCTGGTGGCCGCCTCCGCCGCTGCCCCCCTGGCTGCCGCCGCTGCTCTGGTCAAATTGCGGCATATCGAGCTTGTCCAGCGCTACTTCGAGTTTCTGATGCGAGGTGGTCAAATCCTGAAGCAGCTCGATCTCCCAATCGAAGTGGATGACGAAAGCTTTGTCTTTCTCGGGCCGCATCAGGTCGTTCAGGAAGCCGTAGCTGGCAGTGCGTTCCTGGTCGATCATCCGGCGCTCGCTCAGGCTGGTGTCGACCAGCAGGCCGAGGATTAGCGGCAGGTTTGTGTCCTTGGCGAAGTAATGAATGTTCTGCGGATGGCCGTCCTGCGACAGCTTGAAATCGTCTTTGGTCAGGTCGTTGACAATCTGGCCGTGTTTGTCACGCACGGTTGCGAAGACGTTCACAACCTTCACGTCGGATGAGAACGTGGGCGGAGGTGTTTCCTGGCTCGGGACAGACGGAGCCGCCAGTAGCAGTAAGGCCGCGGACACCAGCCAGCGTTGCGCTGATGAAAGGAGAATTCGCGAGGGCATAGTTGGAAGGTACCGCAATCTGAAACACTTTGACGCAAAAGAAGTTGCCGAACGAAATATCGTGTAATTCGTGGAACCCCTGAGCGAGAACGAACGAAATGGCGTCTGCATCCTTCGATCTGCGCTCGCGTTTCGCAGCGATTCTCGCCGCTGTTTACCGCTTAAGTAATATTCCTTTGTGCTAACCTCAAGTGGTAGGCTGATCAACGCGCGACAGGCGAGCCTGGCAGTTTTCCTCTGGAACACACCCGCGAATCTGCTGGACTAAGGCGTTCGGTTGAGTGCACTCCTGCGCCGCTGTGTCATACACTGTATCCACCGCTTAAATATCAGAAAGAACTAGCACGTAATGTCATCCAACGGCTTTCATAGCAGCTCTTCGCGATTCAGCAACATGCGTTCGCTGTTCAGCATGTTCTCCAGCGATCTAGCCATCGACCTGGGAACGGCGAACACGCTGGTTTATGCGCGCGGCAAGGGCATCGTGGTCAACGAACCCTCGATTGTTGCCATCAACAAAAACACAGGTGAAGTCGAAGCCGTGGGCAAAGAGGCCAAGGAAATGCTTGGCCGTACTCCCGGCAACATCGTCGCCATCAAGCCCATGAAAGATGGCGTGATCGCCGACTTCAAAGTCACCGAAAAGATGCTGAACTACTTCATCCAGAAGGCGCACAACCGCAAGATGCTGGTGCATCCCCGCATCGTCATTGGCGTGCCTTCCGAGATTACGCAGGTGGAAAAGCGCGCCGTCATGGACTCCGCTTATCGCGCCAAAGCCAGCGAAGTGCACCTGGTCGAGCAGGCCATGGTGGCCGCGATCGGCGCCGGTCTGCCTATCACCGAGCCCAGCGGCAACATGGTCGTCGACATCGGTGGCGGCACCACCGATATCGCAGTGATTTCGCTTAGCGGCATCGTCTACTCGCGTTCCGTCCGCATGGCCGGCAACCAGATGGACGAGTCGATCATGAATTACCTGAAGCGCAAGTACAACCTGCTGATCGGCGAGCGCACAGCCGAGCAGATCAAGATCGAGATTGGCTCCGCTTATCCGCTGGAGAAGCCGCTGACCATGGAGATCAAGGGCCGCAACCTGATCGAAGGCGTGCCTAAAACCATCACCATCGATGACAGCGAGATTCGCGAGTCGCTCAGCGAATGCGTTTCAACCATCATGAATGCGATTCGTGTGGCCCTGGAGCGCACACCGCCCGAGCTGTCAGCCGACATCAGCGATCGCGGCATTGTGCTGACTGGTGGCGGAGCGCTGGTGAAGAATCTCGACAAGCGCATCCGCGAAGAAACCGGCCTGCCGGTTTCGATTGCCGACGATCCGTTGTGCAGCGTGGTTCTGGGCACCGGAAAGATGTTGAGCGACTTCAAGCTCCTGCGCAAAATATCGATTGACTGAGGCGGCATGGGCCGACGCTGAAGTATGGATACCTTTCTTGGCCGCTATAAGAACCTGATCGTGCTGGCGGCCATCCTGTTCGCTCAGATCATCGCGCTCGCCTTGCAGGTGCGCCGGCCCACTCAGGATGGCGACACCCGCCTCATCCGCTTCTGGGCGATTTCCGCCGTTACCCCCATCGAAAAGGGCGTCGTACACAGCCAGGAGTGGGTGCAAGGCCTGTGGACAAACTACGCCTACCTGCGCGGCGTGCGCCGTGAGAATCGCGACCTCAAGTCGGAAATCGCGCGCATGAAGATCGACCAGGCCCGCTTTGACGAAGACGCTCGCATGGCCCGCCGGGTTCAGGCCCTGCTCGGGTTCAAGGAGCAGTACGTCGATTCCACCGTAGCCGCGCAGGTCATCGGCACCAGCGGCAGCGACCAGTCGCGCGTGCTCTACATCGACAAAGGTTCAGACGACGGCATCAAGCCGGACATGGCGGTCATCACGCCGACCGGCATCGTGGGCAAAATCGTGCAGGTGTTTCCCGACTCGTCGCAGGTGCTGCCCATCAACGATCAGTTCAGCGGAGTCGGCGCCGCGCTTAAAGAC
The DNA here is from genome assembly GCA_963769235.1 of uncultured Acidobacteriaceae bacterium. Lineage (GTDB taxonomy): Bacteria > Acidobacteriota > Terriglobia > Terriglobales > Acidobacteriaceae > Bog-257. Next base: position 783,404 of record CAVYKW010000009.1, on the reverse strand, counting down.
TCGCGGCTGCAAGGCATCCTGAAGGGCGCTCCCAACGGCGCGACCACGTTGCAGTACATCATGAGCGACGAGAAGGTTGTCCCCGGCGAAGATGTGATCACCAGCGGCGGCGATCGCATCTTCCCGAAAGGGTTGCCGGTCGGCCGAGTGGTTGCCGTCGAGCCGGGAAAAGATCTGTTCCTGAACATTCGCGTGCTGCCATCGTCGCGGCTGGACGGGCTTGAGGAAGTGCTGGTGGTCACGAAGATCACCGAGAAGATGCCCGACACCAAGGACCTCGGCCCGCTGCGCGCTTCCGACATCCTTGCAGAACGCCTGCCCGGCGTACCGAAGAGCGTCGCGGTAGACCCGAACGGCAATGTGAAGCCGGGAACGACGCCTTCCGGAACAGCGCCCACGCCCACCGTCGTTGGTTCGCCCGCAGCGGGAACGCATGCGGGAGCAGCGAGGATGGCAGCGACCAAGCCCGGCACGGTAGCAGGAGCAGCCCCCGGTAACCGAAGCGTGACCACTCCGAAGCCGGGTACAACCGTTACCAGCACGCCGGCGGCGGGTATAACCGCGAAACCGAAGACGGCCGCAACCACGACGCCCGGGCTCGATGGCAAGCCTCTTACCGGAGCCGCGGCTGCGACCAAGCCCAAACCAATTCAACGCGTGCCTTCGGCGAACGGAGATGATGACGAGGTGAGGACCTGGATGCCCAAGCAGACCAAGCCTGCCACCTCGGAGCCCGCTCCGACCTCTGATCAGCCGGCCGCTCCGCAATCCGGGACCCCGCCGCAATGAGCACCCGGGTCATGCCATTCCGTGGGAGTCTGACGTCGCGGGAGCAGGTCTCGGTCTACGAGTTCAGCTGGGCCGCCATCATCTTCATCCCGCTGATTGCGGTGCTGATCCAGATCTTCATTCCGGTGAAGGTCCGGTTCCTGCCGATTATTGACCTGCCGTTCATGGTGACGATTTTCTTTGCCACGGCGCGGCGCAATCCCATCAGCGGCTGCATTACCGGCTGCATCATTGGACTATTGCAGGATCTGTTTGCCGGACCGATGCACCCCTTGGGCATCTACGGAATCGCCCTCACGGTCATCGGCTACCTGGCGTCGTCGCTGGGGCTGAAGATCGACGTCGAGAACCCGGGCTCGCGCTTTCTGCTTACCTACATCTTCTTCGTGATCCACCAGGCCATTTATTTCGGCGTCGCCCACGGCCTGTTGCGCGAGGGTCTGCAATGGAGCTGGAGCCACACCGCCATCTCGGCGCTGGCCAACGCCGTCATCGGAATCTTCGTCTTCCGGTTTCTGGACCGCTTCAAGCAGCGGTAGGCTTCCGGGGATTGCGGTCATGAACCCAAGTAGGGTGGACCGCATTGCAGTAGACGCGCCGTCATGCGGAGCACGCGGGTGTGTGCCGCGCCCGGGGCGCGGCATACCTCATCCGAACATGTATTTTGGGTCAACGGTCACGCCAGAGAGTTCCAACAACAAGCGGAACTCCTCTTCAAAGCTTCGCTTCTCGTGATGGCGCGGTTGATTTGCGATGTATTCGATGACCGCCTTCTTGTTCGACACTCACGCTGAAAGCGCCATAGCCCTCCTGCCACGCGAACGCCGAGCCCTGCTGTGTCATCCATCGCGAACTATTGCCCTTGAGGTCGCGTATCGCCTCGGCCAAGGAAATCGCCGCAGGTAACGCCATCAGCAGATGCACGTGGTTGTTCGTGCCGCCGGCGATGATTAAAGGGATGTTCTTCTCCGTGGCGATGCCACCGAGATATTGGCTGAGGCGCGGCGGATCGGGTATAAGGTTCGCTCGCTCTTTGGTGCTGAAGACGCAGTGTAGGAGATTATTCGTCAGGGCATGGGACCTGAATCGAGGGTACTTGCCGCGATAGTCGCCATCGGTGATGCGGAACACGGTGGTGTGTGCCGCGCCCGGGGCGCTCAGGCCGGTTGGCGCGCTTACCCACCGCTGAAGCGGTGGGTAGGCAAGCAATAACCACCGAGCCCCCGCGCACGGCATATCCACGTAGACATCCCTGCGTTTCGTTTTTTCCCCGTGTCTACCCCCGCGTCTCGGACTACAATAGACCAGAGTTTCCCGACCGGGTTATTAGCCAGCCAATGAGGGTTACTGCCCGCTGGGGCGCTGTCCGCAGCCAGAGCCGGTAACCGCTTGAGTTTCCAAGTTCGCAACCGTAGGACCCTGGAAAGCAGCAGTTTTTGATGTTAGGTCGCGACGATAAAGTCTCCCAGATCCGTCTCACCGCAGTACAGTACATCCTGCTGGGAATTTTTTTGGTGCTGGCCTTCGGTCTCTGGCGCCTGCAAGTCGCGCGCAGCGACTACTACAACACTCTCGCCGAACAGAATCGCATCAAGCAGGTTCCTATCCTTGCCCCGCGCGGAAAGATACTTGACCGCGAGGGCCGCATCATCGTCGACAACTATCCGTCGTTCTCCGTACTCCTGTTGCGCGATCAGAAACGCGATCTGGCAGCCGACGCCGATAAAATTGCTGCCGGCCTGCACATGCAGCCGGATGAGCTGCGCGCCCGCCTGAAACGAATGGCCGCGGTTCCCGGATATCAGCCGCTGTTCCTGAAAGACGACATCACGCCGGACGAGCTGGCCTTCATCGAGTCGCATCGCGCTGAGTTGCCCGAGCTCGACACCATCACCGTGCATCGCCGCCTCTATCCCAAGGACGGATTCATGGCGCATGTCATCGGCTATGTCGGGCAAGTGAGCGAAGATATGCTGACCCAGCCGCAGTGGGAACTCTACAACCCGGGCGACATCGTCGGCATGTCAGGCGTCGAGCAGTACTACAACGATATTCTGATGGGCAAGAACGGTTCGCGCCAGGTGCTGGTGAACAGCCGCGGCCGTGAGGTCGGAACTCTGAGCGATGTGCCCGCGGTACCGGGTAAGCAGCTCAGGCTCACCATTGATTTGGACTTGCAGATCGCCGCGGAAGAAGCAATGGAAGGCAAGTCGGGTGCGATCATCGCCATGGATCCGCGCACCGGCGAGATTCTGGCCCTGGTCAGCCGGCCGGCGTTCGACCCCAATGATTTCGCGGTGCGCATCACTCGCGACGAATGGAATAGCCTGATCCAGGATCCGGGAAAGCCCCTGCTCGACAAAGCTATCCAGGCGCAGCTGGCGCCCGGCTCGACATTCAAGATTCTGATGTCCGTTGCCGGCTTGCAGGAAAACATTGCGCAGGACCTCGTGGTCAACTGCGGCGGTGGGGGCACCTTCTACGGACGTTTCTTCAAATGCGATCAGAAGCATGGCCGCGTTGATATCTCCAAGGGGATCTACGACTCCTGCGATACCTACTACTACACGCTGGGCGAAAAGCTGGGCATTAGCCGCATCGCCAAGTACGCCACGATGTATGGCTTCGGGCAAAAGACCGGCGTCGACCTTCCGCAGGAAGTTTCCGGAGTCATGCCTTCGGAAGAATGGAAGATCAAGAACTTCAAGCAGAAGTGGTATGCCGGTGAAACCATCTCGGTGAGTATTGGGCAGGGAGCGGTGGCCGCTACGCCGATTCAGCTGGCTCGCGCTATCGGTGCTATCGCCAGCGACGGAATGCTGGTCCATCCGCATGTGGCGTTTCCGGATCAGTTTCCCCCGAACTTTAAGCAGGTATCGACCTACGATGACAAAATCCATGTGCCGCTTGACGAAGACAACTGGATAACCATTACCGATGCGATGGCCCAGGTTACAAAAATCGGTACCGCTGCCGCCGCGCACTTAGACGGAATTGATTTCGCCGGCAAGACAGGGACGGCGCAGACGATTTCTCTGGAAGCCCGAAATAAGATGGGCGTGAGCGGTAAGTCGAAGTTCAGCGACAACTCCTGGTTCGTCGGCATCATGCCGCGGCGTAATCCCGAAATTGTGGTTGCCGTGCTTACCCAAGGTGGCGGATGGGGTTGGCGTTCGGGATTGCTCGCGGCCAAGGTGATCAAGACCTACGTCGACAAGCAGCGCAGAATTCAGACGGAAATGGCGAAGGCCAAGCAGGGACAACCGGCCAGCAAGCAGCCCGAAGTCGCCGCCGTCTGGCACGAAGGCGATCCTAAAAACCCGGACCAGATGCAGGCCGGTCGCATTACGCTTCCGTCCGGCAATCCTGCCAAGCCTGTGAGCGCTGCCCCCGGACTGAATTCGCCCAAGGCTCCGCCCGCAAATCTGGCCATCGAGTCGCATCCTGAGATGGCGCAGCCAGAGGTGGACGCGCCGCTTCCCGCCGAGCCGCCTGCTGAATCGGATTCGCAGCCGCCAACCGGAACTCCGGGGAAGAAGAAGACCCCTGCCGGCAGTCCACCGGTCACGCCGCCCGCGGTCGCCATCCCCGAAAGGAAGCCATGAGCCGTTACGTTTCCTTCCGCGATTTCGATTGGGTGCTGCTAGTGCTGGTGCTGATGATTTGCGCCCTCGGCGTAGTCGAGATCTACAGTGCAACCTTGAGCACGAAGTTTGCCGGGGTGCACCTGAAGCAGGTGTACTGGATCCTGGGCGGAGTAGCATTGATGTTCCTGGTCAGCGTGCTGAATTATCAGGCGCTGCTGGAACGTGTTCCGTTGCTGTACGTGCTGTCGATTGCATCGCTGCTGGCGGTCGCCGTCCTCGGCCACAAGTCGCTGGGCGCGCGGCGCTGGGTGCAGATCGGCTCCTTTCACTTTCAGCCCTCGGAGTGGGTGAAACTGGTGCTGATTCTCGCCATGGCCAAGTACTTCGCCGACGCCAAGTCGGAATGTACGGCCCAGGACATCGTGAAGGCCGGAGCGCTTGTCGGCGTTCCCATGCTGATGGTGCTGGCGCAGCCCGATCTCGGCACCGCGCTGACTTACCTGCCGATTGCGATCATGGGACTGTTTCTCGGCGGCATGAAGCTTAAGCACGCGGTGATTATCCTGGCCATCGGAACCCTGCTTGCCCCCGTGGCGTGGCATGTCCTGAAGCCTTACCAGCGCAACCGGTTGACCAGCTTCATCGAGCCGGAAGCCGACGCGCAGGGGCATGGCTACCAGGTGATTCAGTCGCTGGTTGCGGTGGGCTCGGGCGGCATCTTCGGGAAGGGAACTGCCCACGGCAGCCAGACCCAGGGCCAATTCCTGCCGGTGCCCCATACCGACTTCATTTTTGCCGCTTTTGCCGAGGAACACGGCTTCATAGGCGCAATGGGCTTACTCCTGCTATACTTTATCGTGCTGATGCGTCTGATTCAGAACGCTCAGACGGCCCCCGACCGGGCAGGAGCCTTCGTGGTCATGGGCGTGGTTGCCGTGCTGGCATTCCATGTTCTGGTCAACGTAGGCATGGTGGTAGGGTTTATGCCGGTCACGGGTATTCCCTTGCCGTTAATGAGTTACGGCGGGTCGTCAGTGCTGTTCATCTTTCTGGCGTTGGGGATCGTAATGAACGTCCGCATGCGCCGGTTCGTGAACTGAGGACCAAAACGAGATTCCGTCGTGAAGCGCGCCATCGGGGCGCAAGCAGCAAAGCCGGCACTATCCGCCGGGAAACTATCGGAGACGAATATCCGGGTTTCCAAAGGATGACAACAAGATTACGACAGCCCTCACGTACGAGGGCATACAACCGGCTGTCAGGAGATTAGGCCGGGACAGGATTGCAAGGCACGTCATAGCAGAGCGGGAAACGGCCCCTCAGTTGGACCTCCGATAGAGGTAATAGGCTGGGTGCGACGCCACAAACTCTGCGATACGCGCTTCATACAGTGCTCAAGATTCCACAAAGTGTCGCATTACGAATCAGATCAGGTCCGCATCCGGACGTAAGTCCAGGTGCGTCCCTGGCCTAAGCACTCGTACGTGGTTCTGTCCCTCCTCGCCTGCGTCCGGTTGAACCGGAGCGTCCATGAACAAGGAACTTTACGTGTCCTCCACGCCACACGAAACCAAGGTGGCGTTGGTTGAGGACGATCAGCTCGCCGAAGTTTTCTTCGAGCGGGAAAATGAATACACACTTGCAGGCTCAATCTATAAGGGCCGCGTCACTCGCGTGCTTCCCGGCATGCAGTCGGCCTTCGTCGATATCGGGCTGGAACGCGATGCCTTCCTCTATGTCTCCGACTTTCTTGAACTGACCGGCGACGAAGAAGAGGATGAAGAGTTCGGCTCCATCCCCACTCCTCGCGGCACCATCGAAGTTGGCAAGCCGCAGCCTGCACAAGAAGCACAGCCCGCACAATCGCAAGCCGAGTTCGAAGAACCAGAGACTGGCGACGAAGAGCAGGAAACATTCGTCGAAGATTTCGCTGCTCCTGCCGATGAGTTGTCGGCCTCGGATGAGGGAAACGAATCCGGCTCTGGCGAAGAGAGCGAATCGGGAGAAGGTGCCCGCCGCTGGCGTGGACGTCGCCGCCGTCGCGGAGGCCGTCGCGGGGGCCGTCCCGATGAACGCGAGTCGCGTCCCGAAGCAGCACCGTCGACGCCGCCTCCGGCCGCCGTTGCGCCGGTAGAAGAGGCGCCAGTTCCGCCAGTTCGTTCTGAGTCGCGCCATGAATCGCGTTCGGAGTCGCGGCATGAGTCGCGGCCGCGCTCGGACTACGGTCCTCCCGCCGGCTACACCCCAATCATTCTTCCCGGAGAATCGATTTCGAAGTATCGCAACCTGGCGCAGCCCCCGGCCGAGACGCAGTCAACCAGCGCCGTCGAAGAAGAAACCACTGTGACAACACCGGCCGCTGAAGATTTTGTGGTGCCCGAAGCAGTTGCCGAGGCCCAGGCACAGCAGCAGGAGATGGACGACGCTGTTCACCTCGACCAGGGTTTCGATGTCGAGCAAACCGCTTCGACCGAAGTAGCTGTCATTACCGAGGACGAGCAACCACGCTCCAAGCGTCGGGGCTGGTGGAGCTCGCGCCGCAAAAATCAGGAAGCTAAGAACGAAGCCGCCAAAGCCGAAGCCGCCGCGGTAGTTCCGCACGAAGAAGCGCAGGCCACCGCGGACGATCAGCAGCAACCTCCGGCTCCGCCCAGAAACTTGAACGCGACGCCCGACACGGAAGTCGCTCACCTCGCGATGGACGCGCCGCTCGATGTCGCTCCAACCGCAGCCGTCGATGCCGAGCAGTCCGAGTCGCACTCCGCCGAGCAACACTCACATTCATTCGAGTCACGGCCGGCCGAAGAGCATCAAGCCGCTCACACGGAAACGCCGGCAAAGATTTGGCATCCCTACGGTGACGCTATGCCCGAGCCGTCGGCCGACCACGCTCCCGAAGCCGCGCCGGTGCAGCATCTCGAAGCGCCATCCATCGCTCCCGAAGGCCGCACTCTGGAGCACGAAGTTCTGGAAGACGAGGAGATGGAGTTCCATCCCGTTCCCGACGATCTGGGCGCGATGAAAGAGGTCGCCGGCGACGAAGAGCTTGTGCTGGAAGAAGAGACCCTCGACTCCGACAACGGCTTCTCCGACCGCTGGATTCCGAAGATTGCCGATGTGGATGAAGACGAAGTTGTCGCCGCTGAAGAGCGTGGGGAAAACATCTACGGTGGTGGTGCCGAATCCGAAGAAGAAGAGGACGAAGAGGAGAACGGCGAAGAAGAGGAGACCAACGATCACGCTGAACTGCGTGCCGCTTCTCCCACCGCCGGATACCAGCAGCGTCCCGCCGAGCGCGAGCGCCCGGGCTACGACCGAAACCGCAATTATCGCGATCGCGGACGCCGCGGCGGTTCGCGCCGCAACGTGCGTCCTCGTTCCGGCAACCGCAATCAGCCGCTCATCACCGACCTGCTGAAGGAAGGGCAGGAGGTGCTGATTCAGATTGCCAAGGAGCCTATCGGCAAAAAGGGCGCACGCATCACCAGTCACATCGCGCTGCCGGGCCGCTTCCTGGTTTACATGCCGACGGTGAATCACGTCGGCGTATCGCGCAAGATCGCATCTGACGAAGAGCGGCAGCGCCTGAAGCGCATTGTCACCAGCGAGCGCGAAAACGGAGTTGGCGGATTCATCGTGCGCACTGCCGCCGCCAACATTAAAGAAGACGAACTCCGCGCCGACATCCGCTTTCTCAAACATCTGTGGAACGAGATCAAGAATCGCGCGGAAAACAGCAAGTCTCCGGCGCTGATCTATCACGACCTTAACCTGGTCGAGCGCGTGCTGCGCGATCAGGTGAACGCCGACTTCTCGCAGATCCTGGTCGACACCGAGGACGAGTACGAGCGCGTGGTGCGTTTCGCCAATCGCTTCCAGCCCTCGCTGGTGCGTCGCATCAAGCTCTACACGAAAGAGACGCCGCTGTTCGAGGAGTTCGGCATTCAAGACGAGATCAACCGCTCGCTGAAATCGAAGGTATGGCTGAAGAGCGGCGGGCACATCGTCATCAACCAGACCGAGGCCCTGGTGGCCATCGACGTCAACACCGGCAAGTATGTCGGCAAGACGCAGCGACTGGAAGACACCATCGTGAAGACCAACGTCGACGCCATCAAGGAAATCGTGCGGCAGATTCGCCTGCGCGATCTGGGCGGCATCATCGTCATCGACTTCATCGACATGGATGAGCGCAAGAACCGGCAGAAAGTCATGATGGCGCTGGAAGACGCATTGCGCAACGATCGCGCTCCGTCGAAGGTGCTTCAGTTTAACGACTTCGGCCTGGTAGCGATTACCCGCAAGCGGGTCAAACAGTCGCTCGAGCGCACGCTGGCTGAGCCTTGCCCCTACTGTGTGGGAGCAGGCTTCGTGAAATCCGTTCCGACCGTCTGCAACGAGCTCTACATCGAAATGCGCAAGATGGCGAAGATCCACGATGCCGACGACATCACCATCCGCGTGAATCCAGAAGTGGCCAAGGCTCTAAAGGCCGGCAACGGCAAGCTGATCGGCGAGCTAGAAGAGCTAACGGGCAAGACCGTGCTGATCAAGAGCGATCCCGCGTTGCACCAGGAGATGTTTGATATTCACTAACTTTGAAAGGGCCCGGCTTCAGCCGTGCCGAACGAACGTCATCCAATACAGAAAGCCGGGCGTCAGCCCGGCTTCTTTAATTCGGCTTCAATGTTGTGCCGGCGCCAGCGGAAGAGGTGTCGCCTGGTTCTCCTTCTTCAGAAACACTGCTCGAAAGCAGTTTCGGCTCTTCCAAATGTTGGTCGGTGAGAATGACTTGCATATGCTCTTCGTGATTGTTCCGCTCCAGCGGCTCGAGAAAAATTTCAGCAAATAGTTCTTGAAACTCCGGCCGTTGGCGGAAGTCGCGAAACAGTGGCCAATTTCTGTAGTCGGCCTTATGAATTCGGTTCCCAACGCTTTTCGTAAGTTTGATCGCGTCGTGATAGCGTTCACTAAGTACGGCCTCCGCCAACTGGTAGATTTCGTCCTTGGTTGCCCAGTCCTCGGAGGCTAGGGACTCGGCAAACCCTCGTCTATCCTTTAGGTGTTTAAGTGCTATGGCCAAATTGACCTTTCCCGTAAGTATTACGTCTTCATCGTGCACTCTGCTCTTCAGTACTTCCGTCAGGAACACCAGCAGGTTTCGACTAAGCTTCAGCCTTCCAGCTTGCAGTAACTCGAAACTCATATTGTTGAAATTCTTATCTGCCGGGTGCCCCACGTCTCGCGGTTTTCGAGACGTGGGAATTTTCTCTACTCCCGCATGAACATCGCGATCAGTACTAATGAAACTTCTGATACGGCGGACGATGAGATCCTGCCCAGCTTTTCATCAGTCGCCGCTGGTCGACGGTGCGAAGCTGGTCGAGGGCGACCTCGCCTTTCTTGCCTTGAAACGTCACTCCGACTCGGGAAGGGTAGCGGCCTAGCGTTGTCGTCATCGGCGCCCCTCACGCTGGCGGCGCGGTTTGCACGTCGAGCATTCCCAGCTTCTGCTCGAAGGGTAGGAACACCGAGAAGGCGGTGCCGCTTTTGCCCGGGCGAGTGCGGCTGATGACGTGAATCGTGCCTTCGTGTTTGCTGACGATGCCTTCGCTCACCCACAGTCCCAGGCCTGTCCCCTTTTCGCCCTTGGTGGTATAGAACGGCGCGAAGAGGTTCTTGCGCACGCCGCGCGGAATGCCGGCGCCATCATCCATCACGGTAATGCGAATTCCTTTGCGTGCGGGATCGGAGGCGAGGCTCGACTCGCGAATGCGCAGGATCAGCTCGCCGCCCCTCGCCATAGCCTCAATCGAGTTGCCCACCAGGTTCGAGAACACCTGCCGCAACTCACCAGGAAACCCGCGAACGCTGCGATCGGTATCGAACACCCGTTTTACGCGAATGTGGTTCTGCTTGATCTGGGGCGCAAATAACACCAGCACGCTGTCGAGCACCTCGGCCAGATTCACTTGCACCGGGCTGCGCGCCTCGCGATGGAAGGTCAGCAGCTGGCCCGTGATTTGCGCGATGCGCGCCAGTTCATCGCTCGCCATTTGCAGATACTGCGCCGCCGGATAGCCGGGCTTCTGGTCCTGTTGCAGCAGGTACACCAGGTTGGTCACGGTGTCCAAAGGATTGCGGATTTCGTGCGCGATGGTGGCCGACAGGCGTCCCGCCAGGGTCAAGCGTTCGCTGGTGCGCAGGGTTTGCTCGGTCTGGCGGCGCTGCGTGACATCGCGAAAGACGACCGCGACGCCCACCACTTCGCTGCGCTCGTTCAGAATGGGAGCGCCAGTCAATTCAATGGGATACTTCTGGCCTGTGCGGCTGGTCAGCACCAGGTTATTAGAGAAGCCAACGACCTTCTGCGCCCGGCGAACTGCCAGGATGGGATCTTCCACGTCGTCCGAAGTCCGTTCGTCCTTGAGCTGCACCACTTCTCCGAACGGGCGTCCATGCGCTTCCGAATAGTCCCATCCAGTCAGCTGCTGCGCCACGGGATTGATGAACGACACGTTGCCCGACTGGTCGGTGGAGACCACCGCTTCGCCCAGGCTCTTGAGAGTGATTTGAAACCAGGAGCGGCTTTCCTTCAATTGTTGCTGCTGCTCGGCTTCGGATTGCAAATGGCGTTCGTAGGTAGCCGAAAGCGCAAGCAACTCTCGCCGGGTCAGGGTGAACAGCAACACTGCGATCAGCAGCGACAGGCCGACAGCGGAACCGATCACTGCGGCATTCAGGAACGTAGCGCGCCGGGAACGCTGTTTGTGCAGCGCTTCCTCGACGCTGACAAATTGACGTTGTCCATTGCGAATCTGGTTCATCAGCTCCTGGCCGCTGAGCAAGTCCTTGGTGCTGGGAGGCGCACCTCCGCTGCTGCGCACCAGTTGCTGATCGGCCCATTGCATCCAGCGCACATCCAGGTCGCGGATACCATTCAAGCGGCGCTGCTGTTCCAGATTGTCGCTGATCAGACCTTCCAGCAAGCCAAGTTGATCGGGCACCTTGGCCTTGGCGTCGTCGTAAGAGTCAAGGAAATTCTGGTCGCCCGTGAGATGGTAGCCGCGCATTCCGGTATCCATCTCAACCACGTCGCGCATCAGCTGGCGGGCATTGGCGATGACCTGGTCGGAGTGGTCAACCCAGCGAAGCGAGACGGACAGCAGCAGGATTTCGGCCGCCAGAATGACGGCCAGCAACATGAGCAGAACCACCGGCAACGCCACCGTGCGGCGCAACAGCCTCTGGAAACTGCGCTGGTCCATAGCAAGCCATCGGGCAAAGAAGGTTCGATGATACAGCAGTGGGTCTCAAATTCCAGTAGACCCTCAGAGTTAGCCGGACGGGAATGTTAAATTCCTGCCGTCGATCTACGGCTAAGACCAATCATGTACGGGGTGCGAGTTTGTCGCACTCGAATCATTTGAGTGCGCGCAGAAGGTGCGCCTATCGCTCGGCTCCCGGCGGATCGACCTTCCTCGGAGTTCTGCCGGTGTAATCCACAGCCGGCACACAGCTTTTCGAATGAAATCTGCGGCTTGTTGGTCGCGGCACCTCATTCGGCATTGCCTCTGTTCCCCTTCCGTCGCTAATCTGGTTGGAACCTCATGGCCACTACCGATTACAGTCTGGAGCGGGGACTTCCCGTAAGCATGGAAGCGGAGCGCTCTATCCTGGGCGCCATCCTGCTCGACAACTCGCTCTACGATCAGGCCGCCGAGCATCTCACCTCCGACGACTTCTCGCTCGACGCGCACCGCCGCATTTACTCCCGCATGCACGATCTGCAGGAGACTGGCCGGCCGGTGGACATGATCACCCTGGTTGAAGAACTCGACCGGCGCAAGGAAGTGGAGGCCATCGGCGGCGTCGCCTATCTTTCTTCGCTGATCGACGGTGTGCCGGAGCGCCCGAGCATCGAGCACTACGTGCGCATCGTCCGCAACAAGGCGCTGCTACGCGGGCTCATCAATGTCGCGCAAAGGGCGATTGCCGAAGCCATCGAACACGCCGACGAAGCCGAGGAAGTGCTGGGCCGGGCCGAGCAGGCCATCTTCCAGCTCTCCGAAAACCGCATTGGCGATGGCTTTCTCGACATCCCCGACATCATCAAGGGTTCCTTCGGTTCGCTCGAAGCGCTGTACGCGCGCGGGCAGGAAATTACCGGCCTCGCCACGCACTACACGCTGCTCGACAAGCTGACCAGCGGATTTCAGCAGTCGGACCTGATCATCCTGGCTGCGCGGCCGTCGATGGGCAAAACGGCTTTTGCCATGAATATCGCCGAGAACGCCGCCGTGCTTGACGGCAAAGTGGTCGGAGTATTCTCGCTCGAAATGTCGCGCGAAGCGCTGCTGATGCGCATGTTGGCTTCGCACGCGCAGGTGGATTCGAAAGATCTGCGCCAGGGTTTTCTCACCAAGGAAGACATGCGCAAGCTGACGCACGCCGTCGAACAGCTCACGCAGTCCAAGCTTTACATCGACGACACGCCGGGCATTTCCGTCAGCGAGATGCGCGCCAAGGCTCGCCGCCTGCGGCAGAAGGAAGGCCTCGACCTCATCATCGTGGATTACCTGCAGCTGATGTCGGCGGTCCCGGTCGGCGGCAAGCGCTTCGAAAATCGCACGCAGGAAGTGTCGGCCATCTCGCGGGGACTCAAAGCTCTGGCCAAAGAGTTGAAAGTCCCGGTCGTCGCGCTGTCGCAATTAAGCCGCGCTCCTGAAAGCCGCGGCGGCGATCACCGGCCGCAACTCTCCGATCTGCGCGAGTCGGGCTCCATTGAGCAGGATGCCGACGTGGTGGCCTTCATCTTCCGCGAAGAGGTGTACAAGAAGGACGACCCCGATCTCGAAGGCATAGCCGAGCTCATCATCGCCAAGCAGCGCAATGGCCCCACGGACACCATCAAGATGGCCTTCGTGAAGCGCTACACGCGCTTTGAAAATTTGGCGCACGAGAGCGATTACACGGGGTAAGGTCGTCCTTGTGTTTGAGAAGCAGCTGAGACGCGATAGAGGTCCTTCGACTTCGGCGTCCAAGACCGGGCCGCCTGCGCTCAGGATGACAAAATTATTGGTTGAGCTTGATGGGAACTACACGTCGTAATCGTCCTTACTCAGCGATTGACCTTACTCAGTTGTAATCCGGGAGTCCGCAGCATCCTGAGCGGAGCGCCAAAAAATCGGCTGTCATCCTGAGCGAAGCGTCGCCGAAAAAATCGGCTGTCATCCTGAGCGGAGCGAGGCAAAGCCGAGCGCAGTCGAAGGACCTCTACCCAGTCCCACTCTTGCGCCTCGAATCGGGCGGCGAAGCCCCGTTCCGCTCACCCGCCGATTGTCGCCATTCAACGCTGCTCTGCGCATCCCATTGGGAACGCCTCTGCCGCGGCGCCCTTGCTGCTATACCATCGTTATAGATGCGAGAACATTACCGTCGCTGGATCCACGATTGGGAGTCGCGCATGACCTCGCGCGACAACAATCGCGTGGTGCGCCCCTTCGAGTGGGGCCTCGACTGGACCAGCCATTGGCCCGGCATCGCAGAGTTTCCCCTCCCGCAAGATGAGAACGACCGCGACGCCATGATCAACTACATGGCTGCGGTCAACGATCACTTGGTTGAGAGCAGCGACGAGTTCTTCAGCTACCGCGTCCCCACGGACTACCGCATCGAGCATCGCAAGGTCGAGCTTTTCCACACCGGAAGCGAACCGCCCAAGAAGCTGCCCAAAGATGAAGTTGCCAAGTTCCTGCGCTTCACTTCGCCCGTCTCGTCTCCGTATCCGGAGAACAATCTGGTGAACGCGCGCTGGTTTCCGGCTAAGGGACACCGCGCCGTGGTGGTGCTGCCGCAGTGGAACGCCGACGGAGTCAGCCAGAATGCGCTGTGCCGCATCTTCAATCTGCTGGGCATTGCGGCCCTGCGCCTCAGCATGCCGTATCACGACATTCGCCGTCCCGCCGGGCTCACGCGCGCCGACTATGCCGTGTCCGCCAATGTGGGACGTACCATCGACGCCACGCGGCAGGGAGTCGCTGACATTCGCTCCTGCTTCGACTGGCTGGAACAGCGCGGCTACTCACGGCTGGGCATCGTGGGCACCAGCCTGGGCTCGTGCTACGCATTTCTGGCGAGCGCTCACGACGAGCGCATCCGGGTGAATGTCTTCAACCACGCCTCCACTGCTTTCGGTGACGTGGTGTGGACCGGGCAATCCACGCAGCACATCCGGCAAGGCATGGAAGCCGTGCTCACCCAGGACGAGATGCGGCGCGTGTGGATCTCGATCAGCCCCATCGTGTACTTCAACAAGTTTGGCCGCTGGCCCAAGAAGTCGCTGATGATCTATGGCCGCTACGACCTCACCTTCCTGCCCGAGTTCTCCAAGCAGGCGGCCGGAGAATTCTTGCGGCGCGGCCTCGACACGACGATCAAGCCGCTCCCCTGTGGCCACTACTCGCTCGGCGAGACGCCGTACAAATACATGGACGCCTGGCACATCTCGCGCTTCCTGGCCAAAGCCTTCGCCTGGTAACGCGGGAAGGGCTGCTGCCTTCTCCTCTCCCCCCGCGCTACAATGTGAACGATGGAGACGGCGGCCCCTTCCGATACGATCTTCGAGCAGCATCGCGGCGAATATAGTGTCAGCACCGACCCGAACCGGATGGACATCGACGTCATCCACGGATATCTCGCGCGCGCCTATTGGAGCGCCGGCATTCCGCGGGAGACGGTCGAACGCGCGGTTCGCCATTCGCTCTGTTTCGGCTTGTTCGAGGGCGAAACCCAGATCGGTTTCACGCGCGTGGTGACCGACCAGACAACGTACGCCTACGTCTGCGACGTCTTCGTACTGGAATCGCATCAAGGAAAAGGGTTGGGCGTCTGGCTGATGCAGTGCATGCGGCAGCATCCGGAACTACGAGGATTGCGCCGCTGGCAACTCGTCACCCGCGATGCGCACTCGTTGTACAGCAAGATAGGCTTTACGCCGTTGAGCCATCCGGAGCGGCACATGGAGCTTTTCACGGCCGACGCTTCTCAGCTTCGTAAATTCTAGCGAAGGACGACATCATGAATATCAATCCTATGGAACGTTCTCTGGCGGAAGCCGATCCCGAAATCGCGCAGGCTGTCGAAAACGAAGAGCGCCGTCAGCACGAGGGCCTGGAACTCATCGCCTCGGAAAACTTTGTCAGCGAAGCCGTGCTCGAAGCCGCCGGTTCAGTCTTTACCAACAAGTACGCCGAGGGCTATCCCGGCAAACGTTATTACGGCGGGTGCGAGTTCACCGATGTGGTGGAGAACCTGGCGCGCGACCGCGCTAAGCAGCTCTTCGGCGCCGAGCATGCTAACGTGCAGCCGCACTCCGGATCGACCGCGAACATGGCTGCCTATGCCGCTGTCATCAAGCCGGGCGAGACCATCCTCGGCCTCAACCTGGCGCACGGGGGACACCTTACCCACGGGCATCCGCTGAACTTCTCTGGCAAGACCTACAAGATCGTCCCTTACGGCGTCACCAAGGAAACCGAGACCATTGACTACGACGAACTGGAGCAGATTGCCGAGCGCGAGCGTCCACAACTGATTATCGGCGGCGGCAGCGCTTATCCGCGCATTATCGACTTCGCTCGCATGCGCCAAATCGCCGACAAAGCGGGCGCGCTTTACCTCGTCGACATGGCGCATTTCGCAGGACTGGTCGCCGGAGGCGCACACCCTTCCCCGGTGCCGCACGCGCAGATCGTCACCACCACCACGCACAAAACGCTGCGTGGCCCCCGCGCCGGAATGATTCTCTCCAAAGCCGAGTACGCCGCATCCATCGACAAAGTTGTTTTTCCCGGAATGCAGGGTGGGCCGCTGGTGCACATCATGGCGGCGAAGGCCGTCTGCTTCCGCGAAGCCATGCAGCCGGCGTTCAAGGATTACGCGCGGCAGGTGGTGGCTAACGCGGCCGTGCTGGCGCAGACGCTCGCCGATGAGGGCTACCACATCGTCTCCGGCGGCACGGACACGCACCTGATGCTGGTGAACGTTTTCGCCAAAGGCATGCTGGGTTCGGAAGCCGAGAACGCGTTGCATGACGCGGGCATCACGGTAAACAAGAACGCGATTCCATTCGACACTAATCCGCCGATGAAGCCGAGTGGCATTCGCATCGGATCGCCGGCGCTTACCACGCGCGGCATGAAAGAGCCCGAGATGCGGCAGGTGGGCAAGTGGATCTCGGAGGCGCTGCACAATCGCACCGATAAGAATGTGCTGACGCGCATTCGCCGCGAAGTCTTGGGCTTGGCAGAAGCGTTCCCGCTTTATGCCTCGCGCCGCGCGAAACACGCAGAGCCCGTCAAAGCTTAAGCTTTCTGAAACGATAAAACGCCGGCATCCCGATGAAGACGTCGGCGTTTTTATTGCGTGAAGGCCAGTTCTGCCCGAACACAACAGAAGCGGGAGTTTTTCTCTCATCCTGTTCAGTTACTTTGCCTCGTACACGGTTTTGCCGCCCACCACAGTGCGCAGCACTTGCGTCTTCAGGATCTCCGGTGGCGTGACCTTGGTCAGATCGCGATCCAGCACCACAAAGTCTGCCAGCATGCCGGGCGCCAGAGTTCCTTTTTCCTTCTCGGCGAACTGCGCGTACGCCGAGCCTGTGGTGTATGCGGCCAGCGCTTGCTCGATGGTGAGCTTTTGCTCGGGGAAAAATGCCTGCGTGTCCGCTTCGTTCTTGCGCGTCACCGCCGCATAGACACCGCGAAAGGGCGTAATCGGCTCGACCGGGTAGTCGGTTCCGAATGCTATCCGAACACCGTTGTCCAAGAATTCTTTCCAGGGATAAGAAGTCTTGGCGCGCTCCGGACCGATGCGATCCATGACCCAGTGCATGTCGGTCAGCAGATGATTTGGCTGCACCGAGGCGATCACCCCGAGCTTGCGATATTGCGCAAACTGGTCAGGAGCGACCACCTGGTCGTGCTCGATACGAAAGCGGAAGTCGCGCATGCGATTGTTTTCGCGGGCATCACGTTCGGCGGCGGCAAAGGCTTCGAGCGCCATCTGCGCGGCGCGGTCGCCGATCGCGTGAAATCCCAGCTGGAAGCCGGCGGCCGAGCGCTCGATAGCCATACGATTCAGCGGCCCCTGCTCATATTGCGGAATGCCGGAGTTTCCGGGATCATCCGAATACGGCGCGAGCAACGCCGCGGTCCGCGATCCCAGCGAGCCATCCATGAAACCCTTCAGCATCGTTGTGTGCAACAGCGCATCGTCGGCTGAGTGTTGCGCCCGATGTTTCTCCAGCAAATCCACTGGCTGGTTGAACATGATCCACTCGCTGATACGCAGCGTCAGCTTACCCTCGCGCTCCAGATCCTCGTAGACCAGAAAGTCTTCCCAATCGGAGTTGTCCTGCGCCGAGGTGAGGCCCCAGCGTGCAGCTCCGGCCAGCGCCAGTTCGATGGCGCGCCGCCGCACCGAGGGCGACGGCCTCGGCACTTGCGCCAGCATCAACTCGCGCGCCGTCTCGCGGATGATGCCCGTAGGTTCGCCGCTCTTGTCGCGATCAATCTTGCCTCCATGCGGATCGGGCCCGTTGGCCCACATGGCGGCAGCTTTGAGCGCGGCCGTGTTGGCGACGGCGATGTGTCCATCGACGCGTACAAAAATCGCGGGATGGCCGCCCGTAACCACATCCATTTCCTGACGCGTCGGCAGCTGCTCGCCCGTCCACAGCGTGTGGTCCCAGCCGCGACCTACAATCCAGTCGCCCGGAGGCGTTGTCTTGGCATGCTCGGCGATGCGCTGCTGCATCTCGGCCAGCGATTTCACGCCGACCAGATCGACTTCGACCAACTGCAAGCCGCCTGCGGCCAGGTGCAGGTGCGCATCGTTGAAGCCGGGCATCACGAAGTGGCCGCCCAGATCGACGACTTGCGTGTGTCCGCGCTTCAGTTTCTGGATTTCTCCGTTCGAGCCGATGGCCACGATTCGTCCGTCACGAATGGCAATCGCCTGCGCTCGCGACGGAGTCGCCTGGGGGTAGATGTCGCCGTTAACAAAGATGGCGTCAGGCGTGGTGTTGGAGGAGGATTTTGCTGCGGAAACGGCGAGAGTACTTTCATTCAAGGTCATGAGTGAGAAGAGAAGCAGCAGCAGCGGCTTCATTCGTCCGCCACTCCTGCGAGAGCTAGTGTGAGCAGCAGAATGCGCTTGAGTCCCAAATCGCGGCCGGTGGAGTCGTACCACTCGTGCACGGTGTGCGCGCCCCCGCCGCTGCCGCCGGCGCCGATGGCAATGGCTTCGCGCCCGAGCGAGAGCGGAATGTTCGCGTCGGTCGAAGCCCGCTGAATGCGAGCCGTGTTGTTCAGATGGGCGTCCACGGCGCGAATCGTCTTCAGCAGTTGCGACTCTGCCGGCAGGTTTGCGGCAGGCCGGTTTCCGATCACGCGCACCTCTGCGGTCAGCAGTTCCTGTTTCTTGCGGCCGGTAATCTCGGGGATGGCGTGGTCTACCGCTTCATGCAGCGCGCGTTCCAGGCGATCCAGTTCTTCCACTGATGCCGAGCGCGTGTCGACGCGCATGACCGCCGACTCGGGAATGGAGTTCACCGACGTGCCGCCATTAATGATGCCGATGTTGTACGTCGTCTTGGGCGCAACCGGGACCGGCGTGCGGCTGAAGCGGTCGATTACGCGCGCCAGGGCCACGATAGGATTGGCCACGCCGAAGTCGCTCCAGGAATGGCCGCCGTGTCCGCGAACCGTGACCTCATAGCGACGGCTACCCAGTCCTTCGGCAATGATCGTGTCGGTGCCGGCGCCGTCGAGCACAATCAGCGACGCGATGGTCGCCGACCATCGCGGCTGCTGATAGATGTGCCGCATGCCGCGGAGGTCGCCTTCGCCCTCTTCGCCCACGTCGCCAATAAAGAGGATGGGAGCCGTGTTCCTCAATCCCGCCGCTTGCATGGCGCCCGCGATTGCGATTAATGCGGTGACGCCGGAAGAGTTGTCGGATACTCCAGGCCCGTAAAGCTTGCCTGCGTCGCGCCGGGCTTCGACGACGGTCCCTACGGGAAAGACGGTGTCGATGTGTGCGCTGAGCGCGATGAAAGGAGCGGCAGGGTCGGTGCCCGGACAGATAGCGAAGACGTTACCCAGTTCGTCGCGGTGAACGTCGGTGAGTTCCAGCTCGGAGAAGCGTTCGGCCAGCCACGCGCTGCGCGCCGATTCGCCCCAGGGCGGCGCCGCGATGGAGGTCACTTCGAGCTGCACGTCCTCCAGTTGCCGTGCGCGGGACCGGAACCAGCCGAAGGCCTCATGCACCTGGCGCAGTTCTGCCAGTCGCGCAACCTGTTGCTGCGCCGACCGCGTTCCCTGCGATTCACTGGAGGAATACGACTCTCCGAAGGAAGCACGCGCTGGAGGACTCGGGCCCATGACGATGCTTCATAGTAATACGGAGCACGAGGCAGCGAAAGGCAGCGGCCGTGATTCGCTGTTCGCCGTTCGCTTTTGGCA
This sequence comes from uncultured Acidobacteriaceae bacterium, assembly GCA_963769235.1. Lineage (GTDB taxonomy): Bacteria > Acidobacteriota > Terriglobia > Terriglobales > Acidobacteriaceae > Bog-257. The sequence continues at coordinate 763,501 of CAVYKW010000009.1, read as the reverse complement.
ATGGCAGTTTGAGACAATCGGGCCTTGGGCCTGGCGCAACTCCGTTGTCAGCGCGGAGTCGCCAGCTTTCAGCCTTCAGCTCAGCTTTCGCAAACCCAAATCCGGCTCCGTGCTCTCCGTGTCCTCTGTGGTGAAGAAAAACTTGGCGAGGCAGTCTTGCTCCCTACGGCAGCTTTCGCAGCACCTCGAAGATGTCATCGTTGCTGGGCACCTGTCCGATGGGATAAACCTTCGCATAAGCCACCTTGCCATTCTTGCCTACGACGAAGATGGCCCGCTCGTTGATGCCCGGGATTGGGTCGCCCTCGCGCAGAATGCCGAACTTTCTGGCGACGTCTCCGTGCGGATAGAAATCGCTGGCCAGCGGAAATCCCAGAATGCCAATTTCCTTTTTCTGCCACGCGGTGTGGCTCGGAATCGAATCCACGCTGATTCCCACAACTTCGGCATCGTAGCCAGCGAAGCGCTCCAGATCGCTATTGAGCCCAGGCAGCTGCGAGGCGCACACTGGCGTCCAGTCGGCTGGATAAAAAGCCAGAACCACGTTTTTCTTGCCCCGGTAGTCGCTGAGCTTGAATTGCGTCTTGATATTGCCCACGACCGCCGGCAATTCAAAATCCGGCACTTCATCCCCAACATTCAGAGTGGACATTCCATTCCTCCATTTTTCTCAAAACGCGATTCTAGAGGCCACGCCTGCCGGCGGCAAGTCGGGTAGAACGCGGATGTTACAGTTCGATGAAAATGCTGGACAATTGCCGGAAACAGGGCTCGAGTGCGGCTCAATGGGTTTGCGATCGTTATCCGTCCATCCGCGATTTCCACTCGTTTGCGAGCATGGCGAAAATCACGTCGTCCACCCACTGGCCGCGAAACCACAGGCTCTGCACAAGATGCGCCTCCTTGCGCATCCCGATCCGCTCCAGCAGCTTGATCGACGACACATTCCGGGGATCGACCGAGCCCCACACGCGATGCTTGCTCAGAGTGATGAACAGGAAATCCAGTAGCGCCCGGACCGCTTCGGTGGCGTAGCCGTTGCCCTGGTACTCCGGCGCCAGCGTGACGCCGATCTCGGCCTGCTGCGGCTCGTCCCGGGCGACGCGAAAACCGCAGTCGCCGATAAGCTTGCCGTCCGCTAGCAGAAAAATGCCGACTTGGTACCAGCGTCCCGGCGTGTCCGGGTTGAGCGTCTCAAGGCCGCGAATGAAGGACTGGATTACGTCGACCGACTCGGTGCCCCACGTTTGAAAGCGGGCGACCTCCGGCCGGTGGTGATACGAAAAAACTCTGGGGCCGTCGCTGGCTTCCAGATCGCGAAGGGCCAGTCGCTGGGTAACAATTTCCGTGAACATGCTGGCCGCCAGAGTAACACCTGGGTGGTTCATGGATGCGGGAGCGTTTCCGTTGGCTCTCTTTTGGAGAATAGTCTTACCAGTAAGATTATGATTCAGTCTTACCAGTAAGATCATTTCCAAATTTGCACCTAAACCCCCAATCCAAATTGGGAATCCGCCTTTTTCGAGGGTTTTCGCCGGAAATCCTGATTCTTGTCGCTCGATATCACAGATTATCGCCTTGGGGAGGTTTGAAATGGGGATTGAAAGAAGAGCCAGCCCCCATGACGGAGATTCAGTCGAAGAATAAGCTGAAGGGGGCGACCCCCAAAACCGGTGTTGCCCTATCTTTATTTTCTTTACTTGCCCTTTTAATGTTGACCGGATGCGGGTCCTCCGCTCCTGATCCGACGCCTCCGGGTCCGCTGAGCGCCAGCAATCTCAACTTGATCTTTGTGGTCAGCGAGGATCTGGCTTTCCACGCTCCCGGTGATGTCAGCGCCAGGACTGCGAACCTCACCAACCGTGGATTGCAAAGGGCGCTGGGCATGGCGGCCTTCCTGCAACGCCAAGTACTGGGATTGAACAACGTGACCGGCATTTACACGCTCGCACCCATGACGCACTTGCAGACGTCGAGCAGCTATCCCGACATGACCTCACTGGAGACCATTCAACAGTTTGCCCTGCTCAATCAAGTCACTATGACCGATATCCGTTATGGAGTTGGTCCCTTGACGGGCAACAGCTTCCCACTCAATGCGTCGTACGGAACCGGGCGGGTGCCCAGCGGAGTTGCTCCGCCGCCGACACCCTGCGCCAACTGCCAGGGTCTGGATTTTGCTGATCAAGGTGGTGACAACGAAGCCATGATAAGCAGCCTCATCAAGGCCAACCAGCCCGGCTTCTATGTTTTCTCCGCACCTTGGGAAACCACTAGCACGCTGCTGACCGGCATCAACAATCTCGGCGGCTATAAGCTGGCGCTTCCAAGCACATACGCCGGGCCCAACTTCATTTATGCGATTTCCATCACCCTGTCCGGGGCTGGCAGCGTGACCAGCTACAACACCAAACTGAACCCGCCTGGCACCTATCCCGCGCTGCCTCCACCCGGGATAGTCCAAACGAAATGCGCGGCGCAGCCCCCGTTCAGTATCGCGGTCACCGGAGGACAGAATGGCGCCGTTATTCCGGCAGGCACGAATACGAATGAAACGGTCTACATGATCCGGCATGCCGAGGCGCATCCCGCCAACTGGTGGGAGGAGGGCAACTATGTTTGCGCCGGTCAGTGGCGCGCGCTCGATTTGCCCGACGCGTTGCGTGGCAAAATCATGCCTGACCAGGTTTATTCCATCGATCCGGCGCAGGTGATTCCCGGCAGCGAGAGCGCGGGCTATTCGGATTGGTCGTATGTGAGGCCTTCCCTGACGGTGCAGCCTTACGCGATCGCTAATGACCTGCCTTATTACCTGGTCGCCAGCTTTGGGCTGATCGATGCGAACTCACCGCAGCTGACCAGCAACTTTTTCTTCAATGGCGGCCAGTTCTCCCATCACACCGTGCTGCTGGCGTGGGAGCACGATCACTTCCCGCCGATGGTTGACGCGCTGCTGGCGAGCTATAACGCCAGTCAGACGGCGCCCGAGTGGCCCGACACCGACTACGACACGATTTGGACGGTGAAGCTCGACGACCGAGGCAATCTGACGGTGAACAATGCGCTGTGCGAAGGAATCCAGTCAAAGCCGATGACGGCAGCGTGTCCGGAGTTTTGAAGAAGACAGGAGGGGAGTGATTCGGCCGCGGCAAGCGGCGAAGTGGTGTCAGGTGGATGCTCCCCGGGCTCAAGCCCTTCGTATTTGCACTAGCTTTGACGCGGCGCTGAAGCGCCGCTCTACTGCCGACGCCGAAACGTTGCTTCATCCGCAGGCGTGACGGGCCGTCTTGTTCGCTACGCTCAACCGCCGTTTGCCTACGACGCAGTTTCTCACGGCTTACTGGCAGCTAAGAGCTAAGAGCCACCTTACTGATAGGTGACCCGTTTTTCGCCCTTCACGATGCGGCCGATGGTGTAGCCTTTTTCGCCGCAGCGCTCCAGCACGGTCTGCACCTTCTTGAACTTCTTGGCGGGAACCACCAGGATCATGCCGATGCCCATGTTGAAGGTGCGCAGCATCTCGTCCTGGGGAACGTTGCCGATTTTTTGCATGTGCTCGAAGATGGGAGGGACAGGCCAGGAGTTGATCTCGACGATAGCGCCGGTGCCTTTAGGCAAAACGCGGGGCAGGTTCTCCGTGATGCCGCCGCCGGTAATATGAGCCATAGCTGATACGGCATCGGCTTCCATCATGCGCCGCATGATGGGCCAGTAGCTCTTGTGGCTCTTCATTAGCTCGGTGCCGACTTTGCCCTTGATCTCGTTCACGTAGGAATCGGGCGTGTAGTGCGCGACCGAGAAAAACAGCTTGCGGGCTAGCGAGTAGCCGTTGGTGTGCAGGCCGGTGGAAGCCAGTCCCACCAGCACGTCTCCCGGCTGCACGGCTTTGCCGGTCAAGATCTTGTCGCGATCGACGACGCCCACGATGAATCCCGCTAAATCGTATTCCCCCTCGTTGTAAAAGCCGGGCATCTCGGCGGTCTCGCCGCCGATGAGAGCGCAACCATTCTGCTTGCAGGCATCGGCGATGCCAGCGACTACTTTCTCGGCAATCTCAGGCTGCAACTTGCCGGTAGCGAAGTAGTCCATGAAGAACATCGGGGTAGCGCCTTGTACGGCAATGTCGTTGACGCAGTGGTTCACCAAGTCTCCGCCGACGGTATGGTGCAGGTTCATCTCGAAGGCGAGCTTCAACTTAGTGCCTACGCCATCCACGCTCGAGACCAGCACTGGGTCCAGGTACTTCTTCTTGTCGATGGCAAACAGCCCGCCGAAGCCGCCGATCTCGCTTAACACTCCGCGATTGAAGGTCTTATGGGCGAGATACTTGATGCGCTGCTTGGTACGGTTGGCCTGCTCGATATCGACGCCGGAGTCAGCGTAGGTGATGGTGCGAGGTTCTGTCGTCTGCTGTGCCAAAGGTTGGAGTCCCGTCCATGAGGGCGCGTTACCGCAGAATTGTTCGCGGAAGACACATTGTACCATTGCCAAGAAAAGCGGCCCTTTCGAGCGCATTGGGGGCGATTCGCGCAGCAACGCTCTGCTAGTCGAGGAAAACCTGATCAAGCCTGCGATTCCGATCTTAGGGCTGAAACCGTGGTGTGCCACGACGCCATGGTTCAGACTTTCTCGAATGGCTGATTGCTCTTACCGTCCGTGCTGGAGCTTGTAAATCCGCTCTACCTCCTCAACAGTATCGATATCTTTGGGGAGTTTATCTTCGCGTATGCGCACGATTCGCGGGAAGCGCAGGGCGTAGCCGCTATCATGACGGTCGGAACGCATGATCGCGTTGAAGGCGACTTCCAGCACTAGCTTGGGTTCCACCTCGCGCCAGTGGCCGTGATCGGCCGTGGTGTGGGCCAGCAGCCACTCGGTCAGTGTGGCGATTTCCTTGTCCGTCAGCCCGGAATACGCTTTGCCAATGTTGACCAGTTCTTCGCCTTTACGCACCGCGAAGGTGTAGTCGCTCAGCACGTGAATGCGTTTGCCGTGGCCGAATTCCGCGGAGGTCACGACCACATCCAGGGTCGCCAGCTCGCGCTTGAGTTTGAGCCACCAGCGTCCGCGACGCCCCGGCGTGTAAGGCGACTCGATATCCTTGATCATCAGGCCTTCATTCCCGCGCGCCATGGCCTCTTCGAAGAACTGCGCGAGCTGCTCAGGAGAGTCGGCTCGCATTGCAGGAGCGCGGATCACCCACCCTGACACGGCGTTGTGCTCCTCGATCTCCGGCTCGAAGAGCAGCTTTCCCTGCGAGTTCACCACGGGACGAGGCTCGACGATCTTTGCCCCGGCGAAAACGCGGTCCAGTATCGGGCCACGTTCTACCAGAGGCTTGTCGAGTGTGAGTTCTCCGTCGGCATAGATCACGTCGAAGACCACGTAGGCCACCGGAACTTCTGCGATCAGTTCTGAGCTGACTTGTTTGCGTCCGAGGCGCTTTTGAATTTCTGAGAACGGCATGGCGTGGCCGCCCTCTTCGTCGTGACGCCAGGCGACGATCTCGCCATCGAGGATGATCTCATCGGCAAACTCACTCAACGGTCCGGTGAGCTCGGGAAACGACAGGGTGACCTCGTCCAACGTACGCGAGAACAGCCGGACCTGGCCGCTGCCGCAGTGCGCTTGCGCGCGGATGCCGTCGTACTTGTCCTCGACCAGCGCGCTCTCGAAATATTGGAAAGCTTCTTCGGCGTCGGCCGCCGGGCTGGCCAGCATGAAGCCGATGGGATGGAACAGCCGCATACGCGCTTGATCGAGGCGGTGTTCGGCTGCGAGTTGCAGCGTACCTCCGATATCCCCGAGCAGCATGTTGGCTCGCTGCACGGACGGCAGCGCTTCATCGAAAGCTTTGGCGATTGCGTCCTCCACCAGGCTTTCTTTCAAGCCGATGCGCAACTCGCCGGTAATGATCTTCAGGATGTACTTGGCTTCGAGAGCGGTCGCGCGCTGTAGCAACGATTTCAGAACGGTGGACTTGGCTGTCGCGGTGCGAGTTCCTGCAATCCGATCAAAGGCATCGCGCACCTCGGAGAGAGTGAGGGTTGACGACGTGGGCGCCTTCGCCAGCAACACGTCATAGGCGGCCGCGCCCAAGTCGCCACGCGTGCGATAGGCCGCGGTCATGGCAGCCTCCGGAACCCAAGCAAGATCGGCCACCAGTTTCCACAATGAAGCTCCCCCGATCTGAAGTGTGCGCTCGTCGAACGCGGAAAATGCTCGGCCCGACAGGAATACAGCCGAGATGGACGCATCCACGAGCTCGCGCGAGCGCAAGTACTCGGCCAGCATCGCGACTTTCTCGGTCTTCTTGGTGGTAGCGCCGATGCGCTCGCAGAGCTCAGCGAGTCGTTGCATAACTAGCAGCTACCTTGGATGCTGTGAGCGAAAACCGTGACGCGCAGGCAACCCAAGGGGCTTATCAATCGAATCTGAATTAGCATGACTTCGACTATTAAATGAAAACTTTGTAATTCGCCATTTTGATAAGTGCAAATTTTCGGCAATGAGGTATGATTCCCCATCGACTTCGCCATGCGCTAAAGACAAATGGCCGTCGCAGGTGTGGAGGCGAAGCCTCCCGGAATAGGCGGCTTACTTTGTTGAGCGGGCAACCCACTAAGGTACCGGTTTATCTCCTGCTAATTCTGTTTGTGGCTTCCTATGCCTCGGGTGAGGAAGCAAATGTTACTGCGACCTTGAACATTCCGGATGGTACTCCGGTGGAGCTTCGTCTGGCGGAGAGTATCTGCTCATCGCACGCCCATAAAGGCGACCGGCTGGATTTCGTCGTAGTACGCGATGTCAACGTTGGCGGCTACACCATCGTTCCCGCCGGATCCATCGCGCATGGATCGGTGACCGAGGTCAAAGGCAAACGGTTCCTCGGAATCGGCGGCCGGGTTTCGCTGAAGCTCGACTCTGTCGAGTTGGTTAACGGCGACAAAATTAAGCTGCGGGCAAACCTCAATGTGAAGGGCGGCTCGCATACCAAATTGATGGCCGCGGCAATGGTGGTCACCGGTTTCATCTTCCTCCCGGCCGCGCCGGTATTCCTGCTGACTCGCGGTCGTGACAGCACAGTCGTAAAGAGCACGGAAATCACTGCTCATACGGAAGGGTCCGTCTCGGTGTTGTCGGCCGGATTGTGGCATTCGCAGGAGCATTCGTCCGAGCTCGATCAGATGATGGATTACCTGCCAGCGCGCGTCTTCAATGCAGAAGGACGCGAAGGTGACATGCTGAACCTGCTGTTCGTCGGCGACAAGGAAGACCTTCAGAATGCCTTTGGGCGCGCAGGCTGGGTCACTACCGACAAGTGGAAGCCCATCTTTGTCTGGCACCTGATGCGGCACAGGACGAACGACGCTCAATTGCCGATGGCTCGTTTCTACCTGTTCGGAAGAGTGCAGGATTATTCCTATGCTCTGCCCGATCCTAATGCGGTCATGTCTCACCGGCATCACTTGCGAATCTGGAAAACCAACTACACCATCGATGGGAGGCCGATCTGGGCTGGCGCCGCGACCCACGATGTTGCCATTGAAATTGCAAAACGCGGACGAATCATCAATCACCGAATTGATCCGGCGGTGGATGCGGAGCGCGATTTCATCGGAGCCGACCTGACGCAGACGGCATCGGTCAGCCGGCAACAATATGTGTCGAGCGAAGCCCCCGTGTTCCAGGCGCAGACCGCGTCAGGCGAGGACTATCACTCCGACAGCCGAATTCTGCTGCTGGACCTCAACCAGACCGCGATCTTCCCGAGCGACGCGACAGTACCGCGGTCAACGCTCAGCAAGGCAGGGTCGTTGCCGTTGGCGATTCCGGCTGAAGCGTTCCAGGGCAGCGCGGCGCCGCCGCGATAGGACATTCCGTGGGGTAAAGGGGCTGTACCGCTCCTGCCCTGAAGGAAAGCTGTTCCAGGCGGTGGAAGTCGTGAAAACCAGGCTTTCCGTAAGCGATTTCCTCCATTGACATCCGCTGTCCGGCTGCATACCCTAAACTAGCGGCAATTGTGCGTCTTACCCCTTCGAGGAACATCCAATCACTATGCGTTCTCTGCTTCGTCATCTACGGTTTTTGGCCGCGGTCCAGCTTCTTCCGGCTCTGGAAAGCGGCGAGGAGGCCACTCTGGTCGGCGGTCAGGCCGTTCTCGAAGGCGTTATGATGCGTTCGCCGCATGCTTGGGGCATCTGCATACGCAAGCCGGATGGCAGCCTGGCAACCCATGCCGAGCCGCTCGATAAGCTCTCCGACAAGCACAAGTGGATGGGATGGCCTTTGGTCCGGGGCCTCATGACACTGGGGCAGGCGATGACGCTGGGATTCCGCGCTTTGCGCTACTCGGCGGACGTGGCGTTGGATATACCGGACGAGAAGGGCGAGAAGACCGAGATCAGCGGCTGGATGATCGCTGCCAACCTGATTTTGTCGCTGGGCTTCTTCATCTTCATGTACAAGTTTGTACCGCTGTTAGCAGCCACTAAGCTAAAGAACCACTATCCTGCTTTCGGCAATCAGATCCTGTTCAACGTGGTGGATGGTGTGATTCGTATTGCGCTGTTCCTGCTGTTCATCTGGGGTATTTCGTTATGGGGTGACATTCGGCGCGTGTATCAGTACCACGGCGCGGAGCACAAGACGGTCTTTGCCTTCGAGGCAAACGATCCCATGACGGTGAAGGCCGCGCAGTCGTATACGACCTTCCATCCGCGTTGCGGCACCAGCTTTCTCATGACCGTCATGCTGATCTCAATGCTGATCTACATGCTGGTTCCGGCGACGACGTTCTGGGCACGCTTCGCGTCGCGTATCGCGCTGCTGCCGGTGATTGCCGCAGTCTCGTATGAACTGATTCGCTTCGCCGCAAAACATGGCTCGTCGCTGTTTGCGGTTCTGACCAAGCCGGGACTCTGGCTCCAGCGGATCACGACGCAGCCTCCGACAGACGACCAGGTAGAGACCGCCATCGTCGCGCTCAACGAAGCCATGGAACTGGAAAAGCAGCGTGGCGGCGAGCTGGTGATTGCCTAGCGGCGCCCGCCGCTAAGAACCGTATTTCCCATTGCAGAATTGAAAGGGCACGGCTTCAGCCGTGCCGCGGCGTGTTCTTTGGAAGTGGCTTTAGCCGCTGAGGGAAACTAGGCAGCGCGGGGTCGCCCCAAGTATTTCCCGCAGCGGCTAAAGCCGACCGTTAATGCGAGTTTGCGGCGTGCCTGAAGGTGCACCCTTTCAAAGAGGACGATTTTGGGATGCCATAGTCCCCATTCACGGCTGCTCACTGCTGGTCCACGAACGATGGGCGAATGAGCTTTTTACGTACAATAGGTTTAATCCATGTTTGAACGCTTAGAACAAATCGAGAGCAAATACGAAGAGCTGAATCGGGCTCTGGCGTCGCCGGACATCGTTTCTGACTCGCAACGCTACCAGAAGACTGCCAAGGCGCACAGCGAACTCCAGCCCATCGTCGAGAAGTATCGCGAGTACAAGGAGCTGACCCAAGGCATCGAGGAAAGCAAAGTGCTGGCCGCCGACGAGACTGACCCGGAGATGCTGGCTTACGCCAAAGACGAAATGCAGAAGCTGGAGGAGCGCGTAGGACAGGTCGAAGAAGACCTCAAGGTCTTGCTGCTTCCCAAAGACCCCAACGACGAGAAAAACGTCATCGTGGAAATCCGCGCCGGTACCGGTGGCGACGAAGCCACGCTGTTTGCGGCCGAGATCTTCCGCATGTACACGCGTTATGCGGAAACTCAGCGCTGGAAGGTCGAGGTGCTGTCGTCATCGGAGTCGAGCGTGGGCGGGCTGAAGGAAGTGATCGCCATTATCGAAGGCCAGCGCGTGTATTCGCACATGAAGTACGAAAGCGGAGTGCACCGGGTGCAGCGCGTGCCGGAGACGGAGACGCAAGGCCGCGTGCATACGTCGGCTGTTACGGTGGCGGTGCTGCCTGAGGCTGAGGATGTCGACATCAAGATTGAAGCCAAGGACATCCGCATTGATACTTTCTGTTCGTCCGGGCCGGGTGGCCAGTCGGTCAATACCACGTATTCGGCCGTGCGCATTACGCACTTGCCGACCAACACGGTGGTGAGTTGCCAGGACGAGAAGTCGCAGATCAAGAATCGCGAGAAGGGAATGCGCGTACTGCGGTCCCGTCTGTACGAGATGGAGCAGCAGAAGCAGCAGGACGCGCTGGCCAAGGAGCGTAAGGCTATGGTGGGTTCGGGCGACCGCAGCGAGAAGATTCGCACCTATAACTTCCCGCAGAACCGGGTCACGGACCATCGCATCGGTTTCACCGCGCACCAGTTGCCGGAGTTCATGGACGGACGGATCCAGCCGATGATCGACGCGTTGATCACGCACTTCCAGTCGGAGAAGCTGAAGCAGGAATCGGCAGTGTCGGCATAGACGGCGATTACCCTTCGGATGCTGTCATCCCGAGCGCAGCCGGGGGATCTGCGGTTCGTTGCGGCGTAATTTTGCATTTTGGCGGAGACCTGGACCACGCGCGGAACTCGTATAGAGGTCCTTCGACTCCGGCGGTCAAAAGCGGATCGCCTGTGCTCAGGATGACAACCGTATGATCTTGTATCGACAGCACGGCTGAGGCCTTTGGTCGGGATGACAACTCCTGTAACTAGTGCCACGATAACGTGTCACGGCGCAACCAAGCTGCGTCGCTCCCTATGCAACTCAAGCCAGCGCTCTCGTCGGCGGTTGATCGTCTGGAAGCGGCCGAGGTGGGATCGCCTCGCATGAACGCCGAGGTGCTGCTGATGTTCGTCCTCGACGTCAATCGCGCTTACCTTTACGCTCATCCGGAGCGTGAACTCACTGCCGAAGAAGCATCGCGCTACCAGGAAGTTCTTGCTCAGCGCGCGACCGGTATGCCTTCGCAATACGTCACTGGACATCAGGAGTTCTGGGGGCTGGACTTCGTGGTTTCGCCGGCAGTCTTAATTCCTCGACCGGAAACCGAGCACCTGGTGGAAACCGTGCTGGAGTTGGCGAGAGGCGTTCCGGCTCCAAAGCTGGTGGATGTTGGAACCGGATCGGGCTGCATTGCGCTGGCGCTAGCGCACGAGTTGAAGGACGCCGAGGTTTACGCCGTGGACCTGTCAGCGGGCGCCCTGGAAGTCGCGTCTGCGAATGCTGCGCGATTGCAGTTGGACGGCCGGGTAAAGTTTGCGCGATGCGACGTCCTAAGACCGGCGCAAAACACCGTTGTCCTCTCGAGCGAAGCGAAGCGGAGTCGAGAGACCTCTACCCCCGAAGGACCTACCCTTCGCGATTTCGATTTCGTCGTCAGCAATCCGCCTTACGTGGGATTCGGCGAAGCGGACAAGGTGCAGAGATCAGTGCGCGAGTTCGAGCCGCAGATGGCAGTGTTTGCGGGTGAGCAGGGCCTGGACATCATCGGCTCCCTGATCAGTCAGGCGCACGACGCTTTGAAACCAGGTGGCTGGCTAGCCATGGAGATTGGGTACTCGATGCGGGATGCGGTGGTCGATTTGCTGGCTCCCACAATGTGGGAGGGCGTGAGGGTGGTGCCCGATCTCCAGGGGATTCCGCGAGTCATCGCCGCCAAAAAGAAGAGCCGCTGATCGATCTCGCGCGACCTCTAGTGCAGCACCGCAGCCAGTTTCCCACTGGCAATCAGATTCGACACCCGCAGGAAGTCGGTAGCGAAGATGCGATCTTCGGTGAAGGGCGGAGACACCGAGCGAATCGCCGCCACCGCGGCCTGAGCGCGTTTTCCGGTCTGTAGTGGAGCGCGGAAATCCAGCGCCTGTGCGGCCCCTAACGCCTCAATCGCCAAAACATTTCTGGTGTTCGCGATTACGCGCATTAGTTTGTTAGCCCCTGTCATGCCCATCGAAACAAAATCTTCTTTATTGCCCGATGTGGTAATGGAATCCACCGACGCAGGATGCGACAGCACCTTGTTTTCGCTGACCAGCGCGGCTGCCGTCACCTGCGGCATCATAAATCCGGAATTTAGTCCCGCCCCAGGAGCCAGGAATGCAGGCAAGCCTTCGTTAAGCGAGGGATTCACCAGCCGTTCCAGACGGCGCTCCGAGATACCCGCCAGCGCACTCAACGAAATCGCCAGGAAATCGAGCGCGAAGGCCAGCGGCTCCCCGTGAAAATTTCCGCCGGAAAGAATGACGCCCGGAGCCGACACCCCTACAGTGCGTTTAGGAGCGCCAACCTTGCGGTCCTCGGGGAACACCAGCGGGTTATCGACCGCCGAGTTCATCTCCACTTCAAACACCGCGCGGCAGTGGGCAAGCGTATCGCGCACAGCGCCGTGAACCTGGGGCATGCAACGCAGGGAATAGGCATCCTGCACCTTCTGACATTCCAGGTGCGATTCGCGGATCAAGCTGCCTTCCATCATGCGGCGCAGGTTCTCTGCGACCAGCATCTGTCCGGAGTGCGGCCGCGCTTTATGAATGCGCTCGTCGAATGCGACGTCTGTGCCTTTCAGCGCGTCCACGGTGAGTGCGCCGATAACGTCCGCCGTGTCTACCAGAATCTCAGATTGCAGGATTGCGAGCAGCCCGACAGCCAGCATGCCTTGGGTGCCGTTGATCAAGGAGATCGACTCTTTGGCTTCCAGCACCAGCGGTTTTACTTGAGCTCGCTGCATCGCATCGGCGGAGGGACCGGTCTTGCCTTGATATTCCGCTTCGCCTTCGGCAATCAGCGTAAGAGCAAGATGGGACAGAGGCGCCAGATCGCCGCTGGCCCCTACGCTGCCTTGGGAAGGAATCACCGGATGGACGCCGCGATTCAGCATCTCGCACAGCGTATCGATCACGATAGGGCGCACGCCAGAGAAGCCTTTGGCCAGCGAGTTGGCTCGCAACAGCATCATGGCCCGGGTCACATCCTGTGGCAGCGGCTCGCCCACGCCGGCGGCATGAGAGCGCAGCAAATTCACCTGTAGCTTGCGGATATCCTGCGGCGGGATATGCATGTCGGCGAGCTGGCCGACTCCTGTATTGACCGCATAGGCTACGCGTTTGTTTTCCACCACGTCATCAAGTACCGCGCGGGCGCGCTCCACCGCTTGCCGCGCCGCCGGCTGCAATAACACGGGGCGGCGCTCGTAAACCACTTGCCGCAGTTCTTCCAGGGTGAGATTGTTGCCGTCAATATGAAGTGCTTGCATATGTGTTAAGTGTGCCACACGCGGGGAGCGATCGCACGCCAGCCTGAGTCACTAAGCCGGGCGAGGTTTTCCGGCGGCCCGGAGGAACGATGCCAGGTACTTTTCGGGCAGGGGAATCCGCTTGAACTCAGTATCGACCACCAGGTGAATCGTCTCGCCCTCGGCCAACAAAGTACCATCCGTTGCGCGCAAGGCCTCATATCCAAAATGGAGAAGGGAGTCGCGCACATTGAGCATTCGGGTGCGGATGACGATGAGTTCGTCGTACAGGGCCGGAGCTTTGAAGCGGCATCGCACTTCCACCACGGCTACGCGTATTCCGTCGTGCTTCTCCATCTCACTGTAGGTGAAGCCGAGCTGGCGGAACATCTCTACCCGGCCGACCTCAAACCAGATGATGTAGTTGGAGTGATACACCACGCCCATCTGGTCGGTTTCCGCGTAACGCACCCGGAGGGTCGTCTCGCACACCTCAATGAGAGAGGCTGGCCCTGCCGTCGGCTTGTCTTCAACTTTCAAAGAATCTCGCATGAACAAAGCGGACGCCGTAACTCGAGTCACGCGTCCGCTGGCAATTTTCCAATCTGGAAAAACTACTTGCTTGCCGTTTTCTTCGTATCGCTGGCCGGAGCGGTGGTTGCCGTCGACGAATTGGCGTTCTTTACCAGCTGCCCACGCTTTGGCTCGCCCGAGTCCACCGGCTTGCCGTCCGCGATGTAATCCACGAACTGCGCTGGCAGCAACACACCGGGACTCTTCTGCAACTGATAATGCAGGTGAGGGATGGTGGAACCGCCGCTGTTGCCGCATTCCCCAATAACGTCGCCTTGCTTGACGGTGTCGCCGCGCTTCACCTTCAGACTGTTCTGCTTCAGGTGATTGACCACCGAGGACTCGCCGTTGCCGTGCGAGATGATCACAATGTTGCCATCGGCTTGATCGCCGGTGGGTTTGCCAGGCTGATTGTCGTCATAGCCGGCTTGCGCCTTCACTACAGTGCCATCCGCCGGAGCCAGGATGGGCTGACCAAAGCAGTAGTAATCGGTGTTCTTGCTGCCCATGCCGCCCTTACCGGAGAAAAGTTTCTTATCTTTCAAGTACACGAAATCCATGGCGAAGCGGGTGTCGTCGGACTGGGCGTAAGCGTTATCAAAGAGATTACGTCCGCCAAGATACACCAGCCACTCGCCGGAGAATGGGAGCTTCAGCTTGGCTGTGTCCTGGTAGCCGGCGTAAGGTCCTTCCGCCACCAGCGGCACCGGGTTGATGGAGAAGGCATCAATCTGTCCCTTCTGATTGAAGGTGATGACGGACATCACGGGTATTCTGGCATTAGCGAAGTTTGACAGGCGCGAATAAACCGTGTCAGGGGCCATTCCGTAGGGAACCATGTTCTCTTCGAGCATCTGCGTCTCAGCGCCCATGCGGGCCCGCAGCTTCTTATTGATCTCGGTAAACCGTGCTTCGGTTCCGGACTGCTTCCGCAAGCCTTCCGACAGCGATGCCCACATCTGGCCGGTCTCAACTTTGCTGAACATCTCGAAGATCTGCCGCCCACGCGCCAGCGCGGCCTGGCTCATGACCGGATACTGACCACTCATGACTGGCACAATCTCAGCGCTCTGCGTGTTCTCCTGGTCCTCGGCTGAAGTGCCGGTTGGGGCGGCGCCAGCAGCCGGGTTTTGCGAAGCGGGGGCGTCCTGGGCCAGCACCAGCGCGGGTAAGAACAGGATTGCGCTTAGTATCGCAATCATGGAATACAAACCGAATCTCATCATTTATCTCCCTGTGTTCGCTGCGGCATGGCCTTCCGTAAGAAGAACATTTCCGCGTTTGTAACCAATCCTGTTCCCAACCGGGACATCCTGCGACAGCCGCAGCATCCTGTCTGTCGAGTTTGAAAGACGAGTTACACCCATAAGGCTCGAAGAGAGGAATTGTACCAAGAGAGTGGCTGCTGTTGCTGGCTTTCGCCAGTTTGCATCCGTGTACGTCTCATTATCGTTCAGAACAGCTGACATGCGGCCCGTTGTCGTGGATATTCCCGGCTGAATTCCTAATCTGACCCTTCCGACCAGCGTGGGTTTCGTTTCTCTAAAAATGAGCTGACGCCCTCGCGAAAGTCAGCTGTAGTGCGAATGCGCGCATTCTCGTCGCTCGCAGCTGCCACCTCGCGGTCGAGTTCGTCGGAAGAAAACCGCTTGAGCAGACGTTTGGTTGCCCGCAGCGAGGCGGGACTGTTTTGCAGCAAGCTGGCCGCCAATTGGCGCGCGCGATCCATTAGCGCGTCCGGCTCCTGGATTTCGGACGCTAGCCCCAGGCGAAACGCCTCCGCAGCGTCGATTATCCGACCGGTCAGCAGGAGATCGCGAGCTTGCTTCTCTCCTACCTGGCGTAGCAGAAATGTAGAGACAATCGCCGGCACGAATCCAATCCGTACCTCGGTGTATCCGAATTTTGCTTCTGTCGAAGCCAGGGTGAAGTCGCACAGCGTCGCCAGCCCGCAGCCTCCGGCGATGGCTGGACCATTTACGGCAGCGATGGTGACTTTGGGGAACTCGTAGAGAGCGCGGAACAGCCGCGCCATGGTCGCCGAGTCAGCCTGATTTTCCTGCTGCGTGCGGCCGGTGATCGAGCGCAGGTTGTCGAGATCCATCCCCGAGCAGAACGCCTTGCCGGCGCCGGTCAGAATAAGGACCTGAGCCGGGGAGGTTTCAATCTCGCCTAAGGCGCGCAGCACATCGTCGATCAGTTCGTAACTGATGGCATTGCGCTTGTCCGGACGGTTGAGCGTCACCAGGGCGACAACCCCGTCATAGGCTAGCGTGAGTGTGGAATAGGTTTGCATGAATTTTGATTAAGCTAAGAGCGAAAAGCGGCCTTTCTACACTTTCGGCCCACTGAATTTGTCGCCGATTTCGGCCGCCATGCGCAAAGGTTCAGCGATCGCTTTGTGAAACGGCAATTCGGCTCCGCGGCTTTTCAAGGCCTCCAGCAACTTCTCCGTGGGAATGTTTCCCACTAACACGTCCTGAGCGAAGGGACATCCACCCAGTCCACCCAGGGCGGAATCGAAACGGCGACAGCCCACGTCGTAGGCAGCAAGAACCTTGTCCTCCGCTTCGTCCGCACGACTGTGCAGATGCACACCAATCTCCACGCCCCGAAACTTTTCGAGGACAGGCCCAAGCAGATCGGCAATTTGCTGCGGCGTAGCCAGTCCCACAGTGTCGGCCAGAGAGATGGCCTGTAGGTCCATATCCGCCAGCAGATTGATTCCCTCGATCAGCTCTTCGGAGTTCCACAGGTCGCCGTAAGGATTGCCGAACGCCATCGAAATGTAAGCGATGGTGTCCAGACCGCTTTCGTCGGCTTTCTGCTTCACCTTCTCCAGCATGTCCAGGTTCTCTTCCAGCGTTTGATTCTGATTGTTCTTCAAGAACGTGGGCGACAACGAGTAAGGGAAGCCGACGGTGTGAACCGCATCGGTGGCGATGGCGCGCTCAACGCCGCGTTCGTTCACCACGATGCCGATAATCTCGACATCATCCGGGGGATCCAGTTCGCTCAATACGTTTTCAGAATCCGCCATCTGCGGCACCGCCTTCGGCGAGACAAACGACGCGGCATCGATGTGCTTGAATCCCGCAGCCACCAGCGCCTTTAAATATTCAACCTTGATGGCAGTCGGAATCTGACCGCGCAGGCCCTGCCATGCATCGCGAGGACATTCGATGACTTTGATAAGGTCGGTCATTGGTAATCAGCTATTAGCCGTTAGCATTTGGCCCTCAGCAATCAGCTTTCAACTACCTTCAACTCTGAGGTGGTGTAATTATTTTAGCGGCGTCGCCCTTCTCTTTTGGCCGAACGCAAACTCGAAACTTCTCTTAGTGTGTCATCCCGACCGGAGCTGTGCAGTTTTCTTATGTGTCATCCCGACCGGAACGAAGCGGAGTGGAGGGACCTGCCGTTCTTCCACTCGCCACCATCCCCGAACAACGACAAACGATCCACCATCAACGAGTCCCTACGTCTGCAACACTCCCACGCTGAACTTCGCTACCTCGGGATTCAGTGCTGCCGCTTCCAGGGCTGTGATAATCGACTCGCGCGTCTCGGCGGGGTCGATAATCTTGTCGATCCACAACCGGGCTGCGCCGTAACGCGGATCCATCTGCTCGTCGTACGTCGCCTTCACTTCGTCGTACAACGTCTTTTTGTCTTCGTCACTCAGCTTCTTGCCGCCACGCTCCAGTTGCTTGATTTTGATTTCCACCAGCGTGTTCGCCGCGGACGCTCCACTCATTACTGCGTACTTCGCGGTCGGCCAGGCAAATACGAAGCGGGGATCGTATGCCTTGCCGCACATGGCGTAGTGTCCCGCGCCGAACGATCCGCCGATAATCACCGAAATCTTGGGCACGACAGAATTCGACACCGCATTCACCATCTTCGCGCCGGCGCGAATGATGCCGCTCCATTCCGCGTCGCGACCCACCATGAATCCGTTGACGTCGTGCAGAAAGATCAGCGGCACCAGGTTCTGATTGCAGTCCATGATGAAGCGCGCCGCTTTCTCCGCCGATTCCGTGTAGATCACGCCGCCGAATTCCATGCGGCGATTGCCATTGTGGTCCACTTGCTGCACGTGTGTCTTCTGATTGGCGACAATGCCGACGGCAAAGCCTCCGATGCGCGCATAGCCGCACAGAACCGTCTCGCCGTACTCGGCTTTGTACTCGCTGAACTGGCTGCCGTCCACGATGCGCGCGATGATTTCCTTCATGTCGTACTGGCGCGCCGGATCGTTGTCGAAGATGCCGTAAAGTTCCTGCGCGGAGTGCAGCGGCTCCTCGGCTTTCTTGCGGTCGAAGACGCCGAGCTGGCGGTTGCCCATCTTGTCTACCAGTTGACGAATGCGCGCGATGCAGGATTCGTCATTCGGCTCGCGATAGTCAACCGTACCGCTGATCTGCGAGTGCATCTTGGCGCCGCCCAGTTCCTCGGCGGAATACTTCGCTCCGATCGCAGCTTGCACCAGCGCCGGCCCCGCGAGAAACAGCCCACTGCCTTCGGTCATCAGGATGTGATCGCACATCAAGGGCAGGTAAGCGCCGCCTGCCACGCACATGCCCATGATCGCGGCAATCTGCGGAATGCCCATCGCCGACATGACGGCATTGTTGCGGAAGACGCGCCCGAAGTCATCGGTATCGGGGAAAACATCCTCTTGCAACGGCAAGAACACTCCGGCGGAATCGACCAGGTAAATCGTAGAGATACGATTCTCGATAGCGATGTTTTGCGCCCGGATCACCTTCTTGGCGGTCATGGGGAAAAACGCGCCGGCCTTTACCGTGGCGTCGTTCACGATGAGCATCACCAGGCGGCCGTCCACCCGCGCCAGGCCGGTAACCACGCCGGCCGATGGCGCCCCGCCCCACTCCTCGTACATGCCCCAGGCCGCGAAGGACCCTAACTCGAAGAACTCCGTTGCCGGATCAATCAGCAGCGCGATGCGTTCCCGAGCGGTCATCCGGCCCTTCTTGTGTTGCGACTCAATCGCCTTTGCCCCGCCCCCCTGCTGGATGATGTCTTCCTCGTTGCGGATCTGTGTGACCAGGTCCGCTACAAGCTGCTGATTGCGTTCGAAGCGCGGCGAGTCGGGCTTCACCTTGGAGTGAAATTCGGATGAGGCGTGCTGGCGATGGTCAGTCATAGCGTGATCACAGGCAAACTATCCACGATAAAGCAGGCTGCGGCGGCGCGCAACGCGGCGAGAGGGAATTCACCGTCCTAGGACGAAAGCTATGATGGTTCGCCCGCGCCGGCCCGTGCTGCACTCAGCCTCCGCCACCAGCGCCGTCTCGACTTTGTCGCAGTCCAGTTTCATTTCGCACGCAGCAATTTGGTCGTCGCTGGCGCCGTGATAGCACAACTCGCAGACGCCCAGCCCGTCCTCAGAACGGACGGGAGGCCCAAACACCCGGCAGGTCATCGGCCGAGCAGAATACAGTTCGCAGGCACCGGTCTGGGGATTCAGCACAGGGCAGGGCTCGTCGTTGGCGAAGTCGTCGAATCGCGCCGCGGCAGCGTCGCCTTCGTCCAGGATGCCGGTCACGGGATCGCCGGGGAAGTTCGCGGCAAGCCGCGCAATTGAGGCGCGTGATCGCTCGCGGATCTGCGCTGCGCGATCGGGATCGTTCGCCGCAAGTTCGTTCAAGCCCTGTTGCAGGCGCAGGGCATCCAGTTGATTGATGGCGAATGCTCCTACGCAACATTGCGTGCAGCCCAGCTTGCACACCAGCCACTCACCGCTGCGGCGTGCCGTGTCGGCAAGGGCGGCGTCGACAATCTGCACCAGCTTTTGATCGCCGGCGGGAAGCATTGCACCCATCGCTAAAGCATAGCGCAGCCGCTGATTTCGGAGGTCGCCAGCGCTGCAGCAAGCGGGTCATGGGCCACGGCGTTCGCCAAGCCAATCTCGAAAGCTCGCACGGCGTGTACTTTTTCTGCGGCCAGAAACATTTGCAATGCACGCGCTTTTCCGACCAGACGCGGCAGTCGCTGCGTTCCTCCCCATCCGGTAATTAATCCCAACGCCGCTCCACGATGCCCGAAAATGGCGTGCGGACCGGCAATGCGGCGACCGCAGGAGAGTGCAAGATCCAGGCCGCCGCCCATGCAATAGCCGTGGACGGCAGCGATCGTGGGAGCAGGAAACTTGGCCACGGCATCCATCAGCCGCTGTCCCATGGCCGCGAAGCGGAAGGCCTCGGGCCCGGTTAGCGCGGCAATTTCGTTGAGGTCAGCTCCGGCAGAGAAGAAGTGGGAATTACCGGTGAGAACGAGCCGCGAGGGCGGATGATCCGCCAAGCCTTCGACTGCCGCTGTCAGTGCCTGCACCCGCGCTTGCGTCAGTCGGTTAGTTCCGTCGGCGGAAACAAGACGCAGCACGACCGCGTCTGCTTGCGGTTCCAAGGCGAACAGGTTTTCTTGGCTGAGATTCACGGGCAGGTTCAGGGTAACAAACGAAGGGCAGCCAGTTGGGCGGCGAAGAAATTCTCACGAGCAAGCATCGTCGTGAGAAGGCAAAAGGGCTTCATCAGGAACTGTCGCGGACGGGCCGAGTCGTGGCATTGGTGGGCGACCGGAAAACATCAGGGTGCCCATGAGCGGGCACCCGATTGAGTGCTACCTACGTGAGATTGCGATTCCTCAATGCCCGGTGGAGTCGCCGCGGCGAGTGGCTTCGAACAAGAACCAGGTGCGCCGTTCGCTCTCGTCAATCCAAACCTCAATAAGGCTGGTGGTAGCGACGTCATTATGCTCATCACAAACTTCGTGGGCCTCGCGCAGCCGGGAGACCAGAGCCTTGTTGTCTTCGAGCAACTCGGCAAGCATGTCTTCCGGTTCAACATACTCGGCATCGTTGTCGAGCACACGCTGCAAGCGGCTGATCTGGCCGATCGACTTGATGGTACTGCCGCCGATCTTGCGAACGCGTTCGGCAATCGGATCGGTCATGGCGAAAATCTGATCGCCGTGTTCATCCAGGAGAAGATGATAGTCGCGGAAATGCGGTCCGCTCATGTGCCAATGGAAATTCTTTGTCTTCAGGTACAGCGCGAATACGTCCGCCAGGATTGCGTTCATGGCACCGGAGATATCTTTGGTTGCAGACTTCCCCAAGTCGGTTGGAGTATGTAGAGGCGCCTGCTGCCTGCTTTCCAGTTCTTCCGTTGCCACACCGGATTTCTTCATAATTTCTCTCCTTAACTAGCAGTCTTGAAGTTATTTGGTTTGCTTTAGAAGTTGGTCTTGCCCCGACGAGCCCCAATGAGTCACCTGTGCCGAACATGCGATTGGGGGATGAACCGTCCGTAGGTTTGGATGTTGCTTGGACGCGGAATGGCTCAAGCTGCTTTCGCCGGACACCGCAAATCGCGAAATCCTTGACAATGAGCGGTTTGGGGCGGTAGCCTGCCGCGATGACACAGGACAACCAAACGTTTGGTTGAATAGAAACAGGGTTAACCCCGACCCCGGGGCGACTGAAGTCAGCCAAGCGATGCCAGGTTTGCCGCGCGGCGTTTCGCAACCGCCCAGTCTCTGACCGTGATCGATGAAAGGAATTTTCTTGACCAACACTAACGACGCTGGACGAAAAATGATCAAGCTAGTCTCCTGCCTCCGCCGCATTCCCAGCCTTTCTCGCGACGAATTCCAACAGCATTGGCGGGAGCACCATTCGTCGCTGTTATTGCGGGTGAAGCACCTGCGCGAATACGTGCAGTACCACACGCTGGGCAACAATCCCATGTCGCGTAAGAAGGTTGGCTCGGAACCGCCGTTCGACGGGTTCGAAGTTACGTACTGGGACAGCGTGGAAGCCCTGCGGGACATCGTCGCATCTGATCCTGATTACGCTGCGGCGCGGGACGACAGAAAGTATTTCATGGACCAGAGCAAGTCCTTCACTGCCTTGGTGGATGAAAAGGTCATCATCGAGCTGGATCATCCTTCGGCGTACGCGCTGGTCGAGTGCCACTCGCATCGTCCGAGGC
Source organism: uncultured Acidobacteriaceae bacterium (assembly GCA_963769235.1). Classification (GTDB taxonomy): domain Bacteria; phylum Acidobacteriota; class Terriglobia; order Terriglobales; family Acidobacteriaceae; genus Bog-257. The sequence goes on along the minus strand of CAVYKW010000009.1, from coordinate 741,736 downwards.
AGACGCGTGCCGACTTTCATAAGTCGTGGCTGACGGTGCATGGGGATTTTGGCCGCAAAATTTATAAGTCCGGCTTGATGCCGGGCTACATCCAAAACCAAATTGTAGACATGGACGAGGACTTGGCGCGTGAATTGTCCCTGGACCAGAAAACTTTCGACGGCGTCGGAATGGCTTACTATGAGAGCGCCGCGCAGCTAGTAGCGTGTGCTTCGCTGCCGGTCGTGACCCAGGAAGCCTTCAAAGCAGAGGACGACTTTACCGATCAGAAGCGTTTAGGAAGCGTGTTCGCAAAGCGGCACGTGTTACTGTACGCCACTCGTTAGCCGTTCCTTAGGCCGCGCCAGCCGAAAGTAATTGGAGCCATCGATGATTACCTTTTCAATTAACGGCCAGACGGCCAAGGTCGACGTCGACCCATCGACTCCCCTGCTGTGGGTGATTCGCGAGAACCTCGGCCTGACGGGAACAAAATACGGCTGCGGCATGGCGCAGTGCGGCGCCTGTACCGTGCATATCGACGGCGAGGCGGTTCGCTCGTGTGTGGCTCCGGTATCGCGAGCCGAGGACAAGAAAATAACAACCATTGAAGGATTGTCGCCGGATCTGAGCAGTCCACTGCAACGTGCGTGGCTGGAAATTGATGTCCCACAATGTGGGTACTGTCAATCGGGTCAGCTGATGAGCGCAGCGGTATTACTGCGGGAGAAGCCGCATCCCACAGACGAGGACATTGATGAGGCCATGACGGGCAATATCTGCCGTTGTGGGACGTATCCGCGAATTCGCAAAGCGATTCACCGTGCCGCCGAGCTGGCGGCAACAGGGGCCGCAAAATGAATAGCGCCATGGAGCGTCGCGACTTCCTGAAGCTTTCTGTGACGGCCAGCGGAGGATTGCTGATCGGCTTCTATCTGCCGGCGGTGAGCAAGCTGGTGGGTGCACAGGAAAGACAGACGAGCGGGTCTATGCCGAACGCCTTCGTGCGCATTGGCACGGACGAGCGCATCACGGTCATCGTCAATCACTCCGAGATGGGGCAGGGAGTCTACACTTCGCTGCCCATGCTCCTCGCTGATGAGATGGACGCTCCCTGGGGGAACGTCGGTTTTGCACCGGCGCCGGTGGATAAGGTTTACAACCATCCGGTGTACGGTTTGCAGATGACCGGCGGCAGCTCCAGCGTGTCATCGGGACTGGATCAATTTCGTCGTGCCGGCGCGGCAGCTCGCGCCATGCTGGTTGCCGCGGCTGCGCAACAATGGAGTGTGGAAGCGTCGGCCTGCCGCACCGAGTCGGGCGCGGTATGGGACGCATCCGGCAAGAAGCTGACCTACGGACAACTTGCACCCGCTGCGGCGAAGCTGCCTGCGCCTGCGGTGATTACGCTGAAGGATCCCAAAAACTACACCTTAATCGGCAAGCCGCTGAAACGACTGGACACTCCGGAAAAGCTGAATGGCAGAGCGGTGTTCGGGATCGATGTAAAGCTGCCGGGGATGATGAACGCGGTGATCGCGCGGCCGCCGGTATTCGGTGCGAAGGTTGTCAGCTTCGATGATTCCAAGGCGCGCTCGATGCCGGGTGTGCGCAAGATCGTGACTGTGCCTTCGGGCGTGGCTGTGATTGCCGACACGTTCTGGCAGGCCAAGAGCGCGCGCGATGTGCTGCAAGTGAAATGGGACGAAGGCTCGATGTCGAGCTTCAGCAGCGTTGAAATGATGCAGCAATATCGGGAGTTGGCGAAGACGCCGGGCAAAGTCGTTCGCAGCGACGGGAATTTCGCAGGTTCTCAGGCGCAGGCCGTAAAGAAACTTGAGGCCGTTTACGAAGTTCCATATCTCTCGCACGCCATGATGGAGCCGTTGAACTGCACAGTGGATCTGCGCCAGGACTCATGCGAGGTGTGGACCGGCTCGCAGTTCCAGACTGTCGATCGCGCCAATGCAGCCAAGGTCGCGGGGCTGCCAAACGAAAAAGTGCAACTCCATACTACGTTTCTCGGTGGCGGGTTCGGACGGCGCGCCAATCCTCAGTCGGATTTTGTGGTGGAGGCCGTGCATGTTGCCAAGGCGGCTGGCGTGCCGGTCAAAGTCTTGTGGACGCGGGAAGACGACATGCAGGGTGGCTGGTATCGGCCAGCGTTCCTTCACGCTGTCGAAGGCGGAGTGGATGCCAACGGCAGGCCTGTGGCGTGGAGATCGCGTTTAGTGGGGCAGTCCATCATGGCGGGAACGCCGTTTGAAGCCATGATCGGGCTGGACAAAATCGGATTCGACCCGACATCGGTTGAGGGCGTGAGCGATCTGCCCTACGAAATTCCTAACCTGCAAGTCGAGTATCACAAGACCGAAAACGGCGTGCCGGTTCAATGGCTGCGCTCGGTGGGCCACTCGCACACCGCGTTTGCGGTGGAGTGTTTTGTCGACGAACTCGCCGGGCTGACGCAACAGGATCCCTACCAGTTCAGGCGTCAGTTGTTGACCAAGGAGGCCCGCTACCTGGCGGTGCTCGATCTGGTTGCCGAAAAGTCAGGTTGGGGAAAGCCGCTTCCGAAAGGCATGGGCAGAGGCATCGCTACGCACTTTGCCTTTGGGAGTTACTCGGCGCAGGTGGCCGAGGTGTCGGTGGAGGACGGCAGCGTGCGTGTGCATCGCATGATTTGCGCTATCGATTGTGGAGTGTACGTCAATCCTGGCATCATTGCGGCGCAGCAGGAGAGCGGCGCAATTTTTGGGGCGTCGGCAGCGCTGTTTCAGGAGCTTACTTTCGACGGCGGGCGCTTGCAACAAACCAATTTCAATACTTTTCCGGTGTTGCGCATGAACGAGTGTCCCACGATTGAGACCTACATTGTCGACAGCAAGGAGAAAGCTGGCGGGATTGGGGAGCCAGGGGTGCCGTGCGCTGCGCCGGCGATCGCGAATGCGATTTTCGCCGCGACCGGAAAGCGTATCCGCCGCTTACCCATTCGCATGACGGAGGCAGTATGAGGTTGTCCTACGTTGTGGGAGTAGCGTTCCGCATTGTTGCAATGGCGCTATTCATTGGCGTTCTGGCGACTCCGTGGCAGCCGCATGCGATAGCGGGACAGCCTTCAGCTGCCTCCGCGGACGATCAGGGAAAGCTGTTCGTGGCCTTTGTGCCGGTCCTGAGAAATCCGCGGTGCATGAATTGTCATTCCACGGGCGACTATCCGCGTCAGGGCTACGACGGTCATCGGCACACGATGGATGTGCGCCGCGGTCCGTATGGTCAAGGCGGGACCGCTGAGACGTGCAGTACTTGTCATCAGGACCACAATCTGGCCGGCGCGCACATGCCACCGGGGGCACCGAACTGGGGCTTGCCTCCAGCTGATATGCCGATGATTTGGCAAGGGCTGACCGATGCGCAGATTTGCGCGTCCATCAAGGATCCGAAGCAGAACAACAATCGGACTGTCGAGCAGATTGTGCTGCATCTCACCGAGGACAAGCTTGTTATGTGGGGATGGAATCCGGGCGAGGGCCGCATGGCGATTCCGATGCCGCATGACGAATTCGTGACGAAGGTGAAAACATGGCAGGCGGCGGGCTCTCCCTGTCCCGCACCGGCGGACGGCGCAAATAAGTAACGAATAGGCGAGTTATCTCAGGGGACAGTCGACTCAGAATGTCGAGTCTGCCAAACGGCAACCACTTACGTGGAGATCTGTCCCGCTCCGGGTGATCGCGGCTCAAACATCGGGTCAACAAATTGTTTATAGGCAATCGGAGTCGTCGAATTCAGCCCAGCGGCGAGCGGATCAGAAATTTTCAATCCGCTTGGTGAGTATTACGACCGACAGGTGTAAGTGGCGATTAGGGTTACGGTTCTCGCGATGGGTGGCGCGTGGAGTTATTTCTGCCCCTGAAAGGCTTCTTCGGGATCGCGCCAGGATCGTTTCCAAAAAACTTCGTCTCCCAAGTGGCCCGCCCGCCATTGTTGCAAGGTGTCCACCGTGGTCGCTGCCATCCCGCCGTCTTCGGAATCGAAAATTACCACCACGCCGGCAACTTCGGAGCCACTCGGGTTCCCGGCGTCAGCTTTGCGGAATATCGACTTAGCAACGTTCCACTTGGGTTCAGAACCGAACTGATCCTTGTCCAGCGGCTGTACCCAGATAATCTTCACCTGTTTACCGTCCAGCGGCTCCCATTTGCCGGGAAATGTGCCGACTTGCTCCCGGGTCTGGCGGACAGGCTCTTTGTCGTGTGGATCGCCGCCCATGGCGGCAACGCTGACCGTGGCCGCCCCGGGCATGTCCACATAATCGCGGTGTATCCATCCGCGGGAGATTCCGGAGATCTGGACATGCACCCAGCCTTCCACCGCGTCGAGAACTTCGAATTCGTCCTCGGCTTCAGCCTGGAACAATACTTCGGAGCCGTCCAGAGGCTGGGTTCGTACCGGCGTATTTGAACGCTTAACCACGGCAAGATTTGAGGGCCGCGTCTGGTTGTGGAGAGCTTGTTCCAGGGTGTCGATCTGTTGAGTCAGAGCCTGCTCGCGCTTGGTAGGAGGGGCTGCCGGTGCCTTCGGAGCTGGCGGCTTCATGTCTGACGGTGTGGTAGTCAGGCGCGGAGAGTTGAAAAACGATCCTGACGCGGAAGGGCTATCCGGTAGCTTGGGCGCTGGCGGTGCAGGTGCTGCGTCGGCAGGTTTGGCTGCCGCCGGATTTAATTTGTCGTCGAGCGAGTCCAACAGGTCTGATTCAAGTCGTCCGCTGGACTTCAGAACCCGGTAGCCGGAGTTGGCGGCCGAAGACCCGGCATACCACGCGGTGATTTTTGCAGTCACGTGAACTACGGTTTCGGTGGGGCTGGGCGATTGGAGCTGAAGGTCGTACTGATAGTAGCCACGCTGGTAGCTCTCGAGCGAATGGCCGCTGCCGTCGGCGAAACCTTCCAGCACCGGAAGCTTGCCGCTGGAATACGACGGTATTTGGTGGAGCGCTTTCTGGACGTCAGCCCGGGAGGCATGGTACGTGCGTTCGGCCGGTTGCACCTGGGCATGCACCGCGCAAGCTGCAAGCAGCAGCCACCAGCATAGGGCGTACACCAACGGCTTAGCGGAGCCTGTCACGGCAGCGGCTCCAGTTGGCTGTGATGGATCCAGCCGCGATGTCCGTCTTCGGTTTCCACGCCGTACCAGTACGGGGTGAGCACAACAATCAAAACCTCGGTCTGGGCAGGCACGGACTCGATGGTAGTCGAACTTTGGAAGGGCGCGGATTTCAGCGGCGCTCCCGGATCTTTTACCCGCAATTCCACCTGGCGCCGCAAGGCGTCCAGTTTCTTCTGCAAATCCGCAGGGCTCTGGGGGGCAGCCGGCGATGGACTGACGGACGGCGGGGTTGGGAAGCCGAGCAAAGGCGATGGCGATGACGATGGGTTGGCAGAACCGATACCGCCGTTGGCGACCTGGGTTCCTGTCTGGCCCTGCTGTATGTTTCGCAGGTGTTGCTGGATTGCGGTATATTCGCTGGATTCAACTGGGCCCAGGGAAGGATGTTTGACATTGCGCGCATCGACAAAAATAGCGTCAATCTTGAGAATGGCAGCGTCGGGCCCGGCCTCCTGCACTATGTACCGGATACTGACGGTGCCAACGTCGCCGGTGTCCTTGAAGAATCGTGGGGCCAGCACGTTTTGGGCAACTTTGTAGAAAGCCGTTCCCGGACCTTTCCAGGGACCAAACACGTGCGCCGCAGCTGCGCTGTGCGCGCCGTAAAGGATCCGTTCTTTTTCGTAGGAATACGTGCCGTGAATGATCTGGTCCTGACTGACTTCCTGGACCGCTTTCCGGACGTCCTGAGGAGAGGCTTCTACCCGCATGCTGAAGTTTTTGGGAGCATCGTCGCTGCTGGATTTCGGCAGGGCTTGGACGAGCGCGCAGCCTACTAGAAATATGAAACCGAGGCGCAAAAGAGAAACTAAGAATCTAGGTTGGCTCGTCGCGGCAGGATCTACTTGCAACTCCGTAGAACAAAACCGTGGAAAATGGCCTTGCATGCAGAGCATTGGTATCGTCAATACGGCAGCGCTGTCAAGCGCGGTTCCCAGTAGGATCAGAACTTCTGACCACGTTTGTCACCAGGTTGTGACGGAATCGTGGAATCCTTGTAAAAAATAGTTGTTGCAATTTAGTCGCAACGCGATGTAGCATCGCGCCCCGTTTGATAGTTCCAGATTTTTGACGCTGGAACTTAAGACGCTGCTCCACGGCGAAGTCGGCCGGCGTCAGCCATCCTCTGATGCGAGGTAATCGCGATGCAGATTGGCGTTACGACTGTACCGAACGGCAGTAAGCCTTCCCTTCAGTCGATTATTGCGACTGCGGCCAGCGCTTTGGCGCTGCTGCCTTTCCTCTTGATCCTTTTTGCCAATCCCACCCCTAGCCGGGCCTTTCCTGCGTTCGCGCGCAAGTATGGCCTGCCATGCTCGGCGTGTCATGAAGCCTGGCCGATGCTGAACGTCTTTGGACAAACGTTCAAGGACAACGGCTACCAGTTGATGAATGATCGCGATTCGCCCATCTGGCAGAATCCGTCCTACTGGCCGGTAACTTTCCGCATCACGCCTAACTGGCATCTGGAAAGCACCAACAAAGTGGCGGTAGACCTGCCGAACGGCTCGCAAGCTGAGAAGAACGTAAGCGAGAACGGCTTCGATGTGAGCGGTCTGGATATTCTGAGTGGCGGCACTCTGTACAAGAACATGTCGATGTTGTTGGTGCCGTCTTCCGACAATACCGGCGCGTTCCACTTCGAAAGCGTCTGGGCCAGGATCGACAACATCGGCAAGAGTTCCTGGTTCAACGTGAAGATGGGTAAGTTCGAGTTGGACAACGTCATCTCCGAGAAGCGCATTTTGAACCTGTCGAACAACGGCGGTTTTTATGTGCTGTACCATTTCTCGCCGCTGGGGGACGACAACGTCTTCGGCCAAATGGGTGACAACCAGTTTGGAGCGGAGTTGATGGGGCATTCGGCGAATGACCGGACGCGTTATTCCGCGGCCCTGCTGAGCGCCAACGATGGCAATGTCAATTTGTCTTCGAAGAACGCCTACGCGACATTCCTGACCGCGAGCCAGGCATTTAATGCGGGCTATCAAGGCGGTGTGGACCGCGTTGGCGGGTACTTGTTTCTGGGCAATGGTCCGACGTACAACCTGACGTCGTACGGAACCCCTATTACTGGGGTCGGCAACAAGCCCTTTAATCGCGAGGGCGTATTTGCCTTGATTTATGTCAAGAAGCTCGACTTCCAGTTGTTCTACCAACACGGCTGGGATAGCGCTTACTTCGGAACTAGTACGCCGGCCGATGCGACGCTGCCGATGGGAGCGCGGGCGCCGTCATGGAACGGCGGATTCATTGAAACGCATTACGTCTTCAATCCGCAGGTCATCTTCATTCAGCGAGATGAATTCGTGCGGATGTCGCAGCAGGCGCTCGTAACCACTCCCGGCAACTGGGGGAACACGAATGCCTACAGCTTCGCCTTCCGCTATTACCCGTTTATGTTCAGCCGAGCGGGCTTCGCGTATCACGCGGAATACGCCCTGATTCAACAGCAGGGAGCTTCGCCACTGACAGCTACCGTGCTGAGCAGTTACAGCGCTTTTATGGGCTTTGACTTCGACTTCTGAGGACACATGATGCGCACACGAATTGCTAATTGCGGGTTGATGCTTGCTATCGTGGCGGTTTTGTTCCTCGCAACCGCCGCCTGGGCGCAACAGACGGAGTACAGTGAAAATAAGCGCCTCAACATGGAAAGTCATGTCGGCAACATGACCGGTCACGCAACGGTCGGGGCGCCGATCTATAAGCGGTTCTGCATTGGCTGCCACGGAGAGTTGGGGGACGGCCAAGGCGAGAATGCGCAGTGGATTGATCCCAAGCCGCGTAATTTCACGCTTGCGGTCTTCCGCTGCCGTTCGACTCCGACCGGCACGTTACCGCTGGATAGCGACTTGTTTGACACCATTGGCCGGGGCATGCTCAATTCCAACATGCCACAATGGAAACCACTCACCCCCGAAGACCGAGTGAATCTGGTCGCCTACGTTAAACACTTTTCGCCGAAGTGGGTGACGGAGAAGCCGGGTACGCCCATCGTGATTCCGCCCGAGCCAGAGGTTACGGCAGACAGGATCAAAGAAGGACGAGTGCTGTTCCAGAAGCTGGAGTGCTGGAAGTGTCATGGCGTGACGGGCCGGGCGAATGGACCGTCGGCTGACACTTTGACGGACGACGAAAATCGGCCGATCAAAGCTTTCAACTTTCATGATTCGCAGCGCTTCAAGTGCGGATCTTCGGACCAGGCAATGTATCGCGATTTCATGACCGGTCTAGACGGGTCGCCGATGCCTTCCTTCGCCGATACCGTGAAGCCGGATGACGCGTGGGACTTGGTCTTCTACCTGCGAACCTTGCAGCCCGACGAGACCAAGGAGAAACAAATTGCCCGGCAGTTGGGGTTAACACCGATTGATCCCAATGTTCCGCTGCCAGCCAGTCCGGCCAGCGAGCCGACGCAACAGGCGCCCACCTCGCCTTCCAGTGAGCCAGCGCCACAAACGCCACCGAGTAACGCAACGCCTCCTCCTGCGCAGCCGAGCACGCCGCCTTCGCAGGGCAACAGTTCCGGAAATTATTAACTATTCCCTGGTTAGGAGAACCTCTCGATGAAAGTCCAGTTCAAAGTTGCGGGAATGCTTGCCGTAGTCGTTTTGATTGCGACGGCAGCACTCATGCACAGCCCCAAGGTGAATGCAGCAGGTGATTCGACGGTCACAGGTACGATCAAACTTGATGGAACGCCGCCACACCAACGACCTATCGACATGTCGAAAGAGCCCAGTTGCGCAAAGGAGCACGCGGCCCACCCGATAACCACGGAAAGCGTTGTCGTGGGGCCGAATGGCGGACTAGCCAACGTGGTGCTCTATCTGTCGGACGGATTGAGCAGCGGCGCTGCGAGCCAAGTGCCATCGAAACCTGCGGAAATCGATCAGAAGGGTTGCCAGTACATTCCCCACGTGGTCGTCCTCGATGCCAATCAGGACTTGAAGGTGGTAAACAGCGATCAAACGTCGCACAACATTCACCCGCTGCCGCAGAAGAACCAGCAGTGGAACAAGTCTCAGCCACCGGGAACGCCGCCCTTCGATGTGAAATTCTCCAATGAAGAAGTAGCGATTCCGGTTAAGTGCAACATCCATCCCTGGATGCACGGTTACATCGCGGTGGTAAAGGGTCCATACGCGATCACCAACGCGGACGGGTCCTACACCATGACTGGCGTTCCGCCGGGCACCTATACTCTCACCGCATGGCAGGAAGAGTACGGACCGCAGACACAAAAGATCACTGTGGCGGCCGGCAAACCGACCACCGCTAACTTTACCTTCAAAGCGAAATAGCATTCTCTCCGCGCGGCGTCATGGATGTGCCTGACGCCGCTTACTCACACCAGCATACGGATTCAACAGCAGACGAGGAGCCATGGGTAAAGTATTTGCGGTGACAGTGATCGTGATTGCAATAGCCTCTGCTGTGCCCATCGTTATGCACATCTGGGAGCCTCCGGTTGATATTTCCACTCACGGACAACCGATCGACGAACAGATGTCGGAAACCATGGCAGAAGCAGGGATTTCCTTCCTGGCTGCTCAGCTCATCCTGGGCTTCTTTGTCTGGAGGTTTTCCAATCGACCCAAGGACGAGAAGATCAAGAACTTTCCCGGCGGAGCCGTGGGACTTGTCGCCGCTGCCGTAATCCTGGTAGGAATCGAGGTGTTAGCTCTGGGCATCTTTGGCGCCAAGGCCTGGGCAGAGATCTACTTCACGCCGCCTTCAGCGAATGCCATGAACATACAGGCCCAGGCTGGCCAGTTTGCTTTCTATTTCCGCTATCCCGGGCCCGATGGAAAGTTCGGTCCCATCCATCCTGAGCAGGTCAACGAAGGTAATCAGAATTTCTTTGGGTTGGACCAGACCCATGACGCCGCTTCGAAAGACGACATTGTTACGGCCGAGTTGGCTATCCCGGTGAATCGTGAAATCCACCTATTAATGCACTCCAAAGACGTCGGCCATTCTTTCTTTGTGCGCGAGCTTCGCATTCAGCAGGATTTTGTTCCCGGCCTCGATCTGGCAGTGCACTTCACGGCGACCAAGATAGGTAAATACGAAATTCTGTGTACCCAGCTATGTGGACTCGGCCACTACAACATGAAGGGTTATCTCGAAGTCATGTCGCAAGAGGACTTCGACAAGTGGCTGAAACAGGAAGCCAGCATGCAGTAGCAAGTTAATCCGGCCCGCTAAGATCAGGGAGCCGCGCTCAGAGGGTCTCCAATGCACGATATGTCTGCCCATGCGGTGCACCACCACACAGCTCCGACCGGGTTTATCCGGAAGTACGTGTTCAGCCTGGATCACAAGGTCATCGGCGAACAGTATTATGCCTTGGCGTTGGTGGCGGTTTACATCGGGATGGTCCTTTCCTGGATCATGCGAATCCACCTGGCGTGGCCGAATGCTGCCATTCCGGGCTTGCAATTCCTGTCCAAGAATGGCGCGCCGGGCGGCATTCTCACTCCAGAGTACTATTTGCAGCTATTGACCATGCACGGCACTGTCATGGTCTTTTTCGTGCTCACGACCGCACCCTTTGCGGGTTTCGGTAATTACTTCTTGCCCATCCAGGTGGGCGCGGAAGACATGCCGTTTCCCCACATCAACATGATGTCGTTCTGGGTGACGTTCGTCGCGTTTCTGGTGATGATCACGGCCTTCTTCGTGCCCCAAGGTCCGCCGCTGTCGGGTTGGACAGCTTACGCGCCACTCAGCGCACTGGGAGAGGTTGCCGGACCTGGCGAAGGTACAGGACAGGTGCTGTGGGCCATCTCGATTGCAATATTCTGCATAGGACAACTGCTCGGCTCTTTGAACTTCATCTCCACCACCCTGGACATGCGCTGCAAAGGGATGAGCCTGATGCGGCTGCCGCTGACGGTGTGGGCGTGGTTCATTACTTCCTGCATCGGACTGACGGCCTTTGCGGTTCTGATGCCCGCTTGCATCCTGCTCGTACTTGATCACCTAGCGGGTACCAGCTTCTTCGTGCCGTCCAACCTGGTGGTCAACGATCAGCTACAGCCGCATGCCGGCGGTTCGACTCTGCTGTGGCAGCACCTGTTCTGGTTCTTTGGGCATCCGGAAGTTTACATTGCAATCGTCCCTGGTATGGGCGTGGTGTCGCATGTGCTGATCGCTAACATGCGCCGGCCGATGTTAAGCCACCGCGTGTTGATCTATTCCATGCTGGCACTGGCTTTCCTCAGCTACATGGTTTACGGGCACCACATGTTTGTCAGCGGGATGAACCCGTTTTCGTCGATCGCGTTTTCGTTTCCGACGCTGGCGATCACTATTCCGTCAACGATTATTGTTTTGATCTGGATTGGCAGCTTGTATGGATCGAAGCTGCGGATCAACACAGCATCGCTGTTCGCTCTGGGCTTTATCTCCATGTTTGTGAGCGGTGGCGTGAGCGGCTTCTTCCTGGCGCAACCTTCGCTCGACATCATGCTGCATGCCACGTACTTCGTGGTTGGCCACTTCCACTTAGTAATGGCAGTCGCTGCCTTATTCGGAATTTTCACCGGAACCTATTTCTGGTTTCCCAAGGTAACCGGACGAATGATGAACGAGACCATGGGCAAGATCCACTTCTGGTTCACGTTCGCCGGTTCGTACTGTATCTTCATGCCCTTCCACTATCTCGGAATGGCAGGCAACGTTCGCCGCTACCAGGCCTTTGTAGATGACTTCATGGCTCCGTTAATGCCGGTCCATAAGTTCATCACCATCGCCGCTCTGATAACCGGGGCCGCTCAACTGCTATTCCTGTACAACCTGATTTACAGCCGCTTCTGGGGGCCAAAGGCGCCGGCAAATCCGTGGGAAGGTACATCGCTGGAGTGGTCGATTCCGTCGCCTCCGCCGTTCGACAATTTCGGTGGGAAAATTCCGGTCGTATACCATGATCCGTATCAGTACGGCATTGAAGGCGCTACTAACGATTATGTAATGCAAGATTCTCCAGAGCAGATCAACTCAATTCACGACGAGAAATAGATTCAACTGGGCAGAACGAAAAAGGTGTAGTCCATCATGGCAACAACGATTCACCAGCCACCGAAAATCGACCATAGGCGGCAAGCCATTCCGAACGATGCCGGCGGCCCGGGGAATCTGCGGCCCGCGGGCGGCAGCTGGAAAGCTGTTGATGACACTTCCCCGGCGTCGCGCACCGGCATCTGGGTAGGACTGGCGGCTATCACTATGACCTTTGCCGCCTTCACCAGCGCCATGGTGGTTCGCCAAGGCTCTTCGGGCGACTGGAAGCACTTTACTTTGCCTCCAGTGTTGTTTCTGAACACTGTCGTGTTGCTTGCCAGCAGCGTCAGCCTGGAGGTTGCGCGCAAACGGGTTGCTTCCTTCATTCACGGGCGCAGGTCACATCGCCAAACTGCGCTGCTCTGGCTTTACATCACCCTGGGACTGGGTGTGCTGTTTGTTGCTGGACAGTATGCAGCCTGGCTTCAGTTGAAGGCGCAGGGGCTTTATCTGGCGACGAATCCAAGCAGCTCCTTCTTCTATCTTTTTACCGCGATCCACGCCCTGCATATCTTGGGCGGAATCGCGGGATTGATGATGGTTGTCTGGCGGTTCAGCAAGGCTGTCCCGACTTTGCAGATCAGCACGCTGAGTACAGTTTCGTACTACTGGCATTTCATGGATGTGCTCTGGATTTATCTGCTGTTGCTGCTATGGACGCGCATATAACCGTGCTGTAACGGGAGGAAACTCTGTGAGCCAATCGGACCTGACCATGGGAGCCCATCCCGTAGTGATGGAGAGATCTTCGCCCTTTGCGATTCCCACCAAGAAGCTGGCGATGTGGCTGTTCATCATCGCCGACGCCGCTACGTTTGCAGCCTGTCTTCTGGTTTACGGTTTCCTGCGCAATGGTTCGTTGAATTGGCCCACGCCTTTCAAGTTTTTCCCGACTGTGCTGAACGCGATGGTGATGACTTTTATTCTGGTCACCAGCAGCTTGACCATGTTCATGGGAGTTCGTGCGGCAAAGGCGGGCGACCGGAACGCGGCGTTTCGCTGGACCATGATCACCGCGGCGGGAGGTGTGCTGTTCGCCATCCTGCACTTACGGGAATGGCTAGGCCTTATCGACGAGGGTGTTCGCCTTTTTAAAAATCCTTGGGGCAACGGACTGTTCGGCGCGTCCTTCTTTACGATTACCGGATTGCACCTGACTCACGTGACGGTGGGGATCGTGGTGCTCATCGTGGTTGGATTGCGTTACAAGAACGGGCGCTCTGACGCCGACGATATCGAGATTACCGGCCTGTATTGGCACTTCGTCGATCTTGTCTGGATGTTCGTGGTGCCCTTGATTTATCTGCTGAACGTATCGAAATAGCTTTCTGTTGATGGGAGGCGAGAGTGGCTCAAGCGAAACCGCAAGACGACGGAGCGGCGTCGTACGCCGGCAGTCTTGGCAAATACCTGGTGGTATATGTCTGCATCCTGGCGATTGCGGGACTGCAGTTTGTCATTGCCTATCAGCATATCGATGTGTCGGCAATGATTTTCCGAATGTTCGCGCTGGCGTTCGTCGAGGCCGGTCTGGCGGTAGTATTCTTCATGCATCTCGGCTCGGAGAACCGCGCCTTTGTGACCTGGATCGCGATCATCACCTTGTTTGTCCTGGCGGCCATGCAATACAGTTGGACAGATAGTTATCGGATGGAGCGGGATGCTCCGCCCACCAGTATGAGTCTGCCCTCCCAATGAGAGACAAGCTTAACATTACGCGTCGCATGTGCCAGGTGGTGCTGGGAACGGCCGCCTTGGCATTGTTATTTACTCCCGTAACAGGGTTCGCGCAGAGCTGCTCTCTCTGTTATACCCAGGCGGCCGCATCGACCCTGCGTTTCATCCAGGCGCTCCGCAGCGGAATCCTCATCCTGATGATTCCTCCCATGTTTCTGTCGGTGGGAATAACCGTACTGACTTACCAGCGCCGGAATTCCTATCGTTCGGAGACCATGCAATGGACTCCGGATGCGGAACCGGACAGCGATTTAGAGGAACGCTAGGTTAGTTGGACGGCGTCTGCTCTGCAAACTTTCCCAACCCAGGCCGCGTGACAAATCGGTTAAACCGCCGTATAGTTCTGCCCCATGGCGGATGCTTACAGCCCTTCTCTGCTTGACCGCGCTCAGCAGCACCGCCATCGTATAGCCATTGTTGACTGCAATGGTAGCTATAGCTACGACCATCTCCTGACTGATTCTGCTAGTGTAGCCAGCGCGCTGCTGGCGGGAGAAAAAGATCTCCGCGAAGCGCGTGTAGCTTTTCTGCTGACTCCAGGATTTGCCTGGGCGGCGGTGCAGTGGGGCATCTGGCGAGCCGGAGGCGTGGCCGTTCCACTTCCACTGGGGTCGCCAGCGGCTGAATTGGAATATTTTATAGACGACACGCAGGCTGCCGTCATCATTTGCGACACAGTCCACCAGGAACGAGTCGCTGCTCTTGCCGCTGGTCGCAATCTGCGTTTGCTGTACCACGACGAGGCGATCAAACATAGGCCAGGCGAGATGCCGGATGTTTCGGAACAACGGCGCGCCATGATTCTTTACACCAGCGGCACCACCAGCCGTCCTAAGGGAGTGGTGACCACGCACGCAAATATCAGCGCCCAAATTAAGAGCCTGGTGGAGGCCTGGGAGTGGTCAGCGGACGACCGCATTCTGCTATGTCTTCCGATGCACCACGTCCACGGAATCATCAACGTGCTCTCCTGTGCGCTGTGGTCGGGGGCAGTGTGCGAGATGCTGTCGCGGTTCGATGCTCAAGTTGTTTGGGAGCGAATTGCCAGTGGCGATCTCACCCTGTTCATGGCCGTTCCCACGATCTACGTAAAGCTGATTGCCGCATGGGAAGCAGCTTCGGCAGAGGAACGGCAGCGCTGGAGTGAAGCTGCGGCGAAGCTGAGGCTCATGGTCTCCGGTTCGGCGGCGCTGCCCGTGAGCGTTCTCGACCGCTGGCAGAAAATTACAGGCCACACTTTGCTCGAGCGTTATGGGATGACGGAGATCGGCATGGCGCTGTCGAATTCTTACCGCGCGGAGCGCATCCCCGGTGCCGTTGGCAAGCCGCTGCCGTTGGTCGAGGTCAGATTGGTCCACGAATCCGGAGAGGGAGTTGCACCCGGTGTTCCTGGTGAGATTGAGGTCCGTGGGCCGAATGTGTTCAGGGAATATTGGAACAAACCGGAAGCGACGCAACAGGCTTTTCGCGATGGATGGTTTCGCACGGGTGACACGGCCGTCGTCGAAGACGGCGTCTATCGCATTTTGGGGCGGACGAATATCGACATTCTGAAGACCGGCGGGCATAAGGTCTCGGCGCTGGAAATCGAGGAGACGCTGCGCGAGCATCCGGCGATCGTCGAATGCGCCGTGGTTGGCGTGCCGGATCTGGAGTGGGGAGAGTTGGTTGCTGTGGCATTGGTACTGAAGGAGGACAGCGCCATCAGCCTCGAAGATCTGAGGGTTTGGTCGAAAACTCGCATGGCCTCGCATAAAGCTCCGTCGCGACTCCTGATTCTGGAGGCTTTGCCGCGGAATGCAATGGGAAAAGTGACGAAGCCAGCGGTTCGGGCTCTTTTTGAAGCAACGATCACTTCCGGGAAAGGGTAGAACGGGTTAGCGGTCATAAATCGAAACACACTGAAGCAATTCCTAACGCGGTCCGGCTTAATTCTGAGTGTAAAGAAGGACGGACATGACCAACCCCATAGTTCCGCTACCTCCCGTCGTGACTCGCACGCAACTGACACGATCGCAGATCACAGGCTTCTGGGGCGCGTGGACAGGCTGGACCCTGGACGGAATGGATTCGGTGATCTACGCGCTGGTGCTGAGTCCGGCGCTCACCGAGTTACTTCCGAAATCTGGAATTAAGGCCACGCCGGCCAACATAGGCTACGCGGGCTCGGTGCTGTTTGCGTTGTTCCTGGTTGGGTGGGGATTGTCGCTTATCTGGGGACCCATCGCGGACCGATTCGGCCGCACCAAGGTTTTGTCGGCCACGATTTTTGTTTACGCAGTCTTCACGGGAGCGGCGGCTCTATCGCAAACCGTTTGGCAGTTGGCTTTGTTCCGGTTGCTGGCCGGCATTGGCATTGGCGGTGAATGGGCATTGGCAGGTACATATGTTGCCGAAGCGTGGCCGGAGGACCGTCGCAAGATGGGCGCCGGCTACCTCCAGACCGGGTACTACGCGGGCTTCTTTCTCGCTGCCGCGCTGAATTTCACGGTGGGAGCACATTACGGCTGGCGAGCCATGTTCTGGTGCGGCCTCAGTCCAATCATCGTTGCGTTCCTGATTCTGCGCCGGGTGAAGGAACCTGAGCGCTGGCAGCGCAAAGCCAATGTTCAGGCGATGCGCCCACACAATTCCCTACGCAGCATCTTCGGTCCGAAGTACGCGCGCCGCACGGTGGTGAATACGGTTCTGCTGGCCGCCGCGATTTGCGGGCTCTGGGCGGGTGCAGTTTACGCACCTACCGCGATTATCGCGTTGTCCAAACGTGCTGGGATGATCCAAGCGCAGGCGGTCAAAATGTCTTCGTTCGGAATGGGATTGCTTTCGCTGGGAACGATACTTGGCTGCCTGGCAGTGCCGCTCGCTGCGGAACGATTTGGAAGGAAGCGCACACTGGCGGCTTACTTCCTGGGGATGGGCGTCTGTATCCTGCTCAGTTTCGGGTGGGCCTTCTATCTTCCGTTCGGCCTTAAGCCTTTCATTACCGTGCTGTTCTTCCTGGGATTTTTCGGAGGGAACTTTGCCGTGTTTAGTCTGTGGCTGCCGGAGCAATACGACACATCGGTGCGGGCCACCGCTTTTGCGTTTACCACCTCTTTCGGCCGGTTCATCGCAGCCGGCGTCAACTTCAGCATTGGGGCGCTGGTCGGACGCATGGGAACTCTCGGCAAACCCGTCGCCATCACCGCAATCGCTTTCGGCATCGGCCTGCTAGTTATCCCTTTTGCCGTGGAGACGAAAGGCGAGACGCTGCCCGACTGAAGCCCTTCACATTTGCAGGCAGTCTGGACGCGGCGCTGAAGCGGCCCTCTATCTGCTGCGGAGCTGTTTGTACCTTCCTTAGCGGTGTTTTACAAAATCTCACGCCTCACCTAGTCGCTGTTGAGGATAACGGACAGCCGAGTACTCAGGATTGGTGAAGGTCGAGTGTATGTCCTCATAAAGAGGGGTGACGATAGAGGCAAGATTTTGGGTGAGGGTAATCATGTCGACCAGCGGAGGCGGAATCGGCTGGCCGGAGCGTGCGCACTGTTCCTGAATCTTTTGCCGCAGACTTTCTGCGGATTGCTGAATGTCGGGAACCGTCTCTGCAATTTTGCCGGCCACTTCGTCGGACATGGTTCGCGTGATTGTGGCCATATCATTTTCGAAGGTGGTCTGAGCCTCCGCTATGGGTTGTGGGAGATTCGCGAACCGCTGTTGAAAAAGATATTGCAAGAAGGTGACCTGCACCTGTAAGAGGATGCTGAGTGTAGGCTGCCAGCGCCTTATGTCGTCGCGAATCTTGAGTTTTCTTTCGCGGGTTGGACCGAATTCAAAAACTACCGCGTCTGCCTGCGCTTTGACCGCAGTGAATCCATCATTGATTTGATCGCGCAGCTGAAGTATTTGCTTGATGGCATCCTCACGGTTTTGCTTTCGTGACTGCGCGATGAGTTCAGCCAACAGACGCAGGCTACGGGCAAAGGCCTCTTCCATCTCCTGGAGCGCATCCTTCACCCACAGCCGATCGAACACCAGCCACATGCATAGCAAGCCCAGCAATACGCCGAAGACGCGATCGCGGGCGATGGCCAGGGAACTCTGGATGGCGAATTCCTGTAGGTTGATCAGATAGAACGCCAAGGCAAGTTGCACTCCGAGATAAGAGAGTCTTGGAGTTGAGGTCGAGAGCCACGCAGAAATTGCGGTCACCACAACAAATAAAACCGTGAAGCCGGTGATCGAATCGAGATAGGGAAGCACGAAAACCTGTGCTCCCATGCCGATGACAATTCCTCCGATGATAGCTCCCCCCAACCGTAGAAATTGCTTTTGCCGAGATGAGCCGATCGTCGACAACGCCGTAATGATGCAGGTCGCCACCGAGGTACTCAGGCCGGTCCAGTCAATGGACTGATACACAACGTAGGCAAGCATGGTGGCCAGCGAGCCGCGCAAGGCAAATTTCAGATGATCGGAATTCGTAAAAGCATCGGCAACAAATAAACCCGGCCGCGCCTCTGCATCCAGGGGCGGTAAAAAAAACTGTTCCGCTGATTCATCAGAACCGGAAAAGGCATGCGGGATCAAGGCGACTGTTCGTTCCATCTCCGGCAGCAAAGGCAACTCTGACGGTTTGGCCTCATCCGGAAGATTGACTGCCTGCGGTAGCTCGCGTTGCTGCAGAGCCTGCCTTAGCTGCGAAATCTGGTCAGCGAGCCGCAAACAGCGGTCTTTGTCCGATGTGCTGAGGGCCATGGGCAGATTCGAACGAACAATACGCATGCTGGCCGCGAGATCCGTCAACCTTCCCAGCATTGCCGCTGCGGCGTTCATTTGCGCCACCACCTGCGGCGGATAACCGGAGCGGATCAACTGTCGTCTTATCCTGGAAGTTCCCAAGGCCGAGTACAGGGCGATCTCTTTTTCCAGCTTGTCGCTGAGGGGAAGATCGGCAGCAACCTGACGCAAGATTTCTTCGACGGCACGCAGTCTGCTCTCCAGAGCCTGCGTCAGCTCGGTCATGGGATGTACACGGCGGAAGATATATTCCACGGCAACTGTCACCGCGGTGCCGACAAGCACGGAAAAGCCTAGCCAGAGCGTATTCTCGGTACGCTGGTTAACTGTTAGGAAGGTTTCATCCCAGAGCGGAATCGCTCCGGCAAGCGTAAAGCCGAAGCCAACGGCGGTGCCATAATCTGGCATGATGTGGATAAGGTAAAACGCCAGAAAAAGTGAGATCGCGATCCATAAAAAGTGAGTGAGAGGATCGTCGACCATGGTCATAATTCCCACGAAGGTGTAGAGGGTGGCGACAACGTAGACTGCCGTCAACCGAATTCCGGCCCGAAGGGTTACCGAGAAATTCTCGCGGCTCAGGAAGAGCGTGAAAATGGCGCCTAGAAATCCGTAAGGGATACGGAAAGTCATCACCAGAATCATGGTGATGGTGGCTGCGATGGTGATGCGCCCCACTACCCAAGCCCTGCCCGGGTACGGCGCCAGCTCGGTTTTAAGAAATTCCCAGAACCATGCGCCGGCGTGGTCCAGCGCCTTGGAGCGCGCCAGCGCGGGGAGCGCCTGCGACTGCGACGACATCGCTACTGCGCCTTTCCGAAGCCGTCGGATCGCATGACCACAACGGCCGATTCACTTAGCCGAAACGGTTCCGTCTCGGGTGCCAGAATGCGCACCCGAACCGGAAAGCGGGTTGCCAAATGTACCCAGTTAAGCGAGCGCTGCACGTCGGGTAGTCCGGGCGAGAACGATCCCACGAGGGTTGAGTCCGGCTGCACACCAAAACCGACGCTGTCTACGATGCCCTCATATCGCACGTTAGGGCGTGAGAGCACGTAAACGTCGGCATGCATTCCTGGCTTGACGTGCCGGAGTTGAGTTTCGCGAAAGTTGGCCACCACCCACCAGACTCGGGTGTCGATAAGAGTAAAGACCTGTTGACCGGTGTGGGCATAGGCCCCCTGAGAGATCGTAAGATTCGTTACCCGCGCGTCAAACGGGGCGTAGATCCGGGTGTTATTCAGGTTGTATTGCGCGTTGCGGATGATGGCAGCCTTGCCCTCGCGCTGGGCTGTGAGAGGATCCAGTGTCAAAACGCTATGTTGCGACTGAGCCAGTTGGGCATGGCTTTGCAACATCGCCGCCTTGGTCTGCTCATATTGTGCCTTGGCCGACAACACCTGCGCCTGCGCCAACGCCACTTGGGAACGCGCCTGGTCTACCACTTGCTGTCGCGATGTCACCGCTGTCCTGGCTTGATCGACCTGATCTACGGTGACAAACTGCTTGGCCAGCAGCGGTTCAATGCGATGAAAGTTGTTGGAGGTGTATAGAAGTTCCGCCTGGGCCCGATCCAACTCTGCCTTGGCGGCGGCGACGTTAGCTTGCGCCTCGTTGACGGCCGATGCCGCGCGATCCACATTGGCAGCAGCGCTCTGGGTAAAGGCCTGCGCGGCGCCGACCGCACTTTGCTGCGAAGCGATCGTCCGGGTCTCGTCCGTGATCTGGCCTTCCAGTGTCTGTAGATCAGATTGCGCTCTCTGGAGTGCGTATTGATAAGGGCGGGGATCAATCTCGAACAGCAAGCCGCCCTGTTTGATAAACGCGTTATCCTGCACGGCGAGGGTCGTGATGGGGCCGTCGACCTGGGGAGCGATGCCGATGAAGTTGGCAAACACCTCGGCATCATCCGTGCGAGGGTATCGGGTGGTTTCGCTCACCACCAAGAGGCCCGCGATCAACGCAGCGGCAGGGATCGCTATGCTCACAATCTTGCCGAGGCGTTTGCGCCGAACGGGATTGTCATTTTCAGGCAAGACGTTTCCTCATACTTCAGCTGAAAAACAGTAGCCAGACCGAGAATGTAAAGAATGCTGCCAAACAGGGGTAGATCAGAATCAAGGGCGAAAGCTCTTTTTCGAAGTCTGCCCGCACAAACAGAACTCGTACCCCAACGGTCAGAAATATTCCAATCACTCCGCAGAGAATCCATGCCGGGAAAAATGATCCCAGGATGTTGAAGGTAGGAGCGCGCGAACATCCGGTCGCCAACAGGATGACAGAGGCGCAGACCGTCGTTGTCACGATCCGCCACCCGCCGGAGGGCGGCAGCGGTTTCAGTCTCGTGTTCGGATTAGGGAGTCTTCGCATAGAAAAGTAAGTCACCGGTCTGGTACGCCAACGCGGCTAATCCGGTTAGTAACTGAGTGCGAGCGTTAACGTCGGCCGTTCGCGCGTCTGCCAATGTACGCTGCGCAGACACCACATCGATTTGGCTGCGCACGCCATAGTTGTACGACTCTAACGCAGCATTGTAGGACTCCGTCGCCGATTCCAATAGCGCGGCCGCTGCCTTTTGTTGCCGCAGTGCCGTGCGGGCGGTCGAGTACGCGGCCCACACCTGGTTCTGCACTTGATCTCGAATTGCATCCACAGCCGCGGCAGCCTGTTTCTGATCAGCCTGCGCTCGGGCTAGACGGTTCTCTCTGGCCAAGCCGTCAAAAATGGTCCACGTCAAACTGAGTTGCGCATTCCAGGTCTCCTGCGTCGGCGAGTAGACTCCGGGTAATTGTTCCTGCTGCCCATACGAATGGGAAAGCCCAGCCTGGCCGTCGAGGCTGAGTTTGGGAGCGTACGCCCGGTGCGCGGCCTTCACTTCCGCGCCCGCTGCACGGAGTTGAGTTACCTGCTGCATCAGATCTGGTCGCTGCGCCAGTGCCTTGTCGATGGAGGTCTCCACCGAATCGGCGATGCTGTCGGGCATTTTAATGTTCTGGATACTCTCGACCTGAAACTGGATTGTGGGCGAGACGGCAAGAGCGGTTGCCAGATCGCCATGGGCAATTTCTGTTGCTCCGATGGCCGCCTGCAGATCGTAATCGGCTTGCGCGGCCGCGCTGCGAGCTTCCAGCACATCGGGCAATGTTGCCAATCCGTTTTCCAGCCGCGCTTCGGCCGCCTGCTGCACTGTCTGCGCGTTCTTCAGATTCGCTTCAGCAGCGTCTTGTTGTCCGATGGTGTCCAGCAGGCGGTAATACGACTGCATAACCTGGAAGATAACTTTGCGGTGAGTGTCATTGAACTGAAAGTTAGCTGCCAGGAGATTGCTTTTGCTGATAGCTATCTGCTGCGAGCGCTGCAAGTCGAAGATGATGTAATCCAGAACGAAAACAGGTGAGAACGTGTCTACCGTTTGCCGCTGAAACTCGGGACCGAAGAAAATGTCATTGCGGGTGCTTCCTGCTAAGGCCGCCGCCGCCAAAGTTGGATACAACGTCGACTCTGTAATTCCCAGGTCGGCTGCCCGCGCCTTGGCGTTCTCCCAGGCTACTCGTGTGTCGGGATTGTTCTGTTCGGCGACGTTGACCAATTCGGACAAGGTATAAATCTTTGCGGGATCCAGGACAGGAACTGGAACGATGTGCGCCGGCGTTTTCAGAGATTGCTTCGCCGATGAGGAATCCCAGGGATGATCGGGGGCGGAAGGAGCCTTTTGAGCCGACGCGATACCTGACGCAACCAGCACACAGAGCATGATGACTGTTCGTTCAGTAAAACGAGACATTCGTTTGCCGGGATGCCGTATCGGCGGCCGCTTCTTGAGAGTTATGGGATCATAACACGGC
This sequence comes from uncultured Acidobacteriaceae bacterium, assembly GCA_963769235.1. Lineage (GTDB taxonomy): Bacteria > Acidobacteriota > Terriglobia > Terriglobales > Acidobacteriaceae > Bog-257. Next base: position 719,153 of record CAVYKW010000009.1, on the reverse strand, counting down.
ATCGATCAGGCCCAGCGCAGCATTGCGAGGAGGTAAAGCCGGTCATCGAGTTCTCTGCGAAGTGATGAGGGCCAGCAATCCCAGTCAACTACGCTGGTCCTCACTCACGTTCGAGCCTGGTGAAAGACTGTAAGGGTGTCCTGAATTGCGCGTAAGGATCTTATTCTCCTCCGGCAGTTTCGGCTGGAACCGTTTCCATCCTCGGAACGACAGGATGTTGGCTGCAGCTGAAATTCACGCCACGACGCGCACCCCGGTCAAGAAGAGTAGCAGCACCGTTGCAGCTACTCGCATGCGGTCAGTTTGCGATCTCCCCAAAAAACTAGTCAGGCGTAAAACCGATTTCGAACGCTGTATCGAAATCGGTTGTCTGAGTTCGTAACCGTCGATCTCGATGTCGCACGTATACGGATATTGTGTCAGTTACTTGCCGGCATAGGTCTTGATGGATCCGATGCCGGTGCACAGGTCCCAACCAACTTTGCAACGCGGATCACCCATCGTGATGTCGTTGAAATCAGCATGGTACATAATGGGGTTGGCCATCTCGTTGTACATCTTGGTGAGCTGCGCCAAGGATGACTGTTGCCGGCTGCCGGCCGCGTTCACCATACCAGCCATAGTCGGAGACGACCAACTAGTACCTCCGACCGAACCCCAGCCCTGAAGATAAATGGCAGAGCAACAAAAGTCGGAAGAGATATCAGGATAGCCGCGATGGTTTCCTACGATGCTTGCAATGCCATTCTGATAGCTGGGACGGGGCTCGTAGGAACTAATGTCTCCCCCGCCGCCGCCGGTGTAGTACTGCTCAGAGAGAAAATCTCCGTTTTGGTCGCGGTTGAAATAGGTTCCGCCAACCGCCACAACGTTCGGTGACGCTGCCGGATAGGCGCTCACGCCGAGTCCCCCGTCGCCGGCGGCTGCAAAATAGACTACGCCCGGGGTAGTGAAGTATTGATCAAGGCTAAGTTCCTGAGAAATCTCCGCATCGGCAAAGCTCATGCTCACCACGCCGCCGCCGTTGGCAGCCACTAGATTTCCGGCGAGCTGCACGGCTTGCCAGGTCGGATCGGTATCGCATACCGGGGTTGTACACAACGCCGACACCACCAGAAACAGCTTGGCCTGCGGCGCCATGGCGTGAGCCCACTCGATATCTAATGCTTCCTCGACCTCCCAATCCCCGTAAACAGGTGGCCGTATCGGGGTGGGCCAGACCTGTGTAATGGTCGTAGCCGGAATACCAAATTGGGTGTCGAAGGCGTCCAGATCGGACTGCGCGGTCGGGTAGTAACCGGCGTCGACGATGGCAATGGCGCCGATACCACCGCTGGGCACGGTTGTGCTTGTGGCGATCGGACAACCGGTCGGCCCAGTTACCAACTTATACACGCAGGCTACTGAGCCAGGAGTTTCAGCACCCGCCGGCGGTTGAGGGGCCGGTTGATCCGAGTCGACAAAAAAGTAGTTGGTGTGAGGGCGGCCGGGCCGGGGAGTGTTGGAGGCCGGATAGATAATTCTGTGTCCGTTGAAAGTCGACTCGTAACGGTCTTGTGCGGATGCTGGATAAAGGGCCGCACCTGCAAAAAAGGCAAACGCAATCGTCGTTAATAGTGCAACCGGGGGCACTCTTTGAAAACGTGACATTCCATTGGCTCCTTCAGGGCGTGCCAAGAATAATCGGGAGTCTCTGGGAAATGCAAGCTCGAAAAACCCGGAAGTGGAGACCGCTGGCCAAGAATAACGAATTCGAGTTACCCGTGTGCGAGAACTCATGACTTTGCGGCTTGTGACCCATCAGCAGATGGGAAATTCAAAAGCCGGGTCGCGATCCTCGGACCAGAATGCGGTCCCCGTGCAGGCTGCGTGAAATCTTCACGTTTTGATACACCGTCCCGGTGGTTTGCCTTACGGAGCGAAGTAGCCGGAGATGTCCAGAATCAGCTGCGTCAGAGCGTTGGCATAAGCGTCGATAAGACCATTGGTGGTCGGCACAATGGCCATGTTCGACGTGATTGCGCCATCTTTCGCATTCAAAGTCGACGCGTTTGGCAGACCCTGGCCATTCGGCCATAGGGTCAGGAATCCGAGCGTCGGCGCCGGAACTACCGTCGCGTTCAAGACATACGCTTCCGCCGTACTGGGCGGCGCACAAGCACTGTTTTCCACCGGTACCGTCAGTTCCCCCTGGAACGGCTGGCCATTGCCTACCTGGCGCGTGTCGAGAACTCGACAAGGCGCCAAAGCGTAAAGCGACAGGCCTCCGGTACCCGGTGGCGCGAAATAGCCGTTGATATCAATCAGCAAGTCGGTGTCGTTGTTGGGATAGACAGCAACTCCACCGCCTAGTCCTGCGGGCACAATCGCAGCATTAGCCACGATCGTCCCGGTCGTATTGTTTAGAGTGGAAACTTCCGGACGCAATTGACCCTGCGGCCAAACGCTCAGGAACCCAAGCCGCTGTCCCGTGGGATGAGGCACGGCAGTCACATTGAATGAGTATGCCGCCGCCGGAATGCCCGGGCTAAGACAGGAACTTTGCAGTATCGAGAAATCACGCTCGTGGTTCTCGCTGAGGAAAGGCCCGCCAAAAGGCCCATTGGCGTTTCGCGTGTCCACAACCCGGCAGGGTGTCATGGGATAGAACGCCAGGGTGGAACCGTTGTTGGCTTCAAAGTATCCGTCGATGTCCAGCAGAACATTCGTGGTGTCAGTGGCGTACACCGTGACCGAACCGGACGGCGCGCCCGCGGGAACGATGGCGGCGTTAGCCTTGATGCGGCCGTCAAGCGAGTTCATCAGCGAAACCTCAGGCTGGCCCTCGCCGCTCGGCCAGATGGTCAGAAAGCCGAGGCGGCCTGGCGGAACTACGGTCACATTCAGCGAATAGGCCAGGGCGGTACTGGGAATGTCACAACCGTTGTCGCTCTCGGTCAAGGGGAAGGAGCGCGAGGAATGTCCGCCGATGGCCGGCCCTCCGAATGTACCGTCAGCATTGCGCGTGTCCACCACCCGGCAGGGCGTCAAGGGCACAAATTGCACCGGCGACGGCAAAGGATTGACTAGCTGCGAGACGGTACCGCTGCTCCCGGAGTAATTGCTGTCACCGGAATACGTCGCCACAATTGCGTCGGTGCCCACCGCCAGGGTCGTAGTCGTACAAACGGCGGTGAGCGATGACGAGAGCGGAATCGCCGTGCACCCGGGAATCGCGGTGCCGTTCGATGTGAAGCCGACCGTGCCCGTCGGCGCCGGCGGGCCGTCCGGGCCCACGGTAGCAAGGATCATCACCTGCTGCCCGAAGGTCGATGGATTGGGCGAACTGGTCACCGAGGTCGTGCTGGGCGGGGGCCCTGACAGACGGAAGACCGTGCCACAGCCGTGGAGACCGGTAGTGCATGCAGGGTTTGCGCCAAACGTGGTTGTCCCATAAAAGTTCCCATCGGTGGCGTGCACCAGTCCGGCGAAAGGCGCTTTGCCGTCATCCGTGTCGTCGAAGCTGTGCAGCGTGGTCAGAATGCCGTTTCGGGTGATTTTGAAGATCGTGCCACAGCCGCTGTTCTGCGTGCAGTAGGCCCCGCCTCCGATTGTCGTCCCATATAAGTTCCCATCGGGGCCTTGTAGGAGTGCAGCCAGGGAGTCGGCGCCGTCAGCACAAGCGGGTTGTGAGCAAAAGTTGTAGAGCGTGGTCAGGGTGCCGCTTGAGGTGATTTTGAAGACCGTGCCGCCCTGGTGATATTGCCCGCCGCCGCCCTCGGGGGTTGTCCCATAGAAGTTCCCGTCGCTGGCTTGCATCAGCCCGGCTTGAGGGTATTCTCCGTCAGCGCAGTTCGTTTGAGAGCAAAAGCTGTAAAGCGAGGTCAGCGCGCCCGCCGGCGTGATTTTGAAGACCGTGCCATAACCGTTGATCCCGCGCCCGAAGGTTGTCCCGTAGAAATTTCCGTCGCCGCCTTGCACCAGCCCGGCGTAAGGGTTGCCGCCATCAGTGCAGCCATGTTGAGCGCAAAAGCTATACAGCGTGGTCAGCGCACCCCCCGGCGTGATTTTGAAAACCGTGCCGCAGCTGCCGCTGCCGAGAGAACAGCCGGTGTTGGCTCCGCCCTCCAGGGTTGTCCCGTAGAAGTTGCCATCGCTGCCTCGCACCAGCCCGGCGTAAGGCTGCTGGCCGTCAGCGCAGTTCGTTAGCGCGCAAAAGCTGTAAAGCGTAGTCAGCGCGCCCGCCGGGGTGATTCTGAATACGGTACCGACGCGCGGGTTGGCCCCGCCTCCGTAGGTTGTCCCGTAGAGATTCCCGTCAGCGCCTTGCACCAGCGCGCCGGTAGGGCTGGCGCCGTCATACCAGTCGAAGCTGTGCAGCGTGGTCAGCGAGCCCGCTGGCGTGATTCTGAAGACCGTGCCACAGCCACCCTGACAGTTGCTGCTGTCCCCGCCAGCATAGGTTGTCCCGTAGAAGTTCCCGTCGCTGGCTTGCACCAGCCCTCCGTAAGGGCTGGCGCCGTCCGTTGAATATCCCGCGAAGCTGTGCAGCGTGGTTAAGGTCTGAGCAGACAAGCTAATTGCTGTCGCGCCACAAAGCGCCAGAAGAGCGGCGGCCATTTTCCAAAGGTTAAATTTGCTCAATCCTGACCAAGTTGAAGGGCGCATGCTTTCCTTTCGAAAATGTTCCGAGGGACCCATTGCGATCCTACGGAAGGCGGTGGAAGAGTACCGCCGTGAGGGCTGTCAAAGTTGACGAGGACACTGAAGGATTGCGCAGAAGAGGAAACCCGAGTCAAAATAACGCACTGCTGCCGAGGCCCGGCATGGCTCCTTCTTCTTCTTTCTTCTTTGCCCCGAGATTCGCCTTGGAACCGCAGATAGCGTCGGGCACGGGAAGAGACGGCAGCGACTTCCGGTCCTGCGCCGCTCAAAATCTGCTGGTCACCCCGCTGGCTGTGGGGCATAATGTGCAGCAATCGGCGCTCAGTGTCCTGACGTAATTCTCAAGAAACTCTCAAGAAGCGGAAGTTCATGGCCACCCATCGTTTAGCCCGGGAACTGCCAGAGTTTTCCGAATGCGTTTGGAGTTTTGCCGGGCGAACTTTCGTCGAATCGCGCCTGGAGTTGCAAGTCGGCGATCAGCCGGTGGAACTGGAGCTGAAGCCTTTGGAGGTGCTGCTCTACCTTCTTCGGCACGCCGGGGAAGTGGTCACGAAGAACGAACTGCTTGACGCCGTCTGGCCGGGCCTCAACGTCGGCGAAGGTTCCTTATCCACCGCCGTTTACAAATTGCGCAAAGCGCTGGGCGACGCAGATTCCAGTATCGTGGTCACCGTGCCGCGGGTGGGATATCGCCTGGCGGCAACCGCCCGCGCTGAGGCGAGCCCGCAGTCATCGTCGCCGGCGCGCCTGCTGCTGGCAGCCGGCAGCCCGGTCCCCGGCCGCGAACAATGGCTGCTGCTGCGTCCGCTCGACGTCTCGGCCACGAGCCAGGTGTGGCTGGCTGAGCACCCCAAGACCCACGAGCTGCGCGTCTTCAAGTTCGTCTCCGGCCTGGCTCGCCTCAGGACCCTGAAACGCGAGGTGACGGTCTTCCGCTTTTTCCGTGAGTCTCTGCAAGATCGCCGCCATCTTGTTCAAATTCTGGAGTGGAACTTCGAGGCCGAACCCTACTTCCTGGAGAGCGAGTACGGCGGCCCGAACCTGGCGGAGTGGGCTGAAGGCCAGGGCGGCCTCACCGCTATCCCCCTCGAACGTCGGCTGCATCTGCTTGCCGAAATTTCGCGGGCGGTATCCGGCGTACACGCAGTGGGCGTGCTGCACAAGGATTTGAAGCCCTCCAACGTCCTCGTAACTCGGCTGGCGGACGGCGCCGACCAGATCAAGATCGCCGACTTTGGCAGCGCGTCGTTGCTCGAGCCGTCGCGGCTGGAGGCGCTGGGCATCACCCGCCTGGGCTTGACCCAGACCGCCGCTCTGGAATCAAGCTCCTTCAGTGGCACGCTGCTGTATCTGGCGCCCGAGGTATTCTCCGGCAAAGCCGCCACCGCGCAATCGGATGTTTACGCCCTCGGCGTGATGCTTTACCAGATGGTCGTGGGCGAATTCCGCAAGCCGCTCTCGCCGGGATGGGAAGAAGAGGTCACGGATCCCTTGTTGCGCGAGGACATTGCCGCAGCCGTGTGCGGCGACCCGGCGCGCCGGCTTCACAGCCCGGCGGAACTGGCCCAGCGCCTGGAAAATCTTGAGGTGCGCCGCACGGAACGAAATCGCAGAGAAAGCGAGCGGCAGCAGCAGGAGCTTGCCGAACGCCGGCGCACGGAGGCTCGGGTGCGCCGGCCATGGATCGCGGTTGCCTGCGTCCTGGTATTCGGCCTGGCTGCCAGCCTATATTTCTTGCACGGGAAAGTGACTCAACCGTCGCCACCGACGCTGAAAAGTGTCGCGGTTCTTCCCTTTCAGAATGCCGGCACCGACCACTCGTTCGATTACCTGAGCCTGCCGCTTGCCGATGAAGTGGCGACGACGCTCAGTTACGCTCGCGGACTTTCAGTGCAACCGTTCTTAACTACCTCGCAATACACCCTTCCGGGCATCGACCTCCGCAAAGCGGGCGCGGAGATGAAGGCGGCGAGCGTCATCTCCGGCCGTTTTGTTGGGGAAGGTGACCACTTTCACCTCACGCTGCAAGCCATCGATGTGGCAAGCGGGCGCGTGTTGTGGACCGACACGCTGGATGCTCCGGCCCGCAACATGATTGAGCTGCGCGATAAGATTGTGGCCCGCACGCAAGGAGCACTGGCAGCGGCGCTCGGCGGCTCGGCATACACGGTCACGAGAGGCACGCGTCCAACCAACAACGAGGCCTACGACCTATACCTGCGCGCGCTGTCCATCCCCTTTGACTCCGGCACCAACCAGCAGGCCCTCGCCATGCTGGAGCGCTCGGTCGCCCTTGATCCAAACTTCGCCCCCGCGTGGCTTCAGCTTGGCCGGCGATGCTATGTCGAAGTGCGATACGGGAAGGGCGGCAGCGACATGGACGAGCGCTACGTGTCCGCGGAAGCACGGGCGGTTGCGCTCGATCCTGACTACATCCCAGCGGTGGCCATCTGGATCGGGGTGGCCGTCGAGGACGGCGATGAGACCAAGGCAATGCGGCAGGCTGAAGATCTGGTGCGCCGCCATCCGGACAGCCCTAACGCCCACTACATTCTGAACTACGCCTTGCGCTACGCCGGGCTGATCGACGAGTCAAGCCGGCAATGCGACATGGCTTTCCAGATTGATCCGCACAACATAACGTCGGGGCTGCGTTCTTGCGCCATCGTGCCCACGCTTCGCGGTGATCACCAGTTGGCCGAACGGTATCTGCGCCTGGATCCGGACTCAGACTTCACGAGAGCCATCACCCTGGTGGGACTGCTGCGTGCGGGTAAGACAGAAGAAGCCCTGCAACTCGGCGCCCCGCACATTCAGCAATGGCCAAGCTACGACATGCTGATCCCCTGCGCACAGCGCAAGCCGGCGGGCGACATTGCAGCGCTGGCGGAGAAGATCCAGGTGTCAGGCGATCCTGAAGCCAACTACCTGGCCGCGGCGAACCTGGCCTATTGCGGCCAGAATGACAAGGCACTCTCGCTGCTTTCTAAAGCAGTCGAAGGACACTACTGCTCTTATCCGTTGATGGATGCAGACCCGTTCTTCGCTGGGCTGCGCGGAACGGCAGAATTCGCGCAAGTGCGCGAGGCCGGAATAGCTTGCCAGCAGAAGTTTTCCTCTCAGTGGCAGCGCATCCAGCAGCAGTCGAGCCGCTGACGCAGCTTTTGTCGCCTCTGCCTTGTGTTGCATTCGTGATCGCCAAAAGCATTCGTCTAACCGAACTCTTGAAAACGCACTATTAATGGAGTCTTTAGGGAAATAGGGCCGCACCGGCAGCGGAGCGGCGAGAGAACGATAGTCTCCGGTCCCGTTGGTTTGGGAAATTCTGCGAAAAGCGGGCCTATTTTGCGTATTTCACGACCCGTGTAGCAGAGTTTCTTTGCGGCTAAGACTGCGTGGCGGAGGGAGAGGGATTCGAACCCCCGGTACCCTTTCGAGTACAGCGGTTTTCAAGACCGCCTGTTTCAACCGCTCACACATCCCTCCGCGTGAGTGATATCAACAGTTTATCAGCACTTGAAAATCCGAACATTAGATCACTGTAGGGACTACTGTAGCGACTCGGCATTTTCGATTCGGGCAACCATCTGGTTGACGTTGAACTGTTCCAGCTTCTCCACGGCGCGGCGCTTGTGCTCTGGTGTGGGATGTACATACCGCATTGTCGTCGTAATGCTCGAATGCCCCATGAGTTCCTTCAAAGTTGCCAGATCCACCCCAGCCATCGCAGAACGAGATCCGAACGTGTGGCGGAAGTCGTACAGCCTGAAGGCCGGAACGATTCCCGCAGCTCGTACCGCTTTGTGATGGCCACGATGAATATTGTCCAAAGGGCGATTGGGATCCGACCTGTGAGGAAACAGATACGGGCCCTGGGTTTTTGCCAGCCTCCGCTTCAGAACCTCGATTGCCGATTCTGTGAGCAGAATATTTCGCCTGGCGAACCGCGTCTTGCCCCGGTTGATCTGCAAATACCGGTGCGGCAGGTTTAGGTCTTCACGTCGTAGGCGAAAACACTCCTCCGGACGCATTCCGGTTTCGACGATCAGCCAAGCCACGTCGCGGACCAGCGGGCTCGCCTCATCCAAGTACCTCACTTGCTCCTCGTGCGAGACGATCCGCATGTTGCCTGGCCCTTCCACCAAGAATTTCACGTCACAAACAGGGTTCCTGTCGATGTACTGCTGGCGCTTCGCATAATTCAAAATCATGCGCAAAGCAGCCAGGTCGCGGTTGGTCCCGGCAGGAGAAATTGCCTCGGAACGTGAAACCTTGAACCGTTCGACGAGGCCAGCTGAAATCATTTCCAGCCTGCACTTGCCAAAGAACGGAATCAGAGCCTTTGCACTCACTCCGTAACGGATATAGGTGTTGGGATGCGCACGGTGCTCGTTCTCCGCCCACGGAAGAAACTCATCACTAACGAATTTTTCAAAGATCGGCGTCGCTTTCCGCAACCGAATCCCAGCACGACCTTCGGCCAGTGCTGCTTTTCGGATGGCCTCTGCATGCGAAGCAGTGGTCTTGTTCCTTAAGCCGGTGGATTCCTGGAAACGCCCGCCTTGAAAGCGAAAGTCGTACCAGTACACTCCACCCCTCTTGAATACGCTCATTTCCATCTCCTCTCGTTTGGATCGGAGACAGAAACCCTGCAACCCGCAAGGTACTGCTGAACGTCCTCAGGATCGTAACGCACCCTTCGACCTACCTTCAAGTATGGAATGCCGCGCCTCTGGGAGCGCCACTGCGCAAGCGTTTCCACGGATATTCCGGTCTGCGTGGACAGTTCCTCGGCAGTCAGGAGATGGCGTAATTCACTCTTCATGAAGGCTTCACGCAATTAATCGACCCGGCACAAACAGTTAAATAATCCGTACCAGAAGGTCATAACCTGCAAACCTCGACGGTTGGTAATGAAACTCGCGGATGAGGGTGATGAAAAGAGTCAAAGCCGCCGCAACCACATCGCGCCAAGCCACAAGATGTTCGATAAGTTTGCGAGTCCGCTCCGACATCAACGCCGCGAAGCCATCCTTACAAGTCGTGGTGCACCTCTCAGCGCAGCCTACGGGTATAGGTGCTACCAGTCCAAGACTTCTTCAGGAAAGATTGATAGTTGTAAGGAATTGGAAAGTTACATGAAGGCGCCTAGCAGGCTGCTGAAAAACGACGGTTGAGAGGCGTAACGGTGCTTTTCGCCTGAGTCTTCGGGCTTGGCTGGGTGATGGTTTGGGTTGTGAGTGAATGGTAAAGAGGTTGCGGGGCGCGTTCAGGCACAATGCGGGTGTGGAACCCCACGCATCAGGTTGCGGATACGCACCAAGTTGTAGGCCGCTGCGGTAAAGGTAAACATCCAACCCACGCGCTCTAGTCCACGGTGCCGTAGTTTGCGTAAGAGTCCAATGCTCTTCATCCATCCAAAGACTTCTTCGATTCGCTTGCGCCTCTTCTGACTCACTTGATACCCACCATGCCGGGTGGTGCGTTCATCGATGCGCTGCGCCGTTTGCTGTCGTTCTGCGCGACGTGCGGGGTAATCTCCATGCGCCGCAGCTCGGTAATGAAGTCATGGGTGTCGTAGCCTTTATCGGCTCCTAACGTGACCCGATGGGTGCCCGGCAGGAATTCGGCCATCAGCAAAGCGGCATCCCGTTCCGCCGAGCCGTAAGCTTGCGTGGTTAAGGCTGAAACCACCAGACCATTCCGGTTCTCCGTTAGCAGATGGCCGCGATAGGCCAACACTGCCCCGGTGCCCCGGCTCTTGCGGGCCAGCATGGCATCCGGGTCGGTAGTCGAACAATGGGTCTGGTTGCTGCGTTTCTTGCCATGGAAGTTCACCGTCGGGTTCGAGCCTTCCCCCGTTCCCGCCGTGGGTGGCTGATGATCCCCATCCTCGGCAGGACGGAAACTCTTCTGTCCCGCCCAGGCTTCCAGCAGGGTTCCATCCACGGTGAAGTGCTCATCGGAGAGCAGGTCACGCTGCCGTGCCTGCTTGAGTACGGCAGCGAAGAAAGCCTCGGCAATGTCGGCGGACAGCAAACGCTGGCGATTCTTGCTGAACACCGTCGCATCCCAGATGGCGTCGTCCATGTTCAGCCCGACGAACCAGCGGAACAGCAAGTTGTAATCCAGTTGCTCCATCAGCATGCGCTCGCTGCGCACCGAGTACAGCACTTGCAGCAAGAGCGCACGCAACAGCTTCTCCGGGGCTATCGAGGGACGTCCCATTCGCGGAACTTGGCTGTGACGTCTTCGGTGATAAAAACTATCTGCGTGGAGCGTCCGATCAGAGGGTACTGTTTCGAATGTGGCTCCGGGGCGACCAGTGACAGAATGGCGCTGCCATCCGGCGGAGCGACTGCCACCCAGCGCTCGCCCGATTGCAGCCGGGTGTCAAACGCCACATGGAAACCAAGCTGGTCCAGGTAGAAACGTATGCTTCGCTCCTGATCGTGCACAAAAACATTAACGCTGTGCAATCGAAGCAGAGGGTCCTGGGCGTCAATGGGCGTGCCATCCATGGGCGTGATTATAAAGTTGAGGAGCTTTGCAAGTGAATCTGCCCACTTCGGATGCCCCATAGGACGTCCTAAAAAGTTGACGTGAGCCAGGTTCTGCGAAGCCCCGGAACTCTCGCGTCAGGATACGAGCCAAAATTCATTGCGCAGTACCGGAAACACTCTCCCGGAAGATTTCTTGCTTTAGCTCACCGCGAATGTGCTCAGGCCGTTTTTGTTGTGCAGTTTCAACTCACGCGGGCGTCTTCATGGCGGGGAGCAACCGGTTACCAGGAGTTCGGCATCCGCTTCCTCTTTGAGGATTTCACGCCCGCGCGTCACGTTCTTGCCCTGTTCACTGCTGACCAACTGCTCAATCACCATCGGTGCGTCGTCTTTGAGGTGTAGGACCTGTTCCTGTCGATATTCGCAAAATCCCCTCGCCGGGTCGCTCTGTAACCCGAGGGCACGGAACCAGTGAATGCGACGACCCACTTACAGGAGACACCGCCAAGAAGTGGCGGCACTAAGTAGAGCCCCTCTGGTGCAGCCGCCGTAAAATCAATATGTGCGGAGGCAAGAGCGAATCGTGAGCGTAGAAAACGACTCGGACATGACAAGGGAGGAAGGTATTGAGACCGTCTACGATGGGCCGAGCCATGTGGTCATTCTGGGTGCAGGGGCAAGTATTGCTTCGACAATTCACAACCCCGAGCCGTCAGGAAAGAAGCTACCGTCGATGGACAACTTCATTGACGTTGTGGGCTTGAAAGAGATTCTGGATTCAGTGGACGGCGATTGCCAGACGGGTAACTTTGAGGAGATTTATAGCTGCCTCTACACCAAAGACCCAGATTCGAGAACGATACTGGACATTGGTCAGAAGGTTTTCGACTACTTCAGCGACATTCGGCTCCCCGACACGCCGACGATTTACGATTATTTGCTTTTGGCGCTGAGGCCCAAGGATCTAATCGCCACCTTTAACTGGGACCCATTCCTCTTCCAGGCGTTCGTTCGGAACCGGCGCTTTACTGACGCCTTGCCACGGCTGTCCTTCTTGCATGGCAATGTAGCTGTTGGCTACTCAGAGAAAGACCAAAGAGCAGGCCCGGTGGGAATGCGATCGAGGGCCACCGGCGATGAGTTCGTGCAAACGCCACTACTCTATCCGGTGACTCACAAGGATTACAACAAAAGCGAATTCATCACGCACGAGTGGGGACGGCTTAAGGCTTGGCTTGAAAAGGCAAGACGGTTCACGATCTTTGGCTATGGCGCTCCGGTGACGGACGTTGAGGCAGTCGATCTCATGAGCAATGCGTGGGGCGGCCCCAGCCAGCGCAACATGGAACAAATCGAGATAATCGACATCCAGCCCAGAGAAACATTGTTGGATCGGTGGGGGCGGTTTATTCACACTCATCACTACGAATGCTTTAACAGCTACTTCCAGTCCTCATTGGCCTTTTTCCCACGCCGTACGGGGGAGCGTTTCATGCACCAATTCGTCTCGGTGACACCCGGAGAGGTCTTTCAAGAACCGAATCCAGTGCCGCAACGCTTTGAGACGCTTGAGGCGCTCTGGGAGTGGCATACACCGCTGCTTGATGCGGAGAATAGGAAAATCGCTTCCATGCCCACGAATACTCCATTGGACGAGGCGGAGATCAAGAGACTTGGCAGTTACGGCGCCGGACTTCTAACGATATTCCATGAGGAGTACGCCAAGAATCCGACCGGCCGAGAAACGGAATTCCGCCGCGGCCATGTTGCAGAATGGCGACATCTTCTCGCCTTCATCTATGGCGCTCATACCACGGAGCGGATCGTGGATACAGCGCGCGCCGAGTCAGGCTACCCGTGCGAATCCGACGAAGAAAGGGTTGAGAGGCTTGCCGCCGAGAGCATCTACGAGGGACTCGTTTATCTCCGGCGACGAGAACCCGATTTCGAGGTTACGTCTGTGCAGTGTATTGGCTTGGTCACCTTGTTGTCTGGCTCGCCCCTCGACTAAACCAAGTGGCAATCTGATCGACTCAAATGTTCTTGACACGCGGCCAAACAACCTCCGGCGTCCCGTCCAAGCCGCATATATATTGCGATATTACATCTGTTGAGATGTTATATCGCGATATACATTATTTATGTTGCGATATACGACCATCCGTGGTATATTTTTGACATGAACATTGCCGAGCGCCTCGAACGATACGAAAAGCGCGGGTTCGCACGTGACACAGCTGCGGTCAATGTTCTGCTCGAAGAGACCCTACAGATCCTGTTATCCAATTTTCCGGACACGTTCATCTTTTTTGGCGGCGCAAGCCTCGTCCTTTTCTACGGCAGTCCCAGACACTCTGGGGACTTGGACCTACTCGTAAACGCTGAGACGCCCCCGAGTGCCGACAAACTGCAACAATCGTTACAGCAGCCCCTCCGCGCAGCTGGCGAAACTTTGGGATTCTCCGAACTGACAATCGAACCTGCCAGGAGCACCGGCGACTTCCTCAAGCTTGCTGTCAGGACGGGAGAGCAGATCCTTTTCACGATTGATCTGACCAAGATCGCCACAGTGATCAGAAGCGAATTAGTCAGTTTTCCGATCCCTTCGGATTCGAAAGAACACGTAACGGTTTCTGTCCCTTCACGAGCTTTACAGCTACTGTTCAAGGCAGAGGCATTCCTCAAACGACCATTCCTCAAGACACGAGATGCCTTCGATATCAAGCTGCTTTGCGATTCCGGCGCATCACTGGATGAGAATCTGAAAGCTCATCTGGCGGACGGTCCTGCTGCCGACAGACTCGAAGATCCTGACTTCATTACGGAACGAATCAGCCGAGTGAACTCCAAAACCTGCAAGCCGGAACTACAGCCCTACTTGCCGAAGGACGTATACGACGAGCTTGAAAAAGCTGACTTCGAACCGTTACGACAAGCTCTACGCGAGCTGTTTGCCGATTGGCTCTGAAGGAGACCACGTATGGACTGGGTCAAGTTAATCACGGACCGGGCACGAACCTCTGGATTCCTCCGAGTTGACGAACTCGCCGGCGAACTGGAGACCTCTGAGGTGGCCGTCGGCAATGCCCTTCGGCGTCAAGAGAACCGCGGCCTAGTCGAGCACTTTGGAAAGAAGATTTTCATCAATCGACTTGTACGTGATTTCTCCGGCCGCGAGCTCATCAACGTGCTTAGACCGGAGGCATACCTGTCCCTGGAAACCGTCTTGCGGGATTCAGGCGTATCCACGCAGAGCCCAACAGCCCTCACCTGTGTTACTCCCGGGCGGCCGGGAGAATTTCGAGCTGAAGCCGTCTCCATTATCTTCCGGCGTTTGTCGAAGAACCTATTCTGGGGTTTTCAGGAGAAGCGCACGCGCTATGGCAAGTACAACCTTGCCGATCCCGAAAAAGCGTTGTTGGACTGGGTCTACCTGCATCGCCAGGAAGGCAGCACGATCGATACCGATGAACTCGACTTGCAGCCGCTCGATCGCAGCAAGCTACTTCAGTATGCTGCCCAGTTCCCCCTGCCGGTAAAGCAACAAATCGTGGAAGCGGTGGCAAACTTCAACAGCGCGCAAGTTCGTACCTGATCGGCTCGTACGCGATCAGCTTTGTCCGTTTAGGGCCCACTTACCTAGGCACGCCGTCAATAGTGGACCGTAACTCGGCTTCTCCGTCTACAGCACCACTATCTATCCCAGTTGCTTCATCGACAAGGGAAGCAAGGCGATGGTCAAGGGATTTCAGGTTGGCGTAGCTCATCCACTCGAACGCCAATTTTCCAGCGAGCCATAAGGGTCGCAATGGATCTCCGACCGCTGTTGGCGAAGCTGACTTTCGGCGGCCACATCACACTCACTCTCTGAACCGGCCAGAGTTGAGTGAGCATATTGCCCCAATCACCGGACTTGACCTGGAGCCGCGACACTTCCTCTTCCGTGTGACCTTCATCGATCCTCGTTGTTAAAACCTGAAGCGCGATATGGCCCACAACGATAGTCACAGCCATGCCCAAGGCGAGTTGGGAAGTATCGACAGGTGAAACGATCTGGAGGTCGGTTCCGAAGGCTCCGAGACCTGACAAAGAGTAATGCCCGATCCACACATTCGTTCGCAGTGGAATGGTCTGGTGCAGTCGCATATTGACGCAATCTGCTCGCTGGTAAAAGCGTTTTGTTTCCTCACGACCCTTTACCGAATCCATCACCATCGCGGTCTTTACAGTCCAAGCCGACACCGACTTCTGATGTTCTTCATCGAGTGGTGTGGAGATGTCCTCGAACATGCATCCCATGAGCGGGATGTTCTTCTCTTCGAGCTTGCTCATCCACCCGTTGTTGCAGACGGTGCAGACGGTCTTAATCTTCTGTTCGGGGTCATTGAGGATTATTTCCGGGCCGCTGCCTATCTTGTGCCGAAGAGGCCCGAAATCCTTCCTTTTGTGAATCCAGGCGGGCCAGAGATGCTCCCGGCTCCCGGAGCGGTTATCGCAGAATAGGCAGGGCGTTGGCATAGGATGAGAAGAACAAAAATACCGCAGCCAGATACAGACATACTAGAAGAATTTCCGCTTGCGAAATCTGGAAGCCAATGGAACCGTGTGGACGACAATCGTCCACCAGCAGCCAACGATAACGCGAAAGCAATGTTCGCGAGGCTGAAACAACATGTTTCCGACTGCTGTTAACTTTTATGGTGGCTACGACGTAATCCAACCGCCGACGCCAGCCTTTTCAGAACCGTTCTGTATTGCTCTCTCGTCCGCACCCGGCATCTCGATGCAACCTCACGTTGTTGAGAATCTCAAGTGAGTATCAACCTTTTCTCTGTTATAGCTAGCACTCACTCGATCCAGTGCTGTTTGATGTTCTTCGTCTAACCCGCGCTCCCCGTTTTTTTCTTCACTCGACCCGCGCCCTGAAACAACCGGCGTTACTCCAGCGGTGCTCCCCGTCAAGGGTCTTCGATGAACTCCGCTGCGCTTCGCCCTTGACCGGTCTGCTCCGCTGAACGCCTCCCGAACCGTCGCGGGTTTTCGCGAAGAAAAAATTTGGTTTTGAAGGAGAAAATGACATGAAGAACGAAGTCCAAATCAGCACCCCTCAAGATGTCTACAGCCGCATCACCTCACAGATTGTTGCCAGCCTCGAAAAGGGAGTTCGTCCTTGGGTGAAGCCTTGGAATGCTGAGCATCCTGCCGGCAGAATCACTCGCCCACTCCGCCACAACGGGAAGCCCTACTCCGGCATTAACATCCTTTCGCTGTGGATGGGCGCAGAGTTGCAGGGATTTTCCGCCCCCATCTGGATGACCTTCCGTCAGGCACTGGAGCTCGACGCTAATGTCCGCAAAGGCGAAAAAGGGTCGCTGGTTGTGTACGCAAACAGCATCACCCGCACGGAACACGACGAGAAGACCGGCGAAGATGTGGAGCAGGAAATCTCTTACATGAAGGGTTACACCGTGTTCAATGTTGAGCAAATCAACGGATTACCGGAAATTTACTATGCCGAGGCCGCTCCGACGCGTGCTCCCGTCGCCCGCATCGATCACGCAGAGAAGTTGTTCGCTGCCTGCAAGGCGACCGTGAAGCACGGCGGAACCCGCGCCTACTATGCGCAGGAACTCGACTACGTGCAGATGCCACCCTTCGAGTGTTTCCGCGATGCCGAGAGCTACTACTCGACCTTGGCACATGAGATGACGCACTGGACCAAGCACCCAGCACGCCTCGCCCGCGACTTCGGCCGCAAGGGATGGGGCGACGAAGGCTACGCGCAGGAAGAACTTGTCGCTGAGCTAGGAGCTTCGTTTCTGTGTGCCGATCTGGAACTGGCCATCGAGCCACGAGAGGATAACACTTCCTACATCGCATACTGGCTGGAAATCCTGAGGAACGACACCCGCTTCATCTTCAAAGCCGCTTCTCAGGCTCAGCGCGCCGCCGACTTTCTCCACACTTGCAGCACCGGCGGTGGCGACAGCACCACCGCGCGCGCAGCTCTCGCTTGCCACTCATTGCAACCCACATGCTCTTAGATCAAAGCTGCGCGGCTGTTTTGTTTGCGAATACTGCCATAACGAATTCTTAGCGAAGCGCCAAGAGGCCCTCTCCCCGGCTCACACAAGGGTCTCTGTAACGTTATGTCTTGCCGGCATTTTCTGCTGCTAGTTCATGAGTAATCAATCATCAACGACTGAAGGTTCATCCGTATCCGGATTCGGCGTCGCCCGTGCATCGGTGAAAAGGTCGGGTACATGCTTCACGAGCATTTCTATAAACCGTCCTTGATAGACTGCAAACACTTCGCGTGCCAGAGCTTTGTTTTGCGGCTTGATAATCCGCACCCGTAGGCGCTCCTTCTCAGCCGTGGGCCTCAGCCAGGCTTGATTTTTCCATTGCTCCGGGGTGTGAGTGAAATCGCCATCACTGTCGTAGGACCAAGTGTCGATATGGCCCGCGTCAATTTGCTTCTTAATCGCCTTAAGCAGTCCCTCGGCGTCATTGCTCATCGCGCGAACCGCCATACCTGAGCCTCCGTTTGGAATCATGAGTAGCAGAATATTCTCTTACTGCACCGTAACGTCCTTTATATCTAACAACAAGTATTCGGTACTCTCTGAGATCTGCGTTGACGGGAGACGACGGGACTCTGGAGATCCCGGGAAGCGCTATTTCTCGCCGCCCTTGTCGGTGACTTCGACCAGTAGCGAGCACCCAACCGGGAATCCCGAACTGCCGTCGAATCGGGAATCTAATCTCTTGATGGCATCGACCAGCGCCGTCACATCTCCCTCAACAGTAGAGCCGCCTGTCGGTCCCGCCATCATGGATAACCAAGGATTGTTGCAGTGGGGACAGGTGCGCAAACGAGAGGCGTTAAGGTCTTTCGTGAGTGGCAAGGACAGAGAGGCATGACACTCCTTGCACTCGAATCGCAATCCGAGCACATCCTGCAATTCAATGAAGCGTTTTGTTTGCGTCGTCATCGCTAATGGCGATACTGCCAGAAGCGAACCAGCTTGTCACGTACTGGAACCAAAATTGTTGGGGGGGAAGGGCGTAACACACCAGCGAGACTGGAAAGCCTGAAGAGCTGCCTTTTCACGGGAAAGCCTCCGAACTTACACGAAATCACGGGAGGTGACGGATGAGAAGGGGGTTTTGTGCATGTCTCAAACCTATTGTGCACCAGGGCTATGATGCGGGTGCTGGGAGGCAATCATCATGGCTGACGCGACGAGATGGTTTCGACGCCAGTGGGAAGACATCAAGGGAAACTTCAAGTGGTGGCTGCTGTCTTTGTTCGGCGGCGGCGTTCTGACCGTGTTGCGGTGGGCCTGGCGGATGGTACACCACGTGCCGCTCGACTGGCTGGGCGCGGTGGTCACGTTCATTGCTAGCGCCGTCGGGTTGGTCGTGGTTTCGCTCGGCTTGCGGAAGGCAGGGGCCGAGCGCCAGCCGGAAGACGCAGCCAGGAGGCCGCACTTGAGCCTCGATGTTTCCCCCACTCCGGGGCGGTATTACGGGAAGTGGGAATTCGTGCTGCGCAATGATAGCGATGAGCTTGCCATCAACGTTGTGGTGCATGACATCAAGTTGCCTGTGCCGGAGGCGGTGAAGCGGCAGTACAGGATTGGTGAGGCGCTCATCGGGAGGGAGGCCGACGACGGCCAGCCCGAGTGGGTGATTAAGTTCCAGATGGGCGTCGGCGATGTCCCTCAGCACGGCGGTACGAAGCCCGTCTGCTACAGCGTCTACGGCGTCGGCCCGCTGCATGGGCAGGACTTGGCAAAGGCCTTCGAATCGTGCGATTCGGGTTCGGAATTTAGGTGTGAGATGAAAGTCGATTTCTCCAGCGTGGCTGGGATGAGATGGAGGTCGCGTTTTGGCTTGACTTACCATCATCCGGTTAAGGCGATTACGGCGTGGTACATCGGCACAGAAAAGCTGTGACCTTGGGGGCGCAGGTCGAGAACATGAGGTCGATGTTCAATTCGAACATCCCGTGGACCAACACGACCAGAGCCGCGAGATTGCGATCTCTCCAAGGTCTTCCCCAGGGTATTTCCGCAGTTTCGCCGAGGAGAACGCGCAGCCATAGCAGCCAGGGTCAGACAACCGACCGCGTGTTGGTCCATGTGGACACGGATTCCATTGATCATGGACATCGCAAGCTACTTCGCGCCGTAGTGATCAGCAGCTGGCGGCCCGGTGAGCCATCGTGTTTTGTCCGCCAGTTCCAGGCGGGATGATGTGGTAATCAAGTGGTGGGGTGCAAAGTCACTCGCTTTTGAAAACGAGCGCTTCAGCCGGCCAATTTTGGATCCATTTGCCCGTGTGAATGTCAGAGGCTAAAGCGCAGCTAGGATCTTGGGGCCAAGGCAGGCGAAATCAAGCAAAGCTGAAAGTTCAAGCGGGGAGAAGACGTGTCAGGCCCTTTCGTTAAATCTTAGCTTTTCTTGCATCGCTTCGCACGTGGATGTAGATTATCTACATCTTTGACGTAGAGGTTCTACGCCTGATGACAAAGAGTGGCTATCAAAACCGGGTTGAACTGTTGCAAGGGACACTAGACATGCTGATCCTAAAGACGCTGCAGTGGGGTGAGCAGCATGGATACGGCATCAGTCAGGCGATCCGGGCGAGTTCGGAGGACGTTTTGCAAGTAGAGACCGGATCGCTGTATCCAGCCCTACATCGGCTGGAACGGGCCAAGTGGGTTTCTGCGGAGTGGAAGAAGAGCAACAGTAACCAAACGGCGAAATTCTACCGGATTACAGCATTGGGAAAGAAGCAGCTGACTGCCGACTATGACCGCTGGCAAAAAATGGTCGCAACCATTGAGGGAATCATGCGCGCGGATGGGAGCGAGGCATGAGCATCTTGAAATCTTTGCGAAAGGTGTTGCAGCGCAACAGCGAATTGAACGATGAGCTGCAGAGTCATCTGCGGATGGCGATAGCTGACAGTGTGGCACGGGGCGAGTCGCCGGAAGGCGCGCGGGAATCTGCACTGCGCGAATTCGGCAGTGTTCCCCTGATCGCAGACGTAACGCGAGAGCAGTGGGCTGGGCTCTGGATGTATTCCCTACTGGCAGATATGCGCTTTGGCTTGCGCCAGCTTTGGAAGCGCAAGATGATGACGCTGGCGGCCATGGTGTCGCTGGGATTGGCGATTGGCTCGTGTGTGGCCGCGTTTCAGTTGATCGACGCGCTGTTTCTGCGTCCCCTGCCGGCGGTGAGCGATCCAGGAAGTCTGTATGCGCTGACGTACTCGCGCAAGCCCACGCAGTATCTGCCGGCGTCGTCTGATACGAACTCGTACCCGTTCTTTGAACATGCGCGCAGCCTCGTGAAGAGTAAGGCCGAGCTGGCGGCGGCTTCGGTGATCGAGCAGTTCGGCGTGACCTACGGCACGGATGGGGAGATGGAGAAGGCGCACCAGCAGTCCGTCTCCGGCAACCTGTTTTCCATGCTTGGGGTGCGACCGGCGCTGGGGCGGCTGCTAACCGAGAACGATGACCGGGTCGAGCGCGGCAGCCCGTATGTGGTGATCTCGTACGACTATTGGCAGGCGCGGTTTGCTCGCGATCCGAAGGTGATCGGCCGCACTCTCCGGATGGACGATAACGTCTACGCGATTGTGGGCGTGGCGCCGAAGGGATTTACTGGCACTGAGCCGGGGACAGTGACCGACATCTTCGTTCCGGCGAAGATGAAACCGAGCTTCTTGTACGTCAACGTGCTTCCGTTCCGGGTGTTTCTGCGGGTGCGCGGTGTGCCGGTGAAGGCGCTGGGCGACGAACTGAATGCCGCCTATCAGCACTGGGAAGATGTGGGGCATAACGGTTTTCCCAAGAACCTGCTGAGCCCAAATGCGACCCTGTCGCTGAAGCCGGCGGCCAGTGGGGCTTCGCTGATGCAGAGCGATTACGCGTTGGCGCTCAAAGTGCTCGGCGTGCTGGTAGCGCTGGTGCTGTTAATCGCGTGCGCCAATGTAGCCAACCTGATGTCGGCACAGGGGGGGGCGCGCTCGCGTGAGATGGCGGTGCGCACCAGCCTGGGCGCGGGACGCGCTCGACTGGCGCGATTGGTGCTGGTGGAAAGCGCGATGCTGGGCATTCTGGCCGCAGCGCTGGGGCTGGCATTCGCGCAATGGGCCGCACCGTACGTGGTCAGCCAGATCAATCCTCCGGATGATCCCGCTCGGCTGCTGCTGGGCATGGACTGGAGAATCTCAAGCTTCTCGGTGGTGCTGACCGCGGCCGTGACCATGCTCTTCGGCATGATTCCTGCGCTGCGCGCATCGGCAATCCGGCCCGTGAGCGCGCTAAAAGGGGGCGAAGAACCGCACGGGAAAGCGGTGTGGATGCAGAGCATGATCGCCTTGCAGGTGATGTTCTGCTTTGTGGTGCTGTTCCTTGGTGGGCTGTTTGTGATGACAGAAGTAAAGCTGGTGGGCCGCCCAATCGGATTTGTGCCGCAGCGACTGCTGCTGCTGTATACGGAAGCAACTACGGAGCAGCCGGCGGTGAAGTGGGACCAGATGGCGGCGACGCTGCGCAACGTCCCGGGAGTGCAGCAAACCGCACTGGAAGACTGGCCGCTGCTGAGCGAGGACCAGCGTAACTTTCAGATCTCCTTGCATGGCGAGCCGCCAGGCCCGACTATCGCGTTCTTTCTTGCGGTCTCTCCCGGCTGGCTGGACACGATGCGGATTCCGCTGCTGGATGGGCGCGATTTCCGCGATACGGACGTGACGCCGAATGTCGCGCTGGTGAATCAGGCGTTCGTGAAGACATTTTTTGGCGGACGAAATCCAGTGGGGCAGTCATTCCAAGTGGCGCAGCCGTTCCACGGACCTGGGTGGCATCCGAACACCCAGTACGGAGCTGCATTTGACCGCGACATAAAAGTAATTGGAGTAGTAAAGGACGTGCTCTACCGCAAGGTGCGCGAACAGATCACGCCGCAGGTGTACTTCCCGATGCATCGCTTATCGGCCGCAGCGGAAGCGCCCGCAGGCACGCTGCAGAAGATGAGCGATGAGGTAATTGTCGTGCGCACCTCGAACGACAACGTCAACCAGATGGCTGCACAGCTGCCGCGTGTCCTCACGCAGACCGATCCGGGGTTTCGCGTCAGCGACATAATGGCGCAGACGGAGTTGATCTCCGATCAGACCATACGCGAGCGCTTATTGGCCACGTTGGCAGGATTCTTTGCGGCCGTATCTTTGCTGCTAGCGCTGGTTGGTTTGTACGGAGTGCTGCACTATTCTGTCGTGCAGCGGGAGCGGGAGATCGGGATTCGAATTGCGTTAGGCGCCCCGGCGAGGAATATCGCTCGGATTGTTTCGATGCGGATGCTTTTGACGGTGCTGGCGGGGGCGGTGGTTGGATTGGCGGGGGCGATGGGTTCGGTGCGGTTTGTGCAATTGCTGCTGTATGGGGTAAGCGGGACGGCGATTTCGATGATCGCGACGCCGATGATCGCATTGCTAGCCGCCGCTGCATGCGCCGCCGTTCCGGCCGTGCTCCGAGCGGTGCGAATCGATCCGGTCATTATGCTACGCGCCCAATAGTGACCCCTCATGCCCTGACAAGTCGGCCAGTGTTCGCCGATCTGAATGCGATGGTCCTAGATTGACAGGAACAGGGCAGTGCTCTCATTGACGCGGGTTCCGGGTTGGTTGTCGGCCACTCGGAAGTAATCCAGTTTGACGGTTGTCGGCATGTCGGACTTGTGCCTACGGGGCCGGCGATATGGAAAGTGTGCGAGGGAGGCAGCTGGATCGGCACATACAAGTCGTCATGTAAATCGACATGTTAGAAGACATCTTCTTTCGCTTTCCGGCGCTGCTGCGCAGCGGCTTTAGGGGTTGACACGTCACCCCGAAACGGATGCGTGGAAGTAAGATTCCCAGAACTCGGGCCTGGAGCCGGGGTAGGCGAGTTTACCGAGGTTCTGGGTGCCGGTGCAGAACGCGACTCTCAGGACAGTCGCAATACAACGGTTACCCAAACATTCTGGCTCGTGATGAACACGGATGCCGGTGCAACAACTCCGTCGCTTTATAGTTCAGTAGGCAGGGAGGGCGACATACGTCGTCGAGACGAGTAGCATATCTCAACGAAATGGAAATTACAGCCGCAAACCTGCGCCGGAGTGCGCCTCGCTATGTCCATCCACTCACAATCCATCTACCAACGATCATCGAATGTCATAGACGGATCCGAGCTATCAAAACTTGACGCCAAAGTCTTGGGCGAAGCCTAATTTTCACGGTACCCTTTCAAACACGAATCAAAATGCCTCGTTCTCATAAATCTCGCGCCTCAATTTCCGAGACTACGGTCTCATTCACCAGATGCAGTCTTCATCTCTTGATCGAACTGTCGGATATTTTCAATCATTCTCGACCCCAAACGTTAATTGCAAGCGCCTCGGACCATTCCTCGGGTCTAAACTCAGAAGTGGGCTACATGACAGTCTAGCAATCTGTATGAATAGAGTGGGGATCCGTCATTACTTCCAAACAGATGCCAGAGGACGCGGGCTAAGGACAAATAGGTCAAGGGGCGGGAACGACCCCGCCTTCGGCTGCTGCGCGCCGGCGGGCGCGCTGGTCGTTCCCGCCCTTGGCCACTGAGACCCGGATGAAAGACGGATCAGTTTGGTATATCGAACTGATCCAAATCGAGGCCTCAATAAACACGACCCACAAAGCATGAGGAGGTCAGATGAGCAGGTTCAAGATCGAGAAGGGAATCAGCCGAGTCAGGCGCGTGAAGCTGCAGGCGTCAATCGAAGAATCGATTGCCGCTGACCTAGCAAATATGAGTGAGTGGTCCAATAACGACAGGAACTATGTCGTCAACGAACTGCTTCGCTTCGCACTCGCGCAGGACAGTGACTTCCAGGCTTTCAAGCAATCGCAAATGGGACACACGACTGATTCTCATTCGAAACATCCGACAGCCTCGCTTGGGTCAGAGGTATCCGCCGCGGCACCGATATGGCTAAGTTCGCCTCAAAGCCAGACGGCGAAAAGCAATCTGAACTACGGCAACGAACTCTGATAGAGGGGCAGTTGAGTGATGCTGTCCGAGATCGGGAGATCAGGTAGTCCCAAATCCTAGAGCGCGACGAAGAGCTCGCCGATCTCCGCCAGCGACTGAAACGGCGGACTGCTGAAATAGATCGTTTGAAAGAAACGCAGGACCGGCTGGAGAGCGAGCTGCGCAATGGTGAATCAGTCAAACATGACATCGTCGAACAGCGAGCTGAGCTGGAGCAGAAACTCGAAGCAGCACAATCCCAATCCCAGGTCCTGCTGAAGAGGTTAGATGCGTTGAGGCATGAGTCTCCGCTACAGATGGCAAATGCGAAACTATTGGAAAGAAAAGTCTACGGTCTCACGCGAAAACTGCAGGATCGCGAAACGGCTATTGGACAGCGAGATGATTTACTGGCGCACGATTCGCATCCCGCCAGGATCCGTGAGCACTTGTCTGATTTTCGGTTCGGGCGGCAGCGATGCACACTCGCGTTTCAGGACTTCAATCCCGAACTTCGCGATGCGCTCCTGATAAATCGACAACAAGCAGTCAAGATCTGTTCACATGAAGTGTCCCTGGCTCTTGTCGGTTGTGGGTAGAACTCAAGTGTCTGATCACTAAGGAAAAAAACACGCCGGGGCTCTCGTTCCAAAAAGGGTGCTTGGAGATCAGGAAAACGCTTCGGTTTCCCACACTCCAGCGGCGCCCCAACGGGGCTTTTCCGTAGGTGATCGTGAGCTGCGGGCTCGGATATTATTGAGCCTTCACCCAGGTCGACCAATGATTCACATAATACGCTGAATCTCGATCGAATAACCCCTGGGTCGGGCCCCACTCTGGTTGGTGATGAATGTCCGCCAAGCCACGTACAGCGTAATATCGAACCTGTAAATCAGGGTCAGCCAAACTGTTCCCCAGCGCTTGGCTATTCTTAATGTCTGCAATGTGCCAGAGTGCTTCCACAGCGGCGCGGCGCACTTCCGGAGCTTTCGATTCTAGAAGCCGTAGAATCGATGGAGCGGTTCCTGGGGCTGTTAAGTGATTAGCGATCACCTGAAGAAACAGCGCCTGCGCGTCGGCTGCGAGTTCGTTCGAGAGTATTCGAGTAGCGACTGACTCCGTCGTAGGCACGTCACCGCGCTGAATCAATTCAGCCTCTATTCTGTTTTGCTCTGCCAGATTCCCTGCAGTCCTGATCGCAGCCCGGAGCGAGGAGGTCATCACTTCGTTGCCAGGTAAGGCGTACGAAATGGCCAAAACTGCCCACTTTTCGGACGGTGGTTCCGTCGACGAAGACAAGACCGCCGCTAGCTCAGCTGCCACCGCGTCAACCGGCGTGGAGGTCGGCCCCGCCAAACCCGCCGGCCCGTCAGAGGTTGCCGGAAGACTTGGATACTGCCGGTCCTCGAATGTGAATCCTCCCTCGGCCGATCGAAGGAACGCGATCTGGACACCAGCCTTCAATCCTGGGCATCCGATGTATTGAAACGGCGTATATGATTTGATCGTGAGCTGAGCAGGACACGATCCTTTGATGGTCCGCAGGATATTTCCAGCGAGAGTTTGTGCACTTGCCTCTATTGTTCGGCCATTAATATTGATCGAGATCTTTCCGCCATCATTTACGTCTGTAACGTTGATGACTGCGACGCAGTCGGATGTCTCGATGAGCTGCCGAAGATGCAGTGGCTTCTTGGGATAAGCGAAAGCAAGCATCCCGTACGAGAGGACCATCGCCACTAGAAAAGTTGCTCTAACCATGGTTCGGGACATGAGATCCTTTCTTCCTCAATCCTGCGGAGGATCGGGGCTTGTGATGGAGGTGTGTTTGCCCTGATCGATGTAATATGTGAGTATGTCGGTTTGCACGAGGACTCCTGCGCCAGTGTCCGACGATCCGACGTAGATTGATTGAGGAACCTCCTCATATTCCGTGGTACCGGCCGGGGGAAGATTACACTGCGGCGATGGCGTTGGGCTGTAGGTTAGCTGTGGACCAGCCAACGAATCTAGTAACGGTCCGGTTGAGCCGGGTGAGGTGTCAATACAGATCGGGCCCCAATTACTACCGTTTTCACTCACGCAGGCGCCCACACTTTCATTCCAGTCGATGGGGTACGACATGATGCCCTCGAACTGGTCCTCCAAGTCATATGTCAAATCGGTAACATAGGTGTAGGTCGGATCGCACACGGTAACTGGGAGGTAAGGCGTAAGCTTCCACGGGCTCTTGGCTGTAATTGTAAAGGCTGCCGATTCTTGCCCATTTGCATCTGCGTAGACTGAAATATCGCCCGCAGTGCCACTAAAATACGTTCCGGTCGGTGTTATGGTTACTGATGCGCCGCTGGTAGTAGACAAATTCACCTTGCCGTCTTCTTGAACAACTCTCCACGTCGTCGAAGCGCCAGCATCCGAAGTCAGGGTTATAGAGGTAGGGTAGTCTGTGCCGTCTGGGTTATGACCGCTGAACCACCACACTGTATTAGGGCCCGAGACGGAAGGCTTTCCCGGTGCGACATAGAACATGAGAGTGTTGCTTTTACCCGAAGAGCAACCAGTCACATCTTGTGTTACCGTTATACCCTCAGCGCCGGTTGGTGCATCATGTGCAATGTTCACCGTTTCATCAATCTCTACCATATACAGTCCGACAACGCTCTGGCCAGTCTTGGTGAAGCCCGGCGGTGCGTTCACGGTCAGCGTTCCCATGTCACCATTGTCGTCGGGAAGGACGCACCCGTAAATTGCGAAGGTCTGACCATCAAGACCTGTAAACCCCTCGTTGGGATATATCCCATGGATGACAGGAGGTGATCCGGGACAGGAAGGATCGACAGGTTTTCGGCGCATCATGAGGCAGGCGTTCGGCCCTAAAATCTCCATCGCAAACTCTTTGGGGGCGACTATCGCCGGGTCACTCGAATCGGTTACCTGCGCAATGAAGCTACCCTCTGTCCAGCCGTCATCTCCGGTCGGCGTTCCACTTATGACTCCGGTACTGGAGTCCAATGACAACCCGTCCGGCAATGCCCCCACTATCGACCAGCTGTAAGGAGGCGTCGCCCCGACCGCGGTCAAGGTCGATGAGTAAGGGGTTAGCTGGAGTCCATTGACTATCGGAGAAAATGTAGTTATTTCGAGCAATGTAACATTCTCCGTCAGCGCCGCCGAAGTAGAACCCTCATTGTTGTCGTCGCCACTGTAGTTGGCCGTAATCGAACGGGAACCGCTGTCCAAAGATGTCGTCTGGAGGGCCGCCACGGACGAAGTACCGGTTACAGGAGCACCCGCGGTGTCTACATATGGACCTACTGGAGCTGAGGTTTGAAGCTGGGCTCCCCAAATGCTGACGTCCCATCCAGCAGGATGATATTGATCATTAAACAATGCAACCCAAACGTCAACGCTATTTGTAGGGAGGGTGACCGAACAACGGCGCCACGCAGCCGACGCCACGCAAGTCGCGTTCACATGTGCTCCGCTTCCGTCTGCGTCCTCCATCCAAATCTGAAGAGGTTGATCATCCACAGAATTTGACCTTAGCCAAAGACTGAAGGTAACCGGCTGACTCCCCGGTAATCCTAGAACTGTCTGTTCGAGATCTCCATCACCGTCCGACGATTGAAAACGATATGCTGTCTCACCGCCGGCGGGACTAGTCGCGTAGTCGGAGGTAATAGACGCATCTCCATAGAGGCCCCACGCGGCGTTGTCAAACTGAGAAGAGTACAGCAGATAGTTCGTGTTTGTGACCGTCGAAACGGAATTGGTTCCAATGCTGCCGCTGCCGTCGTCAAATGTGATCGTTCCCCCTGGCGGGGGACTTGTGCTTCCCACGACTTGCGCTGAGAACGTGGTCGACTCACCGACTCGAATAGGGTTTACATCAGACCATAATAAGGTATAGGTAGGAACCCCAGGTAACAGTGAATTAGTTTTGTTTATTTTCGCAGTACTTACAGAGGATCCAGAAGCCGGAGCGTTAATTAGTACGTGGAACCTAGAGCCCGAAGGCTTTCTATTATGACACAGGGTGTAGGGATCAGCATTAGGAAGCCTACTTGCCGATTGGGGCGTCTGGGAGTCGCACAATGTTGGAATTGTGAGTATCGCTACGGCGAACGCGACGAGGCATGTTGTTTCAGTGGACTTGAAACGCGAAAACTGCACCACAGACACCTCCGCGATGTAATCAGCGATTGCTGCCACTATAGTGCCAGCGATTGACAAAGACTGTACCGCCGTCAGGTGGGGGGATACAATCCAACTAAAGTGTGACTGCTAAGGGTGCACCAAGGATGTCCTCAGGCGCTCAGGCAGGACAAGACGGCATCGAGGTCGTGATCTGCTCCCCTAGATCCGCATAAATCTGAGTATGATTTTGGCACTCTGCGGAAGGCAGATATCTGGGGGGAGTATGTCTCGGAGCGAACACACGGAGGCGCAGATGATCGCTGCGCTGAAGCAAATAGAGGCAGGCCGCAAGGCGGAGGACGTGGCGCGAGAAGTAGGCGTCAGCAAACACACGCTGTACGCGTGGAAGGCGAAGTACGGGGGGATGGATGTCAGCCAGGCGCGGCGCAAGAGTCCAAGCAGTTGCGGGACGAGAACGCACGCCTGCGGAAGTTGGTGGCCGACCTGTCGTTGGACAAAGAAGCCTTGCAGTCGGTGATCCGAAAAAACGGCTGGAGCTCGTAGCCATGAAGGCAGCTATCGGGCAGGTGCGTGAGGAGTATGCCTTCAGTGAGCGGCGGGCGTGCCGACTGTTGTGGCTAGCGGTGGGGAGCTATCGCTACGTATCGCGTCGAAACGATGAGCCCCTGCGGACAAGACTGGTGGAGTTGGCGCGGGCGAAGCCGCGTTTCGGCTACCGGCAGAGTCTTCAGCCAGGGCTTAGATGAAACAACAGCGAAAGCAAAGGCTTGGCGGAGTTACGGGCCGATGGGCGCCAAACAGGTCCAAGCTGAGTTTCAAGTGAAGAACAGACGGCATGATCTGCGGCATACTTTCATCACTCGCCTGGCCAAAAATCCAAGGGTGTCGTAGCAAACCAACCGCACCCTGGCAGGGCACTTCAGCAAAAGAAATTCTGGATCGATACAGCCACATTCGAACACAAACAAGAAAGGACGAGATCGCGGCCCTGGTGCAAGTGCGACAGAATGGCGGCATCAACGGGGAAATAGCGACGCGGCGACTCTGAGCAAACTGAATGGCGACTAAAAGGAAGAGAGAGATAACTAAGCGGAAGGCGTCATCTCCAAAGCCCGCCGCCCCATCGCACCTGGTAAAAAGTTTCGTGAAAGGGCTGTTTTGGGTGCCAGGGGCTGCGGCGACCCTTCTTGCCATCTATGAGGCTCGTCCAAAGCTGTCGGTGATGCCAGGCGCGGTAGTCGAACAAGCTGACCCATTCTCTACTGCTTTCACCGTCACGAATGACAGCATTTTCTTGCCCTTCGTGAAAGTGCATACCGGGTGTGACGGATCGGTAAGCCTTGTTGCCGGTCATCCAGTTACAGTTACACCCAAAATCGAGGTTCGTGACGGCGGGTTCGAACGCGTCGAACCGCACAAATCCTTTACGACGTTCTGCAGGGTCCATTTCTCTGAATCGCTATCCGAGCTAAACATTCCGGAACTCAAAATCAAGTTGAAAACTGTGTACAGCCTGCCAGTGCTCCCGATGCGGTTTTCGGATGAATTTTCGTTCACGTATATTCGAGGAAGCGACGGGCAGTTGCACTGGTTGCCGCCAATGGATTGAACATCGGCAGACATAAATAATCGAGAGGGACACAAAACGGGCACAATCGGAGGTGCTCCGTAATGAGAATCCTTACCGAGGTGGCCGAGTCGCTCAAAGTGTTGGCTTCGCTGGGCTGAGGATATATTCTCTGCGTAGACAGTGCACTGGGGGTATTCCCCGATGAGTTGCGGCCCGAGTGGCATACGATGCATTCTTGGAGTCCACAAAGAGCCCACAAAACTCGTGATCTGGGGAGACTTTCAATGACTTACGGTGTCGTCCGTGCGTTCCAAGTCATTGGAAACACTGATTAGCCAAGCCCTGAAAAGGCTGCGCTCTACCCACCAGTGGGTGGAGGAGTCCGGGCTCATTTTGAAGGTAGCCTCGGGAAATTCAATGCGCAATGCATCCGGAGAATCAAAGAGACGAGTCATCCGCGCGGTGAGTTCGTCCGATTGTGAATCGGGCTATTGTCGAGAGAGCGTTGCAAGACGACAATGTCTGCCCGAGCTGTCGAAACGCAGACGCTTTACGGTGGAGATTTTTCGCTATAGTACTGTAGGGACTTTTGTAGGAAGGCCAACGGCAAACTGCCACATCTCACAACATCTCAAGCTACGTGGTGACACAAGTAGAAATTGTGAAGAATCTTAGGGTTGCAGGCTTTCTGTCTTGAAATCAATTGGTTATCAAAACCGCGGTTCTAGATTTTCAAGACCGCCTGTTTCAACCGCTCACACATCCCTCCGCGGGGGGAAAGGTGCGGTTCTCTTATTGTAAAGCAGGCGGTGAGCAGTCATGGACGCCTAATCTACGCCGCCATCCCCAACGGAACGAGCCTCGTTATCGCCCTACCGCCGTCACGCTTACCGAGACGCAACTCCGACTGGCGTACTCGAAAGCCTGGTTTAGGTCTGCCAACAGGTCGCCGACATCCTCTACTCCCACCGAGATTCTGACCAAGTCGGCAGGTATGCTTTTCTGCTGCCGCAGATGTGCGGGAATGCTGGCGTGGGACATATAGTTTGGCAGGCTGATAGTGGAATTGACGCCGCCGAAACTGACGGTTATGGCGAACAGCTTTGTCGCTTCCACCACGGCACGCGAGAATTCCGGGTTACCGGTGGAAAAGCTGAGCACCGCGCCATCGCCCGTTGACTGCGAGCGATGAATTCGTAGTTGCGCACTCTCCGCTAGGCCCGGGAAATACACACGATCAACGTCAGCATGTTCGCTGAGCCACTCGGCGATCGCGGTTGCATTTTGCTGTTGCCGGTCAAGCCGCAGGCACAGAGTTTTCAAGCCACGCAACACCAGATAGCTGTCGAAGGGCCCGAGTACCGCACCTTCGCCGTTCTGGATCAGATACAACTCCTGCGCGAGCTCGTCATCGTTCACAACTACCGCTCCGGCCATGACGTCACTGTGGCCACACAGGAACTTGGTAGCAGAATGCAGAACGATGTCCGCGCCCAGTTCCAGCGGCCGTTGCAGATAAGGCGACATGGTGCTGTTGTCGACGCACACCAGCGCTCCGCTACGATGAGCGATCTCCGCGACCGCAGAAATGTCGATGATCTGAAGAAGGGGATTCGTCGGAGTTTCCAGGTAAACCAGGCGGGTGTTGCTGGTCACGGCATCGGCGACGGCGTTGAGATTGGTGAAGTCGACGTAGCGGACGTTGATGCCACGTTTCGCCAGGATACGAGAGAACAGGCGATAGGTGCCGCCGTAAAGATCGTCGCAGGCAACAATTTCTTCGCCGGGCGCTACCAGGCGCGTGATCGCTGTGATTGCAGCCAGACCGGTGGCGAAGCAAAAGCCGCGGCTTGCGCTTTCCAACGAGGCGATTTGTTTCTCCAGCACGGCACGCGTGGGATTGCCGCTGCGCGAATAATCGTATTCGCCAAAGGACGTGGCGTCGTCCTGACGAAACGTCGCGGTCTGGTAGATGGGAGTATTGGCGGGAGTATAGCGATCGCCAGGAGCCGGATCGAAGGTCAATAACCGAGTAGCGAATTTCACGCTGCACCTCCAGCTTCTACTACATCCAGGAGCGAGTACGTTTGCGGACGTTTGGGCTGCTGCCGCTCGCGATGCAAGTCGAACAAATCGGCCATGACGGCAGCCGTGGTCGGCCAGCGCCCTGCTCCGCGGCCTGACCAAACGTGGGTCGAGTTGGCCTTCTCTTCCGGACCGGTCGAGATCAGCAGACAATTTTCTTCGTTGCGGATCTGCGCGAAAGGATGGGATGCGTCAACCAGCTCAGGCTTTACTTCGAGATGCACTCTTCCGTTGTTGACCACCGCTGTGCCAACCAGGCGAGCGCGGCTGCCGATGCGGGCTGCTGCCTGCACCCATTCCGGATCAATTGCGTCAATTCCAGTTTGGCTGATGTAGTGAGCTTCCACGTCCGGAAAGGCACGGCGGGCGAGGAGACTCAGCTTGCAAATGGTGTCGGAGCCGGAAAGATCGGCGCGCGGATCTTGCTCTGCGAAACCGTTGGCCTGCGCCTCAGCCACCGCCTGCTTCCACGAACATCCAGCTGCGAGGCGATCGAGAACGTAATTGCACGTACCGTTCAGAACGCCTGATAACGAAACAATGTGATCGTCATTTGCCAACGCCCCGACAGCTTCCAATGCAGGAACAGCGCCGCCAACTGCGGCTGAGTAGCGAAGCTTGGCAATACTGCTGAACCAGGCATCCGCGGCTAACAGAAGTTTGTTCGCAGTAACCACAGGCTTGCCCGCGCTGAGGGCGGCGCGAACCAGATCGCCGGCAGGATCACAGCCCCCAATCAACTCCACCACCACGTCCACGTCGTCAATTACGTGCCAACAATTCTGGGTCAACAAAGACGCTGGCGCGTCGTCGCTGTGCAGATCGGGCCGTCGTACCGCAATTCCAGTTACTTCGAAGAGATCGGGATGCTTCCACAATTCCTGGAACACACCCAATCCAACGGTGCCTAGCCCCAGAAGCCCAATTTTTAGCGGAGCGGGCGAGTGAGTTCGCGCCGCGAGAGTTGAGCCGTGGCTGCCAACCGTAGTGGCATGGTTTGCGCCGAGCGTTGCCACTTCAAACGAAACGCCTTTCTTTTTTCCAAACGCGATTGCCTTTCGCTGAACCACCTTTCCGGCAATCGTGAGCGCATCCGTGAACTTGATTTCTTCGAAGCGGCGGGCGTCGAGACAGGTTGCGGGATCGCCGTTGTAGATGCCGTCGACATCCTTGATCAGCCGGCAGCGTGCGTTGAGCTGTTTGGCGAGGAACAATGCCGACAAGTCAGAGCCGCCGCGTCCGAACAAAGCGACTCGCCCCGAGCGATCGCGAGCCACGAAGCCGGGGACCACGGCCACGCGGTTTCGATTCAGCACTTCGTTTATCGCAGACACATCCGCGCTAACCGGTTCTGTGTCGTTGGAATCGGTTTCGGCGATGAGTTGAATCTGGCTGGGATCAAGCACCTGCGCCGGAATTCCAAAGCGGTCGAGTTCCAGGGTAAGAAACGCTGTCGCGACTTCTTCTCCAGTGGCGACGATGCGCGCGATTGCTTCTGGATTGGCTTCGCGATAATCCGTCACGGTATCGAGCAGGCGGTCGGTTTCTCCGGCAAAGGCGGAGACGACAGCGACCACACGATATTGGCGACGAATCCAGCGATAGATCTCGTGCACGGCGTGAGGCAGGTCGGAGCGTGATTGCAATACCGAGCTTCCAAACTTTAAGACGATTACTTTGCCAGACATGCTTCCGCCTCCTCCTTGGTTTCGTTCACCGCAATCGCGGCCAGCGCTTTTTCCAGATCGGCGATGATGTCCGCCGGGTTTTCCAGGCCGACGGAGAGCCGCACCAGTCCGTCGGTGATTCCCGTGCGCTCACGAATCTCGCGCGGAACGTCAGAATGGGTCATCGACACCGGGTGCGTAATCAAGGTCTCGGTCGCCCCCAGGTTCTCCGCGAGGATGCAAAGCTTCACGGTGTTCATGAGTTGAATGCCGGCGTCCGCGCCACCTTTCAGTTCGAAGGCGATGATGCCTCCGGGCAGCGCTTGCTGTTGTTGCGCCAAGGCAAACTGGGGAAAGCTGGTCAGGCCGGGGAAGTGCACGCGCGCTACTTGAGGATGCCGCTCCAGCCATTCGGCAACGACTTGAGCGCTGGAGCAGTGTTGCTGTAAACGCAAAGGAAGAGTCTTCAATCCGCGCAACGTTAGCCAGGATTCTTGCGGAGACTGGATGCAACCCAGAGTCTTGCGCACCAGGCGAAGACGTTCCAGCAAGACCTCGTCGCGAGTTGCGATGGATCCGCCAACTGTCGAGTTGTGCCCCTCGATGTACTTAGTAGTGGAGAGCAGTGTGATGTCGGCGCCCAGTTCCAGAGGTCGCTGCAGAACTGGCGTCAGGAAGGTATTGTCGACGGCCAGCTTGATGCCGGCTTGGTGCGCGACCTGCGCAATCGCGGCGATGTCGGTCAGCTTCAGCGTCGGATTCGCCGGCGTCTCGATGAAGATGAGACGCGTGTTCGGTTTGATCGCCTGCTCGACGGCTACCGGATCCGATGTGTCTACGAACGATGCCTCCACTTCGAACTGCGACAACACCTGTTGGAAGAGGCGCACCGTGCCGCCATACACGACGTCGGAAATGACCACGTGGTCGCCAGATTTCAGGGTTGCGAGAAACAGAGTCGAGATCGCGGCCATGCCGGTCGCGAAGCAAACCGCTGGAGGCGTATTTTCCAGCGCACCCAGCGCTGCTTCCAGTGCAGATACGGTTGGGTTGGCCGCACGCGAATAGGTGAAACCTTTATGAACGCCGACTGCTTCC
The DNA here is from genome assembly GCA_963769235.1 of uncultured Acidobacteriaceae bacterium. GTDB lineage: Bacteria > Acidobacteriota > Terriglobia > Terriglobales > Acidobacteriaceae > Bog-257. The sequence goes on along the minus strand of CAVYKW010000009.1, from coordinate 684,359 downwards.
TGGTGGTAAGTGGTGGACTGGTAAATCGGGGTAAGAACCGCGCCGGTGGCTGGATCGGGCGAAACGCCTCCGCGCACTGCCGTAGTCGCAAACTGCTCAGGCGAAAAACTCATAAATCTCTCCAATCGAAAATTGCCCAGAAACAGCAAGACCGCCTGTTTACCTAGGCGGCCGTTCACGATTGGAGATAATCTGGTTGGGCTGTCAGACTCCGAACGTGGACAAGGCACCGCCTAGGGTGCACATGGCCATGGTCATTCGAAGAGTGATAGACAACGACATGCAAAAACCTTACCCGATTGAACTCGGCAATGTCAAGGACTTGGTTGCAATCGACTGCGACTAAAAGGGGAGAGCCTGAAGCTGCCCCCCTTTTAGCTATTGCGGCAGCAGGCCGTAAACATCCACCTCGGCTGCCGTTCCCACAAACACCTGCCCGTCGGCGACTGTTGGCACGGTGAACTTCACCGCTGTTCCTGCCGTATCGCGTCCTCCCGCTTGTGAGCTGGAGTACAGCTGATCGGCGAGATTAGTGGGATCATAAGCGTGCAACACGGCCGGTCCGCTGCCCGCTGCCGTGGCATCGATTTCCCACAGAATCCCGTCCGAGCTGCCGTTTGCCGACAGCGAGGAAGTAGCGCCGTGCCCGCCATATTGAACTGTTCCCTTGGAGATGTAGGAGGTTGAGATCAGGCCGGTTGAGGGATCCCAACTGTAAGCCTTAACCACATCCTGCGCGCAATGGTAGAAGATGGTGTTGTTCCACAACGTTGGCGTGGAGAAGATGTTGTCGTATTGCTGGGTGCCGGTTTGTACCTCTTGGATCACGTGGTCGGTCTGCTGATAGCCACCCATGTTGTCCCGATCGATTACAAAGATTCTGCCATCCTTACCGCCGCCGATCAGTTCATGGGGATATTGCGACGGATTGTTCGGCATGATGATGGGCGATCCGCTACCGAAGTCGGCATCATTATCGCGCAGGTAAACTTCGTTGGACGGCTTGAAGTAGTCCAGAACTGCTAGGTTACTGGCCTGCAAACGCATCGCAGAATCGTTGTAGTCAGGCGCAGGATCGCCCAAATCGACACCGGTAATCAGGTAGATGTCTCCGGTGGAATCGTCGATGGCCGGAGTTCCTCCCCAAAGTCCGCCACCAGCGCCATCGGGCGTTACATTCACAATTGCGCTCTGCTGCAACGTGGCCTTGTCATAAGCCAACACCCAGCCATGGCTACAATGCCCGAAAGAGATGTACACCGCGTTACTGGCAGGGTCGAGCGCAAGGCCGTTGCGTTGATAGCAATCCGTTTCCAGAGTGATCTGCCCGTTATTGCTATCCCACCCGTTGCCCGTCACCGTTCCGGATACCACGACGGGGCCACCGAACTTCTCGCTTCCGCTGGAGACGTCGAGAGCGTGCAGGCGAAACACTTTGTTGCCATTCTCCAAGCCGTCGGTCACCACGTACATCGTTCCGGTAGAAGTATCGATCACCGGGGTCGCAGTAATTCCCAGCAGCGGCTTGATGCCTTCCTGATCGTTCACCGGCACGGGGGTTGCGAGGCGCTGCTTCCACAGCGGTGAGTCGGACAGGTCATTGGCGTCGAAGGCATACACCGTATCGTTTTCGGTAGCTGCAAAGACCACGTTGTGGCGCACGCCGCCAATCGTCAGGTTCGGCACGTACAGAGGCTGCGCGTACATTTGGGCGTCAACCGGCAGAGCGAACAATTTGCCAAACTGCTGCGAGTTGACGTTGGAGGTGTTAAGTGTCGTCTCGGCCAGGTTGGCGCCATCGCGCACGTCGTCGTTATGGAAGGTCAACATGGAAACGCTGCCATTGGGTGCGTTGATGATGGATACCGACGCGTTCACGCTGTAAGTCGGAAGCGCGGAACTGGTCGCGGTGACGGTGCGGGAGCCTAAAGTCGCAGGTGCAGTGTATAGGCCGCTAGTGCTTATGGTGCCTACACCGCTGTTTCCTCCAGCGATGCCGTCCACCGACCAGGTTACGGTATTGTTGGTTGTTCCCTGAACTGTCGCGGTGAACTGCCGAGTGCCCGAAGGCGTGAGCGAAGTGGTCTGCGGCGATATCGTCAAGGTCATCACCGAGACGGCCGCGTTCGCGCTCACCGAGGTATCGGCCACGCTGGTGGCCGTCACGGTGTGTGTACCGACCGTTGAAGGCGAGGTGTACGAGCCCGTGGTGCTGATCGTTCCCACCGCAGTGTTCCCGCCATTGATGCCATCCACCGACCAGGTCACAACGGTATTGGTTGTGCCGGTAACCGTCACCGCGAACTGCTGGGCGGTGTTGACGGCGAGAAGAGCCCTTGTCGGCGAAATGGTTACGGTGATGGTTGGAGGCGGAGCGGCAGTGACGGTTACAACAGCGTTCGCGCTCTTCGTATTGTCAGCGTCGGCGATCGCGGTCACGGTCACCTGCATGGCGAGATCTGTGGTCGCCGTATAGAGGCCTGTCGTGGAGATTGTCCCGACTTGTGCATTTCCTCCGGCAACGCTATTCACTTGCCAGGTCACGCCTGTATTGCTGGAGCCGTTTACAGTAGCTTGGAATTGCTGCGTTCCGGCGGACGCCACGGTTGCGGAGGTGGGAGAAATGGCGATTGACACGACAGGGTTGCCACCTCCGCCGCCGCTGCTCTGCGAACCCCCGCCACAGCCAGCTAGAAATAAGAGACCAATAACCGTCAAGCAGAGCAAAAGAGCGGCGGACCGGCCAGAAGACATGGAACCCCTCAACAAATCGAATACTTTCGTCGAGGTAGATGAGCAGCAGCACAGCTGCGTTGCTTCGCAGCACGAAAGTTGGGTCTCGCGGCTTTGGTTTGACAGATCTTTAACTCAGACTAGTGTCAGAAGACGTCGATACCCGCGCTGGAAGAGGATCTGCCGTGCTAGTAGGCAAACTAGGAGAAATGTCCTAGTCTTTCTTGCCGGCGGCGGTGGCAGCAGCGGTTTCTTTGACGATCCTGAAACCTTGCGGCTGATAGTTGGGAGGCAGGAATTCCGACGGAATCGCAACCTGATTGCCATCGCGTAAAGCAGAGTAGATGGGCGACATAATCTCGACTCCGCAGGCAAAGAAGCTATCCTGAATATTCGCGTGCAAAGCAGAGTAGATGTTTACCATCTCGAGAGGCTTGTGCGTATAGGCATTGATTTGATATTGCACGTAGGAATCCTGGAGCGCATTCTGCAAGACGAATGGGGCCGGATGTTGCAAGATGTACTGGGTCTTTAGCGCGGCGTCAATCAACAGGCCGTGAACTTTGCGCCAGGGCTCGCCGTATCCGATGGTCACTGACGTGTGCAGAATGAGCCCATCCGTTTGCGCCAGCATGCTGTAGTTAGTGACATGGCTGCTCAGCACTACGGAATTAGGAATGATCACTTCCTCGTTCTTGATCGTCTTCAGGTGCGTGGCCAACATGCTCTGCGTGGTAATCTCGCCCATGTTGTCGCCTATCTTCACCCAATCGCCAACCCGAAAGCCGCGAGTGTAGGTCAGGATGACCCCGGCGACGACGTTGGCTACCGCAGAAGTCGACCCGAGGGAAAACAAAACGCCGATGAAGAGTCCCACGCCCTTAAAGGCCGGGGAATTTTCCCCCGGTAAGTATGGATAGATCACCACCGCTGTAAACGCGAACAACAGAAACCGAACAATCTTGTAAGTGGGCTGAATCCACTCCGGATAAAAACCCGGGATGCGGATATTGCCGCGCTCGAATTCGCGGGCCAGCAGGCGCACGAACTTCATCACGTAATACATCACCGTGACAATCACGACGATATAGAAGAGGTTGGGCAGGTAATTCACGAAGGCGTGAAAAACAAATTGGATGGGAGTGAGGACGTAGTTCAGCAGCTGCCTGCCGTGGGCACGCGTCCAGGGAAAGAAATTGAACTCCGTGGCAAGGAAAATCCAGGTAAATAGGAAGATCAGGACCAGGCGCAACAGTCGAACGCCGGTCCCCAGCATCGAGGCGAGGCGTTCGCCCGCCACGATTTCCGACTGTTGGATTTTGATTCCCTTGATATGGGTTTCGGATGGTTCCAGAGCCTTCAGCAGCCGCCGTGATCCAATCAAAACCAGCCACACGAGGAAAACGTAAATTGCCAGTGTGCCGACGCCGTATGCAGCCGCTCGAAGTAGATAGGTTTTACTGTGCTGCCGTCGCGCGACATTCAGAGCGTCGCGGATCTGACTGGCATAGTGCTTGGCGAGCAACTCTCGCGGTACGTTCAACCGCTTTGCATCGTCGTCCGTGACCATCAGCAAAACGGTGTCGCCCAGCACGACCTCCGTACCGTAGGGCGAATCGACGGTCGTGATACCGGCGATATCGGCGGCAGGGGTGTGAATCAGCTTTGCAAGGCGATCGGACGCACCGTTGGCGCGGTCTTCCGCTGAGAAGCTGCCAATGCCATCGGAGATTTGAAGGATTTCCCGTCCTTCAACGGTTACGGGATATGCAGTAGAGGCCTGAGGCTGAGTGGTCGGTTGCGGGGAGCTGAGAGCAAGCGTGCTGGCGAAGATTAGGCAAACCAAAAAGGCGCAGGGAATCAGCTTGAAACGGAATCTTCGCGTCGAGTGAAACATGTGCCCTCCGCAGCCCACAGAAAGCGCGCTAGCGACTCTGCGGCCATGTTAGGCCATGCATGGGATAACACTCAAGGAATACGGGCGTGGCGTAGCTGTTCAGTACCGACGCCGGTTGGGGGATCGCATTCTACGCAGTCTGGCCTTGCAGTTGGGAGCGGCTTTTCACCGCCCGGCGTCGCAGCCATTCCATCCAGTTGTCGAGCCCCTCACCTGTGGTGCTGGACAGCTCGATGATCTCCATGTCGGGATGGACCCGACGCGCGTTCTCCTGCGCTAGCTCTGCTTTGAATGGGACATAAGGCAACAAGTCGATCTTCGTCAGCAGCATCAGCTCCGACTTAAAAAAGATAGAAGGATATTTCAGCGGCTTGTCTTCGCCTTCGGTGGTGCTCAGCAAAACGATCTTTGCGTCTTCGCCCAGGTCGTAGCTCGACGGACACACCAGATTGCCAACATTCTCCACGATCAACAGATCGAGGTCTTCCAGTTTCCAATCTTCAAGGTGCTTGCCAATCATCTTGGCGTCAAGATGACACACGCCGCCCGTGGTGATTTGCTTTACAGGGAAGCCAAACTTCGCGAGGCGGCGAGCGTCGTTTTCGGTTTGCAAATCGCCGGTCAGAACGGCCACGCGTGAGCTTTTGTCCATCCGCTCCAGAGTGCGTTCCAGCAGTGCAGTTTTTCCCGAGCCGGGTGAGCTGATCAGGTTCACACAGAGCACATTATTTTGCCGATACCGTTCCCGCAATTCCTCAGCGAGGACTTGGTTTTCGTTGAGGACTTTCTTTTCGACCGCGATTCGGTTCATTCATCCACTTCCATGAAGGCGATGTCGAGTTCTTCGCCGCTGATGCACTCGGTGGCAAACTCGCCACACAGCGGGCACTGCGGATCGTAATCGGTCATCCGAAAGTCGTAAGAACACTTCGGGCAGCGTTGCATGCGAGGAATGAATTCCAACTCCAGTGCCAATGGCTCCAGGTCAGAATCCTTCACTAGTACGTCGAAGCCGAACCGCAAGGCATCCCCATTTACGCCGGCAAGCTCACCAATCTTAACGCCAACTTTCGAGATGTGAGCACCCGGATGGCAGTGAGCTTCTTTCTGTACCGATTCCAGGATCGAAGCTGCGATACCCAGTTCGTGCATGGCGAATCTTTATTAAAGATTGAAAGCCTTCGACAATAGAGATTGAAAGCCTTCCACTGTTTTCAATGTCCACAAACGGACAACAAATTCCTCGTCAGCCAAAATCATCATAGCCCTTTAGTGTTTTCCAGGCGAAAAACTGTCATTTTGTGGAAACATCTGCCGCTGGATTTCGTCTATGTCTCGTAGGGTGTAGCTCGTCTACGTTTTGTTGGGGTTCAACGCAAACAGGTAGCTCACCATGAGATCACTGTCGGACATTCCGACGAGTGTCAGCTCCAGTTCTCCCCGATTTGGCGGGGTTATGGGATGGGGAGCATGGACGCTCGATCGGGCAGCAGAGTGGGGCCGCATCTGGGCCGTCGGGTTCGTCCTTTGGACCATCCTGGCCTTTCTCAGTGCCGCCGGCGCGCACGTCTACACAGCGTCGGTAGGTAGCCCGGAAAGCTGGGCGCAGCTTCTTGCCTGGAATTTCCTGATCTCGTTCGTGTGGTCGGTGCTGACGCCACCTGTCTACGTTCTGTCCCGGCGCTACACCTTTGACCGGAGCAACTGGAAGCAGGTGCTTCCTCTGCACATTGCGGCCAGCGTCATTCTGACGTTGCTGGCCGCCTCCCTCATTGTCTGGCTGGAGCCCCTCGTAACCTGGACGCCGGAGGCGCACCTCAGCTTCTCCGCCCACATGCTTTCCCGGGCGTTTATGGATTTCCAGCGGTATTGGTACATTCTGCTGATCACGCAGGCGATCGGGTATTACAGCAAGTATCGCGAGCGCGAGTTGCAGTCGTCGCAGCTTGAGGCGCAGCTGGCACTGGCGCAACTGGAAGTTCTGAAGATTCAGCTCGAACCTCACTTCCTCTTTAATACCTTGAATTCCATTGCCGCCCTGGCGCGCAACGATGGCCCCGCAGCCGAGAACATGACATTGCAGCTGGCCGACCTGCTGCGCTTCTCGCTGGACGCGATGGGAGTGCACGAGGTTCCACTGAGCCGAGAACTCACCGTGCTGCAGAAGTACATCGAGATTCAGCAGACGCGCTTTCAGGATCGCTTGCAGGTCGAGATGGATATTGCGCCCAACACATTGTCGGCGCTGGTGCCCAACATGATCTTGCAGCCGCTGGTGGAAAATGCGATACGCCACGGCATCGGACCAAGGCGCGCTCCAGGTCACATCCGCATCACTACCCGGCAGGTTTTCGACGAACTCTGGATGGAGATCTGCGACGATGGGCAAGGTCTCACGCGCCATCGCGAAGGTGTTCCGCCGGAGGGAGTGGGCTTACGCAATACCCGCGCCCGCCTGCAACAGCTTTATAACCACGATCACAAACTGACATTGGAAGATGCGCCCGCAGGGGGATGCATCGTCAAAATTCATATTCCATTCCGAACCTACAGCGAGGAGGTTGCTACTACCCATGCCCATTCGAGTGTTGCTTAGTGACGACGAAGCGCTGGCGCGCGAACGTCTGCGCAGCCTGCTGGAAGAAGAACCTGATCTCGAGATCGTAGCCGAGTGTGGCGACGGTAAGTCGGCCATCTCGACCATTAAGCGCGAGAAGCCTGACCTGGTTTTCCTCGACATCCAGATGCCGGAGACCGACGGCTTCGGAGTGGTTTCCGCTCTGCGCGACGAGCCCATGCCGCTGACGATCTTCGTCACGGCCTACGATCGCTACGCGATGAAGGCCTTCGAGGTGCATGCTCTGGACTACCTTCTAAAGCCGGTGGTGAAAGAGCGGCTATCGGTTGCGCTCGACCACGCCCGCAAGCAGTTGCTGCATCCCTCGGAAGCCATGTTCCAGCGCCGCGTGCTCGACATGTTGGGTGATCTCGACTCGCGCCAGAACGCTCCGCAGCGGATCGTGATCAAGGCCGACGGCGAGATTGTCTGCCTGAAGCCTAACGAGATTGATTGGGCTGAGTCGGCGGGCAATTACGTCTGCCTGCATGTGGGCGGCAACACCCACATTCTGCGCGAGACCATTACATCTCTCGAGGGGCGATTAGGCCACCGGCAGTTTTTGCGCGTCCATCGCTCCACGCTGGTCAATGTGGATCGCATCAAGACGCTGCGGCCGTCCTTGTATGGAGATTACGCAATCCTTCTGCGCGACGGGACTAAGCTCACCTTGAGCAGAGGCTTCCGCGAGAACGTCTTGAAGCGGCTGGGAACAGCTTAAGTGTCCGCGCAACACTTGTCCGCGCAACACTAAGGTTCAGCATTGGCTGTGGGATACAACGGGCAAGAAACCAGCGCCGTAGGCGCGAAACAGCATAGCCCAGCACGCAGCCGAACCGGGGTCCCCGATTCGCGCCGCTTTTGCGCGAATTGGGGTGGGACAGCGGAGTGCTGGGTAAGCGGGAAATTTATACGGGTCCCGTAGGGACGGCAGAGATTCTCACGCAGAGGCTTAAGCACAGCACCGTCTCGGCCGATGGTTCTACCGGCTGGACGTCAACTCTGGCTGCGGCTCGCTCGCGCCGCGTTGCCGCATGGCGCGGGTAGCGAGGCTGTAAATTATCAACTGAATGACCACAGCCCCACAGGTGTCGATTACGACGTCCTGCCACCTGCCTGTGCGCGAAGGAATGAAGGTCTGGTGAATCTCATCGAACGATGCGGTGGCGATTGTGGCCAGCAAGCCGATCAACGCCCACTCGCCCCGCCACAGGTCACGGAAATAAATTCCCCACGGCCGGCGTAGCGCCGTGCGAATTCTGTCCCGATTGGTATTTCGCAACGCAAGAAATACCAGGACGCTAAGGATGCCGTATCCCAGAAAGTGCCCGGTCTTGCGTAATACGGCATCGAGTTGATCGACGAAGGAATGCTCCACGTGCGGAGCGATCGCCGAAATCACCGCGTACAAAACTGTAGAAGTATTGTTGGCCGACGCCATGTCAGTGGATTCGGCGCGAATGACTCCCAACCACGCCAGCACGTACCACCAGTTCCAGGCCAGAGATCGAAACGAGGGCTTCAGCAACCTGCGTACTCCCAAAGCGGCGCAGCGCCTTTGGGCGAGGCGCGACATTCGCTATGTTGACACTTACTCAACCCGATAGTTCGGCGCTTCACGAGTGATCATCACGTCATGGACGTGGCTCTCTCGCAGCCCCGCGCCGCTGATGCGTACGAAGCGAGCCTTCTCCTGCAGTTCCTTGATGGTGCCGCAGCCGACGTAACCCATGCCGCTTTTCACGCCGCCGACCAGCTGATACACGATCATGCCGACCGTGCCGCGATAGGGAACACGTCCCTCGATGCCTTCCGGAACCAGCTTAGCCAGTCGATTGCCCTCGGTGCCGTCTTCCGATAAGACTGGAACGGAAGAGTCAGCATCCGTGGTCTGGAAGTAGCGTTCGCTCGACCCTTGCGCCATCGCAGCCAGCGACCCCATGCCTCGATAGGTCTTGAACGATCGGCCCTGATAAAGAATCGTTTCGCCCGGACTTTCTTCCGTGCCCGCCAAAAGCGAACCGATCATCACGCAGTCCGCCCCGGCAGCAATTGCCTTGGTTATGTCACCCGAATACTTGATGCCGCCGTCAGCAATAACCGAAACACCGCTGTCCCGAGTAGCGCGAGCGGCTTCGGCGATGGCCGTAATCTGCGGCACGCCAGCGCCAGTGACCACGCGGGTGGTGCAGATCGAGCCCGGTCCAATTCCAATCTTGATGCCGTCGGCGCCCGCACGCGCCATCTCGCAAGCTCCGTCGAATGTAGCCACGTTGCCGGCCAGCAGATCGACCTCGGGCAGCGTCGCCTTGATCTTCCGGATGGCGTCCAGCACGCGGGTCGAGTGTCCATGAGCGCTATCGATCGCCAGCAGGTCGACCTTGGTGCGAACCAGTTCCTGAGCGCGTTCGAGGAAATCCCCGGTTGCTCCGATCGCGGCCCCAACGCGCAGGCGGCCGTGGTCGTCCTTCGCGGCCGTGGGATACTTCAGACGCTTCTGGATGTCTTTAACCGTGATCAGGCCCTTGAGATTGTAGTGATCGTCGACCACCAGCAGCTTCTCAATGCGATGCTGGTGCAGAATCGCTTCGGCGTCGCTGAGGGTTGTGCCCACCGGCACTGTGATCAGGTTCTCCTTGGTCATCACTTCGCTGATGGGGACATCCGTGCGCGTCTCGAAGCGCAGATCGCGGTTGGTGAGAATGCCGACCAGCTTCTTGTTCTTGGTAATGGGCACGCCAGAGATTCGGTAATGCCGCATCAGCTCCAGGGCGTCGGAAATCTTCTGCTCCGGTGACATGGTGATGGGATCGACAATCATGCCGCTCTCAGAGCGTTTTACCTTGTCGACTTCGCTGGCTTGCTGCTCGATGGTCAGGTTGCGGTGGATGATGCCCAGGCCGCCCTGCTGCGCCATGGCGATGGCCATCCGTGACTCGGTCACGGTGTCCATAGCGGCGCTGATCAGGGGAACTCGGAGTTCAATATTGCGGGTCAATCGCGTTGTGGTATCCGCCAGGGCAGGAACAATGTCGGACTTGGCTGGAAGTAACAACACGTCATCGAAGGTCAGCGCCTCAGGCACAGGAAAATGGATCATGGTATGTATTTCCGTGGAAGGATAATCATTCATTGTAGAGTTGGAGAGACGGTAAGGCAAACCGGTCCGCACACGCCGGCCAGGGACCTATTCGGCCATTGAAACTTGCCCAGTTTGGGCGTATATTTGTCGAAGTACTGCTGTGTTTAGAGGGTTCTATCACCGGCTCCCGGCGTGATCCGGAACCCACGCAGATTCGGCGAAGCACATCGGTGGGCGAGAGCCCACTTTTTATTTCCACCCGCAATCCGCTGGTGCACGGCGAGTCCAGGCGGCACCGATAGCCTGACGGGCGGTCTGTGCTTACTGACCGGGAGCCTTGCAGGAACACGATGGCGGCGGGAATCGATAAAGTTCGTGAGATTGCAGAGCGCGTGGCGCAGTCCAGCGGCCTAGAGGTCGTCGATCTGGAGTTGCTGGGCGGCGGTAAAGCTCGCACGCTGCGGGTTTACATCGATAAGCCGGGCGGAGTTACTCACGAAGATTGTGCGAATTTCAGCCGGGAAGCAGGAACTATCTTCGACGTAGAAGATGCAGTCCCGGGAGCCTCGTACACCCTGGAAGTTTCAAGTCCGGGGCTGGATCGCAAGCTGTCTAAGCCAGAGGAATTTCAACGGTTTACCGGCAGCCTGATGAAGCTGATGACACGCGATCCAGTGAATGGGAATCGGCATTTTGAGGGACGGCTGAAGGCGTTTAACGACGGCCGGCTTCACTTGGAATTGACCGGGCGCAAGAAGTCGAAGAAGCACGAGGCAGTCGAGTCAGGAACCGAAGTCGAGATTCAGCTATCCAATGTGGAAAAAGCGAATCTCGTTCCTGAGTTCTGAGTACGGCCTCCACAGGATCAGGAAAAACCCTTTACCGACTACAAGTCGGGCTTGGCACAACAATTTAGGTACTGTAACGGCAAGATTTAAGGTGGCAAGAATTTATGGCGAGTGAACTGTACAACGTAATCGACGCTCTCAGTCGCGAGAAAGGTATCGATCCGCAGATCGTCGTGAGCGCGGTGGAGGATGCCATCGTTGTCGCCACCCGAAAGTATTACAAGACGCAAGAAAATCTGCGGGCTGAACTCGACAAAGAGAGCGGCCAGATCCGGGCTTATGCCGTTCGCTCCATCGTGGACAATTCGGAGACGATCGAAGATCCGGTTTCGCAGATTACGCTCGACGAAGCCCGGCGCGCCGATCCGGCCGCGGAAGTTGGCGGCGAGCTGCGCACCTACAAGCCCACCGATGTTCTGGGTCGAATCGCGGCGCAACTGGCCAAGCAGGTGATCTTCCAGAAGGTACGCGAAGCTGAGCGCGACACGGTTTACAACGAGTACATCGGCCGCGTAGGCGAAGTGATCAACGCTACCGTGAAGCGTACCGAGGGGCAAGACGTCATCGTTGATCTGGGCAAGGCCGAGGGCCGCATGCCTCGCAAAGAGCAGTCGCGGCTGGAGTCGTTCTCTCCCGGCGAGCGCGCGCGCTGCGTGATCGTACGAGTGGAAAAGGCTTCCAAGGGGCCGCAGGTCGTGGTCTCCCGCGCTGTCCCCGAACTGGTGTCACACCTATTCCAGACGGAAGTTCCAGAGATCTACGACAACACGGTGGTGATTCGAGCCATCGCTCGCGAGGCGGGTGAACGCACCAAGATCGCGGTCATGTCGAAGGACAAGGACGTCGATCCGGTAGGCGCCTGCGTAGGCATGAAGGGTATGCGCGTCCAGTCGATTATCCGCGAGCTGCGGGGCGAGAAGATCGACATTATCGAGTATCACGAAGACGCGGTTACATTCGCCGAGAAGGCTTTGCAGCCGGCCAAAGTTAGCCGCGTTACTGTCCTGGAAGGCCAGGAGAAGCATCTGGAAGTCATCGTCGACGACAGCCAGCTGTCGCTTGCCATCGGCAAGAAGGGGCAGAACGTTCGTCTGGCCGCCAAGCTGCTGGGTTGGAAGATCGACATCAAGAGCGAGGAAGAGAAGCGCCAGGAAGTCGAAGAGCAGATGCGCGGCGTGATGAACGTGACTACCACTCCGCTGGAGTCGGTGCCCGATCTCGAACCGAACATCATCGAGAAGCTGGTGGCGGCAGGTATCACGACCGTCGAATCCGTGGCGGATATGACTCCCGAGCAGTTGGAAGAAGTGCCGGGTATCGGTCCGAAGACCGTAGAAAAAATCAGTATCGCGGTCAATAATTACTTTTCCAGTCTGGATGCAGCCGCCGACGCGCTGCCGGATGCCGGCGAGGTGGTTGGTGAGGACGTCCCGGTAGAGGAAGAAGCGCGCGAACTGGCAGCCACTGAAGACGGAGAATCCGACGAAGCAGCCGGAGAGGCTCCGGAAGAAGTAGCCGCCGCCGGGCGCGACGACGCCGAAGCTGAATCGGCAGAGGAATTGTCTGCCGAGAGCGATGTTGAGCCGGGCGACGAAGGCGGCCAGTCGGGCGATGAAGAAGGCCTGTCCGATGCGCCTGAGGCTTCTTCGGAGAGCGTAGAAGAGTTGGCCGATGAAGGCCAGGCCTTTGAAGCTGAAGTGATCGATGGCGTCGAGAACGCTCCGCTGGCCGATGAACCCGAGCGCATTTTCCACGAGCGGATCGAGACACCGAATGAGAATGTGCCCGACGAAGAAGAGCCGGGAGAGAAGCGTTAATTCGAGCAAGGTCAGCGGCGTCTGTCGCAGGCCAAACCAAACCGTGAGGATGCTATGAAGGCGTAATCAGACGGGACATAACGACGGAGGAAACAGGGCGGAATGCAGCACAAGATTCGAATCAATGATCTGGCGAGAGAATTAGAGGTCAAGAGCAAGGCGATTCTCGACGTTCTCCCCAAGGTCGGCGTAACCGAAAAGAAAACGCACTCCAGTTCCATCGAAGAGGATGAGGCGGAGCGCGTCAAGAAGTACTTCGCGGAGCATGAGCCCAGCAGCAGCCGCGGCTCGCGCGCTTCCGTGGCGGCCGACGAGTTCAAACCAAAGATTGACCTCTCGCATATCTCGAAGCCCGGAGATGTTCTGAAGGCCATCACCCAACGCGCCGCCCAACCCGTCGCGCCCGCACGTCCTGCTGCGCCCAGCCAGGCTACGCCCGGAATCAATCGGCCTGCCGTGGCCGCGCCGTCGGCGATTCCGCCCAAGCCTGCCGCGCCTGCGGCTCCGCCTGCCGCTGCGGCAAGTACTCAGCCGATTGCTTCGCCCGAGCCCAAGCCAGCTCCGCGGTTTATTACGCCCCAATCCGTAGCCCGGCCTCCTGCCGCGGTGATTATTCCGCCTAAGCCGCCAGCGGCTCCGGCCCCGACACATGTCCCGACATCTGCTGTTTCCGAGGCTGCGAAGCCATCCGAGGCCACAATCGAAAATCAAGTAGCGGTGCTCGACGAACCCGAAGCACCAGTATCTGCGCCCGACATCGCTGTCGTTGAGGCGCCTGTTGAAGTCGAAAGAACTTCACCGCAGCAACTGCCGCCCGCGGCCCACGCTGTTCCTACCAGAACCGTGACGCCGCCACGCCCCGGCGCTCCGGTGGCTCCTCCCGTGGGAGGAGTGCGCCCCGCAGTTCCTGGTGCGCCGGTTCGGCCGGGACAGCCCGGTCAGCCTATGCAGCCGGCTGCCCACGCGGCTGCTGCTCCTCCGCCGCGTCGTCTGATTGTGCCGCAGACCGGGCCGCGTCCCGTGTACACAGCACCTGTACGTCCGGCAGCCGTTACGCCGCCCCGTGCCGTGATGCCTGAGCGCGGCAAGCCGATCTTCCAGCGGCCTCGTCCCGGAGCTCCGCCGACCGGTCAAACCCGTCCGCCGATGCGGCCGGGCGAACGTCGTGGCCCGCATCCTACGCGTTCCGGACAGCCGGGAGTGCGTCCCGGATTTGGCGCAGCGGGTGCTGCGCCGCCGCCCCCAACTGGACAGCGTCCTATGGGACGTCCGGCGCGTCCCGGACAACGCTATGTTCCGCGTGGTGTGAAGGAAGGCCCGATGAAGGGCTTCGTTCCGCCGCCACGGCTTTCGCTTTCCAGCGAGCCGTTGCCGATCACCCGCGCCATCACCATTCCTGAAGGCGTCAGCGTAAAGGACTTGGCGGAGAAACTTGGCATCCGCGCTAAGGATTTAATCGCCCGCTTGTTGGCGCGCGGTGTCTTCGCGACCGTCAACCAGACGCTTGACTCTGATCTTGCGAGCGAAATGGCTCGCCATTTCGGCGCAGAGACTTCGGTCATCACCTTCGAGGAGCAGTTGGCCAAGGACGAGGGACCGGCGGAGCGCGCAGGTGAAGACGGAGCCACGGCTGTAACGCGTCCTCCGGTGGTCACCATCATGGGTCACGTCGATCACGGCAAGACCAGCTTGCTCGACGCGATTCGCTCCACCAACGTTGCCGAAGGCGAAGCCGGCGGCATTACGCAGCACATCGGTGCGTACAAGGTTGCGATCACCGACACCAACTCGCCGGCGTTCGGACGCGAGATCGTTTTCCTCGATACCCCGGGTCACGAGGCCTTCACCCGCATGCGTGCCCGCGGATCGAAGGTCACCGACATCGTGGTGCTAGTGGTTGCCGCCGACGACGGCGTCATGCCGCAGACTCTGGAAGCCATCGATCACGCCAAAGCTGCGAACGTACCTTTGATCGTCGCAGTCAACAAGATCGACAAGCCTGATGCCTTGCCCGAACGGGTGAAGAAGCAGCTGGCCGATCGCGGCTTGATGCCGGAAGAATGGGGTGGCAGCACCGTGTTCGTCGATGTGTCGGCCAAGCAGAAGACTAATCTCAATCTGCTGATGGAGATGATCTGTCTGGTTGCCGACCTGGGCGATCTGAAGGCTGTGCCCGAGCGTCTGGCCAGCGGCACCGTGTTGGAAGCCAAACTCGATCGTGGCCGTGGGCCGGTAGCAACTGTGCTGGTACAGAACGGCACCCTGCACAACAGCGACAACTTTGTCGTAGGCAATGTGTTCGGTAAAGTTCGCGCCATGTTTAACGATCGTGGCGTAGCACTGGACGCCGCAGGGCCGTCGACTCCGGTCGAGATTCTTGGACTGGAAGGACTGCCGCAGGCCGGCGATCAGCTGGTTGCCGTAGCCGATCGCGAGAAGGCGCGCGGCATCTCCGAGTATCGCGAGACCAAGGCGCGCGAAGCACAACTGGCCAAGAGCTCGCGTGTTTCCCTCGAAGGCTTGGCCGAGCAATTGAAGTCCGCCGGCCAGAAGGAACTGTTCATCATCCTCAAGGGCGATGTAGGCGGTTCGGTGGAAGTGCTGAGCGACGTGCTGACCAAGCTGTCGAACGAACGCGTGAAGATCAACGTCATGCGGGCCAGCGTAGGCGCCATTACGGAGAGCGATGTGCTGCTGGCGTCGGCATCCAATGCCATCATCATCGGCTTCAACGTGCGGCCGGAGCGCAAGGCGCAAGAACTGGCAGAGCAGGAAAAGGTCGACATCCGCTTGCACTCGATCATTTACGAAGTGCAGGACGAGATTAAGAAGGCCATGACCGGCTTGCTGGAACCGATCGTGAAGGAAACCTACCTGGGCCGGGCAGAAGTTCGCGACACCTTCCGCGTGCCCAAGGTCGGCGTCATCGCCGGCTGCTATGTGCAGGATGGCGTGGTCAAACGCGATGCCGAAGTCCGGCTGCTGCGCGACAACGTTGTCGTCTTCAAAGGTAAGGTCGGTTCGGTTCGGCGCTTCAAGGAAGACGTCGCCGAAGTGCGCTCGGGTGTGGAATGCGGTATCTCGATTGCGAATTACGGCGACATCAAGGTAGGCGACATAATCGAGGTCTTCGTCACTGAACGGGTTGCCGCCGAAGCATTCGTGTAGAGGCAGGGGATAGGGGCCAGTGGATGGTGGCTAGTTGGATCGGCTTCTATCGACAGACTAATGCCTCACTTGGGTTATTTCTGCCGCGAGGCAAAGTGCAAGGCTCGGCTCATATGAGACCCGGGTGTGGTCCGGCGGGAGGTCGTTTCCACAGGTGATTTTGACCTTGTCTGGTGCAAGGGTTGGCTTTGTATCAAGACACGACTTCATGAGCTGCTGAAAACTCGGGTTTGAATGCTTTGTATCAGGGCACGACTTTAGTGGTGCCGACCAGGCACCCATGTATTTGTTAGCCCGACGAGGGATCTGCTGTTAGCCGCGGAAGCGGCTGCACAGGCTGGTAGCAATCTTGTCCCGGAACCGAATCCTCGATCCAGAGGAGCCGGTGTCCGGGACGTTGTGCAACAGAGCGCGTCCTGAGCCGAAAGGAAAGACATGATTGCGTATCTCACACTCGAGATTCGCATCGAAGCAGCGCATTCGCTGAAAGATAAGCGGCAAGTGGTGCGCAGCGTGAAGGACGGCCTGCGTAATCACTTCAACGTCGCAGTGGCGGAAATTGACGCGAGCGAGGCGTGGCAGCGTGCGACGATTGGCGTGGTTAGTATCTCCGATTCGCGCGACTATCTCGACGGCTTGATGCGCAATGTGGAACGTCATGCCATGCGAGTGGCCAACAATGCCGGGGGCGAGGTCGTCGATTCCTTTTTGGACTTTCTTAGCGAAGCGGAATTCGGCGGTCAACTAACCGGGGAACCGTGATGATTATCACCGCCGAATTGACAGGTGGGCGTATGCTCTAACGTTCCCCCTCTCGCAAAGGGCAGGGTAGAAATTATGGAGAATCGGGGACAGAAACATCATCGCGAGCGCATGGGCGAGGCCTTGCGCGAAGAAGTTGGAGCGCTCGTCGAAGGCGAGCTTGGCGATCCGCGTATCGGCCTGGTTAGCGTGACCGAAGTGCATTTGGCCGACGATGGCCGCAAGGCTCGAGTGTTCGTGGCCGCTGCCGGCAACGAGCAGGAAGCGAAAGAGAGTCTG
Source organism: uncultured Acidobacteriaceae bacterium (assembly GCA_963769235.1). Classification (GTDB taxonomy): domain Bacteria; phylum Acidobacteriota; class Terriglobia; order Terriglobales; family Acidobacteriaceae; genus Bog-257. The sequence continues at coordinate 667,156 of CAVYKW010000009.1, read as the reverse complement.
GAAGGTTTGAATGCTGCGCGTGCCTACATCCGTCATGAACTCACTCGCCGCCTGGGTGTGAGGCAGGCGCCGGAAGTTTTCTTTGTGCTGGACAAGTCGGAGCAGTACGGCGGCCGTATAGAACAGTTGCTGCAAAGAATTCAGAAAAGGAAGCGGTAGGTGGAATTCGGGACCACAGGGATGCTGGACGAAGTACTGAATCAGATTGGGAGGAGACAGAAGTTCATCCTCACCTCTCATGCTCGTCCGGACGGTGACGCGGTCGGCTCTGCACTTGCTTGCTGCCAGATTCTGCGCAGCATGGGCAAAGAGGCCAGCGTTGTCTTAAGCGATGGTGTTCCCGGAATTTATACCCCGCTGCCGTTCAGCGAAACCGTGCTGCAAGATACGCAGCAGGCTCCGGAAGCCGAGGCCGTCATCATCCTGGAGTGCGATAGCGTTGCCCGTACCCGTCTCACTGGCTTGGAACGCCACTATCTCATCAACATTGATCACCACGCCACGGCCCGCCCGTTTGCCGATGTCAATTGGATCGATCCGGACGCTTGTGCCACTGCCGAGATGATTTTCCGGCTGGCGCGCGAAGCCGGGGTCCGCATATCGCCCGAGGTCGCAACCTGTCTCTATACTGCCGTTCTGACCGATACCGGATCGTTCTGCTTCCATGGCACTACTGAACGCACCTTTGCGCTGGCGCAGGAATTAGTTCGCTCGGGCGCCGACCCGGTGCGCATCGCGCATAACGTCTACTTCTCCACCCAGCTCTCCAAGATGCGATTGCTGGGCGCTGCCTTGAGCGGTCTCCAACGCGAAGGAACTTTGGCGTGGATGCACGTCGACCGCGATACCATGGACCGCTGCGAAGCCCAGGACGAGGATTGCGAAGGGCTGGTGAACTATGCGCTCGCGATTGAAGGCATCGAAGTAGCGCTATTCTTCCGCGAGCAACCCGATGGCCGCTATCGCGTGAGCCTGCGCAGCAAAGGCGCAGTCAATGTCGCGGCAGTTGCCGAAGCCTTGGGTGGCGGCGGCCACGAGTGCGCCAGCGGCTGTGCCGTCGAGGGGCCGCTGTCAGTGGCGACTGAGCGATTGCTGGGGCAGCTACGAATTCGCGGCTACGACGCCAGCGTGCAATGAAAGCCCGCATCATTCGAATCGACTAATCATTTTGAGACCGACGCCTCCCACCCTGGACGACCGTACCCGCCGCTCCACGGACGCGCTCGCCCTGATCGCCTTCTGCGGCTTCCTGTTTTTGCTTGGCATTCAGCTGCTGGGATTAGTGGGCGCCGACGAGCCTCGCTACGCGCAGGTTGCCCGCGAGATGCTGGCGCGCCACGACTGGGTGACGCCTGTCCTCTATGGGCATCCCTGGCTGGAGAAACCGCCGCTCTATTACTGGAGCGCGATGCTCTCTTACAAGGCCGCCGGCGGCGTCTCGGACACGGCGGCGCGGCTGCCATCGGCGTTCCTGTCCTGCCTGCTCATCATTTTCATCTACGTGTGGACGCGCCGCTTCTTCCGCGGCATGCAACTGGACGCCGCCCTCATTACGGCTTCTGCGGCCATCATCATCGGCTTCGGACGCAGCGCTTCGACGGATATGCCGTTGACCGTGATGTTCACTGCCGCCATGCTGTGCTGGTACGGATGGTACGTGAGCAATGTGAGGAACTGGCTGCTCGGCTTCTATCTCTTCAGCGGCCTGGCAACACTGGCCAAGGGCCCCGTCGCCGCGCTTCTCGCCGGGCTGATCATCGTGATATTCGCCTCACTAAGGCGCGACAAGCGTCTGGTCCTCCGCACCTTGTGGCCAATCGGCATTGCGTTATATCTGGCAGTGACGCTGCCGTGGTTTATCGCAGTGCAGCGCGCGAATCCTGAGTTCTTTCGCGTCTTCTTCTTGCAGCACAATCTGGAACGCTTCACCAGCAACCTCTACCATCACCCGCAGCCGTTCTGGTTTTACCTGCCGGTGGCGCTACTGGCGCTGGTTCCCTGGACAGTCTTCGTTGTTGATGCCGTTGTCGATGCGATTCGCGATTGGCGTTTCTCCGTTCAGCAACCGCCGGGGCAGGAAGATTTCCGGGCCTATCTGGCGCTGTGGTTTCTGCTGCCCATCCTGTTTTTCTCGCTTTCACACTCGAAGTTGCCGGGATACATTTTGCCCGCGATTCCGGCAGGCACAATTTTGCTGGCGGATTTCCTGAGGCGGCGCGAGTCTGAAGGCGTGAAGCCCAGCATGTGGATGGTGGTGCTGCACGGCTTGCTCTGCTCCGCCATTGAAGTCGGCGCGCTCGTCGTGCCCTTCAAATTGCTCAAGTTGCCCTTGCCGCGAACTGTGTTGATCGTCGCCGTATCCCTCGCCATCATCACCGTCCTCATGTTCTGGTTCACCTTGCAGAACCAGGGATATCGAGTGCTGCGCTTCGCCACGCTGGTACCTGTGGTGATTGCGTTTTCGTTGATCTTGCGTGGCACCGTTCCCATGCTGGACTTCCTACAGTCGGAGCGACCGGTTCAAGCCGTATTGCAACAAACCGAAATTGGGCGCGTTCCCGACATCGCCGTCTATGATGTGCCGCCTGGCGTCGAATACGGGTTGGCCTTCTACCGGGATCATCCTGTCGCCAACTATGAACGCAATGAGATTCCGGCCGGCGATCACATCGTGGTGGCGGCGAGCGGAACGCAAACCGAGTTGCAGTATCGTCTGCCCGGCCGCAGGGTCAACCGTTTCGGTGGCTTCCCCTGGCAGCATCTCGATTTTTATCTGGTCGCCGGAAATGACAAAGGCCAGCAACATCCTTAGCAGAAATTGCTAACGCCAAATTGATCAACACGTTTTCGTTGAATTTCCTGTAAACCCTCTTGACCATTCGCTCTCAGGTAATAGACAATCGTCCCACTCGTTTGAGAGTTCATCTTTCGATTTCGATGATGAACTAACGTATCGCCTCTTCGCTTCTCCGTGTCAGCCACGCGGGGACTTCGTAACATGCCGCTTCACATTCCAGGTTTGACATAGCTCAGTTCGACTGAGCACGGTAGTCGTGTTTTTTTTCGCGCCGTCAGGGAGCTTGCATCGCCAAGCCATCGCACCCGTGCGCACAACGGGAGCAGCTTTGTCAGTGACAGAGCCCTTACGGAGGTGCAATCACCCTCTTGTACCTTCGTAACTTTCGGCGAATGAGCCGTCGCCTTACGCTTGCTAGTAGTACTCGACCCTCGGCGACTGCTCATGGTTTTTGCTTGCGTTTAAGGAAGGCAGGTCATTCTCAGGAGCAGCCGATAAAAACTACCCTGGCCGAGAAAAGAGGAAGTTGATGTCGAATCATAAGGAACAGCCAAAAGGAAACCGCACTCATACACCGCATGCGAGAGTTACGACTTCTCTCCGATTAGCTCTCGGCGTTGCCATCGCTGCGCTGCTGATCTCAATCGCGCCCGCCCAGGCGCAAACCTTTAATGTGATTCATAACTTTACTGGCAGGCAGGATGGCGCCAGCCCGTTTACCGGCTTGACTGTTGATTCTGGAGGAAATCTTTACGGCACGTCTTACGCTGGCGGAAACGGACACTACGGAACAGTATTTACCCTCAATGGTTCAGGATCAGATTGGACCCTGACGCCGCTATACAACTTCCAAGGCGGAAACGATGGAGCGGGACCGATCAGCCAGCCGGTATTCGGCCCTGACGGCGCCCTCTACGGCTCCACCTCGGCGGGAGGAGGAGGGGCCTGCCTGAACTCGAACGGATATCGCGGATGTGGAACGATTTACAAACTTCGGCCCCCGGCCCGCGCGCCGGGCTCGGTCATTGTCAACTGGAGTTCCAACGCCATTTACAGTTTTACCGGCACGAACGGCGCCTATCCGCAGGGCCCCTTGCTGTTCAGCCCTGATGGAAAAATCTTCGGCACAACCATCAACGGAGGCGCCAATGGCTACGGGCTGGTCTACAGCCTGACCAATTCCGGCGGTGCCTGGAACGAGAGCGTTCTATACCAAGGTAGTCAGAACGGAGGGCAATATCCCTGGGGTGGCCTGATCGCCGATGCCTCTGGCAACTACTACGGCACGTTCTCTCAGGGCTCTTCTCACCAATACGGCGCTGTCTTCAAGTTGTCTCCAAACGGTTCCGGTTGGACGCAGAGCACCCTCCACGCCTTCAGTTTTCACGGGACGGATGGCGCCAATCCCCAGAGTGCGCTGGTGTTTGACCGTTCCGGCAATATGTACGGAACCACAGTGCATAGCAATGGTGGAGGCGGTACGGTCTTCGAGATGACCTCGTCCGGTGGCAGCTGGACGTACGATTATCTTTACGGCTTTACCGGAGGCATTAACATCGGGCCCTATGACAAGCTGGTGATGGATTCAGCCGGCAACCTGTATGGCACGACCTTCGCCGATGGCCGCTACGGCCTTGGTTCGGTTTTCAAGCTGACCCGCTCCGGCGACAGCTGGACCTATACGTCGCTCCACGACTTCACCGGTGGGAGTGACGGCGGCAATCCCATGTGCAGCCTGGTATTTGATGGCGACGGAAACATTTACGGGACTGCTTCCGACGGCGGCACCTACAATTTGGGTGTCGTTTTCGAAATAACCCCGTAATCGAAAACTCGGGCCATGTAGAGAAAAGCCCACTTGAAGTTCTAGCTTCAGGTGGGCTTCGTTGAAAAATTTGTTTTGAAGGGGACGGCCCTTTCAGGCCGTCCATAAGTCTTGCAGTGTCTAGCCTTTTCCGCGTTCTCCCCCGCCGTGCTCACTCGGAGGATGAGAAGCCTGGTGCGGAGCCGACGCATGCGCGGCTGGCGCATGAGGTGCGCTCTCATGCGGAGCCTGCTGACTCATAGGCTGAGGCGGCTGGCTCATGTGCTGCGCAGGCTGGCTTTCGCGAGTCTGCGGACGCGGCGCTTCTCTCGGTTCTTCCCGAGGAGAAGCGTGTCCGATGTTGTGCGCTACCGTCGTATTGTTCGGGCGAGAAGCGCTATTGTTTGACCGAGGCTCGCTCTGATATTGCGGCGGGCGCGGCACGTTGTTGTTTGACCGCGAAACGTTGTTGTTCGGGCGCGATTCATTTACGTTCCCAGGGTTGCCGTGTGCGGTCGTGAAAGTTCGATTGCGCTCGGGCGGCCGCGGCACCTCCCGCGCCGTGGACGACGGAGCGGTGTTGCGAGCTTCCGCTGCATTGTTACGCGCACCAGGATTGTTGTTCGGGCGCGCCGTGTTCTCGCGCTCCGGTGGCCGCGGCACATTGTTAGCTGTGCGTTCCGCATTGGCGTTGTTCGGCCGGGTTGCGGGAACATTTTCCGGAGCATTACGTGCCGCAACTACGCCTGTTCCGCGAAACGCTCCCGGTCTGGCAGTTGCCGCCACGTGAGGCTGGCCGTGATTCACCGAGGCCAGCTGATTGCGATCAGCTCGTGCCGCTTCCGCATGTTGAGTCTGGTTTTCGGTGGCAGCCATGTGACGATCGCGAGCGGCAGCCTCCTGCTCCGCATTAGGACGGGCATGAATTCCGCCGGTGCCTCCGTTGTAACTGACCCGGTTCACGGTTACGTTATTGACGACGGTCCGGTTGTAGGTGTTGTGGATGTTGACGTTGACGTTGTTGACCGAGCGGTTGTAGTAGAAGTCGCGGCCGTGCCAGTAGCCACCTTCATAACCGTAACCGGTATACCCGTAACCGTAGTTGACGCCGCCATAGAAGCCGACGTGCGGTCCCCAATATCCAACGTGCCAGATGTAAGCAGAGCCGCCCCAGCCCCAATATCCGGGAGTCCAGAGATATCCCACCACGGGAGCAATGACCCACGTACCCGGTACCCAGTAGTAGCCGTCAGGGCCGTAAGCCCAGTAGCCGGGAGTCCAGATGTAGCCAGGTCCCGGGCACAACGGCTGCGTATATACCGGCAGAGGAGGCGGCGCGATGCCGACCGAAATGAACACTCCCGCCGACAACGATAAGGGGAGTGCAACCAGTAGAAGCGTTACCAACAACCATCGACTGCGACCGAGGATACCCATATTTTCCTTTCGTCCCACTTCATTCCGCGCTCGGCCAAGGCGCGTGAATACAGCGGCTAGCCCGCTGCTTTGATCTGCAAAGTAGCTTTCAACCTTGCTGAGTGTAAAAACAATTTCTGTATTCATTAGTTGCGATTTCAAGCGCAGGAGTCACCGCCGAAATTTTGTTAAGAAGTATTTCTTCGGGCAACTATTGCGAAGTTTGGATGGAAGCGTTTGCTTCACGCCGCTCGTCCGCAATAGACTGGCTCAGCGCCTCTTGGGATGACGCGCATCATGGCCGCTACCGTATTTCGCCGGTCACAGCAACCCACTACCGTGGAGATCCTCGACCTCAGGCACTTCTCGTCAGCCGACTTGCGCACCTTGCTCGACGAGGAAGTCGAAGCTTGGGGCAGCATGCTGGCCTGGGACTATCGCAGCTCGGCGGACATGATCCTGCGCTATGTCGACGCCAAGATCCTTCCCGGCTACGCCGCAGTCGAACGCGGCAGCATCGTGGGCTACTCGTTCTTTGTCTATGAGGGCAGCAAGGGAGTGGTGGGCGATTTGTTCGTCTCACCCCGCCGCAGCGATGCTCGCGAGATCGAAGTCCAGATGGCGGACCACGTCATCGAGACCCTGCAATCGTCGCCCGGCGTCCATCGCGTCGAAGCGCAGTTGCTCACTCACAAGACGGGTCGGTTGGCTTCCGTGTTCACCGCTGCCGGCTTCCAGCGCTACCGGCGTTTGTTCCTCGCCCTGCGATTACGGGGCGCCGACGCTCCGCCGGTTCCGTCGATGCGTCCCCCACAGGACGTCCAGATTCGCCGCTGGATAGAGCAGGATTATCAACCAGCCGCCGGCGTAATCACCGCTGCTTATCGCACTCACATCGATTCGGAAATCAACGACCAGTACCGCACAAATGCCGGGTCAATACGCTTCCTGAATAACATCGTGCGCTTCCCCGGATGCGGCGTGTTCGACGTTGAGTCGTCGTTCGCCGCCGTCCATCGACCGACGAACGCTTTAGTGGGACTGATTTTGTGTTCGCGGGTCCGGGCCGACGTGGGCCATGTGACGCAGGTCTGCCTGGTTCCGGAAACTCGTCACCAGGGAATCGGCGAGAATCTGATCGCCTGCACCTGCAACTCGCTACGCAGCCGCAACTTCAATTTGCTGTCGCTAACCGTGACCGAGATGAACGATCGCGCTGTCGGGCTGTACCGGCGTTTGGGTTTCGAAGAGAAGAGTGCATTCGATGCATTTGTGTGGGAAGGGTAGAAAGGCAGGGATTCGGGATGAGGGATTAGAGATTGGTATCGGGATTTATTGCTCGCGCAGGATTCTTTGTCCGCGCGCTAGGGAAGGAGCAGCGGGTCTCGTTACTTCTCAAAGCAGGTCTCCAACTAACCCGGGCTCCCAATCCCTAACCCCTGGTTCTTACCGTTTGATTGCCCACATCGCCCAGGCTGCCACAATCACTCCTCCCACAAACAAAGCGAAGCAGTAGGCGCCGTAGCGAATCATGTCTCGTGTGGTGTTGCGCTGCGTGATGCCAAATACGGTCGAGGCGCAGAGCGCGAAGACTAAAGCGGCGTTGAAGTGCGAAAGTTCGATGGTCATGGTTTCTTGCCGATCGCAATGTGGTGAGCGTCCACCGCGGCGATGACGTTCAACAATCCCGCCACCACAATGTACTTGGTGCCGTAATCGGCCACTGCGCGGTGAATGTTGCCGATGCCCCAATCCATCATGCGCGCAACAAAGTAAAGCGCGCCTGCGCCAATGTCACCGATGAATCCCAGGATGTCGAGAAGGTCTCCAGTATTGAAGGCGTACACCTTGCCTTGCATGCCGAGACCAACGAAGAACATCACGAACACGGAAAGCATAAGCAGCAGCCCGCGAATCCAACGGCGCTGAATGAAATGCCCGAGGCCGGGGAGCAGCCAACCCGCCAACGGCGCGATAGTGGCCATGGAGTTCGACTGAGCCTGCGCGTTCTTGGCGCGCTGCATGGTAGCAGTGTTCTGCGGGTTCGCCATCAGATCTGCACCAACTCATTCTGGATCCGGCCGGTCACTTCCCCTTTGCCATTGCGGATCATCATGTTGATTTCGCTGCGCACCCCAAACTCCGGCAGATAAATACCAGGCTCAACCGAGAAGCAAGTGTTAGGCAGGATCTCGCGATCGTCCTTGGTTTCGAGATTATCAAGATTCGCGCCATTGCCGTGGATGTCGCCGGTAATCGAGTGGCCGGTACGGTGCACGAAGTATTTGCCCCACCCCTTGCTATCGATGAACTCGCGGGTCGCCTTGTCCACTTCCCAACCGTGAATCTTCTTCTTCGCCGCAAACGCTTCCTGCACGGTGCGAATGCCGGTGTCGCGGGCGCCGCGCACAATCTCAAAAATCTCGCGCTGCTTCTCGCTCGGCGTACCGACTACCCCCGTCCACGTGATGTCGTAATAGACGGAAGTGGGTTCAATGCGCTTCGCCCAGATATCCAGCAGGACAAAGTCGCCTGGGCGAATCGGCGTGGAACTCGAGGCGGTGGGCTCGTAGTGCGGATCGCCGCTATGCGCGTTCACGCTGACGTTCGGCGGATCGCAGGTTTGCAGCCCATCACGCCCGAAGGCTTCCATGATCCACTGCTGCATCTCGAACTCGTGTGTGCCACCGTTACGCGTGCGCCGCCCAACTTCCTGAAAGAACGCAGCGGTGATTTTGTCGACGCCGTCGCGAGCCTTGAAGTGCGACGCCATCTGCGCTTCGGTCAAGGTTGCCTCAAAGCGCGCCACTAGATTCGCTGAGCTGACAATCTCTTTGCCGAAGCTGCGCACCAGTTCCAGCGTGCCCCCATCCACCAGCGAAATGTACGGTATCTGGTTGTTCGGCGAGTACTGCATGGTGACCCGCTGGTAAGGCTTCAGCATGGTTTCCAGGTTCTGCCACAACTCCTGCCACGCCGAATACTCCAGCTTGTTTCCGGGCAGCGAATCGAGATGATGGCTCTCGATGCGGTGTACCAGCTTTACCGGTTCGCCTTGCGCCGGGACCAGGTAGAACCAGCGCCGCGTGACCATCATCGTCTCCGGCAGGCCGAGCACGCGGTAAGCGATGGGATCACGGTGATGATGATCGTAGAAAAGCCAGCATTCGTGGCCGCCGTCACGGAGCGCAGCCTGGATTTCAGGAAGATTCATTGCGTGAACTATTGTAAATGAAAGGCGATTTCACCACAGAGACAAGGAGGCAACAGAGAAAGCGTCAGGGCGACACTTAGCATGATACTCAACCAATCGTTCTTGGTAGTGCCGCGCTTCAGCGCCGCGTCAAAGCGTTTCTAAATGCCAGGGCTTCAGCCCCGGGGTCGAAACTGCCGGTTCGATCATGGTTTCCTATGCCTTGTCATTGTGCTAGCCGTTTCTTGCCAAGTACTCGCTCCCGTGTTGCCGCATCCAGCGTTTCGCAGGCCGTTCGCAGCACCAGACGAGGCGAACGATCTCGGATCGTCATCAGGTAAGCGACTGTCTGCTTGGAATTGAATTTCGCCGCTTCCCGCAACAGCCAGCCCAGTCCCTTCTGCACCATATCGTCGTCGCTGGCCAACAGCATCTCGGTGATGCGCCGAATGGTTTCGAAACTCTTGTGCTGGCGCGTGCTGTGAATCAGACTGACGGCGGCCGCCCGCTGATGCCAGCGGCTCTTCGATTTACCCCAACGCACCGGTCGCGGCAACAGCGTCGCGTCGGCTGCGATGATCGGTCCGATCAGGTAATGGACGAGTGCGTCATGATCGGCCCAGCTGGTGACGCGATCAATCCAGCTTTCAAACAGCTTGAATTCGGATTTGCCGAACTCGTGCACCGCCCCTTGCAGCATCACGACCGCGAATATTTTTTCTTCCAGAACCTTGCCCCGAAAGAGTTGATCGGCAACCTGTAAAAGATACGGCAGGTCATGTTCGGCAAGTATGGTCCGCCGAAAACGCACGGCAACCTTCCGCAACTCCCCCGTATACCACCCACGCGACTTGACTTCGTGCTTGAAGAAGCGCTGCACTTCATCGGTATGCGGCGCAGCACCGCCATCCCGGATGACGGTGCGAATGTGTTTGGCAATGTAAGCGGGGGTCTTGGCCATATTCAAAACATAACGAGCAGGCGATCGCTAGCCGCCACTCGTCAGCCAGTCAGGATATCAACCGCCCCGGCGTGTCGACCTGCCCTCGACGGCTAGAGCCGCAACGGTTTTGCGAGCCTTGCGACACGGCTGAAGCCGTGCCCCTTTAAAATCCAATACTTGCTCAGATTTCCCTAAGTGCCAACTGCTAACCGCTAATTGCCAACGGCTGCTCCTTCCGCACCAGCTTGTCATAGATCCACAACAAGATTGCCGTCGCTACGCCCACCGCGATAATCACCCACCACATCATGGCGGGCTCATGTTTCACTTCGCCGAAGTGATGAATGAGAAATCCGCCAAACTTTCCGCCGATCAGCGACCCGATCCCCAGAGGCAGAAACGCGAAGCCCATGTACGTACCCTGTTGTCCTGAAGGCGCCAACCGCGAAATGTATTCGTAGTACCGCGGCGACTGGGTGATCTCGCCCAGAGCAACCGCGATCAGCGTGAGGATTGCGCCCGTCACTGTCGGCTGCAAAATCAGGATGATCCACGCCAGCGCAGTCATCAGGGTGCCGATGATGATGGCGCTGAAGGCTGGAATCTTCTGCGTCAGGATATTCACCACCACCGTGAGCGCGATCACGATGATCGGGCCGGTCACCAGAATGCGTTCCGTATCGGTGTGGGCGTTGACGTAATCGTGGATGTAAATTGGCAGCGTGATGAACTCCTGCCAGTAGACCACCCAGTATCCGGTGAAGATCAGCAGGAAGAGCATGAAGCGCGCATTGGTGAGGACGGTCCAGAAATTTCTGCCGGCCTGCGACAGGCTGGCTGTTTCCACTTCATCGTGACGGCGAGGCTCGCGGAAGAACAGCAGCACCGCGATGAACATGAGGAACACACTGAGTGCTGCCACGCGAAAAACACTTTCCACCCGCAGATGCTGGTGCACGTAGGAGGCGACCAGCGGGCCGGCCGCTCCGCCGATATTCACCAGCGTGTAGTAGATGGAATAGCCGATGGAACGCACGTTCTCTTTCGAGGCGCGTGCGGTCGTGCCGACCACGCTGGGTTTGACCAGAGCGATGCCCAAGGCCGGCAGTGCCAGAACGAACGTTGCGAGCGCCACCAGCGGCACGTTATCGCGAATGGGCGCCAGCCAGGGGGCTCCCAACGAGCCCAGCAGGAAGTAGGAGCAGCTCAGGATCAGGTAGGCCAGCGAAAGCGCGCGGCGGAAGCCCATACGGTCGGCTACCGTTCCGCCGAATACCGCCAGAAACCACACCAGGCCGCCGAAAAATCCGGTGAGCGTGCTGGCCTGCTCGGTGGGGAAGTGCAGCGCTTCGTGCAGGTAGCGCGCAAGCGAAGCGAACGCCGCATAATAGGAAAGCCGCTCGAACAACTCGCTGATGTTGGCGACCCAGAAGGGCCGCTCGAAACCGGTGCGAATGTCATGCCATCGCTGGGTCAAGGTCATGATTGGTTGTTAGTTCTCAGTGGGACAGTTGCCGGTTGTCAGTTGTCGGTTATCAAATACGACGTGACAGATTTTTTGTTTCTTGTCAGGGCATGACTCTATCGCTTTGTATCAGGGCACGGCTTTAGCCGTGCCGTAAAGCTGCAATAAGTAAGTCGGCTTCAGCCGCTGAGGAAAATGCCTGCCGGGGCCAAAGCCCTGACCTTTTCTGTGTTCTCGGCACGAGTAAACTCGTCCCCTGATACAAAGCGCTTATGAGATTGTTACTAACAGCCGACCACCAGCAATCACTGACAACTGCCTATCGTTCCGACAACTTCGCTTCCACCTGCGCGGCCGTCATGCCTGCCACGTGAATCACTTTGTTGCGGCTGCTTTCTCCGGCGGCTATCGTAACCGACGAACGCGGTACATTCAAAAATTCCGCAAAGAAAGTGATACAGGCTTCGTTGGCCCGGCCTTCCACTGGCGGCGCTGTGAGTGCCAGCTTCAAAGCATCGCCCACCACGCCGGTGATGGCGTTCTTCCTCGCTCGCGGGTGCACCTTTACCTGGAAAGTCGCGCCAGCCGAGGAGTCATGAACCGGAATCATGGCTTCGGCCGCGTGCCGAAGATTGCAGTCCCAATGCGCACGCAGTTTGAGCCTTCCTCGATGGCCACTTCGAAGTCGTGCGACATACCCATCGAGAGCGTGTCGAGCTGAACGGCCGGCAGTTTGCGCGCTGCAAGTTGATCGCGGAGCTTGCGCAGTTGACGGAAGTAGGGACGCGCGCCTTCAGGATCGTCGGTAAACGGCGGCACCGTCATCAGCCCGCGAATGTGCAGGTGCGGCCAGTTCGGAGCCGAGGTCAGAATCTGTTCAAGCTCCGGAGAGTCGGCAGCGAGGCCGCTTTTCGCCTGCTCGCCCCCAACATTGATCTCGATCAACACATCGAGAATTTTGCCCAGTTCCTCGGCGGAGGTATTGAGCCGTGCCGCCAGCCGGGACGAATCGAGCGAGTCGATGGCATGGAAGATGTCGGCCGCTTTGCCGGTTTTGTTGGATTGCAGGTGACCGATCATGTGGAACGAAACATCGTTCAGTTGAGCCACCGCAGCAAACTTTTCCCCGAATTCTTGCACCCGATTTTCGCCGAACAGGCGATGTCCGGCGGCGTAAGCTTCGAGGATTGCGTCAGCGGGGCACGTCTTGGTCACAGCCATCAGCGCGATGTCGGCAGGATTTCGGCCCGCACGTTTCGCAGCGCGAATGATGCGGTCGTCGATGGCGGTAAGGTTTTCTCGAATTCCCATTTCTTGCAAAACTAAAGCCCGAAGCTTATCTCGGCACGACTAAAAGCTGCCCTGACACAAAGCGGGAACTTGTTACGACATTTTCCGGTATCTATAGCAGTGCCCTTGCGATTCAAGAACCTGCCGTCCCTACGGGACTCGACCTCTTAACCTACGTCTACCCAGCGCTGAAGCGCTGGGCTAAGCTCTGCCGTCTCGCGTTGCGAGACTCGAATATAGAGGGTTCGACTTTTACAACGAACCGAACAAACTAAACCTGTTCGCGCACGCCAGTCAGATTCCCAGCGAATCGACTCGCATTGGTTGCCGCTTCGACCTACATGATCGCCGTCGGCGGAGCCGGCTCGTCGGGCCTGCCGGCGTTGGCCAGCGGCACGCGAATCATCACAATCGCCAGAATCACCAGCACAATGAATCCCGAAATCGCGTTGGGGTGCTGGAAGATCACCGGCAGCGGCCACTGTTTGTACTTGAAGATGGCGATGACAATGCCCATCAGCGCCTCGCCGGCAATGAATCCTGAAGCGGTCAGCACTCCGGCATTCTCCACCCGGGCTTTCTGCGCATCGTTGAAGTTCTTGCTGTCGCGAATCTTGTCGGTAATCCAGCGAATCATGCCGCCGAGGAAGATAGCGAACGTCGTTTCCAGCGGCAGATACATGCCGACGGCAAACAGCATCGGGCTCTTCACCTCAATCATGATTAGCGCAATGCCCATCAGAATGCCGACGATGACCAGCGGCCAAGCCATTTCCCCGCCAACAATGCCGCGCGAGAGCATGGCCATTAAGCCCGCCTGCGGAGCCGGAAGCTGGGGGTCGCCAAAGCCGATGCCGCCGCTGTTAATGTTGGCCTGATTCAGCAGCAGCAGAACCGGCAGCAGCGCAAAGCTGGCCACGGCCACGCCCATGAAATCGCCGATCTGCATTTTCGACGGCGTGCCCCCGAGAATGTGTCCCACCTTCAAGTCCTGCAACATCTCGCCTGCGACCGCCGAGGAAATGCAGACCACCGCGGCCACGCCCAACACCGCAGCCACTCCGTGAATGCCGGAGACGCCGAGCAGCACCATCAGCAGCGCCGCAATTACCAATGCAGCCAAAGTCAATCCAGAGATGGGATTGTTCGACGAGCCGATCAGTCCTACCAGGTTGCCGGAAACCGCGGCGAAGAAGAAGCCGACGATGATCATCACGATGGCAGCCACGACGCCGGCAGTCCACGAAGCTGAGTAGCTCTTGTAGAGGAAGACCATGCTGATCAGCACGACGGCCATCCCGCCAAAAACGAACTTGGCATTCAAATCGCGCTCGGTGCGAGAAGTGCTGGCATGAGCCGCGGCCGACTTCTTCAGATCGGAGACGGCGCGCGCCATGCCCGAACCCAGGCTCTTACGCATCCGGAACAGCGTGTAGCAGGCGCCTACCAGCATGCCGCCGACTGCGATCGGCCGCACGATGAAGCTCCACACGGCGCCGGCCTGTCCGCTCCAGAACGTGGTATCGGGAAGCGTCGTGCCTGCGGGCGCAAATTGCGCAACCAGGGTCGGCCCGCCGAGGAAAAGAATCAGGGGAACCAGCAGGCCCCAGGCGATGACGCCCCCGGCGAAGTTGAGCGATGCCAGGCGAGGTCCGATGATGTAGCCGACGCCGAGGTAAGCCGGGCTGATGGCCGGCGCGGACACGATTGTAACGGCTCCGGCAGGAAGTTTCGGCGCGGTTGCGCTGCGCCCCATGCGAACAAAGCTGGTGCCGATGTTGCCGACGTTGACGATGAAGTCGCGGCTGGCGCTGAACAGACTGAACTGCCCCAGCAGGTAAATGATTCCGCCGAAGCCCATGTTGCCGAACAGGATTTTGGCGGCGCGGCTGCCCTGTTGTCCGGCAATGTGAATCTGCGAGGCGGCTACCGACTCGGGAAAGGGAAGGTCAGGATCTTCGACCATCACCCGGCGCAGCAGCGTAACGAACAAAATTCCTAACGCGCCGCCCACCAGCATCAGGATGGACGACTTCCAGTAAGCGTGCTCGAAGTCAAAGACCGGCCACGCGCCGGACATAACGAACGCCGGAATGGTGAAGATTGCGCCCGCCGCCACCGACTCGCCGATGGAGCCAACGGTTCGCGCAATGTTCTCCTCCAGGATCGAGCCCTTCATCAGCCGCAACACGGCCATACCGATGACCGCTGCGGGATAAGTGGCGGCGATGGTCATGCCGGCGCGGAGGCCAAGATACGCGTTGGCGGCGCCCAAAATAACGGTGAGAATCAGGCCCAGCAGCACGGCGCGAAGGGTGAACTCCGGCATCGTTGTATTGTCGGGAACATAGGACCGGAACTTCTTTTGCGGAGCAGTTGTGGTCGTGCTCATTCGAAAGAAACCTCGCGCAGCATACAAATTATAGCGACGGCGCAAGTTAGCACGTCGACGGCACTTGTTACAAGTGCGTGTCAGGCGCGGCCGGCGAGACGGCGTTGCTCAATCCCGCGAATTGACCCTCTACAGGTAGAATGGCAGACCGGATGGAGGACCTACACCCGTGGACTACCTATTGAAGACTGAACCGACGGCCTACTCGTTTGCCAACCTGCAGCGCGACAAGGAAACCGTGTGGGACGGAGTATCGAATCCGACTGCGCTTAAGCACCTTCGCGAGATGAAGCCGGGCGACAAGCTGGTCATCTATCACACCGGCGATGAGAAAACTGCGGTAGGCACAGCGACGGTGGTGTCCGTCGATCCTGCCGATCTGCGCAACCCCGTTGTGAAGATCAAAGTGGGGAAGGCCATTGCCAAGCCAATGTCGCTGGCCGAGATCAAGGCCAAGCCTCTGTTTGCAGAGTCACCTCTGGTACGGCAGGGAAGGCTGTCAGTGGTGCCGTTGACTGCGGCGCAGTACAAGGCGCTCACCGGCGAGTGATTTTGCGGACAGGGCGTCGCGAGACTGGTAGAGCGGCGCTTTAGCGCCGCGTCATGGCTCGATCTGCGGAAATGAAAATCCGGTCAATCGATCCTGTTGGTACCTGGTCCAGCATTGCACCTGTCCGGCGAAGCTCATATACTGTTGAGTCACGGTGCGATTGGGACCGTCGGCACCGGCGACAGGAGTTTCAAAGCCGCATTCGTAGGCGGCCTTGAAATGGTTGGAGGTCGTCTTCAGCAGTCGTGAGACGCTAAAACGAAAACGACGAGACCCGCGCACCCACCAACGCGCCGTGGTTCTTGCGCCCTTCAAAATCCTCCTGCAAAGCGTTTTCTCCGTCCTCTTTCCCTCAGATTGCAAACTCTGCCGTACTCCTCTCGACAACATTTCCAGAATTCCCGTATGCCCAGATTGCCTCGCCGAGATTGGACCGGTGCGTGCGCCGCAATGCATCCTCTGCGGCGATCGCCTGAGAAGTGCGCAGCTGCTTATGGGGGATGGCCGGTGCTCCAGTTGTCGCGACTTTCCACCTGAGTTCGACCGCGCTCTCTCATTCGCGGAATACGAAGGCGAACTGCGTGGCCTCATTCACCTGCTGAAGTACGAACGCATCACGCCGGTCGCCGACCCGCTAGGCCGCATGCTGGCTCATGCCATTACGGAGCTTCTGGCAGGCAGAAACGATTCGACGCCGCTGCTGATCCCGGTACCCCTGCACAAGACGCGGCATCGTACACGCGGGTTTAATCAGGCCGAGCTCATCGCCCGAGCGGCTGTCCGGCATCTGACTATGCAGCTCGAGATCGCGCCTGATGTCCTGGTGCGGCAGCGGGAAACGGTTTCGCAAGTAGGCTTGAGCCGCGAGGAGCGTATGGCGAATGTTCGCGACGCCTTTCGCGTCAGCAATCGGGACCAGGTCAAAGGCCGCACGGTGATTGTGGTGGACGACGTCATGACGACGGGTACCACATTGTCAGAGTGCGCGCGGGTCCTGAAGCAAGCCGGGGCTAAACGAGTTTGGGCAGCCACCGTGGCTCGCGCCTTCCAGGGCGTGGAGTTGCAATCGGCTGCCGATCCAGGGGAAGAGGAGGCAATCGAGGCGGTAGTTACCGCTTCGGTGTAAAGCGGGTTATGTCGATGCCGGTTCAAAGCGCAGCGTCCCGATACGGAAAGTCCCTCGCTGGTTGCATGCACCATGCCCGGGTGGCGGGCGATGAACCGCCGCAGTGGGCGCCCATGCACGCTCCCGTACTGGTGTTGAATGCATCGTACGAGCCCATCAATGTGTGTGCCGCCCGACGCGCCATCATCCTCGTCTTGAAGGGCGTTGCCATGATGGAAGAAGCCAACGGCCACTTCCTGCACGCCGCGCGCCTATCCATGCGTGTGCCCTCGGTGATTCGCCTGCTGGAATACCGCCGTATTCCGCATCAGACGCGCGCGCTGTCGCGCAAAAACATCCTGCTGCGCGACCGCAACACCTGCCAGTACTGCGGGAAGATTCTGGCTGCCGGCGAGCTAACGCTGGACCACGTGATTCCGCGCTCCCGCGGCGGCGCATCGACCTGGGAAAATCTCGTCGCCTGCTGCCACTCCTGCAATCGCAAGAAGGGCAACCTGCTGCCTCACGAAACCAACATGCGGCTGATGCGCGAGCCCCGCGCGTTCAACCTGCACACCAGTCGGCACATCATGCGCATGATGGGACGTTCGGACTCGAAGTGGCGGAAGTACCTGTTCTACTAAAGCCAGTGGGCTGCTGGAAAACTCGCGCTTCTGTTGTGTTCAGGTATCTAAATTAGGCAGCGAGTAAGGCAGCGACTTCTCGAAAACCCACCATTTATTGTGTTCGGTAGAGCTGGTCTTCAGTGTCTGTGTGACAATTGGAGTTTCGCATCGGCGGTGGAGTACAACGGTCACAACCCAGCGCCGAAGGCGCGGAACAGCTTAGCCCAGCACGTAGCCGAACCGGGGTCCCCGATTTACGCCGTTTTTGCGCGAATTGGGGTGGGAGGCGGAGTGCTGGGTAAGTGAGAAATCTATGTGAGTCCAGTAGGGACGGCAGATGTTCTCACGCAGACACTTTGGGCCGGCGTCTAATTTTATTTATCGACCCAGGCTGGCTTTCAGCTGGCGCCACAACATCCCTATCCGGCTTTCTCCGGAGCCCGCTAGAGAGGTACGGTCCGGTTAAAGACGCCATCGGCACTTTCCCCGAGGCAAACGTTTCCACGACCTTAGGTAGTCAGGTACACACCCTTGGCACAGCGTCCTTCCCGCCTGCAGGCGCACTCCGATACAAATAAACGGAGAAAACAGCCTTCGAACAACCGCGTTGCACGGGTAGTGCGGCGCTTCAGCGCCGCGTCGAGGCTGCTGTAAACGAGGATGGGCTTCAGCCCGGGGTCGGAATTCACGCATTCCATCGGACGTTTAGCCTTCAATTAATAATGGAACTAAAACTGCCTTTGCCCTTGGTTCGCCCATTTTCTGCATCTCACTATAGAGAAACAAAAGGCTCATACCAGCCATCTTAAATAATCTTGGAGAATCAATGCCCGATAGTGCTCTGGATCAAATAGTCGAAAATTTGCGGAGTTCAGGCTCCGACTACTTTCCTCAGCGCTCAGAGGTGAAAGCGGCTCGCGTCGTTGGTCATACACCTAAGGCGGATCACTACATCTACGAAATTGTGCTGGATTTCGCGCAAGGCAGCGAGCGGGTGAACGCAAAAATCTATCGCGGCAAGTCAGGCAACAAGAGCCCGGAAGACTTAGCCAAAAAAGAAACTCAAAATCTGGAATTCGCTCACCAGGCTTGCGACGACAAGAAGTTGAATGTGCCTCGCCCGATCGGTGCTTTCTCCGAGTTGGGCGCGGTGGTCAGCACCAAGGTCAACGGCCTGCCGCTGCAAAGCATCATCATGAAGGCTGCGCTTCTGCCCGACAACGGGAACCACGGCCTGCTGCAAAGCGCCAGCAATCAAGCGGGGCAATGGCTCCAGAAATTTCACAAGACGACCGCAGGCGTGGCCGCTCCGCTGGATGCTGACGCCGTTTTGGCGGAGATGGAAAAGCTCTGCACCAAAGCGCAGAAAGACGGTCTGCCGGCCGAATCCACGGACGCCATTCTGAGCAACGCTCGCGCAGCTTTCGCCAAACAAAAAAAGCCGCTGCGCTCATCGGCCGTGCTGCGGGAGTTCATGCCGCTGAACGTGCTCGTTTCTGAAGATGGGGTGGGCTTTTGCGAATTCGCTAACCTGAGCCAGCAAGGTCACTCGCTGCTGGATGCCGCCATATTTCTCGCAGCGGTCGAAGCTTTGGAGAAGTATCCATTCTGCAATCGCACCATGACCGCGCTGGTGCAGGAGGCATTTCTTGAGGGCTACGGCGTGACTCCCGCCGAGCAGCCGCTGCTGGACACCTTGAAGATGAAAGTGCTGCTCCAGATGTTCGTGCAGGGCCGGGTCGTCAAAGAGAGCGCCGAGCGTAAAAAAGTAATGTGGGCGAATGTGATGAAGCGCTTCCTGCAACAGGCGGCGGCCCGGGCGGCGTAGAAAAGCCGCTGGGAGGCCGCTATTCGCGATTTGCCATTGGCTCTTCGCTAATGCGCGATGTGTCCTTGACGATGCGTTCCTCGGAATTCGCTTTCGATTCTGCTCTTCGCAACTGCGTTATTCGTCTTTCGCACCCGCTCTCATACCTATCGCCACCGCGCCCGATTGGCCCTCGGCGATTTGAAAGGGCGCAGCTTCAGCTGCGCCGAAAACCCATCCTCCATGGACCCAGCCGGCTTCAGCCGGCCAATGAAAAACTTCTCGTTGCTGTTCTGATCGGGTGGTGCTGGCCCTCAGGCCAGCGTCTAGGCTTTTATTTATGGACCCGAGCCGACTTCAGCCGGCTAATGAAAAACTTCCGCTGCTGTTTTGATCGGGTAGTGCTGGCCTTCAGGCCAGCGTGAGAACTGAAGTTTCGCATTGGCGGTGGAGTACGACGGCCAAGAAACCAGCGCCGTAGGCGCGAAATAGCTCAGCCCAGCACGCAGCCGAACCGGGGTCCCCAAGTCGCGCCGCTTTTGCGCGAATTGGGGTGGGATGGCGGAGTGCTGGGTAAGTGGGAAATTTATACGAGTGCCGTAGGGACGACAGAGGTTCTCACGCAGACACTTCAGGCCAGCGTTCAAGCTTTTATTTATGGAACCCGAGCCGGCTTCAGCCGGCGGCAGAACCTCGCAACCCAATAAAAGGTTTCTCGTCGTGGCCAGACGGCCCGAGGTTCAACCCAGATCCGAAAACGTCTGTCGAATCGCGAAACTGATGGGGCAGGGCGGAACGAAACTGCCACCGGCTGAAGCCGGCTCGAACATGAAGAATGTCCGCTTTCGGCGCAGCTAAAGCTGTGCCCTTTCAAATCGCTAAAAGCGAACCATGCGAGGCGCATGGGCAGCCGCAATGAGCAAACGCGAAAAGCGCGCCGGCGAAAATCGAAGAGCTCGGGTGCGCAGTAGCGACAAGCGAAAACCGAACCGCAGTATCCCTACTGCTTCGGCGTCGTCGTCGTCCCGCCAGGCTGCTGGGTGGAAGGCGTCTCCTGCCCCTTCGATACTTCCTGTCCCTCGTACGTAATCCTCGACTTCGCGCCGTAACGCTTGTAGTTGGTGTACTTCACCACGTAGCGCATACGCACTTCTTCGGTAGCAAAGTGCAGTGTATCTTCCGCCCGGGTGTAAGTCGGGAACCAATACTTGCCGTCGATTTGCTGCCGCCAGGTGGTGAATTTCGGAGACAAGTTTTCTTTCTCGGGATGCTTCGCATTATGCACCTGAGGAACGGTTTCGCCGTAAGTCTTCACGATCTGGAAATCGTGGTCGTCTACCCAGATGCGTCCCTGAAAATAACGCTCGTTCTTCTCGATTTCCTTCGGTGCGATGTCGAAAACGTACGTGCCCAGCTCGTCTTCCTTCTGCTTGCCGACATACATAATCTGATATTTTCCGATGTCGTCACTGGTCAACACAAAAGGCAAACGGTTGCGAATGTCGTCGTAATCAGACTGCGTCATGGTCACGCGTTGCAGGCTGGATTGCGGCGCGAAAACCACTTGCTCGATGCGATGTCCCTGGTCATCGAACAACACGTCCGTAACCTGGTGATACTCGCCGTCCACGGTGTCGCCATCCAGGGTCTGCACCTTCACATCTTGGGTGTAGGTGTATTGGTCGCGCGCGATCTTGAATTGCTTTTCCTTGGCCGCAAACTTCTGGATGATTGCATCCACCGTCGTGCCTTGCGGCTGCGAAGGGTCAAGCGCGCCCTCGCCGCGGTCGTCAGCTAAAGCCGGAAGGGCCAGACACAACGTGAGCACGAATAACGAAATCGGCGCCAGGTAAGCAGCAAAACGGAGAGACTTCATAGGATGGTCCTGCCTGATATTGTATTCGATGCTTACCTGCCGCGCGGAAGCCAGCAGAAGCAATTCAGCCACAGTCCCGGTGGGCCCAAAAACCGAAACCAGGGTTCCAGGCTAGCCATCACCGGCCGATGTGACTTTTGTTTGACGGCAAGTGCAGCCCGCCATTTAACATGCTAGTAACGTGACGATTACCGATCCCAAGCAACGCATTGGCGTCATCAATGCGCTCCGGGCCTTTGCCGCGCTTGCCGTAGCCTGGGGACACTTTGTCGCCGGCCAGGGCAAGTACATTGGAATCACCGGCAAGTACGGCTACCTTGGGGTGGAGATCTTCTTCGTCATCTCGGGATTCGTAATCCCCTGGAGCCTATACCGCTCGCGTTACACCCTGCGCGATTTTCCGCGCTTCATGCTGAAACGCAACATTCGCCTGTACCCGCCTTATCTGGCGTCGATCGCCATCACCATCCTGGCGACAAATTTCATAATCGCGCCAGTCTTCCACATTCCGCACATGACGGTGACGGGCCGCGACCTGCTGCTGCACTTCGGCTATCTGAACGACCTGGTGCACGTGCCTTGGATCAACGTGGCGTATTGGACGCTGGCCATCGAGTTTCAGTGGTACTTGCTGATTGGACTGATCATTCCGCTGCTGGTGAGCAGCCGGCGCTGGCTGCGCTTCGCCGCCATCACCGCCATGATGCTGTCGTTCTATGCCTGGCCCTGGGACCGCCTGGTGTTTCACTTCCTGCCGGTTTTCCTGATGGGCGTATTCGTCTTCCAGTACCGCTCCGGCCTGATCGAGTTCCGCGAGATGCTGGGCCTGATTGCCGTGATGGTTCTGGCCTCACTCCGGCCGCTCGGGATATTGGTGCCGCTGGTCGCAGTTCCCACCGGACTGCTGATCGCGCTTTCGACTTACCACAGCCATGCCATGGATCGCGTGGGCGACATCAGCTACTCGCTTTACCTGATACACCTGCCGATCGGCGTCGCGGTGATCGGCTGCCTGTCGCACTGGCTGCCTTACGCCAGCTGGTATATAGCCGTGCTCGACGTGCTTGGCGTTGCGGCCTCGGCTTGGGCGGCGTGGACCATGTATCAGTTCATCGAGAAGCCGTCACAGGAAATGTCGTCGGCCATCAAATTTTCCCGACGCCGTGCGAAAGAACAGCCCGCTGAACAGCCCGCGGAACAGTCTGTCCAGCCAGCGGTTGCAGCGGCGGTGGAATAAAGGTCCAGTGTCGTTCGGGTAGAGCTGGCCTTTAGTGTCTGCGTGAGAACTAAGGTCTCGCATTGGTAGTGGAGCACAACGGTCAAGAAACCAGCGCCGTAGGTGCGAAACAGCCTAGCCCGGCACGCAGCCGAACCGGGGCCCCAAGTCGCGCTGCTTTTGCGCGAATTGGGGTGGGATGGCGGAGTGCTGGGTAAGTAAGAAATTGATACAAGTCCCGTAGGGACGGCAGAGGTTCTCACGCAGACACTTCAGGCCGGTGTCTAAGCCTTTTATTTATCTGCCCGAGCCGGTTTCAGCCGGCCGCATAGCCACGATGCTGCCCATCATCCTTGGTTAATACTGGCGCACGCTGATGCGCGGAGGTTTCATGCTACGTCGTCTTTTCCTCTTCCTGATTTGCTTTTCCCTGTGCAGCTTCGCCCAGAGCAAACGTCCTTTCACCTTCGACGACATGATGCAGTTGAAGCGCATCGGCGAGCCCGTCGTTTCGCCTGACAGCAAGTGGGTCGCGTTCAGCGCGGTTGACGTCAACCTCGACGCCAACACCCGCAAGCCGCATCTTTGGATCGTGTCGATTGGCGGCGGCGAATCGCGGCGTCTGACGCCCGCAACGGGCGCTGGGGAAGATCGCGTTCGCTTCTCACCCGACGGCAAGCGCGTGATGTTTGAATCCTCGCGCGACGGCGGCTCGCAAATCTGGGTACAGGATTTTGATAGCTCCAGCGGCGAACTGACCGGCGAACCGCGCAAGGTGACCAGCATCTCAACCGAAGCTTCCGGCGGCACCTGGTCGCCCGATGGCAAGAGCATTCTGTTTGTGTCGTCGGTCTGGCCCGATTGCAAAGACGATGCCTGCAACAAACAGCGCGACGACGAGCAGGCGAAGTCGAAAGTCAAAGCGAAGATCTTCACCCAGCTGATGTTCCGTCACTGGACCAGCTACTTCGACGGCAAGTACAGCCACCTGTTCCTGGTCTCGGCTGATGGCGGCGTGGCGCGCGACCTGACGCCCGGCGGGCACGATGTGCCTCCGTTCTCGCTCGGCGGTCAGGATCAGTACGCGTTCTCGCCGGACGGCAAGGAGATCGCCTACACCAGCAACATTGACGAGGTGCAGGCCACCAGCACCAACAGCGACATCTTCATCGTGCCCACGGCGGGTGGAACACCGAAGAAGATCACCACCAATCTGGGCAGCGATGGAACGCCCATGTATTCGCCCGACGGCAAGTACATCGCATATCGCTCGCAGCTGCGCGGCGGATACGAGAGCGATCGCTTCCGCCTGATGCTGTACGAGCGCGCGACCGGGAAGATCACCGACGTGGTGCCGAACTTCGATCGCTGGGTCGATTCGATGGCGTGGTCGCCGGATTCGAAAGCGATTTATTTTACCGCCGAGAATGAAGGCAATGCGCCGATCTATGTGTTCTATCTTGTGCAGCAAATTGCGTTGCCGAGCGAGCTGGTTGCCGGATTCAACGACACTCCCACACCCACTCCGGACGGCAAGATGCTGGTCTTCGACCGCATGAGTGTGACCGCGCCCAACGAGATTTACAGCGTGAGCCTCGGGGGTTTGACTTGGAACTGCAGACTGGAAAGCGCAGACAACAAAGGGAACGACCGTGAATACTCCGCTCCTGATTGCTGGTTGCGCAAGGCCCAGCCCCTGACGAAACTGAACGACCCCATCCTCTCGCAAATCCAGATGCAGCCACTCGAATCCTTCTGGTTCAATGGCGCGCTGAAAGAGAAAGTGCAGGGCTTCGTGGTCAAGCCGCCGAACTTCGATTCCAGCAAGAAGTATCCCGTGAAGTACCTCATCCACGGCGGCCCGCAGGGCGCATGGGGAGATGACTGGTCGTATCGCTGGAATCCCGAGCTGTTTGCCGCCAACGGTTACGTCGTCGTAATGGTGAACTTCCACGGCTCGACTGGCTATGGACAGAAGTTCATCGACGCCATCAACGGCAACTGGGGCGGGCCTCCGTATCAGGACCTGATGCTGGGCCTCGACTACGCCGAGAAGAACTATCCCTTCATCGACAAGGATCGCGAGTGCGCGCTGGGCGCCAGCTACGGCGGCTACGCCATCAACTGGATCGAAGGCCACACCGACGCGCTTCAAGTGCCTGGTCTCGCACGACGGCATGTTCAACACGCAGTCAGCTTACGGGACGACGGAAGAGCTGTGGTTCAACGAGTGGGAGTTCAAAGGCACGCCGTGGACGAATCGCGAGCTCTACAACAAATGGTCGCCGCACATGTACGCGGCTAACTTCAAGACGCCCATCCTCGTCGTCCACGGGCAGCTCGACTACCGGCTCGACGTGTCCGAGGGCTTCCAACTCTTCACCACCGTGCAGCGCCTGAAGATTCCTTCGAAGATGCTCTACTTCCCGGACGAGGGCCACTGGGTCCTGAAGCCGCAGAACAGCCGCCTGTGGTACCAGACGGTGAACGACTGGGTAGATCAGTGGACGAAGAGGAAATGAGCGAGTTAGATGCCAGCATCCGACCGAAGGCAAGCCAAGTTGTCCGCCGGATGCTAGCTCACGAACTAAGGCTGAAGGAACCGGACTTAGTGGACTCGTTTCGATGGATCGATGAGTTTACAACCGAAGATGCCGAATGGTTCCTCGCGAAGCTTCGGGACGCCATAGTCGCGGAAGTAGCCCCGTCTTACATTGCAGTCTTTCCGTCGTTTATCGAATCTGAGTTGTTGGAGAGCATCAGTACAGTTGCAGGGTTAGTGGCGTACGTCGATGAGAAGCTGAGGCCGCCAACAATGTCGCCTTAGGGATTAACCGAGTTCTGCGAAGATAACCGACAGATCAACCGTGATGGCAGAATTCTCGATCGCGAATGTCTGCTTCTCGATCCAGCTTTCGGTAGAGCAGTCATATCCGCGCTGCGTTTCGGGATCGACGACCCAGATGTTGCGCACCCCCATGGCTCGATAATCGTCGAGACGCTGCTGGTAGCGGGAGACGCGGTCCTCGGGTGACAGTACCTCGATGATCGCCAGAGGAGCGTGTGTGGGTACCTGCTCGACTGGCTCATCGCGCGACCTCAAACAGACGTCGGCGATGCGAAAGCGCATCGGCGCAACGCGAATTCGGAGCTCCGTCACGGCGCGGATATTCCATTCCTTTGCACGGCTTGCAAACCAAACTGCGAGAGCCGTCTGAACAACGGCGTGATCAAATTCGCCCAAGTTTCTCTCCTGCAACTCGCCGTCGACGTAGTCGCAGTCAGGACTGTAGCTGGTGTGCAAGTAGTCCTCAACGCTGAGCGGTAATGGAGTTGCTGCAGCCATAGTTTCCGTGTCTGAAAGCATTGTAGCTCCGCTGCACCAAAACACCAGTGCTTTCGTGCCCTCAATGCCGCTTGAAGTACTGCACGGCGCGCTCGTGGGCCTCTGCCTTCTCGCGTGTGGCGAAGGTTCCGAGATTACGCTTCTTGCCGGTCTTGGGATCTTTCTTGCGGGAATACAGACGGTACTCACCGGATTGCAGTTTGCGAATCATAAGCGCCTCCTGTGGATTGGATGCGGAGGCTGCGACGTTTTGCTGCCCATGCACGCGCAGCGACGAATGAAGCGAAGTCGAAAACTCCGCGCGGGCTAAAGCCCTTGGTCGAGATGACAAAGAAAATGGGCTGAAGCTGTTGGTTGGGATGACGAGACGAAGGGGACTGACGTGTGTGCGTAAGAACTAAGATTTCGAATTGGCGGTGGAGCAGAATTGGTCAAGAACCCAGCGCCGAAGGCGCGGAACAGTTTAGCCCAGCACGCAGCCGAACCGGGGTTTTCGATTCGCGCGTCGCTTTTGCGCGAATTGGGGTGGGACGGCGGGGTGCTGGGTAAGTGGGAAATTCATGTGAGTCCCGTAGGGACGGCAGAGGTTCTCACGCAGACATTGAAGGTCTCGGCCGGGATTGCAGGGCTGGGCGGGGTTTCGATGCCGGGATAGCGGTCCTTCGACTGCGTTCGGCTGCGCCTCACTCCGCTCAGGATGACAAACGTGATTCCGCGCCGGATGACAGGCTTGATAGTGGCTACTGGGGCAGATAGCTGTGTGCCGATAACCAAGTGTAGAGACAAGTGTGGATAGTGGATAGCTGATAACTGACGGCTGAGAGCTGACGGCTAAGGAGCTAAAAGCTGACGGCTGATAGCTGACAGCTCTTAGCCAAAATCCGACAACCGACAACCGCCCACTGACAACTGTTCTTTCAGCTCTGTCCCGAGATCTTCAGTCGCAGGTCTTCCGGGATGCGGTCGCGAATTTCTTCTGGCAGCTTTTCCAGGCCCACGCGTGCGCCAAACATCGCAACATCCTTTACCACCAATGGAGCCGGTGTCGCCACGGCCACCAGCAGCCACAACAGCATGGACAGCAGGAATCCGGCGAGTGCGCCCATCTCCAGCCAGAACGCGTGGCTGGGATGGAAGTGGCGGATGACGCCGTACGCGAGCAGGAATACCAGCATCGATCCCGAAGCCAGCGCCATCAGCCCAATATCAATGCCGCGATGCAGGCGCTGCCGCGAACGGCAGAACGCGCACTCGGCCAGATGGGCCTCGTAATCGCCGCCCATTTCGGGGGCAAGACCGGAGATGTCGTAGCGCCATCCGGCCAGGATCTTGCCAACGACTGGGTCTGTACATTTTGCCATCGAGTCAAGCCGAACGTCGTGAGCCCCCTGGGGAGGGTGCGCTCAAAGACGCTTCCTACAGTCGAACTGCCGGCAGCGGTTCATGCTGGCCTGCCACGATCAACCGGTTTTGCAGGAACAAGCTGCGCTGTTCGCCCAGCGCACGCTCCGCTGTCAGCCGCGCAATCTCTGGATGATTATTTTGCTCCGAAAGATGCGCCAGGATGAGGAACTCGGCTTCTCCATCATAGTCGCTCGTCAGGAATTTCGCGAGCGCGTCATTCGAGAGATGACCGACGTTGCTCATCACTCGCTGCTTCACGCTCCAGGGATAAGGGCCGCCGCGCAACTGCTCGATGTCGTGGTTCGATTCAATCATCAGGATGTGGCATCCGCGAAGATGGTCGCGAACATTGTTCGGCATGTAGCCTAGATCGGTGCAGATGCCAACCTTGATTCCGTCGCTGCGCAGGGTGAAGCCGACCGGGTCGACCGCATCATGAGGAATGGTGAACGGCGTCACCGTGATGTCGCCGATTTGAAACTTGCTGCCGGGAGAGAACTGCTCGCGCCGCTCGATCACCACACGATTGCCTTGGGCATCACGGGTGACACGTTGGTAAGCCTGATACGTAGCGCCGCTGATGTAGACCGGAACCTTCAGCCGCCGAGCCAGCACGCGCAATCCGCCGATGTGATCGGCGTGTTCATGCGTAACCAGTATGGCATCTATATAGCGCGGATCATGTCCACAGAGCAGCAGCCGTCGCAGAAGTTCGCGGCAGGAAAGGCCGGCATCAATCAGCAGGTGCGTGCCGGAGCTGGAGACAAGGGTGCAGTTACCTTTGCTCCCGCTGGCTAACACCGTTACCGACACTGCCATAAGCCCGAGCATAAACGGAAGCGGGAGGCGGCGGTAGTAACAAAGTCGTTAACCTCTGTGGGAAACTTGGCCCGATTCCGTTCCGGAACGGCCTGCCATTTCGGTCAACGATTTGCACAACATATGCGCCCCCTTGCACACAAAATACACAGTAAGTTAATTTTTCTGCTTGTGTGGCGCTGGACTTTCAGGCATCCTTTCTCGCAATCGAGGCACAGGTTTTGGCGTGCCGCTTCCCGGTTGAGAATGACCCTCGGCGATGAGAGGCGATTCGCGCCGCGTAGTAAGCGGGCGAATCTTTTCCGAGTGACAACTTCCGTTGCGCTTGGGACTTGCCGCGTATGGGTCATTGCAATCGTAGAGGCAGATTGAAACTTGCGTGGCTTTGTGCGGACATCTCTCAGGCGAAAGTTTGAGGGCGTTCCTCCGCGTCCGTACCTCCAAGCGCGCTACTGCGCAACACGCTGGTGTTCATTGCCGTTTGCTCTGGGCTGAGCGACGGAAGCCACGCTCACGTCACGCGACGTAGGGACTGTGCCTCTTACGCGGCCCGAGGTGGCTGGCCTCGGGTCGCACTCTGCGCATAGGTAGAGCGGGCCTTCAGTGTCTGCGTGAGAACTGGAGTTTCGTGTTGGGAGGGGAGTACAGCGGCCGAGAAAGAGCTTAAGCCATGCACTTGGGTTTGATCCGTCTTTGAAGGGGCGCACCTTCAGGTGCGCCGTACAAGCCCTTTATCTTTGTCATTCTGAGTGGGCTTCAGCCCACGAGGAATCCTTCCCAGCAATTCCTTCCGGCTTCGCGCATTCGCTGACGATATGTCATCCTATAGTTGTTGCGCCCTCGCTTTGCAGGCGTGGCTCAGATGGTATGCGGCAATTCAAGCGATCTACGGTTCTCATTCTTCTTCTGCTTTCCACGGCATTCGCTGTATCCAAGCCCACTCCGCTCAAGCCTGGATTCAACCTCTTCACCAAGTCGCAAGACGTTGAGCTGGGGGAGGAGACCGCCGCAGAAATCCGCAAGAAAGTCACGCTAGTCAACGATCCCACGCTCACCGCTTACGTTAACGCCGTGGGCCACCGGTTGGCCGAGACGCGTGAGGCCAAAGCCAGCGGCTTCCATTTCACCTTCGAGGTTGTCGCCGATCCTGCGGTAAACGCCTACGCTCTGCCTGGCGGACCGATGTTCATCAATACTGGATTGCTAAAAGCCGTGGACAACGAGGCCCAGCTAGCCGGCGTGATGGGGCATGAGATGTCGCACGTGATTCTGCGGCACGGCACCAGCCAGGCCAGCAAAGTCGACCTCATTCAGATTCCGCTCGCCCTCGCCGGACAACTCACCGACAACAACACCGTGATGGGACAACTCGAGCAACTGGGGATTGGGCTCGGCGCCAACAGCGTGTTGCTGAAATTCTCGCGTACCAACGAAAGCCAGGCCGATCTGCTGGGTTCGCACCTGATGGCCGAAGCCGGATATAACCCCAGGCAGCTGGCGAAATTCTTCATCAAGCTCAACGACCAGGGCGTTGACGCTATCGCCTTTTTATCCGATCACCCTAATCCCGGCGATCGTTCTAAAGCCATCGACCGCGAGGCCATGCGCCTGCCGCAGCAAAGCTACGGCTATCAGACCGGACAATTTCAGCAGATGAAGAGAGTTGTTGCCGGCATCCACGAGCCTGCGCCGAAGCCCGACCCGCAGTGACCGCCGGGCCGAGCCGCTCCCACGCAGCTTCGCTGGCAAGCGATATACTTTCCTTACTTCAATGAGGAAATACATTTCAGCAGTTCTGTGGTTGGCGATTCTCTTGACATTCCTGTTCCTGGGAAATGATTCAAACCGGCTCTGGGCGCAGGACGCGCCGCAGCCCCAGCCCGCGCCGGGCACGCAGAGTTCTCAACCAAAGTTTCCGCCCTCGAAAACCGAACCGGTACCTCAGCCCACCCCACCCGCGACAGGGAAAAAGGACAAGGCTATTCCTGCCGACGCTGAACGCCATTTCCGCTCGGGAGCAAATTTCGAGCACGACGGCAACATGGAGAATGCAATCGTCGAGTACAAGGAAGCCATCAAGGAATATCCCGACTACTTCGAAGCGCACTACAATCTCGGACGCATCTACCTCGATCGCAAGGGCTACCCTACTGCGATTGCGGAGTTCAAAATCGCCACGCAGCTGCGGCCTGACGATGCCAACGCTCACAACAATCTGGGACTGGCGCTGAAGCACAATCACGATTTGAATGGCGCGATCGCGGAATACCAGGAAGCGGTTCGCCTCAATCCGAAAATGGCGACGGCGCAGAACAATCTGGCCAACGTGCTGTACGCCAAGCGCGACTTCAATGGCGCCATCACACACTACAAGGCGGCATTGGAGATCCAACCCAAAAGCGCTGAGACGCACATGAATCTGGGCAGCGTTCTGGACGATGCCGGCCGCCAGGACGAAGCCATCGCCGAGTACAAAGAAGCGATCAAGCTGGAGCCCAAGAACGCCAGTGCGCATTACAATCTGTCGATCGTCTACCAGAAGAAGAAGGATATGCCGGCCGCGATTGCCGAGCTACGAATCGCCGCCAGGCTTTCGCCCGACTGGCCAACGCCGCATCTGATGCTGACCAATCTGCTCAAGGATTCCGATCCCAGGGCGGCGCTGGACGAATGTATGGTAGCGGACGGTTTAACGCAAAATGCCAAGCTGCACGATGAGTGTCAGGAAATCCAGAAGAAAATCCACTAAGGACGGGTTACCGGCCCTCAATCCCAGAATAAAAATCGGGAATTTGATCGGAATTGCTTCAGACGGGCGATCGCCCAGGAGGCCAACGCACTGTACTTACGTCGTGAGAGACGATGGGCTAACCAGTTGCTTGATCTTCTTGATCAACACGTCAGGCGGATCGCCCTTGGTGATGAAGGCGTTGGCCAGCTCAAGCGCGTCTGGCGGAAGGGAAAAGTAGGCTGACAGAAAGATGATGGGAACTTCAGGCCGGCGGCGGCGCATCTCAGCAGCCACGTCTCCGCCATTCAGGCCGGGCATGTAGTAGTCGAGCACCACCAGGTCAATGGGATGATCGTCGAAAATGGTTAGCCCCTGCACTCCGCTGTTGGCTGTCAGGACTCTGAATCCGTGACTTTCCAGCATGATCTTGCGGACCCGCAGACCGATCTTCTCATCATCAACGCAAAGAACCGTTTTCAACCCCACAGCATTCATCCAGCTCACCGTTGCTTCCAATTGCTGTTCGATCCTCAACCGCGAACTGCTGTCTACTGCTTCTGCGCTTTCTGTCACTTTGACTCTTTGGAATGGCTGGTCGTTTCACTAATAGTTGCAGGACGCTGTCAAAGTTGTAAATCAGCCACCGTCGATTGAACATCCCGACAAAGTCGTAGAAGAAATGCAAGAAATTACGAAGCTGTCATTTAGCGATTTCTAGGTTCCGGTTTTTACTACTGGCCGGTTGATAAAACTAGAACTGGGTACCCTGGATCACGCCATTTCGCGCCCCTTCCGCTGGCTATCATCAACATGTTATTTTCAAAGACTTGCAGGCACTTCGTTTAGCCAGCCGGGAAGGAAGCCAGGCACACCTTCCACGCCGGCGCCTGCGTGTCTTGGAACCGGCGGCCAACAGTCGACCCGCTCCGTTTCACCTGAGGAAGAATGATCCGTTCTTATAAGGGAATCACCCCAACCGTCCCACCATCGTGTTATGTGGACCAGTCGGCGCAACTGATTGGCGACGTGGTGCTCGGCGAAAACGCCAGCGTCTGGATGAACGCCGTGGTTCGCGGCGACGTCCACTCCATCCGCATCGGCGCCAACAGCAACATCCAGGACTGCAGCGTTCTTCACGGCATGTTGAACAAGTGGCCGGTCATCGTCGGCGACTGGGTAACAGTTGGGCACTCCGTCACGCTGCACGGCTGCGTCGTTGAGGACCGCTGCCTCATCGGTATGGGTGTGGTCATTCTGAACGGCGCGCGGATCGGGGCCGGCTCCATCATCGCCGCCGGCACGCTGATCCCGGAAGGAACGGTGGTCGAGCCGCGCTCGCTGATGATGGGCGTCCCCGGCAAGCTGCGTAAGCAGGTCGAGGACGAAGAAATGATCCTGCAATACGCGCGCAACTATTTGGGATATCGCGAGCAATATCTGAAGGAAGTGAAAAGATAGTTTCGAGTGTCGAGTTTCAAAAGCAGCCAAAGTTGCTGACTCGAAACTTGAAACTGGAAACTCGAAACTCGAAACTCGAAACTCGAAACTCGAAACTCGAAACTCGAAACGTATGATCAAAGCCGTCCGCGGAACTCGCGATCTTCTCCCGCCTGATATCGACTTATGGAATCGGGTGGACGCCAAGGTGCGCGACGTATTCGCGCGCTACAACTTTCACGAGATCCGCACGCCAATCTTCGAAGACACCCAGCTGTTCTGCCGCAGCGTGGGCGAAGAAACCGACATCGTCTCCAAGGAAATGTTTACCTGGGAGGACAAGGCGCGCGCGCAAAGCGAGAAAGCGCAGTCACTGACCCTTCGTCCGGAGAACACCGCCGGTGTGGTGCGCGCCTACATCGAGCACGGCTTCGACAAAAAAGGCACGCTGCAAAAGCTCTATTACATCGGCCCACAGTTTCGCCGCGAGCGTCCGCAGAAAGGCCGTTACCGCCAGTTCTTTCAGATTGGCGCGGAAGTCATCGGGCCGCCAAGCGCGGGCAGCGAGTCGCCATTGCGCGATGCCGAGGTGCTGGAGATGCTGGCCACGCTGCTCGATGAAGTTGGCCTGCGCGACTGGAGCCTGCAGCTGAACTCCGTTGGTTGCGCCGACGATCGCGCGCGCTACAACCAAGCGCTGCGCGAGGCGCTGAAACCCGTTGTCCACTTGATGTGCCCCGACTGCCAGCGCCGCGCCGAGACCAATCCCCTGCGGGTGCTCGACTGCAAAGTGCCCGAAGACCAGCCCATCATCGAGAAGCTGCCCAAGATCGGCGACTACCTCGACGACGCCTGCCGCGCGCACTTCGTCGCGGTGCGCGCCATGCTCGACGTGGTCGGCATTACCTACACTATCAATGAGCGCATGGTGCGCGGGCTCGACTACTACACTCGCACCACGTTCGAGTTCACCCATGGCGGCCTGGGCGCGCAGAGTGCGGTGCTCGGCGGCGGCCGCTACGATGGGCTGTCCGAGTCGCTCGAAGGGCCGAAGGCGCCAGGCATCGGATTCGCCATCGGCGAAGACCGGTTGATCCTCGCGTTGCAGTCGCAGGGCGAGCAGGCCGCGGAGAAGATACAGGCTTTCGTTGCGCCGCTGGGCGCGGGAATGAATTCGCACGCGCTGAAACTGGCGCGCGAGTTGCGCCGCGCGGGCGTGAGCGCCGATGTCGGCGATGAAAGCTTCCGCCTCAAGAAGTCTTTTGAACTCGCCGAAAAGGCTGGTGCGAAGTTCATCGTCATCGTAGGCGAAAACGAAGTCGCCGCCGAAACCTTCGCGGTGAAGGATCTAGCCAGCGGTGAACAAGTGCAGGTACCGCGCGCGGAGCTGGCGACGCACTTAGGTGAGGCGTCCGGGTAGCCAGTGGCTGCCCATAGCTGAAATAAGCGGCTGTCATCCCGAGCGGAGCATTCGCGCTTTTTGCGAAAGAGGATAAAACGGCTGTCATCCTGCGCGCAGCATTCGCGCCTTTTGCGAATGCGGAGTCGAAGGACCTCTATCGCTGGTAAGAACCATTCCTGAGCGCCAGAAGAATTAACCCGTGTCGACCATCCACACCATCGGTCACTCCACCCGCACACTCGACGAACTGGTAGCCGCGCTCGAAGCCCACAACGTTCGTACCCTGGTCGACATTCGCGCGTTTCCCGCATCGCGCCGCCTGCCGCACTTCAATCGCGAATCACTGGAGCAGGAGCTTCCCAAACGCGGCATTCGCTACGTCTGGATGAAAGAGCTCGGCGGGCATCGCAAAAAAATTCGCAATGACTCCCCCAACACCGGCCTGCGTAACGATTCCTTCCGCAATTACGCCGACTACATGCTGACGCCAGAATTCGCGCAGGCAATCGACTGGCTGATGGAAATCGCCAGCGAAGAGAGCGGCGGCGCGACCGCCTACATGTGTGCCGAGCGGATGTACTTCCAATGTCATCGCATGCTGGTCAGCGATTACCTGACAGCGCACGGCCACACCGTGCTGCACATCGAGGACGACAAGCGCCCGCTGCGCCGACACAAGTTGCTGCCAGAAGCCCACCTGGTGCATGGGCAATTGCTCTACAACGCGCAACAATTGTTTTGAAAGCCGCTGTTCGCTCTTCGCCCTTCGCGTTTCGCTTTCGGCGCCTAGCTATCGGCCATCAGCCGTCAGCTTTCAGCTAGAGCCAAAAGCTCAGGAAAGTTTGGTTTGAAGGGCAACGGCCTTTATGCCGTCGGTAAGGTTTGCGAAGTCAATCGGTTTTACAGGGCGCTGGAAAAACTCCTGCCTGTGCTTCATTCGGGTAGAGCTGGGCCTTCAGGCCAGCGTCCAAGCCTTATATTTACCGACCCGAGCCGGCTTTTAGCCGGCGACATAAGTTACTTATGCAAAGTTTGTATTAACGAAACTCCGATCAACTTTGAGATTTCTGATCCGGGGCTGAAGCCCTGGACAATTTAGAACAATCTCGACGCGGCGCTGAAGCGCCACTCTACCTACAACGCTGAGGCGCCATGTCTCCGCGCTGTAATTGTCCAGTCCTTCACTGCCTCTCAGTCCTAGCTGACGGCTGATAGCTGACAGCTGAGAACGAGCGAACAGCGAAAAGCGGCCTCTCCCACTCGCGAACCGTGACCCTCCTGCGCTACCATCAATTACCCATGAAACAGGCCGTCTTCCGCGAACGCAACAAGCAGTATTACCGCGTTCTGCACACTCCCATCTGGATCTGGGTATTCTGGGTGCTCCCCGGATACCCGCTCACCTACGACCTTTACGCCCATGGTGCCGACCGCCGCCATTGGATTTGGCTGGCCATCGTCGTGGCTGTGGTGGCGTGGCGCGGCTACCAAGGCCGCTTGCCCGGCTGCGAGCCGCGCCCCTACATCAACTTCTACGGCGTGCATCAGCCGAACCTGGGATACCGCGTCGTCTGCTACACCGCCGCCTGGATCGACATCATTGTTCCTTACGTGCTCAATCTCATCGGCCTCATCCTTGCCTCGCTTAACGGCCGCTGGATACTCAAAGAGCTCTACATGTACCTCTACTATCCGCTGGCCCTGGCGGTCATCCTGGCCACGGTGCTGGATTGGACGCCGCGCGCACGCCGCGACACCTTCGGCGAAGGCGCCGAGCGGGCCTGGTTCTACGTCGCCATCTGGACCGTGGTGCCGACGCAGGTCATCAACTGGGGCGCGTGGCGCTTCGGCAAATTCATGAACCTGGCGCCGCTGCCGCTGGCGCACGTTCGCCTCGCCGTCTGCCTGATTTCGACCGCGTTCTTCTTTTACCTGGGATACTCCGAGAAGCTGCCCCGCAGCCAGCGCCACTACGAAGGTGCGGCCGCCGCGGGAGTGTAGAAGAACCAAGGGCGTCCAGAGGCGTATCGACTTTCAAACAATAAGAAGTAACCAGGACGGCGCGGCTGAAGCTACTCCTTTTTGGGTTGTGCAAAATGCCGCGAACAGCCGAGACAGGCTTATAATCCTGACGTTTTTCCGAAGGCAAGAACGGCAATTCTGGTTGAAGTCTGAGAGGAGAGCGACAATGTACCCAATCGTACATCCAAGACAATTTCGAAATTTCACGTCGAATCAGATGGCCGCACTGGCAGTCGCATTCCTGCTGATCGTGGTCGCTCCCCACCCGGCAGAGGCGCAAACCTTCACCGTACTTCACAACTTTACCGGCGGAGCGGACGGGCAGAACCCATACGCCGGCTTGACGTTGGATGGAGCGGGAAACCTCTATGGCACGACGTATCGCGGCGCCGCGGGCTATGGCGGGGTCTACAAATTGGAGCACCGCGGCTCCGGCTGGACCCTCGACCCGCTTTACAGCTTTACTTCGAGCCCCGACGGGGCTAATCCGTTAGGCAGAGTAGTCTTCGGCCCCAACGGCACTCTTTATGGCATGACGGAAGAGGGCGGTGCTGGGGACGGCACTGTCTTCAATCTGAGACCATTCCCGTCGGTTTGTAAAACTGCGCTATGCCCTTGGATGGAAACCCAGCTTTTTGTCTTTCCTGCTAATGGCGAAGGCGGAGATATTCCCGTATTCGGTGACATCCTTTTCGATCAGTCAGGCAATATCTATGGCACTACCAGCGCTGGCGGTGCAAACGGCGCAGGTTTAGTCTTTGAGCTCACGCCCTCTGGCGGAAGCTGGACCGAAAGCATCCTTTACACTTTTTCAGGTGGCAGGGACGGAGAGAATCCCTTCAGTGGCCTGATCTTCGACGGCGCCGGAAACCTCTACGGCACGACGGCAGCAGGGGGCCTGTATGGATATGGCACTGTCTTTAAGTTGACGTACCAGGCAGGAACTGGATGGACGCAGAGTACCCTCTATACATTTTCAGCTGAAAACGACGGTGGGGGCGGGCCTGAGGGCGCCTTGGTCTTCGATCAGTCGGGCAACCTCTACGGCACCACGCTTGGTGGCGGCGCCAATGGCAGCGGTACAGTTTTCGAGCTGACCCCCACGAACGGCAGTTGGATACTGAACACCCTTTTCAGCTTCCCGAAAGCAAAAGTTCCCCCTTGCGGGCCCACTAGCGCTCTCGCGTGGGACACGGTGGGAAATCTTTACGGCACTACCTCCTGTGGGGGCACAATTGGGTTCGGTAACGTTTTCGAGCTGTCCCCTTCAAACGGCGGCTGGACGT
The DNA here is from genome assembly GCA_963769235.1 of uncultured Acidobacteriaceae bacterium. GTDB lineage: Bacteria > Acidobacteriota > Terriglobia > Terriglobales > Acidobacteriaceae > Bog-257. Next base: position 630,229 of record CAVYKW010000009.1, on the reverse strand, counting down.
ATACCAACCTTCACACCTTTACCGGCGGTACCGATGGAGGATACACGTGGAGCAACGTGTCATTCGACAACAGCGGAAATCTCTACGGAACCACCGTGTATGGCGGCACGGGGTCCTGCTCCAACGGCCCCGGCGGCTGCGGAGTCGTCTGGGAGATCACGCCTGATTGATCCTCGACACCACAAGGTCGATATTCAGATGCGGTGTCTGTCGGCCTTTTTCTTTGTGCTCTGCTTCCTCTTAGAGAGCCTGTTGCCATACTCGGGCCGCCATTGAACCCGGACGGGATTGGTTCTAACGGAAGATGACACTTCGTTGCGGTGGCTCGCCAATCCCGCTAACACCTCGAGCGTAGTGGCAACCTGGAGCCCACGTCGGTAGTGTCTCAGTTTGAATCTCGGGATTGGTAAGCGGACCTCTGGTTATTGATCACACCGGCAATGCGGCGCGCAGATAGTGTTCAACCTCACCTCCGCGCGATGTCGGCTCAAGCTATTCTGAAGAACGTGAGAGGGAGATCTGCAGCATGGCAAAACTTGTCTACGGATTGAGCCAGTCCCTGGATGGCTACGTCGACCACACGAAGCTTGGGCCGCCCGCGCCCGCGGCCTTCCGTCACTTCATTGAGCTGATGCGTGGCCTGACTGGCGTCATCTACGGTCGCCACATGTACGAGATCATGCGTTATTGGGACGAAGACCTTCCTGATTGGGACGCGGAGGACCGCGAGTTCGCCGCGGCGTGGCAGAGCCAGCCCAAGTGGGTCGTGTCGCGTTCGCTCAAGTCAGCTGGGCCCAACGCCACGCTTGTCGCGGATGACTTCGAGACGGTGATACGCAAGCTGAAGGCTGAGCTTGCTGGCGAGATTCACCTTGGCGGACCAGTCCTGGCGCAAAGCCTGGCCGAGGCTGGTCTTATCGATGAGTATCGACTCTACCTCCGTCCCGTCGTGCTTGGTGGTGGCAAGCCATTCTTCGTCGGGCCCCGGCCGCCGCTCCACCTGGTGGCCAGCGATTTAATCGCCGATGACTTGATACGCTTGACGTACGTTCCTGCTTAATCGCGCGACTCGCCTGACGGCCGCGCGCCCGAGAATTCAAACTGATGCGTTACTTCCACGTCCCCCGCGCGCCTGCATCCAATCGTGCAACGCAGCGCGCTGCCGCCTGTTATAGTGTTGCGGCAAAGAGCGGCATCGCTCCATCGCGCTGTCGTTGGGAGGCATTGCATGTCGTCCGCGAACACCTCGCCGTCATCCCCCGGTTCAGGCCTCACCGTTCTTTGTCTCGCCAGCTACTACAAGGGAACCGATTTCATTCGCGAGTGTCACCGTCAGGGCTGCCGCACCCTGCTGCTCACCTCGCACAGCCTCAAGGATGAGCCCTGGCCGCGCGAGGCCATCGACGAAGTCTTCTACATGCCCGACGTGCAGAAAGAGTGGAAGCTGGAAGACGCGTTACTGGGCGTCAGCTACATGGCGCGCAACGAGGTGATCGATCGCATCGTCGCCCTCGACGACTTCGACGTAGAGACAGCAGCCACCCTGCGCGAGCATCTGCGGGTGCCCGGCATGGGCGATACCACCGCCCGCTACTTCCGCGACAAGCTGGCCATGCGGACGAAAGCGCGCGACGATGGCTTCCAGGTGCCGGAATTCATCCACGTGCTGAACTACCGGCAGCTTGGCGAGTTCATGAATCGCGTGCCGCCGCCTTGGGTCTTGAAGCCGCGCTCGCTGGCAGGCTCGATGGGCATCAAGAAAATTCACTCGGCCGACGAACTGTGGGGCTCGCTCGAACTGCTTGGCGATAAGCAGTCGTTTTACCTGCTGGAGAAATACGTCGCCGGCGACATCTACCACGTGGACGCAATTTTCTACGAGCACGAGGAGATGTTCTCCCTCGCCAGCCGCTACGGCCGCCCGCCCATGGACGTCTCGCAGCAAGGCGACATCTTTACTACCAGCACGCTGCCACTCGGGTCCGCCGAAGCGCAGCCTCTGGTCGAGATGAACCAGAAAGTGATGCGCGCCTTCGGCATGCTGCGTGGCGTGGCGCACAGCGAATACATCCGCGGACGCGATGATGGCAAGCTGTACTTCCTCGAAACCTCGGCGCGCGTCGGCGGAGCGCACATCGTCGACCTCATCCAGGCTGCGACAGGTTTGAACATGTGGGCCGAGTGGGCCAAGGTCGAGATTGCCGGCGGCAAAGCGCCATACAAGCCGCCCACTCCCAACAAAGATTCAGCCGGGCTGCTGGTATCGCTGGCCAAGCAGGAGCATCCCGATACTTCGGCCTACAACGATCCCGAAGTCGTCTGGCGCATGAACGAGAAGAAACATCATGTCGGGCTCATCGTGAAGTCTCCCGATGCCAAGCGGGTGCAGGACCTCATCCAGAATTACGCCGACCGCATGCGGCATGACTTTCTGGCCTGGCAGCCGCCACTCGACCGGCCCAACTTCTAAGGGCCGCGGAGTGAGGTGCGCTCGGCGACAGGCTTTCAACAGTCCGCTTACCACTTCCTCCACTTTGCGGAAAAAATTACCCGGTCGAAGGTCGGCCTTGATGACTCGAGATTGCCTTCCCTGTCGTTAAGTTGTTTCTTTGATTAATTTTTCGGTTGTCCAACCATCTGCCACCTCAGATGCTTCTAGTACATGAGGAAGCGGTTGGGAGGTCAGCATGCCGTACTTGCGTGTGTACTCGCGGGCTGTTCCACTCGAGCAAAAACGTGACATTGCCCGCAAATTGATCGACATCACCCTACGCGCATTTCAGCTTCGTCCCGAAGATCGCAGTCAAATCACAGTTCAGTTCCTACCCCTTCGACACGCCTGGTCGGCCTATGCCATGCAGGGTTACGAGCATCTGCCCGATTATCCACTCACCCTCGAGGTGCGGGATCATAACCTGACGGAAGATAAGCGCAGAGCGTTCGCTTCCGAGGCGGCGCCGGTGCTCACGAAATCTTTAAGTCAGTCGCTAGGGCCGATTGCGCGGCTCTTAGGCCGCAAACCTGATCCGGGGCGGCAAGTCGCATTCCAATTCAGCGATCTCGATTCACCGGCTGAACAGAAGTCTTCCGAGCAGATAGAGACGCGCCTGGCGGCGTGATTTCCGCAATTCAATTAACAATCAGTGTCCGTGGGCCGGGCTAATAAGCCTGGTCCAGCAGTTCGATGACGTGTTGCACCTTGACGTTGAGGTGCTTGCGTTTGGCGCCTGCGGCGAGTTGCAGCATGCAGCCGACGTTGGCGGTCGCCAACACTTGCGGTTCCACCATGGCGACGTAGTCCATCTTTTCGTCCAGAATCTGCATGGAGATTTCGTTCTGCACCACGTTATAGACGCCGGCGCTGCCGCAGCATGAGTCGGCGCGCGGCATCTCCACCAGCTCCGCGCCGATGGCTTTCAGCAGCGCGCGAGGCTGTTTGCGAACGCCTTGCGCGTGCGCCAGATGACAAGGATCGGAATAGGTGACGCGGAGCTTCAGCTTGCGCTTCGGTTCCAACAGTCCAATTGTGCCGAGATATTCCGTGACGTCGCGAACCTTCGCGGCGAACTCCTTCGCCCGCCCGGCGTACTTGGGGTCGTGCTCCAGCAGTTCGCCGTACTCCTTCATGGTCGCGCCGCAGCCGGCAGCGTTGCTCACAATGGCGTCGATGTCTGGGCTGAGCATGGCATCGATGTTGCAGCGGGCCTGGGTGCGAGCATCGTCCAGAAATCCCGCGTGGGCGTGCAGAGCGCCGCAACAGCTTTGTTCTTTGGGGATGCAGACCTCGATGCCGTTGCGAGTGAGCACGCGAATGGTGGCTAGATTCAGTTCCGCGAAGGCAACACTGCTGACACATCCGATGAGCATGGCTACGCGTCCGCGGCGAATGCCGTCAGCGGGGAAAATATGGCCAAGCTGGCGGAAGGAAAACTCGCTATCGATTCGCGGTGAAAGCGCGTCCAGGTCGGCCACACCAAGCAGGTTGAGCAGTCCCGTCTTGCGGGCGAGAGTTTGTAGTCCGGAGCGCTGATAGAAGCGCACCAGCTTCGCGGTCTGCGATAGCTTGCCAAAGGACGGCAGGACCTGGGTGTAGAAGTAATTGGTGACCGCCCGGTTCAGCCAGGAGCGCCGATAGCTCTGCTGGATCTGCGAGCGCGTGCGTTCCAGCAGATGTCCGTATTGCACGCCCGAGGGGCATGCCGTCTGGCAATTGAGGCAGCCCAGGCAGCGGTCGATGTGGGTGACGAACGAATCGGCCAGTGCCAGCCGGCCGGCATCCACCTGCAACATCTGGTAAATGCGGCCGCGCGGCGAATCCATCTCAGTGCCCAGCACGCGGTAGGTCGGGCAATTATCCAGACACAAGCCGCAATGCACACACTTGGAGTACAGCTCCCATGAGGGCTTCTCGCCTGCGGAGAAGTTCGAGGCCTGCGCTTCCTGAGTTGGGGTTGCGAAAGTCAGAAGCTAAACCTCCCGCGGTTCAGGATGTCTTTCGGATCGAGTGCCTGCTTCATGGCGCGCATGCTGTTCGCGTCGGTTGGCAGCGGACCCCAGAACTTCGTACCGGCATTGGGTGAGAGCAGCACGGCCATGCTGGCGTGGGCTGGCAAACGGCGGCGCAAGTCATCGGTTGCGGCCGAGAGCGCGCCGGTTGATTCGCCGGAGTTCGTCGACACTGTCGGCCAAAAAGCGACTAGCAGATGGCCGAGGCCGATACGTCCGACGGCGGCGAATTCAAGGCCGTTCAGCGCGGCCGGAAGAGTTTGCCCAAGAACCTCGCGGACATCTTTGAGCGCCAGCGAGAGCGCAACCACCGTTGCATTCGGACGCGCTTTGGGAGCGAGCGCCGTGAAGTCGGACGCCAGCCGCCACAGGCTGATTTCAGCTTCCCCTTCGACTTCGCGCGTGACGGCCGCTCCCAGTTCCTTGCGATAGCGTGACAGCACAGCATCGCTACCGGCGGCGCGTACGCATACCGACCAATGCTCAGGAGACGAAGTGCTGGGCTGCGCCAGCGTCCACGTCTGCGGCGAGAACAGTTCCAGGCATATCGGGGATAACGGCGAATGCAGCACGCTATCGCGAAAATCGTGTGCCGCATCGGAGGTCGCGAAGTCGGCGATGAAGGTACGAGTCTTGCGTGGTGCGGGAAACAATTTGAAGCTGGCGCTAGTGATGATAGCCAGCGTGCCCTGGCCGCCGATGAGCAGCTTCATCAAGTCGTAGCCGGCGACATTTTTGACAACCCGGCCGCCGCCTTTGGCTTTGCGGCCATCGCCGGTCACAAAGCGTATCCCGATGCAGTAATCGCGTAGGCCGCCGTAGCCCTGCCGCAGCGGGCCACTCATGCCGGTCGCGAGCAAACCGCCCAGCGTCGAGCGTTCTGGGGAAGCAGCGTCGCCGGCGAACAACAGGCCGTCAGCGCCAACTTTCGACGACAGCTGCGCGACCGTGCAGCCTGCTCCGATGCCGATCGTCAGGTCGCCGGGATCGTAATGCTCGACCTCGGTCAGGCGCGTGGTGTAGAGGAGCACGTCGACTTGCTCAGGACGATTGCCGCTGGCCTGCTGGGTGAATCCGCCGCCAGGCACAACATTCAAGCCGCGTTCGTTCGCCAGACGGATGACTTCGGCAACTTCGTCGGCGGAAGCAGGCGCAACGGAAGCCGCGGGCACTACACCGCGAATTGCGTTTGCGTTCAACTCGGCGGGATCGTCGATAACGTGCTCGGCTCCGCAGAGCGCGCGCAAGTCGCGGCCCAACTGCGTGGTGGTGCTGAGGGTGCTCACATACCCTCCCGCGCCAGCACGGCATTCTGCGATGGGCCGGAGATTTCGCGGCACATGCGGGGCGTAGGCAGCAGCTTCTGCGGATTCAGGATGTCAGCGCCATTGAAGACGTTACGCAGACTGCGCATCACGTCGAGGTCTTCCTCGGTGAACAGCAGCGGCATCATGTCGCGCTTTTCCATGCCGACACCGTGCTCGCCGGTGATGGAGCCACCGACATCGATGCAGTACTGGAGGATTTCGCGACTGGCTTCCAGCACGTGTGCAAACTGCTCAGTATTGCGCATATCGAAGAGGATTAGCGGGTGCAGGTTGCCGTCTCCGGCATGAAAAATGTTGCCGATGATGAGGTCGTGCTTCTTCGATACGTTGCCGATGTGCTGCAACACAGCTGGAATCTGGCTGCGCGGGACCACGCCGTCCTGCGTGTAATACGACGGGCTGACGCGTCCGAGCGCAGCGAACGCCAGCTTGCGGCCTTTCCACAGCAGCGCGCGCTCCTCTTCGTCCTGAGCGCGGCGGACGTCGCGAGCGTTCTGGCGCAGGCATACCTCGCGCACCGCGGCAGCCTGCTCCTCGACCGCTTCGCGAAGGCCTTCGACTTCGATCAGCAGCACCGCTCCGGCATCGAGGGGATAACCGGCGTGGCAAAAAGCTTCGATGGTACGCAGCGTCCATCCGTCGAGCATCTCGAGCGCGGCCGGGGTAATGCCTTCGGCGGTGATGGCTGAGACGGTGCGCGCCGCGTCGTCGATAGAATCGAAGATGCCAAGCAGGGTCGCGACCGACTCCGCCTTGCGCAGCAACTTCACAGTGATGGCGGTGGTGATGCCGACAGTGCCTTCTGAGCCGACAAAGAACCCTGTCAGGTCATAGCCAAAAGATTCCGCTGCCTTCCCGCCGAACTGCACGATCTCTCCGCTGGGGAGCACGACCTCAACTCCGGTGACGTGATTCACGGTGACGCCATACATCAATGTATGCGGACCGCCGGAATTTTCCGCTACGTTGCCGCCGATGGTGCAAGCCTTCTGGCTGGAGGGGTCAGGCGCGAAGTACAACCCGAGGTGCGAAACGTGTTCCGAGAGCTGGAGGTTCACCACGCCGGGCTGCACCACTGCGCGCTGGTTGGCAACGTCGACTTCGAGGATGCGGTTCATGCGAGAGAACGCAAGGACGATACCGCCTTCCTGCGAAATTGCGCCACCGCTTAGTCCGGTGCCCGCGCCGCGAGCTACAACCGGAATTTGCGCAGCCGAGGCGACGCGCATGATCTGCGAAACTTGCTGGGTATTTTGCGGGAAGACAACGGCGCCGGGCGTGCTCTTGCGAACTCCAGCGTCGTACTCATAGAGCATCACGTCTTCGGGGCGGTCGAGAACTGCGTCGCGTCCGGCTATCTTGCGGAGGTCGTCGATGACTCCGTGCAAGCTCATGGGAGCACAGCTGAAAGCACAGCTAGTGTACACCGGCCTCAGCTGCGGCAACAGAGCCTACCTGCGAGCTGTGGCCAGGGTTTTAGAACGGGAATCGCTGTGCTAGGTCGAGGTCTGGATGTAGGCGCGCATCATCTCAGCTTCGCCGGATTTCTCATCCAGGTTGCAGCGCAGCAGATCGCGCAGCGACAGGAACCCGACCAGGGTCGTGCCTTCGCACACCGGCAGATGCCGCACCGCGTGGGACTGCATGATGCACATGGCTTCGTCGGCACTGGCGCCGGGAGCCACGGTGCGGATGTCCGTGCTCATCACGTCGGCGATGTGCGTGGTGAGTGGGTCGCGTCCTTCAGTGACCACCCGGCGCATGATGTCGCGTTCGGAGAAGATGCCCACCAGCTTGGTGTCGTCCAGGACAGGAACGGCACCGACATTGCAATTCACCATGTAGCTGGCTGCTTCGAAAACCGTCTGGTTGGGCTGCACGTAGTGAATGGTGCGATTGACGATGAGATCCCGGATGGTCGCCATAGTGCCTCCTGTCGAACTTGAACTGAAGGGCGCAGCGCATTCGCCCCAGAGGGCGATTCCCGTGGATCTCCGCGACCCGGCGGCTTGTGTGAGTCGCGCGTTCAGTAAGGCTGCTGCGGGCGAACTCGCGCTCGGGAGCGAGGAGCGGAGGCGAGTATATGACGAATACCCGACAAATGAAAAGCACAATTGCGAACGACTGCCATGAAAAAGCCGCATCTTGCATCCAGCAATTCTGCATTGCCTGACACCTCTGGGCGGCTAATTCCACATCTAACCGCACAGGAGACTACGATGAGGGCAAAGACGATCGTAATGGCATTGGTTTTGACTCTTGGCCCTGCCTATGTTGCGGCGCAGACGAGCAGTAGCAGCTCTGCCAGCCAGTCGGCAACGGCTCCAGATCCACAAACGGTGACTCATTACGGGGCCACTCCCGCCAGCGACCCGGCCATTCCCGCAAATTCAGGACAGCAGACCAATAGCGCGCTGCAATCGCGAATTTCCGACGCTCTGCATAACGAGCCAACGTTGGCCAGCAGCAGCGTGGCGGTCGACGTGTCTGACAAGACGATTGATCTGTCGGGAACCGTGGGATCCAGCAAGGACAAGCTGACTGCGGAACGCATCGCGGAATCGTTCGACGGCAATCGTCAAGTGAACGATAAGATTGTAGTGACCGGCCACGGGCATTCCGATCTGGCGCCGAGTCATCCGGCAATGAACAACGGCGGGACGGGGAATGCGCCTAACCCGGCCATGAACTCCGGCTCAGGTAGTTCCAGCCCGCAGCAGTGACATTCCGTTTGCGCGAGGAAGTTTGCATTGAGGGCGGTGAAAATCCGCCCTTCGTTTTTGTTTCGGGAATTGGCCCTCTGTTTCCTGAGGGTCACTTTCTTTATTTCCTGCTGGTGATACAATCTCGCCGCATCTCCCCCTTTGAGCTGAATTACCTGGATAAGTGTTGGGGCATTTCGCCCCCAGGAGCTGTGATGAGTGCTGCCACCGCTTCCCCTTCTGCTCCGCTCGAGCCGAAGCCCCTTTCCGAAGTTGAACGTGTAGTGGACACGTTTGTCGCGCCCGCCAAGACCTTTGCCGACCTTCGCCGGAGTTCGCGGTGGCTGGTTCCCTGGTTGCTAGTCGCTCTGTCCAGCGTCGCGCTGGTTTATGTGGTCGACAGCAAAGTCGGTATGGATACGGTAGCTAACAACCAGATGGCGACGCAGCCGAAGATAGCCGCCAAACTGGATCAACTGCCGCCGGAGGAGCGGGCGGCCCGAATCCAAACCATCGCCAAATACACGCGCATTGTCGGCTATGCCAATCCCATCGTGCTGCTGATCGTGATTGCGATCATCGCAGCGATCTACATGGCGTCGTTCAACTTCGGATTTGGCGCCGAGTTGAGCTTTAATCAATGCCTGGCCATCAGTATGTACGCTTCGCTGCCCGCCATTCTGAAAGCGCTGATTGCCATCCTGGGGATTGTCGTCGGGGGTGGGCAGGGCTTTACCTTCGAGAGTCCTGTGGCCAGCAACCTCGGAGGCCTGATCGACCCCAGTTCGCACTTCCTGCACTCGATCGCGACCTCTTTCGACCTGTTCACCATCTGGAGCCTGGTGCTCACGGCCATCGCCTATTCCGTTCTGACCAAGGCAAAACGCGGAGCTTGCTTCGGCGTGGTATTTGGCTGGTGGGTAATCGGGGTGCTGATCGGCGCTGTTTTGTAAGCGAGAAATCCTGCCCTGTTTAGTTTTCAGAGAAGCTGTTAGGATGGCCTCAATAGGCCTCGTCTCGACTCCCAAAAAGAGCCGGGTGGAAGGCCTGCCGTTGACGATCGGGCGAAGCTGGGAATTTGGGATATACTTCGCTAGCTTTCGATTGATTGAATATTTTCGCCTCAGGCGAATCGGGGACCGCTCCTATTTCATACGCCCCGAATATTGATACCGAAGCGATCGAGTCGAGGCCGCTGGTTGTGTCTAGGGAACAGGAGTGAGTCGCCGGCATAATCGCAAGACTTCATAACTCCGGCGCACATTGATCTGTCCACAGACTCCCAGGCTGGCCAGGGGAGGTGCCACGTGGATTTGGTTATAATCCGCATTTTATTTGTCTTTGTTACTGCGTTAGCTTGTTACGAACTTCAACCAATTGGCCTGGGCCGCGTGCCTGCTGCCGTTGCAGGTGTGGTGTTCGGGGCTGCCGTCGTCTTGTTTGAGTTTCGCCTGCGCCAGGTCAGCCTGAAGCGGTTGATCGGTGCTGTCATCGGCAGCATCCTCGGCATCATTGGCGCTTACCTGTTCAGCCTGGTTATCCGCAACAGCATCAGTCCCGGTCCGACCCAGAGCTTCCTTCAGCTTTTCGTGATGCTGCTGATGGCCTATGTCGGCCTGGTCGTCGGCGCGGGCAAAGGCGAACTGCTGAATCTCGCCGCGCTGGGCGGAATCTTTGGCGGCGAGAAACAATCCAAGCGCAGCTACAAGATTCTCGACACCAGCGTCATCATCGACGGCCGCATCGCCGATATCGCGGAAACCGGCTTCCTGGATGGCGTCATCGTCATCCCACAGTTTGTGCTGCGCGAGTTGCAACTGGTGGCCGACTCGGCTGACTCCATGAAGCGCAACCGCGGCCGTCGCGGCCTCGATATTTTGCAGCGAGTTCAGAAGATTGCAACCTTGACGGTGCAGATCGTGGAAGACGACTTTCCGGCAGTTCGCGAGGTTGACCTGAAGCTGATTGAGCTGGCCAAGGTGTACGAAGGCAAGATCGTCACCAATGATTTCAATTTAAATAAAGTTGCCCAGCTTCAAGGAGTGGAAGTTCTCAACATCAATGAGCTGGCGAACTCTTTGAAGCCGATCGTGTTGCCGGGCGAGATCATGAAGGTCTTCATCCTGAAAGAAGGCAAGGAGTACAACCAGGGTGTGGCCTATCTCGACGACGGCACCATGGTCGTGGTCGATAACGCGCGAAAGATGATCGGCAAGACGGTTGATATTTCGGTGACGTCGGTACTGCAAACCACGGCGGGCAAAATGATCTTCGGCAAGTTCGATGAACGCGGGATGAATTCGCCTCGGCCCATGGAACCGCGGCCCGAGATACGTAAGTCAGGGCCGACTCCGGCTGCGGCGGTCACGGAAACAGCCAAGCCCGAGTGAGCGTGTAGTAGCGCTTTTCACCATGTCCCCGGTCCGGCTTTCGCAGGCGACGCCGGACATCTTCAGGGGCGGTAGGTTGCGAAAACCTGTTCCGACGAATCACCCCGGCCCGGAGCTCGCGATTTGTGTCGAGGCTCGGCGGGCGTTTATACTCGGCTCCCCAATATGAAAGTTGTAGTGATCATTCCTGCCGCCGGCTTAGGTACGCGGATGGCGGCCATTCATGGCGGTGCCAAGAGCAAGAGCAAACAGTTCTTTGAGCTCCAAGGCACGCCTATTCTTGTACACACGCTGCGAAAGTTTGACCAGTGCGATGCGGTCACCGAAATGGTGGTGGCGCTGCGGAAGAACGAGACAGCGACCTTTCAGAAGCAGATCGAGAAGGAAAACTTCAGCAAGCCGCTGCGGGTGGTGGAAGGCGGCGAGCATCGGCAGAACTCGGTCGCTAATGCCCTGGCTGCAATCCAGGCGGCTGATGACGACATCATTTTGATCCACGATGCGGTGCGGCCGTTTGTCGAGCCGGAAACCATCACCGGAGTGATCGAGGCGGTGAAGAAATACCAGGCTGCTATCGCCGGAGTACCCGCCATCGACACGGTGAAGCAGGTGGATCGCACCTCCGACGGGGCGGTGGTGATCGCGACGGTGCCGCGCGAGCGAATGGTGCTGGCGCAGACGCCGCAGGGCTTCCGCTTCGGGTTGCTGAAGAAAGCCTTCGACGAAGCCACCGCCGATGGCTTCATGGGAACCGACGAAGCGTCGCTCATCGAGCGCAGCGGCGGCACGGTGCACGTCGTAATGGGATCGCCGCGCAACATGAAGATCACCACGCCGGCGGACCTGGAACTTGCCGAGTTCTTTTTGTCGCAGCAGACTCGCCGCGACGTGAGCCTGAGCGGGTAGAGATCGGCAGAGCCGCTGTTCAGAGCGGCGTCCCGACGAGGGATATGCTTTTCCGGTGGAACCAGAATTGTCCTCATCCAATAGACCCCCGCTTCCGCGCATTGGCTACGGCTGGGACTCGCATGAGTTCAAGCCCGGCATCGCGCTCAAGATTGGCGGCGTACTTTTGCCACATCACAGCGGACTCGCCGGCCACTCTGACGGCGACGTCCTGCTGCACGCCCTGACCGACGCGCTTTTGGGCGCAGTTGCCGCCGGCGATATCGGAACCTACTTCCCGCCTACCGATCCGAAGTGGAAGGGGGCGGATTCCGCGATGTTTGTCCGCGAGGCCCTGCGGCTGGTGGACGAAGCCGGCTACCGGGTTGGCAACGTGGACAGCACCTTGATCCTGGCGGCGCCCAAGATCGGGCCGCACGCGGCGACTATCCAAAAGAAAGTCGCCGAACTGCTGGGCGTCGAGCCGTCGAGCGTCGGCATCAAAGCCAAAACGCCGGAAGGCATGGGCACCGACAATGCTGCCATCGCGCACGTGGCCGTGCTGCTGGCCGAGATCAGCTGGCCGTAAGCAGTTGTCGGTTGTCCGTTACTCCCCACCATCCGAATTGTCATCACATCCGAATTTGTTCACGGGGAGGGCTTCAGTCCGACGAAGGATTTCTCTGCTGACCACCGCGTCATCCGTTTCACCGCGTAAAATATAAGTTTCGGCGAATCGCGGCCTATGCTGCCGGTTCGCCGCTGGAATTGAGGCATCGCCATTATGTCCGCATCCACCCACGACGAGAAAACCGCCGCGCCGGCTCCGGCCGAGGCGCCCGACCGCTCGAATTTTGTCCGCGACATCGTTCTCGAAGACTTGAAGACCAACAAGTTCGGAGGACGCGTGCACACCCGCTTTCCTCCCGAACCCAACGGCTATCTTCACATCGGTCACGCCAAGTCCATCTGCCTGAACTTCGGGCTGGCGGCTGAGTTTGGCGGCGAAACCAATCTACGCTTCGACGACACCAATCCTGAAAAAGAAGAGCAGGAGTACGTCGACTCCATCATTACCGACGCCCGTTGGCTGGGCGCCGATTGGGGCGACCGGATGTTTTATGCTTCCGACTACTTCGACCAGCTGCATGCCTGGGCGGTGCAGTTGATCAAAGCAGGTAAAGCGTACGTGGATGATCTGGATGCCGAGCAGGTGCGCAAGTACCGCGGCTCGCTCACCGAGCCTGGAAAAGACAGTCCTCATCGCAATCGGTCGATCGAGGAAAATCTCGATCTGTTCGAGCGCATGCGGACGGGCGAATTTCCTGATGGCTCGCGTACGTTGCGCGCCAAGATCGATATGGCTTCCCCCAACCTGAACATGCGCGATCCGGTGATGTATCGCATTCTGCGCGCCACACATCACCGCACCGGCGACAAGTGGTGCATTTATCCCATGTATGACTTCGCGCACGGGCAATCAGACTCGCTGGAGCAGATCACGCATTCCGTCTGCACGCTGGAGTTTGAGGACCATCGCCCGCTGTACAACTGGTTCATCCAGCAGCTGGGCATTTTTCCGTCGCAGCAGATTGAATTCGATCGCCTGAACCTGACCTACACGTTGCTGAGCAAGCGCAAGCTGCTGCAACTGGTACAGGAGGGCCGCGTGCGGGGCTGGGACGATCCGCGTATGCCCACCATCTCCGGCATTCGCCGTCGCGGATATACGCCGCAGGCGATTCGCAATTTCTGCGCGGCGATCGGAGTTTCGAAGACCAACGGCACCATCGAACTGGCGATGCTGGAGCACTTCGTCCGCGAGGACCTGAACAAGCGCGTGGCGCGCGCGATGGCGGTGCTGCGTCCGTTGAAGGTTGTGATCGACAATTATCCCGGGGGCAAAAGCGAAGAGCTGGAGGCGGTCAACAATCCCGAAGATCCTGGCGCAGGCATGCGAAAGGTGCCGTTTTCGCGCGTGCTCTACATCGAGCAGGACGACTTTCGCGAGGATCCGCCAAAGAAATTCTTTCGGCTGTCGCCAGGACAGGAAGTGCGCTTGCGCGGCGGCTACTTCATTACGTGCAAGAGCGTGGTGAAGAACGACGGCGGCGAGGTGGTCGAAGTGCATTGTACCTATGATCCCGAGACCCGCAGCGGCAATGCTCCCGATGGACGCAAGGTCAAAGCCACGATTCACTGGGTGTCGGCCGAGCACGCGGTCGATGCCGAGGTGCGGCTGTACGAGAACCTGTTTGCCAAGGAAAATCCAGGCGATGTGCCGGAGGGAGAGGACTTCACCGTCAACCTGAATCCGAACTCGCTGGAAATTCTGGCCAATGCCAAGCTGGAACCGTCGCTGGCGGAGGCCAAGCCCGGCGACCGCTATCAGTTTGAGCGGCTGGGATATTTCTGCACCGATCTCGATTCCAAGCCGGGAGCGCTGGTGTTCGATCGCACCGTGCCGCTACGCGATACCTGGGGCAAGATTGAGAAACGGGAGAAGGGCTGAAGCGGGCAGAGATAGCTATATAGCTAAGTAGGATAGAATGTAGACATCATGAAAAGCGTCAACGTTGCCGAATTGAAGAACCGGTTGAGCGCCTACTTACAGATGGTTCGAAAAGGCGAAGAGATCATCATCAAGGACCGCAACACACCCGTCGCTCGGATCTCTCCCTATCCCGCTAGCGCCCTATCGGACGAAGAGCGTCAGCTCGTCGTATCCGGCGTGATGAAACTACCGAAGAATCGCATGAATTGGAAGAAATTCTGGCACATGCCAGCCCCCAATCTGGGTGCGGAGGAAGCTCTTCGGGCGATTCTGGAAGAGCGTGAGGATGGTCGCTGATGGAGACTGCCTTCTGGGATGCCAGCGCGCTCGTCCCCCTATGTACCGAGCAGATGGGCACTCCATTGCTGCAACAGCTTAGTGAAAGATTTGCTATGGTCGTGTGGTGGGCGACGCCGGTGGAAGTACGAAGCGCATTCGCAAGGGAGCTACGCGCGGGCGTTTTGAAAGCCGCGCAACATCGTCAGATAATCAGCCGGCTTGAGCAGTTGCAAGATGGCTGGCGGGAAATTCAGCCGACAGAAGATTTGCGTCGACTTGCCGAATCTGTGTTGGAGCGCTACCCGCTCCGTGCGGCTGACTCACTTCAACTTGCGGCTGCCCACATCTGGAGTATGAACCGGCCATTTAACAAGCATTTTATCTGCGGAGACAAGCGACTGCTAGGGGCCGCCCGGCAGACCGGCTTTCGAGTTGTCGATACGGCCTGACACATTTTTCCGCCGCTCCCGACTGTGGGCTGAGCGCTGGGCAGCATCACATCTGGGAATCACACCTTTGGTGAGGAGAAGTTGCCAATGTCGAACAACACGGTGCGCTTTACGGTTGAACTCACGATTCACGAAGGAAAGCTGAATGAATTCGAAGAAGTGATTCGTACGATGGTCGAACGCAGCCAGTCGGAACCGGGTACGCTGGGGTACGATTTTTTCTTGAGCGACGACCGCAGGCGCTGCCGTCTGCTTGAGACCTACGCCGATGGCGACGCTGTGGTCACGCATCTCGCAGGTCCGGTGGTGCAGGAGTTTGTGCCCAAGATGCTCGAGACGGCAGGCCTCAATCGCTTCGAAGTGTATGGCGACCCTGGTCCGAAGGCCGCGCAGACGCTGAAGCAAATGGGCGCTGAAACCTTCAATCCCTGGCACAAACTCAACCGCTGACGAACTGTTTCTCGGCGGGTATACCGCACCCCTGACCGCTAGTTACACCTTCAAATCATGAGCTCGAATTCGATTTCATCCAACGCTCCCCGGCTTCGTTTCGCGCCTTCGCCTACCGGTTATCTGCATGTCGGTGGAGCGCGTACCGCGCTGTTCTGCTGGCTGTTCGCGCGGCATCACAAGGGCACGCTGATCCTGCGCATCGAGGACACCGATCTCGAACGATCGACGCCAGAGATGGTGGAAGGCATCCTGGTCGGGCTGCGCTGGCTGGGCATCGACTGGGACGAGGGGCCGTTCTTCCAGACCCATCGTATGGACCTTTACCGCAGCGCAACCGCGCGCCTGCTTGAGACCGGCCACGCCTACTACTGCTTCTGCACCAAGGAGCAACTTGAGGAGCAACGCGCGCAGGGAGTGGCGGAGGGCCGTGTGCCTCGCGATGCTTGCCGGCGCATTGATCGGGCGGAGGCGCTGACGAGGCGCGGCGCGAGTGAAGCGGCGATTCGCTTTGCGGTGCCCGAGAATGGCAGCACCGCCTTCGATGATGCTGTCTTTGGCCGCGTCGAGTTTGCCAATTCCGAGATCGAAGACTTCGTTCTGCTACGTTCTGATGGCGTGCCGACCTATCACCTCAGCGTGGTCGTCGACGACATCGACATGCGCATGACGCACATCCTGCGCGGCGCTGACCACCTGTCGAACACACCGAAGCAGGTGATGCTGTATGAAGCGCTAGGCCGCCCATTGCCGGTGTTTGCGCATGTGCCGCTTATCCTGGGGCCGGATAAGACGCGGCTCAGCAAGCGGCATGGGGCGACCAGCGTGATCGCCTATAAAGACGAGGGCATCGTGCCTGAGGCCTTCCGCAATTTCCTGGCGCTGCTGGGCTGGACGCCGGCCGATTCTTCGCAGGAGATCCTGCACGACCGCGAGCTCATCGATTTGTTTGACCTCAGCGGTATTCAGAAGTCGAATGCCATTTTTGATCGCGGCAAACTCGACTGGTTCAATACCGAATACCTCCGCGCGACGCCGGCCGCGCAACTCCTGCCGCTGATCGAAGAGGAATGGAAGAAGGTGGATCTGGTTCCGTTCCAGACCAGCCGTGGTGCGATGGAATCAACCCTTGATTTGGTGAAGACGCGGGCACGCAATCTGAAAGATTTTGCTTCGTTGTTTCGCGCGTATTTCAGCGATGAATATGAGGCTGATCCTGCGGCGGTACAGAAGTTCCTCAAGGCCGACGCCACCCGCGAGATGCTGGTCGAGTTGGCTGATCGCTATGAACAGGACGCCGAGTTCTCCGAGGCGGGCACGGAGAAGGTGCTGCGCGATTTTGCTGCCGAAAAGAACGTTAAGGCGGGGAGCCTGATTAACGGTGCGCGGGTGGCGCTGACGGGGCAGGGAGTGGCTCCCAGCCTGTTCGCGGTGATGGCGAATCTGGGGCAGGAAAGAACAGTCGCAAGGCTGAAAAGAGCGAGAGACATTTGAGGGGGAGGCCGTAGGCGCGACCGGCTGCCCCCGCAAGCCCTTGATAGCAACAGACTCAATGTTCAGCGCAAAATACTCTTACCAGTAAGATTGCGTGGAATTCTTACCAGTAAGATCATTTTGTGTTTTTAGCCCAGTGTGCGTTTTGGTGCAGAAGGTAGGGTGATTCACTTCCCACCCGCGGCATTGTGAGAACTCTGAATAAGCGAAAACGAGTTCTCTCAGCGGCTGTAAGCCGAATTGGCTCTCATGGTTCACGGACGGCCTAAAAGGCCGTCCCCTTCAAAAACAGCAAACTAACTCAGAGCTTTGCCAGGCTTTACCGCTTTAGCACCGTAACCTGGAACTCTACCGGAATGGAGTGGGGGGGATAGCAGGCGCTGTGATCGCACGCCTGATAACGCAGCTGGCCCTTCACCGGATAGGTGCCGGCAGCCGCATTGGCTGGAACTTTCACTACCGCTTCAACGCTGAAATCACCGCTGTAAACGCTTAGTTTCTCATCGGGCGAGAACGGGAATACGACATCCTGACCTTGGGGGTATTTAACGTCAGCCAGCGCCACCGGCTCGGAAGCGTCCAGTTTCAGCACGGTCGGGATCAGCAACTCGGAGTGGGGGGTGTGCGAGTTGATGTGGAATTCGGCTTGAATCCTGAAATCCAGAGGCACCTGCTTGCTGGCGCCTGCTTGCAACTGCACGGTTCCAACCGGAGCCATAATGACTGCCGGTTTGTCGCCTTGTGCCTGCGCCAAAGCCAGGGCCGCCAGCATGACGGCCATCAGGACGAAAGCTTGCCGCCTGCTCATCGTGTCGTATCCTTTGCACCCGTGTCGGCGGTCGGTTTTACCCCGGCATCAGCCTGCCGTTGTTCCACACTCACCGGCTTCGACGAGGTATTGAGGGCTTTTTTCACCGCTTCTTCAATGTCTTTGCGGTCCATCAGACCGGTCAGTTTGTCGACAATGATTCCGTCGCGGCCGATATAGAAGGTTGTGGGCAGGTATTGCACGCTGCCGTAGTCGTCGGAAACCTGATCGGTTCCCAGCAGCACCGGATAATTCACGCCTAACTCGCTGGCGAACTCGGCGATTTTGGCCGGCTCGGAGTCATCCATGGCGATGCCCAGCACCACCAGGCCGTCCTTGCCATACTGTTTCTGAAGGTCTTCGAACCAGGGCATTTCAACCCGGCAAGGAGAGCACCAGGTCGCCCAGAAATTCAGCAGCACCGCTTTGCCGCGGTAGTCGGATAGCTTGACCTTGCTGCCATCCAGCGAAACCAGGGCAAAGTCGGGTGCCTGAACACCTTGTACGTCGCCTACCAGTTTCAGGGGCCCATGTTTGCGGACGCGGTCCAGGTACTTGCCGCTAGCCAGCATAAAGAGGATGGCCGCAAACAGGGCTACAAAGACTATCGCGTTTCGCTTCAAACGAACCTACCCCTAAAGTGAAAACCGATTCAAGAAAGACAGATATCCGGAAAGCATCCGCAGGTTGTTCAGGAAAATCAGGACCCCAACGGCAATAAGGAGTATACCGCTGATAACTTCCACGGTATGCAAGTGCCGGCGGAAGCGGCTGTAGAACGACAGAAACCGGTCTACTCCCAAGGAAGTCAGCAGGAACGGAACGGCCAGGCCAAGGGAATAGACCGCCAGCAAGACGATGCCCTTCAGCACTGTGCCTTGCGCTCCCGCCAGAACCAGGATGGTAGCTAGAATCGGCCCGATGCAAGGTGTCCAGCCGAAGGCGAAAGCAAAGCCCACGGCGAAGGAGCCCACAGCACTGGCTCCGCCTTTAACGTCGTGCAGCCGCTTGTCAGCATAAAGCGCCTTGATCTTCAGCAGGCCCGTCAGGTGCAAGCCGAAGATGATGACGACGATGCCGGCAATCTTCGAGAGCAAGGAATGATATTCGTTTGCGAGTTGCCCGACGCTGGTGGCCACCGCCCCTAAAGCGATGAAGACCACGCTGAAACCCAGGACGAAGGTGATGGAATGCAACATCACCGTGCTCAGCATGCGGCGATCCTGCGACTGCATTTCTTCCACCGTGGCTCCGGAGATCAGCGACACATATCCCGGTACCAGGGGAAGCACACAAGGCGACAGAAACGATAAGATCCCCGCCAGAAAAGCGGCAAGGGGCAACGGCAGGTTATGCATGGCTCACATTGTAGCAATGTGGAGCGCGAAAGGATTGTTAACGAGTTTGCAAGCGGCTTGGCGGAGGAAGGCTGGCTGACGGGCGCTCGACTAAAGTGCTGGAATCGGCGAGTGGGCGAGTCGGGAGGGTAATGGTCGGCTTACGCAGCCCAGACCAGGTTTCCGAGATGACGATGGAGTCGCCGGGATTGTGGGGATCATACTTTACCGATGCCGGAAGTCCCAGCCGGCAGGAGTACAGGTCGATGAATTGCCGCAGATGGGTCACATCCTGCGACGCTTCATAGGTAACACCGGCTACGTCATAGGTGTAGACCAGCAGAATCATTTGCTGGCCGGTGGTGTCGTCTTCCAGCTCCAGAACGTCGCCGACGTTGCCGTCAATGATTCGCCCGCCCAGCGTCAGGTCGGTACGCCGCTCCAGTTCCAGTTGCTCCGGCGACTTCTTACTTTTGCGTGACAGCAGAGCGTAGCCAACGATGGCGGCGGTAGCGCCGATAGCGAGAATGGGATAGAGGCGGAAGTTCATGGAGATCGTCTTGAGGACGTAGACCTTTGACAACAAGATAACGGCAGAGGATGCGCAAGGGAACAGGAAAATTTTCTGAACCGGATCAGCGAAGAAACCAAGCAGGTTTGTATTCCTGCGGCGTTAAATCCGGAGTTGATGCTG
Organism: uncultured Acidobacteriaceae bacterium; assembly: GCA_963769235.1. Taxonomy (GTDB): domain Bacteria; phylum Acidobacteriota; class Terriglobia; order Terriglobales; family Acidobacteriaceae; genus Bog-257. The sequence goes on along the minus strand of CAVYKW010000009.1, from coordinate 610,353 downwards.
GGCAATGCTGCCGCTTCACGGAGGGCGCGCTCTGTCTTGCAGCAAAGGGTCGGCTGGAAGAATGCCGAGCCTCTGCTGCTCACCGGGCAATCGTTGGGAACGGCTACCGGTGGGTGCGACTACGGAAGCAGTTGGTAGACCGCGCCTTCGTTGTACGAGCCGCCGCCTTGGGTTGCGCCCAGCAGCCAGCCATGCAGTAAGACGAGCGGACCGTACGGAGCGCCGCCGTCGTTCTGCAGCCTGAATCCGTGCAGCACCACCAGCGACCAGGTCCCACCGTTGTGGGCAAGTTCATACACGGTCCCAACCGAATCGACGCCTCCTTCATCCGCGGTGCCGTAGAGGTTGCCGCGGCTGTCCAGGATCACGCCCGCGAAGGGCAGGGCTCCGTCAACACCTCCGGTAAAGCTGTAGAGCACGCTCTCCTGCCATTGCTGGCCGGACTTGGCGAGTTCAAAGACGGTGCCGTCGTTGTGCGCGCCTCCGGTGTTCGTGGTGCTATAGAAGTTCCCAGCCTGATCCGCCGCCAGGGTGCCCATGGGATAGGCTCCATCGCTTCCCGCAAACGAGTGCAGAACGGTTTCCGTCCAGCCACCGTTACTGCGGCTGACCTCGAACACTGTGCCGCAACCGTACTGGCAATTTCCGGTTCCTCCGTAGGGCGTGGTGCCGTAAAGGTTGCCGGCGCTATCGAAGATCAAATTGCCCTGCGAGCTGGATCCATCGGCAGCGCCGGTGAAGGCGTAGATATCCGTCTCCTGCCAGCTGCCTTGTGTGGGTGTGAGTTTGTAGACCGTGCCACCGCAGCCCGGCTGATTGCAGCCCCAGAAGGTATTCGATTGAGGATCAGCTCCGGCTTTGGCCATCACGAAATCCCCCTCGATTCCCGGCGCCCAGGTGGTTCCATACATATTGCCGGCAGCATCGAAGGTCACGCCGCCAACGGGAATGACGCCCTTATTCACTCCTGGCTGGAAGCTGTACACGGTGGATTCCTGCCAACCGTTGGCTGTCTTCGTTAGTTTGAAGACTACGCCGCAGCCCAGGTCCTGTCCGCCGCTGGTAGAACAGGTGCCTAGGCCGCCCAGTTGCGTGGTGCCGTACAAGTTACCAGCGCGGTCGAAGGTGAGGTTGGCGACCGGGTAGGCGCCGTCCGTTCCTTGAAAGTTGTAGAGCACGGTTTCGCGCCAGGTGCCGGCGGCCAGAGGCGTCAGCTGGTACACGGTTCCGAAGCTGGCAGGTCCACCGTCGAAGGTTGTGCCATAGACGTTGCCCAGGGCGTCGGCAATCAGGCCGGAGTCGGCGGTGCGGCCATTGTTCCCGTTGAAGCTGTAAATCAGTTTTTCGCTCGACTGAGTCCAGCCTAGCGTTGCCAAAGCGCTGGTCAAGACCACCAGTTTCACGGCAATTCGTAACATAGCGATTGCTCCCTCAATTCATTTTCTATGTGTGTGATGAATGAACCTAGAACCAGCGTACGGAACTAGCGATAGCAGTTTGAGCGATGTGAAACGTGCCGGGCGATCCATGGAAGTCGCCACGGCCAACGTCATGCCGGAGGTTGACGGCTGACGTTTCAGCTGAGCCTGTCCTGCATTGTAGGACAATGTTTGCGGGGGAACGAGAGCAATGGGCCGAGTTGCCGGAGCAAGTAGCTTAGTTGCGCAAAGCTGGTATGTATGGAGAGGTGCTCGGTTGTGACGTGTGGATTGCCATTGCGCGATGCTCTGTGGCGCTATTGATTTGTGATTCGGAGGAGCGAAGTTTGGTTGAAGGTATAGGGGTCCTTCGACTCCGGATTGCAAAAGGACGCAATCCTGCGCTCAGGATGACAATTTTACTTGTGAGCTCGTGAAGAGCGCAGCGGGGCAGGAAGCCGAAGCTTCCTGCCGCTGCCAATATCCACCGTTTGCCCTGCCACAACGCTGATCGTTACGCGCTGTGCTGATCGCTCCACGGATCCAGCACGACCTTGATGCAGGCCTCGTCCTTCTTGAGGAAGGTGCGATAGCCTTCAGGCGCGCTCTGCAGCCCCAGTCGATGCGTAATGATCACGCTCGGGTCGATGTCGCCCTTCTGTATGTGATCGAGCAACTTCGGCATGTAGGTATGCATGTTGGTTTGTCCCATCTTGAAGGTGAGGCCTTTGCCGAAGGCCGCCCCGAACGGGAAGTTGTCGAGGAAGCCGCCGTACACACCCGGCACCGAAACCACGCCACCTTTGCGGCATGACTGGATGCACTGGCGCAACGCGAACGGCCGGTCGAAGGCGATGCCGAGCATCTGTTTAGCGCGATCGCTGTACCAATCGACACCGTGACCGTGGGCCTCCATGCCGACCGCGTCGATGCAGGCGTCGGGCCCGCGTCCGCCAGTCAGCTCTTTCAACGACTCAATGAGGTCTGGCGTCTGCGAGTAGTCCACGATCTCCGCGCCCGCGTCTTGCGCCAAGCGTAGCCGCTCGGGTATGCGGTCGATCGCGATAACTTTTCCTGCTCCCAGCAACATGGCGCTGCGCACGGCGAACTGGCCTACCGGGCCCGCACCCCAGACGGCAATCACTTCGCCGCCCTTGATGTTGCAGTTTTCGGCGGCCATGTAGCCAGTGGGAAAGATGTCGCTCAGGAAGAGCACCTGCTCGTCCTTCAGGTCGCTCTCGATCTTCAGCGGCCCCACGTCAGCGAAAGGCACGCGGACATACTGTGCCTGTCCCCCGGAGTAGCCGCCGTACATGTGGGAGTAGCCGAACAGCCCTGAGCCGGAATAACCATAGAGGGCTTCGGCAACGTGCGCGTTAGGATTGCTGTTGTCGCACAGGGACCATAGTTTCTGCTTGCAATAGAAGCAATGGCCGCACGCGATGGTGAACGGCACCACCACGCGGTCGCCCACCTTGCGCTTCTTCACCTCGGGACCGACGTCGACGATCTCGCCCATGAATTCATGACCAAGAATGTCGCCCTGCTCCATGGTGGGTATGTAGCCGTCGTAGAGATGAAGGTCGGAGCCGCAAATGGCTGAGCGAGTGACTTTCACCACGCAGTCGTGCGGATTCAGAATCCCGGGATCGGGAACGTTTTCCACGCGAACATCATGTTTGCCAAACCAGCACAAAGCTTTCATCGTCCACCTCGGCTTTCGGTTCCGGTAAATTGTGGTTTCAGATTGGCCGGCTGGGTCTGGCGCTGCGCACCCTTGCGCACCTGCTGCGTGGCTTCCGGCTGCTTGACCGCGTGCATTACGCGCACCACCGAGGAGCGGCGCCCCGAAGGCTGTCCCACCACGGTAGGAATTTCTCCCGCCTCCATCAACGCCTTGAAGCGGCGCAGGTCTTCGCGGACTTGCTGCTCAGGCTCGCGGCCCATCATCTTGGCGAATGCCGCGCCCAATTTGCCGGCGGGATTGTGGTAGGTGAGAGCAACCGTGACCTCAGTGCCCGAGCCGTTAGGCGCCGGTCGGAACTCGACCGAGCCGCGGTTGCAGATAGCCGATCCGGGCAACGAACGCCAGACCAGGTATTCGTTAGGCCGCTCGTCCACTACCTCGGCGTCCCACTCCACCGGAACACCCATCGGGCCATTCGCCACCCAATGCGATGTGCGATCGTCTTTCGTGCTCACGCTTTTCAGGTGTTTCATGAAGCGCGGCAGATTTTCAAAGTTATGCCAGTAGTTGTATAGATCTTCCGGACTGCGATCGATGGTGAATGTCTTCTGAATGTGGATGGCCGAACCCGTCATGGGTCCGCGCTTCACGGCACTCACTACGCCGTAAGTTCCGATAGCAGCTAAGGCAGCTCCGCTGATCGATTTGCGCGATAGACCGTAAGCGGCCAGCGCTCCTCCACCTATGATTGCCGCCCAAGGAGCGATCGATTTCTGTTGTGAATTGCCGAAGTGCGTTCCGGCGCGTCGTAAATGTGTGACCTTCATTAGGCTCCTCGCCGATTTGGAATGCTTGAATGGTGGTGGGATGCGGCGTATCGGCGAGGGTTTGCGCCAAGCGAGGATAGTTCGCGGCACTCTGGAGCAGAGACATCAGCGCGAGTTGCAGTACCCTCGCCCAGCGTCACAAGAAGCGTCCGCAGTAAGAGGAGCGAACAATTCGAACCGGAAAATGAGTGTGGCCTGAGGGGAGCGAAGGGCTACTAAGCGTTTACTTCTCCTACGGGACTCTAGAGGAACACCCCTGCGCTGTTGCGCAAGGGGGTAATCGATTTGCACATCGGAAATTTACTTGTTCAGTTCGGCTAAACCCGCCAGCTTGACCGGCGCGCCGTTGGGGAAGGTCGCGATTAGATTCAGCTCCCCTCCCATCGCCTCGACAGCACGCTTGAGTGTCGAGATATGCATATCCGTCCGCTTTTCGATGCGGGAAACCTGCTCCTGCTTCACGCCCAGCGTCTTCGCCATTTCGACCTGGGTAATCTCGCGCGCCTTGCGCAGCTCGCGCATGGTCATTTCTTCCGCGACCAGCAGTTCAGCGCGCCGCTCAATCTTCTTGCGTCGGGCCCGAAACAGAGAGTTCAGCTTCTCTTGCAGTGTCTTCACGGCTTCTTCCTTTCCCTAGCTCTCTTCGGAAAGCGCGTCGAACTCCGGCTCGAAATCTTCATGAAGGCCAACCGTCCACGTCACCTGAATATGCTCCTAAGCGCATATGCTGTCAAGCGCATCTTCTGGAATATACAATACTACGCCGCCAAGGCTAAATGGTCCTCCGCGAGTTCTGCGCTCTCGCCGACGGAATCGGCGGGGCCGCTCTCGTTTAGCATCTGGTTCAGCTTCGACTCGTCAATCCAAACCGCCTTTAAGGGCAGTTTGGGATCGCCGGTCCGGATCCACACCTGCGACAGCTCGGGGTAGACGGTGCTGAGGTTCTTGAGTTTGTCTTTGAACAGCATGGCTCCTCCTTCCGGGAAGGCGCGAACTTGAACTGCACGCTGCAAGAGGACGCGGCTTTGGAGGGTGGTCCTGAAAGATTGGCAGGAGTCACCCGGATTCACGTTTTGCTCCGTGACCGGGCGACTCGGCAGCGCTCAGGCTGGCAAGGCGGGACAGTACGCGGGGCCGGAAGTTGTCTGCCTCCGAATACTCGGAGGCTCAGGTCTGTCACATTTCATAAATTCACCAAAGTGCTTGGCTACATCAGTTTAGACGTGGAAGAGCCAGTTTGGATCCAAAAAAGCTCGGAAAAATCGCAAGCAATAAATGATGTCATCCGGAACAATTGAGTCCCCGGTTTTGTGAGTTAAATCACTCTCATTTGTGACTCTTTATCCCTGCTTTCCAAGCGCGGAAGCATAGACTGAAGCTTCATATCTTTGCGAGGACAAATGACTACTCTTACCACTGATAAGCCAACCATTGGCACTACATCGAAAGCTGATCCATCCTCCGACATTTACCGCTCCGAAAGCCATCCACTCGACCCGTTGTTCCTGCCCAAAAGCGTTGCCGTGATTGGCGCCTCCGAGCGCGCGGGCAGCGTGGGGCGGTCGGTTCTGTGGAATCTGTTGAGCAGCCCTTTTGGGGGCACGGTATTTCCGGTTAACTCGAAACGCTCCAACGTACTGGGCATCAAAGCGTACCCCAGCGTGCGGGAACTGCCTGACAAGGTTGACCTGGTTGTGGTCACCACCCCGGCGGACACTGTCCCCGACCTCATCGCTGAATCCGTCGAGATGGGCGTGCCTGCGGGAATCGTCATCTCCGCCGGCTTCAAGGAGTTCGGCGAGCATGGCAAGGAACTTGAGCGCCAGATCTCGCGCATCATCCAGGGCAAGATGCGGCTGATCGGTCCCAACTGTCTGGGCGTGATGAATCCGCTGCGCGGCCTGAACGCGACCTTCGCGCACACCGTGGCTCGTCCCGGCAACGTCGCCTTCATCAGCCAGAGCGGCGCGCTCTGCACTGCGGTCCTCGACTGGAGCTTGCGCGAGAACGTAGGCTTCAGCGCCTTCGTCTCCATCGGCTCCATGCTGGATGTGAACTGGGGCGACCTGGTGGACTATTTCGGCAACGATCCCCGGACGCACAGCATTGTTCTGTACATGGAATCGATTGGTGACGCGCGCTCGTTCCTGTCTGCCGCGCGCGAGGTTTCGCTCACTAAGCCGGTGATCGTGATCAAGGCCGGCCGCACTGCAGCCGCCGCCAAAGCCGCGGCTTCGCATACCGGTTCGCTGACCGGAAGCGACGGTGTTCTGGACGCAGCCTTCCGCCGCAGCGGCGTTTTGCGCGTCGACAGCATCGCTGACATCTTCTTCATGGCCGACGTGCTGGCCAAACAGCCGCTACCGCGCGGCAAACGCCTCTGCATCGTGACCAATGCCGGCGGACCGGGCGTTCTGGCCACCGATGCCCTGGTCAACGGCGGCGGCGAACTGGCCGACCTCTCGGCAGAAACCATGAAAGCCTTCGACGAAATTCTTCCGGCGCAATGGAGCCACAACAACCCAGTCGACATCCTGGGCGATGCCGAGCCGGAACGCTATGCCAAGTCGCTGGAGATCGCTGCCAAGGACCCCAGCATCGACGGCATGCTGGTGGTCCTCACTCCGCAAGAAATGACCAACCCCACCCAGATCGCCGAGAAGCTGAAACCCTATGCCAAGAGCCTGGGCAAGCCGGTGCTGGCCAGTTGGATGGGCGGCAATGAAGTTGCAGCCGGCGAAGGGATTCTGAAGCAGGCGGGCATCCCCACCTTCCAGTTCCCGGATGCTGCCGTCAACGCATTCAACTACATGTGGAAATATGCCTACAACCTGAAGGGTTTGTATGAGACCCCAGCGTTGCCGCAGCATCCCGATGCCGCGGTCCAGCGAGGCAAAGCCGAGCACATTATCCAGGAAGTCCGGAAGTCGGGCCGCACCATCCTCACCGAGTATGAAGCCAAGCAGGTGCTGAAGTGCTACGACATTCCGACGGTCGAGACTCGCATTGCCACCACCGAGCAGGAAGCGGTTGAAGTCGCCGGCGAGCTGGGCTATCCGATAGTTCTGAAAATCTACTCGCTGACCATCACCCACAAGACCGACGTCGGCGGCGTGCAGTTGAACCTGCGCGATGCGGACGCGGTGAAGACGGCATTCCAGACCATCAAGCAGGCGGTCACCGAGAAGGTTGGCGCCGAGCACTTCCAGGGCGTCACCGTGCAACCCATGGCCAAGCTGGACGGCTACGAGCTGATCATCGGCAGCAGCCTGGATTCGCAGTTCGGTCCCGTCATCCTGTTCGGTACCGGCGGGCAGCTGGTGGAAGTCTTCAAGGACAGTGCCCTGGCGCTGCCTCCGCTGAATTCCACCTTGGCGCTTCGCATGATGGAGCAGACCAAGATCCTGAAGGCGCTGAAGGGCGTTCGTGGCCGCAAGCCCATCGATCTGGCCGCGCTGGAAGAGTTGCTGGTGCGCTTCAGTCAGTTGGTGGTCGAACAGCCGTGGATCAAGGAAATCGATATCAATCCCCTGCTGGCTTCGCCTGATCGCCTGCTGGCCCTCGACGCCCGGGTCGTGGTCCACGGCCTCGACATGACGGAAGACAAGCTGCCGGTCTCGGCGATTCGTCCCTATCCCGTCCGGTTGGTGAAGGACTGGACGATGAAGGATGGAACGGCGGTCACCATTCGTCCGATCCGTCCCGAAGACGAGCCGAACATGATCACGTTCCACGAGAAGCTCTCGGAGCGCAGTGTTTACCTGCGCTGGTTCCAGCCGCTGAAGCTGACGCAACGGGTCGCCCACGAGCGGCTCACCCGCGCCTGCTACATCGACTACGACCGCGAACTGGCCTTGGTGGCCGAGCGCTCGAACCCTGCCGGGGAGAAAGAGATCCTGGCGGTGGGCCGCTTGAGCAAGCTGCATGGACGGAGCGAAGCGGAACTGGCCGCGGTCGCCATCGATTCCGCGCAGCACAAGGGCCTGGGCACGGAACTCTATCGCCGGCTGGTAGAGGTGGCGCGGGAAGAGAAGCTGACCAAGGTCGTCTCCAACATGCTGCCCGAAAATCGCGAGATGCGGGCAATGTGTCAGCGGCTTGGCTTCAAGACGTTCTCCAACCTGGAAGACAATATGATCCGCGCCGAACTGGAGCTGTAACCGGCTGTCAGGTTGAATCGTTCCGCAATGGAGCGGGCAAGGCCGAAGGGCCTGCCCGCTTTTTTTCGCTCCCGGCGTCTGAGATGGCGATAGTCCTTGCCGCCGGATGCGGTTAAGATGTTATGATTTCCCGAACTCAAAGAAGTGCAATCGGCAACGGTTGCCGCAGTGACCGGGGTCTTAGTATCAGTTTCCCCCGCATGCGCCGGTTGGAGAAGTTGATGGGAGACGCCGCTGTTGAGTCTTCCGAGCCGACTTGGGTGCGCATAAGGTAATTGCGGCAGGCGCGTCCAAGGGGCGATCGTTAGAACGTGCCAAGCGAAAAACAGGTTCGATGGTCGCAGCTGCGGGTCGGAATCACTGTCCTGCTCGCGCTTATCACGCTTGCCATCCTTATCTTTCTCATGACCGGCACCACCGGCCTGTTCACCAAGAAACTCCTGGTTCGCTCGTACGTGGATAACGCCGGCGGTCTGCGGGTAGGCGCTCCGGTTCGCCTGGAGGGCGTTGACATCGGCAACGTGGTCGGTATTCGCGTGGTGGCTGATCCCAAGCGCCGCCTGGCTCCGGTGGAAGTCAGCATGAAGATCACCAGCAAGTATGCCGACACTATGCGCAGCGACTGCCAGGTGGAGCTGACCACGGCCGGCGTGCTGGGCGAGGTGTTCGTCGACATGGATTGCCGCTCAGCTAAGGGCGGCCCGCTCCAGAATGGCGCGGAACTTCCAACCCGCGATACGCCACAGCTTCAGGACGTGGTGCGTGCCAGTCAGAGCACGCTGGAGAACCTTGACGTGCTGGTCAAACGGCTGGACAGCATCGTGTCGTTTATCCAGAGCGGACAGGGCTCGATCGGCAAGATCATTTACGACCCGTCGTTGTTTGATCGCGCCAACAGTGCCGTCACCCAGTTGCAGCAGATCATGACGCAGATCAACTCGCCGCACGGAACCATCGGCAAGTTGTTGAACAGCGACGAGCTGTACGATAAGGCCAACGCGACCATCGATAACGTGAACAAAATTATCGACGAAGCCAACAGCGGGCAGGGAACCATCGGCAAGTTCCTGAAGGATCCGTCACTCTACGACAACGCCAACAAGATGGTGGCCAACGGCAACCAGTTGGTGTCTGACATCAACGCCGGCAAAGGTACCTTAGGCAGGTTGGCCAAAGACGAAGCGCTGGCCAAGAAGATCGATAACACGGTTACCCGGCTGAATAACATCACCACTGAGCTCGATGAGGGCAAAGGCACGGCCGGCAAGTTCCTCAAGGACCCTGCGCTTTACAACAATGCCGATGACCTGCTGGTCGAGACCCGCAATCTGATCAAGGCGGTCCGCCAGGATCCGAAGAAGTACCTCACAATCCACCTCAAGCTGTTCTGACGCGATACGTGGTCGCCCGAGTGAAGGATCGTGAGACGGGTTTCGCATCGTGCCTCCCAATTCCTCATGGCTTTGAAAGCGCGCAGCTTCAGCTGAGCCGCCACACCCCTCTTTCAATTTGTCATCCCGAGGAGGACTTCACCGGGGCCCCCGACGGGCGCCGATGTTGCGCCGGTTGGGGTGGTTGAGTCCGACGAGGGAGCTGCTGTTGCGTCGCCCACACGAAACCCTATCCCCTCCTTTGTCCATGTACCATAGGACCGATGATGGCTGCCTGCTCCATTCGCATTCGCGGAGTCGTTCAGGGAGTCGGCTTTCGTCCCTTCGTTTACCGCCTGGCGCATGAGCACCGCCTGGTGGGTTGGGTGCTGAATGGCGAGGACGGCGTCATCATCTTCGCTGAAGGCGCCGACGAAAGGCTGAAGGCTTTCATCCAGCAGCTGACGGCCGAAGCCCCGCCGGCCGCCGTCATCTCGCAAATCGAAGTTGAGCCAGCCCAGCCAACCGGCCTCGCGGATTTCGTGATCCGGCAGAGCGAACGCCACGATAAGCCGACGGTTCGCATCTCGCCTGATCTGCCGGTATGCGATCTCTGTCTCCAGGAGCTCTTCGATCCGGCGAACCCGCGCTATCGCTATCCTTACATCAACTGCACGAACTGTGGTCCGCGCTACACGGTGATCGTGTCCCTGCCTTACGATCGGCCGAATACGACGATGAAACCGTGGCCGCTCGATGCCTATTGCGATGCGGAGTATCAGGATCCTGCGAATCGTCGCTTTCATGCGCAGCCGGTCGCCTGTCCGCAATGCGGGCCGCACTACTCGCTCCATGGCGACGATCAGATCGTGGGCGACGACTCAGCCACTCAGCGAGCTGCCGAACTTCTGCAAGCTGGCAAGATCATCGCGGTCAAAGGGCTCGGCGGTTATCACCTCGCCTGTGATGCCCGCAACGCGGGTGCTGTCCGCGAGCTGCGCGAGCGCAAGTATCGCAAGGAGAAACCGTTTGCGGTGATGGTACGCACGCTCGACCAAGCGCGCGCCATCGTCGAGTTGTCGCCAGAGGCAGAAGACCTGCTCACCTCGGTTGCGCGCCCGATCGTGCTTGCGCCCGCCAAGCTGGGGTTGGAGGGTGTTGCGCCGGACAACGACGAGCTCGGCGTCATGCTGCCTTACACTCCGTTACAGCATCTGCTGTTCGCCGCCGGCGCGCCGGAGTTGCTGGTGATGACCAGCGCCAACCGTTCCAGCGAGCCCATTGCCTATGACGAGCAAGACGCTTTCGAACGCCTGGCGGGAGTAGCCGACGCATTCCTGGTCGGGGAACGGCCGATCGCGCGACGAGTGGACGACTCGGTGGTGAGGGTTGGCGCGTTTGGGCCTGTAGTTCTGCGCCGCTCGCGTGGCTACGCTCCCGGCGTGGTTGCCAGCCTGCCAATGTCGCGGCCACTCTTGGCCGTCGGAGCTGATCTGAAGAATGCGGTGACCCTGGTGGTCGATGGGCAGGCATTCGTCAGCCAGTACATTGGCGACCTCGATCACTACCAGGCGTTCCAGGCCTTTCAGGAAACCATCCGCGACCTGCTCGCGATGTACGACGTGAACTGGGACGACGTTGTCGTAGCCCATGACGCGCATCCGCAGTACCGCTCGACCATGTATGCCGCTGACCTGCCCGCGGCGGGGAAGCTGGCGGTGCAGCATCATCGCGCTCACATTGCATCGGTGCTGGCCGAACGCGTGGAGTGGGAACGGCGCGTAATTGGCGTCAGCTTCGACGGCACCGGTTATGGCGACGATGGCAGCATCTGGGGCGGCGAGTTTTTTGCCGGTAGCGTGCGCGAAGGATTTGAGCGCGTGGCGCACCTTCGCGGCGCATCGCTCGCGGGCGGCGACGCCGCAGCACAGCACCCGGTGCAAGCCGCGGCCGGCTTTCTCAACCAGATCGAGGGCATGCCGGATGTGAGTGCGTCGCCTTTCAACTTTCCGGCGCGCTATTCGCAGGCGGTCGAGCTTGTGCGCAAGAACGTTCGCAGCTTTCCCACCACATCGGTCGGCCGGCTGTACGACGCGGCTGCGGCGTTGCTGGGCTTCACGCGCGCGATTACCTTTGAGGGGCAGGCGGCCATGTGGCTAGAGGATATTGCCCATCGCGCCATCGCCGCAGATGCCTATCCGTTTCCGTTCGCCAAAGGTGAGCTGGATTTTCGATCCTTGTTGCTGGCCGTCGCCGAAGACCGGCGGCGCGGGGACGAACCAGGAGAGATCGCTCGCCGCTTTCAGCGCGGAGTGGCCTGGGGTCTGTGCGACGCGGTAGCGGCGCTGTGTTCGGAGCGGCAAATCGATGCTGTCGTCCTCTCCGGCGGCGTCTGTCAGAACGAGCTTTTGCTCTCGGACGTCCGCGACAGGTTGCGCTCGTCTGGTTTACACATTTGGACGAATCACGCGGTTCCCCCCAACGATGGCGGAATCAGCCTGGGGCAGGCAGCTCTGGCAGCCTTTGCCGGCGGTGAGTCAAGCCCTGTCGCAAGCGGCAAGCTGAGTGACGCAAAATGGCAGACGGGCTGAAGCGCAGCGCGCCGGGTCGTGTCACCGAGAAGCCTGGACGTGTGCGTCTGATCAGGGACGCACAAGGTACAATAAAGGGTTCGTATGCACGCAACCTATCTGATCATGGCAAGTGCCTCTGCTCTTGAGCATGTTCTCGGGCACCTGTCGTGGTACATAGCCATCTTCGGTTCGTTTACCTCCAGCGTTTTTCTTGGCATGGTGATGGTGGCGGCTTGCCGCTACGTGCTGAACTCGCGTCGCGCGCGCCTGCAAGTCGAAGCCGTTCCTCCGTCCCAGTTGCCTGCAGTAACCATCCTCAAGCCGGTGCATGGCATGGAGCCGCGGCTGGAGGAGACACTGGAGAGTTTCTTCCTCCAGGATTATCCCAACTTCGAAATTGTTTTCGGCGCGCGCGACGAAGGCAACGGCGCGCTGTCCGTAGTAGAGAAGCTGCGGGCCAAATATCCTCACGTGCGCACGCGCGTCGTCATTTCGGGCGAGCCATCGTGGCCTAGCGCCAAGGTTTTCTCGCTGGCGAAGATGCTGGCTTCGTCCGACAACTCATACTTTGTCATCAGCGACAGCGACATCCTCGCGAAGCCCGACTTTCTGCGCAGCGTGATTCCGCCGCTGCTGAATCCGAAGGTTGGTCTGGTCACCTGCATGTATCAGGGCATTCCGGCGCCTGACTTCTGGTCACGCCTGGAAGCGCTGGGCATGTCCGTCGAGATGCCCGCGGGTGTGATGGTAGCGTCGATGGTTGACGGCATGAAGTTCGCTTTGGGCGCGGCGATGGCGGTGCGCGCAGATGCCATCGATGCCATCGGCGGATTTCGCGAGGCGGCTGATTTCTACTCCGACGACTTCGTGCTGGGCAATCGCGTCGCCGAGGCCGGCTACGAAGTGGTGCTGTCGCACTACAAAGTGGGCCACGTGCTCACAGCTCATTCTCTCCGGCAAACCTTTGGCGATCAGTTGCGCTGGATGAAGAGCACGCGCTTCTCGCGGCCTTGGGGACATGTTGGCTCAGGGCTGACGTATGCGGTGCCGTTCGGATTGCTGGCGCTGCTGCTGGGACTGGTGCACCCGGAGAAGATGTCGCTGGCGATTGCTCTGTTCGCCGGAGCGTGGCTCAATCGCGTGCTGCTGGCGCTGATTGTGGGATGGGGCATCATTCGCGACAAACGCGCGCTGCGGCTCTGCTGGCTGTATCCGCTGCGCGATCTGCTGGGCTTCTGCACCTGGGCGGGAAGTTTCGTTAGCAATCGCTTCTTCTGGCGCGGTGAGTTGTATGAGTTCGGCGAAGAAGGCCGCATCATGCCGGTGGAGCGCTCCATCGAGTTTGTGCGCGAGCGCGCCCCACAAGCCCACGACTGAGTTTTCCCGACATCCTGCTCTGAACGAGTGCGACTTCAGCCGCGCCGGTCCTAGCTTCCTTAATAAGATTGTCATCCCGACGGAGGACTTCAGTCATTCTTTTTTGTCATCCCGACCGAGGACTTCAGTCCGAGCGGAGGGACCTGCGGTTCCACCCGCGTCAGACTTTCTCCAGCTTCCCGTCGCGCAGCCTGAACTTCAAACCTCGCCATTCGACCTTGTTCCCGGCAAAGCTCGCCAGCCAGATAGCCAGCGCCACGAAGTCGCGCAGCGGCACCAGCCACAAATCCCCGAGCACACGAGGATCGTCAAGAACTCCGCGGCCGACAACGATCGCGGAGCAAACGCGCAACGCCGCGGTGATCGCAAGGGCGAGCCAAGTCCACCAGCGCTGGGGGGCAGCGACGACGCCGAGGATCGCCCATGCCAATCCGAATGTCACGATCAGGCCAAAGTATTGTGCTGGCCTGCGGTCTTTGATGTTGCGCGCCCAGCGCATTTGGTGCGCCCAGAAATCCCTGAATGTGTAGCTGGGCAGAGCGGTTTCGACAATTGTGTCGGCCAGCTCAAGCGTGTGTCCAGCGCTAGCGGCGCGCGCGCCCAGTTCGTAATCGTCGCCCAGATAATCGACCAGCGCCTCGAAGCCACCAATCTCATGCAGCACGCTCTTAGTAGTGGCGATGGTCGCACCCAGGCCGAAACGAATGCTGCCTTCCATCATGCGAGCGATCAGCACGCCGCCGGTGAAATCGGTGCTGAGGCCGAGCGCTTCCAGCTTCGAGCCGAGAGTGCTGCCCGCAAGCCCGCGATAGAGCGTCGTCACCATTCCAACGTTTGGCTGGCGAAACGGAGCCAGCACCCGCCACAGGTAATCGCGCTCCACCAGGATGTCGCTGTCATTGACGATGACGTGCTCGTACCGCGCCTCGGGCAGCATCTGCGCCAGGTTGCTCACTTTGCCGTTCAGCCCCAGCGCCTCTGGACAGTGCACGACTCGCAGATTGCATCGAGGAAATTCTTGCCACAGCCTCTTCACCAGCGACAAGGCAGGGTCGCTCGGGTCGCTTACGCCGAACAGCACTTCGTACTCGGGATAATCGAGCAGGCAATGGCTGCGGAACGCCGCGTACATGTGCGGATCGAGTCCCTTCAGCGATTTCAGAATGCTGACCGGCGGCGCGAATTGGGGATCGACGGCATGACTGTCTGCGCTGACTGTAGCGCTTCGCCGCCCAGATCGACAGCGGAAAGTAGGCACTCCCGGCCGCGCTTAACAAAACGCAGACGGCTGCCACAGTGGTTGCGATCGAGAACATGAGGAGCTGTTCAGATTAGCAGAATGGGAATCGGCCGCGATTCAGCAGCCGCAAGTCGGTGCCTCGCGCTATTATGTTATGGGGATTTCCAGGGACAAATCCATGATTAACGGGAAACGAGTCGCGGTCGTAATGCCGGCGTATAACGCCGAGCTGACGCTGAGAAAAACGGTCGAGGAAATTCCTGATCTGGTCGACATCCGCATCCTGGTTGACGACTACAGCAAAGATAAAACCGTCGAGCTGGCGAAGAAGCTTGGGCTGCTGGTGTTCGTGCATGACCGCAATTACGGCTATGGACGCAATCAGCAGACGTGCTACCGCGAGGCCCTGGCGGCCGGCGCCGACGTCGTCATCATGGTGCATCCCGACTACCAGTACACGCCGCTGCTGATCACGGCGATGTCGAGCATGGTTGCGTATGACGTTTACGATGTTGTGCTGGGCTCGCGCATCATTGGCGGACAAGCGTTGCGCGGCGGCATGCCGATCTACAAATACATCTCTAATCGCTTTCTGACGGCATTCGAGAACATGTTCCTGGGCGTGAAGCTCTCGGAATATCACACTGGCTATCGCGCCTTCAGCAGCAAGGTTCTGACCACGTTGCCGCTGCTGGAGAACTCGCCGACTTCGTCTTCGACAACCAGATGCTGGCGCAGTGCGTACACTTCGGCTTCCGCATCGGCGAAGTGTCGTGCCCGACGAAGTACTTCGAGGAAGCTTCATCGATCAACTTCCGGCGCAGCGTGAAGTATGGGTTCGGCGTGCTCGGCACCAGCGTCCAGTTCAAGCTGAACAAGTGGGGAGTCTCGCGGCTGCCGCGCTTCAGCGAGAACGGCCGCCGGCTCGAGAGCGCGCTGCCTTCGTCAGCGATCACCAACGAGCAGCTCAGCCGCGTGGAGTAGGCGCACGGCTGTATCCCATCTAGCAAAAAAAAGATTGCACCCGCTGAGACGATCTTTCGTCTCAGCGGGCGCTTCTCGTAACACTACTGAGGTGTCAGTCTGTACACGTTTCCGTCATTGCCTTGAGCACAATTGCTGCTACACGATGCAGTGCCGTACAAATTCCCGGCGCTATCTAACACTAAGCTGCCATAAGGTGCATCGCCGTCGGTGCGCGTCGTGAAGTCGTATAGTTCGCTGTAGATCCATCCGTTTGAAGGCGTCAGCTCGTACACGCTCCCGTAGCCCTGCCCGCCAGCACTGGTGGTCCCGTACAAATTTCCAATCGCATCCATAATCACACCGCCGAATGGATCGGAGGAATAACCGCCCAAGTTCGGGAATGAGTAAATCAGGCTGTAGTTCCAGGTGCCACCGGAATTGGTTAGCCTGTAAACAGTGCCGCCACCGTAAGGTCCGCCTTGAGCCGTAGTGCCGTAAAAGTTATTGACTCCATCAAATAGCAGACCAGCGATGGGATACTGGCCATCGCTGGGATATCCAGCGAAGTTATACAGTATGGTCTCCGTCCAGCTGCTTCCTGACGGCGAGAGTTCGTAAACCGTACCGTTGTTGCTAGCTCCGCCGTTACGAGTGGTACCGTACAGATTTCCGGAGTTGTCGAAAATCACGCCGCTATACGGTTGGCGGCCATCCTGATTGTTGTTTTGGAAGCTATAGACAACGGAAAGCGTCCAATT
Organism: uncultured Acidobacteriaceae bacterium; assembly: GCA_963769235.1. Lineage (GTDB taxonomy): Bacteria > Acidobacteriota > Terriglobia > Terriglobales > Acidobacteriaceae > Bog-257. Next base: position 593,977 of record CAVYKW010000009.1, on the reverse strand, counting down.
CCCACCTGACGGCATAAGTTCGTAAACCGCGCCTTGGCCGTATTCGCCGCCACCCTCGGTTACGCCGTAGAGATTGCCGGCAGAGTCGAACACGAGTGCCCCATAGTTCGGACCTACAGGCTCGCCTGAGCCGCTAAATATCTCCAACGTTGTTTCACCCCAGGGACAATCAATCGAGCGACAGAAGGAAGGTGGGACTCGAAGTTCAAAAACTGTTCCTGAGTCGTGGTTCCCGCCGGAACTGGTCGTTCCAAACAGAGCGCCATTTGAAGCGATCGTCACCGGCGCTAACGGGTTTGCGCCGTTACCGCCGTCGAAAGCGAAAAGTCTGGCGAAGGTCCAACCTCCAGTATGTTTCGTGAGTTTGAAAACCGTCCCATCGCCCTCATTATCTCCACCGGCCCAAGTCGTTCCATACAGATTCCCCGCCCGATCCACTGTGAGCCCGGCTCTGGGCGTCGCTCCGTCCGTTCCTGTAAATGTATGCAGAACGCTGAGGGTCGTCGCCGGCAGCGCGATACCGACCACCACAGTTCCCGCAGGAGAAATTGTCGCGTGCTGCGTGGCCTGACCGGTCGTGGTATTCAGGATGTCGATGCTTCCGTTCGCAGCGGCCGCGTACAGCGTGCCGTGGCGGAACACCAGCGATGTGATATTTAAGACACCAGTCGGCCCAATCAGAGTGGCCGCTCCGGTTGTCGTATTCAGCGAATACAACAGCGAACCCGTTCCCGGATCCAGCGTGACATACAGCGTGGTGCCGTCGGCCGACATGGCTAACGTACCCGCACCGAAAGCGGGAGCACTATAACAGCGTTCCTCCGGACTGGGGACAAGGTAGACATAGCAGAGGTCGCCACTCGTGTTGATGGCATACAAGCCGGCTGTGATGGCTCCAAAGCCCCGGAAGTGGCTTCCAATTCCTGGAGTAAGTTGGGTTAGACTTCCATCCGAAAGATTTACTTGATAGAAAGCCCCCGTATTCAGCTCTCCTCCGTACAGATTGGCCCCCAACTCACCCAACCCGGCAAGTTGCGCCGACGAAGTGCCAACCTGCGTGTAAGTTCCTGAATCCAGATCGAGGGTTCCGAATCCGGCGGTGTTGGTGACGGCGTAGACGAGGTTTTGGGCGCGTGCGACTGGCTGCAACGCGAGAAAAATTCCCAGGACAATAGCTGAGATCGAGGCTGTCCCAAGAACGCGCGCGAAGGTGGTTCGTGAAGATTTCAATTTTCGCTCCTTAGATTTGGTCGGCTGTGGTCCCGAAAACGGGTCAAGTCTTGCTGGTCCGAATCACTGGGAGCGAGGTGGGAAGTGAGCGGATTCGAGGGATTGTGGCCTGAATCGACCGCCAACGCAAATGAAAATTTGCCTTAAGTACAACTTTTACAAAAAGTTGCCGCCAGAATGAGTCGCGAAACGAGGCCTTGGTTTGCTGCGCCAAAACCCTAACCTGATCCGGCCGTCCAACCCTCTTGCAACTTCTTTTCCTTCAGCTTCGTACTCCATTGCGGGAGCGGCTCGCCTGGATGGGTACAATAGCGTTCAGGCTCTCCGGCAAAGAAATCATGGCTGTCACCACTTCACATCGAGGAGTTGCACGCGGACACTTTCTCCGCGAGCCCGCGCTGATCGCGCTACAGAACATGCGCGCCCATAAGCTGCGCTCGTTCCTGATGCTGCTGGGCGTCATCCTGTCGGTGTCCACGCTCATCCTGGTGATCGCGCTGGTGAGCGGCATGAATGAATACTTTGCCACCCGCATCGCCAACTTGGGTTCGAACGTTTTTCTGGTGATGAAGTTTCCCATCATCAGCGATTCCAAGGAGCTGCTGAAGGCTACGCGCCGCAATCGCGACATCAGCTGGGAAGACTACGAGTCACTGCGCGACAATCTTAAGCTGCCGAAAGCCGTGGGCGTGGAAGTGCGCCGCACCGCGAACGTCCGGGCCGAGCGGCAGAGCCTTCAGGACATCGACCTGCGCGGCGTGACCGCCAACATCGGCGACATGGATGTGGAGGAGGTCGCGACCGGCCGCTACATGACTGACAGCGACAATCAGCATCGCAACATGGTCGCGATGATCGGTGCCGACGTGGCTGACAAGCTGTTCGCCAACACCGATCCGCTGGGCAAAACGATTGCTGTCGACGGGCAGGAGTTCCAGGTAGTGGGCGTCGCCAAGAAAATCGGCAACACCTTTGGCCAGTCGCAGGACAATTTTGTCTACATCCCGGTCGAGACCTGGCTGAAGATTTACGGGCGCAACACCAGCCTGCACATCAACATTCAGGCGCGCGGGGCCGATTGGCTGGCGCGCACGCAGGAAGAAGCGCGCGTGCTGATGCGGGCGCGGCGTCATCTTGGCCCCAACGACGAGGACAATTTCGGTATTTTGGCCAGCGACAGCCTGATGGGCTTGTGGAAGAATCTTACGGGCACGCTGGCATCGGGCATGGTGGGACTGGTTTCCATCTTTCTGGTAATCGGCGGCGTGGTAATCATGAACGTGATGTTGGCTTCGGTCACCGAACGCACACGCGAGATCGGCATTCGCAAATCGCTGGGCGCCAGACGAAGCGACATCCTGATGCAATTCCTGGTGGAGTCCACCGTGATGGCGCTGGTGGGCGGCGCGATTGGCGTTCTGATCGCGTGGATCCTGTCGGTGATTGTGCGCACGGCAACACCGGTTCCGATGTCGGTGCCGATATTGGCGGTCGTGCTGGCGATTGGAATCTCGACCGCCGTGGGAGTTTTCTTCGGCGTCTACCCGGCGCGCAAGGCGGCCAAGCTGGACCCGATTGAGGCGTTGAGGTACGAAAATTAACTGACAACTGGCTACTGACAACCGACAACTGCTCTTATGCATTTAGGCATGAATTCGCGGATGGCGCTGGAGACGGTGCGCGAGCACAAGACGCGCTCCTTCCTCACGGTGCTGGGCGTGGTGATTGGCGTCGCCGCGATGATCTTCGTCGCCTCCATCCTGGTGGGCGTCAGCCGTGACGTGCAAGGCTACCTCGAGGACTATGGAACCAACACGCTATTTGTCTTTCGCTTCGATCCCGGCATCCACACTGGGCGACTGAGTCCCGAGGAGCGGGCACGCAAGCCGCTCACGTTCGAGGACGCGCAGACCATCATCGCCGAGTCCCCGCACGTAAAGAGCGTTGCGGTTGACGTGATGCCGCGGGTTGACTTCGATACGCGCCCAGCTCCCAAGGTCGCGCGCTACGGTACCCACGAGATCACTGATCTCGATTACAGTGGCACGACCTCCTCTTATCAGGATGTCTACAACGCCCACGTTTCACAGGGACGGTTCTTCACTGACTTCGAAGATCAGCATCGCGCGGACGTCGCCGTCATCGGGTACGAAATCGACAAGAACTTCTTTCCCGCACACGACGGGCTGGGCAAGACAATTATTGTGGATGGTGTTCCCTATCAGGTAATCGGCGTATTCGAGAAGCGCAAAGGCCAGTTGTTCAAGGATGAAACCGCCGACCGCACGGTCAAGGTTCCGTATCACTCCTATCAAAAGCACTACCCGGCGGATGACGAGAACTTCATCGGCGCCGAGGCGTACGCCGGCTATAAAGATGATGCCGAGGACGAGGTGCGCGGCGTGCTGCGCCGTCGCCGGAACACTCCCTTCAACAAACCCGACAACTTTGGCATCACTAGTGCTGAGGCCATCGCCGAAGAGTTTCGCCAGATCATGAGCACAGTGGCACTGATGACCATCGTGGTCAGCTCCATCGGATTGCTGGTAGGTGGCGTCGGCGTAATGAACATCATGCTGATGTCGGTGACCGAGCGCACCCACGAGATCGGTGTGCGCAAGGCTATCGGCGCCAAACGCGGCGACGTGACTCGTCAGTTCCTTACCGAAGCGATTGTTCTCACCGGCCTTGGCGGTCTGGCCGGCGTGCTGGTGGGAGTTGGCGCATCAGCCACGCTGCCGCTATTATTCCCTTCGATGCCGACCTCGGTGCCCATCTGGGCTGTGGTGGCGGCGGTGCTGATGTCGATGAGCGTGGGCCTGTTCTTCGGAATGTATCCCGCGGTCAAGGCGTCGCGTCTGGATCCCGTAGAAGCTTTGCGCTACGAATAGCATTCAGAATTTTCTTCAGGCAACCTGTACCGAGATTGACGGAATCAGCTCTACCTTCATAACTATGCCTGTTCCCATCGAAGACTACGCGCTGATCGGGGATTGCGAGAGCGCCGCGCTGGTCAGCCGTAATGGCTCCATCGACTGGCTGTGCTGGCCCACGTTTGCCTCGCCTGCCTGTTTCGCTTGCCTGCTGGGCAACCAAGAAAACGGTCATTGGTCGATTACGACGAAAGCCAAGCCGCGCTGCACTCGCCGCTACATCGAGCACACCCTGGTTCTGGAAACGACCTTCGAGACTGACGAAGGTTCGGTGCTGCTGCTCGACTTCATGCCCATCCGCGACCACAACCCTCATCTCATCCGCATTGTGCGCGGGCTTCGCGGCAGTGTGCCCATGAACATGGATCTGGCGCTGCGCTTTGATTACGGCCACTCAGTTCCGTGGGTCACGCGCATGGACGATGGTGCGATTCGGGCGATCGCCGGCCCCGACATGGCGATTTTTCGGACCACAGTTCCTCTCCGCGGCGAGAACCTGAAGACGGTCAGCGAATTTACTGTGAACCAGGGCGATGTGGCGCCGTTCATTCTCGGCTACGGACCTTCGTTCGAAGGCCTTCCCGACCGGGTTGATCCGGAACAGGCGCTGCGTGAAACCATCGCCTTCTGGGAAGAATGGACCAACCACGCCAAGCTGCACGGCGAGTACGCTGATCCCATCGAGCGTTCGCTGATCACGTTGAAGGCGCTGACCTATCGCCACACTGGAGGGATCGTCGCGGCGCCCACCACCTCGCTGCCAGAGTGGATTGGAGGCGAGCGCAATTGGGATTACCGCTATTGCTGGCTGCGCGACGCAACCTTCACGCTGCTGGCGTTCATGAATGCCGGCTACTTCGAAGAGGCGCAGGCCTGGCGCGACTGGCTGCTGCGAGCCGTGGCCGGCAGTCCCGACCAGGTGCAGATTATGTATGGCATTCGTGGGGAGCGGAACCTGCGGGAGTGGGAGGTGCCGTGGCTCGGGGGGTATGAAGGTTCCCAGCCGGTTCGCATCGGCAACGCCGCCTCGGAACAACTTCAGCTCGACGTCTATGGCGAAGTTGCGGACGCGCTGCTTCACGCGCATCTGGGCGGCATGCCGGCGGGTGAAATTGATACCAGCTTGCAGGACCAGTTGGCCGATCACCTGGCAGGGATCTGGAACCAACCGGACGAAGGCATCTGGGAAGTGCGCGGCGGCCCGCAGCAGTTCACCTATTCGAAGGTGATGGCCTGGGTTTCGTTCGATCGAACCATCAAGGGGGCCGAAGCCTTTCATCTGAAGACGGACGTGGAGCGCTGGCGGAAGTTGCGCGACCAGATCCATCAGGATGTTTGCCAACACGCTTACAACGCCAAGCTTGGCAGCTTCACCCAGGCCTACGGCTCCGATCAGCTGGATGCCGCGCTGCTGCTGATCCCGCAAATGGGATTTTTGCCGGTTACCGATCCGCGCGTCCGCGGAACGATTGAGGCGATCGAGAAGAACCTAATGGTGAACGGCTTCGTGCTTCGCTATCGCACAGAGCATGTGGACGACGGCCTGCCCGCAGGCGAAGGTGTGTTCCTGGCATGCAGCTTCTGGATGGTAAGCGCGCTGAAGATGCTGGGCCGAAACGACGACGCGAAACGCCTGTATGATCGGCTGCTCGGGTTGCGCAATGATGTCGGCTTGCTGGCGGAGGAATATGATCCGAAGGCCAAGCGTCTGCTCGGCAACTTTCCCCAGGCGCTCTCTCACATTTCGCTGATCAACGCGGGTTTCGAGTTTAATCGCGCCAGCAGCCCGGGCACGCAACGCGCGGAATCATCTCCGGCACAGCAGCACAGTGGCGTTGCCAAGTGATGGCTTAGCCTTCCGAGGTCGAGCCGTGGAAGTGCGCGAACTTCCAGCTTTCGCCGTGCCGCTTCAGCACCGCGGTCAGGCGATAGGGGATGCGGGTCTCGCCAGAAACCAGTGAGCCATCGGCTCCAAGCCACGCAACCTCGCCGGAACAGAAAACTTTGACACGCTCCCACTGCAAATCAAGGTGCTGCGGCTCGGCGAAAATGCGGCGATAAAGCGCGGCGACCTCTGCCGGTCCCACGGCAAATTCCCCCGAGATGGACCCGATCAACATCATCTGGTCATCGCCGGTGTAGAGATTGACGAGTGTGTCGGCGTCGTTGCTGCGCAGGGCTTCGCCGTAAGATTCGAGCACCGCCAGAATCTCGCGTTCGGTTGCTGGATCGGCTTGCATGAGGTCTCGTTCGGGAAGTCAATCTGACTTATATCAGGGCTTCATTCGGCCAGATAGTCGCGGTACTTATCGTTCTCACGTGCACAGGCCCCGAAAATGAAGCGTACCTTATTGCATAAAAGCGGGACGTGTCACTCCGCCTGCACGGTTGCGGGTTGCGCGTTACGCTTTGGCCTACGATTGGCCTGCAAGATCTTCTTGCGCAAACGCAGCGTGTTCGGCGTCACTTCCACCAGTTCGTCGTCGGCAATGAACTCGATCGCCTGCTCCAGATTCAAGTTCTTGAAAGGTACCAGCCGGATGGCCTCGTCCGCGGTTGAGGAACGCATGTTCGTCAGTTTCTTCTCGCGAACGATGTTCACGTCCAGATCGTTGTCGCGTGAGTTCTCGCCTACGACCATGCCTTCGTACACTTCAACGCCCGGTCCGACGAACAACTCGCCACGCTCTTGCAATCCCCACAGCGCATACGCCGTGGTGCTGCCGGCGCGATCAGCTACCAGGGCCCCGGTCACACGATGTGGGATATCGCCCTGCCACTCGGTGTAGCCGTCGAACAGCGAATTCATCACGATGGTTCCGCGGGTGTCGGTCAGCAGCTCGCTGCGCAGGCCGATCAGCCCGCGGCTGGGGATCACGAATTCCATGCGCACCCGGCCGTAGCCGTGGTTGTGCATCTTCTGCATCTGCGCTTTGCGCGAGCCGAGCTTCTCGATCACCACGCCGACGAACGCTTCTGGCACATCGACTGTCAGCCGTTCGATCGGTTCCATTAGTTTGCCGTCAACGTGCTTAGTTACGATTTCCGGCTTGCCCACGGCAAGCTCAAAGCTCTCGCGCCGCATCATTTCGATCAGGATGGCGAGCTGTAGCTCGCCGCGTCCCATCACGGTGAACGAATCCGTGTTCTCGGTGTCTTCCACGCGTAGCGAGACGTTGGTCAGTAACTCTTTTTGCAGGCGGTCACGAAGATTACGCGAGGTGACATACTGGCCTTCGCGTCCGGCAAAGGGCGAAGTGTTCACCATGAACTGCATGGCAATCGTCGGCTCGTCGATGGTGATGACCGGCAACGGCGCGGGGTTCTCGACGTCGGTAATGGTCTCGCCGATGCTGATGCCGGTGACCCCAGCCACCGCGACAATGTCGCCAAGTTCGGTGGTAACGATGTCCGTTCGCTTCAGGCCGGAAAAGGAAAACAGCTTGGTGATCTTGATCTTCTCCAGCGAGCCGTCACGCTTGGCGATGGCAACATCTTCGCCGGTGCGCAGCGTTCCATTAAACACGCGCGCAATCGCCAGCCGCCCGAGGTAGTCGCTGTAATCGAGATTGGCGACCATGATTTGCAGGGGGCCGTTGGCGTCGCCCTGGGGCTCCGGAATCGTCTTCACGATGGCGTCGAACAGCGGCCGCAGATTCTCCCCTGCCTGCGCCAGTTCCGTGGTCGCCGTGCCCAGCTTGGCGTTGGTATAAAGCACCGGGAAGTCGAGCTGATCTTCGGCCGCGTCGAGATCGATGAAGAGGTCGTACACCTCGTTGAGGACTTCCTGCGGGCGCGCGTCAGGCCGGTCGATTTTGTTGATCACCAGGATGGGCGGCAGCTTGGCTTCCAGCGCTTTACTCAACACGTAGCGCGTCTGCGGCAGGGGACCCTCGCTGGCATCCACCAGCAGCATCACTCCGTCCACCATCTTGAGCGCGCGCTCCACTTCGCCGCCGAAGTCGCTGTGGCCGGGTGTGTCCACAATGTTAATCTTCACTTCAGCCGTTGGATCTTCCGAGGGGTGGTAAAAGACCGCAGTGTTCTTGGCCAGGATGGTGATGCCGCGCTCGCGCTCCAGTTCGTTGGAGTCCATCACCCGCTCGACATGGGTCTCGTTGGCGCGAAAAATGCCGCTCTGGTTCAGCATGGCGTCCACCAGAGTGGTCTTGCCGTGGTCCACATGGGCGATGATGGCGATATTGCGAATACTCGTGCTCAAACTGGAATCCTTTCCTGTTGGGGAAAAACCGCGTGCATCAGGCAAACGGAGGGGGTCGGAAGCGACACTACCAGTTTACAATACGCGGCCCCAAGACCGGGGTTTATGGCGGTGCCTGACGGCAGTTTCACCACGGAGACACGAAGGGCACGGAGCAGAGGGAACGGCGAAGACAGTGGCACAGAGAACAAAATGATCTAGCCCAGCGCGTCAGCGCTGGGTAGGACACCACAAAATCCGAGTCCTTTAGGAGGCGGCACATTTGCCCGCATGGAGCATACGTTTAGAATGTCGAAAAGCTTTGGCATTCTCAGGGAACTCAATGCGCAACTTGTTATGGATTGTATTGGCGGTCTCGCTCTGCACGTCTGCCGCCGGTGTCGCAACGCAAACCGGCACCCGCGCTGACTCATCCTCTGTCTCGACGGCGTCTACAACACCGGCCGACGACCCCAGCTTCGCAGAGTTCCAACTTGTCACCAAGGGTATGAAACCGCCCAAGGCTGTCTCCGCGCCCGATCCGAAATATCCGGAGCTACCCGCCGATGCCGAGGACCGGGGCACGGTCGTGATGCTGATCGGAATCACCGCGAAGGGAAAGGTGCAGCCGGTGCGCGTCCTGCGCAGCGACGAGCCGGCGTTCGAAAAGACCGCAGTCGAAACCGTGAAGAAGTGGAAGTTCAAGCCGGCAGAAAAAGACGGACACGCTGTGCCGGTGCAAATAACGGTGGAGATGAAGTTTCAGAAATAACGGGGATTCGGGATTGGGGTTTAGAGGCTAGATCGGACGTCCGGGTTTGACGAGTTTCGCCTCTGCCCCCAACGCCCTAATCCCCAACCTTTAATCCCGGCCACTGGAACCCGCCCTGCAACCCCGATTCTCCCATCCGTGATCCCCATCCCCCAGTCCCAAGTCCCCAATCCTTGTTTCTCAGAGATAATAGGTTCACATGTTGAACCAGATCACTCCTGCTTCCACTCAGCCGAAAAGCGAAGACGCCGTCGACCTGCTCGTGGGATGCCATCAGCGCATCCGCCACTTCACCGGCGTCGCCGTCAAGCTGGCGCACGCGCAGGGTGCAGCCGCCGACGAGATTAAGCAAGCCGCAGCCGGAGTTCATCGCTACTACAGCGTGTCGCTGCCGCTGCATGAAGCTGACGAAGAAGACACGCTGCGCCCGAGGCTGGACGCCATCGCCGACGAAAAGGTGCGCGCCGCGCTGCTGGCCATGAGCGACCAGCATCAGGCCATCGACGAGTTGCTGGAGCGCCTGTTGCCTTTGCTCACCATGGTCGGCAATAATCCTGAGGCGCTGCATGCGGCCGGTAGCGAGATGTGTTCCGTCACCAAGGCGCTGAACGAAATCTTCAACGCGCACCTCCGGATGGAGGAAGAAGTGATTTTCCCGGCCATTCGAAGTGCGCTACCCGCCGGCCCGCAACACGAGATGCTGCGCGAAATGCAGGCTCGCAGGAAGCAGGGACCCGAACTCAGGGACTAAAACCACGATCGGACAACGCGGCAACAAAACCGTCAGGAGGTTTCAATGTTGCATTTGCTGTGGATGGCGATCATCGGGCTGGTAATCGGGGCGTTAGCAAAACTCATCATGCCGGGCAAAGACCCTGGCGGCATCTTCGTCACCATGCTGATCGGCATTGCCGGCTCGCTGCTGGCGGGCTGGCTCGGCCGCGCCGTGGGCTGGTATCAGGAAGGCCAGTCGGCGGGATTCATCATGTCGGTGATCGGCGCGATTGTGCTGCTCATCATCTATCGCTTATTCAAGCGCAGCCCGGCGTAGGGCAGGGAACTGGTGGAGGGCGGCAACCGCCTCCGCGTTAACAGCTGTTTGCTAGATGCTGATGGCTAAATGCTAACGGCTGCCCACTGATAACCGCCGACTGACAACTGATTTTTAGCTGCCGGGCCTGTAAGCCGAATTTTGTATGCCGCTCCTTCTCCCTGCCTGCGGAAATTCCTGGCAAGGACAAAGAGCGGCATGACGGTCATTCCTCTGGGCCGCCCATCGCTGTGCGGCTCTAGCGACCTACCCGGAAGTTGTGACGCACCGAGCCGGCACGTGCACGGGCCGAAGCCTGTACTCCTCCCCTATTTGGTCTTGCTCCGTGTGGGGTTTGCCCTGCCACCGCCATTGCTGGCGGCGCGGTGCGCTCTTACCGCACCTTTTCACCCTTACCTCGCTCGGCAAGCCGGACGCGGCGGTATGTTCTCTGTGGCACTTTCCGTCGACAGTCCTTGACGACCGCCTCCCGGACGTTATCCGGCACACTGCTCTGTGGAGTTCGGACTTTCCTCTACCTGCCCGCGCCACCCGCACCAGCCAAAGCCGGCAGCAGGAGCACAGACCGGCAGCGACCGTCCGGCCCAGCAGCTAACAGAGTCATTATAGGTGGATGAAGATGCAGAAGCGCCACGAATCGTCTCATTCGCGACAGCAAGCCGCCGTGATCCGTGGCTCACACCTCGTCACAGCCCCCTGTGCGCTGCGTCACTGAATCATTGTGATAAGGGCGGCACAATCATAGCCATGCCGCCGCCGCGGCCGCAGGTGTCCCATGCTGACCTTCGCTATCTTTCCGATTCTGTGCTTCTTTCTGGGAGCGGTACTGGTCACCGGCCTTCCCGTGGCCGTCGTCATCCACACCTACTACTCGAATCGCGGCCGGCGCTCGGTCACCTGTCCCGACTCCGGACAGCCCGCCGATGTGGAAGTGGATCGCAAGTTCGCGCTGATGACGGCGTCGCATGGCCAGGAACATTCGCGCCTGCAATCGTGTTCGCGCTGGCCGGAAAAGGGCGATTGCGGTCAGGAGTGCCTGGCGCAAGTCGATCCCTCGCCTGAGAATCTGGATCGTCTGCTGACCAAGTGGTACGAAGGCAAGAGCTGCGCGATTTGTACCTGTGAGCTTTCGCCGTCGGATTGGCGGCGCAGCCGACTGGCGGTTCTGAATCAAGAGCATAAGCTGTTCGAGTTGCGCGATATGCAGATGGATCGCCTACAAGCCACGCTGGCGGAGATGCAGCCGCTGTGCTGGAATTGCCACCAGGAAGAGCGCGCGCGGCAAGCGGTTTCGGCGCGGGTCTTCAAAGGCAACCGTCCCAACCTGGCGCACGCCCCGATCGACTAAGCCTTCCCAAACTGCCGGAGCCTTCGGCCCGCTGGTGATGAGGGGAACGCGCACACGGTCCCCCTGTTTCGCCAGGCGAAGCGACAAAACATTTCCAATTCCGGCGACGAGCTGTCGCGCCGGATGGGCTTCGGCTGTCGGGACGTTTGCTGTCGGAGTACAATCCAAAGCGACAGACCGAGGAGACGAACCATGAGGCGTTTGATATCCGTCGCAGTCCTGATGTTTGGGTTAACCGCAATCGTTACGGCGCAGACCTCCATGACTCCGGCGATGCAGAACGCACCCGCCCGCAAGTCGCCGCTGGCGGAGTATGCCGGCGCGTGGCTGGGAACCTTCCAGGGCCACGCCTGGATGTCGATTCGGCTGGCGTTGCAGGCCAACCAGGTTTCCGGAAATCTCATACTGCCCAAAGAGGTGAAGTTTGCTGACTCGGGCGAGATCAAGAGCGTCAGCGAGGAGAAGGTTTCGGGAACAGTGGAGAACGCGGTGCTGAACGGCGATGGGTTGCTGCTGACGGTGAAAGTCGCGGGCGACAAGCCAACGACGAATCAATACGTCATTCGGCTTACGTCGGCGAACACGGCGGAGGTGAAGCAGGTAGCGATGTCGATGCCGCCGGGCATGCCGAAGCCGAAGCCGTACAAGTTGAGCCGCGTGGGACCGACCGCGCTGGCGCCTATTCAGTAGGTTAGCGCCAGACTTCGAAGCCGATACCGGCCAGCAGCAGGATTGCGCCGCAACTCAGCGTAATCCTCGTGGTCAGCGGAATCGAGCTCTTAGGGAAGACTCGGCGGTAAAGGGACCGCAATTCCCGCCCGTGCAGGGTGTGTCTTCCGGGCGGTGCCACGTCGCTGGCCGCCATCATCATGACTGTCCGCAGGATGATACCGAAGACCAGCAGAAAAAATCCGACAATGATGCACCAGCTCGCCGCGTTTGTCATGTTCTTGTCCCGCAATCTTGTTTACAGAGATCATAACTCCGATCGTCAAGGGTGAGTCACCAGCTTCGCAGCCCACGGAAGTGGCTGTTACACTGCTAGGAACGCCCATGACATCTTTAATTTTGCGCCTTCTCGGTGCTTTGGCCGGGCTGGGCAGCGCGATACTGTTCTGGTTCCTCGGACACTCGCTGGCGGGACCGTTGCGCAGCGGGACATTGTTCTATCTGGACGGATCCCGCTACGCGTTGCTGGCGTTTCTTCTGGTACCGGCGTTGATCCTGGCGGTGGTCGCGTTGTTCTGGGTGCCACCGAGAGTTTCCGGGGGCGGACCTCTACCGGAGGGCCGTCGCTGGCGCCTGGCGCTGGTCCTGGTGTTTGTGGCTTCTCTCGCGCTTGGTCTGGCGCGCTAGCAGATACAGAAAAATCGAGTGGTGTAGTGCCGGCCTGACACCGTTCTGCTTCGGCCAGAACTCGTGCGGAGAAACGGTAAAAATCCGCGCCACCACTCGCCAAGTGCCTGGATATTTTACCTGCTGTCGCGAACCGAGGAGAACAAGGTTCGCTTTCCAGACATAAGTTTTGATTCGCGCAGCGAAAGTTGGGATGTTCGAGGAACATCGCCAAGGGAAGTTTTCTAGTGAGAGTTGGCGGGCGCCGAAAATCGGTTTCGTATCATTGCAGCTGAACCTTGATGTCCAGTTGCCCATTCGCCGGCACCTGCACGGTCTCTCCGTGCTTCAGGTAGGGCTGCAAGACCGACGGTTTCGCCCATTCAAGGTCCCAGCCGTTGGCGAGGGCGATCGCGGTATATTGGCCAGGGACAACATCGGCCAGGGTGAACGTGCCGTCGCTGTCGCTCTGGTCGCGACGGAAGAGCGGCGAGTTGTTGACGGCGTCTTGCGGTACCAGCACGACCATCGCTCCTGAGAACGGTTCGCCATTCCGCACAACCGTACCCTCCACCAGTGCCGCGCCCCGCGAAGCGGTGCCGCCGATGCGCACGCTTCCCGTGCCGGTAATTTCGAGGGTGCTGCCCGTTACCTTCGCACCAGTTGCCGTAAGCTTCTTGATGAAAAATCCGCGAGCGTTCTCCAGCGCCACAAGGTAGCGGCCAGGCCGCACATCGTCGGAGTGGAAGTCGAACTCGCCTTTGCTGTCGATATCGCTGCGGAAGGTTTCTCCACTCTCCGGATTGGAAAGCTGGATGGAAGCTTCTGAGGGCGGACGCGGGGTGTCCTCGAAAACCAGGAAGCCGCTTACGTTGTTAAAGCTGGGGCCGTCGGACGCATTAAGATCGGCATCTCCCGCCAGATCGATCTCGCGGTACCAGGCGCGGCCACCGTTCTTTTCATTGAGGCTGCTGGAAGGTGACATCTCGACCACGTAATGCCCGGGCGCGAGCCCGGAAATTTCGATGATGCCCGGAGCAGCCCAGGAGTCTGGCGCGTTGAAAACCGAATCCAGATAGCCTTCGAAAATACGTTGGGAGATATGCGGGAAAACCATTCTTCCCAGCACATCGGTTTCGGAGCCGCCGGTGTGAATGCGCAGGTGTAACGACGGCACCGCGCGCACAACTATGTCGGCGGTTTGCTTTTCACCTGGCGTCAAGACAATCGGAGCTGCCGCCGAGGAATCGAGAGCGTCAGGATAAAAGGTCAGAGGATAGGTGACGTCAAGCACGGCGGCATCCTGGGCCGAGCGCGCATCGGCATCCGAACGGCTGGCATGTCGCGGATGGATGTTCTGCGCATACCATGGACGTGCCGAGACTGCGAGATAGTACGTTCCAACCGACAAGTGGCCAGCGCGATAGTGTCCCTGGTCGTCGGTTTGGGACTGAGTTACAGGGACGGTCTTCTGTTGCCCGCCTTCTATGGTGGATTGGAAGACGCGTACCAGCGCATTCTGGACGGGATCATTGTTCTCATCGGTCACCACGCCTTCGATTGAAGCATCAGGCTGCAAGCGAAAGACGAGGTGGTCGGAGTCCAGGTTAGGCCCGACGGCGATCGCAGTGGCGTAGGGATCGTGGTGATCGTAATACTGCAAGGAATAACCGCGGCCGGTGGCCATGAGTGAATACTTGCCGCGGTTCAGGCCGGCGAAGGAGAAGCGGCCGTCCGTGCCAGTCGAGGTCGATTTCGAGATATCGCGCTCGGTGCCTTGCGTAGTTCGCGCGATGGCAACAGAGGCCATAGGGACGGCTTGGCCGGTGAGCGAGTTCACCACCGTGCCGGTGATGCGGTATCCCTGCGGCGCGGGGGCAGCAATGGTCGCAGCTTGCTGTTGCGCAAAGACGCTCGCCAGCAGCACAAGCACGCAAGCCAATCGGGAGAGCACCGGTTACTCTCCCTTCCCAACATGGATGAGGTCTACCGAGACTTGCGCTTGCTGGCCTGCGGACAAGGTGACCTGTGCGGCCTGCGACGAATAAGTGGCGAGCACATCGGGATTGCTGTACTCCATTCCGGTGGTGTGATCGAACGCGTACACCAGGTACTCTCCGGGAGCTAAGCCGCTGGCAGTAAAACTGCCGGTGGTCTGCACCGCCTTGGGGGCTACTTTAGAAGTCGGTTGCGGAGCAATGATCACCGTCGCCTGCACGCCGGTGTCGTCTGATGCCTTGACGGTTCCGGTGAGGCTCGCGCCGTCATTTCGCAGGACAATCTCGATGGGATAGCTCTGGCCGGAATTGGTCAGAAAGAGATTGTCGTACAGTAGATTAGTTTGTCCGTATGTCGCCGACTGCGCGTACCAGGGTGCCTGCGGCATCACGTCGACGGTGTAGGTGCCTGGGTCGACATTTTGCAAGACCATAGCGTCCTGCCCGGGACCGCGCACCTGATACGAAGAATACGATTCGGTTCCGGCGGCATCCGTCGGCAGGAGTCGAACCGAGACCGGTGGCCGCTGAAGAGTTGTACTCGTCGTGTTTGAGGAGTCGCGCGAGTCCATTCGGACGCTGATCGGGATGGACGTGGCAGGTCCCAGCAGCATACGCACGTTGTCAAGATTCGAAGCCACGCTCAGGCGCGTCTCCGCGCGCAGGGTCTGAGCACCAACTTGCGAAACAGCTCTGACAATGTAGGAGCCGGCGGGAACGCTTTCCATGCGAAAGGTTCCGGCTCCCATGTTGTAGGTGGTTGGCAGCGAAATTTCGTCACCCGACTGGTTGAAGACCTGGAAGCCGACGCCTTGCTCGCCGATATGTCCGGCTACAGAGCCTGTGACGGTGTACAACGGAACAGCGCTGAGGGAGAAGTCGGCCTCCATCTGTGCTCCCGCCGCGAGCTGAAGCGGGGAGGCCGCGGACAGGTCGGGAACCCCCGGATAATATTCGCTGGGGTAACCGATTTTTGGAGTTTCGCTGACGGCACTCAGGCGATTCTCCATGAAACTTGGTCCCACATTGAGGTAGTAAGTCCCAGGCAGCAAATTCGAGAAACGAAAATGTCCGTCTTCGTCCGTCTCGGTCATGCCGCGCGACTCCCAGCGCTTCCTTCCGTCGCGGATATTCTGGCAAGTCATGCGCAGGGGCATGTGTTCCAGAGGCTGCCCTGCGGCGTCAGTGACGCGGCCGAAAATCGCGCTTTGAGGAAGCAGCTTTACAGAAACCGAAGGCGCACTGGGACCTACGTTCACCCACTCCGGCGAATAGACCGACATGTCCTGCTGGTTGACGAAGCCGGGCTTCTGCGCGGTCAGGTTGACGCGGCCGGCAGGCACCCCGTCCATTTGGAAACGGCCTTCACTATCGCTGAATACACTGCGTTGCAGGTATCCGTTGGTACGAACCAGGGCATGCGGAATAGGTTCGCCGGTTACCGAATTGACAACGCTGCCGCTGATTGTGAAAGTTTCTCCGCTCCTGGACGAGTTGTTTGTCACTTGAGCGGAAGCTGGCAGCAGGCTAGCCAAAAGCACCCACAGCAGCAATTGGGCACAATTCGACGCTAGCGCCAGCGACGCGTTATTTTGTTTGCGATATAGGAGCCGTTGCCGCATCGGTTGCGGTTCTACTTCGAATGCCAAGTCGGTCAAACCCGGATGGTCCTATGTTAACTCGACTCCGACTAAGGTATAGACGTGCGGCAGCGTGCGAAGGTTTAGGGTGATTGCGGTGCCGCCGGCTGAAGCCGGCTCAGGAATGGAACATCCAGCGACAAAACGCTGCTTAAGGCAGCTCTTCCACCTGGGGAAGTCCGCCCACCTCTGAGCCGAGCGAAGCTTCAGGGCTTGCGGGCAGCCAAAGATTGGGTCGCCTGGCGTTTGACGGCGCGGGCGATAAAGGTCTCCTGGCTATTCAAAGCACCCTTCTTGTCGAAATTAGGATCGCGTACGTACTTTCCATCCGACATCATGTGGCGAGCTTTGGCCTGCTCTTTGAGGTAGGTGGCCAGAATCTCGTCCCGGATCAGCCGCACAAGATTTTTGTCTTGCACTGGGAAGTCGACCTCCACCCGGCGATTCAGGTTGCGCGGCATGAGGTCGGCACTCCCGAGATAGATCTCTTCCTGCCCCCCATTTTGGAAGTAGAAAATGCGGCTGTGTTCGAGGAAGCGCCCAACGATGCTGGTGACGGTGATGTTTTCGCTGATCGCGGGAATGCCCGGCAGCAGGCAGCAAATACCGCGAACCAGAAGCTGAACCTTTACTCCGGCCTGCGAAGCTTCGTAGAGCAACTGGATCATCTTCTTGTCGACGAGCGCGTTCATCTTCATGATGAGATGGCCACTGCGGCCGTTCTTCTGATGCTCGATCTCGCGCTCGATCAAGTGCTCCAAACCGGCTCGTAAGGTAACCGGAGCCACCAGCAGCTTGTGATAGGAACTTTTGGCGGAATAGCCGGTGAGGAAGTTGAACAGATCGGTGCAGTCGGCTCCGATTTGCGGATCGCAGGTTAACATGCCGATATCGGTATAAAGCTGCGCCGTGACGCTGTTGTAGTTGCCGGTGGAAAGATGTGCGTAGCGCCGGATGACGTCGCCTTCCTTGCGGACAATCAACGCCACCTTGCAGTGAACCTTCAGTCCCATCAGCCCGTAGACTACGTGCACGCCATATTCTTCCAGCTTGCGGGCCCACTCGATGTTGCTCTCTTCGTCGAAGCGTGCCTTTAATTCGAGCAGCACGGCGACTTGCTTGCCGTTTTCCACGGCCTCGAGCAGGGCATCTACCACCGGGGCATTGTGGCCGACGCGATACAAAGTGATCTTGATGGCCAGGACATTCGGATCGCGGGCTGCCTTTTGCAGTAATCCGACCACCGGCTGAAACGAGTCGAATGGATGTTGCAGCAGAACATCGCCGCGCCGGATGGTGCTGAAGATATCTTCCTCTTCATCCTTCATCAACGCTGCCGGCAGGGCAGGAACGAAGGTCGGAAACTTCAAGTCGGCGCGGTCGATTTTCGTCAAACCGCGGACACGCACCAGCGAAAGCGGGCCGCCACTGATGCGGTAAATGTCTTCGCGATCGAGCTCCAGGTTGTTGGTGAGAATATCCAATACGGGCGCGGGCATGGCTTCGTCCACTTCGACTCGCACCACGTCAGCGAAACGGCGTTGCCACACGCCCTCTTCTACCGATTCCAGAAGGTCGCCGGCCTCCAAATCCTGAATTTCGCTGTCGGCGTCGCGGGTGAGGTGGAACGGATGTGCCTCGAGGATCTTCATTCCGGGGAAGAGATCTTGCAGGTTGGCGGTCACCAGCTGCTCCAGCCAGACGAAGGACTGTTCCTTGTTGACGGCCTTAGTGCGACTCTTCGCCTTGGGAGGCGCGCTCAACGGTACCAGCTGAGGCAGGGTATCGGGAATCTTGACCCGCGCAAAGTGCTGCTCGTCTTCGCCTGCTTCCAACATGACGGCGAGGTTCAAGCTGAGGTTTGAGATATGCGGAAACGGCCGTCCCGGATCGAAGGCTAACGGAGTCAGCGTGGGAAAAACAACTTCCTGAAAATACGAGTTGGCGACTGCGCGCTGGTCCTCAGTTAACTCGGAATAATTGAGGATATGAATTCCTTCGGAATCGAGAGCGGGAACCAGTTCTTTGGTCCAGCAATCGTGCGCGCTGCGGAACAGACGGATGACCGAAGCGCGAATCGCCCGCAGCTGTTCCGCCGGTGTCATGCCGTCAGGCGTGGTTTCCGTAATGTTCTTTTCGATTTGCCGCTTAAGGCCGGCCACTCGCACCATGAAGAACTCGTCAATGTTCGAGCCCACGAACGACAGGAACATCAGGCGGTCGAGCAAAGGATTGTTCTTGTCCTGCGCTTCTTCCAAAACGCGGCGTTGAAAATCCAGCAGGCTCAACTCGCGATTAATGTACAGCGAAGGATCGTCGAGCTGACGAACGCCGGCGTTGCCATTATTGTTTTGCGACGCGGCATCGCCTGTGGTTCGGGCCGAGACGCGTTTTCTCTTGCTGGGGGCGGATTTGGCCGGTGTGCTCATAAGGTGTTTAGCCACGGAAACAGACGCTTCATTGTAATGCGGGGACTATCGCTTGAACATCGGAAGCAGAGTTGCGTCCGGGAATTCCGGCCATTCTTCACCAAATATTCACGTCGCGCGATGCTTTTCAGACAGTTGTCTTCTTCCACTTACGCCGTGTGCTTGATTAACAGCACTTCATTGCCTACTTCGCTGTAGATAAGCTCGTCTACGATGCCGCGCGCCACCAGAATCCCAAAACCTCCGGGGCGCATTCCCTTCTGCTCGCGTAACTCGCTATGTTTGTTGGGAGCATCAGGGGGATTGGATATGGCTGCATGCTGCAACGTTTCCCAGCGAAATCCCGCGCCCGGATCGTGTACATAGAAGACGATGGCACGCGCGGTATGTACGGCGGCCACATCGATCATCTTGCCGGTGTGGAATTGCGCTCCATGCTCGATGGCATTCATGAGTACCTCGCGAAAGGCAATCATCAATTCATCCCGCGGGGCCTCGGCCAATCCAGATTGCAATTCGTCCAGGAACGCGATCAAGCGCTCGGCGGTAAGCATCTGGCAGTTCATCCGCAGCGAAACCCATTTTGGATAGGCGGAAAGCACTTCGATGCCGACCAGTGAATCGGTCGCCACCGCCGCTCGCGCCGCATAGTCCGCAATCTCTTCCGCATCGAATGGAGCGGTTTTGCAGAGGAAAACTCGCGCCCGCAGTGCGGCGATGACTTCTTCCGGAGTACTGGTTGGGGCGAGAGCGATGACGCGAAGGCCGGGCCGGACCGACCGCATCTCCGCCAGCAGGGCAAGGTCCTCTTCGATGCTCGTCTTCGGATCGGTAATCGCGACGGCATAGGGGGTACGCCGCAGGCGTCGCAGCGCATCGGCGCTGCCCGCCGCATAGTCGAACTCACAACTGCGCGCAGTCAGGCTTTCTTCCAGAGCTGCGCCCAACCGGGGATCTCGGCCAATCAACAGGACCCGGTTTGTGACCGCCGTACCAGGCCCGCCTTGCGCAGTGGTTGGCTTCGCTGAGGCCATGCTTTCACCTCTTGCCGGCATAGATTCCGTAGGTAGGAAGTAGTTTACGCTCAGTCGCCTGGAGGGCTTGAGAACAAAGTCCTGCGGGTTCGAGTTTGTCCGTCATATACTGCCTTGACGAAGACGGGAGGTTTTCTGCGGCAGGCATATTCGCTGATGAAACTATGACTCGCGACGCGCGCAAAGTTGCTGCTCCCCACGTGGTCAATATCGAAGACCTTCGCAAGCTGGCCAAACGGCGGCTTCCCAAAGGTGTCTTCGATTACCTGGATGGCGGAGCCGAAAGCGAATGTACGCTGAGGGAAAACTGCGCTGCGTTCGAGGAAGTCATCTTTCGCCCTCGAGGAGCAGTCGCTTGCACCACTTCCGATTTGAGCACGCAAGTGTTGGGCGAGACTTTGTCGTTCCCGGCCATGCTAGCCCCGGTAGGCTACAGCCGCATGATGCATCCGGAAGGGGAAGTCGCCGCAGCCCGGGCGGCAGGGAAAGCCGGTATCGTTTTCATTCTCTCCACGATTTCCGGACACAAACTGGAAAACGCCAAGGCCGCCTCGCCCGGTTCCGTGTGGTACCAGCTTTATTTAGTTGGAGGCAGAGCGGCTGCGGAAGCTGCAATTGAGCGCGCCCGCCGCGCCGGCTTCAGGGCGCTGGTAATCACCGTGGACACTCCGGTGGCAGGCATGCGTGAACGCGATGTGCGCAACGGAACCAAGGAATTGCTGGGCACGTCGATGCTGGCCAAAGTTCCATATATGCCGGAGATCCTGATGCATCCCGGCTGGCTCACCGGGTTCTTGCTGGACGGCGGCGTTCCCAAGCTCGAGAACATTGTGGTGCCTGGCAAAGGACCGATGTCGCTCACCGACGTTGCTGCGGCGCTGGCCAGTTCCACCGTCACCTGGAACGATCTGCGTTGGATCCGCGAAGTTTGGCCCGGCCCCATCGTCGTAAAAGGTATTCTTACTGGCGACGATGCACGCCGTGCCGTCGATGAGGGCGCGGCTGCGGTCGTGGTGTCGAATCACGGCGGACGGCAACTCGACTGCGTCTCGGCGACTCTGCGTGCGCTACCCGAGGTCGTCGAAGCAGTTGGAGCGCAAACCGAAGTGCTGATGGACGGTGGAATTCGGCGCGGCGGCGATATCGTGAAGGCGCTTTGCTTTGGCGCCAAGGCGGTGCTTATCGGCCGGGCCTATGCCTACGGACTTGCCGCCGCAGGCGAGGCTGGCGTCACTCGCGCCTTGGAAATTCTGTACGCCGATGTAGAACGCACACTGCGCCTGCTCGGCTGTCCGTCCATCGCGGACCTGAATCCGTCGTATGTGAGCACGAAACAAAGCAGCGGATGGCGTTGGGTTGGTCACCAAACTTAAGCTATTGCTACAGGCAGGCACCGAATAACTGCGGATCATGGTACAAACTGTACTGCTACCGTGACGGTACTCGGGTTGCAATCGAAAAGCTGCTAAATTAAGCTGTATCAGAGCCTTCCGATTTTCGCCGGGATGGCGGAACTGGCAGACGCAGCGGACTCAAAATCCGCCGACCTTCGGGTCATGGGGGTTCGACCCCCCCTCCCGGCACCAGCCTACACTGGTTTTACTTCCGTTACTTACAGACAGTTTTACAGCTGTTTTCTTGCCTATGAAAAACCTGCTTGATCCGCTGGCAATATTTTTAGGGATACTCTGTTCCGGCAGTTCGTACCCAGGCACCCGAATCATTTCAACCGCCGCATGCAATGTATTCGGAGCCAGGTGGGCATAGCCCGCCGTAATCGCAATTGTTTTGTGTCCAGCCAGTGTCTGTATCGTTTTTAGCGGCACACCTGCCATGGCCAGCCGCGAGCAGAGTGTGTGCCGGCAGTCGTGCCAGTGAAAGTCGAAATGCGCTCATTAGGATTCGTAGACCCTGGCGCGTTCCCGATAGTAATTCGCCTGAACAATCGATAACTTCGGGTTTGCCTTTCACTCGGGAGCCTTGACAACTCAATCGTCTGATATCAAAGCACGGATGTTAAACTCCACCTGTCAACTGGCTCCAGACATGACAACAATCACCATCTCCAAAGAGGACTATCTCAAGGCTATCGCCGAAGCAGAAGCGGAAGGGCAAACGGTCATTCCGGCCACTCTTGCTCATTGGCTTTCCGTCACTCGACCCGCGGTAACCTTTGCGCTGAAAAGGCTGACGAAAGACGGTCTGGTCTCGATCAAGGAAGACGGACACATCCGGCTCACTTCGCAAGGCCGGGAGATCGCAGAGCGTACCGTCATCCGGCATCACCTCATCGAGCGAATGCTGACGGAGATTTTTGGGATGGCCTGGTATGAGGTCCACGATGAGGCAGAGCGGCTCGAACATGCGGTATCGCCCGCATTCGAACATAGTCTGGTACAGAAATTAGGGCACAAAGATACCTGTCCTCACGGAAACGGACTGACCATGCGTAGTCCGGCAGAACGCCGCAAGCGAGGACTGCTGCTGCTCACCGAAGCGGAGCCGGGCCTGAAATATATAGTCGCCAGCGTTTATGAGCGCGATCGCAAGCTGCTGGAGTTTTTTGACGGAGAGGGTATTCGGCCGGGCGCGAAAGTTAGCGTGAGTTCACGAAATTACGACGGCACTCTGTCGCTCTCGATCGGAACGCACCACATACGGCTGGGCACGCCGGCAGCAGAGAAGGTGTGGGTGTCTAAACCTTAATTTCTTTTTGCTGTTTACTATAGTTAACGTCTCATGGTGTATCATGCTTGCCGTGGGGAAGCACACCTGTCCAGGTTGTGCCGTCCGGCATTCGAGGAACAACCGTGAGATTGAACGCTCTGCTGCCCGAAGTATTCTGCTTGGCTGTGTTGACTCTATCGATCGTTTTGCTGTTGCCCTCAGCGTCCACCGCGCAGGGTGAAACCACCAGCGCGGTTCTCGGACAGGTGACGGACTCCAGCGGCGCAGCGATCCCCAACGCCGCAGTTACGATTACCAATCGCGATACCGGGCTTACGCGCACCGTGCGGACCGATGCCGCCGGACGATTCAACTTTCCTCAGTTATTGCCAGGAAGCTATTCGGTCCGCGCGACAGCCGCGGGTTTCGAAGCTCAGCAAGTTGAAGATGTTTCCGCGGGGCTGGGCCAGAAGCAAACGGTGAACCTCGCGCTCAAAGTGGCGCAGTCAAAGGAGACGGTCGAGGTCAGCTCGCAGGCGCCGCTCATCAATCCGACCGAGGCAAATACGACCACGACCTTGGATGCCCCTGCGCTAGAAAACTTGCCGAATCCCGGAGGTGACCTGACCTATCCCTTACAGTTCGCGGCTGGAGCGCTTATCAACACTGCCGGTAGCGGGAACGACTTCGTGGGCGGCACAAACGGCTACGGAAATGTTGAGTTCAACGGCTTGCCTGCGTCGTCGAACGGCTACATCGTCGATGGCCTGGAGACGAACGATCCGCTCACCAACCTGAACAGCGGTCTCTCGACCAATCTGGTACTCGGTCTGAACTCGATCTCCGAGGTGACCGTGAACACGCTTTCTTATTCAGTCGATGAGGGACGGTATGGCGCTTCACAGGTGAACTACGTCACCAAGTCGGGCACGAATCAGTTTCACGGGAATCTGTACGAACTTTGGAATGGATCGACAATGAATGCTGCGGATTACTTTACCAACGCTACGCCGGGCAATCACAAGCCGTTTTCCAACGTGAACCACTTTGGCGGCAGCCTCGGCGGTCCCATTATCCACAACAAGCTGTTCTTCTTCTTCGATAGCGAATGGGTGCGCATAGCTCTGCCAATCTACTCGACGATCACCGTGCCGACTCCGGCTTTTCAGCAGTACGTTCTGCAACAGCTGCCATTGGGCGGTACCGATGCGATCACGGGAGTTCACTACGCACCCTCGCCGGAATCAGTGCCGTTCTACCAGAAAATGTTCTCGCTGTACGGGAAAACCAGCGGGACGCCGCTGTCGGTGCTGGGTTGTCCTTTCAATGTTGAGGGAGATGCGGCCCCGGGTACACCACCGAACGGAAACGGCTGCGCCAATCGTCTGGGCGTCTCCAATTCCAGCCACGATCAAGAGCAGGTGCAGACGGCGCGGATCGACTACAACGTCGACGCCAACAATACGGCATGGTTCCGATTTCAGGCGGATACCGGGCTGCAAGCCGCCTACACCGATCCCATCAATGCGATCTTCAATTCGATTTCGCCGCAACCTCTCTATTCCTTTGCCGCGGGATACACTCACATCTTCTCCCAGAATCTGGTCAACTACTTCAATCCCGCGTTCTCGTGGTACTCCAGCATCTTCGCTCCCAGCAATTTTGCGGAGACACTGGCGACATTTCCCATTGTTCTGCAGGGCCTTGGAGCCAACGCCCCGTTCACCACCGTCGGCGGACTCGACAATACCTGGCCGCAAGGCCGGCGAGCCACACGCTTTTTCCTCAATGACAACCTGGCGTGGAGTCACGGCGCTCACGAATTCCGCTTCGGTACCAACATCCGGATTTTCCGCCTGAACGACTTCGATTTTGGCGAGGGTACCGTGCCCACGATGAACTACACCGATTTGTCACAATTCATCTACGGCGTCACCTCGACTGCCACCCAGAGTTTTCCGCAAACTACCAACGAGCCCTACAATTTCCTCAATGTCGATTTGTATGCGCAGGACACATGGCGGGTGACGCCGAAATTCACCTGGACCTTCGGACTGCGCAGCACCTACAACTCGAATCCCTTGAATCCCCACTATCAAGTCGCCCGGCTCACCGGCGCGTTCGACTCCATCGCGCATGACGTCAATGAGCCGCTGAATCAGGCCATCCAGACCAACCTTGGTCACTTGTTCAGCTCGACGCCTTTCGCCATCCTTCAGCCGCGCATGGCGATCGCGTGGCAGTTACAGCCGAACACGGTGGTGCGGGCCGGCTTCGGGGTCTTCAGCGATCTGTTGCCCGGTAGCGTGGCCGACCTGGTCGGAACCAATCCACCCTACGTCCGATCGTTTCAAGGAGGCTTGCTGGGCACGGTAGGCGGAACGGCAATCGCACCTGGCGTACCCAATAGCGCCATTGATGCGTTGAGTGCCGCGAATGAAAGCTTCGCGGCAGGATTCGCACAGGGTGAGCTTTCGTGCGCTTCCCCGATGGCTAATCCAAAAGCTTGCCTGCCGCCGGTTGCGATCACCGCCGTTCCCAGCGGCCAACTTCATGCGCCGTACTTCATGCAATGGAGCCTGGGCCTCGAACATCAGATCGGCAACCATGGGAGTGTGAAGGCGCAATATGTCGGCACGCGCTCGGTGGATGAGCCGTACCTTACCGAGGTGAACGGCTACCAGACGGTTTGTCCCGGCTGCTTTGCGCCGTTTCCTTACCTGCAACCGACAGATCCGCGTTTTGCCGCGGCTACGCAATTATCGACCGGGGCCGGAAGCAATTACAGTGGGCTGCAATTGACCGCGATGATGCGCCCGGTACACGGTTTGCAGGGCCAGATCAATTACACCTGGAGCCATTGCCTCGATTACGTTTCCAACGGAGGGTTCCTGTCGTTCTCCTCTGCTGGAATTCTCTCTCCCTTGCCCGGTGAACTCGCCCGCAACTATGCTTCTTGCGATTATGACGTTCGCCACAACGTCACGGCGCAGTACGTTTATCAGCTGCCGTTCAAAGTCAAAAGTAGAGCTCTCGGATATGCAGTGAACGGATGGCAGATTTCCGGGACCGCGTTCTGGCACAGCGGCCTTCCATTCTCAGTGCTGAGCACACCCTACTCCGCGAACGGCGACGGCATTCTGCAAGGCAGCGGCCCGCAGTTCGCCAGCATTGTCCCCGGAGTGCCGCTGTACGCAAACGGTCCGATTCCGGGAGTCACACAGCCAGGGACGATCCAATGGCTCAATCCGAATGCGTTCGTCTCCGCCGTCGATCCCAGCACCGGCGCCTGTTACGGCGGCGATACTCCGCAGAACTGCCAGTTCGGGACGCTCGGACGGAACGCATTGCGGGGCCCCGATTTCTTCTGGAGCGATTTCTATCTGACGAAGTGGTTTCCGCTGAGCGAGCGCGTCAAGCTTCGTTTTGACGTGCAGTGCTTCAACGTCTTCAATCATCCAAACTTCGCGTTGCCCAGCGATATCTATGCCGGCATTTCGGGCCAGCCTTCCACGCAAACCGGCTTCGGCGCGCTCACGTCCACCACATCACCGCCGACGGGACTTCTAGGCGTGGGTTTGGGCGGAGACAGCAGTCCACGCATGATCGCGTTTCAGGCGCGGCTGGAGTTTTAACTAAGAAGCTGACTCCTCGGTGCGGTACCAATCGACAGAACTCACAGAAGACGAAGCCGAGAATTTTCCGGCTTTTGGCTTCAACGAACATTGCTAAATCGGCAGCGGCTATTCTCTGACTAAAAGTCGGCCGGCATCCGGCAACCGTATCGGCGCCCCACTTGGAGCTAAAACGGCCGTTCCGCTCTTTTGCCTAAACGCGACCCGAGGGCTGAACGGAAGGAAGCGTAGCCGACGATACGCCAGGTTGGGAAGCGTAGCCCAGTTCTCGTCCAGGTGATTTAGTCGCCGACACGACTGACTTGCCGGGTCCGCACACATGTGCGTTCATTCACATCCGAGTGGAAGTCCTGCCTCTGTATTCAGGACGAACCCGGTCCGCCGGCGTCAGCAGAGTTGCGAAACGGTCTGGTGGTTGTTGAACGGCACCAGGATTCGGATACCTCACTCCGCGCAGCCAAACGGAGAAAATCACACCCCATAGAGCCAGCAACACGAGATTGAAAATGCTGGCTTCTGGACCGAACGCGCCACCCGTTAGCAATGCCGAACCGTGAATGCGAGCGTGGAACAAATGGCCGACAGCCGCGAACCCGGCGTCTTGCAGGCCGTAGAAGTAACTCTCGCCCCAGTCCCATGCGAGGTGAATCCCCAGCGGCATCCAGAGATCTCCGGTTCTCCGCAACACCAGGCAGGTCACCAGGCAATACATGGTCGCCGCAACTGGTCCCAGGCCGTGACCGGCTGGATTGAAGTAATGCATCCCGCCCATAAGTAATGAGGTGACGATCGCTGCCGGCCAGAAGCCGATCCCAGTCGTCAAAGTGAACAGAAGATATCCGCGATATAGGAAATCCTCGAGCAACACCCCGAGAAACATTGGGACTGCCCACGCGGCAGCGTATTTCCACACATCTGATCCATGGAGTGCAATTCCACCAAAGGAAAGGATGCCGGCAAGTCGCATCGTCACGAGAAGCAATGTCAGCGACGCGAAGCTGATAGCCGCTCCTTGCCAGAATTGGCGTCCAAACGCTCGCCGCCATGGCAAGCCGTAATCGGCGAAGGTACGGCGCTCGATTCTCCCCATGATCCAGGTTGCGAGCAGCAGCGGAGGGAGAAATAATCCCAGCGATAGGAGTACGAACAGCGGCGTAAAGTTACCGACATGCGTACGTCGAACCAGCGGATCAACGCCAAGACTCATCGCGTACTCTAGCGGCACGAGAATGGCGAAAAAGATCAGCAGCCGCCAGCCTGCGCGCAGACCGTTTGGTCCTTTCAAAATGCAATAGTGCGGCGTCGCTGGCGGCAACATTATTTTAGAGACGTCGCTCATAAGGAAACGCGGCTTAATACACCGTGAGGGGTACGATCAGGCTTCCGATTCTGCCGGTCAAGTTATCGCGTACCACGAAGTGGACTTCGTAGTCTCCGGAAGCCAGGTCGAAGAAATTTCGGTACAGTACACCATCGCTCTTGAGCTTGGTCAGAGTCTCAGGGGCGATGTTTCCTTTGAACTGCTGTGACACCGTACCGGCAACTGCGCCCTTGTTCATGGCCTGGGCGACGAATTCCAGATCGACATAGTTTTTGTCCGCTTCATCGATGAGCCCGGTTGCAGGCACGCTCAGTGCGAAACCAACCTCTTTCTTCTGGCCCTTCGTTAGAAGTCCCTCCCACCGCCCTCTAATGGGAATCCCGGTGCTCTCAAAAGGAGAATTCAGCGCTAAGTCCAAGTCCGCTTTTTGCGTGAGTTGGGGATTAGCCGAAACGTTGGTGACTAGGAATCCGGCGAGGGCTCGTACTTCAGTGTCTGCGCGCGAGACCTGGACCTGAAGTTTCCGCCAGCCCATCTTGTTGTCGCGGTGATCAAGGTAGTAGCTCAACAAGTAATACGAGGAGGAATCCTGAACGGCGCGGCCGTAGGCTCCCGACAAATCGTTAGTGTTGTAGTAGGCGACACCGCCGGTCATGGCAGCGAATGTCTTCAGGCTGGTCATGCTTGACTGGCGCTCCGAGTCGGAAGCGCCCGCCGGAAGCAGCGAGCCGGTGTTCTCTCCCGAGAATGTCGGGTCGCTCAGCACGCCGCGCGCGTCGACCGGATAAATAGAAATCTGCGCGTCGTTCAGCGCCTGGAGACTTCGCGCATAGAGCGCCCGCAGGCCGTTGTCTCCAGGAACCGAGGTAAAGGAGTCGAGATAAAAAGGGAAGCTGCCCGTGACCCACACCAGCGACTTTCTTCCTGGCGTGCCTGACAGTGACCAGGCGATTTCCAGGAAGGCTCGCAGGGTGGTCTCGATGGCGCGGGCCTGGTTGTAAGTGGCATCGACTGCGTCGAGTTGCAGCATGAACCGCTGTATCACGAGTTCCGGAGATTCACTTGCACCGATTCCATGCGACAAGCTATCCTGCGCAGCTCCTGTTGCAGCAATCGCCTTGGCATCATTGCTGTAATTTTCCATCGTCGAGACGTGGCCGCTGGCCTTCTTCAAGGCGGCCATCAGCGCCTGTGGATCAGTGTCGAACCCACTCAGGGAAGTCAGCCCCTTTTCGGAGAGTGACATCAGGCCGACCGGCTGCGAGGGCTGAAGGTGAGTGGCCAGATACTTCACTAGCTGTTTGCGCGCATAGCTCTGGTCGAGAAAGGGAGTGTTCACTTCATCCAGCAGGATCACGGTAGGCGCACGCGGCTTATTTTCGTCGGGACTGACATTGGTGAATGTGCCGGCCGTGGAAACGGCAGACGGCCGCGTGATCGTGCCGCGAATAATCTCTTCGAAACTGGCGATTTTCTGCGGCTTGCCGTTTTCCAGAACCTTGAAGTCCGCTTGGGTAAGCCCGTGGATATGATTTCCTGCTTTGTCCGCCACCACTACTGGGACCTGAACGATGGTCGTCTGGGATCTAAACTGAAGCGGTTTTCCTTGTTCAGCATGATTGGAAACGCTTTCGTTATCGGGTCCGGACGCGGGCTGGAGACCGGTTGCGCCCGATGCCGCTCTTCCGTTGTAGGGATCGGTTTGCTGCAACTGCGCGCTGACGCACAAGGGGATCGCCAAGGCCACCGGCAACAGAACCACTTTCTTTCGGCTAAGTCCCGCAATGAATCTCATACCTTTGTCCATGGCGGTGGCATCTGAAGGGGAATTACAACCGCTCCCCATTGAGAGCTATCCACGCAAGAGCGGCCTCGTCTAACATGAGTGGAACAGTAGCATCCGCCTGCCCGGCAAACTATGACTCTTTGCGCCAATTCCTCGCGGCCGAATCTACCGAACAAACCCGGCGGGGCAACGGGCAAAGCCTTGCGTGTGCCGACGGTCAAGGCTCGATCGCTCGCTAAAATCGTCGACTCTGCCGCGAGGTTCGGGAATGCCGATCGCTTGCTTGGGACGGTCGGCCTTGACCGTCAAGCCGTTATCGATCCCGATATTCGGATTCCCTCTGCCGACATGATGATGCTGTCAGACCGAGCGGCCAGCATGACGAAAGATGCAGCCTTTGGATTGCATGTGGGTGAACGCACCCCCGAGAATGAGTACGGCCTGATGGGAGACTTGCAGGTCACGAGTTCGACCTTGCGCGAGGCACTGGAATCCCTTGCGCATTATCTGCCGATCTGGACCAATGTTGGTGTCTTCAAGCTAAGCATAGAGGGAAGCGTTGCTCACTTCGAGTGGGAGTATGCGCGAATTTCATTGCCAGAACCTCGTCACGATTGCGAGATGTCGATGGCGGCCCTGATGCGGTTAAACCGTTTTACTGCGAACGAGCGCTGGTGGCCGAAAGAGGTTTGGTTTCAGCATCCCAAGCCACGAGACACCTCGGAGCACGCGCGCATCTTTCGTGCTCCAGTTCGATTCAGCATGCCAACCAACGCGCTGCTGCTCCCTCGGCGTGTGCTCGATCTGCCATTCAAGACCACGCATCCCGGTTCACACCAGCTGATGACCAGCGCGGCAGAGCGACTGCTGCGCGCGACTACGCAAGAAGTCAGCCTTTCTCGGTCTGCGGCAACCTTCATTCGGCAGAACCTGGGAAAGCGACCTATCGAGCTCGACGCCGCGGCCCGCGCGCTGGGTTTCAGCAGGCGCAGCTTTCAAAGAAGATTGAAGCAGGAATCCACTTCTTATCGCAACTTAATACAGCAGGCGCGTTGCGATCTTTCTGAGTATCTTCTGCTGGAAGCCGGAATTACCTCAACAGCTGCTGCTTCTGCCGTCGGATATTCCGAACACAGTGTTTTTCATCGCGCTTTTCAAAAGTGGCATGGGAAAGCCCCGGGCGATTACCGCCATTCCAGCGCAGAAAGACTCGTTCCGGATTGACATCAGGAAGGCAGGCAGTATTTATGAAAGCATTCCTTTCAGTGGCCGTAGAACCCCCTATGCGTAGAAGTAGGCCCGAGCGCCTGGAAGGCTGTTGCTGAAGAACTAAGCTGGGGCACTCTGACTGCTGTGTGCACCAACGCGCTGAGCCGCATGAACACAGAGTCTCCGCAAAGGTGGTGTGCTGGATGTGTGCGGCGCCGCTATAACGCCCCGACTTACGGCCGATCAGTCGCACTTCCTCCAAGCAACTGATCGATCCATGCTAGTCGCCTCTGTTGCGCGGGAAGTGTGCCTCGCTTGCGAGCTAAGGAGCACTTTATGGGCTCACAAAGCTGGTCAATTATCACGACGGGCGTCCCGTAGATATCTTCCCCCGGGCGAAAAGGCGGGTTATGGTAGATCGTCAGCGTTGTGAATCACGCGGTAATCAACGTCGAGCACGCGGATGAAATGCCGTTCACCGCAGGGGTTCTTCTGACTCCCGGCTCAATTGCGACCGTCGTGCTCTTTTGTTTTGCGGACGAAATAAAGGGTAGTGGTGCAGTTCAAACTGCACCACTACCAAATAAAGCAATGAGTGTTCAAGCTGCGAAAACTGAGATATAAGGAATTAACCGGTGCATGCTGCGTCGTGGCCCTCTTTTGCTCATTAGAATTCAGCTAGACTTGAGAGCTCACGGGTTGATTTGTACATTGTCCGAAGCATCGTCGCCCGTAATGGCTAACTTAGACTTTCACGGGGGTTGTGTTGACTAGTGAACATGACTGCGTAGTCATGGCTGGCCATCTAAGGCAGGCGTTGTCACAGGACAAACGCCCGATCAGCTTGTTCTTGGGTGCAGGATGTCCGATGTCAATAAGCGTCCCGCACAATGGAGCTGCGAAACCGCTTATTCCAGACATTGCAGGTATGACGAGCCAAGTCTTCGAAGAATTATCCAAGTCTGACTCGACGGAACCGCTTGCGGCAGTTTTGAAACACTTCGAAATTGATGGAAAGGCCAGTCCCAACATTGAACAATTCTTGAGCCATACACGACTGCTCGCGCAGGTTGCTGGAAAAGATTCAGTTCGGGGATTGAAAGCCGAAGAACTCAGGAAGCTTGATAGTGCAGCTTGCAAGTTTATTTCCGGTGCAGCATCGGTATTCCTTCCAAATACAAATACTCTCTATCATCACCTTACGGCCTGGGTTGGCGCAGTCAATCGCCTGTACCCGATTCAGATATTTACAACAAACTATGATCTGCTGCCAGAGCAAGCGCTTTGAACAGAATCGGGTTCCGTATTTCGATGGATTCGTAGGTACCAGAGACACTTTCTTCGACTTGCAGGCAATCGAGCAAGATCGACTGCCAAATAGGTGGGCACGTCTATGGAAAATGCACGGGTCGATCAACTGGTCAGAAGACGAAAATGGGAAAATTCATCATCGAAGCTCTCCTGGTTCGAAACAGCTCATATATCCCTCTCACCTAAAGTACGACGAGAGCCGCAGGATGCCCTACTTGGCTATACTGGATCGGCTTCGGACGTTCCTCGGGCAGCCAGCGGCGATCCTGATTGTGTCCGGCTATTCATTTGGTGATGAACATCTCAACGAGGTCATTCTGCAGGGACTGCAGGGCAACTCCACCGCCTCTGCTTTCGTATTGATGTATTCGCGGCCGGCGAAACATGAGTGCCATACGCCTTGCTGGCACACGGAGCAATCTCAACGTACTCGCATGGGATGCCGGGGTGCTCGGAACACGAACCGCATCCTGGACGACGAGTGACGGTAACCCGGGTCAGTCAGGTGCACCGCCAGTGACTTGGACAGCCGATCAAGAAGAGAAATCGAAATTTCGCTCGGAATTTGTGCTCGGAGATTTTGCGAAGCCTGGACTGTTTCTCCAGGAGATTATCGGAGCTGCAGATCGGCATCAGAGCTCAGAGTCCACGTCCACAAAGGGATGATACCGATGCCAGTTGACCCCACCTCGGCACTAAACAATCATCTCTATCGAGGACTAAGTCGCGCTTCTCTGATATTCCGAGTCTCAATCGTCAGTCGGAGCTTAGCATCCGCGCATAGCGAGATGACGCACTCACGGAGGCCTTCGTCATTTAAGCCAAAACGCCGGCTTCCGAATTCAGGTAAACGTTGAGCTTGAGCTTTTGAGCTACATATTCGATCGCCTGCAAACCACGTACGCTATTGCCAACCGGATCGAGAGGAGGAGAGAACGAGGCAATTGCCAATGCCCCGGGCGCGACGGCCAGCAGACCTCCTCCGACTCCGCTCTTGCCCGGCAGGCCGACCTTGTAGGCCCAATCTCCGGAGCTGGTATACAAACCCTCCATCGTCATTTCGGCAAGGATGTGGGGAACGTTCTCGGTGCCGATCACGCGTGACTTGGTGACCGGATTGACGCCATCAGCAGCCAGCGTCGCGCCCATGGTTGCCAGGTCGGCGGCCGTGATTCCGACGGAGCACTGCTTGGTGTAGACGTCGCAAGCTTCCATGGGATCGCTGTATATAGTTCCGTAGCTATAGAGCAGCCACGCGATGGCGCGGTTGTGAAAGTTGGTGGCGGCTTCGGATTGATAGACCCCGTCGTTCAGACTGAGCGGCCTTCCGGCAAAGCGACTGTAGGAGTCCAGTAGCTTGCGCCAGCGTTCATCGGCCGTCGAAGCTTTTACCAGGCTCACCGTTGACATGGCTCCTGCGTTAACCAGGGGAGTCAGCGGCTTACCGCCATGCAATTCGATCGCAACCACGGAATTGAAGGGCAGGCCGGTAGGATCGGCACCGACTTTAGCGCGTACCGCCGCCGGGCCCATCTCTTCCATCAGCAGCGCGAGGCTGAAGACTTTGGAGATGGATTCGATGGCGAACTCGTAGCGTGTATCGCCGACTTCAAATACCTTGCCTTCCGCGGTAGTGACGGCCAAGCCGAAGAGGCTGGACGGCACGTTGGCAAGGTATGGGATATAGCTGGCGTTCTGTCCTTCGCTGACCGGCTTGCACTGTGCGTGTGCATCCTGCAGTGCGGCTTTGATCGTGGTGGCATCAGGTATGTTTGCAAACATTGAGATCAACCTTTCCAAATCTGTTACCGATTTATACCGCGCGTACCTCAAGCGGCATGCTGCCGGTCGCAAACTGCACCCATGCAGCATGAATCAATGTCGCGAAACGCGGCTTGCCGTTACTGATGCACTAACTCCTCTTCAATCTCTGCGACTTTCGCAGGCACAGAGCTGGTGGTTGCCGGCTTCTCCCAGGAGAAAGGCGCCATGTCGTCGTCTGGGGATTTGCTCTTCCATCCCGACTTGCGCATCGCGAAGATGATGAAAGGAATCGCTACGACGACGATGTTGCAAATGATCAAAATTCCCAGGTAGGCGATCGGACTTCCCACTGCAATTTGTGAAGGGGGTACAAAGCTAAGCACGAACGCCAGCAACGATCCGAGAAATCCGACACCGCCAATGATCCACATGCCCACGATTCCACCCGGCACCTTGAAGATTCGCGGCTGGTTAGGCTGCGTGTAACGCAGATAGATGGCTGCACCAAACATCAGCATGTACATGATCAGGTAAAGCGTCACCGTCAACTGGCTGAGAATCTGGTACGCGGCCTGCACCGACGGTAAGACCACAAACATAATTGCCAGCAAGGTCACGATCGCCGCCTGGATCAGCAGGATGTTGACCTGAACTCCATTCTTGTTCGTTTTCTGCAATGCCTTCGGCAGATATCCGGCCTTGCCTACAGCCAGAATGCCCTTGCTGGGACCAGCCACCCAGGTCGAGACGCTGGCGAACACGCCGACGGCCAGGAGGACGGCCACAATCGGAGCCATGAACTCGAGTCCGAAGACTTTGAAGAAATCGTGGTACGAAACCAGCAGACTCTGCACCAGGTTGATTTGATTTTGCGGAATGATGATGGCAATCGCCAAAGTGCCGAAAACGAATACGGCGACCGAAATCACTGAAGCAATCAGAATGGCCATCGGGTATTTTCGCTGGGGATTGTCCACATCTTTTACGTGCACCGCCGACATCTCCATGCCGGCATACGCCAGGAAAATACTGGCCGCGAGCACCAGACTGGCAAAATCGGCATGCTTCGGAAGCATGCTGGAGAAGTTGATCGGTATCTGCGAGGGACGTCCCTGTAGCACGTAGACCAAACCCAACAACACAATCAAGGCTCCCGGAAACAACGTGCCGGCGATGACGCCCCACTTGCTGATAGCGCCGGAGAGTTTCATACCTTTGAAGTTCAGGAATGTCGCGGCCCAATACACGACGAGTACAACGATTACGGTGTAAACGCTGTTAGAGGCCAGGGCCGCGTCCCATTTTTGATTGGGACGGATGAAGGCAATAGACACCGCGGCGAAGGTGAGCACGGTAGGGAAGTAGACGGTGCTCTCCACCCACTGCAGGAAGATCGCCAGGAATCCGGCTCGTGCGCCGAACGCCCCGCCCACCCAGCGGAAGACCCCTCCATCCTCGGGCCATCCGGTGGCGAGCTCTGCCGCCACCAGCGACGTGGGAATGAGGAAGCAGATGGCCGCGAAGACATAATAAAAGATGGAGCTAAGCCCATACACCGCTTCGGACGGAAGGCCGCGTAAGCTGACGATGGCGGCAACGTTGATCATCGCCAGCGTGAACACGCCCAATTTTGCGGAAGCGACAGTGCGGGAAGCTTTACCGGTTGAAGTCTTTGCCATACGGCCTCTCTTTTGGCGGCGACCATTCCGTCAGCCGCCGTCTCTTTGATTCACACCTGCCCGGACTGTGAGCGGCACGGCCCCGGGCGAAAGTAACCATCAGCCTCCGGATGCTACGTGTGCTTGAATCCAGAAGCTTCCTTCGAGCTCAGACCAACGCTGACGGGATGAGCCTCGAAGTGACTGATGGCGCGCTTGATGTCGTCAACGAGCATGATCGCCATGTCCTTGCTCACTCCCTGGCGCACCATAATGCGCATCACCACCCAGTCGCTGCATGCTCCGTTTAATGCGAACGCCGGAACCTGCCAACCGCGCGAACGCAGACGGTCGGACAAGTCATAGAGGTTGTAGCCGGGTTCAGCACCCCGCTTGATCTTCCAGCAGACTGCCGGAATTCCATGCTTGGGATCGCCATCGTACAGAAATTCGAACGGGCCCAACGGAGTAATGGCTTCCGCCAGATATCGCGCGGTCTCATAGCAAGCGCTCTGTATCTTTCGATAGCCGTCTTTGCCCAGGCGGAGGAAATCGTAATACTGGCAAATCACTTGTCCTGCGGGACGAGAGAAGTTGATAGCGATGGTAGGAGTCGAGCCGCCGAGATAGTCGACGGCAAAACTAAGGTCTTTGGGCAGATCCTCGATATCGCGCCATACCACCCAGCCCACTCCCACCGGCGCCAGACCATACTTATGTCCTGACGAGCTCACCGATTTCACGCGCGGCAGACGGAAATCGAACTTGATATCGGGAGCGCAGAACGGTCCGAGAAATCCGCCGCTGGCGGCATCCGTGTGGATGTCAATGTCGATCCCTTTTCTGGCGTGCAACTGGTCCAGCGCATCCTGGAGCGGTTCCACGAATTCGTAATGGCCGGTGTAAGTCACACCGAACGTGGGAACAACCACGATTGTGTTTTCATCGACGGCTTCCAGCATTCGCTTCCGGTCCATGACCAGGTTCCCGGGCTGCATCAAAACCTCGCGAATCTCGACATCCCAGTACCTTGCGAACTTGTGCCAGCACACCTGCACCGGACCGCAAACCATATTGGGTTTGTCCGTCGGCTTACCCATCGCTTTCATGCGGGCCCGCCAGCGCCACTTGGCCGCCATTCCGCCAAGCATGCAGGCCTCACTGGAGCCAATGGTCGAGGTGCCGATGGTGTTGGCGGGATCGGGCGCATTCCACAAGGAAGCCAGCATTCGCACGCAGCGGTTCTCGATTTCGGCCGTCTGCGGATATTCATCCTTGTCGATCATGTTCTTGTTGATCGATAGGTCCATCAGCTTGTGAACTTCATCGTCCTCCCAGGTCTGGACAAAGGTGGCGAGCTTCGGCGCGGCGTTGCCGTCAAGCAGCAACTCGTCGCGAACGATCTGGTAGGCATCTTCGGGACGGCTCTCACTCTCCGGAATCTCGTATTTCGGAATCGGGCTCCGCATGATCTCGTCGGCAAACACCGCATCGAGTACCGCATCATTCTTGAATAAAGACATTTGATCCTCACTTGACGTCTAATCGGATTGCGAACTTGGTACGTTTCTTCCCCCACTGCGTGGCTGAACAACTTCGATCGAAGACCTTCTCTGGCTGCTAGAAGGTCAGGTTTAACTGCACCCCGAACACAGCCGCATTAGCTGTGGCAACGCCGGTTGGGTTCAGAATGTATTGAAAGTCCGGGATGATGACGAGGTAACGTCTAGGCACCCACTGATAGTTCACTTCCCATAGCTTGGCCGAAGTGCCGTTCACGATAAACTGGCTCGTCTTGCCATAGATCCACCCGGCGCTGACGATGTCCTGCTTACGTTTCTTAATCAGCCCCTGGTAGCTGGCGCCTGCGCCTCCGAAAACCGGCATGGGGCTTACCAATTGTTTGGGGCTGTATTCCCATGCGCCCCAGATCGTCAGGCCCTGGCTTGTGCCCGGTCCGTTGGGCCGATAGACCATCTGCTGGCCCAGCAGAAAGAATCCATGGTTGCCGTCGCTCTTGGAGGTTCCTTGCGGCAGCACAGAGAAACCATTGTTGTCCTCGAAGAAGCCGGCGGTGTATTGCCCCTGCATCCCCTTTTCGCTCGGCCTCTGGTTGTAGAGATAGCTCACCTGCCCCGTGACCAGAGCGCCTTTGTTGCCCTGCTGGAAAGCCAGAATGTTGCCGTTATTAGCAGAGTTCGGATTTGTATTGAATGCGCCTGCGGCAACTTCGAAAGCTGGATTGATGTTGTAGACGGCCTGCGCTCCCCATTGCAGTCCCGGAGGTGGGCCGGCATAACTGAGATCATTGTTAACCATGGACACCGGGGTGGGATCGATGGCAAAGCTGACGTAGTTATCGAAGACTGGCAAACCGGCGAAGGTGTAATTCGCGGCGATGCGGCCACTAGCGACGGTAAGGTTCCCGTGCAACCACTTCTGCTGTAGATAGATTTCTCCTAGATAGGCCCCGACACCATAGTTTGGATTCACGGGAAATACACTGCCTATGGCCGCGGTCAGATTGCTTCCCGTCCCCCAGGAGTCTGAGAAATACAGGGACATTCCAGGAATCTTCAGAAGCTTGTCGAAGTCGAAATCAACAGCCGTCGTCAGCTGGCCGACGCAGCCCCACATCTGATGCTGCTTCCCGGTGAGGTTCGACTGCAGCACCGAATAGTACGATCCACTCGCGCTGATACCGAGCTTCTTCCCTTCCGCGCGGGAGCCGGCCCAATCTCCAGCAAGCGTTTCCTCCCAGTCATAGTCTTCGTTCTTGCAACCAAACCTGCGCTTGTTTGGATTGGCGGGATGCTGGCACTTAAGCTTCCGCGGTTTGACTGTATCGGAAGCCGGTACGGCTTCGGATTGAGTAGCCGGCGCGGCTTGCGGAGAAGGTGCAGAGGTAGATTGTGCCATTTGCTGTGAATCTGGATTAGAGGCCGAAGCCTCTGCCGCGAGGGATGATCCTTTCCCGGCCAAGCTGAATAAGGTAGCGACAATCGCGATGAATAGACTTCGCAGATTGAGGACGCAAGTACCGCGTATTGTCAGCACTGTCGCGAGCTCCCTTCCGCCCACAAAAAGAAGACTAGTTTGAGGAAATGGAACTATAAGTTCTGAGAGCACTTAATGGCTGTTAGATCTTTCCTCACGTCTGAGAATTCGTCGAGATACCTATACTGACGAGGTGAACTTATGAGAGGAAACCTTAGTGTATGTCGCTAACCGTGAAGCTCGACAGGGCGTCATCGCCACAGAAGCCTCATGCACGTCCGCCTGCAGCATCCTCCTCGGCGGAGGGTACATGGAATCCGCATCTCAGGATTTCATTTGATTGATGCCGCTTCTAGATTCTTGCTGAGAAAGGTAATGCCCGCGGGGAGAGCGGCGAATCCGCTTGCGGGTAAGTCACTACACGAATGCCGCGAGTATCGCTCACTAGGCACACCGTGTCTATGACCGGTATCACGGTACATGGTGCGATGATCAGGAGGCGCGAGTCAGCTCTATTAATTAATTTGATAAGAAGAGTGGATCTTAACGGTTGATCGCAGCCAGCTTCGCTCGAAGCTACTCGTGTCGCGTCCCCAACCCAGCACGTGCCATCGCCCCAAGCTTCTTGGGTCACTTATGAGGGCTGTGGCTTTCTAACACAGATCGGAGAATGGCGTACCCTCCGTGCGGTTGTTTGGTGGATAAGGTGTATATAAAGGCTTGCTGGCGACTGTCATTGTTCTAACCGCGTCGCCAGTCTGAGCAGGATCGACCAGCACGGCGAGGCATAGGCAGAATCCTCGATAGCGGCTTCAAAGCCATCGCGGCGGACAAGCACACTGTGTACAGCGAGATGCACAGTCCGATCCTCATAATTGGCGTCTTCAGCGGGGTGCGTACAGGCTCGCGGTTATCTCGGTCCACAATCCGAAACACTTCGACAAGTGGCCTGCCTAAGGCCGCTGCCAGTTTCCAATCGGTCATTCACACCTATTTCTCTCTCAAAGCGACCGTGCTCGGCTCGACAGAGCCACCAGCCGAAAAGACGAGCGAGTCAAACAAGTCGATTAACTAAAGCAAGCGGCCGATTGCGATTAGCCCCGCAAAGCACGGGGCTTTGCGTTTTGCTGTCCAATTTCAAGCCGCACTCGCGCTCCGTCTGCGCTTGGCGATCACCTTATCCGAGGCAATCAGCCTGCGCTCTAGGTGAGACTGCGTGCGCGTACCCCCGATGGCCAGTTCGCATTTGGTTTTGGGATCAGCGCCGCAGATAGGACAGCGCACCTTCAATGCTTCGGCTTCGATCAGTGGACCGAATGTCATCTCCACCTTCTTAAAGGATTTCGGCAGTCTTCGTCTGGTCAATTGTGAACGTTGTCAAACTGCACTACTACCAAGGCTTGTGATGCTATGCCGTTTGCAATCACATACAACTTGCTGAGTCCAGTTTCCATGCTAGACGGCACATCAAAGGACGTATAAGTAGGGGTGCTGCCCGTAGCTACGCCCATTGTGCTGTGATCGTGGGTCTTGGCGTAGAAGACGTGTCCTGTAACACTATTTACAAGCCGAACTAAAGGATAGTTTGTCGCATTCTGAAAATCATCTCCAAAATCGCTACCCTGCGAATAACCGTTAAACCGCCGACCTTCGGGTCATGGGGGTTCGCCCCCCCCTCCCGGCACCAGCCTACACTCGTTTTACTTCCGTTACTTACAGACAGTTTTACAGCTGTTTTCTTGCCTATGAAAAACCTGCTTGATCCGCTGGCAATATTTTTAGGGATACTCTGTTCCGGCAGTTCGTACCCAGGCACCCGAATCATTTCAACCGCCGCATGCAATGTATTCGGAGCCAGGTGGGCATGGCCCGCCGTAATCGCAATTGTTTTGTGTCCAGCTGTTTGTGGCTCGTTTCTTTTCAGAAAGATTTTACTCTGGCACTAATCTCTCACAGGCCAGTGTGTCGGGTGTTTGGGCCCGCGACCGGGCACATCCGTGAGTC
Organism: uncultured Acidobacteriaceae bacterium; assembly: GCA_963769235.1. GTDB lineage: Bacteria > Acidobacteriota > Terriglobia > Terriglobales > Acidobacteriaceae > Bog-257. Next base: position 553,655 of record CAVYKW010000009.1, on the reverse strand, counting down.
GGCGGCTTCTCGTCCAAGTTGGGTCGGGATCTCGTTGCAGGTGACACAAGTGGCACGGTCGCGATGGCACAAGCTGCGAAGACTTGTTAGCGCAAAGACATTTCGGGCGAATAGCCGGAAAAAGTAATTCTCTCGGTCGCATGCGCCAGGATATCGTCCTTTGGCAATCGGCTGAAACACTGGCGATAATCCTTCGTGAACTGCGATGGGCTCTGATAACCAACGCGATAGCTCGCCTCACCGATACCCAGCGAATCCACCAGTAGCAACTTTCGCGCCTCGTGAAGGCGTATTCGGCGCTGGTATTGAATCGGCGTCATTCCGGTCATCGCCTTGAAATGCTGATGAAACGAAGATGGACTCATCCCAACCCGACGAGCAAGATCGTCTACCATAAAACCTTTCGTGAACTGTTTCTGTAGCCAGGTGAGCGCCCGGGCGATGCGATTGGATGGGCTGTCCTGCCTGGAGATTTCCAGCAGCCGCGAACCGGACGGTCCTGCCAGCAACCGATACAGAATCTCCTGCCGGATCAGCGGCGTCAGCGCGGCGGCGTGTTGTGGCGTGTCCAGTAATCGCAAGAGACGAATCACCGCTCCCCATAAATCCAGGTCCGCATGAAACACGTCGACGGCGGACTGAGGGCTCGAAGCCGGCAGCTTATCGCATCGACCGATCACCTGTTTCAACTCTTCGAAGTCAATCTCCACGGCAAGCGCCAAAAGCGGGCTCTTTCCAGTTGCCCTCAGGATTTTAGAGGTTGACGGCATATCGATCGAGGAGAGCAGAAATTGTCCTGCGCCGTACTCGAGGTGCGTGGTGCCGAAATCGATGGTCTTTACCCCTTGAATCACCAGTGCCATGCAGCGCATCGATTGCACCGTCACTAGTGGTCGGCTCACCCAGCCGAACCTCATCAGGTGCAGGCCAGGAAGTGCGTCCCTTGTAAGTCGATCCTCCTCGGCGTGCCGCAGAAGAATCGACAGGGCTTCTTTTCGAAGTGAGGAGATAGCAGCCATTTCCTCCATCGTATCGAGTTCACTCGGCATTGCAATCGGTTTCAAGATTCTTGTAGGCGTCAAGCTGCTCCAGCCGCGCATCGAGCGCCGCCTTAATGTACCCGTAGACATCCGCTCCCAGCGCCAAACGGGGCGGCGCAGGTTCCACTTCGAATGTGTCTACGATTGCGTTCGCCATCTTTACCGGATCGCCCGGCGCCAGGTAGCCTGCCTTCGCCATCTGCCGCAGCATCCCTACCCCTCCATCCTTGTACGCCTCAAGCTCCGGGCTGAGAATGCCGGAGACACCGAAGTCAGTCCGGATAGTTCCAGGCTCTACCAACGTCGTCCCGATTCCGAAGCCGGCCACTTCCTGCGATAGGGCATCGAAGAAGCCCTCGATGCCCCACTTGGTTGCACAGTAGAGCGACAGTCCTGGGAAGGAAGACTGTCCCGCACCGCTGGAGATCTGGATGATGCGGCCTCCGCCAAGAGAACGCATGTGCACCACGGCCGCGCGCGCAAGCTGAATCGAGCCGAGAAGGTTCGTGTCGACGATATGTCGCATCGCGTCGAGTCCTAGCTCTTCCGCCGCACCCAGCAGGCTGTAGCCCGCATTGCTGACCACTGCGTGGATTCGGCCGAGTGCCTTCACGGCTGCGTCGAATACCTTTGGGACATTGGCTAAATCCGACACATCCAACTCTGCTACCCAAAGTTGGCCGGGGAACCGTTGCTCAAGTTCCGCCGCATGGGTACGTCTGCGAACCGTGCCGGCCACTCTGCCACCCCGGTCGAGGATGGCTTCGGCAATGCTGCGGCCGAGGCCGCGGTTGATTCCCGTAACAAACCAGGTTGAGGAGTTGACGGGCACGAAAGAAATAGCTTGCGAATGTTTAGCACTCATCCAGTCAATCTAGCGGCGGGAACGGTTTAGGCGTGACTCAAATCGTGCAGGAAATTAGCGAAATCCTACGAAAGCGATCAGTCCCTGTAAGTCGGCCAGCATCCGGCAACCGCGTTGAGAGGCCATCCGGCAAAGAGCCATGAGTTGCCGGCTATGAGAATTCTATGAGCGCTACCCGCCCGTTAACTTTCGATAAGCCGGCTCGTGGGGCCTAATGTCACGGCAGCACTTCAACGACATGCCGACTACTCGTCCAAGTGAGTTGATGCGAACAGGAAGGATTCCACGTTAGATTCGTAAACACCTGCGCGTTTGCCGTTACTATCCTCGGATTACTTGCGAGTAGCCCGCGACCAGGGAAGAAGGCCTGGACGTGCGCCTGATGCGCACATTGCGTTAGGCGGTCAGTTCGCAGTTGATTTTGTTCCCGCCGCACTTTAGAGTCTCTGTCACCAAAGCCAACACTGTGGGGTCGTAGTTCGATCTGATCGAGGCGGCCATTCTCTGCTCATTGAAGCAGAACCAACTCCTCGCGAATGACTCCTTGCGAGAATAGCCGGGGCCCAGTTTACGAGGAGACAATTGATGAATTTTCGAGCGGGTAACCGGGCCCTGGGAGTGTTCGCCATTGCGACACTTATCGGCGGCGGAAGTGTCGTCGGCGCGCAGCAGGTCACGGGCAGGTTGGGTCAGCCAAGCGCCACCACCACTATCAAAGGGAATCAGATTCCAGCGCCACCCCCGCCATTCGGCGGGGTGATCAAAGAAGACGCCAAGGATTCCACTCCCTGGTGGCCACCCCGCGTGGTACCTCCCAAGGGCGCGCCCAATGTCCTGCTCATCATGACAGACGACCAGGGCTACGGTGTCCCCAGCACCTTCGGCGGCGTTATCCCCACCCCGAATTTGGATCGTATTGCCAAGACGGGCCTGCGCTACACCGAGTTCCACTCCACCGCGCTTTGCTCGCCAACGCGTGCTGCATTAATCACGGGACGCAATCATCATTCGGTAGGTTTCGGCGTGATTGGTGAGCTGGCCACCGGCTACCCCGGCTACGATTCCATCATCGGCGTCGATAATGCAACCGTCGGCGAGATCCTGAAGGAAAACGGCTACGCGACTTCATGGTTCGGCAAAAACCATAACACCCCAGGTTTCCAATACAGCAGTGCCGCTGGTCCCTTCGACCAATGGCCCTCAGGCATGGGCTTCCAGTACTTTTACGGATTCATGGGCGGCGAGACCGATCAGTGGGAGCCCTATTTATTCCGTGATCATACGCAGGTGTTTCCCTGGGTCGGCCACCCCGGCTACAACCTCATCACCGACATGGCAGACGATGCCATCCGGTACATGAGAGAGCTGAACGCGTCGGCGCCAGACAAACCGTTCTTTCTTTATTACGTGCCCGGCGGCTCACATTCGCCCCACCAGCCGAAGCAGGAATGGATCGATAAATTCAAGGGCAAGTTCGACATGGGCTGGGAAAAGATGCGCGAGCAGATCTTCGAAAATCAGAAGCGGCTCGGCGTGATTCCACCGAATACGACGCTAACCGCGTGGCCTGACGGACAGGCGGAGTATGGCGGAGCCAAGCTGCCGAGATGGGATTCGCTCACCGCTGCGGAAAAGAAAATGTATGCCCGCGAGGCAGAGGTGTTTGCCGCCTACACCGCTTATACCGATTATGAGATTGGCCGCGTCATCGACGAGCTCGCTAAGATGGGCAAGCTCGATAACACGCTGATTATCTATATCGATGGCGACAACGGCACCAGTGCGGAAGGCAGCCTTTACGGCACGTTCAACCAGTTGACCGCCTATAACGGCATTCTCAACCAGCCTGAGGTTAAGCCCGTGCTGGCTTACAATGCGTTGCATTACAACGACTGGGGATCGGATAAGACCTACCCGCATATGTCGGTCGCTTGGTCCTGGGCGTTTGATACACCCTTCAAGTGGACCAAGCAGGTAGCTTCGCATTTCGGCGGTACCCGGCAGGGTCTGGCGATTTCGTGGCCCGGCCATATCAAAGACCCGGGCGGGATTCGTCCCCAGTTCCATCACGTAATTGATATTGTCCCGACGATTCTTGAAGCCGCTGGCGTGCAGGCTCCCGACACGGTCGACGGAATCAAGCAGAAGCCGATTGAAGGCGTGAGCATGGTCTACACGTTCGATTCGGCCAATGCTAACGCGCCATCGAAGCGCGATACCCAGTATTTCGAAATGGTGGGCAACCGCGCCATTTATCACGACGGTTGGATTGCCGCTACGACGCCGCCTTCCCCGCCATGGGAGCTGGGAACAGGCACAATGCCCCCGATGAACCAGTACAAGTGGGAGCTCTACAACATCGCCCAGGACTATTCGGAGTCGAATGATCTGGCAGCCAGCAATCCCGACAAGCTGAAAGAAATGCAAGCCCTGTTTCTGAAAGAGGCGGCGGCACACCAGGTCTTGCCGCTCGATAATTCGGGTTTCGTACGCTTGCTGGCGCCGAAACCCAGCGCTACCGCGGGCGTGACCGACTTCACCTACACCGGAGTGAATCCTGGAATTCCGGTGGGGAACGCTCCCAGCATTCTCGACCGCGACTACATCATCACCGCCAACGTCACTATCCCTTCCGGTGGCGCAGAAGGAGTAATTGCTACCCTCGGCGGCCGCTTCGGCGGCTACGCGCTCATGCTGAGTCCGAGCGCAAGCTGGTTTCTCAGCAGCACACCGTTCAAATACATCGAAGTCGGCTTGTTGCTTTTTGGATTGCTCCTGCTCTTGATAGGGACTGCCGGCAGGTGGAGAAAACGGTTGGGTTATGCGGTGTTGCTGGTTGCCGCGCTCGGACTCATCCTCTCCTTCGCTACCGACCTCTTCCACATCGGCCGCGGCAGGCCAGTGTTCGTTTACAACTTCCTCGACTTAGAGCGATTCCGCTGGCGCGGGTTGTCTTCCCTCGATGAAGGCCAGCATACCATCGTCTTCGACTTCAAATACGCTGGGCCGGGTGCTGCTAAAGGGGGAACTGGAGTGCTGTACGTTGATGGTAAGGAGGTCGACCGCAAGACCATCGAGCACACGATTCCACTGTTGATGTCGATCGACGAAACCTTCGATGTTGGGCTTGATACTCGGACCCCGGTGGACTTTACCTACGAGGTGCCGTTCGCCTTCACCGGGACGATCGACAAGCTCAACTATAAGCTCGGGCCCTCGCAGTTGTCGGCGGAAGACCAGAAGAAGATGGACGACGCAATGGCCAGGGTGAATAACTAGGCAATCAGGAAGCCCGCACCGTGTGCGCTGACAGCCCCTGCTGGCGGCGCACACAAATCCAGAGATGACGACGAGACTAACGACAGTGTCGGCAGTGATCGAGGCGGCGACCGGAATTGCGCTGATTGCCGTTCCGGAACTGGTCGCTCGCGTGCTGCTGGGGTCGGGTTTGTCCGACAGTGGCGTAGCGGTCGGCCGCCTGACCGGTTGCGCATTGCTCTCTCTGGCGCTGGCCTGCTGGCCGACAGCCGATACCACCACCCCTTCGGCTGTCCGGGCGTTGTTTGCCTACAATCTACTTGCCGCCCTTTATCTTGGCTATCTCAGAGTTAGCGGCGAGTTCGTCGCCTTTCTGCTATGGCCCGCCTGTGCTCTTCACGCCGGGCTGGCGCTTCTGTTCGCGCGTCCAGCTTATGGAAAAAAGGCAAAGGCGGCTCGAGCTAGCAGGTAGTAGCCCAGAAACAATAGCGCTCCTCGCTCGATTCCCGGTTGGTCGCATGTCCCAAATGGAATCCAATTGTGACTTAGGTATCGGTACCGGGAAGTCAGCCAGTATTTTACGAATGCTTTACTTTCAAATGGCCGTATGACGCGCTAATCGCCCAATTGGCTTCCTCACTGCTGATTTTCGCGGATTGGGAACTGGCAAACGCGCTTAAGGCGCGTAACCTGGCCGGTCGCAGGAAAGCTGCCAATGGCGAAGTGATTTGGCAATCGTTCGAAACTCCCTCAGCATCGTCGAAGGGCTTCTCTGAAGTAAATCTCGGAGTCAAGTTGCGTTCCTTAATCCATAGGTTTTGGACCACCACAGTCGGCTGATAGCCGACAGTTTTCTATGGTTTGCGGAGCCGCTGGAATGCACCCTTTTGGAACAGGGGCTTAATCAGGATTTAGTGGGTGTGTTGGAACGCAGCTGGGCGTAATAGGGTCGACAGGTCATGATAACGGTTGAAGTGATCGAGCTCTAACCTGTCGATGTGTTGCCTCAGGGCAGAGATCGCCCCTTGCAGGTCGTGCTGTTCACGATAATGGCGATGGTCCCCACAGGATGTGGAGGAGGGCTGCGACAGAGGCCAACGCGATTATCAGGAATGCCCTGTTGATTTGATTCAAGGGTCCCTCCCTGCTTGCTGCCGGTTCAAAGTATAGAAGCTTCGTCGACATCCGGATTGAGTCTAGAGCCTTGTCGAAATCGCCGCAAAACACTGGCGCGCAGTCTTCGCGTTTCTAGCATAGGTATCGAATCTGCAAATCGTTTTTATGGCAGAAAGCGGTGGTGACCGCGGCGCTTAACAAGCAACCAGAGTAAATGAAAACGAGTTGCAACTGTAACAGAAATATCAACTCCTCCGTCGCCCTGTTTGCGATCTTGACGATTTCCTGACGCCGCCTGCCCGCACGAAAATGGTTAACTGCCGGCTTAGTTGTCGAACATTTCAGGGTTCTATAGTCTTCGCGAAAGATCTGTTGCAATACTATTCAAACAGGTTGAGACGAAATCGTACCTCCGATTCTTGACACGGTAGCAGCAGGTATTGCAGTCTAGACCTATGGACAAGCTGCAACCCAGTTGCAACTATTTAACTACCTGGGAGCATGCTATCAGGCGTTCGCTAGGCGGCTGGCTACGACTGGACAGCGTTGCAGTGGTGCGGCGGAAAAGATTGCTCCTCAAATCATCACCAGGGAGCGGGGGAGTGCAGCAGGTAAATCGGAGGTGGCGTCGGGGCTTAGTTTTTCCTGGTCCAGTTGTGCTGCTACCTATGCTGGTCCTACTCATGACGGTGCTCGGCAGTGTCGCACACGCACAGGAGAAGCCTTACTTCGTCTTGTACTCCGATGACCTCGAAGAGCCAGGAAACCTTGAGGTTTCGTCGAAGACCGTGCAGGCAGACCCAAAATACGGAAATTCCTTTATCAGCGAAACTGTGGAGTTGGAGTACGGAGTAAAGGCGTGGTGGACCAGCGAAGTCTATCTAAGTGGCCAACACACGTTCAACGACAGCACTGTCTTCGGAGGGTGGCGTTGGGAAAACCGGTTTCGGCCTCTGCCTACGCAGCATTGGGTGAATCCGATTCTGTATGTCGAGTATGAAGACCTCAACCTCGCCGAGAAAAGCATATTGGAAGTCACCGGGCACGCAAGTATAGCGGACTTCCTTCTAACCAACGCCCAGGCGCGCGGCGCGATCGAACGATCCCTGGAAACAAAACTGATACTGTCGAGTAATTTCAAGGGCTGGAATGTCTCGGAGAATTTTATCGCGGAGAAGGCCTTCTCTGCGGATCCCTGGGAGTTTGGGTATGCTTTGGGTTTCAGCCGGCCTCTGAAGCTGGCGGCTAGTCCTAAGCCATGCGTGTTTTGCCGGGAAAATTTCGCCGCAGGAGCGGAGCTTTATGGCGGACTAGGCGACGCAAATAGCTTCGGCCTGGAAGCGACGTCTCAATATCTCGGCCCGGCGGTAGCTTTCAACATACCTAATGGGCCAAGCCTCACCTTCGGCGCAAACTTTGGCCTTAATGCCAATAGCCTGGGTGTCATCTACCGATTCAATGTCTCTTACGAGTTTCAACAGGTGCTTAGCCATCTGCACCGGGACCACAGCGGCTCTCCGTAGTCGGTTTTTGAGAGTGAGTGCGCTTTCGCGGTTGGATGTTCTTTCACCACGCGATATTTCATCGCTAGATTAGTACGGAATATATCAATGAGATCCCTGCATTCTACTATTTGGCCAATTCATCGCGGTTTCGCAATAATACTGGCCGCAATATTAGTACTAAATGGTTGCGGATCTGGAAACGCTCCCAGTTTCCAGAGCACAGACCCGGACCAATCGGGCGGCGCCGGCATATCAGCAGCGGCCCAGGCACTGGGGGAACGATTATTTCTAGATACAAGGTTTGCCCAGTATTTCGCAGCCAACACGACCGGCGTGAATGCGCCTTTGGCAGTAGGCGACCCTGTGGTACAGCAAGTGCAGACTACCTGGGGTACGCTTCCCGGCCCCTTTGCAGGACAGTCGATCAATTGCCGCTCTTGCCATTTCGTGACCGAGTTTGAAGGTGTACCGAACGCTGGAAATCGTACCTACTCCGACTTCACCACGCGCAGTCCGATTCCCCGTGTCATGAATGGTTTTGATCACACTCCGCGCAACGCTATTGAAATGGTCGGGTCGTTACAATCGCGTACCGGTCCCATCTTCCTGCACTCTGATGGAGAATTTAATAGTCCTGCCAACCTGGTAAAGGCAACCCTGACCGGCCGCAATTTTGGCTGGGGTCCGACTGAGTACAATCAGGCGGTCGCTCAGATCGCCCTGGTCATTCGTCAGGATGACGGATCCGGATCGCTGGCCGCCGATCGGTCGGGAGGACTGTCGTACGCCACTTTATTGCTGGGAACAGATCCATCGATTCCGGCCCAGTTTCTTATTCCAACCTCCTACCGTCTGGACGTACAGTCCGCAACAAACGAACAAATATTATCTGCCGTCGCCAATCTCATTACTGCTTATATGCAGGGCCTCTTATTCAAACAGGATAGTTTTGGCCGGTACACGGCTTCGCCATACGACGTCTTTCTTCGCATCAATCATTTGCCAACTCAGCCGATCGCTGGAGAAACAATTCCGCAATATAACCAACGTCTCTACCAGATCATTCTTTCGCTCAACAGCCCTATCTATGTCAATGGGACCTATGGAGTCTTTCAATACCACGCGCAACCATTTGCCTTTGGTGCGCTGGAACTTGCCGGGCTGAAGATTTTTCTAAAGGCGGCAGCGGGAGCTACCGATGGTTCCCAGAGCGCCGGCAATTGCGCGGCCTGCCACCAGGCTCCTAACTTTACTGACTTCAAGTTTCACAATACAGGAGCGTCACAGTTCGAATACGACGCCGTAAATGGCGTTGGCAGCTTCGCTCAGCTCCAGATTCCTTCTCTGGCGACCCGAAATCAGAACTATGATCAGTATCTCCCGGCCACGGCCAATCACCCCAATGCCAGTGAGGAATTCCGTCGCCAGGCTACCGCGGGCAATCCGCAATATGCGGATCTCGGTTTGTGGAATGTTTACCTCAATCCGGATATGCCCAATCCACAAAGTGACTTGAAGAGTGTGGTTTGCGCCACCGGTATGGATTGCACGGCGGACCAGGGCTTGGCGAATACGATCGCTCAGTTTAAGACACCTACCCTGCGCGATCTCGCTGACTCGCAACCCTATCTTCACAACGGCAGCAAGCTGACTCTTACTGATGTGGTGACGTTTTATATCCAGGCCTCTGGGCTTGCCCGGCAAGCACAGCTGCGAAACGCGCCGGCCGAATTTCAGAGTATGTCGATTAGTCAAAGCGACGTCGCAGCTCTGGTGGCCTTCTTGAACTCGCTTACAGAAGATTACGACGATAGTTAGGCAGGCCGGGAGTGCTGGACTAAACCCAAATCGGCCTCCTGCTTTTGAGCAAGAGGCCACGCTCGAAGCGAGAAGTTGGTCTGGCTTCCTTTCCATTCTCTCCTTTTGTTGAAAGTGCCGGCCTTATGCAGACCGGCACTCGACCACTAGTGATTGTTTTACTTTGCCTGCTTGGCCTCCAATCTCGCGAGTCGCTGCTGCAAGTCATTTACCTGCTGAGTGAGCGACTGAATCTGTGCTGCCTGCGATTTGTCGCCCAGTTGAGCCGGGTTTGCGCTGGCTGTGGAAACGTTTGAATTAGTCGCCGGCGACAAACCCAGAGACCCTGTCTGCTGATAAGCCAGGGCAGTTTGCTCACCCTGACCAGGCGACGCCGGGTTCGCGGGTTTCAAGCCTCCTGGCAGATTGCCCGGATTGATCTGATTGGCGAAGAAGGCGAACAACGGCTGGGCACCTTGAAAATCGACGGTGAAGGTGGCGGCGCCGGTTATCGGGAAATAGTCGACATTGAGAATGTTCACCGGAGTTCCGGGTGAATAGTAGGGCTGAACCAGAAAGACCGGATCAGACGAGAAACTGCCGCCCTGGAAATTGATGGTGTAGTTGCCAGCGTAATTCTCCACTACAGCAAAGCCAGTGCCGCCAAAGATCGAGCCGTTCGGGTTGACTAACCCGTTGATGCTGCGCATATTGCCGGCAGCCAACGGGCCATTGGCCGTCAGCGAGTCGGCGACGGTCAACCCGCCCCCGACGGAAACGGCCTCCTCCGTCGTCAGTGTGCCCCCGATTACAGCGGTGCCTTGTATGAGAAGATTGCTGCCGCCCACGCCCACCCCGGCACCGCCCAAATACCCGTAGTTGCCATCCGCGTGGGTGCCCATGACGCCACTGGCTTGGTTGCTGGTGCCCTGGAGTCCGACGCCGTCAGCGTTCGATACGCTGATAACCGGGGAGCCGGAATTAGTGGAAAGGTTGAACGGAATCGCAACCCCCAGTGGACTGCTGGTGGTACCGGTACCAGTCAAAGTTGTGTTGTGGGTTACGGTCTGCAAGCCCGAACCGCTGGAGGCGATGGTCAGAGTGTTGCCGCTGGGCGTGATGGTTACGTTAGTGCCGGCGGCGAGATTGACCGCTCCGGTCAGGTTATTCAGGCTCTGCACCCCGGTTCCTCCCGGGAATGTTTGCCCGGCAGCAAAGGTAATCTGGCCGTGACTGTTGATTGACAGGCCGGTTTCGGACGGCATCAAACCGTTCGCGCCGAACAGCAGGTCAATTTTGCCGGAAGGCGATGCGGTGTTGTTGCCTACCGCTTCGGCCTGCCAACGGAAATCCTGACTTGTGGCAGCGTGGGTTGAGCTGTTGTAAGCCGAGGCGAGCCAGTCTTGCGGGTTGGAGTTGAATCCCATGGTTGTGGTCGCTGTACCCAGCGCCGGCAATTGCAGTGGGCCGCGCGCCGTAACTCCGCCGGTGACATCCAGCGTGCTGGCGGGTGCAGTATTGCCGATGCCGACTTTGCCGGCGCTTTCAAACAAAGTGGAATCGCCCAGCGTGGTGCTGTTCGTCCAGATGGGAATGTAATTGGTAACGCCGGTTCCGCTGACGGTTGCCGGCGGAAGCTGCGAGCTGGACAATTGCTGCTGTGCTCCTGTGACCTGGACCTGCTGCTGCGAAACCAGTCCGTTGAGGGTGTCGAGGGTGACGTAGTCGGAAGCTGGCCGGCCGCCGAGCGTCTCGGAGTCAGCCGACTTCAGCGCGTAGGGCACGCCAGTGAGTAAAACTCGGGGCGATTCGCCCACGCCAGGCAACATCGGCTCAATTCCCACCCAGCGAGCTTGACTGGTGGAGAACAGATCGTTAGGCAGACCGTCGGGTTCGGAAGCGCCGAGCAGAAGCGTGTAGCGGCCTTGGGCATTGGCAGTCACGGTTTGGTTTTCCGACCAGAGGGACTCGCCACCCTGCTGTTCGGCATAGAACGATATTTTCACCGTGACATTGCCGGTAGGAATTTTGCCAGCGGCATCCTTCATCGTGCCGCTGAAGCGGATCAGGCGAGGCACACCAGGCGCTTGCGCGGCGGTGAGCGTAGTTGAGGTTGTGGCTGCCGTCACGGCCGGGGTGTCCTCCTGGGCGGCTGCCCAGAGCGGGGACAGAGTGATGGTGATGCCAATCAGGGCGGCCGCAGCTTTGCGGGCCCAGAAGCTATTGTGATTCTTCATGATCTTCTCCTTAACGGCCGCAGCCGCAATGTTTGGGTTGAGGGTTGAGGCTCTTTTCCGGAGCCGGGCGAGCGCTAACGATTGCGGCGCCCAGATTTCGGAGCGCGCTTAATTTCTGGCTCACTTGTAATAGCGACATTCGCCGGCCAATTCCCTCATGCGGCCGCAAAAAGCTTTTGTTCGGGCGTGGGCAGGCTGGAATTGAGGAAGATGCCGGGGTGGAAAGTGCTCTGGCTGGGGGAGTTAAGCCGGATGCGAAGCGAGCCGTACTCCGCGCTCATTTGCTGGGCGTCGAAAGACGGCGCGCGGATGGTCGGCCAGATTGGGTTCGCTATGACGCAGCAATTGCTCGCCTTCAGCGGAGTGACCTTGCGCTAGAAGGCAGGCCCCCAGGGCGCTCTCGATTTGCGCTGTCTGCCAGGCGGGCAGGGTGAATGGCTCGCCGCGGGCAGCAGCCAGCGCTTGCCGCAGCAGAGGCTCCGCCTCCGCAGCTTTGCCCTGTTGCGTAAGCGCTTCCCCAAGCCGAACCTGCGTGGCCAGGAGGGTGGGATTATCCGGGTTAAATTTTTTCTGCTGAATCAGCAGTGCCTGCCGCAGCAGGCGTTCGGCGCCCGCTGCATCGCCTTGAAAAAACTTCGCTTCGGCTAAGTCGATCAGCCCGGACGCATACGCCGGCGTCTCTTCGCCGCCGAGTTGCCGCTGAATATCCAATGACTGGTGTGCCATGGTTTCAGCGGCCAAAAAATTCTCCTGGTCAAATTGCAGCAAGCCAATATTGGCTACGACCCTCGCGTAGATCCAACTTTTCTGTCCGGCTGCTTTGTCAGCTACCTGTAACGCCTGTTGGAAGCTGGCTGCGGCGCCGGCGAAATTGCCTTCCTGCTGCAAAGCTCGAGCCCAGTTGTTCAACGCAATGGCGAGCAAAGGATTCTTATCGCCTTGCTGACGGGTTAGCTTCAGATTTCTTTGCAGGAACGGCATTGCCTGCTGCGGATCACCCTTCTCCAAAAGGATGTACGCCATATTATTCAGCGCGTACTGAAGATCGGGGTGATCGGGGCCGGAAACCTTCTCCCACAACGCGAGCACCTGGCTTTCAACCGCTTCTGCCTCGTCCAGGTTTCCAGCATCGATGAGAACGCCGGCATAGTTATGAAGGCTGGCAATGTAGTCCGGACTATCCTCGCCCTTGGCGGTCTTGTCGATCTGCACAGACTTGCGCATCAGCCGGGCAGCCTCGGGAAAATTGCCTTGCCGTTCCAGTACCAGCGCTAGAGCATCGCGGCCCCAGGTAGCGGTATCGTGCTTTGAGGCGCGATGAATCGCCAGAGCCTGGCGAAGCGCGCTCTCCGCCTCAGGCAAGCGATCTTGCCAGTAGAGACACTCGCCGAGATTATCCAGGCTCTCCGCAACCCGAGGATTGTTGTTGCCGAGTTTTTTTTGGCGTACAGCCAGGGCATCGCGAAACAGTGGCTCAGCCTGCGCATATTTGTTTTGCAGTCGCATGGACATCGCCAACGCGTCTTCGCTGGACGCTGTCTCGAGAGCTTCCGGACCGGAGATTCTGCGCCGGATATCGTAAGCGCGCTGCAATAACGGCTCAGCCTGGGTATACAGTCCAATCGCGCTGTAAGCTCGACCGACGTTGTCGAGCATGGTCGCCTGCAAATCCGGTTGTCCCGCGAGTTCGGAGTCGATACGCTTTGCACCGCGGTCGAGCAGATCGCGTGCCATCACCGGCGTGCCGCGCGCCTGATTTGGAGTTGCCGCTTGAAAAATGCTGCTGAGAAACTGAGTTTCGCGTTCGGCTGTGAGCCGCGCGCGATTGGCGCGCTTGGCCATAATGCCCATCGCTATGCTGAAACCTACCAGCGCCAGAATCGCCACGACAGCGATCGAGACAGCTGCCTTGTGACGTCGTACAAATTTTCCTGAGCGATAGCTCCAGCGAGCGGTGCGCGCCTGAACCGGATATCCGGAAAGATAGGCTTGCACGTCGGCCGAGAAAGCCGAAACAGATGCATAGCGGCGAGACGGCTCCTTGCGCATCGCCATCAGCACAATGTTGTCGAGATCGCCGTCGAGTTCCCTTGCGTTTCCGTCCGCCAGCGCCGGCGCTTGCGATGCCGCGATGGCACTGGGCGGCAAGGGCTCCCGGTCGCAGATAATTTGCGCTACTTCCAACGGGCTCTTGCTCTCCAGACGGAAAGGAGACTGCCCGGTCAACAACTGGTAAAGCAGCACACCTAAGGCATAAACATCGGTGGCTGTAGTCACGTGTTCGCCGCGAACTTGCTCCGGGCTGGCATATTCCGGCGTCATGACACGGTCGGTAGGCCGGGTTAACGCAAGTTCATCGGCAGCAGGCAGCAGAAGCTTCGCAATGCCGAAATCCAGTAGCTTAGGCGCGCCGTCCGCGGCAACCAGAATGTTGGCGGGCTTAATGTCACGATGTACAACCAGATTCTTGTGAGCGTATTCAACGGCCGAACACACGGTGACAAAGAGGCGAAGAATCGCACGTAGCTGGAGCCGGTTGCGATGGCAATACTCATCGATGCGAATACCGTCAACGTATTCCATGACAAGGTAGGGAGCGCCGTCGGGGGTCACACCGGCGTCCAGCAGGCGGGCAATGTTGGGATGATTCAGGTTGGCCAGAATCTGCCGCTCCGTGCTGAAGCGCAGCAGCATGGACTGGGCCTGCTTCAGGCCGGAATGCATTAGCTTAATGGCAACTTGCTGTTCGTAAAGATGGTCGGCGCGGCGGGCGAGATAAACCTGGCCCATGCCACCCTCGCCCAGGAAACTGATCAGGCGATACGGGCCCACTTGCTGCCCGAGGTCTCTCCAAGCCAGGTGTTGAGCAGCTTCAGCAACCGGACGTTGGAGAACGTCGAGGGTTTTCGCCGAATAAGCGAGTAGCGATTCAACTTCCCTACGTAGCTCTGGATCGTCACCACACTCCTGATCGAGGAAGGCCGTGCGCTCCGCGGGCGCCAGTTCGAGCGCACCGTAGAACAACCGTTCCAGCCGATTCCAGTGACCGGTAGCCGCGTTCATACACTCCCGTTAAGCCGGACCTTCGGCCAGCTCGCGGTGCAGCCACGCCTTGGCCATGATTAGCTCGCGATGGACGGTTGCGGGAGAGATGCTCAGTGCGACAGCCGTTTCGTCATAGGTCAGGCCGCCAAAAAAAAGCAACTCGATGATCTGGCTCTTCCGCTCATCATGAGTAGCCAGCCGCTGGAGTGCTTCGTCGAGATCAAGAATGCCGGAACCGACTCCGGGACCAATGAGCACGGCTTCATCAAGAGTGATTTTTTCAGCTCCGCCACCCCGCCTTTGCCGGTTATGAGATTTCGCGTGGTCTACCAGAACCCGGCGTAGCAGACGGGCTGCGATGGCAAAGAAGTGAGCTCTGTCCTGCCAGGCCACGTCCGCCCCTACCAGTCGCAGATAAGCTTCGTTCACCAGGGCGGTCGCGCGCAGCGTGTGGTCCGGGCGCTCGTCGCGCAGGCAGCGTGATGCCAGCCTCCGCAACTGGTCGTAAACCAGCGGCATGAGTTCATCGAGCGCTCCTTTATTCCCGTTACTCCATTCCTGAAGGAGCCTCGTAACCAGCTGCCGATCTTCCGTCATAGCCGAAAAACCCTGGTGGCCGCCAACTTTGTAACCAACACGGGACTCGATCGGTGGCTGGCTTTGGCTGAACACGGCCCAGGAGAGCACGAATTATAGCGCGGCGTAAGTGTGCCAAAGAAATTATCTGGACCGCCGTAATCTGTTCTGCAAAAGGGACACACCGGGCCAGCGTCAGTTGCCGGCACTGAGATCACATCGCAGACTGGCTTCGCTATCGCAGCCGGCAGTCGTGACCACTGGCAACACGACTCTTTCCTGGTACTACCCCATGGTTGTCGTTCTGCGGCAAAGTGCGACTCGCGCTTGGCACCTCCCGTCAACCTCTTGCCGCAGCTTGCCTTTCGCGTAACCCCTCTCTCCTGTAGTTGGCGAACGAACGAGAGGACCAGCAACTCGCACGGCCCCCGGCCGCACGTACCTGTACGACTGCGCTCTGACCGCGACGATCAAACGACTTTCGAACCATTACGACGGGCGCCATGTAGACCTAACCGGAACGCTGGCACTGGCGACGACGCTGTGCCGAAATATAAAGGATCTTATGTGCCACGGGGATCCCCGAAGGTGATGAAAGCAACGCCTCGCCTGTCCGCAAGATTGTGGCAAGACAACTAAGTTTATGTAATCCAAAAGAAACTGAAACCGCTACATTAGTCTGTCCGGTTGCCTTGAGTAATGCGCCTTTAGACCGAGAGACAAGCAAGATCGGGGCTATGTAACAAACATCCAGATACCTCGAAAACGCAGGGGACGGCCCCGTTATTCGCTGCAGCGTGAACTGCAGTCAGGCATTGCAAACGGATGCCAGGTAAGGCGGGCCACTATGCCGGAAAGCTCGGAACCGTTCCTTAGGACCATTGTCCGGCTTTCCCCCCTCGCACTCTTGGAACTAAATCGCGAAGGAAAACTCAAAGCGTGGAACCCCGCGGCTGAACAGATGTTCGGCTGGTCGGAGAGTGAGGTTCTGGGCGGTGACAATCCTATTATCGCGCCTGAAGACCTCTCTGCTTATCAAAGGGATGTGCTTCAGCTTCTTGACGGCGGTACTCTCCAGGGGAGGGAAGTACGCAGAAGGCACAAAGACGGCCATTTGCTCGAAGTGAAACTCTGGGCCGAACCAATTCAAAGTAGAGGTGGCGCGATCTCCGGCATCGCGGTTGTCCTCCAAGACATCACGGTCCAGAAACAGAACGAGCGCAGGCTGCGGCAGTCTGCGACCCGGCAGCTGGGCACCGAAGGTCAGCGTCAGCGCCCGCACGACATCGCGACTTTGCAGGAGAAAATTCTGCTGCAAGAGCAGTTGAGTACGATCATCGCCACCGTTCCAGGTGCAGTTTATTCGTTTCTCATGAGACCGGATGGTTCGGTTGCCATGCCCTTCGCCAGTCCGCGGCTGTGCGACACCCTTGATTTGCCTGCCGAATTGCTCAAGCTGGACGCGGCGCCCGTGCTGGCCATGGTGCATGCGGACGATCGCCGTCACATTCAAGCCAGCATCATCAATTCATTTCGTCGTTTAACTCCCTGGAACGAGCAGTTCCGCGTGAATCATCCGACCCGAGGGGAGGTTTGGGCCGAGGGAAATTCTCTGCCTGAGCGTCAGCCTGATGGCAGTGTGCTGTGGCATGGATTCCTCATCGACATCACGGAGAGAAAGCATTTGGAATCCCAACTTCGCCAGGCCCAAAAAATGGAGTCGCTCGGCAGATTAGCCGTAGGCATTGCTCACGACTTCAACAACATGATGAGCATCGTGATCGGCTACAGTGATCTGATCGCAGAAAAGTTGTCTGCCACGGATTCCAGCCTGCCTCGCATCTTGAAGATCAAAGACGCTGCCAGGCGCGCCACTGCACTCACCCGGCAATTGCTGGCCTTCAGCCGCCTGGAAGCGGTGAACCTGAAGGTGATGAATTTAAGCGCGCACACAGCCCAGTTCGCCAAAATGTTGCCTCGCCTTCTGGGCGAAGACATTCAGCTGACGCTCTCGCTCGAGCAAGATCTGTGGACCGTTAAGGCAGATCCTTCGCAGCTCGATCAAGTCCTGATGAACCTGGCGGTGAATGCTCGTGATGCCATGTCCTATGGAGGCAGGCTACATATTGAAACCCGCAATATCGAGCTGACGGATGCGAACACTGCAACCCATCCGGGAGTGAAGCCGGGGCCATTCGCGATGATCTGCGTTTCCGATACCGGGGTGGGAATTAGTCCGGAAATAACGCCCAGAATCTTCGAGCCATTTTTTACTACGAAGCAGACGGGAAACGGCCCGGGTCTAGGTCTATCGACGGTGTATGGGATTGTAAAACGCAGCGGTGGCTTCATTGGCGTCCACAGCCAAGTGGGAATCGGCACGACATTCAAGATTTACCTGCCTCGAAATGAGGGGCCGATCGAATCGGACCCGCCGCTTCAACCTGCCGAATTGGCCTGTGCGCTTCCTCGGCGAACGATTCTGCTGACCGAAGATGAGCCTGCCTTGAGAGAGCTGACAGGCCAACTGTTGCGCGGGTTCGGATACACGGTGCTGGAGGCCGACAATGGTGTGGAAGCGATCCGCATAGCCGAAGAATACACCGAGCCGATTGATCTGTTATTCACCGACGTGGTCATGCCGGGCATGAATGGACGGGAGTTGGCCGACCGGCTGCATCCCAAAATATCCAAGATCTTGTTTGCTTCCGGTTATACCGATCAAGCAGTCTTTGGTGAAGGCAGCGTGGAATCTGGAACTTACTTCATGCAGAAGCCGTTCGTAAAAGGCGACCTTGAACGTAAGCTAAGCGAAATTCTGGACGCTTGATCCAGACACACTTTTCCGTTGCCAACCTGGCGTGACGGGAATTTACGGTGGAATTTGATGAGTGAATCAGAACGAACGAGTAAAGCGGAAACGCGAGAAGCGAAGTTGACCGTGTTGGCGATCGACGATGAGGCTGAGTTTCTGGAATTTGTCGGCGAAGCGATTTCCGCCGAGAACGTGGACTTTGTCTCCACCACCGACGCCCAGGAGGGATTGCGCATGGTTCAACAATGTCGCCCCCCGGTCATCTTGTTAGATCTCAATATGCCAACGCTTAACGGGATGGAGGTGCTGGAGCGCATCCTGGACATCAATCCAAATGCTGACGTGGCCATGTTAACCGCCGACTACACCCCGGAGTCTGCGGTGCGAGCCGTGCAAAAGGGCGCTTGCGATTACCTGGTGAAGCCAATCACGGCTGAGCGGCTGCGGGAACGAGTCGGCCGGTTAGTTCACGAGGCACGGCGAAGCAAACTTTGCGCACAACTGGAGGAGGACCTCGGTCACTCCACCCAGTTCGAAGGTATGGTGGGGCAGAGCCCGATGATGCAGGATGTGTTTGTCACCATCCGGCGCATAGCCCCCCATTTTCGAACTGCGTTGATCTCTGGCGCGACCGGAACGGGCAAGGAACTCGCTGCACGCGCACTCCACCGCCTGAGCCCGGTGGCTAGCGGTCCCTTCGTAGTCTGTAACTGTGCGGCGGTAGCAGAAACCTTGCTGGAAAGCGAATTGTTTGGATATGTGCGTGGCGCCTTTACCGGCGCCGGGCAGGACCGCCTGGGCTTGGTAGAGACGGCCAATGGCGGCGTGCTATTTCTGGATGAAATAGGCGAAATGTCGCAAGCCATGCAGGCGAAACTGCTGCGCGTGTTTCAGAATCGAGAAGTGCGGCGGGTGGGTTCTACCACGTCGCATCATGTTGACGTGCGCGTGGTAGCTTCAACCCATCGAGACCTTCGCAAAATGGTCGTACAAGGACTATTTCGGGAGGATCTGTATTATCGGCTCTCCATGATCGAAATTACGCTACCGCGATTGACCGAACGCAAGGAAGACCTTCCGCTACTCGAACAACACCTGCTTCGTCGCTATGCCAAGGAATTCAACAAACCGATCGCAACCATTACCCGGCGGGCGCAAACCGTGCTGTCCCGGCACTCCTGGCCGGGAAATATTCGTGAGCTTGAGAATATTCTGGGCCGCGCATGCATGATGGCTGGAACCAGTATCGACGTTCGAGATCTTCCTGATTCCATCAAGTCCATCGCTCCTGGCGACGACGGCGACAACGACCTCCTTACCTCACTAACCGATGTGCAGAGAAGGCACGTTCTTCGCGTGCTCCATAGCGTGGACGGAAACAAAGCCCGGGCGGTAGAGATTCTCCGTATCAGTCGCTCCAGCCTCTACCGGATATTGCAGGAGTCCGCCGACTCCACAGCGAAAAATCCTCTGAACACTACTCTCATCTGCTAGTCCTCGCTTTTCGGAAGCCGCAATCATGCAACCTGTTAGGCGCTGAGACCACTTCGGGCCTCCAGACTACCGAGCGACAGTGTCCCAATTTCATCCACTTTCCAGAAAAGACACACTCTCATATCCTCAAACCGGCGTCACTCCCGCCCTGCCGCCTTTAAATGGAACATATTGCAAGCCTTAAGATGCCATATCTCAAAGCAGTATTCGGGCACCTAATTGCCAAGTAAAGTATTGCGGAAGTTTATCAATCCATCTGGATTGCGTCCTGATTTTGGAGGTCCGAGCGATGAGCATACTGGATATTCGTTATTTCATTTTTTCTTGCCTACGACGGGCCCGAAGCCTCTCGTTTCGTAGTAACGAATGCGGCCAGGACCTCACCGAGTGCGCGCTGGTGTCAGCTGCCATTGCCCTGGGACTTATCGTGAGTACTCACAGCCTTGCCGTCGGAATCTCTACCGAACTCACCAACGTCAGCCAAGTGGTTGTGACCGGTAAGCTGCCTGCAAATCAGCTCGGTGGAGGAGGTTCAAAACCGGCTGGACTTATCCGTTAATCGGCATCGAGGTGAAAGCAAGCTGGCCTAAGCGGCCGGTTTCACTCGCATCGCGACGCTGTTTGAGTAGCGAAGACTAGTATGAGCTTACATTCCGCCGAATATGTCATCTGGCTTGTGGCCGTAGGTCTGCAAGCTGGCCTTCTGGTGGCCTTATGGAAGCGCCGCCTCTGGGCTCGTTACCCGTTCTTTTCCGCCTATGCAGCTCTCCAGGTTTTATCCGCGACCTTGCTGTTCCTTCTAGGACATGATTCCGTATCTTCTTCACTGACCATCTATTGGCTATCCTCTGCCGTCAGCGTTGTCCTATTAGTCGGTATTCTCCGCGAGCTTCTTACGCATGCTTTTGAATTCACTCCTCGGCTACAAGACTTGGGGAGCATCTTATGCCGCTGGTCGAGCGCCGTCATTGTTCTCGCTGTGATAGCCGGACTGATACACGCTCGTCAGCCGACAATATCGGCGAACTTCCAAAATGGAGTTCTGTTCGCGCAAGCCAGCACGCGATCAATCCTATTCGTACTGCTGCTCTTCCTGCTACCAGCGAGCAGGTATTTAAAGCTCTCACGAGGAGGTCTGGGATTCGGGATCGGTCTTGGGCTTACTCTATTCTTTGTCGTAGATATGATGGCGGCTACTTTGGCTTCTTACCAAGGGCAGTTTCCTGGCCGGCTCTACCATGAAATTGACGGACTCGGCTACGTTGCTTCCTGCTTGATCTGGCTGGGCTACGCTATCTTCCGCTTCAACTAAACATCAACAAGCCAAGTAGACCGGCGTGTATTGCCGGCGATAGATCTGGTGAGTTCAGGCGCCATTCTTCTTGAATTGCAAAGCGGGGCTTCTTAGGCCCCGCTTATCGCTAACTGCTTAATTATTACTAGGCTACCGCGCTGCTTAGATCGCTCGAAACAGTGCTAAATGCAGTTGAGATACCTGTCGCCAGGTTATTCATCGCTGCAATGGCTCCCAGAGCGATTAAAGCCGCGACCAGTGCATATTCGATCAAATCCTGACCGGATTCGTCTCGCCTGAAAGTATTCCATAGATTACAGCATGTACTCATGGTTGCCTCCCAGACGAATCATAGAGACCGTACGCCGGAAGATATTCCACGAAGTTGATGAAGCTTTCAGTATCCGACCAACGGTATAGGCCCAACGGTCGGCGAATTACACGATGACGACTCGCCCGAAGGTCGGTCACTTGTTCTATTTACGGAAGAATTCCAGGCGGCCAAAAGGATCTAGCTCTGCCGCCTACGCAGCCACCTTGATGATTAATCTGACAATGCTGACAAAGCCTTATCACCCGGTGATTTCAGGCAGGTGGATTAGCGGAAGCTGACTGGATCGGGGACATCCGAAGTATCGCCCGACTTGATTTTCTGCTGGCGTGCCACCTCTATTGCCTGCTCGCGCTGGGCATAGAGTTGACGTTCGGTGTTGGCTTCGGAATGATGCTTCATGGCGACGAAACTCATGCGGCCGAGATCGTAGACGCCATAAATAATGTTGGCGCGCCAGATATCGCTGCGAAAGGTGAGGATCTGCCGCCGGAAGTAACGGAACACGTGGTTTCCGGCCTTGAAGCTCGCTGTGTGGCTCGCCGCTGCCATCTCCGGCACCAGCGGTTGACAATCCTTCAGTTCCACTACCGCCAGCGCGCCGTCGGTGCGGACCAGATCGCCGGTAGCATTCTGCGTGAAGTTTGGCACGCTGGAGCGTGGCACCATATGGACCGATTGCACACAGCCGGCAACCGTGAGATCGCGAATTACGTTGCCCCGTTCTTCGTCGATGTCAGGAGCGATGTGGTGTACAAATTCTCGATGCTTTATTGAAAGCGCGGCGCTCGAGTCGTGGGTAGATGAGCTCAGCCAGAGCGTTCGCGAGTCCGGGGCAGTCGACCACTCCCAGATGCGCAGATGGTCGCGGCGAGCGTAACTGTTGAGGCTCTTCTGCCAGCTCATGTCGGCCGGTTTGCCATCCAGAAGAAAAGGCCGCATCGGAGCCTGCGCGTAGCCGCTATTATTCAGAAACGCGTAGAAGTTGCGCATGAAGGAGTGCTTGTTGAAGGTATCGCTGCTGTCCCATCCCGCTTCATGGAACGCCGATTCGAGTTGCTGGCGTGAACCTACGAATGCCAGGTTAACAATGTCAGCGTCTACCTGTGACGGCGTGGTCGAGCGAATCGGAGTCGATTCGGTCAGGGCATCTGCCTCAGGACTTTCCGTGGCTTCCGTCATGCTGGCCGCATTTTGCATGAGCGGCAATGGCACGGACGATATCGAAGCCGTCAGTTTGACGTGAATGTCGGTGCCCGCAGGAAAATAAATCTCAGGCTCAGGAAAGATCGGGAACGACGCCTTGAACACAATGAGACCGACGTCGGAGTAAGGATTCCACGTGGGCAAATGGCGCAGGCGGCTATTGATGCGTCCTTGCGGCGAGTCGCTGCTGCGAATGCCTTGAATCGTTCCCTTCGCCGACACTTGCTCGCGCGCATTCTCAATTTCGACCACCGCCGCGGAGATCGCGACCGGCCCTCCCCCGCGCGGAGTGGCTTCGGTGAAGCGCACACCCAAAGCCGCAGTTTCGTGACGAATGCCCCAGCCTACCTTGCGCACGGAGGTCACGACTCCGCTGATCGGCGTACCCAGCGGAAACACTAGGTCGTTATCGCATTCGACATCTTGGGTGAGGATCGCCGTTACGGTGTCACCGGGCTTCGCCGTATAGGTCGTCACCGGGGAACTCAGCCGTATCCAGAACATCTGGCCGCTCGGCAGGTTGTTACAGGCGGCGGCCACAGCGGAGGACAACACCACCGACGCGAGAACCGTTCTCTGTAGGAGCGCCAAAAATCTCATGGGGAGCGGATGAGTCCTCGCGTTTGGGCTTGCTGCGGTCGAGAGACACCATCATAAATGATTTCGCGGGACGTTCGTCTGCCACGTAAGTAGAAAGGACGCTTGTGTCTAACCCCCGAGTTTCCGGCTCCCCCCATTAGGCACATGAACGGATTGTCATTTTTCTGGCAAGGCTTTTCTACTTGTGCGGCCTAGAATTGTAATAATGTCGCGCTCCACCGCATCCGATGGTAGCCGTTTGAAATCCGGGGGGGCTCGATCCAGTCGCCCTATGCCGAACACGTCAATCCGCTGTGGGTCCGGGGTGAATATCTGGTTCGCGTCTGAACCAAGATCTGGCGCCATACGAGATGTTCAAGGCCGTGCCTGGCATCGGTCTGCTCAACGGCATCGAATTCAAGGCCCCTGCGCGCATCAGTCTGCGTCTGTCGTATGAAGCGTTTCGTGCCATACATCCCGGCATGTTCGGTCAGATGCTGGTGATGCGCTTGTTCCGCCGCGAGCACGTGCTCACGCAAATCTGCGGCAACAACTTTTCGGTGTTGAAGGCTGCTCCTCCTCTGATCATTGAAGAAGGGCAGCTTGATGAATTTGTGGATGCCGTCCGGCGAGTGGTGGGCGATGTTCACGATACCAACGCTTTCTGGACGGACGCGCTTGCATTAGCGCGTCGCACGATGGATATTTGACCTACACCGTAAAACAAGATGTGCGGTATCCCTTGAGACCGCTGAATTTGTTGCACGAGGCAACGATGCGACTTCTAGTAGTCGAAGATGATTCGGCAATTCGAGAGTTTCTGCATCGCGGACTCAGCGAAGCCGGGTACCAGGTCGATACCGCTTCCGATGCCAAGTCGGCGCTGGCGCTTGCGGGCGAAGAAATCTACGATGGCTTCATCATTGATCTAGGCCTGCCGGACATGGATGGCCTCGATCTGATTGGACGTTGTCGCGCCCAAGGTCACAGTGCTCCGGTATTGATTTTGTCCGCGCGGCGCTCTGTCGACGAACGTGTGCGCGGCCTGGAACAGGGGGGAGACGATTACCTCACCAAGCCGTTTGCCCTGGCTGAATTGTTGGCCCGGGTCCGCAATCTGCTGCGGCGCAGTGCGCCCGGCCAGCCGGAAGCTGTACGCCTGCGGGTGGCCGATCTCGAACTCGATCTGGTGCGCCGGGAAGCGCGCCGCGGAAACGATTTGCTGCAACTAACCACGCAGGAGTTTTCGTTGTTGGAATACCTGGTTCGCAATGCCGGCCGGGTAGTGACGCGTACCATGATTCTCGACCGCGTCTGGCGCATGCGGATTGATCCCGCAACCAATGTAGTCGACGTGCAAATTTACCGGCTTCGCAATAAAGTAGATGCCGACGGCAAGCGGCCTTTGATCCACACCATTCGCGGTGTCGGCTATGTTCTCAAAGAAACTTAACTCGCAAGGCCACTCTGCCGCATGGCGGATTGCTATTTGGCCCACCGTGGCCTTCGCGCTGGGCAGCGCCGTGGCCTTCACGATCATGTACTTGCTGATTGCCGGCGACATTCATGAGCGCAGCGACGCCTGGCTCAGTGGCGAAGCCGAAACCCTCGCCGACGTTTCCGCCAACACCCCGCGCGACAGCCTGCATGATCGCCTTATGGGTGAGGTCGCCGAACTGGCCTCCCACGAAGTTCAGGAAGCGAACGAGGCCAAGGAGCAACATCCTACCTCCGTCTTCTTCCTGCAAACCGAGGCGGGACAGGAACCCATCTGGGTAGGTCCAAGTCCCAAAGAGCGATTTATTCCTGCGATCGAGAGCGCGCGTCTGGTGCCGGGCGTTCCCGGCAATGTGCAAGTCCAGGGCTGGCAAAAAGCGTTTCGGGTTGTCTACAAGAGTCGCGGAAATAATGGCGGTTTGTATCTTGGCTTTGCCGACGTTGCCGGCGCCGAGATGCTCGACCGCCTGACCGAGCGCTGCTTGCTGGTGTGGGCTGTCACGGTGGCGCTGGGTTTTCTCATCACCTGGATTGCAGCCTACCGAACCCTGGTGCGGGTTGACGCCATCAGCGACACAGTTTCGCGCATGGGTAGCGATGACCTCGGCAGCCGTCTGCAAGAGGGCCCGCATCCCGACGAAATCACCCGCCTGTCACGTACCTTTAATCACATGCTGGAGCGCATTCAGTCGTCGGTGCACCAGATGCGCATCCTGACTGACTCAGTCGCGCACGATTTGAAGAGCCCGGTCACCTCAATTCGCGGCAGTCTGGAGGTCGCGCTGTCCACCGGGTCCCAGGGGCAGTGGCAAGAGCGAGTCGCCGAAGCCATCGAAGGACTGGATCGTCTTGCTCGATTGCTGAATACCACTCTGGATGTCGCCGAAGCCGATGCGGGAGCGTTGCAACTGCGCAAAGAGGCGGTGGACCTGGCTGAACTGGTGCGGCACCTGGTCGATCTCTATCAGCCGGCCATGGCAGAACATCAGCACGAAGTTGTCACTAATCTGCAAACAGTTTTTGTCGAAGCTGACATTTCACTTTTGCATCGCACCATCGCCAATCTGTTGGACAATGAAATAGCGCATCTTCCGCCGGGCTGCAGGATCAACATAAAGGTGCATCCAAGTAATGGCGAGGCTGAGCTGATCGTTGCCGATAATGGCCCCGGTTTTCCTGCCGCCTTGCGTAGCCGGGCTTTTGAACGGTTCGTAAAGGGCAACGCTTCTACCGGACACGGATTAGGTCTGGCCTTTGTGGGGGCAGCCATACAGGCGCACGGCGGACATGCTGAAATTCGCGACGGCGATGGCAGAGGGGCAATGATTGTATTGACGCTGCCGACCATTCAAGTGTTGAGCGAAAAGGTTTAGCGAGTGAAGAAGTTTCTTCGACTACGTAAGAAGATGATGGTGGCGGCAACGGTCCTGACGCTAGGCTGCGCCAGCTTTGCCGCGTCTCCCAAGGCAACTGCGCCTCCGCCGAACCTGGATCGCGGTTACCTCCAGATGTACAACCTTGATTTTCCCGCCGCCCACGATACGTTTCGCCTCTATCAGCAGGCCCGTCCGGACGATCCGATGGGATACGTTTCGAACGCCGCCGCGTACCTTTTCTCCGAGTTCGATCGCTTACATATCCTGGAAGCGGACCTGTTTACCGACGACCAGAAGTTCGAGCATCGCACCAAGCTGGCGCCTGATCCGACGGTGAAGGCAGAGTTTGAAAGCGAACTTTCCAAGAGTGACACAGCTGCCAGCAAAATTCTTGCGCAGAAGCCGGATGACGCAAATGCGCTGTTTTCACAGGTTCTCGCCAATGGCTTGCGTGGCGACTACACGGCCCTGATCGAGAAGCGAAACCTCGCTAGCCTCGGCTACATGAAGACGTCGCGGACCATCGCCCAGAAGCTTCTCACCGTGGATCCCACTTGCTATGACGCCTACCTCGCGGTGGGAGTAGAGAATTATCTGCTTGGCATTAATCCTGCTCCGGTGCGTTGGATTCTGCGCATGACCGGTTCGGAAACCGACAAGACCGAAGGTCTGCAACGCCTTCAACTGGCTGCGGACAAGGGACACTACCTGGCTCCGTTTGCCCGATTGCTGTTGGCGGTTGCCGCCTTACGCGATAAGGACCGTCAAACCGCACGGGTCCTGCTTGCAGGGCTGGTGAAGGAATTTCCCAACAACCAACTCTACGCCGTGGAACTGGCGCGCATTCAGTAGCTCAACTCGTTAACGGACTTGCTCAATGAGTCGGCGAAGCGGCTGGCGTTAGCTTGCCAACGCTTAATATGGTGATGTCTACCTTGTTGGCAACCTTCAGGAACAGCGTACTGGGGTTCTTCAGTCCCCATGTTTCATAGGGAACCGCAAAGCTGGTTTGCGCCGTCACCGCATCGCCACTCTTCTGGATTGGCAACGACAGTGTCATGTCGTGATCGCCACCATGAATATGGAAGGTGCCCTGTCCCTGGATGTGGGACGTGCCTTCGCCAACCTTGCCCACAACGTGCTTCGGAATAAACGTGCTCTCCGGATAGCGCTTGCTCTCCAGAACATCCTTGTGCATCTTGCTGTCTGGGGCATGATTGCACTCTCTCCGCTGGTGGCATCTACCACGATTTCACCGCCTGCGTTACCGGAGTTGGGATCGTAAAAATGTTCCCGCTCTTCAGTTTGAAGGTGCCATGTACGGTGTGAAGGACATCCCCTAAAGTCCACTCAATCTTCGTCCGCGCAGGGTCGAGGATGACTTGCACCTGCTGAGCAAAGAGCGTCGCAGAAGAGCTCAGCGTGATGCCGCAGATGACGCCACGCGCGAGCCTCCAGTTCACCAATCTTTTCGAGTAGAGCTCGATAGTCTTTTGAATGTTCATTGTGGTTGCAGCAGGGGGTAGCAATTTTCCTGGATTATCGGCTGGAGATGAAAGGCCGATGTTTCGTGTAGGACAACTTGTTGTTAAAAACCCCCGCAACATCACGGTAGTCGCGTCGCCGACCCTGCGGCGCGGATATAATTCCATGCTCATGGAGCGGTCTCCCGGTGCGGTCGTTCGATGGCTGTTCAGTTCCGATAACGGTGCTTCGGATCGGCTGATACCACGCTGGATCTTTCTTCGCGCTCTCGGCCTTATCTATTTCTCGGCTTTTTTTTCGCTCGCGTTCCAGATTCGCGGCCTCATTGGCCCAGATGGCATACTTCCCGCCGGCGAGTATCTGGAAGCCGTAACCCGCCAACTCGGGCCGGCACGATTCTGGTTCGCGCCGACTTTGTTGTGGCTATCCAGCAGCAACCACATGCTGACCACGATTTGCTGGGTTGGCATGATCGCATCGTGGCTGGTCGTTCTGAATGTCTGGCCGCGCGCGACGCTGCTGATCTGCTTTGTTTGCTTTTTGTCTTTCGTGGCAGCGGCCCAGGATTTCTCTGGCTATCAATCTGACGGCATGCTGTTGGAAGCCGGCTTCCTCTCGCTTTTCTTCGCACCCGCAGGCTTCTGGCCGGGACTGGGACGCAGCAGCCCACCTTCGCGCGCCAGTCTGTTCCTGCTGCAATGGGAGTGGTTCCGCATTTACTTCGAATCCGGCGTGGTGAAGCTGGCCAGTGGCGATCCGCAGTGGCGGAATTTCACCGCCATGGACGAGTACTACCAGAACGGTCCGCTGCCCACATGGATCGGCTGGTACGTGCAACATCTGCCGCATGCGGTTCATGCCTTTGCCACTGGTGCGACGCTGGTACTGGAGTTGGGCCTTGTCTGGATGCTGTTTCTACCACGGCCCTGGCGCATCGTCTGTTTCTTCATCGTGACGGCGTGGCAGATTCCGGTGATTCTCACCGCAAACTACACCTTCCTGAATTACCTGGTTCTTGTGCTCGGCTGCTTGCTGTTGGACGATCGCTTCATCGAGCGCATTGCGCCGGCGCGCTGGCGCAGCTCGCTTGACTTGCAAACCACTGCAATTCAGCCTGCAAACGATGTCTCTGTACAGCAACCGGCCGAACTGACATATGTGCGGCACCGTCCGCATCCGCTCGCCGCCTTCAAATTGGCGGTCACCAGCGTCATTCTGATTTGGCTTTTCTACGTTTCGACGGTGCAGATGCTGTGGATACTTTTTCCGCACGCTCCGCTGCCCACGTCCCCGGTCTCGGCGCTGGAACCGTTTCGCATCGCGAATCGCTATGGGCTGTTCGCCGTGATGACGCGCGGCCGTTATGAAATCGAGTTCCAGGGTTCCAACGACGGACAGAACTGGACGCCGTACCTATTCCGCTACAAGCCGCAGGCCCTCAACCAGAGGCCTCGCATCTACGCGCCATATCAACCGCGCTTTGACTGGAACTTGTGGTTCGCCTCGCTCGGATCTTGGCGCGAAAACCTCATCGGGCCCAGCACGGAGGAGCGCCTGCTGGCCGGCGATTCCGAGGTGCTCGCTTTGTTTGCCGGAAATCCATTTCCGCACGGTCCGCCCAAACAGGTGCGAGCCGTGCTTTGGCAGTATTGGTTTACCTCCCTGGACGAAAAGCGTGACACCGGGGATTGGTGGCGGCGCAAACTTCTTGGGCTCTATGCGCCGGTGTTGGAGCGCGAGGCGGATGGGAAGATTGTTGCCGTGGAATGGCCTGATCCGCTGCCACCTCACTTCTAGCGCGGTGTTCAGCTGACGAAAGCGTGCTAGTGTTGATGTCGCTGCCCTCGGCGCCCACACATGAAAGGTTTCCTCCTACTTCTGTTAGTGCTGTTTCTCATCGCAGCATTGCTGTTTTTCCAGCCGGGCGGATACCTCGTCGTTAACCACCCGGAAAAGTCCGACGCAATCGTGGTTCTGGCCGGCGATCAGATCGATGCCCGCTACTGGCGAGCGCTGGGATTGCTGCGCGCCGGTTACGGTCAGCATCTGGTGATGGACGTCGGCGATGGCTCGATCCTGGGTCATCCTCTGGTGAACCTGGCGCAGGAGTTCGTCGCCAAGACGGCCGGGAATAGTCTCGCGCAAATCAGCATTTGCCTAGTCTCCGGCGATTCAACCAAGGACGAAGCCCCGCAGATCGACGTCTGCCTCCAGAAACTGCAGCCTGTTCCTCGTTCCGTGGTGGTGGTGACCGACGACTATCACACTCGGCGCGCGCTCTCCATCCTGGAGAATCGCGTTCCGCAATATCGCTGGACGGCGGCGGCCGCGACTAACGACTTCACCTTTGGGCTGCCATGGTGGAAGCATCGCGAGTGGGCGAAGACTTATCTGACAGAGTGGGAGAAGCTGCTGTTTTGGCAGCTCTGGGACCGCTGGAGAAAGTAAGGAGCAACGTAGCAATTTGCTTTGCTCTTACAACCGTCCGGATATCTCAATCAGGCTTCGACTCATCCACTATGCATGAGTTGGAGGTGGGAGTGCCCGCCGCAAAGAGCAGAAAGTCGTCGAAAGCAAAGTCGAAGAGAATGTCCGCAAAATCCAAAACGAAAACTCCAAAGACTCGGAAATGGTCTTCGTCCGTTAAAACGGAGTCGACTTATCCTCCGGAAGGCTTGTTCACCAAAAGCGCAGCCACGATTGCCAGGTCCCTGGCCTCGAAAAAGGTATCGCCGAAGGGGCCGGGCTCCGGGATGCGCATGCTGACGTTTTACATCAATCGCGCAGGACAAAACCTCAGCGCCGCACAGAAGACCGAGTTGCAGAAGGCGAAACGGCTGTTGTCCGAGCGGATCAAGCGAGAGAAAGAGCAGTGAACTGCGACTTTCCGCCGGCGAACGGTTTGTGCGGAATCATGCCGCGCAAAGAGAAGGGTGTACGAGCGACCTCAGGCTCGATTCGGGATCGTGTTGGGACGCTTGTTCAGCCCGACCGCGTGTCGACTGGTAGAACGGGCGTCGTTCCTCGCTCGACTCGAGATTTCCGGTGGAAGAGCGGCGCTTTAGCGCCGCGTCCAGCCAGGCCTGTTGAGATAGAGCCGGACTTTAGTCCGGCGGCACAGCCTTCAGTACAGCCGCGTGTCGCCGGCTAAAAGCAGATCCCTCGTCGGCTTGAAAGCCTCCTCGGGATGACAATTCAGTGTGGTCGAGAGGATTCGCTCTGCCACCGCGAAATCTAAACTTCCGTTCCTGTGGGGATTTCGGCTCAGACGAATGTACCCGTTCCGCGATCGAAGCCCGGTACGACGCCTCTTTCCACAAGCTGGTTGGCGGCACGAAGTAGACGCGCACTGCCGCCAGAGACGCTGCCATCAGCACCACGAACGTCCGGATCGGCGAGGTCACCTGCTTCAGCGCCCAGGTATCCGGCACGGCGCCGTCGAGCGCTGCGAGACCGTAGAACAGCAGCTGTCCCAAGCCGGCCATGGCGCGCCATACCGGCGGCAAGCCGAACGTCGTTACGGCGATGGCGATCATGCAATACGGGATCACGATGCGCCCGTACTTCGCCGACAGGAAGTGCAGTCGCATGCGGTTACGCGAGCTCAGCAGCTCCGGCATGGTTTTCAGCATCTGGTAGAGCCCGGCTTGCAGCCGCACCTTGCGCCGGAACTCGGAGTTCAGCACGGTAGGGAAGTCATACATTGTGGCAGTCGGTTCCATCAAGATGCGGTATCCCTTGAAGAAGGCGACCAGCGGCTCATAGACGTCGTCCAGCAGCGTGTCGGCAGGCAACGGCGTCCACAGAGAACGGCGAATTGCCGCGAACGCGCCACTGTATCCAAAGGTTGAATCGATTCGCGTCAGCCGCTGCCGAATCCACAATTCATAGCGCCAATAAAGACTGGTGGTCGTCTCTTCGTGAGTCTCGCCTTTCACGATGAGGGTCTGGGGGCTGACGGCGCCCACCGTGGGATCGCCGAAGCAGGCGATGATGTTGCGCAGGCAATCGGGATCGAGGGTCTGGCGCACGTCGTTAAGAACCAGGATCTCGCCCGAAACCAGCGGCACACCGGCATTGAGGGCTGCCGCTTTTCCTCCTCGCGGAACGCGGAGGAATTTCACACCCTGCGCCGCAAAGCTGCGCGCAATCTCGTCGGTGCGATCTGTCGAGCCATCCGATACCACCAGGATATCCATCAACTCGCGCGGATAATTAAGCGCAAAAATCGTGTTCAGTTTACGTTCAAGAAATTTCTCGCCATTGTAAACAGCGATGACAAACGACACCGTGCGCAGTTTGTCATCCTTGTGGACAGGGTTATGGGAGCAGTTGGCCAGCCAGTTCAGCAGCAGGGGATAACCGAACAGCGCGTAAAACATGACCGCGCAAGCCAGCGCGAACGCCGTAATGCACACGATTTGAACAGGAGACAACATCGTTGCAGTGAACCCAACTCTGTTCCTACGCGATCATAAACGAGAGCGTGCATTGTTTCCTTGTCGAACCGGTGCGGAAAAATGACGCGAATCAGCTCAAGTACGAGGCGTGGCGGCAACTTGTCGCTTGCCTCCGGTCGAGAGTAGCCCAGGTGCGGAGGGGAGTCAACGAATCAGAAAATCAGGTAGTGGGCTGTTTTGAAATTGCGGCGTCACGCCACCTTATTCTTTCCCGGTGAGGTCTTGGATTACATCTTCCATAGCCAAGTCGTCGGTATCTTTGTGGGTGAGAATCTCGTCTGAGGCGTCGCGAATTCCGTCCTTGTCCACAATCTGCTTCTTTTGCCGTTGGTCGTCTCTCGTGTCAGCCATTCATTACCTCGTGTTAGAATCTTACCATGCATAGACGCTCAAGCAAGCAGGACGACGCACAGAACGCACTGCGAGTGGTAGAGCAGGCGATAGGCGCTGAACTGGTGCCGCCCAAGAAAGTGATTCGCTTTCCAGAGCGAAAGAAGAACCCTGCTGCCGTGGCGCTGGGGAAGCTGGGAGGATTCAAGGGAGGGCATGCAAGGGCCGCTGCGCTGTCGCCGGAGGAGCGAAAAGAGATAGCCCAACGCGCCGCGAAAGCACGCTGGGCTAAGGCAAAGGAGGGTTTATAATAAGTGCGAGAGAGGTTCATGAGGCCGCTCGCGCTGTCACAACCTGCATGGTGGTGCCTTATATCGGAATCTCGATCACAACGGTCTCGTCACCAGTGCAAATGGTGATTACGATCATTGTGACCTGAACCGAAACGGTTAGGGTCCGCACATATTTACTCCCTTGCGAGACGCTCGTTCTGCTGACGAGCGTCTCTTTATTTAGCAGAATTTCTCTCGACAACAACCTTGAGGGAACCCCGGCTGTCGTCTGAATCTTTGTAGATCACGTTGAAGATCGTGGAAGCCATTTCCAACCACTTCTTGCGGTCCTCTGTCGTCCATTCTGATTGAGGCTGCGGAAGTTCTTTCAGTAAGCCTTCGATCAGTGGATGACTGCGATCTTCGTCGTCTGTTTCCCGTTTCTTTTTTTTCTCGCTTGTGTCCGTTTCGGCTTCTACTGCTGGCGCAGCAGACGTGCTCGCCTTAATAGCGGGTCTCACAAGCCGTGTTGAGCCCGACCAAAAATATCCCGCGGATGCTGCGGAACGTTGGAAAGCCTGACGCGCCTTCCCTTTCTGCTTAGCGGCAACTCCCATCTTTACGATTTCACTCTCAAGAGCATCGGCGGGCGGGAGAATGCCATTCTTGAATTGTTCG
Source organism: uncultured Acidobacteriaceae bacterium (assembly GCA_963769235.1). GTDB lineage: Bacteria > Acidobacteriota > Terriglobia > Terriglobales > Acidobacteriaceae > Bog-257. The sequence continues at coordinate 520,399 of CAVYKW010000009.1, read as the reverse complement.
TAGATTCTGTTGTAAAGCTCCACTTTCAAAAAGGCATCGGCCTTGGCTGCCTTTTCTTGCTGCGGGTCGTTGAGTCGCTTCCCAAGATCGGTGAGCGTTACGATACCCTGTCCGTAGGTAACGAAGCCGAATGTCTTGGCCGTCATTACCCGCATGCGGAACCCTCCGCCCGATGCCGCCTGATTGAGGTGCGCCGCAAGTTGGTCCCATGCGCAACTCGACCCCCCAACCTGATGGACTCCTTGCGCGACTTCTATCGCGGCATCGAGGTCTAGATATGGGAATTCGATAGTCGATCTATCTCGCTTTCCATCCCCGGCATCGGGAGAGGATTCGGGTTCCGCGATTTCGCCGACGACAGCTTCTTCGGTGGCCATGATGTTTACCTCCTTAATCCCTGGACTCATTAAATATAATGCTAGTGGTTGGCGATTGCAATCCGAAAAAGCATTAAACGGCAATTATTTTTATACCAAAGGCATTATGTTCTTGACTGCGTGGGCGCTCAAGCATATTATCCGAGCATTATGAATCGCTTATCCAATGAGCGTCGCGCGCAAGTGGTGAATGCATTAGTCGAAGGAAACAGTATTCGAGCGACTTGCCGGATGACTGGAACCTGCAAAGATGCCGTTCTGAAGCTGATTCGCGACATGGGCGAGGCGTGCGCCGCGCATCACAACAGCGCGGTTCGCGGCGTCAGGTCGCGTCGCGTGCAGTGCGACGAAATCTGGTCGTTCTGCTATGCGAAGGAAAAGAATGTGCCCGAAGAAAAGAAAGGTACGGGGGCGGGAAGCGTTTGGACGTGGGTTGGAATTGATGCCGATACGAAGCTGATTATATCGTATCTGTGCGGCGAGCGGGATGCGAGTTGGGCCTGCAAGTTTATGGAGGATTTAGCGTCGCGTGTGACCACGCGAGTACAGATCACGACGGACGGACTTCGCGCCTATGCGGAAGCCGTTGAGGGTGCATTCGGACTCGATGTGGACTACGCGATGCTGATAAAGCTGTACGGCACGCCCTCAGATCGACCCGACACCCGCTACAGCCCCGCGCAGTGTATCGGCATCCGCACTGGCATCCTGAGCGGTTCGCCTGATCCTCAGCACATCTCCACGAGCTTTATCGAACGGCAAAACTTGAATCTTCGCATGGGCATTCGGCGCTTCACACGGCTGACAAATGCGTTTTCGAAGAAATTCGAGAATCACTGCCACATGGTCGCCATCTATCACGCCTATTACAACTTTTGCCGAGTGCATCAAACATTGCGGGTGACGCCCGCGATGGAGTCGGGTCTAACACATCATGTGTGGTCAGTGGGAGAACTCGTGGGACTGCTGGACAGGCAGCCGCTTGAAGTCGCAGCCTAGAAGTAGGGTTTCCCCTTTCGGAACCTCGATTGAGCAGTTGGCACCTTTTCGCTTGTTTTTGCGTTACACTTGGGGGTATCGTCCCTCTGTATAAAGGCAGTACAGGTTCTTGGGCCATCAAGTAATCGTGTTCCAAATGTAGGCAATAAAATGCACTTTGGGAGCTTGATGCCAGCAAACTCCTTTGTTTTCATATCTAAATCTGGAACTAAAGTTGCACTGAGATGCGACGTGTGAGTGCGCCGTGGAATCAGATAAGTAAAGGGGAAAGAAAAAATGCATTCCGGTGCCGCGAAGTGGCGTACCGATTTTGAGGCGTTCGATTACGGCAATGAGACGGCAGCGATGAGCCTGGACGAGGCCGTAAGGGAGTCCGCACGCCTGTCATCCAGAGACAAGTCTAGTTTCTACCGCGTTGTAGCGGACTCAACAGGAAAGCGCTTCCGTGTTAAGAAAGTTCCGAAAGCAGAAGCTCTTAAGGAATACCAGTCCAAGTTCCGTATAAGGATGGCTAAGGTTCGCAATTCCTGGTAAGCATCTGTAAACAAACAAATCTAAAAGCAAATGCCTGAAGCTCCCGATGCTCTTAAGAAAAGGGATCAGTCGAATGGGGAGCCCACCTCCCCTTCTCCTGATCCCTCGTCCGATGCATCGCCGGTTACTGCCGAATATCTTCCAGCGGAAAAGGCCCTCCAGAAGCTAGAAAAACCAGAGATTGTCAGCTTGGCCGCTTTTTTCTCTTCAAAGATGACTCTAGGGCCTGATCCGGAATCGGCTAAGCTCATGGCCGAAACAGAAATGCACGAGGAATCCTGCCGACTGGAGGGTTACAAGGCAAATCTAAAAAACCAAGATGCGGAGTCCGGCCGCAGCCACGAGTTCCGCATGAAGCGCCTTAACCACGATACGTCCCTCACCGCCATGGTGCTCTTGATCGGCATTGCTGGATCTGGGGCCGGACTGTACCTGACGATTAAGGGAAGTACCGGAACAGGCAGCAATATCCTTATTGCGTCAGTAGCCCTGATTTACTACATCATGGGCGGCAAGAATCCCTTCCACAAGAAGGAAGAATAGCCCCTCTTTTTCTCCCCAAATTTCAAAACAGCCCACTACCGAAAATCAGGTCGTCGGTCGCGCGCAACGCAGCTGACTAGCTTTGCGTGCGTCTGAGCGCGGCCGGCAGGCGACGCACCTCTCGAAATTCGCTACTCTGCCGATACGTCGCGGCCGGGATGTATCGTTTGCCCAACTCGTCTCATCAATAACTCCGAAGCTGCAATTTAATTTTGGATCAAGCCGCGACCCGGCTGCCCCTGACAAGCCGCCTTTGCGCGATATAATTAAAAGTTTGCTGCAAGTCTTCGCAGCGTCTTGAGTCATCGGGGTGAACAGCATCAAAAGTGGATCGCCCCGGCATTTGCTGCGACAGTGTTTAACATCCGCGGAAGGACAATATGCCAACTGACGTAATCATGCCCCAGATGGGGGAATCGATTTTTGAAGGAACGATCACCAAGTGGTTGAAGCAGCCGGGAGAGAAAGTTCAGCGCGACGAGCCGCTGTTCGAAATTTCTACCGACAAGGTTGACGCCGAGATTCCCGCGCCCGCCTCCGGCACGCTACAGGACATCAAGGTGCAAGCCGGGACCACCGTGCAGGTAAACACCGTCGTGGGCACGATCGCTGCCGAGGGTGACGCTGCTGGAGCTGCAGCCCCGGCGCAATCGGCTGCTGCACAGCCGTCCAAGCCGGCAGCTGGCGAGGACGGAAATCGCGCAGCCCAGACGCAGGCTGCTCAGCCTCCGAGCGGGGAAGAGCCGAAGGCCGCGCAGAACATTCCTGCCGACCTCTCCAAGGACGAGAAGGAAGGCCTCCAACGTCAGCAGCAGGGCCAAGTCGCGGAGACCGAAGCCGGTGATCAGGACCGGGTTCGCTCCAGCCCGCTGGTTCGCCGTATCGCCAAGGAAAACAATGTTGACCTCGCCAAGGTTTCGGGCACCGGACTAGGCGGACGCATTACCAAGGACGACATCGAAGCCTTCATCAGCAAACATGGAGCAGCAGCAGCCGCGCCCTCGCAGCCGGCAGCACCGTCCGCTCCGGCGCCAGCAACTCCTGCCGCCGCAACTCCGGTGACTCCGGCTATGCCGGCTGTCGTCGCTCCGTTACAGCCGGTCGGAGGCGTGACCCCGGGCGAAGTCGTTCCCATGTCCGTCATGCGCAAGAAAATCGCCGAGCACATGGTGATGTCGAAGCGTACCAGCGCACACGTGCACGGCATCTTCGAAGTCGATGTCACGCGCATTGTGAAGCTGCGCGAGCGCATGAAAGGCAAGTTCGAGCAGGCCACCGGCAACAAGCTCACCTACACGCCGTTCTTCGCGCGCGCCGTAGTGCACGGCATCCGCAAGTGGCCCATCATCAATTCGTCGGTCGAAGGCGAGAACATCCACTATCACGCTTCCATCAATCTTGGCATCGCCGTGGCGCTGGATTGGGGGCTGATCGTGCCGGTGGTGAAGAACGCCGAGGAGCGCAGCTTTGTTGGCTTGCAGCGCGCCATCAGCGACCTGGGCGAGCGCGCCCGCACTAAGAAGCTGAAGCCCGATGATGTGCAGGGCGGTACGTTCACCATCACCAACCCCGGCATCTTCGGCGCAGAGTTCGGACTGCCGATCATCAACCAGCCGCAGCTGGCCATCATGGGTGTCGGCGGCATCAAGAAGAAGCCGGTCGTCTTGACCGACAAGGAAGGCAACGACACCATCGCCATTCGCTCGATGATGCATCTGAGCATCGGCTACGATCACCGCGTCATCGACGGCGCCGTCGCCGACCAGTTCATGGACGAGGTCAAGAAGTTCCTGGAGAACTGGAACGAAGAGTTGCTGTAGGAAGCTATCAGCCGTCAGCTATTAGCTAAAGCGGGAAAGCAAAACCAAAGAAGCCCCGTTCGATCCTGGATGAAGATCCGAGGTTGGACGGGGCTTTTCGTCACTCGAGATAATTTTGGCCATCGTGGGACAGATTTGAAAGGACGCAGCTTCAGCTGCGCCGTCAGCGCCAGCCAAACAACTCAGAGTCCGGCAGGAAGGGAAGGGGGTTTTGCGATGGCGATCGCACGATATTCAGCCTATCCTTTGGCCGAGTGCAGTCTTAACATGACAGAATGCGCAACTGGCTCGCGGTACTCACGCTGTTACTAGCCACGCAGGGTTTCCTGGCTGGACAAACCGACCTATCTACATCTGGCATGACTTACCTTGTCCCCGTCCCATTTGTTGGATGTGAATCGGACGGCCAGGTCGGGCCCATCAAAGCACCGAACAACAAAGATGGAGGGTTGCTAATATCCCATACGCTAGCGCCACGCCTCGCCTACTATAAGGCGGAAGAAGGGTTTGGAGTACTTGCCCCGCGTGGCTGGCACTGCTTTGAAACCTACGGCTCGAACGGAGAAAATCTCTTCGTTAGTCCAGACCCGATCAACCGTGAAGAGCTGCTTTCTACAAGCTGGAAAGGCTTCGCCGGACCTGCCATTCAGATTTCTTCTTCCATTGGAGATACATAGGGTCGACTTGAAGTTGCGAAGATTATCGCCAGGGTATTTCCAGCCTACAGGCAATTCGTAGCGAGTGTCATCGCTGAAGGAATCGAACCCGCAAGCTCTTTCCCGTTCGGTGCATTCCCTCACGACAAGCTCACGTATATGAGCAAACGAATCGTTGAATTTCAGACTCCCGCCGATACGGATGGTTTAGGAACTGCCTCGCGGCTGGTAAGAAACGGCACTCCCATATCTGGCGTGGCGATTCTCTACGGAGAAGAACCCAATCTATTGCAGTTATCCCTAAGGCTGACCTCGGACACTGCCGATCTTGCGCCGACGATCGTGTTAGTAACTGAGGGCGAAGCAGCGCGTTTCGAACGAGGTCAGAAATGATACTTTGTGATATCAGGCTGGGGCCAACCTGGGGGCTTCGAACGCCGCATTCTATCTAACCCCATACGGATAGCAGCCAGAGCGAGAACCAGGTGGTTGCATGCCTCTACAGTTGGCATCCTACCTGATTCCGCAAGCAGCCGTAGAGCCGAGGAATTCCCGTAAATCGTCTTACTGCACCGTGACCACGCAACTGTTGCTGGTTATGAGCTGGCCAGTCGTGGTGTTGCTAATAGTCGCGGTGACGGTGGTGGTTCCCGCGGTTGTCGCCGACAATAGTCCAGCGCTGCCGCTGGCGCCACTGCCGATAGTAGCCACGGTGGTATTAGACGAAGTCCAGGTCACGGCGGTCGTAACATCCTGGCTCGCCGACATGTTGGCGTAGGCGTAAAACTGCAAGGTTCCCGGTACGCCGGAAATCGTGGCAGTATTTTGTGGCGTGGTACTGCCTTGGATGGTGGTGATGGAGAGCGTCGTCACATTTTGGGGGCTGACGCTTACCGTGGCTGTGCCGGTGATACCTTGAGCGCTGGCCGTTATGCTTGCGGTGCCCGAGGAGACTCCCGTAACCAGGCCGCCGGGAGAGGTGATCGTCGCGACGGTAGTATCCGAAGATGACCAACTAAGGGTCTCTCCCTGAATTGGTTTCTGGGTCCCATCGGAGTATGTGCCGGTGGCGGATAGCTGGACCGTGTTATTGACACTAACCGTGGACGAAGCCGGAGTGACGAAAATAGAGCTCAGCGAAGGATTGATAAAGAAGCCAGTGCAGCCCCCCGAGACGCAGAGGATAACGGCTAAGCCAGCAGTGAGTACAACGCGAATCTTGGTTGCCACCAGGGGGCGCAGGGCCGACAAAGTCATAACGATCACATCCTCGCAGAACACCGACTCAAATATTATACGGCCACACGCGTGCCTCACGTGCTCGTTGGCGATGCATTCTAGAGCGTTGAAGACCGGTAAGGACTGGGATTGAGGGGATGCCGTGATCAGCAGCCCACGATTTCGACAATCAACGAACAGTAAAGATAACGTCGCAGCCGTAACGCATATGACCGAAAAGCCGCCAAGAAGCTACAATGCTAAGAAATGGAGTGAGTCATGACGGACACGCGAAACTCTGGGCCAGCCAGTTCCCACGTCAGCAGCAGAAATGAGCGCTGCGGAACAGAAAGCTCCTGCGACGGTCACCGTAGTGAATTCCCAAGCAGTGAAGGTGAACGTCGACCGACACGAGTCGGCGGGCGGCTGGTGCTGACCGTCGCCGTGGCCCTGTTCCTGTCCACATTCCTCGAAGGTTGCGGCGGCAGCTTCTTCTCCGGTCCTACGCTCAGCTCGATGTACATCACTCCGGCTTCGCCCATGATCGCCACCAGTGGTAAAACCCAGCTCGCCGCATATGGCATGTATTCCGACGGCAGCCAGAGTGATATCAGCGGCGATAAGATAAGTTGGTCGAGCTCGGACCCCACTGTAGCGACCGTCACGTCGCCCGGCGGTTTGGTGACGGGCGTTTCTGCCGGCACTGTAACTATCACCGCCTCGACTACTTCAACCATCCCAGGTTCGGGCTGCCAAGTCACCATTGCTGGCGGCGCCATATCGAAGACCTGCTACGGCAGCAGCACCGCTACAGTTACCACGACGGTCAGCGTCAACGTGACGGCCAGCGACGAATAAGCGCTGTCATTACCGCTACCTCGGCAAGCAACGTTGTCAAACGACGGTGCAAAGCGCCGGGGCCGATTCTTTTCAACAGCCATGCGATTCCCGAAGGTTTGAGGTGCTTGCTTTGCTCGGTTGGAGTGGGCGCCACTCGAAGAAATCCCCACTCAAGCAGTGAAAGCCTGAGTGGGGTGCTGTCGAAAGCAACGTGGTTGTCTTCCACCGCAGCCTGCTAGTTGCCGGCTCCATTACAAACGACGTTTGCCGATAGGTTGTTGAGGATCTTATTCATGCAATTGAAGCGGCGCTGAATGTCCCCGAACTGATTCACTTGTGTCGTGTTCACCGGGTCTTGCACTTTCTCCGAGCCAGTCGACGCCAGGTTCAACAAAACCGGAGTGCCACACGGTGCCGTAAGCCCCCCGCTGGGATTCGACGTGCAGCCCACCAGAAATGGTGATAGAGCTGCCGGTGCGTCGTGGCCGGTGCCCGACGTCCGATTGACCACCTGCTGAAATACGATCTGCGTCTCCGCACCGTGACAGCCGTTGCAGCTGCCGTCAATTCCTCCAGGCGTAGTCGCGTCGTTGAATGTGGGCGCAGCGGCCAGGATAACTCGGGCATCGGGATCGGTGCCTGCCATGCTGGGAGAGCTGTCCCAGAATAAGAGGAAATTCTCCGGAGGGGCTCCCGTGGGTCCGTTCAAGGCGGAAACGGCCAGCAAGCTCGTGGGAATGGAGAAAGTCCCCTGCAGAATCTGGGTGTTGTTCAACTGAACCACCGACTTGAACTCAGTCAGGTTTGCGCAGGGTGCACCTTCCCCTTGCCCCGTCCCTGGTCCCGTCGATGAGTAGAAGGTGCAGAACATTTCCGGGGCTCCGGTTATGCCTTTGGCCTCGCCGCCATCGGAGCTGACGTCCAGGGTTTGCGGTATCGGCGTCTCCACCAGCGTTCCCGAAGTCCCGCCCGACGAAAGCTGGAATTGTCGCATCTCCCAGACCGCTGTGTTACCCAGTTCAGCCTCATTCGTTCGCAGGTCAAACAGCGCGCTCCCATTGACCGCGCCCGGCCCACCTGCGCCTTTTGTTACCACGCGGCTGACAATTTGGTTCAGGTCAAAATCAAATTTACCCGCAACGTTGCCCTGCGCGCAGCCGGTGGTGAAACCCACTGGTTCGGGGCAGTCGTTCGACAAAGCTTGCCACGCCTGTGCCCAACTTTGCGACGTGAAGCCGTTTGGCAACGTGCTGGCGGGAACGCTGTATTCCAGGATCATGTTGAACGCCTGCCCGCCGGCGGGACTACATTGGTTGCCGCTGGTGTCCATCGTAACTCCAAAGACGAAGCGCAACTGGCCCGCCTGGCTGGAGGTTGTCGTCAACCGCCCGGTGTCCACGCGGTTCACGATCGCATTCAAATGCAGGGGGGCGTTTGCCAGCGACTTACACGTTATTTGCTGTGAAGTGTTGAATGGGTCGGTGCACTGCAAGCCGTTGGGGTCGTCAGGCCAGCCGTTAAAGAAGGCCATTCCATTCACCCGCGCCTTAGCAGTGGAACTGCCGGTGGGTAGGGTCACATCCTGGGCAAAGTCGCTTAGAACATTGGTCAACATCTGCTCCGCCGGTTGAGGATTCGACGCGGTTGTGTTGGCGATTGCCAGCATCAGCGTGTTGAAGGTCCAGGCTCCGCCTTGAGTTCCCCCGTTGCCTCCGTTCTGCGCCAGACACGTATCCCAAGTCAGGCTCGGGTCTTCAACGACGGGGATGGCTTCGACCATCAGCGAGTGATCGGGAATAATTGTAACCCCGCTCGGCGTCCGCACCGGCCGACGCATCGCCACTTGTTCCGAAGGCGTCAGCACTTGTGAAAAGTCTGCCTTGCGCAGCGCGGCTTCGACGAAGTGTGCGGGAGGTTCAGTCTCCGCTTGGCTGAAATACTTGGTGTGACTTTGCGGTTTGTACTTGGCGGGCGTGCCGTTCGATGTCATGTGGAAGGTGATGGTTATGACTACTGAAGCCAGCAGCCACAGCGGCAAACTGCCGAGTTTTCTGAGCGACTTCATTTCTCTGCTCCTTGTGCGCGCCATTGGCGCGGATGGGCGTTGAAGCAAACTGTGAAGGGGCCTTGAATCTGACTTCTGGGACGAGAACTACACCGTGGGGAATCTTGCCGGGCAAACTATACACCTAAATGTCAGCTGCAATAACACTTTTTGATTAGAAATGTTATAGCACTTTCTTGCCACTTCAGGCGGCACTTCTGTTCGGCCTGCGCTGTGTCGAACGGCGTTATTCGAGGGGCGCTTGGCGCTTTCTATTCCGTCTCGCCGCCGTCTTTTGCAGTCACGAACTGCGGCCGGGTCGCGAAGCTTTGTCTTCCCGATATGAGCTCAGGTTCTCCAGGAGACAACGGAATGATGACCGTTCAGCCCCGGACGCACGATGCGTTTTCGCCAACGCAAGGGGAAGCAAGACTCGGCGCGCTCGCCCGCCTTGGCCTGGTTGTGTTTGCCATATCCATCCTTGCCATTGGAGTCGAGAACTGGATTTGCGCGCACAACAGCACCGATGCCCTCGGCCCGCAATACAAAGTGCTCGACGTCATCCCCTTCCTGCCGGCGATTCCCTGGCTGGCCTATGCAGTCGGCGCCATCCTGGTGGCCTGTGGTGTGGGCCTACTGTGGCACCGTACCCAGCGGCCTGCGGCCATTACGCTAGGCAGTCTGCTTTTTCTGTGCACGGTTATTCTGGAGGTACCAAAGAATGCCGCGGAGCCGCTCAGCATCTCATTGCGCACCGGCGTCTTCGAGCCGGCTGCGATGGCAGCTCTGGCGTGGCTGGTGCCGGACTGGGCGACGCTGCCGCGATGGCTGGTGCGTTTTGCCCGTTACCTGCTTGCGCTCAGCCTCATTGTGTTTGGCGTCGACCACTTTCTCGCGCTGCGCTTTATCGCCTCGCTGCTGCCCAGTTGGATCCCCGGGCACGTTTTCTGGGTCGCATTCTTCGGATTGGTCTTCATCGCCGGCGGTTTGAGCATCGGCCTTGACCTGCTGCTGCGTTGGGGTGCGGCGGGGGTTGGCCTGATGTTTGCCATCTGGGTCTTCACGCTGCATGGGCCGCGAGTGCTCGGACTCTACGGCATTCCGGGAGCACCACGCAGCGCGGCCGAATGGTCCAGCCTGTTCATCGCAGTGTCGCTGTGGGGAGGGTTGTGGGCGATCATCCGCGACCCACGCGAGCCAGTGTGAAGGAACGCGGCGCGACACGGGATTTCAAAACGGTTCGTCACGCAGGTTGTAACGGTGTGCCTAGATGCTGCTGGCGAGCTTCGCCGTGGTGACGGCCTGTCCAGTGTGGCGCTGGGTGTGGTCGGCGCAATGCACGAGCAAGCCGCCGACGGTCGTCGGCAGTGCTTTCCTGCCCACTTGGCGGGGCTGCTCCAGATCGGTTCCCGCCAAAGCACGCACCCGTCGGATGCCATCGTCGAGGCCGGTGCGAAATTCTGCGAGCAACTCCGCGTGCGTGGCGTTCGGGGCCAGCTCGGACTTAAGCGCCGCCAGCTGCTTGTCGCTAAGCTGCGAGCCCTCGGCGTAGGTGAGCAAGCGATCAAGGCTGCGCACGATGTGACGCAGATGAAACCCGACCGGAGCAACGTCCGCGGAGCGAGCGTTCAAAGCCTCATCGCTCAGCGGCGCGCACCAGGTCTCGATGTCTTCGCGGCAGAGTTCGAGGGCGTGCACGACGGCACGCAGAACAGAAGGGAACTCGGTATGAGTGCCGCGAAGCCAGGGCTCGGGTTGAGCACTCATGCCACTTATTTTCCTTCACCCTTGCGTAAGTCACCGGTCGCGGCATTCGCCCACACCCCTTGCACGCTGAACGCCTCCGATATGGCCTGCTCGACATTGCCGGTGCTGCCTGAGCCGGAGTCGGAATAATATGCTGCGGACGGTCCTCCGCTCTCTGCCCAGTACGCAAACGTCAGCCATTGCGTGGTCACGTCCTGTATCCGGATCCAATACGTTCCCGCGGGAAGATTGAGCGGTGGAATTTGGAAGCTCATATCCCAGGCGAAGAACAGGAACTTGGTGAGATAGGGGGGCTGCAACCGGACCAGAGGCGTGATGCCGGTGGCCAGAACGCTTCCCCCATAAGGCTCCGTGGTGATCGTCCAGCGCAGTTGCTGCGGGACGTTGCGATCGTCCACGTCGTACAGTGTCAGATCGAAGCCGGTCACAACGGCTGCACGCGGAAGTAGGAATGAATCGCTGGTCGACGCGCCAAAGTTGACCTGGTAATAGCCGATGTCGGCGTCAGGACCATTGCTGTACAGCACCGCCTGTCCGGGGAGCGGCGCGGCCAGGGCAAGAATGCTCATGAGCAGAACCAGTTGCGCCGCGTGGGTCGATCTGACTCGGTGTGCAAGGCTCATGAGATTCGACTCTTTTTGTTTTGGCGAAGCTCCGCCGGCAACTCCATCTGGTGTGCCCAATGCCGCGGACGATACCACACAAAGCCGCCCCTTGCGAAGCAACATCGGCGGCGCAGGTTTCAGACACAAAAGATAACCTTGAGTTGGGAGACTCTCGGATCTCAGGGAAAACCTGCCCGGAAAAGCTCCCAAACCTAAAATGATCTTACTGGTAAGACGCTGTTGAAATCTTACCAGTAAGATCATTTCCCTTCGCCTGCCCGTTCCGGCCCGAATTACCCGGTCGTAGTATCCTGCTATTGGGCTGGTTGATCAGCTGCTTGCAAACTCCTGCGGGACGACGTGGGAGCATAGGTAAAGGTATGAATTCTTTTGGGCAGGGGCCGCGGGAAGGCATGGGGCCGGGGCAGAATGGTCCTGTCCTGGTGGTGCCTCCAGCGGCTCACAAACCGTCCAGATGGGAGCTGTGGAGAGGCCGGTTCCTGCTGGTGGTTTTCGTACTTTTTTGTCTCGAAGTTGGGATTTTGCTCACGGTTCTGCCTTGGACACGGCTCTGGACGGACAACACGCTGGTCGCCGGCTATCCGCGGCTACAGGAATTTCTGCGTTACGACTTCCTTCGCGGCCTGATCAGCGGCCTGGGTTTGGTCGATATATGGCTTGGGATCGCCGAGGCGATCCGTTACCGCGAATCGATGGACTGAGGACTGACGCGGTATGCCACCAGCCATTTCAGCAATTGCGTCCGAAATTTACAGGACAAACGCTGCTCCATGAATGACAACGAGAAAGAGCCTTTCCGCCAGAACCGCGCACCTCTAGCCTACGAAAACAAGAAGTTTCTCGACGGCCCGGACGGCCGTATCCTGCGAATTCTCGCCGAATATCAGGAACCGCTGGCGCGTTTCCGACGGGAACGCATCCAGGACACCATCGTCTTCTTCGGCTCCGCCCGCTTCCACAGCCGTTCGCAGGCGGAAGAAGCACTTCAGCTGTTGGACAAGCCGGGTTCGGCGACACCCGCTCCCGCGGAGGAGCAGGCTCGCATACGGCGCGCCAAGGCCGACGTCGAGATGGCAGGCTACTACGAAGACGCGCGACGGCTGGCCTTTCTGATTACACAATGGACGAAGACGATCAGCCAGCCGCGCAATCGCTTTGTGATCTGCACCGGCGGCGGCCCGGGCATCATGGAAGCGGCCAACCTGGGTGCCTCCGAGGCGGGCGGCAAGACCATCGGGATGAACATCAACCTGCCGTTCGAGCAGATGCCCAATTCGTATATCACGCCGGAATTGAACTTTGAGTTTCACTACTTCTTCATGCGCAAACTGTGGTTCGCCTACCTGGCCAAGGCGCTGATTGTTTTCCCGGGTGGCTTCGGCACCTTCGACGAGCTGTTCGAGCTGCTGACCCTGGCGCAGACCGAGAAGCTGGCGAAACGCATTTGCATTGTGATTTATGGAAAGAAATATTGGGACCGCGTGATCAACTTCCAGGCGCTGGTGGATGCCGGCACAATCTCGCCGAACGATCTGAATCTCTTTAACTGGGCCAACACGCCGGAGGAAGCCTTCGAATGTCTGCGCAGCGATTTGGTGCAGCATCATCTGGAGTCGCATCCCCATCGCGAGAAGGAACCCGACATCGCGAAGACGAGGCCTTGAAGGCAGGGGGTCGGGATTTTCGGTTAGGGCAGTTGACGCTTCGGCCTTTGGGCGTCAGGTACAGTCGGTGTGCGGAAAAAGAGGCATGACTGATGAATTCTTTGAGCCACTCACGGGTTGATGAAGCTATTCTGTCCGTTACCGAAACGTCTTGGAGCAAGGTGGCGTTAGTGATTTTCAAGGCCGAAAAAACGTTGGCCAACAACCTGCCAAAAGGCGAAGACCAACTTGATCTAATTGCCGAACGTATCGAGGCGCTCGTTCAAGATGGCCGTCTGTTGGCCCAAGGAGACGTTAAGAAGCGGCGGAACAGCGAAGTGCGTAAAGCAACTTAGTTCGATATCTGGATTAGGACTAATAGAAATCTTCGATCCCCAACCCTGACCCTAGCCTCTGCCTTTACGCCGCTTTCTTCTCCACCTGCGCTTCAATGGCCTTGATCTCCGCTCGATCCTTCCTCACCTCCAGCTTCACGTGGCCAAACAGGCCGATATAGAAATTTGCAACATACACCAGCGCAAAAAGCGCGATCAGGTATCCCCGCCAGTCGTTGTACAGGAGCTTGTAGCGGGTGAGGACGAGAAACGCAGCCGCGACCCAGTGGCTGAAACAGTATTCACAGGTGAACAGGTAGAAGAACTTGCGGCAAAACAGAGAGGGCGACGTCTCGCTGCGCTGCGCGCAGTATTCTCGCGGCTCGCGAAAGACTTCTTCGTGCGTAACCGTCCAGGCGACGCTGGCGACCGGCAACGCCAGGACGAACAGCCAAACCACTTGCTGGGATAACGGCATAGTTATTGGAGGCTGCTGAAGGCCTGTTTGTTTGTATGCGGGAGTGCCTCATTTTTTGTGCGGCTGGCCCCCCCGAATCGGTACCCCACTTTCGTTACTCGCACGCTGTTGATAAAACAGCGTAAACTGTTCCCCGAATGTCACTCAGACTTGAGGTGGCTGGGCGCAGCGACGTGGGACGGGTTCGCCCATCCAACGAGGACCATTTCGGCTACGACGAGCGGCTCGGCGTTTTCGTGGTATGTGACGGCATGGGCGGTCATGCCGCCGGAGAGATTGCCAGCCAGATTGCAGTCGATACCGTGCTCTCCTATTTTCGCGAGCACGAGCCTGCGATCAAAGACGACGCTTATTTGAGCGATGCTCCGCTGGGCGCTCGCCTGCTGGCCGACGCGGTCAAGAAAGCCAACGACGCAATCCTGGGCTATGCCGGCGAGAACAAGAATGCCTCGGGCATGGGCACCACGCTGGTTGCCGCCCGTTTTGCCGAGGGTGTCTTCAGCATCGCCAACGTTGGCGACAGCCGTATCTACCTGTTTCGCGAAGGGCAGCTACTCCAACTCACCGAGGACCACTCATTGGTGATGGAGCAGGTGCGCCGCGGCATGATTACGCTCGACCAAGCGAAACGCTCTTCCGCGCAAAACATTATCACCCGCGCTCTGGGGACGGACGAAAGCACTCTGCCTGACCTTGGCGAATTCCCGGCGCAAGGCGGCGACATTCTGCTGCTCACCACCGACGGCGTGTTGCGCCACGTGGATGACGTCGAGATTCGCAGCATCCTGCTACAGCTTCCTTCATTGCAGGCCGCATGTGACACGTTGATCGACGCGGCCAATGAAGCCGGCGGCGAGGACAACTCGACCTGCGTTTTGATTCGCGTGAAAAACGGAGTAGTCAAAGCCGATCCGGAGAGCGACGGAGACGGCATACAGATGTCGGGGAAATAGGGCACTGGCCTGATAGACTCGAGTGTGCTGGACCACACTCACGATTTGCCGCAAGAAACTTCTGCGTCCGTTCCCGATCATGCCGGTCGCCAACCGGCGTCGCACACCAATTTTCTTTTCTATCTGCTGGCCGTCGCTCTGGGCCTTTTTTCCGGCTGGGTAAATCAAGTAGTGGACGATGCCCTGCTCACTGCGCTTTGCGTGCTTGCCTTTGCCATGTTGATGGGCGTCTGGCAGAAACGGCAGCCCTGGCGATGGGTGCTGCTGGTGTGGGTCGGGGTGCCGCTTGTGCTTGGATATTACCAGTTTGTCGTGCGTTGGCCGCATGATCGCGGGCAAGTCTATGGCGCCTTCCTGCAACTGCTGGCCGCCAGCTCCGGAGGCTTTGGTGGTCACTTCATGCGCGACATGATTGACCACGTCTTCCTTAAGCAGGACGACGAGTGATAGCTAGTGTTGGTTCGTGTCGCTTGCATTCGGTGAGAAGCCTTCCGGCAAATGCGACAACCGCCGGGTGTCGGCAGCCGGACGATACAATAGGCGTCGCTGCGTTCCATACTCCCGAACGCCGCGACTTCCACCATGAAGCAGCCAGTCAACTGCGAACCTGTCCGGCCGGAACATAGCAGCGAGCAGCACCGACCTTCGCCGAGCTTGGGTTTCGGATCCAACTTCGATCGTTCCGATGTCGTATTGGGGTGCGGAATGCTCGCGGCATTTCTGTTCTTGCTGTTCAGGAATACTGGACTTCACCCTGTCGTGTTCGCGGACGAATGGGGCTATAGTCTCCACTCCCGATTAACCAGTCTCGCCGCTGCGCCGAAACCCTCTTATATCTACTTGTGGGTTATGAGATCCACAAAGCCTTGTGGAAGCGGCTTCCTGGAATGTGCCCGCATTCTTAACAGCATTTTTTTCGTTGTGGCCGCTCCTTTCATTTACCTGACGGCCAGACGGGTCACTACTAAGCCGCTAGCCGCATTTATCGCATTGCTGTCAATAGCAGCCCCAATTAACAGCTACACCGCCTACTTTATGCCGGAGGCAATGTACTTTTTCGCCTTCTGGGTACTTACCTGGTTCGCGATAAAGTTCCGGCGATTCCAGCCGGCCTGCTACGCAGCGGCAATAGGCCTAGGCGTAGCGGCCATGACCATGATCAAGGTCAACGCCGTATTCCTGCTGCCCGGGATGGCGGCATTCCTCATTTACGCAATTTTCAGAACTCGACGGCAATCCTGGATAAGAGAATCGGGAATAGCAGTCGCGTGTCTAATTGCCAGCTTCTTGCTGGTTCGTTTAGGTTGGGGATTTCTGTTTGCCGGGAAGGCTGGGTTCAATATTCTCGGAACGAAATACGCTTCTCTGGCAAACTCGTCGCTGACACCTATCGTCCTGCTGCGACTAGGAGAACAGGCCCTCGGCAGCTTTCGGGGACATCTCATGGGATTGTCACTCCTCTTCGGCATTCCCTTGGCCTCCATGATCACAACGGGCTTCGGAAGGGGCGAGTCCGAACTCGATGACAACCAGAACGCTATCTCTGCCTACACTGTCCTGCTGCTGATTCCTCTATTGATCGGGGTAGCCTACTTTACGGCATCAGTGGTCGGCTCCGGACCATACGAATCGTTAACCAGGCTACACATGCGCTACTATAACTTCCTGTTTCCGCTGTTCTTTATCATCGTGGCAGGACAGTTATCCGGCGCGGCAGCCCAAAAGCCTCGATATGCACGTGTCATCGCTGTTCTTCTGGTCGTTGCTCTCAGTATTTATTCTTTGAGGTATCTGCTGACGCTATATACGCCGGGTTTTGTGGATGCCCCTGAACTACAGGGCTTCACGGCTCATCGGCTTGCATTCTATTTCCTGGCGCTATTGGGGCTGGTCTCGCTCGTAGTCTGGGCCTTCAGACAAAGAGTGGGCGCCCAGCTATTTGTCTTCGTATTTATGCCGTTGAGCGTTCTGACGTCTTCCTATTGTGTGCATCACGAACTTAGGGCGTTCAGAACTCCTGGTGTCTACGATACCGCTGGCATGACCGTGCATAGCTTCCTGGATAAAGAGGACCGAGCGAAGGTGCTGGTCGCGTCTGCCAGCCTGGGAGACTTGGCCAGGTTGTTGTTTTACATTGATGATCCTAAGGCGGACCTGCTCGTTCTTCCGCAGGGAACTACCCTGAACCGAAGTGCGGTTCCAGCCGACAAGGAATGGGTGTTGCTGGTTGGAGACTATTCCGTCGCGGGTATGAAACTGGTGATGGCTGGCGATGGATATTCGCTGTGGCGAGTGCAGAGAAAGGTTGCCGGCGGCTCTGGGAACTCGGACGAAGTCATCGATTTTTCTCGCGAACACTGGCAGGGGATGGTGTGGCGGGTGAGCGGCCTCTCGCAACCGGCGGCATTTGGTCGATGGTCAGTTGGCCCGGAGGTGAAGATCGAAATGGTATCGCCACTGCCTCGAAGATTTACCGTTCGTCTCAAAGCTTTCGCCTTTGGTCCAAATGCCGAGCGGCCGTTCATCCTTCGAATTGGAAGTGAGGCACAGACCTTCCGGGTGTCCTCCGCGCCTGGCGACGTTTCTCTTGCTTGCCAGAGCGATGGTAGCGAACGAACCATCACCCTTCAGGTGCCGGCGCCGAGCTCACCCAAACAGCTTGGCCTGAGTACGGATGATCGCCTGCTAGGTATCGGGCTGATGCAGATGACGATCTCGGCAGCCGATCCTGCTCTGTGAGCGTGCGAGTCACGTCCTTAGAGGCTGGGCGATCGCCGTTCCGCGGCATGTCCGTATGTTCGTGTGGCCGCGAAAGCGTCCTTTATTGCGTGGGGCTCAGGTGCGACGGTGCGCTGTTCAGGTTGACGATCAGAGGATTATCCTGGCCGGACACGATTTCGCGCCGGAAAGCTGCCGGCATCAAGCCGTCCGCAGCAACCAAGATGTCGTAGACTCCAGGCGGCAATTCGATGGTCGCAGTCCCCATTTGCCCGGTCGTGGCAATCTGGTCTTGAACAATGGTTGGATGCAGCGAGTGCGACCAGTGCATCACGATGACTTTTGCCCCGGAGACCGGACCTCCGCTTAGCGTTTCTGATTGCGGTGCGACGGTAACGGTCACAGCCAGGTGGCCCGGCGCCTGCGCGAACGCGGCGCCACTCAACAGCAGGAACAAAGCGCAACCCCACAGAACAGAGCGTTTCATTTTCCCTCCAACCTGAACAGGTTCCCGACAATTGGACGAACGGACCAGCAGGAGGTTAGACCAAAGCGTTGCCGCCGACAGTGTTTCCTGAAAATTACGGTGGGTTGTGAAACGTCTTGCGGGCGCGTATCACTACCTGACATGCGAATAGCCGCCTCCAACCTCGGGGGCGGAAACTCGACTGAGGCCATCGCAACCACAACCCGGCTGTCAGGCTCCGCTGCGACAACCCATGACCAAGAGGAGGTCAGTATGAAGTACCACCGGGGCACCGCTCTAATCCACCTGCGGCATCGACAAAGTCAGTTGCAATAGAAAACGGGACGCTCTGTGCGTCCCGCTTCCGACAACCGACAACCGGCTACTGACAACTGCCTTTAGTCGTGTACGCCGTCCATGAACGCGCGCAGCTTCCGCGAGCGCGAGGGGTGACGCAGTTTGCGCAGCGCCTTCGCTTCGATTTGGCGGATGCGTTCGCGGGTAACCGCAAACGACTGGCCGACCTCTTCCAGCGTGTGCTCGGAGCCGTCCTCCAGCCCGAAGCGCATCTTGATCACCTTCTCCTCGCGAGGCGTGAGCGTGCGCAAAACCTGCGCCGTCTGCTCCTTAAGGTTGACGTTGATCACCGCTTCGGCCGGCGACACCACGGCGCGATCTTCGATGAAATCGCCCAAGTGCGAATCTTCCTCTTCGCCAATTGGCGTCTCCAGCGAGATCGGCTCCTGCGCGATCTTCAGCACCTTGCGCACCTTGGCCACCGGGATGTCCATGCGCTTGGCAATCTCTTCCGAAGTCGGTTCGCGACCGAGTTCCTGCACCAGTTGCCGCGAAGTGCGAATCAGCTTGTTGATGGTCTCGATCATGTGCACCGGAATACGGATGGTGCGGGCCTGGTCGGCGATAGCGCGAGTGATGGCTTGGCGAATCCACCACGTCGCGTAGGTCGAGAACTTGTAGCCGCGGCGATATTCGAACTTGTCCACGGCCTTCATCAGGCCGATGTTGCCTTCCTGAATCAGGTCGAGGAATTGCAAGCCGCGATTGGTGTATTTCTTCGCAATCGAAACCACCAGTCGCAGGTTAGCTTCGATCAGCTCGCGCTTGGCGTACTCGGCGTCAACGTCGCCCTGCACGATTTCGCGCTGGGTACGTTTCAGCTCGGCAAAGTTCGCGCCGGCGTCCTGCTCCATGCGTTCCAGATCGGAGCGAATCTGACGGACCTGGCGGCGCAGCTCTTTCTTGGCCTCTTCGGCGCGCGTCTGATCGGCGCGCTTCTCGAAGTTGACTGCCTGCTTGTCGAGCCCGCGCATGCTGTCGACCGTCTTGTTGACGCGATCGATCAGGCGCTTGCGTTCGGCGTTGGTGAAACCGAGCCGGCGGATGACACGCGACACCATGATGGTCTCGCGGCCCAGGGCCCAGCGGCAGCGGCGATAGTCGCGGGGACGCTTCTTCTGCGGAATCTCAACCAGCTTTTCGGCCAGCTGCAACGATTTCTTGTAGTGTTTTTGCAGCTCGTCGATTTTGCCCGTGATGTCCGTCAGGCGGTTGAGCACCACCTCTTCGGTGATCTCCTCCTCATCGAAGAGAACGATCTCTTTGATGGAACGCACACCGCGCTTCAAGTCTTCGCCAATGGCGATGATTTCGCGGATCACGATGGGCGACCGCGATAGAGCTTTCAGGACGCGGAGCTGGCCGCGCTCGATGCGCTTGGCGATTTCAACTTCGCCTTCGCGGGTGAGCAGCGGAACCGTGCCCATCTCGCGCAGATACATGCGGACCGGGTCGTTGGTCTTCTCCAGCGTGCCGGGCGAGAGATCGAGTTCAACGTCCTCGCCAGCTTCGATGTCGCCGTCGAATTTCTTATCGAGAGAGCCGGGCATTTTCGGCCCTTCGAGCACATCGATGCCTTGCGTGCCGATGGTGGTCAGCAAGTCTTCGATGTCGTCGGCCGAATGCATGTCGTGCGGGATCAGGTCGTTTACCTCGTTGTACGTGAGGTAACCTTTTTCTTTCCCCACATCGATCAGTTTTTTGATGTCGTCGTACTTATCTTCCAGAGCCAAAGCGGAAATCCCTCTACCTGGCGCCAACTGAGAAGGCGCTCTTTATGTGTGCACACCACGGCGGGAACGGTACAATCAGTACCGGCATATGCAGAAACTTTCAGAGTTTATCATAGCCAGGGCCCGCCTCCCTAGCGTTTTCTGTACGTTACAGCGTTCGGTCGCTCCCAGGAACCACTTTGTTCGGGTTCGGGAAACCTATGGACCGCTTACAAAATTAGATGATCCAGTGTCTTACTTGGCTTCAGCCTTTTAATTCAATCCTTTACCTTAGACGGAGCCCGAGACAGCCCGTTATCTCCCCTTCAACTCTGCAAATTCCGGGCCATGGCGACGAATTATCCGATTCAAGCCGGCTCGCCCATCGTGGTCATCGCCTTGTGCAGCTTGAGGCGCTCCTGAAGCAGCCTCGCTGCCGATGCCGGATCCTGCCGCCGTTCCGCCTCTTTCAGTTGGTGCTGTAAGTCGTCCAGTTGACGGCGAAACACTCGTCTTCGCAACGAGCGGATTGCGCTCTCCAAAAGTTCCGGCGTGAGCTCTTCGTGCTCGTCCATCAGAATTGCCGCCAGCAAATTTCGGTCAGCCTCCTCCATTGGCAGAGACATCGGATCATGCCCGTCCTCGTGAGCCTGTAACAGCGCGGCGATCAGGTTCTCAGCCGCCAACCCGGCGTGCAACTGCTCGCGAGTTAGCACGAAATGCGCTTGTCGAGCCGGCTCGAAGTCCGAGTCCGCGCCCTCGCGATTGCTGTCCGGCACTTGCAGTAAGTCCTGGCAGGCGAGCGCACGAATCAGCACGCGCTCGGCTTCGGTGAGGCCGCCGCCGCTGGTGACGCTCACCCGCGAAGCAGTGCGCGCGCCCGCGGCATGCCGCAATTCCTGCCGCAGAATGGTCGACTCGATCCCCAAGCGATGTGAAATCTCATTGGCCCACTCATCGCGAACAATCCGGCTCGGGACGCGCTGGATGTGCGGTAACAGATAGTTCAGCGCCTTCACTTTGCCTTCCGGCGTGCGAGCCGGAAACAGCGCCCGCGCACGTTCGATGAGGTAGTCGAAGTACTTCTGTGAGTGTTTCAAGGCCTCATCGTAAGCGGCCTTGCCTTTGCGACGGATGTAGAGGTCTGGATCGAAGCCAGCCTCAAGCGTCAGTACCCTGATGGTGAAATCTTCGCTCACCAGAAGCGCCAGCGAGCGCTCGGCTGCGGCCGCGCCGGCGGTGTCGGGATCAAAGTTGACCACGATGTTTTTGCTAAAGCGGCCCAGCAGCCGCGCCTGCAACTCGGTAAACGCCGTGCCCGAGCTGGCGATCACATTATGGTTTCCGGCTGTGTACACTGCGATGCAATCCATCTGGCCCTCGACCAGGATGGCGTACTCGAGCTTGCGAATCGCGTCCTTGGCCTTATCCAGGTTGAAGAGCACACGCGATTTCGAGTAGATCGGCGTCTCCGGCGAATTCAGGTATTTCGGGCCGGCCTTCTCGTCGGTGGCAAGTGTGCGCCCGGTGAAGGCGATGACTTTGCCTTGCTCGTTGGCGATGGGAAACATCACACGATTGCGGAACTTGGAGTAGATCGTTGTCGGTTGCCGATTGTCGGAAGCGGCTGTCGGTTGTCCGTTGTCGGTTGTCGACGCGTCTGGGGTGTCTTGACCTGACAACTGAGAACTGGCAACTGGGAACTGTTCTTTCTCCTTCCAGGAAAAAAGTCCCGACTCACGCAACGATTCCTCGCCATATTGATTGCGCAGAGAATCGCGCAGGAGGAATCCGGAGTCAGGCGCGAAGCCAATGCGAAACTCGGCGATCTGCGCCGGAGTGAGACCGCGCGAGGCCAGGTATTCACGCGCGTTAGCTCCCTCTGGCCGGCGCAGCTGCTCCTGGAAAAAAGTGCAGGCGCGCTCGTGCATGTCGATCAACCCACCGCGAAGTTTGGCGACACGTGCCTCCTCCGGCGACGAGTAGGTCATCTTCGGCAGCGGAATGTTGAGCTTCTCGGCGATCATCCGGACGGCTTCCGGAAAAGTAATGTTCTCCAGCTTTTGGACGAACGCGAAAACATCGCCCGACGCGCCGCACCCGAAGCAATGGAAGAACTGCCGCGTCGCGTGCACGGAAAATGACGGCGTCTTCTCCGAGTGGAAGGGACAGAGGCCCTGGAAGTTCTGCGAGCCGCTTTTGCGCAGCGTGACGTACGCGCCCACAATGCGGACGATGTCAGCCTGCTCCTTAACGGTGTACGCAAAATCCCCTGGATTGGCCATGGTCATTCAGTCTGACGGATGGATCGGAATCTTCCCATGCTAATTCCTAAGACTGGCGTGGAAAAGCTGTGGGAAACAGAAAGTGTCTGTTGACGAGGGTGGAAAACGCGGGCGCCCATCCGGATTGCTGCCTGTCGCCGGAGTCCTCACCGGCGATTAAGACCCGACAATGTTATTCACGGCCAGGACAGTCCGCGCAGCGGACGAAATAGTCTAGCCCAGCGCGCAGCGCTGGGTATTGGACGAACAAAGGCCCGAGCCCCGGAGGGCCGGCAGCCTCGCCCGCTTCGGTGCTCGGCATCACCGAAATGAAACTGCCGCCCACAGAACATCGTCGGAAAAGAAGTTTTGAGGAAGAGTTCATTGCGCTGTTGCAAAAATCGGGAATGCAGTTGGATTCGAGATTCGTGTTTGGGTAAGAGGCTGTCGTGCCTCCGGCGCTCGGATCACTAACACACGCATACCCAGCGCTTCGCGCTGGGCTAGACTATTGCGCCCCGATTGCGGGGCTCGGCGTTGCGTCCGGCAGGTCGAATTTAATCTCAACATCGCCTACCCTAGCGACTTCACGGCGGATCTCATCCTGTTTGCACCGGTCACACCAGATTCGTAGGCGTTTCGGCTCCATCCACGTTATCTCCATCCGCTGTTCTCCCCGCGCCGAAAAGAGCACTTCATCATCTCCATCAAATTTGCTCTGAGTGGCTTGTAGATTTACAGAGGTTACGTAGCCGGTTGTGGGGCCGCAATTACGAACGTAATGAGTTGCCACAAGCGCCCCGTCTGGCGATGTAATCCTGCGCACTACCTCGTCAGCGCATAAACATCCCTGCAAGAAGAGGAGGGTTATCGCCGTGACGGCAAGGATTGTCGAGCGCACGCGCCCCTACTCTCCCGCCCCCATCAGCAGAATTGGTGACGTTGGTTTGTCGGAGCCTTCTTCCTTTTCCAGGGTGATGGCGAAGGCCTTGGCTTCGACGCCGGCAGGCATGTCCGGCATCTTCTGATCGACGATGATGGCGTTGCCGTGATCATCGGGCTTGAAGACTCCGGCGGCCACAGGCGCGCCCTGGGACGGGATGATCCACAACTCGTAAGCCTTGCCAGCGGGCGCAGGCGCCAGATTGCTGGCCATAAACATCATGCGCTTTTGCGATGGACTGAAGATGGCCGTACCACCCGGCTGCTTGGGCGCCTTCTGCGGATTCAGCGAGACATGCACCGCATCGGGTGCAGTCAACAGGCGCATCTCCTGATTGAGCCGGTCAAGCTGTGCGGTCTGGTCCTGGTTGCGGTTGCCAAGTTCGGCAAGCTGATCTTTCATGCGGCCATTGCTGCGCCACAATCCGCCCACCACAAAGAACAGAATCACTGCTGCAAAGGCCGCAACCCAGCCCCACCATGAACCATGCTCCGCTGCCGGCTCGAGGTTGGGAGCGGACACGCCTCGCGGCTCGGCGGCGATGGCCCGCATAAGCTTTTCTTTGCTGCGTGCCGGAGGCTGCGGTCCGCTACTGCTCAAGCCCAGCAAGCCGAGATCGCAGCGCAGTGCCTGCAATTCGCGACGACACGAGGCACAAGTCTGGAGATGTTCCTCCAGTTCCTGGCGGTCCGTCCCGGTGAGATCATTCAGCGCGTAAAGCGCCAGATCATCCGCGAATTGGTCGTGTGTCTTCATCCGGCAAACTTCGCGCGTAACTGCTGTAGCCCACTGCGAATGCGAGTCTTGATGGTGCCCAGCGGCTCTCCCGTTTTCTCGGCGATTTCCGTATGTGTCAAGCCCTGAAAGAATGCTAACTCCAATACCTTGCGCTGGTCGGGGTTCATCTGCTCCAGAACCACCCGAACCTTCTCGATCACCAAGGTGCGTTCCGTTTCGTCACGCAAGTCGGGGCCACTGGCGATTACGCAATCTTCAATGTCAGTCTCTGGGCGGCGTTGACGCAGCCGGTCGATCGAGCGGTGCCGTGATATTACGGCCAGCCAGGCCGCCAGACTACCGCGACTCGCGTCGAAGGCATCCGGATTGCGCCACAGTTGCAGGAAGACATCCTGCAACACGTCTTCGGCCCCGGCCGCGTCCTGCAAGACCCGCAGGGCCACCGCATAAACAATCTTGGCATACCGGTCGTAGAGCTCAGACATAGCCTGCTGATCGCCCGCACGAATGCGCGCCACCAACCGCATTTCGTCCCCCGCATCGCCGCGGGTTACTTGGCTTTGTAGGCTCGGTTCCATTCAGTAATACGTTCCCAAGAGGTTGCCAGATTGCTAAGAAGGAATTTTACAAATACCGCGATTCCGAAATCTTGCGTCTTTTAACGATGCCCACCAGGTCCCGGGGCCGAAAATCTCTGACGTGCAGTATTTCGGTTCGGTACCAGCAGGCGATTAAGCCGGCCGAACCCCGTGACGATATCACAAAACCGTTTCGAAAAATTGCCGGCAGATATGCTGGCGAAGGTCACGGATCGGTTAGATGCGTAATGCGTGAGGAGTTGTCTTTCGGCGTCACTTACCGCGGGACCCACGCAGCCGTGTCGGCTACGCTGCGGCGAACGTTGGAGCGGTTACCGCGCAGGCGCGGAGCGGGATGATTGGCGGCATTCACGGTCGAGGTGCGGACATCGAGCTCTTTGGAGCTGAGCACATGCGGGCCGGCAAAGCGTACGTCAGCCACCGCACGGGTTGCAGTTTGCACATGCACACCGTTTATGTCGCCGTAATCGACGGTGATGGTGAGGTTCTTGATCCACAGGGATGGCGCCTTGGCGGTAGCGCCTTGAATTCGCTGGAGGGCATAAGTGTTGGCATCGATCCAGGCTTTGCCCCGCACCAACTCCACAGCCTCGCGTTTGGGCGTCAGCTGGAGGACGTAGCAGTCGTGTCCATTCAAGCTCTCGCGGCCCAGCAAGGCGAAATCGTAATTACGAGCGGTCAGTTCATGAAGTTCCGGATGACCCGCCATCTGGGTCTCGTGATCCAGCACCTTGCGCACGATGCTGGCGCCCCGATCACTGCCTTCGGCTTTCACGATGGTGTAGTCCTTGCTAGCGGGTGGAACTACGTTGACTTCTGCCACAACATCGGAGTTAGGCTGTTGATCGCCCTGGGCCGACAGTTGATATTCCCGCGTAACCGTGTAGGCCACGCTATATTGTCGCGTGAAGTATTCTCGGCTTGCTGCATGCGGGTCAAGAGATCGTTCAAGGAGAGGGTTTTTGCTGTGGTCTGACTCCAACAGCAGAGCGGGAGCGCTATGCTGGCTATACCTACGATCATCGCAGCCCGTATTGAAAATCTCGCCCGCATGAAGTTGGCCCGAAGTATCAAATCTCGGCTGCTATGTTAGAAGCAAGTGAGACACCAATCGATGCCCTCAGCGGCTGAGTTATAAAGTCAGCGATTTACCAGGCCCGCACGCGACTCTAACGCAGCGAGCAGCTTTCCTTTCGACCGATTTCGGGAAAATCTTGCTCAGGCGGGGGATTATGCCGGGAATACGATCGGAGGCCGCGATATAGATATCGACCACGCTGCGATATGTACATTGGAGGATGATGCCGACGCTCGCGCCAAGGGAAACTCGTCGGTAACGATCTAAGAGCAAATTAATGGCGATCAGTTGCAGTGTGCGACTTCGCGGTAAATCTGTAACATGCGGCGTACGCCGTCGTCCCAGGAGAAGCGTTCCACCTGTTGCAGGCCGCGGGCCTTCAGCTTCTCGCGCAGCGCCTGGTCGATCAGCACGCGATGCAGCGCCCGCATAATCTCGAATACGTTTTCCGGATTCACCATCACCGCGGCATTGCCCACCACTTCCGGAATCGATGAGGTGTTGCTGGTCACCACCGGCGTGGCGTGGGCCATGGCTTCCAGCGGAGGCAAGCCGAAGCCTTCGTAAAGCGAGGGGAACACGAAGATCTTGGCCTGATCATAGAAGATGCGCAAGACGTCGATGGGCACAAATCCCAGAAAGCGAACGTCATTCTGGACGCCGCCTTTCACGCAGGCGCGACGCAGATCGGGATGCTTGGAAACCTCGTCCCCAATAATGATGAGCTTGAGGTCTTCGTACAACCCTTCTTTGCTGAGCTCATTTCGCAGCGCGGCGAAAGCTTCGATAATGCGGACCACATTTTTGTGCGGGCTGATACGTCCCGCATAAAGAAGGAAGGGGCAATTCACCTGATAGCGCTCGGCGATGAACTCCCGCTCGGCGTCGCTGGCGTGACCCAGGCGGAAGCGATCGTCGATAGCGTTGTAGATGACCTCGATCTTGGCGGCGGGAACGCCGAACAGGCGCTCGGTATCTTTTTTCGAAAAGTTGGAGACGGCAAAGATGCGCGCTGCGCGATGCAGTACACGCTTGGTGAACTGAAAATGCAGGCTGCGCTTTATATTCGACTGGCTATTGACCCGGTACATGTGATCGAACAAGTCGTGGACGGTTACGACATAAGGACAGGGAACGCGCTGCGGCTTCCAGAACAGGTGCGGCACGTGTAGCAGGTCGCAACGGTTCTGCTTCAGGATGCGATGCAGCTCCAGGTAGCTGGCTATCGAGAACTCGTTGGGCTGGCAAGGCACGGTAATGAAGTTCGGCGGGAGTGGCTCGATATCGCCCAGCTTCCCGGGAATGCCGATCAGGAAGTATTCGTTCTCCTGATCGAGGTGCGCCAGGGTGCGGATAGCATTGCGGGTGTAGGTTCCAACGCCGAATTCCGTAATGCGACGGATATCGATAGCGACGCGCACAGACTAGTGTAAACCGTCGCATATCCACAGGATGGTACCGCAACGAGGCATGCGAAGGCCGGCGCAAGCAAACGCGAGCTGCTGCCGCGACATCAGGCCTGTAGCAGAGTGCCATAATCAGGCCGGATCGAATCGGTCTCCGCAAGGCTGTCGTTAGCACGTTGGTAACGAATCGCACGGTTTCGGCGTCTAATGGTTTGAGACTTCCCAGTGTTTCCCCACACAAATACAGTTAAGTTGCGGCGGCTGTATAATTTTCGTTTGACTGGTTAGCCGGAGGATACTGCATGGATTCGCAAGTTTCGGGTTTCGGGCAAAGATTTAAAGCCAATCGCTTTGCCTCGACCTTGGTAATCCTGGCGACGCTCACGCTAGGCATCTTGATTGGTACGGTTGTGTCTGGAGCCGTAAAAGGCAAAGAGCAGAACCCTTCTGCCGACGCGACACCGCTGAAGGTGCCGTCTCCCGTCCAGATGTCGAATCAGTTTTCGACCATCGCTCGTCAGCTCGAACCCTCGGTCGTGAACATCAGCACCGAATCGACCATCAAGAATCCGCATTCCCGCATGATGGGCCCCGGAGGCCAAGGCGGACAGGGTGGTCAGGACGATCAGGGCGGCGGTGGCGACGACCAGGAAAATCCATTCCAGGACTTCTTTAATCGCTTCTTCGGTGGACAGCCTGGCCAAGGCGGTGGACAGGGTAGCGCTCCTGACATGCGCGAGCGCTCGCTCGGTTCGGGCGTGATCGTCGATTCGAAGGGCTACATCGTCACCAATAACCACGTTGTGGATAAAGCCGACCGTATTCGCGTTAACCTGATGGGCGACCCGGAGACGGTGACTTACAACGCGACCGTCGTGGGCGTGGATGCTGAAACCGATCTGGCGGTAATCAAGATTGACGCCAAGAAGGCGCTGCCTGCGGCCAAGCTGGGCAACTCCGAGAGCATGCAAGTCGGCGACTGGGTGCTGGCCATCGGCAGCCCCTTTGGTCTCAACTCGACGGTTACAGCCGGCATTGTCTCCGCCATCGGGCGCAACATTGTTCCTAATCGCCAGTTCGAATCGTTCATCCAGACCGATGCTGCCATCAACCCGGGTAACTCCGGCGGCCCGCTGGTTAACATGGCCGGCGAAGTCATCGGCATCAACACCGCGATTTACACCAGCGGCGGCGGCTATCAGGGCGTCGGTTTTGCCATGCCCTCGAATACGGTGGTCAATGTCTACAACCAGCTGATCGGTCCGGAACACAAAGTCTCGCGGGGCTCGATTGGGGTGCAGTTTAATGCAGTGCCGAATCCGGCGGTGGCGCGCGTGTACGGCGTTGCCAGTGGCGTAACCATTGCCAGCATTACTCCCAATGGCCCGGCTGAAAAAGCCGGACTCAAGACCGGCGACACCATCGTTTCGGTGAACGGTAAGAACGTGAAGAACGGTGACGAGTTGGTCGCCGAGATCTCAGCCCTGAAGCCGGGAACGAATGCCAAAGTCGGCTACATCCGAAACGGCAAGGAACAGACCGCGGAGGTCACGATTGCCGATCGCGCCAAACTTTTCGCCAATCGCTTAAGCGGCGAAGAAGAAGGCAACGATGAAGGTAAGCCGCAGGAGAGCAAGTTCGGCGTCACGGTGCGCGGCATTACCCAGGACATGGCTCAGCGCTACAACTTGCCGAACACCAAGGGCGTCATCGTGCAGGATGTGAAGCCCGATGGCTTCGGCGAGACTGCTGGACTGAGCCGGGGTGACATCATCTTCGAAATCAACAAGCAACCGGTAAATAGCGAAGACGATTTCCACCGCCTCGAGACCCAGATGAAGAGCGGACAGGATGTCGTGTTCCTGGTGCGGCCGCGCGGCAGTCGCGACAACACCACCGTGTTCATGGGGGGAACCCTGCCGTAAACAACAGGTACTCGGGATTTTGCTCGCTTAGAGGAAATCCCAGCAACGGCGCTGGAGCATCACAGAAAAAGATGCCCAGCGCCGAACTGTTTCATTTAAGGAACCCCAGTTGTTTTATTCTTCCCTGAATCGTAAAGGTTTCATTACAATGGGAAGAAATTTTGGTATTCATAGAACTTGCTAGAGAGGTGGTCGTTGCCTATCGGAACACGTGTTATTCAAATCGCTGGCGCCCTTAGCGTGTCGTTGGCCCTGGTCGGCGTTACATCAGCGACCGCGACGACGAAAACCAAAACCAAGCATACGGCTCATCTTTCCAGCACTCACAGTACAAGCGCCCACAGTACGAACCATCATTCCTCATCAAGCCGGCACGTAACCAAGACGGTCGCGCGTTCCCACGGGCAGCACAGCATAGATGAGGACCGCACTCGCGAAATTCAGGAAGCCTTGATCCGCGAGCATTACATGACGGGCGAGCCCAGTGGCACGTGGGATGAGACCTCCAAGGAGGCGATGGTGCGCTACCAGGCCGCCAACGGCTGGCAGACCAAGATCACCCCCGACTCCCGCGCTCTGATCAAACTTGGCCTGGGCCCGGACCACAAAGGATTATTGAATCCGGAGACCGCCAACATCCCCTCGCCGCATGAGCTGGGAGTAGATAGCCCGACCGAACCGGGTGGCGCAGCCGACGCTCAGTAGTTAAGCATTCCTACGAGAAGTGACGAGGCGCGGATTCCCCGCGCCTTTGCTATTGGATCTCATGCTCAACCTGTTGAATTTGAGTTCCGTCACAGCCCGTGGCGTGGCCGTGTGCTAATCTCCCTATTTGTTTGTAGAGGAAAACATTATGGCCAAGCCAGAGAACGATCTTCAGATCGACTACATCGAATTTCCCGCAACCGATATCGACGCGACCAAAAGCTTCTACGAACAAGTCTTTGGCTGGACCTTCAAAGACTACGGTCCGGACTACACCAGCTTCCGCGACGGACGGCTGGCCGGCGGCTTCAACGCGGAATCCCATCCGGCAGGCGCCAGCACCGGACAGACACACGGCGCGTTGATCGTTATTTACGCCGCAGCATTAGAAGATACGCACGCCAAAGTGCAGAGCGCAGGCGGCAAGATTGTACGCGAAATATTTTCTTTCCCGGGAGGCCGCCGCTTCCACTTCGCCGATCCCAGCGGAAACGAACTGGCCGTGTGGAGCGAGTAGGGAGCTCGAGGCTTTTTTCTTAGATTGTCATCCCGACGGAGGGCATTACCCGATTCAATTTGTCATCCCGACCGCAGCGAAGCGGAGTGGAGGGACCTGCAGTTCTTCCGCAATCAACCCGCGCATTCCGCAATGCCCTACGCAGCCACCTTCGCCCGGCGCTTTCCCAACCAATAAAGCAGACATCCGCCGCCGACCAACGCCGCGCTGAGCGCCAGCGTCTTTGCCACAGCAAGTGCTTTGTTAGGCTCGGTCGGATCGGGAATCGCCGACCCCACAATTACAGCGATCGTCGCCACAAAGCCGAGCACTCCAACTCCGATCGCGACCGGCTTGCCTCCGGGAATGCGGACGACCTCGGGCTCGACCAGCTCGCGTTGCAGGCGGATGAGGGCGGCAAACATAAACAGGTAGGGCAGGAAGGTCGTGATGATGGTCATGCTCACCAGCAAATCGTAGGCGCCATGCACCGTGCTCTTTAACTGTCCCATGAAGACAAAAACCACGCAGCACAGCGCCTGCACGATCAGCGAAATGTGTGGTGTTCCCCATTTCGGATGTACCCGGCCGAAGGCGCGCGGCAGATAGCGATCGATGCCGACCACGAACGGAATTCGCGACATCGCAGCCAGGTAAGCGCCCACTCCGCCCAGATTGGCCACGCAAATCAGCAGCGCTACCATCGGCCCCAGGCCGCGCCAGCCGATTCGCTCCGCGCTGCTGGAGATAGCCTGCATGATTCCCTCAAGCCCGTTGAGCTGCTCGTGCGGCAGCACTACCAGTATGGCGATCGTCCCCAGCAGGTATCCGAGCGTGATCAGAATTCCCGCGACCAGCAGCGCCCGCGGAATGGTACGGCGTGCAGTCTTGATTTCAGCACCCATGCAGGAGGCGGACTCCGCACCGGAGAAGGCGGACAGCAGCGTCGCCCAGATCGCGAAGTTCGCTACGTGCAAGGTGGGCTTAATCGACGCCGGCGCGAAGCTGGTGGCCGAGCCAAATCTCCGCCAGGCAATCGTGCCGACCACGCACAGCAGCGCAATCGGAATCCAGGCTCCGATTGCCCCGAGGTTACTCAGCCACTTGCCGACGTTGAGTCCGACAATATTGAGCAGCAGCGCCAGCCCCAGTCCGAGCAGCGAAAACGTAATGAAAAACGTCGGGCTGCTCTGCAATCCTCTCCAGCGGTTCCCGCCGACATACAGGGCATTGCTGGCGGCGAAGTAGAGCAGCGCGGGAAAGTATGGCAGGTTGCTCATCCAATAAATCCACCCTGTCATGTAGCCTGAAAAGTCGCCGAACGCGTGTTTGCTCCAGACGTACATTCCGCCTTCCTGTGGATAGCGCGAGGAAAGCTCCATCACGCATAACGCCAGGGGAAGGAAGATGGTCACCAGGCCGAGCAGCCAGATCACAACCGTACTCGGTCCGGCGGCTGCGGCCACGGCAATCCAGCGCACGCTCATGGTGGCGACGATGTAAAACATCACCAGGTCGCGCAGGCCCAACACCCGCTTGGGCTGGGGGTGATCGTCCACTTGGGCCGCCGGGATTGAAGCGATGGTCGTGGCGTTCGGCATGGTCGGGGTTACATCGCCAGCACGTAGCGGTAGAACTCCTGGTCGCGTTTCCATCCCAGGCCTTCGTAGAGGCGTTGCGCCGGAATGTTGTCGGCAGCTGTCTCCAGCGTGAGACAGTTGGCACGCGTGCCCTCGGCCAGTTCGCGGGCGCGCTGCATCAGGGCGCGGCCTACCCCCATCTTGCGAGCCTCGGCAACCACGTAGAGGTCATTCAAGATCCATTGCCGCGTGAGGTTCACGGAGGAAAACACCGGGTAAAGCTGCACGAATCCAACTGCCTCGCCCGCATGGCGCGCCAGAAACAGCACGGACTCACTTTTGCTTAAACGCGCAAATAGAAAACGGCGAGCAGCCTCGACGTCCGGAGGCTTCTGGTAGAACTGGCGATAGGCATCGAAGAGCGGCGCGGCCTCGCCCACATCGGCAGGCGTGGCGTGCACAATCTCCAGAGCGTGTTCCGCGGTTGGCATGGAGCAAAGGTACACGACCACGGCTCTCCGTCAACTGTTTTGTGAATCGAGGTTCGCTCAGGCCGCGGCTTTCACGCGCAACCGTGTTGGCGGCGATCCGCTGTTATGATTTCTTCGCGACTGGCCGGGAGCTTTCATGGATTCTCTGCACGATATCCTCGCGTCTTACGACGATCAAGCTGCGTTGGAGCAAGCCTCGACGATTCCTGCTTCCTGGTACGTGGACGAGCGCATTGCTGAGCTGGAGCGCCAGAACGTTTTTGGCGGCACGTGGCAGGTGGTGGCGCGCGCCGATCAGCTTGCGCGGCCGGGAGCGTACATTACGGCTGATCTTGCCGGCGAGCCGCTGGTGATTGTGCGCAGCAGCGATGGGCAGCTTCGCGCTTTCTATAATGTGTGCCGCCATCATGCCGCTGCTGTCGTCACCGAGGAGCAGGGCACAGCGACCATCTTTCGCTGCCCTTATCATGGTTGGAGTTACGGGCTGGACGGCTCGCTGAAAGGCGCGCCCGAGTTCGAAGGCGTGTGCGGCTTCGATCGCGCGCGCAATGGACTGGTTCCGGTTCGGGTGGACACCTGGGAGCAGTTTGTGTTCGTCAACCTTGACCCGAAAGCCGCGTCCCTGGCCGATTTCCTGGGAGGGATGGTACGGCGGATCGCGCCGCTCGGCTTGAGCTCGTTGCGTTTCTTCGAGCGGCGAACGTACAGATTGAAGTGCAACTGGAAGGTGTTTGTCGACAATTATCTCGACGGCGGCTATCACGTGCCTCATCTGCACAAGGGTCTCAACAGCGTTTTGGACTACAAGCAATACAGCATCGAGAACGAGGATCGTTACTGCCTGCAATCGAGCCCTATGGTTGCGTCAGCCGAAGATGCTGCGACGGCAGCCACACGTACCGGGGAGCGCGCCTGGTACTTCTGGCAATATCCCAACTTCATGGTCAACCTGTACCAGGGTTACATGGACACGAACCTGGTGCTACCGGACGGCGTCGACGCCTGCACGCTGATTTTCGATTTCTACTTCGCAGAGATAAGTGAAACAGCGGCCGAGCGAAACCGGCAGAGCATCGCTGTCGGCGAGCGGGTGAACGATGAAGATGTCGGCATCTGCGAGGCCGTGCAGCGAGGTCTGCACTCGCGTGCCTGTGGAGCCGGCCGTCTATCGGTGCGTCGCGAGGCCGGAGAACATCTGTTCCATCGGCTGTTGGCGGCGGATTTGAAGAGGGGATGAAAGGAACAGGCAGTTGCTTCGACAACGAACACGGATCAATGGGTCCTAGCCACAGAAGACCACTGTTCAAACAAGCTGTCATCCTGAGCGCAGGTTCGCGCGTTATTCGCGGACCGAAGTCGAAGGACCTCTATCTGATTCGACAGATCTCATTCGTTTCTTTTCAAGTCTTTGACGATCTCGCGCGCCGCATTCGCCCCTGACATCCCGTTCAGACCAGTTCCCGGATGTGTGCCCGACCCGCATAAATAAAGGTTCTTAATTGGGGTGCGGTACCGCGACCAATCGAGCAACGGGCGCATGGTAAACAACTGGTCGAGTGCCAGCTCGCCGTGGAAGATGTGTCCGCCGCTGAGGCCGTAGGTTTGCTCCAGGTCTTTCGGCGTGATCACATCGCGCGCTTCAATTAGCGATAGCAAATCCGGAGCGTATTCCGCCAGCGTGTTGACGACGACATCGCCCAGAGCATCGCGTTGCGAATCCCAGTCGGCATCGCGCAATTTGTACGGCGCATACTGCATATAAATCGACATCACATGCTTGCCTGGGGGCGCCATCGACGTGTCCCACAATGTGGGAATCGTCGCCTCGATGTACGGATGCTGCGAAAATTGGCCATATTTCGAGGCGTCAAAAGCCCGTTCCAGATAATCGATGCCCGGGGAGATCTGGATTTTTCCCGACAAGCGGGCAGCTACATCGCCCTCAACATTCTGAAACGCCGGCAAGCCGCCGAGCGCGAGATTCACTTTCGCGACCGTCCCATTCATCCGGTAGTGCTGAAGCCGCTGCAAAAAGGTCGGCTGCAACTGCGTCGCATCGACCAACCCAAGAAGGGTACGCTTCGGGTCAGCATTCGAGATGACTACCTTGGCTTCTATCTCAGAACCATCGACAAGAACAACCCCACTCGCGGCCCCGTCTTTTATCTGAACGCTCGCAACTTCGCTTAACGTCCGAATCTCGGCGCCTGCCTCAATTGCCGCGGTTGCCATCGCAGCCGTTAACGCTCCCGCACCTCCCGCAATGTAGGAGGCCGCTCCGGCCAGGTTGCTGTCCGACGCGGCCCGCAGCAGCAACGTCGCGCTCGATCCGGCCGACCAAGGGCCCAGGAACGTACCAAATATTCCCTGCGCCGCAATCGTGCCGCGCAGCAAGTCGGTCTCAAACCATTCAGCAACCAGGTCGGCTGCCGCCATCGGCCCCCAGCGCAAGACGCGATACAGATCTTTTTCGCCTAGACCGCGAATCTTGCGCCCGGTATTCAGCAGTTCCCACAAATTGCCTGACGCAGCCGGGTCGTCAATGTCAGGCGGCGTCATGTTAAGCAGCAGTGCGGCGATCTCGGAAATTCGCGCCAGGGATTTCTGAAATTCGCCGTAGCTTTCGGCATCCTTAATCGACAGTTGCGCAATCTGCTGCTGCGATCGCGCCGTGTCACCGTAAAGAGCGAGATGGCAACCGTGCGCCAACGACAACACGCGAACGGTTGGGGTGTAAGTCTTAAGCCCGTGCTTGGCCAGATTCATGTCTGCCACAATGTCAGACCTGATCGGGCCGGTGCCGTGTGCCAGGCGCGAGCAGCGAAATCCGGGATGAAATTCTTCGGTAATGGCGCAGCCGCCGACCATCGACCGGCGCTCCAGCACGAGCGACTTATATCCGGCCTTGGCGAGATAGAAGGCGGTGATCAGCCCGTTGTGCCCGGCTCCGAGGATGACGACATCGCGTGTCTCTGGCATATTGTCGTGAGTTAATTGCCGGCTAACTTCCGGCCTTGGCATGCTTCAGAATCTCGAGCGCAGCCAAACGTCCGGGAGCGCCCATGATGCCGCCGCCGGGATGCGTAGCTGAGCCGCACATCCACAAATTTTTGACTGGCGTTTTGTATTGCGCCCATCCCGGCACGGGCCGCAAGAAGAAGAGTTGCTCCAGCGACAACTCGCCCTGAAAGATGTTGCCCTCGGTCAGTCCCCACTCGCGTTCAAGATCGAGCGGCGTCACGATCTGCCGCCCCACGATGATGTTTTTCAAGTTGGGCGCGTATTCGGAAATCGTGTCGATCACGTTGTCGCCGAAGGCCTCACGCCTTTCATCCCAGTTGCCCTCGCGCAATTTGTATGGCGCGTACTGCACGAAGCACGACATTACGTGCTTGCCCGGCGGCGCCAGCGACGGATCAGTGAGGCTGGGGATGACCATGTCGATATACGGCCGCCGCGAGTAATCGCCGTACTTCGCGTCATCGTAGGCGCGCTCCATGTAGTCAACGCTGGGAGAAATCGAGATGGCACCGCGCAGGTGATGGCCTTCGCCGGGAAGGCAGGTGAAGTTCGGCAGCGCGTCGAGCGCGAGGTTCACCTTGCCGGACGAGCCGCGATATTTGTAGCGCTTCACCTCGTCGCGAAAATCCTCGCTCAGGTGCCTGGGCTCCAGCATCTTCATGAACGTGAGATTGGGATCGACGCTCGACGATATAACCGGCGCGAAGTACTCGTCGCCGCTCGCAGTCGCGACGCCAATGGCTTTGCCGTCGCGCACCAGAATCTGCGCAACCCCAGTCTGCGTCTTGATCTCAACGCCTAACTCCCGGGCAGCATCGGCGATGGCATTCGAGATTGCCCCGGTACCGCCGCGGGCAAATCCCCAGGCGCGGAACGCTCCGTCGATCTCGCCCATGTAGTGGTGCAGCAGCACGTAGGCCGTTCCCGGCGAGCGTACTCCGAGAAATGTTCCGATAATCCCCGAGGCCGACATCGTTGCCTTGAGCACATCGGTCTCGAACCATTGGTCGAGAAATTCGATAGCGCTCATGGTCATCAGCTGGATCTGGTTGTACTTGTCTTCGCCGCTCAGGCCCTGAAAGCGGCGGCCGAGAAACAGCATCTTGAACAGGTCTTTAGGATTGAGTGTGGTCGGGATCGGGCGGCACCATGCCGAGGATCGGCTTCACGAAGCGGCACATCTGGAGCATGGCTTTGCCGAATTCTTCATAAGCCTCGGCGTCGAAGATCGAATGCCGGCGCAACTCGCGCACCGTCTTGCCATGATCGTTCACCCGCCACAGATAATCGCCGCTGGGCATGGGCGTGAACGTGCCGTCGAGCGGGAGAATTTCCAGACCGTGGCGCGGCAGGTCGAGGTCGCGAATGATCTCCGGCCGCAGCAACGACACAACGTAGGAGCACACGGAAAACTTGAAGCCGGGAATGATCTCTTCGGTGACTGCCGCTCCGCCGACCAGATGCCGCCGCTCCAGCACGAGCACCTTCTTGCCGGCGCGCGCCAGGTAAGCGGCGTTGACCAGCCCGTTGTGGCCTCCGCCGATGACGATAGCGTCGTACTTCCCCGAAGTCTTGGCAGTCATATCTTCCGTTCGCGCAAGCAGCAACTTGCACTTGTGGCCCGTGGTTGAGCGGTGGGCACATTCTAAAGGCTCACCGCCGATTTGTCGCTGGCACGGGGTCGAAGTCTCGTCCCCCTTGCGATGCGCCTCGTCCAGCAGCCAACTTGCGAGCCTTGCTGTTATGGTTAAGGCATCGCTATAATCCGCGGCAAAACGAAAGCGAATGGGAGACGATCGTGCCCGTAGGAACCGCAGTTCATGAACGGACGTTTGCGCTTTGCAACAGCCTGAACTATCGGGAGTGGTCCGGTTTCTACGCGGTCAGCGTCTATGAGACGCATCATGAGCACGAATACAACGCCATTCGCAACGCTGCCGCGCTCATCGACGTTACTCCCCTCTACAAGTACATGATCACGGGCCGTGACGCGACGCGGTTCGTCAACCGTATCATCGCGCGCGACATCAACAAGGTGAGCGTCGATCAGGTCATCTATTGTTGCTGGTGCGATGAAGACGGCAAGATCATTGACGACGGCACTATCACGCGACTGGAAGAGAATCGTTATCGCTGGACCGCTGCCGATCCGAACTTGCGCTGGTTTCGGCAGAATGCGTTCGGATTCGACGTCCAGATCGAAGACATCACCGAGCAGCTTGCGGCGTTGGCTCTCCAAGGTCCGACATCGGGCAAGCTACTGAAGAGCATTACTGAGGCGGATATTGAGCACTTGAAATACTTTCGCAAGACTAGTGCGATGATCGGCGGCGTGCCGGTCGACATCTCGCGTACCGGCTATACCGGCGATCTGGGTTATGAGATTTGGATTCCCTGGCAAGATGCGGTCAAGGTGTGGGATGTGTTGATGGAAGCCGGGCGGCGCTTCGATATTCATCCTGCCGGCATGCTTGCGTTGGATGTCGCTCGCATCGAAGCGGGGCTCATTCTCGCGGATGTGGATTATGTCAGCAGCAAGAAATCGCTCATCGCGTCGCAGAAGTACACGCCTGCGGAAGTGGGATTAGGCAAGCTCGTTCACTACGACAAAGCGAATTTCATCGGGCGCGAAGCCCTGCTGAAAGAGAAGAAAGTCGGACCGAAAGCGTTTGCTGGTCGGATTGGAAATCGACTGGAACGAAGTCGAGGCATTGTTCGATCGCGTCGGACTGGCGCCGCAGACTCCAGCTACCGCGTCTCGCGTTCATGTGCCGGTCTACAAGGGCAGAGAGCAAATAGGCAAAGCGACGTCGACTACGTGGTCGCCATTGCTGAAGCAGTTGATTGCTCTGGCCAGCGTAGCGCCGGAACATTCGCAACCCGGCGCGAAGTTACACGTCGAGATGACCGTCGAAGCGGTACGCCACAAAGTTGCTGCGACGGTTCGTGTGCTGCCGTTCTTCAATCCACCACGCAAAACGAAAACCCCTGTCTAGAGTGCGCGCCAATTAGTCAATAGCGGACAAAACTGCCTCCCAAACAAAAACCGCCTCGAAGGGCGGCTAGCTTGGCGTTCGGCTCAGCTCGAATCAGGAGTGGCCGGCGCTTACGGTGATTTTAGATTCTTCTCGCGGATAGAGCAGGCGTTCCACGGTGCGCTCCATACCGTCCAGCAGGCCATCAGCGGGAGGCTGAATCCGGGCCTCTTGCAAAGCGTTGTCCAAGTCCTTGGAGCGCGCCATGGCTTCTTCAGCAGCCACGTTTTCTGAAGATACGGCTACCATCGTGTAACCCAGCCAGATCGCAACCGCGATAAAGTAAGCAGCGCTGTTGATGTGGCGCAAAATCGTCTTCGACAGGATTCCACCATGCTGCGCCATTCCAGTCACGACCAGCATGTTGATGGCGGCAAAGAAACCGAAACCTAAGGAGATTCCAAACAACAGACTGCGGCGCGAAATTCCCAGATATTCGCTGAACAGAAGCAGGAAGAAGACAAGCCGCACTGCATCAAGCGAACGGCGCGTTCGCCGAGCAGGATAGCGTCAATGACCGCACCATTGTCGGTGCGGCGACTTGCAGTGATGGCCCACATCACGCCTACCAGCAGAACAACCAGAGCGGACCAGCGGAACAGGATGACGCTGAGATCTCGCAGCGCCTCGTAAGGCCGGAAAGCGTCCTTGAAAATCTCTTGCAGCACTGCGAACGAGATCAACACGCTGAGCGCGATGTTCACGTAGTACGTATAGAAATAGAGCGTGTCGGAGTAGCGGTGCAACCCATATAGAATGGGCTCACTCACTACTTGCAGAATGGTGTAGTTGAAAAAGTACGGATAATCTTTGTACAGACCACGTCGGATCATGGTCACCAGAACCCCAAACTGCAGAATGGGTCCCGCCAACCAGAATATGTAGTCTGTCGCAGTCAGGTGCATTGGCTTCAGGGAAAAGCATATCCGCGAAGACAGCACAATACAAGCAGGATTTTCTCAAAACACGAGTAACCAATGCTCGGTTACTTCCCGATTTGAGAATGTTGCTTAAGCTCATCCCAACCTGGGATACCGATAAAGCAAACCTTTTCCAAACCTATACGTCATAGTGTGACGACCCGCCGTTAACCTAGCTGATCGTCAGGCGCAAGCTGTCGTTACAGTTGTGACCGGGCTGGCAGACGGGCATGGGCGAACCTTCGCTGGCGGTCAGGCGCAGGCTGTCATTGCAGTTATGACCGGGCTGGCAGACGGGCATGGGCGAACCTTCGCTGGCGGTCAGGCGCAGGCTGTCATTGCAGTTATGACCGGGCTGGCAGACGGGCATAGGGGAGCCTTCGCTGGCGGTCAGGCGCAGGCTGTCGTTGCAGTTATGACCGGGCTGGCAGACGGGCATAGGGGAGCCTTCGCTGGCGGTGAGGCGCAGGCTGTCGTTGCAGTTATGACCGGGCTGGCAGACGGGCATAGGGGAGCCTTCGCTGGCGGTGAGGCGCAAGCTGTCGTTGCAGTTGTGACCGGGCTGGCAGACGGGCATGGGCGAACCTTCGCTGGCGGTCAGGCGCAGGCTGTCATTGCAGTTATGACCGGGCTGGCAGACGGGCATAGGGGAGCCTTCGCTGGCGGTCAGGCGCAGGCTGTCGTTGCAGTTGTGGCCGGGCTGGCAGACGGGCATAGGGGAGCCTTCGCTGGCGGTCAGGCGCAGGCTGTCGTTGCAGTTATGACCGGGCTGGCAGACGGGCATAGGGGAGCCTTCGCTGGCGGTCAGGCGCAGGCTGTCATTGCAGTTATGACCGGGCTGGCAGACGGGCATGGGCGAACCTTCGCTGGCGGTCAGGCGCAGGCTGTCATTGCAGTTATGACCGGGCTGGCAGACGGGCATGGGCGAGCCTTCGCTGGCGGTGAGGCGGACGCTGTCGTTGCAGTTGTGGCCAGGTTGGCAGACGGGCATAGGGGAGCCTTCGCTGGCGGTCAGACGCAGGCTGTCGTTACAGTTATGACCGGGCTGGCAGACGGGCATAGGGGAGCCTTCGCTGGCGGTCTGACGCAAGCTGTCATTGCACTGATGTCCCGGAGGGCAGACGGGCATAGGCGAGCCTTCACTGGCGGTGAGGCGGACGCTGTCGTTGCAGTTGTGGCCAGGTTGGCAGACGGGCATAGGCGAGCCTTCGCTGGGAGCAAGCGTGGCCTGGGCGGAAGATTGCAGAACGTGGGAGCTAGACGCATTGCTGGGAGACGTTGCGTTATTCGTGGCGCAAGCTACACCGGCCAAAAGCAGGGTAGCGAAAACAGCAGTACAAATGTTCTTCATGGAAAACCTCCTCGGTCGAGGGAGACCGGAGCTGTTCAGAATTTATTGTTTAGCGAAGTGGCCTCGCTGTTGGGAGCGTTTGCTGAGATCATCAGCGGAAATGGGGCCGAGCCGTCGCCGACCAGGACGACGGGGTGGAGCGAATTCATGGAGGTTGCACCGCTTATGGCACTCAATCCACCGGCTAGCATTAAGGCAGCAAGAGCAGCGATCATCGATTTCTTGAAGCAGTTCTTCACGGGTACAACCTCCGTATTCCGATATCTGATATGGCCTGTAAGTCGAACTCTAACTACCCTAAATCGACTACGATAAACGACCACCACACCCAAAATAAGTGCTAGTTACTAATAAGTAAACAATCAGCATTCATCTCTCATCCTACGCCGCGTACCTTTTCAAAAATTGACAATCTAGGCTCGCGTCGGTGTGGGGCAAACTATTGACAATTCCCCGTGTCGCATTATAGATACGGAACCGCAAAATTCTAGTGAAATTCTCGAATTACCAGTTACGGAGGTACATGTACCAGTGGGGGATAGGCACTTTCAAGCCTAGGTCTGACAATGAGATTGCACCCCCACCATTGCGGTAGGTCGGGTATTCTTTACGAGCTTCGGGAACTTTCTTCTCGCTCCCATGACTGAGACTTCCGACGATAAACCGGCCAATCCGCAACCCAGAACTGCCGCCTTGACAGGTCCGCGGAATGCCGGCGGTCGTACCATCCAGACTTGCCCAAACTGCTCAGAGTCGCTGCTGGAAAATCACTGCAAATTAGTATGCCCTGGTTGTGGCTACTATTTGAGCTGCTCTGATTTCCTCTAACTTGGATGCAAGTTGATCACCGTTGTTCCGGACTTTTCCGACAGGGCTTATTAGGGATTTCACACCCGGTTCACCACATTCGTGTAATTTAGAATCAGCAGGCAATTTTTTGTAGGAGGTATTAGTTAATGAAACGCACAGCAAGTGCCCATTGGGCGGGCGGACTGAAAGACGGCAAGGGAACGGTTTCAACCCAGAGCGGTGTACTGGATAAAACTCAATATTCCTTTAGCACCCGCTTTGAAGACGGAAAGGGTACGAATCCCGAAGAGCTGATTGCCGCAGCCCACGCCGGCTGTTTCACCATGGCGCTTTCGGCGCAGCTGGGTGAAGCCGGTATGACTGCCGAGAGCATCGATACCACCGCGACCTTGAGTCTCGACAAGACCGATGCCGGGTTCACGATTACAGCGAGCCACCTGGAGGTGAAGGCGAAGATTCCAGGTGCAGACAAAGCCAAGTTTGAACAAGCAGCCCAGAATGCCGAGAAGGGATGTCCGGTTTCGCGCGTGCTCAACGCCAAAATCACAATGGACGCCCAACTCGTATCCTAAAGAGTGCCTGATGAACGGCTGCTCCACCAATTGGGGCAGCCAACATTCCAGTGCTGGTCTCCATCGAAGGTAAGTAGGTTGAGATAGAAATCCGGGTCTCAGCGGAACTGATCTGCCTGGTGGGCCATTGAAGATCACAATATTTGGCTTGACGCTCTCATCCTCTTGGGGAAACGGTCATGCCACGCCCTATCGGGCAATTCTGCGCGCGCTTCACCGGCGCGGCGTCAACGTCCTTTTTTACGAGAAGGACGTCGCCTACTACTCCCAGCATCGCGATTTCACCTCGATACCCTACTGCGAACTTAAGCTCTATTCCGACTGGAACAACGTGCGCAGCCAGGCCATCCGAGACGCGTGCGAATCTGACGTGGTTATCATCGGCAGTTACGCTCCGGATGGAGCTCAAGCCAGCAATGAAGTTCTGGACCTTGACGGTCCTTTGCACGTCTTCTACGACCTGGATACTCCGATAACCCTCAAGCGGTTGGATAGCGGCCCACTTGACTATCTCGAGCGCGCACAGATTCCCGCTTTCGATTTGTACCTTTCTTTCACGGGTGGGCCGATACTCAGGCGCCTGGAGCAGGAGTACGGTGCACGCATGGCGCGAGCGCTCTATGGCTGCGTTGATCCCGAGGTCTACTTCCGGGTACCGGCCGGTAATGATTTCCGCAGTGCATTGAGTTATCTGGGAACGTATGCCTCAGACCGGCAGGAAAAACTGGATCAGCTTTTTCTTGAGCCCGCCCGTCGCATGGAGGAATGGTCATTCCTGCTGGCTGGTTCGTTATACCCGTTTCACTGGACATGGCCGCAGAATGTTCGCCGCTACGAGCACGTAGCTCCGGACCAGCACGCTGCTTTCTACTCCTCTTCTCGAGCCACGCTCAATATCACTCGCAGGGAAATGGCAGAGTCGGGATACTGTCCCTCCGGAAGGTTCTTCGAGGCGGCAGCTTGTGGAATCCCGATTCTCACGGATTGGTGGGAGGGCCTCGATTTCTTCTTTGACACGGAACGAGATCTTCATGTGGTTCGAGCCCCGGAAGATGTTTTGGCGATCCTGAACGCGCCCGACGATGAGCTACGCGAAACTGGCGAATCTGCTCGGCGCAGAACCTTGGAGCAGCACACCGGTGATTCTCGGGCCGCCCAGTTGCTCGAGTACTGCGAACAGGCGCGAGCGTCGAACCACCCAGTGATGGAGGCAAGGGCGTGATTGGAATCGTTCCCGCCGCAGGTTCAGGTCAACGCATTCAGCCCTTGGGTTGCTCTAAAGAACTGTTGCCGGTTGGCTCCCGAATGGTGGACGGAATCGAGCGACCGAAGGCGGTTTCGGAATACGTGATCGAACGCATGATTGCCGCCGGCGCAACCCAAATTTGCATTGTTATCTCCGCCGATAAGGCCGACATCATCCGCTATTACGCGGAACACGAGTATGCAGCCGAGATCTTTTACGTGGTGCAGAAAAAACCACTTGGACTGTGCGACGCGCTGTTTCGCGCCGAAGGATTCGCCAGCCAGCATGACCAGGTCCTCATCGGACTTCCCGACACGATTTGGTTTCCTGCGAATGCTTATTGCACGTCGGTGGAGGCTGAGGATGCCAGCGTCAGCCTACTTTTATTCCCGGTCAACAACCCCTCAGCTTTCGACGCGGTGGTCTGCGATTCCACAAACCTGGTGAAGCGAGTCGAAGTAAAGGTTCGGCATCCGAACTCCCGCTGGATATGGGGAGCCATCACCATGGGCGGTTGGAATTTCCGGGCCCTAAGACTTTTGTGGGAAGAGAGGCATCGTCAGGACGAATATTTCGGCTCGCTGCTGAATGCCTACATCGAAGCGGGAAATGTGGTGCGTGGCCTTCCTGCCGGTCACGACTACCTGGATGTTGGAACTCTCGAAGGCTATCGCCGAGCTCAAGACTTTCTGCGGAATCGAATGAACCACGTGCTTGCGCATAACCCTGCCGCGTAGCCCAAAGGGAAGACGCGAATTCGATCGATAAAACCCTACAACCCTATTCCTGCCGTCAGTTGCCGTTGTGGTTATTCCGGGCCAAAAAGTCGCTTGAGCGCGTTTCGGGGTACGAGAGCTTGCCTCAATGTGGTAGCCTTAATCGTCGCATTCGGCTACTCTCGTTTTATCGCACCGCATCCCGAAAGGATCTTCTAATGACCAAGAAATTTGCTGTGTTGCTGATGTGCGTTGGCCTCTCATCGTCGTTGTTTGCCCAGAGCAAACCGGCAAAGCGGTTAGCGGATTCCACCACCGTCCTTAAGACCATCATGGACAAACAAGAAATTTCTAAAACGATTCTGGATAAGGCGGTTTGTGTCCTTGTCTATCCCAGCGTGAAAAAAGTCGGCATTGGTATCGGGGTCAGCTACGGCCGCGGCGTGCTTACCTGCCGCACCGGCGCGAAGATGACCGGCTCCTGGAGTGCGCCTGCCATGTATACCCTGGATACGGGCAGCCTCGGACCCCAGCTGGGCAGCACCGCGACGGATTACGTTCTGTTGGTTATGACGGAACGCGGCGCGGACAAAGTTCTGTCGGGCAAGCTGAAGCTCGGCGCCGGCGCATCCGCTCAGGCTGGTCCATCGGGCGCTCAGGCTGCTGGCTTCAACGATCCCAACGTCGACATCCTGACCTATTCGCAGTCGAAGGGACTTTTTGCTGGAGCTTCGTTGGGTAGCGCATCCATGGGCACCGACGACGACGCGAACAAAGAACTCTATGGCAAGAGCGTAGACGCCAGCCAGATCGTCCGCGATGGGGCGGTTACGGTTAACTCTGCTGGAAAGCCGTTCGTCGAATTCCTCGACAAGGCTTCTCCGAAGCGGATGATGTAAGCCTAATCACGGCTCAAGTCACTAACAGGCCCGGGTTGCCGCGCGTGACCCGGGTCTGGACTGCGCATCGTCGAACTAGCCCTGCGCTTTCAATATCTCCCGAATTTCGCG
This sequence comes from uncultured Acidobacteriaceae bacterium, assembly GCA_963769235.1. Taxonomy (GTDB): domain Bacteria; phylum Acidobacteriota; class Terriglobia; order Terriglobales; family Acidobacteriaceae; genus Bog-257. The sequence goes on along the minus strand of CAVYKW010000009.1, from coordinate 475,407 downwards.
GTTGATGCGAGCCGCATCCTGCGATGCCTTTTCGATCAGTTCCAGCCACTTCTGATTGTTTTCATCGAGTTTGGACTGCGCGAGAAGGTATGAAGCCTGCATGATGGTTTCGATGTAGTTGCTGAGATCGTGCGATAAGCCGCGGAGCTTGGTGATCGTCTCTCCCGGCATTTTCTTCGTGTCTTCCGTTGTGGACTGAGCCACTCTGTCCCCTCCTGCTACGGCCGTAACGCCGTTCAAATCTGACAAACCAGCACACACTTGACATCAATTAGAAGCAGAAACCGCAGGTCGCGTTGTTCGCAGCGAACAACAAACTCAAAAAAGCCGAAACAAATCTGCGGGATAACTCTGCTGGGAAAGAGCTGCCTTCGCGAGCTTACACGCCACGGTGTCTGCTGCGCCAGGCCACCCAACCCCGGGTGGATTTTCGCCCGGTCCAAAGGACTGGTATCATTCCCGCATCGCGGCCTAAAACGCGAGTCTTAGGTCATGGGTCGAATGCGCTTAAAGACAAAATTGGTGCTCGCCATCAGCGGCATGGTAGTTGCCCTGGTAGCTGTCTTTTCCTACCTTTACGTGTCGCACTTGGTGCGTCAGCGCACGGTAGAGGCCTACGACAGCGCCGATTTTGTCGCCAAAGAAATTCGCGAGGCCGCTCGCGAAGCCAGCCAGATTGACCTGAGCAGCGCCTTCGTCGATGAAAGTAACCAGAAACAGGTAGAAGAAGTCCTGGACGAGGCCCTGAAAACAGATCCCGGACTCAACACTTTGCTTCAGTCGGTGGTGGGCTTCTCTCCGACCGTTTCAGATGCAGCCATCGCCGATGTGAATGGCCGAGCCATCGTGCATACCGATCCAACCGCTATCGGAAGTCGATTGCAGCCGCGGGAGGACTTCAGGAAAGTCCGCGATGGCAGCTTCGTGGATCAGTTGAAGGTGGTGTACGGCGCTCCTCGCGTATACGACGTGTACCTTCCAATTCAGCGCCAGAGCCGACCCTTTGGCGATATCCGGGTTGGAATCTCCACGGTGTTCCTGAAGAGCGAAGTTAAGCCGCAGCTGACCCGCGCTCTCACGTTCTCATTTATTGCCATTCTAGTTTCGCTGGCTTTAGCGGCGGGCGTTTCCAACATCGCCTTGCGACCACTGGAAGCGATTGGCCGCCGGCTCGACCAGATGACTGCCGGCGTTCCCGACACCACCCCTGAGCCCGATCCGCGCCGGACCGATGAGTATGGGTTAGTCAATACCAAGATCGATCGCCTGGGCCGTCAGATCCGCGACGTGAAAGAAGTTTTCAGCGCTCTCAAAGAGAACCTCGACCAGATCATGGGCACCCTGCAAGACGGACTGGTGCTTTTTACCCGCGACACCCGCGTGGTTCTGGTCAGCGCATCGGCTGAACGATTTGTCGGCCGGCCGCGAGGCGAAATTCTAGGCAATGTTGTCGAGCAGGTCTTCACCGACGCCAACAAGCTGGGCCGCATCGTGCTTGACGCTTTCGCCCTGCATCAACCCATTCCGCAACGCGAGATTGAGCTGGAGAACGGGCGCCGCATTCAGATTGCGCTGGACTTCATTGCCGAGCGCGGCGAGCGCATTGGCGCTCTGCTATCCATGCGCGATGCCGAATCCGTCCGCCGCATCGAGAATGAAATCGAGCTTTCCCGCCGCCTCGCTGCCATCGGCCGGCTCACCTCCGGTGTGGCTCACGAAGTCAAGAACCCGATTAACGCCATCGTGGTGCATTTGGAGCTGCTGCGGGAGAAGATGAAGGAGGTCGATCCCGACACCAGCCGCCACATGGACATTATTGGCCGTGAAATACATCGGCTCGACCGAGTGGTTCAGACACTGGTTGACTTCAATCGCCCGGTGGAACTGCGGTTGGTGGATTTCGATCTCCGCCGGGTGATCGAAGATGTCGCGTTGCTTGCCTCTCCCGAGGCCGCCTTGCACGGGGTGAAGGTTGAAACCAAGCTGGGTACCGAGCCGCTTCCCGTCCGCGCTGACGCTGACTTGATCAAGCAGGCCCTGTTAAACGTCGTCCTCAATGGCGTGCAGGCAATGAGCAACGGTGGATCTCTGAATATTGTTGCCCGTCATCATGACACCGCCGCTGCGATCGAGGTGCGCGATCAGGGAGAAGGAATTCCTCCCGAAGTTCGCGACAAGGTTTTCAATTTGTACTTTACGACCAAGAAAGCCGGTAGCGGAATTGGCCTGGCTATGAGCTATCGCGTGCTCCAACTGCATAACGGAGCGCTGGACTTTGTTACAGAAATGGGGCGCGGTACCACGTTTCGCCTGGTGCTACCTTTGTCTGAAGAAAAGGAGCACCAAGGCGTGGAAATCATCACACAAACGTGAGCCGCGAGGGTGGAGTTTGCCCTACCGGTTAATGGGCAATGTATTTTTTGCTGGGGGTGTTTATCATGGGGGCAATGTACGCGTCCGCTGGCTTCGCCACTTAAGCTTGCGACGCTCCACGCGTTCATGGTTGTGAAAAACTGCGCATGAGCTTTGGCCGCCAATTCGCCATGCCTATCCTGGTGTTGGGCTTGCTGTGTACCGTAAGCTGCAACAAGAAGAAGCCACAGCTCCCGCCGCAAGCCAAAGCGCCAGCGGATACGATTGCGATACCTCTGCCGGACGAGATCTCGGAAGCAACGGTGCCGCCTCCTCCGCCGCCGCCCAAGCCCCAGCCCCCGCCGCCTGAGCTGCCCAAACCGAAAGTCCAGGCTCGCCACAAACGGCACGCTACGCAGCCCCCCGCCGCTTCCAATAATGCAGCGAGTACCCCGCCCGTAAGCTCCAACACTACGATTGCGGCAGCAAGGCCCCCGGGCAATCCGGCATCCGAGACCCCGCCCGATACGGCAATCGCCGCCAATGTGACCAATGCGGAACTGTCGCAGCAGAAGCAAACCACGGCGCAGTTGCTTGATTCCACCGAGAAGACTCTCAATGGATTGAACCGCACCTTATCGCACGATGAAGAGGACGTGGTGGCCCAGATACGCTCCTACGTCGCGCAGTCGCGAAAGGCAACAACGGATGGCGACTTCGAGCGTGCGTACAACCTGGCGACTAAAGCTCACCTGCTGTCCGACGCGCTGCTCAAGAAGTAGAACGCTACTTCTTCCCGGTGGCGCTTACCTTCGCTAACATCTCTTTAGCAGGCGCCTGATAAGGCCCACTGATCGCGGCTGCCTTCTGCAACGCAGCCACGGAGTCGGCTCGGCGATTCTGTTTAGCGTAGGCATAGCCCAGGCGGAATAGCGCGGCCTGCTGCGCCTGCGGATCGTCCTGCAACATACCGACGGCGGTCTTGAGCTCGGGGATGGCCGCCGCCAACTTCTCCTGCTTCAGATAAGCGTACCCCAGGGTGGAGTGCGCCACACCCGCCGAAAGTCTCTGGTTCTTGTCGCTGCTAGTCGCGGTCAGGGCAATCACCTTGTTGGCATACGCGATCGCCTTGGAGGCCTGCTTGGGATCTTCCGCGTATGCATTCGCCATCATCAGCAGCGTGGGAACGCTGTTCGGATTAGCGGCGAGCGCTTTTTCGCCGTAGGCTTCCAGTCGCTGCGGCTGATTGAGCTGCTGCAAGCTGTAGAGCGCCAGTTGTGAGATCTGCTGATCGAACGTCGACTTGGGAAAGGCCGGCGTGAATTTCTCGATGTAAGTCATGCGCTTTGCCGGGTCTTGTTCCGCCGCAATAGCATTGTAGGCGGCCGATTCGACAAAATCGTAACTGGGCTTCGCCAAGTCGCGCTCATCGGTCACGCGAGTGGCCCAGTCCGCGTCCGAGACATCGGCCGGCTTCGACTGGGTGGCGATGGAGTTGTAGACTTCACCGCCGCGGACCGCGTAATCCACTACCTTGCCGTTGTCCTTCAGCGCCTGGGCCACGCCGATTTGCGAGACGATTATGTCAAGGTTGTTGGGGTAAAGTTCGAGCGCCTGGTCGCCGTAATCCAGTGCTTTGGCAGGGTCGTTGCCGGAAAGATACAGCTGGGAGAGTTGCCAATCGCCGTAAGCGACGGCGGCATTATTCTTCTCATATTTCTTGAGGAAGTCTTCGTACATGGTGATGCGCTTCTGTGCATCGGGCTCGGCCGTGATCGTTGCCAGGTCTTTGTCTTCGGGCGTTCCGGCGGGAATAACAATCTTGGTGTTCTGTGACCATCCGGCCAGGGAGAGGAATAACAGTCCAACCAGAAGAGCGGTTCGGGCAAGACGCATGGTGCACCTCGCGATAACTCTGGGCGGACGTTCTGTGATTTCGACGCAACGCCGGCCAGGTTTTAGGTTCGCCGGAATCGTAGCGCTTTTTCTCCGCAAGCGCTATGGATTAGCGAGGGCGAGGTAGGCCTCAGTGGGTAAACGCAGAGCAAGGGTCTGACGTGTAAGAGAGGTCTGAGCGTTTGCGTTGCGGATAAAGTGAATCTGTAGAACCGAGGTCGCTGAAAATTTAGAGGTGCTTGAGCGTCTGCATGAGAACTGGAGTTTCACAGTGGCGCCGGACTACAACGACTAAGAAACCAGCGCCGTAGGCGCGGAATACCCTAGCCCAGCACGCAGCCGAGCCGGGGTCCCCGATTCGCGTGCTTTTGCGCGAATTGGGGTGGAACGGCGGAGTGCTGGGTAAAGTGGGAAGTGAGGTGAGTCCCGTAGGGACGACAGATTTTCAAATGCACACCTCAGGCTTAAGGTCGTTGTGCTGCGTTCAAGCCGGCGAAGAAACTGTTCTTGGCGAGAACCGGCCATGGGCCGCAACCACGAACGCCCTGACGAGCGGATGAATGTTTCCCTTAACCGCCGAGCGCTCAGGTTGAAATAGCGTTGCGAAGAAGAATCGATGAGATGGTAATTCAAACGCCCGCGCTTCACCGGCAGGTCCGGTCACTGCTAATCGCAGCCCACCATCGGTCAAACGCCGAAGGTAATCAGGATTCAAGCCGTAGCTGCAGCGATAGGTCTCACGAATCCTGTCCGCGCCATAGATTTTGTGCAGAAGGGTTCCGGGAACAACGCACAGGTTTTCGCTGGCTTCAATAAGAGCGCACGACAGATTGCTGATCACCGGCTCAGAAGTCGAGGGATCGACTTCGGTGTGCCCAGCATTGGCGATATGCAATACGTTGCGAGCGTACTCGATGATGGCGTGCTGGCATCCGCCACAGCTTCCCAGGTAAGGACGATTCGTCTCGCGCGCAAATCGAATGGCGCGCAGTGCTCCGTCCATGGAACGGTACGGACTGGCCGGCACACACCAGAATCCGTCGTAGACGCCGAGATCGGCGTTTTCCGCGTCTTCGGTCGGCAGCCATTCAGGGCGGACATCACCGCCATCGGCAGCTAGCGACAGCGCCTTTGGGATCGCCTGATGCGCGATGACTTCAGGGTTGTAATCGCCGATGAGACAAATGCGTGTCACTGGGACATCCCCTCTGTTATTCAATCGCGCTAGCGGCGACCTTCGCGCTTCTGCGCGACCACCAAGCCGCGCGGCGTAGGCAACAGCACAACGGAAATCAGGCCGTCGCGTTCCAGCTTCAGCGCAGCATCGCGTACTTGTTTCAGGTGCGAACTGGCATCGTGCATCAGGATCAGCCCGAACGGCGAGATCTGCGGCAGATAGCGTCGCACTTCCTGTTCGCGGATGGGCATGTCGCTGTCGCTGAAAAAGAGATCGATGGTGCCGTTCACCTTCATCTCCAGGCTGGACTCGTTGCGCAGGTCGATGAGATCACGAAATTCCGAAGCCTCGATCTTCTGCTTCGCCGTCTCAAACACCTTGGGGTCATACTCGCAGCTGATGATCCGCCCAAAGCCGTTCAGCCGCAACGCGTCGGCAATCCACAAGGTGCTGACGCCCATGAACGTCCCAGTTTCGACCACCAGGTTCGGCTTGATGGTGGTCACCAGGGTGCGCAGGAACTCCAGCACTTCGACCTCGGCGGTCATGGAGTCGTACATGCTCCAGCGCTCAGGATGCGGGCACTCCGGCGTCGGCCGGTGATATTCGGGCACCAGTTGGCCGGCGCGTTCGGTAGCCTCGCGCAGGATGCGGTGTTCTTGCTTTTCTTTCTTGAAGAGACGTTTCAACCCCATCTAGGCGCTCTTCTTCTTTCCGTGCAGATGCTCGACCATCGCGTTCCGCAATAGCGAATTCAGCCTCGATTGATAGCCTTTGCCCTGTTGTCGAAGCCAAGCCAGCACATCAGCATCGATGCGCAGCGTTACCTGCTCTTTCCGTGGCCGGTACCAGGGATTGCGAACGGCATTCCTCCAGAATTTTTCCGTGGCCTCTGGAATATCGGAAAAATCAATTTCGCTATCCGGACGTGCCGCTAACTTTCTCAGTTCGCGTCTATCTTTCTCTGTGAGCCGGTGATCAGACAATGTACTTCTTACGATTTTGCTCATAGCGTATACGTTCCCTTCGGGTGGCGTGGCGGGCCGAGATTATGCGGATGATCTCGTGTTGGTCCTGCACCTCTACCGTGTGAGCGACAAACAGAATCGCGACGACGCCGACCAAGCCGATAGTTCGCCATCGGCGTTCTCCATTCTCGATTCGATCCTGCTCGGCCAGGGAGCAAGGATCCAGAAACACAAGTTTCGCCAACTCGAACGTGATCCCGTGCTTCTGGAGATTTTGCTCGGCCTTCGCTTCATCCCATTCGAAGAGAGTCATCGGCCCTCACTTATTGTAACAGCTGATTAGTAACTACAAAAAAGCAATTGGCCACACCAGCGCGCCTGAACTGCACACCTGCGTTACAGTTGAAACAGCATGCGTGAGATGTGGAAGCACCGCGGGATGAGGCTGATCTTCACGGCCAACCTCATATCCATGATTGGCAGCGGCATGAATTCCGCCGCCGTGATCTGGTACATCCTCCAGGCCACGCATTCAGAAGTTTCGCTCGGCGCGCTGATCGCCCTCCAGACCTTGCCTTCGCTGGTGCTGTTGCCCTTCACCGGCGTGCTGATCGATCGCGAGGACCGGCGCCATCTCATGTTGTGGCTCGACGCCGCCCGTGGCCTGATCATCTTTGTGGTCGCGATGCTGGTGTTCACGCATCACGTGCGGCTGTGGCACGTGTATTTGATGAACATCCTGGTCGCCATCGGCTTCTGGATGTTCTTTCCCACGGTGAACGCGCTCATCCAGGAATTGACCCCGGACGAACGCATGCTGGAATCGAACTCGCTGCTGCTGGCTGCGTTGCAGGGCGGATGGCTAATGGCGGGTGCAGTGGTCGGCTTTGCCTACAACCACATCGGACTCGGCGGCGTTCTGTTGATCGATTGCGCCAGCTATGCGGTTTCGCTGAGCTGCGTTTTCTTCGTGCGCAAAGGCCGGGTCACGGTCTCGCGTCCAGCGGCGGAGACGAACGCGCCGGTCGTGATTTCCGGGGCGGTGGCACGCTACCTCCATGAGCTTGGCGAAGGATATCGCTATGTCCGCGAAAATCGCCGGGTGCTGCTGATCGGCACCGCCTGGGCGCTGTTTGTCGCGGCCATGATGACGCAGGGCGTGCTGTCGGCACCGCTCAGCGAACGCATCCTGCATGGCGGAGCCGTCGGTTACGGCTGGCTGAATGCCGGCTGGGCAGTGGGCGCCTTCATCAGCGTGTTCTACGCGTCGCGGTTTATTCGTCGCCACGGGGCGCATTATTCCGTCACCCTCACTATGAGCGTGATCGCGGTAGCGCTTTTTGTTCTTCCGATCTCGCGCTGGCTGGCGCTGGCCGTGCTCATTTACTTCGTCATGGGCTCGTGCCGGGGCACGGGAGGCATCGCGCTCTCCTCCGAGATGATGCAGTTGGTGCCGCGGCATTTCATGGGACGGGTGCAGAATGCGTTTTCCTTTGTGGCCAGCGCCCTCCAGATTTGCACCTCGCTGCTGGCCGGAGAAGCCGCTCATCGCGATGGCCTTGCGTATGGCTTCTGGATCGTCGGTGCGATGTATCTGGGAGCCGCTCTAGCAGCGTGGTTGCCGGTGCGCCACGCGAGAGCCGAAGTCTACGAGCCAAGCGATACTGCCGCTGACTGAAAAGCCAGGGAAAGGCTATTCACCACGGAGGACACGGAGCGCACGGAGTTCGAATCGGGATTCCAGCAGCCGAGGTTTCGGCTGAATTTAACCCGGCTAGTTGCGGAGGCGGCGCTTGCCAAAAGAGTTCTTAATCTCCGTGCGCTCCGTGTCCTCCGTGGTGAAAAAGACTCGAAGAGGGAATGTCTCTTCTAGCTTTTAGGCACGGGCGGATGGGCCACGTGAGACTTTGCGTCGTGAGCGATCTCGAGCGCCGTTCGCGGCACGCCCTCCAACAGGAAGTCGCACAGCACGCGGTTGAACTCGTCCGGCACTTCTTCATACGGCATATGGCCTGCACCGTGAAACATCACCAGGGCGCTGTTTCTCAGCTGGCGCTGTAGCTGATGGATGGACGAAGGGTACACCGCGCGATCTCGCGAACCCCAGAGAATCAACGTCGGAATGCCGCTGATCTCTTTCAGCGCCTGGCCGATGTCGGCCAGGTCCTGGTGCCAGGACCTCAGGATCAGCAGCAGGTGCTCGAAGCTGCCCGGTGGATCGAGTCCCGCCATGTAACCCTCGAACGTTCCCGGCGTTATGCGCTTGGGATCGCCATACAACGTCTTGCAATAACGGACGGCGATGGTCCGCAGCCGCGGCTGTACATGCACCAGGTACAGGCCTCCCAGGGTCGTGGCCAGCAGGCGCGCCAGCACCTTTCCGTGGCTCGACCAGGGATTGATAGGCGAAACCAGCACTAGCCTGCGAATGCGATGCAGTCGGCTGCTGCGGGAAGCGATGGCGGCCAGGATCATGGTCAGCCCGCCGCCTCGCGACGAACCCACGATATCGGCGTTCTCGATTCCAAGATGCTCCATAAAGCGCAGAACGCCTTCGGCATCGCTGGTCAGCGAGCAATCGGGTTTGTCCGTGCGCTGCGAGAAGCCACATCCTGGCAGGTCGATGGCGTAGACGGTAAAATGCCGCGACAGCGCCTCCATGTTGAAGCGCCAGGAGAAGGAGTAGCCGAGAAATCCGTGAATGAGCAGCAGGGGCGGGCCGGAGCCGGCAACCCAGTAACGCCAGGTCAGTCCGTCGAGCCTGAGGGAACGCTCCTCAGCGCCCTTCAGTCGGGCTATTCCGGGAACATCGCCGATCTTTTCCGCCACCGAATTCATGCGCGCGACCCTTGCGATTTGGCCTCAACCTGCTGCAAAGCCATAACTTATCAGCGTGGGGCTTGAAACTGACACGCCACGCCAACTTTAGGGTACCACCGCTAAGGCAATGCGGCGGCGGGGCGGCATAATCGAAAATGATCTTACCAATAAGATTGATGCCGAATCTTACCAGTAAGATTATTCTTCGGTTTTCGGCCGGCCCAGCCGTTAAGCGTCAGAGTTGCCCTCGGGCTCGACCGTGAAATTCCGCACGACGCGCTGATAGAGCAGCACCGCAGAGATCGCGGCGCCGCCTAGCATCAACATCCCCACGGCAGTTTGGTGGAGCAGCACTTTGCCGGCACCGAAAAGGCACAGGTAGATCATCACGCAGCCTAATCCCCAGGCCAGCAGGTTGCTGCCAATGTCGCGGTGGGGCGTGACCTCCGGAACCTGGGAGGCGATACGCTTCCAGCCGCGCACGTCCGGCGTGACTTTGCGGTAGAAGGGCAGCAGAATTTCGTCCGGCTCGGGGCGGGTAAGAAAGGTAACGCTAAGCCAGACGATAGTCGTGATGATGGTGGTGGTCAGTGCTCCTTTGGCGAAGACCAGCGAGGCGTTACCCGCGAACGGCTGCCAGTGGTTGAGCGCGATGGTGACCACGAGCGAGCACGCCATGGCTGAAATCTCGCTCCAGGCATTGATCCTCCACCAGTACCAGCGCAGGATGTACACCGCTCCGGTGCCGGCGCCGATCTGCAACACCACCTGCCATCCGGAGGCGATCGAGCCCAGCTGCACCGACACCCACGCGGAGGCAATCACCAGCAGCACGGTGCACACTCGCGACGCCGCCACGTAGTGTCCCTCTGAAGCGTGCTTGTTCAGGAATCGCCGATAGAAATCGCTGACCAGGTACGACGCGCCCCAATTTAGTTGCGTGGCGATGGTAGACATGAATGCCGCCAGAAATCCGGCGATCGCGATGCCGCGATACTGGTGCGGCAGGTGCGCGTTCAGCACCATCATGTAGCCGGCTTCGGGATGTTGAAGGCCGGGGTAGAGAACGATCACCGCCAGGCCGGTGACGATCCACGGCCATGGCCGGATAGCGTAGTGCGCGATGTTGAACCACAGCACCGACAGCAGACCCTGCTTCTCATCGCGGGCGCTGAAGATGCGCTGCGCAATGTAGCCACCCCCTCCCGGTTCCGCACCCGGATACCAGAAGGCCCACCATTGCAGCCCGATGTAGACCAGAAAGTTTGCCACCGGAACCATCCACAGCGGCTCCGCGGTAACGCCTCGCGAAAACTGTGGCAGAAAGCCGAGCGGGCTGGCGGCATTCGTACCCGCAGTGGCCTGGATTTTGCCCAGGCTTTCGATCATCGCGCTCACGCCGCCGCATGCCTCCACCGCGTAATAGCCCACGGCGATCACGATGCTCATCTTCAGGACGAACTGAAACAGGTCGGTCCACAGCACGCCCCATAGGCCGCCCAGTGAGACGTAAACCCCGGTGAAGGGAATCAGGAAGAAAACGCAGATGGCCAGCGCCGCGCCGTCGTTGCCGCTCCATACCGAGCCGAAATGCGCGCTCAGGAACCGGCCGGTGCTGGTGAGCATCGGCGTGCCTGCCAGCGTGACGCCCACAATGCTGGTCATGGCTTTGGTCACCCAGCCGAGGATGACGCAGTTCATCAGCAGGCCGAGGTAGATCGCGCGAAAGCCGCGCAGGAAGGCTGCGGGCTTGCCCGAGTAACGCATCTCGGCAAACTGCACATCGGTGAGCAGCCCGGATCTCCGCCACAGCCGGGCGAAGAGAAACACCGTCATCATGCCCGACAGGAGAAATCCCCACCACAGCCAGTTGCCGGAAATGCCCTGCGTGTACACCAGTCCGGTGACGACCAGCGGCGTGTCGGCGGCAAACGTTGTGGCCACCATCGACGTGCCTGCCAGCCACCAGCTCACATTGCGGCCGGAGACGAAGTAGTCGTCAACGCTGCGGCTGGAGCGGCGCCGGAACCACAGCCCCATCAGGAGCGTGATCGCGAGATACCCGACAATGGCCGACCAATCGAGGAGTGTGAAATTCAAAGTCGGACCACCGTATCACCTAGTGTCATCCTGAGCGCAGCAGCGCCCGCTCTTGGCGAGTCGAAGAATTCCTACCCTACGATATTCCGCGGATAGCGGTCCTTCGACTACGTTCGCCGGCTTCGCCGCCTCACTTCGCTCAGGATGACAGCTGAGAAAAGGCGACGAACAGCAGGTCCTTCGACTACGTTCGCCGTCTCCGGCTCCTCACTTCGCTCAGGATGACACCCATTATCAGGTTGACGACAATTATCAAATTATTAAGCAGCTCTTCAGGGAGTGGCACTCGCATTCCCGCTCTCGATCAAAACGGTATAATCAAAGACCGATCAGGAGTTATCGAAGATTATGAGTGGAACCAATGGCAGCAACGGCAAGACCACGCTGAAGCCGCGCGCCGAATGGATTGCCAAGCGCCGCGCAGAAGCCGCCCGCACCGGCGACAGCAACATGTCGCAAATGCACTTTGCCCGTAAAGGCATGCTCACCGAAGAGATGGTCTTCATCGCCGAGCGCGAGCAGATCACGCCCGAGCTGGTGCGCGATGAAGTTGCCGCCGGCCACATGATTATTCCAGCCAACGTGAATCATCCTGAGCTGGAGCCGATGTGCATCGGCGTGGCGTCAAAGTGCAAGATCAACTCCAACATCGGTAACTCCTCGGTCACCAGCAATGTGGATGAGGAGCTGAAGAAGCTGCACACCTCGGTGCATTACGGCGCGGACACGGTGATGGATCTTTCCACCGGCGGCGGCATTCAGGAGATTCGCGAAGCCATCCTGCGGCACTCGCCGGTGCCCATTGGCACGGTGCCGATCTACGAAGCGGTTTCGCGCGTGAAGCGGATCGAAGACCTCAACGCCGACATCATGCTCGAGGTCATCGAGGAGCAGGCCCAGCAGGGCGTCGACTACATGACGATCCACGCCGGCGTGCTGGTCGAGTATCTGCCGCTGATCACCAAGCGCATCACCGGCATCGTCAGCCGCGGCGGCGCGATCCTGGCGCAGTGGATGGCGCATCATCACAAGCAGAATTTCCTCTACGAGCGCTTCGACGACATCACCAAGATTTTGGCCAAGCATGATGTCAGCTACTCCCTTGGCGACGGCCTGCGTCCGGGCTGCATTGCCGATGCCAGCGACGAGGCGCAGTTTGCCGAGCTCAAGACCCTGGGCGAGTTGACGAAGAAGGCCTGGGAGCGCGATGTGCAGGTGATGATCGAAGGCCCGGGCCACATTCCGCTCGACAAGATCAAAGAGCAGGTCGAGAAGGAAGTGGAGCTCTGCTACGGCGCTCCGTTCTACACCCTCGGGCCGCTGGTCATCGACATTGCGCCCGGCTACGACCACATCACGTCGGCGATTGGCGCGGCCATGATCGGCTGGTATGGTGCGGCGATGCTTTGCTACGTCACGCCAAAGGAGCATCTCGGCCTGCCGAACGATAAAGACGTGAAGGACGGCATCATCGCTTACAAGATTGCGGCGCATGCGGCTGATGTGGCGCGGCATCGCCCCGGAGCGCAGGATCGCGACGACGCTCTCAGCTATGCGCGCTACACGTTTGATTGGGACAAGCAGTTTGCGCTATCGCTCGATCCCGAGACCGCGCGCTCGATGCACGACGAGACGCTACCCGATGCGTACTACAAAGAGGCGGCGTTCTGCTCGATGTGCGGCCCGAAATTCTGCTCCATGAACTACTCGGCCAAGGTGGACGAGTACAACAAGCAGGTGCACGGCGTGGAGAAGAAAGACTACTCGGAGCTGATGAACAAGCTGGTGGCGATTAAATAGTTGTCGGTTGCCGGTTGTCAGCTTGGATCGGTAGAGCCAGCCTTTAGGCTGGCGTCAAGGTTCCTCGATGAATACGGGGCGGCTGTGGTCATCGAAAATGACCGCAACCGCCCCTAAGCAATTAGTCGTGCTGACGCGGCGCTAAAGCGCCGCTCTACCCGGTACTTGTCATCAACTCGTAACCTTCGCCCCGCCTTACCTTCGCCGCTCTTTGCTACACTCGAAATCGTGAGACGAATCCGCCCGAAAGCCTGGATCTTTGCCTGCCTCTCGGGCGTTCTTCAGATACTGATTTTCCCCAACTTCTCAATCTATCTGCTGAGCTGGGTCGCGCTCGCGCCGCTGATCTACGCCATCCTGAAATGCCGCGAACAGGACGTAATGATGGTGCTCGCCGACGGCGGACAATTTCTGGCGCCGGCGACCGCGCGGCAGGGATTTCTGCTGGGATACGTTAGCGGCTTCATCTGGTATCTGGGCAGCTGCTCCTGGATTTTTCACGTCATGCATTACTACGGCGGTGTCGGCACACCACTGTCGGTTCTGCTGCTGGTATTGTTTGCGCTGTACCTCGGCCTGTATCACGGACTGTTTGGATTGCTGCTGGCGCTGATCGCGGCGCGGCGCAACGGTTTCAGCCTGCGCGCGCTGGTGTTCACGCCATTCGCGTGGGTCGGGGTTGAACTGGCTCGCACCTATATCACCGGCTTTCCGTGGGACCTGCTGGGCAACACGCAAATTGACAACATTCCCTTGGCGCGCATCGCGACCGTTACAGGCGTGTACGGTATCTCGTTTGAGATCGCGCTGGTGAACACCGCGGTCGCGGCGGCGTTCCTGGTGCCCTATGCGCGTCGCAAGCTATTGCTCACGGCGTCATTGGCGGCGGCGATCGCGTTGCATGCGGGAAAACTCGAACGGCCCGGCGCTCTGCCGACCGCGCAAGGCGCCACGCTGGTGCAGGCCAACGCTCCTATTCTGGAGTCCGAACCCTGGTCGCCGGAATATTTTCAGCAGACACTCAGCTCGTTGCAGGCGCTCAGTGTGCGTCCGGAGCACGAGAAATCCGGCAATCCCGGATTGATTCTCTGGCCCGAGTCGCCAGCGCCCTTCTGGGCCACCGATCTGAAGCTTCGTCACACATTGGCGGACATCGCGCGCAGTACTGACTCCTACATCATCGCCGGTACCTTGGGAATCGAGCATGCCGGAGATCCTGACCGACGCCCCGACGTTTTCAACTCGGCTTCGGTGATCGCGCCCAATGGAGCCTGGACCGCCCGCTACGACAAGATTCATCTGGTGCCCTTCGGCGAGTATGTGCCCTTCGCAAAATTGTTTAGCTTCGCCGGCGGGCTGACCCAGCAGATTGGAACCTTCGCGCGCGGAAAATCGAGAAAGCCGCTGCACGTCGGAGATTCCGAAGCCGGAGTCTTCATCTGCTATGAATCGATTTTTCCCAACGAGGTCCGTCATCTCGCCTTGAATGGAGCTGAGTTCCTGGTGAATATTTCGAATGACGGCTGGTATGGCGAAGGCGGTGCGCCGCGCCAGCACTTGAACATGGCACGCATGCGTGCGGTGGAGAATGATCGCTGGCTGCTGCGCGACACGAACACCGGCATCACGGCGGTGATCGACCCGTATGGCCGGGTTGTAGCCGAAGCTCCGCGCAACCAGCGAACGCAATTGCAGGCCGCGTATTCGCTCGAACTCACCACGACTTTCTACACGCGTCATGGGGATTGGTTCCCGCTGGTATGTGCGATAATCACGTTGCTGGGCTTGCTGCTGCGCTATCAGAGGCCGGCAGAGATGATGCAGCCGCAAATAGCATAAGAAATCGATTCACCACAGAGACACCGAGCCACCGCTGAAGAAAAGCTTTGAATCAGGGCCCGTCTCCAGATGTGCCGTAACGGCTGCACGAGCAGTTAGGCTTCAGCTCCTGAATGGATTTTCGAAGAAGTACTGTGAGAGTGTGAGACCCAACATATTTCTTCTCGGTGCCTCCGTGGCTCTGTGGTGATTGAAAGGTTTTCCGCACCATGGTTGAAGAACTAGAACAGGAATATTCCGCGCTGCGGGACAAGGTCCACGACCTCCAGGAGTATCTTTGACGCGCCCAAGCTGCGCGAAAAGTTAAGCGAGATCGAAAAGCAAACTACCGATCCTTCGCTCTGGTCGAATCCCGAGAGATCTCAACAGGTAATGCGCGAGAAGAAGCGGCTGGAAAGCGCGCTCGCGACTTCCGACGAACTCGTGCGCCGCTCCGGCGACATTACCGCCTACTTCGATCTGGCGCACGAGGGCGAAGATGTTTCTGCCGACCTGCGGCGCGAAGTCGATGCGTTGCGCGCACTGGTCGACAAGCTGGAGACTGAGACGCTGCTCTCGGGCGAGAACGACGAGCGCAATGCTATCGTCACCATCCATCCCGGCGCGGGCGGCACAGAGTCGCAGGACTGGGCCGAGATGCTGATGCGCATGTATCTGCGCTGGGCTGAGCGCCAGGGCTTCTCCACCTCACTGTACGAATATCAGCCGGGTGATGAAGCCGGTATCAAGTCGGCGACCTTCGGCGTGAACGGTCAATATGCATACGGATTGCTGACCAGTGAGATCGGCGTGCATCGCCTGGTCCGCATCTCTCCGTTTGACCAGGCCAAGCGCCGGCACACGTCGTTTGCCAGCGTGTATGTTTCGCCGGAAATCGACGAGACCATCGAGATCGATATCAAGCCCGAAGACATTCGCACGGACACCTACCGCTCGGGCGGCAAAGGCGGGCAGCATGTCAACACCACGGATTCCGCGGTGCGCATCACGCACATTCCGACGGGAATTGTTGTGGCCTGCCAGAACGAGCGCTCGCAACACAAGAATCGCGAGAAGGCGATGAGTATCCTGCGCTCGCGGCTCTACGAATACGAACTGGAAAAGAAGCGCGAGGTGACCAGGCACATTGAAGACTCGAAGCTGGACATCGATTTTGGCTCGCAGATTCGGTCGTATGTGTTGCAGCCTTACCGCATGGTGAAGGACCTTCGAACCAGGGCTGAGATCGGCGACGTCGATCGGGTGCTCGATGGCGATTTGAACGAGTTGAATCGCGCGTATCTGCAACTGCGGCGAAAAGAGGGGCAGGAATAATTTTTCGGCCGGATCGAGCGGATCGCTAGACAGCTATCGTCGCCAGCCCATCGTCGGCGTCTTTCTGGCTGGGGCGACCTCTGCTCTTGATGCGAACCAGCCTTCCCTTTTGCGCTTCGTCAGGAAGCACATTCCACAAATACATGGCTGCGTAAGCGCGCCAGGGACGCCACGCTTCCGCGCGAGTCTCCAGCTCGCGGACGTTCTTCAGATCCAGGCGGCGCAGAAGCGCGATGTCGCCTGAAGGGAACGCGTCTGGCTCGCCCAGCGCGCGCATGGCTACGTATTGCGCGGTCCATTGGCCGATGCCCGCAATCGTCGATAACTGGTTCAAGAACGAGTCCGCATCCGAAATTCCTTCGAACCTGATCTGGCCGTCGCAAACTGCGCGCGCCAGCGCCTGAATGGTCTGTGCCCTCGCCTTGGGCAAGCCGATGCTGGCAAGATTCGCGTCCGCCAACGCCTCCGGCCGCGGGAAGAGATGCGTAACACCATCGTTGCCGGCGATGGGCTGGCCGAAGCTGCGGACCAGGCGGCCGGCGAGTGTGGTCGCGCCTTTGACTGTCACTTGCTGGCCGAGAATCGCTCGCACTGCGAGTTCGAATCCGTCCCAGCAACCAGGCACGCGCAGTCCCGGACTCTTCTTAAGCCGACTCTTCAGCGCCGGGTCTGCACTCAGGCTCTCGGCGATCGCCTGCCAGTCGGCGTTGACGTCGAACATACGGCGTATGCGCTCGACGATGAGGAACAGCGAACGAGGATCGCCAAAGCGAATTCGCAGGTTCAGCCCGTCGCTGGCGTGGTTCAGGCGCACTTCAAAATCGCCGTCATTGCCGTTCAGCGAAATCGACCGACGATAGCTGCCATCGCTGACAACTTCCACGCCTGGGATAGCGCGCAGCTCCAGGAATGCCAGAATGCCGTTCCAGTCATACGGCGGGCGGAAGCGAAGGTGGAACAGGTATTGGTTTTCCGGCAGCGCGGTCGTGTTTCGTACCAGCTTGCGAATTTGAGTGGGAGTGCGTTTGTAGGTCTTGCGGATTGCATCGTTGAAACGGCGGACACAGCCGAAGCCTGAAGCTACCGCGACGTAGTTCATCGGCAACGTGGTTTCGTCGATCAGCTTCTTGGCGAAGTGCAAACGGCGTGTATGCGCCACGGCGCTGGGGGTCGCGCCGAGATGTTGCCGAAACAGCCTGCGCAGATGTCGCGAGCCAACTCCAAGCCGTTCGGCGAGTACCTCGACGCCGCCATCTTCCAAGCCGCTTTCGCTGATCAGCCGCAACGCTCGCGCAACTGTGTTTGAGGTGCCCAGCCATGCCGGAGTTCCAGGGGAACATTCAGGCCGGCAGCGCAGGCAGGGGCGGAAACCAGCTTCGGCGGCGGCTGCGGCCGTAGGGAAGTAACGACAGTTTTTCTCGTTGGCAGTGGGCGCAGGGCAAATCGAGCGGCAATAGACCCCACTGCCCTGCACACCGATGAAGAACTTGCCATCGAAACGTGCGTCGCGCGATAGCCGAGCTCGCGAACATACCCGCCAATCGAGATTCATGCCGTTCACGAACCTAGAGTACGCGATTGTCCTGAAGGATGTAGACGTTTTCGGACCATGTTGCAGATGAGGCGCGACGTTGAAATTGCTATTCCATAACAGCGTCCGAAAACGTCCGTTGCTGCCCATAGCGATGTCCGTGAACGTCCAACGAGCGTCGTGCGGTCGACATATCGTGATCGAAACGGGTGGTTGGGATTTCACTTTCTCCCTGCTCTCACTCCCGACTGGCCACCCCAGGGGCGGAATCAAGCCGCAGCCGGCATTCATCCGCGGCTGACGGCTATCACAAAGGAGAGACCATGAAGACAAGGCTACTGACGTACCTCGCAAGCATCACCTTGATCGTCGGGCTGACCGCCCCATCTTGCCTCGCTGGGCAGACGCAATCAAAGGGTCAGGGACAGGCTCGCTATCGCATCATCAGTCTCGGTGCGCCGTTTGGAGGAAGCGCGAGCGGAGCGGCGGCTGTCGACAACCTGGGCTTGGCAGCTGGAGATTCCAATCTCACGGGCGACCTGGACGAGAATGCTGCGCTATGGATCTACGGCTTTCCGCTGAATCTGGGAACACTGGGAGGCCCCAATAGCGCAGTGCTGTGGCCCGGGTTGAACAACCTGGGCGTGGCGGCCGGCATATCCGATACCGCGCACTCCGATCCAAACGGCGAGACGTGGAGTTGCGGAGTATTCTTTCCCGCCTCCCATGCTGGTCACACTTGCGTCGGCTTCATCTGGCAGGTGGGAACGGGCATGACACCTTTGCCCACGCTTGGCGGCAGCAATGGATTTGCGACCGGTGTTAACGATCACGGACAAGCGGTTGGCTGGGCAGAGAACTCGGTCCATGACCCGACGTGCGCGTATCCGCAGGTGCTCCAGTTTGAGGCGGTTGTCTGGTCCGAGCAACGCGGAAACTATGTCGCGCACCAGCTTCAACCTTATCCCGGCGATCCGGATAGCGCCGCCACCGATATCAACAACCAGGGTCAAGTCATCGGCATCTCCGGCATCTGCCAGAATGCCGTGGGAAACGAAAGTGCGAAGCATGCCTTGCTCTGGCAAAACGGCTCGGTGAAGGATCTGGGAAATCTCGGCGGCTCTGCGTGGAACACTCCCATGGCGCTTAATAACCACGGCGACATCGTGGGGTTCTCCGATCTGCAAGGGGACGACGGCGGCGCCAGCCCGAACTTCCAGGCTTTCCTGTGGACTCAGCCGGGCCCTATGCAAAACCTTAAGACTCTTTCCGGCGATGTGCTGAGCGAAGCGCTAGGGATTAACAGTCAGCGCCTGATTGTAGGCACCTCGATTGATGCAGACGGCAATGAGCATGCTTTCCTTTGGCAGAACGGGACGATGACGAACCTCAATAGCCTGATTCAGGGAAGCTCTCTGCTTTATCTGCAGGATGCGCAGGAAATCGATGACTCGGGTGTCATCGTCGGACAAGGGTGTGTGCTGGGGAACTGCTTGCCCACCAGCCCTAGCATCGCGTTCGTAGCAATTCCGGTGTATGACGGGAACGACAATCAAGGCCCTGCCGGAAATTCAGTGGGAGGCAGCGAAGCCAAGGGGGGCGTCCTTTCAGAGAGCGCTCGCCAGCTTTTGCTGCATCGATCTGCCTTCGGGCGGATCGCGAAGACGTCTGCGCCTCAATAATCTCTGCGTCGCCGGCGATAGAGGGAATTCGATCGAATCACTTCAAGCATGAAATGAGGGTAGGCGCGCACGCAGTCTACCCTCTCCTTAACGCCGACTAAGATTCGCGCAATCCATTCCAGAAAACCCCTGCAGGATTGGTCGCGCCCTTATTCAGACCTTCGATGAAAGCTAAGAGCTAACGGCTAAATGCCAAGAGCCTCCTACAACATCCCGCCGGTTTGCGTGGTCAGGATACTGAGGGCCATTTCCAGTTTGGCGATGGCTTTGTCCAACTCCGGATGCTTATCCGTTTGCTGCCGCATTCCATTGAGAATGCGGTGGGCCTCGGCTACATGCTCGGCGGCGTTCTGCTCTGATGGGTTCGGAGAGTTTTCAGGGCTCATGGATCACCTGCAGAACATCTTACCTCACCGCGAATCCTTGACGCCGACTGCGCCAGCGCCGCTGGCGAATCGCATAAAGAGGCACGATCCGAATCGAATGTTCCGATCCAGCTCCGTGCCTCTTTGGGCGGCTTAATGGATAAGCAACCTTAATTGAGTACGTGAATGTTCTTCTTCTCGCACATCTCCTTCAGCACCTTCGGCCATACGGTGACGCTGACTTCGCCGAGATGCGCTTTGCGCAGCAGCAGCATCAGCGTGCGCGACTGCCCGATGCCTCCGCCAACGCTCAGCGGGATCTCGTGATTCACGATGGCCTTGTGATAGGGGAAGTTCAGGAAGTCAAGCTGATGCGTGAGTTCGAGCTGCTTCTTCAGCGACTCAGGATTCACCCGGACGCCCATGGACGTCAATTCATGACGCCGCTGGGTGAGGGGATTCCAGACCAGGATGTCGCCGTTGAGCCCGTGCCGTACGTGGCCGTCGTCCGAGCGGGTTTCGGTGACCCAATCGTCGTAATCGGCGGCGCGCATCTCGTGCGGGTAGCCGTCCTTCAGCGTCCAGCCGATGCCGATGATGAAGACTGCCGGGTATTTCTGCAGGATTGCCGTCTCGCGCTGCTTGCGCGGCAGGTCGGGATACATGTCGAGAATCTCCTCGGCATGCAGAAATTTGAGATTTTCCGGCAGGTTGGGATAGCGCGCGTCTTTCAACTGCGAAAAGATTTCCTGCGCGTGCCGCTCGGCGCCGACGATGACTTTCCAAATCTTGCTGACGACTTCTTTGAGGAAGTGAAGGCTGCGTTGCTCGGGAGTGATGACGCGCTCCCAATCCCACTGATCGACGTAGGCGCTGTGGTCGTGATCGAGGAAGTAATCTTTGCGAACGGCCCGCATGTCGGTGCACAGGCCCTCGCCCGGCTGCATGCCGAACTGTTTCAGCGCCATCCTCTTCCACTTGGTGGCGGCCTGCACCACTTGCGCATTGATGGGGTGCTTGTCGCGATCGTTCGAGATGTGGAACTGAATGGGAGTCCGCGAACCGTCGCGGTCGAGATAGTCGTTGACGCCCGTCTCCTCGTCGACGATCAGGGGTACGGTGACCATCATCAGGTTCAATTCTTTGCAGAGGTTTTCTTCGATGTAGTTTTTCACCTCGAAGATCGCCCTCTGAGTGTCTTTAGGTGACAGCAGCGAGCTGTAGTCCGCCGGAAGCACATGTTCCAGCTCTGTGTAGTCGCCAATTCCGGGGCCAGCCAGATCTGCTTTCTTGTCAGCCATGCTGTTCTCCTTGCGATGCGGTCGACGTGGCGGCGCAAGAGTGCCTGCCGCGAAATGAGTCTGGGAAACGCACGTCGCCAGCTACAGGAAAACACCAGACAGGCCAAAGGGCAGTAACCGCCGTCACCGGGCAGTGTGCGATGGGGGCTATGGCTTCGATGCGGTCGGAGAGTTGGATATTGCGAAACGCCTAAGCCCGAAGGGCGGAATTTGTTTTAGCCGTGGGCGTAAGCCCGCGGTCAGCGAACCCACGAGAAACCGAGCCGCGGAGCGGCGGCAAACCTAGTCGGCGAGGACATATTTCTTATCGTATTGAACGCCGGCCTTGTCGAGCAGCGCAACAAATTCATCCTCAAACGTTCGACTGGAATGGTGCCGTTGCTGGTTGCCGATGTATCGCTTGACCGCTCCCAGTTGCGACGGACTCACGCTGATCGCGGCATATCCATCCTGCCACGCAAAACGCGCCACATTGGTCTTCATGAAACGCGAGGAGTTTGCTTTCAAATCACGCACAAGATCCACGAGGTGCGACCCGGCTGGAACCGAGAGCAAGATGTGCACGTGATTGTTTGTGCCGCCGGTTGCCAGGATGTCGAAACCGCGGTTTCGCGCGATGCCGCGCATATACGCCCAAGGGGGCTCCGGTTCGCGGATGAGTTGCGCACGGCCTCTAGTTGAGAAAACGCAATGGACGTAATTCAGTACATAAGATCGTGACATAGGAATGTCGCCGCGCCGCGGCTTCAGCGCAATGAAGGACGCTTGCCCGCGGGCTTACGCCCACGGCTAACACAAATGACGCCCGTTCCGGGCTTTCCGCACGTATCAAGCGCTGGAACGGGTTACGTTCCAGACGCCAAGGGAACCACTCCCCATGAAATCACGTCTTCGAAACGATTGGCAGTAATACAAATCACATTACTCAGTGTTAGTCGGGCGCCGGGGCGGTGCACATCTTTGTGACGCGAGAGCGCACGGAATGTCGCCGCTCCGCGGCTCGAAAATTCAACTTTTTCGCATTACCGCGGGCTTACGCCCACGGCTAACACAAATGACGCCCGTTCCGGGCTCTCCGCACGTGTCAGGCGCTGGAGCGGCTTACGTTCCGGCCGCCAAGAGAACCACTCTCCATGAAATCACGTCGTCGAAACGATTGGCAGTAATACCAATCGCATTGCTCGGTGTCGGTCGGGCGCCTGAGCAGTTCACACTTCTTGTGCAGCGCGACTCAGCATTTCGATTGGACCATAATCGAAAACAGCGGGCCTGTAATGGATTTCACATCACTATCTGTAATGGCCCCCTGTGGTCGAAGCAGATGTTTAGTCAATTGGGTCCTAAGCCCGGAGGGCGGGATTTGTTTTAGCCGTGGGCGTAAGCCCGCGGTCGTCCAGCCTCCGACGAATCGAGCCGCGGAGCGGCGACATTCCAAACCGCTGGCAGCAGCCCTCCCTCGCCCCCACAGCCCCATTCCTCTACACTAGGACGAGTTCCTCATATCGCAATGCCGCGATCTGTCATCCAAGCATGAGGAGAACGAATTGATGGCACCTTTGGCGTCCCAGGAACAGAAATCCTCGTTGCTCACCCCGTACGACTTGCACCTCTTTAACGAGGGCACCCACACTCGTCTGTTCGAAAAGCTTGGCGCGCATGAAATCGAGCTGGACGGCAAGCGCGGCACCTACTTTGCGGTGTGGGCTCCGAACGCTGAGCGCATCTCCATGGTCGGTGATTTCAATGGCTGGAATCCGGATTCTCATCCCATGAACCCAAAGGAGCAGTCGGGTGTATGGGAAGCTTTCGTTGCCGATCTAGGCCAGGGCGCGGTTTACAAGTACCACATTCGCTCGCGCTATCACATGTACACCGTCGACAAGTCCGACCCTTACGGCTACTTCAACGAGGTGCCCCCGCGCACCGCGTCCATCGTTTGGAATCTCGACTATCAGTGGAGCGACAGCGAGTGGATGCGGACACGCCACGATCGCAACAAGTTTGAAGCCCCGATGTCGATTTACGAAGTGCACCTGGGCTCGTGGATGCGCGTGCCCGAGGAGGGCAACCGCTCGCTGAATTATCGCGAGCTGGCGGTGAAGCTGGCTGACTACGTGAACGACCTGGGCTTTACTCACGTCGAGTTCATGCCGGTGATGGAGCATCCATTCTTCGGATCATGGGGATACCAGGTCACGGGCTATTACGCGCCCAGCGCGCGTTTCGGCACGCCGCAGGATTTCATGTACCTGATGGACTACCTGCATCAGCGCAACATTGGCGTGATTCTCGATTGGGTGCCATCGCACTTTCCCAACGACGAGCACGGGTTGTCCTACTTCGACGGCACGCACCTGTATGAGCATGCCGATCCGCGTAAGGGTTTTCAT
Source organism: uncultured Acidobacteriaceae bacterium (assembly GCA_963769235.1). GTDB lineage: Bacteria > Acidobacteriota > Terriglobia > Terriglobales > Acidobacteriaceae > Bog-257. The sequence goes on along the minus strand of CAVYKW010000009.1, from coordinate 451,872 downwards.
CCCGATTGGAAGTCGTCGATCTTTAACTATGACCGCAACGAGGTTCGGAGCTTCCTCATCAGCAACGCTCTCTTCTGGCTGGATCGCTACCATGCCGACGGCTTGCGAATGGATGCCATCGCTTCCATGTTGTATCTGGATTACTCGCGCAAAGCGGGCGAATGGATTCCTAACCAATTCGGCGGACGCGAGAACCTTGGCGCGGTGTCGTTCCTGAAAGACCTGAACCGCGAAGCCTACGAGACGTTTCCCGACATCCAGACGATTGCCGAGGAGAGCACCGCGTGGCCCATGGTTTCACGGCCTCCTTATATTGGCGGGCTGGGCTTTGGCATGAAGTGGGACATGGGCTGGATGCATGACACGCTGCTGTTCATGGCGAAGGATCCGATTCACCGGAAATACCATCACAGCAAACTGACGTTCCGTGGCCTGTATGCCTTCACCGAAAACTTTGTGCTGCCGCTGTCGCACGATGAAGTAGTACACGGCAAAGGGTCGCTGCTGGGCAAGATGGCCGGCGACACCTGGCAGAAGCTCGCGAACCTGCGACTGCTGTTTGGCTATATGTTCACCCAGCCGGGCAAGAAGCTGTTGTTCATGGGCTGCGAAATCGGCCAGTGGTCGGAGTGGAACCACGATGGCAGCGTCGATTGGAAGCTGCTGGGATTTCCGGCGCACCAGGGAATCCAGCGCTGGGTCCGCGATCTGAACACGTTCTATCGTGGAGAGCCGGCGCTGTATCAATGCGACTTCACGCCGGAGGGATGGCGCTGGATCGATGCGGACGATTCCGACCACAGCGTGCTGACTTATCTGCGGTACTGCAAGGACCAGAAGACTCCGGTGGTAATGGCGTGTAACTTTACGCCTATACCGCGGCGTGGATACCGTGTGGGCGTGCCTGAGGAGGGCCACTGGCGCGAGGTGCTGAACAGCAACGCCGCCATGTACGGAGGAACGGATGAGGGCAACTTTGGCGGCCGTACTACGGACCCGATTCCGACGCACGGCTTCGACCACTCTCTGCTGCTGGATCTGCCACCGCTGGCGATGGTGGTGTTCAAGCAATAGCTTCGTACATCACGAACTGGTGGGTGCGCCGCACTTCGTGTAGCCACGCCTGCGTCGCCAGAATATCTTCGTGTACCGCATTGTGGTAGATGACGTAGACCGGCCGAGGCGCGGCGACGAGTGAGGCGTGCAAGTTTGTCAGTACGTCTCTCCAGATGTGGCGTGGAAAAGGGTTGAACAGGTAGAGAACCGCGGGCTCGGCGGGAAATTCAAAGCGCCGCGCATCGCCGGCCTGCGACTCGATGGCGAAGCATTTCTGCTGCTCGTCGCGATAAGAGGCGATATTCTGTAACGCGATCGCGTTCAACTCCTCCAGCAGTTCCACGCCGATAATCCGCTGAAACGGATAGTTGCACGCCATCAGCAGCGTGCGTCCTTTGCCAGAGCCGAGGTCGATGAACGTGAATCCGTTCAACGGGACCGGCAGGGCGTCGATAATCTCAGAGAACAATGCGGGCTCGGAAGGCTGATATTGGCCGCCCGACAGCCATTCACGAATCCGCGTGCGCAACGACACCGTCGCCCAGGTCGTGTCCACGCTGTGCTCGAAATCAAAATCGATATCGCCGTAACGCGATTTGCGCCGCGCAGGCGTCAGATCGCGAACCATGTCGGCGAATTCCTGCGCGTAGTAGCGAACCGAGCCGGCCACGCCGCGATTGCGAAAAGAATCGCGCAGCCAGTTGAGCGCATTGTCGGATTTGGAATTTCTGCGGCGGGACACTTCTGGATGGTAAATGGCGGACAGCGCGGTGCGACAGGTTCATCGCCCGCGCCATCTCCCGGGTATAAATTAGGCTAGATCGAAGAGCAGGAATTCCGCTGTGCCATCGCCGGTGCTCGCGATCTTCAGCTTGTTTTCACTGCTGATTTCGGCACCGTCGCCTTGCTCTAGCTTTGAGCCGTTCACCTCGAGTTCGCCGCTGATCAGCTGAACCCAGGCATGGCGTCCGGGCTGGAGAGCCAGTTCAACCGACTTGCCGCCGTCGAGCAGGGAAGCGTAGACGCTCGCGTCCTGGTTGATGGTCGTCGAGCCCTCGCGTCCATCGTGGGACGCGATCAGCCGCAGCTGATTCTGCTTCTCCTCAGGCGAAAACGTCCGGTCTTCGTAGCTTGGCTTCAGTCCTTCAGCTTCTGGAAGCATCCAGATCTGTAGCAGGTGAACCGGTTGCTTCGACTGGTTTACTTCGCTGTGCATCACGCCGGTACCGGCCGACATGCGCTGCACGTCATTGCGCTTGATGGCCGCGCCGCGTCCCATGCTGTCGCGGTGGTTCAACTCTCCGTCAATGATGTAGGTGAGGATCTCCATGTCGCGATGAGGGTGCATGCCAAAGCCGCGGCCGGCGCTCACGACATCCTCGTTAATGACGCGCAAGTCGCGGAACCCCATGTGCTTGGGATCGTAGTAATCCGAAAATGAAAAAGTGTAGTGCGTATCCAGCCAGCCATGGCTGGCGTAGCCGCGCTCTTCGGAAGGTCGAATCGTGATCATAGGTGTCTCCTGAATCTATGTATAAGATGCTTTAACGTTGAAGAAAGATTCAGGGTCGGTAATCGGCTGAGAGACGCCGGTAGGGGCGGACTGAGCTTTCAGAACCAGGCTAATTGGTCGCCTGTTGATCCAACTTCCGGCACAGATCGCCCAAGGCTTTTTGTTCTTGCGGTTTGAGCGTATTGATGAATTCAGTAAGCGCATCTGCGTGGCGCGGAAAAATCTCGCGAATCAGCGATTTGCCTTTGCTGGTCAGGCACACGATCAGCACCCGCCCGTCTTCCGGAGAGCGTTGGCGTTTCGCCAGTCCTGACTTTTCGAGGTTGCCGACGACCATCGTCAGGTTGCCGCCGGTAGTCAGGACCTTCTGGGCAATGTCTGACAGGGACATCGGGCCGAGGTGATAGAGGGCTTCCAGCACGGCAAACTGGGTCAGGGTCAGACCGCTGTCTGCCAACTGACGGCTGGCAACATTGCGGGCGGAGTTGGCGGCCCGCATCAGCTTCACGTAAGTAGCGAGGGCCAAGCGCTTGGCAGTATGCCCAGTTGGAGTTTCGGTCACGGTTTACCTCGCATTAGATACTACGATATTGAAGCAATCTGTGACCGATTGGATTCATTTCAATCCGGCATTTTCGGCGGCAAGTTTTCCCAGCACGCTCCAGTCATGTTTGTCGTAACCTCGGCCGATGGCCGCCAGCATGTGGTCGCGTACGACGCTGGCGATAGGTAGGGCGACATCTACGCCTTCCCCAGCCTTGAGCGCCAGGCGAACGTCTTTCAAACCCAAGCGCAGATTGAATCCATGATCGTGCTTCTGATCGGCGATCAGGCCGCCATAGGTCTTATAGACGGGGGCCGCAAACAGCGTGCTGGTGAGGAAATCGACGTACTGGTGCGGGTCGACGTCGTACTTACGAGTCAACGCAATCGCTTCCGACAGCGCCTCGATCACCGAGGCGATAAGGAAATTTCCGCTCAGCTTGATCACGTTGGCCATCTCCGGCTTGTCGCCGATCTCGAACACGCGCTGCCCAAGGGCTTCAAGAATTGGCATGCAATGCTCCAGCGTGCTCTTCTCGCCGGCCGCGGCGACGAACAGCTTGCCCGCGGCCGCCGCATCCGGACGGCCGAATACCGGCGCTGCCAGATACTGTTGCTTCCGATGGTGATGCGCCTTTTCCAATTCCCTTGAGAGCTCGATGCTGATGGTGCTCATGGAAATGTGGGTGGATCCTTCGGGCAAGTTCTCCAGCAGACCTCCGGGATGAAGAACAGCGGATTCCACCGCAGCGTCGTCGGCCAGCATGGTGATGGCGACTTCTGCGCCTTTCGCCGCCTCGCCCGCAGATTTGGCTACCTGCGCGCCCGCGGAGCGCAGCGGCTCAGCTTTGGACAACGTCCGGTTCCACACGGTGACCTCATGGCCGGCGCGAATCAGATGCTGGGCCATGGGCGTCCCCATGTTTCCCAGTCCCAGGAATGCGATTTTCATTACGGTTCCTCGTTTCACGAATCAAGAAGTACCCACTTATGGATGTCCCGTGACGAAGCTGGGGCGCAGGGTAGAGGTGGTTCAGGAGCGAAAAATGGTGGCAAGATTCTCTCCGACCGATTTGGTGCGGTTCGGCTTTGGAACACTTCCTGTTACGAATTGCTTTGCGGTTTCATCTAATCCTTGACAGGAGGATAATAGCGGTATGCGGCGCTGGATGTTTATTGCGGCCTTAGGTGCGGCCCTGTTGTCCACTCCTCTTTGGGCGCAGCGCGGTGGGGGTGGCGGCCACGGCGGGATGTCGATGGGTGGGGGACGCGGGTTCTCCGGCGGCAGCGTAGGCGCGTATCACGGCGGAGCCTCTGCCTACCATGGCTCAGTAGGATATAGCGGCGCGTATCGCGGCTCGGTTGGATACGCTGGGGCGTACCGCGGCAGTACGTATGGGTATCGCGGCAATTCCTACTGGGGAGGTACTCGCGGCTGGAATGGTTCCAGCTGGAATGGCGGCTGGCACGGTAATGGATGGCATGGAATTTATCCCTATCGGCCGGGCTGGGGTTGGCGCGGATATCCCGGGTGGGGCGTCGGCTATGCAGGCTGGGGATATCCATTTTGGGGATCCGGCTGGTACGGCGGTTTGGGATGGTACGACTCCTCGTATTACGGCGACGATTCCGATGCTCAGGGCTATCCCTCGTATGTGTACGTAAATCCTGGATCGGCCGACTACTCGCAGAACTACGGGGACTACTCGCAAACCTATCAGGTGCAGCAGGACGAAATTGACCGCCTGAACAATGAAGTCGATCAGTTGCGGACCCAGGGGCCGCCTCCGGCACAGTCGTCGCAGCCCCAGGGCAAGACGATTGAGGTTCACTCCGAGACCGTGTTGGTCTATCGGGACGGCCGGACTGAAGAAGTGAACAATTACGCCATCGTGGGGAAAACGATCTGGGTGTTCAATGAGCAGCGGGCCAGGAAGATTCCGATATCCGAACTGGATCTGTCAGCCACCAAGCGCGACAACGACGAACGTGGCATCGACTTCGTGGTGCCCAACTCCGCGAAATAGACCACGCGCAGGTTGTGTAAGCTATCCCACGACTGCGACGCTGGTTTTTTGATCGTTGTATTCCATCGCAATACGAAACTCTGCTTCGCGTGCAGACACTCTAGGCCGTGCTTCTCGCGACAGGATCTTTACGCAACGTGATTTCCTCTCCGTGTAATGAATGCGATTGGAATCCCCACAAAAAATACGTGAGAGAAGATGAGGTTGATGAGCGCCCCCGGTTGCGTGGGCGGCTGCTTGGGTGCGGCCGACAGGGGAACAACGAGATAGTGCATGAAGAGAAAAACTCCGATGCCGAAGACGGGTCCCCAGAGTAGCGGCTGTTGCAGCATCCATCGCAACTTTGTGCTGAGAGCGTAGAAGGTGGCCGCCGCGCCGGTAGCGATCACGAAGTGCAGCAGGACGCCCAGCGCCACCGTCGCCGTTCCGCCGCGAAACGAACTGATCCCGAGAAGCCCGCTGGCAATGAACTGAAATATCCGATGCACGGGTATGCCGCTAATCAGGCCAATGTAGACGACTGCATCCAGGCCGTCGAGAATGCCGGCAACCAGCCCCGCAAACAGAATCGTTTTGTAAGCCGGCCACTTATGCTGGTTAGCCGATGGTAGCGAAGTGGTCATGGACGAGACTCTACCGCTGTCCCATCCGCGACTCATCTGTCTTGTGATGAACTGCCGCGCGGCAATGTCCAACGACGCGTCGCCCGAGATGGCGGAGTGCTTATCCTGCGACGTACTCAGGCACACGCGCTCGTGTTTCAGGCACACGTCGCACAAAAGCGAAATTAGAACGGGAACATGTGACCAGAATTCAGGTTGAACCGGCTATAAGCCGGGGGCACTGGCGCGATGTGGTGTCGCACGGCTAAGTCCGGCTCTGTTGATTTTGGGGACGCGGTGACGCGGTGCTGAAGCGCCGCATTACCCGACCTCGAGCTATCCTCTGTGCCTCAGTGTCTCTGTGGTGAATTGTTTCTAGACGACGACGGTCTCGTGATATTCACCGTAGACGTGCCGCATGGCGTCGGAGATTTCGCCGACGGTTCCTTGCGCTTCGACAGCTTCAACAATGACCGGCATCAGGTTGCCGGCGCCGCGAGCAGTTTCTTCCACGCGCTTCAGTGCAGCCGCGCACTTCGCCGGGTCGCGTTTGGCTCGCAGAGCCCGCAGACGTTCCACCTGCTTGCGCTCCAGTGCCTCGTCGATCCGTTGCAGCGGGACTGCCTTTTCTTCGCCGATGCCGAAGGAATTCACTCCGACAACGATCGCCTCTTTGTGATCGACAGCGCGTTGGTATTCGTAAGCTGCGTTTTGGATCTCCTGCTGAACGTAGCCGCGCTCGATGGCCTTCAGCATGCCGCCCATGGCGTCGATCTTTTCCAGATAAGCCAGGGCGTTGGCCTCGATCTGATTGGTGAGCGCCTCGATGTAGTAGGAGCCTGCCAGCGGGTCGATTGTCTGTGCCGCACCGGATTCATACGCGATGATCTGCTGGGTGCGTAGTGCGATACGGGCTGACTGTTCGGTGGGCAACGCCAACGCTTCGTCGAAAGAGTTGGTGTGCAGCGACTGCGTACCACCCATCACGGCTGCCATTGCCTGTAGCGCGGTGCGAACAATGTTGTTCTCCGGTTGCTGTGCGGTGAGCGTCGAGCCCGCCGTTTGGGTATGGAAGCGCAGCATCTCGGACTTGGCGCTCTTGGCCTTGAAGCGCTCGCGCATGATGTGGGCCCACATGCGGCGGGCAGCGCGGAATTTTGCCACCTCTTCCAGAAAATTGCTGTGAGCGTTGAAGAAAAATGACAGGCGTGGCGCGAACTTGTCGACGTCAAGGCCGGCGTCGATCGCCGCCTGAACGTAGGTGATGCCGTTGGCAAGGGTGAATGCCACTTCCTGCACGGCGGTCGATCCTGCTTCGCGCATGTGATAGCCGGAAATGGAAATCGTGTTCCACTCCGGTACGTGCTCGTTGGCGTACGAAAAGATGTCGGTGATGATGCGCATCGCCTGCGATGGGGGATAGATGTAAGTTCCGCGCGCGATGTATTCCTTCAGCACATCGTTCTGAATCGTGCCGGAAAGCTTGCGCACATTGCGTCCCGTGCGCTGCGCCGTAACGATATACAACGCCAGTAGAATTGATGCGGTCGCATTGATCGTCATCGAGGTCGAGACCTTCTCCAGGTCGATGCCGTCGAACAAGCGCATCATGTCCTCGATGGAATCGATAGCGACGCCCACTTTACCGACCTCGCCCAGCGCCAGCGTGTTGTCGGAGTCGAGGCCGATCTGCGTGGGCAGATCAAAAGCTACGCTCAGTCCGGTGGTTCCCTGGCTCAGCAGATACTTGTAGCGATGATTCGATTCCTCGGCGTCGCCCATGCCGGCGTATTGCCGCATGGTCCAGAGGCGGCCGCGATACATGGTGGCCTGCACTCCGCGCGTGTAGGGAAATTGCCCAGGGAACCCGGCTTCCTGATCGTAGTTCCAGCCATCCAGGTCTGATGGCGTATACAGAGGGTTAACCACGATATGAGAAGACGTTTCCTGCACATCGGCGGGCTTGTTCTGCGAAGTTTTCTTTTCTTTTGTTTCGGCCATGGATGAATAGGGCCTCGAGATAAAAGGATACTGCCATTATCGGTGAGCCATGAACCGCCTGCTATGACATGCGTCACAAGCACACCGGTTTCAGGCAACCGCTCTGGATTATCGCCGGCGCGATCTCCAGAAAGAACTCACGCCAAAGTAGCCGAACAGCACGGCGAACATGGATGCCAGCAGCGTCTTTCCCGAGGAACCAGTTCCGACGCTATGACGATGAAATTCACGAACCGCCGCCGCCGCGCCTACTACAGCCAGGACCAGGAAGAACAACCCTGCCACTTCCAGCCAGAGCACATGCAGCACCCGGCCGACGTTCCGCAAAGTGACATTGCCGGCGTTGTAGAAAGCCCGAACCCAGCGATTTTGGCCGCTTTTGCGTCCAGCCACACGCAATAGGGCCCGGCCATGTGTTCCTAAATCGCGGGACGGCAAAGTAGACCTCTCGTGAACTGTCATGCCTATTCTAACAGTGTGAAACGCCGTGGTTTCAGGTGAATCGAGATGCCGTACCGACGAAACTCGAGCCCCTGAACGAGCATCCAATGTTAGTTACGCGGCGTATTAGAAAGTGGATTCGGCTATCGCTTTTTATTGGAGTTGTGCGAACATTCTTTTTCAATTGCGGCCGCACGAACTTAAGGTGAAATTGTGGACAAGCGTCTGAAGAGCATGATGAAAGAACTCGGGGATGCGATCAACAACTCGCTTTCCGACTCTGACCAAATTGCGGATGTCATCTCGCGCATCAAAGCCGGCGGATACGACGTGTTTGTCGTACTCGAGGCGACCATTGGCTTCAATCAGCACGACGATGAGAATGATGAAAGCGAGATGGCCTTGATGGATACGCAGCGCTCTTCCAGCGAAGTCGAGATGACTCCGCAGGACGTGAAGTTCCTGAAGTCATTGCGCATCAGTGTCGAGGATAAACTTTAACTGCAAGAGTGCCGCGAACTCTATCGTCCGTTGACGCAATGATCGTGTGCTAAGATTCGAATTTCGTTGGCGTGCAGTTGGCATGTAAGACGGCAAACGCGCGCTCCACAATCACCTGTAGGCGGTTTCTTCAGAACATGTAATCGGGACAGCAACTGATGAGAGACACACTCGGAGTCTTGCTGGCAGGAGGAGCGGGTGAACGTCTTTATCCGCTAACCCGCGATCGGGCCAAGCCGGCCGTCACCTTCGGCGGCATCTACCGCATCATCGATATCACTCTTTCCAACTGCATTAATTCCGATCTGCGACGGGTTTATATCCTGACCCAATACAAAGCGCTCTCCCTCAATCGCCACATTCGCGAGGGCTGGGGCAACATTGTGGGACGCGAGCTGGGAGAGTTCATCGAGATTCTACCGCCCATGAAGCGGGTCAGCGAAAATTGGTATATGGGAACCGCCGATGCGGTGTACCAGAATATTTACTCCATTGGATCCGAGCAGCCCAAGTACGTTCTGATTTTGTCTGGCGACCACATCTACAAAATGAATTACGACTTGATGATGCGCCAGCATCAGGATTCCGGGGCGGATGTCACGCTGGCCACCATTCTGATTGATCCCGCCGAAACCAAGCATTTCGGAGTTGTCGAAATCGATCGCACCGGCCGAGTTGTAGGTTTCCAGGAGAAGCCCGAGCAGACGGATTTGCGCTCTCCCTACAACCCGCGCATGGTTTCAGCGTCAATGGGCATCTACCTTTTCAATACGGACGTGTTGATCCCGGCCCTATTGAAGGATGCCGAGGATGCCACGTCGCGTCACGACTTCGGGCACAACGTTCTGCCCAGGATGGTGGACGACTACAAGGTCTATTCCTTTAACTTCATCGACGAAAACCGCAAAGAAGCTTTGTACTGGCGGGATGTGGGGACACTGGAAGCCTACTACGAGGCGAACATGGATTTGGTTTCCGTGGCTCCGGTGTTCAACCTTTACGATGACGCGTGGCCGATCCGCACCCACATGCGGCAGTATCCGCCGGCGAAATTCGTTTTCAACGATCCGGGCCGCACCGGAGAAGCTCACGACTCCATGGTTTCGATGGGCTGCATCATCTCCGGCGCCAGCGTGTGCAGCAGTGTTCTATCGCCGGATGTGCGGGTAAATTCTTATGCCCACATCGACAGCAGCATCTTGTGCTCGCATGTGAACGTGGGCCGGCATTGCCGAATCCGCAAAGCGATTATCGATCGCGACGTTCATATTCCTGAGGGAACGGTTATCGGGTACGACACGGAAGCCGATCGGCAGAAATATCACGTGACCGACAGCGGAATAACCGTGGTGACGCGAGATTATTCGCTGTTTGAGAACCCGATCACGGTCGACTATTTCACCGCGGAATAAAGCTGGCTCACTCCGAGATCATCCGCGTCTTCACGATGATTGCTCCGATGCACCAAAGCAGCGCGTCTTCCACGTGCTCGCGCAAGGAATGGCTGGTAAAGATTTCGCGTAGTTGCTTGCCTTCGGTAAGCCGACCCGCCAATTCCGTCAGCAAGCCCTGATAGCGATCAGGCATGTGCAGCCTGGTCGTCCTCACCAGATCATCGAAAACCAGCAGAGATTCCAGGATGACGCCATCCGGGTCGGCATCCTGAGAATTCACCAGGTGCAAGGCTTCAGCAACATCGCAGAAGGTCTCGAGCTCTTGAGGCGGCGGGCCGAGGTGCGCCAGGCTTGGATCCAGCGCCAATGCCTTCGCGCCGAGTTCTGGGCGAGTAAAGAACAGCAGGCGGCCATTGGCGGTAGGCGGCCGTTCGTCGTCGCCTCCGACGACAAGCAGCGTGTAGAACTGCGGTCCATCGTGCTGACCGTCAACGCGAAAGCCGACCAGCACCAGATCTTCATGATGCCGGCGCTGTGAAGGTACGATCGGTAGCTGGGGCATAGCGAATTCGAACTCGACTCCGACGGCAAACTCGGGTCGCATCATTGTAAACGCAACCTATCCGGATGTCTGGCGTTTATAAGCAGTGAGATTTCTGGATCGGCTGAAATTGGGCTCCAACCGATTTCCCGCAACCTAACGCCGCGCATATCATCTACTTAGCAGATATGGGAAACACCTTTAAGACAGCCCTCTTGCTGACGGCGCTCACTCTGTTTCTGCTTTTCATGGGACAAGTGTTCGGCGGTGAACGTGGCCTGGTGTTGGCGTTTGGGCTGGCCATCGTAATGAATTTCGCCTCGTACTTTTTCAGCGACAAGATCGCGCTCGCCATGTATCGCGCCCAGCCGGTGACCCGCGAGCAGTTGCCGCGAGCCTACGAGGTAGTCGAACGGCTCACTCAAAAAATCGGCATCCCGATGCCCAAGATGTATGTGCTCCCGACCGAGTCGCCGAACGCCTTCGCGACCGGCCGCAACCCTGAGCACGCCTCAGTTGCTGTGACCGAAGGCATTCTGAATCTGCTGAACGACGAAGAACTCGAGGGAGTGTTGGCGCACGAACTGGGTCACGTGCGAAATCGTGACATCCTGATCAGTTCCGTCGCTGCTACGCTTGCCGGCGCGATTACGCTGCTGGCGCGCATGGGATATTGGGCGTCGCTGTTCGGCGGAATGGGCGATCGTGACGACCGTGATCGTGGCGGAGGCTTCGTCGGGCTCCTGATGCTGATTCTCGCCCCGATTGCTGCCACTCTGATTCAGCTGGCCGTTTCGCGTTCGCGCGAATATCAGGCCGACGCCACCGGCGCGCAACTCACAGGGAACCCTTATGCCCTGGCCAACGCTCTGAAGAAATTGGATGCCTGTTCGAAGCGCATTCCTATGCAGGCTTCGCCTTCGACCGCGCACCTGTTTATCGTAGCTCCTATGCTGGGCGGGGTCAGCTTCGCGAACCTGTTCTCGACCCATCCGCCGATAGCCAAGAGGATTGAACGACTCACCGGCCATCCTGCCGAACTCGATTACTAGCTCTAGAGTGCCAGCCTTGCCCGGTGCACAGGAACGTCAGTAGTGCACCTTGGTGACTTCGGTTTTGTCGTCAGGACAGAGTCGCGGCACGGTATGCGGCTGAAAAATATAACTATTTGCTTACCGGCCAGAAGGTGCTATATGGGTAAGCATTGTCCCCAAAAGATGCAACATGTTTCACTCGGCCGAAAGAGGGAATGGGTATCCTTAACAAATTGCGGGCTTTGTGAGTTGAACGTTTGGTGATACGGTTGCACTTCAGATCGATGGAGAGTCAGTTGTAAGGCCCTCCAGGAGGCCGCTTCCTTTGATGACCAAACTGGTTCGCATTTCGCTCGCTGTAGCTCTGCTCGCTCTAGGAACGTCGGTGTTGGCTCACGCCGGCAACCTAGTTACGAATGGAAGCTTCGAAACCGGAGACTTCACTGGCTGGACAGTTTCCGGAGACACCTCATTTGTCGGAGTTTGCGACGTATCTACTTGTCCCGGCAGTTTTGCGCCTGAGGATGGGAATTTCGCAGCATACTTTGGCCCGGTAGGCGACACGGCAACGATTGGGCAGGAGATCGCCACGACGCCCGGATCGCAGTACACCCTTTCGTTTTACCTTGCTGATCCGGTCAGCGGCACACCGAACTATTTTTCAGTACAGTTCGGTACGGCGCAGTTCACGCTCAGCAACTTTGGCGTGGCGTTCGGCTGGCAGCAGTTCCAGTTGACCGAGACCGCGACAGGCACAGAGACACCGCTTTCGTTCACTTTCCGGAACGATCCGGCGTATTGGTTCCTGGACAACGTAGTGGTAACCCAAGGCGGACAGGGCGGAACAACGCCTGAGCCGGGGACGCTGGTGCTGTTTGGCAGCGGACTGCTGGGAGTTGTCGGTATCGCTCGTCGCAAGTTCTTCAACTAATGAGCCTTAGTTGACTTTCTAAGCCGCAAAAAGTCGATCATTCCGGATGGTCGACTTTTTGCGGTGGTTTTCTCCTTTCATCCCGCAGCGCTCTGCGTTGTGTCCAAATTCTGCCCTCCGTAAGTAAACCAAGTTCCTGTTTGTGCAATTGTGTGCACACCCAGCTGTTGGCTATGTACCTAAGGCGTTATCTGCATGGCTCTTAGTCCGCCACTATTTGGCCTAAAAATTGCGTGAGGGGTGTTAGCCCCTTTTCACCCGACTCACACAAGGAGGGCTCTTCGCTTGGTTAACAAACTGGTTCGCATTTCGCTCGCTGTAGCTCTGCTCGCTCTAGGAACGTCGGTGTTGGCTCACGCCGGCAACCTAGTTACGAATGGAAGCTTCGAAACCGGAGACTTCACTGGCTGGACAGTTTCCGGAGACACCTCATTTGTCGGAGTTTGCGACGTATCTACTTGTCCCGGCAGTTTTGCGCCTGAGGATGGGAATTTCGCAGCATACTTTGGCCCGGTAGGCGACACGGCAACGATTGGGCAGGAGATCGCCACGACGCCCGGATCGCAGTACACCCTTTCGTTTTACCTTGCTGATCCGGTCAGCGGCACACCGAACTATTTTTCAGTACAGTTCGGTACGGCGCAGTTCACGCTCAGCAACTTTGGCGTGGCGTTCGGCTGGCAGCAGTTCCAGTTGACCGAGACCGCGACAGGCACAGAGACACCGCTTTCGTTCACTTTCCGGAACGATCCGGCGTATTGGTTCCTGGACAACGTAGTGGTAACCCAAGGCGGACAGGGCGGAACAACGCCTGAGCCGGGGACGCTGGTGCTGTTTGGCAGCGGACTGCTGGGAGTTGTCGGTATCGCTCGTCGCAAGTTTCGTCTGTAGTCGCGTCAGAGTTCACATCCTGACACGCCGGAGAGTGAGAAGCGAGCAGTTGTCGTTAACCTTCGAGGGTTAGGGCCGAAATCAGTTCTATACGTCACGACCACCTGGAGCCATCGGGTGGTCGTAATTTTTTTGCGCGCCAGACTTCAGAACGGTTTCATAACAAAGTGCCACTTAGCGAGGGGGTCTGTTTTGTTTGAGCCCGCGCGCGACGGCTTGCTGCCGGAGAGCATCGGAAGTTGTCGTAAGCCGGCACGTAAAAGAGACCGATATCGGGCAACTAACGGAAGACTGTATTCTCTGGTCCGCGTAGCCGTCAGCACGGCGTTTGCTCCCCGATAAGAGATCCTCGCCAAGAAGGGCTTTGTACTCTTCTTGATCTCGCGACTCCCAGTGGATACGGAGAAGCTTGCGCGAATCCTGGTCCGCGGCTAGGAACTCTTTCCATTATCTTCACAAGGCAACGTGGCTATTGCCGCATGTCGATTGCGAGGTGATCGCCAGAATCACAACGTCATCCTCGCGCTTCGCAGAGATCCGTCGCAGTCGTTTTCGAAACAGGTCCTGGAGCCTGGCGGCGGAGCACGTTTGTAACGTGTCCGCGAAACCCGCGCTCGCAAAAACCAAAGAATCGTGAGTTAGCGCATATGCGCTTGCCTGGCCACCCGACGATTCGCTCCAGTTCTTCTGCATCCTGAAACTTGAGCGAATCGAGGCGCAAGCGCTGCGAACCCCCAAATTGCCGAACCGGAGCGATTATGTTGTGACCCCCACAATGTGGTATACCTCTCTCCGGATGTGAGAGGGGGTGCCCATGGGTGCACTCCTGATCCGCACGAGGGCGCCAAACTTCCCGATGCGGAATTCCGAAGCACAGGCTACAAAAAATAAGTCCGCCGGGCACCCACCAAAGTTTGTCGAATGGTTTGTTGAGCTTGCGGCGCTTTATCGATTTTCGAGCAACGCCTCCGCGCCATTCCAGCAAGCAATCCGTTTACAACCTTTCCACCGAAGGTTCATAATACGGATGACAATCTACCCTTAGTTCATCCAACTAACGCAATTTGTAGCATGTCTCACATTGTGGGAGGAGTTTCAAATGCCGGCGGTTTCAGACAGTAGGACCGAAACTGATCATCGCAATCGTATCTGGTTTTTTCCGCATAAATTCTGGCAAGCCACGAAGAACATGGCCAAAGACGAAGCAGAGAATTTGATGGCCGAAGTTGAGAAGTATGCCGCAGCCGGAGATGTTCAGGCGCTCAGCAAATATCCCTTCGTTTTTATCGGCGATCCCTACAAAAAAGAAAAACACAGGACCCCAGCCGCCTAACCAGGTTTTCTAGTCTCCATGGTGCGAGTTCGCCGCGGCGCCGAAGTTCTGTCCGGTAGCGATCGCAGCATAATCGGCAGTCGGCAGGCTGTCTCGAGAAGATATCGAGCCCGAGCGATGCGTTCTGCGTTCGGGCTTATTTCTTGCAGGCCTTGCGCGGACAACACTACCGCACCATCGCGCTGCTCAACCACGATGCGAGAAATGCTCTGATCGTGCGATTCATCGAGCGCGTTGGCCAAACGCAACACGCCGATAATCGACATCAGTTCAGAACGCCGCTTTGGGCTGAGTCCCACAAACGAGGAGTCGCTCACTTGGGGGATGCGGCCGCGGTGATGCCGCGCCACAGCCGCGATACACCGCATCTCTTCCTCGCTCCAGCCGAACGGCGGCTTCATTTTGCAGATCATGCGATAAGAACTTTTCTGATGTCCGTTACCGTTCTTGCTTCTCCCAATGTCATGCAGGATGGCAGCTGCCCGCAAAATCCTGCGGTCATCTCCAGGCAATTTCAATATCCCACATTGTAAGAGTCCATCGTAAAGGCTCAACGCCAGGCGAGAGACATGAGTCGAATGTCGCGGGTCAGGATCAAGGCCCGCAGCCCAGAGTCGCAGCTTCTCCATGGCAGCTTTTTCCAGCGTCGGGCCGCTGGGTAATTCGGAACGCCAAACCAGCCACAAGGAAGCTTTTCCGACCATCTTCCGGCGATAGAAATCCAGCCTCTTCTGCCGCTCCGCGGTGATACGTTTTTGCCAGTGGGCACGCTGTTCGACAGAAAGCTCGGCGTGCTCTCGCAGCATGGCCCGCAGCACATCGAAATCATGAACCTCGCCCAGCGCATCCTGCAACGTCCGAAGATCCTTCGCCCAGCGCTCGTGACGCTCAGGCAGGAAATTCTCCGCCGTGTACCGGAAGCGCTTTATTCCGATTCGTAGCTGGTGATAGCCCACTTGACTGCGATTGCGCAGCGCCTGCCGATGCAACTCATGCGCTTCCGCCCAGCGTTCCAGCGCGAGCTCCTGGAATACCAGACCCTCCAGCGGAACCCTGCTGGTGCGCTGCGACAGGTGGTTGTTCAGCGACGTCCAAGTCTTGCGATCGAAGCTGGTCAAAGCCTTCTGGGCCGCCTCTTTGAGTGCGACCTCCTTCTGCGCAAGAGCTTGCAGCAGATTTTCCCGCACCGTGTCGCCAGGCTCCGAGAGCTTAGACACCCATTCGGACATCACTTGTGTATCGCGCAAGTCTCCCAGGCTACTGAAGAGGGGCTTGGCCAGGCGCTTCATGTGCTTCCAGTCCGGATCGGGATCGACGGAAAGGAAGCCGTCGGCCATGGAACGGCAACGACGAATGGCAACCCGAAGGTCATGCACCGGATCAGCGGCAAAGCTTTCGCTGGCTTTGTCACATTCCTGAAGCACGCGATCAGACCAATGTGCGAGTCCTGCTTTCTTCTCGTGGGGAATAGCAACCGGCAGCATGGATAAGGGAACCTGATGAAGTTATACCGCGATTTTCAGGATCGCGGCATACAAACAACGTGCCGCCAAGTCAGAAGAGTTCCTGTCACAGATAGGCGCGCTCGGCACTACGAATCCGACGATAGCGCTCAAACACTTTGCGATCGCTTTCCAGGCCGAACATCGATTTTAGCGAGCTGCCGCGGAAGGTGTGGGCCAGCATTTTCCACCAATTCTGCAAAACGAACAGAGGATCGTGGGCGATAACAGCGGGTATATGCCGAGTCTTCATCCAGCGCTCCGCCCGCCATCTTTGATATTCAATCTCTTCAGGTTGGAGATGCTGGGTGGCGACCACAGCGGTGGTGCCGTCGTACTCTTCGTAGCGCTCGATCTTGATCAGGTTTTTGGCGCGGAAATCCTTGGTCATCGGAGTGCCAGGATACGGCGTAGGATGTTGAATGTACGGCCAGTCGACGTATTTGCGGGCGAATTTCAGGTTCGTCTCGATTGACTCCGTCGTGTCGTCGGGATTGCCGACGATCAGGCCGCCAACCACGTACATCTTGTTCTGGTGCAGGTACTCGATGGCGCGCAGGCTGGCGTTTCCGGTTCGCTTCCCTTGTTCGCGAAACTCATTTTTGGCCGACGCTTTCAGGAATTGCAAATCGTCTTCCAGAACATTTTCGATGCCGAGAAATACGTAGCGGAAACCGGCTTGCCGCATCAGGGGCGCAAGTGTGTCGCCATGCATTGCGATCGGCGAAGTCATGGCCTGCACGGTATAAACAATGTCGTTCAAGCCAGCGTCAATGATGGCTCGACAAAGTCCCTCGAAGCGCTTGATGTTGAGGCTGATGTTGTCGTCCACGATGAAGATGGCGCGTGCTCCATGGTCGCGGGCATCCCGAATATCGGCTATCACTCGATCAAACGAATAGGTGTGAAAGTTACGGCCGCGCATTTCGATGATCGAGCAGAAGCCGCAATCGAAGGTGCATCCCCGAGAAGTCTCCACCACGTCAACTTGCCGTCCCATCATGGTGTAGCCGCTTAGAATCCGGGCATCGCGCTTCGGAAGCCGGATTTCATCGCCCTCCAGGCTATGGACCGGCCGCGATGGATTCTGTTTCCAGCCGCCCTCCGTGCGATAGGAAAGTCCCAGAATTGCGTCGAGCCCGGCATTTTTTTCGAAGGCGCGCAGCAGTTCGCGGAAGGTGATCTCGCCTTCGCCGCGAATCACGTAGTCCACGCCTGAGCCTTCCGCCATGTACTCTTCGGGAGCAAGGCTGGGATCGTAGCCGCCTACTACGACGCGAACATTCGGACACATTGAGCGGATCAGCCCAATGATGCGCATACAAGTCTTGCGCTGAAACGTCATTACCGAGAGTCCCACAACGTCAGGGTTATGCTCCCGCACCAGGGCTGCAACTGTTTCGCGCACATTTCGCTGAACCAGGATCAAGTCAGCCACGACGACGTGGTGATGAGGATCGACGTTGCCCGCCAGCGAGCAAAGAGCGCCATTCGGCATCCGCACCGCGACTGTCGGCATGTGCTCAAACGAATCTGGCATGGAAAGAAGCAGAACGTTCATGCGATAGCTCCTGCTGGCAAGGCGATGATTCCCCACGAATCCGAAAACTGTGCATCCATGCTACACCGAATCGGCGGAAGAATCTGGAAGAGTGGTCGGTTGGGGTTGCTGACGGAAATCGTGGCGACTTACCGGTTCGCTAGCGGGCCGGTTCCCGCGGACAGTTGAAAAGGGAATTCTGGCCTATCCAAAGCTTGTTGCTCAGTCGTGTAGCCAGGCTTGATTGAGCTCTGCCGGCAAGCCGCGCCCGAGCTTCGTTGTAGGGCCCGACAAAGCGCAAGGCAGGCGGGAGATAGGAATACAAGCGCCGCAGCCAACGAACGGCGCGCTGGGCCGAGCGTCGTTCCACATCTCCGTATGGCAATTGAAACTCAACACGCAGCGATGCCGGTAGCAGATGAGTAGTCAAAGCGCCATACCAAAAGGGTGTGCGCACTGGAAGCCCAGCGCCTGCGTTCAACTCTTGCGCCATCTCGCGAGCGGCGGAGGTGACGGCCAGGGAACCCGACTCGAGCGTCGCTCTCATGTAATTCGCGAAGGCAGCCCAGTCTGGTGGCAAGGCGTCACGAGGGATGCCAAACAGCGCCGCAGTTCGGAGACTTTCCACGTAATACTGATCGCACTCTGCGGGGCTTAGCGGTGGTAACACCAGTTCATAAGCAAGCACCGCGCTGTCCACCAGCGTGGCATATACCCAACGGAGGGCCGAGATTTCGTTGGCCTCGTATCGGCTTCCTGGTGCGAACTCGCCCGCCGGCTCCCGCAGATTGCCCTGAATATTCGCGTGGCGGCAGTGCAGCCGGTGAGCGGTCGCCATCGCAAGATCAAGGGGAGCGAACGTAATGCTGAACATCGCCTGGCAGGTTCGATGAAACCGGCCGATAGGATCGTGCAGTGTTCTGGAATGCTCTGCGATGGCGGTCGCAACCCAGGGATGCGCCAGTTGCAACAGGACAGCCCGTCCGGCCGCCAGAAATAAGGCTGACTCGCGGTTGATCTTCCAGCTAACGGACGTGGGACCGAAGATGCCTTCGGCGGGAGTCGCGACCGCATTTCGGATGCGGGCGAGCGAGCGCTCCAGATCGGAGGCTGACACGATTGAAGCGATTCCCTCAGGCATGTCGCTATCGTACCGCGATGTTGGGGTCGCTGATTAAAGCCGTTTGGCCCGACATAAAAAGCCCAGCCAGGAGAACGGCCCGGCTGGGATCGCATCGCCAACACTGCACTCAAGAGGACATCGTGCTCAGGTGGTTTATCGGCAGGATGACGCATTCCTTGAGCCGGGATTCTTCGTAGCGAAACACGAGACTTACGTTAGAAGGCTGACCATAGCCAGAATCAGCCAGTAAGCCAAGCTGCGACAGTCGTCATGCGGCCTTCCAACCTTTTAGTTGCTGCGCGATGCCCTGTGTTGTGCTATAACGCAACGCAAGAATAAGACAAGATGCAAGGGGTAGCCCGAAGTCGATGCCGGCATGGGGATGGCTTCGCTTGGGCGATTTGGGGGCACGATGAAAAAGCACGCGATCTCCGAAAGTGACACCTATCAACGCCAGGCTGCGATCTGCAAAGCTTTTGCAAATCCAACCCGGCTGCAACTCATCGAACTTCTGGGGCGAAAGCAACGCTGGGCGTCGGAGTTGCAAGCGGGCCTTGGGATCTCCAAGGCTAATCTCTCGCAACATTTGTCGGTGCTGCGCGCGGCGGGCGTGGTTTCCACCCAACGCGAAGGCAAGCAGCTTTACTGCGGCATATCCCTGCCCGAAATCCGGGAAGCCAGCACCATGCTGAGGAACGTTACCCGGGCAGTTTCGCGCGCGAGCCGGCGGCAAATGCTGTAGCCTTCCAGTCAGGCTTTGCATTCGATGCTGTCAGTGCTAGCATTGATGGCATGGCTACCATAACCATTCGTCAGCTCGATGAAAAGACGAAGTCCAGGTTGCGGGTTCGGGCGGCCCATCACGGGCGTTCCATGGAAGAGGAGGCCCGTGACATCCTGCGTTCCGCGTTGAGTGGGGCTCAGGTCTCATCCAGGAATCTTGCGGACTCCATTCGGCAGCGGTTTGCAAGAGTAGGCGGGGTTGAGCTGCAATTGCCGAAACGAGAAGGCCTCCGCCGGCCTCCGGATTTTTCCGAGTGATCATCCTCGACACCAATGTACTTTCAGAATTAATGAAGGCTGAGCCCGCTGCACGAGTGGTTGCGTGGCTCGCCTCCCGGCATTCCCCCGAGCTATACACCACCTCAATTACTGAGGCCGAAATCTTCTACGGGATTGAGCTTCTGGCCAAGAGCAAACGTCGTACGGCATTGCTGGCTGCGGCAGCCGGCATGTTCGCCGAAGACTTTGCGGGCCGAGTCTTGAGCTTCGACAGCGACGCCGCGCGAGTTTTTGCCGTGCTTGCTGCCGAGCGCCGCGCCGTCGGCAAACCCATCAGCCAACTCGACGCGCAAATTGCCGCCATCGCGCACGTGCAAAAAGCTACTCTGGCGACTCGAAATGTCGGGGATTTTGCTGGCTGCGGTTTGGATGTCGTGGATCCATGGAGTTAGTTCCTCAGGGCTGACCAAAACAGAATAGCCCCGTCGCGAGAACTTGATCGCCGGTGACCCCAGACTGCACGCGGCTGACGGCCCATGACCCCGCAATCGCCAGCAGTTACACTGTTGACCAATGGATCGCACCACCATCCTGGAGTACCTCGATAATTTTCGCCGTCACTCGCGGGAGGATGCCTACGTCCATCGCCGGGGATATCGGACGCAGCGTTGGACTTACGGCGACGTCGCAAGTACGGCCTATCGCTTTGCTCGCGAGCTGGAATCCAGAGGTATTGGCAAAGGCGACAAAGTCCTGCTCTGGGGCGAGAACTGCGCAGAATGGATTGCGGCGTTCTTCGGGTGCCTGCTGCGTGGCGCGATTGTTGTTCCTATCGACAAGATTGCAGCGCCCGACTTTGCCCAACGCGTGGCCGAACGGGTGGATGCCAGGTTGTGCGTCCGCTCGGTTCATAATCAGATCTCCGGAATACCCTCGATCGACCTGGAAAACCTGCGCGAGAAACTTCAGGCGCGTTCAGACGCCCCTATCGTTCCGCCACCTCTTACCCGCGACGACATTGTCGAAATCGTCTTCACCTCCGGCACCACGGCTGAGCCTCGCGGGGTGGTGATTACTCACGGCAACATACTGGCGAACCTCGAGCCGCTGGAGCGCGAAATCGGCAAATATCTACGCTACGAGCGCGTCTTTCATCCGCTTCGGTTCCTGAATCTCCTCCCTCTCAGCCATGTTTTTGGTCAGTTCCTTGGCATATTTCTGCCGCAGCTACTGGCCGCAACCGTGCTTTTTCAGGACACGCTGAATCCTACCGAGGTGATGCAGGTCATCAAGCGCGAGCGGGTGTCGGTTGTGGTCGCCGTCCCCAGGCTGATGGAATCTCTGAAGGATAAGATCGAGCGCGATCTGGAACTAGCTGGCCGGCAATCCTGGTTTAAGCGCCAATTCGAGGCTGCGAAGAACGAGCACTTCGTCAAACGCTGGTGGCGATTTCGTCGAATCCACAATCAGTTTGGCTGGAAGTTCTGGGCATTCATTTCTGGAGGCGCCGCTCTCGACGCCGAGACCGAAGAGTTCTGGCGGCGCCTGAGTTTCGTTGTTATTCAAGGATACGGCCTCACAGAAACCACCTCGCTGGTTTCGCTGAATCACCCTTTCCGCACCGGCAAGCGTTCGATCGGCAAGGTGCTGGAAGGCCGCGAGGTCAAGCTGGATGAGAGTGGCGAAATTCTGGTGCGCGGGGCCAGCGTCGCTTCCGGCTACTGGCAAGGCAAGGAGTTGAAGCCGGTATCGAGCGAGGGAGGCTGGTTTCGCACCGGCGATGTCGGGGAACTCGACGCCGAAGGGAATCTCTACTTCAAGGGCCGCAAGAAAAACGTCATCGTCACCCGCGAGGGGATGAACATCTATCCCGAAGACCTTGAGGCTGCGCTGCGGCAGCAGCCTGAGGTGCGCGATTGCGTGGTGGTTGGGCTGGAGCAGGGTGGTAATGCCGAACCATGCGCGGTGATGATCCTGCGCGACTCTGCCGATCCACTAGACACCGTGAAGCACGCCAATCAGCAACTGGCTGAGTTTCAGCAGATGCGCCGCTGGCTCGTTTGGCCGGATGAGGACTTCCCCCGAACGCCCACGCAGAAACCTAAGACCGCTGTCATACAGTCCGCCGTGCAACAGCATTTTACTTCCGGCAACGGTATTTCGCCGGCTTCGCAAGGCGAGCTTGCCGCTTTAATTGCGCGCATCACGGGCCGCAGCCTGGGTCCGCTGGCTGCCGATGCCAACCTGGAAGGCGATCTCAACCTGAGTTCGATGGACCGGGTCGAATTGATGAGTGCATTGGAAGATCGGTATCAGGTTGATCTGAATCAGGCGGATTTCACCAAGGTCAATACTGTCGCGGACCTGGAACGGCTGGTGCGCGAGCCACAGAAGGCAGTTCAAAGTGGATATCAATATCCGCGCTGGGCGCAACGCTGGCCGATCACCTGGATTCGCGAAGGGATCTATTACCTCCTCACCTGGCCTGCGACCCTGATTATGGCCCAACCCAAGATCGTAGGCCGCGAGAACCTGTGCGGGCTGGACGGGCCATTCCTCATCAGCTGCAACCACATCACTTATATCGATGTGGGATTCGCGTTGTGGGCGCTGCCTCCGCGTTTGCGGCGCAATCTGGCTGTCGGCATGTGGGGCGAATTACTGTGGGAGATGTGGCGACCTCCGGCTGCCTGGAACTGGTTTATGCGGTTGTCCTACAAAGTGGGATATTACCTCGTCGTTGCCCTTTTCGACGTGTTTCCCCTGCCGCAGCAGTCGGGAGTGCGCGAAAGCTTTGCCTATGCCGGCGAGTCGGTTGATAGCGGATATAGCGTGCTGGTCTATCCCGAAGGTACGCGAACCCCGGACGGCAAGGCATGCCCATTTCGTTCGGGATTAGGCATGCTGGCCGCACGTCTCAATGTGCCGGTGCTGCCTCTGCGTATTGACGGACTGTACGAGATGAAGCTGGCCGGCCGCAAAATCGCGCGCCGCGGAGAATTGAAGGTTGTGATTGGCAAGCCCATGCGCTTTGCCCCCGACACTCCGCCAGAGGAAATCACCAACGAGGTAGAAGATGTCACGTGGAGGATGTGACGCGTCGCCCTGAACGCTATGGTTGCAGCCACCGATACTGCGACTGCCGTGTCCTAAAGTGTCTGCGTGAGAACTGAAGTTTCGCATCGTTGGTGGGTGCAACGGGCAAGAATCCAGCCGCGCAGCGGCAACATTTGTGTTAGCCGTGGGCGTGAGCCCGCGGTGGAGTGGGGAAAAATGGTTGAGCCGCGGAGCGGCGGCACTGCTACCACACAGATACCGCGGGGGGACGGCAGAGGCTATCAGGCAGACACTAAAAGCTCCCCAGCCCCAACTCTAGCCCCTCAAAACCGCCGAGAAATACCCCTTCCCAAGCCTCCACGCTTCCAACTACTTGCAGCGACTTGTGACGCGTGTCATAGCTCCACATAAGCGAAAAGTGCTCCAATAATCGGTTCCGAGGGAGCAAACAGTCCAGTGCGACCCGCTGTTGCTTTCCCCCTGTTTACGGGAGCAAATCGATGCGCGACGCCGTCCTCAAACTCTGGCCTGAGATCGATTGGATCCAGTCTCCCGCACTGCGTGAGCAGGTCACCAAGACTTGGCAACGAGCGCTGGAAGTCAGCCCGCTTACTCCCGACGATCTCAACTGCATCCCGTTTACGCTTCTCGTCCCCAACTGTCCAACTACCTTCATGGAGCACAAACGTTGCGTGGTGCACATCGCCCGCAAAGCGGCGGAAAGCATGAAGGAGTTTATGGGACGCGCGCTGCCTATCGATATGGACACGGTGATCGCCGGCGCCATTCTCGCCGATGTAGGCAAGCTGCTGGAGTACGAGAAGGTTGACGGCCACGCACGCCAAAGCGAGCGCGGCGAGTTGCTGCGTCATCCGTTCACTGGCGTAGCCATGGCAATGGAATGCGGCGTGCCGGATGCGGTTTGTCACATCATTGCGACGCATGCTGCCGAGGGTGATCTGGTGAAGCGAACTACCGAAGCCTACATCGTTCATCATGCCGACTTCATGGCATATCTGCCCTTCAAGAACCTGGCGAAGTAAGGAAGACATTCATGGCGACCATTGCAGCTCCGCTGAAAACCGCAAGTAAGCCAACCGTTACTGCCACAATGTCAGAGTGGGCTGCCGCCTTACGTTTTGATCAGCTTTCCCAGGACGCCATTTACCAGGCCAAGCGCTTCCTGCTCGACAGCGTCGGTTGCGCTTTAGGCGGATATCAGCAGCATGACGTGCGCATTGCACTCGAAGTGCTTGACGAGATTGCCGGGCCGGGGAAGGCGACTTTGTTTGGCAGCGGCAAGCAGATGGATCCCGTATCCGCGTCGCTGGCTAACGCGTTGATGATCCGCTGCATGGACTACAACGATATCTACTGGAAGCAAGACCCGTCGCATCCCTCGGACATCTTTCCAGCAGCGCTTGCCGCCTGCGAGCGCACCGGAAGCGACGGCCAGGAGTTGATTGTCGGCTTGGTCATGGGCCACGAATTCGAGATGCGGCTGTGTGAAGCAGCCTTCCCCGGGATTCGCGAACGCGGCTGGCATCACGCCACGCTGACGGCGTTTGTCTCACCCATCGTCGCCGGGCGCATGCTTCACCTGTCGCCAGAACAGATACAACATGCCATCGGCATCAGCGCCAGCGCGCGGGCAACTCTTGGAGCGGTGACCGCGGGCAAACTAACCATGATGAAGAATACGGTCGATCCCATGGCCACGCAGAGCGGTGTCCTGGCGGCGTTGCTGGCGGAGAAGGGCTACACGGGCCCAGAGCACGTGATCGACGGCAAAGAAGGGCTGGTGCATTCCTTCGGTCCGGAATGGAAGCTGAATCTGCTGGCCGACGGTTTGGGCGAGTCCTGGCGTATCACACAATGTGGGATGAAGGCTTTTCCCACGGAAGCGCTCACCCATACGCCGATCTCCGCAGTGCTGGCTCTGGTGAAGGATCATGATTTAAAGCCTAACGACATCGCTAGAGTTCACATTCGCACCACGGCTCGCGGCGCCGACATCCTGAGCGATCCCAGCAAGTATGATCCGCACACCAAGGAGACTGCCGACCACTCGCTGCCCTATGTAATCGCGGCTGCCATCGCTGAACGGCAGGTCACGCCCTTGCAGTTCACTCCGGCCAAGATCATGGATCCCCTGATTCGTGAGCAGCTCAAAAAGATCGTGGTTTCTGCCGATCCGGTTATCGAGAAGCTTTTCCCGGCACTGCAACGGGTGATCGTCAGAATTCACACCATCGACGGCCGCGAATTCGCCGAGCAGCTTGATTATCCCAAGGGCGACCCGCGCAATCCGCTAACCGATAAGGAAGTGGAAGAAAAATTCGAGGCGCTGGCGGAGCGGGTCATGTCGCGCGCTGCGCGAAGCCGGGCCATGGACGCGATCTGGGCACTGGAGCGGCAGTCCAACGTGACTGAGTTGATGCGGCTGTTTAGAGCTGATGGGGAGCCGGGCGTCAGGAGTTAACCATGGGACAGACCATTGTCGAAAAGATTGCCCAGTCTCACATGGCCGAAGGACCGAACCGCCCTTTGCGTGCTGGAGATTTTCTTTCCATCCGTCCCGACCACGTGATGACGCACGACAACACCTCGGCGGTGATGAAGAAGTTCAAGGCTATCGGCGCCCACCGTGTGCACGATGCGGCACAGCCTGTGTTTACCGCGGATCACGACATTCAAAACAAAGAAGAGTCGAACCTGGCAAAGTACCGCAGCATGGAGACCTTCGCCCGCGAGAATGGCATCGATTTCTATCCCCCGGGCACGGGCATTGGACATCAGATCATGGTAGAGAACGGCTACGTGTTGCCGGGAAGTTTCATCGTCGCCTCCGACTCGCATTCCAATATGTACGGTGCCCTGGGCGCGATCGGCACGCCGGTGGTTCGCACCGATGCCGCCGCGATCTGGGCCACTGGCGAATTCTGGTGGCAAGTTCCGCGAACAGTTCAAGTTGTTTTGCAGGGGGAACTCACGCCAGGAGCGACTGGTAAGGACGTCATCATCACACTTTGCGGCCTCTACAATCGCGAGGAAGTATTGAACGCCGCTGTCGAATTTGCCGGGCCGGGCGTGGCCTCGCTCAGCATGGACGCTCGCTTGAGCATCGCCAACATGTCGACTGAATGGGGAGCGTTAGTGGGTTGGTTCCCGGTCGACGGCAACGCACTGCGATATTTAGAAGCCTGCAGCCGCGATTTAAGGTCGAGAGGCATCAGCCGCATCTCCGATGAACAACTTGAAAATTGGCGTGTGGTGCCACTTGCTCCAGATTCCGATGCGATATATGCCGTGCGCATCGTGCTGGACCTGGCCGAAGTGACACCTCATGTTTCCGGACCGGACACGGTGCAGGTCATGCAATCAGTCGCCGAGGTGGCAGCAAAGAAAATTGCCATCCAGAAAGCCTATCTAGTTTCCTGCGTGAATTCGAGGCTGGAAGACCTGGAAGCGGCAGCTTCGGTCTTACGCGGCAAGAAGGTGGCCGGCACGGTGAAGTTTTATCTGGCCGCTGCCAGTCGCTCGGTGCAGGACGAAGCAGAAAAGCGCGGGGTCTGGCAGACAATGCTGGACGCCGGCGCCGTGCCTCTGCCTTCGGGATGTGGGCCGTGTATCGGCTTGGGAACGGGACTGCTGGAAGCGGGCGAAGTGGGAATCTCGGCCACGAATCGCAACTTCAAAGGACGCATGGGATCGCGCGATGCACGGTGCTATCTCGCGAGTCCGGAAGTCGTAGCGGCGTCAGCCATCGCAGGTTATATCTGTGCACCTGGGCAGCCGGAATCGCGCCCGGTGACGAAGCACTTCGAGCAGCTTGCCGCGGTTTCAGGTCCCGCGGAGAAGGTAGAGATCCTGCCGGGATTTCCAGCCAGCGTTCGCGGACGGCTCGTGTTTCTGCCGCAAGACAACCTCAATACCGACGGGATTTATGGCAAGGATTACACCTATCGCGAGGACATGACGCCGGAGATGATGGCGCAAGTTGTAATGGAGAACTACGACCCGCAATTTGCCGAGCGTACAGCCGCCGGTGACGTCGTGGTGGGTGGCTTCAACTTCGGTACTGGCTCCAGCCGCGAGCAGGCAGTGACAGCTTTGAAGTGTAAAGGCATTCCTCTGGTGATTGCCGGCAGTTTTTCGCAAACGTATCTGCGCAATGCCTTCAACAACGGCTTCCTGTGTATCGAGGCTCCGGAGTTGGTGAAGCGGCTGCTGTGGCGCTTTGAAGATCCCGTGACGCGCAAGGAGCGCACAATCATCTCGGTTGTGCCGATCAAAGTTGACTTCGCGACCAGCACCATCTACTACGACGAAGAAGAGTTCTCCTTTCCCGCGTTGGGCAGTGTGCCGCAGTCGTTGGTGATCGCCGGCGGCATCGAGAACCTCGTCAGCAAAAAGCTCGGCCTACAAGCAGTGGGGGCCCAAGTTTAAAAGTCTTCTGTGTGAGACATAGAAGTTATAGGAGTTTGCATTTATGGAAAAACGGACGATCGTGATTATGCCGGGAGACGGCATCGGAAATCAGGTGTTGCCCGAGGCGATTCGTGTGCTCGACGCTGTTGGCTTCGAGGCTGACTACGTCCACGCCGACATCGGCTGGGAGTGTTGGATTAAGGAAGGCAATGCGCTGCCCGAGCGCACCATCGACCTGCTACGACAGCACAAGGTAGGTCTGTTCGGAGCGATCACGTCGAAGCCCAAGAAAGAGGCCGAGTCCGAACTCAGCCCCGCGCTCCGGGGCAAGGGCCATCAATACTTCAGCCCTATCGTGTCCATGCGGCAGAAGTTCAGCCTCGACATCTGCATGCGGCCCTGCCTGTCTTTCCCTGGCAATCCGCTGAACTTCATCCGCAAGAAACCGGCGGGAGGATTCGAAGAGCCGAAGGTCGACACGGTCATCTTCCGGCAGAACACTGAAGGCCTGTATGCCGGAGTTGAGTGGACGAATCCGCCGCAATTGGTGCGCGATGCGCTGCTTACCAATCCGAAGTTCAAACCCTTCGAGGAAGTTGCCGGCGAAGATCTCGCGATCTCGGTGCGCATCATCACGCGTCCCGCGGCGCGACGCATTTGCGAGGCGGCATTTCGTTATGCACGTCAGTTTGGCTACAAAGCAGTCACCATCTGCGAGAAGCCGAACGTGCTGCGTGAGACCTCGGGGATGATGGAGGAAGTCGCCAAAGAAGTGCAGAAGCGATACCACGAAATAGCGCTGTGGTCCACCAACATTGACGCGCAGACGATGTGGCTCACCAAGAATCCCGAAGATTACGGAGTGATCGTCGCCAGCAATCTGTTTGGCGATGTTATCAGCGACGCTTTTGCCGGCCTGGTTGGGGGGCTCGGATTTGCTGCCTCAGGCAACATTGGAGATGAGGTAGCGGTCTTCGAGCCGACGCATGGCTCTGCGCCGAAATATGCTGAGCTGGATCCGCCCATCGTGAATCCGATTGCCATGATTCTTTCCGCGGCGATGATGCTCGACCACATCGGTGAGCGCGAGAAGGCAGAGAAAATTCGCGGAGCTATCGCGGCGGTTGTCGCCGAGGGAAAAGTGCGTACCTACGACATGATGAGGATTCCGGGCGGCGGCAAATCGCTAGCTCAAGGGGCCGCATCAACCCCCCAGATGACGGACGCGATTTTGGCTAAGGTCGAAGTGGCAGTGGAGCAGGCTTATGCCAGTAGCAGCCGCAACTAAGAAACTGCATGAGGGCGAGGCAGGCCGGGCTGGAAGTGACGTCCGCTCAGACCTACACGTCGTTTTCGAGGAACGAGCCAACGGTGGCATCGAGATAGATCTGCGCTCGCGGGTGCAGCTTTATTACGGCGCTGCGATTCGTGAGCAGGTTCGCAGTGTGTTGGCCGCCTTGGCGATCGACCATGCCCGTGTCTCTATTACTGATGAAGGTGCGCTGCCATTCGCCATCGCGGCGCGGATCGAGGCTGCGGTTCGTCGCGCCGGACTTGGTATAGGCAAAACTGCGTTGCCGGAGGCGATCGAATTGCCGGCCGCCTCAGCGCGGGATCGGCTGCGGCGCTCCCGTTTGTACCTGCCGGGGAATGAGCCGAAGTATTTCATCAATGCCGGCCTGCACTCGCCGGACGCGATCATTCTTGACCTGGAAGACTCGGTTCACTTCGCGGAGAAAGATGCTGCCCGGCTGCTGGTGCGCAACGCGCTGCGCTCTGTGGATTTCGGCGCCGCTGAGCGCATGGTGCGCATCAACCAGCTTCCGATGGGTTTGGCTGATCTCGAAGAGACCGTTCCTCAGTCACCCGACCTCATCCTCATCCCTAAAGTCGAAACTCCAGAGCAGGTATCTGACGTTGTCAGACATTTAGAGTCGCTGGTAACAAAACACGCTATCCAGCGGCCGATCTGGCTGATGCCAATCCTTGAGTCGGCGCTAGGTATCGAAAATGCCTTCGCCATCGCCAAAGCTTCTGACCGTATTGCGGCTCTCACCATAGGTCTGGAGGACTACACCGCCGATCTTGGAGTCCCGAAGACGCCAATGGGAACTGAATCGCTCTATGCGCGCATGCGTGTGGCCAACGCAGCTCACGCTGCTCACGTCCAGGCAATCGACTCGGTTTACGGCGACGTAGCCGACTCCGAAGGCCTGCTGCGCTGGGGTGAGGCGTCGCGAGCAATGGGTTTTGAAGGGATGGGTTGCATTCATCCCACGCAAATCCCAATCATCCATCGCGCCTTTACTCCTACATTGTCAGAGTTAGAAAAAGCATTAAAAATCGCGGCTGCCTATGATGACGCGCAAGCTCGCGGACTGGGAGTTGTGAGCCTTAACTCGAAGATGATAGACGCTCCGGTGGTGCAGCGGGCACTGAAGCTGGTGGCACGGGCCCGGCAGATGAACCTGAAACCCGAGCCAACGCCGCCGACGGGAGAACAATTATGAGCCGCGGAGTGGCGGCCGAACTGGCTACCAACGCTGTCGGGCGGCGAGTGCCGACGCTGGTGAACGGCTGCGACCAGACGCCGTATCAAGGCGTGGATGGGTATCGGCCCAAAGGCCGCAAAGCGGGACCGCCGATTCGCAGTAACAGCGACTATCCCACAAACGGGGACAAGCGCGTTCCTGATCTGGAAACCGCGTTGCGTCTTTGCGGACTGCGCGACGGCATGACCATCAGCAACCACCATCATCTTCGCAACGGGGATCAGGTTGCCTTGACTGCGTTGCAAACCGCCGCGCGCATGGGCGCGAAGGACCTCATCTGGTTTCCCAGCGCATCGTTTCCCTGCCACGAGCCGGTGATTGAGCTGATGAAGTCTGGCGCGGTGCATCATATCGAAGGCAGCATGAATGGCCCGCTCGGCGACTACTGCTCCCATGGGCACATGCGCGGTTTGGGCGTGCTGCGCTCGCATGGTGGCCGCTGGCAGGCAGTACAGGACGGTGAGGTACATATCGATATCGCTGTGATCGCCGCGCCCACGGCCGATTTCTTCGGAAATGCTAACGGATCGCATGGCCGTTCGGCGTGCGGCTCGCTGGGTTTTGCGCTGGCAGATTCCGTGTACGCCGATCGCGTGATCGTCGTGACCGACAACTTGATCCCGTTTCCCTGCGTGCCTTGGCAAATCCAGGGCAACAATGTCGACTACGTCGTTGAAGTCGATTCCATCGGCGACCCCTCGAAGATCGTCAGCGGCACAACCCAGATCACGCGCAGCCCAGACCGTTTGCGAATTTCGGAAGCGGTGGCGCGATTCCTCCGCGACAGCGGCATCATGCGAGACGGCTTTTCTTTCCAGGCCGGCGCCGGCGGAATTGCGTTGGCTTTTGTCGACTATCTGGCGCAGATGATGAAGGCCGCCAGTGTGAAGGCCGGATTCGTGCGCGGCGGCTCGACTAAGTATCTGGTTGATCTGATGAAGGAAGGCCTCATCGGATATATCCTCGATGGCCAGACCTTCGACCTCGATGCCGTCCGCTCGATCGCCAGCGACCCGCGGCACGTGCCGACGAGTCCCTTCACGTCTTACAACTTTCACGGCAAAGGCAACTTCGCCTCCATGATCGACGCGGCAGTACTGGGCGCGACCGAAGTCGACATTAACTTCAACGCGAATGTCGTGACGCATTCCGACGGGCGGCTGCTGCACGGCATCGGCGGCTGGCAGAATTGCCTCTTCGCAGGATGCACGATTCTGGCGGTGCCGTCCTTCCGCGACCGCATTCCGGTGATTGTCGACGAAGTGACCACGATCACGGGACCGGGCGAGCTGATTGACGTTGTAGCGACCGAGCGGGGAATCGCCATCAATCCCAAGCGCCTCGACCTGCTCGAAGCGGTGAAA
Source organism: uncultured Acidobacteriaceae bacterium (assembly GCA_963769235.1). Lineage (GTDB taxonomy): Bacteria > Acidobacteriota > Terriglobia > Terriglobales > Acidobacteriaceae > Bog-257. The sequence goes on along the minus strand of CAVYKW010000009.1, from coordinate 420,493 downwards.
GGCAAAGGACTGCCGATTCGTTCGATCGAGGAGATCAAAGCGGAAGTCGAGAGGATCTGCGGCGGTAAACCTGCCAAGCCGCGTTTGCTGGATCGCCCGGTCGCGGTGGTGAAGTGGGTGGATGGAACGGTGATTGATACCGTCTGGCAGGTGGCGGATGAAAATTCCTATGCTCCCAAAGTTGGCGGCGGGGAATAACGGCGCCACCCCCATAATTCTTCGCGCCGCCGGCTGATATTTACTCGGACGTCACAGCTTTGAGGCGCACTCAGTCGGTAAGGTCCTTCGCTTCGCCGCCATTCCATCTTTATTTCCAAAGGAAACTCTGCTCAAGTCTGCGATTCCAATCCCGGGGCTGAAGCCCCCCTCTTTATAGCAGCTTGGACGCGGCGCTGAAGCGCCGCTCTACCGGTTACCCACTTGGGAGACCTACACTCCCAACTATCGCAAGCTGCTGACGATCCCGGAACCAACGCCAACGCCGCGCCCGCCATCACACAGCCAGACTCAATTCTCTTGGAGGAAGTATGGCCCTGTTTTCAATGAAGCTGGAAAACTTGCAGCAGTTGTTCGTAAAGGAATTGCGTGACCTTTACGACGCGGAAAATCAGATCACAGACGCGCTGCCGAAACTGATCGATGCGGCGCACCACTCGGAACTCAAAGATGCGCTGAGCGAACACCTGGACGTAACCAAAGAGCAGATTTCACGCTTGGATCGCATCTTCCAGATGTTGAACGAGAAGGCCACTGGCGAAACCTGTAAAGGCATGAAGGGTGTCATCAAAGAAGGCGACGAGATCGTCTCCCAGGGCGGCGATCCCAGCACCATCGACGCCGGCATTATCAGCGCGGCGCAGCGCGTGGAGCACTACGAGATGGCAGGCTATGGAACCGTACGCACCTATGCTGAGCTGTTGGGCAAGAACGATATCGCCCAGCTTTTGCAGCAGACGCTTGATGAAGAAGAGGAAGCCGACGAGACGTTGACGAACATCGCGAAGACCGTCAACGTGGAAGCTCAGGCTGCTTAGAGGACTTACCTGCGCTCGTGATGGCCGCTAGCGGGCGCAGATTTCACCTGCCGTAACTCAATCTAACCTCCTGATTTTCAATAACTTGAGGACTGCAAGACATCCTGAGTTCCGATTCCAGACAGGCCGCAGTGGGCGCCAGGAAAGGTCAGGCCGTTCCCCATGTGTGGCCGTCTATTTCTCTTCTTCGGTTTATCCGGTATGCTCTGCTATTCCAGAAGCACACAAATTGAGTAGCCTGAATCTGAGGAGATTCTGATGAGCAAGGCTGGCCGATCGAAGAAGAAACAGAAGCAAGCTCCCGCAAGTCCCGTCGCGGCATCAAGCACGCCGGGCGCGAAGACCCTGGCCGTCGACATCGGGGGTACTGGTGTTAAAACGATGTTGCTGGACGAAGCCGGCAAGCCGCTGACCGACCGGCTACGAGCCAAGACGCCTAACCCGTCAACGCCAAAGGCCATCATCAAGATCATTGCGGACTTCGCCAAACAGCTAGGAGAGTTCGATCGTGTGTCGGTAGGTTTCCCCGGCGTAATCAAGAAGGGTGTGGTCTACACCGCGGCTAATCTCGATAAGAAATGGATCGAGTATCCATTTGCAGAATCGCTCTCCAAGGAATTAGGCAAACCCGTGCGCGTCGCGAATGACGCCGTGGTGCAGGGTTTGGGCGCGGTGAGCGGCAAAGGCGTGGAACTGGTGATCACGCTGGGCACCGGTATGGGAGCGGCGTTGTACCTGGAAGGCAAGCCGATACCCTCATTCGAGATGGGGCATCATCCTTTCCGCAACAACATGACCTACGAGGATTATCTCGGACGTCGCGCCCTCGAGAAAGAAGGCCGCAAGAAGTGGAACAAGCGGTTGGCCGAAGCGATCGAGCAACTGCACGCGGTCTTCTACTATGACCACTTGTATATTGGCGGGGGCAACGCCACAAAGATCAGCATCAAATTGCCAAAGGACGCCACCGTCATTTCCAACCAGGACGGAATTCTCGGCGGGATTAAGCTGTGGGATCGGGATCTGGACGAACTGGAGCAGTGACCCATCGGCGGCTAAAATTAATTTGTTGCCAAGTCTGTTCTGCTGAAATCTGCGCCTGAGTTTTCGAAAGTACCCTGGCGCTGAAGCGTCTCCGTGCAGCGGGGCGCACCTGCGATTTCAAATCCCTCTGTCCTATGTGTTATAACCGCCTGTTTCGAGTTTTTTTGCGTGACAGCGCAGTGTGTCGCGCGCCTGTACACATATCGAATGGCTCCTGAAGTGGAGGATTAGCTTGGATTTTCAGCTTTCGGATGAACAGCTGCACTTGAAGAAAACGGTACGCGATTTCGCCCAGCGCGAGATTGCGCCCAACGTGATGAAGTGGGACGAGCCCGGCACTTTTCCGCTGGAGACGGTCAAGGAATTAGGCAAGCTCGGCATGCTGGGGACCATCTTTCCCGTCGAATACGGCGGCGCCGGTATGGGTTACGTCGAGTACGTCACCGTGGTGGAGGAACTTTCGCGTGTCGACGGGTCGGTCGGCATCATCGTCGCAGCACATACCTCGCTCTGCTCGAATCACATCTTCATCGCTGGCAATGAGGAGCAACGGCGCAAATACATTCCGAAGCTGGCGACCGGCGAGTTTATCGGCGCATGGGGATTGACCGAACCCGGCTCTGGCTCCGACGCCGGCGGGGCGCGCTGTCATGCCGTGCGCAAAGGCAGCAAGTGGATATTGAACGGCACCAAGACCTTCATTACGAACGGGCGCTATGCGGACGTGATGGTGGTCATCGCCGTGACTGACAAGACGGCGCACACGCATGGGCTATCGGCATTCGTCGTGGAGAAAGGCACGCCAGGTTTTCGTGCCGGCAAGAAAGAGGACAAGCTGGGACTACGCGCCAGCGATACTTCGGAGATGATCTTCGAAGATTGCGAAATTCCTTTCGAGAATCTGCTGGGTCACGAAGGCGAAGGCTTCATCGACGCGATGAAGGTGCTCGACGGCGGCCGTATTTCCATCGCAGCGCTGGGACTAGGCATGGCGCAGGGTGCGTATGAAGCGGCGTTGAACTATTCCAAGGAACGCAAGCAGTTTGGCAAGCCGATCAGCGAGTTTCAGGCGATTGCATTCAAACTGGCCGACCTGGCCACGGAAATCGACGCTGCCCGGCTGCTCACCCATCGAGCGGCAGCCATGAAAGATGCCGGGATGAAGACCACGCTGGAGTCATCGATGGCCAAGCTCTATACCAGCGAGGTCGCGGTGAAGGCCGCCAATGAAGGCGTGCAGATTCATGGTGGCTACGGCTTCATCAAGGACTATCCCGCGGAGAAGTTTTATCGCGATGTGAAGCTGTGCACCATCGGCGAAGGCACCAGCGAAATCCAGCGGTTAGTCATAGCGCGGCAGATTCTGAAAGATTAGGATTTGGGTGTGCAGCCTCGCGAGAAACGGTAGCCCCACCCTTCAGTGTAGGGGACTCACACGTTGCAGGTAGTTGAAGTCCCGTGGGGACGCAGATGATCACACGATGCTTGTGCCGCCGGCTGAAGCCGGCTCGGTCGATAGCTAGAAAGCTTTAGCGCTGGCCTGAAGGCCAGCTCTACCGAATCAACCCAAGCGGACGTTTTTTGTATATATGAAGGCGGCGTACCGAAGCAGAAATTTCAACCGTCCATGAAGATCGTGTCTTGACAATAGCTTTAAAACCGCTTCACTTCTGTACAGTCCCATGCTGACCGTGGCCAATCCTATCGACGAGTTCGTTGCCCGCATTCGCGGAGGAGATGTTCGCGCACTGTCGCGCGCGATATCCGCCGTGGAAGATCACACGCCAAATTCGACCAATCTCTTGAAAGCGCTCTTTCCGCATAGCGGCAACGCGCTGCTGCTCGGTATCACGGGCGCGCCCGGGGCGGGCAAAAGCACGCTCGTCGATCAGATTGCCCATGCGTATCGCAAGCACGATAAAACCATCGGCATCGTGGCCGTCGATCCGACCAGCCCGTTCAGCGGGGGAGCGATTCTGGGCGACCGCATTCGCATGCAGTCGCATCACGCGGATCACGGAATTTACATTCGCAGCATGGCCACTCGCGGATCTCTCGGAGGTCTGGCCAGCACCACAGCTGATGTTGCGACCGTGCTCGATGCCAGCGGCCGGGACATCGTGGTCATCGAAACCGTAGGCGTGGGTCAGGATGAGGTGGACATCGTGCGGCTGGCCGACGTCACTATCGTCGTACTGGTGCCGGGCATGGGCGATGATGTTCAGACCATCAAGGCCGGCATCATGGAGATCGCGGATATTTTCGTCATCAACAAGGCTGATCGCGATGGCGCCGAGCGCGTGGAGCGCGAGATTCGCGCCATGCAAACTCTTGCTTTGCGGCATGATGACTGGGTTCCACCTATCGTGAAAACGGTCGCGAGTGAGGGAACCGGAGTTGCCGAGTTGCTGGAAGCGATTGAAGGCTACCGTTCTTACCTCACAAAAGGCGACCGCGCGAAACAACGGCGCATCGAAAACTGGCGGGAACGAATTGCTGAGATGTTGCGCGACGCGCTCTTCCAGCGAGTGCTCTCGTACTACCTGAGTGATCGCGAGTCCGTGAAATTTGCTACCGAAGTTGCCGAGCATAAACGCGACCCGTATTCTCTAGTAGAAAAGATTGTCGAGGAGTTGGGGAAACCGCATGAGCGAGATTGATCACCTGGGCATCGCCGTGAAGTCGCTGGCTGAAGCCAAGAAGTTTTATGAGTTGCTCGGCCTGCAAGTGATGCCGGAAGAGACGGTGGAAGTCGAGAAGGTGCGGCTGGCGATGGTGCCGATCGGAGAGAGCCGAATCGAGCTGCTGGAACCGACTTCACCCGATTCGCCCATTGCGAAGTTTATCGACAAGCGGGGCGAAGGACTGCATCACGTAGCCATTCACGTCGACGACTTATCCGGCACTGTCGAACGGCTGAAGGCCAAGGGTACACGCCTGATCTCCGACGAAATCAAGATAGGCGCCGGCGGACATTTGTACGTGTTTGTACATCCGTCCAGCGCTGGTGGCGTGCTGCTGGAGTTGGTGGAGGACGCGCCTCAGGGCGTATGAAGAAATTAGCGGCTTGATCGAGGGGCTGAGCCGTTCCGTCAGCCTGCGGCTTTCGAAACACATCTTCTTGCGTCGTCGCAGGCCGGCTCAGTTTGGCCGCTTGCTCTGCTCTCCAGTTCTTCGACCGAAATCCCATGCTGATCGTTGCTATCGATACTTCGGGCAGGCAGGGCAGCGTCGCCCTTTGTTGTGGCGATCGCGAATCGTTTGAAGTGCTGCAAATCACCGCGCTGGAGGGTGGAACCTATTCCGCCCAACTGATGCCGGTCATCTCGAACCTGCTTGTCCAGAACGGCGTCGCCAAGAGGGATGTCGATGGCTTTGTGGTCGTGTCGGGTCCCGGATCGTTTACCGGCTTGCGGGTGGGTCTGGCGACGGTGAAGGGACTGTGCGAGGCCCTGGGCAAGCCTCTGGCGACGGTTTCCATGCTGGAGGCAGTCGCGCTCGTACACGGCCAGTCCGGAATCGTGACCGCAGTTTTGGATGCCGGACGCGGCGAAATTTATGTTGGCGAGTTTCACGTCAAAGCCGGCGACGCCAAGCCGACGCGTGAATACCTTGTGCCGGCGGGTGACTTCATGGCGGAGCAAAATTTGGCCGACGACATCCTAACTTCGGACCCGAAGGTTGCCGATGTGCTGAGAGCCGGCCAAGCCGGGGTAAGGCTGGTTCAACCGGTCCACGCCGATGAGATTGGCAGGATCGGCCTGCGTAAGCTTTTGGCAGGCGAGACCGCGGACGTTGCGACGGTGGACGTCAATTACATCCGCCGGTCGGATGCGGAAATCTTCTCCGCGCCGAAAGTCTGACCTAGCGTGCTGATTCGCAAAGCCACTCCCGAAGACCTACCACTTATCCGAACACTCGAGCGGCAATCCGAGACTGCTGCGCACTGGGGGCAGCGCGAGTATGAAGCTTTGTTCGCGGCCAATGCGCCGTCGCGCCTGGTCATCGTGGCTGCCGATGAAGCAAAGCCCCAACGCATTTCCGGATTTGCTGTCGTTCGTTGCGGTGGGGACGAAGACGAATGGGAAATCGAGAATGTGGTTGTCGCGGCTGAGCAACGGCGCCAGGGGGTAGGAACGGTTTTGGTCGAGGAGATCCTGCGGCAGGCCCGAGACCGGCAGACTCCGAGGGTCCTGCTGGAGGTGAGGGAATCCAATCAGGCGGCCCGCTTTCTATATGAAAAGCTTGGGTTTAACGAGATTGGACGGCGACCGGGATACTATCAGGATCCCCCCGAATCGGCGCTGGTCCTGCAAATTTCCATTACGGATCTGTGACAAAACCCCTTGAAGCAGAATAGGCCGTGTGCTAGCGTTTTCATCGGATATTGTTTGGAGGTTCACTGAATGGCAACTCAGGTACGCGATCAGCTTCTGGCGAACAACGACGAGTTTCGCCGTCTGGCGACGGAACACTCGGAATACTCTCAGCGCCTGGATTCCCTGATTCAGAAGAAATATCTTTCTGATGACGAAAAGCTGGAAGAAGTACGGCTCAAGAAGCTGAAGCTCCACCTGAAGGATCAGATGGAAAGCCTGGAACAGAAGTTCCGGACTGACCGTCCGGTTATTTAATAGCGGTTAACCCCTTTCGTCCGGCGGAAAAGAGATCGCTCTTTGCCGCCACGCTCTAATTGTGTGCCAACACCTGCCCTGTTACATCCCCTCTTTCCTGTATCCTGACCCTCTGGCCGGAGTTAACTTCGTATGAGGCTATCGTTGGCAATCGCTCTGCGTTTCAGCCGAACCATCGTTCTGGCGTCCCTTGCGCTGGTCGTCATGTGTGCTCATTTCGCGGTCGGCAGCGAACCCGGTGCGCCACCTGTCGGGCTGTGGGACGGAACGGTGCAGTCGAAAGCCGGAGAAGTGAATTTTGGCATCGAGCTGAAGTCCGAGGGCGGCAAGATCGATGCGGTGCTGGTGAATGCAACCGACCGGCAGCCCTTCAGCAGCGCAACCTGGAGCGGCGATGTCCTGACTTTGCGCCTCGACTATTACGATGGCCAACTAACGCTGCACAGCGTCTCTCCGCAACGGATGGAAGGCGAATACTCTCGCCAGACCAGCAAGGGAATGAATCACATTCCGGTGGTGCTGGTTCCGCATCACCAGGTCGCTGCGGGCAAGCCTTGGACTGGCCCTAATCTCACAGGTGACTGGATTTTCGATTGGCCTACGGAAAGCGGCGCGGAGAAGACGACGCTGGCGAGTTTCCAACAGGAGAAAAGCGCGAACGCCGACGGCAACGTGGCCGTCACGGGAACGATCCAGCCGGTCAGCGGCGATACCGGTCTGCTGCATGGCAATGTCTTCACTACTCCCGACGGCCATACACATTTTCATCTGAGCCGATTCGATGGCATCCACACCATGGCGCTTGATGGCGAGTTTCTGCCGGACGGCAGCCTCAAAGGTCAACAGGGCGGCATCGTCGCGCTCGAACCATTCACCGCCGTGCACGCCAAAGACACGGCGACTGCCGACCCGAACGTCTTGGCCGAGACCCTGACTCACGTGAAAAATCCAGATGAGCCGTTTCGCTTCAGCGGCGTCGATCAGGCTGGCAAGAAGCTGGATCAGGACAGCCCGGAATTCAAAGGCAAGGCCGTCATCATCGACATCTTTGGCACGTGGTGTCCCAACTGCCATGACGAAGCGCCAGTGCTGGAGAAGCTCTACCGCAAATATCACGCGCAGGGTCTCGAGATCGTGGGCCTGGCGTACGAATACACGGATGACACGCCGCGCAACCTTCGCCAGATCGGCGTCTATCAGGCGAAGTTCGGAATCACCTTCCCGCTTCTGTTGACCGGAACCACAGCTGATGGCCAGATCCAGAAAACACTGCCGCAGCTCACAAACTTCGGAGCGTTTCCCACCTCGATCTTCGTCGACCGCAACGGGAGGGTCCATGCTATTCTTGCTGGATTTTCCGGGCCATCCACCGGCGACAAGTATCAGGAAGTACAGCGGCGGATGGACGAGCTTGCCCAGGAGATTGTTCGTTCCTCGAAGTAGGGCAGCGGCTGGCAACACGCTCTATAATCAAAGCACACCATGGTTCGCGACGGCATCTACTACGGGCTGGCGTTTGTAGCAGTGGCAGCATTGCTGGGATGGCTTGCTACGCCTGCTTTAGCCATCATTCCATTGCTGCTGGCCGCGTTTTTCCTGTGGTTTTTTCGCGATCCGGAGCGGCGAATCCCGGCCATCCAGGGCGCCATTGTTTCCCCGGCTGACGGCAAGGTCACGGATATCGCTGAGGTGGAAGAAAATGGCGAGCGGCGGACCCGCATCAGCATCTTTCTGAATGTCTTCAACGTTCACGTGAATCGCAGTCCTATCGCCGGCGTCATCGAAGGTGTTCGCTATCAGAAGGGAAAGTTCGTGAACGCCATGGGCGCGGCTTCGGCCGATCTGAATGAGCAGAACGTCGTCACCGTTCGTGGCGATGCGGGCACCGTGGTGTTCAAGCAGATCGCCGGCTTGCTGGCCCGCCGCATCGTGTTCACCAAGAAGGCCGGAGATGTGTTGGAGCGCGGCGAACGCGTAGGCCTCATCAAGTTCGGCTCCCGCACAGACGTCATCTTTCCCGCTGATGCGGAGATGAAGGTGCGAGTGGGTGACAACGTGAAGGGCGGCTCCAGTGTGCTGGCGGTTGCACAGCCCCGTTCCGTCTCTCCGCGACTGCGCGATGTAGCGGAGGTGCGATGAGTCCCTTGCCGCTGGAACAAGGTAAAGCTTCGCAGCGCCCAGCCAGGAAGGGATTGTATCTGCTCCCTTCGATGTTTACGGCCGGCAACATGGCTGCCGGCTACTACGCCATTTCCCAGGCCATTCAGGGCACGCCCGCCGATCCCTGGCATTTCGATCTGGCTGCCAAAGCGATTGGAATCGCGATTGTCCTCGACTTCTTCGATGGCGGAATCGCTCGCCTGACCAACACGGCTAGTGCTTTTGGCCGCGAGTTGGATTCCCTGGCGGATGTGATCGCCTTTGGCGTGGCACCGGCAGTGCTGGCGTGGATGTGGGGATTTCGCATGTTGCCGATGGAGGGCAACGCCGATTTTCGTACCCGCGTGATTCAGCTGGGAGCCATTGCCACATTCGCATTTCTGCTGGCAGGTGCGTCACGTCTGGCGCGGTTCAATATTCAGGTCAATCCACAGCCTTCGAACCCTGGACGTCCCGGGCGGAAGTATTTTGTGGGCATGCCCATCCCTGCTGGCGCTGGAGCTGTTGCCGCTGTGGTGCACCTGGTAGAGGGAAATCCCCTCCAGATCTGGTGGCTTTCCATCGGGTGGGGAGTTTTCGTGTTCGCCATCGCTTTTCTCATGGTGAGCACCTGGCGGTTCCCCAGCCTGAAGGGCATCAACTTTCGCCAGCCGCAGAACTTTCGCTGGCTGATCGTGATCGGTCTGGTGATCGCGCTAATCTGGTTTTCTTCGCAATATGTCCTTTTTGTGATCGCGCTGGTTTACATTCTCTCGGGTGTATTAGCGCGGCTCTCGTTTGTATTCCGTCGGCCAACGGTGCCGCCTCCACCGCATCAGGATGAGGCCTCGCACGCTTGATGAAAAATGAACCGAATAACACCTCGCCGGCGCGAACCGACGCAGGACATTGGGGCGGCCTGTTTCGCGTCGCCATCATAGGCGCAGCCACCCTCAAGGGGCGGGAGTTGAAAGATGTCCTCACCGATCGCAACTTCCCGGCGCAAGATATACGTCTGCTGGATGACGAGGAATCGCTGGGACAACTGGAAGCCGTAGGCGAAGAGCCGACCTTCATCCAGAGCGTGCTTCCCGAACACCTGGAGAATGTGGATTTCACATTCTTCGCCGCGGACGAAACCTTTACCCGTAATTCCTGGCCCATGGCGCGCAAAGCTGGCAGCGACATCATCGATCTCTCCTACGGGCTGGAGGGACAGGACGGCGCCTCGCTGCGTGCTCCCTGGCTGGAGCGCGAGATGGGCATTGCTTCGCGCGTGGATTTTGTGCAGGCACCGGTCGTGGTTGCGCATCCCGCAGCCATTGCACTCGCCTTGCTGATCTTTAGAGCGCAAAAAATTGGCAAAGTCGTCCACTCCATCGCCACCGTTCTGGAACCGGCTTCGGAGCACGGCCGCAGAGGCATGGACGAACTTCACGAGCAAACCGTGAACCTGCTTTCGTTCCAGCAATTGCCCAAAGGCGTATTCGACACGCAAGTCGCGTTCAACTTGCTGGATCGCTATGGCGAGAAGTCGCTACCCACCCTGACTTCGATTGAAGCCCGTATTCAGCGACACTTCGAGAGCATCGTCGGGGGCAAGCTGAAGGTACCTTCGCTGATGCTCTTGCAGGCGCCTATCTTCCACGGCCATGCATTCTCGCTTTACATTGAACTGGACACAGCGGCTCCCCTGGCGGAGGTAACGGCTGCAATCTCGGGTGATCATGTTGACGTCCTGCAAGGCATTACGGAGGCGCCAAGCAATGTGAACGCCGCAGGTCAGGAGACGATCCAGGTCGTAGTTCGTCCGGATGCGCAGAACGAAAAAGGTTTTTGGCTTTGGGCTGCCTCGGACAATCTGAGAATCACGGCGCTCAACGCGGTGGACTGTGCCGAAAATATGATCGCATCACGCCCGCGAGGGACTGTACAGTGAAATTGAGTCGCTTGCGGCTTGGGCTGCTGTTGGCGAGTGTCATGACTCTGCTGCTTACCACTGCTTGCGGATATCACACTAGCGGCCACGCTGTCCTGCTGCCTTCCGACCTGCACACGATCTATGTGCCCGGATTTCTCAACGCATCCCAGACCTACCACATCGGGCAAACTTTTAACGAGGCAGTTATTCGCGAGTTGCGTACCCGCACCAACTATCGGATCGTCACCAAGAACGACGGTGATGTAGACGCGACATTGTCAGGAACAATTACCAGCGTGTTCATCGCGCCGCTAACCTACGATCCGGTGACAGGCCGTATTTCAACTTCTGTCCTGGTGGTCGCCTGCAACGCAACCCTGACCGGCAAGGAAGGCAAAGTCCTCTGGAGCAATCCCAGTTTCTTGTATCGCGAACAGTACCAGGAGTCGCGTGATGCAGCTAGTTTCTTCGAAGAAGAAGAGCCGGCGCTGCAACGCATAGCAACCAGCTTTGCCAAGACTCTGGTCAGCAACATTCTGGAGGCGTACTAGATGCGCAGTTTCGCCGCTTCCGACCGATTCGTGGCCGACGTAAAAGCGCGCAAGCTGGCTCCGGGATATGTCTTCATTGGGGATGAGGCTTTCTTCCGCAAGCGCTGCCGGGACGCGATCTTGCAGCATCTGGTGCCCGCCGATGTTCGCGAATTGAGCCTCTACGATATGGATCTGGCTGACGTCGAGCTGCAACAGATTCTGGACCAGGCGCGAACCCCTTCCCTGATGTCACCCTTCCAGGTCTTCTTCATTCGCGGTATCAAGAATCTGTATGGCCGGGGCAAACACGACGACGAGTTCGGCGCTATCGAAGATTATTTCAAGAACCCGAATCCCGACGCGTTGCTGGTGTTTGTTGCCGACCACATCAATATTCCCGCTGACGTACGGCGCATGGATCTGACCGACAAAGATCGCTACGAGCGCATCCGGGAAACTTTGGGCGAACACTGTCCGGTGCTGGAATTCGCTCGTGTGGACGAAAGCGACGCGGTGAAGTGGGCCATCGAAACCGCCGGCGCCGAAGACGTGAAGCTGGATACTGACGCTGCTCGAGAACTGGTGGACTCACTCGGCGGCGACATGATGATGATCGTCAACGAACTGGAGAAGCTGGTCCTGTTCGTGGGCGAGAAGAAACGCATTACGCTAGGCGATGTTGAAACGCTTGTGCTGGCGGCCAAGCAGAGGTCGTTCTACGAACTGACAGACGCGATTTCGGCGCGGGATCGCGGCAAGGCCTTGGCCGTGCTTGACGCCATTCTCAACACCGGTGATGGCGACGAAGCCGCCATTGGTCATCTGTATATGCTGTCGCGCACCTTTCGCCAGATGCTGGTCATTCTGGAGCGCAATGTTCGCGATTCGCGGGCATTGTGGCAGGCACTCTGGCAGGGATTCCGCATTCCGCCATTCGCTGCCGAAGACATCATTCGTCAGGCACGGCGCTACAAGTCGCGCCGCGAACTGACCAGCGCCATCCGCCGAGTCGCCAGGGCCGACCTCGCACTGCGTTCCAATCCTCCCAGTAAGCGGCTCATCCTGGAGAATCTGGTTCTCGATTTGACTGCGGAACCGAAGCTGCAGGAGGCGGGTTGGATGCAGGACGAATTGCCGGTGTGAATATGGATGTTGAGTCGTACCTGCGACGCATTGCATACACCGGGACTCGCGACCCATCTGCGGAGACGTTGCGTCAACTCCATCGCCAACATCTGTTTACCGTCCCTTTCGAAAATCTTGATGTTCCCCTGGGCGTACCGATCAGCCTTGAACTCGAGAAGATCTATCTGAAAATCGTGACCCGTCGGCGCGGCGGTTTTTGTTATGAGCTGAATGGACTATTCGGAGAGCTGCTGGCGACCCTGGGATTCCAGGTGCAGACACTATCGGCGCGGGTGCGGCGTGAAGACGGCGGCTTCGGCCCGGAGTTCGATCACATGCTCCTGCAAGTCCAACTGGAAGATCCCTGGCTGGTCGACGTTGGTTTTGGCGATTCGTTTGTCGACCCTATTGTGTTTCGTGCCGGCGGGGCCGATCAGGTGAACGGTCACAAATACGTGGTGTTGCCGGTTGGCGATGAGTGGCAACTGTTACGCGAAGACGTAACCGGCCAAGTTCCGCTCTACATGTTTCGCGATGCGCCACATCCGCTTAGCGATTTTCAGGAGATGTGTACTTTCCATCAGACATCTCCCGAATCGCATTTCACCAAAAGCTGGATATGCAGCCGCGCAACTCCAGATGGGCGTATTACGGTAGCTAATATGCGTCTGATTGTGACCCGTGGAGCCGAGCGCGAGGAAATCGAGCTCAGCACGGAAGGCGATGTGCGCCGCTGTTTGCGCGAGTTCCTGGGAGTGGAACTCGACGACGAGACGCCGTTGACGAGATTGTTGAACCAGAGTCCGCGGTGAACCTCGGTCGACGCAGTCTCGAAGGCCCCCCATGCTGAGGAAGTGCTCGCGAATCAAATGAAATTACGGCGACGGTGAACATCCAATGTCCGCCGCCTCAATTCAGCAATTGAGCAAAGTTATTTAGCCCAAAACGCCAGCGCGCGTTTCGCTTTTGCCGGCACGTCCGCCGGCATGGGAGATCCCGGCTGCATCATGCTGGTAGCCCACTTCCGCATCTGCCGGCAAAACTCTGACTTTCCCCCCGCATTAATCGGCTTACCCGAATTCATGGCCTCGATCACTTCGGGCGAGCTGTTGGGAATGGTGATTGTCACCGGCTGGCGAATCGCTTTCGCGATTTCATCCAGATCCACCTCTCCCTTGGAGCGGAAGCGGTTGATCGCCACATTAATTTTGCCCGGAGGAAAGTTGTATTGCGAGAGCCGATTACAGTACCGGGAGAGGTCGCGCAAGGCGGGAACGTCCGGCGTCGCTACCAGGAATAGCTGATCACAATCGTCGATGGTGGCGACGTTCATCCGCCCAAGTCCGTGCGGGCAATCGATCAAAACAAATTCGTATACCCCTCGCAAAAACTGCAACGTCTTGTGCACTTCATCTACCGTGGCTTCGGTGAGAGCAAAAAGTTCATCGGGCGCAGCAATTACGTCCACGCCATTCGTTGGCTGGAGGATGAAGCCGCGAAGCAAGTCCTGATCGAGCCGTTCAACGTTCCGCACCAGGTCGTAGAAGTGATATTTCGGCGTCGGCAGGCCCATGTACAAGGCCACGTGTCCCAGTTGCCGCTGCTGGTCGATGAGCAGGGTCTTCTTGCCGCACAGCTGCACCAGGAAAGATGCAAGATGGATGGCGATCGTTGTGGTTCCAGCTCCTCCGCGGGCGCCCAGAAACGCCAGCACTCGCCCCGACGGCCCGCTCTGGCGAGCTGGCGTCAAACGCGACCGCAATCGGACGAACGCCTGACACAGCTGCTCGGTCTCCAGAGGTTTGTTGAGATATTCCACACAGCCGGACCGCATCGCATCGATCACCTGTCCGGCGCTGGACTTTTTCGAAATGGCGATTGGGATCACCTTGGAGCCCAATAGCTGTTGCAGGGCGGTTACGGTTTCGACAGCCAGCTCGCGATCGAGATCGAAGTCAATGACGCAGATGCAGGCATCGGCATTCTTCATTTCGTTCAGAACGCTAAGGTCCTGATTCTGTGGAAGGTATCGCGACATGGTCGATACCGTTGGATTGCTGAACAACTGGCCGGCAGCCCGCGATACGCAGGTGATGGTTTCGATTTCCGCACAGATCGTGACTATGTGGACGCTGCCGTAAGCTGCGGCCTGAGAATTCCCGTTTTCACCGCTCATTTACCATTTCTCCCTGCTGAACGAGGCCCAGCACGGGCCAATTTGGGCAGAATTGGCTACTCACGCTGAACGCTCAATATCGAGACTAGCTAGGCGGCAGGCGGCAGTATTCCACGAAAAAACATGGGCTTGCAGAATCCTTCACAAACAGCAACGGACCGGCGTACCGGTCCGCTGAGCCTTGGACATTGCGCGAAATTACTTCTTCTCGCGCACGTTCACGCTGGCGATCGTGTTTTCCCACTCCAGCTTGAGGGTGCCGGCATCGCCGCCCGTCTTGTCGAACGAGATCGTGAAGAGCTCCAGTCCGGAGGAACGCTGCGTCACCTTCATGTCCACCCGGGCAAGGTCCTGCCCCTGCTGATACTCGGTGCCCCACTGGCCGGTCTGCTTATTGATGATCAGCTTCCAACTGTTCATCCCAGGCAGCGTGTAGAGCGTATAGCTGCCCTTAGGGACCGTCGTGCCGCCAATGTCGAGGTCTACATCGGTTTTAAGGCTGGTGGCCGCATTCGCGCCTGTACGCCACACCTGGTCGTAGGGGACCAGGCCGCCAAAGATCTTCCGGCTGCGCATGGACGGACGGCTGTAATCGATAGTGACGGTTTTGCCGTCGGCGAAGGTCAGTGTCGTCTGCCCGGGAGGGCTGGCAAGTGGCTTCCTGCCTTGGGCGACCAGCATGGAGGCGAAAACGGTGATCAATAGCAGGGTAAGTAGCGGCAGACGGGCCTTGTGCATTGCACTCTCCTTCGATCTTCAGGTTGCCGGTCCATTATTCACTTCGGAAGGCGGCTATACAATCTGAGACGGCTGGAGCGGGCAGCGGTCAACCGAGACATACGCGGTGACACGAGGAACAGGATGAGCATTCTGGAGGAAAAGCGCGATGAGCTGGAGCATTACGAATTCATGATGGGCATGCCGCGCGGCCGGCTGGCGGTCGCAATGGATGTCCTGACCGATGCACTGACGTTAGTGGGCCAACACGGCGTCTACTGCCAGAGCGCTCGCCAGGTGGGCAAGCCAGCCATGGACATCCAGATCGTCATGAAAGGCATAACTGACGCGAAGGAGCTGATCTCGTCAGTGATGGAAGAGATCAGGAGAGGGAAAGAAGGGAAGTAACATGCAAGATCAAACGTTATTCATGAATGTTTCCAGATCGACATGTGCTTGATGCAGAATTCCGCGGAGGGTGCCGGTGGCTAGCTCGGGATGAAGGGGAACGACACATCCGATTGCTCCAGCACTCGTGTCCCGTCTCAGAACGACGTGGCTTCCCCGTTGCCGAACCCGCACAAACCCAAGTTTTTCAAGAGCTCGGATTGTTTCAGCCCCTGAAACTCGGGGCAGCTTAGGCATAGGTCACGTCAAACGTGGTGATTAGAGAGCGTTCGGACCGCGGCGGATCGAATTCTTCGAGATAGAGTTCCGTCGCTTCTTTCAAGTTAGCAAGCGCGGAATCCAGCGTCTTCCCCTGACTGACCACCCCGAGTTCCGGACATTCAGCTACGTACCAGGCCCGTTCACGATGAATGACAGCAGTATAGGTTCTCGCAGATTTAGATTTCTTGACGTAGGTGGGCACAGAATTGCCACGTTTCATCTGAGTACGGCCGCCTCCGCCTCCAGACCGTTGTTCAACAGCGCGCTGTTTAGCCATATGCTTTTCTTATTCTCAGCGAAATCCTGAACTGCCCACGCGAGAAGAGCGGATTCCGGTGCCAAGTCGATTCAAATATATCGCAAGCAAGAAAGACAGGCGGAACATATCGTTCCGCCCACTTCGGTAACTTCGTTTCGCGTATCCAGTTCTGAAGACCCGCGTGCCCTCCGTGGTGAATTCTTTTACGCCGTAACGTACTTCCCGGTTTCCAGGATGCGTGCCGCGACTTTTTCCTGGAGCGCGATCACGTTTACCGGCTCGTGCTTGGCCAAGCGACGAACAATCGCCATCTGGGTGCGAAGCATGTCGCCCTCAGCCACGGCCGCGATCACCTTCTTGGCCGCCGCTTCCAGACGAGCGAACGCGCCTTCAAGATAGACCTGGGTCATGGCGACGATGAGTCCAGCCTTCTCTTCGCCCTGAGTCGCGACACTCTTGCGCGCGCGCAGCAGCGCCGAATCCATGGCGAAGGCCTCAATCACCATATCGGCGATGGCGCCCATGACCTCCTGCTGGTCCGCCAGCTTCTGCATGTATTTCTGCGAAGCCGCGCCGGCCACCAGCATGGAAAGCTTCTTGGCGTTGTCGACCAACTTGCGCTCGGCAGCCAATGCTCCCTCGAGTTCTTCGCCCGACGGGCCGGCCATCACTTCGTCCATCGTCTTCTTGATGGCAGGCAGCAGCGCAAGCTGTCCGCTCATGGCACGCTTCAGCAGCCATCCCGTGATGATGAGCCGGTTGATTTCGTTGGTCCCTTCGAAGATGCGGTTGACGCGCGAGTCGCGATAGGCGCGCTCTGCCGGATACTCCTCGACGAAGCCATAGCCGCCGTAAACCTGCACCGTCTCGTCGACTACCTTGTCCAGCATCTCCGAGCCCCAAACCTTGATGATCGAGCACTCGACCGCATACTCCTCAATCGACTTGCGAATGCTCTCGGGATTCTTGTCAATGCCGTCCAGAGCGGTGTCCATCATGCCGACCGTGCGGTACACCATCGACTCGCCGGTGTAGATGCCGACCGCCATCTGGGCCAGCTTCTCGCGAATCAAACCGAAGTCCGAGATGCTCTTGTTGAAAGCCTTGCGTTCTTTAGCATAGGCAATCGCATTCTGCAGTGAGGTGCGTGCACCGCCGACGCAGCCCGCACCCAGCTTGAAGCGGCCCACGTTCAGGATGTTGAACGCGATGATGTGCCCCTTGCCGATCTCGCCGAGCACGTTCTCCACCGGCACCTTGCAGTCGTTCAGAATGAGCGGCGCGGTCGACGAGCCCCGAATGCCCATCTTCTTTTCTTCCGCTCCGACCGAGAAGCCGGGAAAATCCTTCTCGATCAGGAAAGCCGTAAACTTCTCGCCGTCAACTTTTGCGAAGACGGTGAACAAGTCGGCGAAGTGGGCGTTGGTGATCCACATCTTCTCGCCGTTCAGGATGTAATGTTTGCCATCAGACGACAACACGGCGCGGGTGCGGCTGTTCATCGCATCAGACCCGCTGGTGCCTTCCGAAAGCGCGTAGGCGCCGATCATCTCGGCCGACGCCAGCTTGGGCAGATACTTTTTCTTCTGCTCGTCGGTGCCGAAGAACACGATGGGCAGCGTGCCAATGCCGGCGTGCCCGCCCATGGAAACCACGAAGCTGCCGCACTTCGCCATGCGGTCTGCAATGATCGCCGAGGAAACTTTGTCCATCTCCGCGCCACCGTACTCGGCCGGCACATCGGCGTTGGTCAGTCCCATCTCGCTGGCCTTCTTCAGCAGCTCACGGGTAACGGACCAGTCTTTGTGCTCGATTTTTTCGACGGCAGGCAGAACTTCGTTGACCGCAAACTCCTCCGCCAGCTTGGCGGTCATCTGGTGATCTTCGTTAAAGTCTTCCGGAGTAAAAACGTTGTCGAGGTTGTGATCTTCGAGCAGAAAGCTTCCGCCCGTGGTTTTCGTCTTGGGAGCTGCGGTCGTGGTCGCCATAAATCCTTCCTTCTCTCGAAAAACTTGTTCACCACAGAGTCACAGAGGCACAGAAACTCTTTCACCACGGAGTACACAGAGCGCACGGAGAGCGTCAATCTTTTAGTTTGATCATTCCAGCTGTTGCACTCGCGCGGCTCGGCATTGCCGATCATCGCATCTGACTTTATATTCTTCCTGCTCGACTCCGTGCGCTCCGTGAACTCCGGGGTGAATGTTTTCTTTTTCTCTGTGCCTCCGTGCCTCTGTGGTGAATCGCCTTTACTGCAAATTCTCGAAAATCCCTGCCGCACCCATGCCGCCGCCGACGCACATGGTCACCATGCCGTAGCGGCCGTTGCGACGTTTGAGTTCGCGAAGGATCGTGGCCGTCAGCTTGGCGCCGGTGCATCCCAGGGGATGGCCAAGCGCAATCGCTCCGCCGTTTACATTGATGCGCGCCGGATCAAGCTCCGCTTCCTGGATCACCGCCAGTGACTGCGCGGCAAAAGCCTCATTTAACTCGATCACGTCGATGTCTGACAACGTCAGACCAGCCATCTTCAGCACTTTCGGAATCGCGAACACCGGCCCCAGTCCCATCTCTTCCGGCTTGTACCCCGCTGTGGCATATCCCACGTAGCGGGCCAGCGGCTTCAGGCCTAGCGCTTTCGCACGTTCAGCCGACATGACGACCGCAGCGGCAGCACCATCCGACATCTGCGACGAATTGCCGGCTGTGACCGTGCCTTTGGCGTGGAAGGCCGGCTTCAGCGCCAGCAGCGCTTCCAGTGAGGTATCGGCACGCGGACCCTCATCCATTTTAAAGACGATGTCGGTGCGTTTAGGTTTGCTGCCATTTGGCGTGGTGAAGCTGACTGGCACAGGCACAAGTTCCTCATCGAACTTGCCGGCTTCGATGGCGGCAATGGCCTTCTTGTGGCTCTCGACCGAAAATTCGTCGGACTGCTCGCGCGTGATGTTGAAACGCTTGGCCAGACGCTCGGCGGTGAGGCCCATCGACAGATACGCGTCAGGATAGTTCGATACCAGCCAGGGATTGGCGGAAACTTTGTTGCCGCCCATGGGAATCATGGTCATGGACTCGACGCCACCCGCCACGATCGTCTCCGCGCCACCAGCCATGATGCGCTCGGCGGCCATGGCAATCGCCTGCAGGCCCGAGGAGCAGAAGCGATTGATGGTCATGGCCGAGACTTCGACGGGCAGACCGGCGCGCAGCGAAGCAATGCGCGCAACATTCATGCCCTGCTCGGCTTCCGGCATGGCGCAGCCCAGGATAACGTCCTCAATCTCTTTCGGATCGACCTGCGGTACGCGCCCGAGCGCGCCTTTGATGGCCACGGCGGCCAGATCGTCGGGCCGCGTTGCCCGCAATGTTCCTTTGTAGGCCCGCCCAACCGGTGTCCGCACCGAACTCACAATTACAACGTCACGCATGATTAACCCCAGCAGTTAGCAGTTAGCAGTTAGCGTTTAGCAATTAGCTCTTGGCTCTTAGCCGTCGGCCGTCAGCTCTCAGTTCCAACCAGATTCGTTCCCCAAATCCAACTTGTCATCCCGAGCGAAGGTGCGCGTCGTCTGCGCACCGTAGCCGAGGGATCTGCGGTTTCTGTCGTCCCCGAAGGAACTCGGGTTTGTTTTCAATGCCTACCCAGCGCTGAAGCGCGGGGCTATCATCTGCCATCCCTACGGGACTCGGCTCCATTTCTCTACCAACCCAGCACTCCGCCTGCGGCTGCGTGCTGGGCTAGACTATTTCGTCCCGCGTTCGCGGGACTCGGACTGCAGTGTCGGATGCGTTGTCTCGCTGCACCACCGTTCATGCTTAAGCTAACGGATCACTGACAACCGACAACCGCCCACCGCCAACCGACAACAGCTTCTAATTCCGCAGCGTCTTGCCGGTCTTCAGCGTGTACTGTATCCGCTCTTGCGTCTTCTTTTCGCCACACAGAGACTTGAAGGCCTCGCGCTCCAGATCCAGCAGATACTGTTCGCTTACCGGAGTGCCGGGATTCAGTGCGCCGCCACACAACACCTCAGCCACTTTGTTGGCGATCTTCACTTCGTGATCGGTGATGTACTCGCCTTCGTGCATGATGTGCACGCCCAGCTTCAAAGTCGCCAGGATGCTTTCACCCGGCGCAAGGATGTCGGTTCGCGGCACAGGCGCGCGATAGCCTTCCTTCACCAATTCCAGAGCCCGCTGCTTGGCGTCGGTCAGCACGCGCTCGCGGTTCATGGTGATATCGTCGCCGCTGGAAATAAATCCCAGGGTCTTCGCCTCGGCCGCCGACAGCGAGACCTTCGCCATAGCGACCGTCTCAAACGCCTGCTTCATGGCTTCCATCAATTCGACGCTCTCGCCGCGGCCGGCCGGGCGCACGTGATACGCCTTGTCCAGAGCTCGCAGCGTCATCTCTTTGCAACCGCCGCCGCCGGGCAGCAAGCCGACTCCGACTTCGACCAATCCGGTGTAAAGCTCGGCGTGCGGTTGACGTGCGGCTGCGTGCAGCGTGATCTCGCAGCCTCCGCCCAGCGACATGCCGAAAGGCGCCACCACCACCGGCTTGGGCGAGAACTTGATGGCCTGCGTCATGCCCTGGAACTGGCGGATGGCGAGATCGACTTCGTCCCATTCTTCTTCCTGCACCGCCATCAGCAGCATCATGATGTTGGCGCCGACTGAGAAGTTCGCTGCGTCATTGGTGATAACGAAGGCGTCGAAGTTGTCGCCCGGGCCGCCCGGCTTCAGCGACTGGGTAATCATCTGCACGATGTCGCCGCCCAGCGAATTCATCTTGGAATGGAACTCGATGCACGCCACGCCATCGCCAAGATCCACCAGCGAGGCGCCGGCATTCTTCTTCACCACCAGCCCAGACTTCTTCGCGACCGCAACCGACCACACTCCGGCAGGAACTTTCTCCGGCTGGTAATGGCCGCTGCGGAGATCGAAATAAGCGCGTCCGCTGGGCGACTTAAGGTCGTCGGCATACCAACTGCTCTGGCCCGAAGCCAGCAGCTTCTCGACATTGGGCGAAACAGGTTTGCCTTCCACCTGCATGCGTTTGACGGTCTTGGCAACGCCGGCGGCGTCCCATAGTTCGAACGGCCCCATCTCCCAGTTAAATCCAAGCTTGAGGGCGCGATCGATCTCGACGACAGAGTCGGCAATTTCGCCAACGCGATTCGCGGCGTACGTCCACAAGTCGGAGAGTGCCGACCACAGAAAGACATTCGCCTTGTCCTTCGACGGGGCCAGCAACATGTTCAAACGCTCCGGCAGGCTCTCGACCGTTTTCGCCATCTCCAGCGATGGGAACTTTGGCCGCTTGGAGGCGCGATACTCGAGCGTCTTCCAATCCAGCGCCAGATATTCGCTCTGACCGTCCGGCTTCCTGCTCTTCTTGTAAAAGCCGCCCTTAGTCTTGTCGCCGAGCCACTTACGCTCCAGCATCTGCAGGAAGAATGTAGGCAGCTGAAGGTCGCTGCGCTCGTCGCGGATGTTGGTCATGGCGTTGCGCACAACGTGTCCCAGCACATCGAGTCCAACCATGTCGGTGAGGCGGAAGGTCGCAGTCTTAGGCCAGCCGACGGCCGTCCCGGTGAGCGCGTCGACGTCTTCAATGCTGAAGTCCATCTCCTGCATCAGACGCATGACGTTGAGCGCCGAGAACGTGCCGATGCGATTGGCGATAAAGTTCGGAGTGTCCTTGGCATGGACGACACCTTTGCCGAGATACAGGTCGCAGAAGCGGGCGATGGTTTCCATTGCAGCCGGATCCGCGTCAGGAGTGGGAATCAGCTCCAGCAAGCGCATGTAACGCGGTGGATTGAAAAAATGCGTGCCAAACCAGTAGCGCCGGAAATCTTCCGGAAAGCCTTCGACAATCTTGGCCACAGGCAGGCCGCTGGTGTTGGTGGTGATGATGGTGCCGGGCTTGCGAATCGCCTCAATCTTGCGCAGGAGGTTGCGCTTGATCTCCAGGTCTTCGACTACGGCCTCGATGATCCAGTCGGCATCGGCCAGCTTTGGCAAATCGTCTTCAAAGTTGCCGATTGTGACCAGCCGCGCCAGCGAGGGCTTGAAAAACGCAGCGGGCTTGGCCTTCAGCGCGGCATCCAGTCCGGCGGCAGCAAAGCGATTGCGCGCGGGACCATCTGCATCTGGAGGCACAATATCGAAGAGGTAAGAAGGCACACCGGCGTTGGCCAGGTGCGCGGAGATGCGGGCTCCCATGGTGCCCGCGCCCAGAACGGCTACTTTCTCAATCCGTCGTTGCATGCGTTACCTTGATGGCTTGAACCCAGAGGAGGGCCAACTGTTCTTAACGGTTCGTTTCCGGTTGCGGCTTCACGCTTGAGCGTCTCTAGATCGTTTGATTGAGGTCAGCAGAGAATTGCTGCTGAGTTTTCCTGCCCACACAGCCCACAAATTCCCCGGATATAAAAGGGGCCTAAATAGAAGCAGCGCGCGCCGTAAGATGTGGGGTGAGGATGGCAACGACGCGCGCTTTATTAAGTTGAATCGATCGTACTGAATGAATGCTCATTCAGTCAACAAAAATCTGAAATATTTATCTCCCAATCGCAAGCTACGAGATCAGTTTTGCCAGCAGGAAGGCCGCTCCGGCTGCAAGTCCCCCGATAACAACAGTTTGCGTGGCAGAGCGCAAAGCGTGAGCGCCGGTAAAGCGGCCCTTGATATACCCGAAGACTCCCAGTGCGATCAGCGTAACTACCACGGACCATTCCAGAGCCAGCCGCGCGCTGTGCAGCAGCATGTAGGGTGCGAGCGGAATAATTCCTCCGCCAACATAAGAAGCGGCGATGGTCAGTGCGCTTTGCACTGCACGCTTGGGATCAGGCTCCTCGAGCCCTAACTCGAAGCGCATCATGAAATCGACCCACTCCTTGGGCTTGCGCGTGAGTGCCTCCACCACGGGCACACTTTCTTCGTGTGACAACCCATAATCGGCAAATACTTTCTGGACTTCGCGCGCTTCTTCTTCAGGAATCTCCTGCACCTCGCGGGCTTCGCGCTGGCGCTCGCTCTGGTAATGTTCAGCGTCGCTCTTGGCTGCAAGATATCCGCCTAAGCCCATCGCGATGGAGCCGGCTGCGATCTCCGCCAAGCCTGCGATGACCACGATGCGGCTGTTATCGACCGCGCCTGACAAGCCGGCAGCCAGGGCGAACGGTACGGTCAGGCCATCCGACATCCCGATGACCACATCGCGGACCACTTCGCCCGCAGTGAAATGGCGCTCAACGTGAGGTGTCTGGGGCATGAGTTCCTAGTTCAGGATGCGAGCTGACATAATCGATCGCTTGCTTGACGGCATCGCGTTCTCCTTTGTAGCTGAGAACGGTGGGCGCGCTCTCCAGAGGCAGCCAAAATGCTTTTTGCACCTCGACGCGCATTTCTGGAGAAATATTGCCCAGCCGACCCGAACGGTAGAGCAGCAGGTAGAAGCTGACAATCTTGAAGACACGGGCGTGGTCGCCCCAGTTGCGGACGTACACGTACTTGATGTCGACAAGCTTCGCAACCAGGTCGGCTCGCAGGCCGGTCTCCTCGTGGACCTCGCGGAGCGCGGTTTGTTCCGGCGTCTCACCTTCGTCGATGGCGCCTTTGGGCAGAGCTCGAATGGGAGGGGGCGCGCTTTTGCCCGGCCGCGTGGCCTTCTTGGCTGGCTTCGCGGGGCGTTCCATGTGCGGCTCGATAATTGCCAGAAACCAGCGGCCTCGCATTTTGCGAAGCACCACACCTCCAGCCGAGATTTCACGCACCATGGGCCACTCCGGGAACTGGTTAGTTTGGCAGACTCGAGCCAAGGTGACAACCGGCCAAAGATGCGCGGTCATGATTCACTCGTTCGCCGATTTCATCTCATACTTACGTTTCTTATTACAGTGGGATGATTGACGTGCGTTACGTTACACATTACGGTGGCGAAAAATGCCGATGAAAAACCCTCCTCATCCGGGCGGTTTGGTGCTGCGCCAGTGTATTCAACCGTTGGGATTGACCGTAACGGAGGCAGCTGCCGCTCTGGGGGTGACGCGCACCACCCTTTCTGAACTGGTCAACGGGAAGCGCGGCTTGTCGCCCGAAATGGCTGTGCGATTGTCCAAAGTCTTTGGCGGTAGTGCTGAGAGTTGGCTCATCCAGCAGGCCCAGTACGATCTGGCCAACGTTCGCACAGGTAGGCTCAAACTCAGGCGTCTGGCGTCCGCCTGAGGCGCGACATTCGTTCGCCCAGTAACTCACTTCAGCGGAATGTTGTAATCTCTTAAGTCCTGCCTTGGTTCATCGGAGCCATGTGCGGGCCCTGAGGAGATTCCGGATTTGACCCGTCCGTTAAGCGCTGCTCTCGCCATCCTTCTCACGATTTCCACCGTCGCACCCGCCCAGCAAGCCAAAGCTCCGGCAGTGCCAGGTGCCAACTCCGCGGGCAAAACCAGCAACGCAGTCGAGCCAGCTTCAAAGGTTTCTGCCGATCAGGCTGCTAGCCCTGCGCCGTTTACTCCGCCGGACAAAATCTTCGGCTATCGCAATCCGGCAGCCGAGTTGCAAACGGAGAAGACGTTTCTCGCCGTACCTAACCCGCAGCTGGCCAAGCAGCATCTCCAGATTCTTACGGCTGCGCCGCATGTGGCCGGCTCGCCCGAAGACCATCGCACCGCCGAATACGTCTTGGCGAAGTACAAAGCGGCGGGACTCGATGCCTACATCCAGGAATACAAAGTGTGGATGGCGTTGCCACTCGACATCCGCGTCGATGTGGTTGCGCCTGCGGGCGTCGTGATGCACGGCCCGTCGCCGGAGCACGTGAGCGACGACCCATTCCAGAACGATCCCCGGATCCTTCCGGCCTTCAATGAGTACTCGCCTTCGGGCGAAGTCACGGCCGATGTCGTTTACGCCAACTATGGCCGGCCTGAAGACTTTAAGAAGCTTCAGGAAATGGGCATCGATCTCAAGGGCAAAATCGTCATCGTGCGTTATGGAGAAAACTTTCGCGGCGTGAAGCCGTTCCTGGCAGCACAATATGGAGCCGCCGGCGTCCTCATCTACTCCGATCCCTGGGATGACGGCTACTTCAAGGGCGACAAGTATCCCAAAGGTCCTTGGCGGCCGGACACGGGCGTGCAGCGGGGCTCGGTGCAGTATCTGTTCCGCTATCCCGGCGATCCCACAACGCCCGGCATCGCCTCCGTTCCCACGTTGCCCGAAAGCCAGCGCACTCCGCCCGACAAAGCCACCGATCTGCCGACCATTCCGGTGACGCCGCTGTCCTATGCAGATGCGACACCGATTATGTCCCATCTCGGTGGTCCGGAGTCGCCGCGCAGCTGGCAGGGAGCGTTGCCGTTCACCTATCACGTTGGTCCCGGTCCGGCGAAGGTACATCTGGCGGTGAAGCTTAACTATCAGTACATGACCATCTGGGACGTCATCGGCATGGTGAAGGGGTCGGAGCTGCCCAACGAGTGGGTGATTACCGGCAACCATCGCGATGCCTGGGTTTACGGTGCGGTGGATCCTAACAGCGGAACAGCGGCGCAACTGGAAGCGGTTCACGGCGTTGGCGAGTTGCTGAGGACAGGATGGAAGCCCAAACGCACGTTGGTCTTCGCCAGCTGGGATGCGGAAGAAGAAGGCCTCATCGGCTCAACCGAATTCGCTGAGCAACACGCCAAAGATCTTTCGCGCGCCATCGCTTACTTCAACATGGACGTTGCGGTTGCCGGTCCCGACTTCGGAGCGTCCTCGGTGCCCAGCCTGAAGCAATATTTGCGCGACGTTGCCAAGTCCGTTCCCAGTCCGAAAGGCGGCAGCGTTTACGACCAGTGGAAAGCCACGGCCGAACAGCACCAGAAAGAACGCAAGGACCACTCTGATTCCACGGTGACGCCGTCGAACCGCGAGCCCGCTGTCGCGACTCCGGACGTTAAGGTTGGCGACCTGGGCAGCGGTTCCGATTACACTGCCTTCCTGCAACACCTGGGCGTTCCTTCGGCGGACATCGGTTCGAACGGACCCTACGGCGTCTATCACTCGGTGTTCGACAATTTCGCCTGGTTCACCAAGTTTGGCGATCCAACTTTCGTTTACGAGCAGGAGATGGCTCGCGTTTACGGGCTAGAAGCCATTCGCATGGCCTCGATCGACGTGTTGCCGCTGAACTACGAGCAGTACGGCAAAGAGATCAGCGGCTACGTGAAGGCCGCCGACAAGAACGCCAAGACCGCGTTCGGCGAGCAGAGTCCGTCGTTCGCCGATGCTGAGGCTGCGGCTGCGCGTCTGGAAAAAGCCGGCGCCCAAGTCTGGAGACTACAGAACAATCAGATCGGCGACGCTGGAGTTTTGAACCTGATCCTGCGCAACACCGAGCGGGCATTTCTGGTTGACGGCTTGCCCGATCGTCCCTGGTTCAAGCACGTCATCTACGCGCCGGGCGAGCATACCGGCTACTCTGCCGTCGTCATCCCCGGCGTGAATGAGGCCATCGAGAACAAGAACCTCACCCTCACTCAGCAGCAGCTACAGATTTTGACCGCAGCGCTGAACCGTGCAGCCGGAGTCCTGGAAGCGGCCAAGTAAGCGGGGCCTTCATTCCAATCGTTGTTTCGGTATTAGCGCTTGTCTCCAGCGACGGCCGCTGGTCGCACCACATATTGCCTTAGCTGAGAGCTGAGAGCTGAGAGCTGACGGCTATGTCTCCCCGGCATCCTCCTCGCCAATTGACCCCGGCCGCCGGCCATCTCATAATCTTTGTGCCTGACGATTTTCCGCTACTCACCAAGGTGGCTGGCTGTGACCGAACCAAACAAGAACGACCGCCGTCCATTTCAGACGGCTGGGCAGCGGCTCGACGACGTGCTGGGCGATGCCTCGCAACGCATCGAGCAGGAAACCCAGATGCTGATCAAGTACATCAACGACGAGCTGGTGCCGGCCATTCGCGAGCACTCCAGCAACGCCCTGCGCATTGCCAGCGAGAAGCTGACGCAGGCCGCCGACGTGATGGACTCGCACAAGCAGAAAAAGGGCTGACCACGCGAGTTGCGCTGCTCACCTCCGTCGCCGCTGCTCTGCTGCTGCTCTCGGCCTGCGGCGGACATAAAACCGCGCGCAGCCATCCTGTGCCGCCACCGCCTACCATCACGCCGCAACCGACTCCCCCGGCAACTGCCACGACGCAGCCTGCGCCACAGCCACCGGCGCACAACGCCAAGCCAATCTACGTCGAAACTGGACTGGCGAGCTGGTATGGGCCGCCGTATCACCACCATCGCGGAGCCAATGGCGAGATCTACGACCAGAACGGCATGACCGCCGCGCATCGCACTTTGCCGCTGAATTCGCTGGTGCGCGTCACCAACCTCACCACCGGCCGCTCAGTGCTGGTGCGCATCACTGACCGCGGGCCGTTCATCGAAGACCGCATCGTCGACCTGTCGCTGGCCGCGGCCAAGGCGGTCGACGTGTGGCAGCCGGGCACCGCCGAAGTCCGGCTGGAAGTGCTGTCGGCGCCCGCGCCCATCGCGCAGGGCGGCCGCTGGTGCGTGCAGATTGGCGCCTTCCACAGCGAGAGCGAAGCCCGCAAGCTGAAAGAGAAGCTCCAGGACCGCTACGAGTCGGCAAACGTGATCCAGTTCACCGGGCCGACCGGCGAATGGGTGCGCATCCGCCCCGAAGGCGACAACAAGCAAATGGCCGAAGAGGTCGCCAGCAAGACGCACGTGAAAGAAGGCGGCGTGTTTCTGGTCAGGCTGGATTGAAAGAACAGTTGTCGGTTGGCAGTTGTCAGTTGTCGGTTGTCAGCTGCAGCCTCGTAGCCTTTACGGAAACCCTGATGCAGTTTGCTTTTGAAGGGGACGGCCTTTTAGGCCCTCCGTAACTAATGCAAAATCAATCCGGCTTCAGCCACTGAGGAACCTCGGTTTCACTCATTCAGGTCTTCCTTAGCAATTAGAGTTCTTACCCTTCAACTCCCCGGCCGGACCTTCGCTTACCGACGGCGTTACCACATTTAATGCCGACTTTTCGGCCTTCGAATTAGCTACTCACACTTCCTGATGGTTGCGGACGAATCACAATTCACGCCGGACACTAGTCCCTGTGACGAAACACGATGAGGTCTTCCTGACAACTGCCAACCGCCAATCGATTCTCGCAAAATAATCTTACTGGTAAGATTTCTGCTAAGTCTTACCAGTAAGATCATTATTTGCTTCTATACTGATCATGGCTGATCCTGCCATGAAGCTGACAGTCCTGCATCCCGTCACCTTGGTCACTCCAAACCGCGAGGCCATCGTCGCCCGTGGACGCCGGCTGGAATACCTGACCATCGCCTGGAACAGCTTTGAAGCTGCCGTCGCGCTTATGTCAGGGGTGCTGGCGGGCAGCATTGCCTTGGTGGGCTTCGGGCTCGACTCGGTCATCGAGACCATGTCGGCGGCCATTCTGCTGTGGCGATTCCGCAACGACCAGGACCCGGTTGCCCGGGAACGCGCCGAAGGTACTGCCCGTCGCCTGGTGGGTATCTGTTTCCTATTGCTGGCAGCTTACGTCGCCGTCGAATCGATTCGCGCGCTTTGGCTGAAAGCACAACCCGAGCGTAGCCTGCCCGGCATTCTGATCGCGATTGCAGCGGTCATCGTGATGCCGCTGTTGGGACGCGCCAAGCGGCGGGTTGCCGCCCAACTCAGCAGCCGGGCTTTACACGCCGACTCGCGTCAGGCCGACTTCTGCGCCTACCTGTCGGCCATCCTGCTAGCGGGATTGTTGCTGCACGCGCTGCTGGGCTGGTGGTGGGCCGATCCCGCCGCCGCGCTGATTATGGTGCCCATCATCGTTCGCGAAGGATGGCAAGGGTTGCGCGGCAAAAGCTGCGACGATTGCGGCTGCGTCGATTAACGCGCCTTGTCAGCTGACGACCTGGCAAACCCATTGGTCGACTTGCCAAGCCTCGCCATGTTTGCTCAAAACGAAGGGTCCGCCGAAGCCACACGTGATTCCACAGGTGTAGAACGTCAGAACGACTGCGCGATCCCGTGCCTGGTTAAATCCGACCGCTGACAACTGCCAGTAACCCTGAAACTCCGGTTTTGGCGCCCGTGCTTGATCTTCGGGAGAGGCATTCGAAACCAAGCCCTCCAGTTCTACCCTGGAATCGAAGGGGAATTGGATCAGTTCGTAGTTGCGTCCCACGGGAATACGTGGCTGTAGCCGCCATGTGTGGGCATTCTGTTCCTTCAGGTCAGAGAAAGGCTCCGCCGGCAGCTCTGCCATTTTCGCCCCGCAAACGTCTAGCGGAATGTCTTCCACGCGCATCGTATCCGCTTGGATGGCGATCTTATCGCCATGGAGATGTTGATTTTCACCCATATAGCGAAACAGGGCGTCATAGACTTTGTAAGCTTCCGCATTGTCGTAGGCCGGCACGGCAGCAGCGGATTTGGTCTGCGCGCTACTCAATGACGAAAGAGCAAGGAGCAGTGCCAGCCAAAATCGAAACGTGACTCTCCACATGTGAGACCCTCATGACGCTCGTCAGAGTCAGAATCTTACGATCATGGAGGGTTGCCGCAAAGCCAAATTATCGTGAGCCCGGCGAACCGCAGATCCCTCCTCTCCGCTGCAGTCGGGATGACAATATAAGTGGTTGTCGGTTGTCGGTGCGCAGTTGTCAGATACCGTGGCTTGGGAGCTGATGGCTGATAGCTGACGGCTGACAGCTAAGTGCTAATTGCTAAAGGCTGCCCTTAATGCTAACTGCTGCTTCCTCTTTTCCGTTATCCTGTTTCGAGTACAACTTCCCTCGCTGATATGACAACCAGGCAAAGTCGCTCGTCCGATCGCAAGTTTATTCCGCTGTCCACGCGCTTCGATCACGCGCTGCTGTTCGCGGCGCAGGTGCATCGCGATCAGGACCGCAAGAAGAGCGGCATTCCGTACCTGTCGCATCTGCTGGGCGTGGCCTCCATCGTGCTCGACTATGGTGGCGATGAGGAGATGGCCATCGCCGCGCTGCTGCACGACGCGGTCGAGGACCACGGTGGGCGGCCGATGCTCAAGATCATTCAGCAGATTTTCGGACCGCGGGTGGCGAAGATCGTGGACGGCTGCACCGATTCCTACGTTGAAGATCCCCAGAAGAAGGAAAACTGGGAGCGCCGCAAGATCCGCTACCTGCATCGCGTGCGCCACGAAGACGCCGAAACCCGCTTCGTCTCCGCTGCTGACAAGCTGTACAACGTGCGCGCTGTGCTGCGCGACCTGCGCTACGATGGCGAGATCGCCTTCGCCCGCTTCTCCGCGCCGAAGGCCAAGACGCTGTGGTATTACCGCTCGCTGGTGCGCGAGTACCGGGTGGGCGGCGTCACCCATCGCCTGAAGCCGCTGCTCGACGATCTTGACCGCGTGGTGACCGAGGTCGAGCATCTCTCGGGCGTGCTGGCTGCTCCTATCCGACCGCCTCGCCGCATCACCAACAAGCTGAAGGCCAAGCGGTAAAGATCCGGCGGAACTAGCTCGGCATCTGATCAGCAGCTGTTTCGAGGAGCCCACTTGCCCACAACCGAAGCTGAACGTATTGCTGAGCTGCTAAAGACGGCGAAGACCATCGCCGTAGTCGGGCTCACCGACTCGCCCATGCGGGCCAGCTACAGCGTCTCGCTCTACATGCAGTCGCAGGGATACCGCATCATTCCGGTCAATCCCAACATCACGGAGTGGATGGGCGAGAAGGCCTACGCTTCGTTGCTGGATGTGCCGGAGAAGATCGATATCGTCGACGTCTTTCGCCGCTCCGATGCCGTGCCCGAGGTTGTGGAGCAGGCGATCCAGATCAAGGCTCCGGCGATCTGGCTGCAAGAAGGCGTGATCCACGAGGAAGCAGCCGAAAAGGCGCTCCAGGCCGGGATTTTCGTGGTGATGGATAAATGCATCCTGAAAGAGCATCGGCGGTATAGGTGAAGGCTTTCACCACAGAGGCACGGAGACACGGAGAAAATCCTTTTGAATTTGAAATCGGCGGGAGTGGGTGTGTTTAGATAAAACGGAGCGGATCTAGAACGGCCGGGTGATGGCTGCAATCTCCAGTCACTCCAGTCACGGGAATGATCGATTCCTCAACCGAAATTCGTTTTTCTTGTGTTCTTCAAATTTTGTTCTCTTCCTCTGTGCCTCCGTGTCTCTGTGGTGAACCCGTTTTCGCTTTCTTCAGTTCTTCCAGCCGCGCCTTGATGCGCTTCTCTATGCCTTCCTCGGTCGGATGGTAGTACACGCGGTCTTTGAGATTGTCGGGCAGGCACTGCATGTCGGCGACCTTCGCCTCCAGATTGTGCGCGTACTGATACCCCTCGCCGTAGCCGATGGCCTTCATCAGTCCAGTGGACGCGTTGCGCAGATGCAGCGGCACCGGATCTTGCGCGGTTCGCTCCACATCGTCCTGCACCGCTGCGTACGCGGTATAAACCGCGTTGGACTTGGGCGCCGCGCACAGGTACACCACCGCCTGCGCCAGAGCGAGGTCGCCTTCCGGCATGCCGAGAAAATCGAACGCATCGCGAGCCGCCAGTGTGACGCCAAGCGCATTAGGATCAGCCAGGCCGATGTCTTCCACCGCCATGCGCACTACGCGGCGCGCAACGTAGAGCCGGTCCTCGCCCGCTTCCAGCATGCGGGCCAGCCAATACAGCGCCGCGTCAGGATCGCTGTTACGCACGCTCTTGTGTAACGCGGAGATGAGGTTGTAATGCTCTTCGCCAGCCTTGTCGTATCTCAGGACACGCTTTTGCAGCGCGTCGGTCACGATAGCGTCGGTGATACGACGTTCAGCGCCCTGCTGCTCGCGGGCAAGTGTGGCTGCAACTTCGAGCGCGTTGTAGGCGCTGCGGGCGTCGCCGCTGGAGTAGGACGCGATCTTGCGTAGGGCAGCGTCGTCGGCTTCGAGATGCAAGTCGCCGAGACCGCGAGCGTCATCCTTGAGCGCGCGCTCTAGCAGGCCAACAATCTGCTCCTCGGTCAACGGCTTCAGGACGTAAACGCGTGAGCGCGACAGCAGCGCCGAAATGATCTCGAACGAAGGATTCTCGGTGGTCGCGCCGATCAGGCGGATGCTGCCCTTCTCGACGTACGGCAGAAACGCGTCCTGCTGGGCCTTGTTGAAACGATGGACTTCGTCGACGAAGACGATGGTGCGCGTGCCGTACTGCCGAGCCCGCTCGGCGTCGGCCATCACCTGCTTGATCTCTTTGATTCCGGCGAGCACGGCCGAGAATTCGATGAAGTCGGCGTGGGTCATGCGCGCAATGATCTTGGCTAACGTGGTCTTGCCGACACCGGGCGGTCCCCAGAAGATGAGCGAGCCGGTATCGTCGCGCTCGATTTGCACCCGCAGCGACTTGCCCGGGCCGAGGATGTGCTCCTGGCCGACAAACTCGTCGAGTGTCCGCGGGCGCATGCGATCGGCCAGCGGCCGCGACTTATCAACGGCATCGTCGGGGGACGTGTTGTTCTGAAAAAGACTCAAAGGCTATTCACCACAGAGGCACAGAGTCACGGAGCAACCTTTAGTTAAAGAACGCGTCGCCGAATTCCGTCCTTTAATACCGCCTCTTTGAAGTTGATCAGCAGGCCGATGCGCAAACCTGCCAGCCGCAAGTACGTGAGCAGCTGTGCTTCATGGACTGGCAGAATGTGCTCGACCGATTTCAGCTCTAAGACAATCTTGTTTTGAACCACCAAGTCGATTCGATATCCACAATCGAGTTGGATGCCCTTGTAGGCGACAGCAAGGTCGACTTGCTGCCGAAATTCAATGCCGCGAAGGCTCAGTTCACGACACAGGCAGGCCTGGTAGGCCGATTCCAGCAGCCCGGGGCCAAGTGCTCGATGGACTTCGATTGCAGCGGCTATGATCTCCCCCGTGAGTGACCGCTCGGCATCACACGGCAATGGGGATTCGCTCGTCCTACGAAAATCGGCCGGAGGTGCTCCGAAGGCGTTCGCAATTCACCACCTCTTCCCCCATCCACTAGAACCTGCGAATTGCCTCCTAGAATTCTAAACCTCTGTGCCTCCGTGTCTCTGTGGTGAACTCGCAATTCCTCTTTGCCGCGCGGCCTCGTATAACACAATTGACGCGGCGATGCCTGCGTTGAGCGATTCCACTTTCGATGATTGCGGGATGACCACTACCTCGTCGGCCTGGGCCAGCACGTCCTTGGGGATGCCGGCGCCTTCGCTGCCTACGATGAACGCTAGCGGGCCGCGTAGATCGGCGTCGGAGATCGACGTGCCTTTGTGCGAAGAAGTCGCCAGCACGCGAATGCCTCGCGCCTTGACGTCCTTCAGCGCCCCCGCGAGTTCCACCTTCGCTGCCGGCAGACGAAACAGCGAGCCCGCCGAGGCGCGCACCGCTTTCCAGTTCCACGGGCTCACGGTTCGCTCGCCGAGGAGCAGTCCGGTCACGCCGAAGGCCTCAGCCGAGCGCGCGATCGTGCCCAGATTTCCCGGATCCTGCAAGCCCGCCGTAACCACCAGCAGCGGAATTTGTGCGGCCAAAACATCGTCCAAAGTGAACGCCTTTACTTTTACCAGCGCGGCCACGCCTTGCGGCGTCTCGCTGGGCACCGCGCTGGAGAAGATGTCGTCGGGCAGCAGCAAAGCTTCCGTCTGCGCCGACAACTGGGGCAGCAGCTTGTGTACTCGCTCGCGCGCCGACTCGCTGAAGAACGCCGTCGTGATTCGCAATCCGCTGCGAATAGCTTCTTCCACCAGGTGCATGCCTTCGACCGCCACTTCGCCGTCCGCATTAGGCGCGGCTTCCGCAAAGGCGCGGCGCAATTCCTTGACACGGGCGTTCTGGCGGCTCGTCACGCGGCGCAGGCGATCGTCGGATTGAGACTGGGATTGGGCTGATTGACTCATTCCGCAAATGAAACCGGCGTCTATCGTACACCGCCACATCGCTAACTCGGGCGCACGTCCGGGCTGCGGCGTGATAATCTGCTGTGTTGCCGTTGTACGGAGCTCTGTGTTAGTTTTCGCTCCGCAGCACCTCGCTAAACAGAAGAGGCACGGTTGCGTCCCGAAATCATCAAAATTAACGGCCAGGAGCCGGAGCCTTCCCTGGTAACCTACGCCGCGGAGAAGATTCGCGCCGGTGAAGTGTTGGGCATGCCGACCGACACGTTCTATGGGCTGGCGGTCGACCCGTTCAATCTGCACGCCGTCGATCGCGTGTACGAGATCAAGACTCGCCTGCGCCACAAGCCGCTGTCGTTGCTGATCGAGTCGGTGGACCAGGCAGCGGAGCTGGCGTGGCCGGTGCCGGAAATTTTCTACCTGTTGGCCCGCCGCTTCTGGCCGGGACCGCTCACCATCATCGTGAAGGCCGATCCGAAGTTGCCGCTCAAGGTGACCGCCAACACCGGCAACGTTGCGTTGCGCGTACCCGCTGCGCCGGTACCCCTGGCAATCATTCGGTCCGCTGGACTGCCGATCACCGCGACTTCGGCCAACCTGCACGGCGAAGCCGAATGCGCGACTGCCATGCAGGTGCGCGATCAGCTGGGCGATTGCCTTTCCCTCATCGTGGACGGAGGCCAGTCGCCGGGCGTGATGCCGTCGACCATCATCGATCTCACGGGCGAAGACGGCAGCTGGCGCCTGTTGCGCCACGGGACCATTCCTGAGGAACAGATCGTCGAGCTCTTAGGTCGGGAGTAATTGTCACGGCGCCGCCGAGAGTGAAATCTCATCCCATACTTTGGATCGTAGCCGCAGCCGCGATTTGCGTAGCTGGTTTCCTGCTCTATTCCAGCCGGCAGATCATGCGTGAAGCGGGCGTGGACGAAGAACGTCCGGCCGACGCCATCGTCGTCTTCGGCGCGGCTGAGTATAGCGGCAGGCCCTCGCCGGTGTATCGCGCACGTCTCGATCATGCTTACAACTTATTTGAGCGCGGCCTGGCGTCGGTGGTCATCACCACCGGAGGAGCAGGGAAAGATCCGCACTTCAGCGAAGGTCAGGTGGGTCGCGACTACCTGGAGTCGCGCGGCATCGCCGACGGCAACCTCATCGCCGAGACCCAGGGCGGCGACACAGACGAATCGGCTCAACGTGTGGCCGTCATCCTGCGCGCCAACGACATGCACAGCTGCATCCTGGTGAGCGACGCGTATCACATGTTCCGCGCCAAGCAGATGATGAAGGCGCAAGGCATCGCCGTGTACATCTCGCCGCGCCCCGGCTCGATCCCGAAAACCTTCACGGGACGCTACATGGCCGCGCTGCGCGAGAGTGTGAGCTATTTGCTGTACCGCGCCCATGTGCGGTGAGGCCGCGGTTCGCTTTTCGCTATTACTTATAACGACCAAGAATGGTAACAATAGAAGTAAGTAAACACCAAGGGGGACCTGTGAAATCCATTTTATTTGCCTTTATATTCAGCGCGGCTATGTTGTCCTCAGTGGTTTATGGCGAAGAGCTTCAGCTTAAGGACGGAACGAAAGTTTCAGGCAAATTGATTAGCGTTTCAGGCGATATCTTCCGGGTGAAAACCGCCTACGGCGAGATTGAAATACCACGATCGCAATTGGTTTCTGTCACCTTTCCCGAGAACGAAAGCAAGACAGCCGGCGGCGCGGAGTCAAGTCAGTCGGCACCTGAGGTTGAAGAGTCTCTGCAGGGCACCACGTACACCAACCGAACTGCGGGCTTTCAGGTGACTGTGCCACAAGGCTGGAAATTGGCAACAGAACTGCGAAAACAGACTTCCGACATAATTGCTGCGTTGCAATCGGAGGATGGTACCCTCTTCTTCTTTGTCACTCCCGAAAAATTTGCTGGAAATTTAAGTACCTACCGAGTTTTGGCGGAGACGCAATACCAGATGAAGTTTAAGGACTACGAGAAATTATCAGAATCGGACATCCAGTTGGATGGTAGGCCGGGAGCACGGATGGTGTGGCACGCCAAAAATCCCGCGGCAAATGACGCCCCAATAAAAGCAATCGTTTACTTCATTCCTTACGACGGTCGAATGGTGCGGCTCTCGTTTCTTACTCTGGAACCACTATTCAACGACTCATTGCCCATCTTTGAGAAAATCGCAGGGTCGTATCACTCCATCAACCCCACAAAACAGGCCGCCAAGTCAGGTGACTTCAAGGGCGCCTTGGTCTCGTCCTTGGGCGATCGCTTTTGAATTCGCTGACGACAAGCACATCACTTCACCAGCGCCAACACCCTCGCAGGTCCCCCAGAACCATTCTCCAGCTTGATGGGTGCGACCACGACGGTCGCCCCGGAGGGCGGAACCAGCGCCAGGTTGGCGACGTTTTCCAGGTGATACACGCTTTCCTTGGAAGTAAATAGGTGGACCGGGAACGTCGTGGTGTCGCCCTTGTCTACGCTCATTGTGTCGATGCCGAGCCCCACAACTTCGCGCGACTTCACCAGGAACTTGGCCGCTTCAAGCGAGAATCCGGGGTAGTGCGTCTGATGGTCGCTCAGCTCGTTGCGAAAAGCTTTCTGCGAGTGCCAGCGATCATCCCACCCGGTGTAAGCCATCACCACGGCGCCTAGGGGAATCTGCCCGTGGGCGTCCTCCCATGCGGCGATGTCCTGCATGCTGACTTCGTAGTCAGGATTGTTCTTCACCTCGTTACGCACATCGAGAACTGCCAGCGGCCGAACCAGGCGCTCGGCGGGAATCTGATCGATAGTCCACATGCCGCCGGCAAAATGCGCCGGAGCGTCCAGGTGCGTGCCGTAATGTTCCTGCGTGGTGAAGATGCGGGAATAGTAGCCGTCGCGCTCAAGGTTGCCGAGTTCATGCGAGTTATAGGGCGATTTATCCGTGCCCTCCCAGTTGGGCGAGCGGTCGTCAAGCGTGTGCGTGAGATCGATGACGGTGCGGGATGGGTTCTGACTGGGCATGGAAGGTTTGTGCTGCGCGAATAGCAAAAGCGCCAGCGCCAGACTACAACCTATCGTAAATGCCTTCCAGTTCAACATGCCAAAACGGCGGAGCCTGTCCTCAGTGACTGCTCTTGAAGGGATGCTCCTGCCGGTTAGACGGTTCGGCGAAAAAGGGTTACACAGTGAGAACACTGGTGAAGGCAGAAAAATGCGGGACGCAACGCATTTCTATGCGTGGAAACGGTCGCAGAAATTGGCGACTAGACAGCCTCAGGCGAGCCGTGCGCAGCCATTCTCGCGTGCTTCAGCTTCATACCCCGAAGCGCTGCATCACCATCACGGCGATGAGCGCGACGTCGGCGGCGAAGACGGTGCTGACGAAATTGACTGCGTTGTTGCCCAGTCGGCCGGAGTTCTCCCAGGTCGCGCCCATGACGCTGTCAAGGAACATGCCGCCGATGCCGGCGAAGGCGATCACCGGCGTCCAGTGCCAATCCACCATGCCGGACGCGGCGCTGACCCAGGAGACGATACAGGCTGCGACCGATCCGCTGATCGTGCCTTCCACGCTGATGGCGCCGTTGGTGCCGATAGGCACATCGCGAAAATCGGTGATCATGTAGGCGCTGCGCGCAGTCGCCTGGCCCATTTCGCTGGAGACGGTGTCAGCTGACGCCTCGGCGAGGGCAGCCATCGCCCCCACTAGCAGCAATTCGCTCAGTTCAGGAAGCCAGATCAGCGGGGCAGCGCACAGGGTCGCGGCGCCCAGATTGGCCCAGACCTGCGCCCCAGTACGCCCACGCTTGCGCTCGGCAACGCCCAGTCTCTGCTTGCGGGCATATCCCCAGCGGGTCGACAACACGGTCAGCAGGAAGACCACAGCCAGAGGAACGAAGCCTGCGAAGCCGGCGGCGGACATCAGCACGAAGGCCACCAGCACGCCGACCAGCGCTCCGCCGTCGGTCACCGAGCCCATGGCGCGGGCCAGTACGGCGAAGCCGATCGCCACCACGGCCGCTGGCAAACCCCTTGCATGGATGAGACTTGTCACGGTATTGGGTCAGTATCGCACGACCGCTGCGCCTGCCGCAGCCAACCGGGACGAGCCGGCCATACGGCTTCCGCTTCCTCTCCCAGCATCCCAAGTACGTTGAGGGTAACTAGTCCGGCACTTTCTGCGACTCAGCGAATTGGCCTTGACGAGGATGGATTTCGCGCCGGATGATATTGTGCCCCGGTTTTCCACAGGGCGCGCTTTCCAGAAGAAGGATGGTTTATGGCATCTTCCGTGTGGTCTGGATATTTGACGTTTGGCTTAATCTCGATGCCGGTACGGTTGTTCTCCGGCGCTCGCGGCAATCACATTTCGTTTCACATGCTGCACCGTGACGACAACACTCGCATCAAGCAGCAACTCTGGTGTCCGCATGACGAGCGCGTGGTGGAGCGCAGCGAGATCGTGAAGGGCTTTGAGTACCGCAAGGGCGAGTACGTCATCATCGAGCCGGAAGAGATCAAGAAGATCGAGCCCAAGACCGCCAAGGCCATGGAGATCCTTGAGTTCGTCAAGAGCTCCGACGTCGATCCCATCTACTTCGAGTCATCCTACTTCCTGGTGCCGGAAGAAGCGGGCAAGCGTCCCTACGCCCTGCTGTCGAAAGCCATGGAGGAGACCGATTACGTCGCTATCGCCAAGCTTACGATGCATAACCGCGAGTACACGGTCTTCCTGCGCCCCTACAAGGGCGGCATGATGCTGCACACCATGTACTACAAAAACGAAGTGAAAGACCTGGACAATTTCGGCGCACCGGACGTCGAGTTGAAAGACGCCGAAGTGAAGGTGGCGCATCAGCTGATCGAAGCGCTCGCCGGAGACTTCGAGCCCGAGAAGTATCACGACACCTTCGAAGAGAACCTCAAGACGCTGATCAAAGCCCGCCTCGAAGGCGAAGAAGTCACGCCCGTGGAGAAGCCGAAGAAGATGGCGCCAGTGGTGGACCTGATGGCCGCGCTCAAGGAAAGTCTGGCGCAGATGCCGAAGAAACCACCGCAACGCGTGGCCGAAGCGGAGCGGGCCTCCGAGGTAAAGGTGGCCGGGAAGAAAGCCAAGACTTCGCGGAAGAAGCCCGCCGCCTAGCAGGGTTGCAGTCAGCCATCCTGAAAATCTTATCCTTGCCGCTTCGTGCGGGGTGCAGAGCGAGGTCGTCCGCGCGCGTCTAATTTCTGTACTACCACCATTGCGCTAGAGATAATCCATGCCAAAGTGTTGTAGCGTAGGGAGTGCAACATGGTCTGGCCGACTATGGATCCCTCGACGACTAAAACTATCCGCATCTCGGTTGTGGAAAGTGATCCGGTTCGACTGTTGGGATTGCGCTCCATCTTCTCCTCTGAGCGTGACATGGAGGTCCGCGCAGCGAGTGTGTCGGGCATCCTGCAAAACGGAGGCGACGATGTTGTGCTCATGACCGAAAGCCAGGGCACCGACTTGTATGCGACCATGTCGACGCTGAAGACTGTGCATCCGGCGTTGCGCATCATTGTGACCGGACCCGGCAGCAGCGATGAGGACGCGTTGCGCGCCGTCATGGGCGGAGCCAAGGGCTACCTTTCCGAAGATGCTTCGCCGGACGAATACAAACGCGCCATTCGTGAAGTCTATGCCGGCTCAGTCTGGGCGCCCGGCCGAGTACTGGCCACATTCATCGAACGCAACACGGCGGCTACGCGCAAACAGCAGCCATCCAACGAAGGCAAAATCAGCGACCGTGAACGCGAAGTGCTGCGCCTGCTGGTGGCGGGTTGTTCGAATGGCGAAATTGCCGATGAGTTGGGCATCGGCGAACGCACCGTGAAAGCCCACATTGCGCAGTTGCTACGCAAGGTGGGAGTGCAGAATCGCATCGCGCTTTCCGTGCACGCCGTCACCCATTCCCTGCTTTCCGCACCTCACTAAATGTCCTGACCACCGCGATTTGCCACGTATTTGCGCGAATTGGAGTGGTGTCTGTTTCCTAGCTGCAATTCGCGCGGAGCAGTGGCAGAAGCCATCACGCTGTAGATCGAATCAGCCGCGAAGCGGCGACATTTCTGTTAGCCGTGGGCGTGAGCCCGCGGTGGAGTGGCAAAAATAGTTGAGCCGCGGAGCGGCGGCACAGCTGCGACACAGCAACCGTAGGGACGCCAGAGGTTCTCACGCAGAACACTTCAGGCCGGCGTCCAACCCTCTTACTTATCGATCCGAGCCGGCTTCACAGTTTGCTGAAAAAGTCGCGAAAGCAGATTTCTCGTGGGCTGAAGCCCACTCGGAATCACAAAAATAAAGGACTTGTACGGCGCACCTGAAGGTGCGCCCCTTCAAAGACGGATCAAACTCGAGTTTTTCAGTAGTCTGTTCAGCCGGCGACACACGCATTTCTCCGCCCTGTTCGGACGCGCTGTAGTGGTCGCGAAATCATTGCTGGAAGCGATGGACATCCTTTAGAGTCGTGCCCTGCAGCATCCAAACTTCATCGCTTGCTTCTAACTCTATGCTCTGATCTTAAGCAATCTCATTGCCATTACTCACTATTCACTTGTTACGAAAGTACAGTTACTCGGCATTGTACTTTCGTTATCTTGCGCGAAGTACTACGGCACTGCATACTGCATTCACCTACCACAGAACCTGGGAGACGGGGTTGGGAGAGGTTACGAGGGTCTCCTCTTCCAACCCTATTGTTTTGCGGTGACGAGCAAAGGCCCGGGCCTCTTTGGCTGGTTCGCTCCACTCTCCTCTCCCTTCTCCAGAGGTCACTAGAGAGTAACCAGCCAAACACTTTCTTCCCGCTCGATATCCCATCAAACACTCTAAGATGATCTCGATTGGCCACACCGGCCACGGGGGCATCGTCCCCTCATCGGAGTCGAGCAATGAAGAAAACTGTAATCACACTGCTGACGCTTTTTTCGATGGCCAGCTGGGCCGCCGCATCAGAGAGACGGGACGCCGATCTGGATCGCATCCAGACCGCCAGCACCGTCCTGAGCCAGATTATGTCTGCGCCCGATCGCGCCATTCCCGACAGCATCATGGATGGGGCAAAGTGCATTGCGATTATGCCCTCGATGCTGAAGGCCAGCTTCGTGTTCGGCGCAAATTATGGCAAAGGCGTCGCTACTTGTCGCACCGCGACCGGATGGAGCGCGCCGGCGTTCTTCAAGCTCACGGGCGGAAGCTTTGGATTCCAGGCCGGCGGCCAGGCCTCCGACCTGGTGCTGATTATCCGCACCGATGAAGGCATGCAGCACATGCTCCAGAGCAAATTTAAGTTGGGAGCGGACGCCTCCGCCTCGGCCGGTCCGGTGGGCCGCGATGCCCAGGCGATGACCGACCTCACCCTGCGTGCCCAGGTGCTGACCTACTCGCGCTCGCGCGGATTGTTCCTCGGCGTTTCGCTGAGTGGCGGCGTGATCAAGCAGGACCAGGCGGACACGCAAGCCTTCTATGGAAAGGATTGGACATTTTATTCGGTGCTGAATGGCAAGGTTCCGCCTCCGGCAGATTCGGAAGTGCTGCTGAACATGGTTGAGAAGTATGCGCCCACTCCGAAGGCGAGGGTTCCGCTTGCCGCATCGGCACCGATGCCCGCAACCGCCGCGGCCCCCATGACGGCTGAAGCGGCAGCGCCGACAACGAGCGGCGACTCTGAGCCTGCGATGGATATGCCGGCGACGCAGACCATGCCGGCAACGGCGGCAACACCGGTGACTAGCCAGGCAGCCACCACGGGCGTGTCGACACCCGCAGCAACAGCTCCGGCTATGGCTCCGGCGCCGACGGCCTACGCGACTCCTGCATCAACCCCTGTGACGACGCCGGCTGCGGCTCCCGTTCCTGCGGCGACCGCGCCAATCCCTGCATCAGGTGCAACCGGCGGACGCTAGATCAAGTAGTTTCAAAATAGCGGCGGCTTCGGCTGCCGCTTTTCTTTTTTGGCTCAGCGCGGTTTGACCTCGATTTTTTCGAGTGCTACCGTCAAGCCAGATACCCTGCATGTCCGACAAGTTGCAATACTGGCCCGTCGCGCTCCTGGTGGGCTTTATCGGCGTCTTACCGCGTTCCCTGGCCCGGGGAGTAGGCATGCTGATCGGCGGCCTGGTTTACTGGCTGCATCCTCGCTTGCGACGGGTGGGACTGCGCAATCTCCAACTGGCTTTTCCGGAAAAATCTTTAGCTGAGCGGCGCAAGATTCTTCGCGGCGTTTACGTCTCGCTGGGCCGCCTGCTGGGCGAAGCCTGCCTGTTTCCTACATACACTGCGAAGAACGTAAATCAGGTTGCCGTCTATCAAGGTTTTGAAAACTTTGAGGCAGCCGAGAAGCGCGGCAAAGGCGTTCTGCTGCTGACCGGACATTTCGGCGGCTGGGAGATCGGCTCGTTCTTCCACTCCATGCAGGGCCATTCCATGCAAATTGTGGTTCGCCCGCTCGACAATCCTTACGTCGACGCGCTGGTCACGCGCTACCGCGGGTTGCATGGGAACACGATGATCGGCAAGCAGGAGTTTGCGCGAGGCTTGATTGCGGCCATGCGCAAGAACGCTACCGTCGGCATCCTGATGGACACCAACATGACGCCGCCGCAGGGCGCGTTCGTCAACTTCTTCGGCATTCCGGCGTGCACCGCCAGCGGATTGGCGCGTGTCGCCTTGCACACCGACGCCGCGGTGGTACCGGCCTTCACCATCTGGGACCCGGTCCTGCGCAAGTATCGCGTGGAGTTCGATCGCCCGGTCAACTTGATACGCACCGGCGACAACGAAGCCGACACGCTGGCCAATACCGCGCTGTTCACCAAGGTTATCGAGGAATACGTGCGGCGATATCCCGATCAATGGCTGTGGGTGCATCGCCGCTGGAAGACGCGCCCGCCGGGAGGGTCACCGTTGTATTGAAGCCGCGGTTCGCTTTTCGCGGTTCGCCTCGGCTAATGTGGTTTGCTCTTCCCCTGTCGGCGCGAGAGCGGATGGCGGATTCGCAACATCATCGCCTTGCACTATCCACGAACCACTATCCACTGCTCTGTACCATCCACGATCCACTGCTTTGCACTAACCACAATCCACCATCCACTGCTATAAGAAGTCATGCCTCAAACTTTGCAAGCATTGGCGGAGCACATTCCCGCTCGCCTTCTTGGCGACGCTGGCATTGAGATCGTGAAAGTTGCCAGCGTTGCGCAAGCGCAGCCCGGTGACCTGGTATTCGTGCAGACGGAAGACGAAAAAGATCTGGCCGCGGCGTTGGCTTCAGATGCCAGCGCAGTGATCGCGGGAGAGTTTGCGGCTGCGGCCG
Source organism: uncultured Acidobacteriaceae bacterium (assembly GCA_963769235.1). Classification (GTDB taxonomy): domain Bacteria; phylum Acidobacteriota; class Terriglobia; order Terriglobales; family Acidobacteriaceae; genus Bog-257. The sequence continues at coordinate 376,961 of CAVYKW010000009.1, read as the reverse complement.
GCGGCAAGAAGCCGTTGCTGATCGCGGCCCAACCACGCCTGGCGTTCGCGAGGGCCGGCGCGTTGCTGCATCCTCCCAGAACGTATCCGGCGGGAGTGCATCCCACGGCCGTGGTCGATCCGTCGGCAAAACTTGCACCCACGGCCAGCGTGGACGCGCACGCCGTCATCGAAGCCAATGTGGTCATCGGCGAGCGCTCGCACATCGGCGTGGGCTGTAGCATCGGCGAAGGCGTGATGATGGGAGACGATTGCGACCTCTACCCGCGCGTGGTCATCTATGCAGGTACGACGCTGGGCCGCCGGGTGGTGGTGCATGCGGGATCGGTGCTGGGCTCCGACGGCTTCGGCTATGTGCGCGACGAGATGTACGGCCGCTACCACAAGTTTCCGCAAGTTGGTGAACTGGTGATTGGCGAGTACGTCGAGATCGGCGCCAACTGCACCATCGATCGCGGCGCTCTCGACCAGACTGTCATCGGCCCAGGCACCAAGCTGGATAACCTGGTGCACATCGGGCACAACGACATTGTGGGAGCCAACGTGGTCATCGCGGCGCAGACCGGTGTGTCGGGCAGCTCCGAGATTGGCGATGGCTGCGTGATCGGTGGGCAGGTCGGCATTGGCGATCACGTCAAAGTAGAAGCAGGCACCATGCTGGGCGGACAGTCCGGCATCTTGCCGCAAAAGAATTTTCGCGGCAGAGGCAATGTGTTTTTCGGCACTCCGGCGCGGCCGGCCAAGCGGTATTTTGAGGAGCTGGCAGCCTTGTCGCGCCTGGCCCGGAAGAAAGATTCGAGCTCTTAGCTTTTAGCTCTTAGTTTTTAGCCGTTAGCTCTTGGCTTGTAGCGCTCCGTTTTTTTCGCATTTGGCTTTTCGCTAAATGCCAATTGCTAACTGCTAACGGCGGTTTTCCCATGTCCATCATCGTGGTTGGCGGACACTCTCGAAGCGTAGGCAAGACCAGCGTGGTGGCTGGCCTGATCGCCGCTCTGCCTGAATTTCATTGGACAGCCATGAAGATCACGCAGTATGGCCACGGCATCTGCTCGGCTGACGGCAAGCCCTGCGACTGCGTCACCGACGATCACACGCTAGCAGTCACCGAAGAGCACGACCGTTGCGGCGAGACCGACACCTCGCGATTCCTTGTTTCAGGGGCGGCGCGCTCACTCTGGGTACGGACTCGCCAGGGCATGCTGGCCGAAGCCATGCCGCGGGTGCGTAAAGAATTGGCAGCGGCGGAAAACGCCATCCTCGAATCGAACAGCGTAATGCGCTTCTTGCGGCCCAATCTTTATCTCACGGTGCTCGACGGCGCGACTGCCGACTTCAAACTATCGGCACAGCAGTTTCTAGATCGTGCCGACGCCGTCATCCTGCATGAAGAAAGCGATCATGTGGCCTGGAGCAATGTCTCGCTGAAACCGGTTGCACGCAAACCGATGTTCCACATCCATCCGCCGCAGTACGTCACTCCGGAGATCGTGGAATTTGTGAGGAAGCGGTTGGCAGCAGTACCCAGCAGCCAGTAGTCAGTTGTCAGTTGTTAGTGATGAGTGTTGGGGCGTGCAGCGCTTTCGTCATGATACTTTTCAACACTCGCCAGCGCCGGCCCTTTCCTGACGCATTCGACTCGTTCCGAATCTCTACTCCTCGAACCCCTTAGGGAACTCTGATCAAGTCCTGATTAAAGGGTCACGGCTTCACAGTGTGCTGAAAAACTCTGGCAACGCCGTGTCGCCGGCTGAAGCCGGCTATGAAAACGATAAATTAACGACTTAGACGCTGGCCTGAAGGCCAGCTCTACCCGAGATACCACCACAGTTGAGTTTTTCAGCAAACTGTTCAGCCGCTGAGGGAAAGACCAGCAGCCTGATCAGAGATTCTTTAATTTCGAATGCCTGCCCTTATGCCGCGCGCGTAGACGACCCGCTCCGTTTCGTGCTGGGTTCGACAGGCAGTTTCTCCGGCCGGTCTTCCGCGGCATTTTCTGCTGCCTGATGACGCGTTCCGCCTTCACATCCGATGCGAGCGAAGGTGATGTCGAGCAGCAGCGCGCTCAAAGCCTGCGCGCAGAATTGATTGACGCGCGTTATCCCCGCCAGTTCGTCTTCGCCGATTCCCGCATCGAGCAACTGGGAGACGCTGGTTTCCACCCGCGTCGGCAGCTCGCGCACCAGCGTCCATGCGCTCTCCAGCATGCGGTGCTGGCAGTCCGCATAAAGCGGCGATTGCAACAGCGGCTGCAAACTGAGCCAATATTCCTGATAAAAGCCCGGCCACACCGCCAGCGCACGATGCTCCTCGGAAACGAACGCCAGGTCGAGCGTTCTTCGCCGCTCGTCCCACACGCGCTGGACTGCGGCAGGCGCGTCGGCACCATTGAGCAGGCAGGGCGAAACCGGAAATACAGGATGACTCGCCGGCTCGGCGGCGATCTGCGACTGACCCACCGGCCCATCGAACGCTTGCATCTGAGCAACTGAGATCAGCAACAGCAGCGGATCCAGATACTGGTAGTAATCGAGTACCTGCGCGAGGGGCAACGGCGCGGCTGTATCGGATATCTCGCGCGCTGACAGGCCACGCATCTCAAAATAGTTATGTGCCCGGGTGTAGGACTCGGCAGCCAGACGGGCGCCCAGCAGAAAAAACTGGCGCGATTCAAGAGTCGGACGGAACGCCTGCCAATGCGTCTTCAGAAACTCCGGATGCGCTGCGTACGCCTGGTACAGCGTGGGAACGGCGGGCACGCCGAGCGAGTGACGCAGCTCATCAAAGATTTCCCGCGTCGGGGGCGGAGCCTCCGCTTCGCTGACCAGCTTTAACCGATTTCCCCTCTTCCAACCCATGATGATTCGATGTTCGCCGCAGTCCGTCTGATGTAAGGTGAACACCATAGACGGGGCCGGTTACCGGCACGCAAGCGCCGAAAGAATTAGCCTTACGGTCTTTCGGCCGTGCTTGGAAGCGTAACGGCCTTGGCGCCTGGACCGGAGAGCACGAAACCTTCTCCGCCCCCAAGCCCTAAGGGATCTCTGATTAAGCTGCCAACTTTTCCCTCAGAGGCTAAAGCCACAGTGATTTTGCGATCTTTATGACACGGCTGAAGCCGTGCCCCTTCAAGGCCTACCTTAATCAGAGTTTCCCCAAGCCCTCTCAGCTACGAAATCGGCAGCACCGCCAGGCTTACCGGGTCGGGCACAGGATGAGGCGATCCGGGAGCTGCCGTCAGCACGCCGGAATTTGCGTTGAAGATGTAGACAGCGCAGGTGTTGTCGCTGCACGTCTGGGTCGGCGGGGGGAGAGCGTACACGTGATTTTGTTTGTCCCACGAAACGATTTGGAAGCCGGCGACGCCCGGCACTTGCAGCAGCGGTCCCGCAACGGTCAGCTTGCCGTCTGCTCCCAACTTATAAATCTGGATGGCTGCCTGAAGATTATTCTGCGACCCGGTCGATCCGGCTACCGCCAGGTAGGTGCCCGTGGGGTCGAAAGCCATGCTGTACTCATTCGTGACCGACGGGATGATGGGCGGTCCTTGTACCAGCGCCAGCGTTCCATCGCTGTTAAACCGATAGCTCCCTACGACCGTGCCGGGATAGTTGCAGCAATACGAACCCGTCCAGGCGATGGCCATGTAGCCGGCATTGGACGCGGCCATGTTTTCCGAGCACCCGACTCCGCCCCCCGCGCCGTTCAACGACGGTGGCTGGGCATTCGGCTGAAAGTAGCTCAGCGACCCATCGGGATGGCGCGCGAATCCTGCAACCTCTCCGTCGAACCGGCAAACCGTCGCCGTGTAAGCATAGCGGTCGTCCAATGAGAAGGTAAGCGGCTGCCATCCCCATGCGCCGGACAGCGTGGCGAACGGGGAAGAATCGCTGACATACATTAGCTGCCCACCCGAGCCGATAGCCCATTGCGCGTAGTAATTGTTGCAGGAGCCGCAAACGATGCTGGCGTAAAGCGTCTGGTCGTTCGGGTTGAGGCTCAAGGTCCCGACCGTCATGCCACCCGAACTCGGATTTCCCACCACTCCATCCATGACGGAGGTCTGCTGTAACGCGCCATCGGGCGCAATGGTGTAGGTGGCAATGTTGCTACCTTGGCCGGCGAACAAATTCGACGGCGTCACTACCATGTCGGAGCTGGCCGCCCCGGAGAACGGTGAGCCCGCGATGGCTTGCGCGCTGCCGTCGCTTGCCACCGCGAATCCGTAGACCAACGAGCCTGCGGTTTGAGGGTTATACGAACCGACATAAGAGTAAGCCGACGGGCCGGAACTGTTTGCTTCGTTGCCGCCGGATGCAGCAGAGGCAGCAAAGCATACGCCGGCAAGAGCCAGGCAAATGGCAAATGTGAAAATTGTGCGCTGGGAAATAGGCAGGAACCTTACAACACCGAGGGGACGCATGGGGTCACAACTCCTTCCTGCTTGGAATTGAGACTGGCGGCCTGAGGTTTGCTGCTGCTGAATTAAATTTCTACTTAGGGAAAATGGGGAAGTACGATTTCCGGGCGGACTATTCGTGAGTTTGTATGCTGAATAGCGCTTTCATTTTTCGCGTCACCCATTTCCTTGCAATCCTGAGCCTCCTGGCAATCCTGAGCAAAGACTTCCTTTTTCTTGTCATCCTGTTCTTGTCACCCCTTTTTTTTGTCATCCTGAGGGAGGGCTTTAGTCCGAGTCGAAGGACCTGCTGTTCCTTCGTGCCGCCTGAACTCTCGGCCGGCACGATACAATCGTCGCCATCATGCCCGACGAATCCCAAGTCAGCCGATTCGAAGTCCTCTTCGACCAGGCTGAGTCCAGCCCCATCACCGACGCGGCCTATGCGCCGTACGGTAATCTCGGCTTCCCGGCGGCCCCCGCAGATCGGCCATGGATTTACACCAACTTCGTGCAATCGCTCGATGGCATCACGACCTTTCTGGGGGCGCATGCTTCCGGCGGCGAGATCTCTCAGTCGAGTGACGATCGCTGGCTGATGGACCTGCTGCGCGCCAATGCCGACGGCCTTCTGATGGGCATGAACACGCTGCGCGAAGAGCAGCGGCTGCGCGGGCCGGAAAGCCGCGGCATCGTCTTTCGGGTCGCGGATCCGGCGCTGCGCGAGCTGCGCAAGAAGCTCGGCAAGAGCCGCGAACGGAACATCTTCGTCACTCAGGCTGCCGATTTCGATTTGTCGCGCTTCAAGGTCTTTGACGGCGATGTGGTGGACGCGGCCATCCTCACCTCACCTGCCGGAGCGGAACGGTTGCGGGCCCAAGGCGAGCATCCGAATGTCTCCATTCTGGCCGCGGGCGACGGCAATCACTTCGATTTGCCGCGGGCGATTTCGAAACTGCGAGAAGAGCTGGGGGTGCAACTCCTACTCTGTGAGGGTGGTCCCACATTGTATGGCACGCTGGCGCGCGCCGATCTGGTGGACGAAAAGTTTATGACCGTTTCGCCCCTCGAGGTGGGACAGCTCGTTCCCCCCGAACAGGAACGTCTGCCTGCGGAACAGAGCTTGCCGGTGCTCCTGCGTCCCACGGTATTCGGAGGTGTGGGCTTCACCCGCGAGCAGGCCACTCACTGGAGGTGGATGAGTTCGCGTAAAGCAGGCGATCACCAGTTCAACCGGTATCGGAAAAAAGGCCGCGGCCAAGTTTCGGGGGTGTAACTCTGAATAAAAGACCGGTAGTTCCCTCGCACTTGGGAGAATGGGAAAGGCTCTTCCACTGCGGTTAGCCTGCGGCGCATAGCAGCCAGGTTCCTGCGCCGGAGATGGCAGCCGACCGCTTCCCACCGTCTCTTCCTGTTAAACTTTTCTTATCCCTATGCCTTCACGCAAGCTCACTGGTTCTGAAGTTCGCCGCATGTTTCTGGACTATTTCGTCTCCAAGGGACACAAGGAAGTCCACTCCTCGTCGCTGGTTCCGCAGAACGATCCGACGCTGCTGTTCACCAACGCCGGCATGAATCAGTTCAAGGATGTCTTCCTCGGCATCGAGAAGCGCGACTACTCGCGCGCCACCTCGTCGCAGAAGTGCGTGCGCGCCGGCGGCAAACATAACGATCTGGAGAACGTGGGCTTCACCAATCGCCACCACACCTTTTTCGAGATGCTGGGCAATTTCAGCTTTGGCGACTATTTCAAAAAGGACGCCATCGCCTACGCGTGGGAGCTGGTGACTTCGCCTGAGTGGTTCGGCATCGACAAAGAGAAGCTCTACGCCACCATCTTCAAGGGTGAGCAGGGGATTGCGCGCGACGACGAAGCTTACGACCACTGGCGCGCGCTTTTTGAAAAGGACGGCGTGCCGGTCAAGCACATTTACGAAATGGGGATGAAGGACAACTTCTGGCAGATGGGCGATACCGGTCCCTGCGGCCCGTGCAGCGAATTGCATTACGACATGGGAGTCGCGGCCAGCGACGCCGGCCACACCGACTGCGAGTTCGGTTGCGAGTGCGGGCGCTACGTCGAGATCTGGAACCTGGTCTTCATGCAGTTCGACCGCGTCAGTTTCAAGAAGCAGGTCGACCCCACTGCGGACTTCGCTACGGCAGAGTTTGCAGAGACTGGGTATAAGCTTCTCGAATTGCCCAAGCCCTCCATCGACACTGGCGCCGGCCTGGAGCGTGTCACCGCCGTGATGCAGGGGGTGATCTCGAACTACGACACGGATTTGTTTGTGCCTCTGATCAAGCGCGCGGCCGAGTTGACGGGAGTCTCCATCGATCAGGAAAAGAAGAAGGAAGACGTCGAGCAGTCGCACAAGCAGGCGGCATCGCTGAGGGTCATAGCAGACCACGCAAGGGCGTCAACGTTTCTGATCTCCGATGGCGTGCTGCCATCGAACGAAGGCCGCGGCTACGTGCTGCGCAAGATCATCCGCCGCGCCATTCGTCACGGAAGATTGCTGGGACAGGAGAAGCCATTTCTGTTCGAGATGGTGTTCGCCGTTCGCGACCTGATGAAAGACGCGTATCCCGAGCTGATCGAAAGTGCCGATCGTGTCGCCGAGATGATCAAGGGCGAAGAAAGGCAGTTCGCCCGCGTGCTGACATTCGGACTTCGAGAGCTTGACAGTGCACTCGGCCTGCGCCTAAAGGGCGCACCTTCTGGTCCGGATTACTCCGAAGATACGACTCCATATCTTGATGGCCAGGAAGCGTTTCACCTTTACGAGACTTTCGGCTTGCCGCAAGACTTCATAGAGGACGCAGCGCGCGATCAAGGAATTCGTTTCGACCTTGATGGCTTCAATCGTGCCAAGGAGGCGGAACAGGCGCGTGCTCGTGCCTCTTGGAAAGGCGGTTCGAAAAAGAGTGCCAGCCCCGCCTATCATTCATTGCCGCCGACCGAATTCGAGGGTTATCGCAAGACGCTTTCCACCGGCAGTGAGGTTCTCGCAATCGTTAAGTCAGAAAACGGCAGCGGCGTCGGCGTGCAGGAGCTGAAGCCCGGCGAGCGCGGCGACATCGTGCTCGATCAGACGCCCTTCTACGCCGATGCCGGTGGACAGGTCGGCGATGTCGGCTGGCTCTACTCTGACGACCACAACACCATCGTCGCCGAGGTCGAGGGAGCGACCTATCCGGTGCAAGGTGTGCGCGCGCATCGCGTGGTGGCCAAGCAACCGATTCACGTCGGCGACAAGGTCGATGCCATGGTTAACGACGAAGTGCGCCGCGCGACCATGCGCAACCATACCGGCACGCACCTGCTGCATGCCGCGCTGCGCAATGTGTTGGGCATGCATGTGAAGCAGGCAGGCTCGCTGGTCGATCCGGGCCACCTGCGCTTCGATTTCTCGCACTTCGCCGGCGTCGACGACGAACAACTGCAGGACATCGAGGACCTCGCCAACCGCGAGGTGCTGCGCAATGACGCCGTCGAGGTCATCGAGGACGTGCCCATCGACGTCGCGGTCAACGAGTACAAGGCGATGGCGCTCTTCGGCGAGAAGTATGGCGATCGTGTGAGGGTCATTCGCATTGGCGACTTCTCCACCGAGCTGTGCGGCGGCACGCACACGGGCGCGACCGGCGAGATCGGGCTGATCAAAGTTTTGAAAGAAGGCAGCGTCTCCAGCGGCGTGCGGCGTCTGGAAGCCGTCACCGGCGAAGGTTCCCTGCGCCATTTCCGCAAAGATCATCAGCTGGAGAATGTTGTTTCGACCCTGGTCAACCCTCAGCAGCGCAAAAGCGGCGCCGCCGAGGGGCCCGAAGTAAAAGCTCATGACGAGTCTTTAGCCGAGGCTTTGAAGCGCGAACTGGAGCGCCGCGAAGATGAAGTCAAGAAGCTGCGCAAGGAACTGGAGCAGGTGCGCATGAAGTCGGCGTCCTCGTCGGTATCGTCGGCGACTGAGAATGTGCGCGAGGTTAAAGGCGTGAAAGTTCTGGCCACGCGCGCCGACAATCTTGAGCGCACGCAGCTGCGCACGCTGGTCGACAACCTGCGCAACAAGCTGGGCTCGGGCGTAGTGGTGATGGGCTCGGTCAGCGATGGCAAGGTGGCGCTGATCGTCGGGGTCACCAAGGACCTGACGTCGCGCGTACAGGCGGGCAAGATTATCGCCGAGGTCGCAAAGAAAGTTGGCGGCTCGGGCGGCGGACGTCCCGACATGGCCGAGGCCGGCGGCAAGGACCCGGCGGCGCTGGATGCTGCGCTGGCAGAGAGCTACGGCGTGGTGGAGGCGTTGCTGAAATAACGAGTTCACTGCTTTCGCCCGAAGGTTCGTTTATAGTGAGCGGAGTTCAGCGGTGACGGCGGTGCGGGAGTCTCCGACCCGAACGCCGTTGTCAATTTGCAGCGAAAAGGGAGGGTATATGCGTAAAGTTTTGACCTTGGCTTTACTGGTGCTGGGCGCAATTTGCATGCAGGCCCAGGACTTGGGCAGCAAAACCATTCAAGGATGCCTACAGTACACGAAGCATCATTACTTCCTCACCGACAGCAGCGGCACCCAGCATCAGCTTTCGGGTTACGCCAACAAGCTGAAGGACCATGTCGGCCACGAGGTCGAGATCACCGGCACCGAAGGCGTGCACACCACGGGAACGACTACCGATGGCATGGCTTCGTCGGCACATCAGGCGCCGGTGCTCAAGGTGGAGAGCATCAAGCACATTGCAGAGACCTGTACGAAGCCGAGCAAATAGACGGCGGCTTGTGCTGGCAGTTTCGGCGGTGCGGCAGCGCCGCCGTTTTATTTAAACCGCAGGCCGCTGCGCTAGCGATGGCAAGCGATAAGGCTGCCATTCCGCCGCCGATGCGAAAACAGCAGGTCCCTCCCCTGCGGTCGGGATGACAAATCGTGAGATTCCCTGCAAAGTCTCTGAGTCCCTGTGCCTCCGTGCCTCTGCGGTTGCAATGCCTTTCGCAGCAGTTTTTGTTTGCCCGCAAGCGGCGGGAGGACTTTGCTCCCGAAAACCATCTAGACTCGTCCTATCAAGAGTAGTAATCACAGCAATTTGCAGTTACCGCTTTTGGAAAAAAGACTGCATCTTGCCGCCCTCTGTAACCCTCTAACTCTTACAAGGTGGTTAGCCATGGCGATTGGAGATACGGCCTACGTCAACGTTGTCCGCGAGCAGTTGCTGGCGGGACGCTCGCGATTGAGCGACGTTCTAGGCGAGAATGAGAGCGAGCACATGCTGCGCCTGCTGGAGGAAGTAGACAGCGCGCTGGACCGCATTGATCGCGGAGCTTACGGGGTCTGCGAGGTGTGCCAGGGCACCGTGGACGAAGAGGTGATCAGCGAGAACCCGTTGGCGCGGGTGTGCCTCGAGTGCCTGACGCCCAAGCAGCAGCGCGCTCTGGAGTACGACCTGGAACTCGCCGGGGAAATCCAGAAGGGCCTCCTGCCGCACAGCGACGTTGCTTTTGCCGGTTGGGAAACTTGTTATCACTATCAGGCTGCCGGAGTAGTGAGCGGCGACTATTGCGATCTCATTCCTGGCGTCAATGGCGAACTGCATTTTGTGATGGCGGATGTGTCGGGCAAGGGCGTAGCCGCGGCGATGTTGTCGTCGAACCTGCGAGCTGTGTTTCGTTCGCTGGTGCCGATGGGCTGGTCCACGGAACAGATACTCCAGCGGGCCAGTCGACTGTTTCGCCAGAGTGCATTGCCCACGCAGTACGCCACGCTGGTGTTCGGCAAGACGACGCCGGACGGTGATGTTGAAATCGTGAACGCCGGACATCTGCCCGCACTGCTGGCAAGCGCGTCCGGGCTGCGTATTTTCGAAAGCACGGGCCGTCCGTTGGGCATGCTGGATGATCACGAATTCACCGTCGAGAAATTGCGGTTCAAACCCGGAGACACCCTGGTGCTTTATACGGACGGAGTTTCCGAGGCGGAGAACGACGGCGGCGACGAATACGGGGTGGAGAGATTACAGCGTGTGATCGAGCAGTACTGGCTCACGTGTCCGGACAAGTTGGTAGGCGCCTGCAAGCAGCAACTCGATCTGTTCCGCGGAGGGCGCGAGCGCTTCGACGATGAGACGCTGCTGGCGATGCAGTACATGCCCAGTGCGGCCCCGTCTCAGAGCTCGCAGTCTGCTGCGGTGTGAGACTTATGCGGATAGATTTTGCGGCCACCATCGTTTGTGGTTGCGACGGCGTTCGGTCTTGTAGTCATAGTCGGGATCGTAATCGATCTTGCCGAACAGGGCAGGGATGCGCCTCTGCTTTCGTCGCTGAACATACTGGGTCAAAGCGGCGTTCAGACGATCATAAAGTGCAATGTTCCTTGACATCCACATCCTCTGCGACACTCTATACGTGTAAGTAAGAACGATCGTCAGGTCCAACGCCTCGTGCGCCTTATCGGGTTGCGAGATAGCAGGCGGTCGCGGGGCTGCCGTCAAGGACCGCGTAGACGTTCACCATCGCTCCCGGCGCGGGCTGCGGCACGTATCCCACAAATCCAACATAGCCTGAGGAAAGGGCGGCGCCGGCTGCATCTGGTCGCCACTGGCCAACCGCGCCCAGGCCGCGGATGATGCCGTTGGTTGTGATGACGATCGAGGAAGCTGGCCTCTTGTGCTTCGCGTCCCACGCCCAGCCGGAAAGGCGCAGCCCCGGTCCACTCGGCTCCGTGATGGGAGTTACCGATTCGAGGGCTCCACTACATTCTCCGACCGACTCATGAAAGACGTCGGTCAGAGGCCTGCCCAACTCTGACGGTGTGGTACTTGCGAAAACGGAGAGCTGATTCGCCTCAAGATAGTGGCTTGTCCAGAGTAGAAGATCGAGAAATGGGAAGGTATGTTGCAGTGCGTCGGGATCGTACACGCCGGTGATAAGCGATACGCTGGCGGCATCCTGCAAAAAGCCGTGACGTCGAGCCTCGCGAATCGGCGCCTGGGCCGCAACCGCTCCGCCCGCAAACACCGCAAGCAGGCAAAGCTGAACCACAAGGTACCGATAGGGCTTACGTTCCTCCGCGAAATAGGTGCAGCCCAGCAGCAGCAATCCGATGGAGCACCAGAATAGAAGTGTGACCGTCTGATAGCGCGAGGTACCGGCCTGTCCAGTGCCCAGGTGGGCCCTGCCCGCAGCCGTGATCATGCCGGTCGCGCCCCAGAACAGGATCATGAGCACGAGTTGAATGCTGAACAGGCGAAACTCTCGCATGTACCTCAATGTGGGACCAATCCCGACCCCCACCACGATTACGACCATCAGGATTGCAACAATGGCAATGCCACCGTGGCGGGCCAGCGAGCCCAGGAAGTACTCCAGAACGTAGCGCAGGATTGCAGCAGGTGAACCCAGATTGGAGGCGATCGCGTTGGTGTGGTGGTGTCCTGGACGAACGTAGTGATAGAAGAATGCGGCGACGCAAAGAATCGCCGTGATGACGTAGGTGAGGATGACCTTGCGGTCCAGACGAAGGTAGATTGCCGCCAAAATGAGCAGAGGCCACAGAATGTTGCCGCTGGCCAGAGAATAACTGGCTGCCAGGGTTGCCAGAATCGAGATGACGAGAAACTTCGTCGCTGGTCTACCGGGATGTTCCTGCGTGCTGCGCCAGTAAAGCAGCAAAGTCACAAAGGATAGGGTTGCCAGTAACTGCGGCAGAACGAAGCAAACCTGAAAGCCGACAATGAAGTTCGCATATTGCGAAGGATAGAAAAGACCAGCCGCCGCCAACCCGGTACCGGCGAGCCACAGAGATCCTCGCCAGCCGCCCAGCGCCCGCATGCTCCAGCTCAACAAGACGAGGTGCAACAGCTGGATGATGAAGATGCTGGTCAGCAGAAATTTCTGTCGCGCGTGAAAGAAGTCGAAATCGGCGGCAAGAAACAGTTTGGGGATCACCAGGCGATGTTCGTTGTCCCGCTCCCACAGCCATGAGGGCGCGAGCAGATTGCCTCCACCTGCGGCGACTTGCACCTCCATCCAGCCATCCCAGTAGGGAAGCGGTGAATAGCTGGCCACCACCATGTGCAGAGCTACAAAAATGGTGATGAGTCCGCCCAACAGGATTACAAACGACAAAATAGAAGAAAGGCGCGATGTCCCAGGTCCCGAAGCTTGCATGCGGAAAACATCATAGTTGCGTAACGAAGGTGGCACAAACGAAAAGTCGGGAGCGGTCGAGGATTGATGAGGCTTGCGGGAAAAAGCGCGCGGCCTAGCGCGATTTAAGCGACCTTTAAAATTATTGGTGCCGAAGAAGGGACTCGAACCCCCACACCCTTGCGGGTACATGGACCTGAACCATGCGCGTCTGCCAATTCCGCCACTTCGGCACGGGTGGAAGCGAGTGCAGATGATCTCGCTGTAGCAGAGAATTCATTCTACAGGTGCACTCGCGATATCCGCAATGTTCCGCGGCCACAATTCGTGATCGCAGAGCGTTCAGCAGGCGGAGTTGCGAGTCACGTGCCTTGGCCGCGATCTCCGTATGCGGAGATCATACGAAGCTTGCGCCCGGGGCGAGGCGTGGATCACAGGTGCCCCATCCCAGGCCGTTTTTTGGCCTGGGGTGGGAGGATATCGTCGATCCGGCCTTCCCCGTCCACCACTCGCTTCGACCACTTACATCGCGTTCCATTCGAACGAGGTCGTGGTGTCGTTGTCCCAGTTCTCCCACAGGTAGGCGTCCTGACGATCGTCGGCGATCAGTCGCAGCGCGAAGCGAACCTGATCTTCGTACAACTCGCAGAATGCGCCGATTTTATCCATGCCACCATTCATCTCGTAAGCTTCGGCTGGGCAGGGCGAGCCGCAGAAATGGCGCACCGCACAACGCGAGCAGGGATCGATGTCTTCCACCTTGCGTCCGGTGACCAGCTTGAACGGCGCGGTCGCCAGGATGTCATCAATCTTGTCGCGAAACAGATTGCCGCCATTGAAATTCGGCAGGCCGATGAATTCGCTGCACGGGAAAACGTCGCCGTTGGCTGACAGAGCGAAGAAGCTGCGTCCGCCGCCGCAGGGCGAGATGTCGCACATCAGGCGGCGCGCTTGGGGCGCCTGAATCGCGATGAGTATGTTGGCGAAGTTTGCTACTACCAAGCGGCGTCCGGTCTGGCGGAACAATTCTTCGGTCCGCTCGAGCGCGGCAATGTAATAGCGGCTGATGTCCTCGTCTTTCGGCTTGATGTCGCGCGCTCCCTGGCGAGTGCAGCGCACCGGGTTCAGCATGCAGGTGGCGACTCCGCGCTCGTGGAAGAAGTCGACGGTCGGGATCAACTGATCCATGTTCTCGCGCGTGATGGTGCAAATAACGCTGTAGTTCGGATAGCCGCGCAGCTTGTCCATGGCCGCCAGGACTTTGTCATAGACGCTATGTCCGTCCCAGGTCTTGCGGGTGCGGGTGACGATCTCGTCGATGGAGCTGTCGAGAGACAGGCCCACGGCAACGCCGTGCTTCATCAGCAGGTCATATTCGGCATCCGTCAGCACCGTGCCGTTAGTCTGGATACCGAAGCGATAGTCTTCGCCATAGCGCTCGAAGGCCGCCAGCAACGCTTCGAAGTTCAAGGTTGGCTCGGCGCCGTGAAACACAACCTGCGGCCGAAAGCCGGCTGGCAGATTCGCCTGGAAGTAGTGCTTCAAGATTTCCAGCGACTCCAACACCTTCTCGGTCGACATGTGCTGCCCGTTCTGCCGCATGTCTTCTGGCAGGTAACAGTACGAGCAATTCAGGTTGCAGCGCTCGGTGGGATTGAAGTACACGGCGGAAGGCGTGAGGCCGAAGCGGAAGTGCTGCATTTCGGCGGCGAAGTCGGCCGCCTTGCGCCGGTATTCGTCAAGAAAGGGGCCGGGACTGATGGCTTCGCCCAGCTTGTCTTTCTGCACCAGCGCCCAGAAGGCGGTGTCGGGATCGACCAGGCCGAGATAGCTGTCGTGTCCGATGTCGAGCGGTTGAAGGGTGCTGCCGTTGCCGGTATTAAAATGTAAGCCGCGCGAGGCCGTGCTCCGCTGCTCTGCTGCGATGGTCATAATCGTCCTCTCTGGTGATCGTTATGCCCGCGGCAGAGACCTGAGCCGCCGCCGCGGGAGTATTGCCGTTGGCGACGGCGCTTACTTCTTGCTATCCATCATGACGTAATGAGACAGACCGGTGCCGGTAGCATTGCAGCTCTTGCGAGTGGCGATGATGGGACGCGGGGTTGTGTTCTTCTTTGTCTTCATGCGGGTTCACCTCCTTTCGTTGCGCAGTCGAATACAAGTGTGGTGAGCACTTTCAGGCGGACAACAGCCGCTTGCCTGGCGACGGCTTTGCAGCCGCTGCGCAGGGGAATACGAGAGACGATTCTTTGTGGTTGCGGGTCTTGATGGCTGGTGCGGGTTCCGCTGCCCAGAAAACAAAAGGCCCAGATCCCCGGTTCCACGCGGAGAGATTGAGTCAGGGCTTCAGTCAGGTGTTCTGGCTGGTGAGTTCAGAAGGAATAACCCTTCAACGGCGGCTTCCACCTTCCCCGGCATTTTCTGACGAGTGGTATTCGGAAGCTACCTGCTCACTTACAGCGGCGGGACCGCTCCGGTTTTGCACCGGATTCCCTGTTGTCCTTGGAGACAACCCGAAGCCAAGTTGAGATTTCGATTGCAGTGTACGGGTGATTCGGAAGCGGCGCTAGGATGCAGATCACATCGCAACGTTCATGGCTGCGTCGGTTAGCTGGCGGCTTCAGCGGCCTCGCTCTGGGCTCCGTATTCCTTTAGCTTATTGTGCAGCGTCTTCAGGCTGATGCCGAGAATCTCCGCTGCGCGCGTCTTGTTGTTGTTCGTGGCTTCCAGGGTCTTGAGGATGAGCAGGCGCTCGGCTTCGTCAACCGTGGTGCCAACTCCCAGGCGCACAGCGTTGGCTTCCTGCACCGGGGCGCGTGGAATGACTTGTCCGAATCCCGGAGGCAGATGCTTCATCTCGATTAATGCACCGTCGCAGACGATGACCGCGCGTTCCAGCGTGTTGCGCAATTCGCGAACATTGCCCGGCCACGCGTACGCCTGAAACGCTCCTGCCACCGTATCGCTGATGCCGGCTACGGTGCGGCTGTGCTTCTGATTCATGTCTTCCAGCAGCGCCAGCACCAGAGCAGCAAGATCTTCCTTGTGATCGCGCAGCGGTGGCAACTGAATGTTGAAGACATTCAGGCGATAAAAGAGATCATTGCGCAGTTGTCCCTTGGCGACCGCTTCCTCGGGAACCTTGTTGGTAGCTGCCAGCACCCGCACGTCGACGGAGGTTTCACTCTTGCTGCCCAGGCGGCGCAGCTTGCGGTCTTCGAGTACGCGCAGCAGTTTGGCCTGCGTACCGATGGGCATTTCGCCAATCTCATCGAGCAGCAGCGTTCCGCCTTCAGCCAACTCGAAGCAGCCGGTGCGGCGCTCCAGCGCCCCGGTAAACGCTCCCTTTTCGTGGCCGAAGATTTCGCTTTCGATCAGGGTCTCAGGAATGGCAGCGCAGTTGATCGCGACAAATGGCTTAGGCTTGCGATTGCTCAGCGAGTGAACGGTGCGAGCGACGAGCTCTTTGCCCGTACCGCTTTCACCAGTGATCAGCACGGAAGCCGTGCTGGGGGCGACCATCTCGATAAGTCGAAAAACTTCCTGCATGCGTTTCGAAGGGCCGACCAGCGAGCCGAGGACACCGACGTCGCGCAATTTGCGGCGGTTGGCTTCCAGTTCGCGCTCGGCGCCGCGCAGACGAGACGCATTCTGAAGAATGTTGCGCAGCCTTGTAGGATTGACGGGCTTTTCAATGAAATCGAAGGCGCCGGTTTTCATGGCGCTGACTGCAGCATCGACGCTACCCTGAGCGGTGAGCAGAATGACCGCGACCTGCTGCGGCTGGGCGGCAATCCGCTCCAGCAATTGCATGCCATCCATGCGCGGCATGCGTAGATCGGTGATGACGATTCCGGGGTTCCAAACCTCAACTTTTTCCAGTCCCTGCACACCGTCACTGGCGGTTTCGGTGTCATAACCCCAGGCACGAATCAGCTCGGCCATGCCGGTGCGTTCGTTCTCTTCATCCTCTACGATCAAAACTTTTTCTTGCGTCATGGGGAACCGAGCCTCTTACGATCGCTGACACTTTTTGTCGGCATTGCAGGTTGTGATCCGCTGCGCCACGGGAATTAGATGCAGGCCAGTGACTCTGGAGCGAAATTTGATAATGATTCCGTGATCAGCAGGGCGGCGGCACGCCGCGAGGCTGTCCTTAAGGTACCACTTCCGAGGACGCCAGGTGGGGCGCGCATGACGCCGACCTGGTAATGGCACTTTGGAGTGGATAGAAAAATCGTGGTTGTAAATTTGCTGCTAACAATTCTGGACGTCCAGATGATAGGATTATGTGTTCCACAGCCGATGCAGGATCGGCTGCCTCCCGAAGGGGCAAAAGGACACCCCAGCCCGGGATGTCCGGATCCTGCCTGTACAACATCAGTAAACAGTAGTGGAAACATACTAAGAGATTGACAATGAAAGTTTTGTTAATCTTCGTTGTTGCTGTACAATTTTGTGCTGTTGCGAGCAGGACGTATTCCCTGCACTTGTACCAAGAAATTTAGATTTTGAACCCGAGCTGGGCCACTTTGCTTACGGTACTGCTGAGTTCCGGAGGATCAAGAATGTCTTCTCGTATTGGAGTAGTCCCGAGACGCCTTATTGCGACGTCGGTCGCACTAGTGTTTGCGCTGTGTCTGCTAGGGACATACGCCACGGCGCAAGTTGCAATTCAGCCGAAGGATGAAATCTTTGGCGGCTATTCATGGCTAGGTGTTTCTGGCTATGCCGACTTCGGCATCAAGGTCAGCGATATCACCACTGGCTTTGACGCGTCGAACACCTACTACCTTCCCAAGGCGCATAACCTGGGATTCATCCTGGATGGCAGCGGTCACTTCAATACCGGCCGCCCTGGGTACACCGGTGTTGGTTTTGCCTTTGCCGGTTTACAGTACAAGTACCACACGGATTCCTTCCAGCCGTTCGTCCGCGCCATGGCAGGAGCGGCCAATTTGTCGCCGGCCTTCCCGCCGACTCCGCCGAACTTTGGTAATCAGTGGAATCCGGCACTGGCGGTTGGCGGCGGTTTTGACTACGCCGTTGGCCACAGATTTGCCATTCGCGTAGCGCAGGCGGATTACATCTACACCAATTACAACGCCTATATCCCCAGCGGCCACTCTTCGCAGTGGAACAATGTCCGCCTGGCGGCCGGCGTTGTGGTGAACCTGGGCAACTACTACACTCCTCCGCTGACCGCGGCTTGTACGGCCCAGCCGACAGAAGTTACGGAAGGCGATCCGGTGACGGTAACCGCGACGGGCACGAACTTTAACCCGAAGCACACCGTGACCTACGCCTGGACCACCAACGGTGGCAAGCTGGACTCGACGGATAAGCAGTCGGCCAGAATTGACACCACCGGCGCCAGCGCGGGACCGCACACCGCCAATGCGACCATCAGCGACCCCAAGGAAAAGAAGAACGGGTCGGCATCTTGCGTGGCCAACTTCACGGTCAAGCCGAAGCCGATGAATCCGCCCCAGGTGAGCTGCTCGGTCAATCCGTCGACTGTCAAGTCGGGTGATCCTTCCACGATTACCGCGGCTGCGACCAGTCCGGATGGCGCGCAAATCACTGGCTACAGCTACACCGCTTCCGCCGGCAAGATCAGCGGCACGGGCACCACTGCCACCCTCGACACGACCGGAGCGCCGTCTGGCCCGATCAGCGTAACCGTCACCGCGACGGATGCACGCAACCTGTCGGGTAGCGGCACCTGCTCGGTAGGCGTCGAAGTACCGCCGCCACCGCCGACTTGCAGCAAGATCAACTCTATCCAGTTCCCGGATCTGAAGAGACCGTGGCGCGTGGATAACACGGCTAAGGCCATCCTGGACGACGTAGCCAGCCGCCTGAAGGCCGATCCGAACGCCAAGATCGTCATCATCGGTTATGCCGATGGCGAGAAGGCGCCGATGGTCGGAACCGGCAAGAAACGTCATCCGATGAACCTGGCAGCGCAGCGCGCAGTGAACGCCAAGGCTTATCTGGTACAGCAGCAGGGTATCGACCCGAGCCGCGTCGAGGTCCGTCAGGGCACCGGCCAGCAGAAGGTTGCGGATATCGTCTGGGTACCGCAGGGAGCCGACGAGAACGCGTGCACTGATCTGCAGAACACGACTCCGGTCGATGAGTCGGTTGTGAAGCCGAGCGAGAACGCCTACCCGAAACCACGGGCGGCAGCTCCGGCTCACCACCACCACAAGGCCGCGGCCGCAGGCGCAACCGGCGCACCGCAGCAATAACCGGTTCCTGAACTGGAACTCTATCCCCGGTGGGAGCAAGCGCTCCCACCGGTTTTTCTTGCCCGTCGCGCGGCAGTTTTACGGCCGCTTACGCCAGACGGACAACGGCAGCAGAAGCCTGTGGCATCCCTGACGAATAGCGCTGCTGGATGGGTCTGGAGTGCCTTTTCGTCGGGCGATGTCTTTTATGGGACTAGCACTTTACGCGGGAGGTACATCGTACTTTTCGTGGCTACCGGGTTCGGTCACTCGGGTTTATCATCACAGTAAGAAACCAGCGGGAGTTGATTGTCCAATTGTTCAATACCAAGTTTATGTACAAGACCATTGTGTCTGCTCTAAAGCTTCTCCTCTGTTCCGCACTGCTTTTCACCCTGACGGCTTTCGCCGCGGACTGGCGCCTGATCGGTCCCGAGGGTGGCGACGTGCGCAGTCTCGCCTACGATCCTTCGAATCCCAGCCGGGTTTTGCTGGGCACCAGCGCCGGGCAGATGTTTATCTCCGAGGACAGCGGTAATTCCTGGAAGCTGTTCGCTCACCTGGGGCCGGGCGACGATTACGTGTTGGACCACATCATTTTTGATCCCTCGCATCCTTCGACCATCTACGTAGCGGGATGGAGCTTGTACAACGCCGATGAGGGCGACGTATTTCGCTCCGACGACGGCGGCCACACCTGGCGCATCCTGCAAGCGGTGCATGGTAAGTCAATTCGCGCGTTGGCCATGGCGCCGAGTGATCCGAACCTGCTGGTGATCGGCGCTTTGGACGGCGTTTTCCGCTCCAAGGACGGCGGCCAGACGTGGGAGCGCATTTCGCCGGACAATAACGCCGAAATAAAAGACATCGAGTCGCTGGCCATCGATCCGCAGAATCCCGACATTATCTATGCCGGGACCTGGCATCTTCCCTGGAAGACGGACAATGGCGGCGCCAGCTGGCACAGCATCAGCAAGGGCATTGCCTTCGACTCCGATATGTTCAGCATCATTGTCGACCCCCGGCACCCCGACGTCGTGTACGCCAGCGCGTGCTCAGGTATGTACAAGAGCTTGAACAAGGCCGAGTACTTCCATCGTATTTATCTTTCGTTGCCGGAAGCGGCACACCGCACTCGCGTCATGAAGCAGGATCCGCAACGCTCGAATATTGTTTACGGGGGCACGGTTGCCGGACTGTGGAAGACGCTGGATGGCGGTGATCATTGGAAGCTGGTTACGGATCCGGATGTGATCGTTAATGACGTGCTGGTAGATCCGACGAACCCCGAGCACGTGCTGGTGGCCACCGATCGTGGTGGCGTGCTGGCCAGCAATGATGGTTTTGCGCATTATGAGACATCGAACCGCGGCTTCGCCCATCGCGTCATCGGCGGTGTGGTGGTCGACAACAAGGACCCCAACCGAATTTACGTTGGCGTGGTGAACGATAAGGACCGCGGCGGCTTCTTTGTCTCCGACGACTCAGGCGCGAGTTGGAGGCAGTCGAATCGCGGCCTTGATGAGCGTGACATCCTGAGCCTGCAACAGGCCGACAACGGCGCCATGCTTGCCGGTACCAATCATGGCATCTTCACGCTGGCTTCGCTGAATGGAGAATGGCAGCCGGAGCCAATGCTGACCGGACCGGTACCGCAGTGGCAGGAGAAGCCTGCCCCGGTGGAAGAGCCCAAGCCGGTGTCCAAGTCGAGCAGGGCGGCAGCGGCGGCTCGAGCAAGGCGAGCGGCAGCGGCTCATAAAACTCCGCCGGAACATCCGATCGCCCTGGAGAAGGCTCCGCGTGTCCGCGCCATGGAGATGACCGACTACGCCTGGTACGCGGCAACGAATGAAGGTCTGTTCATCAGCGTAGATCACGGCAAGAAGTGGTATGGCCAGCCGGTCGAGGGAGAAAGCGACCTGATCGCCGTGAACAGCCTGCCCGACGGGACGGTGAGCCTGGTCGGCCCGAAGCATATTTTCCTCTCGCATGATCACGGTAAGACTTGGAGCGAGGGCAGCTACCCGCAGTATGTAACGGGAATCTACAACCTGACCGGCGCTCCCGATGGCTCGCTGTGGCTGGCCACGCGGGAGGGCGCTCTGCGCTCGACCGACGGCGGCAAAACCTGGGAGCACACGCTTGGCGGTCTGCCGGCGCGGAACGTGTTCGTGGTGCGCTACGATCCCGCCTCGCAACGGCTGTTGGCGACGGCCATGCACTCGCATGGTGTCTTCGAGAGCAAGGACGGCGGCCAGACCTGGCGCCAGTCACCGCAAGCGGGAGTTAACCTGCGTGCCGTGCTGAGCTATCAGGGCCGCTTGCTCGCGGCCTCGTCCTACAACGGTCTAGTGCTGGAGCAGGGAACTGGGGCGCCGGCGCCGGAGACCGCCAACGCCGGCCGCTCTGTCAACTCCGCAGCTGCTAGCCAGTAAGGTCTTGGTCAGCGGCAAATGTGAATGGGGGGAACGCTTCTTCGCCCCCCCTTTTATTGTTCAAGAGTTTCCGTGAAGCTCCCCATTTAGAAGAGTCTTCAAGTCGGGAGTCTCGAGGAACCGAAGCCTTCCCCTTCTGGCAATTTCCGCATCATCCCTTCCCATGCCGGAACAAGCGTAAGTCGTTGCGTTGATTCCGTTTTCGTCCTAGCTGCCAAATTTCGGTACCAAAACGACACCGCAAGCGAAGGCTGGCATGCCTGGCGCGCTCTTTGCTCGTACGCCAACAGTAATGAAATCAGTCGTTTCGCCGAGACACTCTGTTTGGCGTTCGCCGTGCTTTGGTATAGGTGCGGCGGAACGAAGGAGGGCTCGAAATCATGCGCAGGAACAAACGGCAGAGTGTAGAAGGACAGGCGCAAGCAAGCAGCCGGGTGACGCCAAGAAACTCGGAGCCAGACGGTGCGCCGGAATTGCAGCCATCGTCGAATCTCTGCTTGCCGTCCGATGACGCCGCACCCGGTTCTTGCGACGTCGCCATTTCCGCAGTGGCAGAGGCCTTTAAGCAGCAGGAATCAGCCTGCCAGGAATATGACCGGATAGCGGGTCTCGGTTCACGGTTCGCTGCCGATGAAGGCGACGACGTGCTTCACCAATTATCGAGTGTCCTTACCAGTGTCATCCTGAACGCGCAGATGCTGGAGTGGAAGTTGCCTGCCTACAGCCGTCTGAAACGTCCCCTGCGCGAACTGGAGCGCAATGCGCAACGCGGCGGGGAGCTGGTAAAGCAGCTCCTGCGGCGAGTTGGCGAAGGCCCATCCGGTCGGGCGTGCATGAGCATTGCTGATTCACAAGTTATGGTGCCGACGGCGGTGGCGATACAGGGGCCGGGCGGGGCAAGCGTACAGGCAGGCAATCGGCTGCCAGGCATAGCTTCTGTCCCGGCTCCTGGTTTTTTGTGAGTCTGCTGCGCCACCTCACAACCGAGTGTGACCCTTGCACTAGCAGCTTTTTCCCGAAAAGGGATGATGGTAGTAGACGCTGAAAGAACAGGCGAAACCAGCGGTGGACATGGCCGCTGGAAAAAGGACGAGTCACGTGATTACGGCAGAAGCACTTCCGGTGGGTGAACCAACGTTTGAAACCAATCTCCTGAACTTGCTGATCGTGGAAGACGAGAGGTCGGTGCGGGAATGCTGCCGGGAAGTCGCTCGATCCCTTGGCTTTAGCGTACAAGTAGCCGAATCCCGGGAAGAGGCTTATCGGATTCTGCAACACGCGGCTCCCGATGTGGTTCTCCTGGATTTGCGGCTGTCAGGCAGCAACGGCCTGGAAGTATTGCGCGAGATCAAACGACGCCGCGAAGAAGCCGTGGTGATCGTGATGACCGGCTTCGCCACCGTGCAATCGGCCGTACAGGCGATGAAGCTGGGGGCGTACGACTACATCACCAAGCCCTTTAATCTCGACGAACTGCGGCTGGAGCTGGAGCGAGTTGTCTCACATCTGAAGCTCAGCGCCGAGAACCGCGTGTTGCGCGAGCAGTTGAAGTCGAAGCAGGGCTTTGGGCAGATGGTCGGTCACTCCCCGGAGATGGAGAAGCTGTACCGCATCATCGCCAAGGCCGCGCACAGCACGCACCCGGTGCTCATCCTGGGAGAAAGCGGCACCGGCAAGGAACTGGTTGCTCGCTCGATTCACTACTCTGGTCCATTCAAAGATAAGCCGTTTATTCCGGTGGATTGCGGCTCGCTGGTTCCGACCCTGATCGAGAGCGAGCTGTTCGGCTATGTGCGCGGAGCGTTTACCGGTGCGGTTCGCGCCAAGGATGGGCTGCTGGCGACCGCCGAGGGTGGAACCATCTTCCTGGACGAGATCGGTGAATTGCCGGTCGACCTGCAAGCCAAGCTACTGCGGGCGATCCAGGAAAAGGAAATTCGTCCGGTGGGCGGCACGCGGGCGGTGCCCATCAATGTGCGCATCCTGGCCGCTACCAATCGCGATCTTGATACCGCAGTGAGCCAGGGAACCTTCCGTCGCGATCTTTACTTCCGGCTCAACGTGCTCACTCTACGGATACCGCCACTCCGCGAACGCAAGCAAGACATCCCGCTGCTGATCGGAAATGTTCTCGATCGCATTAACCAGGCGCATGAGGCGCAGCACAGCATCGGCGAAGACGCATTGCGCCTGATGTTGAACTACAACTGGCCGGGCAACGTGCGCGAATTGGAAAATTGCATCGAACGCGCGTGTACCATTTCGTCCTTGCCCACCATTCACGTCAGCGACATGCCCACGCAATTGCAGCATTTCCAGGAGCAGACCACGCGGGCGGCCGCCCCGCCGGATTCCTCCCTCATCACGCCCCTGGATGTGATGGAGAAACAGGCCATCCTGCATGCCATTGATGTGCTCGACGGCGACAAACTGGAAGCGGCACGCCGGCTGGGCATAGGCAAAACGACGCTGTATCGCAAATTGAAAGAGTACGGCACGGCGCTCTGATGCGGTCTGCGCTGAGCGCATTCGCCTAAACAACAATTCCGTCAGGATCGATTGACACCGGCCAACGCCCTACGGGAGCCGGGCAGGCAAGCTGCGTCTGCCTGCTGGTGAAAAGTCGCCACAAGAAAGGGAAGCCATGATTCTGTTAGTAACGACATCGTCTCGGGGAAGAGAATGCGCTGCCGCGATGGAGCGCGGGACCGGACACAAAACACATTTGGCTGCATCGGTACCGCAGGCCGTAAGCAAGATGCAGGCGGCAGAGTACGAAGCGCTGGTCATCGATCAGTCGTTGCTGGAATCCGACTTCCGTGCCCTGGATACTCTGCTCAATCGCTGCGGTATCGCCGTTCCACTGTACATCAACCTGGCGCTGCACAGCACCGACCGGGTGGTTCGCGAAGTTCAGGTGGCGCTGCGCCGCAGCGAGAAGGAAAAGCAGCTGGCCATGCGTAGCGTGGAGCAGGTGCTGCGCAATCAGCTGCGGGATGAAGTGACCGGCATCCTGCTGAATTCGGAACTGGCCCTGCGTCAGACGCCTCTGGCTCCTGAAGTCGCCGTCAAGATTCAGTCAGTGCGAGAGCTGGCAGAAAAGATGCGCTCACACCTGAGCATCTCGTGAGCAGCAATTAGCGATTGGCATTTAGCAGTTAGCTCTTAGCTTTTAGCTCTGAGCAATCATCTCCCGGCCATTTGGCGTCAGCAACGTGCCCAATGTAGCGTTCGGCTGCTGACAGCTGACGGCTGAGAGCTGACGGCAACTGACAACCGACAACCGACAACCGTCAACCGTTCCTACTCCGTGCGCAGCGCTTCCATGGGCTCAATCGACGCCGCACGTCGGGCCGGCAGATAAGTTGCCAGCAGCACCACGGCCAGCAAAAGGCCGCTTGCCAGGAGCCAGGGCAGCGCGCTCAGTACTCCCACCTGAAACAGGAGGCTGGAGAAGATGCGGCCAACCGCCGTTGCGCCGATCACGCCGCAGGCCACGCCAATCACGGCCAGCCTCGCTCCCTGGAGCAGCACGAGCTGCAGCACGTTGCTGCGTTGTGCGCCCAATGCCATGCGAACTCCCAACTCGCGGGTTCGCAGCCGCACCGAGTAGCTGATCACGCCATACAAACCCAGCGCGGCCAGCAGGAGAGCCAGGCCGGCGAAAGTCGTCAGCAACAAAACCACGAATCGGCGCCCAATCAGCGATTCGTTGACGCGCTCCTCCATCGTCTTTACGTCGTAAAGCGGAATGCCGGAATCAACCGAACGCACTGCGGCGCCGAGGTCGCCGGTCAAATCCTGCGGGGAGCGCGAACTGCGCACCACGATGTCCGCCGAGCCTATCGGCACTTGGGCGAGGGGAAAGTAGTAGAAGCCTTCGTTGGTGTCCGACTCCAGAGAGGACGCGCGAGCGTGTCCCACAATTCCGACAATCGTGTACCAAGGGCCAGTCACGCGGTCATCGTTGGTGATGTGCTCGCCAATCGGACTCTTGTCCGGCCACAACTGGTGGGCAAGAACGGAATCGACTAAGGCAACACGTTCCGAACCGGCACGATCCTGCTCGGTAAAATCGCGGCCCATCAACACCGGGATTTTTAGCGTCTCGAAATAGTTCGGTGAAACTACGCGAATATTGGCATGGGGTCCTGGATCATTGGGTGCAGTTGGCCGCCCCTGTATGAAGAAGCTGGCGGTCCCGCCATTGTCGCTGAAAGGCAGCGCGTCGATGATTGCCGCGTCTTTGACGCCAGGCACAGCCTGCAGGCGCTCCTGCAAGGCGTGATAAAAGGCCGCCTGCTTTTCGTCCTTGTCGTAAATTTTTTCGGGCAGCGACAGACGGGCGGACAGCAAACCTTCCGGCTCGAATCCGCTCTGCACTCGTTCCAGGGCTCGCAAGCTGCTCAACAGCAGTCCCGCGCCAGCCAGCAGAAGCAGGGACAGCGCCACCTGCGCGACGACCAACGCGGAGCGTGCGCGCTGGCCGGTCGTGCCCGAGGTCCCAGAACGTCCGCTCTCCTGCAGCGCGTTGAACCATCCCGGCTGCGTGCGATGCCAGGCAGGAACGACCCCACACAGCAGAGAACACAAAACCGCCACGGTGGTGACGAAGAGCAACACCGGCCGATCAAACGTGGCTTGAATTTGCGAGCCGAGCACTGAAGGCAGTCCTCGCACCAGCAAAGGCGCGGTCAGTGATGCGACGGCAAAGCCCAGCGCTACGCCTCCCACCGTCAGGACAATGCTCTCCAGCAACGCCAGCCGCACCAGCTTGCCACGCGTAGCGCCGAGCGCGACCCGGACGGCTAACTCTCGTTCCCGTCCCGATGCCCGGGCCATCTGTAGCCCGGCGATATTGGCACAGGCAATCAGCAGCACCATGCCGACCGCGATCAACAGAAGGCTGAGCGGCTTACGCAGGCTGCCGCCAGTCATCTCATTCAGCGGAAGAGCAAACATGCCCCAGCCACTGACGCGGCCGAAACTCTTGCTGCCCTCTGAAGCGATGTTGGCTTGCCCCTGGCGGTCGAGATAGGCATTGACTTGCTGCAAGCTGACGCCGGGACGAAGCCGCGCCACGCCGAACAGACTCTCGTTGTAGCGGTATTTCGGGTCATGATAGCGGGCCGCCGGCAGAGCGATCGGGACCCAAACATCAACCTGGTTTGGCCAGTCGAAATCGGCAGCCATCACGCCGACAACGCGATACGATTGCTGGTTCAGCAGCAGGGAGCGGCCAACGATATCGGGATCGGAGCCAAAGTTTTGCGACCACGCACGCTGCGATAGAACAACCTCGTGCTCGGCGCCGGGCTGATCTTCCTCAGGGACAAAAGTTCTACCCAGACGGGGCTTGGCCTGAAACACGTCGAAGTATCCAGCCGAGACTTGGGCCCCGTGAAGCAATTCCGGAGTGGCATTCTCACGGCTGAAATTGAAGCTCGTGCCTTGCATCACGGCCGCCGATGAGAAGAGGTCTTTGCCTGCGGCAGCATCGGCGAAGTCGGGCGGAGAAATTGAGATGTTACTTAAGTCCGGGATGGCGCGGTAACGCACGCGCAGCGCAACCAGTCCTTGCGCGTGAGGAATGCCACTGGGATTCAGGAGTACCGCATTCGTAACCGAGAAAACCGCAATGTTGGCGCCGATGCCGAGAGCCAGGGTGATCAGCGAGATCAGCGCAAAGCCGGGCGACTTGCGAAGCTGGCGAAACGCGTAGCGAAATTCGTGTAAGAGTGTGTGCATGGTGTGATCTCAGTAGTCAGTAGCCAGCCATCAGCAGTCAGCGATCAGCTTGCAGCGATCAGCTTTCAGAACGCGTCTCATGGACAGCGCTGAATCAGAGTGACGGCTTTCCAGGCTACCGAAAACCTCCGGGTTTCGGGTAGTGCTGGCCTTCAGGCCAGCGTCCAAGCCTTATATTTACAAACCGAGCCGGCTTTAAGCCGGCGGCATAAGCGCTCCTATTCCTGAGAAAGCAATCCGGGCCTCATTACATTCCTGACAACGTTTAGTGTCCGTAACCAATTATGGTTTAGCTGATAGCCGATAGCCGATAGCTGATAGCTGATAGCTAAACGCTGACGGCTAAACGCTGACGGCTAAACGCTAAAAGCAACCGACAACTAGCAGCGCGACTTGGGGACCTCGGGACGGCTGCGCGCTGGGCTAAGCTGTTCCGCGCGGCGCTGGATTTTTGACCGTTGTACTCCACCGCCAATGCGAAACTCCAGTTCTCACGCACACAATGAAGCCCGTTAAATTTACGGAATCTCTGACGCAGCGCTGAAGCGCCATTCTACGGACAATCGGCGACCGACAACTGCCAACCGATAACCGACAACCGACAACCGACAACTGTTTTTTCACTCCGACCGCAGCGCCTTCATCGGCTCGACCGACGCCGCGCGTCGGGCCGGCAGCAGCGCTGACAACACGACGACGAGCGCGACCAGCAAAACGCCTGCGGCGATCACCCATGGGTCCGTCGGGCTGACGTTGTACAACTGGCTGCGCAGAAGGCGCGAAAGCAAGATGGCCACCGGCAAGGTAACGGCAACGCTGATTCCCGCGAGCCAGACAACATCGGCGAAAACCAGTCGAACGACTGCGGCACGGCGCGCGCCCATCGCCATACGAATTCCGATCTCGCGGGTCCGCTGCTCGGTGGTGTAGGCAAGCACACCGTACAAGCCAATCGCCGCCAGTAGTGTTGCCAACACTCCGAAGCTGACCGCCAGCATCGCCACCAGCCGGTCGTTCGAGATGTTGTCGGCGATCTGCTCGTCCATGGTGCGCATGGTGTCGATGACCAGTTTGGAGTCGACTTGCTGTACGGCCCGCCGCAACTCAAGTTCTGCCGCGTCGGGCGACTGCCAGGTGCGCACGTAGTACTGCATAAATCCGAATTCGTCTTTCCCATTGAAGTATGGGCTGTAGACGGTGGCTTGGGGCGCAGTCCGCATGTCGCGATGCCTGGCATCGGCTACCACTCCCACAATTTCGATGTCGGTGGGACTGGACGGAGGCGGACCGGCGCCGATCCTATGCCCAATTGCGTTCTTGGGACTGCCGAAATAGGTGTTGGCAAAGCTGGCATTCACGATCGCTACTTTCGCTTTACTCCCCAGGTCCTGGTCAGTGAAGATGCGTCCCGCCAATAACGGTATATTCAGCGTAGTGAAATATTGCGAAGTGATCCCTGATACCTCGACATGGATGTGATCATCCGGCTTCAAAGTCTGTCCCGCGATGGAGAAGTCGCTGCGCTCACCGTTGTTCGCCAACTCCGGATTGTCGGTGCCGCCGACGGCGCGAACACCCGGCTGAGCCGCCAGAACTTCAAGCAAATGTTTTTGCAACGGCAACGCCTGCTTCGAGTCGTAGCCGGCCAGCGTGGGGTCGATGCCAAATGTCACAAGATGATCGGTGGTGAAGCCCACGTTCAGTGATTTCAAGTTGCGCAAAGTTTGTACGAACAGGCCTGCGCCGATGATCAGCAGCAGGCTCAGCCCGATCTGCACACCAACAGAGACACGCCGGAATCGCTGGTGACCACTTGAGCCGGTTGTGCTCTGCTGCTTCAACGAATTCACCAGGTCGGGATGAAGGAAGCGTAACGCCGGCGCGAGGCTGAACAGCACACTGACCAGGAAGGCCAGGCCGAAGTTGAAGAGCAAGATGCGAAGGTCGGGATGCGGAGAGAGCGGAAGTTCGGTTGCGGTATCACCGGCAATCTGGCGGGCCAGGAACGCCGCGACCGCTGGCGCGAACAATAGCCCGACGGAGCCGCCCACGATTCCGAGGAGCAAGCCCTCCATCAGCAACTGTCGAACGATCTGCCAGCTGGATGCGCCCAAGGCGTAGCGCACTGACATCTCTTTGACGCGCGATGCGGCACGTACCAGCAGCAGGCTGGAAACGTTGACGCAGGCCATCAGAAGAACCAGGCCGACCATCCCCATCACCACCAGCAAAGGGGCTTCGATCTGATTGCGCAGTGGCGAGAAGCCGCGGCTGTTATCCACCAACTGCAACTCCGATTGCTCCACGAAACGTTTGCGGAACTGATCGGTGGTGTTCTTGATCTGCGGAAGCTCGCTGGCCCGAATCGATCGCCAAAGCGGTGTCATTGCCGCTTCGGCCTGTCGCCGACTGACCCCCGGCTTCAGGCGGGCGACAATATTGGCCCACGACGAACGGCGGTCTTCGAGATCGTTAAACCCGGGCATCACGATCGGCTTCGTCACCATGGGGACGAACACCATGGGCGTGTAGCCGGCGATGGCGCTGTGAAAGTTGGGATCGGCAACCCCCACAATCGTGAAGGGATGTCCGTTGATGTAGAGCGGCTGATCGAGAACTCGGGGATCGGAGCCCAAGGCCGTCTTCCAATAGTTAAAGCTCAGCACCACGACAGGATTGCCGTTCTGGGCAGCATCGTCTGCCGGCATCAGCAAGCGACCCAGGGCAGGACGAATGCCAAGCAAGTCGAAGTAGTTGCCGCTGACGAGTTCTCCCTGGACCAGGGCCGGGTGACCCTTCCACTGCACCCCAATCGATCCCAGTTCGTCATTGGCGAGCATGCCCGAGAAGACCTGATTCTTGTCGCGCAGGTCGCGGTACATCGGGTAGGAAAAGTAATCTTGGTCATCGCCGCCGAATGCGCTCATGCTCCCAGTGTTGGAGCCGACATAGCGTAGGCGAACCAATTGCTCGGGATGGCTAACCGGCAGGGTGCGAAGTAGCGCCTGATCCAACAGGGTGAAGATGGCAGTGTTGGCGCCGATGCCGAGGGCCAGAGTAAACACAGCGATCGCGGCATAGGCCGGCGCTTTGCGAAATTGACGTAACGCGTAACGAAGATCCTGCAGCATCGTTGTCCCGTCGAGGCGAAGTCGGAGCGCTCGCGAGAGACTCCATACTGACAGCTGCAAAGAGCGAGCCATGTTTGCAAGCTGATTTGTCAACAACTTACCGGGTTCGTCATCGATCCGTTGTCCGCGAACAGAACTTCACGTCCGCTTGTGGACAGAGATACCGCAGTCTCGGTGTCCAGCTTTTCCGTCAAGTTGCGCCACACCAATCATCTACAGGCAACGTAAGTAGGAGCTGCTTCCTCTAACCCAGCGAAGGCCAAGGTGAGTCACGGCCCAACTTCGTCCTAATGCATACATCCGAAGCCAATTCCCAAGTTGTTTCGGCTCAAGCAATTACGGCAGCGCAAGCAGCCCTTCTCGAGCAAAAGGTTCATCAACTCGGGGAGTGGTTTCACAATATCGACCTGTTCGGTGTGCCCACGGCGCCGCATCATTTTCTGGGCGATTTTCCCAGCCTGAAATGGAAGCACATTGCGGCAGCGATTCCGGAGGATTTGACGGGCAAATCGGTTCTGGATATCGGCTGCAACGGCGGCTTTTATTCTATTCAGCTGAAGCGCCGCGGTGCTGAGCGTGTTCTCGGGATCGACGTGGATGATCGCTATCTGAACCAGGCGCGCTTTGCCGCCGAGACGTTGGGGCTGGACATTGAGTTCGAGAAGCGCTCGGTCTATGAGGTGGAAAAGGTCGCCGGACAGTTCGATTACGTGCTGATGATGGGCATTTTTTATCACCTGCGATATCCGTTGTTCGCCCTCGACATGGTCGTCAAGAAGGTTCGCGAGCAGGGCCGATTAGTGTTTCAGACTATGCTTCGCGGGTCGAGTGCGCTGAAGAGTTGGGAAGAAAACTACGACTTCTTTCGAACCGAGATGTTCCACGATCCCGCATACCCAGCGGTGTACTTCGTGGAGAATCGCTACGCCAATGATCAGACGAACTGGTGGATTCCGAATCGCGCGGCGGCCGAGGCGGTGCTGCGAAGCTCGGGACTTGAGATTCTCGAACACCCCGAAGCTGAAACCTGGATTTGCACGCCACGTGACTCGGCGCGAGGCGGCGAGTACATCCTGGATTTGGAGTTAGCGGGCAGACTGTAGCGTCAGAGCAAGGAAGAACGATTCATGATTGAAGCCGTAATGCTTTGGAACGAGCCTAACAATCTTTCACATTGGGATTTCAAGATCGACCCGGAGTGGAAGCTGTTCGCGGAGATGGCGAAGGCTGGTGCGCGTGCCATTCGGGCGGTTAATCCGGAGCTGAAGATCGTGTTGGGAGGGATCTCCCCTATCGATCCCAATTTTATCGAGCTGCTGACTTCTTATGGCGTCATCGATGAAGTCGACATCGTCGCCGTTCACGGGTTTCCTCTCGACTGGAACCACTGGAAGATTGAGGAGTGGCCAAAGAAGATCGCCGAAGTGCGGGCCGTGACTCGCAAGCCTGTTTGGGTGTCTGAAGCTGGGGCATCGTCGTTTGGAGCCGACGAGGTACAGGTCTTCGGCGTGAAGCGCACGGCCGAACTCCTGCTGGGTGAAGTGGAGCGGGTGCATTGGTACAGCCTGCACGATTTGCCGTCGTCGTGGTCGGCAACCACGCGGCACAAGGAGGCCGAAGGCAGCGCGTATTACCGTCATTACTATATGGGGCTTTTGCGCGAGGACGGTTCGCCGAAGCCGGCCGCGGAATGCTTCCCGCAGGGATTGGGCGTCTGTCAGTGGTTCCACTTTCAGGATCACCGCCTGGACGAGTCGGTGGAATGGCTGCGTCGATTGGGCGTGCGGCATTTGCGTACGGGCGTGAGCTGGGCCGATTGGTTTCGCGCTGATGCTGAGCACTGGTTCGATCGACAAATGAGCGCGTTGGATGAGTTCGCCGTAACCATGACGCTTTGCTTTACGCCGGAGCACCTGGGAATCGAAGCGCACTACACCAGTCCGCCCCGAAATCCGCTGGACTTCGCCGACTTTGTAGCTTGGGCCGTGCAACGGTACGCACCGGCTCGACGGGAACTTCTTGTGGAATGTGCCGGAGAAATTCAGTCGTCCAATTTGAATGCAACCCTGACGAATTTGGGCGTGGGAGCGCAATGAAGGTGGCAAAAAGGGTCTTAATCACGGGCGGCGCAGGCTTTGTGGGATCGCATCTGGCTGATGCGCTACTGGAAGCGGGGCACGACGTTGTTGTCTTCGACAACTTGACGCCCCAAGTGCATCCTGATGGACTGCCCGACTACCTTTCCCGCGATGTGGAGGTAATAGTGAGCGACGTTCGCGACATCGCTGCCTTGAAGCGGGCGGTGATGGACGTCGAGGTGGTCTTTCATTTTGCCGCAGCGGTCGGCGTCGGTCAGTCCATGTACGAGATCTCCCACTACATGGGAACCAACACCCAGGGCACCGCAAATTTGTTACAGGCGGTGCTCGACACGAAATGCAGCGTCGAGAAAATTATCACGGCCTCGTCGATGTCGATCTACGGCGAAGGCAAGTATCGGTGCAGCAAATGCGGTGACGTCGCGCCTGCTCCGAGAAGTATTGATCAACTGAAGTCCAAGCGCTGGGAAATGTTGTGCCCGGTGTGCAGGCGGGTGCTGTCGCCGGTGGCTACCGATGAATCGAAGCCGCTGCAATGTACTTCAATCTATGCGCTAAGCAAAAAAGATCAGGAAGAGATGACGCTGCTGTTTGGCCGGACCTATCAGATTCCGGTGGTCGCTCTACGTTTCTTTAACATTTACGGAACCCGGCAGGCGCTGTCGAATCCTTATACCGGGGTGGCGGCAATTTTCGCCTCGCGGCTGTTGAATCGTCGTGCTCCGATGGTCTTCGAAGATGGCCGCCAGATGCGCGATTTCGTCAGCGTCCATGATGTGGTGCAGGCAAATGTGCTTGCCATGGAGCGATGCGAAGCTGATGGCATGGCGCTGAATATTGGATCAGGCTCTCCGATCTCAATTGCGCAGGTGGCAGACACG
Organism: uncultured Acidobacteriaceae bacterium; assembly: GCA_963769235.1. Taxonomy (GTDB): domain Bacteria; phylum Acidobacteriota; class Terriglobia; order Terriglobales; family Acidobacteriaceae; genus Bog-257. The sequence goes on along the minus strand of CAVYKW010000009.1, from coordinate 343,905 downwards.
TTGATCCATCATCTGGGCAGGTCTACGCCTGCGGAGATCACGGGCAAGTATCGCGCGGGCGATATTCGGCACTGCTTTGGAGATATTTCGGCAGCACGTCGCGTGCTCGGCTATGAACCCACGCATCGCTTTGCGGATGGCATTGCGGAACTGGTCGAGTGGTTGCGATCGCAGCGAGCTACTGACAAAGCGGCCGATATGGTTCACCAGCTCACGACATACGGTTTGACAGCTTAATGCAGGAATTGGAGTAATGCGGGTCTTACTCACGGCAGATACGGTGGGCGGCGTCTGGACCTACGCACGCGAGCTGGCGACCGGCTTGGCACGGCGCGGGGTGCAGGTCATCCTGGTGAGCTTTGGCCACATGCCCGAGCCTCGGCAGATGGCATGGACCGAAGGCCTGCGCAACCTGGACTTTCGCCCGACAGCGTTTCGCCTGGAGTGGATGCAGGATTCAGCCGAGGACATCGCCGCCTCCTCGGATTATCTGCTGAGCATTATTCGTGAGACCAATCCCGACATTCTGCACCTCAGCCAGTTTTGCTACGGCGCCCTGAACGTTGATTTGCCGAAGATCGTGGTGGCTCACAGCGATGTTGTGAGCTGGTGGGTGGCAGTGCATGGAGACGAGCCGCCAGCTTCGAAGTGGATTCGCTGGTATCGCGATACCGTGCAGCAAGGGCTGCGAGGAGCGACAAGCGTGGTGGCGCCGTCGCGCTGGATGCTGGCGCAGATCGAAAGGCACTACGGCCAGCAAAAGCGCAGTGGAGTGATCTACAACGGACGCAACCCGCAGTTTTTCAACGCGCATGGCGAGAAAGAAAATCTCGTGCTGACGGTTGGACGGCTGTGGGATGCGGCGAAACAAGTATCGCTCCTGACGGAGTGTGACTGCGGATTGCCCGTGATCATCGCCGGCTCAACTGAACATCCTGACGAGGCTTACCGCGCCGAGAGTGGACAAATTTTGTGCCAGGGAACGCTGGAGCTGAAGGGCAATCAAACGCCGGAGCAGGTGCAGTCGTTGCTGTCGCGAGCTTCGATTTATGCAGCCACTTCGCGTTATGAACCATTCGGGTTAGCGCTGGTGGAAGCGGCTTTCTCGCGTTGTGCGATTGTGGCGAACGACATCCCGAGTTTCAGAGAGCTGTGGGGCGAGACGGCGTGCTACTTCGATACTAACGATCCTGACTGCTTGCGTGAGACGGTTGCAGGACTTCACAGCGACAACGAACTCAGGCGCTACCAGGCGGAACTGGCGTATCAGCGCGCCCGCCGCCGTTTCACGGTTGATCGCATGGTGGAAGAGTATCTCGACGTGTATGAGAGGTTGACCGCAAAGAAGAGGGCGGCAGCATGAGCGGAAGGATTCGCTTTCGCATCTTCGCGCACTCCTGGATTTCCGACTGGAACCATGGGAACGCACATTTCTTGCGCGGGCTTGCCCGCGAGTTGGTGGCCCTGGGCCATGAAGTTCGCTGCTACGAAGAGTTAGGCTCGTGGTCGCTCACCAATCTGATGAAGGAAGGCGCGATTGCAACCCGCACGATTGAGCAATTTCGCCAGGAGTTTCCCGAGCTTGATGTTCGTTTTTATCAGCAACGTGAAACGTTGCGCGACGATCTTGCCCATGAGCTACGCGACGCCGACATCGTCCTGATCCACGAATGGACTGATCCGGCGGTGGCGAATGCCATCCTGTGGTTCAAGCAGAAGTTCGGATTTCGAGCGCTGTTTCACGACACCCATCACCGCGCCTACAGCAATACCGGCGAAATTCTGCGATTTCATCTTCATCTTTTTGACGGAGTTTTGGCATTCGGCGAACCGATTCGGCGAATCTATCTGGATGGCTTTGGCGTTCCGCGCGCATGGACCTTTCACGAGGCCGCCGATATCAGTCACTTTCGACCACTCGACTCGGCGCGAGAGACCGACGTGCTGTGGGTCGGCAACTGGGGGGATGAGGAACGCACTCGCGAGCTCATGGAGTACCTCATCGACCCAGTTGCAGAGTTACGCAACTGTAAAGCTGTAGCTTATGGCGTACGCTACCCGGAGCAAGGACGTCGGTCGCTGGCGGAAGCAGGTATTGACTATCGCGGCTATCTGCCGAGTTTGATGGCGCCGCAGGCTTACGCTGCCAGCGCGCTTTCTTTGCACGTGCCGCGACGTCAATACAGTAACGGGCTGAGCGGCATTCCTACGATTCGCGTTTTCGAAGCGTTGTCGTGTGGAGCAACTCTTATCTGCGCTCCCTGGAACGATGTGGAGCAGTTGTTTCGCCCGGGAGAAGATTACGTGATTGTGAATTCAGGTGCTGAGATGAAAACCAAGATTCAGCGCCTGCTACGCGATGAAACTGCACGCCGGCAAATCGGCGCTAACGGCAGACAAACCATTCTGCAACGCCATACCTGTGCGCATCGGGCGCAGCAGTTGGTCGACATCTTTGGGGACCTTGAGAAATGAAACTGTTTGTGTTCGGCTCCAGCTTGACGTCATCCTATTGGAACGGCGCGGCCACCTATTATCGCGGGATTTACAAGAACCTGGCAGAGATGGGATCGGAAATCACTTTTGCCGAGCCCGACGCATATGGCCGGCAGCAGCATCGCGACGAAGAAGATTTCAGCTATGCCGAGGTCATCGTTTACGATTCGGCTCGCGACCTTCCGAGACTAATCGACAAAGCTTGCGAAGCGGATCTTGTCATCAAGCACAGCGGAGTTGGTGTCGACGACGCGCTGCTGGAGAAGTTGGTATTGGAGTGTAAGTCTGCCAACACGCAAGTCGCTTTCTGGGACGTAGATGCGCCTGCCACTCTGGCCGGCGTCGAAGCCAACGCCCTGCATCCCTTCCGTGCGCTGATTCCCGAATACGATTACATCTTCACCTATGGCGGCGGCCCGCAGCTGGTGGACCACTACGAGCGCCTGGGAGCGCGAGCTTGTCATCCGATTTACAACGCGCTCGATCCCAAAACGCACTACCCGGTTCCGCCCAGAGAGGAGCGGGCCTGCGATTTGCTGTTCGTCGGCAATCGCTTGCCTGACCGTGAACGCAGGGTCGAGGAGTTTTTCCTCGCAGCGGCCGAACAGGCGCCCGAGTTTCGTTTTGCGCTCGGCGGCGAAGGTTGGGGCGGCAAGCATCTCCCGCACAATGTCCGTTGGCTGGGACATGTCGGCACCGGTGACCACAACATCCTGAACTGCTCGGCTCGCATGGTTCTGAATCTCAATCGGGAGTCGATGGCCAAGGTTGGCTTTTCGCCGCCAACCCGGATCTTCGAAGCCGCCGGAGCTGGCGCGTGCCTGATCACGGATTACTGGGAAGGCATCGAAATGTTCTTCGAGCCCGGGTGCGAAATTCTGGTAGCACACAATGCGGGAGAGATTGTGGACTTGTTGCGCACCGCAGATGGGAAACTCGCGCGCGAGATTGGCGACGCCATGCGGCGGCGTGCCATCCTGGAGCACACATATACGTTGCGGGCGCGGCAGGTACGCGAAATCCTTCTGCAATCGACGCCGGAAGTGCTGGCCTGGCGCAACCGGGCAGTGCAGTTGCCGGCATAGCCGTGAGTGTTCCTCGTTGAGCCGGAGCTTCGGCTAATTACACCATGAAAATTGTTGTCTTCGGATTATCGGTGACCTCGACATGGGGCAATGGGCACGGCACCACTTACCGTGCGCTGCTCCGCTCGCTGTACCAGCGAGGTCACGACATTACCTTCTTCGAGAAGGACGTGGAGTGGTACGCCTCAAACTGTGATCTGCCGAATCCCGATTTTTGCCGAGTGATTCTGTACGACGAGTGGAGGGATGTTTTGCCGAAGGTCCATCGAGAGATTGGGGAGGCAGACATCGCAGTGGTAGGCTCGTATTTTCCGGATGGCCTTCGTGCCACCGACGAGATGCTGGATGCCGACGTTGCGGTCAAAGCGTTTTACGATATCGATACGCCAATCACGGTGAAGAAACTGCGTGAAGAGGGAAGTGCTGATTATCTCGACTCGCGGCAACTCCCGGCACTTGACCTGTATTTCAGCTTCACCGGCGGTCCGATGCTGCGCGAGATCGAAAAAGACTTTGGCGTACGCCGCTCTGCGCCGCTCTATTGCTCCTTCGACCCGCATCAGTATCGCCGGTTTCCTTGTAACCCGCAGCTTCTCTGCGATCTGAGCTACATGGGCACCTATGCTCCCGATCGTCAGCCGAAAGTTGACGAGTTGTTGTGCGAACCGGCTCGCCGCCTTATCGATCGGACATTCATTCTGGCTGGACCGCAATATCCGAAAGACATTTGCTGGCCCGCAAATGCGCGGCGTATCCAGCATCTTTGCCCGCAGCTGCACGCGGAGTTTTATTCGTCATCGAGATTCACCCTGAACGTCACGCGGCGAGACATGGTGATGGCAGGATATTCTCCGTCAGTCCGCTTATTCGAAGCTGCTGCCTGCGGAACCACAATCATCTCCGACAACTGGCCCGGCCTGGACAGTTTCTTTTCGCCTGGGGAAGAGATTCTGTTATCGAACAGCTACCAGGATGTCGTGCACTATCTAACGCAGCTCACGGAAGCCGAAATTCACCGCATCGGAGAAGCTGCGCAAGCTAGAGCCTTGGCGCAGCACACCAGCGCCCATCGCGCTCTGGAATTCGAACGCGAAGCCGAGGCCGCCTTGGCCCGTAAACATGTGGCAGCCAATCCAGTAGCCTAGCCGCCCTGTAGCGCCAGCAATCTTCACCCCGAACTTCGTTCGATCTTTCCTCGCGCGATCATGGCTTGCAGATTCTATGAGGCACCTCCGCACGCAAATTTGCCATCTATGTGATTGAACGAGTTAGCTCTCCAGTTCGCCCGAGAAAATTTGCTACTCATAGACTTATTGAACCCAGGAAGGACGTCCAATGAGAGTTGCTCTAATTTCACCCCCTTTCCTCCCGGTTCCTCCGAAGAAATATGGTGGAACCGAGTTGTTCATCGCGCAGCTAGCAGAAGGGCTGAAGAGCTCCGGCATCGATGTTGTGGTGTATACCAACGGCGAGTCCACCGTTGAGGTAGAGAAACGTTGGCTGTATAAGAGCCCACAATGGCCCATATCCGGCGAGGTTTTCGATAACCTCAAGGATTTTAATCACGCTTCCTGGGCGATTTCTGACGCCCTGCGCGACTGCGACATCATTCATCTGCACAGCGTTCCTGCCCTGATGTTCACTCGTTACAGCGATGCCAAGTTCGTGTACACCGTGCATCATGTTCACGAAGAGGGCCTCAGCGATCTTTATAAATTCTTTCCTGCGGTAGAATTTGTCACCATCAGTGAGTTCCAGCGTCGACATGAAAAGATGTCGCGCATGCGCACCATCCCGCATGGCATCGATCTGAATGCTTATCGTCTGCAACCGCGGAAGCAAAACTACCTGAGCTTTTTGGGCAGGATTGCACCAATCAAAGGCACGCATGTTGCAATCGAGGTCGCGAAGAAGTCTGGTATTCCACTGAAGATCGCCGGCGAAGTGCAGCCTATCTTCAAAGATTATTTCGATTCTGAGATCAAGCCGCATATTGATGGCAAGTTTATCGAATACGTTGGGGAAGCGGATCTTGCGGCAAAGAACGAGCTTCTTGGAAACAGCCTCGCCATGCTTTTTCCGATTCAGTGGAACGAGCCTTTCGGCCTGGTGATGATTGAGGCCATGGCCTGCGGTACACCCGTCCTGGCATCGCCTGGCGGCGCCGTGGGCGAAGTTGTTCGCAACGGAGTTTCGGGATTCGTTTGTGCGTCCGCCGACGAGATGGCACAGCAGGCCCGACAATTGCCCGGAGGCTTTAACCCTGCGGCTGTGCGCCAATATTGTCAGCAATACTTCTCGGTAGAGAGGATGGTGGCGGACTACGTGGCGCTGTATCAGGAACTGGTCGCCGAGGATAGGCTGTTGGACGTAGGGGAATCGGCAATGCCGGTGGTTGCCTGAGGAGGAACGTCGCCAGCTAGCATGAGCACGAACCTGACAATTCCTTACCAGGAACTGATCGAAATACCGTCACCTCACTTGGAGCCTCGGCTCGCGTTCCAGGTGCTGGAACCTCGTAAGGTTGACAATCTGACGCTGATTGACGGAAAGACTTTCAGCGCTACTAGTGTCTCTGGAGACGTCTATCCGTCCGGATCGCCGGACGTCGGCTTTTTCCACGACGACACGCGATTCCTCAGCCATTTGGAGTTGCGCATCGGTGGACATCGCGCCGTGGTGCTCTCGTCCGGAACGGAAAAGACATTTTCCGCGCGCGTGGAATTGACAACCGGCAACATTCGCTTGCGCGATTCGTTCGACCTGCCCGAGAACACAATCCACGTTCGCCGCGAACAGTTGCTGGCGTCCGAAATCTTCTTCGACCGGCTCACCTTCGAAAACTTCAACCTTACTCCTGTCGATTTCACGGTAGAGATTCTGTTCGACGCCGACTTCGTCGACGTCTTCCAGGTGCGCGGCGTAGCTCGCCAGAAGCATGGTCAGTACTACAAGCCCGTGGTGCGCAAGCAGAGTATCGCCTTCTACTATCGCGGTCTGGATAACGTAATGCGAGAGACGCTGGTCAAGCTATCTCCTCCGCCCAACGAAATCCAGGAGCGAGTAGCGCGCTGGGAGGTGCGCCTGGAGCCGCTCAAACAGGTGGAATTCGAAGTGTCAGTCACACCCTATGTCGAAGGGCAGGAGTCACGAGCGCAAGTGTACGAATACGATTATCACCTGCGTCAGCGGCGCGCGAACTTTGCGCGCTGGGAGGGTAGCTCCACCAGCTTTCAAACTGACAATGATCTGTTCGACTCACAGCTAAATACCAGCATTGGCGACTTCCATGCTTTGCAAATTCCCGAAGGAGAGCAGCACATCATCGCCGCCGGAATCCCCTGGTTCGCCACGGCGTTTGGCCGGGACTCCATCATCGCGGCTTATCAATCGCTGATGCTGAATTCGCAGCTGGCCGTCGATACCTTGCGTGTTCTGGCGCGTTACCAGGGCAAAGAAAAAAACGATTGGCGCGACGAGGAGCCGGGCAAGATTTTGCACGAGTATCGCGCAGGCGAAATGACGCGCGACGGTGAAATGCCGTTCAGCCCTTATTACGGCTCTGTCGACGCCACGCCGCTGTTCCTCATTTTGCTGAGTGAAACGTTCAACTGGACTGATGACGAACAGCTCGTCGAAGAACTGTTGCCGAATGCTTACGCTGCGTTGGAGTGGATCGACAAGTACGGTGATCTCGACGGCGACGGGTTTGTCGAATATTTGCGGCGCTCGCCTAAGGGCCTGGTGAATCAGGGTTGGAAAGATTCCTGGGACGCCAACATGCATCGCGACGGCACGGTAGCCAAGCCGCCCATCGCCCTCTGCGAAGTGCAGGGGTACGTGTACGACGCCAAGTATCGCATGTCCTCGCTGCTGCGCAACTTTGGCGACGTCAAGACGGCCGACCGGCTCCGTCGCGAGTCCGCTGAGTTGGCGAAGCGCTTTGATCGTGCGTTCTGGATCCCCAGCCGGGCTTTTTACGCGATGGCACTCGATGCCGACAAAAAACCACTCGAGGTCATCTCTTCCAATCCAGGGCATCTGCTCTTTACCCGCATCATCAACAAAGAGCGCGCTCGCCTCGTGTCCAATCGGCTGATGCGCGACGACATGTTCAGCGGCTGGGGCTTGCGCACGATGTCTCAGGAAGAGCGCATCTTCAATCCGCTCAGCTACCATCGTGGCTCGGTGTGGCCGCACGATAATTCCATCATCGCGCATGGCATGGCATTGAACGATATGCGCGATGGGGCGCTCAGCATTCTCACTTCGCTGTACCAGGCTGCATCGAACTTCCGCGATTATCGCCTACCGGAATTGTTTTGCGGCGTGCAGCGGCGCGAGTACGACGAGCCGGTGCACTATCCGGTATCGTGCTCGCCGCAGGCCTGGGCGTCGGGTGCGATGTTTCTCATTCTGTCTTCGGTGCTCGGCTTGCACCCCATTGCGCCACGCAAAGAGCTGAACATCGTCAATCCTCAGCTGCCGGATTGGCTCGATCATCTCTACATCCGAAATCTACGCATTGGACGCAGCCGGGTCGGACTCGACTTCAGTCGTCGCGGGGATCGAACCTTCTGTAATGTGGTGGACGTCGAAGGCGAGAAACTGCTGGTGAATGTGGCGTTCAAGAAGTAGCCATTCAGCATTTGGCATTTAGCCGTTAGCATTTAGCCATCGGCCCTCAACCCCTGAGGGTGCGCTCGCAACCTGACAGCGCGTTCTCAATCGTCACTGAGTCTCGCCTCATCTACAACCGGGTGGCCTAGCCACGAATTAACCGCGCTGGTGCAAGGTTGGCTTTTCGGGAACGGCGACTGGCGACGGCGAACACTCCGCTACAATGGATGGACGGCGCACATCGTCGCCGAGTACGAGTGGAGGATACATGGCGCAAGTGAAAATAACGGTCCGCAAGAATGGGCCGTTTCGCGTAGAGGCCCCAGAGGGCTCAGTCGAACTGGTGGACGCCGACGGCAATGCCTACGACCTGACCGGGAAGGCCGCCTTCTCGCTGTGCCGCTGCGGCGGATCGGTGAACAAGCCCTTCTGCGACGGCACACATTCGAAGGTTGGATTTGAAGCTGCTGAGGCAGCCGTAAAGAAGGTTGATCAGGGCACGCCTGAAATACCCAAGCCTTAAGCCCGATGATCGAGGGTTAGAGATCGAAAGGACCGCTAACGCGGTCCTTTTTCATATGATAGGTAGTAACTGGAGTTAGGCGGCTCACTGCTCACTGCTCACTGGTTGTTGCCGTTCCCAGGGCGTCGAAAACTGCCGCTCGATCTTCTCCCGATAGCACGGTCCGGAGTTGTAGGTGCAGAAGGGATAGAGCTTGCCGTCCGGCGTGGCGTAGTGGATGACGCAGCGCTTCACGCGCTCGATGTCGTAGTTGTACGCGTCCTGAAAATGCATACCGGCTACCAGCAGCGTGCGATAGGTGAAGGTGCCGTCCTTGCCGTCGCGGCCCAGTTTCTTGTTGGTCAGCCCTTGAAGGGTTTGCAGGAACTTGGTGAAGGTCAGCCCCGGAGGCGCGAGCTTCGACTTGAAATGCCTCTGGAACGAGTTCCACGCCTTCATCTTGCTGTAGAACTTGAAGCGTGCTTTGCCGGCCGAACGAGATAACTCTTCCATGTCCTGTAGCATATTCGGCACGTCGACGAACTGCGTGATGGGCACAGCCTTCTTCGAGCGCTCATCCACAAAGAAATAGGTGCCGAGGGAACAGTGCGGGTGCGACGAGATAGTCGGCACGCCGGTTCCGCGCAGCGCCGCGGTAAATTTGGAGAACGGAGTAACACAGGCCAGCGGAAACCAGTCCGAACGCGGATCGGTGATGCCGGTCTGCTCGCTGACGCAGCGCGCGAGATCAGCCAGGGTAAAGCGCTTGGCCAACAGTTCGTGCTTGGCGATGCGGCCGGTGAAAGCAACCGGCTGGAAGCTGATTCCGGAGACGGTATCCACGTTTTCGATCGCAACGCGCACGATGTCGCCGATCTGGTCGTCATTCATCCCCTTGACGATGGTGGGCACGAACACAATCTTCATGCCGGTGGCGCGACAGTTCTCGATGACCTTCATCTTGATCTCGAGCAATGATTGCCCGCGCACGCGCCGGTAGACATCGTCGGTGACGCCGTCGAATTGCAGGTAGAGAGTCGCCAGGCCGGCTTCCTTGGCCTTCTGCGCGAACTCCAGATTCGCCAACTCAATGCCGTTCGTGGCGGCTTGAATGTGAGTAAATCCCATCTCGCGCGCCATCGACAGGATTTCGAAAAATTGTGGATGGATAGTCGGCTCGCCACCGGAGAACTGCACTACGCGGCCATCCACTGGGCGCTCGTTGCGCAGCGTCTCCAGCATGCCGCGGATTTGCTCGATGCTGGGCTCGTAGAGGTAGCCGGCAACGTTGGCGTTGGCAAAGCATACCGGGCACGTCAGATTGCAGCGGTTGGTAAGGTCGACATTGGCTAACGCCGTGTGCGAGGTATGCATGCCGCACAGGCCACAATCGTCCGGGCAAGTCTTGCCGCCCTCGACCTGCGGGTTCGACAGGCCGAGATTGTCGCCGAAGTTCCACTCCTCCATCTTGAGATAAAGTTCCACGTCACTGAAGATGATGTCGCGGAACTGACCGTGCTCCGCGCAGGTCTTTTCCATGACGACTTTGCTGCCGTCGGCAAAGATGGCGGCCCGGATGACTTTGGTGCACTCAGGGCAGAGCGATTCTGTCTGCTTGGGCAATCCCTTTTGCAGCGGAGTGATCGGCGCGCCAGTGTAGGTCACGTCCGGTTGCAGGATGCGCAGGCCGGGACGCTTGGCCGGAGACGGTGTCTGATTGTCGAACTCGGGCTGGACGACGGGACGGTTGACTTCCGGAGAGAATGTCTGCGTGCTCAAGGGGCCTACCTCACCATGAAAATGGAGGGCGCGGCGGCGAATAAATCGAGGTAGAAGGTGTTAAGAAAGACACGCCACCGCACTCCTCATCCCAATATTGTGCAGGGTTTGGTAACGGGAAGGCAGTGTCGAGTCTCACCGGTATGAGTGAAGCACATGTGCAGGGAACGGTCTTGCACGGCCTTGAGCGGTCGCTGGCGAGGGATGAATGGAGGGCATAAATTGGGCTGTCGGAATCACGAAGATCACGGCGGAAGCCGTGGGCGTATTTGCTGGATTATGGAAGAGAACCCAGCCGCAACGTCCAGATGGCAATTCGGGTGGTGCGCAGGATATCCATACTGGTCCAGGGATCATCAGCAAAACGCCGCTCGATCTGCTCCGGCGATTCAGCCTGAACGATGATTAAAACGTCGGAACTGCCTTCGAGCGGCCCGACCAACAGCACAAAACCCTCGGCGTAGAGAGCATCCATGAAGTCGGCATGCTCGCGCCATGCCGGCTGTTCTTCCAACGGCAAAGAGAGTTGAAACTTGGAAGTCCGATTCCGGATGACGACGAAGATTTTCTTCATGGGCGTTCCACCTGTTCTGTTCGACGCGCGGCTGAGCGTTTCGTTGCAGCGGCGCTACTTGCAGGTGTCGATCACGATGCGCACGCTGTCGCTGCTGCGCTTCGTCTGCTTGCCGCCGGGTGACAGCAGACTCGGCGTACCCTCGGGCGCCAGCGGAGTTCCTTCCGGCACGTAGCCATGATTGATCAGCCAGCCGCGAACGGTGATCGCGCGTTTGTCGGCGAGCATCTGACCATCGCTATCCGAATCGGTCGCGCCGGCGAAGGTTTCGATGCGTATGGGATGTTTGCCGGCCTCGGTAATCATCGGTCCTAAGACGTCCATCGTGTCGCCTGCATCCGGCTTGAACGTCCAGTGCTCGGGTTTGAAGAGGGAGTCCGCGGGAATCGAGAGAGTCGTGCTGCACTTCAAAGTCTTCCGAGTGATCGCCTGGGTTCCTTTTGGAGCGGGCGGTCCGCTTGGCTTTTCCTCGGCACCGCGCGGCTCGTCGATCGGTCCGGTCTGAACCGCTCCGCCAGATTGTTGCGCTTGACCGTTTATCGGTAACATTGCGATAACGATCGTCGCGGCGAACAAACAGAGACAGGCTCGAGCGATGCGACGGAGCCGAGAGCCAGCGATGAGTCGAGAGCTTGAAGCCACAGTGAAGTCCCACGATCAGCTAGATCGCACCACGACGGATGTGAATGGCAGAGACAGTTGACTTAAGCTGCGATTTTATCAGCGCCGCACAACGGCGGCGTTGTCCACCTTGGGCGATATCGCATGCAAGGCCATCCTCTGCGGCGTAGAATCGTGCTCGCCTTTCAGAATACAAGCTGTCGGTGCAGGGGAGAATCTCCATGGGAAAGAACTCCAGGAAAAAGCATGCCCACAAGTCAGTGTTCGATAATCCAGCGCAGCCGAATAAAACTGCGCGTCCAGAGTTCACCAAGAAAGAGTACGAGCGCGAGCTGTTTCGACTTCAGGTGGAACTGGTGAAGATGCAGGACTGGGTGAAAACCACCGGTGCGCGCATCGTTATCATCTTCGAAGGCCGCGACGCAGCGGGCAAGGGCGGCGTCATCAAGCGCATTCTGGAGCGCGTGAGCCCGCGCATCTTCCGCCTGGTAGCTCTGCCCGCGCCCGACGCTCGTGAGAAAAGCCAGCTTTACTGGCAGCGATACATCGCGCATCTCCCCGCGGGTGGCGAAGTCGTGATCTTCGACCGCAGCTGGTATAACCGCGCCGGCGTCGAGCATGTGATGGGCTTCTGCACCAAAGATGAGTACACCAAATTCCTGCAAGGCTGTCCGCAGTTCGAAGCCACCCTGGTCTACAACGGCATCATTCTGCTGAAGTACTGGCTGGATGTTTCCGAGAAAGAGCAGCATCGGCGATTCCAGGGCCGCATCAAGGATCCGTCGAAGCGCTGGAAGTTGAGCCCGATGGATCTGGAGTCGCACCGCCGCTGGTATGACTACTCTCGTGCTCGCGATGCCATGCTGGCTGCAACCGATACCGCGATGTCGCCCTGGTACCTCGTACCTTCCGACGACAAGAAGCGTGCCCGGCTGAACTGCATTGCCGATTTGCTTAGCCGCGTTCCGTACGAAGAAATCCCCTACACGCCTCCCGAGCTGCCGGCCCGCCAGAAGCCGAAAGGCTATGAAGAGCCAAAACTTCAGCATCAGATGGTAGCGCAACGGTGGTAGAGGCCAGGGATTGGGGATTAGCGATTCTGACCAGTGAGACAAAGTGGCGCACCCGTATTCCTTGACAATCGATACTGGAGGCCGAAGCGTACACTGCTTAGCATGCTGAAGGCACACAAGAACGCGATTTCTGCCATCAAGAACGCGCAAAAAGAGGTTGAGAAGGCAAGCGAAGAGCGCGACAAGGCGAGAGAGAAGCTGACCAAAGCCCAGTCGCGCTTGAAGCGCGCAAAAGAACAACTGCGCAGAAGCCAGGAAGTATTGGAAAGCTAAGATCCCGGTGGCACGCATCGAACCAGCCGCCGAGAAATCATCGCGAATAGGCCACGCGGTGGTCCGCGCTCGCCGCGCCAGCCAGTCGCTGTCATCTCGAGGAGGCCTTAGGTCGACGACGGATCTGCGGCTTAATGCGGGGGCGACAAACCGTCGTTCAGATGACAGAGTTTCTTTGGTAGAGTGGTCCTTCGACTGCGCTCGCCAATGGCTCGCTCCGCTCAGGATGACAACATTAAGTGGAAGGTGCAGGACCAAGGGCTGACCAATCCCAAAGCATCCCATACCCCTACGCCGCACGCATTTCGCCCAACCCCAAATCAACCCATATCCCTACGCCGCGCGCGCCCAATCCCCTGAAGCTGTCATCCCGACCGAGGACTTCAGTCCGAGTGGAGGGACCTCTAGTGCATCGAGGCGTCCGTACCAAAACAAAACCGGCCGCTTTCGCGACCGGTTCCCGGGGCTAAAGCCCCTTCTTCTTTTCTTCGGATGACGCTGGCCTAAAGGCCAGCTCTACCGTTCTATGCCGCAAGAAACGCTGGAGTGAACAGCAACTCCGCGCACGCCAATTAGTCTCCGTAGACTGCTTCGCGCTCTTCCGCGGCCGGAGCAGGCTCAGCCGGCTTGATGCCGCCGATGGTGCTGAGCGGTACGAAGCCTTCCTGCGAAACCGGCTTCTCGCCCAGTACGTGTTCCTTGTACAGGGCCATCATGCGAGCCTTCTCGGCTTCTGCCTTCACCTTTTCGTCGCGAGCCTTGAACTTCTCCTGGCGCGCATTCTTGGCGATGCCGAGATCGTCCAGCGTGTGATTAGCTTCGGCGTTTACATGCTCTTCGACCAAGTTCAGCGTGTGTGCCGTGGTCTCCAGGCCGACCTTTTTGCCGCCGGCAAAGATTTCATGCCGCCCGTGCTCTTCGTACCACTTTGTCAGAGTCGCGGTCATGTGCATCTTCTCCACGATATTGCGCCAGCCCACGCCGGTGTTGTACGCGCAGAAACTGATTTCGCCTTCCTGCGTGGCGTAGGGAATGATGCACTGTTCGGTGCGGCGGAAATCGTAGTTGAACAAGTCCTGGAACCACATGCCGGCAACGAACAGGAAGTTCCAGCGATCGCGGCGGCGCTTTTGGATGTCCGTCTCGGTACGGTCGCCCGACACCTTTCCGTAATCCTTGCCGGTCGCCCCGAAGGTCTTGTCGAACTTCTTCAGCAGGTCGGTGAACTTGAAGTGCGTGGGCGACTTGAAGGGATCGTAATTCTTCAGCAGCGCCAGCGTCATGCCGGCAATCGACATCCACTTGCCGCGCGCGGCGTCGTTCACCTTCGCAATGTCTTTCGCGATGGTGTCGCCATTCAGGAAGGCCGTGACCGGGACCGCTTCCTTGGTTTGCTTGTCGATCATGACGGCCATGCCCACGCCGCAGTTCGGGTGGCAGCCGCAGCTCAAGGAGCCCCAATCTTTGTCGGGTCCGTGGACCAGGTCAGCCCAGTCAGAGAAGGTGCTCATAAACGAAATAGGGAACCAGTCGCGGGTGGGTTCGCCCAGGCCAGTCTGCTTCTTCACGTCGTGCGCCAGATGCGACAGGGTGTAGCGTTGCGCTGCGCGCCGCTCGTCGGTGATGGCTTCATCGCGTCCGGTAAACGAAACCGGCTGGAAGGAGAGGAACGAGATGCGCTTGGGATTGTCCAGAGCGAACTGAATGATGCGTCCGACCTGCTCGTTGTTGAGGTCGTTGACAATGGTCACAACCGGCACGATCTCGACGCCGGCCTGGTGCAGATTTTCGATGGCCTGGAGTTTTACGTCGAACAAATTGCCGACCAGGCGGTGCGAGTTAGCGGCATTACCGATACCGTCAAACTGCAGATAGGCATAACGCAGACCCGCTTCCGCGGCCTGCTTGGCGAACTCGGGGCTCTTGGCGAACTCGATGCCGTTGGTCGCAGCCTGCACGCTGTTGTAACCCACCTTGCGCGCATAAGCAACGGCGTCCAGGAAGTAAGGCGACAATGTAGGCTCGCCACCGGAGAACTGTACCGACATCTGGCGCCGCGGCTTGATGGTGATGGCGTTGTCGAGCATCGTCTTGATCTCGTCCCAGGTCAATTCGTGGACGAAGCCAACCTGGTTGGCATCCATGAAGCAGGGATCGCACATCATGTTGCAGCGATTGGTAAGGTCGATGGTCAGCACCGATCCGCGGCCGTGCAGCACTGTGCTGGAGCCGTGATGATGCAGCTTCTCATCGTTGTGGGCGCGAATATCGCGGCCCGGGAAAACTTCTTCCAGATGCTTGAAGAACGCGGTGTCCATGGCCATCACGTCTTCGAAGTGGCCGTGAATGGGGCAGTCCTTCACCATCAGGATCTTGCCGTCGCGCTCAATGATCTGCGCCTTGATCTCGCCGGCCTTCTCGTTCATCAAGACCTCGACGGGCAGCTTGCCGTCGATGATCTGCTGACGAATTTCAGGGACGCACTTGGGGCAAAGCGAGTCGGTTGCACGCGGCCAGCCTAGCGGCGGCTTCGACTTCTGGTAGGACTTAAGCAACGGCTTGTCAGACCACTTGGGCGTAAATGAAGGATTGGGATTGATGCCATTCAGTTTGTCGAAGACCACCCACGCGCCCTTCGCTGCAACCGTGACAGCCTTTTCAACATACTTAATTGGTTTATGCATTTACGCCTCTCAGAATTGGATGATGGTGGTCCACCCCACGTGGGCCAAGGTCCACACTACTATGCATTTATAGGGTAATGACCCGACCTCGAAAGGGCCAAGCAGGATGGGCTAAACGGGCGGAATTGGGGCTCTAGCGGGTGTGTAGCACATTGAATGGTGACCCAGATCACAGGCCTATGTTATTGAAAAGCAAAGGTGAGAAAGCACGGGAGATCAATAGCGCCGTATCTCGATCGAGCAGGTGGCAGCGGACGTCTTATCGATGTCGTTCTTACGTTTGCTGACTTGCTTGAACCACTCGAGCAGGGGCTTAACAGCGGGCGTCTGATAGACGCTGGGTAGCCGGGCCCCGGTGTTGTACTTGCTGCTCTCTCCGCCGCTATTGAAGTAGAGAGTTTGAGGTTGGTGGTCGCGGCCGACTCTGATCCAGAGTAGGTCGAAAGAGGACCCTCCCATCATAGATCCTGGACCTGGCTTCGGCGTGGTCAATGATTCCAGGGGCGGCTCATCGAGGATTACCCGCAACTGCTTCATCTCGTCGTCGCTGAGTTTTCCAGCATGGATCTGTCGAGTGCCCGTCTGCCCTAAGTTCATCGGAGTGTGCTCGAAGTGGTAGGACCCGTCGGCGTTGACCTGCACGCAGTCACTTGACTCGTTGGCGGGATTATTAGCCCACGTCCGCTGCATCAGCAGCAGTTGCTGGGCGGGAGCAGCAGACAAAGATAGCAAGAGCCATGCCAGTGTAAGCAGAGGTCGCATATCGGGCAAATCATTTTACTTTGTTGAAGCGGCTGCAATCATCCACGCAACGCTGCTCCGAAGCTAATAATAGAGGGTGGGAGACGTCAAGATCGACTCATTTGGCTTTCCACTGATAGGCATCAGCCTGCGGCAAACCCACGTGCGCCAGCACGCGATTGACGAACTCACACGCGATTTCGTCCGTCGAAGCGGGCTTGAAATAAAAGGCCGGGATGACAGGGAAGATCGTGGCGCCGGCTTCGGCGGCAAACGTCATGTTGCGCAGATGAATGCGATTGAAGGGCGTCTCGCGCACGCACAGAATCAGCGGCCGCCGCTCCTTCAGGCAGACATCAGCCGCGCGTTCGATGAGGTTGATCGCCATCCCATTCGCGATCCGCGCCAGCGTGCCCATGCTGCACGGCAACACGACCATGGCATCCGTGGAATAAGAACCGCTGGCGACGTTCGCGCCGATGTCGTTGTTGTTCTGCTGCTGGATTTTGCTGGCCGCTCGTCCCAGCAGCTTGCTGACAACGTCGTTGCGGCCGGAAACGCCCAGTTCTTCCGCCATCACCCGCAGGCCGCTATCCGATACGATGAGATTAACGGCACCCACGCGCTCGTCGCGCTCCAGTGCATCCAACAAATGCCGCGGAAAGATGGATCCGCTGGCACCCGTGACGGCGACGGTGAGAGTGCGGGGAGATGTGTTAGTCTGCGCGGGCATCCGAAACGTTCCGGCTCGGAACTCCATCGAGCCTCATCATGCTATCACTGCCGATACTGCGTGAACTTGAAACTCGAAACCTGAAACTGGCTCTAGATGAATTCTGACGCCCTGAAGAAGCTGTTCAACGATGTGAAGCGAGGCCAGGTCTCGCCTGACGAAGCCGTGCAGCAACTGCGGCATCTTCCTTTCGAGGATCTCGGCTTCGCCAACGTCGATCATCACCGAACGCTGCGTGTGGGCATGCCGGAAGTCATCTTTGGGCCGGGAAAAGATCCGCAGCATCTGGCAGAAATCTTTGTCCGCCTGGCGAAGCATGGCCGCAACGTCCTGGCGACGCGAGTTTCGCCCGCACAGGTGTGCGCGGTGAAGCGCAAGTTTCGCAAAGCCGAATTTCACGAACTGGCGCGCGCCATCACCCTCACGAGAGACGAGACGATTCACGGCAAAGGCAAGATCGTCGTTGTGTCTGCCGGAACCAGCGACATACCCGTGGCGGAAGAAGCCGTGGTCACCGCGCAGATCATGGGCAACGAGGTGCAGCACGTGTACGACGTCGGCGTGGCCGGCATACATCGCTTGCTGGCGCGGCGCGATGCGCTGACCGAGGCGCGTGTCATCATTGTCTGCGCCGGGATGGAGGGCGCGCTGCCCAGCGTGGTCGGCGGCCTGGTCGGCGTACCGGTGATTGCCGTACCAACCAGCGTTGGCTATGGCGCGTCGTACCAGGGCATCGCGGCGTTGCTGGGGATGCTGAATTCCTGCGCATCGAACGTCACCGTGGTCAACATCGACAACGGCTTCGGCGCAGGCTATGTGGCGTCGATCATCAATCGGCTGGAGTAAAGAGACAGTTGCCAGTTGTCGGTTGTCAGTTCTCCTTTGCAAAGATTACGATGATGAGCGAAATGAAGGAAGGTATTCTGCCAGAACGACCCGACAAGACGCGAGAGTTACTTTTGTTCGAGCTTAATGCCGAACTCGGACGCCGCCTGGCGTCGTTAGATCGTGGTGAAACCGTTGACCCCGCCGTGACTCGTGCCCGGCTACTGCGAGAGTCGCAAGACCGACGGCAGCACGGGCCTTTACAACCCTGATACTCCGGTGTATGCCCTGGAGCTACAGGAGTTCACCTTTGAGCGAGTCGGGAACCAATGCCGGATGCCTCCGGTAAATCGGATACAAAAATCGCTCGCCGAGTTCGTATGTCACCGCTCCTACAGCCTTGATGAATTTCTTGTGCTCGTCAGCCGGTTCAATGTTCTCGGACTTCTCGACCAACGCCGTCAGACGAGTCTCGAAGTCTGAAACTATCTGAACGAGTTCGCGCGCGAGCTGAGTACTTGAGAAGAGATTGGAGTGCGCTTCACTCGACCGGCGAATCTCAGTTGGCGCGTCGCCTTCTCCATCGGGCAGAACCTTCAAATCCACGACGTCACCGATCTCCAGGTTGACCTCTGGCCATTCCGAGCGGACATTTTCCGTTTCGCTAGACGTGTCGATGCCGAGGACACGCACTTTTCGGGAGCGGTCGTTCTCCTTCGGACGGTCGTGCAAATTTAGGTGAGCGCTTAGGTACCCCGCACTAGGCAAGGAGGCGGTGTACCGAGAAGCGCCATTCACAGAGACCGATAAGCGCATGCAGAAACTCCTATTACTGTGATGCCCCGAAAACCCGCTTAAAGATTTTGTCCACGTTGCGCAGCGGCCGCTTCAGATCGAACGCGTGTTCCAGGGTTTCGCGTTTCACCTTCGAGGTGATTTCGGGATCGTTCATGATCAGATCGCGGAAGATCAGGTCCTCTTTCCACGCGCGCATGGCATTCGACTGCACCAGTCGGTAAGCGTCCTCGCGCAGCACGCCGGCTTCGACCAGGTCGAGCAGCAACTGTCCGCTGAACACGAGCCCGCCGGTCGATTCCAGGTTCTTCAACATGCGTTGGGGATAAACCAGCAGCGTGTCGATGAGGTTGGTCGTCTTGTTAAGCAGGTAGTCGACCAGGATGGTTGAGTCGGGCAGTATGACGCGCTCGACCGACGAATGCGAGATATCGCGCTCGTGCCATAGCGCCACGTTTTCCAGCGCGGCCTGTGCGTTCGATCGCACCACGCGTGCCAGTCCGCTGATCTGCTCACAGGTGACAGGATTGCGCTTATGCGGCATGGCCGACGAGCCCTTCTGCTTCTCGCTGAAATACTCTTCCGCCTCGCGAACTTCGGTGCGCTGCAAGTGGCGTATTTCGGTAGCGATCTTGTCCAGCGTGGAGGCGATCACTGCCAGCGTGGCCACATAAAACGCGTGGCGATCACGCTGGATTACCTGCGATGAAACCGCGGCGACATTTAGCCCCAGGCGCTTGCAGATTTCCTCTTCGTATTCCGGCTCAAGGTGCGCGGCGTTGCCGACAGCTCCTGAAAGCTTGCCTACGCGCATCTGCTCAGACGCCATTTCGAAGCGCTCGATGTCGCGCTGCATCTCGGAAAACCAGTTCGCCAGCTTCAGCCCGAACGTAATCGGTTCGGCATGAATGCCGTGGGTGCGGCCGATGGCGGGCGTGTCTTTAAACTCGAGCGCGCGGCGCTTCAAGACCTCGCGCAGCTTCACCAGATCTTCGCGAATGATAGCCGAGGCCTGCTTGACCAGTAGCGCTTGCGCGGTGTCGACCACGTCGTTAGAGGTGAGGCCATAGTGGAGCCAGCGCGATTCGGGCCCGACTTTTTCCGCTACCGCGGTAGTGAAGGCGATGACGTCATGCTTCACTTCCGCTTCGATCTGATTGATGCGCGCGACTTCAAAGCCGCCCTTCTCGCGGATGGCCTCGGCTGCCGACTGCGGCACGATGCCGGCCTCGGCGAGCGTCTCGGTGGCGGCGAGTTCGACGTCCAGCCAGGTCTGAAACTTGTTTTCGTCACTCCAAATGCGGCCCATCTCGGGGCGGGTATAACGAGCAATCAAAGTGTGGCTCCTTGAATAGAGAGTGCGGGAATGAAAGCGAAACTCTTTATTGTACAGGCTCCACGCCGCGAGCCACATTTGGCTTTTAGCCGGGTGCCCCAGGTCTCGCGTTTTTCGAGACCCGGGTTTCGCCTCCTCAATAGCGATCGCACTAGTCCGAAACCAGCGTGGCACTGGGCGCAAATCGGGGCCCATCCACCTGCTCCGCGCGTAACGCAATGTTAGATCCCAGGTCTCGAACGGCGCGAGACCTGGGTCACCCAGCGTCTTCTGTCTCCACAATATGTATCGTAATACGATATAATTGCATCCATACCAATATGTTCAACTCTGAACAGATCGACCCATCCGACTATCAGGCTCTTGCGGAGTTTCGCTACCAGATACGACGCTTTGTGCGTTTCAGCGAAGATGCTGCGCGCAACGCTGGCCTGCAACCTCAGCAGCATCAGCTGATGTTGGCGATCAAGGGCCGCCCATCCGATGGAGCAACGCGCATCGCCTATCTGGCGGAGCGCTTGCAGATCCAGCATCACAGCACCGTGGAACTGATTGATCGACTGGTGAAGAAGGGCATGCTCAAACGGGCGCGCGGAAGCGAAGACCGCCGCGAGGTGCATGTAGAGCTGACTGCCAAGGGAGAACGCGTGCTCGACGAGTTGACCCGATACACGCGGGCCGAAATACGGACAGCAGCGCCCGCGCTGGTCGTCACTTTGCGCAAGTTGGCCAAGCCCGCAAGATTGCGGACGAAAGCAGGACGTGGGCCCGCAACTTCAAGAACCAGGAGGCACGCCTGATGGCAGACCATACCGAGACGCTGGGCGTGGACGGGCTCAACCCGCTGAGTGTCGAGCAGAGAACGGTCGAAGCGTCTCTCCCGCAGGACGCAAGTTTCCGCACCGGGATGGTGTCGCTGCTGGCGGCGCTGATCGGGATAATGGCCGGCATCATCGCCTACCTGCTGTACAACCTCATCGGGCTGTTCACCAACATCTTCTTCTATCATCGGGTTTCGTTCGCCTTTGTCAGCGCGCGCGAGAATCATCTGGGGCTTTGGGTCATCGTCACTCCCGTGATTGGCGGCATCATTGTCGGCATCATGGCACGTTATGGCTCTGACAAAATTCGCGGTCACGGCATTCCCGAGGCGATGGAGGCCGTGCTGGTCAACCGCAGCCGCATCGCTCCCAAGGTAGCGATCCTGAAGCCGATCTCGGCGGCAATCGCCATCGGCACCGGAGGACCGTTTGGCGCGGAGGGTCCAATCATCCAGACGGGGGGCGCGGTGGGATCGCTGGTGGGCCAGGCGATGCACACCACTGCGGCCGAGCGAAAAGTTCTGCTGGCGTGTGGAGCGGCGGCGGGCATGGCAGCGACATTCAGCACGCCCATCGCGGGCGTGATTCTCGCCATCGAGTTGCTGCTGTTCGAGTTCAAATCGCGGTCCTTTATTCCCCTCGTCATCGCCAGCACATTAGCCACGAGCGTGCACTTCAGGCTGATGGGCCGCGGACCGATGTTCCAGGTTGGCGTACTCGATTTCGGATTGCCGCACGCGTTACCGTTCTACCTTGCGCTGGGTGTGCTGTGTGGCGCGGCGGCGCTCGGTTTCAGCAACGCACTGTACTGGGTCGAAGACCAATTCGAAAAGCTGCCGATTCACGACATGTGGTGGCCGGCCATTGGCGCGCTCGGCCTGGGCATCATCGGTTATTTTGTGCCGCGCGTGTTGGGCGTGGGCTATGACACCATCTCGGACATCCTGAACGCCAAGATGCTGCTGGGCACGCTGCTGGCCGTGATGATCTTCAAGTCGGCGGCACTGGTAATTTCGCTGGGCTCGGGAACATCCGGCGGCCTGCTGGCGCCAATGTTCATGGCCAGTGCTGCGATGGGCTCGGTGTTCGCTATTGTGGTGGATAAGATCTGGCCGGCAGCGAACCTTGCGCCCGGAGCGTTTGCGCTGGTGGCCATGGGAGCAGTGTTCGGCGCCGCCTCCCGCGCAGCCTTCACCTTCATCATTTTCGCCTTCGAAATCACTCGCGATTACAACTCAGTGCTGCCCCTGATGCTGGTCACAGTGATTGCTGATGCCATCGCCGTTCGTTACGCCAAGAATTCCATCATGACAGAGAAGCTGGCGCGCCGCGGTTTGCATATTCATCAGGATTACGAGCCAGACGTCTTCCAGCAGGTGACCGTGGGCGAGGTCATGGCTAAGGAGTTCGATACGGTTCCCGTGGATATGCCCGTTGGAGAGCTGGCCGACCGCATCACCAAGCACGACCCGGCGGTCACTCATCATCAGGGCGTGTTCATCGTCGACAAAGAGGGCAGGCTGGCGGGCATCATCACTCGCGCTGATATTATGCACGCACTTGAGGGAGACCCGACCGGCAGCATGACTGTGCTGAAGGCGGGCTCGAGCAATCCTATTGTGACCTATCCGAACGAAGTGCTGTATGACGCGGTGGCCCGCATGCTGCGCTCCAACATTGGCCGCTTGCCGGTTGCCAGTTGGGAAGAGCCGGGAAAGCCGGTTGGCTACCTGGGACGCTCGCAGGTGATGGCTGCGCGCTTGAAGCGGTTGGACGAAGAGCACGTGCGTGAGCCGGGATGGATGAGCGGAAAACGCAAACCGGCGTAAGCGCAGTCCATGGCCGGCGTGTACGGGCCCGGACAGATCAATTCTGGAGGAGTTTGCGGCTACTGTGCGTAACGGAACGGCCGGTCTGGATGGCTTCTCCAGAAGTAGACGAGGATGATCACGCTTGCGATTGCGGCATAAGCACACCACAGCGAGGTAAACGCGTACCGTTTGACAATCATTACCGTCACCAGGATTGCCAGGTTCGCCACGCCGAAGATCACCATCATCCGTATCTTCGAAAAGAACAGCGACCCGCACGTGGCAATTACATAAAGCACGGCAACCGCTGTATTGTTGGTCGCCTGGTTGATATAGACCAGGCTATTGCTCCTGACGGAGACTTGCAGGGGGTACGCAGTCAATGCCCACAAAATGTAAAGCGTCAAAGCTCCGCCGAGAATAGCAAACGGCAGCATGCGCTTGCGGCTTTCGACATTAGGTTCGAACAACAGCACACTCAGCGGCAGCAGGAAAGGCAGGAGGCCCTGGGCATACAGCATGAACGCCGCGCCCATGTCGTGCGCCACCACCGGCCGCAGAATCCCATCCATTCCCAGCCAGACGAATCCTTCGGTAAACTGATGCAAAGCAAACAGAGTGGGCAGCGCCGCAAAAAGCAGTTCCCGGCGATGTTTGACCCGGGTAAGTGTGGCCACCCCGATCGTGCTCAGTACTCCGCTACCGACAAAGTTCGCTGTCGCTGAAAAACACACGGTGTGTGCCGCTCCTTACCGAAAGAAGATGCTATTCAAGCACAGGGTCCCAGCGTCGCCACCGGGATCACCATTACTCCCGTTTGGCAAAAGCAGTATACCTGCCCACCAAGCTAGCGAGGCTAACCCTCCAGGTCCGGGACGTCGATAAGGAAAATGACGACTGTAGATTAGGCTATTTCTGAATTTGCGGACGTCAGCCTGCGTCCACGATACCCAGCAGCTCCGACATTTCCTCGTATAGAAAGCCTTCGCCGGGCCGGTAGGGCTGGACCCATTTGCCATCGACGACGAACTGCGGAATGGCGCGCTTGCCGGTGTGGCGTACAACCTCGTCGGCTGCGCCGGGCGTCTTCTCGATGTCGACCTCTCGGTAAGGGACGTTGTTCTTGTCGAGGAAGCGTTTGGCGGTGCGGCAGTCGGGGCACCATGGGGCAGAGTAAACCAGCAGGTCCATAATTGTTTCGATGCTGTTTCATTATAACTTGGGCGAAATATCGTGCGAGATGTGCAGGCCCCGAGCGGCTGCCGCCCAAGTCATCATGTGGCTGGGCTTCGGGCATGCCATCAGCAAAAGAAAAGGGAAGCGATTTCGCTTCCCTTTGTTGTTCTTGATGACTCCGGCCGTGCCCGGTCTTCCCTAGATCGCCGGAGTACTGTACAGCAGCACACCTTCCGTCTTCTCTTCGCCGACGGGGCGATAGAAGAGCTGGTCCTTGTCGAGGTAGACCTCGATGAAGGTCGGACGCTGGGCGAAGGTACCCTGAATGAGCGCCTCCGACAGCGGATCCTCGATGTACTTCTGTAGGGCGCGACGCAACGGGCGAGCGCCATAAGTGCGATCCACGACGGTCTTGTCGAGGATCCACTTGCGAGCCTCTTCCGTCACGGTCACCGTGATGGATCGCTGCGCCAGGTTCGTATTCAGCTGCTGCACCATCAGTTCGACGATCTGGATCAAGTCGGCTTCGGTCAGCGCGTTGAAGATGATGACCTCGTCCAACCGGTTGAGGAACTCAGGATTGAAGGTGCGCTTCACTTCGTTCCGCACCATGTCCTCGACCTTGGTTGAGGTGGTCTCATCCAACTCGGACTGGAAGCCCATGCCAGTGCGCTTCTGCAAATGGCGTGCGCCGATGTTGGACGTCATGATGATGATGGCGTTCTTGAAGTCGACGGTGTTGCCCAGGCCGTCGGTAAGCTGACCATCTTCAAACACCTGCAACAGGATGTTGAACAGGTCAGGGTGCGCCTTCTCCACTTCGTCCAGCAGGACGACAGAGTAAGGAGCCCGCTTGACGCGCTCGGTCAACTGTCCGCCTTCTTCGTAGCCCACGTATCCCGGAGGCGAGCCGATCAGCTTCGAAACCGAGTGCTTCTCCATGAACTCCGACATATCGAAGCGCACCAGAGATTTCTCGCTACCAAACATGAACTGCGCCAGGGTGCGGGCGACTTCCGTCTTGCCGACGCCCGTCGGACCGAGGAAGAGGAATGAACCGATGGGACGATTCGGGCTCTTCAATCCAGCACGCGAGCGACGAATCGCACGGGCCAGCGCCGAGATAGCGCGGTCCTGCGAAATCACTCGCTTGTGCAGCTCTTCTTCAATGCGAAGCAGCTTCTGGCTCTCTTCTTCTTTGATCGAAGCAATGGGAACGCCCGTCCAGCGCGACACCACGTCTTCAATGTCTTCGCGGCCAACCACGCCGGTGGACGACTCGTCGAGGTGATACTTCTCACGCAAGGCGCGCAGGTTCTCGCGCTCTTTACGCTCCTCGTCGGAGTAGAAACGGGCTTTCTCGAATTCGTGATTCGCGATCGCGTTCTCCATGCGATGCACAATGAACTTGATCCGCTTCTGCACCTCGGTAATGTCCTCGGGCAGCGAAGTCTGACGCAGTTTCACGCGCGCGCCGGCTTCGTCCACCAAGTCGATAGCCTTGTCGGGCAGGAAGCGGTCAGGCAAGTAGCGGTTCGAGTGCGAGACCGAGAAGGTAATCGCGTCGTCGGTGTAGGTGACGGCGTGGAACTTCTCGTAACGCTCCTTAATGCCGAACAGGATCTTAACCGCATCCGCTTCGTTCGGCGGAGGAACTTTCACCGCCTGGAAGCGCCGCTCCAGCGAACGATCTTTTTCGATCGACTTGCGATATTCGCCCGGGGTGGTTGCGCCGATGCACTGAATTTCGCCGCGCGACAATGCCGGCTTCAGGATGTTGGCGGCGTCGAGCGAGCCTTCTGCCGAGCCAGCGCCCACCAGCGTATGCAGCTCATCAATAAAGATGATGGAATTTTGCGATTCCATCAGCTCCTTCATGATGGTCTTCAGCCGCTCTTCGAACTGGCCGCGATACTTCGTGCCGGCAACGATAAGCGACAGATCGAGAGCGAGAATGCGTTTGTCCGCCAGGAACGACGGCACTTCGCCATCCGCAATGCGCTGCGCCAGGCCTTCGACGATGGCTGTTTTGCCAACGCCGGGCTCGCCGATCAGCACCGGATTGTTCTTGGTGCGGCGGCAAAGAATCTGGATGACGCGCTCGAGTTCGCCATCGCGCCCGACCAGCGGATCGAGCTGATTGTCCATCGCGGCCTGCGTGAGGTCGCGAGAGAACTCGGACAATAAGGATGACTCACGCGAACGCTGCGAGGGCTGGGCCTTTTCCTGCGAGGTACGAGCCAGTTCTTCGCGAATGGTGGAGAGCCTCAATCCGCGCTCGTGCAGAATCTCAGCCGCGAAGCATTTCTCTTCGCGCAACAGCCCCAGCAACAGGTGTTCCGTGCCAATGTGCTTGTGCGACAGACGCTCGGCCTCTTCGGCGGCGTAGGCCAGCACACGCTTGCACTCGTTGCTCAGGGGCAGGTCCACGGAAGTGGAAACCTTCTCCCGAATGGTAGTGTGTCCTTCGATCTGTTTCCGGATGGACTCCACCGAAGCATGGGACCGAAGGAACCGATTGGTGAGCGCCTTGTCCTCGCGCAGAAGCCCGAGCAGCAGGTGTTCCGTCTCGATGTACGGCGAACCAAACTGACTGGCTTCGTAGCGCGCAAAGAAGATAACCCGCCGGGCCTTTTCCGTGTACCTTTCGAACATTGAACCTCTCCAGGAACCCTCCAGGAGATAGTGACTCCCGGTTGAGTTCCGTTTCCTGACTCTCCCCTCACCGCCGGCCCTCGAAACAAGCTGCTGGGACCGATCTCCAAGGGCCGCCCAGGCCCTTTCCTACAACTACAAACCCGCCTGCACCCTACAGGTTGCTAGGCTGACAACGACTGCGGAGACACTTCGATCACGCGGCCACGTTCCAGCCGCAAAACCCGGTCGCACTGACGCGCAAACCCAAGATTGTGAGTAACGATGAGCGAGGTCAGACGATAGTCGCGATGTAACCTGGCGATCAAATTGAAAACCGCTTCCGCTGTCCGGTTGTCGAGGTCCCCTGTTGGCTCGTCTGCCATCAGGATCTTAGGTCTGGTGATTAGAGCCCGGGCCAGCGCTACCCGTTGCTGTTCGCCACCAGACAATTCGCCGGACCGGTGACTGGCACGGTCCGCTAATCCAACCTCCTGCAACCAGTGCAGGCCCTGCAGTTCAGCTTCGCGCCTGCCTACGCCTCGCATTAACAAAGGCATAGCCACATTCTCAACTGCGGTGAACTCGGGTAGCAAGTAATGAAACTGCCATACAAATCCGAGTTCGCGGCTGCGGAATTCTGCTGCATCCTCCTCAGAGAGTCGTCCCAACAGGAGTTGGGCGAAGTATACGTCACCTTCGGAAGCCCTATCAAGCGCTCCGAGTATGTGAAGTAAGGTACTCTTTCCGGTACCCGACTCGCCGACAATCGCCAGCATTTCCCCGATTCGGACCTGCAAGGACAAGTTCTCAAAGAGCACAAGATCTGAATTGCCCGAGCGAAACACCTTCTTCAGGTTTTCTGCTCGTAACAACACGTCTTGAAGTGTTTGATGCAGGAGCGCTCCGGCACGACACAAATTCCGGCCAAAGTGTTGCAATCATGCCCATTTCGGGATCGAGTGGCGACTCTGACCTGCAAGAATTAGAACATGTTCGGGCCAGTTCGTCAGCGACATTAGGACGGAAAGGTGGGAAATTGGCGACCTGAGGGTAGAAACCTAAGGCGAGCCCTTACTTATTCGTACCGCAGCGCTTCCGCCGGCAGCACGCTGGCGGCCGACCACGACGGATACAGTGTCGCGATAAACGAAACTCCAATTGCCACGCACGCCACCAGCACGCCGTCGAACGGCCGCGGCGCGAAGGGCACGTAGTCGATCGAGTACACCTCAGCCGACAGCGACACCAGATGATAATGTCCAGCCATCCAGGAAAGGCCGAAACCCACGATCAGGCCGATTGCCGTTCCGATTACACCGATCAGAATTCCCTGATACATGAAGATGCGACGGATCTGCCGCTTCTTGGCGCCCATCGAGACCAGCACCGCGATGTCGCGCGTCTTTTCCATCACCATCATGATGAGCGAGATCAGGATGTTCAGGGCGGCGACGAAAACGATCAGCCCAATCGTGATGAACGTCACGACGCGCTCCAGCTTCAGGGCGTGGAACAGGGCACGGTTCTGCTCCATCCAGTTGGTCGACATGAAGCCCTGCCCGGCGGCTGCTTCAAGTTTGCGGCCAATCGTCCCGGCCTGGTAGATGTCGTCCACTTTGAACTCCAGGACCGACACAACATCGCTGAGATCGAACAGCCGCTGCGCATCAGCCAGCCGGATAAAAGCCCAGGTGTTGTCGTAGTCGAAGAATCCGGAGCTGAAGATACCCGCAACCTTGAAGCGTTTGTACTTGGGAACGATGCCGAAGGGCGTCAACTCGCCTTGCGGGCTGGTGATGGTGACGATCGATCCCACCGTTGCGCCCAACTCATCGGCCATGTCTTTGCCCAGGACGATGGGCGGCAGAGACGCCGGTGGGGGGGAAGCTTGGTCAATCTCGTTACCGGGTATGGTCTTTGAGCTCGGGCTCGCAAGCGCAGCATTGGGGGGCTGAGGCGGCTCCGGGTCGAGCGCCGACGCTGAGCCTTGCTTCACGGTGTCGAGGATGGTGCTGACTTTACCCTCATCTCCAGGAATGATGCCTTTGAGGATTGAGCCTTGCGCGCGCGCGCCACGCGAGATCAGCACCTGCTCGTAAATGGAGGGAGCACCGGCGACCACGTGCGGCTCTTTTTCCAGGCGCGCTAACAGTGCTTCCCAATTGCGAATGCCGTCGCTTTGCACACGTAGCAGGTTGATGTGCGAGGTCGAGCCCAGCAATCGGTCCTGCAAGTCCTGGCGGAATCCGTTGTTGATGGCCAGCGAGATGATAAGCGAGGCGACGCCGGCCGCCACTCCGATGACAGAGATGACGGTGATGATGCCAATAACGGCTTGCCGCCGTTTGGCCCGCAGATATCGTGCCGCTACGAAAAGTTCGAATTGCATCCGGAATAGCTCAGCGAAAGATCATTGTAGCGAAGCCCGTGAGGCAGGCTAACGAAAGAAGCGTGGAATTACCGCCGGAACCTGCTCACGATATCTGCGGTACTCATCGCCGAAGCGCGCCTCGAGTTCGCGATCTTCAATGCGAATCATCACCGCTCCGGTGATGGCGGCAAAGATAAGCATCGCATACAGCGGCATCAGTCCTGTACCGATGCACCACCCAACCATCTCGCACAGGTGCGCCAGATAAATAGGATGCCGCACCCAGCCGTGAACGCCCGAAGTCACCAGTTGTTGCTTGTGCCGGTCGGGCTCGAGCTCCGCCAGACCAGAAACCTGCACTCCATGAAAGCCTTGAAATGCGGAGCGATAGATCGAAAAGCCCGCCAGAAACAAAGCTATGCCTGGAACCCACGTCCACCGATTCACATAGAAATGCGAGCCGCGAAATGGGCACATAAGAACGAGCGCAGCAACGATGAAGGTCGCCCAGATCGGCAGGATCAGCGTGTACGCGCGCCGGCCCCGCTTGCGCCAATCACCGATGAAGGGGTGTACGACCAGCCAGAAGAGCGGGATGGTCCCGTAAACCGAGCAGGCCAAAATCGCGAGGACGTCGATGACAGAGCGTAAGGTCAAAGAATCAAAGGCCTTAGAAGCAACGGTTTGAGAGTTGGGACAAGTCGTGCGCAGGGAGACCAAGCCGGCGGGTACTGCGCAATTAAAAATGATCTTACTGGTAAGATCGTCCATCAATCTTACTGGTAAGACTATTCTTCATTTCCCCGTAAACTCGAACTTCATCGCGCCGCCGGAACCCTCACCACGACCTTATTAATACCCATGTTGTCGAAGCGGTCGTAGGCGCGGACGATAATGGTGTGCTCCTCGGCAGAAGCCAAGGTTCCGGACTTTCCGGCAGCCGGGTTTGCCGTTCCGCTTTCCGCGCCACCGGCGGCAAGATTTATGTCGAAATCGTAGCTCTCAGTCTTCGAATCGGAAATCTGGCCCACCGGGTCGACCATCTGCCAGTCTTCGGCGTCGATGGAATACTCAGCGCGGCTGATCGGCGAAAAGCTGTCGACAGCGCGAAATGTAACGTGGATCTGGCTGCCCTCCAGCTTCGCGTTCAGAGCTTCGACGCGCGGGGGCGTGTTGTCGACCTCAAAACGCGGGCTGACCGCTTCGCCAGTCAATGTATCCTCGGCCGAATGCGATTGTGCGTCGGAAGCCACCACTCGAATGGTGTAGCCGCCATCCGGAAAGATGTCCGAATCAAGATTCACGTAGCGTTCGTCGACCTCGTCGCGCAATAACTTCCAGCGCGTCTCGCCGTCGCCCCGGTAATACACGGCGTAGACGAGGGTGTCGTCATTTTCGTCGTGCGCTTTCCATCGAACCGCGATCGAAGTCTTGTCTTTTGTTACCGGCAACGGCGCCTCATATCCGCCAGCGACGGAACTCTCCACCTCGCTGTGTGTGCCCGCCGGAATGCGTGAGCCGACCATCACGGTAACGTCGTCCACTTCCGGCGCTACATTTTTGGGGAGATAGTTGAGGATGACGCTGTCGATGACGGGCGCCGGGTTGGTGGGTTGCAGCAGCGCTTTCCACTGGATGAAGCGCGCCGACGGTGCATCCACCGGCAAGTCTTTGTCCATGTCGATCGGCTTCCAGGGACTCCAGTTGCGGTCAGGATTGTCGACATTGCCGCTGCGCGCGAACAGCTGAAACTTGCCGGAACCACGAACCTCGACTCGTCCCCACTTGGAGAAATTGCGCGCATCAAAGACATCACTTTCGTACGTGCCCTGGTTCACCGGCTTGGAGCCCAGAAGAAATATCTTCCCCAGGTTGCTGGTGGCAGCGTAGAGCCCGCCCTTTGGCGCGCGTGCAAAGCCAGTCACCTGATTAGCGCTCGCCTCGGCAAGGTCGGTGTATTCGGTCCCGGAGATCGCATAGATTTTGCCGCGGTTTCCGGTGCCCGCCAGCAGCCGGCCTTCGTTATCGAAAGCGAGGGAGTAGACGAGATCTTCTCGCGACGACCATATAGTCTTGGGCGAGCCATCCGGCGAAAGGCGATAGATCTCCGATCCCCCCAACGACGTCGTATTCGGGTAGGGTATCGAGGTGAAGGTAGAAGCGGACGGTGTGCCGCTTGGCGTCGGAACAGGCGCTCCAGTCGGCGTACCCGAGCTGGGCGCTGGCGCTGTTACTACGATTCCGAGACTCGGGGCAATGGTCGCGGAACCGGGTCCCGCGCCACGTTTCTCGCCCGCGCCCGCAGCATAAATGTTCCCCTTGGTGTCAACCGCCAACGCGGTGATTTCCTTCTTCGGTGCGCTGTAGAGAACGAACCCTTCGCCCTGCTGCGAGATGCGGTAGATGAGGCCGCTGCCGTCCGTTCCGGCGATCAGGTTGCCGAGATTATCGAAGTCGAGAGCGCGAATCTGGGCCTCGTCGCTCTTAAAGAACAGGCTTCCCCTGCCGCTGCGGTCGACGCGAAAAATCTCGCCACGATCTCCCGTGCCGATGTAGAGCTGTCCTTGCCGGTCGAGAGCCAGCGCCCAAATGTATTTCGTCTTGGGATCGAAATACACGCTGGTGCTGTAGCTGGAATCAACGCTGACCGAGATGGGCGGATTTTCGCCGGCCGGGCCGGGTTTTGCGCCTTCTTGCGCAGCGGCGATCTCGGCTGTCGTGTGCGAGCCCTCGGGAGTTTTTCCGGGTGCGGGACCACCGTGCACGATCTTGTACACCTTGCCGTCGGGCGACGTCGCGGCGTAGATGGCGCCGCTGCCATCAACCACCAACGCCTGTACCTGAAGCTCTTGCGGCGCGAAGATGATGCTAGCCTTGCCGTCGGGCGTCAGCTTGTAAACGCGAGCAGGCGATCCCGCTGCTGCATAAGCATTTCCTTCGGCGTCAGACGCCAGCGCCCAGAGATAAGTGGAAGGAGTCGTGTAAAGAGACGCGAAGGCGGGCGCCAAAGTTAGCGTGCCATCGCTGCTGATAGCGATGCCACGGGCCGTGCCCTTCTCAAAATCGTCGTACTTGGTCTGTTCCCAGGTTCGCGTGGCCTGTGCCCAACCGGTTGAGGCAAGCAACAGGCACAAAGCCAGCAGTCGAAAAACTTTCATTCAGTGTCCTACCTGCTGCGTTGAAGCGCCGCTCGACCCACAACGCACTTGTTCAGACTCTTCCTTGCTCATTGAGGTCATCTTAGCCATAAAGGAAGTATGGCAACAAGTCAGCCGACGAGGGGGTAGTGTCCTAATTTGGATTCTGGCGCTGGCCGCCTTAGTCGCACTCGCTGTACTCGGGTGGAGCGAAAACATAGGGTTCAAACCCATCTTCGCCGTCTCCACGGCAAATGTAGGTATGGCAGGCTCGGGTGGTGTGTCTCTTGCCGAAGGTGTCGAGATATGTCACAAACCCGTGAGCGAAAAGGGTAAGTTTGGCGCCATCCCTAATGGCGTCAATGTCGTCTTCGGTAAATTCCTCCCCGTCTTCAACCAGCCACGCAACCGGAATCGAGTCATTGGGAACAACGAGAAAGTTGTTCATGGCGATGGGTGGCCCAACATAATGGGGCGGGATGGGGAGCTTTTTAAGGTCTACTGGCGCGATACGAAACACCCTAGTTTCGGTTTCTACGATTCTCGCCGGGGTTCGCCCCACGTTCTTAATCCCCCACTTAAACAACATGCCGTGGTGTTTGCCCGTGGGTTGGAGTTTGTCAACGAGCTGAGGAGTCAGCAAAGCCCAAGCCCTCTCAGAAGTGAGGAAGGCCTCGGCGCTATCAGCTGCGGCCTTAGCCGATTTTCTGATCTGACTCGTTTGTTCCGCTATAGCCAACAGGGTGATGATAATGGCCCATGTCGTCGTCCCGTTTGGCCATCTGAAAAAGCCATACCAACGTGGGGTGTTCCATTCGGCATTTTCTACGTTTTCTTGGGGATGATCTTTGTTCGTTTCAGCGGGAACAGCGCTCTTGTTAGGTATGGGGGGATTATTTGCGCGCTCTTGGGCGGCGCGTTCATCTTGACGGGCTATGTAGACTGCCAGCCCGAAAACCACAGCGAACACCGCAATATACTTCAACATAGCGGTGAAATTGTAACACAAAAACTATTGACATCCCGCTATTACCGTATTACATTAATACACATGGCAAACGTACTCAGTACCGACAAGCAGATTGCGGCAATAAGCGCATTGGCTGAAGGCTCTAGCATCCGCTCAATCGAGCGCATGACGGGCGTGCACCGCGATACGATCATGCGGCTTGGCGTGAAAGTCGGTAACGGTTGCGCGGCGCTCATGGATGCCAAGATGCGCGATTTGCCATGCACGCGCTTAGAGATGGATGAAATATGGGGATTCGTCGGCAAGAAAGAGCGCAACGTTCGCTTGGACGAACCTAGGCCAGTCGGCAACGTTTGGACGTTCTGCGCAATTGATGCTGA
Source organism: uncultured Acidobacteriaceae bacterium (assembly GCA_963769235.1). Classification (GTDB taxonomy): domain Bacteria; phylum Acidobacteriota; class Terriglobia; order Terriglobales; family Acidobacteriaceae; genus Bog-257. Next base: position 310,465 of record CAVYKW010000009.1, on the reverse strand, counting down.
CACCAAGCTGGTTCCCGCGTTCACGGTTGGCGACCGCAGCGTTACCACTGCAAAGGCTTTTGTAAGCGACGTAGCAAGCCGGATGCGCAATCGGGTGCAAATCTCTACGGACGGGCTCAGAGCGTATGTGGAAGCCGTAGAAAGCGCCTTTGGTTCGGAAGTGGATTTCGCGCAGATCGTGAAAACTTATGGCCATGAAGAAGTAAGCGACAATCGCCGCTATAGCGCCCCGGAGTTTGTTTCTTCGGAGAAGAAGGTCATTACCGGACACCCAAATGAGCGCCTGATTTCCACCAGCTACGTAGAGCGCCTGAACGCCACCACGCGACTGCATATGCGTCGCTTAACTCGCCTCACGCTGGCTTTCAGCAAGAAGCGCGAGAACTTCGAGGCAGCCGTTGCGCTGCACTTCGCTTATTACAACTTTGTAAAACGTCACAATACACTGCGCTGCACTCCGGCGATGGCTGCTGGTGTAGAGCGCGGCTTCTGGACGGTTGGCGATCTATTGGAGGCAACAGCATGATGGTTGTAAAAATATGCCTTGTAAACCCTGCCGAGATCGAATCTCTACACCTAAAATGCGGTAAATGCGGGGGCGCTACGAGTATTCCATCAGGGAAAATAGAGCGCGAAGATATTGTGGAGGCCCTGACTAAGTCTTGCCCGCATTGTAAAAGTAGTTCTGGATTCATCAAGAATACCGAACTTGAACACCTCGCCAATTTCCTCGAAGAACTCCCCGCGCTGCGCGATGCCCTAAAGGGCAAGACTTTGGAAGTCAGTTTCCAGGTGAAGTGCCCGGAATGATGGCCCACGATTACATCTCCGAATTGCGCGACGTTATCCGGCGCTTGCACGGCGCAGAGCCTACTCACGTCAATAGTGTCCCGGTAAAAGAGACATTTATGGGCGAAACGGTCTGGGATGGCGTCGTGGAAGTATTTGAGCTTTCCGGCCATCCCAGAGCGTCCAGAGTCTATGCGTGGTCGCACGATACAGACGACCCTGCGAATCCCAAAAAGCACGTCACCGTTCTGCACATCGCGCCCGTATTGTCGGCTGCAATGGCTGTTCGGGCAGCAATCCGAGAGGAGTTGAGGAATGCCAACCCCGAAGAAGCGTAAGCCCGGACGCCCCAAGCTGCCCAAGGGTGAAGCCAAGGGCAAGATTGTGCCTATCAGGCTGGGGAAGGCGGAATTTGAGCGGTTGAGCGCAGCCGCAAAATTGAACGCAAAGAGCCTTTCCGAATGGATTCGCAGCAAGTTGCTTGCCGATCTGGTGGGATGAGATGGGCAAATTAGGACACTACCGACGAGGGTGTCTGACGACAAGGGGTCGCGGCGGTGAGCCGAAAGCATAAACGGCTGCCGGCTCTCCGATTACTTATTTGATATTGAGCGTGATGATTTGCGAGCCGGAGACGACGTAGTCGACAGGAGTCGCGGCTTCGTCCACCGCGGATTCGCCGACCACGATCATGTCTTGCGTACCGCGCAACCCGTCCATGACGTTCATCACAGACAGCGGCAACGTCGGCATCACCTTGTCTTCGACCATGGCTTGCGGATTGGCTTCCAGCAGCGAGACATAAACATCGGAGTTGCTGTGCTCCTTGTTGAGCATGGCAATGGTCGAGCCGAGATCGAGGCGATGGCTCATCGGCGCCGAGACGCGGTGCATCTTGTCGAGCGTGTCGCCGTCACTGACCAGAATGCGCAGGGTGCCGCGCGGAGTTGAGGTAGGAATCTTTACCGGAATCTGCCGCAGCATCCGTTCCCCGCGATAGGGGCGAAGCAGCGCTTCGATGGTGATTTCGTCGCCGGGACGAGCCTCGGTAACGTCGGTGCGAACTGTCTCCAGGCGCGCCGAACGCCGGTCAGGTATGAGATCGAAGTTCAACTCGACGCCCTCGATCTTTGGCGTTTCGTAGGGGTTCTCGAAGATGCGGCTGAAGTGCTCGCCGATGGAGAGCGCGATTCCGTAAGCTGTTGGCGTGGCGCCGTCCAGAGGCGCGTACATGTTGCGGACGCTGAGCTTCGGGTAGCCGAGGACGGAGATGCTGCCGCGCAATCGGTAGGTCGTGTCCTCGCCGTACTCGTTCATACCCTGGATGGCGTTGAACACCGTCGCCATCATCGCGGCGGGCGTAAGCTTGGCGTTGTTCAATACTTCATAGTGAAACTGCTTGGGACTCGAGACGCCGTTAAAGGTGAGAGTCACCGGGATCATGTGCGGCTGGCGGTCGAAACGTCCCATGATGCCGGCACGGCGATCTTGCACAAACGCGCCCACTGGTTCGGTGGTGTTCACGATCTTGAAGGAATTTTCGGGCGAAGGCAGCGTTGCCAGAACGGTCGCCTTCGTCATCGGCATATCGACATTGCCCGATTGCAGCAGGGGATGTCCGCAGGCGAGCAGATGCGAGTCGTCGAGATAGGTCACGGTGCAGGTTCCGGCGATGTTCATGTCGCCGCGTACCAGAATTGCGCTGACCGCCGAGCCGGGCTGAAGCGGTTCAGGCTGCTTGTCGTTGCTCACCGAACCCGCGCCCATGACCGGCACCACTCCGGCTGAAGCGAAATCTTTGGCGAATAGCCGCAATGTCTCCTGACTGAATCCGCTGAACACCAGCGGCGTATCGATAGGCTTCAGGAGATTGGCGTAGCCGGATTGCGAAGTTGTATTGTTTGGCAGTCCCGGGCCGGAAGTGCGGCTGGCTTCCTGCCGGTCGCCGGCCAGGCTTTGAGCTACGTCAGGCTCGGGCGTCTTGTCCATGCCATTGATCTCAAGCATCGAAGCCGCAGGCGTGATTCCAGCGATCGGTTCTTTGGAGAATTCGCCAATGCGATAGGCGATGGCGCCTACCAGCTTACCGTCAATATAAACAGGGCTGCCGCTCATTCCGGCGACCACGCCGGTGTATTCGACCTTCTTGCCGTGCAGTCGCGCCAGGATGACGTCCGACTTCGGCCCTGCCATGTCATGCAGGATGCCGAGGATCTCGACGTCCATCGCTTCCGGAGTCACGCCTTCGAAAACGGTGTAAGCCACGCCGTGCATGCCGGTTTTGACTTGATCTTCCGGCATGATTGGGACCTTAGGCTGGATTGCGAAGGCGATTGACGAGGTGAGACAGAGACTTACGACGAAGGACGAAATCGCGCGGTGGAGCATGCTTTCTGTTGTTCCTTGCCAGGATGAAAAAATCCTGGCTGCCCATGTATTCCAATGCGGACACTTAGCCGTCCAACCGGCAAGCAGATTTTCTGCTGTCCCCACATCGAAACAGAGAGGCTGAAATTGGATTTATACTACCAGACAGTCAGCCCTAAGAGGCACTCCGATGTATTGTGAGAAACACCCTAGTCTGCGCAGTAATTTACCTGTGGTCTGCAATCCCTTTCGTCTGGTCGTAGTCTTGATGGCGACCTTCCTGTTCACCGCCACCGGGTCTTTTGCGCAGTCCGGCACTGATCAGCAGAACCCGCCTCAAAAGCAAACCCAGCAAGACCAGATGCCGGATGCGTCGGGAGGGCCAACCGGGGACTCAGGTCCGATCGCAGTTCCCAAGAAGAACACTTCTGAGGAGCCGCCTCCGCCGCCCAGGCCTAAGCAGACTGAGAATCCGGAATACTCGCTACACGTAGACGTTCCCGTGGTGACCGTCGATGCTCACGTATTGCAAAAAGACGGGCGTCCGCTGGCGCTCTCCGAAGAAGTTGCCAAGGAGCATTTCAAAGTTTGGGAAGACGGTGTCCCACAGCATATCCAGAGCGTGACCATGAGCAAGGCGCCGATTACCGCGGTGCTGCTGGTGGAGTTCGCTGCGACCAACTACAACTTCATGTACGACGCGTTGAATGCGTCGTATGTCTTCGCTTCCAATTTGCAGCCGCAGGATTGGGTCGCGGTGGTTGAATTCGATATGAAGACGCACGTCCTGGTGGACTTCACGCAGGACAAGCAAGCCATCTTTGGCGCGTTGAATACCTTGCGCGTCCCGGGTTTCAGCGAGACCAACATCTTCGACGCCATGTTTGACACCCTCGACCGCATGGATCGCATTCCAGGACATAAAGAATTGGTTATCGTCGCCAGCGGCCGCGATACTTTTAGCAAGCTCACGCTCGACAAGATCCTGAAGAAGGTGAAAGCCACGCCCAACGTGACGATTTATACGATCTGCACGGGTGAGGCATTTCTAGAACGCGTTGATGCCATGGGTGGCGGCAATCCGGGCGTTTCTGCCGCATTGATGGACTACATCCAGGCGAAGAACCAGATGAACGCATTCGCCCGCATGACTGGCGGACGGTCGTACGCTCCGCGTCTCATGGGCGAATTGCCGGACATCTTCCGCGAGGTGGCGCAAGCCATTCGCAATCAGTACACCATTACGTACAAGCCGACGAACACCAAGCAGGACGGGACGTATCGCAAGCTGAAGGTCGAGCTGGTTGGCCCTGACGATAAGCCGCTCATCATTAAGGATGAAAAGAACCACGACATCAAGTACACCATCGTCGCCCGCGACGGCTACACCGCAAAGCACGAAGTGGAGTAGATGACTGCGCGTCAGCCCGGGCCGCAAAGTACCCCTGGCCCACGCGAAAGGAGATCGAGTTGGGCCGATTGCGACCTCGGTCCTGTGTTCTCCTCGACCGCTTTCGCCGAAGTAGAGATCTGATTTCAGTCACACAGTAGACGTTCACACGACCTTGCCAGCTCAACCGTTAAAACGGAAGACTGGATGTGTGAACGTATGACTTCTTCCCAGGCATTCCTCGGCAACATCCAGCAAGAACTCGGTGCCTTCGTCCACAGCAGCCCGCAGAATTTCGTACCCGAACTTGGCGGGATGCGGATCTATGACGAGCCTTTGTTGGCCGTGGCCAGCGCCGACGACCCGTTCTGGGAAGCGTTGAAGCAGTCGGAGGTTGTGGGCCCGCACCACATGTCACCGGAGCAGTGGCTGGACGGGGCGAAATCTGTTATTGCCTATTTTCTGCCGTACACGGAGCCCGTTCGTTCGGCCAATCGGGCCGAAGGTTGGCCGGCGATGGAATGGCTTTATGGACGTTACGAAGGAGCGGTTTGCAACGATGCCTTGTGCTCCCGTCTGCTTGAACTGCTGCGGCAAGATGACGGTCACGCGTTAGCGCCCGGCTTGGATCCGCGATTCGCCGTGGTCAATCTACGCAGCAATTGGTCTGAACGTCACGCGGCGTTCATTACGGGGCTGGGTACATTCAGTCTGAGCCGTTCGCTCATCACCGAGTCGGGTTCGGCTGGTCGCTTCGCCAGCGTGATTACCGATCGCGCCATCGAGCCTACGCGGCGTCGCTACACCGAGATCGACGAGTACTGCACGAAGTGCGGCGCCTGCCTTCGGCGTTGTCCGCCGCACGCCATCGATAAGAACGGCAAGGACAACGCGATCTGCGCTCAATACCTCAAACAAACCAAACTGCGCTTCCACCCGCGATATGGCTGCGGCAAATGCCAGGCCGGTGTCCCCTGCGAGGCGCACAGGCCACCCGTTTCACATGCCGTCTCGTCCTAGAAGGCGACGCCCTGGCTGCGCCGCTGGACGTGCCCTACTTTCCCATTACCAGCTTGGCAATGGTTTGCAATTGCATGTTCGAGGTGCCCTCGTAGATCTTGCCGATCTTCGAGTCGCGGAAGAATTTTTCTACCGGATAATCCTTGGTGAAGCCGTAGCCGCCGTAGATTTCGACGCATAGCGACGCCACGCGCTCCGCTACCTGCGAGCAGTAGAGCTTGGTCATGGCTGCTTCTTTCAGGAAGTTCATGCCGGCATCTTTCATGCGGGCGCAGTTGTAAAGCAGCATGCGCGCGGCTTCGATCTCGGTGGCCATCTGCGCGATCTGGAACTGGATTCCCTGGAACTCGCCGATAGCGCGGCCAAACTGTTTGCGCTCCTGCGCGTATTTGACGGCGAATTCCCATGCGCCTCGGGCAAGTCCCAGCATCTGCGCGCCAATGCCGATACGGCCTTCGTTCAACGTTTCGATGGCGATCTTGTAGCCCTTGCCGACTTCGCCCAGAACGTTCTCTTTGGGCACGCGGCAATCTTCCAGGATCAGCTCGCAAGTGCTGGAGGCGCGAATGCCGAGCTTGTCTTCCTTCTTGCCCACGGTGAAGCCCGGGAAACTTTTCTCGACAATGAAAGCGGTGATGCCCTTGTATCCGGCAGAGGGATCAACCGTAGCCAGCAGGATGAAGACGCCGGCTTCTTTGCCGTTGGTGATCCAAAGCTTCTGGCCGTTCAGCACGTACTCCGTGCCCTTCAATTCGGCACGCGTTTGCAGGGCGAATGCATCCGATCCCGAGCTGGCTTCGCTCAACGCGTAAGCGCCGACCGTGTCTTTACACATGCGCGGCAGATAGCGCTTCTTCTGTTCCGGCGTGGTCCAGTGCAGCAGAGCATTGTTGACTAGCGTGTTCTGCACATCGACGACAACTCCGGCCGAGGGATCGACACGCGATAACTCTTCCACCGCGAGGATTGCTTCGAAAAACGTGCCGGCGCCGCCGCCGTATTCTTCAGGCACCTCGATGCCCATCAGTCCGAGCTCGAAAAACTGGTCGATGAGCGAATGCTCGAAAACGCCCTCTTCGTCCATCTTCTTGACGTGCGGGCGAACGCTCTCGTCAGCAAACTGGCGGACGGTGTCGCGGAAGAGCGTTTCGTCTTCCGTAAGCGCGACCAGAGGAGCGGGGGCAGCGATGTGTTGCGCGGTAGCTTCAGGCATGAGGGCGATCCTTCTCGATGGGATAGGAAACCTTTGATTCTAGCGCAAATCGCCTCCACGAAAGGTCGAGCGCATCATGAGCTTGACCGTCCACGGTTTTCTCCGCGTCGCCCGGCGGCTTCCAGAGGGGCCGTGAATATGGGCGCAATAAACTGTCTAGTGTCTGCATACAGTGTACAATGAGTGAGGCACGAGGGAAGTCCAATGATAACGATCATCAGAACCGCAGTACTGGTTACAGCGCTGGCCGCAGGCATGTGGTCATCCGCACAAACGCCTACCCCGGATTTTGAAAGCATTGCTAATGATGTTGTGACACAGCTTTCCACCCGTCAATTCAGCAAGGTCGAAGCGCGCTTCGATGACCGGATGCAATCGGCACTGCCGCAGGACCAACTCTCGGCTGTCTGGGATGCTGTTCTGGATAAGGCGGGACCGTTCCAGCGCATTGTGGGAACTCACGCGAGCGAACAACAAGGGTACCAAGTCGTGTTGGTGACCTGCGAGTTCAAGTTCGCCTCGCTGGACGCGAAGATCGCGTTGAATCCGCAGGGCAGGATCTCCGGCCTCTTCTTTGTTCCGAGCGGCACGGCCTCCGAAGGCAAGGACGCCTGGGTCGCTCCCGACTACGCCAAGCCCAACACTTTCCACGAAAAAGATGTGACCGTGAGTAGCGGGCAATGGAAGCTGCCTGGGACGTTGACGCTTCCCAACGGCAACGGACCATTTCCGGCCGTTGTTCTGGTTCATGGTTCCGGTCCCGAGGACGAGGACGAAACCATCGGCCCAAACAAGCCGTTCAAAGATCTGGCGTGGGGATTGGCCACCCAGAACATCGCAGTGCTGCGCTACGTAAAACGCACCAAGCAATACGGCGCGCAGTCGGTCCAGCCCGGAATTCCCTTCACGGTCAAGGACGAAACCATCGACGATGCCGATGCGGCCGTGGCTTTGCTGGCGACGCAGCCCGAGATCAATCGCAACCAGATATATGTGCTGGGTCACAGCCTGGGAGGACTGCTGGCGCCCCGCATCGCCGCTGCTGATAAACAAGTGGCGGGAATCATTATTCTTGCGGGCACCGCCCGGCCGCTGGAGGAAGTGATTGTTGAGCAACTCAAGTACGTGGCTGCCCTGAAGGGCAATAACACCGACGAAATGAAGAAGCAGATCGCCGACGCCGAGAGCGCCAAGGTAGAAATCGAGAGCCCCACGTTAAAGCCTGACAGCGTGGTTAATGTTTTGGGAGCTAAGATTCCGGGCTCGTACTTCCTGGATCTGCGAAACTATCATGCCCCCGAAGTAGCAGCTCAGTTAGAGATTCCCATCCTGGTTCTGCAAGGCGGGCGTGACTATCAGGTGACGACCCAGGATTTCAATTTATGGAAAGCGGGGCTGGCAAAAGATCCGCGTGCGACATTCAAGTTTTATCCGGGATTGACACACCTCTTCATGACCGGCAAGGGCTCCGGTCCGGCAACTCCGGCGGACTACTCCGTTGCCGGTCACGTGTCGGGCGAGGTGGTGCAAGACATCGCCCAATGGGTGAAGCATAACGATAGAGCGAAGTGACTTGGCGCTGAACTCCGCAACTACGCCCTGATCGCCGCGCGCAACTTGGGAGCGCCTGTTACTGCCGACTTCAGCTCAGGATCGCTGCCAATTACTTCCATCAGCTTTCTAGTCATCTGATCGTCGATATCGCCAGCCCGATGAATCTCCACCGGGTATCGCACCACAAACTCGAGTCCTGTATCCGTGAACTGGATGTGGGTCTTGAGGGTCGGAGCCGCTATCGCTGTGTCGAGTATGCGCTCTACCAGGGCGTGCTGATGATCGATATTCTGCCGGTACGGTGCATACACCGACGTTACTGCGTCCAACAGCGCGTGCTCAGCGAGGGCATAGTTCGCATCGGGGGCCAAGGTCACGGCGACCTCATGCCACGCATACGCTGTGCCCGGAAGCTGCTTGAAGAAGGGCGCGGCCTGGAACATTACCGAGTTCGAAAAGACCACCACCCGACCTGTGGGATAAAGGTCGATTCCGGTTCCCGACAACTCCATCAGGTACAGCCGCACCAGGCCAACATCGATCACGTCACCGGTAACGCCAGAGACGGTAATGCGGTCGCCCACGCGGACGCCGTAGCGTCCAATCAGGAAGAAGTAGGCTGCGACAGAAAGAATCACGCTTTGCAGCGCGACGGCGATACCGGCAGTGATGAATCCGGCAAACGTCGCCAGTGAACTGAACTCGCTGATAAAGCCCATGACGACCACGATGGCCATCAGAAATCCGGTGACGACACGTCGAATCAGCATGAGCTGTCGCCGCCGGCGTGTGTCGCGGATATAGCGGTAGGTTGCGCGCCGCCACACTTCGGATAGCAGGAACACGAAAGCCAACGCGACCAGAATGCCGACTACGCGTAGCAGTAGGGAGCGCAGCACGCGGCCGTACTCGGTGTCGATAGAGTTGCGCCACTCCAGCAAATCGCCGTGACACTGATCCAGCAAAATGATTTCCTGTCGCAGCGGGACGGCGGCGTTGGCGATTTGCTTGAACTGGTTGGTGAGGGTCTCGAAATTTTGCCGAGTCGCGGCGATCTGCGTGGGATCGGTGGTTGGCGGACGATTCACCAGGTCGCGTCCCTGCTGCACCACATTGCGCAGAGAGTCGCGCAAAGGAGCGTCCAGTTTGTCCGCTGTAGTGCGCAGCCGGACCGTTTCTGCCGTCAGCTGGTCGATGTCGTGCATATCGCGCATTTGGCCGAACAGAATGGAGACTTGGCCGAATAGGCCAGAGTTCGCTGCGTTGCTGGACTTGGAACCTTGGGCAGCGGGTGCGGCGTTTTCTTTCTTGGTCGAAGTGGTGGCAAATACCTCCGGCACCGACTGCTTCAACTGGTTGATTTGACCTGCGAGACCGGTGCTGGTGGTTTCGGAACTGGCCACGCTTGCCACTTTCTGGAGCGTATCCAAAATCGTTTTGTCCAGATCCAACTCGCCTTGCAGGGAATCGCGCTGCGAGAGAACTTCCTGGCGCTTCTTGCCTCGAGCCGCGTCGAGTTGTTTGTTCAGATCGTCGATCTGCGACTGGGTTTGGCTTATGCGATTTGTGGTTTCGGTGACAGCTTTCGCAATGTTTTGCTGCTGCTCCGCCGGAGTGGGCTCGCCGGTTTCAGGGGATGCGTGGCCGGCGGCAACGGTCTTGTTTGCCTTCGCCAACGCAGCCTGGGCCTGCGATGCCTGGAATGCCAACTGCAAAGCCTGCGTGGCAGAGCTTCGCGCATTCTCCAAATACAAAGCGTCGCTCGGCTCTCCGGCAGTGATATCGAGGCCGGCGACGTGCCGATACCAGCTGATAGCGGCATTCAGATGGGCGAGGATGGCACTACTATCCGTCGGCGAAGGCTGCGCCAACAACATGCCTCCCGCGGGCATGAACATCAATAACGCTAAGAAAACAACCACCCATGCCGGCCACTGCGGACCAGTTCCGCGTCTTAATCTTGCCAATCTTTTCCTCACTAAGAATTGTGGTCTGAAATATGAGATGCAAGGAATGCTGGCGGGGGCGAACGGCCGTCCGAAGTCACGTTCGAATTAAGCCAGAAGGGCGACAAAGTTTTGCTGGTGTTGACGCATCGCCTGTTGGCAGATCGCAAGGCGATGGTCGGAGTGGGCAGCGGTTGGCACGCACATCTCGGCGTCCTGGCGGACCGGTTGCACGGACGCGAGCCCGAACCTTTTTGGAGCAAGTATGTTCCGCTGGAAGAAGAGTACGAGAAGCGTATCTCCACCGAGTAATGCGTCAGGCAGGAATGGCCGGCTCTATTTCGTTCTGGTGTAGACGATCTTGAGCCGGTCAACTTCCAGGATGCGGGACACCTGATTGCGGGCGTGGATGGCCCACGGGCCACTGCTGTCGAGCTTCAGATAATACTTCCAGTGCTTCAGCGCCAGCCGAGGCTCGCCGGAGCGCTCATAAGCCAGTGCCAGATTGTAGTGCGCGTCGGCGTAGGTGGGCGCCAACTGGATGGCAGTGCTGTAAGCGGCAATCGCCTCCGGGATGCGATTGGTTTCGTCGAGAACGTTGCCCAGATCAAAGTAAGCCAAAGCGTAACGTGGATCGGATTGCACCGCCGAGCGATAATGCTTCTCGGCTGTCACAAAGTCCTGGCGGTTGTAATAAATGGTGCCCAGGTTGATGTGGGCTGCTGGGTGGTCAGGCTCAATCTCCAGCACTTGAAGATAGGTGCGAATGGCCTCGTCGTGCGTGCTGGGGTGTTCCTCCATGGCGACGCCGCGAGTGAACAGCTCGGCCACCGTGTCGTAGGTACCGATGGGCCGTACTTTGTTGCTGGGAGTGGTGGCCACCACGGTTCCGACGGGACCGAAATCCATTACAAACTGCCCGGCGATCGGCTCGACTGAGTGTCCCTGATGCCGGTAGGCCACGCGCGATCCCACGCTGAAGGCGCTGGCTTCGACCAGCGGATTTTCCATGCCGGCAACCTGCTTCTGCATGGCGTGCAACGACTCGCGAATTGCGGCCGGCCGAACCCGCTTGGCACGCAGGTCGCGGATTTTCTTCAGCTGAAGGAGATCGTAAAAGGTAAAGGTCTCAGAAATCGGAGCAAGTCCGGCACGCTGCCAGCCGACGAGCTGCTTGGCCGTGATATGCAGAATGCGAAGTACGTCCGCTCGACAATATTGAGTCATGTAAGCTCGGGGTCGCCAATGAGCTTGCTGCTATTATCTGAGGACTGAAGTTTGGAAGCAAGTGCAAAACCGCTGAAAACAGTGGAAAACCGGGCCCAGCGTCCCTTTACGGTAACCCCCGTGACATTTACAATCGAAAGCAAGCCGACGTAGCTCAGCTGGTAGAGCAGTCGATTCGTAATCGACAGGTCATCGGTTCAAGTCCGATCGTCGGCTCCAGGAACTTCTTTCGATTCACTATCTGCCCTCCATGACTGGTGGGCATTGTTTTTGACTGTGGGGGATTTTGTGGGGCCTCTCACATCACCCTCCGGTTTCGCTCGTCAATGGCATCCCGAATGGCACCCAGTTCGGGATGTTGGTAGATCCGCGTGGTCTTCAAGTCCTGAGTGCCCCATCGCGTCTGCCACAGCGAACACGTTACCTGTGGCCTCAACGGCATAGGTTGCAAACGCATGACGCGCGCCGTAAAGCTTCAAGGAGTCCGGCAGGCCCGCCAACCGTCTTGCTTCCCGGAACTGTTTAGCGACGGTCGTGAGATGACCGCCGCCTCGGCCTTCTTGGATGGAAATACCCATTCCGCGGGAGCCGCGTGCCGACGGCTTCGCCGCGGCGAGGGAGGCCGGTGTCGACTGGCTCTGTACGGATTTCCTTCAGGGCTTCAACGACGCGCTGGCTCATCGGCATCCAGCGGCGGGCCTTGCGACTCTTGCCGATAAGGGTTGAAGTACAGCCGCTTCTCCCAATGACATGCTCCCATCTCATGCGGAACACTTCGTCGGGTCGAAGCCCCATGTCGCGCATGACGACGAGGACATCTCTCAAGGGTTTGCCGGCCACCTGCCAACAGCGACGGCCTCGGCCTCGTCATCGATCAATGGTTCTCGCCGACTCTCTCTTATCAGCTTGATTGTCGGCTTTCGATACAGATAGCGACGCTGTACCGCCTTCGCCAAGATGACGCTTAAAGTCCGAAGCGCTTGGTTCTGCCAGGACGGAGAACCATCGAGTTGATGGCCGCGACCGCTTCTGTTGTTATTCGATCCAGCCTCATGCCGGCCAGGGGCGTGTCCGCAAGTCGGCCCCAACCGTTTCGGTAGTATCGCTTGGTGTCCGGATCGAGTGAGCTTTCGTCGATGGTTTTGAGCACGGCAGCAGCAAAATCGCGGAGGATCGGTGCTTTCTTGGGAACGGAGAATATCCGTTCTCCTGCGCCTCCTGCATCTTGCGTACCTCAATCTGTCGAGCTCGTGTCTCAGTGTTGTTGTTTGGTCGATCCTCGGTAACGGGTTCCGTTGATCTGAAACTCGTAATGCCAGAATCGCCCGCGTTTATAGAGCGCCACAGTTTTCCTCCTCGAATGCGGCTCGCACGGAAGGTTGGACCGTGTTGCTCCGAACGTAGGTTATCAGCTCGGCGCGGTCGTATAAAACTGTCTTTCCGAGCTTCACATAAGCGGGACCGATGCCGGCGGTCCTCCAAAACCGCAATACACGATTGCTCTTATGGAGGAACGCGGCGGTCTGTTCCTGAGTGAGGAGATCAACTGCGATTTCTGGTCGGTTCTTGCTGTGGGTGTCGTTTAGTCCTTCGCTCATTGGAGGCCCCCGTTTCCTTGGAAACGTGGCTCAAATTCAAGCCGGGCTGTATTGAGCCGGACGTCGACAGGACCCTTACACCCCTCGCGAATCTTTCCAAGAATGATTTGGTCATCGCCGGTCGGCTCGCCTTGAGCATTTTCCGGGACGTGGAGCAAGAGGACTACGTGAGAGTGGCCGGCGATATCGCCAGAGTACTTGAGGTCAAGCATCGTAGGCGGCCGATTGATTTCCTTGTCCTTGGGATTGGACAGGTGCGACAGTTGCAGAACCGGTACTTTGGTTTGCTTTGCGAATGCCCTAATCATCTTCGACACATTCTCTAGGCGCTTCGTGTTGTCCGCGCCGGGCCCGTCAACCAGGCCAAGGTGGTCGACGATCACCAGTTCCGTCTTATCGCGAATTACACTGAGTCGCGCTCGCGCCAGTAGCTCAGTAATGCTCAGGCTCGCCGTGGTGTCCAGCTTCAGCGGCCACTGGGCCATGACGTCTCCGGCTTCTTTGTGTCTCTTGAGTTCACCAGGAGCCAGTGTTCGCGGATCCCGGATCATTGCCGCGGGTATTCCGGTTTCGGCGGCCAACATCCTGCGAATGAGAGGGTCTTCGCCCATCTCAATTGAGAAAAACTTGATCGTTACGCCGCGTTTGAGATTGCCGCTGGCTATTTGCTTGGCGAAGTTCGTCTTGCCCTTACCGGGAAAGCCGCCCAACGTCCAAACCTCGTTCGGTCGTATTCCCGTGGTAGCTGTGTCCAGGCGTCTAAGAGTCGTTGTCAGGCCAAGCACCTCAGCGGTGTTTCGGCTTTCCGTGTCAATCGCGCTCAACGTGCACCAAACCATCTCGGGAAAACTGGCTTCGTTCTGGTCGGTCCAGTTGGACCGAATGTCATACAAGTCCTGCTCGAGGCCCCCGAGCACCTCTTCCAATTCGGTTTTTGTAAATGCTTTGGCTTTCGCGTTCTCGACGGCCGCGATCACCGCGCGCATTCGTGCCTTGTCGGTAAGGACCTCGATTTGATGCGACAAGCTCCTGCGTGACACGACTCCGTCGGACAGGGAACTGATGTATGCGCGCCCGCCCACTATCTTCAGCTCTCCTTTGCGATCCAACTCCTCGGCCAACGAAAGCGGGTCGATCGCTTTGCCTTCCTCGCGCATGTTCCGCATCGCTCCATAAATCTTGCGGTGCGGCGCCAAATAGAAATCCGATGGCGAAATCGACTGCGCGACCTCATCGCAATGGGCGTCGTCGAGCATGATCGAGCCCAGGATGGCACTCTCGACCTCGCGACTGTGCGGCATCTCGTTTTCTAGGGAAATCTCGTTCACGGCCGCACCTCCGTCGCCGGATGCAAGGCGCGGTACTGCGCCATCTGTCCATGCAGGCGCTCGTCAGGTGGCCGCTGAGGAATCTGAATGACGGCACCACCGTCTTTCCGCCATGTTTTGGGGTTCTTCCATCGGCCGGAGGTTATAAAATGCACCGCACCGCCGTCCATTCCGCTTCTGTCTTGGGGATAGAGTCGTACCGCTCGCGGGCCTTCAATCATTCGCTGAGCGATTGCCTGGGGATCGTCTGACGAATTAGCCATCTCAACCTCGATGGCCTCTCTAATGGCGTCATAGTTGGAACCAAGCCTGCCGCCGGTGATCGAGAAGGTATTGCAGTACCCCTTTGCCGCCTCGATGGAGTTCAAGATGCCCGGCTTTGGTTTTTGTCTCTTTGGAGCCTTGTTTTTAGTTTCTTCTTCTTCTTCTTCTTCTTCTTGTCGTGACATGCGTGACCCGCGTGACGCGGCGTGACTGTCACACTCTGTCACACTTGTGTCACGCTCCGTCACGCCCGAAGCCTGGCTGGCTTGAAAGTTTCGATGTCTCTGTTGCCGTATTCGGTCACGTTCCTTACGGTCCTCTTCCGAAAGCATGTACTTGTATTTCGCGAAGTTAAGCAACCGCCACCCGCCATCCACCTTCTCGATGCGGCGCCCCTCGTTGTCCGGCGTTCGGGAATACTTGTCGGGGGAACTCAGTTTCTCTAGCGCCGCCTCAACCTCCTCAACGGTTTGGTTAGCTAAGCGTGCTAACCCTGGCACGCTTGCCTCAATTACGCCGTCTATCCCTGCGAGGGAAAGCATGAGGACGAACACCTTGAAGACAACCGGAGACTCGCCCATGATGGTGCTAGTGGCGATAGAGTGGTGCAGTTTGGTGTATCCGGGCATTACGCGTCCCTCCGTTCTTGCGAGTCGCAAAGCGCGAGGGCTGGCCGCGAGGGTTCCCCGGGGCAGCCAACTAGCATGTACGCGCCGTGCACCTTTCCGCCAATTCGTTCGGTTCGGTTCAATATGGTGTAGCCTGCGCGTCTCGCGCTCCAAGGCGGCTCCCGTACTGCAACGCGATCCGCGCGAGTTCAGTCGCCGGAACCCATTGGCCCCGACGCCTGAGCAAAAGCTCGACTATCTGAGCGGTTTGCCCATTGAAAATTCTTGGCTGGTGTCCGTGGATGCTTGCCGGAGGAGCGCCGTGGAGCTCTGAGCTTTGCGGATTCATTGCGCCACCCCGCTCTCGCGAGTCTCGGACTCAAGTGGCTCGGCCGCAATCGGGGTTCGAGAATCTCCGCTAGGATGCTCAGTGTTCCTGCGATTCTCTGTAGTTTGAGACGAGGGGGACGGAGGTTGCCGGGAAGCGCGATTTCTTCCGGAAACTGCCAGATAGCTCGGCAGACAGAACTCTTGGCGAGCATTAAGTGATCGAACGCATGTCGTGTATGGGGCTTTGATTTCGAGGTTGACTTTTTCGCTTCGATGGAACATTCTGTCGTTGTCAAGTTGCACATACTTTCCGCCTCCAAACCTCTGTAAAGGCTTGGGGGCTGTTCTTTTGCAGCAGATAACGGTTGGAATGGGTGTACGGCTTACCGTCCAGCGCGCTGGCGTCGGCGAGCGGGTTTAGCGGAAGGAGATTCTCTGCTTCTAAGCCAGTCGAGCACCGCGACTCGCCTATACAGCTTCCTAGACCCGATGCGCGTTCTCGCCGGTCCCATCCCGTGAATCGCCCACCTGTCCAGGGTTCGCGTACTGCGGCCCAGCTCCTCGGCGAGTTGTGGCTGCGTGATGTATTCGGCTTCGATCATTCCAGCGCCTCCGTTGACCGATTTCATCTTCATCTCCTCTTGAGTTGTTGGGTCCAAAAGAAAAGCCGCCCTAGAGGGCGGCGATGTCATTTGCCAACGGTTTAGCGTTGTAGTTCCACTGGACGGTTTAAGCTTCTAAAATAGGCGTCTCGCGTGGGGCGACGTACTTGGACGCGAGGCGCAGTCGCGCTGAGCCATCTCTATCGCTCTATCAACACCATGCTGTCGCGCGATCAAAAGTAGGCGGGACGTGTATTCGGTCCGGGAATTTCCGAAGATCCCAACGAGGGCCTGCATGTCCTGGAATGTAATAGATGACGGGCTCTTAAATCTGGCCCGCCGAAACTCTACCAACCGAACGGCTGGCCAGTCACGAGGGCTGCGTGCTCGCCAGCCTGGCAACTCTCCGGTCGCTGCGGTGCTCAATGGCACCGCGTCTCGCTCGATGCCAAACCCTCCGCTTGTCGCGTACCAATATTGCGAAGCAGAACGCCATCGGCATCGTAACAGGGGATCTCGTGTCCGCGTCGTCTAGACAATTTTGGGAACACTCCGGGCCCAGGCGTCTCACGCGGACCGCTCCTAGGGAGCACTCAGGGTAACTGCACCTGAAATTTTCAGCGACGTGTACTCTGGCGCCACCATTACTTGGGCTTCTGTACGAGTATATCTACGTGTCGGTTTATTTGTCAAGGTCTAGGACGACTTTAAGTCGTTTTGTCCGAAATCTTGCTTCGCTCGCCCATGTTGCACCTCACGGCAAATCTAGAAGAATAGGTAGGAATCTGGAAAGACTCCTTGAAAATGAATGACATCAAGCGCAGGAAGAGAAACGATTGGTCTCTATGCTCGATTCATCGGCGCGGCGATTCTTTTTGCTTGCGTTACTTATTTTTCGACTGGCTCGATGGCTCGTCCCACGCGTTACCCACCAGTCGGCGGAATCACGTTTAATCAAGTGATCAGACTCACGCGTTCGGGCATATCCGACGATTCGATCATCGCTCAAATAAAGCGACGCCCTCATCCTTTCACCTTGTCTCCCGGCGAAGTTGACGAGTTAAGGAACGCCGGAGTTAGCGACTCTGTGATCGATGTAATGACTCGAACGCCAGGCAATGCGCCCGCCAGCGAGCAGCCATCAGCAGAGACTGGAAAAGTGCCGGTAATCCAACAAGCGCCGACTGACCGGCGCCAGGAACGGTATGTCGCTCAGCCCGCAGCGCCTCCTTCGCCCCTGACGGCCCCGGAAGCCAACCCAGGGCGCGGACCAGCCACCCTCGCTCCCCAACCGTCTATCTCTGTCGCGAACAAGCCAACAAAGTCCAACGACAGAAAAATCAGGTTGCGTACGCCGATCGGCCGATAACTGAGGTCATCTCTATGATTCGGGCGGGGTCAGAGGGAAGCGCGACCGCCTCGGGTTCGCCATATCGCTATTCTGCTTCGGCGCAGAAGATAATCCTCGCAGCCGATTCAAAATGACAATGATTGGGGGAGCTGATCCGCGCACACTCGAGGTGTCTGGGGACATTCCTGAAAGCTGCCACATACAGATCCGCCTGCGCGATTTGCTCCGCGACGCCGCGCTTCTTCGTCCAGAGCTCTCGCGGACCTCGGGCGAAACCAGGGACACCGAGCCGTCTTAGCTTCCAGGGTATGTCGGTCGAATAGGTCCGAACGCACCAAATGCGTTCACTCCGGCGGGTGGGGTTCGATAAATGTTTCTGCTTTGGCATAAAAAATATTCCTGTCGATTTCCTCAGGTTGAAAACATAACTACTTGTGCAACACACCGCGCGAGGCGAGCCCGCCTGCTTGGAGTTCAGGTGATTGCTTGGGGAGGCGTTACAGCGAGTGATATTACCGGGAAAAATATCTGTTGATTTTCTTGCTGACTAGCGCTACACGGTCCCGCACTGCACTATCTGAGAATGTCAGACCAAATCATGCTTCCTCCTCATAACGTCGCCTTTGCTACCAGAATGAGTCGATCAGAACAGCCGCCTAAGCCGGACGACATCAGTCTTGAGCGGCACTACACCGTGGATGAACTCGCAGAATTGTGGAAGCTGTCACGCGAGACCGTCAGGCGTTTGTTCCAAGATGTTCCTGGCGTCCTCGAGTTCGGCGTAGGCGCCAGTTATGGGAGACCATACATAACGCTTCGCATTCCCGAGAGTGTTGTGATTCGCAGGACACAGGCAGTTGAGCCTGGGGCGAGACATACCTAGGTTGGAGCGCGAAATGTGCCAGCGCATCGCCAATCGCCGCAAAAGGTTGCTATCGGCCTGCTGTTGGGATACGAGGAAGTTAGAGCCGTGACCAAGAACATAACCAAAACGTTGATGTGCCGCGACAAAACAGAGTGGGATGCAATTTTAGGCCGCGCCCTCGAGCAGCATTACACGATCGCCGAAATAGCGGCGATGTGGGGCCTATCCCGTAATAGCGTCATCAACCTACTCTGGCATCAGCCCGGAGTATTGGAGTTTGGCCCCGATGAAGGCTTTCGCAGTAGGCCGCACAAGAGTCGCCGCGTCCCGGAATCGGTGCTGGCACGCATTCAGCGTCAAATTTGCACGGGCATTGTTCCGCCAGAAGGTGAACCAATTCGCTCTGCCCGAAACGCGCAACGGAAAATCTATAGGGCCTATACCGGAATCCCGGAGGATTGGAGAGCGAGAATCGACGAAGCCATCGAACGCCGAAATGCTCAACTCGACTCGCGGTGGTAGCGGCCTCAGCGTTAAACCCGCGGTAAGGCCGCCCATACTATGGAAGCGGCTTCCGACGATTGCTAGCGTTCGATGCAGGAATGAGGGTCACTCGGCAGGCAGCAAAATAGGCCCCGCAGGCTCTCTCTATCTGGCTGGGCCGTGATTCTTCTTGTGCTCGCGTTTCAACAGGTACAGTCTTGGTATGGTTTGAGGGTTTCCCGCTATGCCGCTAAGCGATATGCAAATCGTCGGTCTTGTTCAGCTTGCGATTGAGCACGAGAAGCAGTTGTTGCTGGTTCGTGCACATTTGATTGCACTTGAGCAAGTCGTTGTCGAGTACGCAGGCAACGATATGAAGCAGACTCTCCAATACACTCAGGAAATACTTGCGTCTGCCAACTTCGACGCCACTCGCGAAACAGTCAAGGCGCTTGAGCAGATGGTTGTTCAGTTACTTCCCGCTTCCGGCGACAAGAACTAGCCATGCAGCACCGCGTTCAAAACTGACCAGCTTTTACACTCTGCTTAGTGAAGAATCCGGCAATGCAGCCCAGTAATTTGGTTGAAGCTGAAGCCCTCAAAGAACGCTGCCCCACATGTGGAGCGCCTCCAGGAATGCGATGCGAGCTTTCCGTTGGTGGTATTCGTGAACAATCTCACAAGGATCGGCGACTCATCGCCGTAGACAGGATGCTCGCAAATGGCCCAAGCGCAAAACTAATCAAGTGAGCAAGATTGAACAGACCTGCGGTTGGATTTGGCACAATCTCAGTTGATGGACGATCACGTTCCGAGCTGTCCCGTTTGCGGAAGCACCAACGTCAGAAGCTCGGACCGCCAGAATGTCAAGTTGCCAGATGATGACCACGTCAGCGTATCCGGCATTCTCGGCCACAAATGCGAGAACGGCCACGTCTCGATAGCAGCAGCCTTGCATACCACGACGGAGTAAATCCGATCCATGACACGGCGAAGACTATGCCCATGGAACACAAAGTGCCCGCTAATCCGTTTGCCCAGACTGCGCACGATAAAGCCGAGGACGCCATTGAGCATGCCCGCGAGGTCAGGGAACAAAAGATCGCCGCGTTGAGCAAGCACAGAGTGGTAGCCGAGCCGCGCCTTATCGCCGATGGCAGCATGCAGCGCTGCTCAGTTTGTGGATATTCGTTCCCGGCGGATATACACCCGTCGATGAGCGTGGCCTTCGCGGAGCACCTACGCTCGGGTCACCAGGGCGGCAAAACGTCGCGATGACGTGAAGTAATCAGATGTTCAAACCGCAGTCGATTAGGCGAGTTGTTCGCGATATCCTTAAGCTACATCAATCCCGTCCTCGTCAAGTTCAGTCAGAACGGCTTCGGTTCCCTCATCATTCCGACGAACATACAGGAACTGTGAACTGAACAGCGTGGCCGTTCCGTCGAAAAAGCTAACTAGGACCTTGTCATCGACAAGATCGATATTCCTTATGATGGTGCCCACTACCTGAGTTTAGAGAACCGAACCTTTAGGCGTCTGTCTGATGCGTAACGCAGAGCATTAATTTTTTAGCAGCAATATAAGGCCCCCATCCGTCTTGCGGCACCGTAGCCCCGCCGCAGCTGCGAGAGGAGCAAGGGAGCCCTTGCGGCCTCCTTGGTCTGGGACCAGACTGACGGCGCAGGGTTGCCCGGCGTAGGGTCTGTGTAACGAGACACTCTGTTTGTTGCGAGGTTTCAACGATGAACGCTGCTGACAGTCAGCACGACGCTTTTCTCCGTCAGCCGGGAAATCCCGGAGAGAGCGTCTGCAAGGCCTGCGGTAGCACCCTCCGGGTGCTTACATTAGAGGTCTTGAAAATTGCTGAAGAAGTGCATCTCCAGTTTTGCGTGGCTGAAGGGCGAAAATAGACGGGCCGCGCCCAATTTGGCTGTGCTTGGGTTGACGGATTCGTGGAACGACGTGGTTTGTCACGTCAAAATTACGCCAACCTGAATTAGGACAGAAACCTCGAATGGTCCATTTGAGATCCCTCAACGACCTCTCTTGCTGGGGTGGCAGGTGCCGGGAGGAATGTGCTCATGACCCGTAACTCTTACGTTGCGGCTGGGAACAGAAAAGCTTAAGTTCCGTGTTTGCCGCACCGTGAAAGGGCCATTCGGGTGCATTCAATAGAGCAGACGAAGTGGCGCATGGGGCTAGTTGCAAGGGGGAGATCGGCCAGATTCCCGCTTCGATTAGCCCCTCTTATTTTTTGTGTGGTCGAGCTTGAATCTGTGAGCAGTATCGTCCAAGCAGTATGCCCCTCGTGCGCGTCGAGCTCAGTGATCGGTATCTCGGGCGTGGGAGAGCACTCGTGTTGTGACTGCCACTTCGCTAGCGAACCATCGCGTACACACACCAACTCGGACGCGCCGCACTTTCGGCAGGTGGATTTTATGATTACATGTCCCTCTTGGTCGTAAGCCAGATCATTATCGAAGCTGCTGCATATCGCTGGCATAAGCGAACAACTACTCCTCGCTGTGAAAGCTGACAATCCCTCTTTCTGGTTAGTCTGCACACGCATCCCGTAGCCGCCGAGAGAGAAGATGTGGCAGATACCTCATGGGTGGGACGGCGCCGTGACTGAAGTGGTATCGCCTATTTCAGCTTTGCAGAGCATGATGCTCAAAGTGTCGCGCGCCCCGCGGAATGAGAGTTCAGAATGCGAATCTGGCTGCTAGAAGCGCGTCCCGCACCGTCTCAACGTCAGTCGCAACCTCAAAAGTCTAAGACCTCAGCATTATTTCTCGATCACTATTCAAATGCCACTCGGGCAAATCAGCTCCCATCGTTTTGGCGGGGATGAGCCCCTCACCGTTTCCGCGATAAGGCTTTTCGTCCTTAGCTGGACGCATGCCCTCTTTGCGCCAAACAAAGAATGAAACGTTCAAGCTCAATTGTGCACAATACATCGATGCCTGAAGAGTTCCATCCCGGTGACTACGTGCTGTACGATGATGCCGAATCCGGAGAAACAAAATTCGGCATCATCACAAGCATAAGAGGGAGCAAGGGGACGATTGCGCCGGTGACTCGAATCGATAATGAGTCAATTCCCCAGCAACTGCCTGGTACGCCCGCTAAGTTTCTGAGGATAAGAAGTGTAAAGCCGCAGGTTCACGGTGGCGCCCTGGAGTTCCTGAAGATCGCCTGAACCCGAATCAGAAAAGTTTGGCCTGAGCGGCTGGCAGCGAGGTGATCGGTTCCGAGCAATCGGGGCCGTCGTTGGCGACGTTGTTCATTCGCTCACTCACTGAATAACGCCTCATCAGCGCCGCATCGAACGGCCTCAGCATTTTGGTTGCCGCTGCCAAGTCTTGGAATCCTGGGTCGAGCCAAAGGTCATAGCTCTCCCGTGGAAGAATCGCCGGCATCCTGTCGTGAATATCTGCCAACAACTGATTGGGCGTCGTTGTCAGGATTGTGCAAGTTTCCAGCGGGGTTCCATCTGGCGCCTGCCAACAGTCCCACAGCCCAGCGAAGGCGAATGGCTCTTGTCCCGCCATCTCGAAGCAATAGGGCTGTTTGCCTTTTCCAATCCGTTGCCATTCGTAAAAAGCATCGGCGGGAATCAGGCAGCGCCGACGCTCGAGGCCCTCTCTAAATGCCGGTTTCTCCGCGGCGGTTTCACCCCGAGCATTGATCATACGGACGCCGATGCTCAACTCCTTTGCCCAAGAGGGGACCAGGCCCCAGCGCATGAGGGAAGCTCGTCGGATTGGTTCGTTCGGATCCTGCCTGATAACGGGAACGGTCTGAGTTGGCGCGATGTTATAACGTGCATCCCAGTCCACGCCGGCATATTCAGCCTCGTAGGCCGCGAGAATCTCAGCACGCCTCGAGAGTCGGTATCGTCCGCACATTGCTGTCGATTGTATCCTTGCGCTTCTTTCCTTCACCTCAGATTGCCTAGACGCTTTGCGCTGTGAGAATTGGCTGATAGAAGCCGCTCTCGGTCGGAAAGATCCACGTTATATTCGCAAAACCTGCCTGCCTGAACGCGAGTTCCAGTTCGTGCCTGCGAAATCCCCGATAAAGAGCCGCCGTATAAAACGTGTCCCAATTCCCGGCGATTCGGCGAGTGAGGTACAAGTGAAACCGATAGTGAAATTGATCGATCCACTCCCAGATTTGGAAGACGATTCGGCGAGACTCTTCGTCGCCGTAAAAGAACGGGCCTTGCACAACCGGGCGCTGGACGAGGAGAAGATCATAGTCGCGTATGCTCGCAATGAAGACACCACCGGGACGCAGTTTGCTTTGAATTTGGGTGGCTGCCTGGAGTAACTCCTGTTCGGTCGTCAAGTGGGGAAGTGAATTATCCATGCAGATTACGGCATCAAAAAGCGTGTCGCCGAGCGCTAGAAGATTTCGCATGTCCGCGACGAGAAAGTGAATGTCCAGTTCGCGCTGCGAAGCTTCCTTTCGTGCTCTTTCAATGGCTGCGGAACTGATGTCGCAGCCCGTGATTTTGAACCCTCGCTTCGCGAGTCCTAATGACTGAGTACCGATCCCGCACGCACAATCTAGAATGCGTCTAGCGCCTTTGACTCCGAACTTAAGAAGAAGTTGGCTAATCGAGTCTGCTTGCCGTTCAATTGATGCTTCCCAGTCTTCGAAAATCAAGTGGTAAACACTCGCAAGGTCGTTATACGATTTCGCAGTATTCATACCTGTGGTTCAGATCTTAGAGCTGCACGGCGATCACTAGCGAGAATCTTCATAATGCAAGTGATCCAGGGCTGGACGAATCGTTTGCCGTAGCGACTATATTCCCAAAGTATGGAAATTGTCCTCTCGCCCCATTCTCGTTACGATCCGGTCGATGAAATTTTGGCTTATCACGGCTGTCAAGGACCGTGGCAACAGCTTCCGGCAACCGGAGTAGCAAACCGAATCTATGCTACTCAAGAATTGGTGCTACGGATTGCGGTGGAGAGCGAAGAGGCCCTCAAAGATGCTCGGACCGAATCAGTCGCTGCACCGGTTGCCCGTGCCGCGGGGACTCTCGTTCCACGGCTCGTCGCCTTTGACGACTCAGGCGCCATCGTGGATCGACCCTACTCTTTATGGGAGCGGATTCACGGCGAAACGTTAGGTCTGTTCGCTCCCGATCCGACATTGTGTCCCCAAACATGGCAAGCTGTAGGCCGCCAGCTGCGCCACTTCTGCACAGCCGCGTTCAAGTTTGCCCTGATCCTCACAAATGGCTTGACCGTCCCGAACGTGACATGGATTTGGAACCTCGCATTGCCGCCCTTGCGGCGGCCTCTGTGATCGATCGTGCACTTGCATTGGAACTGGAGCGGGCGACAAAAGCGCTGCGCCCAGCCATGGAAGCGCCGCTGCCTGAACGGTTCTTACACAACGACGTCCACGCAATGAACATCATGTGCGATCGAAACGACGTTCTACTGGCCCTACTCGACTGGGGAGACGCTGGGTGGGGCGATCCAGCGCTCGAATTGGCCGCAGTTCCCCAAAGTGTTATTCCGCTTGTCTTTGCAGGGTTATCAAGGGATGAGGGCCACTTGGATGATGCCGCGGAAGCTCGCATCCTGTCGAACAAACTTAGCGCTGCCCTGGAACAGCTCGAGCAAACCGCAGAGCAGGATAGCTCACTGGCTTCTCTACTCGCTTTCGTTCGCCCCGGGTGGCCTGATGCGAGCAACACGCCTGTGAAGCACTAACAGATAGTCGAGGCGTTCCACAAACCCTCCTGGATGCGCCTCGCTAACGCTCTCAAACCAGAGAGTGAATGCCGGGCTTTTTCGTGTTCGAGAAAGAGTTGTTTTTAGAACGGGAATGGGGCCGAATCGGTTTAACTTGTGAAATGGCCTTCCTTTAATGTCGCAAATCATCGCGATCATTCGGTTTTTGCTCTTTGTGGATGAACCAGCTTAGGGTGTGACCTGCACCAGCGTACCTTGGCCACCCTGTCCGCCGGCAGTCGAGGTCACATACATGTTGCCGCTGGCGTCGAAGCCCACGTCACTCAGGGGAAGACCGCCGTTGGCGCCATCAAAGCTGAAAATGACATTGTGCGTCCAGCTCCCGCCAGAGTATGTGTCCTTGAACATCGAGCCGTCGCCACGCTGGCCGCCGCCAAACGTGGTGCCGTAGAGGCTTCCCGCTGCATCGATACTGATCGGCGCTTGCAGACCTTGAGCCTGCGTATCGATCAGCGTGTACGTTCCCGACGGCGTGATCTGGAAGATGCCGCCACCGTCGCCGCTGGCGCCGTAGAGATTCCCCACACTATCGAGCACGACGTTGCCCTGAGGGATGCCGCCGTCCGGACCACCGGTGAAGCTGTACAACAGTTGGAAAGTGTATCCTCCGGCCGAGCGTACCAGCTTGAAGACGGTTCCGTATCCGTCAGCGCCTCCGAAAGCTGCGGTGCCGTAGATGTTTCCCGCCGCGTCCATGGTCACCTCGCTCATCGGTTCTCCGCCATCCGCACCGCCGGTAAAACTGTAGAGCGTGGTCTCGGTGTAGTTGCCGCCGCCCGAGGGTGAGAGCTTATAGACCGTGCCGCTGCCGAAGCTGCCGCCGCTGAACGACTCGCCGTAAAGGTTGCCGGCATTGTCCACCATCACCGTACTGAAGAAGTTGGATCGTGTTTGCATGATGCTCCCTTTTAGTTTTGGTTAAGGTTCAGGTGTTGGCGATGTCAGTTCCACTTTCGGGACCCTATTGCGTCAGTCTGGCAACGAAGGGCAAGTCTTGGATTGAAAATAGCGCAGACATTCGTCGGAAGTGAGATCGTAGGTGACGCGACTGCGCGCCAGCTTGAGCAAGTCGTGAATGTCCAGGGCGTAAATTTGGACGATTCCGTCCATACCAGCGGTCGCCAGCCGCTTGCCGCTTGGACTCCAGACGACGCTGGTGACGGATTCGGTATGGCCCCTGAGCGTGAACAACTCCTGCCCGCTGGCCGCGTCCCATACCTTCGCCGACTCATCAGCACTGCCGGTTGCCAATCTCCTTTTGTCTGGACTCCACGTCACACTGGACACATGGCCGCTGTGGCCACGCAACGTCATTAGCGCAACGCCAGTAGACGAGTCCCATATCCTTACGACATCGTCGTCAGAACTCACAGTGGCTAAGAAGTTGCCGCTAGGGTCAAAGGCCACCGCTGCGACTTCACCAGAGTGTTGCAGCTTCAATAGCTCGCGCCCATCGGTCGCGTCCCAGACCCTCGCTGTTCTGTCGGCGCCGCCGGTGGCAAGGCGTTTGCCGTCCGGGTTGAAAGCAAGGTCATTAAGTCCGATGGCCGCCCTACCGTCTTCGCTCTGCACCGTGAACAACTCACGGGCGGTTGCTGTGTCCCAGATTTTCACGACCGCCCGTTTCGTTCCAGGCGCCCGAGGCTTACCGCCCAGACTAAACTCGAAGGGGGCAGCAGTCGCCAACCGCTTTCCGTCGAGACTGAACGCCAACGGGCCAACAGCATCGTGCAAGGTAAACAATGAATGTAGGTTTGCCGGGTCACGTAGGTGGATCGAACCACCTCTCTCGTCTGTCGCTAATTGCCTTCCATATGGGTTGAAGGATAGGCGAGAGGTACCGCCCAACGTCCCCAGATGACGTCCCGTTGTCGCGTCCCAAAAGTCAGCAGTGCCCTCCAGTTCAACGGTGGCTAAGTGCGCGCCATCTGGGCTGAAAGCCACGCTTGAAAGTGCTCCAATGTAGCCATGAATCGTGAGCACCTCCTGATGGTTGGCAGCATCCCATACCCGGGCGATGCCGTCGCTGCCTCCGCTGGCTAAGAGCCTGCCATCCGAACTCAACGCTGAGCAACCGGTAACGCCGTTCACAGTGAACAATAGATGACTGTCGTCAGCGTCCCACACCTTCACCGTCGTGGAAAGGGTCTCGGGCCAGCGAATGCCGTGAGAGTCGTCGATGCTGGTTGTGGCCAAGCGGGTGCGGTCCGAGCTGAACGCGCAATATCTCCCGGAGACAGCGCGTACCTCGTTCCCGCTCGCAACATCTCGGATAGAGACATGGTCGGAACTGTTGGAGACCAGAAGCCTGCCATCGGAACTGAAGGCCACGTTTTCAGCGATACCGCGAACGGTCAGAGATTCCTGACCAGTACTTACGTCCCACACCCTTGCCGTTCCGTGGAAACCGCCGGTGGCAAGGCGGCCGCCGTCTGGACTCCAGGCGACGCTCACTACCGAGTCGTGGGCGGGCAAGCTGAGCAATTCCTGGCCAGTACTCGCGTCCCACACTTTGATAGTTTCGTCGAGGCTCGCGGTGACAAGGCGGCCGCCGTCTGGACTAAAAGCGACATCTGAAACACTTCCATGGTGGCCACGCAGAGTGAGCAATTCGCGCCCGGTCGTCACCTCCCACACCTTAGCGGTCTTATCATCACTGGCGGTGGCCAAGCGCGAGCCATCCGGGTTGAAAACTACCTGCCTAACCCCGCCTTCGTGGCCGCGCAAGGTTAACAAGTTCTGTCCGTTTGCCAAGTTCCACACTTTCGCGGTGCCGTCGAGGCTTGCGGTAGCCAAACGAGTGCCGTCAGGACTGAACGCTGTTGCTACAACGGATTTTGTGTGGCCGCACAAGGTCAACCGTACCTGGGATGACAAAATTGCCTGATGCAGTAACTCCTCCGCTACGGGCAGTGGTGGCTCGCCGTGCTGGACCGTTGCGTAAACAGCGTGCATGGCCAGAATAATGCTCCGTTCCGGGTTGTCGCTCAGGATTTCCCGTGCGTAGCCCGTCAACTCTCTGGCCCTTGATTCTCGTGCGTTTCGCTGAGCAGTAGCGGTTTCTTCTTCTGCGATGCCCTGTTGTTTCTTGGCCGTTGCCGCGTTTTCTTCGGCGGCGCGTTGCTCTTTCTGAGCCGCGGCGGCGTTCTCTTCGGCCAGCCGCTGCTCGTGTTTAGCATCAGCAGCGTTTCTCTCCGCGACCCGACGCTGGTTTTTCGCTTCATTTGCACTTCTACTCGCCTCAATCGCTTCAATCGTCGCCCCGACCGCCAGCAATAGGCTGAGGGTAACGGCGACGTACGCAGCCAACCGGTTCCTCTTGTAGACTCGCACGTCCTCACTGTCGAGTGCATCTGGCGGCTCCTTCCTCAACGTCGCAGCAATTTTGACAATGGCGGAACGGAAATCGGCATTCCGAAGAGTCAATTTCTCATCGGAGCGTGCCCACCTGAGGTCAACCCATAAGGGTTCTCTCGAAAAACGTTCGCTAAGGTTCGGAGGGAGTGCTTTGGTACGAAGCCAGTCAAAGTCATTGGTGTCCTGATCCCACTTGATTTCGCCATCAGTCAGGAGGATCAGAAGGTTGTCCGCGGAGCGGTTGGCAAGCCACCACTCGACTTCTTTTCGGACCCACGGCGAGTTCGCAGCCTCCGGAGACGCCATTAGCAGGAAATATTCGGAATCTGCCAATGCCTCTTGGATTGCGTCCCACACCGACGGAATCACTGCAAGTCCTGTCTTGTCGCGAAAGATCCAAACTGACCTGAGGCGGTACCAAGGGCGCGCAAAACGATGCAATGCAGCCTGAACGGCGGGTGCAAGGGCGCCGTCAGCGGCATGACTGTAGGATATGAAGCCGTTATATTGCAATATGCCGCGTATTTTGCCGCTAGCGGGCTGGCAAAACAAGGGGCTTAACGTTTACATCTTGGAGCACAGGTCAACGTGGTCCAGCCTGCTTCGCGAGCCCTCAAGTTACATCGGACTTTTGAGCGGAGATATTTGTGTTCAGAAACGTGTTCAATAGATGCCGCAACCGCCCTATATCGCGTGTTTGTACCCCCCCACGAACACCGCCTAAGTCGTTGGGCTTGCGTAAGACGACCCGTTTCTTAAAAACCGTTGGTCGGCAGTTCCACTCTTCCCAGGGCCCCGATGCCATCGTTCTGAAGGTGCCCCGCTTGTAATTGCTCAAACGAGCAATTCTTGGCCCTAGCGGTGAGCCGCTTTCGGGCCGCGGCGCAATCATGGCGATTGGGTGGGGCGAATATACGGCGCAACGCCCCCAGGCGTGTGTAGCGCGCCTTGAAGGCTGCTGAGAAACAGCGGACCGGTGCGCCGTTAGAGAAGGAGCGGTCCCGCAGCGAACGGTATGCTGTGCGAGTATCACGAGGTGGCATCTTTGGTTCTCGTGAGCCTCGCGCCGTTCACTTCATCTGAGAAAAGCAGGTTCAGAAACCCATACAGCATTTGTCCGCTGATCGTCGGGTTCATCAATGCGAGCCTGACCGACCCAATCATTGTGGGGATTTTGTGGGACTAGCAAATGTCCCGTATTGCCATCAAACGACTTATGGCGTCATCTTCCGTGCGAGCCGCTGGTGCTAAGTGCTTTGTTTGTTAATGGATTAGAGGCAACGCCTGCTGATTCGTAATCGACAGGTCATCGGTTCAAGTCCGATCGTCGGCTCCAGATTCCAAAGTACTTAGACGCTCGCTTGAGCATCTCCTTCCTGAGTTGGCCCAAGAGTTGGCCCAAAGTTATTCGAAGATTCGTTGCGTCGAACCGCTTCACGCCGGAGATAGCGAGCCGATCCGTGATCTCGGAAGTGATCCGGTCAATTGGCATGTTGACTACGGGTGTTCGTTTTAGCAGTTCCCAGCCCCGGGTGTAATAACGCCTGGATTTCTGTTTAAGACCTCGGGATTCGTTCACCCAAGGCAGGAAGCGTTTCGCGCCAAAGTCAGCTAATCTGGGCGCTTTTGCCGTGAGCGCCAGCGGCCCAAGTTCCTGTGCTTTGGCAAATGCAACGGCTTCGATCTTACGTGCCTTCGATTCGGAAGTTGTATGGGTACTTTTTCTGTACCGGCGGTTCCCGACATAAAAGGTGTAATACCAGAGCCTGTTGTCCTTCTGAAAGAGTGACATCTTCAGTCCTCCACCGCGGCCAGCGTGGCGGGAGTGTGAATGTTACTCTCGATGAATTGTCGCACAGCTTGAACGGGATAGCGGACGCTGCGCCCAAACTTAATGTATTCCGGACCGAGGCCGACGAAACGGCGCCAGCGTAACGTGCTCTTCGGCACGGCGATCATTTCCGAGAGTTCGCTCTCGGTGAGGTACTCTTTCATGTTCGTCCCTTCCGGCCTGATCGTCCATTGACAGGCTTACCGAACGGGTCAGGCTCGATAGCTCTCAACCTATAACGGCCGAGGGAGCCTGCCAAAGGTCACGTTGGTCCATCGTCCCTGCGGGCAGACCATCGTCGGGGCCGGGGACAGACGGTCTAGCTGACGCCGTTTGCACTCAGTCGACCGAGCTTTCTCGAAGCTTGACCTGTGGACGGGGTTAATGTGTTTCCGCGACGATTCACGGCTCGGGCGGCGGCCAGGGACTGTGAGACGGTAGTTGTCATTACCGATCCGGCTGATACCGGGCTCCGCCGCGTAGTTTCTCAGGTGAAGCTAGCCGTGGATATGCTTTGTTCGAGCAATCCACATCAACTACAGCTCTTGCGCGGGGCCAAAGATGCGTTCCAGCTATTCGCGCCTCGGGAATGAGTCTTCAAATGGGTCGCGGGGAAAGAGATTAAAGCAGCGATTTAAATGCTGCGGGAAGGCCGGATAGGGCGCCGAGCAAGGCACTTGTCGTACACTTCGGCGAAGAACGGCTCCAGAGCATCAACGGGATCGTTGTCGACGTTAAACACTCCGGGCTTCTCGACGACGCTCACAGTACAAGGTCCGGGTCCGCGCCCGGTGGTATAGGGTGCCGGAAGGTATAGACCTTCGATTCCTTCTATGCCGGCAACGAAGCGGTATGGGGGTTTGATGCCGATGCGACCGAGATGAACAGAGCATTGCTTCAGGGTTTCGGCATATCGCTCTTCCTCAAGAAGTATCAAGTGCGGGTAAAACTTAAAGAAAAGCGTATTGATGGCCCAAATCTCGCCATCGGTGAACATAAAGGCAGTGCTGGAAGAGGCCTGTGCGCCTACCGCCCTTACCCATCCTACGCCGTCGGAATTCCAGACTAGGGAGGAAGGTTCGCTTGCCTCGTAGAGCGGCACGACGGCGATACCTTGGACCGTTCTTTTGAGGTCGGTCACTTTCAGCGGTGGTTCGATAGGCTTTTGTGGGCCTACACGGAGCCATATGGCTGGCCCGCCGTCAAGGAATACTTTCCCGGCTTCCGCGCCGGTGAGATGTGCAAAGGGAGGGCGATTGAATCCTAGCGGCTGTCCTGCGGCGCGGAATCGCGCTCGGCCGTCGAGCGGTTCGCGGTAAATTATGGCAGGCGGGGAGGACGGCTTGGGGATAGTGGCGAGATATTCCTCGCTTTCAAGTATCAAGCGCAGATGTCCTTCAAGGGCTTTGCTCAGTGATTGTCGGGCTTTGTTTCGTGTTTCGTCGCTCGCATCATTAGGCAGCTCATATCCTTCGGGGAAACGCTTGGCTGTCAGGTCGAACGGCAACGCGGAAGGGTCTCAGTGGGCTATGTTCATCACTGCGATTATGCGGTTCTCACCGAGCGCACGGAGTGCGTAGCCGTATTCGAGCAGGACATTGGGATTCGGAAGAAGGTCGCCTTCAATGGTCTTACCTACAAATGTAACATCGGCAACAAATATCGCAGCGTTCGCGATCGTCTTCAGTATGGTCTCGAAAATCGAAGGCGAGCCAGGAATATTCTTGGTATCTCGGTCCAATATCAGCTTGCCGCGCTCAGGCTCATCGAGCTTGACGTCCTGAGATATGCGGTCAATTGCAGATTGGAGCGCCTTCTCGATGAAGTTACGCCCAGGACGGTCAGACTGCCATGAAAAGAAGACGGTAGTGGCCATAGGACTAATTACAATCAGCCCCGACACGGAGTATCGCTCACGGTGTCCGGTGAGGGTGCAAATGAAAGATAATTGGTTTCCAAACTTGGTGCCGTTTCTCAGTCCTCTTGTGGCTGGCATTGTTGCCGCGGTAGTTACCAGCTTCCTTGGCGCATATGCATCTTTTGCGCGGTTCCGCCGCGAGCAGTGGTGCCAAGCAAAGCGTGAGGCCTACGAAGAAATAATCAAAGAACTCTCGAAAATATGGTTCGCTGCGCACCGCGAAATCCAGAAAACGGAAAGCGACGGCCAGATAGTTACGCCGTCGGGTCCCGCAAGAGACGAGCACCTTGGGTGGGTTCTGCAAGACACCCTTTCGGGTGGCGCCTATGTTGTTTCCGAGGGAACTGTAAGTGCCGTCAGCAAGGTGCTCCACCATTTCGCGATGTATTCAGTGGAGTGGAATGGAAACGCATATGACTCAGCGAACAAAGAGTACGATGGGCCGTGCTGTTGTAATCATCGTCGGCGCCGTAGCCGAGTTGGAACGCAACCTTATTGTTGAGCGCGTCCGGGCTGGTATGAGGAGAGCCAAGCTCGAAGGCCAGCATATTGGTCGCCCTCGGCTCAACTTCGATCATGAGGCCTTGCTCCGGGATCGAGCCCATGGCTTCAGTCTGCGTGAGCTGTCCAAGATCCATCGGCTATCCCGCACTTCGATCACTCGGGCCTTGCGGCAGCAAGCAGGGAGGGAAGCTTGAACCTCAACGCAGCATTCCTGGCAATCGCGCTGGTCTCTGTCGCCGCAATCCTCTATATCGTGTGGGACCATCGCCATTATCGCGAACAGCACGACCTGCAAGGGACGATCTCCGCCCTCAAGCAGCACATCGACCGCTTAGAACTCGATCACTTCAACCGTCATCATGAACTGTTGACCCTGTTACGCCAGCTGCGTTCCAACACACCTACTAAATCCTGATTAAGACCTGGCCCAAAAGGGTACGCTCCGACGTCCC
This sequence comes from uncultured Acidobacteriaceae bacterium, assembly GCA_963769235.1. Taxonomy (GTDB): domain Bacteria; phylum Acidobacteriota; class Terriglobia; order Terriglobales; family Acidobacteriaceae; genus Bog-257. Next base: position 277,688 of record CAVYKW010000009.1, on the reverse strand, counting down.
TCTAACCCCAACAAAACAGGCTGCCGTTGTAGGCAGCCTGACGTGTCCCTAAAGGTATGGATTAAGGAACAGAGCCTCAAAACCGACATAGATCGATTGGACGTCTTCCGACACCTTAGAGGGCGGTAATCAGATCACATCATTATGCTCGACAAAGCCCGCTCAGGGCGCGCTTGAACGGGTTGCCCATCTTGTCCATTCGGGTTAAGGAAGCGCGTCTCGGACTACTTCGCGTGCAGGAGTTCCGTCAACTCGGTCTCGGCCTGGCTCCAGTCCTGATCGGCATGGTTGCCGTTGCGGTCGCGAGACTCGTAGATCTCATAGGCGCGAGCTCGTATCTCCTCGTCAGAGAAAGTACGGGGCGGATCGTTCTTGAATGTTCCTGGCTGCCGGAAAACGTCGACTCTGGGATTAACTTGATCTTTTGAATTAGACATTGCAACTCCTATAGCGTTCACCATGAACAATAGCAAGAAATCCTCCACGTAACCCCGCAAACTTCCAGGTAGAACGGGGGACGCCTAGGTTCTTGTTAATGCGAAGGCAAGTTGAGGCCTTATTATGCGGCCGCCGGCACTGCGGGGGCGATGATTGGTGCGTACATAATGTATCGCATGTCTGAAAAGGCGGGTGAGCACTGCCGCCGGCGTCTTATCGAGCTTTCATCTCTGCCAGTTTTCCTTTTAGTTTCGCGACGGCGTCTTTAGCGTGGCCAATCTGCTGTTGAACTCTGCCCGCATCCTTTTCGGCTTTACCTTCGGCTTTCAACTCGCGGTCATTTGCGGCTTTTCCCAACTCCTCTTTGATCGTTCCTTTTACTTGGTGGAAGCTACCCTTGATCTTGTCTTTCGTGCTCGTGTTCATAAGTCTCCCTTGGGTCTTGATGAGGAGTACGGTTCTGACACGGATTGGAGAGAATACCGCGCCCTCGGTTCTGCTGTTGGTGGGTATGTTGTATATACGAGGATGCTGACGACTGCCATTGTTGTAATCCCATGGCGTCCGCCAGTCTGAGCCGAATTGACCAGTACGGGCGAGGCTCAGACCTGCCCTCTCACCGGGTGCGTGGCCGGTATGTTGGGTGAACCTCGAGCCTTCACGTGGCCGAATCTAGAAAGCTCCGGGATGCGTCACCAGTGAGGGCGACGATTCGGACGACCTAGTCCGGGCCACGCGCTCCCGCTTAAGGGAAAAACGGCTGACTCATCGAGCTCCCTCTCTTGCGCAGACTTTGCAATGCGAGGCTTCGCCATCTCTTTCTTGACGCTGGACAGGAGCGCTCTTTCTAGTTTGTTGCGCGAAGTCTTACTACTCATGATCGATGATTGCACATTGTCAATCTTAATAACGGTCAATTAAGAACACTACGTTGGTGGCGGACCTTACTCACCTGGGTAGCTGTATTAAGAGACCCAGGCCGCCGATGATCCCTGTGACGAGAATCAGCGATATCCACATACCACGACCGTTCCGGATCGGGAGTCCGCGTAATTCTACATTGTTGCTGATGATCAACTTTCTGGAATTCACGTTCTTACTCTGTCGTTCCTCATTCCGCCGGTGAGAGGCTCGTCGGCGTCGCTGACATATAGGTACCGAGCGACTTATCCGTGGCTTTAACTGGTCAAGAAATGAGCTACGGCATCGAGCAGGACCTGAGGTGACTCCCCTTTCGCCAGGAAACCGTCAGCAAACTCGAGGCCGTCAGGTTTCTCCATCGCCGCCGAAATTATGAGAATGGGAACCGTCGGCTTCAGTTTCTTCATCTCGCGGGCGATCTCCGTTCCTGTTTTCCCGCTTAGAAAGTGATCGGCGACTACCAACTGAATCGGGTTTTGTTTGAAAAGCTCCAAGCCTTCTTCAGCACTCGTGGCCGTAAGTACGGCGTAACCTTCGTGGCCGAGCAGAAGTTTCCTCACACGCAACGCGATCTCGGCATCATCGATGCACAATATGAGCGGGAGGTGATCAGGAGAAGGGAATGCGGCCGGGTTCATGTAACTTCCTTATCTGCGGCTTAAGCACGCCCGGGCGTTCAGAATTATTGGTCTAAGCGCCGGCAAGTTTGTGAATGGCGGCCATGTTTTGGATTAACAAGGTAGAAGCGTTAAGTTTGGCGATATTCTGCTTCCGAAAACTGGCTAGGGTACGGGTGACCGTCTCACGCGACATGGCGATGACCTGTGCAATCTCTTCGTGAGTCAATGCCACCTTAATCCCGCCCGTCGTCGCCATTGCCGCGTCGTCTTGCGCCCATTCCAGCATCAAGCGGGCCAATCGCTGAGACGCTGAACTCATGGTCAGCGAGCGCAGCTGCTGGTAGGCTTGTTGACACTCGCGACTCATGTGGATCGCGGCGTTCATGCAGGCATCACCGTGTTCGCTCAGGAACCTTTGGAAGTCGCTTCCTTTTACAAAATTAAGTTGGCACGGTTGGGTGGTTTCCGCGGTAGTTTCGTGAGGGATTCCGGAAAGGGTCGCATTCAACCCTAGGACCTCACCGGGCTGCGCTAGCTTTAGAATGAGAGTTTGACCGTCTTTCGAACCGGTTGATAACTTCACCCGTCCTTTGCAAAGAATGTAGATGCCGCCGCACGCTTGCCCTTCCACAAACAGAGTCGCGCCAGCAGGATGCGCGAGGGTAAATTTCAGGCGTTGGAAGACTTCCCTTACCGGTGTCGGCAGGTGGCAGAAAAACCCCTCTAAGCACAGATTACAAGTGAGGCAGTCTTCAACCAGTTCCGTGCCGTATGGTGAGTGCATTGTCAACCCACATCTCCAAGTCATCCGTGCAGAGCCACTGGTAGTGGATGGAGGGTTGGACAAACCTGTTCTACAGGGCCGACTACCAATGGCTCTGCCGTTACGATTGTGGGACGATATAATTTTCGGCCGGCCTAGTCTGTTCAAAATTGCTCATTCAACGAATTTATTAGGCAAAGCCATTGCTCGAAGCAGGGATATACGAAAACTCTACTCATCTCGCTATCTTGAAAAGATGCCTGGGACATGGTTAATGTCGAGAGAGTTTCTTCGGGTGATCGATTCACCTTCTTATCCCAAGTACCCGTCAAAGAAGACATAGCTTCCACCGCCTTTTTTCTTGGCCTCGTACATGGCGAAGTCAGCGCGGTGCAGCAGAGCTGAGGGAGAATGACCGTGATCAGGATAGAGGCTGATACCAATACTGGCAGCAATGTGCAGTTCGTTATCCTCAACCATGTACGGCGCCGCCAGCTTGTCTATGATCTTTTTCGCAACCAGTGCGACATGGCCTGCCCCATCGACTTCCGGTAACAAGATTACAAACTCGTCTCCTCCATGACGGCTGACCGTATCTTCATCGCGCAGGCACTCGCGCAATCGCTTCGCCACGGCCTGGAGCAGCAAGTCTCCCATGGCATGCCCCAACGAATCGTTGGCCGTTTTGAATTGGTCGAGGTCAACGAAGAGTACCGCCAGCCTGTGATGATGCCGCTCGTTCGTCCTTATCGCCTGGCTGAGCCTGTCATTCAGCAGAACCCGGTTCGGCAATCCCGTGAGAGGATCGTGTTGCGCCAAATGGGACATCTTATGTGCCAGGCTGTAGGCGTGTCCTACGTCCCGAAAAACCAGGACGGCTCCCACTACGTGGTCTTTAACGTCTCGAATGGGAGCGGCAGAATCCTCGATAGCGGTTTCGAAGCCGTCGCGGCGGATCAGCACGCTGTGTGCCGCAAGGCTCACAGCATGATCCTGATAAATCGCGTCCTCCAGTGGGTTACGCGCAGGCTCGCGACTTTCCCGGTCCACAATCCGAAACACTTCGACAAGCGGCCTGCCTAAGGCTTCCTCCAGCTTCCAGCCGGTCATTTTTTCAGCCACGATATTGAGGTAGACGATTCTGCCTTCCAGGTCAGTGCTGAGCACCGCATCGCCGATTGAGTTGAGTGTGTCCGCAGACAAGCCTCCGTCGCTGGACAGAGCTCCAGATGCCGTCTTCAGGGCAATCACAGTGCGAACCGCGCGGGGAACCGAATAACGGTCCAGATGGTCGCGAGGAATAAAGTCCTGGGCGCCCTTCTTCACTGCCTGTCGGGCCACTTCGTCTTCTTCGGACTCACTTAATATAAGTATGGGAATTCCGGGGACGCACTTGAAAAGTTTTTCGAGGGTCTCCAGGCCTTGGCTATCGGGAAGGTCGAGACTGAGAAGCACGGCTTGGACGCTGGCTCGCTTTAGTTGCTCAATGGCATCGGAGAGGCTACTAGCCGATTCGACCTCCAAGGGTTCATATCCCGAATTCTCCAGGGAATCCCGAATTACTCGTACATCGCGAACGTATTTGCTGATGACGAGGATGTGGCTAACGGAATCCCGCCTGGGCTTTTCCATACCGGCTTTCTCTGCGAACCGCTCACGGAAGTTGTGGTTACGCAATGGAAAAGAACTGATCAACCTCAGCGGAGACTCCCCTAACTCAGCGATTCACCGTTGGCCTCAGAGAACTTCCGTTTGGGAAGCATCGGGCTGACTAGCTGAAGGTCCACTGGACGACGGCAACTGCTATTTGTCCGATACCAGACATTGTACCCCGTGGCAGCGAGAGATCACAGGTACTTTTCAGACAGTTGGTGGCCCCCTTCCGGATGGCTTGCACAGCGTCGGTGAAGGCCACGACGATCGTAGCCAGCCAGCCGTAAGCAACGTAGATTCCCCAGTGCTGCACTTTGTACTATCCTCATTTACTTCATAAAAGTTAACCACCGAGTACACCGTCGGGCGCCGGCTAGCAATGCTTCCGACTCATGGCATCACCGAACGTCTGTCGACTCCGCAATTTCAGCAGTCGGTGCTTACGCCACTCTTTGGTCACCAACCGCTCGCGCCCGCACCAGTTCATCGAACAGCGAGCGATAGTGGATCATGGCGGTGCGGAGGTCTTCCGTACTAGCTTCGCCTCTGCCAAGGCTTAATGCGATCTGATGTGCGGACCGGTAGTTCTCTACCACCAGCGGATGGTCCACAGAAATGTCCGCGGCGCGTTGATCGAAGTCGGTAACGGGGTAGCCGCGAGTTCGCATTAGAGCGCACACCAACTCGTCAGCCTCTGTGACCGCTCCTTTTGGATAGTCGACAAAGCGCGATTGCACCGCCTGCCATTCTCCCAGGTAACGCTCACGTTCGATTAGATCGAGTTCGCGGATGTTGAGCATTTCCACTCGCGTTTCACGGTCCACCAGCTTCGCTTCAGCTTTACGCTCGGAGCCATGTTGCTGAATCGCACGGTCATATTCCGGGCCGAAGCGGCCGCGCAGTTCTGCCGTGTTTTTCTTGCGCTTGCGCACATACAACACGATAGCGACGACAATCGCCAGAACCACCACGACAGCGGCAGCGATTAATTTGGGGTCAACAAGATTGAGGTTCATCGAGCACTCCTTAGCACCTGAGTAGGCGAGGACGTCTCATTTTCACGACGCCATACCTCGTAAAGTATCCAAGAAACATGAGGATAAAGACTGGTCAATATTGCTCGTTCGGTTCCAAACGAAGTGGATTACCGCCCCCACATGTGTGCAAAAGGGAACATGCGGGGTCCTTCAAATAGCGATACGGTCCTCCCATCGACCGCGCCATTGCGATAGACACCTTTGGTCGTTGCGGGTAGAAGAGTGGGCCCAGGCGAAGGCGGCATAGTTTGTCAGGCGCGTGGCCCCTTTGCTAGCTTTGAAGTTGACCTTCATGTGGAGGTAACTCGCGCACGACTTGCAACGAGTGTGGGATGCATCAAAGCCGAGGTTCGTATGCGCTTCTGGCTTCCTGATACGGTATCCGACTAACCATTTCGGTAATAATGCGGACGGCTGCTTATTCCTGCGAGTACCGTTTTTTCGTCTCCGAGTCGTTTGCTGCTCACGCTCTGTTCCTTAAGCCATGGGTTAAGGAACCCTAGAGTGGACTGAACATACATGTCGAAAAAGGACGAACGGCGCAAACGAGCACATGAAGGTAAACGATCGTTCCCAACTCAAGCCGCCGCCGCCGCGGCGATTGTTGGCTGGGAACGCCATGGGCTGCACGGACTTCAAAGCTACCTTTGTCCCTGCGGGGACCATTGGCACGCAGGCCACCAAAAGAAGAGCAGAAATACCAACGGCAATTTCAGCGACAGCTCATCGCCCGAGTGACTTCCGTACTTACGAGTGGTCCGCCAACTGAGAGCTATTTCAAGGATATTACAAGCGCGTTTTTCATTACTTATCAGTTGAACCTTCCCAGAACCAGACTTCTGGGCGTTTAGGGTGGCGGTCCTGGCATATACATTCGGGTTCGTCCAAGGCTCGAAAATAACTCTCTGCAGCACCTCAGATCCCTTCTGCCGGCGACTCGTCTGAATCAGTCCGTTTCACGAGAAGCCGATTTTTTCGTCAACGGAGGTAGCAGATCGGTCAAACATCGGTTCCGGAACTGTCGCACCGTGTGCTGGTCCCCTCTCCTGCTGTGCGACCGTTGCCGTTGGAAGCAGAGGAAGAGAAGGCGACCAGAGGTGGAAAGGCATTGTAGACGACCTTGTCACTTTTCCATGAGAAAAGTGAGTAACGATCGATTGACCCGAAGGGTGCCGTTGTAGTTGATAAGTCCGAGCTTCCGGAACCGATTCATGAAGGCGCTTACCCTAGAGCGGGTGGTGCCGACCATTTCGGCTAAGGTTTGCTGACTGATCCTTATGAGCACGGGCCCCCGTTTGGATTGCGATCCGAAATTTGCCAGGAGCAATAGAAGCCTTGCCAGTCGTTTTTCGCTAGAACTAAAAATCTGGTCGACTACGTCGCATTCGATGCGGCCGATGCGCGCTATCAGGTACGCAATGAAGAACTTCGCAAAAGCTGGCTCTTGCTGAATGGTCCGAACGATTGTAGCCTTTCTCACTCGGGCGAGGGTAGAAGGCCGGATGGCTATCGCGCTGAACATCCGTAGCGATTCTCTTTCGAGACAGCCTTCACCAAAGAGATCGCCCTTCCGCAAGATGGCTAGCACAGCTTTTTTCCCGCTTTTCGACTCCGCCACTAACTTCACATTGCCACTTTGCAGGTAGAACATCGCATCGGCCTTGGTTCCCTGTTCGAAGACTACTTCGTTATGTTTGTAGTCTCGAGTAGCCCCCTGTTGGACAATCCTCTTGAATAGCGAGGGAGGGCCGAAAGGATAGACATTTTTGTAGGACATGCGGGCATTCTCGAAGCGGTAACGTAGCCGACAACAAGTCGAGACTACTTATCCAGCGGACGGCTTTGCTGAGCAATAATGCTCACCGCGAACCGGGTGGAACAAGTGAAGCGACGCGATCAAGGGCGAATGCTAACCAGTGAATCCCCAGGCTGCTTTCCCTCTTTCTGCCGCCAGGCTTGGTATCCGGGCTTGGTTCTTGGCATCACCAGTTGCGGCATTGGCCGCCCTGCGAACAGCTTTCGACAAGGCTTCGCGAGCCAACGTGCCCAGCGGGTGGACCATGAGCCGCGCGCGCTGTCAGCGGCAATACCTGTATCCGCGTACATCTGCCGGTAAATCTTGGAAATCAAGACAAACGTCAAGCGGCCTTTCACAGACTTAAGAAAACGCGATCGCTGCCAGATAGATCCCATACTGTAGTAGCTATTCCAGACGCTCTGGGTGCGCTGCCGGATCTCGTCGGTGGACATGGTCGGGTGCGGGCTATAGAGCTTCGGACGCTGCGCGTGCGGAATCAGCCAATGGCGAGTGATCGGAACGCCGGAAACTTCCGGTGCTGTGGTTCCCAGATCGGCCTCCCAGCGATTGAAATCCACCGTGCCAGGAAAAGGAGTTAGCATCACGAACTGAGCAAACGTCAGATCCGACCTCTGTGCAATCGTAGCCGTGGCAGCGAAGGTGTCGCAGCGGTCACTTGGCAGACCAAAGATAAACGACCCTAGAACATGGACCCCGTGTTGGCGAAACGTCTGCAGTCGCTCGACGAGACTCTCTCCTGCGAGATTGAAATCTTTGTATATATCTTTCAGTCCCGCGGGAGTTACCGACTCCACCCCTACCAAAGCCCCAGCGATGTGAGCCGCCTTCATTGCATCCAGGAACTGGGGATCCTCCGCCGCTTCCATGGTGATCTGGGTGAAGAAAACGGTATCAGAGGGAAGCTCCGCCAAAGCCGCCATCAATTCAAACCGCTCGGCGCGAATGCCCTCCAGTTCCTGCAGGCGCTCAGGATTCTGGCGGGCCGCCAACTTTAGATCGTTAAGACTTACGGGATAGAAGTTGTCATCGGCCAGCGCGATATAGCGAAAGCCGATTCGCCGGAGTTCAACAATCTCTTCTATGACTGCGTCTGACGAACGTTGCCGCGGACGCTGACCATCGGTTCGCCAAACGGAACAGAAGGAGCAATGCTTTGGACAACCGCGGATGGTTTGGACGGACGCCCACATGTAGGACTTGCGCGGAACCAAGTCCCATCGCGCCGCCACGAAATCAGAAGCCCCAATGCGGCCCCCCTCATAGATTGATTTCGGCGCTGAGCGCGAGCAGTCGTCGAGCACATGTGCCCAGACTACATCCCCATCACCTTTGACCACGGCGTGGGCGCCTCCAAATCGATGTGCCTCCTCCGGATAAAGCGTTGCGTGTATTCCGCCGAACACCACGTATGCGCCACGATCGCGCGCTGCTCGTCCGATGTCGTAGCCCCGGAGCGCATTACCTGTGTGTATGCTGATGCCGACGACATCGCCTTCCTGAATCCGCAGCGGGTCGTTCTGTTTGAGGGTTTCATCAACAAGCAGTGGATCGCCGAAGTGCCGGGGAGTTGCCCCGGCCATGACGTACAGCCACCGAGGCGTGATGACGGCCGTTCCGAATGAACTATTACTCGGATTGATGAGGTGAACTCTGGTCCGGCGAGCGACGGTGTTTACACTGGGCTGCTGTATGTGATCCTCTGATCCGCGAGCCGATCTCGGAAAACTTATGAGTGTCCGACTCACTTGGGATGCGCCCCACCCGGCTCGATATCGCCATTTGAAGGTCGCGTTCTTCTGATTAGCCCACTTGCAGGCTTAGACCGTTGCTGCGATTGAGATTGCAGGCACTGTATAAAATTGCTCATCCTAGAATCTGAGCAAAATTGCTCACTGCCGCCAAAAGTTCTCAGCAATTGAAAACCGCGCTATCAATCAAATCAAATACCGGAGCAAAGTGAGTCCACCCTGTTCCGAACGGCAATCGTTTGACGAAAATAGGGCGCATGAATTCGCTGTTGGTCGTCAAGGACAAGGAAACATCAGCGGACGACCGACACCCCTTCTGCGTAGGCTCTCTCAAATAAACTGGGTCACTCGGGCGATGAGCTGTCGCTGAAATTGCCGTTGGTATTTCTGCTCTTCTTTTGGTGGCCTGCGTGCCAATGGTCCCCGCAGGGACAAAGGTAGCTTTGAAGTCCGTGCAGCCCGTGGCGTTCCCAGCCAACAATCGCCGCGGCGGCGGCGGCTTGAGTTGGGAACGATCGTTTACCTTCATGTGCTCGTTTGCGCCGTTCGTCCTTTTTCGACATGTATGTTCAGTCCACTCTAGGGTTCCTTAATCCATACGTTTTGGACCACCACAGTCGGTCGATAACTGCCGACTGTTTTCTATGGTTTGCAGAGCCACTGGAATGCCCCCTTTTGGAACAGGGCTTATTCAGGATTTGGTGGGTGGGTTGGAACGCAGGTGACGCAACAGGGTCAACAGGTCATGATGACGGTTGAAGTGATCGAGCTCCAACCTATCGATATGTTGCTTGAGGGCGGAGATCGACGCTTGCAGGTCGTGCTGTTCACGATAATGGCGATGGTCCCAGAGGATGTAGAGAATGGCGGCGACAGAGACCAGCGCGATTATCAGGAATGCTGCATTGATTTGGTTCAAGCTTCCCTCCCTGCTTGCTGCCGCAAGGCCCGAGTGATCGAAGTGCGGGATAGCCGATGGATCTTGGACAGCTCACGCAGACTGAAGCCATGGGCTCGATCCCGGAGCAAGGCCTCACGATCGAAGTTGAGCCGGGGGCGACCGATGTGCTGGCCTTCGAGCTTGGCTCTCCTCATACCAGCCCGGACGCGCTCAACAATAAGGTTGCGTTCCAACTCGGCTACGGCGCCGACGATGATTACAACAGCACGGCCCAGTGGACCGCCGGCGTCGATGTTTTCCCGGAAGCTGACGAACTCGATGTTGAGATGATTTAACTCATCCAGCACTTCCAGGAAGTGTCGGACCGAACGAGCCAGTCTGTCGAAAGCCCATACCACGACTACGTCGAAGCCATGATGGGCATCTTTCAATAGTTGATCGAGCCCGGGCCGCCGGGCCCGGGCACCAGAGATCTTATCTTGGTGGAAAACGTAATTGGCGGTCCCGCTCACCGCGACGTTCACCAGGGAGTCTGGGCTTACGGAAGGCTTGAACCAGGAGTTACGCTACGGCAAGCTCAAGCCGAGATGAGTGTGATTGCAGAGCAGATGGTTCGGCAATATCCCGTAAATCAAGGTCAAGGGGTGACGGTGCAACCCCTGATGGAGCACACACTCAAACACGTGCGTCGGCCGTTGTACTTGCTCCTGTTGGCGGTGGGCCTGGTTCTGATGATCGCCTGCGCGAATGTGGCAAATCTTCTACTGTCGTTGGGAATTGTGCGAAGACGCGAGATCGCGGTTCGCAGCGCCCTTGGTGCAGGGGCGTTCCGTTTGGCTAGACAGCATCTCTGCGAGAGCATTCTGCTGGCACTCACGAGCGGTGTTCTAGGTGTACTGGTCGCTTACATCGGCACGGCCGCGCTTGCCGGGCTGGCACGGGACACGCTACCTCGTATGGAAGATGTCTCGATCGACCATTCGGTCCTGCTTTTCGTGTTCGTAACATCGCTGTTAACAGGAATTGCCTTCGGTGTTTTCACCAGTGAAGTATTGAAGGACACCAGGCACGGGTCGCGGAGGGGACGGACGCGAGTGGGGGCACGTGCATTCCTCGCCGCCGGCCAGTTGGCACTCTCTCTGCTGCTCCTGGTCGCTACCGGACTAAGCCTGAAGGGCCTCTATAACCTCGTTCGCTCCGACTTGGGATTTCCAGCCGGACAACGTACTGACCGCTACTCTACGCCTTGCCGGACCGAAGTATGTCAGTAACGAGCAGCGTAAGCGGTTCACTTCCAGGCTCATACAGAAATGGGCGGCGCTGCCAGATGTGAAGAGTGTGGGCCCGACACAACCGTTGTTGGGCGGATCGGTAACCGATTTCCGCATCGAGGGACATCTTGCTCCACGTCCAGGAAATGAACCTTATCTTGAACTGGCTTCCGTAACTCCCGGGGCACTTTCGGCCTTGAGTGTGAAGATGCTCCGGGGACGTTATTTCAATGCAGATGACAACCACGATGCGCCGCTGGCCGTCATCATCGACGAGAGGTTAGCGGACCGGGCGTGGCCCGGCGAGAACCCTCTCGGCAGGCGGCTGAACCTCGACGTAGGATCGTCGCTCGAATTTCACGCGGGGTGGAAAGTGGTCGGTGTAGTTCGCCACTTGGAGCTCTTAGCCGGGATGTCGCCACCGCTGCCCCAGGCCTTTGTCTCGCTAGCCTTTCTACACCCCATCCCACCAAGAAGAGTAGCTGCAGTGTTGCAGCTACTCGCATGCGGTCAGTTTGCGATCTCCCCAAAAAACTAGTCAGGCGTAAAACCGATTTCGAACGCTGTATCGAAATCGGTTGTCTGAGTTCGTAACCGTCGATCTCGATGTCGCACGTATACGGATATTGTGCCAGTTACTTGCCGGCATAGGTCTTGATGGATCCGATGCCGGTGCACAGGTCCCAACCAACTTTGCAACGCGGATCACCCATCGTGATGTCGTTGAAATCAGCATGGTACATAATGGGGTTGGCCATCTCGTTGTACATCTTGGTGAGCTGCGCCAAGGATGACTGTTGCCGGCTGCCGGCCGCGTTCACCATACCAGCCATAGTCGGAGACGACCAACTAGTACCTCCGACCGAACCCCAGCCCTGAAGATAAATGGCAGAGCAACAAAAGTCGGAAGAGATATCAGGATAGCCGCGATGGTTTCCTACGATGCTTGCAATGCCATTCTGATAGCTGGGGCGGGGCTCGTAGGGACTAATGTCTCCTCCTCCGCCGCCGGTGTAGTACTGCTCAGAGAGAAAATCTCCGTTTTGGTCGCGGTTGAAATAGGTTCCGCCAACCGCCACAACGTTCGGTGACGCTGCCGGATAGGCGCTCACGCCGAGTCCCCCGTCGCCGGCGGCCGCAAAATAGACTACGCCCGGGGTAGTGAAGTATTGATCAAGGCTAAGTTCCTGAGAAATCTCCGCATCGGCAAAGCTCATGCTCACCACGCCGCCGCCGTTGGCAGCCACTAGATTTCCGGCGAGCTGCACGGCTTGCCAGGTCGGATCGGTATCGCATACCGGGGTTGTACACAACGCCGACACCACCAGAAACAGCTTGGCCTGCGGCGCCATGGCGTGAGCCCACTCGATATCTAATGCTTCCTCGACCTCCCAATCCCCGTAAACAGGTGGCCGTATCGGGGTGGGCCAGACCTGTGTAATGGTCGTAGCCGAAATACCAAATTGGGTGTCGAAGGCGTCCAGATCGGACTGCGCGGTCGGGTAGTAACCGGCGTCGACGATGGCAATGGCGCCGATACCACCGCTGGGCACGGTTGTGCTTGTGGCAATCGGACAACCGGTCGGTCCAGTTACCAACTCATATACGCAGGCCACGGAGCCAGGAGTTTCAGCACCCGCTGGGGGTTGAGGGGCTGGTTGATCCGAGTCGACAAAAAAGTAGTTGGTGTGAGGGCGGCCGGGCTGGGGAGTGTTAGAGGCCGGATAGATAATTGTGTGTCCGTTGAAAGTCGACTCGTAACGCTCTTGTGCGGATGCGGGGTAAAGGGCCGCAACTGCAAAAAAGGCAAACGCAATCGTCGTTAATAGTGCAACTGGGGGCACTCTTTGAAAACGTGACATTCCATTGACTCCTTCAGGGCGTGCCAAGAATAATCGGGAGTCTCTGGGAAACGCAAGTTCGAAAACCCGGCTGAGTTCCGAATGTGATGCAGTCAGGTTCCTTAAAAATGTCTGCTCATGAAACGTGGACGAACGTTTGCATGGCCGACCAATCGCTCCCCGGCCTTTTGTTCCAATCAGTGAGACCGACTCACGATCCGTAAGCCCCCGGTAACCGTGGCAGTCATTATGAACCGCATGACGTTCGATTTGTGATCTCCAAACATTTCGCCGCTATGGGTTTTGCGAAACGGACTGTCGGAAGCGAGCTGCGAGAAAAGCCTCTGATGTTCGATTGAGAATTGTCGAACAGCCCGGTTAAACCTGCTCGCCGTGAATTCTAGCTAAAGTGAAAGCAATTAGCGGTCAGCGACCGGCCTAAAGCCGACGTAGCCGCAGCCAGCTAAATACAGGTAACTGTACTTCATCAAGGCGCGACGACCGGTGTTGACGAATATGTCTGTCTTATTAATCCACTGCACGAAGGCAGGCGTATCCCCTCCAGGCTGATCTGGCGGCTGTATAGTGTCGAAGCCGTAGCTCATGGCTGGCGGCTGCCCCTTCACGCCAGCCTGTATGTTCATTCGGATTTTGGAAGGGACGTAGTTCTTCTTGTCGAAGGTCTTTCCCGGGCGATCGCCAAATGGCAGATCAAGATACATCTGTTTAATGCCTAAGTCGAGCAACAGACTGCCGCAGAATTGTGGACTACCAGAAAGTTTTGGAAATCCGTAGCAGCCCTGCAAGGGGCCCCAGTCTCCAGCAACTGTTGTATTGGCATCGAGCCTGGTAAAGGTGAATTCGCTCGAATCGTCGGCGGTAATGCCAAGCGTCACTCCCTCTTTGGACAGAATGTATCCCTGATTGATGTCGTTCCCGTTCTGCAAATCGGTGAGTTCCAGAAAAGCGTTTTGGGAGGGTGAATCAAACAAGTCACCCGCGGTCGTGCTGTTGCGGTCGAAGCCGACGCCCAGATAATGCAGGCCGGCGTTCTTGGGAAGATGGCAGCGACCTTTATAGCTTTCCGAACTGTCACACTTTACGTGATCGACCGCGAGCACCAGTATGGGATTAGTTTTCACGAAGCTGTGGTCCGTCAACTCGATGCTGACCGGTGCCAGATAGTAATAGCCGCTAAAGATGAGGCCGCTGCTGTTGTAGAACTTCTCGCCGGGGGCGCCAGGGCCATGAACTTGCGGACCCATAATCAGATCGCTCTTGGTGACCAGCACGCCAAGAGACCCGGTATCGATGGTGAAGTTGTGGAAGTCTGCTTCCGGCGGATAGTCCGCACCCACTACCGCTTTCACCTGGATTTCGCTGGGGATCTTGGAAGTAACGTACAGGTCAGAGGCGGAGGAACCGCCAGTACAGTCTCGCCGGGTTTCCGGAACGAACAAGGTTGTTCCCAGCGAGGAACCGCCTGCCGAGTCGTCCATCCAGGCGGCGAGCTCCATATTGTTGGGAAAGGACCCCCCGTCGTACTGGAATGTCACAATCGTGGACGTCGTGGTTGTTCCCGAGGTGAGCACTTGGTCAATCGGGCTAATCACGCCATCGGGAGCGCCATACACATGGACGTGGAGGGGACGGTCCCTAGAAGGAGTGGTTACAGTGCCAGTGGAATCGTAAACCGTGAGGTTTATGGAGACCGCAGTAGGTCCAGCTGGCTTAGTCGTCCAATTTGTGCCGCTTGGGTTACTCAGCGTAACAGCATTGGGCGAGAAGACGATCACATTGGGCATAGACGGCGCTGAGTTTATTGCAGCAGCTGTGCCCAGAACGCCTTCCATAGTTGCGACCGGAGACGCTTTTGACTCTTGCGGTTCTGTCGCAGCGCGAGCGCTCGGCAGTAAGAAAATCAACAGAAGTGGGAGAAGCGGTCCTGCCAGTCGAACCGCTTTGAAATGTAGTCGAAATGACGAGGTGGATCGCTCTTCGTTGGTGTAAGAAGCTCGCATGGAAGTCTCCAAGTGACTGGGAAGAGCGGGCTCCTGCGTGCAGTTTCGCTTCTCAGTACCCTCCCCCACGAATTTGTCGTGGGGGGACGATAACAGCATGACACCGAGCGGTCTTACACAATCTTGCGAAGCACCATCGAATCGTATCGGCGCCGATGCCTGAAGGCTAGGATACTGGCGTTCGAAGCTGCGCCATCAATTGGGTGAAATCGATCATCGACCTTACGCCCGCGCTGCCAGCCATCCGGGAGCTACCGGTTTTAACCGTCAATACTGGCTCCCTCGCCAGGCGACTTTCCCAATCAGGCGGCACACACAGTGCTCACAGAGTTCTGGGTTGACGGCGGTCGCTTTCTATAAGCCACTTGTGGGAAGGAATCTCCTAGGGGCCGGTTTCTGGCCAACCTTCCGATGGTCGACGACACACAGCAGCTTCATTTCATTTTTATTCTTATCGATTTTTGGTCAGGCTGCTTGCCCCGACTTCCACTGATGGGCTACTCTTGTTCGCTCGTTGATGGCGGTCTGGAAGGGTACTTCTGGGCCATTTATAAAACTGTCCCTCTTAAGGCAGGAAAAGGAGGCTTCATGACTAAGTCCCTACTCTGCTGGCCAAGGTTGCCCCGTATGGGGGCCGGTGGGCTGATTGGCAAAGTGCTGTTGTCCCTCGCGATGGCGGCATTCGCGCCATTCGCGCAGGCGCAAGTTTCGGCAAAGGCCCCTGCTCCGAACCGCCCGCTGAATGTCATTCTGATACTGCGCGATCAAACGCGTTACGACCTGCCGGTTGCCGCGGGGTACAGAATGCCGTCCCTTGAGCGGCTGGCGCAACGTGGCTTCACCTTTCACAACCACTATGTCGCCTCAGCGATGTGTACGCCCTCCCGCGCAGCCCTGTGGAGTGGGCAACCCCCACAAGTCAACGGGGTTTTCGATCAGATGGAGGCAGGCTACGTGCCGAGTTTGCGAATTGACCGGCCCAACATGGGTTCCATGATGAAGAAGTTGGGCTACCAGACAGCGTTCTTCGGCAAATGGGAAATGCAGGCCAGCATCATCCCTCCCAAGCCAACGGTCAACTACAGTGAGGCACTTCGGCCCTACGGGTTTGAGATCTACCAGCCAGACGGCGACAAAACTGGTGCGCCCGACCAGGGCTACAAGACAGATGTGTACACCGCGAGCGAAAGCGTCCGCTGGCTGCGAGGCAACGTGCCCAAGCTGCGCGAGTCCGGGCAACCGTTCTTCCTGGTCGTGAGCTTCGTCAATCCGCACGACATCATGTATGCGGATGCCAATTTACCGGGAACGGATCAGGTACAAAAGGCCGTCGTGAACGGCGTGCTTACTGCGCCCCCGAAAAACACGCTGTACAGCAAGCAATGGAATCCTGCTCCCTCCCCCACGATGCAGGAATCGCTTTCGGCCCCGGGAATGCCCGCCGCGCTGACCGACTACCACCTCGGCTGGTCGGGGGCTCTCGGCTTTATTCCGGTGAATCGACCGGATATGTGGCAGGTGTTTAATGACTATTATCTGAATTTGATCCGTGACACGGACCTTAGTCTAAAGCAACTGGAAGATGGCTTGGACGAGTTGGATCTCTGGAAGGATACCGTGGTGATCTTCACCGCCGACCACGGCGAGATGGCGGGCGACCACGGTGGCCTCCGGGGCAAAGGTCCCTTCGCCTATGAAGGAAATGCCCATGTGCCGTTGATCATTGTCGACCCCAATTACCCCGGCGGCAAATCGTCCTACGTTCTCACCAGCCACCTGGACCTGATGCCAACCCTGCCCGGGCTCGCTGGAGTGCCCGAGGCACAGCGGCGCGAGGCCGTGAAGGATTTGCCCGGTCACGATTTCTCCGGCGTCTTGGCAAACGCCGAGGCCGCATCTCCGATAGCCGTGCGCCCCGGTGTCCTATTCAACTACGTCGCTCCCATGACCATTGATTCAGGCTATCTTCTGTCGAGCATGACGCAACTCCTCCAGAACAAACCATCGCCGCCTTTGACCGAGCTTCAACCCAAGCTTGATAAACGTGGATTCCTGAGTTTTGCTTTCGACGGACAATACAAGTTTGCGCGATACTACTCCCCCGCCAACTTCAATACGCCGGTAACGCTCGAGCAAATTCTGCGCAACAATGACGTCCAGCTCTTTGACCTGAAGAACGATCCGCTCGAGACCCACAATCTCGCCCTCGACCCGGAAAAAAACCGGGACCTCATCCTGCGCATGAACGACTTGCTTAACCAGCTGATGGCCAAGGAAGTGGGCACGAACGACGGCAGCTTTCTGCCCTCCGCAATCCGCCCGAAGTCCCAGCGATAAAGGTGGCACATATTTCAGCGCGGGGGATGGGCCGGAAAGATGCAGAGTGCCTGAGAAGCCCACTTGTAGGAAGTTTCATAAAAATGCGTAAACCTTGGCGTTATCTGCTCTGTTGCCTCTTCTTCACGAAGCTTGACAGGTGACGTGCTTATCTCCGCAAACATAGCGTTGCTCGACACTGCCCGAGCCAAGGTGGCATCCGTGGGCCGCGGCGGTTGTGTAGTTCAGAAACTCGATTTAGAAGAAAAGAGGGAGGCTGGGTGTCCGCTTCATGCGCGCAGGTCAAGCTCGCATTGCTGTTGGTGCTGGCGAGTAGCCACGCGTTTGGCCAGGCAAGGCCGGGCACCGCGTCAATCAAGACGCCGACTTCGGACACGCAACCCTGGGCGTACACTCTGACTGTCGATGGTTTCATCGTTCCGGACGGGACGTCCTACGTAGATCCGGTGCTGACCGTGGACCACCATTGGCTGCACCTCGAAGCACGCTACAACGACGAGCACCTGCGGACGGGATCGGCGTGGGCGGGCTACAACTTCCGCCGCGGCGATGTCAGCGCCGCCGACAAGTGGGAGCTCGACGTCACGCCGATGATTGGTGGCGTTTTCGGGCGGCTCAACGGAATAGCACCGGGCTGCGAAGCCTCTCTTAACTATAAGAAAAAAGTCATGCTCTCGATCGGCAATGAATATGTGTTCGATACCACGAGCAAGTCAGGGAACTTTTACTACGCCTGGCCGCAGCTCACGTACTCGCCAGTAGGATGGCTTCATGTGGGCGCGGTGGCGCAACATACTGCGGCCTATCAAACAGCGCTGAACATCCAGCGTGGGTTCCTCGTGGGCGTCTCCCACAAGAAGTTGGAATTCACTACCTATGTTTTTGGTCCCGGGACCGCGAGCACGACGGTAGTGCTTGAGACGGGCATAAGCTTTTGAAATAGTCCCTACAACTCGCCACCCAGCACATATCGCCGCGACTAACTGCCTATCCAAATCGATCGTGGAAACCGGCGGGATAGCCGGCGTTCGGCCGCGTATCTCACCCCACAGGCGCACGATTCTCATCGCGCAGGCACCACCGAGCTTAGCGATTCGCAAACTGTTTTCTCAACCAGTTAGGCAAAGCCAAGACTTGTTTAGTCGGCAGAAGTCAAATTGGCTTTCGCGCTGGTAGTGTCCTAATTTCTATTCTGACGTTTCTTTTTCTTAGGACACTACCTTCGCGCTGTGTTCGCTTTGGATCGCCGACCATTCGTCCGAGCGTGTTCTTGAAACCGGACTACTAATGAGGGCTTAGGAGAAAAATCTCCTGCAACGGAGCAAAGCCGCTCGCAGGTCATTTTCTCTGCTTCGGTTTGCGCGGCAAATGTCATGGAAATCCGACCATTTTCGCGTATTTTGCCGATAAGATAGTCGGAATTTCTCTGCAGTTGAGACCGCGTGGCGGGCTAAGCAGAATACGAACTCATGGTGCGCTTCTGATGGTCGGTAAATCCGCTAACAAGCGCAGTTGCGCGCGTCTCTTGTCTCTCAAGGCACCCAGCCCAGAGAGCCTAGTCGGCGGCAGTCCAATTATCTGGTGCGGTTTCATGGAGAATGTTGAGCGAATGTTATTCGCCTTATGTTGGTTTCCTTGGCCGCCGTGATGGGACGTGATGCAGTGGAGTTCGCACATGGAGCTTAGCCTGACCGAACAGTCTAAAGTGCGAATAGATTCTCC
This sequence comes from uncultured Acidobacteriaceae bacterium, assembly GCA_963769235.1. Lineage (GTDB taxonomy): Bacteria > Acidobacteriota > Terriglobia > Terriglobales > Acidobacteriaceae > Bog-257. The sequence continues at coordinate 258,596 of CAVYKW010000009.1, read as the reverse complement.
GATGACAATCCCATGGTGATCCTCAACCGCGCCTTCTCAATCATTCCGCTGCGCAGACGAAAGGCGGGCAAGCTGCTCAAAAATCGAGTCGGAATCTTTCAACCTCGGGTTATCAATCCAGAGCACTTCATTTTCCGGGCATTCGCGCACTGTTCTTTGCGTCTTCGTCGTACGTCGTGGGCAAATGTGCCAAAAAGAATGCTAGTGCTTCGGCAACATTGTTGGGAACGTTTTGTACTGATGTCCGCTGAGAGCGTGCTTGTGGCGACCCCTGCAGCTAAAATGTCTGTGCCACTCCTAGTATTCGTGAGAATGTTTCACAGCTCTTCCACTGTCTGAGGCCACATGAAGACAACCGTCAACCCCGATCACCGATTCTGCCGCTGCAAAATGTAACAAGCCCTAGTAGCCGGATTGGGCGCGCCTGTAGAGCCTAATTTACCCGCCCAACATTCTCTTTGATGACATCGGGTGCTAACTCCCAGCCTCTGAATTGCTTGGGCGCTGATCTCCAACTTACCTCCGAATCATCTCGCAAGTATTGAGCGGGCCCGGCGAGAGGGCGCATTGTGCGCTCATGGAGGCGAGGGTTCACAGCTGTCTAAACCGATGTGAGAGAACCGGGCCAGGCCGCGCCCAGCTTGTTCCAGACTTCCTCCTTCGCGCTTCCGGGCGATGTAAGGCCTCGAACCAAAATCCGGCCGCGTTGGACTCCACCGACGCCACAACCCATGACCACAGGGAGGTCAGTATGAAAACACAAACAGTCTGCACCAACGAAATGATTCTGCCGCCGTGCTTCGGAGGGCCGGACAACCAGGAAGTCCCACTCAGCGGCGCCCGGGTAGGAGTTACTGCCGCGACGAGTCATGAACACAAGGAAGTCGTCTTGAAACCGCGTCGAAATGGGGCGGGTGGCCCAGGTCTCGCGGTGTTCGAGACCTGGGGAGTGATGACCCTTCATAAAGGGAAAGTTGTCACTTCGACAGACTTCAGCTTGTGCGCGCTCCACTCATTCAGACGAACCGGTCCTGCTTCCTGATAGGCATAAGCGCCTGGTGCCCCAGGTTCGCGTCCTGCATTTGGACGCTAACCTGGGCGGGTGGACGAACCTGGGGCACCTGTGATCTTTCAAGAGGTTGTCCATTCGATCAGAAACCAGAGAAGCTGATTGTGACGAGCAATTAGTTTCCGAGGAGAAGACCGAATGGACATCCACAAGAATGCCCGACTCAGCTTTCGCAGTCGAGAGATTTTGGTCAAGCTGGTGCTGGACCAGGGAGTCACCCAGAAGGCGGCCGCGGAAGGCTTTCGCGTCGGCGTCAAGACCGCAGGCAAGTGGGTAGCGCGTTACCGCAGCGCCGGTATGAAGGGGCTTTTTGACCGTAGTTCACGCCCGCTCTGCAGTCCCCGCCGCTTTCCCGCCAGCTTGGTCGAACGCGTCATTGAACTGCGCCGCCAGCACACCCCAGCCTACGAGATCGCCCGCCGCACCGCCATCAGCCCCGCTTCCGTCAGCCGCATCTTGCGGCGCGTCCGCCTCAGCCGCTGGCGCGATCTGCATCCCGCTCCCCCGGTGCAGCGTTACGAACATCCCCACCCTGGGGACCTCGTCCATCTCGACATCCAAGGCATGACCCGCTTTTCTCAGGTCTCGCTACGCGCTGATGGCCGGCTTCGCGGGGTGCGCTCCCAGGGCGGTTTTGAAGCCCTTCACGTCGCCATCGACGATCACTCCCGCCTCGCCTTTACCCAGATGCTTCCCGATCAGAAGGCTCCTACCACCATCGCCTTTCTAAAGGAAGCCTTGGCCTTTTTTGCCTCCCACGGCATTGCCGTCCGCGCCTTGCTCACCGATAACGGCAGCAGTTATCGCTCCCACCACTTCCGCGCTGTCTGTCAGCAGCTGGGCATTCGACATCGCCGCACCAAGCCCTACCGTCCTCAAACCAACGGCAAAGCCGAGCGTTTTATCCAGACCGCTCTGCGCGAATGGGCCTATGCAAAATACTGGCAGGACTCGGGCGAACGCAACCAGCATCTCCAGCCCTGGAATGCCTACTACAACTTCGCCCGTCCTCATGGTAGCCTCGCCTACAAGCCGCCCATCAGCCGCGCTGATCCCGGTACAACCTCTTGACCTTCTACAGCCACCCGGCTTCAGCGCTCAAGGCGGTTCCGGGAATCATGTGCCTGGATTTAGTTACGACGGAGTCGGCAACGTGACCTTCGATAACGAGGTCAATACCTTCCAATATGATGCTGAGCAGCGCCAGGTCCAGACAAACGAATCCATTACGTCGTTTGACGCTTTCAATCGTGCAGTCCAGATTCACAATACACTTTCCAATACTTACGAGCAGATTGTGTATTCTCCGAGCGGTCAGAAGTTTGCCTTCATGTCGGGTACCACACTGACAAGATACATTGACCCCATGGTGGCAGGCTTGGCTGCTGTCCATAATGGCGATGGAACGGGATGGTTCCAGCACTCCGACTGGCTGGGATCTTCGAGGCTATCGAGCGACAGCGGCGGTACGGCATACGCGGTACGGCATACTATGATAGGGCATATGCTCCCTTCGGCGAAGTTTACGCAGAGTGGGACGGAAATTGGCTGAACCGCAATTTCACTGGGCAGACCGAGGACACGACTTACGGGATCGATGACTTTTTGTTCCGCCAATACAGCCCGTCACAAGGGCGGTGGGAAAGCCCGGATCCCGCTGGCTTGGCGGCGGTTGATACCGCCAATCCACAGACCTGGAACCGTTATGCCTACGCCGTCAACAATCCGCTGAGCAACGTTGACCCACTGGGCTTGGACTTTATGTTCACCGGATAACGTAGGCATCGGCTCGGATCCCGGAGGGTCGTACGAGACCTGTGGGGACTTTATCTTTTACTTGCCGACCGGCTGCGATGACTGCGGCGTCGTCAACCCGCCGCCTAATCAACCGCCGAACAATCCACCACCCAACCAACCTCCGTCCCAGCAACCGGTCAATTTCCCGAACGAGACCAACGGTCTGCCCAACGGCTTGCCGACAAACCCCTGGGGAGTTTGGGGCGCGATTGTTCCTACTGCTCAGTGTGGGGATATAACGTGTCTAACGATTGGCCAAGGCGCTTTGGGAAACGTTGCGCTCAGTGGAGTATCCCCCTTTAATATCCCTGGGCCACTGCTATTTCAAGTCGGTGTTATATGGTGGGCCTTGAATGGGCAACATACGCCAGTTCATGGTCTCTGGACACACGGCAATTGGTGCGGAACGGGCGGATCGGGACTGCCAACAGATCAGACGGACTACAATTGCATGGTTCACGATTATTGCTATACCATGAACAATTTCACTGCGGGCGACAATAGGAACTCCGGTCTCTCGGCAGCTCAAAGTGCTGCGCTTCAAGGCTGTAACCAACAGCTTTGCGACTCTGAGAACCGAGTCGGAGGTTCTACGGCCTGGCAGATCTCACATTTCTTCCAGTGGTACCCGTACTCGGGGACCGCATGTCACTGAAGCAACGGTCCACGTTGAGCTGGACACTGCTCTCTTTAGCAGGACTGTTAAGCTGCGCCTACACGTGGATTGGATGCTTGGCCTTCTGGTTCGTTGGACAGGTTCCGATGCATACAAGTTACTATTTTTTGCTATATCAGCCGTTTTTGGCAGTGCCGATACTCCTAGTAAGCATTGCTTCCCTGCGGATTGGTGCCGCTACACAATGGGCTTATTTACTGGGCACATATCTTCTTTACTTGATCGTGGGATGGCCCCGCATTTCGACTACCATCTTTACTTCCAAGGCGGACTGGCTTCTCATCGGAAGTGCGATCCTTATCCAGATAGCGCTTTTGGTCGAGAATCGGCAGTTGATCCATCCACTAGGCGGTAGGTCTTAGCCTGGCTTCCGCACCCTTCCAGTTGGCTGTCGTCGAAAAGGTAGGCCAATCGGATGAAGAGGCGGGTGGCCCAGGTCTCGCGGTGTTCGAGACCTGGGGAGTGATGACCCTTCATAAAGGGAAAGTTGTCACTTCGACAGACTTCAGCTTGTGCGCGCTCCACTCATTCAGACGAACCGGTCCTGCTTCCTGATAGGCATAAGCGCCTGGTGCCCCAGGTTCGCGTCCTGCATTTGGACGCTAACCTGGGCGGGTGGACGAACCTGGGGCACCCGGCTGTTCCGCTGCTCGCTTTGAGGCCCCCTGACTTTGATTTATTCGGAAACGTCGCGTATGTACGAGTCGTTTCGCATGCCGCGCTGCTCCGACACATACGGCGCCTTGAGTTCACAAATAAAAAGCCCGCCCTCGAGAGAGCGGGCTTCAATTAACAGCCTGCGGTCGCTACTTCCCGACTAAGCCGTTGTCGACTCCGACGCCGGTGCAGAAATCCCAGCCTGTGGTAGCGCTGTGAGTGCCGCAACTGCCCGAGGTGATATCGGTGAAGTAGTTCGTGAAGCCCATGTTGCTATAGATCAGGGTATTTTCAGCGCTGCTGCTGGTTTTAAACTGTCCAGCATCATTGATGATGCCAGCCAGCGACGGTGAGGCCACGCTGGTTCCATAGACCTCCAGCCATCCGCCGTAGCAGCTTGAGTTGTAGACGGCTACTGGAGACCCGCCACTCGCGTCGAACGAAAGATCCGGCGTGCCGCGATGAGTTCCCACTATGCTCGAAATGGAGCTTTGGTAGCTGGGCCGGGATTCGTATCTGCTATCTCCGCCACCGCCATCAGACCAGGCTGTCTGGTTGGTATAAGCGCCGCCGCTGTTGCGGTTGACCTGGGTGCCTCCAGCAGAAACTACATTCACCGACGAGCTGGGATAGATGACGCCCGGTGAATCGCCCGACGAGGCGAAGTACACTACACCAGACTGGGTGAAGTAGTGATCGGAACTGCTCTCGTTGCTGGTCTCGCTGCCGCCCCAGCTCATCGAGACCTCACCTTTGCCACCATGCGCAGCGATGTAGGAGTTGGCCGCCTGCACCGCGGTATACAGGGCGCTGTTTGAAGCAGAAGAGGCTTCCATCAGGACGATCTGCGCGTTGGGGGCCATGGCGTGGGCCCATTCGATGTCGAGCGACTCCTCACCCTCCCAGCCGGAACTGCATCCGTTGCTCGGCTTCCTGCCGCTGGCATACTGCACTGAGAAGTTCGCCTGCGGCAGATGAAACGTAGTCGAGAAGGTCGAAAGATCAGTGGCTGCCGACGGATAGTCGTAGGCGTCTACAATCACGATCACGCCAGCGCCGCCGGTGGGAACCTGCGTGGTGCCATTAATCGGGCATCCTGACAATGGATTGGAAACCAGGTTATAGACACATCCCAGCGAAGCTGGAGTTTCTCCGGCCGGTTGAGCCGCAGGGACGATGGATCCTGTGGGAGCGTTGATGATGTAGTTGGTGTGCATGCGCACGCCGACATCCGCCGGCTGTTCAATACTCGATGGCGGATAGATGCCATTGCCGACGCGCACCTGGCCGTTGAGGGCAGCAGAACACGCGAGTGAGAGTGCCGCTGCGGCCAGAACCCGGCAGGTCTGGTTCGCTGAGGACCGACTCAAGTTGGTTTTCATGGTAATCGCTGTCTCCTATTTGGTGGACATTCGCTTACATGCAGTTTCCGGTCAGAGGCGGAAGTTGCGGAGGTTGCCGTACGAGCTCAATACGGATTCCGGAGCTTCATCGGCCTACGTCAAACGGGTACGTTTCGGCCCGGCAATTATCACTGGAGGGCCGAGGCTTGGTGCAAGAGTATAAGCGAAGACAGCATCCACAAACATGCTATGGTGGCTCAAAATTTTATCCAGGAAAGTACCTGCCGCCTGCGGTTTCGAGCAACACTTTGGGGTAATAGCGTCGCAGCTTCATCGCATCTGGTGTGGGCTCGACGATGCAACGCCGCCGCTAAAGCCATCGGAGCCGGCTCGTGTCAGGCGGTGACAAGCGGCCTTCGCGCGGCTTTTACCGTCGTCCTGGGTTTTTCTCTCTGGAAGCAGAGTTTCTTCTTGACAGCCCTGACCTTATGTTCTCAAGATGTCGGCAGTCCAGCTAGCGGAGAGGTCCGACGCGCCCCGACCCCCGAAAAGTGCCTGAACTCTTCAACATTATGTTTGGAGCGCGGCCATTTGGCCGTTGATCAGGTTTTGCCATTCAGCAGGTTTGACCGGAACGTTTTCTTCAAACGGCAGTGAGAGCGCGCTCGCCTAACGGTTCCTCACTTCGGCCAGTTCAGTTCTTCCGGAGCAGCCTGTTTTTGCCAGGTAAGAGCAAGAATCGGAGGGAGTACTTCCATGAGCGAAGATCGTTGCCCTGAGTTCCATCCACTGCAAGTGGAAAGTGCTTGCACTGAGAAGACGCCACGTGGAATCAACCGGCGAAAGTTTCTTGGACAAGCGGGCGCCGCCGCAACCATCGCCGCCGGAGCGCTCGCCGGTCCGTCGGCTGTGTTCGCGCAATCCCGAGGCTCGCAAAGTTTCGGGAACCCGTCACGGCCGCCTGGTGGGAACAATCGCGTCTTGCAGTCCTTCGATAATCGTGTGCTCGAGGCTACCCGGGAAGGCTTGATCCCGGTTCCTCCTCACACCACCAATGGCGACGAAACGCGCTATCCCGATAAGTCGGGAACCTATGCAAAAACCTTGTTGCAGGACGGGCCGGGCCGGGTGAATCTGAACGCCTTCCAAAGTATGAAGACGGCACTGGCGAGCGGCAGGCCTTCGGACTTTGAGCAGATTATTCTGGGTGGCACGCGTACGCTGAACGGGCCGCAAGGTGCCTTGGCCTACGGTTTGGAGGGCTCGGACGCGATACAGTTCGGCAACGCTTCTTCTCCCGCCAACCAGGAAAATCTGGTGGTCGTGCCTCCGCCTCCCGCCGTCGCTTCTGCCGCCTACGGAACGGAGTTGGTGGAGTTGTACTGGGGGTCGCTGTTGCGTGACGTCGCCTTCACCGACTACCCGAACAATGCGATAGCCAACCTGGCGGCGCAGGAGATTTCCGGCATGCCGTCCTACACCGGACCGAGGAATGCCGGCGGTCAGGTCACGCCCAATCTTTTATTCCGCGGCGGATTTCTCGGCGAGACGATCGGTCCCTACATATCGCAGTTGTTCATCACTCCCACGTTCTTTGGGGCGCAGGAGATGAGTCAGCAGATGGTCTGCTATCTGCCAAACATCGATTACATGACGGACCCGACTACCTGGCTGGAGGTTCAGAACGGCATTGACACTGGACTGCGTAACCAGACGGATTCGCAGCCGCGTTATATGTACAACGGACGGGCTCTGGCGTCGTTCACCCACGTAGATGTGGCATATCAGGCTTACTTCACGGCACTCCTGGTTCTTACTACGTTGGGCGTGCCGTTGAATCCCGGTAATCCCTATGCTCATTCCAGGACGCAGAATGGTTTTGGCACGTTTGGTATGCCGGATTTTGCGGCGTCGGTTGGAGAAGTGGCGGCGCGAGCTTTGGATGTGGTGTGGTATCACAAGTGGATCGACCATCTCCGTCATCGTCCTGAGTCGGGCGCGGGCATTGTGCAGTTGATGCTGACCGGCCAGGGAAACACCATAGCCGCTCACGTCAACAATAACGTTCTGAACTCGCAGGCCATGGCACAGAGCTTCAGCAGGTACGGCACCTATTTGCTTTCGCAGGCCTTTCCGGAAGGCTCACCGGCGCATCCGGCTTACCCCACCGGCCACGGAATGGTTGCGGGGGCTTGCATCACCATGCTGAAGTTCTTCTTCGATGGTACCTACGTCATTCCCAGTCCGCAGGTGCCCAGCGATGACGGGCTCTCGCTCGTGCCCTACAGCGGCGGCGACTCAGGGCAGATCACGGTCAACGGCGAGCTGAACAAACTGGCACACAATGTCAGCTTTGGGCATGGAATTCACGCCGGCATTCACTGGCGTAGCGATACCGACCAGTCGATGATCCTGGGCGAAGCGCTGGCGATCAGCATTCTCCAGGACAGGGCTCCGACTTACAACGAAAAGTTCACTATCCATATCACAAAATTGGATGGAACTACGGCGACCATCTCCAATCAATAAGCTTCGTGTCAGGGCGACTCGATCATCGGGCCGCCCTCTTTCTTTAGTCTGCTCGTCCGACTTGCACGGACTTGTTTGGACCGCAAAAAAAGCGGCAGAGCGATGGCTCCGCCGCTTCTCGCCGGCTCTCGTCTGTTAGTGACCAAGGTTTTTGGCAATTGTCAGAGTGAGTGTTCCATTCACGAAGGTGAACGTATAGTTTTGGGCAGCTAACGTTCCCTGCGAGATAGTGATGGGATACACGCCTGGCGGCGACGTTCTAGTTGCCGTGGTGGACAACACCGGCGCTCCGCTTACCACGCTTTGGGTGTCGCCATTCACGAACCCGCTAAAGGTATAGGTCAACGTCGGCAGCGGTTGCCCGGAGTTGCCACTAAGGTTGTTGGCTTTGACTGTCAGCACCGCCGGAGCAACGGTGAAGGTGTCATCGACCGGAGGAGCTGGCAGCCACTGGCTGTTCCCCGATTGGTCCGCTTCCACGGTTACCGAACCTGCTCCGGTAATAGTCAACAGGTTTCCGTTTAATTGTGCCGGTCCCGAGATCAGAGTGTACGTAACCGGCAGCCCTGAGCTTGCGGTTGCGGTCAGTGGGATCGGCGCGACTCCGTAGGTTTGCGCGCCAGGATTGGGGAAGGTGATGGTTTGCTGTTGCTGGGATTGGGTTCCTGTGCCAGCCAGCCCGATGGTCTGCTGACTAGCTGTATTGTTCAGCGCGTTGTCGGTCAGCGAGACTGTTCCATTCAGCGCGCCAGTTGTCGTAGGCGAGAAAGCTATCGCGATCGCGCAGCCACCACCCGCAGCCAGTTGCGAACTTGAGCTGCAATCGCTGCCCCCCGAAGGCTGTTGCAAATAGTTTGCCGAGATCGCCAGCGCTGCCGCCGACAATTGCGTGTTGCCGATGTTCGACAGCTGCAAGGTCTGCGCCGGGCTGGTCGTGCCCACCTGCACTGCTCCGAAATTCAGCCCTGCCGCCTGCACACGGTTCACTTCATATACGTTGCCGCCGTCAGAAACGTACACGCTGCCGCTGGCATCGAATGTTATCCCGTGTGGAGCGGTCAAGCCCGTCACGGTCAGGTTGGATTGCGACTGGCCTCCGGGAGCGACCTTCACGACTTGTACGTTGCCGGTGTCGGCGACATACACAGTTCCGGAAGCATCAACCGCAACTCCTTGCGGAGAGCGGAAGCCGGCCCCCAGGATAATCGGTGCGCCGCCACCAGTGGGATACTCCGTCACTTGATTGTCGCTGGCCACATACACATTGCCCAAGGCATCAAGCGCAACCGCGTGCGGGTTAGTCAATCCGGAAGCGATGGTCGTGGGAGCTCCTCCCCCCGCAACAATCTCCACCACATTCCCATTCGCGCTGTCGGCCACGTACAGATTGGCACTGCCGTCGACCACGATACCTTGCGCCAAGCCGAGCCCCGTGACCTGCACCATCTGCATGTCGGCAGCGTTTAACGTACCGTTTTCGTTGGGGATCATGACCACGCCACTGCTTTCAGCGACGTAGAGATTACCCGCGCCATCCAACGCCACCGAGGTCGGAGCACTCAGCTGCGAGACGACAATCGTCTGCGTCTGGGTCCCCGCGGCAAATTTGACTACTTGGCCGTTGACTTGATCGGTAACGTAAACGTTTCCAGTGCCGTCGATTGTCGAGCCGTACGTGGCAGCGTTGTTGATAGAGCCCAGCGTGGTCTGCGTGCCGGGATCGATAGTCACGGCTGGTGACCGTCCTACTCCGGTTACATACCACGTCATCAGGGGCAAATTGTTGCCCTGCGCGAACAGCGTTACCGCACCTTCGCGCACGCCCGGCGCTGCCGGAGCAAACTGTACGGTCACCGAGCAGGTCTGTCCAGCCGTATAGGGTGTGCCGATGGTGCAGGTGCTGCTGCCGCCATCGGTGTAGTCGAGGTTCGCAGTGCCCGCGGTCAGAATGTTGATTGCCGCCAGCTGCGTGTCGCTATTGAAGGTGTAGGTCAGCGTCTGCACCGCCGACGTGGATCCTACATTCTGGCTGCCGAAGTTCTGGTTGGAGTTCAGCAAGGTGACGGTAATTGCAGGTGAGGTTGAACCTGCGTAATTGTTATCGCCGGAGTAGATTGCGGTAATGCTGTTCGGGCCCAGCGTTAGTTGTGAACCGGTCAGCTGGATGCTGGCCGAAGCATCGTTGCCGTCCAGCACGGTGAGCGGGCTGGTGCCCAGCGAAGTGGTGCCGAGCATGAAGCTTACGGTGCCGGTTGGTGTTCCGCCGAGGCCGGTGACGCTGACGGTCGTCGTGAGCGTCGTCACTTGAGTCGCGTACAAATTGCTCTGCCCCGAGATAAGGATCGAAGAACTGGGCGCCTGGGCGATGGTCAGTACGCCATTGACGAAAACGAAGACGTAGTTCTGAGCTGCCAGCGTGCCTTGCGCGGCGACGATATCGTAGGTTCCGACCGGCGAGTTCGACGTTGCCGTAGTTGTCAGACTGGGCGAGCCGCTCAGCACGCCCTGTCCATCGCCATTGACAAAGCCGTTGTAGCTGGCGGTAAACGTCGGTAGCGTCCCACCGTAAGTCATAGCCGCGTTGTTTGCGGTTACGGTTAGCACGGCGGGATTAACTGCGAAAGAGTCGTTGACCGGCGGAGCCGCTTGCCATTGGCTGTTGCCGGACTGGTTGGCTTCGACAGTTACAGATCCCGCGCCCGTCACGGTAAGTATGTTGCCGCTTACCCATGCCGGCCCGGAGAGCACGGTGTAGCTTACCGGCAGGCCAGAGCTGGCCGTCGCGGTCAGCGTGATCGGTGCGACGCCGTAGGCCTGCGTGCCTGGATTGGGGAAGGTGATGGTCTGCTGCTGCTGGCTCCCGGCTCCGGTTCCGGTTAGACCAACCGACTGTTGGCTGACCAAATTATTCAGCGCGTTATCGGTAAGCGTTACAGTGCCGTTCAGCACGCCGGTGGTTGTAGGCGAGAAGGCTACCGCAATCGCGCAGCCGCCGCCTGATATAAGTTGTGAGCTCGGGCTGCAATCGCTGCCGCCCGAAGGCTGTTGCAGGTAGTTGGTTGAGATCGCCAAGGCCGATGCTGACAATTGCATGTTGCCGATGTTCGACACCTGCAAGGTCTGCGCCGGACTGGCGGTGCCGACTTGCACCTGTCCGAAATTCAGCGCTGTCGCCTGTACGCGGTTCACTTCATATACGTTGCTCGTGTCCGACACATACAGATTGCCGGTAGCATCGAGGGTTACTCCGTGCGGAGCCGCCATGCCGGCCACCGCCAGCGTTGTTTGTGTCTGGCCGCCGGGGGCGACCTTGATGATTTGATCGTTGCCGGTATCGGCCACGTAGACCGTATCGGATGCGTCCACCGCTATTCCTTGGGGAGAGTTGTAGCCGCTGCCCATCCGGATCGGCGTTCCACCGTCGATGGGATACTCATTCACCTGATTGTCGCTGGCGACGAACACATCGCCCATGGCGTCGACGGCTACGCCGTGAGGATTGGTCAATCCGGATGCGATGACGGTTGGTGTTCCGCCCACCCCCGGGACGTGAATCACACTGCCGTTCGCGATGTCGGCGATGTCCAGGAACCCATTACCATCCATGGCAATACCCTGCGCTAAGCCGAGTCCGACAATTTGCAGCGTCTGCATGTCAGCGGGATTCAGAGTGCCGTTTTCGTCAGGGATCATGATTACGCCAGTGCTTTCGGCGACGTAGAGATTTCCGGCGCCGTCGATTGCGACCGAGGTCGGAGCGGTCAACTGGGAAACAACGACGGTCTGCGTCTGTGTTCCCGCCGTGATCTCTATCACTTGCCCATTGGCCTGATCGGCGACATAAACATTTCCGTAGCCATCGATGGCCGAGCCGTAGGTTGCGCCGTTGGCGATTGTTCCCAGAGTAGTTTGCGTTCCGGGATCTATGGTCACGGCCGGCGCTTCACCGATTCCGGAGACGTAGGACGTCATAATTGGCTGGTTGCTGCCCTGAACAAACAGGGTTACCGCCCCTGCCCGCAGGCCGGGTTGCGTGGGCGTGAATTTCACTGAGACGGTGCAGGCCTGTCCGAACATGTACAGAGTCCCCACTTTGCAGGTGCTGCTGCCGCCGTCAGCAAAGTCGAGTCCAGGAGCTCCGTCTGTGAGGATGTTGATAGCCGACAGCTGCGCGCTCGAGCTGAAGGAGTAAATCACTGTCGCCTGGGCGGACGAAGTGCCGACGTTTTCTGGGCCAAACGTCGTGTCGGTGTCCAGCAGCGTCACGATGATAGACGCCGAAGTCGATCCTTGGTAGTTGCCATCTCCTGAATACACCGCGACAATACTGTTCGGCCCCAGGGCGAGGTGCGAGCCTCTCACCTGAATGCTGGCTGAAGCATCGCTGCCATCGATCGTGGTGAGCGAGCCCGTTCCCAGCAACGTGTTGCCGAGCATGAAGTTCACGGTCCCGGTGGGCGGTCCGGCAGTGCCGGCCACAGTCACCGTGCCGGTCAGTGTCGTCGACTGACTGGCATAAAGACTGCTATCGGTGGACGTCAGCACCGTGGTGCTTGGTGGTTGCAGGCTAGCCCAGTCGATACCGGCAACTTTGCCGTCAGTGGTGTCCGTCCAGTAAGGCGACAACAAGCGGTAGTCGCCGACCGTGGGATCGTTGTACACGAAGGGAACGGCGGTCGCGAAGTTGTTTGCCGGCCAGGTTGCAATGCCATCTCCGCTGGGCACGAACATGGCGTTTCCAAAGTAGCGAGGCGCCAACGGCGACGGATCGCTCATATAGCTGTTTAGCCCGGTTGTGCCCTTGCCCCCCCAGTCACCCGTGGTTTGACGGCACAAAGCGTTGTCGAGCAACCACACGTTGTGTGTATCCGAACTCAGCAACGGCCACAGCAAACCCTGCTGCACGTTAAAGTAAATTCCGTTCAAACAGGTGGATTGATCGGCCATCAGCACAGTGTTGTGCTGAAACACAAAGTCGGTCATATTGACCGAGACGGCAAGACCGTTGTGGTGCGAGCCGTTTTGTTCGGGATTGAGAAGTACCAGATTGTCGTAGATTTTTATGCGCTTGGCTTCGCCCGGGTTGGTGCAGTCGGGATACCCATCGCTGGCGTTGCATTGGTCATCGTGCTCCAGCGTGTTGAATCCGGCGTCGACGTTGGTGAGCAGGTTGCCTTCGAACGTGATGTCGTCTACCACTGCGATGTTGCCGCTCTGGCTGGTGCGTACGGTAAGCAGGACCGAATAGCCGGTCTGCGCGCTAAGCCAGTTGTTCTCTAAAGTATTGCCGGTGACGATGACCCGCTGCGCGCTCTTAAACTCAAGATTGTCTTTCACCGACCACATTGCGTTCGGCGGCAGCGTGACTCCCAAAGCGTCCCACGATAGGGGTTTAAACAGAAGATTATTGCGAATCTCGATGTCGGAGGGGACATAGGGATTGTTATAACCTCCGGCGCCGCCGAACATGATGTTTTCCGTTGTGGCCGAAATGAAGTTGTCTACGATTTTGATGGGGCCAGGCGTGTAATAGGCCAAAACCCCCTGAGAGTCTGCCGTGCTCTGGTGAATGTCAGAAATATAGCTGTCGACGACGGCGAAGTTGGTTCCATTGGCCACTACACCCTGCCGCACGTCCTGGGTCGGAGTGCCGTGGATGTAGCTGCGGTCCACCGTGATTGAATCCGCCAGCGGTTGTCCGGGCGTGGTGCTGGCGCTCACCAGAAAATAGGTGAAGCAATTGACCGGCGGATTGTTACTCAGCTGGCAGCCTTGATTCGACTGCGTCGTCACCTCAAGTCCTACCAAGCGGTAATTCGACGCGCCGGCTGCGATGGTCATCGGCGAAGTGCCGTTCGGAGTTACGATCTTCGCCATGTTCACGGCGTCGCTGGGACTGACCCGGGTTCCGGGAGGCGGCAAACTGCTGTAAGCGGAACTTTCGATATAAATCCATTTGTGATTCGGATTTGTCTTTGCCGGCAGCGTGAAATTACCGCTAAAAACGACCCCAGCCTGAAGCACGATGGTGTCTCCCGGCTGCGCAAAGTTCAATGCCTGCTGAAAACCTGAACCGTTGTTGACAGTGAATGTGGCTCCGCCGGTCGGGGGATTCCAGGTAGTGTCGATGTAAACCTGCGGCAGGGCAGGGACAGGTTCCTGGGCCATTGCCGGCAGCGTGCACAGCAGGGCCACCAGGAGAAGCAGAACACTTGAAAAACGGATGCGAGGGACGGCGACCCGGGGCAAAAGCCCCGAAAAGACGAATGGGTAGGCAATCATACTTACTCCTGTGGCGCAGGACATTGACGCGTAAAACCGGGCGAAACGCCTTTAACTGGTTTTCCGTGTCTCTGTATCAAGGAATATTCTTTTGGGGTAGGCCGAAGATAGGAGTAAGTAAACTGTGCTGGTACTGAGGTAACCTTTTGTGCCTCCTAGCTATGTTACCTACGTGCAATAACCACCGGTAGGTGTTATTGCACAGTCAGGGAGAACTAAGTTAAGTTAATGAAAGTAAAATGTTTATGTAAGTTTCTAAAGTGGCGAGCTCTTTTCAGACAAGAGCGAGCCCACACGGCCGAAAGGCGATAAACAACTCACGCGGTATCGATAACCAGTTACCTGCGGGGCTTCCCGACAGGCGATTTTCCGGGCTTAAGCTCTGCTGATATCCTTGTCCCGGAAACGACCGCAAAAGGAATTCTTCCCGTCTTGCCGCCCATTCTGAACGCCCAAGGCATCTCGAAAGCATATGGAGCCACGCCGCTGTTCCGGAGCATTGCTTTCACGATCAGTGAAGGCGACCGCATCGGACTGATCGGCCCGAACGGCTCCGGCAAGTCGACGCTGCTGCAAATCCTCTCCGGAGCCATCGAGCCTGACGGCGGGGAAGTGGCTCTGCGCAAGCGAGCCCGGCTCAGCTACGTACAGCAGGACTCACAGTTTGCCGCGGCACAGACGGTGCGCAACGTAATTGAGGCGGCACTCGATCGCTCCGCCGTTCCGCCCGACGAAAAACAAGCTCGGTTTGCGGAGACAATGGGTCGCGCCGGCTTCGAAGATCTGGAGGTGGTAGCGAACTCGCTCTCAGGCGGATGGCGCAAACGCTTGGCGATCGCCGAGGCCCTGGTGCAACAGCCGGACATCCTGCTGCTTGATGAACCCACGAACCACCTTGATCTCGCTGCCATCGAGTGGCTGGAAGAGCTTCTGCAATCGGCGAGTTTCGCCTCCGTCGTGGTCAGCCACGACCGCTACTTTCTGGAGAACGTTGCAACCGCAATGGTCGAACTGAATCGCGCCTATCCTGACGGCCTGTTGCGCGTGGCCGGCAACTACAGCAAACTGCTGGAAGAGAAAGAGGCGTTCCTTCAAGCCCAGGCGAAGCACCAGGACGCCCTCGAGCACCGGGTGCATCGCGAAATCGAGTGGCTGCGTCGCGGTCCCAAAGCGCGCACCGGTAAATCGAAGGCGCGCATCGACCGGGCTAATCAGCTCATCGGTGAGTTAGCCGATTTGAACGCGCGAACTCGCACCGCCAGCGCAGCCATCGATTTTTCTGCCACGGAACGCAAGACGAGGCGCCTGATCGAACTGGAGAATGTTTCGTTCGAAATCGGCGGCCGCTTTCTATTTGAGAATCTGGATTTCATCTTGACTGCCGGTACGCGTGTCGGACTGGTGGGACCGAACGGCAGCGGCAAGACGACTTTGCTGCGGCTTCTCTCGCGCGAACTTGCGCCGACAACCGGTGAGATCCGTACGGCGGAATCGCTTCAAGTTGTCTACTTCGATCAGAATCGAGTGCTTGAACCGGACGTGACCTTGCGTCGCGCCTTGGCGCCGGACAGCGACTCGGTCATCTATCAGGATCGCGTCATTCACGTTGCGTCCTGGGCTTCGCGTTTTCTGTTCAGCGGCGAGCAGCTCAATCAGCCGGTTGGGCGTCTGTCGGGGGGCGAGCGCGCCCGGGTACTGATCGCGCGGCTTATGCTGCAACCCGCCGACGTGCTTCTGCTCGACGAGCCCACCAACGATCTCGATATTCCGACACTTGAGGTGTTGGAAGAAAGCCTGCTGGAATTCCGGGGTGCTCTGGTGCTGGTGACGCACGACCGTTACCTGCTCGACCGCGTGTCCACAACCGTTGTCGGGCTGGATGGATTGGGCGCGGCCGGACGGTTTGCCGATTACTCGCAATGGGAAGCATGGCAGGAGGAGCGGCAACGATCGTTAAGGACTTCTTCCAAAACCGCTGATCGCGAACCTGCCCCGGCGAGTTTGCCCTCGGCTAGCGGATTTGCGAAGAAGAAGCTCTCCTACCTTGAGGCGCGCGAGTACGCGACGCTGGAGCAGCGCATTGCCGATGCCGAAGAGCAGCTCCGAACGGCGCGTTCCGCCTACGAAGATCCCGGTATCTCAAGTGATGCTCAACGACTGCTGGAAACGCAGACTGAACTGGAGTGCGCGCAGCAACTCGTGGATCAGCTGTATGCCCGCTGGGAAGAGCTGGAAACCAAGATCAGCTGACCCCCGAGACAACAGATGCGATTTCAGGTCGCGGAAGTCAGGGAAGGTCTGAACAACTGGGATTTGGGTAGAGCGGCGCTTCAGCGCCGCGTCGAAGCTGCTGTAAATGAAAGGGGTTTCAGCCCCGGAATCGAAATCATAGGCTTGATCGGCGATCCTTAAGCTATTTCCTCTGTCCGACACCGGGCGTGCGTCCTAATGGCTGAACAATCAGGCAATCACAAAGTGAAAAGAAACGGCCAATCATGGCCGCCTTGGCACAATCCTTAGGAACGTTAGTGTTGCGGGCTGCGCCACTTGGCGATGTTGTAGCCGTAGATTGCCAGGCAAAATAGATTGGCCGGAACAAAGCCGGTTTGCGCTGTGCGCACAGCGATCACGCAAATGACGGCACTATTGGCCGAGGCCACGATCCAGCCCTGCCACATGCGGCGGCCAACCAACACAGTCGACAGGATGGTAAGAAGACAGGAAAAATAATCGAGACGAAAACCCATGACGCCTGCAAATCCTTGCGCGCCGCGTTTCTGTCTGCGGTGCGCTCCATCCTTACTATGGCGCTGGGGCTAGCCGGTTGTCTGGCAGATCAATCACATGGGCCGGTGAGCAGAATCACAATTGGCCGGCTCGCAGTGCTTCTTACTGTTTGCCTGTGCCGGTAGCGAAGTGCTCATCCGTCGAGGTGATTTGTCGGGCCGCATCGCGAGCCGGAGTCTGATTGCCGGGATGCAAAGTGTCGAGGAACGAAACCAGCGCGGCCACTTCTGCCGGGCTAAGATTTTTGCCATAGGCAGGCATGTTGCCGCCGCCTTGCAGAACCTGGCGCACCAGTTGATCATGCGTCATCCGTACCGCAACGCTGTCGAGATCGGGACCGCGCATTCCGCCGGTGCCTCCGATGGAATGGCAGTTGCGGCATTGCTTGCCCTGGAAGACCGCCGCGCCCTGACGCTCCAGTGGCGAACGTCCTTCCAGATACTTCACCGGCACCGGATCGCTGCTCCACGCGTTCATGATGGGGCTCCACGGAGTGTAGCCGGCAAGATGCGTCAGCGTGCCCAGAGCCACCGCTGTCAGCAGAATCGTGACCACGGCGATGGGCCGACGCTTCCAGCTCTTCTCGCCTTCACCGGCGAAGAAGGGAAGTAACACGAGAAATCCGATGATGACCACCGGCCCGATCAGCAGGGCAGGCGTCTCCATCTGCGGCGGTAGATAGGCCAGCAGAGCATAAAGCCATTGGAAGAAGTAGTCCGGCTTCGGAACCGTCTGGACAATCGTCGGATCAGGCTGTCCGTTAGGACCGTAAGGCCCGAAGAACGCCGCGCACGCCAGCACGCTGAAGATGACGATGGCGGCGAAGAACATGTCTTTCCATATCGCGCCTGGCACAAACGGCATGCCATCCTTGTGTGCCAGTTCTTCGTATTCTTTGACGTAGGTCGAGCGGCGCACCAGTCTGCCGGGCATGGGCCATTCATTGATGCCGAGCTTCAGTACCAGCAGCAGGTGAACGGATACCAGAGCAATCAGCAGTCCGGGAATCGCGAACACATGGAAAGCAAAGAATCGCGACAGCGTATCGCCGGCAATGATGGGACCACCGAGCAACAGGTGTACAACCCAAGCTCCAATGAGCGGCACACGTCCGCAAATGGCGGCGCCAATGCCTAACCCCCAGTAGGCGTCTTGATCGAAGCGCAGCACCTGACCGGTGAAGGCCATGCCCAGCGTCATCAGCAGGAGGAACACGCCGATGATCCAGGTCAATTCGCGGGGAAACTTGTAGGCGCCAAACAACGCGACCTGCACCATGTGGATGAGCACGATGGCGACCATGAAGTTCGATCCCCATCCGTGAACCGCGCGCAGGAACCAGCCCAGCGTGATTCCGTGATTCAGATATTGCAGGCTGTTCCAGGCTTCTCCGGCCGACGGCACATAAATGAGCGCCAGCATGATGCCGGTGAAGATCTGGAGCATGAAGACGGTGAGCGCGGCGCTGCCGAAGACGTAGAACCAACTCGCCGATCGCCGGGGAACCGGATGCATCATGGTCTCCCGAATCACCGGCTCGATCTTCAACCGCTGCTCGAACCAGTCGCCGATCTTGGTTAACCTTGACATCCGCTGCTCCCTCGCTTGAGGCTGGCGGTCGTAGACAACGTGGGCAGTTGGCCGCCTTCGATCATCAGATGTCCACCCTCGACTTTGTACTGATATTCAAATAGCCCGCGCGGAGGCGGCCCAGAGGCGCGCGCGCCGTCGCGGTAGTACACTCCGCCGTGGCATGGACACATGAATAGTCCCGACTGCGGGAACCAGCGCACCGGACATCCCAGGTGCGCGCAGTTAATGGCGAAGACCTGGAACTTTTCTCCCTCAACTCGACGTACCCAGCAGGGAATATTGTCCGTCTCGCCGTCCCAGGCATTCGAGATCGGATTCTTGTACTTGGCAAGCCGGGTCTGGCCTTCGGGAAACTCGTCGAGTTCGCCCAGGTCGATCCACTTGTGATACTTTCCGCCCTCGCCGCGAAGAACGGGCGCCAACAGATAGCCGACCACCGGCGTTGCCAGCACCACGACAGCCAGGCCGTTCAACAAAGCGCCAATCTTAGCGAACATCTGCCGTCGGCTGACCTCTTGGTCGCTCATTGCTGACCTCCGGGCGAAGTGGTAGTGGTTGTGGACGATGTGGGCGGCGCAGGTGGAGCAGCCGTTGCTGCGCCTGCCGGGCGTTGCGCCGACAGCCAGGCCACTACATCGGTAATCTGCTCGTCGCTCATGGGATGTCCGGGAACGTTGTTTCTCCAGTCGGGCGCGTTGAAGTCTGGGCGCCCCGTGATCACGATGGTCCGCAGGCCTTGATCGGTAATCAAGCTGAGATATTGGGGATTGACGATAGAGCCGACCTTGGTGCTGCCCTTACCGTCGGCTCCGTGGCACGATGCGCAGAATGTCCCGAACGCCGCTGCGCCCTGCTGCGCATTGCCCGCGCCTTTTGCAGCATAAGGAGGAGCGGTGATGCCTTGCAAAGCCTGCGACTGTCCCCATTGCTGGCGCATACCGTGGATGATCGCATCAACTTGCTTCGCGGTCAGCATTCCGCCTTCACGCTCCGCAAACGCGGACATCGCGGTACCAGGCCGTCCTTTTGAAATGGCATTCCGGAGCGCATCGTCATCCACAACGGCGAGGTAAACCGGATCGCCGATTGGCGGCGCCGGACCCTGCTTGCCTTGTGCACCGTGACATCCGGCACAGTTCTGCCCGTATAAAACCACGGGATCAAGAATGTCGGTAGGGCGTTGTACCACACTGTCGGGGCCAGGTTTTCCGGGCAAATTGCAACCCAGCAGGGTCAACAGACCGCCAGCCATCAGCAGGGAACAAACGAGGCGAGCGTTCATCGCTTGCCCTCGTGATTGCGTTCGTGCATTAAGCCGGGAGCTTCAATGCCGGCTCGCAAGGCCAGTGGCAGATTCTCCGAGGTCCACACCTTGTTCTGGCGTTTCACGACCAGTCCGGCAACCACTCCAAAGGCCACCTGCGAAACTGCGAACCACCACCAGTTGATACGCTGATCGAGCATGGGGTTCACGAATCCCATTATGTGGTAGAGCAAGCCCGTCCAGAGCAGCGGCCCGATGATTCCGCCCAACAAAACCGGGCTGCGAGGCAGCAGCGGCAGCATGGCTCCGTAGAGAAGTCCCACCAGCAGGCACATGGTCAGGTGCATGGCCAGCGCGAACAAGAACCACCCCAGATGGAAGTGCATCATCGCTTCAATGGATGGCGTCGACGATGGCGCGTAGAGCGTACCTGCCAGCAGGTTGATGGGATACCAGATGCTGTGAAAAAAGATCAGACCGTACAGCACCGCTAAGATGGCCATCGCCACGCCGCCCGCCAGTCCGCCCTTCACGCCGGCAGAGATGGGGTAGATCTTCAGCGGCAACCATGCGCGCTGGACCTCTGCTGCCGATGCGACTCGCATGACCTCACAAGGCGGCACCACCGCAGCGGGTTCCTCGGCGGCCACTGGTATGACTTCGTGATGCTCGTGAGGCAGCACCTGGCGGAACCATCCAACAGCGCCGCAGATTGCCAGAATTCCGCCCAGCACGCTCACGGTGGCGTCGGTGAGCAGGCCGGCAAACGTCAACGCTGTACCCAGCGCCATGGCGAATGGCCATGCGGTCGGCGCCGGCATCACCACACCCGGCATCTCGGAATTCTTCCTGGCTTGCGTTTCGTTGGTCATGAATCAATGTGCGAAAGGGCGCGGCTTTCGCCGAGCCGACGACACCTCTCGGCAAATTTCACCGTGTAATGAAATACACCACTGACAAAACTACGACCCAGATCGCGTCCACGAAATGCCAGTACATGGCGAACACGCTAACCCGATCCGCATGCTCTTGCCGCACGCCGCCAAACAGCGTGAACAATAAAATAATCGTCAGACCAGACGCTCCTACAATTACGTGGAAGGCATGTAACCCCACCAGCGAATAAAAGGTTGTTCCAAACAGATTGGTGCTGATGGTCAGGCCATCGGTATAGATCAGCCGATACCATTCCTTCGCAGTTCCGATCAGGAAGATGACGCCCAGCGCGATGGTCACAGCCCAGAAGATGCCGAAGACCTTGATGTTCCCACGGTGCAGCGCTTTCTCCGCCAGCAGGATCGTGAGGCTGCTGGAGAACAGACAAATCGACGTGAAGTACGGGACGTCGAGCACCTGGGCCGGCGTGGGACCGCTGATGCTTTTACCCGCGTAATAAAGGTAGGCCACGACGAAGATGCTGAAGATGGCAGACTCCGCCATGATCAGGAACCACATGCCGACCTTGCCGCGCATGTGGGCGGACAAAGGCATCTCAGTTTGCGGCACGGTGATTGTCGTTGCTGCCAACCCGTTCTCTCCTCTGACTGCTTATGAGCCGACACACAGCAGTGCGACCCGGCCGTTGCGCTTTGAAGGGACGCAGCTTCAACTGCGTAACCCTCACTTTATTTCTGTCATTACGGGCGGCTTGAAGGGGAGTACCTTTAGGTACGCCGTTACAAGCCCCCTAATTTTTGTCATTCCGAGCGGGCTTCAGCCCGCGAGGAATCTGCTTTTCAGCGGCTTCACTCGTACTTCCAATCCGGATCATCCGGATGCTTCAAATCCCATAGCGGTCGCCGGCTCCTGACCACCGGCAAAGTCGCAAAGTTGTAATCCGCCGGCGGCGATGTGGTGGTCCACTCCAGCGTCCACGCATCCCAGGGATCGTTTCCGGCAATCTTGCCTTTGTAATACGACCGGATTACATTGACCACCCACATCAAAATACCCAGCGCCTGGAAGATCACGCCGATGGAGATAATCAGGTTCCACGAATCCCATCCGCGTCCCGGCTCGTAGGTATAAATGCGGCGCGGCATGCCCAGAATGCCCGGGATGTGCATGGTGTCAAACGTCAAATGGAAACCGATCAGGAACAGCCAGAAATGCCATTTGCCCAGTTTCTCGTCGAGCAATCGGCCTGTGACTTTCGGATACCAGTAATAGGCGCCGGCAAATATGGCGAATACGATTCCACCCAGGATCACATAGTGGAAGTGAGCGATCACGAAATACGAATTGCCCAGCTGCCAGTCAAATGGTGCTGCCGACAGCATGATGCCGGTCAATCCGGCGATGAGAAACTGGCACAGGAAGGCAACGCAGAACATCATGGCCACGGTGTAGCGAATCCTTCCGCCCCACATGGTGCCTAACCAGTTGAAGATCTTTATCCCCGTCGGGACCGCGATGGCTGCCGTGGAAGCCACAAAGAACGCGTTTGCGTAGGAGGTCATCCCGATGGTGAACATATGGTGCGCCCACACGCTCAGGCTGATGAAGCCTATGGCCAAGGTCGCGGCAACCATGACCGAGTAGCCGAAGATCGGCTTGCGCGAAAACACTGGAATTACTTCGGAGACGATGGCGAAGGCCGGCAGCACCAGGATGTAGACCTCGGGGTGTCCGAAGATCCAGAAGAAATGCATCCAGATGACCGCCGATCCGCCGGCCTGCGTATCGAAGAAGTGGGCTCCCAGGTAGCGGTCGAGCAAGAGCATGATTTGGGCGGCGGTCAGCGGCCCGATGGCTATCACGACCAGGAACGCCATGACCGAATTCATCCAGACGAACAGCGGCATTCGTCCCAGCGTCATGCCGGGACACCGCATACACAAAATTGTGGTAAGAACGTTCAATGCTGTGCCGACACTGCCGAAGCCGCTTATCAGTATTCCGATAATCCAATAGTCGGTGCTGTGCCCAACCGAGAAAGCGGGAGAAGTGAGAGGAGCGTAGGCGAACCAGCCGACATCGGGAGCCGTCCCGGCGCCGTACAGTCCGCTGCCGCCGACAAAGCTGAAATACAGGATGATGCCGCCCAGGGCGCTCATCCAGAAGCTCCACGCGTTCAAGCGTGGAAACGCCATGTCACGTGCGCCGATCATCAGAGGCACTGCATAGTTAGCAAATCCGAAGACAATGGGCATGGCCGCAAAGAAAATCATGGTCGTGCCATGCATGGTGAACAGCCGGTTAAAGGTTTCGGGCGAGACGAAATGGTTGTGCGCCACCGCCAGTTGCACGCGCATCAGGGAGGCTTCGATGCCGCCGATCACCAGAAAGATGATGCCGTACCCGAAGTACATCAGCCCAAGCTTTTTGTGATCGACCGTGACAATCCAGTCGTGCAGCACCTGAACGAGCGGCCGCGAGCCTTCCCGCTCCATAGGTGGGATCATCGGGCGCGACATCGGTTGGGCGTCGAACATCAAACTCTCCCTGGCTCTAGTGCAAGCTCATCAGATACGCCACCAGCGTATCCACGTCCTGCTGCTCCAGTTGCATGGCCGGCATCAGGCAGCCGGGCTTAATGGCGTCCGGTTCCTTGATCCACAGTTCCAGATTCTCTTTGGTGTTTGTGGCTGCGCCTGCCGCGATGGTGCTGCGACTCATCAGGTGTGTCAGGTCAGGACCGAACTTCCCGTTTGCTCCGGTGCCGGCGATGGTGTGGCAGTTGACGCAGGCATTCGACTCGAACACCTTTCGCCCAGCCGCCACCTGCTCCAACTGCACAGCCGGACTTTTCTGTTGCTGCACCCAGCGCTGAAAGTCTTCAGGAGTGTCCACAATTACCGACAGCAGCATCTTGGCGTGTTGTGTGCCGCAGTATTGCGCGCATTGGCCGACAAAGGTTCCTGTCTCATGCGGGTCGATCCACATTTCATTCTTGCGATTCGGAATCAGGTCGGTCTTGCCCGCCAGTTGCGGAACCCAGAAACTGTGATCGGTATCGGCCGACAACAGAACGATGTGCGTCGGAGTCGCCTCTGTGGTTTTGCTGAGCGGGACGTGCAACTCATTGGCCGTGGTAAATCCGTAACCCGGATATTGAAACTCCCACCAGAACTGGTGCCCGATCGCCGTGACCTCGACGTGATTTACGGGGAATTCTGCGTCCTCGATGGCGTGAATCACTCGGGCCGAGGCCAGGAACAATACGACGACAATCAGAATAGGGATAACTGTCCAGGCCAGTTCCACTTGATTGCTGCCGTAAATCTGCGGAGGCTCGCGCCCGTCGTCCGAGGGCCGTCCGCGAAACTTGATCGCGGCGTACACGATAAGACCGAAAACCACCAGAAAGATCGCCAGGCAAATCGACATTACAAACAACGACAGGTGATAAATATCGTGCGCCGGGGTTGACGAAGGGTCGAAGATCGACGGCACAGAGGATGGTGCCGCCTGGCCAAAAAGCGACGAAGCGCACGCTAGAAGGAGGAGTAATACCAGCAGCACGAGTGCCGGTCGCGCAACCCAAGCCCGATGAGCATTCCCGCACCGTGTTTCCGGTGCCGAGCGCTTGGGTTCGCAATTCGGTTTTGGCGAGTACATGGGCCGCACCAGATGACCGTTGGTTAGGGCTACGGGTTAAGTGCTTTGCCAAACCTGCTGGCGGATGAGCGCAACAGCAAACTGCGGCCTATCTCGATGTGAAGATATTCCGCGCAAGAATGATGACCACTAATTACGATCAAGACCCCAAGCTCCTCATGAGCTTCCGTGTCCACTGTGGACAACTTACAAAGGCGATAAAAAGGAATGTTTCGCTTTATACCTTTAACAGAAAGGATTTGCAACAGTTCATTCTCTGCGCAACTGGCACAAGTTACAGTCCCGTTATTCCAAAAATGAATCGTCGCGAGCTGATAATAAAAAACAGCTTCAAACCCCGGCCTTCACAGCTTGTAACCGTTTCGTAAACATCTTTGCGCAGGGACGAAATACTGGAACGGCACCTCCCACAACGTCGGCTACCCACTTCCGTGAGCGGCATTTTTATAGCGTGGGAATGTTTGTTTGTTTCTATCCAGCTTTGGGTTACAATGTGCCGCATCTTAATCTGACTTAGTCAACTCCTTTACTGCCTAGTTGATCTGTTTTGCTTTCGGGCGAAGCCGGTCTAAGCTCCATCAGTTTTGGCGAGTGAACGACAGAGTGAGTTTTTCTGGATTGTGCTCCAGAAATGTTCACGGGTGATAACTCGCGGAGATTTTGCTTACTGCGTTTTTGATCGACGGGCCGAGAGTACGGCCGCCACTCAGCGTTACCAAGAGGTTCGGGCAATGATTCCACAGCAAGCTCGTGCAGCATCCGGCAGCAACATCGATCAGCTAGCTATCAACACCATTCGCACCCTCGCCATCGATGGCGTGCAGAAAGCCAATTCCGGGCATCCAGGCACGCCGCTGGGCGCAGCCCCTACCGCGTACACTCTTTGGCAGCGCGTTCTTCGCTACGATCCCCAGGTGCCCATGTGGCCAAACCGTGACCGCTTCGTTCTTTCCTGCGGCCACGCCTCCATCTTGCTGTACTCGCTGATTCATCTGGCCGGCATTCGAGCCGCCAATCCAAGCTACGAAAAGCTCGACCGCGACGCCGTCACCATGGACGATCTTAAGACCTTTCGTCAGGCGGGCAGTCGCTGTCCCGGCCATCCGGAATATGGTTGGACCAGCGGCGTTGAGAGCACTACCGGCCCGCTCGGTCAGGGCGTTTCGACCAGCGTAGGTATGGCAATCGCCGGCGTTTGGCTTGCCGCCACTTACAATCGTCCAGCCTTCGAATTGTTCGATTTCAATGTCTACGCGCTATGCGGCGACGGCGACATGATGGAAGGCATTTCCAGTGAGGCTGCCTCGCTCGCCGCCCATCTCCAGCTCTCAAACCTGTGCTGGATCTACGACAGCAACCGCGTGACGATCGAAGGCCACACCGATCTTGCCTTTACTGAAGATGTAGCCGCTCGCTTCATGGGATACGGATGGGAAGTGACGCGTGTCACCGATCCCAACGATATTGAGTTGGTCGAGCGTGGACTGAAGAAATTCCATGGTACGAAGGATCGCCCTACCCTGATCATCGTGCACAGCCATATCGGTTATGGCGCACCGCACAAGCAAGATACCTCTGCCGCCCACGGCGAGCCGTTGGGGCCGGAAGAAGTTCGGCTCACCAAAGAGTTTTTCGGATTTTCGCCGGATGAATCCTTTGTGGTTCCGGCCGGGGTGCGCGAGCACTTCGCCTCTCAAATGGGCGCGCGCGGCGGCAAGCTGCGTAAAGAATGGGACGGGATGTACAAACGCTATGCGGCGCAGTATCCCGATCTCGCCGACAATCTCGATCGCATGAGTAAGCGCGAGATGCCGCCTGAGTGGGAAAAAGCGCTACCCAGCTTTGCGGCAAGCACTTCGGGCATGTCGACGCGTGACGCGTCCGGCAAGGTTTTGAACGCCGTCGCGCAAAAAGTTCCCTGGATCCTCGGCGGAGCCGCCGACTTATATCCCAGCACCAAAACGAGGCTGGAGTTCGAGTTTGCCGGCGACTTCCAGCCGGAAGGCGAGCTGGGTAATTACAAGGGCCGCAACTTTCATTTCGGCATCCGCGAACATGCCATGTGCGCCATCGTCAACGGAATGGTGTTGACTGGCCTGCGCGCCTTCGGCTCAGGATTCCTGATATTCACGGATTACGCGCGTGGCTCGCTGCGGCTTTCCTCATTGATGGATATTCCGGCGTTGCACATCTGGACACATGACACCATCAGTCTGGGTGAGGACGGTCCCACGCACCAGCCCATCGAGCAGTTGGTTTCGTTGCGCGCCGTGCCCGGCATGCTGGTGATTCGCCCGGCAGACGCGAATGAGATGGTGGAAGCTTATCGCGTGGCGCTTTCCCTGAAGGATCGCCCGTGCGAGATCATTTGCAGCCGCCAGGCATTGCCGATTTACGACCGCAGCAAGTTTGCGGCGGCCAGCGGGCTGGCGAAGGGAGCGTACGTGATGGTTGACGCTCCCGGCGGCATCCCCGATGTGATCCTGATCGGCTGCGGCAGTGAAGTTGGGCTGTGCGTGCAGGCTTACGAAAAACTGACCGCACAGGGTGTGAAGACGCGCGTGGTCAGCATGCCGTGTTGGGCGCTGTTTGATGCGCAGGATGAGGCTTATCGCGACGGTGTGCTACCGCCATCCATCGGCGCGCGCGTGACCGTGGAAGAGGCTTCGCCCATCGGATGGGATCGTTACGCCGGCCGCACCGGCGTGGTCTTGGGAATGCGTACCTTTGGCATGTCGGCGCCGATGAAAGTGGTGATGGAACACTTCGGCTTCACCGTCGATCACGTCGTCGCCTCTGCGATGCAGGCGATTGCCAACTCGAAGTAGAGAAGAATTTCGTACAATCACGCTGTACCCCAGTGTGGGAGCACATCATGTCGAACGGAATGTCGGATGCCTTTGTGTTTTTCGGAGCAACAGGCGATCTGGCCTACAAACAGATTTTTCCATCGCTCCAGGACCTGATTCGCGATGAGGGCTTCAACATCCCTATCATCGGCGTTGCCAAGGCGGGTTGGAATCTCGATCAGCTCAAGCAGCGGGCAAAGGATAGCCTGGAACAGCACGGTGGTCTGGAGCAGAAGGCCTTTGAGAAGCTTTCCAGCCTTTTGCACTACGTCGATGGCGATTATGCCGACCCGGCCACCTTCACCGAGTTGCGCAAGCAACTGGGAGATGCCAAGGCTCCACTGCATTACCTGGCGGTGCCGCCAAGCCTGTTTGGAACGGTGGCCGAAGGATTGGCGAAGTCGGGCTGCGCCACCAACGCGCGCGTGGTAATCGAGAAGCCATTCGGCCACAATCTTCCGACCGCCCAGCAGCTCAACAAAATTCTGCACCAGTTCTTTCCGGAAGAAAACATCTACCGCATCGATCATTACCTGGGCAAAGAGCCAGTGCAGAACATCCTGTACACGCGCTTCGCCAACCCGGTCTTCGAACCCATCTGGAACCGGCAGTACGTGCGAAGCATCCAGATCACCATGGCGGAGAATTTCGGGGTCAGCGATCGCGGCAAGTTCTACGACGAGACCGGCGCTCTGCGCGACGTGGTGCAGAATCACATGTTACAGGTGATGGCCAACCTCACCATGGATCCGCCCACCGGCGAAGAACACGAGGCGGAACGCGATTCGAAGGCCGCGCTGCTGAAAGCGGTTCGCCCGCTCAAGCCGGAAGATGTGGTGCGCGGACAATATGAGGGCTACAAGAAGGTTCCCGGGGTCGCGCCCGGCTCGACGGTCGAGACGTATATCGCCGTTAAGCTCTTCATCGATAGCTGGCGCTGGGAGGGCGTGCCCATCTATATTCGCGCCGGCAAAGAATTGCCCGTGACTTGCATGGAGGCGCTGGTTGAGTTCAAGCGTCCGCCGCGCGAAACCTTCCACGAGATCGTGCCGCTGCGCTCGTCGCACCTGCGGATGCGCGTCAGTCCCGACATCAGCATTGGCTTGGGCGTGCGTGTGAAAGTTCCGGGCGAGAGGATGGTCGGTCAGGACGTTGAGTTGAATCTCAAGAGCCACGCGACCGCAGACATGCCGCCTTATCAGCGGTTGCTCGGCGATGCGATGCGCGGTAACGGTGAACTGTTTGCGCGTCAGGACCTGGTAGAAGCGCAATGGCGCATCGTGCAACCGATTCTCGATAACGTCACTCCTGCGTATGAGTACAAGCCCTGCACTTGGGGACCGGACGAGGCCGACCGGCTTATCGGATCCGACGGTCCGTGGGTCGACCCGACTCCGCCGCAAGAGGACAAATGAGTCAGCGCGCAGACCTGGTTTTTCTGTTTGACGTCGACAACACGCTGCTGGACAACGATCGTCTACAGAACGACCTGTTTCAACATATTGGAAATGAGTTTGGCGTGAAGGCGCGTGCCCGGTATCTCGCCATCTTCGAAGAACTGCGCAGCGAGTTAGGATACGCGGACTATTTGGGTGCGTTGGAACGTTATCGCCTGGAACGCATGCATGATCCGCGATTGCTTAAGGTCGCGAACTGGCTGGTGGACTACAAGTTTTCTGCGCGGCTATATCCCGGTGCGCTCGACGTGATTAAGCGGGTGAGACGCTGGGGCCAGGTAGCCATTCTGTCGGATGGAGATGCGGTCTTCCAACCGCGCAAGGTGGAACGCTCAGGATTGTGGAAGGCTTTCGGCGGGCACGTGCTGATCTTCATCCATAAGGAAAATGAATTGGCTGCGGTCGAGCGCCTGTATCCCGCATGGCATTACGTGATGGTCGACGACAAATTACGCTTGCTGGAAGCTATCAAAGACATTTGGCGGGAGCGCGTCACCACCGTCTTTCCGAAGCAGGGTCACTATGCGCACGACCAGAAAGCGATCGCGAAGTACCCGGCCGCTGACATCAGCATTCGGCGCATCGCCGATCTGCTGGAGCATAAACGAACAGATTTTCTTGGCGAGTAGCGTGGAGGTATCGGATGAAAGCCACCCAACAATTGCATGATGCCGGCCAGAGTCTCTGGCTGGACAACATCACCCGTGAAATGCTCGATAGTGGCACGCTGAAGCGCTACATCGACGAGCTGTCGGTCACAGGCCTAACTTCGAATCCCACCATCTTCGATCACGCCATCACTCACAGCAAGACCTACGACGCGCAGATTGGCAAGCTAGTGTCCGGCGGTCTCTCGGCGGAAGATGCGTTCTTCGAACTTGCCGTAGATGACTTGCGACGTGCCGCCGACTTGTTCGCTCCCATTCACGAGCGGACTGCTACCGTCGACGGTTGGGTGTCACTGGAAGTATCTCCGCTGCTGGCCTATGACGCGACCACCACCGTGAAGGTGGCCAAGGCGCTGCACGCGAAAGCTGCCCGTCCGAATCTGTTCATCAAGATTCCGGGAACGAAAGAAGGCCGGACCGCCATCGAAGAAGCGATTTTTGCCGGGGTTTCGGTGAACGTCACTCTGCTCTTCGATCGCGAACATTATCTTGGCGCCGCCGATGCTTACATGCGCGGGCTCGAACGACGCGTGCAGGCTGGACTCAGCCCGGACGTTCGCTCGGTTGCGTCGCTGTTCGTCAGTCGCTGGGACAAGGCGACGATGGATAAACTGCCCACAGAGCTGCGCGATAAGCTTGGTCCGGCCATCGGTCAGCAGGCGTATAAAGCCTATCGCGATGTGCTGGAGTCGGACCGCTGGCAGCGACTGGCGAATGTGGGAGCGCGCGCCCAGCGCCTGTTGTTTGCCAGTACAGGGACAAAGGACCCGAAAGCGTCCGACGTCCTCTACATCGGCGCTTTGGCTGCCCCCAACACCGTGGACACCATGCCGGAAGAAACCCTGCTGGCCTTCGGGGAGCACGGAAAAGTCGGCGGCGTTATCGCTCGCGACGGCGGAAATTGCGAACAGGTACTGGCGGCCTTTAGCAACGCCGGTATTGACTTGACGAAGCTGGCTGCGGATTTGCAGTCGGAAGGCGCGACCTCATTCGACGATTCATGGAAAGAACTGCTGGGCTCGATCGAAAGCAAGAGCAAGGCGCTGAAGTAACCACCAAGGGCGCCGAATGACAACGCGTATCGCCGTTCGGACGACATCGACCCTTTGTACGATTCAACGACTTCTTATTTATTGGGCCTCCGCGGCCTCGAACCATCGCTATTAACCAGGAGTTGAAAATGCCGGAAGCAAAGATGACGACCCAACGACCGATCGATACCCAAGCCTGGAAAGCCCTGCAGGCGCATTACGAAAAAATCAAGGACGTTCATCTCCGGCAGTTGTTCGCCCAGGACCCACAACGTGGGACACGGCTCACAGCCGAAGGGCCTGGTCTCTATTTGGACTACTCAAAGCAGCGGGTCACTGACGAAACCATGCACCTGCTGCTGCAACTGGCACGGGAACGCGGCGTAGAAGCGCGGCGCGATGCCATGTTCCGCGGTGAAAAGATCAACATCACCGAAAAGCGTGCCGTGCTGCATGTGGCTCTGCGCGCTCCCAAGGGAACCAAGATCGAAGTCGACGGCAAGGACGTGGTCCCCGAAGTTCATGCCGTCCTCGATAAGATGGCCGCTTTCTCGGATCGCGTGCGCAGTGGCGAATGGAAAGGCCACACCGGCAAGCCCATCAAGAACGTGATCAACATTGGCATTGGTGGATCCTATCTTGGCCCGGAGATGGCATACGACGCCTTGCGCGATTTCGCCGATCCCAAGCTGAAGTTTCGCTTTGTCGCCAACGTCGATGGCGCAGCTTTTGTCGATGCCACTCACGACCTCGATGCCGCCGAGACGCTGTTTATCATCTCCTCAAAGACCTTCACCACTCTGGAAACCATGACCAACGCGGCTACGGCTCGCAAATGGATTGTGGATTCGCTGAAGGCAGATTCGGCCGTGGCCAAGCACTTTGTCGCCGTCTCCACCAATGCCGAAGGCGTCGCCAAGTTCGGCATCGACACCGCCAACATGTTCGGTTTCTGGGACTGGGTCGGCGGACGCTACTCGATGGACTCGGCCATTGGACTTTCGACCATGATTGCCGTCGGTCCAAAGAATTATCAAGAACTCCTCGCGGGTTTCCATGACATGGATGAGCACTTCCGCACCACCCCGCTGGAGAAGAACCTGCCCGCCCTCATGGGGCTTCTGACAGTGTGGTACAACAATTTTTTCGGCGCGCAGACTGTCGGTATCATGCCGTACTCGGACAACATGAAGCGCTTCCCGGCTTACCTGCAACAACTCCAGATGGAGAGCAACGGCAAGCACGTCGACCTGGAAGGCAATCATGTTGAGTGGCAGACCGGGCCGATCATCTGGGGCGAGCCCGGCACGGACGGCCAGCACTCCTTCTATCAGCTCATCCATCAGGGGACGAAGCTGATCCCGTGCGACTTCATCGGTTTCTGCCAGCCGCTCAGTCCGCTTAAAGTGCAGCACGATTACCTGATGGCGAACGTGCTCGCTCAGGCGGAAGCGCTGGCCTTCGGTAAGACAGCAGAAGAATTGAAGGCGGAAGGCTCGCCTGATTTCCAGACGCCTTTCCGGGTGTGCGAAGGCAACCGGCCGACCAACACGATTCTCGCCGACAAGCTTACGCCGCGTACGCTGGGCACACTGGTTGCGCTTTATGAACACAACGTCTTCACCCAGGGCGCGATCTGGAACATCGATTCCTTCGATCAGTGGGGCGTCGAGTTGGGCAAGGTGCTGGCGAAGCGCATCATCCCTGAGCTGGAGAGCGACGCCGCACCGCAATTGAAGCACGACAGCTCAACCAACGCCTTGATTACTCGCTATCGCAAATCGCTGGGGAGGAGTTAGCTCCTCATGAATGCGGCCACGGGCTCGCCGGACCCACATGCAGCTCTAAAGAAGCAGGCGGCGGAGTAC
The DNA here is from genome assembly GCA_963769235.1 of uncultured Acidobacteriaceae bacterium. Taxonomy (GTDB): domain Bacteria; phylum Acidobacteriota; class Terriglobia; order Terriglobales; family Acidobacteriaceae; genus Bog-257. The sequence continues at coordinate 226,166 of CAVYKW010000009.1, read as the reverse complement.
GCGCTCCGCTATGTCGAGTCGGGCATGACTGTCGGGCTGGGCACAGGGTCGACTGCGATCTTCGCGATCCGGCGCATCGGCGAGCTGCTGCAAAGTGGAGAGCTCAAGAACATCGTCGGCTTCGCGACGTCCAAGGCCTCGGCGGCCGCGGCAGTGGAGCTTGGCATTCCGATGTTGCCTGACGATCTGCCAAAGTCGATTGACGTCACCATCGATGGTGCCGATGAGGTTGACCCGCAGCTCAACCTGATCAAAGGCGGTGGCGGAGCTTTGTTGCGCGAGAAGCTGGTAGCCCAGGCGACTGGGCGAGAGATCATTGTGGTCGACGAGAGTAAGCTGTCGTCGCGCCTAGGCAGTTTGCACGTGCTGCCCATCGAGGTGCTGCCGTTTGGCTGGCGCTCGCAAGCGCGATTCCTCGAGTCCCTCGGCGCAAAGTACAAAGTTCGGCAGGACGCCGATGGGCGGCAGTATCTGACCGACCAGGGTAACTTGATTCTCGATTGCGAATTCGGGCCCATCGCCGATAGTGTAAAACTCGCATTGCAATTGGAAGCACGCGCCGGAATCGTAGAACATGGCCTGTTCCTGAATCTAACGCATTCGGTCATCGTGAGCAGCGCCAGTGGCGTACGAGAGTTGACGCACAAATAAAAACGTAGTCGGCTTTCCTGCCGCCGTCGTGAAGCGGGAACGCCGTCCCCACAAACCATGCCATCTTCGCCGCCACCACCTGATCCGAGACCTGCAACTGACGCCGAGACCACCCGCCTCAATTTTGCGAAGTGGCGCGACAATCCCTGGTGCCGCTGGGGTACCTACTTAAGCGAACGGCAGTGGGGAACGGTGCGTGAGGACTACAGCGCGGACGGCTCCGCCTGGGAATATTTCTCCCACGATCACGCCCGCAGCCGGGCCTACCGCTGGGGGGAGGACGGCATCGCCGGCTTCTGCGATGAGAAGGAAATCCTGTGCATGGGAATCGCGTTATGGAACGGCAAGGACGCGATTCTGAAGGAACGCCTTTTCGGACTCACCAATGGACAAGGCAATCACGGCGAAGACGTCAAAGAACTCTACTACTACCTCGATGCCACGCCGACTTGCTCTTACGCAAAGATGTTGTACAAGTATCCGCAAGCTGAATTTCCCTATCAGCAATTAGTTGACGAAAATCATCGTCGCGGATTGAACGACCCCGAGTACGAGTTGATGGATACCGGTATCTTCAGCGATGACCGTTATTTCGACGTGTTTGTAGAGTATGCGAAGGCCGACGGTGGTGACGTGCTCATGCGCATCACAGCCTACAACCGCAGTCCTGAGGCTGCTACGCTTACTCTGCTGCCGCAAATTTGGTTTCGTAACACCTGGAGCTGGGGCCGGGATCCCAAGCGGCCTGTACTCTCCAAAGTAAGTGCTTCGCGGCTGTCGGCGGCGCATCCCACATTGGGGGAGTTTCGATTCGATTTTGATACTCCGGATGAAATGCTGTTCACCGAAAACGAGACCAACGCTGTTCGTGTTTTTGGTAGCGGGAGTGCGAGCGGATACTTCAAAGACGCGTTTCACGAGTATGTGATTCGAGGGGCAAAAGACGCGGTCAACCCCGAAAATCGCGGCACCAAGGCCGCTGGCGTCTATCGCCTCAACCTGGCCGCGAAGGGCAGCGCAACCGTACGGCTGCACATGCGCACATCGACGTCCACAACTGACGCGTTTGCCGGTTTCGACCAGATGTTCACCGATCGCATTCGTGAGGCCGACGAGTTTTACGCCAACGTCCACGCCGGCCTTGATAACGACGAGGCACGGCAGGTGCAGCGGCAAGCTCTTTCCGGAATGTTGTGGAACCGCCAGTGCTATCACTACAACATTTTTGATTGGCTACAAGGAGATCCCAGCCAGCCGCCGCCTCCGGCCCAGCGCAAAGAGGGACGCAATCATGACTGGGAACACCTCAACAGCGACGAAGTCTTATCCATGCCGGACAAGTGGGAATACCCGTGGTTTGCCGCCTGGGACCTGGGTTTCCATTGTATAGCGCTGTCGCTGGTCGATCCGGAATTCGCCAAACGCCAACTGGTCCTGCTGGGGCGCGAGTGGTACATGCACCCCAGCGGCCAGTATCCTGCCTACGAATGGAATTTTAGCGACGTAAATCCGCCGGTGCTTGCCATCGCCGCGTTTCGCATCTACCGCATGGAGCAACTGCGTACCGGCAAAGGCGACCGTTCCTTCCTGGAGCGCATGTTCCACAAGCTGATGATCAACTTCACCTGGTGGGTCAATCGCCAGGACGCGCAGGGTAGAAACATCTTTCAAGGCGGATTTCTGGGCCTGGACAACATCGCGGTCTTCGATCGTTCGCAGCCCCTGCCGACCGGCGGTACCATCAACCAATCTGACGGCACCTCCTGGATGGCGATGTATGCGTTGAATCTGATGCGCATCGCACTTGAACTCGCGCGCGAAGACCACATCTACGAAGATATCGCCAGCAAATTCTTCGAGCACTTTCTCTACATCGCTCGCGCCATGACGGACATGGCGGGAGAGGGAATCGGCCTCTGGGACGAAGAAGACGGCTTCTATTACAGTGTGCTCAGCTTGCCCAACGGGCAAAATCTTCCCTTGCGACTGCGCTCACTGGTAAGCCTGATCCCCTTATTCGCGGTCGAGGTGATTGAGCACGAGTTGCTGGAGGAGATGCCTAACTTTCAAAGCCGGTTGCGGTGGTTTCTGGATAAGCGGCCTGATCTTGCTTCCCTGGTATCACGCTGGCATCAACCCGGGTCGAAAAGCCGGCGCTTGCTGTCTGTGGCGCGTGCTTATCGCATGAAGAAGATCCTCCAGCGGATGCTCGACGAAAACGAATTTCTATCGCCGTATGGGATTCGAGCAGTTTCCCGTTACCATCTCGATCATCCCTATGAGCTAAACATTAACGGCGGCTGCTACAAGGTCCACTACGATCCGGGGGATTCTACGTCCCGAATGTACGGAGGCAACTCCAATTGGCGCGGGCCGGTCTGGATGCCGGTGAATTACCTCATCGTCGAATCTCTGCGCCGGTTCTACGATTATTACGGAGATGCGTTTAAGGTGGAATGTCCCACGGGGTCGGGCAACTATCTCACACTGTGGGAGGTGGCGGAGGAGTTAGCCTCGCGGCTGATGAAGCTGTGCCTGCGCGACCAGACTGGCCGCATAGCCTCTCTCGGCGACAATCCCAAAGTGCAATCCGATCCAAGCTTCCGCGACCACCTTCAGTTCTACGAATACTTTAACGGCGACAATGGATGCGGCCTGGGAGCGAATCATCAAACCGGATGGACAGGCCTGATCGCCAACTTGATCGCCGAGCACGGTCAAGCGCTGAAGATCGATCCCACTGGTTAGGGCGTCCCCCTGCGTAATTTTCCCGCTTTGAAACGATTGAAGTCCTGAAGTTGCATGTTTCAGAAATATTGCAACTAATAACTAGTACTAGCTGTGGTAGTAGACCGATGCGTTCTTTAGGCTGTTCGCCTTATGGCGAATATCATCAGGGTTGTTCGGCTACTCATTCTCGCGCTGCTAGCAAGCTGCCTGGCTTCTTCCTTCCTTTTAGCGCAAACCGACCTTGGCTCACTCCAAGGCCATGTGCGGGACCAACAAAGCCACGCCATTGCGGCAGCGTCAGTGACTTTGCGGAATCCGGCGACCGCCTTTCAGCAGACGGTACAGACGAACTCATCCGGCAATTACACTTTCATCGGTATTCCACTCACCGGGCGATATGTTCTGACGGTGAATGCTCCTCAGTTCAAGCCAGCCGAACAGAACGATATTCAACTGCGAGCGGGTGGAACGGCGACGTTGGATTTCACCCTTTCGGTTTCGGGCCAGCAAACCCAAGTAAATGTTTACGGTACGACAGGAACGGTTCCCACCGAATCGAACCAGGTTTCGACGCGGTTGAGCCAGGAGAAGATTGAAGACACCCCCGTCTTCGAGCGCAAGATCACCACACTGCCGCTCCTGAACTCCTCCGTCCGCCTTGCGCAAACCACGGGCGATCTCTTCTTGAACGAGACGTTGTTCGTCATCAACGGAACTGGGCGCCGTCAAACTACATATAGGCTGGATGACACTACCGCGAACGACATGTGGGGTCGCCAGAGCATGTTCGCCGGCCTGCCGTTTCCGGCGGTACAGGAGTTCACGGTTTATACCAATGCCAGTTCGGCGGAGTGGGGATGGAATGCCGGTACGGCGGTGAACGTGGTTACCCGTTCGGGATCGAACGACTGGCACGGTGACTTCACAGGAATGGGCAGTCCCGCCTTCGCCAATGCCAGCATCCCGCTGGCTGCCAAGCCCGTACAGGAGACGCTGGCGCAGGGCAGCGGCATGCTTTCGGGTCCAATCGTGAAGGACAAGACGTACTTCATGGTGTCAGCCCAGTACACCAACCAGGACCGGCCGGCTGTCATTACCTCGCCAGTCGATCCAGGTGCTTTCTACAATGGCACGTTCGGCCAAACACTTTTCCTGGCGCGATTAGATCAGCAGTTGAGCCAGAACAACCGCCTGTCGGTGCGCGCCAACTTTGATCGTTTCAGCGACAGCAACCCGCAAGATGCTGTGAGCGGCGTGGCTTTGCCGACGACAGCTCGCGTGTTCACCCGCAACACCTATCAAGCGGCCATCACGGACGATGCCGTGATCAACAACAATACTTTGAATGACGCGCGTTTCGAGTTTCTGCTGGGCGATCCCATCACGCAGTTCACGCCGGTTACACCCGGTCCGCAAATCTATGTTTCCGGCTACTACACCTACGGTGAGTCGCGCGTAGCCGACCTGATGAATCACCAGTACGAATACGCCGATACCTTGAGCCTCAGCCGTGGCAAACATCAAATCAAAATCGGCTTTGATGTTATGAACTCGTCTTCCGGCGGCTACGGACAGGAGTTCGGCGCCGGCTACACGGACGGCCGTTTCCAGATCAACCCGTTGTACAAGACAATCCCGATCTCGACGGTTCTCTCGTTGAATCCCGGTCTTGCTCCGCCGGGATCACCGGCTGGTTCGCCGCCGTTGGTCAGCAGCTTCACGCAGTCCTTTGGAAACCAGAATTACCATCTAACGGACACTCTATTTGGCGTGTTCGCGCAGGACAACTGGAACGTTCTGCCTAACCTGAGCGTCAATCTTGGATTGCGCTGGGACGGTGAAACATTTACCGGACAGAATGCTCTGTTCTCTCCGCGCGCCGGTTTCGCCTGGCGTTTGCCGGGTAGCAATACCGTGATACGCGGCGGTTACGGTATCTATTACTCGGAAGAGCGCACCGACTTGTACGCCAGTGCTGCGTTGGGTGGGCCGCAGGGAGCGTTCACGTATAGTGCAGTCCCGGGAGGCTTGGGATTTCCGACGACCTTCGCGCCCATCACATTTCCTTCAGGAGCAGTCTTGCCGGCCCGCAGCATCACCGTTCTGGCTGGACAGTGCAATTACCTTAACCAGTTCCTGCCGGTCGACCAGTTGCACTTCTGCGATAACAACTTCCAGAACCCTTACACGCAGCAATGGAACCTGGGCTTCGAACATGACCTCGGCGGAGGCTGGCTTTTCGCGATGGACTACATCGGATCGCATACCATCCACATCGAGCAGCCGGTAGACCTCAACTCGCCTTCGCCCTTCATTCGCACCGCTCCCGGGCAGACGCGCTCGGTGGCCGCCGCGAACAAAACTCGTCCCATCGTACCGGTGCCGGGCGGTTATCAGCAGGTGCTGCAATACGTGAATGCCGGCTCTGCGTGGTATGACGGACTTCAGGTCCGAGTCACCAAGCAGCTCAGCCGGCACGTTTCGCTGCTCGGCACCTACACCTGGTCACACGACATCAACACCGTGGAGTGGGATGGTACCAGCCAGAACCCGAACGACTACGGTTGCCTGGTAGCTTGCGAAAAGGCGACCAGCCAGCTTAACCAGACGAATCGCGCCTCCATCAGCGCAACCTACACTCTGCCCTGGGGCTTCATGTTGTCAGGATGGATGGAGGCTGCTTCCGGGCTGCCTTATAACATCACTACCGGCGTCGATAACAACGGCGACGGCAACACCTCAGACCGGCCAGTCATCAATGGTGTGGTCATCGGGCGTGATGCAGGAGCAGCGCCGGCTACCTACGACTTCAACTTCGCGCTCCAGAAGTCGATCCACATGACTGAACGAGCCAACCTGATACTGCGGGCCGAGTCCTACAACACCACCAATCACCTGAACCTGTACACGTTGAATGGCGTTTACGGCAACGCTGCGAATCCGGTCGCAACTTTCGCAACCCCGATGGGTGGATTGGCAAACGTTGGCTCGCCACGCCTGATGCAGTTTATGGCCCGCATCGTCTTCTAAAGAGCGGGTTTTTGGGCGATGATGGAAGAAAGAGCGACTCGGGAGGCTTCGGCCTCCTGAGCTGTTTCGGACCCGGAAACTGGGCGTGCAAGTAAGCGTCAAAGAGCTTTCGAGGAGTGCATGGATAGAGTTGCGGACCGAAGCCGGCGGTCCCTGCATTGTGGGCCCAGGATGACGGCGGCGATGCTCCTCCTGCTGCTGTTGTTTTCAGCTGAAGTGTTTGGACAATCCGCCTCCGCCCGAGGCGTGATCGGCGGTACCGTAACCGATCCGCAAGGTGATGCTGTGCCAGGAGCGCAGGTCACGATCCGCAGCACGGACTTCACTTCCACCCGAACTCTGACAACGTCAGACAGCGGTACATTTACCGCGGCTATGCTGTATCCCGGAGCCTACACGGTTGACGTGAAGGCCGCAGGCTTCAGTCTCAAGAAGCCGACGCGCGTCAATCTGGGCATCGGCAGTAGTGTTCAACTCACGATCCATCTGGGCGTGGCGGGCGTCAAGCAGAACGTCACGGTGAGCGGACGTGGCCCCACGGTTGAGGGCAACACGCTGCCTCCGGCCGTCAACAAGGAAACACCCGAGGTGAGCAACACGCTTGCCGGGCTGACGGTCACGTATCTGCCGAACCGCGACCGCGACTTCAGCCAGTTTGGTCAGCTCGCCGCCAGTGTGCAGCGCGCTCCGAACTCGACCGGACTCATCGTGGATGGCCAGCGACCTTCGGCGTTCAGCGCTGCGGTGGACGGCGCGGATTTCGACGATCCGTTGAATGGTGGTGAGCGGGGTGCTCAGGACGGCTCTCTCTTCTTTCCGCAGACTGTGGTACGCGAATTCCAGGTGGTTCACGCCGGCGCTACCGCTGAGGTTGGCGGCACCAACGCCGGATTCGTGAACGTCATCACCAAGGAAGGCAGCAATAAATATCACGGTGAAGCCTTCTACATCGGGCGTCCCTCGGCTCTAAGCTCTAGCGATGCGTTTGGGCATTCCCTGGACAACGCGCAGAATGAGTTTGGTGGTTCGCTCGGCGGCCCAATCAAGAAGAATCGAGCTTTCTTCTACATTGGGGCCGAGCAGGATTATCTCAACATTCCGTATTGGACGCAGTTTGAGCCCCAAGCGCCCGGCACCGTGATTCCGTCTCAGCTCGCGGCCTTGCAGCGGCAGATCTTGGGCAACACCGATCCCACGTCGGTGTTTACGCGCGCCGATTTTTTGCTGAACCAGGCCAACACGCTGAACCTGCAATTCAATTTCAATCGCGTGAATGCCGCGAATCTCGATGACCAGTCCACGCGCAGCATTGCACCTATCGACAACAGCTATGGGCTGACGGGCGATAGTTACTGGGTCCGCGGCAGCTTAAGCACACTGTTCGGCTCCAGCAAAGTCAATCAACTGCTATGGCAGTGGGCACAGGACCAGCGGACGTTTCTGCCGAACTCGAACGCGCCGGAGTTGGTGATCAACGGCTTCGGCATTCTGGGCGGCAACGCGCTAGCCAACGAGTCGTATACCTCGAACATCAATCGCATCAATGACGATCTGGCGATTACTCACGGGGCGGCGATCTTTCATCTGGGAGCGAACTTTGCCTACGATCCGGCCACGCTGGGTCACGAGGAGAATCTTAACGGCCAATTTGATTTCGATTCACTGGCCGACTATCTCGCCGGAAACGTACGACGTTATCAGCAAACCTTCATCACGGGCGACCCGTATTACAACGGGGCAGTTCGTGAATTCGGCTTCTACTTTGACGCCAAGCTGCCGGTAAGCAGCAAGCTCACCATCACGGCCGGATTGCGCTGGGACGGCCAGTGGAATCCGCAGCCCTCTCACCCGAATACGGCGATCGCGCAGACCACATTCATACCTAACGATTTGAGCCAGTGGCAACCGCGGCTGGGCATCGCCTGGAACCCGTCGGCCAACACCGTCGTGCGACTCTCGTCAGGTTTCTACGATGCGCCCACGCCGGCTAACATCTTCCAGCGCGTGTTCACGGATAACGGCATCAACACGGTCGTGGCCGACAGCTACTTCGATCCGCTGATCTTGCCGCTGGTGACGGCCGGCGGCAACTACACGTCGTTCAGCGCTCCGCCGGTTGGCTTGACGACGCCTGCGGCATTGGTCGTCGGCATGGCCCCCGGTTTCCACAATCCACGATCGTTTCAGACGGCGGCAAGCGTAGAGCAGCAAGTCACCCCCAAGATTTCTTTGATCGCGGGTTACGTTCGCAACAGCACGTGGGACTTGCAGCAACTGCTCAATAACAACCTCGAGTTGCCGACCTACGATGCCAGCGGCATGCCGATCTTTCCCGTCACCCGGCCAAACCCCAACGTGGGACAGTTGCTGGTGAACGAGTCGTCAGCCCATTCGTCCTATAACGCCATGACACTGACGGCGAATTTTCAGCTGCCGCACCGCTCGCAGCTGTCGGCGAACTACACCCTGGCCCGGGCTCGCGACGACAACTCCAACCTGGGGCCATTCACCTTGGTCTCGGCGCTGAATCCCTTCAACCTGGCGGCCGACGCAGCATACTCATCGTTCGACGTTCGCAACAGCTTCAACCTAAGCGCGATCACGAATCTGAAATGGGGCGTCAAAATCAACCCCGTGCTGGTAACGCGATCGGGATTGCCCTACACGCCGATCATCGGCTTCGATACGCAGAACGACGCCAACGACTGGAACGACCGCGCCATTCTCAACGGACTGGTTGCGCCGCGGAATATTCTGCGGCAGCCCGCATTCTTCGATCTCGACCTTCGCTTCGTGAAGGACATCACACTCCCGGGCGAAGGACGCCACCTCGACCTCTTCATGGATATTTTCAACATCACGGGCGCTTCGAACAAGAACTTCGGTCCCGAGGCGATCAGTGTTTTCGGTACGTCTACAGCGCCGATTTACAGTGCCGGCCAAGCGCTGTTTGCACCCGACACCAATCAACTGGGCAGCGCGCGTCAGGTGCAGTTTACGGTGAGAATTACGGCGTTCTAAAAGGCAGTTTCGAGTTTCAGGTTTCTAGTTTCAACTTGAAGCTACTCCCGCGAGCGTAATGGCGAGGGCCTTTGCTGGGCATGCGGAAGCCGACGAAAAAGCTGCTATCGCACTCACTCGAAACCCGAAACTCGAAACTATGGTTTTTCTTCGTGGCGAAACAGATCTGCCCACGACTCATCCAGGGTGTTCCAGCGATCGCGCTCCAGCCAGTTAGCCTGTGAGTCCGGCAGATACAAAACGCCGTGGCCTTCGGGACAAACCATCTCGGTGCCCGACCAATCCAGCAGCACGTGGCCCGGAGAGCCGATGGGAACGGGCGTTCCCAACCGTCGCAGGCAAACCCGGCAGCGCCTCTGCTGATCGTGAATGGCCCACGACAGCGGAGCGACAGAGAGCGCGAGGAACAGCCACAACGCTATGCCGTTCGTCAGAGGGAGCACCGATCCCAGCATGTGCACTGAAACGTAGCGAACGATCATCCAGGCCAGCAGCCCAGTCGTGATCAGCAGCAGGCCGGACTTGGCCACCAGGAACGACCACCAATACCAGCGGTCGCGGGTACGCAACGGTGCGCGCGATAATCCTGCGCCGGAACGCGCATACACAATCAACACAGCCGAACTTACCGCCAGCAGAACAAAAATCAAATAAAACTCAAGATAGTGATGCACCTCAGACGAACCTGAGGTAACGGCCAGCAGCGATGCCGGAAAAAGGTATCCAGCGTTTTGTGTCAGATCCACCAGTTCGCTTTCGATTTGCTGTTGCGACGCCCCAGATTTTCTGCGGCCCACGGCCCCAATCCGTTCCAGCAGATTACTGAACTCTGGCGAGCCTGAGTCCAGCAAACTCCACACCCCAATCTCCGGCGAAAGCAAATGAAAGTTGCGAGGCAGCACTCCAATCACGGTCCGGGGACGTCCATCGAGACTCACGCGCTGGCCCAGCACGCGAGGATCGCCGTCAAACTGCTCTTCCCATATATCGTGACTCAAAACCACGCACTCATTGCAATTCTGATCGTCGCCCTTGCGAAATGTACGGCCGAGAGCGGCATTGAGACGAAGTACCTGGAAGAACCCAGGCTCCACCTCCGCCGACACTACGGAAACGCTACGCTCCGGGCCGGAGAACTGCGTCGCACCCCACGAGTAAGAGGCCACGGAATCCAGCAACTTGCTCTCCTTCCAGGCAGCGGAAAGGTTCAGCAATGTCTCCGAGCGGATGTGCCAATACTTGCCATTCAAGTTGATGAGGCAAACGCGATCAGGCTGAGGGATGGCCGAAGACACATAAGAACGCGCGGCGGGGATGATGCCGCTGACCAGCGTAACTAAAACCAACGCCGCGGCGATGGCGCTAAGGCACGCCCCGGGCGACGAGCGCGAGCGCTGGATACGTTCGACAACGGCGTCGTGATCAAAGCGTCGCCAGAACGCATCGGGGAAAGCGCTCCAGCAGTACCGGGCAAGCTCTAGCTTTTTCTCGCGGGTGAACTGACCTGACTCGGCGAGGAAATGGCACCAATGCCAGATCTGCGCTGCCCACATGCGCGACCACTCCGGCCGTTGCGCCGAGGGCACAAGTCGGCCAGCCAGCCAGATGATCGACTGGCAGATCGAGAAAGTCGTCTGCAATGGACCTGGAAACCCCATAGATCTCAATCAGTGAGATGTAGAAACTGGCGGTTCGTTGCAGTCGATTTCTCGAAGATCGCAACGCCTCCCCCCGTTAGAGCCTTGTTCCCGCTTTTCATCCAGCTTTTCGCAATCCGCCCGATTCGTCGCTTGTGATGTGCTCTGGCTCACAACCTGTGTAGCCGATTTTCAGTAAGATGGCCGCTACGCTCTTTTTATGGCTGTGAGCGTAATGCTCTTATACCCGTTGAGGTGAGGAATGTCGGAACCCAGTTACGATGAGCTCAAAGCTAAGATTGCGGAACTCGAGAAAGCCCAGGGTCGCAAGCGCGGAAACCTGGATTACAAGGTAAGCGAGAAGGGCGGCGTCAGTGTTTACGGCTTAGGCCGCTTTCCCGTGACCCTCTATTACGAGCAATGGATTCGGCTGCTGGACCAGGCCGATCAAATACGCGAGTTCATGGAAGAGAACAAGAGCCGCCTCAAGATGAAGAACGCGGAGTAAACTTCGCAGTCCTGCGGCGTGGCATCGGCAACACCGTAACGTCACACCCGGCATCCCCGGCAGCGGCAGAGGAAGCGTCTGTCGCCGGCTCGGACCGACTTCCGGCATTCGAACTACTGAGCTGCGCGTTGCGCTTGGAGCGTCCCTTGGATCTTGGCGACGTCACCGCGAACGTGATCGGCACGCGGACCTTTGGGTTCTTCCTTGAGGAACGTTTGAAACTCCGCCAACGCTTCCGCCTGTTTGTTCTCCTGCTGATATGAGCGGGCCGCGATGTAATGAACGAACGAGGGGTGTTCGCGTGAGTTGTGCGCCTGCCGAGCACTGACGATGGCCGCGTCGAAGTGCCGGTTCATATATTGCGCGTCCGCCAGCAACATCAAAGTTTCCGAGTTATCGGGTTCGGAACTGATGGCCTTTTCCAGCATCACCTCGGCCTGGGGAAAGCTCTTCTGCCGCAGACACAGCTTGGCGTAGTTGACCAGGGCCGGAGCAAAATGATCATCCAGAGAGGTGGCTTTCTTCAGCGCCTCTTCTTCTTTTGCCAAGTCATCCATCTTGGCGTAAAGAACGCCCATATTGTTGTAGGCAGTCGCGTATTGCGGCGCCAGCGCGATGGCTTTCTCCAAATGCTCCTGCGCCTTTTTCCAGTTGTGCATGGCCATTGCTTCGTTGGCCTTGTCCACTTCCTTGCGAGCCTTCTCCGGCACATTCAAATCCGCGGCCGACACCATGGGCGAGTGCGCCGACACCGGTTTCGGCCCGGAATCTACGATTCGCCGCACCGTGACATATTGCGATTGTGTCACCTTGCGGTTGTCTACCTCAAAGGTGGAGCTCTCGGTGGCCTCAACACCATCTCCGCTGACGGCCACATGATAGTCACCGATAGGAACCCCGATGAAATCAGCTTGCCCGATGTCGTTGGTGTAGGTAGTACCCATAACCTCTTCGCTGGAGCCTGACATCAAGCGCACTTGCAGAAAAGGACCTGCATTGCGGTCATCCGAATAAACGATGTGGACATGTACATTTCCCACCGCGGCACTCCGTATTCCGCCGAGGATTTGGGCTTGCGCACAAGTCAAAAGTGAGGAAACCACAACGGGAGCGAGCCAACAGCGCAACTGCATACATACCTCCCGGAGACGGCGGCGGAGACCGACGATCTCACGAGTGCCGGGTCGCTGTGCGACGGCCGAGCTGTAACACAAGGCCCGGAGGCTGAGGCGCAGATCGTGAGCGAATGATTGGGAGAGCGGTCGCCCCACGATCCGCTGCGTAGTGGGAAGGATTCTACACCCGCCGCTGCCGGGCGGAACAAGCAACTTTGTCAATATTTTGTGCCGAATTTTGCCAAGCTGAGTGGCTCGGTGATGGGATGCAACCGGCCGTATTAGGTTTTTTGGGAGACGCCGCCGCCGAGTTTCGCCCGTGGATGGGATATTTCAGCGGCACATGAAAACGCCCCGGCCGAGGCCGAGGCGTGACGGATGAAGACATCAAGTATGAACTAGGAGGCTTTCCGTATTGCGAAGCCGACAAGCTGTCGTTACAACGAAGCACTGCCGCCAGTTCGCCGGCCCTTTACACCCCCGCTTGCGGACGCTCGCACATCTTGCCGCTACAGCAGCTCTTGCCATTCTTCGATGTCATGGAGCATTTGCCATCGGCGCAGCAGGACATCTTGCCCGCGTTCTCCTTGGACATCATGGGGCACTGCTTGCCGTCCTTTCCTTGGCAGCATTTGCCTTTGGCTTCGCTTCCTTTGCCGCAGCAGTCCTTGCCACAAGTTGAGGCTTGACCGCTGGCCTTGTCGTGATCGCAACAGACACAAGTCTTGCTCTCAGAAGTCGGAGCAGGAGTGGATTGCGGGGTGCTCTGCGCCATCAGGGTGAGAGCCATTGCCAATGTACTTAGTACGATGAGAGCTTTCGATTTCATGATTTTCCTCAAAATTCCTTTTAGTGCGGACTCATAACGTCCGGATTGACCTTGAGCAGACGGCAATGATGCCGTTCCGCGAAAACAATCAGGCTGATGAGGAGCGCTCTAAATTCTGAGGTCGGTTTTCTTGTCGAGCACGGCGATCGTGATCGGCGGTGAGATGGCCGCCTTCGAATCGGAAACTCGCAGCAGGAGGGGCAGATACGCATCTGACGGATGGGGCTGGAGTTCGAAAGACGAATGCCTTTCGGAGACGATCAGGAACGCCGTCGAACCCTCACGCTGGCTGCTTACCGTGCAGCAGCCGGAACGATGCAGGTTAAGCGGCGACACCGCGATGGTGCTCGGTGCATGGGCGGATTCGGATTGATGTTTCGGGCAGCAGGGCATCGCCGTCATCGCGGATGCGTGCGACTGCTGCATGTGACATTGCGAAGCATGCGTGTAGGCCGGGACCGCGAGCGCGGCGTTGGCCCAAGCCATCACTGCCAGCACTAATGCCAGCGAGGCGGCTTTCCGCATTGGATTCCGTAAGTTCATTTCTGTAGCCATTGTTGCTGCCGGGCGCACCCAGGGTCTGTGATCTTGGTCACTTTGTGAGGGCGCTGGGAGCCGGGCTGAGTCCCAAAATGGCATAACTCCGCGACTTCCCGCCTAAGAAGAGCAAGATTTTAGAAAGGAAGTTTTAGGCTGAAAGACAATTCTAAGTTTCTAGCTCTAGGATCAATCGCGTGAACTTCATTTTATTAATAGGTGAACATAAATGCGTAAATTCTTGATGGGAATTGTGCTGGCTGCCGTTGCTCTGCTCTGCAGCGCCTCAATGGCGCAAGTCGTAAACCTACCCAGCGGAACTCCAATAAAGCTAAAGCTCTCTGAAACGTTACGCTGCGAGAATAGCCATCAGGGGGACTCGATTAGCTTCGAGGTAGTGAATGACGTCAAGATCGATGGCGTAATCGCGATCCCACAGGGCGCCCTCGCCTATGGGCGCATTCTTGACGGAACCACATGGGCGCGACGGGTGGGAAAGGGTGGGAGAGTTGCTCTAGAGCTAAAATCCGTCACCGACGCAACCGGCCGGCAAATACCAATCACCGAGGAACGCTATATCCAAGGGCGGGGTCGGGGCACTGAGATCACGCTGGGCACGGTTGCCGCTCCCAGCCCACTGTGGTTGTTGTGGGAAGGTAAACACACCAAGTTTCCCGAAGGTCAGATATTTGTCGCGGTAACGACCGGTGACAAAGTTATCGACCTGACGCAGTTAGCTCTAAACACAAAGGGGGAGCCAGCGGCGGTTCGCGCAAAAATGCCGGAGAAGACGGAGTCGGCGGTTCGTGCAAAAATGCCGGAGAAGCCCTCGACTCAGCAGTCCGCTCGAACCGTCACCTATCCCTTGCGCTATCCAATCACCTTCGATTCACCGGCGCTGGTTGCCTCCGCTCGTCACTAGACAGGCGAACCATCCGGATTATGTGAGTATCTGCGGTCGTCGGGCGGTCACCAGCGTGCATTATCTTTTAAGCTCGTAGCCTGCCGATTTGGTCGGCCGGCACTGGTTTGACGGCCCGCAGTCAGAATAGCGATACTGGTGCGCAATCACTTTGGAACGCGTCTTGAGCTTGCCAGACGCGTTCCAAACCCATGAGGAGCACCTTGAGCAGAGCAGCGCTGTTAGTTGTACTGATGTTTTCCGCCTTATCCGTAGTACACGCACAAGTACCACAGAGTGGGACACCCAAGTTTAGCGCGTCCGCCATCTGGCAGCCGCCGCAAGATTTCGTCACCAAGGCCCACGCAGTGTGCGACAAGGCGTCCGGCCCCATGAATTTCAGCCAGTGTTTCATCATCCAGATGGTGGCCGCGGATGCTCCGGCCGATACCATTACCTTCACCCGCATGCTCTATAAGCAGATGGATGGTCAGGTCGGCATCATGGCTGCCTTCAGGAATTTCGGTCCCATCGACGCTGCGCAGGTACTGTTTCCACTACGCGCCAATGACAATTACGGTTTGCTGCTGATCAATGGCGATCCCGCGGTACTCGATGTCGACGACATGAAGAAGCTCGATCAGGCGGCCATGCAGCAGGATCCCCTTTTCCGGTCGGTCAAGTCGCAATTTCCCGACGTCGCCATCTGGCCGGGCGACCGCAGCAGCAAAGAACCCTGGCCCCGGGTGCAGCCTTTGCCCAATGGCGGAACCGAACTCATCGTCACCTATCCCTTAATCAATGGCTGTCACGCGTGCCGTCGGATCGGCCAGGCGCGTTTTGGCTGGGACTTCGATGCCAGCGGCAAGTTCCTGAAGACGGTTTACGTTCCTACGCCGCCGCCGCCGAAGTTGCTCAAGCGTCCGCAACGCACGCCCACGGCCCCGCTGCCGCAAACGACGCCGGAAGTGCAGCAACCCGGGCAGCAAGCGCAGCCTGCTCCACCACCGCAAAGCCCGCAGTGAGTGACGTTCGCGTCTGCTAAACTCCAAGGCACCGGGACAAACAGGGAGACCGCATGCGCAAGCTATTCCTCTTTCTTGCTGTAGCCTTCTTCGCGACGGTAACGTTTGCGCAGTCCGCTCCGGACAGCATTGGTCAATCCGCAGTGTGGCAGTTACCTGGTGGATTCGTGGCCAGCGCCCATGGCACGTGCGACAAGGTCACACCGTCGCTTAAGTTCAACGAGTGCGTCGTGAGCCAGATGTCGAAGGCAGGCGCGCCGGCCGATGCTGTCAACTTCACTCGCGAACTTTACAAGCAGACTGGCGGCGAGGTCGGCATCATGCAGGGCTTCAACAAGGTTGGCCCGGTTGATATTGCGTGGGTGACTTATCCGCTGCGCTCGACCAACGGGCTGCTGCTGGTCAACGGACAGCCGAAGATCATTAACGCCGAAAATCTGAAGCTGCTCGATCAGAAGGGCCTGCAACAGAGCTTCCAGTACCAGGACCTGCAAAATCAATTCCCCAACGTCGGTATTTGGCCCGGCGACCGCAACGGCAAGACCTGGCCTAACTCGCAGACCGGGTCAAAGGGCGGGTTGCAGTTCATTATCGGATATCCGCTGCGCAACGGATGTCAGACGTGCGCCCACGCCGGGTTCGCACTCTTCACCTGGAACTTCAGTCCCAGCGGACGCTTCATGGGAACCACGTTCATGGGACTTACCCCTGCGCCGATCAGCGGGTCGAATTCCGGGTCAGCGCCGCAACAGTAGCGGAAAAGCCTTTCACCACGGAGAACACGGAGGACCAGAAGGATTTTTCTTTGTAATAGGGGTCCTTCGGCCACGTTTCATCGCTGTCGCGATTTCACTTCGTTCAGGATGACAGAAAAACAAAGGTGTTCTCCGTGCGCTCCGTGTTCTCCGTGGGGAAAAACAGAACCGCAGATCCCTGGGCTGCCGATCCATCCCGCAGGACAAAAGAAAAGGCACGGGATCTTCTCCGTGCCTCACTGTCTCTGCGGTGAATCTCTTCGTCTTACGAACTTTTCACGAAATCCAGCGACGCTGAATTCATGCAATAGCGCAATCCGGTCGGCCGCGGACCATCGTCAAAGACGTGGCCGAGATGGGCATCGCATTCGGTACACAGCACCTCGGACCGCATCATGCCCAGGCTCGCGTCATTTGACGTTTTCACGTTTTCCTTGGCGATGGGCTGCCAGAAGCTCGGCCAGCCGGTACCAGAATCGAATTTGGTGGCCGAGCTGAACAGCGCGTTCTTGCAACAAACGCAGCGGAACAGGCCCTTGTCATGGACGTTCCAGTACTGGCCGGTGAAGGCGCGTTCGGTGCCTGCGTGACGGGTGACCTGGTACTGCTCGGGAGTCAATTGGGCCTTCCACTCCGCGTCGGTTTTGACGACTTTCTTCACGCGGGCTGGTCCAATCTTTTCGCCGGAATCCTTGAATTCCACAACCTCGACGAAGCCTTCTCCGGCGGGAGCGGCTTCGGCGTCGGTGCTCTTGAATAAGCTCATAAACGCAACTCCTGATAACGATAGAAACGTGTTTTTCAGAAAACTTCTTCGATTGCTCATAGTGTACTCATTGCCGCCCGGGGCTAAAGCCCCTGGCTTATTGCTATCGTGACGCTGGCCTGAAGACTAGCGCTTCCATCCTCGTTTACTGCGCGCGGTAGAGCTGCGGATACAGCTGCTGCAAATTGCTCACCTTAGGCAGATCGTAGTGCGCGATGTACGGATTGTCCGGATGCAGCTTCGCATAGTTCTGGTGATAGGCCTCGGCCGGATAGAACGCCTTCAACGGCACCACCTGGGTCACGATCTTGTGCGAAAAGACCTTTGCCTGGTCAAGCTGAGCGATGTAGGCATCGGTCACGCGCTTCTGCTCGTCGTTGCTATAGAAGATGACCGAGCGGTATTGCGTTCCCTCGTCCGGCCCCTGATGGTTCAGCTCCGTCGGGTCGTGGCCGACCGAGAAAAACACCTGAAGCAGTTCGCCATACGTCACCTTCGACGGATCGAAGACCACCTTCACCGATTCGGCGTGGCCGGTCGTGCCGGTGCTCACAATCTCATATTCAGCGGTATGCGACGAGCCTCCCGAATATCCGGAGGTAGCGCTGATGACGCCCTTCACGTGCTGAAAGACGGCCTGGATTCCCCAGAAGCATCCGCCCGCGAAAACCACGGTCTGCTGGCCGGGGGATGTCGCCAGAGTTTCATCCACGGCCGGCTTCGGTAGCGTGGTTACCTTCTCTCCGGCTACTACATTGCCCATCCCCAAAAGCAACACAACCACAATGGCCGCCATTGCGGCCGAGCCTAAACCTAAACGCACACTCCACTTCGTCATACTGTCCTCTTCCCACTTACAACTGGTTACGTATTCGATTAGAGTCGCCGTCCGCTCGAAAGTTACAGCCCCACTCGCTAGCTTGCCGGACCGAAACTAGTAGTTTCGTCAGTAGTTTGGCGGGGATGCTGGTGCTAGCTTTCAACTATCTTCCAAGTACTTGCCGGTAGTAAGTCTCGAGTGATACAGAAAGGTTCTCCCATGAATCAGCGCCGCAAAACACAAGTTATTACTACCCACGTCATTCTCCTGGCTTTCTGTTTTAGTTTGTCCGGCTTGCCGGCCTTTGCCTGCACCGATGTCCGCGTGGCCGCGCAGGATGGATCGGTGCTCAGCGCGCGCAGCATGGAGTTTGGAACCCAGGTGCACTCCGGCCTGGTCGTGAGTCCCCGCGGTTCGAAAATTCAGTCGAACGCTCCCGAGGGCGCCAAGGGCGCCAGTTGGACCGCGAAATACGGCTACGTTTACATGGACGCGTTCGGCATCAACGCTGCCTGTGACGGCATGAATGAGGCTGGCCTCGGCTTCGGCGGACTCTATCTGCCCGGCTTCGCGCAATACGAAACCATTGCTGCCGGCCAGAACGCAACCGCAGTATCGAACATTCTTTTTGGCGTCTGGCTGCTGTCGCAGTTCGCCACCGTCGACGAGGTAAAAGCAGCTCTGCCCAGCATTCACGTCTGGGGCGAGCCGGTTGCCGCCTTCGGCAATTCGTTCATACCCGTGCATTACGTGGTGCATGACGCCAAAGGCGACAGCATCGTGCTGGAGTGGGTTGGCGGCAAGCTCAACGTGTACGACGACACGGTTGGCGTGATGACCAACTCGCCGCCCTACGACTGGCAGATGACGAACCTGCGCAACTACATCAATCTCTCGCCTGACAACTCCAAGCCGGTCGAGATCAACGGAGTGGAGTACGGCGCCAACGGTCAGGGTTCCGGCCTGGTTGGACTGCCGGGCGATCCCACTCCGCCTTCGCGATTGGTGAACACCGTGGTCGGGCTGAATTCTGCGGTGAAGCCCAAGAACGTGGTCGACTCTCTGGTGCTGGCACAGAAGCTGATGAACCGCGTGGACCTGCCTGCCGGCCTGGCTCGCGACCCCAAGGAAGGGGGAAGCGATACGACGCAGTGGGTGGTGTTTCGCGATCATACCAACAAGATCTATTACTTCCGCACCTACACCAACATGACGCTACAGGCCGTCGACTTGAAGAAGCTCGACTTCTCGGCCGGCGCGCCGGCTCGTCGCCTGCCTATCACCGACACAGCCCCCGGTGTGCAGATGGTGGAAGCCAGTTCCATCCCGCTGGTGAAGTAGCGAGCGGCGCAGTTGAGAAAACTCACGCCGACAAATAAAGTACGTAGGCGTGAATGATTCGGATTTCGAGAAGCCATCGTCGAAAACAGCTCGACTGTTGCTGACCTGGGGATCGCTTGCCCTGGCGGCGGCCGAGAGCCTCTGCGTCGCCGCCGTGGGATTGAGCGGTGTGCGGGTTGCGCTCGGGCTTACCTCACTTTTTGCCGCAGGTGTAGGCGGTCCGGCCCGCGGATTTCATCAGGAAGCCCTGCGCATTCCTCTGCTGACAATCGGGGCCGTCGGCGCGCTGCTCAGTCTTCTGTTGTTGTGGAATGAAGAAAAGCTGAGGAGAAATCCGTCAGCTGCCTGGCGTTTACGACCTTTGACGCCGCAGCAACGCCGCCGCCGCTGGTTCAATTTGATAGCGGCAATTGTCACGTTGCTGTTGGTGGCTGCTGAGTTGATCACGCATCCGCTGTTTCATCACGAGCTGTGAATGGTCTGCTCGTGTCTGGTAGAGCGGGGCTTCAGCCCCGCGTTAAGCGGTCTAGTAATTTAAAGAGCCAGACTTTAGTCCGGCGGCACCCCTGCATCGCCGCTGGCGATTTCCTCCTGTAAGCGCGCGTGAAGGCGATCGCTATAGCCGACCGGCAGCTCGAACACCCGGTCATCGGCGATGAGATACAAAATGTTACGCGTCGAATCCAGAACCGCAGCGCAATGGCGGCAGTGGGCCAGGTGCTCCTCGATGGCTTCCCGCAATTCAGGCGGAACATCGCCATCGATATAGTTCGAAATTTGATCCCACACATGTCTGCAATTCAGAACCATGTTCCACCTGCCTTGCTCCGGAACAACCCCATTAACCCCGTGCGCTTTGATTGCAACTGCGGCGCCAGAATTTTCTGCATCATCAGCCGCGCCCGTAACAGCCTGGTCTTCACCACTCCCTGGTTTACGCCCAGCCGCGCCGCCGTATCGGCGATGTTGAGCTCTTCGACATCGCGCAAAAGCAGCACCTCACGATAGATGTCCGGCAAACTGGCGATCGCGTGGTACAACAGCTCACGCAATTCCTTGCGCTCCAGCGCCTCCAGCGGCACTTCGCGCCAGTCCGTTATGACGGCCGGGGCGAAGCTGCCGTCCTCTTCTTCCGGGGACTGGTCGACCGACTCGAACTTGAGCACGCGATCGTGCCGCAGCCGTGCCCGCGCTTCGTTGATCGCAATAGAAATCAGCCAGGTGCTGAACTTGGACTCAGCCCGGAAGCTGCGCAGGTTCTTTAGCGCCTTCAGGATGGTTTCCTGGGCGGCGTCTTCGGCGTCCTGCTCATTCTGAAGGATCGAGAAGGTCGCGTAATACACGCTCTTCTCATACGGCCGCACCAGTTCGTGAAAGAGTTCGCGTTCGCCGGCGAGGATGCGCGCGATCAGCCCGGCGTCTCGCACTACCGGGGAGTTGGCGGGCATGGACCCGGCGCTCTGTGGTTCCGTAGTCAGAGAAGGTTTCCTGTCGACCTCAGAAACGCATTCTACCTATTAGGTTTACGATCCGCGAATGCGACAAAAGTTACAACCTCCGAACAGGTGAAACAAAACGGCAGCTCGCGAGTCTTATCCATTGCTATGAAGAAAGTTGTTGGCTTAATCGTTGCGTCCGCGTTAGCCCTGATTGGAAGCGGATTCGCCGCTGCCCAGAATCCAGTTGTGATCGAATTGTTTACCTCCGAGGGCTGCTCCAGTTGCCCGCCGGCTGATGCAGTCTTGGCTGAGCTCGGGCGTCAACCCCAGAACAACGGGGTTGAATTAATTCTGCTGGGCGAGCATGTCGACTACTGGAACTATATAGGCTGGACCGACCGGTTCTCCTCTGCGCACTTTAGCCAGCGGCAGAACGATTATGCGCACGACTTCCATCTAACGTCACCCTACACGCCGCAAATGGTGATCGATGGGCGGGTGCAATTCGTCGGGAACAACCTCGACGACGTGCGCGAGAGGATTGCCGAGGAAGCCAAACAGCCCAAGCCCGCGCAGGTTTCGCTCCAGTGGAGTGGAAGCGATCAGCTGCATGTCGCAGTGCAGTCGACTAACGCAGGGAAAGCCAAAATCTTGCTGGCCGTGACCGAGGATGGGCTGAGCACGGCCGTCGGCGGTGGCGAGAATGGCGGCCACACGCTGCACCACGCGGCAGTAGTGCGGCAACTGCGCGAGCTTGGCAAGACAAACTTTCGTAGTGCGGGGAAAGATGAATTCGAGACGACTGCCGAGGTACGGCGCAACCCGGCATGGAACGCTGCGCAGTTGAAGGTCGCGGTCCTGGTGCAGGATCAGGCTACGGGACGGATTCTGGGCGCAGGCGAAATTGCTTATCCGAATTCCGAAAAAGGTGCTCAGAAACCTGCCGCTAGCGTGTCTCCTGCGCTGTAACTTTTTCAGCGGCTGCGATTCTCATCCCTGGCGGCTATCAACAGCCGCAACTTAAGGAGAGAAATCATGAAGAAGAAAATTCTCAGCATCATGGCCATGTGCACGCTGGCCAGCTCGCTCAGCCTGTTCGCTCAGGACACCATGAAGCAGGACACCAGCAAAGAGCAGACGCAGTCTAGTGACAGCATGAAAAACGACAGCATGAAGAAGGACAACATGTCTGGCGACAACATGAAGAACGGCACCTCCACTTCCAGCAAGAAAACCTCCTCGAAAAAGAAGAAGACCACCCAAAGCAATTCCAACGACAACATGAAAAATGACAATATGAAAAACGACAACATGAAGGGCGACCAGCAGGACCAGATGAAGCATTGAGCAACGGTTGTCAGTTGTCGGTGGGCGGTTGTCAGTTAAAGCAAGCTGTCAGTCATCAGTGATCAGTCTTTGGACTTTCGGCTGGCAGAATGTCAGCGATCAGATCCTGATGCTCAGCCATAGCGGCAGGCAGCGGATTGCTGCCTGCTGAGAGCTGCCAACTGACATTGGAGCTAACGGATAAGAAGGCCCCGACCAGCGATTCGGCTGAGAGGCTGAAAAGCCCCGGGCATTTATGTCGGCTTAGAATCGGCGCTGAAGCGCCGCTCCACCCCTCAACGCAGTTGCTCAGACCTTCCTAATTGCCAACTGCTAATTGCTAACCGCTAACCGCGGCCTTCCTCACTCGCTGCGGACGCGGTCGAGCACTTCGCCCTTGCGATTGAACAGCGCAATCTCCAGTGCCGGTGCTCCCAGGGCGTGGGTAGAGCAACTCAGGCAGGGATCATAAGCGCGCACCAGAGCGGACACGCGGTTCAGCATGCCTTCCTGAAATTGATCGCCCTTAATGAAATGCTCGGCCACCTGGCGTACACCTTTGCCGATGGCAAGGTTGTTGTGTCCGGTGGCAACGATCAGGTTGGCCCAGACGATCGCCCCATTGTCATCCACCTTGTAGTGATGAATCAGGGTTCCGCGCGGCGCCTCGATGATGCCGATGCCTTCAGGCGAATTGACCCCGGCGGAGGCACGCACGTGCGTGTCGAGCACGTCTGGCTCCTGTAGCAGGACCTTTAGGCATTCCAGCGCGTACAGCACTTCGATGAGCCGGGCCCAGTGATACAGGAACGAGCTGTGCGGGACGCGACCAAAACGCTGGCGGAATTCCTGCAACTCCGCGTCGGCGCGCGGCGTGCCCATACCGTCGGCAACGTTGATGCGAGCCAGCGGCCCCACGCGATAGATGCCGTCGGGAAATCCCTGCGGGCGATAGAACGGAGCCTTCAGGTACGAGTCGTTCAGCGTGGCTTCGGCGACGAAGTCTTTATAGTGGTCGCTGGGGACGCCGTTTTGCACGATGCTTCCATCGGCCGCCCGGAAGCGCAACAGGCCGTCATAAAGTTGGATATTGCCCGCGCCGTCGACCAGTCCGGCGTACATAGTGGGCGCCGAGCCGAAGTTCGCGATTTCTTCCGCGAAGGAATCGAGCACACCTTTGAATACGGTCAGCGTCTTCTCGGTGGTCGCCATAGCCTGGGGAATGGTGCCGGCGAAGCGGTCACGCGCTGCCGCTGTCATCGGCGTTCGCACCCCACCCGGCACGATCCATCCGGGATGGATGCGCTCTTCGGCTAAGCCCTCGATAATCTGCAAGCCAAACTTGCGCAGCTCGATGCCGGCCCGGGCCAGCTCCGGATTGGCTTCAATCAGCCCAGCCACATTGCGAATGGCCGGATCGGCATCCATGCCCAGCAGCAGGTCGGGCGCGGAGAGATAGAAGAAACT
Source organism: uncultured Acidobacteriaceae bacterium (assembly GCA_963769235.1). Taxonomy (GTDB): domain Bacteria; phylum Acidobacteriota; class Terriglobia; order Terriglobales; family Acidobacteriaceae; genus Bog-257. Next base: position 202,268 of record CAVYKW010000009.1, on the reverse strand, counting down.
CAGCGCGTGCGACTGTACAACCTGCGCGCAGTGAATGATTTCACGTAGCAGCTGCGCGGTGCGTGGAATGCGCACGGCCATGATGGCGTCGCAGGCCTTCGCCGATGCCAGCTGATGGCTGATGGGGCAGATACCGCAAATGCGCGAGGTAATGCCCGGCATCTCGTAATACGGGCGGCCTTCGGTAAACTTCTCGAAGCCGCGGACCTGGGTCACCTGGAACTTGGTGTCGGCTACTTTGCCGTCGTCATCGAGTTGAATGGTGATCTTGGCGTGGCCCTCGATGCGGCTTACCGGCTCAATCACAATGCGCTTCATCGCCGCTCCCTATCCAAACTTAATTTTCGGGTTTGCCTCGGGCTTGCGGCCCTCCAGCAGGTTATTCAAAAATCCGGCAATCACCTTGTTTTGCGGCGGGCAGCCGGGAAGACAGACATCAACTGTCACGAAATCCTGCGCCGGCCGGGATTGCTTGGCCAGCTGCGGCAGGTCGTCATGCGGAATGCCGTTGCCCACATCAGCTCCGTCAACATAGATACGCTGCAACAGCTTGTTGACCGGGAACACATTGCGCAGTCCGGGAACATTGCCGGTCACGGCGCAGTCGCCCAGCGAGACCAGCATCTTGGTTCGCGATCGAATCTGCAGTAACTTGTCGACATCTTCCTGGGTGCTGATAGCGCCTTCCAGCAGGGTGACGTCCACTTCCTCGGGAAACTCCTGCGCATCCACCAGCGGGCCGTAGACGATGTCCACTTTGCGCACGATGGGGATAATGGCGCCATCCAGGTCGAGCAGCGACATATGGCATCCGGAGCAGCCATCCATCCATACCGTAGCCAGCTTCAGCTTCCTCATGCTTGTCCACCTCCAGTGCGGCGGCCGGCAGCCTGGAGCTCGCCGGGAGTGCCGGCGCCCCGGTGACGCGCCAGCAGGGTAATCGCCGCGGTCGAGCAGCGAGTCATCTCCTCGATGGCTTTACCTTTCTCCGCCAGAGCGCCGGTAGGGCAAGCCTGCACGCACTTGCCGCAGTTAGTGCAGGTCTTCGCGTCGCTCCATTTCTGGTTCAGGTCGGAAACGATGCGAGCGTGAATGCCGCGCGAAACCATCTCCCACACGTGAGCGCCTTCGATCTCGGCACAGGTGCGCACGCAGCGAGTGCACAGAATGCAGCGATTGTGGTCGAGCACAAAGCGGGGGTGCGAGAGATCGATGGTGTGGCGCGGGAAGTTATAAGCAAAGCGCACGCTGGTGATGCCCATGGAGCAGGCCATCTCCTGCAACTCGCAGTGCCCGTTGGCCACACATACGGCGCACACATGGTTGCGCTCCACCAGGAGCAGCTCGATGGTCATACGGCGATAGCGGGAAAGCCGGGCCGAATTTGTGACCACCGACATCCCATCCTGTGCCGGAGTGGTGCAGGCGGGAAACAGCCGGTCGACGCCCGAGAGCTCCACCATGCACAGGCGGCAGGCTCCTACCGCGCTCAGACCTTCCAGGAAGCACAGCGTCGGAATGTACTTGGTGCTGGCGCGAGCGGCGTCGAGGATGCTCTGACCCTCGACCGCGTTCACCAGCTCACCATCGATACGCAGCGAGATTTTCTTGGACGGCAAGGTAAAACTCCTTTGGGCGTATGCCAAAGCTCTATTCGCCGACTAAAGTCGGCCGGACAAATTTAGGACTGGTTACGGCACAGCTAAAGCTGTGCCCTTTCAAAACCAGCGATACGTCCTTTTCGAATACTTCGCCGCAACCATTAGCGGGCGACCTCAACCGTCGCGTCGCAGCGCAGGCAGCGGCAACACTCCTCGTGGGTCTCTTCCGGCGACAGCCCGACGATGACCTCGCCAAACGAGTCGGCACGTTCTTGGGGCGGCACCGCCCGCGCATGATGCCGGCGGCTGGCGCTAGGCTCCTTCGGCGCCGTCTGGTTGTACTCGATCGCGCGGAAAATCTGCTCCCAGCGCTGCGCATCCATCAGTTGCTCGTCGATCGCCTTGGCTGCAACTTTGCCGTAGCCCATGGCATTCGACACATTGGAAGCGCCCGTGACCAGGTCGCCTCCGGCAAAGAAATGCGGCCGGCTGGTTTCGAGCGTGAAATGGTTTACCTCGATGGTGCCGCTGCGCTCCTTGATCTGCAGGCCTGAGGCCTTGGCGAACTCAAGGTCGACCGTCTCTCCCACCGCAACGATGACCGAATCGCACTCCAGGCGCTGCACTTCGTCGGTCAGGATCGGTTTGCGGCGGCCGGAGCGGTCGTACTCGCCCAGGCGAGTGTTTACCACTTCCAGCGCTTTGACGTTGCCCTTGGCGTCACCGATGATGCGATGCGGGGCCGCGAGGAATACGATCCGCGCTCCTTCTTCCTCAGCCGCTACGGTTTCCTCTTCGATGGCCGGCATGTCCTTGCGTTCGCGGCGATAAACTACGGTCACGCTGGCTCCAAGGCGCAACGCCGTACGCGCTGAATCGATGGCCGCGTTCCCGCCACCAATCACCACCACCTTGCGGCCGAGATTCAGGTTCTCGCCTTTAGACACGGACTCCAGGAACGACAGCGCAGGGAGCACGCCTTTCAGCTCCGTACCCGGCAGGTACACCCAACTCTCTTTCCAGGTTCCGATGGCCAGACACACCGCGTCGAAACGGTCATCCAGATCGTTGAGGGAGATATCGAGACCGACGCGGGTATTGAAGACGAACTGCACACCCAGCCGCTCGATCAGCTCAATCTCCTTGCGCAGTGCCGGCTTCGGCAGGCGATATTCCGGCAGCGCAAAGCGCAGCATGCCGCCAGCTTCAGGCATGGCGTCGAAGACGGTGACATCGTGTCCCAGCAGCGCAAGATAAAACGCAGCGGTCAGACCCGCCGGCCCCGCCCCGGCAACCGCGACTTTGCGGCCCGTCGGCTCCAGTTTGCGAGCGACGACCCGCTTCACAGCATCCTCAAAGTGGTCGGTCAGCAGAATGTAGTCGGCGATGTAGCGATGCACTTCGCGCATGTTGACCGGCTCGTCAATCGTCTGGCGGCGACAGCGTTTGCCGCAGGGATGCTGGCAGACACGCCCGGTCGAGCAGGGCAGCGGATTGTCCAGGATCACGGACTCGAAGGCGTCCTCCATCCGGCCTTCCTTGAAGAGCTCGAGGAAGCGCGGGATGTTCATGTGCAGTGGACAGCTGTTCTCGCAGGGGGCGAGAGCCAGTTCAGTGCAGATGCCGGCGGCACAGCGGTGAGAGACGATGTGGTCCTCGAACTCCTGCCGGAAATGCCGCATGGTGGTAAGCACCGGATTGGGCGCGGTCTGGCCCAGCCCGCACAGCGAGCAGTCGCGAATATAACGGCTCAGCTCATCGAGCCGGTCAAGCTGGTCGATGCGCCCTGTGCCCAGCGTAATGCGATTCAGGATGCGTAGAAACTTATTGAGGCCAACCCGGCAGGGAATGCATTTGCCGCACGACTCTGAATTGGTGAACTCCACGAAATAGCGGGCGACGTCGACCATGCAGTTGTCTTCGTCCATCACCACCATGCCGCCGGAGCCCATGATCGATCCCAACTGCGCCAGGCTTTCGTAATCCACCGGCGTCTCAAACATCTCGCCGGGAATGCAGCCGCCCGATGGGCCACCGGTTTGCACAGCTTTCACGCTGCGCCCGTCGATGGCGCCTCCACCAATGTCGTAAATGAACGTCTTGATGGGAGTACCCAGCGGCATCTCGACCAGGCCGCTGTTATGGACTTTGCCGACGAGCGAGAACACTTTCGTTCCCGAACTCTTGGCGCTGCCTGTCTCCGTAAACCAGGCCGGGCCCTTGGTGATGATGGGCGAGATGTTGTACCAGGTCTCGACGTTATTGATGTTGCTGGGCTTGCCCCATAAGCCTTTTTGCGCTGGGAACGGCGGCCGAGGACGAGGCCTTCCCGCCTCGCCTTCCAGCGACGCTATGAGTGCCGTCTCTTCGCCGCAGACAAACGCGCCTGCGCCTTCCACCAGCTCGATATCGAAGTTGAAAGCACGGCCGAGAATGTTGTTGCCGAGCAGCCCATACTCGCGCGCCTGCTCGATAGCGCGATTCAGCCGATGCACTGCCAGGGGGTATTCGGCACGGACATAAATGATGCCGTGGCTGGCTCCCATGACTGAGCCGCCGATAATCATGCCTTCCAGCAGCGAGTGCGGATCGCTCTCGATCTCGTTGCGGTTCATGTAGGCGCCGGGATCGCCTTCGTCCGCATTGCAGATGATGTACTTCTCGTCGGATACGGCCTTGCGCAGGAACTCCCACTTGTTGCCGGTAAGGAAGCCCGCGCCGCCGCGCCCGCGCAGCTTGCTGGCCTTGATCTGCTCGATGACGGTTTCGGGCTTGTCGTCGATCAAGGTTTTATACAGCGCCTGGTAGCCGCCGACGCCGATGTATTCCTCGATATCGTCAGGATTGATCAGGCCGCAGTTGCGCAGCACGATCTTCTTCTGACCTTTGAAGAATGGCACTTCGTTCCATAGCGGCACGTCGGGATAGCCGTGGCCGTAGCGCACGAATCCGGTGATGTGGTCCCACTCTTCGATCTTGCAGAACACGGCTTCGGGATTGACCCGGCCGGAGGCCAGGTCATGCACGATGCGTCCGGCATCATTGGCCTGTACCCGGTGGAGGATGAGCAGCGGATTTCCCGGCAAGCGGACGCTCACCAGCGGCTCGTGGAAGCACGCCCCGAAGCAGCCCACACTGGTCAGATAAAAATCGGTGCCGCTGCGGTCAATTACTTCGACGAAGGCATGATAAAGGCCCTCGGCGCCATTGCCGCGGCCGCAGGTTCCCATGCCGATCGCGATCCGCGGGACCGGCGGCACCAGCTTCGCCAGCCCGGCTTCGCGCACCGCGTTGAATACGCTAATGTCCTCGATACGCGGCATCAATCATTCTCCCGTTCCAGCGAACGTACTTCGCGCTGCAGTGTCCGTTCGTTCACATGCCCGCAAATGCGATGGTTGATCTCGACTACCGGAGCCAGCGCGCACTGACCAAAGCAGGCCACGGTGCGCAGGGTGAAGCGTCCGTCCTCGGTAGTGAGCGTGAGCTTGTCCGCGTCCGACCCATCGCCGTCGTCCATTCCCATGCCCAGTTCCAGGCGAAGGCTCTCCAGCAGCGCTCGCGAGTTGCGGGTGTGGCAGGCGGTGCCGCGGCAGATGCAGATGGTGTTGTCGCCCTGAGGCTCCAGGTTAAACAGTGCGTAAAAGGTAGCCACGCTGTAGATACGTGACAGGGGAATGTCCAGACGGCTGGCGATATATTGCAAGGTCTCCGAGGGGAGATATTTGTGCGGGTGACGTTCCTGGACGGCTTCCAGTACGCTCAGCAGTTCGCCCGGCCGTCCACCTTGCTTAACGATGACTTGGTCGATGAACGCCTGGTCGGCGCTGTCGAGAGATATCTGCGCAGTTGCCATGTGCCTGGCGCTCCTTTCTGGGTCAGAGACCAGCACGATATGAAATGAAGACGCAATGCCCGGCTTGTTGGGTACGGAGAAGCTCTGGACTTCGCCGGTGCCTGCAATGCTTCGTTCCTTAAGATTTCACAGAGCTGGCCATAGCTCAGTGCGGCACATCACGTTACGGCGTGATTGCAAGGGCTAGGTGTGATGGGGATTTGGGAGTAGGGCACAGCCGGGATTAGGGACAGGAATAAAGAGACTTGGGAATTGAAGATATTCTGAAATGGTCTTACTGGTAAGATTCGTTCTTTTAATCTTACCAGTAAGATCTTGCTTTGCCGTTAGAGATGAAGGGCACTCCGGCCCGGGCCTGCCTTTCGCCTGGGGCGGGACCTGTTCGTCTATGCAGGTGTGGAGGGTCAGGGATAAAGCTGTCCGAGTGAGTATCCTCAGTTCCCCAAATCCTCTACCCCAACAAAAAGCGGAGGCCTTTTGCAGGACCTCCGCTTGAGGGGTGTTGTTTTCGGTGACTACGGCTTGCCTGGCATGAACATCCTGTCGCCCGGCTTGCCGGCTTCGACTTTGTAATCTGACGGGACCTGGAACAGCGACGCGCTGGGTTCACCGCGGGTTACGGCAGTAACTGTGGTGGTCATAGTTCCCATCATCGGATCGGTGTGCTTCATCGACAGCGGAATCTGCAGATCGGTCGACTCCCAGCGCTCGGTGACAGTTTCGATCGCTCTGGCATTGCCGATCTGTCCGGCCGGGATGGTGTGGGTCATACGCGTACCCGTTGCCGTCAATCCGAGGATGGTCTTCGTGCCCAGATCAGTCGTGACCATGTTGGGGTCCGAGGGACGGGCCGGGGGCTCGCCCTCAGCAGAACCGGCGGGCGGTTTCGGCGGACGCAGCGGCATCTGTTGCGCCGTCTTGTTCTCAGGGTTCAGCATGTAACGATAGCCCGCAACCGGGTCCGTGATGATGATCATGGTGCCCTTGGTCGCGCCTGTGCTCGGCGTCATAAACTCAAACGGAACCTCGCGGCGCACACGGCCCTGCGAGTCGCGATAAACGGTGCTCTGGTTCTGGTTGTGGATGGTGTTGCCGTCCGGCAAAGTGCTGTCGTGTGTGACTTCGATCGTGGCGGTCATCGGCGCGCCGGTGACTACCTTTCGTCCCTCGCCGATTTCATCACGATGAAAAAACATTCCCATACCGGGGCCCTGAATCGACATCATTCCAGGTCCCCCGGGCGGCGGTGGCGGCGCGGGCTCACTTTGCGCCATCACTAGCGTAGAGACGCCCATACACAACCCCAGGGTCAGGGGATATGAAGCGGCACGAACTGCTTTCCCAAGATTCATAGCTGCGTTCCTCATTCTCAATTTTCGCTGCAACGGATTGGCTTTCAAAACTTCACTAGTTGACCATGCGGACGGCCCGTACTACTCCGTCGTAGCCGACCACCAGATCCGCCATCTGCGGTTGCGAACTCTGTCCATTCGCCGGCAACTCCACCCGCACCACCTGGGTTTCAGCGGCGCAACTTAGCGGGTCGCAGAGCATCAGCGGCGTGTACGTGGCTTCCGTCAGGTCCTGCGCATTGCTGTTGGCTGAGGTACTAGCGCTCTCCGGAGCGGGAGCAGTCTGCAGCCGTTTGCGTGACAGGGTTACCGGTTGAACCTCTCCAGTGACGATTGGAGTTTCTGCAATCGTCTTCGGAACGGGATTCTGAGCCGGATCGGCCGCCGCCCGATGGGCAACCGGCTCAACCTTGGCTGGCAGGTTGTGGCTCTGCATCGGCGCTGCCGGATGACGATCCTGCAAGAGCCGAACCCCGAGGAACGTACCCACCAGGATGGCGGCTGCGACAGCCGCATAAGCTCCAATCTCAAAGAAGCGGCTCAGCCGCAAGGCAACTGGAGTGGAGCGGGGCATCGCTATCGGCCGCAAAGGCTGATTACGTTCCCCCGCCTCGACCTTCGCCGTACGCGTCCCGGTCACCGCAAATTCCGCGGTGCTGGAAAGCGCTGGAACGGCAGCGTTGGTCGGGGTGGCCTGCCGGAAAGCTTGCAGCAACGCCCGTTCCACATTTGGGCCAGCCTCTTGGCCGGCGGTGCTCGCCTGTAGCGCCTGCATGGAAGCAGCCAGCGTGCGCTGCTGTTGCAGCCACGCGCCACAGGGCCCGCACTCTTCGGCATGGCTCAGGATTCGTTCGTCCCGCGCCCGCGTCAATTCCCACATCGTTAATGAACTTGCACTATGCTTGAATTCACGGCATGTCATGATACGCACCTCGCCGCCACTCGAGTGATGCCCGGCGCTACTGCCGCCGAGTGCTGCAGCTTCTTGCTCAGCATGTCGTGCGCCCGGTGCAGCCGCGAGCGGATGGTGCCGATCGCACATCCCACCGCTACCGCCGCATCCGCATAACTCTGTTCCTGCAGGTCGCACAACACCACCACCTCGCGATAATGTTCCGGAAGGGAAAGTACTGCTTTCCAAACCGCTACCGACGTTTGCCGCCGGACCATTCCTTCACTGGGGTCGCTCTCGATCATCAGCGACGCCTCTTCGTCTTCCACCGGGGAACTCAGCATGTTCTCCGGATAGCTCCGCTCCAGCGCGCGCCGGACATAATTCCGCGCAACGCCGAACAGGTAAGCCCCCAAGGCTCCGCGCGTGGGATCGAAGTCCGCACCCCGCTGCACCAGGAACAGGAACACGTCCTGCGTGACCTCTTCGGCCATCTGCGGAGATCCGCTCATATGCAGGGCAAAGCGAAAAATCGGCCCTTGCCGCCTGCGGTACAGGGCGGTGAAGGCGTCTTCATCTCCAGCCAGAGCCTGCGTCAGCAGTTGCTCATCGCTTAAATCTGTCAGCAACTCCACCTCAACGGTGAACCTGATCTCGTTTACGTGAGATATTCACCTGAAAAAAACGTAAAGTTCCGTAAAGTTGGGACGAATAGCGAGCTTTGCCCCTCGGGTCTTAAACCCGCTTAACTAATCGTAGTCGCTTATCGAGTTTCGGGACAGATGGCAGAATCGGAACCGCAGCGCGTTTGGCTCGGATCCGCTGCCATTTCGAAAATTCTGACATGTACTGCTTTTGAAGGGGCACGGCTTCAGCGACTGCTCAAAAACGCGCGTCTTTGATGGGTCGGGTAGTGCCGGCCTTCAGTGTCTGCGTGAGAACTGGAGTTTCGCATTGGCGGTGGAGTACAGGCCAAGAAACCAGCGCCGTAGGTGCGAAACAGCCTAGCCCAGCACGCAGCCGAACCGGGGTCCCCAAGTCGCGCTGCTTTTGCGCGAATTGGGGTGGGATAGCGGAGTGCTGGGTAAGTAAGAAATTGATACAAGTCCCGTAGGGACGGCAGAGGTTCTCACGCAGACACTTCAGGCCAGCGTCTAAGCCTTTTATTTATCTGCCCGAGCCGGTTTCAGCCGGCGGCATAAGCATTCCTATCTTGCTTTCAGCAGCCTGTTCAGGCGTGCCGTACGAATACCAAAATCATCACGGCTTTCGCTGCCGAGGAAAGCTCCACAACTTGACTTTGAGCTTCCGTAGCCCAAGCCTGGTACGCATTTTTGCTGACGAATATCCGACTTCACTTTCCGAATCCTCGAAGTTTCTATGAGATAGCGTCCCTAACCTATTCCCAACAAATTTCTAATCGCCCTTTTAGGACTTGGATGGACCGATATTGCTACTTTGCAAATCGCCGCTGCTGATTCCGGTAGAGCGGCGCTTCAGCGCCGCGTCGCGCTGCCGAGAATGACAGAGCTTCAGCCCCGGAATTGAGCGGCGATCGAGCCGCATTACGTAAGAGGTGATAGAAGTGAAACGCATTCATTATCGCTGGGCCGGGAAAGGCTGGGCCAGGACGGCTGCTGGAACCCTGCTCGGCATCGCCATCAGCCTGTCGGCGCCCTGGGTGGTCCAGGCCGTCACCAGCCCGACCGCCGGCACAATTTCCGCCACTCCGGCAGCCGAACCAGCAGCCGGAGTGGCCCCTCTATTTCCTGTCAGCGAAACCACCTCATCCGCGGACCCGGCGGAGAACGCGGCTCGCGTGCTGACCGGTGAATCGCCCCAGGACTGGGTCAAAGTTTTTGGCTCGGCAACCCTGGTCAACGGTGTTGCCACCATCCATCTGGAGCCGGTGTTCGGCCCGCTCGCCAGCGCTGGATTGCAATATCAGGTGTACTTTAGCCCAAAAGGGGACTGCAACGGTTTATATCTCGCGCACAAGACCGTTGCAGCCTTCGAAGTGCACGAACTGGGCCAGGGGACGTCGAACATCAGCTTCGAGTATCGAATCGTGGCACGACGCACAGCGATCCAAAACGCGCGCCTGGCGCACAAGACGGATCCAGTCGACCATCCGCGCCTCACAAAGCCGAAGCTGTACACAGCAAAGCAAGCAGAACAGACAAGCAACGACCCGGCCGGCAGCAATCTGGGCAGCAACTTCCAATCCAGCAGGGGTCCGAGCCAGAGCCCTGCTGGTAACGCCGTAGGCGAATCGCACCAGTTCGCGAGCGGCGCGGGTCAGTAAGTCTTTTCGATGGCGGATGACGATGAACCAGTCGGCCATCCGGACGCGATGAACAAGCCCTGTTCAGCAAAACAGCCGGATGGGGCTTTCTCTTTTTTCCGCGAAAGTTTCATCTCCAGTAACCTCCGACGCGGAATTGTTGATTTGTATCAGGGAACGGCTTTCAGACGCGTCGCATAACGCCACTCAATTTGTCATTCCGCGCGAGAACGCGGCGCCAGCCATAGCACTCTCATTTTCATTGTCATCCCGAGCCAAGTCGAGGGGACCTAGGTTCGCTTCGCTGTTACGCGATGGGTCATTCCGGTATCCCCTTTCACGTTTCGCTGTTCGCCGGCCTATTTCGATTGTCATCCTGAGCGCAGGCGGCAGCTTTTGCCGCCGCAGTCGAAGGACCTCTACCCTCGTGATACCGATCAGGGGCTGAAGCCCTTTCGTACTTAGCGTAGCTTGACGCGGCGCTGAAGCGCCGCACTACCCGCGACACTGGCGCTCTGTCAGCAGCGCGATTGTGCAGGTCTTCCCCCGCTGCTCCTTCCACCACGGACTTCTTCCAAGCCATCAACAGCAGATCCCTCGTCGGGCTGAAGTCCTCCTCGTGATGACAATTTAGGAACTGGTTGTTGCGGCACGGCTGAAGCCGGGCCTGATACGAGTCGCGCACAAATAGTCTTACCAGCAAGATCGAGTGGCAATCTTACCAGTAAGATCATTTTCTCTGGAGGTTGGTGGAAATGGGCCTGCTTATCTCCTGGCCCTAATCCCAAATCCCTACTTCCCTAGTCCCTGCCTTCACATTGCGGGCGTGAACTGCGGCCAGTAGCCGGCGGTGTTCTGCTCGCTGCTGATTTCTTCGAAGCTGAACTGCTTGCCGATGCCTTCGTGGGTCTTGCCGTCAATCTCGACGTAGGGATAGACGAAGTAGTTCAGCGGCGGCCCATCCTGCTTGGGTGACAACGTGATGTCGCGGCCGGTGGAGAACTGCACGCGATTCGCATCAACTGTGCCGAAGAAGTAATCAGCTTTCTCCTTCGCCTTCCAGGCCTCGGAAATATCCAGGGGCACCCAGCCGATATTGCGCGCGAAGAATTCCGCCCAGCAGTGATAGCCGGGGATGTCGCCTTTGTCCTTGCCTTCCGGCAGCGGGAAGCCGATATCGAAGCGAGCAGGAATACCGTCGGCCCTCATCATGCCGATAAATGGCGAATGGAAGTCGGTACAGTTGCCATGCTTGGAGTCGCAGGCCCAGACAGCGTCGCCGCGTCCCCAGCCCGTTCCGGTCTTGTCGTAACGCATGGTGTTGAACAGGTAGTCATACGCGGCCTTCGCCTTGGCCACCGTACCGGTTTTGTCGCCGGTCACCTTGACGGCCAGCTCTTTGATGGTGCCGTCGGTGGGAATCAGCTTGTCGGGGGCGAGGTAGCGCTCCATGGAGGCGGGAACGACGCCAGGCTTTGTGTCCTTGGCTTCCAATTGCGCGTAGTCACCGCGCGAAAACTCGCGGCGTGTCACCTCATACTCCAGGGAGAACTCCGCGGTGGTCTGTACTGGGTTGTGGATCTCGGCGTAGAGGATCCGGTTGCCGTACTCCTGCTCTTCGCCCATACGGGTCTGCACTGGCGACTTTACGTTCACCAGGCGCACGGTCTGATGCTCATCGGTGTGCGCTACGGGCACCCACACGCGGACCATCTTGGCTCCCGCGGGAATGTCTTTCACCGTGAACGAATAGGTGAAGCGGAACTTGCGCGTGGGAGGGCCGAACTTTTGCTTTTCCGGCGCAGAGGTTTGAGCCAGCGAAAATGAGACCACCAGACACGCGAGCAAGAGCGGGGCGAAGGCGCGAAGCTTCATGCGAGGACTCCTGCGCAGATTGGATGTAGCTGGAGTGTAAGCGGAACGAAGAAATTTTCCGATAGAGTTTTTTGGTTTCCCGCCAAAAACTCGAGGTGCGCCCTGTCACAGCATTTGCAAGTGCCAAGTGTTAGGCTGTCGGGTTCGGAAGTTTCACTGGAGTCATAAATTGGAGGCACTACATGGTAAGCATTCCTAAGTATGTTCAAGACTTTCTTCCCGGCAAGCTGGCGTGGGTGGCGACCGTCTCTCAAAACGGCGAGCCGAACGTTACTCCTAAGGGCTCGCTCAAGCTGCTAGATGAGAACCACGTCCTGTTTGCGGATTTGTTCTCTCTGAAGACCCGAGCCAACCTACTGAAAAATAACAAAATCGCGATCACCGTGGTGGACCCGACGACTGCCAAGGGATATCAGCTGAAAGGCACCGCCGAGCTGGCAGATTCCGGGTCACTGTTTGAAACCACCACCAAGCTGATCGGTGAGATGAATAAAGGATTGCCTGCTCCGCACTACGTGGTGAAGATCACGGTGGAGTCGGTATTCGATCAGTCAGTCGGGCCGCAAGCCGGCAAGCAAATCGCGTAACTGTCAGGTAGAAGGTTCTTCACCAAGGAGGACACGGAGCGCACAGAGGCAATCGGGAATCAGAGATTTGGGATCAGGAAAATGGGAAGAGGGATTAGGGTTAGGGATTAGGGAAGCTGAACTTGGATGGCACCCCCTCGTTCAGTTAAGTTGTCCTCCCGAACGAGGAGGCTCTTGGCAATTCATTGCGCTCCCTTTTTTTGTGTCATCCCGAGCGAAGTCGAGGGACCTGCTGTCCATATCGGGTAGACCGCATCCTACTTCAAGAATTGGTAAAACAAAAAGACGTTCTAATCAAATCCTGATTCCGTATTGCTCCGTGCTCTCCGTGTCCTCTGTGGTAAAACAGGCCCTTCTATCTCTGTGCCTTTGTGTCTCTGTGGTGAAAGGATCGACCCAGTTCGCGGGAACGCGCGGCCGTCGCATCCGCGCGAAGTCGAGGGACCTGCTGTCCATCGGGCCGGCAGACCTCACCCTACTTCAATACTAAGTAACCTGAGGGCCGAAATTCCAAAACTTTTTTCCTCCGTGCTCTCCGTGTCCTCCGTGGTAAAACAGGCCTTTCTATCTCGGTGCCTCTGTGTCTCTGTGGTGATTGGATCGACTTAGTTCGCGGGAACGCGCGGTCGTCGCATCCGCGCCGCCAGAAAGCATCCGACAGCGATGGCGCCGAAGCACAGCCCGCAACCAGCGGTGATGAGCGGCACGGCAAAGAACCGCCGGTTCCATCCGGCGCCGATCCGGGCTTGCGTCGGGTTCTGGGGATCGTAGCGAATCTGGTGCCGGCTGCCGACGGCAAACTCGGTTGACCGCCGCACCGTCTCTTCGTAATTGCTGCTCTGAAAGCTGGTGAGCTCGACCGTTACCGGCTGCTGCTTGACGACATACACGACTTCCAGCTTCGCGGAATAAAGCTGATCGTGTTTGGCCGCAGGTTCCACAACCACCTGATTGCGGATGATCTGCGCCTCAGCAACAGGCCACGAGCGCAGTACGCGAATCTGGCCGAGAAAAAAAGGCACGCTCAGGATGAGGAACAGCCCGCACACAATAAGGTTGGCCACTCCGAGAAAGGGAAGTGTTTCCGGCGGACCAGGCGCTTGCGTGCTAGCGGAAATTTGTGGCTTCACGTCGGTCAAAGTTTCTCACCAAGAGGGAAGGGATCAGGGATTCGCCAATGGGGCTTGGGGAATGCGAGGTCAGCGCCGCGGCGAACGTGTCGCGCCCAACTCGCGGATCTCCTGATCTACTTTGCGCATGCGCAGTAGAATGCGAACCAGATATCCAACGTAAATCACCCACGCCACGATGTACGCAGCTTTCAGAAATGCGATTGCGTTCATTGTGCACCTCCTTGCAAAGCCATCTGCGCGTGCGCCGATTCCAGCGCCTGCTCCTGCATTTGCAGTTTGTAACGCAGCCACACAAACAGAATGCCCATCACGGTGAACGCCGCCAGATTAATCAGGAACACATGCAGCATCGCAGGATCAAGGCCGGAATTCTCTCCTCCGCCCATCACCGGCGAAGGGTGTTGGGTACGAAACCAGCGAATCGACATATAAACGATGGGCACATCGGCGAAGCCGAAGATGGCGAAGGCCGCGGCCAGCACTTGTGTCTGGCCTCCGGCGGCAAAGCGCCGCAGTACCAGGTAGCTGACATAGATCAGCCACAGCACCAGCGTTGTCGTCAGCCGAGCATCCCAGGTCCACCAGATGCCCCAGACCGGTCGCGCCCACAGCGGGCCGGTAATCAGCAGCACGGTGCAGAATATTACGCCGACTTCGGCCGAGGCTGCGGCCAAGGCATCCGTTGCCACGCTGCGCTTCCACAGATAGAAGACCGACGCGATGAAATTCACGAAGAAGCACAGCCCGGCGACCCAGCCCGACGGCACGTGGTAATAGAAGATGCGTTGCACGTCGCCCATCGTCTGCTCGGTGGGCGCAACCTTCAGTGCCAGATAGCTGGTGTAGGCCAGCAGCGCAAGAACCATGAGAACTGAAATCGGTATGAGCTTTTTCATTCTGCGTTTTGCATTCTTTTATTCAGCGTTGAGTACGGTCTCGAATAACAATAAGCAAATTGAGGTGAAGACGATATCGTAAACCGCCAGCATCTTCATCCAGAAGTCGGGTGAAGCTTCGCCGGTCAGCACCGACGTGGTTGCGTCCACCATCGCCAGCAATGCGGGAATGGAAATCGGGAACAGAATCAGAGGCAACATGATTTCGCGGCTGCGGGTGCGAATCGACAGCGCCGCAAAGAACGTACCATTCACCACCAGCGCCCAGGTTCCCAGTAGCGCGACCACTACCAACTGCCACACCGGACCCACCGATCGCAACTCGTAGAAGACCACGAACAACGGCGTCATCAGCGCTTCCAGCACCACGACGAAAAGAAAATTGCCCAGCGTCTTGGCCAGGAACAGTGCGTTCGGAGGCGCCGGCGAAACCCGATAAGCGTCCAGCACCTGGTTGCGCAGCTCGCGCGCCCAGGTCTGATTCAGCGCGACCACAGCCGCGAACAGGAACGCCACCCAAATCAGTCCGCCGGCGATGCGCCGCGATTCTTCTGCCGTGGGATTGAAGGCGAAGCTGAAAATCACCACGACCAACAGCGCGAAAAACAGCATGGAGTTGATGGCGTCTTTGGAGCGCCATTCCATGCGCAAATCTTTCATCAGGGTGGCGCGGGTTACGCCGGCAGTGGTCATCGCGCGGTCTCCACGGCGGAGCTCACCTGGTCGGACCTGCGCGTCACCGGCTCGCGCGAAACGATCTGTCCCGCGGCCATGTGTACGAACTCGTCGGCAACACCCTCCATCAGCGCTGCTTGATGAGTGACGACGAAGATGGTCTTACCCTGATCGCGAACTCGTCCGAGCACAGCCGCCATATCGTGTGCCGAATGCACGTCAACGTTGGAGAACGGTTCGTCAAGCAGAATCAGTTCAGGATCGTGAAGCACCGCACGTGCCAGCGACAGGCGCTGCCGCATCCCTTGCGAATACTGGCCGATACGCCGTCCAAGGTCGGGATCGAGTCCAACCATCTTCATGGCGTCGCCGCAAGTGTCGTCGTTGTGAATGCCGTAGAGTCCGGCGAAGTAGCGGAGATTTTCCATGCCGCTCAGCTCGTCGTAGAGCAGCGGCGCATGTCCCATATAGCCGACGCGATGCGCAACCTCGCGAACCTTCTTCGCGCCCAGAAGAGTGAAGCTGCCCTGGCTCGGCTCCATCAGGCCGGCGATGACGCGCAGCAATGTGCTTTTGCCCGCGCCATTGTCGCCCACCACAACGTAGAGGCGGCCGCGGGTGAAGCTGGCAGAAATATCGCGCAGGGCGGCAAAGCGCCCAAAGAACTTCACAAGATTTTCAAGGACGATGACCGGCGGAGATTGAGGATCGCTGGTACCCGCCATGGTGTGCAGTTCCGTCAAACTCGCTGGCAAGAAGTTACTGGCCCATCCCGCTCGCCGCTCCCGTCAACGCGGCTTTCTGCTGCGGACCTTCTGCGGCCGGAGTCACGCCGGGTTGACCACCCTGTTTAGGAGCGTACTTGGAGGCGCACTTGGCCTGAATGTTAGTGGCATGGAAGACGCCGTCGTGTCCGAACTTGCCCTCGGCAAGGGCCTGCGCGTTGTCCTTAAAAGTGTCGGGAGGAGCTTCAGTGCCGTTGTATACCACGGGCAGGGTGCGATTCAACTCCACCAACTGGAACTCCAGGTGGGTGCCCTGGCGCTTGATGGAGCCGGGCTGAACATTGCCGGCCACGCGCAAACGCTTGGTGTAAGCGCTGTTTCCCATGCCGTTCAGTTCCTTGATAGTGACGTAATAGCTCTTGCTGTCTTGCACCCCGGTATAAGCGAGGTAGCCCAGCGCGACCAGAATCACGGCAATCACCGAGCCAAAGCGCAAGTATCTGCGTCCCTGTTCCGACATCCCACCACACCTTTCAATCCGGCAGATTACACCGGACCTACCTAGGATAACGCCATTACGCGCACAATACCATGTGACTTTAGTCACATATCGTCTGTGATGTCAGGAGGATAGGGAAGAAAACTGAAAAATCGCCGACTTCGCACCTGATGAAGAAGCTTACGCGGCGCCTTGGCACTGGGCGGGACCGTCCAGGCACATTCGCACCAGCTCAATCAGTTCGGGAGGAGGCAGCGGTTTGGGACGGAAGATAATGTCGAGCCCTTTGTACTCGGCTTCAGCCTCGGCCAGGCCGCTGAGAACGATCACGGGCACGCAGTTCTTATCCGCGCGGATCTGGCGAACCAGTTCTGATCCGCTACATCCCGGCATCAGGTGATCGGTCACGATAACGCCGATTTTGTCAGGGACGGCTCGCAGAGTCGCGAGAGCGCTTTCGCCGCTGGTGGCCACCGAAACCAAGAACCCCGCATTCCGGAGAATGGCTTCCCGGACGCTGAGCTGCAAGGGATTATCGTCAATCAGCAGAACCTGCCTCAAGCCACTCAGCCTATACCCGTCTTCCGTCTAGTCCGCAATCTTCGCGGCAAACGGAGATTAACCATCAGCTGGTTATGGTAGCTCAAGGAGTCGCAAAAAAAAAGGGCGGCAAGCAGACGCTGCCCGACGGGCCCTGAAGTTTGCAGGAGTTTTAGCCAGAATTGGACAGCCAGCCCCGCCCTGGTCGGTGCCCTATATAAAGGTGAGCCACGATAGAACTAGCCAGTCTGGTGCGTGCGTTCGGAAGAGATCGCCTCAGGGGTGACCTCTTCGGATTTCGGAACTGCCGCTCCATTGCCTTTCGTAGCCGGCAGGAAGATGCTGAAACAGGTTCCTCTGACTCCCGTGGTGGAAGATTCGACTTCGATCTTGCCGCCGAGTTTATCCACGATTCCTTTAATCACCCACAGACCGATTCCCGTACCCTTATCGCCCTTGGTCGTGAAGAACGGCTCGAAGATGGTTTTCAGGTTTTCCGCCGGAATGCCGCATCCGGTGTCCCGCACCTTCACCACCACTTGGTTGGCGGGAGCGGCCTCAATCGCAAGCGACAGCTTGCCCACACCTTCGGTGGCATCAATCGCATTCGTGATCAGGTTGGTAAAAACCTGGCGCAGCTCGCTGGGATAAATTGTCACTTCGCCGGGGATCTGGTAGTCACGGGCGAGCTCGATTTTGGCGGACTGTAGCCGCGGCCGGTATACCGCGCAAACGTCGTCCAGCAAATCGGAGAGCCGAGTGACGACCGGTAACTTGGTTTCGCGGTGCGGCGCCAGGGTTTGCCGGCTGATGTTCGCCAGGCGTCGAACCTCGCGTTCGGCCAGGTCCACCAGTTCGGCCGCCTCGCTGTCGAGAGTGCGATTCTTACGCAGCAGGAACATCAAGTTGCTGAGCGCATCCAGAGGATTGTTAATCTCATGCGCGATAGTGGCCACCAGGCGGCCGGTCGCGGCCAGTTTCTCCGAGCGGCGCAAGGCTTCTTCGAGTTCGTCATTCAGCTTCTTGATCTGCTCGTCCGCCAGACGTCGCTCAGACACATCGCGAATCGCGCCGGTCACGAATGTTCCGTTCTCCGTAACCAGTGGACTCAGACTGATCTCTACCGGAAACTCGCTGCCGTCCTTGCGCAGCCCAAACAGTTCCAGACCCACTCCCATGGGACGCACATGCGGATCGGCAAAAAAGTCGGACCGATGGCGCGGATGCTGCCCACGGTAGCGCTCCGGAATCAGCATTTCGACGCGTTGCCCGATCAATTCCGCACGAGCGTAGCCGAACAGCTTCTCGGTTTGAGCGTTGACCAGGGTCATAGTTCCGCGGTCGTCGACGATAACCATGGCGTCGGGTGCGGCTTCCAGTAAGGAGCGGAATTTGTCCTCTGCTTTTTTTCTCACACTTATGTCTCGAATCGCACTCGCTACCAATACGCCTTCCGCAGTCTTGATGGGGCTGAGACTAATCTCGATGGAGAATTCCGTTCCATCTTTTCGCAGCCCGAACAGCTCCAACTCCTCGCCCATCGAACGCTGATGAGGGTCCACTACGTAAGATGCCCGATGGTGCAGATGCCGCCCGTGAAAGCGCTCTGGGATCAAAACTTCAACGGAATATCCCAGCAGCTCCAGACGAGAGTAGCCGAACAGCTCTTCCGTGCGGGAATTCACCAGCACGATCTTGCCGTTCTGGTCGACGATCACCATGGCGTCGGGCGCGGATTCCAGCAGAGCGCGAAACTTCTCTTCCGCTCCTCGTCGGGCCGTCACGTCACGAATCGCGCTAATGACCATCGTGCCTTGCGGCGTGTCAACCGGGCTCAAGCTGATCTCGACCGGGAACTCGGTACCGTTTTTGCGCAGCCCGTGCAGGGTGAGCCCTGCGCCCATGGGACGCACGTGCGGATCGCCCGCAAAGTAGCCTGAGCGATGCCCAGGATGCTTGGCTCGAAAGCGGGGAGGAACCAGGACCTCGATCTTCTGACCGATCAGCTCCGATGGAGGATAGCCGAATAACTGCGTGCTCTGAATGTTGGCGAGCACAATTCGGCCCTGTTGATCGACGACCAACATCGCATCGGGAGCAGCATCCAGCACTGCCCCGAAGTTCGCCTCCAATGAGATTTCCATGGGTGATCCCGGTAATGCGGATTGTATATACCTCCCGGAACTTGCGGTAGGAAAATGATGCGCGGAATACAAGTCTTTTTGTGGCAATCCACGTCTATTCCCTTGTCGTAAACTCGTAGCGCAACAATCCACGACAACCATGCGAAATTATCTAGCTATCTTTACCGTCTTCGTCGCGGCAGTCATAGCTTCCGCGCAGGAAACTACAACCACCCAGCAGCTTCCGCTGGTACCCGGCAAGGTGATTACCGTCACGCCTGACGCCGGCTTTCACAACGAACCTTCCATTGCCGTAAACGCGATTAATCCTGCGCAGGTAGTCGCGGCCTATCAGTCGCACGCCAGCATCGTCTACTCACAGGATGGTGGCAATTCGTGGAAGCCTGCGCCCGGCACCGCTGCCACCGATTACAAAATTTCCGGCGACGTGGCTGTCGCCTACGACAAGCATGGCGCGGCGATTCTCTGCTTCATCGCCTTCGACAAGCTTGGTACTGAGAACTACTGGGCCCGCGGCGCAACCCGTAACGGCATCTTCATCCGCCGATCGCCCGATGGCGGCGCCACCTGGGATGCGCAGGAACATGCCGTGATCGCGCAGCCTACCCAGCCCGGCATTCCGTTTGAGGACAAGCCCGGCCTGGTCGCCGACAACACGAACAGCAAGTTTGCCGGCAACCTTTATGTTGGCTGGACTGAATTTCATCTCGACGACAGCGTGATCTTGTTCTCGCGTTCCACCGACGGCGGCGTGACCTGGGCGGCGCCCATCGACATCAGCACGCATCACGGATTACCGCGTGACGATAACGGCGCGGTGGAAGGATTTTCAGGAGCAGTCGCGCCTGACGGCAAGGTGTACGGGGTGTGGGCCGACGGCGACTCGCTGGCCTTCGCTTCGTCGCGCGACGGCGGCAAGAGCTTTGGCAAGAGCCGCAGCATTATCCAAACGGCGCCTCTGTACTTCGACGTGCAGGGATTGGATCGAGCCAACGGCTTCCCGCAGCTCGCCATCGATCCGAATCATGGAAAGAAAGGCCGGCTCTACGTCACCTGGAGTGACTATCGCGACGGCGACATTGGAGTGTACTGCGCCACGTCGGACAACGGCGGCAAGTCATGGAGCAAGGCCGTGCGCGTGAATTCGAACCCGGCGCACGATGGCACGGACCAGTTCTTTCAGTGGCTCGCGGTCGATCCGGCGACTGGTGCGGTGAATGTCATCTTTTACGATCGCCGCATGGATCCGGATAATCGCAAGACCACCGTTAGTCTCGCGCGCTCGACCGATGGCGGCGCGACGTTCACCAACTACGCCTGGACGCGCGATGCCTTTGTTCCTCGCCGCGACGAGTTTCTAGGTGACTACATCGGCGCGGCTGCGCTCAACAACAAAGTCTACGGCGTGTGGGCTGAGGTCGCTCCGCCGGAAACGCCAAAGGACAAAGCTACACCTCCGCCAACCGAGTTTCGTCCACACACCATCGTGAAGGTTGGCGTAGCGGACTTCGGAAAGTAGCCGGCGAACGACACTGAGGTTAGGAATGGGACTCGATCGCCGGGATAGAAAGCTGATTTCACCACAGAGGTAACGGAGCGCACCGAGGAACCAGGTATTGGAAATTGGGACTATCGGTGTAAAGGCGTTTCAACCCCGCTTTCGGGTCTGTGCGACTTGTATAAAGGCCGGGCTTCAGCGGTGCCGCAGGATCCTTCCAATAATTGTCATCACCAGAAGGCGTTCAGGCCGACGAGGGATCTGCTGTTGATGGCGCTTGGCAAAAATGCTCGCGCGAAGCAACCCGACTTGAACCGATGAGCACCCGTCCCTAACCCCAATCCCCATTCCCCATTCCCTAATCCCCCGGCTCTCCCGCGGCATCGCTGAGCGGTTGCCGGCGCATTACTTCTTCCGTCAACATCATGAACATTTCTTCCACGCCGTCGCCGCTCTTGGCGCTGGTGATTTTGATCTTCCAGCCTTCGGACTCGAGCTTCTCCAGCTCCGGCTGCGTGATCTGCCACTTGTCCCACAAATCCGACTTATTAATGACCAACACAAACGGAATATCGCCGACCGCCTCGATGGCGCGCTTGTGAATACTCATGGCCGTCACCAACGACTCCGACCAAGTGCCGTCGCAGATCAGGAAATATCCCGCCGCGCCGCGCAAATAGGAAGTCTGTACCTGCGTCCGCGAATCCTCGCCGGCCAAATCCCACACCAGCAGCAGCACATCCTGATCGCCAACCTTGATTTGCTTCTTGTCGATCTTCACTCCGACGGTGCTCAAGTACTTCCCGGAAAAAATGCCTTGTACAAAGCGTGCGACCAGACTGGTTTTGCCTACGCCGAAAGAACCCAGCATGCAGACTTTTTTCTGGATTACCTGGCTCATGGTTTCTCTCCCTGGGACTGCGCCTGCACCTGCACCTTTAGCAAAACACTGCGATTGACTTCTAACTGGTAGGCGGCCGAGCCGTGACGGATGGGGGCGCTGTCGCCCAATCCTACCGCGCTAAGCATATCGGCGGAAATACCACGTTCGCGCAAGGCATCGTACACGCGCTGCGCGCGCTCCTCGCTCAAGGTTGCGTTCTTGGTTTCAGCACCGGTGTGATCGGCGCGGCCATACAGCGTGATGTGAATCTTGCGGCCCAGCTTGCCGGCCGTATCGTCAAGTTTGATCAGCGACTCCTCGATGTTATCCAGGCGCACCGACTGGTCCGCCGTCAGCGCACTGGAGTTTACAGGAAACAACACCATCTGCGTTTCCAGCTTGTGCTGCTCTGTCTCGAAGCTGCGCGTCTCCGCGAAAGTCTTGTCGAGCGACTGGTACTCGACAAAGTGGGTTTCGAGATCTGCGACGGGAACTCCCGCCTCGGCGGCGAGTGCGCGCGGATCAGGCGACAAGGGATCGCGCAGTCCCCACACTCGATAGTGTCCAAAGGTTCGTTCGGCGCCGGTAACCACCAGACCATGCTGAGTGTTCAAGAGCGTCAGATAGTTATCCCAGCGCGCGTTGCGGCGATGAAGTACGAGACCAAAGGAGGCGATTGCTAATATGATCAGCGCCAGCGCTCCCAGCAGCCACCATGCCTGGTTCTTCTTCGGCTGGCTGGTCCGGCCGAGCAGACACTCTTGCAGAATGGGACGCGCCGCATCGAACGCGCTGGCGTCACCGCTGAAGTTGGTGAGCTGCGCAGCGAATTGCTGATGGATGCGTTCGTTCGCGCTGGCAAAAACGTTCCGCAGCTCCGGAGGCGGCGTGCCCAGAATCGTTCCAGCCAGCAGCGCCTGGGGGCCGTGATGCACCCAGATGGTGAATTCGCCCGCCTGCATCGTTTCCAGGTCCTGCGACCGCTTGCTGCTGAACGAGTCGCGCACGAAATCCTGTATCGCGGACAACATCCCCGACACCAGTTCCGCTTCAGACACGCCTTCGCCTTCAGCCGAAACATGCTGCAACACCAGGCTGGTTTCGCGATGGATGAGGAAGACCTGCTGCACTTTGTAGCGCAGGCTGCGTAGCAACGCGATCTCGCCGAACGTCTTTCCCGTGCGCAACGCTTCGAAGCGCCACTTCATGCTCTCGAGCGAAAGGCTCCGCTCCAGCATGACGTTGACGTTTTCCACCAAACCGCGGAAGGCGTTGGCCACGGCCTTGCGCACGGCCTCGCCGATGATGGGCGCCAGCGAGGTGGCCAGCAGGCCTGGATTGCGCGTGACCGAAACTTGCAGCGCCTGCTCGACGATAGGATGAAACGCGCGTTGCAGTTCGCGATCGCGGCGGGTGGACAGCGCGACTGCTTTCGCCAGCACCAGGCTGGTTTCGTCGGCGCGCAGGTTGGGGTCGTCGAGCCGCTTGCGCAGCGCCTGCAACTCGACCAATTGCTGGCCCAGCAAAAGCGCGCGCAGCTCCGCCAGCTCGTCCTGAGGCTGGACGAACTCCGAATCGCGTTTCAGCTCAGCCGGCGTCGAGCCCATAGGAGCCTCACGCTCCCGTCCCTCGTACGGCTTTGGGGCGTTCCTTTACTTCGTCGCTCTCGTCTTTCAGACGCACGGCGAGCTCGACAAACAGCGCGGCCAGCGCGGAGCGATCCGTCTTGGTGTGGCGCAGCTCCGACACTCGCGTCTCCAGCAGCGCGCTCAGCGATTCGTTGCGCTGGCGGATCTCGTCCAGCAGCTTACGCGACTCGTTCATTAGTTCCTGGCGTGCCGCGCTGCGTTCCTGAGTCAAGCGGTTGTCGAGATCGAGAATTTTTTTGGAAAGCTGCGCTGCCGAAGTCTTCAGCTCGCGCGAGATGTTGTTCAGCGTTTCTTCGCGCTCATCGCGCTCCGCCTTCAGCCGGGCCGATAGCGATTCGGTCTCGCTCTTGAAGAACGCCTCCAGCGACTCCAGCCGCCGCCGCATGGTGTCTTTGATCTCGGAGGTCTCGCGGGCCAGCGCCTCCTCCAATCGGCCAAAGCGGGTTTCGTAGTTCTTGATCTGCGATCCGAAAAGGATCTCGCGAATTTTCTCCACGCTGGCGCCACTGGCTTCAGCGGTCTCAGCAACCGCCGTTTCGACGGAATTCGGCTTGGCGGCTGGCTTGTCTTTCTCCTTCACCGGGACAGGACTCATGGCGTCTCCTTGATTTGGGCGCAAATTGTGCGGGAGCAACATGCTATACCCAAACCCTTAAAGTGAGAACTACTGTGTTTCAGGGGCCAGTGGGCCGGCGAGGCGGGACGATTCAGGAATGTGTTTGCGCGAGGATGGAATGCACCACGTTCAAAGTGTCGGGCGAAGCGAAAACCTCCTTCAGCTTGGCTTTAAATTCGCTCTCCGACTTGATGGCATGAGCCGTGTTGAGGTAGGTCAGGGTCAAAGGATAGAAGCTGACGCCGTGCGAGATATAGAAAAGCTCGTGGCGATAGTTCAAGGTGGGGGCAACGATGTTGAAGCGATGGACAAACGGCGCCGCGGTGCCGTCCGCCGAAGACGCTGCTTGAGACTGCGACGTCACCTCGGCCTTGACTGTCTGCCGTGACTTCTCGCCCAGCAGCGCAGCCTGCTCTTTCAGCACCGTGACCGGCGCAATCAAGCTGGAGTGGACAATATCCTCCGGCCACAGATCATCGGGTTTCGACATCAATCCTCCCTCGGGAATTACTCTCGCGTCTTTGCCTCAAGAGTACTCTCTTCCAAGCGCTATTTTGGCTAGGAAACACTTTCACCCCGAGCGGGGGTTGAGGATGGCAGAATCGTCGTGTTGAGCGTTTTTTTGGCGATGTGACGGGCGGGAATAACTGGGAGTGGTGCTAGCGCGATGAGATGATGTTGTGATGGCCGCCAAAATTTCGCTCTGAACCGGAGTGAAGCCAAGCGACCTGCGGTTTCTTCGCCGTGTGGGAATTTGGATTCGGAAGGAACTCAGCACCCACTCTCTCGCCAAAAAGCGGCGAGAAGGCTGGGGTGCCCCGGCAGCTACTCGAAGACCTCGCCTTTTCTCGAAAGTGATGCCCGACCTCACCAACAACCCTAGAAATTCCTCTTCGAAGGTGCGGCTACGATGATGGGCCGGCTGGTTCTGAATGTAGCGTCTTACGGAATCAGCGCTGGATGGGCTCACGGAAAACGCTCCGTATCCCTGTTGCCATCCTAACCACGATCCATCTTCCTTTAACCACCGCGAGGAATTGGCTTTTAACTTCTGCGTGGCTTCCGCAACCGAAATGTGCCCCGGCAATCGCAGCAGCAGGTGAAGGTGATTCTCAGTTCCGCCGACCGCGAGAGGGTCGTAGTGAAGGTTGCGTGCCGTCCCCGCAACATAGGCCCATAGTTTTGCTGGCTCATGGATCAGGGTACGCCGTTCTTTCGTCGAGAAAACCACATGAAATGAAATCGAGCTGTAGGTGTGAGCCATAGTTTAAGTATCGCGGCGACAGCAATATTTAAACCGTGGTGGAAATCACAGTTTGGCGTGATAAAGGGTACCTAGGCCCGGCAGCGTCGAGCGGTTATTGGAGCACGCGGGACGGCACACAGCCCGCAGGGGCGAGACAATCGTCGCCGGGGACGTGAGTCCTGGGGCGACGTCCAAATCGTGCAGAGTCCGACGGGACGTTACAAGCCCCGTGCAACGCGGATCATAGACACGCAAGAACGGCACACAGCCCATAGGGCGCCACAACCATAGCCCAGGACGTAAGTCCTGGGATGAGGTATTGTTCCGTCCTTCGGACTTGATGCCACGCATAATCGGGACCCCGGGCAGTGCAACGCGGATCATAGACACGCAAGGACGGCACACAGCCCGCAGGGCGCCACAATCGTAGCCCAGGACGTAAGTCCTGGGATGAGGTCAGAAATCACGGCAAAGTCCGATAGGACGCCACAAGCCCAGTGCGAAGCGGGTCAGAGAACATCCAAAGATGACTCAGCCCACAGGGCGCCACAACCATAGCCCAGGACGTAAGTCCTGGGGGCAAATCAAAACCGCGCGCGAGTCCGATAGGACGGCACGAATCTTGTGTCGTCCCTGAAAGGGACTCCTAGGATTTTCGGGGAACGCGTAGCCCAGCACTCACGTGCTGGGCTACGATTGTTCCGTCCTTCGGACTTGATGCCACGCATAATCGGGACCCCGGGCAGTGCAACGCGGATCATAGACACGCAAGGACGGCACACAGCCCGCAGGGCGCCACAATCGTGGCCCAGGACGTGAGTCCTGGGATGAGGTCAGAAATCAGTGCGGAGTCCGATAGGACGGCACGAATTTTGTGTCGTCCCTGAAAGGGACTCGGAAGATTTTCGGGGAACGCGTTCCCAGCACTCACGTGCTGGGCTACGCTTTTTCCGTCCTGCGGACTTCATGCTACGCATAATCGGGGACCCCGGGCAGTGCTCAGCCCGCAGGGCGCCACAATCGTAGCCCAGGACGTGAGTCCTGGGTCGGCATTGCGGATGGAACGAGTCCGGCAGGACGGCACCGGCTTGTGTCGTCCCTGAAGGGACTCGGAATTCTTTAACGGGCACGGTTCCCAGCACTCACGTGCTGGGCTACGATTGTTTCGCCCTGCGGGCTGGCAATGACGCCGTGTTTTGGTATCTGCAACCTGTGTGTTTATTTGAGGCCTTCTTCTGGCCTTGAGTGGGAGGGGGGTTCTAACAACCAGATCATCGCGGGACATCGGAAAAGACCCGCTCAAGCTTCGCTTGTCAGCTTGCTCTGAGCGCAGTCGATGGGAGAACACGCTAGTTCTCACTTGGGCCACCATCGGAACAGAGATTCCGGGCCCTCAGTCTTACCCTGAACCAGTGATCCTGATGTGATATACAAACTGTGGTGAGAACACATGCCCAAGAAAATATTCGTGACTGTAAGCGGCGGGGTCGCCTATTCCGTGGACGAATCGGTTCCATCCGGTTATGAAATTGAGATTATCGATTTCGACGACATCAAAGAAGGTGATGATGGTCGAAGTGATGAAGCGAAGAGATTTTGCCTGTCGCTCGGAATAAATTGATGGAGTAATTCTTTGGACCTAGCATGCTCTTTGGAGCCGGGCCTCAGGTATCGGAGTAAAGCTCAGATCGCCCGGGTGGTCACCGAGAATTGGTGTGCCACATATATGTACTGCCCAGCATGTACCTCTAACTCCTTAACTCAGGCGCCGAACAATTGCCCCGGCATCGACTTCACATGCCCAAAATGCACATTGGCATATCAGCTGAAAAGCCAGAAGCTTGCTCTAAAAAACCGTGTCGTTGATGCAGGCTACGATGCAATGATTCGAGCCATACGCTCGGAACGGATTCCGAATCTGTTGTTGCTTCGATACTCTCCCGCTTGGTCGGTCATCGACCTTCTTCTAGTGCCAAGTTTTTTCTTCACGGAATCAGCGATCGAAAAGCGCAAACCTCTTTCGGTAACCGCACGAAGAGCTGGATGGGTCGGATGCAATATTCTGCTGGGTAATATTCCAATTGATGGACGTATTACCGTGGTGTCCGCCAGCGTTGTCGTAAATCCTATCCAAGTGAGACAGGAATACGAGCGCATCAGGCCACTGAGCAAATTGAAGGGCGAGATGCGGGGGTGGACGTTAGATGTCCTGAACATACTGCGAAAGGTCGGTACACAGGACATTTCTTTATCGGATGTCTACGCCTTCGAGCGCCATTTACAGGGCATCCATCCAAACAACAACAACATTAGAGCTAAGATTCGCCAGCAACTTCAAGCTTTAAGGGACCTGGGCTTTCTTAGCTTCGAAGGCAACGGACGGTACCGGATTTCACGGTAGGAAAGGGACACGGATTTCTCCGTGCCCTCCGTGTCTCCGTGGTGAATCGTTCTTAACTACATCCACTCGTGCTCCCACACTCATTACACCGGTAGCAGCTTCCATTCCTCGTCATGATGGCCCCGCAGACGTGGCAGCTGGGAGCGTCGCCCAGGTCGATCAGGTCGCGCAGAGCGTCGGCGGCGTGGTGATGTGTGGTCGCGCCGGCGACGTTCGTGCCCCCATAGAGGTCCCTCGACTCGCTGCGCTCGCTGGGGATGACACCCGTTTGTTGGTTGCTCAACATCCCATCGTTCTTTTGTTCCGGCGGGATCACGTCGCCGAAAGATTTCTGGCCGTAACCGTTCTCGTCGGGCGTGCCCGGCGGCGGAGCGTTTACATACTTGGGACGCAGGCCGTCGAACAGCGCCTGCTGCTGGCCGGTCAGGAAGCGCAGCTGCAGCCAGCGGAAGATGTAATCCATGATCGACTTGGCGTAGCCGATGTCCTGGTTGTGACTCCAGCCGCTGGGCTCGAAGCGGGTGTGGGCGAACTTCTCGCACAGCAGGCGCAGCGGTACGCCGTGCTGCAAGGCGATGGACACGGCGCAGGCAAAGCTGTCCATCAGGCCGCTGACGGTCGAGCCTTCCTTCGCCATGGTGATGAACAGCTCACCCGGCATGCCATCTTTATAGAGGCCGACGGTGAGATAGCCTTCGTGTCCGCCCACGCTGAATTTGTGGGTGATGGACAGGCGCTCGTCGGGAAGCTTGTGACGCACCGCGCGCGGCGGAGCGGCTGCCTCGTCGATGGGTTCCTTGACCGGGTAGAGGTCCTTCGACTCGCTGCGCTCACTCAGGATGACAGCCGTTTTTTCGGAGACTCCGCCCTTCGATGTAGCTGAGCCCATCGAACTGAGCGGCTGTGCCTTCTTCGATCCATCGCGATAGACGGCGACTGCCTTCAGCCCTAGCTTCCAGGCCTGCACGTAAGCCTCGGTGATGTCGTCCACCGTGGCCGTTTCAGGCATGTTGATGGTCTTCGAAATCGCGCCGGAAATGAACGGCTGAGCTGCGGCCATCATGCGCAGGTGTCCGAGATAGTGAATGGTGCGCGTGCCCTTCGACGGCTTGAAGGAGCAGTCGAAGACCGGCAGGTGCTCGTCCTTGATGGCGGGCGCGCCTTCGATGGTGCCGGTCGCGTCAATGTAGCTGACGATGGCGTTGATCTGGTCGTCGGTGTAGCCGAGTTTGAAGAGCGCGGCGGGCACGGTGTTGTTCACGATCTTGATCATGCCTCCGCCTACCAGCTTCTTGTACTTCACCAGCGCCAGGTCAGGCTCGATGCCGGTAGTGTCGCAGTCCATCATGAAGCCGATGGTGCCCGTGGGCGCCAGCACCGTGACCTGCGCGTTGCGATAGCCGAACTTCTCGCCGTGCTTCAGAGCTTCGTCCCAGGCATCCTTACTGCCCTCATAGAGAGCGGCGGGAACGTTGGTGCGGTTGATGTTGTTCACCGACGCGCGATGCATGCGGATGACGTCGAGGAAGGGCTCGCGGTTGATATACCAGCCGGGACAGGCGGCGCCGGCATTTTCACGGGTTGAGGGGTCCTTCGACTCGCTGCGCTCGCTCAGGATGACAGCCGTTTTTTCGGTTGCCGGCGTCAGCGGCTGGCAGAGTTCGGCGATCTTGGACGATTGCAGATAGGCTTCGCCGCACATGATCGCGGTGACGCAGGCCGCGTAGTCGCGTCCGGCGTCGGAGTCGTAGGGCAGGCCCGCGGCCATCAGCAGCGCGCCCAGGTTCGCGTAGCCCAGGCCGAGCGGACGATAGTCGTGCGAGTTCTTGCCGATCGCCTCGGTGGGATAGCCGCTGTTGTCGACCAGGATTTCCTGCGCGGTAATCATGACAGCGCAGGCGTGACGGTAAGCTTCGACGTCGAACGTGCCGTTGGGCGCGAACTTCATCAGGTTCAGGCTGGCCAGGTTGCAGGCCGAGTCGTCGAGGAACATGTACTCGCTGCAAGGGTTCGACGCGTTGATGCGCGAAGTGTTCTTCGAGGTGTGCCAGCGGTTGACCGTGGTGTCGTACTGCATGCCGGGATCGCCGCAGTGCCAGGTGGCGTCGGAGATCTTGCGCATGATCTCGCGCGCGCGGAACGTGCCCACGGGCCGGCCGTCTTTCACCGCGCGGGTAGAGAACTCGCTGTCGCGCAGCACGGCGTACATGAAGTCGTCAGTGACGCGCACTGAGTTGTTGGCGTTCTGGAAGAAGATGGACGAGTAGGCGTCGCTGTCAGGACCGTTGCCGTCGTAGCCCATCTCGATCAGCGCCCAGGCCTTGGCTTCTTCCTTCTGCTTGCACTCGATGAACTCCATCACGTCGGGATGGTCGACGTTCAGGATGACCATCTTGGCGGCGCGCCGGGTCTTGCCGCCGCTCTTGATGACGCCGGCAAAAGCGTCGAAACCTTTCATGAAGCTCAGCGGGCCAGAAGCGGTGCCGCCTCCGGATAGCGATTCAGTGGAGGAGCGCAGCGGCGACAGGTTGGTGCCTGTGCCCGATCCCCACTTGAAGAGCATGCCTTCGGTCTTGGCCAGGGTCAGGATGGAGTCGAGCGAGTCGTGTACCGAGTTGATGAAGCAGGCCGAACACTGCGGCGTGCGATAACCGGTGACGCTGTATTCCACCTGCTGCGTCTGCGGATTCCAGTGCCAGTTCTGCGCGTCGGAGTTGGGCTCGATGCGGTCGCAGCCAACGTTGAACCAGACCGGCGAATTGAACGCGGCTTTCTGTTGCAGCAGCAGGTGCGCCAGCTCGTCGTGGAAGATGGCCGCATCTTCGGCCGAGCGGAAGTAGCCGCCGGCGATGCCCCAATCGCGAATGGTCTCAGCCACGCGAGTGACCAGGGCGCGGACACCGCTCTCGCGCTCCGGCGTGCCTAGCTGGCCGTGCAGATATTTGCTGGCGACAATGTTGGTCGCCGTCATCGACCAGTCCTTCGGGACCTCGACATTCTGCTGCTCGAAGATGATGCCGCCCTGCGAGTCGGTGATTTGCGCGGTGCGCAGCTCCCACTCCAGCTCGTCATAGGGCGAGACGCCGGCGTTGGTGAAGAAACGTTTGAATGTGAGGCCGGGCGCCTTCTTCGTGGTCTTGGTGACTGCGGCGCTCGTAGTTGTCGTGTTGGTAGTGACTTCGGCCATAATGCTTGCTCCCTGAAGGGGCGCGCCTTCAGGCACGCCGAATAAGTGCATCTACTATTTTGTTATCCCGAGTGGGCTTCAGCCCGCGAGAGATCTGCTGTTGTGCCGTCCCTTAAGGACTCGCTTTCTATTCCGCCCGACCCCTGGCTCACGCCTGGGGCTAACCCAAATTCCGCCCTCACGGGCTGGATTACTTGCCAGATCGAATATTGCTATCGGCCAGATCATCCCTGCCCAATCACGGTTGCGATCCTGGCACGGGAAAATGCTTACCGTGGTCTTTAGACGATTGTGGGGGCCCATTCTCTCGCCTCAGTGGGTCGGCAGAGAACAGGCCCCCGGTTGATGTCACCGCAAAATGCGTCCGCCGGACAGCTTGCGCTTGCGCCGGACGACGGAACTCAGACTTGGAAAGAACAACCGCAGATGCCATCGTCTTGGCGATGACTTCGTCGGTTTATTGATGTTGCTACCCCCGCGTCGCCGCGTGGCAAGTGAGGCAGCGCCTACTCTCTCGCAAACTGTGGAGGACTACCCTGGGTTCGAAACCAACTGCCTGCGATCAACCAGCGAATCCACACACTGAATCAAAGGAGAAACCTGCCGCTTACGGAGCCCAACTGCTAGCCCGATTGCAGTGCCCGGAAGCACAACCGCTCGCTACGTGTCGGCGCCCGAAGCACCCCAATTGCTCACCGTCGCAGTCACCTCTGCTGCTGCGGTTTCGCTCGGGGGAGGAGGCTTTGTTACAGCCCTTTGAACGACCTTGGAAGCGAACAGTACTCCCGACATCTTGTGGATGTCAAGAGCCGAATACCACATATTGTTATTTTACCATCTTCCGCCGGGACCAAGAAGGTAAACTGAGGCGGTAAAGCCTCATGTAAATCGGCTGCTTTGCGCGCTAAATCGTGGTCGCCGTTAGGCCCGGGAGTCGCTGGTTCCGAGCGAGCTATTCCGGAACTCCTGCCCGACGTTTTTGGTCCGCATCCTGATTCGGACTGTAGCCCGGTGGTGCGGCGCATTCAACGCCCATTAACAGTGCAGCAATGTGGATTGGTGTGGATAATGCGGAAAACTAGGCCGGTACTTAGGAAGGATGGAGCGGGAGACGGGGATCGAACCCGCGACCAACGGCTTGGGAAGCCGTGACTCTACCACTGAGTTACTCCCGCTTGAAAAAAGGTCCCTCGGCTTCGCTCGGGATTTCGCCTGCGGGCTCGACGCCCGCAAGACGGCTCAACTTGGGAAGCCGTGCCTCTACCACTGAGTTACTCCCGCCGAACGGGCTCAGTTTAACACCGTAGGCAACCAGCGGCAATTTGCGGGGAGCGAGTCCCACTCTCGGCCTGATCCCACTTTATCGGCTAATCACGTGCTCGCGTGACTTGGCACACTGACAAAACCCCCGCAGAGACTATCGTTTTCCTGTCTCGAAACTCGTCAATCGAAACGCCACCTTACTGTCGGGCTTGATGTTCCGACAAGCCACCTTGTCCGAGGAAACAAGCCATGAGAAAAACAACGATCGCGGTTGTGGCTGAGTTGTTGCTGGCTGTTGCTGGCTGTTGCTCTACCAGCCTTTGGCAAGACCTATAAAACCAGTTACCCCGCCTCCTGCCCCGAGGTATGGAGCGCAGTTAAAGACACACTTGGTAATCAGGAAAACTATGACGTTGTGAGCACCGACGACGCGCAAATGACGGCAACCTATGACGTGAAGCACTCAGCTCACGTCAACATCTCTGGAGCGCTGCTGCAGCGGAAAAATAAGGTGACCGGTGGTGTCGCAGGGAACCGGCTGCGAGATGGCGGTGGTGTCGAACTACAGCGGCTGGGAGCACAACGATCAGGGCGACTTCAAGACCCGTGTCGAGGAAGCGATGGCGAAGTTAAAAGCTGCGCCTGCGGCAACCGCGCCCACTCAGCCAGCAGAAACGCCGCTCCCACCAAAAGCGGCGGTGCCGGCGAAGTAAGCTGCTGGCGCCGCGTGCAGAAGGTTCCGAGGAAGCCATCTCGCCGGCCGATCGATGTCCGGTCGCGAGACTCATGCAGCAGCTTTGTCCGGGACGGTCATAAAGCTGCGGCCACGCTTTTCCGGTCCGAAGAACAGGGTGACCGACAGCGCGGCGATGACGACGAGTTCGAAGGCGGTCAGCGCCCAGGCATAACCGAGATGGTCGCGCAGGGCGAACTCGACCGTAGGCGTCGAAGCCGCGAGCAAAATTCCGATCTGGTAAGTGAAGCCCGGTAGCAAGCCTCGCACCGCGTCTGGCGAGAGCTCATTCAGGTGTATGGGGATGTTGCCCCATGCGCCTTGCACTCCCATTTGCAGGACGAAGGCGCCTAGCGCAAGAACCGCCAGCGTGCTGCCGAAGGCCCAGGCCGGAATCACCAGCAGCGCGAGGCCTAGCGCTGCGAGCATGCTATGGCGGCGCCCGATGCGCTCCGATAGCAAGCCAAACAGCACCGCGCCCAGCACGGCTCCCACGTTGTAGAACATGGTTACGTAAGCCACGGTGTTTGGCGCAATACTGTGGGCGTGCTTAAGGAAGTCGGGATAAAGGTCCTGCGAGCCGTGCGAGAGGCAGTTCATGAGGAACATCAGCAGGATCATGTAGAGCGACAGCCATTTGTTTTGCCAGGCAATGCGCGGGCCGTCGATGGTGCGCGCCACCCGGTGCTGTTGCCACGCTTCTGACTCAGGAACCTTGGTGCGAATGTAGAGCGCCAGCAGCGCGGGAATGCCGCCCACCCAGAACATGGCGCGCCATCCCCAATTCGGCAGCACCAGGCGCGCGGCCAGCGCGGCCAGCAGGTATCCGATGGAGTAGCCGCTCTGCAGAATTCCGGAGAGCACGCCGCGCCAGCGCACCGGCGCGTGCTCCATGGCCAGCGACGCACCCACGCCCCACTCGCCGCCCATGCCGATGCCAAACAGCATGCGCAGAATGAAGAACACCGTGTAGTTGGGCGCAAAGCCACAAAGCAACTCGACCGTTGAGAAGAACAGCACATTCGCCATCAGCGGACGCCGGCGTCCGTAGCGGTCGGCCATCATGCCGAACAGCAGCGCGCCCACGGGACGCATGGCCAACGTCGCGGTGACGGTGAGCACGATATCGCGTTTGGGAACGTGAAAGTGCTCCGACAGTGTGTCGAGCAGGAAGATAACGACGAAGAAATCGAAGGCGTCGAGAGTCCAGCCGAGGAAGCCGGCGCCCATCGCATGCCAGCGATCGGAGCCATTGGACGAGGCCGCTTTCGGCAGAGCACTCATGGCGTTCGTGAGAAGGTATCAGATGTGGCAGCAGGGAGCAAAGGTTTGATCAGGACGGTTCGCGCGGTCACAGACATCTTTAAAGCCTGCGAGGTTGGTGAGGTCTAACCCTCAAACTTCGTGACGCCCTTGGGCGAGTGGCCGAGTTGGCCGCTGTTGGCCCCCACAGAATTGTCATCACCAGCGAAGCTAGGGAACTGCTTTGAAAAGGGTCGACAGGCAGGTTATTTGCATACAGGGAGAGAGGTCTGTCATGGCAACCTCGGTCTCCGTGCATTTCGATCAACGAACATTTGCCGATTCGACAGGGTCGCAGGCGCTGAAGCGCGATTATTTTATAGGCTTCTTTCGGCACGTCTCAAAGACGCGCCCTGATACAAGTCGCACGCAGACAACTGACAGCTAAGAGCTAAGAGCTAAGAGCTGTGAACTAACTGACAACTGCCCACTGACAACTGCCCACTGACAACTGCCTCTCACTCCCCTGGCTCGAAGCGGTAGCCCACCCAGGGCTCGGTCAGGATGTACTTCGGTGAGCTGATCTCCGGCTCCAGCTTCTTGCGTAGCTGGCCGACGAAGACGCGCAGATACTCGTTCTGTTCCACGCTGGTGCTGCCCCACACGGCGTTGAGAATGGCGCGGTGGGTCAGCACTTTGTTCGGATGCTGTGCCATGTAGACAAGCACGTCGAACTCTTTCGGTGTGAGGTGCACCTCGCGGCCGGCGACTGCGACGGAGTGCGCGTCGAGGTCGATGCGAAAGTCGCCTTCTTCGATCTTTGTCTTCAGCTCAGGCATGCCGGGAGGCGAACGCCGTAAGGCCGCACGAATTCTCGCCAGCAATTCTCCGGTACTGAACGGCTTAGTGATGTAGTCGTCAGCGCCGGAATCGAGCGCTTCAACCTTGCTGCGCTCCTCGCCGCGTACCGACAGCACGAGAATGGGGACTTGCGAAACTTTGCGCAGCTGGCGGCAGAGCTCGATGCCATTCATGTTCGGCATGGCGAGATCAGTGATCACCAGATCGGGCGCAAAGTCCTTCACGATTTCAAGCGCGGTCTCGCCATCGTTGGCCACCCTGATCTCGTAGCCCTGCGCGCTCAAGCTGGTGCGCAGCACTCGCGTGATCTGGGGCTCATCATCAACAACCAGGATGTGTGGGCGGCTATGCATGTAAAGTCAGTTTCGAGTTTCCAGTTTCAGGTTTCGAATCATGAGTTTCGTCGTGCCTAATGTACTTCCCCATCCATACCGATTCTCAGTATCGAACCGCGATCCCTCACCGACTAAAGTCGGTTCGGGATCACAAGCAAGGGGACGTCTAATGGCACACCTGAAGGTGCGCCCCTTCAACCAACTGCCGCCTCCCAGACTCTAACGCCTGGTCCCAAACTCAACCCCGAATCTCTAATCCCTAACCTCAAACTTAGCCGACGATCACGCAACAGGCGGCAGAAACTCGGAACTCGAAACCGCCTTCTTACACTTGCTGCTTAACAATATGCACGTCCACCGCGGGCGCGTCGCGCAGAAAGCGGTGGACTGCGGACAGAAACAGATACCGGCGCCACCCGCTGGTCGCTGAATGTCCGAAGATTACTTGCGTGATGTGCTTCTCGCGAACAAATTCCGCCATCGCGTGGGCCACGTCTTTCCCCGTCAGCTTAACCACGTGCGCGCCCAGATTCTCAGCAAAGCGAAAGTTTGCTTCCAGTGACCGCTTTCTCTCGGGATCTTCGTCGGAACCAATGTCAACATACACCACATAGAGTTCGCCGCTGACGGCCTGTGCCATGCGCGAGGCCCGCGCTACCAGGTACTGCGCGGCAGGGTTCGAGCTGACGCCGACCGCGATGCGCTCCGTCACCTGCAACTCGCGTCCCGGATCGATCTCCGTATCGATATATGGTTCCAGGCTGCGATCCACCACCTGGGTCACATGGCGCAGGGCAATCTCGCGCAAGGCAATCAGGTTGCTTGGGCGAAAGAAATTTCCCAGCGCACGGTCAACGCGTTCCATGGGATAGATATCTCCGCGCCGCATGCGGGTTTGCAGCGCCTCCGGCGTAACATCGGAGAGCACGATCTCATCCACCCGCTTCAGCACCCAATCCGGAACCGTCTCCCGCACTACAATGCCGGTGATCTTGTGCACCATCGGCGTGACGCTCTCCAGGTGCTGCACGTTCATGGTGGAGACGACGTCGATCTCGTTGTCGAGCAACTCGAACACGTCTTCATAGCGCTTGAGGTGCTTACTGCCTTCGATGTTGGTATGCGCCAGTTCGTCCACGAGCACGACTTGCGGATGGCGCGCCAGGATGGCATCGACATCCATCTCCTCGAAGACGGTGCCTTTGTAATCGAGTTGCCGGCGGGGAACGGTTTCCAGGCGAGCAGCCAGTTCCAGTGTGTTTTTGCGGCCGTGCGTCTCGACCACGCCGATCACAACATCTTCACCGCGACTCTTGCGTCGAATCGCCTCACTCAACATCGAGTAAGTCTTGCCCACCCCCGGTGCGTAGCCGAGGAAAAGCTTGAAGACTCCGCGTTTCCCTTCCGGAGCAGTTACCTCCAGCCATTGCTCGGGAGTCTTTTGCATGAGCCTTTATTCTGCGGCACGCGAGAAGAAAAGTCGATTTAGCGGGACGTGGGCGTCTTTATGAAATCCTTATAAATACTGGGCGCGAGCGATTCGGTACAATCATGCCGTGAGCGTTGAGCCCAACTCCGCTAACGCGTCGAAGCGGCGGCATGAGTTGACTGTTTCGCCGCAGCGCCTGAAAGCCGAACTCTCCCACTACCTCATGGCGTTGGGAACGTTGTTGTTGGTAGTGCTCGCGTTCCACCATCTGCCGGTGAATCCCACCACGGTTGCGTTAACGTTCTTGCTGGTGGTGTTGGGTGTTGCCAGTCGTTGGGGCCTGACCATCGCCATCACCACGGCGATCTTCGCTACGCTGGCTTTCAACTTCTTCTTTCTGCCGCCGCTGCGCACCTTTACGATTTCTGATCCGCAAAACTGGATTGCGCTGCTGGCTTTTCTCCTCAGTGCGATTCTCGCCAGCCGTCTGTCCGAGCGAGCGCGTCGCGAGGCCGAAAATGCTACTCGTCGTCGCAAAGAAGTGGAGCGGCTGTACTTCCTCAGCCAGCAATTGTTGGCTACAGACAACGTGATGGAGTTGCTCAACTCGATTCCTGGCTACGTTCGCGATGCCTTTGGATTGACAGCCGCAGCCATGTTCCTTCCCAAGCGGAAAGAAGTCTATCGCACGGGCGTCGATCATCCTGAGCTCAGCCAGGACCAACTGGAATCGGTGAGCGGGCGCGGTGAGTTGGTGGTGGATGAAGAGCGGCAGCTATGTTTTGTACCTTTGCGCATCGGCGTGCGGCCGGTTGGAAGTATCGGATTGGAAGGTGCCGTGCTGTCGCGCGAGACGTTGGAAGCGGTTGGCAGCTTGATTGCAATCTCGATTGAACGCGCCCACGCCGTAGAAACCCTGACTCGCGCCGAGGCTGCCCGCGAAAGCGAGAAGCTGCGTTCGGCGTTGCTGGATAGCGTGACTCACGAGTTTCGCACGCCGTTGACGGCCATCAAGCTCTCGGTGACAACACTGCTTTCGCCTGATCCAGTCAGTCTTGACGCAAGACAGGAACTGCTCACCGTCATCAACGAAGAAACCGACCGGCTCAATCGGCTGGTGGGTGAAGCCGCGGAGATGGCGCAGCTCGACGCGCAACAAGTGGAGTTGCGCCGAGAGCCGCACGATGCCGGTGAAGTGATCGACATGGCGCTGGAAAAATCGAGGCAGGCGTTAACCGGACGCGAAGTTTCGGTGAAGGTCTCGGACCGGCTTCCGCCGCTGCTGATTGATCTGGATCGCATCGCGGAAGTCATGGTGCAGTTGCTGGAGAATGCGGCCAAGTATTCGCCGCCGGGAACACCACTCACAGTCACAGCGGAAATGGCAGGCAAGATGGTGAGCCTCAGTGTCGCCGATCGCGGTCCCGGCATTGATGACATGGAACAATCGCTGATCTTTGAGAAGTTTTATCGCGGGCGCGACCAGCGTTATCGGGTGCAGGGCACCGGCATGGGATTGGCGATTGCCAAAGCGATTGTCGAAGCTCACGGAGGCGCCATCGGCGTAACCTCGCAGACCGGCAGCGGGTCGGTATTTTATTTCACGGTGCCTGCGGCTTAGAGTTTCAGCTCGTCTCTGAAATCCCTACTTCGTGGAAATCGGCAGCCCTCACGTTTTAAAGGGAACTGCCGCGCCCTCTTCTACGTTTAATGATGTTGTAACCTTAATAGCTCTCTGGAGGAGCCGTCCGCGTGAACCGTTGCTATGGTTTTGCAGTTCTCTTCCTGGCCTTAGTTCCGTCTCTCCTGCTCTCGCAAACCACTCCCACAAACGACGCGGGCAAGTTTCGTTTACACAAGTTCGAGCAGCCGATTGGAGAAGAGACCTATACCATCACGGCTGACGGCAGCACCCTCACGCTGAAGTCGGACTTCAAGTTCAAGGATCGCGGTACCGACGTTCCACTCACGGCTACACTGAAGACCTCCGACAACTACACGCCGCAGAACTTCGTGATCAAGGGCAATACCTCGCGCATGTCCACCATCGATACCGAGGTGACGATTGCCGGCGACACGGCCACCATCCACCAGGGCAAAGACACGCGCACCGCTTCTGTGCCGCAGGGCTTCTTCACCATCTCCGGTTATGCGCCGGTTGCAGTGCAGATGGAACTGCTGCGCTACTGGCGCGCGCACAACTCGCCGGCGGAGCTGGCAACATTGCCTTCGGGCGCCGTCAAGATCCAGGATCGCGGCTCGGAAACCATGGACATCGATGGCCGCAGCGTGCAGGTGGAGCGTTACACCGTGCAGGGCCTGATCTGGGGACTGGAAACGCTGTGGATGGATAGCAACAACAATCTTGCTGCACTGGTCTCCACCGACGCGGAGTTCGATCACTTCGAAGCGGTGCGCGAGGAGTATGAGCCGGCGCTGACCAAGTTTGTCGCCAGCGCCGCTCGCGATGAGATGGCCGCGCTCACCGAAATGAGCCAGAAACTTCCCGGCCGCCGCACCGGCACATTTGCTTTTGTCGGTGCGACCGTGATCGACGGAACCAGCAAGAAGCCCATCCGGAACGCTACGGTGGTCACCAGCAACGGCAAGATTGTTGCCGTCGGGCCAAGCAAGAAAGTTAAAGTGCCGGCCGACGCGCAGCGCATCGATGTTACCGGCAAGTACATTATTCCGGGCCTGTGGGACATGCACGCGCATTACGAGCAGGTGGAGTGGGGGCCGATCTATCTTGCTGCTGGCGTTTCAACCGTGCGCGATGTGGGCAACGAATATGACTTCATCACTCAAGTGCGTGACGCGGTCAATAGCGGCAAAGCGCTGGGGCCGCACATGCTGCTGGCCGGCATTGTCGATGGCGATGGGCCTTACGCCATCGGCATTACTCGGGTGAACTCGCCCGCCGACGCCGAGAAGTGGGTCACGCGCTATCACGACTCGGACTTCCAGCAGATCAAAATCTATAGCTCTGTGACCTCGGATAACGTGAAGGCAATCTGCGCCGACGCGCATAAATACGGCATGACCGTCACCGGCCACATTCCCATCGGCATGAACGCGTACCAGGGAGTGGACGATGGAATGGACATGATCAACCACATCCACTACATTTCCGATCTCCTGCTGCCGAAGGATTTTGACTCGAAGAAGGCCACCCGCGAGCAGCGCATAGAAGCCATGTCATCGGCAAACATCAACTCCCCGGAAGGGAAGAAGGCGGTTGCGTTTTTCAAGAAACATCAAACCGTCATCGATCCCACGATGGCGCTGATGGAAATGCAGTTCCGCCCGGCCGATCAGCCTGCAACCGAGATGGAGCCGGGCATCGCCCATGTGGCTCCGGAACTGCGTGAGCAACTGGTGAACGGAGGCATGCCCGCGAACATTGCTCCCTACGGCAAAAAGATGAGGCAGCATGATCTAGAAATCATCGAGGCCTTGCATCGCGCGGGTGTCCCGATCGTGGCCGGAACCGACCAGTCTGTGCCCGGCTATTCCGTATATCGCGAGATCGAACTTTACGTGGAGGCGGGCTTCACGCCGCTTGCGGCCTTGCAGGCGGCAACTATCGTCCCTGCTCGCGCCATGAAAGTTGACGCTGACAGCGGCAGCATTGCCGTGGGCAAGCGCGCCGATCTCGATGTGCTCGATGCCAATCCGCTGGAGAACATTCACAACATCCGCACGGTCCGGACGGTGGTTGCTAACGGCATTGTCTACGATCCCGCGCCGCTGTGGGAGAGCGTCGGATTCAAACCATAGTTGTGAGGTAGGTGGGCGAAGTATGCTTCGAACCAAGGAGCAAACATGACCTTCAGCCAGATTGTCGCTGCCATGCAAGAGTTGAAGCCGCGCTTTCTAGAAGGGCTTGCGCCGGCGGAACTCAAGGCTGTCTTGTCAGCTGGAACGGTGCGGCGGTACGTTGCCGACTCCGTCATGGCCACCGAAGGGGATTCGGCTGATCGTTTCTATATGCTGCTGAGCGGCCGTGCGCGTTGCTTCTCCATGACCCCGGATGGGCAGAAGTTGCTGCTCCTATGGCTTCCGGCCGGAGAGGTTTTTGGCGCCGCGGCTTTCCTCTCAAAGCCTCAGGAATACCTGGTCAGCACTGAAGCCGTGCGAAACTGCAGCGTCATGGTCTGGGACCGGTCGACCATCCGCGAACTGAATCGGCTATACCCGCGCCTGGTAGAAAATGCCCTGCTGATCATGTTCGACTATCTTGTTCTTTACCGCGCCGTGCATACATCTCTGGTTTGCCACACCGCGGGACAACGGCTGGCGCGAGTTCTGTCGAACCTCGCTAGCGGCATCGGACACAAGGTTTCCGGCGGCGTCGAACTCGACGTGAAGAATGATGAATTGGCCAACGAGGCCAACGTCACGCCGTTCACCGCAAGCCGGCTCATCAGCGAATGGCAGCGCAAAGGCATCGTGGTGAAAACTCGGGGCAAGCTGCTGGTGCGCTCTCCTGAACAACTGGCCATGCAGGAAGCCTGAGTAACTCCGCGCTGCGCAAACTGCGGCGAACCTGCCCACCGACTCTGCTTGCTCTAAAGCAATCCTCAAGATGCTCCAGGGCAACGACGCGAAAGCGTCGGGCTGGCATACTTGGAAGCGTAGTGACCCCCCAAGGTAAGGCCCTCCCCGCCAGACTAGAAAGAGCGTGTGTACGTGTTTGCGTCGAACCAAATAGTCGTGCTTTGTATTGACGATGAACCCAACATCCTGATGTTGCGGAAGCTGCTTCTATCCATCGCTGGGTACGATGTGCTCACCGCAGATAACACGCAGGATGCGCTGAATATATTCACCGATAATCAGGTGGACCTGGTCATTACCGACCAGTTGCTGCCCGGCCTTAGCGGAACAGAAATCGCTCGTGAGATGAAGCGGATTAAGCCCCAGGTGCCCATCATCCTATTCACAGGATTAACGGAGCTGCCGGAAAAGGTAGATCACATCGACCTGGTGCTGACCAAAGGCATGACGCCGCCGGAGTTTCTGACCGCCATCGCCAAAGTTGTTGCCCCCAGGCCATCCTCCGCAGGATAGCCTCCGGGCGCTCCCCACCTAAGCGTCCTTACTTGGGTGGGGAAATTTTTCCAACCATGAAAGCCTGTATTGCTGCGCCGTCAGAGTTCGACGCTACTTTTCTTCGGCCTGGAATTTCGCCAGCACGTGGTCGCCGTTGAGCAACTCCAGCGTGTTGCCTTCGATTTGGTACTTCGTCGTCGCCTTCATCGCCGCGAAAAACGCCTTCTCCTGCTCCATCACGGGAGTCGAACACATCTTCATCGTGGAGGCGGCAGGAGTGAACTGCAACGCACCCTGTTCCGCGATATAGGTGCCGACGAGCGTATTGCAGCCACTCGAACCTGAGAGCTTGCCTTTCTTGTGCAGCACCAGGTGGGCTTGCTGTCCCTGGCCGGGCGCGGCGGGCTTGCCATTCAGTTCGGCTAACTCCCAATGAGTTTCGATCAGTTTTGCGCCCGACGACGCGGTCGTCGCCGGCGCGGAAGCCTGCTGCAGCATGATGGCCACCTGCAAGGGCGCGCCATTCGTGATTACCGGATACGCCGTGGCCGTGATGAACATGAGCTTGCCATTCACGCTGATATTCGCACTTACCTGGTAGCGATGCGCCGGGTTGATGTCGCTGGCGTTGTACTGGAGCTGAAAGGGAAGCGGCACCTGCTGATTTCCCGGGGCAAACAGAGTTGAACTGATGGTCTTCGCCGGAGCATCCTGTAGCGACACGTCCTGCAACTTCACCTCGATGGCAGCGTCGGGTGGCAGGGCGATGCGCTCGCGATAGGCAACCGTACCGCTGACTGACGGCTGCGTCGCGCTCGATGGCGATGCCATGGTCGAAGCCGAACCGTTTTGCGCCCACGAGAAACCACTCAATGCAAGAACTGCAATGACGCCAACCGCCATGCCGCGGCAACAGGACATGAATTCGCTCCTTTGCACAAGCCGACCATTTGCGATCGCTCGGATTGACGCGACTGCAGTTATCGTTGTTCCTGCTTGTATGATTCAGCCGGAATTGTAGTGCAGGAGGCGTGGCTAAACAATTCCTCAGCGTTCCGTCGACGCCAATCCGAGCGAAAGGCGCAGAGCGAATAGCGAATAGCGGCTTGCGAATTGACCGCTTCAAGCGTAATCACGTAACCTTGAAGATTGCTGTGCAAAATGCCTATGAAGACTGCTGAAATGGCCTCGCTCGGCGTTGCCGAGGATATTACCGAACTGGTCGGCGCAACTCCCGTCCTTCACCTTCGCAAGCTGGCGTCACCCGACATTGCCGGCGTTTATGCCAAGCTGGAATACTTGAATCCGGGCGGCAGCATTAAGGACCGCGCCGCACTCGGCATGATCACCAAAGCCGAGCAGACGGGGAAGCTGCGTCCTGGCGCCACCATTTTCGAAGCTACCGCCGGCAATACCGGCGTGGGATTGGCGTTGATCGGCAGCGGCCGCGGCTATAAAACCGTGCTGGCCGTGCCCGAGGGTTTTTCGCAGGAGAAGGTCACGTTGATGGAAGCGCTGGGTGCCGAAGTTATCCGCACTCCCGCCGCTGATGGCATGCAGGGCGCTATCGCTTACATGAAAGAGCGCGCCGCTCGCACCCCGAATTCTTTCATCGCCGGACAATTCGAGAACCTCGACAATCCGGATTTTCATTACGAGACCACCGCGCACGAGTTCTACGAGCAGCTGGGTGGCCAGATCGATGCCATCGTGATTGGCTGTGGCACCGGTGGAACATTCAGTGGTGTGGCTCGTTACCTGAAGGAGCAAAATCCCAAGACATTGGCAATTGCTGTCGAGACCGAGGGCTCTGTGCTGGGTGGCGGCGAGAAGGGCGACCACGAGGTCGAAGGCATCGGCGCCAGCTTCATGCCCAAGACGTTTGACGGCTCGCTTGCCGATGAGATCATTGCGGTCACCGACGTTGACGCATTCGACATGGTGAAGAAGCTGGCTGCGGTCGAGGGCGTGCTGGCAGGATCGAGCGCCGGCGCCAATGTGTTTGCGGCCATCGGAATCGCCAAGCGTCTGGGCCCCGGCAAACGCGTGGCGACGATCATTCCTGACTCCGCCGAGCGCTACCTGTCCAAGAAGATTTTCCAGTTCAACGGGAAGAAATAAGGCTTTACCACAGAGGCACTGAGACACAGGGTTTTGAAAGTTGTTTTTCTGATGGCTTCCCTTCCCGAAGTTTGGCGCGGTATTGCTTGCTTGTTTTTTTATGGCGATGATGTGTCTAAGCTTCCCGCGCCGCTGATCAACAAACTTTATGCGCTACTCCATGTGAAATTGGGAAGATTGACTAGCCCCAAGATCCTCCGAACGCGCGCCGTTGCGAAAAGAGTCCTTCTCTGTGCCTCTGTGTCTCTGTGGTGATTTGATCTCTTATGCCTAAAAAGAACGTCTCGGGATTTTCTACTCGCGCCATCCATGTCGGCAACGATCCTGATCCATCGACTGGAGCGGTCGCGCCTCCTATTTTTGCCACCTCGACCTATGCGCAGGAGGAGCTGGGCAAAACCAAGGGCTACGATTACTCGCGCGCCGGAAATCCCACCCGCACGCGGCTGGAAGAAAATTTGGCTTCGCTGGAAGGCGGAATCGCCGCGCCCGTTTTTGCCAGCGGAATGGCTGCCGTTGGCGCTCTCTGCCACCTGATGAAGTCGGGCGATCACATGGTCGCGTCCAATAATCTTTATGGCGGCGTGCCCCGGCTGTTCAATCAGGTGATGAGCAACTTCGGTCTCGAGTTCACCTACGTAGACACTTCCGATCCGCGCAACGTCGCGCGCGCCATGCGCAAGAGCACCCGCTTCGTTTACATCGAGACCCCGACCAATCCGCTGATGGGGCTTACCGACATTGCCGCCGTCAGCGAGATCGCGCACAAGCGCGGAGCGGAAGTCGTAGTCGACAACACCTTCATGTCCCCATACTTCCAGCAGCCCATCAAGTTTGGCGCGGACATGGTGATGCACTCGACGACGAAGTTTCTCAACGGCCACAGCGACGGCCTAGGCGGCGTGTTGGTATGCACCACTCGCGAACAGGCAGACAAGCTGGCGTTCGTGCAGAAGGCCGCGGGTGCGATCATGTCGCCCTTCGAATGCTGGCTGGTGCTGCGCGGCGTGAAGACGCTGGCGGTGCGCATGAAGCAGCACGACGACAATGGGCGCGTCATGGCCGACTACCTCAGTGGCCATCGCAAGCTGAAGGCAGTCTTCTATCCTGGGCTCAAGAGCCATCCACAGTATGAACTGGCTTGCCGCCAGATGAACGGCTTCGGCTCGATGATCACGTTCGAGACGGGATCGCTGGCCAACGCCAAGCGGCTGCTGAAGCGGGTACGCGTCTGCACCATGGGCGAATCGCTGGGTGGAGTCGAGACGCTGATCTCGCATCCGGCAACCATGACCCACGCCGCGATCGGCGCTGCCGGCCGCAAAGCGATCGGACTCACCGACGGCATGGTGCGGATTTCGGTGGGCGTTGAAGATGTGGAAGACCTGATCGCGG
Organism: uncultured Acidobacteriaceae bacterium; assembly: GCA_963769235.1. Lineage (GTDB taxonomy): Bacteria > Acidobacteriota > Terriglobia > Terriglobales > Acidobacteriaceae > Bog-257. The sequence goes on along the minus strand of CAVYKW010000009.1, from coordinate 157,295 downwards.
ATCTGGAGCAGGCACTGGATTAGTTGTCGGTTGTCAGATACTAGTTGTCAGGCGTGAGCTGTACGCTTTTGATTTGGGGAGACCGGCACAATCGCTCTGCTGACAGAGCACCGGCGTCGCGGGTAGTGCGGCGCTTCAGCGCCGCGTCAAGGCTACGGTAAGTACGAACGGGCTTCAGCCCCTGACCGGTATCGCGGGGATAGAGGTCCTTCGACTGCGGCGGCAAAAGCTGCCGCCTCCGCTCAGGATGACAATCGAAATAGGACCAGCGAACAGCGAAACGCGAAAGGCGACACCGGAATGACGCATCGCGTAACAGCGAAGCGAAAGTAGGTGCGGCCTTGCAACTGAGTACCCTGGGGACCGCAGACCGAAGCCTACTACTTAGCCTTTAGGTGAGAAAGAAACCGCAGATCTCCCGGCTTCGTTCGGGATGACAATTGACCTTTGAATCCGGCAAGTGGGATGGTGTCGCTGGGTAGTGGTTCTTCGCCGGACTATTCTCTGGTATCCCACTTCGTAGGACTTGCGAGTTGGCTCTGTTCGCTGAAACGCCGTCACCGGCATTCGCCCAAGCGCGTTGGGCGCAGAAAGATAATAGCCCCGCCCTTGAGGACGGGGTAGGCGTTAACATTGAATCCGAGTCCCTCGGGGACGACACGTCTACCAGCATTTTCCTTAATACGGAGACCCTATGAAAAAACTCGTTCTCTTCCTGCTGCTCATGTTCGCCATTTCCGCTTCTGCTGACGACGTCTACAAAACCGGCAAGATTGTGAAGTGGGAGAACGGCACCTACGCCCAGAACAACAAGAAGAAACCGATGAAGAATTGGATTGTCTATCAACTCCAGACAGACAACAGCACCTATTCGATTGCGCGACAGAAGGAAACCAAGCCGCAGATGCAGGCCGGCGAAACCGTCCAGTACGAGATGAAAAAAGACAATCGGGTGGAAGTGGTGAACGCGAAGGGTAAGAAGAACGAATATCAGATCGTCGGCCAGACGGCCCAGTAGGGTCGCGATTCGCCATTCGCTTTTTAGATTGTCATCCTGAGCGAAGCCGGCCGCTTTTGGCGCCGGAGGGTGTGTTCGTCCTCAACAAGTCCTTTCAGCCATCGAAGAGACCGCAGATCCCTCGACTTCGCTCGGGATGACAGCTGCGCTCGGATGAAAAATAGCGCCGCACTTCCGACGAACTGACGGCTGACAGCTAATAGCCATCAGCTAAAAAACTTCGTCACGCCCTCTTCCAGCACGCAAATCTTTTTCCCGATGTTGCGCCGCTTGGCATCTGCCTTCAGACGTTTCACCGGCTCGTCCACCGGCTCGTAAGACAGGCGAAACGTGCCGTAGTGCATGGGCACCATCCAACGCGCGCCCAGGTCAACGAAAGCTTGTACTGCATCCTCCGGGCTGGTGTGTACGGAACGATACGAGTCGGGATGGTAGGCGCCAATAGGCAGCAGCGCAACTTCCGGGTGCAGGTGCTGGCCGATCTCGCGGAAGCCGTCGAAGTAGGCGGTGTCGCCGGCGTGATAGATCGACTGCTGGCCTGAGCGCAGGACGTAGCCACCATAGCCGCGATGCATGTCGCGCACAATACGGGCTCCCCAATGCCGCGCGGGAACGTGTGTAATTTCCAGCGAACCCAGCGGAGTGCTCTGCCACCAGTCAAGCTCGATAATGCGACCGTATCCCAGGTCGCCCACCAGGTCGCGAACATTGCGCGGCACGATGATGGTCGGCCGCTTGCCCGACTGCCAACGCGTAAGCCGTGCTATCGCCCGCAACGACGGACGGTGCAGGTGATCGAAATGAGCGTGTGAAACCAGCACGGCGTCGATGGGCGGTAGATCGCGCAGCCGCAATCCCGGGCGGCGCAGGCGTTTGAGAACGAAGATCCAGCGGGCAAAGTTGGGATCGATCACGACGTTCTTGCCGCCCATCTGGATGAAGAAGCTGGAATGCCCGATGAAGGTTACGCCCATCTGGTCGCGCGGGGCGAGCACCGGCTTGCGGGTGACTCCGGTTCGGGGAGTCATGGCGGACCGGCGCACCAGGGTTCCAAACTGCTTGGCCTTGCGCCGGATTGTGGGTCCTAACATAGAAGTTACATCTATATAGACGCGAACTGGAGGTTGCGGATGCGGGCGTGCGCAGATCGGGAAGGCTGTCGCGGTCGAACCAATTCGAGACAATCCCTACTCTTCCTTGACCTTAGTCTTGCACTCAGCTTAAATCATTAGTTCGGAGCTTATGCGCCGGCGCTTCTGTGGCTGGCTGCGTCTGATTTCGAAAGTTAAGGAGCAAGAATGCGTATTGCCTTTCTGGGTCTGGGCATTATGGGACGTCCTATGGCTTCCCGTCTGGTTGCGGCCGGACATGAGGTTTCGGTGTGGAACCGCAGCGCGCGCCAGCACGTCGAAGGGGCGACGACTGCGGTTTCCCCTGCCGATGCAGCCAAGGAAGCCGACGTGGTCTGGATCTGTGTGGCCGACACGGCTGCCGTGGAGCGTGTCCTGTTTGCTGACGACGGCGCCGAGCAATCCTTGCGCGAGGGCGCAATCGTGGTCGACTCCAGCACCATTTCGCCCACCGCAACTCTGCGCTTTGCCCAGCGAGTGAATGCTCGAGGCGTGCACTGGGTCGACGCTCCGGTTACGGGCTCGAAAATCGGCGCCGAGAATGGCCAGCTCATCTTTATTGTTGGGGGAGCGCAGGAGCCGGTCGACTATTTGGAGCCCCTGTTCAAAGCCATGGGCAAGCAGGTCATTCATATCGGCGATACCGGCAAGGGACAGTCCGCGAAGCTGAGCATGAATCTGATGATCGCGCTTATCTACGAAGGTTTCGCCGAGGCGTTCGTGCTGGCGCGCAAGCTGGGAGTCGAGCCGCAAAAGCTGGTCGAGCTGATTCAGGCTTCGATGGTGCGCTCCGGGGTTACCGATTACAAAGCTCCGTTCGTGTTGCGGCATGATTACTCGCCAAACTTTCCGTTGCGGCTGATGCACAAGGATATCCACCTCATGCTGGATATGGCGAAGGAGCATCGCGTGAAGCTGCCGGCGCTGGAGACGGTAGACGAGATCTACGAGTTATCCAGTGAGGAAGGCTGGGCCGATTTGGATTACGCGGCCACGCTGGCTTTGCTTGAGAAATGGGCGGGACTGGGCGGTCAACCGAAGTAAAGACGCCGCACAAAAATTCGTCCCGCGAGCAGCGGAATTCCCTGGCTCGCGGGACCTTTTAAGTAGGGCAGAAATCTATTTGTACGTGGCGCTGGTGCGATCCAGGAAGTCACGATGTACGCTGAAGTCCACCAGGGAGTCGAATGCCGGGCCACCTAATGGATTGGCTTTAAGCGTGTCTCGCAGGGCGGCATTCACCTTGTCCAGGCTGTTAGCGTTGGCTCCAAGATAAAAGATCCAGAACGATCCCGGATTCGTCGTGTGAATCGCCTCGGTATCGATCTCGTATTCATAAATCGTACCGTCGGCGAGCATCTTCTCCATCAGGGGAACGACCAGGCTGTTGCTGAGCAGTGCCACCGCTTCGTCCGGCGCGTCAGCCTTTAGTCTGTAGTACGAACCGTGGGTGTAGAGATCTTTCCACGATCCGGACTTCCAGTTGTAGTGTCGGCTGACGAAAATTTCATCTTCGTGTTTGGTGGCACTGGTTAATACAGACGAGGTCGCACTGCCGTTCTTGTAAAACTGGTCCAACACGTTCATTAGTCCGGCCATCGACATGGATTGCCACCAGTCGTCATGCGTCATGCCGTCGACCTGGTGGACCAGGTTTACATCGCTGCCGTAGCTTACCAGCATGCCGCTTGCCATGGCTTGCTGAAGAGTTTTCTGGTCGGTTTCATCTGCCTTTGCCATCTCGCCCCATTGTGCGCGGGGAATTGCCCACAGGCTCACATACGTATAAAGAGGCGGCTTTTCCTTCTGCTCGGCCATCTGCGCAAAAGCCGGCACGGCCGACAACGCCATCATGGCTGTGCAACACAGCCCTGCCATCAACGAAAGTTTCCTACTCATATTTATTTTCTCCGTAAGTTGATTTGTGGTCCTGGTGTTCAAAGCTTTCCTGGACAACGTTGGGCCCTGCCTCTCCTTTCTCAATGCTGCTCAATCTCTTTCAGGGAGCTATGGGTTGTTGGGGAAAGCCATCGCGCGGTGTTCACAGACAGGTTGGTTTCAAAGCCGCTGGACGAGCGAATGCCGAACGGCTTAGCATCTCCTGCGTGGCGCAACGCCGGCGATCTCGCAAACCTAACAATGGTGCTTGAGTTGAGCTATCGTACCCGCAAGTTCCGGGCTGTCAAGCAGAAACTTCTCAAACCAGCGCGACTAACGGGTGCGAAACTAAAGTTTCGTCCGATGAAACGGAAGCGCGACCATTTCCAGCACTCAAGTGTGAACGGCATTTGCCCGATAGTAGGACTGGAGCGTTACGCGACTCTACCGTTTCGTGCACTCTGGATGATGGCGAAGGAACTTCGTGAGGCGAGTGTGAGGAGCGGTTATATGGGGCTGGCCCAGGAAAATGCGGTTTCAGTTTGCCGGGGCTTTACGGAAATGGACGTAAGGCCGTAGAGGATTAGAGGAAAACCATGATCGCAGCAATCAGCAAAGAAGAATTACTCAGTGCAGTGGATGAGATTTTCAGCTCGATGGCGAGCATGCAACTGGTGCCGTCCGACAGCATCTCCAAACCGGACACCCATAAGGGAGGTATCACCTCGTCGGTACAGATCGTCGGCAACTGGCAGGGAGCGGTTCGGCTCGACATTGATCTGAAGTTGGCGCGAGTAGCGTGCGCCCGCTTGCTGGGAGTCGAGCCGGACGATCTGTCACACGACGATGTTCGCGATGCGGCCGGCGAACTGGCCAATATCACCGGAGGCAGCGTGAAGGCGCTGCTGGCGCCTACTTGCAGTCTGTCGCTGCCTTCCGTGGTGATCGGGCAGGATTACGAGTTCAGTGTTCTCCAGGGCAAAGTAATTCAGGAAGCTGCCTTCTCGCATGAAGCCGGCAGGTTGCTGATCAGTATCATCGAAAAGCAGGAGCCTTAGCGGCACCGCTCATCCGGGTTGCGCTAGCGCACAAAAAGAAACGCGCTCCCATTGAGTCAGAGCGCGTTCCCAGATATCAGCTGCAATCCGTTCTTACTTGATGATGTTCTTTCCGAAGCCGATCTTCGGTCCTATGGATACTCGGACGCTATTGCGCGGACCGTTCAGCAGGTTGGAGAAAAAATTGTAGCGCGCATAGTCGGCGGTTACGCGAATACCGAAGTGCGGATTGATCTCCCATGTGCCGCCGCCTCCAAAACCGTAGAACACCACGGTGTCCGACTGCGAGCCGCTGGGGCCAACCAGAGCGCCGACGATCGCGGTTTGGATAGGATCACGCGGCTTGGCCGTGAAGTTCGCGTGCAACGCTCCCAGGGCCGGGCGGGCGAAGAGCGTCAAGTGTTTAAAATGGCGGTAATTGAACTGCGGGCCACCTTCATAGGTCTGGGTGGATGAGTTGTAAGGAACTGCGAGAACGTATCCCGGCGGCAGCAGCGGAAGGTATGGCGCCAGCTTAGCCTGGGTCGCTGCCGAAAGATCGTTGGGCACCAGCGAGGTGTGACCGCCGAATGTACTGAAGTCAAAGCCGAGCGTTAGCCAGCTTTTGTAGTTCCAGCCAAAATCACCGTCGAATCCCCGCTGAGTCAAATTTAAAGATGGCGTGCTGAGGTAAGAATAGCCTCCAAAAGCGGCGAACTGGGTGACCTCGGTCTGTTGGGAGAAACAGCTGAGGGAAAATAGCACGACGAAGAGACAAACCGCGATGGTGAGAGTCTTAGGCCGCATGAAAAAATCTCCTTGCCACTCGCCCTAGGTTCGGGAAGTCGGCCAAATTAGTGGTTGCAGCCGGCCCAGGAAATCGCTGCGATGCAACAATTTATGCTCGCAGGCTGGTCTCCAATGCCGCCTGTGTCCATTTAGTGTGCCCGTTTGCAGGTACGAGAATCAGTAACAAAGCGGGAATGTTTTGATTCTTTTCCCAAATTGGGCGCCGGTTTTGGGCTGATTCCTGCAAAGACTATCTCACTAATAATCACGAGCGCAACAAAACACCACCGGCGAAATTACAACTTTCGTCACCGGAGTAGCTGAAAACTACGTTGGAGATGGCGCAACGAGTGGGAGTGACGGAGAGCCAGGCGCTTGGCGATGATGCTATACACCGAGGCATTGAAAGCTAAGCCGACATGCGTGCCCGGCACTTCGAAATCATTTTCACGAACTCCTGTCATGCAGTACCGCCAGTCGGCCACCCCGTCGTTGCGGGTGTAGATGGCCGTTTCCAGGACAGAGTTGGGAATTTTGCGGCGTAAAGACGTAAGGAAGTCGCATGTGCAGCGACCGGTGTAGCACGAGGGCAGCACGTTGGCACCGTGCTCTTCCAAGATATGTTTGCGTACCGATTCGGCGACCCGCAGGATGGTAGGATGCACCACTGTGCCGCGGAACGGCGAGGCCAGCGTAGTCACGGATGCGATGGCATCCGGTCGTTGACTGGTCACTGAGCGGGCAATGACGCCGCCCAGGCTGTGCCCGATCAGGTGGATCTTCTTACCCGTGTCGGCCAGAGCCTTTTCGATGTTGTCATTGAGTTTGCGCTGGATAAGCAGATTGGGACACTCTGCGTTAAGACCGATGCCGGAGAAGTATGGCCGATACCCAATGCGTCCCAGCCAGGAATGCATTTGTGTGAGATAGGCATCGGTGCCCAGGAATCCGGGGACCAGCAGCACAGCGGAGCCGTCGCCGCGCGGTATGCCCAGTCCGTAATACACCGGAGAAGCGTGCAGCAGAAGGAGATCAGCAGCGAATAATGCTTCCTTCCAGATTGTGACGTCGGCTACAGCATTGTCGGTTTGGAAAATCTCTGCCGGGGGCAGGGCCATAGACGAGTCGCGTTCTCCGTGTTTGTTGAGAAGCGCCTCACCGGCGCGCCGAGCGCGTGACCCGGAGCCGAGTAGAAGCAGCTTCCGGGAAGTTAGTGTATCTGCCGACGCTACAGGTTGCCAACCATGATTATTTTACGGCCAAGGTTTGAAAGGCGCACCTTCACATGCGCCGTCGCAGATTCTTTCAATTTGTCATCCAGAGGAGGCCATCAAGCCTGCGAGGGACCGGCTTTCGAGTTTTTTCAACGGCCTGTGAAGCCGCGCACCTTCAAGCCCTGATTTGATCAGAGCTCCCCAAATGCGTCTTGAGAAGTCCGGTTTGTCGGTGCAAACCGGAGACCTTGCGCCCAAACAAATGACGTGCCGCCAAGTCCGGCGGCACGTCAATGAGGTGCTAGCAACTCCTGGTTTGAAGGCTACACCCTGAATTCGCTATTCACTACTTCAGGCCGTTGCAGTCTCAACCTTGATGGTGCGACGAGGGCGCTTCCGGCTAGCCGTGGTCTTCGGTGCATGCTTTTTCTCGGGACGGTGCAGCACCGTGTCGATCAAGGCTTTCTCGGCACTGACGAAGTTCTTTACGCCTTCGCGGGTGAGATCCGGAATCGGGATGAAGGGGAAAGGCGCGACCATGTTCATGGTGCGGCCTGCCGCTTTCATGTGGGCGCTCACCTGCTTGCCGGCAACGTCGATCAGTTTCTTTTGCGCGTCGATGAAAGCTTCCGTGGCTTCACTTGCCAGTTCGGACAGTTCTGTCTTCTTGTGCTTACGAACCGGATCTTTTCCGGCAGTCGCCTTCGAAGCTTCCTCAGCGATCACGTCGAGGAATTTCTTCTGCGTGCGGACAAAGGTGTCCATGGCATCCTGAGCGAGTTCGACCAGGCCATTGCTGTCGAAGCCTTTGCCGGCTTTGAGGGCGGTCAGCCAGGTGTGAGTCTGTTTGCTCGCCATCTTCAGGAAGTCCTGCTGCATGTCGACAAAAGTGTCAAAGCTGCGCTGGGCCGCGTCCGTAATGGCCACAGCGATCCCATAATCGCCGACCCGCTCTTTCACGCCCGTGGCGACGATTTCATATTCTTTCTGCGCCAGGGTCAGCAGCAGCTTCTGGCCTTCGATGAAATTGTTCATCCCCTCAGCGGCCAGTTCGGTGACCACGGCAGCCGGACAAAACTCGGGATCGGCAAAGCGACCACGAATCAGGTTTACGGCGTTGGCGTTCTGGTTCATCGCCAAATCCACCAGAATGCGCTGGGTAGCGAAGAAATTCTCAACTCCCTGCTGCACCCATCCCGACAGCAGAGACACAAAGGATGAATCCCCGTTGTGGATAGTGGAGGACTCGGTCTTTCCGTTCCTAGGCATGATAACCTCCAAATTTGCTGCAATGCAGCATCAAGCTGAATGTAGTATTATCAGCAACTGGTGTCAAGGCCTTTACGATTTATTCTGCATTGCAACAGGGAGTTTTGCGCATGGATGCCGACACGGTTGTGATCAAAAAATACGCAAACCGCAGACTCTACGACACTTCCAATAGCTGTTACATCAATTTGGAAGACATTGCCGGCCTGGTTCGAAATGGGAAAGACGTTAAGGTGGTCGATGCCGGCAGCGGTGAGGACATCACCCGGGTCACGCTAACTCAGATCATTGTGGAGGATGCGAAGGACCAGCCGACCGGCTTGCCGCTGGAATTGCTGCGGCAGTTGATCGTGGCTTCGGATCGAGTCGGTCAGGAATTCATCATGTGGTATCTGAAGTCGGCCTTCGATACTTATCAGAAGGTGCAGAGCTCTTTGCAAACCCGCCTGACCGAAATGCATTCAGCCGCACTGTCGCCGCTTCAAATGATGAAGAGTTTCATTCAGAACTCATCGCCAGAGAAAGGCAGCGATCCCAGCGACGAATTGCAGGAATTGCGAAAACGCATTTCGGAGCTGGAGACTCACCGGCAAAAACCGGAGGCCAAGAAGAAGTCAGCTGCCGCGAAGAAAGCTACGGGAAAGCCGCGAACAAAGTAGCTTTCAGGGAACCGTCGACATGCACTCCACCCGCCCGTTCGTCGTATCGCCAGCCTTGGCCAAGGAAAAATGAAATCCGAGTTTGCTCTTGACTCGGACGGGAGTTCCGTCGAGCTGGTAAGGCCGAAAGGTGTAGTTCCGCAGCGCATCCTGGCTGGCGGCCACCAGCAAAGGATCACCCGAGGTGGGCTCGCTGCGAATAATCTTGCCGTTCTCGTCCACCAGAACGTTGAAGATCACGTCACCTTGAATTCCCTTGGTTAGGGCCTCTGCTGGGTATTGGGGCAGAGTTTTGTGATCAACCAATCCCGTTAGCACTTCGGCTGAAACGCGAACGGTCTGCGGGCGAGCAGCCTGAGCGGCTTGAGCAGGCGCTTGCGCCTCCGAACTGGTTTGCGCGTAGCCTGCCGCGGTGCAGCAGGCAAGAAAGGCGACAGCCAGCGTAATCTTCGACATTCCACACACCTCGGAGAACATCCTAATGCTCACGGTTACGGAAAAGCAGCCATAGTAATGTAGTGGCCGGCAAGGTCCACCACAAATCCATTTCTAGCGATGGCAGCGGAAGCGGGCCGCTGGTTCGGTCAAGACGAACCACGACTATGCGGTCGCGCTTGGCGAGAAAGTCTTGCACATTGTTCTCGATATCCCACGACCGTAAGAACTTCTTCCACATCGGATTCCATCTGGCTACGTTTTGAAAAGCGGCCGACAGCTCCTGCGGATCAGTGATGCGGTGAGCCGAGGCCGCAAATGTTCGACCGTGAAGCTGTACGGTAATGTCCGGATCCACTTTGATATTTTGATACCACTGCGTTCGCTCACCCCACCCTGGAATAACATAGGTCTTGCCATCGAACGAGAAGCAGTCGGTCATAACATGCCGCGGAGCACCGGTTTTTCGGCCCCGCGTTGTCATCACTACGATCGGCGCCATCCCAAACACCGGGGCTAGTCCCATCCGCCAAAGCAGCAAAGGCAAGCGCCATATCGTCTTCCTCCACATCGATCGCGGATACACGAACACGCCCGCCTGATGCTGCCGAAATCCTATCGGGGAAGAATTCACCCTTGACTGGATGAGCATGGGAAAGCCCAGGTTTTCTTAGGTCTGGGTTGCTTTGAATCGGCCAGGCTTTGGCGCACTCCCGTAAAGGTCGCGAGCGCTTGTATTTATAGGCTGAGCGGCCGGCTGAAAGCCACTTCCAACTTTCACCCCGGAGACCTGCAAAAGGACGACACAAGACGGATGTTCATGCTTCCTTGACAAGCATTGCATCACCGGTCCACGATGCGGGTTAAGGTCCCATTTATTTGTGGAACGTTCGGCGCAGACGTAAGTTGGCAGCCGGACGCAACGCCTTGGCGTACGCCGCGCCAACGCCGTTTGATTGTCCGGGACCTCAGCCGCGGGTTAAGTGCGATTCGCGGCGAGGCGGGCCACGATGGAAGCAAACAAAGTACTTGGCTTGGCCATGACCGGTGGGGGTGCTCGAGGGGCTTATCAGGCCGGCGTTCTCCAGCGTATTGGCGAGATCAAGCAGGTTCGGGCAAGCGGCAATCCATTTCCTATTATTGGGGGCGCCTCGGCGGGAGCGATCAATGGCTCCGCGCTGGCCGCAGGAAGCCACGATTTCGCCGCCGCCACCACGGTTCTTGCCGACCTCTGGTCCCGGCTCAAGCCTTCTGACGTCTTTCGCACCGACCTGGTATCGCAAGCACACAATTCACTGGTCTGGATTCTCGATCTCTCCTTTGGCGCATTGCTGGGTGGCGGCAATGCGCGATCGTTGCTCGATGCCACTCCGCTACGCCACTTCCTCACAAAGCATCTCGACTGCGCCCGCATACAGGACAACATCAAGCGTGGCCATCTTTACGCACTCGCCGTGTCAGCAACTAACTACAGCTCCGGAAAGAGCTACCTGTTTATCCAGGGCGCCAAAGGCCATCCCATGTGGAACCGCAGCCGCCGCGTGACCCTGGCGACCAAGATCACGGTGGAACACATTTGCGCCTCAGCCGCGATTCCCATGGTGTTTCAGCCGGTGCGGCTGGAGACCGCACGGGGCGCAGCGTTCTTCGGCGACGGATGTTTGCGCCTGCAACAGCCGCTTAGCCCGATCATCCGGCTGGGTGCGCAGAAAATTTTCGCCATCGGAGTACGCTGCGAAAAACTGGAACACCAGGAAGAAGCTGCCGACCAGAAAGATCCGTCGCTGGCGCAGGTCATGGGTGTGCTGTTCAACGTGATGTTTCTGGATCATCTGGCGACTGACGTCGAGCATCTCGAGCGGCTGAACCAGTTGCTGATGAGCGGTCACATCAGCCAGCTCGGCATCGAGGGCTGCGAGAAGATGCGGCCCTTGACGGTGCTGCAGATTTCGCCCTCGGTAAACCTGACCGAAGTAGCTGCGCGGCATCAGAAGGACATGCCCTATCTGGTGCAATATTTTGTGCACAGTCTGGGGCGCGACGCGGCGTCATGTTCCGACTTGATGAGCTATCTGCTCTTTACATCCAAGTACACGCGGGAATTGATCGAGCTGGGTTATCGCGACGCCGACGATCGTATCGACGAGATCGAGAGCTACCTTTTCTCTTCCGACGATGATGGTGGCAAACATCGCAGCGCGGTTGCTTCCTCTTCGATCGGTAAGCTGCGGGCCGTCGATTTGTCCACCCGGCGAGCGCCCAATTCCGGGAGGTCTAAGGGATGACGGTCGTCTTTTAACCAGAAATATGCTGGCGTTTTCTTGACATTCCACAAGCCGCAGCCGACGATTTTGTTTAGAGCTAGTTCTTATGGCGCAGACCGCTAATGTAGTGCAGTTGAAGCCGCGAACGCTGCAAGCTTTCGACGACTATATTCGCGAAGCCGAAGCGGCCATGGACCCGTCGTTGCACGGCCGCGGGTCGTTTCTTTGGTCTGACTCGCACTCCGATCGGACGCATCAGCTTAGACAGGGGCATATTGCTGCGCAGCTCTGGACTGGTGATGGACCTGTCAAAGTGCCAAACGGCCTTATCCACGACTGGATTGGCGCCGCGCTGGTTCCCAACACGACCGTGGAAAAAGTTTTGGCCTTGGTGCAGAACTACGACAATCACAAAAATATCTACAAGCCTGAAGTGATCGACTCCAAGCTGATCAGTCACGAAGGCAACCACTTCCAAATCTCCCTACGACTGCTGAAAACGAAAATCATCAGCGTGGTTCTCGATACTGACCATGACGTGCATTACGCCTCTCTGGATGCCGCGCATTGGTCCTGCCGCTCGCGCACCACGCGAATCGCCGAGGTCGAGGAGGCGGGAACTCCCAAAGAGCGCGTGCTGGAGCCCGATACCGGATACGGCTTCTTGTGGCGCTTGTATTCCTACTGGCGGTTTGAGGAGAAGAATGGCGGATGCTGTATCGAGTGTCGCGCTATCTCGCTGACCCGTGATATTCCGCTGGGCTTGGGTTGGATCATCGAGCCGATAATCCGCAATTTGCCGCAAGAATCGTTGATCCACACCCTGGATTCGACTCGCAGAGCTCTGTTAGCCAACGAACAGAATGTCTAGTCGCCCGTGGCTTGCAGCACCTCCGCCGCGTCCTGCCGTTCAGGTGCCGGCGAGATAGGAGCGGCTGTCGCGGACGAGCTTTCTGCGATTGGCTTTCGGGCTGTCGCCGACGCGGTATGTGGAATGGACTCAGCGGCCGCCGCATTGCTCGCCGGCGTAGCCCGCTTGGACGCTTTCTTCACTCGATCAACTGCCGGCACAACAGGCTTCGCTTTTGTTTTCGCGCGCGATTTCGCCACAGGCTTGGGCGGCTTGGCCGCGACGGGTATGGTTGCGTTCGGACGTTTGCGCCTGGGAGCCGCGGGTTTCTCCTCGACAACCGGTTTTGCCGCGACGCTGCTGTTACGCAGCTCCGCGAAACTCTTGTTGAGAAACTTCTCCAGGTGCTCCGGATCAGGCACCGCATTCGCATCACAAGTGAATCCGAAGTAGGCCGTCCCGTTGTAACTGAGAATGGCGCAATTGAAGCCCATCTCTCCGCCGATAGGAACGTACGGATACCAGGCCAGCATCTTGCGGCCCAGCAGGTAAACCGGCACGGGCGGTCCGGGAACGTTGGTGCAGATGGTATTGCACAGACTGAGCGGCAACTGGCTTGCCAGCGGCGCGATCGCCGCCAGTATGGCCGTCGGAATCGTGGAAACCATGCCGCCGGCAAAGCCTATGAACTCGGCTGCCCGCGCTCGCTTCAGGTACTCCATCCGCTCGCGGACAAAGGCGAAAAGCTTTTGCGGAACGCGAATGTCGAGCGGCACGCTGATCGGCATAAACAGAATTCGATTGCCCAACTGCTTGGCGTCGCCGCCGGCGCGAATGTTCACCGGAATCATGATGCGTGCCGAGCGTCCCCTGACCTTAACGCCGCGCAGCTCCGAGTAACGACGAATGGCGGCCGTTACCACCGTGAGAATCACGTCATTCACCGTCGCTCCACAGCTGTGGCGAACAGCTTGTATGTCAGCCATCGGGATCTCGGTCCAGGCAAATTTTTGCGGTCCCTGGCACACAACGTTGAACGGCAGCCGATCGGACGGCGTGGCCAGCTCCGGCATGATGTTCAGCAAGTCGGATAGAGGCCCGGTGGGATTGGCGAATGCCTCTTGCGCGATTTGCAGCGCCTCGGACTGTAGCGTGAGCGCTCCCTTCACGGCGGAGAAATAAGAAGTCACCAGTCCATCGATGAGCTCCGCGCCCGCGTCGCGATGACGAGGTTCCTCAAACACCGGCTTCTGCTTGGGAATCACCGGCATTTCAGGACTGGCATTCATCAGTACCGTCATCAACTCAACCCCGGCAATTCCATCCGCTAGGCAGTGATGGATGCGCGCCACCAATCCGGTGCGGCTCTCCTCCAATCCGCGAACCAGCGTGATGTCCCACAACGGCCTGGTGCGGTCCAGACTCGTGCTCAGAATTTCGGACGCAATCTTCTTGAGATCGTTCTCCGTTCCGTGCTTAACCGTGATCTGGCGAACGTGATTGCGAATATCGAAGTTCGGATCGAACTGCCAGCTCGGCAAACCAAGATTGAACGGCGGGAACACCACGTGCTGGCGGTATCGCGGAATCAATGGAAGCTTCGATTCGACGAAGTCCCGGCAAGTCTTGAGTGGGATGGCGCCTTCGAAAATACTGACACAGCCAATGCTCAGCGGTTGCCCCGGCCGCTCAAGATACAAGAAAAGCGCGTCTCCCCAGGAAAATGAATTGCCGTGCGCGAATTCCGTCATGCTTTGCCCCCTGCCGCGAACTTGAGGAGTGTGTAAAGGAAACTCTGATTAAGTGTGCTTGGAACGGGACGGCCATTTAGGCGGTCCGCAAGTACTGCAAAATCCATTTGGCTTTACAGCCTGCTGAAAAAGTCGGGTTTGATGTGTCTTTGAAGGGGCGCACCTTCAGGTGCGCCGGACAAGCCCTTTATTTTTGTCATCCGAGTGGGCTTCAGCCCACGAGGACTCTGCTTTTGCGACTTTTTTCAGCAGCCTGTTGAGCCGCTGAGGAACCTCGTTCTCACTTATTCAGATTTTCCTAACTCATTCGCATTCATCATGCCGCGCCCATGTCGCCCGCCGCAGTGACAAATGACCATTTTGGGAGTGATTCCTGCTACGGGAATCGTGCCCGGACGGCGCTCTGCCATCACCGCGCTCGCCCGTCGTTTCGTGAGATGGTGGAAGGCGCACCGTCCGGCCCTCCAATGTCCAACCAAACCCGCGAATACGACTTCGATTTCATCGTCATTGGCTCCGGATTTGGCGGCAGCGTTTCCGCACATCGGCTGACCGAAAAAGGCTATCGGGTTGCCGTGATGGAGATGGGACGGCGCTGGACTCCGGAGAACCTGCCCAGCACCAGCTGGTCGCTGCATCGCTGGTTCTGGCGGCCGAGTCTTGCCCTCAAGGGTTTCTTCAGCATGCGTTTCTTCCGCCACGTCACCATCCTGCACGGCTGTGCCGTGGGTGGCGGCTCGATTACCTACGCCTGCACGCTGCTACGCCCTCCCGACAAAGTGTGGGATAGCGGTTCGTGGAAAGGTTTGGCCGATTGGAAGTCTGAGATGCCGCAGCATTACGACACCGCGTCGCGGATGCTCGGCGTCATCGAGAACCGAATCCTGGGACCGGCCGATCGCCTGTTGCAACGCGCCGCCGCAGCCGCCGGCGTGGGCCATACTTATTACCGCACGAGCGTCGCCATCTTCCAAGCGCCCGAAGGAGTGCCCGGCGGAACGACTGTTCCTGATCCCTACTTTGGCGGGGAAGGCCCTGACCGCACCACCTGCATGGCCTGCGGCGGCTGCATGATGGGCTGCCATCATGGCGCCAAGAACACGCTGGACAAGAACTATCTCTACCTGGCGGAAAAGCACGGCGCGAAAGTTTTCGCCGAGACCAGGGTTGTCGATGTTCGTCCGCTGGACGGCGTTGTCGACGGCAGTGCGGGATACGAAATTCGCACTGTGCAGTCGACCACGCATTTCCGCCGTCCCCCGCAACGCTTCACCTGCCGCAGCGTGGTATTCGCGGCGTCGTCGCTCGGAACCATGGAGCTGTTGTTCAGCTTGAAGGACAAGGGCTCGCTACCGGCCATCAGCGATCAGTTGGGCAAGTACGTACGCACGAATTCGGAATCGTTGATCGGAGTGCGCGTGCCTGGTACAACCGACGATCTGTCGAAGGGCGTCGCCATCGGCTCGGGGGTTTACATCGACGAGCACACACACATCGAGGCGGTGCGCTATCCCGAGGGCTCCGACACCATGGGCATGCTCGCGACCACGCTCACCGGAGGCCATCCCGGGCCCGGACGAATTGCGCTTTGGGTAAAGAACATTCTCGTGTCGTTGTTGCGCCATCCGTTTCGAACGGTGCGAATTCTTCAGCCCATCAAGTGGGCGCGCGAATCGGTCATCCTACTGTGCATGCAGGCACTGGACGGCCACATCGATATGCAATGGAAGCGGCAAGTGTACTGGCCATTCCGCAAATTTCTGGTGAGCCGCGGAAACAAAGTCCCCACGTTTATCCCTGCCGCCAATGATTTCGCCGAAAAGCTGGCCAAGATGGCCGGGGGCACCGCGATGAGCATGCTTCCGGAAATTCTCTTCAATGTTCCCGGCACCGCGCATTGTTTGGGCGGCTGCGTGATTGCCGCCTCTCCCAAGCTGGGCGTGATCGACCACCGTAATCGCGTCTTCGGCTACAAGAATATGTACGTCTGTGACGGTTCGGTCGTGGCGGCAAATCTTGGCGTCAACCCCAGCCTGACGATCACCGCGTTATCCGAGCGCGCCATGAGCTACATTCCTCCTGCCTCTGCCACGAACTGGGACGACGCGGCGGACGATCACTCCTAGATCACGAAACTCGCACAGCCACAAATCGCCAAGTTTGCACATCCAGCGATTACGAAATTCTCGCAGCGCCGCTAATATCGCAAAATTCCGCCGGGTCTCCGTCCGAGATGACGGCTCCCGCTTCTCCGTATTACTCTTTTCAGGCGCAGATGGAGGGGTAATGAACAAGACATATGACGCAATCATTATTGGCACCGGGCAATCCGGCCCGTTCCTGGCGATTCGCATGGCGAAGGATGGCCACAAGGTAGCCATCATCGAGCGCCACCTGTTTGGTGGAACCTGCGTCAACACCGGCTGCATCCCCACCAAGACTCTGGTCGCCAGCGCGCGCGTGGCTTACATGGCGCGGCGCGCGGCGGAATTCGGCGTCAACACCGGTGGCCCCATCAGCGTCGACATGAAAAAGGTGAAAGCTCGCAAGGATGAAATTCAGCATCCGTCGCAAACTGGCGCCGAAAGCCGGCTGCGCGAGCAGAAGAACATTGACGTCTACAAAGGGCAGGCGCGCTTCGAATCGGCCAGCGTGGTTGCGGTCGGCGATGATCGTCTGAGCGCGCCGAAAATTTTTATCAACGTGGGCGGCCGCGCGTCTGTTCCGCCGATGCCAGGGCTGGACCAGATCAGCTATCTCACCAACTCCTCAATGATAGATGTCGATTTTCTACCCGAGCACCTGATCGTTGTGGGCGGCAGCTACATCGGTCTGGAGTTTGGCCAGATGTATCGCCGCTTCGGCAGCAAAGTCACCATCCTTCAGAGAGCCTCGCGCCTGACTCCGAGGGAGGATGAAGATGTTTCCGATGCGATCCGCGGCATTGTCGAGAACGAAGGAATCACGGTGCGCACCAACGCCACCTGCATCAGCTTCGAGAAGCGCGGCAACCAGATTCTTGCCGGAGTGGATTGCACCGCGAATCCCGAGCCGGCCGTTGGCAGCCACGTGTTGCTCGCCGTCGGGCGCGTCCCCAACACCAGTGATCTCGGGCTCGACAAGGCCGGTGTCGCGCAGGATGAGCGCGGCTACATCGTGGTTGACGATGAGCTGCGAACCAATGTGCCGGGAATCTGGGCGCTGGGCGACTGCAACGGGCGCGGCGGATTTACTCACACTTCTTATAACGATTACGAGATTGTCGCCGCCAATCTGTTCGACAACGACAAGCGCCGCGTCAGCGACCGCATCCTTGCCTACAACCTGTATATCGATCCTCCGCTCGGGCGCGCAGGCATGACCGAGGCCGAGGTCCGCAAATCAGGGAAGAAGGCGCTGCTGGGCAAGTACATGATGACCAGCGTGGGCCGCGCGAAGGAAAAGAGCGAGACCCAGGGCTTCATGAAAGGGATGGTCGACGCCGAGACGAAGAGGATCCTGGGCGCGACCGTTCTCGGCACCGGAGGCGACGAGGTCATCCACTCCATCCTCGATGTGATGTACGCCAAGGCGCCGTATACCGTGATCTCGCGAGCCATGCACATCCATCCCACAGTGTCAGAGTTAATCCCCACGATGTTGCAGGATCTGAAGCCCATGGAGTGAAGTTTTCTTTTTGACGCTAGCCTAGATCGGTAGAGCGGTGCTTCAGCGCCGCGTTCGAACCGCTCTCAATGCGGAGAGGCTTCAGCCCCTGCGAGCAAACAACCTCTACCTTTCTCCGTTATCATTCCTATATGGAAGTCGCCATCCAGTGTCGAGACCTGCGCAAGACCTACGACGGTAAAGTCGAGGCGGTCCGCGGGCTCGATCTGACTATTAATAAAGGAGAATGCTTCGGCCTGCTCGGCCCTAACGGAGCAGGAAAGACCACGACCATCGAGATTCTCGAAGGCCTGCTGGCGCCCACTTCCGGCGAAGTCCAAATCCTTGGCCGCACCTGGCAAACGCACCAGCGCGAGCTGCGCGAGTGGCTCGGCATCTCGTTGCAGGAGACCCGGCTCTCCGAAAAGCTGACGGTGCGCGAGACGCTGAATCTCTTTGCCAGCTTTTACCGCCAGCCCACGTCGGTCGACGCTGTTCTCGAAGAGTTGTCGTTGCAGGAGAAAGCCGATAGCTGGGTCGGCAAACTTTCCGGAGGCCAGAAGCAGCGGCTGGCGGTGGCGACTGCGCTGGTCGCCAACCCGAAAATCCTTTTTCTCGATGAGCCGACCACCGGACTCGACCCGCAAAGCCGCCGGCAGTTGTGGGACATCGTTCGTCAATTTCAGCGGCGCAATGGAACCGTGTTGCTCACCACACATTACATGGACGAAGCGGAGCGGCTCTGCGATCGGCTGGCCATCATCGATCATGGGCAGATTATCGCAGCGGGTACGCCGGCTGAGCTGATCGAGCGGCTCACCGGGCATCACGTCGTCGAGTTTGCCATCGCGAATGCCAACGGCGCCGACGGCCAGCGCTGGAGCATGTTGCCCGGCGTTCAATCGGTTCGTTCGGAGGACGGGCTGTATTCGCTGCAAGTCAACGAACCGCACGAAACCATTCCCGCGCTGCTCTCTGAAGTGCAGAGGCAGGGCGCGCAACTGGTGCATCTCACCACTCGCCAGGCCAGCCTGGAAGACGTCTTCGTCAAGCTGACTGGCCGGCATCTGCGGGAGGATTGATGGCAACGATGGAACAGCCGCCGGTGGTTTCCGAGAGCACGCCGGCAGGCAAACAAAACCCGCGCTGGGCCGGATATGCGCGCCTGTTGCAGATGCGCATGCTGGAACTGTGGCGCGAGCCGGAAGTAATCTTCTGGGTGTTCGTCTTTCCGCTGCTGCTGGCGCTTGGACTGGGAATCGCTTTCCGCGGTAAACCGCCCGACGTCACTACGGTGGCGGTGGTAGCGGGAGCCAAGTCGCAGGACATCGTGAAGCTGCTGGAAAGCTCGCCGCAACACAACATCATTCATCCTGAAGTGCTGGACGCGGCGACGGCGTTGGACGGATTTCGCCTCGGCAAATACGCGCTGGTGATCACCGCCGACGGCTCCGGAGTTCACTACCGCTACGATCCGGCGCGGCCGGAGAGCCTGCTGGCAAAAACGCAGATTGATGATGCTCTGCAAATTGCGGCCGGCCGGAAGGATGCGATCCCGGAGACGGCAACCACATCGAGTGAGCCCGGCGCGCGCTACATCGACTTCCTGATTCCCGGCCTGCTCGGCATGAACCTGATGAACTCAGGCATGTGGGGCATTGGATTCGCTCTGGTGGATATGCGGCAGCGCAAATTGCTGAAGCGGTTTGTCGCGACGCCGATGCGGCGCACCGACTTTCTCCTGGCGCTGCTCAGCTCGCGGCTGGTGCTGATGATCATCGAGGTCGGCCTGTTGCTGGGCTTTGGTGTGCTGGTGTTCCATGTGCGAGTGGAAGGCTCGCTGCTTTCGATCCTGCTGATCGGCACCTTGGGCGCAGTTTCGTTTGGTGGTATCGGATTGCTGACTGCCAGCCGCGCGCAGAAGATCGAGAGCGTCAGCGGATTGATCAACCTGGTGATGATGCCCATGTGGATCTTCTCCGGCGTGTTCTTCTCATATGAGCGCTTCCCCAAAATTTTCCTTCCCGTGATCCGGGCGCTCCCATTGACGGCGCTCAACGATGCCTTGCGGGCCATCATTCTTCAAGGCGCTTCGCTGCCGTCGCAACTTGGGCGGATCGCGATCCTGGTGGCCTGGGGCGGAATTTCGTTCGTGCTGGCTGTCCGCTGGTTCCGCTGGAGCTAGCGGCGCAGTTTTGGGAGCGGGCTCTCGCACCCGGCGTTGCTTCAGAATTACTGTGCCGTCCCCTGAAGGGACTCGTGCCCACATCGTGGTTTCCCCAGCACTCCGCCTTTGGCTCCGTGCTGGGCTAGACTATTTTGCCCTTTCAGGGCTTCATGATCGGCGTGCTAGAACTGCATTGCTGCATCGCAGGGACCATGCGCCCGTGAATAACGGCAAGCTCGTTCGCGATAATCGAAACTAATCCGCCCCATAAATAGTTTGAATTTCTCATCCGCCGCGAAATCGCGTATCAACGTCATACGACATTACGTGCACCGGTGCTGCGCGGCGCTGGCGTGAACTCCTTCTCAATTCGCAATGGTGACGTTGCGTTGCGCCCAAAGAATGCTCTAACGGTCCGTTGAAGTTCAAACCAAATAGCCCTGTTCGGGGGAGTGGTGCATGCGGTTGGTCTACAAACTATCAGCCCTTTTGCTATTGATTCTGTTTGCCGGAATGCTGGTGGCGCAGACGCCTGCTGCGACGGCAGCTTCGCCATCTGATCAGATCGCCCAGTTGCAGCAGCAAGTCGCCGATGCTAAAAGCTCCTCCGACAACGGCTGGATGCTGGTTTGTTCCGCGCTGGTTCTGCTGATGACCGGCCCCGGCCTCGCGCTTTTTTATGGCGGACTGGTGCGCAAGAAGAACGTACTGGCCACCATGATGCAAAGCTTTGCCATGATGGCTGTCATCACCGTCTTGTGGGCGATCATTGGCTATAGCCTGTGCTTCGCTTCCGGCAACAGCTTCATCGGAGGCTTGGAGCACGCTTTTCTGCGCGCGGTAGGCGCAGCTCCTGACGCGGATTACGCTGCCACCATTCCGCAGCAGACCTTCATGATTTACCAGTTGATGTTCGCCATCATCACTCCCGCGCTAATTTGCGGGGCCTTCGCCGAACGCATGAAGTTCAGCGCGATGCTGCTGTTCATGGTGCTATGGTCGCTGCTGGTTTATGCGCCGATGGCGCACATGGTGTGGGGTAAAGGCGGGCTGCTGAATGCCAGCCTTGGCGGGCGATTTCCCACGCTTGACTTCGCCGGCGGCACCGTGGTTCACATTACATCCGGCGTTTCGGCGTTAATTTGCGCGCTGTTCCTCGGCAAACGCATGGGCTATCCCCGCGAACAGATGCCGCCCCACAGTGTGGTACTTAGCTTTATTGGAGCATGTCTGCTATGGGTGGGCTGGTTTGGATTCAACGCGGGCAGTGCGTTGAGTTCCGGGAGCCTCGCCACCAGCGCATTTGTAGCGACGCACTTTGCAGCGGCCACTGCGGCGATCGGTTGGGCGGCAGCGGAGTGGATTCGTAACGGCAAACCCAGCGTCCTGGGAGCTATCTCCGGCAGCGTGGCCGGGTTAGTTGCCATCACTCCGGCGGCGGGATTCGTCGGCCCCATGCCGGCATTGTTAATCGGCCTGATCGCGGGAGCGTTTTGCTACACCATGGTCGCGGTGGTGAAAGCGCGCGTTGGCTATGACGACTCGCTGGACGCGTTTGGCGTCCACGGCGCCGGCGGCACGATCGGCGCGCTGCTGACGGGCGTGTTCGCCAGTCGGCTGATTAATCCAATCTTCAAAGACGCCAAGGGCCATGCGCTCGCAGTCGGCATGATCGACGGCAACTTCGGACAAATGCTCAATCAGTTTATCGGCGTCGCGATCGCGATTGCGCTGGCCGCTGTGGGTACCTACATCATTCTGCGAATCGTTGACTTCGCTCTCGGGGTGCGGGTTTCAGCCGAAGAAGAGGTGCAGGGCCTCGACTTGTCGCAACATGGCGAAGAAGGCTACTACTGGGAGGTTTCGCTGCCTTGAGGAAGTTTGCAGTGATTCTCCGGGATCGATAAAGATTACATATGACAAAGCTCGAAGCCATCATTCAGCCTGCAAAGTTTGAAGCCGTCAAGGATGCCCTGCTCGAAATTGGAGTGGAGGGCATGACCGTGACCGAGGTGCGCGGTCATGGCAGACAAAAAGGGCACACCGAGTTCTATCGCGGACGCGAGTACACGGTTGACGTGCTGCCTAAGGTGAAAATTGAAACTGTGCTGGCCGATCACATGGTCGATCGCGCCGTGCAGGCCGTTGCTAATGCGGCTCGCACCGGGAAGATCGGCGACGGCAAGATTTTCTTGTCGCGTATCGACGAGGCCATTCGCATCCGCAATGACGAACGAGGCGAGACCGCTCTATGACCGGCTCACAGCCATCAGGGTTCCCGGCTTCTCCAGACCCGATGGCGGGGACTACGGTTGATTTTGCGTTGCGCGGGCGCTACCGGCAGGAATTCGAGCGCATCCGGCGGGATTTTGAGGCCACGGGATCGGGACTGGAAGTCCTGAGCAGCCGCACCCGGCAGGTCGATAAGCTGGTTCTGACATTGTGGGAGCAGTATCTTTCTCCTCTTGGTTCAGGGCACGCCATGATCGCGTCCGGAGGATATGGCCGCAGCGAGTTGTTTCCTCACTCCGACATCGATTTGCTGTTTCTCTTGGCGGACGATACCTGCCGCGATCAACTTCAAGACCCGATTCGTAGCGTATGTCAGACAATGTGGGATGTTGGTTTGCGTGTCAGTCCTGTAACCCGGACACTGGCCGACTGCGCCCGCTTCGATCAGAATAACCTGGAATTCACGTTGTCGTTGCTCGACGGCCGCTTTCTCGCCGGAGAGACTGCGCTGTTCGAACGTCTGCACGACAAAGCTTTGCCGCAGCTCGTAGCGCGCGAATCCGATTCACTGCTACAGAACCTGGCGGAGATGACGCACACGCGCCACCGCCGCCTCGGCAACACGATTTTCCATCTCGAACCCAATTTGAAGGATGGCCCCGGCGGCCTACGTGACTGCCACGTTTCTCGTTGGGTGGGTATGATCCTGGCGCTTGGTTCGGGGCGCAAGCCGGAGGTGATCAGCGTTCCGCAAGGGTCCGCGGATGGCGAAACGCTGGATGCCCTGGAATTTCTAAGCTCCACCCGTTGCTACCTGCACTACCGGCACAATCGCGACGACAATTCCATCACCTGGTCAGCCCAGGAGGAACTCGCTGCCCGCGGCATCGGCACCGGATACGGCCCGGTGCTGCCGGCAGAGTGGATGCGCATTTACTTTCGCCACAGCAAGACCGTGAATCGCGACACTGCACGGCTGCTGAGCCAGGTCTCGCACAATCGCTCGTCGCTGTACCGCTCCTTTCAGCACTGGCGGTCCCGAGTGTCGAACGAGGAATTCTCCGTCGTCGACGGCCGGGTTTACTTCCAGCAGGCTGCCAACGCCCGCGAGCCCGAATCGGTTTTGCGCCTGTTCACCTTCATTGCGCAGCACGGCGTCACGCTCAGTGCTGAAACAGAGCGGCGGATCAACGACGCTCATCCTCGGCTGATCCGGACCATGGTACAGAACGAGGATTTGTGGCGCCATTTGCGCGAGATTCTGCTTCTTCCGCACGCCGCCGATGCGCTTCGCACCATGCATTCGCTGAACCTGCTGGCTCACGCAGTTCCGGAGTTTGAAACCATCGATCTGCTGGTGCTGCGCGATTTGTATCACCGCTACACCGTCGACGAGCATACATTCCTGACCATCGAGGCGCTCCATCGCCTGAAAGAAGACGATGTTGACCGGCTGCGGCCGTTCGCCGAATTGTTCTCCGAACTGGAGCGGCCGGAACTGTTATTCCTGGCCTTGTTGCTGCACGACACCGGGAAAGGGCTTGAGGGATCGGACCACGTGCAGAGCAGTTTGCAACTTACCGACGCCGCCGTGAAACGTATGCGGCTCGCAGCGCAGGATGCCGAAACAGTTTGCTTCCTGGTGGCAATGCATCTCGAGGCGTCCTCCACCTTGAGGCGCCGCGACATCTACGATCCGGAGACGGTGCGCGACCTGGCGGCAAAAGTCGGCACTCCCGAGCGCCTGAAGATGCTGACCTTGATGACGCTGGCGGACATTAAGTCAGTCAATCCCGATGCGCTCACACCGTGGAAGGCGGAAAATCTGTGGCGGCTCTACACCGGCACCGCAAACTACTTTGACCGCAGCGCCGACGAAGAGCGGCTCCATGCCGAAGTTTGTAGTGAGGCAATCGAGAAAGTAATTGCGCTGTTACCC
Organism: uncultured Acidobacteriaceae bacterium; assembly: GCA_963769235.1. Lineage (GTDB taxonomy): Bacteria > Acidobacteriota > Terriglobia > Terriglobales > Acidobacteriaceae > Bog-257. Next base: position 133,018 of record CAVYKW010000009.1, on the reverse strand, counting down.
ACACACCGCTCTGACCTGCTGGGCTTCCTCGACGGCCTGCCGCAGCGATATTTGCTGTCGCACGCACCCGAACAGGTGATCGAACATTTTCTGATGGCCAGCCGGCTCTCCGCCGAGCCGGTGCAGCTCGCGTTGCGCGCCGTTGCCGGGCAGCAGGAGCTGACGATCGTGACCGCGGACCGCGCCGGCCTGTTTTGCACCATCGCCGGCATCCTCTATGGTTGGGGTATGGACATTACCAAGGCGGCCGCGTTTTCCAACAGCGGCGGCATTGTGGTGGACACGTTTTTCTTCAAAGACCGTTTTCGCACGCTGGAGCTGAATCCGAGCGAGAGCAAGCGCTTCAAGCGGTCGGTGCGCGAGATTCTGACCGGCGAGTCGCGCCTCGAATTTTTGCTGGAGTCGCGCCTGAAGGCCGACCGCCAGCCGGTGAAGCTCACAGTCGCAACCCGGCTGCGTTGCGACGACCAGGCTTCTCCCGGCAGCACGCTGCTGGAGGTGGTGACCCAGGATCGCCCAGGCCTGCTGCATTCCATCAGCTCAACCCTTACCAGCGAAGCTTGCAGCATTGAGATCGCGCTCATCGACACCGAGGGCCCCCTCGCGCACGACGTCTTCTACATCACTTCCAACCACAACAAGCTCAGCCCGGAGCGAATGCGGCAAGTGGAATGGACGCTGGCCTCCGAGTTGGGAGACTCGCTGCCGTCAGGTTGGTAGACAGTTGTCGGGCATAGCTCTCCAGTATTCGCACGACCCAACCCCAGTCTCTCTAGTCGGCACGCAGGGCTTCGGTCACGTTCACATGTGCCGCTCGTGCCGCAGGAAACAAAGACGCGATAATTGCCGCGACCAACAGCACGATGACCGAAGCAATCACAGGCCACGCGCTCGGCATCTGCAGTGACGGAAAATAGCTGCTGGCCGCACGCGCTATACCGTAGCCCAGGATTGCGCCTGCCAAAATACCGCCCCCAGCCATCGCCGCGCCTTCGGTGATTACGCCCATCAGCAAGTGTCTGGGCTGCGCTCCAACCGCCAGCCGGATGCCAAACTCGCGGGTGCGTCCGCTGACAGAGAATGCCAGCACGCCGGCGACGCCGACCACCGCAATCACCAGCGCGAGCCCCGCCAGGCCGGTGAAGACCAGCGTATTCAGCCGGTCTGGGGTCAGCACTTCGGCGCGAATGTCCTCCAGCGTGGCGGCGTGCTCCACTGGCTGTTCCGCAGACAGGCCGCGGATGATGTGCGTCAGCGGGATGATCAAAGCATGAGGATCGGAGCGGGTATGGACGAACAGCCGGCCGCCGAACAGTGGGATCTCTTTGCTGGTGTCGTCGGGAATCTGCCCAAAGGGGTGATAGATGGTGAGCAACGGCCCGGGCTCGATATGCTCGTCGTCCACATCGGCGACAACACCCACAACCCGGCGCGGTCCGGTACTGATGTAGACGAACTTCATTACCGGATCAGTCCACATGATGTGGCGATTGATGGGATCCTGACCGGGAAACATGCGCTGCGCCGCGCTCTGGCTGAGGATGACGACCGGTTCACCGCCGCGCCGGTCGTTGTCGTTGAAGTCGCGGCCGGCGATGAGCGGCACCCCCAGAGCCGCGAAGAATCTCGGCGAGACCACCCGAAGCTGCGCCAGCGGGTCTTCTTCGTGATTGCCCTTCAGGTGGCCCTCGCCGGAGAATTGCAGGCCGGGACCGAGGCCGCCATCCCGCCAGGGAACATTCGTACCCAGGGCGACCCGATCCACCCCTGGCAATGCACTGATGCGCTCAATCACCTGGCGGTAGAAATTGATGATGTCGTTGGAAGTTTTTCCGTACGACATGACCGGCACGTTCACCGCCAGGACACGATGCATGTCGAAGCCGGTCTGCGTTTCCTGAAGCGTGATCAAGGTCTTGATGAGAACACTGGCGCCGGCCAGCAACAGGAAGGAAGCTGCAATCTGGGTCACGGCAAAGATCCGCAGCCGGCGGCTGGTGCCACTGCTGATGCGCACGCTGTTACTGCTGCTCGCCAGCCCGATCCCTCCCGACGATTCCACCGAGGGCAGGCGCGGCACAAACGCCAGCAGTACCGCGGAGATTACAGCCAGCGCCGCTCCCACCCAGAGCACGCTCATATCAATCCGCAAATCGAGGGCGCGAACGGAAAAACGTGAGGCATACCTCGCCAGCACGGACACCATCGGCTGCGCGCTGAGAATGCCCAGTGCCGCTCCCGCCATCGACAGCAGTAGGCTTTCCGCCAGCAGCGTTCGGCGCAACGCCGCGGTGGTCGCCCCCAGCGCAGCGCGAATCGCCAGCTCGCCCTCGCGGCGCACCGAGCGCGCCAGAATCAGATTGGCGACATTCGAACACGCAATGATAAAGATGAGACCTGATGCGGCCAGCAGTACCCAGAGAATCGTCTTTGCGCCTGATGTGATCTGGTCGCGCAGCATCACGGCATCGATCTGGTAGTGTGCGCTGGCCGGGTAAGCTTCGGGATGCGCGCGCACCATCGCCGCATAATCCGTGCGCAGCTCAGCGCGGGCCTGGTCCAGCGTGGCGCCAGGCGCCAGGCGGCCGAACAACTCGGTCATGCGGTGCACGCGCCCTGTGACCATGGTGGCCGATAGATGATGTGGACTGGTCACGACGTTGACCAGGATCTCGGTCTGCGCCGGATACTGCACCGACGGCTCCAGCACCCCGACAACCGTGGCCGTACGCGGATCAAGCCGTATGGTCTTGCCGATCACCGTCGGATCGCCCTTCAGCGAATCCTTCCAGAAACGATAGGTCAGCACGCAGGCGCCGGCAGCATTGGGACCATCATCGTGCTGATCGAGCAGCCTGCCCAGCACCGGGCGCAGGCCCATAACGCTGAAATAGGATCCGTCGACGACTCCGGCGCGCACCTCGCGGGGCTCGCCCAGCCCTATCATGGTGAAGCCGATCGCGGAGAACTCGCCAAACCAGCCGACCGACTTCACGCTCGCTTTCAGGTCCTGGACTTCCGGCACGGAAAAGGCTGCGTCTTCGTCGCCATATCCCGGCGCGCTCTGCCGGATGTAGATAAGCTGGTCTTCACCGCGGTTGACCAGCGGCCGCAGCAGAACGCCGCGGACCAGGCTGAAGATGGCGGCGTTGGCGCCCATTCCCAGGGCCAGCGTCAGGATCACCGTGATCGACAGGCCTTTACTGCGCCATAGCGACCGCAGCGCTACCTTCAGGTCCTGAAGAATCAAATCCGCTCTGACTGTCATGGTGTGTACTCCGGTGCGAACTGGTTAAGGCTTCCGGATCGAAGCGGCCGCCGGCAGACATGGGAAAAGCAATCGATTGTCCACGGCAGGTGCCAATTAACTAATTGCGTATCAATGGCTTAGAGCGAGATTCAAGCAACTCGACGGCACCGGCGTGTCCGCCGACGAGGCATCGCTGTCCGCCCGCGAACAGTTCTGCGCTTACCGTCTGCGATCTGGCGGCCCGATCCGGAGCCTCGCCCAGCGGACGATTTCATCTTCCGCAGCCAATAGTTCCGCGCCTTGTCGGCGGTCAGCGAGCTGTGTTCTGTTGCCGTCGCTGCTCGCGTGCTTTCAGGATTTCGTTCAAGTCCGCCGTTGGCCGAATCTCAAAAATGCTGCCGTACTTCACGGCCGGATGCTGCGCCATGAGCTGTACCGCGTGGTTCATGTCCCGCGCCTCCAGAAAGAGAATGCCGCCAAGTTGTTCCTTGGTTTCGGCATAGGGACCGTCCGTGGTTGCCACTTTGCCGTTCTTCCAATAAACGGTCAAGGCGGTTTCCGCAGGCTGAATCGCTTCTCCCCCGGCCCAATGCCCATTGGCGCGAAGATGGTCGTCGTATTCAAAGCAGGCGTCGAACATCTCCTTGTGCTCGCTCTCGGTCATGGCTTCATGGTTGGCTGGGTCGTAGTATCCCAAACAGATATATTTCATTGTTCTTCTCCCATTAGTAGAGTCGGCAGCACAGCCTTGCGCGCTGGCCCGTTCATCCTATAGTCGTCGCGCACAGGGAAAATCGACAGCCAAGCCATTATTTTATTTTCTAGGGGAAAAACTGACCGGGTGGTCCAGCTACCTTCCGGAATCTCAGTGACTACGGCGTGGGTGCCAGGGCACGACATCCTTCTGTTCTTCCTTCGAGTAGGGCTCACCAAAATATGGGAACTCGCTACGGATCCGATTGCGATCAGGGGCAGCGCCGTCCTGGAGGGGCTGGTTTGACGCCAAGCTAAGCATCACATCCATAACATCATCCTCCAGTGGCCTCCCATTGAATCTCGCGACATCAAATGCTGCTACCGTTCCTAATTCATAGGGCAACGTATTCGGGCACAGCCGAAAAGCCATCTGCTTTCCGTATTCCTCCGGATTCATGGCAGATCCTGCGTAGGTAGTCATTTTCTGGATAAAGTCGGCGATGTATCCCGAGAATAAGCCGATGTCATCGGATGGCACCGACTTGTTGAAAGTCTCTTTCACCTCCTGGTCGGCAGGATCGTTGAGAAACAGGTGGGTGACCATGGGCAGGCCCCAGCGTGACACCTGCATCTCGGGAGCATGGCCGTAGAGTGACACGGTCGCCCAGGCGTGGATCGTTCCCTTGCCGATCAGATGGTTGGGAACCTCGAGGACCACGGCGGTGATATTGCGATTCTGGAAGAAGTTCTGACGCTGGCGCAGGAATGCATCGCCATCATACCTGTGTTCGGTGTAGAAGGCATTCTGAAGATCACGCATGGCGACAGCGTCGGCCGCGAACAGATCGGGAGCGATTCCGACGAAGGCGCGAATGCCAGACTTGCTATGGACTTTGCCCGTATCGCCCTCTATCAGAAGCTCGCCCTCATCTCCGCCGATAGCCTCGCCAGTGGCTCTGCGGACCTGAAACGTCTGAACATGGACATGCTCGTGCCCGTCCGCATGTCTCGGTTCGTTGAACCTGAATTTGAAGACAACGTCTTCGCGAGCGTCACCCGTCAGGTCCAGCCGGAAGGCATACAAACCCTCGATGTGCAGGGTATTCGGTGCAGAGAGGACAACATCAGGATTGACGGTCATCGCCATCACCGTTGTGTCGGGAGCACCCTGAAACAGATAGAGATCACACACGTTCAGGCTGGGATCCTCTTTCGCCAGTTTGGTATCGAAATGATGGGACATAGGTTTTCCTCTCTGCCCATGACGGGCGGCTCGGATTTAACCATGTTTGCGTACAGCGTTGCCAGTGAGGCGGCCTTGTCGTTGCGTTTTTTGCAAGAGCCGGGTGGCCTAAGTCTCGCGCTGGATCATCCATCTTAATGGTCGCCGCGCAAGGAAAAAACTAACAGCCGAGGCGAACTATTTTTTCGTTCGTCGTGTGGTTCGAAACGATCAGACGCGCCATCAGAACAGTTGAGAGTAGAGAAAGACATTGACGTTTCCCGGTCTGACCCGCCGGATAACTCTGGCTTACCCGCGGCCGTCGGTTTGACAAAACCGGTTTCGGCAAAGGGTCACGCAACAGCTCTTAAGGAGAATCAACATGAATAGTCTCGACTCTATGCTACGGCGTAACCAAGACTTTGCCGCTCAGCAGTCTGCTGGCGGGGCGCTGATGCCCTCACTTCCGCGGGCGCTGCCGAATGTGAAGGCAATCATCATCGGTTGCGCTGATATGCGTGTGGACCCGGCTCACGTGCTTGGGATTAAACCAGGGGAGGCTGTCGTAATCCGCAACATCGGCGGTCGAATCACACCGGGATTGTTGGAGCAGTTGGGCCTGCTGGGGCGAATCGGCGAAGTTGCCGGGGAGATTCCTGGAGGCGGTGGCGAGTTTCACCTCGTCGTACTGCAACACACTGATTGCGGCATCACTCGCCTCGTCGGCGATCCCGCCATACTGACACGCTATTTTCAGATACAGGAATCGGAACTCAAGACGAAAGCGGTCACCGATCCCCGGGCGGCGGTGGCCGCCGACCTTGCGTTGCTCCGGGCGATTCCCGCATTGCCGGGAGAGTGGCTCGTCTCCGGCCTGGTGTACGACGTGGCGACTGGACTTGTTGAAATCGTCGTACCTCCCGCGTCCCTTCGTTCTGAGCGGGCAGCCTAGGGGCCTTTTGTTTCAGAATCCGGCCGACTGGCCCAGAGCCTGCCCTGAGCTTGTCGAAGGGTCACGCGCGTTCGAGGCCCGGTGATTCATGATTCATCGCCTCCACTGTGTGCTCTCAAATCACAGCGCGGAGGTGGCGATGGAGCGGCTTCCGCGCTCACTCCTGGTAGGAGGCGGGGCCAATTCGAACTTAACGACTGGAGCGCGCACAGTCGGAAGTTCCGGGGGGTGACAACCTTCTCCCAGTGACACATCGTACTCACCCAGGCCTCGAACCCCGCGAGACCTAGGCCACCGGGCCTCATCTCGGGAATCGTGGACAAAGAAAAGACGAATTCAGAAGCTAACTCGTGAGGTTTGCGATATGTCTCCCGAGCTCGTGCACCAAAAGAACGGCTCCAGTGTGTGCTGTCAGTTCTTCGAGAATTGTGCGCATAGACCGAAGGCATTCACCGACGATTGCTAGCTTTGGACGCGAAGAAGAAAGCTGAGGCTCGATCGTCTGAATGTCTGTCTGAAGGTCTTCTTTCGACTGGCTGCTAAGAGGGAGATCGGCCAGAGTCGCTCTGATTTTTTCAACCGTCTCGCGCACTTCTCCCGCGTTGAAATTGACAGTTGCATTGGAACGGTTTGTCCCCTGCTGAATGACTGATCCTGTCATATTCCCGCCGACATGGATGGAGTGATCCGCGACGGTGGGGGGATTTGGTCCGAGTGCACGATCGCGTCGCACGAGCTCACGGATAATAATGCCGCGGTCGATGCCTCCGTTTTGATAGGCATATCCGCCGATGTTGTACCTAGTGGCAAGCTCTTCAAGTTGGATGTTCGTCAGTTTCCAGTAGTCGATGATCTCATCGCTATGAGGCTGGGGAGTTGTTTCGATTGTGGAAAGATACTACGAGAGAGCCGCGACTTTTCGCTTGAAAAAATCGGTGTCGCAATACTTCTTGCTCGTGTACGTTGTGCTCCCAGGAGATCGTCGGCTGCCCATGCGAAAGCTCGCAACTTTCGGCTTTAGCTGATCCTGTGGAACTCGAAACGACGACAGGTCTTCGCCACTGGCAGATTGTAGTGACTCCAAGACGCCGTGATATTCGCCCACAACATCCTCCTGGACGGACGATGGGATATTAGACCGGAGCGCATTGAACTGAGAAATTGCGATTCGCCACGCTTTCTCATCTTCATGACTTTATTTTACTATCTGAACTTTTCATTAGTTTGAGTAGGCTCGGGTGCCCCAGGTCTCGCGGTTTTCGAGACCTGGGTAAGTGCGACACGTCACTGCTGAAAAGTTGTCACTTCTCGAAACTTCAGCTTGTGGACACTCCACTCTTTTAGACGGACGGGCCCTCTCTCCTGAAAGGCATGAGCGCGGAAGTTACTCCAGCGCCATAGTTCTGGCGCTTCCACCAGACCTCGCTTCACCGGGTTCCGGTGAATATAACGAAGTTTCTCGACTCGCTTGTGGGCCGTACGGACGTTGAAGTCATAGTACCGAGTTTGCCACACGCGCTCTGCAGAGTGGGCGGGTGACCCAGGCAAGCACTTTGCTTGGGGAATGAGCCATGGGGTGCCCCATCCAACCTTCATTTGGTTGGGTGGGGATTTTGACTTGAGTTGGAGGGGTTCGCGATACAGTCTGCGCAGTTCAGACAAAACATCCCGCCCAAGCAAACCCGGCTTGGACGGGGCACCAGTCCTCCACAAGTTGGTAGGCGGGTGGCCTAGGTCTCGCGGTTTTCGAGACCTGGGTGAGTGGGACACTTCACTGCGGGAAAGTTGTCATTTCTCGAAGGTCCCCCGGATTGCTGGTAGCGTTTCAATCCCCAGGCACACCTGCAGGTTAAAGCGCCTCGCGAGATTCTGTGGCGAAGGACAAAGATTCCCATGCAGCGGAACTACCCCACCCAAGCAAACCCGGCTTGGATGAGGCACCCGTTCCACCCATTCGTCGCAAGTTGGTGGGGTGAGCACCCGTCATCCATAAGCGGGGCTGTTTACTTGCCTCCGCCGGGTTCTTATTCCGGAGCCGGGAAGAATAGAAGTTCGCGCACTTCGCCCACCGCATCGCAGGAGATGGAACCCTTGCGCGCCCACGCCAGCGCCTCGTCCATATTAGCGGCTTCCAGTATCCAGAAACCGCCCATGTGCTCCTTGGTCTCCATGTACGGCCCGTCGGTGACCAGCACCTTGCCGTCGGACTGCTTGCGCACTGTCTTGGCGCTGGCGGCCGGGGAAATGCCGCAGGCGAATTTCCTCACGCCGGCAGCAATCATTTCGCGGTTGACCGCGTGGATCTCTTCGATCATCGCTTCGGTTACAGTGGACGGGTCGAAGTTGTCGGGGAGGTAGTTAGCAACCAGATATTGTGGCATGACTTTTTCTCCTTGATTTCTGTAGTTTGTTCCCGATGACTCGTTTCCTGTTCATTCCGGAACCGCAGCTCATCGTTCTTCTGTCCTATAGTCGTTGGAGAAGCGGAAAATCGACAGCCAGCTCAATTTTTATTTCAGCTGCCGAGTGCGCTCCTGAAGAAATTTGCGGGTGGGGCGCCCGGCCCGACAAAGTTCTTCGCCCAAGCAACCCCCGGCAATCCACTTTAAGAAGAGCCGATAGCTATTGCTATGGCGCCAAGGTAATTGTCAGGATATTGGACTTTGAATAATCGGAAGGCCGATGGCCTCCCGGAAGATGCTCGTCGTCCCGCTGCACCTGAACCTTATATTCGCCCGGCGCAGTGAGACGAAATAGCTTGTTTAGTTCCACTACGTCCGTATCAGGCACATTCTCGTTCTTGAGCGCCGCTCCGGGAGCTAGTTTGACCGACCAGCTACTACCGACGAATGTGGAAGGCGGCTCTGACGAGCTACATGGTCCCTCCTGGAAAGCGCACTTGTATCTGCGATAGTAGTCTGTCTCCTGAACAGGTTGTCCTTTACTATCCCACATTTCGACAAGGTAATTCTTCTCTCCCTGCCTGAAATTGGGTTCTTCCGATACGAATATCTCGTTGTCTGAAACATTTCTCAGAGTGATTTCAACCAGCAACGAGGAACCGAGCTTGGCGGTATTTTTTGACACAGCAATCGTCGTCGACACCGGAACCGTCTGGGTCCAGGCAGGAGGCACTGCGAACGCGACGAAGCTAAGAGTAATGAAAGAAACCAGCGGCCCAACTCGGGATCGGTTCATGGTCATCTTTTCACCAACCTGACTCACAAGGCGCCAACCTAGCTTGGGCGGAGCGCCCACAGGTAGTAGGGGTAGGCCCCTTGTCCGACTGCAGATTGTTCTTTCACTGTTTCAAGTAGTGAAGCGCAACACATCCCGACTTAAAAACTTTTGACCCCACCAGTTTTAACTGCAATTTCTCTTGCAGGTTGATACCGTCAAACAACCTTCTGCCTTCTCCTACAACGATCGGGTGAACCATCAAATGATATTCATCAATCAGACCAAGCTCTGCAAGTTGTGAAGCAAGGGTTACCCCGCCGGTGAGAATAGGTTTGCCTGGTTCTTGTTTCAATTTAATCACTTCGTCGCGAAGGTTGGTACGAACGACTCTCGTTTTTTTGTTTTCAGGGCTGTCTAATGAATGTGAGACAACAACAATGTTGTTGATGGCGTCGAAGGCCTGGGCAAATTCGTGATCTGGATTTGTCTGCTCGGCAGGGTCTTTCGCCACATCGGGCCAATAAGGAACCATCAATTGATAAGTTTTACGGCCGTAGAGGAACGTGTCAGCACTTCGTACGAGGCGCGTAACATACTCCAACGTGTCTTCATCGGGATTGAATTTGGTATGGTCGCAGCAGCCGTCTAAGGTCGTGTTGATTGCGAAGACTACATTTCTCATTTAATTGTCCTCTCTTATAGCAGTGCTTGTCCGCCCTTTGCCCAGATTGGGCTGGCGACCTTCGGCTGCGCCAACCTTCTTTGCGGCATCGTTTTCCGCCCGGGGTCGCGGCCGCTCGGCCCGTTGGATTGCTTCTTCTTTGGATTTCACTTCAATGATGCGATAGGCTGCTCGGTTGTTTTCGCTTTTTGGAAGACTTCGCGCACTTCGACCGGCGCTCGACAGGCGACGACAGCCTTGCGCCCCCAGGCCAGGGCCTCGTCCAGGTCGGCGGCTTCCAGAATCCAAAAACCGCCTATGTGCTCTTTGGTCTCCAAGTACGGCCCGTCGGTTGCGAGCACCTTGCCATCGGGCTGCGTCCGCAGCGACTTGGCGTCACGAGGCGCGCTGAGGCCGCCAGCGAAGACCCGGGCACCCGCAGCAATCATCTCGCGGTTAAGCGCGTGGATCTGGTTGGATATTGCTTCGGTTTCAACGGACGGGTCGTAATTGTCGGGGCGGTGAATAGCAACTACATACTGCGGCATGATTTTCTCCTTTGTCCTGTAACGGTTTTTCTGTAAGGCCGTTGGGGCGGGCCGGTTGCCCTGCCTTCACGATATAGTCGAACGGCCGGAACGGAATTCGACAGATCGTCCAAGAAATCTTGCTCCTCGGCGCCCTTTCCAGTTCTTATTCCACCTCTCGCCGGAACTCCGCTTTCCCTGTTCGTCGATTACCTGAGACCGAAACAGGCCTTTACGTGCCCCATGTTAACTCCACCAAATGATCAATGCAGGGGCCAACCTCGGTGGTCTAGGAATTCCTAAGAAGTGCCAATATTCTTGGTGATAAGCGTGCTAAGTACAGCATCCAAAGGGCAAGTATCCTTCTCGAGGTACCGATGAGGTCAGCGCAGTTCACGCGTCCAAAGTTAACCAGAAATTCGGCAGAAGCGTCGCCGCAATACACGCCGGCGCCATGGCGCATCGTACAGCAAACACCCGGCGAGGCTTGGATAGTTGTTGGCGAAACAACCAGCGACGGTGCCCGCAAACTTGCCTCCGTTCCGGATGCCTCCCATGACGAGGAGCAGCAGGCGAATGCCCGATTAATTGCCCAAGCCGCCTCCATGCACAGCGCCGCAGTCAAGCTAATGTGCGTTTGGGGTACGGAAGATGCTCAGGAAGCTATGGAAGAACTAGCCCAGATCCTGAGCAAGGCTGTCAAAGCCTAATCGTCCCGCAATAGCCAGGTATGGGGGCTCGATCGCAATCCGTATTTGGTTGGCGATGTTGTGTCTGTGTGATTGCGCTTCGGGACTAAAGCTAGGGCCTCGTTGCCCGGTAGAGGCACCCTCCTCCGAAGCCCTTCATCATTCGCGGTTTTCTTCCTATAGATTCCACACCCTCGTTCGATTCAGCACGGGAGAGAGTTCGATCTTTGTCCCGATCGCAATGAAAGACCAACATTCGCTAGAAATATCACTTTAGTGGCATAATTTTAGTTCTAATTTAGGCACTTCATGGCCTTACTTCGTGCTAGACTTAAGTACCACTGGAGAACAATCAAGCTTATGACACGAGGCATGCTTTCTTTCGCTCTGCTGACTGTTGCTTTGCTGATTTGGGTACCATGCTCGGCACAAACAAAGCCACCCACAAGCTTGCCAGTTGTTTCTCCTGGCGCCAGTCCAGCCAACACTCTGGTCGTGGCTGACGTCTCGCGGCCGGGTAAGCAGCGTGCCTTGGATCAAGATCACAATGATCGCACAGTGAAGATTGGTACGGGAGACCTGCTGCAGATCACGGTCTTCGGCGTGCCGGACCTCGCAGAAGAAGTTCGGGTGAGTGATAGCGGGAACATAACCATGCCGCTGATCGGCAGCGTCCGCGTGGCTGGGTTAACCGGCGATGAAGCGCAGCAGGCGATCGCAAAACGTCTGCGAGAGGGCGGCATGCTTCGCGATCCGCAAGTCGAAGTATTCGAGAAGGAGTACGCCAGCCAAGGTATCGCAGTTATGGGAGAGGTACAACGGCCCGGTATTTACACCCTGCTGGGAGACCGTCGTTTGTCCGACGCCATCTCGGCGGCGGGTGGTACGACGGGACGTGCGGGGCAAGCCATCAGCATCACCCACGCGAACGAGCCTAACAAGCCTCTCGTCGTCGATATGGATTACATGGATCCGGCGAAGTCTCCATCAGGCAACGTCTCAGTCTTTCCCGGGGACACCGTGGTTGTCTCGCGGGCGGGCGTTGTATACGTCGTTGGAGCCGTCAGTCATCCGGCCGGCTTTGTGATGGAGAACTACGAGAAAATGACGGTCTTGCAAGCGGTCGCAATGGCGGGCGGAACGGAAACCACGGCTTCTCTGAAGAACACGAAGATCCTCCGCAAGACATCATCGGGTGGCGTGCAGGAGATTCCTATTGAGCTCAACAAGATCCTGGCCGCCAAGGCTGAAGATCCCCAGCTTCAGCCCGAAGATGTGCTGTTTGTTCCCAATAGTATGGGTAAGAGCGCGGCCCTGCGCGGTGCTCAGGCTGCTCTGACGATTGCAACGGGCGTGGCCATCTACGGTAGATACTAAAAAGGCCGGTTCGACGGCGGCCGGTTTTGCTGGTTTATCAATGGGGCCGCGGAGTGGCCACCGAGCAGCAACAACGATGTTTTTCATTCGTTGTTTGACCGGGCTAGGCTCAATGAATATCCGAGTTAGGCTCTAGCTTTTGCGCTCTGCTTTGTGAGGACTTCGCATTTCTCCCCGGTACGCAGTGATCTAACAATCTCGAAACACGTCGCAGTGACATTAGTAAGATCACTAAAGGGGATTGCCGGTGGGCCACCCGATTCAATCGAGGTAGCAAAGGCTGCCCATTCGCCGCGATGACCCTTATCCTGACGCAAACGCGATTGCACTGTCTTGCTCCGTCCGCCACGCACCAAGGTCAAGGTTCGAAAATCATCCAATACACCTACAGCACCGCCGCTGAACACTTCCACGTGTTCTTTCGGGAAGCTCTTGTCTCCATTGGCGACGTAGGTCACCGTTCCAATAGAGCCATCTTTGAAGGCAAACGTGGCCACCAGGTTATCGTCGCGAAACTGTCCCCGATTCGGAAGAGCGAACGCGTGAACCGAAGCAATGTGGCTGGCGCAAAGCCATCCCAGAAAATCCACGAAATGGCATACCTCGCCAAGGATGCGCCCTCCGCCTTGCTCGGGATCCTGGGTCCAATGGGCAAGCGGCAGAAAGCCCGCGTTTACCCGGTAGTTCATGACCAACGGTTCGCCAGAAGCGCGGAAAAATTCGCGCAGTTGCAGTGCGAGAGGAGCAAATCGCCGATTAAAACCAACCATGAGCATGGGCCGGCTACGACTCGACTGCGCTTGCTGATAGGCCTCCCCCACTTCGCCCAACTCGTCTTCCGTAAGGCAGAGGGGTTTCTCACAGAACACATGCTTTCCGGCTTGCAATGCGGCGATGACTTGCTTGGCATGGAGATGATGCCGAGTAGCCACGATGATCGTGTTGATGGCCGGATCCCGCAGTAGCTCGTGTTCATCGCTGGCGCAGTAACGAAAACCAAATCTGGTTGCCGCACCCCGAGCTGTGGCACCGCTCGCCGTGGACAAGCCCACGAGTTCCAGCTTCGGTGTGTCCTTCAACACCGGTAAGAGTGTGGCAGTAGCGAAGTTTCCAGCGCCCAGCATGCCCACCGTGACCGTTGGCGCACCGGCTCCCAAGACAACCGGCGCCGGCCTGAGTTCGATGCGACGTGCCCGGCTGGGAGCGGAGGGATAGGTTATGACTACTCCTACGAAGCGCTCGCCAGTTTTTCCGCTGATTAGCTCGTAGCCCTTGTCGGCATGTTCAATCGGAAAACGATGCGTAATGAGGTCGCGAACATTCAGACTGCCGTCGGCCATCAACTGGAGAAACGCCTGCATGTTACGGTTTTCTGTCCAGCGCACATAACCGATGGGATAGTCCCGGCCTTTTTCTTCATAGTCCGGATCGTAACGGCCTGGGCCATACGAGCGGGATACATAGACTGAGAGTTCTTTTTCGTAGTAAGCCTTACGCGGAAGTTGCAGCCCGACCGCTCCAACAGCAATGACCCGTCCGCAATCGCGCGCCACTTCGCCGGCTAGTTCCACCGGAGCATTGCTGCTTGTCCCGGCGGTAATCAGGACTGCGTCTGCTCCTTTGCCTTGGGTAAGGATAGTAACCGCTTCCAGCATTTGTTCCCGGCTGGATGCTGCGTCGTCGCAACCAAGTTGCCGCGCGAGGCGGCACCGCTCCTCGTCGATGTCCATTCCGACTACCTTGCAGCCTGCGGCGCGAGCCAGTTGCACAACCAGGAGGCCGATCAGACCTAATCCGATGACCGCTACGGATTCTCCCAACTGCAACTGGGCGAGGCGAAGTCCCTGCAAGCCTATTGAACCAACGGTCGTGAAGGCAGCTTCTTCGAACTCGATTTCCGCGCGACTTCCCGAGCGCACAGGCGGTATCCTGGCAGCCAGATTCCGAGGAATGCGGACTATCTCCGCATGGGTCGCGAAGCCGCCGCCCGCACAGGCCACCCGATCTCCAACCTTGAACTCCGATACTCCTTCGCCAACCTCGATCACTTCGCCGGAGTTGCTGTAGCCCAGCGCCATTTCGCTATCGAGGCGCGTGCGAACGGAATCGATGGTTGAGAGAATACCTTCGCGCCTGGCCTTATTGAGAACTTGCCGGACAAGGTCCGGGCGCGCCATCGCCTTCTGAAGGATGTTCTTCTCGGCAAACTCGACCACCATTCGCTCTGTACCCGCGGAGACCAGGGAAGCTCCTACTCGAACCAATATCTCGGTGTGGCCCACGCCCGGCGCCGGGACATCCACCACCATGGCTTCGCCATTCAGCACGCTTTGCAGTAATTGCTTCATATAGCCCGAGAGTATCACACTCAAGTGCAGATGTTATGGCACTAAAGTAGGATAACCAGCGGGTAGGAGACCGGTTTCTTTCGACGAGGACGACTCGCTCTTAGAAAGAACCTCTGGGCCATCTTTGAGGCGGGGAGCCTCGCCAGCCCGTAAACATATGGCGTCGAGGCTGCCAGGGACTTTCCGAAACGTTAATTACTGCCTGGGAGGAAGGTTGCCGTCCCGCGGCTGAGTCGATCGCTACCCAGCAAGGGGTCCATCAGATAGTTGTTGGTAGAGGCTTTCAGGTAGTAGTCCCACAGAACATCGCCTATCGCATGGTTACCCGTCATGGTCGTGAGATTGGCAGTCGATTCCTGAATGACACCATACTTCTGCCAGAACCCCGTCACACCGGTATTTCCTATCGCATTATTGGCAAGTGTGGCGTTGCCGGAGGTGTTATAGATTCCGTGGTTGCTGGCCAAGCGAGGCGTTTGCGGGCTTTGAATATTGCACTTCGTCAGATCAATGCATCCGTTATCGGAAATGACGTTGTCGTGGACGTAGGTATAACCGCCGCTTTCGACAACCACACCTATAGAGTCGTTGGCACACACCGCATTAAATGCCACTTCGTCATGTTGCGAATTGGCGCCGACCACAATGCCATAGAAATTTCCGCACGCCGCATTGCCGGCAACGAGATTATAGCCGGCTGCACTGCCTCCTCCCAGGCTGACGCACGACGTCGCGTTCCTGGAGCAAGAATTATAGGCAATCGTATTGTGGGATCCGGCAGCCTCGATACCAGCTTGCGTATTATTGAACAGGTTATTCCAGCTTATTGTGGAGTTCTGAATATTCGGATTTAAACCATCAGCACCGTTGAAGGCTGACTCGTTGTAACTGAGATTGATATTTGACGCCATCCCTCCAACATTCCATCCCTGCCAGCCAACGCCCCACGAACTATCAAACCGATCATAGATGAATGTTCCATTGTTAGCTGGTCCGTAATTCTGAACTAGTACAGGTGCCGGGGTACCACAGCAATGACGAGGAATTCCAATCCAGTTCGTACCAGATAACCCAATATTTGTAATGCTGTAGTTACTGCCGGTTATGTAGAACATATTCGTAGCTGGCGAAATTGTTCCGTCCCGCTGAAACATGGGGCCGACCTGGTAGATGATGGAATTCCACATGCCATCGCCCGTTAGAGAGTTGGTGTTGGTCGAACCATTGAGGGAAATCTGGCCGCGAATGCAGTATTGTCCAGTGGGAAAATATAGCGTTCCTTGCGCCTGGCTCACGGCTCGCTGGACGGCAGCCGTATTGTCGGTACAGTAGAGCGCCAAGGCACCATTCGAGGTACTGATAGCCGCACTTGAAAGCGTCACGTCATGGGTATCGATGACTGCTTGAATGGTAGCGACAAGATTGCCGACGTTGCCACCAAAGACGTTACCCGCTCCCGAGATGTCGACAACTTTGCCAGCGTCAGCCGAGATAAAGGTCGAGTTGGGGCAATGTAAGTTGGCATATCCCGCGGAGATCGAACAGCCGGACAAGACGATAGCGTCGCTTACAGCGCCGAAATTCCGAACGTTAGTCTGCGCTGTGGCAGTTATCGATAGGATTAATGTGACGAGGACATAAACAGCTTTCATGTGCGTGAATTCCTTATTTGCCGGTTGAGAGATCACTCACGAAGAGAATCTGGATGGGCTATCGTGAAGCAATGGCACCCAGTCGCTTGAATAGCGAGAGCAGTCTTTCCGCGGGATCGCGTCGAACTGGAATGTATGGGAAATAGTGAGGAGTCACAACGGGCACAGAACCCCCGAGAAGAAAGCACGCGTTGGTTACAAAGCTTCTCTATTGCGAGCGAGACATCCTTCTCTATAGATCGTCGATTTGAAGTTCGTGATAGGCCGCTGCCTGTTCCAAAGCAGCGTCACCTTCCGGCGCAGTATGTACTACAGTGTCAGACTATTCGGGTTAACTGGACCGGCCGATTTATGGGCAAATGGTGAGGGCCTTTGCTACCACTGGTGTCACGAAACTTTGGAGCCACCGGTCGGCCTCGTGGTCGAGCCTTATCTGGCGATTGGGGTGGGTTCGGAGTTTGTAGGCTCATCTTTCGTCCGCAAACCCGTAAGAGCAGCACAGAACCGGATTCCACATCTCGGAAGCGAACTTGGGCAGGCCGTCCCGCGGACTGCTGATTCACGTTTACAACCAGGCCGAAACGTCGCGCGCCCGGCATCGGATCCCCCGAGTTTCGATAGTCGCACTATGCTTTTGTCCACTAGATTTTGGGGGAGTGTAGCCTAAACATGCTTGCAGTTAGTACCCTAAAAGGGTAATAATTGGATAGCACCTACGATTGGTTTGACTTGAGGGGCAGTCGTACGGGGTTTCCTGGTGATGCGTCCTGGGCCGCCTTGTCCCCTAGAGGCTATCTTTAAGGATAACTTGTGCCAAGGCAGAACCCAACGCAGGTCGCCGTCTCCGTCAATGGGCAGCCCTATGCATTGACACCGCCATTTCATCCTCCTCCTGAAGTTTCAGAATGCCCGTTTCCGGAACGTGCAAATGAGCCCAATGCCGCCTACACGGGTGTGCGCGAGTGCCTTCGGTTAGCCGGTCTGGACGAACCGAGCTACGGCACGCCGCATTGGAACCCTTTGCTGGGCCTGATTCAGCCGGGTGAGACAGTGCTGCTAAAGCCGAACCTGGTCAAGGAAAGCCATCCCCGCGATCCGCGGGGATGGCAATACGTAATGACCCACGGCAGTATCGTTCGCGCTGTATCCGACTACGTGTGGAAGGCGTTGCAGGGCCGGGGCAAGATCATCGTCGCGGACGGCCCGCAGACGGACTCTTGCTTTGACACCATCGTTCGCATTCTCGGACTCGACGAAATTCAGCGCTTCTACCAGCAACGAGGGCTGTGCTTTGAGCTAATCGATTTGCGCCGCGAGGAGTGGACGAATCGTGACGGCGTGATCGTCGAACGCCGCAAGTTGCCGGGTGATCCGTCCGGCAATGTCGCTTTCGATCTGGCTGCGGCCAGTGAGTTCGTCGGACACCTGGGGGGCGGACGTTATTACGGAGCTGACTACGACAGCCACGAAGTGAACCGTCACCACTCTGACGGCCGTCATGAGTATCTCGTTGCAGGTACCGCAATCCAATGTGATGTTTTCTTCAACCTGCCAAAACTGAAGACCCATAAGAAGGCGGGAGTCACCCTTAGCCTGAAGAACTTGGTGGGAATCAATACCGACAAGAACTGGCTTCCACATCACACCAACGGCAATCCAGCCTTGGGGGGCGACGAGCACCCGAAACCAGACACGAAACACCGTTTGGAACGGAAACTGGTGGCTGCTTCCCATAAGGCGTTGCTGACATTCCCCGGGCCAGGGCGGTGGCTGGCGCGCACCATCCGAAAGCCTGGTTTGCGAGTTTTTGGCGACGGCGATCATGTGATTCGCAGCGGAAACTGGCACGGAAATGACACGTTGTGGCGCATGGTTCTGGATCTGAACAAGCTACTGCTTTACGGTAATGCCGAAGGGCATCTTCGCGACGACAACGAGCCGAATCGCAAACGGCACTACGTCATCGTAGATGGCATCGTAGGTGGCGAAGGATGCGGCCCCATGGATCCCGACCCGGTTCGCTCGGGACTGGTGGCGTTTGGTATTCACGCACCCAGTGTCGATGCCGTTTGCGCCTATCTGATGGGATTCGATCCAGACCGAATTCCCATTGTCACGAACGCATTTCACTGCCCCTCGTATTCGCTGGGTCAGGGTGACTGGCGAACCATTGAAGTTCGCAGCAATCGGCCGGAGTGGAACGGCTCGCTGGGTGCGATTCCGACGCAAACAACTCTTCGCTTCAAGCCGCACTTTGGCTGGGAAGGCTACATCGAGCAGGACAGCCACGCTGCCGTAGAGGAACTGTGCCCAAAAGCGACGACATGACAGAGGCGCTATACGCGCGCTTGCCGGTATTTCTGCAGAACGCGGCCTGCTATTGGTACGGTCGCAGGGAAGCGGCGGTGCGCTTGGGGCCTGCATTCGAGCGCTACCTCCAGGAAATGCTGGAGTCGGAGAAATGGTCGCGTGCAGAAATCGGCAACTATCAGGACGAGAAAGTTCGCGAACTGATTCAGCATTCCTACGAGAATGTGCCCTTCTATCGCGATCGCATGCGGGAGCGCAAACTGACGCCGCAAGACATTCGCACGGTCGCCGATCTGCCGAAGCTCCCAGTCCTCACCAAGGAAGATGTGAGGGCCAATCTCGGAAGGCTTAGAAGCACTTCAACTCCAACCGGTCGATTGCTGTTGCGCCATACCAGCGGCACAACCGGCAAGAGTCTGCAGTTGTATGTCCATCCCTCCGCTATCGCGATGCAATGGGCCATGTGGTGGCGCCACCGGATGCGATTCGGCCTGCGGCCCGGAACCTGGCATGTGAATTTCACCGGCAAGTTAGTCGTGCCCAGCCGGCAGTCGGCTCCGCCCTATTGGCGGTGGAATTTGCCGATGAAGCAGGCGCTCATCAACATGCAGCATTTGACGCCCGAGAAGATCGCACCCATCCTCGAATTCCTGGACGGTGAAGGATTCGAGTTTTACTCCGGCTATCCCTCGATCATTCATGCACTGGTGGGCGCAGCCCGACAAGCTGGACTGAGGTTGCAACGGCCGCCGCGCGTCATCACTACCGGAGCGGAAAACATCCTGGCCAACCAGCGAGCGGACATCGAAGCCTATACCGGCGCCATATTGACTGACCAATGGGGAATGACCGAGGCTTGCGCCAATGCGTCGCAATGTCGAAACATGGTTTATCACGAAGACTTTGAGTTTGGGGTTATCGAGCGATTGGAAACCCGCCGGGTGGAAGGTGTAATCGAAGGCAAACTGTTATGTACCGGCTTCGCTACTCCCGATTTCCCGCTCATTCGTTATGAGCCTGGTGACATCGGGGTGTGGAACGCGGAGCACCGCGAATGCGGATGTGGATTGCAGTTGCCGACGCTTACCGGCATCCTAGGCCGGATGGACGACTACGTTATCACCCCGGAAGGGGCCCGCATTATGCGCTTCGACTATGTCTTCAAGCATTCAGTGAACGTGCGGGAGTGCCAGGTGGTGCAGGATCAGATCGGTGAAATAAGGTTGCGGATCGTGCGCCGCCCAGCTTATAGTGCCGTCGATGAGCGCATGCTGGAAACGGAGATTCGTAAGTGGATCAGCCGTACGCTACAGGTGCATTTCGAATACGTCTCGGAAATCGAACGCGAAAGCAATGGAAAGTTTCGCGCCGTTAAGTCGTTTCTCGCGCTCGATTCAGCCGCTGCGCATACGACGACCCTGGTCTCCGAGCCCACTGGCAACCAGCGAGTATGTTGAAGTAGTACGCCCTTGAAGCAAATGATTTAGCCGAGACGTGCGCACGAAAACTTTTCGATTAAGGTGGGGGCAGATGATGGATTCACGACCATTAATTGAGGGACAGCCCGCCGTCGAGGAACGAATAGAGCATCGGCACGGACGTCGTCACCGCCATCGCCACGGACCCGGCCAACGCGCGGTCCGAAAGATCAGGCAATATCGAACCCACATCTTGATGGTGGTGGGATTGATTGTATTGCTGGTGGTCTGGTATATGGTCGCAAGCTATGAGCCGAAAAGCCCGTTAATGTAAGGTCCGGGAAGTTGATCGTACCCGGTTCCGGTCTCGGCTAATCCAGTCTGACTGCGGAACCCGTTCCTGTGTTTGGCTGGTCGTCTCAGCCTGGTACTAAGGCGCGGTAGCTTCCGCCATGACCTTCTCCACCGCGCGGCAGACATCAAGCATTTGTTCTCCCGAGATTGTGTGGTGGACCAGGAACATTAGACTGGTTTCCCCCAGTGCGCGGGCGATGGGGTGACGCTTCCGAGGACGCAAGTGGTCCGGGAAGGCCTTCTCGAGATAGATCTCACTGCACGTGCCCGCAAAACATGGAGCACCTTCCGCATTGATGGCTGCCATGACGCGGTCGCGGTCCCAACCTTCGGCCAGCAGTTCTGGCCGGAGATACACATAGTATTTGTAGTAGGAGTGCCCGACGCTGTCGGGGGGCGACGTCACCCGGAAAGACGGGATGCGGTTAAACGCCTCTTCGAGGATCGCCGCATTGCGGCGGCGCAGGCGAATCCGCTCCGGCAACTTCTCTAGCAGTATCCGGCCCATCGCAGATTGCATTTCTGTCAAACGCCAATTCGTACCAAAGGATTCATGCAACCAGCGAAATCCCGTAGGGTGTTGCCGCTTGTAGACAGCATCGAAACTCTTCCCGTGATCCTTGAAACTCCACGCCAGGTCCCAGACCGCATCTTCATTCGTAGTCAGCAGACCGCCTTCACCGCCGGTCGAGAGGATCTTGTCCTGACAGAACGAGAAGGCCCCCGCGTCGCCCATGGAACCGACCTGCCGTCCCTTGTAGTTTGCCCCGTGAGCTTGAGCGCAATCTTCAATTACCTTTAGATTGTGCTGCTCCGCCAACTCAAGAATCGGATCCATGTCGCAAGGCCAGCCGGCGAGGTGTACCGCAATGATGGCCTTAGTCCTGGGCGTTAGAACAGCTGCAATGGTTTGGGCTGTGAGGTTGCCGCTGACAGGATCTACGTCCGCCACCACGGGAACAGCGCCGCGCATGACCGCGCAGCTGGCGCTCGCGATGAATGTGCGACTCGGGACCACCACCTCATCCCCTGCGCCAACTCCCAATCCGTACAACGCCAGCTCAAGCGCCACCGTGCCATTAGCCAACGCGATGGCGTGCTTCGTGCCGACGTGCGCCGCATATTCCCGTTCGAATTGGCGGCCTTCTTCCCCGGTCCAATAGTTGACTTTGCCGGACGCCAATACCGCCGCGGCAGCTTCGATCTCGTCGGGAGCAAAGTACGGCCATGCTGGCAAAGGCTGTCGCAGAACCGGCCGACCGCCGTCGACTGCCAGCACCTCGTTAGTGAGTGATTCCATTTTTGTAGTCATCATTTCAATCAGTGGCCAATCGTATCTGGCGGAATATAAAAACGCTCCTCACCGAGGAGTACTACGAGAAAAGTACGTTTCAAGATGTGTAGATCCAAGCCAAAGGAACGCCGCCGAACATAGTCCAGGTCATAGAGCCAGCGCTGCGGCCAGGTCATTCGTGTGCCGCCACTCACTTGCGCTAATCCGGTCAATCCAGGAGTGACATCGAGACGGTGCACGGTCTTAGCGTCATATTCTGCAAGCTGTCCCGGCAGCGGCGGACGCGGTCCCACCAGCGACATGTCCCCCTTCAGCACATTCAGGATCTGCGGGAGCTCATCCAGCTTGAAGCGTCGCAACAACCGTCCGACTGGAGTGACTTCGGGATTGTCGGCTCGAATTTCAACGTGGTTGGTGCGCACGCGGTGAGTCATGGTGCGAAACTTGTAAGCTTCAAAAATCTTGCCTTGCTTGCCCAGCCGCTCTTGCTTGAAAAACGCAGGCCCGCTGGAGTTCACTTTGATGAGCAGCCCCAGAGCCAACATTACCGGCGCGAACAGCAGGGCAGCGGGAACCGTCAGTAAGAGATCAAAGATTCGCTTACCGGCGCCACGATAAAAGCGGCCTTCCTTTGCATCTTTGTTATTTCCCGCCATGCCTTCCACCAACGAGACGAATTGCTCTGCTTGATGCTGGCGGTTGAAGTGCTCGGTCACGTACTCATGGGCGAGTTCGCCCATGCGATGTGCTTCCTCCGGATTGGCTCGGAGCCGCAGGATCGCACGGGTTAGAGCTTCGTCATCACCCGGCTGAACAAAAATTCCCCCATGACTGGATTCGATCACCTCGCGAATCGCCCCGTCGATCGCCAACAAGGTAGGTCTCCCGGCTGCCATGTAGTCAAATACCTTATTGGGGTAGGTGGTGCGGAACATTGGAATATTCTGAAGGATCGCCGCGCAGGCATTTGACGAGGCCATCATGTCCGCGACTTCGGCCTTGCTGACCGTTCCGGTGAAGACAGTGTTCTTCAGATCGAGTTCACGCGACTGAGCCTCCAGATTGGCGCGCTCTTTCCCGTCTCCGGCAATCAGAAAAACAATGTCGGAATATTCGCGTAAGCGGCTGGCAGCCCGGAGAAGCATGCCCAGGTCATTGGCCATGCCGATGGCGCCGGTGTACGTCACCACAAACTTGTCTTGCAGCCCCCATTTCTGGCGGGTTGCCTGCCCCAGCGACGCGGGATCGAACATTGCCGGGTCTACGCCGTTGGCAATCAGGCTGACTTTCAGCGGGGCTACACCGAGCTTCAGCAGGTAGTCCCGATATGCGGGGGAATTTACCAGTATGTGTGTGGCACGTGCGTAAAGGAGCCGCTCCAGACGACGGGAAAGCCAGATGAGCGCCGGGTTACGCAAGACACCCATATCAATCGCGAATTCCGGCCAGAGATCGCGGACTTCCAGCAGAAAAGGTTTCCGTCGCAAGAATGCAAGCATCCAGGCAGAGAATGCCTGGAAGATGGGAGGCGACGTTCCCATAACCAGATCGATCGGCCCGCAACGCAAACCGGCCAGCAGCGACGATACCGTGAAGGTGAGGAAGGAAAAGATGCGCCAGGCAAAGCTGCGATGAAGCGCCGGGTAGGCGTAGGCGCGCAAGACCCGCAATCCATCGATGTCCTGCTCAACGAAAAGGCCATGACGCTCCAGGATTGGCTTTCCGCTGAGGTAGCTTAGGTTGCTGCTCACCACGGAGAACTTATGGCCACGGCTTAGCAGGTGCCGGCCAAGCTCGTAATGGCGTGTGCCCCCGCCTTGGGCCGGCGACGCAAACGCCTGATGAATAAGGAGCAGATGCTTCGAAACCGGTTTCATGCCTACCTCCGGCGGGGAATCCAGGTGGGCTGTAGTTGTTTCACCAGGAGGCTTGAGATGGACTCTCCACGGACTCTCGCCACCGAAGCTGACACCTGCTGGGCTCATATCTGCTGCTTCTGATCCGCCAAAATCCATCACAGTGACAAACCGAATCGGCAAGGGTCCTTCGGCTTCAACGGCAAGCGAGAGCGCCGGCTCCTTCTGGGAGTAGGTCGGTGAAACCCAGCCACGAATCAGACCTTCCGGGGCGGGAACGTTGCCGGCAAGGATGGTTCCTCCGCGAACTAAGCTCAAACGACATGGCGCGCTCGCAACCAGCTTGATCGAAACCCGGCCTGCCATCGTACTCAGCGTCAGGTGACTCGAGGCGGGATTCACATGGTACGGCAAGTCGGCGAGCAGCCAGTGCAGGCGGCCCTTGCGTGAACCTTCTCCAACTAAGTCGTCAACGATTATCCAGATATCATCTCGCCGCACGACGCAACGTCGATGGGTAACTCCCAGGCGGTTATATCCGTCATGCTCGGCTTCCAGGCAATCCCATGATCCGTCTGCAAAATTCCGCCTGACCACACCTCGCGCCCAGTCGAGCCAGAGAAAGCGGGAGAACCGCAACATCTGGTCGCTATCATCGACGCTTACCGTGTTGTGCGCGGCAGTACCGGCAAAGGCGCCATACCATTGCGGCTCAGGATTGTAGAGGTAGGTTCCACCATCCAGCGCGATGTTGATGCCCCGCCACCAAAGATCGAGGTGCAGTTGGTCCGCGTGGGCGGGACGATCCCGGTACTTGGCACAGCGGAGCGTCCCCTGGGTTTCTGGCCCTTGCAAGGTGTAATACCCTCCGGCTGAGGCATTGCGGACACGGGCAGTATCGCGAGTGGGTGCAGCGGTTGCTTGCTCGCCAAGCAGCCAAAGTGACATTTCGTCCCAGGGGCCTGAGGCATACCGGCGATCTTGCGATGTAAGGCAATAGATGGACTGAATTGTCGGACGAAAGTCGCTATACTCGCAGTCGGTTAAAGGCAGCACCAGGGCACCGTCGTTATTGCCGCAATTTAGACTTCGCCCGTGATCTTGCTCCGTAACAGTGTCGAGGAACTCGACACTACGTCGCAGCATGCCATAGAGTTCGTCGGAAAACCGGTAACGGTTGATTTCGCCCAGTCTTATCGCCCACAGCAGAGTATCCAGCATCACCCGTTGATAGTTCGTCGAGTGCTGGATATAGCTGCCATCCTCATAAATCTGCCGGCGCGCCTGGGACTCGAGCAATTCGCGTCCGGTCCGGCGCCAGATGTGCGACCGGCGAAATTCGGGGAATAATATCCCCGCAGTAAATAATCCGGCTGCTTCGCTTATCCCATGGTTGTTATTTTGTGAGAGCGCGTAAGCGATGTTTCCTTCGATACGCTCAGCAGTAATGGCAACCATACAGCCTAGCTGGCTAACGCGTTCGGGAGAGGTGTGGGGCGACTGCGAAAATCCGTACAGTCCGAAGCACCAGGCCATCAAGCGAAAAGCTGCCTCCTGGCCACACTTCCAATTTGGCCCGAGTTGCGGCGGATTGTGCACTGCCCAATCCTCAACGAGCCTCCAGAATGCGTCGGGATATCGCTCGTCGCCGGTCATGGCATAAGCCCGGACCAGAGCATAGGCCGGGAAAAAACGGCTGGCTTCCCAAATCAGCTTAATGTCGCCAAAAGCAAAATCAGACAACTCAGACCAGTGACAGTCATGCGGAGCTTGTTGTTTGGTTATTGGGTTCTGATGCCAGTCGGGCGGAAAACCTACTTCAACCGGAATGCTGCCGAAGTAGAGCCAGACGCCAGCCAGTACGGCATCTGCCTGCCGAACCGCTTGTCCGTTTGAGATAGAGCGGAGTTGATCCGCGCTGGGAAGCTGCTCAAAAAAAAACTTGCCCGCCAAAGCCTGCCGCCATGCAGTATAGGCAGCCTTCTCGCACGGAACCTCTTCGCGCAACAGCGTACCCAGCGACTGCTCGGCCCAGCTGTGAATCGGTAGACGATGCTGAAGCAGGTGCAACTTCTGTTCCAAAGCAAAGCGCGCGCGACGTCCTAACCAGCCGACGCCCAGGTGGCGAGCGAGCGAGACGCCAGAAGCGACAACCGACCTCGAATTTGTGCTCTTATCGTTCACTGCATCCATTACCGGGCAACCGCGCCCAAGCTAAGTCGAGCCTCTCCGTGAGAAGCAACAACTTTCTTGTAGAACGACTCCGCCTGCGGCATAACCTTGGAATGATCTGCACGAGCCTCGATCATTGCGCGGTTCATGGCTGCCGCAGTGCGTCGTAGCTGTTTATCTTCGATTGCCCGCAGGATGGCGGCGGCGGCGGCATCCGCATCGCCAGGAGAAACCAGGAATCCATTCACTCCGTCGTCGATCCACTCGCGTATGGATTCAATGTCACCGACCACCGGAAATGCGCCGCATGCCAGACTTTCCAGCAGCGTGTTTGGCAAACCGTCATGTTCACTGATGGAGACGCTGATCCACGACAGCCTGAACAGGGCCGCCATCCGCTCGCGGCTGACGCTTCCCAACAGGCGCACGGACTGGCCAATGCCATAAGAGTCAACCCAGCGTTGTGCGATCGGATTCTTCGCCATCCCTAACGCAATAACTACGGTGTCGGGCCGGCTGCGTAACACAACTGGAATGGCCCGGAAGAATGTGTCACTGCGGACTGACCCAGGACGAAACCCTCGCGGATTAATGATCACGGGAGAGTTGGGAGGGATATTGAGTTCCCTGCAAAGTTGCGGGTCCGGTGTACCGGGAGCAAATCTATCCATCTGGATACCGCCGCCACCCGGAAGAACCGCGGTCGGCTTCGAGGCATCAAAGCCCCAGTCCGACGACGCCAGGCGGATATCGCGCCGGCAGTCGGAATGGAGCGCATCCGCCCGTTCCAGACTGCGCCGCGTCAGTTTTGCGCTGAGGCGCGAAGCAGCCGCGTGCAGGGTCAGATCGTTTCCCCATATCGAGATCACCAGGGGGAACTGTTCAACCGCTGCCGCCGCCATCATTCCTTCGTAAGGAATTCGCATGGCATGCACGATCTCGGGCTGGAAACTCTCCAGGACTTCTTTGTACTGCTTGACATGGAACTGCAATTCCATGGGCGCAACCGAGTCCTTCATCTCGTGAAACCATTGCGAGAGCCGGCCTGTCCGAAGCTCTGCCAGCAACGGAGACAGGAATGAGGACGAACCATTCGAACCAGTCGAGCCGTTGTGACGGATTTTGGCGAAGCGGTTCACGTACAACGAGACGCAGTGCACCTCGGCTCCAGGAATCGAGTCCGCTGGCGCTGGGTAGCTGGATATCACGCAGACAGTGTGACCACGCTGCACAAACCACTGGATCCAATTCCGGGCAATGGGGCTGCGAGCGTCGGCAATAAAGCAGATTCTCACCGGCTCACCGCCACTCCGGACCAGCTTGCCCGCTGGATTCTGTTACTGCTCGACTTCTGTAGGCCGGTGATGATCTGCTGCCAAGGGGCGACAGGCCGTTCCCGGGCGCTGCCGGACATGTGTGCCAGACACGCAACCAAGTAGTCAGCTACGGTCGGGATAGCCAGCGCTGAGCCGGTCTGTGCCACGGCGGAACGCATTTGTGATTGATCCGCCTGCGTAAAGGCGCGTAGACATGAGCGAAGCTCGTCGGTGTCTTCGCTGGGGAATACGTAGCCGTTGACTCCATGGCAAATCAGGTCGGCAGCTCCGCAACGGTCCGACACGATAACGGGAATGCCCGCCAGGAACGCCTCGTTGACCACCATTCCCCATCCATCGCCCCGCGATGGAAGCACGAGGATGTCAGCGCGCGTGAGTCGGGCGGGAATCTCGGATGCCGGCAACACGCCCTCGACGGTAATGCGGTCCGACAACCCTGAGGCTTGCACCAGTTGATTGATCTTCTCCCGTTCTGCACCGCTACCGATCAGTGAGAGGCGAAGAGACGTGTTCTCGGCCAGGAGCGGGACGACTGCATCCAGCAGCAGATCGACGCCTTTGCGGTAGTCCAGTTTCCCTACAAAGAGAATTTCCAGACCGCCGGCCTTGGTCGCCGGAGGTGCACACGGTGGAGATTCGCGAAAATATCCGAAGGGATAAATCCGGTCCTCAGGAAATCCGAGTTCGCTATAGTAATCAGCCGAAAAGTGCGAGACGGCCAGCAGTCCGCTGGCCCGGCGTGCAACCCAGCCCCCGAATGCGGACCGCAACCATTTGGTTCCCACTGTGCGCCGGGGGACAACTCCGAGCAGTTTGCGATCAGTAGGCGCTTCCGCGTAAATGGCGAAGCGCGACTTACTCAGACCCAGCACTACCAGGGCGCTCGCGAACGATAACTCGGCCCAAATCCCACCAAAGATGTGCAGCCGGCGGCGTTCCTTGCCGGCGATAGAAAGCGCTTGCCGCACTTTTCGGGAGGGATCCAACACCGTGCACTCGTATCCGGTGTGCGGATCTTCTGGCCACCCCATGTCGCGCCGATCCTGCGTCAGCTCGTGGTCATATACCACTCGCAGGTCGGTCCTCGACGCCAGAGCATTGAAGAGCGCCCCCTGGTGATGCGATGGCATGTTCATCCAAACCGTGACGGGCAGCATGATGAGGTAGGCCTATGCCTTTGCCACTCCTCTCTGCTGGACGGGCGATACCAGCGGGTAAGGGGATGCCCAATTTCGGGTACGACGAAATGATAAGTACGACAGCACCGCAATAATGACCAGTGGCGTCATATTGACCAGCGTGAACACCACCAGAGAAGTCAAACCGTCGCGGAACACTTGCACCAGATTGCAAGCCACCATGAGGTAAAGGAAGCGATAGACCGAGAAGTAGGAATGCCGCAGAGCCCGGAAATAAAACCATCCCAGGTAATAGGCGACCACGTAGCTGATAATAATAATTCCGACAACTCCGAGATTGGCATACGATTCGCCGTGCAAGGTTGTAACCATGCCGGTATGCGCCATCGGCCGGGACGGAGTTGAAATCTCGTGGACATACCAGTTTATGGGGGGCTTGTCAGGCCACCATTGCTTCGGAATTGGCACCACCAGCAGCGGATAGTACAAAGCTCCGTAGTAATAGTGGTGGCCGTTGTCAACCAGTGACACAGACGAAGCAAACTCATCCATGATCATCTGGTCCTGGTTGCGCCCAGTCGTTACGTCAGTGATCATGGCAGAAGTCACTTCCGTGATATCGGAAATGGTGTCACCCTTTTGCAGCATGTGCCCGATGGTCTTTAACGGAAAGAAGAGCAGGAGCAGTCCAAGGCCGGCCACGGTCATCCAGGTGGGAGGCCATTTCTTTCCTTTCCTCGAAAGCCAGACACACAGTAAGAACAGGAGCGGGACGATTACGCGGAAGCGGTTGTAGCCCTGGACCGCCATTACTAATAAATAAAGCCCCATGGGCACGACCAGCACTTTGCGAAATCCGTAGTAGTAAATAAGCGCAAGCAGCATCAGCCCGGGCCAGCTCTGCGTGACGACGGTCCAGCTCGAGGTGTTCCAGTCGCCCAAGTCGACTTTGTAGACGCCGACCGTGGGAGTATTGCCGAAGTAGAAAAGAGCCAGAAGGCCAATCGGGACAGTAATCGCAGCTACGAACCAGATGACTCGCTCCGAGAGTACGGTTGCATCAGGATCGGGAAGGGCGTCTTCCCGGGGTATACCGAACGTTCGCCGATCGTCCGCTGCTACCTTGATCCAGCCGGCGGTCATGGCCACCAGAGCAATGTCGGCGAGGTTTGCCGCCCAAGCGATCTCGGCCTCGGTGACCGGCAAGCCTCCCCGCCAGTTTGTGAATAGCGTCGGCGAGCCGGCAAGTATCGAATAGAGACGGGCAGTAAAAACCAGCGAGTGGAATATCAGGTACATGAATCCGGGATGCAGCGCGCTGAGGCGAGCGTATTTCAACATCAGCGCCGCGCAGGTGACGAGTACGAAGGTGTCGAGCAGTGCAGCTAGATAGAGGGGCATAGCTGAACTCCTCTCCGCACGTCACCAACCGGAATGCGTTTGTAACCTGACATAGCTATTGCACCTGCTCCGCAGCGCAGCCGACCTGATACCGGCCGCTTTGATTGCCAGCTACCGTCGTGTGATAAGTGACCGAGCTATTCGCTCGCATCCAGCCGGTTACGTTTAAGGAACTGTGGGCGCTGGCTTGCGCAAGGTTGATGTTATTGCTGCAATCGGTCACTGCGCCGCCCAACAAGTCGTAGCCGACACAAACTTTCGCAGTTCCCGCCGCACCGGGGACAACTCCTGACAACGAGCAACTGATTCGGTACTGGCCACCATTGCCGGAGACGTGGAACAGCAGCGTCTCCGGGATTGAACCCGAGCCTCCGCTGATATTTCCGGTCGCGGCGACGCGACAGGGCGCGTGCCCCAACTCACAGCCGGCGTCGCCGGCACCAGAAGCAGTGCTGGCCACCCTCAGTCTGTTCACAGTCAAGGTGCCATCGATGATGACGCTGCCGGTCTGGTCCACAGTAGGCACAGGAGTACCAACAGCGGGCTTGCCATCGTCGACAAATTTCTGGTGGGGATAGTTAATTCCGTTGTCCGAAGAATAGCCTCGAGCAACGTTGCCCAGCAGTCCTAACGCTCCCTCAATATCGCCGTAGATATTGTAAGAATCGCAGGCCTGCATATTCGAGAAGGTCAGCAGGTTCGAGTTGACCGCGGTAAGCGGCTTCGTGTTCGAGCACACGATCTTAGGAGTGGGAAGACTTTCCGCTCCCCCCGCTACGCAGGTAGCCTGATAGGTATAGACGTTGTGTCCCGCGGCACCGCGTGGAGTACATATGAAGTTTGCCGGGGGCAAAGCTCTTCGAACCCAAAGCGGACCGCCCGTCAGATTGATTTGGCCCTGGTAATCCTTGCGATAAGGTGTGAGCACATTGTCGGCAGAACTTATGATGCGCTTGCTCTCTTCGCCGGCGTCGCCGTTTCCAGGATCGTTAGTCCACTCAAACGTAACGTTGGGCGGAATTATTCCTGGGGTTGCAGAGCCAGGATTCAGCACGATGTTGGCAGGGACTATGCCGGTCACGTCGTGGAGGGTCACCGATTGGCCTGATATTCCGTGCGGGCTTCCGAATACTAACTTGAGGGGCGGGCCGGTGTAGGGAAGTTCATAGGTGAATTCGAAGTGGCTGAGATACAAGCTATCCGAACCTGCCGCAGTTTGCAGATCGATCACCTTGCCAGAAGCAATTGTCGATGACGGAAAGGCCTGCCACTTCCCACCATGAATCACGACCTCACCGCTGCCACCATTGACATAGGTCAGCATCTGACTGGAGTGCTCCGAACCAAAGTCATCCAGAAGAGCTATGCCGCGGAGATGCGGAAAATTTGGACTGCCAAAGGAGAGATCGAGCGTGTTGCCGGCAAAGAACCAGTTCCGCCCACGCACGTGATCTCCGACAATCGAGAAACCGTTCTGCGCATATAGCACCAACAGCGTCTGCCAGTCCCAATAAACGGCCTGCAAGGCATCCGAATCGCTGCCGAATTTAACGCGATTCATTACTACACTGGTGAAGCGTTGGAAATCGTCGTTGCCTCCCGGCCCGTGGGCAAAGACACCGGTTTGCATGTTGTAGGGTTGATCGCTCAGGGTGTCGGGACCACCGTCGTACATGGCGCCAAACCAGATGTGATCGAAGTGGTTGTAGCTCCCAATGAAGGCTTCGGTTCCCACCCGAGTCAATTGCAGCCCAATCGGCATGGCGCTGCTGTTACCGAAGAGATGAAAGTCATGCAGGGTTGCGCCTTCTCCTCCCTGCAAGTCCAGCATGGGGGCACCGGCAGCCCCGGCCCAGATCAGCTTCGAACCCACGTTGCCCTCGAACGAGCCCCAGCCGCAGCCACGGAATTCTCCTCCGTATTGATGAAACAAGAGTGTGTTGCTGATGATCGACATGCCGCAAAAAGCCAACTCGCCGGCGGCAAGGGAGCGGGGATTATCCGTCCGGAACGATGCGATAGCGCGGTTGAATGCCTCCGTATCATCGGACCCATAAACGATGTTCCGGCCTGCGCCGTAAAAAGCGGGAGCAGTGGCAAGTCTTACCTCGTGGGTGTTCACTACGGACGCAATGCTGGTAACAAAGTTCGCGTGGCCCGATCCTTGGGACGCGCCACATCCGTAGCAGATCACGGTCTTGCCGGCATCGGCCGGGATGAAGGAGATGCCATTGCACCTCAGGCCTGCTGGAGCTAGGGTCGTGCAACCGGCGACCATGCGCGCGTCCAGCTTCGCGCCCCATTCCCTGACATTGCGTCCCAGTGCGGAATCGACCGGGGTGCTGCGCCGTAGATCGAAGATACGAATATTGTTTGGATTGTGGAACGAATCAGAGCCCTGGTAATTACTTGGGATGAGAACAATCTGATTCTCTCCGGCAGCCTCAATTGCTGATTGAATGCTGGAGAATTCAGCTCCATCGACCACGACCACCCCGATCGAGCTCACCGGGGTCGCATCCCTGGCGCGGTCACGCGCCGGCGCGGCAGCCTGCGTGACTGCATTGCAGACGGGAACGGTAGTCAACATCAGGATGACAGCGCTCTTCATAGCGAATGAATGTCTCGTCGTCTTGCAAATCAAAGTCGAAACTATGGACATATCGCTTCGGTTTTCGCCTTGTCTGATATTCGCAGCAAGGAGCTCGGCGAAATTGAATGACTCTTGTGCAAGCCGTACAGCACTCCAAGCAACTGGGTTGCGTACGCCAAGGTGCTGGCCGCAGCCGCTCCCAGAATTCCAAAGCGCCAAAGCAGAGGGGGCAGCGTAATCACCGTCACCGCCAATGCGATCAGGTCGGCCCGACTGGCTAGCCAGGGACTGCCCATGGCCTGCAACCCCCCTCCCAGAACGTTCTTCGCCGACAGACAGGCTGCGCCGATGAGCAGAACCTCCGCCGGCAGAATGGAGGCCTTGAAAGCTGCTCCAAAAAACGCGGGTATGAGCACCGGCAAGGACAGCGCCAGGAGCAAAATCAAGGGAGTACTTACCAGCAGATATCCACGAAAAGTCTGCTGGAGCAGTATCCGCCGGCCGCTCATGGTCTCTCCCCGGGCGATGGATGGAGTCATGACGATCCGCCAAGCCAGGGAAACCAGATCACCTAGTTGCGACGCGCTGACCGCGACCACGTATAGCCCCAGCAGACTCGCCGGCATCCAGGCTGACATCAGGACCTGGTCCAGTCTCAAGTTGGCTTCTCTTGACAGATCGCCGGGCTGAACCTGCAAGCCATAGCGCAGCATCTTCCCGGCTAAGGGACGATCGACATGCAAGCTGACAGGAATGCGCAGAGCGAACAGACAAACTAGGGTGCACACCAGAGCGGCAACGTTGAGAGACAAATGCAGGATCACAACCCGGCCGAAGGTCAACGTGCTATAGAGTTTCAACAGCATGACGCCGGCTACATAGCCGGCAGGTATGACCAGACGAAGCGCGTTGAAGGCGACGAAGTGAAGCCGCGCCTGGAGCAGGCTCCATCCATATTGGTTCCAGAGCAGGACCGGAATGACCAGAAGATATAAACGCGCCATCCGGACGACGTCTGGAGACTGGCTATGCAAGACCCACCTCATGATGCAATAGCCCACCGAAATGCCGACCGCCGCCTGCGCCAGTACCACCACGGCGGCGTTCGCCGCCAAGTGTTCCAATTGCGTTCCGGGCTGCGCCGCAAAGTACATGACCGCGCTAATGAGGCCCATGCTCACGATGTAGGCCAGCAGAACCGGCCACAACATCGCAGCTGCGATATCTCCCCGCCCGGCGGGCCCTAGCCACCTGGAGAGCTGAATCGAGCTTCCCATGCCGAAAGCGAGAATAGCCAGGTTCGTCAGAATGGTGCGGAAGGTCGGGCCACGCAGAAGCTCAGCCGGATTGCTTTTCCTCCATTGAAGAAGAAGGGATTGCCATCCAACATTTGTAATAGCATCTTGGTGCTGGTCTTTCACGTTCAGACTTTCTTCCTGTCAGTTTCCGACGAAGCCTAATTTAGTAATAATAATTTCAGTACTTTGTGCTGCGCTAAGGCCACCCTTGATTTCCGCCGGTCCGAGCCCCAAGGAATATTTTCCTTGCAATCTGGCATCTTGAATATACAACTATAGGGCCAACGAATGAAGGTAATTTTTGTGGCTTTAGTGGTGTATATTAATACGATCTATATGCTATATTTACCAACATATACCAAAACTAAAGTGCCGCAGGAGTTTTCTCGTGGATCAAAAGCAATTCCGCGGAAATCTGTACGGGCCCGAGCTGCCACCCTCGAATCTCGAGCTTGGTGCGCGATTGCTGGCGGACAACCCTCCCCCATCAGCAAGATTTGGACAGCAGGAATCGACGCTTGCGGAAACGGTCCGGATTCTGCGGAAGCGCAAGTGGGTGATTCTCACCTCGGCCGTCGTGATGGTCATTCTCGCGACCATAGTGTCGCTGCGGATGACGAGAAAATACGACGCGACCGCGCGAATCGCTTACAACAAGGAGGGAAGCGAGAACCTGGGATTCAAAGATGTTCCGGGCAGCGACAGCGACGGCGAAGGTTCCGACTACACGGTCGCCATGGACACCCAGATCAACATTCTCGAGAGCGACCGAATCGCCCTGGGTGTGATCAACAATCTTCATCTGGAACAAAACCGGCTCTTCGCGGGCAAATGGACGATGCCACCGCCGAAGCTGGGCTCCCTCAATGTCGATCAGATCGACCACGAACGCGAGGCGGCGTTACTGAAACTCTTCCACGACGCCACCACGGTGCGGAGTGTTCGCAATACTCGGCTGATACAGATCACGTTCCGCAGTCCTGATCCCGTGCTGGCGGCCGCTGTCGTCAACAACATGGTGAACACCTACGTAGAAGACAACTACCGTACTCGGTACGAGTCGACCATGCAGGCCTCGGACTGGTTAGCCAAGCAAATTTCCGACTTGCAGCTTAGAGTCGAAACTTCTCAGGAGAAGCTGGTTCGCTACCAGCGCCAGAATGGAATTCTGGGCATCGATGAAAAGCAGAACATTGTTACGCAAAAACTGGATGATCTGAATAAAAACCTCACCGAAGCCGAGGCGGACCGGATTTCCAGGCAGGCATCGTACGAGTCGGCTCTGGCGGGAAAATTGGACTCGCTCGGCGATCCCTCCGGCAATGATCTGACCTCGCATTTGCTTGAGCAGGAAGCGAACCTGCGGTCGCAGTACGCGCAACTGACCACAACCTTCGGGCCGAACTATCCGAAGGCGCTGGAGGTCAAGAACCAGATCGATCAAACGCAACGTTCCATCGATTCCGAAGCTCAGCGGGTTGTGAAGAGACTGCAATCCAGTTTGGTTTCGGCGCAGGCGCGTGAGTCCATGCTGCACCGGGCGCTCGAAGCGCAAAAGGTGGAAGCCAACGAACTCAACGAAAAAGCCATCGACTTCTCGATACTGAAGCGAGACCTCGATGCTAACCGGACATTGTACGAAGGCCTTCTGCAAAAGCTCAAAGAAGCGGGAGTCTCGGCGGGCCTGCGTTCCAGCAACATTCGGGTGGTTGACATGGCCCGCGTACCAGCCAAGCCGTCCGTCCCAAACCTTCCCCGCAACCTGGCTTTGAGTCTCGCCATCGGCCTCATCGGAGGAGTGGCCTTGTCCTTTATGGTTGAGACGCTGGACAACACCGTCCAGACTCCTGACCAGGTACAGGCTCTGACCGGAATGCCATCTTTGGGACTGGTTCCGGAGAGCAAACTTCTGGAGGGCGTACGCGACATACCGCGATTAGCGCGATCGTCGGCCTTGTCCCGCGACCCTTCCAAACAGTTGGTAGCTCAATTAAGGCCCACCTCTGACATCGCGGAGTCTTACAGGACAGTGCGCACTTCGATTTTGCTTTCTTCGGCGGTGCGGCCTCCGCGGATCATGATGTTTACCAGTCCGCTGCCGAAAGAAGGGAAGACGACCACCAGCGTCAATATGGCTGTCGTGTTGGCGCAACGCGGAGTGCGAGTATTGCTGATTGACGCCGATATGCGGCGGCCCAGCGTACATGGCGCGTTCGGATTGCCGAACACATCCGGGCTCAGCAGTCTGCTGGCGGGCCTCGATCAGTACGAAAGCGTGCTGCGTACCTTCTCGCCACAACCAAACCTTTCCATCATCACAGCCGGACCGATCGCTCCCAATCCCGCCGAACTGCTTGGGTCGGATCGGATGCGAGATTTGCTGGCAAAACTCCGCACCGAATACGACCATGTGATTCTGGACACCCCGCCGGTGATCCCTGTGACCGACCCTGCCGTGCTTTCAGCCATGGTCGACGCGGTGTTGCTGGTGGTGCGCTCGGGCAAGACCACCAAGAACGCCTTACGCCATGCGCGTAACCTTCTGCTGCAAATCAATGCGCCAGTGATGGGCACCATCGTCAACGGCGCCAACATGCACTCACCCGATTACTACTATCAGTACTACTACGGGTATCGAGGTAAGGGCTATTACCACTCAGACGGCCAGGAAGCAAAAGCTAATAAGATCGCAGGCTAAATTTCTGCGAGAAGACGGTTTATCCGTATGCGCGGGGCACTCCAGTCTACTTTCGGGAAAGTCGTCTTCTTTGCCGTCGCTGCGACGCTGATGGCGCTTTACTTGTTTATGGTCGGCCGTTCCTTTCGCGCTGCCCAACTGAGTTCCAAGTTGGAAGAGGGATCGCTGAGAACGGCCGCGCTGCTCGAACCCGGTGATGCGGATTACGCTCACGCATTAGGCAGATACCGGTTCCTGACCCAAGACGCTCAAGCCGCCACCCCCGAACTCGAGCGGGCCGTGAACTTAAATCCGTTCGTGGCGCGCTTCTGGCTCGATTTGGCAGCTGCCTATTATGTCCAGGGAAACCTTCAGGGCCAGCAGCATGCGATATCACAGTCGGTTACGTTTGATCCGCGTTCGCCTGATACTGCATGGGAGGCGGCCAACTTCTATCTTGCGGAAGGGCGAACGGATGAGGCGCTACAGCAGCTCGCGGTGGTGCTGCACAACACCTCTGAGCCTCTGACGCCGGCGCTGCAACTCACCTGGCGAACGACTCAGGATATCGGGCAGGTGCTGTCAATCACTCCAAACCAGACGCAGGCTCTACTCGCACTTCTGCAATTGATGATCAACAACAACCGGGTTGCTGAAGCACAAGCGGTTTGGCAGAGGCTCGCCGCTTTACGCCAGCCCCTGGACCCGAAGCAGCTGGCACCCTGGATCAAGTTCCTGATTTCGCAGAAGCGGCCGGACGAAGCCAGCGCGGTGTGGCAGCAATCCGTGGCGCTCAATCCGGATCTCCGGGCCTATTCCAGCCCTGACAATCTTGTGTTCAACGGAGACTTTGAGCACGACCTGCTTGACGCCGGCTTTGACTGGCAGTTTCCCTCGACCACCGATTTAAGCTTTGCGCTCGATCCAACTCAGCTGCACGGAGGCACTCGATCGCTCAGAATCACGTTCCCCGGATCGCAAACCCAAGATACCGGCTTATGGCAATGGGTTGCAGTCCACCCGAACACTACCTACGCGTTTTCCGCTTTTGTTCGCAGTGAGGAGTTACTGACCGGCAGCGGCCCCAGGTTTGAAATCATCGACCCCTACAGTGGCCAACGTCTCCTCCTGACTGACGACCTGTTAGGAACCAACAGTTGGATGCAGATCCGAGGAGACTTCCATGCCGGCCCGGATTGCCGCCTGATCGCGCTGAGGATCGTAAGAGTACCTGCTGAAGGCTTAATCAAAGGCCAGATGTGGATCGATGATGTGAGCATAACGCAACCATGAATACCGTCCACTTACGTATGAAGCCGCTCAGCCATGCCGGGCCTGTGACTCTGGAAGCACACGCTGACCTGCCTGCCGTCTGGAGCCGGGCACTCGATCAGATCTTGTGTTACGGCTTGTCCGGGTTAGTGCTGTTCGGCCCGTTAGCTTTCGGTGCGGTCGAGCCGTGGGCCGTGTTTGTCCTGCAATGCGGAGCTGCGGTGTTATTTCTCGTCTGGGCGGCGCGACAAGCCACCAGCTCTCGAATACAAATTGAGTTCAGTCCACTCTTTATTCCATTGCTTGGTTTCGCCGCGGTCGTTGGTTTGCAGATCCTGCTCCGCATACCCCGCTATCTTTATGGCACCATCGCCGCGGCTCAGTTCTCGATCCTCGATGGTCTGGTGTTCTTTATCGCGGTCCAGGTCTTCCACAAGAAGGGAAACTTGGGGCGAATCTTGAGAGTGTTGAGCCTCTTTGGCTTTCTGATGGCTTTGTTCGCCATCATTCAACGGTTCGCAGGAAACGGAAATATCTATTGGGTACGTCCCGTCTCCGAAGCGTCTTCGGTCTTTGGCCCGTACGTGAATCGTAATCACTTCGCCGGAATGATGGAACTTCTGGCGCCCTTGCCATTGGTTCTCGCCACCCGATCCTATCTTTCAACCTTAGAACGGTTCGCCTTGATGTTTGCCGGGGGCGTGATGGTGGCATCGATCTTTCTGTCTGCCTCCCGGGGCGGAATCGTAAGTGTGTTCGCGGAGTTCTTATTTTTCCTGGGCTGCGTGCTGCTGGCGAAACGGGCTTCGCGTCCGACTTGGATGGGGATCGCAATCTTCGTTGCCCTGGTCCTCGCGTTGGTAGCCTGGGTTGGAACCGCCGACATGGTGGAACGCATGGGCACGCTCGCCGATCAGTTCAACCCGGCCACTATGGACCAGCGTTCGACGATCCTGCGAGACAGTGTTGCCATGGTCAAGCAGCGGCCCTTGCTGGGTTGGGGCTTGGGACAATTTCCCAACATCTACCCGCAGTTTCGGAGTTTTTACACAGATTTCTTCATCAATGCCGCGCATGACGACTACTTGCAGCTATTGACCGAAACGGGCCTTGCGGGGTTTGCCATGGCTGCACTCTTCATCGTTTTGCTGTTTAAGAACGGGCTCAAGCGATGGGACGCGGGAGGCAAGTTAAACCTGGCGGCATTGGTGGCGTGCTCAGGCCTGCTGGTTCACAGTTTTGTGGATTTCAATCTACAGATTCCTGCCAACGCAGTGTTGTTTTTTGTACTGGCGGCCGCAGCCTGTAGCGAACCAGAGCGCCACACAATGTCAGGCGCTCGAGGCGATCACGCCTTCTCAATGAGCTGAGGCTTCCCGCGCCAGAGGCTTGGCTGGCACTCCTACGACGGTCACTCCGGGGGCGACATCAGACGTTACCACGGCACCAGCTCCCACTCGCGCACCCTCACCAATTCGCAGATACTGGAGCACCTGGGCCCCCGTGCCGATCAATACGCCGTCCTCCAGCACTACGCCACCCGAAATGTTGGCTCCGGGATTGACGAGGCACCCACGCCCAATTTGCGCTTCATGGCCAACGGTACAACCGAAATTCAGCTGCGAGAAGTCTCCAATGATAACGTTCACGGTGACGATCGCCCCTACACACACGACTACTCCACGTCCGAGCCTGACGCTGTCTGCGTCCACTAGAGCGCTGGGGTGGACCAGGCTTGGCCATTGCAGGTTGGGAAATTCGGTGCACAGCTGCCGGGACAATCGTAGCTTGGTTTGCGGGTCACCGCAGCCCATCGCGAGGCCATCAAGCCCATGTGTTCGCAGGGACTCGAAGTCTCCGAGCAATCTGTCCGTGCTGTCGTGTGGTCCGATCAGTGCGGTGTCGCTCACCACAAAGCCAGCAAACTCGAATTCGCTCCGGCCAGCTTGGTTTACGT
Organism: uncultured Acidobacteriaceae bacterium; assembly: GCA_963769235.1. Classification (GTDB taxonomy): domain Bacteria; phylum Acidobacteriota; class Terriglobia; order Terriglobales; family Acidobacteriaceae; genus Bog-257. The sequence continues at coordinate 93,386 of CAVYKW010000009.1, read as the reverse complement.
CACGAATGATAGCGGCAAGTTCACGGGCGTTTCCACCTGCCCCCACCACGGCAATTCGCATTCGCGGTTTGGAGGGTATTGCTGGCATTCAGTTTTTCCGTAGCAGCATGGTGAGCTCGGCGGAACATTCTCGCAAGCCGTAAGCCAGGCAATCGTTGGAGCGCTCAGCGCTGCCCATCTCATGTATGGCATACAAGTGCCATGCTATCGACGAAAATCATACCACGTTGACGCTAATAATTAACTTGATTGCTCTGGTCATAAGTGCTAGCTTGATTGCACTGGGGTGACACTACTCTCAGCTGGAGGACACTATGAACACTCGCGGCGTCCCACTGATACTGTTGAGCGCGGTTTTCTTAGCCTGTTTTCAACTGACCGCTCTTGCGATTGACAAGCCTGCCGCGGTTTTGCACTCCAGCGGGGACACAACAGTGAATGGGACGGCGGCAGCAACAACCACCGCCCTGTTCAACGGCGACGATATTCACACAGTGAATGGCGTTGTCACGATCTCGGCCCCGGGTTCGACGGTGATGGTGCCATCCAGCTCGGAACTCGTTCTTAGCGAGAATGTGGTGAATCTAAGCTCTGGAATGGCGAGCATAAACACCACCAAGGGCATGACGGCTCAGGCCGATACTTTCAGCATCGCACCCGCAACAGGCACGGCTAAATTTGACGTTAAGCGATCGGGCGACCTTCTCGAGATTCATGCGACCAGTGGAGCCTTGACCGTGAATTCGGCCAACGGAAAGCTGGATGTAGCCCAGGGTCAGACCGCGTTGCTTCATACTGGCACCGGAACCGTACCGGCCGGGGCCGTCAACGCGGCTTACAGCCAATCTGAAACCCTCGTTACGTCGGGCACGTCCCTTTTCAACCTGGACAAATCGCTCGCGGATGACCCAAGCAAACTTCGTTATTGCGGTACCGCCATTTGTCAACACCGCCAAGATGTTTCCGGAATCAAAGCTTGCAAGTGTCTTAAGTTTTGAGTGCGGCTGATAACTGCCACAAGATCTCTCGTCCTAATCCAGCGATAGGCGGAACCTCGCGCAAGCTTCGACGCATTTCGTAAGCCTTAATCTTCCAAGGTCGACCGACCTGGTCAAACTCATTTCCTGGAAATCTCCCGGCACCGGTTCACGAAACACCATCGCCTGTGCATGGAAGGCCAGGCAGGCTAGCCCGTTCACCTCGTAACTAAACCTGATCATCAGCGTTTTGTCGGCCAAAGTTGGCTCCGCGTACATTTAAAGGCGCCAGCCCCGCAATGGAATGGCTGGGTCGATAGGCAATACTTTAGTGGTACAAACATTCATCAAGTTTTAGCTTGAAAGTGATGTATTTACTTAATACAATATGGCCAACATAAAGATAGAAATTGGCCACTTTAGTCTAGTAATTAAGATCGGACGATATGCCACTTCCCCGATTATTTCGCAAGTTGCAGGGGTTTTTATCGTTGCTAGGACAGCGTGTCAATCGGCTACCCAGCCCATTGTTTAGCCGCTGGGGGCAGGTAGCCATCGACGCAGTTCTGTCGGCAGTTGCCATTTGGTTTTCGTATCAACTCCGTTTTGACTTTAACGTTCCGCAAGAGCACAAGCCGATTATGTGGACGTGGGTACTGGTTCTATCGACCGTCGGCCCATTGTGCCTGTTGCTGTCGCGAGTCTACCGCGGGACCTGGCGCTATTTCGATCTGCATGACACGCTGTCGTTTGCCCTGGCCGCGACCCCACCTACAATCTTCATGCTGTTGCTGCGGCTGGGCCCCGGCAATGCACGGGGCATTAAGGTACCGCTCATCGTCATCGTCACGGACTACGTCATGTTTCTTCTGCTCAGCCTGGGTATGCGCGGAATGCGCCGGCTGCTGTACGAAGCATCGATGTGGAGTGATGGCAAGAAGCGCACACTGCTGCTGGGTACGGAGGAGGGTTTGGCGTCCGCGCTTCGTCAGACCTCGCTGCGCCAGGAGGTCCTCGTGGTGGGCCTCCTCACACCGGATGCCCGCTTAATAGGTTCGCGAATGGGTGGTTTCGAAGTTATCGATACACCACAAGGATTGCCCAAACAACTTGCGACCGGAAAGATAGATCTGGTCCTCATCGCCGATTCAGACGTTGACTCAATTGGCAAGGCGGTGGCAACCGCTATGGAGTTCGGCGTTGAAACCCGGCTGTTGCCTTCCGCGCGGAACGTTATCAGCGGCGATGTGCGCGTCTCCACCAGCCCGCGTCCTGAATTGGCGGTAGTTCATCCTCGCGTTGCCGCGGACGGACCCCACCCCACGGTCGTGGAGGCCTTCATGGGGCGTTCGGTGCTCATCACTGGGGCTGGAGGGTCGATCGGCTCCGAGCTCAGCCGGCAAGTTTCGAGGCTTCCTGTATCAAAGGTAATTTTGTTAGACCAGGACGAGAATTCGATCTTCCAGATTCATGGCGAGTTATCGGTCAAAACAAAGGTCGAATTGGCGCCGCTTGTGGCGGACATTCGCGATCGCGAACGTATACATTCCATCTTTGAAAAGTATCGCCCCCAGATCGTGCTTCACGCCGCTGCCTACAAGCACGTACCGGTCATGGAACACAACTGCGCCGAAGCCGTTCTCAATAATGTCCTGGGAACCCGCACAATTGCCGAGGCGGCAGTGGGATTCGCAACCCAACGCCTGCTGATGATCTCCACCGATAAGGCGGTAAATCCCAGCAGCATGATGGGAGCCACGAAGCGGATGGCGGAGCTTTTGGTGCAACACATGGCTGGCCGGCAAAGCGGAAGTGGCAACATTACCCACTGCACCTGTGTGCGCTTCGGAAACGTTGTGGGGAGCAGTGGAAGCGTGGTACCGATCTTCCTGCGGCAGATTGCCTGCGGCGGGCCCGTGACCATCACCAATGCCGACATGACCCGCTACTTCATGACCATCCCCGAGGCCGTCCAGCTGGTTCTTCAAGCTGCGTCGATTGGTTCCAATGGCGAGATTTACATGCTGGACATGGGTGATCCGGTTAAGATTACTTCGCTGGCCCGCAGGCTTATCGAGCTGTCCGGACTTCGTCCCGACAAGGATATAGAGATTCGAATTGTGGGCTCGCGTCCGGGCGAGAAGATTCACGAGCAGCTATGGACTGACTCCGCTGTGGTCAAGCCGACAGTGTTTCCTCGCATACTGAGTATTCAGCCGACTCCCCCTACCCACAATTTCGAGGAGCAGCTGCAAGAACTCGAAGCGGTTGCCCTCACCCATGACGACAACTTGGTGCGGCAGACCATGACTGGCATGCCGATTAACTACCAGCCCTCCGGCACAACCAAGCCTCGGGAGGGCGCTCCGGGCCCGGCCTTCCTGCTGGATCCGCCTGTGTCAATGGAAGCCCAGAGAAACTCCGCCACACTGGGAAGTGTTCGAGCGGCCACTGCATGAACTGGCTACCGGGGAGCTGCAAAAAAGAAAATGATCTTACCAGTAAGATTGTCCAACGAAACTTACCAGTAAGATCATTCTTCATTGGCAGAGCTGCCAGACAAGGCCGTACCCTTGGCGGTGCATTGTTTGCGCCCATTTTGGGATTGGCATAGCTTGGCGCTAGCCAAAGAAGCGTAAACTTCCGTCTCCTGCGGAGTAACGTTTCTACCGTTCCTTTTGCGCCTCTTCCCCGGGCGGTTGATGACGTTACCGCATTGATTTTAAATTATTTACTCCGGGCAGAGGATCGAGCCACCCAGCCGGCGAGCCCTTGGATATCGCGTTATATACCCCACTAATTTCCGCTGTGATTCTAGAAAGACCGGCAAAATCGTGGAATCAAGATAGCCACCCTTCCGGCTATTCTTGCCCCCTGTTCTTAACTATGTGTGCGCAGCCTGTCTGCTGACTCGTTGCGCCGGAAGGAATGAGGAACGAACCATGCAGAATCTAGTTAGCAACCTGCTCCGCGACGAATCCGGCCAAGACTTGATCGAGTACGCCCTTGTGGCTGCGCTTATCGCCCTGGGGGCGATCACTGCCATGAAGTCGCTCGCTACCGGAATCAGCGGCGCCTTCAGCACCATTTCCAGCGATCTCAGCAGCGCAGTAGCTTAGGCAAACCTGCCCAGGCCACTTCGTCGAGTGACAGGCCGCTGAATCGATGCCGGGCGGTGAGCAAGGGGCCACCGCCTGGCATTCATCAGAAGTTGAGCGCCAACTTCATCGCCCCGGATATTCAATATCCACGGCATTGCCGATGCCGCGGATACGCCACAGGAGGCACCTACATGACTCTGTCAATTCTCCACAACATCCTTCGCGATGAGTCTGGCCAAGACCTGATCGAATACGCTCTGGTAGCGGCTTTGATCGCGCTGGGCGCCATCGCGGCCATGAACAATGTCGCCGTCGGGATCAGCACCGCGTTCAGTGCCGTCTCCAGCGACCTTAGCAGCGCCGTCGCCTAATAGCGATCGACGCGGCCAAGCAAGTTCGTCGTTCAACGGTTTACCTTCGTCTGCGGGACGTGTGGCAGTGAGTAGGGCACTGCCTCGCCCTCGCTGATGACTTGCTAACTTGCGGTGAGATCTCTCCGGGCCATCCGAGCCTCGCCGCAGGCGCTCCAAGCGCTCGCTGTGTTCATCCGTCATGACAGCTCCCACCCCGGCTCGTACACGTTTCCTGCTGCCGCTGGGGATAGCCGTCGTGCTCCTCTATTACGGCAGCATGTTCGTCCAGCAAAGCCGGGCATTGTTCACCGGCCAGCCGGACTTCTCCGCCTTTTACGCGGCCGGCCGCATCGTGCTCTCCGGACACGGCCATCAAGTCTACAATTACGACCAGCAGCGCCAGGCGCAGCAAGTTTTCATCGACCGCCTCAGCACCCGCCAAGGGCCGCTGCTGTTCAATCACGCGCCTTTTGAGCTGTTGCTGTTCGTGCCCCTGGCGCTGTTCTCCTATCCGCAGGCAACCACCCTGTGGTACGGATTGAATGTCGCGGCGCTGCTGGCTGTCCCATTATTGTTGCGCAGGCGATTGCCGTTCCTCAAAACCAGGATCTTCTACGCCCTGCTGGCCGTGGCGTTCTTTTCTCCAGCCGCCATCGCGCTGCTCCAGGGACAAGACTCGGTCCTGTTGTTGCTGCTGTTTACCTTGGGATATCTCGCCCTGGCGGACGGCCACGAGGCTGCCGCGGGCTGCGCGTTGGCCATGGCCACCTTCAAGCCGCAGCTGGTGCTGCCGATTTTGCTCATCATGGGAGTCACCCGGCGATGGAAGCTGTTGCTCGGCTTTTGCGGCGCGGGCGTGGCTCTATTAGCAGCGTCGATTCCGCTGGTGGGATGGCGATCGGTTCTGGAGTTTCCCCGCTTTCTGCTGCAATTCAGCCATCTGCCTCCGGGCGTGTCCGGCGCTTATCCGGAGACCATGCCCAACCTCCGCGGCCTGATGATCAGCCTGTTTCACGCCAGCCTGTCCCCGATGGCGATCGGGGCGATGGTGTTCGCGCTATCGGCGCTGGTGCTGCTGCTGGTGGGAATCTCGTGCGTACGCCGGCAGGAGTCGAGTTCGGAGCTGAGTTTTTCCCTGATCGTGGTGGCCAGCCTGCTGATCGGCTATCACGTGAACGGGCACGACCTGACGCTGCTACTGCTGCCCATCTTCCTCATTGCCGACTACGTCGCGGCGCGCGAGCTGACCGTGGTGCGCGCGCTGTTGGGAATGTCGGCAGGACTGCTCTGGTTCCTGCCGTCGCTGGAGTTGCCGCCGGCGATTACCGCGGTCGCGGCCCTGTTGCTGCTGGCGGCGTTGCTCGCGGAGAGCTTCATGGCTGACGGCCACGCCCAGCAATCTCCGCTTCGAGTCGCCCGCAGGACCGTGCCAGTTCTGTCCGAAGTCCCTCAGGATGCGGTGCGATGAACGCCGCTTCCAAGAAACGCATCGGCTGGGTCGCACTGGCAGTATTTAATTGCCTGTTTGTCATGCCATGGCTTGCCAGAGTCGTTGGTACTCCCTACGACTTCGCAGCGTTCTATTCGGCCGCTCAGGTCTACCGGCACAATCCGAACCACTTGCTGTACGACATCCAGCTGCAATTCCAGACCGAGAAAACGCTATTTGCCTTGGACGATGCAGCCGCAGCAAGACACTTTCTCGCTTTTTATCACCTTCCTTACGAGTTAGTTTTGTGGCTGCCGTTCGCAGCTCTTCCGTACGAGCCCGCCTTTTGGATATGGCGTGGTATGAATTTGGGGCTCTTATTACTGACGTCCTGGCTGTTTGCGAGAGCTCTCGTACCCAGGCGAGACGTGAAGACCGTGTTCATTATTTCGCTGGCATTCTTTCCGGTGCCGTTCTGTTTGCTGATGGGTCAAGATTCGCTGGTCATACTGACTCTGTTTGCTGCTTGTCTTTATTGGCTCAAGGAAGATCAGCCTGTTCTTGCCGGCGCGGCGCTTGGGCTCGGTCTTTTTAAGCTACAGTTTGTGCTGCCGATCGTGGGAATCTTGGTGCTCCGGAGACTATGGCGAATGGCAGCAGGATTTATTTTATCGTCGACCGTAGTTGTCGCCATAAGCACGGCGATGGTGGGATTCGGCGGTATGAAAGCCCTGGTCGCAGTCTGGCGAAAGGGCGAGAGTGGCGCAATCCTTGCCATCGACCCGCATCGCATGCCCAATATTCGTGGGCTACTGACCTTCATGCCCGGGTTGACTCCCCGGTCGCCGGCAATAGCGATTATTGCTGTGATCCTCTCGACGGTACTTCTTTTCCTGGCGGTACATCAGATCAAAAAATTTGGAACACCCAAATCTATGATAGCGATATCAACATGTTTTGTAATGCTGGTTAGTTTTCACTCGAACCTGTATGACTTCGCCCTCCTCACACTACCGGTTCTGCTCCTGCTTGAAGTCGACACGCGTTCGAGACCCGTCCAGTGGAGAGTGAGCCCGCTGCTTTTCCTGCTCTTCTTTACGCCCCTCTACGTTGTCGTATTGGCCTTTTCCACGGTGGGACCACTAGCGATACTGCCCCTATGGTTATGGTACGGAATTAGCTACGGCGTTGGACGCCGTCAGATAGTGTCTCTCGAATCGACTCCGAGCATTACGGATGTGATTGAGGACCAGTCTGAAGTGAAGAATTGTGTTTGCTGATATCGGATACCGACTCTTCCCTCCAGCGGATCTCGAACCGGCCGATAGTCGTTGACTCTGGAAACCGGCACGCGACCCATTCAGGAGTTCTTGCTGCGGGGGGCCCGATGGCGTGTAGAGGCCTCCATGATTGATGACCACAGTTTGTACACCTCCGGCCGCAATCCATCGCAATATCCGCTCGGGTTGGCTGTCGCGGCCGGCCAGAAATTCTAGGTAAATCGGTGTTGCGTTTTTGTGTCCAGTCAAGAAATACAGTTCCGGCGAATCGGGCCCGGCGTAGATTGGGGCATCTCCGGCGTGACGCAAGATTTCTGGAATCACTTGCTCGTATAGGTCAACGGCATCGCTCTCGGCGACGAACCCTTCTGCCTTGGATAACTTGAATACGCTTTCGGGGTGACGTTCAAACTGTCTTAAATAAAACTCACCGGGCAAGATTGCGAAAACGCCAAATAGTAGATAAAAAGCAAAAACCGGCGTCATTAGAGACGAATGTCGTTCGGTCGGTGTGGTCTTCTCAGCAAGTGAAGCAAAAGCGATGAGCAAGATTGGAACAATGAAACAGAAGTACATGGGGGCAGTGAACGGGAATTGAATGAGGGAGCAAATTGCCATGACTGACGTGAGCAACAACAAGCGCTGAGAGGATTCTCTGGCGTGGTTGTCCCCTTCCTTCCATAAGACGAGTACCGACGCCACAACAGCCAGCGGTATCGACTCAGCAAGGGAGAACCATACCAGTCGCGAAGGGATAACGCGACCCACCACGATTATCATTCCGACTACCAACGACGAGCCTAAAATAAGATTTGCTGTCTGGCGCGAATGCCCGTTGATACACTCGGCGTTAGCCCAGAGCACAATTAGCAATGGAACGGACACCAGGACGGTGAGAATTGGCATAGGAGCGTGAGCAGCATAATGGATCCGGCTGGACGAAAGAAGAATACTGTTGCTCCATTGTGAGACAGCGTGTCTCCTGATGTAGGGCACGAGGAAGATAGCAACCGGCAGCAAGGCACCGCTTCCCATCAAAAAGACATTCTTTAGGGTGTTTAACAGGCGGGCGAAACCCGTCGAACGACAAAACGTCCACTCACGAAAAAATATGAGAAGGCATACCGCAATGCCCGGCACGACGAATTGAAAGTATTGTGAAGATTCACCCGCGGCGTGAATGAGTCGAAAAAGCACCGCACAAAACGCGAGCAATACGAGGCTCAGTAGTACGCTATAACCCGACCACTTCGTTTTTGGATCCGCATTCTTGTAGCTGACGTCCTGTTCGACATACAACAAAAACAGGCCGGCAGCCGCCAGAAAATAAACGCCGGAGATTTTGATCAAGAATGACAGTCCACCGCATAAGCCGGCAGTAAAAATCCAGCGTCGATGGCCGGTGTTGAGATACTGGAACAGCGCAGCGACCCCGAACGTGGCGAAGAATAGGTTGTACCAAGATCCGTACGGAATGGGATAGACGGGCACGCTCCACACGACCCCTGTAAATGCCACCAGCGAGGCTGTCCACATGTCCGTGATTTGACTCGCCACATACCAAAGCGCAGCTACCCATGGAACAAAAAATAGCAGCAGCATGAGACGTTGCGAAATAAGTCTCATACCGAAAGCGTGAAGTGCCAAGGCGTTGAGATAGCTCAGACCACCAGTGTAATTATCGTAGAAATCTACGTTTGGAAGTTCTCCTTGGAGCGTGCGCTGAGCGATCGTGGCAAGGGCTGGGTCATCTTCTGGCAAGAATCCGTAATGAAGCCTCGACACGAGCAAAGCGGTACTCGCGAGGCACACAGCTGTCACAAGAAAAGGGGCCACTCGGCTGCTTTTTAGACAGGCGCTCATAGAGTATGGGTTGCCTCCTGGACGCACAAACCATTACCGACCAATACCTGGCGTTTGGGATACCAGATTTCAGCAAACAATTCGCAAGTCAGCAAAAGCATCGCGGTAAACAGGTAAACAATCATCTTTTCTAAACTCGGTGAGAAGAACGGTACTACATAAAGAGCGCCGATTGTCAGGACCACAGCTATGGTTCGGACAGAGACGGAGTAGTCGCCGATATGGTGTAAGGCCAGCACAAAAGCCAGCATAAGAAGAGATAGATCGAACAGATAGCAGTAATACGACGCCAGTAGTGTTGCCATAACGGCAAAGCCGAATACCAGGTCCGAGAGGCCCTCAGCCCGCTTTACAGCCGAAGCGATTAACAGCAGGAGAAGTCCGGTCGCTACCAAAGTCAGCGAGACCAGCAGGCGACTGGACACGTCTGTGTGTAACAAGACGTAGAGCATGCCTCGAATGTTAGGCATTCCTTCGACGTGTGCTCCCCCGAGTTCCCGTGGAAGTACGTTGAACCGTACCCAAGCCGCCGGATAGGTAAAGGTGGTTCGCCAGCCCACAAGCGCGGCGGATATAGCATACAAAACCAATTCTGTGCTAAAGAAAGTAGCCACAGAGCGCCACTTCCGCACGACGATAATGGCTAGCAACAGAGGCAAAACAAACTGCGGCTTGATGCCCGCCAGGGCGAGCAGCACACCAGCATGCGCGTCGTGTCCTTGGCGAAGACAATTGTAGGTGAGCGCTAGCAAGAACAGTGTCAGGGTTGAAGTCTGGCCCTGAACGATTCCGACAACCACTGGAACAAACAATACGGGCCCAAGCAGCGCAAATGCCAGCAGTTTCCCTCGGCCAAGAATGTCGCGTAGCAATAGCGGCCAAGCCAGCATCAAGCAGACATTCACCGCATACCAGACGACTTCGGCGTGGTAATGCGACAGATAAGAAAGCGGCGCGAAGATAAGCAGCACGTAGGGAGCGGAAACGAAGCGCTTCAATACCAGCTTCTCGTGTACCGCTGCCAGTTCGGCATTCCAGTTAGGACTGTAGGCCTTCGCCGCCTCAAAATCGTAGACAAGTGCGCCTTGTCCTTGCCTGACCATCTGTCCAGCGCGGTAGTACGCCGTGAAATCGGAGGTCTGCCACGTGAGGGTCGGACGCATGAGAGGGAACAGGATGGCGTAACCAGCCAAGGCAATCACAATCGCAAATAACGCGGTGCGATTCCCCGGGAGACGTGCCGAATGTGTACCTGCCCGCGCAGAATGCTGTTCCAAAGATAAAAGGCAGTCAGGATTTATACCTGTAGATTTCATCGCGTGGCCGACCGTCTCTGAAATTTAGCAAACATCTTTTCGCCAGAATCGATTGGCGCACAAGCTTTACGAAGTGTCGGTTGAGAGTGGCTCAGCTCTGCTGAAGCTCGCCTAAGGGCATACAGCCTCGCCGACTGGAGGCTCGCCAGCGTCAACATCCCCAGGAACATCCCAATGACCAGGTTCTGAAAGGAGACCGACACCAGAGGAAACAGAAACAGGGCGTAGGCTGTCAATCCCATCATTAGGTCTAGCGCGTTTAGCTTGCGGTCACGCAAGTAACTACCGGTGAGAAAGAATGCTGGCAGCAGCAACGCCGCGTCGTAAGAATACGCGTGATAGCTTGTCAGCAAAGTTACGACGAGCACCAACGCACAACCCAGTGTCAGCGAAGCTCGCCGGCACAATGCTGCTGCGACAATTAGCATCAGTGCAGCGCTTACTAAGAAGGTGACTTGCTCCAGGCTGTGTCCGGCCACGCGAGCATGGAGCAGGGTATAGAGAAATCCCCGGACGTTTACCATCCTCTGCGGTTGCGGTCCCCATAGCTCCTGCGGCAAGTGATTGAACTGTTCGAGGATCTTACGGGTAAGCGAGGGTCACCCGCCAGCCAACCAAGGCAACACTCAAGCAGAAAAGCCCAAAGCAGGCGGTGATGAAGGCCGCTATCGCTTTCCAGTTGCGGGAGAAGACCAGCGCCAGCAGCATCGGGATCACCAATTGCGGCTTGATCGTGATCAATGCCAGAATGCAGCCGACTCGCCACATGCGCCCTTTTATTAATTCGGCAAACATCCAAGCGAAAAGAAACGCGAGAAGAATGGTCACTTGTCCACGGAACAAAGCGAAATCTGCGGGGATGAAGAAGGGCGGTGACAAGATGGCCACGACTAACAGCTTCCCGTTACCCAGAAGACTGCGCATTAGTAGCGGAATCCCCAGCAGCATCGCAATATTTGCCGCCCACCAGAGCATCCAGGCCTGCGCGTACGGAAGGTGAGCCAAGGCTCCCCAGAGCAGTAGAAAAAACGGGGGCGAAACAAAGGGGTAGGATGGGAAACCTTTGCCCGCGACCGCGTATTGGCTCATCCACTTCTGGTCGAACTGCGTTTCGACCGCCAAGTTATATATGTTGGCAGTCTCGCCGATGGTCAGCATTTTGCCGGCTCGATAGAAACAAGCGAAATCGGAATTGCCCTGGAAAATGTGTGGGCGAATATAGAAAAGAGAAATGCGTAGCAAGCTAGGCCTACGCACATTGCAACCCACACTACAGAGCTTTGGCTCGTACTGGCGGATTGCTGCGCGACCGTAGGTAGCAGCATACGTTGAGAGACGTGCGGTTCGCTCACCGCAGTGAGACCCGCGCTCACGGCTTACTCGTGGCTGGAAGGGTAAGCCGTGGCGAGGGTTGTGGGGCTGTGATCATGGCGGGGTTCGTCCGGCGAAACGACAAGCCCTGGCTATAGATCTTGTTCGGCAAAATCAGCAACAGCACGAATGCCAGGTAGAATCCGGCCAGCGGCAGCAAGAGCAGGCGGCGGCCGTCGCTCACCATGTCGGCCAGCCCGATGAACGCCAGGATGCCCAGCGGCACCACGCAGCAGAAATAGACTGGAGCGGAAAACGGGAATTGCACCACGCTGCACAGGCTGGCGACGGCGATCAGCAGCATGACCTGCGAGGTCTGCTGGCGCTGCTCCTGGCGCGCCTTGCGCAGCAGCAGCGTAACTCCAATGAGGGTGGTCACGGGAATAGCGGTGGCTGCCGAGACCCACACCCAGCGCGCGAATTCGGGATGGCGCAAGGCCTGATTCAAGGCTTCGGCGGCCAGCAGACAAATGGTGGCGAAGGCGATGCGGCGCGAAGTCTCCGAATGCAGCTCCGCGTTGATGGCCACGATGGCCAGCAGCGGCACCGCACACAGCGCGCCGATGGGATTGATGGCCGAATGAAAGCTGGCCTGCCATCCGATGGCGGGCAGGACCAGCACTTCCAGGAACCAGCGTCCCAGAGTTCCGCTGGAAGCGTAAGGCGCCAGGAAGAGCGCGATAGGAATCAGCGCTCCCAGCAGCAGAGGCAGCAGGCGGCCACCCATCTGCCACAGGCGCACCGGGACCGGGAAGCGAGGCATGCACCACTCCCGCACCAGCAGCAGGAAAGAGAGGGCGATGCCGGGAAAGGCGAAGTGGTAGACCGCGGTAGCGTTGGCCTCGTTGTGCAGCAACAGCAGCAGCACAATGTCGAGGCCGACCAGGATCAGCGTCAGCAGAATGGAGTAGCCATTGTCTGGAACGTACTTCTCGCGCACCAGAACTTCATCCTGAACATTCTGCTCATCGAAGACCAGGAACAAAACCGCGGCCACCAGGAAGTACAGTCCGGAAACCTTGGCCAGGAAGGAGCAACCGGCAAGGATTCCGGCCAGAAACACCCAGCGCGAGCGGCGCGTCTCGATATAGCGAAACAGCGCAGCCGTGCCGAAGGTCGCAAAGTACAGGCCGTACCATGAACCCAGAGGACTGGGAAAGACGGGAACACTCCACACTACGGCCAGCAGGGTTAAGACGGAGGCGCCAAAGGTTGAAGTCAGCCTGCGGGCGATATACCAAAAGGCCGGCACCCAGGCGACGAAGAAGACCAGCAGCATCAGCCGAAGCGACAGCTCGCGATCGCCGAACAGGCGCAACGCCAAGGCGTGGAGATAGGCCAGCCCACCCGTGTAGGAGTAGGCGAAGTCAACGTGCGGCCGTTCCCCGTGCAGCACCCGCTCGGCAATGTGCGTCTGCACCGGATCATCGGCGGCATTGAAATCCACGTTCAGGCGCACCAGCAACAGCAAGGTGCTGACGATCACGACCACCAGCAGAAACCACTGCGAGTGCCGTGAAGGCGCAGAGCTGTTTTGCGGCCATACCCCGCCTTGCGGGGCGGAAGCCGCCATCGCGTTAGCTCGATCGATCTGCATGTCCCCTTACTCTGACTCGGCCGTGGTTAGTTCGAAGCGCTGGTGCTGGTGGTCAAGCTGGGCGTTTCGTCTCGTTTATGCGTTTCGGCCCGCTTGTAGGTAGCCCGCATCAACAGGATGCCGGCAGCCAATCCTGCCAGGAAACCAGCCAGTACGCGAATGAACATTAAACTCATACTCTCTCTCCTTTATTCGGCATCTCAGCCGGGTTGGAAGTGGCATCGCCCAGAATTGCGGCTTCCCCTCTTCGTCCGGCCTGAGGCAAGCCACCGGACGTTTCGGGATGGTGCAACACCAGTTGATCGTTGACTTCGGTGTGGCTGTCCCGGATCGCGCCAACGGGCAGTTCGAGCACCTGGTGGGTTTTCAGGCCCACGGCGGCGATACGAAATGGCCCAACGTTTTCCCAGACACCGCGCACCCGGAAGTGACGGTCGAGCGCAACAATATCGATTGGAAAGCGCATGCCGAAGGTATGGACCCCGGAGGAGGGCGCAATCAAGAGCCCGCATCCGTGGGGCAACTCCGAGTTGCGAAGCAAACCGATCATTCGTGACAGGGCTGTGTCCGCAATGCGAATCTCGGACCCCAGCACCGTGCCTCGAGTGAGGTTGGCGACTTCTACCTGGCTAAGCTTCTGCATCGAATCTCCGCGCTTACGCCATCTTTTTTCTGCGAATGATCAAAACTCCCAGGATTACGGCAAACAGCGTCCCGGAGATTATGCGAATCAGAGTGATCGAATCCATGGCTACTCTCCTTCAGGTTGTCGAAATTTAACTACTCTGCTTACTTACCGAAAACCGTTACTCAAACTGTGCATGATGGTGATCATGGCCGGCCCCAGCAGCACGATGAAGATGCTGGGAAAGATAAACAGGACCAGCGGAAACACCAGTTTCACCGTGGTCTTGGCGGCCATTTCTTCCGCTGCCTGCCGCCGTTTAATACGCATACCGTCGGAAAAGTTGGTTAGCGCCTTCGAGATCGGGGTGCCGAAGCGATCGGTCTGCGCCAACATGTTGGTAAAGGCGCGAATGACATCCAGCTTGGTGCGATCGGCCATGCTTTTCCAGGCCTCGAGTCGCGCTTTTCCCGCGCGCTGCTCCAGATTGATCTGGGTAAATTCTTCGGCAATCGGCGGATGGCTGAGAGCCAGCTCCTGCCCCGAGCGCAACAGCGCCTGATCCAGGCCAAGGCCCGCTTCGACGCAGATCACCAGAAGATCGATGGCATCCGGCATGCCCAAGCGGATTTTCTCGCGCCGACTGCGAATCATTTCTGACAGCACGAAGTCCGGCGCCATGAATGCCACCACGGCAAGGCCAATCGTCCACATGAACATGTTGTCCTTGATGAAGCTGCCGCCGATGACCGCCGCCAGGGGGCCCAGCAAGCGGATGGCGAAGTAGACATCGGCATCTCCGGGTGAGCGCAGACCGGCTGCAATGAAGCGCTCCTTCAGCTTCTCGTTGTCATGCAGTCCCAGCTGGGTGCGGAGAAACCGCAGAGCTCGCAGCCCGCCGTGAAACGCCGACTCCTTGGGCTCATCGATCAAACTTACCTGGCCGCGCGTCAAGTCGAAGATGCGCTTGGCTTGGCGCGACGGGCGCAGCATAAACATGACGATGATCAGCGCATTGGCAAAGAATGCGGTCAAGACGATACTGGCCTGAAGCAGAGGATGCATATTCTTAAACCTTCACGTTTACAATCTTGCGAATGCAGATTCCACCCAGCAGCATCAATCCCAGCCCGGTGTAAATCAGCTTTCTTCCCATCGGATCCTCGGTTAACACCTTGGTATAGCCGTGGTCCACAATACTGATCAGGAAAAACATGATGATGGGAAGCGCGCCCAGAATCACTCCGGTCAGGCGCCCTTGCGCGGTGTAAATCCGCACTTCGCCTTCGATACGGATACGGTCGCGCACCACGGCCGTGGTTCGTTCCAGAATGTCGACCAGGTTGCCGCCGGTTTCTTTCTGCACCAGCATGGCCGTAACCACGAATTGCAAATCGTTAGAAGGCACGCGGCGCGCCAGCTGTAACAAGGCGTCGCGATGCGGCAAACCGAAATTCTGCTGGCGATACACTTCGCGGAACTCGGTGCGGACCGGCTCCACGGATTCCTGACCCACGATTTCGATGGCAGCGCTTAATGAGTGGCCGGCCCGCAAGGCGCGACAGATAAGTTCGATAGCGTCGGGCAGACCGTCATTGAAGCGGCGCAACCTCCGGGCCCGTTTGAACTGCAACACGAAGGTCGGCAGCCAGGCAAAAAGTACTCCGATCACGGCGCAGATCATTACGTCGGTGAACCAGTAGTACGAGACCAGGAAGCCGAACGCGGCCGATGCCACAGATCCCCCCAGCACCATGGGTACGGTCCACGGGCTTTCCGCCTGGGTGATCAGCAACTCGATCTTGTGCGCAAAATTCCAGCGCTTTAGAAGGTTGTCCAGCCAGTCAATCTCGCTCAGCTTGGTGCGCTTGAGAAACTCAGGTATGCCATCGCCCAGGAAGATCTCCTGAGTGGCAGCTGCCTGAATGCCGGCCACGCGACCTTCGATCGTGCGGTCTGTGGCTGTCGGACGGGTGAGCAGCAGCAAGGCCGTCAGCGTCAGCAACAGCACGAACACGAAAGTGAGGATGACGATCAACATGGAATCGAGTTTCCCTAAATATCCTGAACATCACCCGGCGAACCGAGTGCTATGCACAGCATGACCGCGACTATGGACGCTAATACAGTCACCAGGGATGAGCCCACGGTCGCCCCTTCCGCCTCAAACCTCTTCCGATGAATCCAGCAGGCTCATCGGAATCGGAATGCCGGACGCTTTCAGTTTCTCTGCAAACTTGGGAACGATGCCGGTCGCGTAAAACCTGCCCAGCACCTTTCCGTTAAGCCCAATGCCGCGCTTCTCGAACAGGAAAATATCCTGCATGCTCACCATGTCGCCGCTGCTGCCGGTAATCTCGGTGATGTGCGTGACCCGGCGGGTACCATCGCTCATACGCGATACTTGAACGATGAGGTGAATCGCCGAGGCAATCTGCTGCCGCACCGCTCGCTCCGGCAGGTTGAGGTTGGCCATCATGCACATGGTCTCGACACGGGATAAAGCGTCACGCGGGTTGTTGGCGTGGATGGTGGTCACCGAGCCGTCGTGGCCAGTGTTCATGGCCTGCAACATGTCCAGCGCTTCTTCGCCGCGGACCTCGCCCACCACGATGCGATCGGGTCGCATACGCAGGGCGTTGATAACCAACTCGCGTTGGCGGACGCCGCCTTTTCCTTCCACGTTGGGCGGACGGCACTCCAGGCGCACCACGTGCTGTTGCTTCAGTCGCAACTCGGCGGAATCTTCGATAGTGACAATTCGTTCTCTCTCCGAAATAAATCCGGACAGCACGTTCAGCAAGGTGGTTTTGCCGGCGCCGGTGCCGCCGGAGATGAGAATGTTCAGACGGGCTTTCACCGCCTTCTGCAAGATGTCGAGCATCTGCGGGGTATATTCCCGGTAAGCCAACAAGTCTTCGGCGGTAAGCGGCGTCGTACCAAAACGGCGAATTGACAAGATAGGACCATCCACAGCCAGGGGAGGAATGATGACGTTGACACGGGAACCGTCGGCCAGTCGGGCGTCCACCATGGGAGACGATTCATCCACCCGCCGGCCCACACTGGAAACAATCTTGTCGATAATGTGCATCAGGTGAACGTTGTCTTTGAACGAAACGTTGGTCCTCTCCAGCACGCCGCCGCGCTCCACGTAAATGGTATCGGCGGTATTCACCAGGATGTCGTTGACCGTCGGGTCCTGCAGCAAGGGCTCCAGCGGCCCCAGGCCAAAGACTTCGTCCAGCACTTCATTGGCGATGCGATCGCGCTCGCTGGCGCTGAAAGGCACTCCCTGTTCGCCTACCAGCGGAACAATCAGCGTCAGCAGAGTCTGCCGGGCGCGCGTGTCCTGCATGAACAAAAGCTTCTCAAGGTCGACCTTCTTGATCAGCTCGTGATGGACGGCTGACTTGACCTCCTGATGCGCCCGCCCCAGCAAGGGCTTGGGCGCGTCCAGCATGCTGCTCACTCGGCCGGCAGATGACGGTACAGAAACCAGTTCAGCCAAGTTGTCCTCCGGATCTTCCCTGCGAAAATGCTGTTATCAAACTCACCGCCAAAGCGAAAATTTACGTTTGGGTTCTTCGGTTAACATCTCGGGCATCACCGGCACTAAACTGGAGGCCCATTTCTTGATCTGCATAGCGAATTCGGTCTTGCGTTCCGGCGACACCGGACTGCCGGTGTTCATGGCGCGCATCAGCTCCGAAGAATGGTTCGGTATGGTTACTGAGACCGGCTGCCGAATCGCCTTCTCAATTTGCTCCAACGAAACCGCACCATCTGAGCTGTAGCGATTCACCACTACCTTCAGCTTCGACGGCGGTACATTGCACTGCGACAGACGATCCACGTATTTCGAAAGATCGCGCAGCGCGGGCACGTCGTTGGTGGCCACGACGTAGAGTTCGTCGCAGCAATCGACCGTCGCCAAGGTGAGATCGCTCAGCCCCAGCGGACAATCGATCAGCACGAACTCGTAGGCACTCGCCAGGAACCGCACCGCCCTTTCGACCGCCTCCAGCGGCACCGCGGCGATGCCGTTCAAGATGGTGGGACTGGGCAAAATATCCACGCCACTCGAGTGATGAATCACAAAGCTTTCCAAAAGCGTCTTGTCCAGACGATCGACGTTGCGAACCAGTTCAAAAAAGTCATACGAGGGATGATCCTGCCCCAGGTACAAAGCCACGTGTCCCAGATGCTGATGTTCATCCACGATGAGGACTTTCTTGCTGAACGATCTGGCCAGAAACGATCCCAGATGGACAGCCAGAGTTGTGGTGCCCGCTCCTCCGCGGCAGCCCAGAAAAACGATGGTCTTTCCCGTCTGCTTTGCATCCTTAACGCCCTGAATACGCCCGCACAGCCTGGTCAGCGATTCGCAAACCGCTTCGACCGACAGCGGTTTCGCCAGGTACTCGCTGCATCCAGCCCGCATGGCCTCCACGATCAGCGTGGGATCGGCTTGCTCGGAAGCAGCGATCAAAGTCGTGCGTCCGCGAAACATCGAATGAATCGAGTTCGCCGTCTGCACGGCCGACGCGCGATCCTTGTCGAAATCAATCACGCATACGGAAACATCAGCGTGTTGAACTTTCAACAAGGGCTGTAGTTCGCCTTCGTGCAGGGAATACCCTTGCAGCTGGCCAACGAATGTCCCTTGCTCCCGCTCGGTGGCCAGCTCCACCATCTCTGACGCTTCGTGGTCAAGCCCGATCGTGATCACCCGAAGACTGATCTTGCCGCTGCTTGAGACCTCAGGCTTCACGACCCGCTCCCCAATCTCTCTTACCAAACATCTTTTAATGCCCCTGCTGATAGCCCTGCGATAAACCGTGGTCGAAATTGCCCAGGCTGCCCGGCGGCGTCACCCACTTGGGATTGGCCGGGACTGGCGGTTCCGTGGTCAGCGGATCGACGATGGTGGGCGTTACCACCACGATCAGTTCCATGACCGAATGATTGACGTTCTTGGAGCGAAACACCTGTCCTAAAATGGGGACGTCGCCGATGCCGGGCATCTTGTTGAAGGTATCGGTGCTGCGGCGATCCAGAATGCCTGAGATCCCGAAGGTCTGTCCGTCCTTTAATTCCACTTCGGTCTCTGCCTTACGCGAAGAGAGCGAAGGAATGGTGTAGCCGGCGATGACGACCACATTGCTGTAGTCAAGGGCGCTAACCTCCGGCGCAACCTTCAGCCGTATAGTGCCGTCGGAGTTGACGTAGGGCGTGAATTCCAGCTTCACTCCGTACTGGCGGAACTGGATCGTCACTGTGGCCGTGCCTCCCGCACTGCCTGGCTGCACCACCGGGAAAGGAAATTCGCCCCCGGCCAGAAATCTCGCCGGCACGCCATCAATGGTGGTCAGCGTAGGCTCTGCCAGCACTTCTAAAATTCCCTTGGTCTGAAGGTCTTTCAGCGAAGCGCCGATTCCGTTCTTGACGTTGAAGTAGAAAAGGTTCAGGAAGTCGGAAACTTGTAGCGAAGTGCCTCCGCCAGTGCCGGTGCCTTGAAACGCCAGCGGCCCGAATTGTCCGGTAGATCCAATGCCGAGGTTCTGGCTATTGAGTCCGAACAGGTTGATGCCAAAGGAGTCCAGCTTGGAGCGATCCAGCTCGGCGAACCTGACCTGGAGCCGAACCTGGGGCCGGTGGCGCGGATCGACGATTAGCGAGTTAACGATCTCCTTGGAGTAAACGTTGGCCAGCCGGGCGGCGATATCTGCTTCCGCATCGCTGCCTACGGTGCCGGAAAGAAACAGCTTTCCTTCCTGCACCTCAACGTTAATCTGATCTACGGGCAGCGCCTGGGCGAGCGACTCGCGAAGTCCAGCTACATCCACGTCAGCCAGCACGGTCAATACTTTCGAGGTGCCGCTCTCGTCCCAGAGCACAAGACTGCTGGTGCCGGAAGACTTGGCGGTAATGACCAGGTCCCTGGGGCTGGGCGTCATCGACTCGATGACGGACGGGTTGCTGACAAAGATCCGCCGCAGACGCTGGGGCGTGGTGATAAATACCGAGCGGCCAACAATGATGTGTAAGGTTTGCTCGCTCTCATCCGAGAGCTTGGCAGGCGTGGCGCCTGCTGGTATCGCCGCCTGCGCGGATCCGGCCCTGGCTTCCCGGTGCGGATATACAACCGCGGGTGCGGACGCCGCCGCCGGAGCAGGTGCGGTTGTAGTGGGAGCACCCGGAGCCTGCTGGCTATCCGCCGGAGCAGCCGCGGGAGTCGCTGGGGTTGCGGGCGCAGCCTGAGGTGCGGCAGCTGGATTGGTGGCCGGAGTTTGCGCCGCCAATATGGCTGCCAGCAGGATCACGGATATCGCGATACCCGGAATGAATTTCCAACAATGCGTGCGTGCTTCCATAAGTGTCACTCAAACTGACTGGTTACATGCTTGTCGCCCATGATGGTTTCCACCACGTAAGGGGCCGGGGCTTTGGCATGAACGGTTACATGCGGTGAAGAAACGGAGCGCGGTGCTTCCATTCCCGCCGAGAGCGCGGAAATCTGCATAGGGACAGCTTTAATCTGTCCGCGGTCGGCGCCATTGCGTAACACGAATTCAATTCCACCCTGGGTGGTTGCCAGTACCAATTTCTGGGCGTCTTGCGGAGTCAGCAGTAAGGTCACGACGCTAACGGTTTGCGGCTTGCCTTGCGGATCAGGCTCAATGTTCTGGCCGGCGGTCAAGACTTCGACGTCCTGCAAAACAATCTGCGTCGCGGGAGTCGGCGTCCTATCGCCTCGCAAGGTCACCAGCACATCCACGTGCGATCCGGGAAAGAGAAATCCGGCAACCCCCACAACCTCATCGGAGCGGACGGACACGGCACGCATACCTTCAGGAATTTTCACGGTCAGTCCAATACCCGAACCGGGCGCGGCTAGTTGGCTTATCAGGATGGGCTCTCCGCTGGGAATGGGATAGATAACGGAGCGGCCCACGACGTCTTCGATCTTGGTGAAGCCGCCTACCATCGGAAGCGAAGTAGGCCAGTCGACCAAGGCCAACACATCGGGCTTCAGCACCTCGCCGGAATTGACCGCACGTGTAGCCGCTACAAACTTCTGGGTTGCCGGACCGGTGCTGCGCGAGCCCAGCTTGCGGTTGACCACGTAAGTCACCGCTGCGGACAGCAGTAGCGCAACCGCCAGTGCGAAAATGAGACGCTTAGGATTCATCGTGTTACCTCATCAGCGCGCTACAAAAAGAAATGCCTGCCCCCGCGGCGATAGCGATACCGTAGGGCAGACGCAGTTTTTCTTCATTGCTAACGTTGATTTCCGAGTGTGGTTGCAGCCCGCTGGTTCCGTGATGTACGACCAGCACTCCTATATTGGCCAGCGTTTCTTTCAGCCGGCGCCGGGAAACTGCCAGAATGATGGCAAACACACCGCCCATCAGGGCAGTGGCGATCAGGGTTTCAGCCAGATAGCCCACTCCCGTCAGACAACCCACGGCGGTCATCAGCTTCACGTCGCCGGCACCCATTCCCCCGGCCAGGTAGAAGATCAGAAAAACGAATCCACCGATCAGTCCAGCCAGGGCAGAGGTAGCCATAGAGCGCCAGCCGCCTAAAATCAGGTGAAGTAGAAGTCCGATCAGGATCGAAGGCCCAGTCAGCAAGTTAGGAATACGGCGGGTACGAATATCGAAGAACGCACCTATACCGGCGCACACTAACGCGGATCCGACGAAGATTACATCCAACTCAAGCACCGGCACGGAAGGCCCCTGTTTGGCGTCTTGCCGCAGATCCAAGTCTGACCGGCGGTTGCAATCTTCTGCGAGTTCCCCCGTTGGTCAACCCCGTGCGATAAGAGGCCGTGAAAATCTGGTTACAGGTGAAAAGTTCGTTTTTCGGATTACCTGATTGCCTGCTTCTGTCACAAGGACTTCGGTTGTGCGGGCAGCGTAGGGTTCCGCCCACACAACCGGCCTTGTCGTTAGCGTGGAAATCAAGCAAACCGGCGAAACGGTTGCTGGTTTCCGGTTAGGCTACTGCGCTCGACAGATCGCTCGAGATCGTGCTGAAGGCGGTGCTGATACCGGTGGCAAGACCCTTCATGGCGGTGATCGCGCCCAAGGCGATCAAGGCCGCTACCAGAGCGTACTCAATCAAATCTTGGCCGGACTCTTCGCGAATCAGGTTCTTCAAAGTGGCGATGTAATTCATTTTGCAATTCCTCCATAAGCCTGCCGCTACTGGAACACCTGTGGCGGCTGAGCAACAAGAGCATAGCGGGGCTGCAACGTCCGCGATTCCACGATCTTGCGCGAGCTTGCAAAAACGACTCATTAACTCCCCCAGCCCCATTGCACAGGCGCTTTCTTGTGCTACCTTTTGCTCGAAGTGAGTCTCAATTCATGCCTTCTCTAGCGGATGAAATGTCAACTACCGTAGTGGTTCCCGAACGCACCTCGCAGCCAGCCGCCATCAAGCTGGATAGCTTCTGGCGCGTTGCTTTTGGCTTCCCCGTGTTGCTCGCCTGTATCCTGGCCGGCACGGTCTATGTGTTCGCCAATCGCAGCATCGCCGACCCGGACATCTGGTGGCACCTGCGCAATGCGGAATTCCTGGTGCAGAACGGCGCCATGGTACGCCACGATATGTATTCGTTCACGGTGAATGGCGCTCCCTGGATCAACCACGAATGGTTGTCCGAGCTGCCGTATTACCTGGGCTGGCGCCTGATGGGGGTGCGCGGACTGTTTCTAGTCCTGCTGGGTTGCGTGGAAACCATTCTGATGGGCGTCCTCTACCTGGCCTATCGCGCTTCGCACAATGTGAAGGCCGCTTTCCTGGCGTCCTGGTTCGCTGTAATTCTGGCTACGATTTCATTCGGCCCGCGCACCCTGCTGTTCGGCTGGATCTTTCTGGTGATCGAGCTGCTTGTGTTGCAGGATTACAAAGAGGGCAAAGATCGCACCTGGTTGCTGCCTCCACTCTTCCTGGTCTGGGTGAATGCTCACGGATCATGGCTGATTGGACTGGTATTTCTTTCCGTGTTTATCGGCTCGGGCCTGATCGAGGGACAGTGGGGCCGGATCACGGCTACACGCTGGGTACCGGCTCAGCGAAACAAACTCGCGACCATATGGGCTATGTGTTTCGTCGCTCTGTTCATCAATCCCTGGACCTACCACCTCGTGTTTTACCCGTTTGATCTTGCCTTCGGGCAGAAGCTGAACGTCAGCCACGTCAGCGAGTGGCAGAGTCTGGATTTTCACGCGGTGCGCGGCAAGATCGTCTTTCTCATGCTGGCGGCGACCATCATTCTCGCCCTGGTACGCAAGCGGAAGTGGCGGCTCGATGAGCTTGGCTTCCTGCTGATCGGCTTTTACGCCACCCTGACTTACAGCCGCTTCATGTTCCTGGCTGCGATCGTCCTCACGCCTCTGCTGGCCATCGAACTGGACTTTTTCCCCCCTTACCGGCGGGAGATCGATAAGCCTCTACTCAATGCCGTGCTCATCCTGGGCATGGTTGGAGGATGCATCTGGGCGTTTCCTACCTCGAAATATCTGATCGAGGACACGGTCAAGGATTATCCGACCAAGGCTTTGCCGTATCTGCAAAGCTTTCATCCCGATGGACGCGTGTTCAACGACTACCTGTGGGGTGGCTACCTGATCTGGAACCTGCGCCAGATCCCGGTCTTCGTCGACTCGCGCGTCGACATCTTCGACCACCGGGGCGTCTTCGGAGACTATCTGGACGCGATGGGAGTCAAGCATCCGTTGGAGATCCTGGACAAATATCACATCAAGTACGTTCTCTATCGGAAGGATTCACCGTTCGCTTACATGCTGATTCACACCACCGGATGGAAGCAGTTGTACGATGACAACACTACGATTTTGTTCGAGCGGGAAGGGGTTGTTCCTTAGCTGGAGCGGGCCCTGGGAGTGGTTCGCGAGCGGCACGTAAGGACTAGTAAAAATAGTAGACGTGCTGCTCTTTTGTGGTTACTTTGTCTTCTACAAAAACCACTAAAGGTTACGAAAGTACTAGTACCTTCGTAAGTGGTTTTCTTGTCACTTTCTCAAAAATTTATTGACATGACTCCCCCCTTAGCCTTTATTTATAGCCAGCGCGTCACTTTGATTGTAGGTCGGTCCAGAAAGCAAAGGTAAGTCCGCTTTCCGGGCACCTTGTGATTCCTCTTGAAAAAAGGGGTCGCAAGACAACTAGGGGTGCGAAACCCAACTAGCACCAATGTGGAAGTTCACTGGTGTGGTTTCTTTGTTGCCGGAAGAACGGCATTAAAGACAGCAAGATAAATTGCGAAGAACGATCTAATTTCAGTCATTTGGCCGGCCAGCAAGATCCCAGGACTCGACGGGACCACTATGGCGACTGGAAGAATAACTCTCTATGACCGGACGGCGCAACGCTCCGCTCCACTCGTTGCCTCTGCCGAACCGCAGCTTGACTCCACTCAAGCACCGTGGCTCGGCATTAAGCTTGAACACTACTGCATAGGCGAGTCAGAGCGTCCCGAAGCGACCGTCAGCGGATACATCACTGCGGTGTGTCTAAACGGATCCTACAAAACAGAATATGCTCCGGGCTTCGGACAACGAGGCTTTGGTGTGCTTTACCACACCGGGAGTTTATTTCTCACCGGCCCCGGAGATCTTCCCGCACGGCATTCCACCGGGGAGATCGAATTCATTGCCCTGGAAATCGCGCCCAAGTTCATTTTGTGGGCAGCGGATGAATTGGTCACCAGCGGCCCCTTTGAAGTTCAGCGCTCCTGGGGCGGCAAGGACGATCAACTTCGCTACATCCTGCTAACGCTGCACAACGAATTGCTGGCCAACTGTCCTTCCGGAAGGTTGTTTGGGGAATACATGGGCCTGTCGCTGGCGACAGCCCTGCTCACCAATCACACCACGGCTCCGGCGCGGTTGAACCACTATCGCGGCGGCTTGTCTCCCTTCAAGGTCAGGCAAATTACAGAATTCATCAACGCCAACCTTTCCTCCAACCTATCGCTGGCGGAGATGGCGAACCTGCTGCAAATGGGGCCCTGCCACTTTGCAAGGGCCTTCAAAGAATCGACCGGGCTTTCGCCGCATCAGTACGTGCTCCGGCGCAGGGTGGAACGAGCTCTACAGTTGTTGAAAGAGAAACGTACCAACCTGGCCGACATTGCTTACGATCTGGGCTTCTCCAGCCAGGGACATTTCACTACCGTCTTCAGCAAAATTGTGGGCGTTTCTCCCAGCAGCTATCGCGAGCAAGTACAACCTTTAAAGCAGGCAAAGCTGGCCTACGGCACCAGTGTCGGCAGCGAATAATTCCTGCTGACCAGATCGACCTATCTCTCTGCTCGGCCTTCTTCACGAAGGCCGAGCGGTTGTGTCCGCCTGTAGCTATTCCCTCTGACCCTCGCCGCCCGGCGTTTCCAGCAAATCCGAAGATGTAAGAATCTGAAAGCCGCGCACTGATTTTGAAAGATCAAAATTCATTTTGATCGTACGCTTGGATCCGCTTAAAAAAGGCTGGCCCGCAAGCGAGGGGTGCTCCCCAGCCTCTGTGGTAGGAAGCTGCTGCGGGCTTTAGAAGAGAGGCAGAAACATGGAGGGTCCCAGCACACCCGAGGTTTCCAATGCCGGCTTGCTAAAGCGGCTAACCCTCGATTTCACGGCAATTCTCATCGGCTATAACATCCCGCGCGAAGATGCGCGGCGGGTTGCGGCACAGGCTATCGAGCCGGTGCGGCAGCATTTCGCACTCAGCGGATCGGTGCTGCGCTTAACCAGAAGTTAGAAATTGTTGTGCTTGGAGAGCTCCGCTATTCCGGAAAGCCGTGGTGGGGCCAGAAAGTATCAGGCCCCTTCGCCAGTTGGTGTTGTTAGCTCTCGCCGCTTAGTTGCACACAGAGGACCTAACAGCTAACACTTTGCGGTAGAGAGGTTTAGAAGCGTAAAGATTCTGGAAATCACATCAAGATTCTGGAATAAATCCGGCTGCCTCACGACTAGATTTGGGTCCTCCCTCGGTGTCGATCGAACGCAGGGGACTACTCCCCATTGAGTTGGAGTTCGCGACCGAGAATGGCGCCTCGATAGAGAGGCGCAGGCGGTTGATATGCAAAGTGAGCTGCGGCAGTGTCCCACGGCAGGGGACGGCGAAGATCAAACGATGATTCACCGTGAATCCAGCAACGTGAGGGGTTGGCGTCGCTTTATGCGCGCCACGACGGGCAATGCAATTACCGAATTTGCCCTGTCCCTACCGATCTTTCTCTACATGGTATGTGGCGTGACCGACATGGCGCGTCTGCTTTACCAGCAGACCACCTTACAGAATGCCGTGCGCGCGGGCGGAAGGTTTGCTACCACCGGCAACCACCTGCCCAATCCGTCGAACCCCAATCAGAACCTGTCCCGGGTGGCCTCTATCGATGAGGTGGCTCAACAGGCTGCGTTGGGACTAAGCGTTTCGAACCTCACGGTTTCCAGCGTGACGGGTGGAAGTGGGAGCGCGGGTGGACCGCTAGATACGGTGACGGTCTCGTTGACCAGTAACGTCAAGTTGTTAACGCCAATGATCAGCCATTTCTTTCCCAACGGGAAATACACCTTTACGGTAAGCGCTACTTATCAAAATGAGCCCTTTCCGCCGAGCCAGACCACGTAGAAAGGTACGAAGCGGATGGCAATGATACCCAACAACACGACGACGAGGGACGAGAGGGGAAGGCAGGACTCAGGCCAGGCGATTCTGGAGTGTGCTCTGTCGGTGATGGTGATGCTGAGCTTTATGTTTGGGATGATCGACTTCAGCCGCGCCATTTACGAGCAGCAAGAAGTAACCAGCCTGGCCGCACAAGCTGCCAACCTGTCGATGCGAGGAACCGCTTTAGGAACGGCTGCCAGTTCCGCCGTCAGTGCATCGTCAAACTTGAATCTGGGCAGCAACGGCAAGGTGATTATCAGCGCCGTTTATATGGCGGTGGGCGCGAATGTACCCCAAGTTACGGCTCAGGGATCAGCCGGCGGTATTACCGCCACCAGTCGCGTGGGTTCGACCGGGGGAAACGCCACTCTTCCATCAGGCGCGGTTCCGCCAGCCCAAGAAACAGTTTATGCGGCGGAAGTTTTCTACAAGTACCAGCCCATCACTCCGATCGGCAAGCTGGTGTCGTGGACCTTGCCGACGCAGCTATACGACGTAGCGTATTACTAGAGGGAGTAAGAACGTGCAAGCCAACAACCGCAAGCGCGACCGAAAGTACGAGCAGGGTCAACTTTTGATCATGCTTGCGGTCGTTATGATCGGGTTGATGCTGACTTCGTCGTTGGCCATCGACGTCGCCTTTGGCTACGTCACCAAAGCAAGGCTGCAAAAGGCAGTGGACGCTGCCTGCCTGGTCGCCATGGAGAACCTTGCACAAAAAGGTCAAACCGGCGCACAGACTGTCGCCACGAATACCTTTGCGGCAAACTACCCTACTACTGGTCTGGATTATTCCGCACCAGCGGTCGCTGTCACCTTTAACACGAACTCCGGCCAGCAAGTCGTAGCCGTTTCAGCCACTGCCACCATTCGAACGATATTTTTCGGCTTCATACCAGGGAAAAAGTCCTATGTTGTAGTCGCCAATGCGCAGGCCATGCGAGGCTACCTGGCCATGACGGTTGTCGTGGACCGTTCCGGCTCTATGCTAAACAATGGAGGCCAGCAAGCGATCGTGTCCGCTGTCCCAATGTTCGTCAAGTTCTTTAACAACACGACGGATCAAGTCGCTTTGACGAGCTTCGCGTCCGCTGCCAGCACCGACTTTCCCATTGCGACCAGCTTCCAGACGCCGATTACCAATGCCATTAATGCCATGGCGTTTATTGGCGGCACATTCGGACTCGGTGGTCTGACGCTAGCCAAAACTCAGGAAGACAGCGTGGTCCCTACGTCCGGTGAAAACCTGGTGAAGGTCGTGGTCTATTTCACCGACGGCTTGGTAAACGAGGTTCAGGATACTTTCGCCTGCACCAGCAGTTGGGGTAATACGCTTTACAACTACGGTGGATATGATACGGGCAGCTCGGTAGACTTCTTCAAGCCTACCGACGGAACTGATTGGGGAGGAGTCGACAGTCACGGTTATCCCCCGCACTCCCCCACGCCGGACTGCACCGGAGTGACCCAGTTTTATTCGCAGCAGTACTCGAGGAATGAAAGCTTTAGCCGTACGAACGTGAGTGCCGACGCCGTGTACCGCTCTTTGCAGGTTGCCAATGCGATGCGGGCCGAGGGCATCTATGTCTACTCGATTGGCTTGGGCAGCGATCCCAGCCAGACCTTCTTGCAGGAAATTGCCAACGATCCGTTGAGCCCCACTTACAACTCCAGCCAACCAGTAGGCGAAGCGATTATGGCTCCTGATTGTTCGACGCCGAATTCCCAGACGTGCAATACGGAGTTGCAGCAGGTGTTTCAGACCATCGCCTCAAGAATTCTCCTGCGACTCACTCAGTAGTTTTGTAGGGAACGGATTACAACTATCCGAAACTGCTACGCGGACTAGAAGGCTCCTCTCTGAGGGGCCTTCTGGCGTTTGTGCCACCGTGCTTGCTTTGCGCGGTTCTTCCGATGCACGGACTGCAAGGTGGCGATACGGAGACGAGAGGTTGGGGTATTCGCTTAGTTTCGGTGCTGGAGGCAGGCCATCAGAGCGAACTGGGAATGCGCGAGTCTGCCGCTTCCGTTGAGGCAGCCCAGCCTTGAGGAGGACCTTCGACACAAACCGTTTGCACACAGTAACTGGAGACTCGATCGCTTCCCGTAGTAACCAGGAAGACGGCGCCCTGATCGGCGCTGGAGATCCCAATCGCCCGATTTTTGCCCCCGACTTTGGCCTCGTAGACTCCCCGGTCGGCCAGTCCCAAGACTGCTTCGAGGGGGACTTCGTCGGGCTGATCCGTATACCACGGGAATGCCGCCCAACCAATCGAGCAGGTCTGGTGGATCTCACTGCCTTCGCTGGACAAGGCTGCTCGCTTACCGCCCACCGCGTTGAGAATTCTTCCCGCAAAATTTGCTGCTTCGGTTCGGTTGGAATTTCTCGATACGATGAGAAATTCGTCACCCCCCCAGCGAATCAGTATGTCGGAATTTCGAATGGTCGTCCTGATCCTTTTGCACATGTCGGTCAGGACTTTATCTCCTGCCCCGTGTCCGTAGCGATCGTTGATTTCCTTAAAGTCGTCGAGGTCGATCATGTAGAGGATGAGATCACTCGCGTGATGGGACTGCCTGTTCGCGTACGAGCGCAGGACCTGGCTCGTCTCCCCGAATATTGTGAGATCGAAAAATCTGCGATTCCGGCAGCCGGTGAGTGGGTCGGTCAGGGATGCTTCTTGTAGAACCTGGTTCGCGCATCCCAACTCCACGCGTAGTCGGTGTTGCTTGGCGAATACCAGCAAGGCCATCACCAGCATCGTGCCCAGCGTGGTCAGTTCCCGGAACTGGGTGACCGGTAGCGGCACGCTGCGATCAATGACAATCCATGCCCCCAGAAGCGGTAATGACACCACGGCCAACATTCCCAGGAAGGTGACGTAGACAGGCGAGCGAGGTCTTCTAACAAGTTCGTCAGTACCGGACTTCAGTGTCAAGCCGAACAATCCGACTGCGGTGAAAGAAGCTAAAGCGGCTGCGTAGGGCAGGTCATACCAGCTGCCGGGATAATACTTACCCTGGTCAATCGCATGGTTTGCTAGTGATCCACTCGCTGCGATGAGAAATTGAGCTGCCAGAAAAATGCCATAGAACCACTTCCAGGAACCGATGCTACGCCGCCATAGGAAACCCAGCGCCAGAAGCAAAACTATATCCAAAGCGCCATTGAGTCGATCGTAGTTTGATCCATACAGTGATTCGTTGAGCGAGACATACTGCCAGGGAATCACGAATATCAGGTACAGATAGAGCCACCAGAGCAGCAGGACCAGGAAGTCCATGGGGCCTTGCGATTCCCGATTTTCTACTGCGTCCAAATCAGGTTGCAAGAGCAGAGCTGCCAGTACAGGAATGTTGGATAGAAATAGCAGGACATCGCCCACGAAGGGGTTTGGCACTTCCTTCCGCAGGATGACATCAAAATACATCCACAAGATCTGCCCGAAAACCCGTACTCCCCAGCACACCCCCAGGAGGGCCCAAAATAGTCGGGTGTCTCGACCGCAAGCCTTCAGGTTGACCCAGAAAACCAGCAGTGCCGACAGCATCAAGAGCAAACCGATGGTGTCGGTTATCAAGGTTAGGAAGAAGGTGCGGGGTATCAGGAGCGTCGCGGCAACCTGGCCCAAGGTGAGCGCGGCAATCAGCCCGGCCCACAACTTCCATCTATGGGGTGGCTCGAATTCGCCCGGTTTGGACGTAGCGTGGCTGCCGGCGATTTGTCCGTTCGCAACGGTCAACTGATGACCCATCCGGTAACAGGACTTGAGCGTGCCGCAACGTCAAACCGCAACCGGCTTTCGGGAAAGGCGGTTTGAGCGGACGTCGCCAGCATAAACGAGCTGGCGAACGAACACGGGAGCCTTGTTCATGCGCTTACAGAATGAAAGCCTAACATGTGAGTCAGCCTAGAAATTACACATACTTGCGAGAGCTTGCAGAATCGTCACGTCATGACGGCACACCGTCATCTCCAGCAACTGCCGGCGAGGTGATAGCTAGGCCTCCTGGCAGAAAAAATAGTGGCAGTGACACGATCAAGCCGCGCGTAGCTCGGCCCCTCGTATTACCGCTATGGCAGTGCAGCTACTTAAGTGCAATGTACAACCGCAATGGATAAAGCTTACAGTTTGAAATTCCGAGCAGGTTCACTGACTGCGGCGAGCTTTTGGCAGCGAAGTCTTGAAGTGCTCGTAAAGATAGTCACTCGACGGTTCTTGTTGTCGTTTAGAGTCGCTCGGACTGGCTGGAGTGTTGCGATCTTAATCGCGAGGAAATGAGGCTACCGTGGGAGCCCAGCAGGCTGCTCCGACAGCCATTGCGCGTGATTCTAACGCTTTGCCACATCTCGTCCGATGGATGCTTCGGTTTGTCTCCTTCACTAGCCAGTTTTCAATTGCGTTAGGCTGCTTCGGTCTGCTGGGATGGGCTTCGGGGAATGCTTTTCTGAAGACCGTAATTCCGGGGAGTGTACCTCTTCAGCCAAATTCAGCGGTTTGTCTGATCCTTCTCAGTGTCTCTCTCTGGCTGCGAAAGAATCCACTGAACCGGGAGCGAAATAGTGGCCATGTCATCGCCCAAGCCTTGGCAGCGCTGGTGGCGGTGGTTGGCTTATTAAGTTTGACGGAGTATCGGTTTGGCTGGGACTTGGGGATCGACCAACTATTGTTTCGGGTTGGGCCGGCCGATGCGAGCCGATCGGTTCGTCCCGGTTTGATGTCGGCAATCAGTGCTGCCGACTTCTTTCTCCTGGGATTGGCTCTGATTCTCCTCGACCGCAAGCTTTGGAAGAGCCGCTGGCCGGTGCAGTTCCTTTCTTTCGCTTCAGGAGCAGCGGCTATTTACGGCGCGCTGAACTTCATCCTGGATCCATTTGTATTTCACATTTCCCTGCAAGCGGTGACCGCCTTCGTCCTGCTTTCTACTGCCCTGGTCTGCACTCGTCCGCAGTGGGGTTTGGGCGAGATCCTGGTTAACGACGGACCAGGTGGTACGCTGGCGCGTCGCTTGTTCCCGGCCGCCCTTGTGTTTCCCATGATGATCGGATGGATACGATCCGTGGCATTTCACGACAACGTCTGGAGTTGGGTAGCAGGCACGACGGTACTAACCATCATTCTGCTGGCCACCCTCACCATACTCACAGCCCGGCTGGTCGAGCGAACCGACTACCAGCGGCGAGACAGCGTCAAGGCACTCCAGCAAAGCGAGGAGCGCTATCACCTGCTTTTTGAGAATGTGCTGGACGGCTTTGCCTATTGCAAGATGATTTTCGACCACGATGGACAGCCGGTCGACTTCACCTACCTGGAGACCAACCGTGCCTTTGAGAGACTCACCAGCTTAGTCGACGTTGTAGGTCACCAAGCTACCCAGTCTGTGCCCGGAATTAGAAGTTCCTACCCTGAGCTCTTTGAAGTTTGTGGTCGGGTGGCATTAACCGGCAACCCCGAAAGATTCGAATATGAAATCAAGCCGGGAAGGAAGTGGTTTTCGATTTCTGTTTACAGTCCAGATCGGGAATACTTTGCGATGGTTGTGGACGACATCTCAGAGCGCAAGAAGAATGAGATTCTTTCACGAGAACTCGCAGCCATTGTGGAATCCTCGCAAGATGCCATTATCGGCGCCAGGCTCGACGGCACGGTGACCAGTTGGAACTCGGCTGCCGAGCGGTTGTACGGGCTTCCTGCGGCTTCAGTGATCGGTCAAACCATTTTTCGCATAGATCCACGGGGCAAAGATGGGCAACTGGATGAGGTATTTGCCGAGGTCCGGCAAGGCAGGCCCACCAGCAACATAGAAGTCCAAACCCAGCGGAATGACGGAACCCGAATCGATGTTTCGTTGACGGTCTCACCGACTAAGAACAACGCGGGAGGCGTTACAGGAGTTTCGGCAATCATACGCGACATCACCCAAAGGCGGCGAACCGGAGAGCGGCTGCGGCTTCAGGGGGCAGCCTTAACGGCGACGGCTAACGCCATCGTAATCACCGACGGAAAGGGAAATATCCTTTGGGTCAACCCGGCATTCACCAAGCTTACCGGCTATCGGTCAGACGAAGCAGTCAGCCAGAATCCCCGCGTTCTCAAGTCAGGAGAACATGGCCCAACTTTCTACAAACAGATGTGGGACACGATTCTGGCGGGTGAGGTGTGGCACGGGGAAATGGTGAACCGCCGCAAGGATGGATCGACCTACACCGAAGAGATGACCATCACGCCAGTGCTGTCCGCGACCGGCGAGATCAGCAACTTCGTGGCAATCAAGCAAGACGTATCGTCTCGTATATCCCTGGAACAGCAATTGCGGCAATCGCAGAAGATGGAAGCCATCCGGAGGTTGGCAGGCGGCGTAGCTCACGACTTTAACAACATGCTGATGGTGATTATGGCCTACGGAGAGCTGCTCAAGGAGCAACTGGGAGACGACGAGCGCCTGGTCCCGATGACCGATCAAATCCTGAAGGCAGCCCGCCGGGCAGGGTCCCTTACGCAACAGTTACTGACCATGAGCCGCAAACAGGTCCTAACCCCTACCGTATTGAACCTCAATAGCATTGTGGCTGATATGGGCAAGATGCTGCCCCGAATTATCGGCGAGGATGTCGAAC
This sequence comes from uncultured Acidobacteriaceae bacterium, assembly GCA_963769235.1. Lineage (GTDB taxonomy): Bacteria > Acidobacteriota > Terriglobia > Terriglobales > Acidobacteriaceae > Bog-257. The sequence goes on along the minus strand of CAVYKW010000009.1, from coordinate 60,150 downwards.
TTAAGGTCATTGCCGGCAAGAACCTGGGCCCGATCAAAGCGGATGCCTCGCAGATTCAGCAAGTAGTGATGAACCTGGTTATCAATGCGCGTGACGCGATGCCTAAGGGTGGCCGATTGGTGATCGAGACCGCCAACGTGGAAGTCGATGAAGACTACGTGACTGCGCGCAATATAGAAGCCAGACCGGGCTCCTACGTACTGCTAACCATAGCCGATAGCGGTATCGGAATGGATCGGCAACTGCAATCGCTTATCTTCGAACCGTTCTTCACCACCAAGGATGTTGACAAGGGAACAGGCCTGGGGCTTCCGATTGTGTATGGCGTGGTGAAGCAGAGCGGTGGCTTTATTTCTGTTTACAGCGAGCCGGGGCAGGGAGCGACTTTCAAGATTTACCTGCCTCAAGTTTTGGAGTGGCAGAGCAGTAGGCCGGCGTCGCATCCGTTGCCCATGCGTCCGACTCGGGCCGAGACGGTGTTACTGGTCGAGGATGAAACCGCGGTGCGTGAAGCAGTCGGAGATTTTCTCCAGAAACGCGGATACACCGTACTGACAGCCAGGACTCCGGGCATCGCTACGGCAATGGTCAGAGAACATGACGAACGCATCGATCTGCTGATGACGGATATGATCATGCCGGAAATGAATGGTATGGAATTGGCCGCCTTATTGACGGAACGACGCCCTGAGATGAAGGTACTGTATATGTCGGGCTATACGGATCGCGCAATGTCGGACGTCGCGATCGATCAAGGTATGAACTTTCTGCAAAAGCCGTTCGCGCTGGCGACGCTGGAACACAAGCTGCGCGAAATTCTGGCTCCCGCTCTCATCCACAAGAAGGCGTCAGCCCTCAGCGCGCGCGAATATCAGACAGCACCCACTCAATCCGATCCACTTCCTCGCGAATGACGCGAATTGCCTGCTGGTGTGCGGGATAGGGTACCGGAGCGATCGCCTCCACCGCATGACGAATCTTGTGATTGCGGTCCCAGATTAAGTCCATCCGCGCCGAAGCATCGATACGGCGCTGATAAATCTTCTTAGCAACCTTGGTGGTCATCCAGGCAAAGACCAGCCCAAACATCATTTCGATGGGGAGCCGGTCGGTGGCCCCGTCGAAATCCAGGAACGCCAGCCGATACACGGCTTCGCCAAGGCCCAGGGAAGCAAAGATTACTCCCAAGCCGATGAATGCCAAGGTCAGGCGGTCTGACAGGCCCAGTTTGGATGCCGATTGAGGTTGGCTGTGGTTCGGTGTGCTTGGCATTGCGCCCCCAGGAGCATTGTTTGATTCGACACTCTATTCTGCTACAAGCTCGCGTTTGTGGGAATACGAAGTTACAGATTCTTGCTGTTTTGACACTTGCTTTACAGTTTCTGAAGCGCTTCCAGAATGCGGTCGCAAAGTGATTGCCGCCGGGTGATCAGTGCGGAAAAGTGTCCGGCCGAAAGCCAGTGCAAGCTGCTCCCCCGCCAGTGCTGGTGAAGGCGCTCAGTTTCATCGCGCAGAACATAGCCATCGCGCGTGCAACCCACGATAACCGCCGCATCCACTCGAAGCGGAGGTTCGTAGCAGGTGATATCGGCTGCGTCGAAAAACACTCGCAGGCGTTCGCGTGCCATCTCACGCATCGCCGTTCCTCCACCCAAGCCATCGAAATCCACTCCCCACGACATCAACGTCCGGGTATAGATACTGCTGGCTGAAGCTCCTGCGGCCAAGGCGGCGCACGCCACCTCAAAGGGAGAGACTGCGGCCGTGATTGCCGCCAGGTGACCTCCCATGCTGTAGCCCGCGATGACGAGTTTTTCGTACTGCCCGCGCAGGGAATGCAGCAGAGCTCGCGCCTCCAACACCATTCCCAGTGCCAGCATCGCCTGGTCACTGACGCGAATCGCAGACAGGCCTTCAGGAGTGCGCCGCAGACCGTAGAAAGGATTCTCGACCAGGTAGAGATCCAGGCCTTTGTGCGGCAGGCTGCCAAACACACGCTCCCGTATCCTGTATCCCTCATCGTGGGAGCCGGCCAGCAATACGCAGGCGCTACGATTTCCTGGCTTCTGCAAGGCGCGAACATGGACGGTGCTGGTCTTTATCGGCAGCAATTCCAATGGCGATGGAAAGGTTCCGTCGCGACGAATTACCGAAGCATTCTCGACGATGGAGTTCCAAGTCACGGCAACCGGAGAGGGTGCGTCCTCACGAGAAACTTTTCCCGAAAGCTGAGCCAGGATGGCTTCGTCTCCCCAGCCACGAACAAACATTTTCGACCGACGTGAGAGTACGGCAACCGCAAGGTCGAGGGGATGTGCTCGACGCACAGATGAGTCTTTGCTGGGAAGCTCAGGCCGCCAGCGGCTGAGGTCACGGAGTGACAGACTGGGCATTTCACGCACACCGGCAAGAGAAGAATTGAGGACATCATACCGGAAGCAGAGGCGACATAGGTGTTTTGATGAGGGCGGAATACGATTAGCAATGTGGCCGCTGACGATGTGAATGTTTTCGTCCGATTAGCGCCGGCGGACCTGCCGAGAATCGTCGCCGATCTACCACAACCAGCCTTAAAGTTTCATGCCGTGTGGCACTCTTTGGCGCGAGTTCTTCACCAAAGGTACCATTCTTTCGAACAGCCGCAGCGATTGACTTTTCGGTTCGCCATCGATCTTCAAAATTCGTGGAAAATTCTTTTGCTATGAGTGCTTTAGCCGCGAAAACACTGTAAAAATCTGACCATTTCGCATACACTATTTCAAAGCAAAGATGCCGGGCTGCGGCACACCTTATAAGCGGGTGCTAGCGGTGTTTTAGCTGTCGAATTGCCCGAGTATCGCAGCATCCGGCAACGGCCGATAGCCCTCCCACTTCGCTCCCAACCGTTGATGTCGTTTGTGTAGATTTTCCTGTCTGCTTACAGGGAGTTGCCACAGTTTGGGCTCGGGTTGAGATGAAAGGTTCTGGAATCGGGGAAGCAACAATTCCGGGCGGCTGGCCCGGAAACAGGTTGAACGCTTCTGACCTAACGTTATCTCTCTGGTCATGCAGGATGTTCGTTACTGTCAGCCCAGAAGTGAGCACGTCTTATAGAAAGGAGGAACGGCAGTATGGATGACTATAAGATCCTCTATGTCTGTTTTAATCCTGCGCTGCTGCTCTCGCGGGAACGCCTCCTCCTGGGTCGCGATTATGACGTGTATACGGTGCTCGGAGCCGACGGCCTGCTGGCATTGCCCACCGTCGAGGAATTCGACTTCGTTCTAGTCGGCGACGAAGGTCCGCTGACGCAACGGCGGAAAGCCGTTCGTCATCTGCGTGCCCAGTTGCCAGTGCCTCCAGTCATTGCATTGTGCCGCGGCACAGAAGAAGTGCCGGGCGCTGACTATGAAATCTCCACCGCCGATCCGGAAGCCTGGCTAGACATCGTTGCTGACTGCATTCGGGAACGGCAGTCTTCCTAGAACCTTCCGTCCTGTTCACCTTGAATTCCTCCACAATCTGCGTACTCTAGAACTTAGCAATTCTCATTCAACCAGGAACGCGCGTGGCCATCGTTCTCTCAGCCCGGCAGCTCTTCACTCCTCTGGAGCACATCGATAACCCGGTGCTGGTGATCGAGGATGGCATTGTGGCCGCAGTGGGTGCGCGTGAAGCCATCACCATTCCACCGAATGCGCGCATGGTTGATCTTGGCGACTCGATTCTCGCGCCGGGATTTATCGACATTCATATCCACGGTGGCGCCGGCCATGATGTGATGGAAGGCAGCGATGACAGCCTGGCAGCGATCGAGCGCATGATGGCGCGGCACGGCGTTACCAGCTATTGTCCTACCACCGTGACTGCGGCCATGGATGACACGCTGCGCGCTCTGAAAGCGCTCGGCAATGCGATTGAGCACGCAGAAAACGATGGCAGCGGCGATCCATTGCGCGCGCGCCCCTTGGGTGTTCATCTCGAAGGGCCGTTTCTCAGCCACGCCCGCCGGGGTGTGCATTCGCCGCTTTATCTTCAGCCGGCATCATCGGCGACGTTTAACCAGATGTGGGATGCAGCCAGAGGGCGGATTCGCGTGCTGACCATAGCGCCGGAGCTGGAAGGCGCATTGGCTCTCATTGCTGACGTGTCGAGTCGCGGGGTCTGCGTCAGTATCGGGCACTCTAACGCGGATCTCGCTCAAGCCAGAGCCGGCATCCAGGCAGGCGCCCGTCACGCTACCCATGTGTTCAACGCCATGCGGCGGCTTAACCACCGTGATCCCGGATTGCTGGGTACAATTCTGACCGACAACGCCACCACCGCCGACATCATTATCGATGGGCTGCACGTCGCCCCGGACGTGGTTGATTTGTTTCTGCGTGCCAAAGGTGCGGCGGGAGCGGTCCTGATTACCGACGGCATCAGCGCTACCGGCATGCCGGACGGAACCTACCGGCTGGGAATGTACGAAGTTCAGGTCAAAGACGGATTTTGCGAATCCCATGGCAAGCTGGCCGGAAGTGTGTTGACCATGGACCGCGCGGTTCGCAACGCCATGAAGTTCGGCCGCATGAGTTTGCAGGACGGCGTTCGCATGGCCACTCTTAATCCTGCGCGTCTTCTCAGCGTCGAACATCGCAAAGGCGTGTTGCGCTCCGGCGCCGATGCCGACGTGGTGGTGTTATCTCCCAACGGCGAGGTGCGACAGACAATCATCGCCGGAATGCTCAGCTCGTAAGCCCTTCATACCGTTCATCAGCAGTCTTCCGTCGATCATGGGTCACGTGTGCAGGTGATAGCGGTCACTGCCCCTGCGGCGAACCTGCGCGAAGGTCATAAAGGAGAGCTGAATGGCCCTCGCCGCCTTCCTGATTGGCCGCAGCTGGGCAACGCGCTGGTGTCGAAATCGGTGCCTGCGCCTCCCCGCCTTGTTGTTCCTGGTCACGTCGTTCCTTTTTTCCAGCAGATTATCGGCCTCGGACTCGGTTGTTCAATCCACGCAAAGCGGATTCTGGGGCGGAGCCGCGGTGGGCCTGGTGCTGGCCGTGGTGGTGGCAATCTTTTCGCGTACCCGAATCAAGGCCGCCGAACGTGAAGGGCGTAAGTGGAAGGAACTCGCCGATCATCGTGAGTATGAGCGCAACGTGGCGCAACAGGAACTGGTACGACGCCTGAAAGAAGAGCGGGAGCTGGCTAAAGAGAAGATGCAGTTCGAGTCGCAGCTTTCCGAATACGAGAAGTACGCTTCGCTGGCGCAGCTTGCCTTGGGTGCTGCGCACGAGATCAACAATCCGTTGCTGGGAATTCTGTCGCACCTCGAGCTGGAATGTAGAGACGCAGACCCGGAACGCCGCGACGAGATCGAGCAGTGCATCGAGGGATCGAAGCGGATCTCGTCGGCGGTACGCGGCCTGCTCGACTACGCGCGTCCCTGGCCGGTTACGTTGAGCAAAGTCAACCTGCAACGGCTGGCCGACGAGACCGTGAAATTCGTGGGCCATCAACCCATGTTCCGGCAGATTGAATTGCATAATTGCATTCCGGCCGACCTGCCTTGCATCAGCGCCGATGCCAATCAGCTATCGCAAATCCTGATGAACCTCTTGCTCAATGCGGCGCAAGCGACTGCTCCGGGCGGCAGCATCACGATCCTTGCCGATAAAGTGAAATTCGCCGAAGTAGTCGAGCTCCGGGTGCGCGACACCGGGTGCGGCATTCCCGCCGACATTCTGCCGCATGTGTTCGAGCCGTTCTTCACCACCAAGCATGGCAAAGGCACCGGCCTCGGCCTCAGCATCACGCAGAGCTACGTGCGCAGCCACGGCGGCGAGATTCAAGTGGAGAGCATTCCAGGCTCCGGCACCACGATTCGCGTCACCTTACCGATTCGTCAGGCTAACAAGGGCGTGCCGCAGCACAGCGAGGAGGTCATCGCCTAGCCATGCCGCACTCTGTCCTGATTGTCGATGATGAAGCACTCACCCTGCGGACCATCGGCCGCGCCCTGGAGATCGAAGGCTACGAGGTCTTGCTGGCCACCAGCGGAGAAGAGGCGCTGAAGACCATCGCCGAGGACAAGCCCGATCTGGCTTTGCTGGACGTGGTTCTTCCCGGAATCAACGGCATTGAGGTGTTGCGCCAGGCAAGAAAGATTTCGCCCACGATGATTGTGGTGATGATGAGCGCATATCACCTGGTCGATCGCGCCGTCGAAGCCATGAAGCTGGGCGCTTACGATTACTTGATCAAGCCCTTCCACGTCGCCGACATGGTGAACACGATTCAGCGCGCCACGGAAATGCTGGCGCTGCGGGTGCGTGTCCATGACACGGTGGAAACGGCTAAGGGCCGCTACGACTTCGGCCGCGTGGTGACGCAAAGCCCCGGCATGCGTGAAGTGCTGGAGATGGCGCGGCGCGCTGCCAACAGTGACCACACTACCATCCTCATTCAGGGCGAGAGCGGAACCGGCAAGGAAGTACTGGCCAAGGCGATCCACTACAACAGTGCGCGTGCGCAGGCGCCGATGATCGGGCTGAACTGCGCCGCCTTGCCGGACACGTTGCTGGAAAGCGAGCTGTTTGGATACGAGCCCGGAGCGTTCACCGACGCGCGTCGCCGCAAGGAAGGCCTGATCGAGAAAGCTTCCGGCGGCACACTTTTCCTCGACGAGATCGGCAACACCTCGCTCAGCCTGCAAGCCAAGCTGTTACGCATGCTGGAGGAACGCAATTTCCTGCGCCTGGGCGGCACCAAACCGATTCAGGTTGACGTTCGCATTATCACGGCCACCAACTCGGTGCTGAAAGATGCGGTGGCGAAAGGCACTTTTCGCGAGGACCTTTATTACCGACTGAACGTGCTGCCGCTGTTCATTCCGCCGCTGCGCGAGCGTCTCGAAGACATTCTGCCGCTCTCGCTCGACATCATGCAGTACTTCAATAACGAACTGAAGAAAAACTTCGTAGGCTTCACCCCGGCCGCCGCTGAGCTGTTGCAGAAGTATCCCTGGCCGGGAAACATTCGCGAGCTGCGCAACGTGATCGAGCGCACCATGATTCTCTCCAGTGAAGACCAGATCGATGAAGAGGCTTTGCCGGAAGAGGTTCGCGACTATCACATCGAACCCCAGCAGGAAGAGGTGCTCACCTCCTTCGATCTGTCGCCCACAGGCGATCAGTTCGTGACCCTGCGCGAACTGGAAGACCGCTACATCGCCGAAGTGTTGAACGCTACCGGGCAGAACAAAACTCACGCCGCCCGCATCCTCGGCATCCATCCGACGTCGCTGCTGCGGCGGCTGAAGAAAACGCACGAACTGATGTAGACCGCAGTATCTCGTCTTTGTTTGAACTCCTAAAAACAACCCTTAGCAGATTGTGGATTTGTCGAAATGACTCCGCCCGATTCCGGGCAAGTAGCGCTCGCACAGTCGGGCTACTGTTACAATCCTCGCGGCCCGGGACACCGCTGATTCCTGCCTCAGGGAAGGGCGTACGGAACATGAACAGGTTCTCTAAGGCGCAGGTGCACTACGCTGTTGTGGCGGGGGCTCATCCTCTGCGCCTCCTGCCTGAGAGTATTTGTTTGCTTCCAACATAATCCTCTGAACTACCTCTTCTCTGACCCAGGGCGTCACTGGGTAAACGGCTTGCGCTTTCCACGAGGAACGTACTTTGGCGCGTCCGATCCAATCGGGTACCAGGTCTACATTTGCGTATTGCGGAAAATCACGGGCGATCGCAGTTTTCTGATCGCGTTGTCGGCTTCGCTGCTGTCGATCCTGATGCCTTGGACTTACTACCGCGCCGCCCGCAACTTCGGACTGTCCAAATTACCGGCATTATGGCTGTGGGTATTGATTGCGTCTACTCCGTCACTGCTTGTGATCTATCACTACATCATGATGGAGACGCTTTTGCTGTTCCTGGACGGGGTCGCGCTGTGGATGACAGCGCGATATCTGCGCAAGGGCGGCAGAGCGGCATTCCTACTGTGTGCCGTCTCCTGGATGTTGGCATGCTTGACCAAGCAGACCGTCATACCATTGGCTGGCGTGTGCCTGCTGTGGGTTTGGTGGAAGAAGTCGCCACCCGTGCGGGATGTTCTGACCGCGGCAGTGATCATGCTGTTACTGCTAGTGCCACAGGCCATCCGCAGCAAGATTGGGTTAGGGTTCATCGCTCCCTTTGGCAATCCGTGGCTCACCGCAATTGAACACAAAGCCGGAGTGAAAATGCTCTCCATCGATTTCTATGTTCACGCCAACCCATACCTGCATCTCGAATCGGATCGTGTTTATCACATGTTCGACACCTCACCCAGTGGTTACATCCGGCCTCTTGCTCCCATCAGTAACTGGGCCATACGCCGAGCCAATGGCAACTCCGGTTTGAGGGTGGAGATCGATTCCTCACGTGGCTCTGCGGATTGGAAGCGGGCTTACGGCTCGTTGAACGTGAGCCTTCGGGAGTGGCTGGTGCAGTGGCGCGAGAATATTGTGCTCTTTTTGTTCGCGCCATCCTGGCCCGAAAGCGCAGTTGGCCAGTGGGACGGTCGCCTGGAATTCTGGGGACGCTGGCTCTGGGCACCGCTGATTCTGGGCCTTCTTGTCTTCAACGCCCGTGAGTTTGTGAACCGGCGGTTTAACCTGATCCCGATTGCGGCCGTGGTTTTCACCCTCGCACTCGGGTTGCAGAACGTGGTGACTGTTGAGGGGCGCTATCGCAAGCCCCTTGAGCCGTTGCTCCTGCTCAATGCGGTTTACCTGTTGGCTGAAAAGAGTGACCGCCGCGTCCATACGAAGACGTCAACGCAAGCGGCGCTTAACTCGAACGAACCGAACAAGGCTAAGGTCGACGCCGTACCAAGCGAGATTAACTAAGCAGTTCGTTGGAACGGCACCCAGGTTGTTTGGCGACATTCTCCAACGGTCCAGCTCGGTGGTTTGCGTCCCGCACTACTGCAAAGTGCGACGGCGTCGCTGCAAAACGCAGTGGTCTGGCGATTCGCACTTCATCTCCCTCTGCTATCTCCTTTAGATCCGTAGCCTCTTTCGGGAAGGGCTTTGCCCTCCACGTGCACGTGTAAAGGTGGAGCGCGATGCCATGACGGTTCAGCCCAACTCGGCCAGATCAGTCCCAGTCGGGCTTGGTAGTTCGCACTCCACTCCGCGCCACGGTTCTTAGCGGAGCAGGTAAGGAGGCGTTATGTCGATCCTATTTGTCCTGCTGACTTTTCTTCTCATCATCACCGTCATGTATTTCCGCCGCCCGCAGGAGGCGGCCGACGCGCTGCAAGTCGCCCCGGTGAAGAGCGCGAAATCGCCCGTCATGGTCAAGCAAGGCGGCTTCGAAATTCCTGAAGGCTTTTGCTTCCATCCTGGTCATACCTGGGTAGCGGATGAAGGCCGGCAGAATGCTCGGGTTGGTATCGATGCCTTCGCCGGCAACCTGTTCGGCAAAATCGACTCCATCGAAGTGGCCGACCTGAATCGCTGGGTGCGCCAGGGACAAGTCCTGTGCACGGTCACGCGCGAAGGCAAAAGCGTCGAGTTGCTGTCCCCGATCGAGGGCGTGCTGATCTCGGTCAATCATGAAGTCCTCAAAAATCCCAACCTCATCGTCGACGACCCCTACAAGAATGGCTGGCTGTGCGTCATCAAAGCGCCGGAAATGGCGACCAACTGCAAGAACCTGTTGCAAGGTCCCATCGTGATGCCCTGGATGCAGAACAACTTTGCCCGCATGAGCTCCATGATCCAACAGCTGACCCCAGCCTTGGCCCAGGACGGCGGCATGCCGGTGAAAGGTCTGCTGTTCAAAGTCGAGCCCGACGTACAGCGGCAACTGGTAAAGGAATTTTTCCTGACGTAGCGCCGATCGAGGAAAGGGGGAAAAGGAGGACATCATGGTTCGAGAAAAAGCATTACTCATCGACATCAAGCGCTGCATCGGTTGTCTGGGTTGCGAAACGGCGTGCAAACAGCTTCACGGATTCAGCGCCGACCCGGAACCCACATTGTCAGACACGGCATTCACGGTGGTTGAGGCGCGTGGCGACAAGTTTGTTCGCAAGCTTTGCATGCATTGCGAAGATCCGGCGTGCGCTTCGGCCTGCCCGGTGGGCGCCATCAGCAAAACGCAGTTAGGTCCGGTGGTCTACGACGCCGACAAATGCATTGGTTGTCGCTACTGCATGCTGGCTTGCCCTTACCAGGTTCCGCGTTATCAGTGGACCAAGCTGGCGCCCTTCGTTAAGAAGTGCGATCTGTGCACGGACCGAGTGAAAGCCGGCAAATCCACCGCCTGCGCGGAAGCCTGCCCGGTGCAAGCGACGGTGTTCGGCAATCGTGATGAGCTGATCAACGAAGCCTGGACCCGGATTCGCAGCGACGCGACCTATGTTCCTCACATTTACGGCATCGAGGAACTGGGCGGAGGCAGCGTGCTGTTCGTCTCCGACGTGCCCTTCGAGAAGCTGGGATTCAAACCTGCGCCGAGCGGCAATCAGCCCATGCCAACGCTCACCGCCAGTGCATTAGGTGATTCGCCCAAGGTGGTCATCATGGGCGGCACCATACTTTCCGCGCTGTACTGGGTAACGCAGCGGCGGCGCGAGGTTGCGCTGGCTGAGGCGGAAGAAGCAGCCACCATCAACAAGATCAAAGGGGAAAGGAACTAGCCATGATCGCGCGAATTAAGCAGGAAATTACATTATGGCGCGTCATTGTAGCCATCATATTTATTACCGGCCTATATGCGACATATCTTAGATTTTTCCAAGGGTTCAGGGCCAGCACCAACTTGAGTGACCAGATGCCGTGGGGTTTGTGGGTAGGACTGGGAACGCTGTGCGGAGTTGGATTATCCGCCGCGGGCTTTGGCATCAGCGCGGCTGTTTATCTGCTCGGCATGGAGCGTTATCGTCCCATCCTGCGAGCCGCCATCCTGATTTCGTTCCTGGGCTACCTTACCGTCTGCGTGGGATACCTCTACGAGATTGGTTTGCCCTGGCGCTTTTGGCATCCGATTGTGATGTGGAACCATCGCTCAGTACTCTTCGACGTGTGTATCTGCATCATGACGTATACCACGGTACTGACGTTTGAGTTCGCACCGGCAGTAATCGAGAAGCTGCCGTGGAAAAAGTTTCGCGAAACCGTACTCTACTACCACCACAAAATCCTGATCGGAGTTGTGCTGGCCGGTGTCCTGTTGTCGTCCATGCACCAGTCGTATCTGGGCGGATTGTTCCTCATCGCCCGCGGCAAGATTCACCCCATCTGGTACTCGCAGTACATGCATGCGATGTTCTATTTGTCGGCCATACCCGCCGGTCTTGCGCTGACGGTCATGGCTATCTACCTGTGCATGCGGTCGCTGAATGTGCGCATTGATTTCAGTATCCTCAGCGATTGCGGACGCATGATTCAACTGCTGCTCATCGTGTTTGCATTCTTCAAGCTGTTAGACCTGATCTCCAACCAAGCCATCGGCTATCTCTTCCAAAGAACTGCCGAGGCAGGATACTTCTGGCTCGAAGTGGTGCTATTCCTGATTATTCCGATTGCGCTGCTGAGCCTAAAAAGTGTGCGCGAGAATCCCGAGAAGCTTTACTGGGCGTGTGCGTTCGTGGTGGCGGGATTCATGGTGGATCGCATCAACGTCTCTATCAACTCGCTGCAAGCTGCGATGGGAACGCACTACGTGCCGAAATGGAGTGAACTGGCGTCGAGCGTACTGGTGATTGCCGCCGGTGTCATGGCATTCCGGTATGCAGTCATCTATCTCGACATTCTGCCGAAGGCGGCTCCCAAACCTGCTACTCGCTGGATGTCGAACGGGGGCCTGCCCGCTCAAGCCTGATCGAAACGATCCGATGGAATCGAGAGGGGCTTCGTGCTGAGCGGAGCCCCGGAGGTTTGAGATGCCTGCTACTACTGTTCATGCCGCCGATCGGGATGTCTCGCACAAGCCGGACGAACGCCGGCAGTACTCCTCGCTGGGATGGGAAGAAGCGGCAGTCCGTTTGGACCTTGAGCGGTGGATTATCGATCGGCTTCGACATCCGGTGGAGATCTCGACGTCTTATCTGCAACTGATTCGCGACTCGGGGTCGGCTCTCTGCCTTCCATTGCTCAAGGCACGTCACACTGATCGCTTTGCGTCGGCGATTGGCAGTCTTTCCTTTGCTGCAGACATTCAGCTAAGGGATTGTGAAGCACTTGCCATGGATCGAACCTGGCAGGCTGCGCTGCTTGGCTTGCCTTGTGACGGCACATCCTACACTGTGGTATGCGACGAAGACGACCTTAGCGAACGAGAGACGCTTCGCTTACTTGAACTGACTGCCCGGCAATTGAACCGATCCCAGACGTCGGGCTCACTCTTGTTTCCTGGTCGGGGTTGCCGGCGGGAATACATGGCGAAGCTGTTCGGCGCGATGCAGCCCGATCGAGAGGTTGCGATCACGGGTAAGCCGGATTGCCTTGGTGGGCTGAACCTCGACGAATTTGCGGCGGAAGGGATTGCAGCCATTGTTTCTTCCATTCTTCTGCGGCAAGGTCAACGAATACAAGGAGCTAAAGTCGCAGTGCAAGGCTATGGAGCTTTGGGGCAGGCGGTCAGTCAACGCTTAATTCGCGATGGGCTGAGCTTAGTTGCTTTGAGCGACAATTCCGGAGGTATCTATCGTGCCGGCGGACTGATCCTGCCGGATGTGAATTCGCAGATCATTCGGGAGCAGATTCTGTTTGGTTATTCCCAAGCCCAGCAGGTTAGTCGCGCGGAGGTTTTAAGTAGCGACGTTGACGTTCTCATCGTGACCGCAGGCTCCAGCGAAATCAATTCAGAAAATTGTGGCGGCATTCGGGCGCCGATCGTGATCGAAGCCGACTGGAACGCTGTAAGTTCTGCGGCTAAAGAGATGCTATCCGCTCGCGACGTAAACCTGGTCCCCTGGATTCTTACGTCAGCAGGAACATTAGTCGGCGCATGGTTTGAAAGTCGCGAGGCGGCCATACTTGCAGGCAAACAAGAATTCCTTTCGAAGACTCATGCCACGCTGGAGAAGGTTTTCACAGAGGTCTGCGGCAACGCGGAAAGCAATCGCTTATCTATGAATAATGCTGCCGTGCAGATAGGTTTAGAGCGCGTGGCAGACTGCACACGTCTGTACAACACCCACGTGTGAGTGAGACGCATCTCAGGGCCAGAATGGTTGCTCCTGAATAACAGATTGCGTCTGGCAAAGACGCGGTAATCCATGTGTGGCAGGCTTTCCCGACTGCGGTAAAACTTTCCTGTCCTCCCTTGTCAGAGTAGTTGTAACTCCATTATTTTCTTCCCGGCTATTTGGCAGCAGTGTTGCACTCTCTAGGTGTTCTTCGCGTTTCCAGTTGACGATGTGCACAATCTCGAATTCGCGATAGAGAGAAGGTTATATGGCCACCGCAGTAATCGATCCGGGAGTGTACATGCTGCCTCGACGTAAAGCGATTCTTTGTTTGTGCCATGACAACAACATGCTCCTAGTACGCCGAATGTTACTGGAGCGCTTTGGTTATGTCGTCTTCTCCAGCAACACCACTGAAGAAGCCCAGAATGCGATCGCGCAACATTGCCCTGATATGTTGCTGATGGACAATGCTTATCCCGATGTCGATTGTGAACAGATAGCGAAGCGGGGAAAAATAATCTGTCCGGACATGTTAACGGTTGTGCTATCGCCTTATTATTACGGCGGACGAAACGGCTCGGAAAAAGCTATTGATAAGTTCATCACCAATGACGAAGGACCACATACGCTGATTTCTGAAATTGAAGATTTGCTCGGCAGTCGAGCGAAATCGGAAAACGCAAACTAGGCCAGTCTCAGCCCGGGACGATTCAATCCTTCCCTCAACCAGCCGTATTCGATGCAGCTTAGCTCTCTCGTTCGGCCAGTATCACGAAACGTTGTTCCTGCCGCAGAAAGCGCACGGTCAGCAGATTCGGTTGGCAACAGACTTGGCAATCTTCCACGAACGACTGTTCGCGTCCGGCCGAAGGATCGATTTCAGTCTCGTTCCACTCACCGCAATAGCTGCACTGAAATCCAGTAAGCACACTGCCAGCGTAGACCAGATTGCAACCACATTCCCGTAATAGAGCCCCAAACAAGGAATCGCTCCCGAAATCGAAGCTCGGTGAGCCATTGGCCGGCTTCGCTTTTTATTCGTATGTGACTGACATGGCTGCTTTTAACTGTTTCACCTCCAGCCCTCGCAACTTGGTGACTTAGTTGCATTTGTAGATGGCGTCGATTGATGGAACAGGAGGGCGAGGCGATGACGACAACAGACGGACACGATGCGATCTTCTCTTCTGAGCTGCACCCGACCTCTCCTCAAACCATTCTTCTGGTGGAGGACGAGTCGTTTGTTCGCCAGATCACCCGGCAGGTGTTGGAACATGCCGGTTATCGCGTTCTGGAGTCGAACGGTCCAGAGCAGGCTCTGCATCTGGCCAGGGAACATTGCGGACAAATCGGCTTGCTGCTCACCGATGTTGTCATGCCGGGAATGAACGGCGCTGATCTGGCGCAGCGTCTTCAGGCGATGCAGCCTGACCTGGTGACGGTATTCATGTCCGGCTATGCGAAGAGCGATGTCGTGCAGAAAATCGCCAGACAGTCAGCCATCCACATTCAGAAGCCATTTACGATTGACACCTTGTTATCGCGAATTGCGGAGGCCCTGCAAACTGGGGTAGAAGGACAGGCAACCCCGAGGTTATCCGGTTTTGCCACCTAGAGGACGGCCAGTCGCGGCGTTGCGATTGGCCGGGCTGGGAGGGGTGGCTGTTTCAACTCCAGCCGGATTAGATGGCGCCGGAGATTGGATCGGGGGCGCCAGAATCACCACGTCGACGCGGCGATTCATCTGCCGTCCCTTTTCGCTGTCATTGCTGGCAACAGGGTGATACTCGGCGTAGCCGGCGGCCGAGAGCCTGTCCGCCGCCAGTCCGTGATTTTCGATCAACGTCTTTACCAGTTCTGTCGCGCGCGCGGTTGACAACTCCCAGTTGGAGGCGAACTGCGCGGTATGGATGGGAACCGTATCGGTGTGGCCTTCGATCCGGACAGCGCAGGAATGCTCTTGCAGGATGGTGGCGACCCGGGCAAAGGCTGCTTCGCCTCCGGGCTTGAGACCGGCAGAGCCGCTATCGAAGAACCCGGCTTCCCGCAGGCTCACCACCAGTCCGTCGTCCTGCATGCGAAGCGCAACCTCATTGCGTTTTATCTCGGCTGCCAGTGCCCGCTCCAGTTCCACACGAATTGCATCCAGGTTTTCCTTTGGATGAAAGCCTTCCTGGTTGCCCACCGTGGCCAGGTCCACACGTGAGAGATTTCGGGCGGCCGAACTATCCAGGTTCAGGCCTGCCGCATTCGCAGGAGTGGCAGCGCTGGTTCCTGCTTTCGGCAGGTCACCCTGAAAAACTCCCAGCTGCTGGAATGCCGATTCGATTGCACTGGAAAGTCCCAAAGCTTTTTTCTTGTCAATCTGCGCCGACGCGTACAACACGACAAAGAACGCGAACAGCAGGGTAACGAAGTCGGCATACGACACCAGCCAGCGTTCATGACTGATGTGCGGAGCCGGCCGCCGGCGGTCTCTCATCGCGGCACCCTCTTCATTGGCTTGCCAGGGGGAACGTCTTGCAGAAAGCCGACCAGCTTGGCTTCCAGCATTCGGGGATTCATGCCTTCGAGAATCGAAACCACGCCCTCCAAGGTCATCTCGCGAACAATCTGCTCCTGGCGCATACGTAACCGCAACTTGCCGGAGCTGGGCAGGAAAAACAGGTTTGCCGATCCCACGCCGTAAACTGTCGCCACGAACGCGACCGCGATGCCCTTGCCCACTTCATTGATGTTGTCCAGGTGTTGCATCACCTGAATCAGGCCGAGTACCGCGCCGATGATTCCGATAGTGGGCGCGAAACCGCCAGCCGACTCGAAAACCTTGGGGATGTTGTCCTCATATTCAGCCTGGTTGTCGATCTCTAGCTGCATAATGTTCCGCAGCTCTTGCGGCTCGGTGCCGTCCACTGCAAGCATCAGAGATTTCTTGAGGAAGGGATTTTGAATTTCAGGCAGATCGGCGTCCAGCGAGATCATTCCGTATCTGCGAGCCTTGTTGGCGAAGGCCACCAGTTGCCGAACCACCTGCTGCGGATCCACTTCGCGCGCAAAAAACACATGAACCAGCTGGCGGAAGGCTGCGCCCACAATCGCTGTGGGATATTGCAGCAAAACTGCTCCCAGGGTTCCTCCAAAGACAATGATAGCTGCGGTCGGCTGCAACACCTGAGATAGTTTGCCGCCTTCCAGCAGCAGTCCCAGGACAATGCCGCCCACTCCGAGAATAAGTCCGGCAAAGCTGCTTTTATCCAAGCGTCCGTCCTTCCGAGGTCGGCGGAGGAACCATCGGGCGACTGCCGGCTGTGACTTCAGCTGCCCGGCTAGATTCGAGGGAGCAACCAATGCCGGCAAAGATCGAGCGCCGATACTCGCGCACGCGTTCGATCACCTCGTCCGTCGTCTCCCGCACCAGCAACTTCTCTCCATTCAGCAGGGTGATGACCGTGTCCGGTGACTGTTCGACATATTTAATGAGGTCGGCGTTCAGCGCCAGACGCGCGTTGTTCAAGCGAGTCAGCTGGATCATGCGGACACCTCCGCGGGGGGTGGATCAGTCTTCCTATCGGCAAAAATTGCCGGGTGCTTAAGAGGATCGGAAATCCGAGTGCACAGCATCACTGGGTATCAAAGCCGCAGAGGTCTTGATGAGAACCAGCTAATGCAATTTCTCGGAATACGGAACAAGCTGCGGTAGAGGCTGCTCAGGAGCGCAGGTTAAAGCCGGAACCCTGATGGGCCGATGGAATTCGTGAACAGGAATAAGGTTCCGCCGGTCAGAAAAACCTGGCAGCACACCTGCGGGAACGAACTCGAGTCGAGCTCGGGCAAGGTGGAACCATGTGAGAGGAGCTATCCCATGGCAATCAGTATTCTGAATAACATTCCATCTCTTGCCGCTCAGAACCAGTTGTCCATTACCCAGGCTAATTTGCAGAAGACGCTGGAGCAGCTGGCATCCGGGTCCCGTATCAATTCCGGCGCGGACGATGCCGCCGGGCTGGCCATCGCCGACGGATTGCAGGCCAACGTAACCGCGCTGACCCAGTCAGCCATGAACGCAAATGAAGGTGTGGGCAAGCTGCAGGTCGCCGATGGCGCTCTGTCGCAGGTCACCACCCTGCTGAACCGTGCCGTGACCCTGGCCACGGAATCGGCCAACGGCACCGTGAACGACGGCTCGCAGCGCGAGGCGCTGGATTCGGAGTTCCAGTCGATCAAGGCCGAAATCGATCGCATCGGCACCAACACCACTTATAACGGCGCAGCCATCTTCCAGGGTGGATCGACGAACAACAACCAGCTCACCACTGCGGTGACCACCCCGGCAGGAACTGCCACCACCATCACCGGCGACCTTTCGGTCAAGTATTGGGACACCACTCTGGCCACGCCCGCCTACACGACCGCGACGTTCAGCGGCGACGCCACCGTGGGCGATCTGATCAACGACGTCAATGGATCAGGCAAAGGCTTGATTGCCACCCTGGATAACACCGGTAACCTGGTCGTCACCGATACCCAGAACCGCGGCGACTCGACCGATCCGCTGGCCAGTGGGGGGGCCACCAACACTCTCAAGATCGGCACTGACTCGGCGGCAGAAAGCCTCACCAACACTACCAACTCCAGCACCATGGATGTGTATCTGAGCGATTCCACGACAGCCGGCAGCAGCACCATCGGGGTCACGCTGGGCACCTTCGACAGCAGCAACATGAACGGTATCAGCATTTCTAATGACAATTTGCAGACCGCAGGCACTTCGCAGTCGGCCCTGACCGATATCAACAATGCTATCGCGCAGGTAGCTGCACTGCGCGGCTCCATCGGCGCGGGCACCAACCGCTTGCAGGCAGCCAGCAACGTTATGGCCAACCAGACCCAGAACTTGTCTTCTGCTCAGGACGGCATTCAGTCGGCCGATATTACGCAGACGGTAGCCAACTTAACCAAGTATCAGATCCTGAGCCAGACCGGCATTTCCGCCCTGGCGCAGGCCAACCAGATGCAGCAGAGCGTGCTCAAGCTGCTCCAGTAATAGGGATGCTCCCGCCGGGCGCAAGTCACCCAACTTCGCATCGGCGGATTTCAAATTACCTCGAGGAGCGAGTTGCACGGGGGAGAAGGAGGGGCCGAAGGGTTCCCCTTCTCTCCCAGCGAGTTCCGGGTGAAGGTGGCTGACACGCGCGCTGAACCGAATTTCGGGAAAGGAGCCATCGCTGGGTCATGAGCACTTCAAGTCTTTATGGCAGCACCCTCAGCAGCATTCTGGGCAATGTGAACGACGCTTTCAGCGGCAAGACGACCGGCATCGATGTTGGCACCGTGGTCAGCGAACTGATGGAGGTGGAACGCCAGCCTGAAACTCAATGGCAGGACGAACAGACCACCATCAATTCGCAGGTTAGCGCCTTGACCACCATGAATACGCAGCTCTCCGCGGTGGCCACCGATGTCAACAATTTGAAGGACATCATGGGCGCATTCAGCCAGATGTCCAGCGCCTCCAGCAACGATGCTTTGGTGTCGGTCAGTGCGGACAGCACCGCGGTCGCTGGAACTCACACCGTCGTAGTCAGCAAAGTGGCCACCACTTCCAGCAGTTACTCCGATTACATTCCCGCCGACAGTTCTCTGGCAGGCACGGAGATCGATATCAAGTACGGCAGCGATCCCAGCAATCCTGTGGGAACCGACACTATCGATATTCCGTCCACCGACACCACCTTGCAGCAGGCGGCCAGCTACATCAACTCCGGAAGCTATGGAGTGACCGCCAGCGTCATGACCGACTCGACCGGCTCTCGCCTGGTGCTGAACAGCAACACCTCCGGGGCGAACGGCAATCTCACGGTGAGTGACTCTTCCACGAATTTCAGCAGTGCAGCCGGCGTGGACGCCCAATTAACGGTGGATGGCGTGCCGGTGGACAGCAGCACCAATACCGTGACCGGAGCCATCGCCGGCGTCACCCTCAGCCTGGGCAGTGCCGACGAGAACACTTCGGTACTGATCAGCGTGCAGCCCGACACCACTACGGCCGCGACCGCGATCCAGACTTTTGTGACCGATTACAACTCCCTGATGACTTCGATTAACAGCCAGTATGCGTTGGATCCGACCAGTGGCAACGAGGGAGTTCTGGCCGGCGACAGCATGTTGCGGAGTCTGCAAAGCCAGTTGTTGGGCTTGGCAGGCACCTCGACTACTGCGGCGGGGCAATACGTCAATCTG
Organism: uncultured Acidobacteriaceae bacterium; assembly: GCA_963769235.1. Lineage (GTDB taxonomy): Bacteria > Acidobacteriota > Terriglobia > Terriglobales > Acidobacteriaceae > Bog-257. The sequence goes on along the minus strand of CAVYKW010000009.1, from coordinate 40,749 downwards.
CAATCGATGGGCATCGAGATGCAAGACGACGGCACTTTGCAGATCGACTCTTCGGCCTTGAGCACGGCGCTGAGCAGCAATTATTCCTCCGTTCAAAGCTTCTTCCAATCCACCTCGCCGGCGGGCTGGGGTCAAACAGTTAGCACCCAGTTGCAGCAAATGACCGATCCAACCATTGGGCTGGTCTCGGCCGACATCAGCGGACTCAACCAAACCAACCAGAGCCTGACGGACCAGATCAATGATTTTGAAGTGCGCATGACCACGGTGCAGGACCAGTTGACGACGCAATACGACAATCTCAACACGCTGCTGGAGGACTATCCGATGCAGATGCAGCAGGTAGCTGCTCAATTGGGCAGTTTGCCAAGCTCTACCTCCAGCAGCAGTAGCAGTTAAGGCCAACAACACATGAAATCAACCATCGACGTCCGAAAAATCTATCAGGACAACGCTGTTCAAGGGGCTACTCCGATCGACTTGGTAGTCATTCTCTATGACGCTGCAATCGAGGACATGCGCCGCGCCCTGACGGCCATGGGACAGGGCGAAATAGAGGTTCGAACCGCTGCGGCGCAGCATGCCCTTATCGTTTTGCAACAACTGCAAGGAACGCTGGACTTCGAACGCGGGGGCAGCTCAGCCAGGCAGTTTGAGCAGTTTTACAACGTTATTCGGGCGAAGCTATTGGAGGCCCAGTTGCGCGGCTCTCCCGAGCTCATGCAACAACAGATCCGATTCATGTCAGAGGTTCGAGATTGCTGGCTGCAGGCCAAGCGGATGCTGCAACCCAGGCAGGGTTCCGGAGCAGTATTGGCGTCAGCCGCGGCCAGCAATACAGATGGTCAGATGTCTGCCAGCGAGTGGAACGCATGATGGCAACAATGCACGACAGCGCAGCTTCGAAATCAGCGTTCGATCCCGGTAACCTGGAATTGCTGCGGCGCGCCAACTCAAGGCTTACGCAATTCTTCGCTCGATTTGCCGGCGCTCCGGTCTTTGGCACCGACGAAGAATTGCATTCGATGCTGGAAATTGAGCACACTTTGAAGTCGGTGGCTGCGCTCTTGGATGGGCGGTTGCAATCTGATCCCAACATCGGAGTGCGGGAAGAACTGGCCCGTTATCGAGTTCACCTGCTGCGGCTGCGAGACGAGCTCGCGCGTATGGAGCAATCGGCTGCGGAGAGCCGTGCGCGCCTGGTAGGCAGGCAAAAACACCTGCACGCAGCCCGGGCATGGTGCGCGGCATCTCGCACCACCACCTGAGCAGTCGTCCTGTGGCCATCTTAAGTGTGACCATCTGCTGCCCAACGTGACCACCTGCTTCTCTTCTGGTGTTAACCGCACGAGCCGCAGGGTTGATGGATAGCAGACAATCCTAGCGAGCCCATCCGCGCCTGTGCCCGCGTTTGAAACCAATTTGTCCGGAGACGGACAAGCGGTTCTGAATTCGGACGTCCCCGCCCCTGAGGGCATCCGAGCTCACTTTCCGAAGAGCCTATTCCACCAATGCTTTAGCCAGTTTCGACATTGGCAGTCAACGTGTACTTGCTCTTTATAGACGTACCCTTGCAGTTCACCCCAAACTTCATAACTATCGGGTGGCTTTCACGTCTTATCTGGGTATGAGGAGGCGGTATGGAGCGCAGATACCTGGTTGCGGCCTTGGCGATCGTAGCGACCTTTACGGGCTTGTCCCGCGGCTTCCAATCATTGCAGCACTTGTCGCCGTTGCAGGTGAACCATTTGCGAGCGCTAGCCAGAGTCAAGTGCGAAGCGTCGGCTGCGGCCGCGCACGCCATGGCAAGAGTTAAAACTCGCCTGCATCCTGGATATCCCGAAGAAGCCCAACTCCTGGCGGAGATGAATGCGCCGCTGCCGCCTAGGGAGGAGAAAATCGCTTTGCCGGCTCTTCCGCCCGCTCCGCCTGCGCCTTGCGCCGAGTCCATGGCTGTGCGCCAGGCGCAACGCGCGCATCGAGACGCGATGCAGATGCGGCGGCACATGGCACATCTCGATACCGGCGTGGTCCCAATCTCTATTCGCCTCAATCTGCCATCCGATTTCGAGCGCCGAATCCAGGCCAGAGCCGATGCCATGACAGCTCGCGTGGCGGCCCAGCAGGAGCGAATGCAAATCGCTGCGGCTCGCATGCAGGAATCCTACGCACGCATGGCCGAGTCCGTGCCGCTTGATATCCACGTGGTCGAACAACCTGATATCCACGTGGATACGCACATCAGCTGCAAAGTAGTGACCCACTGGCAGCAACAGACCCAGCAAGCCATCCGTAAGGCCATGCAGCAGATGCAATACGGATTCACGGCAAGGTAGAAGATCGCGACATAAGCGGCCCAGAGGAAGCGGCACGGTCAGCAAACTGTGCCGCCTTTTTGCGTAGTGAAATCGCCGGGTCTCGGCGACCGTCACAATCCCGGTTCTGACATGTCACAAGGCCCACGTGCACATCGCCTTGACGGTTTTTCGTACAGAAGGAAAAATAGTTCTATGAAGCGCCTCAGCCCACCTGTCTGTCCCAGGTGCAACACCAACGAGGATGTGAAGAAGATCGCTTACGGTTATCTGCCTTGTGAAACGCCCGAAGAAGCCGGTTCCGAGGGCTATGTGTTGGGGGGATGCTGCATTCGGCCAGACAGCCCGGAGTGGTATTGCGGCAACTGCGAAGAAAGCTTTGGAACCGAGCGCGACTCCTGGGGCGAACTGCTGACCGAAACTGTTCAATAATCATCTGCCACCGTCGTGTCCCTCGCCATGAATTGGCGATATGCCACACTGCGCGCTGCCCCATCGCAGGGCTAACAGCTCTCTCCTACAAAAGCGTCACACGGCTACGGCTATCCGGGGATTGTTCCTGGACGCTGGGAATGGCACTATGCATTCACGCGACAGCAGTGAAACCAAACCGCCAACGCATGTAGTTGTACGGCGGTAAAGCAATGCGGGACGTTAATCCTCCTCATACCCACACACCCGCAGCGAGGTTTCGTTGACAGATACACAGGCTAGGCCCAGCGGTCTCCCCGTCTGGGCCTTTGGTATGTTTGGATTCGATCTCAGTATCGAGAATCGAGAATAGACTTTGACGCTGGCCTGCGGAGACTTTCCCGCGACCGGGTGTCGCCGCTCCGCGGCTCTGCATCTGTCCCGCATGCCCTGCGGCTCACGCCCACGGCTAACACAAATATCGCCGCTGCGCGGCTACTTCGGTCGCCACTCTAGCCGTTTGCTTCCACCACGAAACATCAGTGCCGGTTGTGACAAAGTCTCAGAAGGCCAGCTCTACCCGAGCGCAACATAAGAAGGAGTTTTTCAGCAGCGTTTAGACGAGCCCATTCAATGCCCGGAGTTATTCACGGCCATGACTCATCAGACTTTTTCCTGGCTCTAACAGCGCCTATCGCACCGCCTCCAGCTGTTCGATTGAAAGCGGCGCCTGCTCCTGAATGTCGCTGAATCCCTTACCGGCAAACAACGAGGTGTAGTAATGGTGCGCGCGCTCCCACGCCTGATCGTCGGGCAAGCTGCCGAATGTGGTGACGTAGCCCGGGCTGCCGGGGAAGGGAAACATCGGCACTGGCTCGCTGACCCACACACCGCGCGCCTTAAGGTGACCCTGCCAGGCGGCGATTTCCTGCTTATCGTCTTTGTCGGTCAGGATCAGGTTCGCCTGCACCCAGGAGATTTTAGTGCGGGCGTAGATCAGGAGCTCGGTAATCCGGCTGGTGGTCAGGCGGCAATTCTTGTTCAGCAGATCGCGGCCTTCCTGGGTGATGGACTCGATGCCGACCTCCATCGAGATGCAGTGCGCACGGCTTAGCAAGTCCAGCGTCTCTTCCGTCCACAAATCGATTCGGGTTTGAAAGCCGATGTTCACGTCGCGCTCCGCCAAGCCTTGCAGCAGCCTCAGAACGTTCTTGCCGACGCCAAAGATCTCGTCGATGAAATAGATGTAATCCACTCCCCGAGCTAGCAGACGATCGACTTCCGTGAGCACGGCGTCCACATCGCGCTCGCGGTATTTGTCGCGGAACAAAGTCTTGTTGCAGAAGCTGCAGGCCCAGGGACACCCTCGGGCAAACTCCAACTCCGCGCCGCGGCCTTCGCCGGAGAACACGTGGTGCCGATGCGAATGTTCCTCCACGCTGTAATTGTGGAAGTCGAGCGGCCCCAGGGCGCGCATGTCGGCCACGCCAAGCTCGGCGCTGATGTGCAGCGCGCCATCTTCGCGCCGGAAGCAGCAGCCGGGAATCTGCTCCCACGGCTCGCTGGACAAGCGAGCCAGCGTCTGGTCAGGCTCGCCGCGCAACACGACGTCACATCCGGTTTTACGCAAAGTCGCGGCTGGGGTGGCCGAGCCATGCGGTCCAATTGCGACGGTGACTCTGCCTTCGCCCAATGCAGTGAACCACTGCATCGGAACGCGCAATTCCGGTTGCGGACATCGCCAAAACAAGTAGGACGGCGCAGTCGGTATCACCAGAAAGTCGGGCGAGAAGTTGTTTAGCCTCTTGCTTACGTCGGACAGCGTGAGCTCGTCAGTTTGAGCGTCGATGACGAGCGCTTCGTGGCCGGCGGCGACGATCTGATCGTGAGCGAACAAAAGCTCCAGCGGATAGTGCGGCTCGCGGCACCCGAAATAGGTTGAGCCATCAAACGTCCACGCAGGATTGAGCAGTGCGAATTTCATTGTTCTGTTAGTAAGCGCAGAAAACCCGGTGAACCTAAGTAGATGCGGTTGAGCGGCTCAGGTTTGCCGGCTCGCCTGCGGATCACTGGATCGGCTACGCGCTTCCAGCCTCGCCTCCACCCACGTACGAACCGTGAGGTCACCAAAATGCCGCGCAATCAACCTTGAATCATCACATCAGGCAGTGGCGCAAGTGTGTTCTAATTGCACCTGACTGGCACGACTTACCGGCAATACGGGTCGCCCGGAATGGAGGCACGATGGAAGAGCGCGATTTTTATGACGAACGGCAGGAAACCAAGAAGTCGACGCTGAATTGTCCTCACTGCCACCAGTCGGCGGAATATGATATCGGCTGGTTTGTTCGTACCAAGAAGCGGCAACTGCCTCCCCGAGCCGACGAGCGCGACCGCGCCAAATTTGCCAAGGCTCGCTCCTACATGGTTCGCCGCGACGATCTTATGGCCTGCAAAAATCCCCGCTGCCGCAAGCGCTTCGAGGTCTCGGGGGTGCAATCAGTGGCATTCCTGGATGAGCAGGTCCGGCCCGACCGCCTGCAATAACCGATCAACGCCAGCAATAGTTCTGGAAGGCCAATCGCCAGATGGTGGACGATTTCCGTCCCCTCTCGCAGTCCTCTATACTTCCAGCTTGTCCCGGTATGGCTTCTAATCCCCAGCGCGCTACTCCTCCGCCCCGCCAGGAGGACTTCTCCGCCCACGTGGATACGTTCATGCAGCGCGTCGACCGCTTCTGGCGGCGCGTGACCGACGGGATGCAGCTCAACGAGCTATGGCACCAGTTTCAGACCGACGCGCGTTCCAGCTATCGGCTGTACTCGAATGAAGTGGATTCCACCCGCCCGCAGGGCGTCTCCAAGCGAAGCCACTTTTTTGATGTAGTAAGCCAGTTTTTCTGGGCCATCATTCTTAAGCTCACGCCGGCGCGCCGCGTCCTGCTGCTGGTCGCGCTGGTTCTGGTGATCGTCCCCGGGGGCGAGTGGACCTGGACTACCGGCAGCGGCGAAGTGAGAGCCTACGCCCTCGATTTCCACTTCTACGGCGGGCTGATGATGTTTGCCTTGTTGATCCTCGAAGTCGCCGACCGCGTGGTCATGAAGCGGGATCTCCAGATCGCCAAGGAAATCCAGATCTGGTTGCTGCCGGCCGAGCCTCCACAGGTGAGCGGGCTGGAAATCGCATTCGCCACGCGTCCGGCCAACACGGTTGCCGGCGACTATTACGATGTGTTCGCGAGGCCCTGCGGCGGCGCGCAGGGAGACACGTTCCTGATCGCCGTGGCCGATGTCGCGGGTAAAAGCATTCCTGCGGCGATGCTGATGGCGACCTTCCAAGCCAGCCTGAAGACGTTGTGCAGTACGCCCGGTTCGTTGATCGAACTGGTGGGCCGCATGAATACCTATGCCTGTAGTAATAGCCAGAACGGCCGCCGCTTCACCACCGCGTTTATCGCCGAGTATGATCCGGCCACGCGCTCGCTGACCTACGTGAATGCCGGACACAATAATCCCATCCTGCGCCGGCAATCGGGGCTGGTCGAGCGGCTGGAACTGGGCGGCATGCCGCTCGGCATCATGGCCGACGCTCCCTATCAGTACGGTACAGCGACATTGCAAGCTGGCGATTGGCTGGTCATCTTTACCGATGGCGTGGTTGAGGCGGAAAACAACCGGCAGGAGGAATACGGGGAACAGCGCTTCCTGACCATGATTCACTCAGGCGTAATGCTGACGCCGGCGATGCTGCTGAACAGCATCATGGTCGACCTGGATCGCTTCGCCGGCAACGCTCCGCAACACGACGACGTGACCTGCATGCTGCTGAAGTCGGTGTAGGGGAAAGCGTTCGAGTTTTCATTTCGTTTCTTGTGGTCTCGCTTTTGCCTGTCATCTCGTTTGTACTTGTCATCCCGTTTTTTTGAATTGTCATCCCGAGCGGAGCCGAGGGACGTGCTGTTACCAGGCGACGCGATCAAGCTGACGTAACGACTTCACGTAACGCATCGTAACCAGGAGAAATCATTTGAAACGACTCGCAATACTGATGGCGATTTGTCTCGCGGCTTCGACGCTGGCGAACGCCAAGGGTACAAAGCTGGTGGCCAGCGTCAAAAATCCCAGCTACAACGGGCAGCGCTTCAAAAAAGTCCTGGTGATCGGGATGAGCGACAATCCGGCAATTCGTTCCGACTTCGAGGACGCCATGGCCAAAGAACTCACGCGTGATGGCGTGCACGCTGTGGCCGGCAATTTGATTCTGCTGCGTCCGAAATCGGCGAAGATGGATCCCGAATACCTGAAGGCGCAAGTTAGAGAGCACCACATTGACGCCATCCTGGTCTCGCGCCTGGTAAGCGTGAAGAACGAAGTCACCTACATTCCCGGACAGGTCTACACAGTTCCTTATCCCTACTACAACTCGTTCTACGGTTACTATGGCAGCGTTTATCCGCGCGTCTATACGCCGGACTATTTGCGGGAGGACAAAACGGTGCGAGTAGAGACCAACTTGTATTCCACTTCTACCGCGGACGGGGAACTCGTCTGGACGGGTATCAGCGATACCTTCAATCCGAATCCGAAGAAGGCGGCGAAGTCGATTAACGCCATAGTTCAGGTGGTAGTGAAGGAGTTGGAGAAAGAGAACATTTTCTGAGGAAAGCTAAGCAGACTTGTGCTGAAGGTGGACCGAGGCTTCCCCGCCGCGTCGCGGCTCTTAGAGCGGAGACACTTCGGCGTGTGCCTGCGAACAGGTGTTTCCTTGGCGGTGAAGTCCAACGGTTAACGAACCAGCGCCGTAGGCGCGAAACAGCATAGCCCAGCACGCAGCCGAACCGGGGTCCCCGATTCGCGACGTATTTGCGCGAATTGGGGTGGAACGGCGGAGTGCTGGGTAACTCGGAAAAATGATCGGAGTCCCGGAGGGACGACAGATGTTCTCGTGCAGAGACTTCAGTCCCGAGACCGAATCCGCCCGAATCTGACTCCTGCCCGATCAGAATTGTGAATCGTCCTTCAGCGACCTAAGTCAGCTTCTAGTACAACAATGCCAACCTGAGCCTCAGAGCGACTTACTTGGGTTGAAACATGGCGATGGTGCAGCCCGTGGGATCGGTGATCATGGAGAACCAGCCGACGTTGGGTATCTCTTGCGGCCCCACGCAGACCGTTGCTCCCAGCGATTTTGCCCTCTCGGTGGAGGCGTTGATGTCCTCCACGCCGACGTACGCCAGCCACGCGGGGTTTCCGCCCGGCATCGACATCATGCCGCCTCCCGGACCGGTGTCCGGCTTGAAGGTGCTGTAGATGCCGGCCGAGCCGCCCATGTCCATGTCTTGGAACTGCCAGCCGAACATGTCGCCATAAAACTTTTTCGCCTTGGAAAGATCCGGCGTGTTGAGCTCCAGGTGTACAAACGGATTTGCCATTCGTTACCTTCCTCGTGCAATTAGTGGGTGCCGCGATTCGCATTCCATGCTAATCGCAAAACGACAGCAAAGCGTGCCACTCGAACCGGGAATTTGGGCGACCGCTCCCGGAAATGGCGCGGCTCGCCACATTAGATTTACGAAACACTCTGATTCGCAAAACACGTCGGAGACTTGTCATCGATTTGCAAGACACTTGACAGACCTCTCATCCCGAGAATCAAGCTGTCATCCCGAGCGCAGCCGAGGGATCTGTGGTTTCTGGACTCCGCTACATCTTTCTATTCCACAGCCTTCGCGAACAGCGCGTTCACTCCAGCAATGTTCGGTATCAACTCCGGCGGAACGTTGTGGCGATGTTCCAGATACGCGGGATCGTTGTAGCTGAGCCAGACTTTGCCGTACGCATCCTGCCAGAACAGTGCTTTCAGCGGCAGATCGATGGCGACCGTCGGCGAGGCCTGCATCAGGGGCGTTCCGCCTTTTGGACTTCCAAAGATCACTAGTTTTGTAGGCCGCATCGACAGGCCAATCTTCTCTGCTTCGCCGCTGTGATCCACCCGCGCGAATACCGTGATGCCGTGTTCTTTCAGCAACGATTCGAATCGCTCCATGGTTTCCTCAACCGAATGTTTGCTGGCCAGGCTAACCAGTCCGTTCGACGCAGCTGTGGTCATCGCTCCTCCTCTGATCCCCGGAAACGTTAGAACATTATCGGCCGCTTCATGGTGCGCTGTAAAACCGCGCTAAGCGACCGCGCGGCGCTTGTGTGAAAATGAAGTAAATGCAATCAAAGCTATGGGATGTTGTTGTCTTCGACTACGGGCGGGTGCTAAGCCAGGCTCCCACATTGGGGGAGTTGCAGGAATTTGCTGCGCTGGTCGGCGTGAACGAGCCGCCGTTCTTCCAATTGTATTCGGGGACGCGGGACGAATACGATTGCGGACGGCACAATTATCAGCAGCACTGGCAGCGTTTTGCCAAGGCCGCCGAGATAGAGCTTTCGCCCGGGCACGTCGATCGCATCATAGAGTTCGAAACCAGAATGTGGATGCGCCTGAATCACGATGTGCTGGCGCTGGCGCGGGAAATCAAAGCTGCCGGTGTTCGCATCGCCATCCTGTCCAACATGCCTCCTGATTTGTTGCGCAACATGCGGCGCGAGTTCGAGTGGCTGGACGAGTTCAAAGTGCAGATCTGGTCGTGCGAACACGGTTGTGTCAAGCCCGGACCGGAGATCTACCGCCTGTGTCTCGATAAGCTAGCTTGCGAGCCGCAGCGCGCGCTGTTCTTTGACGATCGTCCGAACAACGTGGAAGGCGCGCGCCGGGCCGGTATGGAAGCGCATCTATTTGAGTCAGCCGCTCAGGCGCGAGCGATCGTGGAAGCTGGGCTGGGAGCGGAGATTTTCCTTTCCGGAACTAGCAGCGCCGGTGAAAAAAAGCAGTAGAGGCAGCCTAGGGATAAGGGATCAGGGATTTGGAAATGGGAGTTAGCGAAAAGCGACATCGTTACCGGAGATTGCGGTATGCGATTTAGCTGACAGCTGACGGCTGCCGCTGACAACTGACAACTGACAACTGATTTCCTTTGCCCGCAAGCCTCGGATATCGTGTCCAGCCGCCCGGCTCTACTCTGTGAGCATGCAAACCGAACTTCAGAATCGATGGCAGCAAGTGATGGCGCGCGATGCACGGCAGGATGGGCATTTTGTCTTCGCAGTGCGGACGACCGGCATTTATTGCCGGCCTTCCTGTCCAAGCCGCCGACCGCGGCGCGACTCAGTCGAATTCTTCCCCAACCCCAACGAAGCCGAGCGCGCCGGCTATCGCGCGTGCCTGCGCTGTAAGCCCACCGAGGTCTCGTCGCAGGCAAAATATGTCACCCGCGCGCGGCAACTGCTCGACAGTGCCGAGTCGGTCGTGACCCTGGCTGACCTGAGCAAGCGTGTCGGCCTTAGCGCATTTCATTTGCAACGCCTCTTCAAGCGGGCCACCGGCCTGAGCCCGCGCGAGTATCAGTCGGCGCGACGCATGCAGCACGTGAAAACGGAGCTGCGTAAGGGAGAAGACGTAACCACGGCGCTGTACGACGCAGGCTTCGGCTCGCCCAGTCGCCTGTATGAGAAGGCTCCGCAGCGGCTCGGCATGACGCCGGGCGAGTATCGTCGCGGCGGCGCCGGAGCCAGCATCAGCTTTGCCATCGTTCCCACGCCTCTGGGACGCTTGCTGGTCGCCGCCACCGAGCGCGGTCTGTGTGCGGTGCGCTTCGGCGAAAGCATTTCGGAGCTGGAGCGCGGCTTGCGGACCGAGTTCCACGCGGCTGAACTACATCGAGACGACGCGGCCATGCGCAAATATGTCGATCCGCTCTTGTCGGCGATTCGCGGTGAAAACACGACAGTCGATTTGCCGCTGGACATCCGCGCAACCGCGTTTCAGATGAAGGTCTGGGAGGCATTGCGACAGATTCCAGCCGGCGAAACCCGGAGCTACAGCGAAGTCGCGCGCGAGATCGGCGAGCCCAGGGCAGTTCGCGCCGTCGCTCGCGCTTGTGCTACGAACCCGGTGGCGCTGGCTGTCCCATGTCATCGCGTGGTGCGCGGCGATGGAGAACTTGCTGGCTATCGCTGGGGCGTGGAGCGAAAGAAGAAGCTGTTGGAGAAAGAACGGGCTGTGCACTAAACCCATCCCACTCATTCGAAAAACCGCGAATGAGGGGGGCACCCGGAAACCTGTAACGTCGAACCGTAACTTCTAATCGAGACCACCGACCCCATGGTGCTTCCCCAATCTCTTCCCGTTTCAGAACCGTTACTTTTTGTGGGTTTCCCATCCTCCCTGCCGCTCATTTATACTTGCCCGTTTCACGATTCTTGCGAACAGCACTGATAAAGCCCTGAAGGAGTTCTGGTGAAGATCCTGGTTTGTATGAAGCAGGTTCCGCAGAAGGACGCGCCGCTGAAGCTGAATGAAGCCGGCACGTGGATCCGCGACGACGTTTCTTATGAGGTAAATGAGCCTGACGCTTACGCCCTGGAAGAGGCCTTGCGCCAAAAAGAGAAGCATGGCGGCGAAGTGGTAGTCATTACCAGCGGCCCGGCACGGGCGCAGCAAGTCTTGCGCGAGGCGCTGGCCAAAGGAGCCGACCGCGCCATTCATCTCGAGGGCGATGGCTTTGTCACGCTCGACGCGTTTAATACTGCGAAAGCTTTTGCTGCGGCCATTAAAGACGAGAGCTTCGACCTCATCTTCACCGGATTGCAGTCCGATGATTTCGGATTTGCGCAGACAGGCGTGATTTTGGCCGAGCTTTTAGGCTGGCCGCATGCCACTATCATCATGCAGATTGAAAAGAGCGATTCCGGCATTCGCGTCAAGCGCGAGCTGGAAGCCGGATTCTTTCAGTTCGTCGACATGCCGCTGCCGGCGGTCCTCACCATTCAGTCCGGTATTAATAAGCTGCGCTACGCCACGCTTATCGGCATCAAGCAGGCCAAGAATAAGCCGCTGAAGAAAGTCAGCTTCGAGGAGACGAAGGCAGCGTTGGGCGATAACCTCCAAAAGATTGAGAGGCTGTACATCCCGCAGAAAACAAAGAAGACGGAGGTGCTGGAAGGGCCTCCGGCGGAAGTTGCCAAGAAGTTGGTCGAGAAGCTGAAGAACGAGGTGCGAGTCATATAGCTGGACCAAAAGCGATCGCGTTTTATCGCATTCATTACTTAATAAAAAAATCGCTATTGGCTTGTGCGGCTACGCAAGTCATTGAGCGATCGGCATCTAACCGGGTGGGCCATATTTTCGAAAAGGAGCTCTGCTCGTTATGCCAGGATACGATCGCGATCAGGTCGCTATTGACAACACTGTGGAAAATCGCCGGCTCGGCTCAGTTCTGCTGACCGTAGGCTGGGTTTTGCTGTGGATGGATGCGGTTCTCGGGATCTATTTCTTTATCAGCCTGCGTAATGGGTCGTGGTTCTGGCCCATCTGGCTGGGCATTGAGGGCTTTATCGGCCTGGTGCTGGTGATGATGGGAACTCGCTACCGCCATGCGGTTGGTCCCACCCGGTTGGGGCAGCGGGACATAGAGCGCACCGCGCGGCAGCAGCGGCAGGATGATGCCGAGGATCACCAGGTCGCCTGAGCGCGCGATGCGCAGCTCGTCGGCCGAAAAGTTTTGGGGTAGAGCGAGGGTGGCTGGTCGTGGAACGTAAGGAGACGGCTATGTCATCGTCGATAGATAAGCGTGAAACTGGTTCGGCCGTCATGATCATCGGTTGGATCATGATGCTGTTCGCGTTCCTGGTTCTGTTCTTCAATCCAGCTGCAATCAAGCTGGGCGAGACACGGTTCCAGCTGATTGCGGCATGCCTGGCCATTTCGGGTCTGCTGTTGGGCTTGATTGGAGCAGGCGTGCGCGCCCGGAACCGGTGATCAGCGCTTGATAGGCTTTCCTACATTGCTCCGGCTGGCAGTTTTTTCTGCGCCGGAATCAAACCTTGGCTCTGACGTTGGAGCGGCGGAGAAGCTTGTCCCCGACTCCGACCATAACGGCAAGAACGGACTGAAATGGCAGATACCATCCTGGTTGTAGTTGAACAACGTGAAGGCAAGTTGAATCGGGTTTCCCTGGAAACACTAACCGGCGCGCAGGCTCTGGCCGCCGAGACGGGCTGGACCTTGGAAGCCGCGGTTGCCGGCAGCGGCATCGGCGACATCGCCAACGAGATTGCAGCGAAGAAGGTCGCGAAGGTCTACGCGCTCGAATCATCGAAGCTGGAGCCGTACACTCCGGACGGATTCGTCGCTGGCCTGAAAAGTTTTATCGAGCAAAAGCAGCCCAAGCTGGTCCTCATGCCCCATACCTACCAGGTGCGCGACTTTGCTCCCAAGCTTGCCGCCGCGCTCAATCGAGGACTGATCAGCGATTCGGTGGGCTACAAGTATGAAGGCGGAAAGCTGCTGTTCACTCGCCAGATGTTTCAGGGCAAGTTTGCGGCCGACGTTGCGTTCGTCGGCGAGGCTCCGTACTTCGCGACCTTCCAGAACGGCTCGTTCCGAGGAGACCAGGTGCAGGCGGGCGACGGAGCGGCGCCCGTGGAAACCGTAACTCTGGAAATCCCTGACGGCGTGGTGCGGAATAAGCCTGAGGCTCCATTCAAGGAAGCCAAGCAGGCCGTGGATCTGACGCAAGCCGAAATCATCGTAGCCGTAGGACGCGGCATCAAAGAACAGAAGAACATTGAACTGGCGAAGCAACTGGCGGAGGCTTTAGGCGGTGAAATCGCGGCGTCTCGTCCTATCTGTGATTCGGGTTGGCTGCCAATGGATCGCCAGGTCGGGTCGTCAGGGCAAACGGTAGCGCCTAAACTTTATTTGGCGCTCGGCATCAGCGGCGCTATCCAGCACGTGGTTGGAATGAAAGGCGCGCGCACGATTATCGCGCTCAATAAAGATTCGGAAGCGCCAATTTTTGAGATCGCGGATATTGCAGTCGTCGGCAATTTGTTTGACATTGTGCCTCCGTTGATCGAAGAAGTGAAGAAAGCAAAGGGCGCCTGAGAGAGTTCAGGGCAACGGACGACCGAACCCGAAGCTCAATCCGGATTTATGCCCTGTTCGGGGAGCCGTCTCAGCAGCTATAAATAAGAAAGAGTGCATTCGCACCAATCACGAGCAGCGGTCGCAAGTTGCATCGCTATATAGGAACTGACACCGATCAGTTCGCGTACATCATACGTATCGTCAAATACGCTCTGTCTGACAATGTGGCATACTGCTGCCGTACCTGGGAAGCACAGGTGGGCGTCGGAACCGCCCCGTTTTCTGGAATAAGGCCGAATGATCGTATTTCGCAAATCAATCCAAGGTGTTGACCGTCCTGTCATGGAGGCAGACGTTGTCATCGTAGGCGGAGGGCCTGCGGGTATGGCCTGCGCGCTCCGTCTGTCGCAGCTCATCGATGAGCACAATGCCACCCATCCCGACGCGCCGCTGAGCAAGGAAAATATCTATCTGCTGGAGAAAGCGCGCGAAATAGGGGCGCATTGTTTGTCGGGGGCGCTGCTCGATCCCCGCTCCATGCGCGAGCTGCTGCCTGACTTCGAGGAAGAAGCGCCGCTCGACGCGCCGGTGACGAAAGAAGCCGTTTATTTCCTGACAGAGTCGGGGAAGCTCAAGTTTCCCATCACCCCGCCGCCCATGCGCGATCACGGCAACTACGTTATTTCGATTAACAAGTTCGTGAAGTGGCTGGGCAGCAAAGTGGAAGAAGCGGGAATCACGGTGTTCACCGGATTTGCCGGCTCCGAGTTGCTGTTCGATTCGGGCCGAGTGGCCGGCGTTCGCACCGACGACAAAGGTGTCGACAAAACCGGCCAGCAGAAATCCAATTTCGAGCCCGGTTACGATCTCAAATCTAAGGTTGTGATTCTCGCGGAAGGCTCCCGCGGCTCCTTGACCAAGCAGCTGATCGGGCGCTTCCAGCTTGATCGCGAACGCAATCCGCAGACGTACGGTGTCGGTGTAAAAGAACTGTGGGAACTGCCTGCCGGCCGCGTTGCTCCCGGTGAAGTCATCTACACCATGGGCTATCCGCTGACCTTCCACGAGTACGGCGGGGCGTGGATTTATGGTGCCAAGGACAACGTCGTCTCGCTCGGATTTGTGACCGGCCTGGATTATGCCGACCCGCGCATCGATCCGCAGCACGTGTTGCAGCAGTTCAAGAAGCATCCCTTCATCGCCAGTTTGCTGGATGGCGGCAAGATGGTGCGTTACGGCGCCAAGTCGCTGCCCTATGGCGGATGGTGGTCGATTCCGCCGCTCGCCGGTGATGGCTGGATGATCCTGGGCGATTCCGCCGGCATCCTGAACTCACAACGGCTGAAGGGAATTCATCTGGCTATCAAGAGCGGAATGCTGGCCGCTGAAACCGCGTTTGACGCCATGGTGCAGCAGAACTTCTCGCTGGAAATTCTGGAAAGCTTTCAGTCGCGCGTGGACAAGAGCTGGATCAAGGAAGAGCTGTGGCCGGTGCGCAACTTCCATCAGGGCTTCGCAAAGGGATTTCTCTCCGGAATGTTTCATGCCGGCCTGCAGCAGTTCACCGGTGGCCGCGGCCTGCACGCACACTACAACAACGAAGCCGGACACCGGCACATGCAGCAACTGCATCGGCTTCCCAAGGACGGCGGCCCAGAGGCCAACATCATCGGCCCAGCCAAGGGCGACGGCAAGCTAACCTTCGACAAGCTGACGGACCTGTATCACTCAGGCACGAAGCATGAAGAGGACCAGCCGGCGCATCTGGTCATCCATGACACCACCATCTGCAATGAACGTTGCGTGACGGAGTTCGGCAACCCCTGCAAGAATTTCTGTCCTGCCAATGTGTACGAGATGGTGGAGGCGCAGGACACGCCGAGCGGGTTGGAGATTCACCTGAATCCGTCCAACTGCGTGCACTGCAAGACCTGCGACATCATGGACCCCTACGAGATCATTACCTGGGTTCCACCGGAGGGCGGCGGCGGCCCGAACTACGAAGGCATGTGAAGGGCGGCAGAAAGCCATCTCGCGCTATCAGCTGCCAGCCGCTCTTCGCCATTCGCTCTTCGCCTTTCGCCAGATAAGCAGCGCGCGCGGAATGGCTGTCATCCTGAGGGAGCGGCAGTACCGCGAGTCGAAGGACCCTATAGCCGGAATGATTGCTTGCGGAGCCATACGGCACCCTCTTTCTGTCCACTAGCCACGATTCACTACCCACTCGCCTTTTCCTGCTGCTTCCTATCCGCCCGCGCATCATATAATGGCAATTCATTGTTTCCGACCTCCGCGGCCTAATGGCATACCAATGGCTGCGGCGGCGGTGTTCCGCGAGGTTTGCGGAACCGAGGGTGTGGAGGGAAACGTCCATGCCTCCCGTGCTTGGAAAGGGAACAACCCGCCGCGTGTGAGAACACTGCGCCTGTCCTTTTTCTTGGCACAAGAAAGCGCTCTTCGCAGTTCGCCTTTCGCTCTTCGCCAGAGTTGCTGGTGATGGGTGTTGGCGAAAAGCGAACGGCGAATAGCGAATAGCGTGTTTCTTCAAGACAAATTCGGACGCCGCATCAGCGACCTGCGGATCTCCATCACCGACCGCTGCAACTACAAGTGTGTCTACTGCCGCTCGGGCAGCGATGGTCCGCAGTTTCCTGAGATGCCGATTGCCGACTACCTGCGCATGGCGCGCGTCTTCGTCGGCCTGGGAATTACGAAGGTTCGCCTTACCGGCGGCGAGCCCCTGCTGCGCAAAGGCCTCCTCGACATGGTTCGCGAACTCGGCCAGATGCGGACGCTCGAAGGCAATCCACTTGATATCGCTATCACTACCAATGGACACCTGCTCGAAGACATGGTGCAGCCCCTGGCCGACGCCGGCCTGAGCCGCGTCACGGTTTCGATGGACGCGGTCGATCCGGAACGCTTCGCGCGCATCACCCGCGTGCCCAACGGCTACGAGCGAGTGCTGGCTGGAGTTCGCGCCGCGCGCAACGCTGGGCTCAGTCCGGTGAAAGTCAACTGCGTGCTCATGCGCGGCTTCAACGACGACCAGATCACCGCCTTCGGCCGCTTTGCGCGCGAAGAAGGTGTTGCTGTGCGCTTCATCGAGTTCATGCCGCTGGAAGAGGACCGCGTGTGGTCGCCGGAAATCGTGGTAACGCTCGACGAGATTCTGCGGCGCATGGCGGAATTCATGCCACTGCGCGAAGTTGGACATCTCGGCAGCGAGACCGCCCGCCGCTACGTCTTTGAAGACGGCGTCGGAGAGATCGGCATCATCGCGCCAGTGTCACATCCTTTCTGCGGTCATTGCAGCCGGGTGCGCGTCACCTCCGACGGCAAGATTCGCACCTGCCTGTTCTCGGTGCGCGAGCACGATCTTGCCGCGCTGATGCAACGCGGCGCCAGTGACGAAGATATGGCTGACTTCATTCGCAAAGCCGTCGACCAGAAAGAAGAGCGACACCACATCGGCGAGCCCGGCTTCGTGCCGGCTTCCAGGACGATGGTGCACATCGGGGGGTGATGCGGCTGTGTGCTCATGCGCTCAGCCGAATCTCGGATGACGGTGAATTCTTACTCAGCTCAATTGAAGCAGAACGCTTAATGACTGTTTCACAGCTTCCATGCTCTCGTCGCCAGCACGTTCGATGAAGGTAAACTGCCGAGATCGCCAGTCCAGGCTACGAATCTGGTCGCACAAAACTACGCCTTGAATCCGCCGTCCTGAAACGGCGACTTCAAATGGATAGCCTTTAACCTTGGAGGTTATTGGGCAGGCCTAGAACAAGACCCGCTTTCTCGTTATAGATGATCGAAGTGAGAATTAGGGCCGGCCGCCGGCCTGATTGTTCGTGACCGATTTGCGGATCGAAGGAAACCCATACGATATCCCCGGCGTCCGGAACATAAGGGCGTTTTACCACGCCTCTTTTCCTCTGGCTTTGCCCCAATCAACTTCTTCGTGAATATTTTCGGCTGACATCTTCGCAACTAGCTCGGCTAAACTGGTTTTCTTTTTGATGGGTTTCGCCACAATGGAGCCGTTCTTTGCTCCGAATACCAGAACGTCCCCCTCCTGCAGTCCGGCGTCGCGGAGCACAACTTTAGGTATGCGAATTGCCATGCTGTTACCCCACTTCACAATTTTTCGTGCACGCATGCCCATCCTCCAATAAGAGATTATCATGATTGTAGATACAAATGTATCTACGCGAGAGACGGCGGCGCATTTCGACGGGTGGCAAGACACCTTCTCCCTTGCTAATTCTTCACCAAAGCGTAACAATATCCTGTTCGATGCCTGTTCCCAGCGCGATGTCGTAAATCGTGGCCGCGTCCAAGCTAAGACGCGGTTCCGTTTTTGTAGCGAATGGCGTTGTCGGGTCATCGAATGGAGTGAGTTGTAAAGAAGCGTCAACTTGCAGCTTCAACATCCCCGTAGGTCGGGCGTTTTTCAACGCAGTGGATCTACTGGAGCAGCGAGTCAGCTTTCAACATCCCCGTTCCGGGGCGTGTCCTCCGATCACGGAATCGCACGCGGCCGGGACTGAAGGCAGAGACATAGAGATGGCTACAGCACCAATTGCAGAAGCAGTATCCTGCTCGCTCGAAAATTATCTGGTACTCCCCGACCTCTCCATGGATGAGCGCATTGCTGCCGCTAAGCAGGCTTTAGGCAGCGAGTGCGTCATTCTGGGTCATCACTATCAACGCGATGAAGTCGTGCGTTATGCCGACTATCGCGGCGATTCTTACCGCCTTTCGCAGATGGCAGCGCAGGCCGAAGGCAGCTACATCGTTTTCTGCGGTGTGCATTTCATGGCCGAGAGCGCCGATATTCTGGCGCGGCCCGGCCAGTCCGTTGTGCTTCCCGACCTCAATGCCGGCTGTTCCATGGCCGACATGGCCGAGATCGGGCAAGTGGAAGATGCCTGGGAGCAGTTTGTGAACCTCGGGCTCACCGACGAAGAAGGCAACGGCATCACGCCCATCACCTACATGAATTCGACAGCCGCCATCAAGGCGTTCTGCGGAGAGCGCGGCGGGCTGGTCTGCACCTCGTCCAACGCCAAGGGCGCGTTCGACTGGGGCTTCAACCGCAATTCCAAGCTCCTCTTCCTGCCCGATCAGCACCTCGGCCGCAACACCGGTTTCGCCCGCGGCATCCCGCTGGACGAGATGGTGGTATGGGACCCGTATCAGCTACGGGGCGGACTGACGGCCGAGCGTCTGCGCAAAGCCAAGGCGATCCTGTGGAAGGGACATTGTTCGGTGCATCAGCGCTTTCTGCCGGAGCACGTGGAGAAGGTGCGGGCGAGCTATCCTGGCATTCAGGTGATCGTGCATCCCGAGTGCCGTTGGGAAGTTTGCCAGAAGGCGGACGGAATCGGCTCGACCGACTATCTCATCAAAGTAGTGCGCGAAGCCCCGGCGGGCTCGTCGTTTGCGATCGGCACGGAGATTCATCTGATCAACCGGCTGGCGAAGGAAAATCCCGACAAGCGCGTGATCACCTTGGACGACTCAGGCTGCCTGTGCACGACCATGTTTCGCATCTCGCCACAGCACCTGTGCTGGGCCCTGGAGAACCTGGTGGACGGCAATATCGTTAACCAAATTCAAGTAAAACCGAACGTAAAGAGGTGGGCGCGCGTCGCACTTGATAGGATGTTAGATATCCAGTGATTATTCGCAGACGTCCTCGAGAAAAATATTGGCGCCGGGTCCCGCGGTATTGGTCTGATCTGCGCGAACACCGTCGCCGCGTAATGAATCGTCACCAGGCGCGAGTCCTGGCCAACCTGGGTGATACCGAAATCGATATGGCGCGAACCTTTACCGTTGCGGAAGCCGAAACGCTGCTGCCCGTGCTGGAGTCGTTGTTGCGCTCCGCTATTCAGGCCAAGGCGCTGATCGAAGAAGTTGATGCTGAACAGCAGGCGCTGGCCAACCGCATCTTCGTCAACGGCGGCACGCTGGTTGATGTGGTTGCGGTGGCACGGAGAAAAGCCGAGCGCGAGAAAGCATTGCAGCGCGCCAAAGACGCCGTAGCCGAAATCGATGCGACCGGCGTGCAGGTGAAAGACCTCGACATCGGTTTGCTCGATTTCCCCTGCGTAGTCGGCGACGACGTGATCCTGCTGTGCTGGAAGCTGGGCGAGACGAAGATCGCCCACTGGCACGGCATGCAGGAAGGCTTCGCCGGCCGCAAGCCCATCGACGACCGCATCCTGCGCGGACAGAAGAAGAGCAACTAGCTCTTAGCCGTTAGCCTTCAGCTCTTAAGTTTTGGTTCAGAGCGTGGGTAGTGCGGCGCTTCAGCGCCGCGTTCCGCGCCACATCAAAGAGTAGAGTTGGGCTTTAGCCCGGCGGCACTGGCTTTGATCAGGGCCCGATTTCAGTCGTGCCGTGCCGCGCCTCTCCAAAACTCCTTCGTTATACTTCTACTAGCTCATCATGATTCAGCTTTCTTCTGCCGGCAAACGCTTTGGCCCCAAACTCCTCTTCGATGAACTCAATTGGCTGATCACGTCGAATGAGCGCGTCGGACTGGTGGGTGCCAACGGCACCGGCAAATCCACGCTGCTGAAGGTTCTCGGCGGCATCGAGTCGCTTGACTACGGCAGCATTGTCTCCGCCAAGTACACAACCTTCGGCTATCTGCCGCAGGATGGCCTGCAACTCTCCGGTCGCACTGTCTTCGATGAATGCATGTCGGTCTTCTCAAACCTCCAGGCGCTGGAGCAGGAGATGGAAGACCTGGCGCACAAGATGGGCGAAATCGATCCCGCATCCAGCGAGTACGCGCAGGTGGCCGACCGCTACCAGCGCATCTCCGGGGAGTTTCGCGTGAAAGATGGCTACGCGCTCGATTCGCAGGTGGGCACCGTGCTCGACGGCCTGGGATTTCGCAAGGAAGACTGGACCCGCTATACCGAAGAGTTCTCCGGCGGCTGGCAGATGCGCATCGCGCTCGGCAAGCTGCTGCTGTCGAAGCCGAACCTGTTGCTGCTCGACGAGCCCACCAACCACCTCGATCTGGAGACGCGCAACTGGCTGGAGCAGTATCTGCTCGCCTATCCGTTTGCCTACGTGCTCATCTCGCACGACCGCTATTTTCTCGACGTCACCGTCGACCGTATCGCCGAGATCTGGAACAAACGGGTCAACTTCTACAGCGGGAACTACGAAAAATATCTGTCGCAGAAGCAGGAACGGCGCGACTCGCTGGTCGCCGCGTACAAGAACCAGCGCGATCGCATCGAGCAGCTTGAGGCGTTCATCAACCGTTTCCGTTACCAGGCGACCAAGGCCAAGCAGGTGCAGAGCCGCATCAAGGAGCTGGAGAAGATCGAGCGCATCGAAATTCCTCCGGACGAGCGCACCATCCACTTCACCTTTCCGCAACCCAATCCCAGTGGGAGGACGGTGGTGGAATGTGCCGATGTGGCCAAAAGCTACGGGCCGAAACACGTTTTCAGCAATGTGAATTTCACTATCCAGCGGGGCGACCGCATTGCGCTGGTGGGCATCAACGGAGCGGGAAAATCCACGCTTATCAAACTGCTCACCGGCGTCGAGCCGTTGACGGAAGGCACACTGACGCTCGGCCACAACGTCGAGCCGGACTATTTTGCCCAGGACCAGTACAAGGAGCTCGATCCGTCGGCGCGCATGCTCGACGATCTGTCGCAGGTGGCGCAGCAGAAGTCGATGACCGAGCTGCGTGGCGTGCTGGGCTGCTTCCTCTTTTCTGAGGATGACGTGTTCAAGCCAATCGGCGTGCTGTCCGGCGGCGAGCGCAATCGCTACGCGCTGGCGCGGATGCTGCTGCATCCTTCAAACTTTCTGCTGCTCGACGAGCCCACGAACCATCTCGACATGCGCGCCAAGGACGTGTTGCTGGAGTCGTTGGAGAAATACAACGGCACGGTGGTGTTCGTCTCGCACGACCGCTACTTCATCGACAAGCTGGCGACGCGGATTTTCGAAATCGGCGATGGCCGCGTCGAAGTTTTTCCCGGCAACTACGAAGATTATTTGTGGCGTAAGCAGCGTCAGCAATCAGGCGAAAACGAGGCGGAACAGACGGCGTGGGCTCCCACATTGTCGGACGTGCCGGGCTACGTGGAGCCGAAATCGCAAGGCCAGTCGAAGAAGCGCATCAATCCCATCAAGCTGAAGCAGATGCAGGACCGGCATCAGCATGTGGAGCAGGGAATCGCGCTATTGGAAGACGGCATCGCCGAGTGCGAACGTGAGTTGCAGTCGTTCGTCAGTGCGGAAGACACCGCGAAGTGGACCGAGTTATTGGCCAAGCGCCGCGCGGAGCTAGAGGCCTTGATGGCGGAGTGGGAAGAAGTTTCGCAGGTGTTGGAAGAAGCCAAAGGGTAGAAGAACAGTTGTCGGTGGGCGGTTGTCGGTTGTCAGTTCTCGATTGCCCGTTGCTGGTTCGCGGCAGGTTGCCTTTGCGAAAAGCTGATGTGACGCGTTCGCGATTGTTAGGAAACTCTGATTCCTTGAACTTAAAGTCGCTTTGAAGTGGACGGCCTTTAGGCCGTCCGTAAGAATTGCAAATTCGGGGCGGCTTTTAGCCGCTGAGGGACCTCGGATTCCAGTTGTTCAAAGTTTCCGTAGGTGCATGCGCCAGGTCGGCTGCGGGACGAAAGATGACAGCCCTCGCTTTAGAGTCTGTGTGAAAACCGTGCCGTCCCCGGGGGACTCAATTCCAAACTTATCGCCCACCCAGCGCTGAAGCGCTGGGCTATCATCTTTCGTCCCGCAGCCGACCTGGCGCATGCTCCAACCATCCTGCACCCGTCACATTGGGTTATCGCAAACGCAAATCATCGCGTGTGCGATGAATCGGGATGCGTGTCCCCGGGGACGGTAGAAACGATAGGTAGGGCTCCTTCGACTCGTCCGCTCCGCGGACTTGCTCAGGATGACAAAAGGGTTGAGAGGTTATAAACAACAATCGCGAACCCGCCATCGCAAACTGCCGACCGCAAATCCAGATCGCCGCAAGACACAAATCATCCCAGTCGCAAAATCATCGCAAACGCGAGCAATCCCAAACACAAATCATCGCAACCGCAAATCGATGACGCGCCTTAGATCCTGATCCACCCTGCGCGAATCGCCAGCAAACTTGTCACCGCGACGATAATCCAGAGCACGACGCCTTGGAGCAGCGGGCGTGGGCCGACCTTGCGCACCGTGGCCGGCGACAAGCTGGCGCCAATCAAAAACAGCGTGATCACCAGCATCAGCTTGCCGGCGTTGCTGAGCCAGTGATACGCGATTGCCCCGGGATAGAAATAGGTGTTAGCTACTGCCGCCAGGCAGAAGAACAGGATGAACCACGGCCACTGAATGCGCGTCTTGCTACCCTTCACCGCCGCGGTTGCGATCGACAACGGGACAATCCAAAGCGCGCGGGCCAGTTTCACGGTTGTACCGACCGCCAGGGCAATCGCTCCGTACTTTGCTGAGGCACCCACGACCGAGCTGGTGTCATGTATCGCCAGAGCGGCCCACAGGCCGAACTGAGTCTGCGAAAGTTTCAGCCACAAGCCGATGGTGGGGAAGGTGAGCAGGGCGATGGAGTTCAACACGAAGATCGTGCCCAGCGACACGGACATCTCATCTTCGGTTGCGCCGGTAATGGGGCCGACCGCGGCGATGGCGCTGCCTCCGCAGATGGCGGTGCCGGTCGAAATCAAAAAGGCGGCGCGCTGTCCGACATGGAACAACTTGCCCAGCAGGGTGCCGATGCTCATGGCGAAGGCGATGCCAAGTGCGGTGTAGAGAAATCCACTTTTGCCGGCGTGCACCACCTCTTGCAAGTTCATTCCGAAGCCCAACCCGACGACGGCGGACTGTAGCAAGATCTTCGAAAGCCTACGAGACTCGCCTTTGTAAGGGTGGACGGCGATGGCGCCGAAGATAAGACCGGCCAGAAGTGCCAGCGGCGGCGACGCCCAGGGAGTCAGGCAAAAAAATAGCCCTAAAGCGAACAGAACCTTTGCATTCATCAGATAGGAGAGCTGCAGTTACGATTCAATTGGTACAGCAATCGCCGGGGGCCTTGCAAGGAAGCGGGCAAAAAAATAGGCCCGATGCCAAGGAGCGGTGACGATTTCCTTGGCTCCGAGCCCATTCGATCCTGAAATGGATCGGAGGTGATGCTTTTATGCTACGCCCGGCTGTGGAAATGTCAAGAGGAAATCCATATAACTGCTGAATTTCCAAGCAGTTGCACAATTTCCGGGAAACCATTTCAACTACCTGAAAACAGGGAGGATGGGGCCGGACCTTAGCCCTTCGGCGTGTCATTTTGACGCACTCGACCGCCACCGAAGAGCCGGGTGCTAGACTTCTTCGCTGAGCAGAGCGGGAGGTCCGATGTTCAGGGAAATTCCGGTCAAGATTGCAATTCCGATGCCGGGGCTGAAGCCCCTCCAAATTTACGGTGGCTTGGACGCGGCGCTGAAGCGCCGCTCTACCATTCGTCCGCAGGCCTGGTGTTTGTTGCTTTTCGTGCTGCTGTTCGGGATGCTCGCCCCGGCCTGCTCGGCGCAGACAGCGACGACGCCATCAAACTCCACCGCCGTCTCGCAACAGCCGCTGCTGCACTACACCTTGCCGCCGGACAAACTGGCCAAGGCTTATGCGCTGTACAAGATCCACTACACCCTGTATTTCGTTACCACGCTTTGGGGTTTCCTGGTTCTGTGGCTGATGTTGCGCGGACACTTCGGCGTCTGGCTGCGCGCACGCGCAGAAGCGTTGTCGCGACGTCGTGTGGTGCAAGCCATCGTGGTGATGTGCCTGTTCGTTCTCGCGTTGGAGCTAGCGCAATTGCCCTTCGATCTGTACGAGCACCATATCGGGCTCAAGTACGGGCTCTCAGTGCAAGGCTGGGGATCGTGGTTTGGCGATTGGGGCAAAGGCCTGCTGCTCGGCTTTATCTTTGCCAGTCTGCTGGGCTGGATTCTTTACGGCGTCCTGCGGCGCAGCGCCCGGCGTTGGTGGTTCTACTTCTGGCTGGCGCTGATTCCCGTCGTCCTTCTGGTAATGTTCGTCGAGCCGGTGTGGATCGAGCCCATGTTCAACAAGTTCGAGCCGCTGACCGACCATCATGCGGACCTGGTGGCACAGATTGAGCGCGTGGTGCATCGCGCCGGCATGGACATTCCCCCCGAGCGCATGTTCGAGATGAAGGCCAGCGAGAAAACCACCACGCTGAACGCTTATGTCACCGGCTTCGGAGCCACCAAGCGTGTCGTGGTCTGGGACACGACGATGAAGCACATGACCACCCCGGAGACGCTGTTCGTCTTTGGCCATGAGATGGGACACTACGTGCTCGGCCATATTCCCAAGCAGGTCACCATTATCCTGCTGATTTTGCTGATTCTGTTTTATGTGGGATACCGGCTGGTGAACGCGATGATCGGGCGCTACGGCGAGGCGTGGGGTATCCGCAGCGTGGACGATTGGGCCTCGCTGCCGCTGCTGTTCCTGGTGATTAGCCTTCTTACCTTTTTTGCCACTCCGATTTTCAGCGCTGTCTCCCGCTACTATGAGCACCAGGCCGACCAGTATGGAGTCGAAGTGGTTCACGGCCTGATTCCCAATGCGGCCGTCAATGATGCCGAAGCCTTTCAGATTCTGGGCGAGGTTTCGCTCGACTACCCATATATTGGCAAGTTTGCCGAATTCTGGTTGTGGGACCACCCTACCATTCGCGATCGCATGATCTTTGTGCAGACCTACGACCCGTGGGCCGAAGGCAAGCAGCCGGAGTTTGTGAAGGGCGCGCCTTGATCCGGAAAGAGCTGGCCTGAGTCCACGAGACTCAAGTTCAAGCAGAAAATAGTCTTACTGGTAAGATTGCTGATTAATCTTACTGGTAAGATCATTTTTGGATGACACAGCTTCGCTTCGTCCCATCCAGGCAGCCCCGCGTCCCATAACCATATGTCAACTGGATGTCGTCGTGCTACCCTTTTTTGTTTGCAATTAGTCTGATTCAGGTTCGCACTCCTTCCAGCAGCGGATCCCCGGAGCATTGATGAAACCTAGCAATTTCCTACATTCAACTTTTAAACCCTGTCTGTTGTTCGCGTTCGTGTTCGCTTCCTTTGCGGCCTACGCGCAGGAAGCTTCAGCCCCCACGATCCACGGCATCTCGGTCGCAAACATGGACCCCTCGGTGAAGCCCGGCGATAACTTCTACGAGTACACCAACGGCGCCTGGATCAAGCGCACGGAAATTCCCGCTGACCGCGCCCGCATCGGCGTCTTCAACACCCTGGCCGACAAGAGCGACAAGCAGACGGCTGACCTCATCGAGGAAGCGGCCAAGGGCAGCGCGCCTGCGGGGGAGCCGTCACGCAAAATCGCCAATCTCTACAACTCCTACATGGACGAGGCCGGCATCGAGGCCAAAGGCCTTGAGCCGTTGCAGCCGCACCTGAAGGCCATCGAGGCCATCAGCAACAAGAAGGAGCTGGCGACCGCATTGGGCGAGAGTCTGCGCGCCGACGTTGATGCGCTGAACAACACTAACTTCCATACGGCGCACTTGTTCGGATTGTGGGTGGCGCCCGGCTTCGCTGATTCGGAGCACTATGCTGCCTACATTCTGCAAGGCGGCTTGCAATTGCCCGATCGTGAATATTACCTGTCGGACAGCGAGCGCATGAAGGATCTACGCACCAAGTATCAGGCGCACGTCTCCGCCATGCTGAAGCTGGCGGGATTCTCGGACACGGATGCCCGGGCCGCGCGCATCGTCGAGCTGGAACACTCGATTGCCGAGAAACACATCAGCCTCTCGGAGAACGAGGACATTCATAAGGCCAACAACACCTGGAAGCAGTCGGACTTTGAGGTCAAGGCGCCGGGCCTGGATTGGGAAGCGTATTTCAAGGGCGCAGGACTGACCAAGCAGGCTACCTTCACGGTGTGGCAGCCAACAGCGTTTGCCGGCGAGTCGGCGCTGGTGGCGTCGGCTCCGCTGGACACCTGGAAGGACTGGATGGCGTATCACCTGATCGAAGAGTACGCCGCGGTGCTGCCCAAAGCTTTGGCCGACGAGCGTTACGCGTACTTTGGCGCGATCCTGCAAGGCACGCCTCAGCAGCGTCCGCGTTGGCAGCGAGCCGTGTTTATCGTCAACCGTTTGCTGGGCGACGACGTAGGCCAGATTTACGCGCAGAAGTACTTCTCGCCGGAAGCCAAGGCGCAGGCGCAAGCCCTGGTTGCCAATATCATTGCCGCCTTCCGGCAGCGCATTGACGCTCTCACCTGGATGGATCCGAAGACCAAGGCCGAAGCCAAGAGCAAGCTGGATACGCTGTATGTAGGCGTCGGCTATCCCGAGACCTGGATTGACTACTCAGCCTACGACGTGAAGGCCGACGACGCTTTCGGCAACATCTGGCGCGGCAGCCTGTTCCAGTATCACCGCGACCTGGAGCGGTTGGGTGCGCCGGTCAATCGTAAAGAGTGGTCGATGGATCCGCAGACAGTGAATGCTGTCAACCTGCCCTTGCAGAATGCGCTTGAACTTCCCGGCCGCGATCTTGCAGCCGCCGTTCTTCGATCCCAAAGCCCCCAGCGCGGCTAACTACGGCGGGATTGGCTCGACCATTGGTCACGAAATCAGCCACACCTTCGATTCCGAAGGTTCCGCTTTCGACTCCAAAGGTGCACTGCGGAACTGGTGGACACCTAGCGATCTCGAGCACTTCGAGGCCGCAACCGCCAGTCTGGCAGCGCAGTACGACACGTATCAGCCTTTTCCTGATATTCATCTGAACGGTAAGCAGACGCTGGCCGAAAACATTGCCGATCTTGCCGGAGTATCGGCGGCGTATGACGGCTATCGCGCGTCGCTGGGCGGCAAGCCCGGCCCGGTGCAGGATGGGTTCTCCAGCGATCAGCAGTTCTTCATCGCCTTCGGACAGACCTGGGCCTCGAAGTCGCGGGAAGCAGCGGTGCGCCAGCAGGTGTTGACCGATCCTCATTCACCCGCGCAGTACCGTGCCGACACGGTGCGCAACGTCGATGCCTGGTACACATCCATGGACGTGAAGCCGGGCGAGACTTTGTACCTGGCTCCGGCCGATCGGGTTCGCATCTGGTAGGACGGCTTACCAATAGCCTTTGAAGAGCAGATAGCAGGGCAGAGCTGATTTCCCGTTTACCGATGACTGCATGGCACAGACGAAGGTGCGGCAGTCGTGGAAGATGGGAATGTAGGGAAACACAAACCTGCGGCGACTCTGCTTCTCGAGCAGAGTGTCTGCCTGGGCGAGGGTCAGGTGAATCGGTTCGCCGATGATGTGGCCTGAGCCCGGTGGCTTGGCATAGTTGAAGTGAGTTGAGAGGAGAGGCAGCCACCCTCTCTTCTCGACCTCGCCATCTGCATACCAGATCGAAATCTGGCCTGCATCAATGAACGGAATCGTCGCCGGGCCGTAGCCGATGGTGACCGGCCCGCGCGAACTATCCAACTCAATCCAGTGATGGGCCAGCGGACCGCCATGCAGTGTGCGCACGTACATGGTTACGACCCGGGTCGGCGAGAACGGCGCATAGCCGCCCGCGTCTTTTGCGTCGCCGGCCGGTGCGCTCTCGGCGAGGAAGCAATTCGCTTTTCCGCTGGCGCAGCGATGCCCGGCAATTTGTTGCGCCGCTGTTAATACGGGCATCAGGAAAAAGATGATCGAGAGGCTGATCCATGCTTGCAGGGTCTGTATGTTCTGACGCTTGCTCATTTACCGGTCCGGGGGCCGAATTTTTCGCAACACTGTTAGCGATGCGAAACTTTGCGCGTGGGTTACTTCTGAAGCGGGAGTAAACTCCGGACATGAAGAAGCGAAAGATTGATCCCGCAAAAGAAGCTGAAAAGCAACGCAAGGAAGCGGAGAGGATGCAACAGATGGGAGAGGCGACTGCCAACTGGGGGCATTGCAGCATGGTGAAAGCCGGGTTACGCCGGCGGCCGGCAAACGGGGTATGTCCAAGTCTTAGACATTTCGCGTCGATGCAGGCGGGAAGGTTCCCGGAATAGCACTGTTTTAGCGGCTTCTGCGCATTTTATATTTGCTTCGTTGACATCAAAAACCGGCTCTGTTAGTTTCAATAGTTCCAGTTTTATTCCTTGCGCCTTCAGTGCGTCTTCAGTAGTAGGCACTCACGACATAGGATGGATACCACTCTTAAACAAGTAGGCGAATTACTGCTCGGAGCCATTCCGACAGTGGTGCTTTTGCTGCTGCTGTACGCGATCTACCAGAATCTGGTGCGCAAGCCGCTGGTGCGTGTCTTAGGCGAACGCCGCGAGCGTACGGAAG
This sequence comes from uncultured Acidobacteriaceae bacterium, assembly GCA_963769235.1. Taxonomy (GTDB): domain Bacteria; phylum Acidobacteriota; class Terriglobia; order Terriglobales; family Acidobacteriaceae; genus Bog-257. The sequence goes on along the minus strand of CAVYKW010000009.1, from coordinate 11,675 downwards.
GGGCTGTGGCCAAGGCCCGGGCCGATGTGACAGTGGCGGAAGCGCGAACTCAGGAGTACGAACAGAAGCTGCGGGACGCTCGTATGGCCGTGTTCAAGGCGCAAGACGCGCGCCGTCAGCAGGCGCAGCAGATGCGGGCGCAGGCCATGGCCGAAGCGCGTACTCGCGCCCAGCAGCAGATCCGCGAAGCCCGGGTGGCTATTGACCAGGATATGGCATCCGCCCGCACCGGGTTGCAGGCGGAAACCGAGCGCCTCGCGTCCGATATTATCCGCACAATTCTGAAGCCTAGTGGGACGGCTCCCGCAGTCGGCGGCGCACAATGACGCGCCGCTTTGTAGCACGTCTTACGGCAATCCTTTTTCTCGCATTTCTTCTATGGGGCGCGATTTCGATTGCAGCGCAGGAGAACGATAAGGCTTCGGCAGCTTCGAACGGTCAGAGCACCAGCGCGGCAAGCGAGCCGAGTTCCGATAGCGCCAACGCCGGCATTGGCGAGATTCTGGCAAAAACCACCGAAAAAGGTGCGCACACTGCGGAAAAGTGGGGGCGTGTTATCGGGCTGGGGCCAAGCACTTCCTTCGCACTCTCGATTGCCCTGAACTTTGGCGGCCTCGCTCTGTTCTTCTATGTGCTGCTGAAGTCGAAGTTGCCGCAGGCATTTCGCGATCGCACCGCTTCCATCCAAAAAGGAATTAAAGAAGCACAACAGGCCAGCGCCGAGGCTGCACGCCGGCTGAGCGATATCGAATCGCGGCTGAGCAAGCTGGGCACCGAGGTCGAGGAGATTCGCGCCACCGCCGAACGCGAAGCGGCAGCGGAAGAGCAGCGCATCGCCCAGGCTGCCGAGGAAGACAAGAAGAAGATCGTCGAGGCAGCCGAAACCGAGATTACGGCTATCGCCCGCAACGCTCGTCGCGAGCTGAAAGGCTACGCGGCTTCGCTGGCGGTCGATCTGGCCGCACGCCAGATTCGCGTAGATGACTCGACCGATCACGGGCTGGTACGCGAGTTTGTCGATCAGCTTGGAAAGGACGGCAAGTAGCCCATGGCCGCCATTGCCAGTCGTTACGCGCGCGCGTTGGTTGAAGTCGTCCTGGCTGACAAGATTGATGGCGACACTGCCAGGCAGCAGCTCAGATCAATTGTGGAAGCTGTCCACGAGAGCGATCAGTTGCGCCGGGTGTGGGACTCGCCGGCCATCTCTGCTGACCAGAAGCGTGCGGTGCTGGACGCAATCGTCAAGCAGATTGGCATAGTGAAGCCGATCCGGAATTTCATCGCGGTGCTCATCGATCATCGGCGCATTCCTATGCTGGACGATATGGTGCGGCAGTTCGAAGTCGAACTCGACGCCCAGTTGGGATTCGCGGAAGTCGAGATTTCCAGCGCGCGGCCGTTGTCGACGGAAGAGAAGAAAGAGCTGGAATCGCGCGTCGAGCGCATGACGGGGAAAAAAGTTCGCGCCCGTTACAAATCGTCGCCCGAGTTGCTGGGCGGAGTGGTTGTCCGCGTGGGCAGCACGATTTACGACGGCTCGGTGCGCGGCCGCCTGGAAAAGATGCGGCAAGAGTTGAGCCTGGCGTAAGTTGGCAAGACGGCAAAATTCTGATGCGAAAGGGGTCCTTCGACTCCGGCGGCCAAAAGCAGCCGCCTCCGCTCAGGATGACAAGGTTTACGGCGGTAGGCCGGGCGTTACGGCGGTAGGCGGCAGGCGGCACTACCAAGCCGGGGCTTGAGAATTTATGTGGACGTGAGGTGCTGGCCGGAAAGCCAGCCCTACGAACCACCTGGAACGGAATCTTATGGCGCAGATCAAAGCAGACGAGATTACAAAGCTCATCCGCGAGCAGATCGACAACTACGAATCCAAGATCGCGGTCGACGAAGTCGGCACCGTCATGTCCATCGGCGACGGTATCGCCCGCATTTACGGCCTGGACAAAGTTATGTCCGGCGAACTGCTGGAGTTCCCGCACGACGTGGCCGGCATCGCCATGAACCTGGAAGAAGATCAGGTGGGCGTGGTGCTCCTGGGCGAGTACACCGAAGTCGAAGAGGGCGACGAGGTCAAGCGGACCGGGCGCATCATGAGCGTGCCCGTGGGCGAAGCCATGGTCGGCCGTGTAGTCAATTCGCTCGGCCAGCCGATCGACGACAAGGGTCCCATCGCCAGCGACCAGTTCATCCCCATCGAGCGCCTGGCGCCCGGCGTCATTAATCGCCAGCCGGTACGTGAGCCCATGGCTACCGGGCTGAAGGCCATTGACTCGATGATCCCCATCGGCCGCGGACAACGCGAGCTGATCATTGGCGACCGCCAGACAGGCAAGACCGCCGTCGCTCTCGATACCATCATCAACAGCAAGGGCCGCGACCTGATTTGTATTTACTGCGCTATCGGACAGAAGCGCTCGTCGGTCGCGCAGGTGGTGAAGACGCTGGAAGACTACGGCGCCATGGAGTACACCATCGTCGTTTCCGCCTCGGCCTCCGATCCCGCCCCCATGCAGTACATCGCGCCTTACGCAGCGTGCGCCATGGGCGAGTTCTTCCGCGATACCAAGCGCCACGCGCTGTGCATCTACGACGATCTTTCCAAGCACGCGGTCGCGTATCGCGAGATCTCGCTGCTGCTGCGCCGCCCGCCGGGACGCGAAGCCTATCCCGGAGACGTGTTCTATCTTCACTCCCGTCTGCTGGAGCGCGCCGCTAAGCTGAGCGCCGATCTCGGCGGCGGATCGCTGACCGCGCTGCCCATCATTGAAACCCAGGCAGGCGACGTGTCGGCGTACATTCCGACCAACGTCATCTCCATCACCGACGGCCAGATTTATCTGGAAACCGATTTGTTCAACTCCGGCGTTCGACCGGCTGTGAACGTCGGACTGTCGGTTAGCCGTGTAGGCGGCAGTGCGCAGATCAAAGCCATGCGGCAGGTTGCCGGCACGTTGCGACTCGATCTGGCGCAGTTCCGCGAACTGGCGGCGTTCTCGCAGTTCGGCAGCGACCTGGATAAAGCGACCCAGCAGCAGCTTGCCCGCGGCCAGCGCCTGACGGAAATTTTGAAGCAGGGCCAGTATCAGCCGCTGCCATTCTCCAAGCAGATTCTGATCATCTACGCCGGCACGCAAGGCTTGCTGGACGACATGCCGGTCGATCAGTTGCGGGACTTCGAGAAGGGGCTGTACGCCTATGTCGAGACGGCCAATGCCGGAGTGCTGTCGGCCATCGAAGAGAAGAAAGTTCTCGACGACGATTTGCGTGCCGCTCTCACCAAGGTCATCAAGGAATTCAAGGAGCGCTTCGTCAGTGAGCACCAGCCGGTAGCCAAGGCGAGCGCATAACAACAAATGGCGAACATACGCGACATCCGGCGGCGCATCCGCAGCGTGAAAAACACGCGCCAGATTACCAAGGCCATGAAAATGGTCTCGGCAGCCAAGCTGCGTCGCGCGCAGGAGCGGGCGCTGGCGTCGCGCTCCTATGCGCAAATGCTGGTCAACGTTCTGAAGTCCACCGTGAGCCGCGCTGAGCTGTTCAATCCCACCACCGGCGAGCCCTGGAATCCGCTGCTGGCGGTGCGTCCGGAGCAGAACATTTTGCTGGTTCTGGTCACCGGCGATCGCGGACTGGCGGGCGCCTTCAACTCCAACGTGCTGAAGGCCACGACCAAGTTCCTGGAGTATTTCAAAGACAAGAACATCGACATCCTGGCGATCGGCCGCAAGGGTCGCGATTTTCTGCGGCGGCGTTATCCGGTCGGCAAGATGAACGAAGAGCGCACCGGACAGGTACAAATCGTTGCCGAACACCTGAACCTGCTGGCCAAGGTGGAGTATGAGCCGGTCGACGAGATTGCCAAGCACATTGCCAGCGCGTATTGCGATCAACGCATCGACTCCGTCTACATCATCTTCAACGAGTTCAAGTCGGTCATCTCGCAGCGGCTGATTGCGCAGCGCGTGCTGCCGGTGCAGGAGCTGGGTAGCCGTGAAGTGGCCCTGACCGAAGAGTTCACTCTGGAAGAGCGCGAGCGCATGGGTGAAGCCGCCCGCCAGGCAGGCATCAGTACCAAGGAACCGCCGCCGACAGAATTCGAAAGTGAGGCCGCGAAGTTTGCCACGGCTCCGGTGGACTACATCTACGAGCAATCGCCGCAAGAGATTTTTTCTGACTTGCTGCCGCGCTACATTGCTTTCCAGATTTTTGAAGCCATGCTGGAGTCGGTGGCTGCCGAGCACGCGGCTCGCATGACGGCCATGGATTCGGCGAGCAACAACGCCAACGAGGTTATCGACTCGCTGACGCTGACTATGAACCGTGCCCGCCAGGCGGCGATCACGAAAGAAATTATCGAGATCGTCAGCGGAGCGGCAGCGCTGTAGAGCGGGGATTAGGGCCAGGGTTTAGGGATCAGGCTTTAGGCTGGACCGAATTTGTTGCTAAAAGCTAAGAGCTAACGGCTCTGGCGAAAAGCGAAAAGCGAAAAGCGAAGAGCGAAACGAGCGATTCCAAGTAACGAGCGGAATTCATATGGCTGAAAATATCGGACACATTATTCAGATCTCAGGTCCCGCGGTGGACGTGCAATTTTCCTCGGCGGCGCTGCCTCCTATCTATTCGGCGCTGCGCGTCACCAGCGAAGGCTTCAACGTTCCGGAGCCCATCGACGTCATCCTGGAAGTGGAGCAGCAACTCGGCGAAGGCCGCGTGCGCTGCGTCGCCATGGAGCCTACCGAAGGCATGGTGCGCGGCATGAAGGCGATCGACCTCGGCGGACCCATCACCGTTCCCGTGGGTCGCGAGACGCTGGGCCGCGTGCTGAACGTAATCGGCAACCCGGTGGACAAGCTGGGCCCGATCAACGCCGCCAAGCGCAACCCCATCCATCGCCAGGCACCCGCGTTCGACGAGCAGTCCACGCAGATGGAGATGTTTGAGACCGGTGTGAAGGTCATCGACCTGATCCAGCCCTTCTTGAAGGGCGGCAAGATCGGCCTGTTCGGCGGCGCCGGCGTAGGCAAGACCGTCGTCATCATGGAGCTCATCAACAACGTTGCGTTGAAGCATGGTGGCTTCTCGGTGTTTGCCGGGGTGGGCGAGCGCACGCGCGAAGGCAACGATCTCTGGCTGGAAATGCAGGAGTCGGGCGTCGTCAACATTAAGGAGCCGTCGAAGTCGAAGGCCGCGCTGATCTACGGTCAGATGACTGAGCCCCCCGGAGCGCGTCTGCGCGTGGCCCTGACGGCGTTGACCGTCGCCGAGTATTTCCGCGACGAAGAAGGTTCAGACACGCTGCTGTTCATCGACAACATTTTCCGCTTCACCCAGGCGGGTTCGGAAGTTTCCACGCTGCTGGGCCGCATGCCTTCGGCCGTGGGATACCAGCCCAACCTGGCGACCGAAATGGGTGAGTTGCAGGAGCGCATTACCTCGACGAAGAAAGGGTCGGTAACGTCGGTGCAGGCGATTTACGTGCCCGCCGACGACTTAACCGATCCTGCTCCGGCTACCACCTTCGCTCACCTGGACGCGACCACGGTGCTTTCGCGGCAGATCTCCGAGCTGGGTATTTATCCCGCCGTCGATCCGCTGGCTTCCACGTCGCGCATTCTCGATCCCCGCGTGGTCGGCGAAGTTCACTACAACACGGCGCAAGCGGTAAAGCGCGTGCTGCAGAGCTACAAAGACTTGCAGGACATCATCGCGATTCTCGGTATCGACGAGTTGAGCGAAGATCAGAAGCTCACGGTATCGCGCGCCCGCAAGATTCAGAAGTTCCTCTCGCAGCCGTTCTTCGTGGCCGAGCAGTTCACCGGCCTGAAGGGACGCTACGTGAAGATTGACGACACGGTGCGCAGCTTCCAGGAGATTGTCGACGGCAAGCACGACGACATTCCGGAGCAGGCGTTCTACATGAAGGGCGACATCAACGAGGTCCTGGAAGAGGCCGAGAAGATGAAGGCCACAGCATAGAAATCAGTTACCGGTTAGGGAGACTCTGACCGATAGCTGGCTTTGTCTGATCCAAGGTTGGCTTTGAAAGGGCGCAGCTTCAGCCGTGTCGTAAGGACCGCATAAAAATTTCGGTTATACAGTTTGCTGAAAAACTCGACTGCGATATCTCGGGTAGAGCTGGCCTTTAGGCCAGCGTCTAAGTCGTTTATTTATTTTTTTCATAGCCGGCTTCAGCCGGCGACACGAGCGTTGTTTGAGTTCTTCAGCAAACTGTTTAGCCGCTGAGGGAACGAACCTAATCAGAGGTTCCCTAGCACTTGGCAAGTCGTAACTGACAACGGACAACCGGTAACCGACAACTTCGTATGGCTGACACGCTGCATTTACAGATCATTACGCCGGACAAGCTGCTGGTACGCGAGGACGCGGACCAGGTGCAGATTCCCGGCAAGAACGGCTATCTCGGCATTTTGCCGGGGCACGCGCCGCTCATCACCGAACTCATGATCGGCGAGATCTCCTACACCCACGGCGGCCAGACTCAGCACTACGCCGTAGCCTGGGGATTTGCCGAGGTGCTACCCGACAAAGTCACCATCCTGGCTGACGTGGCCGAGCGCGCCGAAGACATCAACGTGCAGCGCGCGCAGGAAGCCAAGGCGAAGGCGGAAGAAGCGTTGCGGCAGGCCGCTCCCGATCTAGACTACGCGGCGGTGCAGTACGCGCTGCGCCGCGCCGAAGTACGGCTGGAAGTCGCTTCTCACGCGGGCCACGCCGCCGCCAAGTAGAGCTAGAAGATTCGGCGCACAGGGCGACCGGCGGTATTCATCGAGGTAGCGTGGCGCGTTCAACTACGCAGTACGGGGCGAATCAGGGCACGACCTCACACGCTGCCGAAAAACTCCCCATGCGGTCTTCTCGGGTAGAGCTGGCCTTCAGGCCAGCGTCACAGCCTTCATTATTGACCGGAGCCGGCTTCAGCCCGCGGCATAAGTATCCCAAACCCGCTTGTTTTCGCAGCCTGTTCGACTTCCGAAAAAGCTTGCTTTGAATGTCGATGGCCGAGCACGACCTACAGGTTGTCGAAAGCTGCCCCTCGAATGCTTTGTATAAGGGCACGACCTTTAGTCGTGCCGGTTTAGCGCTAAAAAAATCCGGGCTTCCAGCCCCTGCATACATTTCGCAAGAGCTGAAGCCCAACTTGTTGCCGCCGGTTACGGCACGGGTGAAAGCCGTGCCCTGATACAAAGCCGCTGTGGTCGGCGCGCGTCGCGCAGCCATAACGAGAAGCCCTTTCGCCAGAGCGTTCATCTGCGATGAACGCTCTGGCGAAATTCCTTTTGGGCGCTAGCGGACGCCAGCCTAAAGGCTGGCTCATCCGTTTCGGGCTGCTGCAACGCCACTCCAACCTGAAGGCTGGCTCTACCAGCCCGAATTGGGGCGCACGCCAGCTCGAGAATTGCCTCCGGCCGAACCCTCTTACCGGCATAAAAAACTCCGGCGAGCCGCGTTACTTTGCGCTCGCCGGAGGATCTGCTTCTCGGCTTACATTTCTACAGCCAGCTACTTGGCAGCAACTGGAGCGGGTTGTGCCGCACCAAATCGAATCGCCTTTGCCAGCAGGATGGTCTCGATGCCCCGCAAGGCTTCGAGCGCCGACTCGTTAATCTCGCCATCCACCTGCACCACGGCTACTGCCGAAGCCTCCGGCCCGCCACGAGTGCGGCCCAGCGAGAAGTTGGCGATGTTGATGTTGTGCTGCCCCAGCACTGTTCCTACGCGCCCGATCACGCCCGGCACATCGAGGTTGCGCAGGTAAATGACGTTGCCCTCCAGCGGCGCTTCCACCTGGATGCCGTCGATCTCCAGCAGTCGCGGCAGGCCGTTGGGTTGGATGCAACCGGCCACAGTGTTCTCCTGCTGGCCGGTCTTGAACGTCATGCGAAGAACATTCGGAGCCGGTCCTGCCGAGTCGCTGGGCTTCTTGCGTTCGGATAGGCGGATGCCCCGCTCTTCGGCAATCGACGCCGCGTTGACCAGATTCGCCCGCTCGTGCGCGTGCGCAATCTGGTTGAGCGCACCGGCTACCGCGGCGTTGCGAATCAGCGCCGTCTTCCAGTCGGCAATTTTGCCGCTGTAGGTCAGGCTCATCTCTTCCACACCGCCTTCATTCGATTGCGCCAGGAACGTGCCCAGGCGCTCGCCCAACTTGATGTAGGGCAGCATCTCGTCGTATTCCTCTTCGCTTATCGAGGGAACGTTGACCGCGTTCTGGATGACGCCCTTGAGCAGGTATTCGCGCACTTGCAGCGCGATCTGCACCCCGACAGCTTCCTGCGCCTCGTGGGTCGAGCCCGCAATGTGCGGCGTCAGGATCACGTTAGGCAGAGCTGCCAGCGGAGAGTCCTTCAACGGCTCGTTGCTGTAGACGTCGAGTCCGGCGCCGCCGAGCTGCCCCGACTGCAGGGCCTCGATGACCGCAGCCTCGTTCAACAATTCGCCGCGCGCGCAGTTGACCAGCCGCACACCCTTCTTCATCTTGCGCAGCGCTTCGGCGTTGATCATGCCCTGGGTTTGCGGCGTGAGGCCGACGTGCAGCGTGATGTAGTCGGATTGCGCGTACAGTTCGTCCAGCGGAGCCAGCGTTACATTCAGTTGCTGGGCGAGGCTGGGCGTAACGTAGGGATCGTGTGCGACCACCTTCATCCCGAAGGCTTGAGCGCGGCGCGAAACCTCGATGCCAACCCGGCCGAGTCCCACGATGCCCAGAGTCTTGCCGCGCAGCTCGGTGCCTTGCAGCGTTTTCTTTTCCCACTTGCCGGCCTGCATGGTGGTGTGGGCGCGCACCAGGCTCCGCGCCAGCGATAGCATGAGAGCGAAGGTGTGCTCGGCGACCGCGACCGCATTGCCGCCGGGCGTGTTCATGACCACGATGCCGCGCTTGGTAGCCGCGTCGAGATCGACGTTGTCGACACCCACGCCGGCGCGTCCGATGACGCGCAGCTTGGGAGCCTTCGCCATCATGGCCGCGTCAACAAACGTCGCCGAGCGCACCAGGATGGCGTCTGCCGTGGCGAGTTCGCCGGGCAGAGTGTCTTTGTCGGTGGTCACTACTTTCCAATCCGGATGCTCAGCAAAAACGGCCGAAGCAGAGGAAGAGATTTTGTCAGCAACCACGATTTTCATACGGCCGCCTCGGCGAATTGACCGGCAAAGGCTTCTTGCACGGCGCGCACGCCTGCGCCCAGTTCGAAGTTGTGGGATGGAGCAACTTTCACCAGCACATGTTCCAGCGCGCCGATGACGCCGATGGCGTCCAGGTAGTCGTAATAGCCGAGGTGAGCGATGCGGAACAGCTGTCCCTTCATCTCTCCCTGGCCGTTTGCGAGAACCATGGCGAAGCGCTCGCGGAATTCCTTCACGATCGCGCCGGAATCCACGCCAGCCGGAGCCAGCACCGCGGTTACTGCGGCCGCCGGACAGGTGGGCGCAAACAGCTTCAGGCCGAGAGCCTGCACGCCGGCGCGAACCATGGCTGCGGAGGTTTCTGCGTTGTGGATGAGAGCCTCGCGCCCGTCGGCGAGATTGCCGCCACCGGAGCGGCGAATGTAGTCCAGAGCCGCAGCTAATCCGACGATCAGCGCGACTGCCGGGGTGAAGGCCGACTCGCCCTTCGTCTGCGACTTGCGTTCCTTGCGCAGATCAAAATAGAAGCGCGGGTTCTTGGTGGTTTCCATGCGCTTCCAGGCGCGCTCGCTCACGCTGAGATAGGCGAGCCCGGGAGGAATCATGACAGCTTTCTGCGAGCCGCCGATGAGGATGTCGATGCCCCAGTTGTCGACGTCAAAATGAGTAGTGCCCAGGCCGGTAATGCCGTCGACGACGAGCAGCGTGTCGGTACCCTTCAGCAGCGATGCGATACCTTTCACGTCGTGCCGCGCGCCGGTAGAGGTTTCCGTGGCCTGCATGTAGAGCACACGCACGCCATCCAGCTTGGCTTTGACGTCGGCGAGGTTGAACGTCTGCCCGTAAGGAACCTCGAGCAAATCGATCTGGCATCCGAAGGCCTTGACTAGATCGCGCCAGCGCTCACCAAATTTTCCGGCGGTGAGGACCAGCACTTTGTCGCCCGGCGAGGTGAGATTGGAGACCGCAGCTTCCATTGCGCCGCTGCCGGAGCAGGCCAGCAGCAGTACGTCATTGCTGGTGCCGATGAACGTCTTCAGGTCGGCCAGGGTGCGGGTGAAGATTTCCCGAAATTCGGCCGTGCGGTGATGCATGTCCGCGGCGGCAATGGCAGTCTGAGCTGCCGGAAGAAGAGGAGTAGGACCGGGAGTAAACAACCGTGTCTTACGTAGCATAGCGATACCCCTGCACAGGTTTAATTGCCGGCGCAGACTACCGCCGGCATCTTAACTATAGGCTTTCGCGGGGTGGCGGGCCACCTCAAGTTGGCAGCGCTTCTGTGCTCCAAGTCACAGCTGGCGGTGATGGCTTATCACCTTCCCCTATAATGACGCCATGACCCTGACCCAACGCGTTCAAAAAGAAATGGTTGATGCCATGCGCAAAAAAGAAGAGCTCCGCCTGGGCACCTTGCGCATGATGAAAGCTGCCTTGCAGAACAAACGCATCGAGAAGCGCGCCGATCTGGAGGAGCAGGAAGAACTCCAGGTATTTACCACCATGATCAAGCAGCGCAAGGACTCGATCGAACAGTTCGAGAAGGGCAATCGCCACGAACTGGCGGTCAGAGAGGCCCAGGAGATCGGCATCATCGAGGCTTTCATGCCCCAGCCGCTGGGCGAAGCCGAGATCGTGGCCACGGTCAAGGCCGTGATCGCGGAAATGGGCTCTCCCACAATGAAGGATATGGGCACGGTAATGAAAAACGTGATGGCAAAATTCGGCGGAGCCAGGGTCGATGGGAAGATGGTGAGCGAAGCGGTGAAGAAGGAGCTGGCAGGAAAATAGCGAGTTGTCGAAGATCAGTCATTGTCAGTTGTCAGTTGTCGTGTTGCGGTTGTCGGAAACAGCTGTCAGCCGCCGCGCTCAGTCTGGGTCGTGCGAGCTGTGAGGGGAATGTCGGCTTGGTCCAGAAGATCGAATCTCGAATCCATAATGATTAACAAGAGCGCATCTCTGCGCCAAAGTAATACCTCAGCCGAGACCCCAGCCCGAAGGGCGGAATATCTTAGCCCAGCACGCAGCCGCAGGCGGAGTGCTGGGTGGGGACGAAAGGGAATCCGAGTCCCGTAGGGACGGCAGCTTTGCGTCGTGCCGACGTTCAAGCAGGGCGACGCCGTTACGTGACGCCAACAAACCGCAGGTCCTTCGACTGGGTTCGCGCGCTTGCGCGCCCTCACTTCGCTCAGGATGACAATTCGGAAAGGTTGTCGCCACCACCAGCTGGCAACCGCCAACCGACAATCGTCGATCTCAACCTCAACCAACCGCAACCCGCCCACCGACAACTGCGCACCGACAACTGCCTCCCCAATGTTGTAATCTTGAAATCATCTCTGATGTCGTACCAACGCACAGTAGAGCAGCTCTACGCGCTGGGGCACGAGCTAGCCTCGACGCCGTCGCATAAGTTCGATCTGGCTTACGTGCGCGAGATGCTGGAGGCGCTGGGCCATCCCGAACGCCGCTTTGTCAGCGTGCTGATCGCCGGCACCAACGGCAAAGGCTCGACCGCCGCGACGCTTTCG
>CAVYKW010000008.1:0-476101 GCA_963769235.1 uncultured Acidobacteriaceae bacterium | reverse complement strand
CACTCTTTACTCGGTCGCCGTGAGTATCGACTACTGTACCGCTCCAGGACTTAAGAGGGGGACCTGTTCGCCGAAGTAGTGGGCGATCATCTCGTCCACGTCGACCACGATTGTGACAGGTCTGGTTCCGGAAGGGTGTTTAATGGTGCCGTTGCCGTCACGCTCCCAATTGAGAGAGGAACACGGTCACGGCCCCAGTCATGCCGTCGGGGTTTGCGCCACAGCTTGGAGTCCTCGCTCCTGGACCTCCTGTTGGCGAATTTTGAACTTCTGGATCTTTCCTGTCACCGTGGTGGGGAAAGCATCCACAAAGCGAATGTGTTCAGGGATTTTGAAATGGGCGATCTTGCCGTGGCAGAACTCACGGATCTCAGATTCGGTGGCAGTTTCGCCCGGGCGCAGCCGGATCCAAGCCAGCACGACCTCTCCGAGCCGTTCGTGAGGCAGTCCGACGACCTGAACCTCGGCAACCTTAGGGTATGTGTAGAGGAACTCTTCGACCTCACGCGGATAAATGTTTTCGCCGCCACGAATGATCATGTCCTTGGCGCGTCCGGTGAGATGAATATAGCCATCTGAACGCATAAGCCCGAGGTCACCAGTATGGAGCCAGCCTTCAGCGTCGACGGCACGGGCGGTGGCTTCTGGATCGTCGTCGTAGCCCTTCATGACCATATATCCTCGGGCACAGACTTCGCCTTGTTCTCCCACCGGCAAGGTCGTCCCATCGATCAGTGACGCGATTTTCATTTCAGTGCAAGGTAATGCCTTGCCGACAGTGGCGACGCGTACTTCAAGCGGATCGTCCACCTCCGACATTGTGACAACGGGTGTACTTTCGGTTTGGCCATAGCCGATCGTGAGCTGTGGGCAATGCATTTCTCCGACAACCCGTTTCATGATCTCGACAGGGCAAGGAGCGCCGGCCATCATGCCGGTGCGCAAGCTAGTCACGTCAAAGCTGGCGAACTCGGGTAGCCCCAACTCAGCGATGAACATGGCAGGTACGCCGTAGATGCTGGTGCATTTCTCGTTCCGCACAACGTTTAGCGTGGTGCCAGGATCGAACGTCCAACTCGGAAACACCATAGCCGCGCCGCTGGCCAAGGCGGACATGCTGCCGATGACGCAACCAAAACAGTGATACAGCGGGACCGGAATGCAGACCCGATCCTTTTCCGTGTACCCCATGCCTCGCGCCAACAACACACCGTTGTTCACCTGGTTGTAATGCGTCAGCATCACGCCTTTGGGAAAACCGGTGGTTCCTGAGGTGTATTGAATGTTACTGACATCTTGCGCCTGGATATCATCGGGAATGTTGCCTGGAACATGCAACAGTTCTTCCCATTGTGGCGAATCGAAGTAGATTGTGTGCTGTAGTTCCAGCGATTGTCCCCCGGATGCCTCTTGAAGGATCGCGCCGTAGTCGGCGCGAGCATCGGCGTGCCACAGAAAAATTGCCTTCATGCGCGATTTGGTTAGTGTGAACCGGAGTTCATGGGAGCGATAGGAGGGATTTATGTTGACCAGGATCGCGCCCGCGCGGGCACATGCCATCTGCAGCATCACCCATTCGACACAGTTCGAGGACCATAGTCCTACGCGGTCCGCCTTGCGAATGCCGAGCGACCACAAACCGCGGGCGAGGCGGTCAGCTATATCGTCGAGTTGGGCCCAGGTCAGACGGCGGGATTGATGGCAAGATGCGACGGCGAGAGAATCGCCGACTCGGTTGGCAGTCCTGCGCAGCTGTTCGCCAATTGTGATCTCCAGCAGCGGATAATCCGGACCTCGTGAGTAGCTCAGCAATGAGAAGTCCTCCGCGCTTGCATGGGCCGACACAGGAAACCCGCGAAGGCGGAATGGATTATAACCAATTATTGCCGCGTCCAAGCTTGGGGTTTATGCCAGGGCTTGGAGTCCTCGCTCCTCAACTCCCGTTGGCGAATCTTGATCTTCCTGGGTCTTTCCCGGTGATGGTAGCGGGACAACATCCACGAAAGGATATACTCAGGGACGTTGAACCGGGCGATTGTTGGTTGAAATGTTGGTTGGACATTCCAGCGCAGCGTCTGACATCAATTCCGCATGACGGATGGCACTTTGCTTTTTGTTCACCCGTAAGACAATCAACCAACAACCTGACCAACAAAATGCGGTGTCTTGTGCGACCAGCGTGTTCTTAGGCAGTTCCCGCGGTCTTGTAAGTTGTTGATATACTTATTCTTGCCAGATTCACACGGTGGAAGTCACAGGTTCGAATCCTGTAGCGCCCACCATCTTTTCTCACACATACAGCCAAGAGCCGTTCGGCGCTGATGGGACGCGGAGCTTCGCGGACATCTGATCCGCCAATCCGCATCGTCGTCAGAAGTTGGATGCAAACCTGTCTTCAGCGATGTGATCCAACCTAACCTCAGAAGCACCTGGTGGGAGTCGATAGCAGTCTCGTTTGACGAAGTGGAGACTGTGACCACCAGCGGTTTACCGCAACCATAAGGTTCGAGGATCAAACGGGCAGGCAAGACCAGCCGTCTTCAGACGCATGGCGGATGGTCAGAAGCGTGCCGCTGGAAGTTCCATTCGAGGCGCGCCACAGGAGCGCGCCTCACAACAGTTGACTCGGCTTACGGTAAGGTCACCAAATCATTAGCCAAGTGGTTGGCGATGGGAGTGCCAATCCCGGTTACATAATCGTAGCCCGTGCCAGCCACGCAGACTCCACCCGAGCTTCCGCTAGTTATGTCGTGAAAATCAGTGTGATAGTTTCCCGACCCGTAGATCTGATACAAGTCCTGATGCGGCTGCTCAATTACGCCCGCGCCGCCGCGAAGTGAGTTCTCGATCGCCATGAAGGCAGCCCACACCGGGGACGACAAACTGGTCCCGCCTACTCTGATCCAGTTATACCCGTCGTAGCTGTCGTAGACTGGAACCCCCGAGGCAGGAGAGGCGTTGAGAGAAATATCAGGGATCGTGCGGAACCCGGTATTCTGGGCGCCCACCTGATAAGCAGGCTCGGTCTCCACCGAGCTGATGCCGCCCCCGCTGCTGTTCCATGCCGTCTCGGTGCCGTAGTCAGAGCCCAGCGGCGAGGATGGAGGAACCGCACTCAGCAGCGTCAGGAAGGTTCCGCCCACGCTGACGACATTCGGCGAGGCCGCAGGATATAGAGCACCGCATCCACCATCCCCCGCAGAGGAAAAGTAGGTTACGCCAGGTGTGGAGAAGTACGTCTGATCGTAGGTTTGCTCGCCATCGAATTCGCCTCCGGCCCAGCTCATGCTCACAACGCTAGCGCCTGCGGAAACTGCCTGAGTTACAGCCATAAACAATGAGTCGTTCGCATCAGTCGATTCCACCATTACAATTTTCGCAGCCGGCGCCATGGCGTGCGCCCACTCTACATCCAGCGACTGCTCCAGAGCCCAATTTCCCTGATGCCCGCTGCAAAGATTGCTCTGCTCAATCTTGGTGAAGCATCCGTTTTGCGTGGTGCAAGCCGGCAGATGGAATTGGCTGGAGAAAACCCCCAGATCGGCTTCCAGGTTGGGATCGTCGCAGGCGTCCGCGATTCCGATAATCATATTCTGTCCCTGGTTAGGGATTGCGTTATAGCCGTAGGCCGACCTCATCTGAAATGGAGTAAGCCCCGAGGGCTGGCTGGCAAAGTTGTTGTTGTCGCGTTGCACAATAATGATGGGGGGGTGGAAGACATGCGCAGCCCCTACAGGTGCTTGGGCTACCAGAGGCATAGTCCCGGCAAGTATTAAGACCGTGCCGAGAGAGACAAATTTAGTTTTCATTGGCTTTCCCTCTCTCCTGTCGGGCCCGGAGACCATGTTTTCAGAGTCTCCGGCCACGGCTTGGCGAGCAGTATACGTTCGAGCAAACAGAGGTGGGTGTTGAAAAAGTCACTCTGATTAGCAGATGAGGTGCGGTACAAGGAAGTATTCCTTCCATGTACTGCGTGATTTTGATCCTCGGAGGACTGCTGATCATGATGGGACAACATGCCCGTTCCGAAGCGCTGTTCTACTATTTCAGGCTGGAAGAGTACATCCCCGAAAACCACCTGTTGCGGCTTATCGACAAGCACATCAGCTTGGCTTTTGTTCGCGAGCGGCTCAAAGACAGCTATAGCGAAACCGGACGCCCCTCGATCGATCCCGAACTCCTGCTGCGCATTCTGCTGATTGGCTATTTGTACGGCATTACCAGCGAGCGCAAGTTGGTGGAAGAGTTGCGCATGCATCTGGCGTGGCGCTGGTTTACCGGTCTGGGTTTCGATCAAGAGATTCCGCATCACTCCACCTTCTCGAAGAACCGGCATGGACGCTTTCAGGCGTCGCAACTGTTCGAGCAGTTGTTTGAGGAGATCGTGCGGCAGTGTGTGGAAGTGGGGTTGGTGCAGGGGAAGCATCTGTCGGTGGACGGCAGCTTCGTCGAGGCGAATGCGGCCAAAGAGAGCCGGATTCCACGCGAACAGCTAGCGGAAGCGGCCCAAGTCAACTACGCGGTGAAACAGTACCTGGCGGAACTGGCCGAGCAAAACCAGGTGGAAGAACCGGTGCACGAGCAAGATCAAGTGTCGACCACCGATCCGGACTCGACCTATGCTACGAAAGGCGGCACGCCGGCCCGGCTGGGTTATTACGACAACTATCTGGTGGACAATCAAAGCTGCGTGATTGTGGGAGTGCAAGCGACGGCAGCACGCATGAGCCAGGAGACAGTGGCCGCACAAGAGATGCTCACCCGTTTCACGCAATGGCAAGGTGGAGCCCCGGAATCGCTGGCGGCTGACACGACGTACGGCAACGGGGAGTTCCTACAATGGTTGGCGGATCGGAGCATCACTCCTTACATGCGAACCCGCGATAGTATCCACAGAAAGAACAGCCCGTTCTACGGCCCGGAGCGGTTCACTTATCAGCCGGAAAGCAACAGCTATCGCTGCCCCGCAGGTCAGCAACTCAACTACGGCGGTCGGAGTGATCGCAACCGCACCTTTGTCTACATCGGAACCCGCAAACGTTGTGGGCCATGTTCACAAAGGCCACAGTGCACCAGTGCAGCATTCCGCTGTCTTGCCATTCACATGCATGAGCCGGTTCGGCAACGGGCACGCGAACTGGCCAACACGCCAGAGTTCGCTAACGCACAACGCCAAAGAAAGAAAGTGGAAGCCCTGTTCGCGGAACTCAAGAATCAGATCGGCCTGCGACGTCTACGCCTGCGGCGAATGAAATTCGTCCGCGAGCAGTTCTATCTAGCTGCTGCGGCACAGAACATCAAGCGGCTGGTCCGCTTCCTCAGCCAAGCCCCGAGTCCCGCCCTCGCTGCAACCGCCTAGTTGACCGGTCGGAAAGAAAAAAGAACCGGACACAACCTGAAAACAACCAGGCGAGTAACATCCCTGCTGACGGGAGTTTTTCAACACCCACAGAGGTTGTCATCAATTTGTTAAACGAGTCCGATAGTAAATCGAAGTCAGCGCAAACCACCCTACAAGTCCGAAACGTAAATATTCCTGTGAAAAAAACAATCGTCCGGGATGTCGAGAAGGCGGGACAGGCTCCGACTCTCCTATGAAAGCGCCGATAAAGGGCGCATACCGAAAGGAGCAGCAAACGTGAAATACATTCTGATGATGAACACGATGAAGGCTGGCGGCAATCCCTTCCCCGGATGGTCCGAGAAGGACATGAAAAGCGCACATCGGATTCATGATGAATTTCTGCAAGCAGCTCGGCGCATCCGGAGAGCTGGTGTTGGCCGAAGGCCAGTCCTTCCCAGATCAGGCCAGGCTAGTGTGCGCTAGCAAAGACGCCACGCCGATCACGGACGGGTATTCCCCGAAGGCAAGGAGTTTCTTGCCGATTACTTGATCGGCGGCTGACAGTCCGGAGCGGGCTTATGCGATTGCCGCGCAGGCGTCAGCGGCGGCAGGACCGGGTGGTGAGTCGCTTAACATGCCGATCGAGGTTCGGCCGGTGATCAGTGGGCCGCCACCGGAATTGCTGTAATAACTCGGGAGACACCAGGCTCGCTGGATATTGCGTCCCAGCACTTGTTGGGCGAACTTGCGCTAGAGGTGCTGGGCGTAGGGAGCGTGAAGAACCCGCACGCTCCCTTTTACGGCGCCTAATCGTTGCCGGGAATAGGCAGCGTCTTGCCGACATCCTTCACGAGCGGCGCAGGATTCTCCGGATGCTGTAGATCCGGTATCAAGTCGGTTGAGCCGCCTCCGGGGAACCTCTTGATGCTGGGGTACCGCACGATGGACTGATCAAAATCGAGCATCACTGGTCCGATCAACGCCCCAACCCAACCATTGTCCTGGCCGGAATATCTTCCGGGGGAGCTGGTTTGTACACGGCTGGGGGCTGCCCCGTTGAAGGTCATGTCGTACTTTTCATAAGGGTCCATGGTGAGGTTGTAGGTAGCGCCGATCGCGCCCAGATTAGCCTCCACCCCCAGCCATGAGTCCTTGGCAGTGTAAAGATATTTCCAAGCGATATGGAGCCAGGGTTCATCTGGACCGCCGCCGATGTCAGCACGTACTCCCTGGAAAGTCTCGCCGTCGATATAGACCCAACTCGTTCGCGCTGAATGCGGCGCTTTACCGAGGACGTAGGCGCTATTATCAATACTGTCAAAGTAGATCGGCTTGCCGTCGTTGCCTTTCCATTCGCCATGCGGAGGCGGCTTGATTTGGGCCATCGTTGCCAGAGTTGCCCAGCAGTCGATGTGCGACATCATCTCTCCGTACTGTGCGCCCGCCGGAATGTGACCTGGCCACCACATGATGCCTGGCACCCGCCAGCCGCCCTCGAATGCAGAACCTTTCTCACCCCGAAAAGGCGTGGTCCCGGCGTCGGGGTAGGCGTCTAACCAGGCGCCATTGTCGGCGGTGACGATTACGATTGTATTGGGTGCTGCGGCGCGGATCGTGTCCATGATCCGCCCAATGTTGTAGTCAAGCTCCATCAGCGAATCGGAATAATCCCCCAAATGCGACTTGCCTCGGAACTGAGGGGCCGCATTTGTTGGATTGTGCATTTTAATAAAATTGACGTCCATGAAGAAAGGCTTACCGCTGTTGGCATGCTGCTTGATGTAATCAACGGCTGAGTCGGTCTGCCGTATGTCAAACATCGCGATCGACTCGTAGCTGATAGTTCCAACCATTTTCGCCGGCTGGTTTGCAACGCCCTCCCACTCGCCCAGATTGACGATATCGTCATAAGCTTTACTAAATTGCGGATTGAACGATGGGAACCAGGGATGGAACCATTTCGAAGTATCGTTGTAGGCATAGACTCCGGCGTAATAAGCCGCGAAGTGCTTCATCTCATCGAAGCCATGCTCGGTGGGGTAAGAGGCAGGCTTGTCGCCCATGTGCCACTTACCTGAGAAGTAGGTAGAGTATCCGTTCTTCTGGAAGAACTCAGCGATGGTCGGGGTTTCCTTGCGAAGATAGTTTTCGTCTCCGGGGGCAACCACGATCGATAGCGCCGACCTTATGGGGATGCGGCCGGTCATGAAAGACGCCCTGCCGGCGGTAGAACTGGCCTGACCGTACCAGTTCGTGAACAACGCTCCTTCCCTGGCGATGCGATCAACATTTGGCGTGGGATGGCCAAGCGATTGACCGCCGCCCGGATAGGCTCCGAAGTCATTCCATCCGGTGTCATCCGTCATAAGCATGATGATGTTTGGACGTTGTGGGCTGGATGACTGGGCTAACGCAACGACTCCGCTTGCTGCCACGAAGCCCGAGACGGCAAGAACACTTATAGTAGCTTTGCGAACGCCTGCTCCGAGATCCATAGGTCTTGTCACTCCGATTCTTCTGTTTCCGCGGGTTCACACACGGGCTATGAAAACAAGAGAGGTTTCAGGCGAGCCGCTGAGATACCGAAGGACTGTTAAGAAGTCGGCGCGAGCGGTCATCAATGGCTCCCCGCTCCATCCGCAAAAGAAGGGGACTCCTACTAGATGAAGAAGAATTGAAGACGTGAGCACTTGCGAAACTCAGACGCCTTCAAAGAGACTATCCCTGAGTGGGAATAATTCCGCAGTAACCTGCGTCACTATTACCGGTGACTAGCCGGGATCGGTTACCTGGCGGGAGGTGTTCGTCTGAAACCGAGCAGTTTCAGTTTATTGGAACAGCATTTCGCCGGAGAGACGAATGAGATCCAGGCAACCACTCGTAGTCACATCTCCCACAGGCACTGGCCGCCGCGATACATCGAGATCAGACCGTCTTCGCTGATCTTCAGCACCGTGCCGTATTGGGAGGCGGCAATGGCCGCTGTGGTGCGTCCGCCTTCGACAGTGCGGTTTAGTACATCCTCGGTCGAGTTGTGATGCAGAATAGCGCCGAAGGCCAGCAGATTGGCGTCGGGGCAGAGCACCACCGCTCCGTCGATGCGCGCAATGTTCTCCAGCACCGTGGACGGCACATCGAGGATGCTCTTGTCGCGCAGCAGATAATGCAGCTGGTCTTTGCTGGTAACGCCGTCCGCCAGACCATCATGATTGAGATGGTCGAGCATGTCGGCCTGCGAAACCAGTTTGGCCGCCGACGCGCGATCGTCGAGCACAACGAATAGCGCGCCTCGCCGGCTCTCGGTGAGGTTCAGGGCCACTTCGAAGAGCCGCTCAGCTAATTGCGCGTTGCCGATGGTGTTCTTCCACAACCCGTAGCGATGGCGCGCATCTACCAGACGCCACTTGCCGTCGATGAAGCGGAAAACCGGCACGCCATCGGCGTAAATCTTGATCTCACCGTTCGGCGACAGAATCAGGCAGATGTGGCCGCCACACAGCGTGGCGCGGCAATGATCGGTGTATGCCGCCGACGGAGGGACGGCCAGCGGCATGTCGCGGTAGGGCTCGGACCACTCGTGCACGTCGATTAACTCCGCCAGCATACCTTCGCCATCCACCAGCGCCAGGGTGCGCAGGCCGTCGCACAGGCGATGAAAGCTGCGAATGCTGGTCAGCAGATGCGAATAGCGGATCGCCCGCTTCGGCGTTACCGGCGGCGAGTGGCAGGGCTCCGGCATGGAGCCAAAGAGCAGAACACCAGTTGCAATGCGGCGATTCTCGTAGGTGCTCATACTGCTGGTGCGCAGAACTTCGATGGAGTCCGCGACACGATCGGGCACGTCGGCAATGGCTTCTGCACTGGTGTGTGGCGTGGGATCGAGAAAAGCTGACACGAAGCGATCTTCGGGTAAACCGCGAAAGAGTTGGAAACTCTGCGCCGCCAAGGCTTCATTCGTAATGAGCTGATAGCGCGCCGAAAGCACCATGCCGATGCTACGCAGCAGGCGGCGCTCGTGGTCAGAAAGCTTCGAGCTGGCGCTGAGCGTGTAGCCGCTGCCCATCCACTCGAATTCAACCTGGCCGCCGCTGGGGACCGCGCCCAGCAGACCAGGCATCTGCTCCGTTCCCTGTGAGACGCGTTCAAGGGTCGCGCCGGGAAAGAAGTAGCGAATGCCGTTTTCCAGCAGGTCGCTGTAGAGCCCACTCAGGAAACGGGTGCGGTTTTCCAGCGAATGAAAGCCGGTAGCAGAAGACTTCATCACTGCCTTAAAGCTTACAACAAAGCAGAGTAGCGCAAGGGGAGCGGAGGGTTACGTTTTGCTAAGCAAGGTGAAGGGGGATGCCGTCAGCTCAAGCCGACCCGGGGTGATGGGAGGGGCGGAACGGCGCAGCTGAACCTGCGCCCCTTCAAAGCGAATATCGCAGCCTCTGGGTGGAAGAGCGGGCCTTGAGGCCCGCGTCAGGACGAAAATTTTTTCACGTAGAGCCGACTTCAGTCGGCGGAAGGCGCTTGAAGTTCTGTCGTCGGCTAAGAGCCGACTCGGCCATCCAACGATGCGTATACCGCGGGCCTCAAGGCCCGCTCTTCCACCGAAACTACGGAAACTTACTTGTGCCGCAATCACTTTCGTTTGACGATCAGCACCATCGATCGTCGCTTACGCCTTGGCAGCAGTCGACAGCTTGCGCTTCGATAAATACCAGTCGCTGACGTCGTATTCTTTCATCCCAACGCGCTTCTCCGCATCGGCTTGGGTTGCGGGAGCGGGCACGATCACGGCATCGCCCGGCTGCCAGTTGGCTGGGGTCGCGCAGGCGTTGGCATCGGCGGTTTGCAGGGCATCCACGATGCGCACAATCTCGTCCACGCTGCGGCCCAACGACATCGGGTAATAAATCATGGCGCGAATGATATTCTTCGGATCGATCACGAAGACAGCGCGCACGGTCGCAGTATCGCTGACCGCCTCGTGCACCATGCCGAAGGCGCGGGCAACCTTTTGGTCCAGGTCGGCGATCACCGGGAAGGGAACCTTTACATTAAAGTTTTGCTCGATGTTGCGCACCCAGGCGATGTGCGAGTAAACGCTATCAATCGAGTTGCCCAGCAGCTGAGTGTTGCGCTTGGCAAACTCATCGTTATGTTTCGAAAACTCGATGAACTCCGTGGTGCATACCGGGGTGAAATCGGCGGGATGGGAAAACAGCACCACCCACTTGCCTTTCGAGGTGATATCGCTCAGCTTCAACATGCCATGCGTGGTTTTCGCCTCGAAGTCGGGTGCAACCTCGTTGATGCGGGGCATTTTGCCTTCGCTCATGTTTTCTCCTTGAGAATGTGTCTGGCAGGTCGCGGCGCCGGCGCGCCACCGCCCTTGGACACCATACACTTCGGCAGAGATTTTTTCAGCAGCGTCTGAGCAAAACGCGCCGTCCAATAGTGTTACCCGGAGCCCAGCCATGAGTCAGCGCAAATTTTCATTTGTTCAACTTGACGTGTTTACTTCGCGGCCGTTGGAAGGAAACCAGCTGGCCGTTTTC
This sequence comes from uncultured Acidobacteriaceae bacterium, assembly GCA_963769235.1. Lineage (GTDB taxonomy): Bacteria > Acidobacteriota > Terriglobia > Terriglobales > Acidobacteriaceae > Bog-257. Next base: position 465,214 of record CAVYKW010000008.1, on the reverse strand, counting down.
ACCGACGCTCGCGGCCTCAGTGACGACGAAATGCAGAAACTGGCACGCGAGACCAATCTTTGCGAGACCACATTTATCCTGCCGCGCGATCCGGCCACCGAGCGCACCGAAGGCCACAAGGTCCGCATCTTCACTGTGAATGAAGAGCTGCCGTTTGCCGGTCATCCCACCCTGGGGACGGCATGGTATCTGCATCAACAAGCCCCCAAAGACGAAGTCGTGCTCGATCTGAAAGTCGGAAAAATTCCCGTGCGCTTCGAGCAGCGCGCTGGTCTGCTCTTTGGCGAGATGCGTCAGGCCGAGCCCCAGTTCGGCCGCCTACATGATCATGCCGATGTCGCCAGCGTACTTGGCGTTGCTGTTTCCGAGCTCGACGACAAGCTCCCCATTCAAACCGTCTCCACCGGCATGCCGTTTACTATCGTGCCTTTCCGCTCGCTCCAAACGCTGCAGAAGCTGGCAATCGGATGGAACCAGATGGCGCCGTATCTCTCTACTGTAGGCAGCCCGGCATTCTTTTATTTTGTCTCTCGAGAAACCGTCGATCCCGAGGCCACGCTGCATGCGCGCATGATTTTTTACAACGGTGAAGACCCGGCAACGGGATCGGCAGCGGGATGTTGTACAGCTTGGGCGGTAAAGCACGGCGTGCTCGCGCCTGATGCGCAGGGACTGATCGAGCAGGGAATGGAGACCCGTCGCCCAAGCTTCCTCCACATTCGCGCGTCGCGCTCCGGCGACACCGTCACCAAGGTTCGGGTGGGAGGCAACGTAGTGCATGTAGTTAACGCCGAAGTTACGATGTGAGTTTTCTGAGGATATCTTGTGCACGCTCTAAAGGCTCGTGGGATGCGGGCTTCGTGGTAGTCGGGCAAAATGCAAATCACCGCGTCCGGTGCTATTTCTTTTCTCTTTACGGCGGCAAAAAAAATCTGACGATTTGACCTTCGGAATACTTGTGCGGGGTTATCCCCGGTCGTACTATCCGAAGACGCTATTGCTCTGGCGTAAATAAAAAAGCCACTTGGTAGCTGCCTCACGCGCCCGACCTTTCCAGGTTTGCACGGGCGTATCCGTGGCAGCACCCCAGACAAGGCCCTGCGGGGGTAATTTGAAACCGAAACGCACGATTCTCTGCGTCGACGACGACGAACGCGCTCTCTCCATTCGCAAAGTCCTCCTCGAAACACGCGGCTACCGCGTACTCACTTGCTCCGATCCTGAATGTGCTCTCGAGATGGTGAAGACCAATGTCGTTGATTTGGTAATCGCCGATCTGATGATGCCCAAACTCAGCGGCGCGAAACTGATCGACCAACTGAAAGCGGCATCTCCGGAAACTCCTGCGCTGCTGTTCTCCGGATCGGTGAACTGCTGTAGCGAGGAACATCTAGCCGATGCTTGGCTGCCGAAAGGCGAATTCGCGCCCATGGAATTATTGGAACGCATTCGTGTTCTGCTGATTCGCAGACGCGGCCCCAAGCGCGCCAGCGGGGTAATCCGGCGCCTGGCTTCGTGAAGGGCTAGGGTTTTGAAAGGGCGCAGCTTTAGCTGCGCCGTCGCGACATTCTCGTCGACAAGAGTCGGCTTCAGCCGACGCCAGACCTTCATCCATCTGTCGCCAACTGAAGTCGGCTTCACTAAAAATGTGGCGTGTGGGACGCAGGCCTGAAGGCCGGCTCTACCAACTTGACTGTGACTCTGACAGGCTCTAGCACACGACCGGGACCCCTAAGGCCCGCCCACGAACATGCCAGCGATCCGGGTCGAATACCGCGACGCCATATTCGGTTACCGCCGCCCGGCCTGTGACATCGACAATGTCTACGGCTGATTCTGGGCGACATTTGTCTCTGGGGAGATGTAGAATCCGGTGCACTCCCCAAAATCCCAAAAGGAGCAGCAATGAAATACGCACTACGTACGCTTCTGCTGTTCGTCTTTGCCCTCACTCTCGCAAGTAGTGCCTGGGCCCAATGGTCTTCCGACCCCTCGCAGAATCTCGACCTCTCCAATATCGCCGGCGCCGACCAGGTGCAGCCGAAGCTGTTGCCTCTTCCCAACAACAACTGGTATGTGAGCTGGTTTAACAACAATCCCAACGATCCCCCGCCGAATGGTTACGACGTCTACTACCAGATGCTCAGCGCCAATGGCGTAGAGCAGTTTCCGCACGACGGCGTGCAGGTGGCCAAGCTGACGCTCAGTTCCACTGAAGATTACGGGCTGGCCCTCGACGCTCAGGGCAACGCGCTGCTTGCCTTTCAGGACGACCGCCGCGATCCCAACAACCCGCAGATCACCGCCGCCAAGATGAGTCCGACCGGGCAGCCGCTGTGGGGACCGAACGGTGTCGCCTTGACCTGGGACCCCGGCTTCCATGCGAATCCTAAGATTGCCGCCACCAGTGATGGCAATGTCGTGGTCGGCTGGACCACCGATAACTCCGTCATTCTTCAGAAGCTCGATCCTAATGGCCGTCCTCTGTGGATCGGCGTGAACGCCTTCGCCTATGGCGTCACCTTGCAGGAGTCCGGATACGGCTACACACTGGCCGATCTGCATGCCGCCGACAACGGTTCGGTGATCGTCTCCTGGGTACGCAATCACGGTTTCGGCAGCAACAGCTATCTCTATGCAAATAAGATTTCGGCTACCGGTCAGGTGCTGTGGGCTGGCAACGTGCACGTATATGACGGCGGTTCGCTTCAGTTCGGCGAGTTCCCCTACTTTACCTACGACGGTAACGGCGGCGCGGTATTCTCCTGGTACAGTAGCTCGCCCAGCTTGCAGGTATTCGCACAGCACATCCTGTCGGATGGCACCGAAGCCTTCGGACATAACGGTTCAGTCGGCTCGACCAACACTTCGAACGTGAGAGTGTCGCCCTCGGCCTCCTACAATCCAGCCACGCAGGAAACTTTCCTGTTCTGGACGGAAGAAGATTCCAACCAGTTCACCAACGGCGTTTCCGGGCAAAAGTTCAACTCTGCCGGCGCGCGTCAGTGGGGCGACGGCGGATTGACCATCGTGCCTCTGGGCTCCGACTCGCAGATCTTTGTGGAGAACGTGCAAATCGGCACCGGCGCCCTGGTCTTCTGGTTCGATCAACCGGGCTTCGGCTCGGGAACCATCCAGGCAACTAAGCTCGACGGAACCGGCGCGACCGTGTGTGCGCAGTTCCCGGTTTCCTCCGCCTCATCGGACAAGAGTCGATTGGCAGCGGGCATCGCCTCGTCTGGCCTTTCAGCTTTGACCTGGGAAGACGATCGCAACGGCGAAAACGATATCTACATCCAGAACGTGAACGCCGATTGCACGCTGGGCATCGAGACGAAACACAAGATGTAGAAGATAGCCAGCAGTTAGCTACTGGCACTTAGCAGGAGACTTGTACCAGGGCGGAGTTTTTGCCTTGGGTGCAAGTCTCCTTTCTTATTGTCATCAGGAGTGGACTTCACTCCGCGAGAGGATCACGGTCCACGAAAAACCGGCTCCCGCTTGTCACATCCCGATGTGTTCCACGGCGTTGACAGTCCCTAATCCTCATATCATCATACAAATGGTTCTAGCCTAGGTGTTCTGCCGTTCGCCTGCCGTTGGTACTACCAGGCGAGAACCTAATTGCAATTTTCCGTTTCTCTGGTGTTTCGCATGGCTCCAGAGTGGTCTTCGTCCGTATCGTTGCGCGAACTCCGTATTGCCTCCCCCATCCTGGTTGGGAGCGCAACCGGTCCATGCCGGCCCAGGCATCATCCTCGCCGCATTCATCTTTCTCTCTCTCTTGCCGACTTATTACTTTGGTCAATCCTATCCACCGGCACGGTCACACGAGCTGTCGCCGGCCGAGGTTATGAACATGATGATTAAGAAATGCGAAATTCCCATGGCACGAGCGCTGCGCGTTCTGAGCTTCGCAATCGCTGCAATTTTTCTAGTTTTTTGTTCAATATCGATGTCAGCCCAGAACCTGGGCTGGGAAGGCGAGACCGGCGTCTTTGTAACGCCGCTTGCCTACACCGCCGGCGCCGAAGGTAAAACCGTTGAGCCCGTAGTGGGATTTCACTTCTTCGATGCCGGTCCGGTGATCGGACAATTCTATGAAGCGTCCATCGAAGTGGGTTTGGGAAAGCGCTTCGAGATGGGCTATACCAGCGACATGCACGTGCAGGGCGGGGACGCCGAACTCAGCCCACTGTGGCAAAACAGCTTCAACATCTTTAATGGCAAGTTCAACGTCATCCCGGAGAACTACAAGAAGCAGGCCTGGTTGCCGGCCCTCTCGGTGGGCTTTATCGCCCGCACCCAGGTGCACAACGTGGGCGCCCAGATGATGAATGAGAACATGTCAGATGGCGACGTCTACCTGGTAGGCACCAAAACCATTACCCAGACCAAGCCAATTCCCATCGTTCTTAGCGCCGGTATTCGGGGCACCAACGCGGAATTGTGGGGAATGGGCGGTAACGCCCCCAACTGGGAAGCTCGCGGATTTGGCGCCATCGCCTTTGTCTTCAAGGCGCCGAAGCGCAGCTCGCTGATTCTGGGCTTTGAACTTTCGCAACAGCCGCAGCATCCTTATATGCTGCCCAACGCTAATATCCCGACCACGCTGGTCTATGCCGCGCGATTCATTCCGACGCCCAAGCAGAAGCTGAGCATCGATTTCGGTATTGCCCAGGTTGCCGGATTCATCTCCCCCGGAGTGAACTTACAAGCTCGTTCCCAGGTCGGCGTGCAGGTTGCCTACGGCTTCTAGCCATTGCGACTCGTGCGTTGACGTCACCCGGATGCCTCATCCAAGCGTCTGTCTGCTTGGATGGGGCTTTTCATCGGGAAGTCTTGAGATTCGCCAGGCGACCAGGGACCAGTCGTAAGTACGGCAAGTTGTTAGTGATTGACGGCCCGAAGCGGCTGCGCGCCAACGACAGCCAGAGCTGGCACAATCACCTTCAGAACCTGGCGCACATCGTCAAAGTTGTAGTCAGCCCGGAACTCGGACCGCTTGGCCACCACCAGGTCGCGCAACAAGCCTTCCGTCATGCCGACAAAGGCCGCTCGTACCGCATCCAGATTGACATCCTCGCGAATCTGGCCCTGGTTGCGCATCTCAGTCAGCAATCCGTCGATCACCTCGGCAAATTGCTGGAAGCCCCGGCTCATCAGCACGTCGCGGCTATCCTTGCGGATGCGGCGCGACTCCAGGCTCATCAACTCTTTCAGATCCCCATCGTTTTCCAGTTCGACTACCAGAGCCTCCAGCACGGCCAGCAACCGGTCCGACGGCGACTTCCTGTTCGATGTGGCCTGCAGCCGCTCGCCAATGGAGTTCCATCCTCGATCAAAAATGGCGATTAGCAGACCCTGCTTGCTGCCAAAGTGTTTCATCAATTGTGACTCGCTGGTGCCCGCCTCGCGCGCTATTGCGACGGTGCTGGTGTTTTCATATCCGTTGCGCGCGAACAAATGCTTCGCCGACAGCAGAATGCGGTCGCGCGAAGAAATTATGGGAGTAGGTTTGGGGGCGGCTGCTTGTGCTGCGGTGTCTACCATAAGTTTTATCCGGTCATAGCAACCCGATGAGTTTTCCAAAGTTGCGTAACTCTTTGCAACCACAGCAGGAAGATGTAAAGAAGTCATAAAGAAGTGATAAGGGAAGCATAATGACAACTTCCGATCGCCGGCTTCCGAAAAGCCACAAATGCCGCGACACCGTGTGAAGGCGCCGCATCGCGATCTCTTAGCCTCCACAGAAACCGAATGGTCGTTGAGATGCAGCAAACTGCGCTGTATTCCCAGGGTCTCTGGGGCCGGCGGCCAAGCCGGATACGTCATAACGCGCCTGTCGCTGAAAAGGTATCGTCAGGGGTGTCCAAACTTGTGGGCTGAGGCCATTGGCTCGGGGATCGACGCCCTTCCTTGCTCGAACATGAGTATTCAACCGTACTTTGGAACCCGCTGGTGGCTGACTATCGCAATGCTTGCGGCCGCGGCGATAGTGTCTCCCACGCAGGCACCCCGTAACAGCCCAGCCGTCATTGTTCTCTCCGGAAAGGTGGTCGGTGGCTCCGGCAAACACGCCATCTATGTTGCGCTCTGGAACACGCAGGATTTCCTGAAGAAGCCGGTTCAACAAATCCGCATCGAGCCGCAGGTCGCGCCCGATTTCCGCTTCCAGGTACCATCTGGCTGGTGGGCGCTGAGCGCCTTCGAAGACAAGAACGACAATGGCGTTCTCGACATGGGCATGTTCGGCCCAAAGGAGCCGTCCGGTTTCTGGCGTCCTTTTCATGCCTGGCGAAAACCACGCTTCGCCGACGTGGCCACTCAATTCGACCGGGACAAGACCGAGGTGGAGATCAAGCTGGGTAAATAGCTCCGTCGGCATCTAAAAGAATCGAGACACAGGCAACGAAATCGCAAAACCGAACTGTCGGTAATGGGAAAAGCTCGCTCCGGTAACGGAACGAGCTTTTCGTCTTACTGCCACAGCAGAGCTTACTTGGACGTCTTGTGTTGCGCCGGTGGCGTGCCGGCTTCCTTCATCACCTGATCGATGATCTGGTAGAGCTGCGTCATGTCGGTCACTTCCGTTACCGGAGCACCGCGGCCGGAATCATTCACGATATAGATGGTTGGCGTGTGATCGAGAGGTATGCGGCCTCCGATCGACCGGTCCGCTTCCACCTTGGCGGCAAGCTGGCCGTTCGGATCCACTACAAACGGCAACGGTTCCTTGTGATCTTCTCCCCACTTCTCCGTCACACCGCGCAGGTTCTGTTTGGTGATGGAGTTCTGGTTGGCGAAGATGTACAGGCGATAGTCGTCGCCGAGTTTCTGAGACTTAGTGTCGAAGTAGCGGGCATACACCGCCGCGTCAAACGACCACGGATGCTGCTTCAAGGGGAAATCGTATTGCACCAGAGGAATGTTGTACTTCTTGGCCGCCTCATGGACGAGGGGGGCCGCTTTGGCGCATTGCGGGCATTCCATGTCCTCGAAGACGATGATGGCGACCCGCGATCCCTTCGGCGGGCGCAGCATGGAGGTGTCGGCGCCCCAGGCCAGCATGCTGCCAAGCAGCAGAATTGCGGTCGAGACGAACGGTACGAGAGAAGAACGCTTCATTCCGGAAGTTTCCTTTGCGCCGGATCAGCCGGCTCGTCCAGCAGGGAATGTTACTGAATATAGTAACGGATTCCGGCGGCAGGAGTCTCGCAGGGAGACTTCCAATCAGCCGCCAGTTATCAGCTATGAGCCATCAGCCATCAGCTCGCGGCCAACTTCCGACTCAAAGACTTGACTTGTATCAGGGCATGACTTCAGTCATGCCGAACGAGCGCATAAGTTTTCGGGCTTCACCCCGGCATATCTTGACCCTCAGCGACTAAGGTCTCGGCTTTTCTTGCGCCTTTTACGGCAGGGCTGAAAGGCCATGCCCTGATCTACACCGCGATGAGGTACGCTTAGTCGGCAGTGGCTGACAGCTGATGGCTGACAGCTTCAACCCAGGTGCACGCCCCATGGATGTCTATCTCGTCGACGGCACGTACGAACTGTTCCGCCACTACTATGCGTTACCTTCGGCGCGCGATGCCGACGGCCGCGAGGTCGCCGCTGTGCGTGGAGTTCTCGCCTCCGTGCTGGGCATGATGCGCGAAGGTGCGACGCACATCGCCGTCGCCACCGACCACGTCATCGAGTCGTTTCGCAACAAGTTGTGGCCGGGCTACAAGACCAGCGCCGGAGTTGACCGTGACCTGCTGGCGCAATTTCCGCTGCTTGAAGAAGTGCTTTCGGCGGCAGGCGTTACGGTGTGGCCGATGGTGGAATTCGAAGCCGACGATGCGCTGGCAGCCGGTGCCGTCGCCGCCGCTCGCGACAAGCGCGTGGAGCGCGTCATCATCTGTACGCCCGACAAAGATCTTGGCCAGTGCGTCGAAGGCAATCGAATCGTGCAGCTGAATCGCCGCACCCGCGTTACCTATGACGAGGCGGGCATCGTGCAGAAGTTTGGCGTCACCCCGCCGTCGATTCCGGACTACTTGGCACTAGTAGGCGATTCCGCCGACGGCTATCCCGGACTGCCAGGTTGGGGCGCGAAGTCCTCGGCCGCCGTGCTGGCCAAATTTCTTCATCTCGAAAAGATCCCCAAGGACTGCCGTCACTGGCGCGTGAATGCCGCCAACGCCGGCGCGCTGGCCAGCACGCTCGGCGCAGAGTGGGAGCGCGCCGTCCTTTTCCGCACGCTTGCCACTCTGCGTACTGACATCCCGCTATTCGAAGATGCCGACCAGTTGCGCTGGGCCGGACCAACGCCGGCCTTCGAAGCCCTGGCAGCTCGACTGGACTCAGCGCGCACGGAAAAGAGCAAGCCAGCTGCTGGAGCGCGCAAAGCGCCTGCACGCCGCAAGACTTCAAGGTAAACGGTTTGAGCCCTCAAAGGGCGTATGCTAGCATTTTAGTTTTGTGAACAGCTTCACCGTGCGCAGGTCGGCACGGTCCCCCGCCTTTTTGCCTCACCGGCAACCTCGGGGTTGTTGCAAGCAGGGATCTCAGGCGTAACGGAGGTCTCCGGGCAAGCTCTCGCCACGGCCAGGGCAGGTCCAGTCAGGCGGTTTCCGCTAGGATGTCCGCCTGAAGGCTGGCTCTGTCCAAGCTCACGCGAGAGAGAAGCTGGTCGGCACGGTTCACTCGCAAGGAGCCATACGTGAAGAATTACGAAGGCGTAAACATCCGCAACGTCGCCCTGGTAGGGCATTCACACTCCGGCAAGACTTCGCTGGCCTCGGCCATGCTTTTCACCGCGGGCGCAACCCAGCGCCTGGGGCGCGTGGACGAAGGCAACACCACCACCGATCACGAAGAAGAAGAAATTTCCCGTGGCATGTCGCTTTCCGCCGCCACCGCTGAAGTGGAGTGGGGCAAAACCAAGATCAACGTGATCGACACGCCCGGCTTCAGCATGTTCATCCATGAAGCCGAGATGGCGCTGCCCGCCGTCGAAGCAGCCATGGTCGTGGTCGATGCCGTCAGCGGCGTGGAAGTTGTCACCGAGCGCATCTGGCAGTATTGCGACAAGTTCGCGCTGCCCCGCGTCATCGTTTGCACCCGCATGGATCGCGATCGCGCCGACTTCAATCGCGTGATGGACTCGCTCACCACCGCCTTCGGACGCACTGTCGTTCCGGTGCAGCTGCCGGTGGGCTCCGAGAAGAGTTTCACCGGTGTGGTCGATCTAGTGAAGATGCACGCTTACACCTACCAGATGGGCGGCAACGGCAAAGCCACCGTCGGTCCGATTCCTGACAATCTTGCCGAGCAGGCCAAGGCCGCTCACGAGCGCCTGGTGGAGTTGGTTGCTGAAGGCGACGATGCCCTGATGGAAGAATTCTTCGACAAGGGCACCATCGACGAAGAACACATCATTGCTGGTCTGCACAACGCCATCCGTGAAGACAAGATTTTCCCGGTGTTGTTCGCCTCCGGCCTCGGCAACATCGGCACCGACGAAGTGCTCGACTTCATCGCCGACTATATGCCCACTGCCGTCGAACGCGGCACCGTGAGCGCCGCGCCCACGGCTAATAACGGCGAGCCCGCCACGCGAAAGATCAACGACTCCGAACCGCTCTCGCTCTACGTCTTCAAGACCATCAGCGATCCCTTCTCCGGACGCATCACCTTCTTCAAGGTCTATTCGGGCGTGCTGAAAAACGATGCGGTGTTGCAGAACTTCACTCGCAGCACATCCGAGAAGTTCGCACATATCTCGGTGATGCAGGGCAAGACAGCCGTCCCGGTAACAGAGTTACACGCCGGCGATATCGGCGCCGTTGCGAAACTGAAAGACACGCTCACCGGCGACACGCTGGGCGACAAGCCGTCGCCCATCCTGTATCCGCAGGTCACGTTTGCCGAGCCCGCTATCACCTTTGCCATCGAGCCTAAGACCCGCGCCGATGAAGACAAGTTAAGTAACGGCATCCATAAGCTGATGGAAGAAGATGCCATGTTGCGTTTCTTCCGCGACCCGCAGACCAAAGAGTTCCTGATTGCCGGCACCGGCCAGCAGCATATTGAAGTTGTTGTCGCCAAGCTGAAGAACCGTTATCACACCGAAGTCAACCTGAAAGCGCCGAAAGTACCTTATCGCGAAACCATTCGCGGCCGGGCCGACGTGCAGGGCCGTCACAAGAAGCAGAGCGGCGGTCACGGCCAGTTCGGCGACTGCAAGATCAAAATGGAGCCTCTGCCGCGTGGCGGCCAGTTCGAGTTCTCCAACGAGATCTTTGGTGGCGCGATCCCGAAGAACTACATTCCCGCGGTGGAAAAGGGAATTGTCGAGGCTGCGCAGCGTGGCTACCTCGCCGGCTTCCCGGTGGTGGACTTCAAGGTTATCCTGTACGACGGTTCGTATCACGACGTCGACTCCAACGAGCTCTCGTTCAAGACTGCGGGCCGCATCGCTTTCCGCAAAGCTATGGAGCAGGCAAAGCCCACGCTGCTGGAGCCGGTGATGAATGTCGAGATCACCATCCCCGACGAGTTTGCGGGCTCCATCATGGGCGACCTCAACAGCCGTCGCGGCCGCATTCAGGGCATGGACAACAAGGGCGGCAAGACCATCGTGAAAGCCGAAGTGCCTATGGCAGAAATGCTGACCTATGGCACCGATCTGACGTCGATGACCCAGGGCCGCGGCAGCTTTTCGATGGAGATGCATCACTATGACGTGGTGCCGCAACTCCAGCAGGAGAAAATCATTGCCGCTGCCAAGGCCGAGCGCGGCGAAGAAGTGGAAGAAGAGGAATAAAACAGCATTTAGCCTTTAGCAATTAGCTCTTACCTAAATGCTTCGGGTGCCCCATCCAAGCCGATTTTGCTTGGGTGGGGATTTCTTTTTTACCCTCAGACACAAGCTGAGGCCGAGGGTGGAGCACCGCTTCAGCGGTGCATCGGAAACCCGTCTCACGCATTCTGTCCCACAGCGCAACCCTTCCCCGAAAACTGTGTTAGACTCCGCAGCACTCGAGCTTGGAAAGCCGGCTGCGCGAGCCTTCTGCCAGACGAATCTCGCGCGTCGCGAGCCGAGTTGTTGGTTTCCGTCGTGCAATTTCGCAAGTAAATTCACCCCGGCAATTTCCCTTGCCGAACGAGGCCCTGCGATGAAGACTGCGATCCTGACTGCGCTTGCCGCCCTGCTTGTTCTCACGCTTTCCGCCTGCGGTGGCGGTAGTGGAAACAATAACAACAACATGCCTACGGTCACGGTTTCGCCCGCGACCGCGAATGTGCAGGAAGGGTCGACGCAACAGTTCACCGACACGGTGACCAACACCAGCAGCACTGCTGTCCTCTGGCAAGTAAACGGCGTGACCGGCGGCAATGCGACGGTGGGCACCGTCAGCAGCACGGGACTCTATACCGCGCCCAACGTTGTTCCTAGCCCGGCCAGTGTTACCGTCACGGCGGCATTGCAATCGGCGCCCACTATCCTCGGCAACTCTATCGTTACCATCACGGCGGTGCAGTTCGGTACCAGCTCGCTGAAGGGCAGCTACGTTTTCAGCCTTAGCGGCATTGATGCAAGCGCGGCCGGCTTTTACGCTGTGGGCGCCATCGTTGCCGACGGCAATGGCAACATCACCAGTGGCGAAGAAGACCTGAACGACGCTGCAACCGGCTATTTCCAGGCGACCGCCATTACCGGCAGCTACACGCTGGGGTCCGACGGGCGTGGCGTGTTGACCCTGAACAGCTCGCTCGGCAGCTTCGCCTACGCCTTCGCCATGCGCGCCCTCAACAATGCCGGGCTCAACGAAATCGACAACAATGTCATCAACGCGACCGGCAATCTGGAACAGCAGACCGTAACCGGAGTGGTTGCGCCCTCGGGCAACTATGCCTACGGCTACGCAGGCGTAGGCAATTGCGGGTCGTTTAATGCCGCCGGCATTTTTGCTCTTAGCAGCAATACAGTCGGCGGATTGCAAGACCTGAACTGCGGCGGCACCATCACGCAAACCCAGCCTCTCACCGGCAGCTATACCGGCATCGATGGGCTGGGCCGCGGCACTGGCCAGTTCGCGTCCAGCACGGGCAATCCCGACTTCATCTACTACGTGGTTTCGGCGAACCGTTACCGCTTCATGTGTCCTGATAGCGGAACGCTGTTTCTTGGTAGCGCCGATCTCCAAACGCAGGCATCGTTCGCCGTCACCGACGTCACCGGCAACTACGTTGTGAGCACCTCGGCTAATACGCAGACGGGTGGTGGCACAGGGGTTTCCTACACGCTGATTCAGTTCAACGCCACGGGTGGAAACATTTCCACCGGCTACTACGACGTGAACGATAGCGGCATCGTGGGACAGGCGAACTTGGGCGGCGCGTTCAGCGTGGCTTCCAACGGCCGGGTCAGCGGTTCGTTTACCGTCAATTCGGTGTCGCTGCCCTTCAGCATGTACCTCAGTTCGCCAACTTCGGGCTACTACCTCGATCAGCGGACCACGGTGATCGGCGGCGGAAATGTGTACGCGCAAGCTTCGGCTGTCACCACCAACGCGGCCTGGGCAGGCAGCTACGCGACCAAGCAGTTTGGCTACTTCGTAGCCAGCGGTAATCGAATACTGGCTGGAAACAGCAGCAGTGTGAGCGGCCAGATTTCCGCTGACGGTAACGGCAACCTTGCCGGCACGCTCGACTTCAACGATCCCAGCCAGGTGTTCCCGGGGCAGATCCTGCAAGGGACCTACAGTGTCGGGAGCGTCGCGCCGGGCCGTACGATCGTCGCCATCACCACGCCGGCGGAAGGCACACGCAACTACGTCGCTTACATCGTGGATCAGACGCGCGTGCTGCTGCTGGAGACGGACACGAACCTGACTTCCGGCGGTGATGCGATCCGGCAGTTCTAAAAGACAGTTGTCAGTCGGCGGTTGTCGGTTGTCCGTGCTGACTGTCGACAACGTGACCGACCAATTCGCCAGGAGCGGGCGCTGTGGTCCCGCTCCTGGCTCGGCACGATGACGCCGGCGCGCGTAATGCTAGCGCCACAGCGGGAACTCGCATAGAATGCGCCCATGAACGCGCCGGCGGCGAACCCTCCACCCACGATTGACATTCCAGTTAACGATCCGGTATTCGATCGTCTCGAGGATCAAATCCGTTGGTACGATCAAAAGAGTCAGTGGAACCAGCGCTGGTTTAAGCGCCTCAAGGTCACTGAAATCGTGGCTGCGGCGCTGATCCCATTTATGGCCGCGTGGGGATTTAAGGGCTCGATTCTTTTTACCGCCGGTCTCGGCGTGCTGATCACGGTGTTGGAAGGACTCTTGCACCTCAACCAGTTTCAGCAGAACTGGATCACCTATCGCTCGACCTGCGAAGCGTTGCGGCATGAGAAATACGTTTACCTGGCGCTGGCATCGCCTTACCTGGGCGTGCAGAACCCACGCGCGTTGCTGGCAGAACGGATTGAGTCGACGGTCTCGCAGGAGCACGCCAAGTGGGCTTCGGTGCAGCAACAAGACCCGAAGAACAAGTAACACTGCGCGAGGCAGGATCGGGATTGCCAGGGGCGCAGTTTCAACTTCGCCGCTATTGAAATAAAAACATGTCGCTTTAGCGACGGCACCACGCGCCGTCCTACACTGTCTGTATGCGTTCCATCTTCATCAGTTACCGCCGCAGCGACACGCCGGGAGAAACTGGGCGCCTTTTCGACGATCTGGTCAAGCAATTCGGGGAAGGCGCAGTGTTTATGGATGTAAGCGCCATTGCTGCCGGCAGCGATTTTCGCAAGGCCATCGACGAGAGCATCGCCAACTGCGGTGTCCTGCTGGTGATCGTTGGCCCGGAATGGCTGGTGGCCTCGGGCGAGCAGGGAACCCATCGTCTCGACGATCCTCTGGACTTCGTGCGCCTGGAAATTGCTGCCGCGCTGAAACGTGACATTCCGGTGATTCCAGTTCTGGTGCGCAGTGCCAAAATGCCGCGCGCCGATCAGCTTCCTCCGGACGTGGCCGATCTTGCCTATCGCAACTGTGTCGAACTGACGCACGTGCGCTGGAAGTCCGATCTGCAACTGCTGCTGAAAGCATTGCGGCCTCTGGTGGAAGATCCTGCTCATGCCGCGACCTCGGCGGCTGTTACAACAATCGTGGCGCAGTCCCACAATGTGGGAGTTCCTGCGTCGATCGACCCCGCCACCATCCAACGTATTGCCCGCGAGTTGGCGATTCACATTGGCCCTATCGCGGAAATCGTGGTGAAACGCGCCGCAGCCCATTGCGGCTCAGTCGATGAATTGTGCCGGCAAGTCGCTGAGGAAATCGAATCGGCCACGGCGCGTAAGAGCTTCCTGGCGGCCTCGCTGGGATAGAACAAAGTTGGCTGGACATACGGCGAAGTTAGCGTTTTAGGACGACTGACACCGAAGTCGAAAAGCATACCTCTTCTCGGCCTGAAGGCCTCGCCGTGATGACAATTCGTAGAGCGACGTAGCCGAGTACATTCCGTCGCGCCCGTCGCGGCCCTTTGATCGTTAGTCGTCTCTCTTCCTACTCCAGCATCTTGAATGCCTTTGCCAGACTCACCTGCATGCGGTTGAACGACGTCGTCACCATGGCGATCTCGTCGCTGCCTTTCACCGGCAGCGGTGGAACGTTTTTCTCGCCTTTGCTGATCCGGTCGGCGGCATCCGACACCAGCTTCAGCGGCCGAATCACGATGAAGTAGACGCCGGCATCGAGCGCAATCACCGTCGCAATCAGCGTGATGATCAGGTACAGCAGCAGGCGATGAAATGCGCGATTGGCGATATCCACCGGCAGCGACATCGGCACCGACACAATCTGCGCCGCCACCACCGAGCCTGGCTTCCATCCGAAGCCATGGTCCTTGCCGTAGGTCGCGATCATCGACGCGGGCGCTGCCGACGGCACGCTGTGGCACTCCAGACACGGCGGGTCGGCCGGAATGGGCGCCGCAAGGTAGAGCGACGGCCCGGTCGCGGTCATGCGCTCGCCGCTGACCTCCTGCTTCTCCGGATGGTCGCGCAGATAGCCGATGATGTCCGCTTCCCAATCGGCGGCACGATGCATCGGGTTCGTGGGATTCAGCGCCGGCTCCCGATACGTGTAGTCGGGATAGCGATCCTTGAGCTGGTTGAAAGTCGTCATGGCGCCGACGGCCGGCACAGTCTCCGCCACAAACGACACCTTGTACTTGGGCGTCTGCTTCAGCAACGGCGCCAGGTCGGTGTCGGTGTAAGTGCGGACAGCGCGCGCGCTGGCCATCATCAGCTCGGCTTCCTGCATGACCTCGCGCCGCGCGTTGCTGATGAGGAAATTGTAGGCGACCTGAGAGATGATCAGCGCACCGGTGCCGAACAGCACCAGCAGGATGAGATTGAACTTGGTCAGCAGCTTCATGATGGAGGGTCGCGGCTAGTGGCAATCGGAAACCTGAGTGTACCGCAGTGCAACAACCCGGGAGCAGAAGGAAATCACCGCGTCACAAGCAGCCTGCGGCGCTATGAGATGGGCTTCTCTCCAGTAACTACGGCATCACATCCACACGCAGCAGGTTGAGCTTGGCAGCAAAGGCCGTGTTTTCGGGGATGCGCAGTGACTTCAGGACAACCGCCAGATAAAGGATTCCGCTCGTCGTGTTGGGCCGATAGCCTGTAAGGTCCACAGGCTGGACGTTGTGTGTGCTCACGCCAAACGACTTCGTGGCCAGCACGCGCGCCGGCGAGGCAGCATTGGGTTCGGGCAGAATGCGCGCATCGCGGCGAATGTCGCCTTGGCAATCCGGACGATCGCAGATCAGGAACTGTAGCTGAAAGGCGGCAGCGTTCATCTGCGGATCGGGCGTGATGGTTCCTGCGGCCTGAATGTCGAACATGGTAAAGCGGCGCTGTTGGCCGAGCGAGAGCGATCCCAGCACAACTCGCTTGCCGGAAACGCTGGGCAGAGGAACCATTTGGCCTGCGGTAGTGACCAGTGCGCGCGCTTGCGCCAGAGCTAACGATGAGCAGAGGACTGAGCAGAGGATGACGAGAATGAAACGCCGGAAACGCATGAAGTCGTGCTTTGATTCTCGCCGTATGAGGCGAGTTCAATTGCTGTCACGAATTTTTAACATAGTCTTGCACGACAAAAAGTTCAACACGGACGTGCGTCCGCCACGGCAATCTGTTCCGGATTCGGGCTGAAGAGCGGCGTTCAAGACCAGTATTTGCCGCAGCACGCGAAAAAGTGAGCAGGCATTAGCCGATGGCAGGAAGTTTTGGTGCGGAAGGGGGGACTTGAACCCCCATGGGTTTCCCCGCTAGCTCCTAAGGCTAGTGCGTCTGCCAATTTCGCCACTTCCGCATAAAACCATCTCACTCACCAACGTTGGTTTTCGCAAACCATCATGATTGGCGGACGGCGTGCGATCCGGGAGACCGCTGCGCCATCCCACTCAGTCTAGAGGCAAAGCCAAACGCATTGCAACGCCGGGCTTCGCCAGGCCGCTTGCAATCAGCCGTGGCTCGCGCCTCACGGCAGTTGCAGATAAGCTCCCTCGGGCGTGACCTTGCTGTCGCGCCGTCCCTTCCATTCGTAATACACGGTCAGGATTTTGCTGTTGCCGCGCGAGGGATCGCCGCCCATGGTCTGCGGCGTCACTTTCACATTGATGCGATCGTTACGCACCATATCCTGAAGGCGCCGGGTCACGTCCATCTGTGAGGCGCCAAAGCCCCACTTGGCCGAGGTGATGCGCAGTCCATACTTGTTGCCACCGTTGTTCCAGCCCGGGCCGTTTCCCCCGCCGCCGCCGCCCCATCCGGGATAACCCGTGCCCGGACCGCCGGCAAACATCGGCGAATTCACCGTCGAGCCTTCGCCGTATTTGAAATCGCGCACCTGGCCGCGCGAATCCTTGGCCACGATGCGCAGCGTCTTGTCCTTGCCGCGCGCCGGGTCGCCGCCCATGGTTTGGTTGTTCACCCTGAAGTTGGGACCTTTTACCAGACGCCTCACGGTGTTGGTGACATCCTGGCGCTGATTGCCGGAGCCGTAGTCGGCGCTCTGCACCCACCAGTTCTGCGCGTGGGCGCCGGTTGCAACCAAGGCGACAAAGACTGCCAGTACCACGGCACTAAATAGAGTTCGTCCGAAACGCATGGGATCGACCTTCCTGAGGGATGAGCGGCGCCTGCCGCGATTGTGACCCGATGGGTCCTGCGGCGAGAACCGGCAGGTTCGGGCGCAGGCCAATCGTGGTGAAAATATAGCAGAGGCGGCAGGAGGCTGCGCTCCGGTCGAGATGACACTGTCGGGAACGCCGAACGCACTACAAAGACGCGAAGCTTCACTGCGCCGGCTGCGAAAGCAGTCTTTCTGTGCGCTGGGCTTGCTGGTATAGCTCAATGCAATCGTTCACGGTTTTGATGGCGTCGACTGTGTCGCCCAGGGCGTCGTTGGTGTCGTAGTCGGAGGCGCCCACGATAATCGCTGCCAGGGCACCGAAGGCGAACAGGCCCATGGCAGCCTGCGCCTGCTGCATCTGCTGTTGTTGCGCGGCCTGGGCGCGGATCTCTTGCTCGCGCTGCTGAGCGCGGTTCTTCCAGAAAGCGGCGCGCTCCGGATCCTTGCGCTTGCCCGGCACCAGGCCTTCTTCGTACATCTTGGCCAGGCCGACTTCGCCGTTGTAGTTGTTCTGCTCGGCGCTTTGCTGGAGCAGTTGGTAAGCGAGGCCATAGTGCGGCGCGGCGCCCTTGCCGTCGAGCAGCATCCATCCGGCGTAGGCCTGCGCGTCGGAGTTCCCCTGGCGTGCTCCGGCAAAGAACGCGATCAGGGCGGCGCGATACAGGCCCGCGTTCACCGAGTTCTTACCCAGTTGGATGAGCTGCCCCATGTCGAGCGGGCATTGCTGCATGGGATCGCAAAGCACCTCCGGGGCGACGGCGTACCAAGTGCCAGGATGCTGCCAGTTGCCGTTCCAGACCACGGTGCCATCGACGCGATTGCCGTAGAAGGCGCCCCGATAGATGGCACGGAAGTATCCGTCCTTGCCGGCCCAACGGCTGGAGTAGGTGCCCGGCGGATCGGCGCGGGTGATCACGATATTACGGCCGTCGAAGCTCTGGACGGTCAGATTGGCGACTGCTCCAAAATGCCATGCGGCCTGTCCGCGCAGGCCGTCGAAAATCCAGACGGCACCGCCTCCGCCGCGGGTGCACTGGTCCTGCTCGCATTGCAGCAGGGTGCTGGGAATGGCTTTGAGTTTGGGCGAGGACGGAGTGGATGCGGCCTGGCGCGGCGTGTAGGCCGGGCGGGAAGCTGAGCTGGAGGACGAGACCTGTGCCGCCGAAAAGTTGGGCGCAATCAGCAAGGCCAATGACACAAGTAGAGCAAGACAAGGGCGCATGAACGCTCCTCTCAAAATTGTGGCAAGTGACTGGCTGAGTGAGGAGAGTTTACCTCAGGTTGGCGGACGCGAGGGAGGAATTTGGCTAGGTCGAGTACGAGTATGTATGTCCAGGGAGGAAACCGCAGGTCCCTCCGCTCCGGTCGGGAATGACAAGTCAAGGGAACGTATGGCCGAACGGAGATGGCGGTCAGGCCGGGGTTGTTTCTTTATCGTTCTCTATAGCTGTCAATAGGTTAGCCGTGCCAAGGCCAAGGGTTTTCCCGTACCGAAACGGTCAACCTGCCTGCGCTCACCCCTGGCTTGCCCTCTGCTTTACAATGAAGGTTGCTTTGGCATTGTCTTTACACGTCTGTCGGGGCGCGGGTTCGCTTGCGTCCGAAATGGTTTGCGCCACAAGGCAGGCAAAGGTCGGGAGAATTTCCTCAGGCGAAGGCGGCATCTAAGATAACCGGGAACGTCTCTTCGCCGTCTTACTCTTGGGACTGCTGACAGTTGCTGTCAGCTCGAAGCGGTTTCAAGGATGAGCAGCTCTACTCGAACCTTAGCGGCTTCTCTGCGTATTCATAAACGTGGCAATCAAAGTTAAAGTACCCGAACGTAAGCCGGCGGCTCGCTCCGCGCCGAGGAGGAACTCTCGTCCCAGCAGCCGGGCGCGAACTCGCCATTTCTCCTTCCACGACCCGATGGTCAAACTGTTCTCCGCGGCGTTTGTCTTCGCTTGCGTGCTGTTCCTCGCCGTCTTCACCTACTTCTATGTGAAGTACGATCGCCTGGTCGACCGGCGCATGGCCGGTGGATTCTTCAGCAATGCGGCCAAGATTTACGCGCGTCCGCAGGTGATCTCGGTGGGCGAGAAGGTGGACGCGGCTGATGTCGCGGCCAGTTTGCGTCGCGCCGGCTACAGCGAAACCGGGAAGGCCAACGAGTCGCCGATTGGGCATTATTCCCTGACCCGCGACGGCCTGCGAGTTTTTCCCGGGCCGCAATCATTCCACGGCGTCAATGCGGCCGACATCCGCTTTGAGGGCGGCAAGATTTCGTCGATCGCAGAAACCGGCGACAGCACCCAGGATCTGGAAGCCTACGAGCTCGAACCGCAACTGGTGACCGCGCTGTTTGAAGGCCAGGACCGCTCCAAGCGCGAGCTCATCAAGTTTCAGGACATTCCGCCGGTGCTGGTGAATGCGGTGCTGGCCATCGAAGACCGCCGCTTCTTTCAGCACAGCGGTGTGAACTACTTCCGCTTGTTTGAGGCGGCGATGATCGACGTGCGCGAGGGTCGCCACGGGCAAGGCGGCTCGACGCTGACCATGCAGCTGTCGCGCGGCTTCTTCCTGAGTCCGGAGAAGACTTTGAAGCGCAAGGTGACGGAGATCATGATCGCCGTCGAGCTGGAGCAGAAATTCTCCAAGCAGCGCATCTTCGAGATGTACGCCAACGAGGTGTACCTCGGACAGCGCGGCTCGTTCACGATTAACGGATTTGGCGAGGCTTCGCGCGCGTACTTCAACAAGGATGTCCGCAACCTGACGCTGCCGGAAGCCGCGCTGCTGGCGGGAATGATCCAGCGGCCCAACTATCTTTCGCCGTACAAGAATCCGCGGCGCGCGATCGATCGCCGCAACCTGGTGCTCGACTCGATGGTGGAGACCGGAGCGATCACGCGCGAGCAAGCCGACCGGGCCAAGGCGGCTCCGCTGAAGCTGACCGCGCCGAACGTGGAAGCCAGCGACGCGCCCTACTTCGTCGATCTGGTGAAGGACCAGCTGTCGAGCCAGTTCAGTGAAGGCGAACTGAACGACCACGCCCTGCGCGTCTACACCACTATCGATCCGGACTTGCAGCGCGCTGCCGCCGAAGCGGTTGACGTTGGCATGAAGTTGGTCGACGAGCAGGTGGAGAAGCGCCGCACCCACAAGACCAAGATTGGCACCGGCAAGGACGCGAAGGTCGAAGTCAAAGTTGAGACTGGTCCGATGCCGCAGGTGGCGCTGGTGGCCATCGATCCGCATACCGGCGAGGTGCTGGCGCTAGTCGGCGGCCGCAACTACGGCATGAGCCAGCTGGACCACGCCATCGCCAAGCGTCCCACGGGATCGATCTTCAAGCCTTTTGTTTATGCGGCTGCGGTGAACACGGCGGTCACTGGACAGACCCTGTTCGCCAACACCACTACCAATCCGGACAGCGGCGTTGTCACCGAAAACAGCGGCGTGTTCACACCGGCCAGCCTGATCGACGATTCGCAGGTCAGCATCGCCACTGGCGACCAGGTCTACGAGCCGCGTAATTATCACGAGACATTTCACGGCGAAGTGACGGCGCGCTATGCGCTGGCCATGTCGCTGAACAACGCGACCGTGCGCCTGGGGCAGGAAGTCGGCTTCGAGAAAGTTGCCGCCCTGGCGAAGGCTGCGGGTATCAGCAGCGTTCACGCGACCCCGGCAATCGCGCTTGGTGCCTACGACGCGACGCCGATCGAAATGGCTGGGGCGTACACGATTTTTGCCAACGGCGGGACCAGGCTTTCGCCGCTGATGGTGAAGTCGGTGCGCGATGCTCGCGGCAGCGTGCTCAGCAACTATCACAGCGATAGCAAAGAGGTGCTCGACCCGCGCGTGGCTTACGTGATGACCACCATGATGGAAGCGGTGGTCAACAGCGGAACGGGGTATCCGGTACGGGCGCGTGGCTTTGAGGCGCCAGCCGCCGGCAAGACGGGAACCTCGCACGACGCGTGGTTTGCGGGATATACGTCGAACCTGCTGTGTATCGTCTGGGTGGGCAACGATGACTACACCGACATCAAGCTTGCCGGAGGCGCGGCCGCGGCGCCCATCTGGGCCGAGTTCATGAAGCGTGCAGTCAAGCTGCCGCAGTACTCCAACACCAAGGACTTCAGCGCGCCATCGGGGGTGGTGACGGTCCAGCTCGACAAGGTAACGAATCGCCTGGCGACGCCATCGTGTCCGGAAGATTATTCGGTTGCCTTCATCGCCGGCACCGAGCCGAAGGAAACCTGCGACCAGGCGTTCGGCGATCATCGCGGATTCTTCACCAAGATCTTCGGCCTGGGATCTCCGTCTGTTGCTGCTCCTCCGGCGACGACCAACGGCGTGGTGCAAGCTGAGCCGAACGGCGGTCCCGCGCAAACGTCGGCCAACGGCCAGCCCGTCGCAGCCCAGGAGCAGAAGCCGAAAAAGAAGAAGGGATTCTTCAGCCGCCTGTTTGGCAAGGGCGAAGAGGAAGATGAGCCGCAAAATACCGGGACGAACGGCGCGGAGAACGGGAACAATACCAGCCCAAAATAGGTCTATAGTAGGAAGCAGTAAGGCTCACTTCCAGCCCTGTCGCCTGCGAGGATGCGGCAACGGGACCCGGAACTGGAGGCTCGGACATGCCAAGTCCGCGATCGCCGCAGGTTCTTCTCCTTATCGGCAGCTTCCTTGTTCTAATAGCTCCGATCGCGAACGCTCAACAAGCTTTGCCGCCTCCCGTCAGCGCTCAAGCCGCGCCGACCGCTCCGCCGGAAGCGCAGCAGCCAGTGCAGGCTCCGCCCACAGCTATTAGCCAGCAACCTTCAGCGCCTCCGATTCCAGACGGCAGCGCTTCACCGCAGACGTTGGAGGTTCAAGGCGACGCGCTGCGCGCGCAGAAGCACTACCTCGACTCCATCGACTTCTACAATGCGGCGTTGGTCAAGCAGCCGACCGCTTTGCTGTGGAACAAGATCGGAATGTCGTACCTGTTGCTGCAAAAGCCCGATCACGCGGCCAAGGCTTTTGATCACGCTATCAAGCTCGACAAGCACGCTCCCGAGGGCTACAACAATCGCGGCTATGTTGAGCAGATGAAGAAGAAGTACGACAAGGCCATCAAGTATTACCAGAAGGCGATCAAGCTGCGGCCCACCGACGCGGTCTTTTACTTCAACATGGCGTCGTCTTACTTCGGCAAGCACGACTATCATCAGGCCGCCAAGAACTATAAACAGGCATTCACGCTTGATCCGGATATCTTCGACCGTGCCTCGCGCACCGGTGTGATGGCGCAGGCGACTTCGCCCGAAGATCGCGCCGCATTCTCGTTCATGGTGGCCAAGATGTACGCGCAGGCGGGTGACGTCGACCACTCGCTGGAATATTTGCGCAAGGCCATGGAAGATGGCTACAAAGACATCAAGAAGGTTTACACCGAATCGGAATTCGCTTCGCTGCGCACCGACAAGCGCTTTGAAGAACTGATGGCGCAGCGGCCTCCGGCGATTCCGTAGCGCTCAACCAGGTTTCGAAAACCGCGAAACCTGGGGCACCCGAAGTATTCCCACAATGTGGGACGATTCGCTTTAACCCTCGCTGCGTTTGCGCATGAAGGCGGGGATTTCCAGGTCGTCGGCGTTGTAGCTGATGTCGACGCTGGCTACCGCCTCTGCCGGTTCGGGAGCGCCCTGGCGTTGCAGAGTGTCTTCCAGCGGTTCGGCATGACGCACGATCTCCGAATCAATGTCATCGAGATTGTCGGGAATGTACGACGAGATACGCGGACGCTCGGCTTCGATCGGGTCGGGCTCTGCGGTCCTTGCCGGCGCAACATTGGCCAGCTTCGGCGTTTCGCGAATTGCCGGAACCTCGTAGGTGGCATGAACACTAGCTGCGGCGGCACGCACGTTTTGCAGCGTGGCGTGCGAGTCGGAACGATCGCGGCGCGACCGGACTTCCTTGAAGCCGGTCGCGATGACGGTGATCTTCACGTCGTCCTTCATCTTCTCGTCGAGCACGGCGCCGAAGATGATGTTGGCGTCCTCGTGGGCGGCGCTCTGGATGATAGTGGACGCTTCGTTGACTTCGGCTAGCCGCAGAGAGCTGGAACCGGTAATGTTGATGAGAATGCCGCGCGCCCCATCGATCGCGCCGGCCTCGAGCAGCGGAGAGGCAATCGCCGCCTGAGCTGCCGCCGTCGCGCGACCTTCACCCTTCGCCATCGCCGTGCCCATCACCGCATAACCCATGCCGGCCATGATGGTCTTCACGTCGGCGAAGTCGCGATTGATGATGCCGGGAATGGTGATGATGTCCGAGATGCCCTGCACGGCCTGGCGCAGGATATCGTCGGCTACGCGGAACGACTCGAAGAAGCCGGCATCTTTGGCGACCGCCAGCAGCTTCTCGTTGGGAATCACGACGGTGGTGTCGACCGAATCGATCAGGTCCTGCAAGCCGCGCTCCGCCTGGTTCTGGCGGCGCTTACCCTCAAATGCGAACGGCTTGGTGACCACCGCGACGGTCAGAGCGCCCATCTCGCTGGCCAGCGACGCAATGATCGGCGCCGCGCCCGTGCCGGTTCCACCGCCCAGACCCGTAGTGACGAACACCATGTCCGCGCCTTCCAGCGCTTCGATAATCTTGTCGGCATCTTCCAGTGCAGCCTTGCGTCCAACTTCAGGATTTGCGCCTGCACCTAGCCCGTTGGTTAGCTTCACGCCCAGTTGAATCTTGACCGGCGCCTTCGATCCCTTCAGCGCTTGCAGATCGGTGTTCGCCACCACGAACTCGACGCCTTCCAGGTGCGACTCGATCATGCGATTGACCGCATTCCCGCCGCCTCCGCCCACTCCAATGACCTTGATTTTGGCGCTGTTCAGCAGCTCTTCGTTGAAATGAATGCGAATGTCGTTTTCCGGTTGGGTCTTGTCGTTGAAGTCTTCGATCATGGTTACCTCAGTGAGCGCCACATGCGCAGCGCGGGCTAATGCTGAACGTAATTACCCGCCGTCGGGCCATTTCGCGGAGCGTGGTTGCCGCTCCGCACTTGCTTGTCGTCAACTTACGCGCCCTGCCGGGCAAACAGCGCCTTGATCTTGGCGCCTAATCCACGATCCAGGTTCATGCGAGCCTGGCGCGAGCGATGTCCGTACAACACCATGCCGATCGCGGTGCCGAACTCCGGCTCCAGCAAATGCGACGGCAGCTTGGCAATCGGAACGGGATAGCCCTGCCGCACCGGGCGCCGCAGAATGTCGTCGGCCACTTCGAGCAGGCCATTCAGCCGCGATCCGCCGCCGGTGAAGACCAGTCCTGCGCCCAGCAGATCGAAGATGCCGGCGTGCCGCAGATGATCGCGTAGCAGTTCCATTAGCTCGCGCGCGCGCGGCTCCAGAATCTCTCCCAGCTCGCGCTGTTGCATCATCCGGGACGGCCGGTCGCCAACCGAGGGAACCTCGATTTCATTGCCTTCAGGAATGCGGGTGACCACGGCGCAGCCAAACATCTTCTTGATGTTCTCGGCATCAGGCAGCGGGGTGCGGAAGCCAACACCCACATCGTTGGTGAAGTGATCGCCGCCCACAGGAATCGCACCCGTGTGAATCACCACGCCCTCGTAGTAGACGATGAGGTCGGTGGATCCCGCGCCAACGTCGACCAGGCACACGCCCAGTTCGCGCTCGTCGGTTTGCAGCACAGAGTCGGCACAAGCCAGCGCCTCGAAAACAGTGTCGTCGACGTGAATGCCGGCGCGGTTCACCGCTGAAACCACGTTCTGCGTCGCGGTCGAGCCGCCAGTCACGATGTGAACGCGAACTTCCAGCTTGCGGCCCATCAGTCCGGCGGGATCGCGCACCCCACCCTGATCATCGAGGATGAATTCCTGCGGCAGCAGATGCAGCGCCTCGCGATCTTCAGGCATGGCGATACTGCGGGCTTTTTCCACGGCCAGGCGCACGTCGTCGCGGCTGATCTCGCGCGAGCGCGTGCCCAGGGTGATGCCGCCGTGGCTGTTGATGCCGCGAATGTGCGAGCCCGCCACGCCGACCACCGCATGCTCCACCGGCGCCTGGGCCACGTTTTCGGCTTCTTCCACGGCTTTCTTGATGGAGTCCACCGCTTTGTCGAGGTCGGCGACCACGCCCTTGCGCATACCGCGCGAGTCCGAGATGCCATGACCGCGATAGCGCAGCGCGTAGTCGTTCACTTCGGCGACGATCACGCACGTCTTGGCGCTACCGACGTCGATCACCGTAAGCAGGTTCTCTGTTTGGCTTCCCATGTTTTATGTGTGCTTCTTAGCCTTGCCCGGCGCTTGATTCTGCTTCTTCGTGCTCGTATGTTCGCTCGGAATCCTGGGCGCAGCGCTGACTGCCGCCTGCACTTTGGCCGAATCCGGATTCACGATCACCTGGTGGTCATAGCGCAGGTCAACCGACTCCAGCTTCTGGAACTGGGTGCGCCATTCCTGCACGTGGGCCACGTAAACCTTGAAGTGCTCCAGGAAATTCGATCCTCCCAAATGCACCAGCACTGCGCCCTTGGGATCGGTGACGGTGGCCTTCACGTCGTCCGGATCGGAAAGGTCGACATCGCTCAGATCGCCCGAGTAGTGCGCTCCGCCGGCGTCCAGATCCTTCACCAGTTGCGAATACAGCTTCATGCGCGCCGCGCGGGTCGAAAGTGGATCGCTGTCCGTGATGCCGACGATGACCGGGAACGAGTACTTCGCCGTCTGGCCGGGCGGCATTTCCATGATCACGCCGTTGGCGTCGATGAGTTCGATGTGCGAGTTAATCTCGACGAAGGCGATGGGCGTGCGCTCCTTCAGCACAATCTTCACCCGGTTGGGCAGAAGGCGCATGACGGACGCCGACTGCACCCACGGAATTTGCTCCAACTGCTTTTTGCGCTGGTCCAGCGGCACGAAGAAGATGTTGCGATCGATGTCGCTGGCCATCACGTCGAGTACTTGGCTACGGCTCACGTTGTCGGTGCCGGAGATGGAGATGTTGTCGCTGGAGTCGAGACGGAAGCGCCAGGATTCGGTCGCGTAACGGCCGAGCGTCAGCCACAGGAATGCCGCGGCGCCGATGATGGCGGCGAGCAGGAGAATAATTTTGACTTTGCCGGCGGCCTTGCGGGGAAGCGTGCCGCGGCGCACGGGAACGCGTTTTTGGCCGCGCAGAAAGGGCGATTCGGCCTCATCGTCGAGGTCGTACATGCGCGCGTCCAGCGGCGATTCGTCCAGGCTGCGCGAACGCGCGGCAGACTCGCTCGCGGCCAGGTCGAGTTCCTCGTCCGAGATGGCAGATGAGTTTTTCCGCGCCATGAAAACCGGATAAAACGCCCAGAACTTCGGCTATTCGCCCAACTATAACTGTTTTCGGCAGGATTGCGGGAACGCTTTTTACCCTAGTTGCAGACGCGAGGGAACAGGTACCAGAAAGGTAAACGGAGAGGCAAACGATTAACTGCTACTCGGGGTCTCACGAGGTTGGTTTGAGCGAAGCCAGAGTAGAGGATCCGTCACAATCAACGACGCCGACTCATTTCTCCGATTGCGTGCCGGTAAATTGGTGCCACTGCGGGCCCAGCGAGTGGCGGTGCAGCATGAGATGTAGTTTGTTGCCGTCGACTTTTCCGCTCTCCATAAATTGCGAGATCAGAGCCAGGTCCTCAGGGCGGCTACTTCGCAGCGCCAAGGCGACCAGGTGTTCGGCGGTCATGATCCAGGTCTTCACTCCGCCGATTTCGGTTTCAACGGCCTCGTCGATCGCTTCGTGCTCAAGCTCGTTGACAACGGACGAGAATTTCACCGGCCAATTTCCTATGGTGAGGGTCTCCCTCGTCGCAACCCCATGGGTCGCGAGATAGTCATAGATGGGCGTCAGCGACGGACTGGTACAGTCGTCTTGGGAGGGCAGCATAACGAAGATATCGGCTTCGAGAGAGGCCAGCGGCTTGATATAAAACGTAGCAGCCGCGCTTCCGCCGATGACGTACAAACTGACGACGCCATCGGATTGCATGCGGTTGATGATTTCCAAGGTATTTGTCATCGGCACCCGGGTTGCTAACCTACGCTTTTCGCGGCGCGCGCTTCCAGTTCTTCCAGCACCCGTGGGCCTAGTTGCGAGATGCTGCCTGCGCCCAGGGTGAGGATCATGTCGCCGGGCTTGGCTGCGCTGGTGGCCACGTCCGCCGCCTCGGCGAACGACGACACATACAACGCTTCCTGTCCGCCGGCTTCGGTGATGCGGTTGGCCAGCATCTCTCCGGTGATGCCGGGAATCGGCGGCTCGCTGGCAGGGTAGATGTCGAGCACCAGCACGGAGTCGGCGTCGCGGAACGCAGTGGCGAACTCGTCGAGTAGCAGCCGGGTGCGGGTGTAGCGATGCGGCTGAAAGATGACGTGAACCTTTTCGAACCCGCATTGCCGTGCCGCCGCGAGCGTGGCGAGAATCTCTGTGGGGTGATGGCCGTAATCGTCGATCACGGTCACGCCGCCGGAGTTGCCCATCAGTTGAAAGCGCCGATCGACGCCGTTGAAATCGGCCAGTCCGCGGCGAATATCTTCCACCGGGACATCCAGGCCGATGCCGACCGCGATCGCCGCGGTGGCGTTGCTCACGTTGTGCGCGCCGGGAACCCGCAGGCGAAACTCGCCCAAATCGTCGCCGCGATAGTTCACGCGGAAGTAGCTGAGCGACGCCGAGTCCTTGATAGGCCCGCAATGCATGTGCGAGATGTGGAAGTCGGAGTCGTCACGCACTCCGTAGGTGACGGCGCGGCGCTGCACGCCGGCCAGCAGCCGTCGCAGATCGTCATTGTCGTTGCAGGCCACGACCATTCCGTAGAACGGCACGGCGTTCATGAACTGGAGAAACGTGCGCTCCACGTCGTCCATGTCGTGATAGCAGTCCATGTGCTCCTGATCGATATTGGTCACGACCGACAGGATGGGCGACAGCTTCAAGAACGAGCGATCGCTTTCGTCGGCCTCGGCGACGAGGTATTGCGACTTGCCCAGGCGCGCGTTTGAGCCCATGGCATCTACGCGGCCGCCGACCACCACCGTGGGATCGAGTCCGCCGGCAGCCAGCACCGCCGCTACCATCGACGTTGTTGTTGTCTTGCCATGCATGCCAGCGATGGCGATGCCATATTTCAAGCGCATCAACTCGGCCAACATCTCGGCGCGCTGGATCACGGGAATGTGATGTTCGTGCGCGGCGATGACCTCGGGATTGTCGCGGCGAATGGCCGAGCTGATGATGACGACTTCGGCGCCGATGACGTTCTCGGCACGATGTTCGCCGCTGATGGAAGCGCCCAAGGTGATGAGGCGCGCGGTGACAGCCGAGGCGCGGGGGTCCGAGCCGGAGACGGTGAAGCCGAGATTGAGCAGCACCTCGGCGATGCCGCTCATGCCGATGCCGCCAATACCGACGAAATGGATGCGCTGAATCTTCGCAAACATGGAGAGTGGTTCTAGGCTATCGCGCCGCGGGATTTGACGCCAGCTACCCGCGCCGCGAGCGACGCAATCTTACCAGCCGCGTCGGGATGAGCAAAGTCGCGCGCCGCTGCCGACATCTTTGCCACGGCCGCGCGATCGCGCAACAACGCTGAAATCTCGGCGACCAGGCGCTCGGCGTTAAGCTCCGTTTGCGGCAGTAAACGCGCCGCCCCGGCTGCGGCCAGGGTTTCGGCGTTGTACCGCTGATGATCGTCGGCCGCCGTCGGCAGAGGAATGAAGATTGCCGGCTTTCCAGCTGCTGTGATTTCCGCGACCGTGCTGGCGCCTGAGCGGCAGAGCAGCAGATCGGCGCGAGCAAACGCGTTGGGCATGTCGTCGATGAACGGCGAAACTTCGGCCGAGGCCATCACTTTCAAATATTCCGCCTGCGCGTCGACGTAATCGCGCTCGCCGGTCTGATGGATGATGTGGATCGTAGGCACGGCTTCGATCAGCTTGGGCAAGGCTTCGAGTACAGCTTGATTGATGGCGTGCGCTCCCTGGCTGCCGCCGAAGACCAGCAGGGTCGGTGGAGCGTCTTCGCTGCGCGCCGGCACCTGAAAGAACTCGCGACGCACCGGAACCCCAGTTACATGACAGTTGCGGAAGTAGCTGCAAGTTTTCTCGAAGTGGACGGCGGCCGCGCGCACGGTACGGGCGACGATGCGATTGGCGAAGCCGGGAACGACATTCGGTTCAAACGCGACCGTCGGGACGCGCAGCATTGCGGCCGCGAGCATGGCTGGTCCTGAAGCGTAGCCGCCGACCCCGATCATCACCTGCGGCTTGACTTCGCGAATGATACGGGCCGAGGCCATCATGGCGCGCGGCAAGTTGAACATCGTCTTCATGCGCGTTGCCAGGTCAACGCGATTCAGGCCGCCAACCTCGATCAATTGCAAATCGAAGCCTGCCGCCGGAACCAGCCGCGTCTCGATTCCACGGCGGGTGCCAATGAACACAACTTTTGCGTCGTAAGCTGCACGCAATTCCTGCGCGATGGCCAGCGCGGGAATGACGTGCCCTCCCGTGCCACCTCCAGCCACGATCACACGCATAACTATTCCGTTTGTTGACTGATGTTCAGCAGAACTCCGACGGTTGCCAGCGTGATGAACAGCGACGAGCCGCCGTACGAGATGAACGGCAGGGGAATGCCTTTTGCCGGAACCAGGGCCAGCACCACGCTGATGTTGAACAACGCCTGCACCACTACCATGGCCGTGATTCCCGTCGCCAGAAACTTGCCGAACATGTCTTCGGTGCGCAGCGCGGTGCGGATGCCGCGATACAAGAAGATGCCGAAGAGCGTGACCACTAGCAGCGATCCCCACAAGCCGAGCTCCTCGGCAGTCACCGCGAAGATGAAGTCGGTGTGCGGCTCAGGCAGGTAGAAGAGTTTCTGCTTGCCTTCCATCAGCCCTAGTCCGGTCAGGCCGCCGGTGCTCACCGCAATCATCGACTGAATGATGTGGAAGCCTTTGCCTTGCGGATCCTTGAACGGGTCGAGGAACGCCTGCATGCGCGCCCATCGCCAGGGCACGCGCACGATCAGGAAATACAGCGGCAGCAGCGAAGCCACGAATCCATAGCCAAGGTACTTCATGTTCATGCCGGCCACGAATAGCACCGCAGTCGAGATGGCGATGCAGGCGAGCGCAGTCCCCAGGTCCGGCTCTTTCACGATCAGCAGGGCGAAAAGTAATGTAGGCGCGGCTGCCGGGATCAGCACGTTCTTCACGTCCACGATCTGCTGCCAGCGCGATTCCAAAAAGTACGCAAGATACAGGATTAGCGCGGGTTTGGCGACCTCGGAAGGTTGGAACGACAAGCCTCCGAACTTGATCCAGCGATGCGTATTGTGCGAATCGCGGAACAGAAACACGACGATCAGCAGCAGCGAGGTGATGCCGAGGAACGTGAAGACCACGGGTGGCCGGCGAAACTTCTTGTAGTCCACGTTCATGATGACGACCATGGCGAGCAGGCCTGCTGCTGCCCACGCCATCTGCCGCACCAGGAAGCCGTAGGGCGAGCCGAAGCGCTCCTTGGCCATCACCGCTGAGGCGCTGAACACCATCACCAGTCCGATGAAGACGAGCAATAGCGTGACCGTGAACATCCACTTATCGACGCTGACGCGCTTGGCCATTTATTCGTCGCCTCCGAATACGCCGCTGCCCACGCGCTCGCGTTCCTGCTTCCTTGCCGCCAGTTGATGAACCAGGTCCTTGAAGACGCGGCCGCGCTGCTCGTAGCTGTCGAACTGATCGAAGCTGGCGCAGGCCGGAGCCAGCAGCACGATGTCGCCGGCAGTCGCGCTTTCGCTAGCGCGACGAACTGCCAGCTCCAGCGTGCCGGCACTCACGATCTCGGTGCCGCTAGCCTGCGATTCGATTTTGCCCGCTGCGGCGCCGATGGTGTACACGCGCTTCACGCGCTCTTTCAGCAGCGAGTTGAGCACGCTATAGTCGCTGCCTTTATCTTTGCCGCCGAGGATGAGGTGAATACGGCCGGGGAATGACTCGAGTGCTTTGACGGTGGCGTCGACGTTGGTGGCCTTGGAGTCGTTGTAGTACTCGACACCGCGAACCGTTGCGACATATTCCAGGCGATGCTCTACGGCTTTGAAGGCGGCGACTGCGCCGCGAATCTTTTCGTCAGCGATGCCGGCCAACACTCCAATACTTATGGCGGCCAGCACGTTCTCGACGTTGTGCGCGCCCTTCAGCGAGATTTCGCTGAGCGGCATGATCTGGCGCTCGCCTTTATCGTCGCGCCAGAAGATGCGATCGCCGCGCACGAAGGCGCCGCTCTCGACCTCGTTTAGGCGGCTGAACCAACGCACCGCGGCCCTGGTTTTCGAGGCCATGGCGACGCACGGTTCGTTGTCGGCGTTGAGGACGGCGAAGTCGCTCGCGGTCTGGTTCTCGAAGATGCGGGCCTTGGCGGCGGCGTAGTTGTCGAAAGTGTGGTGACGATCGAGATGGTCGGGCGTGATGTTGAGCACCACGGCAATCTGGGGATGAAAGCTTTCGACGGTTTCCAGTTGAAAGCTGCTGATCTCCAGCACCAGCCAAGTATCGTCGGTGGCCTGATCAACGAAAGTGATGGCCGGAGTTCCAATGTTGCCGCCGACCAGCGCTTTGCGGCCGCCGGCCGCGATGATTTCGCCGGCGAGAGACGTGGTCGTGGTCTTACCGTTCGATCCGGTGATGGCAGCGATGCGTCCTTTGAGATAGCGCGCTGCCAGCTCAACTTCGCCGATAATCTGAATGCCGTTGGCGCGCGCATGGACCAATTGCGGCATGTCGAAAGGCACGCCCGGGCTGATGACGATGAGGTCTTGATCGCGGAAGGTGCGTTCGCCGTGCTGGCCGGTTTCGACGCTGATGCCATGATCGAGCAGCAGCGGAATTTCCTCGCGCAAAAGCTCCGGGGACTTGGCGTCGGAGACGGCAACTTTGGCGCCTCGCGCCTCCAGGAACAGGGCACTGGCCACGCCGGACTTTCCCAGTCCAACCACCAGCGCGCGTTTGCCTTTCACGTCCATCATTTGATTCTTTGCCGATTTCGCCGGCACAAAGCCCGGCGTTGCGATTGCGTCTATGTTTATCTTCGGAGGCTGTGATCACTGCGCGATCGCAGCCTCCGAAGGGAATTTGGCGACACGGAAACGCGGCGCTAAAGCGCCGCTCTACCGATAATGCCGGCGCCACCATTGTCAGTCATCCGAGCAGAGCTGTACCGACGATCCGGCGTCGCCGTACAAATGATTCAAACGCCGCTGTGCCCGTGACCCGGCGTCGTTTTCCGCGCCCCACCGGCGCGACGCATTCGCACAACGTGCAACTCGCCATTGTGCCACGTTCTGCGCCGCTCTACCGCAACTTCAGCGTGGTGAGAGCAAAGAGTGCAAACACCAGCGACGCAATCCAGAACCGCACAATCACCTTGGACTCGCTCCAACCCATCAGTTCGAAGTGATGATGGATGGGTGCCATCTTGAAAATCCGCTTCTTGCGCAGCTTGTACGAGCCCACCTGCAGGATGACCGAGAGCGCCTCGATCACGAACACGCCGCCGATGAAGGGCAGCAGCAATTCCTGCTTGATGATGACCGCGACCGTGCCGATAGCTCCGCCGAGGGCCAGCGAGCCCACGTCGCCCATGAAGATTTCAGCTGGATGCGT
Source organism: uncultured Acidobacteriaceae bacterium (assembly GCA_963769235.1). Classification (GTDB taxonomy): domain Bacteria; phylum Acidobacteriota; class Terriglobia; order Terriglobales; family Acidobacteriaceae; genus Bog-257. Next base: position 432,308 of record CAVYKW010000008.1, on the reverse strand, counting down.
GTTGTACCAGAGAAAGCCGATGGCCGAGCCCACCATGGAGCCGCAGAAAATCGTTACCTCGGATACCTGCGGCATCTTCGATAGCTCCAGGTAGTCGGCAAAAACCGCGTGGCCGCTGACGTAGGTCAGCACCGTAAGCGCGCCGGCGGCGATGACGGTACAGCCGATCGCCAACCCATCCAGGCCGTCGGTGAGGTTCACCGCGTTGCTGGAGCCCACAATAATGATGGCGACGAAGGCGATGAATGGCAGAAACGCAATCGGCGACAGATATCCGTGATGCAGCTTCGTGATGACCAGGTCGGGCCGAAAATGCTTGAGGAACGGCACGATCAGCCGTGTCGAATAGAGGCCGTGGACTTCGAGGCCGCTTAGGGTGGCGCCGACGGAGACGGCCGCCAGGAATTGGTACGCCAGCTTGGCGCGCGCGGTGAGCCCTAGATTGCGCCGATGCACGACCTTCAGATAGTCGTCGGCAAAACCGATGGCCCCGAAGGCCAGGGTCGCGACCACGGCGATCCAGACGAAACGGTTAGTGAGGTCTGCCCACAACAGCGTGGGGATCAACATGCCGACAACGATCAGCAGGCCGCCCATGGTCGGCGTGCCGGCTTTTTGCTGGTGCGACCGCGGGCCGTCTTCGCGGATGTACTGGCCGATCTGGAATTCGCGCAGTCGGCGGATGACCGCGGGGCCGATGATGAGGCCGATGAAGAGCGCGGTGAGGCTGGCGAAAACAGTGCGAAACGTAAGATAGCGAAAGATTCGGAACGGGCCGATATGAAAGACGACGAAACCTTTTTGATACAGCAACCAATAGAGCAAATTCTTCCCCGTTCTATCGCGGCTGTTCGCGCCACACGTCCAGCGCCCGCTCCAGCTTGACCCCACGCGAGGCTTTCAACAGCACCACGTCGCCCGGCTTGATCTCGCGCCGCAACCAGGCGCCGGCTTCTTCCGGCGTGTTCACAAACTCCGCCTGCATGCCGGCCTGCTGCGCGCCTTCGACCATCGCCTTGGCCAGGCCGCGCACGCCGAGTAGACGATGAATGCCGCACTCGGCCATGTGCCGCCCGGCATCGCGATGCATGGCTTCGCCCGCAGGCCCGAGTTCCAGCATCTCGCCGGCAACCACGATCCGGCGAGATGCCGGCATCTGCGACAGTGAACGCACCATGCTGTCTAACGCCTTCGGATTCGAATTGTAACAATCGTTGATGACGGTCGCGCCGGCAATACTGAGGATTTCTCCGCGCTTGTCACCAGCTGATAACGAGGCCAGCGACTCCGCCGCCTGCTGAAGCGTGACGCCGTATTGCAGGCCGACGGCGACCGCCGCCAGCGCGTTGTAAAGGCTGTGCTCGCCCAGGAGCGGCAGGGTGGCGTGTGCGCGTTCGCCGTCCACGACGATATCGAACGCCGAACCCTGCTGGCCGCGCGACTCGATGTTGTGGGCCGCCACGTCGGCCGGATGGCGAAGCCCAAACATCACGACCTTGCCGTGGAGGTCGCGCCCGAACTGCGAGACATACTCGTCGTCGGCGTTCAGCACCGCGATGCCGCCGGCGTGCAGTGACTCGATCAACTCATACTTGGCGCGGGCAATCTCGGCCAGCGAAGCGAAGAACTCCAGGTGCACGGGCGCGACCAGCGTGACCACGCCGCAATCGGGCTGAGCCAGTTTGGCCAGAGCCGCGATTTCGCCGGCGTGCGACATGCCCATCTCGATGACCGCGATCTCGTGCGCCGCCTCAAGCTTCAGCAATTGCAGCGGCAGGCCGAAGTGGTTATTCAGATTGCCTTGCGACTTCAGCACCCGATTCCGCGTCCCCAGTACGTGCGCGATGCATTCCTTGGTGGTCGTCTTTCCGGCCGAGCCGGTCACGCCGATCAACGGCTTGTTCCACAGCCTCCGCACCGCCGCACCCAGGCGCTGCAAGGCGACGAGCGAGTCGTCCACCACCAGCAGGCGAGACTTGGATGGAAATCGCGATAGCTGGCTGCTCTCGACCACAGCCGCGACTGCGCCCTTGTCGAGGGCGGCTTCAACGTAGTCGTGTCCGTCCAAACGCTCGCCGCGCACGGCGAAGAACAGCTCGCCGGGAAACACGGTGCGGGAATCGATGGAATAGCCGTGTGCGACGGCTTCAGGATCGAACTCGCCGGTGGCCGGCATGAATTCGGCGGCGTGCCACAGAGGCAGCTTCATGAGTGGGCCGGCTGCGACTGCGCCGCTCCGTAACCCGCGCTGCGCAAGGCGTTCGTGGCTTCTTCGATATCATCGAAGGGATCGGTGCCGGCGCTGGTGGTCTGCACCTTCTCGTGACCTTTGCCGGCGATGAGAACGATGTCGCCGGGTTCCGCTTCGTGGATGGCCAGGGCAATTGCTTTGCGGCGGTCCGGTTCGAGGCTGTAACGCGTGCCGCTGCGCTGCAAGCCGGGCATGGCGTCGTTCATGATGTCGATAGGATTCTCGCTGCGTGGATTGTCGCTGGTGAGGATCACGAAGTCGCTGCCCGTTCCGGCAGCCTCGCCCATCAGTGGACGCTTGCTGCGGTCGCGATCGCCGCCGCAACCGAAGACGGTGATCACGCGCCCCGGACCTCCGCGCTGCGCCAGGAAATCGCGGGCCACCGCGGTGAGGTTGCGCAGGGCATCGTCGGTGTGCGCGTAGTCCACGATGACGCTGAAAGGCTGGCCCACGTCCACGCGCTGGAAGCGGCCGGCAACGCGATCGAGCTTGTAGGCGGCGTCCGCGATGACGGCCGGCCCAATGTTGCGCGCGTAAGCCGCGGCGGAAGCGGCAATCAGGTTAAAGACGTTCACGCGTCCCAGCAGCGGGCTCCAGATGGCGATCTCGCCGCTGGGTGTGACCAGGTCGAAGCGCGTTCCGCTGGTCAGGATCTCCAGGTTTTTCGCGTGAAAGTCACCGCTGTCGATTCCGTAGGTGATCAGTTCGCGCTGCTTCTTGCACAACTTGATCAGCCGCTTGCCGTATTCGTCTTCAAGGTTGATCACCGCGACTCGCGGCGGCTCGGTGCCCGATCCCTGGAAGAGAATCGCCTTCGACGCGAAGTATTCGTCCATGGTGCCGTGGTAATCGAGATGGTCGCGCGTCAGATTGGTGAAGATGGCCACGTCATACGGCACGCCGTAACCCCGCTGCTGCTCCAGTGCGTGCGAGGAAACTTCCATCACCGCTTCCGTGCAGCCCGAGGCGAGAGCGCGCGCGAAAAACTGGTTGAGCTCGAGCGCTTCGGGCGTAGTGTGCGGGGCCGGGAATACTTCGTCATTGATGCGATATTCCACCGTGCCCACCAGCGCCGAGTTACGGCCGGCGGCGCGCAGCATGGCGCTCAAGATGACTGAGGTGGTGGTCTTGCCATTGGTTCCCGTGATGCCGGTAATGGCCAGCCGCTCGGCAGGACGCCCGTAGAAGTTCGCGCTCAAACGCGCCAGGGCGCGACGTCCGTGCTGCACTTGTGCCCAGGGAATGTCGGAGCGCGGGGGCAGGGAATCGCTCACGATGGCGACCGCGCCCGCCTGCAAAGCAGTATCGATGTAACGATTGCCGTTGGTGGTCTCACCGCGCATGGCTACGAAGCACCAGCCGGGCTTTACCCGGCGGCTATCGTAGTCCAGCCCGGAGATGGACGGATCGCCTTGCTGGGCGATGTATTCCGCTCCATCCAACAGCTCGAGGAAATTCATTCTACCCGCATTATAGTTGGTCAAATTGACATTCGGTACCAATAGGTATTACATTTCAAGAAAAGTAATGGAGCACACGATGGAATCCGCGCTCACCGTCAAGGGACAAATGACCGTACCTAAGGCCATCCGCGACCACCTGCACCTGAAGCCCGGGGACAGAGTCAAATTCTTCGTCCATCCGAACGGGACAGTGTTTCTTTTGCCTCAAATCCCGGCCTCGGCGTTACGCGGGATGGTTAAATCCTCGCGGCGGGCAACCCTTGCCGAGATGGACGAAGCTATCGCGGCGGGTGCGGCAGAAAGATATCGGTCCCTCGCACGGAAATGATTGGGATCGATACAAACGTCCTGGTTCGGTACCTTGTGCAGGACGATCCAGTGCAGTCGCGCAAAGCGACGATGGTTGTAGAACAGCACCTAACAGAACAAACCCCTGGCTTCATTAGTGTTGTCGCACTAGCAGAGACTACGTGGGTGCTGAAACGTGTCTACCGCCTCAAAAACGACGCAATTGCCGCTGTTATCGAACGGCTACTTCAAGCCGATGCGTTGGTCGTGGAGCACGAAGCTGAGGTCGCCACTGCTCTGATCGCGCTGTGGGAAGGCTCGGGCTCGTTTGCTGATGCTCTTATCGGAGCTATCAACGCGCAGGCTGGTTGTTCAAGAACGCTCACCTTCGATCGCAAAGCACTGCGGCTGCCCGGCTTTGAACTCGTGTGAATCCGGCTATAGGAGGCTGCGCGCAGCTAGTGCGCGAAGCGAACTGTAATGTGCTGGCCTGCGGAAAGATGGCTGCCAGGCGCAGGCCACTGCTCACGCGCGACTCCGCTGCCGATCGCATTGATCTCCACGCCGGACTGTTGCGCCGTCTCCACCGCTGAGCGCAAGGGCTTTCCCAGGAACGACGGCACCAGCACGCCGCTATCCACATCCAGAACCACGGTTCCGTTGGCTGGCGTCTGCTCGGCGGACGTACCCGGCTGTGAGGAAGGAGTCGCGCGGGCAACTTCTACCGGCGACGATGCCGAAGCCGCTGACGCCTTGGCGTCGGTACTCGCTTTCGCGGACGGGGCGGAAGCGGTCTTGGGTGTTGATGTGTTCGCAGTCGTGGTGAAGGTGTCGGCCGGAGTTTCGGGCTGGAGCGGCGCGCCCAGGTGATCGGACGCCTCGTCACTCAGATCGTTGTCCTTCGCCGATGCCATCATTGTCTGCTGCGGATTCTTCACATCCAGATCATGCGGAACGTGCAGGTATTCGAGCACCTGTTGCGCGATACGCTTGAACACCGGTGCGCACACCTGGCCGCCCTGATGCAGTCCGATCGGCGAATCGAGAATCACGGCAATCGTGATGGCCGGAGTATTTACTGGGGCGAAGCCGATGAACGAGGCCACGTATTTCGTCTTGGAGTAGGCGCCCGTCGCCGGGTCAACCTTCTGCGCGGTTCCGGTTTTGCCGGCGACCGTGTAACCGTCGAGGATGGCGCGACGGGCGGTGCCGAACAACACCACGCCTTCCATCATCTTCTTCATCTCCACCGCGGTCACTGCGGACACAACACGATGCTGTTGGGCCGGATGAAAAACCACCGGCAGAGCTTTGCTGTCAGGCGGCAGTTCGCCTGCCACGATGCGCGGCGGGGTATAGACCCCGTCGTTCGCGATAGTCGAAACCAGCGAGATGGTTTGCAGTGGCGTCACACCAATCTCTTGCCCCATGGAGATGGCGCCAATCGAAACCTTTGACCAGCGACTTACCGGCTTGGCGAGGCCGCGAGTTTCGCCCGGCAGCTCGATGCCGGTCTGCTGTCCGAAACCGTAGTCGTGAATGTAGTGATACAGGCGCTCGTCGCCCAGCTTCATGCCGACCTTGATAGCAGCCACGTCGCTGGAGTGCGCCAGCGCCTCGGCGATGGTCACCACGCCCAGGCTCTCGTGGTCGTGGATCTTCATGCCGAAGACGTCAATGGAGCCGTGCTGGCAATCCACATGGTCTTCCGGCGTCACCACATGCTGGTCAATCGCGGCGGAGTAGGTAACGATCTTAAAAACTGAGCCGGGCTCGTAGATATCGCTGACAGCGCGATTCTTTAGCGCCTCGGTGGGAACACTGTTGAAAACGTTCGGATTGAAGGTCGGCCGATTGGCCAGCGCCAGAATCTCGCCGGTGCGAGGATTTTCGACCACGACCGTTCCGGCGATGGCCTTGGTGTCCTCCATCCCTTGCTCCAGCGCGTTCTCGGCGATGTACTGGATGGTCTGGTCGATAGTGAGGACGAGGTTTTGGCCCGGGTCAGGCGGCTTCTCGACGCGGCTGAACCACTTGCGCCGGGCATCGATGGAGATCAGTTCCTGGCCGGGGATGCCGCGCAGATCGTCATCGAAAGCGCGTTCCAGGCCGCCCAGCCCTTCGTCGTCCATGCCGACGTAGCCGATGACCTGCGCCGCCAACTCGCGCTTGGGATAGAAACGCTTCGGCTCCTTGCGGAAGTAAATGCCGCGCAGATTCAGCTCGCGAACCCGGTTGCTGGTTTCGCCGTCAACCTTGCGCTTGATGAAGGCGAAATTCCGCGATGACTGGAGGCGCGCCATGATTTCCTGCGGCGGCATGTCCAGCACTTTGCCCAGGATGACAGCGGTAGTTTCCTGATCGTGAATTTCGCTGGGCACTGCGAAGACGGAGTCGACGTCGATTGACATCGCCAGCGCATAGCCGTTGCGGTCGTAAATATTTCCACGGCGTGGCTCGACCGGGATGGAGCGGTTCTGCTGGCGTTGCGCGCGCAACACGAAGTCGCCGTACTTGACGACTTGCAGGCGCACCAGGCGGAAGCCGATGACCAGGATCCAGAGAAATAGCAGGCCGGCAAAGATATAGAGTCTTCGACTTGGCGTCTTAGGAGCGCTCGCCCGCATGCCCCGCCCACTCCGTTCCGGTGTTTCGATTTTGATGGCGCGTTGAACGCCGCCTTACGTGGAGAAAGCGGTCCGTTGATGGCGGACCGCCAGATGTTTCTCGACCGGGGCTAAAGCCCCTGAAATTTGGTACCCTGCCGCCGGCTAAAGCCGGCTCAATTTTGGATGGGCCGGGTAACGCTGGCCTAAAGGCCAGCACTACCAGCGAAGCAAACCCGGCAACGCTGGCCTGGACGCCAGCACTACCAGCGAGCATCTTTTTACTGCATGCCGGAGACGACGGAGATGGTGTTGACCTGCGCCATCACCGGAGTCGCGGGATCGGTGGTTGCCGTGTCCATCGGCTGCCACTGTCCGTCAACCGGGTGCTGCATACCCAACTCGCGAGCCAGTTGATCGATGCGCGAGACATCTTTAAGTGAGGCTTCTTCCAGGCTCAAGGCGCGGTTCGACTCGGCGATGGTGTCGCGCTCAGACTTGAGTTGTTCGATTTTGTAGCCGTACTCGATGGCGCTGAAATGCTGCCACAGGTAAACCATCACCAGCAGGAAGAGAACTGCCAGCGTCAGACCGAAGGTCACCATCTCGCGGCGGCGCTTGGGGTCGGTGACTTTGACCACACGCGAATTGTCGATGCGCTTGGCAAAGTAGATTTCCGGTGTACCAATGAACATGCCGCGCGGTTGCATTGCCGGCTGGTCGTTCCACTCACCAGCCTGTGCCATGGTCGGGTAAAGAACTCCGGCTGCCATTCGTTTCTCCTGTCGAGCGGCTTAGGTCGCGCCTGGCTTCGACTCACACACGGGCCGAATTTCAGGGGCCCTGAACTTATTCACATTTCACACAGCTTTTTCCGCAGTAAAACGAAACCTTGTGATGTCGCCTGACGCTGGCCTTAAGGCCAGCTCTACCCAAATCACTTCATACCCGCTCGGCCGCTCGCAGCTTCGCGCTACGCGACCGCGGATTGCGATCGATCTCTTCCTCATCAGCGATCGCCGGCTTCTTGGTCAGCGTGCGATAGACTCCGTCGCGCGCTCCATCTCGCAACGCATCTTTCACAATGCGATCTTCCAGCGAGTGGAAGCTGATGATCACTAACCTGCCGCCCGGTCGAAGCACCTGTGCCGCCGGCGCGAGCTCTTGAGCGCCGCTTTTACCCTCGCGAGGCCCGAGCAGATCGCGCAGGTCCTCAAGTTCACGGTTCACTAGAATTCGGAGTGCCTGGAAGGTTCGTGTCGCCGGATGAATTCGCCGCTCAGCCTGGTTCATTGGCCGGGCCGCGGCCGAAATCACTCCCGCCAGTTGTGCGGTGGAGTGAATCGGCCGCGCCCGAACAATGGCTCTGGCGATTCTCCGCGACCTCCTTTCCTCACCGAATTCGTAAATCGCATCGGCAAGCTCTCGCTCGTCGAGGCGGTTTACCACTTGTTCGGCAGTGCGCCCGGACTCGGTATTCATCCGCATGTCCAACGGGCCTTCTGCCTGAAAACTGAATCCTCGGCCGGCATCCTCGAGTTGCATCGAGCTGACACCCAGGTCGGCGAGCAAGCCGTCGGCCGAGGCCGGCGCGACATGTTCAGCCACCTCCGCAAACGAGGCGTGCACCAACTCAATGGCCGGCCAATCGTCCGCCAACTCTGGAGGAGGATTCGTCAGCCGCTCGCGTGTCCGCTCCAGCGCTGCCGGGTCCTTATCGAAGCCAATCAAACGACCCTGTCGGCCGAGGAGTCTTGCAATTTCCCAACTGTGTCCGCCTAAGCCCAAGGTTCCGTCGATAAAGGTCCCGCCGCGCCGCACGGCCAGGAAATCGATCGCTGGTTGTAAAAGAACTGGAACATGGCCAAACCGCCTGCCCGCGCCATGTCCGCGCCCAGGGGCGCTGTCCGCGTCTAAAAAATCCTTGTCCACTCACTCCCGATCTGAGATCGCGAATGGAACAGCTAAAGTCTGCTAAATGCCCAGCCCGCTGAGGATGGTTTCATCGTCTTCGGTGAAGGGTTCCGCAATCGCCTTGCGGAGCTCTTCGGCATTGCGCACCACCAGGTGCTTCAAATTGCCCATCACCGCTACCTCGCCCTTTAGACTGGCGGAGTCACGCAGGATCTGCGGCATCAGCAGCCGACCCTGCCCATCGAATTCCACCACCTGGCCGTAATAGCTGGTGCGCTCCAGATACTTTTGCTTGGTCTTGTGCATTTCCGGCAGTGCGGCCAGCTTGCGCTCGATCTCTTCCCAAGCCTGCATGGGATACACTTTGGCACTCTTGCCATCCCAACTGGTGATGTAGAATTGCGCGCTGTAGTTCTCGTCGATTTCGCGCTTGAATTCCGCGGGCATCTTGAGACGCCCTTTGTCGTCCAGTCGGGTTAAGTGCGTGCCGCGGAACATGGCTTTCGGCTTTCATCGGAACAATGACAAAGGAGGTGAACATTACGGACCCCAAAGGGCAGTTGCGATCAGATTGTCTGGCGATTTTGGCCAATGAGCCACTTCGCATGGATCGCATCCCCGAGGCCTAGGGTTTTTGTTCCACTGCCTCCCACTTTGTCCCACTTAGGACGTATCCTACTCCTAAACCGTTGCCTGTCAAGCGGAATTTGGGATTTTTTGAGCTTGCAGTATATTTGCGCTGACTGGCCCAATCCGTTGTGCCTCCCGAATCGGACCGACGCAATAAAAAGCGTTTACTGGGAAGGTTCCCGGCGTGGGTGTTCCGCAGAAACCGGGAGAAAACGCGTAGATGCGCGGCAGGAACCCGGAAATAGAGCGGAATAGCGTTGAGGGAGTGGTTCGCGGGCCGAACCGCAGATCCCTCGGCTGCGCTCGGGATGACAGTAAGCGGGGTAATTGCGCTGCGCTCGGATGGCAAGTCGAGTGGTGGCGGCAGCGCCTCGGCTTAGATGACAGTAAGGGTGGAAGCTGAACAACTGCCGACTGACAACTGACAACGGGCTACCGACAACTGGCTACCGACAACTGGCTACCGACAACCGACAACTGCTTCTAGAAACTAAACTTCACTGCCAGCTGCACTTGCCGGGGAGGCATGGCGTTGACGATCTCGCCGAACCCGGTACTGCTGATGTTGCCGTTCACAGCCGCTGCTCCAAAAAATTGCGCGTGATTGAATACGTTGAAGGCTTCCACCCGGAACAGCAGAGAGCGGCTCTCTCCGACCGGAAGGTCTTTCTCTAGTGCCATGCCAAAATTCTCCTGCCCGGGTCCGTAGAAGAAGCGCCGCGGCGCATTGCCGAGCGTGCCCAGGGTCGGCACACCAAACAGCGAGCCGTTGAACGCGGGCAGACCGTTTCGCGGATTCATGTTGAGCGCGAGATTGCCGCTCGCGTACTCCGGCGTGTCCACGCCATTGTTGTTGATGCCGTTCGGCATGGTTCCGAGTAGCGAGCTGTCGGTGTTGTTGTAGAGCGTGACCGGCAGGCCGCTGGTCAGGCGCGTGACGCCGGAAAGCCACCAGCCGTCGGTCCAGCGATTTTGCGCGCGCAGCAGGCTGGCGAAGGGCAGCGCGTAGCGATAGCTGGCCACGAAGTTGTGCCGCAGATCGAATGCTGAGATCGCTTTCGTCAGTGCCGCATCCCAGGGATAAACTTCTTCCGACAGACTGGACGAATCGTCCAGCGACTTGCTGTAGGTATAGCCGGCCATCAGCTCCAGCGAGCGGCTGCTGTGACGCACGGAAACTTCCAGCGCGTTGTAGTTGGAAAATCCGATGGTCTTCTGATAGCTGATGCCGTCGAAGTTCGCGCTGAACGGGCCGCGCGCCACCACCTGTGAACCGTTGGGGCGGGTGAACACTCCGCCTTCGCTGAACGGGCCGCAGGTCGGCGTGCCCGGCATCACTTCGTTGGCCTGGCTCACGCTGAGACACGTAGTCGCGTCGCCGGGATTCGCCGAAGTCAGAACCAGCAGGTGGTGCGCCTGCGATCCCACGTAACTCACATCAAGGAACGTCTTTGCCGGCAGCTCGCGCTGGATCGAGAGCGTGTAGCTCTCGGTGTAGGGCGAAGTATTGCCATAGTAGAACGCTGGGTCGCCCGTAACGGGCTCGTACTTCGACCAGTCGACCGAGCCGTTGGGATTGCTCGCCGAAGCGCCGAAGGCCGGAATCGGTGAGGGAAAAGGCTGACCGTTCGTCAGGCCGGTGGTGGCTGAGACGAAGGGCTCGTTGAACAGCGGACGTCCGCCGGTGCTGTCGTAGTCGTAGCCGTAAGGAGCGCAGGCGCTCATGATGCCGGCTGAGAGTCCTTCGAAGGCGCTATAGAACACGCCGAAACCGGTGCGAATGCTGGTCTTGCCCGCTCCGCCAAAGATCTTGCCGAGGAGCCCATCGTCGAACCCAGGCGAGTACGACAGGCCGAGGCGCGGGGCAAAGTTGGTCCACTTGGTAGGAGCCAGAGTCGATGGAATGCCGGGATCGCCGGGGAAAACGATTCCTTGCGGCGCGTTGGGATACACCTTCGACTGTTCGCCCAGTACAAAGGTCTGGATCTGGTTATATTTTTCGCGCCACGGCGGCAGAACATCCCAGCGCAATCCGTAGGTGAGCACCAGGTTCGAGCGCACCTGCCAACTGTCTTGCCCGAAAGCGCCAATGTATTTGTTGCGCAGGTAGAAAGGACTGGCGTCGCCCTGTTCATACGTGGTGGCGACGCCCAGCAGGTAGTCGGCGAAGTCGGAGCCGGTTTCCGTGCCCTGAAAAACAAAGGAGCCGTTGTTGATGGAGTTGGACTGGATGTTGATCTGATCGAGATGGAAGCTGGCGCCGAAGGTCATGGTGTGACGTCCCACAACGTGGGTGAGGTTGTCGCTCCAGCTGTAAGTGTTGTTGACCTGGCGCTCGCCGGTCACGTCCACGCCAATGGTGAAATCGTTGAAGGCAACGTTCTCGACGCCTTCGATGCTCGGGTTTAGTGGCACGATACCGAGCGTTCCCTCGCCGGTTACAAAACCTTGTGAAGCCAGCGACGTTCCTACTCCACCGACGGGCTGGCCGATGACGTTGGCGAATCGCATGTAGCTGAAGTGCGCTTCATTCACGGTATTCGCGCCATAGCTCTTCGTAGCGCCCAGGCTGAACAGTTGTGCGCGGCCGTCAGAAAGAGCGTTGAATCCTGGGACATTCGCTCCGCCCTGCTGCGTGGGATAAGGATTGTCCATCGCATACTGATCGAAGGTGTAGTAGGCGGCGATGTTGCCGAAGCGCTGCGTGTTCACGTCGAGGCGTGCGCCGGTTTTGTTGTCGGAAAGTGTTTCGTTTTCCGCCGAGGTAGAGAACAGGTCCTGCCCAACGTTGGGCAGCGGAATGTATTTCATCAAAGCTTTGGCTGGGGCCGACCAGAGGGAGGTAGGAATCGTGGCATTCGGAAACACGCACTGCGACGTTGTGGTACATCCCACAGAGTAGTATGGCTCTCCAGTGGCGACTGTGTAACCGAGCTTTTGGGCTAGCTGGCTGGCCCAGTAGTCGCTGCTGACTTTGCCGGTAAGCTGGCTGGCGAGATCGCCGAGATTTCCGCTGCGATCGGAAAGACTGGGCACCACGATGTTGCCTGTTTCCTGACCTTGTGTCATCTGCGTGCCCTGGTAGTCGAGAAAGAAGTAGGCCTTATTCTTGCGAACAGGCCCACCGATGGTGCCGCCGTACTGGTTGCGGTCATAAGCGGCGCGATCGGGAGAGAAATAGCTGCGGGCATCGAGTGCGGTGTTGCGTAGGAATTCGAAGCCGCTACCGTGCCATTGGTTGGTGCCGGATTTCGTGTTGACCACGACCTGGCCGCCACTGAAATTTCCGTATTGCGCATCGAAATTATTGGTGATGACTCGCAGCTCCTGAATGGAGTCGAGGTTCGGCGCAATCACTGTTCCGTTGTTGAAGTCCTCTTCCACCAAACTGCCGTTAACCGTGAACCCGTTGGCCGTCTCGCGCTGGCCGCTGATGGAGAGATTCCCGGCATCCAGATCGCCGGACGGCGGCGTAGCCGTGCATCCCGACATAACGACGGCATTGGGCTGGGCAGAGCTGGCAGGAACCACGCCGGGCTGAAGCGCCAACAGATCGGTAACGCTGCGTCCGTTCACCGGAATCGAAGTCATCTGCTGCGAGGTGAGCAGCTCGCCCGATTGCATCGATGCCAACTCGGGACGTCCGGGGTTGGAGACGACTTCCACCACTTCCGTCTGCGAAGCCAGCGCCAGCTGAATGTCGAAATGCAGAGGCGCATCCGCGTTGATGTCGATGTTGCTTTCGCGGTACGTGGTGAAGCCGGCGAAGCTGACTTCGACTTCGTAGCTTCCGGGAGGAACACCGGCGAAAGAGTAAGTGCCGTCCGAGGCGGCCGTAGTGCTGCGCGGTGTGCTGTCGGCGGCGTTGCGCAGGACGATCACGGCTCCTGGGATGACGGCGCCGGTGGGGTCCGAGACGGTCCCGGCGATGCTGCCCAGGTCGGCGGCCAACGCCAGCGGCGCGATCAGCAGCAGGCAGGAGAGGAGGACTTTTTGCATGAGCAGAACAGGTTTAGCGAAACGATAAGAGCGGTACACGAGGGCCTTCTTTAGGAATGGGCTGCGCGGCAGCCGTTAGATCGTCATGAAAATGAAATTGAAAATCGTTTTCAAATAAAAATCGTAGCTCCCGATTGCCAATACGACTGTGACCGAGGTCACTGAGCGGCGTGATTTGCGAACCAGGAGGGCTTCCGTTGGTTGGCGATTCCGCACCCGGTTTACGGGCTTGGTATGCTTGCGACATGGACCCATTCGCACTCACCCGCAAGCTCATCGACATCGAATCGACTACCGGAATGGAAGCCGCCGTCGGGCAGGCTTTGGCGGCTGAACTGGAACAACTTGGCTACGCGGTCGAGCGCATGCCGGTCGAAGGCGATCGTTGCAACGTGTGGGCCACGCATCCCGGACACAGCTCACCGGCGTTGGCGCTGTCCACGCACATGGATACGGTGCCGCCGTACATTGCGTCATCAGAGACCGCTGACCGCATCTACGGCCGCGGTTCGTGCGATGCCAAGGGCATCATCGTGGCGCAGATTGCGGCGTCGGAAAAGCTGAAGGCCGAGGGCATTCACGTTGGACTGCTGTTTCTGGTCGGCGAGGAGCGCGACAGCCAGGGCGCGCAGACGGCCAACTTGCAGCCGCGCGGAGTGAAGTACCTGATCAACGGCGAGCCCACCGAAAACCGGCTGGCGGTGGCGTCGAAGGGAACGTTGCGAGTGGAACTGGTCGCCAAGGGCAGGATGGCACACTCAGCCTATCCCGAGCTGGGCGAGTCGGCGATAGAGAAACTGCTTGACGCACTGCACGAAATTCGCAAGATCAAGCTGCCCGATAATCCCAAGGCGGGCCCCTGCACGCTGAACGTGGGACAGATCGAAGGTGGCCGCGCACCCAACGTTATCCCCGATCATGCGGTGGCGCAATTGCTGTTTCGCCTCGTTGGTCCGGCGCAGGATTTGCGGCGCCAGATCACGGCGGCTGCCGGCGACAAGGCTGACGCCAACTTCAAGCTGGAAATCCCGTACATGGAGATGGGCACGATTCCTGGCGTTGAAACCATGGTCGCCGCATTTACCACCGATGTTCCGGCGCTGAGCGCGTGGGGGACGCCGTTGTTGATTGGGCCGGGATCGATTCATGTCGCCCACACCGACGGCGAATATATCGAGAAGAAGCAGTTGCTGGAAGCGATTGAACTGTATTCACGAATTGCCCGTGAATTGCTCTAAAGAACGCGTAAGTTTCCGCAATTTTTTGCTATTCCGCGCGCGCAGCTTGGGCGCACAATAGCGAACGCCACATGCCAACCACCACCTTTGCCAAACGCACGCCTGGCAAGGCTTGCGCCACCACTGCCGATGGTCATCGCGTAAGCCGCGGAGTGCCGCTTCCCGTGGGCGTCTCCGTACGCCGCAGTGGCGTGAACTTTGCCGTGTTCTCCAAGTACGCCACCTCTTGCACGCTGGTCCTGTTTCAGCCGAGAGCGGTCGATCCCTACGTCGAATTCGCGCTGGATCCGCGGCACAACCGCACCGGCCAGGTGTGGCATGTGTTCGTTGAAGGACTGGACGCGGGCATCCAGTACGGTTATCGCTTCGACATGCAGCCGAATCCCGAGCCGCAAGTGCATCGCTACAATCCTGCGCAGGTGCTGCTTGATCCGTATGCGCGCGTGCTCTCGAACGGTGGCGCGTGGGCGCAATACGCACCCGGGCAGCGGCCTTATCGCAACAGCGTGATCGTCGAGAATCACTTTGATTGGGAGCACGATCAGCCGCTCAACATTCCTCTCGTCGACAGCGTGATTTACGAGATGCACGTACGCAGCTTCACCCAGCATCCGTCGTCAGGAGTGCCGCATCCGGGGACCTTCGCCGGCGTGATCGAGAAGATTCCTTACCTCAAGAAGTTGGGCGTCACCGCGGTGGAGTTGCTTCCGGTAAACGAGTTCGAGGAATCCGACACCGATCGGCGAAATCCCTTTACCGGCGAGCCGCTGCGGAATTTGTGGGGCTATCAGCCAACCGCGTTCTGTGCGCCCAACACTGCGTACTCGTCGAATCGCGCCGACGGCGAGCAAGTGTGCGAGTTCAAGCGCCTGGTGCGCAGTCTGCACGAAGCCGGCATTGAAGTGATCCTCGACATGGTGTTCAACCACACGGCCGAGGGCGGAGCAAAGGGCCCGACGTGGTCGTTCCGCGGCATCGACAACTCCACCTACTACATTCTTGAGCCCGGTACCGGCGAGTACGTGAACTACAGCGGCTGCGGCAACACCGTGAATTGCAATAACCCGGTGGTGCGCGATTTCATCGTCGATTGCCTGCGCTTCTGGGTGACCGAGATGCACGTTGACGGCTTCCGCTTCGATCTCGCTTCGATGCTGGGGCGCGGCATGGACGGTTCAGTGTTGAAGAACCCGCCGCTGCTGGAGAGTTTGGCCTACGATCCCGTGCTGGCGAACACCAAGCTGATCGCCGAGGCTTGGGACGCTGCCGGCCTGTATCAGGTAGGCACGCTGCCGTCGTGGGGACGGTGGGCGGAGTGGAACGGCATCTTCCGCGACGATGTGCGCAAATTCGTGAAGGGCGATGCCGGCATGACTTCGGCGCTGGCCACGCGGCTGCTGGGCAGTCCCGACTTGTATGAGACCAGCGCGCGCGAGCCGTATCACAGCATCAATTTCGTGACTTGCCACGATGGGTTTCCGCTGGCCGATCTGGTGTCGTATGACGAGAAGCACAATCTGGCGAATGGCGAAAATAATACCGACGGCTGCAACGCCAATTACAGCTGGAATTGCGGTTCGAAGGGCCGACGAACGACCCGGCGATCAACGAACTGCGTTTACGACAGCAAAAGAATTTTGCCGCGATTCTGCTGGTCTCGCATGGCGTGCCCATGATTCTGTCGGGCGACGAGCTTGGCCGCACGCAACAGGGCAACAACAACGCCTATTGCCAGGACAACGAAATTAGCTGGGTGGATTGGCGGCTGGCGGAAACCAATGCCGGGCTGCTGCGCTTCTTCCAGCAGATGATCGCGTTTCGCAAACGGTGTGGGCTGCTGCGACGTTCAAATTTCGAGTTGAAGGGCGAAGGCGGCTTTCATATTTCGTGGCACGGGGTAAAACGCGCGAAGCCCGACTGGTGCAGCGATTCACGAACGGTAGCGATGCAGTTGACAGAATTGCATGATGGCGGACTGCGCGACGACCTGCACTTCATCGCCAACGCCTATAGCGGCGATCTCGAATTCGAGTTGCCGCTGATCGGTGAGCGCGAGTGGTTCCGGCTGGCGGACACGGCGCTGCCTTCGCCGCAGGATGTGGCCGAGGATGGGCTGGAGTTCCCGCTGCTGTCGCAGGAAAGCTATCTGGTGAACGGGCGCAGTGTGGCCATCTTCATCGCGAAATAAGGTCGGTGAACTCGGCGGTAACGGGATCGGCCTGCCGCACTGTGCCGTCGCCGATATCGTAGACCCAGCCGCGAATGTCCAAATCGCCGCTCGACAAGTGCGATGCGACGGTGGGATGAGTCTTCAGATTTTCCAGCTGTGTCAGAACGTTGTATTCGGTGAGCCAGCGAATCTTTTCCTCTCGACTGGCCGTGGGATGCTCGCGCAGCAGGCGTTCCTGCGATGTCGCGGCGTGTCGCATCCAGCTCTGCAAGGCTGGCATCCCGGCGGGCGCTTGCGATTCCGCCATCGCCTTTACCACACCGCAATCGGAATGCCCGCACACGATCAGCAGGGGCACGCGCAAAACCATGATGGCATATTCGACGCTGGCGGTGACGCCGC
Source organism: uncultured Acidobacteriaceae bacterium (assembly GCA_963769235.1). Lineage (GTDB taxonomy): Bacteria > Acidobacteriota > Terriglobia > Terriglobales > Acidobacteriaceae > Bog-257. The sequence continues at coordinate 415,347 of CAVYKW010000008.1, read as the reverse complement.
CAACATGGTCGCTGTAGCGGGGAACGATGTTGCCGGGGGTGCGCTCGGTGAAGATCTCGCCCGGGCCGGTTTGCATGAGCATGTTGGGAACGATGCGGGAGTCGGCGCAAGTGAAGAACATGGCGATGGGCTGTTGCTGGTGTTTGAGATTGGCGAAAAGATGGCGCTGGGTGGGGAAAACTTCGCTCTGGAATTTGGCGACGCCGTTGATGATTCTGGTTAAGGCTTCCTGACTGTTCAACACTGCTTGACCTCGATTGACATGCCAGTGTACCGAATCGAGGCGTGTGGTTTGCAAGTCGTGCGGGGGGAGAAACAGCAGATCCCTCACCGACTGAAACCGGTTCGGGATGACAAAAAGGAAGAGAGTTGCCGGCGCAGCTGAAGCCGCGCCTCTTCAAAGCCCGGTGTGTGATATGGGTATGAAGCCCCAAGGTGCGAAGTGCGGAATGCGAACGCCGGAATGCAGCTTCGTTCCCTGCTAGACTGAATCCTTCATGCCGGAAGCTACGAATTCCCTAGCGCACGCCTCTTCCGCGTACCTCCGCTCGGCCATGCATCAACCGATTCGCTGGCATGAGTGGGGCGAGGAAGCCTTCGCCGAAGCTCAGCGCGAGAACAAGCCCATCCTGCTCGACATCGGTGCGGTGTGGTGTCACTGGTGCCATGTGATGGATCGCGAGTCTTACGAGAGCAGCGAAATCGCCGCCATCATTAATGAACAATTCATCGCCATGAAGGTTGACCGTGATGAGCGGCCTGATGTGGACAGCCGCTACCAACTCGCGGTGTCGGCGATTGCAGGGACTGGCGGATGGCCGCTGACCGTGTTTCTGACGCCCGATGGCCGTCCGTTTTATGGTGGAACGTATTTTCCGCCGGTGGATCAATGGGGGCGACCGAGCTTCAAGAAGATCCTGCTGGCTATCGCCGATGCTTATCGCGAGCGGCGTGATGAGGTGTTGAAGTCGGCGGACGAAACCATGTCGATGCTGGCGGGCGCCGAAGGCTTTGCCGGGCGTCGCACCGATTTTTCACCGCGCATTGTCGGCGTGATGGTGCAGTCGGCGCTTCCGATCTTTGATGAGAAGCATGGTGGCTTTGGCAGCGCCCCCAAGTTTCCGCATCCGGCGGCGCTGGACTTGCTGATGGACTGGTACGTGCGCACGCGTGAGGAGCGCGTAGCAACGGTGGTGACCACGACGCTGACCAAGATGGCGCAAGGCGGTGTTTACGATCAGCTGGGTGGGGGCTTCCATCGCTATTCGGTGGACGAGCGCTGGGTGGTGCCGCACTTCGAGAAGATGGCGTACGACAACTCGGAGCTGCTGAAGAATTACGTGCATGGCTACCAGATTTTTGGCTTCGAGTACTACGCGCATGTGGCGCGCGACATCATTCGCTGGATGGACGAGTGGCTAAGCGACCGCGAGCATGGCGGCTTTTTTGCTTCGCAAGACGCCGACATCAGCCTCGACGATGATGGCGACTACTTCACCTGGACACGTGATGAAGCCGCCGCCGTCGTGACCGGGCAGGAGCTGGAGGCGATCGCGCTGCACTACGACATCGAGGCAGCAGGGGAGATGCATCACAACCCGGCCAAGAACGTGTTGTGGGTGCGGGCGCTACCCGAAGAAGTGGCTTCGCGGCTGGGAGTGGATATGGCGAAGGCGCTCGATCTGCTGGCCTCGGCGAAGACCAAGCTGTATGCCGCGCGTTTGCAGCGGCCCACGCCGTTCGTGGACAAGACGGTTTACGTGAACTGGAACGCGATGTGCATCTCGGCCTATTTGCAGGCGGCGCAAGTGTTGCAACTCGAGGACACGCGCAAGTTTGCGTTGCGGTCGCTCGATCGCATCCTGTCGCAGGCTTGGGATAAGGATCGCGGGCTGTCGCACGTTATCGCGTACTCCGATCCCGCGGCGGAGACGCGCTTCGTCCGCGGCTTGCTGGACGACTACGCCTTCACCGTGCTGGCCTGCCTGGACGCCTACGAGATCACCGGCGCGATGAGCTACTTCAATTTTGCGCAGCGCATTGCGGACGCGATGATCGCGCGCTTTGGCGATGCGACCTCCGGCGGTTTCTTCGACACTGAGGCGTCGCTGGGAGAGAAGCTGCAACTCGGCGCGCTGTCGACCCGGCGCAAGCCGTTTCAGGATGCGCCGACTCCGGCCGGGAACCCCAGCGCCGTGATTGCGTTGTTGCGACTCTTCTCCTACACGAATGATGCGAAATATCACGACAAGGCCGAAGACACGCTGGAGGTCTTTGCCGGCGCGGCGGAGCAGTTCGGGATTTATGCCGGGACGTATGGCATTGCGGCGACCTGGATGTCGCGGCCGCACACCCAAGTTGTGGTGGTCGGCGAGGACGCGAAGGCCGCGGAATTGCTGAAAGCAGCGGCAGCTCCATTTGCGGTCAACAAGTCCGTCGTGCGCTTGACGGACAGCGAGGCGGTGGCGCAGAACCTGCCGCCGGTGCTGGCCCAGACGGTGCCCAATCTGCCGGCGCTGAAAGAGAAGAAGTCGGTGGCGATCGTGTGTACGAATTTCGCCTGCCAGCCTCCTGTGGAAAAAGCGGAAGAGTTAACGGCGCTGCTGCGGCAGGCCATTACGGCGAAGTGAGATTGTCTAGCTAGCCAATACATCTGTCTAATTCATCGTCCTGGCGGTGGAGTGCCCGCGACTCAAACAAAAATTTGTCAGCCTGAGCGTACCGACCGCTAACAGTTTTCGACCCGCCTATTTTGCGGGCCGGCGGTCGCCGAGTCGAATGGGTCTGCTTTCCCCACGCGGCGCATCGCACCGCAGGTTCCCTCGCTCGGGCGAAGCCGTCGGTCGGGAGGACAGCGTCATGTTTGGACAGACGGAAAAGGCGCAACTGAGGGCGCGCCGCTTCGAATCCCGCCGGCTCTTACGCCACGTCCAGCAAATCGTTTAGCGTCGGCTTGTGTTTCTCTGCCTTCGCTTTGCGCTTCCTGTCGGCTGGCGCCGCTCGGGTAGGCGGCGGCGTCCCGATGACTTCGCGCGCCATGGCCTTTACCGCCGAGGCAGCACGGAACGGCTTCGGCTTGCGAGGCTTTGACGGCATCTCTTCTCCAACGGCTGGCCTTGGTTCTGGATGCGACGGGCCGGGCAGGCTGGCAACATCCTTGCTATCAGTGGCTTACGGATTGCCATGGCCCAAAGCAAAAGAGCCAGAGGGCGTTTCCGCTGATCTGACTCTAGATATAGTATAGCAGATTCAGCACCCGATTGGCCGGTTTCTCTCCGGTTTATATCTCGTGCCAGATCATGTGATTACGCGCTATTGTTGTGTTTCGCCATATTGACATGTAAAAAATACCTGCCAACCTAACGAAGCCCTTACTGACTGAAATCGAGGTCCCTCAGCGGCAAGAGCCGAATTGATTCTGCAATATTTACGGACGACCCAAAAGGTCATCCCCTTCAAAACGACGCCTATTAGAGTTTCCCCCAAGAGTCATACAGCTACTCTGATCCGCTTTTATTTCACCCCAAGCACCAGGAAGTAATCCATCTTGTCGTCTTTCACCAGGTTGTCGTGCTCTTCCAGAAGTCGGTAGCCCGCCTCGCTCGCTTCTCGCAGAACAATCTCCTTGTGGACCCCGTGGTCCTCGCCATTGCCGTCGCGGTCGATGATCCCGATGCGCGCGCCCGGCAGCAGCGACGTTCGCAGATTGCGCAACAAAGCCACGGGATCGGCGACCTCGTGATAGGCCTTCAGCAGCAGCACGGCATCGACGCTCGTGGGCGGAAGCTCGGGATTGTCCGGCTTGCCCTGAACCGTCTTCACATCGTGCAACTGTTCCTTCTGAATTCGATTCTCGATGTACGTGAGCGCCTCGGGGTTGATGTCGACGGCGTACACGGTTCCCGCGGGGGCAACGCGCTTGGCGGCACGCACCGTGAACCATCCTGATCCCGCGCCGATGTCGGCCACCGACTTGCCCGGCTGGATGCCGAGAATGTTCATTACCTGATCGATGTGCAGCTTCTGATCGCGGCCGGGCGTCTCGAAGATTGACAGGTCGCCGGTATAAGGCGTGCTGGTCGCACGGTGAGGGGTGGCCGTGGTCTGCGCCACCAGGAGCGGCGCTTGCGCAACGAAAAGCACTGCCAGCAGCAGCGCGCAAAAACTTGCGAAACGTATCCAGGAAACTCTGCGTAGGTACGACATGGTGGTTCGATGATTACATCTGCGGCCGCGGAGCGGGTGCAGCCTGCCACGCTTTTCTGCGGAACGCCGCCACTGCGGCAATATCCAGCCTCAGCGCCGGGCTAGTTGCCGGCTCCGGACAGCAATCCGTACACACTAAGCTGGTTCGCGGTGCCGACAAACACTTTGCCATTGGCGATGGTCGGAACCGTAAACTTCGACGCCGGACCGGGATTATCGCGAGCGAAGCGCTCGTTGGAGTTGTAAAGTTCGCGCCCAAGATTTCGCGCGTCGTAGGCATGCAGCGCAGCCGCGCCCTGATGCGACGCGTAGTAAGCGTCGTTGTGTACAGCCCACACAATGCCATTCGAATTGCCGTTCGCCGAAACACTGACCGTGCTGCGCGTCAGGTGATAAATAGCCGCGCTCTGCGATACCGGCGCTGCTGACAGTTGCCCGTTGCGGATCGCGAACGCCTTGATCGCATCATTGTGCGGGCTGATCCCGGCTCCGAAATACAGTCGCCCGTTCCAGTAAGCCGGCGTCCCCATCTGCTGTTTCAGGCCGGAAATTTCCTGCACGATTTGCGGATTGCTCTTGAAGCCGGCATTGTAGCCGCCAAGATTGTTGCGGTCGAGCAAGTAGATGTGTCCGTTCTTGCCGGTCGTCACGGCCAGGTGCGGATAGAGGCCGGGCTGATCGGGCAGCAGAACCACGCCTGCCGAGCCGAGATCCAGATCGACCTCGGCCATTTTGGCCTGGTTATACGGCGTGAAGGAGTCGCTGAGTTCGATGCCACGCGAGTCGCTCCGAAGCCTCACCACACTGTCGCTCAAGTTGCTGCCCGGCTCTTCGCCGAATGCGTCAAACGGTCCGTTGGCGGTTGAGAGATACAGGTAGCCTTTGGCGTCGGCACTAAGGCCGCAGCCGCTCATCCAGATGCCGCCCTGGTAGCCGTCCGGCGTCGAGACCCAGGCGCCCGACTGCCGCATGGTGGTCGCATCGAAGGCGATTACCCATCCGTGATAGAGGCCTGAGTCCGCATTCGAAGCGAACGCGATATAAATTTTTCCTTTCGACAGCAACAGGGCCGCCCGCTGAAGTTGTAAGTGGGAACTGAAGGTCAGCACGCCTTCGCTGCCATCCTGCGCCCTGCCGGGATAGCTGGCTTCCACATTGCGCGGGCCGCCGAATTTTTCCGCGCCTGACGTCATGTCCAGGGCATGCAAGCGGTGATGAAACGCGCCATTTTCCTTGGTGGCAGCCACCACATACACCGTGTTGCTGGCAAGATCGATGACCGGCGTGCTGGTGATGCCGATCTCCGGCATGATGTCGCTGGCGTTCACGTCGCTGGCGGAAAGCGTGGTGATGCCGGCATCCGGATTGACGAAGCTGACGTGCCACAGCGGTGCCGGCGTGGGCGAGTCTGCGTCGAAGGCGTAAACGCTGTTGTGCTGCGTGGCTACAATCACCACGTTGTGAATTCCGTTGCCCGGCATTGCGATTTGCGGCGCGTACAGCGGCTGCGCGTACACATAACCGTCCACCGGAAAGGAATACAGTTTGCCGAAATGCGCGGCGTTGACGTTGTCTGGGGTGAGGACGGTTTCAAGAATGTTTTGCCCGGTGCGCGCGTTGTCGTTGTGATAGGTCGTGACCGCGGCGAATCCGGCGGCCGCCAGACTTTCGACGGTGGCGCCTGGAATCCGCGGTAAAGCGGCAGTCACGAAATCGTCACCGGGAGGAGCCTGCGGAGTCCGCAACTGGCGCAGTTGGATGACGCAGAGCACCACGACCAGCCCCGCTCCGACTGACAGCAGTTGCGAGCGATTGCGGGAAAGAGCTGCGACCCGCTGCCAATAGTGCAGCGTGAAATAAACAAGAATTCCCGCGCTCAGGCATAGGGCGCTCAGCGTGAGGAAAGATTCTGAAAGTAGCAAAATTAAATGCTGAAACATGAGCAGGGATCTGATGATGCATTCAACGCCTTACGTCGTAACCCTCGGGCCATAAAAAGTCGTAACCCTCGGGCCATGAAAAAGTGGTGCATGCCCGAAAGACCGACTGCGTTCCAAGACAGCAGGACTGCGGGGCATCCGCGGCTTAGGACATCACTCTGGCAAATAGAGAGATGCTCGCGCCACTTCCTATGATGCAGGACACGGCGGAATTCGACCAGTCCACAAACGTCGAACCGGTGTTAAGAAATGTGACGGGAGGCCACGGTTCGAGGACGCTCTTCGCTGTCAGCTGTCAGCTAAAGCTCGCGACGCAACAAATGTCTGTACCACGGCGCTGCCGGTAGAGCGGCGATTTAGCGTAACGCCCGAGCTCCTTTGAACTCGGCGGCGCTTCACAGACTGCTGAAAAACTCTCGCCACTGTTCGGGTAGAGCTGGCCTTCAAGGCCAGCGTTTAAGCGTTACATTTATGAACCGAGCCGGCTTCAGCCGGCGCCATAAGCGTTACGATCCCCGGTTTCCGCAGCCTGTTTAGGCATGGCGCAACATGTCCGCCAAAGGTTGGACTGAACAGCCTTGGCATCGGAATCCCCATCCCACTCGGCTCGCTATCGGAATTCCATCTCCGGATTCGCAAGGACATCGCTCGCTACGATGTTCAGAGCTGATAGCTGACAGCTGACAGCGAACAGCGACCCGCTGCCTTCCATGTAAAATCATCGCATGGCTTTCCGGGGCGGAACTGACGCAAACCACAAGGGCAGAACGCCTCCTCCTGACGACACCCACCAGGAGGCAGGTTATCTCAGAATGCTGGGCGAGAAGCAGCGCCCGGTGCACATCAAGTTGATGGGCGGCGAGGTGGTGCACGGCTGGATCGAGTACTACGACCGGCGCATGGTTCGCCTGACGCGCGAAGACGCGCCCAACCTTTTCATCTTCAAGCACGAAATCGCCTACATCGCGGAAGACACCATCCGCAAGACCGCACCGCGTAACGGCAACGCTCCCAGCGGGAAAGAATGAGCCAATACCTGCCAGAGCTGGAAGCTATCGCTCGCGAAGCTGGCGGGCTGCTGATGGGCTACTTCGCCCAGCACGTCGCCATCGAGTACAAGGGCGACGTCGACCTGGTCACCGTCGCCGACCGCACCTCGGAGAAGTTGATTGTCGAGCGGCTGCGCGCCCGCTGGCCTGAGGTCGGCATCGTAGCCGAGGAAGGCACGCGTAGCGAAATCGAGGCGGAGTATCGCTGGTATGTCGATCCGCTGGACGGCACCACCAATTTCGCACATGGCTATCCCGTCTTCTGCGTCTCGATCGGCCTGGCGCGCAAGTCGGCGGCAACCGATAAAGTTCCCGGCAGCTTTGATGATGGCGGCGAGCAGCTTGAAGTTTGCGTGCTCTACGATCCCACGCGCGACGAAATGTTTTCCGCCGAGCGCGGCCAAGGTGCGACGCTGAACGGCAAGCCGATTCACGTTTCGAAAACCACCACCCTTGCTGAATCGATTCTGGGCACCGGATTTCCCAGCCACAAGCGGCACAAGAATCCCAACATCCACTTCTATCACCAGCTCACCTTGCGTTCGCACGGAGTGCGCCGCGCCGGCTCAGCCGCGCTCGATCTGGCCAACGTAGCCTGCGGACGCTACGACGGTTTCTGGGAGTTCAACCTCAATCCGTGGGACACTGCTGCGGGCGTGCTGCTGGTGAAGGAAGCCGGCGGCATGGTGACGCGCTTCGATGGCTCGCCCTTCCGCCTCGACAGCCGCGAGGTGCTGGCCAGCAACAGCCTGCTACATCAGGAACTGCTGACCAACTTCGCTGAAATCTTTGCCGGCCGCGGCCTGGAAGACCTGCCCGCGGTGGCGGAATACGCCAAAACCCGCGAATAAAGCATCATCTGGTCGCGAACTTCGAACGCCCGTTCTACTCCGTCACAGCCCCCTGTGACTGCGGTAAAATAGCGTAGTGAACAACTCGTTGTTGAACCGAACCGTTGAACAGCGCCCCGACATGGTCCGTTTAGAGGGGCGAATCCTTTTCCTTACTGAAGATCCCGAACTGATCAAGCGCCAGCTCGCGGGCGAAGATTTGCCTTGGGACACCCAGCATCCGGAGCGCAATCCCAAGCTGCGCGACGACATCTCGACCGACGAGATCACGCCGGCACACATCTGCTTTTTCTTCGACGAGACGCTGGGCGAATTCCCCTACACCGGCCTGAAGTGCGGCAACGAGACGCCCATCAAGCGCGGTGATGTGAAGCGCGGCGGCTTTGTGTGCGCGGTCAGCGGCAAGCGGCGCGGCAAGGGATCCAGCCGCGAGCAGTCGCCGTATGCCGAAATGTCGGCCGGCATCCAGCTGGTGATCGCGGAAAACATCGAGCGCATCTACAAGCAGAATTGCCAGAACCTGGGCGTGCTGACCTCGACCGACTTCAGCCTGATCGACAAGATCCGCAGCGGCGAGCAAATTCCGCTCAGCGTGTTCACGGCCGGCGAAGACGAAATTACGCGCCAGGTCATCGAGTACGGTGGGCTGTTCCCGTTCAACGTCGCGCGGCTGCAAGGCAAAGTGTTTCTGCCTCCCATCACCACCAAGCCGCGGCCCATGACCATCGCCGAAAAGATTTTCGCGCGCCACATGATTCACGGCGCCAACCAAGTCGGCGTGGAAGCAGTGAAGCCGAGCGACACCGGATTCGCACGCACCGACCTGCGCTTCAGTCACGAGTACGTCACGCCCATGGCGGCGATTTTCTTCGAGCATTTCCTGGGCAAGGACGCTCTTGTCACCGACGCCAAGACGATCATGTTTTTCCGCGACCACCTTACCTTCCTTGACGACGTCATGTCGGAAGAAAAGCGCAAGATGGGACTGCTCGATTTGGCGACGCAGTTGAAGATCAAGCAGGAAGATTTCTCCAAGGCGCAGGGTATCAAGCTGCACGGCGAGTTGAAGGACCGCAAGGGCTCGCAGGGAATTTGCCACTCCATCGTTACCGAAAGCTACGCGCTGCCCGGCCAGCTCAATGTAGGCAGCGATTCGCACACGCCGCACGTGGGCGCGATGGGCTGCGTCGCTTTCGGCATCGGCACCACTGACGTTTTCAACTCGTGGTTCACAAAAGATGTTCGCGTGAAGGTGCCCGAGTCGGTAAAGGTCGTCATTCGTGGCAAAAAGCGCGAGAACGTTACCGCAAAGGATTACATCTTGAAGCTGCTTTCGCTGGAGTACATCCGTTCCGGCAAAGCGCTGGCAAAGGTGATTGAATATTCCGGCGACGCCATCGAAGCGCTGGGCGTGGATGAGCGCGCCACCATGACCAACATGGCGGCCGAGATTGGCGGGTTCACCGGCATCGTTGCCCCCGATCAGAAAGTCGTTGACTTCCTGATGGAGCGGCGCGGCATGAGTGAGAACGAAGCGCAAACGTTGATTGAAGGCTTGTACAGCGATCCTGACGCGCACTACTCACACGTCATCGAACTCGATGCGAGCGAGATTTATCCCATGCTCGCGACCCCGGGCGATCCCGGCAACGGCAAGTTTGTGCGCGAACTGAACACGCCGGTACCGGTCGAGATTGCCTACGGTGGCACCTGCACCGCCGGCAAGAACGAAGACATGGACATGTACGCGCGCGTGCTCAGCGATGCCTTGAAGCAAGGGCGGCGCGTCGCCGACAGCTGCAAGTTCTATCTGCAGTTCGGCTCGCAGGAGACACGCGAATACTGCGTGCGCAAGGGATACCTCGACATCTTCCAACGTGCCGGAGCGCAAGTGATCGAGCCGAGTTGCGGCGCCTGCATCAATGCCGGGCCGGGCGTATCCACGCGACCGGACCAGGTGGTGATCAGCGCACAGAACCGCAACTTCCCCGGACGCAGCGGTCCCGGCCAGATGTATCTGGCGAGCCCGTTGACAGTCGCGGCCAGCGCCGTCGCCGGCTACATCGTGGAGTACGAGCCTGCGGGACAGCGCGAGCCGGCCAGCGTTGCGTAGATCGTTCTCACGCAGCGCGGGCTGCCGCAAAACCCAGTTTTTGATAGTATCGATAACAACTTAGTCGACGTGGAATTTTTCCGTACGAAATCGTTAGGAGACACCCTGTTATGGCCTATGTGATCGCAGAACCGTGTATTGGCACGAAGGACACCGCGTGCGTCGATGCCTGTCCGGTGGACTGCATCCACCCCAAGAAGGATAGCGACAAGTTTGCCGCTGAAGAAATGATCTACATCGATCCAGTGGAGTGCATCGATTGCGGCGCGTGCGTGCCGGTATGTCCCGTGTCGGCGATTTATGCGCTCGACGATCTGCCGGAAAAGTGGAAGGACTACACCGAGCGCAACGCCAAGTACTTCGGCCGTTAGCGCCGTCGCAAATTTCGAAAGGCACACCGTGCGGGTGTGCCTTTTTCCATGCGCGGAAATTGCGGGCTCACCAATCGAGAGGACACTTTCCGACTAGCTAGGCGGATCTGATTTCAGACACTCGGTGAAGGCTGAAAGCGACGTCGTTGATTAGGAAAACTCTGAGTGGGCTTCGTTTTGAAGGGGGCGGCCCTTTAGGCCGTCCGCAAATATCGCCAAAATCAATTCGGCTTTAGCCTCTGAGGACTTCTGTCTCGCTTAGTCAGAGGCTCCTCAGCTCGCCTGGAAATCCGACCGACTTTGTAGCAGGATTTCGGTCGTGGATTCGCATGTTGAGTTCGGAAGGGAACCTCTCCCGAAAGAATCTGAGCCCGTCAGGGCGAAATAGTCTAGCCCAGCATGGAGCCGCAACCGGGTCCCGATTCGCGCTTCCTTTGCGCGAATTGGGCGGTAAGGCGGAATGCTGGGTAGCTGCTACGCTGAGCCTGCGAGAAACTTGAGCACATGCCGCACCAACTCGCCCGGCTTCTCTAGCGCGGGCAAATGTCCACACTCCGCAATGATCTCCAACCGTGAGCCAAGGATCAGCCGCTGAAAGCTGTGGCCGGTCGCAACCGGAATCATCGTGTCTTGTTCACCCCAAAGAATGAGCGTTGGGGTCTTGAGTTCGCCAAGTCGCTCGTCGAGCCGCTCGCGCCCGCCCGTCAGATTCTTCAGCACGTTGTCGATGGTGTAACCGTCGCCGCGCTCCAGGTGCTCTTGATAGGCGAGATCGATCAGCGAATCCGTAGCCAGTGCCTGGTTGTAGAAGACATGCTCCAGGATTTCCCGCATGTGCCGGCGGGTTGAGACGCGCAGATCAACCGGCAATCCGCTGATGTCGGTGAACAGTCCGGCTGCATCGACCAGAATCAGCCTCTCCACAGTCTGCGGAAATTGCAGGGCAAAGGCGCTGGCGATCCAGCCTCCCAGCGAGCTTCCTACCAGCGAGGTGCGATTAATCCGAAGTGCGCGCAGAAAGCGGTCCAACATTTCGACGAAAAATTCGACGCTGAACTCGATGTGCGGTTTGTCCGATCGCCCAAAGCCGGGGAGCTCAAGCGCGATCACACGATGCGAAGCACTAAGCCCGCCCAGACAGAACGCCCACTCATCGGCGTCGCTACCGATGCCGTGAAGCAAGACCAGAGTAGGTCCGCTGCCGACGTCGTAATACCGCAGAGTGCAGCCGAGTACCGCAACGCCGCGCAGCTCCGGCGGGGGAGGCAACACGAACTGCGGTGACGGCGATGGCCCTGAGCTCATGTCGCCACGTTACAGGATTTTCTTGCCGAAGGCGGAGAGCGCCAGCTCGACTGCCAGCTCCGCCGTCTGGTTGCGCTCGTCGAGCACGGGGTTGACTTCCACCAGCTCGAAGCTGAGCATACGGCCGTGGTCGGCGATGATCTCCATCGCCAGGTGAGCTTCGCGATAGGTTGCGCCGCCCCACACGGGCGTGCCTACGCCGGGGGCGTCTTCGGGATCGATCCAGTCGAGGTCGAGCGACACGTGATAACCCACCGTGCCCCGGCCCGCTAGACGCAGCGCTTCTTCCATCACGACGCGCATGCCGCGCTCGTCGATATCGCGCATGGTGAACACGTGCACGCCGGACTTGCGGATGTTTTCGCGCTCATGCTCGTCGACGTCGCGAATGCCCACCAGCACGCAGTTGTCGGGCCGCACCTTGGGACTGTAGCCGTACATATCGGAGAGCGGCGATTTGAATAATCCCATGATGGCGCCCAGAGGCATGCCGTGCACGTTGCCGCTGGGAGAAGTTTCCGGGGTGTTGATATCGCTGTGCGCGTCGATCCACAGCAGGCCGACGCGCTGGTTACGGCGGCGATAGAACTCCGACACACCGGACACGGTGCCAGCCGCGATGGAGTGATCGCCACCCAGGGTCAGCGGAATCTTGCCGGACTCCAGCGTCTTGATCACCAGCTCGGCCTGGGCCGAACAGGTTTCGGTAATCTCTTCCAGATACTTCGCGTGAGGATCGCCTTCCGCTTCGGTCTCCAGCATGGCGACTGGAACGTTGCCGCCGTCTTCGACCACGTAGCCGAGTGCTTCGAGCTTGGTTTCCAGGCCGGCGACGCGCATGGCCGATGGACCCATGTCCACGCCGCGGCGCGATTGCCCGAGATCAAGCGGCACGCCGATGATGCGGATGTATTTGGTTTCAAGATTCTGTAGCGGTTTGGTGATTGGACTGGTGGCCATAAGGGTTCCTAAAACAGTGTCTTACATTGTGGTACAAGGCCTTAATTTGTCATCCTGAGCGTAGCATTCGCGCCGTTTGCGAATGCGGAGTCGAAGGACCTGCTGGTCGGTCGCGCCGCCAGGCTGCCGTCCCTACGGGACTCAGCATTTTTTAGGCGCGTTGACGGCGCAGCTAAAGCTGCGCCCCTTCAAATCTAAACTGTTATCCCCAACTCAACTCAGCCCTCGCCGGAGAGCTTCCTAACCCCATTTGTCATCCTGAGCGTAGCATTTGCGATTTTTGCGAATGCGGAGTCGAAGGACCTGCTGGTCGGTCGCGCCGCCAGCTGCCGTCCCTACGGGACTCAGCATTTTTTAGGCGCGTTGACGGCGCAGCTAAAGCTGCGCCCCTTCAAACCCGTGCCCCTTCAAACTGTGCCCCTTCAAACCTGTGCCCCTTCAAACCTGTGCCCCTTCAAAACACGGCCGCAATCTCTCTACGGGTACAGCCGGTGCAGCGTCCTCGGGAAGGGAATGGTCTCGCGTACATGCTCCAATCCGCAGATCCACGCCACCGCGCGCTCGATGCCCATGCCAAACCCGGCGTGCGGCACGCCGCCAAACTTGCGCAAATCGAGATACCACTTGAACGCCTCTTCCGGCAGCTCGTGCTGATGAATGCGCTCCAGCAGCAACTCGTACGACGCCATGCGCTGCGAGCCGCCAATGATTTCGCCGTAACCTTCGGGCGCGAGCACGTCGACACACAGCGCCAGCTCCGGCCGCACCGGGTCGGGCTCCATGTAGAACGCTTTCACTACCGCAGGATAGCGATGAATCATCACCGGCCGGTCAAATTGCGATGAAATGTAGGTCTCGTCCGGCGAGCCGAAATCGCCGCCCCACTCGAACTTGTTCTCCACTTCGCCCTTGGCGTGGCCTTCCTGCAACATCTTCACTGCGTCGTCGTAAGTGATGCGCGGGAAGGGCGTGGCAATCTTTTCCAGCTTGGTGATGTCGCGGCCGATCGTCTCCAGCTCAGGCCGCCGCTTTTCCAGGCAGCGTGTCACGATCGAGGTGATGAACTCCTCGGCCAGCTTCATCAGGTCGTCGAGCGTGGCGTAAGCCACTTCCGGCTCGACCATCCAGAACTCGGTGAGATGGCGGCGCGTCTTCGATTTCTCCGCACGGAACGTCGGCCCAAAGCTGTACACCTTGCCCAGCGCCATGGCGGTCGCTTCAATGTAGAGCTGGCCCGACTGCGTCAGGTACGCCTGCTCCTCGAAGTAGTCGACGGGGAAGAGAGTGGTCGTGCCCTCGCACGCGGCGGGCGTGAGGATGGGCGGATCCGTCAGGGTGAAGCCGCGATCGTCGAAATAATCGCGAGCGGCCTTGATGATTTCGGCACGCACGCGCAGGATGGCCGCCTGGCGCGGCGAACGCAGCCAGAGGTGGCGATGCTCCATGAGGAAGTCGACACCGTGTTCCTTCGGCGAGATGGGGTACGGGTCGTCAGGGTTGACGCGCTGCAAAACCTGCGCGTCGCTCACATCGAGCTCGTAGCCGCCGGGGGCACGCTTGTCGGCGCGCACGTTGCCGGTGACGATCACGCTGGATTCCTGCGTCAGGCCCTTGATCGCCTCGAACAGCTCGGGCGAGACGGCGTTCTTGGCGACCACGCCCTGAATGACACCGCTGCCGTCGCGGAAGATAGGGAACAACAGCTTGCCGCTGGCGCGCAGGTTGTAGAGCCAGCCGCGAATGGTGACGGTCTGGCCTTCGTGCTGCCCGACTTCGCGGATGGTGGTAACGGGAATGTCGGTTCCGATGTTGGCTGATGAGTTCATGGGAATAAGTATTAAGTATGCACGTTGAGCGCAGAAAAGTCAGGCCGGGGCAGGGGGATCGGGCCTTGCGCCGGGAGGTAGTCGTTGTTTGAGCAAAGCGCAGATCCCTCGTGGACTGAAGTCCGCTCGTGAAGACAAGACCGGCAGCGGCCGTAACGATCAGCGTCGAATGGATTCTAGTTGATTAGGATAGTGTGACCCGCACAAGGGCGGGCCAGCGCGATCCCCAAAACACCCGGAGGTCGCATCACGGTGAAACCCGCGACGTTCGAGCCCCGCAAGGGGCGGCCGCGAAGCTAGCCCAGGACAAAGCGGGGTCCCCGATTCGCGCCGCTTTTGCGCGGATTAGGGGAGCGGTGTCCTGGGTAGGGCGGAGAAGAAAACCGAGCCCTGTAAGGACTGCAGCCTTCTGCCGCGCACAACAGCAGGTCCTTCGACTCCGCATTCGCAAAAAACGCGAACGCGGCGCTCAGGATGACACCTTATGATTGTTGAATGCCGGCATTGCGCTCAGGATTACAAGCTAGGATGTCTAAGGCCTGAAGCGTGGGGAGTGGGATTTGAAGGGGCGCAGCTTTAGCTGCGCCGTCAACGCGCCGAGAAAGGGTGGAGTCCTGTAGGGACGGCAGCCCGGCGCCGCCGCCGAACAGCAGGTCCTTCGACTCCGCATTCGCAAAAAAACGCGAATGCTGCGATCAGGATGACAAGTGTGGGATGGAACGCGAACTCTCTGACCTCACGCCTTCTCCAGCTTCCCAAACGCCTCGGCCATCTTCTCGCTGACGTTTTCGCCTTCCACGCCTTCGATTTCCAACAGCAGCGGCGGCACCTGCGGCGCCGAGCGCAGCAGCGATATCGCTTCGCTCCAGTCGATACCGCCTTCGCCGGCCGGAATGTCACCGGGCCACAGATGCGAGTCGCGTTCCTTCCGGTTGTCGTGAACGTGCGTCGAACGAATGCGATCCTTCAGCACCTCGAACGCCTCTTTCACGCTCGACAACAAATGCGCGTGGCCAAGATCGAAACAGACGCCAACATCCAGGAAACGTCCCGCATGCAGCAATTGCATCAGCGAGTCGGGCGTGGAAAGGTCGTTAGGAATATTTTCCACCAGCAACTGCACGCCCAGCGGCTTGGCGAAGGCATGCAGATGTTCCAGCGAACTCATCGCCGCTTCCAGCTTGTGCTCGGTGCTCTCCTCGTTGCTGACGCCCACGTGCTGCACCAGAAACTGAAATGGCACTTGCTCGGCCACTTCCAGTGCGCGCTTGATCTCGTCCATGGCAGCGATGCGGTCGCGCTTCTCGACTGCGGCAATATTGATCGGCGCGCTGCCGCTGCGTCCCCACTCGTCGTCGGCGTGCATGGGCGAATGCATCGAATGAAACGCGACGCCGGTGCTGCGAAACCAGTTGCCCATCTCGCGGATGTGCTGGCGGTCGGTGTAATTGAAGTGTCCGCGCGCGGCGAAAATCTCAATCGCCTCGGCGCCCCCGCTGACCATCCGGTCGAGCAGGCCGGGATGGAGGCGCTCACGCTTCGCGTAAATCAGAGTGGACATCGCCCTGCGCATCAGAAGCCAACCGCCTTTCCGTTGTTGCGTCCGTCACTGGCGCCCAGGCGGTCGGCGGTTTTTTCGTCAATGGCGATGCACTCAGCGTCGCCCCAATAACCACGGTCCGTTACCATCTTGTGACCCATGTGTTCCAGGATGCCGATTGTATCCGGCGAAATCCCCGTCGCCTCGACCAGAATATGGTCGGGCATCCACTGGTTGTGAAAGCGCGGCGCATCCACCGCCTGCTGGATGTTCATCCCGTAATCCACCACGCCCATCAGCACGTTGGCAACGGTAGTTATAATCGTCGGACCGCCAGGCGAGCCCAGCACCAGAAACAGGTTGCCATTCTTCAGCACGATGGTCGGCGTCATTGCCGACAGCGGCCGTTTGCCTGGGCCAATCGCATTCGCCGGTCCTTGCAGCAAGCCATACAAATTTGGCACGCCGGGCTTGGAGGTGAAATCGTCCATCTCGTTGTTCAGCAGAAATCCCAGCCCCTCGGCGGTAACGCCTGAGCCGAAGGAATCGTTCAGCGTGGTGGTGACCGACACCGCATTGCCGTCCGCGTCGACCACCGAGTAGTGCGTGGTGTGATCGGGCTCCATCACCGATTGCGGCTGAGGATGCGTGCTGGCGTAGCTGTCGAGTTGCGAGAAGACCGACGGACGCCGCAGGTCGGCAGCTGGCGTAGCACGACGCAACGGAATCGTGTCACGCCAGGCGTTGCCGTAACGCTTATCGATCAGCTGTGCCACGGGGATCTTTGAGTAATCAGGATCGCCCAGAAACTCGGCGCGATCGAAAAACGCGCGTTGAAACGCCTCGGCGGTCAGGTGAATACTTTCCGCCGAGCGATTACCTTCTTTGGCCAGGTCGTAGCCCTCGAGAATGTTCAGGATCTCGACCAGCGCGATTCCGCCCGACGAAGGCGGCGGCGCGCTGATGATGTCGTAGCCGCGATAGGTTCCGCGGATCGGCTGCCGCTCCTTCGCCGTGTACTGCGCCAGATCATCAGCGGTGATGAGAGCGCCACCTTTCTGCATTGCGGCCGCGAGCTCGCGCGCCATCGTGCCGTGGTAAAAGTCGTCGGGGTTGGCGGCGATGCGCTCCAGCGTCTTGGCCAGCTCAGGCTGTTTGAAGGCGTCCCCGGCGCGGTAGTAGTCGCCGTCGCGCTGAAAAATACGATGCGACCCGGGAAACTTCGCCAGCTCGGAATCGTGCAACGCGCGGCTGTCGTCGTAGTCGAGGATGAAGCCGTCGCGCGCCAGCCGGATCGCCGGTTCCATCACCTGCTTCAGCGTGAGCTTGCCCCAGTGTTGCTGGGCGTACACCATGCCCGCCACCGATCCCGGGACGCCGATTGCTTTGTAGCCCACAGTACTAAGGTCAGGAATGACGTTGCCCTGGCTGTCGAGATACATGTTGGCGGTGGCTTTGGCCGGAGCCTTCTCGCGATAGTCGAGGAAGTGCACCTCACCGTTGGCCTGGCGGAAGAGCATGAATCCGCCGCCACCGATATTGCCTGCCTCGGGATAAACGACCGCGAGCGCAAATCCGACGGCGACCGCGGAGTCGACCGCATTGCCGCCCCGTTGCATGATCGCGACTCCGACTTTGGACGCCTCGGGATGCACGGTGGCGACCATAGCCTTCGCGCCGTGGCTGGGCCGCACCATGTTGCCGCCGGTAGCCGGCAGGGAGCAAAAAATGGCGAGCACCAAAAGCGGCAAGTTACGCCGTAAATTCCTGGCGGGATGGCGAAAAAACCCCATGAAAGTTCGCTAAAATATGCTCACGCGCGAGCGCTGAAAAGAGTAGTCGTACCGGATTCTGAGGCTAGCCCAGCGATTCGCGAGAGTCAAATGACGACAGCCGGGGGAGGCAGCGTGCCCTACTCTTGTGTCCGTACGACAGACGTTATAACCTAAATCACCCGCGGCCATGCAGACCTCTATCTTCTCAGTGGACGTCGAAGACTGGTTTCATATCCTGGACGTTCCGAGTGTTCCCAATATCTCGGAATGGAGCGGGCTGCCCTCGCACGTCGAAAAGAATTTCACCCGCATGCTCGATTTGTTCAGCGAGGAAAAGGTGCAGGTCACGTGCTTCTTTCTAGGCTGGATCGCCGAGCACTATCCGCAATTGGTGAAAGAAGCTGCGGCGCGCGGGCATGAGATTGCTTCGCATGGTTACGATCATCGTCTGGTGTACGAGCAGGGACGCGACGATTTCTACGCCGACGTGCGCCGCGCTCGCTTGTTGCTGGAAGATATTGCCGGCGTACCGGTCGGCGGCTATCGCGCTCCCGGATTTTCGACCACCGAAGATACGCCCTGGTTTTTCGATGTGCTGATTTCGGCCGGCTACCAGTACGATTCGTCCGTGTTTCCGGCAGAGCGGGGCCACGGCGGCATTCGTGCCGCTCGTCGCGATCCGCATCGCGTAGGCCGTGACGACGCACTTATCGAACTTCCTATTACCGTGGCCGACGTGATGGGGAAGCCGATGTGCTTTTTTGGCGGCGGCTATCTACGGCTCTTTCCGTACTGGCTGATTCGCAAGATGGCGCGACAGGTGCTGGAAGAAGGCCGTCCGGTCGTGTTCTATATTCACCCGCGCGAGATCGATCCCGCTCATCCCCGGCTGCCGATGAGCCGCGCCCGCAATTTCAAGACATATGTCAATCTTCAAACCACTGAGGCGAAGGTGAGGCGCGTGTTGCGGGAGTTTCCCGTGACCACGTTTCAAAACGTTCTCAGGAAATATCCCAAGTTGGTAAATTCCCATGTCGCTTGATCGCACCCAGACTTTTTTTCACCAGTACGCCAACGATTTCGACGCTATCTACGGAAACCAGAACGGAATGGTGGACAGCGTCATCAACAAGCTTTTCCGCAAGAGTATGCGCCTGCGCTACGAGAAATCCATCGAAGGCTGTGAGCCGGTGCAAGGCAAGAGCGTACTCGATATCGGCTGCGGGCCGGGTCATTACTCCATCACCCTGGCACAGCGCGGAGCCTCGCGCGTGGTGGGCATCGACTTTGCCGAAGGCATGCTGAAGCTGGCCACCGAACACGCCCGCCAAGTCGGCGTCGGCGAACGCTGCAACTTCATGGTCGCCGACTTTTACAAGTACGCGCCGCAGGAAATTTTCGATTACGTGATCGTAATGGGCTTCATGGATTACATGCCCGATCCGGAAAAAGTGGTGGAGAAAGTTTTGTCGCTCACCCGCCAGAAGGCATTCTTCTCGTTCCCGGTGTCTGGCGGCATCCTGGGCTGGCAGCGCAAGAAGCGCTACGAGAAACGCTGCGACTTGTTCCTCTACGACAAAGAACAGCTGGCGAAGATGTTCGCCAAGTTTCCCGGCGTGAAAGCGACCATCGAGCCCATCAGCCGCGATTTCTTTGTGACCTTGGAGAAGACCGGGAGAGCGGTTTAAGGCGGTAACGACGGACACGGGCCGTGCTTTTTAGCAGGGATAGGGGTCCCTCGACTTCGCTCGGGATGACAGATCAAACCTGGTTCGCTCGGGATGACAGACAAAATTTGGTTTGCTCAAGGATGACAGACCAAACCTGATCGCTCAGGATGGCAGCAGGCTCGAACGAAGAAAACGGTATGATCGTTAATAGACCAAACCTCGTTTATCCATTGCCATCTGACTGAGAGCGATTTACCGATTGTCATCGTAAGTGGGGAGAGCCCTTTACCGATTGTGATCGTAAGTGGAGTGAGTGATTTACCGCTTGTCATCCTGAGCGGAGAGAGCGTAGCGAACGAAGTCGAAGGATCCCTATCCTCGCGAAACCTTGCGCAGCAACCAATAAACTGCACCTGCTCTAAACTGATCTCATATGCCGGCAACGCAGCGACGCGCGGTGGTTATCGGAGGAGGCCCCAATGGGCTGGCTGCTGCCATCGTTCTGGCGCAAGCGGGATTGCAGGTCGATGTCTACGAAGCGGAGCCGCAACCCGGCGGCGGAGCGCGCACGCTTCCTCTCACTCTTCCCGGATTTCAGCATGACTTCGGTTCGGCCGTGCATCCTATGGCGCTGGCCTCGCCATTTTTCTCTACGCTGCCGCTGCATCAATACGGACTGGAGTGGATTCAGCCATCGGCGCCGGTGGCGCATCCGCTGGACGACGGCACCGCGGTAATTCTCGAACGCGACTTGAATGAGGCCGTAACCGCTCTCGGCGAAGATGGCAAACGTTGGCGCCAGATGTTCGGCATCTTCGCCGACAAATGGAACGAACTTGCGCCTGAGATACTGAAGCCGGTTTCGTTGTTTCCGCGTCATCCGTTGTTGATGGCGCGTCTCGGATTGCAGGGCTTTCCTTCAGCCACCACGACCGCCAACATCTGGTTTCGCAGCGCGCGCACCAAGGGCATGTATGCCGGCCTGGCGGCACATTCCGTGCTTTCGCTCGATGAGCCGCTCACTTCAGCTTTCGCTATTATCTTTGCTGCTACGGCCCACGCTGTGGGATGGCCGATTCCCAAGGGTGGAGCGCAAGCTATCACCACCGCGCTGTGCGGGCACCTCGAGCGGTTGGGGGGGAGGGTTCATCTCGATAGCCGCGTGGATAGTCTGGACGCGCTGGGCGAGTTTGACGTCGCCATGTGCGATGTGACGCCGCAGCAGTTGGTGCGCATTGCCGGCCAGCGCCTGTCGCCCAGCTACGTTCGCCAGTTGGAACGCTATCGCTACGGGCCCGGGGTGTTCAAGGTGGATTTTGCGCTGTCGTCGCCGGTGCCCTGGAAAGCGGCCGAGTGTGCGCGCTCGGCAACGGTGCATCTCGGCGGCACGCTGGAGCAGATCGCGCTGTCGGAAGATGCCATGCGTCATGACCGCGTGGCCGAGCGGCCGTTTGTACTCTTCGCGCAGCCCACGCTGTTTGATCCGAGCCGCGCGCCCGCGGGATGTCACATCGGCTGGGCGTATTGCCACGTCCCCAACGGTTCGGAGATCGACATGTTGCCGCGCATCGAAGCCCAGATCGAGCGCTTTGCTCCCGGATTTCGCGATTGCATTCTGGAGCGGCGGGTATTTTCTCCGGCAGCGCTGGAGGCGATGGACGCCAATCTCATCGGCGGCGACATCGTCGGCGGGACGGGCGACCTATCGCAGTTCATGTTGCGTCCCACGCGCCGCTTCTATGCTACTTCTGCGAAGGACATTTATATCTGCTCCTCATCCACGCCGCCCGGGGGCGGAGTGCACGGCATGTGCGGCTACAACGCAGCCAAAATGGCGCTGCGGCGAATGTGAGCCACGCGCCCGACCTTGGCGCGCGCGGCAAAACTGCCGTTGCGCTGTGCCTCACCTCGGTCGGCGGATTCGTCGATGCCGTCGGCTACATCGCGCTATTCCAGGTCTTTACTGCCAACATGAGCGGCAACAGCGTGCACGTTGGCATGTACCTGGGACGGCAGGACTGGCCGAACCTGTTGCGTCCGCTGTGCGCCATCGCGTCCTACATTGTGGGAATGACCTTGACGCGCATCACGGTGCAGATTGCCGGCCGCAACGGCATTCGTCGCATCGCATCGTTCACGTTAGCCGCCGAGGCGTTACTGCTCGTGTTCTTCGCCCGTGCTACGCCGGCCATGCACCTCGGCCAGATCGTTGACCTGCGTTCACCCGTCTATTTCGCACTGGTCGCGCTGTTAGCTTTCGCCATGGGGATTCAGACGGCCACGCTCACGCATATTGGGCCGCTCACGGTTTACACGACGTTTGTCACCGGCACTCTGACCAAGCTGAGCGAGTCCTTCACCCGAGTTTTGTTCTGGGGTTACGACCAGCTGCGCTACCTGAAACGGATGTCCCACGTTGTCAGACTAGCGCCCCAGCAGAAAGATGTTCGTGAGGGCGCCATGATGGGCTCCATCTGGATCTGCTACCTGGTGGGAGCAGCGATTGGCACCATCCTGAAACAGAGGTGGGAGTTGCGCGCGCTCTACGTTCCGGTCGCCGTTCTGGTGGTGTTTATTCTGGTGGACCAGGTACGGCCCATCGACGTGGAAGAAGAAAAGCATCAGACGGGATGAAACGGGTTACGCGGGAATCGCCAAGCACAATGCGGATGCCAACAAAAAGAGCGGCCCGCGAGGACCGCTCTCTTCAACCTTCCAGCTCGAGACCTACAGAATTTGTACGTTCTCCGCCTGCCAGCCTTTGGGTCCTTTGACCACGTTGAACTGGACCGCCTGGCCTTCCTGCAAGCTGCGGAAGCCATTCGACTGGATCGCAGAATAGTGAACAAATACGTCTTCGCCATTCTGCCGGCTGATGAAGCCGTAGCCCTTCGCGTCATTGAACCACTTAACTGTTCCTTGTTCCATGGTGATGCATAGTCCTTCGAAGTTGATATAGCTGCAATTCGATCGGGATGTGATGCAGGCAGGGATTACTGCAAAGCAGGAACTGCTGCGTACAACGTCGATCAATCGAGCAGGCACATGATAGCAGTCCGTGTCATAAACCCAAAACAGTTGTTGCCCTTAGACCCGCCAATAATGGCACGATGAAGCACCTTGGCAATGTGGTACCTTCGGCATAGCAATCGCTTCAGGATGACGGTCGGATTCGTCTTCCATAGCCTGCTTGAGCAACCTATGATCGTCGGCACCGGCATCGATATCGCAGAAGTGGAGCGCATCGCCGCATGCATCGAGCGCTTTGGACGGCGGTTTCTCGAGCGCGTGTTCACGCCGGAAGAAATCCGCTATTGCGAGTCGAAAGCCAACAAGGCCGAACGCTATGCGGGACGTTTCGCCGCCAAAGAAGCGGCCATGAAGGCCATCGGCACCGGCTGGAATCGCGGCGTGACCTGGCAGGATGTTGAGGTGAAGCGCTCTCCCGGCGGCCGACCGACCATCGCCTTCCACAATAAAGCCGGCGAATTTTTCCAAGCGCTGGGCGCCGTGCGAGCCCACTTGTCGATTACGCACACGCGCGACTCGGCCATGGCACAGGTCATTCTGGAATCGTAAAGCAGCGAAGTTTTTTCCTCAACGTGGCATGGAGAGCGGCGCTTCAGCGCCGAGTCAAAGCTGTTGTATACCCAGAGGCTTCAGCCCCGGAATTGGTCTCGTGACTACGCGCCCAGCAGCCGCTTCGGCACTCCGTAGCCGGCCAGCAGCACCAGCACGATAAATACAATCTGCATCGCGGTGCGCACGGGAACAGAAGGCATCGGCAATCCGCCAACAACTTTTCCGGCCGCATAAACATTGGCTGGGGTGATTGCGACCAGCATGACCGAGATGCAGAATGCAGCAGGTTGGCGGACGCTTGGGAGAAACAGGCCCACGGCGCCGGCGATCTCGCAGACGCCCGTGAGCAGCACCAGAAAATGGCGCGCCGGAAATGCCGGTGGAATGATGCTGGCCGTCAGATCGGTGCGAAGAAAGTGCAGCAGGATGGCGGAGACCAGCAGCGGCAGCGCGACGATGACCCGCACGACAAGTTGTAGCGTGCCGAAGCTCGCATAGTCGGCGCGTCCTAAGCCGAAGAACAGGGCGATCGTGCCGGCGAGCAGCAACATCGGGATGGCGTAGTTCACGGGCCTCCACTTCTTCGCGCAGGTCCAACATCATCCCACAACAGCGTTGATTGTTCTAAAGACCTCCGGAAAGCGACGATCCGGCAGTTCCCCTGGTTGATGGGAAGTGCCGGATCAATGGACTGGCCCAATTCCGCTTGGGATTACAAACGTGCTCCGACGGCGCTGAGCGCGGCTTCATGCTCGGGAGCCGTTGCGGTTTCATCCCACTCCAGCAGCGAAGAGCCGAGTGGCTGCGTTCCGCGCACAAAATGCGGCTTGATGTCGGGCATGTCGATCATGCTTGGCAAGTAGGTGATTTCGCCGAAGGGGCTGCCGATGTTGTTGACGGGAACATCGGTGTCCCTGGCGATATCGGCGAAGGCATGTGCTCCGTTGAGGGCACTGCCATCGAGCAGGCCCAGTTCCTGCGCCCACATGCACATGCGGGTAAGCGAGACCCTCACCTGGTAACTGCCGCCCTCGGTCGCCCGGCGGTAGAGCGCAGCGGCGACGCCAGCCGCACCGGCATACGCTGCGAGGTAGTCAGCGAAGATCACCTGCAAGGGCATGATGGGAGCATCGATCGCGCCTTCGGCATCGACGTAACCAGACACCGCGACCGCGATCATGTCGAAGCCGCGGAAGTTCGCCCACTCACCCTCAAAGTCGAAACAGCGCAGCTCGTGCGAGATGATTCCCGGGCGGCTGGTGGCGAGACGCCGAGGCGATATGCCTCTCTGATCGAGGTTGAGATAGGAGCAGGTGAAGACGTCGGCAGTTTGCAGCAGATCGAAGAAGCGGCGGGTGTCGGCTTGGTTATTGAAGTCGCAATACGCGGCCCGCTTGCCGAGGTCCGTTTCCAGGCGCCAGTTCACATGGTCGGGATAGTTCGGCTTGGAGAGATGCAGCACGTCGGCGCCGAACTCGGCCAGGGTGCGGCCGGTCACCGGTCCGCCAATGACGTGCGTGCAGTCAAGCACGCGAATTCCTTGCAGCGGCATGTTGCAACCCTGAGGCAGCGGGATGGGATCGCTGTCGCCGATCTTTTCTACCTCGACGACCGGCTTGGCGGCGAGCCGACGGCCGACGGGATGTGCCAGCCACTCTTCGGCTGAGCGCACCATGCCGATGGCGCCCGACTCTTCGCGGATGGCCAGCTCCAGCGCTTCGCCGTCCCACTGCATGATCGCGGCTTCCACGGCGCGCTGGCTGGGAGCGCACTTCAGCACCTTGAACATTGCATCGCGCAGACGCGGATAGAAGAGCTCAATCTTGACGAAACGCCCGTCGCGCGTGGGATAGAACTCACCGCTCATCGGAGAATCGACGCCGACGCCGGAGCCGTAGTCGGTGAAGGGAAGCTCGCGGCCATTCTGCCGCATGAAGGCGATGCCGTGATGCTGGTGCACGGCGTTCCGCACGTTGGTCGTTACATCTTGCGCCCGGCCGCCACGCAGTTGCCACAGATGACTGAGTGCCATGCCGAAGGCGGCCTGCGCCGCCGCCATCAGCTCGCCAAACCTGTGGCGCGAGGCCAGGATGGGATCTTTGCCCTGGATGGTTACGTTCGCTTTGTGATCCGATTCCCGCAGCCCGATGGCTGACATAATCATGTTCAGTGCTTGTTGCGAAGTTTTTGCGTCGACAGTTGCCATGTTTGCCTTGAATTCGTAATTTGTGGTGAGAGTAGCTGATGGTACTTGCCAGGCAGAACGCGTGGCTTGTAGATTCTTGCGCGGACGTTCAAATTTCGGGCAGAGATTGTGCGAGTGAGGGAGTATCTGCGGGGCGGGGCAACGGAGGAATGATTCTGCAAACCCTAGCGGGTGGCGTCGGCGTGCGCTAGCACGATGGCCGTGCTCTGTGGGGCGGCGTCATAGTAGCCGACAAAACGCTGTGTCTCGGCCGCCGAATATCCCGACAGATTGTGGGCCCAGCGGTAGCCGATGGGTTGATACCAAAGCTCGGCTTCCACGCGGAACGGGCCCACAGCGTCGCCAAGCGGCACCGAGTAGCGCACTACATCGCCGCCTTCAGTGAAGTTTGGATCGGCCATCGCATCACCGGCCACGGCAATATCTTTGTCCGCCGTCTGCTTGTCGAATCCGGCCGGCAACAGGCGACTGTCTTTCAGGTAGCCGACCGCGGCAGCCAGTCCCGTGGTCACGTATCCCGCTTGATCTTTCAGAATCGGCTCGAAGATTTGCACCTGATCGCTGCGCGTGATCTCGCGGTAGTACGGTTCGAAGCGCAACGGATCAGCATCGTTGTCGTTGCCCTGGATTGAGCCATCGGCGTTCAAGGCTCCCGACTCGAAGACCATGCGGCCATTGCGATCGCGAACTACGACGTGCAGCCACGCCCGCCGCGATGGAAACGCCGTTGGCAGCTTGTGCCCCGTCAGGTTCTGCACCGCAACGTCAGCCTCGAGGCGGCCGCCGATAGTCGTGATGTTGCGGATGGTGACCTGCGCCGCGCGCGATTGCAGGAACTCGGCGGTGCGGTCAGCTTCGGCCATCAACTCGGTGGGCGAGGCTTCGACGCTAAGCTCGTCGCGATGCAGGTTGAGCAGCTTCAGCATGAAAACATTTGCGCCGACAAACGTGTGCTGCCGCGCTCCAGTGCGCAGCGGTCCGAGCACGACTGCGATCTGAGTTTCTCCCGGCATCTCGGGCATGTGGCACGACTGGCAGCTCGACTTGCCGGCGTAGCTGCTGTGCAGCCACTCCTGATACGGCACCTGCTCGGGGAAATATCCCAGCGGCTTGCCCTCCGCCGACAGCGACTTGGTATAGAGCGTGTGGCAGGTGGCGCAGAGCGCTGAGTCGGCGATGTGCAGGCCTTCGGTCGGACGGAAGCCGCCAGTCGAGCTCTGCATGATGTGTGCCAGCCCAGGCTGAATCTGAAACGGCCCGTACTCCGGATGATCGTTGTCCGGTTGCGGCGGATCGACGACGAAGCCGCCGTTAAAGCTTTCGCGCGTACCCAGTTTCTGGCTCGAAATCTGATGACACACCGAGCAAGTGACACCGTCTTCGGCTGCGGCATTCTTCTTCGGGGCGGCCGAGAACGGAAGATGTTCGAAAACGCCGCCCAAGTGGTCTTGCAGCTTGGCCTGGTAGCGCGACATGGGCATGTGACAGTCGGCGCAGCCGTCCTCGATCTCGGCCCGCGCTTCCGGATGGTCCATGTCTTCGCGGCGAACGCTGGCCTGCCAGTAAGGATCACGCGCCGAATTGGCCATGATGCTGGAGCGCCAGTCAATGCCGATGGAAACGTCCTTGCCTGTCGAGGTAATCATGCCGTTGTGGCAGGCAAGACAGCGGTCCGCGGTATGGAACGATGGTTTCGCCTGGGGCTTCCCGGCGCCCCACATCCCACAGAGTGGGACAAGCGGCGCGAGCGCCAGAATCGCGGTGATGACAGTGTTTCGCATTACCAGCCTTCGGTCAGCTTTCCGTCCTGCCAGTCCCACAGCAGGTAGAACATCACTTGGATGGGTCGTCCGAATGTGTTGGTGAAGGGAACTCGCACTCCAAGATCGCCGCGAATGTGCTGACGGCGGCTGATCGTCACCTGCATTTGGGGTACGACGTCCCAATCGGTTTTCGCGAAGTCCACCAGATCGCGATTTGCTACAAATTCCACCATCGGCGACCACAGTCGCCCCAGTCCGTGATTGGGTGCGAAGCTCTCACCCAGCGCCGAGTTGAAGAAGAGAGTTTGCGGCGCGACTTTCGTATCGTGCGGCAGGTCGGCGCCGAACTGCGTCTGCACAAAAACGTTTCCCGGAAAATATTGGTCGAAAGCCGCAAAGGTCTCGAACGTCGTGGTGCCCGTTCCAAAGCCGTGCGCTTGGCTGCCCGTGGGCGCGATCACGCTGCCTTGCAGCGCGAAGATAGAGCCCGTGCGCAGGTTGGAATACATTGCGCGCTTCAGGCCCAGGGTCACATCACCCACGCCGCCGTACCAGGTGTGATTCTGATCTTCAAACGTCAACGGCAAGTCGACCTCGATCTGGTTCTTCACGCCGAAGCGCTGCTCCTGTATCAGGTGCGTGGTGTTGCCGGGCATGCCCTGCGCGTTGATCGCTGTTGAAATGACAGCCTCATCTTCGGGATAAGCCTTTTCGGTCACCAGTGCGCGCGGCACGTTCAACTCGCCGCGCGGCCAATGCGAGTTGTGGCAAAAAGCGCGTAAGTATGCGATGACCTCGTCGATCTGCGCGAACGACAGCGCTTGTCCAAAGGACGGCATGATCTGGGAGAAGCCGCGAAACTGCCCGCCATACACGATCATCGCCTTCCAATCGGAATTGGCTTCGGCCGTGGTTTGCCCGCAGCGAGTGAAGTCGGGAAACGAATCCGGCTTCTTGAACCCGCTGATCGAGCGCGGCATCCCCTTGCCTTCGGGACCATGACACGCAATACAGGCGGACTTGTAGATTTTTTCGCCCGCCTCCACATTGGTAGAGAGCGGTTGGCGCACCTGAGCGTGAAGAGACAGGGCCGCGCCGAGGAGAAGCCCAAGCACTCCGGTGCGAACCAACCAGCGGACCACGCGGCGCCTCAATCGTCTTGCTCCATAGTCTTTTCCTGATGTCGCTGTCACCGCCGGATGGTGCGCTGAATCGCAAGCTCGAGTATTAGAAACGGCGGGCCAAGCCGACGTTGCATCATATCTGCAACAAGCTCCACCGTCCTATTACCGCAACATTACAATTTTGTAGCTGGCCAGAAAGAAATGCCGCAGCGTGGTCAGCCGCGGCGCGGAGATAAGATTTTCGTTTATCAGCGAAGGAGCTTCTGATTAAGCTGCCGATCTTTCCTCACTGTCAGCTTTCGCGCTCGAACTCGGAGAGGCTCGCGAGAAAGCCGGTTGCGGCGTTCAAATTGTATCCCGCAAGATCGCGCATGATCCGCTGCACGATTGGCGACCGGCCCATGCGATCACCGAATTTCTTTGCCAACCAGAATCCCAGCGGGATGACAGCCAACCCCAGCAACAGATTGCTGGCAAGGTAGGGCGCGCCGAACAACCGGTAAGCGTCGAGGCCCCAGAAGCCTTTCAGCGCGACGATCAGCAGTGGCGTCCAGATCAGCGTGCTCACCAGAAAAATTCCCTGGATGTAGCGGATGCGCAAGACGTGCAGCTCGGTCAGTTGCTTCTGAATAGCGGCGATCGGCTTGTCGTAATCGATATCGAGGGCAAGCGCGATTTGCCGGATCATGATGGCCAGCAGGGCGATGGCGAAGATGTCCAGCACGGCGGCGGGCAGCGCATAGCGCGGAGCCGCGAGGTGGTCGAACAGGAAGGAGCCCAGCGCAACCACGACCGCCAGTTGGATAATCGCCTCGATGCCGACGAAAAATGCCATGCGTCGTAACGGTGTGCGCACGCGGTTCAGGTTGGTGGCCAGCAACAGCTGCCGGCTCAGACGAATGTTGGTGTCGAGTCTGCGATCGTAGGCCGCCCACATTTGTTTCAGATCATCCATTTCCGCCATTGCCTGCTCCTTTTTCGTTCCGGTTTCGTCCGGGAAATTCCTGCTTGATCTTCTGCTTCAATCTTCCAATCTTGGTTGCGACGTTGGTTTCGCTGATGCCCAGTACACCCGCGATTTCCTGATGACTGTTGCCGTCGAGGTAAAGCAGCACCAGCGCCTTGTTGAGCGGGTCGAGAGTTTCGATGAAGCGATACAGGAGCTGCACGTCTTCCGGCGGCTGCTCCGAATCGTCAACCGCGTTGAGCAGATGCTCCTCGTCGGAGATGACGTGCTGGGTGCGTGTGCTCTCGCGGCGGTAAAAAGAGATAGCGACGTTGAGGGCGATGCGGTACATCCAGGTAGAAAAGCGCACGCGCCCATCGAACTTCTCGAACGACCGCCATAACTGGACGACGATTTCCTGCGCCAGGTCTTCCCGGTCATCGCGGTTCCGGCAGTACGAGTTGCAGACCTTGTAGAGGATTTTCTTGTGCTCCTCCACCAGGCTCTGAAACCGTTGCTGAAGTTCTGGTGTCGTCATCTTTCCTTTTGCCGGCCCGGTTGCAATTTGTGCTGTCATCCTGTTATTCGCGCCAGGGAACGAGAAAATCACAGCGCTCACAGAATTTATTTTGCAGGTGCTCCGAAAACGGCAAAGTGTCCCATTCTGCGGCTTTTGCGTGATTAATCGCCGCCGTTTTCGTAGTAATCTCAAGGTTTCATGATTGGTACTAAGCCTAAATCCAAGCTGGCGCCGCCGGCTTCTGCTACCTCGCCCTGGAGCGCGACCATCGCTGTCGCCCTCATGAGCTTTGCTGCACTCTTATTGGAACTTGGCCTGACGCGCCTGTTCTCCGTGGTGCTCTTCTATCACTTCGCGTTTCTGGCGATTTCCATCGCGCTGCTGGGACTGGGCGCCGGAGCGGTGTTCGCTTACCTGCGGCGGCAGTGGCTGAGCCGCTGGTCCATCGATCAGCTGGGCGCGAGGTTGTGCGCGGCCAATGCCGTGGTCATCCTGCTGGTGCTGGAGATCGTGATACACACCGCGGTCTCGCTGCATCTCGATTGGCAGAACTTCTGGCGGCTCACCGCTCTTTATCTCGCGTCGGCGGTGCCGTTCTTTCTTACCGGACTGCTGTTCTCTATCGTGTTTGCGCGCCACACCGCGCGCATTACGCAGTTGTATGGCGCCGATTTGCTCGGCGGATCGCTGGCCTGCCTGGCGCTGGTGCCGCTGCTCAACTTTATCGGAGCGCCGAACACCATCCTGTTTGCAGCGGTGGCTGTGGCGCTCGCCGCAGTGGCGTGGGCCTCGCCGGCAAAGCGTCCGCTGCCGGCCTGCGTAGCAATCGCTTTCCTGCTATTGATCGCGATCAACTTTCACGGCCGGCTGATCGATATCGTGTATGCCAAAGGCATGAAGCGCGAAGCCCCAGTGTTTGCGAAGTGGAACGCTATCTCGCGAGTCGAAGTCGACAACCAGGGACTGGGCAAGGCCATCGTGATCGATGCCGACGCGCAGACCTCTCTGATGAATACCGAGCCGCACAACTGGAGTGAGGATTACCGGCAGCACCTGATGTCGGCTGCTCCGTCGCTGGTGAATGTGCTGCGGCCGCACGGTGATTTCGCCATCATCGGGCCGGGCGGCGGCGTGGACGTATTGCGCGCGGTCGCCAACGGCAGCCCCAATGTCACCGGCATCGAGATCAATCCCATCATTGCCAACGACATCATGCGCGACCGCTTCGCCGACTACACGTATCACCTCTACCAGATTCCCGAGGTGCACATTCACGTGAGCGATGGGCGGTCGTTCGTGCGCAACAGCCGCGAGCGCTACGACGCGGTGCAAATGACGCTGGTCGACACCTGGGCGTCGACCGCGGCGGGCGCATTCGCGCTCAGCGAAAACAATCTCTACACGGTCGAGGCTTTTCGCGAATACTTTGAGCACTTGAACCCGGATGGCATCATCGCCATCACGCGCTGGGAGTTCACCAAGCCGCGCGAGGCGCTGCGCGTAGTGTCGCAAGCCATGCAAGCCCTGCACGACATGGGCGTCGCCGACACCACGCAGAACTTCATCGTGGTCAGCGATGGTCCGCTCGATACCGATGGCCGGCCGGTCGTGGTGCTGGCGAAGAAGTCGCCGTTCACCTTGGAAGAGCAGCAGGCGGTGCTGAATCATATCCTCGGCGTCGGCGAGAAGAATTCGAACCTCAACCTCACGGTGCTCTACATGCCGGTTACGGCCGACAAGCCCGGCATGGCGCACCCGGCGTTTTCACAGCTTATCCGCGGCCAGGACGTGCGCGGCTTCTCCGATCAGTATCCCTACAACGTCACGCCGGTCACCGACAACGCGCCGTTCTTCTTCTTCACGCTGAAGCCGGAGCAGGTTTTCCGCGGCTCCGACCAGGGCGGCATCGACTGGAAGGTGAATCTCGGCATCGCGATCCTGGGGATTGTGCTGCTGGTGTCGATTGTCGCGGTCATCGCATTTCTGGTGGTGCCGCTGGCGCTGTCGGCCGACGCGCGCTCAGGGCGCAGCTTGCCGGTGCTCTACTTCATCGCCATTGGCCTGGGCTACATCATGGTGGAGATCGCGTTCATTCAGCGCTTCGTGCTGTTTCTCGGCTATCCCACGTACGCGCTGACGGTGGTGGTTTTCCTGATGCTGCTTTCGAGCGGCGCCGGCAGCCTGGTTTCGCGGCGCTGGTTCAGCGAGCCGACGCGCGTGGTTGCGGCGCTGGCGTTTATTGTCGTGGCGTTGGGAATTTATGTTTTCGTTCTGCCGCATCTGCTGGAGGCGATGATCGGACTGGCCTTTGTCGCGAAGCTGGCCATCAGCGCTTTGTTGCTGGTGCCGCTGGGCTTCGCCATGGGAATGCCGTTTCCCAGCGGACTGCGTGCGCTTTCGGTTGCCGGCAGTGCGGCGACAGGTCACGCCAAGCACGGCGCCATCGAGTGGGCGTGGGCCATGAATGCCGCGTCGAGCGTGCTGGGCTCGGTGCTGGCGATCGTGGTGGCGATTCAGTTTGGGTTGGATGTGACGCTGGGCTGCGGGGCTGTGGCGTATGTGCTCGCGATATTGCTGCTGCCGACGTTTGGGAAGGCGGCCGTTAGCAGTTAGCACTTGGCATTTTGCGTTTGATTGTCGGTTGTCAGCTATCAGCCATCAGTTTTCAGCTATAGCAACAACGAGAGCGGAAGAACTATTGCCCCCATGATTTGTCATCGCGAAGAGGGCTTCAGTATTTGCGTGAAAACATCTGCCGTCCCTCACGGGACTCGTATAAATTTCCCACTTACCCAGCACTCCGCCGCCCACCCCAATTCGCGCAAAAGCAGCGCGAATCGGGGACCCCGGTTCGGCTGCGTGCTGGGCTGAGCTGTTCCGTGCCTACGGCGCTGGTTTCTTGGCCGTTGTATTCCGACGCCAATGCGAGCATCGGATACTCATGTCGACACTTCAACGAATCTGCTTTTTGGCGAGCCGGCATCGAGCCGCAGATCCATTCGACTCCGCGGCCGCCGGCCCGCAAAATCGGCGGGCCGAAAATCCTGGCGGCCCGCTGCGCTCAGGATGACAAATGGGAGTCACAAGCAGGAGGACAAACGGTCGTCGCAGATTTGAAGGGCGGCGCACTATGGTCGCCGCAGATTTGAAGGGGCGCAGCTTTAGCTGCGCCGTTGCGAAGTCACGAAAGACCCGAGTCCCGGTAGGGACGACACGACGCCGGCATCGAACTGCAGATCCATTCGACGCCGCGGGCGCCGGCCCGCAAAATCGGCCGCAAAATCCTGGCGGCCGCTGCGCTCAGGATGACAAATTCGAGGTAAGGATTATGCGGCACACCGGGCTCCTTCGTCCCCCGTCCGGCGTGAGTCGCTCCCACCTGCTTACCTGCAACTCCGGTGCATCTGCCGAGCGCGCCCTCGCGAAAAAAAACATGTGTTGAATTTCTCAACGAAGCAAATTTCAGCCGCTTTTTTGCGGCTCTGGCGCAACCCATTGTCTGATGCCGCACCTAGGGCAAAAACATTTTTGCGAAAGTCTCTGCGGACTTGCAACAAACATAACTTGAGTTGCTATAATCACTCGTTTGAGTGACGAGTGTCACACGTAGCTGAGACATTTATCACGACAACCGCACGCTCCGGGGTCTCGAAAGGGTATTCGCGACCCGAACCCGCATAACTGGAAAGCTTCACATAAATGGCCCAGATCTTCCATCGTAGTGCGAATACACTTGCGCGGCTCTCGATCATCGGAGTGGTGGTGGTCGTGTCGGTGCTGCTGTGGGCAGCTTTGGAAATACAGCGCTCGCCCTATGCCACCTATCAGGACGTAGCCCAGGCGCAGCCGGTTCCCTTCAGCCATCAGCATCACGCGGCAGGCGACGGCATCGATTGCCGCTACTGCCATACCTCGGTCGAGGATTCCAGCTTTGCCGGCATTCCTCCTACCAAGACCTGCATGAATTGTCACTCCCAGATTTGGACGAATGCTCCCATCCTGGAACCGGTTCGGGAGAGTTACCGCACCGGGAATTCCCTGATCTGGACCCGGGTCGACGATCTGCCCGATTTCGTTTATTTCAATCACAGCATTCACGTCAACAAGGGCGTAGGGTGCGCCAGTTGCCACGGGCCGGTGGACAAGATGCCGTTGATGTACGCAGCCAATTCGCTGCAGATGGAGTGGTGCCTGAACTGCCATCGCGCGCCGGAGAAATTCCTGCGGCCCCGCGACCAGGTGTTCAACATGGCCTACGAGCAGCCCACCAGCGATCATCCGGTCAAGCTGGCTGACGGCGCGACCTTCACCGATCAGATCGCGCTGGGCAACGAGTTGAAGCATCGCTACAACATCCGCACCATCGAGGACATTACCAGTTGCTCGACCTGTCACCGCTAAGCCGGCTCGCATCGGCCGCGGTCGTGTAATTGGACAACGTAGTTTGGCGAAGGGTGTTTTGGAACCGAAGTCCCTGCTGAGCGCCGAGTGCTTCGCAAGCTGGGCGCGCGCCGGGGAGGAACCTACGAGAAGATGGCAGAAAAAGAGAGTTTGAAGAAATCCGAGGCGGTTTGTCCCAGCAAGCTGGAGCTCGCTGAGGTGCGGGACAAGCTCTCGCGCGCCAAGAGCGGTCCGCAATATTGGCGGAGCCTGGAAGAGCTGGCGCAGAGCGATGGATTCGACGAGATGCTGCACCGCGAGTTTCCGCGCCAGGCTTCGGTTTGGCCGGAGGGCACTTCGCGCCGCGACTTCATGAAGCTGATGAGCGCTTCGCTGGCGCTGGCCGGCCTGTCGGCCTGCGTGAAGCAGCCGCTGGAACCGATCGTCCCTTACGTGCGCCAGCCCAACGAAATCGTGTTGGGCAATCCGTTGTTTTTCGCCAGCGCCATGTCGATGGGCGCGTACGCCACGCCGGTACTGGTGGAGAGCCACGAGGGGCGTCCTACCAAGATCGAGGGCAATCCGCAGCATCCGGCGGGTCTGGGAGGAAGCGATGTGTTCGCCCAAGCTTCCATCCTTGACATGTACGATCCCGACCGCTCGCAGATCATCACGTATCTCGGCTCGGGCAGCACGTGGAGCAACTACATCGTGGCGCTGCGCGGCGCACTGAATGGGCAGAAGGCGGTCAATGGCGCAGGCTTGCGCATCCTGAGCCATCCCACCAGCTCGCCGACCATGGCGTCGCTGATGGAGCAAGTGCAGACGGCGTATCCGCAATCCAAGTGGGTGCAGTGGGAGCCGATTAATCGCGACAACGTTCGCGCCGGGGCGCAGTTGGCGTTCGGCCAGGACGTGGAAACGCGCTACAACCTGGACAAGGCCGACATTATCCTTTCGCTGGACGGCGATTTTCTTTCCAGCGGATATCCCGGATTTCTTTATTATGCGCGCACCTTCGCGGAGCGGCGCAATCCCGACCTCAAAGAGAAGATGTCGCGCTTCTACTCCATCCAGAGCACGCCGACGAATACCAGCGGCAAGGCCGATCATCGCCTGCCGGTGCGCGCGTCGGAGATAGAAGGGCTGGCGCGAGCCATCGCAGCCGGGCTGGGTGCGGGCGGCGCAGGCGGCAGCGTAAAGCCGGAGCATCAGAAGTTTGTTGCCGCAGTGGTGAAAGATCTTCAGGCACATAAGGGCGCGGTGGTCGTCATCCCTGGCGACAACCAGCCCGCTGCGGTTCATGCCCTGGCGCACGCGATGAATTCCGCGCTGGGTGCGGGCGGCACTACGGTTACGTTTACTGAACCGGTTGCAGTGAAGCCGCAGGATCAGACGGCGGCGCTCAAGGAACTGGTCGGCGAAATGAATGCCGGCAAGGTGGACCTGCTGCTGATCATGGGCAGCAATCCGGTTTACGATGCGCCTGCCGATCTGGGCTTTGCCGACGCGATGGACAAAGTTCCGTTGCGGGTGCAGCACGCGATGTATCAGGACGAAACCTTCGATCACGTGCACTGGCACATCAACGGCACGCATTATCTGGAACAGTGGGGCGACGCGCGGGCCTTCGACGGCACGGTGACGGTGACGCAGCCACTCATCGCTCCGCTCTACGACGGCAAGAGTGAGTCTGAATTCATCTTCGCGATTGTCGGGTCGCCTGAAACCAGCAGCTACGAGATCGTGCGCAAGTACTGGCAAGGCCAGATGAAGAGCGGCGATTTCGATACGGCCTGGCGCAAGGCGCTGTATGACGGCTTCATCGCCAACACGGCGTTTCCAGTAAAGAGCGTGGCTGCCAAGGGCGGCAACATTCCGCCGACCAATGCCGGCACCAGCACTGAATCGATGGAAGTCATCTTCCGGCGCGATCCGCTGGTCTACGACGGTAGCCGCGCCAATAATGGATGGCTGCAAGAGACGCCGAAGCCGATCACGAACCTGTGCTGGGACAACGCGGTGTTCATCAGCCCGAACCAGGCGAACAAATCGAACCTTGAGACCGGCGACATTATCGAGATCGAGGTGAATGGGCGCAAAGTGAAAGGCCCAATCTGGCCGCAGCCCGGACATCCGGACAACGCTATCACCGTTTTCCTGGGCTATGGGCGCACCAAGGCTGGCCGCGTCGGCACCGACGTGGGCTTCAGTGGGTACAAGCTGCGCGGCACCGAAGCCCCGTGGTTTGCGGACGTAAAGATCAAGAAGGTGGGCGACGGTTTCGGCTTCGCTCATCCCCAGGGCTTCCAATACATCGACCACTCCGATTTGCCGAAGGGCACCGAGCCGCTGTCGAACCGGCACATCATTCGCAAGGCGACGCTCGAAGACTTCATCAAGAATCCCAACTTCGCGCACGAAGGCATCGAGTCGCCCGGGCCGGAGATGACGCTCTACACCAACTACAAGTACACCGAGTTGAAGTGGGGCATGACCATCGACATGAACGCCTGCGTGGGCTGCAAGACCTGCATCGTGGCCTGCCAGGCGGAGAACAACATTCCGGTAGTGGGCAAAGAACAGACCATGCGCGGCCGCCAGATGCAATGGTTGCGCGTCGATATGTATTACGAGGGCGGCACCGAGAATCCCACAATGTATTACCAGCCGGTGCCCTGCCAGCAGTGCGAGAACGCGCCCTGCGAGGTGGTTTGCCCGGTGGGCGCCACGGTGCACAGTACCGAAGGCCTGAACGACATGGTGTACAACCGCTGCGTGGGCACGCGGTATTGCTCCAACAACTGCCCCTACAAGGTGCGCCGCTTCAACTTCCTGCTGTTCCAGGATTTCACCACGCCGCAGTTCAAGATGATGCGCAATCCGGAAGTCAGCGTGCGCAGCCGCGGCGTCATGGAGAAGTGCACCTACTGCGTGCAGCGCATTACGCATGGCCGCATCACCGCCGAAAAAGAAAATCGCAAGGTGCGCGACGGCGAAGTGATTACGGCGTGCCAGCAGGCTTGCCCGGCGGGAGCGATTGTCTTCGGCGATCTGAACGATCCTGAAAGCCGCGTTTCCAAGCTCAAGGCGCAGCAGCGTAACTATCAGCTGCTGGAAGATCTGAACACGCGTCCACGCACTACTTATATGGCAGTAGTGCAGAACATCAATCCGGAACTCGAACAGTCGGAGTCCAGTTAGCGATGCAGCAGGGACCAGAAGAAAAAACCATTCTGCAGGACGTGCCCTGGCCGGATGAACCACCGGTAATGCTGCCGGGGCAATCGTTCGGCAGTGTAACGGACACCATCGCCGATGCCGTGTTGACCCGGCCGATCGGGCTGGGCTGGTTGTTCGGCCTCCTTGTCGGCATGACCTTGTTGGGCGTGCTGATGGCCGCGGTCACCTATCTGTTCCTGATTGGCGTTGGCATCTGGGGCATTGAAATTCCGGTGGCGTGGGGCTTTGCCATCATCAATTTCGTGTGGTGGATCGGTATCGGCCACGCCGGCACGCTGATCTCCGCCATTCTGCTGCTGTTGAAGCAGAGCTGGCGCAACTCGATTAACCGATTTGCGGAAGCCATGACGCTGTTTGCTGTGGCTTGCGCCGGCATGTTCCCGCTGTTGCATATGGGCCGGCCCTGGCTGGCGTACTGGATGTTCCCTTATCCCAGCAGCATGGGGGTGTGGCCGCAGTTCCGCAGCCCGCTGGTGTGGGACGTGTTCGCGGTGTCGACCTATGCCACCATCTCAGCCGTGTTCTGGTATGTCGGACTGGTGCCTGATTTCGCCACCATGCGCGAGAAGGCGACGCATCCGCTGACCAAGAAGCTTTATGGACTTCTGGGGATGGGCTGGCGCGGCTCGGCGCGGCATTGGAAGAATTACGAAGCGCTGTATATCCTGCTGGCCGGCCTGGCTACCCCGCTGGTGCTCTCCGTACACACCGTCGTCAGCTTCGATTTCGCGGTCGCCATCATGCCGGGATGGCACACCACCATCTTCCCGCCCTACTTTGTTGCAGGCGCAATTTACTCCGGCTTTGCCATGGTGCTGGTGCTGGCGATTCCAATTCGCAAGTTTTACCACCTGGAATCGCTGATCACGATGCGGCACCTGCAGAACTCGGCCAAGATCATGTTGGCTACGGGTCTGATCGTTGCTTACGGTTACGCCTTCGAAATCTTCATCGCGTTCTACAGCGGCTCGACCTACGAACGCTTCATGATGCAGAACCGCTGGTTCGGATCGTATGCGTTCTTCTACTGGCTGCTGATCACGTGCAACATTCTGATCCCGCAAATACTGTGGGTTCCCAAGATTCGCGCCAACACCGGCTATCTGTTCCTGATCTCG
This sequence comes from uncultured Acidobacteriaceae bacterium, assembly GCA_963769235.1. Lineage (GTDB taxonomy): Bacteria > Acidobacteriota > Terriglobia > Terriglobales > Acidobacteriaceae > Bog-257. The sequence goes on along the minus strand of CAVYKW010000008.1, from coordinate 376,859 downwards.
CTGGTGATGCTGGTGGGTATGTGGCTGGAGCGCTTCATCATCATCGTCACCAGTCTCAGTCGCGACTACCTGCCATCCTCCTGGGGCCATTACATCCCGACCCGCTGGGACTACGCCGTGTTCTTTGGAACCATCGGCTTGTTTACCACGGCCATGTTTATCTTCATCCGCATCATGCCTGCGATTTCAATTTTTGAAATGCGCACGCTGCTGCCGGAGGCGGAGGTGAAGGCCAAATGAGTCACGCACAGCTTGCACCTGCAATTTACGGTTTGCTGGCGGAGTTCGATACTCCGACCGATCTGGTTTATGCGACCCAGGCCGCGTACCGCGCCGGCTATCGCAAGATGGACGCGTACAGCCCGTTTCCCATCGAAGAGGCCAGCGAGGCGGTGGGTTTCCACAAGAGCCGTGTCCCCCTGATCGTTCTGGTGGGCGGGCTGCTGGGCGGGGCATCCGGGTTCGGACTGCAATATTGGATCAACTGCATTTCCTATCCATTGAACATCGGCGGCAAGCCATGGCTGTCATGGCCGGCGTTTATTGTTCCGACTTTCGAGCTGACCATTCTGTTTGCCGGACTATGCGGCATGTTCGGGATGTTCGCGCTGAATGGGCTGCCCATGCCGCATCATCCGCTGTTCAACGTCGACCGTTTTAGCCGGGTGACGCGCGACAAGTTCTTCCTGTGTCTGGAGGCCGCTGATCCCCATTTTGAGCCGGAGAGTGCGGAGCGTTTTCTGCGGAGCCTGGATCCGGTGTCGATCTCGGAGGTGCCGCATTAATCGGCTAGCACAACTCAGGAAGCAGGCACCTGTCGCGGGTTCGCGCAGGCTGGGCAGGATTACGGCGCTCGCCTTGCTGGTCAGCGCCGTGGCGTTGCTGGCAGGTTGCCGCGAAGACATGCAGAACCAGCCGTATTACCGGCCGCTGCGCGAGAACAATTTCTACGCCGACAAGCGTTCGGCGCGTCCCCTCATCGCGGGCACGGTAGCGCGCGGACATCTGGACGCGGACACGTACTTCTACACCGGCAAGGTCGGCGAGAATGATGGCGACTACATGCCGTTTCCGGTGACGCCGGAAGTGATGGCTCGCGGCCAGCAGCGCTTCAACATTTACTGCTCGCCTTGTCACGGTGAGGTTGGCGACGGCAACGGCATGATCGTGCAGCGCGGCTACAAGCGTCCGCCGTCGTATCACATTGACCGGCTGCGCCGCGCCCCCATCGGATATTTCTTCGACGTGATGACCAACGGCTTTGGTGCGATGCCGGATTATTCGCAGCAGGTGCGGCCCGAAGATCGCTGGGCCATTGCCGCTTACATCCGCGCGTTGCAGTTGAGCCAGCACGCTACGGAAGCCGATGTGCCTGCGGGTGAGCAGATTGCCAACACGCCGCCGCCGGGCATAGTCATCATGCCGCCGTATGACACGCAAGGCGCCACCACGGCCGCCTCAACTCCGCCAGCGCCGCAACCGGCTCCGGCTCAGGGAGGCGCGAACAAGTAATGAACGAACACGCATTGGATATCCGGCAGAGCGAGGATGTGGTTCCCGCCCAGGCTGCGCATTGGCAGAACCTGTGGCTGGGCGTCGGTCTGGTCGGAATTGTGGTTTGCATCGTGGGCGCGGTGATCTCGCGCGAGCAGTTCATGCGCGGCTATCTCATCGCGTTCATGTTCTGGACCGGCCTCAGCCTGGGCTGCCTCGGCCTGCTGATGGTGCAGTATCTTTCGGGCGGTTTCTGGGGCCTGGCGATTCGCAGCACCCTGGAAGCGGCGACCAAATGCCTACCCCTGATGGCCGTGCTGTTCCTGCCCATCCTGTTCTTCCGGCACGATCTGTATGCCTGGATGAATGATCCGTCGCTGACCGCGCGCAACGGCTGGTATCTGCATGTCGGCGGATTGGGCGGATGGATCGCTCGCGCCATCATTTATTTCGCTATCTGGATTGGCTTTGCCACGGTGCTGAATCGTCGCGGCGAGCGGCTGTATAGCCCGCTCAGCGGCCCGCTGCCGTTCTTCCAGGGAATCAGCGGTATTGGCGCGGTGCTGTATGCGCTGACGGTTTCCTTCGCCTCGGTGGACTGGGTAATGTCACTCGATCCGCACTGGGGCTCAACCATCTACGGGCTCATCTTCATTGCCGGGCAAGGGCTTTCGGCGCTGGCTTTTTGCGTGACTATACTCACGCTGCTGACCCGGTACAGTCCGTATCGCGAACTTATTAAGCCGACACAGTTTCATGACCTGGGCAAGCTGATGTTCGCCTTCGTCATGTTGTTCGCCTACTTCTCGTTCTCCCAGTGGCTCATCATCTGGTCGGGCAACCTGCCGGAAGAAATTGGCTGGTTCCTGGATCGCATACGCGGCGGATGGGGCGTGATCGCACTGATCATTATCCTGTTCCACTTCGCCTTGCCGTTCTGCCTGCTGCTGTCGCGCGAACGCAAGCGCGCCGGCCGGCGTCTGTTTCCCATCGCTATCTTCCTCATGTGCATGCGGGTGGTCGACATCTACTGGTACGTGGTGCCGAATTTCGCTCACGAGCGCGGACATTTTTATCTCAGCATCTGGTACGTGATTGCGCCGATCGCGATGGGCGGCCTGTGGCTGGGCTATTTCTTCTTCAACTTCCGCAAGCGGCCGCTGTTGCCGCTCTATGATCCCCAGACACCGAACTTCTTGCATCAAGGATCGGGACATGGCCACTAATCACGAAAACATCGATCCTTTGCGCAATCCGCAGGTCGACTACGAACGCTCCGATCTTAGCCCCAGCGGCATTCTGTATTTCCTGGTCGGACTGTTCGTCGCGGGCGTGTTCATCGAACTGGTGATCTGGGGAATGTTCCGCTTCATGGCGCACAGCGACGTGCTGTTTCCGCAGCCCAAGATGAATCCCATGGCAGCGGTAGGGAAGGCCCCGCCGGAGAGAACGGAATCGGTACTCCAGAACACGCCGAAGGTGAATTTGTCGGTGTTTCCGCTGCCCCGGTTGCAGACCAACGATGCCGGCGAGATGAAGGAATATGTCGACTCCGAACAGGAGTTGTTGAATCCGCCGCAGCCGTTCACCGACCCCAACGGGGCAGTGCACATTCCCATCGATCAGGCGATGAAGTTGATTGCCGAGCGCGGTTTGCCGGTGCGGCCGAATAAGCCGCCGGATGTGAGTGAAGGCGAAGGTGGCGGGGGTATGGGATCGTCGAGTGCTGCGGCCGAGCCGATGTCGGCTCCAGCGAAGAAGAAAGCTGCTGCGTCGCAGACGCCATAGGAAAGCAGGTCCCTCGGCTCGGCGCTGAAGCGCCTCGCTCGGGATGACACCAAGGGGATTTAGGTAGAGCCGGCCTTCAGTGTGTGCGTGAGAACTGGAGGTTCGCATTGCCGATGGAATACAACGGTCAAGAAACCAGCGCCGTAGGCGCGGAATAGCTTAGCCCGGCACGTAGCCGAAGGCGAAGTGCTGGGTGAGTGGAGAAATTAGATGAGTCCCGTAGGGACGACAGAGGTTCTGATGCGCACACTTCAGGCCGGCGTCACGGGACCACATAAACTTCGGGGCTCTAGCCCCGGTACGGGAAATGGATGTAGAGCTGTGAGAAATGTTTTACAAATCGCGAAGGCCTTGATTCTGCTGCTGACGGCGACTACGTTCGCCGTCGCGCAGGCTCCTTCCGCCTTTCAGGACAAAAGCACGTCACCCTCGTCGCAGGTCAATCCCGCCGACCTGGCGAATATCGGCATTGATCAAAAGCTTAATCAACAGGTGCCGCTCGATCTGGAATTCAGAGACGAAACCGGCAAGACCGTGAAGCTGGGCGACTACTTCCTGGCTGGCCGTCCGGTCATCCTGAACCTGGTCTATTACACCTGTCCCATGTTGTGCGGAGAAGAGTTGGCCGGAGAAGCCAGCGCTCTCGGCGTGTTGAAGTTCACGCCGGGCGACGAGTACGAAGTCGTTTCTGTCAGTTTCAATCCGGACGAGACACCCAAGGACGCCGCCGAGAAGAAGCAGGTGTACATCAGCCGCATCAACGAGCATCTGGATCACAAGAGCGATGGCTCGGGCTGGCATTTCCTCACCGGCGAGCAGCCGGAGATCAAGCGATTGGCGGACGCCGTCGGCTTTCGCTATCAGCGCGATCCGCGCACCGGACAATTTATTCATGCCGCGGGGATCATGATTGTGACTCCGACCGGCAAAATCGCTCAGTACTATTACGGCGTGGAATATTCGCCGAAGGATATTCGCCTTGGCCTGATCGAGGCGTCCAAAGACAAAATCGGAACTATCGTCGACCAGGTGCTGCTGTACTGCTATCACTATGACCCGAATACCGGGCGATATGGCGCCGTGGTCACCAACATCATGCGTTTGGCCGGAGCTGCCACCATGCTGATTCTGGGCGGATTTTTGATTGTGATGTTCCGCCGCGATAAAAACGGGTCTTCGAAACGCGACGCGGTTGCGCGCGACGAGGCAGTGGCGGATGAGCACGGCAGCAAAAAGGGAACAGGACGGGCCTGATCGATATGTGGAAGAACCTCCCACTCTTTCCTGAGCGTGCCTCGGCACTGGCATGGCAGGTGGACGGACTTTATTTCTTGCTGATCGCGGTGTCGGCGTTCTTCACGCTGCTCATCTTTGCGTTGATCTTCTTCTTCGCCGTTAAGTATCGCCGCTCGGTCCATCCTCATCCGGTGCAGATCGAGGGCTCACTCCCGCTGGAGCTGACCTGGACACTCATCCCCCTGGGCATCTGCATGATTTTCTTTGCCTGGGGTTCGCTGATTTTCTTTCAGGAGGCGCGTCCGCCGCAGGGAGCGATGGAAGTTTACGCCGTGGGCAAACAGTGGATGTGGAAGTTTGAGCACGAGAGCGGCCAGCGCGAGATCAACCAGTTGCACGTTCCCGTGGGCGCCGACGTAAAGATGATCATGAGCTCGCAGGACGTGATTCACAGCTTCTACGTGCCTGCGTTCCGCATCAAGGCCGATGTGCTTCCCGGCCGCTTCACTTCAACCTGGTTCCACACGACGAAGGTGGGAACCTATCATTTGTTCTGCGCGGAATATTGCGGTACGGACCACTCCGGCATGATTGGCCAGGTCATCGTGATGGAGCCGACCGCTTATCAGGCTTGGCTCGGTGCCGGGGGAGCGGCGGGTTCGTTGTCGGCAAATGGGCAGCAGCTATTCCAGCAGCTGGGATGCGCAACCTGCCATCGCTTTGACACGCAGGGCCGCGGCCCGAATCTGAATGGCGTCTTCGGCAAGCCGGTGCTGCTGCAAGATGGGCGCACCGTGGTGGCCGATGAGAACTATATTCGTGAGTCGATCCTGAATCCGCAGGCGAAAATCGTTTCCGGATTCAAACCCATCATGCCAACCTTTCAGGGACAGGTATCGGAAGAGAGCTTGATGGCCTTGGTCGCCTACATTAAATCGCTGGCCCAGCCGCAACAGGGCGAGCCGGTGAGCAATCGCCCGGCTGTGCCGGCGTCGCCGACCGCGCAATAACGGACGAGAACCCCGAAGGTGCATGACATGGCAACCGCTGTACAGACCGTCGAACGCGAGAATTACCTGAACTCGAACTACGGCATCAAGTCGTGGCTGCTGACCTCAGACCACAAGCGCATCGCGCTGCTGTATCTCATCTCGATCACCGCCATGTTCTGGATTGGCGGGTTCTTCGCCATGCTGATCCGCCTCGAGTTGCTGACCCCGGCGGGTGACCTGGTGTCCTCCGACACCTACAACAAGCTGTTCACCATGCACGGCATCATCATGGTGTTCTTCTTCCTGATCCCATCGGTGCCCGCCGTCATTGGCAACTTCGTGATCCCCTTGATGGTCGGCGCCAAGGATTTGGCCTTCCCGCGCATTAACCTGCTCAGCTGGTACATTTACATGGTCGGCGCGATCACGGCGATCGTATCCATGGTGACCGGCGGCGTGGATACAGGTTGGACCTTCTACACCCCGTTCAGCACCACGTATTCGAATACGCATGTTATCGGAGCGGCCATCGGCATTTTCATTGCCGGATTCTCCTCGATTTTTACCGGACTAAATTTCATCGTCACCATCCACCGCATGCGCGCCCCGGGAATGACCTGGCGGCGTTTGCCGCTGTTCTGCTGGTCCAATTACTCGGCCGCTCTCATCATGGTTTTGGGCACTCCGGTAATTGCCATCACCTTGCTGCTGGTCGCCCTGGAACGAGGTTTCCATATAGGCGTCTTCAATCCCCAGCTGGGCGGCGATCCGCTATTGTTCCAGCATCTGTTCTGGTTTTACTCGCACCCGGCGGTTTACATCATGATTCTGCCGGGCATGGGCGTGATCAGCGAGATTGTTACCTGCTTCTCGCGCAAGCGTGCCTTCGGTTACGAGTTTGTCGCCCTGGCCTCCATCGCCATCGCGGTGCTGGGATTTCTGGTGTGGGCGCATCACATGTTTGTCGCCGGAATTTCGGTGTATGCCGCGCTGGTGTTCTCGCTCTTGAGCTACCTGGTTGCCATCCCGTCGGCGGTGAAGGTGTTTAACTGGACCGCAACCATGTACAAGGGGTCCATTCGCTACGACACGCCCATGCTCTATGCTTTCGGCTTCATCGGCCTGTTCACCGTGGGTGGTCTAACCGGCGTGTTCCTGGCGTCGCTGGGCATCGATGTACACGTCACCGACACCTACTTTGTGGTAGCTCACTTCCACTACGTGATGGTGGGCGGCATGGTGATGGCCTATATGGCGGGGCTGCACTTCTGGTGGCCGAAAATTACTGGGCGCATGTATCCCGAAGGCTGGGCGAAGCTGTCGGCGCTGCTGGTCTTCGTCGGCTTCAACACCACATTCTTTCCGCAGTTCATCCTCGGCTACATGGGCTCACCGCGCCGCTATCATGCGTATCCGCCGGAATTCCAGGTGCTGAACGTGCTGTCGACCGCGGGAGCCTCGATTCTTGCCGTGGGGTATGTGCTGCCCATGATCTACTTCCTGTGGTCGCTGCGTTACGGCGAATTAGCTCCTCCGAATCCGTGGAACGCCGTGGGTCTGGAGTGGATGACGCCGTCGCCGCCGCCCACCCACAACTTCGATGAAACCCCAATCGTGACTTGGGAAGCTTACGACTACGAACATCAGCCGCAAGAGGAGGTCACCGTTGGCCACTAGCGATATCCAGATCGCTGAGCACGCGCTGCAACACCACTTTGCCGACATGGAGCAGCAGCGGGAAACCGCCACCTTCGGCATGTGGATGTTCCTGCTGACGGAAATCATGTTCTTCGGCGGGCTGTTCTGCGCCTACCTGGTGTATCGCGCAGCGTATTACCAGGCCTTCGTAGAAGGCAGCCAGAAGATGAATATCTGGCTGGGCGCCACCAACACGGCAGTGCTGATTTGCAGCTCGCTCACCATGGCGCTGGGGGTCCGCGCCGCGCAGATGGGCAAGCCCAAGCTGATGGCCGTCCTACTGCTCATCACCATGATTTTCGGCTTCGGCTTTCTAGGCATCAAGGCAGTCGAGTATCACGAGCACTGGGAGCATCACGAATTTCCCGGACCGTCGTTCCACTTCCAGACTGGCGATGAAGCTCATCCGGCCACCGACCCGGTGCACACGGAGATTTATTTCTCGCTGTATTGGGCGATGACCGGCCTGCACGCGCTGCACATGATTATCGGCATCGGGCTGGTGCTGTGGATCATGACGGCCGGCCTCATGGGCGCGTACAGTCCGTCGTATTACAGTCCGGTGGAAAACGTCGGCTTGTATTGGCACTTTGTCGATTTAGTCTGGATCTATTTATTTCCGCTGCTCTATTTGATCAGCAAAAAACACGGCGGCTAACCATGCATAACATACAAGACCGTTTTCATCCCGGCTCCAAGCAGGAACACTTCGATCCCAGCTCGCATATTGCGCCCATCAGCATGTACCTGGGGATCTGGGCGACCCTGATCTTCTTTACCGGGCTCACGGTGTTTGCGGCCACCATCGAATTGCACGTGTTCAATGTGGTGGTAGCGCTGGTGATTGCGACCATCAAAGGCACGCTGGTCGTGCTCTTCTTCATGCATTTGCGTTACAGCACCAAGCTGACCATGGTGACCGTGCTGGCGGCAATCTTCTTCCTGGTTATTTTGTTTTCGCTCAGCATGACGGACTACCTGACACGCGCCTGGCTGACCTACCGGTAAGGCGACGTGCTGCCGGCTGAAGCCGCTCTGCGACATAATGGAAGGCCTATCGGCCCAGCTAAAGCTGGGCCCTGATACAAGGCGTAAGGCGCGTAGGCATTGCCGCTTATTGCACTGCTGGGTTGCAACGAAGTCCTTAACCTCGAGAGCCCAGTCCCGTTGCGGGACGAAAGATGATAGCCCAGCGCTTCAGCGCTGGGTTGGCGAGCATTAAAGGTGTGAGTCCCAAGGGGACGGCAGGCTCGCGCCGCGGGACGCAACCGCAGCTCCCTCCACTCCGCTTCGCTCCGGTCGGGATGACAAGTCGGAGGAAAGATTGCAACCACGCTTCACATGTTATATCCCACATTGTGGTAGGCAAACAAACTGTTTGTCTATACCCACACATTGTGGGACGAAACCTCGTTGCTCATCCCAACCCTACCCCATTTTCTTTTCTGCCGCTTTCATCATCCTGTAACAAACCTCGATGTAACCTTATAGCCGTGATCCCCACATACGACAGCTCTACCTCTACCGTCGGCTACAATACAGCCGTGAAGCAAACCATCTTTGCTGTGGAAGACGATGCCGATATCTCGCGCCTGGTGCGCCATCACCTGGAGGCTGCCGGCTACGGTGTCCGAACTTTCTCTGCTACCGCCGGCGTGATCGCCGAAGCCGAGAAGCAGTTGCCGGCGATGTTCCTGCTGGACATCATGGTGCCGGGAGGCGATGGCCTGGAACTGTGCCGCCGCATCCGCCAGACCTCCGCACTGTCCATGATTCCCGTGATCTTTCTGACTGCCAAGGTCAGCGAGTCGGACCGCGTCATCGGCCTTGAGCTGGGCGCCGATGATTACATTCCCAAGCCGTTCAGCCCGCGCGAGCTGGTGGCCCGGGTGCGCGCGGTGCTGCGCCGCTTTGAGCGCCCCCTGGCGCCTTCCATCGTGAAAGCGGGCGACATCGAGATCGACAGCGGGGGCATGACCCTGATGGTTCGTGGACAACTCACGCAGACCACGGCTACCGAGTTTCGTCTGCTGGAATATCTGGCCCGGCATCCCGGCCGCGTCTTTACCCGAGACCAGTTGCTTGATGCCGTCTGGCGCGACACCCACTACGTTACGCCGCGCTCGGTGGACGTTTATGTGCGCCGCATTCGTGAGAAAATCGAGGAGAACCCGGACGAGCCCCGCTATCTTAAAACCGTGCGCGGAGCAGGGTATCGCTTTGAAATTCCGAAGTCCTAAGAGCGCGCTGTGAAGAGTCGCATCTTCGTGAAGTTGTTTCTCGCGGCCCTTGTGGTAATCGCGGCGTGTACTATTTCTCTCGACCTGCTGGTCCGCCGCGCGTGGGAAAACATGCTGCGCAGCGAGATTGAAACGTCGCTGCGCCAGAAGACGCAGATGTTCGCCCTGCGCGTCGAAGACACTCCGCCCGCTTCGCTCGCGCCGGTCACCACGCAAGCCGCCCGGGCAGCGGGCACCCGCATCACCATCATTAATTCCAGCGGCAAGGTCCTGGCCGACTCCGAAGCCAGTCCCGATTCGATGGAGAACCATGCGACCCGGCCCGAGTTCGCTGCCGCGTTGCAAGGACAGATGGGAAGTGCGACGCGGCTGAGCAAGACGGTTAACGTCGAACTGTTGTACGTGGCTGTGCCCATTCCCGGCGGCGCGGTTCGCATGGCCTATCCGCTACATTCCATTCAGCGGGCCAACCGGCAAATATGGCGTGACTTGGCAGAAGGTTCGGCGATCGCGGGATTGCTGGCGCTGCTGCTCGCGTTGATCGCGACCCAATCGATCGGGCGCCGGTTGCTGCGCATCACGGAATTTGCGGAGCGCGTGGCGGCCGGCGATTTGTCGGCGCGAATCCAGGAAGAGTCGAGTGATGAGATTGCGCATGTCGCCTCGGCGCTGGATAAGACGGCGCGCAAGCTGGAAGAAGGATTTCGCTCGGTAGAAAACAGCCGGCAGACGCTGGAGACCCTGCTGAACTCGATGCAGGAAGCGGTGATCGCGGTCGCCGAAGACGAGCGCGTGCTGTGGGCCAATCAACGCATGGAGCGACTCCTACCCAGTGGGATACGGTTGGGTTCGCCTCTGGTGCAGTCGGTGCGCGACCCGGAGATTTTGGCTTCGGTGCAGAGCGCGCTGACTACGCGCGATGTGACCATGGCGCGCGCCGCCAAGATTTTTTCCGGCCGCATCTTCGATGTGACCGCCGCGCCCATGCCGGGTGGCGGAGCCGTCGCCGTGTTGCACGATCAGACCGAGATCGAGCGGGTGGAAAAGACCCGGCGCGACTTTATCGCCAACGTCTCGCATGAACTGCGCACGCCGCTCACCTCGATTCAAGGCTACGCCGAGACCCTGCTGGATAACGGAAACCTGCCCCACGACCTGCGTGAATTTGTTGAGATCATCCGCAAGAACGCGGTGCGGATGGGGCGGCTCACCGAAGATTTGCTGGTGCTGGCACGAGTGGAATCGGGTGAGCAGAATTTCAATTTCCAATTTGCCATGCCGCAGGAGCTGCTGGACGACGCCATGCAGACCTTTCAGGATCTCGCCGCCGCTCGCGGGGTTGAATTGGCGGTCATGAATACAGCTTCCTCCGCGGTGACAGTAGATCGCGATGCCATTCATCAGGTGTTTACCAACCTGATCGACAACGCGTTGAAGTACGGCGGCCAGGGCGGAAAGATTCTGATCGGCGCATGCGAGTCGGAAGAGGGCGTGCAATTTTATGTTCGCGACTTCGGCTATGGCATCCCCAGCGAACACTTGCCGCGCTTGTTTGAACGCTTTTATCGCGTCGATAAGGCGCGCTCGCGTGAGTCGGGTGGAACCGGCCTCGGCCTCGCAATCGTGAAACACGTGGTACGGGCGCACTCCGGCACCATCCGCGCCGAGAGCGAGTTGAATCACGGATCGACGTTTTACTTCGTGCTGCCGCGACAGCCGGTGCCTGTGCCGGTGTAAGGATTGTCGGGTGCGAGTGTACGTGCCGCCGGCTAAAGCCGGCTCGGGGCGATAAATAGAAGGCTTAAACGCTGGCCTGAAGGCCAGCTCTACCCGAGATACCACCACAGTCGAGTTTTTCAGCAAACTGTGAAGCCGGTTCGTGATGACAACACTGATAGTCGCAATAAACGCGCCGCGTCCGATCCGCGGCGCTCGTGGCAATCCAAGTACTCCCGCCTGTGAATTAAAGGGAACTTCATTCGGATTTCACCGAAAATTTATCTTCGCTCTTTACTCTTGCCTTAGCCATTCTTCACCAACTTCCGTGCTGGCTCACGAACGCCCGGGCCCAGACTGACGCGTTGGTGTGTGTGGCCAGTTCGCGAGGATTTTGATGAGTACCCCCGACATTGCCGGTCCTTCTCCCGACGCCATTTGCGCTCAGCTTCATGAGCAAACGCTTCAGGCGTGCCGGGTGGCGCGGATTGCTGCTGGAATTGTGGCTGAAGGCATCGCCACCGGCGTGCCTTCGCTGCTGGATGGAGTGCGCGAGCGCGAGAAAGAGCTCGACACCCTCGATCGCGTCATCGATCAGGGCGTGACCTCCATCATCACCCAGGTCAACGAGGATCAGGCGCGCGAGCTGCTGGCCTGCTTGAAATTCATCATCGACCTGGAGCGTGTGGGAGACTTGCTGCTCAATTGCAGTAACCGAGCCGCGGCCGTGGGAAGCCGTATCGAGTTGCAGGACATTCGCGACCTCACTTTAATGGCGTCTCGGCTGGAGAAGATGCTGGGCGACGTTCACGACTCCTTCAAGGAGCGCGACCTTAATCGCGCGCTGGCTGTGCTTCGTTCAGACGCCGAGCTTGATCGGCTGCGCAATCTCATCTTCCTGCGGCATCTGGAAAATCACGAAGGCACGCCGCGCACCGAGAGCTTCCACGTCTTATTTATGACGCAGTCGTTGGAGCGGGCCGGCGATCACGCCAAAAACCTCGCTGAGGAAGTCTGTCATCTGGTCAGCGGACACAGCGTTCGTCACGTGCTGCGGGCCTATGATCGCCCGGTCGAGCAGATGTTTATTGACGATTTGAGGCGGCGGCAAAAAGTGAAGTAGCGTCCAGTGTCGGCAGCTGCAATTTCTGGACGTTGAGAACCCCTGAATAAGCGAAACCGAGGTTCCCCCAGCGGTTTAAGCCGACTTGATTTGGCGACACTCACGGACGGCCTAAAGGCCGTCCCCTTCAAAGAGCAAATTAGTCTTAACCGTCGCGGGCTCGCCTCCCGCACCTAAACGAAGATGTGAGGTGTTAGCGATGGCAGCACAGGGTTCTACTCCCGCCCCTGAAGTCAACGGCCAGAATTCGGGATCGCAAAAGTCGCGTTCATCCGGTCGGCCCGGAGTTGTTGCGAAATGGTTTGCGGCCTGGAAGCAGAGCTTTGTGGCCGAGCTGCTCAACCTTCTGGAGCGCCGGCGCTACGATTCGCTCAAGTAGCCCCCGGCTTTGATGCGAGCGGCTTTCCGCGCCGCCCACTCCACATAAGTGCTTGTCTTAATCCGAAATTCACTGGTGTGTAACCAGACTGTAACAAGCTGAGCGTAGAACGACGGTTGGACTTTTATAGCCAAAATTCAGGAGGATACTACGTGATTCGCTCTCTCAGGGTGCTCCTCTGCATCGCTGTGCTGGCAAGCTGCGCCATGGCGCAGACGACACTGAACGGGGCAGGCGCCACCTTCCCGTACCCGATTTATTCCAAGTGGTTCAACGAATATCACAACGAGCATTCAAACATTCAGATCAACTACCAGTCGATCGGCAGCGGTGGCGGCATTCGCCAGGTACAGGCCGGCACGGTGGATTTTGGCGCCAGCGACGGCCCGATGACCGACGAGCAGATTGCGCAATCCAAGGTTAAAGTGCTGCATGTGCCGACGGTGCTGGGCGCGGTCGTCCCGGCTTATAACATCCCGGGAGTAAGCGGCGATGTGAAGTTCACTCCTGACGTTCTGGCCGACATTTATCTTGGCAAAATCAATAAGTGGAATGATAGCCGGATCACCAGCGTGAATCAGGGAGTGAAGTTTCCCGACCAGAACATCACCGTCGTGCATCGCTCAGACGGCAGCGGTACCACCTACATCTTTACCGACTATCTTTCCAAGGTGAGCTCAGACTGGAAGAGCAACGTCGGAAAGGGAACGTCGGTGAAGTGGCCTGTCGGCATCGGCGGCAAAGGGAACGAAGGCGTTGCCGGCTCGATTCGCCAGCTGCCCGGCTCGATCGGCTACATCGAATTGATTTACGCGTTGCAGAACAAGATTGCTTTCGGCCTGATGCAGAATTCGTCGAAGAACTTCATCAAGGCCAGCCTGGCGAGCACGACGGCGGCGGCTGAAGGCGTGAAGATGCCGGCCGACTTCCGGGTGTCGATCACTAATCCGCCCGGCAAGAATGCTTATCCTATCGCCAGCTTTACCTGGCTGCTGATCCCCACCAATCCTGCGGACGCGAACAAGGGAAAGATCCTGAAGGATTTTCTGTTCTGGATGATGGACAAGGGACAGGGCATGGTCGAAGCGCTGTCGTATGCTCCGCTGCCGAAGGACGTGGTGGCCAAGGAGAGAGCGGCAGTAACGGCGCAGGTGAAGCCGTAGGAGCAGTTGGCCGTTAGCACTTGGCAGTTGGCCAAAGATCTGGACACCTGCGTTGCGGGTAGAGCGGCGCTTTAGCGCCGCGTCGAAGCTGACTAAATACGGACCGGCTTCGGCCCCAGATCGGAATCGCAGATTTGATCAGAGTTGGGCGTGCTCAGGAGGGGATCGTGGATCTTCGCGGCGTGGTGTCAGGGTGGAAGCGCCGTGTCAGGGTGGAAGCGCCGAGCTTTAGCTCGGCGAATCAAGGCATCTTTGAAGCAGGGCTTTAGCCCCGGGCCGCGGCTAAAAGCCGCTCATCTCTTCGATGTTTGTTCCCCGAGCTAAAGCTCGGGGCTTCCACCTTCAGCGGACAACCGACAACCGACAACCGACAACCGCCCTTTAACGCCGCTGTAACACATCTTTGATAGCGTCGATTCTGATGAACTCTTCTGAGCCTATGGGACAGCTTCCGAAGCCGGTGACCTCCATGCCGTCACTGGCCAAGATCGACGCGGGAGCGTCGAAGTCAGGAAAGCCGATTGCCGCTCTGGAGAAGATTCGCAGCTCGCATCCGCGCAGCAGCCGGATGCCGGATGCCGTCTTCCATCTCATCATCGTGCTCAGCGCGATCTCGGTTTTCGCGATCGTTGTCCTGGTGGTCTGGGAGCTGGTCACCAAGTCGCAGCTTTCGCTGCATCAGTTCGGACTTAAGTTCTTCTACGGTCGCGACTGGGATCCGGTCAACGGCGAGTTCGGGGCGCTGCCGTTTATCTTCGGTACGCTGGTTTCCTCGTTCCTGGCGCTTCTGCTTGCCGTGCCATTGTCCGTCGGAGTTGCGGTGTACATCACGGAGATGTGCCCGGAATCCTTGCGCGCCATCATCTCGTTTTTGGTGGAGCTGCTCGCCGCCATCCCCAGCGTGATCTACGGACTCTGGGGCATCTTCGTTCTGGCTCCACTGTTGCGCGTTTACGTGGAACCCTTCCTGGAGAAAACCCTGGGCTGGACGGGCCTGTTCAGCGGCACGCCCTACGGCATCGGCATGCTGGCCGCGGGCATTATCCTCGCCATCATGGTTGTGCCCATCATCGCGTCTATCACCCGCGAGGTGCTGGTTGCCGTTCCGCAAAACCAGCGTGAAGCGGTGCTGGCGCTCGGCGCCACGCGCTGGGAGATGATCCGCATGGGCGTGCTGCGCAATGCGCGCATCGGCATTGTCGGCGGCGTGATTCTCGGACTGGGCCGCGCGCTGGGCGAAACCATGGCCGTGACCATGGTGATCGGCAACACGCCGCAGATTGCGAAATCGCTGTTTGCGCCCGGCTACACCATGGCCAGCGTCATCGCCAACGAGTTCAGCGAAGCTACCGGCGATCTTTATCTCAGCGCGCTGGTGGAGATCGGCCTCGCCCTGTTCATCGTCACCCTGATCGTGAACGCCCTGGCGCGTCTGCTGGTGTGGAGCATCACCGGCGGGACTGCGAGGGTACGTGCCTAACTCGACTCCCGTGATGACCGGCAGAGTTAGCATGTGGCGGCGCATCGCCAATCAGGGCGCTACGGGATTCGCCGTGCTGGCCGCCATCCTGGTTCTGCTGCCGCTGCTCGCCATCTTCACGTACCTGGTGATCAAGGGCGTGGGCGCCATCAACATCGCCTTCCTCACGCAGACGCCGAAGCCGCCGGGCGAAGCTGGCGGCGGTATGGCGAACGCCATCGTCGGCACCGGAATCATTCTCGCCATTGCCAGCCTTATCGGCATGCCGCTGGGTATCGGCTCTGGTATTTACCTGGCAGAGTACGGAACCAACCGCTTCGGCGACCTGATCCGCTTCACCGCCGACGTGTTGAATGGCGTGCCGTCGATCGTCATCGGCATCGCGGTGTATTCGCTGATCGTTCTGCGGCAAAAACATTTCTCCGCATTTTCCGGCGGCGTGGCCTTGGGAATCATGATGATTCCGACGGTGGCGCGCGCCACCGAAGAGATGCTGCTCATGGTGCCGAACGTGGTACGTGAGGCGGCCTACGGGCTGGGTATCCCCAAGTGGAGAACGACGCTATCGATATCGTTGCGCACGGCCTCGGCAGGCGTGATCACGGGCTGCATGCTGGCGTTTGCGCGCGTGGCCGGGGAGACTGCGCCGCTGCTGTTCACCGCGTTCGGCAACCAGTTCTGGAACTTAAAATTGAACCAGCCCACCGCGGCGCTTTCGCTCCAGGTGTTCACCTACGCCATCTCGCCCTATGACGAGTGGCACCGGCAGGCCTGGGCCGGCGCTTTGATTCTGATCATCATGATTGTGGCAGCGGTAGCGGCAGTGCGCATTACCACCAGCCGCGGAAGACTTAAGGGAGCATAAGAGCTCGTATGGGCGTGGGAATCGAAGTCAAGGGATTGAATGCCTGGTACGGCAAGAATCAGTCATTGAACTCCATCGACATGACCGTTCCGGCGAACCATGTCACGGCGGTGATTGGGCCGTCGGGATGCGGCAAGAGTACCTTCGTGCGCTGCCTGAACCGCATGCACGAGACGATTCCGGAAGCCCGGGCCGAAGGCTCGGTGCATGTCGGCGAGCTGGACGTCTACGGCGACGGTTCGGATCCCGTGGAGGTGCGGCGGCGCATCGGCATGGTGTTCCAGAAGCCAAACCCGTTCCCTACCATGTCCATCTACGACAATGTGGCAGCCGGGCTGAAGCTGAACGGATTTCGCAATCGCAAACAGACCAGCGAATTGGTGGAGCGTTCTCTGCGGCTGGCCGCGTTGTGGGACGAGGTCAAAGACAATCTGCATAAGAAGTCGGGCGCGAGTTTGTCCGGCGGCCAGCAGCAGCGCCTCTGTATTGCGCGCGCGCTGGCGGTTGAGCCGGAAGTGCTGTTGATGGACGAGCCGGCCTCCGCCCTCGATCCCATCTCCACCAGCAAGATCGAAGAACTGATCTTTCAGTTGAAGCAGCACTATACGGTCGTCATCGTAACGCATAACATGCAGCAAGCGGCACGCGTGGCCGAGCTGACGGGATTTTTCCTGATGGGTAGCCTTATTGAATACGACAAGACGGAGAAGATTTTTACCACTCCCGCCGATAAACGGACGGAAGATTACGTTACAGGTAGGTTTGGATGATGCGTAGCCGCTTTCAGCAGGGACTGGACGACTTGAAGGAAAAACTGTTGCGCATGGGAGGCTTGGCAGAGCAGGCCATCGACCGCGCCACCGAGGCGTTTCGCACGCGCGACAGCAAGTTCTGCCACATGGTGCTCACCGGCGAGCCGGCGATCAACGATGCCGAGCGCGAGATCGACGAGCTGGCGCTCGATCTGCTGGCCATGCAACAGCCCATGGCGGTCGACCTGCGCTTCATCCTGGCGGTGCTTAAGATCAATGCCGATCTGGAACGCGTTGGCGACCAGGCAGTCAACATCGCGCAGCGTGTGCTCGACTTAATCGGCGAGCCGGAAATCGATTTGCCTGTCGACATTCCCCGCATGGCCGATGGCGTGAGCACCATGGTGCAACGCGCGCTGGAATCATTTCTCGACGGCAAAGCCGAAGTGGCCGAGGCGGTATTGCAGATGGACGGCATCGTCGATCGCATGAAAGACGAAGCTTTCGTCCTGCTGGTACAGAAGATGCACGACGAGCCCTCGTGTACGCGCCAGGCGCTGAACGTTCTGCTGATCGCGCGCAACCTGGAGCGCATCGCCGATCATGCGACCAACATCGCCGAAGACGTGATCTTCTGGGTGCGCGGCGCCGACGTGAGACATGGCGGAGCGCATTACCGGGAGTAAATATCTAACCACCGAACCAGGTGAGCTGGCGTTCAGGAGATCGCCAGCGCCTCCCCTGTCTTGCCCTTCGCCGCAAGGCCCAAAATAGCGATCATGGGCTGCTGATTTCAGCTAGTTTTTGCAAAGCGCTCGGGATGCGGGTTTTCCCCCGATAAATCTCTCGCTGTACCCCAATCCAAATCCTGCCGGCCACCGTACCGATACAGTGGCGATCCCGAGACCGCCGCTCATCTGGAGGACAGACCGTGAAGCAGAAATCTAAGGTTCTTATCCCCATTCTTATCTTGGCGACAACTCTGGTTGTGGTCGCTCAGGACAAGCCGGCATCAGGAGACGTTGCGCAACCGCAGGCGGAGAGTTCGCCGGTTTATCGCAGCATCGAGGGCTGTCTCGCCTTTAACGGTGTCAGCTACGTTCTGGCTGTGGTCAGCAATGGACCGAAGCAATATCGAGTGGTGGGAGGCGACACCGCGCTCCTGCAAGGCAAACTCGGCCACACGGTAGAGATTGACGGCATGACGGGCAGCAACAATCCGACCGAGATGATAACGAATTGGGACATGCGGCAGGCCACGACTGGTGTTGGTTGGTACACCATTTCCGCCGACCGAGTGCGCGAGGTGACCAGCAACTGCAGCTATCCGGGATTCGAGCACCCGCTGAGTCATGTAACGATGAACTGAGTGGCAGCGGCGAGAGATATATCGAAGTCGGAGGCAAGCTTCGGACGGTTGGAGCATCCTGGAGGCGAGCGCGAGACGACGATCAATGCCGATCCGTTTCGCGCAGGATTTGCAGATCCTCACGAAATTCTGTAACTCCGTAATGGATCGGAATTTTGCGCTCAGCGAGGACAGCCTGAAACCCCGGTTGATCTAGTTCCGCCAGCCGGCTTGCCTGCGCAAGCGTCAGGCGTTCTTGCTGGAACCGCGTCACGGCGAGCTCTTGCTTCAGTTCCGCACCGCTGATATGGGCGGCTGCCAGCACTTCATCTGGAATGGTGACCGGCACACTCTTCCTGGCTAATCATGCAGGATGCCTCGACGGCCCTTCGACCGAACCATCACCGCCCCAACCCCGACCCAAGATTTCCCTTTTCCTTTTGCCGAACGGCGTTACCATTAAGCCACTTCATCACGTTTTCGGGTGATAGCAGTCACTGCCAAATTCTGGGTGGAAGGCTTTAATAATGCCGGCCTCAAATATAGTTCGCCTTCATTCAGGGCGAATCGGTTTCATCTCTCTACCGGCCCTTATTAGTTATCTTAACTAGTTGGAAGGTTCGAGGAGGACCTATATGAGTGCTGGACTTACCACTAACCCCGGTATTAAGACGCCTGGGAACTACATCAACGAAGTAATGGCGCTAGTAAAAGCCAAGAACCCGGCCGAACCGGAATTCCATCAGGCAGTGCAGGAAGTACTCGACTCTCTGCGCCTCGTGCTGGAGCGCCACCCGGAATACATCTCAGCTCGCATCCTTGAGCGCATCACTGAACCCGAACGGCTGATTATGTTCCGTGTGCCGTGGTTCGATGACCAGGGCAATGTCCAGGTCAATCGCGGCTTCCGCATTGAAATGAATAGCGCCATCGGCCCCTACAAGGGCGGCCTGCGCTTCCATCCCTCCGTCAATCTTGGCATCCTGAAGTTCCTGGCCTTCGAGCAGGTCTTCAAGAATTCGCTGACCACGCTGCCCATCGGCGGCGGCAAAGGCGGATCGGATTTCGACCCCAAAGGCAAGAGCGACAACGAAGTGATGCGCTTCTGCCAGAGCTTTATGACCGAGCTGTGCCGCCACATCGGACCCGACACCGACGTTCCCGCCGGTGATATCGGCGTGGGCGGACGCGAGATCGGTTTCCTGTTTGGCCAATATAAACGCATTCGTAATGAATTCACCGGCGTGCTGACCGGCAAAGGTCTGCACTGGGGCGGATCGCTCATTCGTCCCGAAGCCACCGGCTACGGCTGCGTGTACTTTGCCGACGAGATGCTGAAGACCCGCAAGGACACCTTTGAAGGCAAGCTTTGCCTGGTCTCCGGCAGCGGCAACGTGTCACAGTACACCATCGAGAAGCTGCTCGACCTGGGCGCGAAGCCGGTCACGGCCTCCGACTCCGACGGCGCCATCTATGATCCTGACGGCATCGATCGCGAGAAGCTGGCCTGGCTCATGGAGCTGAAGAACGTAAAGCGCGGCCGCATCCGCGAGTATGCTGACCAGTACAAGAAAGCAATCTTCATGCCTACCGATCTGAAGCTGGGCTACAACCCGCTCTGGAACATCAAGGCTGATTGTGCTTTCCCCAGCGCCACGCAGAACGAAATCAACGCCAAGGACGCGACCAACCTCATCAACAACGGGGTAAAGGTTGTGGCCGAAGGCGCCAACATGCCGAGCACGCTGGAAGCTACCAAGCTGTTCCTGGAGGCGAAAATACTCTACGGTCCGGCCAAGGCGGCCAACGCGGGCGGTGTGGCTACGTCCGGCCTCGAGATGTCGCAGAACAGCGCCCGGCTGAGCTGGACACGCGAGGAGGTCGACCACAAGCTCCACAACATCATGAAGGCCATTCACAAGACCTGCTTCGAAACTGCCGAGACCTACGGCACTCCGGGCAACCTGGTGAACGGCGCGAATATTGGTGGCTTCCTGAAGGTCGCCAATTCCATGTTGGACCAGGGCCTGGTGTAATTGGTTTGAAAGGGCATGGCTTCAGCCGTGCCGAGCAGAACGACAATAAAGACCGAGGGCTTTAGCCCTGGGCTCGATGCGGGGTGGAGAGATCCACCCCGCGTTCTTGCAGAAGACATGTTCGGAGTTGGCATCACGGCGCCGATGGAGGCACCGCACCGATAAAGGTTCGAGATTTGGTTCCGGTGGAAGCACCGAACTGGAAGAGATTTGAGGTTGCGTTCCGGTGGAAGCACCGAGCTTTAGCTCGGTGAACATAGACCCTCCATAACTTGGGGCTTTAGTCCCGAAGAATGGAATGCTCGCTCCCGAAGAGAGTAGAACCTTTCTCGTGACCACCTGCACCTGGCAGCGCCGATCGATATTTCGCGCTGATCCGCTGGCCCATCTATTCGTTGATACCTTGTTTCGTTACCGCAACCAAGGACGCTTCTTACTCCACGAATACGTTTTGATGCCCGATCATTCTCATGCTCTGATCACTCCTGCAGCCGACACTTCGTTGGAGAAAGCAATGCAACTCATCAGGGGAGGTTTTTTTTCTGTGTTAAACGTGAGATGCATTCGAACATGGAGATCTGGCAAACGGGATTTACAGAGCATCGCGTGCACGACGACGAGGAACTCCGTAGACATGCCTCGTATATCAGGGACAATCCTGTGCGGGCAGGTATCGTGGAAACGGCCGCCGCATATCCGTATAGCTCGGCTGCGGCGGGACTCGATCTGGACGCGGAGCCGCCGTGGCTGAAGCAACAATTGAAAGAGATGGCGATTTCGCCAGGCTAAAGCCCGGCGCTTCCACCCAGAGCTTGCGATATACTATTGTATATGCCATTGAGGAGAGATTAGGATATGCGTCGAACCGCAAAAATCTTCCTGAACAATCGCAGCCAAGCCGTTCGCTTACCGAAGGATTTTCAGTTCAATACCTCCGAGGTTTTCATCCGGAAGGAAGGCAGCGATGTAGTTCTATCGCCTCGACCGACCGATTGGGTGTCCTATCTGGAAGAGGGGCCGGTGGCCTCCGACAGTTTCATGCGTGACGTGGAGAAGCTTCCGGTGCAGGAGCGGGAGCGCTGATGCCGCGCTTCATGCTCGATACTGATATTTGTTCCTACATCATGAAGCGCGCGAATGACGCTCTCCTCCGCCGCTTGAGAAAAACTCCCGTCAGTGACGTCTGTATTTCCGTGATCACGAAGTCGGAGCTCCTCTACGGCGTCGAAATCTCTCCGCGGCGGCAGCAAGATGAGGCCGCGTTGGAGGCGCTGCTGCAGTACGTAGAAGTCATGGACTTTCTTAGCGACGCGGCCAAGGATTACGCGGAGATTCGAGGACACCTGAAAACGCGTGGCACCATGATTGGAGCAAACGATCTGTTTATCGCTGCTCACGCTCGCAGTCTTGGCCTGACTCTGGTTACCAACAACACCCGTGAGTTCGCCCGTGTCCCAAAATTGAAAATCGAAAACTGGGTGCGAAATCAGTAAGGCCTGCGCGCGGCCTCCCCAGTAGAATCATCCTTTCAGGCGGAGACTCGTTGAGCACTACGCGCCTCACCCCCGATACTGTTCCTCCCTCTGAGCGCCTCTTTGAGAGCTTTGAGAACTTGATGCCGTTTCGCGTGAACGACATCCTGCTTGTCTCCAGCCTCTACGACTCGTTCATCCTGCGCGAAGACGGACGGCTCAACGAGCTCCTGATGGGCGAGTCGCTGGAGCTCGACATCCATCAGGTGCCGGGCATCACTCACGTGTCCAGCGGCGCGCAGGCGCTGGCCCTGGCGCAATCGCAGCCGCGCTTCAACCTCATCGTCGCCAACCTGCAAGTCTCCGACATGGACGCCGCGCAACTGGCTCGCCAGGTCAAAGCTGCCGGTCTCGATGTGCCGGTTATCGTCCTGGCCTACGACTATCGCGAGATCAAGAATTTTCTGGCGCGCAACCCGCACACTGATATCGAGCGCATCTTCCTGTGGCAGGGAAACGCGCGCATCCTTATCTCGATCGTCAAGTACATTGAGGACAAGCGCAACGTGCTGCACGACACGCGCGCCATGGACGTCCCGGTCATGCTGGTGGTCGAGGACGACATCCGTTATTACTCGCTGTTCCTGCCGGTGATTTACACCGAGCTCATCAGCCAGTCGCGACGCCTGCTGAGTGAAGGACTGAACGTCGCGCATAAGCTGGTGCGCATGCGGGCGCGCCCGAAGATTTTGCTCTGCTCCGATTACGAGGATGCGGAGCGGGAACTGTTCAAGTACCGCGAGTATCTGCTGGGAGTGGTTTCCGACGTGGAGTTTCCGCGGGGCGGCGAGCTTACGCCGGAAGCGGGATTTCGCCTGGCGCGCCTGGTGCGCGCGACCGTGCCCGATGTGCCTATCGTGTTGCAGTCCAGCCGCACTGAATTCATGCAGCCCGCGCATCGTGAAGGATTTTCGTTTTTGCAGAAGCGCTCGCCCACATTGCTGGGCGACATGCGCCGCATTCTGACCGAAGAGATGGGCTTTGGCGATTTCGTCTTTCGTATGCCCGACGGCAAAACGGAAGTCGCGCGCGCGCCCAATCTAAACGCGCTGGAGACGCTGCTCGACACCATTCCGGAAGAGAGTCTGGCTTTTCACGCCGAGCGCAATCATTTTTCGCATTGGCTGATGGCGCGCACGGAATTCGCGCTGGCGCAGAAGCTGCGGCCGCGCACGGTGAGCGAGTTCGGAACCCTGGAGAATCTGCGCCGTGATCTGATCGAGTCGATCGCCGAGTATCGCCGCGAGCAGAGCCAGATCCTCATCGGCGAATTCAATCCTGCAACCTTTCAGCCGGATGAGGGCTTCTTCCTCCAGCTTGGCGGTGGATCGCTGGGCGGGAAGGCGCGCGGGCTGGCGTTCATTCGCCACATCCTGCACCAGCGCCGGGTGGCACGCCGCTTCCCGGGAATCCGCATCGCTGTGCCGCCAACGCTGGTGCTGACCACCGAGTTCTTCGACCGCTTCCTCAAGGAAAACAAGCTCCTCGATCTTGCTATTCATAGCGACGACGATGATGAAATCACGCGCCGCTTTCTCGCAGCTCCATTTCCCATCACGCTGCTGGAGAACTTGCTCGCGTTCCTTGAAGGAACGCATTACCCGCTGGCTGTGCGCTCGTCCAGCCTGCTGGAGGATTCGCAATACCAGCCGTTCTCCGGCGTGTACGAGACCTTCATGCTGGCCAATCAGCATCCCGACATTCAGGTGCGGCTGGAGCAGTTGCTGGAGGCGATCAAACTGGTGTACGTGTCGACCTTCAGCCAGCATGCCAAAGCGTATGTGCGGGCGACGCCGTACCGCCTGGAAGAAGAAAAGATGGCAGTGATTCTGCAGCAGGTGGTGGGGGCGCGGCACCAGAACCGGTTCTATCCGGACTTTTCCGGCGTGGTGCGATCGCGGAATTTCTATCCGCATCCGCCGGTGCGGGTGGAGGACGGATTTGCGGCCGTGGCGCTTGGTTTGGGGCGGGCGGTGGTGAGCGGCGGCAAATCGTTGACGTTCAGTCCACGTCATCCGCGGCACCTGGTGCAGTTTTCGTCAGTCGAAGACATGCTGGCGAATTCGCAGACCGAGTTTTGGGCTCTCGAACTCGATTCTGTCGGTCGTCCAGAAGATCCCACCAGCGGACTGCGCGAAGTGGCGTTCGATCTTTCTGTGGCTGAAGCGGACGGCACGCTGCGCATGCTAGCTTCCACGTATTCGGAAGACAACCACGCGATCTACGACGGCCTGAACCGCCCCGGCCCCCGCGTGGTGAGCTTTGCGCCGATTCTGAAGCACGGCATGTTTCCCCTGGCGGAAATTCTAAATGCGCTGATGGAGATTGGCGAAGATGCAATGGGGCGGCCGGTGGAAATCGAGTTCGCCGTACGGCTGCCGCAGAATGAGAATGAGCCCGCTAAATTTGGTTTTTTACAGTTGCGTCCGTTGGTGCTCTCGCGCGAGGACGAAGAGATTTGCATCGATGAGGTCGAGCCGAAGCGCCTGGTCTGCCAGAGTTCGCAGGTGCTGGGGCATGGCCGCCTGCAAGATTTGCGCGATGTTGTGGTGGTGGATTCGCATCGTTTCGAACGCGCGCGCAGCCGCGAAGTCGCGCAAAGCGTTGCCCACTTCAATGCCAAGCTGGCGGATGAAGGCAGGCCGTATCTGCTGATCGGAGTTGGGCGCTGGGGCTCGACCGATCCATGGCTGGGAATACCCGTTGCCTGGGACCAGATCTCGGGGGCGCGCGTCATCGTGGAATCGGGATTCCGCGACTTCCGCGTTATGCCGTCGCAGGGGAGCCACTTTTTCCAGAATCTGACCGCGTTTCAGATTGGCTATTTCACCGTAAATCCGGATTCCGGAGACGGTTTTGTGGATTGGCAGTGGCTCGCGCAGCGGGCCGCAGTCGAGGAACACGGGACGGTGAGCCACTTGCGTTTCGATTCGCCGTTGGTCGTGGTGATGAATGGCAAAACCAGCCAGGGAATGATCTTCAAGCCCCACAATGAAGAATGATCTTACTGGTAAGATTTGGGGAGCAGTCTTACCAGTAAGATCATTTTCGAATTTCCGGGGCTGAACGGGCTGCTGAAGGACTCCGCTTCTGTTTTGTCCGGGTAGACGCTGGCCTAAAGGCCAGCTCTACCGTCAGGGCCGTACGCTACTCCGCCAGCTGCGACTTGATTTTGCCTTCGATGGTTGCGATATCCACGGCGCCTACGAACTTCTCCACGATCTTGCCGTTGCGGTCGATGAGAAACGTGACCGGCAGCCCCAGAATGCCGCCGTACGAGTTAGCCAGCTTGTCGTTGCCCATGGCGACCGGGTAGTTCATTTTGTATTCCTTATAGAACGGGCCGACCGGCTTTGCATCGTCGTCCATGGAGATGCCGACCACCGACAACCCCTGCGGACCGTATTTATTCTGAAAGTCGACGAAGTGTGGAATTTCAGAGCGACAGGGAGCGCACCAGGTCGCCCAGAAATCGAGCAGAACCACTTTGCCCTTGTAGCTCGCCAGGCTGAGCGGCTTGCCGTCGAGGTCTGTGAGGGTGAAGTCCGGAGCAGGAGATTGACTGGTCAAGGCTGCGCGTGAGCGGCCCGGCTCGGAGGAATGATGCCGGCTGATCAGATAGAACCCGATCGCCAAAACGATTATCAGCAGAATCCAGGTTGATTTCTTCATAGATGTAGAAAATTCGAAGGCAAGTTCAACGATGAAAAAAGCCTGCGAACAGAGCCCAGAATATCATCGTCGCCGCAAAGCCCAGCGCTGAGATGATGGCTATGGAGAGCGTCACGTACCAGGTGATCTTGAACACCTCGCGGAACGTCGTCATCTCTCAACCTCAAAGTGACCATTGATCAATTCGCCGATCTTTTTCTCAGCCGATAAACCGAGTTGATGTCGCAAGCCATACGGCACGGCTGAAGCCGGCCCTGGTCCATTAGTAAGGGCTGGACGCTGGCCTGAAGTGTCTGCGTGAGAACCTCTGCCGTCCCTACGGGACTCGCATCAATTCCCACTTACCCAGCACTCCGCCTGCGGCTGCGTGCTGGGCTAAGCTGTTTCGCGCCTACGGCGCTGGGTTCTTCACCGTTGTGCTCCACTATCAATTCGAAACCTTAGTTCTCACGCACACTGAAGGCCAGCTCTACCCGCCAGAACAGAAGCCGGAGTTTTTCGCCAACCTGTGAAGCCGTGCCCCTTCAAAGCCAGGGTCGCTTCAAAGTCAAAGCCATCGAAGTCAAAGCCACCGAAGCCCCGGCCATCAAAGCTAGACTTCATCGGAGTCTTCCCACTAGGCGCTGGTTTCTCTACAGGCCCATGTTGTCGGCGGACCACCCCCGGCAGCTAATCTCCCTTGGTCGCGGGATAGCCTTTGTCCACCCAGTCACGGCCGAAGTTATCGGCGATGTATAGCACCTTCACGTTGGTATAACCCAACGCGTGCAGCGCGCTGAAGGCCGGGCGCACGTTGGGACAATGACCCCACGGGCAGCATCCGCAATACAGCACGATCGCTTCATTTTTCGGCAGAGACTTTACGCGCGCCCTCAGCTTCTCGATGCCTTCGGGTGAAGATCCCGCGGCGACATATTCCGACCCCGGAATGTGTCCCTGCGAATAGAGCATGTGCGGGCCAACCATCAGCACCAGCGGCTTCGTACCTTTAGGAGACTGAATAACCTTGAGTAGCTCTTCCGGGTTAATGAGGTGCGCGCTGCCCGGCGCCAACTCAGCGCTGACGGCGGAAGGCGCAACCGTCTGGCTGTTAGCGACAGCTTGCGAATACGCAGGTATGACGCACAGAAGTAATGCAGCCAGAATGAAGACTGGCAGCCTGGTAGAGAGAGTAGAACGTTTCATGATGTCGTGCCTCGCACGTCTTCCTAGTGTAGCTGGAAGACGTGCTGAAGCGTAAATGCGCGACTCATCCCTGGCGGGCGCACCTAAGACTAATGGACAGCGTTGAGCATGCTGGTGCAGAAGGTGCCCGTGGGCGGTTCCTTGTCGTAACAGGTGCCGGCCTTTTCCTCGGTGGCCGGCTGGAAAGGAACATTCCAGTCCCCATTGTTGGGATAGCACGCCGGCGCGGGCGGACTCGCCTGGCCATTGGCGACGAAGTCGGTCGGGAACTTTACGCCGAATCCATAGCAACCGCCGTCGGGGCAGTCGACATCTTTGTTTGTCCAGCCGCTGCAAACCGCCTGGCACTGATTGAACAACGTGTTGTCGGGATTAAGCGCGCAGCCGCAGGCTTTACCGCTCCAGGAGCAGAAGGTTGGCGGCTGGCAGTGCTCCTCGGCAACTTTGTTGTAGTCGTCCTTGAAGGTCTGGAAGCTGGTGTCGATGGTCACGGTCAACATGCCGGTCTGCGCGTTGTACTCGGGCTCTTCCCAATCCCAGGTGGTCTTCTTGGTGAAGTCCAGGGGGACGGCGCTGATGTCGGCGGTGACTTCAAAAACGTCGGTGGCGGGATTGAAGCCCGTGGTGCCCACGTACATCTGGTACGTCTGCTTGGTTGCGGGCGGCCCTTTCGCTGGATCGTCCGGCTTGGGCTTGGCGAAGAGCAGGAAGGTGTAATAGGTTTCGCCGCCTTTGAAGACGTTCACCAGGTTGCTGGCGATCCCGCGCCGCTGTATCGCCTCGCTGACAGTCGTATCCATGTAATAGCTGCCGTGGTTAACGGTCAGGGTGCTGCGCTGCGCAATCGCCTGCCCGGCCATGCGGATCGCCGGTTTCGTTCCTTTCTCGACCGGGTTGATGTCCTGGCGATATAGAGGCACGCCGTAGCAGGTCGGATTGGTGCAATCGACTGCCCAGAAATGCAAGTAGTCAGGCGCGTCTTTCACCAGCTGCGGGCAGTTCTCGCCGCAGTCGGGATAGACCACGGTAGTCACGTAATCGTAGGGGCTGGTCTTGGCGGTCCCGCAGGTTTCGCTGCTGGGGTCGCAGACCGGAGGCATATTACTGGCAATGTCGGAGCCGCATTCGGTGGTTTCCACCGGCGCGGCGAAGAACGGATCTTTGTTAACCGAGATGGTCCGAATCAGTCCGGTCAGTGAACCGTCGTCGTCGTTGAGCTCGGTTTGCCGGTCGATGTCCGTGAAGCCCTGGAACTGCGTGTTCGGAACATAGGTGCAGTAGCGTTTCTCGACCGCTTCGTTATTCGTGTTGTAGGTTCCGGGATCGAACAGCGGCTCAATCACGAAGTGCCGGATATCCACGTTCTTGAAGAACAGATTGTCCGAGTGGAAGGCCGGCGGATAGTAAAACCCGTTGGGCTGCTTCCACGCGATGGCGGCATTGGGCAGATAACACTGTCCCTTCGAGTCCTTAGGCATGCCGAAGACCTGGCCGTACATCCACTTGCTGAACGAGCAGTTACCCCCCGTCGGTGGGCAACCGGTGATCTCGGCTTTGGTGGTGTCGAGGAAGGCGTTGTTCTCTTCGTACGCCGGACCGTCGTAAATGTTGAACAATCTCTGGTTATTACCGAAATTGCTGATTGGCATGCTGATGCCGGCGGCGACGTTCAGGCAGTAATTGCCGGCAGTGGCCCCGCTCTCCTGCTTGGCACAGGTGAAATTCGGATCCTGCTTCAGCGTGTCCGGATTGAACGGGCCTACGTTTTCGGCGTAAGGATTGCCCGTCGCCGGCTGCGTGTTTCCGACGAAGACGTCATTGCGAGCGATTGCCCAATGTCCCTTGATGGCGTCCGATTGGGTGTAGCCGCCGCCGGTGACGAACGTCAGTCCCCCGTTTTGGACGTCGGTGATGGCGCTGTTGCTGAGCAGGTACCACAGCGGCCGCAGCCAGACGGCCGCAAAGTTCGTCTCTGTCCAGCTGAACGAAGTGGTGTAGTGGTCGAGTGCGGTGACCATGCAAGCGGCTTCGTTTGTGCTGGAGCAGCGCGGGACGGTGTTGCAATCCGCGTAGTCGCCGCTGGGGCATTGGGTGCCGAAACGCCCGCCGCCCTGATCGACCTGTGGATAGTAGGCGTCGGCGCCCTTGGGATCAGACTTAGGATCGGGAGCGAGATCGCCGTAGGTCACCGGCAACATGCGCGGCAGGTCGGTATTCAGTTGGCGAACAACGCCGTAACACGGTCCGGTGTCGCCGATGGTGTTGAAGGAATTCATTGCCGTGGTGCAGCTGTTTCCTTCGAACGTCTTCATGGGCGTCATGGACGCGCGTGCCAGATTGTTAATCGGGCTGGTTCCCCACTGTTGCTCGGAAGCGTACGACCACCACTTCTCGTAGCGCGACATGGTGCTGTTGGCTGCAGGCACAAACCAGTAGCACGCGCCGCAGGTTCCCGCTCCCGCCGCCATGTTGTACTCGAAATCATTCCACCCATTTGTGATCCAAAACACTGTCGGATGATCGATGTCGGTGTGATACGGCACCTGCTCCTGCGGTATGACAGGCTTCAAGGTCGGATCAGGATAGGGAGCCGCCAGAATGCCCGGGACTTGCCGCGGATTCTGCGGATTGACGACCGCGGCGCGAGCAAAGATGCCGAGATTCGAGTACAACTTGTTGTCCGTCTCGGTCGCGTCTTCCAGGTAATATCCGTGACCGATCGACAGGTAGCCGACGTTTCGCGCCAGGGTCACGCCTTGTGAGCCGTGCAGCACCATCCAGCGAGTCATCGAATCCCACACCGTGCTGTCTTCGATGAACGTCACCGGCGGGTCAGTAGGATTCGCAGGCTGCGGCGTCTTGCGTGCCATATGGAAGTGGACGGGATAATGCATGATGCGTCCGCCTTGCCCCATCTGATAGAACTGCACGCCGCGAATCTGAACTTCCTGGAAGCCCTGACGAATGATGGTGTGTCCGCCGAAATAGTAGCAAGCGGCCTTGGGGGGCGCACCGCATTTGGGATTTGCTGCCGGGAAGGGCGATAGCACCGTGTCGCCGCCGGAAACGATGTTAATGCTGCGGCTCAACAGGCCTACAGCAGCGCGAGTGTCCACGGAGCGATTAGTCGTGCCGGGATCGGGGCCGATGTCGGAGGGCAAATCCGACGGGAGCGGATAGACCTTTCCGAAGTGCGGATTATGCACCTTGGTCGTGGTGGTGATGGTGGAACTCGTGTCCGTTGTGGTTATGGTGTCGATGGTAAAAACTTCGGAGTGTCCCGGCAGATAGTCGGTGGTAGTAACGACGATCTGGTCTTCCGGCGCCCAATCCACTTTACGGTCAATGGTGAACTTGTTTTCGGTGTTGCCGCCCACAAGCGTAGTGGTGAGCCGCGCCCAACTGGTGCCGGAGTTGTTGGCGGGTTGCGGATCAGCTATCGCGCCCTTGGTTCCCAGTAATTGCAGTGTTCCGCCGAAGGAAACCGCCAGCACTTTGTAGCCGAAAAATCCAGCGGGCGAGCCTCCGCGATCATAGGTGATGGGTTCATAGGGGTAGAAGCAGTCATCGACGTTGCCGGGAAGGTTCTGATTCCAGCCGCTTACGTCTTTCGCGCGCACACAGGTCCCGGGATTGGGCTTCATCGCGGTGTTGGAAGACCACAGCGTCTGCGGGACACCGCAGGTCGGCGAGCTTGCGCACGGAATACCTGCGCCGCCCAGGCCGCTGGTTCCCTGGTCCTGGCCCCAGAGATGAATGGTGACCGAGCCGCCAGTCTGACCGATGAGCGCTCCCGGCCGGCCGGCGATCAGGGCCCCATCTTTCTCGATAAGAATGGACTGCGCCCAGAAGTCGATGTCCGGCTGGTCCCGGAACTCCAGCGTGCCGCCGCCATAGATGTTGATGTTCCGATATTTGTAGGTCCCGGTAGTTACATAGCAAGTGCCGGTCACGATCGCGATGTCGCCACCGTCGCCGTTGGGCAGGTTACCGCTGGAGCAGGTAGGCGTTGCGGCGGTAGCCGGGGTGACGGCGCAACCGGCGAAAATAACTCCGGTCAGTAAAGCCAAGAGCACAGACTGCAATACAGACGAAATTGTGTGACGAAGACGGGAGATTCGTTGTGGGCGCGACATCGTACTCTCCTGGGGTGAGTTTCTTGGGCCGAAGTACCACATTGTCAGACGAGAAGAATATTTCCATCGCCCGGCTCTGTTTTGGCGATCTGGATTGGTAATTGAGTCTCGAATCAACCGGTTGGGTCGGTCGACGACGACGGGATTGTACCACTGGTGGCGGGTAGAACAACCCCCAAAAGTGCCCATCTGGTGAAGCTTGGACGACAAAGTACAATAAGCTATAGCTTCGCTAACATCGTCAAGAACCGCGCCACGGTTAATTTCCGATAAAGCGTCTACATTTCTGACAAAACAATTCAATAGGACTGAAATGAACTCCAAAAGCTACTTCGTGCATCCGCAAGCTCTGGTCGAAACCGATTCCATTGGCGAAGACACGCGTGTGTGGGCCTTCGCCCACGTCATGAAAGGCGCCACGATCGGCGCGCATTGCAATATTTGCGATCACGCCTTCGTTGAGTCCAACGTGACCATCGGCGATGGCGTCACCATCAAGAATGGCGTGTCGGTGTGGGACGGCGTCACCCTGGAAAACAACGTGTTCGTCGGCCCGAACGCAGTGTTTACCAACGATCTCAATCCTCGCGCGCAAGTGAAGAAGACCCGCGAACAGTTTGCAGAAACCAAGGTTCGCGAGGGCGCCAGCATTGGGGCCAACGTGACTGTGGTCTGCGGTACGACCATCGGCCGCTACGCATTTCTCGGTGCCGGTACGGTGGTGATTCGCGATGTTCCCGACTACGCCTTGGTGGTCGGCAACCCTGCTCGGCAGATCGGCTTCATGTGCGAGTGCGGCGAAACCATCCCGGAATCGCTGGTCTGTCAATGTGGGAGTCGCTTCGAGCGTGCCGGCGCAGGCCTGCGCAAACTGGTGGCAGCCACGGCGGCGAAATAGACTCCTCGGGGCGGCTGAAATGACAAATAAAGAACTCGTGATGGCGCAGCTGAAGCTGCGCCCTTTCAAAACTGCCGCTACTCTGTGCCCGGCGCAAAGCCCACTCGTCCCTTGCGGATCAGTTGCGAGAAGTCAGGGCTATCGCCGGCCGCCTGGGCCGCGGCATTGATGTGCGCCTGCGCCTTTAGCGCGGGCAGGGAAAGTCCGCCCGTGACCAGGGTGTGGTGGTCGTACATCATCTCATCCATCTTGCCGTTCAACAGAATGCGCCAGTCCCAGCGAGTGCTGGTGTCCTGAGCCTCGGCGGCCGACACCGCGATGTTGGTCGTGCAGTTGTTGGTGATGGCGTTGTACCACTCGGGCTTTGCGTGCAGTTGGTTGGCGCGCTGCAGGTAATCCAGAAAGATCTTTTCCGCCAGCTGAGGTTTCAGCGTGGTGCGGAAGATGTAAACCTCTTCGTGCTTGCGATAGTTCGTGCGTAGGCGAATCACGTCCCGCTCATCGCTGGCGATGTAGGTAAGTTCGTATTGGCGGAAGAAGCCGCGGATGGCCGAATAGCTCTGGCCTATGACGTCACGCGTTTCGATCGACATGGCGACGTAGCCCTGGTTGCCGAAATCGAAGCTGGCGATAGGATGCGCGATCCAAGGCGAGCCCCACCAGGTAATAAACAGGTCGGCGGACTTAAGGTTCGACAAGTTGTACGACCGCGTTTCCCAATGGCAGGTGTAATCCTCTTCGGTGCGATAGTCACAGTTGCGGAAGTTGTGAATCGTAATCTGGTCACCGTTGATGTCAGCGTAAGCGGTTTGCGCGTTGTCGGCCTGCCAGTCGCGGTTGTTGGATGGCTTGATCGACAGCCACCAGACAACCACCACGGCGAAGGCGGCGAACGCCACCAGCAGGCCCGAGTAACTCCGTCGCAGTAGGACTAGGGCGCCGAGTACCACAATGAGGTACACGATGGCGGCAGGCAGGCGCAGTGCCGGGAAGGGCGAGTCGTAAAGAAGTGCAGCGGCAGCCCAAATCGTGAGCAGCAAGGCGATGATCGTGACCAGCGCAAATCCCATCCTACGGAATCCGTGCACGCGGTAGTTCCTCTCCCGGAGAAGTTGACGGAGTTATACTGCCGGGCCGCGCCCAGGCGCGATCCGCGTCCGTATCTGCATCTTGTTGTGTGCTCCGAGAATAGACTGGGGGCGCGGCTTCGTCCACGGGAATCGCAGCCGGGAACAAGGGTCGCAACCCATTAAGGCGAATTTCCAGCTGGGCAAACCGCCGCGCAAATTTCATCTTCGGTTCGCACTCTCTATCCATCGCATTCGCAACCTCGGACGCCCGCCGGCTGTCGAGTTGACGCGGTGACGGGGCGCTGATACGTTCCTTTTCTTGCGACGAATATGGATCCCGCTTCCTCAAAACCGCAACTGGCGCCGCACCCGCCCGAACTGCCCCTGCTGACGTACTCGCCTGACTTGACGCGGCGGGTTGCCGACTTCGCCAATGCCACGTCGCTCTCAGCCCGAAACATTGCTCTCATCCGGCTCATCCACTGGACGAGACGCTCCGACAGTGTTGAGAATCTCGCCGCGCTGGTCGCATACCTGGAGCACGACGAGCCGAAGCGGACGCGCTTTCAGGAGTCGTTTGCGCGTCTGTTGCAAGAGCTGCGTTCGTTGTCGCTGTTTGCCGAAGCCGGCATTCCTTACGATCACAGCCTGGCAGCCGAGATTGCGCAACGCCTCGCGGGACGCCTGGTGCCGTCGGCGCGCGAAGACACCGACACCTCGAAGCTGCTGATCGTTCTCTACAGCTCGGAGCGCGAAGTGCGCCGCTTCCTGCAAACTCCCGACGAGCTTTACCGGCGGCTGGTCGCGGCGCTGACGCCGCCGGATGCGCCTGACATCTGGAGTCATCAGCGCACCGACTTACAGGATGCGCTGCGGCTGCTGGCATCCCGTATTAGCGGACGCGGGCTGGAGCCCGAGATGCGCGACCGTAGCTCGCCGCTGCCTATCTCCGAATCGCCGTTCTATCGCATCGGTCCGGCGACTGACGCGCTCATCACCGCTTCGGATGCGAGCAATGTTCTCGCCTGCCTAAGCAAGTGGACGGAGACCGTCAGCCGCTGCCGCTGGGAGATGGTGCAGGTGCATCGGCACATGGAATCGGCCGGCGTGAGCGTGGAACTCATCTTCGATCTGAAGAAGATCGAGGCGTGCCTCAACCGCATGGAGATGATCGTGGAAGTGCTGGTCGCCTCCACGCCCGCCCACCAGGTGATGGCTTCGCGCACGCTGGTTGGCCATCTCATTGAGGGCCGCCTCGCCGACCGCAGTTTGCGATTGCTGCTGCGCGACAACCTGAACCTGATCGCGCGCAAGATGGTGGAGCGTACCGGACGCAGCGGCGAACACTACATTGCTCACGATCGCGCCGAGTACTGGCACATGTGGCGAGCGGCGCTCGGCGGTGGACTGCTGACGGTCATCACTGCCGCATTCAAGTTGCGAATCGTGGATGCGCACCTGCCGCCCTTCGCCGAGGGGTTCCTCGCCGGAACCAACTACGCCGTGAGCTTCGTCCTGTTGCAGATACTTGGCCTGGTGCTGGCGACTAAGCAGCCGGCAGCGACCGCAGCCACCTTTGCCGGCATCATCCGGGACAACAAGGGAGTGGAACGATCGAGCAAGCTGACCGACTTTGTTGCCCACATCACCAGCACGCAACTCGCTGCCGCTATCGGCAACGTTGTTGCCGTCACCATCGGCGCCATCGGTTTCGAGTGGCTGTGGACGAAAGTCTTTGCAGCATCCTACCTGCCGCCGGAGAGCGCGACTCACGTCTATGAGACGTTGCATCCTTTCGCCTCGGGGACAGCCGTGTTTGCGATCATCACGGGCGTGATTTTGTGGATGGCCGCGCTGGCCGGAGGGTGGTTCGAGAACTTCGCGGTGTATTACCGGCTCGATGATGCGATCGCGCAGCATCCGCTGGGACTGCGTGTGGGCGAGAAATGGATGAAGCGGGTGGCCGGCGCGCTCGATCGCAATATCGGCGGCTGGAGCACGAGTATCGTGCTGGGATATTTGTTGGGCTTCACGCCGGAGATTGGCCGCTTCTTCGGAGTGCCGCTGGATGTGCGGCACGTGACCTTGTCCACCGGCACACTGGCCTTGGCAGTCGCGAGCTTTGGCACCCAGAGCCTGGGTCGCACGTGGTTCTATTTTGCGGTAGAAGGTATTGCGGTCATCTTCGTCCTGAACCTGGGTGTGAGTTTTATGATCGCGGCCTATGTGGCCTTGCGCGCCTACGATGTGCGGCACGCCGAGCAGTGGCGCCTGCTGCGCTTCCTGGTAGCGGACGCCATCAAATCGCCGCTGCGGTTTGTGTGGCCTGAGCCTGATAAGCCGAAGGCGACACCCGAGCCGAACTCCGCGCCCGAACACTAGGGAGACTCTGAACAAGCGAAGACGAGTTTCCTCAGCGGCTAAGGCCGAGTTGAATTGCAGTAGTACGGGCAGCCTAAGAATGTTTACGTGAGAAGATCTGTCGTCCCTACGGGACTCGCATCAATTTCCCACTTACCCAGCACTCCGCCATCCCACCCCAATTCGCGCAAAAGCAGCGCGACTTGGGGGCCCCGGTTCGGCTGCGTGCTGGGCTAAGCTGTTCCGCGCCTACGGCGCTGGTTTCTCGGCCGCCGTACTCCATCGCCAACACAAGCCTCCAGTTCTCACGCAGACACTAGAGGCCATCTCTATCCGGACTCAACAGAAGGTGGGGTTTTTCCAGTAGACTGTTTAGTTGCGTCGTGTGCCGTGAAATCAAAAACCCGAGTCGCTTTAGCGACGGCACCACGCCATCAAACAGCAGATCCATTCGACTCCGTGACCACCGGTCCGCAAAAACCGGTGGGCCGAAAACCCTTGCTGTCACTCCGCTCAGGATGACACCCGGGAAGACGAGGGTGGACGCAGGGACGCCTGTTACTTGCCGGCCTTCTGCTTTTTCTTTCCCTTCGACTTGCCGCTTTCCTTCGCGCTTGCTTTCAGATTGTCGTCGGTGGCCTGGTGGTATTCCTGGCGAATCCTCTGCAAATCGACTGTGGGCTTGGGCAATTGCATTCCGAGATCTTCCATGGTGGCTGCCACAATCTGTGAGACTGCAAGATTGCGAAACCACTTGTGATTAGCTGGGATGATGTACCACGGAGCGTGCTTTTTGCTGGTCTTGTGGAACACATCCTCGTAGGCTTTTTCGTAGGCGTCCCAGTATTCGCGTTCCTTATAGTCGCTTTCGCTGATCTTCCAGTTGCGCGCCGGATCATCCAGCCGCTGCCTGAACCGCTCCAGTTGTTCTTCAGGCGTGATGTGCAGAAAGAATTTGATGATGTGCGTGTTGTTCTCGCGATACAGAAGGTCTTCGAAGTCGTTAATGAGATCGTAGCGCGCCGACCATTCTTTTTTGGGGACCAGCTTGTGCACGCGCACGACCAGCACATCTTCGTAATGCGAGCGATTAAAAATCGCGATGGATCCCTCACCCGGCGCGTGCGGGTGGACACGCCAGAGAAAGTCGTGCCGCAACTCTTCCGCTGTCGGCTCCTTGAATCCGGTGACTTTCGTCCCCTGCGGATTCATCGAGGCCATCACGTGATTGACGGTGCCGTCTTTTCCGCCCGCATCCAGCGCCTGTAACACGATCAGCAGCGAGTGCTTCTTTTCCGAGTACAGCAGATACTGCTGCTTGGCCAGCCGCGCGCAATACCTCTCAGTTTCGTGCGCCGCGTGCGCCCGGCTCAGATGCTTAGCCTGGTAAGCCGCGTCAAGTTTGCTTAGCTTCACCTTGCTTCCAGGCTCGACGATAAACTCCTTGCGAAAATCCACTGTTTTTCGTCCTCATACTTTCTTTGCGATGATTCGCCTCGCGTTGCGAAACGCACTCGAAGTCTAAAGGAGCATCCGATTCAGTTGTTGATCCTTCCCTCAGCGCCTGAAGCTTCAATGGTTTTACGATATCAACGGCATGGCGGAACAGGCTGCCGGAAAAAGCCGAATACGAATGCTTATGCCGCCGGCTGAAGCCGGCTCGAGTCGATAAATAAAATGCTTAGACGCTGGCCTGAAGGCCAGCTCTACCCGAACTCACCAGAAGCGGGGGTTTTCCGCAGCCTGTGAAGCCATGGCCCTTCAAAATCGGGCTCGATCAGAGTTTCCTTAAGCACCTCACTCAGCGATCTCATGCTGCCGGTTGCTCCTACCAATTTAGTTGCAATTGGCAGCGTTGCAGGTCGCCTCAGCCGCCCAGCGCGATGGCTACGCCTACCAGGGCCACGCCGAGGAGCATGGTACACAGTCCGGTGATGTAGGGTGACACCCGGTTGAATCTACCCCAGATGAAGCCGACGCCGAAGAGCAGCCCCAGGAGCAGGCCGTTGGACACACGGAGCGCGAAACGCGGTTCGTGCCGGAAGATCAGGAAGGGAACAACGGCCGGGAATACCGAAGTAAAGTCGATCCAGAAGATGGCGATCGACCCAAGGATATCTTCCTTGATCACCGAACCCGGCGGTAACTGGATCTGCGACATCAGGGGCAACAAAATATGGCAGATGCGAGTACGGTCCTGGGCCGCGGTCTCGGGTTCCAGCAAGGGGTCAAGCTGGCCGCTGAGCGTGGTGAAGGCTTCGTGCTCAGATGAGGCGTGTCTGAGGCGCAGCAGGAAATGCCGCCGCTGGCGGCGCTCCGTCAGACTGCCCATGATGTAAAGCGCGCCGTCGATGACGCCCCAGGCGATATTGCAGCCGAGGGCGGCAAACAATAGATGACGGACGGCTTGTGCCCCGGTGCCTGCCGTGAATCCCGCGATCAGCGTGAAGTCGAGCACCATGATCAGCCCGCACAGGATCTCCTCCAGGCGGTCGGCTGGGTCCAGGTGCCTGGCGGCAAATCCCGTTCTCTTAGCTCTCGCAGCAGACAACTCGAACCTCTCGGCAAAAACGTCGCAAGGAGATCACTTTCTTCCGGCAAAGAATATCGCGGAGGTCTGGCGTGCTTGCATCTTCAAGTATTACGCAGTTTCTCAGCTCACGTGGTGGCTCATCAGTGATCGCAGTCACAGGAAGGGCGATTGAACTTGTCCGCAGTCCTTTGTAAAACTGTAAGGACATGGGCCGATTTGCTTCTACCATCGAATTCTATTCGCGGTGTCGTGAGCCATATCCGCCAAACTTCTTTTCGCAGGCCGCCGAGCAACTTGGACTCACCGGCCGCGAGCACCTTCTGGATATCGGTTGCGGACCAGCATCGCTGGCGATTGGCTTCGCGCCTTATGTTGCCGATGTCACCGCCATCGATCCGGAGCCGGGGATGATGGCAGCCGCGAGAGTTGCGGCCGAACGGGCAAGCGTGCCGCTTTCGTTTGTCGCAGGCCGGATCGAGCAATTCGCTGCCGAGCAGCGCTTCGAGGTCGTAACTATTGGACGGGCGCTTCATTGGCTTGATCGCGAGGCAACTGTTCCGGTGTTACAGCGTATCGTTGCCCCCTGCGGCCACATTTTGATCTGCGGGTCCATCAGCGTGGACAGCCCGGACCATCCATGGGTGAAACCTTATGACGACGTGCGTCGCACCTATGCCGAAGATCCGGAACAGAAGATGTATCGCATCAAGGACAAGGAGTGGTTTGCGGGATCGCGATTCCACGAGGCTGGGACGTTAAAGGCCGCCGCGGAATACAAAGTCACGATCGCTGACATGATTGGCCGGGCGCTGTCGAAATCGAACACCTCGCCCGAGGTGCTTGGCGAGCGGCGTCCGACCTTCGAGGCTGAGCTCACAGCAGTGCTGGAACCCTTCGCGAGCGAAGGTATGCTGGAAGAACGAATCGTCGCTCACGCGGCGGTGTTTGTAAGGCAACCGTGATACGCGCGAAGAACTTCGTTCACCACAGAGGCACGGCGGAAGCTCTGAGATTTTGGCTGATAGCTCTTAGCTTCGGGCTCCACTCTCGGCAGCTCGCTTGGGTGTTGGCCGGACCCGCGCTTCTTGCTGCTGAGCGCGCGCCAAGAGCCTGGCGTTGGAGAACTCTGATCCATTCCGATTCCGATCCGGGGCTGAAGCCCAGCGGATTCAGAGCAGCCTCGACACGGCGCTGAAGCGCCGCTCTACCCGTAACGCAAATTTCGGCCTTCGCTGACAGCGCATCCCCAATCCCCAATCCCTTTCCCCGGGCGCTCCCTGTTCTCCATGGTGAACCGCAGTTGCCGTCCCGGAGTTGGCCGCCTGCACAATACAAACGAGCAGCTCCGCAATAAAGCTACGCGCAGGACAACGCCTGCTTTCGTACGCAGCCTCTAACTGTTTAGTTCGGGAATTTGTGACGATTGCAGGAGCGTCTCATGCAGGTGGACCCCAAAATTATCGGACTTGCCGTGATCGTGATTCTCGCGTTGATAGCGATCGCTGTCGTGGTAGCGAACAAGCGCAAGAAAGAAGCCTTGCGCCAGCGTTTTGGAACGGAGTATGACCGCACCGTGCGCGAGCGCGGATCAGAGAGCGCGGCGCAAACTGCGCTGCTGGAGCGGCAGAAGCGGGTGGAGAAGTTTCACATTCGTCGTTTGGAGCCTGCGGAGCGGAAGCAGTACGCCGACCGTTGGCTGCTGGTGCAGTCTCGTTTTGTCGACGACCCGCGCGGCGCCGTAATCGAAGCAGACGATACGGTCGCGTCCCTGATGAGTGCACGCGGCTATCCCATGTCGGACTTCGAGCAGCGTGCTGCCGATTTGTCCGTCGATTACCCACATGTTGTCAGCAATTACCGCGCGGCCCATCTCATCGCTGCGCGTCAGCGCCAGGGGCAGGTCAGCACGGAAGATCTGCGGCAGGCAATGATTCATTACCGGTCGTTATTCGAGGACCTTCTAGACGGACGCAGGTCCGAAGCAATCAGAGAGGTTGCATAAATGGCAGAACTCAAACGCCAAGATGACGAACTCACCACCGCTGACTTAGCCGGCCGCAGCGATCGAACTCGCGATGTGGAAGGCCGACCACAACTGGTCCGCGATGCACAGCGCAAAGCTACAAATGTCCCATTAGCCGATGACCGCGCCGGGGCGCATCCGCTGGCGTACCGCTCACCAGAGGCCG
This sequence comes from uncultured Acidobacteriaceae bacterium, assembly GCA_963769235.1. GTDB lineage: Bacteria > Acidobacteriota > Terriglobia > Terriglobales > Acidobacteriaceae > Bog-257. The sequence goes on along the minus strand of CAVYKW010000008.1, from coordinate 336,973 downwards.
AGCGGGACTCCGGCACGTGGGGCGCTAATAACGCCGGCACTCTGGGAGCAGACGACAAAGTCAACGAGTATCCCTCAACGCCGGCAACGGACCTGGGCCAGCCGACCCCGCTTTTTGCGGAGACGGAGGTCGGCGATTTTCGCACTCGCTGGAGCACCATCCAGACTGGCTTCGTCGACGAGCCGCGGCGCGCGGTGGAAGATGCCGACAACCTGGTCGCTTCCCTCATGAAGAAGCTGGCCGAGGGTTTCGCCACTGAGCGCGAGCGCCTGGAAAAGCAGTGGGACCGCGGCGACAACGTCTCAACGGAGGATCTGCGCATCGCGCTCCAACGCTATCGCTCATTCTTCGATAGGCTACTGAAGATCTAGGCTGGAAGATCTGTTTTCGACAGGTGACAAATTTCCGTGTTCGAGGGCTGCGCACCGGCGCGGCCTTTTTACTTTGTCGTTTGGAAGAAGAGCGGTTCGTCCAGCGGCGGCCTAATCATCCGCTGAGACCGGCACACCTGCCGCGGAATACTCGCCCGATCCCATCGCGGCCGCGGGAATCTCCTGGTCCTTGTACTGCAACTGATACAGCTTCCAATAAATTCCGCGCTGCGCCAGCAGTTGCTGATGCGATCCAATCTCGCGGACTTTGCCCTTGTGCATCACGATAATCTTGTTGGCGCGTTGGATGGTGCTCAGCCGATGCGCAATGATGATCGACGTCCGCCCCTCCACCATGCGGGTCAACGCCTCGCGGACGCGAAACTCCGTCTCGGTATCGACGCTCGAGGTCGCCTCGTCCAACACCAGAATCTTGGGATTGTGCGCCAGCGCCCGCGCGAACGAGATGAGCTGCTTCTGCCCGGTTGAGAGCGTGCTGCCGCGTTCGCGGACTTCTTCGGCGAAACCGCCGGGCAGCGAGCGGATGAAGTCGGCGACATTGACCTGCTCGGCCGCATCCTCTACCGACGCATCTAGAATCCAACGAGAACCGAGGCGAATGTTGTCCGCTACGGTTCCGGAGAACAGGAACGGATCCTGCAACACCACGCCATAACGCCGGCGAAGCAGGTCGAGATCCATGTCGCGAAGGTCAACGCCATCGATGCGAATGGCGCCCTTCTGCACATCGTAGAAGCGCAGCAGCAGGGAGATGATGGTGGTCTTGCCCGCGCCGGTGTGGCCCACGATCGCCACGGTCTCGCCCGGCTCGATGGTGAACGACACATCGCGCAGCACCCAATCGTATTCCTGCTCCAGACTGACGGCGCTTTCGCCGGCGACTTTCAGTCTCTCGCCCTTGCTGGCGGCTTCGGCGGCGGCCTGCGCCAGGGTGCGATAGGCGAACCAGACATGGTCAAACTCGATGCGGCCCGGGCCGTCGGGAACCTTGGGCGTGGCAGGCGTAACGATCTCGACCGGCGTGTCCAGCAGTTTGAAGATGCGTTCGCTCGACGCCATCGCCGATTGCAGGATGTTGTACTTCTCGCTCAGGTCCTGAATAGGCCGGAAAAAGCGTTGCGCGTACTGCATGAACGCGACCAGCACGCCGAGAGTCACCACTCCGCGCAGCACCTGGTTGCCCCCGAACCAGACCACGCAGGCAATCGCCGTCGCCGACAGCACTTCCACGATGGGGTAGTAGACGGCGTGCGCCAGGATCGCGTCCTTGAACGCGTCCATGTGGGTGCGGTTGATGTCTTCGAACTTGTGATACGCGCGCTTCTCGCGATTGAACAGCTGCAACACCACGATGCCGGTCACGTGCTCTTGGAGGTAGGAGTTGATCCGGGCAATGGCGATGCGGATGCGGCGATAGCTGTCGCGTACTTTGCGGCGAAAGATCGAGGTCGCGTAAAAGATGAGCGGCAGTACGGCAAAAGTGATGAGCGCCAGCCGCCAGTTCATGTTCAACATGATCGCCAGAATGCCGATCAGGACGAAGACGTCCTCGACAATCGACACTACGCCGGCGGTGAACATTTCGTTCAAGGCGTCGACGTCGCTGGTGACGCGTGTGACCAGTCGGCCAACGGGATTCTTGTCGAAGAACGAGATGTGCAGCCGTTGCAGGTGGCGGAAGATCTGGCTGCGCAGATCGAACATCACCTTCTGCCCCGTCCACTGCATGATGTAGGTCTGCGCGAACTCCAGCAGGAAGCTGATGAGCAGCAGGCCGATATACATGCCTGCAATTTGCGCGATGCCGGTCAGCGGTTTGGGACTGAGGAAGCGATCGAGAAGGGAATGCGCCTCGGTGTGCGCAGCCAGATATTTGTCGATGGCGACTTTGGTCAGGTACGGGCCCAGCACGTCGGCCCCGGCCTTGATGATGATGGCGATCAGCGCCACCGTGACCTGCCAGCGGTAGGAGTGCAGGTACGTCAGCAGGCGCTTCATCAACCTGGCGTCGTACGCTTTACCTAGTACGTCTTCTTCCTGCATCCAGCCCAGTGCCCCTACTTCATTCTAACCAATGTGGTGGAAGTCATATAGACGAGAAGACGAGGTGAAGGGATGGAAAAGATTGGCGGGGATTACGGTTGTGCCGCCGGACTAAAGTCCGGCTCTCTTCAAAAGGTGCGCGCTGACGCGGCGCTGAAGCGCCGCACTACCAACGCTGCCGCGTCATGGCCGTTGAGCGAAGCCGAAGAGCGCGCCGCACCATGCGCCCTATTCCGGCAGGCCGTTATCCCGCTTCAGCGGCCGCCAATGCATGTGGTCGTACGCGATCATCCTGCCCGCGGCTTCCGGACCTTCGCTGCCGGCCGCGTAATTTGGGAACTGCGGCGGCGGCAACTCCGCCCAGGCTTCCTCAATTGGCGTGATGATGCGCCACTCCGCTTCCACTTCGTCGCGGCGCGTAAACAGGGTCGGATCGCCGCGCATCGCGTCGAGCAGCAGCGTCTCGTAGGCGGCGGGCGTCTCGGTTCCAAAGGCCTCGTGATAGGAGAAGTTCATGTCGACGCGAATGGACCGCATCTGCTGGCCCGGCTGTTTGGCGCCGAAGGCCAGCGAAATTCCTTCATCCGGTTGAATGCGCATGGTGATGACGTTGTGATGCACATCGGCCGGGTTCTTGGAGAATAGCGCCTGCGGCGTGCGCTTGAAGTGAATCGCGATTTCCGTTAGCTGATTGGCCAGACGCTTGCCGGCGCGCACGTAAAACGGAACTCCCGCCCAGCGCCAGTTATCAATGTGAAACTCAACCGCTGCGAAGGTCTCCGTCTGCGACTTCGGGCTCACGCCCGGCTCCTGGCGATATCCCGGAACCTGTTTGCCGCCGACCTCGCCCGGCCCATATTGCCCGCGCACGGTTCGTTTCGCCACCTGTTCCTTGGTCATGGGAGCGATGGCGCGCAACACTTCCACCTTGTGCCCGCGCACCGAGTCGGCGTCGAAGTTTACCGGCGGCTCCATCGCGGTCAGCATCAGAAGTTGGAGCATGTGGTTGGCGACCATGTCGCGCAGCGCGCCAGTCTCTTCGTAGAACGCGCCACGTCCTTCGACGCCCAGCGTTTCGGCGGCGGTGATCTCGATGTAGTCGATGTAATTGCGGTTCCACACCGGCTCAAACATGGAGTTGCCGAAGCGGAACATCATGATGTTCTGCACCGTTTCCTTGCCGAGATAGTGATCGATGCGATAGACCGCGCTCTCCTCGAAGACATCGGAAACAATCTGGTTCAGTTCCTGCGCGCTCTTCAGATCGTGGCCGAAAGGTTTTTCCAGAATGATTCGCGTCCAGCCTCCGCTGTTCTTGGCGAGGCCGACTTCGCCAAGTCCTTTCACGATGGGCGGCGCCAGCGAGGCCGAGGTCGAGATGTAAAACAGAACGTTCTGGCTGGCGCCATTCTTCTGCAACTCCTGGATCTTTGCCTTGAGGCGAGGGTAAAAGTCCTCCTCGCTGGCGTCTCCAACGAAGAAGTGCAGGCGTTCGGCGAAATCCTTCCAGCCATCTTCGCTGAAGTTGCGGGTGTCTTTCGATTTGGCTGCGCCGTCGTGCAGGCGCTCGCGGAACGCATCATCGTCAAGCTTGGTGCGTCCGATGCCGAGTATCTGAAAATTGCGCGTGGTACAGCCGACGCATGCCAGGTCGTAAAGCGCGGGAATAAGTTTGCGGCGAGTGAGATCGCCGGTGCCGCCAAAGATGACGACCAGGCAGGAGTCGCCTTGCGGAAGAGGAGGCGTTTCCAATTTTTGCGGTGCAGGCTGAACCAGTGTGCTCATGAAGTCGGCTCCAGGAGAATTGATGAGTTGCAGATGCCAGCCGTGAAAGAAAGTTGCGGCATCGTAGCGTTGCAATCAGGAATTTAACCACAGAGACACGAAGGTCACAGAGAAAGAAACAATCGACAGGTGCCCCACACAACCCTGATTTTGGTTGTGTGGGAACGACGAACCACGGACCGTCGTCGCCATACCCCACTCATTCGAAAATCGCGTGTGAGTGGGGCACCCGGCAATTTATCGACATGACGTGCCTTACCTTCTGCTATCCACGCTGGCCAGCTTCGGTGTCGGGCCGATCTCGGTCGCGCACGTCATTCTCATTCACGTCAAACGACTCACCTACGACCTTCGCACTTCCTTCGTGCCACGCCTGCCCAGCTTCAGTGTCGGGCCGATCTCGGTCGCGCACGTCATTCTCATTCACGTTAAACGACTCACCTACGACTTTCGCACTGCCTTCGTGACACTGCTCGGCAGCATTAGGCCGCTTGCCTTGCTGAGGCTGATTGCGATGTAAATTGTCTTTGGTATTTTGCATTTGGGCTCCATGAGTACCGTTTGCGTTCACTTCAAGAAAGGAATCAACCGCTAATGTGAGATGCATAGCGACTGCCTAGCGGTTTGCACTTCTCGCATACCAGTAGCTGGACCACGGCCAACACCACAACGATGACCTATCACCGGCACTGTGAAAGTCTATCGACGAAATCGCATTATAAAAGGGCGCCCCTCTTGGAGTAGGTTGTGGTTGTTCGCACTACCACCTACGAAAAGGAGCACCCTATGAACAGTGAAAAGTATATTGGACTGGACGTTCATCAAGCAACCATCGTGGTCGCGGTACTGGATTCCACCGGTAAGTTAGTCATGGAATCCATCCTCGAGACGGAAGCGGCGACCATTCTTCAGTTCTTTGCAGGCTTGCGCGGAATCGTGTCGGTGACCTTCGAAGAAGGGACCTGGTCCGTATGGCTGTACGATCTGCTCAATCCTCACGTCGACAAACTAGTGGTGTGCAATCCACGGAAGAATGCGTTGCTCAAGGATGGGAACAAGAGTGATCGGATCGATGCCCGCAAGCTGGCCGAGCTGTTACGCGGTAATCAACTCAAACCGGTCTACCATGGCGAGACGGGCGTACGGATGTTGCGGGAGTTATCCCGAAGTTATCTGACCATCGTCAAAGACCTGTCTCGGGTCATGAATCGGCTGAAAGCGGTGTATCGCAGCTGGGCGATTCCCTGTGCGGGAAGAGACGTCTATTACACGCGGAATCGAGCTCAGTGGCTGGGCAAGATTCGGGAAGTCGGCGTGCGGCGTCGAGCCGAACGACTCTATGAGCAACTGGACATGTTGCAACACCTGCGCCAGCAAGCGCGGCGGGAACTGCTAGCGGAAAGTCGGAAGCATGCCATCACCGCGAAGCTGCGACAGATCCCCTATCTCGGACCGATTCGCTCGGCGCTGGCGGTGGCACTGATCCAGACTCCGCATCGTTTTCGCAGCAAGCGACAGCTATGGGCGTATAGCGGACTGGCCTTGGAGACCCGCATCAGTGCGGAATATCGCTTGGTCGACGGTCAAGTGCGGCGTTCGAAGAAACTGCTTTCCATTCGGGGTTTGAACAAAGACCACAACCATGATCTGAAAGGTCTATTCAAAGGAGCGGCCACTATGGCCAGCGTGCGTCCCGGACCGTTCCAGGACTTCTACCAAGCTGCGCTGGCCAAAGGCATAAAGCCGACCATGGCACGTCTCACGCTGGCCCGCAAGATTGCAGCGATTACGCTGACCCTGTGGAAGAAGGGAGAAAACTTCGACGCCGAAAAACTGAAATCGCAAGCCGCTTGAGCGTCTCGGGTGAAGAGCCCCTCCATCTCCGGTGATCTTCTCTGGTGGTGGCCAGTCGGTTCTTGAGACGCTCGGGTTCGAGGGTGAGTATGACTATGGCCTGTAGACGACACGGTGCCGATGGCACTCAGTCTCTGTGTAATCCCTATGCCCCCTCGGATAACCCGAAAAAGCACTAGGCCCCGAGCCTCAGATAGATCCATGGTTGACACCGTACAACCGCACGGCTTGTTCAGTTTCGAAACTGATTGGCGTCGTCGCTACTAACGAGATGCATCTGCTGAGATGGAATAACCCAGGGGCACGACACCACACAAGCGTCTTCCATGGTGAGAGGGGCTGGATGTCGCGAACCAAATCCGCGCCTCCGGTGCTGGGAGAAAAATGTCCTTGACATCCCCTTATATAGATCAGGCCATTACACCCGTAACCCGAGCGGGGCCACTCCGCCCTGAGTCGACCCCCAGAACCTCCCAAAATCTCCGTGCCCTCCGTGGTGAACTACTTCTTGGCGTTCTTCATCGACTCTTTCGCCTTCGCGATCACGTCGTCCACCGTGAACCCGAAATGCTTCATCAGTTCCTTGATGGGAGCCGACGCGCCGAAATCCGCGTGACCAACGACCAGTCCGTCCGTGCCGACATACTCTTTCCATCCGAACGTCGTACCGGCTTCGACGGCGACGCGCGCCCTCACCTCAGGCGGCAGAACTTCCCGCTTGTACTCCGCGGACTGCTGCTCGAAAAGCTTCCAGCAAGGCATGGACACGACCCGCGCCTTCACGCCTTCAGCCGTCAGCTTTTCGTAGGCGCCGACGCAGAGCTGCACCTCGGAACCCGTGCCGATGAGGATGACTTCGGGTGTTCCCCCTGAATCGGCCATGATGTAGGCGCCCTGCGCGAGGCCCGCTGCCGGTGCATACTTGGTGCGGTCGAAGGTCGGCACTCCCTGGCGAGTCAGCGCCAGCGCGACCGGCTGGTTCTTCAGCGGCATGATCACGCGCCAGGTCTCGGCCACCTCGTTGGCGTCGGCGGGACGGAACACCAGCAACCGCGGCATGGCACGCAGCGACATCAACTGTTCGATGGGCTGATGTGTTGGTCCATCCTCGCCCAGCCCGATCGAGTCGTGCGTATAGATGAAGATCGGTGGAATGTCCATCAGCGCTGCGAGGCGAATCGGCGGACGCATGTAGTCGGTGAAGATGAAGAAGGTCGCGCCGTACGGACGCAGGTGCGACAGCGACATGCCGTTCACAATCGAGCCCATAGCGTGCTCGCGAATGCCGAAGTGGAAGTTGCGCGCACCGTAATTGTTCTTCTCGAAATTGCCCTCGCCGTCGATCAGCGTTTTGGTCGAAGGATACAGATCAGCCGCGCCGCCCATCAGGAACGGAACGTTCTTGGCCACCGCATTCAGCACCTTTGAGTTCGACTCGCGCGTGGCCAGTCCTTTCGCATCAGCCGGGAACGTCGGAATATCTTTGTCCCAGCCCTTTGGCAGCTCGCGGTCGAACATCTGCTGCCACATCGTTGCCAGCTCGGGATTTTCCTTCGACCACGACTTGTACTTATCGTTCCACTCGCTCTCCCACTTCGCGCCGCGCTCCACGGCCTTGCCCATGTACTGCTTCACTTCGTCAGGGACCATGAATTGCGCATCTGGAGGCCAACCGTAGGCTTCCTTCGTCAGCTTCACTTCCTCCACACCTAAAGCTTCGCCGTGCGCTTCCTTGGTGTCCTGGCGGTTGGGCGAGCCCCAGCCGATATGCGTGTCCACGATGACCAGCGTGGGGCGTGCCACTTCGCGCTGTGCCGCGCGGATGGCCACATCGACTAAGTCCAGATCATTCACGTCGGCGATGTGTAACACATTCCAGTGCCAACCGCGGAAGCGCGTGGCCACATCGTCGCTGAAAGCCAGCGAAGTGCTGCCCTCGATGGTGATGTGATTGTTGTCGTAGAACCAGATCAGGTTCGACAGGCCGAGGTGTCCCGCGACCGACGCAGCTTCGTTGCTCACGCCTTCCATCAGATCGCCGTCGCCACAGAAAACATAAGTGCGATAGTCGAAGGGATTGCTGCCATTCTTGCTGAACTTCGCGGCCAGCCAGCGTTGCGCCATGGCGAAGCCCACCGAGTTCGCGACCCCTTGCCCCAGCGGTCCGGTCGTGGTTTCGATGCCGGGAGTCAGACCGTACTCAGGATGGCCGGGCGTCTTCGAGCCCCATTGGCGAAACTGCTTCAGTTCGTCGAGTGGGAGGTCGAAGCCGGTGAGGTGCAGCATGGCGTACAGCAACATGGAGGCGTGGCCGTTCGACAGGATGAAGCGGTCGCGGCCCGGCCACTGCGGATTGCGCGGATTGAATTTCAGGTAGCGGTCCCACAGAATGAAGGCCAGCGGCGCCAGCGCCATGGGAGTTCCGGGATGCCCGCTGTTGGCCTTCTGGACCGCGTCCATGGCCAGAGTGCGAATGGTATTAATGCATAAAGATTCCAGATTTACGTTTGCGGCCGACTGCTTGTCCTCGACGCCGCTGTTGGCCTTCACGGGCTCAGCCTTGGTTTTCTCTTCTTTCACGGATACATCCACCTGACTACTCACCGGTTGCCGCCTTTCCTTTACCCATAGAAGTTTTGGTTGGTTGCTCGACTTCGACCGAGAAGTCGCGGCCTTGCCATTGACTGTCCAATGGCCAATGGAAGGTGAATCGCAGGGGCGCCTTCTGCGCCGCATCAACGTTAATGTCGACGTACTCAATTCCTAAGGCCGTCGGGGTTGAGTTGGTGTCCCGCGAGGTAGCCCACTCGTCATCACTCCAGTGCAGCTCAAAGGGAGAAGATGCCTGGATGCGAAGCAGAGCTCCGGCGGGCACAAATCGAACCTGACGATTCATCTTCCATACTTCGATTACGCGGCGCGGATTATCGTTGCAATAGCGGGCGGCAACCGGCTCAATAAGGTCGTAAACCTTGTTATCGACCATCGAACGCAGCAATTTTACATACTCCGCATGCGCCCACATCAGCGGGATAGCAGCACCTGTGGCCCGGCCAAAGAACATGTGCTGCTCGGGAATATCGGGCTCATCCCATATCTGCTCGGGAAACAAACCAACGCCAGTCGAGAAGGCCTCGGCGGCGCGCAGGTAAACGTCGATGTTGCGCCCGGCAGCAAGTTCATACATGGCGCGTTCCATCATCAGCAGCGGCCATGCGTGCCCTACTCCCCATACCTTGAACGAAGTGCCGTCCGCGCGCTGCCCATAGCCATCGTGGTTATAGCGCTTCCAGCACGGGCCGTAGGGAGTGTCGACCTTCAACACGGCATCGACAACCTTCAGCGAATCCTCGATCAGAGGATCCAGCGGGCGGCGAATTCCCATGCGCACTAGCTCCAGAAATCCGGCATCCACAATCTCGTTTGCCGGATACGCAATGCGGTCACCGGGACGTTGGTTGGCCAGGAGCAGCTCACCCTTATCCGGATCTTCATCTCCCACCGCACCCATTCTGCTTACGGCGGGGTTGATGCGAATGTAATGCCGCTTGACTCCCGGCAACAGACTTCCTTGATTCGTGACCGTCCACTTCTCGATGTGCGATTCCAGGAAGTCGGCGTAGGTGCGCACGAAGTCGGCGGTATGCTTGTCGCCGCGTGCCTCAATCATCTCGGCTGCGCAGATCAGCGCGGCGATATTGCTGGCCAGAGTTGAGGGTGAATACCCGCCAGCTTCTTCCCAGCGCTCCTCAGCCGTGGCAGGGCCTTCGCGTATCAGGTAAGCGCAGGCGCGGGTCGCCGTGATATGAGGGTCAAAATCGCCGAGGGCATTGCTCTTCCACAGACGCCAAATGCCAATGATGGGGAACGAAACCTCATCCAGTTGCACGCCAGTCCAGTAGGGACGCCCGTCGATCCAGAAGTTCTGGTAGAAGCCGCCGTCCTCGCGCTGCGCGATTGCCAGGTAAATGACGGCTCGCAGCGGAGTGCTGGTGTCGCCGGCAGCCATCAGGGCGCTGGCGCACTGAATCATGTCACGTGTCCACACCAAGTGGTAGCCACCCAGTTCGTCGTCGCTCTTATCCTCGCCCCAGGGAATGCTCATGCTGGCGATCATGGCCCCGGGATAGAGCTTGTCCTCGTGGGCCAGTAGCAGATTGATGCTGCGGGCAAACAGGCAAGAGGCCACCTCGGAGACTTTGCCGTGGTTCATGTCGACGAGGGCTAGCCGCTTGCGCGTGCGATGCCACTGCTCGACGAAGCTCCTCACATTGGTTTCGAAGGGAATGCATAACGACTGATACAGGGTTGCGCTCGCGCTGTGCCGGCTGTGGCCGAAAGCCAGGCCGAGGGTGAATTCGGTATGCCGGGAAATGTCAATCTCGCCCGTCAGCGCGACGTTGCCGTCAAGAGCGCTGTCGTACTCCCAATCCATCTTGAAGTTGTGCGAAAGATCGGTCCAGCCATCGCTGGCGCCCACGTATCCGCAGGAAAGCTTGGTGAACCCTACCGGCGTGCCGAGCGCCATGTAGATATTGTCGCGATAGGCCATCAAGAATCTACGACCTTTGACTTGGATCACCTCTGCGCTGTTGTGCCAGCCTCCGATTTGAAGATGGGGAGCACAGATCACATACAGGTGCAGACGTCCCTGCCATTCCGGCGCGACGATAAAGCGGGTATGAATCAGCAGGCAATTGAGGTGGGGATCGCCGATAATCTGCTTCTCAATCACGTAGCGGCCAGCTGGATCGGAATTGGTTACCTTGAATCCGAGTGCTCCCGGATCGATGAGTTCGATCTTGCTGATGGTGTTGCGGCGCTCGTCGTGAAAGAACGTTTCGCCGTCACTCACCATGTACTGCAAGTCCCTTGTCTGAGGAGTATCGATGGTGGGGTAATAGACTTCGGTCGTCACGCCGTTGGCCAGCGTGTACCACAACCGGCTGGAGACGGAGTAGGCAGTACCCACCGCGTCTTTGGCGCCGCCGGTCCAGCGGGGCTCGATGCCGGGCGCCCCCGGAGCAGGATTCTTACCAATCAAGATGCAGGTCTCCTGGCGTTATGGTTATGCGCATGTTGAATAGGATTTTCCATCATTGCCTTAGGTGACAGCCACCCTTATGAAAATTTTATAAATTATTGGGCCTGAGGAATTAATTCACGGTCGGATGCCTTGGAAGTGCCCTGACGACCACTTCAGGTTAGCGCCAGCCCCACATTTCCAGACCTCAGCCCAGGCACTGGAAGTTTACCGCGAAAGCGTCAAATCACGACGCCTATTGGGCAAAGGTAAAGAAAGGTTAAGTGAGTTGCGTAATCCACCAATTATGGAACTCCGTGTCTTATTATCGGGAAACATAAGCAAGATGTGGCAAAGGAGATGTCGCCGCACATTGCCGTGGACGGCGTATTCGAACCTCCCGCATCGGAACCTATTCCATTGAGTCTGTGACGTGCCGACGCCTGTTAGCCGTGTCACTATGATGTACGAGTCTGATGTAACGGCCCGCAAATACCTCACTCTGGTAGAGGTTTCCCGGGTTATCGGCGCCCATCGTGACCTGGCCGATCTGTTCGACAAACTGGCCGAATGCCTCCAGCCCCTCATCGGCTTTCACTATCTCAGCGTAGCGCTCCACGATTGCCCGGAGAAGATGCGGCTGCACATTTTGCATTCGTCTCGCAAGAAAGCCGAACCCGCCGGCGTGGAATTTCCTGTGCATGGTTCTCCCTCCGGAATCGTCTGGACGACCCAGAGTGTTGTGAACTTCCGAAATCTGGGCGAAGTGGAGCAATATCCGCGAGCATTCGATTTGCTGCGCGAACATGAGGTGGAATCCTTCTGTTGCTTGCCGCTCTCGACGGCACATCGGCGATTGGGGGCTTTGGGTTTCGGGCGTGCCGAGACAGGTGGATACGATCAGGCGGAAGTTGAGTTTGCCAAGATGGTGGCGGCGCAGGTGGCCGTCGCCCTCGACAATGCGCTGCATTACGAAGAAGGCCTTACTTTGCAGAACGAGCTGGCTCGCGAGCGCGACCGGCTCCAGTTGGTGCTCGAGGTCAACAACAGCGTGGTGTCGAACCTTGAGCTGCGCGACCTGTTTCAGGCGCTTTCCACCAGCTTGCGGCGCGTCGTCGCGCACGATTCCGCCAGCCTCATCCTTCCCGATCCACAGTTTCCGGGGATGTTGCGCATCCACGCCCTTGATTTCCCGGAGGGACGGGGAATCTTGCAGCAGGACATGTTGCTCTCTATCAGCAACTCGAATTGCGGCCGGTGCTTTCGCACCGGGCAGCCGTTGCTGGCAGGCAGCGGCCCGGGCTCTGTGCCTTATACCAATTCCAATGGGCGTGTGGCCGAGGGGGAGGGATTGCGTACCACCATGATTTTGCCGTTGCTGCTGAACGGCGGGAGCGTTGGTGTGTTGACCCTCGGCAGCCGCAAAGAGAGCGCCTTCTCGCAGGCTGACCTCGACTTTCACACCCAGCTGGGTCGTCAGATCGCCATCGGCGTAAACAACGCCTTGCAGCACAGAAAGCTTACCGAGAGCGCCGAGCGGGTGATCGAGCAGAAGTCGTATCTGGAAGACGAGATCAGGGCGGAGCAGGACTTCGAAGACATCGTAGGCGCCAGCCGGCCACTGCGCAGCGTCCTGCAACAGGTGGAGACAGTCGCGCCGACGGGCTCGACGGTCTTGATTCAGGGCGAAACCGGAACCGGCAAGGAACTGATCGCCCGCGCTATTCACGATCGCAGCTCCAGGCGCGAACGCACCTTCGTCAAGATTAATTGCGCGGCGATCCCCATGGGCCTGCTGGAAAGCGAGCTCTTCGGTCATGAGCGCGGCGCCTTTACCGGCGCCATAGCGCGCAAGATTGGACGCTTCGAACTCGCCCATCAAGGCACGCTGTTCCTCGACGAGATCGGCGACATTCCCCTCGAGCTTCAGCCTAAGCTGCTGCGGGTGCTTCAGGAGCAGGAATTCGAGCGCCTGGGCGGCACCACGACGCAGAAGGTGGACGTGCGAGTAATTGCCGCCACCAATCACACACTCAGCTCAATGGTGGCGCAGGGCAATTACCGTAGCGATCTGTTCTATCGCCTGAACGTGTTTCCTATCGTCCTGCCGCCGCTTCGCGAGCGCAAAGAAGACATACCACTGCTGGCCCGGTATTTTGCCAGCAAATATGCGCGGCGGATGAATCGCCCGCTGGAGAGTATCTCCCCGGAAACCCTGGAGGCGATGACGGCTTACGCGTGGCCGGGGAACGTTCGCGAGCTACAGAACTTCATAGAGCGCGCCGTCATTTTAAGTACCGACGGAGAGTTGCGCGCCCCGCTCTCCGAGTTACAGCCCAGCCCGGAAGCTCTCCGGATAGTCCCAAATTTCGAGTCCAAGACGCTTCGAGATCTCGAGCGCGAACACATTCTGGACGCCTTACAGAAATCCAATTGGGTGGTCGGCGGCCCCAGCGGAGCGGCCAATCGGCTCGGGATGAAGCGGACATCTCTCCTTTACCGGATGGAGAAGCTCAAGATCTTCCGCAGCCCTCAATCTCTGGGAGCACGACTTTGACAGGACAGTGTCAGAATTTAGACATCGTGACGAATTATCGACGACAAGAATTTGACACGGACAGCAGGCGAAAGCTCACAGAAGTTGGTAGGTCGTACTTAAGTCACTGATTTAAAAGAATATTGTACTTGCCTACAACTTTCAGGGGAGTGGCACGGTGGATGCACTTAGTTCGGTGCGGTTTACGTGAAGAGCAGGATCGGCAGCGGCTAGCATCGTCGATTTCGCTTTTCATGGGGCAGCATGATCCGGATTGCGTAGTCGGGTGATTGTTCTTCATCTGGCAGCGTCGGCGAACGAGAAGTGAGGTCTGCTGTGCTGCGGATCAGTGTTGAAGAAAACTCTAACCCCCTGCTGGTGAGGCTGGAGGGCCGATTGGTCGGCCCTTGGGTTAGTGAGCTACAGCGGCTTTGCGATGAGCAGAACGCTGGGCGCGCGAGGGTTGTGATGACGATCGATCTTTGCGGAGTAACGGGTATGGACGTCAAGGGGCGTCTGGTACTCGATGACTTGTTACATCGGGGAGCTACCCTGCGGTGCTCTGACGTAATGAACCGGTATCTAGTGGACCAAATGACGCAGCCAGGCGGGCGATTTGAAGATGCGTGCCGCCCATGCAACGACTTTCGATAGGGAGGAAAGAAGTGCGAATTGCTATCGCTTCGGACGAAGCTGGACACGAGGCTAAAGAGCGGCTAACCGCCAAACTGATTGCTGCCGGACATGAGGTGACTGATTCTGCGCCACCGGTGCAGGCTCAAGGTCGCCCTGATTATGCTGAACAAGTGGCGTTGTCGGTTCTACGGCACGACGCCGAGCGAGGAATTATCGTGAGCAGCCGAGCGGTAGGCGCTTCGGTTGCCGCTAACCGGGTGCCGGGAGTTCGCGCCGCCCTGTGCAGTGACGCCTATTCCGCCCACGTGGGCGCCAAGACCGAAGGCATGAATGTTCTGGTACTGGCGCTTCACACCCTGGAGGACGATCGCACGCAGGAAGTAGTGGACGCCTATCTCAATGCAACCTTGGCGCCGATCGAAGTGGTGGGAGGCTTGCCGCCTCGCCGGCTGCAGCGGGTGTTTTCCTACATCCGGGAAAACATCGCTCGCGACTTGTCTGTATCGGAACTGGCGCAGGTAGTCGGCATGAGCCAGTACTACTTCTCCAAGCTGTTCAAAATGAGCACCGGCACCACGCCGCATCAGTACGTCATGCGGCAGCGCGTCGAGCGGGCACAGGAATGTCTGCGCGAACAGCGTACGGCCTTAGCGGAAGTGGCGACCCAGGTCGGCTTCGAGACGCAGAGCCACTTCACCAGCGTCTTCCGTCGTCTGGTGGGCGCAACTCCCAAGCACTACCGCGAGATGCACCAGGCCGATTCGCAGTCCATGATGATGGATGGACACAAGACGGCTACCGCTGCCTGAGCACGCATCAGCAGGAAAAACAGGCGCGACTTTGGTCGCGCCTTTGTTATTGCTGCTTGATTCGTTCCGAGCACGGCGCAGGCCGGTGTCAGGGCGAGAAATCAGGATCAGGAAAGCGATTCGGCTCATCCGACTTTCTAAACTCCAACCTCAAGTCGCTTGAGGAACTCCGAACAGCCTGCGACTCCGATGTTGGGGCTGAAGCCCCTACCTATTCATGGGGCTCTGACGCGGCGCTCGAAGCGCCGCTCTACCCGTGACGCAGCTGTTCAGAACTTTCCTAATTCCCCGAGTTTTTCCGTGCGCTCCGTGTCCTCCGTGGTGAAATCGACTGCGGACCACGAACGGCTAGTGTTTGATCGCCTTCCGCGCCTGTTGTCCTTCCGTACCGGTAAGCTCGTTCACCAGTCCATCTGCGTGGTAGATCTTGCGCAGAGATTCCATGATGGCACGCGAATCCACTTCCACCGCACGAGCCACGTTGTCGCTGTACTCAAAGTTCCAGGCCAGCGATTCGATGTTTCCGTCGAAGATGATTCCCACCACCTCGGCATTCTTGTTGATGACCGGGCTGCCCGAGTTGCCGCCGATAATGTCAGGCGTGGAAACGGTGTCAAACGGGGTCTTCAGATCGATGGCGGACTTGTTCTTGATCCAGCTTTCCGGCAGCTGATACGGAGGCTTGTCGCCGTGCTGGGCGGCATGTTCGTAAGCTCCGCCCATGGTGGTGAACCAGGGAACCTTCTTGCCGTTTAATTTGTAACCCGCGATGGTTCCATAGCTCAACCGCAGGGTGAAGTTTGCATCCGGGGGCACGCTCAGCCCCTTCTGGGCGAACAGCGCTTTGCCGACGTTGGCTCCGCTGCTGCGCAGGACGGCCTGTACTTCATCCTCGTCGCGGCTATGAATCGCGGCCGCATCGGGCTCGACCTCGCGCATCATCACGATCAGCGGATCGGTGCTGGCGTCCACCGCAGCCTTGCCGCCTTCAAAGAGCTGCTTGCGCACAGCCACGTCGTCGATTTTGGTGCCTGCGATGACTTCCTTGGCGCGCTCTTCGGGCGTCTTTCCGGCCAGCGCTTTCTGCACATCCGGATTGCTGGCGCCGAGTACGTCCTGCATTTCGCTCAGGCTCTCGGCCAGCAGCACCTGCTCCAGCGGTTTGTAGATGGGAGCGGTGGAGAACAGACGCTGCTGCAACGTGGGCAGCTGCGAATCCTGATAGCCACGAATGCGCTGATTACTGGGCTTCTCTTTTTCGTAAGCCGAACGCACGATGTCGCGGGCATAACGCGCCAGGTCGCCGCGGAAGCCGCCCATATTGTCGAGGTACGCCAGTTGCTTGTAGATCTGCTTCTGGACGTCAACCGCCTTGGCGATTTCGGCCCAGGGATCGCCGAACTGCTGCTTGCGTTCGGGATTGGAATTCACGAACTGCTGCAAGGCTTTCTCCTCCGCAGCCTTCTTCGCCATCAGGTCCTTGTCCTTCAATCCAGCTTCGTAGCCGGTGACAGCCTTGAAGGCGTTCTGGATGCCGAACACGTCGCTTTGCGCCTCGCGTTCGTTTTCCGGAGATTGCTCGCTGAACCTCTGTAGCACCTCGATGCGGCGACTGTAGGAGTTGAGCTGCAACGGGTACTGGTAGTCGCGCAGGAAGTCCAACTGGTCCGTGGTGAGCAAGCGTCCAGTGCGGCCGGGGTGACCGGAAACAAATACCAGGTCGCCATCCTTCACACCAACCGGCGACCACTTCAGGTAATCCTGAACCTTGGCGGGCTTGTCATTTTCGTAAGCTCGGAAGAACGAGATGTCGAGGTCATAGCGGGGATACTCGAAGTTATCGGGATCGCCGCCAAAAAACGCGATGGGGAACTCAGGCGCGAAGACCAGCCGCACGTCATCGTACTTTTTGTACTTGTACAGGTTGTACATGGCGCCGGAATAGAGCGTGACCACGTCGCAGCGCATGCCGCTGGTGGAGCACTCTTTCTCCAGCGACCCCATCTCCTCGCGCTGCGCCTTGCCTGCGTCGGCCGTGGACATGCCCGGCTTCACCGCCGCGTTCACCGTGGCGGTGACGTCTTCAATATTTTCCAGAACGATGAATTCCACGCCGGGACACTTCGGCTCTTCCGCGCGCGTCGGCGCATAGAAGCCATTCGCCATGTAATCCTTGCCGCCGGTCGACAGGTCGTGAACGCACTCCTGCGCGATGTGGTGATTGGTGAAGATCAGCCCATCGGGAGACACAAACGACGAGGAGCCGCTGGGAGCGCGCAGCGAGGACAGACGCACATGATCCAGCCACGCCTGATCGGGAGCAAATCCGTATTTCGCCTGAACTTTGTCTTTAGGAAATGCGTTAAAGAGCCACATGCCCTCATCGGCATAAAGCGAGTTGCCGAGACAGAGCGTAAGGAGGCACAGCAGAACTACAAAGCGTTTCATGATGAGGACTCCGCGGTTGGCGTTCGTGTTCGGCACAGGAGGCTCCGAACCGGTAAGCAAACTCTTAACTATAAGCCGCCAGGCGAGGCGAGGCAATGAAGAGAGGTTCCTCAGCGGCTAAAGCCGAATTGATTTCGCAATACTACGGACGGCCTTAAGGCCGTCCCCTTCAAAGCAAACTTGATCAGCGTTCCGTTAAGCAAACGCTGATTAAGTCTTGGTTCCGATTAGGTCCTGGTTTTGAAGGGGTACGGCTTCAGCCGTGCCGCAAGCATCGCAAAATGATGGCGGCTTCAGCCGCTGAGGGAAAGATCGACAACTTTATCAGAGACTCGTTAGGGCCCGCGTGCCGTCCAACCCTCAAATAGAAGGCGAACTAAAGCGCGGCGTTGTCGTCGTCATTTCTCCTTGTCCGGTAAATCGTCCACGCGCGTCTGGTCGGTGATCCAGTTGACTTCCCACGTGGTGCCCCCATCGCCCGAGAATGACTGCTCAAAGTGCGGCGTGCTGGTGTTCAGGTTGGTCCAGCGGAAGCGGATCAAAATGACTTTGCCGTCGATTCTGTCCTGTGCGAAAAACTCGCCAACACCATTCTTGAACTCGCCGATCTGCGCTGGATCCAGGGTGCCAGTCTTGCGATTGGCCCAGGACAGGCTCCATTGATGGGATTGAGGATTGTACAGGCGCAGGGTCAGGCCTTCGATGCGAGCCGACGGCGCATCGAATATCGCCTGCTCAATCTGGGAGCCATCCCAAAGCTTGCGGCAGACACCTGTGCCCTCGAAATCGATCCACTGGTTTGAGCCGGTCAGGGGATGCAGGCGGCGCTTCAAATGATATTTCCACTTACCGAGCAGAGGGTCGAAGTCGTGTGATCCATCGCGCTGCACGGCTGCCGACTGCGCTTCGGGCTTCGCGTTACTTGAATTCGTCTGGGCCAGCCCGGCCGGCAAGTACGACAGCAGAAACAGTGCACACCACAAGCACACACGATGCATCATTCGGCCTCCGAATAAAGGTGTAGGTTATTACAGCCAGAGGGCCCCGCTCCAGCCAGATGCACCGGAACGGGGCCGCTTACATGATAGGAGACGCCGGGCCGTCTTACTTGTTGATGTCCTGCTTGTCCTGAAGTTTCTTGACCAGGCCCTCGACGCCCGCCTTTGCACCATCGGGAGCTCCCGCTAGTGCAAGTTGCATTTGCTTGGTCGCGTCCTGATAGTTGCCGTCCCCGACGGCGATGCGGGCCAGCCCGGCGTGCGACAACCAGTTGTCGGGATACTTGTCGGCACCCTGCTTGAAGACCGCGAAAGCCTCTGCCTGTTTCTTATCTTTCTGCAACTGGCGTCCATAGCCGTAGAGTTGCTGAGCATTGGCCAGGCTGAGAGCTTTGTCGCGCTCTGCCTTGGCTTCGCTGGCATTCCCCATGGCATCCTCAATGCGTGCCTTCGTCATCAGGTTCTCGAAGCGCTCTTCGTTCTTGATGGAGTTGTCTTCGTATTTCAGCGCCTCCGGTAGATCGACTTTGTTGTCGACCAGGTAGGTCGCGGCATCATCCCATCCGTCCCAGGTGTATTGCGACAGCCCTCGGAGCTGATTGTGCAGGCTGGCTTCGACAACCTGGTTCACGTTGACCCCGACTTTGAATGGCACGGCCACTTTGTCCCAGCTCATCACCACGACAGCGGAATCCGGTTGCAACTGATCGAAGTCATAGGTGAGCGCGTTATGCATGTCCGCGGTCTGGGGTTTCACTGTCACGCGCAATGCGTCCTCGGACTGGTTGTAGCTGAAGCTACCCCAGGCGGTATGCATCTTGGAGAAGATGATGGTCCATTCATCCTGGTTCGGAATCATGTGCAGGCCGTAGGTTCCCGCCGCTAGCGGCTTGCCTTCGATGGTGACGTCATTGGGAAAGGTGATGATGGTGTTTTCGTTCGCGCCCGCACGCCACACTTCGCCGTACGGTACCAGGCTGCCCCAAACCTTGCGTCCGTTGACCAGCGGGCGATGGTAAGTAATGGAAATGTCCGTGATGCCGATTCGCTGCATAACCTGGGCGCGCTGGCTTTGCCGCGGAAGATTGAGTTGGGTGGATTGCGCGCTGCAGAGCATTGCAGCCAGCAGAACGCAGGGGAGCAACAGGAAGCGAAGCTTGTACATGGCAGAACCTCTGTAGGTAGTTTTTGCGGCAGCGAACGACGCGGTTGCGCGTCCCGTCGCCCCGGGGGTCTTCGGAGTTCTTGGACTATCCAGAGTTCGAGCCGTGAGCAGGGGAGTGACGAACGCCTCGACTGCCAGCGTGTACATAGGGTTTGCCGGGATGACCGCTGACCTCGTCGCGCTCACCGACACTCCCATCGAGCCGCAGTCAGCTTCCATGCGGCGCTGCGCGGCTGATTCCACGCTTGTGTGATAGACGAGCCGGAAAGCGGCGGAGTATAAAAGAAGGTTGCATCTCTGCGCGTTCTTTCGCGCCTGCCCAGGATGCAGCCCGCCTTTATAACTTCCACTGCGGCACAGGACCGCGAGAGGTATTCATGTCCACGATCGTGACCGGCCCCAAAGGTTTAGAAGGTATTACCGCTGCAAATTCCGGCATCTGCTACATCGATGGCGATCAGGGCGTTCTGGCCTATCGCGGCATCGACATCCACGAACTCGCCGACAATTCCACCTTTGAAGAAACCTGTTACCTGCTGTGGTTTGGACGTCTGCCCAACCGCGCCGAACTGAACGACCTGAAGCTGAGCCTGGCTCGCGAGCGCAAGCTCGACGCATCGATCATCAGCCTGCTGCGCCAGGCGCCGAAGCACGCCCTGCCCATGGACGTGCTGCGCACCATGGTTTCCGCGCTGTCGTTCTACGATCCGGAGGAGAAGGTCAACGATCACGAAGCGAATGTCCGCAAGGCGATTCGCGTTACCGCGCAGCTGGCCTATATCGTTGCCGCCTACGATCGCATCCGCAAAGGCAAGCCGGTGGTTGAGCCCGATCGCTCGTTGTCGCATGCCGGCAATTTCCTTTACATGCTGAATGGCGAGATTCCCAGCGAGACAGCCGAGCGCGCCTTCGATATCGCGCTCATTCTGCATGCGGACCACGAGCTGAATGCCTCCACTTTTGCTGCCCGCGTAGTGGCAGCCACGCTAAGCGATATGCACTCCGCCGTAACCGCGGCGATTGGCGCGCTAAAGGGCCCACTGCACGGCGGCGCGAATGAAGCCGTTTTCCGCATCCTGGAAGCAGTCGACGCTTCCGGCGCCGATCCGGTGGACTACATCAAAGGCATGCTGGCGCAGAAGAAGAAAGTCCCCGGCTTCGGCCATCGCGTCTATCACACCGAAGATCCGCGGGCCACGCACCTGCGCAAGATGTCGCAGGACCTCGGCCACTCCAGCGGCAACGTTAAGTGGTTCGAGATCTCGCGCAAGATCGAAGAGTTCATCGTGGCCGAGCGCAAGCTGAACGCCAACGTGGACTTCTATTCGGCTTCGACGTATCACACGCTGGGCATTGACATCGACTTGTTCACGCCCGTGTTCGCGGTGTCGCGTGTTTCGGGCTGGACAGCGCACGTAATCGAGCAACTGAATGACAATCGCCTGATCCGTCCGCGCGCCGATTACCACGGCCCGGCGTATCCCAACCAGTACGTGCACATGGATAAGCGGTAGTCCTGAAGACTCACACACCTATCCTCTCAAGCCAGGACGCGCCGAACAGAGCGCGTCCCGGTCGAGGGATCTGCGGCGCTTCGGCGCGACGTAATCTCCTCCACTGTTGTCATCCTGAGCGCAGGCGCGCAGGCTTTGCGCGCCGGAGTCGAAGGACCTGCTGTTTCGCCGGGTCGCGAATGCCTCCCCAAGTACTAAGGCCCTGCGGCGTTCCCCTTATATAACCAGCTCTCCTTTTTCCATACGATGATGACAGGCCTGAACCATCGGGCCGAGGATCTCGATTTTGAAGTTGCTCGTCCCGTTCTTTGTCGCGGCCGTAAGCACCCTGGCCGCGGCGCAATCCACCACATCGCCACCGCAAACCAAAACCGTTCAGACCAAGCCGGCGGCGACTTCCACCACGGTTTCCTCCGCCAGCCAGAAGCAGGAAGCGCGCCGGAAGTTCGTTCTGGACGTTGTTCACAGCGCGGTGGGATTGCAGGAGCCCGATCCCCAGGACCGTTTGCGCGTGCTGTACGCCGCAGCCAGCGTGGTCGCCCCCATCGACGCGAAGATGGCACAGCAATTTGCCAAAGAGGGCACTGGCATTGAAACCAAGCTGGTCGCCGAGGGACAGCGTCCTGCCGTTTCCATGCTGGCGGGGGGGCATGTTGACTGCGGCTCAGCCCTCAGCTTCGTGCAGACCATTCCTCCCGCAGCCGTGCTCGATGCCGAGCAATCGCTGCTGGGCGCAATCACCACCTGCCCCAAGGCGGTGAACGATGCGGCGGAACGCAAGCTGGAAGCCGGGCTCGACCAAGGCGTCGTCGCCGGACGGCCGATTCTGGCCCTGATGGACGCGAACGGCATGAACTCGCGCTGGTCGCAAACCATGTTCGCCAAGATGTTCGCTTCGCTGCCTGCTGACGCCACCGCCTACACCAAGGAAGCTCCGAACTACGCTGCCATGTTTGCGCGGGCGGCTCCCGCCATGGACAAAGATGCGGTCAAAACCGCGGGCACGAAATTCCTGCTGTGGCTGGCGAAGCTGCCTAATGTTCCCGAGCGCCAGGTTGCCGTGAACATGACCACGGGGGTCCTGAAGGACGTATTGGGCAAGGATGCTTACGATGAGGTGCTGCGTTCCGACGTGATGGTGCAGCAGGTGGCCAACAGCGCGCAGCAGAACGCGGTGTTGCCGCCTCCGCAGGAGGAGAGTGTGAGCGTGCTGCGGGCCATGAGCAACACCGGCGATCGCACTGACGAGCTGCAAAACATGTCGCCGTCCCTGCGCGCGCGCGAAGCAGCAGCCAGCGGCTTTGCCAGCGGTACCTCCGGCGATCGCAAGATGGCCGATCACTATTTCGATATCGCGTTCTCGTCCGTGGAGCAGGTTTGGTCTGACCGAGCGACTTCGAGCGCCAGTGCACCCGCCGTGGTGGAGGAAGTGAGCGAGGCTGCGGCGCAAGTCGATCCCATCGCCGCCCTTCAGCGCTCGGAGCGATTGCAGGATCCGTCGGCGGAAGCGATCAGCATGCTTGCCGTAGCGCGAGTTGTGGTGGGAAAAGAGTAGGCGAAGCGCGTCCCGAACCCTTCGATCGAGTTGTGTCAGGACACTGCATGAGCCGCACCGCACGGCACTCCCACTACATTGTCATCACGAGGAGGTCTTCAGACCGACGACGGATCTGCTGTTGATCGCTTGGCGAAAAAGCCATCCAGCGACGCCACCCGCAGATCCTTCGACCCGTACGCGCTCGGTTCAGCCTCCCTTGGTTTAGGATGAGAGTAGGCGCCCGAATGCTCGTATGCATATTCCTGACGGCTATCTGAGTCCATCCACCTGCGCCGTGCTGTATGTCGGGGCGGGCGTGGGATGGTATGCGGCTCTGAAGCGCCTGAAACGCGTGCTGCTGACGCGGGTTGTCCCGCTCATCTCCGTATTCGCGGCGTTCTCTTTCGTAGTCATGATGTTCAACCTGCCGCTGCCCGGCGGCACCACCGGCCATGCTCTGGGCGTGACCATCGCCGCAATCGTGCTGGGCCCGTCGGGGGCGATCCTGGCCCTGTCCATCGCAATCGCCATGCAGGCGCTGTTTTTTGGCGATGGCGGAATCAGCACGCTGGGGGCGAACTGCTTCAACATGGCGATCGTGGGCTCGCTGGTGGCCTACGCAAGTTATCGATTGATTGCCGCGGGCTCCGGGCTGACCTCAAAGCGACGAATCGCAGCAGCAGGCATCGCGGGTTATATTGCAGTCAATGCGGCGGCTCTGCTTGCGGCTGTTGAGTTCGGTCTTCAGCCGCTGCTCTTCCACGATGCCGCCGGGACGCCGCTGTATGCGCCGTATCCCTTGCGAGTGGCCATTCCGGCCATGATGATCGGACATTTGACCCTGGCCGGATTGGCGGAAGCGATCGTCTCCGCAGGATTAGTCGCGTACTTGCAAGTTGCAGATCCGGCGCTCTTGCGGGGAACGTCGGGAATCGCAGGAGACGCTGCACTCACCGAATTTACTTCCTCGACCCGCTCGCTGCATCGGCTGTGGCTGACGGTCGCGTTGCTTATGCTGCTGACTCCGCTGGGGATTCTGGCTGCCGGAACCGCCTGGGGCGAGTGGTCGCCCTCGGAGTTGGTTAGCGCATCGGCGCAAACTCAAACTGCTCACGCTGCCGGCGCGTTATCCCAGGCCGCAGCGCCCAGTGGACTGCAACGGTTGTCGAACCTCTGGACGGCGCCGTTTCCCGAGTACGCTCCTTCGATCGTAAAGAGTCGAGGCTTCGGATATCTCCTTTCTGCGATGTTTGCGGTGGGATTTCTTTTGTGCATCTCGCTCATTCTGCGCCGCTGGTTGCAAGGCCGGCGACGAACGGGATATTCCGCATGAGCAGGCGCCTGCTGGAATCCACCATGATGGGTTTTTCGCGCGCCATGGCGCGTGCCATGACCTCTGAGCAGACCGCACGCCAGCCAGGTCTGCTGCAATCCCTTGATCCTCGGGTGCGCGTGCTTGGCCTGTTTTCGCTGGTGCTGGCAGTCACGCTCTCGCGGAAGATCGCAGTCATCGCCGCACTGCTCGCGGTGGGCATCGTCCTGGCTCTGGCTTCGCGCGTCAGCATCAAGACCCTGGTTGTGCGCGTGTGGCTGGTGGTTCTGGCATTCACCGGCGTGATCGCGCTGCCCGCAATCGTTACGACACCCGGTACACCAATGGCCGCACTGGGGCCGTTGACCATCACCCAGCAGGGAGTGCGCGCTGCCTGCCTCCTGATCCTGCGAGTCGAGACCGCCGTCACCTTCACCACCCTGCTGATTCTGTGCACCCAATGGACGCAGGTCCTGAAAGCACTGCGGGCTTTTCGCCTTCCCAAGGAAGCCATCGCCATGCTGGCCATGACGCACCGCTATGTATTCCTGCTGGTAGAGACCGCCGGGCAGATGTTGCAGTCGCGGCAGAGTCGCACGGTAGGCGCTCTCAGTCCGGGCGTGCAGCGAAGCATGGCGGCGCGAACCGCAGGCGTCCTGTTAAGCAAGAGCATCGCGTTGAGCGACGAAGTTTATCTGGCCATGCAATCGCGCGGATTTCGCGGGGATGTGGAAATACTTTCCGACTTTCATATGACAATGTGGGACTACGTGGGACTGCTGGCATTCCTTGCGACCGGTGCTGCCGCGGCTTGGATGGGGAGATAGCCGCCGATGCCGCTTTTCGAGTTGCAGGACGCGCATTTCGAATACGATGGCATACCCGCTCTACGGGGCCTGTCGCTGCAATTTCAGGCCGGCGAGCGCGTCGCCCTGCTCGGTGCCAATGGTTCAGGGAAATCTACGTTGCTACGCTTGCTGGATGCTCTGCACTTCCTCTCCAGCGGCGCGCTTTTGTTCGAGGGCAAGCGGCTGACACCGGAATTGCTTCGCGACGACAGGTTCGCGTTTCCGTTTCGCAGACGAGTGGCTTTGGTCTTTCAACATCCTGACGTGCAATTGTTCAATCCGACGGTCTTCGACGAGGTTGCATTCGCGCCACTACAACTTCAATGGCCGAAGGAAAAAGTGCTGGCCAAGGTCAGCGAGACCCTGGAGTTGATGAAGATTGCGCACCTGCGTGATCGCACGCCGTACCGCCTTTCGGGAGGCGAAAAGAAACGCGTGGCACTGGCGTCCGTGCTGGTGCTCGATCCCGAGGTGCTCCTGCTGGACGAGCCGACGGCGACGCTCGATCCGCGCAGCCAGAGCCAGGTCGTGGATCTCATTCAGGAATGGAAAGGCTCAACCAAGACGGTGATTACGGCCACGCATCAGTTGGAAATTGTCGAGGACATTGCCGATCGCGTGTTGGTGCTGGAGGCCGGTCAAGTGGTGGCCGCTGGTTCTCCGGTCGAAATCCTTTCGAACCATGAGCTTCTGCTACGTACGAACCTGATGCATGCCCATCGCCATTCTCACGGAAGGGTTACCCATTCCCATCCCCACGTTCATTCCCACTCCGAGCACGAGCACTAAAAAACTCTGAGGAAGTCCTTGCTTTGGAAGGGCGCAGCTTGTTTAGGCGTGCCCTTAAAGATCATCCAATCATTGCGGCTTCAACCCGCTGAGGGAGGGAGTAGCAATCTAGTTAACGTCCCCTCATCAATAATCTTACTGGTAAGATTATTGCCAAAACTTACCAGTAAGATTATTTTGTAAATCTCCACATCGGGCGCAGGCTCCCTACTTCTAAGGCTCCAACCGCAGGCTGAAATCCTCTCCGGGCAGCGAACCTGTCTCTGCGACCCTAGGTGGGTCCGCCATATTGCCGGGATATTTCGCATCGGGATACAGCTTGGCCAGTAGCAGGATGCCGGCAGCGGTGACGATCAGGTCGAAGACACTGGCCTCCGGCCCAACGCTGCCTCCGCTCAGCCATTTCGATCCCATGAGCGTGGCTTTGAGCATGTGGCCAGTGGCATGGATCCCGCTGTTAGGGGTGGAATAGAAGAAGCTCTCGCCCCAATCGAATGCCATGTGCCATCCGATGGCAAACCACAGGGTGCCTGTCCTGCGCAACGCCATACAGAGGAAGAGCGCGATCAGGACGATCTCCACCAGCCCAACCCAGGTTTCTCCTGGATTACCTCGATGCCCAGCCGCGAAGAGGATGCAAGTCACCGCTGCCGCCGGCCAGAAACCCATGCCGGTAGTCAGGGTGAATTGCAGGTAGCCGCGTAGGGCAAATTCTTCGAACAGTCCAACCAGGAGAAACGCTAGCGCCCAAAGCAGGGCAAACTTCAACACATCGAAGGGTGATAGTGCCAAACCTGCCACAGAGTAAGAGTGGGTTCGGGCCATGAGTGCCACAATGAGGGATAGCATGGCGAAGCCCCACAGGGCTCCCATCCAGAACTGTTCGCCCAGCGCCTGGCCGGGCGGAAGACCGTAGTCGGTAAATCTCCGATGTTCAAATCGAGCCATAAGCATCGAGGCAATCAAGATCAGGGCGAATGCAATTGCCTCGTTGACCATGACGTTCACCGCGGAGAAATCCTGCGCCAAGTTATGCGCTACCCTGCGCTGAAGGGGAGAAGCAGCGGCAAAGAAAACCATCACCAGGGCCACGAAGACCAGCACCCGCCAGCCGGCACGAAGTCCCTGCGGGCCCACGAATGCTGTTCGCAGCCGGCTTTGGTGAGCCGGAGGAAGATCTAGATCAGCCATGAGCGACTCCTCGCTGAAGTAGCGTCAACAGAAAACGGGGATTTTCGCGGCAAGTGAACCGCGCGCTTTTCCATACCCACTGTGCTCTCCAAGGGCGGTTGCAAGACTGTTGTCACGCGTTGCAATCGGCGACTCATACTACGCACATCCTGCGATTACCCATCAACAATTATGTTGTGGGCTGCTGGATTTCATACGATAATCTCTGCTCACCACCAGCATTCCAAACCATGAGGAGTACCTGCTCTGTGACAAGGCTAGGCATTCGTACAATCTTCTGTGCCGTTCTGCTGTATAGCTCCCTGTTGACGGCCCAGGTTGCGGTTACAACTTATCAAAATGATAACTACCATTCGGGCGTCAATGCGCGGGAAACTGCTCTCACCCCCGCAACTGTAAACGTTCAGAATTTCGGCTTGCGGACCACGCTACCGGTGCAAGGTTTTGTTTACGCGCAGCCCTTATATGTACCGAATGTGACCATCAACGGCTCATCCCACAACGTGGTATATGTTGCCACGGAGCATGACCAGGTTTATGCCTTCGATGCGAACAGTGGCCAGCAACTGTGGCATGCCAGTTTCCTTCCCAATCCGTCGGCCTTGCGCATTACCAGTCCCATTTCCAGCCTGGACGCGAATTGCACAGACCTGGTGCCGGAGATCGGAATTACCGGCACTCCAGTGATCGATATCAACAGCAACACGATGTATTTGGTGGCCAACACCAAGGTAGTGGACCTGCAACTGCAAACCACTAACTTCTATCAGACCCTGCATGCTCTCGACATCAGGAGCGGCGCCGAAAGAAGCATACCGCGACCGATTACTGCGACTTACCCGGGCAATGGCAACGGTTCGGTGGGAGGGGTTCTGACCTTCGATCCCCTGGTGGAAGGTCAACGGGGAAGCTTACTGCTGGCCAATGGACAAATCTACGGTTCGTGGGCGTCGCACTGCGATCTCGGCAATTATCACGGCTGGCTGATGTCCTTCAACGAGGGCAACATGTCTCCGACGGGAGTCTACGTCGACACCCCGAACAGCTATGAAGGCGGTTACTGGGGCGGCGGCGCCGGGCCCGTAGCGGACTCCACTGGGGTGCTCTACGCAGGCACCGGCAACGGAGGCTTCGACATCAACCTGGGTGGAAGCGATTTTGGCGACAGCATTCTCAAGCTGACCTGGTCCGCCTCAGGCAATAAGTTCACCTTGACCGACTATTTCACTCCCTGGGACCAGCAAACGTTGGATTATTACGACGCCGATCTAGGTTCGGGGGGAGTTACGCTCTTGCCCGATCAGCCTGGCACAACCTTTCCCCACTTGCTGGTGCAGGCCGGAAAAGAGGGGACCGTCGATCTAGTGAATCGCGACAATATGGGTCATTTCCATGTCGGAAACGACAGTCAGATCGTACAGACGTTGCCGTTCGCTATCGGCGGAATATGGGGCAGCCCGGCGTTCTGGAACAATACCGCGTATTTCGGAGGTTCCTACGACCAGGTCAAAGCGTTTTCCTTCAATCCTCAGTCGCAACTTTTCTCAACTTCAGCCACATCGACTTCACCGGAAACCTATAACTTTCCCGGTCCCACCCCCGCCGTCTCGGCCAACGGAACAACTAACGGAATCGTGTGGGTGATCGAGACCGATACTTACGGCGGCGGCAACGCTGTTCTGCGAGCCTACGATGCCACCAACCTGGGCAACGAACTCTACAACTCAGAGCAAAATCCAGGTCGCGATAACGCCGGCTTGGCGGTAAAGTTCGCTGTTCCGACGGTCGCCGACGGGCACGTCTTCGTTGGCGTGGAAAATCATGTCTCGGTGTATGGCTTACTGCCGTAAACCAAAACTACGTAGCTACTTTGCTGTAAGGTATCTGGCTTCCGGCCCCAAACTGGAAGCCAGTTTTGTTTTGCTGGTGTCGGTTGCGAGTCTGCGACCGGGGAAACTCGACCATTCTTCCGGCGCGCTGATCCTCGTCGACCCGTTCGAATCAGCGGAAGTGCGGCAACACGGCTTCGCCAAACAACTTTGCCTGTTCCTCGCGATCGTCGCCCCAAATCTCCAGCATGATGTTGGTGCAGCCCGCCCGGCGATATTCTTCCATGCGCTCACTGCATTCGTCCGGTGTGCCGGCGATGGCACAAACTTTTTTCAACACGTCATCAGTCACTGCCTGCGCGGCAGCTTTTCGGCCACCTTTTTCCATGGCATCGGCGATCGGTGAAATCTCTTCGAAGGTTAATTGCGCTTTCTGCAGTAGCACATCGGCTGAGCCGCGAATGTTCTGCACCTTGTTGGCCAGATACATGGCCGCCATTTCGCGCGCGCCTTCCTTGCCCTTCTTCGAATCACGATTGATGCTGCCGACGATTACCGCGCCCAGATCGAGTGCTGCCGGATCTTTCCCAGCCCTGTTCGCGCCTTCTTCCAGGTTGCCGCGGGAATAGCGCACGAAATCCGGAGTGGTAATGCTGGCAGTCAGCAGTCCGTCGGAATGGGAGCCTGCCAGCTTCTGCAGCACGGGTCCGGTAGCACCGACGTAGATGGGCACACGCGCGCGGGAGATGTGCGCATCGGGTTTGAGCGCGGGCGCTGACGCGTCAAATGCCTTTCCGTGATAATCCACTGCGTCGCCCTTCAGCATAGCCTCGATGATTTCGATGCTCTCGCGCATCACGATTGCCGGGCCCACATCTTTACCCTTTTCGCCCTCGCCAATTTCCTTCATGAAGATCTTGGACGCGCCCAGCCCAAGTAAAAAGCGGCCATCGCCCGCGGCATCCTGCATGACGCGAGCTTCCATCGCAATCTGAACCGGATGCCGCGTGTAAGGCGAAATGATTCCCCAGCCGATAATGATGCGTTGGGTCTGCGCCGCGATTATCGCGGTCATCGCGGTGGAAGAGCGCGCCTCCATCGAGTGCTTGCGCCACCAGGGATAGGCTTCAGCCAGCCAAAAAATATCGAACCCAGCGCGATCGCAAGCTTGCGCCATGCGCACGGTTTGTTGCAGCGGCTCCATGCTCAATTGCAGAACGCCAATGCGGAAGGGAACAGGCATTAGTGAGTTGTACCTTTCGTATTGAAATCGCCCGACGTGTTGCTGCGCCTGCCTGTTGGCAGTCAGCTTCTAGTTCTAAGTAAAACAGCCCGCCGCCCGTGCGCTTCCTAATAGCTAACGGCTCAGAGTTGAGAGCCTCTGGCAAAAAGCGATTAGCGAAGAGCGATCAGCGGCCGTCTTCCGTCCACGAATGCTCCAGCCCCTTGATCATCCCCCACATCGTCTTGTTCAAGGGCGTCGGAACGTTGTACTTCTCGCCGCACTTCACAATCGCGCCATTCATAAAATCGACTTCGGTAATGCGCGAGGCGATCACATCCTGCAACATGCTGGCTTTATGTTTGCCCGGAGCATTCGCACCCTTGGCGACCAGATCGCGAGGATTGCCGTGAAGCTCGATTCCCATGGCCTTGGCGACGGCTTCGCCTTCCGCGATCAGCGCCTCGAACAGGTCTCCTGTTGGGGTAAATCGCGAAGCCGCGCCATGATGCAGACGGGTTAGCGCTCCCACTGGATTGGTCGCGGCGTTGAAGATGAGCTTCGTCCATTGCGCGCCCCGCGCGTCGGCCAAGGGGATCGTATTCATGCCGCCACGGGTAAAGTAGCCAGCCAACTCGGTCACGCGCTCCATCGGCGTCGCAGTTGGCTCGAACGGCCCAATCCAGGTGTCGCCTTTAATGTCGAAGCCCACATGACCGGGCGCGGCTATATGGCCCGCTGGAAACGTAGTGCCGCGAATCACGAATCTCACGTGCTCGGCGATGATCTCTTCGTTGCCCACACCATTCTGCACCGAACAAACGGCGCTGTTGGCGTCAAAGCAGCGCGCAGCCGCCTCGATTGCGCTCGCCGTGTGAATCGCTTTGGTGGCGACGACGCCGTAATCACAAACGGGCAACTCCGCGGCGTCCGTGCTGGCCTTGATTAACTTGACCTGCAGGTCAGCAGCGCCCGAAAGCCGCAAACCATCTCGGTTAATGGCGTCGATGTGCGGCTGCGACTGATCGAAGGCATACACTTCGACCTCGCCACCCTTTGCCAGATGGGCCGCGAACAGGCTGCCAATGGCGCCGCATCCCACAACCAAAACCTTCTTCATACGCGGCCTGCCACAACGTGGGAGTCAGCTTTGGAGTAGAACTTCCAGGGAATGTTGCTGAGGTTCTCTCCCTCGCGCGCGCCGACACGAAACGTATCCTGTGTGTACAAACAGACTTTGCCGTCCTGATCCACGACCTGAGGATGCAGCGAGAAGATCATATTTTCTTTTAGTTCGATCTGGCTCTTAGCGCCAATCGCAGGGTGCTCGATCATGGTGGTGCCGATGGAATGTCCCGATAGATGCCCCAAGGCAAAACCGCTGCGCGCAAACGTTTCTGCTACTACCCTGTGGACGTCGCAGGAGAGCACGCCATCGCGCATCAGTTTGCGCGCAGCTTCCATCGCTTCCGGATAAACCTCGGCCATTTGCAGAGTGCGTTTGCTGGGCTCGCCCGCAATCAGCGCGCGTGAGAACTCGACCCAATACCCGCCAGAGCCGGCGATTTCCAGCGAGTAAAGCATCAGGTCGCGTCCACCAACCTTACGGTGGCCGGGAACTTTGAAGTGGGCTTCGGCTTCGCCATTCTCGCCGGAAAGCACGATGTTCATCATGCGAGGGCCGGCGCCCCGCGCGAAGAAAATCTCCACCGCGGGCGCCATGATCTCAGCTTCGGTTTTGCCCGGCTCGAAGCCCCCGAGCAGCGCCCAGAAGCCCTGGTGAATGATGTCCATCGAATCGCGAATCTCGATGAGTTCTTCTTCGCTCTTGACGGCGCGCGCCAGGTCAAAGTGGTAATCGAAAGGCACCAGCTCGAACCCGCCCTGCTGCAGTTCGCGATAGTCGCGCACCGCCATGATGTAATCGAGTCCGTAGACAGCGACACGTTTCCAGCCTTCGTCTTGCGCACGCTCGCGCAGCCAGCGGCCGGGAATTTCTGCCCAGACTTTGTCATTGACGAAAGGCTTTTTCTTGTCGCCGATCCAGCGCGCTTCCTGCGGGAATACCAGTGTCGGCTCGCCTGTGAGCGGAATCAGAACGTAAACGTAGCGGTGAACAATTTCGAATCCCGAGGTGTAGAAAGCCGCGCCCTCGAAGCCCGCGTACTGGTTGCCGCAAACAATCAGCGCGTCGACACCCTGCTCGCGCATTTTGGCGCGAACATTTTCATAACGGCGTTGTACTTCGGATGGACTCGGCAAATTCTCTCCCGAAATTAGCAATTCGCAATTAGCAATTCGCAATTCGCAATTCGCAATTAGCAATTCGCAATTCGATGCAATTAGCAATTAGCAATTAGCAATTAGCAATTAGCAATTAGCAATTAGCAATTAGCGTTGATCGCGGATACGTTTATGGGTTGTATCAGCCAGATCAGATTAAAGCCAACGCACCAACCATAATTGCTAACTGCCAAATGCTAAGTGCCAACGGCTGCCCTTCCACAGATCTCCGCTGCGGTGAGCGCATAAACCTTAGTGATATCGACCAGCGTTCGGATGGCGACTTTCTCTCCCTCGTGATCGCGAGGACCGCTCGACGGCCCGTAGTTCAGCGTCGGACAGCCGAATCGCGAAAGCACGGACGCGTCCGAGCACCACAACACCGTGTCGCGGACCGGTAGCGAGCCGACGACATGCTGATGATTGCGCCCGATCGATTTCACCATCGCGTGATTTTCGTCGATCGTCGCGCCCGGAACGGACACGTAGGTTTCAAACTCCAGCCCGTACTCCGGATGCTGTTCTTTCAGCGCGAGGTACAGTTTCTTGGCCGCGCGGCGAGCGTCGGTCATGCTCATGGTCGGTGGTACGCGGACATCCAGGAACAGGTCGGCCCGTTCCGGCGTGCGACTGGCGCGCCACGGGTGTCCGGCTTGCACGCATCCGATATTCACGAAGCCCGGGCGGCCGGCCCAGCGCGACTGCTCCTGCCACTCCGGGATCCACTTCATGATGTCTCCCACGATGTGGTACATGCGGCGGATCGCGCTCTGATCTTCTTTGCCCGACGCGAAGGCCGAGTGTACATAATTTCCGGTGAGGCCAAAACGCACCCACATGGATCCGGCATGCTCCAAGACCAACTGCATATCGGTGGGTTCGCCCAGGATGCACATGTCGGGCAGTACGCCGTGATTCACCAGGTAATGCGAGCCGGCGCCGTAACCGCGAAACTCCTTGCCTTGAAATTCGCCCCACTGAGTTTTCTCGATTTCACCGCACACGGCGCCCAGGATAACGTCTCCGTCGAGTTTGACGCCGGCCTCCAGCAGCGCCTTCACCGCGTGCACGTAGCAGACCAGCGCACCTTTCATGTTGTAAATGCCGAGCCCGTAAATCATGCCGTTCTGTACCACAGCGTGGGGCTTATAACCGATGCCAGTAAGGAATTCCTCATCGCCGGAATTCGACGTGTCCATGTGGCCGTTGAACATCAGGCATGGACCGCTGCCGCTACCTTCGAGGCGGCCAATGACGTTGGCGCGCGCGTCTTCGATGGGCTGCCAGGTAACGGTCAGCCCCAGTCGCTGAAACGCGGCTCGCATGTACTCGGCCATGGCGAGCTCGTTGCCGGTGGCGCTGGGAATGTTGATCACGTCGCAGCACATCGAGACGATCTCGTCCTCTTGTACGCCGGCAACGATCGCCTTCTTGATGCGATCGTCGAGGCCGGCTTTGCTGGCAGGACTAGCCATTAGCGGGCAGCCTTTCCGGCATGTGCCATGCGCACCACGCGAAAATCGTCAGGGAAGGAACACAGCTTTTCGTTGCCGTCACCGGTAATCCAGAAATTGTCTTCCAGCCGCAAACCACCGCCGCCAGGCCAGTAAATGCCTGGCTCGATGGCCAGCACCATCCCCTGCCGCACCGTACCTTTGCCGGACTGATGTGCGTACGGCGGCTCGTGAGCACGAGCTCCCACACCGTGGCATACCGGATGTGACGGCTGTCCGGGATAGCCGCCCTCGGCGATGCGCGCGCGAATCAGGCGATCCAGCTCCGGCAGACTGGCGCCGTCTTTGGCAAAAGCGGCGGCCTCGTTGAACACGCTCAGCAATAAATCCAGCAGCTTGTGATATTCCGGCGTCAGCTCACCAGGGCAAAGACTCTTGGTGAGATCGTTCCAATATCCGTCGACGCAAACCCAAATCTCAAAGAGCGTAGGTTCGTGTTCTTGAATTGGGCGATCGCCGGTAGCGGTGAACGTCCGAATGCCTTTGCCGGACCAAACCAGCGTGAAGGCCCGCGCCATCTCCACTTTGCCTTTGTAGCCGATGCCGGTGGAATGAACGAAGCCTTCGAAAATCGCGGCTGCCTCGCTCTCCTTCATGTCGGGACGCAAACGTTCCGCGGTGTGTTCCATGGCGAGCGCGGCGAGTTCGTTGGCCAGTTTCATGCGCTCGATTTCCTGCGCGGTCTTGATGGCGCGCGCTTCTACCAGCAGTCCGGAGGCGTCGACGACTTCACGCGCGACCGGCTTGAACGCATCGAACCACGGCTGGCTCCAGGTGGTGGGCTCGCCCACCATGCGATCAGCGCTCTGAGTACCCTGGGAAAGCTCCAGTCCAACCCGGCCCGTCAGCCCGCGTTCTTTTAGAACCTCGAGCGCGACGTCGAGCGAGCGCAATGTCGGGGTGCGCGGATCGCGCTCGTCGTAGCTTTTGAAGAGCCGGATATCCTGCGTCCACGAGGTGCGATGCGCGTCTTCTTCCTGCGGCTCGATCGCAATCAGCGTGGGCTCGCCTTGGCGCGGGAATACGGCGCAGTCGTAGCCTTTCATGCACCAGTAGTTGGTGAGATAGACGATGTTGTCAGGCGCGCGGACGACGAGCGCGTCGAGATCGTCACGCGTCATGAGTTCGCGCATGCGGCCGAGTTTGGGAACATCGATCGGATACGTCATAAGGTTATGTCGTCCCTACGGGACTCAGTGTTCCGATAGCACTTTACCCAGCGCTGAAGGGCTGGGCTATGTTGTTGCCGTCCTACGTTGTGGGACTCGGTTCCTTCGGGTTCAAGGTTTATGGCGAATCCTAAAATAAACCCTAATCTACCCCAGGTCCGAATCCCTCTAGGCCATCTACGGTTCACGATTCACGGTTTCCAGAACGTTCTCGTTCTTCCAAGCCCAACTTGCCTCTTTCGCCTTGATGAGACGATACAAGGCGGTGTGCAACGGCGCGGGAACTCCGGCGCGCTGGGCTTCGCGCGCGATGGCTCCGCCGAGAAAATCGACTTCGGTTGCCAGCTGATGACGCACATCGTACAGCATCGACGGAGGATGGTTGGTGCGCGCGCCCAGGCAGTTCATGGCCCAGGGATCCTCGTGCAACTCGATGCCGAGCGCCGCGGCGACTGTCTGACCCTCTTCAATTAACGCGTGCAGCAGATGGCCCAGGTCCTCGAACTGAGCCTCTGCCGCGAAGTGCGGCGAATGAGGCAGTCCGCTTAATGCGGAAACGCTGTTTACCGAGGCATTGAAGATAAGCTTCGACCACTGTGCCGGCCGCGCGTCGGCGAGGGCCTCGGCTTTCAGGCCGGAGTCGTTGATCAGTTGCGCCAATTCCTGCACGGCTGCAAATGGCGTATTCGTTGGCTCAAACGGCCCCATCCAGGTTGGTGTATTCAGTTCGTAGTGTACGTGGTCGTCGGCGAAGCGCGTGCCGCTCATGAATGTTGTGCCGCGAATCACGTAGCCTGCCGGCATAAGCGATGCGAGAACTTCTTCGCTGCCCAACCCGTTTTGCGCCGACAACACCGCGCCATTGCGAAACAAGTGCGCGACGGGCGCAAAGGCGTCGCGCGCCTGGCTGGCCTTGGTGGCGACAATGCCGTAGTCGAACTGTGGCAAATCGGCGGGATCGATGGAGGCTTTGAGGGTCGCATGAAACTCGTTACGCCCGCTGACCCGAATGCCGTTCTGATTGATG
Organism: uncultured Acidobacteriaceae bacterium; assembly: GCA_963769235.1. Taxonomy (GTDB): domain Bacteria; phylum Acidobacteriota; class Terriglobia; order Terriglobales; family Acidobacteriaceae; genus Bog-257. The sequence continues at coordinate 301,049 of CAVYKW010000008.1, read as the reverse complement.
CTGCGAGCGTGTTCGGCCCGCCGGGCGAAGACCCACACCTCGGCCACCCGCGCCAGATGAGCGGCATAAAGGCTGCCGATGGCTCCTGCTCCGACAATGAGAATGCGTTTCATATTCGGCTGTCAGTTATCAGCTGTCAGCTCCCAGCTCCCTAGGGTGATGCCGTTTTTCACCACGGAGGACACGGAGGTCACGGAGTTAAAAATCTCAGGTTCAATGCCATCGCTAAACCAAAAACAACCTCTGCGCGTGCCGTGGCCTTCAGGGGATTCGCCTTTCGGCTCTCCCGTGTCTCCGCGCCTCTGTGGTGTAACTCATTCTTCGCCACGCAGCACTTTTACGTTCTGCCGCAACTCGCCTCGCCGTTGCTTCTGAATCAGCTCATACAGCGTACTGGCATTGTTGTGCGAATCGTCGATGATAATGCCTTCGCGAAACAGAGCGTCCTGTAAGGCTGCGCTGATGGCATGCAGCGGCGCGCCTCCGCCCTCCCCCATCCCTTTGGCGCCGCTGTAGCTATGCGGCGACGGTGTCTCGATGTTGCCGTACTTGATTTTCGGCATGTTGACCGCCGTGATGGGCGTGTAATCGCTGAAGGTCGAAGCCAGCATGTTGCCGTTTTCGTCGTAGGCGCAATTCTCCATCAGCGCCGCGCCGATACCATGAGCCGTGGCGCCATGTACCTGGCCTTCGACAATCATGGGATTAATCACGGTGCCGCAATCGTCTACGGCCGCGTAGTCCAGAATTTTCGGAATGTAGGTTTCCTTGTCGATCTCGATCACGGCAATGTGCAGCTGTGAGGAATAGGTCAAGGTCAGATTGCCATACTTCTTCTTCACATCCGGCACCTGAAATGGCGCCCGCCAGGTGTAACGGCAGTTCAGCGTGATGAAACGCAACTCCTCGGGAACAACCGCGGTATTCACGTTAGCGAGATTAGCCAGTCCAATGTAGGGAATCGCTTTTTCTGTGCCACGCACGCGGACCTCAGGGCCCTGCTTGCCAATACCAAACTCCAACTCGTCTTCGTTGGCCTGCAAAGCAAACGCCGCCAGCTTCTTGATCTCCGCTTTCAATTGTTGCGTCGCGCCGTTCACGGCCGAGAGTCCCGAGACTGCGAACTGGCTGGCATAGGTGCCGCTGTGTCCGGTGTGAACGTTGCGCTCGGTATCGAAGCCGACGCGCACATTCACCAGCGCGGGCGTGATATTGAGGATGTCGGCGACGACTTGCGACACCGTAGTCTCGTGGCCCTGTCCTTGCGGCACAGAGCCGACAGCGACGATGACTTCGCCGTAGATATCGAGCTTGGCGCTGGCTGCTTGCGAGTTGCCCGAGAACGGCGCTTGCGGATTCACGATCTGCGATTGTCCAAAGTTGTTGGTGCCTGAATCCAGTGTGGTGCCGATGCCGAGGCCGAGCCAGCGGCCTTCCGCCTGCGCCTTGGCGCGCTCGGCCTGCCACTTGTCCCAGCCAATCAAATCCTTCGCGACTTTGAGCATGCCGGGATAATTTCCCGAATCGTAAACGCAGCCGTTGGGAGTGGTGTAAGGAAACTCGTCAGGGCGAATGTAGTTGCGCAGGCGCATCTCGTCGGCAGGAATGTTGAGCTGATGAGCGCAGATGTCGAGTACGCGCTCCAGAAACCACAGGTGCTGCATGCGTGAGTAGCCACGGTTCGGTCCGACCGGGCACTTGTTGGTCACGACCTGAGTGAAGTCGATACGCAGGTCCTTCAGTCGATAAGTGGCCGGCGTTACTTGCGACCAGATCACGCAGCCCAGCGGCTCGTAGCGCGGATAAGCGCCGCAATCGTCGATGTGACGGGAATCCACCGCAAGGACAACGCCGTCTTTGTCGAGTGCCACGCGCGTATCGCGAAAAGTGCGCTCGTTGCCGTGCGCGCTCGAGGTCATATGCTCAGAGCGTGTCTCCGACCACTTGATGGGCGCGCCGTTAGCTTTGCGCGAGGCCAGCGCGCAGATCGCCATCTGCGGATAGTTCGTGATCTTGATGCCGAAGCTGCCCCCGATGTCGTGCGTCTGCACTCGTACCTGGTCCATGCGCAGATGCAGCGCAGGCGCCAGCAACTGAATGCCGATGGTCGGAAAAGAATTGTTGCTCCAGAAATACAGGCGCTCGTCATTGTCGTCCCATTGCGCGATGACCGCATTGTTCTCCAGAGGAGTGCTGGAGAAGCGGTGCATGTGCAGATGGTCGATGTGGATGACATAGGCCGCATCGGCGAAGGCTTTCTCCATGTCGCCGTATTCGAAGACGCCGTTCCAGACAACGTTGGTGCCCATGGTGTCGTGCAGGATCGTGCGGTCGCTGGCCGCGACTTCGGCGTCAACTACGGGCTCAAGCGGTTCGTATTCGACGGTCACAAGTTCGGCGGCATCTTCGGCGATAGCGGGTGTTTCGGCAATGATGGCGGCAACCGGTTCACCCTGATAGCGCGCGCGATCAACTGCCATGGGGTAGTCGAGAATCTGGCTGCTGGGCGCGGGGCCAATCTCAAAGAAAGGATCAATGAGCTTGGAAATTTCTTGCCCGGTAAGGGTGCAGACAACGCCGGGAAGAGCTTCAGCTTCGCTCACGTCGACCGAGGTGATCGTCGCATGAGCGTAAGGCGAGCGCACGAAGACCAAGTGCAGCATGCCGAGCATCTTGATGTCGTCAACAAACTTCCCGCGGCCACGGACCAGGCGCGCGTCTTCCTTGCGCTTGATCGATTGGCCGACCCAGTCAGCTGTTGCGTGCTGCGTTGTCGTCGCCATGATCTCCTTCGACACGAGTATCGTCCGGGGCTAAAGCTGATTTTGAGTCGTCGCTGTTCGCCAGCGTTTCCACCGGAGACGCAGAAGTCTGCGGCTGCGATTGGGTAGGCTGACCCGGCTTTCCGGACAAAGCCGTGGCTTCGCTTTCTTCCGGCTGCGGCTGCTGAATTTGCGGCTTGATGACTTCGGAGATAAACGAAACTGCGCGTTCGGTGCTAGCTTCCGGCTGTTCTGCAGGAGCAGACACTTCGACGGGCTTTTCCGCGGATTCCGCCAGCGCCTTCTGCAAACCGTCAATCAGCTTTTGGATATTCTTGCGTGCCAACGGTTCGAGCATGCCGCCGGCCATCGATGCCAGCTTGCCGAAAATATTAGCTTCGCCTTGCCACGCAACCTTGGTGCTGCCGTCTTGCGGCGACAGATCAAAACCTGCACTGACCGTGACCTGGCTGCCCACTGCCGTGCCTTGTCCTTTGTAATGCGCGCGCACGGGCTTCACGGCCTCGGCTAACTCCATCTTGATTTCGGCTGTGCCGCGAATGTTGCCCACGCCAACGCGTACCTTCACCGCGAAGTGCGTGGCGTCCTGCTGGGTCATGCTCTGAAAATCGGGAAGCAGTGGACCAAACTTGTTGGGATCGGACAGGAAGTCGAAGACCTCATCCTGCGTGCGCGGTGTGGTGAAATCGCCAGAAAAAGTGATGGCCAAATTAGCTCCTCGATCCAGAATTCCCGACCAGATCAACTTTCTCGCTCGCCTCGGTTGATCCTGCCGCGGCTGCTGCCTGAATCGCTTTGAAAATGTTTTGGTATCCAGTACAGCGGCAGGTGTTTCCCGCGATGCCCTTGCGGATGTCTGACTCTGTGGGATCAGGATGTTCGCTCAACAATTGCAGCGTGCTCATTAGAAATCCTGGCGTGCAGTAGCCGCACTGAAAGCCATGACAGTCGCTGAAAGCCTGCTGCACAGGATGAAGTACGCCGTCTCGCGCCAGACCTTCGACCGTCAGCACTTCGCCGCCATCGGCCTGGAAGGCAAATACGGTGCATGACTTAACGCTCTTGCCGTTCAGCAGCACGGTGCAAGCGCCGCAGTAGCTGGTATCGCATCCGATGTGCGTGCCGGTGAGGCTCAATTCCTCGCGCAGAAGTTGCACCAGCAGGGTACGTGGCTCAACCTCGCGGGTGCAGAGCTTTCCGTTAATGGTGGCGCTCACCCGCACGCGTGCGATGTCGTCAGGCATAGAGATGCGAGACCTCCACATGCTCTCCGCGCGACCGGCGTAAGGCGGCGTCGAGCGCAATCCTTGCCAGTGCTCCAGCGGCCTGCCGCTTGTATTCGGCAGAACCACGCATGTCGGATTGTGGTTCGGCAATATCCACCACGGCCTGCCGGACTTGTTCGATGCGTGTATCGGAAACCTCCTGGCCTCGCAGTAAATCCTCCGCGGCAGTGACTCGGGTCGCCGTCAGACCGAGCACGCCGAGATACACTCGTGCGTCTTTGCAGGTCCGCGAGTCCGTCATAGTAAGTTGCACCGCGACGCTGGCGCTGGCGTACACAGGAGCGCAACGTTTCAGGGCGATGTAGGCGCCGCCGGTGCGCTCTGTAGGCAGCGGAACACTGATCTCGGTGACCAGTTCGGCAGGCTGAAGCGCTGTGGTGTAGGCGTCCGGTACGAAGTCGGCGATGTCGATGCTGTGCTCACCATCCGGCCCCAGCGTTTTGATGGTGGCTCCGGTGGAAAGCAGCACTGGCGCCCAGTCGCCGGTGGGATCGGCTTCAGCGATCGAGCCGCCGATGGTGCCCATGTGGCGAACTTGCGGATCGGCGATGCCGCTGGCGCAATCGTGAAGAATCGCCAAGCGCGCGGCCTCAGCGGAGACAGCGATTTCCGCGTGACGCGTCATTGCACCAAAGCGCAGCGTGCCGTTGGCGCGGACGTAGGAAGTGTCGGGAATGAAATTTAGATCGACGAGATGCCGGGGCGCAGAGAGCCGCAGCTTCATCAGCGGGATGAGGCTCTGCCCGCCGGCCAGGAACTTGGCTTCGTCGCCCAGTTCACGCAGCAGCGAAACTGCTTCCGGATAGGACTTTGCCCGATGGTACGCAAACGCTCGAGGATACATTCGACCCCACAACCCCACCGGTGGGTTAGCTTATCGCAAATTGAGCTGCTTTGCAGGGGGCGCAGGCCGGCGCAATCCGCAGACGGGGCGCCGGCATCAGGTATAGTTGCGTTTGCGCGCAGGTTCGCGCCCCGCTTTCGCATTTGAGCTTCATCACTGATCATGGAAGAGCCAGTCACCCCCGATCAATTCCGCGCCGCCCTGGGCCGCTTCGCCAGCGGAGTTACGGTCATCACCGTCCAGATTGCCGAGGACGAAGTGCACGGCATGACGGCGAACGCATTCTGTTCCGTGTCGCTGCATCCGCCGCTGGTACTGGTCTGTGTCGATCATCTGGCGGAAACGTATCTCCATTTGCGGGAGCGCGGCCAATTCGGCGTCAGCGTCCTCAAGGAAGATCAGGAAGCGCTATCGGAATTTTTCGCCGATCCAGAGCGCAATCCGGACGCCGCTTACCGCCTGGGCATTGCCTATCGCCGCATGAAGAGTGGCACTCCCGTGCTGGAGACAGCGTTGGCGAATTTGGATTGTTCGGTAGTTGGCTCGCACGCTGCCGGCGATCACACGATTTTTGTCGGTGAGGTGCAGGAAGTGACCCTCGAAGAGGGCGTTCCACTGCTGTACTTCCGAGGCCGCTACGGTATCTCGGCTCCTCCGTCCGAATCGTGAGGCGACGCGGGATGCAGCGCTTCGTGTCTTGCGTTATTCTTCGATAGTGCGTCGATACGGTCGCGTCGGCGCCAGCTCAGCATGCTACCGCTCATCGCTCCCATCGCGTCGAAGGCAGCCGCCGATGTGTCGGCGCAGGACCTGCGCGAACGTCTGCGTGAAGCGCGCCAGGGGCAGTTACTGGCCCGAGATGTTGCTGTGCGGTTGCTGCGCTGCGAAGGCGAAACTTTCGCCGAACTGCTCTCCACCGCTCGCGCTTTGAAAGAGCAATATCGTCCCGGCGTCATTACCTATTCGCGAAAAGTTTTCATCCCTCTGACGAATTTGTGCCGCGATTATTGCGGCTACTGTACCTACCGCCGCGATCCGGGTGGGCCGGGCGCGCACACCATGACTCCCGAAGAAGTGCTGGCGGTAGCGCAGGCAGGCGAGAAGCTGGGCTGCACGGAGGCCTTATTTTCGCTGGGCGACAGGCCCGAAGTGCTGTTTCCCGAGATGCGGGAAACGCTGCGCGAACTCGGATATCGCAGCACGCTGCAATATCTGGAAGCGATGTGCGAACTAGTACTGCGCGAGACGACGCTCTTGCCGCATGCCAATCCCGGGCTGCTGAACGCGAATTGGGTCGAGCGCCTGCGGTCCAGCAATCCCAGCCTGGGTCTGATGCTGGAGAGTACGAGCACTCAACTTTTGCAACTGGGTGCGGCGCACGATAACGCACCGGATAAAGTTCCCGCACTTCGGCTGAAGACGATTGAAGATGCCGGCAAGCTGGGAGTGGCGTTCACCACGGGGATTCTGATCGGTATCGGCGAAACGATGGAAGATCGCGTCGACTCGCTGCTGGCGATTAAAGCGCTGCACGAGCGGTATGGACACGTGCAGGAAGTCATCATCCAGAACTTCCGCGTGAAGCCACGTATTCCGATGGCGTCGTGGCCTGAGCCCGATAACGCCGATATGCTGCGCACCATCGCGGTAGCCCGGCTGATTCTGCGCGACATGAATATTCAAGCGCCACCCAACCTGACTGAGAACGGATACGAACGGCTGCTGGAGGGCGGCATTAACGACTGGGGCGGGGTTTCGCCGCTCACGCCCGATTACATCAATCCGGAAGCCCCCTGGCCGCATCTGTTGGATTTACAACGCCGCACCGAGGCTGCCGGGCAGAAGCTTGTTCAAAGGCTGCCGGTCTATCCGGAATTTGCGCCGGAGGTTATTGCGCGCGGCGGACTGCTGGCTGAGCGGCTAAAGGCTGTGTCTGACAATGTCGGATATGCGAGGGCAGCGTAGATGATCGTGGTATTCACAGGCGGAACCGGCGGCACCAAGTTGGTGCAGGGCTTGCAGCCAGTCGTCCCTCCTGAAGAATTAACCGTCATCGTTAATACCGGGGATGACCTGGAATGGTGGGGGCTGCACGTTTCCCCGGACGTCGACTCCGTGCTGTACGGGTTAGCAGATTTGTTGAGCAAAGATCGCGGCTGGGGCGTTGAGGACGACAGCTTCCGCTGCCTGGAGCGCATGAAGCAACTCGAACAGCCGTCGTGGTTCAGCCTGGGAGATCTAGACCTGGCGACACATTTGACGCGGACGGCGCTGCTGAGCGCAGGAAAGACGTTGAGCGAGGCCACGGCCGAGCTGGCTGCGAAGTTTGGCATTCGTCCACGGGTGCTTCCGATGTCGGATGATCGAGTTTCCACCATGCTCGACACAGCCATGGGCACGCTGAGCTTCCAGGAATATTTCGTGCGTGAACGGCATCAGGTGGAAGTGCGCGCCGTGCGTTTCGAGGGCGTGGAGAAAGCGAAGCCCGCGCCCGGCGTGATCGAGAGCATTGAGGCGGCCGAGGCAATCATCTTTGCTCCCAGCAATCCGGTGACGAGTATTGGCCCAATCCTGGCGGTTCCAGGCGTCCGCGACGCTTTACGACGCGCAGGCGCTCCCATCGCTGCGGTCAGCCCGATCGTTGGCGGGGCAGCGGTCTCCGGACCGGCAGGTGCGCTGATGCAGATGATGGGATGGCCGAGCACGATTGCCGGTGTCGCCAAAGCCTACGAGGATTTTCTGGATGTGCTGGTTGCCGATCGCGCCGATGAAGTTGAGGCGAAGCAGATGGGCAACTCTGCGGCACGTGTGCTCTGCACCAACACCATCATGCGGTCGGCCGACGACAAGCGCGATCTCGCCGCTTTCGTTCTCGATGCTTGCGCAAGCAAGCAGGAGGCGCGAGCGTGACCATGCGCGGCATACTCTTGATTCCGTTCAAAAGTCTGACCACCGCAAAGCAGCGGCTGGCGGAAGCTTTGGATCAGCAGCAGCGCTCGCAACTGGCGGAAGCGATGCTGCGCGATGTGATGACGGCGGTAGCCGATGTTCAAGGCCGTATCGACGTCGCCCTGGTAACCAGCGATGTCCGAGCTCAGGCGATGGCGCGTGACTTCGGGTTCATCGTCATTGAGGACACTCGTAACCAGAGCGAGACGGCAGCAATCGAATTGGCGACCACGTGGTGCGAGCAGCGCGGCTACGACACGACCATCGTCGTTCCCGGCGACATTCCGCTGATTGCCGCAGAAGAATTGCATGGCGTGCTGGACGCTGCTCCAGCCGAAGGCGCGGTATTCGTTCCCGCCTACGATCGTCGGGGCAGCAATTGCATTCTGCGACGCCCGGCGTCCATCATCCCGCTGCGCTTCGGCAACGATAGCTTTCTGCCGCATTGTGAAGCCATGAAGCGCACGGGCAAGGAGCTGATCATCCTGGAAATGTCCGGCATCGGGCTGGATATCGACAATCCTCATGAGCTGGACTTGCTGGTGCAACGCGAGGGCAAGACCAACGCGCAACGCCTGCTGCGCTCGTGGGGCTTCGGTGCGGCGCGGGTCGATGCTCTGGAAGTTGCCGGATGACGAAGCGTGCTCCGGCCGTTACTTTTGCTGCTCCGAAAGAACTGCGTGCGATTCCGGTGCTGGGACTGCGCGATGTTTTTGCCGGAGACTCGATCGCCGATCTCATTGTCGACGCCCTGGCGCTTGGCGGCATGCGCCTGCACGACGGCGATGTCATGGTGGTGAAACACAAGATCGTTTCCAAGGCGGAAGATCGCAAAGTCGTACTGGATTCGGTAAAGCCGTTGGCCGCGGCCAGGAAATTTGCCGCACAGAATGGCGTTGATCCGCGCGTGGTGGAGTTAGCGTTGCGCGAGGCCAAGCGGGTCGTGAGGAGGAAACACGTCCTCATCACCGAGACGCAGCATGGGCTGGTTTGCGCCAACAGCGGTGTCGATGTATCTAACGTTGACGGCGGGAAAACCGCGGTGTTGTTGCCGGAAGACGCGGACCGCTCGGCGGCGAAGATTCATCGCCAGCTGAAGAAGCGCACCGGGCTGCACGTTCCGGTGATCATCGCCGACAGTTTTGGGCGTCCGTGGCGCGAGGGCCTGTGCGAAGCGGCGATTGGCGTTGCCGGGATGAAAGTGATTCACGATTATCGCGGCCAGCAGGACGCCTATGGATACAAGATGCACGCCACGGAGGAAGCTGTCGCCGACGAGTTGGCGTGTGTGGCGGGCCTGGTGTGCGGAAAAGATACCCGCATTCCGGCTTGTATAATCCGTGGTTACTCCTATAGGCGCGGACAGGGCAGTGCGCGCCAGTTAGTGCGGCCTGCGGAACGGGATTTGTTTCGCTAGCCCACATGGCAAGAGCTTTACTGGAACGATGAGGGGATCATGCAAGCGATGAGTTGGTGCAATCGGCAGACGCTGCAAGGCACAACCTGGAGCGACGTTGAACGCCGCGTTTCACCGCCGGTGCGGGCGGCGATTGAGAGGGTGATGACATCGCTCGACGGCGCCGCGCTGAGTCGCGGGGAGTGCCTGCTGCTGGCTGCGAGCGAAGGTGACGACCTGTTCGGGTTGGTGGTTGCGGCCAACGAGATTCGGCAGCGCCTGGTGGGCGACGTCATCAGCTACGTCAACACCCGCAATATCAATTTCACCAACGTTTGCTATGTCGGCTGTAAGTTTTGCGCATTCAGCGTTGGGCCGCGCGATGAAACCGCGTACTTTTTGTCGCTCGAAGAAGTGGGACAGAAATGTCGCGAAGCGGAAGAATGGGGCGCGACCGAAGTCTGCATTCAGGGCGGACTGCCGCGCAATCTGCCGCAATTTTATTATCGCGATATTTTGCGCGCGGTGAAAAAAGCCACGCCCAAGATGCACGCCCACGCTTTTTCGCCCATGGAGATGGTGTACGGCGTCGAGCTTACCGGCATGCCGGTTCGCGAATACCTGCTGATGCTGAAGGATAACGGCTTGGACACCTTGCCGGGCACGGCGGCAGAAATTCTGGACGACAGCGTGCGCCACATTCTTTCGCGCAACAAGTTGAGTTCGGCGCAATGGCGCGAGGTGATCGAGACTGCGCACATGTGCGGCATCCGCAGCACCTCAACCATGATGTACGGCCACACTGAGACGCATGAACAGTGGGTCAATCAGATGCTTCTGTTTCGCGAGATCCAGTCGCGCACCGGCGGCTTCACCGAGTTCGTTCCGCTGGGATTCATTCACGACAACACTTTGCTGTTCGCGCAGGGCTTGGCCCGCGACGGCGGTACGCTGGCTGAGCACATGAAGGTGCATGCGCTATCTCGCATCGTGCTGGCGGGTGCGATCAATCACATCCAGGTTTCGTGGGTGAAGCTGGGCCGCGAAGTTTCCCAGCTCTCGCTACTGGCCGGAGCCGACGACTACGGCGGCACGCTGTTCGAGGAAAACATCTCGCGGCTGGCGGGCTCGACCGCGGGGCAATACACCTCCACGGCTGAATTCCAGGAACGGATTCTGGAGCTGGGGCGCGTGCCGGCGCAGAGAAACACGCTGTACACGCATTATGACTATCCCATGCGGCCGGACCGGGTTGAGCCTGTCGCGGCCGGAGGCAACGCATGATTGCGATTGTAGGAGGCACCGGGCCGGAAGGATCGGGGTTGGCGTTGCGCTGGGCGCGCGCCGGTGAGTCGGTGGTGATCGGCTCGCGAGATGGCGAACGTGCGAAAAACGCGGCGTCGCAGCTCGCCGAAAAAGCTGGAGCCCTGGGCAGCGTGGAAGGCGTGGAAAACGCGGTCGCCGTGAAGATGTGCGACATTGTGGTACTTACAGTTCCGTTTGCCGGACAAGCAGACTTGTTGAAGCAACTCAAGCCATCCTTTCGCCAGGGAACGGTGTTGATCGACGCAACGGTTCCGCTGGCGGCTGCCGTGGGAGGTCGAGCCACGCGCGTGCTGGGTGTGTGGCAGGGATCCGCGGCGGAGCAGGCGCAGGAGATTGTCGGAAAGAACGTGGTTGTTGCCGGCGCCTTTCACAGCCTTTCCGCGACGGTACTGGATGGCGATGGTGAAGTCGATTGCGACGTGATCGTGTGCAGCGACGACGACCGCGCGCGGCAGGCTGCGTCGGAGTTGGCGACCAAGATCCCCGGTGTGCGGGCGATTGACGGCGGCAAACTGGAGAACGCGCGGATCGTGGAAGCCATGACTGCGTTGCTGATCACGCTGAACATCCGCCACAAGGTGCACGGTGCGGGGTGGAGAGTGACGGGGCTTGGAATCTAGAAGCAGGGGGTTAGCGTTTAGGGCTTGAAAACTCGCGCGTCCCACGCGGTGACTAGTCTGATTGCTCACGTTGAGGTGAGAAAAACTACCGGCCCATCCAAAAGGGAGTGGAATGGTAGACCCCGGCACTAGCGAGAGGTAGGGGTCCTTCGACTCGGACTAAAGTCCTCGCTCAGGATGACACCATCCCCTAATCCCTAATCCCCTGACCCCTCCTTTAGGCTTCGCGAAGCGCGCGCGTGATCGGCATGCGCGAGGCGCGGAAGGCCGGCAACAGTCCGCCGACGAAGCCCATCACCACGGCGAACACCATCCCAAACACCAGCACCGGCGGCGTAATCTTGAAGGCGAACGCCAGTTCACTGAAGCTGTTGGTACTGCCGGTTCCAGCGGTGTAGCCGTTCATGACGAACGCCAGCATACATCCCAGCGCACCTCCCAGGACGGCCAGTAGCACCGACTCCAGAACGAATGAGATCAGGATACTGAAGCGCGAGAAGCCCAGGGCGCGCAGGGTCCCGATCTCGCGAGTGCGCTGCGACACAATGGCGTACATGGTATTCATCGCGCCGAAGACTGCGCCAATACCCATGACGATCGCGACGAACGCGGCCAATCCCAGCAATGCCGACGCTGTAGGACCTGCCAGGTTCTCGTAATATTTCGGCTCTGAATCGATTTGAAGCTGGACGCGAGGATTGGCCCGCAGTTCTTTATCAAACGCGGCGAGAGTTGCAGGATTCGTCAGTCGTAGTGTGAGGGACTCGCATCCGCCATTGCGGCCCACGCCAGCGGCCATGGCATCATAGTCGCCCCAGATTTCGCTTTCAAACGAACTGCCGTCCGCAGTGAATAGTCCGACGACCTTCCAATTTTTCTTTTGGATATTGATCGTCGAGCCGATATCAAGTCCGTTGACGCGGTCGGCAATCTTCTTGCCGACGATGACTTCGTACAAGCCGGGAGTGAAGTTGCGGCCTGCGATGATCTTCACCCCGTTACGCACCTTGAATCCCTGCGGCGACACGCCGCGGAACGTGATGTTCGCGGGCTGGTTGTCAGCCTTGCGCGGGCGGTTAGTAAGAATCACGACCTCGCACGACGCCAGCGGTTTGCCTTCGCTGTCGCGCGCCACCCGGGGATCAACTGCAATTACGTTCGCGTCGCCGATGTTGATCCAGGAAGTCAACTCGGACATGGAGCCGCGCTGGGTGACGATGCCGTTCTGCGGCGATCCGGTGGAGCGCAGCGCGATGCGGAAGCCGTTCTCCATGGCCAGCAACGCCACAAAGACAGCGACCACCAGCCCGATTCCGAAGATGGCCAGCAGCGTCACCTTCCAGCGTTGGCGAAGGTTGCGCACGTTATATGAAAGCGGTAGGGCCATAAATTAGAAACCTGCAATTAGCATTTAGTCGTTAGCACTTGGCAACTAGCAAGCATCGTTTGGCGAGCTACTCTCATCCCTTCGCTTTCGACAGCACTCTATCCGGAGTCAGTGCTATCAGTTTCCAACTGCCATCCCGAGCGAGCCGAGGGATTTGCGGTTCGTCGTCCCCGCATCGAGTTTGCGAGCCGCGCGAAAAACTGCCGCCCCTACGGGACTCGACTTTCTTTCTACGCCCACCCAGCGCTGAAGCGCTGGGCTAAGCTGTTCCCGTCCCGCTCCGCGGGACTCGGTTCCCGTGTGTCGGAGCCATCTCCGTCTAATGAATCATCACCAGTCCTGCTTGCAAGTTGCCGATTATTTATTGCTGGCTGCCAACAGCCAAGAGCCAACAGCCAAGAGCCAACAGCCAACAGCTGACAGCCGCCTTTCTACACCTGCCGCAAAGTTTCCGTAATTCTGGCGCGGTAGCCGCTCATCGCGGGGAAGAAGCCGGCCAGCAGACCCAGCAGCAGGGCAATGCCGATGCCAAAGCTCGTGGTGTGCGTCGACAGTCCGAAGTTCGGATACTGCGCGACAATGTCGCCGATCATCGGTACTTGCGGCAGAATCCTCAGCAATCCAGCGCTGATGAAGATGCCCACCAGGCCGCCCATCGCTCCGATGAGCAGCGCTTCGCTCAAGATAAGCGTCATGACCAGCGTGCTGGAGAAGCCGAGAGTCTTCAGCACGGCAATCTCCTGCTGACGTTCGCGCACCGCAATGCTCATGGTGTTCGCGGTGACCAGCAAGATCGTGAAGGCAACGGCCAGTCCGATGCCGTTGAGCAACAGCGCCAGATTTCCCGCCATCGCCACGAAGCCGGCCTGGAAGGCCTGTTCGGTTTCCGTCTTCGTTGCAGCGTCGCTGTTCTCAAACTGCGCGTCGATGGCCTTGCTGATAGCGCCCGCATGGCTGGGGTCGTCGATCTTCTCCACCAGCCAGCCGATGCCGAGGTTCCGCCCAGTCGCCTCATACAGGTACTTGTAGTCGAAGTACAGCGAATTCAGGTCCGCCCCCGGATACTTCGCCTCATCAGTGTCGTAAATACCGTCGATCACGAAGTCGAACGGATGTCCTACTCTGTAGGGGGGAATGCTGCTCTCCAGCTGAATCTCATCGCCCACCTTCCAGCCGAAACGCTGCGCCAGCTTGCGGCCTACGATCGCGCCGCGGCGGTCGTGCAGCCATTTTTCTTTCTGATCGGGCGGCAGCATGAATTCGGGATAGACGTCGAGAAAAGCCTGCGGCTCGGTGGCGATGTTAGCGAAAAAGTTCTTGGGGTCTTTATAGACTCCGCCGAACCACCAGTTCATCACCGTTTGCTGTACCCCGGGGACAGCTTCGACGCGCTGCTTGTAGTTCAGCGGGAGATTGAACACCAGGCTGACGTAGTGCCGTGTGACCAGGCGCGAAGCGTTACCGGAGTGCAATCCAAAGTTCACCGCTTCGACCACGGTTTGAAGCGTGCAAAACAGGAAGATGCAGACCGACATCGCCAGCACGGTGCTGAGGGTGCGAATCCAGTTCTTGCGCAGATGCTTGAGGACCAGCGGCGCGAATTTCATAAGAACTAACTCTTCTTGATCACAGAGATACAGAGGCACAGAAGAAAAACCTTGTTTTCTTTATTCCTGAACCTCTGTGTCTTCGTGCCTCTGTGGTTATTGGTTCTCGTCATCAGTTGCTCAGCACTCCCTTTTCAAGATGATGCTGAACGCGGGCGCGGCTGGCGGCGCGAGGATCGTGCGTCACCATGATGATGGTCTTGCCGAATTCCTTATTGAATGTCTCCATCAGCGTGAGTATCTCCTCGGCGCTCTGGTGATCGAGGTCGCCGGTCGGCTCGTCGGCTACCAGGACCGTGGGATCGGTGACCACGGCGCGGGCAATCGCGACACGCTGCTCCTGTCCGCCGGAAAGCTGACGCGGGTAGTGCTTGGAGCGATCCGCCAGGCCCACAATTCTCAGAGCCGTCAAAGCTCGCTCGCGACGCTCGCGCTTGGAAAGCGGGGTGAGCAGCAGCGGCAGCTCGACGTTTTCCACGGCATTGAGCACGGGGATCAGGTTGTAGAACTGGAAGATGAACCCGATATTGCGGCTGCGCCACTTAGCCAACTCGCCTTCGGACAGCGGTCCGAGATCAGTGCCGGATACCGTGATCCGGCCTGAGGTAGCGCGATCAATGCCCGCAATCAGGTTGAGCAGGGTGGTTTTGCCCGAGCCCGAAGGACCCATCAGAGCCACAAACTCGCCTTGCGGCACGTCGAGATTGATGCCGTCGAGCACCGTGATCTGCAAGGCATCGCGCTGATAAACCTTGCGAACATTTTGTACGCTGACAGCGGTTGTGGTCGCCGCCGATTGGGTTGTACTCATCGTTGCTCCCAGTTTTCCGAAGGGCACAGCTTCAGCTGCGCCGCAATCTCTCTTAGCTCTTCGCCTTCACAATGTCGCCGTCCTTCAGCTTTTGCGGCGGATTGTTTACGATCGTCTCCGAACCGGCCAAGCCTTGTTTCACGATGATCTGACCGTGCAGGTCCGCGCCGGTGGTAATCGGCATAGCGTGAGCCTTGTTGTCGTCGATCGTGAACACCGTGGCCTTTCCGTCCCGTGTGATGATGGCTTCCTTGGGCACGGTCACAATACGCTCGGGCAATGCGCTGGCTGATTGCGACTTTTTCTGCGGCTCCAGGAAAGTCACGTTGCAACTCATCTCCGGGCGCAGGAACTTGTCTTTGTCGAGGATCGAAACCTTCACGGTCACCGTAGCCTTGGTGCGGTCGGCGGTGGGAATCACCTGGCGCAGCAGGCCACGGTAAGTGTGATTTGGGATGGCCTGCACCTGGATTTCGGCAGGCTGATTCGGCTGAAGCTGGCCGACGTTCGACTCATTCACATCCACTTCAGCTTCCAGAGAATTCATGTCGGCGATGGCGACGATAGCGCCCGATGAGGTCGAGATGTTTACGCCGGGCGGAATGGGTGCGACGCTCTCTCCCACCTCGGTCATCTTCTTGACAACGACACCGGCAAAGGGCGCCCGCACGGTTGTGAAGTCGAGATAAGCTTCCTGCACCTGCAGATTGGCTTGGTCCTGTTCGATGGCGGCCGCAGCTAAATTTACTTTGGCCTTGGCTGCGTCAAGCGCGTCCTGGGAGACCACCTTATCTTTGAACAGGCTCTCTTGCAGGTGCTCCTGCCGCTGCGCTTCGGCGAGATCAGCCTTTGCATAATCGATGTCGGCCTTGGCCTTGGCAATGGCAGCCAGAGAATCGGCATTGTCCAGCGTTGCCAGCACTTCGCCGGCGGTGACCACGCTGCCTTCTTCCACCCGCAGCTCGGAGATGCGACCTTGAATCTTGGAGGACACCACGGACTGGCGGCGTGCTACCAGATAACCGGAGGCGGTAAGAATCGGTGTGCCCGCATTCGGGCCGGTGCCGGTCTGCACAGTGGGCTGCACCGTCTCCACTTCCATGGCTCCGAAGATGGGATGGGACTTGGTGTAATAAAAGGCTGCGACGCCAAGAACCCCAAGGACGATCAACAGTACCAGCAGAGTGCGCCAGCGTCCGGAACGCGGTGCTTCGCGGTCGATGCGCAACGATGCCAGTTCATCTTTAAGTTCCCGCATAAGCAGTTCCGATTGCAAGGGCGAACCTCAATAGCATCGCATTGTTGCTGCAAGTTTGAAAGAGGCGCGAGGCACGATCTCGACCGTGTCGCCGCGGCGGCCGACGCTCTCTTAAATACGAATAGAACTATCGCAGAGTTTCAAATCCGGCCGTAGTGTGGATTGTCAGTTGGGGCTGGTGACAATTGTCATACAAAAGCAGGGCTGGTTTGCGGGCCGGGATTACTTACTGGCTAGCTCATCGGAGAAGTTGATAGGCGAGTCTTTGTGATGAAACATGTTCTCCGGATTATGGTGGGCGAACAACTCTTTGATGTCGGGCCAGAATTCGTTGAGGATGTCGGCCTGGGCTACGGAGCCCAGGCTGGCCAGGGCGTTTTCAAGCGTACCTGAAACGGTTTCATTGCGGTAGGGGATGTAAGCGTTAGAAACTCCGGCCTGCACAAACTGGCTGAGGATCTGCGAGAAGTTGATCACGTTACGGCCATCGTCGCTGCGGCCGATGAGTACGCGGCTGGCGGCGTAGGCGAGGCGCTGGGAGATAGCCTGCTGGCGCGACCGAAAGTATCGCGGGTCCTGATGGAACAACGTAGGAAAAACGTAACCACTGAACAGCGTCGCACTTTCTGCGCCGGCCACTGACGCGCCCAGTCGCTTGCCATAGCCTTCCATACCTCCACCAAACCGCGGATACGCACCGGAGGCTTGGGAGATCAACGAGTCGATGACGGCGCCTACTCCCAAGTCCGCCGAGTGAGTATGGCGCAAGTAGAGATCAAACTTTTCCCGGCTGGTAAGCGGAACATACCCGGGCGCATCGGGCAACGGCTGACCGGGAACGAAGTTGCGCGCCATTTTCACCAGATTTTCATGCTGGAAGGTCCCCTTGATGGCTGCCGTGTTAAATTGCAGGCGGCCGAACGCGTAATCGCTGTCCTGTAACGCGAGTATCGGGGGAAGCGCTTGCGTGCAGAAATTCTGCGGAGCAGGTGACTGGACGACGTCATACCATGTGGCATTCGCCGCCATGCCGGGTAGTACCGCCGAAACCGCGAAATCAGCAGGCAGGGCAGGGCTCTCAACCGGCGATGCCGGACGATAAGCTCCGGGCGGGGCAGAGGCCGCGATGGAAATCGGTGACGACGCGGAGTTCGGGAGCCGAGAGATGGCGCTGCTGGCGAGCACCTGCTGGGCCGCCAGCGAGGAGCAACAGAGCCCCAACCCCAGACAAATTAGCCCGCCTCGCCTCATTCGTCCCCACCCACGCAAGAATTAATCGGTGCGTGCATTATGTATGAAGCTGGGGATTTCGAAAAGGGTGTTTTCTAAGGCATTTATTAATTTCCTGTTGAAGGCCTGTGTGCTGTTCCGGAGCAGCGAAAAGTTCTGCTCTGCGGGCCAGGAACTCTCCTTAGCACCTTGCAAACTCTAGGCGAATAGTGAGGGTCCAGTTATGATGTCGAAATGGCACAACGACTGAGGTTTGCCCAAGCAATCCTGCTGCTTTTGCCGTTCACCCTGCTGTACGGTTGCAAGCCGAGGCCGAAGGCCACCCCCGTGGTAGTGCACGTCTTGCGTAACCTTAACTCAGTTTATGGAAGCGAGCTTGATCGGCGGATTTTGGACTTTCAGGGGGCCAATCCCCGTACAGCGTCAGGCAAGCCGATTGTCATACAGAGTGATACAGGCGATTTTACTACCATGCTGGAACGGCAGACCGCCAGCAACGACGACATCGATTTGATTATTCTGGATTCGGCAGACGACGTGAAGTCGAATGTGGCGTTGCAGGTGGCTGCAGCCCAGGCTGCCAACGTCTGCGCCGGGCTAAAGGCGTGCCCCACCGTGATTCCCGCGATCATTCCTTCGCAAATCACGGGTGAACCACGCGATGCGGCGCAGGCTTTCGTTGCCGTGCTACAGAAGGCGCCCTAAGTCACAGTTTGGCGCGATGTTTTCTTGGCCGATTTTGCACTTGCAGCCTGCTTGGCTGCGATGGGGTTCTTCGGCTTTACCGCCGAACTCTTTGCGGCGACGGCAGCCTTTTTGGCTGCGGCGCCACTCACGGGACGAACCTTGGTGTCGGCGGCGCGCCAGAGATACCAGCTGGCGACGCTTCGGTAGGGCCGCCATTTTTCGCCGTACGCCAGCAATTCTTTCGGCTTAGGCAGTTCTGCCAACTTGCGCATGTTGGCGAACCCCTTGCGCACCCCGTAATCGTCGACCGGAAATACGTCGGGACGGCCCAGGCGAAAGATGAGCAGCATCTCGACGGTCCAGCGGCCAATGCCGCGTATGGCGACCAGGCGTTCCACCAATTCGTCGTCTGTCATGCGATGAGCCTGCTGAATCGTGGGCACGGTGCCGTCGAGGGTCTTGGCGGCAAGATCGCGAATCGCCAGCATCTTGGCTTGCGACAATCCCGCAGAGCGAAGCAGCGCTTCCGGTGCGGCCAGAATCTGTTCTGGCGTCGGAAAACCGGCCACCAAGCCGCGGCGGGTGCGGAGCTGCTGGGTGTTGTCAGGGAAGAGCGCTTGCACGCGGGCGGTGATGATGGCGGCGACTTTGCCATTCAGCTGCTGGTAAATGATCGACTCCAGCAGCGCGGCGAAGATGCTCTGGGTGGTTTCCTTCAGCAGGCGGCATTCGCCGGTGCTGGCGATGAGGCGCGCGAGATGGCGATCGACGCGCGACAGGTGTTCGCACGCGGCAGTGTGATCAAGTTTCTTTGGCATGGAGAGTCAGTTGTCAGACTTCAGTTGTCAGTGGGTGGTTGTCAGTTGTCGGTTTGGTCGCCGGCGAGATGACGGCTACTCCCAGAGTGTAAACGAACAAATATGCTAATCGGCTCGTCATTGGTTTCGGCCGTTGGAAGTTAAGTGGGCAATGATAAACACGGTCAGATTCCTACCCCCGCGGGCCGTCGCCGCCAACTGCCAACCGACAACTGCCTACTGGCAACTGCCTACTGACAACTGGCTACCGCCCTTGTTCTTCTTCCAGCGCGGTGATGACTTCGTCGTCCACATCCCACTTCTTCAGTATGCGAAAAATGATGCGGCTGGGGAAGCCGGCGCGGGCCAAAGTGCGGAAAACGCGGGCCGCCTGCTTTTCCCCGACCGGCTTCGCCAGACGCTTGCGTTGCAGGAATTGCCGCGCCAGGTCCTCCTCGTTAACCTCGCCGTAAGCCGCGCCAACCACGCTTTCGATGATGTCGCCGTGCACACCTTTGATTTTGAGGTCCTGTACGACCCGCAGGCGGCCAAACTTCTCGTTTTCCTTACGAAAGCGAGAATAGTTCTCGGCATAGCTGGTGTCATTGAGGTAGCGCTGCGCCTTAAGCCGCGAGACGACGGCTTCGATCAGGTCGTTACCGTCCGGTTGCGTTCCCACGCGGTTACGCATCAGGCGCTTGATTTCGGCCACCGTGCGCATTTGCCGCCCCAACGCACCGACGGCGTACTCGTACAACGATTCTTCGTCGTAGACCTTGGTGGAGCGCTTGAACGCCATGTGAGCGATTATAGGCGGCGCGGTGCGATCGGAATTTCAGACCGGGCAGCCCAAGAACAGAAATATCCACCGTGGAGGCATGGAGGGCACCGAGAACTTTCCCGCATTCCTCCGTGGTGTCCGTGCCTCTGTGGTGAAGGAGGGTTCGACGGGCCTAGCGCAAATCGCGCGTTCCCACGGAGGACTTTAGCTGCTCGAGGGCGGTCATGTAGTTGGCCAATTCCTGTCGGTACATCAGCTCGGTGGAGCGGTAGCTGCGCTCGGCGTCAAGGAAGTCGAGCAGGGAGGCCGCTCCGTTCTGGTAGGAAAACTTGGTGATGTCCAACGACTGTTCCGCCTGTTGCAGGTAGCCGTTGTCGAACAGTTGCACAATGTCGCGACTGTTGAGCAAGGTCTCGTACGAATTCTTCACATCCGTCATTACCTGCTGCTGGGCGGCCTTAGCCTGGTACTGCGATTGTGTCAGCACATAATAAGTCCGTGCCACTTCGCCTTGGTTGCGGTTAAAGATGGGAAGGGGAATGCTGAAATAAAACGCCGCCACATTGGACGCGTTCACGTGCCCGTAGTCGAAGGTAGCGTTGAGGTCCTGTTTGGCGTTCGCCTTTGCGAGATCGATCTGGCTCTTCGCGGCGGTGATGCCGCGTTCTGCCGCCAACAGGTCAGGACGTGAGGTGAGTGCGCGCGCCTGCAAATCCTCGAGCGTGAGGGTCACGGGCTCGTACACCAATTGCCCCGAGACGTCGTATTCGCGTGGTACGGAATCGAACCCGAGCAGTTGGCGCAGCGAGTTTAACGCCTGCACCAGGGCGATACGTGCACTGGTGACGTCGGTCTGAAACTGCAATGTCTGGAGCTGGATCTTCAGCAGGTCAGCCTTGCTGATGGCGCCCGCCTGATTTTGTTCCTGGCTGATGCCGACGGTGTGCTTGTAACTGTCGAGAAGCTGGTCTGCGAAATCCAGATTCGACTTCGCCAGCAGCGCCGCGATGAACTGCTGCGCCGTATTCGCGACGGTGGTGCGCTCGGCGTCGAGAATCTGCGCTTCTGTTACCGCGGTCACGTCCTTTGCGGCTTGCAGGCGGTGTTGGCGCTTGCGGCCGCGCTCGAACAGATAGCCAAAGCCGACATCAAATTGTGCAGTGTCGTCGATGTAGCTCGAGGAAAACAGGTCGGGCGTAAATATCGGCAGATATTGCGCATCCCAGGTGAGCGTGGGATTGGGGCGCAAATTGGCGGTTACTTCCTGCTCCTGATTTTGCGAGATCAGCGTCCGCTGCGCTTGCAGCGTGGGATTATTTTTCTTCGCCAGCTCGATGGCATCGTCGAGCGAAATGATTACGCTGGGCCTTCGCGGCTTGCCGGGTGCGGGAATCTGCTGCGCCGGTTTTTGAGGCGGCGCTTGCGGCAGAGTCGTATTTTGCGCCGACGCGATCTGGCTGGCAGCAAGCGCCAGCAGCAGGAAATAGCGCGAGCAGGAATGGAAGGTCTTCATTCGCTGATGGCCTCCTCTTCTTCTTCCGGCAGAACGTCGTCCGGCCGCGCGACCCAGGCGTAGAACGCGGGCAACAGCACCAAACTCAATGCGAGCTCGGTAAGCAGACCGCCGACGATAACGATCGCGAAAGGCCGCTGCGAGTCGGAACCGATATCGTGCGACATGGCGGCAGGCACCAGGCCCAGCGAGGCGACCAGCATGGTCATCATGATAGGTCGCAGGCGGCGAGTTGCGCCCAGCAGACACGCTTCCTGAACGCTGTGGCCGCGCGCGCGTAGCTGGTTAATGTACTCGATCATGATTACGCCGGTCTGCACCGACACTCCGAACAGCGCCAGAAATCCTACACCGGTGGAGACGCTGAAGTGCGTGCCCGTCATCCACAGCGCCAGCAAGCCGCCGAGCGGAGCCATGCTGAGGTTCAGCAGCACCAGCATCCCCCACTTGAAGGAGCGGAACATGGAATACAGCACCAACATGATTACCAGGATGGTCAAGGGAATCACGATCGCCAGGCGATGATTGGCGCGCTTCTGGCTCTCGTATTCGCCGGCCCAGTCGAGCGTGTAGCCCTGCGGCAGCTTCACCTCGCGATTGACCTTGGCCATCGCTTCTTCGACGGTGCTGCCCAGATCGCGGCCACGCACGCTGTACTTCAAGGCGATGTAACGCTGATTGCCTTCACGGTAGATCATGGAAGCGCCATCGTCCACCGTGATGTCGCATAGCTCGCCCAACGACACGCGCTCGCCGGACGGCGCCAGCAAGCGGATATTCTTGATGGCGTCGATGCTGCTGCGGAATTGTTCCTGATACCGCGGCACCAGGTCGAAACGCTGCTCCCCGATCAGAATCTGGCTGACCGGATTGCCGCCGATCGCGGTTTGCACCGCATCCTGAATGTCGGAAGCATTGATGCCATAACGGTCGGCCTTGGCGCGATCAACCTTCACGTTGACGTTGGGCTGTCCTAACACGCGGAACAAGCCGAGATCGGCGACGCCCGGCACCGTCTTCATTACGTTCATGATCTGCTCCCCGGTCTTCTCCAGGTCTTTCAGATCGGAGCCGAAGATTTTGACGGCAAGCTCGCCTTTCACGCCGCTGACGGCTTCTTCCATGTTGTCCGCGATGGGTTGAGAGAAACCCCACTCGACGCCGGGAATCTTCTCCACCTGTTTGTCCATGGCGTCGATCAGCAACTCTTTGCGCCCCCGAAACTGCGCGCGCCATTCCGATCGCGGCTTCAGGTCGACGAAGTATTCGGTATTGAAGAAGCCGGTGGCGTCGGTGCCATCATCGGACCGGCCTACCTGAGAGACGACCTGCGTAACTTCCGGAAAGCCAGCGAAGATCCGCCGCGCTTCGTCCATCACGTGAATGCCTTCGGTGGGGCCGGTGCTGGGCGCCAGCGTTCCGCGGGCCCAGATGGAACCTTCGTCGAGATGCGGCAAGAACTCGGAGCCGATCACGCCTCCCATCGCGAGATAAAGCGACACCGCCAATATCACCAGGAACGAGACGAGAGCTACCATCCGGCGAGCCAGCAGCCAGGTCAGTGTCCGCTCATAGAATTTCGTGATCCAGTTGACCAGCGGATTTTCCCAAGCCTTCACCCCGTGACGGAAGATCAGGCTCGACAGCACCGGCGCCAGCAGGATGGAGAACAACAGCGCGCCCAGCAGGGCAAAAGAAACCGTCCAGGCCATGGGACGGAACAGGCGTCCTTCCACGCGCTGCAAGGTGAAGATGGGCAAGTACGAAATGATGATGATCGCGATGGCGTAGAACACCGGGCGCTGGACTTCATGGGCCGCCGAGCGAATCGTCTCGTCCATCGAACCGTGATTGGTGCGAATCTCCAGTCGCCGCTGAATGTTTTCCACCATCACAGCCGTGCCTTCAACCAGCATGCCGAAATCGAGCGCGCCCAGGGATAAAAGATTCGCGGGGATATGGCGCAGGTCCAGCAGGATGGAGGCGAAGAAGAGCGAGAACGGGATGGTGATGGCGACAATCAGGGCCGAGCGAATGTTCCCCAGGAAGAAAAACAGCACGATAACGACAAGCAGAATTCCTTCTGTCAGGTTGTGCAGCACGGTGTGCGTGGTGAGGTGCACCAGGTCGTCGCGATTGATGTGAGGAACAATCTTCACCCCCGGCGGCAGCACGTGCGTATTGAGAAACTGCACCTTGAGATCAATGTTGTGCAGCACTGCTTCGGCCTCGGCGCCCTTGCGCATCTGCACAATGCCTTCCACGACGTCTGCATTGTCGATGACAGTGCCGTCGTCGTGACGGATCGCTTTACCCAGCTTGCCCAATCGAATCTTTGGGCCTTGGGTCACGACCGCGATATCACGCACGCGCACCGGCGTGCCGTTCTGCACTTTCAGTACGGTTGCGCCAATATCGTCGGTGGTCTGCATTAGACCGACAGCGCGAATGTTGTAGGCCTGCTGGCCCTTCTCGATGAAGCTTCCCCCGCCGTTAACGTTGTTCGCAACCAGCGCCGCCTCGACCTGCGCCATCGTCAGGCCATAAGACACCAACTTGTCGGGGTCGACCTGCACCTGGTACTCGCGCGTCGCTCCGCCAAAGATCGAGACAGACGCGACGTTTGGCACGGACATCAAGTGCTTGTAGACAACCCAGTCCTGAAGCGCCTTCAGGTCCATGATGTCGTACTTCGGATTGGTGCTTTGCAGGGTGTAGAAGTAAATCTGTCCGGTGGGGCTAAAGTCAGGCCCGATCTGCGGATTCAGGCCGGGCGGCAAGCTGACCAGCGTCAACTTCTCCAGCACTTGCTGGCGATTTTGCAGGTTGTCGGATTCGTCATCGAAGATTGCGGTGATGAACGACAGCCCGGCCAGTGACGTTGAGCGCAGATGAGTGAGGTGGCCTAGCCCGTTCATCTGCGTCTCGATGGGGATGGTGACTTGCTGCTCCACCTCTTCGGCGGCGCGGCCCGGCCACTGCGTAATCACCCAAACGTACTTGTCGGCGACATCGGGATAGGCTTCGACCGGGAGGTTGTGAAATGAGATGATGCCCCAAATCAGCAGGGCCACGCCCATGGCCAGCACCAGCATGCGGTTCTTCAGCGAGAAATCGACCAGGTAGCGGATCATATTGCGCTACTCCTCCGCCGCGGTCGAAAACTGAAGGCCATTGGTGACTACCTGATCGTTCGGCTTCAGCCCATTGATGACCTGCTGCATTCCATCTTTTTCCTGGCCGCCCAGATCTACGGCAACACGACGGAAATGATTGCCTCCGGCCGGCACGAAAACCCAGTCTTTGTCGTGCAGATGGACGACAGCCGACGCCGGAACCACGACGCGATCAACCGGCTTATAGGTGCGGAACATGGCGGTGACGAACATACCGGCGCGCATGATGCCGTTAGGGTTCGGCAACTCGATGCGCACCTTGGCCGCGCGCGTGGTGGGGTCGAGCACTTCGCTGATATTGATTACCTTGCCGGGAAACGCATCATGCGGATAGCCGTCCAGGCTGATATCGGCGACGTCGCCAACGTGCACTCGGGACAGCATGTCCTGATAGACATCGCAGATCACCCAGACTTCCGACAGATCGGCGATGGTGAATAGAGCCTGCTGATTATCGAGCGAGCGCACACCGGTGCCGCCGGTAATCTGTTGGTCGACGATGGTGCCTGAGATGGGGGCACGCAAAGGAAGCAGCGGTGTCGGATTGTTGATGTCTCCGCCGAGCACCTTGATGCGGGAGGCGGCGCTGTCTATATCAACCTTTACCTTCGTATCGGCGTCCTGGGCAGTCTCTAACTCCGCCAATGCGATGGCGCCCTTGTCGTAAAGAAGCTGGGCGCGG
Source organism: uncultured Acidobacteriaceae bacterium (assembly GCA_963769235.1). GTDB lineage: Bacteria > Acidobacteriota > Terriglobia > Terriglobales > Acidobacteriaceae > Bog-257. Next base: position 275,916 of record CAVYKW010000008.1, on the reverse strand, counting down.
GCCAGTTGCTTTTGCGCGAGGGTCTGGTCAGCTTTGAACTTTTCATAATCGGAAAATGCAGCCGTCAGGTCGGGGCTATCGATCAGCAACAGCACCTGACCTTTTTTTACCGAGTCGCCAAGCTTCGCTTTGACGGCCACTACACGTCCGCTGCCGAGAGAAACGACCGGTACGGAACGATTCACGTCCGGAGTAATCACGCCGTTTACATGAAGTTCATCGTTGACCTTGCGCAGCTGGGCCGTGGTCAGCGCAAACTGGCTGGGGTCCGGCATGGTGAAAAGATCGGGATCATTGTTCGTCTCGACGATTTTGGTGGCCGGTGGCTCGGACTTGTCATGCGAACATGCGACGGATAGCAATAGCAGGAGCAGGGCCACGGAAGCGCAAGCTGTGAGTGCGCACCTGGCTCGCAGACGGTCCGCGCGTTCGTACTTGGAGTGATCTTTGGTCATTCAAAGCTCTCTTCTGACAGGGGCCGTGACGCTGACCTATAGGTGCTCGGCTGCATAAAGAGGTACCGGAGCCGACATCAACCAGCGTGGGAAACCGACTTGTGAAACCTGTAAAGCGCCAGCTTATACGGCGCCGCGAGAAGCAAAATTCAGAAGAGAGGGGGAGCGCGGCTCGAGCGCAAGATTCGATGACCGTCCAGCGTAAAGGCGTCCAATTCGACATTCGTGTTCGGGATTGCAACCGTCATTGCCAGAAGGCTGAACAACGCCAGAAGCATGGGCACCATCGGTATAGAAAACCGGCCGGGCACTACCTGGACCGGGGCTGCGAAGTGCTGAATGCGACGGCTAGCGTCTTCCAGCACCGCCTGCGTGGGATGAAGGTCGTCGCTGGCCGAGACGACGGGAAACAGCAACAAAAGAATGCAGGCCAAAGCCAGAAGGCACCGCGGACCCGAAGTTCCATCCGGCTGCAACTGCCGCTGGCGCCGAAGGAAGATCGAGAAGGTCCCGGCGGCCAGAGAGATCCAGATCAGATTAAGCAGCAATTCCATAGGGGCGGTAAGCAGTAGTTTAACATCCGGCGGCGGATGCGCTGGGGCGGGAACAGAGGCGTTGCTGGACGATTCATCGAATGTTCAAAATCAGTTGGTGGGTTCGAGGCAGCGAGCAGAGTATGAAAAGGAATAGGCAGTAAGCTCACTTCATCAAAAGCAGGTCCCTCGTCCGTCCGAAGCCCTCCCCGGGATGACAATTCATGCGGGAGTTGGCTGGTGCTAGGTAAATAGTCTTACCAGTAAGATCGCACAAAAATCTTACCAGTAAGACTATTTTCGCTGGACGAGGGCCGGCCCACGGTCAATCTTCGAACCAGCTCCCTCGCTTCCAGTTCCTAATCGGGAAACAAGTCGCCTTAAGCAGCTAAATCGCCGCGCAGACGGCTTTCACTTCCGTGTACAGCTCCAGGACTTCGTGTCCCATCTCGCGGCCCCAGCCGGACTGCTTATATCCGCCGAAGGGCAGTGCCGCGTCGAAAACGTTGTAGCAATTGATCCAGACCGTGCCGGCGCGCAGCTTGTGGGCGATGCGATGCGCCTTGCCGATGTCGCGCGTCCAGACCGCTGCGGCCAGGCCGTACTCGCTCTGATTGGCCTCGGCCACCAGCTTGTCGGCGTCCTTGAAGGGCATGGCGCAAACCACCGGCCCAAAGATTTCTTCGCGAACCACTTTCATGTCCGGGTTGGTGTTGACCATTACTGTGGGCTCGACGAAATAGCCCAGGCCTTCACAGCGCTTGCCGCCAACCACAGCCTGGGCGCCCTCGCTAAGGCCGGCATCCAGGTAGCCGCAGACGCGGTTTAGCTGCTCCTCGGAAACCAGCGGCCCCATGTTGGTATCGGGATCGAAGCCATGGCCGACCTTGATCTTCTTGGCATGATCCGCAACGCCGCCAACCACTTCGTCGAAAATCGCCTGGTCGACGTAGAGGCGCGAGCCGGCGCAGCAACATTGCCCGTGGTTGAAGAAGATGGCGTTGGCCGCGCCGGGAATGCTGGCCTTCATATCGGCATCGTCGAACACGATGTTGGGCGACTTGCCGCCGAGTTCCAGCGAAACCTTCTTCAGATTTCCGGCAGCCGCTTGCAGGATGAGCTTGCCCACCTCAGTCGATCCGGTGAACGCCACCTTGTCCACATCGGGATGAGCAGCCAGGGCTGCGCCGGCCGTTTCTCCGTAGCCGGGAACCACGTTGACCACGCCGTCGGGGAATCCGGCTTCGGCGACCAGTTCGGCCAGCAACAGCGCGCTCAAGGGAGTTTGTTCCGCAGGCTTCAACACCACCGTGCATCCGGTAGCCAGCGCCGGGCCCAGCTTCCACGAAGCCATCAGCAGAGGGAAATTCCACGGGATGATTTGCCCGACTACGCCGACGGGCTCGCGCCGGGTGTAAGCGAAATACTTCACCTGCTTCGACGACGCCGAGATCGGAATCGTGTTGCCTTCGATCTTGGTTGTCCATCCCGCCATGTAGCGGAAGAGATCGATGGCCAGCGGAACGTCGGCGACCCGCGCCACGGAGAGAGGCTTGCCATTGTCCAGGCTCTCGAGCTGGGCAAATTCTTCAAGATGCTCTTCGATCAAGTCGGCCAGCTTCCAAATTTTGCGGCCGCGTTCGGAGGCGCTCATCTCGGACCAGGCATCGCTTTCGAAAGCCTTGCGCGCGGCCTTCACGGCGCGATCGATGTCTTCGCGATCTCCCTCAGCGACCTGCGCCATCACTTCGCCGGTGGCGGGATTGTAGGTGGGGAACGTCTTGCCGGAAGCCGCCGCCATCCATTTGCCATCGATGAACATTTTGCGCGGCTGGTCGATGAACGCCTGCACATTTTTATGAAGTTGCGGAGCGCTGACTGCTGTAGACATAAGAACCTCCTGGAGGCAAGGTGCTCGCGGAGTCACCTTGTTTGGTGATGCTGGGGCGGAATGCCGTTCGAGTAATGAATGAGCGGGAACGTGCGTCCCGCGAACTACGCCACATCCTCGCGGGAGAGTGTATCAGAGGAGCAAGGCGGCCAGAGCGGGATTTAGGGGCAGGTTATCGCGGCGCAGTCGGAGAAGGCCGGGGGACAGGGGCGCCTGCAATTAGGAACACGGGCACTCCGCAAGAAATCTGAAGTGCTCGCCCGTGTACTCTGTGCCTCTGTGATGAACGCGACTACGCGCCGCCCGTCTGTGAGAGTGCCTGTTCGAGCGTTGGCGACAAGGTAAACAGTTGATCCACTTTTGTAACCTTCAGCGAGGTAAGCAGGCGATCATTCGCTCCGGCCAGAATCAGTTTGCGTCCGGAGTTTTCGCGTGACACGTGCGCTCCTACCAGGCAGCCGATGCCGGCCGAATCGATGTAGGGCATGTCCGAAACGTCGATGATCAGCAGATCGGAATTGTCGGAGCGCACTTTCGTTTGCAGCGGGAAAAAATTGCCCAGCAACAGCGGTCCGTGAATGCGCAACACGGTGGCCCCGGATGCGTTATGAACTTCCTCAATCTCTAAAGGCTTATCTTGCATACGCATGATTCTAAACGGTGGAGTCAGAAGCTAATGTTAATTTCCGGTTACTGGCATTGCTGGAGGTTAAGCATAGCGCGTTCAGGGCGCCAGCACCATTCACATTTCTTAGCAAAATTCGATCCGGCAGTCGAGGGGGAGCCTCGCATCACAACCACCTAAGAGAGTTACAAAATTATGCCTTGCTGCTGCGAATGAAGACCTCTGAACTTGCAAACAATCCAAGTGCACCGCTGGATTCGGCCATCAGCCGCACCGGCCTGAATGCCGCTAACTTCCTGCAGGCCGAGGCGGTCGGCGTCGTGCTGCCGGTGCTCAACGGTCTGCTGCGCGCGTCGGGCTGGCAGTATTCGTCAATAGGAATTGCCACCGCATCAGCCGGGCTGGGTACGCTGCTGTTCCAGACACCGGCAGGCCTGCTGACCGATCGCATCAATTCCCGGCGAGCGCTGTTCGCCATCACCTGCGTAATTGTGGGAGTTTGTTTCGTTTTCTTGCCGGCGGTGGTGCACAGCTTTCCGACAATCCTTGCATTGCTGTTTGCGGCGGGCGCCGCGCAGAGCTTCTTTGCTCCTTTGCTCGCGGCCCTGGCGCTGTCGCTGGTGGGACATGCGCGGCTGAATGCGACCATCGGCACCAACCAAAGCTGGAACCATGCCGGCAACATCGTGGCCGCGTTGGTTGGAATTGCCGTGGTCGCTCGCTTTGGATTGAGCGGAATCTTTTATGCTGTCGGCATTACCTCCGCCCTGGCCGCAGCTTCGGTTCTGCTGATCCGGCCGGCGGAGTTAAACCCCTATCTGGCGACGGGGCGCACGGACAACCAGAAAGACGGCGTGTCCGCGATGTCGCTGCTGCGCCAGCGTTCCATCGCGGTGCTCTTCGTAGCCGTCGCACTCTTTCATTTCGCCAACGCGCCTATTCTTCCCGCAGTGGCGCTGTACGTGAAGCAACTCGGCGGATCAGACAAGCTGATGACGGCAACGGTGCTGACGGCCCAGTCGGTGATGGTTCCAGTGTCGCTGCTGGCAGGACGGCTGGCGGATGGGTGGGGTCGCAAACCGATAATGGCCATCGCATTTTGGGCGCTGCCGCTGAGAATCCTGAGCTATACCCTGGTTCATAGTCCGGTGGCGTTGGTCGCCCTGCAAACGCTCGACGGCATTGGCGCCGGAATCTATGGCGTGGTGATCGTTTCCATGTCGGCTGACCTCACCCGCGGCAAAGGCGGCTTCAATACGCTCATGGGTCTGTTCGCCACGGCCTTGGCGGTGGGCGGAGTGGTGGGCCCGCTGGTGACCGGTGTCCTGATTCAGCGCCTCGGTTTCGTCACGATGTTTATTGCGTTTGCAGCTCTGGCAGGTGCGGGAGCATTGTGGTTTCAGGTCATGGTGCCGGAGAGCGCACCGGCAAAGCTGGAAGCCACCAAGCCAATGGCAGCTTGAATTTCTTGCGCCGAAAGGCTGAGGTTGGTTGCGGAGTACTCTGGACAAACCGTGCAGAAGCGAGCGCCGTGGTGTCCGCATCTGAATAGATTCACCCAGTTTGCAATAACAATTCATTTAGGAGTCATTTGATGTCCGAGATCCAATCGCAATACGTCGATCTGAAGGTTGCCGACGGCAGCACCATGCGCGCGTGGCTAGCGTCTCCACCTGAGAAAGAGATCAAAGCCGGGCTCATGCTTTTCCAGGAAGCTTTCGGCGTGAACCATCACATTCGCGCGCTGACCGACCGCTTTGCCGAGGTCGGCTACCTGGCAATTGCTCCGGAGTTGTATCACCGAACTTCGCCGGGATTTGAAGGCAGCTACTCCGACTCAGCTCCAGCCATCGCGCTGGCGAAAGAGTTGACGTCGGAAGGACTGGAAAGCGATGTTCGCGCGACCCACAGCTTTCTGGGCGAGCGGGTAGGCGACAAAATTGTTTGCACCGGCTATTGCATGGGAGGGCGAGTTTCGTTCCTCGCCAACACCGCGGTTCCGGTGCGGGCTGCGGCTTCCTACTACGGGGGCGGCCTAGCCGATGCCATCGGTCGTGCGTCGAAGTGTTCTGCGCCCATGCTGTTCTTCTGGGGCGGGCTGGACAAACACATTACCGCCGAACAGAGGCAAAAAGTAGCCGAAGGCATGCAGGCTTCTCCGCATCCCTCGATTCAGGTGACGTTCTCCGATGCTGACCACGGATTTTTCTGCGACGAGCGGGCCTCCTACAATCCGGCGGCGGCAAAACTTGCGTGGGACCTGACCAGGTTGTTCTTCGACGAGCATTTGGGAAAGTAGGGAACGCACTTTCGCATGCCTCGTCGCCCTTCAGCCGCAGTAGCCAATAAAGATGCTGCCCCTTCGGATTGGCAGTTCGCCATTCGAGCGTTGCGGCATCGCAACTACGCGCTGTTTTTCTCCGGCCAGACGGTGTCGCTCATTGGCACCTGGATGACGCGTATCGCCACCGGTTGGCTGGTGTACCGGCTTACCCATTCGGCATTTCTGCTTGGTTTGGTGGCCTTTTCCAGCCAGATTCCGTTCCTGCTGGTCGGGCCGTTTGCTGGTGTCTGGGTGGACCGCTGGAACCGTCACCGCGTGTTGATCGTGACCCAGATTCTTTCCATGGCGCAGTCGTTCGGTCTCGCCGTGCTGGCCCTCAGCCATCGCATCACGGTTACGGACATCATCCTGCTCAGTTTGTTTCAGGGGTTGATCAACGCCTTCGATATGCCGGCGCGGCAGGCATTCGTCATCCAGATGGTAGAGAACCGCGAAGACCTGCCGAACGCCATCGCGCTGAATTCCTCGATGGTGAATGCGTCGCGGCTGATTGGGCCGTCGATTGCCGGCGCTGTGATCGCGCTTTCGAGCGAGGGCTACTGCTTCCTGATTGACGGCTTCAGCTACATCGCCGTGATCGTATCGCTGCTGGCGATGAAAAACATCATCGAGCTGCCGCCCAAGGCGAGACACCGCGTGTTGCAGGAACTGGCTGAAGGCTGGCGCTATGTTTCCGGATTCGTGCCCATACGTTCGATCCTGATGTTGCTGGCGCTGGTGTCGTTTGTCGGCATGCCCTACACCGTGCTCATGCCATTATTCGCGGCGAAAGTATTGCACGGTGGCGCGCACACGCTGGGCTTCCTGATGGGCGCGTCCGGCGTAGGAGCGCTGGGCAGCGCTACCTGGCTAGCCACGCGGAAGTCGGTGCTGGGGTTGGGGCGCGTGATCCCGGCCATGGCCGCAACCTTTGGAGCAGCGCTGATCGCGTTCTCCTTTTCACATTGGCTTTGGCTATCCCTGCTGCTGATGGTGGCGACCGGCTTCGGCATGATGCAGCAGATGGCGGCCAGCAACACCGTGCTGCAAACTATCGTGGACGACGACAAACGCGGCCGCGTCATGAGCTTCTACTCCATCTCCTTTCAGGGGATGGCTCCGTTCGGCAGCCTGTTCGCCGGCATTCTGGCGGCGAAAATTGGAGCGCCGTTCACTCTCGCCATCGGCGGAGCCTGCTGCATTGTGGGAGCAGTATGGTTCCTGAACAAGCTTCCGCAGATTCGAAAGCTGGTGCGCCCGATTTATGGCCGACTGGGAATTCTGCCCGAGATCGCCCAAGGCTTGCAGGCCGCGACGATGCAAGCGCAGTCGGAAGAGTGAGGTGCATAGCCGGGAGGGCAGGGCGGTCGTCTGGGTCAGGTATTTGCACCCTTTTGAGAATGTTTACTAATCCTTCGGGAAAGACGGGTGCCCCATTCTAGCCTGATCTTGGCTAGGGTGGGAGTCGACGCTACATCACCGGCGGCACCGTAATTCCCATCGTCGCCAGCACCCGAATCAACTCGCGACGAACAACGGCCGCCGTCGCCAGCAGAAACTTCTTCCGGTCTTCATCCGTTTCGGTCAGGATGTGATGCCGGTGGTAGAAGTTGTTGAACTGCTGCGCCAGTTGGAAGGCATGTTTTGCGGCGAAGGCCGGTTCCGTGGTGGCAATGCACTGCTCCACCACGAACGAAGTCTTACCGGCCAATAGCCACAGTTCCCAGATCTCGGTTCCACTGGCTTCGCCGAAGTGTCGCGCGTAATCGACGTCGGCCGCGAGCGCCTGCTCCGGTTTGATGCCGGCCTTGCGAAAAATGTTCGTCGCCCGCACGACTGCATACTGCGCGTAGGGGCCTGTCTCACCTTCAAACGCCAGTGCCTCCTTGAAGTCGAAGGCGATCACCGACTGCTTGGTGAACTTCAGCATGAAGTAACGCAGCGCACCGATGGCAATCTGTGTGCTAATGCGGGTGCGTTCGTCCTCGCAGAGTTCAGCATGGCGCGCGTCCACTTCCTTCTTAGCTGCGGTAATCAGCGCATCCAGCAGGTCGTCAGCCTTAACCCCGAAGCCTTTGCGGCCGGATACCTCAATGTAGGACTTGGCGCGATCTTCTTCCTTGACCTCGTAGCCTAGGTCCAGCGCGCAGCGCGGCGTCAGGGCCACCATCTCATAGGAAAAGTGCGTGTAGTGCGCCGCTTGCTCGGTGTATCCCAACAAGCGGATGGCTTCCACTACCGTGTTCTGCGGATCACTCTGCCGCGAATCGATGACGTTATAAATCGCAGCCACATTGCCGAAGTGCGGGTGGTCCGGCTCGCCCTGCTCGGCGGAGATCCAGACCTCATGCCGGTTGGGGTACTGATAAAAGCGCTTATAGCCAAAGTCGCGTCCCAGCAGCCCGAACTTCCACAGGTGATAGGCGATGTCTTTGCCGACATATCCCACCGTGCCGTTGGAACGCACGATGACTTTCGCATCCTCGTCGGGGCCAGTAGGTTGCTGGTTCTCCGTTCCAATGTCGGTGAGAACTTCGTCGAGGCTTTTTTCTTCAGGGTGCCCCGTCCAAGCTTCTTCTGCTTGGGCGGGGTTTTTCGTCATAACGGAGGAAGACGACCCCGAGGGCTTCGGTCGCGTCATCACCCAGCAGCCCTTGTTCTTTCCCTCGGTCTCGAAGTAGAGCACGCCCTTCTGCTTGAGCAGTTCGAACGCAGCATCCCAAAAGTGCAGGCGCAGAATCTCGCTCTCGCGGGGAAGGAAGTCGTACTCGATATCGAGCCGGTCCATTGTTTCCAGATGCCGCCGTAACACGACGACGGAAATCATCTCGGCGATCTCGGCCATCTCGTTGCCGCCGTGTTCAATGGCATGCAAAGCTTCCAGGCGGAACTTCAGGTGATCTTTGTCCTGCTCGTACCATTGCGAGACGCGAGCGTAAAGTTCCCAACAGAAGTAGTCGAAGCGCGGCGTCGAAGCGATCAACTCGGCAATCTGCGGCTTCGACATTTTCTCCAGCTGCACGAAGCCCACCACCACGTCTGCTACCTGCACACCGGTGTTGTCGATGTAGTTCTGGATGTCGACGGTGTGACCGGCGGAGCGCAGCAAGCGCACAAAGGTATCGCCCAGAATGGCGTTACGCAGGTGCCCGATGTGCGCGGCCTTATTGGGATTGATGCTGGTGTGTTCGACCAGAATTTTTCCGCTGACGTTGGCCGCGCCCTCGCCGGCATGGCTGGAACCCCCTATCGTGGTTTCGTTCGCAAGCGCGTGGGCAGCAACATCTCGCTTCAGGCGGGCATTGATATAGCCGGCGCCCGCGACCTCCAGTTTCTCGAAACCGTCAGGCAGAGGCAGTTCGGCGACAATCTCTTCGGCGATCTTGCGCGGGGCATTGCGTAGTTTCTTGGCGAGCTCGAACGACAATGGCAGGGCGAACTCGCCCATCTCCACGTTGGGCGGCTGGTCGATGACGATGTTAGTCAGGTCGAGACGATATTTCTCACGCAGAAATGCGCGAACGTGGTTGGAAAGTTTTCGTTGTTGTTCAAGATACAAGGTGCCGCTCTTTCGTACGCTGCCGCGAGCTATATGGGAACAGATCCGCGATGGATCTCGGGGCCAAAAAGCCCCTTTACGTTTACAACCGGCTTAACGCAGCGCTGAAGCGCCGCTCTACCAAACCGTGTTCAGACCTTCCCCAGGTCCCAGCTTTAAGCATTTGTCGATTCTTCGGGCACTCCGTGTTCTCCGTGGTGAGGAAGGCATCTCGGAGCCCTGCAAAGTCTACAAACAGAATAGCAAAGGCCGCACACGACGCGGGTTTGACGCTCTATCCCCGGCTTACCTATGATGAGAATTCTCCCCGGCGCGTGCTCGCGCGCTGAACTGGCTGATCCCATGCGCATTGCCTATCTCGATTGCTTCTCCGGCATCAGCGGCGACATGTTTCTGGGCGCGTTGCTCGACGCTGGAGTTCCGTTCGCACTCTTCGAGCAGACAGTCGCCGAACTGAATGTGGGAGCCGCGCTTCAACTTTCGCGGGTCGACCGCGGCGGCATCTCTGCCACCAAGCTCGATGTGATCGTGGACGGCGAAAAGGATTTGCCCCGCGAGGAGTACTGGGCCAAGAAGCACAGCAAGGATCACGCAGAGGGGCATGAGCACAGCCATGTGGAACATTCGCACGCTCACCACCATGGAACTTCCCGCAACCTCAGTGAGATTTTGAAGATCATCTCGGCGTCTTCGATCAGCGAGGACGCCAAACGAACCGCCAGCGAAATCTTTCTGGCGTTGGGGGCGGCCGAAGCCAAGATTCATAACGTCAGCATCGAAGGCATTCATTTCCACGAAGTGGGGGCGGCCGACGCCATCGTGGACATCGTGTGCGCTGCCGTCGGCGCGGAAGCTCTCGGCGTAGATGAGTTCTACTGTTCGCCGCTGAATGTTGGTGGAGGCACGGTCGCCTGCGCTCATGGTGTGTTGCCGGTGCCGGCGCCCGCGACGCTGGAGTTGCTGAAAGGCGTGCCCATCTTCTCCGGCGAAATCGAGAAGGAACTGGTTACGCCTACCGGAGCGGCAATCGTAAAAGTGTTAGTCTCAAGCTTCGGGCCGCGTCCCACCATGCTGGCCGAAAACATCGGTTATGGGGCGGGATCGCGTGACCTTCCGGGACATGCCAACGTTGTGCGCCTGAGCATTGGCGAGGTGGTTGAAACTGCGCTTGTGTCGGATGGGGCCTACGGAACGTCAGAAGAGATCGCGATCCTGGAAGCCAATCTCGACGACCTGAACCCGCAACTCATCGGCTATATCGTGGACTTGGCGCTGGCCGAAGGCGCGCTCGACGTTTTCACCACGGCGGTGCAAATGAAGAAGAACCGCCCCGGCACGCTGCTGACGATACTGGCGCGTCCCGAGCAGGAAGAGAAGATGCGGGCGCTGCTGTTCCGCGAGAGCTCGACCTTGGGCGTGCGGTCGCGCCATGAAAAGCGTCACGCGCTGGCGCGGAGTCACGAAGCGGTGGTTACGCCCTGGGGCGAAGTACGCATGAAGATCGCAAGTTTGAATGGCTCGACATCGCAGTATGCGCCGGAATATGAGGATTGCCGGCGCATTGCCGCCGAACATCACGTGCCGCTGAAGAGCGTGATGCAGGAAGCCATCCGTTTGTACCTGGACCGACAGCATGGATAAGCCAGCGAAGTTCTACATCACCACTCCCATCTATTACGTCAACGCGCGGCCGCACATCGGGCATACCTACACCACGGTGGTTTGCGATGCCATCGCCCGGCGTCAGCGCATGATGGGCGTGGACACGTTCTTCCTCACCGGCACGGACGAGCATGGTCAGAAGATCGAACGCTCGGCCGCGGCGGCCGGTTGCTCGCCGAAGGAGTTTGCCGACAAAGTTTCCGGCGAGTTCCGCGGTCTGTGGGACCGCATGAACATCACCTACGATGACTTCATCCGCACCACTGAGCCCAGGCATGTGCGTGGCGTGCAGGCCATGTTCACGCGCTTGCAGGAGCGCGGCTACATCTACAAGGGCTCGTATAGCGGCCAGTATTGTGTGTTCGACGAGCTGTACGTTGACGTGATTGGTCCCGGTGCGCCGTGTCCGGAGTGTGGACGTCCGACGGAAACGGTGCACGAAGAAAATTATTTCTTCAAGCTGTCAGCGATGGAAGAGCGGCTATTGAAGTATTACGCCGAGCATCCCGACTTCATCCGGCCGGAGACGCGGCGCAACGAAGTGATTGCTTTCGTACGTGGCGGCTTGCGCGATCTCTCGGTAAGCCGCACGTCGTTCAAGTGGGGCATCCCGGTGCCGGGCGATCCCAAGCACGTCATCTACGTTTGGCTGGATGCGCTGGCGAATTACATGACGGCGCTCGGATTTGGCTCCGACGATCCTGCGGACAAGAAAAAGCTGGAGCGTTACTGGCCGGCCGACGTGCACATGATCGGCAAAGAGATTGTGCGCTTTCATTGCGTTTACTGGCCCGCGTTCTTGCTGGCGGCAGACTTACCCTTGCCGAAGTCGATCGTGGCCCACGGCTGGCTGCTGTTTGAAGAAAGCAAGATGTCGAAGTCGCGCGGCAACATCGTGCGCAGCGAAACCATTCTTGACACCCTGGGCCAGGACGCGCTGCGCTACTTCCTGTTGCGCGAGATCGTCTTCGGGCATGACGGCTCGTTCAGTTTCGACGCGCTGGTGCAGCGCTTCAATGCCGATCTGGCCAACGACCTGGGAAACTTGTCGAGCCGCACGCTCAGCATGATCGCGCGCTATTTCGGGGGCGAGATTCCGTATCCGTCCGCCAGCGAAAGCACGCCTGCGGACAAAGCCATCGAAGACCTGGCGCAACGAACGATTGCCGAGTTCAACGCGCAGTTCGACCAGTTCCAGTTTTCACGCGCGCTGGAGACGGCGTGGGGCTTGGTGTCGGCCGTCAATAAATACATCGTAGAGAACGAGCCTTGGGCGGTCGCCGAACGTGACGATCGCGATTCGCGCGCGCGACTGGCGACGATTCTGCACACCTCGGTCGAAGCCTTGCGCATCGTTACCGCGTTGGCGCACCCAGTGGTGCCCGAGGCTACAGCGCGGATCTGGAGCCAACTTGGTTTGGGCAACATACAGCAACTCGACCTGCGGCAGCTTGCTTGGGGACAGATCAACGCTGGCACAAAGCTGGGCAAGGTTGAGCCGGTGTTTCCGCGCGCCGATAAGAGCATGATCGAAAGGATGCAACAGATGGAACAGCAACGCTCCGCCGAGAGCGAGACGAAGACGGCCGAAACGAAGACGGAACAGTTAACCGGCGCGGCGCCGGCCAGCGCATCCTCTCCCGCGCAAAAAGCTGAAGGCGGAACGGCATTGCCGGGCGCGCCGGGGGCGGTTGCAGGAAGCCCCTCCGCGCCGCCCGCGGGTGCCCCATCCTCGTCGCCTTCTGTTGGCGACAGGGTGGGCGGAAGCGACAACAAGATCACGATCGATGATTTTCTTAAAGTCGAGTTACGCGTCGGCGAGGTGAAGGTTGCAGAAAAGGTAAAGGGCGCCGACAAGCTGCTGCGCCTGGAAGTCGATATAGGCACCGAAGTCCGGCAGATTGTCGCCGGCATTGCCAAAGCTTACGACCCGGAGAAGCTGGTCGGACGCAAGGTGGTCATCGTCGCGAATCTGGCGCCGCGCAAGCTGCGCGGGTTGGAGTCGAACGGCATGATCGTTGCCGCGTCGCTGGGCGACGAAGGTCAGCCTGTGCTGGCGGGATTTCTGGAAGACGTCCCAGTAGGAGCGAAGCTGAAGTAGTTGTGGGTTGGCAGTGTTCGGTTGTCACAGGTCAGTTGTCACGGTGATATAACACTGGACTCGGGGGTGCCCCGTTCTACGCCTTCTTTTGGCGTAGGGCGGGTTTTCGTAATCTTCTCTTTGAGGCGGCTTGCTCCCCGTTAGAAGGTTCGGTATGTCCGGGCCCCTAGCACAAAGCCGGGGCTAGAACGGGGCCCTTGCGATAACTCCACGTCGGCGACGGACGACTGTGTAAGCTTTGTGTCAGGGCACGACTGAAGCCATGTCGTCATACAAGCGTCAGGGGTACTTCACTAGGGTATGCCTCTTTAATGCACTGCCGATGCGCAACGAGCCGCACAGATAAACGGTGAAGTCAGTTCATACACTACGCCGCCGCCGTTTAACCCCCCAGCATCCGTTTCACCATAGAGGTCTCCGGCCCGATCCATAATCAACCCGCCAGCGGGAAGCGTTCCGCCATTGTTTGGATCGAAGTTGTAGAGCACGGTCTCTGTCCACCCACCCTGCCCGGGTGACAACTTGAACGCGGTTCCGTAATTATCATTACCTCCAACAGAAGTCGTGCCGTATAGATTTCCGGCGGCGTCCAAAATCAAGCTGGATAAAGGATAGCCAGCATCAGGCTGTCCGTTGAAGCTGTACAGCGTCGTTTCAGTCCACCCGCCGCCCGCGACCGGCGACACCTCAAATACCGTCCCGCAACCGAAGGGCGCGCATACAAGGCCTCCCAGGTTCCCTCCCTGATAAGCCGTGCCATAGAGGTTACCGGCACCATCCATGACCAGACCATTCGAAGGCCCATATCCGTCGTTGGCATCGAAGCTGTGTAATACGGTTTCCGTCCAGCCGCCGGCGCCAGGGGACACTTCGAACACCGTTCCGTCTCCGTTCTGGCCGCCGTTGAAGGTTGCGCCATAGAGATTACCGGCCGCATCCATGACCAAGCTACCAGCAGGCGCAATTCCGTCATCGCCGTTGCCGAAGTTGTGTAGTACCGTCTCCGTCCAACCGCCACCGGAGCTGGATGACAACTCGAAGACTGTACCGCGGTCATAAGCTCCGCGGCTGGTCGTCGTGCCGTAAAGGTTACCGGTGCTGTCCATGATCACGCCCCCAATGGGCGAATCTCCGTCCGGACCGGTACCAAAGCTGTACAACACTGTTTCCGTCCAGCTGCCGTCCGGGTTGGGCATGAGTTCGAAGACCGTTCCGAGGCTATGGGCGCCACCCGCGTAAGTCGTGCCATAGAGGTTGCCGGCAGCATCCATGATCACGCCGGAAAAGGGCTCAATTCCGTCAGGACCGTTGAAGTTGTGCAACACCGTTTCCGTCCACGCTCCGTGCGGGCCGGGCGACACCTCGAAAATGAATCCGCAGCCGGCTAGATAGCAGTTAGTGCCGCTGCCGCCACCGCTGGTGGCGCCGTAGAGGTTACGGGCACCGTCCATGATGAGAGTGCCAGAGAAACTGTTGCCGTAAAGTCCAGAGTCCAAGTTGTACAAGACGGTTTCGTGGTCGGACGCCCAGGCGCTGGTCAGCAAAACGGCGACAGCAGGAATTAGCGAGATGGCGCGTAACCAGACAGAGAAATTCTTGACGTGCATAGGTCCTCCCGGTAGCAGATTACGGACAGACCCAACTGCGGGAGGTATTCTAACCCAGTTAGTAATTGGACCTACGAATTTTGGGTCAGCCCTCGGCCGAGGCACCGAAGGCAGATGCTCACGATGAGATCGGGCGCTCGCTCAAGATGATACTAAAACAAAACTGACAGCCGAAGTTTACTGCCTGAACATGTTTCTTGCGATGAAGAAAACGTTGGCCGGGCGCTCTGCCAGCCGGCGCATGAAGTACGGATACCACTCCGATCCGAACGGAATGTAAACGCGCAAGCCGTAGCCTTCACGAACCAGTTGATGCTGTAAATCGCGGCGCACTCCGTGCAGCATCTGGAATTCGTATGCTGACGTTGGAATATTTTCCGCGCGGGCAAAATCCTTCAGTTCGGCGATGATCTTTTCGTCGTGGGTGGCAATACCGTGGTAGACGCCGCTCTTCATCAGGGTGCGCGCCAGCTTCAGGTAGTTGGCATCAACATCGGCCTTCTTGGGGAAAGCAATGTCGGCCGGCTCCTTGTAAGCGCCTTTGCATAGGCGGATGCGGATGCGCTCCGACAGCAGGTCGTTGACGTCCTTCTCGCTGCGGTAAAGATATGACTGGATAACCGTACCCACTTTGCCGGCGTGGCCTGGTTCGCGATGCAGCCCGCGCACGAAGTCGATGGTGCGTTGCGTGTAGGGGGACCCTTCCATATCGACGCGAACGAAATTGTTAATGCGCACCGCTTGATCGACCAGTTCGGTGACCAGCCGAAACGCCAGGTCCTCGCCGACATCGAAGCCCATATGCGTGAGCTTGAGGCTGATATTGGCGTTGAGCTTGCGCTGATGAATCTCGTCCAGCATGCGGTGATACAGCTCGGCGCTGTGCTTGGCCTCGTCGGCATTGGTAACGTTCTCGCCCAGGTTGTCGATGCTGACGCCGGCACCCCATTCGTTCACGGTTTCGGTGGCTCGGATAACGTCATGCAGGTGTGTGCCCGCAACGAAGCGTTGCGAAAAACGCAGGCCCAGGGGAGATTTCTCGGCAAAGCTGCGCAAGCCTTTGCTTTCGGAAAGAGCGATGAAGGCCGACCTTAACATGAGGCCTCCTTAAATTCACAAACATGAAGCATGCTGTGCTGATCTGTGCTGACATTTGGAATAGTAGATAAGGCTGGTAGCTGGCCTGTAGGCCGGCTTTCTAGCAGGCTAATTCTCTTAACCGGCTGGTGCCGGTAGGACAGAAGCGCGGAGCCGGTGCTCCGCAACACGGGATGGCTCATAGTTGGCTCGGGCCGACTCTGTGGCCGGCTTGGCTTACATACTTGTGTATCACAATTGCCGGGGAGCGGGGCTAGGAAGCGCATCACATGCGAAGGTGCGGAGTTGGATAGTCGCCGCACACCCGCTGGCATTTGCTGGCCGTTAGAAAGGTTTCGGAGTTCTCGCCACAAGCTTCCTACGTTTCGTCATCGCGGTCGCATCTGCAATTGTGATTTACAAAAAATATGAGATGATGGCGGGCGGTTGGCGCCTTAAAAGCCGTCAATCTTAAGCAATTCCACTTCTACGGAAGGTGCACTATGCAATCGAAGAAGACGCTTCTTTGCAGCTTTCTGCGCAGCGTTTGTGCTCCAGTCGTGTGTGCGGTTTTACTTTTCTCCGCAGCCCACGCCCAATCCTTTTCTGTTCTGCACAACTTCACGAATGCAGGCGACGGCGCCTATCCTTCCGGCAGCCTGATTCTCGATGCCTCCGGCAACCTGTATGGCACGGCCTATGACGGAGGCAACACCGGCTGCAATAACCTTCCGGCTCCCGGCTGTGGGACCGCCTTCAAAATGCACAAACAAGGCTCGAGTTGGACCCTGGGAATCCTGGGTGCGTTCACCTCAAGCCAGCCGCAAAATCCTGCTGGGCGGCTGTTGCGAGATTCCAGCGGCATCCTCTACGGAGCAAGCGGAGGGCCCGGGGTGGGGACGGTTTATCAGTTGCGGCCGTCGTCAAACCCACCGGTATCCGTGATCTCTCCCTGGAATGTGACCCAGCTCTACGCGTTTGCTGGAGGTGACAACGACGGTGCGTTTCCTGGCGGCGGCCTGACCTCCGACGTAGCCGGCAATTTCTACGGCACGACCTTGCAAGGAGGTACCGGAGGTGGAGGCACGGTTTACAAGCTAACCCCTTCGAGTGGCGGATGGAGATACAGCGTCCTGCATAACTTCGTTTTCGCCGGCTCTAACGGAAGCAATCCCGTGTACGGGGTGGTGCTGGACACCGCCGGCAATC
Source organism: uncultured Acidobacteriaceae bacterium (assembly GCA_963769235.1). Classification (GTDB taxonomy): domain Bacteria; phylum Acidobacteriota; class Terriglobia; order Terriglobales; family Acidobacteriaceae; genus Bog-257. The sequence continues at coordinate 258,874 of CAVYKW010000008.1, read as the reverse complement.
TCTAGGGAGCGGCTTACAACGGCGGCGGCCAGAACAATTGCGGCGTCATATACAAACTCACGCCTGCGGGCGCTGAAACGGTTCTGTATACCTTCACCAACGGCGATGACGGATGCGAACCCTTTGCTCGCGTGGTCTTCGACGCGTCCGGCAACTTGTACGGCGCAACCAGTGCGGGCGGCGTGAATGGCGGAGGCGTCGCGTTCGAGCTTTCGCCGTCAGGCGGAGGATGGACTTACAAAGCGATTTATTCGTTCAGTGGCCAGCCGACTCAATTTGAAGGTCCACAGGAATCCCTGGTTCTGGACGCGGCGGGAAATCTCTATGGGGCCACATTCTCGGAGGGTGCCTTTGGCGGGGGCAACGTCTTCAAGCTGACACCTTCCCATGGCAGCTGGGTCTACAGCTCTGTCTATGACTTCACCGGTGGCAGCGATGGGCACCTACCCTCAGGCGCTCCCGTTCTCGACCCTAGTGGGAGGATCTACGGCATGACAACCTACGGCGGTGCTCATGGCTATGGTGTGGTGTATGAGATCGCGCCGTAAGAATCTTCGTTGCGCAAGATAGGGCCGCTTTGTTGATAGTAAATTAACTTGACAGTCAATTTGATCGCTGCTATTTTGCCGCAATGGTTGAAGAAAAACCTTGGTATGAAGACATTCCGTTGCCGGCTCTACTTCGGCACGCTCGCACAACCTATGGCGTCGCCATGCGCGCAGCACTAACCGAGGCGGGATACGACGACATTCCCGGCAACGGGCTCTACGTGCTGGGAGGCTTGGCGCTGGAATTGGTCGACATACCCCTCGGCCAGTTGGTGAAGGAACTCCGCATCTCCAAACAGGCTGCCGGCCAGCTGGTGGACACCCTGGTGATGCGCGGCTACCTGGAGCGCTCGGTGGACAAGGATGACCGCCGTAAGCTAACGGTAGCGCTGACGGAGCGCGGGCGTGCGGCGGCCGCAACCCAGAAAGCGGCACGCGAGAAGATTGACGCCGAACTACTGGCTAGCGTGGGAGCGGACGACGCTTTGCGTACCCGCCGCTCCCTGGCGGTACTCATCGATATCGGGCGGCAGCACGCGGGCGAAGTCGACGAGGAGTGATCGTTCACTTCGCGAGATCCGATCACCGGAACAATGTTCAGCGCGGAAACGATATCTGCCTCGCTAATATCGAGCATGCGTTGGTCAGCGAGGCCTAGCTTATTGCGAAGAATTCCAGATCGTGGGTCAAGATACGGGTCTTCCATTACGGGAGAACAGCAGCCACCAGCTCTTCTTCGCGCAATTTTCCTAAGATGAACTGCTCGAAAAGGGCCTGAACTCCAGCCGAGGAACTGAGACCCTCCAGACGAAGGTCCGAGATCGCATTGGTAACGGCTTCAAGGCGACTCAGGCTTTCAGAAGCAGCTATCACTCGAGGTGAGATTAACGTCGCCATAGCAGTGATATTACCAAATGCCGAATCCCGCCCCAAAGCTATTTCGTACATAATACCGAGAGCAGGCGCTACTCCCACTCGATCGTCCCCGGCGGTTTTGACGTGATGTCGTAGACCACGCGATTGATGCCTTTGACCTCGTTCACGATGCGGCTGGAGATGGTCTTCAGCACCTCATGAGGCAGCGGCACCCAATCGGCGGTCATGCCGTCTTCCGAATGTACGGCGCGGACGGCGCAAGTGTAGGCGTAGGTGCGCATGTCGCCCATCACGCCCACCGACTTCACCGGCAGCAGCACGGCGAACGATTGCCAGACTTTGTTGTAGAGCCCGGCGCGCTTGATCTCGGTCACCACGATGTCGTCGGCGTCTTGCAGCAGGGCAACGCGCTCGGCCGTGATCTCTCCCAGGATACGCACCGCGAGTCCCGGGCCGGGGAAGGGTTGGCGCTGCAGAATGTCTTCCGGCATGCCGAGATCGCGCCCGATCTGGCGAACTTCATCTTTGAACAAGTCTTTGAGCGGCTCGATGAGTTTGAGCTTCATCTTTTCCGGCAGGCCGCCGACGTTGTGGTGGCTCTTGATGGTCTGTGACGGACCGCGCACGGACCGCGACTCGATCACATCGGGATAGAGCGTCCCTTGCACCAGCCACTCGACCTTGCCTTCCAACTGCTCGATGCGGTGCGCTTCTTCCTCAAAAACTGCGATGAATTCGTTGCCGATGATCTTGCGCTTCTTCTCGGGATCGGTGACGCCAGCCAGTTTGGTGAGGAAGCGTTCGCTGGCGTCCACGGCGTCGATCTTTAGTCCGAGCTTCTCGCGCAGGTTCTTCTGCACGCTCGCAAACTCGTTCTTACGCAGCACACCATTGTTGACGAAGATGCAGGTAAGCTGATCGCCTACGGCGCGATGCACCAGTTCGGCGGCGACTGACGAGTCCACGCCTCCCGAGAGTCCGCAGATGACGCGACCGCTGCCGACAGTCTTCCGCACATTCGCGATGGTCTCGTCGATAAAGCTTTGCGGCGACCAGTCGCCCGCAAGGCCGCAAATCTCGAAGACGAAGTTGCGCAGGATCTCGGTGCCTTGCGGCGTGTGGCGGACTTCGGGATGAAACTGCACCGCATACCATTTCTTCGCGGGGTACTGAATAGCGGCCACAGCATTCGAGGTTTTAGCGACCAATTCGAAACCGGCAGGCAGTTCCAGGGCTTCATCGCCGTGCGACATCCAGACCGCCACCGGGCCTTGCAGGCTCTTAAACAGCTGCGAGTCGTTGCTCAACAACTCAACCTCGGCGTGGCCGTACTCGCGCTTGTCAGCCGCTCGCACCTTGCCGCCGAGTTTGTAGACCATGAACTGGAGGCCGTAGCAGATGCCGAGCACGGGCAGGTCCAGATGCAACACCTGCTCGTCGGCCGGCGGAGCGTCGGGATCATAGACCGACGAGGGACCACCCGACAAGATGATGCCTGCGGGATGGTAGCTCTTGATCTCTTCGAGCGAAGCCGTGCAGGGAAGGACCACGGAGAAGACGTTCTGTTCGCGGATGCGGCGCGCGATGAGTTGCGAATACTGCGCGCCGAAGTCGAGGACGACGATCGATTGCGTTTCCACCATTTACTTTGCCAGAGGACCCGAGCAGTGTAAAGCCGCAGCCGAGGTTCTGGCTACCCGGCGCAGAAGTCCCGCCAGCGGTATGTGTCTTGTTCCGGCCCTGGTTTTGGGTAGGGCGAGAACGGCAAGGGTCTGGTTCTCCTGTATGCTTAAAAGACTTCATGATCCTCGCTTCACCGTACCTCCCAGCGAAACGCCGTCCGAGTTCGATTACCGCCGCGCTCGTCACATTCGTGTTTCTCACTGCGGCCGCCTTGACCCAGTTCGCATCGGCTCAAGCCCAATCGTCGCCAGCGCAGCCAAGCTCTTCTGCACAAAGTTCGAGCCAGCCGCAGTCCTCACAGCCGAACAACTCCGCCACCCAGCAAGTTCCAGGTGCCGGCGCAGACGTCCAGACTCCGCCGTCGGGAGCAGTGCAAGCTCAACCCGAACCGCAGACCCGAATCACAAAAGCGCAAGCCAAAGAGCTGTTTCGCTCGGTCGACGAGATCCTGAGCTTCGCCAGCCAGGACACCGGACTGCCCATCGAGCATAAGGTCAAGCGCAACCTGATCACGCGCGAGTCGGTGGAAAAGTACGTCAACAAACGCATGAAGGACGACAAGGACGAGAAGCGGCTGGAACAGTCGCGGCTGGTCTTGCAGAAGTTCGGACTGTTGCCCCCCGGCTACGACTTGCATGGCGAGTTTTTGCGGCTGATGGCGGAACAGGTCGCGGCTTACTACGACCCCAAAACGCAGAGCGTCAACCTGCTCGACTGGGTGCAGCCGGATACGCAGAAGCCGATTCTGGCGCACGAACTGACACACGCACTTCAAGACCAGAAAATCGGCATTGAGAAATGGGAATTGGCCGGGGCGAAAGATGATGCCGCGCTGCCCGATCAGCAGGAATATTCGGTGGAAGAGGAGCAGGCGGCTCGCCAAGCTGTCACCGAGGGCCAGGCGATGGTGGTGATGTTTGACTACATGCTTGCCCCGATGAACAAAAACATCCTGACGGCTCCCGATATTGTGGCTGCCATGCGTGGCGGAATGGCCGACAACAAAGACTCGCCGGTCTTTGCCGAAGCCCCGATGTTCCTGAAGGAATCGCTGATGATGCCGTATACCTTCGGCCTCGATTTCGTGCGCACGGTGCTTGCCAACAAAGGCAAAGAGGTCGCGTATGGAGGTGTGCTGGAAAATCCTCCCATCGACACGCGACAGATCATGCAACCGGAGACCTATCTGCTGCACCAGGAAGTGTCGCCGCTCAAGGTTCCTGACTTCGACAAGCTGGTTGCGCCGGGCTATGAGCGCTTCGACTTCGGCGGTATGGGCGAATTCGACATCTACCTGCTGGCCAAGCAGTACGGTGCGAACGATACGCCTAACTATTATCGGCACTGGCGCGGCGGGTACTACTTCGCGGCACATGCCAAGACTGCTCCCAAAGACCAGATTGCGATGCTGTTCTTTACGCGCTGGGATTCGCCCGACGCCGCGCGCGATTTCGCCAAGCTGTACCTGGAGTATCTGCCCAAGCGTTACAGCGGGAAGGTCACTTGGACTTCGAACTGCTTCGATACTTCGAAGGGAGTGGGGCCGGCGAAAGACTGTAGCCTGATCGCGGGCTCAGCGGCCGAGGGCCCGATCCACATCGAGTGGCATGACAACGATCTGCTGATCATGGAAGGCTATGACGACGCCGTCATCCAAAAGGCGCGTGACCTGTACTTCTACGGCATGTCGCTTCCAGCCCAGCCGGCAAAGGACAAGAAATAAGTATGCGACGTGGGATTCGTTTCGCAATTTTGATGTCGATCGCTTGCGCCTTGGCGACGCCAATGTTCGGGCAAAAGTTTGAGAAAAGCATGTGGGGCAAGAACAGTCCCGGGACCGAGTTGGTCGTTCATGAAGGGCCGCGGGAGCGCGATGCTTCGGGCACGATCCTGCTTTACAACCTGATTGGTAAAGGTTTTCCTGCCGATAAGACGTACGACTTGTGGTTCTGGATTCCCGGCAAGGAACCGACCAAAGCCATCGAAGGAGTGAGCTTCGACAAGCACGGTGTGCTGATATGCTCCGGCAAGCCGGGCTCGTGCACCGGCCAGGGAGCCGACGACCCGATCAACCTCAAGACCACGGCGGTTCTGGGAGAACCCAAGCGCTTCGGCGTGCTCTCGCGCGATGGTCGCGTTGGTGGGTTTGCGGAAGCTGTGCCATTTCCCATCGAAGCCACAGACAAGAACTGCAAGCTGTCCGTTGTACGCCAGACACCGCTGGCCGACGTTGTGCTGGTGCGTGCCCGCGGATTTACGCCCTACGAAATGCTGACGGTCACCGGCGAAATGGGAGGCGACGATTCCGTTCACAGCCCGACGGCCGGCGCTGATGGAAGCTGGGAAGCCGTCGTAGGAACCAAACCGCAGGGACAGACCGCTGGCGTCGCGAAGATTCAGGTCGCCGACAAAACGTGCTCGGTCGCAGTGAGTTTCAACTGGGGGGAGGGAACTGCGAAACAGCAGTAGTCAGTTGCCCGTTGTCGGTTGAATCTGAGGTATCCGTTTTGACTCGACTTTGGGCTAGGTCAGGCTCTAATCCACCATGCTATACAAGAGCTTCGAGGAGATGGGCATTCCACCTGGTTACGGATTCAAGCGACTGCTGTTCTGTCCAGCCGTCGACACCCTGGTTGTGCAGACCCAATCCATTGCCAACTGGCGGCCGGAGCGCCTTTATGCTCGCCCGATTGTTGGCGAGAGATACGAATCGATAGGAACACCTGCCGAACTGGTGTCGCAGGAAGATCCCGTCTTGTCACCCTCCCATTCACTTCTGGCCTATAACACGCTGCTTCATTCTTTCCGGCTTGATTCAGAAGGAAACGAACTTCACGGAGGCGACTGGCAAGCGATTCGGGTCGTGGATCTCCGGCTCGGAACCGAAACTCACGTTATCGACAGGGAGACGCTGCACTTACCCGATCGTGATATCGAGGTCTGGATCGACAGCCTGCTTGCATTCGCGGAGTGCCCTGAAGTATTGCATGTGGTTGCAGCCCTAAAGCGAGCCTCGTCATTCACAGTCGAACGTTACGTCTCCGAGTTGCAACTGTCATCCGGCCTTGTGCGACCGCTAGCCAATCTGCCCGCCTCGTTCCTGTGATCGGTTCTGCTCACGTCACAAACCCCGGTGACAAAAGTATTACAAACGCTTCTCTCATAAGTTGTTAGTCTGGATTTAGTTCTTCACGCGCATGTCGCGGAGGATGGCACATCAACTTAGGGGATACATGGCTCAGACAGCGACAGCAGCAGCTCCCGCGCCCGTTAAGGAAACTGGCGTCAATTGGATTACTACAATCTTCATGGTCATCTTTCACATTGGCGCCATTGCGGCGCTATTCATGTTCAGCTGGAAAGCACTCTTCGTTGGACTCGTGGTCTATTGGATCGCGGGCAGCCTCGGCATCGGCATGGGCTACCATCGCCTGCTGACGCATCGCGGCTATAAGTGCCCGAAATGGCTGGAGTATGTCTTGACGGTTTGCGCCACGCTGTCGCTTGAGGGCGGCCCGATCTTCTGGGTAGCCACGCATCGCGTGCATCATCAGCTCACCGACAAGCCGGGCGATCCGCACTCCCCGCGCGACGGCGGTTTCTGGGCGCACATGGGTTGGATCCTGACCGGCAAGACCTTCCACAACAAGAGCACCGAACTGCTGGCCTACGTTCCCGACCTGCGCAAAGACAAGTTTCATCTTTGGATCAGCGAATATCACTGGGTGCCCATCACGACGCTGGGCGTCATCCTGCTGCTGCTGGGCGGCTGGCCGTTCGTGTTCTGGGGAATTTTCCTGCGCACCGTCGTGCTGCTGCACTCGACCTGGTTTGTGAACTCGGCCACACACATGTGGGGCTCCAAGCGCTTCGCCACTGATGACGATTCGCGCAACCTGTGGTGGGTCGCCTACCTAAGCTTCGGCGAAGGCTGGCACAACAACCATCACGCGCATCCGCAGTCAGCGCGGCACGGTCTGGCGTGGTATGAAGTGGATGTGAACTGGTACGGCATCAAGACACTACAGGCACTGGGCCTGATCTGGGATGTGAAGCTGCCCAAGCTGGGTTCGGGCCGTATCAAGGAAATCGGCAAGCCAGAGATTAAGCCAGTTGAAGCCGAGGCTCCGGCTGTGGCCGTGGCGTACAGCGGCGACTAAGTCGACAAGTTAAGCTCGTATTGCGAAGGGACGGCGCGAACAGCGCCGTCCTTTTTTGGCATTCAAGAAAGTGGCTCTCGGCTTCCTCGTGTCCCCAAATAACCAATATTGCTATTTCCTGTTATCAGATCTATGATGCCAAGATGAATGTTTCTCTGACTCCGCAGCTGGAAAAACTTATCGAGCAGAAGGTCCGTGAGGGAAATTATCAGACGGCCAGCGAAGTGGTGCGCGAGGCGCTGCGTTTGTTAGCCGAGCGTGACATCCGTCGAGGCTTGGAATTTCAGCGTCTTCGTAACGACATTCAAGCAGGGTTGAACGATGTTCGCGATGGGAAAGCGGCGGACCTGGACATGAAACGGATCAAGGCAGAGGCTCGAAAAGAAGTCAGCAACCGAAAGCTGAGACGGGTTGGCTAGAGTCAGGATCTCAGCCGCAGCCCGGCGGGATCTGAAGGAGATTTGGAAATATATCTCCGATGACAATGCGGGTGCTGCTGACGAACTCCTCGACCACGTTGAGTCGGTCCTCGATTTGCTGGGACGTTCGCCGCTGCTAGGCCGCTCCCGAGATGACTTGGCCGCCGGCCTCCGTAGCTTCGCGGTCGGTAACTATGTGATTTTCTATCTTCCTCGCCGCGGCGGAATTACAGCGGTTCGCATTCTGAGTGGTTATCGCGACCTGAACGCGCTATTCGAGTGATACCCACCTTCCGCCTTACGTCCCAGAGACTGTCGTATCCATCCTAATCACGACTAGAATGCTTTTGAGGTGAGTGGATGATTTCCTTCCAACGGTTTTTGCCGACCAAGGTGCTTCGCAGGAGCAGTATCGTCGCCGGCCTGCTGGTTCTCATGGCGGTGTTGACGCCGCTGTCTATCCGCGCCCAGCAGCAGGAGCAGCAGTGGAATGCACAGGAGAAGCCGATCTTCGATCAGATCAAAACTCTGCGCAGCCTTCCCGATGACGCTCGAGCCAAGACGACCAAGGACATTGCGCTCGAGATCCGCGCTCTACCTGCCAGCACCGGTAAGCTCAAACTCGCGGTTTATCTGGCGAGCCGAGCCACCGAGGGAGACTTCGGCCACGACACCCTACAGGAAGTAACCACCACGCTGGCTGGCGCCGTGCAGCAGGAGCCACCGGAGGACAAGCCGACCACATCGAACACGGCTTACAGCGAATTGGCGGAGCTGGCACGGTACGAACATATGCAGGTCTCGCTCGACTCGCCGCAGTACAAAGCCGCCATGGCGAAGCTCGAGGCTGATGATCAGAAGCGCCAGAGCGCCGACTTTACCCTCACCGATTTGCAAGGCAAGACGTGGACGCTCAAAGATATGAAGGGCAAGGTCGTGTTAGTCAACTTTTGGGCGACGTGGTGCCCGCCTTGCCGCAAAGAAATGCCGGACCTGGAGGCGCTCTACAATCGCTTTAAGGGCCAGGGCTTTGTTATCCTGGCGATTTCCGAAGACGAAGAAACTCCCAAGGTTGCCCCTTTCATCGCCGAGCACAAAATTACTTACCCAATCCTGCTCGATCCCGGCAGCAAGGTGAATAACCTGTTCCAGGTGGAAGGCATTCCCAAGAGCTTTGTCTATGACCGCAGCGGCAAACTGGTGGCGCAGTCAATCGACATGCGGACGCAGCGGCAATTTCTAGAGATGCTCGCACAGGCCGGATTGCAGTAGACACTGTTGTCGGTGGTCCGTTGTTAGTTGGCAGTTGCGGAATCCGTTTGGTGTAGCGACTAAGAGCTAAAGGCTAAGGGTCCACGTCGATCAACGTTTTCGCCGACGGCTGATGGCTGATAGCCGCCAGCTGACAGCGCCTTCCTGCTATCCTGACCGCGACGCTCATGCGCATCACCAGCCGCAAAACTGCGATCGCGTTCTTCATCACGCTGGGCGTGTGCATCGCTACGGCCGCCGGTGTCCTCAGTACCAGTTGGATCATCCTCAACTGGCGCGAGATTGTGCCGCTCATTCTGGGCGTCATCTTTTTCGGCTTCATCATTGCCGGCGTCATCCTGAACACGATTTTCCTGGTACGCGAGATTCGCCGTAACGAGCAGCAGGACAGCTTTCTGAATGCCGTCACCCACGAACTGAAGACGCCCATCACCTCGATCCGTCTCTATCTTGAGACGCTGCAAAAGCGCAATGTTGATGAAGAGCAGCGGCGCGAGTTCTACCAGGTGATGCTGGAGGATACGCAACGCCTGATGGGCACGGTGGAAGGCGTGTTGCGTGCGGCACGAGTGGTGCAGAAGAATGCAGCTCTCTCGCGCAGCGAGATTTTCATCCGTCCGCTGGTGCAGGAATCCATCGAGTGGGCGCGGTCGCGCCATCATCTGTCGCCCGAAGTGCTCGATTGGGCGCCGGACGGCCAACCCGGCGATAATCTCACCATCATGGGGGATCGCGACGAACTTTCGAGTGCGCTGTCTAACGTGCTGGACAATGCAGTGAAATACGCTCCCCAGGATCCACGCATCCGAATGGCGGTGGTGACCCCGGACCTGGAGAGAATCGAAATTCGCGTGCAGGACAACGGAGTGGGCATTCCTCGCGGCGAGTTGAAACGCGTGTTCAAGCGTTTCTATCGCGTAGTGACGCCGGGAGCCCCGCAGGTAAAGGGCAGCGGGCTGGGTTTATTTATTGTTCGCGCCATCGCCCGCCGTCATGGCGGGAACGCTTATGCTGCAAGCGAAGGTTCGGGGCGCGGAACTACCATTACTATCGAACTGCCGAGGAACTCGCCGTGAGCGGAATTCTGCTGGTCGAAGACGAAGAACATCTGGCGCGTGGGTTGAAGTTCAATCTGGAAGCGGAAGGCTATCCCACGCAGGTTGTCGGCGACGGCGAAGCGGCGCTCGATTTGCTGCTGAAACAGCGCAGCGAGTTCGACCTTCTGGTGCTCGACATCATGTTGCCGGGCAAGGATGGCTTTGCGGTTGCCACCGAGCTACGCAAGGCGAGCAATTACATTCCTTGTCTTATGCTGACGGCGCGCGGGCGTCCTGAAGACGTGCTGAAGGGCTTTGCTTCCGGCGCCGACGATTACCTGCCCAAGCCGTTTGATTTGGCGATCCTACTGGCGCGAATTCGCAGCCTGTTGCGGCGGCGGGATTGGGGCCGCACTCTGCTGACGGACCCACCGGCGGAGGCACGGGTAGCCGAATCGAAAGATGCCGATGGGTTGCGCGAATTCGACGTGTACGTCTTTGCCAACAAGCAGGTGGACTTCGGCACTCTCGAACTGCGCGCCAACGGCAAGATTTTTCGCTTGACGCTGATGGAGGCGGAGCTGTTGCGGCACCTGATTCGCAACAGCGGCAAGATTGTGCCGCGCAAGTCGATACTGGAGGAAGTTTGGGGATTGCACGAGGACACCGACACGCGAGCGATCGACAACTTCGTGGTGCGCCTGCGTAAGTACATCGAGAAAGATCCTTCACACCCCGAGCATCTGCTGACCGTGCGCGGCGTGGGATACAGGTTCATCCCCGAGCCTTCTCCTCCCGAGTAAAGAGGAATGGCAGCCTCAATATCCCCTGTCATCCTGAGCGGAGGCGGCGGGTTTTCGCCGCCGGAGTCGAAGGACCTCTATCCCCGCGATATGCCGATGTTTGGCCGCATCCGTCTAGTGCCCGTACTCCTGCACCGTAATTTCGGGGAAGCGTTGGATGGTTGGCGACCCGAAGATCGATTGGAGTTTCTGAGTTGTCGCATCGCCTAAATCGAAGGAAGACGGCTGTGCGTTCGTGCCGTCCACGACCAGCCACACATGTCGGAACTGCTGCGGATTCGCGGATAGCGCCTGCAACAGTGTGCGGACGTCCTCGCCGCCGGAGTAATATCCAGGCGCGAAAACATGCAACGCGGAAACATCACCGGGGTAGCGATCGCGATAGTAATCCAGCATGATGCGAGTGTAGAACGGGAAAAAGACCACGGCGTCTCCGGGTGATGCCGAAGAGAGAATTGCATTGCTGGCGCCTCGCCAGTCCTCGCGCGGCTTGCTGTAGTCCTGGACGATGGTCGGGATCGATATCGCGCAAAGTAAGACGACGAGTATTGCGCCCACGTGCCACTTGTGCAGCAGGTTCATTCCCAGCGCAGCCAGCAGGATGGTCGCGGGAAGCGAAAAAATCATGTAGCGCTGAAGAAACATGGGATGCAACAGCGATACCAGCGCCGTGATCATGACCGGCACGACGGCCCAGAGCACGATCAACATCGCGTGCCAGAAGTCGTCGCGGTTTGCGTTCCGGCGGCTGCGTGCGATTGCGATCAAACCTGCGGCCCACAGCACAGCAGATACGGCAATTTTCGCGCCGCTTCCTCCAAAGAACATTGCCAGGTGCCAGAGCTCTTTTGGTGTAGGACGGGGCATCCACAGGAAGTGCAAGTTTTCCGGCGACGCGCGGAAGATGTAGGTGATCCCGGGTAGCGCGCACAGGAAAACTGCCGCTCCGCCGAGCATTGCCGGACGCCACGGCGCATTCTTGCGAAACAAAAGCGAGATCGCTTGCGCCGCGAGCGCCAGCGCCGCAAAGTCGTGAGTGTAAAACGCCGCAACTCCGAGCAGCGTCCACAGCATCCAGTCTCGCCGCCGCTTCCCCTCGACAGCCTCGACGAAAACATACGTCGATAGCAGCACGAGAAGAATCGCCAGGGTATAGCTGCGCGCTTCCTGCGAGTATTCAACATGTGTGGGGCTGAACGTCAGCAGCGCCGCTGCCGCCAACGCAGGCGTAGTGCCGATGAGCTTTCGGCCGATCACAAAGATCAGAGGTATCGACGCGATCCCGAATACCGCCGACGGCAGTCGCAACCACACTTCGCTGATGCCGAAGTGAACCCACCCACGCATCAGAAGAAAGTAAATGGTCTGTAGGTTGGCTTCGCCGTGCCACCAGACCCAGGCAAAATGCCGCCACGACGCTCTCGCCAGGGCCACGGTCGCGCCTTCATCCAGCCAGAAACTCTTGCTGCCGAGGTGAGAGAGCCGCAGCCAGGCTCCGATAAGCGTCAGCAGGAAGAGGACACCGTGCGCGCGCCTCAACCTATCCGCAAACATGTCCCGGCTGATTTGCGGATCTTCAAATGACAAGTCGCGGGCAGCGCGCATAAGCAGTAATGTAACAGTTCAACGCAGCGGCAGCAGGCGCGTGCCCAAGCAAAGATGCTTCTCTCCTTGAGCTTCGCGACGTTCCCAGCTATGATCGATTCGGTTTGACAGACTCTGAACTACAGCACGACCGGGGAACGTTTTTCGAAGGCATTCATCGTGTTCCGCGCTTCATCATCGCGGTTGGCGGATGCTTGCTGCTGGCGTCTTTTTGTGTGGAGGGCGCACAGGGTATCGGACGCGCAATCGGCCTGTGCGGTATCGGACTTCTCATGTGCGGCCTGGCAGTGAACCTTGCCATCCATGCTCGTGTGGAAGGCCCACAATCGCATCGTCACCTGATTGTGCAGATGCTGCTGGCAGCTCTGGTTGCGGTCGCGGCATTCTGGCTAGCTGGATATCTCTACCGCTACGGCGTGATGCCAAAATTCCTCACCGAGCGTTACCACTGATTTTGGTCCGACCTTCGAGTGTCTCAGCAGCCAGCGGAATCTCGCGGTGCAAGCTGCTTCAGTTTTTGCTTGTAAGCTTTTTCTTCCGCGGTGTCTCGGCTAGGTGTCTGCGCAGTGGGTCGGCAGGCTGGTGTCCCATTTCCGTCGATAAGATCTTCACCAGCTTTGCCAACACCTTGGTCCGAGCCCAGTACTTATCGTTGCCTTCGATAAGAGTCCACGGCGCCGTCGTGGTGCTGGTCTTAACCAGCATCTGTTCGACTGCCTCTTCGTAAGCTCCCCACTTCTCGCGATTGCGCCAATCTTCCTCAGTCAGCTTCCAGGCTTTATAGCCAATCGCCTTACGCTCCTCGAAGCGGCGAAGTTGTTCCTCGCGGGAGATGTGGATCCAGAACTTCGCCACGATGGCCCCAAAATCGCGGAGCTGCTGTTCGAAGGAGTTGATTTCCTTGTAGGCGCGACGCCATTCTGGCTCCGTGGCGAAGCCTTCGACGCGTTCCACCAGCACACGGCCGTACCAGGAACGATCGAAGATGGCGATCTGTCCGCGTTCCGGCAGTCGCCGCCAAAATCGATAAAGATAATGGCGGGTGCGGTCTTCGCCGTGCGGCGAGCTGATGGGATAGACCACGTAGCCGCGCGGATCCAGTTTCTCCGTAATGCGTTTGATTGCGCCACCTTTGCCGGCGGCATCCCAGCCTTCAAACACCAGGATGACGGGCCGTTTCTGGAGGTAGACCTGGTATCCCAGTTCGCGTAGTTGAATTTGCCGCCGCGTCACTTCTCGAACATAAGCCTGGCGGTCGAGCTTGCAGCTGAGGTCAACCGTCTCCAACATCAGAGGCCGCCTCCACCCAGCGATTCCATGGCGGCGCGCAACTCGGCGTCTTTCTGTGTCTCGGTCGACGAGTCTTCGCGCGGCGGCGCCTTCGGGCCTAACTTCTTCTCCAGCGCATTGATGATCGTCTCAAATACTTCTTTGCGGGTGTACGACTTCGAGGTCGCTTGCACGATGTTCCACGGCGCGAATTCGGATTCGGTCAACTCCAGCATCTCCTCGGTCGCCGCCAGGTACTCGCTGTAGTTCCTATGCCGCGCCCAGTCGGCTTTGGTCACGCGCCACTGCTCCAAAGGATCGGCTTCGATCATCTCAAAGCGCCGCTTTTGTTCTTTCTTGCTGATGTGCAGGAAGAACTTCAGTATCACCACGCCATCGTCGGCCAACATGCGTTCGAACTCCACGATGTCACGAAAGGCCTGTCGCCACGATTTTTCCGGAACCGTCCTTTCGACGCGTTCTTCCAGCACTCGGCCATACCAGCTGTGATCGAAGATAACCATTTCGCCGCGATTCGGCGCCTTCAACCAGAAGCGCCACAACCATGGGCGTTGCTGTTCGTAGGTGCGCGCGGCGGTAATGGGATAGAGCTTGAATCCGCGAGGGTCAAGGCGTTGGGTCAAAGCCGCAATCGTCGTCCCTTTGCCGGATGCGTCCCAGCCTTCCAGGACGATGATGGTGGCCATTTCATTGTCCCAGCACGCCTTCTCCAGATCATAGAGACGCAGTTGCAGGCCGGGTACAATGCGCTTGTACTCCTCCCGCGAAAGCTTTTTCTTCAGGTTGATATTTTCCAGCATGGAGTGAAGAACGATTTTACTCGCGCCGGGCAAGCGTAATTTGTGACCGCGCTCAGAAATACACCAGAGCGTTCGCGATCAGGAAGGGCGATTCAATCGCGATCAGCGAGGAAGTTTTGGCGTAGTGAAGACGGAGCTAACGCGTGAAAGGCACACGGCGGCCCTGGCGAGCCGCCATCTCCGATTCAAACCGGTTGCGTTAACTCTTGATGGACAAGGCTTCCGCCTCGTGTTGCTCGACGCTCTTGCCGTCGGTCTCGGGCTTTCCATCCTTCATCGAATCCTTAAAGCTGCGGATCCCATCGCCCAAGCCTTTGCCCAGCTCGGGCAGTTTCTTCGGACCAAATACCATCAGAGCGATAAACAAAATCACCAGCAAATGCATCGGCTGAAAAAGGCCTTCTAACATATTCGCTCTCCTCCACAACAAAATCAGAAAGGCGGGAGAGGCAAACTCTCCCGCGGGTGAAATTACGACTGGCACTTAATGTTGCCGTTCATGCCCGACGGGAAGAAGCCGCCTGAGCAGTTTCCGCCGTGATAGACGACATTCAATACCTGGGCGGTGGTGCGCGCGATCGCCAAGCTGTTGGAATCGACGTCGAAAGGATGCGAAGAAGTGGGAGGAACGTCCAGTCCGTCAACCGCAGGGCTGTTCACTCCCCAATAGATGCAGGCGAAGCGAAGCGTGCCGGCATGTTCGGCTTCGGTGCCGAGAATGCGAGCTGCCGCTTCCAGATACGTTTTGCTCGTGATCAAAGGAGCAGCTCCGGCGTAGGCACTCACTCCTACGTCCTCAAACTGACGGCCAAGTTTCAGGAAGTCGGATGGGCTGGAGAAACCGTAGCCCAGCGCGCTCAGATTGATGGCCGGCTTCTTGACGGCAGCCGATCCCAAGGCACTACGCAGGTATTTCACGTGATTGACTTCGTCGGTGCGCAGGCCGCTGGCGGCGAAGGCGAAGGGCGAAGAAGCGATGCCGGGCACCTTGTTTCCGCCGGTAGTGGCGCCGGTGGTTTCGGACTCGGTTAAAATGCCCGCTCCCACCAGGGTCGTGCCCCAAGTCGCCATCAGGTAGAACTCGGCTTCCAGGTACTCGAGGTTCAACGCGAAATTCAAAACATCCGTGTCGGTAATGGTGAGGGTTGTCGACGAATCGTATTCCTGCGCTTGCGCGGCGGCCTTGAATACGGTTGTGCCGAGCACTGAGGCGCCGGCAAGTCCAGCAGCGGTCAAGCCGATGCCCTTGGCAAACGAACGGCGGCTCAGCGGACTCTCGATTAATTCCGTAAGCTTTTCCAGCTTGGTCATGGTCCCCTTCCTAAAGGTAAGCAGGGTTTACCTGCGGCTCATTAGCAACAGATATGGGTTTGGGTAGCCGCCAAGGGATTCCGACTACCAGGGAGTGCGCGCTTGAGGCAGTCGAGAGGGACTTGGCTCTTCGGCCTCGTGCCTTAAGAACGAAGCGATGAATGATTCAGATTTGGGGGAAGCGAATAAATCGAGAGTTGCAGAAGTTGCGAGCTGGTTCGGCCTAGCTTGACGTGTTTGCTAGAGACTGCGAGGAATCTGTGCTTACAGCTTGACCGGCACCCGGCTTCCGGGAAAACCGCCGACCAGATTACGCTCAGGCCAGATGAATTCGATACGAGTGCGGTGAATCTTCCACGCGCCAGCCACCTTCTTGTACTCGTCGTCGTAGATTCCCAGCAGGAGCAGCGGGTTCTTGTCGGGCTCGGCGGTCACATTGTCGAAAAGGTAGCAGCGGCCTTCCGCCGTTTCGGGTCCCGTCAGTTCGACCCATTGATTGGTGATGATGTGCATGTAAGGGTACGAGCCGTTGTGGAACAAATCATGGCGAGCGTGCGCGGCCTTGTAATTGTTGAGCAGTTCTTCTTTGCCGACCCACGTGCCATACTTGCCGTACTCGCAGATAACGTCGTCGGTGAACAATGCCGCCATGCTTTCCAGATCATTGCTATCGAAGTAGTGCGAATACAGAACTCGAAGCTTCTTGATTTTTTCTATTTCCAGGAATGTTTCGATCTCAGTCATGTCACGCCTTTTCTGAGGAGCAAGGAATTAGCTAGCGCGGAAACCGCCGATACCTGGGATCCTGAACGCTCAGGTTTGTGGCGACGTGCAAGCCTTCGATCGTGCCTGAGCCGAGTTGCTGGATGCCGACGTCGAACACGCCGTGCACCACGTAGGTTCGTTTGCTGATGCGCCACTCTTCCCCGCGCTTGTGCAACTGGTCGAGATAGCGGCCCCAATATTGGCGGGCGGCAGTGTCGCCATTTTCAAGCGTCAGAGCGATGCCCAGGCTCTCGGCTTCAGCCACATCGCCCTTCACCTCGAGCTGATCGCAAACCAGCATGTGAAACGGGCGGCCGGCGGCGCGCTCGATTTCCATGAAAGCCTGCACCCACTCGGTGCCGGAACCGCGGAAGAAGCCGTAGTCCACGACGGCGTCGGGCCATACAATGCTCGCCAGAGTCTCCGGATCCCGCCAATTCAGGGCCCATCCGTAGCGAGCCAGTACTTTGCGGCATGCCAACTCGTCGCGAAGCCTGGCCAGATTTTGCTGATCCTCGGTGGCTGTTTTATCCATTGCGCTCCGTCCTATCGCGGCCCCAGGATCTCAAGAGGTACCGAATACAGCGACTCAGCTCGATCCTTGCGAATGATGAACACGTTTTCCATGTGGCATGGACCGAGGCTTCCGCCAAAGTAGAGGCAATCCACGCTCAAGACCATGTTTTCTTCTACCAGGAAACCTTTTTCGTCCGGACGCCCGTACGCCGGGTAGGGCTGCGGCATCTCGAACGGCACATGTCCCACACTGTGGGCGAGAAGCAAGAGCCGCTGCGGAGCCGATACGCCTGCCCTGCGGAGCTCATCGCTTGCCAAGCGCGCAAGATCGCCGGTCCAAGCGCCGGGGCGGAGCTTATCGATCACCATCAGATAAGCAGCGCGGATTTTGTCGTGTAGCGCCTGGTACTCCGGAGTGGGAGGTCCGATCGTGGCTGAGCGATTCAGATCGAACCAGAAGTCTTCATACTTGCCGAGAATCTCAAGGATGACGACCTGTCCCTTTTCCAGCGCACGGTCGTGACGAGTGCGGAACAGCTCAGGAATAAACTCTCCGCGGAAAGCGCCGCCGAACAGCAGGCCACCCTCATCCAACGGGATTGCGCCAAGACGAGTCATGGTTTCGACCACGGTTTGCTGCACCTCGCTCCAGATAACCCCCGGACGAAGCGCATTGGCGCCCGCCATCAGGCTCTGGTCGGCCACTTTTCCCACGCGCAACATTGCCTCAAGTTCCGGCGGCGTTTTGACCATGCGGGCCGCCATCATCGCGTCGAGTGCGTCAACCGTTTCCAGTCCCGGCAGTCTGCGCTTGAGGTGCTCTCCAATACGAAGGTCATCCACGCCGATTCGCGCCTTTTGCAAACCGTGATCGGCGAGACCGGCCGCGATAGCGCTGACGATCTCCGGTGCGCGGGCGCCACGGACTTTCTGGCCATAAATGCGCGTGGCCTCTTTGCCAATTTCGCTGGCGGGTTGGGAAGGGTCGTCGGATCCCATCACTTCACAGAAAGTGGCGAGGTCGAAGACGCGTATTTCGCTCGCGCGAGTGGGCGTGATGGCTTCCAGCGCAACTAGCGCTTCGGGGATCACCAGAGTGTCGGGCTTGCTGGGATCGGCGTACACGATGGATGCCGCCACCGGCTCGGTCAATCCCCACTGCTCCAGTACCGAACGGTATCCGGTGGAATACACAACGTCCGCCGGCTCGGAACATACGATAGCGTCCAGGTTGCGTTTGATGGCTTGTTCTCGGATGCGTTCCGTTCGCTGCATGGGCCTCTCTACGCCAACCAACCGATTGTTTGGGAAAGGGTAGCGCGGCGTATTCGAGATTGTCAATGCGTTCGCAAAAGGTTGGGGACAAGGCCAACGAGAGCACAAACGGGAAGACGCGAGGGGGGTGTGGGCGATGTTGCTAATCCGGAAAGGCATTACGCCTAACCGGTGGATTTTCCCGCCGACAATTGTTTTACGGTTGAGATGAACGCGGTGGTCGGACGTGTATGGGTTCGGTCGCGGCGATAGGCCAGACCGAGCTCGCGCCATAACTCCACGTCGCGCAGCGGCACCAGCTTCACACGTTGTGCGAGCACATCGTCGCGCGCAAAGGCAGCGCTGATCAGCGAGACACCCAGTCCGGCGGCCACGAAGCTCTTGATCATTCCCACGCTTGACAACTCCATCCGCACTTTCAGCTCGGAGCCGTAGGGCCGAAATAGTTTGTCCATCACCCGGCGCGTGTAGCCGGTCTTCGGGATGATCAGCGGTTGCGTGATCACCTCATTCACCGATACCGACTTCTGCTTTGCCAACGGATTCTGCGGACTGACGATCATCATCAGCCGGTCACGAAAGATAGACTGCACCTTCAGGCTGGACGACTTGATGGGCAGAGTGACGATGCCGACGTCGAGCGCGCCGTTCTCCAGTTTTTCCACGATCTTGTAGCTGAAGTTGCGGTAGATGCTCATCTGCACCGAAGGATAACGCCGGCAATATTCCGCGAAGACATCCGGCAACACGTACAGGCAAGTGGCTTCGTTAGCGCCGATCGCTAGAGTCCCGCGCGGAACAGCGTCCTGGTCCGCGACCGCCAGCAGGGATTCATCGCGCAACTTAAGCAGCCGCTCGGCGTAAGCAAACAGCACCCGGCCCGCGGGAGTGAGGCGCACGGTCTTGCCGGAGCGGTCCAGCAGGCGATCGCCATACTCCTGCTCTAACTGCTGTATCTGGGCGCTGACTGCGGACTGCGAGCGAAACACTTTCTCTCCGGCGCGAGAGAAACTACCGAGGCGAGCAACTTGCAAGAATGTAGCGAGCTGGTCGAAATCCATGAATAGTGCGCCATTATAGCGAAGGCAAACTTGCGAGGTTATTCAACCAAGAATCACCCGCTGTCCGGTCTCAGGCTGCTCGTAACAGGCCGGCACACTTCCTACGCCACGCTGACATTTTGTTGGGGGGACAGTTCAGCCGGAAAATCTCGCCCGTCGGCGCCCGCCGATCCTCCGCCAACCCGGCGAGGAGCGAGAACCCAATCCAAGATGCCTTGCTTCAGTGTGGCTCGCGCTTCGGGCTCCCGATCCAGGCCATAGGCCCAGGTGCAGGCTCCCAGGATGAGTTGGACCATGACTATAGGATCGCCGGATGTCACCGCTCCATGGCACTGTCCAGCTTGAAGAACCTGCGCCAGTCGTTCCTCATAGCGGTTCACCCGATTCCTGATTAGCTCCCGGCGGGGACGAGGCAGTTGCTCCGCCTCACGCAGCAGAAACGCGAGGCCAGCCTGCTGGCGCGAGAGGTATTCGAAGTGCGCCTCCAGCCTTCTCTGAATTGAGCGCCCATCCAAGATCGCCGACTTGCCTGCGAGCAGGTTGGCTTCCGCGCTTCGTAGGGTATCCAGAATCACTTCCGTCAAGAGATCTTCCTTGGAACGGATGTGGTGATAGAGCGAGCCCTTCAGCATCCCAACATCCGAGGCGACTTGCGCCATGGAGGTGCGCCGGTATCCATCGGCCAGGAACATCCGGGCGGCCGCCCGAAGAATGTCGCTT
This sequence comes from uncultured Acidobacteriaceae bacterium, assembly GCA_963769235.1. Taxonomy (GTDB): domain Bacteria; phylum Acidobacteriota; class Terriglobia; order Terriglobales; family Acidobacteriaceae; genus Bog-257. The sequence goes on along the minus strand of CAVYKW010000008.1, from coordinate 238,733 downwards.
TTTCTGGTTTGCGTATCCACTTTCAGCCTCCACCCCGAAGCTATCCGCTTGGAGTGAGGCGAGGCCAACTCATATTTTCGATACGTAACATCGTTTTCAAGGTTCAACTGTCCCTCGGGCGAAGATTTCTATGAGCAAGTGCGCACCAACTCGCAGCCTTGCGGCACAGAGTTTTCCGCCAGAGGCCGCTAAGCAGGAATCAGGAGATTAGGCATGGCGGGACTGTCCGTTGGAAGGGCATTCATTAAGCTGCTAACCCGGATACCCAATCCCAATTTCCAATTCCCAATTCCCGACAGGCCGCCGCTCCCTTGACAGAAACGAGCCTACAGCATAGCATCGTTTCGGCCAAACGTTTGTTTGGTAGATGCAGGACTGGCTGCTTGCTCCTGCTCGCACCTTGGCGCCGCTAAGCGCATCCCACGGGAGACTGCCGCGTGAAGTTCGGCATGCTGGTCAACACCCAAGCCCCACCCGACGGGAGCACCATTCCGCGCCTGTATCAGGAAATCCTGCGCGAAGCCGAACTGGCGGAAGAGGTTGGTTTTGACTCGGTCTTTGTGCCCGAGCATCACATGATGCCCGACGGTTATCTGCCTGCGCCCCAGGTGTTGCTGGCCGCAATTGCGTCGCGCACTTCGCGCATAAGGCTGGGCAGTTCGATTCTGCAATTGCCTGAGTGGCACCCTATCAACGTCGCCGAAGCGTGGTCAGTCCTCGACAACCTGTCTGACGGACGCTCGATTCTTGGTGTGGGTCTGGGACTGGTCGAGGCTGAGTTCAAGCTGTTTGGCAAGGAAGTAAAAGACGCCGTGCAAATCTTCGACGAAGAGATCGAAGTTATTCGTCGCGCATGGACAGAGAGATCCTTTTCCTACGAGGGCAAGTTCTTTCATTTCGACAATGTGAGCATCACTCCGCGAGTGTTGCAGAAGCCGCATCCGCCAATCTGGATTGGCGCTATGTCGGAACCCGCGCTGAAGCGGGCCGCGCTCCTGGGAAGCGGATGGATCTCCGATCCGCTGCACCACATCGAGGTAATGAAGTCGTGGGCCGAGATTTACCGCAAGCATGCCCATGAAAATGGGAATCCGGCGGAAGTCGTGATCATGCGCGCCTTCATGTTGGCCGACACGAAAGCCGAGATCGAGAACGTCTGGTGGCCACCACTGCGCACTTCGCATTTGTTCTACAAGAACCTCGGCTTCTTCGAGTCGGGACGATTCAACACGCAATGGGAGCCGTGGGTGCGCACCGTGACCGATGAGGAATGGACCTTCGACCGAGTGGCGCCCAACCGCATGGTGGCAGGCGATCCGGCGCAGGTGCTGGATGAGATCCAGCGATATCGCGACTATGTCGGCTGCCAATACATGGTGCTGTACTTCCGGCATCCGACCGGGCCGGATCACGGCCAGGTCATGAAAGCGATACGCATGTTCGGTGAAAAGGTACTGCCAAAACTGAGTTGACGCGGAGACAACGCAGGTGAAAATCGGATATCTTCTCGACACTCACGCCGGGGCTTACGATCGCCCGCAGCCAACGCGCGAGGAAGTGAGCGCCTTCATCGATCAGCTGCACGCCGAGGCCGATCTGGTGGAGCAGTATGGGTTCGACTCGATTCAGGTGCCCGAGCGGCATGGCCGCGCCGAATGTTTTTTCCCGTCACCGCTCATCCTGCTGACCGCGCTTGCTGAGAGGACCAAGCGGATCCGGCTTGGCACCTATATTTGCATTCCGCCGCTGCACAACCCGATGGAGTTGGCCGAGCAGTTTGCCATGATCGATCAGCTTTCGCATGGCCGCTTAATTATGGGCGTCGCATCTGGTTATCACCCGGGATACAGCGAGTTCTTCAATGTTCCGCACCAGAAGCGCGGCGCGATGTTTGAAGAAGCCTTCGACATCATTCTGCGCGCCTGGTCGGAGAAAAAGTTCTCTTATGACGGCCAGTTCTACAAGTTTCACGACGTCGAGTTGACCCCAAAGCCTTATCAGCGGCCGCGTCCCGAGATTTGGGTGGGCGGCATGTTTCCTAAGACGATCGCACGTGCAGGGAAGCTGGGCGATGCGTGGTGTAGCGATCCCTTCCCGCTCGACAAAGATCATTGGCTGGAGCAGGTCCAGTTGTATCGCAAGGCGGCTAAGGACAGCGGCAATCGCTCGCAGGTCGTGTTGATGCGCGATGCCTGGTGCGCACGGACACGCAAGGAAGCGGACGAACTCTTCCTGCCTATCGCCATCGAGGAATTGCTGTTTTATTTTCGTTACGGAATTCTGACGCATCATCCAGACTTCAAGCAGGAGTCGGACTTCACCCTGGACCGCGTGCGCAAGCATTTCATCACCGGTAATCCGGACGACTGTATCAAGCGGATTGAAATGTACGGCAACGAGTATGACGTCGATTACCTGGTGATTCGCTTCCGTCTCCCCAAGGGGCCGGATGGTAAGTCGGTGCTGAAGTCACTGGAAGTCTTCGGCAAGGAAGTGATGCCGAAGTATCGCGCGGCGTAGATGGCTGCTGTCGCGCACGAGGTCGCGGTAACGACAGGAGGGTATCGAAGTGGGCAGTACAGGGAAGTCTCTGCCGCTGGTATTCGGCAAAGTTGGCGGGGATGAGAACGACTTCCCGAAGACTTACGAGCGCAACATCAATGTGAAGGTCATTGATGAAGGCAACGACAAGTACAAAGTGCGCGCCTCGCTCTTCGACCTGGAGCATAGCTTTCACGGCGAGTTGGTAGTGGACGCCTCGACTGGGATCATCGAAGACGCGACGGCAGTGATGTCACGGCGTCCTTATCCGACATATTGTCCGCGCGCTCTGGAGAATGTCAGCAAACTGAAAGGTCAAGTCATCGGGCCGGGGATCAATCGCAAGATCATCAGCCTGGTGGGCCGCAGCCAGGGTTGTGTGCACTTAGTGGAGCTGTTTCAGGCGGCGATAGGTTTTTGCGCGACGTTGCTGATCGGCCGTCACTCTGGGCTGGAGCAGGAATATGTCAGCAGCGAAGAAGAGCATCGGCAGAAGTGGATGCCGATATTGAAGAACAGCTGCCAGGTGTTCGTGGAAGAGCCGGAGGACCGCGAAGCTAAGAAGAGCTGACAACTTCACTGCTGGCAGCTGGTTGTCTCTAAACAACGAGTCGCCACGAGTTCCAGAATGTGGGTTTGACCGCGCCGACAGCGGGAAGGTGTCAGAGGCTCTGGCAAGAAGTTTGGAAGTGTATTGAGGTTTGAAGCTTCGCAGCGTGCGCGAGAGATTCGCAGGCGTGCGCGATTCTCAGCGTAACGCCAGGTCTGCAGCGTGGCGCGTTCCCGGGGCAGCGCGAGATTTGCTTCACCGGGAGCTTTGTATCAGGGCACGGCTTCCGCTGTGCCGGCACGATCAGTTTTTTACGATTGGGGCTTTAGCCCCAGATTCTTGCAGTCGCGATTGAGGGCGGGATGGCGGCGAAAAAAGAAGACAAACGAATGAGCCTGGAGCAGGCGGCCGAAATCGTTCGCGATGGCGACGTCGTCGGCCTGCAAGGCATGGGCACCCAGATGTCGCCCATGGCCATGATCCGCGAGCTGATTCGCGCGAAAAAAAAGAACCTTAAGATCGTGCAGCTGGTTGGTGGAATCGGCATGGACTGGCTGATCGCCGCTGGTTGCGTGGAGAAAGTCAGCTACATCATCGTCAACCTGGACGAGTTCGGAATGGCCAACAGCTTCCGCCGCGAGGTCGAAGCAGGGCGCCTCCAGGTTGAGGAGTACACCGAGCATCAGTTCCTCACGCGCTTGCAATCGGGAGCGAAAGGACTCAGCTTTGGCGTCACTCGGTCCGGCTATGGATCGCAGCTCATCGAAACCCATCCTGACATCACCAAGGTCATCGATTGTCCATTTACCGGCGAAAAGGTTATCGCAGTAAAAGCACTACAGCCTGATGTGACCATTCTGCATGCGCATCGCGCCGACAAATACGGCAACATTCAGTTCTTTCCCAAGCCGATATGGACCGACGTCGATGTCTTCCCGCGTGCGGCCAACAAGGTCATCGTCACAGTGGAAGAGATTGTTGATACCGACGAGATTCGGCGCACGCCGCTGCATACCGGCATCCCGTATTTCAAAGTCGACGCTGTCGTCGAAATTCCGTACGGTGCGCATCCCTGTTCTCTGTTTCCGCAATACAGTTTTGATCGCAAGTTCTTTACCGATTACGCGGGCGAATCGCGCACCGAGGAAGGCACGAAGAAGTTCCTCGACAAATATGTTTACGGTCCAAAATCGCACGGCGAATACCTGCAGGCGGCAGGCGGGGCCGACGCGCTGCTGCGCATCAGGAAATGGGACTAGACGATGGCCAACTCTTCCAAGGACTACACGATCGACGAACTGATGGTGGTCACGCTGGCGCGCCAGTTCACGGACGACGACATCATGCTGAATGGCACGGTCTCGTTCATACCTGTGTCGGCGGCGTTGCTCGCGCGGCAAACACATGCGCCGGGATTTACCTGGGTGGCGGGGGCCGTCGGTGTTGACGCTGATCCCGGCTACATTGTGGGCAACACACTTGATCCCACAATGTGGAAAAACTGCGTGATGTACCTCCCGCAGCTCGAAGACATGTGGGGCTACGTGCACCGCAACACGCTGGAAACCTTCTGCATTCGCGGTGCGCAAATCGACAAGTTTGGCAACGTGAACAACAGCGTTATCGGCGACTTCAAGAAGCCAAAGGTGCGATTGCCCGGTTCGGCTGGCATGGGCGACATGGCCACGCTCGACAAGAAAATCTTTATCTGGTCGACCACCCACAATGTAAGAACCTTTGTCGACAAAGTCGATTTCCTCGCTGCGCCTGGTTATCTCGACGGCGGCGATGCGCGCGAGAAGCTGGGGCTCAAGAACGGTCCTAAACTCGTTATCACCGATTTATGCGTTATGGATTTTGAGCCGACGAGCAAGCGTATGCGGCTGGTGTCGGCGCATCATGGCATCACGCCGAAGCAGGTGCAGGAGAAGACCGGGTTCGAGCTGCTGATTCCTTCGAATGTTCCGGAAACCGAGCCGCCGACCGATGAGCAAGTGCGCATCCTGCGGGAGAAGGTTGATCCACGATCGATGCGCAAGCTGGAATTTCGCGGCTCGGAGACCAAGGTTTAAGCCAGGTAATTCATGGACAGAATTGAAATTGGCATTCCCGGCGGCATCATGCCGCCATTCGATAAAGTGTTGCAGCAGGCGCAACGCGGCGAAGCCAAGGGCTACGACGCCGTTTGGTGGCCCTGTCACCTCATGGGCTGGCATCCGCAATCCATCTGGATTCCGGAAATCACGCCGCTGGCCAACTATCAGAAAAGCGCCGACATTTATTTCGAGCCGCTGACGGTAATGTCGGCCGTGGCCGCCAACACCAGCAAGATCCAGGTGGCTGTCGGCGTCACGGATCTTATCCGTCGCCATCCGGCCATGCTGGCGCAAGCCGCACTCACGGTCGATCACATCGCGAAAGGCCGCACCATTCTTGGCCTCGGCTCAGGCGAGCAGTGCAACATCTCGCCTTACGGGTTCAGCTTCGATCAGCCGGTCTCGAAACTCGAAGAGGGGCTGAAGATCATGCGCCTGCTGTGGGAGTCCGGCGGCAAGGCCGTTGATTTCGATGGCAAGCATTGGAAGCTGGAAGGCGCTGTACTCGGACTTGAGCCCTACGAGGGTAAAGCTCCTCCTGTGTGGATCGCGTCGCACGGGCCGCGCATGCTGACCATCACTGGCAAGTACGCCGATGGCTGGTTGCCCACGCGCATGACACCACAGGAGTATGCCGGAAAGCTCAGTAAGATTCGCGAAGCTTCGAAAGAAGCTGGCCGTGTCACAAACGCGGTTACGCCAGGCATGCTGGCCTACGTTGTGGTAGATGAGGACCGCAATGCAATTCCTAAGCTGATGGACCACATTCTGGTAAAGGGCTTGTGCCTGCTGCTGCCGGCGGAGACCTTCAAGCGCTTTGGCTACGAGCCTCCGTTTGGCGAGGGCGTTGTCGGCTTCCACGATTATGTGCCCAGCCGCTTTCCCTACGAGGACGCCGTACGTGTGATGAACAAGGTTCCGCGCGAAGTGGTCGAATATTTCACGCTGCACGGAACGCCCGAAGATGTTGCCGCCCAGGTACAGGATCTGGCAGAAGCCGGGTTGCGACACATTGTGTTGTGGAACATCACGGCCTTTGCTGATCCGGGTAGAGCGAAATCGTCGTTCCAGTGCATGGACCGGGTGCAGCAGCTGGTGAACGGAATCTCTGTGGCGACAAAGTAGGACATGTCGCCCGCGAGCGGAGATTGACGGAGACGGGCCATCGTAACCGGCGGAGCTTTGGGTCGGACATCATTAAGTTTTGCCTTGCCAGTCATGAAGGCAATGATGTTCGGGACGAAGCTCTGCCCTGAATGCGCGGGTTTACCGTTGTTGTTGGAGTCCCACAATATCGGACGTATCACAGTGTGTGACCCCCGTCAGTACTAGCACGCATGGATAGGCGCGAGGAATCGAGGATTATCGGGGTAGGAGATCGAGGTATGAAGCTGAAAGGAAAGCGGGCGCTTGTCACCGGGGGAGCGTCGGGTATTGGTCTGGCAATCGCGACGCGGTTCACACAAGAAGGAGCGCGCGTCGTCATCGCCGATCTGAGTGCCACAGAGGCCAGCCTGGCCGTACAGACCTCCGAGGGCAAGCTGGGCAAGACCATTGGAGATGTGTCCCGCCTGGCGGACGCCGAGCGCATGGTGAACGAGGCTGCGTCTCAGATGGGTGGCCTCGAAATCCTCATCAACAATGCTGGGATCGAAACTTCGGGTTCGGTGACGACGGCGAAAGATGACGAGTGGGAGCGCCAGATCAACGTCAATTTGAACGGCGTATACCGCATGAGCCGCTTTGCCATACCTAAGATCATCGAGTCCGGCGGAGGCGCCATCGTAAACATGTCTTCGGTCGGCGGACTGGTTGCCGTGAAAGACTTCTCCGCCTACGGCGCGTCGAAGGCAGCCGTCATCCAGTTGACTCGTAGCATGGCCGCCGATTACGCCGAGCACAACATCCGGGTGAACGCCGTCTGCCCGGGGGCGGTGGAGACGCCGCTCCTTAAGCGCGCCATCGAACGCATGGGCGGCGACAAGGCACAAGAAATGCGCGAGATGTATGCCAGTTTCACCTTGCTGAAACGCATCGCCCAACCGGAAGAGATTGCCGCGGTGATTGCGTTCCTGGCTAGCGAAGAGTCCAGTTTCATCACCGGGGTTTCTATCCCGGTAGACGGCGGGTTTTCAGCGCAATGATTTTGCAGCGCAGTGAAGGGGATTAATCGAAATGAGTCAGGCAACAGCGACCGACGCGATCGCAATCGCCAAGCGATATTTTTCCGCGGTGAACGAGACGCGGCTCGACGACCTGGCCGCAGTTTTCGCGCCAAATGGCGTGCTGCACTTTCCCGTGCTCGATCCGCTACGCGGCCGCGAGGCCATCCGCAACTTCTACGCCGGGGTGTTGGAGTTCTACCCCGAGCGCTTCGATGACGTCACGCAGTGGTTTACCAGCGAGCAGGGGAACGTCGCGGCGTACATCCATTTTGAAGGTAAGACTGCGACCGGCAACGCCGTCATCTTTGACGCCGTCGATGTATTTACCATTAAAGACGGCATGATCCAGCAATTACAGATTTTTTACGACAGCATCAAGGTTCAGCAAATGGTGGGAACGCTGCCCAAATAGGAGTTGTTGCATTCATGGGTTCCTCGTCTGCGCAGGAAATGAAGACGCGGTCTCCGGAAGAGTGGGGTTCGCAAACCATCGGCGGAGCGCTGCGCGATTGCGCCACACGTTTTGGCGGACGCGATCTGCTGGTGTTTCGCGAGCAACGGATCTCGGCGCAGGGGCTTGCGGAAGAAGTCGAGCATCTTGCCCTGGGCCTGCTCGCGCTCGGCATCAACAAAGGCGACACGGTTGCCGTGTGGCTGCCGAATTTGCCGGAGACGTGTGTTGCCGAACTGGCTATCGCGCGGATCGGCGCGGTAATGATGGCTATCAACACGCGTTACAAGGCCACCGAACTGGAATACGTGCTGCGCCAGTCGGACGGCCGCGCGCTGCTGCTGATGCCTCAATTTCTGACGCAGGATTTTCTCGCCGTCCTCAAGGATGTTGTTCCCGAATTTCCCGCCTCCCAACCCGGACAGCTGAACGCTCAGGCCACGCCGCTGCTCAAAAACATTATCGTCCTGGGCGACGAGCAGCCTGGAATGTACACCTACGCCAGGGTTCAGCAGATGGGCCGCGATCTGCTTCCTGAACTCCATAAACGCGAAGAGCAGGTCACCTCTGACGATGTGGTACTTCTGCAATACACCTCCGGAACAACTGCGTTTCCTAAGGCTGCGATGTTGGCGCACGGACAGGTGCTGCGCAACGCCTCGCAAATGGCCGTGCGTGCCGGGATCGACGAAACCGACCGTGTGCTTTCGGCAATGCCGATGTTTCACGTCGGCGGGTCGGTATGTGCTCTGTTAGGCGCGCTCACCATGGGCTACATCCTTTATATGGGCCCGGTGTTTGAAGCAGGAAAAACGTTAGAGGCAATCGAGTCCGAACAGATCACGACCTATATCGGACTGGAATCGATGTTTATCGCGCTACGCAGCCATGAGGATTTCAACAAGCGCTCGCGCGCCTCGTTGAGAAAAGGATGGACGGCGGGCACCTCCAGCATCCTGCGCATGGTAGCCAATGAGATTGGCATCCAGTTCATCTGCCCCTTGTTCGGATTGTCAGAAGGCAGCCCGAATGTCTGCATCTGCGACTGGCGCGATCCCGTGGAAAAGCGCATGAACACCATGGGTCGTCCGCAACCGGGGGTGGAGGTGAAGGTCATCGACCCGGCTACCGAGGAGTCCGTGCCGACAGGTGAGCGCGGCGAAATATGTTTTCGCGGCTACAACGTGATGAAGGGCTACTACAAGAAGTCCGAGGAGACAGAACGCGCTATCGATAAAGAAGGCTGGCTGCACACCGGGGATCTCGGATTTCTCGATGCCGATGGGTTCCTGACCTGGACGGGGCGCCTGAAAGACATCGTGCGCGTGGGCGGTGAAAATATCTCGGCCGTGGAGGTGGAGAACTTTCTTTGCGGTCACCCAGCGGTCCAGGCTGCGGTGGTGGTGGGCATTCCCGACGAGCGCCTGGGCGAAGTTTGCATGGCGTTTATCCAGCGCAGCCCGGAGGCTCAGCTCACGGAAGACGACGTAATCGCTTATTGCAAAGGCCGCGTCTCGGGTTTCAAAGTTCCGCGCAAGGTGAAATTCGTGCACGAGTTTGAAATGACCGGCAGTGGCAAGATCATGAAGTTCGCCATGCGTAAGAAGGTGCTGGAAGAACTGGCACAGGCGGAAGACGAATAGTTCCAAGGATCCGTCTTTACCGGTGCAGATGCCAGCGCCCGCGAACCTTCATTCAGCGGTGGTGGGATCAATAGTCGAACGCACCTGAGCAACGCTGTTGGCCGGAAATCCGCCCTGTTGCGCGTGCCTGCGCACCATCTCTTCGTTGGGCGCGATGTAGATGCAGTAAATCTTGTTGTCGGTTACGTAGCTCTGGACCCACTGGATCTCCGGGCCGAGGTTGCGCAGCACGCCACAAGATGTCTGCGAAATCGCCTGCAACTGTTCTGCTGAAAGCTTGCCTGCCTCTGGGATCTCCCGCTCGATTACAAACTTCGGCATGTCTGGTTCCTCATTCTTCTTTCGATTGATGATGATTGCGTGTGAGCCTGCGTACTCCTCACATTCTAAGTGACAGCGACCACCGGTTAATGCACTGATGAAATATCTGCCCGGGAAGAGCATTTTCTCACGAGAAGCCAATGGGAGCAGGTGGGCCTTATTTTGTCGCGCGATCGAGGACTTCGGCGATGTCCAGCACTTCGACCGCCTGGTCGGGTTGAGCAACCGTCTTCACGCCATCGTCGATCATCATCATGCAGAACGGACAGGCCACCGCGACGGTTGACGCTCCGGTCGCGAGCAGTTGCTTGGAGCGATTGGCGTTCATGCGCGTACCCGTCTTCTCTTCCATGAAGGCAAACCCGCCCCCACCGCCGCAGCACAACGCGTTGCGCTTGTTCCAGTTCTCCACTTCCACGCGATTCGCGTCAGGCACGGCATCGAGCACGTTGCGGGGCGCGTCGTAAATCTGGTTATAGCGGCCAAGATAGCAGGGATCGTGAAAGGTAACTTTGTCGAGGGATCCGGACTTGGTTTGCAGCCGTCCCCGTGCGACGAGCTGCTGCAGGAACTCGGTATGGTGAACCACTTCGTACTTGCCACCGAGCTGCGGATACTCATTGCGCAGCGTGTTGAAGCAATGCGGACAAGCGGTGAGGACTTTCTTGACGCCATAATTATCGAGTATCGCGATGTTCTGCGTCGCCAGTTGCTGGAACAGCATGTTGTGCCCAATGCGCTTGGCGGGATCGCCTGTGCAACGCTCTTCGCGCCCCAGCACAGCAAACTTCACGCCGGCGCGAAGCAGCAGTTCGGCGACGGCTCGCGTCACGGACTTGTTGCGCTCGTTTAACGCGCCTGCACAGCCAACCCACAACAGGACGTCATACTGTGCACTGGCATCTTCACCGAGCACGGGAATGGCCAGCCCGGTCATCCAGTCAACGCGCGACGTATTGTTGCCAGGATAAGGATGCGAGCGGGCTTCCAGGCTGCGAATCATGGCTTGCAGGTCTTCGGGGAACTCGGCCTGCTCCATTACCAGGTGTTGCCGCATCTGCACGATCTTTGGAACCTGCTCAATCATGACCGGGCATTGCTCCATGCAAGCGCTACAGGTTGTGCACGACCACAGCGTCTCTTCCTTGATCACTGGACCAATCAGCGGCGGCCCGCCTTCGATCGCCGGAGCGGCAGCATCGCCATTTGTTTTGCCAAGTGACAGGGGAAGTTTGAACGGATCGAGCTTGTGCAGATCTTCGCGAAGATCGAGTATCAGCTTCTTCGGCGAGAGCGGCTTTTCGGTCAGCGTGGCCGGACAATTTACCTCGCAGCGGCCACATTCGGTACAGGCGTCGAGATCGAGCAGATCCTTCCAGGTGAATTGCTCGAGTTTGCTCACGCCTAGATCTTCGGCGGTCTCGAAGTCGATGGAAGGAAGCTTTCCGCGAGGTTCAAGATTGCGTAGATAGATGTTCGTTGGTGCGGTCGCCATGTGCAGCAGCTTAGAGTAGGGAATCCAGCCGATGAAGCCGAAGACGATGACGAGATGAAACCACCATGTCGCTCGATGCAAAACGAAGAGCTGTGGCGTTGTGAATGCCGCGGCAAGCGATTGTCCTACGGCATTGCCGACGGGCGACCATTGGCCCCATGGATCGTGGGTGAGCTGGATGCGCGCGCCCTGGATGATGAATCCAGTAACCAGGATGACGAAGAACAGCAGCAGAATGATTGCGTCGTCGGCTTTGTCAGGCTTCAACCGGCGGGGGCGCAGCACATAACGATTCACGAGTGCCGCCGCGATTGCGAGCGTAAACAAAAGTCCGAAGATGTTCAGGGTCAGCGACTGGAAGATGAGATAAAACCAGCCGTGCATGATGGGGATATGAAGATCTTCCTGAAGAAAGACAACCAACGTTCCCAGCAACAGAAAGAAGAATCCCCAGTAGAACGCGAAGTGGTACAAGCCTGCGCCGCGATAGCGCTCCAGCAGTTTCTGGTGCAGTCCAGTCTGGCGAAACAAGCCGGCCAGACGTTCACCCGGGTTGTCGAAGCGGTTAGCGGGGCGTCCGATCTGCCACAGCCGCCACCGCCGATAGAGTCCATATCCAAACACACCCAGAGTGATGATGAAGAGCAGGTACATCACCCAGACGTGTTGAATGTTGAAATAGACTTCGCGCGTTGGCGTCATCGAGTTTTAGCCTAACGTCAAACATTCCCCTGCGATTTTTCTTTGTGTGCCTTCAACGCGGTTGTCAGTTGCGGAAGGAAGCTCTTGAAGTCGTCAACCACGCCGCAGGCTGCCATCTGGAAGATCGGCGCTTTCGCATCTTTGTTGACGGCGACGATGTGGCGCGCGCCAGCGATGCCGACCATGTGCTGGCTGGCTCCAGAAATTCCGATGGCAAGATAAAGATCAGGCGCGACCTTCTTGCCAGTCTGCCCAATCTGTAAAGACGCTGGAACCCAGCCTTGATCGCACGCCGCGCGCGAAGCGCCCACACTTCCACCTAACAACTTCGCCAGCGCTTCGAGTTCGGCGAATGCTTCTGGTCCGCCCAAACCGCGGCCGCCGCTGATGATGATGCGAGCGTCTTCCAGTTTGGCAGCACCAGTCTGTTCGGAGCGCTTCTCAATAATTTTAGTTCGCGCGAGGCCGGCATCGATATTAAGCGGTACGTCGACGACTTCCGCGGAGCGGCCCGTTTCGGCTGCCAGTGGAGCGACCGAACGCATGCGCATCGCAATCACTGTAGGTCCGTTTTTCGCGACGAGTTCGGAGTTCGCTTTGCCGCCATAAACCGGCTTCGTGATCGTCACCGTCCCAGTACTGGCGTCGCCTTTGAGCCCAATGCAGTCAAGCGTGACGCTCGTGCCAATCTTGTAACCGACGACAGTTGCGATCTCCAGGCCATAGGTCGTGCTGGGCAGAAGAATCAAATCGGCCTGCGCGACCTTCTGGACTGCAAGGAGTGCCGCGGTGTAAAGGTCGTGCTGATATCCGGTGAGTTGCTTCGCATCGGGACGATAAACCTTTTGCGCGCCATAGCTCGAACACTCGTCATTCCAGCGAGCATCGGCTTCGCCGAGGATCGCAGCCGACAGCACGCCGCCGAGTTCGTCGGCGATCCGACGTCCCGCGCTGAGAACTTCAATCTCCGTACGCGTGAAATTCCCACCACTCGAAATCAGTACGGCTAACACGTTCTTCATAGAATCCTATTGATCGCGGCTAAACGACGTGGAAGGCGACCAGCTTTTCCACCAGACGCTGCGCGCGCTCTGTGCTGTTGTCCCCGGCGATCATTTCGCAATTGCGCTCGATCACGGGAATGTAAAGATTCTTCATCTCGAGTGCGCCATTCGCGCCTGCTAGCTCGGCAGTCGAGACGCCAAGCGCATCCGATGTCCAACTCGGAATCTGGCGTCGAAATGCCATCATGTTGTCTTTCACCTTGGGAATACGCGGCAGGTTGCCGCCATCGTTGGTAACGCTGATCACCGCCGGCGTAGACGACTCGACGATCTCCCAACCGTCTTCTGTCTGGCGGCGCAGCTCGAGCTTGTCACCAGTGACTTTCATGGACGCCACCAGGCTGGTGTAGGCGCTGTTCAGTTCAGCCGCGAGAAAGCCGGCAACCATTCCACCGTGCCAATCGCCCGTCTCGCGTCCGCAAAGCACGACGTCGACCGCCTCCAGTTTGCGAATTGCCGCCGCGAGAATGCGCGCTGTCGACTGCGGGTCGAGCGCCGGATAGTTCTCTTCGGGAAGAAGGATGGCATCGTCGGCGCGCATGGAGAGCGCCTTTCGCAAGGCATCCACCGCGCTCGGCGGACCGACACTCAGCGCGGTAATCTTCCCGCCACCTGCGGCGTCGCGTGACTGTAAGGCTACTTCGAGGGCATTTTCATCGAAAATACTAATGACCTGGGACGCAGAGCCGGCAGCGGCTTTCTGGCCGGCAGGATCAAGCCGGAAGTCAGCCGGTGGAATTTCGGGATCGAGAATCTGCTTGATGCAAACCACAAAGTGCATGGAGACCGTTCTATACCAAACGTTTGTTTGGTAGACTGAGAGAATAGACGTTGCCGCCGTCTGCTGTCAACGGCGTCCCGACCCATTTCACGGGAATTCACGCTTTCTGGCAAGCGGCTAATATCGGCGTAACAAAACGGGAATCGGGAGTCGAGCTGTGGCGAGTTCCGGTTCTCGGGTTTCCGCAACGCAAAAATAGTTTTGACCGGCAGCCTGCACTTTGCTATAAGTGTTCGTGGTTGTACCAAACGTTTGTTTGAATTTCTTGAGACTGCGTTGCTATTGAGGAAACGAAAGCTCAATCAAGAAACAATGCGACGATAGCAAGACCCGGGGCGAGGGCGGATTCGCAAGCTCCGGAAACCAGTTTTTTTCGATCGCTAAAGAGGTGTCCTTGTCTCACGCGTCGGGACAAACAATTGTAGGGAGCCTCGGGAGGCTCAGCCACATCGCGGTGCTGGTGCGCGATCTGCCGGCTGCGATTCAGAAGTACCAGACACTGTTCGGCGCGACTCTGGTAGAGCAGGAAACGCTGCCCAGCGGAGCCGATGTTTCCGTTGTCGAACTGGGGGGAGTGCACCTGGAATTCCTCAGCACAAGGCAACCGGGTTCCAAGGTGGCGAAGCTGCTCGATGAACTGGGTGAAGGCATTCATCACTTGTCGTACGAGGTGCCGGACCTGGAGGCAGCTTTGGAACGTTTGAAATCGTCTGGCGTGCGCTTGCGTGACCAGGTTCCTCGTCCCGGGGTTCACGGTAGGCGCATCGCGTTTCTCGATCCGGATGACACGTTTGGGGTCCTGATCGAATTAGTGGATGAGCAACAAACTTCCTAGCAGGGTTAGGGGTGAAAACAATATGGGCGCCATCGACATGTGGTGTAATCCATTTACCCATGAAGGTATTCAGCATCTCTTCATCGACAACGAAGAAGTGCACTTCATGATGGGCACGCAATGGGGACGCACTGGAAACATGGTGGGCTATACGGCTGCGGAGTTTGTGGCCAATATGGACCGGCTAGGCGTCGAGAAAGTCTGCGTACCTGCGCTCAAGCAGGCCTTCTACCGTAAAAACAAGATGGGCGCCGACTTCTCCTACGATGAGATCGGCAAGCTGGTGGCTGAATTTCCGGATCGCATCGTCGCTTTTGCCGGCATCAATCCCTTCGAGCGCATGGAAGGGGTGCGGCGACTAGAGCGCGCGGTCAAAGAGCTGGGATTCAAAGGTGCGCACGTACATCCTTTCGGCTTTGGACTCGATATCAATGCGGCGGAATGGTTTCCTTATTACGCAAAGTGCGCCGAGTTGGATATCCCGGTGGTGTTTCAAGTGGGGCACTCGGCGGAGTTTATGCCGAGCCGATGTGGCCGTCCGATTTTGCTGGACGACATCGCGTTGTATTTTCCCGAGCTCAAGCTTGTCGGCGGGCATACGGGTTGGCCCTGGGTGGAAGAACTGATCGCAATGGCCTGGAAGCACCCTAATGTCTACATTGCCGTCAGTGGTCACGCGCCAAAATACTGGGATCCGAAGCTGGTGAAGTTCCTGAATAGCCGTGGCATCGGCAAATGTGTTTGGGGAACGGACTATCCCTTGATTCTGCACGAAGAGAGTTTGCGCCAGATCGACGCACTCAATCTGAAGCCGCATGCCAAGCAAGCTCTGCTGCACGATACAGCCGCGCAAATTCTGGGCTTGGAAGAAGTGGCCAGCCCTAAAAGCAAGCGAGTGGCTTCAGAAGCCACGCCTGTGGTGGCAAAAGCAAAGTAACGGCGGCACGAACCATCATGCCTGACTATCGATTTTTCCGGCTGGAACGAGCGGGTGGAGTGACTACGGTCTTCTTTGCCAAGCCGCCGATGAACACGCTGGACAAGGACCTGTACCCCGAGCTCCACGCAGCCTGTGACGAAGTGGACAAGGACGAGACTACGCGAGCTGTGGTCTTCGCCAGCAATATTCCGGGAATATTTATCGCCGGCGCAGATATTAAGGAAATGACCACCTACGTTTTTGAGGAGAGCTGGATCGACAATCGCATCGCCACCGTGCATCGTGCGCTCAATCGGGTGGAGGACATTGGCAAACCCACTGCGGTCGCGATCGAAGGTCACGCCCTGGGTGGGGGCTGCGAATTTTCTTTGTGCGTGGATTTTCGCTTCATGAGCCGCGGCAAGCCGCTCATTGGGCTGCCCGAGATCGCACTCGGCATTATTCCCGGCGGAGGTGGCACACAACGTCTCCCCCGCATTGTGGGATATGGCAAAGCTACCGAAATCATCCTGACCGGCGGAAAGATGCATGCCGATGAGGCGGAACGTATCGGGCTGATCACGAAGGCTTGCGACGAAGGCACCACATTGTCAGAGGCGCAGGCTTTTGCCGGGACGCTGGCCGCACAGGCGCCCATTGCCGCCAGAATGGCCAAAGAAGCACTGCATAAATCGATTGGTATGGGCCGCGAAGACGGATTGCGAGTGGAGCGCGACCATTGCCTGCATGCGGTAATGAGCGCGGATGCACGGGAAGGCTTTGCTGCCTTCGTGGAGAAGCGCAAACCGAAGTGGACGGGAAAATGACCTCGGCATCTCATCTGGGCGTCGCTATTGTAGGAACGGCGCAGACCAAATACGAACCTGCCAAACGCCATCTTGCCATCAACGAGTTGGTGTACGAGGTGGTGCGCGAGCTACTGGATACAACCGGCGTCAAGATGACGCAAATCCATAGCCAGATCACCGCGTCGCAGGACATGTTCGACGGCAAGACGATTTCCGGCATGTCGGTGAATGAGGTTGTGGGCGGCTACTTGAAGTCGGAGTGCAAAGTCGCAGCGGACGGATTGCAGGCGCTGTTTTATGGTACGGCGCGCGTGGCCTCCGGATCTTTTGGGTACACACTGGTCGTGGCCCACTGCAAAGAATCGGAAGGCAACCCACATCCGGTTACGGGTTCGATGTTCGATCCGTTTACGGAACGGCAACTGGGGCTGGACGCGCTGCTGGCATCGGCGATACAGGCGCAACGCTACGAGGATGTGACCGGCATCAGTGCGGACGATCTGGCGGCAATTTCGAAACGACGCCACGCGCAGGCGACCCGGAATCCATTCTCGCAACGTAGCGGCGACTACAGCGTCGAGCAAATCACGAAGTCGTCGGTCTTAGCTGGTGTAATCCGTGAGTTGCTAGCCGGGCCGTCGTCGGATGGCGCATGCGCATTGCTTTTGGCCAACGCCGAGCAGGCGAAACGATTCGGCGACAAAGCTGTTTGGATCGCAGGCTTGGGAAATTCAACCGACGCGTACTGGACCGATCGCGAGCTGTCGGATTCGGAGGCATTGAAAGACGCAGCGGCTAGAGCCTACCGTACAGCCGGCGTTAGCGATCCCAACGAGCAAATTGATGTAGCGGAAATTTCTGCACGCTACGCCTTCGAAGAACCACTTTACGCCGAGGCGCTGGGATTGTGCGCAAGGGCCAATGTGCGCGAGTGGATTCCGTCGTCGGAAAAGTCAGGCCCGAAGATCAATCCGTCGGGTGGCGCACTCACCGGAAACCCCGCGACGGTCACGGGATTGACTCGAGCCATCGAAGCATACTTGCAATTGAGTCAGCAGGCCAGCGAACGGCAAGTGGACGGCGCGCAAGTCGCGCTCGCTCACGGACGCGATGGCATCTGTGGACAGAGCCAGGCCGTGGCAATCCTGCGCTCGAATTCGGCTGCACAGTCATAAAGAGGATCACGAGATGCCGCAAAAAGTCGCCATCGTCGCTACCGGCCAGACTAAGCATACGTCCAAGCGGACCGATATCAATCTGCGCGAGCTGATCACCGAAGCGGTGCGTCCTGCGTTGGAAGAAGCGAATTTGAAAATCGGCGATTGCGATGCAGTCATGATCGGCAACATGGAGCCGTTCGAAGGTTTCATGTTTCCGGAGCTGTGGGGCGTAGAAGGCTGGGGCGGATATCTGAAGCCCTCGGTGAAGTTCAACACCGGCGGCACCGTCGGCACCTCGACCATTGCTGCCGCTTACTACTACGTCGCTTCGGGAATCTACGACACGATCCTCGCGGTTGGCTTCGAAAAGCAGTCCGACGGCCACACCCAAACCGCGATTACTACTGTCGGCGATCCAGTGTGGGAGCGTTCCATCATGGCGGGAGCGCTAGGCAACTTCGCGGTGATGGCCAGCACGTATATCAACGAGAGCGGCGTGACCGCAGAGCAGGCCGCCAAAGTCGTGGTGAAGGCTAGACGCAATGGCGCCAACAATCCACACGCGCATCTTCAGATGCCTGACCTCACGGTCGAAGAAGTGATGAAGTCGGATGTAATTGCGTTTCCGATTCGACGTATGGACATGTGTCCCCAATCTGACGGCGCTTGTGCTGTGGTGCTGACGTCCGAAACGAAGGCGAAGAAGCTAGCCGCGAGGCCAGCCTGGATCAAGGCCGTGGCGACAGCGCACGAGCAGCAGTATATGGGCGACAGTCCGAAGCGGTTAGCGGTGATGCGCAGCCAGATTGATGCTTCGCAACGGGTGTACAAAATGGCGGGGATTACAAATCCGCGGAAGCAGCTTGACGTCGCCGAAATCTACGAAGTCGCCAGCTGGGCCGAATTGGCCATGTACGAGAACCTGGGATTCTGCGAGCGCGGCGAGGCTGGAAAGCTGATCGACGATGGCGTCACCCAGATGGGTGGCGAGTTGCCGGTCAATCCCTCCGGTGGCGTTTTGTGCACGAACTGCATTGGCGCGACAGCAATGATTCGTGTTGCCGAGGCCGCAGTCCAGGTGATGGGCACCGGCGGCAAGCGTCAAGTGGACAAGGTAAACACGGCGCTCGCGACTGGCTACGGCGGCAATGCCTGGTGCGATGCCCTCATCCTCAGCGGCAATCCGAATTGATCGCGTAAGGACTTTATGCAGACACCGCCGGTGACAACCAAGAAAAAAGCGGACGACGTGGTGCGGGTCCCGTATCTGCTGCAAATGGAGTACGAGTACTCTCTGGGGCAGCATGCCATTCGGTTTTTTCAGGAACTGAAAGATCACGGTCGCCTGATGGGCGTTCGCTGTCCGGAGTGCAAGCGCGTTTACATCCCGCCCCGACCGGTGTGCGGCATCTGCTACGTTCCGTCAACGGAGTGGGTTGAGGTGAGCGACGAAGGAACACTGATCGGTTGCACCGTGGTGCGATTGCCATTTATTGATCCTATGACCGGCGAGCAGCGGCCGGTACCCTATGGCTTCGGGATCATCAAACTCGACGGCGCCAGCACCAGCATGTTTCATTTTGTCGACGAAACCGATGACGCCAAGCTGAAGGTTGGCATGCGAGTGAAAGCCAATTTCCGCGAGCCGCGCGAAGGCAATATGCGTGACATCGTGAATTTTCGCGTGATTGGACAAAGCCAATGAGCAGCATCGCGCCCACCATCAAGCAGAAGATCCAGATTCCCTATAACTATTCCGCAGGGCCGGCGATGACGAAATTTCTGCGCGGCCTGAAGGAGAAGACGATCTACGCCAGTTTGTGTTCGGCGTGCGGTCGGCGCAGTGTGCCGCCGCTGTCTTTCTGCGGCCGATGCTGGCTACCGATCAGCGACTTCGTCGAAGTCGAGCAGCAGGGCACCCTGGAATCCTTCGTCCAGGCGCCGGCTGTTCCGGCGGAGTTGGACGACTTGGATCTGGCGCCGGTTTATGGCTTGATTCGCTTGAAGGATTGCAGTACAAGTCTGGTGCACCTGGTTCGACCGGCTGACGGTGCGCCCCTGAAGGCTGGCGCGAATGTGCGCCCTGTCTGGCGCGAAGATCGGACGGGCAGCATCCTCGATATCGTCCACTTTATTGTGGCTTAGAAAATCTTGCTTTACTTACCCAGTTCCTATTGACTCCCCGAGCTTTCTTCGGCTAGACTTTCGTTGCTAAACCAAACGTTTGTTTGGTGAATCGGAAAGGCCCTCTTGGATTTCGGTTGGAGCGACGAGCAGCAGCAGATTCGCAAGACCGCGCGCGAATTTGCCGAGCACGAGATTGCGCCCTACGTCGCCGACTACGACGCGCAGGAGCGCTTTCCCGCCGACATCGTTCGCAAAGCCAGCGACTTGGGGTTCATGGGCGGAATCGTGCCGGTCGAGTATGGCGGCTCGGGGCTGGACTTCGTCAGCAACACCATCATCCTGGAAGAGGTTTCGCGCGCTTGCCATGCGGTGGCGTGCGCGCTGTCGTTTCCCAGCGGACTGGCGGGATCGGCCTTGCTGCGCTTTGGCACCGAAGAGCAGAAGCAGAAGTACCTGAAGCCTCTTGCTAAGGGCGAAATCTTCGCTGCCACCGGCGTGACCGAGCCACACTCCGGGACCGACGTGGTCGCGATGCAGACCGTAGCCGTTAAAGATGGAGACAGCTACGTCATCAGCGGCTCGAAAGCCTGGATCAGTTTTCTCGATCAGGCGAGCTATCTGCTGACGTTCGCCACGCTCGATCGGGAAAATCCACGCAAGAACATTTGTGCCTTCATCATCGACCGCGATACCCCCGGCCTAAAGATGAAGCCTTACAAGAACAAGCTCGGTTTTCGTCCGCTCAGCACCGGCGACGTCTTCCTCGACGAAGTTCGCGTGCCGGCATCCCACAGAGTAGGAGCCGAGGGCGAAGGACTGAAAGTTGCCATGTGCGCGGTCGAGAACGGACGGCTGGGAGTGGCGGCGCGGGCTGTAGGACTGGCGCAGGCCTGCCTGGATGCCTCGGTAAAGTACGCACAGGACCGCGTGGTCTTCGACCAGAAGATCGGCAAGTTTCAGCTGGTGCAATCGATGATCACCGATATGACGACCGGGGTTGAGAGCGCGCGCTATCTCACTTACCGGCTCGCATGGATGAAAGATCAGGGCGCGACTCAGGCACGCAAGGAAGCGAGCATCGCGAAGATGATGGCTAGCGACACGGCAATGATGGCGGCGACCGCAGCGGTACAGATCCACGGCGCGTATGGTTGCCTGGGCGAGTCGCCGGTGAGTCGCTATTTCCGCGACGCCAAATGCTTCCAGATTGTCGAAGGGCAGAACCAGATGCATCGCAGCATGATCGCTGAATACCAGATGGGATTCCGGTCGTAATTCAGAACGTAGCGTCTGTCAGAGGAGCGCATGGCGAAGTACGACGTTGTGGTAATCGGAGCAGGGGCGGCAGGATTGACAGCCGGCGCCCTGCTGGCCAAGCACGGCAAGAAAGTCCTGGTCATGGACCGCGACAAGCATCTCGGCGGACGCGGCATGGCTGTGCCGTTCGAAGGTTATCGTCTCAATCTCGGCGGACACCTGCTAGAGGACGGCGGGTCGGGTATCACCAAGATCATCTCGTATCTCGGCGGAGAACTGAAGCACGGCAAGACCAGCAAAGGCATGCCAGTTTATATCGACGGGCGCTGGCAGAACATTCAGGCCCTCTACACTGCGGACAAGAACGAACTCAAGAAAGTCATCAAGGTCCTGACCGACACGCCGTACAGCGAATTCGATAAATGGGATGACAAGCCTCTGCGCGAGTGGCTGCTGCAGTACACCACCAGCGAAGGTGTGATCGCGCTGTTTGAGTACATCGCGGTTGCGGAGTGCATGACAGAGAACTGGTACGACCATTCGGCCAGCGATAACCTTTACGTTCGCAAGATGCACTACACCGAGCGGCGCATCGCCGGGTATTCCTTCTGGCCCGACGGCGGATGGCACGGGATCTTCGACAAGCTGGCCAAAGCGCTCACTGACAATGGCGGAGAGATCTGGCAGGAAACTACCGCCCAGCGCGTGATCGTTGAAAACCGCAAGGTCAAGGGCGTGCGCTACGAACGTCAGCGGCAGGCCATGATGACGGAGGCTTACAACTGGGAGACGCTGGAAGCCGACGCGGTGGTCAGTACTCTGCCAGTCTGGAATGTCCTGAATGTTGTTCGCGAACGGGACCTGCCTGACTGGTATGTCGCAAAGATAAAAACTCTCGCGCAAGACAAGTTCAAGGCCTGCTGGCTGGGATACTACGTGGCGTCGCATGAGCCAATCTTCACCGGCGTCGATCCCACAGAGTTGGCCATCTGGTTCGAATCCCCGCATAGCAAGCTGCCTGGCTGGGCGTTTCTTGCTACCGGATACGACGAAACCGTTGCGCCTCCCGGGGTTCATCTCTTCAACTGCGGATTTGTTTACCAGGGCAGCCGCGATTCCGACTGGAACGAGCGCATGTTCGACCTGGTAGACAAAGATCTGGAAACCTTCTATCCCACATTGTGGAATGACAAGAACATCATCTGGAAGCGCCGTCACATTGTGGAAAAGCCTGCATTCGGCGTCTCGCAGAAGCCCGGCTTGGTGGGCGTTTTCCGTCCGGATTACACGGTGCCCGGTCTGGATGGAATGTTCTTCGCGTCGGAAACATTTCGCTCGCGTGGTATCGGCGTAGATCGCGCCGCTCGCGCCGGTTTGACCTGCGCAGAACGAATTTTGGGTACGAGGATTCCGGAGTTTAAGGACTCCGTGCACGACTGATGAACCCGACTAAGCTGCCAGAACGTAAATCGCTGGTGATTGATGAAGCGTCCGCCGCCACGTGGATTAAAGATGGCATGACGCTGGCCATCGGTGGCTTCATTAATTCAAGCCATCCCATGGCGCTGGTGCGGCACATCATCAAGCGCGGCATCAAGAACTTGACTGTCGTGGGTGCGGCTTCCGGTGGGCTCGATCTTGACTTGCTGATCGCCGCCGGCTGCGTGAAAAAGTTGGTTACGACTTACATGGGCGGCGAACACTATTGCCCGGTGGCTCCGTTCTTTCGCGTCGCGGCGCAGCGGGGCGAGCTCGACATCTTCGAATGCGACGAGGGGATGTTCTATTGCGCACTGCGGGCGGCGGCGCAGCGGTTGCCATCGACGCCGTGGAAGGCAGGCATCGGCACCTCGTTTCCGGAGATCAATCCCGAGATCAAGGTTTACAACGATCCCGTTTCCGGCGAACCCATGCTGGCGATTCCGGCCATCAAGCCGGGGTTGGCGCTGATCTACGCCGCGCAATCGGATGCCTATGGCAACGTCCAGCACGTGTCCACCGGATTTGGCGATCGCGCCATGTGGCGCGCGGCGGATAAAACCATCGCGCAGGTTGAGCGAGTTGTTCCCAATGAAGAAATTCGCAAGAACCCGCTGGCGACCTCGCTGATCGGCGTGGATGCGGTGGTTAAGTCACCTTATGGCTCGCACCCTTATGCCGGTCCGGGCTACTACGTCGAAGATGGCGATCACATTCGCGAGTACGTGGCTGCCGGGAATGCCTACGCGAAGAATGACGATCGCAAGCCATTCGAAGCGTATTTGAAGAAGTACATTCTGGAGCCGCAAACCCACGAGGATTATCTCGAGGTGATCGGGATCAAGCGGCTGTTGTCGCTGCACGAATACTGAGTTGGGAGCAGGAAAGCCGGATTGCAGAGCAGTGAGGCGGAGCACGAAACAGCGGAGCACGAGATACAGATGAGCGCGAAGGTCGAAAAAACGGTGGAGCAGTCAACAGCGGAGATGGCAGCCTTCACCACGAAGGAATTGCTGGCTACGTTTATCTCCCACCAGGTGCGCGATGGCGAGCGAGTGGCCGTGGGCGCTGGCCTGCACGTTCCGCGAGCCGGGATTCTGCTGGCTCACCTGCTGCGCTGCCCGAACGTCCGCCTCTATGTGGTAATGACGTTTACCAATCTCATCAAAGAGCCGCGCATGGAGCCGTTTTACACGGTGTATGACAACCGTCCCACAAAGTGGGCGGAGGGCTACATCCTGCACGACGACTTTCAGGAAGACCCGCGCAATGTGTCGGACACATTTGTGGTCGGCGCGCTTCAAATCGACAAGTTCGGAAATTCCAACTTGATCGGTGTGGGCAAGGATTACAAGCACCTGGACTTTCGCGGTCCTGGCGCTGTCGGCACCCTGACCATGGCGCACTACGTCGACCGTTACTACCTGTTCGTGCAATCGCACAGCAAGAAAATCTTCGTCGACAAGTGTGACTTCGTTTCCACCGTAGGCTGGGGAGAGGGTGGGGCCGACGGCCGCAAAAAGCTTGGTATCCCGGGCAGCGGGCCGGTGTATTGCATCACGCCGCGCTGCGTTTTTGATTTCGATGAGAACAGCAAGCGGATGCGGCTGAAGAGCCTGCACCCGGGCGTGACCGTCGAGCAGGTTCTGGAGAACACGGGTTTCGAAGTGATCGTTCCCGAGCACGTGCCGGAGACGGCGGCTCCGACGCCCGAAGAAATTCAGACGCTCCGTGAACGTATCGATATCGAAGGCATGTTGCGGAAGTAACCAGAGAGCACATTGAAACTGCTAGAGCCAATCACGTTTGCCAACGGCCGGTTGCGATCGAAGAACCGCGTCGTGATGCCGCCAATGGGCATGGGCTACGCGCACGAGGATGGACGCGTCTCCGACAAAGTGATCGAGTATTATCGCGCCCGCGCCGAGAGCGGCGTTGGCATGATGGTGGTCGAGAACTGCATCATCGATCCGGATGTGCTGGGCGTTGGGCCGGAATTGCAGCTTCACAGTGAAATTCATCTTCCCGGCTTGGAAGAGTTGGCCGGAGTTATTAAAGGATTTGGCGCTCTCGCAGGTCTGCAGCTGAATCATATGGGCCGGCAGACGACGTTGGGCAAGCCAGTGGCGCCCAGTCCGATTCCGATCTCGGAGCGTGGGCCTGCGCCGCGAGTGCTGAAGCCGGCGGATATCCAATACGTGATTGACGAGTTTGTTCGCGCCGCGGGCTGGGTGAAGCAGACGGGTTTCGATTTCGTCGAGTTGCACGGCGCGCATGGCTATCTGATGTGCGAGTTCCTGTCGCCCGTCTCCAATAAACGTGATGATGAATTTGGCGGCGACTTCGAACGACGGCTGACCTTCCCGTTGCGCATTATTCAAGGCATTCGCGAAACCTGTGGCGACGATTTTCCCATTCAGTTCCGGCTGTCGGGCAGCGAGTATGTACCGGGCGGCTTGGACGTGGAGCAGACCTCGAAGATTGCGAGGAAGCTGGTCGAGGCGGGTGTTGCCTCGATTAGCGTTTCGGCAGGTAACTGGCAGACGCTGCGCTACATCATGGCCCCGATGTTCATGCCGGCTGGCTATCTCGCCGGAGATGCGGCCAAGATTCGCGCAGCTGTCGATGTTCCCGTCATTGCGGTGGGCCGCATCCACAGCGTCCAAGTGGCGGAAGAAGTTTTGCAGCAAGGCAAAGCTGATCTGGTTGCAGTAGGCCGTGGGCTGATTGCGGATCCCGACTGGGTGCGCAAGCTAGAGGATGGGCAGCAGGACGACATTCGTCCCTGCATTTCATGCAACGCTTGCGTGGATCTGGTATCACGCGCACAAGAGGCTCGCTGCACCGTCAACGCTTACTTGGGGCGCGAGCAGGACAAACTTGAGCCAGCGCCGCATCCACGGCACATTCTGGTGGTTGGCGGCGGCCCCGCGGGAATGGAGGCTGCCCGCATTGCGGCCACACGTGGCCACAAGGTAACGCTAGTCGAAAAAGGCAAACGGCTCGGCGGGAAGCTGATCGTGTCGGCAGCAGCTCCGTCCAAGACGGAGATGAACTCCTTCATCAATTACTTAATTCATCAGAACCACAAGCTGGGTGTGACGATCCAGACCGACATGGCGCTGGATCAAAAAGCTGTGATGGAAATCGCGCCGGACATCATCGTGAATGCGACTGGCAGTTTTCCCGTGGTGCCGCCGATTGAAGGAGTTCGGCAGGCCCATGTGCTGATCGCCGAAGAGGTGATGCTGGAGCGTCAGAAAGCGGGCAAGCGCGTTGCGATTGTGGGTGGCGGCGGAACCGGATGCGAAGCAGCCGAGTGGTTGGTGGATAAAGGGCACGAAGTCGCAATTTTAGAGATGATGGCGCACATCGGCGCAAACATAGAACAGATCACGCGACGTTGGATGTATTACGAATTGCGAAAAGCTGGCGCCCAGTTACTTACGAAATCAAAAGTAGTGAGAATCAACGAAGGTAACTTGGTTTATTCGGACGCAAACGGCGATGAAAAGGTGTATGAATGTGACACCGTGTTGATCGCCCTAGGCTACCGCCCCACGGATGATTTGGCATTTTGCGATGACGATGGTTTTCCCATTCCAACCTATCGAATCGGGGATGCTGATAGACCGGGAACTATCCTGGATGCGGTAACTGCAGGAGCGAACATAGCGGCAAGAATCTAACCTTCAGTGACAAATAATCTAGGAGGACGACTTGCCATCAGCACAAGGCGCCACGAATGCAGTTAAGGCGAAACCGTCTGGCCGTATGGAAGAGATTCTGGCTTGCGCTGCGAACCTCTTTTATAAAAAGGGCTACCACGCGACCACGATCGAGGATCTGGCCAATGAAGTTGGAATGCTCAAAGGTTCACTGTATTACTACATCAAGTCGAAGGAAGACTTGCTGTATCAGTTGCTGCTGGATGTGATTGTCGCAGGCCAGAACCGGGTAAGTAACAAGGTCAGCGGAATCGCGGATCCACTCGAACAACTGGTCGTCGGCTTGGAAGAGCATATCGAGTACATCATCGAGAACCAGGTGAGGGTTGGTTTGTTCCTGCATGAATTCGACGTCTTTGCCGGCCGGCGCCGCGGACGTATCGAAGAAGAGATGACGAAGTATCAGAAGCTCTTCGTCGACATCATGCTGAACGGTCAGCAGCAAGGCAAGTTTGTCGACCTGAATCCATGGCTCATGGTCGACGGATTTCTGGGCATGTGCAACTGGATCTACCGCTGGTATCCGGGAGAAAAGAATCCTGGCTTGGACGCGGTCAAGAAAACTTTTACGGCAATGCTGTTAAACGGCATCGTCAAGCAATGAGGAGGGCCTGAGGTATGGCAACCGAGCAGTTGGCGACACCCGGCGTATCGGAAAGCGGCGCGCTGAACTTTGATTTCGGCAAAGAGAAAGACTTCCTGCGCGCGAATATCCGCGAACTGGTGGAGCGGGAAGTGCCTCGCGAATATGCGAGGGAACTCGACGAAAAAGAGGAGTTCCCGGAAAAGGTGTGGAAGGCACTGGCCGAAGGCGGATACCTGGGCATTCCGATTCCCGAAGAATACGGCGGAGTGCAGGGCGATGTAGTCGACATGACCATCGTGACCGAGGAACTTGCCCGGCGTAGCGGCGCGATCGGCTTGGTCTTTTTCATGTCGAGCTGCTTTGGCGCGCATACCCTGGTTCACGCTGCCAGCGAGGAGATGAAGCGAAAGTATCTGCCCAAGCTGGCGCGCGGTGAAATCAAATTTGCCTTCTCGCTGACGGAACCGGATGGCGGGACCGATGTTTTGGGAGCGATGAAAACCTATGCCGAGGAAAAGGACGATCACTATCTCCTGAATGGGCAGAAGGTGTGGACGACGGCCGCGCACGTCTCCGATCACATTGTTGTGATCGCGAAGACCAATCAGAATCCCCGCAAGAAGGCGGAAGCTTTCTCTGCATTCCTGCTGGATCGAGAGATGCCAGGTATCTCACTGCGCAAGCTGGAAAAGATTGGCATTCTCGCCACTCCGTCGTTCGAAGTGACGTACGTGGACGTGAAGATCCCGAAGGACCGGCTGATCGGTGAGAAAGATCGCGGCTTCTACGGTGTGCTGGGAATGCTGAACAACGAGCGCATTCTGACGGCGGCGCTGACGCTGGGCGAGCAACAGGCTGCGTTCGAAGATGCATTGCAATACGCAAAAGAGCGTCATGCCTTTGGCCGGCCTATCGGACAGTTCCAGGCCGTTCAGCACAAGATCGCCTGGATGCGCACGAAGCTCGAACTCAGCCGACTGTTGACCTACAAGGCGGCATGGCTGCAATCCCAAGGACGGGACTGCGCTATCGAAGCGAACATGGCGAAGCTGGTCTCGGCGAACCATGCCACCGAAGTCACGGATATGGGCATGCAGATTTTTGGCGGTTACGGCTACAGCCGCGAATATGACATGCAGCGTTATTGGCGTGATTGCCGCCTGCACCGGGTGGGGCCGGTGAGCGACGAAATGATCCTGAACTTTATCGGCGAACGGCTGGGGCTGCCGCGGAGTTACTGAACAAGATCTGTTGTGCCGGAACATGGACCAGCGCCGTGCGAGGGAAGTGCCGTGGTATCGACCGCAATAGACCAGGATCAGCTCGCGATCATGGAACGAATGAGCCGTTATGCCTGGGGCTACGACTCGACCGACGTGGAGATGCTTCGGGATTCGTTCACCAGCGACGCGACCTTTTCCATGTATCTGGAAGGCGCGTCCGAGTGGGGACCTTATCGCGGCAGGGACCTGATCGTCGAGTGGATGACCGGCGTGAAGAAGACGCAGACAGACCAGCGTCGTCATTGCATCAGCAATTTTGTGTTCGACGAAATTACGTCCGCCCAGGCGCGTATCCGCTGCTTTCTATTGGTGACGGCTGCTGACAACAATCAGGTCAGATTCGTAACCACGGGTTGGTACCGGCTTGAGCTGAGCAAGCAACACACGAATTGGAGAATCCGCAAGCTGGAGCTTTACCTCGACGCTCCGTATTGATGGGCAGCACGATCCCTGGGAGGAAGCATGACGAACGATAAGAAGACGGCGGACCCGGTTCATCCCGCGAGTCCGGACGAGATCAACTTCTTTAATGCCGACGTCCAGGACTGTCCTTATCCCGCCTACAAACTGCTGCGAGATGATGCGCCAGTGTGGCACGACGCAGCCAACGGCCAATATGTTGTGACTCGCTACGACCTGATGCGCCAGGTTCTGCTGGACACTGAGCACTTCAGCAGCGAAGGTGCGATTCGCGACTCCGATTCGGTGCTGGATCGCGAGCGGGCGCAACGCATCCGCAAACTGTACGAAGAGAAGGGCTGGCTGCCCGCACTTACTCTTGCCAATCGCGACGATCCGCCGCATCGGCAATTGCGCAATCTCTTCGACAAAGCGTTCAATGCCGCGCGCATCAAAGCCGTCGATCCCATGGTCGAGCAACTCAGCTATCGCTTGATCGATAGCTGGATCGATGACGGTCATTGCGATTGGGTAAAGCAATTTGCGGTTCCCATGCCACTCATCGTGATCATTCGCCAGGCCGGCGCGCGCAAGGAAGACATGTGGCGCATCAAGGCCTGGACCGACGCCTGGGTGAAGCGCCTGGGTTTCATGCAGACCGAAGCAGAGCAGCAGTGGTCCGTCGAGATGGAGATCGAGCAGCAACATTATTTTCAGCCGATCTTCGATCGCCTTCGTAAACAGCCCGACGGTTCGCTGCTTAGCGATCTGGTGAACACCGTGATCCCGGAGTGGGGACGGCCCATGACCGACAACGAACTGCATGCGGAGATGAGTGCCGACATCTTTGTCGGCGGCGCGGAGACGACCACGAATGCTTTGTCCGAGGGCGTGAAGCTGCTCATCGAAAATCCCGAAGCATGGCAGAAGCTCAAGTCTGATCCGGACAAATATCTGCGCACATTTGTGGAAGAGGTGCTACGCCTCGAGTCGCCCGTGCAGGCTTTGTTCCGCTTCGCGAAGACAGATGTAGAGATTGCTGGCGTGAAGATTCCAGCGGGGTCACTCATCGTACCGCGCTACGGCGCGGCAAATCGTGACGAGCGGCATTTCGGCTGCCCGGAGAAGCTCGATCTTGAACGCACGAATTCAGCCAGCCACCTCGCATTTGGTTCTGGAGTACATAGCTGTCTGGGCGCTCCTTTAGCCCGCCGTGAACTTTATTGGGGATTTCGCGCGCTGGTTAATCGAGTGGACGACATGTGGTTCGCGCCGGGGAAAAACGATTTTCGTCACGCTCCGAATTTCTGTTTGCGGGCACTGACGGCGTTGCACATCGAATTCAAGGCCAAGCCTCCGGAGGCGCGAACCGGTGGCAACTGATTTGAACGCAACCAACAACACGAAACCTCTGCAGGGCAAAGTCGCGATTGTCACTGGCTCAGGACGAGGTATTGGCCGGGCGATTGTGCTTCGTCTTGCTTCCGCTGGAGCGCGGGTCGTCATCAACGATCTGGATGCTGCGCCGGCCGCTGAGGTCGAGAGTACGGTGGTTGCTTCGGGCGGCGAAGCGATGGTTGTGCAAGGCAGTGTGGCCGACCCGGCAAGCGCGGCCGCAATCATGTCGGCTGCGGCGTCGAAGTGGGGAAAGATCGACATACTGGTCAACAACGCCGGGCTAACGCGCGATGCCATGATCCATCGCATGACCGACGACCAATTCAACCTGGTGATGGATGTGGTCTTGCGTGGCGCATTCAACTGCATTCGCGCGGCGTCGCCTTACATGCGAGAGGTCGCCAGAGAAGAGAAGAAGCGCGGCGAGATGCAGCATCGCAAGATCGTGAACATCGCATCGATTGCCGGCGTAAATGGAGCGGTTGGCAACGCGAATTATGCTTCGGCAAAGGCCGGCCTCATCGGGCTCACCAAGGCTATCGCGAAAGAATGGTCCACGTTTCGCGTGAACTGCAATGCGATTGCACCGGGCATTGTCGACACACGACTGACCGCCGCGCGCGGCGACGGGCAAGAACCGTCGGCATTTGGGATTCCGGCCGACGTGCGCGAAAAGATTGTCAAGCAAATGCCGATGGGTCGCATCGGCACGCCGGAAGACGTCGCCGCTGCGGTGGAATTTCTGGCTTCGCCGGGCGCGGACTTCATTACGGGACAAGTTCTGATAGTGGATGGTGGAGTCGATTTCATCAACGTTGTGGGTTGATTTAAGTCATACGATCCGCAGTTCTGAGAGGACATATTTATGCCACGGGTGAAGTTCGATCATGTTTCTTTCCTCGTCCGCAACCTGGACGAGACGGTAAAAGATTACGCGCAGATGCTTGGCGTGCTCGACCCCGAGCAAGCCAAGAACATTGTCTGGGACGAGGGCGTGGAAGGTGGTTTCAAGATGCGCTGGGCTACCTTCGTCAATCCCAACGGCGCGTCGCTCCAGTTCTTCGAGAGCGAGAATCCATACGATCAAAAGTTGCTGGAGAAGCACGGAGAACGCGTGCACCACCTCGCTTTCACCTCCGACGATCTCCCCGAGACCGTGGAAGCCCTGGACCAGGCTGGCGTTCCGCTGACCAGCAAGGAACTCACGGGACCCACACATCTGCCCTGGTTGAAGTGGACCTTCGTTCCTCCCAAGAAAGCTCATGGTGTGCTGATTGAAGTGGCGACCCGCTACAAGGTAGACGACGGCAAGTGGGTCCTGGACAAACCAAAATCCTAACGAGTGGAATAGCGCCGTGAAAAACAAAGTATACGATTCGATTGATTCTGTTGTGGCCGACGTGTCCGATGGCGCCACCATTATGTTTGGCGGCTTTGGTGGCACCGGCTTTCCCAATGGCTTGATTCGAGCCTTGGCCAAAAAGGGCACGAAAAACATTCACGCCATCAGTAACAATTGCGGTACCGAAGAATTCGAGTTAGGCCTGCTCTTCAAAAATCGCCAGATCAAACATATCGTGGCGAGCTTTCCCGGTCCCAAGTCTTATTTTTTCCAGGAGCAATGGGCGAAGGGCGAAGTGACGATCGAGTTGCTGCCGCAAGGAACGCTGTGCGAACGACTGCGGGCTGCGGTGGCGGGGATTCCGGCTTTTTATACACCTGTGGGAGTTGGGACCGAAGTGGCCGACGGCAAGGAAGAGCGCATTTTCAAGGGCAAACGATACATCCTGGAGCAGGCGCTTGAGGCGGACTACGTTTTTATCCGCGGCTACAAAGCGGACGAACTCGGCAATATCGTTTACCGCAAAGCTTCGCGAAACTTCAATCCGGTGATGGCGGGAGCCGCGAAAACCACCATCGTCGAGGTGGAAGAAATCGTGCCAGTCGGCAGCCTGGATCCGGAGACCGTTGTTACGCCTTCGATCTATGTTGATCGAATTGTGCAGGCAAAGGCGGTGTACAGTGCCTAAAACCAAACTGACTCGCGAACAACTGGTGCAGCGCGCGGCGCTGGAGCTGCCCGACGGCGCCTACGTTAATCTCGGCTTTGGCCTGCCCAACCTGGTTTCCAGTCATGTCCCACAAGGTAGGACTATCTGGTTTCACAGCGAAAACGGAATTCTCGGTATGGGCCCGCGGGCCCGCAAGGGTGAGGAAGATTCCGACCTGGTAGATGCAATGAAGGTGCATGTAACCCTGAAGCAGGGTGCAGCATTCTTCTCCCAGCTCGACGCTCACATGATGACCCGCGGCGGTCATTTGGACATAGCCATGCTGGGCGGGCTACAGGTTTCCGAGAAGGGCGACCTAGCTAACTGGAAGGTGCCTGGCACCAGCGGCGCAGGCGGGATTGGCGGCGCGATGGATATTGCCGTGGGCAGTCCGCGAATCGTCGTCCTGATGGAGCATGTCACCAAGGAGGGCAAGCCGAAGGTCGTCAAGACGTGCACTTACCCACTGACTGCCTTGGAATGCGTGCACCGGATCATCACGGACATGGCCGTGATCGATGTTACGCCGGAAGGCCTGACATTGCGGGAGGTGGCCCCCGGTTTCACTCCGCAGGAGGTGCAGGAGGCTACGGAGCCGAAGCTGATCGTTCCCGCGAAGGTGCCTGAGATGCAGTTCGAGAGCGAAAGCGTGGCCAGTTGAGGTCATCCGCAAGATCGAATTCATGATGCAACGTCGTTGAGGTTGACTCTTTGCATGTCCCTGCGCTCCTCAAAAGTTATCTCGCTGCGGGAAGCGGCAGCGTCCATTCCCGACGGCAGTATTGTTGCGGTCGGCGGCCTCTCGTACTTTGGCGCTCCCATGGCGCTGGTGCGCGAGCTGATTCGACAGGGGGTGCGCGATCTAACCCTGATCACGGCAGCCGTTACATCCATCCAGGCGGACTTGCTGATTGCGGCCAGCGCCGTGCGCAAAATCATTTCGCCGTATGTGTCGCTGGAAGAACTGGGATTGGCACCGGCGTTTCGCAAAGCGGTGGAATCCGGGGCGCTTGAAGTGGTGGAATGTGGAGAAGCGTTTCTCGGCTACGGGCTGAAGGCGGCGGCCAGCGGGGCGCCATTTTACGTGCTGCCCAAGCATATCGCTGCCTCCGATTGCGCGCCGAACAATCCCCTGTATAAAACCTGCCGCGATCCTTTTAGTGGCGAAGAAGTGATCTGTGTTCCGGCGCTTCGTCCCGATGTTGCCTTGTTGCACGTGCCGGCTACGGATCACTGGGCGAACTTGCAGAGCGGCCCGATGCCGTTCATGGATTCGCTGCTAGGCAGGGCTGCGAAGCGAATCATCGCCACTGCCGATGACTTGATTGACTCCGACCGGTCTGCTGGTTCTTCAGCGACCGTCGGCTTGCCGGGCTTCCTGGTGCAGGCCGTGGTACCGTTACGCGGAGCAGCGCGGCCGACCGCAAGCGCCGGCGTTTACGGTGTCGATCGCAAGGAAATCAAGCGCTACGTAACGGCGTGTAAGAGCAGCGAGACTCTGGCAGCGTACCTGGCGGAATTTGGTGACGATGAAGCTGACTATCTCGGCAGGATCGGTGAAGAGGTTCCCTGCGCAGGTGCGCCATCGGGAAGTGGCGTTGATCTCTCGCTGCCTCCTTCGCTGGCCGAAATCATGGCTACGGTCATCGCGCATTCGGTGCGCGATGGCATGTTCACCGGCGTAGGCACGGGCTGCTGGGAGGTCGCTGCCGGAGTTCGGCTGGCGCAACTGACGCACGCTCCCAATTTGTCCTACAGCTACGGCGGTTCGGGTGCGGTCAATCCCCGGCTTCAGTTTCTTCCGGATTCGCTTAACGGAGATGAGGCGCTGGCCTGTTGCGAGGCGGCCCTATTGCTTGAGGACGTCTTCGATCTGGAGATGAACGGTACATTCGACATTATGTTTGCCAGCGGCATGCAGATCGATCAGTTTGGCAACGTGAATCTGGTATCGATTGGGCCCCACAAAAGGCCGGCGCTGCGCGGTCCGGGAACCGTTGGTTTGGAATTTGCCGGCTGCGTGAAGGAGGTCGTTTATTTCTT
Organism: uncultured Acidobacteriaceae bacterium; assembly: GCA_963769235.1. Taxonomy (GTDB): domain Bacteria; phylum Acidobacteriota; class Terriglobia; order Terriglobales; family Acidobacteriaceae; genus Bog-257. The sequence continues at coordinate 204,850 of CAVYKW010000008.1, read as the reverse complement.
CCGTGGACACACGAAGCACGCATTCGTACCTAAGGTCGATTTCATCTCCGCATACGGCTATGGGTCAGGAAGCGGAAGTCGAGCAGAGGTGGGGCTGGCGGAGAATCACGGTCCGAAGCTGGTGGTAACCAATCTCGCAGTGATGGATTTCGACGAGCAGAGCAAGCGAATGCGTTTGAAGTCACTGCATCCCGGAGTTTCGCTAGAGCAGGTGCAGCAGAATACCGGATTTGAGTTGATGGTGCCGGCGAAAGTGCCGCAAACTACACTGCCTACCGATCGCGAATTGTGCCTGCTGCGAACCGAGATCGATCGCGGTGGCCGATTGCAGACACTGATTCGGGCCTAGTCAAATTTGTAGCATTAAGGAAGGAACCGGAGTGGAACAACGGACCGTCACACGAAGAGGCCGGTTCGCATGATTGGGATTGTCTCTCATGCGGCGTATCTGCCGGCATACCGAATTTCGCGTGAAGAAATCGCAACTGCGTGGGGCGGCCGCGCGCAGGCTGGTCGAAAAGTCGTGATGCGCTTCGACGAGGATCCCCTCACCATGGCTGCGACAGCAGCGTGGCCGTGCGTTGCGAGCGAGCGCGAGCAGGGAAAAGCTCTCGATGCTTTGTATTTCGCGTCGTCCACGGCTCCCTACCAGGAGCGACTGAACGCCAGCATCATTGCAGCTCTATGCGATCTGGATGAGTCGACGTTTGTCGCCGATTTCTCCGCCTCGCTTCGCGCCGGGACTTCAGCGCTGATGGCGGCTGCCGACCGCGTCGCCACCGGCGAAGGGACGGCCATTGTGGTAGCGGCCGACGCGCGCGAAGCCGAACCGGGGTCGAACGAAGAACTCACATTCAGCGATGCGGCAGCAGCCATCGCACTGGGATCGCAAAACGTAATCGCCGAACTGTTGGCCCGGGCTACACGTTACGACGATTTCTTCGAAACTGCGCGCCGTGATCGTGATGATTACGTTTCGTCTTTCGAAGGAAAGTTTTCGGTCGATCGGGGATACCTTCGCGGCTTGCGCTGGGTGATCCAGCGAGTGCTGGAGCAGGCGAGTGTTGCGGCGGAAAGCGTCACCAAGTTTGTCGTTCCGGCGTTTGACAAACGTTCTCACCTCACGCTCGCTGAAAAGTTGGGATTTGCCGATCGCTTGCAAGACGTAGCATGGGACGACTTGGGTAACACGGGTTGTGCCGCTCCTCTGCTGCTTCTCTCGGCCGCGCTGGAAAAGGCTTCGCCAGGCGACTTGATCTTATGTGCTGGCTACGGAAATGGAGCCGACGCTTTTCTTTTTCGTGTCACCGAGCGAATCGCCGCGTTCAAAGTGCGGGTTGGAATGGAAGCTCTGCGTCGCGATCCCATCTCCTACAAGAACTACACCCTTTACCGCAAAGGCCGTGAGTATCGGCACATTCACGAAGATAATCTGGAAATTACCAACATCTTCTACAGCAAGGATGAAGCCCAGACGATTCGCCTGCATGGAAGTGAGTGCCAGTCGTGCGGCACGCGGCATTTTCCGACTGTACGAGTGTGCGCCAAGTGCGAGAAGAGCGACACCCTGAAAGAAGTTGCAATGCAGCGCACCGGGCAGGTGTTCACTTTCGCCGTCGATCATCTTGCGGCGTCGCCATTTCCTCCAACGGTGATGGCGGTTGTGGATCTCGACGGCGGTGGGCGCATCTATGGTGAGGTAGCGGATACCGAGCCCGATAAAGTGCAAATCGGAATGCCGGTGGAGTTGATCCCGCGCCGTCTGCGCGAGGGTGGCGGCCTTTACCACTATTACTGGAAGTGCCGCCCCAGGAGGGATGTGTGAGTAAATCGTTACGCGAGCAAGTCGCGGTGCTTGGGGTTGGTTGCACCAAGTTTGGCGACAACGTGGACCAAAGTCTCTCCGACATGATGGTGGATGCGGCACAGGCTGCATGCCAGGATGCTGGGGTCACGATGGACGAGCTCCAGGCCGCGTGGCTAGGGACTTTTTCGCCGGGGTTTAACGGCGGGAAAGCAACCATCACGCTGGCCGACTCCTTGCGTTTTCGTGGGCGCCCCATCACGCGGGTAGAGAACTATTGCGCGACCGGCACGGACGCTTTTCGGAATGCTGCCGCGGCAATCAGGGCTGGCCTATATGACATGGTGTTGGTGCTAGGCGCGGAGAAGCTGAAAGACCGCGCGGTGCGTGGCTTGCAGCGCGAAGGCATTCATCCTCTGATCGAAGCAGGTTCGACTGCGCCCGGGATGTTCGCGATGGCTGCCAACCGCTACATGCATACTTACGGTCTGGATCGCAGCACGCTGGCCAAGGTCGCGGTCAAGAACCACGCTAACGGAATGCTCAGCGAGAAGGCGCACCTTCGCATGAAGATCACCGAGGAGCAAGCGCTGGCAGCGCCAATGATCGCTTATCCTTTTGGCCTGTTCGATTGCTGCCCAACGACCGACGGAGCGGCAGCTGCGATTTTGTGCCGCGCGGATATCGCGCAGAGCCGCGGCAAGGAACTGGTTCTGCTGCGCGGCTCTGGACTGGCGGTCTCCAGCGGCAAGCCCTATCTTGATCCGACGTGTGAGTATTTGGGCTTTCCGTCTACGCGCCAGGCTGCGGCTCAAGCTTACAAAGCCGCAGGCGTTACTGATCCGGCAAAGCAAGTTGATTTTGCCGAAGTCCATGATTGCTTTACCTGGACGGAGATCACGAATTACGAGGATTTGGGTTTCTGCGGGAAAGGGGAAGGTGGCGCCTTCATCTCCGAAGGCCGCAGTGCTCTTGATGGAGATCTCCCGGTCAATCCCAGCGGGGGGCTCAAATCGTTCGGTCATCCCGTCGGCGCTACGGGAGTCCGCATGATTTACGAACTTACGACCCAGCTTCGCGGACAAGCTGGCAAACGCCAGGTGAAAGACGCCGAACTTGGTTTAGCTCACAACCTCGGCGGCCCGGGAGCAGTGGCCTGCGTCATTCTTCTCGGCCGCGAATCGTAACAGGAGGGCGGCCCTCACCCCAGTCGCGCTACGACTGTACCCATTTGCAGCCTGCTGCTTCCGGCCTACCGTTGGAATTGCCAGAATTGCCGATTGACAAGTTCGGGCAGCGCGATATGATTTGGGAAAGCTATCTACCAAACGATTGGTTGACGTGCAGTTGAGGTGGGTTTCGTGCAGATGAGGTTTCGTCCGATCGGCTCCGTTGTTATCACCGTGCTCTTTGGTCTTTGCCTTACAGCTTTGGCATCAGGGCAAGATGCAGCCCCGGCAGTTGCTGCCCAAAGCGCGGTCCAAGGTTCTCAAAGCGGAAGCACAACCACGGCGCCGCAATCCTCTAACAGCGCTTCCGATCCTTTGCAACGGTCGGTTTCTCCCAAGCAGAAACAGAAGAACAGTAAAGCGCTAAAGCAAGAACTCAGCCAGACCTACAAGCGGTGGCTGAACGAGGACGTGGTTTACATCATCACCCCGGAAGAGCTGACCGCGTTCAAACAGCTTTCCAACGACGAAGAACGAGATCAGTTCATTGAACAGTTCTGGCAGCGCCGGGATCCCACTCCCGACACGCCGGAAAATGAGTATCGCGAGGAACACTACCGTCGAATCGCTGAGGCAAACGAAAAATTTCCTGCCGGTATTCCAGGATGGAAGACAGATCGGGGCCGTATTTACATCATCTGGGGTCCGCCGGACGAAATCGAGAGACATCCGACAGGTGGCAACTATGAGCGTCCCATGGAAGAGGGGGGCGGCACCACCAGCACGTTTCCGTTTGAAGAGTGGCGTTACCGAAACATGGAGGGAGTGGGGCAGGACGTCAAGTTAGAGTTTGTCGATCCTTGCATTTGTAATGACTATCACCTGACCTCGGATACTAACGAAAAGGACGCTCTGCTGCACACACCCACAGCCGGGAATACGGAATACGAGAACATGGGGCTGGCGAGCCGGACAGACAGGATGAATCCATTCTCCGCCAACCCTGGTCCCCTACAGGGCATGCAGAACGCCAAGATCTTCGACAAGATGAACACGCTTGCCAGAGCGCAGGCGCCTCCTCCCGTCAAGTTCAAGGATATGGAAGAAGTTGTGAACCACAAGATCACGATGAACTTGATGCCCTTCGACGCGCGTGCTGATTTCGTGAAGGTCACCAGTGACAGCGTACTGGTTCCGGTTACCATCGAACTGCGAAACAAAGATATTACCTTTGTGGAAAAGGACGGTATTCAGCGGGGAGCGGTCAACATCTTCGGCCGAGTGACCAGTCTGACGGGCAAGGTGGCACAAACATTCGAGGACACGGTTCAAGTGGACGTACCGCCTGACCTATTGGAGCAGACGATCAACCGTCCTTCGGTTTACTGGAAAGCAGTTCCACTTCGCGCGGGCCGCTATCGTCTCGATATTGTGGTGAAAGACGTGAACAGCGACCGCGTTGGAACCTGGAGCCGGGGTATCGTTGTTCCCGAATATAGCGACGACAGACTGGCAACATCGTCACTAATTCTCGCGGACCATCTGGAACGAACCGCGACCAAGGAGGTGGGAGCCGGCAATTTTGTTATTGGGCAAACCAAACTGGTTTACCCGCGCCTTGACAGCTCCGACGGCAAGCCTCCGAGTTTTGATCGATCCCAGCGGCTGAGTTTCTGGATGCAGGTCTACAATCTGCAAACCGACGAGAAGACCAAGAAACCTTCCGCCGATTTCAATTACGAAATCGTCAATGTGAACAACCACCATCTGGTGCTATACGATTCCGAATCGACGGAAAAGAAGGGCAGCGTCGGCGAGCAGGTAACCCTGGAAAAGACTGTTGTCCTGAATAACATTCCCCCAGGCGTTTACAAACTGACCGTGAAGGTGGAGGACAATCTGTCGAAGCAGCAGATTCAGCCTTCCGTCAACTTTATTGTCGAATGAGTTTTCTCAGGACCGCCTGAGCAGCCCAAGGGTTCCGTTCCATCCCGCGCCTCCGCCAGGAGAATAACGGTGGCAACGTCGTGTGGATGCTTGACTCAAGTCGGGCTGGTAAATGTCCCAATAGGCCATACCCAATCGACACCATAGCCCTAGTGGCATATCCCTGATCGTGTAGGACGTTGAGGCCGGAATACAGGCCATAAACAGGCATTGCGCGCGCCTCAAACAACCGACCGTTTTCTTCTTGACATTCGCTGGGGCGCATTTTAATCTGCTGACCGACCAAACGATTGTTTGGTAAACCCGCGGTACCAGATCGGACTGCAGGGCGACCAGTAGAACCGGAATCGCCGTGAGATCAAGTAGCGGCTGCCGGGCCACCGCGAAATCCGAAAGAGAGACTGCAATGAATTGGTACAGAAAGCTTGTATTTTGCTCGCTTCGGGCTCTGATGTGTGCGGTCTTCGCCTCCCTGGTTATCAGCTCCGCGTTCGGTCAAGGCGCAGTGACGAACGGCTCGATAACGGGTGTGGTCACCGACAGCAGCTCCGCTGTCATACCCGGGGCCACCGTGAAGGTAGAGAGCGCGGCCACCAATTTCTCCAGGCAGACCGTCACGGACAGTGGTGGCGAGTTTGCGCTTCGCGATGTGCCGCCTGGCACCTACAACGTCGTAATTTCTCACGCGGGCTTTAAGCAGGCTGAGTATCCCAACGTCCAGGTTAACGTGGGAACCAACCAGCAAATACGTTCTACCCTGGACGTCGGTCATGCTTCCGAAACCGTGCAAGTGACCGGAGAGTCGGTTGCTGTCGTGGACACGGAGAAGACCGCGGTCAGCGACGTTATTCAGCCGATACAGGTGCAGCAACTGCCGCTTAACCAGCGCAGCTTCACTTCGCTGGTGACGCAGCAGCCCGGCATCGTTTCGCTAACGAACACTTCAAATAACGCCGGACAGACGCCGACCAGCGTGACTTGGGCGCAAGGTTCGCAGATCAGCGCCAACGGCCAGGTCTCGTCGAATATGGCTTACCTGATCGACGGCGTGAATTTCGGTAACTCTGCGTTCGGCGCTCCCGGCACCGCGGCCGGCGGCGATGTACCCGGTGTGGAAGGCATTCAGGAATTCCAGGTGCTCAGCGCCAACTACAGCGCCCAGTACGGCGGTTCGGCAGGTGCCGTGGTCAGCTTTGCCACCAAGAGCGGCACCAATAACTGGCATGGCAGCTTGTACGAATATCTTCGCAACGACAAGATGGATGCCGAAAGCTTTTTCGATACGGCTAAATTCCCTTACCACCGCAACCAGTTTGGGGGCACTCTGGGCGGGCCCATCAAGAAAGACAAGACGTTCTTCTTCATCAACTACGAAGGGCTTCAGCAGGCGTATACCACGACCTCAGTCGGCAACGTGCCAAGTCTTTGCGCCCGCAACGGCGGCGTGGGCGGCAGCGGCGTCGGCTGCCCGGGTGGAGTGCCCTTCCTGGTAACAGATAACTACGCGCCCGGAGGCCCGGTTCCCGTGCCGATTGCTGCTGGCACACAGGCCATTCTGCCCTTGTATCCGCTACCCAATGGACGCGACTACGGAAACGGCATCGCTCAGCTTTTGTTTCCCAATAGCCAGCCTATCAGTCAGCAGTACGGATTGGTCCGCATCGACCAGTACCTCACGAAGAACGACACCCTCACTGGCCGCTACACCATCACCGATGCTGACGGAACCAACGCTTATCAGGTGCCCACGTATGAGTTCCTGAAGTACGACCGGCTACAGAATTTCATGCTGAAATGGACGCACGCTTTTGGCTCGACCAAGGTGAATACCTTGGCCTTCGGCTGGAATCGGTCTTTGCTGGAGGCCTCCGTTCAGCCCACGGTTCAGCTTCAACCGGACCAGTACACCGGAAACCCGGCCCGCCAAGTGGTCGGAACTATTTCCGTCGGCTCGGCGACATCGGGTAATACAAGTGGTGCGCTGTCCACGATCGGAACGGATAACTGGGGCCCGTTCAAGGGCGCCGATAGCAGCTGGCCAATTACCGATGACTTTGAGTGGACCCTCGGTCGACACTCTATCAAGATTGGTGGCAGCTTCGGATGGGAGCAATGGAACTGGACTAAAGGCAACCTGATCGGCGGCGGCTGGACCTTTAACAGCCTTAACGACTTGCTCGCCGGCCAGACCGCTGTGCTTATCATCCGTAACGACGCGGCCGTTCCGCAATGGAACACCAGCACGCACCCCGTGGGCTGGTACGTGGAAGACACCTGGAAGGCTACCCGCAAACTGACGGTTACGGCCGGACTTCGGCAAGACTTCCAATTTCCCATCCTGACTAACGAGCAGTTGTTCGGCAACGTGAGAAGCAATCAGGATTCGGGCTTGACCATCGCCAGCACTCCTTACAACAACTATTCGTGGAAACAGTTTCAGCCCCGGCTTGGTATGGCTTGGGATCCCTACGGCAAGGGCAAGACTGTCGTGCGCGTTGGCGGAGGATTGTTCTATAGCTTCGTTGGACTGGGGCCTGTCGCGGGCGAGCTGACCTACAACGATCCGCAGTCCACCATCAATTCGTTCTTCGGCCAGCCTGACGGAGGGCCACTTATTCCCTGGAATCAATCCACCCAGGTCACAAAAGTCAGCAGCTACCCAGGCCTGTTGACGGCTGTCACCAATGTCAATCCTCCTGAGACCGCTCAGTGGAATATGCAGATTGCCCAGGAGCTGCCCGGAAAAGTGACGATGACAGTTTCCTACGTCGGCAGCGCGAGCTGGCACCTGATGGGCGGTTATGAAGGTAACTACAACCTGCCCGGCGGCACTCTGCCAAACGGAGAGCCGTATTTCTACAACTCGCCCGGAGGGGCGGCGTCGAAGGCACTTCAGGCCCAGATCTTCTCCCTGTATTCGGTGGCCTTCAACGGACGTTCCAACTACAACGCCGGGAGTGTGGATTTCAACCGCAAGTTCTACAACGGACTTTCTCTGGAAGCCAGTTACACCTGGGCGAAGGCCATGTCTGACGTAGACACGAACAACAGCGGCGCCCTTCTGCTGGGCAACGCTTCGCACTATGAGTATCCTGGTCAGCCCACGACAGACTGGTCAGAATCGCTGATCAGCTTCCGCAATCGTTTCGTTGCCAATGCGATCTACGATCTGCCCTTCGGACAGGGACGCAAGTACGGCAGCGGAATGAAGAGTTGGGAGAACGCAATTCTCGGCGGCTGGAGCGTTAACGTGCTTAATCAAGACCGCTCCGGATTCCCGTTCTCAGTACTGGCCGGCTTCGGCATCACCGGAGTTGGTGACAACCTGACCTTCCCGGACCGCACCAATCTTTCCACCCCGAATCCAGTTATCGGCAATATCAATAACTGGTTCAACGCCAAAGCGTACTATCTCCAGACGCCCGGGACGCTGGGCAATGCTCCCCGCAACTCGGTCGTAGGACCGGGATTCAACGAGCTTGATTTCGGAGCCTCGAAATCCTGGAAGCTCACCGAGCGCGCCGGACTACAGTTCCGCGCGGATATGTTCAATATCCTCAACCACCCGAACTTCAACTTGCCGGCGAACCAGCTCTACACCCCTGGTGCGCAGTTCATCAACGCCAACGGCCAGCCTTACGTGCCAACGCAGGCCCAGTTAAATGCGCTGCCCTGCTCGCTTACCGCGCAGGAGTCGCTAACAACCTCCTGCAACCCGCAGGCTGGCGTCATCACCAGCACGGTCGGATCGCCGCGCCAGATTCAGCTCGCGCTGCGGTTGACCTTCTAACCATCGACAACATGGAGGCGGAGAACCTGCCGCCTCCAACTTACTCCAACAATTTCACGAGGCGGTCGGCATGAGGGCAGCGCGGTGGTACGGGCGAAGAGATATTCGTGTCGAAGATGTTGCTGCTCGTCCGCCTGCTGCTGGTGAAGTGCGCATCCAGGTTGATGCTGCTGGTATCTGCGCTACCGATTTGCACGAGTACACCCACGGCCCGCAGTTCATTCCTACTCAGCCACATCCGCGAACCGGCCGCAAAGCTCCCGTCACCATGGGCCACGAGTTCACCGGCGTAATTGAGGCGGTCGGTCCTGGCGTCACGCAATTTCGCGAAGGCGATCGCATCGTCAGCGAAGCCAGTCTGCCTTGCGGAAAATGCGTTCACTGCCTGAAGGGCGAATACATTTTGTGTCGCGAGCCGGCCTATCTGGGCTTCGCCTGGGACGGCGCTTTTGCTGACTCATGCACGGTTCCTGCGACCATCTGCCACAAAATTCCTGCGAATTTGAAAACCCAGGACGCGGTGCTCATCGAGCCCCTCGCATCGGCGATGCACGCGGTTCGCCGCGGCCATGTCGAAGTAGGGCATTCCGTCGCCATCGTGGGCACGGGCACGATCGGGCTGTCCACGCTGCTGTGCGCCAGAGCTGCCGGCGCAACGCACATCTACACCGTTGATCCGGTTGCGACCAAGCGCACGAAGGCTCTCCAGATGGGCGCAGAGTTTGCTCTGGATCCGGGCGACGGCGATCCCATCGAAAAGATTAAAGATGCGACCAACGGCCGTGGCGTGGATGTGGCTTTCGAGTGTGTGGGAAGTACCAACACCGTCGCGATGGCAACACGCTGCACTCGGGTTCACGGGCGCACGGTAGTGGTTGGAGTCAGCGTCGAGCCGCAGCCCTTCAGCTTTCTGGACACGCTGTTGAACGAGCGCGAGATCTGCGGCACCGCCGGCTATTTCGGCGAGTTTGAAATCTGCATGGATTTAGTGGCCGACGGACGCATCAATGCTCAACCGCTAATCACTTCGCGAATCGGCCTGGAAGAGATTGTTTCGCACGGCTTCGAGCCATTCTCTTTACCTGGCAACGAAAACATAAAAATCGTGGTCAACCTCAGGGCGTGAGCAGGCGACCATGCACTCAGGACAAATCTCACGTTCTACAAATTCTTCTCCCATGATGGAAAAGATGATTGCCGAACTGTCGGACCGGGAACGAATTCGCGAGTTGATCAGCCGCATGAACTGGCTGAGCGACGACAACAATCTAGATGAGTTGCTGGGGCAGTTCACCGACCAGCTTCGATATGAAGTGGAAGGCATGGCGGTGTTTCACGACAAAGCAGCGCTGCGAGATTTCTTTGAGCAGGTCGTAGGCTCGTTCGGCATGAGAATTCACCGCACCAGCAACGAGATTATCGAACTCGACGGTGAGCGGGCGCGTGCTCAGAGCTACTGGCGCGCAGACCTAGAGTTCAAGGGAAAAGCCATCGTGAGCGCAGGGCGTTACTTCGACGATTTTGTGCGCGTCGACGGCGAATGGAAATGCACCTCGCGCAGAGCCACTCTCACCTACATCTCCCCCCTCGACGAAGGGTGGGCGCAAACTCGATTTTTCAGTCTGGCTTAAGGAGCAGAACGACAGCAATGCTACATGGCGAGACACAGACGGTACACGCGGACCACATCGAGCAGTTGGCCTCCCGGCTTCGCGGCAAAACTCTACGTCCCAACTGCGCGGAATATGATCTGTCGCGAACCGTCTGGAACGGAGGCATCGACCGTAAGCCTGCGCTGATCGTCCAGTGCGCCGGCGTTTCAGACATTCGGAACGCGCTGGAGTTCGCGCATAGCAACGATCTGGCAGTCGCGGTGAAAGGCGGCGGCCACAATGTCGCCGGTAACGCGGTTTGCGAAGGCGGCCTGATGATCGACCTCGCGTTGATGAAAGGCATGCGAGTCGATCCGAAGCGCAAAACCGCGCAAGCGCAAGCCGGAATGATCTGGCGCGAGTTCGACTTGGAGACTTCGGTCTTTGGTCTCGCCACCACGGGCGGAACGGTTTCCATGACCGGGGTAGCGGGACTGACACTGGGCGGCGGATTCGGCTGGCTGATGCCCAAATACGGTCTCACCTGCGACAACCTGTTATCGGCCGATGTCGTGCTCGCCGACGGCCAACTGATTGTCGCCAACGAGCAGGAGAACGCGGATCTTTTCTGGGCGCTGCGTGGAGGCGGCGGAAATTTCGGTATCGTTACCTCGTTCGAGTTCCAGCTTCATCCGGTGAAAAATGTCACTGCGGGCTTCGTGGTTTACCCGATGAGTCGCGCGCATGACCTACTGCGTTTTTATCGCGACTACGCGGCCTCTGTCGGCGACGAGGTTACGGTGTACGCGGTTCGTATGACTTTGCCCGACGGCACACCCGCAGTGGTGCTGGTGGTCTGCCATATGGGACCAGAGCAAGATGCGACCGCCGCACTGAAGCCAGTTCGCGATTTCGGAACTCCGCTGGTCGACACCATCGCTCCCATGCCCTATGTCGACTTCCAGAAATACTTCGACGCGGGCAGTCCGGCAGGTATGCATCAATATTGGAAGACCAACCTGATGCCGGAACTCACCGACGATGCTTTGAAGATTGTTGAAGAAGCGTTCGAGGGCATGACGTCTCCATATTCGTTCGTCTTCCTTGAGCATCTGCATGGCGCGGTCAACCGGGTTCCAGCGGACGCCACCGCCTTTCCGCATCGAGACGCGAAGTTCAACTTCACTACTATGTCCACGTGGACGAACCCTCCGGAGGCCGCAACTCACATTGAGTTTGCGCGCAAACACTGGGCAGCCATGTTGCCGTACTCGTCCAGCGGCGGCTACGTCAATTACCTCAGCAATGACAGCGACGACGAGTTGATCCGCGGTACCTTCGGCAAGAATTACGATCGCTTGGCGGCAGTGAAGGCCAAGTACGATCAAACCAATTTCTTCCATCTCAATCAGAACGTGAAGCCGGCAGCCGCGAGGGCCACTCAGGAGGGTCGATGACGGCAGTTCAATCCGACGACAAAGCGGCAATTCAAGCTGTCCTCGAGCGCTACGCGCTGGGATGGAGACATGCCGATCCCGCGATCCTGACGAGTACCTGGGATAAGGACTATCCCAGCTTGTACCTGGCATCCGAGAAACCTGCACCGCTGCACGGCTACTCCGAAATCGACAAATATTACCGCGAGGCGATCGCGCTCTATCCCATCACCAAGATGGAAATCAGCGGCGTCGAAATCGAGCTGTTCGGCGACATCGCGTCTGCATTTTGCAACATCGAGATTGGTTTCAAGGTAGCCGGCAACGAGTACATCGTATTTCCCCGTGCGACATTTCTGTTCCGCCGCCAAGCGAACGGATGGCTTTGCATTCAATACCACGAATCTATCAAGTATGAGGTTCCACAGGCCTAGGGCGGTCCATTAAAACACATGATCAAGCTCATCTATTGTGTTCGACGTTTGCCGCACCTTTCCATGGCGGAGTTCCAGCAGCATTGGTTGGAGCATCATTCGCAGTTCGGCCCTCGCGTGCGACCTATCCGTCGCTACGTGCAGTATCACGTGCTGCTGGACGATCCAATTCGCGAGGCGATGGCGCAGGCTGGTGTCAGCAAAGTTGAGCCTTTCGACGGAATAGCGATGGCTTGGTTCGATAACCTCGAATCGTTGCACAAAGGCCTCAGCGACGACCCGCATGTGCAAGCGGCGTTGGAAGACGAAAAACATTTCATCGATCAGGCCTGCACCAGCGCGTGCCTTGCCGAGGAACACGTCGTCGTCGAGCCGGTAGCTCCCGGGAATTACGTGCTGCTCGAAGTGCTGCGTCGGCGATCGGACATCGATCGCAAGCGATTTTCGGAACTGTGGTCGCATCATGCCCACATCGGCCGCAAGGCGCACGCGATGGGATTGCTTATGGGCTACATTCAGAACCACACCTTGCTGGGCGATGCCGGTAAAGTCAGCGGCCTCGGCGATGGGTCCGAACCCTTCGACGGCGTGGTGACCGCTTACTTCGACAGCGTCGCCAAATTCAAAGCCCTGGTGCAATCGCCGCTGGCTTCGCAGAAATCGTACGAAGACGAAAAGAAGTTTATCGACCACTCGCAATCCGTGGACATGTTGTCGCGCCGGCACGTTATCAAAGACTTAATTCGCTAGGAGTTTGCGGTCATGCTGTTGAATTGGGATCGGGCAGTCGCCAAGATGGATCAGTACGGACTTGACGCTGTGATAGCGGCGGCGCCTCGCAACGTGTATTACGCCTCGGGATATTGGACCCGGATGTCGGAGTGGTTCTTTCAGGAAAACTTTGCCGCTGTCCTGTTAACTCGCGATCAGAAGCAAGCTACGCTGCTCATTCCGGAGTGGTCGATTGTCGCGCTGCTGGAGCAGCCGACCTGGATTCCGCAGATCCGTCCCATTGAGTTTCTCAACATGTCGTACATCGCCAACGCTCCTGAGCCAGTGCGGCTCGATCCGCTGCAAGCCGATGTGGAGAAGCTCTACACCGACAAAGTTGTCGCGCCAATGGTCGATAACGTCATCACCGGTATGGCTCAGGCTCTCCGCGACCTTGGACTCGCGAAGGGCCGAATCGGTTTCGACGATCTTCGCCTGGCGCAGCATGTGCAGGCCCTAGTCCCGGAGATGAAGATTGTTGACGCGCATGACTATTGGCTCGACCTACGCAAAGTGAAATCGCAAGAAGAGCAACGTATCCTGCGGCAGGGAGCGAAGATCAACGAGACCGCGCTGCGCGAGATCACGCCTTTCATCAAGCCGGGCGTTGTCTGGCGCGAGGTGATCGACCGCTTCCGCGAATCGGTCATGCGCCAGGACGCTGTTTTGCTGGCTTCGCAAAAAGGATTGCAGTTCGGAGCGGAGTATGGCGGCGAATATTTTCCGGACCTGATGTTCCGCGATAACGACTGGGTGGTGCGCGACAAGCAGATCATCATCTACGAGTCGTGGGGCTCGTACCAGAACTACACCTTCGACTGTTCGCGGACGGTACACGTGGGCCAACCCTCGCGCGCCTACTCCGATCTGTGTGCGCGAATCACCGACATGCAGCAGGAAGTCGAAGCGATGCTGCGGGCCGGAACCTCTACCCACGAAGTTTTCAAAGCCGGCACAAAGGTTGTGCAGCAGAGCGGAATCGAAACGCCGGACAAGTTGCTGATCTTCATGCACAGCATCGGACTCGACATCATCGAGTTGCCGTCGGGCTACCCGTCGTTCGGGCTCATTAAGAACTTCGATTTGGAGCCGGACATGGTGCTCAATTTCGAGTTCCTGTATTTCGGTCACACGACTGGGCCGTTTCACATTGAGAGCAGCTACTTGATTCGTGAGAACGGCGCTGAGTGTCTGCACACGTTGCCCAAGGGGTTGCAGGTGCTGGCGGGAGATGCGGTAGCAGTTTAGCCGGACGCCGAAATGGCTGGAGAAAAGCAGTCGCGGCCGGTGTGGTGGACTCGTCAGTACCTAGAGCCGTTCGCGCTCACCGACGAAGAGGCCTGGCAGTTGATCGACAGCCCGCCCTGGTACTGCGTGATTGCTTGGGTCACTAAGAATTGCGAGCCGGTGGCGTGCGCTGCGGCTTACGTAGTGATGGACGGCAAAGTGATGCTGAGTTCGACGGCAAACCGCGACAAGGTCAAAGCGTTCCGGCGCAATCCCGCGGTTTCATTGTGCTTCGAAGGCCAGGGAATGAAGCAGGTGACGGCGAGAGGCAAGGTCGAAATCAGCGATGATCCCGATCTCGTGCGGCACTGGGCCGTGGAGCACATGGCAACATTCGACCGGCCGATGACCGAGGACGAGCGCAGCCTCTCGTTGCAGCGTTACATGAGTCCTGACCGCGTGGTGCTGATCGCTCACATCGATCGCCTGCGCAGCTTCGATGGCGGAAAAATGTTTCGAGCAGAAAAACAGGAGCAGCAATCATAATGGGCACCGAACAGAAGGCCAAAACTGCAACCGAAGTCGTGAACGCCTGCATCGATGCTTTGAATTCAGGCAATGCGGAAGCCTTTCTGGGCGCGTTCTCTAAAGACGTGCACTTTCGCATGCCAGGAACCACGCCGGTATCCGGCGAGACCCGTGGCCTGGAGGGATTCACCAAGGTCGTGACAGATGTTGCCACCTACCTGAACGTGTTGATCACGATTCGCGTTACCAATTTCATCTCCTGCGGCGACTGGGTCGTAACCGAGTCCACCGGGCATGGCGTGACCAAGAACGGTCAGGACTACAACAACAACTACTGCCATCTGTGGCATGTGAAAGACGGCAAGATCGACAAGTTCACCGAGTACAACGATACCGACTTGATCATGCGCGTACTGTGCGCTTAGTGGTACAGACGGGAATCTGAGCTTTACAAGGATCGGCTGATGATTAAACAGTACAACGCGATCGGCTTGCAGTGCCGCCAGTTCTGCGACGTGGAACAGAATCTGCGCCATCTGGGAAATTGCATCGACATGGCTCACACCCTGGCTTCACAGGAATTACCGGTGAGGCTGGTGTGCCTGCCGGAGTCGGCGATCCAGGGCTTTCCTCTGGGCGAGCCGCCGATCACCACCATTCCCGGCCCTGAGACGGATTTTTTCGCGGCCAAAGCCAAGGCGCTGAAGACCTACATCATCGGACAACTGCTTTTCGTGAAGCTGAAGGGCATTCCCGACGATCGCGTGTTCAACTGCCTGTTCGTCGTCAACGATCAGGGAGAAGTAATTTACTGGCGGGCCAAGACTCAACTGGAGCGCATCGAGGCGCAGTGGACCACGGTTCCTCACGATGTGTGGGATTTGTGGGTGAAGGAATACGGCGACGGCATCAACGCCTTTTACCCGGTGGTCGATACCGACATCGGAAAAATTGGATGCGCGGTTTGCATGGAGCGCGGCTATCCCGAGGTGACGCGCGGCCTGGCAGTGAATGGCGCCGAGGTCATCTATATGGCGACGTATCACGAGCCGTTTGTGGGGACGGGGATGTACGAAGCCATCGTTCGCACGCGCGCTTTTGAGAACACAACCTACGTTATCAGCCCGAACTCGGGGGCGTACAAATTCCCCAACTTCGATGCGCCCTTCGACATTTGCGGAGGCGTGAACCTGATCGCCGACTACAAAGGCAACATCATAGGGCGTCATCAGACTACCGACGATTCGTTCGTCGCTGCCACGATCGATATCGAGGCGCTGCGCCAGTATCGCGAGAACAATCTGGGTATTGGCAACTTCGTGAAAGACCTGCGTACGGAACAGTTCCGCGTGATTTACGAGCAGCCGATTTATCCCAAGAACACACGCAGCCAGGGCAAGATGCCGTCGGCAGCGAAGCTGTACGAAAAGGAGGGGGAGATTCTCCGCGGCAACATTACCGAGCTTCAGCGGCGCGGGATCTACAAACCTTCTTTAGCGCAGGAGCCGGTAGCTAAATAAGAAGCAAGGACGCGAACAGGGCATGTGGTTTCGCTTTGAACAAAGGTTAAGGGTCATCGCCATGTGCGGTTCGACTATAAGAATGAAGTCCCGGCAAGCGATCAATTCTCAAGAGGGTGTGTGATTCGCATTTCTCATAACTCCGGTGTAATCGCGCTGCGCTTGCTTGTTTGCGCTGCGGTCGTGTTCTTCGCGGACCTTGCGCTGGCTGCTCCTGCTGCCGGGCCGAACGGCGAAACCATCTTTGCCGGCAAGTGCCTGCTCTGTCACGGCACCGGCTTGCGAGCCCCTGACCTGGACCAGTTGCGCAAGCTTTCCACCGAGCATATTTACGACGTCCTGAAGAACGGTGCGATGCAGCAGCAAGCGGCGTCTCTCTCAGACGCGGATAAGCATGCAGTGGCGGAATACGTGGGCAGCCAGCAGAAAGTGCAGCCGCCCGGTGATCTCAATCCTTGCAAAACCAAATCCGCTTCAACGGCGGGCAGTGGATCGTGGCTGGGCTGGGGACCTGATGAACGCAATCTTCGCTATCAGCCTGCGGCGTCTGCCGGTCTAAGTGCTCACGATGTTCCGGGGCTCGAACTCAAGTGGGCGTTTGTCTTTCCCGGCCTCAATACCGCGGGCAATCAGCCGACAGTGAGTAACGGGCGACTCTATACCGGAAGCTGGGACGGCGTGATCTATGCCTTGGATGCCGCGACCGGATGTTCCTACTGGACGTACAAGGCGGAAGCCGGTGTGCGCACGCCCATCGTGATTGTGCGTGGGGTCGGCATCTTCGGCGACTTCAAGGCCAACGTTTACGCTATCGATCTTGCCACCACCAAGCTGCTGTGGAAGACCAAAGTCGACGATCATCCTGAAGCCCGCATCACCGCATCGCCCGTGGTCTGGCATGACCGCGTTTACGTTCCGGTGGCGTCGCTCGAAGAAGGTGCGGCCGAAGATCCGAAGTATCCGTGTTGCACTTTCCGCGGCAGCGTCGTGGCTCTCAAAATCGCCGACGGTTCCGAGGTGTGGAAGAGTTATACCATCGACGAACCCTCGCACAGCACCGGGAAGAACAAAGAAGGAACACCGATGTTTGGTCCGGCCGGCGGATCTGTGTGGAGCTCGCCCACCATCGATGCGAAGCGCCACCTGGTGTACGTAACGGATGGCAACGCGTATACCTCTCCGGAGCCGCTAACCACCGAAGCCGTGGCGGCTCTCGAAATGGATTCCGGCAAACGCCGCTGGGTGAAACAGCTCAATACGCAAGACGCCTGGAACGGCGCCTGCATGAAGGGCCAAAACACAGCCAACTGTCCGGCAACAGAGGGTCCCGATTTCGACTTTGGCGCCGCCCCCGCGCTGACAACCCTGGCGGACGGTCGGGACCTGGTGCTGGCAGGCCAGAAGTCCGGAATCTTCTATGCGCTGAATCCCGATAATGGAGACTTGGTTTGGAAGATTGTTCTTGGACACGGCGGCATCTATGGCGGAATCGAGTGGGGCTTCTCCGCCGATGACCATTACGCGTACGTACCCATTTCCGATCGCGACGTAGGCAGCCTGGAAGCGGATGGGTCGATCAACGGAATCGATTTGGCCAGCGGCCAGCGGGTATGGCGCACGGTCGCTCCTCCCGACTCGTGTAAACAACATCCCGACCTCTGCTCCATCGCACAAGCGGCGGCGACCACCCTGATCCCCGGTGTCGTTTTCAGTGGCTCCTTTGACGGACATCTGCGGGCCTACGACACGGCCTCCGGAAAGATCGTGTGGGACTACGAGACGGATCGCAGCTACGACGGAATCAATCACGTCCAGGGGCATGGCGGCTCCATCGGATCTTCCGGGCCGACGATCGTAAATGGAATGGTGTATCAGACGACCGGCTATGCCTCATACGGACTGGGTATGCCTGGAAATGTTTTGCTGGCGTTTGGTCCTGCGGATACAAACGGCGGTGCGCAAAAGAAGACGAAGCAATAATGCGATTCATCAGGGAGATATGAATGGCAGTGGAAGTTACCATCCCGAAGCTGGGGCTCACGATGCAGGAAGCTACCGTGGTTCGCTGGCTGAAGAAACCGGGCGAGGCCGTTAATTCGGGCGAAGCCTTGCTTGAAATCGAAACCGAAAAGATCACCTGCGAAGTGGAATCGCCCGCCAGCGGCACGCTGAGCGAAATCCTGGTTGGCGAAGGCACAGTTGCGCCCGTCGCAGCTGTTATCGGCCTGATCGAGCCATCCTAAAGCAACAAGAAGAATTTCCAAGGAGAACGGAATGAACCGGCTGCAAGGAAAGACTGCAATCGTAACCGGCGGAGGTCAAGGCATCGGGCGCGCAATCTCTATAGCGTTTGCGCGTGAAGGTGCCACAGTGTGGGTGCCCGACTTTTTTCCTGACCGGGCAAAGTCAGTCGCAGACGAAATCAGCAAAGAAGGTGGCACTGCTTACGGAGACCAGGTTGACGTCACTAAAGAAGATAGTGTGAAGGGAATGTTCGATCGCGCTTTCTCCAAGTTCGGCAAGCTCGACATCCTGGTCAACAATGCCGGCGTTGAAGTTCTGAAGTCCATCGAAGAGACCACGGTTGAAGACTTCGAACGCGTCTTCGGCGTAAATGTTCGCGGCGTCTTTCTGTGCTGCAAGCATGTCATCCCGCACTTCAAGAAGAACGGCAAGGGAACCATCGTGAACATGGGCTCTTCGGCCGGCTATATCGGAGCTCCGTTTCAGACCGTGTATTGCGCCTCCAAGGGCGCGGTGCATCAGCTGACCAAAGCTCTTGCTGTCGAATGCACCTCTGCCAACATCAAGGTGAATGCCATCGCTCCGGGTGGAGTGCAGACCGCGATGCTCGACTACCTGACGGAAGAGTTCGCGAAAAAGGGAATCGACATCAAGGCCTTCAGCAACATGCAACTCGGCGGATGGTGCACTCCGGAAGACATCGCGATGATGGCGGTCTATCTGGCCAGTGATGAATCGCGCGTGGTGCACGGCGCTGCTCTACAAATCGACGGCGGCTTGACCGCTGCTTAGAGATTTCATTCGAGAGGATTCGTAATGGATAAGGCACTGAAGAAAACACTATTGAAGCGAATGATGCTGGTGCGCGCCTTCGAAGAGACGATTGGCAAACTCTTCTACAAGGGCCAGATTCCGGGCTTCATCCATCTGTCGTCGGGCCAGGAGGCGACTTCCGTCGGGGTATGCGCCGCCTTGAAGGACACTGATTACATTGGCACCACGCATCGTGGCCACGGTCACATCATCGCCAAGGGTGTCGACCTGAAGCGCATGATGGCGGAAATTTTCGGTCGCATCGATGGCTTCTGCAAAGGTAAGGGCGGTTCGATGCACGTCTTCGACAAAAGTAAGGGCGTGCTGGGCGCCAACGGCATCGTGGGCGGCGGAATCCCGATTCTGACCGGCGGTGCGCTCTCTGCCAAGTTCGATGGGAAGGGCGGCGTTGCTGTCGCATTCTTTGGGGACGGCGCCACCAACGAAGGTGCTTTCCACGAGTCGCTCAATCTGGCGTCCGTGTGGAAGCTGCCGGCGGTTTACGTTTGCGAAAACAATCAGTATGGCGAGTTCACGCCCATCGCCGAATCCACTGCCGTCACCAGCATTGCTACCCGGGCTGTGGCCTACAACATGCCCGGCGTAACAGTGGACGGCAATGACATTGAGGCGGTGTACGAGGCGGCCAGTAAAGCCGTCGAGCACGCGCGTACGGGCAAAGGGCCGACACTACTGGAGTGCCTGACTTATCGCCATCACGGCCACTTCCACGGCGAAGAAGCCATGCTGGGCCCCCAGGCCTACCGAGACAAGGCCGAAATCGACAAATGGAAAGATGTTTGCCCCATCGCTCGCTTCACCAAGAAGCTCACCGACGACGGCGTTCTGACCATCGACGAGGCCGAAGTGTTGCGTGCGGAAGCACAGGCCGAGGTCGATGCTGCCGTCGAGTTTGCCAAGAAGAGTCCGCTGCCGAAACCCGAAGCCGCGTTGGATGACGTCTATTCGGTAACTGCTAGCGCCTAGTTTCTGACCGCGGCCAGAGTCGCGAGTTCACTGGAGTCATGATGAGAGAAATTACTTTCCTGCAGGCGATCAACGAAGCGATCGCAGAAGAGATGGCCCGCGACGAAAAGGTGTTTGTCATGGGCGAAGATGTGAAACTTTCGGCCTTTGGAACCACTGGAGGCCTGGCCCAGCGTTTCGGTGTTGAGCGTGTGCGCAATACTCCCATCAGCGAAGAAGGTTTTGTGGGAGCAGGCATTGGCGCGGCGATTACCGGCTATCGGCCGATCGTCGAAGTCCAGATTGCCACGTTCTTCTGGGTGGCGATGGACCAGATCTGCAACCAGGCATCGAAGCTGCGCTACATGTCCGGTGGGCAAGCGAAACTGCCGATCACGCTGCGTACGGTCTGCGGCGTCATCGGATCCGGCGCAGCGCAACATTCGGAAACAATGTACGCGAACTTCCTCAACACACCTGGACTGAAGATCGTTGCCGCCAGCAATCCTTACGATTGCAAGGGCCTTCTCAAGTCGGCTATTCGCGACGACAATCCCGTGTTGCTCTTTGAGCACTTGAAACTGGGTGGCAAGAAGGGTCCGGTGCCTGAAGAGGAATATCTGGTTCCTCTGGGCGAGGCCAAGGTCCTGCAAACCGGTAGCGACGTAACGCTGATCGGCATTGCCTGGACAGTGGACGTTGCCCAGCAGGCAGCCGCCAAGCTCGCGGCAGAAGGAGTCTCCGCCGAGGTCATCGATCTGCGGACAATCGTTCCCTGGGACAAACAGGCGATCCTGAAATCGGTCCGCAAGACGGGTCGCCTGGTCATCGTTGACGAAGCTCACAAGACGGGAAGTGTGGCGTCGGAAATTTCGGCCACGGTTGCGGAAGAAGCATTCGACTCGCTGAAGGCGGCGATACGCCGGGTATGCAGTCTCGATGTGCCGATTCCGTTCAGTCCGCCGATGGAGAACTATGTGATTCCTGACGTGGACAAAGTTCTATCGGCTGTCCACGAGGTCATGAGCGGCGCGGCCGTCGCCGGACACTCGTCACGATAAAAGACAAAAATGTGGGTGGCGGAAGCGGGGAGATACTTAGCTTCCGTCACCCACATTTTTCTGGTTTCAGATCCCGCTAAGACGCTAATACGAACTTCGCTATTTCTGCTGCAGCGATGCGATGTAGCTCGTTAGGTTGCGAATCCTGAGTTGTGCCTGCGCTTCGCTCTGACCCATCATCCAAAATGTTGGTCCCCAGACCGGCATCTGTTTGGAGCCGTGAGCGGAAGGCATGTCGGGGTCGCCCTTGATCGCCTGCTGCACTTTAGCGTCCGGGAATTTGCCGCCGTTCTGCTTCGCCAGCATGGTCAAGTTCGCCGGTGGCGTCTTGAGAGCTGCAGCCGCTGGACCATTACCCGTGCCCGAAGCACCGTGGCAGGAGGCGCAATACGCCATGTACATTTCCTTACCCGAAGCGGGATTCACGTTCGGCGTAGGAACTTTCTTGATCTCCGGTTTCGGGGAAGCTGCCTGATCCTGCAAAGGCCAGCCATTTGCCAAATTGAGAGCGGCGGGAACGAACGCCAACAACGCCACAGCTGTCCAGCTTATACGTCGGATCATGATGAACCTTTCGGGTGAGATGGAACGACCGAATCTGAGTTGACCACCGTATGCACTGGGCAGCCAGATGCTTGGAGGACATCAAACCAGCGCCAGTTAAGCGCCAACAGTATTACCTACCAACCGTTCGTTTGCTATTCCCAAAAGGTGGTATTTAAAGGCGACAAAGGGGGAAGTCCGAAACTCCATCGAGTAGAGGTCAAGCAGAATACAGGTGATCGCTGCGGCGTCTCTTTTCTTCTGAGGGGCCGTGCCTAAACTTGTCCAGCAAGGATGGCCGCGCTAATCGCAACGCCGGAACGCTGCCACTCGATGCGGACGATTCGGCAGCCCCGCATACGGTACAATTTTGATTGCCTTCCATGCCTTGGCAGACATCAGCGGCGTCTTCGGCGCCAAACTCCAGCACAACTAACCCTGCGCCTGCATCCCGCTGGCGAGCGATTTTGTATTCGCCGCAGTGGATGGTTGTGATTGCGTTTGCAGTACGAGTCCTGTGGATTGCTCTGGCGCACACCTACCGCATTCGCACCACCGAGAATAACTTCGGATTCGGCTGGGAGATCGGCCGTATCGCCTATGCGCTGGCGCACGGTATGGGATTCAGTTCGCCGTTTGGCGGCAACACTGGGCCGTCTGCCTGGACGGCGCCGATTTATCCCTGGATTGTCTCGCTGGCGTTCCGCGTCTTTGGCAGCTACTCGCCGGCCGCAGCTTTCGCGCTGCTGAGCTTCAATAGTCTGTTCGCCGCGCTGACCTGTTGGACGATTTATCGCATAGCGCTGCGCGTCTTTAATCCCACCGTGGCTGTCTGGGCGGGATGGATTTGGGCGCTCTATCCGGACACCATCTACTGGTCGGTGAAGTGGATTTGGGAGACCAGCCTGTCAGCCTTCCTGCTGAGCCTGCTCTTCATGCTGACGTTGGAGATGGAAGGCGACGAGCGCGCCTCGTCATGGATTGGCTATGGCCTGCTCTGGGGCATCGCAGCGCTTAGCAATCCGGCTGCGCTTTCCTTCCTCCCCTTCGCGGGATGCTGGTTGGCGTATCAGTTGTATCGTCGCGGCAAACGCTTCCTGGTTCCGGCTCTTTTGAGTGCAGTTGTTTTTTGGATGGCCATCATGCCGTGGCTGGTGCGGAACTACGAAGTGATGGGCAAGATCGTTTTCATCCGCGACAACTTCGGCAACGAATTGCGCATAGGCAACAATCCGCTGGCCGAAGGGGCGTACGTGCTGGCCTATCATCCCAGCCAGAACGCCTTCATCCTGGCGAAATATCAGCGGCTGGGCGAGCTGGCTTTTTGCGCGGATCAGGGTCGGCTGGCACGGCAATGGATCGCTGCCCATCCCGGCAAATTCGCGGTGAATACCGCAAAACGCTTTTACTATTTCTGGAACGGCATACCCAGGTTGTCGAAGATCCAATGGCTGGCGCAACTCAAGAACACACACATCCTTCTGTTATCGGTGCTCGGCATCGGCGGACTATTGTTGGCGCTGAAGCGGCGGGTGCACGGGGTATTTCTGTTTGCCAGTCTGCTGGCGTTCTATCCTCTGGTCTACTATATTTGCTTTCCGGAACCCCGATATCGTCACCCGATTGATCCTCAGCTGTTGATCCTGGGAGTCTACTTGGTCTCTGAAGCCCGGCCCCGCACAGCGGCGCCAGATAACGATAACGAAGACGAGCTCGCGCAACTCGATCAGGACGAGATTCTGCCGGAGTTCCATACGCTGTCGGTCATCATTCCGGTGTACAACGAGCGGCGAACCGTGATGAGACTGTTGCGCCAGGTAGCGCGACAGCCACTCAGCCTGCACAAAGAACTCATTATCGTCGACGATTACTCGACGGACGGCACGCGCGAGTTTCTTCAGCAAACTGAGTTGCAGCAACTGCTGAGCGGCAACGGTGCCAATACGGTCAAGCTGGTTTTGCACGACAAAAACATGGGGAAAGGTGCGGGTGTGCGGACCGGCTTGCAGCAAGCCAGTGGCGAGCTGGTGCTGATCCAGGATGCCGATCTGGAATACGATCCGCGAGATTATCCTGCGCTGGTCGCGCCTATCCTGGAAGGCCATGCCGATGCCGTATTCGGCAATCGCTTCCACTTCGGATCGCATCGCGTGCCACGCTTCTGGCGCTACGTCTTGAATCGCATTTTCTCGCTGGTATGCAACATGCTTACGGGAATCAGCATTCATGACGTGACTGCTTGCTACAAGGTGTTTCGCCGGGAACTGCTGGTGCGGATTCATCTGCGCTCTGACCGCTTCAGCGTGGAGACCGAGATGACAGTGAAGCTGGCCAAGCTGGGCGTGCGCATCTACGAAGTGCCGATCGTCTATCACGGACGCACCTACGCCGAAGGCAAGAAGATCAGCTGGAGCGACGGCGTGATGGCATTCTACGATCTGGTGCGGTACAGGTTTAAGGACTGAAGGCAGCCGTTGGCACTTAGCAGTCGGCTTTTAGCTGTCAGCTTTCAGTTTGCGGCTCTCAGTTTTTACTCCGTTAGTTCATCGCCCACGAAAGCACTAAGTGCTAACGGCTAACGGCTAACGGCAGCTTTCACGCATTCTGCCGGTTCGGCTGGTTTGTCTTGGTTAACTCACCCACAGCCTGATTCCAGGTAACAATCCACGGCACCAGCAGCGAATACAACAGTCGTGCTCCCAGTTGGCGAACAGTGGCATGTTTGCCGAAGCTGCTCCAATCGAGACGGAATGCGAAGTAAAGTTCGAGCAGAAGCACCGCAGCCAGCGGTATCGTCGTCCGCGGCAGCAGGGCGACCGCAACGATTTCGGCGAGACAGCGCAGCACGGCGCGTATCAATCGCGGCCGCCGCGTTCCCAGAACTCCGTCAGCCACGCCGTAACGAGCCATCATCCCCAGCGCGCTGCGGAAAGAGTGATGCGGCCGATAAATCGCCTGTGCGCGCTCCGCATAAGCCGGTGAAGTGTACTTTCGCACCAGCAGGTCGAACATGGTGTCTTCGCCCAGAAAACTGGTTTCGGGAAATCCGCCAACACGTTCCCACAGACTCTTGCGAAATGCCATGGAGCGGGCCGTGCAGGATTTGGTCGCCGCATCGGCGCGCAGCTTCATGCCGAAAAACGGAGCCGAAGCGATGTCCCAGATCGTCTGGTCCTCGGGATCAACGCAAGAGCCGCCTAGCGCGTACTCGGCGCTGCCGTCACGGATGGGAGCAGTCAGGCGGTCAAGCCACTCCGGATCGTAGATACATCCCGCGTCGGCGCAGGCAACGACTTCAGACCTCGCAGCTCGTATACCGACGTTGCGTCCACGCGCGATTGGGCCCGGAGAAGCTTTGAGGTTGCAGCTCTCGTCGCGGATGGGGATCAAGCTGGGATACTTGGCTTTGGCCGCCAGCAGACGCTCCCATGTGCCGTCTGTCGAGCCCCCATCGACGACGATCACTTCCTTGGGCGCGAGCGTTTGTTGCGTAAGGGTGGTGACCAGCCCATCGATATCGTTTACTTCGTTGAGGACGGTCGCAGTTACGCTAACGGACATGCAGAATGCCTGATGTAGTTGCTCGGAGCGGGGATTGATCTCCGAACGCCCTCGGGCGAAGCCTTTCAAGTTCAGTGACTTAACGATTATACCTGCGGGTCAGGCGGCTCACGCGTGTTCTGGATTGGCGATGGTCAGTCCTTTTCGCATTCTTTGCTTGCAACTCGTCCCGTTTGCCGGAACCCCGGCTGCGTCGTCCCCGTATGTACCAGAGTCGGCGATTTTCGTAGAGGCGACAGGAGGCAGTATGGCACGTCGTGTTTCAAAGCCCATTCACATCGCGGGAGTTCTCGGAGGCGCATTGCTCGCCTTGATCATGGCCGCCCCGGTTCAGGCTGAGGTGACGCAGAACTTCCACAAGACCGTTCCGCTAACTGCTGACGGGCGCGTGTCGCTGGCCAACATCAACGGCAACGTTGAGATCACAGGTTGGGACCGTAACGAGGTCCAGATCGATGCCGTCAAGACAGCTCGGGATCAGCAGCGGCTGGACGACGCGAAGATCGAAGTCGAAGCCAGCAGCAATTCGGTCGAGATTCGCACCCGCTATCCGGAACATCGCACCAATAATGATGCCGCTTCCGTCCATTACACGCTGCATGTGCCGCAGAATGCCCGCATCGACAAAGTCGAACTGGTGAACGGTTCTCTCGAGGTGCAAAAAGTCTCGGGCGAGGTAAACGCGAATCTGGTAAACGGCAAGTTGCACGCCTCGGACCTGGCGGGAGAAGCCGATCTCGCGACGGTCAACGGCTCCATCGATGCCGACTATTCGTCTCTGAATAAGGTGCGCGGCATCAAGCTGAAATCGGTGAATGGCAGCGTCAATCTCACGCTGCCGCAGTCACCCAACGCCGATGTCGATGCCAGCGTGGTGAATGGCAGCATCACGACCGACTTTCCGTTGACGGTCAAAGGACGCTTCGTCGGCAAGAGCATGTCCGGAACTCTCGGCAGCGGCGGAGTGCACATCGAACTCAGCAATGTGAACGGCGGCATTCACGTTGGTCCGGGACGAGGAAGCTTGTAGATCTTTTTCACCACAGAGGCACGGAGGCACAGAGCAGGCAAGAGACTTGGGCTTACGAGATTGAGCTTTGCAAACTTAGAATTCTCCGTGTCTCTGTGCCTCTGTGGTAATTACGACCGCGGAGACTTAACCTCCGGCTTGCGCCCAATCAGCAGCAGCGCTCCGATGCGCTTGAAGTCGCGCAGCTCATCTGCATTCTTGAACCACTTGCCGCTGTATTCCTCCGGCGTCGGCGTCAGGTCGGGAATACGCATCGCCCGCGCATCCTCGAATCCGTGCTCCTTCAGGAGATTGATGTACTCCCGCTCCGAGCGCACCTGAACTGGAACTTTCAATTCTTCCACCCAGCGCAACGAATAGTGGTTGTCCTCGTACAAATTGATAAGGATGAACAGCTCGCCATTCGGGGCCATCACGCGA
The DNA here is from genome assembly GCA_963769235.1 of uncultured Acidobacteriaceae bacterium. GTDB lineage: Bacteria > Acidobacteriota > Terriglobia > Terriglobales > Acidobacteriaceae > Bog-257. Next base: position 177,994 of record CAVYKW010000008.1, on the reverse strand, counting down.
AATACTTCGTTCAGCGCGCCGGCCTGGTCTCCGTAGTAATAGAACGATTCCACCGACAGCACCTTGTCGAAGAAATCCTCTTCCCATGGGATCTGCTGGGCCGATCCGACGACGAAAATCACGTTGTCGAATTGCTTCGAGTTCGCACGCGCGCGCCGAATCATTTCATCGGATACATCGACGCCAATCACCTGGCCCGGCCGTTCACCGCCGCCGACCATCTGCGCCAGCAAGCGGCTCGCCCATCCCGCACCGCACCCCAGGTCAAGTACGCGTTGCCCCGGCTTCAGGCCCATCAGCGCCAGGGTTTGCTGGGTGATGCTGATGTGGTGGCCCTCCATCTCTTCGCCCTTGCCGACCTCGGCCCACTCGTTGAACTCGCGCCGCATCTTCTCGTCAGTAGTAAGCGTGTTGTTTTCCGTCATTCCTCGTTCCAATTGTGGCTGTTAGCTTTACAGAGTGCTGAAAACTCCTGCGCGTGACAGAGTGCTGTGAAACGCCCGCGCGTGCTTTGCTCGGGTAGAGCTGGCCTTCAGGCCAGCGTCCCACTTATTTATGACCCGAGCCGGCTTTCAGCCGGCGGCATACGCATTCCTGGCCGACTTTTTCAGCACTCTGTTTAGCCGTCAGCACAACCCCGATCAACTTGCGGTCCTCGATACGGGGGCTGAAGTTACTCCTCTATTTATGGCAGCTCGGACGCGGCGCTGAAGCGCCTCTCTACCTGTCAGCTTCAATCCGGTAGCTTCATAACAGTCCGCAGAAACGATCTGGCTGCCTGCTAAAAACTAAGAGCTAAAGGCTAAGAGCTAAAGGCTAAGAGCTAAAGACTAAGAGCCGCGACTCGATCTCTTGCAGTGAACGCGGTTCGCGCCTTCCGCTACCTCTATTATGTTACAGTCGCGGCAACGATGGCTCAAACTCCGCGGGTGCCGAAGAACGGCCACGATAATCCGCTGCTGTACTGCCCGACGTGCGCGCGTGAAGTGGACGATCCGCTCACCTGCGGCGACTGCTCGGCGGTCATCTGCCGGGTGTGCGGCACACCGCTGGAGATACCCGAGGACCTCGGGATGGGATAGTCTGGCCATTATTTTCAAAATGAAACTTTTCGGCCATTTCTGCCAGCCACCAATTTGCCAGTTCGCGACCCTTCCCAAAGTGCCCCGTAATGGCGCCAGGATGCCCCAGGAACGACGAACGGGTGTCAGGACGACGATAGATCCGTTCGCTGCGTTCAGGAGGCTGTAATCGTCTGTAAACGCAACTTCCCAAAACGGAACACGGGCTCATGGCTCAGATACGAAAGTCGCCCTTTCTAAATGGGATTACGAGTCCGCTCACGTTTCAGCCGCAGCGCGTCAGGATTATTGAGTTCGTGGATTTTGATTCTGCGACCGCCTCTCGTGCAGGCTCTTAATTCCATATTGTTGGTTTAGGAATTTAGGCGCGCGCATCTACGTTCGTCTGCTTCCTACTTCACGGCAATGTTGACCAGCCGTCCCTTCACCACCATTACCTTAACGATCTCTTTTCCCGCGATCGCGGCTTTGACTTTTTCGTCGGCTAATGCGCGCTCGCGCACTTCTTCTTCCGCCGCGTCAACGGAGACCGTGATGCGGCTGCGGATTTTCCCGTTCACCTGGATGCCGATCTCGACCTCCTCTTCTTTAGCCAGGGCCGGATCGTATTTCGGCCAGGGCGCACGCAGAAGGTCGGAAGTCTCGCCCAGCATCTCCCACAACTCGCTGGCGAGATAGGGCGCGAAGGGTGCCAGCATCAGAGCGAGGTCGCGCTGTGCTTCCGCCAGCAACCACAGCGGTGCGGCTTCGGAGGGTGCCCCACCCAAGCCGGTCTTGCTTGGATGGGTCTTTTGAACGCTATCTTCGTAGGCATAAAGCTCGTTGAGCAACTCCATTAAGGCAGAGATCGAAGTGTTGAAGTGCCACCTGCCGGCGAAGTCGTCGGTGATGCGCTGAATGGTCTGGTGCAGCTTGCGCTGAACCTTGCGCGCTGCGGGAGACAACTGGCCGTCTCCGGTAGTGCGCCACGCCGGATCTTCCGGCTTGGCATTGCGCGCGACGAATCGATAGACCTTCGACAAGAAGCGGCTGATGCCTTCGACGCCGGCGTCCTGCCAATCTAAGTCTCTGTCCGGAGGTCCGCCGAACAGCGTGTACATGCGCGTGGAATCGGCTCCGTAGCGCGCCACCATGTCGTCAGGCGAGACCACATTGCCCAGGCTCTTCGACATTTTGGCGCCACCCTTGATCACCATGCCCTGGGTGAACAGGCGCTCGGCTGGTTCGGAGTTGCGCACCACCCCCATGTCGCGCATTACCTTGGTCCAGAAGCGCGAGTAAATCAGGTGCAGGATGGCATGCTCCACGCCGCCGATATATTGATCGATGGGAAACCAGTATCCCACAGTGTCAGAGTCAAGCGGCTTGTCTGACAAAGTGGGATCAGTGTAGCGATAGAAGTACCAGGACGAATCGACGAAGGTGTCCATGGTATCGGTTTCGCGCCGTCCCGGGCCGCCGCACTTTGGACAAGTCACGTTCACGAACTCCGGCACACTTCCCAGAGGCGAGCCGCCGGCGAGCGTGATCTCGACATTCTCGGGCAACAGTACCGGCAAGTCTTTTTCGGGAACCGGCACGATTCCACAGTCGGGGCAGTAAATCATCGGAATCGGCGTGCCCCAATAGCGTTGGCGGCTGATGCCCCAATCCTTGAGCCGGAACGTCACCGTGGCCTTGCCGAAGCCGTGAAGTTCCGCATACTGTGACATCTTCTCAATGGCTTCCTGGCAGGGCAGGCCGCTGAATTCACCGGAGTTGATGAGTAGGCTGTTGTCTTCGGTAAAGGGCAACACCGGCTCGTCCGGGCCACCGTCGGCAGCATCGCCTTCACGCCGCGGCAGAATCACGACCTTGATGTCCAGATCGTACTTCTTGGCGAACTCGTAGTCGCGCTCATCGTGTGCCGGAACCGACATAATGGCGCCGGTTCCATAATCCAGCAGAACGTAGTTCGCTACCCAGATGGGCACCCGCTGGTTGTTGAAGGGATTGAGCGCGTACTGCTCGGTGAAGACGCCATGCTTTTCGATGGCGCCAATATCGCCCGACTCTTTGGCGTGTCGCTGCTCGGCAATGAGGTCTTCAACTTTGGCGAGCAACTCGGGATTGTTCGCGACCAGGTCGGTCACCAGAGGGTGCTCGGGCGCCAGTTGCAAAGAAGTCGCACCATAAATGGTGTCGATGCGCGTGGTGAAGACCGTAATCTTGTCGCCTGCCGGGCCGGCTGTTCCGTCGAACTTGAAGTCCACCAGCGCACCTTCGCTGCGGCCGATCCAGTTGCGCTGCATGGTGCGCACTTTTTCCGGCCAGCCCGGCAATTTGTCCAGGTCGCGCAACAGCTCGTCGGCGTAGTTGGTGATGCGCAGGAACCACTGCTCCAACTCGCGCTGCTCAACTTGCGTATCTTCATGGCGCCAGCAGCAGCCGTTGGCCAGCACCTGCTCGTTGGCCAGCACGGTGGCGCATTTCGGACACCAGTTCACCTTGCTCTTCTTGCGATACGCCAGGCCGCGCTCGAACAGCTTCAGAAAGAACCACTGATTCCAGCGGTAATACTCGGGCAGGCAGGTGGTGACTTCCTTTGACCAGTCGTAGCCAAAGCCCAGGCGCTTCATCTGCGCCTTCATCTTGGCGATGTTGCCCAAGGTCCATTGTTTGGGCGGAGTGTGGTTGGCGATGGCGGCATTTTCCGCTGGCAAGCCAAACGAATCCCATCCCATGGGGTGAAGCACGTTGTAGCCCCGCATCCACATGTAGCGCGCCAGCGCGTCGCCGATGGCGTAGTTGCGCACGTGTCCCATATGCAGCGCGCCCGAGGGATAGGGCAGCATCTCCAGAACGTAATACTTCTTGCGCTTGCTGGTGGATGGCTCCGAGCGATAGAGCTCGGGAGTTTGCGCCCAGCGGTCGAACCATTTCTGCTCGATGGTTTGCGGGTCGTAGCGTTCGGGACGAGCTGACTGGGGTACAGGGTCAGCATTCAGCTCTGGTGCTCTGGGATTGGCCATAAATTTCTCTTGATGAACTTGGGACAAACCTTGATTCTACAATGCCGGACAACGGTCGCATGAGGCGCGGTCGCTAGGACAGGCACAGCAAAATGGATCCCGGCTCGCTTCAGGAAGGGTTTGCTATTGGGCGGTGACGATCACGGGCAGCGTCGCGGTGCCTTGGTAGTCGATCTTATTTTGGTTGGTGGAGTCGAGAATTTCGGCTTGCAATGAGACTTGATAGGTGCCGGGCGTGGAAGAGGCGTAGTAGGTAACGGTCAGTTGCACATACCCGTCGGGAAGGATGTTCCACGCCAAGGTTCCGCTCGGACAGGCGGATGACGGCAGGGCCTGGATGCACGCGCTGGAGTCTCCAGCAATACTCCACTCACCAGAGCCGGTGTAGTTTGTTGGCAGAGGAGGTGTTGTTGTCGCTGTAATTCGGATGGACGAGTTTACCGGGATGCTGGGCGCCGAGGGCGAGAATTGAATCTGGATAGGTGCCGGCGTGTTGCCAGAGCCGCCGCCGCACCCCGTCAACAGGCACACCGATACCGCAGCGAAAACCCAGCTATCTCCAAAGGGCGCGGTCTTCATTTGGGCATCCACCGCCGCAGACATTAACACAGACCGGGGCACCGCGGTCAAGGAATTACATACCGTCTACTTTTTCTCCACAACCAGTCTTTTCAGAGCTCCGACATTTTTTAGGTCGTCCAGCGGCTCATCGATTGGTGTTTCGGCGATGAAGGCGGCGTGCGCCAGCCTTGGGTCGTTCAACAATCTGCGAAACGGTGTCAGGCCGATCGTACCCTTGCCAATGTGCTGATGCCGATCGAGCTTCGAGCCGCGCGCAGCCTTGGCATCGTTACAGTGCCAGACGTAGACGTTGCCCAGGCCGACAGTGCGCTCAAGCTGGTCGAGAGTGTCGGCATGTCCCTCCTCGCTGACAATGTCGTATCCCGAGACGTGGGTATGGCAGGTGTCGATACAAGCGCCCGAGGGAACGTAGCTGCGCAGCAGGCAGAGCAACTCGGCTACCTGCTCGAAGTTGCCGCCAAGCGAAAACTCCGAACCAGCAGTATTCTCGATCAGGATGCGCAGGCCGGCAGCGTGTAAGTTGAGGCCATCGACCGCCTGCTCGATCGCCGAAGCGGCGCGCTGCAAACCTTCTTCACGGCTGCTGCCGCGAAACGATCCGGGATGCAGTACCAAGAATTCTGCGCAGAGCGCGAGGGCACGTTCCACCTCGCCGCGAAAGGCGACGATCGATTTCGCATGGAATTCTGAATTGCCGCCCGCGAGGTTTACTAGGTAGTTGGCATGGATCACCAGGGGCTTGAGATCGTAACGGTCGCGTAAGCGACTCATCTCCTGACACTGCGCCTGGCTGAGGTCGTACGGCTTCCACTGACGCGGGCTGGAAGAGAAAATCTGGAAGGTATTGCACCCGAGCCGGTAGGCGCGCACGGCGGCGCTCTCCACTCCCCCGGCGGTAGAAGTGTGAATGCCGATGCGCCGCGCAGTGAGCTTGGGAGGCCGTTTCGGCTCAGCCAGCAGCTTGAGTATGTCCTTCTCTTGTTTGGCAGTCGCTTCCACCATGACATTCTTATTCTAACGATGCAGGCAGCGGCCTAAGGGTCGTACGAAGCCTTCGTGACCGTGGTCACAGGATTCGCTTTCGACAGAGCGTACGGTTGTGTCGAGGATATTGTTGGCGCTTCGATGGCTTGGCCTACTCGACTCCTAATCCGTGCATTGCAGTTGGTCGGCGGGCGCTTCGAGTCCGATGAGCAAGATCATCTCAGGCTGGGCAGGCTGGGGGAGACCGAGGCTTACTTGTATCTGCAAAAGCTGGGGTATCGCATGGTGGCTAGCAATTTTCGGGTGCTCCAGAACCGCGGTGAGATCGACCTGATAGGGTGGGACGACAACGTACTTTGCTTCATCGAGGTGAAGACCCGCACCGACGCCAGCTTTGCACCACCTTCGACCGCCGTGACCCGGGAAAAACAGGAACACATCGTCTCGGTAGCGCGGCGCTACGTGCGGCGTTTGCCTGGCGGACGGCCTCCGGCTTGTCGGTTCGACATTGTCAGCGTTATTTCGGCGGGACAGGGCAGAGCACCTGTTCTTACATTGAGGAAGGGCGCATTCAGTTGGGAACAGCCCGACAAGCGCGAACGCAGTTATTGGAGATTCGACAATGACAGTCGCAGGCGGAAACCAACAAGATGAGAGACGCCGTGCGCAGGGCAAAGCGCTCCAGACGACGGCAACGGCCACAGCGACAGGCGAAGACATCGACTATCCGAAATTGTCAGTGAACCTGAACTGCCCTACATAGTATGATGAGCAGCGTTGGCGATGTGTTCCTTAGTAGTGGAACTATCCTTTATGTCCCGCCTCGGATGTGTACGTTTGACTTAGCAGTGACGGTTGCTCGATAGCGGTTCGCCCGCGCACTCGACAAATGGCAGTTCGGCATGGAGCCCTGAGCGGCGCCATAGAATGGAGCAACACACCATGGTTCGCCTGAAGCAGCTTCTGGCGCTTGTTTTAGTTTGGGGAATTGTGCTGGCGACGTCACCAGCAAGTGCCGCTACCGGCAGCGAAGTTCTGATGCCTTTGCAGGATGCCGCAGCGGCTCCCGCACCGGCCCCCATCCCAGCCAGCCAAATTGATTCTCTGGTTGCGCCCATCGCGCTCTATCCGGATGCCTTGGTCGCTCAAGTTCTGGCGGCTTCCACCTATCCCAATGAAGTGGTCGAGGCTGACCAGTGGTTGAAGGACCACAGTAATCTTCAGGGAACGGCGCTGGTTGATGCGGTCAATCAGCAGTCGTGGGACCCCAGCGTTCAGGCGCTCACGCAATTTCCTTCGGTGCTGGACAACATGGCGAACAATCTTTCCTGGACGTCATCGCTGGGCGACGCGTTCTACAACCAGCAGGCTGACGTGATGGCCGCGGTCCAGAGATTGCGGGCGCAGGCTCAAGCCGCAGGTAACTTGAAATCCACGTCGCAGATGACCGTGGTGCAACAGTCACCGCAAACCATCGTCATTCAGCCGGCTAATCCCCAGGTCGTCTACGTTCCCACTTACAACCCGACCGTGGTGTACGGTACGCCGTACTATCCGCCGGGCTACAGCACGGGAGCGGTGATAGCCACCGGCCTGATTTCCTTTGGGGTCGGCTTCGCGGTAGGCGCGGCCATGAGCGGTGGTTGCTGCGGATGGGGATGGAATAACTGGAACAGCAACTGGCACGGCGGCACCGTGGTTTACAACCGCAACGTTTACGTTTCGCGCAGCAACGTGTACGCCAACGGCAACCGTTATAACAACGGAAACTGGTCTCGACCTGCGCCGTATGGCAGCAATAACTACAATCGCAACAATAACAACAATTACAACCGAAATCGCAATACCAATGTGAGCGGCAACACCGTCAACGTCAATACGGGAAACCGCAATACCAACGTCAACAACGCCAATCGTAACAACGCCAACGTAAATAACGGCAATCGCAATACCAACGCCAATAACGCCAATCGGCCGAACCAAGCCGCCCGACCGCAAACGACTGCCCCTAAGCCGGCTGCAAATAGCTATCGCGGTTATGGGCAATCCTCCGGCGGGGGAACGAAGACTGGCGCCTTCAGTAACTACAGTTCGGGCGGCAACGCGCGGGCGGAAAGCAGTCGCGGCCGTAGTAGCTATGGCGGCGGTGGCGGCGCAAACCGTGGCGGCGGAGGCAATCGCGGCGGTGGCGGTCGACGCTAGCCACATCCGTCGATGCCTGAGGCCGGTGCAAGCCGGTTCCGAAAACGCCAGTTGGAGATTAGCTGATGTTTGCACAGGATAAGAGAGGAATTCCGATGAGATTCCGAGTAATGCTGGTGATTGTTGCGGCGATGGCTGTGATGATGGTGATGCCGATGGCCCGGGCGCAGGAGCCCGGAGAAAAAACCTTTGCCTCCCCGCAGGAAGCGGGTAAGGCGATGTATGAAGCTGTGAAAGCCGACGACAAGGCCGCTACGCTGGCAGTTCTCGGGCAATCCGCGTCCGGCGTCGTAGAGTCCGGTGACACGGTGCAGGATAAGAAGAATCGAGACATATTTCTGCGCCGCTTTGAGCAGATGAATCGCTGGGGCACGGAAACAAATGGCGATCAAACGCTATACATCGGGGCGGAAAATTGGCCGTTTCCTTTCCCCTTGAAGAAAGATGCGTCCGGCCAGTGGTATTTCGACAGCAAAGCGGGATCGCAGGAAATTCTCTTCCGCCGAATCGGCAAGAACGAGATGGCGGCGATTCGTGTATGCCAGACTCTGGTCGAGGCGCAACAAGACTATTTCCAGCAGACCCATGACGGCGATACCACTCAACAATATGCGCAGAAGTTTATGAGTGAGCCGGGCAAACAGAACGGGCTCTATTGGAAGACCGACAACGGCCAGCCTGAAAGTCCCATCGGTCCGCTGGTGGCTTATGCGGCCGAGCAAGGGTACGGAGGCAAGCACGAAACGCCGCAGCCGTTTCACGGCTACTTCTACCGGATATTGACTGGACAAGGTACGCACGCCAAGGGCGGAGCGAAAAGCTATTTGGTGAACGGCAAGATGACCGGCGGCTTTGCGTTTGTCGCCTATCCGGCGGAGTATCGGGTTTCGGGCGTAATGACATTCCTGGTTGATCAAAGTGGAATCGTCTATCAGAAGGATTTGGGACCAAGCACGGTCGATCTGGCCAAGCAAATGACTGCCTACAATCCCGACAAGAGTTGGGTCACGGCCGCGGTACCAGAAGAAGAAAGCAGCGACGCGCCGTAGAGTTTCGCCAGGGTTTCGTGGTTCTATTCATTCGAGAGCCGGACTTTACCCGCCGACACCGACATCTCGTGGTGCCGCCGGACTGAAGTCCGGCTCTGGTAGTTTAAGAGCGCGGGGACGCGGCGCTGAAGCGCCGCTCTACCCGCTCTTGCTTGCTATAATCCGGCCTGAGCCCGAAGCATGGGCGCTGGTAATTCTGTCGGACCTCATCCTGAAAGGGCGCTGCTGATTTCGTGAAGTCTTCTCCCGCCAGGCAGCCCACTCGTAGCCGCTCCAAAAACCGTGGTGCCAAAGAGCAATTATCCAGCGTCGCTCATCCTCGGCGGTGGGAGCTTTGGCTGGGATTGGCACTGATAGCTGCCACCGTAATCTTGTACCTTCCCGTCCATGGCCATCCTTTTACCAACTTCGACGATGGGCCTTATGTATACGCGAATCCCCATGTCCGCTCGGGCCTGAACTGGGACACGGTGAAGTGGGCGTTCACCTCGATCGGCACGGTGACTCCGGACGTGCCGGACTGGCATCCTTTGGCCTGGCTGTCTCACGCGCTGGACACGCAACTGTTCGGGCCCGACCCCGCAGGGCCTCACGACGTGAACGTGTTCTTTCATGCGCTGAATGTCCTGCTGTTGTTCTGGGCGTTGTGGCGGGCAACACGAGCGCTTGGCCGAAGCGCCATGGTGGCTGCGCTGTTTGCGGTGCACCCCATTAATGTCGAGTCGGTGGCCTGGATTTCCGAGCGCAAGAACCTCTTGAGCATGACGTTCTTCCTGCTGGCGCTGGCGGCCTATCGCTGGTACGCGCGCGAGCCACGGGTGGCACGTTATTCAGTGGTCGCCCTGTTATTTGCCTTCGGGTTGATGTCCAAGCCGCAGGTCATCACCTTGCCCTTCGTGCTGCTGTTGTGGGATTACTGGCCGCTGCGCCGCATGTTTCCATCGGAAGCTGCCGGATCAGATACCAGCGCCGATACTGCGTTTCCGAAGCGAAGCCTTTCTCAGCTGGTACTGGAAAAAGTGCCGTTGCTGGTCCTCGCCGCCATCAGCGCAGTCATTACGCTGAAATCGCAGCAGGCGATTGGCAGCATAAACAGCGACAAGGCTCTGTCGCTTTCCCTGCGCGTGGGCAATGCCGTCGTTTCGTACGCACGCTATCTGGGAAAGGCGGTCTGGCCGTCGAACCTGTCGCTTTTCTATCCTCACCCCGGAACCTCTTTGGAAGCCTGGCAAGTGGTAGCGGCGTTTCTTGTGTTGCTGGCGGTGTCGGCATTGGCGGTTCTCACGGTGCGGCGCCGATATCCGCTGGTGGGTTGGTTGTGGTTCCTGGGAACCATGGTGCCGATGATCGGACTGGTGCAGTTGAACCGGCAGGCGATGGCGGACCGCTACGGCTATCTACCGTTCATTGGATTGTTTCTTATGGTGTGTTGGGGCGCGGAGGACATAGCGCAGAAACTGCGTGTCTCTCGCCTCGTGCTTCGCGTGGTTGCGATAGCGGTGTTGTTAGCGCTGTCAGCGGTGACCTACCGCCAAATCGGATTCTGGGGCGACAACATGACGCTCTGGTCTCATGCCCTGGAAGTGACGCGTGATAACTACCTGGCCGAAAACATCGTGGGTTCGACGCTCATGGATCGCGGTGATTCGGAGGCTGCGCTGCCGCACTTCCAGAACGCAGTGAAAGAGAATCCCACCGATGCAGCGGCCTACCTGGCGATTGGGGCCTACGACCAGCAGCACGGGCAACCGCAGCAGGCGATTGTGCAGTATCAAAGGGTGATCGCGCTGACCGAAAACAAAGTGCGGCAAAACTTGTGGCTGCGCTCGAGCGCCTTTGCCCGCATGGGCTCGGCCTACCGTCAGTTGAAGGACTACGAGAACGCCCGGCAGAGTTATCGCGAAGCTTTGAAACTGGATCCCGGCAAGGGCGAGGTTTGGCTTGCGTTGGGGATTGTGACGCAGTTGGCGGGCGATTCGAACGGGGCAGTCGCGGCATATCGACAGGCCGTGAAGCTCCAACCTTCTGATGTCGGCTACTTGCTGCTGGCTCGGGCATTGCAGGAGACTGGACACGAAAACGAAGCCCAGGAAGATATCGAGCAAGCGCGGCGCCTCTCAAGTGACTTCCTCAAGGCACAAAGAAGTGTGGCCGCGGTCCTGGGGCAATGAGCTATTGCAACTCAGTAGCAGTTTGCAGGAAGTTTGCTGTCTCACGGTGTGGGACTTCGTGTACCCGGTCGGAGCGATTCAGCAACTGCGTTGGCACGATTCGACTATTGCCCATCGGTAGTAGCACACGCCATGTGCCCGATTTGTAAATTTTTGTGATTTCGCCTCTACTACGGTGGGTAGTAGTGCACTAATGATTGACTTCCACCCTCAATCCGAAGTAGATTTCCCAAGCTGTTGCTGAGTCGAGATGTTCAACGGCGGCGCTCCCTGAATGCCGACGATCTGCATCGACACCCGCCTTCTAGTCAAACGTAAACAACTGAGGAGAACAATGAAGCTTTTGCGAATGCTCGGAATCGCCCTGGCCGGTCTGATGGCAGTGAGTGCTGCCAGCGCCCAGTCCCAGTGGCAACCTGTACAAAACGTACCCAACATCGGTGCAGGCGCCATGGCGCTCCTGACCGACGGTCGGGTTTTGATGCACGACGAGAGCGGTAACTCCGGTACCTGGGGTAACTGGTGGACGTTGACCCCGGATAGCACTGGAAACTATGCAACCGGCACCTGGACCCAGGTTGCTACCATGCCAGCCGGTTACGGACCGCTATACTTCGCTTCCGCGGTTCTGCCCGATGGACGCTATATCGCCCAGGGCGGTGAATACAACATGGGCAGCGATGCCTGGACCACTAAGGGAGCCATCTACGATCCGGTTGCCAACACCTGGACATCGGTCACTCCCCCCAGCGGCTGGAACTCCATCGGCGATAGCCCGACCGCTGTTCTGAGCAACGGAACCTACATGCTGACCAGCTGCTGCGACACCCAGAAGCAAGCGGCTCTGTTGAATGCTTCCACCATGGCCTGGACCTCTACTGGTTCCGGCAAGTTCGACATCTACGACGAAGAAGGAATGACCCTTCTGCCCGGCGGAGCTCTGCTGGACGTCGATGCCTATGTGTTCCAGTACAGCAGCACCGGCAAGAACTGGGAAACTTACAACCCCACCACGGGCGCTTGGACCAGCCAGGGAAGCACCCCGGTACAGTTGTGGGATTCGGCTGCCAATTGCGGCGGCTCGGGTCGCGCTTCCTATGAACTTGGTCCTGCGGTCCTGATGCCGAACGGCACGGTCATTGCGACCGGCGCTAACAGCTGCGGCGCTGGACACAATGCTGTTTACACGGTCACCTCGAATTCCTGGGTCGCTGGTCCGGATTTCCCCAGCAACCTGGATATCGCTGATGGTCCGGGCGCTCTGGAAACCAACGGCAACGTACTGCTGATGACCAGCCCTGGCATCTTCGGTACCGGCGCCGTCTTCTTTGAGTGGAACGGCACCTCCATGAACCAGATTGCCGGCCCGCCGAACGGCCCTGGCGATTCCTCCTACTACGGACACTTGATGATGCTGCCTACTGGGCAGATCATGTTCACCGACTTCAGCAATGATGTCGAACTGTTTAACTCCACCGGCAGCGAATACAGCGGCTGGAATGCTACCGTGCTGCTTTCCAGCACCAACATGACCCGTGGCACCACGGTGAAGTTGAGTGGATTCAAGTTTAACGGCGCATCGCAGAACAACGCGTACGGCGACGACTTCCAGGATGCCACCAACTATCCGATCGTACGCTTTACCAGCGTTTCGAACGGCAGCGTGTTCTACGCTCGTACGCACAATCACAGCTCCATGACGGTTGGTTTCACGGGTCCGACGTTTACCTACGTCGATGTCCCGTCCAGCATGCCGCAGGGCGGCTACAACCTGCAGGTCGTAGTGAACGGTATTGCTTCCCAGAACTATCTGGTTGCAATCCATTAAACTGAGACTTCGCATCGGTTAACAACTAAGGGGCGCCATGTTCTCGGACGTGGCGCCTCTTTTTTTCGCAACGACGTGCCAGGCGGCGCTTCCGGCTGCTTCGGCGTCTGGCATAGTTTCGACCGCGTCACCACGAATTGACTTAGTCCCTCCTCTCGGCTTACAGTTCCGAAGCTGCTCCCGTCAGAAATCCAGCTGGCCCTGTGGCAACATAACGCGATCAGGATTTGCCTCTTCCCACCTGCCGGTGAAGCACCCAATCGAGGAGAACAATGACGACCTTGCGGAGATTTGTGTTCAGTGCAGCTTTGCTCTTGGCGATGGTGAATCTGGCCAGCGCGCAATCCTGGCAGCCGCTTACCCATCAACCCAGTTTCACCGCCGGCACGGCTCTGCTGCTGACGGACGGCACTGTCATGGTGCATCATGAGAACCCCAACAGCGGCTTTTCGGAGTGGTTCAAGCTGAGCCCTGACATCAACGGCAGCTACGTCAATGGCACCTGGTCGCAGCTGGCATCGCTGCCGTCGAACTACGGCCCCCTTTATTTCGCTTCGGCCGTTCTGCCGGATGGACGCATGATTATTGAAGGCGGCGAGCAGAATTTCGCGCAGTATGTATGGACGAATCTGGGTTCGATTTACGATCCTGCGGCGAACACCTGGACTCCCGTGAACCCGCCAACCGGTTGGAGCAGTATCGGCGATGCGTCAGGAGTAATCCTGAACGATGGAACCTTCATGCTGGCCAATACGCTGACCACCCAGGCAGCGTTACTGGATCTGTCCACCATGACCTACACGCCAACCGGATCGGGCAAATTTGATATCAACGATGAAGAGGGCTGGACGTTGCTGCCCGGCGGCAAGGTGCTGACCGTCGACGCTTACGTCAACCTCAACGACCCCAACGGCACGAATTCCGAAATCTACAATCCGACCACCGGCGCATGGACGAGTGCGGGCAGCACGGTTGTTCAGCTGTGGGACTCGCATGGATCGTATGAGGTTGGGCCAGCCATGCTGCGTCCTGACGGCACCGTCTTTGCCACGGGAGCGAACGGCGACGGTCCGGGACACACTTCCATCTACAACGTCAGCGCGGGCACCTGGACGCCAGGTCCTGACTTTCCGGGTGATCTCGACATCGCCGATGGCCCCGCGGCATTGCTGCCCGACGGCAACGTGCTGGTGAGCACCAGCCCCTACGTTTACCAGAACGGACTCCAGTTCTTCGAGTGGAATGGGACAAGTCTGATTCCGGTTCCCGGAGTTCCCAATTCGCCGGAAGATTCCTCGTGGTACGGGCGCATGCTGGTGCTTCCCACAGGACAAGTGCTTTACACCGACGGCTCAGGGGATGTCGAGATCTACACCGCCGCCGGCAGCGCCAACCCGGCGTGGGCCCCGACCCTGCTGCTGAAGAGTGTGACCATGCAACGCGGCAGCTCAATCACGATTTTTGGCTATAAGTTCAACGGATTGTCGCAGGCGAACGCTTATGGCGACGATGCCCAGTCGGCAACAAATTATCCGCTCGTGCGCTTCACTAACATCGCCACCGGACACGTCTTCTACGGCAAGACCCACGGGCATAACACCATGGCTGTTGGATATTCTGGGCCGACGTTCACTCACTTGGATATTCCCGCGAACCTGGAAACCGGTGGTACCTACATGCAGGTGGTCGTGAACGGCATTGCGTCGCAAAACTACCGGATAGGGATTAACTAAGCCCTGTCGCGTGTAGGTTGCCTTGTTGCGCTATTTGGCGCGCGGGGTGATCCTGATGATGTTGCGTGCAACCTCGACCGTACGCTTGGGATAGTCGGATTGGATGGAGGCGACGAGATCTTGCAAGGTCGGAGCGCCTCCTTGTCCATTTACCCCATCGGCATCGTCCATCAGGATGACATGCTCGTGAAGCTTGTCGCCGAGTACCGCATAAAGTTCAGAGCTTAGCCGGTTCGGATTACCAACCTCTCCCACCCAGCCGCAATAGCCTGCATCCAGCCAAAACAGGCAGCGTTGGTTGATCCGCCGCAGAAGTTGCGGCACCACAGTTTGGCTGTCGCCCTGTATGATCTCGACTTTAGGTTGAGCGCGAAAGCGTGTCTTGGCCATGTCGGCCAGGCGCGGATCGAGTTCGATGGAATAGATTCGCTGAAACTGGCTTCCGACCGCGGCGATCATCTCGCCATAGTAGGTGCCGGTCTCGACCAGAGTGGTCAGCCCGTATGCTCTCGCATATTCGCTCACGGTGCGCTGCTTCAACAAGTGTGGAATTCGTCGCGGTTCGCCACGCAGTTTCCAATACCAGAAATCCGGGTAATGCCCCAGCTGTTTGAAGGCAGAGTACATAGGCATCTGCTTCAGGAAAGATCGAATGGGGCTGGTGGAACGCTTTGGCGATGACATCATGCGGAAAATGACAGAGTAGCAGGATGGAGGCGCGGTTTGCGAGTTCAGTGCGGCGCTGTCAGAAGCCCATAAGGTTCAGTTCGGTCTTCTTGTAGCCGTGCTCCGCCGCCCAGAGATCGAGCGGCACGGTCGCCACCTCATCCACCAGGGGTACGGCATGGCCGTCCAAGGTCATGTCAATGGACTTCAGGTAAAAGTGGCAGGTATCGCAAGCTTCCACGCGAACCGCATGAATTTCCTCCGCAGTATAACGAGGAAGCTTCAGGTAATCTTCCTCGCCGCAGATCGGGCACAGAATTCTGCGGAACTCCCACTCCGTCAGACACAAGGAGCAGAGCAGGAAACGCTTGCCGCCATCGCCCTCGGGATGGAGCACCGCGGCTTGAGGTCGGTCGCCGCAAACCGGGCATACTGATCCAGCGGAGCCTTCGGGTTGCGGCGCAGCGCCCGAAGCGAGATACTCGGCGTAGGGCTGAAGCAAGGCCTTCGCGAAGAACGAATGCGGCGACGTTGCGTCTGACTCAAGAAAGGCCGATAGTATCCGACGCTGCGATTCTGGACCTTCCTGGCCAATCGCTTTCGCTTCCGCGGCCAGCTTCGCTGGCGCTTTCTGCTCGATTAGCGCCAACAGCGCAGGGAAGAATTGTGCAACCGCATCAACATTGATTTGCTGGCGGAAGGAGGTACCGGATACAGCGGAGTACCGTGGTTGCGACCGAACCGAATCAAAGATCGTCTTCTGAAATTCGAGAATGGTTTGGTAGAGCGCCAAAATTTCGGACGCGCTGGAATATCGCCCAGCCAACTCGCCGGCGCGGCGAATTCGCTTGTCCCACTCTGAACGCTTTACAGGAACAGCTGAAACTGGGCTATCGGAGGGCATTGTTCACAATCTGCTGGGCTTCCTCCACGATGGCATTCAGATGCGTCTCGCTCTTAAAGCTCTCAGCATAGATTTTGTAGATATTTTCGGTTCCGGAGGGACGTGCTGCAAACCATCCGCTGGCGCTCACCACTTTCAGCCCTCCGATTTCTGCATTGTTGCCGGGCGCGCGCGTGAGCTTCGCAGTGATCGGCTCGCCTGCCAGATCAGCTTCCTTCACCGATTCGGGTGAGAGTTTGCCTAGCTTGGCCTTCTGCTCAGGCGTCGCGGCCGCGTCGATTCGCGTGTAGTAGGGCGTACCGAACTCAGCTTCCAGCTCGCGGAAGTGTACGCCCGGATCCTTGCCGGTGCGAGCGGTAATTTCCGCCGCCAGCAGGTCCATGATCAGACCATCTTTGTCGGTCGTCCACACCGCGCCGTCGCGGCACAGGAAGCTGGCTCCGGCGCTCTCCTCTCCACCGAAGCAACAGGTGCCGTCAAACAGGCCGGGAGCAAACCACTTGAAGCCAACCGGAACTTCGGACAGCCACCGCCCCAGTTTCTTAACCACTCGATCGATCATGCTGCTGCTGACCAGCGTCTTGCCCACTACGGCTTCGCGCGACCACTGCTCACGATGGGTCAGCAAATACTGGATGGCAACTGCCAGGTAGTGATTGGGATTCATCAGGCCCACCGAGGGCGTGACAATCCCGTGGCGATCGGCGTCGGTATCATTGGCAAACGCAACTTGATACTGATCTTTGAGCTTCACCAGCCTGGCCATGGCATACGGACTGGAGCAATCCATGCGAATCTTGCCGTCGTGGTCGACCGTCATGAAGGAAAAAGTGGGATCGATGATCGGATTCACGATCTTGATATCGAGGCCGTAAGTCGAGTTGATAGGCTCCCAATACGGACACGAAGCTCCGCCCAGAGGATCAACTCCCAGCTTCAGTCCGGCCGACTTGATCGCATCCAGGTCGACGACATTCTTCAGGTCCTGGATGTACGGCATGGCCAGGTCTTCCTGGCGCGTCGCCGACGACTGCATGGCTCTGGCGATCGGCACTCGCTTCACGCCAACGTTCTTAGCGCGCAACAGTTCGTTAGCGCGATCCTGAATCCATCCCGTTACATCCGTGTCAGCCGGACCGCCGTTGGTGGGGTTGTATTTAAAGCCGCCATCTTCAGGAGGATTGTGCGAGGGCGTGATGACGACGCCGTCTGCCGGGTGATCTTTACGTCCGCGGTTGTAAACCAGAATGGCGCGGGAAATCACTGGCGTCGGGGTTACACCGTCGTCGCGCTGAATGATGGTGGCGACATCGTTGGCTGCCAGAACTTCCAATGCCGTACGCTGCGCCGGCGTCGACAGCGCGTGCGTGTCTTTGCCCATATAGAGCGGGCCGTCAGTATGCTGGCTGCGGCGGTAGTCGCAGATGGCCTGGGTGATGGCCAGAATATGCGCTTCGTTGAAGGTGCCGTTGAGCGACGATCCGCGGTGCCCACTGGTCCCGAAAGAAACCAGCTGGGTGGGGTCTTCAACGTTCGGCTGCTTTTCGTAATAATCGCGCTCCAGGCGAGCCAGGTCCACCAGGATTTCTTTCGGTGCCGGCTTGCCCGCCAAAGGGGAGATCCCGGGCTGGGTATTGGTTTCGGTCGTCATCTAAGTTTCCATGCTACCCCAAACCTAGCCGGCTGCGGCTTCGGCATAGCGCGGTGCCGGCACGGGTTGGGCGGCGTGTTGAGCATCCAGAGAAGCTCGAGTATCGACGCGGAAGCCATAGGTCACGCTGGCTGCAAGCGCACTGGCAATGGCGAGCCCGGCCAGCAGCGCGGGAATTCCGATCTGCGCTTTCAGGATGGGAAACAGGAACGTACCCAGTACCGCTCCCAGCTTAGCCATCGACGCTGCGAATCCAGCACCCGTGGCGCGGATCGACGTGGGGAAGGTTTCGCCCGAAAGCAGATACGTGGTCGCGTTCGGCCCCATGTTCATGAACAGGTTGAACACCATAAATCCGCCGAAGATCATGCCCATCTGTCCACCGGAGCCGGCAGCAAACGTGGACGACGCGCCCACCATCAGCAGCCCTAGGGCCATGCCCAGGAAGCCGAAGATCTGTAGCGAGACCCGGCTGAAGTGACGAACCAAGACGATGGCGAGCATGAATCCCACCACCAGCAGGATGTCGACCGCAGCGGCTCCCTCCGTTGCCCCAACGTCTTTTGCGATGAAACCAGTTCCGGTGCCGAGCGCCATCGCCGCCATAATGGTTGGCGTAAAGATGCCGATGCCGTAAGTCGAGATGTCTTGCAGGAACCAGGGGACCGAAGCAAAGATGGTGCGGCGAAGATAGCGCTTCTTGAACAGTGATGTGAACGACAGCAGTGGTTCGAGTGGGGGAGAGTTTTTGGCGGTCAAGGTAATTGGCGCTTCCAATAACTGGCTGGCGGCATGGGATGCTTTGTCGAAATGGCCGCGCGCCAAGTGCCAGCGTACGCTTTCCGGCAAGCCGTCGCGCATAAGGACCACCAGCACGGCGGGCAGAACTCCAAAGGCCAGCATCAAGCGCCAGGCCCCCATCACTGGAAATGCTTTGAGGATGAGCAATCCGACCAGCACGCCCAACAACGATCCCAAGGCTTGAAAGGCGAAGGCACTCACGATCAGGCGTCCGCGTAAACGAGTGGGCACGCATTCCGCGATATAAGAGACGCCGATGGGATAGTCGGCGCCGATGCCAATTCCCAGGAAGAAGCGGAACACGATGAGCGATGCCGGATTCCAGGCGGCCGCCGAGGCGGCAGAAAACAGCACGAAAAGCATGATGTCGACCAGGAACATGCCCTTGCGGCCAATGCGATCGGCAACCTGTCCAAATACCAGCGCGCCGAAAAACGCTCCTGCGACGGCTGCTACGGCTACCAGGCCCTTAGTCAGGGCATTCATCTGAAACTCGCGCGCGATGAGCGGCAGCGCCACGCCGATGATGAAGAAGTCGAAGCCATCGAGCAGGACGCCCATAGCCGACAGAATCCAAACCTTGCGCTGGGTCTTGGTGAAGGGCGTGTCGTCCAGATGCTGCTCAAACGACTTAAGGGCTGAAATTACGCTACTCATGGGTCTCCGGCCAGACGAGAAGGGGGTTGAAGAATATTACCGGGGACCAGATGAAAAGTGTATGAAAATTTGGGTTGTTATCGGTCAAAGTTGAGGCCGAAGTTCCGAGCATGGTGAATAGCTTCTTGCTCACAACATAGCTGTCATCCTGAGCGGGGAACGGGCGCCTCTCGCCCGTTCGGAGTCGAAGGGCCGCTACCGCAGCAGGGATCTATAGGGGTCCTTCGACTGCGCTCAGGATGACAACCTTTATGGCTCGGCTGCGTTCAGGATGACAAGATGGAGATTGTTGCGGCGATAGAGGTCCTTCGACTGCGCCCGGCTGCGGCTCGTTGCGCTCAGGATGACCGTAGATCCAAGGCCTTGCTGCGCTTAGGGGACATCTTTATAGTCTCAGCGATCGTTATCCCAGCTCCAATTCAATCTTCTTACCATCAGGATCAAGTCTAACGATCCGGAAGCTGCGGATCTGTCCGGTATGAACTGCTTCCGGCTTGGCTGGGCCGGGAGCCGGAGCATTGCCCTTCCAGCGTGCTTGCAGCATCGAACCTAGCGACGAAAGATCAACTTTGGCCGCAGCCGCGGACTCCTCTTTTACTTCCGGCTTGTTCACGATGTGGCAAGCGGCATGGATCCCTTCGCCGAGTTCTACACGCGCCTGAGAGCCCGACTCGTCGACAATGCGTCCCGTTACTACGTCCCCCACTTTGTGTTCGGCAATATATTCATCGACGCTGGTGGGGACAAGCTGCTTCATGCTCAGCTTGATGTTTCGCCGCTCGCTGTCGATCGCGAGCACCTGGGCTTGAACGATTTGGCCGGTCTTCAACACATCCTGCGGATGGTTGATTCGTTTCTCGGCGCTGATCTCGCTGACGTGAACCATGCCCTCAATGCCTTCGGCGAGTTGAACAAAGGCGCCGAATTTCGTGATGTTCGTGACTGGCCCTTCGATCGCCGAGCCCACTGGAAACTTCGACGCGACGTCAGCCCAGGGATCTCCCAAAGCCTGCTTCAATCCGAGCGAGAGGCGCTGTTCGTCGACCTTAACGCCTAGAATGACGACCTCTACCACATCTCCTTGCTTTACGACATCGCTGGTCTTCCGGACTTTCCGGCCCCACGACATCTCGGAGATGTGAATCAGCCCTTCGATGCCGGGCTCCAGTTCGACAAAAGCTCCAAAGTCAGCCAGCCGGGACACGGTCCCACGCACACGCTCTCCAGCCTTGTACTTTTCGCCAACCGAGTCCCAGGGATGCGGCAGCAGTTGCTTCATGCCCAGCGAAATCCGCTGTTTGCTGGTATCAATCTTCAACACCTTGGCTTCAATTTCCTGGCCTACCGACAACACATCAGCGGGATTGTTCACGCGGCTCCAGGAAATATCAGAAACGTGCAGCAGGCCATCGACGCCACCTACATCGACAAACGCGCCGTAATCCGTCAGATTGCGCACTGTGCCGTTGACAGTGTCGCCCTCCTTCATCTCCGAGTACATCCGGTCTTTGGCGGATCGCGCTTCCTCCTCTGTGACCACGCGGCGATCGACCACGACATCTTCCTCGGTTGAGTCGACCTTGGTGATGCGGCAGCGAATCTCCTGACCGACCAGCTTCTCCATTTCCGCGGCTTCGCGTACGCCGCTGCGCGATGCCGGCATGAAAGCGCGTACACCCACATCCACACTGAAGCCGCCCTTGATCATTTCGGTGACGGTGCCGACGATGGTCGACTTCTCGGCGAAGGCCCGTTCCAGCGCGCTCCAGTCCCTGGGCTGCTCCACGCGAAATCGAGTGAGCTCGTAATAGCCCTCGGGGTCGCGGCCTTTCACGCTGACCGGAAACTTGTCGCCCGGCTTTACGCTTTCGCCGGCATCCTGGAAGATCGCGAGCGGCAAAATGCCCTCGGTCTTGAAACCGATATCGAGTAGGACCGAGTCGGCGGTGACGGCAATGACCGTGCCCTCTAGCTGCCTGCTTCCGCCTTCGCGCTTGTGGGAATGGCTCTGCTCGAACTGCGAAAGCAGGTCGCCAAAGGATTCGGTTGATTCGTTATCTGGTTGGGGATCCGGAGCGTTCGGATTCGACATGAAAGCTTTACTGCCTCACGGTAGGAGATAAGTCTCAGAATACCATCCAGACGCCGCAAAACCTTCCAGGCAGGCCGGAATCAAGCAATTGGCGTGCTCCAAGATCGTCTCCAGATTTTGCGGATATGTTACAGCATGGGACAATGACTCTATGCTCAAAATTTCACCTGCAACCTTATCGCTGGCCGCCATGATTCTTACAGGAACAATGATGGCGCAAACCTCGGCGGCTCCCGCTCAAAAAGCTCCTGCCACAAAAAGCGGCACGACAGCAGCCAAGAAGCCTGCAACTTCATCTGCCACAACTCCAACCCTGACTACGCAAAAAGACAAAGTCAGTTATGCAATCGGGCTGAACATTGGTAAAGGCCTGCACCGGGATTCCATCGATGTCGATCCTAAGCTGATTGAACGCGGTTTGCAGGATGGCTTGGCGAATGGAAAAGTCCTGATGACCGACGAGCAGGTGCAGTCAACCATGACTGAGCTCCAGGCGCAGGTGCGCCAGAAGATGGAAGCTCAACGCAAGCAGGCCGAAGAAACCAATAAGAAGGAAGGCGACGCTTTCCTGGCTGCCAACAAAACCAAGCCGGGTGTGGTTGCTCTTCCCAGCGGTTTGCAATACAAAATCGTGAAAGCAGGAACCGGACCGAAGCCGGTAGCGACTGACTCCGTCGTCTGCAACTATCGTGGCACGCTCATCGATGGCAAGGAGTTTGACAGCTCCGAGAAGCATGGTGGTCCCGCAACTTTCCCGGTCAATGGCGTGATCAAGGGCTGGACCGAGGCCCTACAACTTATGCCGGTCGGATCGAAGTGGCAGCTGTTTGTTCCACCGGATCTCGCCTACGGCGCACGTGGCGCCGGCGCTGACATTGGTCCCAATGAAACCTTGGTATTTGACGTTGAGCTAGTGTCCATCGCGAAAAAGGGCCAGCCGACAGAGGAACAAAAAGAGCAGCAGAAACAGCAGAAGTAAGAATGGTGTCCCCGAAGTTCTCATGCAAAGGGGAGTCGGCAACGGCCCGGCTCCCGCCGCATTTGCCAGTCGATTTCATGGTTTTGCTGATTCCCGCCTCCCTCTAAAAACCGTCCGTTTCTTCCGCCTGCTAATTGCTCAAATGTGACCGCCATCACAGCCTCCCGGTACATCCATCGGTGAAGATTGTCAGTTAGCACAGGTTCCCGTGGTGGCGGCTGAATTCCTCCCGCCGTGACCGAGAGAGGCAGAAATGGGCTGGATCGAAAACAAGTTCGAAAAGAACTTTCTTGTCACCACCGTCGATTACGTCTTCAACTGGGCGCGGAAGTCCGCCATTTGGCCGATGACGTTCGGCCTGGCTTGCTGCGCGATTGAGATGATCGCTGCTTCGACGTCGCGGTTCGACATCGCGCGCTTCGGGTCAGAGGTGTTTCGCCCTAGCCCGCGGCAAAGCGATCTGATGATCGTTGCCGGCACCGTCAGCCTGAAGATGGCTCCGGTCGTGCGCCGCATTTACGACCAGATGCCCGATCCTAAGTGGGTGATCGCGATGGGCGCGTGCGCCTCGGTGGGTGGCCCGTTCAACACCTACTCCGTACTGCAAGGTGTCGACCGCATTGTGCCGGTAGACGTTTATATCGTCGGATGTCCGCCGCGGCCGGAAAACCTCTTCTACGGATTGCTGCGACTGCAAGACAAGATCGACCAGATGAGCATCGCCAAAAAGCCAACCGAAGTTCGTTTGCGCGAGGATATGGTCGACAGTTTCAAAGAGCAGATCCGGATTGCACAGGCAAACGTAGTTACCCCGGCCAGCCCCGAGCAGTTGGTGCAGTTGCAGTAGAAGGCCGTTACGCTGGGGCAGTAAGTTGGTTTCACCACAGAGAACACGGAGCGCACGGAGAACAAGAAAAATTGTTCTTGTAAGCGCTTCGGCGCTTAGGTCGCGTTTTCGGCTACAGCGGCGCTCGGGCGCCCCGTCACGGCTGCTGTAAATGTAAAGGGCTTTAGCTCGAAGAAAAACGAAGTTCCTCAGCGGCTAAACAGTTTGCTGAAAAACTCGATTATGGCCACATCTCGGGTAGAGCTGGCCTTCAGGCCAGCGTTTAAGTCGTTTATTTATCCGTTTTAACAGCCGTCTTCAGCCGGCGACACGAGCGTTGTCTGAGTTTTTCCGCAAACTACTCAGCCCGAAGAAACACCGAGTTCCTCAGCGGCTAACGCCGAATTGATTTTGCAACTCTTCCGGACGCCTTGAAGTTGTCTGCGGGAGAACCTCTGTCGTCCCTACGGGACTCGCATCAATTTCCCACTTACCCAGCACTCCGCCATCCCACCCCAATTCGCGCAAAAGCAGCGCGACTTGGGACCCCGGTTCGGCTACGTGCTGGGCTAAGCTGTTTCGCGCCTACGGCGCTGGTTTCTCGGCCGTTGTACTCCACTGCCAATACGAAACTCCAGTTCTCACCCAAACACTGAAGGCCGTGCCCTTCAAAGCAGACTTAAGCAGAGTTTCAATAACATCTGCAGCGTCTTCTCGGAAGCTAAAGAACGCTAAGAAGAGCCAAGAGCTAAAAGCCAACTGCCAACTGCTAATTGCTAACTGCCAACAGCTAATTGCCGCGCCTGCGGCGCTAATAATTCAACTTGAAATTCAGCATGTGCCAGTTCAGCAGGAAGAAGGCGTATCCCACGCACGCCACCATCAACAGGGTGTTCCAGACTTTACTCCAGAACCAAACTCCCTCGCTCTTCCACGACCGCACACAATAGTTGATCGCGATCAGCGCTCCCGCTACACCTAGCAGTCCGATCGCCTGCAACAGATGAATCCTGAAGTCGTAATGGCTGCTGAGCGCGGCAATGTTTTCATCGACCGACATCAGCCATGCGGTAAAACCGGCCAGGCAGATTAAATCGAGGGCGCAAACCATGCGCACCCAGAAGCGCAGCCGGCGATATTGATCGCTTAAATCGGCGCGGTAACCATAGTGCGAACGCAGTATCGCGTTCAGCGGCCAGAACAGCAGGGTCAAGATAAACATCACCGTGGCGAAAATCAGGATCGTGAGATTAAGATTCTCGTTCTTCCAGGCGGGCACTCGCTGAAACACAAAGACAGGAAGATCGGTAACTCCAATCTGGCGGCCCGCATAATCTTTAGTGAACGCAACATGCCCCTGCCCGTTTACGTCGCGGAAGAGCAGCGGCGCAATCTCGCGAAGATGCTTGGGATTGCCGGCGAAATCTTTGGCCGCGTCGACACTAAGCGTGCCATCAGAATTGACGCTGACCTTGGTCTGACTGAAGGCTGAAGTTACAGCCGCAACGTTTGTCTCGGAACGGCGGCTCAACCAATACGTACCTGCTACCGATTTCGCATCCTGCGCGCTGGTCGCCACCTGCTCTCCCGGCGGTGGCGTGTAAGGGAAGTAGCGATTCAGAAAGCCCTGCCACAATGCTGCACGCCCCGGAAACCCCGGTTTACCGGCGCTGTTGTAGGAAACGAAGAACCCGATATTGTCATCGGGCATCAGGTGCATGTCGCTGTGAAACCATTGCGAGTCGCCGCCATGTCCGATGATGCGATGGCCGTTGCGCGACTCCTCGTAAAATCCGTACGCCATGCCGTTCAGCGCCGGCACCAGCCCGAAGGCGCGAGAGTGCATCAGTTGCGCTGTCTCGGTTTTCAGGATGCGAGCGCCATCGTACTCGCCATTCTGCAGGTGGGCGATCATGTAGCGCGTCATATCGTCCGCGGTGGTCGAGACGCTCCCGGCCGGCCATGCCTGCACGAACTCGAATCCCTTTGCCGGCTGCGAGGCCTTATCGTAGCCTTTCGACATCAGCGGCTTCAGGTCGTCGGGTAGCGGCTGGCGAAATGTTGTGCGGTGCATGCCCAAGGGCACCAGGATATTTTTCTCGATGTAATCGTCAAACGGCATGCCCGACACCCGCTGCACGATGTAGCCGGCCAGCGTAGCTCCGTAATTGGAATAGGCAGGCGTCGTTCCCGGCGGGAATATTTCTTCGGGCTGATGAGCGATGACGTACTCGCGTAGCGGCCGCATGTCCTTGGCATCGGCGACAAACAACTCCTTCAACGTCTCCTCGAATCCCGGCGTATGGGTCATCAGATCTTTCATCGTGATGGGCTTGCCAAAGGTCGCAGGAATCTTGAAGTCCAGGTAATCGTTCACATCACGATTGAGATCGATCTTGCCCTGCTCTTCCAACTGCATGACGGCGGTCCAGGTAAACGTCTTGGAGATGGAGCCGGGGCGAAACAGCGTAGCGTCGACCGTGACCGGCTTCTTGTCCTTCACATCGGAGTAGCCGTAGCCCTTGGCGAACAGCACCTTGCCGTCCTTCACCACGGCAACGACTGCTCCCGCGATATCGTCGCGCTGAATCTCGATAGGGATGAAGCCGTCGAAGAAGGCTTCCAGATCTTCTTTGGTTAATTGCGGTGTAGTCTGTGGCGCCTGTGGCGGAGGTGGAGCGCCTTTCTCCTGAACGTGCGGCGGCAGAATTTGAGGTTTTTGAGCCGGCAGCAAAACCGATGAGCAGAGAAGAAGCGCGAAGAGACCAAAGCCGATAGAAAAATTTCTTTTGTGCATAAGCATAAGGAAAAGCGCTTCTCAGAGTACTACGGAGGTGAGCTGGATGGCACGAAGAAGCGTCAGACACTTGTAAAATCATACTCTTCCGAAGGGTGTTGACAACCTTGGCTCCCCGTAGCAGAATCCCATTGGTAGGCGAATAAAAAGCGAAAGTAGGCTTGCCCGCTTGTCCCGCCTGAGGTTTTCTTATGTCATCCGCCGCCACGCTTCGTGCTCGTTTGGAATCTTCGCTCGACGAGCGTCTTTCCTCAACCTTGCTGCTCCGCGAGCGGACGGCTCCCGTGACCGTGCCGTTTGGAGTTGCGGCGATCGACACCCTTACTGGAGGGTTGCCGCGTGGCGCGCTCAGCGAGATTACCGGGCCAGCTTCGTCGGGACGCACGGGCGTGATGATGGCAGCCCTGGCAGCGGCCACACGCCGGCAGGAGGTCTGTGCACTGGTGGATGCCAGCGACAGCTTCGATCCAGCTTCGGCGGCAGCGGCGGGCATGGATCTCAACCGGCTGCTGTGGGTGCGATGCAATGAGGCGGTGAGCGCGTCGCGACCTCGGGGGCAGATGACCGGCACTGCGACAGGTCAGCGCCCATCTGGATATCCGCTGAATGCCGGATTTGCTTTTGGGGGAAGGCTTGAGCAAGTGCTGAAGGTGACCGATCTGCTGCTGCAAGGCGGTGGCTTCGGCATGGTTGTGCTCGATCTTGGCGACGTTCCGGTGGAAAGCGCGCGCTGGGTGCCGCTTACTTCCTGGTTTCGATTTCGCCGCGCCGTGGAACCAACCGCAACCGTGTTGCTGCTGCTGGAAAACGAGCCTTGCGCCAAAACCTGCGCCTCGCTGGTGCTGCAGCTTCAACAGGAGGGAATCAAGATCTCTGATTCGAACGCGGTTTCGAATGAGTTTGGTTTTGGGGAGTTTGAGTGTTCGTCCGGTGCGGGGGGATCTTCTGGCTTTAAAAACAAGGCGAGATCTGGAGTAGCGGTGATGAGCAAAAACAGTTCTCACATTACGGATGTGCCGAGCAGCACCGGAATGAAAGAAAAAAACTCCTCTACTCGCGCTGCTGTAACCCATGCGGCGCTGTTGCGAGGGGTGCGTTTCAGGGCCGAGGTTGTGCGCTCATGGTCGCTGCGCAAGCCGCCACACTCGGTCGGAGCTCAGTTCGAGCTATGTACCACAATGGGGTAGACCAAGAGTAACTTTGGTAGCGCGAGCCTTGGTAAGCGGGTCTTGGTAGACGAGTTCCCGTAGGCGAGTCCAGGTAGAGGATCCTTTAGGCTCGCGTCCAGCATGCCCTCTACGCTAGCTGAGGTGGCTTTATAGGCTGTTAAAAGCCGGGTTCAATCCTTCTGTGAAGGGTCGCACCTTCAGGTGCGCCGTATGAGCCCTTTATTTTTTGTCATTCCGAATGGGCTTCAGCCCAGGAGGAATCTGCGTTGACGAATTCTTCAGCAGCCTTTAGCCGACGGCACACACGAGTCCTCAATGTTCGCCTGCATCTATATTCCCGATTTTCCTGTGGAGGCAATTGTTCGCGCTGAACCCCTGTTGCGCGAGCGTGCCGTGGCCGTGCTTGAGGGCAAACCTCCGCTGACACGCGTGGTCGCCTTGAACGAAAAAGCCCGACTGCTGGGAATGGAAGCCGGCATGACCAAGCTGCAAGCCGCCGTCTTCGCACAGGAGGAAACGAGCAAATCTGGACATAGCTCAAACGACTTAAAGGCAAAAATCTCCAATGCCGGCGCGAAGATCAAGCGCCACTCTTCGTACTCCCACAATCTCGCCATTCTGCGGCAGCGCTCGTTAGAACAGGAGGCTTCCGCTCACGCCGCCGTGCTCGATGTGGCCCATGCTTTTACTCCGCGCGTGGAAGACAGCGCTGACGATACCGTGCTCCTCGATTTAGCTGGACTGGAACGGCTTTACGGCGAGCCTGCAAAAATGGGACGGGAATTGTCTGCGCGCATCGCCGCTGTCGGATTGGAAGCGAATATCGCGATCGCTTCCAATCCGAATGTGGCGCTGCATGCCGCCCGCGGTTTCACTGGGACCACTGTTATTTCTGCCGGAAGTGAGGCGCAACGCCTAGCTGTATTGCCGTTGCGGGTGTTGCTGGACGCGTTCGATATTTCCTCTAACCAAAGCGTTGGTGGAAAGAGCTCTGAGCGCGCAAACGAGAAACTGCGCGAACAGATGCTCGACACTCTGGAACGCTGGGGAGTCCGCGATTTTCGCACGCTGGCGCTGCTGCCGGAGCATGCGCTGGCTTCACGACTGGGAGAAACTGGCACACAACTACGCCACCTGGCCTGTGGACTGGGTATGCGCACGCTGAATCTATGCGAGCCGCCCTCGCGATTTGAAGAAGCGATGGAACTGGAATCTCCAGTGGAGAATCTGGAGTCCCTGGCATTTATCTTGAACCGCTTGTTGGAGCAATTGTGCGCACGATTGGAAGCGCGGGCGCTTGCGGTGCAGGAGCTGCATTTACGTTTGCAACTGGAGCGGCGAGCCGCCGACGAAGACACCACGACTTTAAGGGACTTGTGCGCTTCATCCCACGCCCCCCACAACGTGGGACTAAAGGCAATATTTGCGCGCACGCTGCGGCTGCCGGTTTCCATGCGCGATGCCAAGGTATTTCTGAAGCTGCTGCAATTGGATCTGGCAGCGCATCCTCCTGGCGCTTCGGTTACCAGGATTTGGATTGCAGCATCGCCGGCGCCGCCTCGCTCTGCACAACGCGGCCTGTTTTTGCCCGTTTCTCCTGAAGCGGAGAAACTGGAGATTACGCTGGCCCGCATCAACAGCATTGTAGGTGAGCGCCGGGCCGGTATTGCGCGCTTGCTGGACCATCATCGTCGCGGCAGTTTTCAGGTCAATCGTTTTGCGGCAGACGTGCAGGATCAACCTAAGTCACAAACCCTCACATTGTCGGAGTCCGAGGATTGCATTTCGCTGGCAATGCGAATCTTTCGTCCGGCGCGACGGCTCCAAGTCGACTTGTTCGAAGGAAAGCCAGCAGGTATGACGGCGGAGATACAACAACGAGGCCAGGAGAAACTCCAGGGAGAAATCGTGTGGGCGGCCGGACCGTGGCGTTCGTCAGGCGATTGGTGGACAGAAAATGTGAAAGAAGAAAGTACACCAATTGATACTGGCGCGTGGGATCGCGAAGAATGGGACGTGGCGCTTGCCAAGGACAGCACCGAAACAAGCGGCAGCGTAGCTCTTTACCGGATCTATCGTGACCTCGCAACCGGCCAGTGGTTTGCAGACGCAAGTTACGACTAGCCACACCACAGAGGCCCTGAGGCACAGGTAGTTCACTTTAAAAAGAGATAAGATTCGGCAACCAGTTTTCAGCAAGCAATTGACACTTACTATCCACCATCCACTGAACACTATTCACTGTTTTTATGTACGTCGAACTCCATGCTCGCTCGGCATTCAGCTTTTTGGAGGGAGCATCGGTTCCCGAAGAAATGGCGGAGGTGTGTGCCGAGTACCAGATGTCGGCAATGGCGTTGCTCGATCGCGACGGGGTCTATGGTGCGCCGAGATTTTATCTGGCTGCCAAGAAATTTAAAGTTCAGGCACATATTGGGGCTGAAATTACTTGCTTGCTACCAAGTGCAACGTGGCAATCGTTGGCCTCACGAATTCCTCTACTCTGCGCTTCCCGGGAGGGCTACCAGAATCTCTGCCGCTTGGTTACTCGCATGAAATTGCGGGCACCCAAGTTTTCCGCTGTACTACCACAAAGTAAGACATCAACGGCCGACGAAACTCTGTTTCTAAACGCCCAAGCAATTGCCTCGCTCTCCGATCTCGCCGAATATTCTGCCGGATTAATCTGCCTTACCGGCGGCGAGGAAGGCCCGCTTACCCACGCGTTAGCAAGAGGCGGCATGGAAGCCGGCCGCGGAGTTCTCGAACATCTCATCGCGATCTACAGTCGAGAGAACGTTTATGTCGAGTTGCAGCGGCACTATAATCGAGCCCAGGAAGCCCGCAACCAGGCTGCTATTCAGCTTGCACGCAGTTTGCGCCTGCCGTTATTGGCGACGCAGGGAGCGCAGTATGCCAAGCCGGAAGAGCGTCAGATCCTGGATGTTTTTACCTGCATTCGCAATCACCGCACCCTCGACACCGCGGGCCGTTTGCTAGCCTCCAACAGCGAGCGCTATTTAAAGACTCCCGAAGCGATGCAGCAACTGTTTGCCGACTTGCCCGAAGCCACAGCGAATACGCTGGAGCTATCGGCTCGCCTGGAATTCACGCTGAAAGATTTGGGTTACGAGTTTCCGCATTACCCCGTTCCTGATAGCAGTACGATGGATGCGTTTTTGCGCGAGCGCACGTTGGACGGGGCTCGCGATCGCTATCACCGGCCGGGACAGAGTGAGCTGTGGCAGCGAGCGAAGCGTCAGATCGAGCGGGAACTCGCCCTCATCGAAAAACTTAAGCTGGCGGGCTACTTCCTTATTGTGTGGGACATCGTTCGCGAATGCCGCGACAAAGGAATTCTAGTGCAGGGGCGGGGCTCGGCGGCCAACAGCGCTGTTTGTTATTCGCTGGGAATCACGGCCGTCGATCCGGTTGGAATGGAGTTGCTGTTCGAGCGCTTCTTGTCGGAAGAACGCGGCGAGTGGCCCGACATTGATCTCGATTTGCCGAGTGGCGATCAGCGCGAACGCGCCATTCAATATGTGTATCAGCGCTACGGCAAGCTGGGCGCGGCGATGACTGCCAATGTCATCACCTATCGGGGACGCTCGGCGGCGCGCGAGGTGGGCAAGGCCCTCAGTTTTGATGGCGAGACGCTCGATCGGTTGGCCAGCCTGGTGAGCTCGTGGGAGTACAAGGATCCAGGAGACACACTGGAGCGCCAGTTTCGCGATGCGGGTTTCGATTTGCGGCATCCGCGCATACGCAAGTTCTTCGAGCTGTGCCTGGCGGTGCAGGATTTACCGCGTCACCTGGGACAGCACTCCGGCGGCATGGTGATTTGTCAGGAACAACTGGATTCCATCGTGCCGCTGGAGCCCGCAACCATGCCCGGCCGCGTGGTGGTGCAGTGGGACAAGGAAGATTGCGCCGACATGGGCATCGTTAAAGTTGATTTGCTGGGGCTGGGAATGATGGCCGTGCTGGAAGACAGCATCACCCTGATCCGCGATCACTATAAAGAAGAAGTAGATCTGGCGAAGCTGCCGGCGGATGATCCCACAGTGTATGACACGCTGCAGAAGGCCGATACGGTAGGTATGTTCCAGATCGAGAGCCGGGCCCAGATGGCCTGTCTGCCGCGTCTGCATCCCATGCGCTTCTACGACATTGTGGTACAAGTTGCAATTATTCGCCCAGGGCCGATTGTCGGCCAGATGGTCAATCCGTTTCTGCTGCGGAGGCAGGGAAGACAAGCGGTGGTTTATCCTCATCCCTCGCTGGAGCCGGTACTGGAGCGCACTCTAGGCGTCCCGCTGTTTCAGGAACAATTATTGCGAGTCGCCATGATTGCGGCAGGATTTAGCGGTGGCGAGGCCGAAGAACTACGACGGGCGTTCGGTTTTAAACGAAGCGAGAAACGCATGCGCGATATCGAAGTAAAACTTCGTGAAGGCATGGCGCGCAACGGTATTGTTGGCGAGGCGCAGGAGCAGATCATTCTGTCTATTACCTCGTTTGCGCTTTATGGATTTCCCGAGTCACATGCCGCCAGCTTCGCCCTGATTGCCTATGCCAGCGCCTATCTCAAGTGTCATTACCTGGCGGCGTTTACCGCAGCGCTGCTGAACAATCAGCCTATGGGTTTTTATCATCCGTCGACCATTGTGAAAGACGCACAGCGGCACGGATTGCGTGTAAAGCCGGTGGACATTACCCGGTCGGACTGGGCCTGCACGCTGGAAACGGAAGAGAGTGCCACAATGTGGGACTCTTCTTGTATTACCTTGCGTATGGGTTTTCGTTACGCGAAAGGATTGCGGGAGGAGACAGCGCAGGCGATCCTGCGGGAGCGGAGCAATCGGCGGTTCGATTCGATTGTCGATCTGGCATATCGCGTTCCCGAGTTGCGACGAAATGAGCTTGTGCTGCTAGCGTCGATTGGCGCGTTGAATTCGATTGGATGCCACGAAGGAGAACAGCAGATCCCTCACCGGCTAAAGTCGGCCCGGGATGACAAAGACTGGAGAAGCGTTGATGGCGCAGCGCCCCTTCAGCGTCATGGAGACGCTGACCGAGCCCGCTCTGCCCTGCATCGCCGCGATGCTCTATGGCAGGTAGAGCGCGCGGCACGCTTTGCCGGCCCGTTGCTGGAGAGCATTCCAGAGAGCGATACCGCTTCGCCGCTCGCAATCATGACACCGGAAGAGCGCTTGGTCGCCGACTTTCATGGCACGGGAGTCACCGTGGGGCCGCATCCCATGTCTTATCGGCGGGAAGATCTACGGCGCGCACGCATTCTATCGGCAAAAGAATTGGCGCAAGTGCCGCATGGCCGCCACGTGCGGACTGCGGGCTGCGTGATCGCGCGGCAGAGACCCGGAACCGCGAAAGGATTTGTCTTCCTCAGCCTGGAAGATGAAACCGGCATCGGTAATGCCATTATTTCGCCGGACGTGCTGGAGAAAAACCGCCTTCTGATTTTGTCGGAGAAGTTCTTAGTGCTGGAAGGAGAGCTACAGAATCAGGAAGGCGTGATTTCGGTGCGCGTGGAGCGGGTGGCGCCGATGCGTGAGGCTTACACCACGAATGCCGTCGATGTCACCGATGCCGACGTGCGCTCGCACGATTTTCATTAAGGAAACTGACAAAGTGCGACCGGGGCTGAAGCCCGTTGCATCTACAGCAGGTTTGACGCGGCGCTGAAGCGCCGCTCTACCCGATTACGACGTCCGAGAACTCTGCGAGCCCCCCATTCGCATGGGTGAAATGGTATAGCGATTCATCCCGCACTTAATCGACGGATCGTTCTTCGCAAATTCTTCAGCCTCCGCAAGATCGGTCATCTCCAGCAAGCCCATGCCGAACGAGCCTTCCGGGTCGAGGACCGGCCCATAAGCCAGCACGCTGCCATTCTCGAAAAAGCCGCGAACGTAGGCGGCATGCTGCATCATGAGCGCACGCTCCTCCTCAGTAATATCCTGGGCGAAAGTCGGACGCAGCGGAATGAGGCGGAAGAAAAATTGCTGCTTGCTCATATTGCTTCCTCAATCGTGTAAACGAATCCAGGCGGTTCGAACCAAACTTCCTCGCTTCCTTACTTCTTTTCCTGTGTTGGTGTTTCTGCTTTCGGCGCTCCCGCCTGTTCGGGATAGTCATAAACGCCACGGCCAGCTTTGCGGCCCAGTCGCCCAGCTTTCACGTACTGCACCATCAGAGGAGCCGGACGGAATTTCTCGCCCAGAGATTTATGCAGGTATTCCAGAATGTGCAAGCGAGTGTCGAGCCCAACCAGGTCAACCATTTCGAACGGGCCCATGGGATGGTTCAGGCCCAGCTTCAGCGCTTTGTCGATGTCCTGGGCCGACGCCACACCTTCCTGCAGCATGTAAAACGCTTCATTGCCGATCATGGCGTTGATGCGGCTGGTAATGAAGCCCGGCGATTCCTTAATCACCACTACTTCTTTGCGCATGTGCTTGCCAACGTCGACGGTGGCAGCCAGGGTTTCGTCATCGGTTTCCAGAGCGCGCACAATTTCCAGCAGCTTCATCTTGTGCACGGGATTGAAGAAGTGCATCCCTACGCACTTGGAAGCCCGGTAAGTGACAGAGGCAATTTCGGTGACGCTGAGCGATGAAGTGTTGGAAGCGAGGATGGTGCCGGGGCGGCAGACCTTGTCGAGCAGAGTAAAAATCTCGATCTTTGATTCCATCTCTTCGGGAACAGCTTCGATCACCAGATCCGCTTCGCGTGCCGCTTGCTCAACCGATGAGGCGTATTCCAGCCGGTCCATTGCGCCATCAGCGTCAGTTTTGGTGACCTTCCCCAGCTCGACGGCTTTGTCGAGGTTGCCGCGGATCTCAACCTCCGCCTTGCGGAGTGTGGTGGGAAGGATATCTTCGAGGATGGTGCGATAGCCGCCCAGCGCTGCCGCATGAGCGATGCCGCGCCCCATGATGCCGGCGCCAATGACCGCAACAGTACGAATCTCGGCCATCGAAACTAGGCTCCCTTTTCCAGGTGTTCTATGACGGAGAGGAAGTTGGGATCCGACTTCCGCATGTATTCGGCGAGGCGTTTCTTTTCCTCCCCGGTGATCAGGTAAAGGCTTGCATTGATGCGGCGCAAGGTCGCGGCAATGTCGTCAACGTAATTCATCATTCGGATCAATTCGCCAGTAGCGGCCATAAAAATCCTTTCATGCAGGAGGGTGCGAAGAAATGCGGTTGCCCCGACTTGTCGGCGAGGTGATATACAGAACTGAGTTGGAAAGCTCGGCCAATCTCTTATTTTCGCCGCCGCTCCCGATTAAGTAAAGCAGGCGATCTGGCAAAAACCCTTATGCTTGGGCGGCGCATCTAAAAACACGGGTTTTCTTCGGCTTTCACGAAAGAATTCTGCGCGTCTACTCGTACGCTGACATGTCAACAACTTCGCCAGTCCTGACCGATCAAACTTCGGAGCTTACCCAATGCTTCGAAAGGATTTGGGTGGAGAAGCGTGCGAGGACGCCGCTTTCCACCTATCGCTTTCAGTTCAATGGCGGATTTCGCTTTGAAGATGCGCGCCTGCTCGTGCCCTATCTGTCGCGACTGGGTGTAAGCCACTGTTACGCGTCGCCGATCCTGAAAGCCCGCGCAGGAAGCCAGCATGGCTATGACATCATCAACCATAATGAGCTCAATCCTGAGATCGGAAGCGAAGCAGAATTCCGCAGCTTGGTGGCGGAACTGAAGTCGCACGGCATGGGATTGATCCTCGACACGGTGCCCAATCATATGGGCGTCGGCCATGGCAGCAATCCCTGGTGGCAGGACGTGATGCAGAATGGCCGCACCTCAACCAATGCGGACTTTTTCGACATCGATTGGGAGCCGCTTAAGCCCGAGCTCCGCAACAAGGTGCTGCTCCCGATTCTGGGCAATCCCTACGGAGAAGATCTGGAGTCGGGGAACATCCCGGTAAGCTTCGAGGACGGAAGATTTGTCGTGAAGTATTTCGACAAAGTGCTGCCGGTTGACCCACAGACAATTCCGCTGATATTCGCCTCATCGGAGCCGCACCCGACCAGCGAAGAAAAAAGCCACGCGGCTGTAGCGGAATTGAGCTCTCTGGTTAATGCTTTTGGCCGTCTTCCCGCCAACCAGGTTACAGATCCTGATCAGGTGCGGCGACGGCAGCGAGAGATGCCTGCGCTCCTGGAGCAGTTGCGACGCGTGGCCGCCGAGTCCAAAGAAGTACGTTCAGAGATTGAAAACACGTTGCAACGCGTGAACGGAACTTCCGGCGACGTCCGCAGCTTCGATGCGCTGCACGAGTTGCTGGAAGAACAGGCTTACCGGCTGGCCTTCTGGCGCGTGTCGGGCGAGGAAATTAACTATCGCCGATTCTTCGATATTAATGACCTCGTGGGACTGCGTATGGAGAATCCGCTGGTGTTTGCGCAGACCCACAAACTCATCCGCGAGCTGCTGGCAGAAGGCTTGATCTCCGGACTGAGGATCGATCACCCCGACGGACTCCTGAATCCGACACAATATTTTGTCCGGCTGCAGCGACTTTATGCCGCCAGTCGCTGCGTGGGAGCCGAACCAATTCCTCCGCTGGCGGCTGACGGAATTGAGCTCGACGTTCACAACGTTTTTGGGCAAAGCGGAAATCAGCAGGCTCCGCTGTACTTACTGGTGGAAAAGATACTTGAGCCTGGCGAAGAGCTTCCGAACTTCTGGCCGGTGGATGGCACCGTCGGTTATGAGTTTACGAACCTGGTCAACGGAATTCTCATTGACCATAAGAACGAGTCGTTCTTTACGAATCTTTATCATCGCGTGCTCGGCGACGACGTACGCGTCGACTGGTTGATTTACGAGAGCAAGAAGCTGGTGATGTATCGCGCGCTAGCCAGCGAAGTGAACGTGCTCACGGACATACTCAACGAGATTTCCAATCAAGATCGTCGCGCGCGGGATTTCACCCGCAGTGTGTTGCGGGTTGCGATTCGCGAGACCATCGCCTGCTTCCCGGTTTACCGCACCTACATTGATGAACACGGGCACATCACCGCCAGCGATCGCCGCTATATTCAGCAGGCCATTGTTCTCGCCAAGCGGCGCAACGGAACCTTGGCGCCTGCCGCCTTCGATTTCCTGCGCAGCATCCTGTTGCTGGAGGCCGGGGAAGGCGACAGCACGATCTACGGTTATCGCCGGCAACTTTATTTCACTTTGAAGTTCCAGCAGCTCACCGGACCGGTGATGGCCAAAGGGTTGGAAGACACAGCCTGTTATGTTTATGCGCGTTTCGTCTCGGTGAATGAAGTAGGAGGATCGCCCGGCACGTTCGGCCATTCGCCCTCGGAGTTTCATCGCGCGAATCAGTATCGCGCCGAGCACTGGCCGAATTCGATGCTGACGACGTCCACCCACGACACCAAGCGGAGCGAAGACCTGCGAGCGCGGCTGGATGTTCTTTCTGAAATGCCGCGCACCTGGGCGGCGCAGGTTATGAAGTGGCGACGGGTCAACCGCAGCCGCAAAGTTGAACTCTCCGACGGCCGCATTGTTCCTGATAACAATGAAGAGTACCTGCTCTATCAAACGCTGGTGGGAGCGTGGCCCATGCAGCTGGAGGAAGAGCCGGCGCGGGTCGAATTTCTGCGACGCATGCAGCAATATATGGAGAAAGCGACGCACGAAGCTAAAGTCAACCTGAGCTGGCTTAATCCGAACCCAGAATACATTGAGGGTATGAACTCTTTTCTGGAGCGCATCCTGGAACCTCCCGTTCGGGGTAAAACAAATCTGTTCTGGGATACTATGCAAAAATTTCTGCCGCCAGTGACGTACTTCGGCGCGATCAATGCTCTAACCCAAACGTTGTTCAAGCTGACGTGTCCTGGTGTGCCCGATGTATATCAAGGGCAGGAAATGTGGGATTTCAGCCTGGTTGATCCCGACAATCGCCGACCCGTAGACTTCGAGACGCATTCGCGAACTCTGGACCAGTTGCAGAGACAGGCGGATTCAGAAGATCTCAAGCATCTTTGTCAGGACCTGTTGGCAAATTATCGCGATGGAAGAATCAAGTTGTGGCTTACTACCGGCGCCCTGAGTTTTCGCAGAGCGCACAAAGAATTGTTTCAGCTTGGAAGTTATGTTCCGTTGCAGGCGAGCCATGGCAGAGAAGATCACGTCGTAGCCTTCGCCCGAATCTACGAAGGTCAGGCCGCAGTTATAGTGGCCCCACGGTTGAGCTATACCTTGATGAAAGGGAAGGAAGAGCCTCCGATCGGCAGCGTCTGGGGAGACTCGCAAATTTTCATGCCGCCGCAGATCGCGGGTAAGCGGTTGCGCAACGTTTTAACCGGTGAAATGCTCACTGCCGGATCAACGTTACTATGCCGCGAACTGTTCGCTCATTTTCCGGTCGCCCTGCTTGGCTTGAGCTGAAACCTCTTTGACAAAGGCTTCGCGATCGGTGATTTCGACCAGCGCGGCCATTTTTTTTGCCAGTGCCGACGTAAGCGCTCCAGCCCGCAGACGCCAGGCCCAACTGCCATCGCTCTCGCTGGGAACGTTCATGCGGGCGCTGCCGTCCAGGCCGAGAACGTCCTGCACAGGAATCACACATGAGTTGGCCACAGAGGTCAGCGCTGCCCGAATAAACGCCCAATGCACGCCGTCTTTGCCGATGCCGAGGTAGGCAGCGGCCAATTTCTTCTCTGCTTCAGTAGCGGTGGTATTCCACCAGCCGACAGTGGTGTCGTTGTCATGGGTTCCGGTGTACACCACACAATCAGGCTCGTACTGGTGGGGCAGGTAAATATGCGCTCCTTTATTGCCGAACCCAAATTGCAATATCTTCATCCCCGGAATTTTCAGAGCCTTGCGAAGATCGTGTACTTCTCGTGTGATGTAGCCGAGATCTTCCGCGATGAAGGGCAGTTTCCCCAGAGACTCCTGCAAGGCCTTGAACAAGCTATCGTTCGGTCCGGTGACCCAATGGCCATGAACGGCAGTCGGTTCGTCGGCCGGAATCTCCCAGTAGGCTTCGAAGCCACGGAAATGATCGATGCGAACGATGTCGCAGGTGCGAATCGCCCAGCGCATCCGTTGGATCCACCAGTCATAGCCTCGATTCTGGAGCGCCTCCCAGTCGTAAAGCGGATTACCCCAGCGTTGCCCAGTCTCGCTGAAAGCGTCCGGCGGAACCCCGGCGACAACTTCCGGTGAAAGGTCTGCTTTCAGCCGGAACAGCTGTGGATTTGTCCAAACATCGGCGCTGTCATAGCTGACGAAGATGGAAACGTCGCCAATGACCCGGATGCCACGCTGCGAGCAATACGTCCGCAAAGAGCACCACTGCTCGAAAAACGCAAATTGCAGAAAGCGTTCCTGGTCCAATTGCGCCCGCATCTCGGTCTCTAGTTGGGCTATTGTTTCAGGATCGCGGCGGGCAATCTTCTCTGGCCAGGTGTTCCAAGCCTGCTCGGCGAAACGTTCGCGCAGGACACTGAAGAGCACGTAGTCGTCCAGCCACCAGTCGTTGTCCTCGCAAAAGCGGTCGTAACGATCTCGTGCTGCGCCGGTCGCGGAGCGCAGAAAGTTTTCCGCTGCCTGGCGCAGCAAAGGGAGCTTATGCTCGCGCACTTGATCGAAATTTACCGGCGAGTGGCCGTCCGGCAAGGCGGCCACAACGGCATGATCCAGCAGTTCGCGATCCGCCAATCGCTCCAAGCTGATCATCAGCACGTTGCCGGCAAACGCGGAGGTGCAGGAATAGGGCGAGTTGCCGCATCCGACCGGTTGCAACGGCAGAGTCTGCCATAGCGTCTGCTTGGCATCGGCCAGCCAGTTCACGAATTCATAAGCCGCTGGCCCCAGATCGCCGATACCTCCCCGTGAAGGCAGGGAAGTGGGATGCAGCAAAATGCCGGATGATCGCTGTGACAACATTGAACAGTCTCAGAACTATGATGACGAATTACGTGGGTGCCCCATGGCACACGTAGAAACAAATATGGCCAGCAGAGCGCATTCTCCGCTGGCCCCGGAAAGACGCGCCAATCTTACCTTAGCTCCCTTCGGAAAGAGTGCTCAGGCGATCCATTTCCTTCTTGTTGATTTTGATCTTGCCTTCTTTTTCGAGTCGATTGCGCAGGTTCTCCACGTAGAGATTCTCATACTCTTCCTGCTTTTGCTGCAACAGGGCTTCTTTGGCTTTATCCCAACCCTGCTTCATCTGCTCGGGGGTAGGCTGCTGCGCCTCCAGAACCTTGAGCACAACCCCGCTTGCAGCTCCACCTTGAATTGGGCCGCTGATCTCGCCCGGCTTCAGGGTGAACGCCACACTCGCCGGACCAGACAGCGCGCCCACATCGGGCACTTGCGCTGTACGATCTACCAAGTCGCTGGTTTTCACCGTGGCTCCCACTTCTTTGGCGGCCTTTTCCAGATCGTGATCGGCGTGCGCCCGGTCGGCCATCTCTTGCGTCTTCTGAGCCAGCAGGGCCTGAGCGCGCTGATCTTTGAACTGTTCCTCAACCTTCGCCTTGATCTGATCGAAGCTCGGAGTTTGCGGAGGCTGAATCTCCGTCACTTGGTAAATCACGAATCCTACCGGAGTGGCTGCAATCGTGGGAGGATCGTTCTTTTTCGCCGCGAATAGCGCGTTCATGAAGTCAGGAGCGCTGCCAATGGCAGGAAGTTGATCCGTCTGGGTAATCAGGTCGGTATTGGTGACACTGAGCCCTTTGTCGCTGGCCGCTTTGTCCATTCCGTTCGTGCGGGCCAGCGCTTGCAAAGTGTTGGCGATGCTCTGCGCCTGGGCGGCAGCTTTTTGCTGCTTCAGGATTGGTTCAATCTCAGCCTGCACTTCATCCAGCGGCTTCAAGCGAGGTTCTTGTTTGGCTTCGACCTTGATAATGTGAAAGCCATAGCTGGTGCGAATGACTCCGGTGGTCTGTCCGACCGGAGTGCTGAAGGCCGCCTGCTCAAATTCCGGAACTGTGCGTCCGCGGGTCAAGGGCGGCAATAGACCGCCGTCTTTCGCGCTGCCCGGATCCTCAGAGTACTTTTTCGCCAGATCGGCGAAGTTGGCGCCGCCCTTCAACTGCTTGGCGATATCGTCAGCCTTGGCCTTCGCCGCATCAACGGCCTTCTGATCGACCTTCCCGTCGGCGCCTGGCGTCGGCGTCTTGATCAGGATGTGTCGCACGGTCACTGTCTCGGGGATGCGGTAGTCAT
Organism: uncultured Acidobacteriaceae bacterium; assembly: GCA_963769235.1. GTDB lineage: Bacteria > Acidobacteriota > Terriglobia > Terriglobales > Acidobacteriaceae > Bog-257. Next base: position 137,563 of record CAVYKW010000008.1, on the reverse strand, counting down.
CCTGATGCTGCTTGTAGTACTGCTGCAGTTCGGCTGGCGTAATCACAACTTCGGCCGCCACTTTCGCGGTCGGAATAAGGATGTACTTTGCCTTAAGCTTTTCCGGAATCGAGTTCGCGTAGGTTTGCTTGTTCTGCTGGTAAAAAGCCTTCAGCTCGGCTTCGGTAGGATTGATGTTCTTCTTGAGGTCATCCAGCGTCAGCACAGCGTACTCGAACTTTACCTTGGAGCCCTGATTCTTCACTTCCTCGGTAATGTCCTTGTCGCTGACCGTTATGGCGCCACCGACGACCGCAAGCAGCTTGCGCTGAGCGATGTCGCCCTTTACTTCCTGCTCAAACTGCTGAACCCCCAGATTGAACTGGTTCTCGATGAACTGTTCGTACGCCTGCTCTCCGATGAAGTTGCCGCCCGGGAACAGCAGCTGGCCCAGTTGACCTTCGTGAAGATAGCTCTTCAACTCATCATCGCTCACCGCCAGGCCCATCTTGTCGGCTTCATAAACAATGGCCTTCTGGGTGATGATGCCCTGCGCCGCGCGCTGCATCAGGTAGGGCATGAGTTGCGGAGGAACGTTTCCCTTGAATTGCTGCTTGCCCATGAGTCTGGCCTGCTGGGCCACCTGCTGAATGCCAATCTCCTGGTCTCCGACCTTGGCAATGACTCCCTGCGTGGTCAAACCGCCGCCAAGGTAGTCGCCAAACATGCCGCCTGGGACCAGGGTCACGACCATCATGACGCAGATAACAACAAGGATGCTGCCCAGTATGATTTTCTTGACGGGACCGGGCTTTTGCAGAAATCGAAGCATGCTGTAGGAACTCCAGATTGGTTGGGGTGAATTCTTGATTATAAACCAGCAACGCTGACCAGGGCCGGGATGGCGTGGAATGCCGTGATTCGGCAGAACCTGTGAGGCTAACTAGATGTTGCTGAATGCAGCTCAGGCGCTAAATTTCCCCACACGGCGATCCGAACTTCACCTGGAGAGAATCCAATGTGTTGTAATAGAAGGACGTCGGTATGTCGAAATCGTCACCAAATCTACGTCGCCGCCTTATAGCCTCGAAACGTCGGCTGCGCGAATTCAGAGTATTAGCCAAGGGAGTGGCGTCAACCGACCATCCGGTCCTGGCGCACATCATTCCTATTCGCCGCTGCAATCTGTCGTGCGAGTACTGCAACGAGTACGACGATTTTTCCAAGCCGGTTCCGCTCGAAACCATGAAGCGGCGCATCGATGACTTGGCGCGGCTCGGGACCTCGATCGTCACTTTCAGCGGCGGCGAGCCTCTGCTCCATCCTGATCTCGATCAGTTGATCGCCCACATTCGCAAGTACCCGATCATCGCCGGCATGATCACTAACGGCTATCTGCTGACGGCCGATCGTATCCAGCGCCTCAATCGCGCCGGTCTGGATCATCTTCAGATCAGCATCGACAACGTGATGCCGGATGAGGTTTCGAAGAAGTCGCTGAAGGTGCTCGACAAGAAGCTGCAGCTGCTGGCGGAACATGCCGAATTCCACGTGAACATCAATTCGGTTGTCGGCGGGGGCATTCACAATCCGCAGGACGCCCTGGTGGTTGGGCGGCGTGCTGTGCAACTCGGCTTTACTTCCACCATCGGCATCATTCACGACGGCGATGGTCAACTGCGGCCGTTGGGTGATACCGAACGCGAAGTGTTTCTGAAGATGAAGGATCTCGACAAGAGACATTATTCGCGCCTCAACTGGTTTCAGAACAATATTGCGGATGGCAAGCCCAACAGCTGGCGTTGTCGCGCGGGCGCACGCTATCTCTACATTTGCGAGGATGGACTGGTGCATTACTGCTCGCAGCAGCGCGGTTATCCCGGCATTCCGCTGGAGAAGTATTCGGTTGCCGACGTTCGTCGCGAGTATCTGACCGAAAAGGGGTGCGCCCCCAATTGCACCGTGTCGTGCGTGCATCAGGTTTCGTACTTCGACTTCTGGCGCGCTCCGCAAACGATTCGCACTCCCCAGCCGCCGGTCAGCGCAGGCCAGTTGGTCCAGATCGAGTAGGACAACGGCAAAACATTCGCGTACTTCTGAATGCGCGAGATGCGTCTGCGGGTCGAGACCCGACTGCGCGTAACGCGATCCAATTCCACGCGCAGTTTGCGATGGCTCGATGAGAGCTCGAACGAAATGCTCGGCTGAGATTCGGTAGGCATCTGAAATCTAGTTTTCAGACAGCGCTGGAGATTGCGATTTCAGGACCGAGCTGCTTGAGATTCCAGGACCGAGGAAACTCACGTTTGCTATAATCAATTTGCCCTTCTGAAGTGTTTCCTCACAAACGGGCGCGTAGCTCAATTGGCAGAGCAACTGACTCTTAATCAGTAGGTTGAAGGTTCGATTCCTTCCGCGCTCACCACATCTTTCCAACAACTTAGCGAGCTCGGCCGGTCTCCTTACTTTCCCCGATTGTGTCCCTTTTGTGTCCTTACTGCACGCGCTGGCTGGCCACTTGCGCGATTTCGTCGATGTCGTGATGCTGGTACTTCATCGTCGTCATTATCGCCGAATGTCCCATTGCTTTCATGACCGCAAACAGGTTCTTCGTGGCCCGATACATCTCGGTCCCGAAGCCGTGGCGGGCGCAGTAGAGAACCAAGTCATCCGGCAATCCCGCATCTTCGCGTGCCTTCTGAAACGCTTTGGCCACCGTGGTTAGATGACCGCAGCTGGCCCGCTTAGAAGGGAAAACCCAGCCTTCCTTCTGTCTCGCGTATCGGGCCAGGAGCGCATTGCGAACTCGGGGACTGATCGGTACCTGCCTTCGTCCCTTCAGCGTCTTGCTGTCGTAGACGAAATATCGGTTGTTCGACCAATCGACGTGCTCCCAGCGCATGGTGAAGACTTCCTTCTGGTTCCTCATGCCCGCGTCCCGCATGATCATTAGAACGTCCCAAAGCGGCTGCTTACAGTGCTGTAAGAGTTGGGCTTCGATTCGTTCATCGATGATGCGTTCCCGCTGGCGCTCGGCCTGCAGTTTAACCTTTGGAGCCGCCCTCAGCACTCCTCATTCTTCGGCTTTCCCCAGCATGCGCCGAAGCGTGCGAAGCGCATTATTGTGATTGGACGGGCCGCCCGGGAACCGCAAGCCGCCAGCGTCGTCCTGTGAGATCCCGTCAAGCCGCTTATTGGCCACGTCGGTGTCCGCCAGAAGCCTCCATCCATTCGCGTAATAGTCTCTCGTCTTTGGCTTCAACGTACTTTGTTTGTTCGCCCAGTCCAGAAATCGCTCGCTGAAATCGCGGAGTATGGGGCTCCGCCTCGTCAGAGGCAACGCTCCTTTTTCCTCCGCCTGGGCCATCATCAGCCCTTCGATTCTGCGAGCAGCGGCCAGACTGGTTTTCTTCGTGGAGCCGCAGTAACGTCTTCCGCCGGCCCAGAAGTGATAGTGGTAAATCCGGCCTCGTTTTTACTTCCAGCGGAGGACAATCTTGTACATTGACAGCGAGTAATAACAATATTTTGGGCTGTGGAGTCGTCTTCAAGTACACGCCCTGATCGCCGAAGGCTCCAACCGTACCGGCGTGGATGGTTCCCGAGAACTGGCGCAAAGGCCAGCGTCCGTCGGGAAGAGCGGTAGCGAGCTCGCAACCAGCAGCGCAGTGCAATGGCGGTTCGAACGGCGCCGCCACCTCGAGTCACGGGAACGGGAACGGCACGCCTTCCTCAGCAACCAATAGTAAGGGACGGCAGAACGGCGCCAACAACGGCAGTCTGAAAAACGGTCTTAAGCCGGAGGGAACTGCCGCTCAATCTCAGAACGGATCTGAGTTGGACAATCGCATAATCACCTTGCAAGAAACGGTAGGAGGCAAGCTCTACCGTTGGGTGCTGCGCGAGTACGGCCACGCCAACCAGCCCCACCTGGTTCGGGACGCCCAGCAAAAGAAGAAGATCCTCGACGTGTTGGAGTCCGCAACGCGCGGCCTGCGCCGCATGGAAGCTGTCCTCGATCGAGTGCCCGACCAACAAGTCAGCGCCCTGCTGGCCAAGCTACAAGCCCCACCCCTCAATGAGATCGCCGACATGCCTACGTTGGTCCAGGTAGTCCAAGGACTGGAAGGCATCGTTAACGGTTCCCACCCCAGCCTGATCGCAGGCTGTCCTTTCAAGAACACGGGAGACACGCATTCGTGTGTCTCCCGTGCCCGCCTTTAGAGGTAACAGCGCGACAGAGCGTTATAAAACCTCACCGGAACAACCCTCTCGTTTTGGTACACAGCTCATGGCTATAATAGCCATGACGGAGGTTTCCTATGGTTAGCGTCAACGTTGCAGAACTCAAAAATCGGCTGAGCAAATACCTGACTTTTGTTAAGGCAGGGGAGGAGATAGTCATTCGGGACCGCAATTTGCCGGTCGCCAAGCTGATTCCGTTCCCCACGGAAGGCGCAAGCGAAGAGGAACTGGTGTTGGTTGCCTCCGGGAAAATGCGCCTGCCGAAGTCATCGGTCAGTGTCGCTGCACTGCTAAAGATTCCCACCGGCAAGGTCGCTGACCGGGAAGGAACTCAGGCTCTTCTTGACGAGCGGGAAGAGGCTCTATGAGCAAAGTAGCCGCATACTGGGATTCCAGCGCGTTGGTCCCCTTGTGTGTGCAGGAGGGAAGCAGCCGCCAAGCTCAGTCACAGCTGCGCAAGTCTATGCCGGTAGTCTGGTGGGGCAGCTTGGTAGAGGTGCACAGCGCGATTGCACGCTTGCATTGCCTGGGGAAACTGAATGATCTTGGAAGAAAAGGTGCATTATCCCGCCTAGATCTTCTAAGTCGGGGCTGGAGAGAGATACTCCCCGGCGACCCGCTCCGCGATCTTGCCATGCGACTTCTGGACGCGTACGAGCTACGCGCCGCTGACAGCTTGCAACTAGCGGCAGCCTTAACCTGGTGTCAACAGCGTCCTGCCAGGCGAGTCTTTGTCTGCGCCGATCAGCGTCTTTCGAGTGCGGCCAAGTCGGAAGGCTTCGCTGTTTTCGAACTCTGACCTACTAGACCGTAGCGTTCTTCCTTCCTGGTTTCGCTTACGCTTTTTAAATCCCTGTTGAAGATCCCCCCAGAATTCGTCGACATACAACGTTCCGATCCCAGAGCAGCCTGAAGCAGGCTGTCCTCTCACCCACACGGAGACTCACGCGCATTCGTCTGTCTCCCGTGCCCATCAATGAGGTTTCCAGATGAATACCAAAACTGTGACTGCACAGAAATGCAGCTTGTTCGCAATCGACTCCGAATTGGAGGAGGCTTTCGAACAATTGCAGGAAGAGCGCGAGATCACCGGCTATATCACTGACGAAGCGCGTGAGCGATGCGTTGAGTTGTTCGCAGAACTGGGCAAGAAGATCGGCCGCATCGCGGCCTATAGGAGAACGCAGCAACGTAAAGCCGCCATTGCTGCCGAAGAAGCCCAGAGACTGCAGCAACGCCGCCGGTCAGCCGAGCAGCGCGTCGACGATGTCAAAGAGATGTTGACCTACTTCATGGGTTGCCGCGGACTGAAACGGATGGAGGGTGAACTCAACACGATTCGGCTTCAGGCGAACTCACAACCTGCGCTCCGAATCGAAGACCGGGAACTGCCTCAAGAATTCTGTTTGCATACCGGCAGCATTCCGCATCGCCTGCTGAAAGAGATGCTGGAGCATCTGCCCAACGGGCCGAGAGGAGAATTCCTGCAAGCCATGATCAACACCGAGCCAAATCCTCGAATGGTTCGGGATGCGCTGCTGCGGGGAGAGCCGGTCAAAGGGGCGAGACTTGAACGGGGTTCTCATCTCCGCATCGAATAGCCTTGTGCGTTTCAAGCCCATCGTGAATGGACCATGAAAAGCGTTCGTGAGGTGTTCCAGTCCGGTTCCCAATCAACCACCATGCTGCAACATGTGTTTCAACAATTCGTGCGAGGGCCGGCCGGTAACCAGCAGATTGTATTTCACCTCGTAGGATCTAATTGCTTCGACGGTCTGCGGGTTGAGTTGATTGTCTATGGGGCCGGGATCGTATCCCATGCGAACCAGCGACTTCTTCATTTCGAGAACAATCAACGTGTCGGCCGAGAGGGCGGCGTTGGTCGATGTGGGAGTAATCGCGCCTGGCGTCGGCGCACAGCATTCCTGTTTGGCAGCGAGAGCCGCCATCTCCTGCTGCCGGCGGCGCTGGTCTTCGCGCTCCCAAGCGGCCCGCTCCTGTTGTTGCTGCCTGAACGCAGCTTGAGCCTCGTTCTGGCGATCGCGTTCATTTGCACCCTCAATCATTCCAACGCCTCCGCCGATTGCAGCGCCCCAGGCTGCCCCCGATCTGCCGCCGACCAGCGAACCCAGCATTGCTCCGGATAACGCCCCCGCAAATCCCCCTTCGAAGATCTGCGCCTCCAGTGGCAGACCGACAACACACAAACCAATCAACAGCACTAGAGCTAACTTTTTCATTTCGCGACCTGCTTTCCATTACTCCAGTACTGATCAAATGTAGAACCATCTTTGCGCGTGAAGGCGAGCTTGCCTTCCGGGTAACCATTCACGAATTGACCGCGCCCAGTATCGCCGTCCGGAGTAAGAATTTTTCCTTCTCCCGCGGGAAGGCCGTTGACAAAAAGACCTTCGTATACGATTCCACTCGCCAGTTGGAGCTTTCCTGTTCCGCTGGGTTGGTCATTGCGGAAGCCACCAGTGAAAATGTCGCCATTGGGCAAAAGCAGGACACCTTCGCCCTCTCTCTTGCCCTGGCGGAACTGTCCGTAATACTCCTCCTTGTCGGGCAGAATCTGGTGACCTTGGCCATCGGCTACTTCGTTCTTGACCTCGCCTGCATAGCTCGATCCGTTCGCAGCCGTGTACTGTACAAGGCCGCTGGGAGCGTCATCCTTGAATTCGCCTTCGAGGTGACTGCCGTCAGGCCAGCGGACGCTACCCCAGCCATCCAGCTTGCTGTTGAGGAAGCTGCCTTCATAGTGGAGGTACTGATTGTCCAGCCAGAAGTCGATGGCGCCGAGACCTTGCGCTTTCCCGTCCACCATCGGCCCCGAGTACCGCCCGGCAAGTTTGCCGTCATTAATCCAACTCAACACTCCCGTACCGTTTGCCTTGCCGTCGCGGCAATCGCCTGACCAGCTGATGAGATTGTCGCCACTGAGATTGCTCCCCCAGACCGCGCAGTTCGTGATCGGATCTTTCAACCAGGAAGCCTCTCCTGGTTTCGCAGCCTGTCCCGGGCGAGCCGCTTCTTGAGCGGAGAGCCGAATACCAACCGTACTGACGAATAACGCCAGGACCGCCGCACACCTTCTCCATTTCATGGTTTTCTCCGCGCCCCAAGGAACCCTCAAAGTCCCGTCATGCTCTGCGCGGTCAGCCCCACTCGCTCCGGCATTCGTACCGAGTGAGCCTTCCGCACATCGTCTACTGGGGTCTATTGCGCTTTATAGGTCACCTTGCCGTTCATCATGGTCAGCTTTACCTTCGTGGTGCTGATGTCGGCCGGAGGAATCTTGTACAGGTCTTTCTCCAGCACAACGATATCGGCGAGTTTGCCGACTTCGAGAGAGCCAATCTGCTTCTCCAGGTCCAACACGTATGCCGAGCCGAGCGTGTAAGCCTTGAGTGCTTGATCCAGCGTGATCCGCTCGTTCGCCGGCGGCATGATGGGCGTGAATTCAATCTTCTCGTATTGCGGCAGAATGGCGCGTGTCAAAGCTACCTGTATCGCGTCCAGCGGACGATAACTTGAGAAGTAGCCTGACGCCGGCCAGTCGGACCCGAACGCCAGACGGCCTCCCGCCTTCGATACCGAGTTCATGCGCGCCCATTCGGTGTTAACCACCTCGTTCCCCAGAATCTGGGTGACTTTTTCGCTATACGGGTCAGGCGTAATCCACTGCGGCGAAGTCTGCATCGTGACATTGAGTTCTTTGAAGCGCGGTACGTCCTGGTCGGTGATCAGCAGCGAATGTGCGATGGTGTGCCGCGAAGGGCTGTTAGGATATTGCTTCTCGGCTTTGGCCACGATGTCCAGGTAAGTGCGAATGGCGGCATCCCCATAACAGTGACAGTGGGTGTCCACTCCGTTCTGCTGTGCTTTGAGGACAGCGGCCTCTACAAGCTCGGGACTGAGCTGATATTGCGCATTGAAACCTGGGCGGTCGTAATAAGGTTTGAGAAGAACTGCGGTGTGCTGGGCCTCGCCGCCATCCATCATGATTTTTAACGTTTTAGCCTGCACCAGTTCTGAGTTGTACTGGTTCCGCAGCTTGAGCACGCTTGCGACCGGGTCCTTTACCTCAGGATTGTTCCAGTAGTAAGTGCCTACCACCCTCACCGGCAGCTTATTTTCTTTCTCTAATTGCTGATAGCCGTCGTATCCCGTCTCGGCGGGCATGGTTGCGATTCCGGCTTCAAACACAGCCGTGATGCCTGCCGCCGACAACTTTGGCAACAACTCTGCCGCCTCAGCGATCTGGGCCTCGGGCGTAGGAGGCGTCAGTTTGGCCAGCACGGCTTGTTCCGCTGGAGTTTCAACCACCCAACCGGTAGGTTCGCCGGTCTTGGGGTCCTTCTGGAAGTAGCTGAAGCCGGGCACCGGATCCGGCGTCGCGGCGTTTACGCCTGCAAGCTCCATCGCTTTGCTGTTGATCCAAGCGCTGTGCACATCGATGGCAACCAGAAGCACAGGGCGGTCGGGAAATGCTTTGTCCAGGGCATCTTTAGTCGGGCCAGTGGTGGGAAACAGGGTATAGCGCCAGCCATAGCCGCGAATCACTGGAGCATCGGGATTGGCGTCAGCCCATTTCCGTACGGATGCCAGCACCTCTTCGATGGAGTCGTACTGCAAATCGGCGCCTCCCGCGAACATGGCCAGCATCGGGTGAATATGCGAATCGACAAACCCCGGCAGCAGCATCTGCCCTTTGAGATCGATGACCTGCGTCTTGTCGCCGATGAACGGCTGCAGGCCAGAATTCGTTCCCACATAAGTAATGTGCTTGCCGGTGACGGCGATCGCCTGTGCCGTGGGATTCTTGCTATCGATGGTGTAGATCGCGCCGTTCTTGAACACGTAGTCGGCCTTATCAACCGCAAGAGCCGAGACGGCAGCCATGCCAACGATGGCCGCGAATAACGCTACGCAAGTAGCGAGGTTGCGAGCTGATTTCATATGAGTACCTTCCAATCTTTTAGGTCAAGAAAACGTAACTGTACTTTGTTGCATTTATCCGTGGGCCAATTTCAAACCAACAATGCCCGCCACAATGAGAAAGGCTGAACCAAGGCGCATCACATTTGCCGGTTCGCCATAAAACCAAATTCCAACCAGCAACGTGCCCACTGCGCCGATGCCAGTCCAGACGGCATAGGCGGTTCCCATGGGAATCTGCTTCTGGGCGACCCACAGGCACGTGCCGCTTCCCGCCATGAACAATACGGCGGTCACGATGCCGGCAATCCGCCGATCAGGGTTTTCTGCCAGCTTAATGCCGACCGGCCAACCGATCTCCAGCAGCCCAGCGGCCACCAAATATAGCCATGCCATGTCTTCCTCCAGCGCCTGCGTCCCTCGTGTCCCTGCGTCATCCCCCAACGCGATCACTTGGCCTGATACTTACTGCTACTTATTGCCTTTAGGAAACAGCAATGTGACTTGGAAACTCATCGACCAAGTCGGCATGCCCGCTGGCGTGATGGCGTTCCCGTAGAATGTTCCCGAGAAATCCACCGGCGCGTTGCCGATGTTTACGAGCCTTCCAACTCCCAACCCAAATGGCACAGTCCACACATTGCCGGCAGTGGCGCGCCAGTCGGCGGTTATCGTGGGCGACGAGTTCAGGTACCAATCGTGCGGCAGGTTGTAGACCAGGAAATACTGCAACGCCATGCGATTAACGGGAAGGCGTCCACCCGATCCGGCGACCGACCACACATTGCTGACCAGCGCGCCAACCGTCCATGGACCTGGTTGCGCGAGCACCACAGCCGAAGGGCCGAGACTTAGCTTTCCCTGTCCGAGTATCTGGCTGGTTGCCGTAGGAATCACGACTGCCGGACCGGCCCCCCAGATCACCGCGCCGGGGTTCTTGGGAGCTAGGAAAAAGCTTGGATTCATGTCTCCCAGGCCAAAAACACCACCGCTCTTCTGGTCGGGATATGGCTGCCAAACGATAGGCTGGATGGTGCGGGTGATAAGCATCCAGTTCTCGCCGAGGTTCAGAGGAATAACGGGCTGAAGGCTGATTACATTCTGGACGCGCCCGTATGGCGCAACCCCGGGATTGACGTTGTACTGGATGGGAACGCTGATTAGGTCCGCTACGGGATTTTGAACGGCTTTGAGCAGAGCTTCGTCGGACTCCGCCGCCGTGGTCGTCGCCTGCGATGACGCCGGCTGAGCAGTGTGGTCCTGCGAATGGGCCAGACTTACTGAACAAGCCAGACCAAACAAAGCTATCGCCACTAGCCACAGTGACGGACTACCTCTTACTACTCTCGCGGATTCGGTGCGCATCACGATCGTCCTCTTTCGTTCACTCACGATCCGGCAATATGCTCTGCGTCCTCTCAAAACCTCACTTGTCCGCTGACTCCTGCATAAACTTCAGTACTGAAACTTCGATTACCTGGCTCAATCACCTGAAGATCAGCCGCGATGCGAAACCATCGCACCACGGCGAAGTTGTAGAAAGCCTCCATGCCTTGCTCATCGCCTAGTTTGAAGTCGATTGTGTTTTCGAGGCCACGCTTGAGCGCGTCGCTGAAGAAGTAATGGAAATAGCCGATACCAGCGCGATCGAACGGCCGCTTCTGCAAGAATCCAGTTCCGCCAAGACCGAGGAGGAGATTTCCTGCCAAGGGGTTTGGATTAGCGTCGGAGACCGAGGCTTGGGCAAACAGGCCCCACCCGGTTCCAGGACGACTCTTATCTTGACGAAAGTATTGCTGAACTGCGTAGCTGCCGAAGTAATAACCAGTTTTTGCGCTCAGTATTTTTTGTGACTCAGGAGGGAGAACTAGCTGCGGAATGTCTTCCAGATCAAAGCCGGTCTGACTGGACGCCGCGAAAGTAAAGGTATGGAAGCCCTGCAGGCCACGAAGCTTTGCCGGGAAGCGAGCCGAAATCCTGCCCGTAATGCCTTGCGTGCCCCACCCGTTGAGCCCGGCCTTCTGCTGAGCATTCGTTGGGTCGTAGAGCATGAATGTGAACGTCCCCGGCTTGGTGCTGATGCTGAGATTCCCGCCTGTCATGTAGGGCGGCAATACTCCGCTGGGCGGCGCTGCGAAAGCAATATTCCAGAAGGTGTCGAGGCCTCCTCCGCCAAGAATGGGCGTGCGCGAAGGAGCATTAATCATGTCGAACTTGCCAATGCTGAGAGATACTCTCTCGCCAAATTTCTGAGTAACATTGAGCGCCAGATCGCCGCCTGTCCCAACGTCCTGAGGGAACGCTAGCGCCGTGTTCTGGATGAGGACAGAACCACCCATGCCGTTTACGTTGGCTCCGTCGTTCAATTCGCCGGTCATGTTGATGGAGAAGCCTCTCCAAAGGTGGAGCTTGGCTCCGTCGAGAACCATTTTTCCCAGCATTTTGCCGCCGAGCCGCCAGCTGTGATTGCCATCACCTGCCACCAGGCCCTGCCCGAACTCGGTGTAGGTGACGGTCAGGTCAATGCCACGTTGACGAAGTGCTTCCAGCGGACTAGCAGGTCCATCGAGTAAGCCGGGACGGTTTTGCAGCGGCATCTGTTGTGTTGGAGATGGTGAGGATGCGGCGTCGCCAGTACTATTCGACTGGGCAAAGGCAGGGCCTTGGGCTGAATAGATCAATGACACCAGCGAAAAGATAAACAGCGTAGGCCAATGACTGTGGCGCATCGACTTCAGCGGAACCACTCATCCGAGTCGCGATGGTCGGAGAAGCTGTTCCGCGACTCCATCTACTCAAGGGCGCAAGCGTGGTCTGCGAAGGCAGATAGAGCGTCTACAACATGTTTCACAGTGGCGCTGGTTAATTGCCTCAGCTTGGATCAACTTATGTCAATCAGCCGAAAAATGTCGTGATGGTAGTCACTATAGTGCGTGACTAGAGGCAGACTACTACATCTTTAGTGCCATTATTGTAAGCTGCTTGCTATTTGTCCGCGCAGAACGTATTGCAAGGAGCCTTTCAGCGTTCGAGCACCTCGCGGATTTTTGTTTCAAGGTCGGATTTGAAAAAAGGTTTCTGCAGGAATGCTCCGTGTATGCGCGCCACGTCTGCGAGATAGGACGAATCATCCAGGTGGCCCGACATGTAAATGATCTTGATGCGATCGTCCAGCGCCTGGATCTGGCGCGCCAATTCCGGACACTTCGCCAGGCACGTTGATAACGGGAATCATGGTTTACGGCGAGGCTGCCCATGTTATTCGATTGGGCTCCGCATCGCGAATCGTCCTGGGCATTATCGGGGTGAAACAACAGTAGCAGTTCCTGCTTCGAACACTCCGTTCCACAATAGCACCATCCGCAATCCTTCCTCACTCCGCTCGGCGGTCCGCCGCCCCTTAGGCGATTCCTGTCCTTCGCAAATCTATTACCAGCGATCAGCCATCCTGCAGTGCCGCGGAAGCCCTCACCCGACAGGAACCGTTTCTCAACCAGAATCTCGCCTACCAGGCCTTGGCCATGGTAACGCAGTTGCTGCGGCGCGGTTCATTGTCTTATCAAGGTGGATTTTGCAATATTGTGACCGGACAACTTGCGCCCCTGCCAATTCGCTCATCGAGTACCCACGCGTGAAAGGTTTCCCTTTCCGTCTAGGCGGCAGTCACCCGAAAGCGTGATGTTGATCACGGTACGAATACGCCCTCTGCGTCAGACTCCCAGATTCGAGGCGTGGAACTCCCGTGGCTATGTTACTCCGGAAGGGTGACACCTACCTTCCTCCCGGGATGGTGATGCAAGGAAGGATCAAAAAGGAAGGTCGCTCGTTATTCGCGAGCGGCCTTTATTCATGTCGGTGACGGTCTTGTCGTTCGCTAAAAAATGGACCTATCCTTCGTCGAAGTGCACGACGCCCATCAGCAGTCAGTCGGGTTATTCGATCAGCGCATCCTTGGATCGATCCGCCAGCAATCGTCTTGCCGTGGGTTATGTTCGGATGCACTCCCAAGGGGCTAGGTAGGAAGGCGATGTGAGAAGAGTCAGCCTTGCTGCAAAAGAGATTCAACCGTCGGCAGGGCGCTCCCGACCCGCCGTCTACTGCTTCATCGCGTCCAGTTGTGTCTGTAGATCGCTTAAGCGATCGAGCTCCATTCGTATAGCGGTTGTGCCGGCGGCCATGATTTTCCTGGCAGTCGAGAGCGCCGCCTCTGCTGAAACACTTACCTCGCGAAGCAGCTTGCGGAGATCGGATTCGAGCTGTAGACGGCTTTCCACGACGCGTTGTTCTACGTCGCCTTGGACTCGCATCGCATTGGTGTCTATCAGGTGTTCTAGAAAGTTCACTGCGTCTTTTTGTACCCAGCCACGGATAGGAAGAACCCCGGTCAGGCAGTCCATCAAGTAAAGCAACGGCGAAGCCGGCTGGGCAAGCGTGATCATGTCGTGAAAGAGAAAGCGTGAACGCGTGCGAAATCCGTGCTCGGCATCCAGTGATTTCGGTAAATGCGAGAACTCTGTTGCCCGCATTTCGGAGATTTGCAGCAGAAGAGCATTCGCCAGATTCACGAAGCGTTCTGTCACGTCGCCGTAAAGTTTTTCCGCCTGCGCTTCCTCTGCATCAAGCCACGGCATGACGTAACGTCGTGACACCCTCTGAGCAGCGGCCATGAACTGGCGGCGCCTGGTGGGACCAAAGCTTGAGTTGATGTTCTTGGTGTCACGCTCCAGGTCGTGCTTCGCAATCGGCAGCACTCGGTTCAGAAACTCTTTTCGGCGGAGCTGGAGGGTGGTCGAAAGGCGCATCTGTTCGGCAGAAAACAGCACCCCCAGGTCTCGAAGTGACTGGTCGGCTTGATCTACCGTCTGCCGCAGAGTCTGGATTCGTTCTTCCGAGTTGGCAATGGGTTCTGTCAGCGCCCGCACACGTTCATGGATCGAGCGTTGCAGCGATGCTGAAAATCGGCGAATGCCTCGTTGCGCCGCCGAATGAGTCATCGCTTGCCCCGACTTGCCAGACAGAAGTTCGAGATCGTCCAGCAGACTGTTCCAGTCGTCGTCGCTGGCCGAGCTGCTGAGCCGGTTTAGCGCACTGACTTCATAAATCTGTCCCAGGGGTATTCGGATTCGGCTCTTAAGAATCCTGGCGGCGAACTCTGACGCTTGCTGTCGTTCCGCGACAGAGACCCGATCGATTTTATTCATGACAACGAGAATGTCGCGCACATGGGCGGCGACGGTCTCGATCAGAGCCAGTTCCTCCCCTGAAATCGGTGGATCGGCGCCGACGACCAGGATGGCGGCATCGATTTGCGGTACAAACTCTTTGGTGGTTTCTGTGTTGCCGGAGAAAACAGACCCGATCCCGGGCGTATCAACCAGGCACATTCCACCAGCCAGCAGTGGAGAAGGCAGGAAAACCTCCACGCCGGTAACTTGCTTCGCGTTTTCCGGATTCAATTCCTCGGAAACGTATTGCGGAAGGTCTTCCGGCTCGATCGTCAACCACTTTGTGTTGATGAGCACGCGCGCAGTTCGTGTATTTCCATAGCGCAGCACTGTAGGTACCGCCGTCACAGGCACAACTCCTGTCGGAAGGATCTGCTCTCCCACAAAGGCATCGAGCAGCGTGGACTTACCTCGCTTGAACTGGCCAACGCAGGCGACGAAAAACCGCCCTTCCTTGATTCTGGTAACAAGTTGTTGCACGTCGGCGCTGAGGGAATCTTCACCCAGTCCCTTCGCGATTCTGGCCAGTCGAGTCAGGGCTTCGGAATCAGGCGCCATGTCAACGGAAGGCTGGACCACTTCTTCAACGCGATCAAAGATGGTGGGTCGCGAGACGTCTGTCTCCGGGGAGGCAACGTCCATCTGGGTTGCGATTTCGCGGCTACGAACGCTGCCCTTCCTGATGAACATACTTGATGACCTCAACATCAGACGTCGCGATCAGTCCTTCGGCGACCATCTCGTCCAGTGCGGGAACGAGACGTTGGATATTCTCTTCGGTGTCGACAATCTGAACCAGAATCGGAGCGTCCGAGGAGAAGTTCAGCAAGTGTGATCGCCGGATGATTGTGCTCGCACCATAACCCTCAATGCCGCGATATACGGTGGCGCCGGCGATGTCGAGACTGCGGCAGCGTTCCACAATCGCCTGGTACAGGGGGCGCCCTTGCCATTGGTCGTCCTCCCCAAAGTGAATGCGCAGCATCTTGGCTTTGCCCTCTAATTTCACTTCTTGACCTCCTGTGCTTCCGGCAGCGGTTGAGCATGGGAATACTTGATTACGTCAACATCGGAAAGCACTACCAAGCCCTGCTTGACCATTTGATCGAGAATAGGAAGGAAGGCTCTGAGCTTGTCTTCGCTATCCACCACAGTCAATAAAATCGGAGCGTCGTGCGAGAGATTCAAAGTCGAATCCTTGTGGATACGGCGGTTGGCTCCGTACCCCAGGATTCCCCGGTATACCGTCACCCCCGCAATATCATTGGCCCGCAGCGCCTGCACCAATGCCGTATGGAGAGGCTTGTCGTTCCACTTGTCGTTCTCCCCAATCAGAATTCGCATGATCTTGGCCTTGGACAGCAGCTTGCTTGCCGGTACCTCGGGCGGTCGCCTCTCGCCTTCCGGTGTGGGCCGAATCACAGTTGTGTCATGGACCTCGATGAATCCGTGGCTGGCGATTTCGGCCAGCTTCGGTAACACTTCCTGGACTCGCTCCGGAGTCTCGATAAACTCAATCTTGATCGGCATCTGGTCGGAAAGGTCGACCAGGCGGCTGGTGTGCATCTTATGGTCCGTCCCAAATCCCGCCATTCCGCGCATGACCGTCGCATCAGAAATGCCGCGAAAGAACAGGTAGTCGAGAATCGCAGCGTAACAAGCTGTCCCGTGGTAAGTCTGGCCTTCGACCACGTAGACGGTCACTTTCTTAGCTGGTCCAGTATTTAACACTTGTCCTCCTAAGGACAGCATCCGCCGCCGGAGAGGAATCCGCCGGCGCCCGGGCAGGAAAATTACCAACACTCCTGCCAGCGAAACGGTGCGAAGTTTCAATTATCGTATTCTGAAACACCCCCATCTGAGTACAAATTGGGCAAACGCCGCGAGCGACCGCCTGGATCACGGGTGTTTCCGGCAAAATAGCATTCCACTGTTTCATGCGAATACCCGTCCTATAGCGGCTCCCACCCAAACGGCCACGAAGCCCACGACGACACTGAGCGCCACGTTGAGTAACCCGGTGGTGAGCTGGCCGTCCTGAACAGCCCGCAGTGTCTCGTATTCGAACGTTGAAAAAGTTGTATAGGCTCCGATAAACCCGATGGGGATCAGGTACCGCCAGTACTGACTTCCGGTCGTTCTTGCCAGCAGTGTGATGATGAATCCAATCAGGAAGCAGCCGCTCATGTTGATCACAAAGGTGCCGTAGGGAAAGCGAACCCCGTAGCGGCTTCCGATATAGGTTGCGACCACGTAACGGGCTATCGCACCTAGAAAGCCTCCGATGCCAACGACCAAATATTTCAGCACTCTTACGATCCTCTCTTAATCCGTATGAGCCATCTCTCAAGGGGCGATGGCTTTATTTCCATGTGCCGATCACATGCGTCTGCGCCTTACGGGGGCTGGAGGATATAACGATGCAGGTCCGTTGCGGCAGATTGCAACTCTGCTACTATCCCGTGAAGGTCGGTCGCACCTTTCTCCGATACCGGACCGTAGCCGCGCATATAGCGAGGATCGAGTTCCGCAATGGCAATCTCAATGAACGTGAGTCCCACATCGATGGAATGGCTTGCCCGGATCCGAGGCTGCTCTGGAGCGAGCCCTTGGCTGGCCAGTACTTGCAGGAGGTGGCGGCGCAGCCGTGCGATGTAGTCTTCGATAGTCTTGCGCCGCAGGTTGCTGATATCGTCCACATAGTTCGGGAAGGCACTTTTCGATGCTGCGGCGTTCAAGGTTTCTTCGATATCGCCCAGCAGTTTGTCGATGTGCTTGCACGTGACCAGCAATCGCTGGCACTGGCTCGGATTCAACGTGATGTGTTGCTCGTTCATTTCCGGCTCACCGCTACTTCATGAATAAAACTGGACAATGGGCGTATCGCAACCCTCTCGGAGACTGACGCGAGCACGATCCTCTGAAACGCTGACCTCCCTCGTCATCGCCGCCGCCCACAGGCACTCCATCGCATGGTGCTCCTAAATTGTTTCTGGAAACTTGACGGAGAGACATGACTCCGCGACAAGTTCCCTCGTCAGGAGTCATCATCTGTCCAGATATCGGTAGGACAGCGGTTGGGGTGAACTCCTTCACCCTTAGCTATGTTCTCCTATTATCGCACATGGAGAGCGAAGTCAAGTTCGCGGCCATGTTCCGACACTTAGGATGCTTCGGCCGGTGAAGATCGCCTCTCGTAGACCAGGTTACTCCGGCAGTTCGACATTCATTATTCGAGGCGGCATCATTCGTCCGAGCAGGCGTTCCCAAATTGTAACTTTTATGGTCAGAACCAGCCAACAGCGTAAAGCGGCCGCATCCCCCGGTATTCATTCCTGGGAGAGATTCGAGAGAGGTATCTTAACCGCTAGTTGCTTGCGCCGCTGCTGCCGAAGGAAAGCTTGCAACGCAGTCGACCCGGATCTTTAATGCCAAACCAAAACATATGAAATTGCCTTCGCGTCTCTGTCATCGCTAAAAGAATGCTGGGAACTAGCTGAACTCTACATGTGTCCTGGCTTCTCTATAAATACCTTGGAGAAGCCGGGACACACAGATGGAAGATTTACAATCAGGCTTGTTAGCAGACGAGGAAAGTAAACAAGATAGAACTATACTGGCCAGTCGCTGAACAGCTCCAGCTATATAGTCGACTCTATGCCATTGCTATTCGTTCCAGGAGATGGGGAGTCTTCGTCTCGTTCGTCGGCATCTATTCCATTCATCATGCTTACGCCCATCGCCCCGCCCATTCCAGGGTGATGAATTGAGCGGTACTGTCCAGGCGTAGTGCCCTCGAGACGACGGAAGAGGGCAGTAAAGTGACTTTGAGTCTCGAAGCCTAGCCGAGTCGAAACCTCGGCCAATTTCATCTCAGTCTCGCGTAAATAGACCTTGGCGCACTCTATCTTTTGCTGCATGACATACTGATGAGGAGTTTTGCCGGTGGCTAATTTGAATAGCTTGGGAAAGCGCGACTCGCCGAGGCCAGTCGCCTGTGCCAAGTCGGCGATGGAAAGCTTGCTGGCCAGATTTTCGCGGATATAAAGCACAGCTTTTTGCAACCGGAAATGGGACAATTCTTTGTCTCGCTTTTTGGGGGCCAGGGACGCGCTAAGATACGCGTCAACCACGTCTCGCGAGTGTCCGTCTTGCAGGGAATGCAACGTCAAGATAAGGACATTCATCCCATCGACCTTTGCCCCCACATACGCAGAATGACCATCACAGCAAACGGCGGCGCGCACGCCAGGCAGGCGGTTGGCCGCAACCGACGATCTTACCGAGCGATTACATACGATCACCCCTCGTTCGGCGTCACCCCGCGATATAGAGAGGGCTACCCGTTCGGCATAGTCGCGACATGCCCGCGTCGGACTGGTCGAACCAACATCGATTAAATCGTGTCCAGCCGCTTTCAACTGCGTAGCTACACCGTTCTTTGCGAACACCCCTTCTCGGTCAGAAGCGATCACAATTCTCAAGTTAACTCTCCGTACTCTTAGCGGCGTGCCCCGTCTCCGTCCAGCATGCAAGAAAAAGTTCTCGCAAGATTTCATTGACCGAGCACACTACAGTCGCGCCTGGTATGTGGTTGATGACTTATCGTTGAACCCTGCTCGGAGATGCGAGTTGCGTAAGTACCGGAATGGGAAGCATTTTTGTCCTGCAATTTGCTAAAAGTCCAGGTTAGCGAACATCCGCGAGGATATAGCCCACAGTGGATTAGTCTCCGTGAGGAGAAGTTGATCTCACACTGTGCGTGCGATTACTTGTCGGATAAGCATGGTTAAGTTTTGTATAGGTCACAACCAGAAGTAATAGTGTAACGATTAGAGAACAACTCTCGCTAGCGTCTAGTCCTTGTTCTAAAATCTCCAGAACTCCTACAGTCATACATATCTCCATTCCGTGCGGCCTGCCGAAAGGCGGAGTTCCCGCAATGAAGAACTACTAGTTAATCTACGTGCGAGATCAGTATTTGTCGGGTTTGTCAGGCTTTCAAGACTCGATGTTGCTGACGGCATCCAACGTGCACTTTACCAGACATGTCCGACGACTACTGGCTGTTGAGCCGTCGCGTTTTGGACATGATGCCAGCGTTGGCGTAACCGAAAAGCAGCACATCAATTGAAGATTACGAGGGGATAACAACAGTGAAAAAAGTGATCACATGCAGTTTGGTCTTACTGGTGATCGCCGCAGTGATGGCGCCGTCATTGATGGCGCAGTCATTGGTTACAGGCGACCTCACCGGAACGGTGACAGACCCCAGTGGCGCGGTAGTTTCCGGCGCTACGGTCACCGCGAAGAGCACTTCGAATGGCTCGTCGCGCACCACTACTACTACTGCGAGCGGTTCGTATCGGTTCTCACTACTTCAGCCGGGAACCTACACCGTGACGGTAACCGCGCAGGGCTTTAGCAAAGCTGAGAGCTCGGCCGCCGTTAATGTGGGTCAGGCGACGGTCGCCGACGTGAAGGTTGCCGTCGGTTCCAACTCGCAAACAGTGGAAGTCACCGGAGCGGTACCGTTGGTGCAGGCCGATAACGCCGACCTGTCCACCAACTTCGATCAGAACTTAATCGCCAACCAGCCCAACGGCGGTAACGACATCACCTATGTTGCTCAGACCGCGCCTGGTGTCACTATGAACACCGGCATGGGATACGGCAACTTCCAGACCTCCGGTCTTCCCGCCACCTCGAACGTATTCACTGTGAACGGCGAGAACGACATGGATCCGTACCTGAACCTGAACAACTCTGGCGCCACCAACTTGACGTTGGGCAAAAATGACCTTCAGGAAGCTACGGTCATCACTAACGCCTACTCTGGGCAGTATGGTCAGCAGGCGGGTGTGCAGGTTAACTACGTCACCAAATCCGGCACCAACCAGTTCCATGGCAACGCCGAGTACTGGTGGACGGGCCGTGCGATGGACGCGAACGACTACTTCAACAATCTGAATGGCACTCCTCGCCCGTTTGCTAATAACAACGAGTGGGCAGCTTCTTTCGGTGGTCCGATCAAGAAGGACAAATTGTTCTTCTTTGCAGATAACGAAGGTATCCGTTACATCGTTCCTTCTTCCACGACGGTGTACTCTCCGACGCCGGGATTTGCGAATGCAACCTTGGCCAACATTGCTACTGTAGATCCGGCTGAACTGCCGATCTATACGAAGATGTTCAACCTTTACCAAAGCGCGCCGGGTTATAGCCGCCAGACTGCGTTGTCTAACGGCACTACCGGTTGTCTGGACCTTACGGCATATGCTGGCAACTGCTTTGGACAATATGGAGCTACTCCTGCTCTGCCGGGCACGGAGTACATCATCAGCGGCCGTGTTGACTACAACATGTCCGACAAGGACCACCTCTTCTGGCGAGTACGTATGGACCACGGCACCCAGGCTACCTATGCCGATCCTATCAACTCTGCCTTCGACGCGGCCAGCTATCAGCCCGCGTATGATGGCCAGGGACAGTGGAGCCACGTATTCAGCCCCAACGCGACCAACAACTTCGTCTATGCCGGTAGCTACTACCGCGCGATCTTCACCCAGACCGACGGCGCCAACACGGTGTTCCCGGAGACTGCTTACTTAGCGCCCTTGGGCTATACCAACATGGGCGGCGACTTGTTTGCGTTTCCCCAGGGACGTAACGTAACTCAGTACCAGTTCGTGGATGACTTCTCGCTGACCAAGGGCAACCACAGCTTGAAATTCGGCGCTAACTACCGCCGCTACGACCTCACCGACTACACCTTCAGCCAGTTCAACAATCCGCTGGCTCTGTTTGCCGGCCAGACTGCTTTGACTGATTTCTACAACGGCACATCATTAGAGTTCTTGCAGAACTTCCCCACCCGCGCCACCGAGCCGGTTGCCCTTTGGGGCATCGGATTGTACGCCCAGGATGAGTGGAAGGTTAGCAAGAGCTTGAAGATCACTCTGGCGTTGCGCGGGGAGCATAACTCCAATCCCACTTGCAACACCAATTGCGCCTCGTATCTCAACAGCCCGTTCCTGCTGACCAGTAACGATCCCTCGGCTGCCTACAGCTCGCTGATCAGCTCCAATCTGAACCACGTCTTCCGTGGCACAGACACGATCAACTGGGCTCCCCGCTTTGGCTTCGCGTGGTCACCGGGTGGCAGCGATAAGGCAGTCGTTCGCGGCGGCTTCGGTATCTTCTATGATGCTTTCCCGTCGATCTTTGCTGATAACTCCATGACCAACCTGCCTAACCAGATCAATGAAAACATCATTGAGGGTGCATGGGCAGACAACACAACGCCCAACGGCGCGTGGGCTCAGGCCGCAACTTCGGCAGGGGCGATTAGAAGCGGTTTCGCCAGCGGCGCCTCGTTTAACTCACTGAGCACACTGGTGCCGGGATTCTCAGCTCCCAGCTTCAATAACTTTGTCGGCACGTTCCACACGCCCAGCTACGACGAATGGAACCTGCAGGTCGAACAGCAACTGGACGACAAGAGCGCCGTAACCATCGGCTATGTCGGCAACCACGGTATTCACGAACCGATCACCAACTATCCCAATGCATTTTCTGCCTCGGGCACAGCGATCGCCGGTCTGTCAGCCAATCCAGTTAGCAACTCATTCGCGACGATCGCCGAGGTTTACTCGGGTGGCGTTTCGAACTTTAATGGATTGACCGCCAGCTACAGCCGCCGTATGACCTACGGCTTCACCGTGCAGGCCAGCTATACCTGGAGCCACTCGCTGGATGACTTGTCCAACGGCGGAAACCTGCCCTACAGCTCAACCAGCTTGGTCTACCAGATCAACCCATCGTGCCTGCAGTGCAATAACTACGGCAACGCCGATTACGATATTCGTAACTCGTTTAACGCGTCGTACGTTTGGCAGACACCCTTCAAGTTCAGCAACAAGTACGCGAATGGAGCGTTCGGTGGCTGGACGTTGTCGCAGAACTTCTTTGTCCGTTCTGGATTGCCCTTGACTACCTTGGACGCCACTACGGGTGTTAACTACTACAACGGAAATACGGCGGGGTTGCCGGCTGAAGTGGTTGGCGTTGGCCAAGGCCAGTGTAACCAGTACGGTCAGAACTGCCTGTTGCCATCCGGCTTCGCGGCCGCCGGCAATTTGGCGACCTTCCCCAACCAGATCCGCAATCAGTTCCGCGGACCTGGGTTCTTTGACTCTGACTTCACCATCAACAAGAACTTCAAGCTGACCGAGCGGGTGGCGTTCGGGTTCGGTGCGAACTTCTACAACGTGTTCAACCATCCGAACTACGCCCAACCGGCTGACGCTTGGACAGGGACGGGAGGAAACGCCGGCAACTTCGGCGTCGTCTCCACTACCACCGCGCCGCCAACCGGACCTTACGGCTCGTTCTTCACCGGTCTGCCCTCGGGACGCATCATTCAGTTCCAAGGAAAACTGGTGTTCTAGTTAGTCGAGAACGGCTTCACCGTGGCGGCCTCAAACGAGGCCGCCATTTTTTGCCCGATACGGGCGCTTGCTGCGTTGGTAATTTCAAGATGAAGGCGACGACGACACGCCGCCGTCAGGACACATTGCCTGAGGGTGCGGGTATCGGCAGAGCGATTGTGCACAAGGTAGATCGAAACGCTCACGCGGATTGAACCGAAGCGAAGAGACAAAAAACGGGGCGGCCTTGAATCCGCCCCGTGGAGTGCATCGTACAGTCTAGAAAAAGCCCAGAGCCTTCGGGCTATAGCTGACCAACAGGTTCTTGGTCTGTTGATAGTGATTGAGAATCATCTTGTGGGTTTCGCGTCCGAATCCGGATTGCTTGTAACCGCCGAATGCGGCGCCCGCTGGATAAAGGTGATAGCAGTTGGTCCACACCCGGCCCGCCTTGATCTCGCGGCCCACGCGATAGGTGTTGGTGCCATTGCGTGACCACACGCCTGCGCCCAAACCGTAGACGGTGTCGTTGCCAATCTCGATGGCGTCTTCCAGGTTCTTGAACTTGGTCACGGACAGTACCGGGCCAAAAATCTCTTCCTGGAAAATACGCATCTTGTTGTGACCCGTAAAGACGGTTGGCTCGACATAGTAGCCATGTTCGAAATCCGGGCCGGGATGGGCTTGCTTGCCGCCGGCTACGCACTTCGCGCCTTCTTTTTTGCCTACATCGATGTAGCCCAGGATTTTCTCCAGCTGGTCTTTCGAAGCCTGCGCTCCCATCATGGTCGTGGGATCGAGCGGGTTGCCAACCTTGATCTTCTTTACGCGTGCGACAGCGCGATCCAGGAACGCGTCGAAAATCGATTCCTGCACCAGAGCGCGGGACGGGCAGGTGCACACCTCGCCTTTATTGAAGGCGAACAGGGCAAAGCCTTCCAGCGCCTTGTCAAAATACTCATCGTTGGCATCCATGACATCGGCGAAGAAGATGTTAGGAGATTTGCCGCCCAGCTCCAGGGTTTGCGGAACGATGGGCTCCGAGGCGTATTGCATGATGAGCCGGCCGGTGGTGGTTTCGCCGGTGAAGGCGATCTTGGCGATGCGCTGATTGGTAGCCAGAGCCTTGCCAATTTCGCCGCCCGGTCCGGTGATGACATTCAGAACGCCCGGCGGCAGGATGTCGCCGATCAGTCCCATCAGTACCAGCAGACTCAGGGGAGTGTTCGATGCCGGCTTGATCACGGTGCAGTTGCCGGCGCCCACGGCGGGAGCCAGTTTCCATGCCGCCATCAGCAGCGGAAAATTCCAGGGAATGATTTGCCCGACAACGCCGAGCGGCTCTTTGAAGTGGTAGGCCACGGTGTCGTTGTCGATTTCGCCCAGGGCGCCTTCTTCGGCGCGTACGCAGGCGGCAAAATAACGGAAATGGTCGATGGCCAGGGGAACGTCGGCATTACGGGTCTCGCGGATCGGCTTGCCATTGTCGAGCGTCTCGGCCACGGCGAGGATTTCAAGATTCTCTTCCATCACGTCGGCAATCTTGTTCAGCAAGGCCGCGCGCGCTGCCGGCGAGGTATGCGCCCAGGCATATTTCGCCGCATGGGCTGCGTCGAGAGCTTTCTCTACGTCTTCGGGAGTTGATTTGGCGATCTCGGCGATCGGCTCGCCATTAATTGGGCTGTGGTCCACAAAGTATTTGCCCTTGAGCGGCGGGGCCCACTTGCCACCGATGAAGTTTTCGTACTTGGCAAGGACTTTGCCGTTCTTGCGGATTGTGCCGAGTGCTTCCTCGACAGAAAATTCTCTAACTAATTCAGCAACAGCCATGAAGAGTATCTCCTTTGACGGCGGCGGCCCGTGAACCTTCAGGTCCAACGGTCGCCGTCGAAATTGATTTCACATCCGAGTTCTCGATGACGTGGCCGGCAGGATTACCCCGGCTTTTCGTCGTGGCATTTATCGTCCGTCCACATCTGCGGTGTGGACCGCGACCAAGGCGTGCGCCAGTTGCAGGCGGTCGCCCTCAACATAGGGGCTCCATGCGTCCGGCTTTCCTGATTGGGTCAGCAACGGTTTTGAACCTCTCAACCGAGCCTTGACACTTCTGTAAAATCGATCATGCCTCTTTTCGCCACAGCTCCGCCGTGACCATCGTCAATGGCGAGTGTGACAAGAATTGTGGAGGTTAAGAAGTCTGCCAGGGGTCGGAAGAAGATTCCCGGCGTTGGCGGAATCGATTTGCCTGCATCGGCAGGACAACGGCAAGTAGCCGCGTCCAGGTTGCAACTTTGAGCCAGGCAAAGATCGCAGGGGTATTCAGGAAGACGTTCACGCGCGTCAGAGGCCGAAATTCATGCTTTTCAAAAACGCCGGCCAGCGTGGATCGGAGTGGTAGGCCTCCAGCGAAGGATTGACTGCGGCGGACGCGATCACTCCAAAACGGAGATCGCGCGCTTTTTCCAGTTCCACGAAACCCTTGTCGAGTTCACCAAAAACTCCATAGATGGTAGCTGCAAAATAGGCGCCAGCTCCCTGAGCGGCTGAGGAATCCCGCCTGGCTAGCACGCTCTCGGCCTTTTCACGATCGCCCGCGAGAGCAGCCACGTAGGCGAGTAACAGCTCCCACACGAAGTCAGGGGTGTTGCTCAGGAAGTCGTTGACCTGGGCCAGGGCTTCGGGGAAACGTCCCTGCCGAGCCAGAATAATGCTCCGCATGGCCTTCGCCATCAGGAAATTCGGATTGATGTCGAGCGTACGGCACATCTGCACTTCTGCCTCTGACCATCGGCGCTGATAATACAAAAGCAGGCCATAACCGTAGTTGACGGGAGTCATCAGCGGATCGACCTCGCAACCCTCTCGTGCTTGTGCGATAGCCTCGTCCAGCTTTCCGCTGCAAGCCAGCACCTGGGCGTACGCATAGCGTGTGAGCCCGGAATTTGGATTCAGCTCCAGAGCTCGTTTGCCTTCGCGTAGGGCTTCAGCGAGATTGAAATCAGAGAATGCTAGCGCCATGGCCAGCGCCGCATGCGCTTCGGAAAGGGTTTCATCAATCTCAAGCGCTCGCCGGGCGCAGGCTTTCGCTTGTCGATACGCATGCTCCGTATCGACTCTGCCCACAACCGTCAAGATGACATGCGATATCGCCAGGCCTGCATACGCAGGAGCGTACATCGGATCAATGTCGATGGCCTGCCGGCAAAGTTCGATACCGCGTTGCAGTCCCTCGGGCGTCCATTTGTTCGCATGATGCATGCCGCGCAGGAACAGCTGATATGCCTCTTTGTTCACCGGCGCTGGCGCTGGTTTTCGAACCGCTTTGCCTGACTTGCTTCCGGCAGAAGACGGCCCTTCCAGCTTCTCAATTACGTGCCGGGCGATTTCCTCCTGCACAGCCAGCGCGTCGTTTGCGCTGCAACTGAACTGCGAACCCCAAAGCTGCGAGTCCTTGGCCACGTCAATCAGCTCCGCTCGGACCGAAAGCTGCGCTCCCCGCAGACTGACCCGGCCGCTGAGAATGGCGCGTACTTCAAGCTCGCGGCCTACCGACTGCGGATCGTCCGCACCGTCACGGTAACGGAATGCTTTGCTGCGGGGTACAACCCGCAACTTAGGCAAAGGAGAGAGCATGTCAATCACGCCTTCGGCGATCGCATCACCCAGATAGTCAAGCTCAGAATTGTCCGTGGCATTTGTGAACGGCAGCACTGCGAGCGAATCAATCGTCTTCTTGGCCTTGCGAACCTTTGCCGGAGCAACCGCGGTCGTTCTGGTGGAACTTCCATCACGCTGCATGCGCCGGAGATCGGCAACCAGGTCTGACGCGCTTTGGTAGCGCAAGCGGCGGTCTTTTTCCAGAAGCTTAACCACAATGTTCTCCAAGGCCGGAGGCACCCCAGGATTCAGTCGCGAAGGAGACGATGGCTGACGATTCAGAATTGCGTCAAAGATGAGCGCAGAGGTACCCCCCGGGAAGGGCAGCTCTCCCGTCGCCATTTCGTACATCACCACGCCAAACGAAAACAGATCGCTTCTGGCATCGACCATCTGGCCCCGCGCCTGCTCCGGCGACATATAGGCGATTGTGCCAACAGTTTGGCCGGGGCTGGTCAAATGGACCGCAGCCATAGCAGTGGTTGCCGCCGTCGCTCCGGATATTGCGGAAAGCTTTACCGGTTCCAACTTCGCCAGGCCAAAATCCAGTACCTTGGCCTCGCCCCGAATGGTCAGAAATATGTTTGCCGGCTTGACGTCGCGATGGACGATGCCTTTCTTGTGGGCGGCGTCGAGAGCGTCGGCGGTTTCAATAGCGATGCTCGTCAGCTCGTCGATCGCGATCGGCCCTTCGCCGATGCGCTCGCGCAGCGTCTGTCCCTCGAGCAGTTCCATGGTGATGAAGTGTTGTCCGTCAGCTTCATCAACTTCATGTATGGTGCAGATATTCGGATGGCTGAGGGCGGCGGCGGCGCGCGCTTCGCGGAGGAATCGCTCCACCATCTGTGGATCCCCGGCGATCTCTGTGGGAAGACACTTGAGCGCAACCTGGCGTCCCAAGCGCGTGTCTTCCGCGCGATAAACCACGCCCATGCCGCCGGAACCCAGCGTATCCAGCAGCTTGTAATGGGAAATTGTCGTGCCGAGCATCATGTAAGTGAGTGCTCAGACTATATCACTGGTTACGCAGAGGCCGACCTCATCGGTAGGTCCCCTTTGGGACTTTGTAGCAAAGATTGTGAGATCCACGGGGAACCCTCATCCGGTCATCATGGTTGCCGCACGTTCCTTCGGCGGGCCGGCAATGGGGATGAGTTCTGCTTGTTTATCGGTGGTGGCGGCGGCCCGCTTGTCGCGCCACTTGCCCAGAGCGATTGCGCCTCCCACGACGAGCAATCCCGCCAGGACCCAGCGCGCGAGAATCATGATCGCATCGCCATCGATCTTTGGCAGGCCCACCTGAGAGAGCACTTGGAAGCGGTCGAGCATCCAGTGCCATGCCGTGTGAGCGACAAGCGCTGACAGAACGACGATTCCCGTGGGCCCGGAAAGAGCCTTCACCCGCAGCAGCAACCATAACGCTCCCAGCATGACGGACAGCACCGCGAGTTGCCCGATCTCGATTCCAATGTTGAACGACAGTAACGACAGCAACAAGTGATTGCCGGCGAACTGCAAGCTGTCTTTCATCGCGTAGGAGAATCCGAAACCATGCACCAGTCCGAAAGCTCCCGTGATGATCCAGCGGCGGCGGAGATCTGCACCCACAATATTCTCCAGCGCCATGTACACAATGGACATTGCAATCGCTGTCTCTACAAATGGCGGGAACCAGCGTCCTGCGGGCGCGAGGCCGTACGCCGTCCCGATCAATGTGATCGAGTGCGCAATGGTGAATGCGGTGATGACGGAAATCAATCCGCGGAAGCTGCGATAGGGAATGATCAGGCAGAACAGGAAGAGCAGGTGATCCATGCCACTGAGAATGTGCTCGATGCCAAGCAATACGAAGCCGCTCGCCGCCTGGTACCAGCGGGGGCTCAACGGAACGCGGCCGCTATCTGTCGTAATCAGGAAGGCGCGGCTGGGTTCGTTCAGCGGCATATAGCGGACTGACAGCTTGCTCAGGTATCCAAGATCGGACGCAATCCTTGTCCTGATGGTGAATAGCGACTGAGGAGAATGGATAGGATAAGTAAAATGCGCGTCCAGGTAGCCCTGGTCGTAATAGACGGCTAAGCCCGGAGGCGTGGGCGTGCTGATTTGCTTTACCGCCGAGTCGTAGTCTTCGAAGGACCGATCTCCGGGCAGCGCGAACCGCGCCGTTGCGCTATTCGGACGCAGCGGTACTCCGTGTTCCCAGATAATGACGCCGCGGACAATCTGCACCATCGCCTGCTGCAACGCCACGTCAGAGTTCGAAATATCGTAGACGTTCCCGTTCATCGGAAAGCGAATCGACCGCAGTAGATCGAGCGGGACGCGAACTACCAGGTCGGCCTGGTTCTGGTCGATTTTCACGAACGAATTAACGACCGTTTGCAGAGGCATGTCGTGCGCAAACACGATCGGCGCGCACAGCACGAGGGCGAAGCTAGCCGCGAGAAATGAACACTTAAGCAGGCGCATCATTTTGGCCTCGGAAAAATCCGGTGACCAGTTTCCCGGCCACCGGAGAAGGGACTTCATTTCTGCTGTGGAATGAACCGCTGGATGCGACGGCCTGTAATGGTCTCAGCAATGTAGACGTCACCGTGAGAATCACTGGCGGTGGTGTGCGCAAATGCGAACTCCGCCGCATTGTGACCCGGGCACGGCGCAATGCCGCATTTTCCGAAAGCGCCCAGCATGTCGCCCGACGTCTTGTCGAGGATCCACTCGTTATCGTTGCCTAGATCGGCATTGACGATAAAGGCCTGACTGGTGGGACTTTCATCCCCCAGCACGTCAATGTTGGGATACAGGTCGATATCGCAGGCACGAGTGCCGGCCGCCAGAATGGCTGCCTGGTCTCCAGACGGAATGTCCGACGGAGGATTGATGATGATGTTCCGCACCCAATTGCCCAACTTGTCGAAAACCTGGATGCGGCTATCGGGCCGGTCGCAGACATACACCATGTTGTCGTTGCCAAGAACGACGCAATGGGGATGCCCGCCGCCGGTAGCTCCGAACGTACCGTTCGGGCAATCCGTGCCGTTATGTCCGCAGTTGGAACCCCACTGCCGGAGATAGTTGCCGTTCGCATCGAAAACAACGATGCGGTGGTTTCCATATCCGTCGGCAACGTAGATGTCACCGGGGTTGTTGGTGACCGGATCAGGTTCCGGATCCACGGTTATATCGGCAGGCTCGTTCAACAGCGTGTGGCTGCGGTTGAAGTCGTGCGCTTCGCCGCAGGTGGGATAGACGTTAGCGCCACCCGGCTTGGTGTTGCTGGGAGGCCCATCGCAAAAGCCCTTGGTGCCGATCTGCATGAGGAAGGTTCCGGTCGGCGTGTACTTCTGAATAATCCCGTCGCCGTTTCCCCCCACCCAAATGTTGCCCTGGTAATCCACGTAACAGCCATGCGCGCCTTGCGGCATTACGGCTGCGGCTCCGTAAAACTGGCCGGTCTGAACCAGGCTGGGATCGCCCCATGAGGTGTAGACGTTGCCTCCTGGATCGTAAGCGACCACCGGAGGAGACGGAATCGAGGATGCGATTGCATCCTGCGAAACAATCGCTCCGGACTCGTTCCCTTGAAGCACTCCGTTGATGGTGACCCCGACTTCCCAGCCGCGGTTAAAGGTGTAGACATTGTCGTTGGCATCAACGCAGGTTCCGGCAATTTCGCCAGTGACCCATCGATGCGCCACTCCGTCTGATCCAACTGGAGCAGGTAAGGGCTTCGGCCATGATGTATCGACCGTGAACGCCGGCGGACTATCGGGGTGACTTGCTTTTACATTTGAGGGACGCCATAGTCCCATCCCGATAATCAGCGCGAAGACGATAGCCCCCAAATAAGCCCAACGTGTAAGCTTCATCTTTGCTCTCCTCCATGTAGCCGACACTTGCTTAACGGACACCACCCCGCCGGCCCCTTGGTTTGAAAGGTGGTGAAAGTAAAGCTGGGCAACTTAGCCCAGCCACATAGTGTGGCGCCCCTCATGTTTGTTGCACACGAGTAACCTCCACATGTTCGGTACAGTCGTCAGCAGCTAACAATCGAAAAGAGCGGTTGGCCAGAAAAAGAAGCGGCGACTCAGATCTAAAAAGGCGGCTCGGCGCAGAGCGGAAGCGTCAAAATTTCCGGAATCTTATGTCGCGTGAAATAGGGTGTCAAGATAAGTTATGACCTAAGTATAAAAAACCAGCGCAAAATATGCGGCTACCGCGCATAGCTTCCTGGCTCGCCGTACTCTACCCCACCTATGTGTATATCTTGCAGAAGTCTAGTTGAGCGGGGGAAAGCTTGTAAGGTTGAGGTCTAATTGTAAGTAGCTTAGTATCCGGCGGACGTCCCCGTCATAGCATGCGGTGACTGGCAGAAACTTAGCCGTGAGCTTTGTGTCGCCTACCATGGAGTAACAATGATTGCTTCGCTAGGGGAACAACCATGGATCACTGTAGTTGACTTAATTCAAAACTAGGCTTTCGAACATCTAAGTCGAAACCGGATTAAACCGCGCGTCCGGCGGCTGCACCCGACGCCCATGCCCACTGGAAGTTAAATCCGCCTAGCTGACCCGTTACGTCTACGACTTCGCCGATGAAGTAGAGTCCCGGCACGTGCCGGCATTCCATCGTTTTGGCGGAAAGCGCCTCGGTGCTCACGCCCCCGGCGGTTACCTCGGCCTTCGAGTAACCTTCGGTGCCGACTGGGGTGAGCGGCCACGCGTGTAGTTGCCGCTCCCACTGCCCCAAAGCGTGATTGGTCCACGCGCTTGGCTGCGCTAAGTCAAGCAAGCGTTCCGCCAGCCGCGCCGGCAACCTCTCGCGCAATGCTGCCTTGGCCGCCTGTAGATCGCGGCGAGCGTTCGGCCTTAGCAGGGACGAGAGGACCTCGTGATCGGGAGCCCAATCCACGAGTATTGGCTCGAGGCCATTCCAGTAGGACGAAATCTGTAGCACGGCCGGCCCACTCAACCCGCGATGCGTGATCAGCAGCTTTTCTCGGAAGCTGCGCTTGCCGATCGAGGCTCGCACCTCGGCGGAAACGCCAGCCAAATCACAAAGGCTCGCATGTTCCGCGCCGCCGAGAATAAGCGGCACCAGCGCCGGCCGGCACTCGGAGATGGGTATTCCAAACTGGCGAGCCACTTCATAGCCGAAGCTGGTAGCGCCCATCTTCGGGATCGACAATCCGCCGGTGGCGACCACCAGTGCCGAAGCTGAGAACGCATGGTTGTCGGTAACGGTCACAAACCTGCCATCAGATTCGATGTTGCCACCCGGCTGCGAGAGCCGCACTTCACGAATGTTTGCGCGGACAAACAGCCTGACATTAACCTCGGCGCATTCGCTCAGAAGCATGGCGACAATCTGTTCCGCGGAGCCGTCGCAGAAAAGCTGAGCCAGCGTCTTTTCGTGGTAAGCGATTCCGTGCTTTTCGACCAGGGCGATAAAATCAGCCGGCGTGTAGCCCGCCAGCGCCGACCGTGCGAAGTGGGGATTGGCGGAGAGGAAGTTTTCCGGACGGCAGTCGAGGTTGGTGAAGTTGCAGCGGCCGCCGCCTGAAATCAGGATCTTCTTGCCCACTCGGTCTGCGTGCTCGAGCAAGGCAACCCGCCGGCCGCGCCGTCCGGCCTCGATCGCGCACATCAGGCCAGCCGCGCCCGCTCCCACCACTACGACGTCGAAGTTGTGCTGTTCAGGATTGTGTGTCACGTGCGGTTGAGGTGCCTGGAGTAATTAGAACATCTCGGTCTTATCGCAAGAGAGCCTACCAGCGAAAGGCCGCGCACGTGGCGGAGACATCACGCCCCGGATTTCCATCGATGGCGCCGACCTACTGCGGTCGTCGCGGAATTCCCAACTGCCGCATCTTGTAAAGCAGCGTCGTCCGCGGTAGGCCCAGCTTCGCCGCTGCTCCCTCCCGCCCGCTTAGCACCCAGTTGGCTTTGCGCAGAATCTCCGCAATATGTTCGCGCTCGGCTTCCACCAGGGTCTTCGGCCGGTTCGGACCGATGAGGTGGTGCGGCTCCTCAGCAATTCTCGCAATTGATGAATCCGACTTCTGAAGTTCCGGCGTGCGCAGAATTCCATCCTTCGACAGAATGACAGCGCGTTCAATCACATTTTGTAGCTCGCGAATGTTCCCCGGCCACGAATATTGGCTCAGCGATTCGATCACCTCGTCGGGCACCGTGTGAAGCACTTTGCCGATGCGGCGGGCAAATGTCTCGACGAAGCTCATGGCGAGCAGCGGAATATCTTCGCGGCGCTGCCGCAGCGGCGGAAGGGAAATAGGAAACACGTTAAGCCGATAGTAAAGATCAGCGCGGAACTGGCCTTCTTCCACCATCTTGCCCAGGTCGCGATTGGTGGCGGCAATCAGCCGCACGTTCACATGGATGGAGCGGCTGCTGCCCAGGCGCTCGAACTCCTGCTCCTGCAAGACACGGAGCAGCTTCGGTTGCAGCTCCAGCGGAATGTCTCCGATCTCGTCAAGGAACAGCGTGCCTTTGTCGGCGAGTTCGAATCGGCCCTTCTTCTGCGCGATCGCTCCGGTGAAGGCGCCGCGCTCATGCCCAAACAACTCGCTCTCCAGCAATCCGGAGGGGATGGCGGCGCAATTCAGCTTAACGAAGATGTTCTCACGGCTGGAACTCAAGTTGTGAATCGCGCGTGCGATCAACTCTTTGCCGGTTCCGGTTTCGCCCTGGATGAGCACCGTCGATCCGGTGGGCGCAACCGTTCTTACTTCGCTCAGCACCTTCTTCAGCTTTGCACTGTCGCCAATAATCTCGTCGAAGTTACGCTCGTTGCGCAGTTCATCGCGCAGGTACCGTGCCTGTTCCGCAAACTGTCCCCGGGACTGCTCGGCCTCGTCATATTTCAGCGCATTATCGAGAGCGATGGCCAACTGGCGAGCGATCTGCCCCAGTAGCTGGCCATCGGCTTGGGTGAAGAAATCCTGCGAGCGGTCCAGAAGATTCAAGAGCCCCAGCACTCGGCCTTCGCGCTGAATGGGCACCAGGAACCCCGACTGAAACTGTTCGACCTGAACGATCAGTGCGGCTTCCGGACCCAGGCCCTGGGGTGCTTTGCCAAATAGAAAGGATGTGCCGCTGCGAAACGTGCGGCCGGCGATGGAGCCATCCATCGGGATCAAGGTGTCTTCCACCAAGGCCCCATGCGATTCCGGATAATCGAGACCGCGCACCCGCAGCGACCTCTTGTTTTTCTCCAGCATCGACACATAGGCCGCATCACATTGGATGGCCGTGCGAACACTGCTGGCGATGGCGTGCAACAGCTCGGCGAGCCCGAGGTTGGACGTCACCGCATTGTTGATGTCGAGCAACATCCGCAAACGATCGCGTTCCCGCAACAGATGATTTTGTAGCTCGCGCGCCTGCTGATAGTTGATAGCGTTTTCGACCGCAACCGCGACTTGCGCGCCTACCAGGCAGGGCAATTCCAGCTCGGCGGGATCGTAAGCGTCAAGGTGCGAGCTGCCGAATGTCAAGGCGCCGATCCGCCGCGTGGCTGTTGTGAGCGGCACAATGCAAAACGAACGCACCCCGTTCTGCCGGAAAAACTTCATCACCACCGGATACCGGGTCTCCTCCGCAATGTCGCGCACCACTAACGGCTGCTGCGATTGCCATACGCCAGCCGACGGCGACTGTTCCATCGAATATTCCGGAGCGGCCAGCGGCCCGGGCGACACCGTGTGTACGGTATGGGTCAGCATCACGTTGCGCGCGTCATCATGGATCATCAGCGTGAGGTAGGTGAAGTCCATCAAGTTGTGCAGGCGCCGGCCCAGTTCGCGCACCAGTTCGTCCACACTAGTGTGAGCTGCCATGGCTCGTGACATCTCCAACAAGGTGAGGTAAGGATCGGCGGGGATTACAGAAATCGGCGTTTCGAAAGAAGACATCAACATCTCCGGCGACGATCAGTGGCGGGAATCGGAAGACCTTGTCTGAAATAGATTCCCGAAAAAGCCATAAGGCGCATGGAATCTGTGATCGGCCCGATTCAGACGGCGAGCAGCCCGGAGTAGATTGCCATCCCAACCACCGCGTCCACGCCCATGCTGTCCAGATCGTCGATCTCCTCTCGGAGGCGAATGCCTCCGGCGGCGATGAGGCGTCTCGAGGTTTTCTGGCGTAGTTTGCGGATCACATCCATGGGGATGCCCTCCAGCGATCCTTCGGTGTCGATGTGGGTATAGAGGAACGCCGAGCAGTACGGCTCGAGTTGTTGAATCATCGTGGCGGGCTCGATCTGCGTCACTGTTTTCCAGCCGTGAATCGCGACCTGTCCGCCGCGCGAGTCGATGGCAAACACCAGTCGGTCGGCACTGAACTGCTGGCATAGAGTGATCGCGAAGGCTACATCGACTTCGTCGTTGCTGGGTCGCGCCGGATCATCCTTTGTTCCGCCAGAGGTTTTGATCAGCGACGACCCGATGACCGCCCGATTCGCCCCGCCGTCCAGAACGGCGTGCACGTCTTCGATAGAGCGAAGGCCGCCTCCCACCTGGCACGGAAGCCGCCGGCAGAACTCCGCCACCAGTTTGCGATTGGAACCCGTTCCCTTCGCCGCGTTCAGGTCGACCAGTTGTACCAGGGGATAGCTGGCGAATCGCCCAACCCATGCGTCGAAGTCATCGAACTCCAGCGCCTTCTTCTTTCCCTGTATGAGCTGGACAATCTTGCCGCCCATGAGATCGATCGACGGAATCAGCATGTTAGCCTCACCGGAATTCCTGCGGCCAGCAGCTCCTGCTTGATGGCGTGCACCGCCTGCAATCCGAAGTGGAATACGGAGGCAGCCAAGGCGGCGTCGGCCGCGCCTTCCTGAAACACCTGAACGAAGTGACTTGGCTCGCCGGCGCCGCCGGAGGCAATGACCGGAATATTCGCGTAAGTGGCGACCGCGCGCGTGAGTTCGCAGTCGAATCCGGACTTGGTGCCGTCGCGGTCCATCGAGGTGAGCATGATTTCTCCCGCCCCGCGCTGCTCGGCCTCCAGAGCCCAGGCCACGGCATCGCGTCCAACCGGCTTTCGTCCGCCCGAAGCGTATACCTGCCAGGCGTTGCCGTTCCGTCGGGCGTCGATGGCGACCACCACAGCCTGCGAGCCATAGCGCAGGGCGATTGTGGTGATCAACGCGGGGTCGGCGATAGCGGCGGAATTGATTGTGACCTTGTCGGCGCCGCAATCCAACACGGCGGCGGCATTGTCGAGCGAGCGAATGCCTCCCCCCACGGTAAACGGAATAAACAGCCGGTCGGCGGTGCGTCGCACGGTTTCCAGCAACGTATTACGCGATTCGTGGGTGGCCGTGATGTCCAGCAAAACGATTTCGTCAGCGCCAGCCGTACTGTGGGCAGCAGCAAGTTCGGCGGGATCACCCGCGTCGCGCAACTCGACGAACTGCACGCCCTTTACCACGCGTCCGCCGTGGACATCGAGGCAGGCGATGATGCGCTTTGCCAATGACTCAGAGGGCACAGAAGTTCTCCAGAATCTTCAATCCGACGTCGCCGGACTTCTCGGGATGAAATTGCACGCCGAACAGATTGCCGCATTCTGCTGCTGCGGTGAAGGGCGCTTCGTACACGCATGTCGCAACCGTGTCGTCGCAGAGTGGAGCCCGGTAAGAGTGCGTGAAATAAACGTAGGAGCCCGAAGGGACGTCGCGCAGCAGACGCGACTGCGGTTCCGGCAGGATGCGATTCCAGCCGACGTGCGGCGATTTCACCCGGGCCGAGAAGCGCGTGCACATGCCGGCAAAGACGCCTAGCCCGCGCAAATCGCAGCTTTCCTCGCTGCCGGCGAACATCCATTGCAAGCCAAGGCAGATGCCCAGCAGGGGTTTCCGGCTGGTGACCGTTTGTTGCAGCGCCGCTCCCAGCGGGCCTTCGGTTAAGGGTTGAGTTGACGCAAAGTTTCCGACTCCCGGGATTATTACTTTATCCGCTGCGATCACAGTAGCGGCGTCGCGCGTCACCACGCACTCTTGTCCCAGGTGCCTGATGGCTTTCGCGACTGAGGCCAGGTTTCCCGCGCCGTAATCAACGATGACAATCACAGCAAGCCCTTCGTGCTGGGCAGCATGCGTCCGAGTTGGCGATCTTTGGAGCAGGCGACGCGCAAGGCGCGCGCGAAGGCCTTGAACAGCGCTTCAATCTTGTGATGGTTGGACCGGCCATAGAGGACCTTGGCGTGAACGTTGGCTTTGGCTCCGCGTGCGAAGCCGTCGAAGAAGTCGGCCACCAGTTCGGTTTGCAAGTCGCCCACCAGCCGCGTCCGCACCTTGGTATCCACGACCGCGGCGCTGCGTCCGCCGAAATCGACTGCGACCACGCCCAGCGTTTCATCCATCGGCATGACAAAATATCCGGCACGCAAGATGCCGCGCTTGCTGCCCAGAGCCTGCGTAAATGCCTCGCCCAGCGCGATACCTATATCCTCGACGGTGTGGTGCTGATCTACGTCGAGATCGCCGGCGGCTTTGAGTTCCAGGTCGAAAGCGCCGTGACGCGCCACCAATTCCAACATGTGATCGAGGAAGCGAATGCCGCAACTGACCTTGGCGCGCCCGTGTCCTTCGAGCGTCAACGCGATGATGATCTCGGTTTCGTTGGTCTTGCGATGAATGCGGCCTCGTCTCATGCTGTCACCTCGCTGCCTAAATTGAGGTTGAGCTCCTGCACGACGGCCGTTAGCGCCGCGATCAGCTCAGTCGTCTGGCTGTCAGTTCCTATGGTGATGCGGACGCATCCTTCGCAGCCCGAATCGGTTGAACGGTCGCGA
Organism: uncultured Acidobacteriaceae bacterium; assembly: GCA_963769235.1. GTDB lineage: Bacteria > Acidobacteriota > Terriglobia > Terriglobales > Acidobacteriaceae > Bog-257. The sequence continues at coordinate 100,267 of CAVYKW010000008.1, read as the reverse complement.
ACCAATATCCCACGTTGTCGGATAGCGGAAACGAATTCGCTGTGCCGTTCGCCAATCCGTGCCAGCAGGAAGTTCGCTTCGCTGCGCCAGCTGTACAGTCCAAGTGATTTCAGGGCCGCGGTCACGCGGTCTCGACCGCTTTTCACCTGCGAAACATAGTTGCGGATGTGATCTTCATCGGCGAGCGCATCGGGCAACACGGTCAGCGCCACCGCATTGACGCTATACGGAGACGACACGCGGCGCACATGCGCCATCTGCGATGCCGCTCCGGCAAGAATGCCGATGCGCAGCCCGGCCAATCCGTAGGCTTTGGAGAACGTCCGAGCGACAAACAGGTTCGGCCTGCTCTCGATATCGCGAATCACCGTCTTCCCGTGAAACTCGAAGTATGCCTCATCCACCAGAACAGCCGCTTGCGGAGCGGCTGCGGCAATCTGCAACAACTCTTCGCGGGCGGCGACCGTGCCTGTTGGGTTGTTGGGGCTGGCAATGGCGATGAGGCGAGTCGCCGGCGTGATGCTGTCCAGCATTTTGGGCAAGGGGAAGCGGAAGTCGGCTTCGCACTGCACCGGGATCACTCGCGCGCCGGTCGCTGCAGCATAGATTTCGTACATGCGGAACGTCGGTGTCACCACGATCACTTCGTCGCCCGATTCAAGATAGGTCTCGCACAGAAGGTGAATGGCTTCGTCGACGCCGTTGGTTAGCAATACCTGCGCGGGCGCGAGTCCAAGGTGCTGCGCGACGATGGCTTCGACCGGCTCGCGTTCGGGATAGCGCGCCAAGTCGTCGGCGGTGATCGTCTTCAACCGCTCCAGCACGCGCGGCGAGCATCCTTCTGTGTTCTCGTTGAAGTCGAGGCGCAATCCTTCGCGGCGCGCCAGCGGCGGATGGTACTCGCCGAGATTCTGTACTGCCGGTGTCGGCTTAAGCATTGCCGCACCTCACGCGTATCGATTCGGCGTGCGCGGCGAGCCCTTCGGTCGCAGCCAGCGTAGTCACAAGCGGCGCAATCTTCGACATGCCGGCTTGATCGAACTGCTGCACCGTGATCAGCTTCACGAAGTCGTAGACGCTGAGGCCGCCGCGCAAGCGAGCGGCCCCGGCGGTCGGGAGAACATGGTTGGGGCCGGCGGCATAATCTCCGGCGGATTGCGCGGAGTAGTCGCCAATGAAGATGGAACCGGCGCTGCGGATCGCGCCCAGATCGTCTTCGTCGACGGTCAAATGCTCGGGAGCAATGTGGTTGATCCAGTTGATCGCTTGCTCACGCGAAGCGGCAACGAGTAAGCGCGCATTGCGGCGGATCGCCTGCTCCGCGATAATGTTGCCGCGACTCGCTGCGTTGACGGCAGCTTCCACGCTCTTTGCCAGCGATGGACGAGTCGTGATGAAAACGACCACGGCATCGGGATCGTGCTCGGCCTGCGCCACCATGTCGGCGGCGAGAAACGCGGGGTTGCCGCTATCGCTGTACAACACGGCCTCGGTGGGGCCGGCCAGCATGTCGATGCCGCAGTCCACGCTTACCAGTTTCTTGGCGGCGGTGACGAAGCTGCTGCCCGGACCGACAATCTTGTCCACTTTTGGCAGCTTCTCGGTTCCGTAAGCCAGAGCCGCGATCGCTTGAGCGCCACCGCAGCGATAGACTTCGCCGATTCCCAGCAGCGCGGCGGCAGCCAGAGTTGCCGGCTGAGGACGCGGCGATACCATGCAGATTCGCGGCACGCCGGCGACCTGCGCGGGGATGACGGTCATCAGCAGGGTGGAAGGAAGCGGGTAACGGCCTCCGGGTACGTAGCAGCCGACGGCATCCAGCGGCCGCACGATTTGTCCCAGCATGCTGCCGAGCTGTCGCTTGCGCCACTCGCGCGGCATCTGCCATTGGCAGAATTTACGGATGCGAGCCGCAGCCTGACGCAAAGCCTTGCGGGTTTCGCTGGGAGTGGATTGCCAGGCAGCGGCAATCTCTTCGTCCGAAACTCTTATGGGCTGAACCTTCTGTAGGCCATCCCACAATGTGGTATAGCGCCGCAGAGCCTTGTCACCGTCGCGTCGTACGGCGCGGATGATGGTACGCACGCGCGGCTCCAACTCTTCCAGTCGCGTGGCACGGTTTTCCAGCGCAGCCACCGTCTTCTCCGCTGCTCGGCCTTCGAGAATCCGCATCACATCACCACCTTGTTCAGCGGATACTCGACGATCCCCTGCGCATTGGCGGCCTTCAGCCGAGGGATCACTTCCCAGCAAGCGGATTCTTCAAGGATGGTATTCACCGCGACCCAGGCGCTGTCGCTCAGGGTCGAGACAGTCGGGCTATTCAATGAGGGCAGCACGGCGAGCACAGCGGGCAAGTCTTCCGTTTTTACATTCAGCATCAGGCCGACTCGCCCTTGCGCTTCCATGGCGCCGCGCAGCATAAGAGCGAGGTTCTCGATCTTCTGGCGCTTGCAGGACTCGGCCCAGGCTTTCAGGTTGGCGATGATCTGGGTGTTCGATTCGAGAATGGTTTCCAAAATTCGCAGCCGATTCGCCTTGAGTGAGCTGCCGGTCTCGGTGACCTCGACGATGGCATCCGCCAATGTGGGAGGCTTCACTTCCGTCGCTCCCCAGGAAAATTCCACGCGCACATCGATGCCGCGCTGCTGGAAATAGCGCGTTGTCACGCTTACGAGTTCGGTGGCGACCGTCGCTCCTTGCAAATCTTCTGGACGCAAGGCCGGCGATTCTTCGGGAACGGCGAGCACCCAGCGCACCTTGCCGCGGCTCTGCTTGGCATAAATGAGGTCGGCCACGCTGACCACGCTCAAGCCGCTCTCCAGCACCCAGTCGAGCCCGGTGATTCCGGCGTCGAGCGCGCCGTGCTCAACGTAGCGAGCCATTTCCTGCGCGCGGATCAGCATGCATTCGATTTGAGGATCGTTGGTGGTGGCCGAATACGACCGGGAGTTGACGTAAACCTGCAGGCCGGCGCGCGCCAGCAACGCCAGTGTCGCCTCCTGCAAGCTGCCTTTGGGGATGCCGAGACGCAGCTTCATTGCTGCACCCCGAAGGCTAACGGCAGCGGAGTGGAGAAGCAGGTGCGTGTGCCGGTGTGACAAACCACGCCTTCGCCTTCGACCTCAACCTGGCACAGAATGGTGTCGAGGTCGCAATCCGCAGCGGCCGAGATCACCTTCAGCCGATTGCCCGAGGTCTCGCCCTTGGTCCACAGCTGGTTGCGAGTCCGGCTGAAGAAAGTGACATATCCCGTTTGCAGAGTCTTCTCGTAAGCCGCCCGATTCATGAAGCCCAGCATGAGGACCTCGCCGGTTGCGGCGTCCTGTACTACAGTGGGCGCTAAACCGGCCATTTTGTCGAAATCAATTTCTACCGCCATCCCGTCATCCTTTCGCGCAAAAACAAAAACCCCGCTGAGCAGTGTCAGCGGGGTGATGAGATCTTGTTGGTTAGGAAGCTATCCGGAGATCTCCGCTGACACGTTCGCCACGTGATGATGGTGGTGCTGGCGATGGGTCAACGAAGTCATCGTGCTATCGACACTACAAAACTCGAGCCGGGTCTGTCAATACAACGTTCTGGCTATCCCATGCGCATGGCCAGACGCGCTCGTCGCTCTTGCCACTCGCGGGTGGCGAAGATGCGCGGGCCGACTTCGATGAGGCGGGGCAGCATCTGGAACACGGAAATCGGCGTCCATTTCATGCCTTGGCGCGTGCGATAGCCTTTGCGATTCAGTTCGTCGGCGATGACCGAGTAAGGTCCGTCCTGAATGGTCAACTCCATCATGAGGAACAGAGCTTCCTGCTCCACGGGGTTTTCCTCCAGCCGCGGGGCATCTTTGGCAACCTGCCAGCCGAAAGGAACTTCTTCGGCGGCGCGTGCCTCTTCCGTGTCGGGGATTTCGCGCTCCCATTCGACGGCGACCAGTTTCCACCCCTGTTCGGCATGTTGCGCGACGTCATCAGTGGTTAAAGCGGAGACGTCCTGACGAATGCGTTCTGTCTTTGCCATGCTCCCCCCACGCCGGGGCTAAAGCCCCTGTCCTTTTGTCGCTTCGGGACGCCGGCCTGAAGGCCGGCTCTACCCGTCCTGCCGGGGCTAAAGCCCCTGTCTTTTTGTGTCGCCGTCGGCACGACTCAAGTCGTGCCCTGATACAAAGCCGATCCCATCCAGCGACGACTGACAACTGACCACTGACAACCGACAACCGCTTCTTACTGTTCGCGCAACGTGCGCATCGGATCCAGGCGTGCCGCGCGCAGAGCCGGAGCGCTGCTGGCTACCAGCGACACCAGCAGCAGCACTAGGGTCACCGTCACAAATGTCAGCGGGTCGAAGGGCTTGATCCCATACAGCATCTCCTGCATGAACCGGGTCAGCACCAGAGAAACGACGATGCCGATTGCCAGACCGGTAGCCGCCAGTATCAGTCCCCGGCGAAGAATCAGCCGGAGCACGTCATTGCGTTGCGCGCCCAACGCCAGGCGCAGGCCGATCTCCAGCGTGCGCTGCGCCACCATGTACGACAGCACCGCGTAGAGTCCGACTGCCGAGAGCAACAGGGCCAGGGTCGCAAAAAACGAAAGCAGCATGGTCTGGAAGCGTGGCTGGGCTGCCGAAAGTGAGAGGTAATTGTCCAGCGTATTCACGTGGTACAGCGGAACGTTGCCATCCAGCTGATTGATCGCGGAACGCAGCCCGCTCAATTGGGCCAGAGGGTCGCCGTGGCTGCGAATCACCACTGTGGGATCGAGGATCAACGCCTGTTTGAATGGCAGATAAAGTTGTGCCGGCATCTCGCCGGTCAGACCTTTGCGTTTCACGTCGCCCACGATGCCCACGATCTGGCGCACCGGTTCATCCATGATGCCGTCCCCCAGGCCGGGCTTCATTCGCTTGCCCAATGCATTCTCTCCGGGGAAATATTTTCGGGCGAAGGCCTGATTCACAATGACGACTGCGGGCGCCTTGGAGTCGTCGGTCGAAAGAAAATCGCGGCCGCTGATGAGCGGCATGCCCAGAGTGTGGAAGAAATTTGGGGTCACGATGCTGACCGGTGCACTGGGCTCGTCACCTTTTGCGACCGGCTGGCCCTCAATCGTGAATCCAATCCCAATGTTGCCGCGGGCAAGCGGCAAGGGATAACCGGCAGCGACCGATTCGGCGCCGGGCATGCCCGCCAGCTGCGGCAAGAGCTGATCGTAGAACTGAGCTTTCTTGAGAGTCGGGTATTGCGTGTCGGGTAACCCCAGGTCGCCGGTCAACAGTTGATGCGGATTGAATCCGGGGTCGACATTCATCACCCGCACGAAGCTACGAATCAGCAGCCCAGCGCCTACCAGCAGGATCAGTCCGATCGCGGTCTCCGCGATCACCAGCATGCTGTGCAGGCGATGCTGTCCCTTACCGCTGGTCACGGTGCGCGTTCCTTCACGCAGCGCCAGCGCCGGATCGAGCCGCGACATCCGCCAGGCGGGCAGTACGCCAAAAAGGATTCCGGTCAGAATCGAAGCCACGGCGGCGAAGGCCAACACCATGCCGTCGACCGAAACCATGTCCAGGCGCGGCAGATTTTGCGGCACAAAGCGCAGCATGGTCTTGAGCAGAAGGACCGACAGGACCACTCCCCCTACGCCGCCGCAAAGCGCCACGCAAAGCGACTCCACCAATACCTGCCGCATGATCTCCCAGCGCGTGGCACCCATGGCGGAACGCACCGCTACTTCTGAACGGCGGCGCGTGGCTCGCGCCAGCATCAGCCCGGCCACATTGGCGCAGGCAATCAGCAGCAGCAGAACGACCGCGCCGAACAGCACCCGCAACGCCGGCCGGGTATTACCCACCAGGTCCTCGAGTTCAGGAATGACAATTGCACCGGCAAATTGCTTGTTAGAGTCGGGATATTGCGCCGCCAAGTTTCGCGCGATCAGGTCGAGGTCTGCGTGCGCCTGCGCGATACTGACGCCCGGCTTCAGCCGGCCGATTAACGTAACCATGTGCGCCCCACGCTGGGCGGTCATGGGGTCTTTGTCAGTGGCATCGTCGGCCAGCGTCGTCCAAAGCGCAGGCACCGGAACCTGGATGGGAAACGTAAATCCCTTGGGCATCACACCGACGATCGTGTAGCGATTGTTATCCAGCGTGATCGCCCGGCCAACAATATTGGGATCGGCTCCGAAGACCGATTGCCAGGTTTCGTGACTCAGGACCACGACGTGAGTTCCGGGCTTCTCCTCTTCGGGAAGAAAGCCCCGCCCAAGCATCGGGTTGACGCCTAACACCCGGAAGAAGTCGGAAGAAACGGTTTGCGACTCAAGCTGCCGAGGTGTCCCCAGACCGGTGAGGCTGCGGTCGTCGTTGTGAAAGGAGGCCAGCGCTTCGAAGGAATGATTGCGCGCACGCCAATCAAAAAAATCCGGATAGCTAAGGCTGTGCGTTACGTCCTGTTTGCCCGACGTGGTGTCCTGCATCAGCACCGACATCAGGCGGTCGGGTTCGGGGAAGGGCAGCGGTCGCAGCAGGACGGCATTGATCAGGCTGAAGATGGCAGTGGTCGCGCCGATGCCGAGGGCGAGTGTCAGAATGGTGGTGAGGGCAAAACCTGGGCTCTTGCGTAGCTGGCGAATCGCGAAGCGAAGGTCTTGCAACAAACTTGGCATCAAAAGTCTCCTGCGGAGCGGATATCCAAGTCACTGGAAGGTACACGTCGGGGGCCATCTGTGAGAGAGCGCAAGTCTCTGGAAGCAGAAGGGATAGGCGTGGGCGAGGACCGGTGACGGCGGAGTGGCCGTCCGGATTCGTCATGTTTTGTCCACCAGCGGACAAAGGGGAATGAGAATTAGGCGGACAGCTCCGTTCCGCCAAAAGGCATTAATGCGGCTGAGAATTCCACGCCTGGACGGCCGAAAATTCCACACCTGCCGGGCTGAGAATTTCACGCTTGCGCAGCTGAAAATTTTACGGCTGCGCAGCTGAGAATTTTACGCCTGCCCGGCTGAGAGTTTAACCCTGGTTGTATTTGAAGGGGCGCAGCTTCAGCTGCGCCGCTAACGTCGTCCTTTTCTCATCCCGGGGAGGACTTCAGTCCGACGAGGGAGCCGCTGTTCCGACGACCTTCAAACCGCAGATCCGCAGCTGCGAGCCACAAAATCGCCCGGCCGAAATTCCTCGCGGCCGCTCCGCTCAGGATGACAAATTTGGGTTCTGTCCTACAAGGAAGCAGGACACTAACGGACAGTGCCCAAATTTGGGTCATGCCTCTACTTCTTCCGCTTCGGTATCGGGTGCTCGTGATCCAAATCGTAGAATTTTCGCGGACCGTGATCTGACCGCCGCGTGACCGCCAACTCCGGACGCACCGCGCTATGCAGAGACTGGGTCGTCTGCGGCAGCGCACTGGTCGTGGTGTACATCGCCTCGTTGAACGCTGAGCCACTGCTCGCCTGGGCCACCGCGAACACCCCGTAGGCGTGGCTGTTGGAATACGCAGTCGCGATGTAGTCCCCCACCATCACTCCTGAAGTGGTTGCCGGCAGCCAACTCAGAGACATCGGACCAGACAGCGTGGTCGGCGAACTCCAGGTGTTGCCTCCATCGCTCGACGCCACCGTCCCGATATAAAGCTGGCAAGTCGCAGCCGTGCACGCTGCTGTCGGATAGAAGTAGTACGTCAGCGCCAGGTGGGTCGAGCCGCCGCTGGTACTCGCATCAACTCCGAGGCCAGGGATGAAGTGATCGACGGTGCTGCTCTCGGCATCGATCGGAATGCCCATGGGCGCGGTCCAATTGCTGCCGTCCGACGACGTGCTCATGACGATGTCGTTTGCCGAGCAATTTGTGCGGAAGCGGCAATCCTGCCACGCGACATACACGCGCCCGGCTCCGTCGACCGCGGCCGAGGGCAGCGCCGAGGTGCGCAGATTGCCGGCGACGGTATGATCGGTGATCGCTGAGATCACGACCGAGCGCGCCCAAGTCGCGCCGCCGTCGCTCGAGGTGAAGGCCAGCATCTGGGTTCCATCGATGCTTTCGATCGGGACCACGACCAGTCCGCCGGCGCCCACGATAGGCTGTCCGCCGAGCCCCCTGGCCATGTCTGCCGTGTTAGTCGCCGCGCTCCAGGTAACGCCGCCATCGGTCGAGGTGCTCATCCAGATCAGCCCGCCGGCGTTGTTGCTGGGATTGTCCCATTCGACATAACAATGACCGAAGTACGGGCTGGCCGAGTTGTTGTCGCAGGTAATCCAGTTCTTGTCCGCATCCGCCGTGGTGCTGACAACGACGGGCCCGCTCCAGGTGTGCGCATCAGAGGAGCGGCTCACTACGACCTGGTCGGTGGTTGCGGTGATCGCCAGCGATGCGACGAGCCACACTCCATGCGCTTGATCGAACACGACGGACGGATCGCTCACGCCGCTATATGTGCCGCCTCCCTGAAAGGCAGTGATGCCGGGAAGCAAGCCGTTGCTCCAACTCGTGCCGCCGTTGGTGGAAGTAGCGAATCCGATGTTGGCTGCACCGCCGTTGTAGATGCGGCCAACCTGGAACACCGTGACTAGATTCGAGCCGGAGGCAAACAGCGCCGGTTCGACTTCGGTAGCATGCTGGCTCTGCGGATTGGTGAACTGATCCGAGCTTAACTGGGTGAGCGGAACCTGCGGCTGGCTGGGTGTACTCCCTCCCGAAGAAGATGAGCTGCTGCCGCCGCCGCAGGCCAGCAGCAGAGCGACACAGAAAACCGCCGGCGCGAACTTCAATAACAAGCGGACAGTTCTCATGTAACTCACCCCAGAGAAAAATCAGAAGATCCAGCTCGCGCGCGAGAATGTTGAAATACGTGGGTGAGAGATGTCAAGCGGAGAAGAAGAGATGTGTCGTGGCTCCGAAAATGCGGTCCGCTTTCAAAGCGAACCCGCGTAGGAGAGTCGCAACCATATTGCTTCGCGGAACGGCGGCAGCCTGGAAATTTCATCCAAATATGCAGTGGAACAATTCCAACACAGGATTAATCGTGACCTTCAACGCGACGGCGAAGGCATTCTGCTCATTGACTCCACTTGCATGAAATGCGGCGTTTCCAAAGCTCTTTCTGTTCGTGACGGCTGCCTGGACAAGTGGGAACGCGAACATAGCTGCGGCAATCTAAGGGTTATTCACCGGAAACCCGGGACTATCTAAGTCCCAGGCAAGTTCCAATACCCGCTCGGCCCATCCCGGCGCCCCATGCCCCTCTCGCTATACGAAGGTATCGACGATACCTTCGTCCAATAGATTTCCCTTCGCGCTCATGGTCTGATGCCGCATGGACATCAGGTGGGAGGCGTAATGAAAACCACAAGCTTTCAAGCAGACATTCGTCCGCTCTTTACGGAACGGGACATCGAAGGCATGCGCAAAGGATTCAACCTGGAAAGTTACGATGAGGTCAAACAGCATGCTGCCGCCATCTACGATCGCATTCGGGGAATCGGCGGCGCGGTAATGCCGCCCCCACCGCCGCGCGGAGAAGGTCCCTGGCCGCAAGAGCGCATTGAACTGTTCGCCAAATGGATGGCAGACGGGTTCCAGCCTTAGCCGACAACGAGTTCCATCCACTATTCGAATCGAGCAAGCTCTACTGCGATCCATTGAAGGAGACGTATGTTAAATGAGAAAACAGGAAGCGCCGCCGGTGCGGGTCCGGCGTTGCAGCCCACAGCAGCAAATCCTCTCGATTTCGTGCCCGACAAGATTCCTTTCGACACTCCGTATGGCCCCCCGATATCGCTAGACCGAGCACAGGCAATTATTCACGCGGCGGTGGCAGAGGCGAAGAAGCGGGATTGGAAGATGAACGTAGCGGTGGCCGATTCCGGCGGCAACCTGGTCGCCTTCCAGCGAATGGACGGCGCCATGCTTGCCTCCATTGCGATCGCCGAGCACAAGGCGCGTGCAGCCGCGACCTTCCGGCGTCCGACCAAGGTTTTCGAGGACGGTGTCCAGCTTATGCGTCTCAACTATCTACTCGCGTTCGACGGAGTCATTGCCTCTCGGGGCGGCATTCCTTTGATCGACCAGGGAGTCATTATCGGTGCCATCGGTTGTTCGGGAGGCACGGATTCCCAGGACGAAATCGTCAGCGAGGCAGGCGCAGCAGTAGTTAACCACCCCCCGGCAACGAATAAATGACCCTGATCTCCAAGAACACGTCGGGGTAATCAGCCGGTTCCCAAGCTCAAATTCAAAGGAGAGTGTTATGACTACCGCAAGCGCAACTGCCAAACCCGCACAGATTCGCGTCGCCAAGAGGTCGCCCGCCTATTGGCGAGTCACGATCGACAATCCGCCGATCAACGTGATGGGCCCGGAAATGGTCGTGCAGTTCCAGGAAGTCATGAACGCTCTCGAAGCCGACGAGCAGGTCAGGGTCGTGGTCTTCGACAGCGCGGTCGACGACTACTTCCTGAATCATTCCGACTTCACAGCGAAGCTTGAGGACCTGACTTCACTGCCGGACGGTCCCACGGGCTTGCCGCCCTGGCCAGACTTTCTGGTGCGCCTGACTCGCTTGCCAGTCGCCTCCGTCGCGCTGATTCGCGGCCGGGCGACAGGCAACGGCAGCGAGATTACGCTGGCCTGCGACATGAGTTTTGCCAGCCGCGAGAAGACCATCATTTCGCAATGGGAGGTCGGCGTGGGGATGGTCGCCGGCGGCGGCCCCATGGCTCGATTGCCTCGACTCATTGGCCGAAACCGCGCCCTCGAGGTGCTGTTGAGCTCGGAAGACATTCGCGGAGACCAGGCCGAAGCCTACGGCTACGTGAATCGCGCCCTGCCCGATGCCGAGTTGGACGAGTTCGTAGAGACCCTAGCCACCCGGATCTCCAAGTTCGACAAGTGGGCGATCGCCGAGACCAAGCGCCTGGTCAACACCAGCCTGCCGCCGGACGTCGAACTCGGCGCCGGGTGGGACGCGTGCATCGCATCGCTCGGGCGACCGGCAGCGCAGGAGGGAATCAAGGCGCTGATGGCGCGCGGCTTTCACAAGCCGGGAGACGCCGAAAATCGGCTCGGATATTACGTAAGCCAAATTCATGGCTAGGCCGGTGCCCGACGAAGTTCTGAACTCCGGCCTGGCGTCATACTTTGTAATGAGCACCGTATCGAAAGGAGCTATCAATGAACGCGGTACAAGTCGAACAGAAAAGCTATGAGATGCCCCCGCGCGAGGGGTTTAGCGTCGCCCATTTTCTTACCGTCGCCGACATCGGCCGGTCAGCCCGCTTCTACGAGAAGGTCTTCGGCGCTCGCATTCTAAGCTTGGGTGACGGTAACGCGCCTGCGTACCTTCAGCTTGCGAATATCTGGATGATTCTGAACGTTGGAGGTGGGCCGACCCCGGATAAGCCCACGGTATCGCTCAGCGTTCCCGACCCGAATCACATCAACAGCTTTATGAATTTCCGCGTTGCGGATATTCAAGCATGCTACGAATTATGGAAAAGTCGAGGAGCAGAGTTCATCACGGAACCGATACCCAAGTACGGCGAGACGCGCTGCTACATCCGTGATCCTGATGGTTACATTATCGAGGTGGGACAGAGCACCGAGCTCAAGTACGGTTAGCGCTTGGCCTGGATGGAATATGGTTAACACGCTTCCCTTCGACGGAAGGACTAAAGATGGATTGGAAATGGCTGGTCCAGTTTGCGCTGCTGGGTAGCAGCGATTTGGAGCAATACGCCATCCTGCTGGTACGCGTTTCAATCGGGCTGTTCTTCGCCATCTCCGGGGCAAATAAATTGTTTGTCGCCGGCGGTACGAAACCGGTTTACGAAACGCTGGTTAAGGCGAAAGTCCCGTTTCCCCGCGAGACGGCTTATTTTGTGGCGGGTGTCGAGCTCGTTTGCGGATCCCTGCTAGCCGTGGGGTTTCTTTCGAGCGCAGCCTGCGTGGCCTTGTTGATCGATATGGTTGTCGCCACCCTGACCGAAGCGATTTCCACCCTGCCCAAAGGGCTTTCGCCACTTAACTGGCTCGACGATTTCCTCTATCTTCCGGAGGTGTTGTACGTGCTCTTCTTCATCTGGCTGATCTGCTCCGGCCCGGGAAGGTTCAGTGTCGACTACTGGCTCGCCGGCAAGTTGCTGAGGTGATCGACCGACGAAACAGCAATCTTCCCAGGTCTCGGAAAACGCGGCACCTGGGGCACCAGCGTATGTAACCGGGAAGTCAAAGTTGAAAGGCCGATAAAAATCGGATTGAGGAGACTACCATGGCGATCACCACGGAAATCGCGCCGAACGTCTATCGCATCTCGATCTTTGCTCAATGGGGCAATTTCCAATTCAATCATTTCCTGGTGAAAGACGATGAGCCGCTGCTGTTCCACACTGGGCTGCGCGGGATGCATGCGGAGATTCGCGAGGCTGTCTCTAAGCTCATCAACCTTTCCGAGTTGCGCCACATCAGTTTCAGCCACTTTGAGTCAGACGAGTGCGGGTCGCTGAATGAATGGCTGGCTGCGGCTCCCCAGGCCGATGTGATTTGCAGCCAGGTGGGCGCCATGGTGAACATAAACAACTTCATTGGCCGCGATGCCCGCTCTTTTGCTGACGGTGGGACCTTTGCGACGGGGAAATGCCGCTTTCGCTACTGCCACACTCCCCATCTACCGCACGGCTGGGACGCTGGCGTGCTCTTCGAAGAAACCCAGAGGACACTGCTCTGTTCCGACCTGTTCCATCAGCTGGGCGACGTCGAACCGCTCACCTCTGCCGATGTCGTGGGCCGCGCGCGGCAGGCGCTCAAGGATTTTCAGGCGGGCATTCTCGCGGACTATGTGCCTTACACAACTACCACCGCGCAGAACTTGAAAAAGCTCGCCGACCTGAAACCCAAAACCCTCGCCATCATGCATGGTTCCAGCTTTACCGGTGACTGCGCTCAAGCCCTCGATAACCTTAACGTAGTGTTCAGGGAGGTCTACTGCCCGCCGAAGTAGAGGCGGAAAGGTTCGAGAAGAGGTTCACACATTTAAGGAGGGTTTCAGACACTCGCCCGTCCTCCCCGGTTTGCTTCACTTCTTCTGCCGCTGATAAACTCAGTGGTTTACACAAAGCCTGATCTGCCTTCCATACAAAATACACATGTCGAACACAATGGATATCGCTATCGTCAACGGCGCCCGCACACCTATGGGACGCTACTGCGGAAAACTTAAAGACTTCACGGCCCAGGAACTCGGCGCCATAGCGGCGGTGGAGGCTATGAAACGCTCCGGGGTCGAGCCCGGCGAAATCGATCACTGCGTGATGGGGAATGCGCAGCAAACCTCGGGCGACGCCATCTACGGCGCGCGCCACGTCGCTCTGAAAGCCGGAGTGCCGATCGAAGTGCCGGCCCTAACCGTCAATCGCCTGTGCGGTTCGGGCATGCAATCTGTCGTGACCGCGGCCCAGATGATTCAGCTTGGTGAAGCCAAAACCGTGCTGGCCGGCGGCATCGAATCAATGTCGCAGGCGCCGCACGTGATCCGCGGCATGCGTTGGGGCGTGGGCTTCGGCGAAGGCAAGCTGGAAGACTCGCTCATGGTCGCGTTGTTAGACAGCTATTGCGGTCTGTACATGGCGAATACCGCCGAGCTTTACGCCGAGCAGCAGGGCATCACTCGCGAGATGCAGGATGAATTCGCGCTGCGCTCGCAGAAGTGCGCCGACGAGGCTTACAAAGCGGGGCGTTTGCAGGAAGAACTGACCCCGGTGCCGTTGCGCAATCGCAAAGGCGAGCCCACCGGCGAGACGTTTAATGAAGACGATCATCGCCGTCCGGAGACCACGATGGACAGCCTGCGCAAGTTGAAGGCATCGTTCGGCAAGAACGGAACGGTCACGGCCGGCAATGCCAGCGGCATTGTCGATGGCGGCGCCGCCACCGTGGTGATGTCGCTCGCCGACGCCGAAAAGCGCAACCTGAAGCCGATGGGCCGGATCGTGAATTGGGGAATCGCCGGCGTCGATCCCAAGATCATGGGCTCGGGACCGGTCCCTGCAACGCACATCGCGTTGAAGAGGGCCGGGATGAAGCTGGAGGATCTTGACCTCATCGAGGTTAACGAAGCGTTCGCCGCGCAGTATCTGGCGGTCGAGAAGGAACTGGGCCTGGATCGCAGCAAGGTCAATGTCAACGGTGGAGCGATTGCGTTAGGCCATCCCTTGGGCGCGACCGGCACGCGTTTGCTGGTCACCATGCTGTACGAACTGCGCCGCCGCAAAGCCAAGTACGGCATGACCACGGCCTGCATCGGCGGCGGCCAGGGCATTGCGGTAATCGTGGAGAACCTGCAGCGGTAGCAGACAGGAGCGGTGATGCGCGTCTTCAGCGGCGTGGTGTTCGGCTATCTGTTCTTTCGGCTGCTGTGGTGGGGACTGTTTCGCGTTACCAACACCGACCCGCACGCGCCGGCCAGCATCAGCTTTCAGGCGGTGAGCATCGCGTTCGGGCTGCTGTTCGCGCTGGCGGCGGGTTATATCGCCAGCTTCATCGGGGGAAAGCCGCACTTCATCGCCGCCTGGTTTGTGGGAGCGCTGATCGCCGTCGGCGCTCTCTTCGTTATGTTCAGGGACGGGATTTCGTGGGCGCCGGCCATCACGCTTCTTTTCATGGCGCCCGCGGCCGTGATCGGCGGGTGGACCTATGTGCTTCGCCGCCGGGAACCCTCGCAAACCGGAAACGACCAGCCATGACCAGCGAAGAACGCGCACTGCACGGGATGGTGTATCACTTGGAAGGGGCATGGAACACGGCCGACAGCGCAGGTTTTGCCGCGTGCTTTGCCGAGGACGCTGATTTCGTTCACATCCTGGGCGGCTATTACACCGGACGCGCCGCCATCGAAGCGGGACATCGCATGATCTTCGGGACAATTTATAAAGGCAGCACGGTTCGCTACAGTGTGGAGAAGATTCGCTTCCTTCGTCCCGACTTGGCGGTGATCTTTCTGCGGCAGTTCTTGCAGTTCTTCGAAGATGGCGCGCCCCGGGAACTGGAATCACGGCCGACGATTGTGGCGGAAAATTTTGATGGCAAGTGGCGGATCGTGCTGCTGCAAAACACGCGCATTGGCGAGGTAGGCGGCGGGTCAACGGCGGGCGCACTGGAACGGCACCCACATCAGCCGGGGTAGTTCGGGTAGAGCTGGCCTTCAGGCCAGCGTCCCGCGGCATTATTTTTAGCATTGCGGGCTTTAGCCCGCAGCGGCTTTCGATGTGTCGCCGGCTGAAGCCGGCTCATAATTCACAAGTTGGCTACGACGCCGGCCTGAAGGCCGGCTCTACCCAACCGCAATAGGTCCAAATCATTCGAGGGGAAAGCGCACACATGGATATTCAGAAGGTAGGCGTACTAGGTTGTGGGCTGATGGGCTCGGGCATTGCACAGGTGGCCGCAGTGGCCGGGTGCGACGTTGTGGTACTGGAGCAGGACCAGAAGTTTCTCGACAAAGGTTTCGCCGGCATCGACAAGTCGCTGTCGCGGCTGGTGGAACGCGGCCCCGCCAAGGGCGGCCTCACGGCTGAGCAGAAATCCGAAGCTCAGGCGCGGCTGAAGGGCTCAACCAAGATGCAGGACCTTGCCGACTGCGACATCGTGATCGAGGCCATCATCGAGAATGTTCCCGAGAAACGCAAGACCTATGCGGAGCTCGATGCAATCGTCAAGAAAGACGCCATCTTCGCCACCAACACTTCGTCCATCTCGGTGACCGAGCTGATGACGGCGACCAAGCGGCCCGAGCGCTTCATCGGCATGCACTTCTTCAATCCCGTGCCCATGATGAAGCTGGTGGAAGTGGTCCAGACCATCGCGACCGCCCCCGATGTGTATGACTCGGCCGTCGCCTTCGGTAACAAGCTGGGCAAGGTGCCAGTGCGCACCAGCGACAAGACGGGATTCATCGTGAACCGGCTGCTGGTGCCGTATCTGCTCGACGCGATCCGCGCGTACGAAGAGGGCGTAGGCTCGATCACCGATATCGACGAAGCCATGAAGCTGGGTTGCGGCTACCCCATGGGACCGTTTACCTTGCTGGATTTCGTCGGACTCGACACCACCTACTACATCACCCAGGTGATGTATGACGAGTTCAAGGAGCGCCGTTTCGCCGCGCCTCCGCTGCTGAAGCGGCTGGTGCTGGCCGGCTGGTACGGCCGCAAATCGGGCAAGGGATTTTACGATTACGCCGATCCCAGCAAGCCGGTGCCGGGAAGCTTTGTGTAGAGACAGCCGTTGGCGGTTAGCACTTGGCCTTTAGCAAATGCGACTGAGTCCCACGCAGTGGGACGGAAGAACTAGCCGCGGAGCGGCGAAATTTATTTTATCCGCGGGGGTGAGCCTGCGGTATTGAGGAAGGTGAACCGCGCGGTACGGCAGAACCTGTCGCCAGCTGAAGCCGGCTCGGATCCATTTTTTCTGCTGTTACGGCGCACCCTTCGGCTTCTCTCAGGGCAGGCTCTGAAGGTCGCCCCTTCAAAGAGGGTATTGCAGCCCTGATGCAAAGCTGAAGGTTTGCTCTACCTGTATCGGAATCCGGCTCGAATAATCGATGTGACCGTGTGCTGCGGACCTGAAGGCCCGCTCTACCCGATCTGTCTGGCCAAATGCTAACTGCTAATTGCTTTCGAAAGGCTTCACTCATGACCGACTTCCAGAACATTAAATCCGAAATCAAAAATCACATTGCCTACATCACCATCGACCGGCCCAAGGTGCTTAACGCGCTGAACATGGCCACCATGCAGGAGCTGAAACATGCCTTCGCCAGTGCCAAGGCAGACCCGGAAGTTCGCGTGGTCATCCTTACCGGCGGCGGCGAGAAGGCGTTCGTGGCCGGCGCCGACATCGGCGAGCTGTCGCAGCACACTCCGGTGTCAGCCAAGGAATACACGCACCAGGGACAGGCCATCATCGACGCCATCGAAAATCTGGGCAAGCCGGTGATCGCCTGCATCAACGGCTTCGCGCTGGGTGGAGGCTGCGAGCTAGCCATGGCCTGCACCATGCGTCTGGCCAGCGAGAATGCCAAGCTCGGCCAGCCGGAAGTGAAGCTCGGACTGCTGCCCGGCTACGGCGGAACCCAGCGCCTGTCGCGACTGGTGGGCAAAGGCATTGCCATGCAGCTGGTGCTGACCGGCGAGATGATCAGCGCGCAGGACGCGTACCGCATTGGGCTGGTGAACGAAGTGGTCGCGGCGGCTGATTTGATTCCGCGCGCCGAAGCTATCGCCGCCAAGATCATTGCCAACGCGCCGCTGGCGATTCAGTACGCCATGGAGGCAGTCAACCGCGGGTACGATCTCACGCTGGCCGACGGCCTGTTCCTGGAAGCCACCCTGTTCGGCGTCTGCTGCGCGACCGAAGACAAGAACGAAGGCACGAAGGCATTCCTGGAGAAACGGCCGGCGCAGTTTAAAGGACGGTAGATGGTCGTACTGCCCACTCATTCGAATACTCGCGAATGAGTGGGGCAGCTTCAATGTTCGGTGTTAGGGCTGGATCTCCCACACGGAACCCCAGCCGTACACTCCGCCGCCAAATGCGGTTCCGTACAGATTGCCGCTGGAATCGAAGATCACGTCGCCTGTCGGCCAGCCGTCGCCTTGGAAGTCATGCAGGTCGGTGAGGCTCCAGGTACCTCCTGAGTTGGTGAGCTTGAAAACCGATCCGCCCTGATAG
Source organism: uncultured Acidobacteriaceae bacterium (assembly GCA_963769235.1). Lineage (GTDB taxonomy): Bacteria > Acidobacteriota > Terriglobia > Terriglobales > Acidobacteriaceae > Bog-257. Next base: position 82,552 of record CAVYKW010000008.1, on the reverse strand, counting down.
ATCCCTCCCGTCTGGGCCACACCGTAGATGTTTCCGGCAGCGTCCAGGGCGACATTGCCGTACAGGCCGCTGAAGTTGCTGTAGGTATAGAGCACACTGTACGTCCAACTGCTCCCTGAATGAGTCAGCTTGTAAACCGCGCCGCCGGCGGGACCGCCGTTCAGCATGGTCGTGTCGCCGTAGAGATTTCCGGCACTGTCGAAGATCACTCCCGCCTGGGGCTCGCCTCCGTCCGGGCCATTCTGAAAGGTGTAAAGGGTATTTTCTGTCCATCCACCTTCGGATCGAACCAGTTCAAAGACGCTGCCGCCGTAAGTTGTTCCGTAGAGATTGCCGGAGGCATCGATCGTCATGGTCGCCGTGGGAAACGCTCCATCGGCGCCGCCGGTAAAGTTGTAGATCACACTCGCGGTCCACGTACCGCCCGCCGGAGTCAGCTTATAGACGGTGCCGCAGCCGACGTTGTCGCAATGCCCGGAGCCGCCGTTATAGGTGGTGCCATACAGATTGCCCTGCGCGTCGAAGGTAACGCCGCCGTACGGCACGCTCAGCCCGGCGCTGCTGTCGGCGAACTTGTAGATCACGGTTTCCGTCCAGGGACAGTCAGAGCGGCCGCAGATTCGGGGCGGGGGCGTCAGCTTAAACACGGTGCCGCAGCCATTGGGTGCACAACCCCCACCGCCGAAAATCGTGGTGCCATAAACATTGCCGTCCGGGCCGATGGTGACCGCCGCGAACGGAGAATCCCCGTCCGGGTTTCCGGTAAACGAGTGGAGTATGTCAAAGAGCCACCCGCCGCTGTGCTTGGTCAGCCTGTATGCGACCCCGCGTCCGGCGCCGCCGTAGATCGCGACACCGTAGACGTTTCCTGCCCGGTCCATGGTGGGTCCGGCGAATGGGCCGTTTCCGTCAGGACCGTTGGTGAAGCTGTGCAAGTTGGAAAAAGTCTGCGCTTGCGCCATGCCGCCAACAGCCAGAACGAACATCACTGTGATCGCTGCCAGGAGCGCAGGAAAACGAAGGTGGGTGTGGGATTCTGAGGTGAGCATGCGGGCCTCCCTTGCTCGATGACGGTAGGAGCGGACAAAGTAACTCGCCAACAAGGCGTGAGTCAACCGGGGGGACACGGCAGCGGTTCATCACCGCAGGATCAAGCTGCGAGCGATGATTGCCATGGACGTGGATGCCTCTTCGCTCTGAAGCAATGAGGCGCGATCGCGACGATATGGATGACGTTCGTAGCGCCACCTGATTGTCAAAAGCTTGAGCGCGTCGCTGTCGGCCTTCCGACCGGCAATCACCAATTACAATGAAAGTATGATTCGATCGATCGTATTTCCTCGTGTGCTGGGCCGCTCGCTCGACGACTTGCAGCCGGCGCTCGAGTTGTTGCGCGCCCTGGGATTTGCTTCCGGCAATGAGTGGCATGAGGGCGGCAATCATGGCATCGAGATGCTGGCCCCTCGCGGCGGCATCGAGTTTCTGGCGGCACCGGACACGCCCAGCGTCGACGCGATGGTGGAAGTTTCCGACGCCGATGGGGCGTATGAGATCGTCAAGAAGCTGATTCCCGATCCCGCCCTGTCTAAACCCACCCTGTCGCCAAAGGCAGGCGACGAGGATGGGGCACCCGCGACCGCTGTAAAAATTCAACGTGAGATCGGTGATACCCCGTACGGAGCGCGCCTGTTTGAAGTGGAAGTCGGTGGATTGCGGCTCGGCTTCCTCACCTACGCGAAAAAAGCTGATGGCGCCGGCATCGAAGGTTCGCTGGACGCTTCGGGCAAACGCTTTGCGCTGGTGGTCAGCCGCTTCAACTCCTTCATCACCGAACGGCTGCTGGACGGCGCGCTGCAGGCACTCCGACAATGTGGGACTCGCTCTGAAGACCTGACCATCGTGCATGTGCCCGGAGCTTACGAGATCCCCATGGCGGCGCGGCATCTGGCTGAGACCGGCAAGTACGCCGCGATTATCTGCCTGGGGTGTCTGCTGCGTGGCGACACCCTGCACTATGAAGTGATTGCGAACGAGGCGACACGCGGCATCGGACAGTCCGCGCAGGACACGGGCGTGCCGCATGCCTTCGGCGTACTGACTTGCGACACCTTGCAGCAGGCCATCGACCGTGCCGGACTGAAAGCCGGCAATAAGGGCTTTGAAGCAGGGCTGGCCGCCGTGGAAATGGCGTCGCTTCGGCAGAAGGTTGGGAAGAAGCGAAGCTCTTCGAGGCGGAAGAAAACAGCAGGTCCTTCGACTACGGCGCCAACAACAGGCGCCTCCGCTCAGGATGACAAAGCAGGTCCCTCGGCTGCGCTGCGCTCCGCTCAGGATGACAATCCAAACGAAGGTCGCTCCGCTCAGGATGACAAACCCGGGGTGGAGCAATGACAGGCAAAGCCGGCACACGACGCAAGTCACGCGAGCTGACGCTACAGATGCTCTTCCAGTTGGATATGGGTGGTCAGGAACTGGAGCAGGTGCGGGGTACGTTCTGGAGCGAGCGTAAGGATCTGGACGAGAAGGTACGCGAATTTTCCGACGAACTGTTTCGCATCGCCTGTGAACGGCGAGAGGAAATCGACCAGCTCATCGAGCGCAACGCCGAACATTGGCGCATGGAGCGCATGGCCGCAGTCGATCGCAACCTGCTGCGCGCCGGGGTGGCCGAGTTTATCGGCTTTCCAGAGACGCCACGGCCGGTGATCATTAACGAGTCGCTGGAGATCGCACGTCGTTTCTCCACGCCGGAGTCGGTGCACTTCATCAACGGCGTGCTGGATAGCGTGGCCCGCGAGCTGGGCGAAGGAAAGAAAAAAGGTCGGGACTAGGGATAGGAATTAGGAGTTGAGGAAACTCTGAATCAAGTGAAAACGACTTTCCTCAGCGGCGAAAGCCGGGTGGGTTCGTAATGTTTACGGAGGGCCGAAATGCCGCCCCCTTCAAAGCAAACTTAGTTCAAGCTCTTTAGGTTTGTGGGCGAGATCAAGGACTGCGCTGGAATTTTGGCCCTGGCGGTCGCCAACCTCTAACCCCCAATCCCTCGCCACTTGCATTTTCTATGGGCAAAGGTGCGCCGCTGCGCTGGCTGGAGAATCGACTGCTCGCGCGGCATCTGCGGGGGCGTGGAGTTGAGATCGGCGCGCTGTGGCGTAAGTTTCCTGTGCCGTCCCAAGCTGTTGTTTACTACGTCGATCGCATTTCCGACGCCGACCTTGAGCAGCACTATGCCGAGGTCACCCAACCGATCGTTCCTCCTGACGTAGTGGCGGACGCCACGCGCCTGCCGTTCCTGCCTGCCAGTTTGAACTTCGTAATCGCCAGCCATGTGCTGGAGCACTTGCCGTTTCCGTTGTCGGCGCTGCGTCATTGGCATGAGGTATTGCAGCCGGGCGGAGTTCTGCTGCTCAAGATACCGGACAAGCGATATACCTTCGACGTGAAACGCGAACGCACGCCGCTACAGCATCTGATTGCTGAAGACAAGGTTGGAGAAGCTGGATTCGACAAGCAGGCGCACTTCGAAGACTGGGTGGAAAATGTGGTCGGTCGCAAACGCGATGGCCCAGAATTTGAGCCGCAATTAAAGCAGCTGCTCGAAGCCGACTACAGCATTCATTACCACACCTGGATCGACGAAGATATTCACGAGATCGCGGAGTATTCACGCGCGCAAATGGGGCTGGAGTGGCAACCAATCGTTTTTTGGAAGGCGCATTTCTATCGCAAGGAATGCGTGATTCTGTTGCAGCGGCAGTCGAAGTGACGCCGGCTCGGAAGAATTTTAGTTAGGGCATTCGACAGCGCACCTAAAGGTGCGCCCTTTCAGATCTACTCGCCCAATCCTGACTTACGGAACCACGCACACCAGATTCGGCGTGGTCAGATTGCCATTGGAGTCTTTCAGGTTCACGGCGATCTGCGCCTGGTCCTGCATCTGGAAGGTCTGCACCATGTGCACCTTACTGTCGCTGGTGCCGACGTAAATGCGGCTGCTGTCGGGCGTAATGCCGCCGTTGTACGCCGTCGCCCCTCCTGCAAACGGAACAGTGCTCGGCGCCAAGCCGGGCAGGTTGAATACCAGCAGCTCCGGCAGGTTGCTGATGATGTAGGCGTAATTATCGTCCGGGCTCATGATGATCTGCTGCGGGGTATAAGCGCCGACACCCAGGTCGTAGGCTCCCAGCGAGCTTGGCGTGGTGATCGGGCAGCCTGCGCTTAACGGCGGAGTGCTGGTGATCAGATCGAGGTTTGGCGAGTCCGCCGCAACCGCTCCCGTCCCGTTCGGAAGACCTTTGATGAGTGTGGGATTGTTCGCAGTCAGAGTCTGTCCCTGCGCTTGATTGCAGGTGGAATAGACGGTTACCTGCCCGGGTGCGGTGATGTAGCTCAGGCCACCCTGGGCGATCAAATCGAGACTGTTTGCCGTATAAGGCAACGTCGGCAGTCCGAGCAGACCGGTGGGATAACCCAATCCCCACTGCGTGCCCGCAACCCATTCGTTGAAACTGCTGTCCGGCGTGTAGGCAGCTCCGGTAAGGGCAGCATTCGCGGGAGCAACGGTATACGTTCCGGCCGAGATCGAGTAGTAGTAAACGACGTTGGCGACTGTGTCATTGATTAACAGAAACTGGCTGTCTGGGGTAATGGCAAGCACAGTTCCATGAACGTTGCTGGTGCTTACGGTTCCGGAACTCACCGCGACGGACATCAATCCGGAACTTGACCCGAGATACACGGTGGATCCCGAGGGGTCAGCGACGATGGAGTTAGGGTAAGTGGGCAGCGTAATTGCGGTGCCTGCGGCATTTGTGGTGGTGAGAATCGGAATCAGCGACAGGGAATTGGTGGAGGCGGCATAGACCGTAGTGGCGTTGCCTCCATTCACGGTGGCTGTGACGATGTTCTGGCTGTACTCGGCAGGCACGCCTTTGTTGCAATTGGGATAGCTGCACGATGCCGTGATGTAGGCCGTACCCGGCGCCACGGCGGTAATCGTTGCCGGATTGTTGCCGGTTGTCCCGGTCGCCACGGTTGCGACCGCGGTCAGCGACGATCCCCAGGTCAAGGTTGGCTGGATGTACACCCCGTGGGTGTCATACACATCGGCAGTCAGTCCCTGTGTGCCCGTCGCATTCATGATGAACGAGGTAGTGGAGTCGCTGGAACTATGCACATTGATGCTGTTCACCGCGCAGGTTTTGTACGGCACGGCAACGCTGTTGACTCCGGAAACACTGGCGAAAGCCGTAGTCAGGCCGGGAGTTTCCGCGGTCAGGACACCAGTGGTAAGCGCGGTGATGACCGTGGCCGTGCCACTGCAAGTTGCGGTTCCGTTGGTCAGGGTGGCCGTGGTGGGAGGCGTAAGGCCGCCGAACCCAGAATTCGTGATGGTCAGGTGAGTGCCGGAAGCAATCGTGTTGTGTCCGGTCAGCGCGACCGTCGCGGTCGCGTTACTGACACCATTGAAGCTGCTCAGATTGCAGGTCTGACCCTGGGAGCCGGTGATGGTTCCACCCGAAGTGTAAGTAGGACTATTGGTCGTGGAAGAGTAAGTGGTAGCGATTCCCGCCGAAGTGGCCGCGATCGAAGTGTCGTTGGAGGAGAAGCTAAACGGACCGACGGTGGAACTGATGTCGCACGGGGCAGAAGGCGAACATCCGGGAGCGGAAGTGCTGTAAGCCAGTCCCGTGATGTTGATGGCTTGTCCCATGGTGGTGCAATCGCCGTTGACCACGGCCACAACTTGGTCGACCTGCTCATGCACGTAAACCGTAACGGTAGCGGTTACGTTGTTGGTGGAGGTTGCCGTGATGGTGACCTGCCCAACGCCATCCGGACCGTAGGTGGCATTGCAATTAATGATGTTGGCATCCCACACGCCACCGCAGACCAGACCGCCGGTGGATACGGTCGCGACATTATTATTGCTGCTGCTAAACGTGAGATCGGCGGCGACTACCCCGCCCGATGCATTTTCGGCGATGGCCGACAGCGTGGTGACCGCGCCTTCATTCAGGGAAATCGTGGTTGGGCTGAGCAGGATCTGGGTAACCGTAGTGCTCGCGGTGCTGCTGCCGCCGCCGCAAGCGGCAAGAAAAAGAAGAAAAGGAATAGCTGCGATGGCAGTGACTACTCGGACCGTCGAAACCCGCTGCATGTATCCTCCCCGCCAGCCCTGATTGCTGACGGACGAACCAACCGGAATTATTTCAAATGGAAGAACCTAAGTGTAGAGGTTGGTTGCTGTTTTCGGCAAGCAATCAGCGCGTTAGCGCTACCCGGCGTAATGCTCGCCAACCGCAGTTGGAAACCCGGCCGCAACAGTCTAGTTGTGGTTCCCAGGCGGCGCTCAGGAGCAGGAGGAAAGCGGCGCTTGCCTGCCGGCGATAGAAAGCCAGCGCTGGATCGGAAAACCTCGGCTGAAGTGGTTGACGTGTTGCAACTCCGGTTGCTATATTAAGTAGGTTCTGCGAGTCATGTTTGGCCTGCCTGTAGTGTCTGGCTGTGCTGCTTTGATCTCCATCCTGTAGAATAGGTTTTGCAGGATCCTCGCTGAAACGTGTCTGCGCTTCCGTTGGAGCTTTCCACGGGTATGCAGACCGAGGCAACGAAACGGAGCGCCCTCGTTCCTGTTCTCCGCATAAGGCGTCAAGCCGATTGCGGAACGACCACGGCGCCACCGTCGTACGCCTAACCTGATCGGAAACCAAGATTCCCCGGCATTTGCCTGGGAAGCATGGGCAAGATGGCCTGCGAGGCCACGCGAAGTGATGCCCAGTCCCACATGTGGGATCGCGATTCTTGCGCCGCAAGCGCCGATTGCATGGCAGCCGGCAGCGACGCGACATTGCGGCTTTGTGCCGCTGAAGATGGAAACCTGTTTCCGGGGAAGTGAATCCCGCAAGAAATGGGAGTTAAGAGTTTGATGCGGCGTGCCGGAAGGTGCGCCCCTGGCAACGAAGGAGCTGCAAAGAGTGCCTACATTTAATCAACTGGTGCGCAAGGGCCGCTCGGCGCCGAATTACAAGACGGCCTCGCCGGCGCTGCAGTCCTGCCCGCAGAAGCGCGGAGTTTGTACCCGCGTGTACACCCAGACCCCGAAGAAGCCAAACTCCGCGTTGCGCAAAGTCGCTCGCGTTCGTCTGACCAACGGGATCGAAGTGACGACTTACATTCCCGGTGTTGGCCACAACTTGCAGGAGCACTCGATTGTGCTGATCCGCGGCGGCCGTGTGAAGGACCTGCCGGGTGTGCGCTATCACGTGGTGCGCGGCACGCTGGATTCGGTCGGCGTCGCCAATCGCAAGCAGAGCCGCTCCAAGTACGGGGCCAAGCGCCCCAAGGCGTAGCCGGTAGAGCTGGCCTTTAGGCTAGCGTCTGGCCGGGGTCAAAAGTTTTAGGTAGAGCTGGCCTTCAGGCCAGCGTTGAGGATGTAACTGGTTTCCTCAAGCCGGCTTCGGCCGGCGACAGCATTCGAGGTTTAAGGATTTATGCCGAGAAAAGGACATATCGCGAAGCGTGAGCCGCTGGCCGATCCCATCTACCAGTCCACGCTGGTCAACAAGTTTGTGAACTCCATGATGTGGGACGGCAAGAAGTCGACCGCCCAGGGCATCTTCTACACCGCGATGAAGAAGCTCGAGGAAAAAGGTGGCGACGAGGCCCTCAAGCTGTTCAAGAAGGCCGTCGAGAACGCCAAGCCCGTACTGGAAGTGAAGACCCGCCGTGTAGGCGGCGCGAACTACCAGGTTCCGGTCGAGGTCAATGCCGACCGCCGCACGTCGCTGGCGATCCGCTGGATCCTGACCTACAGCCGCGGACGCGGTGAAAAGGGCATGATCGACAAGCTGGCGAATGAGTTGCTCGACGCCGCTAACGGCAAAGGCGCTGCCATCAAGAAGAAGGAAGATGTGCACCGCATGGCCGAAGCCAACAAGGCCTTCGCGCACTACCGCTGGTAAGGTCTTTTGAGTTTTGTGCCACTGAGCTGTCAGCGGTAGCCAGAGTGAGTGAAGGTGTGACAGCCAGCCTCGAAGAGGCGAAATAACTTAGCCCAGCGCTTCAGCGCTGGGTAGGCGAAGAATAAGGGTCCGAGCCCCGTAGGGACGACACAGGTTCTTCGGAACGCGAAAGAAGCAGATCCCTCCCCGGCTGAAGCCGGCTCGGGATGACAGAACAAAATAGGAAACGTGACGCAGGCCTGAAGGCCAGCTCTACCAGATTCAACGCGACCGAAGAGTCGCCATAGCAGGAAACGGAAAAGATCGTGCCCAGACAAGTCCCATTAGAGCGTTGCAGGAATATCGGCATCATGGCCCACATCGATGCCGGTAAGACCACCACGACGGAGCGCATCCTGTTCTATACAGGACGCACGCACCGCATCGGTGAGGTCCATGAAGGCACCGCGACGATGGACTGGATGGCGCAGGAGCAGGAGCGCGGCATCACCATCACGTCCGCGGCGACCACCTGCGTCTGGAAAGACATTCGCATTAACATTATCGACACCCCTGGCCACGTCGACTTCACGGCAGAAGTCGAGCGTTCGCTGCGCGTGCTCGATGGCGCTTGCGCCGTGTTTGACGCCGTTCATGGCGTCGAGCCGCAGTCGGAGACGGTGTGGCGCCAGGCCGATAAGTACGGCGTGCCGCGCATTTGCTTCATCAACAAAATCGACAAGATGGGTGCCGACTTCGAGCATGCCGTCGATACCATCCGCAAGCGGCTGAACGCCAAGCCGGTGGCCATCCAGCTGCCTATCGGCGCGGAAGACAAGTTCAAGGGCGTCGTCGACCTGATGACCATGAAGGCCATCGTATGGACCGACGAAACCATGGGCGCCGAATACACCATCCAAGAGATTCCGGAAGAACTGAAGAAAAAGGCCCAGGCTTACCACCAGATGCTCGTCGAAACGGTGGTTGAGAACGATGACCAGGACGAGTTGATGCACAAGTACATCGAGGGCGAGGCCATCGGCGAGGCCGAATTGAAGGCTGCCCTGCGCCGCGCGACCTTGAAGATGAAAGTGTTCCCGGTGATCTGCGGAACTGCTTTCAAGAACAAGGGTGTGCAGCCGCTGCTGGATGCAGTGGTCGATTACCTGCCTTCGCCGCTTGATGTTCCCCCGGTAAAGGGTCTCAATCCGGATACCGGCCTGGAAGAAGAGCGGCCGGCTGACGACAAAGCTCCTTTCTCCGCTCTCGCCTTCAAGATCATGAGCGACCCGTTTGTTGGTCAGCTCACTTTCATTCGCATCTACTCCGGCGAACTCAAGCAGGGAGACAGCGTCCACATCAGCGGGCGGTCCCGCTCGGAGCGCATTGGCCGCCTGCTCAAGATGCATGCCAACAAGCGCGAAGACATTACCGAGATTTATGCTGGCGACATCTGCGCTTGCGTTGGACTGAGGAACATCACTACCGGCGACACCATCTGCAACGAAGATCACCCCATCATTCTGGAATCGATTGAGTTCCCGGCGCCGGTTATCGCGGTTGCGGTTGAGCCCAAGACCAAGAGTGACCAGGAAAAGATGGGCATCGCGCTCAGCAAGCTGGCGCAGGAAGATCCTACCTTCCGGGTTAGCACCGATCCTGACAGCGGCCAGACCATCATTGAAGGCATGGGCGAGCTCCATCTGGAGATCATCGTCGACCGCATGATGCGCGAGTTCAACGTGCAGGCCAATGTGGGCAAGCCGCAAGTCGCCTATCGCGAAACCATCCGCAAGGAAGCCAAAGCGGAAGGCAAGTACATCCGGCAGACCGGCGGCAGCGGTCAGTACGGCCACGTGCGCATTCGCCTGGAGCCGAACGAGGCAGGCAAGGGCTACGAGTTTGTGAACGAAGTTGTGGGCGGCGTGATTCCCAAGGAATTCATCAAGCCAGTCGATCAGGGCATTAAAGAAGCCATGGAAGGCGGCGTTCTGGCCGGCTACGAAATGGTGGATGTGAAAGCGATCCTGTACGACGGCAGCTACCACGATGTCGATTCCAACGAAATGGCGTTCAAGATTGCCGGCTCGATGGCGTTCAAGGAAGCCGCGCGCAAGGCCAGCCCGGTTCTGCTGGAGCCGGTGATGTCGGTGGAAGTGGTTGTGCCTGAGGAATACATGGGCACCATCATTGGCGACCTGAGCAGCCGCCGCGGCCGCATCGAGGCACTCGAGCATCGTGCCGGTTCGCAGGTGATTAAAGCGATGGTTCCGCTGGCTGAGATGTTTGGCTATGCCACCAACATGCGCTCGAACACCCAGGGCCGCGCGACTTTCAGCATGCACTTCTCGCGGTATGAAGAAGCGCCGCGGGCGGTAGCCGAAGAGATTGTGGCCAAGGTGCAGGGCAAGAGCCCGGCGGGAACCAAGTAAGTCGGCTAACGTGATTCCGAACCGCCCCGCAACCCGGGGATTCGGGACGCAGTGGTTGATTCGATGGGCCAGCGCCGTAGGCGTGAAATAGCTTAGCCCAGCACGGAGCGAAGCGGAGTGCTGGGTAGGCGAAAAGTAAGTACGAGTCCCGTAGGGACGGTAGGGTTTTAGTTGGTTTTATGAGGGCACGATTTTAGTCGTGCCGAAGCCTCGAAGGTTATCGAAGCGGCGTTGCAGTAGGAAGTTGCAGGACCTAGCGCCGGCAGGCGCGGGGACAGCTTAGCCCAGGACGGAGCGAAGCGGAGTCCTGGGTAACGCAATAATTGAATTGAGCCCCTCAGGGGCGGCAGGTTTTAGGAGCTCCAATGGCGAAAGAGAAATTTGATCGCAGCAAGCCGCACGTAAACGTAGGCACGATCGGGCACATCGATCATGGCAAGACGACGTTGACGGCGGCCATCACCAAAGTTTTGTCGAAGCACAATCCGAACATCAAGTTTCGCAGCTTCGACTCCATCGACAACGCGCCGGAAGAGCGCGAGCGCGGTATCACCATCGCCACCGCGCACGTGGAGTACGAGACCGCGAACCGGCACTACGCGCACGTGGATTGTCCCGGCCACGCCGACTACATCAAGAACATGATTACCGGCGCGGCGCAGATGGATGGCGCCATCCTGGTAGTCGCGGCCACCGACGGTCCCATGCCGCAGACCAAAGAGCACGTGCTGCTGGCTCGCCAGGTCGGCGTGCCTTACGTGGTGGTGTTCCTGAACAAGTGCGATGCGGTGGAAGATCCTGAGCTGATCGATCTGGTGGAGATGGAAGTTCGCGAGCTGCTGTCGAAGTACAACTTCCCGGGCGACGATCTGCCGGTAGTACGCGGCTCGGCCTTGGGAGCGTTGAACGGCGAAGCCCAGTGGGAAGCCAAGATCGACGAGCTGATGGAAGCGGTTGACAAGAGCGTGCCGCTGCCGGCGCGTGATATCGACAAGCCGTTCCTGATGCCGATTGAAGATATTTTCTCGATTCAGGGACGCGGCACGGTGGTTACCGGCCGTATCGAGCGCGGCAAAGTGAAGGTAGGCGAGGAAGTAGAAATCGTCGGCTTCCGCGAGACCCGCAAGACGGTTGTGACCGGCGTGGAAATGTTCAAGAAGCAGTTGGACGAAGGTTTGGCGGGCGACAATGCCGGACTCTTGCTGCGCGGCATTGCCAAGGAAGATGTGGAGCGCGGCATGGTGCTGGCCAAGGGTGGCTCGATTACGCCGCACACCAAGTTCAAGGGCGAAGTTTACGTGTTGTCGAAGGATGAAGGTGGACGGCACACGCCCTTCTTCAAAGGCTATCGGCCGCAGTTCTACTTCCGCACCACGGACGTGACCGGCGTGGCGACCTTGCCGGCAGGTACGGAGATGGTGATGCCGGGCGACAACGTGGCCCTGGAGATTGAGTTGATTACGCCGGTGGCCATGGAAAAGGGCTTGCGCTTTGCTATCCGCGAAGGCGGACGCACGGTAGGCGCCGGGACGATCTCTGAGATCATCGCGTAGGTCTCCCACCCTACGCCAAAAGCGGGCGTAGGATGGGGCACCCGGGCTAAGACAGCTGTCAGCCAGCAGCTCTCAGCCGTCAGCTGGTTCTTGCGGCGACGACGGAGAGACGCAAGAGTTGGTGCTGGCTGGCGACGACGAGAGTCGAGAACCAAGCGCCGTAGGCGCGGAATAGCTTAGCCCAGGACGAAGCGAAGCGTAGTCCTGGGTAGGTTCGATTTAAAGGTTGAGCCCCTTCAGGGGCGACAGATGTGAACCGGCTCCAAGTGAGCCTTAACAATTGTTCTTTGAGAGAAACTAACGTGATTGGCAAAGAAAGAATCCGGATCCGGCTGAAAGCATATGACTATCGCGTTCTCGACCAGTCGACTGGTGAGATCGTGGACACGGCCCGGCGCACGGGCGCGCAAATTGCGGGACCGATTCCGCTGCCTACGGTGAAGAACAAGTACACCGTGTTGCGCTCCCCGCACGTGGACAAGAAGTCGCGCGAACAGTTTGAAATTCGCACTCATAAGCGCCTGCTCGACATTCTGGAGCCGACGCAGCAGACCGTCGACGCGCTGATGAAGCTGGAGCTTCCCGCGGGCGTGGACGTAGAGATCAAGGCGTTCGGCAAGGAACACAAGTAACCGCGATTCTCTTCTCGCTGTTCGCTCTTCGCCAGAGGCAGGTCAGACGGACGTTTCTGGCGAAAAGCGAATAGCGAACGGCGAACGGCGAACGGCGAAAAGCGATAAGAACAAAGCTTCCGCGGTTGGCAACAACCCCCGGTCGAACAACGAACGGCAGGAAGCAGAGTTGAGGACAAGAACATGGCAGTCGGTGGAATTTTAGGTAAGAAGATCGGCATGACGCAGTTGTTCGATGACAAGGGTGATGTTCACCCAGTCACGATCCTGCAAGCCGGTCCCTGCGTTGTGACCCAGCGCAAGACAGTTACCAAAGACGGCTACGATGCGGCCCAGATCGGCCTGGTCGAGTTCGTGAAAGAGTCGCGCCTGACCAAGGCGATGAAGGGCCACTTCTCCAAGAACAATCTGCCGCCGGCGCGCTTTCTGCGCGAGGTGCCGATTGTGATCGATCCGGAGAATGGCGATGGAACCAAGGTCGGCGACAAGGTCCTGGTTGACCTGTTCGAAGGCGAGAAGTTCGTCGACATCGCCGGCACCAGCAAAGGCCGCGGATTTGCCGGCGTAGTGAAGCGTCATAAGTTCGCGGGCGGCGCTGCTTCGCACGGCTCGATGTTTCAGATCACCGGTTCCATCGGCTCATCGGCCTTTCCGTCGCGCGTGTTCAAAGGCATGCGCATGGCGGGCCACATGGGCGTCGAGCGGGTGACGGCCCGCAACCTGCGGGTGCTCGGCGTCGACAAGGACGAGAACCTGCTGGTAGTGGAAGGCGCGGTGCCAGGCCACAAGGACAGTTTCGTGATTATTACCAAGGCGAAGAAGCCGCCCAGAGAGCGCCGTGGATTTAGCGGCTCGGGCACGGTCGATCCGTTGAAGGCTTCGAAGCGCGCGGTAGCGAAGAAGAAGTAAGCAGTTGTCAGTTGTCGGTGGCCAGTTGTCAGTTGTGAGTACCGACGAAAGACAGGCCCTGATACCAGGCAATTCGAACATAGCTTTGGCTGACAGCTGATGGCTGACAGCAACTGGAAGAGATTATGGCAACGATTGACGTAATAAATCTGGGTGGCGAAAAGGTAGGCTCCTTCGAGCTGGCCGATGAAGTGTTCGGCGCAGTCAACGAAGACCTGCTCTGGGAAGCGGTAAAGCATTACCGCGCCGGGCAGCGGGCCGGAACCCACGCTACGAAGAACAAGAAGCTGGTAAGCGGCGCGGGCAAGAAGCTGTGGAAGCAGAAGGGCACCGGCCGCGCGCGTGTGGGCTCCATTCGCTCGCCTCTGTGGCGGCATGGCGGCACGGTTCATGGACCGCAGCCCCGCTCCTACGACTACGCTTTTCCCCGCAAGAAGCTGTTCGGCGCCTTGCGCTCGGCGCTGGCGGCCAAGCTGGCTGACGGCAAGCTGATGGTGGTGGAGAGCTTTGACCTTGAAGCTCCCAAGACCAAGGGCTTCCGGCAGACGCTCAACAAGCTGAAGGCGGGCAAGACGACGTTGCTGGTCTCGCAGTACATCGGCGAAACCGAAAAGAACCTGCACCTGAGCTCGCGGAACCTCGCAGGGGTCGAGCTGGTGGCAGGCAACCAGGTCCATCCTTATCACCTGCTGCGCTACGAAAGCGCGATCTTCTCGCGGCCGGCGCTGGAGAAGTTGCAGGATTCGCTGAAGGCGACGGCGCCCCGGCGGAAGCACGCGGAGGTGGCGTAATGAAGTCGGCATATCAGATTCTTCGCCGCCCGGTGATTACGGAAAAGGGTTTGGGCGTAAAGGAAACCGAATCGACGCTGGTCTTCGAAGTCGCCTTAAAGGCGACCAAGACGGAGATCAAGCAGGCCGTGCAAAGCATTTTCAAAGTCAAGGTGGATTCGATTCGCACCTCGACCTTTGCCGGCAAGGAGCGCCGCCGCGGTAAGTTTACCGGCTATCGCCCTGACTGGAAAAAGGCTTATGTTCGCCTGAAGGCAGGCGAGAAGATGCCCGAGTACGCCGAGAACCTGTAAAAGCGGTTGTCGGTGGGCGGTTGTCAGTTGTCAGTGACCAGGCAAGACAGGCAGGTCGCGCGACTGAATCAGAGAGAGCCCGAAGGGCGAAATTTGTTTGAGCCGTGGGCGTGAGCCCGCGGTGGACTGGGAAGAGAAGATTCGAGCCGCGTAGCGGCGGCACGATTTCCAGTAGCGAGAAACGAGTAGGAACATGGCAATCAAAACATACAGACCGGTAACTCCGACGCGGCGGTTCACCACCACGACGGTCAACGATGACCTGACGACCAATCGCCCGTACAAGCCGCTGACCGAACCGAAGCAGCGGACCGGCGGACGCCGCAATTCCGGCGACTTGACCATCTGGCACCGCGGCGGCGGCCACAAGCGCAAGCTGCGCATCATTGACTTCAAGCGTGACAAGGCCGGTATTCCCGCCACCGTCGCCTCGATCGAATACGATCCTAACCGCTCGGCGCGTATCGCCCTGCTGAACTACGCCGATGGCGAGAAGCGGTACATCGTCTATCCCGTCGGGCTGAAAGTCGGCGCGAAGATTGTCAGCGGTCCTGATGCCGACATCCTGGTAGGCAATGCTTTGCCGCTGCGCAACATTCCTCCCGGCACCACGGTGCACAACATCGAGCTGAAGCCGGGTAAGGGCGCGCAGATGGCGCGTTCGGCTGGAGCGCAGGCGCAGTTGGTGGCCAAGGAAGGCGACTACGCGTTGCTGAAGCTGCCTTCGGGCGAGACTCGCAAGGTGCTGGTGGATTGCATGGCGACGGTGGGCCAGGTAGGCAACGTCGACCACGAAAACATTTCCATCGGCAAGGCCGGCCGCACCCGCTGGATGGGCATTCGCCCCACCAACCGGGGCGTGGTTATGAACCCGGTGGACCATCCGCATGGCGGTGGTGAAGGCAAGACCAGCGGCGGACGTCATCCGGTAACCCCTTGGGGCCAGCCGACGCGCGGTTACAAGACGCGCAATAACAAGCGGACCGATAAGTTCATCGTGACCCGCAGACAGAAGTAGGACTGAGAAGATATGGCACGTTCAACCAAGAAGGGTCCGTTCATCGATTCGCATCTGCAAGCCAAGGTCGACGGCATGAATGCGCGCAATGAAAAGAAGGTTGTGCGCACGTGGTCGCGCCGCTCGACGGTGATCCCGGAGATGGTGGGACACACCCTGGCAGTGCATAACGGCAAGAAGTTCATCCCGGTGTATATCACCGAAAACATGGTAGGCCACAAGCTGGGCGAGTTCAGCATGACTCGGACCTTCAAGGGCCACTCCGTGAAGGCCGCAACCGAAACCGCGGCCAAGCCAGCGGCGAGGTAGGCAAGCGACATGGAATTCATAGCCAAACTGAATTACGTACGCGTCTCGCCGCAGAAAGCGCGCCTGGTGCTGGACCTGATTAAGGGACACCGGGTGGAAGAGGCGCTGGACACGCTGAGGTTCACCAAGAAGGGCATTGCGCCGAAGCTGTATAAGCTGCTGCGTTCGGCGGTGGAAAATGCCAACTACGTCAGCACGGAAAAAGGCCTGGACATCGATCTTGACCGCTTGTTCGTGAAGCGGGCGGTGGCCAACGACGGACCGCGCATGAAGCGCATTCGTCCTGCCCCCATGGGCCGCGCCTATCGCTATCAGCGGCGCATCGCGCACATCGAGATTGCGCTGGCGGAAAAGGCTGCGGGCAACGGCCACGGCAACCTGGTTGAGACGGTGGGAGGCGCTCCGGCAAAAAAAGCTGCCAAGAAGCGGGCGCCGGTAAAGAAAGCGGCGGCCAAAAAGGCTCCGGCGAAGAAGCAGGCGGCCAAGAAGCCCGCCAAGAAAAAGTAGGAGATTATGGGACAGAAAGTCCATCCATACGGATTCCGCCTCGGGGTAACTAAACCCTGGAGATCGCGCTGGTTCGTCGAGCGTGACTACGACAAACTGCTGCTGGAAGATGTGAAGCTGCGCGCCGAACTGAAGGACAAGCTGAAGTCGGCGGGTGTCAGCTCGATCGAGATCGAGCGGCCGGGCAACAAGCTGCGCATCATCATCCGCACCGCGCGTCCGGGCATCATCATCGGCCGCAAGGGTACGGAGATCGACAAGCTGAAGCAGGAGATCCAGAAGCGCACCAACCGCGATGTGTATGTCGACATCCAGGAAGTGCACAAGCCGGAGCTCGATGCCCAGCTGGTGTCGGAGAACATTGCGCTGCAGCTGGAAAAGCGTGTCGGCTTCCGTCGCGCCATGCGCAAGGCCGTGGATTCGGCGCTGCGCTTTGGCTGCAAGGGAATCAAGGTGCGGGTCAGCGGCCGTCTGAACGGCAACGAAATCGCGCGCTCCGAGTGGTATCTGCAGGGACGTTTGCCGCTGCACACCCTGCGTGCTGATATCGACTACGGCTTCACCGAAGCTCGCACCACGTACGGCGTGATTGGTGTGAAGTGCTGGGTGTACAAGGGCGAAATCTATCGCGAGAAGAAGCGCGAGCCCCAGGCTGCCCAGACCGGAGCGTTTTAAAGCAGTTGTCAGTGGCTGGTGGATAGTGGCTAGTTGTAAGAACTAGCAGCCAGTCAGGCACGAAGATCAAGGATTAGGGGAGAAACTAGCGGCCTAGGGAGCGGCGCAGTGCTGGATCAAGTTCGGTTTACTAGCCACTGCCCACTAGCCACTAGTCACTGAATATCTATGTTGATGCCAAAGAAAGTGAAGTACCGCAAGCAGCAGCGCGGCCGCATGTGCGGCAAGGCGTGGCGCGGTGGGCAACTCTCGTTCGGCGACTTCGGCTTGAAGGTGCTGGAGCCGGGCTGGATCACCGATCGGCAGATCGAAGCCAGCCGTGTTGCCATGACCCGTTTCGTCAAGCGCGGCGGCAAGATCTGGATTCGTCTGTTCCCCGACAAGCCGGTCACCAAGAAGCCGGCCGAAACCCGTATGGGTAAAGGCAAGGGAGCGCCGGATCATTGGGTCGCGGTGGTTCGTCCGGGCAAGATCCTGTTCGAGATGGAAGGGGTCAGCGCCGCTGATGCTGCTGAGGCCATGCGCCTGGCATCGCACAAACTGCCCTTGCGTACCAAATTCGTGCAGCGCGAAGGCGTGCACTAAAAGGCAGTTGTCAGTTGCCGGTTGTCAGTTCTCAGTTAAGAACTTGATGAGATACGCCGGCAGTTGACCACGACAGACAAGAGACGGGCCAAGTTGCAGTAGTCAGGGAAGCTGACAACCGACAACTGGCAACCGACAACTGGATTCGAAATGAATGTAGACAAGATACGAAACCTGACCGATGTCGAGCTGAACCATCAGCAGCGTGAGCTGGCCGACCAGCTGTTCAAGATGAAGTTTCAGCTGAAGATGGGTCAGACCGAGAGCCTGAAAAAGATTCGCGAGTTGAAGAAAGATATTGCTCGCGTGCAGACAGTGATGCGCCAGAAGCAGATTGCCGGCGGCAACGGAGCGCCAGCGCCCCAGGCGGCAGCCAGCCCGGCCGTTAAAGCGAAGAGCCCGGCGAAGAAGGCCGCCAAGAAAAAGGCCGCGACGGAGAAAAAGTAAGCTATGCCAGAAACTACAACAGCTCCTACGGAAGCCACCACCGGCCATCGCAAAACGCTGATCGGCGAAGTGGTTTCCACCAAGATGGCCAAGACCATCGTGGTTGAAGTGCGGCGGCAGAAGGCGCATCCGTTCTACAAGCGCGTGGTCTCCCGCAGCAAAAAGTTTTATGCCCATGATGAAACGGGCACGGCTCATCTGGGCGACTTCGTGAAGATCGAGGAGACGCGTCCGCTCTCCAAACTGAAGCGCTGGCAGTTGAAGGAAGTGGTGCAGCGCGCCGCCCAGGTGGCGCCCGTCGAGGGAAAGCCGGCTAGCTAGTCCGGCTGAGCAAGGAGACAGATTATGGCAGTGATGATGAGAAGCATGCTCGACGTTGCCGACAACTCCGGCGCGCGCAAGTTGCAGATGATTCTGCCGCTG
The DNA here is from genome assembly GCA_963769235.1 of uncultured Acidobacteriaceae bacterium. Taxonomy (GTDB): domain Bacteria; phylum Acidobacteriota; class Terriglobia; order Terriglobales; family Acidobacteriaceae; genus Bog-257. The sequence continues at coordinate 64,035 of CAVYKW010000008.1, read as the reverse complement.
GGCGGCTCGACCGGCCTGGTTGCCGGATTGGGCGACGTGATTACGGCCGCCGTGAAAGAGGCTTCGCCGGACGGCACCGCCAAGAAGGGTACGGTGGTGAAGGCCGTGATCGTGCGCACCCGCAAGGAACATCGGCGTCGCGATGGCACCTATATCCGCTTCGATCAGAATGCGGCGGTGCTGATCAACGATGTGCATGAGCCGATCGGGACACGCGTGTTTGGTCCGGTGGCCCGCGAGCTGCGCGAAAAGAAGTTCTTGAAGATTGTTTCTCTGGCGCCGGAAGTACTTTAGGGCAGTTGTCAGTGGCCGGTTGTCAGTTGTCAGTTAAAGCCTAAGAGCTAAGAGCTAAGAGCCCGCCGGGCAGGCGACAGTTAAGAAGGATTAGAGATTATGCAGAAAGCAGTCGACATTCGCCGCAACGATCAGGTGCGGGTCATTACCGGGCGCGACAAGGGCAAAGAAGGCCGCGTGCTTCGGGTTATGCCGGACGAGTCCAAGGTGTTGGTCGAGCACGTGATGATGGTGAAGAAGAACGTGCGTCCCAACCCGCAGAAAAATATAAAGGGCGGCATTGCCGAGCAGGAGAGCGCGATCTCGATCAGCAACGTGATGCTGATGTGCAAGTCCTGCAACCGCCCGGTCCGGGTAGGACATGAACATCGCGGCGACCGCCAGGTGCGGACCTGCAAGAGTTGCGGCACCACGCTGGAGAAGTAAGAATCAGTTGTCGCCTCGGTAGCTGAGAAGAAGCAACACCAGCGCCGAAGGGCGCGAAAGATGATAGCCCAGCGCTTCAGCGCTGGGTAGGCAGGAAATAAAGGTAGCGAGTCCCGTAGGGACGGCGGAAGCTACCGCAAAATTGAACACCTCACGAAACGGTCAAACCCCGAAACCGTGAGAAAGGTAGAAGCAGGAACATGGCAGACGAGAAAAAACAGAAGCAGGGCGGCCAGCCCAAGCAGTCGGGGCAGGCTAAGCCGCAGGGCAAGAAGGCCAAGGGCGAAGAAGTAGAAGCTGGTGGCGAACAGGCGTCAGGTAAGCCGGCGCGTCCCAAAGCGACCAACCGGGCCACCGCGCGCATGCGCGACCGCTATTACAAGGAAGTCCTGCCGGCGCTGATGAAAGAATTGAACCTCGAGAACACGATGGCTGTTCCCAAGCTGGAGAAGATCATCGTGAACATGGGTGTAGGCGAAGCCACGCAGAACGCGAAGCTGATCGACCCGGCAGCCACCGAGGTTGGGCAGATCACGGGACAGAAGCCGGTGGTGACCAAGGCGCGCAAGTCGATTGCGGCGTTCAAGGTGCGCGAGGGCATGCCCATCGGGGTGATGGTGACCCTGCGCGGCGATCGTATGTACGAGTTCTTTGATCGCCTGGTGAACATCGCTCTGCCGCGCGTGCGCGATTTCCGCGGCGTGCCGACCAAGTCGTTCGATGGCCGCGGCAACTATACGCTGGGCGTGCGGGATCAGTTGATCTTCCCGGAAATCGACTACTCCAAAGTCGAGAAGATGAAGGGCATGAACATTACCATCGTGACTTCCGCGCAAGCCGACGATCAGGCGCGGGCGCTGCTGAAGCACATGGGAATGCCGTTCCGGCAGTAAGTTTGTTGCCGGTTGTCGGTTGTCGATTGTCGGATCGCCGGCAGCGAAAGATAGAAACAGGAAGAAGAGAATTACAGACTCGAGCAAGTTTCGAGTTGCGATGTTAGCTAAAGGCCAAGTGCTAATGGCTAACCGCTCAAAAAAAAGGAAACGATGGCTAGAACATCACAAATCGCCAAGACCAAGAAGAAATTGAAATTCTCGACGCGGCAGCATAACCGCTGCAACATGTGCGGACGCGCGCGCGGCTTTCTGCGCAAGTTCGGGCTGTGCCGCCTGCACTTCCGCGATCTCGCCCTGCGGGGAGAGATTCCCGGCGTCGCGAAGTCGAGCTGGTAACGGCCCATCACGCGCCACGGCGCGTGCCGAGGTAGCAGTGGCTGGTTTCCGGCGGAGGATTGCCGGTAATCAGCGAGTACGTCGCGGCTGGTTCTTACTTTTTTCACCCCAGCAGGCTGGGAACTCCGGGTGGTACCGGGGCTGGAGAGAGAAGCTAACGGGCGACGATTTGAGGAGAAGCAAAGCATGAGTTTGACCGATCCGGTCTCCGATTTTTTAACCCGAGTACGTAACGCCATCAAGGCGCGGCAGCAGAAGGTGGACGTGCCCCACTCCAAGCTGAAGGTCGAGATTGCCCGCATTCTGAAAGAAGAGGGCTACATCGCCAACTTCAAGCCGACGGAGGAAGAGGGCCGCAAGGTTCTGCGGGTGTACCTGAAGTACAGCCCCGACAACTCCTCGCCTATCTCCGACCTCAAGCGCATTTCGCGTCCCGGTTGCCGCGTGTATGTAGGCCATGCTGAGATTCCGCGAATTCTGGGCGGCTTGGGTATCAATATCCTGACCACGCCCAAAGGCGTGATGACTGGCCGCCAGGCTCGTAAAGAAGGCGTCGGCGGCGAAGTACTGTGCGAAGTTTACTAGGCTGGGCACGGTGAGAAGGGGACGATAGAGGTCCTTCGACTCTGGCTGCCAAATGAGGGCCGCCTCCGCTCAGGATGACAAGCTGTTAGTGAAAAGCTAAGAGCTAATTGCTAAGTGCCAAAGGCTAAATTATGTCGAGAATTGGAAAGAAGCCGATACCGCTGCCCAAGGGCGTGACCTATGCCGTCGAGGGCAACACGGTGCGTGTTAAAGGTCCCAAGGGCGAAGTCATTACTCACATGCCGGGCGGCGTCAAACTGGAGCAGAACGACGGCCAGCTGCTGGTAGTCCGCGACGACGATTCGAAGGCTGCCATCCACGGGTTGGTGCGCGCGCTGGTCAGCAATTCGGTGGAAGGTGTCACCAAGGGCTGGACCAAGGACCTGGACATCGTCGGCATCGGCTATCGCGCCGAGCTGAAGGGCAAGAACATGGTGGTGTTTACCCTGGGATATTCCCACCCGATCGAGTACCCGCTGCCTGCGGGAATCGAAGTGACGGTGGATCCCAAGCTGACGCACCTGCAGGTCATGGGCATCGACCGGCAGAAGGTAGGATTTGTTGCTGCCGAGATGCGCAGCCTGCGTCCGCCTGACCCGTACAAGAACAAGGGCGTGCGCTACAGCGATGAGCGCCTGAAGAAGAAGGTCGGCAAGACCGGCGCGAAATAGTGGCGTTTTGCGGGCGTGAGGGTTAGCGGAAGTCCCGCGGCCACTGTCCCGAGCCCAGCCGAGCGATCTCAGTAGTTGCCGGTTGTCAGTTGTCGGATCGCGATGTGCACGTTGGTTGACGCCGTTGACTTGGTGAAAATAGTTGGTGCGTTTCGCGGTTCACTCAGACATGACCGAGCCCAAAGGGCGGAACAAAGTTAGCCCAGGGCGTAAGCCCTGGGTAGGCGATAAATAAGAGGGCGAGTCCCGTAGGGACGGCAGATTTGCTGGGCGGTAGAGATCCTTCGACTCCGGCGGTCAAAAGCGGACCGCCTGCGCTTAGGATGACAAACGAAGGAAAGCGGACCGCCTGCGCTCAGGATGACAGAAGAATTAATTTGACGGTAGGCAGCTCCACCGTTACCCGGTTCAGAAACCCGGGACAAGGAAGAAACGATGATTTCGAAGAACTCAAAAGATCAGACGCGGCAGAAGGTACACATCCGCATCCGCAAGAAGCTGGCGGGCACCACCGAACGTCCGCGGCTCAATGTTTATCGCTCCGTAAGCCACATCTACGCGCAAGTCATCGACGACGCGAAGGGTGCCACCATCGTCTCGGCCACGTCGGTCGAGAAGGGCAAAGGAATGAAGGGCGAGAAGCGGCCCACGGGCGGCAACGTAGCTTCGGCGAAAGAAGTCGGCAAGCTGATTGCCGAGCGGGCCAAAGAGAAGGGCATCAAGCAGGTGGTCTTCGATCGCGGCGGATACCTGTATCACGGCCGCATCAAGGCCCTGGCCGATGCGGCGCGCGAAGCCGGACTGGAATTCTAATGACAGTTGTCAGTGGCCGGTTTTCAGTTGTCGGTGACCGCGATAAGCATCGCTCGCGATGACAAGATTTTGGGCGCTGTAAGCGGCGCCAGGAGACACGAAGGTAATGCCAATAGTAAAGAAAAAGCTTGACGCCGGTTCTTACCAGTTGAAAGACCAGGTGGTCTCGATCAACCGCGTCACCAAGGTCGTGAAGGGCGGCAAGAACTTGTCGTTCGCAGCGCTGGTGGTGGTAGGCGATCCGGGCTCGGCGGTCGTAGGTTACGGCTCCGGCAAGGCAAAAGAAGTGCCGCAGGCGATCCGTAAAGGCATCGAGTCGGCCAAGAAGAACCTGCTGCGGGTGAACCTGACGCAGACCACGATTCCGCACCAGGTGCTGGGCCGTTATGGTTCGGGCATGGTGCTGCTGAAGCCGGCGCCGGAAGGCACGGGCGTCATTGCCGGCGGAGCGGTACGCGCGGTGATGACTTCGGCTGGAATCCAGAATGTGCTGACCAAGTCGATCGGAACCACGAATCCGCACAACGTTATCAAGGCTACGTTCAATGCGCTGGGCAAGCTGCGCGATCGCAAAGACGTAGCCAGCGCTCGCGGCAAATCGGTTGAGGAGCTCTAATCATGGCGCGCATTCGCAAAAAAGAAGAAACGACGGCAGCCCCGGCTGGAACCAAGATGAAGCTGAAGTGGGTTCGGTCGGCTATTGCGGCTCCGGTGAAACAGAAGCTGGTGGTCAAGGGCTTGGGCTTTACTCGCCTGAATCAGGTGGTGGAGCGCGAAGATACGCCGTCGATCCGCGGGATGGTGGCCAAGGTGCCGCACCTGGTGGAAATCGTAAAATAGTTGTCAGTGGTCGGTTGTCGGTGGTCAGCCAGATTGAACGCGCAAGTGATCGCTGGACAACTGGGCCGCAAGTTTTGACGTGACATTTCCAGTCAGTAAACCGACAACCGGCAACTGACAACTGAGAACAGGTTTTCGAAATGAATCTTAGCAATTTACGTGCACCGAAGAAGGCGAACGAGAACAAGAAGCGCGTGGGCCGGGGTATGGGCTCGGGCATGGGCAAGACTTCGACCCGCGGCCACAAAGGCCAGCGGTCGCGTAGCGGTTCGCGCAGCATGCGCGGATTTGAAGGCGGCCAGATGCCGCTGCACCGCCGCCTGCCCAAGCGCGGTTTCACTAACATCTTCCGGGTCGAGTATGAAGTGGTGAACCTGGGGCGGCTGGAGAGCCTGAGCGAAGCCGAGATTACTCCCGAGTCGTTGCGCAAGGCTGGCATCGTCAGCTCCAAGAACACGCTGGTCAAGGTGCTGGGCCAGGGTGAGTTGTCGAAGGCGCTCACCGTGCATGCCCACAAGTTTTCCAAGTCGGCTCAGGAAAAGATCGAGAAGGCTGGAGGAAAGATCTCCATCCTTTCTTCTATAGCTCAGGCAAAAGAGGCCAAAGAAGCCTGAGAATAAGGAATTGCTCTCCGGTCAGCGCCGAAGCTTAAGGCGGCTGCAGGACCAGGAGTCAAGGAATCGAAAGTAGTTGTCGGTTGATTGTTGTCAGTTCGTTCGGAACAGGCTGACCGCGATGGCCGATGTGAAGATGGTTTGTGAGCATTGATGGCGTCAGCTGATATTTAACCGGCAACTGACAACCGGCAACTGACAACTGGTTTTCGAGGTTCTATGTTAGAGAAGTTAGCCAACGTATTCCGCGTTCCCGATCTGCGAAAGCGCATTCTGTTCACGCTTGGGCTGCTGGCGGTCTATCGTTTTGGCGGTCACGTTCCCACGCCTGGCATCAATGCCGACAAGCTGGCCCAGTTCTTCGACCAGAACCGCGGCAGCTTCCTGGGATTCGTTGACCTGTTTAGCGGCGGCCAGTTGCGCCGGCTGACGATTTTTGCCCTGGGCATTATGCCGTACATTACCGCGTCCATCATCTTGCAGTTGATGACGGTGGTGTATGAGCCGCTGGCCAAGCTACAGAAAGAAGGCGAACTCGGGCGCAAGAAGATTACCCAGTGGACCCGCTATCTCACCTTAGGATTGAGCGCGGTCCAGTCTCTGGGCATCGCGTTTACCTTGCAGCGGCAGCCGGACTTCGTGGTCAATCCCGGTTGGGGCTTCATCCTGATGACCATGCTTACGCTGACCACGGGCAGCGTGTTCATCATGTGGCTGGGCGAGCAGATTACCGAGCGCGGCGTGGGCAACGGCATGTCGCTGTTGATCTTTGCCGGCATCGTAGTGGGACTGCCGAAGGCAGTCGCTGACCTGGCGCAGAAGGCGCAATCGCAGGCCTGGGGCGCGTTTACCGTGCCGGCCATGCTTCTGCTGGTGGTGCTGATGGTCGCGGTCGTTGCCTTCATCGTCTTCGTGGAGCGCAGCGAGCGCCGCATTCCAGTGCAGTATGCCAAGCGCGTGGTGGGCCGCAAGATTATGGGTGGGCAGTCAACCCACCTGCCGCTGAGGGTAAACTCTGGCGGCGTTATGCCGGTCATTTTCGCCTCTTCGGTGCTGACCTTGCCGCAGACGGCGGGTGCGATGTTGAAGGGCAAGAGCGTCTTCATCGATCGCATGCTGAATTCGCTGGCTTGGGGTGAGCCGATGTATACCGTGCTGTACGCGGTGGGCATTGTTTTCTTCGCGTACTTCTATGTGTCGATCGTCTTCAACCCGACCGAAGTTGCCGACAACATGCGCAAGTACGGCGGATTCATCCCGGGCATCCGGCCGGGTGCGCGCACCGCAAACTACATCAACGACATTCTGACGCGCATCACGCTGGTGGGCGCGCTCTACCTGATCCTGATCTCGTTCATCCCTGAGTGGATGATTGCCGGTATCCGCCTGAACCACTTGCCGGGGGCCGTGGGCGCGTTCTTCGAACGACTGCCTGCCTGGGTAACCAACGGCTTGGGCGTGAACTTCTACTTCGGCGGCACGTCGCTGCTGATCGTAGTGGGCGTGGCGATGGATACCATCAACCAGGTTGAGTCACAGCTGGTGATGCGGCATTACGAAGGATTCACCCCGCGCAGCGGACGTGTCCGCGGGCGCCGGGCGACGTGGTAAAAAGCAGTTAGCAGTGAGCAATTGGCATTTAGCTACTGCGGTTATCGGTAGATGAAATCGTTGGGCCGGAATCGAATCTTGGCTGAGGAACGCGAGATCCAAAGCTAAGTGCTAACGGCCAAGTGCTAAATGCTGCCTTCGGAGTACCGGGAAGCTCCGGCCCGTTTAGCGGCGGGCAGAAAGGGTGGGTTCGGATTCGCCCAGGCGCGGGAGTGGCGCCGCCGGGCACGAACAGCACTCAGGGTACAAACATGGAAGTGCAGACTTCCGCAGCAGTGGGCGTAAAGGCGAACGCACGCGTGGCTGGGCCGATCATCCTGCTAGGTCCGCCGGCGGCAGGCAAGGGAACGCAGGCCAAGCTGATTTCGGACACCTTCGGCATCCCGCAGATCTCCACCGGAGACATTTTGCGGGCGAACGTAGCTCAGAAAACCGAGCTGGGCATGAAGGCAAAAGCGATCATGGATCGCGGCGACCTGGTTCCGGACGAACTGGTTTGCGACATGGTGGCGGGCCGGTTGCAGCAGGCCGATTGCGCGCGCGGGTTCATCCTGGATGGGTTTCCGCGGACGGTGCGGCAGGCTGAGTGGCTGGACGTGCAGTTGGAGAAGATGCGGGCTAAGGCAGGCGACGAGTGTGCCCGGGCGGCATGCGCGGCGCCGGTTGTGATCCGGCTGATGGTAGACTATAATGTTCTAGCCAAACGGATTACAGGACGTCGTTCGTGTCCCACCTGCGGACGGGTTTATAACGTCTACCTCCAGCCTCCGAAAGTCCAGGGCATCTGTGATGATGACGGCACGACTTTGGTGTCGCGCAAGGACGATGCGGAAGACGTATTCGCCGAGCGCATGAAGGCTTATGACCAGATGACGCTGCCTCTGGTGGATTACTACCGGGCCCGCGGACGGTTGGTCGAAATCGACGGTGAGCAGCCGGTGGAAGCAGTAATGGCGCAGGTTTTCAGCGCGATAGAGAATGTCAATCGTTTGTAAGTCGTCATCGGAGATCGACAAAATGCGCCGCAGCGGGCGCATTGTCCGGCAGGTACTGGAAGCCACCAGAGATGCCGTAACTCCCGGATGTTCGACCATGGATCTGGAGCGGGTCGCCGAACGCAAGATCCGCGACCTGGGAGCGAAGCCGGCGTTCAAGGGTTATTACGATTATCCTTGCGTGCTGTGTACCTCGGTCAACAGCGAAATCGTTCACGGCATTCCGTCGGAACGGCGGCTGCTGATGGCGGGCGATATCGTGTCCATCGATTGCGGCGTGGTGCTGGACGGCTACTACGGCGATTCGGCGATCACGGTCCCGGTAGGCGATGAGATTACGCCGGAGTTGCAGAAGCTGCTGGACGTGACTCGCGATTCGCTGGTGCAGGGAATTGAAGCAGCCCGTGTCGGTAACACCATAGGCGACGTTGGCTCGGCAGTACAGAAGCTGGTCGAGTGCAACGGCTTCAGCGTGGTGCGCGAGTTTGTAGGACACGGGATTGGCACGCGGCTGCACGAAGATCCGCAGGTTCCCAACTACGGCACTCCCGGGCATGGCCCGAAGTTGCGCACTGGCATGGTAATCGCGATTGAGCCGATGGTGAACATGGGGCGTCCGGAGACGCGGCTGCTGGACGATAAGTGGACTGCGGTCACCCAGGATGGAAGCTATAGCGCCCACTTCGAACACTGTGTGGCCGTCACGAAGAATGGGCCAATGATTTTGACTGAGTAGTTAAACAGTTGTCAGTGGCCGGTTATCGGTTGTCAGTTAGAAACTAACAACTAGCCGCTAGCGACAAGCAATAAGCGGGTCACGAAAGTTCGAGAATATACGGTTTGTATCAGGCGCGAGTTCAGTCGTGCCGAGCGAAGCGAGCCAAGAAGCCGGGGCTTTAGCCACTGCGGCAACCAACAACCGACAACTGGTAACTGACAACGGAACTTCGGAGTTGAATGAGTAAGGAAGACGCGATCGAAGTAATGGCAGTGGTGGTTGAGCCCCTGCCCAATGCGATGTTCAAAGTGGAGCTGGAGAACAAGCATCAGGTGCTGGCGCACGTCTCCGGCAAAATGCGCAAAAACTTCATTCGTATACTTCCCGGCGACCGCGTCGCGGTAGAGCTGTCGCCTTATGACTTGACGCGGGGACGCATCGTCTACCGCTACAAATAAACAGTTGTCGGTTGCCAGTTGTCAGTTGTCGGCAATCCGACGGCCAACGCTCTCTCGATTCGGCAGCAGCGACCGGATGGTAGAGATCGAGCCCGCAGGGCGGAATAGCTTAGCCCAGCACGTAGCTTTCCCGGGCCCCAATCGCGCCGCTTTTGCGCGAGTTGGGATGGGAAGCGGAGTGCTGGGTAGGATGAAAAGTTGAGCTGAGTCCCGTAGGGACGGCAGGGTTTCGAAGGGAACTAAGAGGAATCATGAAGGTAAGGGCATCAGTAAAGAAAATCTGTGACAAGTGCAAGGTGATCCGCCGCCACGGTGTGGTGCGTGTCATTTGCGAGAACTCGAAGCACAAGCAGCGGCAGGGTTAACAGGTATTTGGCGTTTGGCCGTTAGCGTTTAGCTAAAGGCTGAGAGCTAACAGCTAACAACGGTTTTGGGAGCAACATAAATGGCACGTATTGCAGGCGTGGATCTTCCGCGCAACAAGCACATCAGGATCGCGCTGACGTACATCTTCGGTATCGGCAATTCGCGCGCGGCGGAGATTCTTGGCTCGGCAAAGGTTGAAGCCGACAAGAAGGTAAGCGACCTCAACGAAGACGAGGTAAATCGCATCCGCCAGGTCATCGAAGAAGGCGGCAACGTCGAAGGCGATCTGCGTAAAGACGTTTCGATGCACATCAAGCGTCTCATCGAAATCGGTTCGTATCGTGGGTACCGGCATCGCCGCAGTCTGCCGGTTCGCGGGCAGCGCACCCACACCAATGCGCGTACCCGCAAGGGACCGCGTAAGGGCACGGTAGCGAATAAGAAGAAAGCAGCGGGGAAGACATAATCCATGGCGAAACCGGCAGGCTCCGCATCGGCGGACAAAAAAGGCAAGAACAAGAAGTTCAAGAAGAAGGAGCGCAAGCACGTTCCGCATGGATTGGTGCATGTGCAGGCGTCCTTCAACAACACCATCGTCACCATCTCCGACCCGACCGGCAATACCGTGTCGTGGAAGAGTTCGGGGTCGTTGGGCTTCCGCGGATCGCGCAAGGGAACGCCCTTCGCCGCGCAGCAGGCTGCCGCGAACGCCGCCAACCAGGCGCGCGATCATGGCATGCGCAGCGTGGACGTGCGGGTCAGCGGTCCGGGTTCAGGGCGCGAGTCGGCGGTGCGTGCGCTGTCCGCTTCCGGACTGGATGTGCGCTCCATTAAGGACGTGACGCCGGTTCCGCATAACGGCTGCCGTCCGCCGAAACGGCGCAGAGTTTAAGAAGCAGTGGATCGTGGTCAGTGGGTAGTGGATAGGCGCTGGTACTTATTTCCAGCTGCTGCATCTAATTCAGTATCCCTGACAAGAAAACTCATGGTGGTGTGGTGCAGAGCCTATCCACGAGTCACTATCCACTAACCACTGAAGTTTGATCGGGAGGACAGGCCGCCAAGCCCGTAAACCGATCGATGGACGAGCAGACAGGCTCTGCTCGATTAGGAGAGTAACTTGGCACGTTATAAAGACGCAGTATGCCGCCTTTGCCGTCGCGAGGGCATGAAGTTGTTCCTCAAGGGGGCAAAGTGCTTTACCGACAAGTGTCCCGTCGAAAAGCGCAATTTCGCTCCCGGCCAGCACGGTAAAGATCGCAAGGCCAAAATCGTTGGCTACGGACTTCAGCTTCGCGAGAAACAGAAAGCGAAGCGCATGTACTTCACCCTGGAAGGCCAGTTCCGCAACTACTTCGAGCGTGCCGCCCGCACCAAGGGTGTGACCGGCGAACTATTGCTCCAGCAACTGGAGCGTCGTCTGGACAACGTGGTGTATCGTCTCGGCTTCGCCGTGGCGCGGCGCCAGGCTCGCCAGTTGGTGCGTCACGGTCACGTGACCGTGAACGGCCGCAAGGTCGACATTCCGTCGTTCCAGGTGCATGCCGGCGACGAGGTCGCGGTGCGTGAGGCGAGCAACAAGCTTGTGATCCTCGAGACCGCGAAGGAATTCGCCAGCCACCAGCCTCCGCCGAACTGGCTGGAAGTCGATCGCGATGCGTATAAAGGCCGGGTCCTCGCGCTGCCGAAGCGTGAAGACATCAACCTGCCCATCAACGAGCAGTTGATCGTCGAACTTTACAGCAAGTAAGAGTCAACCGGCACGCCCCACAGACGCGGGTGTGCCGGGAATTATGTTTCACGCGGGAACGGCGCGAAGCAATCACCGTGCGTTCCCATAAACTTCGCACCAGATCCGCCGGCCCTGTCCGCGCCAAACGGGCGAAGAAAAGGAGTTACGAATGCTTTGGAAAGGTTTTCAGAAACCAAAACGGCTTGCGACTGACACCGAAACCCTGACCGATAAATACGGTCACTTCTGGGCGCAGCCATTTGAACGCGGGTTTGGTACTACCATCGGCAACGCGCTGCGTCGCGTGTTGCTCTCCTCGATCGAAGGCGCTGCCGTCACGGCGGTGAAGATTGAAGGAGTTTTGCACGAGTTCCAGTCGATTCCCGGCGTTGTTGAGGATGCGACCGACATCATCCTTAACCTGAAGCAGATTCCGTTCCGGCTGAATGGCGATGCGCCCAAGGCGATTTATCTGCGTGCTGAACAGCCCGGCGTAATCACCTCCGGCATGATCGAAGCCGACGCCGACGTCGAGGTCCTCGACAAAGACGTATACATCGCCACCATCAGTGAAGGTGGCAAGCTGGATATGGAAATGCGGCTGAAGAAGGGCCGCGGCTACGTTTCCGCCGACAAGAACTTCGACGAAGATCTCGGGCTGGGATTCATTCCTATCGACTCGGTGCACTCGCCGGTGCGCAAGTGCAACTACTCGGTAGAAGCCGCTCGTCTGGGTCAGATCACCGACTACGACAAGCTGGCGATCGAGATCTGGACCAACGGCTCGGTCACTCCGGCCGATGCGCTGGGTCTGGCGGCGAAGCTGCTCAAAGACCACATGAACATCTTCATCAACTTCGAGGAGGAGCTGGAGGCGCAAGCCGCCGGCGCCTCTGATAAGCCGGAGATTCGCAACGAGAACCTGAACCGCTCGGTCGAAGAGCTGGAGCTTTCGGTGCGCAGCTACAACTGCCTGAAGAACGCGAACATTCAGACCATCGGCGAGCTGGTACAGAAGAGCGAAGCCGAGATGCTGAAGACCAAGAACTTCGGCCGCAAGTCGCTCAACGAGATCAAGGAAATTCTGTCCTCGATGGGTTTGAGCCTGGGCATGAAGATCGACGAGCACGGCAATGCGGTTCCGGGCAGCGGTTCCATGTCGTCGCCAGGACTGGGCGCGCCGAATTACGGGCTGGATCAGAATTACTAACTGCAGTGGATCTTGGATCGTGAATAGAGATTCGGTCTGGAAGGTTCGGGTAGTGCGGCCCTTCAGGGCCGCGTCAAAGGGCTTTTTTATGAATGGGGCTTAGCCCCGGCGGTTCGGCCGCACTTTACACGGGTACCGACAACTGTTTTGAAGGGTTAGAAATATGCGTCATCGTAGAGCAGGTTGGAAATTAGGACGGAACACGTCACACCGGCGCGCGTTGCTGCGCAATCTGGTGACCTCGTTGATCGTGGAAGAACGCATCGAGACCACCCTCACTAAGGCCAAGGCCATGCGTCCCCACGTGGAGAAGATGATTACCCTGGGCAAGCGCGGCGATGTGGCTGCGCGACGGCTGGCTGCGTCCTTTCTTATGACGCGTGATGCGGTCGACAAACTCTTCAACACCGTTTCCCCGCGTTACGGTGATCGCGAAGGCGGATACCTGCGCATCATTCATGGCGGCTTCCGCCAGGGGGATGGCGGCGACATCGCGTTTGTGGAACTGCTCGGCAGCGAGAAGACGCTGGATGAGAAGCGCCAGAAACGCGCTGAAGTCCGCGCTAAGCGCGCCGAAGAGACGCGCAAGGCCATGGAATCGGCCGAAGCCGAGAACAAGGAAATGCGGGCAACCGAAGCCGCGAACGAAGAGAAGTAATCAGGCGATTCAAGAGACGTTGCCGCCGGCTTAACGCGTCGGCGCAATCTCTTGCCGAAGTGCATAACGCATCCGCGATTGCGGATGCGTTTTTTCATTTTGATGACAGAGCGGGTTTGTCAGTCGGTCGAGCGGTTTGCGTCGTCTCGGTGAAGCCGGCGCCAGCGTCCGCGGCGTCTTTTCGATGCTTAGTTCGGATGCGATCCGTTTTGAAGGGGCGCACCTTCAGGTGCGCCGTACAAGCCGTTTATTTTTGTTATTCGGAGCGGGCTTCAGCCCGCGGCAGCTTGTGCCGCCCCTGAAGGGGCTCAGCTCAAACATTGCAGCCTACCCAGCTGAAGCGCTGGACTATCTTCTTGCGCGCCCGTGGCGCTGGTGCTGCTTCTTGTCGAACCCTTACGCGCGTTCGGATTCGTGCTGCTTCTTGTCGAACTCATACGCGCGTTCGGATTCGCGCTGCTTCTTGTCGAACCCTCACGCGCGTTGGAAGCCGCCTGTGCTGATCCAACGCGGGAGACTTCCAGCTTAGCCCGGCAATCACAGCCAGTCGGCGGAGGCTGGGCTGCGGCATGCCGTCTCCGCAATGTCTTCGCTACTTCAGTGATTGCAGGTAGGCCACCACCGCTTCGGCGTCGGCGCGATTCATCTTATAAGCGGGCATCGGCGGGCGGGCCGGCTGACCATTCGGCGCCAGCCCGGTCATGAAGAATTCCACTGCTTTCCCTTTGTCCCAGCCTGGCAGGCCTGCAATATTGGGCGAGGTCGCGGCCCAGATCGGAATGGGAACCAGCGGCCCAAATTCCAGCTTCTTACCCTGAAGCCACTTCTCCATCACGAAGCCGCCCATGGGGTTGAAGGGAGTGTGGCAGTCGCCGCACTGGCCGATGGCCTTCACCAGGTACTCGCCGCGTGCGATTTGCGATTCGCTCTTGCCGCCACCTTTCGGTTCGGCCGAGCCGCTGCTTGCCATCGACAAACTCAATGTCATGGTTGCGGCCACGGTCAACACGATGTTCCTCTTGGTCATGCGCCCCTCTTTGAATTGAGAATCGGGATTTGGGATTCGCACCGGGCCCGCGAGCTTGTGGCCCAGAGAGTTCCGTCCACCATCGTGAAATGAAACTGGCACGCCCGCTCCATCATCCTGAGATCCCGCGGGCGCAGAGTGCGAGCGATTGTGCCGGATGCCGGTATGCAATGTCAATCGCCCCACAACGAATCAACGCCGGCCGACATTTTTCTTCCGACCCCTACAATATCCCCACCTGCTCATTCGTCTACAGCAAGGGATGAAGGAAGCGGCGAGCCTGGAGCGCATGGCGATCGAACAGGACCAGCGTATCTCCGAAGTGGTCACGCGGGAGCAGTCGCGGCTGCGCAACTTCATTCGCCGGCGTGTGCCCGATCCGCGGGACGCGGAAGACATTCTGCAAGACGTTTTCTTCGAGCTGGTGGAGGCCAACAGGCTGCTAATGCCGATCGAGCACGCGACAGCGTGGCTGTTTCGCGTGGCCCGCAATCGCATCATCGACCTATTCCGAAAGAAGAAGCCGGAGAACTTCAGCGCCCACGCCGGGGTGGATGATGACGGCGACACGTTGCAACTGGAAGACTTGCTGCCATCGTCCGACGCCGGACCCGATGCGCTGTACGCGCGTAGCGTCATTCTCGACGAATTGGACGTTGCGCTGGACGAACTGCCCGAAGAGCAACGCGCGGTCTTTGTCGCGCATGAGCTCGAAGGGCGCAGTTTCAAGGAACTGGCGGAAGAGACGGGCGTAAGCGTGAACACTTTGCTGTCACGCAAGCGGTATGCGGTGCTCCACCTGCGCGAACGGCTGCAAACAATTTACGACGAGTTTACGAAAGCATGAGGAAACAGATATGCGAATGAACTGGATTGTTAAAGGATTCGGCATTGCACTGATCATCCTGGTCTTTATCGCGGCCGGCGGGCAAGCGGTGTTGCACCTGTGGAATTGGTTACTGCCGCCTCTGTTCGGATGGCACGAGATTACATTCTGGCGGGCGGTCGGACTCCTCGCGTTGTGCCGGATTTTGTTTGGCGGATGGGGCGGCCACTCGCCCTATGGCTCGAGGAGAAGGCGACACATGGCCGATCGCTGGGAACGCATGAGCCCGGAAGATCGCGAGAAGTTTCGCCAGGGAATGAAGGGCGGTTGCGGCCGCTGGGGAAATGCCGAGCCGGAACCGAAAGCATGACCACCGGCGCTACCGTAGCATCCACGGCACTTCCGAGACTATGCCATCCAAACTTCTGCTCGGCCAGCTACTTGCAGTAGAAAAGGGCCGCTGTTGAAGCGGCCCCGAAAGGGAGAGTCGAGATGAGCTACAGCGTAGATTCGATTTCGAAGCCCCAAGCTTCCAGAAGAGGTTCGGGGATGTACTTCGAATTCTTGTTCTTGCGCGCCCACTCGCGCAACCGGGTCGAGCGGATGTACTGATCCGGAGCCAGCTTGAACTCCTTCACGACCTGCTCAAACTCGGTGATTGTGGGGACAACCGGGCCGATGGGCTCGGGCTTGCCCCAATTAGGATTGCCACGTCTTTTTGCCATTTAGGTCTGTCCTGCCTCGTAAAAGATAAAAGTCGGATGACGAATGTGCTACAGGTGATGCTTGGCCCATCTAAGCTATTGGATTCACAATGCTTCCACAAAGATTCGGGCCGTGCCGGGGGCCCTTCCAGGGCATATGGGAAGGAGTCCGAAGGAGCCGTAAGGAACGTAGTATATTAATCCGGTTTTTCCCTCAGTTCAAGCACAAACAGTCCCAGCGCCGCCAAGCTACGTCCAAAGTTGCACACCGTCCGTATCCTTCTGATAAGTAGACGGATAGCTTAGAAAAAGGTCATCGAGAGGGGCGTCTTCCCCGGCACGAATCCGATCAGTACCTACAATAATCCATAGATATCGATTTCGTTGTGACCCGCGACAAAAACCTGGCCGTCGGCGACTACCGGGACGGTATACCGAACGGCTGCGCCGGCGCCGTCACGATCTGGCGACATATTGGAGTCGTAGAACTCGGTCGCCAGATTCGCTGGATCGAAGGCCCGAAGGATCGCCGGCCCTCCAGAATGGAACTGATCGGTCTGGAGAATCCACAGGATGGCATCGGCGGACCCATTCGCTGAGAGGATTGGCGAAGCGCCCGGATATCCCAGAAAGATCGAGCCGGAAGTGGACGACGGCGTGGGATTGATCTGTTGTTGTACCGGATCGTAGGCGAACGCTTCCAGGCTGGCATCGGAGAATCCGAAATACACGGTATTGTTCCACACCGCAGGGGTCGCGAAAGATCCGTAGGCATTCCCAAAGAAGCTTTGTAATATCTGGCTGTCTTCATCGGCGTGCCATTTTCCCAGGTTGTCCCGGTCCAGCAGGTAGACCGTCGAGTCTTTGCCCGAGGTGACCAGTACGTGAGGATGTGCCGCCCCGGTTTGCGCCGGCAATAACACGGGGCCTCCCGCGCCCAGATCAAGGTCATCGTTGAACAGCTTCTGATAGTCGAAAGGAATGAAATAGTCGGTGACGGAAAGGTTCTGCTCATCCGGGTGCAGACGGACGACCGAGTCGCCGTAGTTGGATCCTCCGGTCATAGCGTCGCTTCCACCGTTACCCACGGCCACGTACACCTCGCCGTTTTCATCGGCGGCCGGGCCACCTCCGCTCATCCAGATGCCGCCCAGTATGCCGCCGGGGGAAGGTGTCCAGGCGCTGGTGAGCTGGAGCGTCTGCTCATCGAAGGCCATCACCCATCCCTGATAATCGCCGACATCGCAATGCGAAGCCCACGAGACGTAGACCTGTCCATTCGCCAGTAACAAAGCGGCGCGCTGGTTATTGCGTAGCGGATCGAAATGGGCGGAGCCGAACTGATTGCCGCGGTTCGGAGGTGTGGTGATGTTGGTCGCCGGCAGAACGTCCACGCCATTTACCAGGCTGAGTGCGTGAATGCGCTGATAGTAGCTGGCCTGGCCGTTGAGCGTTTCTTTGGTTCGTACCACCACGTAGAATCGCTCGCTCGCCGGGTCGAGGACCGGAGTTCCGGTGATGCCGACCTCGTTCGCAATATCGCCGCAGGAGACGTCATCCGCCGGAACCGGCGTGACCAGGCCGCTGGAATCCAGAAAGCTCCGTTGCCACACGATCGCCTGTGTGGTGGTGTCGATGGCATAAACCTGGTCGTGCTGAGTCGCGACGATGACCAGGTTCCGGGTTGTTCCGTCAGCCGTGGTGACGTTAGAGATGTAAAGCGGCTGGGCGTAGACATCGCCTTGAACGGCAATGGCCGCTCGCCTGCCGAAGCTGACCGCATTCACGTTGGCGGGGGTGAGCTTGCTCTCCAGGGCGTTGACTCCCGTCCGGGCATTGTCGGTTCGGTAGGTAGCAATAGAGAAGTGCTGTGCCGGTTGGCTGGGGTTGCCCTGATCGCTGTCGTGCACCGGCGCAGTACCGCCCCCTCCGCAGCCGGCAAGCGAGATCAAGAGCAACAAAACGCCAGATAGGACTGACTGGCCAGCAACGCGGCGTTTCAGCAGAGTGCTATGACCTGTTACACGAAAGCCAGCGAAACAAAAGGCAGGGACATTCCGAAGCCCAGAAACAAGAGTCACCGTTGAGTTTGCCCCAATCCGAGAGAGTGAAAGCAATTAGGAGCAAGCTACCCGAAAAGTGCCGGGTTTGGCAAATGGTTTCTCCCAATGGCGGGGGAAACGCCCGACTAATCAGCAACAAGAAACGGAGCACCGGACAAGGGCGCTCCGTTCACAAGTGCTCGCAGGGAGTTAGTTCGGCATCAGTACGCTGTCGATGACGTGAACTACGCCGTTCGACTGATAAACGTTGGCGGTGGTGACCATGGCGGTGCCGCCCTTAGCGTCGGTCAAAATGATGTGCTTGCCCTGCATGGAAGCGGTCAGCATCTCGCCGTCGACCGTCTTCAGGCTGGCTTTGCTGTCGCCCTCCTTGATTTGCTTCATCAGGTCAGCCGCATTCATCTTGCCCGCCACCACATGGTAGGTAAGGATTTTCGTCAGCTGCTCCTTGTTCTCCGGCTTCAGCAGAGTTTGCACTGTGCCGGCCGGCAGCTTGTCGAACGCTTCATTGGTGGGAGCAAATACGGTGAAGGGACCGGGTGTTTCCAACGTCTGCACTAAACCGGCAGCCTTGACCGCAGCTACCAGAGTGGTCAGATTGTTGGCCATGGAGGCGTTCTGCACGATGTTCTTGGTGGCCGACATCGGCGCGCCGCCGACCATCGGATCTTTGTCCGCGGCAACTGCCATGGTTGACATCATTGCGGTCAGGGCAAACAGCGCAATCAGGAATTGCTTCTTCATTTCAATCATCCTCTGAGCGCTAAGATTGATTTTTTGTCGCTCAGTGTGAATACGTGAAGTAACGCAAAACGGATTGGCGGAGCTGTGGCAGGATGCCCCAAGTCATTTGGAAGCGGGATTGGGCGAGCAAAATCAAAAGGCGATGGAAGCAACTGCGCAGGAAAATCCGAATTGCAAATCCATCGTCGCGAGGGTCGATTGAACTGAGCTACTGCGTTACCGTCAGCGTGGTAGTTCCAGCCACATTGCCGGCGGAGGCAGCAATGGTGACGCTGCCGACAGCAACCGGGCTTACCAAACCGCTGCTGCTGATGGTCGCGATCGAATTGTTGCTGGAGGTCCACGACGAACTCGTAGTCACGTCACCAACTGTGCCATCGGAGTAAGTAGCCGTCGCCGTGAATTGCTGCGACTGCGCCAAGGACAGCGAGATGGTTGGATTCGCCGGACTGATGGTAATGGCCGTAATCGTTTTGGTGCTGACGGTAAGGGTTGCAGTGCCGGTCGCGCTTCCCGATTTCGCTGTGATGCTGGTGGTGCCGAGCGCCATCCCTGTAGCCTGTCCGCTGGTATTGATGACGGCTACAGTGGGCGAAGACGATTGCCAGGACGTCGTGGAGGTGATGTCGCCGGTGGTGTTGTTACCGTAGGTGGCGGTTGCGGTGAATTGTTGCGTTCCGCCGCTTAGAATCTGCGCGCTTGAGGGCGACACCTGAATCGACACAACTGTGTCGGCAGAAGGAAAAAATCCGCCACAACTACAGAGTGACACAGCGCCCAGAATGCCTGCTCCGATTTTGCCGAACCACGAAAGCCGTTGCACGTTGGTCATCCTAATCGCCACCACAGGGCGGTCTCCAGACCCAAGGCGAGAGGCTTTCACGTTCCAGAGCAACCCGATTGAGCTGTTTTCTCAATATCTTACTACGTTCCGCCGTGGATAAGACGGCGCCTACAGGTCCTGGTTAGCGTTCCCGGCGTTCGGGGTTGGCGCCGGATTTTCAACAAGCTTCCGGTTACTTCCGCGACTGGGATTCCCATTTCGAAACCGTATTGTCTTCAATGTTCTGGCGCGACTATGCGTCATGCGTCACAGACAAGCCGCCGCCGCGCGAGGGACGATGAGATGTGGGCAGCCCCATTCACTGAGTTGCCGGGATAAGCGAACGGGCTTTCCGGGCTGCTTGGGCCCCTGGATTGGACTGCCTATATGGACTTCTATTGAGGAGCGACTCAGATGAAGAAGGCATTGATTCTCCTCGTGCTGATGGTGGCAGCGCAACTGGTGGCGCAGGAACAGTCAACGGTGACCGTCAAAAGCAGCGAATTGAACAACGGCGTGGTGATTGTGTCAGTTGTGCAGGCCGCGACCAACGACCAGGCCAAGGGATCGTTTACGTTACATTGCAACAAGGGCGCCGGATCGTGTAAGGCGCTTGAGCCGGGGACCTATGTCATGGTGCGCCTCCCCAAAAACTGGGGTATGTACGATTGTGCTAACGTGGACCTGTATCCAGGTGCGGCAGACCCGGCGACCAGCCAGAAGGTTGGCGAGTTTTGTTTGATCGAAAAGTAAGAAAATAAGGGAGATATTAGCTCCTATTCTTAAGTGGAGCGATGCGTTTCGGGCTACTCTCGGAGCCAAACTGGTGGCGAATGAGCTGATCCACAGGTTTTTTCGTCCCCCAGCCGGCCTGGAGTAGCGGCCCGTCATCTTTGAATTGGCAACCCAGAAATGGCAACAAGGGAGCAAGACACGGCTAGAGAAACAGAGACACAAGGATGTTTTTCTTCAACGACGAGTGCGATCTCGCCGACGACGATCGCTATGACTTCTTTACCCTGACAACCGATGTGGAGAGGCGCCGCGGCCGCTCTCATCTCACTGCCGGCAGACAACTGAAAGGCCGAGAATCTGCCCAGCCCGAGTGCGGGGGCGGCAGAGTAGAGGCCTGCCCGAGGAGAGCTTAGGCGAACGCGCCGGGCCTCCGGCAAAACCTGAAAATCCAAAGAATGATCTTACTGGTAAGATTCATCAGCGATCTTACTGGTAAGATCATTTTGTTTTTGCAGAGCTAACATATTGCCGCCGACAATCGCAAAAAAATCCAGCAAGCTTACGCTTTGGCCGCTAGTGGTCGCCACCTTCTTTATGGTGTCGGGCGGCACCTACGGCACAGAAGATATCGTGCACGGCGCGGGCTATGGCGGAGCAATTCTCATCCTGCTGCTGACCCCGCTTCTGTGGAGCTTGCCCACGGCTTTCATGATCGGCGAACTCGCCAGCGCTCTGCCGGAAGAAGGCGGATTTTATGTGTGGGTGCGGCGCGCCATGGGCGATTGCTGGGGATTTCAGGAGGCCTGGCTGTCGCTGGTGGCCAGCGTCTTCGATATGGCAATCTATCCCACGTTGTTTGTTTTGTATCTTGCGCGATTGTTCCCGTGGTTCGCCGTCGGTCATCGCGGCATGTGGGTTGGGTTGGCGGTGGTGGTTGTGTCCGCGGGACTGAACATCGCCGGCATCAAGGTGGTCGCCACCACATCGCTCTGGTTGTTCTTTCTTCTGGCCGCTCCGTTTGCGATCATCGTGATCCTGGCTCCGCTCAAATATGGAGCGCTGGCACAGGCGGTGACTACGCCCACTACCTCGCACGTCGACTTGGTCGGGGGCCTGCTGGTCGCGATGTGGAATTACATGGGATGGGACAACGCCTCGACCATCGCCGGCGAGGTGAGCGAGCCGCAACGAACCTATCCGCGTGCCATGTTTGCGGCAGTCGCCTTGGTGGCTGTCAGCTACATTCTTCCGGTGGCCGCGATGGCGATGACGCGTCTCAGTCCCGCCGCATGGGACACGGGATCATGGGCGGATATTGCGGGCATGGTCGGCGGGCCGCTGCTGCGGATCGGGTTGGTGCTGGGCGGCATGATGAGCGCGTTCGGCATGTTTAACGCCCTGGTATTGAGCTACTCGCGATTGCCCTACGCCTTGGCGCAGGATGGAATGTTGCCCCGAATTTTCTGCCGGGTAAATCAGCGCACGCAGGCTCCGTGGGTGTCGATCGTTGTTCTGGCAAGTGGATGGGCCTTATGTCTCGGCCTGGGATTTGAGCGGCTGGTCACCATCGATGTGCTCATCTACGGTGCGAGCCTGCTTCTTGAATTCGTAGCTCTGGTCGTGTTGCGGATCACCGAACCTGAACTGGCGCGGCCGTTCAAAGTGCCTGGCGGTTTGTTCGGAGCAATCTGCCTGGGTGTGTTTCCTCTGCTGCTGACGATCTTCTCCGTCGTGTATGGGGATCACGAGCGGATCTTCGGAATGAGTGGCCTGGTGTTCGCCGGGCTGCTGGTGGTCGCCGGATTCGTAGCTTACGGCATCGATGTGAAGCTGCGTCGGGCCCGGGTGCGATGAGGACGTCGCGGATGTTTTTGGCACGAGTAGCGGAAATTCCGGGTATACTGCCACGCACCGGCAAACCATTCCTTGTACCTTGCGAGGGATTTCGTGTCCAGGAAGACATCCACACCTTCACCTGCATATCACGATCGCGTACCGACCATCGCATGCTTCAACAAAGCAAAAAAGAAAATGGGGGTGGACTTCGACCACCTCGTCGCCGCCATGCAGAAATTCGTCGATGATTATCTGGCGCCGATCTGGGGCACGCCAGTCAAACTAGTGAAGTCCGATGGCTTCGTCAAAGGCGCCTGGGCCATGGTCTTTCTCGACCGCACCAAGGACGCGTCGATGGAGGGCTACCACGACCTGACACCCGAGGGACTACCGATGGCCAAGGTCTACGTAAAAAATGTTCTGAAGCAGAAGGACAAGGTGAGCGTGGCCGCGTCGCACGAGCTGGCGGAGATGCTGGTCGATCCTGGCGCTAACCTTTACTCTACCGGTCCCAAGAAAAATCGCTTCTATGACTATGAAGTCGCTGACCCGGTGGAAGAGTTGTTCTTCGATGTGGATGGAATCCCGATGAGCAACTTTGTTTATCCAACCTACTTCGAAGCTTTTCACAAGGAAGGCTCGACTCGCTTCGACCAGATGGGAACCTTGAAGCGGCCTTTCACCTTGCATCAAGGCGGCTACCAAAGCTACTGGAGCCAGGGAAAGGAAAGAGCGGAGTGGGGTTCAAAGGCGAAGAAGAAACGTTTCCAAAAGGAAGACCGCCGGGGCCATCGCAGCAGCTTCCGGCATAAGACGAAGAGGAAATTGTCGAAGGTGCAGAGCTAAGGTCTGCACGAATGTATCACCGATAAAGCAGCGCTTCAATCGGCATTTAGCAATTGGCGCTTAGCATTTAGCAAAAACCTGAACCAGTGCGTGGCCGGTAGAGCGGCGCTTTCAGCGCCGCGTACTGTAAAAGCCTATGGCCTTTTAAGGCCAGCTCTACCGACTCACTCCTCGCGCAGCAATCGCAACGGGTCGACCGACAGCGCTCGCTGTGCCGGAATCCAGGTGGCTACCACTCCCAGCAACAACATCGTCAACACGGTGCCGGCCATTACCAGAGGGTCGCGGGGAGTGGCCTGATAGACGATGCCCGCCAGCACCCGGCTCGCCAGCAGGCCTAACACCACACCTGCTAGCGAACCGAAGGCCAGCAGCTTGAATGCGCGGCCCAGCGCCGCTTGTAACACTTCGTTGCGTTGCGCGCCCAGAGCGATGCGGATGCCCAGCTCTTTCAGCCGCTTACTCACCGAGTACGCGGCCAATCCGAAAATGCCGGTAAGAGCCAGCATCACGCCCATCACTCCCATTACGCCCAGCGAGAGAGTGATGATGCGCGGCCCAAACAAAGCGCCGTCGAGCTTTTTGTTCCAGGTTTGGATGTACACCGGCAGCCCGGGATCGAGTTCGCGTACTTTACTGGTCATGGCTGCCGTCAATTGTTGTGGATCGCGGTTCGAGCGTACCAGCAGAAAGACCTGGCTCGACGGCGATTGCAGGATGGGGAGAAACATCGCCGGCTTGGGATCTTCGAAGAAGCTGGTATATTTTCCTTCTTCCGCGATTCCTACTACCTGTATGCGTCGTCCATCCGGCATCTTGTAGTATCTGCCCGTCGCGTTCGATGCCGAGCCGAAAAGTTTGCGCGCAAACTCCGGGTTGACCACCGCTACCAGCGGAGCATTTTGGCTGTCATGCCAGGTAAACGCTCTTCCTGCCAGTAAGCTGGTGCCTGCCGCGCGAAAGTATCCCGGGGAGATTTTGTACTGAATAGCTTCGGCGGCGGCGTTCGATGGCCTGAGATCTGTGGTGCTGTCGTTAAACACATTCGACGGGCTCCAACTCTCATGCAGCGGAGGCTGCTCAACCAATCCTACGGATTCAACACCGGGAATCGTCTCCATAGCTTCGATCATGCGCTTTTGCATGATAGGCACTTTGTCGCCGCGGTAGCCTGCCATAGTCAGAGTCGTATCCAGCAGCATCACGTTGCGCGGTTCAAAGCCGAAGGTGCTATGCAGTGTGCGTATCAGTCCACGCACGGCAACCATGGAAGCGGTGACCAGTACGGCACAGAGGGCAACCTGTACCACCAGCAGCAGATCGCGAACGTTTAGCCGCCGCCCGACTACGCCGGTCGCTCCCGCCTTGACGACTTCATAGGGATTGGTGCGCAGTACCTGCTTCACGGGCACGGCGCCAAAGAGAAATCCGCTGGCTATGGTTAACAGCAAAGCCACTAAGTAAACATTGGCGTCGGGATTCAACGGCACTTGAATGGGATAGCGGGGAAGCGGTTGCCACGCGCTTAAGCCATGCAACAGCAAGACGCTTCCCAGAATTCCGAGGGCGCCTCCGATGAACGAAACCAGCAGCGCTTCGGTAAAGAGTTGGCGCAAAATTCGCGTGCGAGTCGATCCCAGTGCGAGCCGCAAAGCAACTTCGCGAGAGCGGTCGGCGGCACGCGCGGCAAACAGGCTGCCCAGGTTGGCGCAGGCAGCCAGCAGAATCAATCCCGCCAGCAGCATCAGGCCGGTAAGGGCGCCGCGCATGGGGCGGCCAAGATAATCGCCGTACAGACTGGGGCGAGCCAGCAAAAAGTCCAGCCGGCCGTCTTCCTTGGGATACGCTTTTTCCAAAGCGGAGCCGATCCCGTTCAAATCGGAAACCGCTTGTGCCGGAGTTACTCCTGGTTTCAGATGTCCCATAACCATGAAGACCCAACGGCTGGCGCGCTGATTGAGTACATTGGCGCCTTCGATCTGCTCCTCGTTGACCATGGGCAGGTATAGGTCGGGATTGAAAAACAGTAACGTCCCATGAAAGTCAGGCGGCGCTACACCCAGAATGGTGTAGGGATGTTTGTTCAGCTGAACCACGCGCCCGGCCACCCGCGGATCATCCTGAAAATGGCTGTGCCAGTACGCGTATCCCAGCACGATATAGGGCGCGCTGTTAGGTCCGTGTTCATCGGAGCCATGGAAAAAACGGCCGAGATACGGATGCAGGCCCAGAACATCGAAGTAGTTACCGGTTGCCTCTATCCCCCAGACGGAGGAAGGATTTGCCCCAGTGTCGAGCCCTGCCTCCGTGACGGTGAAACCCGCCAGGCCATCGAAGCTGCGGTTGCGGTCACGCAAATCGAGATAGTCCGGATACGATTGGCTGGGATCGAGAAAGCTGGCGTTACGCTCGATGGCCCAAAGGCTCTGGGCCTGAGGAACGTTGAGCGGGCGCAGCAGAAGCGCATTCAGCACCGCGAAAACTACGGCATTTGCGCCTATGGCCAACGCTAACGTTAGTACAGCTACCGTGGTGAAGCCGGGAGACTTGCGCAACATGCGGACGGCATAGCGCAAATCCTGAAAAACCGATTCGATAAAATTTCCGCCCAGCTCTTCGTGACATTCTTCTTTGAACTTTTCCTTGCCGCCGAACTCGATGCGGGCGCGGCGCTCGGCTTCGGTGCGGGGAAGTCCGGAGCGTTCCAAGTCATCTGCGCGCAGTTGAATGTGTGAGCGAAGTTCCTCTTCCATGTCGGCGCTGATTCGCGAGCGGCGAAAAAGAGCGGCGAGGCGGACGCGAACTGAATCGAGGAATCTCATACTTCCTCCGGTTGCGCCGAGAGCGCGGAGCCGATGGCGGTCACCAGCCGGTTCCAGTTGGCAGTTTCTTCCCGCAGACGCTTGCGGCCCGCAGCCGTGAGTTCGTAGAACTTGGCGCGGCGATTGTTATCCGATGTTCCCCAGCTTGCCTTCAGCAGCCCTTGCCGGACCAGACGAAATAGCCCGGGATAGAGCGCGCCCTGCTCGACCAGCAGAGCGTTGCCGGAGATTTGTCCGATGCGAAGCAGGATGCCATATCCGTGAAGTGGGCCGAGCGAGACCGCCCTGAGGATGAGCAGGTCGAGAGTTCCGGGAAGAAGTTGAGCCTGGTCGGTCACCATCCCTCCTAATGTGGTTAGGAGAGTAACGCGGTTCCCCTAAGCTGTCAAGGAGAGAGTGAAATATTTTTGTGACGATCGGAAAACTGGATTTGCAAAACTGCAGAGCTCGTTTTTTGATAGCGCCATTCGCAGCGCACGGTGTCTGTTATAGGTACTCCGCTGCCGGAAAGCGATGGCCAACCAGCTTGCCTTAGCCGGTTCGCGTCAAGCCGTTTGTCGCGTCAGGTCGCGACAGTGGCGCGCGATCTGACGATCCTCCTGGCTGGCAACAATGCAGACTTGTATGGTGCTCTCAGCAGCCGAGATTGTTCCCTTGCTCGCCTGGTTGGCGTCCTTATCGATCGCCAACCCGAGAAAGCCAAGCCCCTCGCACACTCCGCTACGCACTTGGACACTGTGCTCGCCAATGCCGCCGGCGAAAATCAACATATCGAGTCCGCCCAGCACGGCAGCATATCCGGCAATCACTTTCCGGATCGACAGACAAAACACTTCGATCGCGAGCGCAGCATCGTGGTCGCCTTTTTCAGCGGCGGTTTGCAGCTTGCGCATGTCGGAAGTTCCGCCTGAGAGTGCGGCAAGACCGGCGTCATGATTTAAGAGTTTTTCCAGCGCGTCGGCGTCCATCTTCTTAGCGCGTTGCAGATACAACAGCACTCCGGGATCGAGGTCGCCGGTCCGAGTAGCCATCGGAATACCTCCCGTCGGCGTCAGACCCATGCTTGTATCAACCGACCGCCCATCCTTCACCGCAGCCAGGCTGGCACCGCTGCCGAGGTGAGCCATCACCGTGCGGCTCGGCAGTTTCTTTCCCAGCTGATAAACAATGGATTCATAGGACAGGCCGTGAAATCCATAGCGCCGAATGCCTTCGTCGAATAAGCTGCGCGAGAGCGGGAACCGCGCCGATGTCTCCGGCAGGGTGCGGTGAAAGGCGGTATCGAAGCAGGCGAACTGCGGAATGTCGGGATAAGCCTGCTGGGCCTCGGCGATGAGTTGCAGGGCCATGGGAATATGCAACGGAGCGAAGTGAACGCAAGCCTTCAACTCTGCGACTAATGCCGGTGTGATTCGTTGATGCTCGACCAGCCGAGGGCCGCCATGCACAACGCGATGCCCAATGGCGTACGGCTTGCCCGGCGACAGCTCATTCAGCCACCGTGACGCATGGGTCAGCGCATCGTGCCGTGAGGCGAAGCCGATCTTCTCGGAGCGTAGACTCGTGCCGGTGCCATCCTTAATTTCCAGCGTCCCGCTGCTCTGGCCAATGCCGTCAGCCAGTCCATCCAGCAGCACTTGTTCGTCGCCGTCTTTCTCCGCATACAAGCCGAACTTGAGAGAGGAAGATCCGGTATTGATTACGAGTATTCGTGCGTCGGACATCAAGCAGACCTGCTTTCGACGGTATGAAATCCTGATGGTCTCCACTCTACCGCATCGCAAGGTTGTCGCCGAAAGCCGCAACTCGCAACCTGTTTGTAACAATCGTGAATCAAAGCGCTGTTAATCTTGAAGGCTGACGTCGGCGTCAAACACTGTTTCGAAACCAAGCAGTGTCGGGGCGAATCCTAACTACAATCACCGCTGACCAGCGCAGGAGTTGCTTGTGACTTCCAGAACACAAACTGAACCGATAGAGTCTTCGACCGAGCAGGCGCTCACTTCCGATGAGCTGCGCAATATGGATGCGTACTGGCGTGCCTGCAACTACCTTTGCGCGGGCATGATTTACCTTCGCGATAATGCTTTGCTGCGAGAGCCGCTGCTGCCGGTGCACTTCAAGAATCGGCTGCTCGGCCATTGGGGTTCAGATCCCGGACAGACATTCACCTGGGTACATCTCAATCGCGTTATCCGCAAGTACGACCTCAACATGATTTATATCTCTGGCCCCGGACATGGCGCGCCCGCGGTGCTTTCCAACTGTTATCTCGAGGGAACGTATTCGGAGGTCTATCCCGAGAAGAGCCAGGATGAGACGGGGATGCTGAAACTTTTTCGCGCCTTCTCGTTCCCCGGCCAACTGGGCAGCCATTGCACGCCGGAGGTGCCGGGATCAATTCACGAAGGCGGAGAGCTTGGGTACAGCATTTCGCACGCGTTTGGAGCGGCGTTCGACAATCCCGACCTGATCGTGAGCGTGGTAGTGGGCGACGGCGAAGCGGAGACGGGGCCGCTGGCGACCTCGTGGCACTCCAACAAGTTTCTCAATCCGATTCGCGATGGCGCAGTGCTGCCCATCCTTCATCTCAACGGCTACAAGATCGCCAACCCAACCTTGCTGGCGCGCATTACGCATGAGGAGTTGGAAGCGCTGCTCAAAGGTTACGGATGGACTCCGCACTTTGTTGAGGGCGATGAACCGGAAGCGATGCATCAGAAGATGGCGCAAACGGTGGAAGATTGCGTTCAGCAGATCCGCTCCATTCAGCAGGAGGCGCGAAGCTCAGGGAATACGGCTCGTCCGCGTTGGCCGATGATCGTGCTGCGTTCGCCCAAAGGATGGACGGGACCGAAAGAAGTGGATGGCCACAGGGTCGAAGGATTCTGGCGCGCACATCAGGTGCCGGTGCCGGAGGTGCAAACTAATCCCGAGCATTTGCGCATTGTGGAGCAGTGGATGCGAAGCTATCGGCCGGAAGAACTCTTCGACGAGCGCGGTGCCCTTCGCGAGGAACTATGCCAGTTGCCGCCGACCGGCGATCGCCGCATGAGCGCTAATCCTCATGCCAACGGCGGCAAGCTGCGCAAGGCTCTCGACATGCCCGACTTCCGTGACTACGCGGTCCAGATCGATAAGCCTGGTACCAAGTCCATGTCGCCCACGGAAAATCTGGGCAAGTTTCTGCGCGACGTAATGCGCCAGAACATGCACAGCTTTCGCATGTTCAGTCCGGACGAGAATGCGTCGAACAAACTGCAAGATGTCTACGAGGCGTCTCTTAAGACATGGATGGCGGAGATCAAACCGGAAGACGCCGATGGAACCGACATCGCGCCGGATGGCCGCGTGATGGAGATGTTGAGCGAACACACGCTGGAAGGCTGGCTGGAAGGTTACCTGCTGACTGGCCGCCACGGTTTGTTGAATACGTATGAAGCATTCGCGCACATCATCGATTCCATGTACAACCAGTACGCGAAGTGGCTGGAGAAATCGAAACAGGAGTTAAGCTGGCGAGCGCCGATCGCGTCGTTGAACCTGTTGATTTCGTCGCTAGTGTGGCGTCAGGATCATAATGGCTTCACGCATGAAGACCCCGGCTTCCTCGACGTGGTCAGTAACAAGAGTGCGACCTTAACCCGTATTTATCTTCCTCCCGACGCGAATTGCCTGCTGAGTGTCGCCGACCATTGCCTGCGCAGCGAAGATTATGTGAACGTAATCGTCGCCGACAAGCAGAATCACTTGGTCTATCTCGACATGGACGAGGCGATTAAACATTGCACGAAGGGCATCGGCATCTGGGATTGGGCCAGCAACGACGCCGGTGCCGATCCGGACGCGGTGGTTGCGAGCGCAGGCGATGTGCTGACGGAAGAAGCGTTAGCAGCGGTTGCCATTCTGCGCGAAAATCTCCCTGACCTGAAAGTTCGTTTCGTGAACGTGGTGGACTTGTATCGTCTTCAGCCGTCCTCGGAACATCCGCATGGTTTATCGGACCGCGATTTCGACTCGCTGTTCACCAAGGACAAGCCCGTCATCTTCAACTTCCACGGATATCCCTGGCTGATTCACAAGTTCACCTATCGCCGGACGAACCATTCCAACATTCACGTGCGCGGCTACATGGAGCGGGGCAACATCAATACCCCGCTGGAACTGGCGATCCGCAATGAGGTGGACCGCTTCCACCTGGCGATTGACGTGATCGATCGGGTACCGCGAATGCAGGCTGCCGCAGCTCATCTGAAAGAGTGGCTGAAGGACCAGATTATTGAGAGCATCAATTACGCCTACGCGGAAGGAATCGACAAGCCCGAGATTAGAAGCTGGACTTGGCCGGGAACAAAGTAGGGAGGACGCCAGCTTTGCCGAAGGTCGGGATGCTGCGGGCTAATCTATTCCGGCGTCTGATTCGATAGCACCATTGCCTGCTTACATACGAGCGTCGCGCTCAAAGTGCGTGGCGACGAAGTCGTGCGCGTTCCATCTACTGCTTGCATTTTCGCCATTGATGAAGTTTCCAAGGTGAACGCCGGTAAAGTGCTTGTCGCTGGCTATGCCGGTTGATAATCTAATCGCCGCCGCCGACGAACCATGCTGGGCTGCTCCGAACTTGCACACAGGTCTCGCGCGAGATCCTCCAACGAAAAAAGTACGAAGGAATTGAGGAAGCTGATGGGGAATAAGCTATTGCTGGTTGCTGTACTTTCAACCCTTGTGACTGCGCAGGCCCAAACCGTAGCGCCCACGTCAGGCAACATTACTCCGGCGCTGGAGAAACTGGATGCTTACATCAGCGACACCATGACGCAGACCAGAGTCCCGGGTCTGGCGGTAGCCGTTGTTTACAAGGGGCAAGTTGTTTTTGCCAAAGGATACGGGGTTCGCAAACTTGGTGAACCCGCGAAAGTCGACCCCGATACGGTGTTTGAAATTGCCTCGGTGTCGAAGCCGCTCGCTTCCACCGTGATGGCTTCTCTGATGGAAACGGAGAAAGGCTTGAGTTGGGATTCCCGGATTAAAAATCTGGATCCCGGCTTCGCGCTTGCCGATGCGGCGGCTACCGAGATGCTGACGCTGCGCGACCTGTTCTCACACCGCAGCGGACTGCCGACCGGTGCCGGCGATGTCCTCGAAGACCTGGGCTATAGCCGCCCAGAGATTCTTAGTCGAATCCGTTATGTGCCGCTGGCCGGGCCGTTTCGCGAAAGCTACCACTACAGCAACTTTGGACTGACCGAAGCCGCGATTGCTGCCACGCTCAAGACCGGCAAGACTTGGGAGGAGCTATCCCAAGAACGGCTCTACTCGAAGATAGGAATGAGTTCGACAAGTTCCCGTTATTCCGACTACGAAAACAGGTCGAACAAAGCAGCGTTGCATGTTCTGCTGGACGGCTCCTACAGGAACTGGTTTGTTCGCGAAGCCGATTCGGAGGCGCCGGCGGGCGGAGTCAGTTCGAGTGTGAACGACCTTGCAAAGTGGATGGAGTTGCAGCTGAATGACGGCATGTTCGACGGCAAGCAGATTGTGGATCGCGCAGCGCTTGACGAGACCCACAAGCCTCAAATGTGCACCGCCGACAAATTCACCCCAGTCGATCAGTGTCCCGGGAATGTCTACGGCCTCGGTTGGAACGTGCGCCGAGATGCTGAAAAGCGGCTCACTCTCAGTCACAGTGGAGCCTTCCTGCTGGGCATCAGCACTGCCGTTTTTCTGGTGTCGGACGAACAGATCGGCATCGTGGTTCTGGTGAATGGTACTCCGACCGGCGTGGCGGAATCGGTGGGCCACGTCTTTCTGGATTACTTCCATTACGGCGCTGCCAAGAATGACTACCAGGCAATCTTCCGGCCGATCTTTGATCGCATGATGCACGAGTCAGACGATTTTTGCCAGGACTACTCCAAGCTCCAACCGCCGGCGAGTCCGAAGGCTGCGGCTCCGCT
The DNA here is from genome assembly GCA_963769235.1 of uncultured Acidobacteriaceae bacterium. Lineage (GTDB taxonomy): Bacteria > Acidobacteriota > Terriglobia > Terriglobales > Acidobacteriaceae > Bog-257. The sequence continues at coordinate 32,429 of CAVYKW010000008.1, read as the reverse complement.
GGCGTCGTATCAAGGAACTTATTCCAATCCTTATTATGGTGAGCTCAAGATCGAGGTGGAAGGGGAGCGCCTGATCCTTCGTCTGCCGCCGCGCGCTGCCTACTACGAACTGAAGCATTGGGACGGCGATACCTTCACCTATTATTTTGCCAGCGAAAATACCGGCATCGGACGGCGCGCGGTGAAGTTTCTGGATGGCGGGAAGCAGGTTCTGGTGGAGAATTTAGCCATCGTGAACAGCGGCATTTTTCAGAAAGTTGATTAGCTATCTCAGTTTGGTGGTTAAGCGACCAAGGCGTCCCTTGGCGAGACGTCACTCAGTTACGGCGATTAGTGCGCTAAATTTCAGTATGCAATTTCGTTAGTCAATCGACGATATGCCCTGATTTGACGTCATCGATATCTGTTGATGATTCACAGGCTGCGGGTCGGTGGAATTTCGGAACCAGACCAGATAGATCGCCATGGCCAACCCTACCAAGGCGAGAAAGAAGGCGATCGCGACCGGCTGAATGGAATGATGCGAGTGCTCCGTTTCGCCATGATCCAGTTCCCGGACCAGCCGGACGTGGTGCCACCCGGCAAGAATATTTACGATTACTCCAACCGAAATCAATGCGGTACCGAACCACAGCGACGGCCCATAGGGCTGTAACGGTCGGGTGTGTTGGATGGCTTGAAACTCCTGCAGGAACAACCCAAACCGTGCCACTACGAACCCGAATCCCATCAGGGCCAGTCCGGTGCGAATCCAAGCCAGAAGAGTTCGCTCAGCCGCCAGATAGTCGCTAAGCGAAGCTCTGTGTCCGGTGCCTGCTGACGCGTCCATGGTTCTTGTCTCCCTCACTCCCGACGGTTATTCGCGCATCTTGGTTTCACATCTCAATCGCGCGATTCTGGCCAACACCAAAGCTTAGAACTCGCGGCGAAAAGCTAAGCATCGATGATAACGGCGATGTCAGGACTATCAATAAAATTCGTGATCGTGTTCAAAACTGCTCCGATTTGTTCCTGGCGACGAGTTATCTGGCAGCGGTGTGCATCCAATCAACAAGGTGAGAGTAGCTTTGCTTTCTCCACAAGTTTGTGGAACTGGCGTGTGTCAGGTTGGGAAGTCGTTATATAGCCTCGACACGATTCTCATCTGTTACCTCGAAAATCAGCGTCGCAAAGGAACTCAATCATGAGTTGGAAACGAATACTGACGCTGCGCCTAATTCCCGAGAGCACGGATGCAGGCCTGCTTGTACTGCGGCTGGGACTGGGTTTGAGCCTGTTTCTAAGGCACGGTTTGGAAAAACTGACAGGCTATTCGCATATGGTTACCCATTTCCCTGATCCCATCGGAGTTGGTCCTCACCTTGGCCTCGCCTATGCGCTCTTCTCGGATGGAGTGTGCTCCCTGCTAGTCATCCTGGGACTCGGAACCCGGTGGGCTGCCGCCGTAATCATATTTAACCTGCTGGTTGTATTTGCGTTTGTGCATCAAATGAATTTCAGAGATGGCCACGTGGAGGCTGTGATTCTTTATATCGTGGGATACTTGGCGATATTGACCTGCGGGCCGGGACGACTGAGCCTGGATCATCGAATCGAGGAGCAATAAGGCTGTGGCGCTGATCGACAGACGTTTCGGATGCGAAGCACGTTGGCGGGTCTTGCCCTTGGTACGCAAGCTCATCAGTTTATCGATTGCCGGAACACTGTTCGCTGTCTGCGCCAATGCTCAGAGTGTGGTCGAGACGCCGCAGGCACTTTATCGGCTTGTGCAGCAGAAGGATTACATCGCGTTACAACGGGCACTCGCCGGCAATCCCACTCTCACCTCCGTCGACAGTGCGGTCCTCAAAGCGGTCTTGGCCAATCGCAGGAATCGGATCGCCGATTCCGTTCAGCTCATCGAACCACTGGTAACGACCGTCGCCGGCGAGTACAACCAACGGTCCGCGATCGCGTTGTGCACCCTCGCAGACGACTATGCTCGCAGTTTCCGCTACGCGAATGCAGCTGACACCTATCGCTTATTGAGCCGCTTGCCGGGTTATCAGCCGGACACCAGCGGTTGTCGCGCGGAATTGGAAGCCTCGCGCTGGGAGTTGCTGCGAAACGGACCGCCGCAGACCAGTTCGGTTTCCGCACCCTTCAATCTCCCAGCGATGCAGACTGCGCTCGGGCTGGAAGTTCCTGTGTCGGCATCAAATGTTTCCGATCAGTGGCTGATTGACACCGGAGCCAACATTTCAGCGGTCACCCGCAGCGTGGCCCAGCAACTGGGGCTGGAGTTGTCGACCGCGGTTTCGACGGCACAGGGCAGTTCCGGTCTGAGCGTCCCGATCCACACAGCAGTGATACCTGAGCTTCATTTGGGACTGGCTACCTTACGCAATGTTGCGGTGCTGGTTTTCGAAGATAAGGACTTGAATTTTCCGCAGGTGTCCTATCAGGTTCGCGGTAGTATTGGATTGCCCGTTCTTCAAGCACTCGGCGCAATCACTATTCGCTCGAATGGCATGATCGGAGTGCAGGAACCGCCAAGTTCCGCGCCCGCCGTTGCGTCTAATCTCTACATGGAGCGCCTGACCCTCTTGCTGCAAGTGTCGATCGCCGGCCAGCCGGAGCTTCTGACTCTGGACACGGGCGCTAGCGGCACGTTCCTTTCGGCGCGCTATTACCAGCATCATCTTTCGGAGTTCGCAACGGCTGAACAAACGGATGTGGAAGTTGCCGGCGCCGGCGGGTCGCTCGGGATTCCAGCAATCATGCTGAGCGAGGTTACGATGAACTTGGGCGGCACGTGTGCCAGTTTCCCAAGCCTGCCAATGTTTACCGAGTCGATCGGACTGGACGACGAACTCTCAGGGAACGTAGGCCAGGGAACGATCCGCCATTTTCCCAGCTACACCCTGGACTTCCGCACTATGACTTTCACGGCCGAAAGCAGTTCAGGCGATTCCTCAAACCCAGCTAACTGCGTGGTGAGCGACTGATCGTCGAAATACTGGACGAACCTGCCCCAGCCTGCTAAAAGGATTTTCCGCCAAAACAACTTCGGGTACCGATCCCCAAATTCTGACGTTCGCCGACCCAGCACGGCAGCTTTCGGGAACATCCCGCACGTATTGTTCGTATGTGGCGAGAGGGGTTCGCCATGCAAACTGTGCGGCAAGACATAGCCTACGCATTCCGGCAGATGCGTCAGTCACCTATCTTCACCATGACCGCGATGCTGACCTTGGCGTTGGGCATCGGCGCGACCACCGCCATTTTCTCGCTCATTCATACCGTAATGCTGAAATCTCTGCCGGTGGTGGATCCCGCCAGCCTGTACCGCATTGGCGACGGCGGCGATTGCTGTATTGAAGGCAGCCCGCAAGGGAACTGGGGAATGTTCTCCTATCCTCTCTACCTGCGCATTAAAGATTCGACGCCCGAGTTCGCCGAAGTGGCAGCATTTCAGGCGGGAGGATGGCAGTTCAGCGCACGCCGGGGAGAAAGCGACCGCATAGCCAAACCGCTGCGCGGCGAATTTGTTAGCGGCAATTATTTTCAAACTTTCGGCTTAGGCGCCTTCGAAGGACGAACCATCCTTCCCGCCGACGACCAGGTATCGGCGCCTCCGGTCGCCATGATGAGCTATCGCACCTGGCAGCAGCAGTACGGTTCCGACCCTAGCATTGTGGGATCTTCTTTCATTCTTGATGGTCACGTTGTAACGCTGATTGGGATCACGCCTTCGGGTTTTTTTGGCGAAACTCTGCGTAGCGATCCTCCTGAAATTTGGGTTCCCATCCAGCAGGAGCAGATGTTTCGCGGGGCAAACTCTCTGCTGCACACATTTCCAGCCTGGGTGCGAGTGATCGGACGGCTGCGGCCTGGCGCTTCACCGAACGCTATGCCGGCACGCCTGACGGAAATTCTTCGGCTCTGGCTGATCAATGACAGCGGCATGCCTCCTGAGTGGATGGCAGGGCTTAAACAGGCGCTGCCCAAGCAGGTCATCCATGTTGTTCCGGCCGGAACCGGCGTGGGCGCAATGAAGGCCGATTACGCCGACAGCCTGCATATTCTGTTGGCGGTGTGCTGCCTGGTGCTGCTGATTGCCTGCGCCAATATTGCGAACCTGCTGCTGGCCCGCGGCACCGCTCGCCGCGCACAAACTTCGGTTCGGCTTGCGCTAGGTGCTTCCCGCGCGCGGCTTATCCGGCAATCGCTCACCGAAAGCCTGGTGCTTTCCGTCCTTGGCGGAATAGCGGGGCTGGCGGTAGCGTACATGGGAGTCAAAGCCATTGTGTTTCTGGCGTTTCATGGGGCGCACTTTACTCCTATTGACGCAACGCCTTCACTGCCGGTGCTGGCATTTGCTTTCGGACTTTCACTGGTGACAGGAGTGATTTTCGGAACAGCTCCGGCGTGGCTGACCTCTCATGCTGATCCCGCCGAGGCTTTGCGCGGAGTGAACCGCAGCACTCGCGACCGGTCTTCGTTATCCCAGAAAATTTTCGTGGTAGTGCAGGCTACGCTGTCCGTGGTTTTGCTGGCTGGCGCCGGGTTGCTAACGCGGAGCCTGCAAAAATTGCAGCATCAGGACTTCGGCTACCAGACGGATCACCGGGTCACGATCAGTTTGACCGGACCGTATTCCTCCTATCCCCGCCCCAAACTGGACGCGATGTACCGCGAGCTGCAAGACCGGCTGTCGCATCTGCCGGGTGTCCAGCGGGCGGCGCTGGCTCTCTATACGCCGTTGCAAGATAACTGGGGGGAAATCGTAATTCGCCAGGGCCACGGAATGCCGAATGTAAATGAGGAGCACATCGGTTCCTCATGGGACCATGTGACACCTGGATATCTGGAAGCCTTGGGTCAGCAGATTCTTCGGGGACGGGGCATCACCGAGCAGGACACGGCTTCGACACAAGCCGTCGCCGTGGTGGACGAAACTTTTGTGCGCAGATTTTTCAAGCCGGGAGAAGAACCCTTAGGCTCACATTTCGGGCTGGATTTGCCGAAATATAGCAGCACATACGAGATCGTGGGTATCGTGCGCAACGCAAAATACAATGACGTGGCAAACACCGAAGCGCCTGGCCCCATCTTCTTCGTGCCGCTTGCTCAGCGCGTCCATTATGACGAACCCCTGATGCAGTCGATTGAAGACAGCACCCACTTCATCGAAGGAGCGGTCTTGCAATTGCACGGCAGCATGGATGGGCTTGAGCCGCAAGTCCGCCAGGTACTCAGCGATGTCGATCCCAACCTTACCCTGCTCAACATGCAGAGCTTGCAGGAGCAGGTCGATTCAAATTTCGACCAGCAACGAGCAGTGGCGCAGATGACCGGTTTGTTTGGCATACTCGCGCTGATTCTGGCTGCGATCGGACTATACGGAGTTACGGCCTACGCCGTGGAACGGCGCACCAGCGAGATTGGTGTGCGCATGGCGCTAGGGGCAAACCGCAGCAACGTGATTCGCCTTGTCCTGCGTGGAGCTTTCTTGCAGATTTTGATTGGACTGGCAATCGGCATTCCGATTTCGATTGCCTGCTCGCGCCTGATTGCCGCTCAGCTTTACCAGGTTAAAGGATGGGACCCGGTGGTGCTGGGCGGATCGATCGCAGCCCTTGGACTAAGCGCGCTCATTGCCAGCATCATTCCTGCGCGGAAGGCTGCGTCGATTAATCCGGTAAATGCTCTTCGGGCGGAATAGCAGGTTTGATTATGAATCTGATGTCCGTTATTCGATGGCGGACTGGCCACTATGGTGACCGATGCTTGTCGCCCTCGAACCGGTAGAAGGGGATAATCGTCCAAATCAGAAAACCGATCGCGTGCAGAGGCGGGCGGTTAGTTCACCCGCAGTGCGGCATTGAGTGCCTCCAGCAGAGCGGTGTCGCTGAATGGCTTGAACAGGCATTCCACCGCCCCCTGTTCGAGTAGTTGCGAACGGACGCTCTTGTCGGTACTGGCCGTGATGAAAATGATCGGAATGTCGCGCCCGCGACGTTTCAATTCCTGCTGAAGATCGGGGCCGCTCATTCCCGGCATGGCAATGTCGAGTATCAGGCATCTGGTTTGAGCGATGCAATCGGAGGTGAGGAACTCTTCCGGCGAGGAGAATGCCCGCACCGCAAAACCAAACTCCTTCAGCAAGTCGGGTAATGATTCGCGCACAGATTCGTCGTCATCGACCACTGCCACCAGCTGACGTGCGGCTGTCACGCTGCGCCCACAGCCGGAACTTTCGGCACCGCCGACGGCGGAGAAATTGCACTGAGCCTGGTTGAGGAATGGGATGGGGCAGTCTGGGAGTGCTGTCCAATGCCAATCCAGCCAGAGTGTTGACCATTAGGCTGAACTCGTTTTACGCGAACTCTCTCTCGGTGGCGCTCCACCACCCAAGGATGCGCTACGGCCAGATGCGGCGTCTATTGTACTTAGGTATCGGTTCGCTGCGGTCGAGCATGAACCATCGTCACAGGTCGGAAGTCACTGCGAAACCGCAACCCCGCCTTGAGTCCCGAAGCGACTCGTGCAAAGAAACCAAATTCTTTGCGTGGCGTTCGTCGCGTCACGCGGTCGGAATGTCGCGATTACGATCGGTCGCCGTCGCCCCATCGGCTATATGAGGAACGGAGAATGAAAACGTAGCTCCCGGACCGTCGTTCAGGAGTGCCCACAGCCGGCCGTGATGACTCTCAATTATGGAACGACTGAGGGCGAGGCCAATTCCCATGCCGTCATTCTTGGTGGTGTAAAACGTTTCGAACAGTCTGTCCGCAGATTGAGGGTCAAAGCCACTGCCCGCGTCTTGCACGCTCAGGCGCACACGTTCGTCTTGGTCTCGTTCGGTTCTGATCAGCATCTGTCGCGGGCGATCGTCGACGCTGCTCATGGCGTCGGAAGCATTCCGCACAAGGTTCAGAATGACCTGCTGAAGCTGTACCCGATCTCCACTAACCAAGGGAAGATCGTTGGCCAGTTCAGGTCGCAGTATCACTCGATTTCTCTGAAGTTCACTCAGGGACAACGCGATTACTTCTTCTGCGGCCTCATTCAGATCTACGAGTTCGGGCGTGATCTCTTTCTTGCCGAAGAGCGCGCGCAATCGATTGATCACCTCAGCGGCGCGGTTGCCATCACGAATCGTGCGGCGCACGGTTTCGCGTGCACCCTCGACGTTCGGCGGGTCCGCGCCCAGCATCCTCAGGCAAGTACTTGCATTGGTGACGATGCCTGACAATGGCTGGTTGACTTCGTGAGCAATCGACGCCGTCAACACCCCGAGGCTGGAGACTCTGGCAACCTGTGCAAGTTCCGATCGCGCTTTGCTGAGCGCCTCCTCCGCCTCTTTGTGTTCTGTAATGTCTTCAGACAGCGCCATGAGAAATCCAGGCACTCGCTCTGTGCCCGGCACGATTGAAACATTGTTGCGGGCCCACACCAGGCTGCCGTTCTTGCGCCGGTATTGCTTCTCCATCTGAAATTGCCGGCGCTTGCCCGCCAACAGTTCATTGACCAGGGAGCGGCTCAACTCGAGATCTTCATCATGGGTGACGTCGAGAAACGAGAGTCTCTGCAACTCCTGTTCGGTATAGCCCAACATTCTCTGGTACACGGGATTGGTGGCGAGAAAGCGACCGTGTAGATCGGCCAGCGCAACGCCAATCGCTGAATTCTCGAACACGGAGCGCCACCGCTCCTCGCTACGCGCGACCTGAGCGTGAGCGTCACGTAAAGCGGCTTCGTTTTGTTTGTGTTCGGTTATGTCGCGCAGGAAGCCGGTGAAAGAGGGAGGCCCATCCAGCGGGGTGCGTATGATGGCGAGTTCCACCGGGAATTCGCTTCCATCGGCGCGTATCGCGGTCATCTCGATACGCCTGCCAAGCACGCGCGCCTCCCCGGTCGCCAGATAGCGCGCAAACCCCTGCCGGTGCTGCTCCCGGAGAGCCGGTGGAATGACTACGTCGGCCAGATGCTTCCCTAAAACTTCGTCCCGTCGGTACCCAAAGCTGTGCTCGGCTGCCGGATTGAACTCAGAGATGCGGCCCTCGTGATCGATCATCACGATGCAATCGAGGGCCGAGTCCAGGATGGCAGCCTTGCGAACCTCACTGCGCTTCAGCTCTCTCTCTTCCAGCTGAAGCCTCTCCTCCATCTGTCTGCGTTCAGCAAGTTCCTTTGTGAGCTCCTGGCTGGCGGCGGCAAGCTCGCCAGTTCGCTGAACGACCCGGCGGTCGAGTTCGTCAGCGATCCGCTTCTGTTGGCTGCGGAGTCGCGCTTCCTGTAGTCCGATCGTGGCCTGGTTCGCGGCGACACTCAGTAGAAGCTTTTCAGTTTGCGACGGGAAATCCGGTCGTCCAGATCCGGCCACGATTATGCCGATTTCCCCTTGTAGCCCGAGTCGCAAGGGCACGAGTGAAATGTCTTCTTCTCCAAGACGGTGACGCGTCTGCGCAGGCCATTTTCGCGGGTCTTCTCCCAGGCAGTGTATGAGCAGTTCGCCGATTTCTTGCGGCCCTTTGATAGGTTGTCCCGATTCAGCGGTTCGAGCCATCTCGACATGCACTTCGCCTGTCGGATCTTCCAATCGCCCATACACAAGATCCAGGCGGAGCATAGTCAGCAGCGCATCCAGTAGGGTTTGAACGATCTGGGCCGGCTGGCCGCCGCTCCACATGGCAGGCAGCGCGAGAACACTGACCAGATCGTTAATACAGCGCTGAAGGTGCTTGATCTCCCCGGCGGGAGATTGCAGATGTGATTCCTCTTGCATGCTAGGCTGCCGTCGCGGATGACGCAGTCCGGCGGGCGCGACGTTCGCGAATTTCAGGCAGGAACTCTTCCGGCGATACAAAAAACGGATTCTGTTGAAGAATGCCTCCGATGATGACCAGCGGATGCGTTCGCATGATGTCGATCACCGTGTCTCCTCCAAATTTCGAGAGATGGTAGGTGCAGATAACAGCGTCATCATGCCGGCGCCATACATCATTCACACGCGATTCGAACTCGATGAGGTCGTCGATATGCGATCGATCTTCCACTGCCCAGTCCATCCGGCAACAAATGCGACTCAGCGGAAAGCCTCCCTGGGCGTTACCACTGGCCAGTTGTTCGAAGGCTTGCAGCATCCGATCCTGATCGAAATGACCATCCCGAAGGTATGCTTCGGTGTTGGTCCGAAGCTCGAATTGCCCGTTCTGCTCGGCAGCGGCTGTGTCGATTCCCGCGGCAGCTAACCGTTGCAGATGGTCGGGATGTTGATCCGGATTAACCACGTGGACGGCCTTGTCGCCTCGCTCGAAACCCTCCTTAATAAATGGGAGCAACACGCGATATTCTTCTTCCTCACTGTTGAAAAATGCACAGACATGACGCACTTCGTCGAGTTGGGAGCCGGCAAGGGAAATCGGTTGTGTGGCCTTCTTCACGGTGTTCTCCTCCACCAGGGATCACCCGCGATGCGGGCGGAATGCAGACGTGGGTCGAATCTTTCTCAGCGGCACATCTTCCGAGAGAGAGTCTTCACGAATCGACCAGGGTGAACAGGGCCCATTAGACCGATGTAGTCACTGAGGAAGCGGGGCGGAGCCTCGCAGCCATTCTCACTAGTTCCGCAAGAGAATTAGCCTTCATCTTTTGCATTACCTTACCTCGATGTGCTTTCACCGTGATCTCGCTGATACCGAGCTCGCCGCCGATCTGTTTATTGAGAAGGCCGGAGACTACTAATGTCATCACTTGCCGTTCGCGTTGAGAAAGTGAGGCGTAGCAGTCTCGCAGCGCTCTCATCTCTGTCTCCAAACGAAGGGCTGTGCGGCTTCGTTCCAGGGCTCCCCGTATGGCGGTCAACAGCACGTCATCCCCGAACGGCTTAGTTAGAAATTCGATCGCTCCGGCTTTCATGGCCTGGACCGTCATCGGCACGTCTCGGTGGCCCGTAATGAAGATGATCGGCATTTCGGCACGTTCGACCCCAATACGCTTCTGGAGGTCGAGGCCGTTGAGACCGGGAAGAGAGATGTCGAGCACCAGACAGCTCGGTACAACGGCTGGCTGGCGGTCGAGGAATTCCTGCGCTGAGGCGAATGTTTCAGGCTGCCAACCTTCACAGCGGATCAACGCCTCCAGCGACTCGCGCACGGAGATGTCGTCGTCAACAACGAAGACAACGGCGGTGACGGGCAACATAGGTTGTGACCCTGTTCGCGATTCGCGGCCGATTGCGCGCTGACGTTATACCAGGTTGCGCACAATTGAATAATGAAGCCCCACTGTTTGGAAGAATTCTAGAACGTCACCCGACGCAAATCAACAGCTGGAAGATGAGCGTGCTATCTAAAAACTCGGCAGGTTTTAGACAGCACTGAAGCCCAGGCTAAATTCGCAACGCCTTTCCCGCGAAATTACGAGTCCCTTGAACAGCGCTCAACGTACCCAAGTCGCAATGCGGTGTCGAACGTTACACGGTCGAAAGTTATACCAAGGTATCGACGATACCATCGTCCAATTGTTCGGCCGCCACGCATCTGGTTTGATTCGCTCGTAGCAATCGGCGCAATCGAATCCGCCCCGCGGAGAGTCGAGGTATGGAGGGCATTCATGCACGGCGAAGAGTTTGGCGACTCGGTTTACGAGGAACAGGTCCATTTGGCAGAACGTGAATTATCGGCATTTGTCAGCGCGGTGACGGAACTGTTCGGCCCGGAGCAGGGGAGGAGCGCGGCGGAGGACTGGCTCGCCGAGTCGGACTTAATGGATAGTCCGCCACGATCCACACCTCGCGATTGGCGAGCGGTCACGGTCGCGGCCTCCGCAAGGCTGGCGGCCCAGCTGAACCTCGCAAATCTTCGGTTGCCCGCTCGCGGCGCCGACTGATACCAAGGTATCGCCAATACCATCGTCCAATTGTTTCGCTCCAACTCTTCTGGTTTGATGCGTTCATTGAATCCATGCAATTCCGAAACCGCAACCAGGACAAATCAACAACAGGACGTATGAAACAACCGGGTGACTGAATTGGATTTACTCGCGTTCTTCAAGCTAACGGGTGGAGAAGGCATCGTGAATTGGGCAGCTTTGAAGATGTTGAGCGCTGATCGTGCGAAAGTCCGCCATACGCTGATCGCACTCTGCCTGGCTCTGCTCGCCGGAGTTCCGCTTTACGCACAGTCTGATTCCAGTGTTGCGAGTCAACGAACGGGAGCTTACGATGGCGCCACCTTCGCTGCTCGGGATACTCCTACCCCTGATTTTCAGTCACAGAGTCCCTATCTAGGAGGAGTTCCTGCCGGACAAGCCAGCCCAACGCCACTGTCGCTTTCTCTCGAAGAAGCTGTGAATCGTGGGCTGCGGCAAAACCTTGGAGGTCTGCTTTCCACGGATACCGTCTCCGGCGCGCGAGGCGAACGCTGGCGGTCACTCAGCGCGTTGCTGCCGAATCTGACCACGGCAACTAGTTTCGGAGTTCGCCAGGTTGACCTGAAAGCGACGATAGGCATCAACGTCCCCGTTCCCGGCGTTCCACCCGTTACCGGCCCGTTTGGAGTGTTCGATACTCGCGCTTACCTTGATCAATCGGTTTTCAACTGGGAGTCCATCGAACGCGCGCGATCTTCCGCCGCGCAAGTCAAGTCGGCGCAATACAGTTACAAGAATGCACGGGAACTGATTGTTCTTGTGGTTGTGTCGAACTATTTACTGGTTATCGCCGACCAGTCACAAGTCGTATCCGCGTTAGCTCAGCGCGACACTGCGAAAGTGCTTTTCGATCAGACCACCGACCAGAAGCAAGCCGGGCTGGCGGCTGCGGTCGACGTACTGAGGTCCGATGTTGAGCTTCAGGCACGCGAGCAGAGGTTGATCGTCGCGCGGAATAATCTGGCTAAACAGAAGTTGGTTCTGGCCCGGGCGATTGGACTTCCGGCGCGTCAGGCGTTCGACATAACCACTGATGTGGTTTATCAGCCGCTCACGACTTCCACGCTCGACGAAGCCCTGCAACAGGCTTACGCCTCTCGGGCAGACTTTAAAAGCCTGACCGAGCAAGTCCGTTCTGCTGAGTTGCAAAAGAAGGCCGCATCGGCTGAGCGTTATCCGGAACTCTCGGCCCTCGCGGATTACGGAGTTATCGGCACCAATCCTGCGTCGAGTCATGGCACAGTCGACGCGGCTGGGGTGCTGCGATTCCCTATTTTCCAGGGAGGCAGGGTCCACGGAGATAACCTTGTCGCAGATTCCCTCCTGATAAGGGCCAAGCAGCGCCTGGAAGACCTGCGGGCCAGCATCGACCAGGAAGTCCGTGACGCTTTTCTTGACTTGCAAGACACTGCCCAGGAAGTTTCGGTCGAGAAGCATGCCGTCGGGCTCGCCAGTCAAACCCTTCAGCAATCGCGTGATCGTTTCGCGTCCGGAGTTACGGACAACATCGAAGTGGTTCAGGCGCAAGAATCCGTCGCGGATGCCAACGACGCCTATATCGCCAGCCTTTATCGCTACAACGTCGCAAAAATCTCCCTGGCGCGAGCCATCGGTTTCGCCGAATCGAACTACGCGCTGTATTTGAAAGGACAATAAGATGCCCGACCAGGAGACTGCCAAGAGTCCAGAAGGTTCATTGCCATCGACATCCAACAGCACAGCAGAAAGTCCTACCCCGACCCCGCCCATCGCCTATCCAAGACATCATTCTAAGAAGGTTTGGATTATTGGCGCTGCCCTGGTGGTGGTTGTTGTCGCCGGCATCTTTCTATGGCATTACTTCTCCGGTTTCGAGACCACTGACGACGCGCAGGTCGATGTTCACCTGTATCCAGTGAGCGCACGGATCTCAGGCTACGTGCAAGCGGTGCACGTGGGAGACAACGCGTACGTGCAACAAGGCACGACCCTGGTGGAGATTGATCCCAAGGACTATCAAGTCGCTGTGGTGAAAGCGCAAGCGAACCTGGAAAATGCGGAGGCCGCCGCCCGTGCCCTCAACATCGATGTGCCTATCAGCTCGGTAGACACTGCCAGCCAGCTGAAGTTCACCTCTTCGGACATCGAAAACGCTAAGGCTGCGATCGCCGCTGGTGAGAAACAAGTTGCTGCCGCCCAGGCACGCATCCTCGAAGCCCAGGCCCAAAACGTAAAGGCCCAGGGCGACGTGGAGCGTTACCACCTTCTGCTGGCCAAGGACGAGGTACCTAAACAGACTTACGATTACGCGATTGCTGCCGCACAAACGGACACAGCTGCCGTTACCGCCGCCAAAGCAGATGAGGCGACTGCCGAACAAAATGTCGCGCAGGCGCGCAGCCGGCTGATTGAAGCGATCGCGCGCAATGAGTCCGCCCGGGCCGGCCCGCAACGGGTAGCATCCACCAACGCGCGCGCCCTCTCAGCAGCTGCTGAGGTGGCGCAGAAGAGAGCTGAACTTGAGCAGGCCGAACTCAACCTGGGATACACCCGCGTTTTAGCTCCGGTCAGCGGTGAGGTAACCAAGAGTGTGGTGGTGGGATTGAATGTGGATCCCGGCGAACAAATGCTCACGGTAGTTCCGCTGGATCAAGTGTGGATCACTGCAAATTTCAAAGAGACCCAGCTCAAGCACATGCGGCCCGGGCAAAAGGTTGAGATCACCTGCGACTCCAACGGCCGTTCCTACCAGGGACGTGTTGACAGTATTGCCGGCGCCACGGGCCCTATCTTCAGCCTGCTTCCTCCGGAAAACGCCACCGGCAACTACGTGAAAATCGTTCAGCGTGTTCCTGTAAAGATCGTCCTCGAGCCGGGCGAAAATCGTGATCACCAGCTTCGGCCGGGCATGAATGTTGAGGCGAAAGTGTATTTGCGATGAGCGCCACAACGCTGACGCTTCCGATGCAGCAGGTCGTTTGGCGCCCCAAGGTAAACCCTTGGGCGATTGCCGCCACCGTGTCGATGGCTGCGTTTATCGAAGTCTTGGACACCAGCGTTGCCAACGTTGCGTTGCCTTACATCGCCGGAGGTCTGGGAGCCAGCTACGACGACAGCACCTGGGTACTCACCTCGTACCTCGCCGCCAACGCGATCGTGCTGCCCATGAGCGGATGGCTTGCAGAGATTATCGGCCGCAAGCGATATTTCATGTGGTCGCTCAGTATTTTCACGGTCAGTTCACTGCTTTGCGGATTGGCGCCCAACCTGCCGGTACTGCTTTTGTTTCGAGCTCTGCAGGGCATCGGCGGTGGTGGATTGCAGCCGATGGCACAAGCTATTCTCAACGATACGTTTCCTCCAGAGCAGCGCGGGCAGGCGTTTGCTGTCTATGGCGTGACGGCAGTTCTGGCCCCTACCGTCGGGCCCATGCTGGGGGGCTGGATTACGGACAGCTACTCCTGGCGCTGGATATTTTTTATTACGCTGCCCGTGGTAGCACTGGCTCTTTACTTGACTCACGCCCTGGTCGAAGATCCGCCGTTCCTCCATCGCGTAAAGCGCGGGGGGATCAGGGTGGACTATATCGGAATATCCATGTTGGCGCTGGGGGTAGGTTCGCTGCAGATACTTCTGGACAAGGGGCAGGAAGACGATTGGTTTGGCTCGCATTTCATCACCACCCTGGCGATAACCGCAGCGGTTTGTCTTATTACGCTGGTTATCTGGGAATGGTTTCGCAAAGAGCCGATCATCGATGTCCGCATGTTCAAGAGCTTCAACTTCGCGACAGCGAACTTGATGATGTTCATGATGGGCGTCATGCTCTTTAGCACTCTGGTCTTGATTCCAGAATTTCTGCAGACCTTGATGGGTTACACAGCCGAGCTGGCAGGTCTCGTGCTCTCAGGCGGTGGACTTGTCTTGCTGATCATGATGCCCATCGTCGGCCGGCTTACCTCCAAGATTCAAGCCCGATGGCTGATCGCTACGGGATGGCTGTGCCTTGCCATTGGACTGTTCTATTGCGCGCACAACATTGATCTGTACGTCAGCTTCCGCTTTGCCATGTGGCTGCGCGTCGCCCAGGTGGTAGGAATTGGATTTCTGTTTGTTCCCATCACGGCAGCAGGTTACATCGGAGTTCCTGAAGAGAAAGGCAATAGCGTCTCCGGCATTATCAATTTCATGCGCAATATTGGTGGCAGTATCGGAACTTCTGTCGTGACCACCATGATTGCCCGGCGGGCTCAGTATCACCAAGAAATCCTCGTCGGCCATCTTATTCCAGCCTCCCCTGTCTACCGCTCGGCACTCCATGGGCTGAGTGCAAAAATTGCGCACTCTGGACGTCGGGCCGTGGATGCCCACGACCAGGCAGTTGCACGGTTTTACGAATTGGTGCATCGACAAGGCGGCGCACTGTCCTACATGGACATCTTCTGGACCTTGGGCGTTCTCTGCTCCGTGATGTTTGTACTCGCGTTTTTCCTGAAGAAGAATGACCCCGGAGCGGGCGGCCAGGTTGCGGCGGGTTAGGCATTGTCATGATAATTCAAGCTGAGAAAGCTCTTATCAAGCCGAGAAAACTTTGATCAGGCCGCGGTTTTGAAGTGGCACGGCTTCAGCCGTGCCGTAGCATCGCAAAATCATTTGCGGCTTTAGCCGCTGAGGGAAAGGTCGACCACTTAGCCAGAAGTTCCTTAGGAACTGTCATGATAATTCAAGCCGTATCGATCGAACGTGAATTTGGCTGTGGCGGTTCCGCGATTGCCGCAAAGCTTGCCGAACTACTTGGTTGGAAGCTGTGGGACCACGAACTCACGCAGGAAATCGCACGGCTAACCCACAGCACGCCGCAAGCAGTCGAGAAAAGAGAATGGAAAAATGATCCAGCGGCTTATCGCGTCTTCAAATCCTTTCTCCGGGGAGCCTTCGAAGGGGGTCTGCCGCCGACGGATCGCTTGGAACTGCTGGATGCTCGCCGAATCGCTGCCATCTCCGAGCAGGTAGTCAATCATGCAATTTCCGGCGACCCGTGCGTAATCGTTGGCCGGGGCTCGCAATATTTTCTTCGCGATCGCAAGGATGTGTTTCGCACGTTCCTCTATGCCTCTCGCGATTCTAAGATCCACCGACTAATCACCGCCGGAACGGCGCAAGATAAGGCGATCACGGACGTTGACACGATAGACAGAGATCGCGCCGCGTTCGTCAAGAGATACCTCAAGCTGCACTGGCCTGAGATCCACTTGTATGACGCGATGTTTAACACGGAGAGGGGCGATTCTTTTGTCGCTGAAATGCTCGCCCACAGTGTCCAGCAAGCCGCCAGGCAGGCATGAGAAAGTTTCGATACTTGCCAGGTGACGGCCGCCGGCTGCCATTTTTTGTATCGGTCTTGACCGCTATACGAGGGGCAAGTCCGTCGGAGAACGCTGTAAGTGTTGAACACCAAGGGAACACGAACCCGTTTCGATAAGGATCTCTTGCCGATACCATCGTTCAATTGTTTCGTCTCTACATTTCTGGCTTAATGGCAAGTGTCCAGTGAATCCAAAACAATTCCGATAGGCAGGAGAAGAAGTCATGGCAACTGCGACGATCACCACCCGCCCCCCTTTGCCTCCGTTCACCCAAGAGAGCGCGGTTCAAAAGGTCCGCCTGGCCGAAGATGCCTGGAACTCTCGCGACCCGGCGAGAGTATCTCTGGGCTATGCCGTCGATTCACGGTGGAGAAACCGGTCGGAGTTCGTCAACGGACGCAGCGACATTGTTGCTTTCCTCACACGGAAATGGGCCAAGGAGTTGGACTACAGGCTCATCAAAGAACTGTGGGCGTTCGGCGGCAACCGTATCGCGGTGCGCTTTGCTTACGAGTGGCACGATGACTCGGGCCACTGGTATCGCGCTTATGGCAATGAGAACTGGGAGTTCAACGATGATGGGCTCATGGCCTTTCGCTTTGCCTCGATCAACGATCTCCCCATTGCCGAGACGGATCGCAAGTATCACTGGCCAATCGGGCGCCGTCCCGACGATCATCCCGGACTGAGCGACTTGGGCCTTTAAGCCTGGAAGCAACTTGGATCAGCTTCACGCCGAGGGATCTTCGGAAATTTAATACGGCGAAGCGCGTGAGCGAAAGCAAGTCGGGTGCCGCTTATCAAAAGGAATTGAAAGCCGTGTGGGTTCAGGGGACTCGTCCCTTTTCCACTTCATGCCGCGCGGCTTCGCCACCCTGTTCATTGGCTTCGGGAAGGATTTGGCTATTCCATACGGAAACAGGTCAGGGAATTTCACCCATCCTACGTAAGGTCTCAACCCGCTCCAGGATAGGCGATGGTGCTCAGCAAGGCGTTGGCAGATTGGCGCGAATCAAGCCGGGTGTGCTGCGCCACAACGGGGACACTCGAGCGAATCACGCTGGAGAAGTCGGTGCCACGTGGAATTTCCTCCGGATCGTGAAGATCGTTGAAACGCACGTGTTGTGTGCGGCGTGCCGGGACGGTGATGCGATAGGGTCCAACAGGTTCGCGGTCGCTGTAGTAGATCGTGATCTCTACCTGCGCGTCCTGGTCAGAGCTGTTCAAGAGGCAGACGGTCTCGTGACTTGTCATCTCCGGCTCGGGCCCAGTGCTTTGCTTTGGGATATAACCTTCGGCGATGACCCACTGCCTACTTCCGATTGCCGTACTCATTGCTTCCTCCAAATGCAGATGATTCAATGTCCCGGTAACACGCTAACCAGCGCATCCATGGCACGCTCCAGCGGTCCTGTTGTCATTGACCAGGGACTGGGCTGCCGCACCACGTGCAGATGACCGCGCTTATCCAATACTTCATAGCTACTGCTGCCGTCGTGCTCCCGGTAGAAACGGAAGGAAGCCACGGCCTGCCCAACGTGCAGGTTGCTGACCGTGATCTCCGGCAGCCACTCCGGCAGATGCGGATCGACAAACAATGCGTGCAGCGGGGCGTAAGGGTAGATGCCGAGCATGCACTGGACAATCGTGAAGAGCGCTGACGAAGACCAGGCTTGCGGCCAGTTCGTCTTGGGATAGAGAGCAGGGAAGGGATGATGGTCATCCCGCTGGTGGCCGGAGAAGACCTCAGGCAAGCGCTGGAAGTCGAACAACGCCGCTGCATCAAAAATTCCGCGTGCAATTTTCTCCAGTTCGTCCTGCAGCCCGTAACGCATGAAGCCCATCGCGAACGAGCCGTGCTCGACCGGCCATACAGCTCCCCGATGGTAGCTGAACGGATTGAATGAGGGATGCTTTGCTGACAGGGTGCGTACGCCCCAGCCGGTGAACATGTCATCGGCCAGCAGCCGATTCGCGGTGCGCCGCACCAACGCTTCATCCACGAGGCCGCAGGCAATACAATGTCCTGCATCCTCGGCGATCGAACGTATCTGGCGCTTCTTCGCATCGAGGCCCATGGCGAAGTAACCGAGGTCCTCCATCCAAAAGGCCTCATTGAAACGTTTCTTCAATTCTGTAGCTTCATGATGAAGCCGTTTCGCTTCGTCCTTACGGTCGAGCCACCACAGCATCTCCGCCATGTGCAGCTTCGAGACATACACGAAAGCCTGCTCCTCGCAGGTGGCGATCGGCGGCTCAACCTGGCTTCCGTCGGCATAGACAATGGCATCGCCGGAATCTTTCCAGCCCTGGTTCTTTACGCCTTGCGTCGAATGGCTAAGGTACTCATAGAAGCCGTCGCCATCGAGATCAGCCCAATCATCCTGCCAGCGGAGTGCCTTGAGCGCAGGATCAATCAGCGGAGCTATCAACTCCTTGTCACCGGTCCAATGCCACAGTTGTGCGAGCACAACCGGATAAAACCCCGACGTGGTGGCGGAGCCGTAATAGCGCGAGCGCGGATTGAAGCCGAGAGTAGCCAGCGGGCCAGTGTGGGCCTCGTGCAACATGCGCCCGGGTTGCTCATCGCGCCAGTCATCCACGACCTTGCCCTGAAGCTCGGCAAGCACAGGAAGCGTCCCTTGCGCCATTTGTGTGCTGAGCATGGCGGCTTCCCAGGCGACGGTCAGGGTGTCGCGTCCGAACAACGCTATGTAGATCGGAATTCCTGCCGCTGGCACCCAGGCTCGCTCGCCTCGGTCAAGGTCGTGCAGCCGCAACGCCGCCAGGTCGTGTTTGGCTTGCTCCAGCGCACCCACGACTACCGTGGTCAGCGTCTGGCTGCCGGGCGAGCTGAACTGGGTGGAATCGTTGAGAAATGCCGTGCGCGTGGTGTCGAGGAAATTACCCGTAGGCTGAAAAGCATAGCAATCGTAGAGCGGGAACGCGGGCTCATCCTCGACATGGGGGTGCATGCGGATGCAGGCGTGCCAGGACTGCATTGGCTTCAAGGAAATGTCGAAGCTAATAGCTGTTCCCGACCACTGCGGTTCGGAAGGACAGTTGGCGATCTCGATTGCGATGGAACGATGAAGGCTGGGATCGCCCACATCCCCCTGGTGTTCGTAGTGGTGACGGGCAACGTAGTCGAAAAAGAGTTCCCAATTCTGCTGCTGATTACGCTGCCAAGACCGCTTGAGCTCTCCAAACTGCTTGCGTTTGCTTACGGTCTCGATCTGGTCTGCGAAATCGGCATCGACCTTCAGGCTCAAGCGAAAGGCTAACGGCCGCTGGGTGAAGTTGGTGAGGTCAACGTCTTCATGCAGGCCAAAGCCCAAGGAGCGGGAGAGACGAAGCTCCAGGCTTCTTTCCGAAACGTTAGCCATCTCTCCGCTGCCACGGTCGTGCTTGCCTCTGCTCAAGCTGTGCGGGGATTGAATGTAATATCCAAGCCACGAATGCTGTTCGATATTGGAGAGGGCAACCGGCAGAGGTTCGGTATCCTCAATGAGCCAGCGATACTGAGAGAGCATTCGCGTTTGGTGAACAAACAGTCCACGGGCCGTATCCGGCAGGATGAACCCGTTGAGATTCGTCGAAAGTACAGATCGACCCTGGCTGACTTCAAACGAGCCTTCCCGCGGATGCAGTCGTATTTGCCGGAGAGGCTGGATGCGAGAGGAACGTCCGGGAGTGTGCCTGCCATTGTTGTTCGACATAGTTCGTTCGCTGGAAGCCGCCTACGCCGCCTTCTTTATCTTGACCACGTGAGTATGGGGATCAGTTTTGGAAGCCTTAGCGATTGCTGCAACCGTCCCGAGCGCCGCGATTGCGAGCCACTTCCAATGAGTTTCTGCCCACAGTTCCAAACTCAGGTCGCGGGCTCGATCATCGAACTTTCCATGCGCGCCATGGTCGCCGGCAACCGGCTCCCAAAGATTGTTAGGCCGGTTGGGATCGACGGAGCCATCGTACTGCTGGGAGTCGTAACCGTGACGGGCCAGATACCGGTCTGCAAAGGAAGGCGCGAGCTTGTTGCCAACCACCGCTTCCACGACCGACCAGGCAGCGTAGTACTCCCGGCGTTCGGGATGATGAGCGGCATAGTAGATGGCCCGCGCGGCTACCTCTGGCTGATAGATCGGCGGTACCGGCTGGGCCTTCCTGGGCAAGCGGCTCTTCACCCAGCCGAACTGCGGCGTATTGAGTGCCGGCATCTGCACCATAGTGGTTTGCACACGACTGTGGTCGTGCAGGAGCTCCGTTCGAAGCGAGGCGAAAAAGCCCAGTATCGCGTGTTTGGAGGCGCAATAGGCTGCTTGCAAGGGAATGCTGCGGTATGCCAGGGCTGAACCGACGTGGACAATGGTGCCTTGATCACGAGGCAACATGCGCTTCAGCGCGGCGAGTGTTCCATAAACGTAGCCCAGATATGTCACCTGGGTAACGCGCTCAAAGTCTGCCGGCGTCATCTCCTTGATGGGAGAAAACACTGAGGTCATGGCATTGTTAATCCAGATGTCGATGGGTCCAAACTTTGCTTCCACCTGTTGAGCCGCCGTTTCCACTTGGTTGGGGTCGGCTACATCGGTGGGAAGAACCAGAGCCTTGCCGCCCAGGGCTTCAACTTCGCGGCGCGCGCCTTCCAAACCGTCGCGTCCACGCGCAATCAGACCTATCCAGGCGCCGTGACGCGCAAATTCTCTGACCGTGGCGCGCCCCACTCCCGCGGAGGCGCCGGTAATCACGACTATTTCTCTTTCTTTTGTTTCTTTTCCTTTCATGTCCTCTCTCTCTCTCATACCAGCTCTCGAATCTTATCGGCGGCAACAGTTAGCGCGATCTTCTTGCGGTTTGGCTCGCCGCGCGCCAAGGATTCGGCGAAGTGCAATGCCTGCTCGGCTTTGATCTTGCCCGGCAGGGGCGGCTCATTGGCGTCGACTTCCGCTTCCAGAATTGCCGGACCCGGCGCCTTGAGGAACTGCTCCATGGTGTGAGCGCAATGCCTGGGGTCGTCCACGTGATAGCCTGTTCCGCCGCATGCACGGGCGAACGCAGCGAAGTCAATGGGGCTGAGCTCCACTCCGTACTCCGGATTCCCGAGAAACACCATCTGCTCCCACTTGATTTGTCCCAAAGTGTTGTTTTTGATAATCACGACCTTGATGGGCAATCGATATTTCACGGCGGTGGCGAAGTCGGCCATCAACATAGAAAATCCGCCGTCGCCAACAAATGCGATGCACTGGCGATCGGGATGAGCGAGCTGCGCCGCGATGGTGTACGGCAGCCCCGGCGCCATGGTTGCGAGATTGCCCGACAGGCTATACATCTGCCCGCGTTTGACAGGAATCTCACGCGCCCACCAGGTGGCAATCGTCCCACTGTCGCAACTCACGATGGCGTCATCGCTCAGTCGCTTGCCCAATTCCCAAGCCACCACCTGCGGCTTCATGGGCTTGTCCATGCGGGTGGAACGCTTTTCGATCAGCTCCCACCATTCCTTCATGCCGGCTTGCGCCTGCTCCAGGAAACTGCGGTCAGACTTCTTCTTCAGCAGAGGCTTCAGGTTCTGCAGAACGGTTGAGGTATCGCCTACCAGTCCCACGTCGATGGGGTAGCGTAAGCCGATGCGCATGGGATCGATGTCAATCTGTATGCCTTTCGCCTGCCCGGGCTTCGGGAAATACTCGATGTACGGGAAGGAGCTGCCGGCTACAAGCAGTGTGTCGCAACCTTCCATCACTTCCTGCGAGGGCGCGGTTCCCAGCAGTCCTATAGAGCCGGTGGTATAAGGGCTGTCGTCGGGCACGACTGCCTTGCCCAAGAGCGCCTTCACGATGGGAGCGCCTAGCGTCTCCGCAATTTCTTCCAGTTCATCGCCGGCTCCTAACGCCCCGCGGCCGGCAAGAATCGCAACTTTCTTACCGTGGTTTAGAAGGGTTGCCGCTCGCCGCAAATCTTCCTGGTCTGGAAGTTTGTAGCTTTGGGTGCGCACCGTGCTGGTGTGGTCCTTGATGTTGCGCTTGGAGCGATTCCAGCCATGCACTTCCTGTTCCTGGAAGTCGACGGGAATGGTAAGATGCGCCACTCCGCTATAGGAGAGAGCTGTACGGCAAGCCAGGTCCACCATGTTCTCAACGTGGGTGGCGCCCATGACCCGCTCGTTGAAGACGCAAACGTCCATGAACAACTTGTCGAGCGCGACGTCCTGCTGGGTGAGAGTGCCGATCAGATCGTGAAATTGCAATCCGGTGATTGCCAGCACCGGTACCCCGTCCATCTTGGCATCGTAGAGGCCATTCAACAGGTGAATGCCTCCTGGCCCTGACGTCGATAGACACACGCCAAGCTTCCCCGTGTACTTGGCATAACCGCAGGCCATGAAGGCGGCCGCTTCTTCGTGCCGCACATGAATGAACCGGATCTTGTCCTGATGAGTCCGCAATGACTCCATGATCCCGTTAATGCCGTCTCCAGGCAGACCAAAGATGATTTCCACACCCCAATCAAGCAGGCACTTGACGAGAACATCTGACGCATTCATCACTGCGACTCCTTGCGGCTGAGTTGTTGTTGCGGATTTTGTAGTATCAGTTGAATGGATGCTGCCCGGCCTAGCTTTCGTTTGCCCGCAATACAAAGAAACTCGCCACCCGCGATTCAAGAGCTCTGGAAGTACCTCAAACTACGAAAATATCGTAGCCCGATATAAATGCCAGGTCGCTTAGGAAACGATTCGCGCGCTTCTGTCATCCCTACTAGCAACCATGCTAATGCTGAACGCGTTTATGTCTCCTTTGAGTGCGAGGCTGCAATGAGCAGCCACTCTCATAGCGTCCCTATCGAACGCCTCACGGTGGATACCTACGTTGTTCCAACAGATCTTCCCGAGTCTGATGGCACTCTCGAATGGGACAAAACTACCCTGGTGCTAGTGCAGGTCTCCGCCGCGGGCAAGTCGGGACTGGGCTACACCTATGCGGATTCCGCTACTGCCAGCCTGATCCATGACAGCTTCAAAACCATTGTTGTCGGTGGCAATGCCATGGCGCCGCAGGAATGCTACTTGCGCATGTGGCAGCACATAAGAAACCTGGGGCGGCCGGGAATCTGTTCGATGGCGATATCCGCCGTGGACTGCTCCCTGTGGGACCTGAAAGCGAAGCTTCTGGATCTGCCCCTGGTCAGCTTGTTGGGAGCAGTGCGGCAGGGCGTTCCGATTTATGGCAGCGGAGGATTTACCTCCTACTCTGAAAGGCAACTTGCGTCGCAATTGTCGGGCTGGGTTGAACAGGGAATTCGAGCGGTGAAGATGAAGGTGGGACGGAGCGCCAAACAGGACCTCAGGCGGGTGCAGATCGCGCGGGAAGCGATCGGTGCGACGCCTGAGTTGTATGTGGACGCCAATGGCTCCTACACTTGCAAGCAAGCCATCGCACAAGCGGAGATATTTAGCGAGTCAGGCGTGAGCTGGTTCGAGGAGCCGGTGTCGTCGGATGATCTCGCGGGTCTACGGGTGGTGCGCGATCGCGCGCCCGCAGGCATGGACATCGCAGCCGGAGAGTACGGCTACGACATTTTTTACTTCCGCCGTATGCTTGCTGCCGGCGCCGTCGACGTGCAGCAGGCGGACATCACGCGCTGCGGTGGTGTGACCGGAATTCTGCAGGTTGCTGCTCTGTGCCAGGCGCACAATCTGCCGCTGTCCGGCCACACCGCCCCGGCGCTCCATAGTCACATAGCCTGCACGCTGCCTGATTTTAAAAACCTGGAATATTTTCACGATCATGTTCGTATCGAGCGCATGCTCTTCGATGGCCTTCCTGAGCTCGTCGCTGGGGAACTACGCCCTGACCTGTCGCGTCCAGGTTTGGGGATTGAGTTGAAGCGCGCCGACGCCGAACGATTTGCTGCATGAAGGATTAATGAAATGGCTGCCGAAAACATTCCGCTTATCGCCCCGGAAGAAATAAAGCCTGTTGAAGTGCCGCATCAGGATTGGCGTTCCAACCACGCAGATGCCAGCGGTCTAGAGGCAGAGCTGCGAAACAACGTTGAAGGCGAGGTCCGTTTCGATGCCGGCAGCAAGGCCATGTATGCAGTCGACGCTTCTAACTACCGACAGGTGCCAATCGGCGTAGTCGTTCCCAAGTCAAAGGAAGACGTCGTGCAGACCGTGGCAGCCTGCCGCAAGTTCGGCGCGCCTGTGCTATCGCGGGCAGGCGGCACCAGCCTGGCGGGCCAGTGCTGCAACACTGCCATCGTGATCGACTGGTCGAAGTACATGCATCACGTTCTCGAGGTGAACACGCGGGAACGCTGGGCGCGCGTTTTGCCGGGAACGGTGTGCGACGAGCTGCGCCATCGAGTACTGAAGGAGAGTAACAACCTCCTGACTTGGGGCCCGGATCCAGCCACTCATAACCACTGCTGCTTTGGAGGGATGATCGGAAACAACTCGTGCGGAGCGCACGCCCAGATGTCGGGCAAGACCGATAACAACATCGAAGAGCTTGAGGTTCTGCTCTATGACGGCACCCGCATGACCGTCGGCTGGATGACCGATCGCGAACTGGATGAGCGAATCAGGCAAGGCGGTCGGGAAGGGAACATCTATCGTTATCTTAAATCGCTGCGTGACCGCTACGCCGATCAGATCCGGAAGATGTACCCGCCCATTCCTCGCCGGGTGTCAGGCTACAACCTGGACCAACTAATCCTCGGAAGCGACGGCCGGTTCAATATCGCGCGTTGCCTGGTGGGGAGCGAAGGTACTCTGGTCACGGTGCTCGAAGCCAAGTGCCGTCTGATCGACGCGAAAGCGGAGCGTGTGGTCCTGATGCTCGGCTACAACGATGTTTACGAGGCCGCCGATCATGTCACTGACATAAACCCGTTTCAGCCGACCGCCTTGGAATGGCTTGACCATCGACTTTACGAGAACATTGAGAAGAAAGGTGGCCCACATCGCCGTTATCTCGACCTGCTGCCCGAAGGGAAAGGTTGGCTGATGGCGGAGTTCGGAGCTGACAGGCGTGAGGACGCGCTGGATACCGCGCGCCGTGTGATGGAGATACTCAAACAAAAGCCGGGCGCGCCCAACCTGCGCCTGCTTACCGAGAAAGAGGACATGCAGCACATCTGGGAGGTGCGCGAGTCCGGGCTGGGGGCGACCGCCTTCGTTCCCGGCGAGCCGGACGCGTGGCCGGGATGGGAAGACTCAGCCGTGGCGCCGGAACGGCTGGGGAGATATTTACGCGGGCTGCGGGCCCTGTTCAACAAGTACGACTACAATCCCGCTCTCTACGGGCATTTCGGCCAAGGCTGTATCCACTGCCGAGTGAATTTCGAGGTAACCAGCGAGCGGGGTATCAGCAAATGGCGCTCGTTTATGGAAGAGGCAACGGAGCTCTGCGTGCAGCACGGCGGCAGCCTCAGTGGAGAACACGGCGACGGTCAGGCTCGCGGCGAGTTTCTTGACAAGATGTTCGGCGCAGAGTTGATTCAGGCATTCCGCGAATTCAAGTCGATATGGGACCCGGAGTG
Source organism: uncultured Acidobacteriaceae bacterium (assembly GCA_963769235.1). Taxonomy (GTDB): domain Bacteria; phylum Acidobacteriota; class Terriglobia; order Terriglobales; family Acidobacteriaceae; genus Bog-257. The sequence continues at coordinate 6,615 of CAVYKW010000008.1, read as the reverse complement.
GAAGATGAATCCGGGCAAAATTGTAGACCCTTATCGCATGGATGAGAACCTGCACCTGGGGGCGAACTATCATCCCTGGGATCCGGAGACCCACTTCCAATGGCCCGAAGACCACGGCAGTTTCGCGCATGCCGCGCTGCGTTGCGTAGGAATTGGAAAGTGCCGCCGCAAGGAAGGAACGAAAGAAGGCGACGATACCATGTGCCCCAGTTTCATGGTCACGCACGAAGAGCGGCACACGACTCGCGGGCGCGCCCATCATCTGTGGGAGATGCTGCATGGCGACGTCCTCGCCGACGGCTGGCGGGATGAAAACGTCAAGCAAGCGCTCGACCTCTGCCTCGCATGCAAGGGATGCAAGGGAGACTGCCCGGTCAATGTTGATATGGCTACCTACAAGGCGGAGTTTCTGTCGCACTATTGGGAAGGGCGGGTGCGTCCCCGATACGCTTATGCCTTTGGGTTAATTGACCAGTGGGCGAGGTTAGCGTCGGTGGCGCCAGGATTCGTGAATCTGTTTACGCAACTGCCTGGACTCCGCACCATCGCCAAGAAAGCAGCGGGCATACCGCTGGAGCGCCAGATTCCTGCCTTTGCGCCTGAGACATTTAAGTCATGGTTCCGAAAACGCGAACCACGCAACCAAGGTCAGCCAGAAGTAATCCTATGGGCCGACACCTTTAATAACTACTTCTTCCCAGATACAGCGCAGGCAGCCGTCGCAGTGCTGGAACACTTTGGCTATCAGGTCAATGTTCCCATGCAACATCTGTGTTGTGGACGGCCGCTGTACGACTATGGCTTCCTGGACCGAGCCAAGCAGTACCTGGCCCGAATTCTCGACACGCTGGCGCCCGCCATCGATGCGGGGACGCCGATGGTCGTCCTGGAGCCGAGTTGCTGCTCGGTATTTCGGGATGAACTCAATGGCCTGATGCCTGGATCAGAACGTGCGCATCGGCTGATGGAGAATACCTTCACACTGGCGGAGTTCCTGGAGAAGAAGGTGAAAGACTTCGATGCTCCGCAGTTGAAGCGGGCGGCCATCGTGCAGGGGCACTGCCATCACAAAGCCATTATGCGGCTGTATAGCGATGAAGCCGTAATGAAGAAGATGGGGCTCGATTACCGAGTGCTCGACTCCGGGTGCTGTGGAATGGCCGGATCTTTTGGATACGAGAAGGACAAATACGCGGTTTCTCTGCAATGCGGAGAACGCGCTCTCTTACCTGAGGTTCGTAAAACCGGAATATCAACCCTCATAATGGCCGACGGCTTCAGTTGCCGGGAACAAATCCAGCAGGAGACGCCACGGCACGCCCTCCACTTGGCTGAGGTGATGCAGATGGCGGTGAAAGAAGGCGATGCTCCACCGCAGATGTATCCCGAAGCAGAGTTAATCGCGAAGCGAACCAAAGCGCGGCGACGTTCTATGCGGCGGGCTTTATGGGTAACAGGCGCGCTCGTTGCAGGGGGCGCGCTCCTGGTGATGCTTCTGCGTCCAAGAGCCGGGAAAATTCTTGGGTAAGCGGACGAGACACGCGTTAATCGCCCACGCGAGAAGAGTTATTGAGTATCAAAATGGTGTCGGTGGGAAGGCGCGACCAGTGATCGCCGGTGGGCAGAGACTCCCAATCCCAACCCCTCCAATTTTTTGATGCAAGGACAGATTGGCGAAGGAGGTGTTCAGCGACATGCCACATGTAATTATTGCTTTGAAATTCCCAAGCGCAGATCTCCGAGTACGTGAGGCGAACTCGAGCTTTCGGAGGGCTCCGATTGTGGGTCCAATAAAATATGGTGGCCACTCGAGCAGGGAATTAACCGGCAACGAGGGTTCGGTGCTCGCTGCCGGGCTGTTGAAGTCCGCGACGCGACTAGTTTTTCGGGCTGGACGATGTCTGCGCCGCTATGACTGCCTCCAGATGCGCTAAGCGCTGCTCCAAGTCCGCGATCTTCTTCTGTTGTTGTGCGTAGTCTTGCTGGGGAATGGATAGAGTCGCCGCTTCGGTGCGGGACTTCGGCAACTGAAGCGGCTTGAGTTGCTGTCCACCTTTGCCTTGGCTCTTCATTTGGGCGGGGCTCTCCGGCAGCCCACCCGGATCAACCTGGTTGGCAGTGAAGAAGAAAGTCAGCTGACTGCCCTGAAAATCAACTGTAAAAGTGGCAGACCCGTCAGAACCGTATTCGTAGTTGAGAACGTTTACTGGAACTCCAGGGGAGGAGTACGGCTGGACCGTAAACACTGGAGGACTCGAGAAACTCCCGGCGGGAAAGTCAATGGTGTAGTTGCCAGTATAGTTTTGGATTACGTTAAAGCCGGTTCCGGCAGCAATGCCACCGTAGCCATAGATTACGCCGTTGATGCTACGAAAGTTGCCGGCAGCCAGGTCGCCGTCGACGCTCAAAGAGCCTCCCACCGTTCCGCCGTTCTGTAGATTGATCGACGAGCCGGAGTAGACGTTGGCGGGGTTGCTGAAATTCAGCGCTTGATTATAAGTGCCAGCAAGTTGGCTAGCAGCCAAAGCCCCGCTGACCTGCGAGAAGTTGTAATCGCCTGAAGCTGGAACCACGGCCCCTGTTCGATTATTGAACGACGACACGCCATTGCCTCCACCAGAACCGCCGCCCGTTCCAAGGTGGCCGGTGCTGTCGATGTAGACCGGTTGGCCACCCGACGTGGCAGCGCCGTAGATGCCGGCAACGTAGGTTGCCAGTTGGCCGCTGCCTATGCGGATGGTAGTGTTCTCGCCGCCGACGCCATAACTACCGAGGTAGATGTTATTGCTGCCCGTGACGTTGAGCGTTCCCGCGTTGGCGCCAAGGTAGAGATCACCGTCCCCCGTGGTAAGGTTGTTGCCCGCACTGTAGCCCAGGAACGTGTTAAGTAAGCCCGTGGTACTGGCCACGCCAGCTTGGAGTCCGACGTAGGTGTTGGAGGCCCCGGTCGTCGTATTTTGTCCGGCGCCATATCCGATGTAAACGTCAGCATAGCCCGTTGTAACGGATTGTCCGGCGGTGTCGCCTATGAAGACGTTCTCGCTTCCTGACGTGAGATTCTGTCCAGCCTGACGGCCGATCACCTCGCTATATCCTCCCGTGATCGAGCTGTTGCCGGCGGACAGACCCAGCATCACGTCCCCAAGGTTGTCAGTTGTGAGAAGAAAGTTACTTCCGACTTTGTATCCTAAGGCGCTGCTAACGGTTTTTCCTTGCAAAGCGCCACCGACGGAACCGCTACCATCAATGTTGAAGCTGGTATTGGATTGTTGTGCCGTGCCGTTCTGGACGTAATAGGGCGAGCCGGGATTCATATTGCCGGGAAGACCCTGCGGCCCTTGTGGACCGGCAGGCCCACTTGCTCCCGCAGGTCCTTGCGGCCCGGGCGGTCCTTGCGGGCCAGCCGTACCTGCAAGTGTGATTTCCAGCTCGGGCTCGTGACTGGTGTAGTGCGATTCCTTACTATCAAACGAGAAGCTTCCGCCCGTAGCGGTTAGTGAAAGCGCCAAGCCGTTGTTGGGCAGGCTTCCACTGGCCCATTGCTGTACCACCGGGGTGATGTCGATGACCAGGAACTTATTCAGACTGCTGCTGGTTATGGCAGTGGAGTGTCCGCCCGTCGCCGACCTCCCCAAGGGCGGCGCATTACTGTAAGTCAGGGAACTCTCGTTCCACGCACTATCGATTTGAAATACGTCGAAGTTCCCGCTGCGGCTCACGCTATCGACGTAAAGCCGCAGCGTCGCCTTGCTGACGCTGGCATTGGCCGGCAGACTTGACAAGTTGAATTGGATAAAGCTGGTGCTGCCCTGCTGGACCACCAGCATCGGCCAGCTTCCGTAGTTGGAATGTGGGCTGGAACTGGCGGCGAACGTATCGCCGATTGGGGGAGCCTGCGCCAACAAAGTCAGCGAAGCCAGGACGAAAAACAGCATCAGATAGGCGGCCTTTGCGGCGCACCGGACAGGGATGAGCGTCATGATTGGAATCTCCTCGATGTGCAATCAGTGTCAGGCGCTCCGAGAGCCGCTTTCTGCCACTCAACTAGAACAGCGACATTACGAGTCGAATTCCCTCATCGTTATGAAGAATTATTTTGCGGGGGGTTCGATCATTCCCCCCGGCGCACCTACATGGCGCTAACTCATGCCCCATTTGCCGGTTGGTCAATTCTCCGCTCAGCGGCGATGCATGACCTAAATTCCCGCGCCGTTGCTTGAATCGTGCCCACGCCGTGGCTGTACTCCCGTCTGACCTGTTCAAACACTCCACTTTGCGTCTCCTGTTCCTCGGCCTCCTTCCCGTCGGTTACGCGGATAGAGCAGGCCGCCTAGCTTGTCCAAGGGGGGCAAATGGAATGCGCAAAGTAGGCCGCATCAAAGTAGCAAAATCAATGGCAGGCGTATCGCTGAAGAGCATACAGATTCTGGAGGGACATAAGACCATCTCAATCACAGCCCGCTATGCCCACCTCGCGCCGAGCACCCTTCACGCTGCCGTAGAACTGATCCGAGCTCCGGGACATAAGCCGGAACAAAGTACCCCCAACAGGCCTACCAAGATTTCCACAGGCAACTAGGTAACCACCGGTTAAGTCATAAACTAATGAAAACCAAGTAATTTATTGGTGCCGAGAGGGGGACTTGAACCCCCACAACCCTTTCGGGTCCGCGGATTTTAAGTCCGATTTTGGTAGTTTTGCACAGGCTCGCACCGTTAAGCAGAGACGCGCATAAACCTCATACCATCATATAGATAGCCCCGCACACGTACTCGCACGGTGCTGCATTTCGGTGCATTAGATTCCGGAACAAAGTATCCCCAAAAGTATCCCCAACAGCTTAAATTCCGACGCCAACGCCAAAGCTGCAAACTGAGTACAAAGATCTGTCGTGTGGCTGGCTGACTCAAAGTGGCGTGACTGAATGTCTTGCAGATGATACATTTCGCAAACAGTTGGGTCTACTACGTGTGAATACAACACGCTTCTGAGCGACAGGGATTCGCGCATCGGTATACAAGCATTAGCACGATTGAATCAATTTGCATGAAGTGCCTCCTCACCGTAGCCGGCGCACCTCGAGCTCTTCCTTAAGGCCTGCAATGCTGTCCCAAAAGGCTGCTTTGGAGTTGCGGTCACTAGAACCTCATTGTGTTGCATACCAGCCTTGGAGCAACCACATTCGCTCACAGGTCGAAATGTAGCTCAGCGCTTTTGAATCGGTTGCGGGTGACTCTGCGAGTGTCATCGCGAGCAGTGGCCGCATCGACAGTGCTTCACTGCCTGGTAGAGAATTTCAGGTCGATTAAGTTTGTCGGTTTGTCGCCACCCAACGCGCAAGCTGTCGAAATATAGGGTTTAAGTTGAGGTCATCGGAACGGGTTTCGCCCTAAGTGATTTGGCGACGGTCGCCCACTGAAAAACGGAAGAGCCTTACATTCCGGAAAGTGGATTGCACTGTAGCTGGGCAAATCTCCAATCGCAATGCAAGCATCCCCAGGCAGGAGGGTTACCTGATACCGTGCAAAAGCTGTGAGAGTTCGGCATCTTTGAAGGCTTCCGACCCTCTCTCCATTCCTTCAGAGACGATCACCGCCCAATAGTCAGGATGGCGAATGGTCGGAGAAGCAAGCGAGCCGCCGTAATGCCTCTAGTGGTCGTGCTACCATTCCGGCGTGTTCAATTTCGGCAAACCGAAAACGGCCGGTGACTGGATCGTTCACGTCGCGGGGGCGATTGTTGCGCTATTCCTCGTATGGTGGATGCTGCGGGTTTACGTCCTTTGATCGCCGCACGAATTATGCGCGACCAACCGCATCCCCGGCAGGTTTGCGCTTGGCAGTCCATGTTCGTAGTAGCCGGCCAGCGATACCGCTCCGGGGGACAAGCAGAACCATGAGCGTTGTGCCAGAACGGCGCGACTTGTTCCGGTACGTCTTCGGCAAACGGGTGCGCTTGCAATGGTGGAGGACATCGTTTGCCGCTCCTATGATGAGGATGGACGGCCTATTATAGCGCGACAGGTTATTTGTGTAATGGCGATTTCTCGCCAACAACAAAGCCCTGCTGCTACTTGAGCCAATCTGGAAGCTGGCCAGCTTGCAGCCTCAAGGGGCCAAACGTCGTCACTCTGTAGCCGCTGTCATCGGCGGGAACAACTTCGACCGCGAAGAAGCAGACACCTTTGGAGTACTGATCAGTGGCTGCGGCATAGTAGAACTTCCGCATTGGCTTACGATGGCCACTTGGATACATCTTGAAACCTTGTTCCTCGTGTTTCAACTCGGCATTCAGCGGCCGCCCACAGTAGGTGAACAACTGCTCAACTCCGGCTTCGGCCTTCGGCCTTCCGCCACTCTGGTCTACAAAATCAGGCTCAAATAGCATCACTGCCTTGTTAACCCGATTGGCTACGAGATCAGCCATGAATAAGTCAGCCTCTTTCCTCCAATCGGCATAATCGAGATTTGCCCTGCTGCGCCGATACGGTTCCAAACGGCACGCCACAGATAATCACGAGCGCGAGCGAAAATTTCGTCCATCTCTCCCGTGTCCTCATAGCTAACATTGTTCGACAACTCAAAAAACCCCCATGAACCCTAACTGCTGTAATC
>CAVYKW010000007.1:0-440588 GCA_963769235.1 uncultured Acidobacteriaceae bacterium | reverse complement strand
TTCTTGCTCCTGCAACACGCGCAACAGTTTTGCCTGCATGGCGAAGGGCACTTCGCCGATTTCGTCAAGGAACAGTGTGCCACCGTCAGCCAATTCGAAGCGGCCTGGCTTGTCTTTGAGCGCGCCTGTGAATGCACCCTTCACGTGACCGAAGAATTCGCTCTCGAACAGGCCTTCGGGCACAGCGCTGCAATTAAGCTTAATGAGGGCGCGGCTGTTTCTGGTGCTGTGGTCGTGGACCGCACGGGCGACGAGCTCCTTGCCCGTACCGCTTTCCCCGGTGACCAGCACCGACACATCCGTCGGTGCGACAAGCTGAATTTGCTGCTTCACCTTTCTAAGACCGGCACTCTCACCGATAAGGTCACCGAAGTTGTGTTCGCTGCGGATTTCTTCCCACAGGTAGGCGTTCTGGTCTTGGAGCCGGGTCTGTTCCTGCTCCATCAGCACACGGTCGGTAATGTCAATGAACATCGTGCGGGTGTAATCGCCGCCGGCGGCGGGCTTCGACCACCACTGTACCCATACTGGGTTGCCGTTGTCCTTACGACGCATTTCGAGCACTACGCCGCTGGTGTCGGTGCCGCGTCCGATAGATTCGAGCGCCCCGCTCAGGCGGCGCTGCGCGTCGGATGTCTCAGGCACGAGAGACCTTCCGAAGGTCCCGGCGACCTCTTCGGGTTTAAGACCGAGGATCCTCATCGCTGTTTGGTTAGCCTGGATAAAGCGAGAATCCAGACCCTCATGAACGTAGGCGATCGGGGCCTCGTCGAAGAGATCACGGAAGCGCTCCTCGCTCTGCCCGAGCGCTTCGTTGGCGTAGCGCAGTTGCTCACCCATGCTGTGCTCGACCTCTTCGGCAAGCTTGCGGGCGGCCAATCGTAATTCCATCTGATCCATGACCAGCGTCGCCAACTTCTTGAGCATCTCCGCCTCGTCCGGCGCGAGCTCTCGGGGCACCCGATCGATAACGCTGAGCGTACCCAGATTGAAACCGTCATGCGTACGCAGCGGTGCGGCCGCATAAAACCGAACAGCAAGAGCTCCTACCACCAGCGGGTTGTGTTGCGTGCGCGGATCATGTGCAGCGTCGCGCACGTAATGTACCTCCGGCGAAAAAATCGCTGACGCGCACAGCCCCGCGTGGCGTCCCACCTCCCGATCTTCGATGCCATGATGAGATTTGAACCATATGCGGTCTTGATCCACCAAGCTAACCAGCGCTATCGGCACTCGGAACAAGCCTGCGGCTAATTCCGCGATGCGATCGAATGCGCCGTCCGGCGGGGTATCCAGAATGCGATACCTCCGCAGCGCCTGCAATCGCTCTGGTTCGTCTTTTGGCAGTAAGGGCTTCACGAGGATTCGTCAAGATTACTACGAATTGTCGTAGCAGGCCAGACGATAGATCGTAATTTACGAAAGTTCGTAGCTCTGCAACCCACTCATAAAAACATTAAACTTATACTGTTCAATGGTTTAGCGTACCCAATCCGCTTGGCACGAAGCGTGATTTAGGAAGTACTAGCCATGTCCCAAATTGCGGCGGCAAAAGCCTAAGCAGTCAATGAAAGAGGGAACGTGAACCGCATCATTCAACTGGACCCGGCACGCGTGACCGGCAAGACCAAAGAACTCTTCGACGACGTGCAAGCCAAGTGGGGCGCAGTGCCTAACGTTTTCCGTGTGCTCGGCAATGCCCCCGCGGCAATGGAGGGCTATCTCAACTTCGACGGGGCGCTCGCCGCCGGGAGTTTCAATGGCACGATCCGCGAGCAAATCGCCCTTGCCGTCGCCGAGAGCAACTTGTGCAGTTACTGTTTGAGCGCGCACACGTTCCTTGCTGACAGAGTCGGCTTGACCAGGAAAGAAATCGCCGACGCAGGTCACGCGGTCGCGGCGACAGCCAAGACTGAAGCCATCCTGAAACTGGCGCGAGACATCGTCGTGCAGCGCGGCGAAATCAGCGACGCCGACCTGGAACGTGCGCGCGCCTCCGGTCTGACAGATGGCGAAGTTGTCGAGACCGTCGCTAATGTCGCGCTGAACATTTTTACGAACTACATAAACCACGTAGCCCGCACCGTGGTGGACTTCGCCGAAGTGAAAGCCGGCCAAGTCGGAGAAGATTGGAGATGAGAAATGAGCAAAATGGAACCAGTAGTACGTCCTAGTCGTTCTTCTGGTGGCATCGGTTCCGCAGTTGCGAGACAGTTGTCAGGTCACGACGATTCGTGCGTCGTGGACTATTCTGCGAGCCGGACAAAGACAGAGCAAAGAACAACAGATCCCTTAGAGGTTGCGCAGGACCCGGATGCCGATTTAGTTGCCGGCGCCCAAGGCGGCGACTTGGAGGCATTCGAAGAATTGGTCCGCCGTCACAGTCGGTTGATTTATCGAGCTTTGGTGGCGATTCTCGGCGACCGGGACGAGGCTGAGGATGCAACGCAAGATGCATTTTTGAGTGCGTTCCGGCACATCGCAGGATTTCAAGGACGCTCGAGATTCTCTACCTGGCTTGTGAGTATTGCCAGGAATGAAGCGCTGCAAAGACTGCGGCGCCGGAAGCACACGGAGAGCCTGGATGCATTTGAACGCGGCGAGGAGCACGACTTTCTCCCTCGTCAGGTAAGAGCGTGGCAGGACGACCCCGAACAGCTCTATTCGAAGGCGGAAATTAGACAGATCGTTGAGCGCGGGATTTTGCAGCTTTCGACTAAATATCGAGTAGTTGTAATGCTCCGGGACGTGGAGCAACTCTCGACGGACGACGTTGCCCGCAAGCTAGGGATAAGCGTCGCAGCTGTGAAAACACGCCTTCTCAGGGGCCGCTTGATGTTGGGAGAATGGCTATCGCCTTACTTCTCACGCGACGTCACGAGAGTTGCCGGATGATCACGCGCGAAGAGTCCTTCGTTGCAATGGAAGCGTGGCGAATTGACCGTGAAAAGAGGTGATTGTGATGATCCGACGGGTTCCATCCTCATCCTGAGCGTGGAAGACCATCCGGTCTTTCGCGAAGGCGTGGCCGCGATCATGAGGTTGAAAAAGACTCACGATATTACTCCAAGGCTGAGATCCGGCGTATCGTTGAGCAAGGAATTTGCAGCTTTCCACCAGGTATCGAGTTGTGGTGATGCTCCGCGATGTCGAGCGGCTTTCGACGCTTGAAGTCGGCCGCAGTCGGGGCTGACCGTCTCTACGGTGATGACTCGCCTGCTCAGAGGACACGTAGTGTTGCGGGAGTTGCTATCGCCTTACCTATCATGGAATGCCGAGAGAATTGATCGATGATCACGTGCGAGGAATTCTTCACTGAGTTCGGAGACTATCTTGAGAATCGGGTCTCACCGGAACTTCGTATGGAACTCGAGCAGCATCGGCATCATTGCCGGGAGTGTCATGTTTTGTACGACTCCACGTTGAAAGCGATCAAGATCGTCACCGAGAGTAATTCCTTCGAATTGCCTCAAAGCGTTTCCGACCCGATTATCGACCGCGTTATGGCGAAGTTGCAGTCCGACCACAAATAACGCTCTCCCAATCACCTGTTCTCCACTCTGCATGCATTCGCTTTGAATCGCTTTCCGGACGTCAATGCGCACGCCCTGTCGCGGAAACGCGAAACGAATGGTGAGAGCGTCAAGAGACAAGTCTTTCGCTTTAAACGCCTGGTCGCCGTAGTTTTTTTTCGCATTGATGTAGCCTTCGCACCCCGACCGCACTCCTATTGCCTGTAAACGCTGAGCGCCCGCGGGTGCTCGATCAAAAGCTGAGCACAACAGGAGAAGTCAATATGATTCGCAACATCAAGATAGCGTTGGCACTCGCTGCGTTGGCATTCACAGTCGGGGCGCTGCCCACGGTGTACGCGCAGGACAGCATGAAGCATGAGAGCGAAGCTAAGACCCTCGAAACAGGCACTTTCCACGGCGACGTCCACAAGACTTCAGGCCGCGCCACGATCTACCAGGAAGAAGACGGAAAGCTGGTTCTTCGCCTGACAAACTTCAAAACCTCCAACGGCCCGGATGTGCACGTGATTCTCATAGCGGCCAAGGACGCGAACGACAATGCAAATTTCCTGAAGAGCGACACGGAGCGGGTTGAGCTAGGCAGCCTAAAAGGAAACGAAGGGGACCAGAACTACGAAATCCCAAATGGCACCGACCTGAACAAATTCCAAACAGTGTCGATCTACTGCGAACGCTTCAACGCGAACTTCGGCGCTGCGCCTCTCGAAAAGTTCTAACACTCAGATCGATCTCAATGGAAATCGGGCGGGTGGGCCTGCCCGATTCACCAGAAGGAGAACAAACCATGAATCCCCCCAAAAGATCCTGGCTATGGCGTCGGAGATGGATTTTGGCTTCGGTTGTTATCCCGCTTCTTTTCGCGGCTTGGTGGGCCTTCCGTCCCGAAAAGCTTTGGACAAACAAGAAGGTCAGCGAGGCTGCGCCCTTCAGTTCGACCACCGATCCTCAACCGCTCTACACCGGTCGACTCGAAGGCAAGGCGCACCCAACGAGCGGCCGAGCAACGATCTACAAAACCCCAAGCGGTAAGCAAGAGTATTTACGACTGACAGATTTCATGACTTCGAACGGTCCCGACGTTCACGTCCTCCTGGCGCGCAGTGATGACCCGAACCTTAATCAGAAGATTGTGAAAAGTCAGCTTGATAGCGTTGAACTTGGACCCCTAAAAGGAAACCAGGGAGATCAGAATTACGATCTGCCCGCATCTGTCGATTTACAGAAATACAACGCGGTCGTCATTTACTGCGAGAGATTCCACGCCGTCTTCGGAGTCTCCACGCTCGAACCGTTTTGATGGAGGGTTTGTTGAATTTATGAACGTCAGCCAAAACACCCGGATCCTGATTCTAGGCGGAGGATTCGCTGGGCTCCATGCAGCGATGCGCCTGGACGACACTCTGGCTCGTTCCCCCGATGTCGAAATCACGATGATCAATCGCGACAACTTTTTCCTGTTCACTCCGATGCTGCATGAAGTGGCAGCCAGCGATTTGGACCTCAGCAATATCGTCAGCCCTGTGCGGCAACTGCTGAAGCGAGTTCATTTCTTTGCGGGCGAAGTTGAATCGATCGACCTGGAGCGCAAGCTTGTCAGAGTTTCTCATGGTTTTGATTGTCACTATCACGATCTGCCCTATGACCATGTAGTGATCGGCATCGGATCAATCACTAATTTCTTCGATATTCCGGGCTTGAAAGAACGCGCCCTAACAATGAAGTCGCTGGGAGATGCCATCCACCTCCGCAATCGGCTAATCGCGCTGCTGGAAGAGGCGGACACGGAATGTTGTGCTGACATTCGAGGACCGCTGCTCACCTTTGTGGTGGCAGGCGGAGGCTTCGCGGGGGTGGAGACGGTTGCTGCGATCAACGATTTCGTCCGGCACGCAGTGCGTTACTACGCGAACCTGCGTGAAGATATGTTGCGTGTGGTTTTAGTTCACCCGGGTGCGGTAATTCTGCCCGAACTCGGCGACAAACTCGGACGATACGCCCAAGAAAAGCTCGCCAAACGAGGCGTGGAAGTTCGGGTGCACACTCGGGTTGCGATGCTTACCGAAAAAGGAGTCGAGCTGAGCACAGGTCAAATGATAGAGTCCGCTGCTCTCATCTGGACAGCGGGCACTTCTCCTAACCCTGTGCTGGCAGAGCTTCCCTGCGAGAAGGAGCACGGGCGCTTAAAGGTAAACGACATGCTACAGGCAAGCTGGCCAGGTGTTTGGGCGTTGGGGGACTGTGCAGTCGTGCCCGACGGGAAGACGGGCAACTCCTACCCGCCGACGGCGCAGCACGCACTACGGGAAGGCAAGGTGGTGGCTAACAATCTGACTGTGTCGGTGCGCGGTGGGGTGATGAAGCCATTCTCGTTCTCGACCATTGGCCAATTGGCGGCCATCGGACATCGCGCAGGCGTGGCCAATATCTTAGGCATTAATTTTTCCGGCTTTGCGGCGTGGTGGCTTTGGAGAACCATTTATTTGAGCAAACTGCCAAGATTTGAAAAGAAATTGCGAGTCGCCTTGGACTGGACGTTGGATCTGCTCTTCGGCAAGGACTTAGTGCAATTTCAAACTTTCCGCGCCCCGACTATCTCGATAGCGGAAGAAGCTATGGGAAAGAGGTCATCGATAGTATCGCCCGGCGATTGACGGCGATGACTACTACGCCTGGAGACTCACGAGTCTGCGAGTCTACTAACAAGAGCTAACGGCACGTAGAATCGACTGTTTATACAGTCAAGATTTTGGTGGGTTCTGAGACACTGAAAGCGGGTTCGAAGATTCTCAACCTTCAAAGCCGGGTTCGATTCCTGGTAACGCTACCAACCCTTGATTCCCCTGCCGTGCTCATAGGCGCTAAGAACAGCGAGCAGATGCAATGCGATTACCAGATCCCCTCACGAGCGGATGGACTAAGATATTATCTTCTTGCAATGCGCTGTGTACTGGTGAACGTTGTGCTTAATCCTGGGTTATTGTGCATCCCCAATGCTCGACAACTTGATTGACAGTACGAGGGGCATCTCCAACAGCGGCCGCATCGGCCACCACGAAACGTATGTTGTCTCGACCCGACGCCAGTCTCTCCAGCGATTCGGAGCGGCGACCAGTAACGACGACACGTTCTCCAGCCTCGACGAACCGCAATGCTGCTGCCCGTCCAATGCCGGCGCCTCCTCCGGTGACGAGCACGACCTTGTTTTCCCAAGAGCTCATATCACTCGATCCTCGTGTTTACACCTTTGTCAATTTTGAGATGCGAACTGTGTCACTCAGAAGCGAATTGAAATTTCATAAGCGCCAGAAGTGGATAGAGCCACAAGAGACATATGCGGGGGTCACCAACTGACCGCGATTCTCGTTCGTCGACAGAAAGCCGAGGAAATCGAGAGAGTTGGAACTCCTCGTGGCACATAACAGTTGAGCGTTCAAGTTGCCCGACTGCAACGCATAAGCTCGGGCCAAGCCGAGCACACCCAGCGACCCTAGCGGGGAGGTCGAGGTTATACCGCGATGAGTGCTGATCTTCTGGAACTCGACAGCTGCGGCATCTCCGTTGTTCATCGCCAGATACGCCTGACCGCGGAGGTATATGGGGTAGCGTGCCAAGTTCGTAGGCCCAGCAGAAATGGCAAATTCGTAAGGCCTCGCAGCCTGCAGCAATCGGACTTCAACACTCAACTACCAATCGTCGCTACGGGTCCGCACCTGGCAGTTCCTAGTGTTGGCAAGTATGTCCAGAATGGTCGCAGCCGTTAGTTCCACCCTTGATTGTGCCATCTAAGAATTGCGTGACCAGCATCTCTGGGTCAGTTTCCGCAGCTCCGCTGATCACTGATATCGAGTTGGCGGTGAGCAAATCCTGGGCTCCGACGCCCATTCCGGCGGCGATCACCACGTTGACCCCATGCTCTTGGAGCCACTGGGGAAGAAAACCAGGAACGTGCTCCGGTGCGGTAAGAACTTCTCTGGCGAGAATGCTTCGTTGCTCCTGATCTGCCTCGACAAGCAGAAACTGCTCAGAATGACCGAAATGCTGGGACAGTAGACCTTGGGATAAAGGAATTGCAAGTTTCATAGCTTCTCCGTGAGATGAATGGCGAGCCAGCCACGAGCCGGCAGCCAAAAAGTGCGCTATCAAAATCGAACAACTAGATGTATGTTACACCTATGCAGACTAGAAAGAATATAGCGACCGGGGAGGGATCCGCTATAGCCGGTTGCGAGGCGTGTTACAGGCCAACTTCGCGCGTTCCGGACGGAAGGACACCTGGGCCGGCACAATCGACCTCGTGTGAAACTGAGGCCGCGCTGGCTACCTGCAGTCACGCGCTTATAGATCCCTCTTGTGTCGTATGCGGCACGCAGAATCCAAAAGGCCTGCGCATCGAATTTACTGCTGACTACAAGGGAGCCACAGCAGCCTGGACGCCCTCAAGAGAATGGGAAAGCTTTCAGCACACGGTGCATGGCGGCATTCTTGCAACCGTTCTGGACGAAGCCATGTCAAGAGCCATCATTGCTTTGGGATGGGGAGCGATGACTGCGGAAATGACTGTACGGTTTCGGGGGCGCGTGAGTCCGGGGGACGGTCTGCGGGTTCGAGGCTGGATCGTTAACCGGCAGAAACGGAGAATCATGACGGAAGCAACCATCATGCGAATAGCCGGTGAGGAGCGCGCGCATGCGTGGGCGAAGTTTCTCCTGCTTCCAGCCCCCAAATTGACGACTGGTTGAGGTATGGCCGTTCTTTCGTGTTGCCACAACGGACGGACAGAATCATTGATGGGTCAAGATGGATGAATGCTCATCTTCGTTTCGTCGCCGTAGCGCTTTTTTCGCTTGTCATTCTGACGCTGAAATCCAGACCATTTTCACAGACTTCGAGGTCAACCTGATCGCGCCGAAATTGTGGGCGCAGGGGTCGCCCTACCAGACAGACAATCCCGTACCCCGGCGAGCAGTTCTTGTTCTGCAACGGTCACCCGGTCGCCGGCCAAACGGAGAACTACGCCTGCCTTGGCATGTACTGGGCGTGGGGAAAAGACAAGGATGACAAGAAGGACACCTCCGGCGAAGGATATTTTCCCGGACAGTTAAAGCAACGCACATTTTGACGATTGATTAGGCTGTGGAATATCGTGCTGCCGAAAAATAATTGGATAGTTCCCACAGTCAGGGTCATGCCATCAATGGCAGGTTGGTTCGAGAAGGTGGTTCGAAATGCCTAGAGGACAATGCATCCGGCAAAAACATAACTATCCGTGCACCTGCGCGATGGGTAATGTTTACCGGTTCATCGAACCTGTGTTGCTCCTAATGTTGAAGGAGAAAGGCCAGTCCTACGGATACGACTTGTCTGAAGGTCTGGTTCGCTATGCTCTGACCGATGCCCAAATTGAGCGTGCAGCCCTTTACCGCACCCTGAGGACTCTCGAAGAAAACGGGTATGTCACTTCCAACTGGGAAACGAAAACAGCTGGCCCGGCACGTCGAGTGTATTCGGTTACGAAAGCAGGGCATGTTCATCTCGGTGAGTGGTCGGAAGTTTTGGGGCGCCTGGGCGATGCCATGAAGGCGTTCTCCAGAAGGGCTGCGAAACAGAAAGCCCGTCGGTAAGGAGCGCGAATGAGCTGATAGCGGTACGACTCATTCTGTTGCACCTGGCATCCGCCTATTGCAGCTTCGCGTACTCGGCTTTGCCTTCTCTGTAGATAGGGATGTCAGGATCGGCATCTTTCCATAGCGCAAAGAAATCCTGATACGCCTTACGAGAGGCTGGCTTGTCGCCGAGCATGGCTTGCGCGCGGCCTAACTGCACCAGGGCCAAGGGTCCCAACACGGAGTTCCACACCACCCCCGGATGGTCGAGCAGCTTTTGAAATTCGACGCTCGCCTCACGGCCCCGCCCGGCCTCAAGGTAGGCTTGTCCCCGCGCATAGGCGGGATACAGGGCTCGCAAAGAGCGTGTGACCCCGCCGCCGGAGGGATTTCCTAACTCGTATGGCAGCGCGGCCTGCAAGACTTCTACGGCCTTGCCGGGGTTCTTCTGGTTCAGCTCGATGGCCGCTCGGATCACCGGCAGCGAATAGTTTTGTACCATGGTGTCCAGGGGGAATTCCTGGTTGAGCCGGTCAGCCAGGTTCTGTGCCTGGGCGAGATCGCCGATGCGAGCGTAGATCATGGCCACCGCAGCTTGCACATCCTTGCCGGAACTCATCGCCAAGGCTTCCTCCGCCTTGCGGCGAGCGTGATCGAGGTTGCCGATCTCGGCCTCACGCAGACCTTCGTTCGCGGTCCAGTCGGCCGCGCTCTCCGCCGAATTCTCGTGCTGAGAAGCCTCCATGGCTCGATTCGAGAACTCACGCGCCCGCACGATGCGCCCATGGTAGGCCTCAGTGTCGGATTGCGCCGATAACATCCAGCTTTCTACTGCCGGCCGGCCTTTCGCCCAATCCAGATTTTCCTGCATGGCCGCATTGTCGCCTTGCAGGAACGCCATGAAGTAAGCCAGCTGGCGCAGGTAAGGTACGTCGCCTCGCCGCTTGCGGACGCTTTCCAGCACAGATTGGGCTTCATCGAAGCGGTTCAAGCCGGCGTAAACTTCCACCAGATTGTCGTCAGAATTTCCAGCCAGCCTCGAACGCTCGCGCAACTTTTCGGCCGCCTTTTCATATTGCCCAATCCCGTCATAGAGTGCCCCGACAGTCGCGTAAGGAATTTCATCGCCAGGATACGTTTGAATCCAGGCGGCGTAGTTCTGAATGGCTTTTTCCAGCTCGCCGGTGGCGAAGGCGTAGTAGAGTCCATCGATCAGAAATTGCTCTCGCACGCTCACGCGATCGCGTAGTTCGAAGGCCTTCTTATAGTTTTCGATGGCTAGTGTGTCCTGACCAGTATTGAGATAGCAGGAAGCCAAAGCTGCATAGGCTGGCGCGAAATTTGGATCGAGCTCCAGGGCGCGCTTGAGGTACGGTACCGCATCTTCGTCACCGGTCATTTCGGCGCGACGCGCCTGGGTGAAAGCCTGCAGGGCTTCAAAGGACGAAGTAGTGACTTCTTCCAGCGGCTTGTTGTATCGCCGAACCGATGCGAGGGACTCGCCCAGCTTTCCTCGGAGAGCTACGCTGGCTTGTCCCAACGCATTCAGCACGCGATCCTGGTTTTCCGCCTCTTGATCCACGCTTGCCAGTGGCTGGTCAGTCTCGCAGTTGCGCGCCGTCAGATTGATGACATATTGATCTGACGGCCGTGAGATAGAGCCGGCTACGTAAGCCTGGCTGCTGTTTCTCTGGCAAACCTCGCGCGCTACAGCCCTGGTGAGCCGCTCGCCTGTCGGACGATCCATCAACTTTAGGGTGTCGGCGATTTTTTGGTCCGAAAGTACCTTCAGGTGTGGCGACTCTTCCAGCTTGAGGGTAAGCGCTACCTTCAACGTATTGTCGAATAGCTCGGCACCGGTAGTGTTGTTGAAATCAGCGACGACGATGGTCTCGCGTGGCGCTAACGCGTTGGCCTTTTGCGAATGCCAATAGATTGCTCCAGCGACAATCACCAATGAGGCCATCGCAGCCCAAGCCAGCGGAAGGCGTTTGCGGTGCTCGGGCGATGGCGCAACGGGCTTCGCTTCTGGCTCGGGCGCCATCGGGCTCTCCGGAGATGCGATCGGCTGCCGGGAAACGGCGGCGGCACTTTCCACTGAAACCGTTGCAGGTGGAATCGTGGTTGCCGTGAGCACCGCGGGGCGCACCTGGGTGCTTGACTGCGACTCGACCACGTTTGGCGCCGGCGCTTCTACCGTCTTCGTCGTGACCGGCGCCAGGAAACGATAGCCTCGGCGCGGCAGGGTCTCGACATAAAGAGGATGGTCGGGATTGTCGGCCAGCACATTGCGAATCTGCTTGATGCACTGGTTCAGGCCGTGGTCGAAGTCGACGTAGGTCTCATTGCCCCAGATTTGCTGCCGGATCTCCTCGCGGGTGATGACCTGTCCGGCATGGCCTGCCAGTAACGCCAAGATACGGAAAGGTTGAGGGGCGAGTTTGAGAGGTATGCCCCCCTTACGCAACTCCTCCGTATCGAGATTGAGCTCGAAGAGGCCGAAGCGTAGCAGTTTCTGCGTGGCGCCCAAGCAACAACCTCAGGTAGTAGGGATTCGGGCGGGATTATATAACGCCAGCTAGCCTTCGCACTCTATTTTTCTTACTGACATCTACAACTAACCTGTCAGCTTTCAGCCGCTTAGCCACTGACTTCCAAATTACTCCCAAATGAGCGCCTAAGTATTGATGCCACGCGCGAAGCGGGGCATTGTGCTCCTCGAAGCCGGAACAACCCCAGTTGCAAAAGCCGGCAGGAGGAAATGTCATGGCTACCAATCCCACCGATGTCTTCAAAGCCACGCGCATGCTGTTTCGGGCATTCGCCTACCTCCAGCCCCGAATGGAGGGCGGATCGCTAGCACCGCCGCAACCTATGAATCCAGAGGCACTGGCTGGCTGCCTGCTGCACGGATGCATGGCCCGGCTGCTCCGGGAGGTACAGGAATTAAGGCTGCAAGGCAGCAGTTGCGGCGTCTAGGGGAGTATCCGAGCGCTAACACGTCAAAGTTAAGGAGGAGCGCCATGCAAACAGCGATTATGGGTGATGTGGTGGACAAGGTTATGTCGGATGTTGAGGCGCAACCCAGGGCCAACCGTCCGAAACCAGAGCCAATACAATTTCATGCAAGCCTGGAGCCCGCCGACTGGAATTTGGCTACGCGGATCGGCTTCCGTTTCGCCTTTCTGTACTTTGTCTTGTACAACCTGCCATTTCCGCTGGATAGCGTGCCGCACGTGGCAAGCAAGTATGAAGGCCTATGGAACAAGATCGTGCCTTGGGCGGGCGCGCACTTCCTGGGACTAAACATCACAGTGTTTCCCAACGGTAGTGGAGACACCACATTCAACTATGTACAAGTTTTACTGTTTCTGGTGTTAGCCACCCTCGGAACCGTGGCATGGTCCTTACTGGATCGCGCTCGCGCCGACTACACAAAGCTCTACGATTGGCTACGACTCTATCTTCGCCTCTCGTTGGGTGCGGCATTGATCCTGTACGGTTCGATGAAGGTGATCCAGGCACAAATGCCTCCGCCACCCTTGTCGAGGCTGGTTGAAGCCTACGGAGATTCGTCGCCCATGGGGCTGCTGTGGACGTTTATGGGAGCCTCACGCGGCTACAACGCTTTCGCCGGTGGAGCTGAGATGCTGGCGGGCTTGCTCCTCTTCGCCCCCGGACTTACTACCCTCGGTTCGTTGTTGGCGATCGCCGTCATGAGCAACGTTTTCATGCTCAATATGTGCTATGACGTGCCCGTGAAACTCTTCTCCTTCCATCTGCTGCTGATGGCTGTATTCCTGGCAGCTCCTGACTTGCGGAGGTTACTGGATTTGTTTGTACTCAGGCGCAAGGTACAGCTCTCGATCGCTGAGCCCTTGTTTCACCGGCGATGGCTTAACCGTAGTCTCCTGGCGGCGCAATTCTTGTTCGGATTGTTCGTGCTTGCGACGTCACTCTACGTAGCTCAACAAGTCAGAAGCTACAAGACCTCTACCGTGGGCGCTCCACTTTATGGTGTTTGGTCTGTCGACGAATATACGGTTGACGGCAGAGTGGAGCCGCCACTGCCGTCGCAGGAGCAGCGATGGCAACGTGTGATCTTCGACAACTCCAAACGGCTGACGGTCCAACCGATGAGCGGTCCTCGCCAAGTCTTTGTCCTCAACCTGGAAAAATCAAAACAAACATTTACCCTGAGCAAGCTTGACGACCCACACTGGAAGGCCGATTTCAGCTTCCAGAACCCGTCTTCGGGCACGTTAATTCTGACTGGACATGCGGATGGCCACGACGTGATCGTCAAGCTTCGGCAGGTCGATTCTCAGAAATCATTCCTGCTAACCAGCCGGGGCTTTCATTGGATTAACGAATACCCCTTTAGCCGATGAAGCCATGTAGTTCAAGCGTGACTTGAATGCTGAGGATGTTCGTGACTGACCCATTCTCGTTACTAGCGGTCAAACAGCCGTGATGTTGCGATGAAACCATAGCGAGAGAAAGCGCTCCCAACCAGGAGCGCTTTTTTCTTGAGTGCAGCTTGTGAGATTCGAAGTATCAGCCTTGTCGTTTCAGGTCTCCAGATTCACCTCTACAGACGAAGCACTCCTGCCCAGAGTTAATGCCAGACCTTCCCAGCGGATAGTTAGCTCATTCGCTGCCGTTTGCCCAAGCCAAGGAAGAATCCCAGAAAGCCTCCATGTCACCTACATGGCCGAACATATCTTCCTATTCGCCACGAACCGGCATTCAGCCTTATCACCTTCCGGAGTCTCGCTGACCGCAAACAGCCGCAACATCTGCGGTATGTCCGACTGCGAGATTTTGTTCTTCTCATGGCTCCGCCAGTCCTTCGGCTACTGACGATGCAGTGCAAATGCCCAGCTCTCAGCGAATTAGCCACTGACTTCCAACTCATTCGCAAATGAGCCGGCAAGTATTGATGCTGCCGAGCACCTGGCGCATTGTGCATCCACGAAAGCGCGAAAAGAGGCACAACTGGCCGACGCTTTCGTGAAGGGGGATCCCGGAGGTGGGCGAAATATCCCGCTTCCGGGAAGGCGGAGTCGAGTGAGCACGACTCCGAGGCCGGCAGTCAGAACTTCACCAGGAGGAGGTCAACATGAAAGCACAGATGTTTTATAGCCGCCACCAGACGTTGGGCGTTTTTGTGACTTTAATTTTGTTGTCCTCGCCGCGTCGGAAACACAGTGACGAAAGGCTTACCATTTCCGATTCGAGCGCAGCCTCAACTGCCGTATATGGACCGATGGTGCAAACTGCCCCGTACAGCAACGTGGGAGTGTCGCACCATACCACGAGGCTCGGGCCATTCGCGGCCTTGATCCTCAATGCTCAGCCCAGCGATATCCAGGACTGCGATGCGCTCCAGATCCCGTTCGCACTTCGAGCGGTAGTTTGCTCAGGGTCCGCAGTTCTATCTGTTGATCACGCCTTCGAGAACTTAGTGGCTGGTCGTTCCTTCGCCAGGCAACGACAGCTCCCCGCCAATTAACCAGCGCCGGCACTTCGTCGCGCCACAACCCTGACCATTAAGGAGGTCACGATGAAAAACGATCTGCGTCACCCAAAAGATTTTTGCTCACACCTGAAGGCGAGAGCTGAGAAGCTTTCGACCTGTGCGGTAGCTACGATTGCCGCTGGATTGCTGGCTTGCGCCAGTTCCGTGGCGGCGCAATCGCCAGTGAGGCCGAGTGGCACGGTAATTATTCCCGACAGTAGTGTTGTCCGGGAAAGCGACACCGGGGTGATGGCTCACACCAATACGCAGATCTTCGTACCCTCCGGGCAGAGTCAGCCATTCTCGCTTAACGGCCTGCCGAACGGGGAGACTCCAGCATCCATCGCATGTGTTTATCAGGTCGTTCCTGGTCCCTATCCTACGGGATGCAAGAAGTCGGGTAGCGGCGCGGCCACCAAGCTGCCTACAGGAGGTTCCGGCGTTATCGTACTGGTGGATGCTTACGATGCTCCCAACGTCGTCAGCGACCTTGCGGCATTCTCGCAGCAATTCGGACTTCCGGCTCCCACTTCCAGCAACTTTTATAAATACAAAGTTGGTAACCCAACTGCAAATCTTGGATGGGCTGAGGAGGAGACCCTCGACGTCGAATGGGCACACGCCATGGCGCCCAATGCCACCATTGTTCTGGTTGAAGCCACGACATCGTCGCTCACCGATCTGCTGACAGCAGAAGACGCTGCCACGCTCATGGTGGCCGACGACGGACAATTCAGCGGCGTCTATCCCTGCGGAGGGAACGGGTGGTACTTCGGCTTTAACTGCTCAGGGCAGATTTCCAACAGCTGGGGAGCCCCTGAGTTCAGCGGAGAAAACTCCTACGACTCCCACTTTTACACTGACGATTGGACTCAATGCCAGCAGGGAGGGTGGTGCACAATTGGGCGCGGTCCGGTCACCTATTTTGCCGCAGCCGGCGATAAGCCCGGTGTCTCCTACCCCAGCGCTGCTCCCAGCATAATCTCCGCAGGCGGAACCAGCATCAATCGCGATTCCAGCGGCAATTTTATTGGAGAAAGCGCCTGGAACCAGACAGGGGGCGGAGTCAGCGCCTTCGAACCGCTTCCACCGTATCAAAACGCTCTTTCGCATATCCAATTTGGCGGAACTTTGCAGGCGAGGGCCACTCCCGACCTGGCTTGTGTCGCCGATCCGTACACCGGCGTGGATGTTTACTTCAGCTATCCCAATTATGGAGCCGGATGGCTGGTCTTCGGAGGCACCAGCGTGTGCTCACCAGTGCTTGCCGGAATTGTTAACTCGGCGGGGAATTTCATGAACGAGACTTCTTTCTTCAACGAACATTCTCTGCTGTACTCCGAGTACCAGGGCAGCTTCTCTTACCCAACTGAATTCTCTGATGTAAAGGCCGGCACTTGCGGGACAGGCGGCAAGTATTCCGCCGGCTACGGATATGACTTCTGCACCGGCATCGGTTCTCCCAAAACATTGATCGGAAAGTAGAGGAATCGCAGGTTGTCCCTTCGTGGAGCAGCGCGGCGGTGGCGCTGCTGCCGGACTCGACAATCCATCGCCACAACTCTGGCCATTAGGAGGTCACGATGAAAAGCCAACGGAATCGCAGCATAACTCGGCAAGATAATTCTTCTTCGAACCAGTTTTTCATGAAGGGCAATAACCCGCGAGCGGGTCGGGGCACACGGATGCTTCTTAGCTGTCTTCTACTTCTCGCCGCTAGCTTGGCAGCTTTCGCGCAGCAACCTCAAACCTCAGTGTGCTATACGGCAAATCCGACGGGCGGCCGATACTGCGATTCGCCGCAGTATCGGTCCGGCACAGACCTGACTGGCTCGTCTATGTCCGATGTGCTTGGCGCCAACAATGTAACGACAGTAACTCAGAAATTTGTCCAGTCCACTAACGATGGCGTTGCTCCGCTGCCTCTGTACGGCCCGAGCTCTTCTCCGTCGACGATTACCAGAACCATTTTCGCTTCGCAGGACGATAACGGAAACTGGGGCCTGTGGGCTTTTGGCATCGGGGGTGGTAGTTACGGTTGGGACACGATTACGCAGGGTACAACCATCTCCGCGCCAATCCGTTCTTCGCCGGGATATGCCACCAGGAATGTCGAGCCCTACATCTATGTTGGGGCCGAGGATGGATACCTCTACGCCTTCGGTTACACCGACGGATCGTTCGGATGGAAGTACCAAGCCTACGACGCAATTGATTCTTCACCTACAGTTTCGGATGCCGACGAAGTCTATATCTTCGACGCCTCCGGATTTATTCACAAAGTAAATGGACGTTCGGGACAGTTGATGTGGAAGCAGCCTATCGCCTCTTTGGTCAATCCCACTGGCGTTGTTTCCGCTTCGTCGGTAGCACTGGCGAATAGGCCCTGCCCTGGAACGTGTACGGGCATCTACGTTTCGGGAAATACAAACTATGAAAGTTCGAGCGGCGGCGGCATTGTTCAAGCCTTTGACGCGGTAAGCGCTGCTCCGCTTTGGACTAACAGCACCATCCCTTATGCCGTCACCTCTTCGCCCGTAGTCAGCGAATCCAACCAGTTGATTTATGTGCAGTCGCAACCCAGCTGGCTCTTCCAATGGTACGGAGATCTTATCTATGCCCTGGACCAAACGACCGGCGCGGTTAACTGGAAGGCTCTGCCGGGAGACCCCACGCCTTCGCGCCCTCCGGCTCCGGATGGAAGTTTCTATTACCGCAGCACGGGTTCTCCGGCTTACGATGCCACGGCCAATCGTGTCATCGCCGTCGCGGAAAACGTGTACGTAATCAACGATGGCCAGGGAAACTCCAGCACTACGTTTGAAGGGTCGGATCTTACGGCTTACGACGGCCGTCGACTGGAAAACGGCGGTGGCGGAGTGATTTGGAATGTCGATACCAAACATGCCATCAGCAACTCGTCCCCAACCATATCGAATGGAGTAGTGTATGTCGGCACTGACGACGGTTACATCCTGGCGTTTGCCGAGAGCAATGGTACTCTGCTGTGGACGTCGCCCCAGATGACCCTGGTTTCCGGAAAGCCCGACCCAATCCTGGCTCCTCCGGTGATCAGTGTTAACCGTATTCACGTAACAACCCAGAGCGGAACCCTCTATGTCTACGGTCTGGATGGTTTCTAGCCTGAAACGTAAACGGGTGCGCAAAGGGAGGGCGGCTGACGAGGCCGCCCTTTTTTGAAGAAACAAGGCACTGGTTGCGTTTTGTTGTCGAACTGATGTCAGCTTACTAGCGTAATCCGTACTTCCTGAACATCAAGCACCTGCTTCGCGCCCTTCTCTGTTCGCACAAATTAGGGTATATCCCAGCTTGCCGTCCCGAGCGGCGTTCAGAGCCGACTGTGCAAACTGTCTGGCATCTGCGAAATCCACCTTCGGAAGGTTCAGTTTCCTTAGTCCGACCATGATTTCAGCTCCCAACAGTCTGCCCTGAAACTTGCCGAGCCATCCCGGTCAGAGCGTACTTGTGATCCTCGATGTAATCGACACGAAGGGCGGCAGCTTGCAATGTTTCGACGTACGACGCGACCGGCTGAGCATCAGCGCTGCAGGCAATCCACGATAAAGCCCATCTAGCTCGGGGGTGGGACCGGCGGTCCTGGTCAGGTCAGGCCCAAGCGCCCGCCGGGACCGTAGGACGCGCGCAAACGCCGTCATTTCACCCGCTGGATGGATTGTGGCCTGCGGTGTCGCGGGGTTACACGACGCCTTTGAGATAGCAGATCGGAACGGGATGCTGTCTCTTCTCGCCCATGAGATCCGCCGATCCCGGCGCCAATATCGCGCAAATTTGAGGAAACCATAACCAAAGTCAGAAAAGAAGCGAGCCAAAAGGGCGGTTCCCGAAAAGTAACTCGCATTTTAAGGAGGATTGGTCGGGGCGACTGGATTCGAACCAGCGACCCCCTGCGCCCAAGGCAGGTGCGCTACCAGGCTGCGCTACGCCCCGACTCTTAACAACTGTATCGATTCTAAATCAGTTCCTCCCGCGGCACCACGATAGCCGGATGGGACTGTGTTGTGCCGCGGGG
Source organism: uncultured Acidobacteriaceae bacterium (assembly GCA_963769235.1). Taxonomy (GTDB): domain Bacteria; phylum Acidobacteriota; class Terriglobia; order Terriglobales; family Acidobacteriaceae; genus Bog-257. The sequence goes on along the minus strand of CAVYKW010000007.1, from coordinate 421,877 downwards.
CTGAAGTCTGGCTCTGTTGAGCGGAAGGACGCGATGACGCGGCGCTGAAGCACTGCTCTACCTGCTCACCGGCGTGAAAGTTCCACTCGGCTCCCGCCGTCTCCCTCCATTCGCTCAATTCCGGCGTAGCGCCACCCTCACCGCTATAATGGTTAGTTCATGACTGGCCTGGTATACGCCGTGATTGCCTATGTTCGCAGTCCGGTGGGGATCTTCGTAGAGGAGCTGCGCCGCGACCTGCATCCCGCGCACACCCATGCGGATGCACACATCACGATTCTTCCGCCTCGGCCTTTGACCGGCACCGGGCAGCGTGCCATTGAGGTACTCACCGAGTTTTGCCAGTCAGCCCTGCCCTTCGAGGTCACCATGGGCGACGTTGAGACCTTTGTCCCCGTCACTCCGACCGTTTTTATACGCGTGGCACGCGGCGCCTACCGTTTACGCGAAATGCACGACAAACTGAATCGTGACGTCTTCCTGTTCGACGAGCCCTGGCCTTACATGCCGCATCTGACCATAGCCAAGCTGGATTTGCCCGAGGAAGCGTTTAAAGTGCTTGCCGTTGGGCGGGAACGCTGGCGCGCCTACACCGAAACGCGCGTGGTGCGGATCGAGAAGTTGACTCTGGTGAAAGGCAGTGGCGAACGCTGGGTTGACCTGGCGAGGGTTCGGTTCGGTACTGCGACAACGTAAGAGTTTGAACCTGAGCGGGTGTGTTCTCTTCGGCACGTCCCCGGATTCTAACGTACGTCCGCTGCTGCTCGCTGCTTGTTTTCCTCGACTTCCAGAGCTGAAACGCCTAATCTTTTTTGTAGTTCAACGAACAACTTGGCGAAATGCGTAGCCGGACCAGGTGCTAACGCAAATCCCTCCGTCTGCACGAGGGGGAAAACCGAGGTGCGGAGAGATCGTATGTACTCACGTCGGAAATTCTGGCTTCTTACTGTTCTGCTTACATTTTCTTCGATTTATGCGGTGTCGCAGGGTCAGCCGCAATCGCAAAGTCAGCCGGGGTCGCAGGGCCAGCCACAGAAGACGAACCGGCCCACGATTGGCCTGGTTCTGCAAGGCGGCGGAGCTCTTGGGCTGGCGCACGTCGGCGTCATTACCTGGCTGGAGGAGCATCACATTCCGGTGAATTACATTGCCGGTACCAGCATGGGCGGCCTGGTTGGCGGCGTATACGCCACCGGGCGCAACGCTACCGAGTTGCGCCAAGTGGTGAACGGTATCAACTGGGACCAGGTCATGGCTGGACAAACCCCGTTCGACGACCTTTCGTTTCGCCGCAAGGAAGACGCTCGTGATTATCCCAACAGCCTGGAATTCGGAATACGCAAAGGCATCCAGTTCCCCGAAGGCTTCAACTCCGGGCAGCAGGTTTCGCTGATCCTCGATCAAGTCTCGCTGCCTTATTCCGAGATCAAGAGCTTCAACGATCTGCCTATTCCATTTGCCTGTGTAGCCACCGACCTGGTCACGGGCAGGCCCAAGGTTTTCCATGATGGCTCGCTGTCGCTGGCCCTGCGCTCGACCATGTCGCTGCCCGGAATCTTCACTCCAGTGCGCACCAAGGACGCCATTTACGCCGACGGCGGCCTGTTGCAGAACATTCCCGTCGAAGTAGCGAAGAACATGGGCGCCGACATAACCCTGGCCGTCCATCTTGCCGAAGCGCCCTTGGCGGCGAACGCTAATCTGTCGTCGTTTGGAGTGTTGGGCCAGTCGATCTCGGTCATGATCTCCGCCAACGAACTGAAGAGCATGGAGAGCGCCGATCTGCTGATCTCGGTGCCGCTGCAGAAGTACAACGCGCTCAGCTTCGACAAGGCCGACGAGATCATCAAGCTGGGATATGAAGCCGCCGCGACCAAGGCGAAAATCCTGCTGCCGCTCGCCGTGGATGATGCCACCTGGAATGCGTATCTGGCGGAACGCGCATCGCGGCGTATCCTCACTCCTCCAGTGCCGACGTTCGTCGCCGTCGATGGCGTCAATGGACATCTTTCCGCACGAGTCAAGGAGCAGATGGAGCCGCTCGTTGGCAAGCCCATCAACTACGACCAACTGGACGCAGAGATCATGCGTCTGAAGGGAATTGGCCGGTTCTCCACCTTGAGTTACGAAATGGTGGACCGCGATGGCCAGCAAGGGCTGCTGATCAAGACGGAAGAGAATGCCTACGGGCCGCCGATCGTGCGGCCGCTGATTCTGGTGGATGGATCGAGCTTGAACAACGTCACCTTCAATATGGGAGCCCGGATCACGTTCCTCGACGTTGGCGGGTTTCGCTCGGAGCTGCGCACGGATTTCATTGTCTTCTCCGAATATGGTTTGACGACCGAGTATTACCATCCCTTTACGCCGCAGACCCACTGGTTCGTTGCCCCACGGGCATTGATTGATGACATTCCCTTCTATATCTACAACGACAACAAGCTGCTTTCCATCTACCGGCGCAAAGACGCTGGCGGCGCGGTTGATCTGGGCTACCAGTTCGGAACCACCGGCGAACTGCGCGTCGGCTACGAAGGGGGTTGGCAGAAGTTCGGGTTGCAGATCGGCAATCCTAATGAGTTGGAATCGTTCTCCGGCGCGTACGGTGCCACGCGCGTCCAGTACCAGCTGGATCGCCTGGACAATGCCGTAATTCCACGTGCCGGGCAAAATCTGCAGGCCGATTTTTTGTGGACGAATACCAGTCCAGAAGCGCCCGGTGCGTACCCATCGCTGCAAGTGGTATCGCAGAATTACTTCCGCATCAGCGAACCGTCATCGGTATTCATCAGCGGCTATGGCGGAACAACATTCAATCACGAAACCGGTTTGCCGCAGTTCTCCTTGGGAGGATCGCAGCGCCTGGTCGCCTATGGCACCAACGAATTGCTGATGGATAAGTATTTCCTCTTCCAGTTGGGATATATCCGCGAGATGGCCAAGCTGCCACCGCTGCTGGGTAGCGGCATCTACTTCCTGGGACTTTACGAGGCGGCACAGGTTTACGGTGCTCCCTACACCATGGTGAATAAGGCATCCGGATTCCCGACCGACGGCGCAGCCGGAATTGTGGTCAACACCATCTTCGGGCCGGTGGAAGCAGCTTACGCTTACGGCGATACCGGGCATCACAAGTTCTTCTTCCGGATAGGCAGACTGTTCTAGAGAAGGAATCGTAGGCCATCGTACGTGCGGCGGGAAGGAGCGCAGGTTGAGCTGCGTTCTGCCGCACCCTAACACTGCCAAGTGATTTTAGGATAGCGGGCACCCGGGAGCCACGCGCCATCGCAGACGAAGGTAGGTTTTCGATTCGTACGAAACGACAAGCGTCCTAAGACATGCCTGTTCCCCGCAAAACTACAACCCATCTCCTAATGCCTCGAGTCCCCGAAGCCTAATTCTGACCGTCTCGTTTTTGTTCTTTTTCTTCCGGATTGCTCGCGACTCGAGAGCACGCGGTGGTTTTGCGCTTATACGAAACACAAATGAATGCATCGGCGATTCTGAGTCGGCCGAGGGAGCATTCTCTTGTCCAGAGTTTAGAGGTCACGGCCTCGGCGCCATCGTCGATTCGCTGTTTGCTAAATTGATTCGCGGTGGCTGGTTTGCTAAGGTCGTGGTCATGTCCGACGGTTCCACAGAGCAGATCCGCGAACTGCTCGACTCCCTTTATCGCGTGGATTCGGGACGAATCCTGGCAACGCTAATCCGCTTGCTCGGCGATTTCGATCTTGCCGAGGAAGCGATGCACGAGGCCTTTGCGGCCGCTCTGAGCCTGTGGCCGAGGAGCGGCGTACCCGGCAACCCGAGGCCATGGCTGATTTCAACGGCCCGTTTCAAAGCCATTGATACGCTACGTCGACGGGCAAGATTTGATGCGTCGCAAGACGAACTCGCGCGATATCTCGAAGCACAAGGGAGTTCGGAGGAAAGCCCCAAAGAAGACGATAGCCTTGAGGATGATCGGCTGCGCCTGATTTTTACCTGCTGTCATCCCTCTCTGGCGCCGGAAGCGCACGTTGCACTCACCTTGCGTGAGGTGTGCGGGCTGACCACCGAAGAGATAGCTAAGGCTTTCCTGACCACTCCGCGTACGCTGGCGCAGCGCATTGTGCGCGCCAAAGGAAAAATTCGCGAGACACCGATTCCCTACGAGGTGCCCACGGCCGACGAATTGCCGGAGCGATTAGGTGCGGTGCTTCACGTCATATATCTCGTCTTTAACGAGGGTTATTCGGCCGCGGCGGGAACGGAGGTAACGCGCGCCGAGCTGACCGGCGAGGCGATTCGACTGGGCCGCTTGCTGGCCGAACTCCAGGCCGAGCCGGAAGTCCTTGGACTGCTTTCCCTGATGTTGCTACACGAATCGCGTCGCGCCGCCAGAACGTCGCCAACCGGCAAGCTGATTTTGCTGGAGAACCAGGATCGCTCGCTCTGGAACCGTGAGCAGATCGCCGAGGGTGTGGCCTTGTTGGAGAAAGCTCTGCATTCCCGCCGATTCGGCTCTTACACACTTCAGGCTGCAATTGCGGCTGTTCACGCGGAAGCGGAATCCGTCGCCGCGACCGACTGGCGGCAGATTGTTGCGCTATATGGCCGATTGCTACGAATTCAGTCCTCGCCGATTGTAGAGCTCAATCGTGCTGTGGCCATTGCCATGTGCGATGGTCCCGAGGCCGGTCTGAAACATGTCGACGCGGTGCTGGAACACGGCGAATTGGCGAATTATTACCTGGCGCATTCAGCCCGTGCCGATATGTACCGCCGGCTCGGCAGGATGGCGGAGGCTCGCTCCTCCTATGAGAAAGCGCTGGCCCTGACCCAACAGGAACCAGAGCGGCAATTCCTGCAAGAGCGGATTCGGCAGTTGAAATGAAAAGACTCGTCAGAAGCCGGCGCGGACGTCGCGTTACTGGTCAGTCTGAAGTTGTGGCCAAAAAATCTTTGGGGGGAGCTCGCCTTCGCGGGCCGCGGAAAATATCTGAGTCTGAAAGGCGCTCGCTTCGCAGCCGAAGGTTTCTTCATCGAGCGATCCCCACCGGCTACACCAACAGTGAACAGAAATCCACGCCTGCGGATTTCGGCTGTCCATTTCATGTACGCAGCGACAAGTACTTCTGTAAGTTTATGGAATTTAAGATAGGTATGGGGTGGGTGGAGGGATTCGAACCCTCGACAGCCGGAGCCACAGTCCGGAGTTCTACCACTGAACTACACCCACCATCGAGTGGAGAGAAAATTATAGCACTCGCAAGCAGGCCAACGCTGACGACCGCGATTGACGCGGCCCAGGCGCGTTAGTTGGGCTCGCCGCAACCACCGCCATTCATCATGCAGCAGTTGGATTGCCCGCAGCCACCGGATGGCATCGCCGCTCTGCTACCTGTGCTCACGGCAAAAGTCGAAAGCTGTTGCTCCAGCTTGCTGGTGTGGCAGGCCGGACATTCCGGTTTCTGATCGCCAAACAGTATGGCTTCGAACTTGTGGCCGCAGCCTTCGCAAAGGTATTCGAAAATTGGCACTGATCCCCTCCAGCGTTGCCGACATCCAATCAATGCGGCCGCAACTCGAATCTCAAAGGCCGCAAGTGATACAAACAGTATTATAGATGCTGGAGCCGGACACCATCCCACCTTCGATCGCCGAGCCCGTGGCGAACTCTCGGGCGGCTGCTTCTGGTCCGGCGGATTGCACGCTTGCGCCCGACTTCTTTGGCGAACCGTTTCGGCCGCGACGTCCTTTTCTTGGAGGTCATGCGCAGACCATTGCCGGCAACTTTCTGCCGCGCCGCAACCAACTACCTGCGCCAGAAGAGCGGCTGTTTCAGGTCGAACCTGACGTGCGGGTGTTGTGTCACTGCCATTGGCAGCCCGAGCGAACCTCGGCGATGACGCTGATCATCGTGCACGGGCTGGAAGGCTCCAGCGACTCCCAGTATGTAATCGGCACCGGCAGCAAGGCATGGGTTGCGGGGATGAATGTTGTCCGCATGAACATGCGCAACTGCGGCGGCACCGAGAAACTGGGCCCAACGCTTTACAACTCGAGCATGTCGGCCGATGTGGCCGCGGTCGCGCGAACTCTCATCCAGGACGATGGGTTGCAGAAGCTGGCGTTCGTGGGATATTCCATGGGCGGCAATCTGGTGCTTAAGCTGCTCGGAGAGTGGGGCGCGCAAACTCCGCCGCAGGTAAAAGCAGGAGTTGGAGTTTCGCCGGCCATGGACTTGGGGCCATCAGCCGATGCGTTGCACCAGCGCGCCAACCGGCTCTACGAGTGGAAGTTTCTTCGCGGGCTGCGGCGGCGTATGTTCCGCAAAGCCGCGCTGTATCCCGGGCGCTACGATGTGCGCTATCTTCGCGGTTTGCGCAGCCTGCGCGATTTCGACGACCAGATTACGGCGCGCTATTCCGGCTTTCGCGATGCCCAGGATTACTACACGCGCGCGGCCGCGGCCCGAGTGGTGGATGGCATCGCCGTTCCCACGCTCATCCTGCACGCCGAGGACGATCCGTTTATCCGTGTGCTGCCGGAAACGCGGGAGAAGCTGGAGCACAATCCGCACATCAGGTTTGTTGAAACGTCGCATGGCGGACACTGCGCTTTCCTGGCCGAGGCGAATGGCTACGACGGGCGCTGGGCCGAACGGCAAGCTATCGCATTCATCCAGCGGGTCGCGCGCGGGCGCTCCGTAGGCCAATCAGCAGCCGATTTGCGATAATGTTGTGCAGGTATTCGTTACTGCCGCGTGGGCCCGTAGCTCAATTGGATAGAGCATCAGCCTTCTAAGCTGAGGGTTGCTGGTTCGATCCCAGCCGGGCCTACCATTTCTTACGGCTGCGCATCCGAAATCCTAGAGATGCTCTCTCGCGTAAGTCGAGTTCTTGTTTGCTGGCTGATCGCCTGCGCCTCGTGCATGGCGGCGCCGCTGCATGTCACAGTCGCTAACACCGGCGGTGTACCCATCAAGAATGCACTGGTCATTCTCCAGCAACTCGAGCAGCCGCGAGATCACGAACTCCTGCGCGCGCTCACCGATGAGCGCGGTAACATCCCGGCCCAGCAACTGAATGCAGGACTGTACCGCATCATCGCGACCTATCCTTATGGCCAATGGCAAACCGGCGTGCGCGAGTTTCTGGTTCGCGATCAACCGGTGGACCTGGACTTGCGCCTGGCTGAGGGCGATTCCCTGCAAGCAATTCCGGTCTCGATCGGACAGCTCACTGTGCACGTGCTGGATGCTAATGGACATCCGGCGGCAGGAGCCCAGGTACTGGTGCGCGATGCCCAGGCGACACCTAGCTCCGAGCACTGGGGAACGACCGATGCCCACGGAACCACCTCGCTGGAGTTGACCATCACTCCCGCGATGCTGGTGGTCGTTTACCATGACCACCTCTATACGTTCGCTACCGAAGGTGTAGTCACGGAGCGAACGCTGCGGCTGAAGTGACGCCCTCACAGTCGAGCGGTTAAGGCGTGGGGCGGATCTCGACTTGCGGCGCGCGGCAATCACGCGATCCGTTACCGCATTGTCGATACTGCAAATCTTTCGTCAGGCAAGCTTCCAGGGCGACGAACTCCGATCCGCTGCACGACACGCGAAAGGCGCCGCTGGGCGCATGATTGGCGGCGGCAAACTTCTGCTCGATCTCCGCAGGACTGGCCTGGATGGGCTGCGAGGGAGCGCGGTACTCCGGCGGAATTTGTAGTTGATGAAATGCTTTTTCCAGGTTGCCAAAATAATTCTGCGCGTTCAGCCCGCTACAGGTTCCGTGAGTCGCCCACTCGTGCTCAATCAGGCCGCGATCAGGAATGATGGGCAGCAGTTCCTGCACGATGCTTTGCGAAACCGGCTGCGCCGATCCGCAGTGCTGCGGATACGAGCCGTTGTTGTTCTCCGGCCACAGCCCATGCACCACGAAGCCGTAATGCCGCTTGGGATCGCACTCACTGGACGCGGCGTTGCTGGAGTGGGTGGCGCAGAATTCCGGCGCCCAGGACAGCGTCAGCAGGTAGTAGTCGAAGCTGCCGGGCGTGTCATCAGCGTAAGAGCGCCGATGTTGCGCGTGCAGGCTTCCGCAAAAGGATGCCACCAGGAGGACTGAAAGGAGTCGAATCAGCACGCCGACAGCATCCCATTACCGATCGGTGCGGTCAAGCCGCTCCCGACGAAGCTGTGGCTGAGTGGAACGACTGCACAGCACTCGCCTCGTCAGCTTCGATCTCGAGCACCAGATGCAGCTTGGTCATGTGAAGCAGATCGCTCACACGCTTGCTGACATCCACGAGTTTCAGTTGCCGCCCTTCCTTGCGCACTGTGGTGTAGGCCTTGACCAGCTCTCCCAATCCCGAACTGTCGACATATCCCACATTGTGCAGGTTCAGGAGAATTTTCTGATTCCCCTTTTCCATTAAGTCGCGCACCAGTTCGCGCAGCACGACGCTACCTTCGCCAACCGTGATTCTTCCACTCACGTCGATCACCGCCACGTCGGCAACTTGACGAATCGAAGTCTGCAACTTTACCGGCGTGTGTTCCTGGATGGCGATGCCGAGACGATTCAGAACCTCGTTCGACACGTTCGTAACGTCTTGTGATTCACTGCGAACGACCAGTAGACTCCGCCCTTCAGCGAGAATTTCGCGGAAGAAAGCGACATCCTCCGGACAGTTCGCGTCCGGCGTAGGAGCGACCATTTCGCCGGGCGCTGCTGCTTTGCTCAGCGCGGAGCCGGCTCCGGCGCCCGCCAAGCCCAGCAATGCGGCTGCTCCGAAACCCAGCGCAAATACCTGGCCGATTCCCGGAACCATCAAGAGCACGGCCGCGCCTACCCCGGCTGACATTCCGGTGGCGACGCCCATGAATCCACCAACAGTTGCGCCCAGTTCCTTGGCTATTGTCTTGCTCTCAGTCTCCGAGCGGGTGAGGAAAACGATGGCGTCCGCTGGTACCTTGCGGTCGATCAACTCCTGGTACGCAGTTTCCGCGCGCTCACGTGCAGAAAATACCCCTATGGCTGTATGCAAACCAACCTCCTTCGGCAATGCATGGCGCCTCTTCCTAAAATGCCCGAATGAACTGAAGTAAAACTGCCCGTGGAATAGTGGCGCAGATTGTACCTTCGTTTCAGCGATTATTAACAGGCAACATTGGTGCCTGTTAAGTCTGCACCTCTGGGACACACGGCACACCATGAAGATGCAACTTAGGGGTACCGCCAAACTTTCAGGAGGGTTGTTAGTGCAGGTGAACGAGGCGGTCGAGCAGAAATAAAATGGCGACGCCGATAAACACCACCAGCGCCATCTTCACGCCCGGTTCGCGATTCACTTCAGGGATCAGGTCGGAGGCGGCAACATAGATGGTTACGCCAGCGGCGATTGGCAGGCCGTAGCTGACCGCATGCTGGCCGATCACCATGGTTAGCACGCCGGCCATGGTCGCCAAGCCAAGCAGCACCGAGGCGAACCAGGAGCGGCCCTTGCTCAATCCGCTGGCCAGCATGACTGAAGTGACGGTAAAGCCTTCTGGAATTTTATGCAGGAACACGGCGAGAAAAATGACCCATCCCAGCCAGGAAGAAATCAGGAAGCCGGCGGTGATGGCGATGCCGTCGAAGAAGGTGTGAATCAGCAAGCCGAACAGAACGGACACGCGCCGGTGAGAGTGAATGTATTCGTCGGCGTGGGTCTCTTCGCCGTAGTGGAAATGCGGGGTGATGGTGTGTTCGAAGAAGTGCACCAGCAGGTAGCCGGCGAGCAGCAGCAGTGCCCCCTGCCGTCCCGCCAGTTGCAGGCTCTCGGGCACCATCTCGACCAGGGCGGTCGCCAGCATGAAGCCCGCGCCCAACGCGACGAAGTAGCGAAGATAATTGCGCGTCCAGTTCTTTTGAACGATGACGGCGCCGCCGAAGATGTTAGCGGCCGACGCGGTGAGGCCGAGCAATATGCTGGTCAGGATGGGATGCATTCGCAGTCTGAAGAATAGCAGAGCAGGGCCAGGAGGCCTGTGATGCGCGGACACAGGCGAGTGATTAAGGCAGGGGTTGGGGGTTAGGGATTAGGGATTCGAATTAGTTCCCAGACCCTGGTCGCTGGCCCAGACCGGCCGATCACTAAGCACTAACCACTATCGCCTGTCTTTTCAACCGCTGTGCCGGATGTGCATCACGTCGCCGTCTTTCACGATGTACTCCTTGCCTTCCAGTCGCAGGGTGCCGCGGTTGCGGCCTTCGGCTTCCGAGCCGGCATCGAGTAGCTGGTCCCAGTGAATGGTTTCGGCGCGGATGAAATGATGTTCCAGGTCGGTGTGAATTGCGCCCGCTGCGTTGACCGCTTTCGACCCGCGCGGAACCGTCCAGGCGCGGCACTCGTCCTCGCCAACGGTGAAGAACGAGATCAGGCCGAGAAGTTCGTAGCTCTTGCGGATGAGGCGCACCAGTCCGCTTTCCTTCAGACCATAGCTCGACAGAAATTCCGCGGCATCCTCGTCGCTCATCTCAGCGAGTTCGGCCTCGACTTTGGCGCACACCGCGAGCGCGCCGGTATTGGGCCGTGACGCAACTTCCGTGATTCCATATTTCGCGATCGCGTCTTCAAGGTCTTTGCCGAGCGTCGGGCTTTCGCCGATGTTCAGCACGTAGAGCATGGGCTTCTCGCTGAGAAACATGAAGCCGCGGAAGCGCTTCTCGTCTTCCGGCGTCATCTCCATTTCGCGCAGCGGGCGCTCGGTTTCGAGATGCGTCTTGGCGCGCTTCAGCAGTTCGAACTCGCGCTCGAGCTCCGCCGTCTTCATCTTCTTCAGGTCTTTTTCGACGCGTTCCAGCCGCTTTTCCACTTGTCCCAGGTCGTTGACGATCAGGTCGAAGTCGATGTTCTTGATGTCACGCAGCGGATCGATGGGGCCGACGTGGGCAATGGAATCGTCCTCGAAGGCGCGGACGACATGGGCTAGCGCGTCGACGTTGCGCAGGTTTGCGGCAAACGCAGTCTCGTTCAGGGCCTCTTTGCTGAGCGCGGCGACGTCGGCATATTCCACGCTGGCGTGCACCAGCTTTTTGGGATTGTAGAGTGCAGCCAGGCGATCCAGGCGGTCGTCGGGGACCTTGGTGACGCCCAGATGCGCCTCGCGCGGATTGCCGGAGCGTTGCGTCACCTGCTGCTTGGTCAACATCACGAACAGAGAAGTCTTGCCTACCTGCGGCAGGCCTATAATTCCGGTTTTCATAAATCGCTTTCAGTTATCAGCCGTCAGCTCTCAGTCTGAGTGCCGGGCGACTGCTCCTTTTACGTAGGATAAAAGCGCGTGACATCGCGCTGGAATTATTGGCACCGAGATGGGCCGGGAGCATTATTGCGGGCTAGAGCCCATATTGTTTATAGCATCCGGACCTGGCATGAAGTGTCTGCTCTCCCGACTCGAAGGTTGTCGGTCGCACCGTCAACCGTCGGCTCGATCAGGGATAAAGTCCCTCCCGCGTATATAGCAGCCTCAACGCGGCGCTGAAGCGCCGCTCTACCGGCAACGCCGAACGCCGTCCCGTCCACTGCGTTAAAGGCCTTTCTACAAGTGACGCAGATGTTCAGACCTTCTCCTGCAAGCTGATAGCTGATGGCTGATGGCTGATGGCTGACAACTGGCTTTTACGTCATCCGCCGCGCGGTCATGAAGAGCAGCGCCAATCCCAGCAGCAGCACCGTACCTTCGATTCGGGTTGACCAAACGTGCAGGCGATTAAATTCAACCCGGCGTGCGTCGTCCTGTGGAACGTTGTCGATGATTCCCATCTGATTGCGCAGAACCAGCATCTTGGACGCGACCCCGAACATGCTCACCAGCGTCAGGATGATCATCAGGTAGATGAGGAGATGCCGCAGTGCGAAAGGTTCAGCCACGCCGTTGACCAGCCGTGAGTCGATCATGGAAGTGACCGCGAAAATCACCCCGCAGGAAATCCCCATCCAGTGCAGGACGCCCAGGCTGCGGTTGACCACGTTGCCCGCCAGTTGATGCGTGGGCAGAATGCCGGGACGAAATACCGTTGGCGCTACCACAAAAGCGAAGAAGATCAAGCCGCCGATCCAGACCACGAGCGATAAGAGCATGAGAAAGCGAAGGAAGGTCATTGCACCTCGGAGGACAACAGGCAATTGTAAATGGGAGTTGCTCCTGACGCTTTCCCGCGATGTTCCGCAGCTCAACGGCACGGCCTTTTATTATTTATTTCGGTTTGCAGCTTAAAGAAGTCTTGAGGACTTGCCCTAAATGGTCCAAATTGCAAAACCGGACTTCTTCCCGCGAGGAGTTGCAACCCGGCCGATAGGGCGTTAAGCACCAGAAAAATCCTAACCAATCGTGAAGATTGGTAAACTTCCGAGGCTCTGGGTAAATCCTCGACTCTCTCGATTGACTTGCATGGATCGATAACTCTAAGATACGCCGAGATTGGAGAGGCCACAGACGCCGCCCAAAGCCAAATGACGACATCTCGATACCGCATTATCGAGAAGCTCGGCGCGGGTGGAATGGGAGTGGTGTATAAGGCCGAGGACACGCGGCTGGGACGTTTGGTCGCCCTCAAGTTTCTTCCACCTGAAGGACGGCAGGATGCTCACGCGCAGGCGCGCTTTGAGCGCGAGGCACAGGCGGCATCCGCGCTAAATCACCACAATATCTGCACCGTTTATGACATCGGCGAGCAGGACGGCCAGACCTTCATCGCCATGGAGCTACTGGAAGGCGTGACCCTCCAGGAGAAGATGGGAGCGCGTCCGCTGCCGCTCGATGTGCTGCTCGACTATGCGCTACAGGTCGCCTCGGCCCTGGAGACTGCGCACGAACACGGGATCGTCCACCGGGATATCAAGCCGTCCAACATCTTTATAACCAGCCGAGGTGAGGTGAAGCTGGCCGACTTCGGCCTGGCGAAACGCCTGATGAGGGACGGCGCAGCGAAGGGCGAAGCGCCGACCATGCCAGTTTCGATCACCGGACGAGGCGCCATTATCGGAACCGTCGCGTACATGTCGCCGGAACAGGCGCAAGATAAGGATGTCGACGCGCGGAGCGACATTTTTTCGTTTGGGGTTGTGCTCTACGAGATGGCCACCGGCAAGCGAGCATTCCCGGGAGAATCTGCGGTGACGATTCTTGCCGCGATTCTGCACAAAGATCCGAAGCCGATTCGCGAGTTGAATGTTCAGGTCAGTGAGGAACTGCAACGAATTGTTGCGAAGACTCTCGAGAAGGATCGGGAGGACCGCTATCAGACAACGCGAGAGTTGATGGTGGATTTGCGCCGCACGGCGAAGAAAAAGACGGAACGGCCGGGGGAGTCGTCAAAAGAAAGGCTGCCGAGGACGTGGATTGGGATTGTCGCGGCCATGGTAGTCTGCGCCGTAGTGGCGTGGATTGCGCTCACCGGGCGCAGTCGGCCCTCCGAGTTTGCCCCCTTGCCGATGGAGCAGCTCACCTTCTCGAACGAAAGCAAAGGTCCCTCGATCTTCACCGACGGGTCGCGCATTTACTTCGTCAGCGGAGACAAGCCTGTCGAAATGTCGGTCAAGGGCGGCGAGGCGGTGCCTTTGCGCGCCGCCATCGGCACTATGAGCATTCTCGATATTTCACCCGACTGCTCTGAGTTCCTGCTGTTGCAGAGTGACCTGAACGATGAGACCCAGCGAGGAACGCTGTGGACTATGCCGGTGTTGGGAGGTGCAGCGAAGCGGTTGGGAAATGTGACGGCGCGCGGAGCAAGCTACTCCCCGGATGGAAAACTGATTGCGTTCAACGAAAAGGAATCGGTTTACGTTTGCGATGCCGACGGAAAAAACGTAAAGAAGATTTGGGACACACACCATATGGTGCCGGGCAATCCTTCCTTTTCTCCGGACTCTAAGAGAATCCGCGTAACCATCTCGCGAAGCACGCTGGAGGACGATATTACGAGGATCTGGGAGCTCGATGTAGATGGGAGCAATCCTCATGTACTCGCGCTGCCTGAGCATTGGCCACCGGACTCCGACGCATACGACGGAGTGTGGACAATGGGCGGGAAGCATTTTGTTTTTGACTCATCCAAAGATGGGTCTAACAATGTTTACGAATATATCGAGCCATGGCCGCACCTCTGGCGCAAGCCGTATGCAGCGCGGCTGACGCCGGAGCAACCCGAAGTGATCGCGACGGCGCCGAGCCGGGACGGTGACGGATTGTTCGTCGTGGGACGCACCGCCCAGGGAGCCATGCATTTCTATGACGAGAAGGAAAAGCGGTTTGTACCGTATCTGGGAGGGTTGGCGGCCTCGCAGTTCGTGATCTCACCGGACCGCAAATGGATGGTGTATGCGGATTATCCGCGAGGGTACTTGTGGCGGTGTAGGCTCGATGGCAGCGATAAGCTGCAACTCACCAACGCTCTCGCGCAAATGCCTACCTGGTCCCCTGACAGCCGATGGATCGCTTATAGCGACTGGCGTGAGCTTTATCGAGTCAGCGTGGATGGTGGCACTCCGGAGAAGCTGACGTCTGAGGGCTTCCAGGAAGTGCTGCCGAGCTGGTCGCCGGATGGGAAAACGATCTACTTTAACGACTACCCTATCGCGGGACATTTTCGAATCCGCATTCTGGACTTGGCGACCGGCAAGGTGTCGACGATGCCGGGATCGGATGGTTTCTATGCGCCGCAGTGGTCGCCGGACGGACAATACCTGGCGGCAACTCAGAACCCACCGAAGAGTCTGGCAGTCTATTCCGCGAAGACCAGGCAATGGGCGCGCTTAAAAGTCTTCGAACACGACTGGGGATTCTTTGTGTGGTCGCCGGATTCCAAATCACTCTACGTAATGCGTGGTCCTGCCGAAGCAGCCACCCGCGAGCCAACCGGGATCTACCGGCTAACCGTACCAGAGGGCAAGTGGGAGCTGTACGCCGAGTTTAAGGGCTTGAACCCAGTCATGAATGGAGCGCAGGACTTCCTGTCGGTCACGCAGGATGGCCACGTCGCGGCGATGAGCGATAGTAGCGTGACTCAGATTTATCGGATGAGGTGGAACCACGCGGAGTAAGCCTCCTAAGGTCTCAGGTTTCCAACTTGCCGGGAAGTCGGCATCTGGGATAAGTGACTCTGCGGCTTGTTGCAGCTTGTCAAAGCCGGTAGTGAATCATAAATGTCCTTTGTCTGCGTTCCGGCGCTCTCGTTTTACCCACGTCGCGGACATCTTCCAAGTCCTTAGTCCCATCGGATAAGTAGCGGCCATTTCGAATCCTGAAAAATCGGGTGGGAGGAACAACAAAAATGAAGCGGAGAATTCTACTACTGACAGCAACCGTGCTCTTGTGCGGGTGCTGGGCAGTCGCTCAGGCGGGCGGGGGCGTAGGTGCGGGCGCAGGAGCAGGTGCGGGTGCAGGCTCCGGTGCGGCAGCTGGAACTGGGAGCGCAGCAGGCTCCATGGGATCACATGGAAGTGCGGGCGCTCAGAGCACCAGCCCTGGAAGCAGCATGGGGGGCCAGAGCGCGACACCGGGCGCGACAACAACTCCGGGAGCGACCACTCCCCATGCGGGAACTACTCAGCCGGGTACGGAAGTGACGCCGAACTCGACGGGCAGCACCCCCACGGCGTCGCCAAATGTGCCGAGCACCGAACCCAATACGCCGAACGCGGCTCCTAACGTACCATCGAGCGCGAACCCGAATCCGGGCACGATGCCGCCGAATTCCAGCGAAGGCACAACCAACACTTCTCCTCAGAGCAACTCAACCGGCGCACCGCCGCAGATGTAGACCTTAAAGCGACAGCAGCAACAGCGAAGCGGGGGGAGCCAACGACGGCTCCCTTCTTCTTTTGGCGCACTGCCTCCGGTTGCGTGCGCACTGTTCCGCTAGCCGTTTGCGCACTACTTCGTTTGCGCGCAGGAACACCCGTCCCTCCGAATCACATCGACTTGTTCGGGAAATTCGCTTGAGATTTGTGCTAGGGCAGGCGCCCGCAGCTATAAAAAATTCTGCGACAGGTAAAACGGAACTATTCGCCGCAGATTTCCTGGCGTGCCTGCAACCAATCCTGCTCAGGGGAACCGCCGTTCCCGCCGCGCCGCAAGTAGAGCTCATAGGCTCGTTCGCGGATCTGTTCGTCCAAGCCAGGTTTGACCTGAGAACTCACACTAGGTTTAGCGTGAGAACCCACAACACCGGGCTTAACCTGGGAAGCCGCAACGCTGGCTTTGACCTGAGAACCCACAACAACTTCTTCAGGGGCGGCCACAACAGATTGCGGCGAAGAGCCATTCCCATTTCCAGCGTGGATCCCGTTGCCGTTCGTTGGCGCGGCCTTGCGGGTACGCTTCTTTGGTGTGAGGCTGTCTTTATCGTCCCGTGGTGCTTTCGGCATCTTACTTCACTCCTAAACCCTTGAAAGAATTACATCTGGCGCAATCCAGATGGCGATCGCGGTCAGATGCGTTATCTCCAATATAACTAAAATTGCGTGGGATTTGGGGCGCGAAGGTGCCACTGCTCACAATTTTAATAAACTCTGCAACTGTTCATTGCTGCTCCTCTCATTTCGCGATAAGCAACCACCATTTCGAGACTTAACGGAGTCCAATAGTAGACGCTGCCGGCTTTTCTGGAACCAAGTTTCCAAACGGCTCGTATATCACTTAGTTAGTGGCAGCGATCCGAATCTCCAGGCTGTCCGGCTCCCTTTTACGCTCATGATGTTTTTTGAGACACTTCGCCAGATGTTGCGCACGCTGTGGGCACACAAGCTGCGCTCCTTCCTTACCATGTTCGGGATTGCCTGGGGAGTGGGTTCGCTGCTGCTGTTGGTCGGATTGGGCGAAGGCTTTCGCTCCGGCAATCGGCGCGAGCTGAACTCATTGGGCGAAGACATCATGTTCGTCTTTCCGGGACGCGCGCCCGCCGTCGCCGGAAACATGAGTTCGGGCCGCAACTATTATCTGACCGATCAGGATTATCGGGACATCGCGGCCGAAGCTCCTCACGTGCGCGCGGTCGCTCCGGTACTCTCGCGGCTGGATATCCGCGAGGTCAGCGACTACGGCAATACCAACGGCGAAGTCAGCGGCGTTCCTCCGCACTACAACACGATTCGCTACCTGCCCCTGTCCGCAGGACGCTGGTTGAACCAGGACGACGAGTCGCAGAAACGCATGGTCGCCGTGATCGGCGATGAGATGCTCAAGAATTTATTCCCCGGGAGACCGGCGGTCGGCAATACCATCCTGCTGAATGGAATTCGCTTTCAGGTGATCGGCGTGGTGCAGCGAGTAGGCCACGGCGATGACAATTCCACCAACAATCGCGTATTCCTTCCCTTTACCACCATGCGGCAATTTTTCCCGCTGGTTAAAGAAGGCCAGGAAGACGCTGTCTCCTTCATTAATTACCGGCCGCGGGTTCGCTCCGAGCACACCTTGGCGCGCGAGGAAGTCCGCAAGATCATTGCCCGCAATCACGGCTTTGATTGGCACAACGAAGACGCCTTCGAAGATTGGGACACCATCAAGAATGCCGAGACAGTCGGCAAAATCTTCGACGCGATGGATATCTTTCTGGGCGGCGTGGGCCTGGTGACGCTCACCCTGGGAGCCATCGGCATCGTCAACATCATGCTGGTTGCCGTCAGCGAGCGCACCCGTGAGATCGGTCTGCGCAAGGCTCTGGGCGCGACCAACCGCAGCATTCTTTTGCAATTCTTCCTGGAAGGTGCGTTCCTCACCTTGATGAGCGGCGCCATCGGCATGGGCGGAGCAGCCTTGCTCATGGCTGCCATGAGCGGAATGGGGCAGGTTCCAGGTTTTGATCCGCCCACCATGTCGTTCATGTCGGCTACGCTGGCAATTGGCACGCTGGCCATCGCCGGCATTGTGGCCGGCATTTATCCCGCGCGCAAGGCGGCAATGCTGCAACCGGTCGATGCCTTGAGGCAGGAGTAGTCATGGTAAAAGATCTGCTGTCGCAATCCTACGAGGCCATGCGTTACAACCGGCGGCGTACCGCACTCACCATGCTGGGTATGGCTTGGGGTATTGCAACCGTGGTGCTGTTGCTGGCCTACGGCGCCGGATTCGGCCGCGCTATCGAAGCCATTTTTGCCAGCTGGGGCACGCGTATCATCGGCGTCTTTCCGGGACGCACCTCGCAGCAGGCCGGAGGTCAGAAGGCCGGCACCCAGATCAAGTTCACCCTGGATGACATTGACCGCATCATCAATGCCGCGCCCCTGGTGAACCGCATCACCCCGGTGGTCGAGAAGCAGGCGACGGTGCAGGAGGATGTGCGCACCTATACCCTTCCCATCAACGGCGTGTACCCGTCAATGTTTCAAATTCAATCGCTGAGTCTGAGTGAAGGGCGGTTGTTGAACGAAGACGACGAGCAATCGCGCGCCCGGGTCGCCGTCATCAGCTCGGATGCCAAGCTCAAGCTGTTCTCCGGGGAGTACGCGCTGGGTCAGCATATTCGTATTGAGGGCATCAGCTACGAAGTGGTCGGTGTGCTCACCGCGCACATGCAGGAACAAGACGACGACGTCAACAAGACTGTCTACATACCGTTCAGCACCATGAGCGACTTCAAGGATACGCATTACCTGGATGGCATCTGGATTTCCTACGAAGGCACTCAATTTGAGCTGGTAGAGAGCCAGGTGCGCGGCGTGCTCGCCAAGCAATACAACTTCAAGCCCGACGACAAACGCGCTGTCTTCGTCTTTAACATGATGAAGCAGCTGAAACAGTTTCAGATCATCACCGCTGGGTTGCAGGTGCTGCTGGCGTTTATCGGCACGCTCACGCTGGGTATCGGTGGCGTGGGTCTGATGAACATCATGCTGGTGTCGGTGACGCAGCGCACGCGTGAGATTGGCGTGGAGAAGGCGCTGGGCGGGCGGCGGCGCGACATCCTGTTCCAGTTTCTGGCGGAAGCGATGGCGATTACTTTTATCGGTGGCGCACTGGGGATTCTACTGGCCTATGCCGTTTCCATCGGGGTGGGGCGAATCACGTTTTATAGCGCCATCGCCAAGAATGCCGAAGCTGCCGACATTCGCCTCATCATCGATCCGACCATCGTTGTGGTGGCCACAGTCATCCTGGCGTTCGTCGGCCTGGTAAGTGGAATGTTGCCGGCGATCAAGGCATCAAGGCTCGATCCGATTGAAGCGCTGCGGTACGAGTAGCCGGGAGCTATCAGCTGTCAGCTTTGAGTGCGTGCTTTGTATCAGGGCACGGCTTCAGCCGTGCCGTACGCATCCTAAATCACTCCGGGCTTCAGCCCGTGCCAGACGTTTGCAGGGGCTGAAAGCCCTTTTCATTTCCGCGCGCTGCCGGCCCGACTGAAGTCGGGCCCTGATACAAATCGGCGACGCGGCTTCAACCGACAGCGACCAGCCCGCCGTCCGGCTTGAGTAACTTCCACCTCGCTCGACCGATCATCAACAACCGCCTTGCTACAATTCTCTTGTGACCGGCCTCGAACGCGTTCTACAAGAGCTGCGGCAATACGAACATCCTTTGGTCGAGTTCGCTGCTCGCGCCAAAGACGATGGCGTCGAGGTCATCCTGCGGCCGCGCTTCACCGACCCGCCGGTCCATACCTATTACTTCGAACTGCATGCGCGCGACCTCAATGATCCCCAGCTGGAATGGACGTTGCAGCGCCAGATCTTCGACGGCCTGCACGACTACCTGGTCGAGATGTTCATTCGCACGCCGCAGCATCGCAAAGAAAACGAGCGCCTCCTCAAGGCGGAGCCTAAGTTGTGAGTCAACCCGGCGCGAACCCTGGTGCCGATCCCGATTCTCTGCGGGAGCGTATCGCTGACGAGATTCGCCGCCAAGGTCCGATCCCCTTCTCGCGCTATATGGAGCTTTGCCTGTACGAGCCGGAGCTTGGCTACTATGCCCGCGCGCAGGAAAAGTTTGGCAAGGGCGGAGACTTCTACACCTCCAGCGATGTTCATGCCGTGTTTGGAAGGCTGTTGGCGCGGCAGTTCGAAGAAATGTGGCGTGCACTGGATTCTCCTGCCCGCGTCGATCTGATTGAACTTGGTCCGGGGCGCGGATTGTTTGCGCGCGATGTGCTGGACTGGTCGGCCAAGCAATTTCCGGAATTCGCGAATGCGCTGCACTACGCCATGGTCGAGCAGTCCCCCCATCTGCGCGAGAAGTTGCATGAACGTCTGGCCGAGCACATCGCGACAGGCAAATGCGAGGTGTTCGACTCACTCGAGTCAGTGGCTGCGATCGCCGGCGATGCTCTCATCGTGTTTGGCAATGAGTTTTTCGACGCACTCCCGGTGGACGTGATCGATCATCGTGGGGCCGTGCGTATAGGCTGCGAGAGTGGCCGCTTCGTCGAGAATTTCGCCGCGCCATCTGCCACGGAAATCGAATTCCTTGATCGCTATGGAGTTCAGCCCGAGGAAGGCGAGCGGGTGGAAGTGTCGCCGTCTTCTCTAGTCTGGATGGATCGCATCGCCGATGCATTTCGAGGTCGCCGGGGATTCTTGATCTTCATCGACTACGGCTATACGCGCGAGGAGCAGTTGACCGGCCGTCATCGCGACACCGTCATGACATATCGCCAGCACAGCGCTGGTGCGTCTCCTTACGAAGCTCCGGGTGAGCAGGACATCACGGCGCATGTGAACTTTACGGCGCTGCGGGAGCGCGGCACGGAACGCGGCTTGGACATTCTGGCGCTGCTGACGCAATCGCAGTTTCTGATCCGTGTAGGCGAAGAGACACAGTTTGCCGATGCTTTTCAGGACTGCCGGTTGCCGCAGGAGCAGGCGAAAGTTGCGTTGCAACTAAAACACCTCATTTCACCCAGCGGAATGGGCGAGATTTTCCAGGTGCTGCTGATGTCCCACAATGTGGCAAAGGAGATCGCCGTCAGACTGAGTGGGACAAGGTTTTCGCGGTGAAGCCACTCGACGTCAAAGGACCCCTCAACCAAAAGATGGTTGAATGGGGCACCCGGTCGGGATGACAGTTCTCTCCCTTACTGCATCCCCGGCTTATCGCTGCTGCTCTGTGTCTGATACGGACTCTGTAAATATTTGCGCGCGGTATCCAGCGCGTTCTGGGTGTTGTCGTTAGTTTGCAGCGCCTGGCGGTATTCATTGGTCGCGCGCTCCCGCTGTCCCGTCAGATCGAAGATCATTCCCAACTGGATGTGGCTCCAGACCTCGGTCCAGCGCGGCTCGCCATCGCCGTTCAGACTCTCGCGGTAAGCGTTGGCCGCGGACTGATAGTTATGCTGGAGGAAGAACACCTCGGCGATGCGATAGTGCGCCAGCGAACTGTTCTTGTTGATGTCGAGCGCCTTCTGGTATTCCTTCAGGGCTTCGGTCAGGTCGCCCTGCTCAACGTCCTGCTGGCCGCGCATAATCGAGGTCCGCACTTGCAAGTCGGTTGAGTTCTGCAACACGTCATTGTTGGGATCGATCGAGATACGCCGGGGCTTGCCGAAGGTTTCGATGGCATAGGCTGAGTTTGTGCCTTCCACTTCGATCTTCTTGGTCTCGGTCTTGCCATCGGTGTCGACCCTCAATTCCACAGGCATGCGAAACAAATCCATGTCCTGCGAAATTTCGCCGACCACGCGAAAACCTTTTTGGGTTCGATAGACGGTGTACTTGTTCTTGAATTCCGGCGCGCCGGTCGAGTCGAGCCACTGGGTGAAGAACCAGTTAAGCTTTTGTCCCGAGGTCTGCTCCGCAATCTTACGGAAATCGTCGACCGTAGCCGACTTTCCCGCATACTGCGACACAAAGGTCCGCATCGTCTTATCGAAGGCTTCGTCGCCGATGACCCAGTGCAGCATCTGCAGGATCATGCCGCCCTTGTCCGTGACCAGCGACTGGAATTCGGGTGAGAAGGTGTCGAGCCGGCCGACATCCGCCAGCGGCACCGACACGTAAGCCAGGGCGCCCACCGACATGTCCTTGGTCACTTCCTGAAAGCCCGCGCGCCCGGCCACGTGCTCAACGTAAAGCGCTTCGGAGAATCGCGCCGCACCATCGTTCAGCCACCAGTCATTCTTGGTCGCAGGACTCACCATCGTCCCGAACCACTGATGCGCGATAGTGTTGGCCAGCAGCCGGTAATCCCCCTTTTGGGTAAAGCGACGACCGGCGATGGCCGCAATCTCCGGCGCCCACGCCGAGGGCACCGTGTCATTCGGCAACTCCACGACACTTAATTTCTGGCTGAAGGGAGGACCGTAGAGGGTGGTGTAGAAGAAAAATTCCTTCACGGCTGTATCGGCGTATTGCGCCGCGACCGCCTTGTGTTCCGGCGTGGTGTAAACGTTGATGCTCAGGCCGCCTTCGCTGCTCTTGGTCTGCACAAATTTGCCGACGATGATCGTGCCCGGAAAGCTGGGCTTGTCCTCGTAGTTGAAGGTGATGGTCTGCCCGCCTGCCGGACTCGCCAGCTTGGTTGCTCCGCTGCTCTGCGAAGCGCTCTTACGAGGAGCAGGCGCGCCTTCTTCGGCTTCCGCCCCAGGTCCCGCAGTCTGCTTGCCGCTACCGATTACGGTGTAGCCTGCCGGAACGCTTACGCTGATGGTGGAAGTAAACCGGTTGGTGCCATAGCCAACCATGGGAAACCAGCGCCCGGCATACAGCAGATAGGTGATCGGATCGCCGACGTAGGCCAGCTTCAATCCCTGCACCGGGCTGTCGTCGCCGGACTGGAGGGTTCCTTCGTATTCGAAGATCAGCGTGTCGGATGAGCCCTTGGGCAACAGACTAGGCAGCGAAATCCGCACCGTCGAATCCTGGCTGACGCGCTCCACGGACATGGGCTGCCCGTTGGTGTCGATCACCCGGGTGGGCCGAAGGTCGTTGTGCAGCTCGAAAGTCGCGATGTTGACGTCTTCCAGGGCGGTGAACTTTACGCGCGCCTGCGCCTTCAGCGTGTGTGCCTGCGGCGAAATCACCGCATGAATGACGTAGTCGTTGACTTCGATCCGCGGCTTTTCCGCCGCGAAGCAGGCCGAAGCCCAGGCGATCACAACCATCATCAGTATGAGAAGGCGTGCAAGCGATCGTGCCGGATTAAGCATTAGGGAGAGAACTCCTGCTCTGCTGCTCACTATAAATGATGGAAAATCTGCGGGGAAAGATGCGTAGCTCGCTGGCTGCGGCCGCACTCGTCGCCTGGGATTGGCAATGCATTGTGTCCAAGTCCTGATTTCCGCTTCGCTGCATATGTTTCGCGGGTTCGCCGTGAATCGCGTCGATGCACGCGGTCGCACATTCCATATTCGTTAGCTCGACTGTCTCACAATCTCCAGTACGGCCCGGGCTGCCCGTTCGGATGCGTTGGCGCCTAACTCACTCGTTGCCAGCCGCTCGCGGACATCGTGGAAATCTGAAAGCATCCGGTCGCGGTCCGGGCCTTCCGGAATGATCCGCCGCAGTTCTTCGCAGACGCGTTGCGGAGTGAAATCGTCCTGGACCAGCTCGGGCACCACGTCCCGCTCGGCGATCAGATTCACCATGGCGAAGCGGTCCACCTTTACTAGACGGCGGCCAAGGGCCCAGGTGAGCGGCGCGACTCGGTAAACCATGGTAAACGGCGTGCCGATCAGCGAGGCTTCCAGCGTGGATGTGCCGCTGGTGACAGCAGCCGCACGCGCATGCAAAAGCGTTGCCCGCGCATCGCGCGTAAACGTAATGGGCGGACCCGAGTAGCCGCGCAAAAACGCAGCCATCCAGTCGCGGCTGAGGGTTGAGGCCACCGGAACTGTGTAAACGTACTCCGGGCCCAGAAGTTGCGCTGCTTTCAGCAGCCCGGGGAAAATTCGCGATACCTCGCCACGCCGGCTCCCCGGCAGCAACGCGATCCATGGCCGCTGCGGATCAAGCTGGTACTCGCGTGCAAACTCCTCACGTGAAGTCGCGGGCGCCGGCAGGTCCGCCAGGGGATGTCCCACAAACTTCGCGGCAATACCATGCTCGCGGTAGAACTTTTCCTCGAAGGGAAAGATCACCAGCATCTCGCGAACATACTGACGCACCCGCTCGATGCGGCGCTGCTTCCACGCCCACAGTTGCGGGCTGACATAGTAAATGACGGGTACGCCAAGCTTGTGCAACTCGCGCGCCAGGCGCAGGTTGAAGTCGGGAAAATCGATTAGCACCGCTGCGTCGGGTCGACGGCGCTCGGCTTCGCGCACCACCTGGCGAAAGCGCCGGTAAATGGTGGGAATGTGCTTGATGACCTCAACGATGCCGACCTCGGCGATTTCGCGGGCATCGACCAGCAGATCGCAACTGGCCGCACGCATCTGATCGCCGCCCACGCCGAAGAACTCGATGGCGGCGTTGGAAGGGGTCGCGGCTAATGGGGGATTGTGCCCAGCAGAAGGAGCCGGCGCGATATCGTTGCGGCCGGAAGGCGATTCTTGTGAATTCGCGTTCGCTCGAGAACTTGCGTTCGCTGCGGCTTGTTGCGAGGCGCGGGCCGAGACCATCGCGTTTTGTTGGGCTGTGCGGGCCGGGACCAAGACCGCTTCCATCGCTGTTTGTGTACCCCGGGCGGCGATCTGCTGGCGCAAAGCTTTGATCAGCTCTGCGCCATAAAATTCTCCCGACGCCTCTCCCGCAGAGATCAGAATTCGCACATTGGAATTATGACAGGAAAACGAAAGGCAGCCGTCAGTGGCCAGTAGCCAGTAGTCAGCCGTCAGGTTTCAGCCGTCAGCTCTCGGCCGTCAGCTCCCAGCTCCCAGCCGTCAGCTTTCAGCCGTCAGCGCTCAGCTGAGAAATGTCCTCCCAGATCTGTCATCCCGAGAGAGCGCAGCGAGCCGAGGGACCTCTACCCTGCCAATCGTTTCGTGGGCGTGAAGGGTGCGCGGAACGCGGCGCTAAAGCGCCGCTCTTCCACCCTTGGCTACGGGACAAACCACTGGCTACTGACAACTGACAACTGCCCACCGACAACCGCTTCTACACCGTCGCCGGGAACCACAGATCGTGCGCGATCAGGTCCTCCGTCACATCGTGCGGCTGATGCAACACGCCCTTGGGAATGCGGATGAACGATCCCGCGCTCACCGGCACATCGCCCATGCCTTCGACCCAAATCTTGGCTTTGCCGCGAATGATGTACAGGATGTCATCGGAATCCTCGTGAATGTGCCGCGGAATCTCCGCCCCAACCTCCCAATGCACCAGGGCGCAGGTCATATCGATGTCGTCATCTTTCTTAGTCAGCAGATACGCAATGTCGACGCCCTTGAATTTCGGATGCGGATTCCAGTCCGTCTCTTCCGCGTGAATCACCTTCGGTTCGACCATCTCCATTACCGGCATGTCGAGCTCCTTTTCGTCCAGTCACGGTTTCGAGCGTGACTCGCTTACCTATCCCTACCGCTTCGCTGTAACAGGAGTCTGTGCGTTAGGTCATGTGGAACGGTGATGCGCGTCGTTTCCCCCACCTGCGGCATGGCATAGATTCGTATGTTCCAGCAGTGCGCCCGAACGTGATTCCTGTGAGCCGCGTTCAAGATCCTTCCTCTGGGAGTTGGCCATGCCGTGGTATCAGAACTACTCAGCCGTAGGCGGCAGCCTCGGCCTAACTGCAATCATCGTTTCCATTCCTATCGTTTATCTCTTCTGGGCGCTGGCTGTGAAGCGGATGAAGGGCCACATCGCGGGCCTGTCCACGCTGCTGCTTACGCTGGTGATTACGACACTGGCCTACCATATGCCGATCAAAGTCGGGTTGTCGGCGACGGCGCTGGGCATGGTCACTGGCCTGTTTCCCATCGGCTGGATTATTTTGACCGCCGTGTTCTTCTACAACTTAACCGTGGAAGCCGGGCAGTTCGACGTCATCAAGAGTTCGATTTCATCGATCTCCGCCGATCGCCGTTTGCAGGCGCTGCTGATTGCGTTCTGCTTTTCCGCATTCATGGAAGGCGTCGCCGGACAGGGCGCGCCGGTCGCGGTCGCCGCCGCCATGCTCATCGGCCTGGGCTTTTCCGCGCTTCCCGCCGCGGTGATCTGCCTGGTCGCGAACACTCCGCCGGTACCGTTTGGTCCCGTCGGCGTGCCCACCAGCATGATGATCTCCGTCACCAAGATCAACGAAGGCGTGATGACCCGGGCCATCGGCGCCGACATGTGCCTGATGGCGCTCATCATTCCCGTTTTCATGCTGGTCGTTCTGGCTGGCTGGAAGAAGGCGATGGAGGTTCTGCCGGCGGCGCTGGTTGCCGGGATCAGCTACTCCGCGACATGCTTCTTTGTCTGCCACCATGTTGGCGTTGAACTGCCTGCGATTCTGTCATCGTTTGTGTCGATGATCGCGTTGGTTATTTTCCTGACGTTCTGGAAGCCGAAGACCATCTGGCGGTTTCCCAACGACCCCGACGTGTCGGCTACGACCGGTGTGAAGTATAGTGGCGGCCAGATTGCCAAGGCCTGGTCACCGTTCGTAGTGCTGATGATGGTCATGGGGATCTGGGGCATTCCGGCGTTCAAGGCGCACATCCTCAATACGCGGCATTGGCTGGTGAACATCGCGCACTGGCCAGCGCTGGATGGAGTCGTCTATCGCACCGCGCCCATCGTGGCAGCGCCGGCGAAGTACGCAGCCAGTTACAAGTGGGAGTTCTTCACCGCGGCTGGCACGGCCATGCTCATTTCATCCGTGATTTCGATGGCGATTCTCCGCATCAGCCCGTTGCGCGGCGCGAAGGTTTTCGGCAAAACGTTCAGGCAGTTGTCGTTCGCACTGGTCACGTTAGCGTCAGTGATCGGCATCGCGTTTCTGGCGAACTACTCTGGCATGTCGTTTACGTTGGGCCTGGCGTTTGCGCACTATACCGGCAAAGCGTTTCCCGCGGTTTCGCCCGTCATTGGATGGTTGGGAGTCTTCCTCACCGGATCAGTCACATCGTCGGCAGCGTTGTTCGGCAAACTGCAGCAGGTGACAGCAACCCAGATTGGAATTAACCCGGTCCTCACCACGTCGGCGAATCTGTTTGGCGGGGTGATGGGCAAACTGATCTCGCCGCAGTCCATTGCGGTAGCGTGCGCGGCCACCGGATTGATCGGCCGTGAGACGGACATCTTCCGCAAGACGCTAAAATACTCAGTTATTTTGTTAGCCTTTTGTATGTTGGTGGTTGTTCTGCAAGCCTACGTTTTCCCCGGAGTGGTGCCGAAGGACATTGTTGCGGCGGTACAACCGTAGGCTGCCAGCAATGGTCGGCCGAATATCAGTGGAAACGGCCTTAGCTCATGGACAAGTTCTTCCAGTGGGCACTCCACCACAACGCGACGACCGATAGCTAGCGATTAGCTTACGACTAGGTCTACGTCCGTCCGCGTTCAATGAAAACTAGCTGTCGTTCTTTTTTCCTTAGCAGTCTGAAAATACAGTTTCCAGTCTCTGTCAT
The DNA here is from genome assembly GCA_963769235.1 of uncultured Acidobacteriaceae bacterium. Lineage (GTDB taxonomy): Bacteria > Acidobacteriota > Terriglobia > Terriglobales > Acidobacteriaceae > Bog-257. The sequence continues at coordinate 394,422 of CAVYKW010000007.1, read as the reverse complement.
TCGCACCCTGGCCCACCTACGGTTTCTGGAACGCCACGCAAGATTGTGGAATACGAGGTGACCGTACAGACGGCATCCTCAGTGCACTCGTGCCCGCGGCTCTCGACCCTCCAGAACTTGTTCTACAGACAGGAAACTTCTCAGGACACGTGTGTCTTGGGGACAGCACCGGCACGCGGTCGAATTCCTCGCAAGCGACGAACGCGAACGGATACAGGAGGAAAGATGAAATCCACGCTCCACCGCATCGCGTTACCGCTTCTGCTGCTGCCGGGCTTTGCCTTCGCGCAGAGTACAGGCAAGAAAGCCATTCAGGTGTCCGGGAACGCCGGCAAGAGCAAGGGCACTCCTAACATCCTGTTCATCGTCATGGACGATGTAGGCATCGACCAGATGCAGGTCTTCGGCTACGGCGGAGGCACGCCGGCCGCTATGCCTAACATCGGGGCGATCGCCGACGCTGGGGTGAAATTCAGGAACACCTGGTCGATGCCGGAGTGCTCGCCCAGTCGCGCCGTTTTTTTCGAAGGGCGCTACCCGCTGCGCACCAATGTGCTCAACGCGATCGTCGATGACGACCTGGCGAACTCGCAGGTCTCTCCCTTCGAATCAACCACACCGAAGGTGCTCAAGTCAGCTAACTACTTGAGCGGGCTGTTCGGCAAGTTCCATCTGGCTGCCACCACCTACAATCCGTTTGGAGCCGGCATTGTGCATGCGCTGGGCTGGGACTATTTCGACGGCTTCCTTGAGGGCGCCCCGCATCCGCTGGACACCACCATCGGCGGACAATTTTCCGCCAATACAAGTCCGTTCACCTGCGGCTTTGTCACCAACGCGGCCTTTGGCGGCGCTGACAGCGGAGCCTGCCGCTTTGCCAACAATTCCTGTACCCCGATGGCGAAGGACCAGAACCATCCCACGCCAGGTCGTACTTGCGTAGAGCAAGGGGGTTTATTTATCCCCAATCAAAGCTGCTCTTACGTCCCGCCCAAGCCGCTGAATTTTACCGAGGCCAACGGCTACTACGTGTGGGACCGCGTTTTCAACGAGCCGGATGGCACGGTGATTCAGTTGCCGCTGACCGATCCGCGGACCCGTGGCTACATTTCTGACGCGACAACAGATTCCGCCGCAGCCTGGATCAACTCGCAGAACGCACAGCAGCAGCCGTGGATGGCGACGGTCGCCTACGCCAACATTCATTCGCCTTACCAACAGCCGCCCACTTCGTTGCTCGCGCCGGACTCGCCCGACAGCAGCAATTTCAGCTGCACCGGTAACTCCACTGCGGATGAGATTTACACCCGCGTCATCAGCAACCAGATGCTGGAAGCCATGGATGCCGAGATCGGCGACTTGCTGGTGCGGACCGAATTGGCCACGCGCAATCCTGACGGCAGCCTGCACTACGATCCGGCGAAAACCAATACCACGGTCATCATCATTGGCGATAACGGCACGTTTGCCCCCGGGGTGAAGGCGCCCTTCGATCCTTCGCGCGCCAAAGGCTTCGTCTATCAGACCGGCGTGTGGGTGCCGCTCATTGTGGCAGGACCACAGGTAGTGGACCCGGGCCGCGACGTTACGGCCATGATCAATGTCGCGGACCTGTTCGAGTTGTTCGGCGAGGTTGCCGGAATCGATGTGCGCCAGGTCGTTCCCAGCACGCACATTCTGGATTCGGTCTCCATGATGCCTTATCTAACGAACCCCAATCAGGCGAGCCTTCGCACTAGCAACTTCACTCAAGGCGCCAACAACATTCACTACAACAATCAGCAGCCGCCGCCATGCGTGATCGCACTCACCAGTCCGCCGACCTGCGCGCAGTTGTTCACTAGCCAGTCGGTCTGCAATTTCGAAGGTGGCGACTGGTACGGGCCGGGAGCCCCGCAGCAATATTCGTCGTGTTGCGCGGTGCAGGCAGCGAACCTGCCGCAATACGCGAGTGGGATCGATATTCTCCCAGATGCGCAATGGGCTACCCGGAATGACAACTACAAGCTGGTACAGAAGGCGCAGCCGAACTGCTCCAACGGAGATACCACGTTGACGGAGTTCTATGCTGTCGATGAAGCCCCGGTTAATCCCAAGATCGACAAAGCGGGCGAGGCGCTTTGCGACGATACATCGGTCGGACACAAATGCCCTGCCGGCCTTAATCAGGACCAGTTGAACAACTACAACCAGCTCATGGCTGACTTGCAGTCGACCATCTCGTCAGAGCCTGCTTGTCCGGGAGACGGCGACGAGGACAAGGCCGTCTTCGGAATCGACATTCAGTGGTGGCAGTATTTCTCGGTTAACAACGGGGGATCAAGCTGGTACGACTTCAACTATGACGGTCTGACCGACGAGCAGGACCTGGCTGTGATCCAGCAGCATATGGGAACCAACTGTCTGGATCAGAATGCCAAGACGCTGAAACTCTCCGAGTTGCAGTAGGCTGGAGCCTTTCGGTACTTCCCTGCCAACGGATGACCTGTCATCCGCTCATCACTTGCGATTGCCGGTCGCATTTATTCGCCACTCGTGCAGTCGGCCATAAGCATCGTTCACGTGAGTGCTCGTTCAGCGTTCCTGAGTACAGGGCCGTTCGTGGCCTTATCCGGCGAAGCGTGGAACAGACAGCCTATCGCGACGTGCAACTTCGTTTTCGTAGCTTTCCTGAACTCCGTTTTCCTTTGAGGTAAGCTTGATGCGCACCAGCGATCGTGTGGAACACGACTTCGCTCGGGTTTGCGTGATATGAGTGGCATCGATAGCGAACGTTTCCAGAACGACGCGGCAAAGTATGCCGCTTATCTTCAGACACCTGAGGGCCGCCTGCGCTCCGACCTGACCTTTGCCAACTTGCAGGATTTTCTTCCGCCGCAGGCAACAGGCTCATCGAGCGCTTTGGATCTCGGGTGCGGCACGGGAGAGACAACTCTTCGCCTGGCACGCCTCGGCATGGAAGTCACCCTGCTGGATTCCTCTGCGTCAATGTTGGACATAGCGAAGCGGGCGGCGCAGGAAGCAGCGGTTACCGAAAAGATCACGCTGCAACACGCTGATGCTAGTCAGGTGGCGAACTTGTTCCGCACTCGCTCGTTCGATGTAATTCTGTGCCACAATCTGCTGGAATATGTCGATAACCCGGTCGCCGTGTTGCGTGGAGCGGCTTGCGCCTTGCGGGATTCGTCGTCGATACTTTCAATCCTGGTGCGCAATCAGGCAGGCGAGGTATTGAAGTCCGCCATCCGGGCTGGAGATTTGGCTGCGGTAGAAAACAATCTCAGCGCTGAATGGGGCCACGAGTCGCTCTACGGAAGCAAGGTGCGGCTGTTTACGCCAGCTAGCTTGCAAGCCATGCTGACGGAGGCGTCGCTAGTTACGGTCGCCGAACGCGGAGTACGCGTTTTTTCGGACTACTTGCCGCCACAGGTTTCCCGCAGCGCGAACTACGAAAGGATATTTGAGCTGGAACGAAAACTGGGCAGCAGGCCACAGTATGCTGCGGTGTCTCGCTACACGCACTGCCTGGCACGCCACGCCAGTTCGGAAGCGGAGAACGACGCGTGATGCAATTGCCGGTACGAGCTTCGACCGCGGCATCCGTCGCGAACCTGCCTGAGGGCACGATTTCGCTCGGGCTGGGGCTTACGAACGAATGTAATCTCGCCTGCTCCTTCTGTTATCGCGATCCAAAACGTACCGACCGGCTCTCCCTCGAACAAGTGAAATCGGTGATGGAACGCCTTCCGGTTCGCTCGGTGAACCTTGGTACCGGCGAGAACGGCATGCATCCCGACTTCCAAGCGATACTTGCCTACTTACGTACCCAGCCCATCAAGCTGACCATCACCTCTAACGGTCACAGCGTTGCTGTTTTGCAAGATGACGAATTGCGCGCTTTTCACGACATCGAGTTCTCACTCGACTACCCTACCCAAGCCGAACAGGATGCACAGCGCGGTGATGGCAATTGGGAATTGATCGAGGAACAGGCAAAACGCTGCATGACCTTGGGAGTACCCGTGACCATCATCGCAGTCATGATGAAGGCAAACTATTCGCGTCTGGCGGACGTGGCGCGCGTAGCGAAGCGGTTTGACGCTCCTTTGCGGGTGAATGTATATCAGGCGGTGCAATCCGACATTTATGCGCTGTCGTACGAAGAATATTGGGAGGGATTTCGGCGGCTCTTTGCGGAAACCGATGTGATCGCAATTGGCGAGCCGTTGGTGCGAGCGATGGCGGGGCTGCCGCCGCTCCCCAGAGGATGCGGGGTAAGCACCGTGCGGGTTACACCACGGGCCACCACGCAGCCGTGCGTTTATTGGCCCGGGCCAGGTGAGCCACTGTCGGAATTGATCTCGATGGGGCTCGACATCCTGGACTCCGCGCCCTTCGAACTGGCCCGCACGCTTCCGGCAGCATGCCAGCCTTGCCAATTTCGCGACTCATGTCGTGGCGGATGTGCCGGGCGTCGCCGCTTGCACGGAGCCTTGCTGGAGCCCGACCACTATTGCCCGATTGTGCGCGGAGAGCGGCCCAGCTTTGAGGTTCGTATGGCCTCCGCCCGCGACCTGCCCAAACTGAGCAGCTCTTGCACCACCGTGGTGATTGCCCGGTAGAGTGCGCAGAACAATGATCGACCTAAAAATCCGGCTCTACTCAAGTTGAGATAAATCGCCTCTCTACCGGCCCCCAGGCTCAACGCCGCTTATTTTGCGTCCGTCCAGGTATTTGATCCCACCAGCTTGACAGCGACATTCGAGAACCAAAGGTGGAAAGGGCCACCGTCGGCTGTGCCGCGATGTTCGGTTGAGACCAGAAGTGGACCGGCCATTTTGTAGTCCGCCCAAGTCGCGATAACCACGCTCGGCTTCTTGGGACCTCCGCGGTTGTATTGAAATTGCTCGACTCGCCCGTTGCTGCCGACGTAGAGCGTCCAGGTGTCACCCGGCGTATAGCCGCCGCCGCCGGAAGGATACTTCACCACCACCTTGTCGGCCAAAGCCTTCCCTATCGGCATCTTCTGCATGCCGTCATCGGTCACTGTAGCGCTGGTGTCCCAATAAGCGTGAAACGGAAACATGAACCAGTAATTGTCATTGACGAAGCCCGGGTCGATGTCCTCTTGCACGTTTGCCGCTTGACTGCTGAGTTGCGAACGCAGATACGTGACCTTTACCGGCTTGCCGTCCTTGCCTTTCCCTTCATACGTGACCTGGTTGGTCTTGGGCTCCCAGGTCCAGGTCCGGGCAAGAGTGACTCCCGGGAACTGTACATTGAAGGTGTAGCGGATCGCTTCAATTTGGCCATACGACTGGAGGCCGTAGGTGTTGGCAAGTTTTTCAACAATCGGCGGACGCGTTTGCGCCCAGGAAGTTGCAGCCAGGAACAACACCCCAATAAACAGCAGAGCCCGGATCGCCATGAGACGGTTCGAATTTGTCATGGAGCCTCTCTCCTCGGTGAATGAATGCTGAGTTGGATGACCGGGGTGGGCCGACGGATACAGTAATCCCGGACAGCCCGTGCCGCCGACGGGCGCCAACCATTTACGCCGTCCTGACGATTGAGCGTTCGTCCGGTCGTGTAGTTCGACGACGAACGACAATTGCGCCGGCCACGATGACCGCCGCGTATTCCAGCAGCATGATCCAGCCCGGAACCAGCCATGGGCGACCAATGGCGCGCAGATGCCAAACGTAATACGTCGGGAGAATGCTGACGGTCCAGATAACGATGGGCAGGGTTCCGACCGAACGTAGGAACGGCAGCAACCACAACAAGTACCAGGGATAGATAACCGGCGCGCAGAAAAGCGATGCTGCCATGGGCCACGCGAAGGCGTCCGACGACCATTCCGCAGATTTTCTCCTCAGCAGCGTTGCGATAAGAAAGCCGGCGAGCACCGCGCACCCGGCGGCCACCTGCGGAGATACCAGTCGCTCCAGCAGCGCAAATACCGGATCATTAAAGCGGAAGCTTTGTACGTAAGTGCCGAGCGAGCCCATCGGAATTCGTCCGTGGTTTAGGAAAGGTATGTAGAGAAGTGCAAGCACGATTGCCGCCAGCGCGCCGTCGCGCACGCGCACACGTTTCCAGTAGAGCGGCAGCAAAACGATGGGAAGAAATTTCACTCCGACAGCCAGCGCAAATGCTACGGCAGCAACCGTGCGCCAGCGGCGTCCCAGCGCGGCGACTGAAATCACCAGCAGCAGTGTGCCGACAATATCGATATGACCGCTGCCCGCGACTTCGATCGCCAGCAAAGGATGCCACGCGTACGCCAAAACCCAGTGCGCGCCTTGCCCACTATTTCGCAAGACATCCAGCAGGACGAAGATAATCGCGAAATCGCAAACTACGAACGCGACCTTCAACGCAAAAACAGACTCGTGAATCGCCGTTACAGCGCGGAAGAACAGCAGAGCGCCGGGGGGATAGGGGCTCGCCAGCTCTGGATGGTTCAACGTGCGGGTCTCATCCGTGTGCAACGCCGCCACCGCGGGATCGCCGGGCACGACGAGATACGGGTTATAGCCCAGCCGCTGAATGCGGCCATCCCAGACGTAGCGATGAATGTCGTCATCCGCACCCCGCGGCTTCATCAGGAACAGAACCTGCCACAGGGCCGCTAATAGCAGCCCGACAACGAGGACATGCCGGGGGAAGCTGGGTGTGCAGAAGAATTCTCGAATGGCCAGGAGATAGGCCGCACCGGCAACCATCAGCGGAACAAGAAAAGCTGCGCCGCCCCTGTCGCTGAAATTGCGCGCGCAGATCGCCAACGCCGCCAGCATGACCACACCAATGCCGTATAGCCTGCGGGCTGGCGTGAGCCTCACAAGTCTCCCGCGTTACTGGACGACTTCGCCACCACTCGCTCCCACTGTTCCAGCCAGGACGCAGTTCGTGGCGCCCTATCTGGAGCGGAGCGCAAATCGTCAGCCAGCCGGGTTAAGTCGTCTGCCACGTCAATGTCGTAGAACGGTTGGGTGAAGGCGACTGAAAGCTGCAAGCTGCGAGCCCGTGCCAGCAGTGCGTCAAGCGCGCTTGTTGTGCCCATCCTGTCTCCTTCGAACAGCGCCGGATGGGTGGCTGTGGCCCCCACAAGATAGTAGCCTCCGTCGTGTGTCGGTCCGACAACGACGTCGGAAGCGAGAAGAGCTTCGAACCCAGATTCCAAAACCGATGCCGGCAAATGCGGGCTATCGCTGTTGAAAGCGATGACTCGCCGCCCTTCTGCCGCGAACTGGGCAAACACTGAGATCAATCCCGCTGCAAGGCCTTCGCCGGTTTGTGCCACCACGCGCAGGCCCGGCCCCACTTCACTAGTCAATTCGTCTACGTCCGGCTCGGGACACATGATGGCAATTTCCACGTCGCTCAATGACCGCGTCAGGGTCAGGGTGTCGTCCAGAAGGCAGCGATAAAACTCGGTGACGGCCTCCACCGGAAGACTCGGAGTCAAACGAGTCTTGACCATTCCCGGCCTCGGTGCTTTGGCCATGATGACCAGCACGCGGTCCGGCGAACGCAGGCCGTTGTGGCTAACGATTTCGATAGGAAATCCAGGCTTCATAGTGACCGCGCGGCACGGGTCCTTGGACGACGAAAATAATAGCGTGCGATCAAGCTAAGGATGAACCACGCAGCACCAACTGTGCCCTTCAGCGTACCGCTAATTTTCGATTTCCCAATGCGCGGATAATAGCTTACCGGCACCTCGACGATACGGAACCCGTTCAGCGCGCCCTTCAGGATGATCTCCACCGCCCAGCCGTAAGTGGTCTCCTTGAGTTGAAGCTGGCGCAGGACGTCGGCTCGCCCGGCGCGGAACGGTCCAAGGTCGGTGATCGGTACACCGTATAGATGGGTAATCAGGAAAGACGCGAGGCGATTACCAAATGCTGAATGCCAGGGCAGCGCACCAGGAGTGCTCTGCGCCCCGATGCGTGAACCCAGCGTGATATCGGCACGGCCTTCCAGGATGGGAGCCAGCAGCATCGGCAACTCCGCCGGTCGGTCGCTGTAATCGCCGTCGAGGAACACCACAATGTCAGGGCTGCTGGCTTGATCCAGGCCGGTCAGGCAGGCGCGACCGTATCCGCGACGCGGTTCGTCGAGAACGCGAGCTCCCATCCTGGAGGCGATGTCGGGAGTTCCGTCGCTCGACTTGCTGTCGACAACCAGTACCTCGGTAACCAGATCGGCGGGAAGATCAGCTAAGACGCGACCGATGGATTGCGCTTCGTTATGCGTGGGAATAATGACCGACACTCGCACCTGATCCGGGCTCAACTCACCACCATGGGGAGGACGGCCAGCGGCGCGCCAGCCAGGCGTCGACACCCCACGCTCTTCCGGCGCGGCCCACACACAGCGCAAGCGACGCCAGCACCGGAACCAACAGTTCCCAGATCCAGGAGGTGCCCCACTCGGAAATCCAAAGGCTGCCCAAATATAGAAATGCTATGAAGGCAAGCGGGCGCGTCAGCAAGCCTACGACCAGCAAGATTCCCAGACCAATTTCGGTCAGCGCTTGCATGGGCGCCGCCATCGCAGCGTGGCTTGCCATAAAACCCATCACCGCTTTCCAGATCGCCGGCGAGTGGCTCGCCTTGATGTAGTAGTTGATGAGGTTGGCATAGCCGCCCGGGGTATACAGGCCTTTCCCCAAATTTTCAAAGAAGACCGACACCAACATCGCGCCAATCGTGACCCGCACTAATGCCAATCCGTTTGCAGCGTAATGTCGTTCAGGCGCGTTTTGGAATGGGGTTGGTTTTGTAGTCATCGCCAGCCTTCTAACCTCAGGATCCGCTACCGGTTTTGTTGCCGGAAAGGGATGCGGGACATCTTATGCTGTCTTCCCTTGTTCTGGCTAGTGACCCGTTTATAAAAGCGGGTTCGGAACCCGACGGCCGTAGGCGCGAGTGGGCCAGCGGGCTTCGTCAGCGTTTCCTGGCCGTCCGCCGACTCCGGCCGTATAAATAATCGACTCGGTCACTCCGTCGATCTGGAGGTCTTTTTCAATCGCCGAATCAGCCAGCGCCATGGTGCAGAACGGCGCCAAGCCTAACCAGGTCGCGACCAGGCAGAAGGTTTGACAGAGATGCCCGGCATCGATGAGTACGATGCGATAGGCGCGGGGTCCGGGATACTTCCATTGCGGACGCGCAAACACAGCGGTCATCAGCACCAGGGCATCGGCATCATCGAACCACCACTGCTCGTTCAGGTACCCGCTGATCTTCGTGCCGGAGGCCCCTTTGCGCAGTAACTCCAGCCGATGATTTCCTGCGTGGTAGTGATAGAGCCCGCGCTTAAGACCTTTCACATTTTGCGCCAGAACGTAAGCTTCAATTGGATGTCGCGCCCCACCTGAGGGCGACGTCTTCAGTCCGACGCGGCCGATTCCTGCAATCTCCATCCATGACTGCACGCCGAAGGTGAGACCGAGCAGGGTCGCAAGATCGTCGACTTTCAGTCCATCCTTCGAGAACCGCCGCCAGGTGCGGCGTTCGAGCAGTACCCGAGGAAACTCTCCTTCGGTACGAGGCGCCGGCAAGGAAATCTGCTGGTTGTCCGGATAACTCTTAGTGGCCGGTGGCATAGGCTTGGTTCGCGCCCGGCGTCGCAAGGCTCGCACCGAGTCTTCCGGCTCGATAGGAGCGTGCGAATTTTTCGTGGACATGTGAAAGAACGATGCGGCGGGACTCCAGTCACTCCAGGTCGCAAGCGCCTCGGCTTGCTCGCTGGGCGGCACGGTGGACCGATCGATCAGCCCCTTGCGAATCAACTCCAACAGGGCGCGAGTCAGCGACTTCGCGCTGAACTGAGGGAAGGCATGAGCCAGCGCGGACGCCGGACGCCATTCGTCAAAGCAGTTCAGGATGTCGAAGGTAATGGGAGCAGCAGCAACACGCGTACCGGTGGCATAGTTTTCGAAGATGAGCTGCTGTACCTCCCAGTAGCAGACCACATAAGGGGAACGGCGGTACAGTTCGCTCATTCAGATGCCCCGGTCCCCTTCCCTTAGCAAGGCCAGATGTCGTTAATGATCTTCGTGCATTGATCGAGCAGCTTCAGCTTTACGTCGATGTTCTTGCCTTTAGCTCCCTTGAGCTTGGAGCGGGCATCGGCCAATGCGCCGTGGATATCGGCCTTGATCGAGTCAGTGGTGGCAGGCGCGGATTGCGACTTAGTCGCCGACTTCTTCTTCGCAGGCATATCGGAATCTCCAGAAATGTAAGTTGTTGGAGTCGAGCGAGAGTGTAGTTTTGCCTGGCGAGCCTGTCAACTAGGTTCGCAACAGGCGTGAGACACTGCACTCAAAACCTTGGAGCGCTTCCCGATGCCCTCTCTATTTGGGAGCATTCCCCGCTGACTGCGCAACCCGCTGCATCAATGCCTGGAACCGCGGATCATCGCGCAAGGGATCAAACTCCGGCTCGGTCTTGAGTACCATCATCCACTCCGAGCGTTCCGCATAAGCTTTGTCGAGACACGCAAACGCCCGAGCTTTGTCTCCCATTCCGATGTACACCAGTGCGCTGAACACTGGAGAGACATAGCGGCTGTGGGAGAGATTTTCCAGTTCCGTCGCTATAGCCAACGCCTTCTCCCGGTTCCCGCTGCGCCCGTACGCATCGCCGAGCACGCCCAGATTGCGCACAGCTGCGGGCTCCAGGGAGCGGGCGCGCTCCAATTCTCGTATGGCATCGTCGAGCTTGCCGGTTGCCAGATAGGTTTGTCCCAGGATGGCAGGCACTTCCCAGGCGCGAGGTTCGTCCTGTTCGATTTTCAGCAGCATGTTCACCGCTGTGTCATATTGCCGGGAGAAATAATATAGCCGGGCCGTATTGACCCGGGCGCGTACCGAGTATGGGTCGAGTTCGCGGGCCCGTTGCATCTCTTCCTGCGCTTCAGGAAACCTGCTCATGTGCCCTAGTATCACCGCATACCATTCACGCGCGACGGCGTAGCTAGGGTCCAGTTCTATCGCCCGCCCAAATTCTGCGGCCGAACGCGTGCTGTTCCATTGATAGGTCCACTCGGTTATGCCGAGCGAAGCGTGGGCCTGAGCCAAAGAGTCGTCTAACTGAAGCGCCTTCCGGGCTGCCGACTCAGCCAGGGGCATGCCTTCGCTGGGAGCCATTTCGCTTGCGCTCACCAGCAGGGTATAGGTATCTGCTAGTCCCGCCCAGGCCAGCGCCGAAGTAGGATCCTGGTCGATGGCCTTCTTGAACTCTGCCCGCGCTTCGCGAAGATCTTCCGGGGTTCGGCGGTTCCATAAATACAAGGCATGCAGATACGTCTCGTAGGCGCGTGGATTGACCACCTGGCGGCGGGACAAGCTGGCAGACTCCTGCACCGAGAGGTGTACCTGGATCTCACCGGCAATCGCCTGTGCCACCTCGCTTTCCAGGCTAAGAACATCGCGCATTTCACCCTGATAACTGTGCCCCCAGAGGTTGCGATCCTGCTGGGCATCAACCAGGTCAGCGGAAATTTTGACCTGATCGCCGGAGCGCTGCACCATTCCTTCCACCACGGCGTCGACGTTCAGTTCCCGCGCAATTTCCGGCAACGGTTTATGCACGTTCTTGTAATTCATCGTCGAGTTTCGTGAGATCACCCTCAGAGCGGCGATTCCAGACAAATCGTTAATCAGCTCCTCGGTTACGCCGTCGGCAAAATATTCCTGGCCCCCGCCCGTAGGAGATAAATCCGCGAACGGCAACACCGCAATCGATCGAATCGTTCCTGAGCTCTCGGGCGGCGGGAACACTTTTGGCCACAGGGCAATGCCGGCAACCGCAAGCACCAGCAATGCCGCCAGCGCGGCGGTAATCCAGCGCCAGTGTCGCCGAGACGCGCTGGCGGGCTGGACGCCCACAGTACCTGAAATCAGCCGCTGGAGGTTGATGCTGACGTCGCTGCCGGCTTGTACGCCTCCCAGGTCCGCGCGCACCTCACGTGCCGTCTGATAGCGGAGCTCCGGATCGCGGTCCAGGGCCTTGAGGATGACGGACTCCAGAACTTGAGTGACTTCCGGATTGAGCAGCGTCGGCCGTACCGGGTCGTAATGCAGGATGGCATCGATCACCAGCGAAGGCTGCTTATCGGGGAAGGCGCGCTTGCCCGTCGCCATCTCGTACAGCACGGCGCCGGCGGCCCACACGTCGGCACGCGCATCGGCTTCTTCGGCACGCAGCAGTTCCGGAGCCATGTACGGCAAGGTGCCGCTCACCGAAAGATTCTCGTCGAGCGTGGCCGTTGCGGCACTTTCCTCGACCGGCGACATTACCTTGGCCAGTCCGAAATCAAGTATCTTGAGCTGCCCGTCGTGGTCGAGCCGGATATTGCTGGGCTTAAGGTCGCGATGGATCACCCCGGCACGGTGAGCTGCTTCCAGCCCGCGCATCAACTGAATGCCGAGGTCCAGCACGGTCGACTGAGGCAGCGGACTCTCGGCGATCTTCTCGTCAAGCGTGACCCCGGCGATGTACTCGCTCACCAGGTAGTCGACCCCGTTCTCCTCACCAAAGTCGAAGGCCATGGCGATGTTGGGATGATTGAGGCGGCCGACGGCGAGCGCTTCCTGGCGAAAGCGATCCCGGCTGGCAGGGTCGGCAAATAATCCGGCGGGCAAGACCTTGACGGCCACATCGCGTTGTAGCTGTTCGTCCCGGGCGCGGAAGACAACGCCCATGCCGCCTGCACCGATTTTTTCGATGAGGCGGTAGTGTCCGAAAACCTGGCCGATGCTGGGAGATATCGTTGACACCTCCCCGGATATTAGGGGTGCCGGGAGAGCCACGTCAAACGACTGCGCATGCAGTCGAACACGCTTGTGCACCGTATGACGAATTTCGGCGCACGCGGGCAGCGTATTCGCCGTAAACGCAGGCTTCTCGGGAAAAGCTGCGCTACGGCTGCGCCTTCATGAATTGCCGCACCAGCGAGGCGATTTCGTCAGCCTTGGTGTCAAGCGCAAAATGCCCGGCATCGAGAACATGCACTTCTGCGGTGGATACGTCCTTACGATACCTCTCGGGCTCGCCCGGATCGAACGACAGGTCATGTTGTCCCCAGATAACTAAGAGCCGCGGTTGCTTTTTCTGGAGCCATGCCTGCCAGGTAGGATAGGCGTCGACGTTCGTGCGGTAATCGTAGAACAGGTCGCTTTGAATCTGGGCCTGACCCGGAACATTCAGGAATCGATACTCGTCCGTCCAGAGATCGGGATCGTAAAGCTCCAGCTTAGGGTCGTCTCCGACGTGGCGAGTCCTGGTAGCCTCGAGTGAGAGCAGGTTCTTGCGCAAGACATCCTCATAGGCCGCCCGATCGGCCCAGAAGGCGCGTCGTGTTTTCCAGTTCGCGCCGAGGCCTTCATTGTGAGCAACCGCATCCTGAACGATGAGGTTCTGCACTCGCTCCGGATCGGCCAGCGCCATGCGAAAGCCTACTGGTCCACCGTAATCCTGCATGTAGAGCGTGTAGTGCGATAGGGCGATAGCTTGCGTGAAGTCGTCCATCACGGCGGCAATGTGGTCGAAGGTGTAGGCAAACTGTTTGGGGTCGGGCCAGTCGCTATGTCCGAATCCCGGATAATCCGGGGCGACCAGGTGGTAGAGGTCGGAAAGCCGCGTCAGCAGCGGCTCAAACATTCGCGAAGACGATGGAAGGCCGTGGAGTAAGAGAATCGTAGGAGCATCCTTCGGACCTGCTTCCCGATAAAATATGGAAAGCCCATCGACCTTGACTGTGCGATAAAACACCTGCTGCCCCATGGTTACATCCTTTCGCTGAGCTATCAGGCCGACAGGATCGGCCAGCATGAATATGAGTGCCAGGACTGCAACGATCGCTTTCATGATGTGCATACCCGCAACCTCTGCAAAGAAAGCAGCTCTTTTCTGATCGAAACGCGCCGAGCCTGGTTGTTCGCCTCACAGAACAGATTCCTCAACCATCAACTAGGATGAGCGATATTTTCTTGTCCCAATCTTTTCCTGGTCGGCTGAGGCGGACGGCTTTCGACAAACGACTACTACTCCGCGAGTTGGATCGACGGATAAATCAGTGGCCAGTCTATGAGCAACATTCCTGGTCGGTGACGCGGAAAATCGCCCAAAACATTCGAGTGTCTCTCGAGGTTTTGGGTCTGGTATCGGACAGACTCCGGCGCTCGATTCGGAAGATACTTATGGAACAAGAGTGGGGGCTGGAGTGATGGACGCAACTGCGGTACACGCGAACATTATCGGAGGGGACAACGGCGGCACAATAAGCGAGGCGACGAATGGTGCGCCAGATTTCGGCCAACTGCACCATGGCGTGTCGGGAAATGCTGCTGTTCTTAGTTCATGGAAGGAAATCGCGATCTATCTGGGCCGCGGTGTGCGCACGGTGCAACGCTGGGAACGAAATGCCGAGTTACCCGTGCGTCGCCCTAATGGTTCGAATCGAGGGCCGGTCCTGGCGATTCCCAGGGAACTCGATCGCTGGATCTCTCGGTCATCTTCTAGCCCGAGTTCGTCCAATGGCGAATACGTAACCGAGAACTTAGCCGCCAGGCTGGGGATCTCGCGCGAGCCCTGCTCATCGAGGGTGAGCGATTGCTGCAAACATCCCATCAGGAATCGCCGGAAGCGCGGAAGATACTTACTTCCTTGCGCACGATTGTTGCTGAGTTGACGCCACGTGACGGCGAAGCTAAGAAAACTCCGCATAAGTGAACGCGAATTCCTGAAGGGCCAAAGTATCTGCGTGATCGAGTCCCTCATAGCACGATGTTACGAATAAGAAAAAGGCGCCCGTGAGAGCGCCTTCCTCTTTCCCCCTTACTACACCGGTAGTTCAGAAGTTGACGCGGAAGCCGAACTGGCTGCTGAAAGCCGGTACAGCTGCCGCGCTGAATCCAGAGACAGCGCCCCCATTGCTGGGGCCGTTGCAATAGGACTGCGGCGTGTTGAAGCTGGCGCCTGCTCCCACGCTCTCTTCATAGCTGTTGCAGAAGTTCGAGCGGTTGAACAAGTCGTAGAACTCCCAATAGAGATAGAGTTGCGCGCGTTCGCCGAGGTTGAACACCTTGTCTGCGCGCAGATTCATGTTCACGAAGGGAATGCCGCGCAGAGTATTCGGCTTAATCATGGTGCAACCGGGGCTGATGACGGGATCGGCCAGCGTGCTGCCGACGCATACGCGGTCCAACACCTGCCGTCCATCTCCGTTAACGTCCTGGCCTGCCAGGAAGCTATACGGACGGGCCGAAGCCGCAGTGAAGATCGGCGACAGCGAGAATCCCCAGGGAAGGTTGAAGACACCACTGAAGACGAAGCGGTTGCGCTCGTCGAAGTTGGTGTAGTTGAATTCGTTTGACGCGAACTGCTGTTGCGGAGTAACCGCCAGGCCGCTGCCGCCATACGAGGCCACCGGGAAGCCACCCCAGGCTCGCGACCAGGAGATTACATCACTGGCCTGGAACATGAAGCGCTTGGTCATGCGCTTGCGCAGCTGGATGTTGATGCCGTCGTAGAACGAGCGATTGTTGGTGCTGTAGTCGTACATCTGGGCGAAGCGTCCGGCGCCCACGCCGGTTTGCTGGAAGGTGTAGTCCATCAGACGGGTGTTGGCTCCGAGCACGCAGCGCGGGTTCGCCGGGTTGCCGCCGTAGGCTGGATCGCACACCGTGCTGATCAGCGGGTTCTGGTTGACGACGCGCTCTTCATGCGTGCCAAGGATGTGGACGTAGTCCACCGAAAACGCATAGTCGTTGTTGATCTGCCAGGCGTAGCCGAGACCGAACTGTTGCGACCACGGGTCGGTAACGGTTGGGCTGACAATGCGCGGCACAGATCCAAACGACAGGTCGGTCTGGGTCGGTGGCGGGGGAACCGGCAGCGGGGTTACACCGAACCGGAAGGTGCACAGGTTGACCGGCGTGGTCGGACCGCTGCACGTACCGGTGCCGGGCGCGTTGGAGCTGGTGTTGTCGAATACGGTCTGGTAGATGACGGATTGCGTCTGCTGAATCGAGAACAGCGTGAGGTTCTGGAAGATCTGATCGCGTGCGATTCCGTATCCGCCGCGCAACAGGTGCTTGCCGGTACCGGTGATGTCCCATGCAAAGCCGAGGCGAGGCTGGAACTCCTTCCAGTCCGCGGTGCTCCGCTGTAGATTCCCGGTATTGCCGACGAGCGTGGAAATCGTTTGTGCGCCAGGATCGCTGGCCGGGAATGCAGGATTGGCCATAACTTGCCGCATGTCCCAGATGCCTTTGTTGCTGTCGGCCTGGGTGTTTCCGAGTTGCGGTACCAGGAAGTCGATGTTGGCATCCCAGCGTAAGCCCAAATTCAAGGTCAAGCGCGGGCTGACTTTCCAGTCGTCCTGAAAGAACGTGCCCAGAGAACTCCAGGGTGGTTGCGCCGTCGAACCGCTGCCCGTGGAGTAGAACATTTCGCGTACCGCGCCCGGAGTAGAGATGCCTTGTGGGTAAAAAGATTGGTTCCCGGGCGAGCCGCATATGCCCGTCTGAATACAAGTTGGATCGTCCCAGAACGTCATGAAGTAACCCAGGCCGGAGTAGAAATAGCCTCCCATCTTGGCGAAGTAAATCCAGTTGGCGCCCATCTTCATGTTGTGAGTGCCCTTGGTCCAGCTGAATACGTCGCTGAACTGATACTTGCGGATCAAAGTTTCCTGAGGAACGTTAACGTTGGTGCCGACCGTCGTGCCGTCCGAGAACGTGATGTTCGGATTGGTCACGACACCGCCGCCGACCACCGGATAAGTAAAGCTATTTAGTGGAGCCGCAGGTATGGTGTTCGCCATGTCCTGGAAGTGGACGGTGTAGGCATTGACTTTGCTGTTAGAGATGGTGCTGGTCCACTGAATCGCGAGGTCGTGGAAATTGTTGATGTCGTTGTTGCCCGCCGAACCGTCGCTGGAGAAGATCGCGCCCAACTAATCGTTCGACGTCGTCCACTTCTGTCCACCATAACGGAAGAAGATGCTGTTCCGGCTGTTGATGGTCCAGTCGAGCTTGGCCGTTCCCAGCGTATCGATGTAGGGAGACGGCAGGTTGGTTACGGGGACGGCATAGGGGCCGCCGGCAAACCCTGCCGTCTGGGCAGCAAACACCTGCAAGTTGCCATAGGAGGTGGGATTGACGATGATGTTTCCCGGCTCGCGCTTCTGTTCGAAGGCGCCGAAGAAGAAGAGCTTGTCCTTGATGATGGGACCGCCAATCGATCCGCCGTAGTGATAGGTGTGGAGCAGCGGCTTGGGGCACTCGCCCGAGGTGAGACCTTCGCCAGCGCAAGTCTTCAACGTAAAGTAATCGTTCGCGTCCAGGGCGCTATTCTGGAACAGTGCGAAGGCCGAACCGTGGACTTGGTTCGTGCCCGACTTGGTGACGACGTTAACCACGGCGGCCACCGAGTGGCCTGCCTCTGCCGTGTAGCGGTTGGTCGAGACGTTGAACTCCTGGATGCCCTCCATGGTGAAGTTCTGCACCAGGCCGCCGACTACCAGGTCTTTGTTGTCGCCGCCGTCCACCGACGTGTCAACCTGACGGCCGTCGCCACCGTTAACGCTGATGTTGCCGACGCGCGTTTTCGTAGGATCGAAGCCCTCCGCCTGGCGCACGCCGGGAATCAGAGTTTCCAAGCCCGAAAAGTTGCGGTCGAGAATCGGGAGATTGGAGACCTCGGTCGGCGACACCGTGCCCACCACATTGGACACCGTCGTCTCAATCATCGGAGGCGCGGCAGAAACTTCGACCACTTCCGTAGCTGATCCAGCCTTCAAAACCTGATTCAAAGTCACCGCCCGGCCCACCAGCAAAGTGATGCCCTTCTGCTGTACGGTGGCAAAACCCTTAGCCTGCACCTTCATCTCATAAGTTCCCGGAGTCAGGAACGCGAGATTGTAATCGCCCGCCGAACCGGAAACCGTGTCCCGGCTAAAACCGGTGGAGGGATTTGTAACCGTAATTTGCGCGTTGGGGACGACAGCGCCCGACGCATCCGTAATCGTTCCGTTGATACTCGCGGTCGTTTGTTGACCCGCAAGACAAGTGGCCAACGTCAGTAGCGCGAGACAAAGCAGGACCAGCTTTTTCATCGATGGCTCCTTATGCGAAACCGCACAGCTGCTGCATGGAAGTGGAACGAGAGGGAAAGCCGGCAAACGCAGGAATGGTCGATCAAATCGGCACGCCCCCGGTTAGGCCGCGAGATCGCAACCTGAATAACCGCTCGGCCAGATCAACCCTGATTGAGCCTTAAACTAAATAAAGAAGCATTTAAGATAGTGGCGCAACTAGTTGGCGACGTAGTTGCACCCTGAGAGCCATTTTTCGACACGATGTAAGTCACTGAAATGACATGAGGAAGGGTCTGGGAGGAGTGAAGCACGTTACAGATTATCGAATTTAGTCGTTGTATACCTACTAAATTTAATATTCCTGCTACACGAAATGGGTATGGCTTGGTTGAAAGGGCCGACGGGATCGCCAGCACAGCCCCGAGGCGATACATCCTCGCGTCACCGCCAGAATGTGTCGGTTCAGTTAGCTTTCCCACAGATGTCGGCAAGGGCAGCGAGTGCCTGAACGCACTGATCGTGGCTCACGTCGAGATGAGTAACAAAGCGCATTAGCGTTGGACCAACTCCGTTGGCAAGAACATGCCGGTCGGCGAGCTGCCGGGAAAGATCGGCGGATGTACGCTTCGTGCCGGAGATATCGCAAATCAGAATGTTGGTTCGAACCTTGGCCGGATCGATTTTGATGCCTGGGATTCGAGCCAGAGCTTCGGCCAGGAATTTTGCATTGGCGTGATCGTTTGCCAGCTTCGACGGCCCCTGTTCCAACGCGATGAGACCGGCGGCCGCCAGGATTCCCGCCTGCCGCATGCCTCCGCCTAACGCTTTGCGGTAAATGCGGGCACGATCCATCAATTCTGCGCTACCTACCAGCAACGATCCCACGGGCGCTCCCAATCCCTTCGACAGGCAGAACATCACCGTGTCGGCCTTGGCAGTCAGCCTTGCGACAGGAACGTCCAAAGCAACCGCAGCGTTAAAGACTCGCGCGCCGTCCAAGTGCACTGGCAGGCCCGCGGCATGTACTTGGTCGCAAACTTCATCGAACACAGCCGGCGGCATGAGCGTTCCGCCTGCCATGTTGTGCGTGTTCTCCAGCGAGACCAGACCGGTCTTCGCCGCGTGATAGCTCTTACCCTTCAGCTTGGACTTCACCATTTCCCAACTGAGAATGCCGTCATCGGCCGCAATCGTCCGCGGCACCACGCCGGAGAAGTGCGCCATCATCGCCATCTCGTAGTTAAAAACGTGGCCACGCTCCTCGCAGATGACCTCCTGCCCATGATCCGTGTGCAGCTTGATCGCGATCTGGTTACCCATGGTGCCGCTGGGCACAAACAGCGCCGCCTCACGGCCGAAAATCTCAGCCGCTCGCTTCTCCAGTCGATTGAGGGTAGGATCCTCGGCGTAGACATCGTCGCCGACCTCGGCTTCGAACATCGCGCGCCGCATCTCGGGGGACGGCTTGGTGACGGTGTCGCTGCGCAGGTCGATGGCTGGAGTGGTGGAGGTGGCATCTTTTGCGGCAGCTTCAGGAGCGGGGGTGTACATGGTCTTAGTGTAATCAGACAGACGGCAATTCACCACAGAGGCACGGAGGCTCAGAGGAATTCGAAATGCACTTTAACGTGGTGATTACTAGACAGCGGCTATTCCTCGTGGTTCTCACGTTTGTCATCCTGAGCGCAGGCGCGCCGCCTTTGCGCGCCGGAGTCGAAGGACCCTGTAGCCGCGTGAGAACATCTGTCCTCCCTACGGACTCGCATAATTTCCCGCTTACCCAGCACTCCGCCATCCCACCCCAATTCGCGCAAAAGCAGCGCGACTCGGGGACCCCGGTTCGGCTGCGTGCTGGGCTAAGATATTCCGTGCCTACGGCGCTGGATTGTTGACCGTCGTACTCCACCGCCAATGCGAAACTCCAATTCTCAGGCAGACCCCTATAGCCGTGACGATTCTTCCGCCGATAGGGCTCCTTCGACTGCGTTCGGTCGCAGTGCGACCTCTCTTCGCTCAGGATGACAGATTGAAAAAGCTGATCTGTGCCTTCGTGTCTCTGTGGTGAACAGCCCTAATCCTGCAAGAAGCGCGCGAAGACTTCGTTCGACAGCAGGCGACCGCGAGGCGTAAGACAAATTCGATCTGCCCTCTCTTCCAGCAGTCCGCCATCGCTTAGTTCGGCGATTACCGCACGGTAGCTGGCAATTACGTCAGCTCCGAAGATCTTCGCCAGCTCGCTTAGCGAGATACCGCGATTCATACGCAATCCGAGGAAGAACGATTCTTCCAGCGCGGCCTGCGAATCCACCAGGGTTTGCGACGCCTTGAGCTGCTGTGCTCGCGCATCGACTGCGTCCGCCTGACTAGCGACCGACGAAAAGCCTTCCAGCGAATCGGGCGTAGCAAAACGCACCGCCTCCACTCCCTGCGATCGCAATTCCAAGCCTGCGGGCAGCATGGAATGAGCGTCAACTCCAAACCCAAAATAAGGCTGCCGCGTCCAATACTTCCGATTATGCCGCGAATCACGTAAGCCGATCCCATGGGTTACCGGCCGCGCGAAATTCGAGATCTCGTACTGCCGCATACCGCCATCATCGAGCCGCTCGCAGGCCATCAGGTAAAGATCGGCGGTGAGATCGTCATCCGGGACAAAGTGGGCATGATAGCGGCCGCCACCGGCAAGCAATTCGTTGCCCAGCCGGGAATCCTCATCCACTTCCAACATGTAAACGCTGGCATGCAGCACCCCCGTAGCCAGCATCTCGGACAGCGAAAACTCCCAGCTCTGTTCCGTCTGGTGAGGCAGGCCCGCTATCAGGTCGATGCTGATGTTGCCGATCCCGGAAGCCCGCAGGCGCGCGATGTCGGACAAGGTGATAGCGCGGGTGTGCAGGCGGCCCACCGAAGAGCACTCCTGGTCCATCAACGACTGCACACCGAGGCTGACACGGTTGACGCCGCAGTCGAGGAGCGCGTGTAGAACCTCATCGCCGATTGTGCCTGGCGCGCATTCCACGGTAATTTCGGCCAAAGGCTCGACCTCGAAATTGTCGCGGATCGCTTGAAAAAGCCGAGTCAGCTGATCGGGCGCCAGGACCGAAGGCGTTCCCCCGCCCAGGTAAATGGAATCGACGCGGCGATCGAGAGTAGCTCCCAAGCCTTGTGCGATGGTTTCAGCGGCCTGCACATCCGAGCACACTTGCTCGACATACTTATCGAATAAGACACGCGAAAACACGCCGGAAGCGAAGTTGCAAAAGCTGCATTTGCTGCGGCAAAACGGAACGGAAATGTAAATTCCCTGTGACAACTGGCTTCGCGGAACGCGCCTCGGCTACTAGAGTAGCAGCTGGCGAAAAGCATTTAGCAAATGGCAGTTGGCACTTAGCTGATAGCATCAAAGACTTATGGAACTTTCCGTTCGAACTTGCCTAGCCCGCGGACGATTCCAAGTAATCACGGATCGCTGATTGGCGCCCGCTAAATGCTACGTGCTAACTGCAAAATGCTAAGTGCTGCCTTCCAAATGCTAAGTGCTGCCTTATGAAAAAACGAGTGGTGATTACAGGGATGGGCGTGGTCAGCCCGAACGGTATCGGCAACGAAACCTTTTGCCGGGCAATACTCGCCGGAACCAGCGGCGTACGTCGCGTCACCACCTTTGACGCAAGTTCGCTACCGGTGCAGATCGCCGGCGAAGTGCAAGGCTTCGACGAACTGGCCTGGGTGGACGCTCATGAGCGCAAGCACGTCTCGCGCGTGGTGCCCCTGGCGCTGGCTGCCTCCACCGAAGCCCTGCGCGATGCCGGCATCGAATGGCCCCAACTTTCGCTGGCGCAGCAGCGCGAGATCGGAGTAGTCCTCGGCTCCGGCGGAGGTGCGCAGGAGTTTTCCGAGGAGCAGGTTCGCCTTTGGCTTACGGGAAAGGTGAAGCAGGTGAGCTTGTTCTGCATTCCCAGCGGCACCATGGGCACGCTCTCCAGCGAAGTCAGCATGCGCTTTGGGCTGCGCGGCATGAGCCACGTCATCACCACCGGCTGCACCTCTTCGACCGACGCTTTCGGCTATGCCCTGCGGCAAATCCAGTTTGGATTTTTACCTATGATGCTGGTCGGCGGCGTCGATGCGCCGATCGCTCCCGGGATCATGAAGGGTTTCACCCTGATGAAGATCATGACGTCTTCGTGGAACGACGCGCCCGAACGAGCCTCGCGGCCCTTCTCTGCTGACCGTGACGGATTTGTGGTAGCCGAGGGCTCATGGATGTTCTGCCTGGAAGACTACGAACATGCTCGAGCGCGAGGAGCAAAGATCCTTGCCGAAGTCGCGGGCTACGGCTCCACCTGCGAGGCTTTTCATCGCGTCCGCCTACAGGAATGCGGCGAGGAGCCGGCTCGCGCCATCGAAATGGCCATGCAGGATGCAGGCATCAGCGCCCGCGACGTGGACTACGTCAACTTGCACGGCACCTCAACCCAGCTCAACGATCGCATCGAGACCCGGGCATTAAAGCTCGCGCTGCGCGACACAGCCTATCGCACTCCGATGTCGAGCCTGAAATCACAGATCGGACATCCGCAAGGTGCGTGCGGCGCGGCAGGCATCGCAGCCACGCTGGTCGCTATGCATCACCGCCAGATACCTCCGACCATCAATCTGGAGAAGCCAGATCCGGAGTGCGACCTGGACTACGTACCCGAACCCGGCCGGCAGGCAGAGATTGAGCATGCAGTCTGCAACTGCATCGCCTTCGGCTCGAAGAATTCCGCGCTGGTGCTGAAGAACCTGGGATAGACCGCAGACGGCGAAAGCTCTTCTCCGCAACCGCCGCTTGGGCCACGCAATCCAACCAGACATGATTACGGCAATCACGCGCATCCCACTGCTTTCCGTGGCGCTCCAGAACAAAAACGTGACCTCGGTCGATGTAAGGGAGATCCGCTTTGAGGGCGGACAGCAAACCGGATTGCACAAACACCCTTGCCCGGTCTTCGGCTACATTGCCGAAGGCGACGCCGTGCTACAAATCAAAGGTCAACCTCCGCAGAACCTGCCGACCGAATCCGCGTTCTATGAGCCGGCGGAGACAGTGATCCTGCGATTCGATAACGCGTCGATCGAGAAACCCATGCGGTTTATTGCGTTTTATCTGCTGGAGGGCCAGCAGGAATTGATCGAGATGCTACCGGGCATAACGGCTGGTCACGATGACTAACCCCGATCTTAGGCTGGAGAGACAGCATTCGTTGCGCAACCGCCAATCATGATCCTCCTCCTGATGGGCGTTAGCGGTGTGGGCAAGACGACGGTAGGGCAGGCGCTCGCGCGCGAGTTACACTGGCGCTTTGAGGACGCTGACGACTATCACTCGCCCGCAAGTATCGCCAAAATGCGCGCCGGAATTCCCCTGACCGACGAAGATCGGGCGCCATGGCTGCAATCTCTGCACCACGCGATCGTCAATTGGCTGGCTGCGGGCGAGAACGTGATCCTGGCTTGTTCGGCACTGAAAGCTTCGTATCGCGCACTTCTGCTTGTCAGCAGCGATGTCAAACTTGTGTATCTGCGGGGCAGTGAGGAACTGGTCGCCGGCCGGCTTGCCGCACGCCACGGCCACTACATGAACCCTCATCTGCTGCATAGCCAGTTCCTGACGCTGGAGGAGCCGCATGACGGCCTCACCCTCGATGCCGCCCCTCCCATCGAACAGCTTGTTCGCAAGATTCGCAGCGAGTTTCATATCTGACCCAAGCGATTCTTGCATCTAACCCTTTTTCCCCATGCCCAGACGTCGCAGAACGAAAATCTTGCTGTGGACCTCGCTGGCGGTTGTCATCGTCGGTGCCATTGGCTTCATCGCTCTGCTGACGGTGCCCGCTCCTATCGAGCGCTGGTTGCAAGCGCGAATCCTGCTGGCCCTGCGGGAGCATTACCAAAGTGACGTTCAGCTGCAGAATCTGCGGGTCACCCTGATTCCCGAGTTCGAGGCCACGGCCGACAATTTCGTTTTGCCCAATCGCGGCGACGGCGAGTTTCCTCCTCTCATCACCATCAAGCACCTTACAGCGAGAGCAAGTTTTTTCGAATTGCTGCGGACACCGATTCATCTCAGTTGGCTTAAACTCGACGGCCTGCTGATTCAGGTTCCACCCAAACGCGACAAAAAGCCTACAGCCTCCAAACCGAAGCATCACACACATCTGGCCGACTTCGTGATCGACAAGGTCGATGCCGACGGCACCGAGCTATATGTTTTGCGCAAAGATCCGAAGCGCGAGCCTATGCAGTGGCAGTTACGGAGGCTCACGCTACGCAGTGCCGGGGTGGGACAGCCCATGAAGTTCATCGCCGAGCTAACGAACCCGACGCCGCCCGGATTGATCGAAACCACCGGCCACTTCGGGCCTTGGGACTTCGACGATCCTTCCGCCACCGACGTCAGCGGTCATTACAACTTTCAACATGCCGATCTGTCCGTGTTCAATGGAATTTCAGGCATTCTGTCATCTGTCGGCGATTACAAGGGCAAGCTGCAAAACATTGTTGTGGATGGCACCACGGATACGCCTGACTTCAAACTCGACAGCGGGGGCGAGTCGGTTCACCTCACGACCAAGTTCCACGCCATCGTGGATGGCACAAACGGCAATACCTATTTGCAGCCGGTGAACGCGCACTTCCTCGATTCGGACATCGTGACGAATGGTGAGGTCGCGGGTCAGGCCGGACAAAAAGGCAAAACGATCAAGCTCGATGTCGACATCCAGCACGCCAAGGTGCAAGACCTGCTTGCCCTCGCCGCCAAGTCCGATCCGGCCGTGTTGACGGGAGACCTGGCGGTAAAAGCCAAACTCGATTTGCCGCCCGGCAAGGATCCGGTACTGCAAAAAATCCTGCTTACCGGCAAGTTTCAGGTGACGGAGGCGCGCTTCACCAAGGACAAGATCCAGAACGCGATCACCGAGTTGAGCCGCCGCGGCCGAGGTAAGCCCGACGATCAGAGCATCAAGGATGTGGCCGCCGACTTTGCCGGTGATTTCGATTTGCGTAAGACCACGCTTACCTTCAGCAAACTTCAGTTCGTGGTGCCGGGTGCTGCGGCCCAGGTAAAAGGGTCTTACGGCCTGCACGACGAGAAACTGAACTTCGTCGGCGATGTACGGTTGGATGCCAAGGTATCGCAAACTATGACCGGAGCTAAGCACTGGTTGCTGGTGCCGCTCGATCCACTGTTCGCGAAGCATGGCGCCGGAACCTATGTGCCCATCGAAGTTGGCGGAACCCGCCAGCACCCCGAGATCAAGTTACAGCTGAAAAAAATCTTCTAGTGGAGTTCACGACGCTATGCGTCCTGTGCCCTGCCCTTCCACTCGCCACCGCGGCCGGACCAATACTTCAGCGCCGAATGAATCGTAGCGAAGGTATGGAACGCCGCGCTGAACGGCAGCGTGAGTGCCCATAGCGGATTAAGTTGATAGAAACGCACCAGGGGCAGGTACGACATGGCCATCATCAGACAGGCCGCGCCGCCCATCGCCGCAAGCCAGTTCGAGTCGCTCGCCAGCAGCAGCAACGGCAAGAGATAGACCAGCAACATACCGAGAATTGCGGCCACCAGCAGCAACGTCGAGTGGCGCAGTTGATTGAACGCCGTACGGGAGATCATGCGTTCGATTTCGGCGAACCTATCGTACGCCCGCAAACTGTGGGTGTCAGGCGTTGCACCCAACCACACCTGGCCTCCGGAACGCTTCACAGCCTTGGCTAAAGCGCAATCGTCAATGATCTCCTGCCGGATCGCCGCAATCCCGCCGGCCTTCGCCAGAGCCATTGGACGAATCAGCATGCAGCCGCCCGCAGCTCCCGCTGTACGGCGCCGCGGGTCGCGAATCCACTTCGGCGGGTAGAGCAGAAAGAAGAAAACCACGAAGGCAGGAATCAAAAGCTTTTCGGCAAGACTTCGACAGTGCAGCTTCACCATGAACGACGTCAGGTCATAGCCTCCGGCGTCGGCAATGCTGACCAATCGGGACACGTTGTCGGGCGAGTGCTCGATATCGGCATCGGTCAGCAGGAGAAAATCTGGCCGCAGCAAGAGTGCCTGCTCGATTCCCTGCTGCACCGCCCAAAGCTTTCCGGTCCATCCGGAGGGCAAAGGGTTCGCTGGGATTATTGTGAGCCGGCTTGCTTGTGAACAATCGCTGGCGGCCCGGCGGGCAGCGTCGGCGGTTCCATCGCTGCTGTGATCATCCACCACGAAGACGTGCAGCGACTCAGGGCAACTCTGCCCTAGGAGCGAGCTTACTGCCCTGCCGATAACGTCGGCTTCGTTGCGAGCAGGAATTACCACGGCGATCGTGCTGCGGACGTCGGCGGCCGGCGGCGCCTGCGGAGCGGCGCTCTGCACCATCCAGAAGCGCCCATGGCCAATCAGCAGATACAGCCAGATGATGAGGCAGAGCGTTCCGGCGATCAGGCCCAAGGCGAACATTATCCTGCACGACTCTGGCGAACGTGCGACTGCGGTAGCGCGAAGGAGCTTTCGGCTCCTGTCGTGCAAAGCCCAGCAAGGCCAATCATTTCGTTGTGTTGCGCATCTTGATGAACGCTCGCTTCATGTTTTGCATGGCGAGGTTCAGATGATGGGCCTGGCGTCCCGACTCGGAGACCAGCGCGTCAAACTCTTTCCAGGCCGGCATGGAGACGCGTTGCAGCACGATCACGTCGTCTTTGGCGACAACGATGAACTCGGTGCCGGGTTCGAGGCGAAGCTGCTGGCGGACCTGCTCGGGAATAACAACCTGGCCGCGCGACGACATTTTAGTAGTGACGGGAATGCGAGAGGGTGCAGGACTCATCATAGGCCTTATCGGAAGAATGATCTTACCAGTAAGATTGTAGCATCCTCTTACCAGTAAGATCATTCTTTGCATTTTAGCAATCAAGGGCCAGCCAGAGCGGAATCTTCCGATTCACTGCCTCCGGGATTCCGTCGGAGCCCCGTTGGCGCTGCATCGAGTGGCACGTAGCTGGGTGCGACCACCTGCTATCGCCCAGAGATGAAGCGTCAAACTCTGCCAACTTCGCTCATTTGCCGGCACTCCAGCAAAAACCCGCCATCCGTTCACCGACCTGATAGACTTCTGCCGCACCACCATGAAACAGCCGCTTGCAAGTCAACGAAGCCAACTGTTCGCCGACCCCACAGGTAAGTTCCTCCACGATGTCGTGTTGGAGTCTTGCTGCCGGCACGCGGAAAAAATTGCGGTCATCGATACTTCGTGCGTGCCGGAGAGCCGCATCACCTATGCCGCTTATGGGGAGATGGTGGAGCGAGCTGCGCGAGGTTGGGTCGCGGCAGGCGTCCGTCCGGGAGAGGTGATTGGCATCTTTCTGCCGAACTGCTGGGAGTTCGGCATCGCCTACCATGCGGCTACGCTGGCCGGTGCGATCCCAACCACACTGAATCCAACCTATCGTGAACGCGAAGTTCGTTATCAATTGGAAACCGCCGACGCGGTTGCTCTCGTCAGCGACGGTACGCTGCTGACCGGGATTGATTTGAGCGGGCTGCCGAGGTTGCGCCAGGTGTACACCGTGCGCGCGCCCGGCCCCAGCGGATGCTTGCCATTCGATTCCTTGTTTGAGAAGGCGGAAGGGGTTCATCTTCTCACTCCCGAGCGCGATCCCCGGCTCACTCTCGCGACGCTCCCCTTCTCCAGCGGTACCACCGGGCTTCCCAAGGGAGTGATGCTTTCGCACTACAATCTGGTCGCCAACGTCTACCAGACCTTGACTATCGGCGAGTACGGCGCCTTCACCGAACACGATGTCATGCTTTGCTTCCTTCCGCTGTATCACATCTACGGCCTCACGGTAGGACTGAATCTGACCATGATGTGCGGCTGCACACTGGTGTTGATGCCGCGCTTCGATTGCGAGCGCTCGCTAAACATGATGGTCCACGAAGGCATCACAGTTACGCTTTGTGTGCCCCCGACGCTGTTGGCCTATTGTCAGGCGGCCGAGCAGGGCAAGTTTCCGCGTGATAGCCGCCTGCGCTGGGTGAAATCTGGCGCGGCCCCGCTGGCGCCGGACTTGGCGCGCCGCTTCACCGAGAGCACCGGTGTGCCCATCCGCCAAGGCTACGGCATGACCGAAGCATCGCCAGTGACGCACATCGGTTTTCTCGCCCCAGAGTTGTATCGTCCGGACTCTATTGGCGCTCCCGTGGCCCAGACCGATTGCCGTGTCGTCGACGAGAACGAGAACGACGTTGCACCGGGAGAGCGTGGCGAGTTGGTGATGCGTGGGCCGCAACTCATGCTGGGCTACTGGAAGTCTCCGGACGCAACCGCCGCGGTGTTGCGCGATGGCTGGTATTGGAGTGGCGACATCGTGCGTGTCGATGAGCAGGGGTTGTACTACGTAGTCGATCGCCGCAAAGAGATGATGAAGTACAAAGGATTTTCCATCGCGCCAGCTGAAGTGGAGAGCGTGCTGCTGGAACATCCTGCGGTACGCGATTGCGGCGTGGTGTCGCGGACGGACTCCGCAGGGGAAGAGATTCCCTGCGCGTTCGTCGTGCTGCGCGAGGGCGAGCGATCGACCCAGGAGACGGCAAGCTTGCTGCAAGCCTTCGTGGCCGAGCGATTGACACACTACAAAATGCCTCGCGAGATCTATTTCGTGCACTCGCTCCCGCGAACCGCCTCAGGCAAGATCCTACGTCGCGAACTGCGAAAACTGGTGTAGCCCTGGAGGGGCAGGGCTAAGTTATGTCGCGCCTCCCGGGTTCGAAGTACGCGTCTATAATCGAAGTTTCCCATGCATGTCACTGTTTCCTCTGTGCGGCCTCCTAAATCAAAATTCATTCTTCGGCTGGTCATCGCGGTTCTCGCGCTGATGTTGATCGTATTCCTGGGCTTCGATTTCTGGTTCTATCGCGCCGTGCGTGCTTCCCTGCCGCAGCGCGACGGGACGCTCAATCTGGCTGGACTAACGGCGCCAGTCATCGTTACCTACGACGCTCACGGCGTGCCCAACATTGCGGCTTCCAACCTGCCCGACCTGTTCCTGGCGCAGGGATACATTACCGCCCAAGATCGTCTGTGGCAGATGGACATGGTGCGCCGCTACGCATCGGGCGATCTGGCGGTCATCCTCGGTTCCGATTATGTGAGCTACGACCGCGAGCATCGCATTCTGGGCCTGCGGCAGGTCGCCGGAAAGGCTGCGGCCAACATGGACCCGGCGCAGCGAGCGCAATTCGAAGCGTATGCCGCGGGAGTCAACGCCTACATCGAGCAGCATCGTAAAACGCTTCCCATGGAGTTCCGCTTTCTCGGCTACTTCCCGCACGTGTGGACGGTGGAGGACTCGCTGCTGGTCGGGCTCTCGATGACCGAGTTCCTGAATCACGGCTTTTATCGCGACGAGTTGGAGAAGGAAAAGATTCTGGCCAGGCTTGGGCCTGAGCTGACGGCCGATCTTTTCGTGAACACGTCGTGGCGCGATCATCCGCCGGGCGCCGACAACAATTCCATCGAGAACGAAATTCCGTCTGAGACAACGCCCGATGAGGAAGAGGAGCAGTCGCCCGCGCGCCCTAAAGGCGGCCCAGCACACGGAAAATCTCGCAGCGAACTGCTGCCGTCGAGCAATGCGCCACAGCTAGGTTTGACCGCTGGAGACCACGCCTTTTTAGCCGCCCTGCTAAAAGGCCCGCAGGCGCTGCGCGAACAGCGTTATCGTCCGGGCTCCAATAACTGGGTGGTTTCGGGAGCACATACCGTTTCGGGCAAACCGCTGTTGTCGAATGACATGCACCTCTTGCTGGAGATTCCCAATGTCTGGTACGAAGCGCACCTGACCGCCGGCGACTTCGATGTGGCCGGCGTCACTTTGCCGGGCATGCCATACGTGATCGTGGGACACAACCGGCGCATAGCCTGGGGATTCACCAACCTGGGGCCAAACGTCGAAGACCTGTACATCGAGAAATTCAACGACAAGGGCGAATACTTGACGCCGCAGGGATGGGTACAGCCGGAGCGTCGACAGGAAATCATCCGGGTCAAAGGCAAGCCGGAAGTCACCATCGACGTTGAGGTCACGCGCCACGGGCCCATCATCAACGGCCTGCTTCCGGGGGAAAGCCGAAAGCTGGCGCTGAAGTGGGTCATCTACAATCCGCAGGCCACGCGCATTCCGTTCTTCGCAGTGGATTCGGCGAAAAACTGGCAGGAGTTTCAGGCGGCGTTTTCGCAGTTTGGTGCGCCGGGGCTGAACGCCGGGTACGCCGACGTCGACGGACACATCGGATATCAAGCTACCGGGATGATCCCGATTCGCGCCCAGGGTGACGGATCACTCCCGGTGCCGGGCGACGATGACGCGCACGAATGGACCGGCTACATTCCGTTCGACAAAATGCCCAGCGTGTACGATCCGCCTTCGGGCATTCTGGCCACGGCCAACGGCAGAATTACCCCGGACGGCTACCCGTACCCGATCAGCCTGGAGTGGATGTCTCCCTATCGCACCCAGCGCCTTTACAAGCTGCTCAGTGCTCCGCAGAAGTTCACTCCAGCGGACATGCTGACCATCCAAACCGACATCGTGTCGCCTTTCGATCGCTTCTGCGCCGAGCGCTTCGTTTATGCCGTCGACCACACGCCGGGCGCGACACAACGTGCGAAAACGGCCGCAGACCTCATGCGGAATTGGGATGGCCGAATGGATGTTGACTCGCCGGCCGCGACTATCGCGGTGTTCTCGCGCAATAAGCTGAAAGAGCTGCTGCTGCGATCGAAGCTGGGCGATGAGTGGACGGAATACAAGTGGTTCATGAGCCCGGTGTGGCTGGAAAACGTTCTCACGCACCAGCCGCCGCGCTGGTTGCCGTCAACCTATGCCAGCTACGATGCGTTACTGGCAGCCGCAGTCGAAGAAGCGGTAAACGATCCAAGCGCGACTCACGCGCTGACCCTGTGGAAGTGGGGACGGGTGAATCGGGTGGACATCAAACATCCCTTCTGGAGCCACTTCCCGATCCTGAAGAAGACGGCGGGAACCGGCAGCCAGCCATTGTCGGGCGATGAACAGACCATCAAGCAGGTAGGGCCGCACTTTGGGCCATCGGAGCGCATGACAGTCGATTTCGCCGACCTCGATGGTTCGACGCTCAATATCGTGAACGGCCAATCAGGCGATATTTTCGATGAGCATTACAACGATCAGTGGGACGCCTATTACCACGGGACAACGTTCACGCTGCCGTTTTCGCCTCAAGCGGTGGAACGCTCTGCCGCACACCATCTGCGGCTTCAGCCGCAATAGGTCGTCAAACAGAACCCGCCTTACTGATCGACCTGCACGATGGCGTACAGGGCTCCGGTAAACGTGAGTTGAGTTCCCTGGAGCGTATTAGTGGTCGTGTTGTAGATGTTCAGGTACCCGCCCTCTACGGCGTACACAACATCTCGTCCTGAGACGGCGAGCAGGCTGGTGATTGCGCCTCGCGGTGGCAAGGGCGCGGCCGCGATGTTACTGCTCACATCTACCACGGACAGGCAGCCCGTGACGGTATTGCTACAGGTACTGGCACCGATATAGAGCTTGTTGTTGGACGCCAATGCCATGGTGGTGTGGAAGCCATCGCCAATCGCCACCGAATTGGCGGTTAGGCGGGTCATGTTGCTGACGTTCACGGCGTCGTAGGTGGAGGTCGTTCCCGGGGGCACCGGGCTTCCCGCGACATACAGCGTGCTGCCATTCAGCAGGCCAACGCTGGCGCCACCTACCGTCACCGTCGCCCCAAGCGTCTGGGTGGGAATATTCAGCTGCGTAACCGAAGCTGGTCCGGTCGATCCGCACTCAGGACCGCAATTTAAGACATAGGCGGTGTTGCCATCGCTGGTGAAGAAGGCATTCACCGGCGCGGCAAAGCCCGGAATCTCTATTGGCGTCACCGTGCTGGCGGTCAAATTGAGCAGGAAGACTGAATCGGAATTATTCGCGAAAACCAGCAGATATTGCCCAGTCGGACTTACCGCCACGTACCGCGCCGAAGGTATGTAATAGGCGGCCGTCACATTGAAGTTGGTATCGTCGATCACCTCTACTCCGCCCAGTCGCGGTGCACCCGTTATGTTCAAGCTGGGAATCGGAACATAGATCGAGTTGCCGTCCGTCGAAAACAAGGCCATTTGCGTGGAATAGCCCAAAGCTACATCGCCACCTACCGTCTCGGTAGAGTTGGTAATAAAGTAAATTGAGTCGCTGCTCGGATCGTAAACCAAGGTCTTGGACCGGTCGGAGCTCACCTGTTCGAACGTCGCCGACGTACTGACCGTAATCGTCACCGGCACGCCAGGTACGACTTGTCCTTCCGAGTTTGTGCTCTGCGCGGTGAAGGCAGTCGTGTCGTTCTGGGTGTCGACGATTTGCAGGTTGCCGGCGTAGGCATTGCTGACAAAGGCGCGATGCTGAAGATTGCTCGTGGTGGTCGACGTGCCATTATTACTCCCGCCGCAAGCCGGCAGGATCAGAAGAGCAATCGAGGCGAAGAGAAGGACGGCGAGCCGCTTCACGCGGTTACTTGCTGACAAAGTATGATTTGACATGAGCTGCTGGAAACCGTTGAATTATAACAGAGGATGTCAGCGCAGCTGAGAGCTTCGCGCAACAGACGAATGGCCAATTCCCCCGATTTGGGATAAAGTTCATTCAACTTTGTACTCCACCGATTCGAAAACTATGGCTACAGGACTCATCTCCCGTTTGCAGAAGGGCGCTGTTTTATGCGACGGCGCCATGGGTACCCTGCTCTACTCCAAGGGTATCTTCATCAATCGTTGTTACGACGAACTGAATGTTTCCGCACCTGACCTCATCCGAGGCATTCATCAGGAATATCTGAAGGCCGGGGCGGAGGTCATAGAAACTAACACCTTTGGCGCGAATTCGTTTCGTTTGTCAAAGCACGGATGCCTGGACAAGTTGGTGGACATCAATCGGCAGGGCGTTCGCCTGGCACGGGAAGCGACCAAGAACTTTGACGCGCTGGTAGCGGGAGCCGTCGGGCCCCTGGGTGCGCGCATCGAGCCGCTGGGGAAGATCTCGCTTGCCGAAGCGCGACAGGCTTTTCGCGAGCAAATCGCAGCCATGAATGAGGAAGGCGTCGACCTGATCATCCTGGAAACCTTTGGATATCTGGAAGAGTTGCATCAGGCCCTTCTGGCGGCGCGCGACGTGAATCCCGACCTGCCCGTGGTCGCGCAAGTCACGATCGATGAAGACGGCAACTGCTTAGATGGATCGAGTCCCGAGCATTATGGTCCGCAACTGGAGGCCTGGGGCGCAGACGTCATCGGCTGTAACTGTAGCGTCGGACCGGTGGCAATGCTGGACTCACTGGAGCGCGTGCGCGCCGTGACCACTGCGCCTCTGGCAGCGCAGCCGAACGCCGGAATTCCGCGCTCGGTGGAAGGCCGCAACATTTATCTTTGCTCGCCGGAATACATGGCGAACTTTATGGAGAGCTTCGTAAACGTTGGTGTGCGGTTGGTAGGTGGCTGCTGCGGCACCACTCCCGAACACATTCACGCCATGAAGTTGTTCCTGCGCGTTGGCGCGGCGCGTACTGCTCCTTATAAGGCGGTTAAGACCACCGAGGCTAAGCCGGTCGAGCCGCCACCGTTGCGCGAGCGCTCCGAAGTGGGCCGCAAGATCGCCGACGGCGAGTTCCTCACCATGGTCGAGATCGTCCCTCCGCGCGGCATTGCCGCCAAGCGCGAGTTGGAGGGCGCGAAGTTCCTGAAGTCGGTGGGCGTGGATGCCATCAACATTCCCGACAGTCCGCGCGCGTCGGCTCGCATGAGCAATCAGGCGCTGTGTTTGCTGGTGAAGCAGCAGATCGGAATTGAGCCCATCCTGCATTACACCTGCCGCGATCGCAATGTGCTGGGCATTCAGTCGGACCTGCTGGGCGCTAGCGCTGTGGGCATCCGCAATCTCATCTGCATCACCGGCGATCCGCCGAAGATGGGCGATTATCCCGATGCCACGGCCGTTTTCGATGTCGATTCCATCGGCCTGGTGAACATCGTTCACAACCTGAATCGCGGGCTCGACATCGGCGGCAATCCCATCGGCGATTCGACGGCGTTCGTTATAGCAGTAGGCGCTAATCCAGGCAGTCCAAACATCGACGAAGAGATTCGCCGCTTCGAGTACAAAGTTGAGGCAGGGGCAGAGTTGGCTGTCACCCAGCCGGTGTTCGATCTGCGGCTGCTGGAAGAGTTTATGCGCCGCATCGAGCACTGCCGGGTGCCGGTGGTTGCTGGTATCTGGCCACTGACCAGTACGCGCAACGCGGAGTTCATGAAGAACGAGCTGCGCGTCTCAATCCCGG
Organism: uncultured Acidobacteriaceae bacterium; assembly: GCA_963769235.1. Taxonomy (GTDB): domain Bacteria; phylum Acidobacteriota; class Terriglobia; order Terriglobales; family Acidobacteriaceae; genus Bog-257. The sequence goes on along the minus strand of CAVYKW010000007.1, from coordinate 359,885 downwards.
ACGACATCTTTGCCCGTATGGCCAAGGCGACAACTGCCGACACGGCGCGTGCAGAAGGCGTTGCCATCGCTCGTGACATGCTCGCCGCAGTCAAAGACCTGGTTCAGGGTGCGCAGATCAGCGCCCCGTTCGGGCGTTATTCCTGTGCAGTTGACGTTTTGGAAGCGTTAGGGACCGGAAGCAGTAAACAGGCAGCTGTCTAATCGGGACCGACGGCGTTATTCGCCGGACTGGGCAAAATCGTTCATTTTTTCACCAGAAATTTCAGCTCCGCCTGCCTTCGGTTGCACTACAATCAGCCTAGGAGTTCGTTCTTGCCCAAGTTTGAAGAGTGCCTGGAGCGGTTAGAAAAAATTGTCGGCGAACTGGAAAAGGGCGATGTTCCCTTGGACCGGGCCTTAGAACTCTTTGACGAAGGTATGAAACTTTCCGGCTTCTGCCGCAAGGAGTTGGAAGAAGCAGAAGGCAAGATCGAGATTCTGCTGAAGCGAAATGGCAAGCTGCAAGCGGAACCTTTCGAGACTGCGGCCCAGCCCGGCAGCTCTGCGAAGTAGCTCCGGCAATATTCGTTCGACGGATGTGCGCCTGGGTAGGCGCTGCATTCGACAGTCCTTAGCGAAACCAACCCACAGAAACGGATGGAGCCGTTCTATATCAACAAAAGAGGTTTGCCATGCGGCCTATTAACGTTGTCCTCGCTCACCACGATCAAGTATCGGCGGAGCACCTGGCTGCGTCACTTGGTAAACAGTTTCGCAACCTCACCGTCGCCAAATCTCCTTCGGAGATCAAATCTCAGGTTGCGCGTTTTCGCGCTCCCTTCGCAGTCGTCGATCTGGAGTTGGTCAAGCTGACAGAACTGAAAGAACTGTGCCGCCAATTCCCTGCCACAGCATTTGTGTGTGTCCACCGTTTGGCTGATGATCAGATGTGGTCGGAAGCATTGGCAAGCGGAGCGGTAGATTGCTGTAACTCGGAAGACGTGCACGGCATCCTGCTCGCTTCCGAGAGATATGTCGTGCTCCGCAGATCACAGTCCGCCGCCGCGTAAGTGCTTTTGAAATTAGTGAGGCACTCGAGTCAAAAACGGCCTTTAGAGACTGTTTCGCGACCGGAAACCGAATGTCGCGATGCGACACAGCCGGAATTGCGAACGCAGCAGCCGCGCAGCGGCGACATTTCTCTTATCCGTGGGCGTGAGCCTGCGGGACAGGTGGGAGAATTGGAGAACCGCGGAGCGGCGATACCGCTCGCGACACAGCCTTCTGAGGACTGTCCCTAAGCTTGAAAACTTCTGCAGGCTGATCCGCCTTGCGTTAAATCTTGAGAACCTTCTCCAGCCCTGCGGTTCTCTTTTCTGGCTCGACCTGTTCGTAGGTGCAGCTCTTCGGATTTTTCTCCGGACGCCAGCGCAGAAACTTGGTGCCATGGCGGAAGCGGCCTCCGGAAAAGTGGTCGTAACGCACCTCACACACCAGCTTTGGATCCAGCGGCTCCCACTCGCCACTGCGCTCCGTGCTCCAGCGACTCGGACCGCCGGGCGCATGGCCGGTAAATCCCGACCCGCCCAGGTAAGGCTTCAGCGCCTGTTTCAGCGCCTTGCGCTCAGCTGCCCCAAAGCTTGAACTGAAGCCGACATGATTCAGCAGCCCGTTCTCGTCATAAAGCCCCAGCAGTAAGGAGCCGATCTGTCCGCCCTTGCTGGCGTAGCGAAATCCGCCCACGACGCAGTCTGCCGTGCGAATGCGTTTGATCTTGCGCATCGCGCTGCGTTCACCCGAGGCATAGGCGCAATCCAGGTCCTTGGCCACAACCCCGTCGAAGCCACTGGCGGCAAGTTGCGACATCCAGCGATTCGCGGTTTCGTACTCGCGCGTGGCTGGCGAAAGTCGGATGAACTCCTGTTTCCCGAGGGTTTTGTAGAACCCTTGCAGCCGCTCACGCCGTTCGCTTAGCGGAAGCGACGCCATCGATTTCCCTTGGTCATCAACCAGAAAATCGAACAGTAAATACGTCGCCGGAGTTTCCTGGGAAAGCCGCTGAATGCGGCTGGCCGCAGGATGTATGCGAAGCAGCAGGTCATCAAAAGACAAGCGGCCGTCATGCAGGATTACGATTTCGCCATCCAGGACGAACTGCCGCGGTTCGAGTTTTTGCAGCGCTTCGACGATTTCCGGGAAGTAGCGCCCTAGCGGTTGCCCGGCCTTTGACTGCAAGAGCACTTCATCATTCTTACGGAACGCCAGGCAGCGAAAACCATCCCACTTGGGCTCGTACTGCCAGTTAGTGCCGCGCGGAATTTCGTCGACCAGCTTGGCTTCCATCGGCGGATACGGAGGCCGAATGGGAAGCGCGATCGCAGGAAACGCCTGCTTCAGTTCGTCGGCGGCAACAGCACCTTCGGACACCTTGCTCGGTTTGTGAGTCTTACGCGGCACGGAGAATTAGATGCAAACCTGAGTCTCACCACAAAGCTCGAGGGGAAATTCTCAGCACTTTGACCTGCCTATGCGAAGCGACGAAAGAGTTCCCGTGCTCGCAAATGCCATACCCCGCAAAAGTGAACGTAGAAAACTCGGTGCCTCCGTGCCTCTGTGGTGAAAAAATCCGTTTACTCACCCGACACGCCGCCCCGTCCCAATGATGTGATGCGCCGCCGTTGTTATACTTTTCTCTTCATGCTCAAGCAAACGCTGGAACAAGGTCGCATCATCACCGACAAAACCCTGGAGCGGCTTCTGCCGTCCGCCACGCAGTATCCATCTTCGATCCATCAAGCCATGCGGCACAGCGTGTTTGCCGGAGGCAAGCGTCTGCGGCCCATTTTGTGCATTGAGGCTGCACAGATGGTGCATGGCTGTGTCCCCGATGGTGTTGAGGAGTTGGGTGCGGCGCTGGAGATGCTGCACACCTACTCTCTCATCCATGATGACCTGCCGGCGCTGGACAATGACGACTTGCGGCGCGGCCGCCCCACTTGTCACAAAGCTTTCGGCGAGGCCATTGCCATCCTGGCCGGCGACGCCCTGCAAACCTACGCGTACGAAGTTCTGGCCAAGCTGCATTGCTCGGCGGAAGCGCGGGTTGCGATCATCGCCGAGGCAGCGCACGCCACCGGCACCATCGACGGCATGATCGGTGGACAAGTGATGGATCTTGAGGCCGAACACACTAAGCCGGACGCGAAAACCCTGGACTACATCCATCGCGCAAAGACTGGCGCGCTGCTGACGGCGAGCGTGCTTACCGGCGGCATGTATGGCGGGGCCGACATTGCGCAGCTTCAGCGCCTGCGCGAATTCGGTCAGAACATCGGGCTGGCGTTTCAGATCGTGGACGACGTGCTCGACGTCACCCAGACTTCCGAGCAGCTTGGCAAGACTGCCGGCAAAGACACCGCTACCGAGAAGGCGACGTACCCGGCGCTGTTCGGCATCGAAGCGTCCTTGACGAAGGCGGACGAGTTGGTGGCGAAGGCCGGAGCAGCGTTAGACAGCTTCGGCGAGAGCGCCGCGTCGTTACGCGAGATCGCGCATTTTCTGGTGGAGAGGAAGAAGTAGATCCGGCAAAAGTGCCTGCCGCGTGGCTATTCGATTATTTCGAGACAATGCTCGAATCGAATGCCCGCAAGATCCTTGACGGCGCGATCTAAGGTCGCCAGTTTCCCTTTTTTCCTGATAGCCAATCCCAATAGATAGGCGTCGGTCACCTGTTGGTGGCCGAACAATCTGTCCCGCAGGTTTTCCACGGCATCCCCGATATTGACGTCCATTGCCCAGAACTCATGTCCCGGCAACTTTGTAAGCTCTCGTAACATGTCCAGCGCTTCACTCAGTTCGGGCGGTCGCTCCAGGAATCGAGGATTTGAAATGATCCTCACGAAGCCGGCTTCCGTGATCGCACAAGTAGCCCAGCGGCGTCCATTCAGTCGTTGGAACCAGCGTCTCACCACCCGATGGGAGGCATGATCTTCGCGAACCAGCGCGATCAGAACGTTGACGTCGAGGAGCGCCCCGCTCACCGTTCTTCGGCCTCAAAGGCCTTTACTCGTTCCGTGGTGATAGGCTGTTCTTCCTTTGGCATATCGAAGACCGGTAACCCATCCACATACTTGATGCGGGGAGAACTGCGGGTACTTCGTAGAATCAGTTCTCCAATCGCTTTGCCAAGGGTCAGATCGCGGCTCTTCGCGTATTGCGCCGCAATCGCCGCTGCCTCATCATCTAGATTTATTGTCGTACGCATCAACAGATGATGACATAATGCTAAGAATGATGCAATAATGGCCAACTAGACATCATTACTCAAAGATGATGCAAAAGCAGTGACTCACCGAATCACCATTTAAAGATGATGCAGCAGCAGGGTCATTGCCGACTTAGAGGCCGGATTCAATATCGGTGTGAGGAAAGTCGTTCCCTTTGAATAGGAGCGGCTCGGACATCTCTTTTGCCAGGGCATAGGCGAAACAATCTCCGAAGTTCAGCTTTGCCGGATGTCCGCTGCCCTTGCCGAAATCGCGGTACGCTCCTCGCGCGATGCGGGCCTGTCTGACCGATACCTGCTCGATAGTAACTCCAGCTTCGCGCATTAAATCGTCGAACCGCCGACTCGCGATCGGATCGCGGCTTCCGTCAATTACAGCCGCTGCCTCGACATAATTAACCGCAGACATCCGACGTTGAGCAGCAGCTTCAATGGCCGCCGCAAATTGCTCGGCATCGGGTTCGTCCCGGAGAATGGCAATGACAGCCGACGTATCCAGGATCATCGCGGCAGTCCCTTCTCGTCGTACAGAAGGTCGCCGTGCTCGACCGACCGAAAAGGTTCTTTGAGGTGGGTTGCGCAATCCTTCCCGATCCTCAGCAAGCGGTCGGCAAGGCTGCCTTTTCGCTGGGCCTGGACCCGCTGCAACCGTTCACGAACGGCTCGCGTCACGGCCTCCGTCATGTTTTCGCCGGTGGCTTGCGCCAGTTCCTCAATCAGGCTTGTGGTCTCGGGATTCTTGATGTTGAGAGCCATGTTACACCTATATACCCTGTCAGTATATAAGTCTACCGCAGCCCTAAATCGATTGCACCGGCAGCGTCAGCAGATCGTCGACCAGGCCGACTTCCTTCTGCACGAACGGTTCGGCATATTGCACACCGGCGAGCAGGCCGTAATAGCCCGCCATGGCAGCAATGCGTTCGCGAATCTCGGCTCTACGCGGGAACAATCCGCTGCCGGCGGCCTGATCTTCATATTGCGAGCGATAGGCCATCAGCGAAGCGAAGCGCGTTTCGAATTGTGCCGAGATATCGACCACGAAGGTCGGCCGAACATCGGCGTACAGGCTGGCATAGATGATTTTGAAGGGGCGATGCGGAGGCGCGCCCACGTCCAGCTTGGCTAATCCAGCCAGGAAAGAAGCTTCATATCCCAGCACCCCGGCGGTTGCGTGGTCCGGATGGCGGGCCTGCCAGTACGGCAAAATCAAGACGCGCGGCCGCAGCCGGCGAATGACGCGCGCGACCTTCAGCCGGTTCTCGTAGGTATTCTCGACGCGGCCGTCCGGAATATCGAGCGCCTGCCGCCATCCAGCTTTGAGGATGCGAGCCGCCTGGTCCGCTTCGCGCGCGCGATCTTCCACCGTACCGCGCGTTCCCATCTCACCCTGAGTGAGGTCGAGAATGGCAGTGCGGTATCCGCGCTCGGACATCTTGAGCAGCGTGCCGCCGCAGGTCTGCTCAACGTCGTCGCGGTGCGCAGCGATGGCAAGAATATCGGTTTGATAGTCGTCTGCCATGGCTGGCTACAATTTCAGCGCCACAGCCACGCCGTCCCGCAGAGGAATGATGGTGGTGAACCAGTCGGGCGAGGAGTAGAGCAGCCGATTCAGCTCGACCACGCCTTCCGTGTATTTGTCTACGTCAGGCTTCGGCATGCCGGGATTGCCGGCCGCGTAGGCCACCTTACCGCTCCATAGAGTGTTATCGGTAATGAACAGGCCGCCTTTGCGCACGCGTGGCGCAGCCATGTTGAACACGCGGGGATAGTCATGCTTATCGACATCGCTGAAAAGTATGTCGAACTGTTCTTTGCGTTCCGACAACAGCTCCAACGCATCGCCGGTGTGGACTTCGATGCGATCGGCAACGCCGGCTTTTTCGAAATAGCCACGAGCCTCGTCGGCATTCTTGCGACTGCCATCGGTGTAATGGACTTTGCCGTTCTCGCCCACCGCCTTGGCCCACCAGATGGTGGAGTAGCCAATCGCGGATCCCATCTCGAAGACGGTCTTCGCGCCAATGAGCTTGGCGTACTGGTAGAAGAGGCGTCCGACGGCCGGTCCGACGATGGGAATATCGCGCTCCTTGGCCTGGAGTTCCATTTCCTGAAGCACCGGCTCGCGCGGCGGCAGCATGGCGTAGAGGTAATTTTCTACCGGTTCGTTAGTAATGCTAATCATCCAACGATCCTAACAAATGAGGTTAAGCGGGAGCTGTGGGAAAATAGGTCCCCTCGCGGACTGAAGTCCGCCGGCGGCAAAGTTGACATGCGAAAAACAGCGCATTCCCAAACTCTGCGTCTCAAAACTTGTATGGTCGTCTGCTGCAACAGTTCCAGCAGTTTTCGGCGCAATGTTAGAGACTGCCTTTTCAAGCGCTTGCAGTCTATGGGAAATCTCTGATTAAGTTGTCGATCTTTGCTCGGAGGCTAAAGCCGCAACGATTTTGCAAATACTTACGGCACGGCTGAAGCCGTGCCCCTTCAAACCAGGACCTATCAGAGTGTCTCTAGAGCACCTTACAGCGTCTGCCCCGGCTTCATTTCCAGAATCTCCGGACCGCCCGGGCCGAGCAGTTTTTTCAGTTCACCCGGTTGTCCCGTCAGCATTGGAAAGGTACCGAAGTGCATGGGGATCACGGTTTTCGCTTGCAGCAACTGGCAGGCGTGAGCGGCTTCGCGAGGGCCCATGGTGAAGTGATCGCCGATGGGCAGCATGGCGATCTCCGGCGCATAAAGCTGGTGGATGATCTGCATGTCGCCGAAGACAGCGGTATCGCCAGCATGATAGATCTTCACTCCGCCCGGCAATTCCAACACATACCCGCAGGCCTCGCCACCGTATACCATGCTCCCGTCATCGTCTTCGATTCCGCAGGAGTGCACGGCATGCACCATGGTGATCTTGATGCCGGCAACTGTCTGCGTACCACCTTTATTCATGGGCGATATCTGCTTGGCGCCTTTTTTCTCCAGCCATTTGCAAAGCTCATAGATGCCGACCACCACCGGATTGTGCTGCTTCACGATCTGGACGGCGTCGCCAATATGATCTCCGTGGCCGTGCGTGCAGAGGAGCACATCGACCTTCTTTACTTTCTTCTCGTCCTCCGGACACTTCGGATTACTGAGCCAGGGATCGACGTAGATCGTCACTCCGTCCTTGGTCTCGATTCGAAAAGTGGCATGACCAAGCCAGGTAATGTGGTTGCCTTGCAGATTCATGTTTGCCTCGTGCGGAATTCAGGATTAACCAAGAGTCAGATGCTTTTCAGTCGCCGATGGGCGGTTCAACTTTGATGGCGCGAGCTTCTCACTTGCCGAAGGGAGAGCCCGACTGAGCGCTGAGCTGGGTCAAGGCGCCTTGCAGGCGCGCTTTGGTCGCCTCGTCTGTGGTGTTGCTGATCTTATCGTTCAGCCATTTCACCATGGCTGTCTTGGAAGGATGCGGGTAAGTGTTCTCCGCATCGCCAATGCGAAATTCAGTGTTTTCCGAGGTAACCAGAAAATCCACATCCTGCGTCGATCCCGGTGGTTCGGGAACGTATCCGGTCACCAGGTCGTACGTTCCCAGCAGCCGGTAATGCACGCTGACCGTGTACTTGCCGTGATTGGAGATGGGCTCGGCATCCACCGTGTAGCGCGCAATTACGTTGATCTGGGTGAATTCAGGAGCGGTCTTCCACCACACGATGGGCTCAAACTTAGGCCACATCTGGGGGTCGAGCCGTCCCCCCTCGTAGTCCAGACGACAGTATTTCGAGACGATCTCCCGGACCTCTGGGCCTTCCAGGTTTTCCGTCGGCCTTTGCGTCGGAATAGGCATTTGTGCCGGAAGAATAAAGGCGGTGCTCAGGAGGAAAGTAACAATCAAGAAGAAGCGATGAAGCAAGGACACTCTAGTCATCCCCAAAGTCGAGATAAAAGTTCATCCTCAGGGTACACCCGGATGCGCGGCGGGGGCAGGGCAGGTAAAGCGTAAGGCCGTCTCACATCATAGGGGACGGCCGGATTTCGACAACAGAAATTCGCTAAGGCACTCTGAAAGGCATTGAGATCCAATCGAGCCTCAGAGCAACTTTCGGCGCACAAACGAAACCAAGGCGACGGCACCGGAAGCAAACAGGGCCAGCGTGCCAGGCTCAGGCGTGGTGCCACCGTTCGTAGTGCCCAAGAGGGTAAATGCTTCGGAAGGAAGCGTTCCAATGCCGCCGCTGCTTCCCTCAGACGGGCAGCCCGGAGAGTTGCAGCCGATACCGCTGTTTTCGTCCCAGTAAACGGGATCGCCGTTGGTGTCGACGGCGTTGTCAAGGCCCACCCAATAGTCGCCATTGGCGAGTCGAGGACCGTTGAAGCCGCCTGTCTCGGTGCACACGTTGTAGTTGTAGCTATTCAAAAAACAACCAGACTGTGTGAAATTGACGACCCCGTCAAAATATACAGTTCCGCCCAGTGGCTGTGAGCTTATCAACACTTCCACTGACTCGAGCGTATCTCCGGGTGTTAACCACGCGCCGATCGACAGGCCAGTCAGCGTGGTGTTGCCTCCCGAGATGGTGAAGCTGTCAGCAACGGCAAATCCGAAATTGATGGTCCAGGCATCGGTCTGACCGTTGATTGGGCCGTTGTCATACACGATCCCGGCGGCAGCAGGAAGCGCCAAGCACGTCAAGCAGCTAGCAAGAAGTATGAGCTGAGAGATGCGGAATTTCATGGCAGCCATTCTCCAAGGCCGCACACTTTACATCCGAAATATTCCGCAGTCAATCCAATTCAAGGTATTTAACGAGGCTTTGGATCTACCAGATTGGAACCAGACGCCCACGAAGGGATTGGTCGCGAGGCGACTTATCACTGAAACCGGAAGCTCTCCAGGAGCAATCTTGTTGTACTGGAGATCTCGTGCAAGACGATACCAGACGACTTCCCCGGCTATCCTCGCGCAGTCTTCTGGTCGCTGAACACTTGTCCATCGCGGATGTGGATGACGCGATGCGCGTACTCGGCGATGTCGTGTTCGTGGGTCACCAAAACAATCGTGTTGCCCTGGTCATGCAGGCGATCGAACAGCGCCATGATCTCGACGCCGGTCTGTGAATCGAGGTTGCCGGTCGGCTCATCGGCCAGGATGATCGAAGGGTTGTTGACCAGGGCACGCGCAATCGCGACCCGTTGCCGCTGACCGCCTGACAACTCGTTGGGCTTGTGGTTCATGCGTTTTTCCATGCCCACGGATGCCAGCGTCTTCTTGGCACGCTCGATGCGCTCTTCCGCCGGCATGCCCGCATAAATTAATGGCAGCTCTACGTTGTGCAGCGAGGTGGCACGGGCCAGCAGATTGAAGGTCTGAAAAACGAAGCCGATTTCCTTATTGCGTATGCGGGCCAGCTCATCGTCATCCAGTTCGCTGACCAATTGTCCATTGAGCCAGTAATTACCCTTGCTGGGCGAATCCAGGCAGCCGATCAGGTTCATCAGCGTGGATTTGCCGGAGCCCGACGGTCCCATGATGGCGACGTATTCGTTGCGCTGAATGCGAATGTTCAGGCCACGCAAGGCGTGCACCTGTTGCTCCAGACCCATGTCGTAGGTCTTCCACAGGTCTTCCGTGCAGATGATGCAGGAGTCCGGCACAGTCGCGCTTATCGGCTCTGTCAGGCTTGTCACTTCCGTCGCCATCCTCTTCTCCTCGGGTGCTTGCCGCTGCGTATTGTCGTCGACCAGACCTTGTCGTTCAGTGTGCGGCCAATCCGCTTACGAGTCGTCGCCCTTCGGAGCTACGCTATTATCCACCTTCACGCTGGCTCCGTTGCGCAAGGTTCGGAGCACCTTGTAACTTCCGGTCACAATCTCGTCGCCTTCCTTCAGCCCACTCGTAACTTCGATGTCAGTCGCGCCGCTTATGCCGGTCGCCACCGGTACGAACACCGCGTCTTTCTTGTCCCTGAGAACGAACACGCCCTGGAGCTCTTCCTTGGCGTCGGCGGCCGCGGGAGCCGCAGCTTGCACTGATTTCTTGTCCTTCTTCTCCGGCTCCAGATCGCCTTTCTGTCGAATGGTCAGCGCCTGAATCGGAATCGCCAGAGCGCTGCCGCGCTTAGCCGTGGTGATGCGCGCCGTCGCCGACAATCCCGGCAACACGTTCGGAGGCGGATCCTGCAAGGCCACCACGACTTTGAAGTCCTTGGCTTCCTGCCCGCTGCTCGTGCTCTGCGCCGTGGAAACGCCGGTGGAGCGGAGCAGCGCGTTGCGTCCAATCTCGCTCACCACGCCTTTAAACTTCTGCTTCGGGATGGCATCGATAGAAACTTCCGCAGGCTGGCCCAGCCTCACGTTGACGATGTCGCTCTCGTCCACCTTCACTTCGGCGGTGATGATGGAAGTGTCAGCGATCGTCATCAGGGTGCTGCCGGGCGCGTTTTGGATTCCCATCACAACCGTCTCGCCTTCGCGAACCGGAAGGTTTGTAATCACGCCGTCGAAGGGCGCCTGGTATTCAGTCTTGCTGAGCACGTCGCTGGCTCGCCGCAGTGTGGCGGCATTCTGTTTGATGTGCACCTGCGCGGAATCCAGGTTTGCTTTGGCCTGCGCCAGCTTCGCCTTGGCCTCTCCCACCTGAGCCGTCGCGGTACCGAAAGCCGCCTTCTTGGTGTCGTAATCGGATTTCGCAATGAGCTGCGAGTTATACAGAGCCTGATTGCGGGTGAAGTCGAGCTTCGCGCGTTCGTATTCGGCTTCGGACTGGTTTAGCTCCGCCGCAGCCGTGTTGACGGCAGCTTGCGAAGCGATCGCATCGGTCTGCGAGGCATTGTAGGCGGATTGCATGGCAGCAACGTCGGCAGCCGACTGGATGCTGTCCAGTTGGGCCAGCACCGCACCCCGTTTCACCACATCGCCTTCCTTGACGTAGAGATGCGTGATCTTGCCCATCGCATTGGCGCCGATGTTGACGTATACCTTGGGACGGATCTCGCCCGATGCAGTGACGACCGAGGTCAGGTCCTCACGGATCACCTTTCCGGTTTGCACCGTTACCACTCCCTTGCGACTCTGCTGCACGGTGAAACCAACGATGGCCAGTAGGACGACAATGATGCCGACGATGAGTGCGGGTTTTTTCCAGTTCTTCATTGAATGTCAGATAAGGCTCGAACTGCTGCGCACTTCAACCTGCTGTTGGTACGAAGTGGGACGGCCTAAGGTTCCTTTAGGAAGCAATATTTGGCTTCTACCGAGTGGAATGTATCCGCGAGCGTTCGAAAGGTCTGTTGGTTGACTGACCCTTAGGAACGCGGGCCCCTCCGGATTGGTCAATTATAGCTGCCTGCCCAAGAAACCTCATGCGGCAACTACGTGGTGGGAGAGCCTCCAGGGATAACACTTTGGCGCAGCCCGGGACGGCACTGGCGTTCGTCCCATTCAATTTGTATTTTTAGCAACTTACAGCGACGGCGTGGGTTGGCATGGCCGGGGATCAGGAAGCCCAAGAAGGTTGCCGAATTCGTTACGGTAACCTTGCTTTCACAGTGGCAAAAACTTACAATTTAGCGGTCCCCTAGTGATGTCGAGGAGTTCGTTGCTACACATGAAGTCGCGTGCAGTTTTCTGGTCGTTTCCATTATTGTTGGCTCTCATCTTCAGCGCTTACGCGATGGGGCAAAGCTCCCCAGCGCCCGCCCCTACACCCGCGGATCAATCCGGCAAGACCAGTTCCCCAACGGCATCGACGCCGACAGACACTCCGGCGCCGGGTTCCGACGGAACGGCCGATCCCCTCAAACGGCAATTAACTGAGAAACAGAAGCAGAAGAACTCCAAGGCTTTAAAGCAGGAGTTGAGCAGCACCTACAAGAAGTGGCTCAGCCAGGACGTGGTCTACATCATCACTCCGGAAGAGAAATCGGCCTTTAAGCAACTGTCGAACGATGAAGAGCGCGATCAATTTATCGAGCAGTTCTGGCTGCGACGCGACCCCACTCCCGACACCCCGGAGAACGAATACAAAGAAGAGCATTATCGCCGCATTGCGTACGCGAACGAACACTTCGCCGCGGGCATTCCCGGATGGAAGACTGATCGCGGACGCATTTACATCATGTGGGGCCCTCCCGATCAGATCGAAGCGCATCCCGCCGGCGGGACGTACGAGCGTTCGCAGGCTGAGGGCGGCGGTGAGACCAGCACGTATCCGTTTGAAGATTGGCGTTACCGCTATCTCGAAGGAGTCGGGCAGGAGATCAATCTTGAATTCGTCGACCCTTGCTCCTGCGGTGATTATCACCTGACCAGCGATCCCAACGAGAAAGATGCCCTGCTGCACACCCCGGGCGGCGGTGCGACCGAGTACGAACAGATGGGCATGGGCAATCGCGCTGACCGTTTGAATCCGTTTGCGGCCAACGCCGGCCCTGAGCAGGGACTACAGAACACCAAGGAATTCGACAAACTGGAAATGCTGGCCAAGGTACAGACGCCTCCCAAGATCAAGTTCAAGGACTTGGAAGAGGTAGTCAGCCACAAGATCAACGTCAATCTGATGCCCTTCGAGGTGCGTACCGATTACGTGAAGGTCACGGGCGATACGGTGCTGGTTCCTGTGACTCTGCAAGTGAAGAACAAGGACATCACATTCGTCAGCAAGGATGGCATTCAGCGCGGCACCGTCAATATCTTCGGACGCGTGACCGGAATTACCGGACGCGTCGCCCAAACCTTTGAGGACACAGTGCAGGTGGATGTACCAACGGAGTTGCTGGAGAAAACCATGGAGCACTCGTCGCTCTATTGGAAGGCAATTCCGCTGCGCGCCGGGCGCTATCGCGTGGACATCGTGGTGAAGGACGTGAACGGCGATCGCGTGGGCACCTGGAGTCACGGCATCATGGTTCCGGAATACAACGAGGACAAACTGGCGTCTTCGTCATTGATTCTCTCTGACCACATGGAGAAGGTAGCGTCGAAAAATGTCGGCGCCGGTAGTTTCGTACTCGGCGAAACCAAGTTGGCTTATCCCCACCTGGATGGCGCCGACGGTAAGCCTGCCAGCTTCAAGCACGATCAACGCATGGCGCTGTGGATGCAGATCTATAATTTGCAGTCAGACGACAAGACCAAGAAGTCGTCGGCAAAGATCGAATACGAGATCGTAAACCTGGCGGACAACAAGGCGGTGTTGCAGTCTTCCGAGTCCACCGATGCAATGGGCAATGTAGGCGACCAAGTAACGCTGGAAAAGAGTCTGTCGTTGAACACCTTTCAGCCTGGTGTGTATAAGCTGACGGTTAAGGTCGACGACAATGTCTCCAAACAGCAGATTGCACCGTCGGTGCGCTTTGCTGTGGAGTAGCTTACGAATTGGGAACTGCGGGCGCTTTTGGCCCGCGGCATTTTGTTTCCCGGGAACCTCTGACAGGGGGGTTTTAGACGAATGGCCCGAATACTGACATGGTGCGTGGTTGTGGCCTCGCTGTGCGTAGCGGCGTCGGCCGGGGTCAATCCGGGTACGATCTCGGGATACGTAAGAAATTCCGCCGGCGTGCCCCAGATGGGCGCCACCGTCAATTTGGTCGCTGCAAGTGGACCTTCGCAAACTGCGTACACCGATGCGAAAGGCTTCTTCAGCCTGACCGGACTTATCCCCGGCAGCTATAGTCTGCATGTCTCCGCTCCGTCCTTCCTGCCGACCCTGCGTGAAGATGTCGCCCTCTCGGCGGGCGCCAGCAAAGTTCTCAACATCACGCTGAATACGCTGTTTGAAGCGGTACGCATGTTGCCGCCGCTGAAGAAGGGCGACGACGAAGACGACAGCTGGAAGTGGACTCTGCGTTCGACCGCCAATCGACCCGTGCTACGTTACGACGGCGATTCTGCCATCGTTGTAGAAAGTGCTGATCAGGATCAGCCATTGAAGGCCTCCGTAGGCTTGATGGCAGGCGCAGCCGGTGACGGCTACGGTAGTCCTGCTGACTTAGGGACGAGTTTCAACGTCGAACAGTCCCTCTTTCATACCGGAACGCTTGGTCTGTCCGGTGACTTAGGCTATGGCAGCGGAACGCCCGATGGGGTCATTCGCGCCGCTTATGACCGGAATTCCGACGATGGATCCAGCCAGGCCCTGTCCCTTCTGGTCCGCCGCTTTTCAGCTCCTGACACGGTTCCTCACGGTGGCGCGCTGGAAGCCATAGCGATGTCGTTTGCCAATACCTTCTCGGTTGGCGACTTCCTGGATCTCCAGATGGGCGGCGATGCGCAGGCTATCCAATTCCTGGGGCGCGAGGTCAATGCGTTTCGTCCTTCGGCCACGGCGGACTTCCACCTAACCGCCAATACCATTCTGGAATACCGGTACACCACTTCGGAACCCACCACGCGCGCCAGCAAGGGCTTCGATTCGGCGCCTGCCGATTTGAGCGAGAGCGCTCCGCGCATGACCATGATCAACGGAATTCCGCTGATCGAAAATGCGCATCATCACGAGGCGTCCATTTCCCATCGCTTCGGTGACAACAATAAGTTGCAGGTCGCTTACTTCAACGACCGCGTGAAAGATCCGGCGCTGCTCGGCGTAGGCTACGTGAGCGCCGACAGCGACGATATTCTGCCCGACGTCTACTCCGGCACCTTCAGCTATAACGGCGGCGAGTTACAAGCGCAGGGCGTGCGCTTTGTATTTCAGCGCAAGATCTCGAACGAACTAACCGCGACGTTGGATTACGCTTACGGTGGCGTACTCGAACTTGAGCAACCCGGCATTAACTGGAACCAGGCCAGCAGCAGTTTGTCGCATGGCTGGCGGCACACTGCCGCTCTCAAGCTGAACGGAACGCTGCCCCGGTCGAAGACGCGCTGGATCGCATCGTATCGCTGGACTAGCGGCCAGACGCTGACTTCGGTCGATCTGTTCAATGCGTCTGCCGGACAGACGGATCCGTTCTTCAATCTCTTCATCCGGCAACCGCTGCCGCACTTCCACGGCATGCCCGGCAACATGGAAGCTCTGATCGATCTTCGCAATCTGCTGGCTCAGGGATACGTCCCGGTGATCGGTCCCGACGGAACCACTGTGTACCTGGTGCAGTCGGCCCGCAGCGTCCGGGGCGGAGTAGCGTTCACGTTCTAAACCGAGTTCAAGTAGCCAGATCGCCCGCCGAAAATTGGCGGGCTTTCTTGTGGACGAAGAAAGCGGCACTTAGCATTTAGCCGTTCGCCAAGACTCAAGCTTTCGCGTATCGTAAGCGCGTATCAGCCTCTCCAGCATGTCCGGGCCCGATCAATCCGAAGAGTTGCAGCGCCTGCGGGAACAACTGGCAGAACTCACCCGTCGCGTGTATCACCTGGAAGGGTTATTAGCCGTGCGGGCGCCCGGCGGTATCTCAACGCTCGTTGGCGAGCAGCCGGCCGTGTCGTCGGCAGCCGGAGTCACAGCTTCGCCGCTCCTCGCAACGCCGTCTGTTTGTCCGCCTGCAGTTCCCTTGTCCGCCGGGCCTCCCACGAGTCGCAAGGAAGTATCGCCGCGCGCTGTCGTCAACACTTCGGGCACAGCCCCAAGCGGAGCTTCCAGATCTGCCGCCAACAAAGTTTCCTTGGAATTGCGGGTCGGAGGCCAGTGGCTGAATCGCATCGGCATCGTTGCCGTCTTGGTTGGTCTGTCGTACTTCCTGAAGCTCGCGTTTGAGAACAATTGGATCGGGCCGGCCACGCAGGTGCTTATCGGGCTGGCTGCCGGACTGGCTATCCTCTTCTGGAGCGAGCGCTTCCGCAGCAAGGGCTATGCAGGCTTTGCCTACTCGCTGAAGGCGCTGGCGATTGGAGCCCTGTATCTTTCGTTGTGGGCAGCATCGCAGTATTACCACCTCGTGCCCTCGACCGTGACGTTCTTCGGCATGGTACTGGTCACCATGACCTCGGCTGGGCTGTCGCTGCGGCAAGACTCGGAACTGCTGGCCGCCTTCGCCTTGGTGGGCGGATTCCTTACGCCGGTGCTGGTTTCAACCGGCGACAACCACGAAGTCGCACTCTTCTGCTACGTCGCATTACTTGATCTTGGGACTGCGTGGGTGGTGGCCATCAAAGAATGGCGACGCCTGTTGCTGGGCAGCTTCGTCGGTACAGCGCTGCTATTTGCCGCCTGGGCTTCGAGCTACTACACCGAGCCGCAACTCGCCACCACGCTGGCATTCGCCACGTTCTTTTTTCTGTTGTATGCGGCGACCCCATTTTTGCGCACTCCCGCATCGGAGAGCCCATCGCTACAGAACATCACCGCGACTCTGGCGGTGCTCAACGCAGCCCTGTATTTCGCGGCTAGCTATCTGCTGCTGGAACAACATTATCGATTCGAACTGGCATGGTTGTCGGTTGCCTTGGCGGCCTTCTTCTTTGCCTTCACCCGCCTGCTGCAAAGGCGCAGCGGGATTTCTGGAACCTTATACGATCAGTTGTATTTAGCGCTGGGCGTGGGATTTCTCACGGTCGCCATTCCGCTGAAGCTGGGAGAATATTGGCTTACCTTAGGCTGGCTGGCCGAAGCGGCAGCGCTATTCTGGGCTGCGCATCGCAGTAGGAGCCTGCTGCTTCGCTTCATGGGAGTCGCGGCGCTGGCGCTTGGAGCAGCGCGATTGATTGTGGTCAATTCCATCCCATCGCAAGACCGGCTGCTATTGAACCCGCGCTTTGGACTGTATCTCGTGGCGATCGGCGCGCTGGCTCTGCTGGCCTGGTTCGGGTTGCGTGAGGGAGGATCGGAGAATCGCCAGTGGGCGGCGGGCGCTATCCTCGCGCTCAACATCCTTGCGTTGCTCGCAGCTCACTTCGAAGTGATCGATTGGTTCACCCCGTTGCGAGGAACAATCCTGAGCTCTGTCGAATTGCACAGCCTGCATACGGTGCGCGACTTTACGCATTCCGCGGTGTGGATGGTCTACGGCAGCGGGTTGATGCTGATTGGCTTCTGGAAGCGTTCGGCTTTTCTGCGCTGGCAAGCGATCGCGCTGCTGGCCCTTACCGCAGCCAAAGTGTTCTTCTACGACATTGAAGCGCTGGAACGCGGCTATCGCATTGCAGCGTTTATTGTGCTGGGGGCAATTCTGCTTGCGGTGTCATTTTTCTACCAGCGCAGCCGGATCAAGTCCGCAGAATGAGGCGCTTACGACGTCTTCCGGGCCAAAATGCAAAATGATCTTACCAGTAAGATTGAGGGCCAGTCTTACCAGTAAGATTATTTCTTCGTTCTTAGACTAATTGCGGCAATCTTTGGTGCCACCACCGAAATCCGCCGTCCCAACCAAAGCTTCTACCACTCCCATCAACGGGATCAGAACGTTACCCGCACACCCAGCTGAGCCGCGAACGGGATACCTACCGTCGTTCCGGGCCCGAAGAAGTCGCCCAGCGCGCCGGCCGGAACCAGCAATTGATTGGGACTGGTGATGGGGACATTGCAAGCCGGAGTCGGGCACAAAGCCGTTGCGTTATAAAGATTGTTGACCGGCACGGGCAGCGCGGAGATATCGGTCACATAGTTTGCGCCTGGGTTGTTGCGGTTGAACAGATTGAAGAATTCGATGAACGGCATGATCTTCCAGCGGTCGCCGACGTTGATCGGACGCGTCACCCGCAGATCGACCTGGACATAAGGTGTACCGCGGAACTGGTCCATCGAAGTTTGGGCGCCATTGATGACGGCGCGATCGTTGGTCGGATCGCCAAATCCATTCACGTCCACCGGGGTGGTCAGCGTAATCGGTCGCGCACTTTCCGCTTGGATCAGCGTGGTCAGCTCAAAGCCACCCGGAACGTAGACAATGCCGCCCAGCGTGAAGCGGCTGAGAACATCTTCACCCGATGGACCGTAATCGCCGGGAGCGAACGGGTTCAGGGGGTTGCAAACGCCGTTGACGTAGTCGAAGAGCTCGCCCAGCACGCAGCCCCAGGTGTTCGCACTGGAGAGCACATAGTTGGCAGTGATATTGAATCGTTTTGAGACGTTGCCCTGAACATGCAGCATCAACGCCTTGTAGCTGGAGCGATTGTCCGACTTGAATACCGAAATGTCGGGTACGTTGTCGATCTGGGTCGTCTGATCCTGAGCGAACAGCGGAGACGACAACGTGTAGCCAGCCGTGTAGTTGTAGCGGCGGTATCCGTGCATACCCTGTTCAAGGATGAAGTCGGCGCTGGTCGTCCATTGCCGATTGATGGCGTACTGAACGCCGGCGCTAACGTGCATGGCATAGGGAGTGTGATAGTTGGGATCGATGATGGCCCCGGTACCACCCGAGCCCGCTCCCGGCAAACATCCAGGCCCGCCCGGCCCGCTACAAGGAGCGAATGCCGACGGTGTGTTGACTGCCTGGAATGCCTCGACCCAACCGTTCTGCGCCAGATCGTTGTAGTAGAGCCCGATGCCCGCACGTATCACCAGGTCTTCGACCTTGTCGGGATTCCACGCGATGCCCAATCGTGGACCGAAGGCCTTGCGGTAGTCTCCCGGTATGCCAGTTGGCAGAGGCAAGTCCAAACCACGAATGGTCTGCACTGCGGCGTTGTAGTACTGACTAACGCCAGTCCCATTAAACAATCCGAAAGTTGTGTCCCAGCGCAAGCCGTAATTCACGGTGAGGTTCGGCGTGACGCGCCAGGAATCCATCGCATAGAGGCCAAGCCGCTGTACGTTCTGGTTGAAGTTTCCGTTGCTGGCAGGCGTGGAGGTCGTCTGACACATGTCCCCGGTGTAAGGCGGGAGACAATTCAACTCCGCGGTAAATTGCGCCGGGTTAGTCAGGTAGTAGGTCGGATTTTCGGTGAGTACGTACAGCGTTTCAGGATTGCCGGGAAGCGCTCCACTCAGCACCGGCTCATGAATAAAGTCAATGCCAAAGCGCGGAGCGTGGGTTCCAGAAGAGTGGCTCACGTCGTACTTGAACTGATACTTCTCCTGATTGCGCAGGATAGGAAACGCCGTGATCGGCGTGACAAACTGATTGTCGCCGTAGGTCTCGAAGCCCGAGATCGTCTTCGACGTGGAGCTGAAAGGAAAAGCCAGCGCGAATCCAAGGTCGCTGTTCCGTGCCGCGGTGGCATGCAGATAGCTGGCATCGAAGGTAAACGAACCCAGCCAGCTGGGGGTGAAAGCGTACTGATTGCTCACTACCAAATTCTGATAGTTGTAGTGCGTGAGGGCTCCGGTGGAAGGCAGAGTTCCCTGCGCCACAAGTCCGTTGTTGGTGGTGTTGTTGTCGATGGCCGCCCGCAGAAACCAGTGCGACTTGGTGGACGGAGACCAGTCAAAGCGCTGTAATGCCAGGTAATCCTGGAAAGGCACTGGCACGTATCCCGGAACAGGGATGAAGCTGGTGTTGGGAACCAGACCCTCGGCTGCCAGCTGCGCCAGCGCATTGAATTGGGTAAGGCTGGCCGGACTGTAGTTGATGCTGGCGTGCTCGTTCACCATCTCGAACGAGGTGAAGGTCCAGATCTTGTCTTTCACGATCGGGCCACCCAAGGTAGCTACGTAGTTCTGCCGCGAAAAGGGCTGCTTCGGTTCGGGAGCCGGATTTTCGATGGGAAAGCGTGCGTTCAATCCGGAGGCGCGCTCGAAGACAGCGAAGTCGCCATGCCACTCATTGGTTCCACTTTTGGTGCTGATGACCACCGCACCACCTGTGGTGCGACCCACATCCGCGTTCTGCTGCGAAGTCTGAACCGCGAATTCCTGCAAGGCATCAACCGAAAAATTCTGTAGGAAGCCGCCGATGTAGTCGTCGGAATTGTCACCGCCATCGATGGTGAGCGTATCGTTCAAACCCGAGCTTCCGCCGAATGAGACCGCGGTTATGCGCGCTTTCGTCGGATCCGAGGGCTCGACCGGCTCCGTGCCAGGAACGAGATAAGCAATGTTGGCGAAGCTGCGGGCGGCGAGCGGAATGTTTTCCAGATCGCTTGCACTTACCACGCCTTCATGGACCTGACTTGTGGTGTTCAGCGGCTCGGTGGTAATGGAGGATGGTGTAGCCGTCACGTTCACGGTCTGTTGCACACTCGCCGGCTGCATCGTCACCAGCGTGTCCTGCACACTGCTGATCAAGACATTCACGTCCGAATTGGCTTCGGCAAATCCCTGCGCCTTTACCACAATGTGGTACTTACCTGGAAGCAGCCCTTCAAAGCGAAATTCACCTCGACCGTTGGTTGCAGCCCGGCGCTGAAGCGATGAACTGTTGGTTGTCACCACCACCGACGCGTTAGGAATTCTGGCTCCCTTAGCGTCCTGCACTTCTCCCAACAGGGCGCCAGTGCTATTCTGCGCTCGCAAAGCGAGAGGCAAAACCGATACGCATATGCAAATTAGGAGGATGACCAAAAGGAAGCGCGGGCAAGGAGCGGAGGGCATCGGTGGATCTCCTCAGGTCCGGCCAAGGCTACAAAAAAACAGCAGCTTTCAGCCAAGCCTATTTTGGAAACCCACGCTACTCTGCGTTCGTAACTACTACCATGAGTAGTATTGGGCTTTTTTGGCAGAAATTCACAACGGGCGGATTGCTCGGCTGGCGAGGGGCAGAAAATTTCGTCTCGGTGTCACTTCCGGTGAAATGGCCGTGTTTTCGAACGATTACACGGACTCCGTCAGGGCCATCACCATCTCCCGTTCGCGCGGGCCGTCGAGTTCGATCAGAACTACGCGTTGCCAAGTCCCCAGTAGTAGCAATCCGCTCTCCACTGCCAGGTTGACCGACGTGCCGATCATCGCTGAGAGAATGTGATCGGGAACGTGTTCCGGGTTGTGCTCATGGCGGTAGTCGAGCTTCGGCACCATGATGTCGAAGGCGTCCAGCATGTCGAGATCGGTGCCGGGATCGAGGTCGGCGGTGGTCAACGCGGCGGTGGTGTGCAGGAGATTCAGATGGCAGATGCCGGTCTTGTCCTCATAATTCTTCCACAAAATCGCTTCCAGCTTCTGCGTAATATCGATAACTTCGCGCTTCTTGTGCGTCTTGATCGTCAAACGATGCATGGCCCACCTATTCTGTCGGCGTGAACAGCTCCAGTCGAACATGCCAGGAGACTGACTGTCCGGGCCGAAGCAAAACCATGCCGGTATTGGCGCCGCCCCAAACCCTGTTATAAGGATCGGGCAAATTGAACTGCGGCTCGATTGCGACAAAATTCTTTTGCAAAGGAGCATACACCTGGATCGACTCGATATGTCGGGAAAGTGTTATCAGGCGGATCCCGTATTTCGCTTTCGGGTCCACAATCTCAGTGACCGTGCTCCCGTCTGGGCGGTAGTTGAGCTCCGAAAAGTTATCGTCCAGATACTGATTTCCGAGAGCCTGTCCACGCATGGCCGAAAAATCGTACGCTGTTCCCTTCACCGGCACACGCTTGCCCGTGATGAACGAATCATCATAGTTATTCATGACAGCGCGAGTCTCGCTGGGCAAATGCAGCCTGACCTGGGAGCGGTCTCCGCTGGGCAATACGAAGTACGGATGCCATCCGATCCCCATCGGCAGCGGCTTATGTCCGACGTTCCTGGCAGTCACAATCATGTCGAAAGCGTCATGGCTGAGCGTGGTCTGAACGTTCACCTCTGTGTCCGAAGGCCAGTGGCCATCGAAGTTGCCAGCTTGTAAATCAGCGAAAACGGTTGAGGCTTCTGTTCCGTTCTTGGCGACAACGTCTTGAAATTGTGAGCGCCGCATGAGGCCGTGGATAGCGTGCTTCTCCGCGCCGGGATTGTTGCCGCTCCAGTTGGCGGGAAGAGTAACGGCTTGACCGGCTACCGTTGCGGTAATGGTTTTGCCATCGGGCCCAAGCTTGCCGCGAATGCGATTCGCGAACGGCAGAAGGATTGCACCACCGATTTTGAAGACTTCGTTGCCGAATTCGTCATCCTTCTTATCCAGCAGCTGTTCAGCCTCGGAAACCGGAGGAGCGTTGAGCACATCGATCTCCCCCTTACCCGGAACATATGCCTTGATCTGGAGCACGGCCATCCCGCGTCCGGGCAATATCACGGCTTCAAGGAATTGGGGCTTATTTCGGTCCGTCACAGCGGGGCGCCGAAGCGTCACGACCGGCTCTCCGCCAATGGAAACCGCCGAGGGAGAATCAGGGTTAGCTTGAGCTGTGGCGTCGATTCTGCCCATGGCGATCAGGCCAAACAGCGCGATAAGGAGTAAACCTGAACCGCCAGCCCGGGCACTCGAGTTCATACTCCCTCACTTAGGCTTAACAAATTTCGACAGCCGCCGCGAAACATAGGGTTCATTATCAGTGGTCCTATCGTCACTCAATGGTCTAAACTAGGACCCGGCGACCGGGCCAATCGGTTGCATCGTTTCCAGGAACCATGTCAGGAACCACGAAATGATAGCAGCTAGCCAAGTCAGGCGTGCCTTTATGACCTTCCGCAGTTCCGGCGCACGCGGTCCGGGCATGTGGCAGTTTTCTACTTTCCTGTGCCTGCTCGTGCTGCTGATTTGCCCGGCTGGGGCTCAGCAGAGCACCCTACCAGCAGCCGCGCCTTCTTCGTCCCAGGCTCCTAGCCAACAGGCTCCGAACCCTCCGCCTGCCGATCAGCAAGCTCCCGAGATCAGCTCTCACGAGGAAACCACTACCTTTAAAGTAAAGGTCAATCTCGTCGAGGTCCGGGTAGTGGTTCGCGATGCCAAGGGCAATGCCATGGGCGATCTCAAGCAGGAAGATTTCCAACTTCTGGATAACGGCAAGCCACAGGTCATCAGCAAGTTCAGTGTCGAAAAAGCCGGGATGCCGCCTATCGTCCACAATGACCAGACGACCGCTAATCCTGCTGAGCCGTCCGGCGGCGTGGACACAAAAGCAGAGAGCGTGGTGCCGCAGCGCTACATCGCTTATCTTTTCGACGACATTCACCTCGAAACCGCTGACCTGGCCCAAGCCCGCAATGCCGCCAAGCGGCAATTGCAGACGCTGCGGCCTTCCGACCGCGCAGCGATATTCAGTACCTCGGGACAAACCTATCTAGACTTCACCGACGACCCTGCGCAGCTCACGGCGGCCCTCAATAAGTTGATGCCGCGAGCAATCATTCAGAAAGTAGTCACGGCTTGCCCAAACGTCACTTATTACATGGCAGACAGAATCCAGAACAAGCATGATCCCCAGGCGCTTCAGGTGGCCACTCTGGATGCATTGCAGTGCGCCTACATGAACGATCCCTCCCACATGAGTGCCGCGCAGGAGTTGGCTCAATCGACTGCCCTGGAGCAACTCAATAGGGGCGACGCGGAAACCAAGATTTCTCTCGGCGTATTGAGCAATGTCGTCCGCAGGATCGCCGCCATGCCGGGCGACCGTACCATCATCCTGGTCTCTCCCGGGTTTTTGAAGCCCGATAACCTGTCGCAGCAGATGGACGTGATGGAACATGCCCTGCACTTGAACATCGTCATCAATACGCTGGACGCCCGCGGCCTCTACACCGATCTGCCGGATATTAGTGACACGCGGTCGGCGGGCGTGGGAGTTGCCGGCCAAATGCAGCAGTATCGTATGGAGGAAATGCAGGACGACGACGATGTGCTGGCTGAGCTTGCCTACACCACCGGCGGCACTTTCTTTCACAATAACAATGATCTGGGGGAAGGCTTTCAGCGACTGGCAGCGGCTCCCGAATATTCCTACTTGTTGGGATTCTCGCCGCAGAACCTGAAGCTGGACGGCAATTATCACAAACTGAAAGTCACGCTGAAAAAGCCCGCGAATGGCGTGGTTCAGGCTCGCCGAGGCTACTACGCTCCCAAGGGTGTCACGGACGCAAATGCCCAAGCCAAGCAGGCGATCGAGGATGCCGTCTTCTCACGCGACGAAGTGCGCGAAATTCCAGTTCAGGTTCACACGCAATTCTTTAAGCCCACCGGCGACAATGCTAAGCTCTCGGTCGTGGTTCGTATGGATGTGCGCCACGTTCACTTTCGCAAAACCGACGGCCGCAACAATAACGATGTCACCGTGGTCTCTGCCGTGTTCGATCGCAACGGAAACTTCGTCAGCGGAAATCAGCAAGTTCTGCAGTTGCATTTGAAAGACGAGACTCTACAGGCCCGGCTTGGGTCGGGAATTACCATGCGCAGCAGCTTTGACGTGAAGCCCGGCAATTACATCGTGCGCCTGGTGGTGCGCGATGAAGATGGTCAACTGGCGGCGCAAAATAGCGCCGTAGACATTCCGTAGTCAGGGGTAACTGATATGAAGCAGCGCCGCCTATTGCTTGCAGTCTTCCTGCTCGTCGTCGCTTCTCTCGCTCCACGCTGGGCTGCGGCGCAGAGTCCACCCTCCCCGGCGCAACCGGTGTCAGGCTCCATTCCCACGATCAAGACGGAGACGCGCCTGGTTTTGGTGGATACGGTTGTCACCGACAAGCAAGGGCACTATATTCGCGACCTTAGCGCGAAGGACTTCAAGGTGTGGGAAGACAACAAGGAGCAGCCCATCACCAGCTTCTCCTCTGAGAGCGACGCCGCAGGCCCGAATGGCGACCGGCGTCACTACCTGGTCCTCTTCTTCGACAACTCCACGATGAACATCAACGATCAGGCGCAGGCTCGCGCGGCTGCGTTGAAATTTCTCGACAACAACACCGGACCCGATCGGTACATTGCTGTCGTGGACTTCGGCGGCACGCTAAAGGTGACGCAGAACTTCACCACCGATACCGCTCGTCTGCAGGGGGTGGTGAAGAACCTGAAATTTTCTGCGGTTTCACCCACGCCTTCGGTCGCTTCTGCGGGACCGGTACCCAACATAGGCGGCGGTATTCCGCAATTGGTGGATGCGTCAGCTAATTTTGGCGCACGTACACTGTTGCTGGCCTTGCGAGACCTGGCAAAAAGTATGGCCAACGTCCCGGGCCGCAAGACTCTGGTGCTGTTGTCCTCAGGGTTCCCCTTGATTCCCACGGATCCCAACACCGTTGAACGGGAATCGGAACTTACCGCCGTCATCAACACCTGCAACAAAGCGAACGTGGCGATCTATCCTATCGACGTACGTGGTTTGACCACTCCGATCGGCGAAGTGTCACCTTGGCGGCCGTTTCCTGACTCGCCCCCGGCAAGGCTAGTGACGGCTACCTTGAACTTCAATCCTGATGGCTCCGACGATGACCAAACTCCGCATCTGGTTTACGTACAGCATGGCGGGGCCGGTGGTGGCGGAGGTGGCGGTGGCGGAGGTCATAGCGGCGGTGGCGGCGGTGGCGGTGTCGGTGGGCACACTGGAGGCACAGGCACTACAGGCGGCTCACATACAGGCAGCACCGGCGGAAACGGCGTGCGGAGCGGCGGAGGAACGGCGAGCAATCCGCTTCCGGTCGCTCCCTACAGCTCGTCGCGTCAGCTTCTTCCCACGGTTTCAGACGCAACCGGCAATCAGCAGGTGCTGTACGAACTGGCGGTCGGTACCGGTGGGTTCGTCATTGTGAACTCGAACGACTTGCTGGGCGGACTTGAGAAGATCGCGAACGAGCAAAGCCAGTACTACGTTTTGGGATACACGCCGCCGCCCTCGGAGGAAGGCAGCTGCCACGTCCTGAAGGTGAAGGTAGACCGCTCGGATACAAAGGTCCGCTCACGCAGCGGATATTGCAATGTCCGGCCGACCGACCTGTTGGCCGGCAAACCGGTTGAAAAGCAGCTGGAGAATCAGGTCACCGGTTCGCAACCCGGGAATGTCGCTGCCACCATGTTGGCTCCGTACTTCTACACCTCGCCGGACACCGCGCGCGTCGACCTCGCCATCGAAATGCCCTCCAGCACCGTGGTGTTTGAAAAGGTGAAAGGCAAACAGCACGCTGTGGTGAATGTTCTGGGAATCGCCTACAAGTTGAATGGCGATGTGGCTGCTCGCTTCAGCGATCAGGTGGAATTCAACTTTGAAAGCAAGGATGAACTGGAAGCCTTCAAGAAGAAGCCGTACCGCTACGAAAACCAATTTGAGATCGGTGCTGGACATTACAACCTGAAGGTAGCGTTCAACTCCGGCGAGAATAACTTTGGAAAGCTGGAGATGCCATTGGTCGTCGACTCACATGATGCCAAGCAGTTCGGCATCAGTGCACTGGCCCTAAGCCGGGAGGTTCATCCCCTGTCGCAGGTCGGTAACAGCCTGGACGCTACGCTGTTAGAGGATCGCAGCCCGCTTGTCGCTCAAGGTATGCAAATCGTTCCCACCGGCAACAATCGGTTCAAACCGACCGACCTTGCCGTCTTTTACGTCGAGATTTACGATCCCCTGCTGATGACAGCTACTCCTCCCACGGTCGGCGTCCAGATGGTGGTGATGGATCGCAAGACTGGACAAAAAAAGCTGGAAACAGGAGGACCGGCGCCAGGAACGTCGACGGGAAATCCCGTGGTCGGGGTGGGATTGAAGCTGCCGGTTGACAAACTTCCGCCGGGCTCTTATCAGTTGGAGGTTAGAGGCACGGATTCCGCAGGCCACTTTACCAAGGTGCAAACTGCGGACTTTGAAGTTCAGTAGAACGCCGTGGCACGCGCTAAGCTGGAACAGGGTGGGTTCCGAGGACCTTCCGGGTCGATGCCTGCCTGTGACGCTCGGCCAGCGCAGCCTGGATAAACGTAACCTCCTGTCCTAACATCTCGGTGGCTTGACCACAGAGATCCGGGCGCTGGCGCATCAGATCCAGAAATGGCTGGGTCCTGACGTGTATCACGTCCACTTCTGTCAGCGCAACGGCACTCAGGCTATAAGGACGCTCAGTAAACGTAGAAGGCAAGCCGAGCAGCGAGCCCGCCGAAAACAAGCGATCAAGTTTGGGCAAACTTTTCACGCTCATGCGAACCTTGCCTTTTACCAGAAAATAGACGCCTGCATTGTTGCCGTCTTCCTGGAAGAGAAACTGATCCACGGCAAAATGCTCCTGGCTGCCAATTTCCTGCAAGCAGGCTTTCCAGTCCGTCGATACCTTCAAAAAGTTACATTGGGCGCCCACGTTTTTCATTGCACTGTTATGCCAAAACACGAACGGACATGCTGTGACTCGAATCACACTTGGGTGTGAGCCGAAGAGAGCAACGACGCGTCGAGGTTGACAGGAGCACCGCTACCGACTAGAGTCCAGTCGCAAGATGGGTCCTTCTGCCCCGGGTTCATCCGTGTCAACAAACTGATCTCACAGAAGTTAGCTTCCCTCGGAGACGGATATGAAATTGCGTAAATTCCTGATGTCGGCGATCTTTATCGCTCTATCGGCCAGTGTTATACCGCTTTGCTGGTCGGCCCAGAACGATACCACGAATTCGAAAATCTCTTCCCGCGTGCTGTCCGAAACCTCCAACGGCGGGTCGACCGAGGCCTTGGTTGTACTCGCCCGCCAGGCCGACCTGAGTGCCGCGAACAACCTCGCTACGAAAGCCGAAAAGGGCCGCTTTGTGGTCGATACTCTGCGGTCTGTGGCTCATTCCAGCCAAGGCCCGATTCTCGCCATGCTGCGGGAGCACGGCATTCCCTACCAGTCCTTTTATATCGTCAACATGATCAAGCTCACCGGTGATCGCAGCTTGATGGAAGCATTAGCCGCGCGCGGCGATGTTGCCTCCATCGACGCCAATCCGCATGTGCGCACTGCGCTGCCCTCGCCCACCGGCAACGATACGACCTTCCAGCCCAGCGGCATTGAATGGAACGTGCAGCGAGTGAAGGCGCCCGACGTGTGGAATCTTGGCTACCATGGCGAAGGCCTGGTCGTCGCCGGAGCCGATACCGGCGTGCAATGGGACCATCCCGCGCTGAAGAACCAATATCGCGGATGGAATGGTCAGCGGGCCGATCACGATTACAACTGGCACGACGCCACCAGTGACCACTCTCCCGCGCCCATCGATCCGCACGGTCACGGCACCTTCACCGTCAGCGAGATGGTGGGTGACGACGGGCAGGGCAATCAGATCGGCGTAGCTCCGGGCGCGAAGTGGATCGCGTGCCGCAACATGGATGCAGGCGGTAACGGTTCGCCTTCGCAATACGCGGAGTGCTTCCAGTTCCTGATCGCGCCCTATCCGATTGGCGGCAATCCCGATCAGGGCGATCCCACGAAGGCTCCCGACTCCATCAACAACTCGTGGGTTTGTCCGCCGAGCGAAGGCTGCTCCGTCAGCACTCTGCAAAGCATCGTGGACGCGGTCCGTGCTGCCGGAATTTTCCCCGCGATGGCGGCCGGCAATGACGGCCCGAACTGCTCCAGCATCGTGTATCCACCCGCCATTTATGCCAGCTCCGTGGATGTGGGAGCGCTCGACTCCGGCAACAACATCGCCAGCTTCAGCAGTCGAGGTCCGGTTACGATTGATGGCAGCAACCGCACTAAGCCGGATGTGTCGGCGCCCGGCGTCAACATTCGTGGCGCGGTGCCCGGCAATGGGTATGAGTCGGGATGGTCGGGAACCTCGATGGCTGCTCCGCATCTCGCCGGAGGCGTTGCCCTGTTGTGGCAAGCCAAGCCGAGCCTGATCGGAAACATTACGGCGACGGAGTCGACCTTCGAACATGCCGCACAGCGCCTGACCGATCTTCAGGCTGTGGGCGCCTGCCGTGGTCCGAGCTTCCTGCAAGACAACACCTTCGGCTACGGGCTGATCAACCTGCTACAGGCGGTTCAGTCGCACTAGACGGTTACGCGAGCAAAGTAAAACGGCTCCCACGAAGTTTCGGGAGCCGTTTTTTCTCAAATGCAGCTAAGCTGTCGTGTGCAAGAGAACAGGCTGATCGCAGGCGGGTGCCGAGACCATCGTGCGGAGGAATGCGCCACTCTGCTGCCACCAGCCCTGGAAGATGTAGTCGCCGAAGGACACGCGAAAGGGCTTCCAGAGGCTCGGTCTTGATTCCGTTTGCGCAGGTGCGTGTGATTCAGCCTCCGCGGCGCACAATAATCCTGCCATCGATTTGACGACTACCCCGCGAGTGTCCAAGCGAAGCCCGACATCCAGCGCTTTCAACGCGCTCTCCTTTGCGCTCCAAAACAAGTTCACAACTTTGTCGCGATCGCCGGACGTCGCGCTTGCCATGAGTTGCTGTTCGTCCGCCGTGAAATAGTCTTCGAGAAACGCCTGGCTGCGTGGCTCTATGACCTCGAGGTCAAAGCCTAACCTCGTTCCGGATGGCGCGACCGCGCAAGCCGCAACCTCGGAACGATGACTGAGAGAGAGCGATACAGCAGCGGGCTGGTTGGCGAGCAACACTTCGGGAGCGCCGCTGTCTTTCGGGTGTATTTCGACGCCAGATAGCGCGACGGGATCGCAAGGCAGACCCAAATAGGCAGCGACTGCGTTCTTCGCGGTCCAGCGCCCCAGGCGCCAGTCGGCGCGGCGCTTGGGAAAGTGCATACCGTCGAGGCGGGCTAGCTCGGCTGGGGACAACCAATTGTTATCGCTCGGAACGTCGGATGCAGCCCGTTCTAGCCAATAAACCTTCATCGACACCACTAATCGACACCACTAAACCACGCCAGCAGCGTGCGCCTCAACCGTCGCTGCTTTGGATGTTGCGGGCTCCGGCGTGCAACGCTCGGTCTCCCGGGCAACTCCGCGCTCGACTGACTTAACCAGGTAAGACCGCAGATTCCGAGCAGGAAGTATGTCGTTAAGTGCGCCAACTTCCAGCGCGCGATGCACGCTGTGGATGTGATCGAATTCGCCGGCCACATCGCCCAGCTTTTCGGAATGCACGAGCTTGAACAGTTCGTCGTACTGGGACTGCAAGCGCCGTTTCTCAGCGCCTTCGGCTTGAGCAATCGCCTGACTCAGAGTGACTAACCGCTCGTCCTTTCTGGTTCGCCCCTCCACTTCACCGGAGAAGACAACCGCGGCTGCCGGCGCACCTCCAATCACCGAGGCGTAGGTGCCCTCGAGCGCCACAACCTCAAGCTGTTCGTTGAGGGCTCCCGAGAATACTACGTACGCACCACCGTGATAGCGGGAGATAACGCAAAACACCATGGGGCCTTTGAAATTTACGACCGCGCGTCCGATCTCGGCGCCGTATTCCAGTTGAAGCTTGCGCAGCGATTCCGGAGATCCATCGAATCCTGACAAATTGGCCAGAACCACAACCGGCCGATTATTGCTGGCCGCGTTAATAGCGCGTGCGGCCTTCTTGGAGGACGAAGGAAAGAGCGTTCCCGCAGTCCATTGGTCCGGGCCGTCCGCTGGCACAAATCCCAGGCGCGGCACGGGATGCGACTCGATGCCGAGCATGCACACGGGATAGCCGCCAAGATGCGCGTCCCACACCACCACCGTCTCAGCTCCTCGCATTCCAGACCAGCGCTCCAACGGCGAGTGATCCTGGTCGACGACCGCGGCCAGAACTCTGCGAATATCAAAGGGTTGCTTGCGCCCAGGATTGGTATCGTCCGAGAAGATATCGCCGACGCGCACAAAGCTGCTGGTGCCGTTAGCGACGTGCGGATACTCTCGCACGTCGCGATCAATGGGGTCGTTGGTCACCGCGCGCCGCGGGAAACGTTCGCCCGGGACTACGTAGGTGTGGTCGTAATGGCGGAACAGGATGTGGCAGGCTTCGTCGAGATCGCGAGCAAAATACTGCGCCTGCCCATTCAGCCCCATGATGCGGTCATAGCCGCCGATTCCCACGTTGTCTTCCGCCGAAACGCTTCCTGAATAGTCGAGAGCACGCTTGCCGGTCAGCACCATTGCGGCGGGCGGCGTCATGATCAGAATGCCGCGGGTATGCAGCAGCATGGTGGCCTCGGCGTTCCAGTAGGGCTGCGCGCCAACGTTGATGCCGTTCACCACGATGTTGACTTCGCCTCCAGCCTGGGTGAATTCGATCAGGCGGCGCAGAACGCGGGCAATCCAGTCCATGTTCTCGACGCCGCTGTCCATCGAGATCTTGGCTCCAGCGGAGAGCGCGAACCACTCCAGTGGAATGTTTTTTTCTTGCGCCAGATCGATGGCCTCGTTGATGCGCCGGCACTCCGGCTCGGCGAGCGCCCCCATGTCTTTACTCGGATCGCCCAGCAGCACAACTCGCGTCATTCCCTCAGGATGTTTCGCAGTAAAGTTGCGGATGACGCCCGCGATGATGTTGGCTTTGTTCTTGCCATAAGGCCGCTCGACCGGCGCCAGCCGTTGGTCGGAGTCCAAGTCGTACTCGACGAAATCGCCGGTGGGAAATTCAGCGCGCGTCTCTTCCAGCGATGGCGTCAGCATTTTCACGATCTCGTACGGATAGATAAGTCCGCGCTGGCGCATCTTGACTACTTTTTGATCGTATTCCGCCAGCGGCTTCAGCGGCTGTAGTTTGGTGGCTGGTCGCATCGTCATCAGCAAACCCGTAGTGCCGGGATTCGATACCCGCAGCAGCATCTCACGCAACTCACCGGTGCGAGGGTGCGGCACACGGGCGCGCAGCACCACCTGCTCCAATCCCAGACCGTCAGTCTCCGGCGCCAGCCTATAGGCGATCGCCTGAAGATCGTCAACGCTGACCTCGAGTGCCGGCCAGACGTAAAGCAGAATCCGGTTCCAATGCAGGCGTTTCTGCGGCGGCCGCTTCATCTGGGATTGGCGGATAGCGGCGCACGCCTCCGCAAACATCCGCTCTAGATGCGGCAATTGGACAACCCGGCCGTCGGCGTCACGCACAGGAGTCAGGTCACGAACTTCGGCGCAGGCAAACAGCCGCTCGTCCTTGGGATTTTCGCTGGCAACCGCGTGCAGCAGGTAGACGTCTTCAGCGGAAGGCAGGCGATCGATTTTGAAATTCTGTAAGCGCCACAGATGAAGACGCTCCGCCATCATGGGATGAATTCCGCGCAGCAGTTCCGCTTCCCGGTATCCGGTTTCGAACGGCTCGTAGGTGAAGTGTTGCATGCCACCCATGCCGGGGTCCTGACCGGGACCGGAAACTGCCACAACGATATGCTTGAGTCTGGCAGGCAAACCAGCGGCGTTGACCGTCGAATGAATTTCCTGTTGTGCCGTCTCCACATCTGACAGCTTGGCGTCCTTCCAGGTAAAGAAATTGAGGACGATATCGTCCTCGGCAGGAACTTGCTCGATCGCCGGTTTCAGCGCCTGCATCGCTTTCAGCAACCCGTTATAGTCGGCGTGCGTGGCAAAGATATGAACGCTCGCCCCTTTCTCTTCATACTGGGCGGAGACGCAGCAATTTCCATTCGCAGGCAGCGCGCGAAAGTTGGTCAGAGTTCGAACGCGATAGTAACGAGACGCGATCATCTGGAGCATCAGTTGCTGCATCGCTGGCAAGGCTGTAGCCAGCCTTCTGGACAGGATGGTCGCCAGCGGTTGCGGGCACTCGATCACGGCTCGCATTCTCTGGTCGCGATCTGCGGCTTCCGGGTTCGATGCCAGGTAGTCGAGCTGATCTTCCAGTTGCGCGTAAACCAACTTGCGCGACGATTCGAACACGGGCTGATCGAAGCAGTGATAACGAACTTCTCGGGCCAGGTCGCTGATGCTGGGAGCGCTGGCGCGGGTGATCGAAATCAAGCGGTCGAGGAGAGTGCGAAATGCGTGATTTTTCTCTGCGGACAGAACGTCACGGCAGGAGAGCCGCCGCTCCAGCACGCTCAGAATGGCCGCGTTCTGCCGCTCCATTCGTTGATGCGATTTGTAGATCCAAAGCAATGTCTCTTCCAGCGTGGGTGAAGGGTCGAGCGACGCAATGCCATAGTGCGCCAGCACTCGGCGCAATGCCTCGAGAAATGTTCGCGGCAAACCCTCGCCCTGGGTGTTGATCATTCGCAGGTAGGTGAAGAGATAAGCCTCCGAGCTCGGTGCTTCGCCACCAGAAGCATCACTGTTCCCAGGCTTACGGCGAAACAGCGCGCAGATATCGACGAAGATACTGAGGATCTCCTCTTCCTGACGCTGTATCTCAGCCGCATCCTCACCAGCGCCGTGAAACTGCCGCCACTGGGTCGAGATTCGCGCGGTGTGCGCGGGATCGATGTCGAAGCCCAGCATCAGCTGACGCAACTCATCCAGGTTCTGGCGCCAGGTAGCTTGGGCTGCCGCACTGACAGTGGTCAAAGGTGCGCCAAAGGCTACCCGGCCTTCCGTGGCACTCGTTTCGTCCTCCGTGGAGGCTTCGATCTGGACCAGTGGCGCCCCAATGTCCACCTGCACATTGGGTATGGTCATGACCTGCCGCACCTTGCCAGGAAATGGCGCGACGACCTGCGTCTCCATCTTCATGGCTTCGAGCACCAGCAGGCGATCGCCAGCTGCGACCGTGTCGCCCGGCTTCACGGCAATCGATACCACCACCGCCGGCGCGGGCGCATGGATGACACCGCCGTCATCGCGCTCGATGCGATGCGAGACACCATCCACTTCAATCCGATAACTCAGTCCCTGCACAGCCGAAACCACGTGCGAGCGCTGCCCGAAGGTGGTGAGCCAATACTCGAACGGTCCCAGGTGATGCAGATGGGCATCGATGAACGAACCGTCAACTTCGATGCGGTAGCGCTCAGGACCGAGACAGTAGGTCTTCATCGCATAGGATTGGCCGCGATAACGCAACTTCACCGTACGGCCCGCCTCGCTGCGAACCTGCGGACGCCCACGCACCGCCGATGTATAGAACTGTGCTTTCTCCACCGCAAGGTCGGCGTTGTAGACCTCGATGGCTGCCTGCACCAGGGCTACGTCCGCATAACGTAGCGAGAGGTGCTCGCCCTTAGCCGCCAGGCGATCCAGCCATTCCACATCAACTTCGCTGTTATGCACTTCGGGACGCCGAAGCAGCTCCAGCAGAAATGCTTTGTTGGTGGCGCCGCCCTTAATGACAACCACGCTCTCGCGCAGCACTCGCTGCAGCCGCGCCAAGGCTTCTTTGCGACTTTGACCGAAGGCGATGATCTTGGCGATCATCGAGTCGAATTCCGGAGGTACGGTGTCGCCCACGGAGACGCCGGTGTCGATGCGAATTCCCGGCCCGGTCGCCATCTTCATCCGTTCGATGAGCCCGGGGCCCGGGGTAAATCCGTTCTCTGGATCCTCTGCGTTCAGCCGCACCTCGATTGCGTGTCCAATGGTCTGTGGCTGCACCGCCTCCAGTTGACCGCCTCGTGCAACATGAATCTGAAGCTTCACCAGGTCCAGCCGCGTCGTGCACTCCGTCACCGGGTGTTCGACCTGAAGACGCGTATTCATCTCCATAAACACGAAGCGCTTGCTGACCGGCTCGTACAGGAATTCGACCGTGCCGGCGTTGCGGTACCCGGCTACCCGGCTCAACCGGATTGCCGCCTGACGCAACCATTGATCTTGTTCAGACGACAGCACCGGTGACGGTGCCTCCTCCATAACTTTCTGATGGCGGCGTTGAATGGTGCAATCGCGCACCCCCGCAGCCCAGGTTGTGCCGTACTGATCCGCGATAATCTGAACCTCGACATGAC
Organism: uncultured Acidobacteriaceae bacterium; assembly: GCA_963769235.1. Classification (GTDB taxonomy): domain Bacteria; phylum Acidobacteriota; class Terriglobia; order Terriglobales; family Acidobacteriaceae; genus Bog-257. Next base: position 325,162 of record CAVYKW010000007.1, on the reverse strand, counting down.
GCGAACCGGTGACCAGCTGTTCCATGAACAGAGTAGGGTCGCCGAAGGCCTTGAAGGCGTCGCTGCGCGCACGAGCGAAAGCAAACTCCAATTCGCCGGCGGAATCCACTCGCCGAATTCCGTGCCCCCCACCTCCGGTTGTGGCCTTGATCAGCAACGGATATCCAAGCCGCTCGGCGTGCTGAGCCGCATCGGCTAGCGTGTCCACCGGTCCATCGCTCCAGCCCGCGATCGGTATCTGTGCTTGTTCCGCCAGCCGCTTGGAGGAAATCTTGTCGCCCAACCGGCGCATGATGTCGCCGTCCGGTCCGATGAACACCAGGCCGAGGTCGCGGCAAAGGTCCGCAAACTCCGCGTGCTCTGCCACAAATCCCCAGCCCACCCATACAGCTTCGGCACGCACCGCCATCAGCGCCTGCTTCAGGCTGTCGTAGTCGACGTAGCGACTCTTGAGTTGGTTGGTAAGTGGATCCAGGACGTGCGCTCCGCCCAGGAAATAAGCCTCGTCCGCCTCGCGAACAAACATGGCATGACGGTCTGGCTCCGTGAACAGCGCGATGGTTTGTAACGCTGCCTCGTGCTCTTGATTGAACTCGCGGGCTGCATGGATAAAGCGCATGGCAGCTTCTCCGCGATTGACGATCGCTACTCTCTGAAATTCATGCTGCATTGGACACCTGCTCAATAGCAATTACCCGCCATCCAGGTGAGGTCATGAGGCTGTGACGGCTTCCGGCGACATGACGGTTTGCAGATTCTTCAGCCATTCGGCATCGAGGCTGTCGGGCAGTTGCGCCGTTCGGTATCCGGCGAGACGGACGTAGCGGTTGCCCTTTTGATCTACGACCTCGGCGTCAAAGCTGTCCTGATCCGGGTGCGGAGTGACCAGCGCGTAGAGTTTGCCTTCCGCCAGTTGCGGCTCGCGCGACCAGCAAACATTCTGGACAAACTGCGGCAAGCCCATGCGGTGGCGCGTGCCCATCTCCCAGAGACCGGCGGTCTGGAAGCACAGTTCGATCAGCCGCGGCGCCATTAATGTCGGTCGATCCGATGGCTGGTTGTTGTCCGGAAGATTAGCGGCCAACTCCCCAATCATTCGCGATCCATCCCACCAGGCGCGCTCTAGAACCCGGTATGCCGGCCCGTGGAAGTAAACGCGATAGATCTGCGCAGCGTTCACCATGGTTTCCGCCGACAAGCGCGGAACCGCCCCACCCACCGCTGGCGGAGTCTGCTTCCCCACTCTCACCCGCGCAGTGAAATGGATTGTCTGCTGCGGTTCCGTATGGTTCGGAAGCACGCGGCTTCCGAGCAGCCTGCAATCGGCGATCAGCTTGTCACCCTGCGGATAGAAGAACGCCTGAATCGTCACCGTTCGTGGCTCGTCCCGGTAGAACTTGAACGGAGCTAGGAAGTTCACCTCTTCAATCGCTTCAACATGCCAGCCGGGATGAACGCATAGGGCCGCTTCGGCGAACGCCTCAATGCCCATCACTCCGGGCAGCACGGCCGTGCCGTCGATGCGGTGGTCGTACAAGAATGGCTGCACGGTCGGATCAAGAGTGGTCTCCATCGTCAGCCCGCTGTAGAGACCCATTCCGGTGATCTTCCCAACCATCGGTCCTTGTGCGGGTCGGCCCGCGGCGACAGCTTCCAGTGCAGCGGTATCCAGCCCACCGGTTGGATCCCACTCGTTGAGCATGGCGCCGATGCGCTGTGCAACCACGACTTCTCCGCGCGTCGTACCTGTTGTCAGCTCGCGCCGGATAAACGGAACACCTGCTTCCGGCGGCAGCATATCGATGCCGGCAAGCTCCATCATCTTCGGAATCGAGCCCCGAGTGGCCATGCCGATTCCGCCCCACGCTGTCCAGTCGAGGACGATGGCTCGGGTCTGCGGCCGCGCCGTGCGGAAGTTCGAGGCGAACTTGCACAGCAGGTCGTTCGCCGCGCTGTAGTCCACCTGCCCGCCGTTGCCGAAGCGTCCGGCAATCGAGCTGAAAGCGACTGTCGCCGCCAGCGGCATGTTTCCGATGGCGTGCAGCAGATTAAACCAGCCATCCGCCTTCACGTCGAAGACCAGATCGAACTCGCGCTGGTCTTTGTCGGGAAGGAAGTGGCTGCGCTCCAGGCCGGCGGCATGCAACAGAACATCGATGCGTCCGTTATGTGTGCGGACCTGCTCGATGACCTTCGCAACTCCGTCGGCATCCGCCAGGTTGACGCTGAAGTAGTGGGCCGTTCCACCTGCTGCCTGTACCGCCTGAATTGCGGCGAGTGCGGCCTGTGACCGCTCAAGTGCAGCTAGCTCTTTTTCTACCAGAGCTGGCGTGGCCCGTTCGCCACGCGCCTGGATGCGCGCGAATAGATCGCGCTTCAATCCTTCTTTGTCGGTCACGAAGCGGGCGAGATCGGGATTATCCGGATTCGGCTCCGGTACGAGATCGAGCAGGTAGAACGTGCCGCCGGAGGCTGCTGCCAAGTCGGCAGTGATGGCCGACACAATGCTGCCGGCTGCGCCTGTGATGACGAAGACGCTGTGTTCATCAAGCGCCAGTCCGGGCCGGCCATCGTTCGGCGACTGTTCCTCGAGGCCCACCGTCCAACGTAGACTGTTCTTGTAGCCAATCTCGACAGCGCCAGGATCGCGCAAAGTTTCGTCGATGAGAGCGGCGGCGATTTCGTCTGGTGTGCGGCCCGTCTCGAAATCGACAGCCTTCACCAGCGCTAAGGGGCGCTCGCGCTTGTAAGACTTGGTGAAACCGCTGACCGCGCCTCCCATGGGAGCAACAGCCCCGGCGTGGTCATAGCCATGGTGTCCGCCGAGTCGAGTCGCCGCGACCAGTAAGGTACCCGGCGCTGCAACCTGCTCGTACAGTGTGCGCATGGTGACGTACAGGGCTTTTACCCGCACACGCAACGCGTCGTGCCAGTCCGCGAGTGTCATTGTCGCGAGTTCGCCCTCGTGATCGAGAGCAGGCAGCCAATACACACCCTGCACCGGCCCAGCGTTGATCCACTGTTTGAGACATGCGGCAAGGGCATCGGTATCGAGTGTCGGGTTGATGCGCAGCACCTCGGCACCAAGATTGAGGAGACGTTGAGCGAGTGCATCGCCCACACCGCCCTTGTCGGCCATGAGCACCACTCGACTACCTTGGCCGAGTGTCACGCCCGTCGGCTTGCAGACGTTGAGAGGCGGCCGCAGATTGGGAACGGGGATGCGGCGCGGAATCTTGTTGGCTGCCTCGAAACCCGCAAGCATTGGTCGCGGACGTGACGCAGCTGCCGGTATGGGGCTGGACGCAGTTGCAGCAGCGTTAGATGACTGGGTCGTTACGGGCTGCTCCCGCGAAGTTGTTTTGGCTGCGGCTGGCCGACGCTCGCGCGCGAACTGGATCACGTGAGCCAGTGTGGGGAAATCGCGCAGCTTCATGTTTTCATCGCGCGGAATGTTGTAGGCTGCGCGCACGGCGGCAAACATCTCCGCCTGTTTTACGGTGTCGACGCCCAGGTCAGCTTCGAGGTCAAGATCGATGTCCAACATCTCTGGCGGATATCCCGTCTTGTCGGCCACGACCTCCAGAATCTTCTGCTTGATGGACTCGTCCGAAATCTCGGCCTCAGGTTGTGCGGCGGCGACCGATGGCGCAACCTCTGCCGGTTCGTCCGGTTTGTTCGGATCGGCAACTATTGCAGGGGTTGGCGACGCAGTTGCAAGATCGGGCCGCTTCTCGTAGACGAAGCGAACGACGTGCGCCAGTGTCGGATAATCGCGCAGCTTGCGATTCTCGTCACGCGGGATGTTGTAGATCTCGCGGATGGCCGCGAACATCTCCGCCTGCTTCACCGTGTCGACGCCAAGATCGGCTTCGAGATCAAGGTCCATGTCCAGCATGTCCTTGGGGTAACCAGTCTTCTCCACGGCGAGGTCGAGAATGCGGTCTTTTACCGACTCGCTTGCGGCTCCGGCAGACGGTCCAGGTGTCGCCGACGGGGCATCCGCGACCGGTGCGACTGTTTGAGATTGAGTCGGCCGCACAACTGGCGCGGCTGCGACGGAGCTTGCTTGGGCAGGGACACTCTCAGCCAGGTCAGGCCGCTTCTCGAAGACAAACCGGATCACATGAGCCAGCGTTGGATAATCACGTAGCTTGCGGTTCTCATCGCGCGGAATGTTGTAGATCTCGCGGATGGCGGCAAACATCTCCGCCTGCTTCACCGTGTCAACCCCGAGGTCAGCCTCCAGATCGAGATCGAGATCCAGCATGTCTTCCGGATATCCGGTCTTCTCGACCGCAAGGGCGAGGATGCGGTCTTTCACGGACTTGTCGGCCAGCCCGGAACTCAGCTGTACCGGCGGCGCGATCGGAGCCGGCGCAACAGTTTGAGAAGCCGCAACGGGAGCAACGACTTCGATTGCGGGAGGAACATTTATTTCAGCAGAGACTGCCGTGGCCGAACTTGCGCTCCCAATATCTGGCCGTTTCTCCAGCACAAATCGGATCACGTGCGCCAGCGTTGGATAATCACGTAGCTTACGGTTCTCATCGCGCGGGATGTTGTAGATTTCGCGGATGGCAGCGAAGATTTCGGCTTGCTTGACGGTGTCGACGCCAAGATCGGCTTCGAGGTCCAAGTCGAGATCCAGCATGTCCGCCGGATACCCAGTTTTTTCTACCGCAAGTTCAAGGATGCGTTCTTTTACTGCGTTAGCTGTTATCGGCTGCTTCGCCACCGTCGGAGAGGAAGCGATAACGGACGCAGGAACCGTCGGCGGCACGGGTGTCGGAGCAGCAGCCACTGTTGCAGCAGCTACGCTCGGTTTCGCAACCTCAGCGTGCAGCGGTGCTGGCGCTGGAGCGGCTTTCATCGCTTGCGCAACCGGAGCAGCCGGCGCTTTTGGTTCCGAAGCAACGGCAGCCTTGGTTTCGGGAGCAGGCTTCGCAACCGCACGCGACTCTTCGGCAGGCACAGCGACCCGCGCCTGTGGCCGCTGATCGCGAATGCGCAGCGTCCGTTTCACCACTTCGAGTTCGGTGGTGGGATATCCGGCAATACGACTCAGCCAGGATTCCCATGCAGGCTTATCGGCGACGCGGTACGCATACCCCAACTCGTCAGGACGCACACGCACGCCGTCTTTGGTCTTGACCCAACGCAGCAGCGTCATGCTGATCTGCGAGCCGAACCCCGCGCCCAGCCGCAACGCATACTCGACCGGATAGGAGCCACCCTTCGACAGGTTGAGCGCTCCCAGCTCCGGATCGACTTCCTTGAAGTTAGCCACCGGCGGGACGCAACCGGTTTCCAGCGCCTTCACCGCCAGCACTTCCTCGATGCCGGTCGCCATGGCGTGGCCGGTAAAGCCCTTGGTGTTGGCGATCACGATCTGATCGGCGACATCGCCGAAAACGTGGCGCAGTGCATGAATCTCGGCCGAGGCGCTGCCGCCCCGGGCGGGGGTGTAAGTTTCGTGGGAGACGAAAACAGTGTCCTTGGCGATCTCGCGCCGCGATATGCCGCTGCGAGCCTCGGCTCCAGCCATCAAGTGTTCCATCATGCCGCAAATATGCTGCACATCGAGCCTTGTGCCATGGAAGGCGCTGTTGGCCACGACCGTATTCAGCACTTCGCAGATGGGACGAATGCCTCGTTCGCGCGATGCCTCCGCGCTTTCGACCACCAGCGCCGCAGCGCCCATGCCCATGATCAGTCCGTGCCGGCGGCGATCGAAAGGAGTAGCCGCCTCTTCCACTAACTCATCCGTGGCGGCGGCTCCGCTGGCGAGGAACCCTGCGCCCATCCAGCCGATCAGGTGGTCGGTAGTGACGTCGTCGGCCGCGATGATGATCACGCGGCGGCAACGTCCGGCGCGGATCCAGTCTTCTGCCAATCCCAGGGCATGCGAGGTCGTCGCGCAGGCTGAGTTGATTTGCGTGTTCGGTCCGCGCGCGCCGATGAACTCCGCGAATTGCGAGTGCCCCATCGACAGCACTTTGAGCAGGAAGCGGCGCTCGAAGACATACGGCTCTTTCTCGATAGCCGCACGAAGGTCTTCGATTCTCTGCGCCATCTCCTGAGCGAGCGGGGAATGGCCATTCGTGCCAGCTACCTTGGCGCACATCTTCTCCAGAGTGGCTAATTCCTCCCGGCGTGCATGGTCGGCATAATAACGAGCCATCTCGTCGGCCAGAGAGTCCAAGCCCGGGAACGCCGAGCCAAAAATAATGCCCGTGTCGTCGCGCAACGCGTCGGGCAATCCCCAGCGCTCAGGCAACAACGTGCCCTTGCTGGTTGTCTTGTAGCGCATGACCAGCGGAATGCCGGCATCGCGAAGAGCGTCGAGACCTACCGCAATCGCCAGTCGCGTGGTGCGATCGAGTGCCAGCAAGCGTTCGCCGGACACTCCAAATTCAGTGTCGAGGTCGAAGGTCTTGCCGCGGCCTGCCAGCTTGATGACGTCGGCGACGTCGCCAATCGACTCAAACCTCGCTTCACCCATGTCGCTTTTGACCAGCCGCAGGATGTTCTTGTCCAGCATCTCCTGACGCAGACCCGCCGGAATGGCGCCGATGAATTGTTCGCCACGCAGAAGACGTGCAATGTTGCCGTCATCAAAGACATGCTCGGTCCCGGGCAGTCCCAGCGCCGCTCCAGTGATAACGACAGGCTCGAATGGCGGAGCAGGTTTCTCGCCCCGATAAATTTCCCATCCGCGATCGAGCACGTCGGCGAACAGATGGCCGAGCGCAGCGTAGGTGTCACCATTCGCGGAAACGGAAACGGAGGAAGCTACTGCCAACGCGCCTTGTACGACTGCTGCGGCTGGCTTTGCTGGCGCAGGTTCTTTGGTTTTCGTGCTGGCCGGTACGGCTGTCAGCTCGAACGATGCCTTGGCCTCGCCGCCGCCCAATCCCGCTGCATACAGGCCGCAGAGAGCCTGGTTAAAGGCTGCAATGTCGCCGACCTTGGGATGGTTCGTGAATAACGAGACCACGTCGCCGTTGACACCCAGCACATCCTCGGCGAATCCCTGCAACGCCTTCTTGGGCCCGACTTCGACGAACACTTGCGCGCCGGCATCATAGAGCGTCCGCAGTCCTTGGACGAACTGCACTGGCGAAGCCACCTGGCGTGCCAGGAGATCCAGCATCTGCGATTCGCAATCGGTTCCACCGGGATAAAACTCGCCAGTCACATTGGCAATGACCGGGACCCGCGGCTCTTGCAGGTTCAGCTGCCCCAGCATCTGCCGCAACGGTTCGCTGGCAGGAGCAACGATGGACGTGTGGAAGGCGTGACTTACCGGCAACTCGACAACGTTGTAGCCGGACTGCAGGAAAATCTGCGCGGCCTTTTCCACCGCTTTGCTGGCGCCGCCGATCACCGATTGGGTATTGCTGTTCACATTGGCGATAACAACGTATCCGGTTACGGTTTTAAGAATGCGTTCGACCTCGGGCAGGGGCGCGAAGACCGCGGCCATGCGGCCTGTGTCGGCTACGGCCACCATGGCCATGCCACGGCCGCGCGCGCTGACGGCCTGAAGCGCGTCATGGAAGCTGAGAGCGCCGGCGGCGACCAGCGCCCCGTACTCGCCCAGGCTATGCCCCATCGTCATGTCCGGCTGAATGCCGTACGCAGCCAGCAAACGTGTGATCCCGATATCAATGGTGAGCACGGTCGGCTGCGTGATCTCAGTCTGGCGAAGATCCTCTTCAGCCTTTGCGACTGCCTGTTCGTCGTCGGGATCGACAAAGATAAACTCGGTGAGCCGCTTGCCAAGCAGCGGCGTCATGATGTCGTCGGCCTCGGCGAACGTCTTGCGGATGATAGGCTCGGCCGCGCACAACGTCTGCAACATGTTCGCGTACTGCGAGCCCTGTCCGGTATAGAGGAACGCGACCTTGGGCGCGGGACCGCTACCTCGGAAGACGCCTTGCGCGCGAATCGCTTTCCAGAACGTCGGCTGATTCGCCTGCATGGCTTTCAGCGCGATTCCGGCCTTCGTAGCCAGGTCCGCTGCGTCGGCGTAGTCAATTACGACGCGCTCCGGCGAGCGCAGAACGGTTTCACTCGGTGCCGCTGGCGCAGGAGCGTTCCCGCCTGCGGCTTCCCGTTGCACGACCCTCAACTTCTCGATCAGCTCCTTTTCCGAAGCCGCACCAATGACCATCGCGCCTCTCAATGGCGCTTTGCCTGACGATTGCGAAGAGATCGATGCTGGAATACTGCTTGCTTGCATAATCACATCCTTCGTCACTGCGGGCGGCATCGCCGGGACAGCGATCGAGTGTTTACCGTTTCCGTTGAGCTTGCCGGGAATGTGTTCTTCCATCACCACGTGAAAGTTCGTGCCACCAAAACCGAAAGCGCTGACGCCCACACGGCGCGCCACGTCCGGCGGGACGTCCCAAGGCTTCAGTTCGGTGTTGACATATAGCGGCGAGTGCGAGAAATCGATGTCGGGGCTGGGATGCTCGCAGTGCAGGCTGGGCGGCAGCACTTTGTCGCGCAATGCCAGCGTGGCTTTCAGAATTCCGGCTGCACCAGCCGCGCCCTTTAAATGTCCGATGTTCGATTTCACCGACCCCAGCGCGACAGACTTTGCGGGCAGATTAGCGCTGCTGAGTATGTCAGCCATGCTCTGCGCCTCGACCACGTCGCCAACTTTCGTCGAAGTGCCGTGACCTTCGATCAACGTTGCGGTCGCAGGCGACAACCCGGCATTCTGCCAGGCGCGCTCCACGCACATTTTTTGTCCGATGGGATTCGGCGCCGTTATTCCTTTACCTTTGCCGTCGCTCGCCCCGGCAATCCCGCGCAGCACGGCGTAAATCTTGTCCTGATCGCGCTCGGCGTCAGCCAGACGCTTCATCAGGAAAATGGCTGCACCTTCGCCCATGACGAAGCCGTCGGCTCCCTCCGCGTAGGGACGTGTTCCTGTGGCCGACAGCGCCCCAATCTTGCAGAACTTCACGAACGTCGGCGCGCCCATGTTGCGGTCAATACCGCCAGTCACCGCGACGTCAAAGTCATTCTCGATCAGGCCTTCTACCGCTGAACTGATGGCTGCCATCGCCGAGGCACAGGCTGCGTCGCACACGTAGTTGGGTCCGTGGAAGTTGTAGAGGTTCGCGATGCGTCCGGCCATGCAGTTAGCAAGCTCGCCGGGCATGGTGTCTTCGGTGATGGCGGCATAGCGCTTGCCCACGCGGTCGCGGAATTCGCGGGTGATGTCGCGCTGCACAGCCTTCGGCAGCGCCGCAAAGCTGGCCGACTCCTCGAGTTCATGAGCATACTCAGGAAAGAAGATACGCACGGACGACGTGTAGTGCTTCTCACCCGCCATGGCGTTGCCCAGAATCACCGCGGTGCGATCAAGCTCCAACGGCCGGTTGGGATAGCCGTAATCTTCCAGCGCCTCGCGGGTGCAGGCCACCGCCCACTGCTGCGCCAGATCCATGCCATCGGCCACGCGGGGTGGTATGGGCAATCGCCACTTCATCGGGTCCCAACCGAATTCGCGAACCCATCCGCCGATCTTGGAATAAGTCTTATCGGGAGCGTTGTGATCGGCGTCGTAATAACGTGCGGGATCCCAACGGTCAGCAGGCACTTCGCTAATGCTGTAGCGGCCACTCTTCACGTTGTTCCAGAAGGCCGGCGCACTGGGAGCATCGGGCAGGATCGCTCCTACCCCAACAATTGCGATTGCACGATGGGCGGTGTTATCCATTGCGTACCTCTTCTGAGGAAAGCCGGGCGCCGGATGTGAAAGAGAGTTCGACGCCCCTGCTTCACCTCTCTAGTGTTGGAGGGCAACTTCCCTGACGGCTTCCGTGGTGTGCTTTGCAGCGCGACCGTACAAGACGTCAGCTACGTGATCCATGTCGGCGATGAGACCCGCCTGCGCACGGTGGATGGCTACAATACCGAGCGCTGTCTCGAACGCCGGCATCTCGGCGTCGCTCACGCCGCCGGCGCCGACGACCAGACGCAAACCTTCGCCGGCAACCTTCATCGCTGCTTCACGCGCGAAGATGCGGGCAATTGCCGCCAGCGCTTCCGCGTCGAAGCGATCGTTGGCTTTTTCGTTGAGACGTCCTTCTATCTTCAGCGCCGCACGACGCGCCAGGGTCGCCGCCGACTCGGCATAGGCAATCAACTCACCGATACGCAACAGCACATGCTGATATCTCGTCAGGCGATTGATGCGGGCCTTCTCCATGACTTCGGCGAGAGCGTGCAACGCCAGGGCCGCGATGTCGGCGCCGACATTGGGATGGGCGGCGTGCAGGGCTTCCACCTCGCGCGCTCGGTCGTGATAGTGCTGGCCGCGAGTCTTTAAGTGAAGCTGCCAGCGGTCGCGGCTGATGGTCATCTCCATGATCTCGGAGGTGCCTTCGTAAATCCGGGTGATGCGAACATCGCGGCTGATCTTCTCCACCATGTATTCGTGGGTGTAACCGTAGCCGCCCAGCGCCTGAATGCTGGCATCGGCAGCGGCATCTCCGGCTTCGGTAGACATGTACTTGGCAATCGCGCCTTCGGTGTTCAGGCTGCCTTCGTTGGCGGCATCGATGCGCTGCGCCGTCTCTTCGATAAAGGCCCGGCCAGCTTCCAGACGCACGACGCTGGGCACGATCAGCTTATGCGTGTAACCCTGCTTCTCGGATAGCGGTGTTCCACCCTGAATGCGCTTGGTGGAATACGGAATGGCGCGATCCAGCGCCGACCAGCCTGCGCCTAGTCCAAAGGCCGCGACCATCACGCGCGTGTAGCCGAAGACCATCTGCGCCTGAATCAGGCCTTGGCCTTCGACGCCGCCCACCAGCCGCTCGGCATCGACATAGACATCGTTCAGCGCCAGGGCAGCCGTGTTGCTCAGACGGATGCCATGTTTGTCTTCGGGCTTGTCATGCGAAAAGCCCTTGGTGCCGGCGTCCACGATGAACCAGCTTGGCCCGGCGGCCGTGTTGGCCAGGATTGTGCAGTGGTCGGCAATGCCGCCATTGCTGATCCACTGCTTGCTGCCGTTGATCTTGTAGCCGACCACCTTGCCGTCTCTCTCCACGCGATCGGCAGTGGTCTTAAGCGAACCCAGGTCGCTGCCGGCGTCTGGTTCGGTTGCGCCATAGGCGAAGAGAACGCCTTCGTCGGCAATCTTTCCCAGCCACTTCTTCTTCTGTTCCTCGGTCGCGCCGAAGGTGATGGGATCGCTTCCCAGAAACGTCGCGAAAAGAGACGTCGCGACGCCGAGATCGATGCGCGCCATCTGTTCGCAGATGAGGTAGACGTCCATGGTACTTCCGCCCATGCCGCCGTACTCCTCCGGGATGAAGAGCAACTGGATGCCCAGCTTGTCCGGGCTGCTCATGTGGCGGACGATGTCCACCGGGCATTCGTCGCGCTCGTCCAGCGCGATCAATTCCTCGTCGGGCAGTCGCTTCTTGGCGAAGTCCCGCAGTGATTTCAAACTCAGATTCAGTGTCTTCTTGGTGATCATCGGTCAGACCTTTCGTAGCTCGCAGTTGGCCGGGTAGAGCGGGTCTTCAGGCCCGCGTAGTCGCATTTCCTTGGTGACACGCCAATTACGCCGTCACCTTCTTCATCGCCTGTACCTTTTCCGTCAGCTCAGGCAGGAACTCCAGGATGTCGGCGACAATTCCGACGTCTGCCACCTGGAAGATGGGGGCCTTGGGATTTTTGTTGATAGCAACGATGAACGGATTCCCTTTCAATCCCGCCAGGTGCTGGAACGATCCGCTCATGCCACAGGCCAGGTACACCTTGGGTTTCACGGTCTGGCCGGACGAGCCGACCTGCCTCGACTTGGGCAGCCACTTGGCATCGACCACCGGACGCGAGCAGCTGACGACCGCGCCCATGGCCTCGGCCAGCTCCTGCGCGATGGCGACATTGTCCTGCTCCTGAATGCCGCGGCCAATCGACACCAGTACGGGTTCCTTGGTGATGTCGACATCACCGGCTTCCGGAACAACGGTCTCCAGATACCGCCGTCCTGCCGTGAGAGCGCCGACTTCCGCGGACTTGTCGACAATCTTTCCGCTAGCGGCTGGGACGTCGCCGGGCTTGAACGCGCCGGGACGAAGATTGAGCACCGCGCCGGTAGAAATATCGCAGCGCACGTGCGTGCTTACCTGCCCGCCGAATTCCTGGCGCACAACTTTCAAATATGGGCCGTCGACACCGTCGATCGCCACGACGTCAGAAACAAACGCTGCGTTGAACTTGATCGAGAGCCCCGGCCCCAGGTCGATCCCGAAATGGTTGTGGGGAACCAGCAGGATGCTTCCTTGCGGAAGCACTTTTACCAGCGCTTTGCGGATGAGCTCGGCGTTGGGATAAGCCAGGCTTCCACTCGTCAGCTTCCAAACCTCGGGGTAGGTCGCGCACACGGCCTGGCAGACAGTGTCCAGTTCCGCGCCCGAGCCAGTGACAACTGCTGTGGGAGCAGCCGCAGGATCGATCTTCTTCGCCGCAGCCAGCAACTCGGCAGCTGAATCGTCAATCACGCCGTTCTTGTGCACGATGTAAGCAAAAATCCGCGCCGTCATTGCAAACCTCCTTTGGCCTTAAGCGACTCGATGAGCTTCTCGATAATCTCTTCGCTGCTGCCTTCCAGCATCTCGGCGCCTTTGCCCAACTCCGGCACGAAGTAGTCATCCCGCTTCACCTTGGCTCCGGCTTCTCCGACCGAACCGCTGGCGATGCCGAGGCCGGCTGCGTCGTAGGTCGGAATCTCGACTGAGGCCACCTGCCGGATGCCGCGCATTCCGACATAACGCGGCTCGTTGATGCCGGTCTGAATCGACAGCACACAGGGCATGTCGATGTCGCTCATCTCCTTCGCGCCGCCTTCAATCTCCCGGCCGATCTTGAGCTTCTTGCCATCGAGCACTTCAATCGAGTTCACCAGCGAAGCGAACGGATAATCCAACATCGCTGCCAGCATTCCGCCTACTTGTGCCCCGCCGTCTTCGGCCTGCACGCCGGTGAGGATGAGGTCAAAGTTTCTCTTCTGCACAAAAGCCTTGAGAATTGCCGCGATGCCCTTGCCATCCGAGCCTTCAAACGCCGGATCAGAGAGCAGCACACCACCGTTGGCGCCCATGGCCATCTCGCGGCGCAGGATCTCTTCGTCTTCGTCGCTTCCCACTGTGGCCACCGTCACGTTGCCACTGGAGCGGGCGATGATTTGCAAAGCCTCTTCCACGGCGTAGTTGTCGGGCTCGTTGATGGAGTACACAAGATCGTCGCGCTCGATATCGTTGCCCGCGCTATTGAGTTCGATCTCGTTCTCCGAGGTGTCGGGCACTCGTCTTGCACAAACTAGAATTTCCACAATCGCCCTCCCTGAATCTCGCTGCTTTCTCTATTCCTATGTGGCCTTGGCCCACCGTTCATCAGCGGCGTTCGCTCACGAAACTTCCTGCATCGCCGTTTGGTCTTCGACCGCCGTCGCCTGTGCTGCCTTCGGCACCAGCTGTTGATCGACCAGTTCCGCCAGATCGATGGCAGTCATCTTTCCTTCCATGCCTGAAACCTTGATCGCATCTTCTATGTTGACCATGCAGAACGGGCAGGCAGTCACGATCACGTTGGCGCCGGCCTCCGCCGCCATCTGCACTCGCTTCACGCCCATGCGCTGCTCTTCCTGCGGCTCGTAAAACAGCATCAGCCCACCACCGCCGCAGCAGAACGAACGATCGCGGCAGCGGCTCATTTCCACTCTGCGCATTCCGGGAATCGCATCGAGCACAGCGCGCGGGTCGTCGTAAACCTGGTTGTGCCGTCCCAGATAGCAAGGATCGTGATAGGCGTAAATGCTGTCCGGATTGGCGAGCGGACGGAACGTGAGGTTCCCTGCCTTGGCTTCGCGCGCGATGAACTGGCTGATGTGCTCGACCGGCGGCACATCCTTATAGTCGTGCTTCAAGGCGTTGAAGGCGTGCGGATCGGAGGTAACGATTCGCTGCGCCCCGGATGCCTTGATCGCTTCCACGTTCTGATCGCGCAGCGCCATGAAGAGCGTCTCTTCGCCGAAGCGCCGCACTTCGTGGGCGCTATCTTTTTCAGCCGCGCCCAGGATGGCGAAGTCCACGCCGGCGTTATCCAGAACTCTTGCGGTCGCTCGCCCAATCGCCTGGATGCGGTCGTCATAAGAGGTAATGCTGTCGACGAAGTACAGCGTGCCAGCCGAGACCTTGGTTCCAACGACCTTTACGTTGCAGGTCTGCTGGAAGGCTTTCTCTTTACTCCAATCGGCCCGCTTCTTCTCCATCTTGCCGTAGGGATTGCCCCGGGTCTCGAGCGCCTTCAGCGCTTTCTGGATCGACCTCGGCACATTGCCGTCATCGACCATTCCCCGCCGCAGGTCAACAATCTTGTCGATGTACTCGATCAGCAGCGGACACTCCTCTTCACAAGCGCCGCAGGTCGTGCACGACCAGATTTCATCTTCGGAATAGATCCCGCCGATCAGGGCCTGGCCGTTGTTCGCGTTGCCGAAAACCGGATAGTGCTGGAAGGCGTAGTCGCGCGCTTTGACCGAAATGAACCTGGGCGACAAAGGACGCCCGACCGCGTTTGCCGGGCAGTTGTCCGAGCAGCGCCCGCAATCGGCGCAGGAGTAGAAGTCCAGCATGTGCTTCCAGGTGAAATCCTCGAAGGTCTTCACGCCGAACGATTTCACCTGATCGAGCTGCTCGTCGCTGACGCCCCAGCGGACGGGCTTGACCGTGCCCTTGTCCAACTTGGCGAAGAAGACGTTAAAGAGCGACGTCTCCACATGGAACTGAATGCCGAAGGGTCGGTAGCACAGCAGGAAATAGAACGTGAGCACATCAACCAAATAAGCGCCGAGGTGGAGATGCCAGACAGCCGCTACAGAGAGCGACGCCAGCACCGCGCTGAACATCCACGCCAGAGACAGCGCCGGCAAGAATTCCGCTATCCCACCCTGAAGTGCTTGAAGCGCCGCTCCACTGGCTTCGAACAGGCTCTCGGAAGCCATCAGGAGCGCGATCAGCGCCAGCAGGAAAATGGCGTCAGCCGGATGACCTTTGCCATACTTGGACGGGACCGCATAACGTGCAGGCTTGAGCACCAATCGGCGAACCGCGGCAATCACCATACAAAGGAAAACAATGGTGGAGGCGTAGTCGGCAACCAAGTCGTAGGCCCGGCCAATCAGCCCCGGAGTCGCACTATCTCCGGAAGCACCGAAAATCAGCAGCGAGAAAGCTCGCGTTGCCAGGATCAGAAATCCAGAGAATATAAGGATATGAATCGTGCCGGCGAATCGATAACGCGGATGCTTCCACTGCCCAAACCAAAATTGCCCAACTTTCGACAATCGCTTCCCCGGACGATCCCAGCGCAAGTCTCGATTGGCTCCGAGCAGCGGTGCGACGCGCTTAAATACGATGTAGGCGAAACAGGCGAGACCAAGAAGATTGATCAGCGCGAACAGGATTGAGCCTGGAAGGATCAAGTACGTCGCTTGTGCTGGGGAATGAATTGCGTCCACCATGATGCTCACGTTCCCGCCTGTGAAAGTTGAACGCGGCGGCGCGTTGGCAGCTAAGGTGATGGTTAAGTAAGAACGATTGCGCAGGCCCTCGGTCCACGCATCCGTACGTCGCTAATTGTGTTCCTGACAGAAGTGGCAAAACCTGGAGCCGAGTGGAACCTGAGTCGGCTGATGCTTCGTATCTTCTATTATGGGATTGGGTTCGTCTGTGAGACACATCGCGTAAGGATGTGAGAAAGAACGTGGTGGGGTGTGAGCCGAGTCACACAAAAGATGTACGTCGAGCGAATGTCCGCTCGAGGCGATCAACCGATCGCCTAACTGGTACGCGTTGCAACAATTAATATATTTGTCACAACAATAAAATTGTTAGTGGTAACACGAGCGGCGTAAGTGTAAGCCACCATAGTGCGTGTGGCAACAAGTTAATGACCCTTGGGCCCTTGCGGGGCGTTGGCCGGCGGGGCGAGACCGGACGCCCAACAGTATTCCCAGAAATCCTGCCGCAACTTCCGTGCCACGTCCTCGACCATTCGTAACCACGTAAACTCGATGTCCCGCGATTCCCTTCCGAGCCCCGCGCGTCACTATATTCCGTAGCCTCGAGTGGTGTAGAGTGTATGTCACCCAGGAACCCAATCCCACTGAGTAGCAGTACAAGGCATGGCCAAAACGCCCGGGAATAATCAGCTGATCCCAGCCATTCAAGCCGATTCATCAGCCGCCAGTGCAGGCGGCGACGTTCCCGCGTGCAACCAGCTGCGGCGCTCATTTCGCATTCGCGACGGCGTTGCCCTGATCGTATCCAATGTCATCGGTGCGGGGGTGTTCACCACCGCGGCCTACATCGCCAAGCTGGTGCCCGAGCCCGGTGCGATGCTGGCATTGTGGATTGCCGGTGGATGTTTGGCGATGGCCGGCGCTATGTCCTACGCGCAACTGGGGAGAAGATGGCCGATGGCGGGAGGCGAATACGTTTATCTCTCCCGCGCTTACGGGCCCACGGCCGGATTCCTTTCCGGCTGGACCTCGCTGGTAGCAGGTTTCTCCGGTGCGGTCGCCTTGAACGCCGTCGCCTTAATCATTTATTTGGGAAAATATTTTCCGGCACTCGCTTCGGACCACAGCGTGTTCGCCTTCAATTTCTACGTTGGAACCTTTGCTGTCTCGCCGCGCTCGCTGGCAGCCGTAGGCGTGATCTGCGTCTTCGGCATTCTCCACGCTTGCAACGTCGGGGCCGGCAAGCTGACGCAGAATGCGCTCGCCTTTTTGATCCTCGGCATTATCGTCGTGTTCTGCATCCTGGGGTTCGCCCTGGGAAAAGGTTCATGGTCACACTTCCAGTCGACGCACGTGCCGCTGCGTCCGGTTAACCTGCTGCTGGCAATGATCCCCATCATGTTTTCCTACAGCGGCTGGAATGCCGCCTCCTACATTTCCGAGGAGATGTACGACGTCAAGCGAACGATTGGCCGGGCACTGCTGACCGGCACTTGTATTGTCGTGGCGCTTTATGTCGTGCTGAACGCTCTTTATTTATATGCCGTGCCTCCGCTGGAGATGCAGAACGCGACCAACATCGGGACCGTCGCTGCGCATGCGTTGTTCGGGAGAACGATTAACTTCGTTACGCCTGCGGTCATCGTCGCGCTGCTGGGCATCATCAGCGCCATGACCATTGCGGGGCCGCGCGTGTACTTCGCCATGTCGCGCGATGGCGCTTTTCTCCCCATCTTCGCGCGCACCAGCCCGCGATTTAAGACGCCCGCCCTGGCCATCGCCCTGCAAGCTTTATGGAGCAGCCTGCTGGTCATGACCGGTGGCTTCGACCAGCTCCTGAATTACACCGGCTTCACCATTCTTCTGTGCTCGGGGGCGGCGGTCGCGGGACTGTTCGTGGTGCGACGCCACGAGTTGCGCACTACCCCCAAGCTCTGGCTGAAGATGCTGGCGCCCGCGGCGTTCGTCATTGCATGCGCCGCCATTGTGGTAAATGATGTTGTGGGCGATCCCAAGAATGCTTTGCGAGGAATCGTGCTGATCGCCGCCGGACTTCCGGTATTCTTCTGGTCGAAGCTTCGGAGACCGGCAGCCGTCATTCCTTCTCCGGTGCCCCTGGCCGGAGAAAACTCCTAATCAGCTTTCATGACCAAGCATGCCACGATCATCAACAGAGAAAAGAGATATGCGTAGCTATCAAAGCCAGGCCCTTAGTTTGTTTGCCGTCTGTATTTTTACCGTATGTCACGCATTGGCCCAGACACCGCAGTTCGTTCCTTTTTCGGCGGCCAAGCCGGTGCTGGATTCCTATCTCAGTTCGCTGCCCGAAGAGTTGAAGCCCGGCGGTCAGCCCACCGCGGCAGCCTGGGATAAGTGGATTCGCGATCAGGACAAGGAAATACGCGTTCGCATTGAAGCCGGCGAAGAGAACACGCTGACAAACTTGCTACGTCTGGGCGTCACTTACACATCGGAGCCGCGCATCACCTATGAGTACCTCGACCGTTACGGAAAGAGCAGCTTCGTAGACAACATTGCTGACAAGCGTGCTAACGACTTAATTAAAGCATTGGCTGCTCCTCATCCCAGCGCAGGCATGCTGGAGATGAGAGCTCTACTGGAGAAGAAAGGTTATAGCCTCAAGACCCCGGAAGAGCAGAAGAAGGTAAGGGTTTACCTGCTGGCGAACCTGGGACGCCTGCGCGACGACGTCGATCATGACAAGCAGGAAGCCAAGGTCAACCGTTATCAGGCGTTTAAGGATCGCGGCATCTCCACCGACAGCAACCTGTATCCTGACTACGCCATCGAGCTGCATCTGCGGCACATGATGGAGCAAGGGCTGCTCAAGGCGGGCAGCATTCATCGTATAGCCATCGTCGGACCAGGACTTGATTTCGTGAACAAGAAATCCGGCTCCGACTTCTATCCTCCGCAGACCACGCAGCCCTTTGCCGTGATTGACAGCCTGGCGCGCTTGGGGCTGGCCGATCCCGATACCCTCGAGGTCTATACCTTCGACGTCAGCTCGCGCGTGAACCATCACCTGGAACATGCGCGCAAGGAAGCTGCCGCCGGTAAGCCCGACGTTTTGCAATTGCTGGCCAGCCCGTCGGAAGGTTGGGACAAAAACTACATATCGGGATTTCTGGAGTACTGGCAGAAGTTGGGCAGCCAGATCGGCAAGTCTGTTCCTCCCATCCCCGTTCCTGACGCGGCCTCTGACATCTGGAATCGCGCCGTCGCTGTTCGCCCGGACGTGGTGAAGCGAGTGACCCCGGTGGACATGAACATCGTCTTCGAGACCGTGCCGCTGCCCGCCGACAAGCAGTTTGACTTGATCATCGGTACCAACATCTTCGTATATTACGGCGGCTTGGAGCAGTCTCTTGCCCGCGCTAACCTGGGCACCATGATCAAGCCCGGCGGATACCTCTTGTCCAACGAGGCCTTGCCGAACACTGCGCCCTCGAAGCTAACAGACTCGCTGAAGACCTCGATCCTTATTACCAGCCAGCCGGCGATTACGGATTACATGTTCAGCTATCTGCGGCAAAAGTAGTGTGGCTCTGGCTTGTAGCGGAACGGTGACCAAGTTTTGGCTTTGAAAAGGACGGCCTTCAGTGTCTGGCTGAGAACCTCTGCCGTCCCTACGGGACTCATATGATTTCCGACTTACCCAGCACTCCGCCTGCGGCTGCGTGCTGGGCTAAGCTGTTCCGCACCTACGGCGCTGGATTCATGACCGTTGTCATACACCGCCAACGCGAAACTCCAGTTCTCACGCAGACACTTCAGCCGTGCCCTACGGATCGCAAATTCATACTGCTTTGTAGCCGCCGAGGGAAAGATCGGCGACTGAATCAGGATTTCCCTAACTATTCAATAACACTATTTCGTTAGCGTTGTGGCATCCATGCTTAGCTGCTGTGTTGTCTGTTAATAGCTTTTATTTGGGCGCACTGAAGTTAAATTCATTTGACTTCTCCCATTATTGGGATTGAAATAGCTCCTCTCGGTACAGCCGAGATCTGGAATAAGGAGCGATTTTGTGAAAATCCCAATCGTTTCCCTTCTGCTCCTGGCGTTCTGTCTAACCGTTATCGCAATCCCTGCCGCTGCCGGCGAACTCTACAATAACGGTACATCCACGCTCGAGACCGACGCTTATACCATCAACTTTGGCTTTGCAGTTAGCGATTCTTTCCCGCTGGCTACAAGCGCTACCGTCAACAGCGCTCAGTTCATCTTCTGGCTCGAGCCCGGAGATATCCTCTCCTCGGTCGATTTGTCGATCGGAACCGCGGCGTTCGGCAACAACATTGCCAACTTTACCGGGCTCACGCCCAGCGGCGATACTGATCTCGGCGACAACGCGTATGGATTTGATGTGCGCGAAGACGCGTTCACGTTTCCGGGAATAAATCTGAACGCGGGCACCTATTGGATCACGCTGCAAAACGCCATGGTCCCCAGCGGAGACCCGGTTTATTGGGATGAGAGCAACGGGCCGTCCATGGCCCTGGACAGCGGCGAGGGCTCGATTCCGTCCGAGTCGTTCACGATCCTCGGCAATGCCACCACTGGAACCACTCCTGAGCCCGGCGGCTTCCTGCTGTTGGCCTCCGGAATTGTTGGTGTGGCCGGATTGATTCGGCGATACCGATAGAGCTCGTCCCCTCGGGTCGGCGCGTCGCCAGCCTCCACGCTTCCGCACTCTGCGGAACAAAGTCCCAGTTTGTCCCCCAGCAAGCTCTTGCGATTTCCTCGATGCTCGCCGCCAACAGGGTTATACTCTGTACCCTAAATTCAGGAGGTGGTCTATGGCTCTATACGATTTGGTCTTCGAAGGAGGCGGCGCGAAAGGCACAGCATTCGTAGGAGCGATGGAGGTGCTGACGGCAGCGGGCCACACCCATCGGCGCCTGGTGGGGACCTCCGCCGGAGCCATCACCGCGACTCTCATCGGCGCTGGCTATTCTTCATCTGAGCTGCTGCGCGCCTGCACCGAGACCCTGCCCGGCACGAATTCCCCGGTGTTCACAACCTTTATGGATACGCCGGCGGCCGAAAACTTCACCGACGAGATCAGGCAGAACAGTCAGACCATGCAGTTGCTGCACGACGGCCACGTTCCCCTCGCTGCGGAACTGCTCGGCGGAATGCTGAAGGTCGATCTTTATCGCGAAGCATTTTCCTTCAATGAGTGTGGCGGGTTTTATGCTGGCGCGGCCTGTCTTTCCTGGTTCCGGAGCAAACTCCAGGCTAAGGGTCTCGATCCCAACATCACCTGGAGCCAGTTTGCCGCGCAAACCAAGTCCGACGTATCGGTGGTCACTTCCGATGTGACTGAGGACGAGATGGTGGTGCTGAACGCGCGCACGGCTCCGCAGGTTCCGGTCGCGCTCTCGGTTCGTATGTCGATGAGCATTCCATTTGTCTGGGAGGAGATGATTTGGGAGGACGCATGGGGTCTGTATCGTGGGTGCTCCAAGACCGGGCATATCTTTGTGGATGGCGGTGTGCTGTCGAACTTCCCGCTGGCGCTGGTCATCGAGAGCACTCCTGAGGTCATCGCCATCATGGGCGATACCGATCCCAACGGAGCGGGCACCATGGGATTGCTGCTCGACGAAACACTGCCCGTAGCGGGCGCAACTGCCTCGGATACGCGACGTCCGCGCCTGCGAAGTGCCGATCGTGTAACCCGCTTGATTGACGCTGTGACCGGCACATCGGACGCTGCCATCATGCGGCAGTTCCCCGAACTGGTATGTCACCTGCCGGTGAAGGGATACGGCACTACTGAATTTCGCATGTCACAGGACCGCATGAACCTGCTGATCGCCGCAGGCCGCGATGCCATGCAGAAGTATCTGAATCGCCAGGCCGCGATAGCTACTACGAAAATATAGCCACTCACCGCAAGCAGCAATCGGCAGTTAGCATGTGCATCGGGACCACCGCGAGTCATCCTTGTGCGTAATAGTGCAGATGCGGGCGCAGTTTCTGAAGCTCTTGCCGCACCAATCTCGCCGCCGTTGAACATTTATTCATAAATCCCACATTAATTTTTCCTGTCTGCAATCCGGAACTCCCTCCCTACCGTAAACCCTCCGGAAGATGAAGATCGTTTCTCAGCACCGTGAGTGCGGGAAGACCACTCTACCTTCACCTTAGCTGACAGGAGATGACGTCCATGGATCTAGCTGAAATCACAACGCTCGCAAACAAAGCTCTGAACCGTCGGGGATTTCTCAAAGGGACTGGGATGGCAGGGCTGGGAATCGCCTCAGCCACGATGCTTGGCGGTACGTTAAGTCCACTGCTTGCCCAAACCACAAATCCTTTGGCCCGCCGCAAGAGTCCTACCACGATTCACGACACCCCAGCTGACATTTTTACGGCAGCTCTGGTGGCCGAAGACCTGGCAACCACCTTTTACTACAACGGACTTACTGGACCGGTGATCCAGGACCCCAACCTTGCCGGCCCGGGTGGCTCGCCTCATCACCTCAATCCCAATAACTCCAATCCGGGAAACGTTGCCTACCTGCAAGCTGCATTCACCGAGGAGATCGATCACGCCGACCTG
Organism: uncultured Acidobacteriaceae bacterium; assembly: GCA_963769235.1. Taxonomy (GTDB): domain Bacteria; phylum Acidobacteriota; class Terriglobia; order Terriglobales; family Acidobacteriaceae; genus Bog-257. The sequence goes on along the minus strand of CAVYKW010000007.1, from coordinate 303,005 downwards.
ATGCGCAGCCTTCTGGGAATCGGGAACTCGGGACAGGACCCTTATCAGACCTTCTACTTTCCGGCCGGCACCTTCGACAGCCTGGGACCGTTTCTGGGGCTGCTGGATGCGTTGGAGAACGCCTTTATCGGCGCTTATTTAACTGCCGTCCAGGAGTTTGCCGTGCTCGCGGTCAACGGAGCCACTGGCTATACCTCCGATCAGCTCGAGTATTTCGCCAAAGTTGCGGCGTCTATTGGAGCTGTGGAGTCCGAGCACCGTGTATTGGGGCGCGTCATCGGCAACCTGAATCCGGCAAACCAGAAAGCCTATGAGCAGACGGACGGCTTAACCAGTTTGGCCAACGGTCCGAACTCGGCAGTCGACGCCCTGGCGCCGTTCCTGAACCCGGCGACCGGGCCTGCCTACTCGCTCCAAACGGCAATCACCAACCAGGGCAGCGTCATCTACAACTCGCCAATTCAAGACCAGCTGCCGGCCAACATGCTGTATTAGCCGCATCCGGAAAACCAGCGCTCAACCAGGCCCGGGACAACAATAATCTTACTGGTAAGATTCTGCACTGCTCTTACCAGTAAGACTATTTAGCGATGGTGTGAGGAGCTTATGCTGGAAAACCTGTTTCAACCCATGCATTTGCTGGTGATACTGGCGATTGCGCTTCTGGTTTTCGGCCCGAAAAAACTTCCTGAGCTCGGTAAAGGCTTAGGCGACGGTATTCGCGCCTTCAAAGACGGTGTGCGCAACGATGCCACGCCGGCGGCAGCGGACCAGGCTGCACCGAAGTAGCGGGGAACCCTCGGTGCCGCAGCGGTGTAGCGTCCGGCCAACGTAAGTGCGCTGCACCGCTAATTTCTTTCCCTGGGTAATCGTACGGCGGCAGCGCGGCGTTAGGCACTTCGACTCTCTTACAGAATGCTGCCTGGCTTGCGTTCGGATAGACTTATCCGGCATGCGATGATGCGTAGGACGTCATCTTTGCGATGGTGATATGTGCACCGCAGAATCGCTGCTGGAGGGTTTGGAGTGGATGATTCCGAGACCGCCTATGTGATGGATTTACAGTCTCGCATCGCCCAGCGATTGCGCGACCTGGGATTTGGCGACGATAAGCACGGCGCTATCCTGGCGCACGATCTGGCGGAGATTGCGGCCCGGGCGCGCACCGTAGATCAACAAGCTCTCCCGCTGTTTCTCTCCTTGGACGATCGGCATCGCCGCTCTCTTGCCGAAGTCACAGTCGCGCTGAAGAACCATCTCGATGCCATCCAGGATTCCATCAACGATGTACAGGCGTCACTGAATGTGCTGGTGGAATTCCTGCTGAAAGAAGAGCAGCCTTAGAAAGCTGTGCGCCGAAAACAGCGTTCCTCTCCGGCGCACAGAATCGTTCCGCTGGGAAAGGCTAACGCCGCGACTTGCTCTTTTTCGTGGCCTTGGATTTCGTCTTCGGCTTCGGACTGGCTTTGGTCTTGGGCTTCGACTTCTTGGCAACTTTGGATTTCTTCACAGCCGGCTTTGCTTTCCTGGCTTTGGTTTTGGCTGGCTTCGCCTTCGCTGCCTTCTTCGCAGGCGACTTGGTCGCGGCCTTCTTGCTCGCCGACTTGCTCTTAGTCTGCGGTTCGCTCCCCATGCCGGAGCCAACGATGATCACCTTGCCTGTTTGAGGCATGTCCGTAACGATGCAGGGGGTTTGCGGATTCGACGTGTTGTACGTGATCCTGGCGCCCTCCTCGTCAGGCACAGCATAGCGATACGTCAAACCTGCTGTGTAGGGCAGCGTCTTGTTTTCCAGGTCAGGGAAACTGCCCGGGGGAGTGGCGGTTCCAAAACACGCGGTGCAATTGGCGGTTACCACAAAGGCGAAAGTGCCTAACGACGGATAGATGGTTGCATTCACAGCGGGTGGAATGCTGATGCTGTTGTTTGGCATGTACAAGTCTCCTGTCTGTTGCGCATTCGCGGCGCGATTGATCTCTACTGCTGGCGAAACTTGGAATCGGAGATTAGGGCCGTCAACTCTGGGTCAATTCTCGCTTGATCAAGTGCAAAACCCTTTTCTACGGCTTTCTGTAGTTCAGCGATAGCCTGGCCGCGCCGGCCCAGCAATTCATAGGTACCGGCCACATCGGCCAGGACATCGGGATCGTCGGGAGCAAGGGCGATGGCGGTCTCGACATGCGAGGACGCGCGATCGGCGAAGCCGTAATGCGCATAAAGCAGCGCCAGGGCGGCTTGTGCGGCGGCGTCCTGCGGATTCATCTTGATTGCCTGCTCCAGTAGCACCTGCATTCTGCGGCGCGCCCCTTCTGCCTTGTCTCCCTGCTTCAGCCACTCGTAGGCGAGCACCAGATTGTTCCAAACCAAGTAATCGCGGTCATTGAGCTTGAGCGCACTTTCGGTGACGGCGGCCGCTTCAGCATAACGCTGTTCGACCAGATAAAGATTGCCCAGGTTAGCGAACGCGGCATAACTGGGCGAGAGCTCGATCGATTTCTTCAAAGCTCGTTCGGCGTCGCCTCGCAGTTTGGCATCGCCCGAATCGATATAGGTAGCTCCCAGATTGACATACACCTGGGCATTGTCAGGCGTGAGTTCCAAAGCCCGCCGATATTCCCGGGCCGCATCCTGAAAACGGCTGCGCCTCAGATAGAAGTTCCCCAGCTCATCGTAGCTGTCCCATGAATCCGGACGCAGAGCCGCGGCTTTCTGGAAGGCGGCTTCCGCGTCCGCGGTACGGCCCGAATCTTCATAGGCATGGGCCAGGCCGTCGAGCGCTGTCGAGTCGCGCGGGTTGATGTCCAGTGCGAGTTGAAATTCTTGAAGGGCGAGATCGTGCTGCCCCATCAGCTCGTGGATGCGGGCCAAGGTGACGTGTACTGCCGGAATGTGGTTATCGATCTCAGCGGCCTTCTTGCAGTTGGCCTGCGCTTCCGTCAGCCAATTGGGATTCTGATCGAGACGATTCTTCAGCCGGTACGCTTCGCCCAGTTTGGCGTAGCCCAGCGCAAACCGCGGATCGGTAGTAACGGCGTCCTGCAAAGCCCGGATGGCCAGATCGAGATTGCCCGGTTTGTCATAGCGCTGCATGTATCCCAGCGCGGTCAAATAGTTTTCATAAGCCGTCGGATTCACCGATCCGCCGGTGCTGCGCATCATATCCGCAGTCACGCTGACGTTCATCAGGCGGGCCAGTTTTGCTACCGCCTCGTCCTGGAGCGCGGCCAGATCTCCGGCCTGATCTTCCAGGTCGACGGACCCGATCTGCCGGAGATTCTTGGTGTCGATCAGGCTGAGGTTCAGACGAACCTGCTGGCCCTCCCGCTCGATGGTTCCCTTCACCACCAGCGTGGCGCCCAGGTTGCGCAGAGCCGAGGTCGGGTCAGTCACTTTCAGACGCCGCACTTCGCTGCTGGGAATCACCCACAACGATTGCTTGCCAACTTCCAAGTTCGAAAGTTTGCCGGAGAGTGAGTCGACCATGCCCTCAACCAGTAACTGGTTCTGCGGATTATTGCCGATGTTATCGAAAGGCAGAACCGCGATATGTTTCTCCGGCTTGCTGAACAAGATATCGCTCACCCTGGCGCGTACCGGCACAAACAGCAGCGGAGCCGCAAGCAGCACAAGTACAGCTACTAACACAGCGGCAATCCGTCCCCAATGGCGTTCTGGCTGTTTGTGCAGAGGCCACGCGGAGCGCGAAGCTTCCTGGCGAGACTCGCGCAGCGCTTTACTTTTCGCACTGCGCCTGACGCTGCTCAACTGGGGCGTCATTCCGGAGTTGGCCAGCACAGCTTTGGCAGCTTCCAGATCGTGCAACATCTCCGAACAGGATTGATAGCGTTTCAGCGGATCCTTGGCCAGAGCGTGATAGACGATTTGCTGCACCTCCAGCGGAACCCCTTCCAGCGGAGGCGGAGCTTCATTAAGGATGGCCATGAACGTTGCCGCCATGCTTTCCCGCTGGAAGGGATTGCAGCCCAGCAGTGCTTCCAGCATGGTGACTCCGAGGGCCCAAATATCGCAGCGCTGATCGGCAGTCTTGCCGCCCACCTGCTCCGGCGAGATGTAGCTCATGGTGCCGGAAGTGCCGTGAGTGAAGGTTGCCGTCGCCTCGCTCACGTGGGCCACGCCGAAGTCAACGATCTTGACCGTCTCGTGGCCAGTCAGCATGACATTAGAAGGCTTGACGTCGCGGTGAACAATCTTGTGGGAGTGCGCTTGCTCCAGCCCGCGCGCAATCTGGATGACAATCTCCACCACATCGGCGACCGACAGCGGCCTGGATCCTTCGTTAATACGCTGCGCCAGCGATTGGCCTTCGTAATAGGCCATCACGATAAAGGTGCGGCCATCCGAGGTCTCTTCTATAGCGTGGATTACGCCGATGTTGGGATGGTCGAGCGAAGATGCAATGCGGGCTTCCTTGAGAAAACGCTCTCGATCAAGCTCGCTGGTATTGAATCCGGGAGGAAGAAACTTTAGCGCGACCGTACGCTGTAGCTTGAGGTCGCTGGCTTTGTAAACCACGCCCATGGCGCCCGCACCGACTCTGCCGAGTATCCGGTAGGTCGTTCCAACCAAATCCCCGACCGACAGAGCGCTCTTCGATGCGGCCATGGCATCACTCTCTGGGCGCAGTTTTCACCGGCTGACAAATGGCGCCAACTGATGGCCTGATGATAAAGCTTGCCTCGCCGAGGAGCAAGAAAGCTTATAACGGTGGGCGGAAGGACCGAAAGACGCAGCCATACGTTCGCGGCTGCGAGTTCCCGGAGGCTTGAAACACGGCGGGTTGAGCTCGAACTTCGCCGGGAACGGAACAGATATCCAGACGCCCCCGGTGACTGGCTGCGCGAATCTCAGTGCGAGAACCGGTCGATCAGCAGGCCGTGCCGCAGCCCGCGATCGCTGACCGAGAGCTTGTCTTTCCCGAGCTTCTTCATCACGGTATCGACGATGCAAGCCCCTGCCAGTATTACGTCCGCGCGCTTGGGCTGCAGTCCGACGATGGTGCGCCGCGGCTCCAGAGGAGTCGTGCGGTAAAGCTCGATCTGGCGCTCGATTTCGGCGCGTTCGATGGTCGAGCCCTGAATGACGTCGGGATCGTACTTTGCCAGGGAGTGCTTGACGGCAGCGATATTCGTAATCGCGCCGCCCATGCCTACCAGCACATCAGGCGACGGCCGATTGTCCAGGCGGGAGAAGTCGGCGGAGATCGCGGCCAGTGCGGCGCGAATCTGCTCGGCAGAAACTGCGCCGTCGAGTCCATATTGCTCGGTATAACGAACCGCGCCGATGTTCAGGCTGAAGCGCTCGTCGACTTCCGCGCCGCGGCCAAAAGTGAACTGCGTGCTGCCTCCGCCGGTATCGAAGATCGCCAGCGAGCCCTCCGACAAGCCCAGGCCCGACTTGACCGCGATATACGCCAGCCGCCCTTCTTCTTCGCCGGGGATCACTTCGATGCGAATGCCGCAGCGCTGCTCGACAGCGTCGATAAATTGCTGGCTGTTGCTCGCGGTGCGCAGTCCCATGGTCCCAACTGCGGCGATGGCAGTCGCGCCCTTTTCCTTCGCCTCAGCCACCATGGCGGCAATCGCCGACACTGTCCGCGACATGGCATCGCTGCTGATCGCACCTGTCTTCTCCAGGCCTTCACCCAGGCGGGTGATTTCCGCGCGATCGACGATCGTCTGCCAGGTGCCGTCGTCCCGCCGGTCGCTGACATTGAACTTCACCGAGTTGGTGCCGACATCGATAACCGCGTAGCGTGGCATGGAATCTCCTCAGTCTGTCATTCCGACCAGCCGCTTCAAGCCACGCGGGTAACTGATGTTCCTGAATTTATCGAGACCAAGATGACGCACCGTGGCAATCACGCGCGCAGGATCCTCCAACTCAAGAGCGACCGTGCGAATCTTCTTGCCGTCCGCAATCACTTCGGTCATCTCTCCCATACAGCCCTCGACCGTGTAACGGGTGCGCTTCTTGTGAACATTCACCACGTGCAAGCGCGGGTCGGTCTTGATGAATTGCGCGATGATCTCGTCCAGCGTGTATTGCGCAGCCGACAACGTTGGCTGGGAGACGCCCAGACTCTCGAAGACCTTCTTCAACTCGGCCGCAGGGAGGGGAAATCCGCCCTTCATCACCGGCTTCCATTGCTCCAGGCCATCGGTGTTGACCTGTTCGAGCTTCTTGATGTCCATCAGTTGATCGCGGACCTTGACGTTCTCGTCCGCAACATCGGAGAGGAAGTAAGTCTCGTCGCTCTCCTGCACACCGCCCGGTTGCATCGCGGCGAATCGCTGGTCGGCTTCGCCAAAATTGTCGCCGAACGTCCGCCACTCCCATCGAGGAATGATGTTTGCCATGTCTCTATAGTAATCGCGAGACCTGGATTTCGGGCTACGGCGTTTTCTAGTGGGCTATTAACCCACTATCCGGTGTTTCGCTTTGGGCCGTTTGGGAGGGCGGCATCATAGGACAGTATTCTTTACCCTGCGGCTCGATGCGAGTTGGACGCCGCCCCCCTGCTGCCATGCAGCATCTCGCATGGTGGCCCTCGCTACAGATTCAGCCTGCGCATCGCTCCTACAGTGGCACCTCTGCAAACTTCAGGAGATCGGCAATCGTGGCAATGATAGTTCCACCACCAATATCGATTCCATTTGGTTTGACTGCCGTATCCTGCAGGTTGTTGAGATAACTGGCGCGGTCGCGGCTGACCAGGGCACTCAATGTTTCGGCCACAATCCGGCTGCCGACTGAACCCAACCGATTGCCGTTCTGCTGCACTTGCGCCTCCCGCAGGATGTAGAACCAGAGCGGGGTAGCGGTATCGAAACCGCCGCCGATGACCGCATTTTGAATCGCGCCCGCATCTCCCTGAAGTTCAGCCGGCGTGAGCGCCTCAATCTGCATTCCGTCCGCCATGGCCTGACCGGTTGGGATGGAGAGCAAAAAGCCCCGTAGCAGATTGCGGCGTGCGAGATGTTGCAGCAACGCGCCCGTCAGGATCGTCGAACCTTGGAGGAACACCGGTAAGTTCGCCAGCCCCGCCGAGATCAAGGGATCGATTTTACGCGCCATTTGCGGAGCCCCATAGGCACCGCCCAGGTCCGCGAAGTTGCGCCAGGCGATGATATCGGCCGCCGCGACTTTCAGCGGAGCTCCCGTGAGCAGCCCTCCCACGCCTAGGATTTGCGGCAGGGTGAGCTCGGTGGTTACGTTGAGCTTATACTTCGGACGAATCATCGAGTGCCCAAAGCGAAAAGCCGCGACCGAAAACTCCAGCGGCATGAACAGCAGGTCGTTGTCGGGCGCGTAATAGCGCACGCCATTGGCGGCGATATCGTTCACCACGACCGGATCACAGACATTGGGCAAGTAATCGTTCAGCACAATGTACTGGTACGCCCAGCGCACCAACTGGCGCGTCCGAATATAACGCTGGTCCTTGCTGATCGCGGCCGGCATCCCGGCGGCAATGCGGTTGTGAAACAACAAGAACGCGCAGTGCAACTGGCTGATGTTGATGTTCTCGTTGTTGCGCATGTCGGCGATGATGGCCGTGCCGTCATCCTGCCGCGGCACATCGAAACCGGGCGGATCGGGAACCACCTTGAACAACAAGGTTGTGAGATCGAAGAGCTCGTCGCCTTCCGTCGGACTAGGGTTCGTGCCCAGCCCGGGACCGTCCCCGTAGACCTGGTTGAGGTCCAGCTTCGGACGGCGGCCGTTGACAAGTTTCTGGACTACTTCAGTCGAGGGCAGCGGGGTGATGTCCATCACATTGCCGTCGGGAGTAGCGATCCGGCTCGCTCCAATCTCGCGGTCGGTCTGCGCTGTGATGTTGTGATCAATAAACTGGCCCAGGTAGGTGAAGACGGCGGGAATCGTCGAGTCCAGCGGCAGGGTAAGGTCGTCGCTTGCCATCGCCGTACCCAGCGCCAAAAGTGCGCCTTGGGTGCTTGCTCCGGGCGTCAGCGTGCACTCGGGACTCGCCGCCAGCAGCGGAAACATGTAATCGAATTTCGTGTTGAACAAGATCTCGGCGACGTTAAGCGTACCGCCGTGTGTGAACTCTTTGAACGGATCCATATGCTACCTCTTTCAATAACAGCTGAACTGTTAGGACGTGTGGTCTTACCTCATGTGGGAGACGCCTCACAGCAACTTAGGGTAAGCCATTCGCAGTTATCGGAAGCTATACGGGGGGATCGCCCTCCCCTTGGCAGAGTTTCCAGCTGACTCGAACCGCCAGTCTCAAAGGGTAGGGCTGTGTGTGATTCATCTGAGCATTTTAAAGACCAACCACCGTTCAGGTCACACACTAAACGCAAGTCGATGCAACGATTGTATGCAAGCCAGGTTGGTTGCGCGGAAAGTCCAGTCACATCTTGCCTTGCCCGGCTGACACACTATCCAAAAGAGTAGTCGCACAATCCGTTTCGATAGTCCACTTCCAGCCGTTGCCTCATTCATGCCATGAGTTCGCCACGGCCTGGTGCCCCAGGTTCGCGTCCTGCATTTGGACGCTAACCTGGGCGGGTGAACGGCCGCATGATCCGCAGCTCCCAGGTATATTCTTATATCGTTGCGGGATGATTACCCCAGGTTAAGCCAAAACCGGGCCGAACCTGGGGCACCTGGCCACTAGTAGGGCATTTGGGAGCGCGATACGTCTTTCACTAGCGCATTCCGAACCCCCTCGTAAGCGCCAACCGTTCCATCCCATAACGTATTGCCGTCGAAAGCCAAGGCTGCGTTGCCTCGAACGTAGACAGGTCGCGGAGCGCAGGCAGAAACTCAGCAGATTCACGGCGTGACTTTGAAAACAGTTCCATGTCGGTCAAGTCTGCCATAGCCCGTGAAGGCAACGCCGTATAAGTTGCCAGACGAATCCCGGATAAGGCCACCTGTCGGAACGGCGCCGTCGGTGTCGCCGTTTAGACTGTGCAGTACCGTCATCTGCCGGGCTGTATTCAGCTTGTACACCGTTCCATAGAAGGCACCCGTTGTCCCAGTTTCAGTTGTCCCATAGAGGTTTCCCTCTGAATCCAGGACAAGACCGCCATTGGGATAATTTCCATCGTCTCCTCCGGTGAATGAATAAAGCACAGTAAATTCGCCGCTCCTGCCAAGCTCGTACAAGATCCCGCATCCCAGCTGGCAGTTGTTGTTCCCGCCAATCTGTGCGGCGCCATAAAGGTTTCCCTCTCTGTCGGCAACGAGACCTGGCTGCGGACCTCCGCCATCCGAGCCCCCCGTGAACGTATGTAAGACCGTGAGCCTTCCCGTCACGGTTAGGCTGAAAACTGTTCCGCAACCGCGTGTAGGTTCTTCTGCGCAATTCAGATCTCCACCGTACAGCGCCACACCGTAGAAGCTTCCTGGCGCGGGCCCGGGCAGGAGGGGCCCGAATGGCCACTGGCCATCGGTTCCACCCTGAAATGCATAAAGGGTATGCAGTGCTCCGCCGCTGTCGAGCTTGAATACGGTTCCGCACCCGTAGGTGCAAGCAAGATCATTGCCCTTGACCCCGCCATCGAGGGTCGTACCGTAAAGGTTCCCCGACGGGTCTCTCAATAAAGCCCCTTGAGGGTCGCGGGGCCTGAGACAGTCGAGACATCCCCCGAAGTTGAAGAACACGGTCTCGTTGCCGGCAGGAGTAAGCTTGAACAGTACTCCACCGCCGTTTTGGCCGCCTTCCGCAGGGCCGTAGAAGTTTCCTGAATTGTCCAGAATGAGTCCGGAAGAAGGGTTCTCTCCGTCGGGACCCTGAAAGCTGTGCAAAACCGTCTCGTTGTCAGAGGTATCCAACTTGAAGATAACTCCGTTCGTGAAAAGACCGCCGAAGTAGGTGGTTCCGTACAGGTTGCCAGTGCTGTCCTGTATCAGCGTGCCTTCTGGACCAGACCCGTCGAAACCTGTCGTACTAAAGGTATGCAGCACCGTAAAGGTCTGCGCCTGCGCCGCAGGAACTGCGCTTGCTATTATTCCCAGCACCATCGCAGCGACCATCATTCCGACTGAGAAGCTCATCTTCATTGCGATCATCCTCCATCGGACCGTCCGTCCAACCCGCGCTGACAATATCGTCGTGTCAACAAGAATTTGTCACGACCGCGTAGATGATTTGAAGACATTTATTAACAAATCAGCGAGACAGTCCGGGCGCTTCACGTTGTAGTAAAGCCTGAACGCTCGCATTGGCGGGAGGGGGCCCCAGTTTGAGGATTAGGGCCAGGCAACCCTCCGATGGCACAAGCCCAACATTCCCGCTCGGAGCGTTCCAATTCGCGGAAAGTATCGACTGAGAAGTCTGAAAATAACCGTATTGCGATGGCCTAGTGCGCCAGATTCGCGTCCTGCATTTGGACGCTAACCTGGGCGGGTGGACGACCGTATGATCCGCAGCTCCCAGGTATATCCTTATATCGTCGCGGGATGATTACCCCACGTTAAGCCAAAACCGGGCCGAACCTGGGGCACCCGGCTTCGCCAAAATTGTCGCCGAACGTCCGCCACTCCCATCGAGGAATGATGTTTGCCATTCCCCGATCTTAATCGCTCGACTTGTTTTTACGTCGCAGCGTCTCTGCCCAGCCGCCAGTCCTCACGCTGGAGGCAGGCCCGCAGCCTTCCTCGCCTGTTGGAGTTCAGCGGGCGAAAGGTTGCCATATCGCCCCGATTCCAGTTCGCGCTGCGCAGCCTGCGGCGGCATGGCGCGAAGAGCCCGGATGACGTTCTCCACCTCAGGACGCGCGGACGGAACCTGTCGCGTACTGGAAACCGCGCGGTAACTGGCGTCGTGAACTACAGCCGAAGAACTTGACGCTACCGGAGGACGAAAGCCGGTCGCGCTGCTCACAGTAGAACTCGTTCTGGCTGCCGGCGGCCGAGCGACATAGTTCGCTTCGTACAACTTCAACTGGCTGGAACTGGGCGCGGGTTGTGGAACTCGATTGATCTGCTGCCCAGCGCCATACTGATACGCGCTTCTGGTCTGAACATACGGCATAGGTTGCGCGTAAGCCTGCGGAGCCGCGACTGGAGCGTAATAATAGGGATAGGGATTAGTTGGATAAGCATAGTACGGATAAGAGTAGGGAGCGTATGCGTAGTACGGATAGCTCCATCCCCCATAGTACGGCCAGCCGAAGTTAAAGCTCAGGCCCAAGCCCCATCCACAGCAGCCCCAGCCACCCCAGCCGCCACGCCAGCCATAGCCATAGCCTCCGCGATAACCGCCCCACCCGTAGCCGCCCCGATAGCCGTAGCCACCACGGTAGCCGTATCCACCCCAGCTACCACCGCGATATCCGCCACCGCCGTAGCCTCCACCGCCGTGGTATCCGCCGCCACCGTAGCCTCCGCCGCCGTGGTATCCACCACCACCAAATCCTCCGCCATGGGAGCCGCCGCCTCCATGACCGCCAGCTGCAAGGGCCGGCTCAGGTGACCATCCAAGCATGACCAATGCCATGCCGAGCAGAAGAACGCGCAAAAGACTGGCTCGATTCATTGCTCCCTCCACGGCAGCCGGCGGCGACCCGCCTGGCTGAATGTTCCGCTATTATCCTGCAACCCGGCGTCCAAGCCAAAGTCTCTTTTGGCCGATTTGAGCGATTCTATCCACGTTGGGCTAGCGTCAGCTCATCGAAAAAACAGCTCTCGTCAACTCTGAAACGACCTGACTCGAGGAAAGACCGCACCCGCGAAGCTACCGGAATCGATGTCAGAGTGCTCAAGATTTTTGCAGTCATCGTTTACCGCCGGAATTTTCTGCCAGGAACTTGCTTGAGAGCTTATGACGAGCAAGGAAGTCGCCGTATCGACGAAGCTGCTCGTGCCGAACAGCCAGCGTCACTTGATCCGCTTCCAGATAGTAAGCCAGAACTTGCGGATCTTCCTGACTCATCTTCATGCCAGGCTTGTTCCATCCGTGGGACCAAAGCATCGCTAACGAGCATGCACGGGCGAGGCTCGACCTTTTTTCAAGATCATCCCAGGAAAGCTTTTCCAGCTCTTCTGAAGCCGAACTGGCATTCGTGGCCAGCCCTTCTGCCCATGCATGTACCAGGTCAACTTTATCTTGTGGGCATTCCTCTGCGGCTTGAGCTATCGCGTCCTGTGTCGCCTGATCGACGGCTTGACCGTGGGATTGCTGAGCCTGTACCCGGACCGACATAAAACCTGCTATCCCGGCAGCAAATAGGAACCAAGCAAAACTCTTCACTCGCGCACCTCGATTCGCTATTGTAGGCGCGTGTAGGCGCGAGAAGCGGTCAATCGACCCGTCGATTTGCCGGCGGCGCCAAGAGGACTTCGCCCTTCTCGCCGGATTCCGTAGGCAGGCAGTCGCCGACCCAGCCGCTGATTCCGGCGGACATTACGTAGACGTTCCGGTATCCCATGTCCTTCGCGCGGCGGGCTGCATTCGGCGCCTTTCTGCACATGAAATTCGAGCAATAGAACCCCAGCGTGGAATCTCTGTCTGCTGGGAGATCGCTCTCGTCGTAGCCCATCGGGTCGAGAGGCCACGCACCCGGCACACGCGCCGTGAGCCAGCTCTGCCGCGAGTTCACATCAAGGACGCTCACGGGCTGCTTCTGCATCAATTGCTGCAGCTTGCCGGGCGAGATGACGTTGAGGCCCATCAATCGAGCGAACATGGTTGCTCTTTAATCTCCGCGGCGCTTCAGAGTGCGCTCGGCTTCGCCCGTCGCAGCCAGACCGCTTGCCCGACCGTGAAGAGGATGGCGCTCGGCAGCAAGAGGAAGAACATCGCCTCTGCCAGATTGATCGGCAGCGTGAGCCATGCAATCGCAACCGCGAGACCCGCCAGCGCCCAGATCCAGCCGGCGAGACGTTGAACGGCCTGAACCTTTACGGGGTCGCAATGCAGCGCCGCCAACGGCGTGAGGGTTTTCGGTATGGCGTTCCCGGTCACGGCCAGGAAGGCGCCCCCGATCGCCATCGTCGCGCGTAGCGCGATATCGCCGGGGTGGACCGCGCCGAGCGTCACGGCAAGTTTCGCGCCAAGCGAAATCGCGAGAATCAAACCGGCTGCCACGATCCCTCTTCGGACGGAACTCCCGGCATAGCGGCGCGCTGCTTCTTCCTTAGGCTCGCGAGAAACGAGGACAAGAGCCAGCGTCATCCCGATGAGAACGAGCAGGACCACGAACCAACCCCTCGCGTTCTGCGGCCGCAGATACCAGTTCTCGGCGACGAGCAGAGTGTTGATTGCGATCAACGTCGGCGGAATATAGTTCCAGATCGGTTTGGCTGCCATGGTTAGCCCTCCTGCTTCAGTGAACGCAATTTTGTCCCACTCTTTAACGCCGCCCGGCGCGCACCGCCCTGTGCCTTTATGTCCCAGCCCAACGTTTGCGCGAAGCCGAGCAGCGCTTCCTCGAGGACGAACATCTTGAGCCGATAGACAATTGTCCTACCGTTCCTTTCGGCTTCGATCAGCCCGGCATTCTGGAGCACGGAAAAGTGGGCAGACATGGTCGGCTTGGAGACGGCAAAATGGTCGGACAACTCACCAGCCGACATCGGCCGTTTGCGCAGCAGTTGCAGCACGTGGCGGCGGGTCGGATCGGAAAGAGCTTTGAACACGCTGTTCACGAGTCTATATTTAGCTAATCATCTAACGATTGTCAAGAACCAATTTCGAAACACCAGCGAGCATGGGGACGATTCCGAACGGAAGCGATCCATCAACAGCCTTATGAGAAGAGTGAACGAGGCTCCGAGGTTCGCGCATAGTTCACCAGCCTGAAACTGCATTCGCAGGCTGGTACTAAGTTCTTATGAATTCTTCCGGTCACGAAGTCGGGCCAGCGACGCCAGCCTTCTTTTTACATGCTCTTTAGGTTGGCTGCTTTGTCATTGATCCCCAATAAGTTAGTCTCCATCCGAAGAAGACGATGGCTGAGCAGGAATCGAGCAATTCACTACTAAGTGATTGAATTAATGGTGGCCAGGGACGGAATCGAACCGCCGACGCCAGCCTTTTCAGGGCTGCGCTCTACCAGCTGAGCTACCTGGCCACGGAGCGAGAATCGCTTGTGATGGGGTGCTGCGGCAAAAGAATTATAACAACCCAGAACGCTGTTCCGCCAATTCCGTCAGCGAAATGTTGAGCGACCTTTGCAACTAGTAACGCAGCGACGTTCAGCCGTCTACATTCGCATCGCACTGCAAACAGCTTCTTGCCCGGCGACGCTCAGCGTTTGAAGCACCGCGATGCAGCGGACTTCGAACGCCGCCGCCGGGGCTTAGTCAATGGTGCGTTAATCGCCGAAACATAGACATTGCTTGGCTCGGCGAGAAAGGCCTTCAGCGCATCCTCACCGAACTCAGGCAGGCAAACCGTAGTGAGAACTCGCCAGTCGAGCCTGGCGAGCGTCCGCCGCCTACATCATGTCCGGCGGCACAATGTCGGCGCGACGTTGCTTCTGATAGCAGCTATCGTCGGTGTCCTGGCACACGGGATAAAGTTTTCCCCAGCCGGTAGCGAATCCGATCTGCGACTCGCTGACGCCATTTTTCACCAGTGTCGACTTCACGAACTGCGCCCGCCGGTACGAAAGCACCAGGTTGTAAAAAATATCGCCGCGTACATCGGCATAACCCTGGATCCACAGGTGCGCATCGGGATGTTGCTTCAGCCACTCGGCGTCCGATTGCAATACGGTCGGATCAATCACCCGGCTGTAGATGTTGAAGGGGAAATAAACTTCCTTCACGCTCTGGGTGATTTCCTGGGCCTGCGGGGAGCTGGGGCTGCTGTCCTGCGCCAAAGACGTTGTGGCAGGAACGAAAACACCAAATGCAATTAAGAGAGCGGTTAGGGAAATCCAGGAACGCTTGTTGCTCACAACACTTCGCATGACTCCTCCGTCCGTGTCATTGGGTTCGACAGCCCACTTCACACCACTGCAACAATCCAGTGCCGCCCGCCGGCATATACAGACGCATGGCCACACCAGCGGACCGAACGCAGCATAACTGAGGGATGTTACAAGAAGATGAAACTGTCGGCTACAACCTTCCGTACCGCGACTGCTCCCGCCGCGGCGAGCCTTCGCTCTATGTCTCGCCGCTTGTGTATGTTCCGCGTTGGAAACGCCGGGCCAATTCGCGCAACTTTCACCTTCCGTTCACGAATTTGTAACTTCAGCAACTTAGCATTTCGCTGATTGTTCTCAAAGATTCCCTTTGTCGTATCGAGTGTCAGGGCGCTGCCATTTTGTTGTAAGTTCATTCCGCCCGAATTGTGCTCTTCAGGAGAGAAAATGAAACGAAGACTGGCTACTGCGCTCGTAGTGTTGATGTCGACGAGCGTTTTCGCACAAACCGATTCCCAAACATCGAAACCGAAAACTACGCGCCACAGTAGTTCGTCCCCGGTTTCGAAACAGCTGGAGGACATGAAGGACGCCATCTCGGCGCAACAGCAGCAGATTCAGCAGCTGCAGCAGCAGGTGTCCACCCGCGACCAGGCGATTCAGCAACTCCAACAGCAGGTGACTCAGGCACAGACCGCAGCCCAACAGGCGCAACAGGCTGCGAATGCCGCCGCTACCTCGCAGAGCACTTCGAGCGCGGACCAGATCTCGTCCCTACAGCACGATGTTACCGACTTGAAGACCGTGTCGGGCAACACCGTAAACGAACTACAGGAAACCCAGAAACGCGTCTCCGGCCTGGAGAGCCCGCTGGCCATTCACTACAAGGGAATCACCATCACTCCGGGCGGCTTCCTGGCGGCTGAAACCGTGTGGCGGCAGCGCGCAGAAGGCGCCGATATCAACACTGCTCTGAACTCTATCCCGTATCCCGGTTCGAGCCAGGCGCACATGTCTGAGTTCTACGGATCCGGCCGTCAGTCCCGCATTTCGCTGCTCGCCCAGGGCAAGACGGACAGCATGAAGATGACCGGCTACATCGAAGCTGACTTCCTGTCCGCCGGTGTCACCTCCAACAACAACGAGAGCAACTCCTACACCTTGCGGCAACGGCAGGCATGGGGCCAGGCCGCTCTGAACAACGGCTGGAGCTTCACCGGCGGTCAGATGTGGAGCTTGATCACGGAAACCAAGATGGGTGAGGACAACCGCACCGAAGCGCTTCCGATGACCATCGATCCGCAGTACACGGTCGGCTTCAGCTGGGCGCGGCAATATGGCTTCCGCGTCACCAAGAACATCAGCAACAAAATCTGGCTCGGCTTCTCAGTCGAGAATTCGCAGGAAACCATTAGCACTCACGGCAATGCTAACAACTACGTAATCGGCTCTCAGGGACTCGCGGGCGGTCTGTATAACGCAGCCGTCAGCGGTTGCTCCACCACCTTGAACTCAAGCGGAGCGCCAGTTACCAATTGCAGCAGCGTTGCCAACTACTCTTACAATCCTTCCCCAGACTTCGTCGGCAAATTGGCCTTCCAGCCTGGCTTCGGACACTATGAAGTGTTCGGCGTGCTGACCGATTTCCGCGACCGCGTCTTCCCCGGCGAGACCCTCTCGACTCCGACGGCCGCGGGCGCCTATAACAGTTCCACCTGGGCAGGAGGCGGCGGCGCCAATGCTCGCTGGTCAGTGTGGCAGAAGCACGTTGACATCGGTCTGCATGGACTCGGAGGCCGTGGTATCGGCCGTTATGGCACCGCTGGTCTGGCAGACGCCGCTGTAACCGCGAACGGCCACATTGCTCCCATCAACAATTACCAGGGCTTGTTGACCTTGGAATATCACTCTCCCAAATGGGATTGGTACGGCAACGGCGGTATCGAGTATGACGGCCGCACGGCGTTCGTAAATTCCAAGGGCGCTCCCGTGGGCTACGGCGCGCTCGAGTTCAACAACACCGGTTGCGGCATCGAGACCCTGCCCGGTACATCCCTCAGCGCCGGCTTCAATCCTGGCGGACTCTCCAACTGCAATGCCGATACCAAGAGCATTGTGGAAGGCTCGTTCGGCTTCTGGTACAAGCCCTACAACGGTCCTAAGGGCCGCTTGCAGATGGGCATGCAGTACTCCTACCTCACTCGCGAGGCTTGGAGCGGCATTGGAACCAAGCTGCCGGTGCCTGCGGGAGCCAATCCTTCGGCCATCGACAACATGGTCTTCACCTCCTTCCGTTATTACCTGCCGTAAGCAACTTCGGGTGGCCGGTGCTCGGTCGGTCACCCGATTTTTCCTGCCTCGATGTTGTCTTTTTTCCTTCCGCGATTCTGCCCGATTTTCTTCGACTTGATTCAGCCTCTTGCTTCCCAAGCATTGAACGGGCTCGTTGCTTTCCAAGCCCTGAGACGACACGTGGTGCCTGACTGGAAAGGCCCCGTTGCTGCCAAGACTTGAAAGGGCTCGGCTCCACAGCCTGCGGAAACTTGGGTTTGATCCGTCTTTGAAGGGGCGAACCTTCAGGTGCGCCGTACAAGCCCTTTATTTTTACATTCCGGGTGGGCTTCAGCTCACGAGGAATCTGCTTTGGCGAATTTTTCAGCAGCCTGTTCAGCCGTGCCGTAAGCGTCGCAAGACCATTGCGGCTTTTAGCCGCGGAGGGAAAGATCCATGCTCTTCCCTGTTTGGGTAGAGGTGGCCCTCGGGCTGCTAAAAGTCTGTTTGGCAGGCTTTGTATCAGGGCACGACTTCAGTCGGGCCAAATGATCGCCATATAGATTCGAGCTTCAGCCCCTGCGGCAAGTTATCGTCGCTCGCTGGCACGACTGAATACACAGTTGCACAACTCCGGGCCGGCAGCTCGGGTAGACCTGGGCTTTCAGGCCGGCGTCTCGGCCTTCTATTCATATTATCGAGTCGGCATAACCTCCACGGTGCCGATTTGGGAACCCATCCCGATTACGCCGAATCGCGTCAACTTTCCGGCAGCGATTGAAGTTTTCTGGTAGCCCGCCGATTGAATCCTTGTCACGCTTGTCTGGAGCCACATGAGGACCCTTCGATGAAGAATGCGCAGTTGGAACCGGGCGATGGCTTACCCGAACTGCCTCCAAGTTTCGATCGACGGCGCCGCGATCGCATCGCGCTACGCATCCCCTTACGCATTCTGAGCTATGGTTTGCTGATGGAACAAGTCAATGACGCCATCTGCACCGACCTCAGCGAAGGCGGCGTCTCCTTCGATAGTGCCGCGGTGCTGAACGTAGGCGACGTCATCACCATCGAGTTTCGCCAGAAAGGCGAAGCCGCTTACCGCTGCCACGCCCGCCTGAGCTATCGCGCCGGAAGAAAGTACGGGGCCTACTTCCTGGGCGGCGACTGACCGGCGACCGGGGCGGCGCCAGACTGGTTGTCATCGCGAGGAGCCTCTAAGGCCGACGAAGGATCCGCCGGGTGCCGGGTGCCGGGTGCCCCATCCGAGCCGGTTTTGCTCGGGTGGGGTTTCTGGTTCCAACGATCAGGGTTTCCTTGGTTATTTCCGGGTCGCGGACCCCTGCTTCTCCAACACCAGCTTCGCCGCCGCGATATCTTCCACCGCCAGCCCCAGCGACTTGAACGCGACCACCTCCGCCTTCGGCAGAGGCTTGGTTCCGGCCAGCAACTCGCCCAGTTCAGCATAAATTTCTACGCCTGCCAGCAACACGTCGCCTGACTCCTTCATGGCCGCGTCGCGCGAATCCACCATCACCGCACCGCACATCACGTCACTGTCTACCTCACGTCGCGTGGCGCCGACCGCTCCCACGGCGCACACCAGCGCTCCCGGTTTCAGCCAGGCTCCACGCAGCACCGGTTCGGTCGCGGCCGTAACGGTCACGACAACATCTGCATCGCGCACCGCTGCCTCAGCCGTCATCGACTTCGCGCCAATCTCTTTCGCAAGCTTCTCCGCGTTCCCGGCATCGCGGCTCCAGACCCGAACCTCGTCGAACTTCCTCACCAGCGATAGAGCCTGAAAATGCGCTCGAGCTTGCACGCCGCTGCCCAGGATCGCGAGGCTTCGCGCGTTCGGCGCCGCCAGCAGCTTGGTCGCGACCGCGCTGACCGCCGCGGTACGCATCTCGGTAATGAGCCGGCCATCCATCACCGCCAGCGGCTCGCCGGTTTCGGCCCGCGAGAGCACGATCATCGCCAGGTGCGTGGGCAGCCCGCGCGCCCCGTTCTCAGGATAAAAGCTCACTAGCTTCGCGCCCATCACGTCGCCATAGACCGCCGGCATCACGCCCATGAACCCGCGATGCTGCGTGATCTCCAGGATGGAGCGCACCGGTTGCTGCACCCGCCCGGCGGAGAAATCGATGAGCGCGCGTTCCATGGCGAGAATGAGGTCTTCCATCCGCAGCAGCGCGCGAACGGCGGCCTCGTCAAGAAATTGTGGCGACGCGATAGGTGCGTTCACGGTGCTTCAGTGTAGCGCGTCGGTAAAGATGGCCGTCGCAAACACTGCCGTCCCCGCGGGACTCGGCGCTGTCCAGTCGGCGCTGACGGCGCACCTAAAGCCTCGCCCTTTCAAATCCGCAACTGACAACCGATAACTGACACTAACGACCGATAACCGATCACCGACACTGACAAACGATAACTGATCACCGACAACCAATTTTGTCATCCTGAGCGGAGAGAGCCGCAGGCGAACGCAGGCGAAGGACCCCTATCCTCACGACGAACCCCTCGCCGAATCCGCGACTTGACGTAGAAGGAACTCACTCGCCTCAATCTGGCACAATAAACACTCATGCTCAAAGTAAAGAAGCTCTCCCCTGACGCCGTGCTGCCAACTGTCGCTCACCCCGGCGAGGACATCGGCTATGACCTCTACTCCGCCGAAGAACTGACGATTCCGGCGCGCGGAGCGGCCGGCATCCACACCGGCATCGCGATCGAGTTCGTGCCGATTGCCGGCGGCGTCGTCAAGACGCGCTCGGGCCTGGCGAAGAAGCGCCTGATGTGCAACGCCGGCGTAATCGACGCGGGCTATCGCGGCGAGGTCATCGTCCTGATGGAGAATTTCGGCGACGAGCCATATACGATTCATAAGGGT
Organism: uncultured Acidobacteriaceae bacterium; assembly: GCA_963769235.1. Classification (GTDB taxonomy): domain Bacteria; phylum Acidobacteriota; class Terriglobia; order Terriglobales; family Acidobacteriaceae; genus Bog-257. The sequence goes on along the minus strand of CAVYKW010000007.1, from coordinate 282,977 downwards.
GACAAAATCGCGCAGCTTCTGGAGCATCCCACGTTGGCCGGCGAAATCGTCGAAGACGAGCTCAGCGAAGCAGCCCGCGGCGCAAAAGGTTTCGGCTCCAGCGGCCGCTGAGACACATCGACAGGAACCGTATTGTTTAGGGAAAACTCTGGTTCAGTGCTTTGAAGGGGACGGCCTTTAGGCCGTCCGCAAACTGCAAAATCAATTTGGCTCTAACCCATGTCTTGATACAAAGCTCGCATCGATTTGTATCGGGGCACGACCTTGGTCGTGCCGTACAGAGGCAGCAAATCTGCGGGCTTCAGCCCCTGCGAAGTCGCAGCCTCATCTCAACGCTGTGCTGATCTCCCATCAAGTGCTGTGCCATAAGCCAGCTTTGTTTTGTATGATTCGGCACGACCGATACAGCCCGCGAATCCGAATAGCAGCCATATGCCGCCGGCTGAAGCCGGCTCGGGTCTATAAACTAAAGGCTGAGACGCTGGCCTGAAGGCCAGCTCTACCCGAAGAGGACAGGAAACGGAATTTTCAACAGCCTATACAGCCACCTGAGGAACCTCTCTTTCACTACCCAGGCTGATTCTCGATCTAGACTCGCTCGCGACGCAGAAACGAACTCCGCCAAAACGGGTTTGCACTAACTATGCGGCTCCAGCATTTCCATCCTCGATTTTGCCTGTACATCGGCCCCATGCTGCTTGTTCTCTTGTTGCTAGCACTCCCCGCCGCCGCGCAACAGTCGTACGTCGACGACGCAGCCGAAGCACAGCTGGTCAAACTGCTCAACCAATCGCGCGCCGAACAAGGCCTTTCACCCCTGACCATCGATAATCGCCTGACGCAAGCTGCGCGCAAGCACACTCAGCTGATGGTGCAACACGCGACGCTCTCGCATCAGTTTCCAGCCGAGCCGCCCATGCAAACCCGCTTCAGCAATGCAGAGCTGCCGTCGGACAGCCAGGGCGAGAACGTGGCCATGAGTCAGGACATCGGTTCCGCCCACCAGGAGCTGATGGATTCGCCGCCGCATCGCGCTAACATCCTCGATCCCAAATACAACGTGGTTGGTGTCGGCGTCATTCGCAGCGGGCCCAATCTGTACGTCACGGAAGATTTCGCGCACCGCCTGCCGGAATACTCCGAGCCCGAAGCCGAAGCCGCGTTGCAGCACGCCATCGCAAAGTATGCGACGTCGCAAGGTTTGCCCACGCCTGCGTTCAAGCCGCAACCCGAGTTACGCCACCTGGCCTGCGATATGGCTTTGAATGATGCGCTGGAAGATCAGCGCGCGGCGAAGCTGCCGGGCGTCCACGAAGTGTTCGTGTGGACCGCCGGAGATCCGGCAAAGTTGCCGAAGGGGGTGGACACGATCCTGTCGCACCCCCTGCCCTTGGGATATTCGCTGGGAGCCTGCTTTGCTCCCAGCGTTTCATATCCCGGAGGAGTGTATTGGATAGTAATGGTGTCTTACTGATGGATAAAGGAGGTTCGCTTTTACTTTCCCGGATTGCCTTGACAACGACTAGTGAAGCAAACTTGCCCGGGTCTCGTTCCGCTTCACGTTATGAAGCCCAGCTCGTGTTCCCTGCAGATTCGACTTGAGATACTCTTCGCCCGCCTGCATCATGTGTGTCCAGACACTCTGTGCCCGGCCGTTTTCGTTCAGGAACGCCGCCAGTTCCGCGGCGCTCATGTTACTGCCTACTTCCCTGGCGAACTGGGTTACATGCGCCAGAGTAATTTCGGCAGTAATTTTTTCCCGCCAGCATTTTTTCTTGAGATCAATCATTTCTGCTTCCCGACAGAATTGAGTTGCTCTTACATAATTAGAAATACGCTGGCACGCGGCCAAGCACGATAGCAGACATCACCGGCGCTTGTGACCGGCGTCACATGAAAATGTTTGGCCTCGCCGCCGCCGATTCCCCGCTTCCGGCGCGCCTCTCGGCTGTGTGCTAACCTCGGTTCGAGGATGCCCATAACGCCGAATATTTACATCGGGACCGCCGGGTGGTCGTACAAAGACTGGGAAGGCGTGGTGTATCCCGCGCAGCTCAAAAAGTCGCTGCATCCGGTGGAATACCTCGCCCGTTACCTCGACGTGCTGGAGATCAACACCTCGTTCTACGGACACGTTAAGCCGGAGTGGGGCAAGTTGTGGTCGCGGATGGCCCGCGCCGTCAATCCCGCATTCCAGTTCACGGCCAAGTTGAATCGCGCGTTCACCCACTCGCCCATGGCGGTGCTGGAGAGCACGTCGGCTGAAACCATCCACGCCACCGATGAAGATGAGCGGCTGGCCAAGGAAGGTTTCGAATCGCTGGCCATCGAGAACATGCTGGGAGCGGTGCTGGCGCAGTTTCCCGTCTCGTTCAAGAACACCAACGCCAATCGCGACCACCTCGACAGCGTGATTGAAAAGTTCAAGCAGTTCCCGCTGGTTATCGAGGTGCGGCACAACAGCTGGACCAACGAGGGCACGCTGCGTTATTTCGTCGAGAAGGGCGTCGCTTTCTGCAATATCGATCAGCCCAGGCTCGGCAAGTCCATCGGTCCCAGCGAGCACGTCACCGCGCCTCTGGCCTACGTGCGACTGCACGGCCGCAACTACGATCAGTGGTTCGACAGCGACTCACGCAACGATCGCTACAACTACCTCTACACTGACCCCGAGCTCCGTGGATGGAAGACTCGTGTCGACGCCATCGCGGAAAAGGCGCAGAAGACCTTCGTCATCGCGAACAATCATTTCGAAGGCAAGGCTGCCGTGAACGCACTGCAGCTGAAGAACATGATCACCGGCCGTTCCGTTCCTGTGCCGGACACGCTGCTGAAGAAATATTGGGAGCTAGCCGAGATCGCCGCGCCGGCAGCAGAGACCAAAGCTTCCGACAAACCTGCGTGACCTCTGACGCGTCGCCGGCCCGCGACTACCTCGAAGACCTGGTCGAGTAGCGCACGCTCTGCGCGGATCTTCTACACATCCCCACTTGTGCGCGACCCAGCGAATTCGTACTATTCTCTTTCCCACTTCACAAACGATTCAGGAGACGCATGAGCGAAGCAGACGAGCTGAAAGAAGCGGCCGAGCGCGCGAAAGAGAGTAAGGAACTGGCGCCGGTGAGCCTCACCATGGCCATTCTTGCGGTGTTTGTGGCCACTGTCTCGCTAATGGGACATCGCGCTCACACCGAAGAAATTCTGCTCCAGACCCGCGCCACCGACGAATGGAGTTATTACCAGGCCAAGAATATGCGCCGTAACAATCTTGAGGCGCTGGACGATGTGCTCACCGCGCTGGAAAACACCAAGGCCGAACGCGCCGAGGAAGTTCGCAAGCGTTTCCACGATGAAATCGAAAAGTATCGCGATCAGCAGAAAGACATTCAGGGCGAGGCGCGCAACCTTGAGTCTGAGGTGCAACGGGCCAGCCGCCGCGCCGACCGCTTTGATCTCGGCGAAGTCTTCCTCGAGATCGCGCTGGTCGTCACTTCCATCACGCTGCTCACTGACAAACGCGCCTACTGGTACTTCGGCTTCGTTCTGGCTGCCATAGGATTGATCTGCGCGGCCAGCGGTTTTCTGATTCATTGAGCAGAGCCCGGCGCGAACAAAAGTGAGGCCACGCCTAAGACTGCCGCTTCTATTCTGCTCAGAGAGAGGGCACGCCTAAAACTGCTGCTTCTATTGTGCTCAGGTAGAGCTGGCCTACAGTGCGTGAGAACTGGAGTTTCGCATTGGCGGTCGAGTGCCACGATCAAGAACCAAGCGCCGTAGGCGCGAAATAATCTAGCCCAGCACGCAGCCGAACCGGGGTCCCCAAGTCGCGCTGCTTTTGCGCGAATTGGGGTGGGGTGGCGGAGTGCTGGGTAAGTGGGAAATTTATATGAGTCCCGTAGGGACGGCAGAGGTTCTCACGCAGCCTCCTCAGGCCAGCGTTTAAGACTTTCATTCATCGATCCGAGTCGGCTTCGGCCCCGATGAGCATCGGTCCCTAGCTTCGGTCTTGCCCGGTGCGGCACCCTACATGTCCCAACCTTCTTGGCCGACCAGCGGAACAAACCGGCATAGATCGCGCGTGCTGACGGAAACCTCGCCGCCAATCTTTCGCACGACTTGTACCTGCTGCTCCTGACGCGTGCCCACAGGAATCACCAGCCTGCCTCCGTCGACGAGTTGCGCGACCAGGCTGTCGGGAACACGCGGCGCTGCGGCCGCCACCAGAATGCGGTCATAGGGGGCATGCTCAGCGAGTCCGCGACTGCCATCGCCCTCGGCCACATGCACATTGTCGTAGCTCAGCCTGCCTAGAATCTCGCGTGCTGTTGCCGCCAGTTCGGGCTGTCGCTCGATGGTCCAAACCTCTGCCGCCAACTCGCCGAGAATCGCCGCCTGATATCCCGTGCCGGTTCCCACTTCGAGTACGCGACATTCCAGGCCGACTTCCAGCGCTTCAATCATGGCCGCGACAATGTAAGGTTGCGAGATGGTTTGTCCCGCGCCGATCGGTACGGGATGATCGCCGTAAGCGTCGCCGGCGTCGCCTTGGGCGATAAATTCCTCACGCGGCACTTTGGCCATCGCAGCCAGCACGCGCTCATCACGAATGCCTCGGGCGCGTAGCTGCTCGTCCACCATGCGCGCGCGTTGCTCAGCCAAAGAATTGCTCATCTCACTACAGAAACACCGACTCACCACAGAGACTCGGAGGCACCGAGACACAAATTTTATCTTTGAAACGCAACTTGAACATTGGACGGAAGCTGCACGTGGAAAGAATTTCGAAGGACAATTGCAGCACTCTCCGAACCGCACAGTGTCTTACAAAATTTATCGGTTTTCTCCGTGCCTCTGTGCCTCTGTGGTGAAGATTTTCCTCCGAGAGGCAGGATCAGTCCGCGACTTGCTTGACTTCCGGCTCGGGAGCAGCTTCGGTGGCTGCGGCAGCCGTCGCGACGGCTGGCTTTGGCGTCGGCCCAACCGTTCGGGCGGCCGCTTTCACCGGCCGGCTCGACTTCTCGAACTGGCCGATGTGCCAAATGTCGCGAGCGTACTCCAGCACCGTGCGGTCGCTGGAGAATTTGCCGATGCGCGCTACGTTCAGCACCGCCTTGCGCCACCACACATCTTCGTTCCGATATTCTCCGTCGATAATCTGCTGCATCTCGACATACGCCGGGAAATCGGCAATGTGATAGTAACGGTCGCCGCGATGCACGAGTTCGTCGAAGATCCAGCGGAACAAGCCGTGTTCGTTGGGACAGAAGCGATCTGAGGCCAACGCATCGATCACTTCGCGCACCGACGCATCCTTGTCGTACAACTCCTGCGGATTGTACGAACCCTTCTGCTGCATCTCGCGAATCTCTTCGGCGCGCAGGCCAAAGATGTAGATGTTGTCCTCGCCCACTTCTTCCGCAATCTCGATATTCGCGCCATCATAAGTTCCGATAGTGAGTGCGCCATTCATCGACAGCTTCATGTTGCCGGTTCCCGACGCCTCCATGCCCGCCATAGAAATCTGCTCGCTCAAGTCCGCGGCCGGAATAATCAGCTGCGCCAGCGATACCCGATAGTCGGGCAGAAACGCCACTCGGATCAGGTCGTTGACCTTGTCATCGTTGTTCACCACGTCGGCGACGCTGTGAATGAGCTTGATAATCTGCTTGGCCGCCCAGTAGCCAGGCGCAGCTTTGCCGGCGAAGATGTAGGTCCGCGGCTGCAACGGCATCTCGCCGCGCTCCACGATGCCGAGGTAATCGTGGATGATGCCCATCACGTTCAGCAGTTGCCGCTTGTACTCGTGAATGCGCTTGATCTGCACGTCGAACATCGAGTCAGGATCGACGATAACGCCAGAGAGGTCCTGGATCACACCAGCCAGCTTCAGCTTGTTCTGCCGCTTCACTTCCTTGAACGACTGGCAAAACTCTTCGTCTTCGGCAAACGGTTCCAGGTCGCGCAATTTGCGCAGATCGGTGATCCACCTGTTTTCGTCGAGGCTGCGGCTGATGAGATCAGTCAGCCCTTCATTGGCTTTCATCAGCCAGCGCCGCGGGGCCACACCGTTGGTTTTGTTGTTGAACTTCTCCGGCCAGATTTGCGCCAGCTCCGGAACCAGCGAGGTGACGATCAGGTTGCTGTGCAACTCAGAGACGCCATTCACCGAATGGCTGCCCACCATGCACAGGTGCGCCATCCGCACATGCTTCTCGTAGCCTTCCTCGATGATCGATATCCGGCGTAGCTTCTCGTCGTCCAGAAACGAGTACTGCTGCATCTCGCGCAAAAATTTGTGATTGATGTTGAAGATGATCAGCATGTGCCGGGGCAGCACTTTTTCCAGCAGCGGTACCGACCACTTTTCCAGAGCCTCGGGCAGCAGCGTGTGATTGGTGTACGCCAGCGTCTGCTTGGTGATCTCCCACGCCTGCTCCCAGGGCAGATGGTCTTCATCCAGCAGAATCCGCATCAGCTCCGCAACGGCCAGGCTGGGATGCGTGTCGTTCATCTGGATGGCGACCTTCGACGGCAGCATCTCGATCTTCTTATGCTGCTGGCGGAAGCGGCGCATCAGGTCGCCGATGGCGCAGGCCACCAGAAAATATTCCTGCACCAGTCGCAGCTCCTTGCCGCTCATCACCGAGTCCGACGGATACAGCACCCGCGAAATGTTTTCCGACTGAATCTTCTGCTCGACAGCGCGAATGTAATCGCCGCGATTGAAGATCTCGATGTCGAAGTCTTCCGACGCGCGCGCGGTAAACAGCCGCAGCCAGTTCACCGTCTGTCCCAGATATCCGACGATCGGCATGTCGGTGGGAATGCCGACCACAATCTTGGGGCCGACCCAAACCTGATTCAGCCCATCTTCATCGTCGCGCGGCCCCTCGACCTTCCCATACAGCGGAATGTTGACCGCCTCTTCGGGATGCTCGATCTGGAATGGCGTGCCATCGGCTTTCCAGCGGTCCGGCTTCTCGCGCTGAAAGCCATTGAAGATTTCCTGGCGAAACAATCCGTATTCGTAATCGATACCGTAGCCAAACCCGGGCATGCCCAGCGTCGCCATCGATTCCAGAAAGCAAGCGGCCAGTCGGCCCAGGCCGCCGTTACCCAGGCCAGCATCGGCTTCGCTGTCCAGCACCTCATCCAGGCTGACGCCGAATCCCGCCAGCACCTCGCGGCACATGTCCTCGACGCGCAGGTTTGACAGGTTATCGCCTAGCGACCGTCCCATCAGGAATTCCATCGAGAGGTAATAGAGTTTTTTGGAATCTTTATGGCGGTAGCGCGCTTCGGTTTCCAGCATGCGGTCGACGATGCGATCGCGAATGGCCAGCGAGACCGGCTTCAGGTAGTCGGCAGGCTTCAGCTCGGAGGTGGGCCGAACCAGCGTGTAGCGAACGTGCCGCAGGATGGCTTCGCGCAATACATCAGCGGGCCGGACCTGCGAAAGGAATTCTGGGGATGACATAGATATCGCGGCCTGACCGCTCCGAACTAACCGTCTCCTGGCGAGCTATCTTTCTGTCGTTATGGCGCTTGGGCAGAAGACGATTGTCTCCGCGGAGCTTGCCGCCGTTACCTGCCTGGTTCAAGTCGCGATACACCACCGGCAGTCCGTGAACTGACCGACGTTGCTTTCGCGACACCCGGCTAAGGGCAACTCTCACCTGCTCTGGCCATTCTACTGCCAACCTCCCGCCCTGAGAACACCTCAGTTTGCGGAAGTTACTCCCCTCAATACCTTCGGCAGAACCAGGCGCGAACTTAATGGAAGGCAGTTGTCGGTTGTCAGTTGTCGGTTGTCGGTTGGCAGCGCGCGATTCTCCGCTCACTGTGCGTCTCGCCGAGGAGACGCGGATTTGAAAGGGCGCAGCTTTAGCTGCGCCGTAAACGCCCACAAACCGGGCCGAGTCTCGTAGGGACGGCAGCCTCACCCCGCCAGCGAACCGCAGACCCCTCGACTGCGCTCGGGATGACAGTCGGCTGTTGGTTGTTTGCGGCGGTGGTTGTAGTTTGCTGGCTGCCCAGTCGCAGCTTTGAAAGGCGCGCAGCTTTGAAGGGGCGCGGCTTCAGCCGCGCCGTAAACGCCGACCCACACGGCCGAGTCCCGGAGGGACGGCAGCCTCACGCCGCGAACTAACGGCGACGGAAACCCTACCCGCCAAGATCGCGTCTGCCCGCCCATCGATTAATCCTCGGCAGCACCGCCCGCAGCAGCGCCACAAACCGGCCGCGCACCCGCTCGCCGGTTTCCATCACTTCCTCCGCCGTGATCTTTTCGCCGGTCATGCCAGCAGCCATGTTGGTGACGCACGAAATCGCCAGCACTTCCACTCCCATGTGCCGCGCCGCAATCGTCTCCGGCACGGTCGACATCCCCACCAGATCAGCGCCGATCATTCGCAGATAGCGAATCTCCGCGGGCGTCTCGAAACTCGGACCGGCGACGGCGGCGTACACGCCTTCAAAAACATCGCCAACGCCGCCCGACTCCTCGCGGGCAAATTGCCGGAACTCGGCGTTGTAAGCGTCAGTCATGTCCGGATGCCGCAGCCCCAGCCGATCGTCGTTCCCACCGGTAAGCGGATTCTGCCCAAGCAAATTGATGTGATCGCTCATGACCACCAGCGCGCCTTTGCCGTACGCAGGGTTGATGCCGCCGGCAGCATTGGTCAGGACTACGGCGCGCACTCCCATTCGCGCCAGCACGCAGATAGGAAACGCGACTTCGGCCGCCGAGTAGCCTTCGTACAGATGCACCCGCCCTTGCATGACGGCCAGCGGAAGACCGTCGAAGTTGCCGACAATCAGACGCCCCGCGTGCCCAATCGCCGTGCTTCGCGGAAAGAACGGAATGTCCTGATACGCAATCGCGGTCGCGTCGACCAGCTCGTCGGCGAAGTCTCCCAACCCAGACCCGAGCACGACGCCTATCTGAGGGCGCACTGAGGTTTTCCCCAGAACGAATTGCGCGGCTCCTTCGGCCCGGGCAAAATCATCCGCCGCCCGATCCTGCCCGCCATCAGTCATCGCCATTGTCCTTCCGCGTCAAAATGAGCTCAACCTGCTACGCCGCGAGAATCTCGGTTCGAATTGCGAACCCAATCTCGTCTAGTCGCGACCTCGAACCGGTCCGAAAACAAAAAGAGCCAGATAGGCGGCTTCCCGCTTACCTGACTCTATAACCAGCATAGCACACCGAGAGGTGCATTTGTCGGCTCTTCTCCGACTTTATAACCCCAGTCGCATCACTCGATTACGGCTTATTGTTGTGTTTCGCCATATTGACATATAAAAACTGCACGCCAATAAGAGCTAGTAGCCTAACTACGTCTATATCCGCTCCGGAATCGGATCAGCGCCCGATCTCCTCCAGGTACTTTTCCACCTCAAGCGCTGCCATGCAGCCGGTTCCCGCAGCTGTCACGGCCTGCCGGTAATGCCGGTCAGCCACGTCGCCGCAAATAAAGACTCCCGGCACCTTGGAACACACATACCCATCGGGGATGAGGTAGCCCTCGCCGTCCCGCGCCAGTTGGTCGCCGACGAACTGCGCGTTCGGCGTGTGGCCGATGCCCAGAAACATGGCGCTGACCGGCAGGTCCCACGACTCGCCTGACTTCAAGTTGCGCAGGCGCAGTCCGGTGACCTCCTTCTTGCTGACGTCCAACACGTCGTCGACCACGGTGTCGGTCATAAACTCGATTTGCTTGTGAGCGCGCGCGCGATCCAGCATGATCTTCGAGGCGCGAAACTCCTCGCGCCGGTGGATCAGCGTGACCTTCGACGCAAACCGGGTTAGGAACAGCGCCTCCTCCATGGCCGAGTCGCCGCCACCGATCACGGCAATCTCCTTGCCCGAGAAGAAGAACCCATCGCAGGTGGCGCACGACGAGACGCCATGTCCGATCAGCGCCTGCTCGTTCGGAAGCCCCAGCCAGCGCGCCGACGCACCGCTGGCAATGATGAGCGTCCGAGTCAACAAGGTCTCGCGGCCCAGCGTTACCTCGATCGGCTTCTTGCCCAGCTCGACACTCTTCTGGCTGAGGTCGATCTTGGAGACATGCCCGGCGCGGTACTCGGTGCCAAAGCGGGCCGCTTGCTGCCGCATGTTCTCGATCAGCTCAGGTCCCTGAATGCCTTCGGGAAAGCCGGGGAAGTTTTCTACCAGCGTGGTGATGGCCAGCTGGCCGCCGGGTTCGTGCCCGTCGATAACCAGCGGCTTGAGGTTGGCGCGCGCGGCATAAATCGCCGCCGTCAGCCCCGAACAGCCGGAGCCGATGATGATGACGTTATGAACGTTCTCTGACATAGGGATTCGTTTGATTCTCCGCTCCGCCGGAAGATGCAAGCGCCAAGTTGACCAGCGTACTCGGCAAGCCGCGTCAAGATTATAGGCGGCTGACCAACTCTGAATTCTAACAAGAGCCGCCGCTTGCGCGAGCCCGGGCCGTCCAACAACGGCGGACCTCGTTCCTCAGCAGGCTGTAGAATCGGAAGAACCCGAGCGGGGTGTGACAGCTGGCGAGGGGTAGAGGTCCTTCGACTCCGGCGGCAAATGCGTGCCGCCTCCGCTCAGGATGACAGAATGAGACGGCGAAGCAAATGCTAAGACTTGTTAGCTGACAGCTGATAGCTGAACACCGACAACTGCTTTATGGCCCTTCCCTCATCCAGCGACTTGCGGGCCCTGGTACGCCGCATCCGCCATCCCAGAACCAAGCTGGGCCGGACGACGCTGTGGTTCGGCTACCTGGCGGTGTTGCTGCAGGTGCTGCGCGTCATCACCCGCTCGCCTTCCGGAACCCTGATCAGCGGCTGGGCCACGTTCATTGCGTATGTCTTCCTGGTCTTTTGCGTAATCATGGGCTTTCGCTGGATCCGCCTGCGCTTGATGTGGCGGCTGCGCAACCGGCTCATCGTTACCTATGTTTTCATTGGCGTCATTCCCATCGTGCTGCTGGTGGCGATGGCGCTGGTTGCCGGTTTTTTGTTCGCCGGCCAGTTCGCCACCTACGTCGCCATGTCCGATCTGCAATCGGAGCTGCATCACCTGGAGGCGACCAACCGCTCGATGGCGTGGCAGTTCCGCAGCCTGGCACGAGCCGGCAAGTTGACGCCCGACCTGGCCCGTGAAATCGTCAGCGCCTCCAACGAAAACTTCCGCCATCGTTCGGTAACCATCTGGGACGGCGACCAGGGCTACTTGCTCGCCGAGTCCGCACGCGACGCGGCCCAGGCGCCGATCAAGCCGTCTCCGGCGTTCAAAAGCGACTTTGCCGGCTTCGTCCTCGACCAGGATCGCCTTCAACTTCGCGTGATCAAGCGCTTCACCGAAGGTAATCACCACCTGACCGTCATCTCGAATCTGCCGGTCACGCCCGACTTGCTGCGCAAGTCCACATCGGAGTTGGGATCGATCACCCTTTCTCCCGACTTAGGCTCCGGCGTCCGTTACGTGCAGAGCTCAGGGACAAGCCAGTCCAGTTCCACCAACCAGCCGGTCACGGTTTACGAAACCCAGTTGAAGCCCTCGCAGAAAGAGGCGCCTGGAACAGTCCAGGCCGGCGTAGTACCGCCGCCCACCAACGCCTTGGACGTGCACATTCCTTTCGGCACCCGCTTCGATCTCATCGAGTGGCCCTCGGGCAAATCGCTCAACGGCCTGGTTCTGGTCGAGACCCGGCCCTCGCTGCTGTACGCCACGCTGTTTGGAGCGTTGGGCGACAAGGCCGGTATCTTCCGCGACCTGCTGATCTTCATCGCCATCTTCTTCGGTGTCATTGAGTTGATCGCCCTTTTCATCGGCGTGCGCCTGACGCGCAGCATGACCAAGTCGGTCTCCGAGCTGTACAAGGCCACCGAGCACATTAACCGCGGCGAACTGCGGCATCGCATCCAGGTCCGCTCCCATGACCAGATGGCGGCGCTGGAGCAGTCGTTCAACTCCATGACGCAATCGCTGTCGAACTTGATCGCCGAACAAAAAGAAAAGCAGCGCCTGGAGAGCGAACTGGCGATCGCGCATGAGGTGCAGGAGTTGCTGTTCCCTGCCGACTTGAGTGGGCTGCAATCCCTGGAGGTGCACGGTGTTTGCCGGCCGGCACGCACCGTCAGCGGTGACTATTACGATTTCATCCCCTTGCGCGAGGACCGGCTGATGCTCGCGGTAGGCGATATCAGCGGCAAGGGAATTTCCGCGGCGCTGCTGATGGCCACCGTGCACGCCTTTGTCCGCGCTTATTCGCTGGAGCCGGAGCGCACGCTGGAATCGGTTGCCATCGGCGCGGGTGTCTCGCCCAACCATCTGCTGCCGTTGCACTCGGCCGGAAACGGTAATGGCGGCGCCGAGCTTTCGCCGTCGCAGCTGATGGCCACGTTGAACTATCAACTCTTCCGCAGCACCCCGGCGGCAAAATACGCCACCATGTTTTTGGCCAGCTACGACGCACAGTCGCAGTCGCTGATTTACTCCAACGCCGGACACCTGCCCCCGTTTGTGTTGTGTGCCAGCGGCGAGGTAACACGGCTGGAAACTTCCGGCACCGTGGTCGGCCTGTTCGATGGCATGACCTACGAACAAAGCAAAATCGGCATGCGCCCCGGCGACATCTTCGTCGGCTACAGCGACGGCATCACCGAGCCGGAGAACGAATTTGGCGAGTTCGGCGAGGAGCGCCTGATCGAGCTGATTCTGCAACACCGCGATGAACCGCTGGCCCGCATCAGCGATGTCGTGACGTCGGCGGTGACCGACTGGATCGCCGGCGGCGAGCAACCCGACGACGTAACGTTGGTCCTCGCCCGCGCGCGGTAGGCTCGCGTTCGATTCTTCCTGCTGTCATCCAGAGCGCCGTGAGCCGCAGGCGAGCGCAGTCGAAGGACCTGCTGTTTTCCGCGCCGAGAGGCTGCCGGACGGCAACTGGCTACTGATTTTTGTCATGCTGAGCGAAGCGAGCAGCAGGCGAGCGCAGTCGAAGGATCCCTATACCATCCGAGAATCTTCTCCGCGAATCCCTGGCCCCCATCCATAGGTAGAAATTCTGAGAGATTTTCTGCAAAAGCGATGCTATGATTCGCCTGTTCAATCCTCTAGCTTCGCTCCCGAATGCAGATGGACCCAACAAGTCCCTACAGCCTCAACGTACAGAGGCTTGATTACAAAGGCGAATCCATGATGATCCGCAGATTTCCCTCCGCCGTTATAAGGACTCAGGGATTTTTGTTTGTTTTGGTCTTTTTTTTCCTGACGATACCGCTCGCCGCGCAGCAACTGATTGCCAACTTCCCCCTCGGTCTAGGCTCTTATCACCTTGCCGTTAATTCGGTTTCTGGAAAAGCCTATATATCAACCGACTACGAGGGCTGGGTTACTGTAGTTGATCGTGATCTTTCGACCACGCTGATCGGGGCGGCAGGGGCGAGTTACCTTGCCATCGATGAAGCTAGTAACATAATCTACGTCGCCTCATATACCTCGTTGAAAGTTATCGACGGCGCGACGAACACCGTCATCGCTACCCTCAACGTGTTCGCGGACGGCCCCATGGTGGTAAATCCAGTAACCCACAACCTGTATGTGATATCAGTGAGCGGGGTGACGGTGGTCAACGGAACAAACTATTCCACAACCGGCATCCCGACCGGCCAAAACCCAGAGGCCCTCGCCGTAAACAGCGTGACCAACAAGATTTACGTTGCAAATGCTTACAGTGACTCCGTGACGGTAATCGACGGCGCTACCAATTCCACGGTTACCGTTCCTGTCCAATATTTCCCGGACAAAATCGTACTGAATCCTTATACCAACAAAATCTATGTTGCTAGCGACCAGTTTGGAGAGTGGACCGTCATCGACGGTGCAACGCTGTCGACCACCACTCTTACCGTCGGGGATGCTAGGAGTCTGGACATCAACATACGAACCAACAAAATTTATTCGACCTCCTACACAAACTCCATGACGGTGGTTGACGGTGGGAGTTTGTCGATCACGACCGTTCCGCTAGGCTCTCTGGAGCCTTATCAGGTAGCGGTGGAGCCCGTAACCAATAAAATTTACTTTACTTATAACAACTATTATGTCGCCGGCATGGGGGTGATGGATGGGGTGACGAACCGGGCCTCGAGCATCTTCACCGCAACCTCACCGGCGTTAATCGCTGTGGACTCGGGCGGCGACCGAATCTATGCGACGGACTATTACGCCCAGGCCGTCTATGTAGTGGCTGGCCCCAACGCCCTTCGCTTCGTTCCCGTCACGCCGTGCCGCGTGGTTGACACGCGCAATCCCGACGGGCCTTTCGGTGGGCCGACAATTCAGGGTGGTACTTATCGCATCTTTCCCATTCCGCAAGGAGCCTGCAACATTCCCGCGAGCGCTCAAGCCTATTCCTTCAACGTCACCGTGGTGCCGCAAGGCCATCTCGGCTACCTGACGCTGTGGCCGGATGGGCAAGGCCTGCCCGGCGTGTCCACCATCAACTCGGTCGACGGCCGCATCAAGGCCGGCGCCTCCATCAGTCCGGCCGGAACCGCTGGCGCCGTCGATGCCTACGCCAGCAACACCACTGACCTGATCCTCGACATCAACGGTTACTTCGAGCGCGCTTCCAGCACGGCTCTGGCGTTCTATCCGCTGACCGGATGTCGGGTGGCGGACACGCGTTGGCCTGACGGGCCGCTGGGTGGTCCGTACTTGCTGGCCGGCCAGGAGCGAGACTTCTCGGTGCTCGTAAGCGCTTGCGGCATTCCCTCGACCGCACAAGCGTATTCGTTCAACGTTACCGCCTATCCCCACGGACGCCTGGGTTACCTGACGGTGTGGCCACAAGGACAACCGCAGCCGGAAGCCTCGACGCTGAACGCGATCAACGGCCTGGCTACTTCGAATGAGGCCATCGTTCCGGCTGGGATCAGCGGCAATGTGGCCGCCTATGCCAGCGCCGACACCGACCTCACGCTCGACGTCAACGGATATTTCGCCGTGCCGGGCGAAGGCGGAATGTCGTTTTACCCGCTGGTGCCTTGTCGGGTGCTGGACACGCGGCAGCATCACGGCGCTTTCACCGGAACCATCGTGACGGACGTCGTGGACAGCGGCTGCGGAACACAGGATGCGCTGGTCTATGTGATGAACGCGACGGTGGTGCCGCAGACCGGACTCAACCACGTGACTATCTGGCCGACCAGCGAGCAGCAGCCTGCGGTGTACACGCTGGAGGCTTGGGATGGGGTAATCACCTCGAACTTGGCCATCGTGGCCAACATCGACGGCTGGCTCAATGCATACGCTTCCAACTCGACGCAGTTGATCCTGGATAGCTTCGGATATTTTGCGCCGTAGTGCGGCGGAGGATATCGCAGACTCGCCTGGGACAATGCTGGCGGGCTAAACAGGCTGCTAAAAAAGTTTGGCGGCGGTTCTGTTCAAAACTCTGAGGGCGGGTTCTGTTCAAAACTCTGGGGGCGGTTTTGTTCGGGTAGAGCTGGCCTTCAGGCCAGCGTTTAAGGCTTTATTCACGGACCCGAGCCGGCTTCAGCCGGCGGCACTACTGGAAGCCGGGGACAGTGAGATCAGGTGCCAACTCTGCAGGGGCTGATTATTTTCCTCTGACACACAAATCAAAATCAACGCGAGCTTGGTATCAGGTCACGGCTTCCGCGCCAGTCGTAGCTGTGCCGCCGCTCCGCGGCTCAACTACGTTCCCCCTCCACCCGCGGGCTCACGCCCACGGCTAACACAAATGTCGCCGCTGCACGGCTGATTCGATCCACAGCGTGATGGCTTCTCCCACTGCTCTGCGCGATTGCAGTTGCGACACAGACACCTGCGGGCTCGGCGCTACTTGCCGACGTTGACGGCGCAGCTGAAGCTGCGCCCCTTCAAGCAGTCGCCTTCCTCAACGAAGTGAACAGCACGGAGGAAGCCAACTCCGCTAGCTGATGTTGCCGCCCAAGCACGGCCTCGCCTTCACCGACAACCGCAACCCGCAAACCGACAACCGACAACCGGTTTTTACGGCCCGAAGTAGCTGGAGATATCAAGGATCAATTGCGTCAAGCCCGAGGCATACGCGTCGATCGAGCCTGACCCGCCCAGCACAATTGCCATATTGGAAGTGATCGCGCCATCGGTGGCGTTCAACGTTGAGGCCTGCGGCTGGCCCTGCCCCGTCGGCCACAGCGTGAGATAGCCAAGGTGTCCATCGGGCACGACCGTCGCGTTCAGCACGTACGCGGTCGCGCTTGAGGTAAGCGCGCACGGACTGTTGCTCAAACTCACCCCAATCTGGCCGGTAAATTCTCCTGTGGTCTGGCGCGTATCCACGGCACGACACGGAATCATGTTGTAGAGATTCAGCGGGTTGGCGCCGGAGCCCGGAGGCGCGAAGTAGCCATTGATGTCGACCACCAGGTCGGTGTCGTCGTTGGCGACGACGGCGATCTGCCCATTGCCGCCGGCCTGAACAATCGCTGCATTGGCCGTGACGGCGCCGGTGGTCGCGTTCAGCGTGGACGCCGAAGGCTGTGACTGGCCTTGTGGCCAGACCGTGAGGTAGCCGAGACGCGTATGCGGGACGGCGGTCACGTTGAATGAGTAGGCCTGCGCCGCCGATGGAATATTGCAATCGCTGGACAGCACCGGGAAGTCGCGCTCCTGGTTCGCCATCAGATACGGGCCGCCCAGTGGGCCGATCGGGTTGCGCGTATCGATCACGCGGCAGGGATCGGGAATGGTGAAGAATGCCAGGGTCGAGCTGGTGTGCGGAACAAAGTAGCCGTTGATGTCCAGGATTACGTCCGTGGTATCGGTGGCAAAGACGCTTACGCCCTGCGCGCTTCCGGCGGGGACGATCGCCGCGTCTGCTTTAATCCTGCCATCGAGCGAGTTCATAGTGGAAATCGCAGGCTGGGGATCGCTGCTCGGCCATACCGTCAAAAATCCCAGGCGGGTTTGCGGAACCACGGTTACGTTGAACGAATATGCAGTGGCGTTCGCCGGAATACTGCACGAGCCTTGGGGTATGGGGAAGGTGCGGTAGGTTCCACCCTGTATCGCTGGACCGCCGAACGTGCCATCAGGATTGCGCGTATCCACCACGCGGCAGGGCGGCATGGCCACGAACTGATAAGGCACAGCCGTGTTGAACGTGACCGTCGCCGTGCGATTGCTAAGCACAACCACGGTGCAACCGTAACCCGAGGTCGAGTCGCAGCCACTCCATCCGGCAAAGACCGAACCGGGATTGGGCGCGGGCATCAACGTAACCGGCGTACCGTCGTAGTAGTTGAAAGTACAAGTCGCGCCGCAGTTGATACCGCCGTCAGTACTGGTGACGGTGCCGCTACCGCTGCCGATTCTCGAGATGGTCAGCGTGCTCTTGGTGGTACCGATCACGGTGAAGTTCGCAATCTGCGGTGCTTCGACGTTGCCGGCGTTATCGATGCTGTAGAACGTGAAGCTGTGCGGCCCGAGCGCCGTAATGTTGAACGGGCCGCTGTAATTCTGCCAGGTGCCGGAATCGATTTGATACAAGGTGCTGGCGACGCCGCTGAGATCGTCGGTTGCAGTGAGCGTCACCTGGAGCGGGGCCACGTAGTATGTCCCCAGCAGTTGGCCGCTCAGCGCGATGGTGGTCACCGGCGGAGTGGCGTCATAGCAAATCGGACCGTAGATGGCGTCGGCATTGGGCTGACCAGCGTTGTCCCACGCCCGCACGTTCATGGTGTGGCAACCGAAGCCTGCGGGAACCAGATTGAGCGAGCCGCTGCTGGCATTGGGCGATTGCGGCCCGGTGTAGAAAGAATTTCCGGTACCCGGAGTTGGTTCGCTGTAAATATCTCCCGGATCGGCATCCCATAAGGCGCTGAATCCCGCGATCCCATTCGGAGGATGACCATTGATGGTGGTGTCAGCAATGGTCCAGCTGACGGTCTGGTCACTGTTGTACCAGCGATTTATAGGGGGGCCGGAGAAATTCACGGTCGGGGGACCGAAGTCGCCTGCCAGGAAAGTGTTGATCGTCCAGGCCAGTTGCAGCATGTTGGCCGATCCCCACCCCGTGGCCTGATCTAGTCCGGGTATAGCGCAAAAGTAATGGAGCCCATACTGGTTCGTGATGTCGTTGTTATTGCACCCGGAAACAATATCGTAAAAAGGATAGTGCGCAGAGTAGGGCTGATTATAGCCTTCGGCATAAAGATAGTAGTTGGCATTGCCCAGCGGCGCGCACGGGAAATTCGCATAATAGCCACAGGTATTGCCCACCAGGCTCTGCAAGTAGAGCAGGTAGGAATTCTCCTGCGCGTAGAAGCCGGCGATCTCGGGAGCCACGACACTGGTACCGCCGTTACCAATCAAAACGCCGCTCCAGAAAATGTTCTGCGCGCTGGCAAACCAATCCGCGTTTAAAGCGATGTCGGGAATGCTGCGGGTATTGCCGCACGCGCTGCTGGTCTGGTATGGAGGCGCTGCGAAATGCGCGCTACAACCTCCTCCGCTGCCCCCGTCGTTGGACGCGCAACCGAAGGGTCCGCCCGTCCAGGTGATCTCACTCAGGTAACTTCCGTTCAGACTCTTCAACGTAGTGCCGCCGGCCGCAGTGACATCGGGATCAGACGCGGGATAGCTAATGCCCAGGTAATCCGCGCAATCAT
Organism: uncultured Acidobacteriaceae bacterium; assembly: GCA_963769235.1. Taxonomy (GTDB): domain Bacteria; phylum Acidobacteriota; class Terriglobia; order Terriglobales; family Acidobacteriaceae; genus Bog-257. Next base: position 264,308 of record CAVYKW010000007.1, on the reverse strand, counting down.
TGGTGGGGCCTCGATCTCCAGAGGCGGCCACCAGCGTCCAACCCTGCGCCAGCATCTGGTCGAACACCGAGTGATAGCTATTCATGGTCGAGCTGCTGAACCCGGTATTCTCGGTGTTTCCCCAGCTCATGCTCAGAATTCGTGCGTACCCATCGCTAAATGCCCGATTGATTACATCCAGCAGGATTCCGGCCGTCCAGTTTGTACCTTCGTAAACGTTGACCAGCGACGTGTTCGGCCAGGCACCGAAACTGTTCGCCGTTGCGGTAGTCCACTCCGCGTCCATGGTGGCTTCGCTGTCGCAGCACTGTGGATGGCCGTCCACCCAATAGCGCTGAACGTTATAGGCCAGGTAGGAATAGGTCCGAGCAAAACCGATGATATCGGTGTCGTTGTAATCGTTAATAATTACGATGGCGATAGAGGAATCCGGCGGAGAATTACCTGGGTTGTTGAGCGGATTACAGCAATGTCCCAGGCTATTCAGCGCCTGGTAGTCGTAGGCGGTGGAACTATAAATATCCGTGGGGTCATAGGCGTTATTGGTGTAGTCGATGCCCACCCCACTCTTGCTCTTGTGGTTGCTCTTGGCCAGCGCCTGGTCCAGCTTCTTGGAATTGCCGTCGCCGTGTATAGCCGCACCTACCGTGTACGTCGGACCGGGAGAGTATATGGGAAAGTCCTGCGGGGAGGTCGCCAGGGTCTTCGAAAAGGGATGAGCGACTTCGAAGTTGTTCAAGCCCAGGATAGCCTGGATTTTTCCGGAGAGCTGCGCAGGAATGGTGGCTCCACGGTCGTTGGAAAAATAGCTCTGTTCGCCCAACTGGTAGGAGTTGATGGTAACGTTCAACGCTTTCTCAATGGTCGCAACTGGGGCTTCCACATCCACCAGCAAGCGATTTGGAAAACGCTGCGTTATGGATAGTCCCTGGCTTTGCGCCCACGCCGCGACCGCCTGTTCATCGGCAACGGAAGGTGAGAAGCGCTCGTTCGCCTCTGCCTCGCTCAAGTACTGGTGAAAATGCAGTGAATTCTTATCCTGAAGTTCGTTCAGAAACTGCTCTTCTTCTTGAACATGCGGCGGCTGTAGAACGATAACCAGGCGCAACATCTGCGTCGGGCTGAAATGATCGACCAGCGTGGCCGTTTCATTCCTGACCTGCAAAGGCATCTGGTCGAGAACGACCTGTTGCGCCAGCGAGGGCAGCGCGAAGACAGCAGCGAGGATGATGCAAACAGCCAGAATCGAAAACGGGGAACGTCGATTCGGGGCTAGGGACGCAGAAATCCAGCGTTGCAACAAACGAAGACGAAGCCGGCACATGGAACCCTACTCCAGCTGACAGTTAATGGGCTGACGGTGGGAGCGATTTTTTCCGGAAGATGGCCACTCCGGTTGAACGAAACGAGAGTACCACAATGCGTTTAATAAAACAGCGGCAAACTAGTGGGTAGCGGGCCTTTACCTTAGTCGAGGATCATTCGTCTCCAACCTTGGCGCGAAAGTTGCGGGTGATGCTCCGGACCATGTTTCTGGGCGACTACACTCCGAAAAGCTGACCCAGCCGAGTTGTATGAATCAACTCCTTCACCCGCGGCGAAAGATTGACGAAGTCCAACTCGCAATAAGCCGCCGAGCCAACCGACACTTTCAATCCAATCAACGTGCCCAGACCGGAGCTGTCCACAAAACTCACGTCGGTCAGGTCAAGCACGATCCGGCGGACCTTCGGGATCATTGGTTTGACCAGGTCCTTTAGTTCCGTCGCCGTATCGCTGACGATGCGGCCGTGACATTTAATGGTCGTGGTGTCACCTGAGATTTCCAGTTCATAGCTGAACTGAGGCGAAGACGAGGTTGCCAAGGTTCCTCCTCAAAACTTTTCGATTGCGATGTCGCGATCCTGTTCCGTATCGAACTCTGGCCTCGAAGATCCCGACGCTGGGCGGCCAGGGGCATCCGCTTCCCGCTCAACCCCAATAACATACGCCAAATTACGGCCGGAGTAGGAGGAATTTTACAGAGTCGCGGGCCGTTTCGCGCGGAATCGTCCTCGTCCAATGTGACGCACATCACTGCGCCCCCGCGCACTACGGGCGACTCTTGAGAGATAAGGAGCCATACATGCGTGGTGATGAGAAGGTGATTCAGCAGTTGAATGCAGCTTTGAGTTCGGAATTGACAGCGATTACGCAGTACATGGTCCAGGCTGAGATGTGCGACAACTGGGGCTACAACCGGCTGGGCGCCCTGACCAAGGCCCGCGCCATCCAGGAAATGCATCATGCCGAACACCTGATCGAGCGGATTATCTTCCTCGATGGCACTCCCGCCGTTAACATCCCGCTGACGCCAAACATCGGCGCCAACGTCGAGCAGCAGCTCGCCATCGACTACGCTTCCGAGTCCGACGCGATTCGCGAATACAACGATGCCGTCAAGATTTGCAGCCAGGCTGGCGACAACGGCTCCAAGGACCTGTTCGAACGGATGATCCAGGATGAAGAGCGGCACGCCGACTTCCTGGAATCGCAGCTGAACGCGGTCAAGCAGATGGGCATCGGCCCGTATCTGTCGCAGCAGCTCAAAGCGTAGGGGGATAGGCGTCAGGCACGAACCGCCCAGCCTTCTGAAAGAGTAGGGTGAGGCCTTGAAGGGGCGCAGCTTCAGGAAGGCGCCCAGCTTCAAGTGCTTTGAAGGGGCGTAGCTTCAGCTACGCCGTTGGCTTCCCTCTATGAATTGTCAGCCCGACGAGGGATCTGCTGTTGCAGGACCGACACGCGAAACTTCCCTATTGAATGTCTGAGCCTGAAGGGCGTGATTTGTTTGAGCCGCGGGCGTAAGCCCGCGGATAGTTCGGTGAAAAAAACGAGTCCCTTCAGGGACGGCGCAAGCAGATCCATTCGACTCCGCGACCGCCGACCCGCAAAACCGGCGGCTCGAAAACCACGCGGCCACTGCGCTCAGGATGACAAACCGAAGTAGGACCCTACTTTGCGGCCAACTCTTTCTCTCCGCTCGCCTCGGGCAACGGGCAGCCATACTGCACATCGAACACCGCGTTCATTCGCTGATACCCGATCACGAAGGCGAAGAAGCACGCCAGCTCCAGAATCTCGGCATCGCTGAAATGTTCGCGCAGCATCGCCAGCGTGCGGTCGTCGAGCCGCTCTGACGGCGCGCTGAAGGCGAAGCGATCGGCAAGGGTGAAGATCGCTTTCTCGCGCACGCTGAACGCATCCGAATCCCACCAGTGATCGATCTCGGCCAGCTTGCGTTCAGGAATATTGTTGTTGCGGGCCCACACCACGTTGGCCGACTGGCAATAGAGGCAGCCGTTCAGCCGCGACAACCGCAAACGCGCCAGTTCCTTGGTCTCCGACTCGACGCGACCGCCCAGCACGGTCATATAAAACTCATTGAACTTGCGGAAAATGTCCGGCACGTTCGCCATGAACTGGGCATAGACCGTGTCTCCCACCCAATTCCGATAAGTCTCCATCGTCTGGCGAATGTCGGGTTCCATGTTCTTGGGATCGACCAGGGGCAGCAGCGTCATCGGGTCCTCCATGAATCGCGGTGAGTGGAAATCGGGGCCGGCGGAGCGCCATTGTAAACCGGCTCGTGGGGCGCTTCAAACAAACGGTTGTCTGGTAGTAGGCATCGACAGAGAGCCTCTTGTCAACCCTCGTGGATGGCAAACTTTCAGCCGCAACTCTCGCCAGAGCTCCTGCCTTTTTCCGCTACGGATGTCGGCGGCATCCCACGGGCAGGCGTAAGATTTTTGCATAGCTTCAAAACCGTAACGCTTAACGCAATCGCATCCGAACTTCAGAGATCGAGCAAGGGAAAGGCTTCGTGAATGGCAGAGCAGACACTGGAAACCACTTGTTGCGTCGTCGGCGGCGGGCCGGCGGGAATGATGCTGGGCTACCTTCTGGCGCGGGCCGGAGTCGCGGTCACGGTGCTGGAGAAGCACCAGGATTTCTTCCGCGACTTTCGCGGCGACACCGTACACCCCTCGACCCTCGAGCTGATGTATGAACTCGGCATCCTGGAAGATTTCCTGAAGGTGCCGCATACGAAGCTGACTTCGGTTGGCGGCGTCTACGGCGACTTCGCCTTCCGCGCAGCCGACTTCAGTTCGCTGCCCACGCATTGCAAGTTCGTTGCGTTGATGCCGCAGTGGGACTTCCTAAACTTTCTGGCGGACAAGGCAAAACAATTTCCCAGCTTCACATTACGTATGCAGCACGAGGGCGTCGATCTGATGCGCGACAACGGACGCGTCACCGGCGTCACCGCCAAAACGCCGGACGGGGCAGCCGCGATTCGTGCCGATCTGGTCGTGGGTTGCGACGGCCGCCACTCGGTCACCCGCCAGGCCGCGAACTTCGAAGTGATCGAAAAAGGCGTGCCCATCGACGTGCTGTGGTTCCGCCTTAGCCGCCTGGGAGACGATCCGGAGCAACTTCTGGGCAATCTGAATTACGGCAACGTGATGATCCTCATCAACCGGGGCGATTACTACCAGACTGCGCTCATCATTCCCAAAGGTTCGTTCGAGCAAGTGAAGCAGAATGGGCTCGATCGTTTTCGCGAGCAGATTCGACGCATCGCGCCGTACCTTGGCGATCGGGTCAACGAGCTACACGATTGGGACCAGGTCAAACTGCTGACCGTGCAGATCAACCGGTTGCGGCAGTGGCATCGCCCGGGCCTGCTGTGTATTGGCGATGCTGCACACGCCATGTCGCCGGCCGGCGGCGTCGGCATCAATCTCGCAATTCAGGATGCAGTGGCGACCGCGAATTTGTTGGCTGATCCGTTGCGCGAGGGTCGCGTCACCGAAGCCATGCTGGCGCAGATTCAGCGGCGCCGCGAAGTTCCCACACGTGTGACACAATTTATTCAGGTCAACGCGCACAAGGCGTTTGCGCAGCTCTTCCGCAATCCCGGCCCGGCGCACGCGCCCTGGCAGCTGAAGGTCGCGACGCAGATTCCCGGAATCCAAAAAGTGCTGGCCCATGTTGTTGGCGTGGGCGTGCTGCCGGAACACATCAAGGGCGCAAGACAGAAGCCTGCGACGAGCGGCCTGACCGCAAAGAAAATTGCTATCGGCGTGGGATTGCTGGCGGCGGGCGCGGTACTCGCGGCGCGCATGTTCCGCGGATGCAGCAAGCGCAAGTATGCCGAAGCACAATAAGGATCGCGGGGGCTGCGGTTCGTTACTTCGCGAAGTTCTGATCAAGTTTGCGTAAGTTTTGAGTGCTTTGAAAAGTAAGTTTGATTTGAGGGTGAGTTTGCTTGAGAGATCAGTCGGCTTGAGGGGATAAATTGCTTTGCAGGGGGCGGCCTTTAGTGTCTGGTGAGAACTGGAGTTTCGCATTGGTGGTGGAGTACAACGGCCAGGAAACCAGCGCCGTAGGCGCGAAACAGCTTAGCCCAGCACGCAGCCGAAGGCGAAGTGCTGGGTAAGTGGGAAATTTATACGAGTCCTGTAGGGACGACAGAGGCTCTCACGCAGACACTTCAGGCCGTCCATAAATATTGCAAATCAACTCGGATTTTACAGACTGCTGAAAAGCCGGTCAGGAATGCTTATGCCGCCGGCTCAAGCCGCCAGAGGGTCTAAAGTTAGCAAAGAACAAAACGAAGGCTAGCGTTCGGTGACGACGTAGCTACTCTAGGCGTTCGACAGTAAAGAACAACTCGTAGGTCGATCCTTGCGGGTTGCCGGTCGAGAACACCAAATAGGTCAAAGGATTCCCAGCGTTGTCTCTCACGGTGAGAGTGCTTTCTGAAAATCCACCGTTAACCCTCTCGGAAGCCACTTCGATCCACTGGACATAACCGCTTCCAGAATCCGCAGTATATCCAATGGAAGTAGACCAATTCCCCGCTTGGTTGCTCGCGGTGGTTATCACGAATACTCCAGAAAGACGGAAGAGGCCGTCCGTCACAGGAGTAAAGATCGCAGTTACGGGAATCGGGCCGGTTTGCCCAGTGAGATGAATTCTCGCGACAATTTGTGGTGCAACTGGCACTGCCTGTGCCGAGGCACTATCCGCTGACGCTAGTATCGCCATCACCGCTGTAAGCATGGCAATTGTTCGCACTTCAGCCTCCGCATGAAACATATCCCGGTGCCCAGGTTTTGGTCAAAGGCGTAATTCCGCACAATTCATTTGACTCGCTTGCCGAATTCGTCTAGATTGCAACAATCTCATGTCGCTTTCACGCCTGATTTCCGGAGCCTTCAGCCTGACCACAACAACAGGCACACGTATGTTCACAAACACACGCAGCTCCAAGCTGGGCGGGAGGCGGATCGGCAATAGTTCTTAAAAAGTTTTTCAAGGACTGAATCAATCCAAACCCACCGCCCCCAAAGGCTGGTGGGTTTTCTTTTTGCGCAAACGATTCTCAGGAGGCGAACTGATATGGCCACTGCGCTCTCGCACTATCCACAGTCGTGGCAAGTTCCCCAACCCGGCTGCCGCGTCGCGTTAGTCGGCTTCGGAACCGTCGGCAGATCGGTGGCGCGGCTGTTGCAATCGCACCACGACGAACAGCTGTTGCGCCTCACTCACGTGTGCAACCGGCATGTGGAGCGCAAGAAAGTGAACTGGGTCTCGCCCGACGTTGCCTGGACCGACGACATGCAGGAGGTCGTGCAGTCCGGAGCCGACGTCGTGGTCGAGCTGATGGGCGGCCTTGATCCGGCTCATCAACTGGTGCGGCGATCGTTGCAGGCGGGCAAGTCCGTGGTGACCGCCAACAAGCAGCTCATCGCGAAATACGGCCCGGAGTTGCAGGAACTGGCCAGCGACCACGGGCAGTATCTCGGCTTCGGCGCCTGCGTGGCCGGCGGCGTTCCCGTGCTCTCGGGATTGCACGACGGGCTGGCCGGCGATCGCATCTTTCGCATTCGCGGCATCCTCAACGGCACTTGCAATTACATTCTGACGCGCATGGAAGAAGCGCGCATCGCCTTTGATTCCGCGCTCGCCGAGGCGCAGTGTGCGGGCTATGCCGAGGCCGATCCTACCGACGACATCGATGGACTGGATGCCGGCGCGAAGCTGGCCATCCTGGCGCGCGTCGGCTTACAGGCCGATGCCACGCTGGAGCAAGTCATCTGCCGCTCGATTCGCGATATCAAGGCTGTCGACTTCGATTACGCGCGCGAACTCGGCTGCACCATCCGGCAAATTTCTACTGCCATTGTGAAGGACGAAAAGATTTATCTCGCCGTCGAACCGTCGCTGGTGCCGCTCGATTCGGCGCTGGCGAAAGTTGTGGGCAGCCAAAACCTGGTGGTCAGCACTGGTGAGTTTGGCGGCGACACCGTGTTTGGGGGATGCGGTGCCGGGGGAGATCCGACGGCGGTGGCCGTTGTCTCGGATCTTCTCCAGGCAGCGCATTTCCGCTCGAGTGCAGAGTTCGGCCCGCGACGGGTTCGGACTGCGCTGCGCGAAGTGACGCGCGACATCGAAGCGCCGCAGTATCTGCGCTTCGTGGTGCGCGACCGGCCGGGGATCATCGCCGCATTGTCGAGCGCGCTGGCGCGTTACGACATTAACCTCGACGCCGTGGTGCAGAAGCCCGGTCACTCCAAGTCGGAGTTGCCCTTCGTGATCACGCTCGATTCCTGTGCCGCCGCGCAACTTCATGCTTCGTTGGCGGAGATCAGCCGGTTCGACTTTCTGGTGGAAGCGCCGGTGCGCATGCCGCTGCTGAAGATGGGAGCTTGAGAAATGCATTTGCGTTGTAGCAATCCGAATTGCGCCGCGACCCTGGAGTTGCACGATCGCGCGCTGTCGTGCCCCGTGTGCCAGGACTTGTTGGAAGTGGTGATCGATGAGGTGAAGCACGCGCCTGCCGATTTGAAGCACCTGTGGCTGGAGCGGAGATGTTCGTACGATCGGCACGACGCGAGCGGCGTGTGGCGCTTTCGCGAATTCCTGCCCGGCGGCTACGCCGAAATCGTGACCATGGGCGAAGGCAACAATCCCCTGATTGAAGGCAGGAAGACGGCGGATTGGGCGGGCCTGCGCAATCTGCGCTTCAAGCATCTGGGATGGAATCCCACGGCGTGCTTCAAGGACCTGGGCATGACCGTCGGCGTGACCGAAGCAGTATTCGCCGGCGCAAAGGCTGTGGCTTGCGCTTCGACCGGAAACACGGCTGCGTCGCTTGCAGCCTACGCGGCGCGCGCCGGATTGACAGCGAAAGTTTATTTGCCTGCCGGACATGTCTCGGCCAACAAGCTGGCGCAGGCCTTGGATTTCGGCGCAGAGGTTGTCGACGTCGACGGCAGCTTCGATCGCGCTTTGCAGCAGATGCTCGAGTGCGCCGGCCGCGAGATCTATTTCCTGAACTCGATCAATCCGTTCCGCTTGGAAGGTCAGAAGACCGTGATGTTCGAGATGCTGGAACAACTAGGCTGGCGCTCTCCGGACTACGTGATTGTTCCCGGCGGCAACTTGGGTAACAGCTCGGCGTTCGGCAAGGCACTCATCGAACTCGAAGCCGCGGGCCTGCTCGACAAGCTGCCGCGACTCATCATCGTTCAGGCCGCAGGCGCGAATCCGCTAGCGCGCATGTGGCGTGCCGGCGCGGAGGAACTTAAGCCTCTCGAACATCCCGAGACGGCCGCGACCGCGATTCGCATCGGCAATCCGCGCTCCTGGAAGAAAGCGCTGCGCGCGCTGCGGCACACCAACGGCTTCGTGATGGACGTAACCGACGAGGAGATCGCGGACGCAAAGGCGATGATCGGCCGCGATGGCATCGGTTGCGAGCCAGCGTCGGCGACAACATTGGCTGCGCTGCGCAAGTTGACAGCGCAGGGCGCAATCGATCGCGATGCCCAGGTAGTCGCCATCCTGACCGGGCACGCGCTGAAGGACACGGATTTCATCCTCAAATCACAGTTGCAGGAAATGGCAATGATAGGAGAGTCGCACGCATGCATACGGTAAGAATATTTCGCCTTCCGGAGCTGGCCGACAATTCGTTACAGATCAAAGTGCCGGCATCCATCGCCAACCTGGGGCCGGGCTTCGACACGCTCGCCGTCGCAGTGCAGCTCTATCTGCGATTGCGGGTGCGAAAAATTCCGGGCCGCGGCCGGCTCGAGTTCTTGTTCGTGGATCACGAGCCTTGCCGCGATAATCGCGTCGAGCGGGCCTTCCGGATGCTGGCCGGTGACAACGCCGAGGCGTTGCCGTCTTTGCTGGTCGAGGTGAGCAGCGACATCCCGATGCGCGCTGGGCTGGGGAGCAGTGCCGCCGCGACGGTCGCTGGACTGCGGCTATATGATGCTGTCGCCGGTCCGGTGTCGCAGGAGGCGATGCTGACGGCGGCCTGCGCGATCGAGTCGCATCCCGACAATGCGGCGGCTGCGCTGCTTGGCGGCCTCACCATCAGCTGCCAGTCGGTCGATGGGTCGGTGCATGCCACCAGCGTGCCGTGGCCGGAGTCGCTCGCCTTCGTCGTGCTCACGCCGGACGTTCCGTTGACCACGCAGGACTCGCGCGCTGTGTTGCCCGATTGCCTGCCGCGTAAAGACGTGGTCTTCAATCTGCAACGAGTTGCACTGTTGTTGCGCTCGCTGCAGAGTGAAGACTTCTCACTGATGAAGCTGGCCATGAGCGACCGTGTACATCAGCCGGCGCGGCTGAAGATTGTGCCCGGGCTCGCGCAGGCGCTTCGGTTGGAGCACGACGATCTGCTGGGAGTCTGCCTGAGCGGTTCGGGGCCGTCGATTGCGGCGATGGCGGAGAGCAACTTGCCGGAGGTCGGCAGGCTGCTGGCATCGGTTTACGATCCGTTGGGGGTTGATTATCAATTGCGAACCTTGCGCGTCCATCACGCGGCAAGCCATCAGCCGGCAAAGCTGTTTCGCAGCGGGTTGCTGTGTTCGTAAGGCGAAGTCGCCAGGGTCGGGAGCAGCACTCTCGTTAGCATAGAGTAGAGTAGCTGGTGAGGTACGTGCAGCTTAACGGTTCTTGCCGGGTTTGCGCGGCCACACAATTCGCCATCGACTCTACCGTGCTCCGAGGACACCGTTGCCGCCGAAACTGATTCGCCCTGCTACCTGGAAGCTTGCTTTGATTGTAGTTTTCTTCGCAACCGCCCTGGGTGGGAGTAACGCAAGCGACCGCACCACCAGCCATGCTTCCGCTAATACTTTCTTGCTGGTTTCGGATATCCACTTTAATCCGATGTATGACGTCAGCCTGGTGAAGGAATTAGCTGCCTCCGACATTACTCAATGGGAAGCTATCTTGCAGCGCTCGAAGATGACGAGCTTTAGCCAGTATGGCGAAGATACGAACTGGTGGCTGTTGCGATCGGCCCTCGATCAAATGCGTTCTACCTTGCCGCAGCCTGCATTCATCATGATTAACGGCGATATTCTGGCCCATAACTATCCTAAGACATTCCGCACTGCTACCCAAGACAGCGATCGCGAGCACTATCGGTCTTTCGTTCTAAAGACGGTAGAGTTCCTGGCACTGGAGTTGCGCAATCGTTTCAAAGGGACAAAGATCTTTCTTACTCCGGGCAATAATGATGAAGAGTGTGGCAACTATAGTATTCGAGCTGGCGGCTCATTTTTGCACGACAGCAGCGGGGTGGTTCAAAGTCTTAGCGGTGAAGGAATGGAATTCAGGCAAGAATGGGAAGCGCTGGGCAGCTACAACGTAGTTCATCCTACTCTTCCTGGTGTTCGCATCATTTCCTTAAACACGGTTTTGTTCTCCGATAAATATCACGCAGCACGATTTGCCGAGGGTTGCGCGCACGTCGCATCCAACGGCCCCGACCTCGCTTTCGCCTGGCTGGAATCGAACCTGGAGAAGGCCCAACAAGCGCACGAAAAAGTGTGGCTCATGTTTCACATTCCGCCGGGCATCGATGCTTTTAACACTACATATCAATACGAAGCGTCACTAAAGAAGGAATCGGCAACCCGTACCAATGTGTGCTCCTCGGCCATCGTGCCCATGTGGGTGCCTGCGCGGACATTGCAGTTCGATAGTTTGCTGGATCAATATCACAATACGATTGTCGCCAGCTTTGCCGGTCATACGCATAATGACGATTTTCGAGTAGTTGGCAGCGATGGCAAAAAAGACGCTAACCGGACATTTATTCTCATCAACCCGGCTGTTTCGCCGATTTATGATCAGAATCCGTCATTCCGCACCGTGTCCTTCAATCAGAACGGTTCTTTGCGTGACCAGTCCACGTACTATCTTACCAATCTAACAATGGCCAGCAGGACAACAAGCGGCCGGTGGAGCAAAGAATATAGTTTTAGCGAGGTGTGGAAAGGTGAACCTCTGGACGCTGCCGGTTTGGCGGCTGTCTACAAAATCATCGGCACTAACCAGCAAGCCCGTGCCGAGTGGCTGAAACTGTATAACGTTTCCAGTTCAGCCGTACACCTGACGCCCGATGGCATCAAGGGCTTGTATTGTGCCGTCGAGTCGCTTGATCCCGCGACCTATAACTCCTGCTACTGTCCGTCTAGTGTCGAACACAACACCTCTACCCCAAGCCCATGACGATCCTGGGAAGACTGTAATAATTAAGAGAATCGGCAACCTAGACTATAGCGTGTCATGCTAGAATTCCTTGCCTGCCTAAGATGTTCCTCTGAGCGAGCCCAATGGCGTTTACGTTCAGGTATCGGTACGTCGATTTCAGTACAGTTTTCACTGGCGATCCTCAGTTGCGGGGCGCAGAAAGTGGCGCGGACGCGCCGGGAACGCTGTTTGCCAACGAGATCGCGCTCGACGTAGGCCGAACCTGCTGGGGCCCGGCTGAACCTCTCGCTATTATCGATCACCATTTCGCGCAAGACGGACTATTCCCTTCTACTACCGCCGCTGTGCTGCACAAATCCGCCCTAATTCATCAGAAATTCACGAACTTGGGCGATGGGGTGGTCTGGCTGGTCACTCACAAGGAGCCAGACTTCGATGCTTTTAGCTCCATATACCTGGCGCGCTGGATCGTCGAACAACGTGACGCGACGATCACCTGGGAGCCGCACGGCCTGCATCCTGACGGATGGCTGGACCTGAACGGGCGGCGTCGCATCGACTGGTTCGACCCAGACCTTAGCGCGGTACCGGCCGAACACCGTTGGGCCTTGTTGCTTGCCAGCTATGCGTCACGCCTCAACAACAATCGGCCGATCACTTGTCCTCGGCCGCGCGCTCTACATTCTGTCTTGTACGCCGCGCTGAAAAGGGGTCGCGATTATCTTGCGAACGGAGCGCAGGAATTCTTCGACGAAGTTCGGGAGCGCCTGCAACAGGGAAAGCTCAATCCGGTTTTTGATTCTGGGTTGCAGGACAGTACCGAATTCGCGCCCGAGCTCACCATGCTCGATCGCGAAGACGAAGCTTATCCGCGTGATCTGAAGCGCGCGCGGAAGGCGATCGTGTACTTGCCGGAGGCCGAAGCTCCCTCGCCAAAGTTTTTCAAGAGCGGCAAAGACGCAATCTTGTTGCCGGAACGCCCTCCCGCGCCGGAGATCGACGCGGAGCATCTCTTGCTGGCCGACAGCTTCCGCATCGCGACCGACGGCATTTATCTTCGCGATCCGGAATGCCAACTGTTCAGGGAGTGGGCGCGGCTCGATCTGGAGAATTCATCGCTGGGTGCGGGATACGAGTTCACTGCGATCAGCACATCCAATGGACGCCCGGCGGGAACCGCGAACCAGAGCGAGTACGTTTTCTCCATCGATCCCGGGCGCGCCAAAGGTCGTCACCTTTACACCGTGTGGTCGCGGCTGCAAACCACAGAGGTCGAAGCGCTGCGCGCCATGCGCGAAGAGCGGACGCTCACCTCGCACCAAAATCCGCACACGTTGGAAACGCTACTGTCGGATCCCTGGTCCGAAGGTCAGAACGATCTGGGCACGCTGGTGGACACTCCGCATCGGGGCACGCTCATCGGTCCGGCGGGAACGCGCAGTGATTTGCGGGATGATCCGGTGATGGAGGCGGTGCGCACCGAGTTGGAAGGGCCGATCTATTCTGCCGAGTCGCTGGTCACCGGGCCGCAGGTGACGGTCGTGGATTTCGCAGCTGAAAATCCGTTACAAGATGTCGAGCCACGTAGGCTTAACTTGAATGCTCCGCTCCAGATTCCTCCTCCGCCGGAAAAGCATTTTCGCTTTGGAAGCATTCGCTTGCGAGCAGACGTTTCCATCTCATCGGAGCGCGGGCTGGCCATGCAGATCGGCGACGTGCTGTGGCAGGTACTTTATCCGGAGACGCCGGGAGATTTGCCCCGGGATTTTGCGGGGCAGCACTTGGTGGTGACATCTGACAATGTAGGAGTGTGGAGCGAGCGCGGCATCGTTCTTGCCGAAAAACAGCGTTCCACGGCGAATGCTCGGCCCCTTTCCACCTTGGCTCAACATGAGATTGATCTGCGCGAGGATTTTGCAGCGATCGTTACGCTGGGCCGCGACGTTCGCAACCACATTGCCGGGATGAAAAACGGTTCTTACCAGCGTTCGGCGAATGTCGCTGGGGTGGCCGACAAATCTCCCGCGGAGAAAAATTCATCGCTACAAAGCCGCGTGGCCGAGGGCGAAGAATTGCTTTCCCGAGCGGGCGAGGTCGAACAGATGCTCAGGTTGCGGGACCGCGAGCTGCTACGCCGCTTTTACCAGGCAAGCGGCGCCGACCAACTGGTCGCAAGCCTCGGCGAGTCACACGCTGCCGCCGTCGAACAACTGCAACGCGAAAAACTGGCGACGGAAAAGAAGCGGACCGACGAGGCCACGAGAAGCCTGTCGCTTTCGCGATGGGTGATTGCCTTTCTGACCGGATTGCTAGCAGTCGGGATCGTAACGTTCGCTGCCGAGAATTTCGGCCTTGACGTCGGCGCGCGGCGTTGGCTGGCGTTGCTGGGCGGACCCGCCGTTGCAGCGATCACCGCGTTATTGCTGAAGCCGTGGAAGCTCACCGGCTCCGCCAGCAAGACCGGATTCATCCGCTCGACCTGGTGGCTCGTCGCCGGCATTCTGGCATTCACGCTTGCGTGGCTGGCGGCTCTCAGCAATTTCTGGAGTAAATGACCGTGAAGCAAGGGTCGCGAAGAGCGTGATCCTACTTCTGCTGGAATTTCTTGACTTCCGACACGCACGGTAGTTCCATTCCAAGCAACGTTCCAGGTTAAGGAGGAATTCGTCGTGAAATTGCAAATCACTCCCCTGTCACTGCTCGCCTTATTGGTATCGGTATTGGTCGTGCCGGCGATGGCCGACTCAATCCTGTATAACAACGGCGCCCCTTGCCCGAGCCAATGTACTGACGCGTGGACGATCAGCACTCCATTCGCGGTGACCGACAACTTCACACTGGTCGGCAACGCGACGCTCACCGGTGTCGATTTTGCGGTCTGGGTTTATCCCGGCGACATCCCGCAATCGGTTGATTGGGAGCTTGGCAACTCCGCATTCGGCAGCAACATTGGAGTTGGAACCGCTTCCAACCTGGGGGTTACCGTGCTCGGCCTCAACGAGTATGGGTTTGATCTCGATGAGGTCAGCTTTTCGTTGCCGGAGATCCAACTTGGCGCGGGAACTTATTGGCTAACCTTGCAGAACGCAAGCATAGCCAATGGAGATCCAGTTTATTGGGACGAGAATAGCGGCTCGGATTGCTCTTCGCCGGGGTGTCCGTCGCAGGCATTTAGCAACGAGGTGGGCTCCATTCCATCCGAGTCGTTCGACATTCGGGGAAACTACAACGGCACGACTCCCGAACCGGGAAGCGTGATCCTGTTTTCGTCAGGGTTGGTCGCTCTGGGTGGTGTGGTGCGGCGTCTGCTGCTTTAGGGGAGGAGTGATTAGTTGTGGGCGCAGTGGTTTTGCAGTGCTTATGGGGTGGCTGAAGACGCAGCGGAATAGCAATGATTATGCCGCCGGCTGAAGCCGGCTCGCGGCAATAAATAAATAGCGTAGACGCTGGCCTGAAGGCCAGCTCTACCCGATAGCAACGGAAGCAAGAGTTTTGCAGCAGGCTGTGAAGGCGGCTCGAGTCTATAAATAAATGTTTTAGACGGTGACGTGAAGTGTGTGCGTAAGAACCTCTGTCGTCCCTACGGGACTCGCATCAATTTCCCACTTACCCAGCACTCCGCCTGCGGCTGCGTGCTGGGCTAAGCTCTTCCGCGCCTACGGCGCCGGGTTCTCGGCCGCTCTACTCCACCGCCAACACGAAACTCCAGTTCTCACGCAGACACTGAAGGCCAGCTCTACCCGGACAGAACCGAAGCGGAATTTTTCAGCAGTCTGTGAAGCCGGTTCGGGTCGGTAAAACAAGCGGCGCAGACCCTGGCCTGAAGGCCGGCTGTACCCGACAGCAGAGGAAGTGGCTTCTTTGGCAGCATGCGAAGGTGCGCCCCTTCAAAGCCGAACCAGACCTCGGGCTGCCTATGCGTAGTCGATGGGATGACGGTCGAGCCAGTGCTCGTCGCGTACCGCGCCCATCTGCTTGGCTGCGGCTCGGGTCATGCTTCCCGTCAGGTCGCGCGTCTTCCACGCCAATCCGGCGAGGAGGCCCATGGCGCCGCCTGCGACGCCGCAAGTGATCGCTTTGGAAATGCTGTCACGACGGGCCGGGAAGGAGTACCGTAGCAACCCCGCGCAGGTCCCGAAAACAGCGAGTCCCAACGACGCGCGCGCGGCCCGCCCAAGCGCGTCCGACAGAGGCTGCCCGTTAAGGTGAGCCTGGCGTCCGCTGGATAAACCGGACATCCCGGACTCAACCAGGTGTTGGCCGTAGCGCAGATTGGATCGCAACGATTGCTGTACCTTCATGGACGAAACTCCTTTACCCCGGTGAACGGCTGCTACCGTCGGCCGATGCCGTGCCGGGTATTCCAACTCTTGCCAAAAGGATGGCACCACAAAGGATTGCTCGTCTGTGCTGTGCGTCACAGATGACGCTCGACGACGTCTTGTTACATCTGTTTACTGCGGTTTCTACGTATTATCTGTAAAGGTTTGTAGGATTTTAATGCTGGGCAAACGGCAGTATTCGTGTCTGCGTGAGAGCCTCTGCCGTCCCTACGGGACTCAGATCAATTTCCCACTTACCCAGCACTCCGCCATCCCACCCCAATTCGCTGCAAAAACAGCGCGACTTGGGGACCCCGGTTCGGCTGCGTGCTGGACTAAGCTGTTTCGCGTCTGCGGCGCTGGGTTCTTGACCATTGTGCTCGACTACCAATGCGAAACCTTAGTTCTCACGCAGACACTATTCGGCCATCGAAGCCTTGTAACTTTTGGCTCCCCGGGTTATCTCATTCAGTATTGAAGCGGTGGGGTGAGAGACTCTGGACAAGAGGAACCGAAGTTCCGCAGTGGCTGAAGCCGGATTGATTTGAGGTGTTTGCGTACGGCCTAGAGGCCGCCCCCTTCAAAGCGAACTCACACAGAGTTTCCCGAGAGATAACGATGTCTGACGAAAGACAACCAACGCAAGACGAACAAGTCACGCCGAACCCGCAGACGAGAGAAGTGCGCGCCGAGCAGGAAGGGCACGCCTCGGAGTCTGCCGCGCAGTCCAGCGATCGGCAGACGGCCGACATTCGCATAGAACGAGAACAGCAGCCGACGCCGGAGCCTGTCGCGCACTCGCCTGAAGCGAAATCTAACGAGCCGCGCATCGGTCCGTCTGGCGAAGAGATACGCGAAGTCTCCTCGCGGGAGCGTAAGCGCATCAACCGCCGCGAGCTGTTGAAGCTTGTCCCGGTGGTCGCTCTGGGCGCGTTCGCAATCCCCAAAGCTCAGGATTCGCTGTTAATGGATGGCCTGAACTTCAGTGGTTGGGCCTCGGGCAAGCTATTCAGCCGGCACCGTTTGGCGCAGACGTTCAGCAATAGCGAAGTGGCTCCGTTCTCGCGCTTCCCTTACAACTTCTACGATGTTGCCGATCCCGGCGTCGATCTTGACAAGTGGACTTTGACCGTCGAGGGCAGGGTGAAGCGGCCCGGCGATTACACACTAAAGCAGATTCAGGCCCTCCCCAAGGTTGTGCAGAACACGCGGCACGTGTGTGTTGAGGGCTGGGATGTAATTGGCAGCTTCGGCGGGGTGCGCGCTTCCGACTTCCTGCGCTGGATCGGCGCCGACACCACTGCGCGCTATCTCGAGGTCGAGTGCATCGACGAGTATTACGAATCCATCGACATGGCAACCATGCTGCATCCGCAGACACTGTTTTGCTACGAGATGTACGGGCAGCCGTTGGACCGCGGGCACGGCGCTCCGCTGCGTCTTCAGATGCCGACCAAGCTCGGCTACAAACAAGCTAAGTATCTCGACACCATTCGCGTGACCAACGTGGTGAAGCCTGACAAGCGCGGCTACTGGGAAGACCAGGGCTACAGCTGGTACGGAGGACTGTGAGCGATGGCGACCAACGCACCTGCGATTGAAGCGAAGACCGCCCCGCCGATCACGATCTCGTACGAACATCCCTTCGTGGTGCGGCTGGCGCACTGGCTGAATGCCGTCGCGGTGCTGGTGCTCATCACCAGCGGACTGCGCATCTTCAAAGCCTTTCCCAGTTTCGGGCCAAAGATTCCGCAGAAGGATTTCATCAACATACCCGGGCAGTACACGTTGGGCGGATGGCTGGGCGGCGCGTTGCAGTGGCACTTCACTTTCATGTGGATCTTTGTCGGCAGCGGGTTGCTGTACGTGATCTATCAGGTTGCGACCGGACACTGGCGGCAGGTGCTGTTCCTGCCACGCGACGTCAAAGGCGTGTGGCCCATGGCGCGACACTATTTCCTGTTCGGCAAAAAGCCCGATGTAGAGGCGGCTTACAATCCGCTACAGAAACTGGCCTACACGTCGACCATCTTCTTTGGCGTGCTCTCGACGCTGACTGGCATGGTCATGTACAAGCCGGTCCAGTTCTGGTGGCTGGGGTGGCCGATGGGCGGTTATCACTATGCGCGCATCTGGCATTTCATCTCGATGTGTGGATTTGTGGCCTTCATCCCGGGCCACCTCATCATGGTGTTGCTGCACGGATGGAATAACTTTTATTCCATGATCACCGGCTGGAAACGCGACCCGGAATACCTGGAGGAAAAGTAAGCTCCGAGGTTTAGGGAAACGCTGATTGAGTTTGTTCTGCCTTCTAGTGGCTGCATGAGAGCTTCTGTTGTCCCTACGGGACTCCTCTACTTTTCCAGCCTACCCAGCACTCCGCCGTCCCACCCCAATTCGCGCAAAGGCGGCGCGAGTCGGGGGCCCCGGGTCGGCTGCGTGCTGGGCTGGGCTATTTCGCGCCTACGGCGCTGGGCTCTTGGTGGTTATATTGCACCGCCAATGCGAGCTCCAGTTCTCACCCCAACCACCTGGAATCCCAGAGACTGCGCCTATCGAAGTTGACCTTAACGTGAGAGCTCGTTTTTCCACGTTTCATTTCTTGAAGATTTCGCCATGCCACGACTCTCCATCCGGCATCTCACATGATGGACAGCTGCTTGTGTGTTCTTCGCGGCAGGTCAAAGCCTCGGCTGCACTCCGCCGAAAGCATTGCAAAGGACTCGGATTGGCAAGTCGCATCTTTTTTCCCGCCCTTCTTTCGACCGTACTCTTGCTGCCATCCTGCACGCGTCCGAAGACTGACGCGGAAACCAATGCTCCGCCATCCAGTAGTTCGGCTCGAGTAAGCCCTGCGGGCACCGCTTCGCCGACCCAAGCTCCGGCTTCATCTTCTTCGAAGCCGACTGAGACCGTGCCTGCAACTGGTCCGTCGGAAACCAAAGTACTTATGCACGATGTCATCCTAGACAAGGGCAACGGATTCAAGCTGCGCGTCCGCTGGCTGCGTGGCGACATGATTCCCACGCGCCGCGGCGTGGCGCCCTCCTTCGACGAGCCCAATTCGTTTTACGTGAACATTACCGACGGAGTCGTGGCCGCCAGCCTCTCCGACATTTCCGCGCTGCTGAACGGCGGACTGCTGAAAGGCTCTCCTTTGGAGAACGTTTCGCTTGCTCCCGATGGGCAACAGCTCAAACTGAATGGCACTTTGCATAAAGGGGTGCCGCTGCCCATCGAGATGATCAGCGATGTCAGCGCGGCTCCCGACGGTCGAATCCGGTTGCATGTTGCCAAGTTGCGCGTGCTGAAAATTCCGGTGAAGGAGCTCCTGCACTCGCTGCATGTGAATGTGGGCGATCTAGTCAGCGGCAAGGGCGCGACCGGCGTCGAGGTGCAGAACAACGACATCTACCTGGACGCGACCCAGATTCTGCCGCCGCCTAAGATTCGTGGCAAGCTCAGCGATGCTCACCTGGGCAGCAAAACCGGCGACCTCATTTGTGTTTTTGGAGTGCCGCGTCCTGAGGTGATGCGAGTGAAACAGTGGCGCAATTTTATCCGCTTGCGCGGTGGCACGGTTAACTTCGGCAAGCTCACCATGGAACATGCCGACCTCTTCCTGATCGACGCCTCCAACGATGAGTGGTTCGATTTCGACCTGGCACGCTATCAGGAACAGTTGGTGAATGGCCGCATCGAAATGACGCCGCAAGCCGGCCTGCGCGTGTTCATGCCCGACATCGACAAGATTCCGCCCAGTGCCGCTAACCGCGCCATCAGCCTGGAATGGATGAAGAACCGCAACATACCTCCGCCAGCGTCGGTGACGCCGTAGCGGCAACACTGCCAACAATTGAGCGGCCATAGCAGGAATTGCACATTTCAGCACGACATCGCTAAAGCGCAGTTCGCATCTAACTGTCTGGAACAACACACAGCGTTTGCTGCCGATGCCGGATAACGTCGAGCAGCGCGAAGAAAGGCAAGCCTCACTTGATCAGACCTGCATTTATCGTTGCCGAGCCGGAACCCGAGCAAGCGATCTCGACCCGAAAGCTACTGCTGGAGACATTCAAGTTCAACGTGATCACCGGCCACTCCGTTATCGAAACCCTGGAGCTGGTCAGTTTATTTCCTAACGTGAATGCGCTAATTGTGCATTGCGGACTACCGGACTTTGATTCCGGGGAAGCCATTGAAACCGTCAAGAAAACCAAGCCGGATATGCCCATCATCGCTCTCACCCCGACCGAACAGGAATTGAAGTGGGCCGATCACGTTGTGCATAGCCACCATCCCCAGGAGTTGCTCGATCTGGTGCAGAAGCTGTTTGGCGATCCGCGAAAACTTAAAGTGTGAACGTGGCCCCGGCTGGGCGTCGCGTTCGGAGCCTTGGGAAGTGAATCCATCAGGCTTCCCCAGCTATCAAAAAAACTGCTAGGATGTATCGAAGTGCCTGCATCCGCCTGGCGAGAGCGGGACACGGAGAGGAACGACAGACATCATGCGATGGATGTTGCGGTCAAAGATTCATCAGGCCACAGTTACCCAAGCCGATTTGAAGTACGTAGGCAGTATCACAATCGACGAAGAACTGATGGAGATGGTTGGACTGTTACCCGGCGAACGCGTTTTGGTGGTCAGCAACACCAGCGGTGCCCGGCTTGAGACCTACACAATTTCCGGCCCTCGCGGCTCCGGCGCGATTTGCATGAACGGCGCGGCCGCTCACCTCATCAAAAAGGGCGACGAAATCATCATCATGGGCTTTGAGCTCACCGACAAGCCGGTGGACTCGAAGCAAATCGTGCTGGACTCCGAAAACCATTTTGTGCGCTGGCTGGCGAAAGAGACCTACAACACCTGCATCGAGGAATTGGTCGGGCAGGCGTAGGGTACGGGGCATTTCTAATTGCATCGAAGCCTCCGCAGGAGGCGAAAGCTTATAGCCCCGCCGTTCAGGGCGGGGTGGGCGGGGGTTAGAACCCGAGTGCCCCGGGCACGACAGGTTCTTCGCATCGTGCTCCTGGTCGCGATTGATTTCACCCCTCGCTTCATCCCAGCCTCCGCAGGAGGCTGGGTCGCGTTGTGCCATCCGACTCGCGTCTTACGGCTTTCCGAAAATTGCGAAGTAGGCCTTTAACAGGCTCGAACGGCCGGCGGCGGGCAAGGTCTGTTGCCAGTCGAAGATTTGACGCTCCGAGGCGCGCAGCCGCTCGACAAACTCGCCGTCCATGATGCGGCTTTTCCCCGCGAGCTCCCGGCTCTTGCGGCGCATGTTGCCCCAACCCCGAAGGCCGGCGATCAATCCGCGCAGATAAGCGCGAGTCGCGCCGTGGCGGACAACATACATCAGCCACAGCAACTGATACACAACGACTCGCGGCAGCAATCGCAACAACACGCGCTGCGGATAATCTTTCGCCAGCACATAAAACTGGTTGCGTGTAATCCACTCGACCACGCGGGGATGCAGGCTCTCGCCCAGGGTCGCGCTGCCGATGTGATACGCGACTGCGTCCGGCAAATACATTCCTCCGTATCCCAGAAGCTGCGCCCGCAGCCCGAGATCGAGGTCATCGAGATACGCGAAGAACTCTGTGTCGAGACCTCCACTGGCGACGAACGCCTCGCGCCGATACAACACCGCTGCGCCACAACCGGTTATCACCGCCGCAGGCCGATCAAACTGCCCGTCGTCGCGATCCAGGTTGCCGAGCCGATACGCTGCTCCTGCCATCAACATCGCGTCGCCGGCTCCATCCAGATGCGTGCGCGGGGTGGCGCGCAGCAACTTGCCAATCGCGAAACCTAATTTCGTATCAGCGTCCAGTGCAGCAACTAATCGCGCGAGGTAGTCGGGTTCGAGCTCGATGTCGTTGTTGAGCAGCAGCACGTACCGCGACTCGGTCGCCGCGACGGCGCGGTTGATGGAGCCGGTGGTGCCTTCGTTGGTCGGGAGTTCAATGCGCTGCACATGGGGCGGCAGCGGATCGGGCAATATCTCTCCGGCTCGCGCTTCGTTCTCGATGACAATAACTTCCCATTCATCTGTTGGCAGAGTTTGCTTCTGAAGGAACTGGAGACAGCGTGCGGTGAGATCGGGGCGATGCAGCGCGGGGATGGCGATGGTAACGGTCTTCACGCGGCTCCACTGGCGATTGTACACAGACGCGTGGTCAGGACTGCGATTCCACTGACGCTTCCAGTTCGTCCGCTATCAGAGAGCGCAGCGCCGCAAGGTCTTCCGGCGGAAGCATGCCGTTCGACGAAGATCCGTTTGTGCCGGCGACGTGCGCCCACCACTCCGGATCATGGGTGCGCAAGCGTCGCAGCAGGCTGCCGATCGGAGGCTGCGGATCGGTCTCCTGCAATCCGCTCACGAAATGACACCAGAAGCCGGGCGTCTTGCGATAGTGTTTTTCGCGGAACAGAAGCGACGTGTAGCGCTGCGGATGTTGGGCCAGCAGCAGCGGATCGAGACGAAACATTTTGGCGCGCTCCGCCGGCGACTCGCGTTCCACGTCGATGGGATGCGGGGGATGGAAGACCACTGCATCGCGCGCATACGGAATTGGCCCAAACTCCATCGCCCGCCAGGCCAGCTCGGTGTCTTCGCGAAAGGCAGTGGGAAAGCGCTCGTCGAATCCGCCCAGCGCCAGCAACAGGTCGCGCCGGTAAAACATGTTCGCGGTCATGAAGCCGATGCCTTCAAAATTCAGGTTGGACACGGTGCGGTAGCGCGGATCGCCCAGCTTGTCCGTACGAATGTAGCCTTCGAGTCCGGCAATGGCATCGTCATCGAAATAGTGAGCGGCCTTCTCCAGCCAGTCCTTCTCCGGAATGCAATCGTCGTCCGTGAAGGCGACCACCTCTCCAGTGGCGGCGCGGATGCCTTTGTTGCGGGCCAGCGCCGGCCCACGCTCCTCGGAATAGATATAGCGGATGGTCAGCTTCTGCCGGAGCTCTTGCGGGATTTCTACCGGCGGCTGGCTTTGATCGACCACGACCACTTCAAAATCGGGGAACGTCTGCTGGGCCAGTGCGTGCAGGTTGCGCAGCAAAGTTTCTTTGCGGTTGTAGGTCGGCACCACGACGGAGAAGAATGGCGGATCCATGCGTCGCCGATACCGCATGAGCCGGTTGATGCGCTGCGCCGCCCGATCGAAGACCACGCTCCAGTCATAATTGCGCTCCGCCTCCTGGCGCGCCAGCTCTCCCATGCGCGCGCGCAGTCCAGCATCATCGCGCAATCCTTGCAACACTCCGGCAAACTGCGCGCGCTCAGCCACGGCGCAAACGCTTCGGCCGCCCTCGATGCCGCGAATGCCGGTCTCGGTCGAGATCACCGCCAGCCCCGCAGCCATGTACTGCACCAGCTTCAGATTTGTGCCCGAGCCAATCTCGACTGGGTTCAGGCCGAAATCCGCTGCCCGCAACACCGAGTAGAGTCGACGCTCTTCGATCACTCCCAACAGCGCGACGTTGGGCGGAAGCGCCGGCGGTGTTTCTTTGCCGCGAAGGTAAGCTTCCTTCACCGTGCCCACGATGGCGAATACCATGTCGGGGAACGCAGGCGCTAACCACTCGATGATGAACGCGGCCGCTTCAGTATTCGGACGATAGCCGCTGCCAACGAAGACAGCGACATCGCGTCCCGCCCAGCCGTTCGCAGCTTTCTCCGCCGCCTTCTGCGCGGCGTCAGGAGGAAGCAATGCTCCCGTGTCAGCACAATTCGGAACCAGACGAAAGTGATTGAGCGGAACATCGTAGGCTTTGGCCGTAGCTTCCGCGTCTTCCCACGAGACCACCCAGATTTGATCGGCTCGGCGCGACAGATCGCCTTCCACCCGTTTGACGCTGGCGGCAAGGCGTCGCCCGGCAAAGGTGGACGAAAGCAATTGCGAGCGCAGGCCGTATTCGAAATTGTGCGAATCGAAGATGACGATCTTGTCTTTAAGCAGATGCTTGCACAGCGGGTAAGCCCATGGCTGCGGGAAGATGACGACGTCGCAATCCGCCACCAGCCGATGCAGTTCGTTCATGTAGTCCGATGACAGCCGCGTCATCCAGGGGAATGTTACGTCGATGACCGAGCCGCCCGGCACCAGCCGCTGAAGCCGTGCCGCCAGCTTGTATTGCAAAGCCGAAAGCGCGAACACGCGACAATGCCACTTCGGCACCGGCCAATCGTCGGTTCCCGGTGGCCCGGGCCAATCGTAGGCGCCAATGTATTCGGTGGGAAAGTGCGCCGCCATCCCCTTGCACAGTTCCAGCACGCGAACCCGGCCTCCGCCGACGGCCGGCTGGAGAACCTGGTTGCAGGCAACCACGACTTTCACTGAATCGCGTTTCGCGCCGACGGGCTTCGCGCGCGATTGCGTCGCCGTGGCATTTTCAGCGGGTGTCCGCGGCTCTTCCGCAGCCGCCTCAATGATGCGGTCAACAATCTTTTCCCACGACTGCGACGGGGCACTCTGGAAGGCGAACTCTCCCATCTCGCGCGCCAGCTTGCGGTCGGCAGCGAGCACGGTCATGGCGGCGGCGATCTCCGCCGGATCGGGAGCGACCACCAGCCCGGCGCGGCCATTCTGCACCAGCCGAGCAGGCTCGCCGGAATCACTGCAAACGATCACCGGCTTGTGGCTGAGCATCGCTTCAACCGTGATGTATCCGAAGTCTTCATCCTTGGGAACGAACAGCACCGCGAGAGCGTCGGCGTAGAGGTCGAGCAGTTCGGCATCCTGGACAAATCCGAGGAAGCGAATACGGGAATCGTTGCCGGCAAGCTGGCGGAATTCCGCTTCGTCTTCTCCGCTGCCGGCGATGAGCAGCGGCACGTCGCCGCGATAGTGCTGCATGGCGTGAATCACCAGGTCGACGCGCTTCCAGCGATGCAATCGTCCCGGCAACAGGAAATATTCCTGGCCGCCACAGCGATGGCCTTGCGCCAGCACCGGCGGATACAGCACCTCGGCATCAAAGCCGTTGTATTGCTTCAGGCGTCGCGCGGTCTCGTGACCATTGGTGAAAATCTTGCGAAGGTTGCGAAACGCCAGATTATCGAGCTGATGAATCAGTTCCCGCTGCGAGCGCTTCTCCTTCAACACATACTCGGGAAGCTTGCCGTACTCGTCATCGAAGCGATCGTAGAAAACCCTGATCTGATGCAGCAGCCAGCAGACGTGGTTGGAGTGCTGCGCCATGTAGGTCGGCGTCTTGGTCGAGACCACCAGATCGTAGCCGGAAAGATCGAGCTCGAAGCAGTCGAGATATCCCTGAAGAACCCCTTCCCACCGAGCTTCGCTGATGGGAACCTGTATCCAGTCTGTGTCAACTTTTTGCTGGAAGGCCTGCACCATCCCGAGGAAATGCCGCTCGGCCCCAAACAGGCGGCTGCGGTCTTCAATGGCGGGAGTGATGATGGCGACCTTCATGGCTATGGGAAAACTACGATCGGCGACGGGCCCGCCTTCCAAACCGCAGCGGAGTTACCTTTTTGAGGGTTCGCCCGCTCAGGAAGATTTGAGAGAGACGGGCAGCAGCAGCAAATCGATGTGGTCGCTCCCTCTCTGCTCAAACCTGCGAAGTGCGTCGGCGATATTTCCCGCCACCGGGCCATCGTCCGTGAGGACGAGGACGTCGTAACCGAAACTGACAAGGAATTCCAGATACTCGCGACCGCTCACTCCGGAACTGGCTGCCATGCTGGCGGGAGAAAATTCGCTGGTAATCACCGGCCGGTTGCGCTCCAGGGTTTTTCTGGCTCCGCACAACGCCTTGTACTCGTAACCCTCAATATCAATTTTCAGAAATCCAATACGCGCGTCTTCGGCAACAATATCGTCCACACGCAGTCCCATCACGGTTTCCGCAGACAGGACATCTTCCGGGTTCGGATTCGCCATGTCCGCCACGTTACCGTTGGAGAAGTTATGGAAATATTTCAACAGGCCAGTCTTTTCCGTCGCGGCCGCTTGCACCACTTCGATGTTGCGGAATTGATTGGCCAGCTGGCTTGCGCAAAGCGCTTTCACGTTGGCCGGCGACGGCTCCCAACTCTGCACAAAGCCCGTTGGTCCTACCAGCGAAGCAGCCAACAGGCTGAAATACCCAATATTGGCGCCGATGTCGAGCACACCCATTCCGGGCCGCAAGTATTCCTGGAAGACGCGGCTCACGTGCGGTTCATAGCTGCCGGTCTCCAGGATGATTTTGCCGACGAAGGTGTCGTCGGACGCGACATACATTTTCGCGTGCGCCAGTTCGACCAGTTGCAGCTGTTCGCTCGAGCGGTCCAACAGATGCCGATTCGCAAACTCCTGCGAGTTCAGATACGAAGTCACGACTCCAGCCAATTCCTCGCCGACCCGCCAGGAATGTCCGGGCCATTCTTCCTTGCCCGGCTTTCGGCCCAGCAAGAGGCGAAAACATGCAAGGATGTCGGCTGGCGTCGCACCCGGCGGGAAATCGATTTCCCAAGGTTCACGTTTCTCGGATGAGCCACTGGAATGACGGAAGATGCTGGGCATACGTTGAAGATCCCGGACGCCCGCCCCGGGGGCAGACCGCCAAGCGCCACGAGCCTCACGCCAACATTTGCGCGGGATGGCCGGTGGATGACTTTTCAGAGCCTATCAACCCTATAGTGTTTTCGCAATGCGGCAGCCGCCGCCAGGCTCAGTGGGCAGCTTCACGGCTCACGGCCAGCCGCTCCATCTCCGCCGTGGTGCGGCGCCAGGGGGTGTCACCCTCATACTCCAGGGCCAGCTTGCAGCCGCCCTCGCCCATTTTCTGCCGGCGCGCCGGATCACTCAACATAGTCTCGATTGCAACTGCGAGGGCGTGGGCATCGCCGAACGGAACCGTAACCCCTCCCCCGCTGCGGGAGATAAGTTCGCGCGACACTCCGATGTCTGCGGCAATCACCGGCTTACGATTGGCCCACGCCTCGATCAACACCAGGCCGAGGGACTCCACTCGTGACGGCTGCACAACCACCGTGGCCGACGCCAGCAGGTCGCGCTTCTCGCTGTCGGGGAATGCCGGAAGATTCAAAAACCGTGGACAACCCTGGCCCGTGCCGGCAACGAAGCTGTCAAAGCCCGAAAGGCTCGGGCCCGCCATTACCAGCCACGCCGACGATCCCTTACTCCACAAAATCTTCATCGCCTCCAACAGCGTCTCCGAACCTTTCTCGTAGGCCTTCATGCCGAGATGCACAACCACCGGCCCATCGACGTTATAGCGCTTGCGCAGGTAATCAGCATCGCCACCGCTGCTCAATCCGAGGTCGATGCCAAAGGGGGTCACGGTCAGCTCCTGCGACGGCAAGCCCAGCTTCTCGAGATGCGATTGCTCCGTGTGGGTCATGCAGAAAACTCGCCGGCAATGCCTCAGAATTTCTACCTGATGCTGCTGAAGATAATGTCGTGACACGGCATCGCTGCCGGGCTCGCCCAGATGCGAGCACGGAGTCGCGACTACCGGGATAGCGCGCAATTCACCGGCATGCAGTCCGGCATACATCACGCTGTTGTAGGGCAGCGGGCCGATATGGATCAGGTCGGCATCGACGTCGCGCAATGCCTCGGCGAGGCCGGGCACGAGGAACGAAGGCCGCCAATATTCCGCGCGCCATCGCCAGTACGGCACCAGGCCCAGGACACGGGTGGCGCGGCGGCGGAGCTTGTCATAGGAAATCGGGAAGCGGCGCACCACCACGCCGTCGACGGAAGTCTGTTCTTGCGGAAAAGTTTTGAAGCCGGGCAGCCAGAATGCTTCCAGATCATCAGCAACAGTTGTGAATACGGTGGCGCGATGGCCTTGCGAGACTTGATACTTTGCCAGGGACAGCAGCGAATTTTCATATCCGCCGCGATAGGGAAAGAATCGAGGAAGCACGAAGGCTACGTGCATCGGTGAGCGGCGCGACTCAGTGGGCGCCGACGACCTCCGGGGACATCAGAGTGTGGTAGGCGGCAACTGCCTCACTCGGCAACCCATCCACCAGGATCGTTCCATGCTCGATCAGAATGGCGCGGTCGCAATGGTTCTGAACGTTCTCCATGCTGTGAGTCACCATCAGAATGGTTTTGCCCTGTTCGCGGAAGGTGCGGATGCGCGCAAAACATTTCTCCTGGAATCCCATGTCGCCGACCGCCAGGATTTCATCCACCACCAGGATCTGCGGATCGACCTCGGTGGCGACGGAAAACGCCAGCCGCATGTACATTCCGGAGGAATACTGTTTGACCGGCGAATCGATGAAATCGCCAATCTCGGCGAAGTCGATGATGCGCTGTTCGCGCTCCAGCATCTCGCGCTTGGAATAGCCCATCAACAGGCCGTTGAGCAGGATATTCTCGCGCCCAGTCAATTCATGATGGAAGCCGGCGCCTAGTTCGATCAGCGGAGCGAGCGTTCCTTCAACCTCAACCGTACCGGTGCTGGGTTGATAGACGCCGGCAATGATCTTCAGCAGCGTGCTTTTGCCCGAACCGTTGCGGCCGATAATGCCTAACGCCTGGCCGCGCGAAACCTCGAACGACGCGTTCTTCACCGCCTCAAAATCGTGGAAGGTGGCTTGATGGCGTAAGAGCTTGGAGAACAGCTCGCGCAGAGTGTCGGGGCGCTCCTGAATCACCCGGAAGCGCTGGGTGACATTCTGCAATCGAATTACGGTTGAACCAGATAACATTCGCTGCTCAGACGTAGAAAACAAAATTCTTTTGATACTTGCGGAAGATCGAGTACCCAATGAACAAACTGATAAAGGCGCAGACAAACGATGCCGTGATGGACGGCAATTTGGGTAGTTGCCCGTAATAGACAGACAACCGGAATCCATTAATCACGTAAATAATCGGGTTCAGCTTGAAGATCCACTGATACTTTGCCGGCATGGCATCCAGCGGATAGATGATCGGGGTGACGTAAAACCAGGCCGACAGCAGGATCTGTAGAATGTGCGCTACATCGCGGTAGTACACGTTAGCCGCCGCGAAGAAAAAGGTCATTCCCAGGGTGAACAGAGCCAGCGCCAACAGCGGAACGGGCAGGTACAGCCAGGTCCAATAGAAAGGATGGCGCAAGGCCGGCACCAGCAACGCTAGCGGTATCAACGATAAAAGCAGGTTGATAATGTTTGAGACAACCGCGGCTACGGGAAATACCAGCTTGGGCACCGAAACCTTCTTGATCAGGTCTCCATTGGAAACGATGGCTTCCACGGCATAAGAAAGCGATTGTGAAAAAAATGTCCAGGGCAGCAGCACGCTCAGCAGGAATATGGCGTAGTGCGGGATGCCCAGGCGCATGATGGAAGAAAATACCAGGGTCAACACCAGCATCAGCAGCGCCGGATTCAGCAGCGCCCACATGAAGCCCAGCACCGAGCGCTTATAGCGGATCTTCAGCTCTTTCAGGGCGAGCGCCCAGATCAACTCCCGGTACCGATAACTATCGCGAACTAATTCGATCATGAGTAGGTTGTCCAGTCTTCCAGTCCCGGAAAAGGGCCGAAAACTGGCGCATTTCAAATGTTAAATGATTTCCTGCGGATGCGCTCTAAGGATGGACCGCGGAGTCGGATTTGCGGGTGCCTCAGGTGGCCCGCTCCCTCGCGGGGCGAAGCCCGCACTTGATGACAATTCAAAGAAGCCAGAGCTATAAAGAAGAGCGAAGGCTACGAGCGTTAGCAGACTGAACAAGGGAATACGAGTTTCCTCGGCGGCTGAAGCCGAATGGATTTGCAATACTTGCGTACGGCCTGGAAGAGACCAGGGTCGCAACCGCGTGTCGCCGCTGCGCGGCTAGTTCGGTTGCAAGTCCGGCTGTTTATTTCACCACGAAACTCCATTGCCGGTTGCGACCCAGTCTCTGAAAGGCTGTCCCCTTCAAAGCGAACTTAAGCACAGCTTCCTAAAGCTAAAGGCAGAATGAAAAGCGAAAAGCCGAAGGCTGAGAGCTAAAGGCCAAAAGCTAAGAGCCGGTCCACCACCGGCAGCATTGCGTCACGGAATATTTATCGTGGAGACTTAAGCTATCGCAGGTACGCGCTTACTTGCTGGGCGGAACGCTTAGATCGGCCATGCCCCGCAGCAGATCGCGCTGGTCGTCGGTGAAGTTGTTGCGGAACTCGTCGGAATTCAGCAGATCATTGCGGGCTGCCGGTGGCATGCCCCGCAAGCGGCGATAGGCCTGTGAAACTT
Organism: uncultured Acidobacteriaceae bacterium; assembly: GCA_963769235.1. Taxonomy (GTDB): domain Bacteria; phylum Acidobacteriota; class Terriglobia; order Terriglobales; family Acidobacteriaceae; genus Bog-257. Next base: position 234,202 of record CAVYKW010000007.1, on the reverse strand, counting down.
TCGCCTGCTGGTCTTCGGGCAAGTTGTGATACCGGCTGTAGAGGCTGCGAGCGGTGGCCTGCTGCTCCGGCGTCATGTGCTCGTAGGTTTCCATGCGGTTCAGGATTTGCGCCTTCTTCTCCGGAGGCTGGCTATTGAAGTTGCGCAGGCGGTCAAGCAGATGGCTCTGTTTTTCGGGTGGCAGGCTTTTGAATGCGGGATCGTTTTGCAGCTTCTGCTCCTGCTGACGCGGAGAGAGGGTCATATACTTTCGCAGCCAGTCACCACGATGGGGGCCGGGACCTTTCGGATGAAAGGTATACCCTCCGTTGCCGCTGGGGGTGCTGGGTGCCGATTCCCGCGGAGCTGCGCTGGGCGGAGGCGCACTCTGGTGCGGAGCGGCAGCAGCGCCGCCTCCACCGCGCTGCCCAGGAAACCAGGCGAGCGCCGGAACAGCGCTGAGCAGCAGCAAGGCAGTCAGCGGTATGAGATGGCCCGGACGCACGATTGTTAATTACTCCGTTGACGATTGACCGTCAAGGGCATCGAAATCAGAAAACAGATCAGCGTTCTTGTCGAGGTATTGCAGATCGCTTACGGCGTTACCGGGAGCGTTCACGCGTACTACGCCGTCATTGGTAGCCAGCGTGTTGCTGTCTCCGCTGAAACGACCTACCTCCAACAAACCGACACCCAGAGCGACCAGCACCGCGGCCGCTCCCGCCAGGATTGGGCGCCGTAGCCACGTAACCCAACCACTCGGCGGTACCAGAGCTTCCTCACGCAGCTGCGCGCGCAAGCGCGTGCTGAAATAGGGCGAAGCCTCCGGCGCCTGCCACTCGTCGAGTACACCCATAGTCTGCTGGAACGAAATCACCTCGCTGGTGCAACTGACACAGCTCCGCAAATGTTCCCGCATCTCGGGCGAAGCCGCTTCCGGCCCGCTCAGTACCACTTCCATCAGTTCGTCACGAAATTTCTCGCACTTCATAACCACACCCAATTCCCCGCTCACTGCCTATATAAACTGTTTTAACGTCTCGCGCAGTGTCTCGTACGCCCGGAACAACAACGACTTCGTTGCCGATTCGCTCAACTTCAATACCGCAGCAATTTGCTTGTAATCCAGATTCTGATACTTATGCATCATGACCGCCATACGCTGGCGTTCCGGCAACGCTTCTACCTGCCGGCGGATGGCCGCCAGACGTTCGCGTCGCAGAATGTTCTGCTCCACGTTCAGGCTGTTGTCGGGCACATCCATCGTCAAGCCCGTGTCGGTGTCAGGCTCGTCGATGTTGACTACATTCTCCGGCCGCTCATGCTTGGTGTCGCGCGCATGGTTCACCGCCAGATTGGTCGCAATACGATACAACCAGGTGGTGAACTTGGCGCTGGCCGCGTAACTTTGCCGCGAACGATATACCCGCAAAAAAACTTCCTGCGCCAGTTCTTCGGCCACCGCCTGATTATGCGTCATGCGATACATGAAGCTAATCATCGACCGGCGATATTTTTCGACCAGATAGTCGAAGGCAGTATCATCGCCTGCGGCTACGCGCAGCATGACCTCGGCATCGCTCAGCATCTCTAAAACGACAGGTTCTGCCAATTCGCCCCGTATTGCGGCCGACGACGCCATTTGCCCCCGAGGCCCGTCACCAGCCAACATAGCTCGATCTAGTGCGATGCTGCCCACATCAGGTGTAACCCTTGCCATGCCAGAAAGTTGCATCGAAAACCCGGCGAAGGTCTCGACCCCGTCAAGCGTAACATTGGGCGTGGTTTACGGCAGGCTGACCGGCGCCCTACGAGTTCAGTGCTCATTCGCGCCATCCACCCGGTGGTGCAGCTTCGGCCACGTCGCATTATCTCGCCTAAATATGTGAACCCGCACGAGTTCGTGGAAACTACTGCATCCCAGCAGCTAAACCAGTATTATGCACGAGAGGCCGCGTTCCGGCACTTCCCTTATGGCTTTGATGGCAAGAATCGAGACGATGACGCCGAAGCTGCACGTTTGTTTGCTTGCGGCCCTTATGCCATTTGCAGTGTGCAACTTCTTGCACAGCACAGTAGTGCCGCGAGCTACCACGGTTTCAGCTGTTACTCAGCAGCAACAGTCTGCCCAGCTCGCGCCTGAGGCCGCGGACTCCAAAGCTGCTACCCCAGCTCCTGCGGACGACGAGAACCTCAGCCTGAACGATCAGGTCATTCAGGACGTGCTGGAGCCGCTGCGCACCGGCATTGAAACCCAGAATATTAAGCAGGTCCTGTCCATCTTCGACAAAACACAGCTGACCGGCTTCTCGAATATGCAGAGCCAGCTTCGGGCTTTCATCCGGCAATACGCGGAGATCCATTTCCGCTACCAGATACTCCAGGCGACAGCCGAAAAAGATCACGGCTCCGCGACCGCTGAGATTGATATGGACGCGCTGCCTTACGAGATTACGCAAGTGCCCGCGCGGCGCAGCGTGCAGATGCGATTTCAGTTGCAGCTCGAACCCAAAGGATGGAAGGTCGTGAGCTTCAGTCCTTCCGACTTCTTCAGCCTGAACGCCCCGGGAGCGGACATTCGATGAGCCGCGCTCGGCCGCTCTCTCGCCACAGTTCCTTATGAAGCGCGATTATCCCGAACATCCCATCATTGGCGTGGGCGCCGTGATTGTTGAAGCCGGCCGGGCGTTGCTGGTGCGCCGCGCTACCGAGCCGTTGTTGGGAGAATGGTCCGTGCCCGGCGGCATGTTGGAGTTGGGCGAGACGCTGCGCGATGGCGTGCGCCGCGAGGCCCTGGAAGAAACTGGTGTGGCCGTCGAGCCGGGCGAGGTGCTCGGCGTATTCGACAGCATCTTCACGGATGCGCTGGGCCGTACCCAATATCACTACGTGCTGATCGATTATCTGTGCCGGCCGCTTGGGGGTGAAGCGCGTGCCGGCAGCGATGTGAGCGATGTGCGCTGGGTCGGCATGGAAGCGTTGCCGGCTATGGGTCTGCGCGAGTCGATCGAGCAAGTGGTTCGCAAAGGACTGTCACACGCTGGGAAAACTACCAGTTGACTCCCACCGCATTTACAGCGACCATTTCGTTTCCGATGGAGGGCTGATGGAACGCAGGATGTTCAGAGCAGGACTGTTTCTGATTCTCATGACGGCCGGGATTTCGGCCGCAGCGCAGACGTCTTCCAACCAGACTCCAAACAAGCCGCCGGACATGGTCTGCTTCGGTTACGGCCCCAACTGGAGCATTCAGTTCATCAACGGCGAGGCTCGCTATTTGGGAATCAATCAGCCGGATCAATATTTCTCCGGCGACTTCTACTATGTACCGGAAGACAAGGCGTGGGAATGGCATCGCGCCAATGGGCTGGCGCCGATGAACGGAGGCTACAGTCTGTCCGCCAACATTCAGAAGCAAGCCTGCCAGGATCCGGTGCGCAAGGAAACCTATCCCTACTCGGCGCAGATCAACTTGCCGCAGGGTGACATGGTGAGCGGCTGCTGCCGCAAACTGAGACCCGGCGAAGCTCCAGTGGGCAAGCACGGCTTGCAGCAGACGGCCCCCGGCTCAAACGGCGCGCAATCGAGCGGCGGACAGGCTGGCGCATCGCAATCCGGAACTTCGCAGCCCGGTGCCTCGCAGCAGCCGTCAAAGAACAAGCCGCAGCCACAGTAAGGCGCGTGCCGCTTCAGGCAGCAGCGAAGGGGCGCAGCTTCAACTGCGCCGTGATAGCAGTCTTTTTTGGTTGTCATCCCGAGGAGGACTTCAATTCCGACGAGGGATCTGCTGTTCCGCTTCCCCAGACAATAAGTTCGGGCAAAAGAAGAAATTTAGGCAGGATGGAACACCACTTCACCGGTGCAGCCCCTTCCGCTCCAGCAGAATCACATCGCTATCCTTGTACGTTGTCCTCTGATACTCGCGAAATCCGCATTTCTCCGCCACGTGCATCGACGCCACATTCTCCGGCGAGATGATGCACACGATTCGTCCCTTCGCAAACTTCTCATCGCCCCAGGCAATGGCGGCGCGCACCGCTTCGGTCGCATATCCCTTACCATGCGCCTGCGACACCAGCGCCCAGCCTAGTTCGGGCACTCCGTCCAACGAGGGCTGAATGTTACGTCTGAAGTCGGCAAAGCCCAGCTCGCCGATGAACCTAGCCGTCGCCTTCTCTTCCAGCGCCCAGTAGCCGAAGCCCAGCAGCGACCACAGTCCGGCATAGCGCAGAACCTTGGCCCAAGTTTCTTCAGCCGTCAGCGGCTTGCCGCCGATGTAGCGGACGACGATCGGGTCGGCCCACATGGCAGCATAAGCGGCGAAATCTTCCGCGCGGTGGGCGCGCAGCCTTAGGCGTTCGGTTTCGAGGACAGGAACTTCCTTGGCAATCATAGTTCTCGCTTTCAAAAAACAATTGGCCGAATCGCTTTCGAAAAATTCGCGCTGAAAATAGAAAAAGACCCGCGGCGCACGGCGCTCTACGGGTCCTTTCCGGTTAGCTGTTGGAATTGGCCTGAGGCTGTCCACTCTTACCCGGCCCGACAAGCGCTAAGTTTGCGCTTGCTTGGCTGGGCGTGGCCCCAGCGGCAGACACCGTGAAAACAGGGGTCTTGCGAGGATTTAGAGCGGAAGCCCTAAGCCTCAGCCACCTCACTTGGGATACAACAATGACTGTCAGATATCATATTTTTGGATCACCCTCCTTTCCAGTGTATTGGCAAGTTAACACCGCTCAACCCAGCCGTCAAATTGAGAGTTGATGAAGGAAAGCAGGTAGTAAACAGTTGTCGTTTGAGCAGCAGTCAGCTATCAGCCGTCAGCTCGTAGCTTTTGGCTCTTAGCTATTGGCTATTGGTTATTGGCTTTGGGGAAGGCACGCTAGAGCGGCGCTTCTGCGCCGCGTCACAACTGCTGTAAATCAGATGGGCTTCAGCCCCGGGATCGGGATGGCAGATTGATCAGCTCTGGGCCTCTCTCGTGCCTCTTGGCTCTGCGCGATTCGCTGTTCGCCCCACTGATTTGATCCGCACTGGGCGGCGAACCTCGCGAGCCTTCTGCCAGCTTCTCGGATGCTATGATTCTTGGAACCGTCTATGACATCGCACATTCACCTAGCTCCTGCTCCCTCCCAGCAACAACCTTTGGCGTACGATCCACTGCTCGACGACATTGGGTTTATGACCTGCATGACCTTGGTGCTGCTGGGAAATTACGCGCAGACCGGGCATCTGGGCGGACCGCTCGCCTATACCCCGTACAATGTTGCGGCACATTTGGCCGGTCCTGAAAACGGCGGGCTGCGCTACGACTACCGTCGCCCGAAGCATCCTTACTCGGACAAGTTCATGATGGCAGCGGGGCACTCCGTCCCCACCTGCTACGCGCTGTGGATGATTATGGGTCAGGCGCTGTATCGCAAATATCAGCAGACCGGCGATCCGCGTTATCACGTTGATCCCCAGGTCGCGATGCTGCCGGTCGATGCCTTGGGATTCCGCCGCGGTGCGGGCGCGCTGAAGACACTGCTGCACAAAACCGGCTTGGAAGATAATCCGCTATTCGCGCAAGCCAAAGGCCGCGGCATTCGTGCGCTCATGGGACATGCCGAAAGTACCGACCTGACTAACGACGTGAACGGCGGACCTTCGGGCATTGGCATCGCGACAGCCGCGGGCAAAGCGGCGTTTTGGGATTACGTTGGCGCGCCGGGGTCACCGAAGATTATCGCTCTGGAAGGCGAATTCGCGCTCACCGAAGGTCACGCGCAAGAACTGAAGACGCAGGCGCTGGCGCTGCAAGTGGGAAAGCGTTTGCGGGTGATGATTTCCGACAACAACGCAGGCATTGATGATTGCCTGATTGGCGGCAAGATTGGCGGGGTGATCTCCGCACAATTCTGCGACATTTACGATCTGGTGGGCCAGTGGACTTCGTATGGCTGGAACGTCTTCACCCTGGCGAACGGCAACAGCTATGGCGAAGTGACCGCAGCGTTGAAAGCTATGGACGAAGTCGATCCGAAGGACCGGCGGCCGGTTGTCGCCATCGGCAAAACCATCAAGGGGTGGTGGCCCGCTGCCGCCGACGGAAAGATCGCCGGTTACAGCGGCGATCAGTTGGTGAGTTATGCCAGCCATCCCTATGCGCTGAAGATGAACTCGGAGTATTTCCTGGCGCTGGCTTCGACCTTCGAGAAGCATTACGGTGTGGAGTTCGAAGGAATTCGCAAAGGACCGGTCAGCGACAATCGCGAGCGCTTGATCCAGTTCAAGACCAACATCGACGTGGTGATGTCGCTGCTCGACCGCGACGGATTGGGCGATCGCCTGGCTGAGCGTCTGGTGGAAATCGGCGACACCGTGCGCGACGACGTGAAATTGCGCATATCGGCCACCAGTGATCCGTTCCTCGACGACCGCCTGCGCGTCAAGGCGTTGCCGGAAGAGCCGCAGAAGGTTTCGATTCGCAATTCGATTTCTGCTGCAGAGAAGCAAGTCAGCATTGCGCTGTTCAAGAAGCCGGGCGAAGTGGCCGGAGCGCGGCGCGCGATTTCCGAAATTATCAAGTGGATGAATTACGTTACAGAAGGACGATTCTTCACGGTGGCCGCCGACCTTTCGGAATCGATCAACGTGGAGCACGGCAGTTTGTGGGGACACTACAGTCCGGAGAACAATCCGCTGGGCACGCGCCTGAAAGCGCCCATTCAGGAAGCGGGCAATGTTTCCACCGCCATCGGGCTGGTCAGTCAAAGCGCTTCCGTCGATCCGGAAAAATTTGCCGGCGTCTGGGCTTTGAGCGGCACCTACGGAGCGTTCACGCCCTTGATGTACACGCCGGCGCGCGTGTGGAGTCAGCAAAATCAGGACAGCAAATTCCGCGTCGGCGTGCTGCATATTCTCACTGCGCACTCCGGTCCTGAAACCGCGGCCGATGCCCGGACCCACTTCGGCATCTTCGCGCCGCAAGTGTGGAAGCTATTTCCGCGCGGCCAGGTGATCAATCTGAGCTTCTGGGATTACAACGATGTCGCGCCCGGCTATTTCGCGGCGGCGGAAATCGCGGCCCGCGACCCGCATGTCGGCATCATTACGCTGGAAGTGGCGCGACCCGACTTTGCGGTGGCCGACCGCAGCAAGTTCGCCGACCCCGATCTGCGCGCCGCAGCCAAAGGGCTGTACGTGATCCGCGATTTCACGCCGGACAAGCCGCGTCATGGTTATGTCGTCGCGCAAGGATCGAGTTCCACCGTGAATCTGGTGAAGGTGCTGCCGAAACTGGAAGCGGCGGGTGTAAACGTGAAAGTGATCGCGGCGATCAGCGAGGACTTGTTCGACCGCCAGCCGCAAGCCTATCGCGATTCCGTGCTGCCGCCCGAGGCTCGCTACGACTTGATGGTGGTATCAACCGGCACTCGGCGCATGTGGCCGCTACGCAATCTCGGTCCGTTGACCGACGAGTATTCACTGACCTCCGATTTCGACAATTCGTGGAGAACCGGCGGCCTCGAGGCCGAAGTGATCGCGGAAGCGCACCTCGATCCCGACACGATTTTCACCGGTATCGAGCGATTCGCAAATGAACGCGAGCGCCGCATCGGCGAACAACGCAAAATGATCGGTTAGCCGAACCGCTTCTACAACCCATCTGGCGGGTGCGCCTGCTGAAAACACAGTACCCGCCCCGCCATGAGCGCCCGGGATGCATGCAAACTCTTACCCTCGGCGATGTGACTCGGGTCGTCCTCTCTCGGCGCCCAAGATGCTCTTCCAGGCCAAGCCCCTACCTCCCAGCTGAGAGCAGCTTTGTCCGCCCCCTCTGCCCCGCGTGTCACCCGTTCCTATGATCCAGGTCACAGGAAGCTCGGCCACTCACCAATCAAAATGAGGGTTGTTCATCCGGAGGTGTTCGAATGGCCACCACCGTTTCAAGAGCACGATCCGAAACTCTCCGCACCTTGCCCGACGATAACGTTCGCCAGATTCTTTGGCGCTTCGCGGACCGCTATGACTTGCAGATGCTGGTGCAGTCCACGCGCGAGGTGGCACGCGGCCCGGTGGCGCGACTGGTTGCTCAAGGACTTCGCGGTACTCATGAGTGGACCGCGGAAAAAGCCACGCTGCTCGAGGCCTTCGACCAGTCTGGCGTCACCGCGGTATTCATGGATCCCGAGCAAGGCGGCTACCTGGCGGGACCGAAGAATCTGGCGCTGGCGTTGACCGCCTTTGAACTTGCGTGGGTTGACGCCGGAGCCGCGACCTGTAGCCTGGCGGGATGCCTGGCGTTGGCCCCAATCCACGAGCGCGGCACCGCCGAACAGCAGGCCCGGTACTTGTCGCTTGCAGTCCCACCCGCACGGGGAGAGGACCGTCAACAGTTGCGCGGAGCGTTCTGCCTCACCGAGCCGATTCCCTATGTCGGTGTGGATACCGGCATCCTGAATGGAAAGTTGCGGGTGGAAAAGTGGGTCGAGGGTGAAGAGCCTCTGCTGCGCGTGGAAAAGCGCGGACGGTTCATTACCAACATGGGGTTTGCGAATTTTGTGACGGCCGCTGTGGATTCCGGCGACGACCGCATCAAGGGATCCTGCATCGTTATCGTCGAAGAGACCGACCCCGGCGTCTTCGACCGCGGCACCCCGACTCGGAAACTGGTGCACCAGCTTTCGTCCACCTGCGATCCCATCTTCAACCTGACCGTGCCGGCCAGCCGGATCGTCGGCGGTTACACGGTGAAAGATGGCGTCATCGTTCCCAACTACAGCCACAGCGAGGTGATCGAGGCGGTCTTCAAGCGTACGCGCGTGACCGTGGCGTTGATGACTTCGGCTAAGTTGCTATCCGCAGTGGAACCGATTATCCGCTACCAGCGCGGACGCTTTCGCGGCTCCGAGCAGGCCAAGGCCGGCACGTTACGTTACGACCTCGGCTTGCAGCAGCGCCAGGACGCCCTGCATCGACTCGCCAGTTTGTGGGCCATCGGGGAAGCAGGTGCTTCCCTGGGCTTTGCCGCAGCTCGCTTGTGCGACGAGATGGATGTTCTGGAGCACGAGAAGAATGAGATCCTCGCCGGCAAAGGTATCAGCCATGGGCGATCCGAGCTGAAGTTTTTCCGCGACTTGAATAAGTCGGCAGTAGAACTGTTGCGGCAGCAGAGCAAGCCGCCCGAGAAAGGCGACGGCGCTGGCTGCGAAGATTTGACGGCCGATCCACTGCTCCAATTCGCCCTGAAAGATGCCGTCTCAAACGTGCTGTGTCCCGCCTGCAAGTTGTGGAACACCGGCACCGGCTCCGCTGCCATGCGCGAAGCGCTAAGCCTGATGGGCGGCTATGGGATCACTGAAGATTGTCCCGGCTTCCTCACCTACAAGTGGATGGACACGCAACTGGAGGCTACCTACGAAGGTCCGGAAGCGGTGCAGCGCCGCAACCTCAGCGTCACCATGACCAACGAACTGTTCCTGGCCCAATTCCAGCAATGGATTCTGGAAATGCGTCGCATTGCCGAGCATCGCCCCGGCACCGGCGCCTGCTCGCTGGCTACCGCAATGCAACTGTGGCTGTGGACCTACAACCATTTGCAGGTTGCGACGGACGCCGACGGTGGTGCTCTCTATCAGAGCGCGCGCCAGGGTGTGACGTTTCCGCTGGCGGACGCGCTGTGCTGGCTGCTCGCTGCCCGGCAGCAAACGCTCGACTTGGTCGAATTGGAAAGCCGAGGCCCGGAGAATCCGGTACTGGCGGAGGGGCTGGAAGGAACCCTGAACTTCTTCACCGATCTGTGTCACATCCAGGCAGCGAGGGCTGCGGGAGAAGTTGGCCGCATCTGCGCCGAGCTGGTCTTCGGATACAACCGGCATCCGGCGTGGGACGAGGAGGGTTTCAAGGGCTGTTATCACAGCGACCAACTGGATTCGCTCGAAGGCCTGATCCCGGGGATTGCTGCCTTGGCCACGGACGTAGTCGGTACGGATGATTCGCATTGGGTCAAGGCCGGGCCATGCGCCTCCTGCCATGGACTGGAAGGCTTTCAGCGCCTGCGCAGCAAGCTGGATGGTTGCCTGACGGGCGCGCAGTTGTCCAAGGACCGCGCCGCCGAAGCGATCGCGAAAGTGATGATCCCTGAAGCTCTCGACTATCCGCGTTAAGGAAAAGGATTGAGCACACCCGAACAACTCGGAGTTGAGCGCACCGCCATGGACGTTGATATCGCGTGCGTGGGCTTCGGGCCGGCGATGGGCGGCTTCCTGACGACGCTTTCGCGCCACTTGCTGAATGCCGATGGCAGCTCCGCGATCGAGAGCAGCACCATGCCCGGCATGCCGCTGCAAGTGATCTGCTATGACCGCGCGGATGGTATCGGTTTTGGCGTCTCCGGCGTGGTGACACGTGCGCGCGGCATTCGCGCCAGTTTCCCCGATCTTGATCCCCCAGAGATTCCGATGGCGACCGCCGTTTCCAGCGAGAAGCTGGTGTATCTGCTCGATCCCACCGGGGCCAGCCGTCGCTCGCTGGCGTTGCGAGCTGGCGATCGCTTGCTGCGAACCTTTCGCCGCCTCCTGCATCTTGAACGCGATGCGCTCGAACTGCCGTTCATTCCTGGCTTCCTGCACAAGAAAGCCGGGCTGGTGCTTTCGATCGGACAGTTCAATCAGTGGGTCGGCTCGCAGCTGCTGTCCAGCGGGGCGGTACAAATCTGGCCGGGCATGCCGGTGAGTCAAGCGTTGATCGAGGACAAGAAAGTTCTGGGTATCCGTCTGCTCGATCAGGGCGTGGATCGCGAAGGCAATTCGGAAGCGGGCTTCACCCCGGGAATGGATATTCATGCTGCGCTGACGGTGGTCGGCGATGGCCCGGTCGGAGCGGTGAGCCGCGATATTGATCGCCGCATCGGAATGCCCGCTGGCAACCAGGTCCGCGAATGGGCGCTCGGCATGAAGTTCGTCATCGAGCTTCGGCCTGACCTTGAGCTTCAGCCCGGCACCGTGCTGCACACCTTCGGCTTCCCCGAGCCGGAAATGTTTGGCTTCTTCTATGTGCATCCCGGCGGCGTGGCGTCAGTCGGAATCTTCGTTCCGTCGTGGTTCGATTGCCCGACTCGTACCGCCTACCGATATTTGCAGCACTACATTCAGCACCCATACCTATGGCGCTATCTGGAAGGCGGCAAGCTGCGCTCTTGGGGCGCGAAGTCGCTCCAGGAATCTGGCAAGCGCGGCGAACCTTTCCTGGCAGGCGATGGCTATGCGCGAATCGGTGAGTCTTCCGGAAGTACGAATGTGCTGACCGGCTCCGGGGTCGATGAAGCGTGGACCACCGGCGTATTACTGGGCGAAGGTGTCATCGAGCTTTTGCAGGCGGGCAAACCTTTCAGCCGCCAGAACCTGACGCAGGCCTACGAGCAGCGCCGCCGCGAGAGCTGGCTGGAGAAGGAATCCCGCACGGCGGAAAAGTCGCGCGATGGATTCCAACGCGGCGTGGTCACTGGCCTGATCGGAATGGCGCTGGCCGCGTTCAGCAATGGGCGACTTTCTCTCGGCAGCCATCCTGGCAATCCCACGGAGCGGCTTCTGTCCTTGGCGGAATTCTATCGCGGCAAGTTCACGCAGCCAGACATCACAGCCGTTCAGCATGATTGCGAACTTCGCGGCTCATCTGCTCATGATCTGCTGATGGACCGCTGCGGCTGGCCTGCAATTGAGTACGACGGATCGCTGCTGGTGTCGCATCAGGATGTGCTGCTGATGGGGGGCAAAGTTCAGGCCGCGGCGGGATATGCCGACCACGTTGGGTTTCGTGATCTGGATGTGTGCCGCGGCTGCGGCAACAAGTTGTGCGTGGAGATGTGTTCCGGCCAGGCCATCACCAGGAGCCTGGAAGGCGTGCCCAGCTTCGATCGCGAGAAGTGCATCTTCTGCGGCGCCTGCATGTGGAACTGTCCGGAGACAGTAGATGGTCAAACCAATTTGCAGTTCCATGCCGGCGTTGGCGGGCTGCACTCGGCCGAGAATTGATCCAGAATTCTTGCAAGGAATAAATATTGATGAGCACTCCTTTTCAAGTCGTCGTGTGTGCCAGCGTCGTGCCTGATCCGTTGCAGACCCTGGAACCTGTGACCGGGCCAACCGGACCCTCGCTGAAAAATGAAATGATGCTGCCTGCCATCCTCGATCCGTGGGCGGCGCACGCGCTTTACGAGGGAGCGAACCTGGTGAAGCAAGTTGCCGGCAGCGCGCTCTGGCTGGTGAGTATGGCGCCCAAAGCCAAACTCCAGCAGGTGATGATGACGGTGGCGCAGAAAGTTCCGTTGCAACTTGTCGCCGTGGACGGTCCCTCCAGCGGCTTTGTGGATGCACAGCAGACCGCGACCGCACTGGTGACGGCAATCCGCAACATCCCCGGCATCGACCTGTCGCTGCTGTTGTTGTTCGGCGGATGGGAGTCCGCCAGCCGTAGCGCCGGAGTGACGCTGCAACTGGTGGGCGAGCAGCTTGGCATCGTGGATCAGTTCCAGGGCGTGGATGCCATCACGCCTAAAGACGACGGTTCGTTCGACGTGCTGGAGCGCATCGAAGGCGCGCGTCACCAGGTGTCGGTGTGCGCGGGTGCTCCGGCGGTCTTGGGATGGGCGACTGGCAGCCTCGGGGAACCGCGCAACGACCCCCAGGTCGGAATGGCGAACATGCGAGCTATCATGCCGGCGTTGCAGCGCGCAGTTGCCGCAAAGCTCACCCCCGACGGTTTGCAGTATGTCAGCGTCGCCACCCCAAAGCAGCAGCGCGAAACCCGCATCGTGAAGAACATGCCCACCGACCAGATCGCGCAGCGAAATCGTGCAGTGGATCAAGCAGGAGTAACGCGTATGGAAAACATTCTTTTTCTGGCTCACACCGAAGCCGATGGCACGCTGCACAAGTCGGCGCTTGAGGCACTGAGCACTGCCATTGAATTGAAGCAGGCGCTCAACGTAGGGCTCGATGTCGCGCTGTACGGAGCTCAATTTCATACGGCGGCCAATTCGATCGCCACCTGTGGCGCAACCCGATTTCTGGCGGTCGCCGGAGAGGCCTTTGCCGATGCCCGCTTTGCCACCGATGCAGCCGCGTGCGAGGCGCTGGTCCGGGCGTCAGGTGCGACCATCGTGATTGCCGCTGCGAGCTCTCGTAATGCGCGCGTACTGGCCGCCGTCGCCAATCGAGCGGGCGGATGCCTGGATACCCACATTACTGATGTAGTCGCTACCTCTGGCACAGCGACGGTGAGCCGATGGTTTTATCGCCAACGTATCGAAGGCTCGTTGAGCCGCACCCAGCGTCCCTGGATTTTGCTGCTTGATCCCGGCTCGCGCGCCGCCTGGGAAGGCGAACCTGGCTCTGTCACGCCCGAGCTGATTGATGTTCCGCTGTGCGCCGGTCTGCTCCGCACCAGTGTGCGCGGCACAGTGACCCCGCCGGCGGATCAGCAGACAATTCGCGCTGATGCGGATCTGTTGTTCGTCGCCGGCGCAGGATGGACGAAGAAACAGAAAGATGGTCAGACGCACGTGCCCGAAGCGGAAGCCATCATTGTGGATTTTTTACGCAACTCCAGGGCGTCGCTGGGAGGCAGCAAATCGCTGGTCGATCTCAGCGGCGAGAACCAATCCGCCCTGGGCTTCATGACGCACCTCAACCAGGTGGGGCAGACCGGTTCCTCGCCTCGCCATCCCAAAGGCCTGGCTGCCTGCTGTCATGGCGAGGAGCCGCACACCGTCGGTTGGCGGTTCATTGGGGAGCGGCGTGCCATCAATCTCGATCCCAACTGCGGATGGGCCCGCGGCAAAGCCGACGTGCTCTATGTCGCCGACGCCTTCGAAGTGATGTCGAAAGTGAATGCGCTTCTCAAAGCCGTGTAAGAGCGTTTGCGGCAGCACGAATGGCCACACAGCATGGCACAGGCTGCGCAGTGGCCGGCAAACCAGTATCAATCCCGCGACAGGTTTGATGACGTTGGGATTGGCCCATCAGGAGCCAGGAGCTCGACTCGTGGTTGCCGATTGCCAGTGAGAAGAATCGTTATGGCGTAATAACCAATCTGCGACCTGGCTGGCTGCGCTGCCAGGCGCTCTCAATATCGGCCAGCGCAACCCTTTCTGTCTCCACTACGAGCTCCCCGCTGGCAGCATGCGACATGACCTTTTGCAAAGCATCGAGCAGAACGTCGCGCGGTGGAATTCCGGCCGTCCCAAGAATTGTCAGCGCTCGGCTACGCAGCACCGCAGCGGGGAGTGATATGGTCGGCCCGGCGCTTTCTCCCACTTGAACCAAGCGAGTCTCATCCGTGATAACCGCAAATTCCTTGCGGGTTATCGCAGCCAGAAATATCTCTGTTGGGCGGCCCCACACGTAATCGATGACGACTTGAAAACCTGCTTCACCTGCTTCGCGCACAAAGGCTTCACCGAGCTCCTCCGCAGGCGCGTCCAGCCGAATGGTTGCGTCAGCACCGAACTTGTCCAAGGTGCTCAAGACCTGCTGGTTGCGCCCGGCAGCAACCACGCGGCCTGCGCCGAGAAGTTTCGCTATCTTCACTGCCAGCTTGCCGGTCACTCCGGTCGCACCCAGAATGAGAACGTTTTCGCCAGGCGCCAGCTTTGCCCGGAAGGCGAGCGAAAGCCAGGCGGAAACCCCCGGATTCGGCAGGGCGGCGGCGGTTTCGTCGTCCACATCTTCGGGTACCGGAAAGCAGAATGCCCGGCGCACGACCGTTCGTTGAGCCATGGAGCCGAAAGGGGGTCGGGTTCCGCCGAAGAATACCCGCTGCCCGTCGCTGAGATGTCCGACTCCGTCTGAGCCGCAGACCACGGGGAATTGGTGCGGGCTGGCATAGTGCGATCCGCTGGCCAGTTGCTTATCGATAGGCTTCAGCGATGCGGCATGAACCTGTACGATCACCTCGCCATCGCCGGCAATTGGATCTGGAAATTGCTCGTATCGAGGTGGCTTCCCGAGGGTATGCAGAACGGCGGCATCCATGGTGATTTCCTTGCGAAGGGTTGCTGCTTTCTTCATCATTCTACGATTGGTTATTTTCTTTCGCAGCTTGGCCTGAGAAACCCGCCTCGAAACCGTTATACAGGCCCGGCACGCTTCGCCTTCGGCAGCCGATCCCATATGCCTGCTGAAATGCGGTGACCACCGTCTGCCTGTAATTTGCGACGTCAGCGTTATAGACAGCGGTGTACTGATGTAATTCAGCGCGGTAGAGCCCGCCATTGAAAACAGTTTGCGAAATCGCCGGACCAATCGACCAGAAGCGGCTGGGCCAATTGAACCAGCGGGTAAACGTGGAGCTTTCAAATCCTCCCGAAGCCGAGAGGGTTGCATTGGGAAAGAAGGCTCCGTAGCCGATGCCGATCACGGCGTGGGCTTCGGCCAGAGTGCGCTCAGCCGCGGCTACGTCTGGCCTGCGCTGAAGCAACGCACCTTCGGCCTGTACCAGTTGCGCCTCATAAGGCCGTGCGTCTAGGTCGATCAGCGGATCTCCCTTGTGCACCGTTTGTCCCTCGCGATGGTGGACGGCAGTAATCACGCCGGTGACTTGCGCCGTGATGGAAGCGGTGTAGACCGGCGTAACCGTTCCAATCGCCTCCAGGTAAACACTGATGATGCCCAGCTTGGCCGTGGCTGTAGTCACCGGCACAGCGCCGGTCATCGCATGACGTCCGCCTGCCGGAACCGCCGGCGTTCCGGATCCATGGCGTATCACCACATAAAACAGAAGAGCGAAGCGAATAAGAGGAGAACGACCACCCAGATCCCAGGGGTGACGGCGTTTGGGCGGCGGAGTGACGCTTTCAGCGGGCAGTCGATGATCCGGCGGAACGGGGACGTCGTGTTCTGCACTGGTGGTGCGGCTTTCGTGCGGTTTGTCTTGCATGCGACTATCCGGGCACTAGGACTGTGATCGGTCAGGCGGTTCGTTGAAAACGAACCTACAATCCTCCGCTACATGGCGTTAGAGCAGGATCCATGGTTACCTACCGAAAGGCAGAATCCATCTGTTCTCGAGTTGGTTGGAGGCTTACGGGGAGTTAGTCGGGGTGGATAAGAGCCTTGCGTTGCAAATCTTTACCGAACAGTAAGACTCTGACTTCGTGCAAAAAGCAGTCTACGACTGCTTCCGGTCGAGCTTCCGATTACTGCTATCCTATCCATTTCACCACTAAAAGTGCCCCTCGGCTTTACCTAGTTGTGGCTTGCCTTGAATACAAGAAATTGAACAAGTAGCTGCAGACTATCCCGAATCTCATACCTTCTTTCCGTCCTTCGTAAGCCTTCCTATTTTTTTTCAGCTATTTGAGAGTTGTCGGAATCTGGCGATCGGAATGCGTATTAGGCACACAATTCTGTTGGGCTGATCGTTTCTTTTAGATCAGATTGCTGTGCCAAACTTCGGAGTGGTTGGCGTAGCGCCACATACCTTCCTCCCGATTACGGTGGGCGATAGGTCGCCGCCCTGGCGGAGTCCTGCGTCCTCCCTGTCCCAGGCACATGCGCGATATATGGGGCCGAGACCTCGCTCTAGTTGAGGTCAAAGAACTGTCGTTCACACAATTCCTGCACCTATGCGGCCTGAGCTTTCGCAGGCTACGGATCCCTGTCCGTCACCGAAAGGGGAATGTGCATGACGCCTATCAGTACCTCTCGCAAGAACCACATCTACTCTCTGATCGCAACGCTGGCGGTCTTCTTCCTGCTGCCTTCTATCCTTCAGGCCCAAGCCACCATATCAACCGGCAGCATCAACGGTCTGGTGACGGACTCGACGGATGCCGCGGTGGGAGGCGCCAGAGTCACAATCACCAGAACTGATACTGGCGTAACAACCTCACTTACCACGAATGGCAGCGGATTTTATAACTCCGGTTCCATCGCCGCAGGAACGTACGTGGTCAAGGTTGAAGCGAAGGGCTTTCAGACCTCGGAAACACAGGTTCTGGCCAAGATTGGTAATAACAGCGCGGTCAATTTCAAGCTGAAGGTCGGCGCGGAAAGCACCACGGTCAGTGTTGAGGCCACGTCGGTCGGCGTTAACACCGAGCAGACTTCGGTGGAAGGCGTACTCACTGCAAACCAAATCGAAAACCTGCCGGTCAACGGGCGCAATTTTCTCGATCTTGCCCAACTCGAGCCGGGAGTGCAAATCCAAGACGGCACCAACTTCGATCCGACCAAGATCGGCTACCAGTCCGTGTCGATTGGCGGCCGCTTCGGGCGTACGGCCCGCATCCAGGTGGATGGCACTGACATCTCGGACGAAACGGTAGGCACCACCACCGGCAATATCTCGGCGAGCGCCATTCAGGAATTTCAGATCTCCCAGTCCACCATGGACCTTTCGAACGATTTGAGCTCGTCGGGCGTGGTGAATGTCTCGACCAAGTCGGGCACAAATACCATCCACGGCAGCGGATACGAATACTACCGCAGCAGCAATATCGATGCCTCTTTGCCGAAGCCGGCTGGAGTCGCTGATCCCAACTATCACCGCAATCAGTACGGCGGCACGCTGGGCGGCGCTTTCATCAAAGACAAACTCTTCTACTTTGCCGAAGGCGATGCCACCTACCAGGACCTCTTTTCTCCCGTCGTGTACGCTGCGCCCTTCCAAAACTTCGGCGGCGGTTTCGATGCGCCGTACAAGAATCCGAACTTCCTCGGACGCGTCGACTACGTTGCTCCGCATAACGTGAAGCTGTTCTTCCGTTACAGTTATTCCCAAATCCAGGCCGATGGCACTTTCTTCTCCGATAGCCTTCAGGTCTACCAGTCCAAGAATTACTCTCGCAATTACGTCGGTGGCGCTGATTTCACCACCGGCCAGTGGACTCACAGCTTCCGGTTCAGCTATCTGAAATTTCAGAATGAGATCGTCGATGGCGTCATAGGCAGCGGCCTACCTCTGTCAGACTTCCCTGGAAACGGTCAGTACCTGAACATCAACGTGGTGAACGGACCATCCACAGGTCCGAACCTGCTTGCTCCGCAAAGCACGCCACAGAGCGACAAGCAATTTAAGTATGACGGCTCGCGGACGCTGGGTAAGCACATACTGCGCTACGGCATCGACTACAATCACATCCAAGGCGGCGGCTTCGCCAGCTTCTTCAAACTGGCGCCCCAGATCGTTACCAACCAAAACGAATTCGGCTTCAACGATCAGCAGTTTGCCGCCACCGGACCATTCCCGGGCGGCGCTGCAAATCCGTTGAACTATCCCGTGGAAACAGTAGTCCTCGGTAACGGCCAGGGTTTTTCAACCTTGCAACCTGCGTTCGGATTCCCCGCCGGCGGACTTGGCCCCGACAATCGCCTGGGCCTGTATATCGCTGACACCTGGAAGATGTTTCCCAATTTCACTGTGAACCTCGGCTTGCGCTATGACCGCGACACCGGCCGTACGGATAGCGACTTGCCCGGGCTTTCGTTCCTGAACGGATTGCTGCCCAGTTACCCGAACCTCGGCGCTCCCATTCCCAACCCCAACCTGAACTTCGGGCCGTCCCTCGGTATTGCCTGGGACCCGTGGAAGACTGGCAAGACTGCCATCCGCGCTGGTATTGGCCTGTACTACGAGAACGTAATCTGGAATAACGTTCTGTTTGATCGTCCCCTGCGTTTGGCAAACGGCGCATTCCTGCAAACCCCGACGGCTTGCGATGCCGGTCAGGCATTTCCTCTTCCCGGTGTCAACTTAGTAGGAGGACAAGCCCAGTGCGGTACGCCCGATACGCCAATTCGCATCGGCGACGCGGGCTCGGCCATCGCCCAACTGCAGTCGCAGTATCAGGCTCTTTCGCCCTTCAGCCTCACCAACCCCAACCCCAATTACTTGCAGAACTTTGTCACCGGAGGTGTCAACTTCCCGCTGGGTCTATTTGCCCCTGACTATAAGACTCCTCGCTCAACTCAGATCAATGTTGGTATCCAGCGTGAGCTGAGCCCGGGCGTAGTCTTGAGTGTCGACTACCTTCGGAACGTGACCACTGGGCTGCTTTTAGGGGTTGATGAAAACCACACCGGCGATGCCCGTTACTTCAATCGAACTGGAGCTTTGAACGCAATCGCCGCAACCACCGCCCAGTTCGGCTGCGGCGGCGGCACCAACTCCGCGGCGATCAACTGCGCCATTGGAGCGGGAGCGACCATCGCTTCCTTTGCCGCAAACGGCCTCGACTCGCAAGGCGATCTGGGCGGCACCTGCCCGGGCGGATGCGCCTTTGGCGGTTTGAATCCCAATGCGCCGGCCATGCCGTTCCTGGTTCCTGCCGGTATCTCCAAATACAACGCGCTGGATGTGAAGCTGGTCTATCAAAAGAACAATCCGTTCAAAGGAATGCATTCCGTCAACATGCAAGTCGCCTATTCCTATTCATCGTTTAAGAACTCGGGCGGTGGATCGGGAATCAGCGGTACCCTCGGCGGAATCTCAAACAGCGACCAGGACTTCATCGTTCCGGCGCTCGATAACAACGATCCCAATAAATACTTTGGCCCCTCGTTGTTGAACCGCCCCAACCAGTTGTCCTTCGGCGTGGTTGGCAACCTGCCTTGGAATTTTCAAGTGTCGTTCATCGGTCACTTCTATTCCGCGTTGTCGATTCCCATTGAAGTTCCCGGAAGCGGGCCGGGAGCGATCTTCCAAACCGACTTCACGGGTGACGGCACCACACAAGATCCGCTGCCGCAAACCGCGAATGGAGCTTTTGGCTCGCAGGTCAACCAAAACAACATCAACCAGCTGTTGACCTACTACAACAACAACTACGGTAACAAACCCACTCCTGCCGGTCAGGTGTTGATGCAGAATGGCCTGTTTTCTCTCGCCCAGTTGCAACAGCTTGGCGGAGTCGCACCGTGTGTCGCGGGAGGCAGCATCAACAGCCCGAATTGCACCTTGCAGTACGCTCCTCCCGGGCAGGTGGGTATGGGCAACATGCGCGACTTCGACCTGAAGATGGCCTGGACCTACAAACTGGAAGCGGCGTCGCACACGATCTCGTTCGTCCCCAGCGCCGGTTTCTTCAACCTGTTCAACTTCGCTAATTACGATCTTCCTCCGAACGCTCTTACCGGCGGGCTGACTGGCGCCCCCGGTTCGGTAAACGGAACTACGGCGGCCACTCGTATCACCAACCGCGTTGGTGCTGGCACCGGTGTATTTAACCTTGGCGCGCCGCGCGCGATGGAGTTCGGTATGACCGTCAACTTCTAACCGCGACCGAGCCGATCGAGCGGCGCCCGCGAGGAGACTGCTACGAAGCTCTAACTGGTAATCCACAAATAAGTGATGGGAAGATGCCCTTGCGAAAAGTGGGGGCATTTTCTTTGGCGTACATCGAGAGCGAAGCGCGCGGGCAGCACACGTTGTTCCTTTCACACTCGAGGATCTGTAGGTGCTCATCAGCAGCGGTTTCTTCACGACCACCCAATTGCAAGCCTTGGGTGCCGTAGCTCCATGCGTCCAGGGAGGCAGCATCAGCAGTCCAACTGCACTCTGCAATACGCTCCGCCCGGACAAGTGAATCTGGGTTTGCTGCGATCCTGAGGCCCAGCCTTCACCGTGCCGACAGGTCCACTCGTTTGGCGATGTGGTCCTTGATCCAGTGGGGATCCCACCATTCCTTGGGGTCGATCTGAACGCCATCGAGCTGCATAGCGAAGTGGATGTGGTCGCCTCCCGCCATGCCGGTTTGTCCACTCAGTCCCATCGCCTGGCCGCGTTTTACCATGTCGCCCTCATGCACATCGATCCGGCTCAGGTGGCCATAGATGGTCTGGAGTCCATAGCCGTGATCGACAACAATGCAATTTCCGTAGATGCCCAGCGGAGCCGCATACACGACCTTGCCGTCATTGGACGCCTCCACACCTACGTGCTGCGTGACCGCCAGGTCGTATCCCAGGTGGACTTGCTGATCAATCTTCTTTCCTTTGTAGATATAGTTCCGCACGTCAGCAAAGCTCGCCTCGGCCTGGGAGTGAGCCTGCCGCAAAAAAGGCTGCGACCACAGGAACTTGCCTTCCGTCTTCAGCCGCAAGTCGGAAAGAGTTTTGTTGTTCGCCCGGCGCATATCGGTATTGATCTTCACAAAGCGCGCGACCGGATCTCCCGTGCCATTCGGATCGAGTTCGTTGATTACCTTCTGCATGAAGGCGTCGCTCACCTGCAAATCGTGGGTGGTGTATTTCGGCTGCTCCTTCTTGGGAAACACGACCACAAGCGGGCTGGTGACGTCGTTGCCTGTGCCGTTCGAGGCATACACCACCGGCACCGTATTCGGAGGCATGTTCCAGGCGAAAGCGAAGAGCGAGAAGAGACCGGGCTTGTTATCCGGCATGGGCCACGCGCGAAATGTCTGATCGCCGACGCGGATCCCCGCCTCGGTGTAGCTTCCGGTCACGCTGAAGGTCGCCAGGTCCGCCATCCCCAGATAGAGGTAATGCTGCTCGGAGTCGACGCTCACGCTTGGCCGCCGGGTCACCACCGTCACCTCGCGCTCCAGGCGAGCAGTCTTGCGCAGCAGATCGTTCGACGTCGCCTCGACGATCAGCTTCGCCTTCCCTTCCTGTAGAGGCGCGGTCGTAAGGCCGGCAACGAACTTCACGGTTGTCTCCGGCTGGCTCGACGGTTGGGTGGTCTCGAAGATCTGGTTCCGAGTCCCATTCTGCTCGACATAAGCAGCAACCCGGCGGACGCCACGCGGATCGCTGACGCGAACGGTGATGGGAGTGGCTTGGCCGATGGAGGTGACGGGCGAAGAAAGATCGAGGACGGGCGTCGCCGACCGCGCCAGAACAAGACCAATCGCGACCGCGATGACGAGCGCAATAACGATAACGGTGACTTTTCGCACAAATCATTGTAGCGCCCAAAAAATTAGTTTGACGGGTTGAGGAATTACTCAATCAGGTTCCTGGCGTTTCTGCACTGTGCACGCGACCTTGCGTGTCGTTACCGCGATGGAGACTGGTATCGGTGACCACGTTTGGAGCATCGAGAAATTCGCTCGCTTCTGTTAAAAGCGGAATCAGCGGTCACGCGGGCCGGCAGAATCTACTATTGAAAGCGCAAACTAGGGAGTAATATCCGCATGCACTCGAAGGAGCATGGCAAATCATGAGCGAAAGATATGAGGAAGGTGTATCCGCCGATGAAGAAAGCTCTGGTGATTAGTGCACCGCACAGTAAGTCGGTATCTGGATATGACTTCCGTTCGTTTGAGGGAATCTTTTCATCCGGGATTGGCCCAACTTACATAATCTCCGATGACGACCGGGAGCAACTTCCGACCGGAAGCAAGGTCGTAATTATCAACAACGAGGATGAGAAACGGGCGGAAGCCCAGCTCACAGAGTTTAAGTTTGCAGAAATGGCGGCGAATGGCCAAGCACGGTACGACGTTCATCTCGTGAACCCCAAAATGGTGCCCTACAAGAAGGAACGCTTAAATCGGAACGGCGTCGCGATCATTGACGATCTCTAGAACTCCAAACAGCCCTCTACCCGTTCCTTGACACTGCGTCCCGCACCCTCTACGGTACGTATTCCGATGGAATCCGGTCGAACCCACGTGCCCACTCGCGTCAAACTCGCTCTGCTGACGGCGCTGCTGGCGACTCTGTGTGCCTTCGCGAGGGCCGAGAAGATCGCCGACATTCGCGCGCAAGGCTACGTCACTGATCTGGCGCATGTCGTTGATCCGTCTACCAAGGCGAAGCTGGAAACGCTCTGCGCCGAGGTCCAGCAGAAAACGGGCGCGCAGATTGCCGTCGTAACCGTCAATTCGCTGGACGGCGAGAGCAAAGAAGACTACGCCGCCGACCTTTACAAGCATCTCGGAATTGGGCCGAAGGCTAACAATCGTGGCGTACTGTTGCTGGTTGCGCCCAAGGAACGCCAATACAGGGTCGAAGTCGGGTACGGGCTGGAGCCGGTGATCAACGATGCCCGTGCCGGCGACATCGGCCGCGAGATGCTGCCCGATCTGCGACAGCAGGATTACAACGCCGCCATACTGCTGGGCACCACGCGCATTGCCCAACTCATCGCCGCCGACAAAGGTGTGCAGTTGAATGGCGTGCCTGCCGGTAAACCGCGAGCACCCGCGCCGAGTTTCCCTTCGTGGCTTCCCTGGCTGCTGATCGGTGTCGTTTTCCTGATCATCCGGGCGATTTCGCGGAGAGGTGGAGGACGAGGTCCCCGCTCAGGCGGTGGTGGATCATCTGCGTTGCCCTGGTTGCTGATGGGCAGCGCTATGGGAGGCCGCGGGGGCAGCTGGGGCGGTGGCTTTGGCGGAAGTTCCGGAGGCTTTTCTGGCGGAGGTGGCGGAGGCTTTGGAGGATTCGGCGGATTTGGTGGCGGCATGAGCGGAGGCGGCGGAGCCGGCGGCAGCTGGTAGTCTCGCGGAGTAAACGACCATGAAAAAACCGGAAGGTAAATTACAGGAACTCGTTACCCGATTGCAGCAGGCCTGCGGCGACAATCTGTTGGCTGTGGTGGTGTACGGATCCGCCGCCCGTGAAGATTTTCATGAAGAATTTTCGGACGTGAACTCGCTGGTCGTGTTACGGCAGATGGCGCCCGATTCATTTGCGCCGCTCGCGACTGTGCTGCGCTGGTGGAGTCGGGAGGAGAAGCTGCGGCCGCCGATGATCATGACCCTCGAAGAGCTGCGCGAGTCGGCCGATGTGTTCGCGATCGAGTTGCTCGACATCAAGCGTTCGCACCGGACATTGTTCGGCGCAGACGTGGTTGCTGAGATCCATGTGCCCATGAACCTGCACCGGGTCGAGGTAGAGCACGAACTGCGGACCACGCTGTTGCGTCTGCGGCACCATCTGCTGTTAACTTCCGATGACGCCGACGACCTTCGCACCGTGCTGGCTAAATCGATTACCAGCGTGCTGACGTTGTTCCGCCATGCGTTGATCGCGGTAGGCAAAGACGCGCCGCACGAGAAGACGCAGATCATACAAGCGGCAGGTGAGGTATTCGGTATCGAAGTGGGCCCGCTGCAAGCGATCCTGGATATGCGCCACGCGGGCAGCAAGCCAGAAAATGTGATCGAGTTATACCATGCGTACATGAACGCAATCCAGAGGGTCGCACACGAGTTGGATGCCAGGGCTCCCAAGCGCCACGTACAGAAAATGCCCCAGTAGCGGTTCAGACCATTGCAGTCAATCACGAGAGGCTGGAGAGATTGTTATGAAAATTGGGATTATCGTCTTGGTGATCATTTTGCTGCTCGCGTTCTGGATAGGCGGGACGTTCGTCGGGCATCGCAACGAGATGGTGCGCAAGCGCGAGGCCGTGAATGCAGCCTGGGCGCAAGTGGATGTCGTCCTGCAACGCAGGGCCGATCTCATCCCCAATCTGGTTCAGACGGTGAAGGGCTTCGCTACCCACGAGGAAAAGGTTTTCGGCGACATCGCCGCGGCCCGGGCTGCGATGATGGGAGCCAAGTCGCCGCAGGAAAAGATTGCCGCCAACGGTCAGCTGGATTCTGCTCTGAGCCGACTGCTTGTTGTTGTCGAGAATTATCCCCAGCTCAAGTCGAATGAGAATTTCTTGCGCCTTCAGGATGAGTTGGCAGGAACGGAAAACCGGATCGCCATCGAGCGTCGCCGCTACAACGAGACCGTGCAGGATTACAACACCTACATCAGTTTGTTCCCCAACAACCTGGTGGCCAGCTTCTCGGGATTCACCCGCAACGACGCTTATTTCAAGACCGAGGAAGGCGCGCGGCAGGCTCCAAAGGTTAATTTTGACAGCGCACCGGCGCAGCAACCAGCTCCAGCTCAGTAGAAGCCGCGACTCAAACAGATCGCGCCGGCATCTTTGGCCGACTTCTCAGCCCATCCGAAAAATCGGCCGAAGCCACACGGCCTAACCGTGTTTTCTATAGCCTGCGACCGGCACATGACCCGCCAGTTCCGGCCTATAATTGGACCAACCGGAGAAGCCGGCAACTCTCTCCGGTTCGGAAAATGCAAGTGGGGTGCTATGCGTAGACTTACTCAGCGCAATCAAAACATTACCGTCATGACGATGAATACGCTGGGCGCCCATTTGGAGAGCATCAGCAGTCCCGCCTGTAGGTTCAGCATTCACAAAGTGCAGCGCGACCGGGTATCGATCCGTAGCGATTATGTTGTTGGGGATAAAAAGAAGCACGCAGAAGTGCTGCTGGTTGCCTATCCTACCGGCTCAGAGGACGACGCTCCCTGCAACAATCTGAATGTTGTGCTGGATCCAGTTGGATTTGTGGACGTCGAGACCTGTGCAGAGCGGGAGATATTTGCGCCGTTGTTCGGCCATGACCTGCTGGACTATTACGAGAAGATGCATCCCCACGCCGAAATGTCTTTTAGGCGGTGCTGCTAGCTATTGCCCGAGGATCCCCTTTTTCAGGTCGGCATTGGGAGGCTTCGGTCCCAGCCACACCGACATGAGGACCGGACCAAAAGCTGGATCGGAGATGGTTACCTTGTCCTTGCCGTTAATGGCGAAGGTCGTGCCCGTACCTGGGACATAGGTAAACACCATCTGGTCCCCCACTTTTACCGGTTCGAGCGCGTCTAACAATTTGTCGATGTCGGCCTTCATCGTTTTGACTGCTTCTGGCGAGTTGTCCTTGAAGGACTCGTCGAATGCGTCCGTCATTCGGCTCTTACTGGCTGCGTGCAAGAACTGCATAACAATCTTCTTGGGGCCGTCGGATTTGATGATGGCGTCGGCATCCGAAGACTTCTGCTGAAGATAAAGACCCGCGACGTAAACCTTCACTACGAACTTGGTTCGCAGACCCAGACCATTCAGCACTAACTTTGTGTTTCCTACCTGTTCGGTGTCGGGCAACGTTATTCCCGCCAAACTAGCGGCGTAAAGCCCCGATATCGATATGACCAGGAACACAAGGACGGCGAACGTTCTGATAGTTTTGCGAATGACGAACTCCTTACTAAAGCGGAAAGCAATCGACCTGCGATGGTAGCACACGCAAGCTACTGAGACTGGATGCCCATCTCTTTTCCGAGGCTGAGCTGCTCAGAGGTCACGCCCGACATTTCTTTCTCTAAGTTCGCGGCAGCGCTCACCAGCCGTTCTTTTTCTGGACTGGTTTGCTCCAGCGCCTGCGAAAGACGGTTCACGCTCTTAGCAGCGGCTGCTTCCGATTTCATCAGCTTCTTGGCCAGAGTCTTCAGGGTCGCTTCCTGGGAATCGGTAAACGACTGGCGAAAGTGTTGTGTGTCCTCAAGAGCCTCCTCCGCCGACTTTTGCAAAGCTGTCGCTTTGCTGGTCAGGGCTTGCGCATCGCCTGCGGTCGAAGCGGAATGCTGAATCTCTTGCGCCTGCTGGACAGCCGTCTGCGTACTCTTCCGCATCACGCGAAATTGTACGACCTGGTCGTCGGTAGCTTGCTCCGCAACTATTTTCTTGAGAGTTGCGCCATCCGGGTTGTCGATGGCAGTCCCGCCAGCATTGGTACTTGAAGCAGAGCCGTGCCGGTTTCCATGTTGCCCCACAACCACAGGCGGAAATAGCAGGAGCGCAAGACTAAGAACCGTCGTGGTGCGCAAAATCACGGTTGCAGCCCTCTTAGCGTAAGAACCCATCCTCGATCTCATTCACTTGAAAATTCAATAAGGATGAGTTTACGCGCATGCAGGTCAGAACCGCCTGGTCCCTCAGCGAGTGCTGTAACCAGGATTGCCATTGCTAGTGCGAAACGAATTCCCAGCCACGCAATGCCCGCTACAAACGCCCTTGGCCACTACGGCAGCGTTGAAGGGATGGAAGCCTGATTCAGGAAGAAGACGCCGGAAGCGATTCGGCCGAAAGTTACGGTTGCAGATCACAGCTTTCACCACGGAAGGCAGCATAAACTGCAACCGCTAGCACCGCCAGAGTCCAAGGTTGTCGGCATGTTTCACAGAAGTAGCTTTGTTACCTTGTGGTTGCCCTTCTTGTTATGTTGTCTGCCCTGGCAGTCCCATGCGCAGGCCGATCTGTGGTCCGGCGGTGGGGTTCACCCCGTCGTGATCGCGCCAGACGCCGATGCTTCTGTGTGCGCCCAGTGCCATGCGACCATCAGCAAGGGGAAGTATGTGCATACGGCCTTGG
Organism: uncultured Acidobacteriaceae bacterium; assembly: GCA_963769235.1. Lineage (GTDB taxonomy): Bacteria > Acidobacteriota > Terriglobia > Terriglobales > Acidobacteriaceae > Bog-257. Next base: position 207,049 of record CAVYKW010000007.1, on the reverse strand, counting down.
CGACAGGCTGCACCACCTGCCACACAATCAAAACTGCGAACGGCGCCACCAGCGTAACGCTCACCCAGCCAGTGACCCAGCTCTGCCAGACATGCCACCCTCTGTCAGGGAACAAAGTATCGCATCGCCCATATCAGCAGGGTGATTGCATCGTCTGCCACTCGCCCCATTCGAGCAATTTCCCCGCTCACACTTGGGTTTCTCAGCAAGACACTTGTCTCGGGTGCCACGCTCGCGAACGACTGCAAGTGAATGCTAAGAAGAAAACGGTTACCGTGCCTTGGGGTGTAACCCTCACATTCGATCAGATGAAGGGATGGCGCTACCTGAACTTGAATTCCAGCTTAACGGCAAACCATCCTCTCGCGGGACATCCTGTTTCAGGGCCGAACTCGGCTGTGGGGCCGAACGCGCCACCTATCACTTGTCTCTCCTGTCACCGGCCGCACGCGTCCAACTTCACACATCTGCTGATAAAGACGGCGCCCGATCCAAGCATGGGATTGTGTAAGAGCTGTAGCCTTTGTCTTGACTGCCACAAGGAGATGTGACCGCACTGAATCCGGTTGGGTTTGAACCAGGACGCCGGGCAGCAAACCAAAGGGTGGCTTTCGTGTGTACTGCAAGAATCTGTTACAATCAAAATCGTTCGGTTGAGGACAGCGGTGAGGTCCTCTCTCGAGCGATACGTTGATGCCGGTTTCCGCTAACCCGGCGTAATCAAAAGCGGGGTCGTAGTTCAGTTGGTTAGAACGCTGCCCTGTCACGGCAGAGGCCGCGGGTTCGAGTCCCGTCGACCCCGCCATCATTCCAAGAGATCTGCGGAATGATGGTTTAGAAATTCCTATCCACAATCCACCCACAGTTCACTTCGCCACTCTTGAAGTCAAGAGGGCGTCAAGGAACTGTACTTGTGCCGCTCTTGCCTCGTCACAATTCTTTTTTGAGAAAAGCTACCGAATGCAGTCCGGATTCGATTGCCAAAGGCACACCACGTCTGAGGTACATCGTTCGATACGAAGATGTCGGCGGCTATCCCACTTCCTGCCCATCGCATTTTCTATTCTGTGTAAGACAGAAGTTGGTCACCCCAGCGAGACCGATTTCGATTTTCCCAGGCTCAAATACTGCGTCCTCGTGAAAGACGCCTTGGCTCGTCGATCTGCTTTGCTAACCGGCACTTCATCAACTGCTTAGCTAATGACTTTCCGCTTACTCATAACTTACCTTCAAATGACCTTCTAAGCATTGAACGGCGGGCAGGCCCAGCGCATTGTGCGTTCACCAGAGCGGCGAAATCAAGAATTGCTCGACAAGTTGTTCCGGAACAAACAAGGCACGAGGTCACCAAGATGAAACCTCAAACCAACAGCAGTGCAACTACTCGGGGTCCGTTTCTGAAACTGGTGCTGGCTGTGGCCGAGCAGAGGGCCCAGATAGACTGCAACCTACCCGCCAGACACACCGTCAATCCTCTACCGGCGCAGGCGATCACCGCTGTCATAGAAGAGGTCGTCAGCCAGGAGGAGCAGCCAGTTTGCAGAAACCCGTTAGCCCTGGGTCCATTCCTGACCATGTTCTTGACGCTGGGAGAGCGAGAGTTCGCCAGCCCGGGACCGTGGTTGGTCAGTTCGATCGTACCGGCAAGTACGCGGTGACCTCCGCTCGCCGGCGATCGATGAAGCCAGGAGCGGAGCTGATGGGCTCTGCTCTTGGATAAAAGTCATAACGAACGATGGTGCCTTTTGAAACCGCGAACCCAGACGTTCGCAAAACCGCAATCCGGCGCGCTCGACCCTCGGCGGCCCGCCACAACCTCTCATCAAGAGGAGGTCACCATGAAAGCGCAAATCATCAACCGCAACGACGACGTCATCCGGTTTCGGCGGAACAAGAACGCTCACATCTGGCGCTCTCTCGCCATTGGGGCAGTGCTGCTATTGGCGGTGACGAACCATGCAGGCGCGCAATCCCTGGCATCGTCCCAGTCGGAAGCGGCAAACCTGGTCTACGGTCCCACGACTTGTTGGGTAAATCCCACAGGCGGCAACGGCTGCATGTCGCCTCAGTACCGCAGCGGCGCCTCCGGCAACACCCCGGGCAGTGCATACAACTCTAACCTTACCGGCAGTCCGGTCGGGGACAAGAACATTCTGAATCCCTCAACCGTCAATTCGACCAACATGGTACTGCTCACCTCCATCAATGCACCGGGGCTCGGCGGTTGCCAGCTCACCAGCTTTGGCCCGCTGCCTACCGCCTCGCCGTCGATTGAGTCGAGAATTGTGTTTCCGGCGTTGGATACCGAAGGTGTCTGTTCCCTGTTCACCTACGATGTCACTTTCCCAAGTGATGCTCAATATGTGGCTCGGATTGGTACCGGGCTGACATTCGTCACTTCGTCTCCAGGCTACAACGGCAAGGTAGTCATTGGCGCCGAGGATGGGCATGTGTATGCCTATGACTGGGCATCGGATCACTTGGCGTGGACATTTACGAATCCCTGGGGATGGGGGTTTGATGCGTCGCCCACGACCTGGCCCGGGTTGAACTATGTCTACATCGTTGACCCCGCCGGACACGTTTTCTACCTTGACCCGGCCGACGGTACGGCCAAGAACATCGTCCAGACGGGAATAGAGCCAGGAGGCGGCGCCGGCGTCCCCGGAGCGATCTCCGCATCGTCACTTTCTGTGAGCGTCGCGCACAACCTGGTATTCGTGGCGGGAGAGTCAAACTCGGACCCCTACGGAGACGAAGTTTGCGCCTTGAACGCTACGACGGCCGGCGGAGGTTGGTGTCAGACATTTACTGATCCTCCGAATCCTGTAGCTGAGGACAGTTTCATCGCTTCCTCCCCGGTCGTTAGCGACTCGGAAGCATTGGTATACGTGACGGACCAGGGGCAGGGCAACCAACCTTATTCAGGCACAGCCAACCTGTTTGCGTTGAACGTGAACAGTGGCAACGTCGATTGGGAGGTATCACTGGTCCCGACGCCCACCAACCCTTGGGACAGTTACTCTCCGTTAATGTAGTGAGGTTCGCCGGCCTACGACGACAGCGCCAATAACGGCACGAGCAAATACCTCATCACGGCGACACCCTTAAATTGCTACAACAGCTACGGACAGGGTGGCCCGTGCGGAGAGTTTTCTGCGATCCAGATCTACGACGCGACGGTGGCCGGAAATGGCAGGCTGGTATGCCAGAACTTCACCAACCACGTCATCAGTCTGTCCTCACCGGAAGTGGTTGATGGGGTCATCTACATCGGGACCGATGATGGTTATGTTCTCGCCTTCGACGAGACACAGTGCAGTGCCGGTATCCTGCCTAAGATATGGACGTCATGCCCCCAAATGCTGAACCCCACCACGGGAGCGCCCGATCCTCTAACCGCTCCTCCAGTGGTGAGCTACAACCGGGTTCACGCCCTAACGCAGAGCGGGAGCCTATACGTCTGGCACACACTGGGCCACTAATCAACAACGGCAAGGAGCCAACCTGATGACAAGATAAGCTTCTTGCCGGATCAAACTACGCTCCCCATCCTTATGACTCGACGAAAGGATGGGGGGTTTTGATCATTCGGAATTGGGTTCACTACGTAACTGGCGGGCATGTTGTTGGTTCGCCAAAATTCTGCTGGCCGATCGGCGAATTTCGTTTCTGTTAATCCCCACTGGCCAACGCTCAGAAGTCCTTGTGATACCTCCCGTCCAGTCCGAAGCCGCCATTCTGATCGCGTACCCCGCTTAACGACCACTTGCGGTTGATTTGATATTGCATTTGCACGGCTGCATTCTGCGTGGTGGTGACGTCGGTGGAGAAGGTCACGAACAGCTTGCTGGTGACACGCTGCTGCACCGTGATGCGCGCTCCCTGTTGCTGACTTCCGGTGGTTGCGCCCAGCTGCGGATCTACCGAGAGCTGCGAAATGCCCAGCGCCTTCTGTAGGCGGCTGGTTACCTGGCTGCTCACCTGCGATGCTACCAGCGACTCGGCGCCTAACGTCGTCGATTGCGCCGGCGCGGCATTGGCCGCTTCTTCCGTGTTGCCGAAGGCCAGCAGGTGAATGATGTCGGCGGGCGCTAACGCCGGATCAGAAGTATAGCTGGTGTGCAGCCGATCGATCGGGCCGCGGAAGCGCATGCCGATGTTGTATTGCTGAATGGTCGTCGTTGCTGACAAGTTCACGATGGGCTCGGTCTCCATCGTGTTGACAAAAGCGATGGTACCGCCCTGCACAATGTAGCGATTGCCTAAAAAGATGAGGTCGCCACCCGTCAAATTGGTGCGGCCCACGATCACCGGATCAGACGCGGTGCCGATCACCCGCAAATTCGCATCGCCCTGAACGCTCAGCGCCTGGCTGACGATATTCAATTCGGAGCTCGAACGGACCGCGACATTCAGCTTCAGGTTGTCGGCGAAGCCCTGCGTCGGCGGAGGCGTGGACACTCCGCCAAACTGCGCGATGAAGGTGGAGAGATCAAAGTCCGGAGTAAACGAGACGCGGTCGATGTTGACTTGGCCTAGCAAGACGGCAGCGTCGGTGTTGCCGTTCATGGCCAGGTTCATGCTGAGTTCGCTGCGCACGCTTTGCGGATAGAGCAGCCGCATGCCGCTGCCTTTTAGTCCGATGTTGAACTGGATGTTCGGACGATAAGCGATGCCTCCGGACGCGCTCACGGTTCCGCCACCGACGCTGCCGGTGAATTTCGTGATGTCCAGGCGATCCCGGCGGAGCGTCAGTACGCCGTTGGCATTCGAGAGGCCGATCGGCACATCTTCGGTGGCAAAGCTCGCATTGACGATGCGAATTTCGCCTTGCACGTTCTGGTCGGCCTGGTGTCCAGCGGCGTCGATGTCGAATTGCAGCTGGCCTCCGCTCGTCATTGTAGGATCGAATGCCTGCGCCAAGGCCAGATCGACAGTGCCCTTTAGGCTAAGCGTCGAAGTCGCGTTGCCGGTGACTGGAAACCGCCCCTGATAACGAATATCCGTTCCGGTGCCTTTGATCTCTCCGGGCTGAAGCGACACGATTCCGCCCTCGTAGTCGGCGTGGATAGGCCCAACGGCGGCGATTTGCAAAGTTGTCGGCTTCGTATCCCCGAATTCGGTTGTGCGATAGCTAACGGCCAATGTCGGGACGTTCAAATGCGCCTGCAATTGTTCTTTGTTCTTCAGCGGCCCGCGAAGCGTCGCGTGGATCTCCGTCTGCCCGCTGATGTTTGCGGCCTGGGCCGGAGCATACGCTGCCAGCAAAGGCTGCAAAGGAATTACCGGCGTATCCAGACTCGCGTCGGCGTAGTAGTCTCCGGTCAAGGCGACCTTACCCTGCGCGCGCAGAGGAGTACTGATCACCTGCGACGCCAGATTGAAGGTCGCCTCGTGATTCGCAACGTTGGCCTGTAAATTCACATCGCGAATCTGCTGGTTCTGCACGGTGAGCTGTGGAATCGTGAGCGCAGCCTTACCCTGAGGATCGTTGACTGTGCCGCGACCGCTGGCCGTAAGATTCAAAACCCCGCTCACCTGGATGTTGCGCGCCTTCAGCGACTGCAATTGTTCCAGATGAATGTTGGTGGCCTTCAGCATGGCGTCATAACCCTGCTGCTTCGGGTAATAGGTGATTTCACCTTGGGCTGTGCCGGCGCTAATCTTGGTTAGCAAATTAGCGTGAACCGCATCACCGGTTCCCTGAAAGCGAACGTCGGCTGTCTGGACCGGTTCGCCTGAGATCACCGCGTTCTTTAGATTGATGTCACCGTGTCCGATGGGATAGAGCTGCGTGCCATGGGCGGTGACGTTGGCGTTCAGCGTGCCGCTCACGGAAGTAGTCAAGTTAGCTGCGCGCGCCAGTTCTGAAATCGAAAGCTGCGACGCATTAAGGTTGACCACGAACGGGCTCGAGGGCAGGTGCGCCCACTGATGCAATCCCGATTGCACATTAAAAGTGGCGTGCCCTTGCTTGCCGAGATCAAGGACACCATTCTGCAAACTGACCAAGGAAGGATTGGCCTGGATGCTGGTTCGCAAGGTGCGGAACGAGGTACCGCGGACCAGGACGTTGGCGGCGTTGAGCTGTCCGGCAACCTGAGGAGCACTGGTTGGGCCGCGCACGCTTCCGTTGAACGAGGCGCGCCCGTGCAGGTCGAGCGGCTCGGCCGGCGGCACAGTGTACAGCCCTGCCACAGTTGCGAGTTCATGCAAGTCATTCGCCTGAACTTGCACCTGCAAGGCTGAGTGGTTGCTGACTGTGCCATCGAGATTCACCGACGTCTGCGGGGTTCGCAGGTAACTATGATTCAACGCGATCTGCTGGTCCGCACCGTTATACCGTGCATGAATGGCGGCATTGATCGGAATGGTCGCGTTCTGTGCGCTCTGTCGAGCTGCGGCAATGTTGCCGTCCGCCACTGCGTCGGCGCGGGCAATCAAGTTGCTGAAGCTGCCGCTCCACGTGGCATCAACGTTGGCGTTGCCCCGGCCGGATATCCCGACCGGCTTCAGCGCGGCGGAGTTCGCAATCCTCTTAATGTCTGACAGAGAAACATTCCGCAGCGAAGCCGTAACATGCCCCTGCTGCTTACCCGACAGATCTCGAACTGTCGCGGTACCATGAAGTTCGCCGCCGAGCAGCCGGGCTGTGATGTCGCGCACTTCCGCATTACCATTCGCGACGCTGTAGTGGGCCGACAGATCGCGGACGTCGGCGCGCAGGCTGGGGGTGCGCAATTGCAATACCGCGCTGCGTAAATCGCCTTCGACCGTGGCGATATCCATCGCTGACTTACCCGCCACGCTGGCGTAATCGGCAGTGCCGTCTGCCAATACCATTCCTGCCGGTAAGGAAGGATCGTTCAACTCTTTGCGCAATTCAGCTAGCGCCAGGATGACGACGTACTTCGCGTGGAGCTTCGGATTCGCGTAATTGTCGACCGACGCATTCAAGAGCAGCTGTGACTGTCCGCTTCTCAAAGTGAGGTTGCTGAGCGTCATACCGGAGCGCTGCGCGTCGAATTGTGCCTGTAAGTCATGGGGCATGGGCGCATAGGTTCCATACTGGAGGTGCCCGTTCTGATAGGACAACGTTCCGTGGTAGCGGCCGCCATTCGTCGCGTCATACTTAGATTGGAAGGTAAGGTTGTTCAGATCCGCTTCGAGCGGAGTCTTGCGGTCGTTGTAGTAGACCTCTCCGTGATCCAGTAGAATTCGGCGGATCGCAAGATCGAACACGTTGGTATTGGAGTTACCGCTGGACTTCGGCGTAGGCAGATTGCTTTGTCCATCGGCCGTCATCATCACGTTGGCGACAGGATGATCGACCGTCACGTAGTCGAGATACCACTGCCGCCGCCAGGCTGAGACGATTCGCACGCCCAGACCGAGGTGGTCGGCCTCAAGCAGCGGCGCTCCCGCGCCCGGCCCCACACCGTAGACCGTCAGGCCATAAAGGTCGAGGCTCAGTGTCGAGGGATGCACGGCGAAATTTTGCAGCTTTACCTGCGTGTTCAGAGACTCGCTGGCACTCTGCTCTGCGGTCTGCAACACATAGTTATGAAACGCTGTACTGCGCAGCAGGGCGTAGACGCCGAGCCCAAAGATCAATAACAACACAAGCAGAGCCCCTGCGATCCACGCCATAACCGTCTTCCAGCGGCCCGGCCTGCGTGGTTGCAGGACATACGGTTTTTGCGGTTCTTGCGGCGGTAATCCAAAATCCCGAATAGCCATGACTAAAATGCCTGTCCCAGAGTTACGAATACTTGCGTTGCACTAAGTCCGGGAACCGGATTCAAGTTGCGCCCGATGTCAACCCGAATGGGGCCGACCGGGGTGGCATACCGGAATCCGATGCCAACGTTGTTGCTGTATAGCGAGGTGAAATCGTGAAACCCGATCTTCGGAAAGACGTTTCCACCATCGTAGAAGGTCACGATGCCGAGGCCCTTCTTGATCATGTCGAGGGGAAAGCGAAGTTCGGTGTTCAAGATCAGCAATTCGTTGCCACCGTCAGGGACTGTGATCTTCGAGCAGGTAGCTGGATCCGACGGATTGCTACACACCGGAATCGTGCGTTGCGGGCCTGCGCCGTTCAGCGGAAAGCCGCGAAGCGTGCTGCCCCCTCCGGAGAAGAACTCGGAACTCAGCGGAACTTCGCTGCCGGCGTACGGCTGCTCTAACCCAATGCGAATGCTGTTGGCCCAGATGATGCCCGCATGAATGTTTTTGTAATATGCCGTCTGGCCGACGAATTGGGCAAAGCTGAAGTTCGAGCCTAGCCATGCGGGATTCACGCCGACCTGATAGTTCTGGTAAATCCCGCGATGTGCATCAAGGATGTTGTCGCGGGTATCCTGCACCCAGCTGACGGACACCGTCGAAAGGTGAACGTTAAGCTGGTCGGGCGGGACCAGTTCGGGGATGATCAGATCGCTGATGCGGGTAAGCTGAAAGTTGTACCGCAGGAAGAGGTTGGTGGTCTTCTTCGCATTCAACGGCCTTTGCAGCTGATATCCCGCGGTGCCGATTCTGTCGGTAAAGATCGGGTTTTCGGCGTCGTGCTCCCCCGTCAAGATTGCGCTTCCCTTCCACTTGCTGCCGAATGTCGAGGGATCGGTGTAGGTCAGTGAGGCCCGCTGATCCAGACGCCCGGCAAACGCGCTGAACGTCAATGTCTCGGCGCGCCCGCGTATATTGCGCCGGGTATATTCCAGCGTCCCGTCCGGCCCCCAGTATGTTTTCTGGCTGGTAATGAAGTTGTTCGGCAGCCCAACGGGCGGCAGCCCTGGAACGGCCACCGTGCCGCTGGGAATCGCGCCTCCGCGATTCAGCACCTGGAAACCAAACCCATAGACGATGGAGTTCCGCTTGGCCTCGTGGACCTTCACCACCACGTCTTCGGTAGTTTGATTAGTGATCGCGCGCTTGGGATCAACTTCGGCCCAGTCAAAAACCTCCTGGTTGTACAGATGGCTCTCCGAGCTGAGCATCGCATTCTCGCTAAGCGGCTCACCCGAGGCAATCTTCAATTGCTTGTTAATGAAACCCTGCTGGGTGTGCTGCCTTCCGTCGGTGATGATAGTCGCGGTGATGACCTTAGGACCTTCGTCAATTTTGTAAACTACGTCGAGTTTATGCGGCTCGCCTGGAACCGCCGTTGCTACCGAACGGAAGGAGGCGTTAAGGTATCCCAAGGTGAGATAGCGGGCAATCACTTCGTTGCGGTCTTTTGTGACTAGTTCCTGCGAATATGCTTTGCCCGGCCCCAGGTTCAGTCCATGTGGGGCTAGCTGTGCGTCGGGAAGCGTATTGTTCCCTTGAATGCTCAGCTGCCGCACAACGTTCAACGGCCCTTCGGTGACCTGAAACGTAATATCGATGTTTCCGTTGTTGCGCGCGACGTGAGGAACAACCTCAGCCTGGCTGTATCCGGCGGCGCGATAGGCGTCCCGCAAATTCTTTACGCTGGTTCGAACCAGATTCTCGCTGTACGCTCCATGCGAGAAGAGGTGTGCCTTTTCGACGCTCACATGCGATTGCAGTTGCTTGCTGCTGAAGCGCTGATTGCCTTTGAATCCCACTTGGCTAACCTTGAATCGGCCATCTTTCTGAATGTCGTACGTAATCGAAGTGGCGGCGTCTGCCTTGTTGACCTTGACATCGACCTTGGTGTCGAAATATCCCTTTGACTGAAAGTACGAACGGATGTTGTTCTGGCCCTCTCGAATTAACTCATCGTTTACGGCGTTCTCCTGGTACATCGGAATGAGTTTCCGCTTGGTTCGACCCCAGATGTGCGCGCCCTCGGTAGCTATTTTTATCTCTGGGCCCAGCGTGATTTGAAAAGTGATATCCGCACGATTGGTGTCCGCGTCATACTCGGCGGAAACTAGCTTCACCTCTCCGGCAATGTAGTTTCGACTGGCGAGGGCAGCCTGCATGTAGCGCGAGGCATTCTGCAAACGCGTAAACGAATAGTGCATGCCGGGCTTCAAAGAATCTCCCCGCAGCTTCGCCATTACGGACCGCAGCCTGCGCCGCAGATAATTTGTCTGTTCCGGAGTCGCACCTGCCAGATCAATTTTGCCGATCCTCGCACGCTCGCCGAGATCCGTATGAAACAGCACATTGACGATCCCGTGCTCGCCTTGCTGCGCCAGTTGCGAATGCACTTCAGCACGAAAATAGCCGTGCTGCCGGAAAAACCGCACCAGAGCGCCTTCCGCCGATTGCACGTCAGAGGCTGAATAGGGCGATTCAGGGCTGTAGTTAGAGACCTGCAACAGCCGCGTGTAACTAAACTCCTTGAGCGCACCGGGGAATTCGTACATTCCAACGTAAATAGCGGGTTCCAGAATGAACGCGACCCGCACTCCATCCGCCGAGGGCTGAAGATCGAGGGTGACGTTCTGGAAAGTGGGGAGTCGCTTGAGGGCAGCAATACTGGAATCGAGGTCGCTCTTGGAAAGCTGCTCACCCGGTTTAACCGCAATGGCACCTTGAACGCTGTTCAGCGTCACGTCCGGGCGCCCTTCCACGTCAACCGAGGAAACATTTTGCCCGATGTAGGATGACACCCCCAGTCCGGGTTGTTGCGCCGCGGCCCTACTGTGCACAAACAGACAGAGGAATACCGCAGCCGCTACACGGCTGAAAAAAAAGGTTTTGTGCTCGACTCTCTGGTATAGCCTGTTAAGCATGCCCACCCGGGTTCTCCACCCGGAGTTGGATGCATATTCGCGTGGCCACGAAAACGCTTGGACGTCAGGTTTTCACGAACAGTCAGCAGGAGTTTAACGGGAGTTTAAACGGTTGATAACCGCTCCGATCGACGTGGCCTGGCGGGAGTGTCAAACGGCAAGCGAACCGAGGGGCCAACAGGCGCGTGGGGGCCTTGTGCAGGCCCGAGACTCGAACCTGATTCCAATTCATTTTCGAGCGGTGCCGGAACGGGGCCGCTGTAAGCTCAGTGCCAGCCTATGGCCGCGAAATCTTGTGGGCCGTAAACCAACTCATTCAGATGCGCGATGCCGCTGTTGAAATCGGCAAGGTCAGTTGCAACAACATTCCCAAGTCGCAACGGAGGAATTCGGTATTCGCACACCGGCGCCATGAACTTCAATTGCACATCGCGGAACTTCGCCGATTTCATGGCGAACTCCAGCAACTTGGGATGTACCAACCGAACATGGGTCGGATCCAGCAGGTAGTTGTTTAATACCGCATAAAGACTCAGCGCGTTGATCGTCTCGAAAATGACCGGAGATCCCGGGCTGGTTTTTCGATACGCGAGGGCAACGTAGCGCAACTGGTCCTGCGCCGAAAGATGCTCAATCACCTGGGCGCTGAACAATCCGCCCAACGATTCGTCCGGCTGCGATTCCAGAAAGGTGAACAGATCCTCCTGAACGACGTCGAGACCTTTTTCGCGACACAGCAGGAACTGATCCAGTCCCAACTCGACTCCGCGGGCTGAGATGCCGTTCTCCCGCATGAGTTCGAGGAACTCGCCGCGGCCGCAGCCAATATCGACTACGTTGCTCCGATTGCGAAAATAATCCAGATACTCACGCTGGCGATCGTGAATCAGCTTCTCATCGCCACGGTGGCGCTCCTCAAAAGCGAAGTAGTCGAACTCCTCTGATCCCCGTGGCGCGGAACTTCCCGCAGTTGTCGACGCCTCAACTGTTGGTCTGCTACCGTTCCCTTCCACCGCATAGGCCAGACGGCGAACATCCCTCTCCCGGTTGCGCTGGCGCCGTATCAGTTCCAGCATTTCTCCCTTTTCGGCTGCTAATTGCGCGCGCAAACCATCGAGCTCCACCATCAACGCGTCCATTTGCGCTTGTAGCGGATGGAATTTCCCATCGTGCGTTCGCAAATCTTCCGCAACTTCCTGCCGAAAATCATCGATCTTGCGGACCGTTTCTTGCTGCCCGGCGTTAGCGTCATCCTTCATCTGATAAAGGTCTTCGCGTTGCGCCTCCAGTATCAGGATGACCTCTTGCAACGCTCGAATGACAGCAGCCTGGAATACGTGGATGGGGCGCGTGTACCAGGTCAGCGAACGCCGCACGACTTTCTTATAAAACTGGATGAGGCTGCTAATGAGCCCCGGGGGACGAGGATTAACTTGACCGGACTCGCGATGTCCAGTCAGGGCCGTCTCTACTTCCAGCCTCAAACCACTGAGATCTTGCGAGGGCATGGACGGCTGAAATTGTGCGGCAGCGCGTGAACCCGCAGTTACGCTGATTTTCTTGCTTTTGTCTTGCTGCACTTCGGCAATCTGCCGTCGCAAGCGCTCGAGGATCTCGGCACTTTCCGGATCAATTTTTGTCATGTCGCTCTGGAGTGGCGCGCCAAGGTCACCGCGGATTCTGGTGCATAACCACAGACTTTACCTTGGCAAGTACGATTTCTGTGCAAGATTACCAAGCGTGTCACGATTCCGCAATTTGTTTCCAACTCGATCTCGCCTCCCTCAACGCGCCCCTCCGTGCCGCCCAGATAGTCAGCTGCGACTCACCTGGCCCTGATGTTATGAGCCCGTTCCGATAGAATCGCAGTCGGGCTTTAGTAAGCCCTTTGTTATCCTCTTCTCTCGCCCGCGGGAAGCAGCAATCGAGAATCAACTATGCTCCATGTTGTCACCGTCGCCGACTGGCGATTCTTGCGCGAAGCCGGTCATTTAAAGCGGTCGCTGTTTTCCTCGAATCCGAATGCCCGCCTCACGATCTATTGCGATTCCCAGGCAACATTCTCAGATCTCGCCTGTGACCGTTGCGTTCTGGTGGAGCTGCCCGAAATGACTGTTCGGGGGGCAAAACGATCGAAGCTGGAGGCCTTTCGCCATGCCATCGACTCAGGCAGCTTCCTTTATCTCGATGCCGACGCTATCGTCCTGGAACCCTTAGACGAGTTTACGAGTTACCGGGACCTATCGGGGTGCTCCGATGATTTGTCTCACTGTCCGTTCATCAAGGACAAGGACCACCCCTGGCCGAATGCGCCTGAATTGCGCCGCAGCGTTTACATCAACTCCGGGATATTTTATGCACCGGCCGGTTGCAAGCCGCTTTTCGACGAGCTTCATCGCCAGAGCCGCATCGATGCGCAGTGGAACAAATACATTTTCCCGGATTGCCTATTCGACAATCACTTTTTCTGCGCCTTCCTAAACCTAAGGAAGGAAGCGGTTCGCCTTCTTGATGAGAAGGTTTATGGCTGGCAAGGATTCTGGCACCACGACCAACTACAAGTCGAACGCCGCGGCCAACACTTGGTCAATAAATTCGACGGGCGAGTATTAAAGATCGTGCTCTTCGCCGGGATTCGCCAGTCGTACGACTTTGTCCTATCGCTGCCGCCTGACATCGCTAGTCTGCTGCTCAGCCGCATTTTGCCGGACGAACAAGATTCCGACGAGGCGCTTGCCTCCTACCTTGCTTCCGCCGACACTCGGCTAACCACGGTGACTGATCCCCATGTTTTAGTCGTACTTCGACAGACCATTGCGGAGTTGCGCCACCTGACAAAAGGGGCGGATCAGCAACCGGCCAGAAAAAGCACCAGCTACTTCAAAGACCCTGAATCGATGCGAGCCTTTGCCTGTGCGCAGCCGCCTTCGGGAGCAGAGTGGAATAACCTGAAGTGCGGGGGCGCCTATCTGGAGGGGGAGGAGTACGGAGCGATTCGCGAAATCGTGCGTGCCTTCAATATCCGTACTGTCATCGAGACTGGAGCCGGCGAAACTTCCATTTTGTTTGCGAATCTGGGTGTCGAGGCAATCTCGGTTGAATCGCAGCCTGGTCCTTGGCTGGAGCGTGCACGAGCGCGCGGCTGTACGGTGCTCGAAGTGCCGTTCGATGACCTGCGCGGTGAGTTTTCCGAAGAGACCTTGGCGCCGAAAATTCGTGAGCTCGAGTGGGACCAAGCCGATCTGCTCTTCATCGATTCGCCGGTTGGTACCGCGCGCCGCGCCAACCTGTTGCGCCAGTTCAGCAAGTTGTTAGCTTTCCGCTTTGTCCTGTATCACGACGCCATACGGGACTCCGGCAACATCTTTCGCGACCAACATGAATTTGGCCTGAGGCCGGCGCGATTCCTGAATAGTGTTCGCGGGCTGATCCTCTTGGAAAACCCTAACGCATTCGGTGAATCCGGACGACCAGTGTCCCTTCCATGTGAGGCCACCATCGTCAATCCGTCCGAGGTGCGAATTTCTGCTGAGTTTGCCGGGGCGCCGAGCGTCCCTGCCAAGCGCGAGTTCGCCGTCCACCTCGGCATTGAGAACACTGGAGCTGGAGTGCTCTCCAGCAATCTGTACCAGCCAGTACATGCCGCCTATCACTGGCTGGATGCAGACGGTAAGACTGTGGTTTTTGACGGCATGCGAACCAGGTTGCCGTTTGACATCGAACCCGGAGATCGGTGCCGCTTCGATGTGTACGTCGTCGCCCCCGAGCATCCTGGGCGATACGAATTGCAGGTAACACTGGTGCAGGAATGTGTGTGCTGGTTTCCTGACAAAAACCCTGCTTGCCTGGCTCGCGTAATCGTCGATGTCCGGCCAGACTGATTCAAACTTGCAGTATTGCCTTGGCCGCCGCCCTACGATCCAGCTGACGGACCGGTTTCGCGCTCTGGTCTTCGATTCGCAGCCCGATACTGCCAAAGCATGGTAGCCGTCAAAGCGATCACGACCGCAAGCCACACCAGCGAAAGCATGTAGTCGGCGCGCTCAGGATGTACCAGTACTGGAAACACCCTGCCCAGATCGACACCTAAGCGCTCATGCAGTAGGCGAACACTGCCGCCTTGCACGCCGTCCCAGAAGGAATGACGCGGATCGACAAAGGCGGTGAACTCGAACGCCACCACGAAGCTCCAAACCGCGAGCACAGCGACGACTACTTTCGAACGTCCCCGCGAGAGAATCAACCCTGCAAATGGTGCGAACAACGCCATGGCCACGACAATATATCGCGAGGGTGGTGGCGTCACTCCTCCATACCACCAGTGATTCGGAGCGGTGAACAGAATTGTCGCTATCGCTGGAGCCAGCAGCAGCAACGACAAGATGCGGCGTGCACAAAAGGCGGCCCAGGCTCCGGCTAAGGCGACAACATAGATTGGCGCGGTCGGCCATATCCCAAAAGCGCGATCAAAGAACAGTCCGAGCAAGCCAACATGCACCTGGTGCTCGAACATCGGACGTCCAATGGTCGGCAGGAACAGAAAATATCCCGCGTTGGGCTCGAACTTGCCATATCCCCAGAGATCGAAGCAGCAGAATGCCAGCAAAGACACCGCGGTGGGTAAAGCCAGCCATGAAAATTCGCGAGCGAATGCCTTCGAAAATCGCAGATGCAGCCATAGAGAAATCGCCATAATCAAAGCTGCGGGCCCAACTACAACCCAGAAGCGAATGGAGAGCCAGGGCATGACGGCCAGCAAACATCCCACAAGTGGCGTTGCGGGCCGCGCTCCCACATTGAGGTACCTGGCAAACCAAAGAATCGCCACCATACTCAGCGCTGCTCCCGGGATTTCTGGATAGATTTGCGCTGCAAAGGTAAAGAGCGGCGAAGCAAAGGAAAAAAGCGCCCAGCAAGCGATCGCTCCTGGCATCGTGGCGCCGAGTTCCACCGCCATTGCGAAAATTGCAACAGCGAGAACCGAGGCCGCCAGATTGATTTCCACCATCGCGCCAATGCGGTTTCCTAATGCATATCCCGGAACCAGAAGGATGGACAAGCCAACATCGTGAAACGGCATCTGCTGACCGCGTTGGTTCGTGATAATGTGGCGATCGCGCAGATACCCCCAGTAAAACGGCGTCCAATCCTGATGGTCGTAGTTATTGCGAAGATCGAAATCGTGATCGTGCAACAGGCTGTGGGTCAACATCAGGTAGTGGGGCTCATCGCCATTCGTGGTCGCGGTGGCGCCGACCCAGGGAGTGGTAGAGAGATAGACAACAAAAGAAGCGAGGAAGATCGCTCTCGGCAGTTTCCAGCGTCCTTCGCCAAAGAGCGTGACCCACTTGATCAGCGTCGCCAGCCGCGCAAACACGAAGCTTGCCCACACCACGCCCATCACGCGCAGCATATGCAGCGGATCCGATATCCGCAGCGCTCTGACCATTGCCAGCACCAGCAGACATACAAACCAGTCGCACATCCACAAACTCTGTTGAGCGTGGTGGCTATCGCCGTCCGGTTGCAGTGCCAGAAACATCGCCGCAGTCGCCAGGTTCAGAGTAATCGCCCAAGGCAGCAAATGATGAAACCGGATAGACGATTGGTATACAGGCCAGCGCAAAACGTGGGCGACTTGCAACGCCAATGCGGCGTTGATCAGCAGTGTCCCGATTAGGTAGCCACGCTCTGTCAACCAGGACGGGCAGTCGACACGTGAGCTGGGATTAGCCAGGAGCGAGGCTTTCGACACGCCAGAATTATACGGCAGGAGGGTTGAGCAAACGCTCAGCGAATGACCGGCAATCCCGTTGGCGGCCCACCCAAGTCGAGATCAAAACCCAATTGCAGCTTGGCGGCTTCCGACATGAGCCCGGGATTCCAGAGGGGCTCGAACACGATCTCGACCTGAACCTGCTTCACCTCAGGCAATCGCGACAGCTTGCTCTCGACGTCGGCCTTGAGCACATCGCCCATCCCGCAACCAGGAGCCGTCATCGACATCTTGATATCGATGTTGTTGCCGGCACTCTCGGCCGGCGAAATCGCGCAGGCATAGATAAGGCCAAGGTCAACGATGTTCACCGGAATTTCCGGATCGAAGATCGTCTTCAGTTCGTCCCAAACTAACTTCTCGCTGAAGGGACGTTGCTCGCCTGCCTGCGGAGAGCCGTCGCCGCTGGCCAGTCCAAGGGCGTCAGCATTCTTGGCCTCTATGCGGTACATCGGGCCATAATCGCTGCTGACCGTATAGCTATTGCCGAGCGACTGCATGATCCTGACAATCGTTCCCGGAGGCAGCGTTGTGCGCGCGCCACTGGGAATTTCGATGGCTTCGCATGCGCTCTTCAACGTGATCGGAATGCCCATTGTCATGATTGTTCGTTACTCACTTGAGACCGCATCCGGCTTCCCTTCCAGCGCGGCCTGAAGCGTGTGCCAGGCCAGGGTCGCACATTTCACTCGGACGGGAAACTCGGACACGCCGGAGAACACTGCCAACTTGCCCAACGCTTCCTGATCGCCATTGCCGTGACCGGTCACCAGAGCGTGAAATTGTTCAAACAACTTCGCGGCCTCTTCCTTGCTCTTGCCCTTCATTGTCTGCGTCATCATCGAGGCCGACGCTTTGGAGATAGCGCAGCCCGATCCCTGAAAGCTGACATCCTGGATCGAGTCGCCTTCAAGGTTGAGGTACACCGTGAAGTGGTCGCCGCACAGCGGATTGAAGCCCTCGGCCTTATGATTGGCGGCCGCGAGCTCGCGAAAGTTGCGAGGCGCCTTGCTGTGCTCCAGGATTACATCCTGATAGAGCTCCCGCAGATCAGACATCAGGCGAAAACCTCCTGCACCTTTTTGATGCCGGCCACCAGGGCATCGACTTCTTGCCGCGTATTGTAAAGCGCGAACGAGGCCCGCGCAGTGGCCGGAACTCCAAAACGCTGCATCACCGGCTGAGCGCAATGATGTCCAGTGCGAATCGCGATTCCCTCGCGATCGAGGATGGTGCCGATATCGTGCGGGTGAATGTCGTCCATCACAAAAGAAATCACGGCAGCCTTGTCGCTGGCAGTTCCAATCAAACGAATTCCCGGTACGGCCAGCAGCGACTCCGTCGCGTAGGTTAGCAATTCGTGCTCATGCGCAGCGATATTCTCGATGCCGAGCTGATTCAGGTACTCGATTGCCTTACCCAAACCGATTGCGCCGGCGATATCCGGCGTACCCGCTTCGAACTTGTACGGCAGCGCATTGTAGGTCGTCTTCTCAAACGTCACCGAGCGAATCATGTCGCCGCCGCCTTGATACGGAGGCACCAGGCTGAGAAGCTCGGATTTGCCATAGAGAACGCCAATTCCCGTCGGGCCATAAACCTTGTGACCGGAAAAGGCGTAGAAATCGCAATCCAGTTCCTGTACATCAACTTTGATGTGTGGCACGGCCTGTGCGCCGTCTACCAGCACCGGAACCCCGGCGGCATGTGCCATCTCCACTATCTGACGGAGTGGGACAACGGTTCCCAGCGCATTGGAAACGTGGGTCACAGCCAACAGCTTTACCTTCGGCGTCAGCAGCTTTTGTACGTCATCCAGCAAAAGCTCGCCGCGGTCGTTGATCGGTATGACGCGCAGCTTGGCGCCTTTTTCTTCGCACAGCATCTGCCAGGGCACGATGTTGGAGTGGTGCTCCATAGCCGAAACCAGGATCTCGTCGCCGGTCCCCACATGCGTACGTCCGTAGGTTTGTGCGACCAGATTGATGCCCTCAGTCGCTCCCCGAACAAAAATAATCTCGTGCGTGTCAGCGGCGTTTATAAATCGCTGCACGGTGCGCCGAGCGGCTTCATGCTCGCCGGTGGCATGCTCGGAAAGAAAGTGGACGCCACGATGGATGTTGGCATTGTCGCGTTCGTAGTAGCGCGAACCGGCATCGATAACCGCACGCGGCTTTTGCGAAGTGGCAGCATTGTCGAGATACACTAGTGGATGACCGTGCACCTGCTGCGCCAGGATTGGAAAGTCGCGGCGTATCGCCTCGACGTTAAAAGCCTCGCCAGCACCGCTCACCAGATGCGGACGAACTTCAGGCATGCTATTTGCGAGCGCCATTATCCGACCTCCTGCCAATTTCGGCCGCGTTCTTCTTCAGTCGTTGTGTTGGCTTGTACCACGCTGTGAGACATGCTCATCAGATGCTCACCAATCAGCTTCCGAAGATAGTCGCGGACTGTGTCTTCCTTCATGCGATCCAGGCATTCGTTCGCAAACGCGAGCAAGAGCAGCTTGCGCGCCGAAACCTCATCAATGCCTCGTGAACGCAAGTAGAAGAGCGCCGTTTCCTCGATCTGTCCGATCGTGGCTCCGTGCGTACACTTCACGTCATCCGCATAGATTTCCAACTGCGGCTTGGTATCGATCTGGGCATCGTCGGAGAGCAACAGGTTGCGATTCGTCTGCTTGGCGTCGGTCTTCTGCGCATCTTTGTGCACGATGATCCGGCCGTGGAAGACGCCATGCGCGGTATCGTCCAGAATGCCGTTATAAAACTGCCGGCTGTCGCAGTGCGGACTGGCATGCTCCACCAGCATGTAGTTGTCCAGGTGCTGACGGCCGTTGCCTACAAACAGACCGTTGATCAGGCACTCCGAGCCTTCGCCTGCGAGCACCGGATGCACGTTGTTACGCACCAGGCCTCCGCCCAGCAGCACGGAATGCGTCGAAACGTTTGCACTTCTCCCCTGCTGCATTCGCAATGTCGAGATGTTGAAGGTGTCGCGATGCTCGCGCTCCAGCATGTAATGCGAAACCACGGCGCTTTCGGCGGCAACCAGTTCGGTCACAGTGTTGCATATGGCAACTCCGCCATTGTGGGACACGTAATCTTCCACGATGGCGATCTGGCTGGCTTTCTCCGCGATGATCAAATTTCGCGGATGCGTCATCACCGGAGCATCGCCCGCAGTCGAGACGAAGAGCAAATGCACCGGCTGCTCCAGCACCGTTCCCTTATGAACGTGGATGAATGCTCCATCTTCGGTGAAGGCCGTGTTTAAAGCGGAGAACGGATCTCGCTGGGTGTCCAGATAGCGGCCGAGATGAGGCTCGAGAGCGGCGGGATTGGCCTGCAACTCCTCCGCCAGACTGCTAACTTTCACGCCTGCGGGCAATTTGCAAAACGACGACAGCTCGCGACTGAAGTGTCCATCGACAAAAACCAGCTGACAGGCTGCACCGGGAAGCGACCACGCCTCCAGATCGCTTTTTCCTATCCTGCCCGATTGAGGTCTAGCGAGAACGAATGGAGTTTTCGCGATCGCGGAAACATTGGTGAACCGCCAGTCCTCGTCGCGAGTGGTAGGGAAGCCCACTTGGCAAAAGCGCGCGAATGCATCTTCGCGTAATTTGCGAAGCCAGGATAGGTCGCGGCCAGCGGCGCGCTTTTGCAAGTCGCTGAATGCGTCCAGGTACGTTTCCAAATTCGGCACGGCACTGATTGCAGCGTTAGGCATTGGTTGTCTCGCGAGCTTCAGCTTCCAGCGTGGAGTAGCCGGTTTCTTCCAGTTCCAGCGCCAACTCAGGCCCACCCGAGCGCACAATTCTTCCGTTCAACAATACGTGGACAAAATCCGGAACGATGTAACTTAGCAAGCGCTGATAGTGCGTCACTACGATGGTCGCGCGGTCGCGACTGCGCATGGAGTTCACGCCCTTGGCCACGATGCGCAGCGCGTCGATGTCGAGGCCCGAATCGGTTTCATCCAGCACCGCCAGCTTCGGCTCCAGCACG
This sequence comes from uncultured Acidobacteriaceae bacterium, assembly GCA_963769235.1. Classification (GTDB taxonomy): domain Bacteria; phylum Acidobacteriota; class Terriglobia; order Terriglobales; family Acidobacteriaceae; genus Bog-257. The sequence goes on along the minus strand of CAVYKW010000007.1, from coordinate 186,548 downwards.
GCCAGCTGTAAAATCTCGTTGCGCTTTTTCTCGCCGCCCGAGAAGCCTTCGTTGACCGAGCGGTTCATCATCTTCTCGTCCATCTCCAGCAGCTTCAGCTTCTCGCGGAACATGGGCAGGAAGTCCATCGCGTCCATTTCGTCCAGTCCGTGATACTTGCGCACGGCATTCAATGCGGAGCGCAGGAAATAAGCGTTGCTGATGCCCGGAATCTCAACCGGATACTGAAACGCAAGGAACACGCCTTCGCAGGCTGCGTCCTCCGCCTTCATTTCGAGCAGGTTCTTCCCATCAAAAATGATTTCGCCGCCAGTGACGTTATAGCTCTCGCGGCGCGCCAACACTTGCGCCAGCGTGCTCTTTCCCGAGCCGTTCGGCCCCATGATGGAGTGCACCTCACCAGGATTCACGGTCAGGTCGATACCTTTGAGGATCTCGTTGTTGTCCACCGTGACGTGCAGGTTCTTGATTTCCAGTAAGCTCATTCGTTCTCATCCTCTACTCGCGGGCTGAAGCCCGATAAATTTTTGGCTCACGCAGACGCGAACCTGAAGGTTCGCTCTACCGATCTTCCGTTGGCGCGACCTTGAAGGTTCGCTCTGCTCGTTTCGCCGTCTGATCGCAGATCCTTCACGGGCTGAAGCCCGGTGTGACAGCAGAGAGCGGCTTACGGCGCAGCTAAGGCTGACGCCCTTTCAAACCTACCCTTACCCGACGCTGCCTTCCAGACTGACGCTCAGCAGCTTCTGGGCTTCGACGGCAAACTCCATGGGAAGCTCGCGGAAAACGCGTTTGCAAAAGCCATTCACAATCATCGATACCGCGTCTTCAGCCTTCAGACCGCGCTGACGCAAATAGAAGAGCTGATCCTCGCCGATCTTCGAGGTCGACGCCTCGTGCTCCATCTGCGCCGAAGAATTTCGCACCTCGATATAAGGAAAGGTGTGCGCGCCACACTTGTCGCCGATCAGCAGCGAGTCGCACTGCGTGTAGTTGCGGGCGCCCGCTGCGCCCTTCATGATCTTCACTTGGCCGCGATAGGTGTTCTGTCCCCGCCCGGCAGAAATTCCTTTTGAGACGATCGTGCTGCGCGTGTTCTTGCCCATGTGGATCATCTTGGTCCCGGTATCGGCCTGCTGATAATTGTTGGTCAGCGCCACCGAGTAGAACTCGCCCACCGAGTTGTCCCCCTGCAAAATGCAGCTGGGATATTTCCACGTAATCGCCGAGCCGGTCTCAACCTGCGTCCACGAAATCTTGGAGTTCACGCCCGCACACTTGCCGCGCTTGGTGACGAAGTTGTAGATACCGCCTTTACCATTCTTGTCCCCGGGATACCAGTTCTGCACGGTCGAATACTTGATCTGCGCATTGTCAAGCGCGACCAGTTCAACCACAGCGGCGTGCAACTGATTCGAATCGCGAATGGGAGCCGTACAGCCTTCCAAATAGCTGACGTACGCGCCTTCGTCGGCGATGATCAACGTGCGCTCGAACTGGCCGGTGTCGGCAGCGTTGATGCGGAAATACGTCGACAACTCCATCGGGCAGCGAACGCCTTTGGGCACGTAGACAAATGAGCCGTCCGAGAAGACCGCTGAATTCAGGGCGGCAAAATAGTTGTCGGTGGTGGGTACAACCGAGCCCAAATACTTTTTCACCAGCTCAGGATGCTTGATCACCGCTTCCGAGAAAGAACAAAAGATGACGCCCGCCTCGGCGAGCTTCGCCTTGAACGTGGTCGCAACCGAAACGCTATCGAACACAGCATCGACGGCAACTCCGGCCAGCATTTTCTGCTCGGCCAACGGAATTCCCAGCTTCTCGTAGGTGCTCAGAATCTCGGGATCAAGCTCATCCAGGCTTTTCAAATTCGGCTTCTGCTTCGGCGCCGAGTAATACGTCATGTCCTGATAGTCGATCGGAGGGTAGCTGATGTTCGCCCACTTGGGCTCGGCATCTTTCTGCTGCAATGTAAGCCAATGCCGGAAGGCCTTCAGACGCCACTCCAACATGAACTCCGGCTCTTTTTTCTTGGTCGAGATCAAGCGGACGATGTCTTCGCTAAGGCCCTTGGGAATCCGCTCTTCTTCGATATCCGTGACGAAGCCCCACTTGTAATCCTGCTCCGCCAAATCACGAAATACGTTGACGTTCGAACTCATTGCACTCTCCCGGATGAATAACTAATGGTCGGCACCAGCTTGCCCTGCGAATCTTTCACGGCCGTCAGCTGCAACGGATGCACCAGGTCCGACAGCATCACCTTCTGAAACGCTCCTCGGACCACCTGGTTGATCACTCGCTGATTGCTCTTGATGGGGCACGACCGTTCCAGGTCGCACATGCCCGAGACATCCATGCTGCACTCCGTCAGCGCGATCGGGCCTTCAATCGCTGTGATGATGTCAGCCAGCGAAATCTCGCTCACGTCCCTGGCCAAGCCATACCCGCCGTTTGTGCCGCGATGAGAAACCAGCAGCCCGCGCTGCAAAAGCAGCTTCAATACCTTGCTGACGGTCGGCAGCGGCAAATGCGAATCGGCGGCAAGGTCCCGTGCCGTGTGCACCGGACGCTTGGCATCCCGCGCCATGACCGTCATCAAAACCAGGCCGTAATCGGTCAACTTGGCCAGCCGGATCATGGTTGTTCCTCTCCCATCGGGCGTAACGCTTATATAGATGTATATAGTACCGCATAAGTACTATATAAAATAAGAGGCGGTTGGGAGCCAGGGCAAAGACCTCCCGGGAGCACGCAATTCTGGACAGGCGCTCGGCCACCAACGATAATGGCGCGACCCTTTCATGCGCGCAAAACCTGTCCCTAAAAGATCCAACACCGTTGTTGTCGTGTGTCTGGCCTGCCTGGTACTTGCCCTCCTAGCTTTTGGCTGGTGGCGATGGTCGGGCCGTAAGCCTCAGGAGAGCTCCCGAATAGTCTCTTCCGCGACCTACGTGGGCGGGACACGCTGTGCTGATTGTCATGCGAAGGAGGCTGCGGCGTGGCGCAGCTCTCATCACGCGCTCGCGATGGAAGTGTCGAATGACTCGTCGGTTCTGGGAAATTTTAATGACACCAAATTTTCCGGCGACGGCGTAACCGCGAACTTCTCTCACAGCGGCGGTAAGTACCTGGTTCGCACCGACGACTCCGAGGGTAAGCCCCGGGACTTCGACGCGGCCTACACGTTTGGCGTTTACCCCTTACAGCAATATTTGCTGCCGCTTTCTCGGGGCAGGATGCAGAGCTTTGTGGTCGCCTGGGATTCACGTGCCAAGGATCAGGGGGGGCAACGTTGGTTCGATCTTTATCCCGGCCAGAAGATTTCTGCCTCCGATCCCCTGCACTGGACCGGCCGCAATCAGACGTGGAACTACATGTGCGCCGACTGCCACTCTACTAACTTGCGCAAGAATTACGACCTGGCCAAGGACAGTTACGCTACCACCTGGTCAGAAATCGACGTTTCCTGCGAGACCTGTCACGGGCCAGGTTCGAATCACGTCAAGTGGGCCCAGGCGCATAAAGACACGTCCTACAATGTGGCAGCCGCAGGCAACGGTTTACTGGTTAATCTGAGAACACCGAACGGAACGTGGGCTGCCACCGACCCGAACGCCGCAACCATGCACTGGAAGGGTCAGCCGCGCTCGCACAACGAAATCGACACGTGCGCTCCGTGCCATTCCCGCCGTCGCCCCATCGCCGGCGATCCCCAGGCAGGCAAGCCGTTTCTTGACTCGTACGTGCCCAGCCTTCTCGAAGAAGGTGTTTACTACGCCGACGGCCAGCTTCAGGAAGAGGATTACGAGTGGGGATCATTCGTCCAGAGCAAGATGTACCACAATGGGGTAACCTGCTCAGACTGTCACGATCCGCACAGCGCGAAGCTCCGGTCTGAGGACCTCAACGCGGTCTGTGCCCGGTGTCATTCGCCGGCCAAGTTTGCGACCGAGCAGCACCATCATCACCCTGCCAACAGCTCCGGAGCACTTTGCGTCAACTGTCACATGCCGACGCATACCTACATGGTCATCGATGTGCGGCGCGACCATAGCCTGCGCGTGCCTCGTCCCGATTTCACAATCGCCTATGGCACGCCGAACGCTTGCAATCAGTGCCATAAGGACAAGTCGGCTGACTGGGCCGAGCAAGCGGTAGTGAAGTGGTATGGGCCCAATCGGCGCCAGGAAGCGCACTTCGTGGAAGCTCTGGATGCGGGACGGCGGGGATTGCCAAACGCTCCCAAGCTGCTGACTTCGTTGATCGCCGACTCGTCAAAGCCTGCAATCGCGCGGGCAACGGCCCTCAGTCTGATGCCTGAGTACATAACTCCATCGGCTCTTCCTGCGGTGGAAGGTGCTCTCGACGACCCTGACGCGCTGGTCCGGCGCGAAGCGGTCGTTGCCATCGAGGACTCGCCGCCACAAACCAAGATTCGGCTACTGGCGCCATTGCTGAGCGATCCAGTGCTGTCGGTGCGCATCGAGGCAGCGCGTTCGTTGGCCGGAACACAAGCCAGCCTTCTCCAGGAGAGTCAGAAGTCGGCACTGGATCGTGCCATCTCGGAGTTGATTGCCTCAGAGCTGGTTACCGCAGAGCGTCCTGAAAATCACGTGAACCTGGCACTGCTCTACATGCAGATGGGAAAAGCGGAGGCGGCGGAAAATGAATTGCAAACAGCTCTTCGGCTCGATCCCAAGTATGTGCCCGCAATGGTGGATTTGGCCGACTTCTATCGAGCGCAGAACCGCGACGATCAGGGCGAGCCGTGGCTAGAGAAGGCGATCGCTACCGCGCCCGGTGCGGCCGAGCCGATCCATGCTCTTGGACTCCTGAAAATCCGCCAGAAGGACTATCCCGCAGCGCTGAGCTTGCTGGAAAGAGCGGCGAAGCTTGCTCCTCAGCGCGTCCACTACAGCTACGTTTACGCGGTCGCGCTGAACTCGACAGGACGGCCGGACGAGGCCATCAGCGTCTTGCAGCAGGCGCATCAACGGCGTCCGGCGGACCGCGAAATATTGTTTGGCCTGGTCGCCTTCGAACGCGACAAGGGCAACGTGTCGGCGGCCACGGAATACGCGCAACAACTCGTGCTGCTCGCGCCTGAGGATCCGGAAGCCCGGGCCACGCTGACCCAATTGCAGGGACAGGCACACTGAACCGTTTATCGCAGGGCTGAAAGCTGGGCCACCGCCGCGGCTGCCGTCAGCTTTACCACGGCTTGCTGATCGGTAAGACCAGTAGCGATATCCGGCAACACCGAACGATCTCCCCGACGCGCCAAAGCGTCGTAGGCGGCTGAGCGGATGACCCACTGCTGGTCGCTGGTAGCTGCGATCAACGCTTTCCCGGAACGTGGATCGGGATCGTGAGCCAGCATCTTGATCGCGGTCGCTTTCACCACGGTCGCATTCTCGCCGCTGTCGTGCACCATCTTGAACGCGCCGAATCCCAAGCCGCCGAAGGGCACAAATCCGATGCCCTGTTCGAACGCGGTTTCGGCCAAATCCTTCGGATTGTGCAGCAACTGATTCAACTCTTTCTCTTGTGACGCGACCAGTCCCGAACCCGATTTCTGCTGCCCCGTGGCCACGGCATAGTAGGTGTCGTAGCCATCTTCGTTCTTCATCTCGACCAGCGACTTCGCCGCTGCCATGATGACCGTGGGATCGGTATCCTTGAGCGCCTGCTCCAGCGCGGGTATGGCGCTCTCGGCCTTCATGGTCCCCAAGGAGGTGGCGGCGGCAGCACGCACGTCGGAGTTCTGATCTTGTAGCGCCTGCTCGGCCATCGTAGTGGCTTTGGGATCGCTTGTGATCAGCGCCAGCGCGGTAATGGCCGACACTCGTTGCTGACTGTTGGTGTTGCTGGCGCCGGCTTGCAGAATGCTCCAGGCCAGCTGTTGGGGAGATTGCGTCTGCGCAGACACAGCCCCAACCAATATCAGGCAGAACATCGCCCCGGCGAAGATTGTCTTCGCACCCGAATCTTTCATGACCATCCCTCAAACTTGAAGTGACACATCGGCTCTACCGCTTTGCGAGGGCTTCAGCCTACTCCCCATCGGCCAAAAGACGGAACTAGCAAATGTTCTAGAGAACGAGGAGTTTCACGACTTTGCGAACAGGGTTATAGACAGCTTTTCGCTTCACGGTCTTGGAGGGTCAGGAGCAGGTAACAGCGAAAATATTCTGCTATCTGACAATCACACCACGAACGGACTCCACTCCGAGTTTGGAAGCCCTATACAAATTGTTATTCACAACCAGCTCTCCTGGGCATAAGCTTTGGATTAAGCGTCACCGAAACGAGGTTTAACAATGCGGTTATCCGGCCTAATAGTCCTTGCAGCATTGCTGTGCGCTAATATCTTCGCCCAGGAACACCCTGCCGCTTTCCCCAGCAACGCCCCCACAGATAAGCCGAGAGTTTTCATAACCGATAGTCAATCGTGGGAAACCCGCTCATCAGCCGGCGGCTCTGGCGGAAACTGGGGCGCTCAATCGCACGGAGGCGCACGGCCACAGACCGCCGAAATCATCAAAACCTTCGGCGAGCGTTGCCCGCAAGTGACGGTCAACAATCGCCAAGACATCGCGGACTACATAGTTCTTCTCGATCACGAGGGCGGCAAAGGGTATCTGCAACACCGCAACAAGGTTGCTGTTTTTGAAAGAGAGTCGGGTGACGCCGTCATAAGTCACTCCACTTTGTCCCTTGGCGGATCCGTGCAGGATGCTTGCGAGGGGATAGTTAAGCATTGGTCACAGCACGCGGCGCAGATTCGAGCAGCGGAAAAACCAGTCGCACCTCCGCAGCCAGGTACGCCAGTCTCCGAATCATTGAATAAAAGTTCGACCGTTGCGAAGTTAAATGTGATATCGACTCCAGACGGCGCAGATATTGAAATCGACGGTAGCTTTGTCGGGAGTACTCCTTCGGCTGTCCAGTTAACTCCCGGAGACCACCAAGTTGTAGTCAAGAAATCGGGCTATAAGCCGTGGGAACGAAAACTGAAGGTCAGCGGCGGCGATATCAAGCTGAGCGCCGAGTTGGAAAAAATATCTTAGTTCCACAAGCCGTCAGTGGCCCGAATAGCACTCCGCCCCCTCCATTCCATTCGGCCGAAACCTGCCCATTTGGGAGGTTTAAGAAGCTGATTCCGGGCGCATTATCGCTGACCAAAATGTCACCTAAGCCGTATTCTGGAGAGCACACGAAAGCGGTAAACTAGCCGCAATGATCAGGAGGCATTTCCTTGCTCACACATTTGCGCCATTTTCGTAATGCATCAGTTAAGATGCTGACTGCGCTTGCCGTTTTCACCCTTTTCATCGCCGTTCCAGTCATGCATGCCGCCGACGACGGCGAATTCGATTCCTACAAACTCCGAGTTGATGGCTTCTGGTTCTACTCGAATCCTACGGGCACCATCGAGGGCTCAGGTCCGGAAGGCACCATCAATATCGATCGCGATCTGGGCTTCAACTCGTATTCCACCGTCAGCGGTTACGTCGACTTCAAATTCACCCACAAGAACCACCTCATCTTTGCGTTCAGCCCTTACGACCAATCGCGGAACGTGGTGCTTGATCGCACGGTCACCTATCAGGGACAGACCTTTGACGCCGGCTTGGTGACGAACGCCAACCTCAAAGCGCATCTGTTTGCGCCGGGCTATCAATACGACATCATTCGCCGGCGGCGTGGCCACCTGGGAGTGGGCGTGCAAATTGATTTGTTTGACACCAAGGCGTCGTTGTTCGCGGCGGCTCAAGTCACCGGCGACGGTGTCCATCATGCGCAGGTTTCGGGCAGCGGATCGTTGATCGCTCCCATCCCGGTAGCTGGTCCGCAGTTCCGCTTCTATCTCACCAATTCGCCGCGCCTGTTTGTCGAAGGCAATGTTTACGGTATGTATCTGTTCGGCTACGGAAACTTCGTGTCGTCGTCGGGCACGCTGGGCTTCTCGATCAACAAGCATCTGAGCCTGAATGCCGGATATCAGCTCGGCTCGCGCCTGGTGGTCAATAACAACAGCAGCGATCGCATCGGCGTTCACTTGACACAGAAGGGCTCGCTGGTTGGAGCGGAAGTCTCGTTCTAGCGGATCGGGGAAGGGTAGTGCGGCGCTTCAGCGCCGCGTGAACGCTGCGTAAATTCAAAGGGCTTTAGCCTCAGTCCCGAATTGCGGGCTGAACGACCTTAGTCTTCCTCTTCATCGTGACCTGCGCCCGGCACGATGAAGTCAGCGGGATCGAGGATCGTCGAGTATTTATCAAGATAAGGGAACGGGGTATCGCAGCAGACGAACGCTGCGATCACCTCTCCCTCGGAGTTGCGAAAGCGATCAAGGTCGGGTTGTTGTCCCAGAAACCGCAGTAGCCCGGCCAACGCGAAGCCCGAACTCGGGCCCGCCATCAGTCCCGCACGGCATAGATCCAGGCTCTTCTTGTAGGATTCGTTCGTGCCAGCCCCGATGCGATTCGGTACTTCGTTTTCCCAATCGAAACCGATCTCTCGTAAGCGTTCAATCGTGCGCATTCCTGGAACAGCATTATTGGGCAGGCAATAGACACCAACCACCGTCACATTGGGCGCGTTCTTGCGGAAGAACTGGATCGCGCCCAGCACGGTTCCGGTCGTTCCCAGCCCCGTGCAATACAGCGTGAGCCTCTCCTCTAACTGCTCCCACACCTGCTGGGTAGTCCATTTGGCATGGGCCGCAACATTGGCGGGATTGCCGTACTGATCGAGGTTGTAGAAGCCGCGACGCTTCCCCATTTTTTTCGCCAGCTCGATGCCGCTGCCTTCGGCGGGAGCAAAGCGCACCTCCGCTCCGGCCAGCCGCAATAGTTCCAGTTTTCCCGGAGCGATATCGATGGGGACAATCGCCCTGACCGAGCGAACTCCGAAGAACGGCGCGATTACCGCGAGCGAAAACGCGGTATTTCCGGACGAATTCTCTACGATGGTGTGAACGCCGTCCAGCTTCTCTCCGGCGTCGCGCAACATGCTGAGCACCGGAAGCGACTTCAGGTTCAGCAGCGGCAACAGGTACAGCAGCTTGGCAAAGATCCGCACCTTCTGCGCGGCAAAGGGATTCAACGACTCCGGCAACTCCACCAAAGGCAGCGGCGGATTGCGGTCCGGATCGAGAAAATTTTTGACGGCGTCGGGGCCGGAGAAAACGTTGTCGGGTCGATTCGCTGGTTTGGTCATGTCTTTCAAGGCCGGAGTCTGTCGTCAGACTCGCGCGGATTCTCCTGCGGAATGAAGGGACTGAGGTTGCGGACTACCGGCTTCCTGTCCCACAACGGAAGACGTCCCACTTTGTATGACATGCACATGCTGAGTGAGTGATTCCGAACGGCTTACCAGTCGCTGCCATTGGCCCATCGAGGCCAGCGCACAAATGGAATCGACCCATTCATTCTGTCCTTTGCAATACGCATCCATCGCAGCTTCCACTTTGCCGCGGTCGAATAATGGGTTGTCGCGCAGCACGCTAACTCCATCTTCCAAAGCCGCCAACGTCGCCGGTTCGCGGAAGCGATCGCCCCAGCGCAGGCCTCCCTGCTGGAACGGCATCGGCTTCCAGAAAAGCTTCTTATACACCGCGCGAAAGGCAGCGTATAAGGCCTGATTTCGCACCTTATCCTGCCAGCTGACCTTGAGATGAGAGATGGGCTGGCCGGTGTTGGAGTCAGGCAGCCGCGCCGCCGGATGATCGAGTGAGAGGAACACCTCGCGAATAGCCCAATCGCGATCGCGCGCCCGAGGGCTGCTCAGCGCGTACCACGTCCACAACGCCGGCTGAAACACGGGCGACGCGACATCCAGCGCTTCGTACCAGGCCAACATGCAGCAAAAGAAAATCTGTCGAGGCACGAACTCCATCAAGCGGTGTTCGAAGGTCAAGTCGTAGCCATCCACCATCACCGGCGTCATCGAGTCGGAGAGCTCGCACAACTGGGTGCCCAGAACCGCTTGGCCGTCCGCACTCAGCAAGCCGTAAAGCTGGCGCTGGAACGACGACTGCTTGCATCCGTACTTGTCGAAGTAGTAGGCGTTGCGGCCCATCAGCTTGAACAAGATGGTGTCGCGTGCGGGATAGCGCTCATAAGGGCCGGCCGTCCAGCCGCGATACATGGTGTTATGAAAATATCCGTGCGTGATTCCGGGAATTCCGCGATCACGCCAATCCTTCACCAGGCCGAGATGAGTGACGAACTTGGAGTCGTGCATCGAGCCGGTCACGAGATAAGCCCAACTCATAGGGAAGGAATAGTCGGGCGCGGGCATGACGTCGAGATCGCTGCCAGCCGCCTGCGCAACCCGCTTGGCAACCTCAGTCTCGTCCGAATAAAGCTCCAGCGTCAGCGTCTTTCTCTTGCCTGACGCCAGCGAGAGCAGAATGCGCGAATCCAACCCACCGCTCAGCAGCAGCCGCGTCTCGGGATCGGTCCAGGTTTCGCCGATCGCTTTCTCGATCGCGAAGCGCAAAGTTTCCGCCGGACGCGCTGTGACTTCGCTCTTGGTCAGCGCCGCATCCTGCGGCAACGCGTTCTTCCACTTGCGGCGAAGGGTTGCGCCTTCGAACTCCAACGCCTGCCCCGGCTCCATCCATACAGCATTCTTTACGGTCGTCTTATGCGAGTAGAGCGACGCCAGGATGGCGGCCTCCAGCAGCCCACCCCAGTCAGCTTCGAGTGGACCGGCCGCATTCAACACGACGGTCGACAGCTTGTCGGCGATGCACACACCGCGGTCGGAAATCAGGTAGTAGACGGGCCGCGTGCAAAGCGGATCGGTGAAGACACGAACCACAGCTCGCTGCGAGTTACGGTCCTGCGCGATTTCAAAGCCGCGAAAGCTGCCGGAGCGGCCTTCCAGCCACTGCTCGATCGGCTCATTTGTCCGCGGAAAACGGTCGGGCTGCCCTTCGATAAGTACAACGCGATTTTCGACGCGCGTGATCTGCCATTGCCGGCTGCCGCGCCAATACGCCCATGCTGCCCTGACGTTGCCCAACTGGCAGCTCTCGGTGATTTCGCTTCCACCCAGGTCCACCAGCTTCATTGGGGTAGAAGGTAGCGACGGCTCGTTAAAGCTCTGGACCAGGAATCCCGACAAGTTGAGAGACGCTCCGCTGTGAGGTATTGCGCGTCAGTTTAGCACAAGGACAACGGGTCACGATGAAGGCGGTCGAGCCGTCTTACGGTTTTGCGTGGGCACACATCGCTGTTCGCAGCACGCGTTCGACGTCCGTCACTGTTCTCTCCCGCACAGCAAAGTTACAATTCAAATATGCAAAGGTTGGATGATGAGCGCGACATGTCGCTGGACGAATCGCTTGACCCGCACGACTGGGAGCAGTTCCGGCGAGTAGCGCACGGCGCCCTCGACGAAGCCATCGACTATCTTCGCGATGTGCGCCAGCGCCCCGTGTGGCAACCGGTACCGCCGGAAGTGAAGCAGCGGCTCGACGTGGCGCTGCCGCAGCATCCGCAGGAGTTGACGGAGAGCTACCGCGATCTTCGCGAGCTGGTGCTTCCCTACCCCAGCGGCAATATTCATCCGCGTTTTTGGGGATGGGTGCATGGCACGGGTCTGGCGAGCGGGCTCATCGCCGAAATCATGGGCGCAGCCATGAACTCCAACTGCGGCGGGCGCGATCACGGAGGACTCTACGTCGAGCGGCAAGTCGTCGATTGGTGCCGTCAAATTGTGGGCTATCCGGCAGCCTCCAGCGGTATCGTCGTCAGCGGCACCTCCATGGGCAGCGTGATCGGCTTGGCCGTAGCGCGCAATGCGAAAGCCGGTTGCGATGTGCGCGCAGAAGGCATCGCCGGCGCGCCGAAGCCGCTCGTCACCTATGCGTCGAGTGAAGCGCACAGCTCGGTAGCCAAGGCGCTGGAACTACTTGGCCTCGGCCGTAACTCTCTGCGCGAAATTCCGGTCGACCACAAGTTCGCTATCGACACTCTCGCGCTGCGCCAGGCGATCGACGAAGACCGGCGTGCCGGCCGCCAGCCATTCTGCGTGATCGGGTGTGCGGGAACGGTCAACACTGGCGGCATGGACGATCTCTCTGCCCTGGCTGATATTTGCCAGTCGGAGGGGATTTGGTTTCACGTGGACGCCGCTTTCGGTGCGCTATGCGGTTTGAGCGAGACGCTGCGGCCCATGATCGCCGGCATCGGGCGCTCGGACTCGGTGGCCTTCGACTTCCATAAATGGATGTACGTGCAGTACGACGCAGGTTGCGTGCTGGTACGCGATGGGAAACTTCACCAGAAGGCGTTCGCCACGCGGCCGGACTACTTGCAGCATCTCGATCGGGGTCTCGCCGGCGGCGGCGAGTGGTTCACCGACCTGGGGCCGGAGCTGTCACGCAGCTTTCGTGCGCTGAAGATCTGGTTTGCCTTGAAGACGCACGGAGCCAGCGGCTTTGCCCGCATGATCGAGAAGAATTGCCGTCAGGCCCAATATCTGGCGAAGTTGGTGCAGGCCAATCCGCCGCTGGAATTGCTGGCGGCTCCGACGCTGAATGTTGTGTGCTTCCGGTACAGCCCCTCGGACATGACCGCCGAGGAAGTGGATCGACTCAATCGCGACATCGTGGCCGACTTGCAGGAGCGCGGAATTGCGGCGCCGTCGACGACTCGTATCAATGGCAAAGTCGCGATCCGCGTCGCCATCACCAACCATCGCAGCCGGCGCGACGACTTCGACTTGCTGGTGGAATCGGTGCTCGCACTGGCGACCGAACGCGTAACCACACGAACGGCTTGATCCGCATGATTCTTGAGCTTGGTGCCCAGGTTGTCCGTCCCTTCACGGGCTGATTCCCGAAACGGAGCCCTGTTAGAAGAGTTTCTCGCCCAATTCACCTGAACAATCGTTGCGCTGTGGTATGAAGGTTGATTCTGTGAAGAATCGAACCCACCGTGTTTCTACGCGGCGTTGGCGCGAGGAGTTATTTAATTTTGGCTATCGTGAATCAGAAGTCGGGTGGAACTCCTGCTGCGACTCTTTCGCTGGACACATGGGCAGTCATCGTTGCCCTGGTCCTGGCGCTGCTGGTGCGCGTCGGACTCATTCATCGAGTTCCCTGGTAACGCTGCAAGAAAAAAATCATGTCACAAGGATCCCTGGTATTGCCTCGCGTTGAGCCGTTGCGCCCCTTCAACAAACTGATGCAGTTTGTACCCGGCGTCGCGCTGCTGGCGGCGATTGGCCTGCTCGGGAAGCTGATCGAGCAATCGATCGCGATCTATGCCAAGTCGCATCATCTGCGCCTTCCCAACATCGAGTACGTGTTGTGGGCCATCCTGATCGGACTGGTCATCGGCAACACCATTGACCTCCCGAAGATCTTTGACGCTGGCGTGGGCAGCTACGAGTTTTTTCTGAAGGCAGGCATCGTTCTGTTGGGCGCGCGTTTCTTGCTGGGCGATGTGGCGAAGTTGGGCGGCATCAGCCTGGTGCTGGTCGCGGTGGAACTGCTGCTGTCGATCGCCTTCATGTCTGTCTTGGGACGGCTGTTCGGATTGAATCCAAAGCTCACCAGCTTGCTGGCGGTGGGCTCGTCGATATGCGGTGTGTCGGCCATCATCGCCGCCCAGGGAGCGATCGAGGCCGACGACGAGGACGCCTCTTACGCGATCGCGGCCATTCTCGCGTTGGGAGCAATCTCGCTGTTTCTGTTCCCTCTTATCGGGCACGCCATGCATCTGAGCGATCACGCTTATGGCCTGTGGGCCGGGCTAGCGGTGGATAACACCGCGGAAGCTACTGCGGCTGGCGCGATTTATTCCGATGCGGCCGGAAAGATCGCGGTGCTCGCCAAGACCACGCGCAACGCGACCATCGGCTTCGTGGTGCTCGGCTTCGCCGTCTATTTCGCAGCCCGAGGCGGAGCCAAACAGGTCGACAACAAGGCTGCGTTCTTGTGGCGCAAGTTTCCCAAGTTCGTGCTCGGGTTCCTGCTGATCTCCGTGCTGGCGACGGTTGGGTTCTTCAGCAAACCTCAGCTCGGGAGCCTGGCAAACCTGTCACGTTGGGCATTTCTGCTGACCTTCGCCGGCGTGGGTCTGCGTACGAATTTCCGCCGGTTGCGCGCGCAGGGGATTAAGCCATTGCTGGTAGGCGCGATCGGTGAAATCGCTATCGCGGGAATTACGCTGGCGATGGTGTTCGGCGCGGCACGATATTACAACTTCTGAGGAAAACTCGCGAACCCGAGTCCGGACTAACAGCCTGCTGAAAAACCCCGGCTAGCTGCGATTCCGGCCACCGTCGTCCTAGGGTAGAGCTGGCCTTCAGTGTCTGCGTGAGAACATCTGCCGTCCCTACGGGACTCATCTAATTTCTCACTTAGCCCAGCACTCCGCCTGTGGCTGCGTGCTGGGCTAAGCTGTTCCGCGCCTACGGCGCTGGTTTCTTGGCCGTTGAATTCCACCGCCTATGCGAAACTCTAGTTCTCATGCAAACACTGAAGCCCCACATTTAGTGTGGCCTGAACGCGGCGCTGAAGCGCCGCTCTACCCTTTACGCGCTCTTGACCCAGCCCAGCTTGCTTCGCATCAGGCCAAGCAGGCGTTCCTTCGTCAGCAACTCCGCGCCGGGAAGACGCAGCATCATCATCGCCGGCAAGTAGATTGCCGCAATGCACAGCCCGACCACGATAATCCTCGGTATCAACAGTCTCGGATTTATCAGGTTGCGCAAAGCGTAGGCCACGAATCCTGCCCCGACCGAGATGCCGGTAATTTTGAACAGGTCGGCATAGAGTTTCACATCGCTCCATGACGTTTCCACGGTGCGAGCGGCCCTCCAGGCAATGATGAACCTCTCCAGCACTTGAGCGGCTACGGCAGTGATCGCGGCTCCCATCATGCCGAAGTAGTGGATCACCGGCGCCAGCACGCAGAACAGGGCAACGAAGATGCAGATGCGCACCACCAGCAGGAAATTCCGCAGGTCTTTGTACGCACGCACGATGGGATCCAGCAAAAACACGCCGGCAGGCAACAACAGGATGCTGACCAGGAAGATATCCGCGCTCCTCTCATATGCGCGGGTGTAGAGCAGCACGATCAGGTCGTGCCCGGCGACCCACAGCATCACGAACAGCGGAAATTGCAGCGCCGCCATACGATTGGTGGCCGCAGCCGTCAGATAGCGAATGTCGGCCTTGCGATCTTCCTTTTGCAAGGTGCTGATCCGCACGATCATCACCGATACCACCGACTCCAGCACCAGCGTCAGCAGCGGCACATCGATCCAGCCCACGGCGTAGATGGCGTAGTCCTTGGGACCGAGCGATGCGCTCACAAAATAGTTATCCAGGTCTTTCTGGATAACCCACAGCAAGCCGAAAGCGCCATAGGGCAACGCGTAGGCCAGCTGCTCCTTGAAGAATGGCCAGTCGAACTTCGCCCAGAAGCGGGGAAACTTTCCGTGCAGATACCAGAACAGCAGCACGATCGACATCGCCTGATTGATGATGGTGGCGATTATGATGGCGCGCACCGAGCGGAACCAGATGACCGCCCCCGCCACCATGATGGCGCGCACCATCTGCGTGCCCACGATGAAGATGGTGGAGTAACGCACGTCCTGCAACGCTGTGGGGATTTGCTGCACCAGGCTCGAGGTCAGGGTGAGCAGCACCAGGAAGCCCAGCATGATGGCCAGCGGGGCGAGGGCGTCGGTGCGAAACAGTGTGCGCAGAACCCGCGGATAGAACGCTAGTATGACGAGCGGAATCCATCCGGCGATGAAGTTATAAATCAGGATGTTGAGGGCGATTTGTCCGCCGCGCTCCGGCTGACGAGGCATGAAGTAGAACGCGCTCATCCCCACGCCGAAGGTCGCGACGTTGGTGGCCGTGGACACAAACAGGAATGCTTCTTTGTAGATACCGTATTCGGTTTGCGCCATCAGGCGCACCAGCAGAATGGGCAGGCCGATGTTCAGGATGGCAGCGATAAATTTGGACGCCGTCAACCAAAACGCCTGTACTGCCAGGCGCGGATGTTGCTGCGTAGTTGTGGGAGTGGCCGCCATCGCGAGAGTCGCTTTCAAGAATACACGGACAGTAACGGCAAATGGCGTCGCGCCGCGTTAGCAATTTTTTGGATTGTTGTTGATTCCGGCACGGGCGAAGGCCATCACGAATGACCATCGCAAAATGTGGAGGGATTCGCCGTCAGAGGCGCTCCGCGCCCATCGTTAAGGTTTGTGCCGTCCTTACAGGAGTCGCGCGGTCACTCGCCGTTGCCCAGCATTCCGCCGTCGGCTGCATGCTGGGCTAGATTATTTCGCCCTTGCGGGCTCGAAGTTTCACCCGGGCGTGAGACTCTCTCCCAGAGGTTTGCTGCTTCAATCCCGCGCTCAGGCGTCGAGTGCCAGGTCCTCCGCGACATTCTCATCGTGCTCTTCGAGTTCCGACATCAATCCTTCGTCGGTCAGGTCCAGCGGGCGTGAGTTTTTCCAGTCGCGATGGACGACGGTGTGCAGACGGTCCATCACTTCGGTATCGCGGACTTCGATCGCCAACTCGCGGCGGCTGTCAAAACTGCCCGGCGCGAGATTGATAGAGCCGATGATGGCGCGCACTCCGTCGGCAAACAGCAGCTTGGCGTGCAGCTTCAGGCCTTTCAGCTTGTGCACCTTGATGCCGACATCGTCCATGATGCGCATGCCGCCGACCGCTTCGACCAGCTTCTGTTTTTTCAACTTGTGCGGAGGACGCGCCAGCACATGCACCTTCACGCCGCGGCCGCTGGCCCGAACCAGTCGCTCGATGATCACCGGATCCTGGTAGCGCTCATTTTGCACCCACAGCGAATGCTTGGCCTGATCGATGAATTCGCCAATCCGCAGGCGGCCGTTGCCAATGCACCAGATCAGATGCGAGTGATCGCCCGGAGCAAATTTCTGTCGCTCCCAATCGGCATCGAAGCACTCCGACACCTCACCCACCTCGTGCGAGTGCGCGGTTACGACGGCGTAGTCGCGTGTCTCGGTGAGGTTCTTGGTGTCCCAGTTCAGCGACTGAATGAACGCAATCTTGTCGTCCACCACCATGGACTTCTCGTGTGTCACTTCGAACTCGGGATTGCTATCCATGACCTCGATGGAGGCGTCGGTCAGGAATTTGCGCGAATCGTTGTTCTCTTTTTCTCCACTGCGGCGGGTCGGATTCAGCATGATCCGTACCTTCACCCCGCGATGGTGCGCACCCACGACGGCGTGCAGCAGCTTAGGATCGGAGAAAAGAAACATTTTAATACGCAACGATTTCTCGGCATGATTGATAGCGTCGAGGATCGGCTGAGCTGAATCGTCGGGAAGAACGACGAGGTAACGCGACATAAGGACTCCTTGGGATCGGCGACCGGGCGGCACACGCCGTTGCCAATCCCGAGACGGGCTTGGCCATCATCAGGCTTTTGCCGAGGCTGCGTCAAACTGCGTGCGATGCAGACCGGCATAGATTCCATTGAGCGCCATAAGTTCGTCGTGATCGCCGCTTTCGGCCACCACACCGCCGCTGATGACGATAATCTTGTCGGCATCGCGAATGGTGCTGAGGCGATGCGCGATAGTGATTACGGTACGATCCTTCATCAAGCGCTCGAGTGCCTCGATCACGAGTTTCTCGGATTCGCTGTCGAGCGCGGCTGTCGGCTCATCGAGCAGCAGTATGGGACTGTTGCGCACCATCACGCGCGCAATGCCAATGCGCTGGCGCTGCCCGCCGGAGAGGGTCGAGCCGCGCTCACCGACCATGGTGTCGTAGCCTTTCGGCATGGCCGAGATGAACTCGTCGGCGTTCGCCAGCCGTGCTGCCTGCACGATCTCCTCGCGCGTAGCATTGGGACGGCCGAAGGCGATGTTCTCCAGGATGGTTCCGCGGAACAACACCGTGTCCTGCAAAACATAGCCAATGTTTTCGCGCAAGGGATTGACCTGGTAGTCGCGCACGTCGCGGCCATCGATTTTCACCGCGCCCTTGGTTGGGTCGTAGAAACGCGGGATGAGACTGACGACCGTAGACTTGCCGCTTCCGGTGGGGCCGACGATGCCGACCATCTGTCCTGGCTTGATCTCGAAGCTGACGTCCTGGAGCACCACGGCTTCGGCGTTGTAGCCGAACGCCACGTGGTCAAAAACGATTTCTCCCTTGATGAACCGCGGCTCAATGGCGTCGTCTTTTTCTGGCAGGATAGTGTCGGTATCGAGGATGGCACGCACACGATCGACGCCTACCGCTGCTTGGGCGATCGCGTTCGTGGTGGTCGCCAGGTCCTTCACCGGCTTGAAGAATTTGTTGAGGTACGAGAGGTAGACAGTTAGTGCGCCTACGGTCATCACGTCGCGCAAGATCAGCGAAGCCCCGCGCCACAACACAACGGCAGTACAAAAAGCGGTGGTGATAGTAACGATGGGCGAGAGCAGCGACTTCACTTTGCGCGCTGCGAGCGCGGCATCGACAGTGGCGTGGCTGACCTCGGCCAGCGCTTCCTGTTCCAGGTCCTGGCGTCCAAACGCTTCGATGACCTGCATCGACTCCAGCCCCTGCTGCACCACAGCTACGATCTCCGATTGCTCTTTGCGTACCTGATGCGTCGCCTTCTTCACCGCTTTCTTGAAACGTGAGATGAAGAACAACAGGAACGGTGTCACCGCGACGGCGATGAGAGTGAAATCCCAATTGAGCCAGAACATCAGGCCCAGCATCGATACGATGGTGAGCAGGTCAATCAGAATGTCGAGCGTGGAAGACGAAGCGAAGTTCTGGATGGTTTGTATGTCAGTGGTGATGGTGCTAAGCAGCGTGCCGGTCTGATGCGTGTTGTAGTAGCCGAGCGACAGCCGCTGCAGATGATGGTAGGTGCGCATGCGGAGATCGTGCGCCACCCATTGGCCCACGCTCTCGGTGTAATAGTTGTCGATGTAACTGGCCACCGCCCCGAACAGCGCGATCAGGATGAACGCCAGTGCAGCCAGCCCGGCAACTTGCAGCTTGGCTCCGTGATCCAGCATGGGCCGCACCAATTCGTCGAGCCCGTGCGGCAATTTGTGGTTACCCACCACGTTGTCGATGATGACCTTCAACGGCCAGGGGCTGGCCAGGCTCATGGCAGTTTCCACCAGCATGGCGAGCAGGATGATCAGCAGCTTGCCACGGTACGGACGAATCAATTCGCGGATCAGGCGTATCATGCCGTGGCTCCTTCAAGGGCTCCGGGGATTTGGGTTCGAGCTGGCTGTGGCAGCATTTTCGCCTGAAATTTCCAGTTTGCAAAGGTGTTAGTTGTCGGAAGCGAATTGGTGGGATATACGGCTGCCGGTCGAAATTGAGGATTGTTGCGCTCAGATTCGAACGCGCGGCCAACAGAAGCGGGGGGACTTCATGCCACGACGTTGGATGTTTGACTGGCGCGCAGGCCAGGTTCTGCTGAAGAAAAATTCGGCCCCACATCTACTCGGTCCCACCCTGATCGAAAATGCGAAGAACTCGCCGAACAGTTCTTCGCTTCGTTCCCCGTTTACCGTTCGCTAGCCTTCCACCCTGCCAGGATATTGCTTGAACATCTTGTTGATGGCGGTGTTCACCTGCGACACCAGCTTGTTCGGGTTATGCGCAGCCAGATTCTGCTGCGACATTCCGCGCCAGGCAATTTTCTTATTGGCGCCGTCGATCAGGTCGACTACCAGTTGCCCTTTGTGGATGGTGACGGTCGTGTTGCCATAATAGCCCGACCAGAGCGAGCCCGAAAAGCTGGGATCGAATGGCGGAATGCCACCCGTCGCGTTGTACAGCGGGTCGTTGGAATAGAGCGTGGAATCCTGCTCGATGGAGCCATATACCTGGATGATTAGTCCCGGATTGTCGTTGAGCTCAACTTTCTGCAAACCGCGCTGCTTCAGCTCATCTTCGATCGCGCCAACTACGTTCGCCGCCAGCATGGGATGCGCGACTGCGCCATGCGGCGCCCAGGCGAAGGTTTTGAACTGCGCGAAGTTGAGGTCCTTGTTATAAACCACTTTAATCTTCTGCGCCTGCAATGAAAGCGAGCAGCAAACCAGCAGCAGGAATGAGAGAGACGCACCTACCGGAATTCTTGAACGAGACATCGTGGCTCCTGACTAAGAAAACAAATTGCCCATCGGTACTTTCTTTTTGCAGCAATCCACTGCTTAGCGCCGGCCACCGTAGCTTCGGCCGCCGCCGCCACCCCAGCCTCCGCTACGGTCCGCCGATCCGGAACGCTGATACTGCGAGAAGCGTTGGCTTTGCTCCGCGCCGCGCTGGCGATCCTGGGCTTGCTGATTCAAATCGCCATAGGATGATCCGCTGGACGACTTGTTGTAACTCTGACCCGACGGATGTTGCTGGCTGTAGCTCTGCGCCTTCTGCTGGTCGGCCGAGTAGTTCGGATTACTCTGCGCTTTCTGCTGCGCCGACGAGTAGTTCGAGTTCGTGGGATGGCTCTGGTTATACGTTTCCTGGGTTGGCTTCTGCACTGTGTTCCAGCTGCCGTTGTCATACTTCTGCCAGCCGGAGCCGGTGTTCTTGTACACGTTGCCGTCGTGACCGGCGTACATATCGCCATTCGAGGTCTTGCCGGCTGCGGTATTGCCGTAGGCTGTGCTGGTGGCCGCGCCCTTGCCACCTGCCGAAGTCTGAACGGTTCCCGCCGACCCATATGCGTTGCTGGCATGCTGCGTGTAAGCCGTATTGCCGTTCTTGCTCACCACCGACTGTCCCCACGAGCCATAAGCGTTACCGCCCTGACGAGTCGCTCCATAGGCTCCGGTATAGGGATTGTAGGCTTCTCCGGCTGCGCGATAGCCGTACCCATTCGACGCCGAAGCTCCACGAGCATAGGTTCCGGTGTTCGGGTTGTAGGAAGTTCCCCAGTGCGCGCTGCCATACGGTCCGTAAGCCGCGCCGCCATAGCCGTACGCGCCGGTGTAGGGGTTGTAAGTGTGATAGCCGTAGGTTGCGGCGTACGGGTAGTAATAGCCGTGATAGATGTACGGCGGATAGTAATATCCCGTGCCATTACAGACAATGGCTCCTACCGTCGCGCCCATAATGAATGCTCCCATGTAGCCTGCGGTGTAACTGGACTGCACGTACCCGGGATCGCTCACCACCTGCGTCACATAAGTCACGTTGTACACCGGAGAGCTGGGCGGAATGGTGTAAATCACTTGCGGCACAGTCTGCGCTACCGTCCACGGTCCCATCGGACTGGACGACAGGAACCACACGCCCTGATAGCACAAGTAATATTGCGCTCCCACCTGGACAACTTTATTCTGCGTGTTGACCGCGTACTGCATGGTGGTTCCAGTGATCGGCTGGAACTGCGGCTGACCCACGTAGGAAACTTTTACCTCCGACGGCGCCTGCGCTATATTCACCTTTTCCGTCGTTGGAATCTGCGCGATCAGCACTGCGTCTTCGGCTTCCGGCGTTCCCGGCACCGAAGCTAGAACTTTCCCAGCGGGACTGGCAGGCGGAATCTTGGCGAAGTCTGGAGGCAGGTTGTAAGTCGCAAACGTCCACCCGCCAATCAGAGGATGCTCCGTGGTAAACCACCGGCCCGAGGTCAGGAAGTAATAGGCGCCGGTAGGTGTGTACTTGAATACCGTGCTCTCGGTGTTCGACCCATAGGAAAGCTGCGTGCCTGGAATCGGTGTCCACTGCGGCCGTCCGTTGAAGACAACCAGCTCCGCCGGAGTGGCACTGTAAAACACCTGCGGGAAGGCGGCGGTACTGCCTGCGGGCGCGGGAATAAACGCCTTCAGGTCGGAAAAATTCGGGTTTGCCGGAACCTTCGACATCTGTTTGGGCAGTTGGTTGGTCGGCGTGAACGTGCCTTGCAGGCTGCCCGCCATGAGCCAACCCTTGCCGTCGAAGAGGTAATAGTTCGGACTTCCCTGCTCCATGAAAAGCGGCCAGTTCGCATTCACCACAAATTGCAAATTTGAACCGGTGATCAGAGCCATCACTGGCTCGCCGTTGATCAATAGCAGGATCGCAGGCTTCATGCTGAGAAAGATCGTCGGAGGATCGTTCTTAACTGGCGACACCGAGGGCGCTTGATCCTTCTTGACGCTGGCTACCAGTCGGTCCAGCGAAATCGTCATTGTCGCCGAAGGATTTAGGAACGTCTTCATCAGGTCAGACAGCTTGGCCGTGGTCGCGGGCTCGAGCGAAGGAAACGAGATGCTCTTGATCTCGGGATTACTGAGGAAGACGGTGTGGTCGTCCATATTGACCGTCGAGTGCATCGACACCGCGATCACGCCCACCTGGCTCTTGCCGGCGGTCGGCGTCAGACTAAAAGCCATACGGCCATTCACCGTTTGGTAGTTTTGCCAGCTATCCACTTGCGGTTGATAAAGGATCAGCTTGCCGCCAGGCTTAACAATCTGACGCGGCCATCCCGGGTCCTGTGCAACCGTGGCCGTGGCCACCCACACCATCAGCGACAAAAAAACTACCACTCGACCTGCAAGTTTCAACGACATGCACATTCCCTCATCAACATCCGCGCTCTTTGAATTGCGGGGCGCCGTTCCGGTTAGCGACTGACTAAATAAGGACTGGTCCACACAAGGCTCTCGGCAAGAAGCACCCGGCCGGTTCGAAAAAGCTCGAGGCTCGGCCGACCGTTTCCTGGCGACAGAATCTCTTTTTGGTTAACGTGCGCCACGATATCACACCCAGCCGCCGGACGAATCCTCAATTGCGACGGAACTACCAACTTTGTCATGAGGATGGGGAAAAGTTGCCAGTGGAAATTCGACGTAAAATTGGATGATCCGAGATCGCCGCCGCAGTAAACCTCGGAAGTCGACTACGCCGTAGCCGATAAGTCTGCCGAACTGAAGCGGCCGCCGCGGCAGACGGTGTTGATGGCATCGATCAGATCGGAACTGATACGCGACTTGAAAACATAGCCGCAGGCGTCAAGATCAAAGGCGGCACGGATGAAATCGACATTCTCGTGCACGGTCAAGAAGATGATTCGTGCGCCACAGCCCAGCTTCTTCAGCCGGCGGGCAACTTCAAAACCAGTCATGTCACCGAGAGATATGTCGAGGATGATGAGATCCGGATTAAGTGCTGCAAACTCTTCTAAGACAGAAGCACCGTTCGACAGAGCACCGGCAACCACATAGGAGGGCTGTAGCAAGTCCACCAGCATTTCCAGCAGTTCCGGGTTGTCGTCCGCCAGCAAAAGCCGTATCGAAGCCACGAACCGATCTCCGCTTGCGATCAGAGTTGTCACGAGCACGCGGGTGATTGCTCATAAAAACGCTAACAACAACGCATACGGATGCCTACTGGCAAAACTACTATTATTTGTATGGAAAATGCAGATTGAATTTCGAGACGCTGCTAAGTAATCCACTGTAGAAGCGCAGTAACTTGGTTCCGCAGGCTGAGGTAGTTCGCCGCTGGTGGCCATCAGGCCGATGTCATCTGCCGCTTGATGGCGTACTCCAGCAGCTCGGCGTTTGTTCTGACGCCCAATGTCTCCATCATGCGATATTTGTGAAACGCCACAGTGCCCGGCTTCAGTTCGAGAACGCCGGCCACTTCCTTCATCGACATTCCTTCCGCCAACAGTTGCAAAATCTCGCTCTGCCGCTTGGTGATGCGCTTTTCTTCGGACTTAGTTTTGCCCTGGTTGAGCAAGAAGGTAACCGTCTCGCGGGCGATGAGAGGCGACAAGTAGCTTTCGTTCTGTACGACCTTGCGAATCGCGACGACCAGTTCCTCGCCGGCCGAATGCTTCAGTACATAACCCGATGCGCCTCTCCGAAAGGCTTCCGCCGCCACATCAGCCGCTGCGTTCATGGTCAGGAACACGAGTTTGATGCCGGGGAACTTCTGCTTAATCTGTTCGCCCGCATCCAGACCATTCAATCTGGGCATTGTGATGTCCAGAATAATTACGTCGGGTTTGAGGAGCGAAGCCGCCTTCACCAGGCTGCGCCCGTCCGTGACGATGTCGACCACCAGGAATTCAGGCTCCAGCAATGTCTTGCAAGCGTCGGCCAGAAGGCGATGATCGTCCGCAATTAGCAGTCGCGCTGCCGGTTTACGTTCCATGGCTGAGAAATTTGCCCTAGGTTCGGATATTTGCTGCAAGCAGGGTCGGCAGAACCGTTAGCCAAACCTGCATTCTCGACGGTCAAAGTCCTGCTGAAACACGAGCAGGAAGCCGCCTTGAACGCGTTCAGTGTACCTCTCGACATTCGTCTCACCTAGGGAAAAAGCGCCTTACTTGGCACCAAGGTCATTACGCTTATGGCACTTTATAGCCACTAGGCGGAGGCGCGGCCGGTTCGATACCCTGACACCGCTTCCGCGGGCAAATAGAGACTGGCGATGCTCGGGGGTAGCACCGCCAGTTTTCAGCTTTTGGAGAAGTAGAGAAACGCGGCTACTTAGCGCCTCCGAGCGTGAAGTTGATGCCGCCGAAATACTTGAAGCTGTTCTGGCCGGCCGAGTAGTTGGCAATGTGGTTCGCCGAAAAACGCGAGTACAGATAGTCAATTTCTACCGGACGGATCTGAATGTGGTTGGTCAGGGCATAGTCGACGCCTCCGCCGAACTCCATGGCGAAGCCGTTGTTGTTGCCGTTACCGTTTTGGGCGGAGCAGCCATTGTTCTCAATGCAATGCAGCAACGTGCCGTAGCCGTTGGAGTGGAACGCGCCAAACAGGCCTTCACCAAAAGGCTGCCACTTACCTGAGTGCTTCTTGATCTGCGGGCCGAACATATAGGTGAAAGCATTTCCGCTGGCCGAGCCAGCATAGTCGTAGTTGTTCTTCAGATAATTAGTCCATCCGGTTCCGACTGCATAACCTTCGAAGTCGGCCTTGATACCGAACAGAGAAGTGAAGTTATATACGAATGCACCGCCACCGCCGTTAAGATTCTGGCTGGTAATGTAGGACAAAGAAGGATGGAAGTTAACGTACGAATAACCACCGGTTAATTCAACCTTGGGAAACTCCTGCGCCGTTGAAAACATCGTAACCAGGCACAGAAAACCTAGGACCCAAATTAGCTTTTTCACTCTTACTATCTCCTTGACGTCGACGTCATGCGAAGTCGCCTTGCGTGTTCCGGCGCCGGCCGGCTCATCGCGATTGTGGCGCATCAACTCTCCTCGGATTTTCCGGGACATTTCTATGCTAGAGGTAACGGCAGAGAGTGAATACTGGTAAGTCTTATAGTTTGCGTAAGAAAATATGCAGCGCACGCGCAGTCAACGCATGGTTGGTTGTAGTTCTGTTCGGGATCAGTGGGGATAACGCGCTTGGCTGGGAGGATAAACAGCACGAAGAGATAGTGGTGTCGCTATCGTCAAGGACAATGGGACTGCAAGGACAGACGACGACTTCCAACAAATGCAGTCGCAGCTGACTATTGAAAATTCCGTACTCCTACGCTGTGGGATTAAACATGCGGATGATCCAGAAGGCAAGCATGGCCACCGCGGCGGACGCTGGAATGGTGAGTACCCAGGCCCACACAATGCGGGTCGCTACGCCCCAGCGCACGGCCGAAACGCGATGTGTGGTTCCTACTCCGATGATGGCGCCCGTGATGGTGTGCGTCGTGCTTACCGGAATTCCGGCCAGTGCGGTTCCGAACAGCGTGATTGCTCCTGCGGCCTCAGCGCAAAATCCTCCCACTGGCTTCAGCTTGGTAATCTTCGATCCCATGGTGTGCACGATGCGCCAGCCCCCGAAGTAGGTACCTGACGCGATGGCGGCTTGTGCAGCCAGAATGATGGGCCAGTGCCAGCGTCCCCAGTTTGCCGCAAAATCCGCTTGATTCATTACTCCGGCGGTATAGAGCGCTCCGGCCACAATGCCCATGGTCTTCTGCGCGTCATTGCCGCCGTGTCCTAGACTGTATGCGGCGGCGGATAGCAATTGCAATTTACGGAAGAGAGTGTCCACCTGGCGGGGCGATTTATGTTGGAAGATCCAGGAAATCGCGACCATGAAACCAAAGCCGAGAACGAATCCCATCACCGGCGCGATCACGATGAAGATCAGCGTCTTGGTCCAACCCCCGGGGATGATGACCGACGGCGCGCTGCGCCAGCCATGAAGAATCGTGGCGCGAGCCATCGCCGCTCCTGCATAGCCGCCAATCAGGGCATGGGAGGATGACGTAGGCAAACCGACGAGCCACGTGACCAGGTCCCAAAAGATAGCTGCCAACAGACCGGCCAATACCACGTACTGGGTGACGATATCGAGCTCAATCATTCCCTTGCCGATGGTCTTGGCGACAGCCGTGCCCAGCAGAAAGGCCGCGAGAAAGTTGAAGACCGCTGCCCAGGCAACAGCCAGCTTCGGCGACAGTACCCGGGTCGAGACCACAGTGGCTATGCTGTTGGCCGCATCATGGAAGCCGTTCAGGAAATCAAACAGGAGTGCGGCAGCGACCGTAATCGCCAGTAGGATGAGTCCGATACTCACGGCAATATAACCTGTTCTGGATTTTGTGGTGGACGCAAGATCAGCCGCCTCAGGCGTTCTTTAGAACCACGGTCTCGAGGACATTCGCCACATCTTCCGCCTTGTCCGTGGCGATCTCCAGAATTTCCAGAAGCTCTTTCAACTTGATCAGGGTGATGGGATCGTAGTCGCCGTCAAACAGACGGCCAATGGCCTCGCGGCTTACTTGATCAGCTTCATTCTCCAGCCGGTTGACCTCAACGCAATGTGCCAGCAGCTTGCTGTCTTTGTTCAACAACGAGACAGCTTTCCCGAGCTCTTGCGTCTGCTTCAAGATAATCGCCGCCAGGACTTTCGCTGAAGGCGATGGCGTGACGATCTTGTAGGTGAGCAACCGGTCGCTGGCGCCGTTGATGTAATCGAGCACGTCGTCTAGCGAGGAAGTCAGCAGGTGAATGTCTTCCCGGTCGAAAGGCGTGATGAACGTCTGGTTCAGCTTGATGAGGATGCGGTGGGTCATGTCGTCGCCGTGATGTTCGATCTCTTTGATCTTCTCCACGGAGGCAGGCATTTTTTCGTAATCGTAATGATGCAGAAGATCGGACAGGACCTGAGCACCCTGAATGACGTTGTTCGCGACCTCCGCGAACATGTCGAAGAACTTCATCTCCCGGGGAATAAGGCGCGCCATCACCGGCTCCGTTGGCACTTGGTTGGTGGGAAGTCCATAGGAATGTAAATGTACGATTACAGATTTGTTGCAATTGTGTTAAAGCGTACTATCGCATGCCGCCCCAAGCAGGGTCAAACCGACAGCGCTCCCGGCGGGTAAACTTCCCTTGATCTTCCCGGGTTGAATCGGCAGGAATACGAGGTCGATGAAATAGTCACCTATTGAAAACCGTCTTCGAGCTGAGGATCCGCAAATTGCGGCTTTGCGATGTACCACATTGTGAGACACAATTTCAGGCTATCAGTTTGGGGTGCCGGACGGGTAGCTGCTGTGTTCAAACGAGCAAGCTCAACAAGGATAAACTGCCCAACAGGAAGGATGATTACTCGCGAACCCCTTTTCATACTGCCAGGTCGTCAGTTGAACGTACTGCTCGAGACCCCGATTTAGCTAGTGGCCACGGCAGCCCGCAAATGCTGCCGCGCAAAATCCCACAGCGAGTAGCGTTAAGTACCCCAATGTGGGATTCAAAGACTCGAGGGCCTAATTGAGGTTTTCCGAATGTGACTGGGGATGCGGCGTAGCATCGGCCCTCGCAATCACGATGGTTGGATTTGCGCCGCATCCTCCAGTCAAGCTCGACTTAAACCATTCCGTGTGCCACGCGTGCCGACGAGAACGCCATCACTTCCGGCTTCACCAACTGAGCGAAATCCGCATACTCGAGCTTGATCAGTTCGTAATGCGAGCCGGCATTGAATGCGATCTCGCGGTCTTCGGTTAAGGTTTCGTCGACGTAAACCGGGAGACCGTAGAGATTTCCGAAAGGGGGCATTGCGCCCGTCTCACAATCGGGAAAGTGCCGCTTAAACTCGTGCTCGGTGGCAAGCTCGGCCACCTGTACACCCGTGGCGCGACGCAACGCCTCGAGGTCGACCTGGTAACAGGCCGGTAGCACCGCCATGGCAAGATCTCCATCCAGTTTGACGACCACGGTCTTCGCCAGGTGCCGACCTGAGATGTGCGAGATCGAAGCGATGCCCTGCGCTGTATAGGCCTTGGAGTGGGAGACCGTGACGTACTTTACTTCGTGCGCATCTAGAAATGCTTTCGCTTTGCTGAGGTGCATATCGACCTCCTGATGCCTGGCAATGAGCTGGCGCCCGAAAGCTTCCTGACAACGATCGCGACGTGATCGCGCTTCGGAATCGCAAGCCCGTTCACAACCCAGCTACAGTTTTCTCTTAGTTTTTCTCTGTTGAAGTCCGCAGGTTTGTCGCGGACTGATGCGAGACGTTTCTACCATCCGGCTACCTCCTGGTGGTCAGGCAACCTCGTCGTGTGGCTCTAGTCTAATCTTGCAGCGGAGACGCGCAAGCGCGTGCGTCACACCAATGCTGTGACATGGAACGGTCCAAGAATATCCGAGAAAATTTGAAGCGGGCTTCTGAAAGTCGTGGCTACCTGCGGCGCTACATCGTGGGCTGGCGCACCACGTCCAAGTTCACGTTCTCTCCCGGCGGATGCATGGTTCCCTGCTTCTCAAGTGACTCCATGGTGCTGAGAATCATATTGGTGACGTGACCAATGCCGTGGTCGGAGTTCAGCATGAGGTGATAGAGGCGTCGACAAGGCCACTCCGCATTGAAATATTTGCGGACAAAGGCCGAGCGCTCGCGATCGATGGTATCGACCATTTCAGCCGCGTCCTTCTCGCTCATTTTCAATTTGACGAGGCGCTCGATCTTCTTCTCTCGCGAGCCGTAAACAAAAACGTGAAACGTATCTGGCCGTGCACGAAGAATGTACGGAGCTCCACGGCCGACGATCACGCAATTCCCTTCGCGTGCTTTCTTCTCGATCACCTGTTGCGCATGATGCACCAGTTCATCGGCATCAAAAATCTTGTCGTCGGAGATAGGAAGCGAGCGTTCATAGCTTCCGCGCCAAAAGACTTTGGCAAGCCGGTGCAGCAAGGGGTCACATTTTTCCTCGCGGCGGGCGACGGCGTGCTCGTCCACGGCCGCAAGTTTGGCAATCTCGCAGGTGAGCTGCTGATCGAGGAGCTCCCATCCCTTGCTCCTGGCCAGCTCCGCAGCCACCATGCTGCCGCCGGCGCCGTATTCGCGCTCCACCGTAATAATCTTGAATCTTTCCACACCCCACCTCCAAGCGCGATTTCTCAGCATGATACCGCGTTTGTCAATACCTGATGATAGCTCCGCCCCTCAACGTTGCCCTCTTCGGTCAGCCAGATTAGCCATTACGTTTTGTTAAGACTTGTTACCCGGCAGGTGGCGTCCGGAGCCAGCGGGTTTATGCCTTCATCCAATGTAAGTGACGGATGGAGGATGAGAACGTATGCAAAGACTAGTGCTATTCAGCCTGTTGCTGGCACTCAGCGCGGGAGCGCTAGCGCAGACATCACAGACGCCGGCCAATCTGGCGACCCAGCCGGCGCAAACAGCACAAACGATCACCAGCAATGGGCCGGTGGTGGTGGATTATGGGAAACAGAAAACCCAGGCCGCTGATCCGGTCGAGGCAAAGCTGGCGCAACAGGTGCGTCATCAGCTGTTGATGCTTCCTTATTATTCGATGTTCGACGACCTGGAATACAGCGTACAGGGTAGAACCGTGGTGCTGAACGGAGCGGTCACCAGCTTCCACTCAGAGACTCGGCAGGACGCCGAGAGATCCGTAAAGCGCATTGAAGGCGTCGAAAAAGTTGTCAACAACATCAAGGTCCTGCCGCCCGCGCCCCTTGACCAGCAAGCTCGGGAGCGGGTTTATCGCGCTCTGATGCATACCGGAGGCTTGTCGCAGTATTTCTGGGAAGCTGCACCCAGCATTCACATTATTGTGGACGGCCAGCGCGTTACCTTGAAGGGCTATGTGAATAACGAGGGCGACAAGAACCTGGCCAACATCGCTGCCAACGAGGTTCGGGATGTGTTCCAGGTCACCAATGATCTCCAGGTCGTGAAGTAACTCTCCTCAGTTACGATGCTGGACCGGGCGGCGATTTATCTGCCGCCCTTTTGTTTTGTTCTCGTCACGACGCTCGAGCTTTTTGGCCGGGTACCCTTTCAGGTGACGAAGGTCACATCAATCTACGATCCAGCCGATTACCATCACGAAAAGTAGTACTTATGCGCCAGACGCTTCAGGCGTTGTAAACCTCGATGGCCGCTCCTCCTAAGATCGTCAACGCTCTCTGGGGCGCTTCAGCAGCGCTGGCTGCCGTATCCCTGTTCGAAGTTGCTAAGATGGGCTTTTTTCCCCAGCTCACGCCATGGCAATCGCACGCAGCCACAATCCTCTTCTGCTTCGTCGCTGCGTTGATTTCTGGATGTCTTATCCCCTGGCGACGTCAACGCGATCTTGAATTGCTGAAACACGAGAAGACGAACGTCCACAACCTGGTAAGTCATCTGCCAGGGCTCACCTGTATCGTCGACAAGAACGAGAAGTTCGTGCGCTGGAACCCGCGCTTTCAAAGTACTTTGGGCTATTCGGAACGCGAACTGAAGCGCATGCCGGCCGATCTGACGCTTACTCCGGACTATCGTGAACTGGTGCCGAAAAGCATGGGGGTCGCTCTTCAGAAGGGCTTTGCCGAGACGGAAGCAGCCTGGCTGACCAAAAACGGCGCGACCATACCCTGTTTCCTTAGCGGTGTTCGAGTCATCATCGACGGTGAACCCTGCGTACTCGCTGTCGGCATCGATATCGGCGACCGCATAAGGTCGGACGAGGCGCTTCGCGGCAAAGAAGAGCAATACCGGCGAGTTCTGGCCAATCTGCCCGACGTTACCTGGACCTCCGATGTTGAAGGCCGTACGAATTACGTCAGCCCCAACGTGCGGGAGGTTTTCGGTTACACGCCGGATGAGGTGAAAGCGGGAGGGATGGAGCTGCGGCGGGCGCGCGTTCATCCTGACGATGCGGCTTCCGTGCTTCAGTGCTACGTGGCCCTGTTCTCGGACAACAAGATCTTCGACATCGAATACCGCATTAAACACAAGGACGGCCGCTGGGTCTGGGTCCGCAACCGTGCTCTGCGTACGCACATCGAGGATGGGAAGCTTTTCGCCGATGGTGTGCTGTGCGACATCACGGAACGCAAGCTGGCGGAAGAAGTAGATTCGCGCCTAGCTTCAATCGTGAACTCTTCCAGCGACGCCATTTTTGGGACCTCGACCGAGGGCGTCATCGTTTCCTGGAATCCCGCAGCCGAGAGAATGTGCGGGTATTCAGCCGCGGAAGCGGTAGGCAGCCACATTTCGATCCTGATTCCTCCCGAACGACTGCATGAGGTGCCCGAGGTATTGGCAAAAATGGAGCAGGGCGAGCAAGTGGAACGTTTCGACTCCGTCTGCCAACGGAAAGACGGCAGCCGTTTCGATGTTTCCCTCGCAGTTTTTTCCATCCGGGATAAGGGCGGGAGCACCCTGGGCATCTGTACCATCGCCCATGACATTAGTTTGCGCAAGCACGCTGAAGAGGCGTTGCGGCTATCGGAACAGAACCTGGTTCTTCGCAACGAGATCTTCAACATTTTTCTCACGGTGCCGGGTAATGGCGTGTTCGGGGAGTTACTCCAGACCGTTCTACGCAGCACCCAAAGCCGCTACGGTCTCTTCGGATATGTTGCCGAAGACGGCGGTCTGGTGGTTCCGTCGATAACGGCCGAGATCAGAAATCTGCTGCTCCCGAATATGCGCTTGCCGCAAGATTCCTGGGCCGGCATTTGGGGACGGGCGCTCCGGGAGAATCGGTCGCTCTTCAGCAACCAACCAGGACACTTCCCTATGGGACGTCTGGCTGTCGAGCGCGCCATGGCGGTGCCCATTCGTTATCAGAACCGCGTTATCGGCTTGCTGGTGGTAGCCAATAAAGAAACCGAATATTGCCAGCAAGACCTTGAGCAACTGGACGAACTTGCAACTTACATGGCATCGGTGTTGTCCGCCCGTTTACAACGAGACGCGGCCGAGCGCATCCGGGAGAAAGCTGAGTCTCAACTCAGAGCGGCGAAGGAGCGGGCCGAGGAAGCGAATTATGCCAAGACTCAGTTCCTCGCCAACATGAGCCACGAACTGCGAACGCCGATGAATGGCATTCTGGGGACGACGGAACTAGCTCTGGATACGCAGCTCGATTCCGAGCAGCGCGAGTATCTGTTGACGCTCCAGTCTTCCGCCAAGGCCCTGCTCCACCTGATTGATGAATTGCTCGATCTCAGCAAGGCGGAGTCTGGAACTTTGAGCTTCGAACCTGCGCCGTTCCAACTTCGCGAGACCATCCAACAGACGGTGCGGCCTTTTCTGTTTGAGGCGCAGCAAGTCGGTCTGCAACTTTCCTGCGAACTCGCGCCGGATTTGCCCGAGGTGGTCGTCGGAGATGCCAGACGTCTGCGGCAGGTGTTGGTAAACCTGGTAGGGAACGCCATCAAGTTCACCATGCAGGGTCGAATTATTTTGCGCACATCTCTGAATTCGCAATGCGAAGATGGCATCGAGATTTTGTTCAGCATCTCCGACACAGGAATCGGGATTGCTCCCGGGAAGCATCACTCTATTTTCAAACCGATAGCTCACAACAACGGCGGTTCTGTTCGTAAGTACGGTGCGACGGGGCTGGGACTGTCGATCTCTTCGCACGTGGTAGCCATGATGGGCGGCAAAATCTGGATGGAGAGCGAACCGGGACGAGGCAGCGACTTCCACTTCACGGCGCGTTTCCAATCTCCTACTGCGTTGTCGCGGGCAAGTGAACCCCAACTCTCGCTCGTTCGGCGTTCTATTTGACTTTGCTACGCTCCGCAGGCAACATTGCGGCTGCCCCGGTAATCCTAAACTGGCCGTAGCAGACGTTTCACAACAGCCGAAACCTAAAGGAGAAAGCAATGGCAGAAGAAGCCAAGAATTGTGCACACGAGCCGTGCGCTTGCACGGTGCCCGCGGGAGAGAAATACTGCAGCGATTGGTGCCGCGATGCCGGCTCCAACGAAGTCGAGATTGCCTGCGAGTGCGGCCATCCACCCTGCGAATAACTTCACTCCGTAAGGCAAGATTGAGATCGAAACGGTCGCTTGCAGCCTCGCTATGTTTGGTTTCGCCGGACAACCCAAGCGCAGAGCCTAGGCCACAGGCGGCCGTGATCCTCTTCAATCAGAACCGCGATTACTGAATGATTCCTGCGCAAGCGACAGCGTTGCGGCCAGCGATGCTATTACGGAATCAGTTCGAGCCCGGCCCCTTGCCTCCGTCTGTCTTTTAGAGAAAGTCTTCTCTAGTTTTCTTCGTCGTCCCAGATAGACTGACTGCGCCGTTTACCGGAGCTCAATCACAAACAATTGCCTGTGAGTCCAGGGAGAAGCTTGCTTCGTGAACAGCCATCGCCTCCATCCGCAGAGTAGGCGCGACAGCTAAATCTCCATCGACGCAATCCAGTTCCAACCGCAATTGAACATGCGCATGCGCCGGTCTCCGGCGGAGGAGCAAGAGATGATTGCCCAGCACCAACCTATGGTCACATGTCAGCCGACCCCACACCGGATGTCTCTTTGTTTTCCGGCGGTGCTGCTTTTGCTGCTGCTTTGCGTCTCCAGCTTCTGCCAGGCCAGCGGCAAGCCGGGTAAGAAAACGACAGCACTGACTTGCAGCAACGGCGAATCTTTGACTGCGGGCGGCGACGGCACTCAAAACGTGCAAGTGGTCGGTCCGGGTACCTGCTTCGTGCACGCGGGCACATACGGCTATCAGAACATCAATGTTTACGGCGGCGGCACGCTACAGTTCGTGGACGACGGCAACACCGACCTGTGGGCCTACAACATTCTGGTTGAGAACAACAGCTTCCTGATTGCCGGAAGCAGCACCACGCCGTACGGCGTCAACGGGACATTAACGATTCATTTGTGGGGCGCCGCGCAACCAGTAGGCACCGGCAAGGGTGATGGCGGTGTGGGCATCACTTGTCTGTCGGACCAGGTAAATCAGTGCGGCGTGCCAACGCCGTTGTGGCAATCCAATCCAATCACCGGACTCAACCCGGCATCCTGCGTTGCCGCCAAGAACGTGACGGGATTCAATCAAAATTTGCCGGGCAACGTTGATGACTGCTTCTACGCCTATATGCCGCTGGAGTACGACGACGGCGGCGATCCAGCCGGTTATTTCGGCTACAAAGTATTGGGCGTTTCTTACGGCGGGACCTTGCAGTTGTTCGGCAAGAAGGGCGCGACTTATCAAGCGCTGGCGGCTTACAATTCCGGAACCAGTTGGGCGCGCCTGAATCAGACCCTGAAGGGAAGCGGCCAGGAAACGATGCTGCTGCTGGATCGCGCCGTGGATTGGGTCGCCAATGACCAGATTGTTCTCACTACCACTGACTATCTGCCCGGCCACTCTGAGCAAGTCACCATCGCAAGCGTCAGCACCAGCGGCGGCGTCAGCACCATCACGCTGACCAGCCCGGTTCAATATCCTCACATCGGAACGACCTACGATCTGGGCGCGAAGAGCGTGCCCAGCGGTATCGGTCCCGACCAGAATCCTAACGTCAAATGTTCCGGAACACAGACGCGCTGCGTAGAGACCCGCGCTGCCGTCGGGCTGCTGACCCGCAGCATCCGCATTGTGTCCGAGGGCGACACCTGGAACACGCCGTTTCCCTCAGCCAGCACCGGCTATTCCTTCGGCGGACATACGCTGGTGCGGCAAGGCGCAGCAGCTTTCCAGGTGCAGGGCGTCGAGTTCTACCAGATGGGTGAGGGTGGACGCATCATGCACTACCCAGTGCACTTCCACATGGCGCGCCAAACGCCTCAGCCTGCTCCCGGAGGCAGCGTGCCGATAACGTTTGTGATGGATTCTTCCGTACACGACTCCATGACGCGCTGGTATACCATCCACGCCAGCGAAGGCGTGACGCTGGCGCGCAACGTGGGATTTCTATCCATCGGTCACGGCTACTATTTTGAAGATGGCAGCGAGACGGGCAACCAGCTGTATTCCAACCTCGGCGTTTTCGCCCGCGGCGGGGTAGCCAATCCCCAGAATCCGCGCAACGTCCCGGGCATTCTTGCGGCGGCGCATCACAACTCTGCGTCCGATGAAGTTCCCTTTCACGTCGACACCGACCATCCGACGGTTTTCTGGATCACGAATGGGTGGAACGACTTCGAATACAACGTGGCGTCCGGCGCAGGGACCTGCGGTATGTGCTATTGGTTCGTGCCGGCCACAAATAGCGGCCACTCGCGTTACGAGTACTGGAACTCGTACGCCGGCGAGCAGCAGTACCGGCAGCAGTCGAATGGCGCGGACGACGACAACCAGGCGGGCATCTCACCCCTTTATAAGTTCGTCGGAAATTCGTGCAGCACCGCGCAAACTTCTTTCAATACCGTGGGAGATACCGCAGAGTGTGATCTGGAGGCAGCTCCGCAAATTCCGCCGATCGTCAACCCTCTGGCTCCGGCCTTTCCGCAGAACTACGCTGGCGATCCCTTCAGCCCGGCCGCAGATGAGTACTATCCGAAAGTTCCCAGCGGAGGCTCGCGCGCCGCGACCCAGTGTCCCGCTTCGGGCAGCTGCGCGCAAGTATCGCCCTGCGCCTACAACAACTCCTCCCAGGCGCCGGGCAATTGCATGATTACGGACATTGATCACTACACTTCGTCTTTCAACTGGGCTCAAACCAATATCGCGGCGCTCTGGCTGCGCAAGCAGTGGTTCTTGTTGACCAACAGCGCCCTGACCGATATACAGAATGGCGGCCTGACCTTCGTGTCTGGCGGTGGTTACAGTGGTTCGGATGAGGTACCGGGATACTGGGCCCTAGCCCATAAGAACGTTTTCATCGGGCACACGCAGACTCCGCCACTGCCGCAGGGTAAAGGTGGCAGTCGCTTTGCCATCGACGCTGGGCCGTTTAACCCGCATTCGGGGCTGACCTGCGACTCTGGTCTTCCGGCCGCGTTCTGCTCCAACCTGAATGAAGGCATCGCTATCCCGTTGGGTAACTTCGCCGTGAATCAGCGCTTCTTCAGTATTTACGATGGTCCTTCGTATGAGTCCGCCAACGCTTTTCTCGACATAACCAAAACGGCGCTGAACGGATGCACCAGCGGCGGCAGCGGCGACAACTGTGATTTGTGGATGTATTACAGGTCGAACGGCGTGCCCCTTGATCCTAGCGGACCGGGGAACGGTCAATGCTACTTGCCCAACGCCGGTATCGCGTGGAAGCAGCCCAACGGCTTTTACTATCCTCCCGCGTTCCATTCTGACAAGCTTTACTTCGACAACGTCGACATACGCCACTTCGTGATCGAGCCCTTGTTCCTGCCCGGGTCATTCAACACCGATCCCAACCAGGTTGCGGCACGCTACTGCATCGGGGCGAACGACATGTTCACCGGTTTCACCGATATCGACCGGCAAACGGAACTCAGCGATGATGACGGATCTCTGACCGGCCTGCTGGGCCCGATGAATCAGCAAACTCAAGTCAACGATCCCGCCATTTCAGTGAACAAAGACGCCTTCTTCAACGTGCCCCTGGTGACTCCCGAGTGCGCTTCCGACATCCCTGACTTGATGCCGCAAGGTAGCAAATGTCCTTACAACACAGCTGGCTATCCTGAGCTCTGCGCGACCGCCGATACCAGCCCATACGAGTACGTGACCTCCGTGGTATTTCCTGCATGCAACAACAACAGTTGCGTGGCGTGGGCAGAGCCATGCTCCGATCAAACCTGCTATGGCGTGCCGCTCTATCGAGAAGAAACCAATCCGGGAGAAACTGGCGCGACCGCAATCCGCATGATGGGCCAAACCACTTACCAGCGCAGCAGCCTTACGGTGAACAAGGCTCGTTATTACCTGGACACCACGGTATCGCAAGCCATCCAGAGTCAGTCGTCAGCCAACCTGAACGTGTTTGCAGCCAATGGAACCTATTATGTGTTCCTCTTGTTTGCGAAACCGACTACGGCGCAAACCTATCAAGTCTATGTCGGGACGGATTTCGATCCGACGACCTTGCAGCTGGTACGGGTCAATCAGCAGACCACTCCGCCTACGTTCACTCCGGCTGGCGCGTTCACCTGCCCTGCGGATACGAGCTGTTACAACCAGACCACTGGCATCCTGACGGTTCCGCTCGACATGTCGAAGATCAGTGACTTCGAAACCAACTACAACGCGGGCCTGCAAGACCACTGCGCCCCAGCGACCTTCTGCACCTGGAACAGCCAGAAGAACACCTGCGGCTGCAATCTCAGCCAGCAATCGAGCTCGCCCAACGAGTGCCAGAATACTTGCTCAAACTGGGCAACCAAAGACGTTGATTGCCCCGAAGGAGGCTGCTACGGATTTTCTTTCACCCTGCCTGCCGACTTTGTCGCCGGTACGCCGGCAGTGGCTCCGCCGCAAGTCAATTGTTTTCCAAAGGACAAGAGCTGGAACGTTCAGTTCGCTTCGCCAAGGCAAAGCCCGGGAAGATGCGGTTACAAGACGCTGCCGACGGGATCTTTCTGCTCGGGCTCAAGCTCTCTGAACTGGCCGCTTGCACCCGGCGAAAGCCTCGCAGGAGCCACTCGATAGGGGCCGACAGAGAAAGATCCATGGAGACTGAAAAGGAGAGCCCTATCGCAGAAATGGCGCCTTGGAAAACTTGGCTGCGACCTTCCGCTACCAACGGCAGGTCCCGGTTGGCCGGTTCAGGCTAAGTTCTTGTGGAACTCAATCGCCTTCACCAGAACCCCTAAGGTTCGCCAATCCGTAGAGCTCGGATCGACGTCTTTGGGCACGAATGTTCCCGACTGAATCCGCAGATCGCCGCCTGACGCCGGCAGCGTTAGCACGACGCGGGTTTCTTTGCCCGACTCCAGCGTCAACTGCTTGGATTCGCACGGGCCGGAAATCAGCACGTCGGTCGGCTTGGGTCCGGCATTCTCCATTCGCACACCGACCGTGTCGTATCCGGTAGCGGGCAAAGGAAACCAGGCATCGCCCTTCGTCCAGCGATGCGTGCCTTCGCTGCTGTGCCAGCCGGACTTCCCGTTATGGCTGGAGATCAGCGTATCGCGATCAATCGGGTATCGGTCATCGAACTTGCGCGCGATGTACACGTCGCCTCGC
The DNA here is from genome assembly GCA_963769235.1 of uncultured Acidobacteriaceae bacterium. GTDB lineage: Bacteria > Acidobacteriota > Terriglobia > Terriglobales > Acidobacteriaceae > Bog-257. The sequence goes on along the minus strand of CAVYKW010000007.1, from coordinate 148,184 downwards.
GAGAAACCGGGACAACGCTTGCGTTCGACGGTGTAGCCACAACGGCCGAGTAGCGCCATGAAATACGGTTCGCAGTATCCCAATTCCATCCAGCCGAACTCCGCGATCGAACGCATGGACTCTCCATCGAGCCTTAGGCCCCAAGGGTATGGAAGGATCATGGGGTCGGGCGCTTCCGCCGAAATGATGGGCTCTCCTGAAAAGCAAATGAAGCCATTCGGCTTGAGCAACTCACGGATGCGCAACAAAGCGTTGAAGTGATCGAAGCAATGATGGAAAGCTTCGAAAAACAGGATTCGGTCAAACCTCTTTCCGTCGATGCCGTCGCCAAAGCACCCAACCCGAGTGGTGACGCTGACGCCCAGCCTTTCGCACTGTCGGCGAATCGCGGCCAGAAATCTTTCTTCGATATCGATTGCGTGCACATTGCAACCCATCCGCGCGAGATGAATGCTGAGCTGGCCCTCGCCAGAACCGTATTCCAGAACATCAGCGCCGGGTTGCACGTCGAGACTGCTCAAGATCCAGCCGTAACAACTCAGGAACTCGCCCACGATGCGGCTGCTGCCGAGGCGGTACGGGATGGGATTCAGCGCGAGATCGCAGTTGTCAGCCGCATCTGTCTTTTCCATGCCCATCGGATCGTAATCATGGTTCTTCGAAACTCGCTTGTAGAGGGCCAGGATGCCCTCTCGATACTGTTGGCTGAAGGGATCCATCGCGTTCAGCTCGGAGGCGTCGATCTTGAAGAAAACTTCACTCAGCGCCGCAAGCTGTTGTTCAACATTGGGCTGGTTTAGCCGTCGGGTGATTTCCGCCAGCAATGCGTCAAGGTCTTCGAAAACGATTCGAGGCTTGACCTCCGCCGCAGGGGTCTCAATTTGTGGCGGAGTGACTGCTTGCGGAACCGGACGATAACCGAACAGGTTGGCAGCGCCCTTCAGCGTTGCATAAAGGATTGGAATCGATTTCGACCGTCGCTTAATTGAATTTGCGACGCGGTCGCGAAACCGTCCTAGAGAGTCTGGCTGCAAACTTTTCAGCATGAGTATAAGAAAACTGCCCGTCGATGTGCAGGCCACTCGTACGAGTGGTCACGGACCGTACCGCTGAAGCGCTTACAATATATTATCTGAGACATGAGAACAGCGGAGCCCCTGCGCAATCCACGCTGCGATGCTCTGCCGAGATGTGCGCAGTAGCACGTTGCTTCGATTTCGACGCAACCGGCATTCCATTCAGAATGAACTTCCGCTCACATTTCCCGTACTGTCGTGGCGCCGTTGGGATTGATCGCTGCGTCCGACTTGAGCGTAGCGGCTCGTCTGAAGAAGGTGCACGAAAAATGAATTGCCCTACTGCTGCGAGCAATAACGATGGCCGATAAAGAACAACTCCCAACTCCAGGGGCAGGAAACACGGCTCGCATTGCGGTTCCCCCGCAACCGGGGGGCTTGGGGAGCGGATCAAGAACTGCACTCGGGGTTATTCTGGCGGCTTGTTCATGGACTGCTGTCCTGCTGGTCATCAATCATTGCCTGTTTCGCTTGAAGCTGATCGAGTCGGACGATATCGCTACCATCATGTTCCAGGTGCGAGATGCGGAACGCTTTCGCGAACTGCTGGGCAACTACTCGCGTTGGCACTTCCACCATCCCGGACCGGCGTTCATGTATATCCTGGCGCTGGGCGACGTAGTGTTCCGCCGCCTGCTGCATCTCTGTCCTGAGCCGATGAATTCGGCGTTTCTGACTTTGCTGCTGCTTAATGTTGCGCTCCTGTTCCTCTCGATTCGCATCTTCGCGCGCTATTGCAAGTCGTCTCTGTTTCTGCCGGTCGCGGTATTCCTTTCTCTGTGGCTGATCTACGTTATCAACCGGACGCACGGCCCGGTGGCAACCATGAACATCTGGCTGCCGCACATGATCCTCTATGTCTTCTTGCTGTTTGTTACCGTGTGCGCCTCCGTGGCCACGGGCGCAGTCGCTGATCTACCCATCCTGATTGTGTGCGGGGGCTTGCTCGTCCACGGACATGTGGCCCAGCTATCGTTTGTCGGCGTGCTCTCAGCCTGCTCTTTTCTGAGCGTTTATCTTTTTTTCATCCGCAAAAAAGGACTACGAGCGTTCGTCCGCGCCAACTCGAAAACACTGGTAGTCAGCGCCATTCTGCTTGCCATCTTTCTGACTCCAATTTTGCTTGATCTCACGATCCACCACCCCAACAATGTTCAGAAGATACGCACCTACCTTTCAGAACATAAGGGCGAACGCAACCCCATCAGTACGGCCGTGAAGTACGAGACCAGCTTCTTCACCTTTACCCCCGATCCTGAGGTCGTCATACCGAATCCGGCAGGAGCACACCTGGTGGCTACGGCCGCCCCCAAACTCTATGTCTTGCGCTTCTGGATGATGGGCATTTTTCTGGCTGGTGTGGCTGTCGCTTCCAGAAGGAAAGCAGCCTCCGCGCTGCCACCCTTCCTGATTTACATCGGATTCGAAATCATACTTGTCTCGGGACTCTTTTTGTATTGGGCGGCCAGGATCACCGGCCCGCTCTATAACTTCAACGGATTTTTCTACTATTCGATTCAGGTTGTCATTTTGTTTACTCTAGCCGCTATCGCGCTCGATGGCCTCGCGCTTCGGGCCAGCAACACAGCTTCAATCGTTCTTGCATGCGCAATCCCACTTACGATGTTCACTTCGTCGGTGTTCTTCAACCGCGTTGGCGGGAAGTGTGTTGGCTATTCGGATCCCGAGGTCGAAGGCATTACAGAAAGCGTGCCGCCCCTACACTCTCTGATTCGAATACGCTTTCCGGAAGAGGGGATGGATTGGGTTACGGCCAGCGGCGTTGCCAGCCGTCTGCATTGGATGAACCGTGCTGTTTGTGTCGACGAGAAATGGGGGTTGATGTTCGAAGACCGAGACGTGTGCCGGCACGTGGAAGGATTGGTTGATCTTACCTTGACTCACGCTGCCAGGGCTTGTGAGCCGCCTTGTCAGTTGCTACTGCACGACAAGGTCTGGTACGCGGAGTTGGCACCGTTCCCGGCGGAAAAATTGCCTTTTACGATTGGGCCATTGGGCGATAACAGCTTGAACTTTAACTTCTACGATCCCGAGAACACTCCCACCGGCCCAATGTGGTCTAAGCGTCAGTCTTCCATGCGCTTCCTGCTCGATGCGCAGTGGACGACTGCTCCAAGTGTGCGCATCCAGATCAAAGGCCTCGCGCTACCAGACCGCCCCGTGCAAGTCGAACTCAACGGACGGACCGTGGGCACGATTTCAGGGTCGGGCCCCATCGACAGTGCCTTCGTGGTTTCTCGCGACCTGTTTCGTAGTGGACATGAGAACGAACTTTCGTTTCAGGTCGATAAAGCCGGACCGGTGAACATGGATCTTCGTCAGATGGGATTTAAGTTGTCGTCGATCCAGTTTCAGGCCGCAGATGAAAACACCGCGGCCCGCTAATTTCGACCCGTTCGGAAACCTCGGCCATCGCAGCTTCTAAGTCAAACTCAATTGACCGGCCACCGGCTACAGGTCTGGCTACGTCGACGGTAGCCTATAGCTCGACCCGAACGGCGACGTCGAACGGCGAATAGTATTTCTTCACGTCGCCGGCGTACTTGCCGCGAAACTTCTCCACCACTGCCGAAACCTCGGCCGGATCCGTAATCGGAACCACTCGAAATTCCTGCACACCGCCATCATCGATCCGAATCGCTGGATGCTTGTGCACGTTCTGGTACCACTGGGTATCGGATCCCCTCACCGGCAAGAGGTAGAGCGTATCGTCATCCAGTACGAACCAGACTGGAATCGAAATTGGACGTCCGGATTTCCTGCCCGTCACCGTGATCTTGATTTCGCTGGATCTGGCTAGGCGGTCTTTCAACCTGTCGCTTTGCGCGGGCATGGGCACCCCCTGTCTGCATCCTTAGATGAACACTCCCGACTTGCAGATTTACTTGCGGTATTGCTCGTCTGTGACCTGTTCCATCCAGTCGACCACCTTGCCGTCTTTCTTTTCCTGGATGGCGATGTGCGTCATCGCCGTAGTCGGCGTCGCTCCGTGCCAGTGCTTCTCTCCGGGCGAGAACCAGACCACATCACCGGGCCGAATCTCCTCGACCGGGCCGCCTGCTCGCTGTGCCCGGCCGCAGCCCGCCGTAACGATCAGCGTCTGCCCGAGCGGATGAGTATGCCATGCAGTTCGCGCACCCGGTTCGAAGGTAACGCTGGCGCCTTGCACAAACGCCGGATCGGGCGCTTGAAACAGCGGATCGATTCTCACTGCACCGGTAAACCACTCCGACGGCCCTTTGCCGGAAGGCTGCGAGCCAACTCTTTTGATTTCCATCGTTTGCACTCCTTCCCTCGAATTCGGCTGTGTTAAACGTCCGGGCGGCTGCTCACAGCCCGGTCATCTTCTCCAGCTTTTCTGGATAGCGATTGCCTTCCACCGTGATCTGCGATGCGGCAGTACCGATCTCGCGCAGCTCTTCGGGTGTCAGTTGAAGTGACACCGCTCCGATATTCTCTTCCAGACGGTTAAGCTTCGTCGTCCCCGGAATCGGAACGAACCACGGCTTTTGTGCGAGCAGCCAGGCCAGCGCGATCTGGGCCGGAGTCGCATTCTTACTTTTCGCAATGCTGCCGAGCAGATCAATTAGCGCCTGGTTCGTCTTGAGAGCTTCAGGCGTGAAGCGAGGCAGCGTGCTGCGGAAATCCGAGCTGTCGAACTTCGTACTCTCGTCGATCTTGCCGGTCAGGTAGCCCTTGCCCAGCGGGCTGTACGGCACAAAACCAATGCCCAGCTCTTCGAGCGTAGGTATCACTTCCTGCTCCGGCGTTCTCCACCATAACGAGTACTCGCTCTGCAATGCGGTGACCGGCAGGACCGCGTGCGCGCGCCGAATCGTCTTCAGGCCTGCCTCCGATAATCCGAAGTGCTTGACCTTACCGGCCTGAATCAGCTCCTTCACCGCGCCGGCGACATCTTCGATGGGCACGTTCGGATCGACGCGATGCTGATACAGCAAATCAATACTCTCGATTCTGAGCCGCTTCAGTGAGCCTTCGACTGCCTGCTTGATGTGCTCAGGCCGGCTATTCACCCCTGGTGCGCCCGGGCGGTTATCGCTGCCACTCAGATCGAACCCGAACTTGGTGGCGATCACCACTTTGCCGCGGAAAGGCGCCAACGCTTCGCCCACCAGCTCTTCGTTCAGGAACGGGCCGTAGATTTCTGCGGTATCGAAGAACGTGATGCCACGATCGACCGCGGCGTGAAGAAGCTCGGTCATCTCCTTCTTGTCTTTGGGTGGTCCGTAGGAAAAGCTCATGCCCATGCAGCCGAGGCCGAGGGCGGAAACTTCAAGATTGCTTTTTCCCAACTTACGTTTTTCCATTGCTGTTCCTTCCATTGCCGCTGCCTGCACTGGGGCAGCTAATCATGATTTCGATGTCCTAACCCTACAGCCCTGATGCCGTTGGGCGGTATCCCAATCCTTCCGAATGATTGCCTATTACTGTCGCCGTCCACAATTTCGTGCATTCGAGAGCTGATTTCCGCTATCGTAAATAATGTGAACGGAGCGGCCGGTGAAACAAACAGGCAATCCGAAGAATAAGAAGCAGGAGCAATCCTCGCGCCTGGCAGAGTTGCGCTCGGAACTGGTTCGCAAGGTCATGCGGCAGCTACCCGCGGCTGGAGAAAAGCGAACCGCCGTCCCTTCGCTATCAATGTATCGCCGCGCTGCTCCCACTCCGTGCAATCCCGCAACCTACGAACCCAGCCTTTCGGTTTTCCTGCAAGGTCGAAAACGCGTCAACATGGGCGGGACGACCTACCTTTGCGATGAATCAACGTTCCTGCTCACTTCGGTAGATGTGCCTGTGATCAGCCAGATTGTCGCAGCTAGCGAACAGGTGCCATTGCTTTCGCTGCGCCTGGCTCTGGAGATGCCGTTGGTGCGAGAAATCATCAGCCGGGAAGATTTGCCGGAACCCGCAGCGTCGTCGCAAGCCCGCGGCATCGCCGTCGGGAAAACGACGTCGGAACTGTTGAGCGCATGCTCACGGCTGGTAGACCTTCTCGACACGCCAGAGGACATACCATTCCTCAGCAAGACCATCGAACGTGAAATCATCTACCGCCTGCTGCGAGGTCCGCAAGGGGAGCGGCTACGCGCGATCGCTACCTCAGGCGATCAGAGCCACCGAACCGCGAAGGCAATCACCTGGCTGAAGGCGAACTACGACAAACCACTGAGTGTCCAGGAACTCGCAGAGATGGCGCGAATGGGAACTTCGACCTTTCATCATCATTTCCGCGCCCTAACTTCCATGAGCCCGCTTCAGTACCAGAAACAGCTTCGGCTACGCGCTGCTCGCGACCGCATGCTCAACGATAGGCTCGACGCCGCGAGTGCGGCCTTCGAAGTTGGATATGAAAGCGCAAGCCAATTCAGTCGTGAGTACAGACGCTTCTTCGGCCAGCCACCCATGACCGATGTCAAAGCGCATCGACTCGAAGGCTCGGGGATGGTACAAGATTAACTAACGCCCACTCGATAAGCGCCTTCGAGATGCTCGCTTATGTGAGCAAATTCTATGATGTTGTTCGGCTGTCCCGTCAACTCACGTAACGTATCGACGGGCGCCGTAAACAAAATATTCATCTCTAGGTGATTTCCAGAGCAGCAGTTATCATGTTTTGCGCCATTTTGGAGGGGTATAGTGTATTTTGAACAGTTCTACCTGGGATGTCTGGCTCACGCCTCTTATATGTTTGGTTCCGAAGGCGAGGCGGTTGTGGTTGACCCGCAGCGCGACGTCGACATCTACCTCGAAGCGGCGGCCAAGCAAGGTTTGCAGATTCGCCACATTTTAGAGACCCACCTCCACGCCGACTTCGTTTCTGGCCACAAGGAATTAGCTGCGCGAACTGGAGCGACCATCTATATTGGCAAAGCAGCCGAGGCGACGTTGCCGCACGTTGCCCTGACCAACGGCTTTGAGCTGAAAGCCGGCCATGCGCGCGTGAAAGTCTTAGAGACACCGGGTCACACCGCAGAGAGCTGTTGTTTCGTGGTTACAGACGAAGAAAAATCTTCGGAACCCTGGGCAGTTCTCACCGGCGACACGCTTTTCATCGGCGACGTAGGGCGGCCTGATCTGTCAAAGACCTTCACGCCACAACAACTCGCCGGCCTGCTGTACGACTCGCTGCACCAGAAGCTGATGGCGCTTCCCAACGACGTGCTGGTGTATCCGGCGCACGGAGCGGGATCGCTGTGCGGCCGCAACATGCGCGCCGAGCGCTCGTCCACCATCGGTACCGAACGGCTCACCAACTACGCGTTGCAGATCAAGAGCCGCGACGAATTTATTCAGCAGATGACCTCGAACCTGCCGGCGCGGCCGGATTATTTCCTGGAAGATGCTGCCATCAACCGGGCTGGCGCAACGCCTCTGGCGGAACTGCCGAACCTCAAGCCGATCAACGCCGCGGAACTGAAAGCCGCTCTGGACAACGGCGCCATCGCACTCGACGTGCGGCCGACGGATCAGTTCGCGGAGGGCCATGTTCCCGGCTCCATCAACATTGCGCTCGCGGGGCAGTTCGCGTCGTGGGCGGGCGCTGTTCTGGGGCTTTCCGCGCATCCTGTTCTGATCGCCGACACGACGGAACAACTGACCGAAGCTCGCATGCGCCTGGCACGCGTGGGCATTGAGGACCTGGCGGGATATCTCGACGGGGGCGTTCACGCGTGGAAGCAGGCGGGACTGAATCTGGCTCAGCTGCCGGAGATCACAGTGCAAGAGCTCAATACCCGGATGCATGAACGCACCGTGCAGGTCCTGGATGTCCGCAGGCCGGGAGAGTGGGACGCCGGACACATCGCCAATGCGGAGTCGTATGCGCTCGACCGGTTCAAGACTGCTTTGCCGCAGCTGGATCATTCAAGGACATACGCGGTGCACTGCAAGGGTGGCTATCGCAGCGTGATTGCATGCAGCCTGCTGCAACGCGCCGGATATGACGTCGTCAACGTGCTCGGCGGATTTGACGCCTGGGAGAATGCTGAGATGCCCAAGGTTGCCGCCGCCGCGGTTGGCGTGTAAGCCGGCGGGTATCGCAATTCTGTCAGTCCCGACTCGCGGAATGCGTTCCCATCCTCGTACTGTGCACACATGTCTGTGACTTAGGTCATTTCCCATTTTCCTTCGCCATGTTTCGATGGGTTGAGGAGCAACGAGAATCATGGCCGAAATTCACTGTCCCGGACAGGACCTGCGTTACTGGAAGCTGGACGACGTGTATGAAGTAGTGTGCGTTCACTGTGGCGCGAAGGTAGAGTTCTTCAAGGACGATCCCAGGCGTCGCTGCAAAGCTTGCGACAAGCTAATGCTGAACCCCCGCAATGACATGTCGTGCGCGCAGTGGTGCAAGCACGCCAAAGAATGTCTGGAAAGCCTGGGAGCTGACGCTCCTGAATTCCACTGACAACTACGCTATCCTGCGGGCGCTAAAGACTGGATAGTCTGCGATCGAATACCACTGTGCGGCCCGTCGTAACGAAAAAAGGGATGAGGCCAAAGCCTCACCCCCGAATCATTGAGCGGCCGTCACCGATCTAGTAGCCGTGACCGCTGCCGTCTTCCAGTCTCACTTTTCCGCGGAACATTCGGTAGACGAAAACAAAGTAGACCGCGGCCAGCAGCATGCCGATTGTCCACCACACAAAGCCCACGCTAAGTCCGTGCGCTCCGGCAGCAGTGTTGTAGATCGTCAGACTAAGGTTCGCACCGGTGCTGGCCGGCAGCACGTTGGGATAAACCGCAAACGCCGCTCCCACCAGCATGCCGACAATGTACGCACAAGAGGCCAGAAACGCCCCTTTCTCCTGCCGCCGTGAGTTCGCGAAATACATGTACGCCAGGCTGCCGATCACCACCGCAGGCACAAGGTATCCTATGGGCCAGCGGCTATAGTTGCCCAGCACGTGCGGAACAGCGTACACAGTTGCAATCAGGCTCAGAATGGTCAGCAGCACCTGCACCGGCCACAGCCCCAAGGCAATACCGCGTGCCCGCCGATTCAGTTCACCCTCAGTCTTGGTAGCAAGATAGAGTGATCCGTGAATCACCAGAGTGACTAGGGCGATCACACCGCACATTACTGTGTACCAGTCCAAAATGCCGTTGTTTACGCCGACACGCCAGTTGGTCCACAACGGCTCGAAGAAGTAGCCGTCGGCGTTCAGCGGAACGCCGCGAACTACGTTGCCCAGCGCCGCTCCGAAGAAAATCGCTAGCAGAATACTGGACACTCCGAAAATGGTGTCGAAAAAGCCGCGCCACACAGATTCTTGAATGTGATGACGAAACTCGATGCCGATGGCTCGCACCATCAGGAGCCATAGCACCATCATCAAGGGCAAATAGAAGCCGCTGAAGCTGGACGCGTACAGCAAGGGGAACGCAAAGTAGAGCGTGCCACCAGCCGCCAGCAACCAAACTTCATTTCCATCCCAGACCGGACCGATGGCGCTAATCACCGCCTGCCGGTCCTCATCGGTTTTTGCGATAAACAGGTGAACCGCGCCAGCTCCCAGATCGAAGCCATCCAGCAATACGTAGACGGCAACCATCACCGCCACGATCATGAACCAAATTGTTGACATGGCTATCGCACCTCCATGGGAGTCAGCGGAACTACCTTAACTTTTTCGCGCAGCGGCGGAAGCGTCGGCTCCGGGCCGAGCTCGATTTCGCGGCGCACCAGGAACAGGAAGAGTACCGACAACAGGGTGTACATGCCGAGGAAGCCCAAGAAGCTGAACCAGGCGTTGCCTGCCGATACCATCTTGGAATAACCGTCCACGGTACGCAGCAGGCCGTAGACCAGCCACGGCTGTCTGCCGATTTCCGCCGTCATCCAGCCTGCGGTATTCGCGATGTAGGGGAACGGGAACATCATCAGCAAAATCCACAGCATCCAGCGGGCCTGGTAAAGCTTGTGGCGCCACAACAGGAACGTTGCCACCGCGCTTACCGCGATGAAGATGGTCCCCAGTCCTACCATGATGTGGTACGTGTAATACAACAACGGAATGTTTTCCGGCCAGTCTTCCTTGGGTACGGAGCTGAGGCCCTTCACTTCTGCGCCCCAGCTGCGCCAGGTTAGGAAACTCAACATTTTAGGAATCACGATGGGATTATCGATGCGCTTGGCCACAACATCGGGCTGACCAAGAATCACCAGCGGCGCTCCCGGCTGCGTCTCCCACAGAGCTTCCATGGCGGCCAGTGTTACCGGCTGATTGCGGGCCAGCATACGACCCTGGGCATCGCCGGTTGGAACCACTTGAAACACGCTCACCAGCAGCGAGACAATCACGCCTACGCGAATAAAGATACGTCCTTGGTCGACATGCTTTTGACTCAGCAGGTAAAACGCGCCTACCGCTGTCATCACGAAGGTTCCGGTGATGACTGCGCCACTCATGTTGTGCGCGTACTGCCACAAAGCCCAGGGATTCAGGATCAGCTGCCAGAAACTGCTCAGTTGCACCGAGCCGTCGGCCACCCGCTCATAACCCACCGGATGCTGCATCCAGGCGTCGGTGGCCACGATGAAGTAGCCTGACATCCACGATCCCACGAAGACCATCAGAGCTGAAAACCAGTGCAAACCTTTGCTGAGCCGCTTCTCGCCATATAGAAAAAGTCCGAGAAAGGTGGATTCCAGGAAGAACGCGAAGAGACCTTCCATGGCCAGCGTTTGTCCAATCACACCGCCGGCGAAGCGCGAAAAGTGCGACCAGTTGGTGCCGAACTGAAATTCCATGGGAATTCCAGTCACCACTCCGATGACAAAATTAATGCCAAAAATCTTGGCCCAGAATCGCGCCGCTTTGTCGTAGCGCTCGTCTTTGGTCTTCAAAGCCAGGGTTTTCAAGATCACGATCAGCGGCGCCAGCCCCATGGTCAATTGCGGGAACAGGTAATGAAACGTCACCGTGAACGCGAAGTGCAGGCGGTGGATCAACAACGCACTATCCATGCTTGGACCTCAGGTAAGAAACGGTTGCGGCTATAAACACAGTAGGGTTTAGAAACAATGATGGCTGCGGGAACACGTCACTATTGTTCGTGAATCCCGCACACCTTGCTGTGATTGACATCACAACTTTGTGTGAGAAGAGGGATATGCCGCGTCTTTCTGGGACTTTCCGTTTTTGGGAGCAAGCGGCAACCCGCGACTCGCCCTTGTCCCGGCGGCGGAGGTTGCGCACATTTGCGACGGTGGTGCGGAGGCAATATGATGCGAAGAAGCTTTTCGAAACGACGCGGCATCACGAAAGTCGTCGACAATCGCGGTTACCCCTTGGCCGGGATGGCGGAATAGGCAGACGCAGCGGACTTAAAATCCGCGGACCCGAAAGGGTTGTGGGGGTTCAAGTCCCCCTCTCGGCACCAAGCTATCACCTTTTAATTCATTTACTTATAGACGGTTTCAAGGCTCTTTTCTTGCCTGTGGAAAACTTCCTTGATCTGCTGGGGATACTTCTGGGGATACTTTGTTCCGGCAGTTTGTATCCGGGCACCCGAATCATTTCAACCGCCGCATGCAATGTATTCGGAGCCAGGTGGGCATAGCGCGCCGTAATCGCAATTGTTTTGTGCCCGGCCAGTGTCTGTATCGTTTTTAGCGGCACACCTGCCATGGCCAGCCGCGAGCAGAATGTATGCCTGCAGTCGTGCCAGTGAAAGTCGGCGAGCCCAGCTTTCTCTCTGGCGGACTCGAACCACGCACGGGAATCGAGGATTGGGAACACGCGATCCGTGGGCTTGGCGTTCGGCAGTTTCAGTTTCTGAAACGCAGCAAGGACGGCCGTACTCATGGGAACGTCGCGAGGGTCACCGTTCTTTGTTTTCGCCAAGTGGATTTCGTTGCTTTTGAAGTCAACACGTTTCCAGATCAATCCATACTGCTCGCTCTTTCGCATCCCGGTTCCCACAGCGATCGTCAACTCGGACATGTGCTCAGGAAATGTCTCAACGATCGTCTTGCAGAGACGTTCCTCCTCCTCATCGAGCAAGTAACGGATTCGCCCGCTGCCTTCCTTGCGCTGCCGCACCAATCGAGCCGGGTTGCTGGAAACTCTTCCGTTGCGCACAGCTTCACGATAGATCAGCGAGAAAACGGCGCGGTAGCGATTCGCCGTACCGGCGGTATTCGTATGCTCCGCGATCCATGCATCGATGTCGGCAGGCTTTATCGCCGCAGCTATCCTGTCGCCAAAGTTGGGTAGAATTTGTTCGATCCTCGACTTTACGTTTCGCTTGTCCGTATGGTGCTGCTCAGAGTACTTCAGCGTGGCCGCCGCCAGATCTCTGAATTTGACTTGGTCCTGCCGTATGTTGCGTGGCAGCTTCCGACCACTCAGTATCTCGGCCTTGCGCACCCTGTATAGATCAATTGCGTCCTGCCGCCGGCCGACCTTCTCACGGTGGAGCTGGCCCTCATCGCGGTACCGGATCCACCAGACACCAGACCCAGGGATCTTTTCGAATACACCTGTCGCTCTTGGTATCTCTCGACGCGGCATGAGTCATTCCTGCGGATTAGGCCATGTCTAACCCGCAGGCTCCTGTCCTTTCTTAGCTGGCTTTCTGTAAATGTTGAATCACGCCGTAGTGATTGGCAGATGCGAATCGCCTGAGTTCGCTGGCCGGAATGAGCACCTTGTGCCCGACTTTCCGTGTACGCAACACTCCCTGTGCGATTAGGTAGTCAATGCTGCGAATGCTGAGTGATAAGGCAAGCGCTGCACTTTTTCGGTCGTAAAGTATCTTATCCACAGTCGGTTCGTGTCGTTCTCGGCTCGTACCCATCATCACCAAGCGTGGGCCGAGGGCTTTGTCTGGCTGCACAATGTTTGTCGTTGACGAATCCAAAAAAACCTCCATATTTACTTGTTTAGATTTTTTTGGTCGACGCCCCTAGCGGCTGTTGTGTCCGCGCTTGGGTTTGTTAGCGCCCCCTTACTGTCGGGATCGGGAAGCCGACAGGGCCCCTAGGCCTTAGCCCTCTCGCGGGTCTGCGCTTAGCAGCGCTCCTGGCGATCAGGAGTTCCGGTCTGGCGACCGGATTGGTAACCTTACTACTAGAACGATGGGCTTGCAGTGATCCAGATCACCCCGGGCTGTGATAAGGCAAAGCGCGGTATCGTGTGTTCGCGTAAACGTGCGACGCCCTCCCTGATAACTCTTTGACAGGGAGGCGACGCATTCGCATTGTTTCAGATGCCGGTCTTTTACCGACTGAGATGGGCGATGGGCGCAACTTGCTGGGAGTTGGTCGCGGGCAATCGATTTGAACGCCGACCTTTGGCTTATGAGCCCAACGAGCTACAGCTAAGTAATTCTCAAATCAAAAGACTTAGCTGAGCAAAGGCTGTGGAAAAGCTTGTGGAAACCGAAGTTTTGGACCCAAGTTGGACTCAAATTCCACGCCAGAGAAGACCCTAACCATCTGCCGCAGGAATTTGCCAATGAGACGAGCCGCAATAATTTGCGGCTCGTTTCTCTTCAGAAAGATCTTACTTCCCGGGAGTGATCTCTCACAGGCCGGTATCTCGGGTTTGGGCTCACGACCGGGCATATCGGTGAGTCGCCGACTATACATACAAGTGGATCGTTTCCCAACGGCGTACCCTGCGACCAAATCGCAGGCGCTCGGTCAATGAGTGTAATGGGGATGTTATGTAAGCCATCGCAGCCGGGTGCCCCAGGTCTCGCGGGGTTCGAGACCTGGGAGTTACATTCTCTACCGACGTCTGCACCTCCCGGGTCTCAAACGGCGTGAGACCCGGGGCACCCGGCCAACCATCTTCAACGCCGAGTCGTTCGGTTACACTGTGGCGGTGAAAATCGTCGCCGCCGTGGTGTTCCTTTGTTTGTTGGCGCGCTCCGGCGCTGCACAGGACGCAGCGAAGCAAGGTTCATTAGCATCTGAGACGGCTCAATCTAAGAGTCTGTCACAGAGCAAGTCGTCGCAAACGGATGAATCCTCGAGCGAAATTCCTTTATTCCATGCGCAGTCACGGCAGGTCATTGTCGAGGCCGAGGTTTGGGAAAAGAACAGCGGAAAAACTGGCAAGGAGGGCACATCCAGTCATACCAAGGGGCTGCGCGGCTATCAGAAGGGGGACCTGACACAGTTACCTCCGCCGGCAAGGGGGCTGATGGCAACTGATTTTCACGCTTTCGACAATGGCACCGAGCGAAAAATCAACTTTTTTCGCGAAGAGGATTTCCCTACGGTCGACACGACAAACCAGTGGATGTTCTTTCCCACCATTCGAGGAATTTGGGGGGACTCTACGTCCCATGCCGTCTCTGCGTCCATGCCCGCGACAGCTGCATACCTCCTTGGGTACATTCCCCCACCACTGAGACCTGGCGAATGCCATGCCATTCGAGTTGTTGCTGATGATCGGGAGGTCCGATTAAACCGTACACAGTACTGTGCCCCAGCCGCGAGTCATCTCGACAATACGGCGACAGAAAAAGAAATAAAATTACGCTCCCGAATGGAAAACCTACTTAGCACGGACGCACGTGAATCGACTAAGGTTCATATTCAGGCTTCGGTGTTCTGGTCTTCGGGTGTGCTTACACTTGCCGGGGAGACACCGCGAGATCTAGGCGCCGCTGCACCGCCTGCGAACGAGTTTAGATATGTCGTTGAGGTGCACGATTCCAAAGCGCCCGCAAGCGTGCATATTGCTACAGCATTCAATCTATTCCCATGGATATGGAATTGTTCTAAGGGCGGAGAGGAAATTCATGTTCTCGGAGCAGTTTACGACGTACACGGTAGGATTGCACATCAGTTCGGGGGCGCCTATACATGTCAGTTGTGGAGGGACGACCCGATATCGCATTTCTTGCATTCTTCCTATTTTGCTGTCCCTACTCGCTTCGATGCACAAATCGATTTACGTCCTGGCGACTATGAACTGCGGGTTGTCGTAAGCGATGGAAAGACGTTCGGAGAGGGCCGGTTGCCGTTGCACGTTGTACCGCTTGAACCTCAGCGGGTCGGAATCAGTGATGTTACTCTTTGCGATTTCTTGCGCGATGCATCATGGATTCTTCGGGACGCAGGTTCGGTTTCACCGTTTCCAGTCAATCCGGCCCCGCTCGTTAGTAAGAACGTTCAATTCTTTCCAGCCATTGATGGCCGCGTGCGCCCCCATGCTCCCATCTCGCTCTATTTCGAGATTTACAAATCCTCACTCGACAGCGACGAAACCGCCATCTATTACAACGTGAGGGTGACCGATGTGAAGACCGGCGTGCTGGTAATGAATACCGGTCCAATGAGCGCCGCCAAGTGGGTCATACCGGAAAACCCTGTAGTTCCCATTGGACTTAACTTAGACATCAAGAAGCTGCCAATAGGCTCGTATGAACTGGAGGTGCAGGCCTCCGACGCGGCAGGACGGCACTCAGAGTGGCGAGGAGCTAAGTTCAACATTCGGTGAGGACTGTCGCGCCTCAGGAGCAGCAGCCGTGCGCTAACTGTCGTTATATCGCGTTGCACAAGTTACCAGGACGGGCAGGATGGTGAGTGTAATCGCCTGTGGCTGTTGAAAAAGTCCCTTCAATGCAGAAACTGCCGAAATCGGATGACCAGAAATGTATCCCGAGGCGGAGAAAATCGTTTATAGGGCATCCTAGCGCGTCGAGTTTCTTGCGCGAAGACGCCAAAAGAGTTTTTCAACAGCCACGCCTGATTACGTAAACTGACAAAACACAGAAAGGGCAGTGGTGGCTATCTCTCGAATTTGCATAGACTACGACGTTTATCCGCCGAATCATGTGCCCGGGTACCCTATGTGGACTGTCAGAACTTTTGAACGGGCAAAGAGGAGGGCGCGTGGTTTAGGGCCGGGAGCGAGAGTGTACAGAAACTTCAATCAAGCCAACAAGCGAGGGGAGGTTCTTGGCGATTGGTGGAGTGGTAAACGTTTCTGGACGTGGACGGGTCTAACGTTTGACCGAAGAATTGACCTCCGACGCGTTGATGGGTCGAGGGAGTCCGCACAAGCTACCCGGTCGGGTTTTCCCGATTGGGGACGATGAGTGTAATTGGCCTGTTCACAACAGGTACAGTTGACTGGACTGCGATGCCTATGCGAATCGTTCCATGGCTGCTCACCTGTTCACCCCTTGCTGTCATGCTCATCACATGGCTAATGCTCTATCGGCGCCAGCAAGTGAAGACCCTTCGACTCATCGGATAAGTTGCCCTTGGGCTTGCCACCGCAAACGCTCTCTTCGGCGCAGGCACGTTCGCGTACTATGAACTCCGACCGCGTGGATTTCTACCGCCTTGGCAAGACCCCGAAATCCTTAATCTGGGATTATTGTTCTTTCTGGCTCCTCTCGCAATGGTTCTCGGCGTTGTGGCCGCTGTACGTGGTGCCCCGAAATGGCTGATGGGCCTTGTGGAGTTAGCTTCCGTTCCGCTGCTCGTAGTGGGCTTCTTTGCGGTTGCGGCGGTCTAGAATCGAGTAACTTACGCAAAATCCTCTTATCGCAAGCTACGGAGTCGGGCGTATCGTTCCGATGTAACTTGCGCAATGGCCTGATAACAACAGTTTCACTGGCAACTCCAGTCCAGACCAGAGGTTGCGACGAAGAATGGTTGGCTCTGACGCTCAGAGGCGGTGGCGCTTAGTCGTGAAGACACTGAAGGTGCTTGGGGTCGTCGGCTGCCTTACCGTTTCTATATGGCAAACTTTTCTGATTGGACGCTATTCGGTAACACGTCCACATGCTCCAGAACCGCAGAGTGGATGGACAGTCTGATCTGCCCCCCGAAAATTGATCCAGCGTAAATGAGAGTTCTCCGGCTAAACTGGCCCGCTCGGGCCAAGCGAGGAGAACGAAGCCTTGAAGAAGAGCCGATTCACCGAAGAGCAGATCGTGGGAGTTCTGAAGGAGTCCGAGGCGGGCATCCCGACGGCGGAGCTGTGCCGCAAGCACGGCATCAGCCAGCAGACGTTTTACCGCTGGAAGGCGAAGTACGGCGGGATGAGCGTGAGCGAAGCGCAGCGGTTGAAGCAGTTGGAAGACGAGAACCGCAAGCTGAAGCAGATGGTGGCCGACCTGATGCTGGACAAACAGGCGTTGCAGGCGGTGCTGTCAAAAAAGTGGTAGGCCCGCGAGCTCGGACAGAGGCGGTGGGAGTAGCGCGCGCAGCGGTCGCAGATCAGCGAGCGGCGCGCTTGCGGGCTGTTGTTGGTGGTGCGCGGAACGTGCCGCTACAAAGCCGTGACCCGCCAGGCGAATGACGAGCTGCGGCAGAAGCTGCGCGAGTTGGCGATGGTGCGGCGGCGCTTCGGCTATCGGCGGCTGCATGCGCTGCTGCGACGCGATGGCTAGGCAGTGAACCACAAGCGCGTCTACCGGCTCTACGTCGAGGAGCAGCTGTGGGTACGGAAGCGGAACCGCAAGCGGCGCATTGCTGTTGTACGTCCTGCTTGTATGCACGGCGTGTCCGCTTGCTTTTCTGCTTGGCAAGCCAGATGTCCTCTTCGGAAATATCGGCGAGGGCCGCTACGGTGGAGACTGCGGTGGCGCTCTCGATGGCAGCAGGCAGAAGCACGGTGGGGCGGGTTTTGGTTCCATCTTGCCCGCGCCGTGTTTCTCCTTCTTAGTGGGCATTGCGGATGACCGTCACTTTAATGGGCAGCTTCAGGAGACCCATTTTGCGTTCGGACGTAAGAACCACGGCGCGCCGCTGAATTCCCAAGGCCACGCAAGCGCGGTCCGCGAATGACATGCCATGTTCCTTCGTCTGCGGATAGAGCCCGGCGCTGGTGACCGCTAGGTGTTCGTCAAAAGGAATGATCGCAACCGACAGGCTGCGGATGAAGGCGACAACGGGTTCGCTGTCTCCTCCGCGCTCGATGGTCTTTTTCAGTATCTCGGAGTAGTTGACGGCAGAGATGACAGCATCGTCGAGTGACTTCGCTACTGTATCGGCTCCGGGCTCGGCCCGAAGCAGGGCCATGAGTGCCGAAGCATCGAGGACAACGCTAGTCACGCTCGGACTCGGAGCGGCGGTCCTTCAATATCTCTTTGGACAGGCTGACATTCGCTGGTGCCAGCTTGGAAAAATAAGCCTGCGCTTCCGCGAGGGCCTTTTCTCGGGTCTTGATGTGCAGACCCAGGGCATCGTCGACGACGATGACGGTGTCGCCTTCGGCGATGTGAAGGCGCTGCCGCGCTTCTGCCGAAAGGACGATACGTCCCGATGCATCCACTTTGAGGTGGTAGAGTACGAAGTATGACCGCTGAGCGACGATTACCATGCGCTACTGGTGGGTAAACCAGAACCAGACGTACCGTCACGAACTTGGCGGCGGATACTGTTGACACCCAGTATCGACCACCTCTTCGACCGGGGATTCATCAGTTTCCAGGACGACGGCGCTTTAATTGTTTCGCCAGTCGCTCATCGGCCTTCTCTGGAGCGGATGGGCGTGCCAACCGCCAGCGATCTCAACGTGGGCACGTTTTTATCGGGCCAACGCCGCTTTCTGGAATACCATCGGGATGCGGTCCTGTTACGGGCCATCCGTTGACGCGTTGTGGAACATTGAGCGCAAGGATTTGCGCTGACAGCGGGAAGTTGTTTTGATACAGCTCTTACTAACACTTGAACGGCACTTCTATGAATTTTATCGAAATCTCTAGTTTTTCGCTTCTTACGGCTTCCCCCGACACGCTTCCAGACCGGGCCGCGCGGCGCGACCAATCGCCGCCTTCGACGTTCGCCTTTCACCTCTGTAAGGAACTCGCCAGTGACTAAAGAACAGCTCAAACAACTCGAAGCTGACCTCTGGAGTGCCGCCGACAACCTGCGCGCCAATTCCGACCTTAAATCCAGCGAGTATGCCACGCCGGTGCTCGGGCTGATCTTCCTGAAATTTGCTGACAACAACTACCGTCGGCATGAAGCCGAAATCATTGCCGAATACCAGAAACTTAAGGGCACAAGGCGCGAGAAAAAACTTTCAGATATCGCCATTGAGAAATGCGGGTTCTACCTCCCCGACCATGCGCGCTACGAGCACCTGCTGAATCTCCCGGAGGAAAAGGACATCGCCAAGGCGCTCAAGGAAGCGATGAAGGCCATCGAGGAATACAAGCCGGAACTCGAAGGTGTCCTGCCCAAGGACGAATACTTCCGGCTCACCCGTGACGAGAAGACCAAGAACATCCCGAATCAACTTCTCAAGAACTTTTGCGAACATCCCGGCGGACTTCAGTGGCGACCTCTTTGGGCAGATTTACGAATACTTCCTCGCCGAATTTGCCCGCAGCGAAGGGTCGAAGGGCGGCGAGTTTTTCACGCCACGTTCCGTTGTCCGCCTGATGGTCGAAATGATCGAACCGCACGGCGGCAAGGTTTTGACCCCGCGTGCGGCTCAGGCGGCATGTTCGTGCAGTCGGCTCAGTTCATCGAGGAGCATCGCAAGGAGCTTAAGGACGATGGAAGCAGCGTTTTCGTTTACGGGCAGGAAAAGACGCTGGAAACCGTCAACCTCGCCAAAATGAACCTCGCGGTGAATGGGCTGCGTGGCGATATCAAGAAGGCCAATACCTACTATGACGATCCGCACGGCAGCTTCGGCGCATTCGACTATGTCCTCGCCAATCCACCGTTCAATGTGGATGACGTGAGCCTCAGTAGCGTTGAGAAGGACAAGCGCTTCAACACCTATGGCATCCCGCGCAACAAATCCAAGGCTAAGAAGAGCTGACGCGGGCAAGGAAACCGTCCCAAACGCAAATTATCTTTGGATCAATCTCTTTGCCACCTCGCTGAAACCGAAGGGCCGCGCCGCGCTCGTCATGGCCAACTCTGCGTCCGACGCCCGCCATTCCGAGGCCGACATCCGCCAGACGTTGATCGATAAAAATCTCATCTACGCGATGCTGACGCTGCCCTCGAATATGTTCTATACCGTGACGCTCCCGGCCACTCTCTGGTTCTTCGACAAAGCCAAGACAGACGACCGCATCCTCTTCATTGATGCCCGGAATATCTTCACCCAGATCGACCGTGCCCACCGAGAATTTTCCGAGGAGCAGATTCAGAACATTGCCATCATTAGCCAACTCCACAAAGGCCGCCGCGACAAGTTTGTGCATCTCGTTGATCGCTACTTTGCGGCGGGCATGGAACGGCTTATCGAGAGCAAGGCCCGTGTCGAACCCGTCTCCGCACAACTGCTCGAAGTGCTAGACGATGCCGCCGGGAAAGCAGGCCGTGGCCGAACTTGTGAAACAATGGGCCGGCCTCAACAAACTTCAAACCCGCTACGAGCAATATCAGCGAGAAACATGCCGGCGAAATAGCCGTGGACGATAAAGAACAAGGCCCAGCACCAATTGCGGGAAGTGTTTGATCCCTTCTTTGCCGCTTTGCACGACGGCTTGAAGCAACTGGACAAGACCGTGCGCCAGCACGAGAAGCAGCAGGCCGAGCAAGCACAGGCGGACGGCAAGCGCGGCGACGACCGACCGCAAGACCAAGGCGCTTAAGACTGCGCTAGAAGCAATTGCACAAAGAAGTGAAGAACGCCGAAATCTTCTACCAGCACATCCACTGGTTGCAGGAGCGTTTTCCCAAAGCGGAATACGAAGACGTGACTGGACTATGCAAGCTCGCAAGCCCGGCAGAAGTTAAGGAGCAGGAATATTCGCTGAATCCTGGCCGCTACGTTGGCGTCGTGATCGAGGAAGATGGGAAGACGGAGGAAGAGTTTATTGAAGACATGCTGAGGCTGGATCTCGAGTTCTCAGTGCTGAACCGTGCTGCCGCAAAGCTCGAAGCCACTATTTCCACAAATATAAGGCAGATGGCAGGCGAAGAATGAGCGCATGGAAAACGACGCGGTTTGAATCGCTCCTTCTTGACAGCAAAGATGGCGAGTGGGGCGACGGCCAGGAGACGGTTGGCTCCAGAGAGTCCCTTATTATTCGCGGAACGGACTTCGCTGACCTTGACAACCCAACAACAGAGTTTCCGAGACGCTGGATCAAGAATCACATCGTGGATCGAAAGCGACTCCGACCTGGAGACATCATTCTTGAGACTGCAGGAGGCACGTCTACCCAGTCAACGGGAAGAAGCGCGCTCGTAAAGGAATCGTTCTTCAATGATCACTCCGATGTTCCTATTCTTTGTGCCAGCTTCAGTCGCCATCTGAGATTGCATACAGCGGAGTATTCGCCTCGCTTCATCTACTACTTTCTTCAGGCGCTATATCGCTCCGGATATATGGCAGTGTTTAACATCCAGCATACGGGAGTCTCAAGGTTTCAGTACACTTCCTTCAAGAACCACACGGACCTGAATGTCCCGAATCTTCCAATTCAAAGGAAGGCTGCGGCGATACTGTCCTCGTATGATGAACTGATTCAAAATAATAATCGGCGCATCGCACTGCTGGAAAGGGTCGTTGAAGAAATCTACGATGAATGGTTTGTCCGCCTCCGCTTTCCCTGCCACGAATCCGCAAGAGTTGTGAAACGGGTTCCGGAGGGGTGGACTGTAGTTCCAAGCAATGAAGCATTTCAGGTGATGAGCGGGGGGACTCCGAATACAGATAATCCTGTTTATTGGGATGGAGAGATTCCTTTTTTCACGCCGAAAGACGCCAGTGACAGCTTCTATGTTCTCAAGACAGAGAGATCGATCACGGAAAAAGGCCTTGATAGCTGCAATAGCCGCTTGTACAAAAAAGACACGATCTTCATCACTGCTCGCGGTACTGTCGGCAAGATTTGCTTGGCTCATCGGGATATGGCGATGAATCAGACCTGTTATGCGTTGGCGCCAAAGCAAGAAGGCGACGCGTACTTTCATTTCCTTTCGATAAAAAACGCCATCGCGTACATCAAAGGTATTTCGAAATCGGGTGTTTTCGACAACATCATTGTCGATACGTTCAAAGTTATTCCGATCATGACTCCACCACCTTCGCTGATACTTCGATTCAACGAATACGCCAAGCCGATCTTCACTCAAATCGGAGGGTTGTTAGAGTCAAACGAACTACTCGCCAAAGCTCGTGATGTGCTTCAACCCCGTTTAATCTCCGGCAAACTCTCCCTCGAGAATATTGACATTCAGTTTCCGGCCGGCATGGCGGAAGAAAATCCTAAGCTGGCCAGCACTCATGCCTAACTTTATCTCAGAAGATCAGATTGAGAGGGCGATGGTTCAGAAGCTTGTGCAATTGCACGGCTTCGATAGTCTCAATTGCCATACGGAGGACCCGGAGGATTTGAACGACAGATCCGGACGCACCAATAAACGTGACGTGATCCTATTGGATCGCCTACGGGAGGCCGCTCTACGCCTGAACCGACGATCCCGGCGCAGGTTATTGACAGTGCACTGGAAAAGTTTCTCGATCGCCGTCAGGCGATGACGCTGGTTGCCGCCAACCAGGAGGTCTATAACCTCCTGCGCGACGGCATCCCCGTGGAGTTCGATGATTCCACAGGCCAGAAGCAAAATGAGCGCGTACGGTTGATTGACTTCAACGACGCAAGCGAGAACCGTTATCTGGCCGTCACCCAGCTTTCGATCAAGGGCGAGCGAGGGTTCCGGCGGCCCGATGTGTTGCTCTATGTCAATGGCCTTCCGCTGGTCTTTATCGAATTAAAGAACTCGAACGTAAAGCTCAAGACTGCGTTCGATGACAATCTCACGAACTACAAGCGGGAAATCCCGCAGCTTTTTCTGACTAATGTGTTTTGCGTTCTTTCGAACGCTATCGAGACCAAGGTCGGGAGCATCACGGCGGAATGGGAGCACTTCTTCAACTGGCTCCGCGCCGACGACGAGAAAGAGAAAATTGACCGCGAGGCCATCAAGGAGAAGGGCACAAGCGTAGAGGGCGTCATCGCCGGGCTCTTCCCGCCACGGCGCCTGCTCGATTACGTCGAGAACTTTATCCTTTACTACAAGGACAAAGACAAAATCATCGCCCAGAACCACCAATTCATCGGCGTGAATCGGGCCTACGATACGTTCCTTCGCCGCGAGGAGCTGAAGGGCAAGCTCGGCGTGTTCTGGCACACCCAGGGCTCGGGCAAGAGCTTTTCGATGATTTTCTACGTCCGCAAGATTTTCCGGAAGGAAACTGGCAATTTCACGTTTGTGGTCGTGACGGATCGTGACGACCTGGACGGACAGATCTACCGGAATTTTCTCCATACGAATACGGTCACCGAGGCCGAAGCCGCGCAACCCAAGGACAGCGAGGAGATGCGAAAGTTTCTTGGGCAAAACAAGCGGCTAGTATTCACCCTCATTCAAAAGTTTCGCTGGGAGAAGGGCAAAGCGTACCCGCTCCTGTCGCCTCGGAGCGACATCATCGTGATTGTGGATGAGGCACATCGCACCCAATACAAGGACTTGGCAGAGAACATGCGCGCCGGGCTGAAGAATGCGCAGTTTATCGCATTTACCGGCACCCCCCTGTTGGGCAGAGCACGCAAGACCAATCAATGGTTCGGCGAATACGTTTCTGAATACAATTTCCGGCAATCCATGGACGATGGTGCAACCGTACCGCTGTTTTACAAGAAGCGTGTCCCACAGGTTCTGATTCAAAACGACGATCTCACTGAGGAACTCGCCGAGATTTGCGAGGACGAGAACCTGGACGACGCCCAACAGGAGAAACTCGAAAACAAGTTTGCGCAGGAAATCGAGGTCATCAAGCGGGACGACCGTCTCGATACCATTGCCGCGGATATCGTTTACCATTTCCCGCGGCGCGGCTACCTCGGTAAAGGCATGGTGGTATCCCTCGACAAGTTCACCGCCGTGAAGATGTATGACAAGGTTCAGCGCCTCTGGAAGGAGCAGATCAAGGAGCTTCGCGGCAAGATTAAGAAATTTGGAGACGATGACGAAAAGAAGCTGTTCCAAAAGCAGCTGGATTACATGCGATCTGTCGAGATGGCCGTTGTCGTAAGCGAGGACGCGGACGAAGAAAAGAAGTTCGCCAAACAGAAGCTCGACATCAAACCGCACCGCGACCGTATGAACAGGCTCGACGAACACGGGCACGACATCGAATACAATTTCAAGGACCCGGAACACCCGTTGCAGCTTGTCTTCGTGTGCGCCATGTGGCTCACCGGTTTCGACGCTCCAACTCTTTCCACCCTTTACCTCGACAAGCCGATGAAAGACCACACGTTGATGCAAACCATCGCCCGCGCGAACCGCGTGACATCGTGGAAAATCAACGACAAGGAGAAGAAAAACGGAGAAATCATCGACTACTATAACGTCTTCCGGAATATGCGGAGGGCGCTGAAGGACTACGCTCAGGGCCAGGAAGGGCAAGAAGACATGCCAGTCCAGGAGAAGGATGTGCTCTTCAAGTTGCTCGATGATGCTATTGCGCAGGGTATGGAATTCTGTGCCGGCGTCGGCGTTGACCTCAAGACCTTGCTCGAAAGCAAAGAGGTTTTCAAGAAGGTTGGAGCCTTCGAGGATTTCGCGAATACCTTATTGACCAAAGACGAGTGGCGAAAGGGTTTCGCTGTTTACGAGAACACGATCACCGGTCTTTACGAAGCGTGCAAGCCGGAGATCCTCGGCAGGCCCGTTGTTCGCTCAGTTGCGGTTTTCCAGTATCTCCGGGGCGTGCTCGATGCAATTATCCAACAAGCGGACATTGATGCCGTGGCGTTGCGCGTTGGGGAACTCTTGGATGAGAGCCTCGTCGTCGATCAGTCCGCTGGTCTGAAGGATGATGCCTCACAGTTCCGAATTGCGCAGTCTGGCAAGACGTGGGACCTGAGCAAGATCGACTTCGAGAAATTAAAGGAAGAATTTAAGTGCACTCCTCATAAGAACATCGAAATCGCTGATCTTCGCGCGTTCATTCAAAAGAAGCTCGAACAGATGATGAAGGAGAATGCCACCCGCACCGATTTCGCGACGCGGCTGCAAGGCATCATTGATCGTTACAACTCTGGAAGCTCCGCGGCCGACAACTACTTTGATGAGTTAATGAGGTTCGCCAAGGACTTGAAATCAGAATCAGAACGCCACATTCGCGAAGGACTGACCGGAGATGAGCTGGAGCTGTTTGATCTCATCAAGAAGGCTAAGATGACCCAGGAAGAAACCCAGAAGGTGCGCTTGGCTGCGAAGGCGCTCCTCCATAGGCTCCTTGAGGAACAACCCAAGGTTCTCATCCAGGACTGGTTCAAGGACGGACAAAGCCGTACGCGCGTTCGGTCTGCCGTAGAAGCCGTCTTGGACGACAAATTACCGCAAACTTACGACCGGGCCCTGTTTACTGAGAAATGCAACAGTGTCTTCGACACAATGCTCAACTATGCCAGTCAAGGCGTGAAGTGGGCGGCTGCGGCTTGAGACCCCTGCTCCACTGCCCTTGCTACGCTGCGGCCGACGATGGCCAAGGGTGCGTCTCCTGGCGGCGCGCCTATCTGTTTATTTCCTCTTCAAGCGCAGCCAATGTTCCCATGATGCTATCGAACTTAGGCGGCTCACCAAAGATCATCACGGCCATATTCCGGTAGTCCCTCTCCAGCGCCGCACTGCGTGCCTCCGGCGGAACCAGGTGGAATGTTCCGGGGTGCGCCAGGTCATACTGAGCCCACGCCGCAGGATAGAAGGTCTCTTTATGCTTCACAACGTCGGCCAGAAGATTGATGTCTGCAAGTGCCTCTGCCTTGATCGGTTCTTGGGCTAGCATTGCCACGTCGTAATAATGCCGTGAGTATCGTTCCGGCAGCAGTCTTTCCGGAGCCCGGTGGTATTCCGCATGAAGGATCGTCGCCTTCTCCCAAAAGGTTCGCTTTGCCAGGAGAGCGACGACACCGACATCGCCGTCGACGACGACGTTCGGAAACTCCTCCGCTGCAAACGATCGGATCGTGAAACGATCATGCGGCACGAACTCTGCATGGGTGCCCAACTCCAGCACCACCTGCGGAGAGACATACGTTAAGGACTTTCCGGTCGACCTCGGATAACGAAACCGAACCACGTTCGGGTCCTGCTCACTGACGGCAAGACTCCATGCGTCCGGCGGCCCGAGCACTTCGCGACAGCGTTTCTC
This sequence comes from uncultured Acidobacteriaceae bacterium, assembly GCA_963769235.1. GTDB lineage: Bacteria > Acidobacteriota > Terriglobia > Terriglobales > Acidobacteriaceae > Bog-257. Next base: position 121,948 of record CAVYKW010000007.1, on the reverse strand, counting down.
CAGTGCTTGAATGAATTCCGTGCCTATGTATCGTTGACAGGCGTCCATCATCTCGGCGAGGATCACGCTCCGCTTCGTCTTCGAGATGCTGTCTTGCCGGGGATCACGGTCGCCCATAAATCCCAGCGCCGCATAATCGACGGCCAAATCGATGTCTTCCGAAAACCGGTTGATTGCGTGGAAGACCTTCGAGAGCGACGTGCCGCCTTTAAAGAGGAGCCGTCCCGAAAGGGCATCGATCGAGAAAAGCTGCTTCAGGATCCAGCAAACCCAGAAATCCTTTTCGACAATGGCTTCGGATAGACCTTTGCGGTCCGCTGTCTCAGCGAACACTTCCGCGCGTCTGTCGGCCGGCATCTGGGCGATACCGTTCAAGCAGCCTTCTCCGCAATGTTTTTCGCCACTTCGTAGATCCAGTCAACGCCAAAACGCGTGTCCTTCACGAGCTTCCGTTTCTCCGCCGGAGACAGCGCCGCTCGTAATGTTTTGATTTCGCGTGGCCCAACACTCTCTTTGCCTAGATGGCGAAGTGCCTGAACGACAAGTGCAAACTTGCCCTCAAGCCCGGCCATAGCCTTTGGGCGGGCATGCTTGAAATGGATCGTGCGCCGTCCGATCGGCACTTCTTTGTTCGGACCATCTGTCAGGTAAGTGATCTTTGATGGCACCTGTGTCGATAGGCCGAGAAGATTTGCGGCCCACGCCCCTTCCGGCACGATTTTCCAGCGCTGTCTTCGGGCGAGCGCGCGCGCGGCCTCATCGATGTCGGGACTCAGCTTGCCGCCCAGCGCCGCATTGAATTTCGGCATATCGTACAGCCCGCGCCTGATGCGCCGTATTACACCGTCGCGGTTCAGTCCCGACAGCGCCATGTCAATCGAGCCCCGGCTGGCGATATCCAGGAAATCCTTCGCGGAGAACGCCTTCCCCGGACCCAGGCGTTCGATGCGCACAACTATCTGATCCCGCATGGTTTGCATGGCTAAGCTGTCCTTTTTATTTAGAAAAACTATAGTACTTTTTCTAAATAGCCCGCAAGCTTTTTCTTGTCGTGGGAAGCCGCTGACACTATGATTACCCCTTTCAGGAGTGCGGCCACTCATGTGGGTCTTCGGCTATGGTTCGCTGATGTGGGATCAATGGGAACAGCAGTTCGGTGGAACCCGTGTGGATGGCGCTTCTCTCCTAAACTACCGACGATCTTTCAACAAGGCCTCAGTCAGGAATTGGGGAACGCGACAGGTGCCAGCTCCGACATTGGGGTTGGAGCCAGCACCACACCTCAGCTGCCTTGGCACTGCCTTTCAGTTTCCGGAAGAGCGAGCCGAACAAGTAAAGACCTATCTGGGAAACCGCGAGGGTCGCTCGTTTAGCCTGACCGAAATTCCCGTCAAACTCCCCGACGGAAAAACCGTTCAAGCCTTTACTCCGGTGAACGACAGAAACGGCCATACCTATATGGGCGCTCTGCCCCTAGATCGGCGCGCTGCGCTCGCACGAACTGCAGTAGGAACTGACGGGGCTTGCGCCAATTACGTCAGAAACATCCATGGGAAACTCACATCCCTCGGAATCGCCGATCCCGATGTAAACGAATTTCTGGCCTTGCTTAACTCGCTTCCCCCAGAAAACTGATCCTCGCACGATCAACCAGAATCCTGAGTCTGGCCTGTCGCTGGTTTGGCCTTCATGGCCGAGGCGGCCATCTGATCGAAAGACTTCTCTAATCCGGCAACCATGGTTTCGTACACGACTTGCAGTGAGGAGTCCGATGGAAGACCGAGCCTCGCCCTACAACTGGTCTTCATCTCCTCCTGTTTCTCTGCCGGGATGAGATGTTTGTATGCCACCCGCAAATCGTAAAGCACAAACAAAGGCAGCATTACTTCTGGAGAATTCGCTAGGTTAACCACTGGCGTAACCATTCCACAATGGTCTGCGATCCTGATGCTGCGCAATTTGAAGAGTCCCGAAACCTATTTTCAGGCCGCTTTCCGGGTGCAGTCTCCATGGTCGATCAGGAACCCGAATGGCGACGACCCGAACGAGGAAGAGATTCTCAAACCTGTGTGCTTTGTGTTCGACTTTGCCCTCACGCGCGCTCTCCGCCAGGTCTCCGAATATGGCATCGGACTCTCACCCAACGAATCAAATCCGGAGAACGCCGTGAGAGACCTCGTCTCGTACCTGCCCGTGCTGGCCTACGACGGCGCGAACATGATTCAGATAGATGCGGGCGGTATTCTACAAACTGCGATGACAGGCACCTCGGCTACGCTGCTGGCACGCAAATGGGAGAGCGCTCTGCTCGTCAACGTGGACAACGACACGTTGCGTCGAGTCCTCGATAACCCCGAAGCGATGGCCGCTGTAGAGCGAATCGAAGGATGGCGCGCGTTGGGTGACCACATCATCGAGACCATCATCAACAAGAGCGAGAAGGTCAAGGAACTCAAGAACAAGGCCAAAGACAAGGAACTCAGCGAGAAGCAGAAGAAGCAGCTCACCGATGAAGAGAAGGAATACAAGTCTAAGCGCAAGCTGGTACAAGAAAAGCTGATCAAGTTCGCAACGCGGATTCCAGCGTTCATGTACCTGACTGATTTTCGCGAGAACACGTTGCAGGACGTGATCACTAAGCTGGAGCCGGACTTGTTTTTGGCTGTTACCGGTCTGAGGGTAAGAGATTTCGACCTCCTCGTACGCCTCAAGGTGTTTAATACCGAGCAAATGAATCAAGCGGTGTTCGCATTCCGTCGCTACGAGGACGCCTCACTGCGGTACACGGGGATCGAGAGCCACGAAGGGCTAACGCACTATGGGCTGTATGACACCGTGGTCGGAAGGGAGTAGGGCGGTAGGTTCAAAGATCACGAGCCGACATTGTGTGCCGCCGGTGTGCCAGATTTGATAGCCAGCGTGGACATCTCTCGACTGCCTGTCGGTCATCGGGCGCGCCTCGTTTTGCCGTCTGGCGCTCATCCTGATGTGCGACGTGTGTGCCGGCTTATGGCTCAGACGTAGCGCGATCCGTAACTTCTAGCTTGCTTGAATTCCGGATGCTCCAGGCACACCATCCGCACATATTTCATCGTCCGTGACCGCATAAACAGCGGATGAGGCACAGAGCCGGACTTAATGAACCGAACGCCCTGCACCCAAGGGTTACATGGTCATCCTTATAGCTGTAGGTGTCGCTGACCTACTTTCGCATCGAGGGCGATCTTCTTGGCCATACACCTGTCCGCGATGGACAGAGACTCGTTATTCGCGCTCCGGGAGCGGCTTGTCTTGGCGTGGCGTGACGAAAGGAGACGATCGAGCGCAGCTTCGAACTTGGCTAGAGTGTTCTGTCCGATCGCGGATAGCTGAAGCCTCTTGGAACTATTCTTCTCCGTGACAAACTCAACCAGTCCGGCGGCAAGAAGCTTGTGCTCGATTTTGGAAACAGCGGATTGGCGCACTCCAAGCAAAACGGCCAACTCCCTTTGGGTTACCGGGTTTTTGCCGCACCTCTCGAGTACGGTCAGCATCTGCCGGGGATCGTCAGACAAACCGGGGAAACAATCCTTGTATACGGCATACAGCTGAAAAAACCGTTTTGCATTCATCGATGAGCCTCCGCTGACTTCGTTATTCCATCCTGGAATAAAGCAGACAGCGCAAGATTCCACAGTGGCCTTATTCCCACTTGGAATATGCCGAATCGACGAGTCGTGCGACAAGCACGGCGGTCACCTCTTAGGGTGACAGTACCGGGCACCTTCGGGTACCGATATTCCCATGCGAGATAGGTTCTCTGGCGTCGGGGAAACTGATATTCCGGCTAGGAATAATCCCGATTGCGAATGGGGTGTGATCCGGATCCGCCCCACCCACGAATTTATTCCTAGGTGGAATACTGCCGAGGCTGAGTACCTCGGGGCATGAAGTCTAGCGTCCTGAACCCTGGCATCGAAAAGACAGGGAGCGTTCGACGGGCCTTGGCAGATCATATTGCGAACGAATTCCTGAGGTGCGGCAGATCGGCATATCCTAAAAGGGAGAAGGAGTTAGGGTCTGGCTTTGCCGTCGTTTCCCGAGGCGACTTGCGCCAGCAAAGGAAGCTGGCGGTATGTCTGCAAGGGGGGCCGGGTGAGGCCTCCGGGAGGGACCGCCTAGACGGCAGAAAATGGCAGTTTGTGATCGCAGAAGGGGTTGTAAGTGTGGTTTGGAGAAAAGAGATGGCTAAATGGCCGCCCATTTTTATCCAAAAGAGCAACTTTGTTTAAATGCGTTTCTGAGAATTACCATACTACTGGGGTCAAAAATGACCTCCGATGTTCGCTAAGTGCCGGGTGGAAAGTTGGGGAACATGAAAATCACTCCCTTTGAGCGGCTGGCTGCTTCTCCAGGAATTGCGAAAAGTCACTTTCGGGAGATTATTTCGATTATTTTTGGCTGCTATATAATTTGTACCTACCTGCTTGTGGTTACCGGTTTCATGCCAGGATCCTGGTGCAAAATGAGTCCACGGCAGAGTGAAGTTTATGGCCCCTGCCGAGTGCTAGAAGAGGCTGTCGAAGGATATAAGCGGCGCCATGAGATGGTTCGGTCGTAGCGCCTGCCTGTTGTTCTTTTGCTGTGGACCGAAGTCCCAGCATTGCTCTGTTCCAGGTGGTCAGGTGCCGCCTAGCATGGCCTGCCAGTTTGCTCCGTCGGTAAGCGTGAGCTTACCGATGTTCTGGTTAGATGGGGTGCTCCTGGTGAGCCGTGCAGCCGCAGGGCGGCAGGAAAAGCCGCGCCCAACCATGGATCTTTTCTTTTATCAGTTCAACTCCTACCTGCTGTCTCTTCTCGTTCCCCTCCTACCAGTCGAATCCTCAAAGAAGGGACCAGCACATCCCAGAAGTCTTTCCCCTTTCCCGCAGACCGAGACCAGCCGGGTGCAGGTAGAGCGGGCCCGGATAAAGCCGGCCCCCTTATAACGCGCCCCACCCACCCTATCCAGCAGAGAGACCACCTCCCCTACCAGCCCAGTCCAGTCCAGAGCAGAGACCAAGGACATGGCATGTCCCTGAGGAAGGAACCCATGTCTTCGTCTGGGTGCGAGAGCGCTGGTGGTGGCCGTTGGTTTCCGCTGGAGTGCCCAACCCCTGACGGCGATGGCGATCGGCACCAGACGCGCGAGGCTGATTGAGTTCTGCCCGTGGGAAGAGAACCCTGGTATGAGACTGCTGCACCCGGCACTTATCGAACATCCGCTGCTCGCTGCCGCGCTGGAAACCCCGACATCCTTGGGCTGATACAGACTGGACAGGGTGAGGGGTGTCAGTTCGGTAAAGTCCTCGGCCAGATAGACCAGGCTGCGTTCGGTGAACTGATCGTGGATGGAATAGACGACGCCGTCGTCGACGAAGACCACGCCCAGCAGGCGCTGGTAACTAGCATAGCCCTGTTCGTTAGAGAACAGGAGAGTGAGATTGAACGGGGGCAGCTGGTCCACCTTCTTATAGTGGAGATCGGGGGAAGGGGTCTGGTTCCGAATTTAGGGCTTGACAGCCCAGAGCCCGGTTTCTATAATGAGTATATGAGTATTACTCCAATCAGCCTCTCCGGACACATCTCTGTTATGGGCCCCGGAATCCTGGCTGGGGGAGTTGGGAGGAGGGGGCCGGCCGCCCTTTGGATACTCAGACAGCCTATATACTCACCTGCTGAACGTAACGTCGAGCCGCGAGGTGAGCCCAGTGAAACCGAAAGCTAAGCCAGTCGTACCGGAGCTAAAACGTATGAACCTAAACGTGGAGCGTCACCTGCACGATCAGTTCAAAGCCGCCACCGCCGCCGATGGCAAAGACATGACCACCGTCCTGACCGACTTTATCCATGAATATGTAACCCAGCACCTGCCTGAATCTCTGCGTCGGCGGGGTGAACGCAAATGAAGAAGACCACGAAAGCCAATCCCCAGTCCGACCTTCATCTCGTCAAACCGGCAGATCCGGCGCCCTCTCCGTCCTCCCGTGCCGACTTGGACAGCTTCATCGCCGAAGCGATGCGTTCCTATCAGAAGCTGCAGGATGAGTTAGATCATGAACTGTTCGCTCGAACCCACGATGTGAACAAAATAGGCGCCCTGATCGGACAAAAGCAGTTGATTCGTGGTCGGCTGGCAGCTGTCGGAGTAAAGGTGCGGGCGTGAAGCGGGCGGCCCTGTACTTACGTGTGAGCAGCTTGGACCAACATCCTGAGACCCAGCGTTATGACCTCATTCAACTGGTCCAGCAACGTGGGTTCGCCATCTTCAAAGAATACGTGGATAAGATCTCTGGTGCCCGGGCCCGGCGGCCCGGGCTTGATCAACTGATGAAAGATGCCCATCATGGCTGTTTTGACGTGGTCGTGGTATGGGCTTTCGACAGGCTGGCTCGTTCGGTCCGCCACTTCCTGGAAGTGCTGGACGAGTTAAACCACCTGAACATCGAGTTCGTCAGCTTCCGGGAAAACATCGACACCGGCGGTCCGCTGGGCCGTGCTGTTGTCATCATCGTGGGCGCCGTCGCCGAGCTCGAGCGCAACCTTATAGTAGAGCGCGTCCGGGCCGGCATGAGGAGAGCCAAGCTCGAAGGCCAACACATCGGCCGGCCACGGCTCAACTTCGATCATGAGGCCTTGCTTCGGGATCGTGCCCATGGCTTCAGCCTGCGTGAACTGTCCAAGATCCATCGTCTATCCCGCACTTCGATCACTCGGGCCTTGCGGCAGCAAGCAGGGAGGGAAGCTTGAACCTCAACGCAGCATTCCTGGCAATCGCGTTGGCTTCTATCGCCGCGATTCTCTACATCCTATGGGACCATCGCCATTATCGTGAACAGCACGACCTGCAAGGGGCGATCTCTGCCCTCAAGCAACACATCGACAGGTTAGAGCTCGATCACTTCAACCGATACCACGAGCTCTCGACCCTGTTGCGTCAGCTGCGTTCCAACACACCCACTAAATCCTGATCAACCCTGGTCCAAAAGGGTGCGCTCCGACGTCCCTCTAACCCCAACAAAACAGGCTGCCATTGTAGGCAGCCTGCGGTGTCCCTAAAGGTATGGCTTTGGGTACGAAGTCACGAAGCTGAAGCCGAGATCTACTTCAGAGAAGCTGACGTATGGGGAATAATCTCGCAGAAGCCAGTATCTCGGGGGTTGCTTGCGAGTGTCAGTTCAACGGTTTGCCGGCTATGCGCTCATGTGGATTGCCGGACCTGTGGCGTATCCTCGTTACTAACCCAGCCATATCTCCCGCAAGAGGACTTCCTGGGCGTTTGGCGGTGCGAAGGGAATTCCTCGCCAGCGCCATTCAGAACCCGAAGTGCCGAGCGATATTATGCAATCACCCGACGTCTAGACGCTTAAGCTCGCGCTTGGGACCGGTGAACGCCGGTAAGGTCCACCACCTCAGCCAGAGCTTGGCGTGGATATGAGCTTCGAAAGCGTCTATTAGCTGAGGGACTGATCCAGGCCGCCGGCCCGCAGTGGGGGCTGGAACCGGAGCGGTCCGACCACCGTGCCAGTCTTGACCCATCGTTGCTTGCGCGCCGTACTGACTTCGCCGCGAGCCACTACTCAGAGCGGGTCGGGGTTCGACCTGCAGACTTCCTAGTCCCTGAGCCTTGCCTCCGCCGGGCCTCGACGGCCGACGATTTGGCTGTGGCCCTTGTCCCGGCTGGCGGCTCGACCGGTGCAGCATCGGCCTTGGCTGTCTTTCCTCTGGTGGCCGCCCTAGACACGCCCGATTCCACCTTGCGTTTTGCAGGTGTTCCGGCCGTCTCTTCGGCAGCTTGCTGCGACTTGCTGGATCGATCCGGCTTCGAGGCGGCCGCACGGATCGGGCCGGCCTTTCCTGGGGCCTCGTGCAAGCCCAGCGATGCCGACATGAGCGACCGGGCTTCGGGTGTCAAGATCCTGGCAAAGGGTTTTTCGACGTAGCCGTAGCGGAGTTTTTCCTTCTTATCTTTATCCACTTCCAACTGGGCCCGCCCTGCCGAGACATCACGGACTTTCATCTGGCTGTTCAGCCTCTTTGCGGTTCGCGCACCCCAGTAGGCCGTGACGTGGTAGGTATCTGCGTTGCTGCCCGGGTGAACGGCCAGCAGATAGATTTTATCTTCGTCCTTCTTGGGGTGGAAACAGTGCAGTGATCCCCGTATGAAATCGCGGAGCGAGCTACGCCGCGGCATGGCATTGCCAACAAACTTGACCAATTTGTCGAGGGCGTCCGCGGGAAACATTTGCTGACGACGGAGAAAGAGAGGCAGGTCGGCTGGGCTCAGGCTCCCGCAGTTGAGGATGAACAGTTCGCCCTGCTTGTTGCCGCTGCGCAGGTCCTGGAGAAAAGAATCCCACTCAGCTTCGACCCAGCGCGAATCGATGTGTTCGCGGCAGGAGGCCACGAGAATCAAAATGCGGGCCGATTCGAGCGCAGTCTCGATGCTTCTGGAGAAATTGCCCTGTCCCGCCTCGGCGAGCGACTCTTCACTGAAGAACACCTTCAACCCGATTGTGATGAGCGCTTTGTAAACGGCGCGTGCGTGCGTGGAATCCGGCGTTGGCAAACCATCCTTGCCAGAGTTTTTGAAGGAGATGAAGACGTCGTACTTCATGTTGCAGAAGGCTCTTTCTTGTCGAGTCGGAGCCGTCACGCGTGACCTCTACACCGTCGATCGCCCAAAACTGCTGACGACGGGGATGATGGTCCACCTTTCAGCTCTCCTTGATCTTACGTGTCAGACGCTCGTCTGCCTATAACGGTCTAACCGACACGCAAAACTTGAAGCAGTCCAGAAACGGGGTTCGGGGAAGCTTCGCCGGGCCGGTCGTGAAGTACCGACGCCAAGTTGACGAGAAATGCCCAAGCCATTCATCTAGCCTAGGTTCGCTAGGGATTCACGGACCGTACCGAGAAATGCCCCACGGGACGAGCCCTTGTGATCCAATGTTCCGGAAGTCGTTGCTTCGTGCGTTGCGGTCTACGCAATCGCAGTGTGAAATGAACACCGGCGAGTTATCTTGATTCCGATGCGCAAACCGGAGCGGAGGGCCAGGCTTTGGTGATGCGGGGGGAACATGTCCGACATTCTTTATTCGGCCAAGGATGCATGGGAGGTTCTCGTTTCACGCGGCGGGCTGGAAGTGGATGGCAGGGATGCTCCGCTAGTCGACGAACTTACCGCGCGCCTCTCATTCGGGACGATTTCCCAGATCGCGAATGGTTCCCTAATCGGGGACGACACCCGGAGGCCAGTTCTTAACGACGTTCTCGAACGGGTCAACATCGAACAATTAGTGAACGCGCTGTTTGGCCTAGTGCGCCCATACACGGGCATGATACGCGATCTTCTCGACTACTTCACACACGCGCGGGTAACGCAGGGGCCGGGTCAGTGGAAACTCGCTTTGACGTCCGAAACGGAGAGCCTAGAAGTGGATCTCGAGCATTTCAAGGAATACCTCAAGATTGCGGAGACGAGACACCTCCCCTTGGATGTGCCTGTTCTAGAGCAAAGGCAGTTTTGGAGTATTAAAGACGCATTCGACGACGAGCCGGACGAATGGGGGTGGCGACTACCGATTGGAAGGCGCGCGACAACCCAAGACACCGATTCGGGTCCGTGGCTTTCGGCGGCGAAGGCGGGGACAAATGACCGTGCCGTCGAAGCGCCACCTTGGCTTCCTGTTCCTCCGGTGGTGTCAAGGATGCTCGCGCGGAATGATGGCTTGAAGGATGCGGCGGCGGTATTCCTGGAACTTGCGTCCACGGTACAGGCGCACGTGCCGAATTATACGGTGATGTACCAAGGGATGTCGGAGCTGCGCAAGGAAGTGCCCGATGGCATCTGGAGCTGCCTTCAGACGGAGCACGACCGGTGGATCGAAACGATGGTTGCCAATTTTGCAGCGTTCGAAATTGCTTCCACCGCGGAGCAGACAAGCATCGCGGAAAAGCTTAACGAGCTGTTCAAAGGAGTGCAAAGGAAAGTCGGAGAATTTATGCTTTCGTTCGAAGACCTGTTGGCGTACCTGAACCTGCCCATCTGGAAGCGGAGGTACGAGCTATTCAGCGCCTGGCTGCTGACACAGTTCCTCAAGGCAATGCATGACCACGACATCGAGCTTCACAGCGAGGACGGCAAGCTGACATTTGGTTTTCATGCAACGAAGCTTGCGACCATCCACTCTCTGGGGAAACCCGTAACGATCTACGGTGAACGAAGAATACGGGCGGCCAATCTCAAGAGCAGTAAAAGAAAAACGGGAATTCAGCCGGATTACACAGTGTGGACCGACGAAACCGACTGCTGCAACATCGCCATTGAGTGCAAGCACTATAAGCAGCCGAGCTATGAGAACTTCCGCAACGCGCTCGACGACTACGCGGGCAACCTTCCCAACGCTCGCGTGATCCTGTGCAACTACGGTCCGATCCCGGTTCTCACTCGGCTCGAATCTAGGGACAGGGGCGCCTCGAAGCGCAGATTTGTGTTCGGCGATTTTTATCCTGGAAATCATGAAGCAATCAAGGCGTTTCAGAAGGCTGTGCGAGAGGTGTTCGGTAATCCCATTTCCGCGCAGGACGCTCAAAAAGAAGTGAGAAGCCGACGTGTGTTGGCGCTGGATATTTCGCCTTCAATGCGGGATATGCTCGGCAACAAGGTCGTCCAGGAGGAGATCGGCGAAATTGCGCGCGAACTTGGCATTACGCATTTTGCGGCCGTGGACGATGAACTGCGGGCGCTGGAAGAGGCTGATAGCAGAAGGATCGATTGGCTGGTGGACAAGGCTGGGTCGGCCTCTACCGATCTTGGTCCGGCAGCAAAGACATTGAGCAGCAAGGCATCGGAGGTGTATTTTGTTACGGATGACGACGGTGTTCGCTCGCTTGCAGGGTCCGCCCAGATAATGTTCGAGTTCGTGGAGCGTTTTGCGAAGCTGCCGAGTCGACATCTAAAGGTTGTAAGGGTTGTTAGATGATGCGGTTCGTCTTGACGGCCGTCGGACAATACTTGATCAGTCAAACAATTATTGCGAAAGGATCGAGTGAGGTCTTAATGTGTACTGCGTAGTACGTTTCGATCATCTCAACATTGGTGCCACAATTTTGGCGATTTGAAATATGTCAGCCACAGCGCGCCAGTCCTCGAACCACCGGCTACTGTTTACGAATGCCTTTCATCTGGCCATATACCGCCCTACTCGTAGAAGTGCAACCCCTGACTCCCCGGAAGTCTAGTTGTGGGAAGTTTCAACCGATAAGTAATGAAAAATGCGCTTGTAATATCCTCAAAATAGCTCTCCGTTGGTGGACAGTCGTAAATACGGAAGTCAATCTGGCGATGGGTTGGTGCCGAGATTGCCATCAGTATTTCTGCTCTTCTTTTTGTGGCCTGCGTGCCAATGGCCCCCACGTGGGCAAAGGTAGCTTTTAAGGCCGTGTAGGCCGTTGCGTTCCCAACTGCGAATCGCCGCGTCGGCTGCGGCCTGAGTGGCGAACGATCGTTTACCATCATGTGCTCTTTTTCGGCGTTCATTCTTTTTCGACATGTATGTTAAGTTCAACTTCCCGACTGTACCCAAAGCCATACCTTTTGGACCACCACAGTCGGCTGATAACAGCCGACTGTTTTCTATGGTTTGCGGAGCCGGTGGAATGCACCCTTTTGGAACGGGGGTAATTAGGATTTGGTGGGTGTGTTGGAACGCAGCTGACGCAACAGCGTCAACAGGTCATGATGACGGTTGAAGTGATCGAGCTCTAACCTGTCGATGTGCTGCCTCAGGGCAGATATCGCTCCTTGCAGGTCGTGCTGTTCACGATAATGGCGATGGTCCCATAGGATGTAGAAGATCGCACCGACAGAGACCAGTGCGATTGCCAGGAATGCTCCATCGATTTGGTTCAAGCTTCCCTCCCTGCTTGCTGTCGCAAGGCCCGAGTGATCGAAGTGCGGGATAGACGATGGATCTTGGACAGTTCACGCAAGCTGAAGCCATGGGCACGATCCCGCAGCAAAGCCTCATGATCGAAGTTGAGCCGTGGCCGGCCGATATGCTGGCCTTCGAGCTTGGCCCGTCTCATACCGGCCCGGACGCGCTCTACTATAAGGTTGCGCTCGAGCTCGGCGACGGCGCCCACGATGATGACAACAGCACGGCCCAGCGGACCGCCGGTATCGATGTTTTCCCGGAAGCTGACGAACTCGATGTTCAGGTGGTTTAACTCGTCCAGCACTTCCAGGAAGTGGCGGACCGAACGAGCCAGTCTGTCGAAAGCCCATACCACGACCACGTCGAAGCAGCCATGATGGGCATCTTTCATCAGTTGATCAAGCCCGGGCCGCCGGGCCCGGGCACCAGAGATCTTATCGACGTATTCTTTGAAGATGGCGAACCCACGTTGCTGGACCAGTTGAATGAGGTCATAACGCTGGGTCTCAGGATGTTGGTCCAGGCTGCTCGACACGTAAGTACAGGGCCGCCCGCTTCACGCCCGCACCTTTACTCCGACGGCTGCCAGCCGACCACGAATCAACTGCTTTTGTCCGATCAGGGCACCTATTTTGTTCACATCGTGGGTTCGAGCGAACAGTTCATGATCTAACTCGTCCTGCAGCTTCTGATAGGAACGCATCCCTTCGGCGATGAAGCTATCCAAGTCGGCACGGGAGGACGGAGAGGGCGCCGGATCTACTGGTTTGACGAGATGAAGGTCGGACTGGGGATTGGCTTTCGTGGTCTTCTTCATTTGCGTTCACCCCGCCGGCGCAGAGATTCGGGAAGGTGTGCGGCCACGTATTCATGGATAAAGTCGGTCAGGACGTTGGTCATATCTTTGCCATCGGCGGCGGTGGCGGCCTTGAACTGATCGTGCAGGTGGCGTTCAACGTTTAAATTCATACGTTTCAGCTCCGGTACGACTGGCTTAGCTTTCGGTTTCAATGGGCTCACCTCGCGGCTCGGCGTTACGTACAGCAGGTGAGTATATAGGCTGTCTGAGTATCCACAGGGCGGCCGGCCCCCTCCTCCGAACTCCCCAGCCAGGATTTCGGGGCCCATAACAGAGATGTGTCCGGAGAGGCTGATTGGAGTAATACTCATATACTCATTATAGAAACCGGGCTCTGGGCTGTCAAGCCCTAAATCGGAACCAGACCCCTTCCCCCGATCTCCACTATAAGAAGGTGGACCAGCTGCCCCCGTTCAACCTCACTCTCCTGTTCTCTAACGAACAGGGCTATACCAGTTATCAGCGCCTGCTGGGCGTGGTCTTCGTCGACGACGGCGTCGTCTATTCCATCCACGATCAGTTCACCGAACGCAGCCTGGTCTATCTGGCCGAAGACTTCACTGAGCTGACCCCCCTCACCCTGTCCAGTCTGTATCAGCCCAAGGATGTCGGGGTTTCCAGCGCGGCGAGTAGTTTCAGCAGCAGGAATGTTCGATAACTGCCGGGTGCGAGCAGTCTCATACCAGGGTTCTCTTCCCACGGGCAGAACTCAATCAGCCTCGCGCGTCTGGTGCCGATCGCCACCGCCGTCACCGACCCGGCACTCCAGCGGAAACCAACGGCCACCACCAGCGCTCTCGCACTCCGGACGAAGACATGGTTCCTTCCTCAGGGACATGCCATGTCCTTGGTTCTCTGCTCTGGACTGGACTGGGCTGATAGGGAGGGGGGTCTCTCTGCTGGATAGGATGGGTGGTTCTATGCGCCAGCTTTTTATCCGGCCGTTCTACCTGTACCCGCAGCATCTCGGTCTGCGGCAAGGGGGGAAAGACTTCCGGATGTGCTGGCCCCTTCTTTGAAGATTCGACAGGTAGGAGAAACAGAGGGAAGACCGCAGGTAGGAGTTGAACTGATAAAAAGAAAAGATCCATGGTTAGGGGGGCGGCTTTTCCTCGCTGACCTGAATGCCTCAGCACAGCTCACGCCGCAACCACGCCATCTAGCTCAGAAGATCGGTAAGCTCCCGCTTACCGACGGAGCAAACTGGCAGGCCATGCTTAGCGGCACCTGACCACCTAGAACAGAGTAAGGCTGGGACTTCGGTCCACAGCAAAAGAACAACAGGCAGGCGCTACGACCGAACCATCTCATGCGCGCCGCTTATATTGTTCGACAGCCTCTTCTAGCACTCGGCAGGGGCCATAAACTTCACTCTGCCGTGGACTCATTTTGCACCAGGATCCTGGCATGAAACCGGTAACCACAAGCAGGTAGGTACAAATTACATAGCAGCCAAAAATAATCAAAATAATCTCCCGAAAGTGACTTTTGACCAATTCCTGGAGAAGCAGCCAGCCGCTCAAAGGGAGTGATTTTCATGTTCCCCAACTTTCCACCCGGCACTTAGCGAACATCGGAGGTCATTTTTGACCCCGGTAGTATGGTAATCCTCAGAAACGCATTGAGAGAAAGTTGCCCTTTTGGATAAAAATGGGCGGCCATTTAGCCATCTTTGGTCTCCAAACCACACTTACAACCCACTCCTGAGGTCACAAACTGCTCCCTCGTGCCTTCGGCAATCCTCTGACCTCCGCCTCTGGAGATCTGTCGCGCAGGCCGAGCCCAGTTTTCTGCCTCAGGCGGTTCATTTCGGAGGCCTCACACGGCCGCCCTAACAGACACACCGCCTGCCTCCTTTGCCTTACGGGTCCGCGGCCGTGTTGTCGAAATCGGCAGCCCGCAAGAAAGACGTCATGCGGGGATGATCGCGCGCCTACAATGGGTAAGCATCTGCTTACCATTGATCATGGACTATACGACGTAGTTGCCGCCCTCAACAGCTATACCCGCACGAGAATCCTGACCGTTCTGCGCGTGCAAGACCTCTCTGTGGCTGACATCACCCGTAAAGTCAACCACAATCCTGATAAGCCTGCGTTCTCTCTAGGCTTGTCCCGTCCCAATACCTCTCAGCACCTTCGCATTCTCGAGGCGGCTCACTTGGTCCGCTGTAAAAAGCAGGGTACCCGGCATGTCTATCAGCTCGACCGCCGCGGCTTCGACCAACTACGAACGTACCTGGACAGCTTCGAAAGCCGCTCAGGGTTCCCCAGCCTCTGACGGTCCACTTCTTAGCCAGACGCAAGGGACTCCTGACGAGCCTTGACCGTTGCAACTATCGTGATCGATGCCGGATGTATACATCCATGCCAAAGATCACGCTGCGCCCGGGCATGGCCACTCCAGGAATTTCCTGATATCCCGTATTGGTCAAGTTAAAAAAGGAGAGGTGTGCCGCTAGATAGTTGAACTCGCGTCCGATGGCAACGTCTAATAAGGCGTATGGATCGCGCTCGTAGCGCTGGACTGTCCCCAGGCGGCAGCGGGCTATGAAGTTGCCCTTCAGCTTGCCCTGCCAACTCACGAATGCGTCGTTCACCGGGTAATTGAAAACATACTCCGATTCTAAGCCGTAGAGTCCCGACTGAGCGCCGTAGATTCCGGTGTACGCCACTTGCACTTGCTGTTGATGGGGCAGCCGGATTTGAAGAAACGTCTCCACGCCGGTGAAGTTCACCTGAGCAATATTTTCCGCATGCCATAGATCGACGGGCGATGCGCGAACATAGTCGATATCGTTCTGCTCGCGCCGCTCAAAGATGACGATCTGCGCGTTAAGACGGTCTCGCTCGTTCCACAAGAATCCGCCCTCATAACTACACGCCGTTTCCGGCAGCAGATTCGGGTTTCCAATTGTGGCCGGGTCGGAATAGTAGAGGTCGGTGTAGGTGGGCAAGCGGAAGGCGCGGCTGGCACTGCCAATCAGCTTCCATCCATAGTTCAACCACATGCCAGCAGCAACCGTGGGGCTGAACTCGGTGCGTCCGGTATCGAAGATTTCCTCACGCGCTCCCAGAGAGAACGAGAAGCGACCGAGCGAGCGGTTATCGTAATCGACGTAGACTGCGCCGTGGCTACGAGCGTGATTGCCTAAATTGTTGCTGACGATCGATTCTTGGGACCCCTCGCCGCCGTAAAAGAATGTTGCATTACGTCCGAGTGGATTGGTACGGCGGATGGCGGCCTGCCAACTCTGATCGATGTGGTTATTGGCATAGAACGCAGGGTCATCGCGATAGAGAATGAAGTTATCGCTGTGCCGACGGTAGCCGAAATCGACTTGGGTATGTTTGCCCAAGTCCTGTTCCAGCCCCACGGACCACACCTTGGTTCGCTCCCAGGAGTTGAAGTTGCCGTAAAACTGGTCAGCACCGAACGGCGTGTCGCCATAGCCCAGCATGATCAGGGTGTTGCCCAGGCGGGTTCTGAGATCGCTGTTGGAGAACAGGACCAGGTTGCGAAAATCCCGGTCAGGCATAAAGCCGTCAGAAAACTCCCGTCCTACGATGAGTTGTTCGTCAAATGGGCCGGTCAGAAGCGCCGCCGTTGCGGATTCCTGGTTAGTGCCGAAGTTACCGATGCCGGCGCCCAGGTGGAGCTCTGAATACCGCGGTGGGCCAGTGATGAAATTGATCGTGCCCCCAACAGCGTCCGAACCATAAAACGTCGAGCCGGCCCCGCGCAGCACTTCGATACGCTGGAGCGCGTCGTCGGGGAGCGGCAGGCCCATGTTGTGGTGGGCCGTCTGAACATCATTCATTCGCAGGCCGTTTAGCAGGACCAGGGTTTGCCCAAAGTTAGAGCCTCGGATGGTCAAGTCGGTTTGTACACTGTCGGGGGCTCGCTGCTTCAAGTCGACAGAAGGCACCTGTTCCAGATAGTCGATCCAATGGTTGTAAAGAATGGGCGTCTCTTGTGTCTCGACGACCGAGACGGACCGGTCTATATCTTGCGTGGGGACCGGGGCAAAGGTACCCGTCACGACAACCGTCTGTTTCACCGGTTCCATCTTGTGCTCAGGACAACCCGCAGGCCTTTCCGCCGGTTGGCCTGTTGACTGGGCGCCCACAACGGGCGGCCGTTGCAAGTGGCAATCCGTTTTGGGGGTGTTGTTTGCAACTTGGCCGAACAGATAGCACCTTAGAAACGAGACAAAAAGACAACATAGTGCAGTCTTCAGAACAGTCTCCCAATACGAGGAAATCCATGTAGGCCAGCGCCCGGGCTATAACAGAGAAATCCGAGGGCGGGCGGCAATCAAAACCCGTACCGCCTCCTCGACTTATACCGATGACTAACACTCATCATCTACAGGCTGCCAATAGGGGGAACGCACGCACTCGTGGAGCTTAGCCGTTTTGGCGGACCCCTCAGCGAGATCTACCAAATGGCCAACGGTGGCCCTCGGATTCTCCGAAATGTATGAGTCTTCTACTAAAGGGCCATTGCAGTTTCCAATAGACACGGCGAAGCCTTTTACCTCGCAAGATCCTTCAGGTTGTAAACCATCTTTCCCGATCCCGCCCCTGATCGCATCTGAGGGTACAGACAGCTTATCGGCTTTGAGGTGGTTCAAACATGTGTTCTCTACATCTACCATGGATAGCTCTTTCTAGCGCGTTGGAAAGCTTAATAACAGCGACCGACCGCGAGGCTTCACTGTAACGGCCGATATCATTAATGTCTTACACTCATTTAGAAATAGCCACTATACCAAAGTTTGTGCTGTCGATAATCATAGTCCACAGACCACAGTTCCATAATAGATACAATCAACCGGCAAGTTGGCCGAGCGACATTAATTATATTTATTGTTGTCTAAGTTAAATTGATTTCGCAGGACGTTAGAACTACGCTACAGTCAATACAGGAAGGCAAGTAAGAATCAGGGCTTCTCCTCTTCCCTGTGGGCCCACAGTAACAGCACTCCGCACAAATGGGCGGTCACGAAAAAGGCCGCCCTTTTGCGATTACAAGCCGCGAGAGGACGGCCAGCAAGGGGCGGACAATTTCTTGCGATCATGTGAAAGGAAAAGCTGAGACTCAATGAAAGTATCTTGCGATCGAAGCTTTGGCGATTGCTGCGCCCATGATGGGTCAGCTTTCAAAGTTGAGCGGCTGGGCCCTGCACTTGGAGCGGTCATTCACGGTCTTGAGCTCAATCAGCTGTTATCCGAATCGACTATTACACAAATTCAAATGGCGATCGATGAACATCTAGTCCTGTTTTTTGAAAGCCAATGTCTCACATCGATTCAACAGAGAGACTTTGCCGCCTATTTCGGGGAGTTGTACCGGCACCCATTCTACCCAGGCGATGTGGGAGCGCCGGAGATCATGATCCTGGAGCACGACGAAACAAGGCGCGCCAACAGCGACCGATGGCACTCCGACGTGACTTATTTACAGACTCCTCCTCGTCTTGGGATTCTTTACTCGGAGGAAATCCCTGACGTTGGCGGCGATACACTTTGGGCGAACATGTACCGTGCATACGAAACGCTTTCGGCTCCCCTCCGGGAAATGCTCTCAGGGCTCCGGGCGGTCCACTCCTTCGCCAAGAACTTCACCCCTGAGCGCTTCCGAGCCCTCCACATTGAGGATCGACTTGAAGCGCTTTATGCACAACATCCACCAGTGTCACATCCTGTCGTCCGATCAAATCGAGCCAACGGACGAAAAGCGCTTTTCGTGAATCAAGACTTTACCTCGCATATTGCAAGTGTGTCAGCTCGAGAAAGTGAGGCAATTCTCCGGCTGCTCTACGAGCATATGGCACAACCGGAGTTCCAAGTGCGATGGCGATGGCGCCCAAATACGGTGGTGATCTGGGACAACCGCTGGACTCAGCATTGCGCACTGGCTGACTACTACCCTCACAGGCGCCGCGTACGACGGGCTACAGTAATTGGAGATCTCCCCGTCTAAGCTCTTTCACCCCAAGAGATATCGGATCCGAGGCCGGTCTCTTAGACGCCGTAATGCATAATGGCCGTACTGGTGGCGCCGTAGGTGCTTCCCCGCGAGCGGGGAAGGCCGAAAATGGCCAAGCTCTTCCGGCATAGCTTCGCGGACATGTCAATAATGGGAACCGTCAATACCTCCAATCCACTAATCTCTGGGAGCAGGTGACCTCGGCGACATATAGAAGCCCCACGTTCTTCACTGTCACGCAGATATAACTTTTCCGCAGGCAACACAACGTAGAAAAATGTGGACACGATAACAGGCTTTGCACTCCCACGGGAAAAAGGGTGGAACGAGGGAGCGGGCACCCATGGGGCAGCACTCGTCGGCGTCCAAACGCGCATCCTAACTCGGCCCACTTTATGAAGATATAAACAAACTTGAGTGGGAAGTGCGGAATGATCGTGATACAAGACTCGACGGGACGCGCAAACTCATTTAATCGGTGAAGGAGACAGCACATGGGTAACGGGAGTGCAGCGAAGAGAGCTTCATTTTATGCAAACGGCCGCTGTTCAAGGAAGTATTTGCTAGTGTTGTTGATCGGAATGATGTTGTGCACCATCGGGACACAAGCGCAGACCTTCAGTGTGCTGTATGGATTCACGGGCGGTTCAGACGGTATTATGCCATTGGCTGGTGTGACCAGAGACTCCGCGGGTAATTTGTATGGAACGACGCTCGGTGGTGGGGACCATTCACCGCAATGTCAAATAGCAGATCCCTCTGGAATTGGCTGTGGAGTTGTATTCAAGGTTGACCCAGAGGGCAACGAAACCATTTTGCACCGTTTCACAGGAGGTACGGATGGCGGCTCGGCAGGGCTCGGCGTTTGGGGAAGCCTAGCGATAGACTCCGCCGGCAATTTGTACGGAACGAGATTTGATGGTGGCGATGTCAACAACCCTAACTGTGGAGGAGCTGGGTGCGGAGTTGTATTTAAAGTAGATACCGCTGGACATGAAACTGTCCTGCATACCTTTGAACTTAGCGAAACTGACGGCGGCGGACCGACAGGTGGCGTGATAAGAGACGCCTACGGTAACTTGTACGGCACGACAACTAGCGGCGGCACTTTCGGGGATGGAACTGTCTACAAAATAAGCAGCTCCAGGACATTTTCAATACTCTATAGCTTTAGTAGCGGTCCCGACGGATTCTACCCTTGGGGAGAACTCAGTCTTGACGCTCAGGGAAACCTTTACGGCACGACGGCTTATGGCGGCGATCTTAACTGCGCGCCTGGAGTTGGTCCCGGTTGTGGCGTTATCTTCAAAATCAGCAGTTCAGGCTCTTTCGTTGTTTTGCATACATTCGAAGGATCACCCGCTGATGGTGCGTTTCCGAGCAGCGCCCCGGTTTTAGATAATGCCGGCAATTTGTACGGCACAACCCCACAAGGCGGAGCAATCTGCGTGTATCTCGATCAAGGTGAACAAGGTTGTGGGACGATCTTCAAGATTACTCCTTCTGGCCAAGAGACGGTCCTCTACGATTTTCCCGCGCGTGATTTCTATGATTTCCATCACAATCTCGCTCCGCACGGCCGGCAGCCTTCTAGTGGTGTTCTGCTCGACGCCGCTGGTAATCTTTATGGTGTGACAATAACAGGCGGAACTTTTCGATCAAGAGAGGGAGCTTTATTCAGACTCAGCCCCGAAGGAGAGTACTCTGTTCTGCACAGCTTCAGCGGAGGCGAGCAAGATGGAGGTTATCCATACGGGCAATTGATTCAGGACAATTCAGGGAACTTGTATGGCACTGCCTCAATGGGTGACGATTTCCTCGCCTGCTCTGGTGGCTGTGGCGTAGTGTTCAGGGTAACTCCCTAATGACGCTACAATCCAGAGAAGCTCGCAAGCCCCCGACAACAAACCGGAGTATTTGCAGTCGCCAGCTAAGCGGACTCCGAGATTAGGCGGGGGCAAGTGTCAACCCAGCCCCGGAGGGTACGCTTCGGGCCTGGGAACTGACAGCAACGCACGATGTAGGCTGTTAAGATATCCACGGTCCCGTACTTCCTTGCATTGATTAGCTTTTCACCGAAGCCACCTTATAACCCAAAGGAAGCGTAATCGGCTGGGACAAATTTTCACCTCGTAGGCCCAACAGCATAGCGGAGCAGAGTGAATAGTGCGCGATTCCTTTATGGTTTGTGAATACGGTTCTGGCGTGCTCGCCGTGCGCCCGATCGACTCCGTAAGCCCCCGGGCCAAGGACATTACAATGTGCATTCTCGGAAGATGTGGTCGTTACCCGGTCGAGCAGCACCCAGAGGAGGCGGTCGCGGCGGACCTATTTCCGCGAATTGCGGCATCTCGCTGCCATTTTGGGTGTCGTTATTACTGGCCGAAATGCGAGACAGTGACGCTGCTGCGCCAGCACGCGCGCGAATACGGCGACGGCGGTACGGGGCGGCCCCAGGGACCCATAAACGGAACATATTCTGATTCTGAGTACAAGGGGAAAAGGCGATGATGCGTTGTGACGAGAACTTATCAATATCATAGCTAAGACGCCATAATCAAGAGAAGGGCTGTGGTTGCTATGATTAATAAAGCCAGGGACCAAGAAACGCGTGAGCTGTGCGGTGTGGTGGAGCGCGAAAACGGAGGCATGACAGAATTCCGCTGCCGAGGGCAAAAGGCATCGAGCGTCTACGCTGACCAGAACATGAAAAAGTAAACGCTGACACTCACCTCGCCCGAGCTAGACCCGATCGGTCGATATGAATTCTTCTTCTTCGTATCGTACTTCTGAGGTAACGCAAATGTCCTAGGGAGCACTGTGAATGCATCAGGTACTTGTAAAAGAGATTGCCAGCTATCAGAGACGCACTCCACAATCGGCCGCTTGGCACAAACGTAGTTTGCAGCATATTCCACTCGGGGTGGCCAGTAACTATCGCAGCTATGAACCTTATCCTATCTTTGTGAAGGAAGCCCGGGGTTCACACCTGCGCGACCTCGATGGAAACGATTATCTCGATCATAACCTTTGCTTTGGAGCAGTAGTCGCCGGCCACTGTTTTCCGGCCGTGATGGACGCTGTGCGGGAGTGCCTCTGCACTGGAACAATGTTGGGGATGCCGCATGAACTAGAGTGTCAATTGGCGGAAGAGATTTGCGGCCGGTTTTCAGTTGAGATGGTTCGGTTCGGCTCAACGGGAGCAGAAGCTACTATGCATTCGATACGGCTGGCTCGAGCGGTCACCGGTCGAGAGAAGATCCTGAAGTTCGAGGGCGGCTACCACGGTGCATATGACTCAGCGTTGGTTAGCGTGAAACCCAAAGGACCCGAATTCGGCGACGCCCGTTCTCCTAACTCGGTTTCTTCGGGTTTGGGTGTTCCTCAATGGGCGGTCGCAAACACGGTAGTCGCTACTTTCAATTACCTTGACAGCGTGGAGAGCCATTTCAAACAAAATAAGGGAGATATCGCCGCAGTCATCCTAGAACCCGTGATGATGAACCTCGGAATCTGCATGCCCGAGCCAGGATTTCTGGAAGCGTTGCGGGAGATCTGCACTAGGGAAGGAGCGCTGCTAATCTTCGATGAAGTGAAAACTGGGGCGAAGCTGTGCTGGGGAGGCGCTTCGGAATATTTCAGAGTCGAACCGGACATGATTTGCTTAGGTAAGTCGATTGGGGGGGGACTACCGCTATCTGCCTTTGGAGCGCATGCGTCTGTGATGGACCTGATCTCACAGCGCAAAGTATTTCATGGCGGCACCTGTAACACGAACCCCGTATCGATGGCGGCTGGACTGGCTACCTTCCAAAAGGTATTGACGCGAGAAAACTACGCCCACATTGAGAAACTTGGCAAGAAGCTGGCGGAGGGCTATCGCCAAACTGTTGCGAGCGTTGGGCTGCAGGCGTACGTGGCGAGCGCCGGTGCAAACGGCGCACTAATGCTCTATCCGAAAGAAGTCCGCGACTATCGGGATTGGATCACCATCGACGAGGACCTGTGGCGTCACTACTGGTTTGGCATGGTGAATCGCGGAATAATGCCTCAGCCGCACTGGTGGGACGAGCAGTGGACCATATCAGTACAGCACACGGAAGCCGATATCGATCAACACTTGGCGGCATTTGAAGATATTGCGCCGGCGCTGGCCAAAGCTCAGCAGGAAAGAACGGTAATGCAATCTCGAACGTAGAAGTCGTCAGCTCAGTTTGCTCAGCATCAGACCAAGTGCTAGATCAATGTGCTTGCGCATCTCGCGTTCAGCCCGCTCACCGTCACGCTCCCCAAGAGCGCGCACGATCGCATCATGACCTTCCAGCGAAGTCTGGGCTTCATCGTCGGTATAGAGCTTTGCAATTCTGAAGTTGAAATAGTACTCGCGGTTGCGATGAATCAGCTCGGCTAAGCGCTCATTCTGCGCAGCAGTGATAATGGCGTCGTGAAAAGATTCATTGACCTCTACCAAGCGCTTGCGCGAAGAGCTCGCAGTACCTTTGGCTCCCCGATGTAAGCTGGCGATATGCTTCAGCTGAGCCTCAGTTCCCCGCTTGGCAGCCAGGCGAGCACAATACCCTTCCAGTGCCGCCCTAGCTTCGTAAATCTCTCGAATCTCATCCCCGGTGTGCTCACGAACTATCCAGCCACGTCGACGACTGAGTACAAGGCCTTCAGATGCGAGTCTCTTTAGTGCCTCCCGTATGGGAGTGCGGCTCACTTTGAGGCGATCAGCCAGTTCCACTTCAATAAGGCGCCCGTTCGGCCTGCAGACGCCGGTGACGATATCTTCTCGCAGTTGCTTGTAAACGTCGTCCGATCGATTGCCTTCGGTGTCGTTTCGCAGGTGTCGTGTGACCATGAAAATCCCTTCGAAGGGAAATTTATCCGTTGTAGAGGTGCTACTATTGTGTACCATATTGTACACAAATCAGCACGCAAAGAGGGTTGCGCTATGAGCCCAAGACCTTGGGGCTGTTAATCCATAGACTTGCTTGTACCGAAGCTCGCATTGCCTCTAGCACCTTCTGCCGCCAGGGTTCTTGATCAGCCTCGCCTTTGCGGATGCGACGTGCAAGGTCAAGGCGCAGAGCCCGGACCTCCGTCTCACCGTCGCCGTAGGATAAGCACGGAATCGCTAGAAGCGGGCGTAAACGCAGGAGCTCTTGCTCGACTACTGCCGGGCCGGCTGCAATTTCTCTTTGGACGATTGACAACGCATTGAGGGCCACCTGCATCCGAAAATGAAGGCGCTGCTTACTGTGCGCAGGAAGGATCTCCTGCTCCAGAAATTTCTTCGTGGCTTCGATGAGCTCTGCTGTGTCTAGCAGATTCTGCATAGACTTTATCGCTCGAATTCAGACAAAAGACGCAGGGTCTCCCACTCGCTCTCACAGGACAGGCGACCTACGACGGCTAACTCGAAGTTGGATGTTTCACCGCGAACGTATCGCGCGGCCTGCGACAAGGCTACGATCCCCCATTTGACGTTGCCGAAAAGCTCCCAGTATCGAAGCCGCTCTGGACAGACCTCATGATCGCCAGCAGCACGATACAGGCGTAGAAGCTCCTCCCGAGTTGTGATGCCTCCGGCTGGAAAGTGATCGCAACCATAACGCCAGGCACGAACACAAAACCAGCCCAGATCCTCGGCGGGGTCTCCAAGGTGAGATAGTTCCCAGTCGAGAACACTGCGCAAACCTTCAGGACCTACTACCAAGTTACCGATGCGAAAATCTCCGTGGACCAAGGTTGTGCGCTCTAGAGGCGGGGCGTTGAGCCGCAACCATCGCAGTCCGAGTTCGAGTGCCGGGCGTCCCTCGGAAAGAGCATCGAGATCCTGTTCCAAACAGGCGACGAGATCGAGAGCCGTCTTCGGTTGAGGCAACCAGTCCAAAACGCGTCCGTCGACGCGATGGATTTTGACTAGTGCTTGCATGGCCTGCGTAGGTAGCTGGGACCGTGCCACAGCGAACGCAGCATCGCGCAGCAGACGCCTACCAATCGTCTCGCCGGCGACGTATTCCATAAAGAAAGCTTCTCGTCCTCCAAGAGTCAGCGGCTCGCCGAGAACTTGCGGAACGGGAAGGCCCGCTGCGTGCGCGATTTTCATTAGGGTATGCTCTTCGCGCCTTGTGCGAGCTGCCCGACTGAGCGCACCTCCTGCGTCACGTCGAACGACAAGATCGCGCTCTCCCGCGCCATGAGACACTCGAAGATGCCACAGCTCCTGAGAGGCACCTCCTCCCAATTGGTCGAGGGAAAGTAGCCGTTCTCCACGAGCTTCGAAATACGTAGCGATTTCTTCCTGGAGATTCATGCCGTGAGGTGCCGCCGCCGGAATAAACGTGCCGCTATCGCCATGCGGTGTACTTCAGATGGGCCGTCATAGATTCGGAAGGGGCGACACTCGCGGAAGAACATGGATAGAGGAATGTCGTCGGACACTCCCAGAGCACCGCAAACTTGCAGTGCCCGATCGACAGCGCGAAAGACGGTTTCGGCTACGAAAGTCTTAGCCATGGAAGTCTCGTGACGAGCGGGCTCGCCCCGGTCGAGCAGCCAGGCCGCGTGCCAGATCATCAACCGCGCGGCGTGAATTTCGATCTCCATGTCGGCCAGTTGGAAAGCTACCCCCTGATGCTCTCTCATGCGACGCCCAAACGCTGACCTGTCCGCTGCATACTTGATGGCAATATCGTGAGCCCGTGTGGCAATTCCCAGCCATCGCATACAGTGGGTTAGGCGAGCCGGCGCCAAGCGGATCTGAGCGTAACGAAGGCCTTCGCCAGCCTCTCCGAGGACAGCATCGTCTTGAACCTCACAATTTCGAAAACTTATCTCACAATGTCCTCCGAGCGTTGAGCTGTCCAACGTCCCGATCCGCCGTACAATTTTCATTCCTGGATTGTCACTTTTGACAATGAATATCGTGGCGCCCGCGGCTCGCGTTATCGAGTCAGATGTGCGGGCGATGCAAATCGCGAACGCAGCCCCCTCAGCTCCGGTAATGAACCACTTGTTGCCGTCAATAACCCACCCGCCCGGTGTCTTACGTGCGGAGGTCAACAGCATGGACGGATCACTGCCTGCCCCCGGTGCTGGCTCCGTCATGGCGAAGCACGAACGAACTTGTCCTTTTGCAAGCGGTTCTAGATAGAGCTTGATCTGTTCTCGAGTTGCCACGTGGCCCAAGAGATGCATGTTTCCTTCATCCGGAGCTGCAGCATTCAAGGCAACTGGGCCGAGGAGACTGCGCCCTGCGGCTTCCAGGATGACCGCAATCGAACGCCAGTTGAGACCAAGACCGCCATACTTTCGGGGCAACTGAGGGCCGTAGATCCCGGCCGTCCTCGCTTTATTCCGCAAGGATTCGACGGTTGCCGAGTCCGGTGCGCCGGTATTGAACGCCGGTTCCAGGGGTATCAGCTCACGATCGACGAAGGAGAGTACACGTTCGCGTAGGTCCCAGATTTCTTCAGCGATTTCGAAGCCGATCATCCATTCCGCCCGAGTTAGCAAAATATCGCTTGACTTAGTATCCAATTTTGTATACAAAACCGAATACCAAGTCAAGATGCATTTTGACTTTTGGAGCGATGCCAGATGGCGAGTACATTCACCCCGCAGTTTTCTTATTGTGACGCGCCTATAACGCCTCTTCAGGTGCTCAGGCCCGACGGTACGCTTAGGGACGGATGTGCCTGTGCCATGGGCGAAAAGCAGCTGCTCCTGGCCTTGTACCTAATGATGTTCTCTCGGGCCTTTGACAAGCGAGGGATAAGCCTTCAACGACAGGGGCGGATGGGAACATTCTCTCCCGTACACGGTCAAGAGGCGTCAGTGGTGGGCTCGGCTCTCGCTCTGGTCGCTGGTTGTGATTGGATCGTGCCACAATATCGAGAACTTCCGGCTCTCCTGCATCACGGCCTGCCGTTGGAGCAGTTCATTCTCTATTTCAGTGGTTATCCGGCGGGAGGGTATGTACCAGAAGGCGTTCGAGTGCTCCCTTTTCAGATCTCTCTGGCAGCACAATTGCCGCATGCTGTCGGCCTCGCTTGGGGGCTGCAATTACAGAAGCTTCCCGGCGTTGTACTGGTGTATTTCGGCGATGGAGCATCATCCGAGGGGGACTTTCACGAAGCATGCAATCTAGCGGGAGTAGTGAAAGCTCCGGTTATTTTCTTTCTGCAGAACAATGGTTGGGCAATCTCGACGCCTCGCTCCCGACAGTCCGCTGCGCGGACCTTTGCCGAACGCGCTCCTGGATACGGCTTCGACGGACTTCTTGTAGACGGCAATGATCTCTTCGCGGTTTACCAAGCAACCTCGGCAGCCATCGAGCGTGCACGCGCTGGTTTTGGGCCGACACTCATTGAATCCCAAACTTACCGACTTGGGCCGCACAACACTTCCGATGACCCGACTCGCTACGTTTCTCAGGATGTCCTTGAAAGCTGGGCCGACCACGATCCTATCCTTCGCCTTCAGCGCTATCTGACATCACGCGGTCTCTGGAATGAAGGTAAGCGGGCTGAATTCGAAAACACCAGAGCTCGGGCCATTGATGAGGCGTTTGCCGCTAGTCGTGATGTGAGTCCGCCGACCCCGGACGACCTCTTTAATCATACTTATTACTCTCTGAACGAACGACAGAAACGGCAGCTTCGCGAATTCGTGCCGTTCGTGCCGACAGGGCCGGGCGAGTAACGTTATGCCGGCGATGACCATTCTCGAAGCCATTCGTGATGCCCTTGCAACCGAGATGGCGAGTGACGATCGCGTTGTGCTTCTGGGGCAAGATATCGGGAAATTCGGGGGCATATTCCGGGCGACGCAAGGACTGTTCGAGAAGTTTGGGGACACGCGAGTCTTCGATATGCCTCTAGCCGAAAGCGCAATCGTAGGATCTGCTCTGGGGCTAGCGCTGTCAGGACTACGCCCGGTGGTTGAAATACAGTTTTTGGGTTTCGCCCAGCACGCTTTCCATCAAATTGTCTCCCAAGTCGCTCGCATTCGTCATCGATCGCAGGGGCGCTTTACTGCCAACATGGTGATCCGTGCTCCATTTGGCGGAGGAGGAAGAACCCCGGAATTACATTCTGATGCCGTCGAAGGACGCTTCGCCCAGGCACAAGGTCTAAAGGTCGTCGCGCCGTCCAATCCCGCAGATGCCAAGGGCATGCTCATAGCTGCTATGCGTGATCCGGATCCGGTCTTGTTCTGTGAGCCCTTACGCGGATATCGGTCGGATAAGAGCGAAGTGTCAGCCTCCAGCTACACCACGGAACTTTGCAAAGTGAATGTCGTAAGGGAAGGGCGGGACGTAACGCTAATCGGGTGGAGCGCTGCCGTCGATCTCGGGCTACGCGCCGCGGATGTTCTTGCGATAGAGGGCATTCAGGCCGGAGTAGTGGATGTGAGGGCGCTGCTCCCCTTGGATGTCGACGGTCTCGTCAAGGTTGTCGAGCAAACCGGGCGATGCGTTGTGATTCACGAGGCTCCTCTGACGGCGGGCTTCGGTGCAGAGATTGCGGCAACGCTTGCCAGTGAGGCGTTCTACTCATTGCAAGCCCCGATCCAGCGCGTTACGGCGCCCGACGCGCCCTATCCACTGGCCGGAGCAGAGCAAATCTTTCTTCCTGGCGTTGAGAAAGTGGTCGCGGCAGCCCGGCGATCGCTGGAGGCTTGACGGGTGACCTCAAGGACTAACGAACAATTTGCCCTGAGAGCTCAATTGCTGAATGAGCAGATTGCGAAATGGTGCGCAGCGATGGGATTGAGTGACGTGGAAAGCGAGCAAACTATTATTCGGACGGAGTGCGGGATGATTGAATCCGGCTTTGTGTCGAAACTATTCGATCTGTCCGGTCGGGTGGCTATTGTCACAGGTTCCGGACGAGGCTTGGGCGCCGCCATGGCTCGAGGGCTTGCTGCAGCCGGAGCCTCCGTGATGCTTTGCTCCCGCACGGAAGCCCAGTTGGAGTGTACCGCCGCAGCAATCGTCCGTGGGCAGGGCAAAGTGGCGACCACGGTGGCGGATACCAGCAACCGGGAAAGCTGCCAACGGCTGGTGGAGGAGACCGTAGCGCGTTTTGGGCGAGTCGATGTCCTGGTCAATAACGCGGGTATCGACATCATAAGCGCAGCTGAGGACGTGACGGATGAGGCGTGGGAGCAGGTAATCAATACTAATCTCAAAGGTTATTTTTTTTGCTCGCAGATCGCCGCCCGTCAAATGCTGATCCAAGGTAACGGCGGATCGATTATTAACAACTCATCGATCTGTTCGAGCGTTGGGGTACGTGGCTTGACCGCCTATTCCGCTGCGAAGGGCGGCGTCAATCAGCTCACGAAAGTCATGGCAGTGGAGTGGGCGGACCGAAACATTAGGGTGAACGCCATAGCGCCCGGCTACTTCGAAAATGTTATGCAGGGCGCCAGAGACGAGCATGCTCGCTCCGAAAAGCAGAAACAAGTAATTACGTTTACGCCGATGGCCAGGCGGGGTACGCCAGAGGAGCTAATAGGGCCCGTCATATTCCTGGCGTCGGCGGCATCGTCGTACGTAACCGGAGCGATCCTGTTCGTCGACGGTGGTTATACCGCTCAGTGAGTGCGGGTAAATTTGGGACGTGGTGAGGCTTACATGTCATTGCAGATTTTCGATTACATGGCGCGATACGGGCACAAGAAACTCGTTGTCTGCAATGACTCGAGTACCGGCTTGCGTGCAGTGATCGCCATTCATTCCACAGATCTGGGGCCGGCGACCGGTGGGTTACGAATGTGGCCATATGCAAGTGAAGAAGAAGCCATCCTTGATGCTCTGCGCCTCTCACGCGGCATGACCTACAAATATGCAGCGGCAGGGGTAAATCTCGGCGGCGGCAAAGCAGTAATTATCGGGGATCCGAAACGCGACAAGAGTGAGGCTCTTTTGCGTGCATTCGGACGTTTCGTCGACCAACTGGGAGGCGAGTACATCACCGGCGAAGACGTAGGGACAACCCTCGATGACATGGAAGTTATCTTTGGCGAAACTGACCACGTAGTGACGTTGCCCGAGCATTGTGGCGGAGCAGGAGATATTGCGCCGGCAACCGCCTTGGGATCGGTTATGGCCATGAAGGCCTGCGCGAAGCGGGTTTGGGGAACGGACTCGTTGCAAAGCCGTAGGATCGCTCTTCAAGGTCTGGGCGCCGTTGGACACAATGCCCTCGATTTGCTTGTGCAGGAGGGCGCTCGTGTCGTGGTTACCGACGTTGACTCAGAGAAGCTCAGCTGTGCGGTGGCCCGATTCAACGTTACGTCTGTAGCCCCTGCGGAAATTTACAAACAGGATGCAGACATCTTTGCACCATATGCCATGGGGGCGGTGATCAACGACGAGACGATCCCGCAACTTCGTATCAAGGTCGTCGCGGGGTCTGCCAACAATGTTCTTGCCGACGAGCGGCACGGTGATGAGTTGGAGCGGAGAGGAATCGTCTATGCCGTCGACTATATCGCCAATTCCGGTGGCACGATCTACGACACAGATCGTCTGCGCAAGGGCGGGTTCCAGAAGGATCGAGCTTCGGCCAACGTGCGAAAGATCTTTCGTCGGATAGAAGAGGTTTTCCAATTGGCGGACCGTGATCATATCCCCTACTACAAAGCTGCAGATCGTCTCGCGGAGCAACGGATCGCCGAACTGAAGGGGATACGCCTGCTGACGGCAGAGCCTCTTCCGCACGCTCGTAATCCTTTTGCAATGGCGGAGACGATGGTACACGGAACAAATGGTGCTAGATGACTTGAAGCGAAAGTCGTTGCGCCGTGATCTTAGCGTCGCCCTTGAACGACAACCCGGGATAACCAGAAAGCAAGTCCATGGAAATGATGCAACTCCAGATGCTGGTGGCCGTAGCAGAAGAACGTACTCTACAAAAGGCCGCTGATCGCGTGTATCGCACGCAGCCGGCTGTCAGCATTGCTATTGCAAAGCTGGAAGAGGAAGTCGGGGCGGCATTGTTTGACCGATCACAAGGACGCGACTTCCGTCTCACGCCCACAGGCGACGTGCTTCTCACCTATGCTCGGAGGCTGCTGTCGGTGCGTGATGAAGCGCTGTCGGCAGTCGAAGAGATTCGGAATCTGAAAAGTGGCCACTTGCGAATTGGTGCCAACCAAAGCGTTGGCGAATATCTCCTTCCAGAACTCATCGAGGGATTTCGCAAACGGTACCCCGCCGTAAAGCTCCGCGTATCGATCGGCTACTCTGACGCCATACTTTCAGCCCTTAAGCATCACCAGCTCGACATCGCACTCGTAGCCAGCCAGCCCAAAGACCCTCAGCTTCGTGGGCAGCTAATCATGCGTGATAGGTTGATCGCGGTGTTCAGCCCACTGCACGCTCTAGCGAAGCACGAAACGATTCATCTCCAGGATTTAGGCAGTGAACCCCTAATTCTTTTGACGGCCACGTCCGAGCTACGAGAAAAGATCACTCAGGCCTTCAAACGTTTGCACGTTCCCCTGAACGTGCAGGTCGAAACCGAAACCCTCGAGTCGATCAAGAACATGGCGGCGGCCGGGATGGGGGTCGGCATTGTGCCCAGCATCTGTATGAAATACAGAGGATCGAGAGATGACCTTGCGATGAAAACAATCGAGGAATTTCGCGACGAGCGCAGCGTCTGGCTCGTGGTTCGTCACACGTCCGCAACCCCAGCCTGTCAGGCATTCATAAAGACCATTAAGTCGGAGTTGCGAGCCCTACCTTAAGAGGCAGTCTGTTTCATCTCGAAAATTTTCAAAAGCTCTTGCGAAGAAAACCTCATATCCCTCGCTATCCCCTTGCGCCTTGGCTGACTATTTCCGTAGAGGCGCCGCGTACTCCGCGCTACGGTGATCGGCCTGGCGCGCTCCTTGATGCAGCGCATGCGCTTGTCCTCTTCCGAAGTCATACGCTGGCGGATAGAGATATCGGACGCGTTTATCAAGAGGCCAAGCATGGTCGCTGTGATCGTATTACTTTACCGAACGCGGGACAACCGTGATCGCGAGGGTCGATTGCTGTTGTGAAACCGCCATCGTTTAATAGGGACGGACTAATAACGGGTAGCTGCGAGGAAAGCCCCGCCTAGCCAAAAGAAAACTAGAGCGGGGCCGCGCGGTGCATCAGGGAACCAAGTGTCTAGTGGACGAAGTTGACGGGATGCTGGACGAGCGACTGAAGGACACCGTCCGATGTGCAGCCACTAATGACACTTGAAAAGTAGGTTTTGCGCCGAGCTATATCACCGAAGTGGTTGGTTTGCGCTGCGCCCAGTACCGGGTCCTGTACCTGTTCCAGACATGCCAGGCCATTAGGATTATTCGGCAACGGACAGAGATTTGAAGTGGGACATGGCTCTGTTAAGGTACCGGCGGTGCAGCCCACCAAGAAACCTGACAATCCGGCGGCTGCGGGGCGTTGAGTATTTACGATCTGTTGGAAGGCAACTTCTGTCTCACGCCCGTGACAACCATTACAGGTATTTGCGGAGAAGTCGCTCCGGAGGATCGGATCTTGTCCTCCGCTAGTGCCATTCCAAAACGGTAAGCCGTCTCTCTGCGCATTGAAGCTATTGAAGGCTGATCCGCCTGCGAAATTCACTCCGTCGTAGATATTTGGAACGACATATGTCCCAGGAAAGTTGATTGTGTTGTTGGGATCGTTGATAAAGGCAGTCACAATTCCGGCATCGCAGGTCGGAGCGCCGCCGCAAATAAAGAAGCTGGGGTTGGAATAGCTCATCCCGTAGTCCGTGCCCTTCGGGTCACCTTGCGGCGTCTGCTGCAGCGGCACTTGGCAAAAAGCGGGAGGCTGTTGACCGCATGATAGAGGCGTATTCAAGGCAAAGGCCCGCATTTCCCAATGTTCGGTGTCGGGAGCTCCGCCAACGAACTGAGCTTCGTTCGTTCGGAGGTTCACTAGGTTATTTTTGCCTGCACCCACGCCCGCGACCGATTCGGTCATCGCCGCAAGAGCTGAATCAAAAGCCGCGCAAGGAAATGAACTGTTGCACTGACTTGGATTTGTGAATATCGCTTCCAGATTCTCCCAATCCTGGGTCCAATCGCAGAGGGCGAACGGAACGCTGTATTCCAAGATCACATTGAACAGGTCGGCCCCTCCCTCGCCTCCTCCACCGATTCCGTTGGGGCACGACGTCGCACCAAACACAAAACGCAATTCGCCGGCATTGTTGTTTAGGCCCTGCCCGAGATCAATGCGATTAACGATGGCATTGAGTTGAAACGTAGCGTTGGCTATATTGGGGAACGAGCCGTCTGATCCCCAACCGACAAGAAAGCTATTCACCGCCGTCTCAGTTCTAGCGTTGACCGTGAAGGTGTTTACGTTCTGGTTGTTCTCGAACAGACTAAACAATTTCTGCACAAGGCTCTCGGCCTGTTGCTGGGTCGCGCCCGGCGGAAGTAGGGCCTGTATCAAATGGCCGAACGTCCAATTGCCCATCTTGGCTCCTTGCTGAGTGCACGGGTCCCAAGTCAGGCTCGTATCGCTCACGATTGTGGGATCGATAATCATTAATTCGGTATGGGGATCGACATTGGTGCCCGTGCCCTCAATTACCTTTGCACTGAACCGAATAGGCTCGTGGGATTGCAGCGCACCACGGATTTCAGCAGGATCGACAAACTCTACATTGTCCATGCGCACAAAACGGTGGCCCTGGAATACAGGAATTTGCCTGCCAGTTGCGGCCAACTGCTTCCGTCTTTGCTGCTCTTTTGCGAAGGCTTCCCAGTTGAAATCTACGTGCGTTGAAAAAACAGTTGGGTCAGCTGCTGATCGCTCTAGAACTACACCCTGGCCAGCAAGGTCGAAGGGAATCTGAGATCCCATTTTATCGAAGCTCGATGATTCAAAACGGACCGAGAGGGTCGTCTTGTAAATGTGCTGCGCCGGGTAGGGCGGCGTGAGTGTGAATTCTTCGACAGGTGGTACATATGGATTCGCGTTGCGTTGCACTTTGATGGAGACGCGTGGCGAAGCGGTATCGGTGTCCATCAGCACGGCGTCGGAGACGGCGGCAGCTCGCAGCGAAGCATTCAGGATATGAGCACCAGATTCGCTCGGCCGTGTAGGAGTGCTGACGGGGGGCCGTTCCGCGTGCACTGCTGGTCGGGGCCAGAGGCTGACTGTTATAAGCGACGCGGATGACATACAAAGGGCGGCGATCCAGAGTTGTTTCTGGAATCTCATCTTGCTTCCTCCTTAAGGGGTGATCCGTTGAACTGCTGTTTACCCGAGCGTAGCGGGGAAGCGTGACGATGTACGGAAAGTGGCTTCGTGCCGCCGCGCAGAAACGCCAATCACTCGGGCGAAACTTATATACATTCAGCAGCGGCAGAGCAAGCTTTTGTTTTAGCTTCTGACGGCACTTTTGGGGGGGGCACGCGGGGCTACGTAGGGCGAGGGTCATTGGGGGTGTTTCACATTTTTTGGTTCGCCGGAGCCAGAGTTCAACCGGATGTCATTTGGGTCGGTGGTCCGCAGATGTAGTTCCCGTCGAACCGGTGAAGGAAGTCCATAAGGGTTTGAGCAGCCACCGAACTTACTCGATGTTGTAATTCCGACTTCGAGCACGCCGCCCCTCGAAGTTGAACCCGGAGGCAGGGCCTCCTCACGGTAGCCGGCGCACCTCGACACTCTGCCTGAAGGCCTGCAATGCTGTCCCAAAAGGCTGCTTTGGACTTCCGGTCACTAGAACCACATTGTGTTGCGTATCAGCATAGTGGGGCACCCACATTCGCTCACCGCTCGAAAATGAAATCCTGAGCTACAAGGTACCTGTGTAGCTCAGCGCTTTTGAGTCGGCTGCGGCGGCTCCGCGAGTGTCATCGAGCGGGGGCCGCATCGACAGCTTCATTGCCTTGTAGGGAATTTGAGATCGAATAAGCTTGTCGCCACCAAGGCGCAAGCTGTCGAAATATAGGGTTCAAGTTGGGGTCACCGGAACGGGTTTCATCCTAAGCGACTTGGCGACGATCCGCCGATCGCCCACTGAGAAACTAAAGAGCCTTACATCCTGGGGATACTTTTGGGGATACTTTGTTCCGGAATCTAATGCATCGAAATGCAGCACCGTGCGGTTAGCTATGCAGGCCTATCTATATGGTCGGCTTAGGTTTATGCGCGTCTCTGCTCAGCGGTGCAGCCCTGTGCAAAACCGCCAAAATCGGACTCAAAATCCGCCAAATGCGAGGTCGCGGAAGTTCGCGCCCCTCCCGTCACCAACAAGATCTCTTTTATCAATTCTCCGCAATTGCAGGCAAAGAGCAGAATGTAGGCCGGTTTGATTGCCGGATGTAGTGACTTGCTCTGGCACATCCGGTGGGTCCAGGGCGCATTACTTCCAAGCACAAAGGCCAACTTGACCCGAGACGTGTGACTTCACTCTTATCCAAGTCACCCGCAGCCGTGATGTGCATCACAACATCGCCGCGAATATTGTCGTAAGATGGTTCTCTTCACGCCAGCCGGTTACGGGCTATTAGTTCACCGGCGCTCCGCCGATCAGGCCAGACGGTTCAGATATACCCCCCTGAAATTCTAGATTGAGGTTCCAAAATGGCAGAACCATTTGCCGTATTTCCGTCTCTACCTTCAGGCGAGTCCGAGCCGTTGATCGACGCAAACAAGGCAGCACATATTCTCCACGTTCATCCGGTAACAGCTCGCCAGATGGCCAGCGACGGGGAAATACCGGCTCTCAAGATCGGGCGCTGTTGGCGCTTCCGTGAATCCGCATTGCAAAGCTGGATCACTCGCCAGCTGCAAGGCAATCAACGCAAAGACGCTGCGTAATGTTTTCTTCTCAGGAGGCAAGATGAAGCGCGAGCGTCGTCAGGACGGCACGGTGTTCTTGGATAAGCGGATCGGCTTTTGGTATTTCCAGTTCTACCGGGAGGGCCATCGGAAACAGCGCCCGATCGGTTCCCTGTCCGACTATCCGACCAAGACCAAGGCGATCAAGGCAGCAGTCGATGCTGGGTTCCGCGAACAGATCAATAGCGAAGTGCGGGTGCGACAGAAGGATCACACCTTCGCTGCTATTGCTCAGCGGTACATGATCGAGTGGATGCCTCCACGACATGGTGGGTACACCAACTGGCTTAATAACCATGTCATTCCTAAGTGGGGAGACTTGCTGTTAGAGGAGATCGAACCGCTACAGGTCTATCACTGGATCAAGGATCTGAGGCACGCCGAGGACAGCCCTCGCTGGAAGAAGGGAGACCCACTGGCTGGGAAAACGAAGGCGCACATCAAAGGGGCCATGCGGCAGGTGTTCGAGTTCGCCATGCTTGCCGGGCTCTTTCCTATTCAACGGAACCCCATGGAACTGGTCAAGGTTGAAGGTGCCAGCAAGCGCACGCGGAAACTGCGCATCCTCACTTACGAAGAATGGACCAGTTTTATCGCAAACGTCACCAAGGAGCCACAGCGAACGGCGATCATCACTTGTATGTGTCTGGGTATTCGCCGAGAAGAGATCTGGGCGCTGAAATGGATGGATTTCGACTTTAATGTAGGGACGGTCATGATGGAACGGGTCATCGTCGGCGGCGAGGTTCATGACAAGCTCAAGACTGAGGCCAGCGAGGCACCCCTGCCACTCGATCCGGCCCTTGTTGCGTTGCTGTTGGCATGGCGCGATCGCAGCGAGTTCAACAAAGACTCCGATTGGGTCTGGGCTTCTCCGCACGTCGCCGGTGAGATGCCGCTTTACTTTAATGCCGTGCAGCGGGACTACATCATTCCGGCGGCAGTCAAAGCGGGTTTAGGCAAGATAGGATGGCACTGCTTCCGCCACACGTATCGTTCCTGGTTGAACGCTGCTGGCACTCCGCTGGGCGTACAGAAAGACCTGATGCGCCATAGCAACATTTCTATGACGACGGGATATGGTGCGGGAGTCGACTCCGCTATGCGAGAGTTCAACTCGCGGGTAGTGAAACGGGCGATTCAGTAAGGAATTCCGTTAATCGCCTGAATAACAGCCTGAGTATGCTTGTAAGTGGCAATAAATACCTTGACACACAATGACAATTGAACTATCCTTTCTTTTGTGAGGGTTACATGAAAGCTCCCGAAAGCCTCCAAGAAGCCATCGTCCACTTCGGCGACCCGGAAACGGGCCTTTGTTCATGCCGTTAATATGCGCTGGCCGGATGGAAACGTCGCCTGTCCGCGTTGTGGCGGCCAAGAGCATTCGTTCATCAAGACGCGCCTGCTGTGGTTCTGCAAGGGATGCAAGAAGCAGTTCTCCGTTAAGGTTGGAACTGTGTTCGAGGACAGCCCGATACTCTGACAAGTGGATGACGGCGGTCTGGATGCCCCGCAATGCAAGAATGGGGTTAGTAGCTACGAAATGAGCCGCGCCCTGAAGTCTCCCAGACCGCATGGTTCATGCTGCATCGGATTCGCGAAGCTATGAAGAACCCATCTATCGCCGATCGCGTGGAGCCGTGGCGGGCCAGTCGAGAGCGGCGAAACTTTCATCGTCGAGAATCCCTACGACTCAAAGCCAAGGCGAAGTTGCTTCAGACTCAGGCATGGTCACCCTGGGCAACACACAATTTCGGAGTTCTTGACCGTCATTCGGCCGCTTGACGGGTTACGTCGTACTCGAGTTGCACGTCGTTTTTGAATTGCGCTTCGACCGTCGCACCGACGTTGATCTTGAAGTAGTCGGTCATGTTGGGAGTTGCATCGAGATAAAGGATGCGCTCGATGCACTTCTCCGCGTGGACCATCTCCTCGATCGACTCCTTGCGGATAAGTTTCCCCAGCCGCTCGTAGCCCCAGTTTTCACACATCTCTGCATGTAGAAAATACTGATTGATGGCCGTCAACTCTGCTTTCAAAACCTGATTCAGAAAAGCAATAACTTTAGGATCGCCCTTCATATTGCCTCGCACACTTCGAGATTAGACGCGATACCGCTACGCCGAAAAACCTGATGAATTAAGTAATGGTCCCATTGTAGCGCCCGCCAGAGGTTACCGGAAGGAAGCTACGGCGGCGGACTCGTCGTCCACCACTTCAAAAATCGTGTAGAGCTTGGTGATTTGCAGCAGGTTATGCACATTCTTGCTGAGATTCATCAGCTTGAGTTGCCCGCCCTGATTGCGGACCGAGGTGTAGCAGCTCATTAGTTCGCCCACGCCAGCGCTATCGATGTGGCGTACGTCACGCAGGTTGAGCAGGATATGCTTGTAGCCCTGCGCCGACAAATCCCGCACGAGGTTCCGCATCACATCGGTGCCTTCCCCGAGCCTGAGTTCGCCGATTGTGTCCACGATGACTACATCGTTGATCTGCCGCGTGCTGGTTTTGATTCCCATTGGCTGTTCGCCCCCGTTTGCCGCCTACCTCAGCTTCTCTGCCGTGGGCTTTATCGTACAACGCAAGCCAAGTGATAGGAATAAAAAAGGGGCCAGTGAGGCCCCTTTGGCTATTTGTTCGGTTGCAAGCTTATTGCAGCTTAAAGAGCGCTACCAGCAGGAAGACGGCTTCGGCGGCGGCTAGAGAAATCCAGATCTTGCGACGGAACCGCGTCTTGCCAATATCGCGGGTGAGTTGCATCCTTGCCGCCAGAAGAACGGGGTCGGCGGGCAGTGCTTCCGGAACGGCTGGGGTGGATTCTTCTTGCTCGAATGTGACGTTCGACTGTGCGGGCCGCGGCGCGTCGACGTGAAAAACCTTGGGGCCGGAAATCAACGTCGACCAGTCGAGAATTTGCAGGCTCGACTCGGCGCCAAATGCCGGAATCGGGTGCGACGTCAATTGCAACCCGGGAAGCCGTTCAGGGGAAAGCCGATCGCGGAGGCTTTGCAGCAGCGAATCCCACCACGGGTGGCTCAACTCATCGCCCACCAGTTCGCCGACATCGACTGGCTGGGAAGTTAATTGCAGCGGCGGCAGCAGCTCAGGCGAAATCACGTCACCAATGTTGCTGAAGACTGTGCGATACCAGGGCAATTCCAGAAGATCGCCTTCCAGAATGCCGACGTCCACCGGCTTCGAAGTCAGCTGCAAAGGAGGCAGCCGCGGCGGAGCGAAGCGATCGGCAAAGTTAATCAGCAGCGATCGCCACAAAGAAATGTCGAGCCCTTCGGGCGGAGAAAAATCGAGATCGTACATCCGGTTGACGCCTGCTCCTTAATGCCGGGTGCTAGCCGTGATGGCATCGTGTGCTTTACCAGGTCGGCCGGAATCTAAACAACCGAGATTCGGACTCGACCCGCACGTATCCATTCCCTTCATAGTACTATGTCCGCCCTCTCCGGCGCCGATTTCGATCGGCCAATACCATTGTTAAGTCTGGATCAACTATGCGGAATTGCCCCTGCCTGAATCGATAACTGGCTTGGGTGAAATGTGGGTGCCGTCCAAGCCAGTTATAACTAAGCAGTATGGGCCACACCGACGCCGGCGGCAGCGCCCCGAATCATGTAGTGCTGCTCGGGTACGGCGAAACCGGCCGCTGTAAAGGTGTCTTTGATCAGGCGGTTGGTATCAAAGTAAACCTGCCAGTAATCCTTGTTATGGCAGTAAGGACGGACAGCCAGTACCGGCCCGGCGAGATTAAAAGTGAGAATCTCTACGTCGGGAGCCGGCGTGGTCATAACGCTCGGAATCTGCGCCAGGGCCTTCTTAAGCAGATCCATGGCAGCATGAACGTCAACCCCGTGCGCCAGCTGCGCTGTCAATTCGACCCTGCGATAGGGATTCGTCGAAAAATTCTGAATGACATCGCCGAAGATCTTCGCGTTGCCGACAATGTTCCGCACGTTGTCCAGGGTATCGATAGAGGTGGCGAACAGGCCGACTTCGTGAACCGTGCCGGTAACGCCGCCTGCCGTCACAAAATCGCCGACCTTCATGGGCTGCAGGATCACGATGAAAACGCCCGCAGCAAAGTTGGAGAGCAATCCGCTCCACGCCAGTCCGATGGCCACACCAGCCGCTGCGATCAATGCCGCCAGGCTCGTCGTCTGGACCCCAAAGAAGCCCAGGATCGCAATCACCAACACGATGTTAAGCAGCGCCCCAACCGCGTTCTGCATGTAGCGGATCAGGGTAGGATCGATTTTCTGGCGGGTCATGCCCCGGCCGATCATGCGCAACACCACGCCGATCAACCAGCGGCCCACAATCCATAAGACAATTGCTTCCAGCACTCGGATGCCTAAAGCGATACCTAACGTCCAGCCCGACTGCACCAGGTCATTCATCTTCGTACCCATAATGTTCGTCCTCCCGGGAACGGAATTTCACAGCTGGCGAGCTGTGTAGACAGTGGCTGACGCGGGGATGGTATCACGGTTCAGAGCGCTTGGCAGTAGCTGGCAGGTCTGACAGACAAGGACTTGTTTGAAAATTTAGTAAAAAATAAGGCGGCCCGTAAAGGCCGCCACAAAGCTTGCGCTACTCAGATCTCAATACTCGGAATCGACAATCTCCGGCGGCTCGCCTTGGTCAGGCTCGATGGCAAACTCCTGGCGCGGCTCCTCGTGCGGAGCAATCTCGCCTTCGCCTTCCTTCTTCTTCAGCCGAACCACCGTGATTTTGGCAAAGCCTTCTTCAAACTTCGGTGGCCGCAGTTTGGCAGCCATGCGCTGCATTACGTCTTCCGGCACATTGCGATCGCGCCGGTTATTGCGCTCCATGCAGACTTCCGGGGGCACGTCGAAGAAGACCGCGTGCGCCTCATAGCCGAAGTCGTTCGCCAGCTTGATCCAGCTGCGGCGCTCGTGGGGCGACAGGTTGGTCGCATCCAGATAGTTCCAGGGACGCCGGGCCAGCAGGCGCGCACGCAACATGGTGCGCAGCGTGGAAAATACCAGGTCCTGATAACGCTGCTCGGTGACGTCGTCAAACAGCAAAATGCGGACCATGTCGCTCGACAGCGGCAGAATGCTGTGGCGCTTAAACCAGGTACTCTTACCGGAACCCGGAAGACCGATGGACAGTACGACGGCTCCCTTGGGGTGCTTCGACGGCTTGGCCTGCTGAGCAGCCGGATCAAGTGCCTCGTTGGGAGCTTCCGCCTCCGCTGCCTCACCTGTGGGACCACCGGGCCTGGGCAGAGCAGGTGCTTGCCCCGGCGTCGGAGTTGGCGGACGATTGCCGCGACCACGCCGTCCACGGCGACGATTACGGTCACGCCGCATCTGCTGCGGTGACTCTTCTCCACCGGCTACTTCGGCTGCGGGCTGCTCCTGAGATTCGGGCTCGTCGGGCTGAGCCTCAAATTCGGGCTGCTGATTATCTGCGGGTTCGGCCGAAGACGGGTCGGGAAATTTCGGTTGCAAGGGCGCGGGATTGTCCTGTCCCTGCTGCTTTTCGCCCTGCGGCTTGCGCCGCCGATTGCGGTCGCGTGTCCATCTGCGCATGTTGCACTTGTAACACGCTTGCCTAGTCGGGAGCAATCCGACACATTCCCCCTTTGTGGCAGTAGTCGGTGATGTGCGCCATTGCCTGTCACTGGGCTGGATGCTACGATCTTTTGTTTCATTCCCTAGTTCTGCTTCTGCCTGTACGGCGTAGTATCAGGTTTTGGCGTTTCACATCGAAATTTCTGACGAGGTCATATGGCAATTAAAGTTGGCATTAACGGTTTTGGCCGCATCGGCCGCAATATTCTTCGTACCGCTCTAAAAGATTCCGAGCTGGAATTCGTCGCCGTCAACGATCTCACTGATCCCAAGACGCTTGCTCATTTGTTGAAGTACGATTCCATCCTCGGCAACCTTCCCAACGAGATTTCAGCCGGGGCCGATTTCATCAGCGTCGATGGCAAGAAGATCAAAGTGTTCGCCGAGAAAGACCCTTCCAAGCTGGATTGGGAGTCTGTCGGTGCGCAGGTCGTCATCGAGTCAACTGGCAAGTTCACCAAGGCCGAGCTGGCCAAGCAGCATCTGCGCGGTCCGGTGAAGAAGGTCATCATCTCCGCCCCAGCTACCGGTGAAGACATCACCATCGTGATGGGCGTTAACGAAGGCAATTACGATCCGGCCAAGCACAACATCATCTCGAACGCCTCTTGCACTACCAACTGCCTGGCCCCGGTCGCTAAGGTGCTTCAGGATAAGTTCAATATCGTCTGCGGAACGATGACCACGATTCACTCCTATACCAATGATCAGGTCATCCTCGACTTCCCGCACAAGGACCTGCGGCGGGCCCGTGCAGCCGCGTTATCCATGATTCCGACTTCGACCGGAGCAGCCAAGGCGCTCTCCCTGGTCATTCCCGAGCTGAAGGGCAAGCTGGACGGCTTTTCCATGCGCGTGCCCACGCCGAACGTTTCGGTCGTCGACCTGGTGGTGTTCGTCGAGAAGAAGACCACGGTGGAAGAAGTGAACAACGCGCTGAAGGCGGCGTCCGAGTCTGGTCCGTTGAAGGGCTTCCTGGGATACGAGACAGCCGAACTGGTTTCCATCGATTATCGGGGCGACCCTCGCTCCTCGATCGTCGACGCTCCTATGACTCGCGTCGTGGCCGGCAATTGCGTGAAGGTGATCGCCTGGTACGACAATGAGTGGGGCTACTCGTGCCGCGTACGCGACCTTATTCATTACCTGGGCAAAAAAGGACTGTAAAGCAGTTGTGGGTTGTCGGTTATTTGTTGTCCGTTGCTACGGATACTAGGACGCTGCCAAAGTGTGCTGACCGCGATATGCGGAAATAACGAACGTCCTCACAATCGGTTAACCGACTACCGACGCCTGGCTAAGAACTACTGCCAACTGGCAACCGACAACCGACAACTGACAACCGGTGCAAGCTATGTCGAAATTATCGATTCGTGATCTACCTCTGAACAACAAGCGCGTCCTCATGCGGGTCGATTTCAACGTGCCGCTTGACGATGGTCGCGTGATTGACGACACCCGCATCCGGGAAACGCTGCCCAGCATTGAGTACGCGCTGCGTCATGGCGCGCGTTTGATCCTGGCCTCGCACCTTGGCCGTCCCAAAGGCAAGCCCAATCCTAAGATGAGTCTGAAGCCGGTGGCCGAACGCCTGCGCATCCTCATCGATGACGTGCTGCGCCGCGGGGAAAATGTCGGCTTCTCGCCCGACTGCATCGGCGTGCAGGCCGAAGAGATGGCGGAAAAGCTGGAGCGTGGGCAGTCGCTGTTGCTGGAAAACCTGCGCTTCCATCCCGAGGAAGAGGCCAACGATCCGAACTTCGCCAAACAGCTCGGACGCCTCTGCGACTACTACGTGAACGACGCGTTCGGTTCAGCGCACCGCGCACACGCCTCCACTGAAGGCATTACGCACTTCGTGGAAAAGAGTGCCGCCGGCCTGTTGATGGAGAAAGAGCTTGAGTACCTCGGCAAAGCGTTGTCGCATCCACAGAAGCCGTTCGTGGCAATCTTGGGGGGCGCCAAGGTTAGCGACAAGATCGGGGTCATCAAGAGCCTGATGGATAAAGTCGATGCCCTGATCGTAGGCGGAGGCATGGCTTACACCTTCCTGAAAGCGCAAGGACACGAGGTCGGCAAGTCGCTTCTCGAAGCCGACAAGATCGACTTGGCCAAGCAGACCTTGGCCGATGCCAAGGCTCACAACGTGCGGTTCCTTTTGCCCGTTGATCATGTAGTCGCCGACAAAATGGATGCCAGCGCCCGCATTCAGCGCATCGGAGTAGGCCAGCCTATTCCGCCGGACATGATGGCCCTCGACATTGGGCCAGAATCCGTCGAGCTGTTTTCCGACGAGATTGGGGGCGCTCGCACCATCGTTTGGAACGGACCGATGGGCGTTTTCGAGATCGAAGCTTTCGCCAAGGGCACGAAGAAGATTGCTCAAGCGGTCGCCGAGAACGGAGCGGCGATCTCAATCGTCGGAGGCGGAGACAGCGTAGCTGCCGTGAAGGCCGCCGGCATCGCCGACAAGATTACCCACATCTCGACTGGCGGCGGAGCCTCGCTGGAATTCCTGGAAGGCAAGAAGCTGCCCGGCGTGGAAGCGCTCAGCAACAAGTAAGGAAGGTTTCAATCGCGGCCGGGCTGATCCCCGCTTTAGTTCGGGTAGTGCGGCGCTTTAGCGCCGCGTCAAACCTGGCACAATTTTTGAGGGGCTTTAGCTCCGGGATTAGCTTTGAAAGGGCGCACCTTCAGGTGCGCCGTCGCGTCCACCTAAACTAGGAGCCGACTTTAGTCGGCGCCACATCACTTCTCCGGCAACTTCACTGACAACTCCACCATTGGCCGCCCCAGACGTTCGGCTTCCTCGGACGTAATTCCTGCCATATCCATTCGGCGGTTCTGAATCTCACGCAGATGCGCCAGCACTTCGCGCTCCTGTTCGACATACTCTTCTTCGCTGATCGATCCTTCTTCCAGCATCGTCTGCAATTCCAGCAATCGCTCCTTGATGGGAGCGTCGTCGGTATACTCTTCCTCC
The DNA here is from genome assembly GCA_963769235.1 of uncultured Acidobacteriaceae bacterium. Classification (GTDB taxonomy): domain Bacteria; phylum Acidobacteriota; class Terriglobia; order Terriglobales; family Acidobacteriaceae; genus Bog-257. Next base: position 77,655 of record CAVYKW010000007.1, on the reverse strand, counting down.
GCCGCCCTCGCCAGGGTTCGCATGATGAACTGAAACCCCGAGATAGGCGCGAACAGCAGATCGTCGATCAGCAACATGGGATCCCTCGTTAGCCTGCGCTGCTTGGTTCAAGTTTCAAGCGAATGTTCACAAAATTGTAGGGTGGCCACGGCCCCGTGTATTTGAAGTTCAGACGATCGCCAAACTTCTTGGCAATGCGGTTGACGGCCGCGTCGAACTCCGCTTCGCGCTCGCGCTCCAGCAGGAAGGCCGCGTTCATGATCATCTTGTCGCCGATGGGCTTGTTGTCGCGCGAGGCCACGCAGATGGCGCGCAGCGTCTCATAAATCTCGCGCACATACTCCGCCGAGCGCTCCGCCATCGCCTTGTCGATCATGCGGCCCAGTTGCATACGGGCAAAGTACGTGGACTGCAGATGCTTGCGCGTGATCTCGTGATGGAAGCGGTGAATCTCCTCGTGCTCGCGCTGCAACTCCTCGACCACGTGATCGCGGTCCCAGGTGACTTTCAGACCGAACTCTACCTTACCTGCCATCTGCTTCAGGATGTCTTTCACCGAGGGGTAAATGCTGCGCAGCACCTCGCGAATGTCGTCGTCGGTGCGGAAAACAGTGCCAAAACTCATCGGGATGATGGTGTGTGTTTTCATCACCGTCTCGATGACGTGCTCGTGCGCCAGAGCATTCTCGCGCGTGGGATCGAAGATGAACACCGGCGTCCGGCTCACCACCGCAGCGATGTCGCCGTGCGAAACTGCGTACACCATCTCACCTGTTCCGCCGATACCCATCCGTCCGAATGAAACCACATCCGAAGACTGAATGATGCCGTAAACATAACGGCCTTCCTGCCGCACTTCCGGCGCCGCCACTCTTTCGGCCACCAGGGCAACAGGCGCAACTCTCGGTTCACGCGTTGTGGCGGGGGCCGAGGAGATCGGAATCGGCTGCCGCTTTTGAACTTTGGTCTTGGCGGCTTTCGCCTTCACTGCCGGCTTGCGTTTAGCCGACCGCTTCGTGCTGGCCATAGTCCTCCCGTAGTAACTCCGCTATCGTCTGCAACAGCTCTTTAATGTCGATAGGCTTGAACAGAACCGGAATGTGCATTTCGTCGGCGCGATCGTTCGCTTCCTGCGTGGCGTATCCGGTCAGCAACACTACCGGCATCCCCGGATGCCGCTGATGCGCGAATTCGATTACGTCGAAACCGCTCTCCTGCTTTTCCAGCGACAGATCGCAGAGCAGCAGATCGACGTTGTCCAGCGCAAGCAGCTTGCGAGCTTCGTCCGACGACAGAGCCGCGCTTACCTCATAGCCCTGTTGTTGCAGGATGAGCCGGTAGGTTACAAGAACATTCGGTTCGTCGTCCACCACCAGGATGTGAAACTTACGATTCATGCATACCAGATTTCTTTAACGCACTGCCGGCAGCTCAATGGAAAACACCGTACCCTTGTCCACCCGGCTGCGAACCCGCAGCTTGCCCCCGTGGTTCTCTATAATCCCCTTCACAATCCACAGCCCTAGCCCTGTTCCCCGTTCGCCCTTGGTCGTCACGAAGGGTTCAAACATGCTCTTCAGCAGGGTTCTGGAGATGCCGCACCCGGAATCAGCCACGACAATGCGAATCATTTCCTTCACCCCGCTCTTGCGAAATAGCCGCGTCCGCACCCGCAGCACGCCGCCCTGGATCATGCTGTCCTTCGCATTCACCACCAGGTTGGAAAGCACCTGCCGTATCTGGTCGGCCGAGCCCAAAGCGGGCGGCAAGGTATCCATCTCTTTCTCCACCCGAACTCCGGCGCGATCTAGTTGCCGTGCGAACAGCAGCAGCGTATCGTCCACCACGCTGTTCACGTCCACATTGCCTACCTGCTCGGTATTGCGATACAGGCCCAGCATCTGGCGAACAATGCGCGCCACGCGCTCGGTCTCCGCTTGCAGGATCTGGTAAACCGGAGCTGCCTCCGGCTTGATCTGATCGGTCAGCAGGAAGATGCAGTTCTTGATCGCTTCCATGGGATTGTTCACTTCATGGGCGATGGTTCCTGCCAATCGGCCGGCGGCGGCAAACTTCTCCATCTCGAGCATGCGCCGCTCCATCCTCAACTGCTCCAGGCGCCGCACTGATGTCAGATCGCGTAGAACGGTAACCGTGTAAGCCACCAGGCCGCGCTCGTCGTAGATTTTTCCGGAGCGCGCGTCATACTCCACTTCCTGATATGTTCCGGGATGCGTCAACTGGAGCACGGAACTCTCGCGGTCGGAAAACGAGTACGTGAACTTCATCACGTAGGCATCCAGCTTGGCTTGATTGCGCACGTGCAGGGCGCTGCGGCCTTTCTCCGAACCCAGCAACTCTTGCGCCAGCGGGTCGAGCAGCGCCACCTTGGCATCGCGATCGCAAACCACGATGGGATCGCCCACGTTCTCGATCACCAAGTTCAGGCGATCGCGATCCTGACGCACCACCTCTTCTGCCTGCCGCAATCTTTCATAGTTGGCTCGCAACTCTTCATCGGCGCGGCGCAGGTCGGTCACGTCGCGCAGCACCGTTACCATGCCCGCACGCCGTCCATCCGGACTGAAGCTGGGCGCCGAAACGGCCTCGAATAACACCTCGTCGCCTTCGATCGCGTCCACCAGCGTCATGTCTCGCGAGGAATCGTTGCCGGAAACTGCCATGGAGGAAAGCGCCGCGGAGAACAACAGGTTGTTCAACTCCACCGCTCGCACCCGGCCTTCGCTCACATCCTCCGGAAGTTTGAAATACCGTTCCGCAGCCTTGTTCTGCGTAATCACGCGGTGTTGCGGGTCGGTCAGGATCACCGGATCCGACATGCTCTCCATCACCGTCTGCATTTGCGTGATGACGGTCTCCATGTCCGTCATCCGGTTCTGGTAATGCTCTTCCTTGAACAGGCGCGACAGATAGCGGTTTGCGAGTTCAATCAGATTGCGCAGGTCGTTTACGTTCGACGTCGTGGTCTCGCGCCCCATCTCCACCACGACCACCGCGGCATAAGCGCGCATGTCGCAAGCTGCACAAACCTGATCCTGCAACTGAAGCTTCAGCCGCGAATGATAATTTTCCACAGCGAGGCATTGGCGGCCGCGAGCGCGTTCCGCCTCCCAACAGGCAGTCTTGTTGCGAAAAATCAGCGGATAATAATAAAGGTCGGAGCCGCGTGCACCGCGATCGCGAACCCGTTCCGGCTCCTGGCTGTGCAGTATGCGTACCAGCGGATTTTCGATAGCAAACAGCGAACTGCGGAATCGATGCGTGAAAGTCTTAGAACAATTCAGGGAATCGGTAGGTAGTATCTCTGATGTTTCGAAGTCGACGCGCGTCACCAAGGCGCGCGGGAAACCCAGGGCAACAATCTCTTCCAGCAGGACCGGAAAGATTTCTTCGCTGCGTTCGATGCCGAGCAAGCGAAGAGCCGGACGCCGGCTCTTGGGGGCGCGGTCGAGACTATCAGAACGCATACGCATCTGCGGGGAAGCCATTCCAACTGCTCCTGGGCGTCAACTTCCCTAGAGGCGGTTCGCCGGACGGCGCTTGCGAGCTGGCCTCCGGGTTGTTTCCACCGTCGTGATCTCCTCTTCCTCTCCTGGCCCAAGCTGCGGACGCGATACCAGACCCGTGAGTCCAACGGCATCGGCGTACTTGAGATAGGTGTCGATCGAGGCCACAACCACGCGCGCCTCTACCGTAATCAGATCAATGCCCACCAGCGAAATTCGCACCCAGGCGTCGATCACGATACCTTTGTCCAATACCCGGTCCAGCACATCGATCAGGCTTGAACCGCCGGAAACTCTTTCAACCGCCATTCCAGATCCTCCTGCCGCTCATCGTGCCTTGGCGTTAAGCTTTCTTCTTCCGGACAACTTTCTTCACCGTTTTGGCCGGAGTTGTGCTTTCCCGCAGCTCGGCTCCCGGTCCGGCGCGTGGCAAACGCGTGCGACGTACCTCAGGAAGCCCCGCGGGATGCGTTAGGTTGGGATCGAATTTCCACCAATTCAGCCCGATCTCCTCGGCTTTGTCCACGGAGCACACAAGAAGACGGATGCGGATGGTGAGCAGCTCCACATTTGCCAGCGAAACTCGAATATCGCCCGCAATGACCAATCCCTTATCCAACACCCGGTCAAGGATGTCGAGCAGATTAGCCGTTCCCGATACGGTCGGTACACGTTCCATGTGTGGTCTTCAGAATTAAGAGAATGCGGCACTGTCGAAGCTTTCCGGCTACGTCACCGTACGCATAGACTCGTCGTACAGCGGGTACTCGGCCCCCATCCACGCTTCGACACAAGGGCGTATCCTAGCGGACATGGAACCGAGTGTCAATTTTGAACGACAGCTTCAGCGAAGTGGCGGCAAGCAACAATCAGTGACCTGGTACTCTGGTTGGGTTAGATGCAGAAAAGGTTGCCCGCACCGAGCTGATTCTCGAATTATTTTGGGTTCACGGGGCCAAAGGTTGTTAGGGTAGAGCTGGCCTTGAGGCCAGCGTCCAAGCCTTGCATTTACCGACCCGAGCCGGCGTCAGCCGGCGGCATAAATTTCCTGATACAGAGTTTGTCTAACGAGACTCCGTTCAACTCTGCGATTACCGATCCGGGCTTCAGCCCCGAAATCGCGCGTAATCCTTATTCGGTGAGTTTGCCCAGCGGCCCCAAATCCAGATTCAGGTCTTCCGGCTTCAGCCCGAACTGCCCCGCCAGTTCATGAATCTTCGCCTCCAGCTTCATCAAAGCTAACCCCATTTCTTCCACCTGCTGATCGCTAAGGCTGCCACCTTCCATCCGCCGGATGGCCTGCCGTTCCAGCAATTGGCGCAACAAGTCAATCAGTCCGAGCACCAGTTTTGCCAGGCCCTGTTCGATGGTCTCCTCGGAACAGTCAATCCGCTCCAACGACTGTTCGGTCACATTTTGGAGCTGACGGCGTAGCTCAGAGACCGCATCTTCCACCTCCCGGGGCGTGAGCTTCTTAGGACTATCCATGTTCGCCTCGAGGAGCGACAAACTCGCTGGGCGGCCAGGGACCGCTCAGACGCAGCCGAATCCCTACCGAGCCGCCGGCTGTGCGTAACGACGCGAGAAACTTTTCCCTGCTCGCTCGCGGCACGAGGGCGAACCAGCGATGCGTTTTGCGTTCCTGCCGCGATCGCCACTCGCGCACGGAATCGGCGGTAACACTCTTCAGCTTTTCCTCGACCACCTGAATCCGGCCCGTGGCTTCCTGCCGGCGCTTCAGATATTCACGGCCACTGACCGGCGTGGCGAGATCGGATTGCGCTTCGGCCTCCCACGTCCCGACGATTTCGTATTGCACCGAGCCATCAACTCTCTCCAGCGCGGCGCGGTAAAGCTCCTGCTCCGGAGCCAGATGCTGCTCCATGACCTCAGAATTTTCCAGCAACGTCGGGAAGCGGAACGGAACCGGCGTGGTCACCGCCAGAATTTCGCGCAGCACCTGATGAAATTGCAGCGCTGCTTTTTTCAGCGACTCAGCTTCACCCAGCGTGGCTCCTGGGTCTTCGATGTCGCTCCAATACACGCGGACTCCCAGCATCTCGCGCGATTGCACCGCGGCGTCGAGCACTCCGGAGGCGACATGAACCACTGGGTTAGGATGGGCGACACAATAAAGGAGAGAGGGCATCTAGCGGCTCACGACACGCGGTCCAGCGGCTGAGTATGGGAGTCGGCTGAGCCCTTCATGTTTCGCAGCGCCGTTTCCACCGAGGTCAGAATCACATTCAGCCCGACATAAACCAGATCCACTCCGGCCAGCGAGATGACCAGGCTGCCGTGAATTACCACTCCCGAGTTTAAAACGTGGTCGAGGATCTCCAGCAGCGAGATATCGTTTTCGCCCGCGATCGACAACGTCGAAACCGAACTCGTTTCAGTCGGCATGGTCCCCCACAAACGAGTAGGGAGGCCAGGGACCGCTCCAGTCAATGCGGCGGGCGTTTTGCCATTTCGCGGCGTATTTCTTCAGCTCAGACTCCAGCTTCTTGCGGTCCTTCCTGCGAATCAGGAACGAGCCGTGCCAGAGCAGCCCGGGCTGTCCCGCGCTGGCTTTTCCCCCCGGACTTGCCGCAACCGCCAGTTCGCCCAGTTTAGCGATGAACTCCTCCACATCGTCATCGAGGAGACGGCCGGCCTTCGGCTGCAACTGCTCGGCCTTGCGCTTCAGGTAGTCCGACCCGCTGGACGCCGCCAATACCGCAGCGGCCTGCTTCGGCTTGGCCGTCGCGAAAACTTTGATGCCCCACTCGTCGGCATCCGCGACGCGCTCGAACGCCTCCCGCAACGCGCGCTTGCGCCCGCTGACATGCTTCGCCAGCGACTCTTCCGTCAGAAACAACGTGCCAAAACGCGCCGGCAGCGAATCCAGATTCTGCGAGATTTCAGCCACGACGCGCTGGTGCCGCAATCCCGCCGACGCCAGCCATTCCAGGTTCTGCATATTTTCCGTGAGGCGATCGGCAAACTCATCCTTGGACACACGGCTGATCCAGCACAGGTAACCTTCGCAGCGCACCGCTTCGACCGACGCAAAGCCATCGATTCCCTCGGCGGCTGTCGGCGGCACAATGCGATTCGGCAGCTGCGAAATGGCGTACAGATAGATCGCGCGGGTCCCAGCCTGCGCTGTCTTCTTCTTGCCGCTCGCCGTCTTCACACTAGTCGCCATAAATTTTGAGTGAACTGCTGTAGCCCCTGCGCTCCTGCAATCGGGCTGTCGGATTCGCCTGCAACGTAAATCGCGTGGCCGCGCATCTGCCGCCGCATATCGGCCAACGACGCGGCTTGCCACTGTGCCGCCAGCTCACATCGCGGACACCAGCCTGCTTCGAGGATAACCCGATTGACGAAGACGCCGCCGAGGGGCGCCCCCAGTTCGCCGAGCGCGTGCAGCAAACGCCTCGTCTCGTAATCGGGCAATGGCTCGGGCAGCGTGACCACCAGAAGCTGACATCGCCTGTCGTCGCGCAGGATCGACGCCAATAGGCGCACGTTCTGCGACAAGGTCGCAATCTCAACCGCTGCATCACGAGCGATGGGTAGTGTACGGTGTGCTGCCAGGGTTTTCAACAAGACGCGCGCCCACGCCAGCAGCCGGTCCGGCGTGCGCAACACCTCCAGCGCGTGACCGGTAGGCGCCATGTCGATCACGACGCGACTGCCGGTGCCCAGCAAATCGAGAATGCGGAAGATGGCGAAAATCTCGTCAACTCCCGGCGGCACCACGTCGAGCAACGCCAACAGAAATTTGCGGTCGAGGCTGAGATCGAGATGAATGCCGCGCTCCTCGCCCGTCATCGCCTGGTTCAACCGAGAACGCAGTTGAGCGGCCCACTCGCGGAACTGCGCCATCGCATCGAACTCCGCCGCCAACAGCTTTCGATCTTTCAGCACCGGACGCGGTTCGTCGCCGACATCGGCGCCGAAGATATCGTCGAGCGACGGAGCCGGGTCGATCGAGCACACGGTTACGCTCTCGCTCTTCACCGCCTTACGCTGACGATAGGCCAAGGCCGCCGAGATCGTGGTCTTCCCCACTCCACCTTTGCCCAGGGTGAGCGTGAGCGGCGTCACAAGAACAGGCCATGCTGCCGTCTCGAGTTCGAAGCCGGCACTATTCTTCAGCTTGGTTTTAGGCTGGGTTATTACCGAGCGCGGCAGCTTTCGGCCTTCGAAGATGTGTGCCCCGAAGGCGCGCAGCCGCGCGACACCGAGGATAGGACAGCCGGGATCCTCCGCGCGAAACACCTTCGCTCCGGGAAAATTTGCGCGCAGAAATTTGCCTGCCTCACGACTCTGGCGAGCGCGTGTCTTGCATCGAGGGCAGGTAGTCTTGTCTTCGACGACTCGGTTGAGAACAATCTCGCCGACGCGGAGTTGTGAGCCGCCGCTTTCGAAGGCTGAAGCCGACCGCAACATTTCGTTTAGCGAAAACGGCTCCGCCGTCGTCACCCACACCAGCTTCGACTCCGTTGCCGATAGCGCTCGCTCCACGCGAGCCACCATCTGAGCCCAGCGATCCAGCGCCGGTTCGCGCCGAACATGTCCCCCGAAATGTTGCGCCAGCACAACGTCACGCGAAGCCGCCGTCTCCAGCACTTCGAGAAAGCGCGCGAAGTGCTCCGGCATCTGGAACAGTCGGATGGCGTGACCCATCGGGGCGGTATCGACCACGACCTCGTCGTAGTGGCTGTCCAGCAGATCGTGAATGGCGAGCAGCGCCGCGACCTCGGCCATGCCCGGCAAACTTGTATCCAATAGCGGCTCAAGTTCGTCGCGAGTGAACAGGCTGCCCTTATTCAGCAGGCCCAGAATATCTTCACGTTCTGCTTTAAGGAATGCCGCTATCTGTTTATCTGCATCAATTTGCCTAGCGATGGTATTTCCAACGTTGGGTAGCGATTTCGGGACATTCGACAGTCTGACTTGCAGAACGTCGGCGAGCGAATGTGCCGGATCGGTAGAGAGAAGCAGTATCCGATTGCGCGGAAATCTCTTGGCCCGGTGTAACGCGTAGGCGGACGAAATGGTGGTCTTCCCTACTCCGCCTTTGCCGATGAAGAAGGTGAACCGGGGCACGGCCCACTGTCGCACGAGCACAGGGGCAGGAGCAAATCCGAGTCAACCGACAACGAAACCCCTTGCGCAAAAGCCGAAAGGCCGACAATCCTCTGCCGGCCTCTCAGGGCGCTGCTGACGAAGTACCGACTTGCGCCTACTCTTCCTCCTGCAATTTCGCAATCACGGCCATATCCTCCAGCGTCGTGACATCACCCTTCACCTCGCCGCTAGAGGCCAACTCACGCAGCAGGCGCCGCATGATTTTGCCGGAGCGCGTCTTGGGCAACTGGTCGGTGAAACGAATGTCGTCGGGCTTTGCCATTGCGCCGATTTCTTTCGCCACCCACAGCCGCAGCTCTTCCTTCAGCTCAGGAGAAGGCTGATGCCCCATCTCGAGAGTGACGAACGCCGCGACGGCTTGCCCCTTCATTTCGTCAGGACGTCCAACCACGGCCGCCTCTGCGACCTTCGGGTGCGCCACCAGGGCCGACTCGATCTCCATGGTGCTCAGGCGATGACCGGACACGTTCAGCACATCGTCTACGCGGCCCATGATCCAGAAATAGCCATCCTTATCTTCACGTGCGCCGTCGCCAGTGAAGTACATACCCGGAATGTCGGACCAGTACTGGCGAACATAGCGCTCAGGATCGCCATAGACTGTGCGCAACATCGCCGGCCACGGCTTCTTAATGACCAGGTATCCGCCGGAGCCAAGCGGCACGCGTTCACCGGCTCGGGTCACAACCTCCGCGATAATTCCCGGTAGCGGACGGGTCGCCGAACCAGGCTTGGTCGCCACCGCTCCCGGTATCGGAGCAATCATGATGCAGCCCGTCTCGGTCTGCCACCAGGTATCAACGATTGGGCAGCGATTGCCGCCGATCACTTCGCGATACCACATCCAGGCTTCGGGATTGATGGGCTCGCCCACCGTGCCCAGCAAACGCAGACTGCTGAGGTCGTGCTTCTTCGGCCACTCGTCGCCCCACTTGATGAAAGTGCGGATCGCCGTGGGCGCGGTGTAGAGCGTGTTGACCTTGTGCTTCTCCACAATGGCCCAGAAGCGGTCGAAGGCTGGATAGTTCGGCGCGCCTTCATACATCACGACGGTAGCGCCGTTCTGTAGCGGGCCGTAAACAATGTAGCTGTGCCCGGTCACCCATCCAATATCGGCCGTGCACCAGAAGGTGTCTTCTTCCTTCAGATCGAAAACCCACTTGGTCGTCAAATATGTGCCGACGGAATAGCCGCCGGTGGTGTGCACGATGCCTTTAGGCTTGCCCGTCGTGCCAGAGGTGTACAGGATGTAGAGCGGATGCTCGGAATCGAGCTGCTCGGCCGGGCAATTGTCGCTCACCTTGGCCATCTCCTCATGCCACCAGTGATCGCGGCCTTCCTTCCAGCCAACTTCCGTGCCGGTGCGCTTGTACACCAGCACCTTCTTCACGCTCGGGCAACGATCGAGTGCTTCGTCCACCGCGGGCTTCAGCTTCACTTCAGCGCCACGCCGGTACGAGCCATCCTGCGTAATGACCGCTACTGCTTCCTGATCGGTGATGCGATCGACCAGCGCGTTCGCCGAGAAGCCGCCGAAGATGACGGAGTGCACCGCACCGATGCGCGCGCACGCCAGCATGGCAATCGCAAGTTCCGGACACATGCCCATGTAGATGGCCACGCGATCGCCCGACTTGATGCCCAGCGACTTCAGGACATTCGCACACTTGCAAACTTCGCTCAGCAACTGCTGATAAGTGTAGGTGCGAACTTCGCCGGGCTCGCTTTCCCAGATGATGGCGGCCTTGTTCTTGCGCCAGGTCTCCACGTGCCGGTCCAGGCAGTTGTAGGAGAGATTCAGCTTGCCACCGATAAACCACTTCGCCCAGGGAACTTCCCACTCCAGCACCTTGTCCCACGGCTTGAACCAATGCAACTGGCGCGCAATGTCGGCCCAGAACGCCTCGGGATCGGCTGCGGCCTTGGCACAAATCTTGTCGTACTCTTCTTTACTGCGGATGTGAGCGTTTTTGCTGAACTCCTCCGGCGGCGCAAAGCTGCGCGTTTCGGTGAGGATGGAGTCGATATTTGGGCCTGCTGCCTGTGGGGCTGTGGACATAGAGAAACGCCTCCGATCAAAGCTGATGATTGCTGTGCAAATCCAGAGTGCCGGCTGGTGGCGCCGGTGTACCGCATTCTAGTGCGGGGCCAGAGTTTTGCCGAGCAAAACCTGACCCCGTTCCGGACCGCTGTCAGGATGGCCCGGCGAAACCTTTACTGCTCCAAGGTTGAGAGATCGCCAATCTCCGCCCCGGTTTCCTGCGCCTTCAACAAGCGGCGCATGATTTTTCCCGAGCGCGTCTTGGGCAAAGCGCTAACGAACTTGATGGCCGAGGGTGTCGCAATCGGACCTAACTCTCTCCTGACGTGCTCGATCAAGCTGGCCGTCAGTGCGTCAGACGCGGTATGCCCGGCGCGCAACTGGGCAAACGCCACAATCGCTTCTCCCTTCAGCGGATCAGGAATACCGATGGCAGCAGCCTCGGCGACTGCCGGATGCGACACCAACGCGCTCTCGACCTCAGCCGTTCCGATGCGATGTCCGGCGACGTTCAACACGTCGTCGGCGCGTCCGATGACCTGGATATATCCATCCGCATCTTTCGTAGCCAGGTCGCCGGTGATGTAGCAGCCCCTAAGCTCCAGCCAGTCTTTCTCGAAGCGCGCGGGATTGTTCCAGATGGTTCGCATGAAGTGCGGAAAAGGCCGCTTGAGAATCAGCCGCCCGCTGACGCCTGGAGGCACTGGCTTGCCATCGATGTCGACCACATCGGCCTCGCAACCGGGAAGCGCCAAGCCGGCTTTGCCGGGACGCATCGGCATGGTGACGGGTGTACCCAGGGCCGGGCCACCGAGCTCCGTCTGCCACCAGTTGTCGACCACATAACCCCATTTGCCATCGCCCGCCAGATAGGTCTGCGCCCAGCGCCAGGCCTCTGGATTCAAGGGTTCGCCGGCACACGCAATCACTCGCAGCGTTCCCAGGTCATACTTCTGCGGCAGTGCCTCGCCGTAACGCATGAACATTCGCAGCGCGGTGGGAGCGGTGAACATCTTGGTGACGCCGTACTTCTCCACGATCTGCCACGCGATTGACGGATCGGGATAATCGATCGCGCCTTCTCTGAACAGCGTAGTGACGCCGGCACACAGCGGAGCGTACACGATGTACGAGTGACCGACGACCCAACCGATGTCAGAGGTGCACCAGAACAGGTCGCGCGGGCCTACATCGAAAAATGATGCCAGGTGATAAACGGTACCGACCATGAAGCCGCCATGCACGTGCACTACGCCCTTCGGCTTGCCGGTCGTGCCCGAGGTATACAGGATGAAGAGCGGGTCTTCGGCGTCCATGTCCTCGGCCGGACACTCAGCCGGAAAGTTCATGAGTGAACGGAAATCAACTTCGCGCGCGCTGGCCGGGGCAAACGCGGTGGGATCGCGAGTGAAGACCACAACCTTCTCCACCGTCTCCAGTCCGTCGAGCGCTTCGTCCACAATACACTTCAGCGCCACCGGCTTGCCGCGCCGGAAGCCGGCGTCTCCGGCGATGACGACTTTCGCCTGCGCATCTTCCACGCGATCACGCAGCGACGAATGCCCCAGTCCGGCGTATACCACGGAGTGGATCGCGCCGATACGCGCGCAGGCCAGCATGGCAATCGCGCCTTCAAGCGTCAGCGGCATGTAGATAACGACTCGGTCGCCCTTCTTCAGGCCCAGCGACTTCAGCCCATTAGCGAAGCGGCACACATCGCGATACAGCTGGCGATAAGTGACGACGCGCTCGGCGCCGTCCTCGCCGAGCCAGATGAATGCGGCCCGGTTGGCATTTTCCGATTTCGCGTGCCGGTCGAGTGCGTTGACCGTGATGTTCGTGCGCGCGCCCGTGAACCACTTGTGATGAATGCCGTCCCACTCGAATACTTTATTCCATGGCTTCGTCCACACGAACTGCTTGGCAATCTCAGCCCAGAATGCGTCAGGATCAGCTTGAAACCGTTGCCGCTCGGCTGCCCAGTCTTTTATCAGCGCCTGCTCCTTCACAATTGCCGGAGCAGGATATTCGTCCACCATGGGCGTGGTGGTCTGCGGTATTTCCTCTAACTTGGTTCCCGTAGCCATGATGAAGACACTCCTTGCCAACCTGCGAGATCAGATAGGAAGGAGCCGCTGGGCGTCGGCCCCATTTGTTAGCCGCTGTAACGATCCGAAAATTAATTCCTAAGCATGTTTCGGACGCTTCGCCATGAACTCGGCGAGCAGCGCAATCGCGGCCATAACCGCAGCCGTATAAAAAGCCATCTGGTAGTTGTGATATTTGTCGAACAATTTGCCGCCGATGCGTCCGCCAAGCAGGCCAGCCACACCCCACGCGGTGAACAGAAGTCCATAGTTAATGCCGACATTCTTGGTACCCCAAAAGTCGGCCGCGGTTGCCGCGTTGACCGACAACTGTGTGCCATAGCACCAGTAGACGACAAACAACATGGCGAACAGCAACACCACGTTGCCTCCCACTGCGTAAAGAATGGGCATGGCCACCATGGAGATGCCGATCATCAATCGCAGCACGTTGATGCGGCCCAGGTGATCCGACATCCAGCCTGACAGGATACGGCCCATCGCATTTCCCGTAGCACCTACGACCAGGCCGAGGGAAGCCAGCGTGGTACTCGGTATACCCACACTCTTGGCAAACGGCACCAGTTGGCTGATGACCATAAGACCGGCAGCGCAGCCAAACGCGTAAGCCACCCACATGAAATAGAACGTCGGCGTGCGCAGCATTTCCGTCGGAGAGAAGTCGTAGGTGGTAGCTACTGCCTTGGAAGTCGTAGCTGGGGTCCAGCCCGCAGGCTTGTATCCGGCTGGAGGGTTCTTCAGCAGGAACGCACCGATGACCGTCATCACCAGGAAGATCACGCCTAACACCTGAAAGGTGACGCGCCAGCCGAAATGCGGGATCAGGTAACTGGCTGACAAGCGGGCCAAAGATAGCCGAACCGCCGCCGTAGCCTCCGACGGCCAGACCTACCGCCAGGCCGCGCTTGTCGGGGAACCACTTGGACATAACTGGAATCGGGGTGGCATATCCGAATCCGTTCCCCAGGCCTCCAATCACTCCGAAACAGATGAACAGGTAGTTGAGGCTGCTGGTGTACGCACAAAGGAAGAAACCTATGCTCACCAGGACAGCACCGGTAAGGGAAATCCAGAAAGGTCCGAACTTGTCCTGCAAACGCCCGGCAACGATAAACGTCAAGGCGAACACCACTACCGCGATGGTGAATACGGTCGAGGTATCGGCACGCTTCCAGTGAAATTCTTTTTCCAGGGGCGCCACGAACACGCTCCAGGCGTACAGCGTGCCCAGAGCGATATTCATCATGAGCCCGCCGAATACCCGCCACCAACGATTCAAACCGGGACTGCCGATCTCAACCGACTCGCTCTTTCGGGTCGCTGTTGTCACCATGCGGTTCTCCCTTCGAGACAGAGCGCCGAACTAACGACGGCGCGCTTAAAGTTGAACTGAGAAATTAGACCTCTGGAACGGTGAGGCGTGGGGCGTGCGAGGGTCTGCAAACGTTGGCCGCCCGAACCCAGTGAACATCACCGCATTGACCTCCCACTCACCTGCGAGTTGCGAACTAAACTCACCTGGTCTTGGGCGGGACCGGGCTGAACAAAAACCGTCGGCGGGAAGCGACGTGGGGTAGAGGAGAGTGGCCACGCTTCTTCCTCAGCGGAGCATGATGCCGACTGAAATTGAGCATTCCAGCCACCCGGCCATGGATTTTACTCCAATAACCGGGGCCGCCAAGCTAAAAGTCGTGACACTTTCGCTTCCCGCCTTTTGAGCCGTTGTGGGCGGGATTGTCCGTCTCGGCATGGGCCGGGGTCTGTGACCTTGGATACGTCTGCATGTGACAGATATCACGCGGGATTGGGTTTTATCCGGGTTGCTGGCGGCCTTTGTCCCGGTTCGCTCGCAGGCCCCACCTACGTCGCTGCCGTCGGCACCAAGCGGCTGATTTTCCAAGAGATAACACCAATCGCGAATCCTACTATTGGGGGATGTATTTAAGGTCTTAGGTGATAGCATGAACAGTAATGTCGGAGGGCACGTGGGATCACCTTACGGCTTTGAGCTAGTTGAAAATTGTGTAATTTGTAAGCTGCGGAGCGATAGCTTCTTCTGTTCGCTCCCCAAGACCGCACTCGAAGCATTCGATAAAATAAAATACACCGCCTCCTATCCCGCCGGAGCTGTCCTGTTTGTCGAAGGGCAATCGCCGCGCGGCATTTACATGTTGTGCAAGGGCCGGGTAAAACTGTCCACCACCTCCGCCGAAGGTAAAACCCTCATCCTCAAAATTGCGCAGCCGGGCGAAGTCCTGGGTATGCACGCGACCGTCTCCAGTACTCCCTACGAGATCACCGCTGAGACCGGACAGCCTTGCCAGTTGAACTTTGTGAAGCGCGAGGATTTTCTTAACTTCCTTCAAAAGCATGGCGACGCTTGCTTGAAAGCCGCCCAACATCTCAGCAAAGATTGCCAGAGTGCTTATCAGCAGATTCGCAGCCTGGGCCTTTCGCATTCCGCTCCCGAGCGCCTGGCGCGACTCCTTCTCGAGTGGACTGCGACCAGTCACGAGCAGCCGGAGCCTAAAGTAAAACTTGCGTTGACGCACGAAGAGATCGCACAAATCATTGGAACGTCACGCGAGACTGTGACGCGGGTGCTGGCCGACTTCCGCAAACGCCAGGTCGCGGTCCTCAAGGGTTCTACTCTCACTATCCGCAACAAATCAGTTCTGGAGAAATTAGTAGGGGCATAACAGCAGCGAAGCACGCCAAAGAGGGCACATCTTAAACGATGTGCCTTTTTTGTTTGGAGGCCGTCTCGTTAAAGAGAAGTTGTTGCATGCGACGACGAGGCGCACGTCATGTCCTATGCTAGGGAATCTGCTCGGGTTGCTACTTGAAGAAGACGACCGTTAGCCGCGTGGCGGCGACATTTGTTTTAGCCGCGGGCGTAAGCCCGCGGACCAGGCGGACAAATGGACAGCCGCGGAGCGGCGACACTCGGCGGCGACACTGTCTCTTTTAGGTTTGCCCTCCGTAGATGGCGCCGGGGTCAATTCGGCTTGAGGCACTGAGGAAACCTCGGTTTCATTCTTTGGGATTTTTCTTGGTGTGTCCCACGACCACGGAGTTCGTCGCTCAACGAGAATAGATTCCGTTCCCTTCGCCGTCTAAGGCCCGTTGATCCTCTTGATCCCGAGTACCTTGCGGAGCCAAGTTGCCGAGGCAACCCGCTCTCCTTTGCCAGCCTCTCTGCTAGTGGTACTGAAATTCCGGGCAGACAAAGGGTTACAGGATGAATGCACCACGCAAAATTCTTATCATCGACAGCGCCTCTGACCGTAAGGAGCGCATTAACGCACTCAAGAGCCGGGGCTACGGAGTGTTTCCTACATTGCGGATGGAAGAGGCCCGCAGCCGCTGCATGCGCGGCGGATATGACCTGATCATCGTGAATGCCGGCGAAGACCAGCAGCGCGCCGTGCAGTTTGGCGATGATCTTCGCAAACAATGCCCCCAGCAGCAGCTGCTGGTCCGCACCAGCGGCGAGGCCGGGCGCGACTACACCGTCGGTCCTGATCTCGACGCACTGCTGCATCGGGTGGATAGTGTGCTGCGCAAAGAAGCAGGTCCGTCGGATTTGGCCAACGCCGCCTAGTTCGGCGGCCGCTTACAGAATGCAGCGGAGGTCTGCGAAGGGAACGCGCCTTTCCGATGCCGCTCGATCACCTCGCGCGCCTGCTGAATCAGCTTCGGCAGGCTGCGGCTGGCGCCGGGAGAAAGTTGGCTTCCGAGCTCGAAGGACCAGCCTGCCAGGGTAAGCACGACCGCCTCGGGCGCGTCGCCATAGAGCTGCTCGGCCGCCGCTAGCAGCGCCGATGGCGTCAAGCTGTGCGTAAATCCGCCGGGGAGAGCCTCGGGCGCTACCCGGCCGCGACGAATGGTTCCTGCCGCTTGTCCTTGGGAGGCATCCACAAAAAGCACAAACCCGCTGCGCGAGACGTCGTCCGCCATCTCCGGCGTGAGTTGCGGCGAAGCGATGACTTCAACCTCAGTATCGTCGTGAAAGGATTGTGCCAACTGCTGCGCAGCGCGGCAGCCGACAGCATCGTCTCCGCGCAGCGAATTTCCATAACCGATTACCAGTATCCCGGCCAAGTAGGTCTCCGAAGGTTGGTGAAGTGAGCGCGCTCTTCCAGCCATATTCCTGCGCCGCAAATCTTGATGTGCCGCGCCTCACGCTACAGGGTGATAGCGCATTGACTCAGCAAATACGCGGCAACTGCTCGCCGCTCAGCATGTCGATGACGCGCTCGGTTCCCAGCCGCGTCTTCATGGTCACCATTCCCGCCGGCCCAGCGATTACCTGTCCGATGCGCACCGCTTCCCTGCTTACGGCAACGCTGCGCAGTATGGCCAGGGCGCGTTCGGCCTCGTGGTCAGGCACAAACGCCACGAAGCGGCCTTCGTTGGCCAGATAGAGTGGGTCGAGGCCGAGGATCTCACACGCTCCGGCAACTTCTTCGCGAACGCTCAGGCGCGCTTCTTCGATCACGCCGCGGGTGCCGCTGCCTTCGGCAATCTCGATTAGGCCGCTGCTCAAGCCGCCGCGGGTGAGGTCGCGCAAGCAATGAATTTCGATTCCGGCAGCCAGCAGCGCCGCGACCGGCTCCCACAATGGGGCACAGTCGGATTCGATCGCGCTTTCGAACGACAGCCCTTCGCGAGTCGCCATGATGGCGATGCCGTGCCGCCCAATGTCGCCGCTGAGCAAGATCGCGTCGCCGGGCCGCACGTTTTTCGGCGAAATCGAAACCGCATGCTCGACGATACCGATTCCAGCGGTGTTCACGAAGATCCCGTCGCCCTTGCCTTTGTCCACGACCTTGGTATCGCCGGTGACAAATTGCACTCGGGCGGCAGCCGCGCACGATCGCATGGATTCAACTACACGGCGCAGCGTCTCCATCGCAAGCCCTTCTTCCAGGATGAGTGCGGAACTGAGATAGAGCGGGCGCGCGCCGCACATGGCCAGATCGTTCACCGTACCGTACACGGCCAGGCTGCCAATGTCACCGCCAGGAAAAAACAGTGGTCTGACAACGTAGGAGTCAGTGGTGAAGGCCAGGCGGGCGCCGGCAATCTCAAGCGTTGCGCCGTCGTGGCGCTCGCGCAGGATGTCGTTACCCAGGCTGGGCAGCAGCAGCCCTTCCAGCAACTCGTGCATGCGCCTTCCGCCACCGCCGTGCGCCAGTTGGACGTGATCTGTGTCCTGCCACGCTGTGGGACATTGCAGCCGAAACTCTTTCACCTCAGCCACGACTGCTACCTCCGGATACGAGATGAGTCGGCACTTCGGACGCGTTCGGTCGCTGATTTTCTTCGCCCCGAGAATCCGCGGTGCGCAGCCGACGATAGCGGTAGTAGGCAGCACAGGCTCCCTCCGACGACACCATCGGCGCGCCCACAGGATGGTCTGGCGTGCAGCGATTGCCGTAGGCGGAGCATTCTTCCGGCTTTTTCGCCCCCTGCATGATCAAGCCGCTGATGCAGGTGGGATCTTCCTGCGTGGTGTACTCGGACACGCCAAAGCGCGTTTCCGCATCGAACTCCGCATACTCAGGAGCCAGGCCGAGACCGCTCTGCGCGATTCCGCCAATGCCACGCCACTTGCGATCGACCACACGAAAAACCTTGGTCACAAGTTGCTGCGCCGCCATGTTGCCTTCGCGGCGCACGGCGCGCGCGTACTGGTTCTCCACCTCGAAGCGTCCTTGCTCCAGTTGCTGCACGCACATGTAAATTCCCTGTAGAAGATCAAGCGGCTCGAAGCCGGTGACCACGATGGGCACGCGATACTTCGCCGCAATCGGTAAATATTCCGTGTAGCCCATCACGCTGCAAACGTGGCCGGCGGCGAGGAAACCCTGCACGCAGTTGGTCGGCGAGCCCAGGATGGCCTCCATCGCGGGCGGCACCAGCACATGCGAAACCAGCACCGAATAATTGGTGATGCCGTGCTGGCTGGCGTGATACACCGACATCGCATTCGCCGGCGCCGTGGTTTCAAATCCAACGGCAAAGAAAACAACCTGCTTGTCGGGATTCTTCTTCGCCAGCTGCACCGCATCCATCGGCGAGTACACGATGCGAACATCGCCGCCGCGCGCTTTCACCCCGAAAAGATCGCCTGAAACTCCCGCGTTCGCAGTTCCCGCCTTTGGGTTTGCGGGGATGGAGCCGGGCACGCGCAGCATGTCGCCGAACGAACAGAAAATGACGCCGGGTTGTGCGGCGATCTGTAGCGCCTTGTCGATTAACTCCACCGGCGTGACGCATACCGGACATCCCGGCCCATGCGCCAGCGTGATTTCTTTGGGCAAGAGTTCGTCGATCCCATATTTCACGATGGAGTGCGTCTGGCCGCCGCAAACTTCCATGATCGTCCAGGGGCGGGTAACGACGCGATGGATGCCGGCAGCGTATTGCAGCGCCGCGTCCGCATCACGATATTCCTCGACGTACTTCACGCCTGTCCTGAGGGCTTTTGCCGGGCTCGCGATAAGTTCCAGCTCTGGGCTTGTTGAGGATCGAGCTCCGCAAGTTCGTCCATGCGTTTGAGAATTTCGAAGGTGCGCAGCGCCTCATCTTCATCCAGCAGGCTGATGGCGAAGCCGACGTGCACGATCACGTAGTCGCCCAGGTTCGCCTCCGGCACATACGCCAGGCAGACCTCTTTCACAATGCCCCCGAAGCTGACGCGAGCGCTTCGCGTGAAATCTTCTCCGGCGATGCTGAGGATCTTGCCCGGAACAGCGAGGCACATACGGATTACTCCCTCAGCCTAAGGTTAGGCGAGGGCATCACACGTGTCTGTGATGGTTGACCGCCTTGGACGGTTGAGCCAGGCGAAGCCAAAGTCTTACGGGCTGGTTGGAAAAATCAAAAAGCGGATCCCTCGTCGGCCTGAAGGCCTCCTCGGGACAACAATATAAACGGCTTGTCACGACGCAGCTAAAGCTGCGTCCCTTCAAAACGCCTATTCCGGCTTCTTTTTGCCGGGCAGGCTGGCAGGATTCTCGTGGGTGCGTTCGCGGAAGCGGGACTTCAAACCTGTCGCCAGCGATACCGCGTTCTCGCCATATTTTTCGCGCAGGCGATCGGCGGCCGAGAGCGCTTGCGTCCACTTTTCGTGGGCGCGCGGCCCGGTAAGCGTGATCTGCTCGCTCTCCTCCTCGAAGTGCGAAACGTGCACGCCCAGCAGGCGGATGGCATCGCCCTTCCAGTTACTGCGAAACAGTTCCCGAATCACGGTAAGCACTTCGGTATCGACTGCCGTCGGCTGGATGAGCGTATGTGCGCGGGTTATGGTGTGAAAGCTGGAGTCGCGCAGCTTGAGTTGCAACGTGCGGGCATGCAGCTTCTGCTCGCGCAAGCGCCGGCACACCATCTCCGTTAGCCGCGCCAGCGTTGATTCCAGCCGCTGCGCATCGCTGGTGTCCTGGGAAAATGTGTGCTCGTGGCTGATGGAGCGCGGCCCCTCGTCGGCTCCAATGTCCGCGTCGAACCAGCCCCCGGCATCAAGCCCGCGCGACTTGCCGGACAGCGCCATGCCCAGCGCGCCAAAATTCTGCTCCAGCCAGCGCTCATCGCGCGCCGCCAGATCGCCGACCTTGGTGATGCCCTGCTCCTGTAATCGCTTCTCCATCACCTTGCCGACGCCGGGGATCTTGCGCACATCAAGCGGAGCGAGAAACTTCACTTCGCCGCCGGGCACGATCCAGAGCACGCCGTTGGGCTTGGCCTGGTCGGAGCAGACTTTGGCGATCAGCCGCGACGTCCCGATGCCGATGGAGCAGTTCAATTGCGTTTCGGCCTTCATAGCGCTGTGCAACGCGTGCGCGGCGCGCAGCGGCGGACCATGCAGTCGCTCGGTACCCGTCATGTCAACGTAGGCCTCGTCGATGGAAACCATCTCCAGCTTGGGCGAGAAGCGGCCCAGCACTTCGTACACTTTGGCGGAATAGTCGCGATAGCGCGTGGGGTGCCCTTCCACGAAAATCGCCTGCGGACACAGTTTCGCTGCGATGCGCAGCGGCATTGCCGAATGCACGCCGAACTTGCGCGCCGCGTAGGACGCAGCCGATACCACGCCGCGCTCGTTCGCCTTGCCGCCCACCACCACGGGCTTGCCTTTCAACGACGGATCGAACAGCTCTTCTACGGAGACGAAGAAGGCGTCCATATCGACATGAAAGATGGTGCGCTGGGCAGCAGACATGCTGAGCGAAATTGTAGAGCATCGGGTCCCAGCCTCCGCCAAAAGCTGATGGAAGGATCGGACCCCCCGACCTTCTTTGGTCGACTCATGCCCGTTATCAACAGCTTACGAGGCAATCGTCGGTCCCCCCTCAGCCAGAGGCGGCGGCGAGGTGGGGCAACCTTTACTTTTCGGTCGCAGATACCCACGGGCGTAAATCAAAATGATCTTATTGGTAAGATTCCAGCGTAATCTTACTGGTAAGACTATTCTGCGTTCTCACAATCCGGACGCCCGCTGCGATTAGTAGCCGCGAGTTTCCGCGGCGGGCTAAAGCCTATTGATCTTGCAATAGTACGGACGGCCTAAAGGGCTGTCCCTTTCAAAGCAAACTTAATATAAGAGTCGCCCCACTCTCCAGAATCCGGCAGCTTCAAAACAAAGCAGCATTGAACTCTTTCGTCCAATTGGATACTCTTTGCCACGCGCGAGTACTTGCGTTTAAGAGGCCCCAATGAGTCAGAACGTCTCCAGCACTACCACCCGCAGCTTCGGATTTTTCATGAATGGTACCTGGAGCGCCCACGGGCGCGAGGCGGTGGTGTCATCGCCCTACGACCAGAGCGTGCTGGCCGTGATCAGCGAAGCCGGCCGCGACGACGTGGAGACCGCCATCGAGTCGGCGACGCAAGCCTTCCAAGTCACGCGCCGGATGTCATCACAGCAGCGGGCTACGGTGCTGCACAAGATTGTCGACGGCATGAAAGCGCGCCGCGAGGAGTTTGCGCGCACCATCTGCCAGGAAGCGGCCAAGCCCATCCGCATAGCCAAGCTGGAGGTCGAGCGCGCCATTAACACCTTCGAGGTGGCAGCGGAGGAGAGCACGCGCATCTACGGCGAGTACCTTCCGCTCGACATGCTGGAAGGGACGGCCGGGCGCTGGGGGTTGCTGCGGCGGGTTCCACTAGGGCCCGTGTTCGCAATTACGCCGTTCAATTTTCCGCTGAACCTGGTGGCACACAAGGTCGCGCCGGCAATTGCCTCCGGATGTCCCATCATTCTGAAGCCGGCGCCGCAGACACCCATCTCGTCGTTCCTGCTGGCGGAGATCGTGACCGAGGCGGGCTGGCCCGATGGCGCGCTGGCGGTGATGCCGCTGTCTAACGAGGACGCGGCGCTGCTGGTGTCCGACGATCGCATCAAGCTGCTGACTTTTACCGGCAGTGCAGCCGTGGGCTGGAAGCTCAAGAACGCCGCGGGCAAAAAGCGCGTCACCCTGGAACTGGGCGGTAATGCCGCCGTCATCGTGCACAGCGATGCTGACCTGGCGTATGCGGCGCATCGCTGCGTAGCGGGTGGATTTTCCTATGCGGGGCAAACTTGCATTTCGGTGCAGCGCATCTTCGTGCATGAACCGGCGTTCAAGAAGTTCACCGAGCTGCTGCTGGAGGGTGTGCGCAAGCTGAAGTGCGGCGATCCCGCGCAGGAGAGCACCGACGTTCCTCCCCTGATTCGCGAGAAAGATGCCGAGCGCGTGGCGGAGTGGGTACACGAAGCGGTGCAGGCGGGCGCCAAGCTCCTGATCGGCGGTGGCCGCAAGGGCGCGATGGTTGAGCCGACAGTCCTGACCGGCACCGATCCGAACATGCGGGTGAATACCCAGGAAGTTTTCGGGCCGGTGGTCACGGTGGAGCCCTACGAAACCTTCGACGAAGCGTTGCGCATGACCAACAACACACGGTACGGGCTACAGGCTGGGCTGATGACGCGCGACGCCGTGCTGATTCAGACGGCGTTTGACGAGCTCGATGTGGGCGCGCTCATCGTGGGCGATGTTCCCAGCTTCCGCGTGGACCAGATGCCGTACGGCGGCGTGAAGGATTCCGGCATCGGCCGCGAGGGACTGCGCTACTCCATCGAAGACATGACCGAGCGCAAACTGATGGTGATGGCGTTGAAGAGCAGTGGATCGTGAATGGTGGTTCGTGGATCGTGAATAGCGGATCGTGGAAGGTTGCTTAGTCGATAGTCGGTTCGTTCCCCTTTTGATAGTTCGTTCCGAGGACGCAACGGCAGGTCCCTCGGCTGCGCTCGGGATGACAATTCTTTGTGTAGGTTTAGCTAAGAGCTAACGGCTAAGAGCTGACAGCTAAGAGCCAGCCGCGAAAAGTGGCTTTTCTACGGCTGCGTGCCGGCGGTCGAGCTGCCGTAAGCGGTGGCCTCGGTCGGCTCTTTGGCTTCTGACCAGGTATCCTTCACGTCGTTGCGGCCGGAATACTTCTCGAAGACCACCACATGCAGAACCGGCTGCCGCTCCTCGATAGGATCGACCATGCCCTGCGCCTGTAGCGGGAGAAGATAATTGCGGATCCACTCGTACTCATCGAAGCTGAGGTTGCGGCGCGACATATCGAAAGTTACGCCCGTGAGATGGGTGGAAGCGGTGTCGCCGAATTCCGGAGCCGCAAAGCGGTTCCAGCGGCGCAGACGATGCTGCTGTTCCACCGTTCGCACCATCGAGTTGATCTGGATCGAAGAGTGAAACTGCTCGTAGTAAGCCTGGCTGAAGTCCTGGAGGAAGTCGCGGGTCCAGGGACGGCAGTAGCGGCGATTGTCAGGCAGATCGGCGGCAAACTTCAGGCCATCGGTTTCGGCAACTGGCACCAAATCCTGCGACGACTCATAGCGAATGAGTTCGTATTCGTCGGCGATGCGTGGCAATTGCAATCGGTCCAACTCTTCGTTCTGGCGGACCAGCATGTCGTGCGAGCCCGGGAACATGGGGCTCCAGCGGCCGATTCCCACCTGATAGTGCCCGTAATGATTGGTAAAACTGGACTTCAGGACGGCATGACGGCCGTGGTGCATCTTGGCGTGCGTGACAGCGTGCGTGACCGCGAAGGCTGGAACGCTCACCAACAGCGCTAAAGCAAAGAAAAACATCGCGTAGCCAAACTTGCGCGGCGCGAGATTTGATACGAATTCTGACCCGACTCGACCCGACGACCAGACATTAAAAAGTGGCAGCAAATGCATTACCTTGTATTAAGTAGTCACATTCAAGACGACGATTTATTACAACACAGATGCAGCAAGGAGCCAAGGCTTTCCGCTCCCGAAAGGTTACACAAAAGGGGCACAAAAATTATGGCCATCAGCAACTTACGTAGGATTGACGGGGGTATCCGATTTAATTCTCCCCGCGGAAAATCATCTCGGTGATGGTGAAGTCATCGGTCAGCGCGGTCTCGCCTCGGAAGGCCGTCACGGCCTGCTCGATGGCTACCAGTCCCCGGTGGCAACACTCTTCCAGGCGCTCGGTGCCGAAGAATTCGCCAGCCGCGTCTTCGGCTTCGGTCACGCCATCGGTCACCAGCAGCAGGCGATCTCCGGGATTCAGGTGATGCTGCGTGACCTGGAACTCTGCCATGGGCACCAGCCCAACCGGCAGGTTACCCTCTTCCAGCTTAGTAACCTTGTCGCCCGATACCAGGAGCGGCGGCACGTGCCCGCAGTTGATGAGCTCGAGATCTCCTGTGCCCAGTAGACGCGCGACCACCAGCGTGGCGTATTTTTGTCCTCCAACCTTTTCGCAGAGGAAGCGGTTGACCGCGCTGATCATCTCCGGCAACGAAGAGTCCCGCGCCAGTTGCGAGTACAGCATGCCTTGAAGGATCGAAGCGACCACGGCTGCTGAAACTCCCTTGCCGGAAACGTCGGCCACGATCAGCGACAAGCCCTTCTCGGTGTAAACCAGGTCGAAGAAATCGCCTCCAATATCCTTGCAGGCGTAGCTGACGGCGTTCACCTTGGCGAAGGGAACATCAGGCACGGTCACGGTCATCAGGCGCTGCTGAATTTCGGCGGCGATCGACAGCTCCTGCCGGTAGCGCTTGGCCGCGTCTTCGGCTTGCACCAGCGACGCGTTTTCCACCAGGGTGGCCGCGCCATTGGCGATGGTGCGCAGAATGTCGTGGCTTACCGACGATAGCTTGCCCGAAAGGAAGTGCGCGTCCAGATACAGCACGCCTTGCACTTCGTTGCTGCCGTCGCCCGATTTCGTATCGTCCTTCAGCTTTTCCTGGATGACCGTCTTGCGCAGCGGAATGCAGATCACGCTGTGCAGATTGTGCGCGACCACGCTCTCGCGTCCGGCAAGCTTGCTGGTGTCATCGGTGTCGGTGACCAGGAATTCCGAGGCGCTCTTGGCGGCATCGCGCAGCACCGAGCGCGAGATGGTGCTGTCGTCGGTGATACTCTCGCCGGTCTTGTCGCGTCCGGCGGCCAACCGAAGCTCGCCGTCAAGATGACGCAGGAAGACGAATCCGCGCTCGGCATGGGTGAGGCGAAGCGCCGCTTCCAACAGTGTCTGCAAGACGTCATCGAGCACGCCGCTGGTGTTGAGTTTGCGCGCGGCTTCGAGGAAAACGTTCAGCATCTCCAGGTCGGAACCAGCGCCGCTGGCCGGCTTCCAGGTGGAGAACTGGCTGAGGAACTGTTGGGCCGCGCTGGAAGGCGAGCGGTCGGGGCTGAACAGCACGTAGGACGCGCCCTGCACCCCGAACTCGATGTGATCGTTGCGGCCAAGTTTGCGGCGATTGATGCGTTCTCCGTTGACGAAGGTGCCGTGGCGGCTGCCCTGGTCAACGATGTAGGTACCGTCGGCCTCGCGAATGAACTGCGCGTGCTCGCGCGAGACGCGGGGATCGGCCATCACCAGATCGCGATCGGTCCGGCGTCCAACAGAAAACGGAAAGTGATCGAGCACCAGGGTGCGCCGGTCGGTACCTTCAACCACCACCAGCACTAACGGATCGCCGGTGGAGGCGGTATCGAGTTTGCGCAACCACATGCCAGTAGCGCCCATCAGGCGTGTCTCCTTGGCGGAATCGGTGGGCAGGCTAAGGTTAGCTTACTGTTTCAGCCGCTGAATGTCTGTAGAAACTATAGCCCAGGAAATACTCTAGCATCCATTGTTTCGTCTTAGGACAGCCGAACCAATCCGAAACAGGAGGGCTACCGCAAACAAGTTTCGGGCATCCAGCAGGAGATTTTCGTCGTACACTTGAGGACCGGTGCTTCGCCCTATCCCAATCCACCCGACAAGGAGATGTTCGTGAGATCACGGTTCCGCACCATCCCCCTGGTTGTTCTCGCCGTCCTAGCCTGGTTGCAACTGGTCTCAGCGCAAGTCCATGATCTGAAGCCGTTCTCCGCCGACATGCAGTTCAGCTCTACCGGCGCCAAGGCAGGACACGATATGACCGGCAAGATGTACGTCAGCAGCGAACACATGCGCATGGACATGCAAAGCGGCGGACCGGGCGGTGGCGCCATCATGATCACGAACTTCGCCAGCCAGACCACCGATACCCTGATGCCGGCGCAGCACATGTACATGGAATTCAAAGCCGATCAGACGCAGGGCCGGAGAGGCATGGGTCCGAACATCAAGGCCTTCCACGATCCCAATCAGCCTTGCGCTGATGAACCCGGCGCCACCTGCAAGAACATGGGGGTGGAGCAGGTCAACGGCCGCACCTGCGACCACTGGCAGATCACCGACAAGAACGGCAAGGTATCCAACGTGTGGATCGATCAGAAGCTGCACTTCCCCATCAAAGGCGTGTCCGACACTTCCACCTGGGAGCTCACTAACATTCAGGAAGGCGAGCCTGCGGCGAGTCTGTTCGAGATTCCCGCCGGTTATCAGAAGATGGATGTCAGTGGCATGATGCAGGGCATGCGGCCTCCGCAGCAGTAAGTGCCGTCCAGTTTTTGTATTTTCCTGGCCAAAGGCGGCGAGTCAAAAATTCGCCGCTCTCTTTTCGCTTGAACATGGTAAAGGCGTAGTCCTACCTCCACTTCGGAGCCTTCCTGGTCAGCCCTGCGAGGTTTGTATTCTGCGTTTTTGCGGACTACCCTATTAGCCATATTCTGTCGCGAGGAACCGGAACTATGCTGCGTCGTGTCTCCTGGCTCTGCTTGTCGGTTCTGTCGTTCGTGCTGCTCGCAACCTCGTCGCTGCTAGCTCGTGATGGCGATCGGGTGCAGTTTGGTCAAAGCATCGTGGTTGAGGCAGGCGAAAGCGCCGGCGATCTGGTTTGCATCGGCTGCTCGATTCAAATGGACGGCACCTGCGGCGATGTTGTCGCTATCGGCGGCAGCATCACGGTGAATGGTTCGGTGAACGGCGATGTGGCGGCGATTGGTGGCGCGATACATCTGGACGAAAATGCGACCATCTCCGGCGATGTCGCAACCGTCGGCGGCAGGCTGCTCCGTCACCCGGATGCCGTCATCCGCGGAAGCGTCAGCACACAGTCCGGAGCGCTTGTCCTTCTGGCGCTGTTTTTCTTGCCCTTGATTCCTGTGGTTCTGGTAGTCGCGCTGGTCATATGGCTGGTGAGCAGAAACCGGCAGCGCCCCGGGCCGGCAGGCGTTCGCGCCGCATAGCGCTCAGCTGCAACCCCACAAGTGGGTAAAAATTTGGAATCTTTGTGCCGGCTCAGCGGAATGCATTATGTGCGCCCGGAAAATCGAAACGCAGCTATAATGTAGCCACGCTCCCACACGTGAATCTACTCTGGTAGTTCCAGTAGGCCCATCCCGTTCGTCAGCTTCAAAAGCGATGTTGCCATCTACCTCGCCAAATCGGCAGCCGAAGAAACGCAGCAACACTCCCGGACTGGTCGCGCTGTCCATCTGCATTTTCCTGCTTTTTACCGTTATTTTCGCGCAGGCCACCTTCAAGCTGACATTTCTACAGCTTGATACCAGCGAAGAGACATTGATTTTTGCGGCGCTGTCGGCGCTCATCCTTCTGCTGTTCATCGCGCTGACCTTTGTGCTGATTCGCACGCTGCTGCGGCTGTATGCCGAACGCAAGACAGGCATGCTGGGCTCAAGATTCCGCAGCCGCATGGTGATGGGGGCACTACTCTTATCGCTCGGCCCGGTGATCCTGCTGTTTCTGTTTTCGTATGGACTGCTGAATCGATCGCTGGAGAAATGGTTTTCCCGACCGGCCGAGGACGTGGAGTATCGCACCAACGTCATCGCCTCGCTGCTGACGCAATACGCGGCCACCAATGCTCGCGATGAAGCGCTGCGAATTGCGGCCACGCCGGATGCCCAGAAATCATTTCACACCGGCAACTTCGCGCCCATCATGGACGAATTTCGCCGCAGCGAAATAACCCTGCAAGGCGGCTTCGCCTTCGCGCTGGTGGACGATCGGGCCGAAGGCAGCTTCCATGCTCCGGAGGTGTGGCAACTGCTGCGCCACAATCTCCCGCCTCCTGCCCCTGCACTGCCGGGACAGGGCAAGACGTTTAACGTCCTGGGGCAGACGTATGTTATCGGCCGCGCGCACGTTGGGGATCACGGAGAAATTCTGGTGGGCATGCCGCTTCCCCAGAACTACTCGGGCGTGCTGCGCGATATTGAATCCAGTCAGGAGCAGTATCGCGAGCTGCGCTTGCAACGACGACGCTTGCGTCGAACCTACCTGGGATTTCTGCTGCTGCTGACCGTGGGAGTGCTGTTCGCCTCGACCTGGCTGGCGCTGTATCTCTCCAAGATGGTGACCAAGCCGCTGGTGGCGCTGGCTGAAGCGACGCAGGAGATTTCTCGCGGGCATCTCGACACTCGCGTGGATGTGCAGACCGGCAGCGAGATTGGACAACTGGTCGAATCCTTCAACCACATGGCGGCAGACCTGGAAGCCAGTCGCGGCAGCATTGAAGCATCACGGCGCGATTTGGCCGACGTAAACGTCCAGCTGGAGCAACGCACGCGGCACATCGAGACGATTCTGGAGAGCGTGCCTTCCGGCGTGCTGTCGCTCGATGCCTCGCGCACCATCGTTCACTCCAATGGCGCCGTGCGTCGCCTGCTGCGGCTCGATCAAAGCCCTGCGGTCTCCGCGCAAATCCTCAGCGACTTGTTCCCGGAAGAGACCGTGGTCGATCTGGAGCACATGCTGCGCAAGGCCGACCGCATGGGCAGTACGACCAGCCAGATGGAGATTGCGACTCCGCGGGTCAATCTGAACGTTGCGGTCACGGTCGCCTCACTCGATCCGCCGTCGGCATCGCGCAATGGTCGCCAGCGCACCGGCTACGTCATGGTGCTGGAAGATCTCACTGACTTGCTGCGGGCGCAAAAACAAACCGCATGGCGGGAAGTGGCTCGCCGCATCGCACACGAAATCAAGAACCCGCTTACGCCGCTGGCGCTATCGGCAGAACGTATTCGCCGTCACCTGGAGCGCGCTACTCCGCCGGATGCCGCCTCGCTCAAAGTGATTCGCCAGTGCGCCTCCACCATCAGCTCCTCGTTGGAGACCGTGCGCACGCTGGTCGACGAGTTCTCTGCCCTGGCGCGCTTCCCGGCATCGAAGCCGCAGCCCTCCGACATCAACGAGATCGTGCATCAAGCGCTGTCGATGTTCGATGGCCGTCTCGACGGCATCGCAGTGCAGACGTTCCTGGGCGCTGATCTGCCGCGCGTGCAGGCCGATCCCGAAGCCGTAAAGCGCGCAATCGCCAATCTGGTCGACAACGCCGCCGAGGCCATGCACCAGTCCATGATGAAAGAGATCGTCATCTCCACTACCCTGATGGAAGAGCGCGACTCGGTGGAAATCATCGTGGCCGACACCGGTTATGGCGTAACTCCCGAAGTAAAAGAAAAACTGTTCCTGCCTTATTTCTCCACCAAGCGACGCGGCACCGGCCTGGGACTTGCGATCGTCAGCCGCATCATCGAAGATCATCATGGGTCGATTCGAGTGGAAGAGAATTCCCCCGTGGGTGCGCGATTTATCGTAGAGTTGCCTGTGGCCCAGGAAGTCGCAGTCGCCGCCGCCAATCAAGATGCAAACCATTCTGATCGTGGATGACGAGTCGCAAATCCGCAGCGCGCTGGAAGGCGTGCTGGCGGATGAAGGCTATAAGACCCTGCTCGCCGAAAGCGGTGAAGAATGTCTGGAAATCCTTCGCAACAAATCCGCTGACGTGGTGCTGCTCGATATCTGGCTGCCCGGCATCGATGGCCTCGAGACCTTGGAAAAGCTGGTCGAGCAAGAAGATCATCCTGAAGTCATCATGATCTCGGGACACGGCAGCATCGAAACCGCGGTGCGCGCCACCAAGCTCGGCGCCTTCGACTTTCTGGAGAAACCGCTCTCCATCGAGCGCACGCTGATCGTGCTGAAGAATGCCATCGACGCCAAGCGACTGCGCAGCGAGAACCTGGAATTCAAGAAGCAGTTTCAGGCGCGCAGCGTCATTGTGGGTGCCAGCATTCCCATGAAGGCCCTGCGCCAGCAAATCTCGCTGATGGCGCCCACCAATGGACGCGTGCTCATTTACGGTGAATCGGGCACCGGGAAGGAATTGGCCGCTCGCGCGCTGCACGCGCAAAGCCTGCGCAAGGACGCCATGTTCGTTGAGGTGAACTGCGCGGCGATTCCGGAAGACCTGATCGAGAGTGAACTGTTTGGCCATCGCCGCGGCGCATTTTCTACCGCAACCGCCGACAAGGAAGGCAAATTTCAGAAAGCCGACGGCGGCACTCTCTTTCTCGATGAAGTGGGCGACATGAGCCTGAAGACGCAGTCAAAAGTGCTGCGCACGCTGGACGAAGGACGATTTGTTCCGGTCGGCGAAGAAGAGCCGGTAACGGTGGATGCGCGCGTGATCGCCGCGACCAATAAAGATCTGGAAGAAGAAATCTCCAAGGGAAACTTTCGCGAAGACCTGTTCTATCGCCTCAACGTAATTCCCTTCTACGTTCCGCCCGTGCGCGAGCGCAAGGAAGATATCCCGGAACTGGCACGCTATTTCCTGCGCGAGTTTTCGCAGACCTACAATCGCCGACCCAAGGAAATTGCCGAGGACGCGCTGGAGGCGTTGATGCGGTATTCCTGGCCGGGAAACGTTCGCGAGTTGCGCAACCTCATCGAGCGCATCGTGATCATGAATCCCACGGTCACGAAGCTGGAACGCAAGCATCTGCCGACGCTTATCTATCGCGAAGGAGGCCGCCGAAGCTTTGGCGATTTCTCCAGCCTGCACCAGGCGCGCGCCGCTTACGAGCGCGACTACATCCTGAAGAAGCTAGACGAGAATCAGGGCAGCGTCAGCCGCACTGCTGAAGTGCTGGGCCTGGAACGCAGCCACATGTACCGCAAAATGAAGACCCTCGGCATCGCGGTGAAAGAATAGGGGATGGGATTAGGCCTCCGAACAGCTCACTTCGCCGGGACCGCAAGATCAGACTTGAGCATCTTCGGATATTCCTTCTTAAACGACGCCAACGGAATCATGGTTCGGTAAGGCTTGCCCTGACTCATGTAGAGAAAAAGAACTGCATCAGAGTCCAGAAACTTCTCCAGCAGGTCCATGTTGTGGCTGTCTCTTCCCTCACTTACCAACCCGCTCGTCACGCGAGCTACACAAGACTCCTTATCGCATGAGGCAAATGGTATGCGAGAAGCTCCCTCCTTATCGAGGGCGGCTTTCCAATGGTCGCCGTCTTTCGTTGTCTTTGTGAAGCCAATGAAAACACCCTGATCCTGCTGCGCGTTCGGAGGTAAGTGAATCGCGAAGTAAGCAGGCTTGGCCGTGGCTCGGTCAACAGCAACAGCGATGGTCACGTATTGGGTGCGATCTTTTGGATCAGCCGGGTCGCCAGAATCTCCGCGCAGCATGTCGGTAAACATGATGCAGCCCTTTTCGCTGCAATGCGTGTCCCATCTGACCAGAGCGTCGATCCAGTCGTCTCCCGATCCGGGCTGTTGGCCGTGGGAATGGGTCGTAATGACGACAAGTGCCACGAGAAGAAAGATTCTGATGAGGCGATTGTTGGACGAAGAGTTCATGCCGTCAATCGTGATTTATTCACAAGTCCGAATCAAACAAATTCGTCGCGCCGCACGGATTCCTGACATAAACGGGACGGGGCGCCCAACTACTTCCTACCGTGTTTCGCCTTGGCCGGTTTGGCTGACGGCGCCACCGTCACTTCCCCTTCGGCGGATTGTTGCGGGTCGGCCTTGCTGGTAGCCACGACGTGATACGTTCCCGGCGTGTTGGGTGCGACGTACACTGCCAGCAGTGACACCTGCCCGTTATCGGCTTTGGCTCCGCGATTAATCATGCGGCCTCCCGTGTCGCCTTCCTGCACCGACCAGTTCACCTCGGTGTCATCCGTGCCTGTCACCTGGGCGGCGAAATCCACGGCGTGTCCGGGAGTCGCTTGCGCGCTCATCGGCGTAATCGTCACTTCCACGTTCGAAGTTGCTGCCGGCGCTTTCCTGGCGGGCAGGGACGAACGCAGCATCCAGACGGCCGCGCCTGCGCCAATCAGCAGCAGCACCACGACAAGAATCTCCAGAATCGGCAGGCGCTTTTTGCGCGGACGCGATTCCGCCACAGGCCCGCCTTTGCCGTACGCAGCAAGAAACGGCATCGGAACTTCGGGACGCTCATACGGCGGCTCGGGCGAGGCGGCCTGGCTTGCTGGCGCAGGGATCACGCTTTGGGACGAAGGGTCGTAGGCTTCGTGCAGGGGCGTGCCACAAGTAAGGCAAGTCGCGCGCTGGTCAGAATTCACGCGTCCACAACTCGGACAGGTGATCTTAGGCGCTTCCGCATTTGGTGCTTCCGTACTCGACGCCTCGGCTTTGGGAGCGTCATACAGCCAGCTACCGCCGGCACTTGGCGACTCGGTCGCGCTCGGCGCTTTCGGAATTTCGGCGGCGGGAATCTCGGCGGGAGGAACAATAGCGCCGGTCAGCGGCTGATGCATTTCCGCCGTCGAAGACGATGTCTGCATCGCGATGGGCGCGTTGGCCGGCGAGGAGCTGCTCGCCGCTGCCTCGCTGGACTCGCGAATGACAGGTGCGCCGCAGCGAAAGCAGAACTTATCTTCGCTCAGAATGTTCTGGCCACAAGACCTGCAATACATACGTCACCCTCTCGTCATTGCGCCTGTTGCTGGGTGAGAAGTACAACATCCGTATCGGAATGGCCGCGCGCGAGAGCGAGCTTCCGGTTTTTCCAGTCATAGTCGTAGCCGAAGATGGTGAGATTGTCGAAGCTGGTCATCGGACTCACCGTGGTGCTGCCAATCGGCTGCATCACCATGTTGGAGACGCCTTTTTCGCTCACGGGATAATACAGTGCCTGTCCATCGCCGGAATACTGAAATGCATTGGAGATGGAACGGGCCGGGGCAAATACCTTTACCGGCAATCCCCCGGACGCGGGGAGGATGGCAATCACCGCTTTGAAGGTGACGCCTGTGCCTTCCGCAGTGATGACTGCAATCTGCTTCCCATCGGGCGAGTATGCTCCGGCCTCGATGAACTTGTCGGTGAGCTGTTTTGCTTCACCGCCGCTGATGGGCATGCTCATCAGCATTTTCTTACCCTTTTGCAGGCTGGAGTAGAGAAACGATTTGCTGTCGGGTGCGCAAACTGGATTCTGATCGACGTTGCCCTTGGTCATGTCGGTGACGGCGCCGCTTTGCAGATCGATCCGCCACACGTTGATGGCCTTGGTCTGCTTATTCGGCATCCAAAACAGCGCATTCGCGCCGTCGTGGCAAACAGACAGGCCGCCCATGGGCAGCTGTTCCTGGTAGATGATGCTGCGATTGCTGCCGTCGCTATTCATGGTCGCGATATGGCCGTTGTAGTCCATCGTGACCAGCCGGCCATCGGGGAGCCAGCCTACGCCGATTTCGCCATGACTATCGACTTGCACCGCCGCAGCCGTGTTCCCCGGATCGGCACTCATTGTGTAAACGCCTGACAGCGGCGTGATCTGCACGGCCACTAGTTGCTCGCCGTCCTTGGTCATGCCCAGGGTCAAGTTGCTGTACGAATTCAGATCGTTGGTGATGCGATGCAGCTTACCGGCGTCAATGGCAATTTCGCCAATCTGGCCGTTCCAGTCACTGGACATATCGTGGAAGATGATGACCAGGTGCTGGCCATCGGGCATCCAGGTTGGCTTTTGCAGAATGGCGGTGCCGGCGTACACGGTTTTTTCTTTGCCGTTATCGGCGTTCAGCAACACCACGCGTCCCAGGTTCTGGCTGCCCGGATCAAGCACGCTGGCGGCGATGGACTTGCCGTCCGGCGACCAGGCAGGATCGGAGTATCCCGGCAGCGTGGTCTTGGCCAGTGTGCGCTCTCCACTACCGTCTGCGTGCGCGATGATTAGCGACGAACTCGCATCGATCGCACTGTTGCGCAGGTAGACGATCTGCTGCCCATCAGGCGAGAAACTCACCGCGCTGTCTACGTCGTCCACCAACTTGCGAGGAGTTCCGCCAAGCACGGGGATCTGGAACAGATATCCCAAGCCGGGATGTTGCGGATCGCCGCGCACGAAGTAGAGGAAATCGCCATTGGGCGTGAAGGTAAGCCCGCGATAGTTCACTTCGCTTGCGGGCATGATCTGCGCGTTGCTACCGGTGGCTACGTGACGCATCCAGAGGCTCTGCTGCCCTTTGCCTTCATCAATCACATTGACCACGTACTTGCCGTCAGGCGAAATGGTCGCCAGCACAACATGGCCGGAGGTGGTCAGCTTCTCCATGTTCATGTTCTGGAAGGGTACGGGGCCGGAGTCGCCGCGCCAGGCCGTAAAGCGTTTGTACAAGCCGTAGCCACCGGCACAGACCATCGCCAGGCTGATCACCAGCACGATACCAATGCCACTGCGACGACGCTTGAGGGCATCGGCTGCGGCATGGTCCGTGACCGCCGATCGCGACGCGCTGCTGCGCTGAGCGACCGTAACCGAACTGGTGGAAGCCGCTCTGGTCATCGAGGAACTACTGTGGCCGGCGCTGTCGCGCTTCAGCCGCTTCAGGTCGGCGCGCATTTCCGCCGCGCTCTGGTAGCGCAGGTCGACATCTTTTTCCAGCGCCTTGTCGATGATCTCTTCCAGCTTCGGCGGGACGGCGGGATTCAACTCCGCCGGAGGCCGCGGCGCACGGTCGAGTATCCCCTGAAAAATGACCGCTGAGGTATTGCCATCAAAGGGAATCTTGCCCGTCGCCATTTCATAAAGAATGCCGCCCAGCGAGAACAGATCGCTGCGTCCATCCAGCTCTTCGCCGCGCGCCTGCTCGGGCGACATGTAGGCGACGGTGCCGACTGCCGTTCCCGGCGAGGTAAGCATGAGCGGCGCCGACGTGGGCATATTGCCGGCTACGGTTTCCAGAGCAGCGCGGCGATCGTGCGTCAGTTTCGCTAGTCCGAAATCGAGAATCTTGGCCTGCCCCCGGGTGGTAAGGAAAATGTTGGCCGGTTTCAGGTCGCGGTGAACGATACCTTTGTGGTGCGCAACGTCGAGCGCGTCGGTAATTTGGATACCGATGTCGAGAATCTTGTCCAGCGGCAGCGGATGGCCGTCGATCTTGCTATCGAGGCTCTGGCCTTCGAGCAGCTCCATCGCCATGAAGTGCTGCCCATCACACTCCTCGATGGCGTAGATGGTGCAGATGTTGGGATGGTTTAGGGCCGAGGCCGCGCGCGCCTCCTGCTTGAAGCGCTCCAGCGCGCTGGGATCCTGCTCGATGTCGCGCGACAGAAACTTCAGCGCAACGTGGCGCTCCAGGCGGGTGTCCTCCGCTTCATACACCACGCCCATGCCGCCGGCGCCCAATTTCTTGATGACGGTGTAATGAAGGATGCTCTTCCCAACCAAGGTTTCCAAAGCTGAAATCTCCAGTCCCTCGACTCTATTGTGCTTCGCGACGAGACGTCAAGGAGTGCTGCTGCCCGGCTCACGCCGCGTGGCTTATTGATTTAGACGGGAGCGGGAGAATGGATGTTCCGCGGAAAGTTCGACTCTTCGCCCGCTGGTGCAATGCTGCGGCCGAAAATCCCTACGGCCGATATCCCCAGGATGACAACGGGACAGCGGTAAACAAAACGCTGCAATCTCGAGAGTTTGAAGGGGCGCAGCGGCGGTGAGAAGCTGACCCGAATCCGCTTTGAAGGGGGCGCAGCTTTAGCTGCGCCGTTCGGAGTAGGAAGAGAAACAGAGTCCCTTCAGAGACGACACAACATCCAAGGGCGGAAAGTCGCGGATTCAGATCAGCTCCCTGGCAGCAGCTCTCCATTCGCGAATGCCAACCGTTTTGCGACAACCCGGCCGCCCGTCGGGAAATCCTACTACAGGTTGGGGAAACGGCATTCGGACGCCGAGTGGGGAACATTCGTCATCAGCACTTCCACTCTGGGTGTTCGCAAACAAAGGAGAACGGGCAATGAATATCGCACGAATGAGCGTAGTCGCAACAGCGGCTTCGCTTCTACTAGGTGGCACCATGGCAATGGGACAGATGAGCGGCTCGGCCAAGGGCAGCGTCTCGTCCGCAGATCAGCGGTTCATGGACAAGGCCGCGCAGGGCGGCATGGCAGAAGTTGAATTGGGCCAGCTCGCCGAACAGAACGGACAGAGCCAGGAAGTAAAAGATTTCGGCAAGCGGATGGTGACCGACCACAGCAAAGCTAACGATCAACTAAAGCAGCTCGCCTCGCAAAAGGGCGTGACGCTGCCGACGGATTTGGACGCGAAAGACCAAGCCACCAAAGAGCGCCTCTCCAAGCTGCAAGGCGCGGCCTTCGATAAGGCTTACATGAAAGACATGGTTATGGACCACAAGAAGGATGTGGCCGAGTTCAAAAAGGAGTCGATGTCAGCCAGCGATTCTGGAGTGAAGAACTGGGCGGGCGAGACCTTGCCGACCCTGGAAAGCCATCTTCACGAAGCCGAGAAGATCGCTCCCACGGTAGAAGGCAAGACGATGGGCAAGAATGGCAGCGCAATGAACAACAGTAGCAGTGCGATGGCGAAATAACGCGAAGTTGCGCTTGAGTGCACGATCAGCAGAAAGCCGTCCCTCGCAGGACGGCTTTATTCTTGCTGCGATGCCACAGGCGGTTTACTTGAGGTCGGCACGATCGGAAAGCAAGACACCGTTGCGCGCATAGCTCTCGCGCGGCACCTCCACGAAGCTGATGGTCAGCTTCTCGGCCTTAACGTGAAGCTCCTCGCACATCGCTTCGGTGATGCGCTTGACCGCCCGCCGCTTCTGTTCCATCGTACGGCCGGCCAGCATCGTGATCTGCACATGCGCCATAACACACTCCGTTAGCCATTATTCACAAATAGCACGTCGAGTTCACGAAGAAACCGTTGTGCTATTGGTCCGCTCGTGCTCGGCGCTCGCGGTAAACCGTCGGCGATTGATACCGGCTCTTGGCTCCGCAAGTCAGTGACGCCGGATCTATTTTGACAGCTCGTAGCCGGCAAAGAAATAGCTCAACTCGAAGCGGGCGGTATCCTCGGCATCGGAGCCGTGCACGGCATTCTTCTCGATGCTGGAGGCCCACTTCTTGCGGATGGTTCCGTCCTCGGCTTTGGCCGGGTCGGTTGCGCCCATCAGCTTGCGATAGTCGCCGATGGCGTCTTCTTTCTCCAGCGCCATAACCACGATTGGGCCGCTGGACATAAAGTTGGTCAGCGACTCGAAGAACGGGCGATTCACGTGGACAGCGTAGAAGCCCTCGGCTTGCGCCTTGGTGATGTGCAGCATCTTCATGCCGATGATTCGGAAATTGTTTTGCAGAAGGGTGTTGATAATGTCGCCGGCCCCGCCGCGTTCAACCGCGTCAGGCTTGACGATGGAAAGAGTGCGTTGCAGTGTTTTCATGCGTGGATGAAATTCCCTCTCGTTGGTAAGATTAGATTGCTGTTGGTGGTGACGGTGTTCGCGTTTGGGCTGTTCGCTATTAGCTGTTAGCTTTTAGCAGACTACATGATGATTGCACGGTCCCGATTCCCATCGCACAGTCCTTCGCGTGCGATCCTCTTATACGATTCCTTTTTGAATTGTCATTCCGACCGAGCGGCTTCAGTCTTTATGAATTGTCATTCCGACCGAGCGGCTTCAGCCACGAGCGGAGGAACCTGCTGTCTCTACCCGAGCGATTCGGCACCGACGTTTGAAATCGACGGTAGAGCGGGCCTTCAGGCCCGCGTCCCGCATGGCCCTCAAATTCCCAGTCGGCTTTCAGCCGACGACACATATCCGTAAAAACCTGCCGCCGGCGAAAGCCGGCTCGGGTCCATAAATAAAGCCTAGGCACTGGCCTGAAGGCCAGCTCTACCAGAACAAAGCGAGGCGAAAGTTTTTCAGCAGTCAGTAAAGCCGTATTGCCTGGCAACACTCACGGACGGCCTAAAGGTCGTCCCCTTCAAACCTAAGCTAATCAGAGTTTTCCTAAAAGCTAACGGCTGACAGCTAAAAGTTAAACAGCCAACAGCTATACGCCTTACTTAATCACCGCCGCTTGCGCCTTTACCAGGGTTTCGCCGATTTCGGCGGGCGTTTTCGCGACGTAGATTCCGGCGGCTTCCATGGCCTTAATCTTCTCCGCCGCAGTTCCCTTGCCGCCTGAGATGATGGCGCCCGCGTGACCCATGCGGCGTCCGGGAGGCGCGGTTTGTCCGGCGATGAAGCCGACCACCGGCTTGCGCACGTTCTGCTTGATGAACTCTGCCGCGGTTTCTTCCGCGCTGCCGCCAATCTCACCAATCATGATGATGGCTTCCGTATCCGGATCGTCGTTGAACAGGCGAATCGCATCTACGAAATTCGTGCCGATGATGGGATCGCCGCCAATGCCGATCGCTGTCGACTGGCCGATGCCGCGTGTGGTCAGCTGATACACCGCTTCATACGTCAGCGTGCCCGAGCGCGACACGATGCCCACGTTGCCTTCTTTGTGGATGTGCGCGGGCATGATGCCGATCTTGCACTTGCCCGGCGAGATGATGCCCGGACAGTTTGGCCCGATCAGGCGCGAGGTCTTGGTCTTCAGAAATTCCCAGGCGTTCACCATGTCGCCCGCCGGAATGCCTTCGGTGATGCA
The DNA here is from genome assembly GCA_963769235.1 of uncultured Acidobacteriaceae bacterium. GTDB lineage: Bacteria > Acidobacteriota > Terriglobia > Terriglobales > Acidobacteriaceae > Bog-257. The sequence goes on along the minus strand of CAVYKW010000007.1, from coordinate 38,663 downwards.
GACGATCAGCGGCAGGCCGGCGTCGGCAGCTTCCATGATGGCATCGGCCGCACCCGGAGGCGGAACGAAGATCACCGTCGCGTTGGCGCCGGTCTTGTCCACTGCTTCCCGCACGGTGTTGAAAATGGGCCAGCCTTCATGCGTGGTGCCGCCCTTGCCGGGAGTGACCCCTCCCACCACAGTCGTTCCATAAGCAGCGGCGCCCTTGGCGTGGAACGTTCCTTCACGGCCGGTCAGGCCCTGCACCAGCAGTCGCGTCGATTTATCAACCAGGATACTCATAGCTTCGTCCACTCCCCTTTTGCGCCTTCCGAACACGTGATTACCACAGCCGTACCGTGACACACTCCGGTGCACTCCTGATCGAACTCCGTCGTCTGAACACTGTTTTCACAACTGAGCTCGAGACAGGTCAGGATCCAGTCGTCGTTGCCCAGGTTCGAGGTCATGGGCGTCGGCTTGTGCGCCGGTTTCTGAAAAGGAATTGTCGTTACTCCCATTACGCCCCCTTCGCGGCGGCGACGACTTTTTCGGCCGCGTCTTTCATGGTCTCTGCCACGGTGAATTTCAGGCCGCTGTCCTTCAGGATCTTGCGGCCCTGCTCGACGTTGGTTCCTTCCAGGCGCAGCACAATGGGCAACTGAAAGTTGGTGCTGCGCGCGGCGCTCACGATGCCGTTGGCCAGCGTGTCCACGCGCAGGATGCCGCCAAAGATATTGATGAGCACAGCCTTCACGTTCTTGTCGCTCAGCAGAATTTCAAAGGCGTGCGTGACCTGCTCTTCGTTGGCGCCGCCGCCCACGTCGAGGAAGTTGGCGGGCATGCCGCCCGCGTACTGAATGATGTCCATGGTCGCCATCGCCAGACCGGCGCCGTTCACCATGCAACCCACGCTGCCGTCGAGCTTGATGTAGTTGAGGTTGTACTTGCTGGCCTCCACCTCGAGCGGATCTTCTTCGCTGAGGTCGCGGAGTTCCTTGATGTCAGGATGGCGATACAGCGCGTTGTCGTCGAAGTTCATCTTGGCATCGAGCGCGAACAGGCGGCCATCGGTGGTAGTGATGAAAGGATTGATTTCCACCAGCGACGCGTCAGTCTCTTCCGCGGCACGCGCCAGCGCCATCATGAACTTCACCGCGCCGTTGATGTACTTCGCCTCAAGCCCCAAGCGGAACGCGATCTCGCGCGCCTGAAATGGCTGCAGGCCGAAGCCCGGAACCATGTGCACCTTGATGATGGCGTTGGGATCTTTTGCGGCAACCTCTTCGATTTCCATACCGCCAGCCGTTGACGCCATAAAGACGTTACGGCCATTCGCGCGATCGAGCACGATGCCAAGATAGAGTTCACGAGCGATGGGCAGCGTCTCTTCGATCAACAGGCGCTGAACTTTCTTGCCTTCGGGGCCAGTCTGATGCGTGACCAGCTGCATGCCCAGAATCTTGGTCGCCAGTTCGCCGGCTTCTTCCAGCGACTTGGCGATCTTGACGCCACCGCCTTTGCCGCGGCCTCCGGCGTGGATCTGCGCCTTGACAACGACGCCGCTGGCGCCCGCGTCAAACAGCTGGCGGGCCGCGTCTAAGGCATCTTCGCGGCTTTCCACCATCTCTCCGCGCGGCACGGCCACTCCGTACTTCGCCAGAATGGTCTTTCCCTGGTACTCGTGTATTTTCATTTTGATATGACGACAGCGGGAGAGCCTTCATCCCAGGCCCGCACTCGAACGGGACGCCCGGGCCGATGAGCCCAACTTGTCTGCTCCTTACAAGGATGGCGTAACAGTAGGAAACTCGTGATTGTATAAGACGGGAGTGTCGAGGCGCTAGTGCGGCAGTCACGTCGACTCGCCGTTCAAAATGGAACCTTGTCCTTGCCGGCTTTAGGCCGGCGGCAGCTCGACAGGCCGCTACATCTGAGACGTCATCCGCGGCATCACCGGCGGGGCCGTGCCGAGTCGATATGCCGAATAAACCGGGAACTCCGGGCTCCGAACGAACGCCGACCGGGAAAGACTACTTGCTGCCCTTCTGATAAATCACCTTGCCGCCTCGGATGGTGTAGTCGACTTTGGCGAAGTTGCGGACGTCGCTGGCTGGGTCCGCTTCGAGAACGACCAGATCGCCGTCGTCGCCTTCCACCAATTCCCCGGTGTGAGCAGCTTTGAAGAAACCTGCCGGCTTCGTAGTCAGCGACGCCAGAATGTCGCGCCAGGTCATTCCACTCTTTGCCATCAACACATACTCCTCGGTCGTGTCGTAGTGCTGGGTATAGCCGACGTCGGTACCGAACAGGATCGTGCCGCGTTGCTCGAAGTAACTTTTCAGCTCCTCCACTCCAAACTGAGTAAACGCCTGCTCGTCCTCGACCGAGGCATGATCTTTCTCCAGTTCGACCTCCCACAACGTGAGAGTCGGGATCAATCCGACATGCCGCGCCTTCATGCGCCGCAACTCGTCAGCGGTAAATTCCTTGGAGATGGGAATGGTGTGCGCCAGGATATCGACTCCGGCGGCCAAAGCATTGTCGGTTCCCTCATGATTCGAAGGATGCGCGAACACCGGCTTGCCCGCGGCATGTGCCACTTCAACTGCGGCGCGAGCAACGTCGACCGGCATGGGAACGATCTTTCCATGTCCCTCAATCGCCCCCGTGAAAAGCTTGATGCCGTCTCCGCCGATCGCCAGCGAGTGCGTCGCCAGTCTCGCGGCATCGGCAGGCGTCGCCGCCTCGAACGGCTTCAATTGCGCGGCAACCGCCTGCGGGACGTATACAGGAATTCCATTCTCCGGAAAGATATCGCCGGCGGTCGTATAGATCTTCGGGCCCGGGATTTCGCCCTGGTCCACGCGCTCGCGCAGAGCAAGAACGTCATTCGGATTCGATCCCAGATCGAAGACGGTAGTGTCACCCCACCGGGTCAGCATCTCCTGCATATGCTGCTCAAGCTTATCGATTGGCGCGGATGCGGCGTTGGTCCAAACGTCTTCCGTGAAATGAACGTGGCTGTTCCAGAAGCCGGCAGTGATTATCTTGCCCGTGCAATCGATCGCCTGCGCTGACTTGGGCACCTTGACCTGGCTGCGCTTGCCGATAGCTGCGATCTTGCCATCGTGCAGCAGCACCACACCGTCGTCAATCGGAGTAGCGGATGGCGACGGATAAACCTTGGCTCCGACCAAAGCAAGATCGGGCGTGCTCACCGGCTTGTCGGCCGCAAAGGCGACCGCGGTCAGCGAGAGGAACAGGCTTATGCAGCTCAGAAGGAAACGAGAGTCATAGCGTTGGGCGCGCATGACTCATCATACGTTTTCGTGAACTAAAGTTCGCATCCGCGGACGCCAGGTTGTTGCTATACTTGTATAGCGAGGTTGTTATGCTAGCCATTCGACTGCCAGAAGCCATCGAGAAGAGACTTGAAAAGCTGGCTCAGCGAACCGGGCGCACCAAGAGTTTCTACGCCCGCGAAGCTATACTCGAGCACCTTGAGGACCTTGAGGACGTTTACGCAGCAGAGCGGGTCCTGGAGCGCGTCCGCGCGGGAAAGGAACGCACTCACAGTCTCGACGAGGTGACGAAGCGCTTTGGCCTGGCGGATTGAATTCACTGACACTGTTGTGCGGCAGTTCGAAAAACTGGACAAAGCTGCCGGACAGCGCATTGAGAAGTTTCTGCGCGACCGTGTGGCCGTTCTGGAAAACCCCTGCAATATTGGAGAAGCGCTCCAAGGGGAGCGTTTCGGTGAGTTCTGGAAGTACCGCGTCGGCGATTATCGCCTGATCGCGCGGATTGAAGATGTGCGCGTATTAATCCTCGTCGTCCGCATCGGCCACCGGCGCGATGTCTATCGTTAGAAGGCCCAGCGCAGCAACGTAGCTCCTGAAGTAAAGCCTGCGCCTACGGCTGCCAGCAACACCAAATTGCCTTTCTTCAGCTTGCCCTCGTCGACCGCGGTCTGCATAGCCAGAGGAATGGTGCCGGCCGTCGTATTCCCGTAGCGATCGATATTGATGATCACTTTGTCCAGCGGCATCTTGAGGCGCTCCGCGGTAGCCATGATGATGCGTTTGTTGGCCTGATGCGCGATGAAACAATCCACATCGGCACCGGTCAAGCCATTCTTTTGCAGCACGCGCTCGGTCATCTCCGACATCTTCTTCACAGCGTACTTGAATACCTGCTGGCCGTCCTGATGAATGTAATGCATCTTTTGGTCGACAGTTTCATGGCTCGAGGGATGCAGGCTCCCGCCGCCGGGCATGTAAAGATATTGTCCGCCCATGCCTTCGATTTGCGCTTCCAACGCGAGAATTCCGTTGTCCTCGCCATCTTCAGTGGGCTCCAACAGAACAGCTCCGGCGCCGTCTCCGAAAATGATGCACACCGCGCGGTCAGTGAAGTCGGTCATGGAGGAGTTCACGTCGGAACCAATCACCAGCACCTTTCTGTAGCGGCCCGACTCGATGAACTGCGTTCCGGTGTTCAGCGCGTAGACAAATCCAGAGCAGCCGGCCGAGACGTCGAAACCCCAGGTACGCTTGATTCCCAGCTTGTTTTGCACCAGGCAGGCGGTCGACGGATACATCATGTCGGGAGTAACCGTGCCCACGACAATCAGGTCAACTTCCTGCAAATCAAGCGGGAATTTCTTCTGTAAATTCTTAACCGCCTCGACCGCAAGATCGCTGGCGGCAACGCCTTTGTCCACCAGATGCCGTTCGCGAATTCCGGTGCGCTCCAGGATCCACTGATCGGTAGTGTCGACCATCTTTTCCAGATCTTTGTTGGTGAGGATGCGAGGCGGGACGTAAGTACCAAGAGCAGTAATTTTGGCGCGACGAACGTTAGCCAATAGAGTTCTCCAAATTATGAATGACGGTTCATTTTGAAGGATACGAAGAGGAAAGTCTATGGTAACTGCCGCTCTTGGCTCTTCGCTATTCGCTCTTCGCCATACAGTGCGAACTGCTGCCTTTCGACCTGAGATTCTTGCTATTCGATATACAAGAGATTTCGGAAAAATTACTAAAGTCCGTTGCGGAAGTACTGAATGACGTCAGGTGCGGGATTACGGCAATGATGAAAGCGAAGGGCGAAAAGCGAAGAGCAGCTTGTAAATAAGCCAGGCGCCAGTTGACCGCTGCACACGCACTGGCCTGCTACCGTTGCTTCCTTCCGGACCTGGCGGGATTCACAAGATTGCGTTGCGCGGGACCAGCGCCCGACCAATTTCAATATAGCATCTCCGCAGGAAGGCTTGCTGGAGCGCGATGTTGGCGGCCCGGAACGACGCCCGGCAATGGTAAAATTAAGGGATTACATGCAGCCGAAAACCGATTCTGTAGCCTTGCTGGATGTTGAGGAGCGTCCGACAGTCGCTACTCCCAAGAAAATTGGATTTGTCAGCCTGGGCTGTCCCAAGAACCTGGTGGACAGCGAGGTCATGATGGGCCTGCTCGCGCGAGGCGGCGCCGAGATCACGCCGCGGGCCGAGGACGCCGACATCATCGTGGTGAACACCTGCTCGTTTATCGACACTGCCAAGCAGGAATCGGTGGACACGATTCTGGAAATGGCCCGGCATAAAACCGCTGGCCGCGCGCAAAAGCTTATCGTCGCCGGATGTCTGGTCGAGCGTTATCGCAATGAGATCCAGAAGAACATTCCTGAAGTCGATGCCGTGGTTGGCACTGGCGAGTTGCAGCAGATCCTGAATGCCGCCGGAATCGAACCTCGAGCCTCTTCTGACGGCTCGCCGTTCGTGATTCTGAACTCGCGATCCGAAGGCGACGCGCGCGAGGCTGCCGGCCGCTTCTCTAAAGAAGCCTGGGACGGCGCTGTCGCTGATCTGCCGAACTATCTCTACGACGAGAACACGCCGCGCATTCTGGCGACCCCCAAGAGTTCGGCCTATATCAAGATTGCCGAGGGCTGTGATCATCCCTGTGCGTTCTGCATCATTCCGCAGCTGCGCGGGAAGTTTCGCTCGCGACGCTTCGAGTCCGTCATTACTGAGGCGCAGCGTTTGGCACAGGAAGGCGTCCGGGAAGTGACCCTGATCGGGCAGGACACCACTTGCTACGGCGAGGATCTGGGGTTGAAAGACGGCTTGGCCCTGCTGCTGGAGCGAATGGCTCACATCGACGAACTTCGCTGGGTTAGATTTCTCTATGCCTATCCCAACAAGATCACTGGCAGGCTGCTGGAGACGATCGCGGCGCACGAAAAGATCTGCTCGTACATTGACGTTCCGTTACAGCATGCAGCGCCCGACGTTCTGAAGCGGATGAAGCGCGGCGCAGGGGCGGACATCTTTCTCCGCTCGATCGAGAAGATGCGGCGTGAAATCCCTGACCTCACCCTGCGAACGTCCTTCATCGTCGGCTTTCCTGGCGAGAAGGAGCAGGACTTTGAGCAGCTCTGCCAGTTCGTTCGCGATGCCCAATTCGACTGGCTGGGCGTGTTCGGCTATTCCGACGAGGAGGGCGCTAAGGCGTTCGCCTTGGACGAAAAAGTTCCAGTGAGAGAGATCGAGCGCCGCCGGAAGAAGCTGATGTCGATTCAAAAGCAGATCAGCCGCAAAAAGAAGCGTGCGCTGGTTGGCCGCAAGTTCGATCTGCTGCTGGAAGGGCCGTCAGCCGAGACCGACCTGCTTTGGGAAGGTCGTACCGCAATGCATGCGCCTGAAATTGACGGTACGGTGTATGTAAACGATTTTGGCGAACACGAAAACATACGGGAAGGCGAGTTCTATCGCTGCGAGATCACCGAAGCGCACGAATATGATCTGGTGGCGCGCATCGTCTAGCGAGTAATGCCAAAGAAACACATTCCTAGCCTGCGGTGTCCGACGTGCCGAAAAATTGTTCTGGCCTCCGACCCTGCGTTTCCGTTTTGCAGCGAGCGTTGCCGTATCATTGATCTCGGCAAATGGGCGAGCGGAGGTTATGTCATCTCGACGCCTCTCAACGATCCGGAAACTGACGATTTCGATTACCCGAAAGAGCATGGCAAAAAGCCAAACTGAACTTCAGCGGAGTACTCCAGCGCCCAGGTGGGCCACTCTGGTGGCTACGTTTTTTGGAGCGGGACGACTGCGGCCAGCCCCCGGCACCTGGGGCTCGTTGGCGACTGCCTTGCTATGGTGGTTGCTGGCCTCACATTTTCCCGCAGCGGCGCGCATACCGGTAATCCTGGTGCTGATCGTCATAGCCGTGGCCATTGGGATTCCAGCCGCAACCCTGGAAGCACGCGGCTGTGGAAAAAAAGATCCGGGGCACGTCGTGATCGATGAAGTCGCGGGGCAACTGATCACCTACATTGCGTGTCCCATTGCGTGGCAAGCTCTGTTTGCGGGCTTTATACTTTTTCGAGCATTCGACATCGTCAAGCCGCCTCCGGTACGTCAACTGGAGGCGCTGCCGGAAGGAACCGGCATCGTCGTCGACGACCTGGCCGCGGGAGTTTACGCCTTAATCGTTTTGCAACTCCTGCTGCACTTCGGAGTTTTTCATCTGTAGCTGTCACCGCAATCCATGACCGAACGAAAAACGGGAACGAAGAACGTAAATGGCAAGCCGCACATCGATTCCATCGATCCCGTTTGTGCTTTGCCCGGAGGCGAGATTCGCATTATCGGCAGTGGCTTGAGCCCGCGCCAACTCCAGCGTCCGCGGGTGCGTTTCGGCGACGTCGACGGCGCGGTCATCATTGGCTCGGAGCAATTTATCGTGGCTCGTGTCCCTGACGGCGCCGCTTCGGGCGAAGTCATCGTCACCGCCAATGGGGCGCCAAGCAATCCGCAACAGGTGCGCGTCGGTGCTCCTATCGCCGAGAATCTCCACCCTGTGGCTAATCCAGCGGTGGATTCCAACGGAAACATTTACGTGACTTTCTCCGGCTCGCGTGGACAGAAGGTTCCGGTCGCCATCTATCGAATCGACGAAAGCTACAACATGAAGCCGTTCTTGCACGAGATGATGAACGCCACCGGCATGGCGTTTGATCGCTCCGGCAGCTTGTACGTTTCGTCTCGATTCGACGGCACGGTGTATCGCGTGGCACAGAACGGCACCATGACTTCCTATGCTGAGGGAATGGGGGTCGCCACCGGAATCGCTTTCGACCGTGCAGGAAATCTGTATGTCGGCGATCGCAGCGGGACGATCTTTAAAATCGGGCGTGACCGGCAGATTTTTGTGTTTGCTATGGTCGAACCCAGCGTGTCCGCCTACCATCTGGCCTTCAACAGCGGTGGCGATCTGTACGTCACAGGTCCAACAACCTCCAGCTTCGATGCTGTTCATCGCATCGATCCGCATGGCGAGGTGAGCGTGTTCTATCGCGGCCTGGGTCGCCCGCAGGGGTTGGCGGTCGATGTGAACGACAACCTGTACGTCACGGCTTCTCTGACCGGCCGTCGCGGAGTAGTGAAGATTACGCCCGACGCAAAGGCATCGCTGGCGGTGTCGGGGCACAATCTGGTGGGACTGGCGTTTGCTCCCGGCCGCTCTGCCGTGCTGGCAACCACCAGCGGGGTCCATCACCTGTCGTGGGACATTGAAGGACGGTCGCTGCTTCCGGACGCCTAGCCAGCACCGGTGTCTTCGCGTGATTGAGGATTCCGCACGTCAGTGATCTGCCTTCCGCGCTCAGCCGCTGGCGGGCGGCGCCTTCCATCTTCCGTACTGTAGTGGCTGAACGCCCAGTGCTAGACTGAATCTGTGATCGCGGAAATCATCGCCATCGGCTCGGAGATGCTGACTCCGTACCGCCAGGACACGAATTCCCTCTTCCTCACCGGCCGTCTCAACGAACTTGGGATTAGTGTCGCGTTCAAGACCATCGTTGGCGACAACCTGGAACATCTCATTTCCGCGGCGCGAACGGCATTCGGGCGCTCCGATCTCATCATTATCATGGGCGGGCTGGGGCCTACGCAGGACGACCTCACGCGTGAAGCGGTTGCCGCTTCGCTTGGCGTCGAATTGAAACGCGACCACAACCTGGTTGCCGAGATGTACAAGCGATTTGCCGAGCGGCGCCTTCAAATGCCGGAGAACAACGCCCAACAGGCTGACATTCTGCAAGGCGCGACCATACTGGCGAACTCGAAGGGCACCGCACCCGGGCAATGGCTCGAGACCAGCTTCGAAGGCACGCCGCGAATCATCGCTCTGCTGCCCGGTCCGCCGCACGAATTGCAATACATGTGGGACACGGATTGCATGGCCCGGCTGCGTGACAAGGCGCCGCCGGCAGCCATGGCGGCGCGTGTGCTTAAAGTTGCGATGATGGGCGAGTCGGCCGTGGATCTTCGCGCCGCTCCCATCTATCAGAAGTATCCCAACGTCGAGACCACAGTTTTGGCAGGGCAAGGACAGGTTGAATTTCATCTGCGCGCGACGGCGAATACCGAAGACGAAGCGCAGGGATTGGTAGATCGACTGGCCGGTGAATTGGAGGACGAGCTGGACGACGCCGTGTTCTCCTCCCAGGGCGAGTCGATGGAAGAGATCGTCAACTATTACCTGCAAATGCGTAACGTGAAACTGGCCGTGGCTGAGTCTTGCACCGGAGGTTTGATTGCCGAACGTATGACTTCCGTTGCCGGCAGCTCACGATCGTTTCTGGGTGGAGCCGTAGTCTACTCCAACGATTTGAAGACGCTGTTCGCCGATGTGCCGCCGCTGATGATCGAGGCTCATGGTGCGGTGAGCCGCGAGGTCGCACTAGCGCTGGCTGAGAATATTCGCGAGATCTGCAACGCCGATATCGGCGTGGGCGTCACCGGCATCGCCGGCCCCGGCGGAGGAAGTGAAGAAAAGCCGGTGGGGCTGGTGTTTGTTGCGGTCAGCAACGGCCATAGACACGAAGTCGTGCAGCGGCGCTTCTTTGGAGACCGCGAGCGCGTGCGGCGCTGGGCCAGCCAGTTGGCGCTCGATCAAGTTCGCCGCATGTTGATGTAAGCTATGCGACTCTTTGTGGCCCTCGATATCGAACCCGAGATTCGCGGACGCATCGGTGAATTCCGCGACCAGATGCGCGCGTTGGCTCCCGATGTGCGCTGGGTTGCGCCGGAGACCTTTCACGTTACGCTACAGTTCCTGGGCGAGACGACGAAGGTGGAAGCGATTCGCGCTGCGCTTAACAAAGTCGCGAGCGCGCCAATCCGGATCACCTTTCGCGATGCCGGATTTTTCCCCAATCCGAAATCGCCGCGCATTTTCTGGATTGGGATCGAGGCGGACGATGAATTGCAGCAACTGGTTGGGGCGATCGGGCACAAGTTGCAGCCGCTCGGCTTCACTCGCGAAGAAACTCCCTACAAACCACATCTGACGTTGGCGCGCTCGGGCAGCGGACGGCCCAAGCCGGTACCTGGAGAACGAGCTGTGCCAGGATTGCATCGTGTGCGCGAGAAACTGACAGCGTCGACCGTTCCTGACTTCGGTACAATGACGGCGCACGAGTTCTTTCTCTACCAGAGCAAGCTAACGCCGACGGGAGCGGAATACTCGAGGATGGATCGCTATCCGCTGACGTAGCACGTTGAACCGAAAAGCCTTGGCAAAACTGATTGTCACCATCGTTGCTGTCTCCTACCTGCTGGGGTCCATCCCTTTCGGATACCTGCTGGTGCGTGTATTCCGTGGCCAGGATGTTCGTAAAACGGGCAGTGGCAATATCGGCGCGACAAACGTTGCGCGCACTGGCTCCAGAGCGCTGGCGATCGCAACCTTGTTTCTTGATGCGCTGAAAGGCTACGCAGCGGTCGCATTCGCTTTCTGGCTCGCTGAAAGGTGGCGCTTCGAAGGCCAGGCTCCCACTAGTTTGTATGATCAGCGCGGTCCCGCGATTGACAGCCACGCAGTGTTTCTGTTGGCGGCGTTGGCTGCCTTCGTAGCCATCCTGGGACATATGTTCACCATATGGCTGCGATTCAAGGGCGGCAAAGGAGTCGCGACCGCGGCAGGATCTTTCATCGCGCTGGCGCCCAGAGCGCTGCTGATCGTGCTGGTTTTGTTCGTGCTGGTGGTTGCCCTAACACGTTACGTCTCCTTAGGCAGCATCATCGCGGTGGCGGCTTTCCCCTTCTTCGTGTGGTGGTTGATTCCTGCGGAAAGAACCTTCCCGTTCCTGTTACTGATCGCCGCCTCGTCGGTGCTGATCCTTGTTCGGCACAAAGACAATCTTCGTCGACTGGCATCGGGAACCGAAAACCGATTTCGATAGAGGTCAGCTTGTGAGCGAGATCGCAGTCATCGGCGCGGGCGCATGGGGAACAGCGATCTCCATCGTGCTGGGGCGCAAGCAGACGCATAGGGTTCGCTTGTGGGCGCACGAGCCCGAGGTTCGCGAAAGCATAAACGCGCACCATGTGAACGAAATGTTTTTGGCGGGCCAGCTGATTCCGCCGACCGTCACAGGCACCAACAGCATCGAAGAAGCGCTCAACGGGGCTGACATTGTTGTCAGCGTCATGCCCTCTCACCACACTCGGCGCCTGTTCAAGCACATGCAGCCGCATCTCCGCTCGGAGATGCTTTTTGTCAGCGCCACCAAGGGCATCGAAAACGATTCCCTGCTCCGCATGACCGAGGTCATCACGGAAGTCCTCAGCAGCGGTGCACCAGGCTTCACTCCGCGGATCGGAGCGTTCAGCGGTCCTTCCTTCGCCAAGGAAGTCGCGACGGGCGATCCCACGGCGATCACGATTGCCTCCGCGGATCCGGAACTGGCTGCAATCGTTCAGCGAGAATTCAGCGATCCACGTTTTCGCGTCTACACCAACAACGACGTGGTCGGTGTCGAATTGGGCGGCGCCTTGAAGAACACGATTGCGATTGCTGCGGGCGTTCTTTCCGGCTTGAACCTGGGGCACAACACCGTCGCCGCGCTTATCACCCGCGGACTCGCTGAGATGACGCGCCTGGTAACGGCGTGCGGAGGCCACGCCTCGACCATGGCTGGGCTCTCCGGGCTCGGTGACCTGGTGCTGACTTGCACCGGCGGACTCTCGCGTAATCGCAGCGTCGGCGTGGAACTTGGTCGCGGCCACAAGCTGGATGACATCATCGCCAGCATGCATGGCATGATCGCCGAAGGAGTGTTGACCACCAACGCAGCGGTAGGATTAGCCCACAGAGAAGGAGTGGAAATGCCCATCACCGAGCAGATGCATGCCATCTTGCAGAAAGGCAAATCCGTTGAGGAGGCGATCAGAGACTTGATGAGCCGGCGTTCTACTAGCGAAGTGGAGTTGGTCAACGGACGGTAGGCGGTTTCGAACGGCGGCGCCCGTTGCCGGCAACGGTCACATCCCGGCTGTGCTCTCCATTGACAGGCTGGCTCAGCGAATGTCCGATGGTGAGACTGTCGAAGTAGCTTCCCAGAATTCCCTTCACATCTTCTTCCGACATCATGCCGCGATCCAACATGTGCTCGAGCCCAAGTGCGTTGCTAACTGCCGACAGCGACATGGCAACCGCATTGATGGGCGCTGGAAGCTTTCGTCCCGAAGCTTCGAAGATTTCAAGCAAGATACCAATTTTTGATCCGACCAGCCGGCGATTCATGGCCGCCAGACGCGTTTTCACTTCAGGGTGGCGTACCGCGAACAGCTTGAACTCGAGGGCCAACAAGCTCCAACGGCGGTCCTGACACAGAGACAGAAAGAACTCGCGGAATGCACGCAGCCGGGCTTCCGGATCGCGAAACTTTTGCAAGTGCTGATCAGCGCGTTCGATGCGCGAAGATATTTCCCGTTCCAGCAAGGCGAGGAACAGATCTTCCTTGCTGTCAAAGTTGGCGTAGAACGCGCCCCGGGTGTGGCCGGCCTCGGCGGCTATCTCTTCCAACCTGGCGGCTTCAAAGCCGTCGCGAGCGAAAATCTTTTCCGCCGCGTGAATCAAGCGGGCGCGAGTAGCCTCGGCACGTTCCTGGTGCCGGGATGTGCGGGTACTGGCTTTCATTTATCCTCAATACGCCCGGTTTGGATGCTAATTTTACGCAACGCAGCTGCTCCGCGTTACATCTAAACCCGAGTGCAAGTGTTAGTATTACATACATGCATGTATGTACTAAAGACAACATGGAACCAAAAGAAAGTAAAGCAATCCTTCATGCATACATGGCTGTTCGGGCGTTCCTTAAGCCAGCCATCCTGTTGTTGCTAACCAGTGGGCTGGCGGCAGCTCAAAGTCAAATCCCGGGACTTACCTCGCTGCCTTCGGCGGAGCAGGTGATCCAGCGGACGCAAGACCCCTACAGTGGCTCGATACCGCAGGGCAAAGTCAGCCCCGAGCCGATCGAGTTGACCATCGAAGACGCGCTCGATCGGGGACTTAAGTACAACCTGGGGCTTTACCTGAGCGATCGCGCCACGGATCAGACCCGGGCAGCTCGATTGCGCGCCCTCAGCGACCTGATGCCGGTGCTGAATGGGTCATTTACCGAGGAAGAACAGAAGATTAACCTGAAGGCCTTCGGGTTTAACTTCCCGGGATTCCCCAGTTCAGTTGGACCTTTTGGGCTTAGCGAACTGCAAGCCGGCGGAACCTGGACTCCGCTCAATCTTCATTACATCGACAATGTACACGCCGCCAGCCAGAACGTGAAAGCAGCGCAATTCAGCTACCGCGATGCCCGCGACACGGTTGTCCTGGCCGTGGGAGCCAACTACCTGCTGACCATCGCGAACGAATCGCGTCTGGCAGCGGCGCAGGCTGAATTGAACGCGGCGCAAGCCCTCTATCAACTCGCGGTGGACCAGGAGACGGCTGGCATCGCTCCCAACATCGATACTTTGCGCGCACGCGTGCAACTGCAAACCCAGCAGTCGGTGCTGATTCAAGCGCAGAACGATTTGGAGAAGCAACGCATCGCGCTGGCCCGGGTCATCGGATTGCCGGTGCAACAGAAGTTTCGTCTGGTCAACCGGGTGCCTTACCGGCCAGTGCCTGAGTCCGAAGTGGAAAATGCCTATGAGCGCGCACTCCAGACCCGTCCCGACTATCAGGCCGCGCTGGCTTCGTTGCGAGCCGCCCAATACAGCCGCGGGGCTGCCTGGAAACAACGTCTGCCGTCGATTGGATTTACCGGAAACTATGGGGTGATCGGCTATACGGTCAGTACGTTGTCGCCGAACTGGGCAGCCGCGGGGACCTTGACCATTCCCATATTTCAAGGCGGCAAGGTCGAGGCCGATGTGCAACAGGCTGACGCGGTTCTGAAAGAGCGGCAGGCGCAAGTGGATAACTTGAAGGGCAGCATCGAACAGGACATTCAGGATGCACTGCTGGATCTCAAGGCCGCTGCGGAACAGGTGGATGTGGCCAAAACCGGATTGGACTACGCGCAGCAAACCTTGCAACAGTCCCAAGACCGTTTCGCGGCTGGGGTAACCAACAACGTTGAGGTGATTCAAGCACAGCAACAGTTGGCTTCGGCCAACGATCAGTACATTGCCAGCTTGTACGCGCACAACATAGCGAAGGTCCTGTTGGCGCGTGCAATCGGCAACGCCGAACAGGCTGTAAAGCAGTACTTGTCGGAGCCGGGTAATACCCTGCCCGCCAACCCGGCAACCCCGAACGCCAACCCAGCGGCGCCTAACGCTATTCCGACAGCGCCGCAGAATGTCCCCGCCACGCCTTCCACCTCGGCGCCTGGCGCAGTTCCGCAGAATCCCTCCAACCCTCCAGGAAATATGGGGGCCGTTCGGTTTGTCTCGCCCCTACCGGGAGCAAGTGCGGAAGCAGTGACTCCAGCATCTACATCCCAGAGCCGGCAGTACGGCAACTCTTCGGCTACTGTGGGTCAACATGAACAAATCGCTGACAGGTGAAGAATAGATGAGTCCGACGACAGCTGAGCCTAACGAAGTTCAACGCCCAGAAGCGGAGCATGAGCCCCGAGACCAGAATCATCACGATCCCGATGTGCGCCGTCCGGAAGAGGATCGCCGTGGCTTCTTCCAGAAGCATCCTGCCGCGAAGCCAATCGTATTTTTAGTCGCGCTGGTGGCGATCGTGCTCGTGGGTTGGTTCTGGTGGGAAAGCCGTCAGTGGGAAGACACGGATGATGCTCAGATCGACGGTCACATTTATCCCATCAGTGCGCGTGTAAGCGGCCAGGTCATCAAGGTCAACTACGACGACGGGCAAGTCGTGCACAAGGGCGACGTGCTGGTGGTAATCGATCCCACCGACTACACCGTGGCTCTGGAGCGGGCGCGAGCTGATTATCAGGACTCGCAAGCGCAGGCTCAGGCAGCCCGTTATGGAGTGCCGGTATCGAGCGTGGGCTCGTTCAGTCAGATCCGTTCTGCCAGCGCCGACATGGCATCGGCGCAAGCCGGCGTCGCCGCTGCACAGAAACAGGCGGAGGCGGCTCAGTCGCAGATCATCGAAGCACAAGCTGACGCCGTCAAGCTGAATACCGACGTGGAGCGTTATCGCCAACTGCTGGGCAAGCGCGAGATTTCGCAGCAGCAGTTTGATGCCGCCATCGCCGCCGCAACGGCGGCGAACGCAACCGTAAAGGCTCGCGAGTCGTCCTTACTGGCGGCTGAGGCTCAGGTCAAACAGGCGGAATCGCGAATCGACCAGGCCAATGCCGAGTTGAAGAATGCTCAAGTCACGCCAAAAACGGTAGCGGCGACCCAGGCGAAAGCCGAATCCGCTGATGCCCAGGCTTTGCGTTATAAAGCCGCTCTCGATCAGGCGCAATTGAACCTCTCCTACACTACGATCACGGCTCCGGTCGACGGCGTGGTGGGCAAGCGTTCGGTGCAGGTGGGTTCCAACGTGGCCATCGGCCAGGACCTGATGGCGGTGGTTCCACTGCGCGATGTTTGGGTCACAGCTAACTTCAAGGAAACGCAACTTGCGCACATGCGGCCCGGCCAGCCCGTCAAAATCAAAGTTGACACCTACGGCAGCCGAAAATGGGATGGCCACGTTTCGAACATCGGGGGAGCGACCGGCGCAATCTATAGCTTGCTGCCGCCGGAGAATGCTACCGGCAACTACGTTAAGGTAGTACAGCGTATTCCCGTGCGCATTGATTTTGACGGTAACGACAAACCGGACTTCAACAAGGATGGATTGTTACGTCCGGGAATGTCGGTAACGCCGGATGTCAGAGTGTCCTATCAGCCGGATAATAAGAACCACTAACAATTCAGCGTTTGCAGGTTACTAAGTGAAGCCGGAGGTAACTCCGGCTTTATTCTTTTAGTGCCTCGGCAAAAGCAAATCCTCGCATTCACCACGACCAGTCGATCGCCAATGAAACCCCAGGAGTGTACTCGCACCCAAATTGCGGGGGTCTTTCTGTTCTGTCTGGAGCCGGGAACTCTACTTAGGTCGTAGTCCCGGAGTTTTAGGTTTTGAAAGTTGTTATGCATTTCTGGAATCTTGATGCAAAGTTCAAATTTGCTTCGAAAACCTCTGAAATGCTGTCATACTCTTGCTCAGCAAAACGACTCTGGCCATGAATTTCAACACACTTCCGAATCTGATTGCTCTCGCAATCCTGGTGGCTGTTTTTCGTGCGATTTTGCGCCGGGGCACGACGGAGCGGCTGCATCTTTGGCTGGCGGGTTGGGTCCTTATCCTGATTCACTTCGCGGCTATGTTCCTCAATGCCGGCGAAGGAACGTTGGGTCGGCTGATCGATTCCGTCAGCTACGATTCGCTCGCTCTGGCAAGCATCGCTTTTCTGATCTCCGTGTCCGACGTTGCTTCCGACCGTCGGGGGGAAATTTTGATGGCCATTGCCATCAGTGTTCCCGCTTTAGCTTTTATCAATGGCGTGATCTGGGAGGTCAACGCTTCAAGTTATTACTACGCAGCTACTCTGGCGGGAGTAGTATTTCCCACAGTTCTTTTCTGTCGCTATTACAAGCAGCTAACGCTTTATTCCGCGGGCATGGTCAGCGGCGCGGTCCTTACCGGCCTTCTCATCACCTGGACAGTTGTTCGCGGCAGAGCTGACATAGGCATCATTGCAATCCTTGCTACCCTAAACTTCGTAGTTGCCATCCTGTACTGGAATCGGTACCAGCGTTCCACCGCCGGAGTTCTTACGACAGTTATAGGATTCGGACTTTGGGGCCTGGTTTTTCCTGCCGGATTATTGCTCGACACATATTTTCCTTCCGCGAAGGTCGAATCGGAAGTCTGGAACATTCCGAAGTACCTGGTTGCAGTGGGAATGATTTTGACTCTTCTCGAAGACCAGATCGAACGCAGTAAGTATCTGGCCTATCACGATGAGCTGACTGGCCTGCCAAATCGCAGACTACTGGAAGACCGCCTGGAGCAGGCAGTCGCCCAGGCCGAGCGGGCGGGCAACAAGTTGGCCGTGCTTCTGATCGACTTGGATCGCTTCAAGGAGATCAACGACAACTTCGGTCACAGAATTGGCGACTTAGCCCTGCAAGGTGTCGCCCAGCAACTTTCTGCTCGAATGAGAGCTGCAGATACGTTGGCCCGCACCGGCGGCGACGAGTTCACCATCGTGACGGCCGTAGCCGATGTCACAGGTACTCAGGTTTTGGTTTCGGCCTTGCAATCGGCCCTGTCCAGCCCCATTGCGGTGGAGGGAATTCAGATCCAGGCCGGCCTCAGTATCGGCGTCGCCCTTTACCCGCACGGCGGGCGCACCCCGGATCAACTGATGGCCACTGCCGATCGAGCAATGTATATCGCCAAGCGCGCGGGCCGGGTCGCCGTATCTGCGAACCAGGATAGTCCGCCCCCACCGTCTGTGACGCCCTACCTTTCTACCTGCGAGCAACTTTAGTTCTTCATTGGCCACCTCCGGAACCGCTTTCCGCAAGACATGCTACCGTCCGAAAGAGGTATCCTGTTTCTAGAGGATAAGTATGCGTACCCTGGTGGCGAAGGCAGGTCTGCTCTTGTGTTGTCTCGCTTCCGGCATCATGCTGGCTTGGCCAGCTGCGGCCCAAACCGCCGTTCCTGCGCAAGCTCTTTACGGCACCTGGTACACCTATCCTCTGGGGAATCCGAACACCGACTCCATCCGTCACGAGTTCCGGCACAATGCCAGCTCCGGCAAAGATGAAATGATCGTCAGCCGGATTTGCCAGGGCGATTACCGTGCCGTCATCGCCCGGGCGATCTCTCCAATTGAAGTTTCAGAGAACACGATAAGAATAGCGAAGACCGTCACCGACAGCGAGAAGGGAGAGATGAATTCCGTCTGCCAAGTCAGCATTGAGGCAGGCGTCCTCACCTACTCGGTGTCAAGCGACGGCAATCGGATCTCGCTTACGAATCCGGGTGGAACCCCGGACATGTTTGACCTGGCTCGACAGGATGCTTCCAGCGAGGCGGTGCTTGCGCCCTCCTTGTTCGGCACGTGGTCTTTTCCGCCGCTCGCCGATCACGGTGCGACTGTGCAGGTCAAACTTGTCTTTTACACTACCGGCGACAGCGAGCGGGGCACGGTTCGGCAGATCACAAGTTGCTCCAAAACCACCACCACGCTGATGTCGCAGGTGGATTCGGCAATTCGGGTGGGGAAGGACGAGATAACCATCCTACAGACGGTTTCCCACGACCAGCAGGATGGCCCGTTCAGTTGTAAAGCGACCATCCGGGCGGGCACGCTGCATTTTGCGATCTCTGCCAATGGCGCAACCATGACTCTGACCGCGGCTGGTGATAAGCCGCTGGTGCTGACGCGTGATACTTCTCCAGCCGAGAATTAATACGATGTGCCCCCGATCGCATTCAGCCCTACTCGCGCTGCTTCTGCTCGCAGCCGCTGTGATCCTGCTGATAGCGCCCGAGGCAAGCGCTCAGCAACGGACCGAGCGTCTGATTTTGAAAGACGGCTCCTTCCAGTCGGTGCAGAAGTATGAACTGCAAGGCGATCGCGTCCACTATCTAAGTGCCGAGCGCTATGAGTGGGAAGACATTCCATCGTCGCTCATTGATTGGGACGAAACCAATAATTACAACGCGGCTCTCACCAGGGGAAAACTGCCCACCAAGATCGTGGAAACTCCGGAGGAGCGCGAAGAGCGTGAAAAAGAAGAAGCTAACTCGCCCGAGATCTCTCCCGGACTCAGCCTGCCCGGCAGTGGTGGCGTATTCCTCTTCGACGAGTTTCAAGGCAAGCCGGAGCTCGCGGAGATCGTGCAAAACGGGAGCGAACTAAAAAAAGACGCCAAGAAGAGCGTTCTTCGATCCGCCATGAATCCGCTGTCAACCAAGGAGGCCTTCGAGATCAAGGGCGAGCACGCACAGATTCAGTCGCACACACCTCGTCCCACAATTTACATCGACATTGACGAAGGCCCGCAGAACGATGCTGCGCTGAGCGAACGCTTTCGCCTGGTGCGGGTTGAGGTTAGGAAGGACCAGAGAACCGTCGGCAATGCGAAGGTAAGTTTAAGCGGCAAGGTCACCGAGCAAAATGCGTTTGTCCCCGCCGAGGTCGCCAAGCTCGGGACCGGCGAGTGGATCAAGCTGGTGCCGAAGCAGGATCTTGCCACAGGAGAATACGCCGTCGTAGAGATGTTGAACCCGCAGGAGATGAATCTTTACGTGTGGGATTTCGGCGTTAACCCTAAGGCTCCGCTGAACCCCAATACCTGGCAACCGGTACCGAAGAAATAGTTGCGAACAAGAGGGCGTTTGAAGGAAAGAGCTAGCCGGAATCGTCCACAGATTTACGATCGACACTCTCGCCGCTTGCAACTCCAATGCTGTTGCGGCCCGCCTGTTTAACCTGATACATCAACTCATCGGCGCGGTGCATGATGGCCTGGGGCGTGGTTCCATCTTCAGGATAGCTTGCGATTCCGATGCTCGCCTGTAAGCTAATTTGCAGGTCCTCGCCGGCAAGCCATTGCCGCATATCGAACATCGCCCGCAGGCGGCGGGCTACCAGCAAAGCGGCATCTTTCCCGGTCTGAGGAAGCAGCACGGCAAACTCATCTCCGCCGTAACGAAAGGCCGCATCTACCAAACGCAGATTCTCGCGCAATGCTTGTCCTACCTGGCCTAAAAGCTTGCTCCCGATTAGATGGCCGTATTGATCGTTGACCAGCTTGAAATGATCTAGATCGAGAAACAGCACACTGAAGACATATCCGAACCGTTCGGAGCGGCGAACTTCTTCGGCCAGCACGGTGAACAGATGTCGCGCATTGTAGAGTCCCGTGCAATCGTCGGTAATGCTCAGCTCCTGGATGCGATTGACCGCTCTGGCATTCTCAACCGCGATGGCAGTGTAATCGGCCAGCGCCTGCAAGAGCATCTCGCTGCGGCTGTACACCTGCATGTCGCTGTTGACCAATTGCATGATGCCTAGGACCTTGCCGCCAGTCCTCACCGGCATACAAACCACAGAACAGGGCTCAGCGAAAAACTCATCTTTACTCGCAGTATCAATCCGAGGGTCGCGGTTGACGTCTGCAATGACCACCGGCTCTCCGTTCGCGATAACCCAGCGCGCCAAGCTCTCACCCGTGTTCAGGCGCAACGCGTTGACGCTTTCACATCCCGGTCCAACCGCGACTGTGTAATAAAGCTCTTTGCTTTTCTCGTCCAGCATCAGCAGCGACCAGGTAGCTGGCCGAAAATACGCCGCAACCTTCTCCAGAATGGTTTGCAGGATTGTGTCCAAGTCGAGCGACGACGTGATCGCCTTAGCGACGTCGTGAAAGATCTTCAGCTCGTCGGACTGCGGGTCTTTGCTGGTCACGAAAGAGGACATGTGAAGACCTGGATCCCAGGTGGCACGCCGGGCCCTGTCAACGAGAGGGTTTAGACCGCACTTGCACCCATACGGCTAACTCATACGAATTGCCCTTATCTTACCGGAAAAGAGCTTCGCGGTCTCTGGGAAAGGATTGCCCACACCCCCCGGTTTCCGTTACCCAGAAAGTGGGTTTTCGGGACATGGCAAATCCTTTACTGCCAATGACGGGTTTGACACTCCTGCGCTGTTCTCCTTTGATTCCAGGAATAACGCTAGTAGACTTAAGTGGGGCACTAGCGAAAGGACAGACTTGTGGGCGCTTTCGGCGAACATCTGCGTCGGGAACGAGAGATGCGTGGTATCTCTCTCGACGAGATTGTCGCCACGACCAAGATCGGGCGTCGATTGCTCCGCGCGCTGGAAGATGAGCAGTTCGAACTGCTTCCCGGCGGCATCTTCAACAAGGCTTACGTGCGCGCCTACGCCAAATGCGTTGGCATGGACGAGGAAAAAGCGGTTGCCGAGTACCTCGAAGCAGCCAAGGAAGCCCCTCCCGATACGCGGGTAATCGCGCAACAGCATGCCTCGATTCATTCCGACCGGCCGCGTGAGAGCACTGGATTTCCTCTGGTTCCGGTTCTGATATTGCTGGTGATTGCGACCGGAGGAATTGCGGGCTGGAAAGCGTATCAGGATCATCGGCACGAGAAGCAACTCCGAACCGCTGCCATGTCTGCAAACGACGCAACGCAATCGTCATCAGGATCGACCGCGCAAACGGCGCTGGGCAACGCAGCCTCATCATCGGTCGCGGCAGCCGCATCGTCATCTCCGAGTTCCGCACCTGCAATCGTTGCTAACAATGTTCCGAATTCTCCTACTACGGATCAGCCATCGCACAGCATCGCGCCCACGACTTCCACCACCGCTAATTCTGTCGGCGCTCCCGCGGCAGCAGGCACATTCGATGTCACGGTTCGCCCCAAGGATGCCGCGTGGGTGTCGATCAAGTCTGACGGTAAGTTTGTCGTTCGTGGCATTATTAAACCTCCGGACGTGAAGACAATTCGTGCCAGCAGCCAGGTGGTGTTCTATACCGGCAACGCAGGCGCGGTGGAAGTCTCGTTCAACGGCAAGAATGTTCCGCTTCCCTCCGATCCGAACGAG
Organism: uncultured Acidobacteriaceae bacterium; assembly: GCA_963769235.1. Classification (GTDB taxonomy): domain Bacteria; phylum Acidobacteriota; class Terriglobia; order Terriglobales; family Acidobacteriaceae; genus Bog-257. Next base: position 16,757 of record CAVYKW010000007.1, on the reverse strand, counting down.
GAGCAGGTTCTAGTCTTTGACTCTCGCGGGATCGTGCAGCAACCGGCAGTGCGCCAACCAGCAGCTGAACAACCGGCGGCGCAGCAACCCACAGCTCAATAAAAATCTCAGCCTTGATGCCCAAAACGCAATCACTCATGAAAAACACTGGTGAGAATGTAGTGCGCATCGAAGCACAGGCGCTGCGTGCCTTGGCCGATCGCCTGGCCGGTCCCATGGCGAACCGCTTCGATCGTGCCGTCGAGCTCCTGTATTGCTGCGCCGGACGCATTGTCGTCACTGGCATGGGCAAGAGCGGACTGATTGGCCGCAAGATCGCAGCCACGCTTACCTCAACCGGCAGCCCCGCGCTGTTCCTGCATCCGGCCGAAGCCATGCACGGCGACCTTGGCATGGTCGTCCGCGGAGACGTCGTGGTCGCGCTGTCTGCCAGCGGCGAAACCACGGAAATTCTGCAATTGCTAGCCACGGTCAAACGACTCGGCGCGCCGCTGATCACCATGACCTGCGACGAAATCGAGTCCGCGACAAACCCAGCCGGCACGCTGTCAACCTTGGCGCAAGCCGCCGATATCGCGCTCGACTGTTCCGTGGCCCACGAAGCATGCTCGCTCGGCCTGGCGCCGACAGCTTCTACGACCACCATGCTTGCGCTGGGCGACGCCTTAGCTGTCGCCTTGTCCGAGCGTCGCGGATTTAAGGAAGACGACTTCGCCAACCTTCATCCTGGCGGCAAGCTGGGAAAACGCTTCATGCGCGTTGCCGCTCTCATGCACTCCGGAAATGCCATTCCTCAAATCGACGCCAAGGCTTCTATGAGCCAGGTCATCTACGAGATGTCACGCAAGGGTCTCGGTATGACGACGGTTGTGGAAGGCGACAAATTGGTCGGCGTCATCAGCGACGGCGATCTGCGCCGCCTGCTGGAGCGTCACGGCAAAGAGGTGTTCGACCTCACCGCATCGCAGTGCATGACTCGCAGTCCCAAGGTCATCGGCCCTGACGTCTTCGCCATCGCTGCACTCGACATCATGGAGCAGAAGAAGATCACTTCCCTTCCCGTGATCGACGAATCGGGACAACTCCAAGGCGTGTTGCATCTGCACGACCTGTGGGGAACCCAGATGCTGTAAAGCCTCGCCAACGAGCTGCGAGAAAACGACGGCGGGCAAGCGCCAAAATAGACGAAAGCGGAGTCGCGTGGCATACCAAGCGCCGACACAACTCCGCCCTCGTGATCGAAGAATTTGCTGAACTGAGAACTACCGGCCGATCGCCGCCTAGAACGGGATATCTTCGTCCGTGATCTCGGGACCCCCGCCGCCTGATGGAGCTTGCGAATGCTCCGGCTCAGGGGATCGCTGATCGAAGCCGCCCCCGCCCGGGCGGCCTGCGCTGGAGCGGTTGCTGCTGTAGCCCCCGCCTCCGCCAGCTTCGCCACCCTCGCGCTGCCCGCCACCCAGCAACACCAGGTCATTCACGATGATTTCGGTGCGATACTTCTTCTGCCCGCTCTCCTTATCGTCCCAGGAGTTTGTCCGCAGGCTTCCCTCGATGTAAACCGTGCGGCCCTTCTTCAGATATTCGCCCACGATCTCCGCTGTGCGCTGAAAGGCAACGAGGGTATGCCACTCGGTACGGTCGGTCCAGTTGCCTTCTTTGTCCTTGAACCGCTCATTGGTTGCCAAGGTGAAGTGGGCCACGGGCATACCGCCGGGGGTGTACTTCACTTCCGGATCTTTGCCGAGATTTCCGATAAGAATGACTTTGTTAACACTCTTGGCCATGAGAGCCGCTCCTGTCGTTACATGCGTTAATGAATGGCCAAATATAACAGATAGCTTTCATCAGTTCCTCTGTAACGAGAAAACCCCAGCCAAGCAAAACCGGCTTGGATGGGGCACCTGTGATCTTTCAAGAGGTTGTCCATTCGATCAGAACCAGAGAAGCTGATTGTGACGAGCAATTAGTTTCCGAGGAGAAGACCGAATGGACATCCACAAGAATGCCCGACTCAGCTTTCGCAGTCGAGAGATTTTGGTCAAGCTGGTGCTGGACCAGGGAGTCACCCAGAAGGCGGCCGCGGAAGGCTTTCGCGTCGGCGTCAAGACCGCAGGCAAGTGGGTAGCGCGTTACCGCAGCGCCGGTATGAAGGGGCTTTTTGACCGTAGTTCACGCCCGCTCTGCAGTCCCCGCCGCTTTCCCGCCAGCTTGGTCGAACGCGTCATTGAACTGCGCCGCCAGCACACCCCAGCCTACGAGATCGCCCGCCGCACCGCCATCAGCCCCGCTTCCGTCAGCCGCATCTTGCGGCGCGTCCGCCTCAGCCGCTGGCGCGATCTGCATCCCGCTCCCCCGGTGCAGCGTTACGAACATCCCCACCCTGGGGACCTCGTCCATCTCGACATCCAAGGCATGACCCGCTTTTCTCAGGTCTCGCTACGCGCTGATGGCCGGCTTCGCGGGGTGCGCTCCCAGGGCGGTTTTGAAGCCCTTCACGTCGCCATCGACGATCACTCCCGCCTCGCCTTTACCCAGATGCTTCCCGATCAGAAGGCTCCTACCACCATCGCCTTTCTAAAGGAAGCCTTGGCCTTTTTTGCCTCCCACGGCATTGCCGTCCGCGCCTTGCTCACCGATAACGGCAGCAGTTATCGCTCCCACCACTTCCGCGCTGTCTGTCAGCAGCTGGGCATTCGACATCGCCGCACCAAGCCCTACCGTCCTCAAACCAACGGCAAAGCCGAGCGTTTTATCCAGACCGCTCTGCGCGAATGGGCCTATGCAAAATACTGGCAGGACTCGGGCGAACGCAACCAGCATCTCCAGCCCTGGAATGCCTACTACAACTTCGCCCGTCCTCATGGTAGCCTCGCCTACAAGCCGCCCATCAGCCGCGCTGATCCCGGTACAACCTCTTGACCTTCTACAGGCACCCAAATTCCTGACAGGTCACCCGGATGATAGCGGGGGAGAGGCTCGATGTTTTCTGCCCCAGTCCGCAAAACCGTCTCCTACTTCGTACACGGACCGAAGTTGTTCAGAATCGTCGTCAAATCGGTCCCATTGGTGAGGCCGTCGATGTTGAAATCGTAGTGGCTCGACAGGCCCCACTGATTCTCGATCTGGTAGTAGTCGGCGACGTCCTGCTCGTCGACAACGCCGTCCCCGTTGCCGTCTCCGGGACAGGCAGGCTGCGACCCCATCACCGCGTTCATCCGAGCCTGCAAGACATTGAAGTTTACCTGCTCTTCCTGGTTCAAGCCGCCGGGCAGGAGGTCCAATCCTGCTTTGTCGATCAGCGGGATAGGCGCATCTTCATTGACCCCGTAGAACTCGGTGGAAGTCATCGTGACCGGGGCATCCGTGGGGATGTTGTAGTCCTGCCACTGGTTCGTCACCAGTTTGTACTTGTCGTTACGCACCGCTTCGTATTCCTGCGGGTTCTGCGTTACTCGCTTGATGGGGTAGTTCGCCGCCTCGTGCTCCCACAGGACTTTGTTCACCTGCCAGCACTCAGCCAAACCACCGCCGTAAGTCGACGGATCGGTGGCTCCCACGCCCCACCACACACCGCCGTTGTCCTCGCACACGCTCTTCGAGACCGGCGTCTGCGAACATTGGCCCGGCATCCCGCTGCCGCCTGCAAATACGCAGGGCCCATTGTGTGAGCCGTTCGCTTGGATGTTCAGGCCGCCCTGGGTGAAGTTGTAATCGCGAATACTGGGCTGATCCGGATTGGTGAGATACGGCAGCATGGAATAAGAGTCGAGGACGCGTGGCACGGCCTGATGAACATCGATGCCGGCCAGCTCTCCGAACAGCTGGAAGATGTCGACCTCGTTCACCATGTCGTTGACCGCGCGGTTAGGCTGCACCACGACTGGTCCGGCGACGATGAGCGGAACCCACACGCCGGTTTGGTAGGCAGTGGCCTTGGCGCGATTGGGATCAAACGGAGGCTTCACCGTCTGTGCCAGCGAGCCGTTGTCGCCCACGATGACGATCATGGTGTTGTTGGCGCCGGGATCGTAGACCAGGTTGCCGTGCGAGTCGCTCGTGGCCAAGCCGGTCTCCAGCAGCACGCGGCCAAACTCGGTGTCCATGGCTTCAATCATGGCATCGGAGAGAATGCGGATAGCCGGCAAGCTGGTGCAGTCGGCGCCGTTGCCGATGGTTTGCAGCAGGGCGCGGGTTTCCGGCGACACCAGCGCGCCCGGCACTGGCTGAAGTGGCGTGTGGTCGATGCTGAAGGAGAGCGTCGCCATCCACGGATTCGGACTGCCCGCATGCCGGTTGATCCACTTGATCGCGGCATCGGCTTCAATTGTCGCGCGGAATCCGCGAGTGCGCGGATCGGTCAGCCTGGCTTCCTCAACCCCCCCGTCGCGGTTGATCACCAGCGGCGAGACGTAGTGCGCGTTCTGCTCGTAGAAGTCGATGAAGGGAGGCGTGGTTGTTCCGCAAGCCTGATTGGGAATCAGCACGCCACCGCGATTCAGGCATTGCAGTCCGACGGAATCTCCCGCGGGATTCGTGCCGGAGAGGTTGAAACACTGCGAGCCGCCATTCGCTCCGATGGGGATGTAGCAGGCACCGGAATCGGCCCCTCCGTTGGCGGCGGACGACACGAAGCCACAGGAGTACTTGCTGACCGGCAAACCTGGCCCCACCATGCCGGCGGTGGTATCGATGGACGCTGGCAAGCCGCCGGTCCAGCCGTAGAAGTAATCCCATCCGACAGACGCGGGTGCGCCCTCGCCCGCCTCATTGTTCTCTGGTCCACCCAGATGGAATTTTCCGATGAGCGCGCTGTCGTAGTTTGCCGGGGCCAGTAGCTTCGGCGGTGTCACTTCCCAGGTCGCAACCTGTGAGTTGTTGAGGTCGTTAGAACCGATCGCCTGGTAGATGTTGTTGCGAAGCGGATAGCGTCCGGTGAAAAACGCCGCGCGGCCCGGCGAACATTCGGGCATCGACCAGGTGTTGCGGAAACGAACGCCGTTGTCGGCGATGGTGTCGATCGTCGGCATCTTGGGCGCAACCGGGCCGCCATAGCCGAAACTCCTCATCTGATCGATGCCGACGTCATCCATGATGACAAACAGGATGTTGGGATTCTTGGCTTGTGGCTTGGCGGTTGCGTCGCTCGCGAAAGCCTTAAATGGAACAATGAGCGACAAAGAGACCAGCAGCTTGCAAGTTCGAGTCGATCGCATGGCGCGTAGATACCTCTGTGCCAGCCCCTGACCGATCCAGAGTTGCCGGCAAGTGGCACCATATTAGTGCTGCAATCAAAATGGCACAAGTGGATTAGGTTAGTCGGTGAATACCACTTTAGTTTTATTGTTGTGGTGAGACTTTTGGTTAGCCTAGTTTGGAATTGGTGAGGTCCAGAATTTTCCGAGTCTCTAGAAAAATCCCCATCCAAGCAAAACCGGCTTGGATAGGACGCCGTCTAGAGCTAAATGCTAAGAGCTAAAGGCTAATAGCTAACTGCCAAGCACCAATACTTTGTGCTCGGGACAGCGTGTCTGCGCCAGCTCGATTAGCTGGCCGATCAGGCCAGGGCCGTACTTCGCGTAGAAATAAAGTCCGGCGATCACGCGCTCTTGCAGAGACTTGTGGGCGTAGAGCGAATTTTCGATCTGGGCGGCGTGGCGGGCAAGAATCTCGTTGCGGCGAAGTTCGGCCTTGGCCGCGCGCTTTTGCAATCGAGCCACCTGATACTGCATTTTGCTGCTGGCCAGACCGGCCGCGTCGACCAGCGTCGGATCCAGCTTCTGTAGCGATCCCGTCACCAGGTACATCGCTTCCTGCACGACGCGCCGCGCTGCGTCGAAGTTGTGATTGAGTTCTGGCGGGAGCGAGTGCGCCGCCAGGCAGTCGCGCAGTTCATATTCTCCGTGAAAGAGTTCGGGAAGCTGCACATCGTACTTGAGCAGCAGGCGCTCGATGCGCTGCTCGATCAGGCTTGCGCTAAGGCGGGAGAGAATCGGCGTGATGCGGCCCAACAGCTTCTCGTATACGACTCCAACCTGCGCGAAGTAGGCAATCTCCGCGGGACCGCCGATGTAAGCCAGCGTAGGCAGCCAGTAATCCTGCAGCACCGGACGCAGCAACACGTTGGCATTGAAATTCTCCGGCGAAGTTTCGATACGGCGCAGCAACTCTTCTGGCGATAAGTTTTCGCGGCCTACTTTGAAGCCGCCGTTGCTGCGGTGAACCGGAACGCGAACGCCATCGACCAGCGCAAACAGTGGCGTCGATCCAGCCGTGACTTTTACCTGCTCGTGATACTTCCCTGCCTGGAGTTCGCGATTGCGCGCCAGCAGCGCATCGTCGAGTTCTCCGGCATGGCGAATTGCATCGGCAAACAACGGCGCGGCAATGCGGTGCAGTTCCGTGTCGGCTGGATCAAGCAAAATCAATCCATGTTCGCCGAAGATGCGCGCATAGAGCTTGGCATAGGCGTTCGAAAACGTTTCGCCTTCGACATAGCTCTCACGCAGGTAGTCCGCTGCAAGCGAGTCGCCGAGCAACTCGGCTGCTTGTGCAACCAGGCTTTCTGTTCCAGGGCCAAATCGCAGACTCGCGACCGGAGCGCCTTCCGTCCCGACCGTTTCCGCTTTAAACGGAGCCAGCTGAAACTCGCGGGTCAACAGTAGCGACTGATTGACTTCCGCCAGGTCGTGATCTTCGCTGGCCATCCAGAATACGGGAACACATTCAACACCCAATGCCTCGACTTGCCTGGCCAGCGCCAGGACCGATGCCGCTTTCAGCAATGAAAGCAGCGGTCCGCCGAAGAGTCCAACCTGTTGTCCGGTGACCACGGCAAACGCGCCATCGCGTAGACGCTGGATGTTGCGCACCGTCGCATCAGAAGATCCCCATGCGCGGTTCTGGCGTTCCAACGCGTCGGCCACTTTGGCCTGCCGCGCGCGGTCCTGCTTCACCGACTTCGCGAATGCGGCAACGTGCGCCGCGTCCGGCTGCGTCGGGTAAAACTTGCGAATCGCGGAGGAGTACGAAAGGAAATCCTGAAAAATGCGGGTGGTGTGAGGAATGGCGTTAAAGCTAATACAGTCAGGAATCACGCGAGAGGCTCCTGAATACACCACGTGCAACACGCCGTACAACGCAACTCCCGACTTGTCATGATCTGCTCAACCATTGAAGCCAACGTTATAGAGTAACAGGCAAACAGTTGGATGTTTCGGCCAGCGCCGGGATGCAAGAGCTGCTCACTTCTCGGAACCGGCGATTACCAATCTTTACTTTAAGACACCATACTTAACCCTCGCTCCATCGTTAACCGTGTTTCTATCGTTGAGCAGTTCCTCCTTCGGCCACAGTTACAGGAGGATCACATGAACAGCGGTTTTGGAACGACCGTTACATTGTCGATAGCGCTGCTGATATCGGGAACGATGTTGGCAGCTCAACAGACCACTCCGCAGGCGGCGACCAGTGACAAGGCCGCAGCTCCCACAAGTTCTCAATCTCCCACCTCGTCGACCCCCGATATCCAACCACGCGCCGTTCGCCTTAGCGAACTGCAAGGCGAAGTCAAAGTCGATCGCAACCTGGGAAGCGGCTTTGAAGACGCTCTCCTGAACCTTCCGATCACGCAGGACATGAAATTGGGGACGGGCGCAGGCTTGGCCGAAGTCGAGTTTGAAGACAACAGCCTACTGCTGCTCACTCCTTACACCACGGTGGAATTTCCAAGGCTCGAACTACAAGGAGCGGGCTCGACTGCGTCAACGGTCGAGGTCGAGCGAGGGGCGGTGTACGTCGACCTGGCGCGCAAAGCCGGTAGTGAATTCCGGTTAGCCTTCGGCGGTAACAACGTTCTGCTGGAACCGTCCAGTCACGTCCGCCTACAATTGACCGCGGACCGCGCGAGCCTGGCGGTGATCAGTGGTAAGGTGCAGGTCCACTCGTCTGCTGGCGCCACGCCAGTGGAAAAGAATAAAACCCTCGACATCGCATTAGCTGACCCCACGAATCTCAACGTCGATAAGCATGTCCTTGCCGCCCCCTACGATGCCTGGGAGCAAGGCGCCGTCGACTACCATCAGCATTACGCGAGCAACATCGCTTCCTTAGATCCGACCAGACGCTATGGCATAAGCGACTTGGATTATTACGGTCACTTCGTCAACGTTGCTGGATGCGGCCGCATGTGGCGCCCCTACCTGGTGAGCGCGGCCTGGGATCCCTTTACCAATGGCACCTGGGTTTGGTATCCGGGAGCGGGGTACTCGTGGGTGTCGCCCTATCCTTGGGGCTGGACACCGTATCACGCGGGACGATGGGAATACTGCTCAACTTACGGCTGGGGATGGCGGCCGGGCAAGAAGTGGAAGACGATTCAGAATCCGCCGAAGCCTCCGCACGGAATTCCTCCGGCACGCCCGCGTCCGCGGCCGCGCCCGCCGGTGCCGCCATCGGCCGGAACTGCGACTCGAGTGGCGATCAATCGCAAGCCACCGGTCGTGTCGGGACTGGCTTCCTCTAGCCAGTTTGTGATTCGCAAGGACTCCGCAGGCCTCGGCGTCCCTCGCGAGACCTTCGGAAATCTGAATCACGTGTCGGGACGGGCTGAGCAGCGCGGTTCCGACAATATCGCTGTAAACTCTGGCCCCGCCGTTGTCGACAGAGGAAAAACGGCAGTCCAACCGTCCGGCCACCAGTCCGTCGCGTCCTACGGGGCAGCTTCGGCGAATCGCAGCCGCGCTGATTATTCCGGCACCAGCCGAGCGGCTTATTCCGCCGCCAACTCGAGTAGAGGAGGCTATTCCGGCGAAGGCGCCAGCCGGTCATCGTCGTTCGAGGGCGGTCACAGCGGGGGATCCGGCAGTGCTGGTGGAGGGGGCGGCGGCCGAAAGTGACGCGGTGGCAGACTCCAGCGCAGTCAGCAGCTAAGCTTGCTACTCCCCTCGCCATTCTTGATCGTGCCGGCGCGCCTCGCGAGCTGTGAGCTCAACGGGCGCGTAACCAGAGTCGGCCGCACCCTTTGCCGCATCTATACTGGGTACGGTTGACTTCCCTGCCGTGGCTGGTAGAGTTAAGTTGATCGCGCATCACTCGGGGGGCGTCACGGCTTCGACGGGAGTGATTGCGGTAAAGAGGCATACCGGAGTGCATGCATCCGTAATCGTGTGCAAAAACACAATTGCCAACCAAAACCTGGCATACGCAGCTTAATTAGTTAGGTTGCCGTCCTCCTCGGCTTTGCTCATGGGCTGAGAAAGGGCGTCGCACAGTGAGCTGGCTTCGCGCTTTCCACCTGTAAGCGCGCGGCGAGATTATCAGGTTGGCAGGCCGCGTTTCTTGTCCGCTCTGAGCGTGGCCGGCGAGAGTGCCGTCTAACCCCGGCGCATGAACGTGACTAAGTATGTAGGCTCTTTGCTGTCAACATTTTCGGACGCGGGTTCAACTCCCGCCGCCTCCACCAGCTTAATCTACTGATTTTAAGGTGTTTACAAAATAGACCAAAATATTGTACCGTTTTTGTACCGCCGCTTCGGCAGGCGGTACAAAGAGGTACGGTTTGGCCCTATTCGTTTACGCCCGCCACACATCCGATTGCCCCAAGAAATCTGATCGGTTCTGGAAGCGCTGCCGTTGTCCTAAGTGGATTCGTGGCGTCCTGGCCGGTTCTACAATTCGCCAGACCGCCGACACCCGAAGTTGGGAAAAGGCAGAAGACAAACGCAGACAGCTTGAAGAGGAGGCGGAAGAGCGCGCGGCCGCAATCCGCACCGGCGAAGCGCCGAGCCGGACTTCCGAGCCCATTACCGTCAAGGATGCAGTGAAACGGTTCCTTGCCAGCAAGCGCAATGAGAATCTCGCTGACTCGACCCTCGACAAGCTGAAGACGATCTTTGAGAAACAGTTCTTAGCCTGGGCGACCTCGGCCGGATTCGAGCACTTGGCTGAGATCACCACGGCTGATCTTGAAGCATTCCGCGACACTTGGACGGATGGTCCTCTTGCCAAGAAAAAGAAGCAGGAGCGCTTGATCGGCTTCTTCTATTACGGCATGCGCCTCGGCTGGATTAAGTCCAACCCAGCGGCTCTTCTTGGTCGAATCCGTGCCGAAGGGCCACCCACGGATTACTTTCCAAAAGTCGAATTCGACCTGATCGTCGATTCAACGTACATTTATCAGCCAAAGGGGTGGCTCGAATGCCGCAATCAAGCCACTCGTCTGCGCATTCTCATATTGCTGATGCGTTGGAGTGGCCTCGCAATCAGGGATGCGGTGACGCTAGAACGTCGCAGGCTGAACGACAAAGACGAATTGTTCCTCTATCGTGCGAAAACTGGTAATCCCGTTTACGTTCCACTGCCACACGATGTAGCAGAGGCACTCAGAAACATCCCACCCGGTCCTTCCCCCAATCCGCGCTACTTCTTTTGGTCAGGAAACGGCTCTCCAAAGTCGGTGGTCGGCAACTGGCAGCGAAGCTTTCGTCAGGCTTTTCACCATCGCAAATATTCGGCGTGATGACGGCACGCCAAAACGTTGCCACCCTCACATGTTCCGGGACACGTTTGCTGTCGAGATGCTCCTCGCCGGCGTTCCCCTAGAGCAGGTCTCGATCTTGCTTGGTCATAAGAGTGTGAAGATCACGGAGAAGCATTATGCGCCCTGGGTCAAAGCTCGCCAGGATCAACTCGCCGCAAATGTTCGCATGGCGTGGGGCGTCATTACGAACACGGCCAAGGCAGCGAGGCGGAAGCCCCCGAAGGCCACGCAGCGGAGTGCGTGAGCTACGCTGCAATTCTATCGGTGCACAATTTCGAAGTAGGCACGTATCAGGCGTCAGCTTGCGTGGCGCAGCTTGCGGTGCACGCGTAGCAGTACCGTCTCAGGAACTCTTAACGTTCGGTATCCGCGCTTGTGCCGGGTCTCTTCAGTGCCCCACTGGATTACGCCCGGCTCATTCTCGAAGATCTTGCGCACGGTCTTCTGACTGAGCGCCCAGAGCTTTGAAATTTCGATGATCGAATAGTGCTTCTCGTTAGCCAGGTCAATGGAACCAAGTCCGGACGCGTTGGGCAAGTCCCCGAAGATTCTCGCTGACTCCACTGGCTTGCGCGGATAGGTAGACATCGGTCGGAACCCCAGGTTGCTGTTTGCCCTCTGCCTTCGTTTCGAGCTTTTCTGCTGTGGCTCGATAGCGGGGAGTCGAGGTGTTTACTAATCTGAGTCCTCAGAGCCGAACTGTCCAATCACTTTCTTGCTCGCAGTTATTCCTGAAAGTCATAACTGAGCCTCACAATGAACTGGTCGGATTGAGACAATCGCTGTTAACGGGGGAAATGCAGCCCACAAGTTATTGAAATCTAAGCGCCAACAGGCAGGTCCGGGGGGCCGGGCAAACAAACAATCGAACCACGAAATCTAGGCCGTGGTTGGGAAACGCGCCCTAAGTAGCTGCAGCAGGCCTCTTAGCTCCCTTCGCGCTTTACTGATCTGCGCTGAAGTGAAGCGTTGACTCGAATGTCTGCCAATCTCAAAGTCATAGACTCCGACAAGCACCTCATCGATCTCGACACCAAGTTTGCCTGCGTATGCAAACTGCATGAGTGGCAATCGCGGGTCGACAGCCCAATCTGGGACATCGCGGACGAAAACCCACGCAGCGTATCCGCCACTTGGGACGAGATCGATGCGAGCTGCCTGTCCCGATACAACAAAGTCATTAAACCCGTTTGGAATCGGGACGGAAACGTTATCTCGCACCCTCACGAACGTGTTCCCAAGCTGCCGAAACTCACGAGCATAAACCTGAAGTCTCCTAGCGTAATCCGGAAGATCGGCGATATTTGTGAAGTTGCCCTCGATCTTCTCTCGCAGATAGTCCTGCGCTTTCTGAAGATCGTCGGTCCGGTGAAGCTCACCCACCGCGTGCAGGAACATCCCGTACTTACTCGGTCCTCCTGAACCTGATTTACCAGTGAAACTACCCACATACTTCGTGGGATTGCTGAATGCACTACGTAGGTCGGACAAGGAGACCCGCTTCATCGACGACCACCTTTCTTCGCGGCTGCTCGTCTGGGCGGCGGTGGCAGTAACCGTGCCGGCCCAGGATACCGGCGAAGCACGGTCATTGCTTCATTAGCAAAACGTCGGTACATCTCGATCGCCTGGGACTTATCGAACTCCGTATTGATCAAGTCAGGAAAGCGAAACTCAAGAATGCCTCCCCTTCCATCGAAAACACATAAGCAAAGGACGCAAGTTCCACGACATTACGTTTACCTTCATGATCTTCGGGCAGAGCTGCAACGTCTTCGCTTAGAATGTCCTTCTTGTACTCGGGAAGATTGATGCCGTTAAATTCGAACGCAATTCGCCGCACAAGGCACGGTACACATTCGCCACAGTGGTTCAACGACGAAAACACGCGTGCCCCTCTCCAGCAACTTACAGAGCTCGGCAGAGCTGAATGGTCTGGAGTGCCCAGTTTCGCGACAACCTCCGCCTTTGTTGCGTAAAGAAACGGATTCTGTACCGAAAAAGTTGTGTCTAACACGCGACCGAACAGTTCCGCCGCCTGGGAAACGAACTCCGGGTGAGCGGTGTGCGTTGAGAACGCGCCGATTCTTGCTGGACTCAATGGCAGGTGTATTGCCATCTGGCCGTTTTCCGCAATCACCACGAGCTCTTTATGGCCGCTCCTACGTGCAGCAAGCGCAGCAATGGTGAGGAACATAAAGGACCGAGTTCGTTGGGTCTCTTCTCGATCAGCGTCGGACGGATATGTATAACTGCCCTTCTTCGTACCACCAGTCCGCACTGATATTCTGTTCAAACCAGCACCGAACTTACTTTCCAGGTATGCCGCCAGATCTTGTTGGCTCTGTCGAGTAATGCGGTTACCCGTCAGATGACTCGCGAGTTGTACGCCGGCTACTCCCCGAGCAGACAACAGCTCATTCGCGCCCACGAACGAGTCAACTCCCCCAGAGAACAGAATCGTGGCACCGGCCGCGTCCGGCCAAGTGCGCCGCTCTTCGGGGGTGCCGTTTGCACGGTGGAATGCTAGGGTCCAGTTGTCGTCAGAAAGGATCCAGAGCAGAACCTCGAGTTCGGTTTTCACGCTTTCGAATGCTGCATAATTCACAACTGGTAAATGTAGTTCGATGCTGCGCGTTATTTCTTCCCGCTCACCTCTCTTGAAGGCAACATCGCATGCAAAGATTGCTGACGCGACCGTCAGAAGATCTTCTTCCAGTGATGTGTATTCGGGATATCGAGCACTGAAATCGTTCAACCCCGTTCGCAGATTTTGCCCGGGTTTTAAGAGCAGCGTTCCCGGACGACGGGGGGCAGTTTCTTCCCCAACGACAGCCCTAAACGTACTCATCGTCCAGATCTCCGAAGGGAATCGACGACGTTTCGCACGTGGGAGGCCCAGCTCTGCGCATCTATGTGCCGCGGAAGATCGATCGAGCGTGCAACATCGACGACATGTTGCGCTACTTGCGCAGCAAACTGCAACGACTGCGCGACGTTCTCGACTCGGCCACTCCCAACGTAGCCTGGCAAGTCTCGTGCCACCAGATATGAAGTAGCTTCCGAAAACAACCTCTCGGAGTAGGTCTTGAGCGGACTAGCGGCTCCGACCGACTGAATCGCTGCGCGTCTCGCTATATCGGCGGCGAGGGATGCCTGCTTGCTTTCAGCGATAACAAACGCTGACTTACGCGCAAGATCTGCGCCCGATTTGGCTTGGGACGCAAGTTCGCCGATGGTGGCCACAATCGGTTGCGCCAGAAGTGCGGCGAGATTCCCCGAGGGCTGATTTGCAGCAGCCCGCCAGATTTCGGCTGCCACGCGTCCGACCGGAACGCCCGCATCACGATAACCAGTTTGCGCCACGCTCCAGTTCAGCGTTCTTGGCGATGATTGATTGACAGAAGTGCCCATTATTGCTCCCTAACGATCCCGTCCCGGATCCGTGCCTGCAAACCTGCTTCAACTCGACTGAAATCCACGATTGGCGGTCGCAGGATATCTGTCCAGTCCACGACGGAACGCAAGGCGAGATGCTTCGAAAAGAGAGTCACCATTCGCGCAAGCTCTTTGGCCGTAAGACATACCAAAGGTACCCCGCACTTGCCGTGGAGTTCGTCCGAACGATTACGTAACGTTCCTTCTTCCTGAAATGCAGACGAAATTGCGAGGAAACAATGCAGACGACCTAAATATCCCTGGTAGCGCCTGTTGAAATCGTTGATGTAATCAGCGAACTGCCGAACTGTTGTCGCACTGAACTCGTAGAAGGAATCGGCGGCCTTGCAGTCGTAAAGAAGAAAGGGGGCATTGGCTCCAAGCGCGAGGCCATCGGGTACGGCTTCGAAGCGACGCTCCTGTCCATATCTAATTACCCGACCGCGCCACAGAAACTGCAGACCAGCGTGTGCATACGCCTCGAACAAATCATCTGGCTTGCCCTTTAGTCCGGCCGGAAGCTTATTCAAACCCGAGTAGTTCCAACTGCGGCGGATATTCAGGCTCCAGGGGCAACATTGAGTTAACGATCCCACCTAGCCTTCCGAGTAGTTCATCGGACGTAAGCAGTACGTGTTTGCCGTCTGATTCCTGAAAGTCGCTAACCAGAACTAGGGACCCACCCTCGAGCGCCGTGATCTTCTCGACCGCGGCAATGTCACCCGATGACATTCGTTCCTTACCTGAGTACGCAAGCAAATAGCGGATCGCGATTCCGAACTCGTCCGGCCGAACCAAGTGAAACAGCAGAAAGTTCGCCTTCCGTTCCACCTTTACTAGTTCGAAAGCCGCTGCTGTCAGCGTTCGAACAAGATCAGGAATCTCAATTTCTCCCAAGTGCACCTCGGAAGAGGCATATTACACCTCGCGAAGATCGGCTAGAAGCGCAGGTTCTTACTTCCGATAACTACTGGGGTTACCTCATCTAAATCTCGATTACTTGCTGGGGGAGTTCCTTTTCGGAAACGATTCGGCAGCTACTTCCGATTGGTCTTGATAGATTGCGTTGCCCAGTCGTCCGTTTGACCGGAAAGTTCGAGTTCCTCTCTAGTGTAGATGATTCGAATCGTCATCGGACGGGACGCCGACGCCGATATCCGATCCGCAAAGGAAGCCAAAAGCAGGGCACGCGAAGCTGCAGTGATCCGCGAGCTCAGTCCTGGACGTCCGAATCACTGCTTTTCGGTATACACCCTTGGGCCCTTTCGGTGAAAGGACTTAGGTTTATCGTAACTTATTGAAACTACGCAACGCGGATGGCTACCGAAAGCAGTTTCAGTAAGGGGTGGAGGCAGTTCGTGGATCATCAATGGACCAGAAAATATTCCATTGTGCCGCCTCTCAAAGTGGCTTACTCGATGCGCTCCTGGATAATGTCGTTCTTGCGTTCCCCAAACGGCACTCGTACGGCTTGTTGACTGGTACTTCGGTGTGTACACTTAGATGTACGCAAGGAGAGGTCGGTATGGAGAATTAGAGTAGGTGTACGCGAGTTCCGAGAAAAGATTGCCACCTTCTTGGAGTCGACACTCCCGTCGCCGTCACGTGTCGTGGAGAAACTCTCGGGGTTTATGTTCCGACCCGCCGAAAGCATACGAAGACTGCCGACATGTCCGAGCTCAAAGCCGCGGCGGATCGTCTTTCTCAGCGTTGGCGGATATCGACGAGGAAGAGCTGGTGGACGAGTTCAAAACGTTGCGCCGGCGCGGGAAAGGCACCTCTCATTGAGATGATCGTTCTCGATGCGAATATCTTGATCCGTGCTGTGCTGGGACGCCGTGTACGGCAGCTTATAGAAACGTACTCACCACAGGGAGTGCGATTCTTTGCACCCGATGTTTGTTTTGACGACGCCGGAAAGTATTTGCCCCCTTGTTGAAGAAGCGCGGTAGCCTTACGCTGATGTTCCAGCCACGCTCGAAGACTTGCGAAACATCGTTGGTCCTGTTTATGGCGATCTTTATGGTGCTTTTGAAGACGAAGCCCGCGAACGTCTGCGGGGACGCGACGAGGATGATTGGCCCGTGTTGGCCACGGCGCTGGGACTGCTTGCCCCCTTTGGAGCGAAGACGCAACTTTTTCGGAACAGGTATCGCGGTCGGACGACGAATCGTGTCGAAATTTTCTTAAAAATGCGCTCAGGAGAACGCGGGGCAGAACAAGAGTAGAGAGCTCAGATGACGATGAATGGCAGTGATGTCGAAGTACCTTCACGAGATCAGCCACGCTGCATCGGAATCGCGACCATCTGTTTTGTCAGACATGCCTGTTGGAGAAGTTGCAGGCGGAGAATCTCCGAACTCAACGACAGAAATCGAGGCATCTGCAACAACCGTGGAATGGTTGAGGGCTAATCCGGAGTTGGAAGTCTACTTCAGGCAACAGCTATGCACCGGGAATGGTATTTCGGACCTGAGAAGGAACGCTATTTCTCCAAGAAAAGTAAACCCGAGCTGGAGTGACCGATTGCTGCAAGAAGGTTTTCAACAGACGCTCAGAGCGGCAGCGTCCTTCAGTATGCAAAGACAGGGATATCGCTTGCGGAAGTCAACTATACGCCAATCGCCCTTTGAAGCGCGAGCTTCCACGCTCGTGGGTCGCTCCGGGTCCATTGGGGATTGTTTGGTTCGGGTGAAGGAAGCCCATGCTCGCTGATCACACGTTGCAGCGTCGGCGAAGAGGCTCCCAGTTGAACACTGGGTGTGAATGCTGAAAATCG
>CAVYKW010000006.1:0-49944 GCA_963769235.1 uncultured Acidobacteriaceae bacterium | reverse complement strand
GTCCATCCTGAGTGCGGCCGGATACAAGACCGCGCTCTACAGTTCGCCGCATCTGGTGCGCATCAACGAGCGCATTCGGGTGAACGGTGAAGCTATCTCGGATCCCGAGTTTGGCGAAATTTACGACCGGGTGGAGCGCACCGCGCAGCAGCTTCTGCACTCCGGCAAGCTGCCGTGGCATCCAAGTTTCTTCGAGATGCTGACGGTGATGGCCTTCGAATATTTCGCCAGCATGGACGTTCAGATCGCTGTGCTGGAAGTCGGCATGGGCGGCCGGCTGGACGCGACCAATGTGGTCGAGCCCGCGATTTCCGTGATCGCCGACATCTCGCTCGATCATCAGAAGTATCTGGGTGACACCATCGCGGAGATAGCGCGCGAAAAAGCGGGCATCATCCGCAACAATGGATTGGTGGTCACGCTGCCGCAGCATCCGCAGGCCAACGACGTGATCGGGCATGTCGTGCTGGAAAGCGGAGCGCGCGCGGTGAGTGCCGCGACAGTATGTGCCGCCGGTATCGCCGGGCGCGGAGGCGTATCTGGCGGGACGGCCAGTGGCCGCGCCGGGTCGGAGCCGTTATCCGCTGACCGTGATGGGCGAGGAGATCGAAGTAGATTCGCCGCTGGCGGGACGGCATCAGCTGCGCAATATCGCGTTGGCCATCGCGGCGGCAGAGGAGTTGGCGCAGTTCGGATTCAAGGTGACGCCGCAGCAGGTGGAGCAGGGAATTCGCAATACGCACTGGCCGGGACGATTCCAGGTGCTGGCGCCGTCGGCGGCAACGCACCAGCGCGAGATGGTGCTCGACGTAGCACACAATCCGGCAGGAGCGTGGGCGCTGCGCTCGGCGCTGTCGGAGACTTTTCCCAGCCGCGAGGTGACCTTGGTGTTCGCCGCCATGCGCGACAAGGCGGTCCAGGAGATGGCGGAGATTCTGTTTCCCATTGCCGAGCAGGTAGTGGTGACGCCAGGTGAACAATCCCCGCGCCGCGACCACGGAGGAGTTGCTGCAAGCAGGCTTAGCGGACTGGCGCGACCATGTTCGCAGAAGACACGGTACGGGCGGCGCTAGCTCGTGCGCGCGACGTAAGCAAGGCTGACGGCTTGATCGTGGTAACAGGCTCGATCTTCCTGGTAGGAGAAGCCATGAGCGCGATGGAGATCGCTAGGTGAAGAAGCTCGTTCACCACGGAGAACACGGAGCGCACGGAAGAAATCAGCTATTAGATCTTAGCCGTTTAGCTATTGTGGTCACGTAGCATCGAACCGATGTTCAAAGTCGAGAGTTTGAAAGGCTATAACTGGAAGGTGCAACATCCAAGTAAAAAATGGAAATGGTTCTGGCGAAAAGCGAACGAGCGAAGCAGCTAAAGGCCGAAAAGCTATCAGCCAAAAGCCACAGAGCTAAAAGTCCAAACACTCCGTGATCTCCGTGCCTCCGTGGTGAAATAGATTTGCCGTCCGCGAAAGATGAACAAAGCTGACCAACAAGTCGCGTCCCTCGCACAGCAGCGAAACTCGCTGTTCAGCCGGCTGCGTTCATACTTCTTCTTTGTGCCCATCGTCTACCTTTACACCGGCGTGCTGGGAACGATGGCGCTGGTCGCTTCCATCTTCGACGGCACCGGCCGGGTGCAGCACTGGTTTGCGCGCACCTGGTCACAACTCATCCTGAAGACTATCGGCATTCGAGTGCGCGTCATCGGCGTCGAGCACGTTCATGCAGCGCAGGCCGCCGTCTACGCGGCCAATCATTTGTCGGCCGCCGACATTCCGGTGCTCTACGCGCACCTGCCGGTGCCATTTCGCATCATGGCGAAGAAGGAGTTGTTTCGCTATCCATTTCTGGGTTGGTATCTGAAGCGGTCCGGGCAGATCCCGATTGTGTATGGCGACCCGCACGCTTCGTTGCGCTCGCTGAACCGCGCCTGCGACGCGTTGCGCAAGGGCGTCCCGCTGATGGTGTTTCCCGAGGGCGGCCGCTCCGCGACGGGAGAGTTGCAGGCGTTCATGGGCGGAGCGTTTTACGTGGCGATCCGAGCGCATATGCCGGTGGTGCCGATGGCGATTGTGGGCACTTATGAGCTGCTGCCCATCAACAGCTTTCATGTGATGCCCGGCAAAGTTGAGCTGGTAATTGGCGAGCCGATACCGACCACAGGTCTGCGCCTGCGCGATATGGAGAAACTGTCGGCGCAGGTACGGCAGGCGATTGCCGACCTTTACGACTCGCACACCAGCGGCGAGCGTCTGGCACAAGCCAGCGCGAAGGAGCAGCCGGATACGCTGCTCAGGCCGGAAGCGTGAGTGGCACAAAGATGAAGCCGCGCATTGCCATTCCGGTGCCGAACGCGAAGCGGCCCTTGTACGTCGCGGTCGCGCTGCCGCAGTACGAGCGCGCAGTGCGCAATGCCGGCGGCGAGCCGGTTGTGATCGCCGTTAACTCCACGTCGGCGGAAATCGCGCAGGCGGTGAAGGCGTGCGATGGCGTGCTGCTGCCCGGCAGCCCGGCTGATGTCGATCCGGAAAAGTATGGCGCTGCCAAGCATCCGGAGACGGCGCCCGCCGATAGCTTCCGCGATAACACCGACGAGTTGCTGTTGCAGGACGCGTATAACATGCGCAAGCCGGTGTTCGGTATTTGTTACGGACTGCAATCGCTGAACGTTTGGCGAACGGGCACGCTCGATCAGGCACTGCCGTCCGGGGTGAACCACACGGCCGGGCGTAAGGTAGCGCAGGCGCATCGCGTGCAGATCGAGCCGGAGTCGAACCTCGCGCAGATCCTGCGTGAGGCCGGAGCGCTGCCGCCGGATAATAGTCTGGTGATGCCGGTGAACTCCAGCCATCATCAGGCGCCGGAGGTATTGGGCGACGGATTGCGGCTGGTGGCATGGTGTCCAGACGACGGCGTGAAAGAGGCGGTGGAAGGAACTTCACCCGACCAATTTGTGCTGGGAGTGCAGTGGCATCCTGAGCGCACGTATGACACGGAGCCGGCCTCGAAGGCCATGTTCCGGGCATTCGTGCGCGCCGCCGCCGAGTGGCATCAGCGCCAGGCCGACAGGCAGCAGGACTTCGAGTCGGTACGATAAAAGACGCTATTCGCTATTCGCTCTTCGCCTTTCGCTAAGGCTGGCTATTAGCTCTCAGCCTTTAGCTCTTAGCTAAACAAACACCGTTGACTTTGATTGCCAAAAGCTTGGAGCTAATAGCCAAGAGCCTTTCGCGAAAAGCGAAGAGCGAACCACGGCCCCGCCCTTTGTGCTGCGCGCTCCCATCAATTACTCTGATCTCTTATGCTCGATCTAGCCTTTGTACGCGATCATCTCCCTCTGGTTGAAGAAAAACTGCGCCAGCGGCGCATGAATCCTGACGTCATCCTTAAGGATTTCAACGCCATCGATCAGGAGCGCCGCGCCGCCATCACCGAAGCCGAGACCCTGAAAGCCGAGCGCAACAAGGCGTCGGAAGAAATCGCCAAGCTGAAAAAAGACAAGCAGGATGCCACCGCGCAAATCAACCAGACGAAAGATTTGCGCGAGAAGATTTCTGCTGCCGAGAAGATTGCCGAGGAAGCCGACGCGCGCCTGCGCAACATCCTGCTCGGCATTCCGAATCTGCCGGACGACAGCGTGCCGGTGGGCACCAGCGAAGCCGACAACGTCGAGGTGCGCCGCTGGGGCACGGCGCCGCAATTCGACTTCACGCCCAAGCCGCATTGGGAGCTGGGCGAAGAGCTGGGCGTGCTTGATCTGGAGCGCGCGGCCAAGCTGACCGGCGCGCGGTTCGCCGTGTATTGGGACCTGGGCGCGCGGCTGGAGCGGGCGCTGATGAACTTCATGCTCGACCTGCACACCCGCGAGCACGGCTATACCGAAGTGCTGCCGCCGTTCCTGGTTAACGCCGATTCGATGTACGGCACCGGCCAGCTACCGAAGTTCGAGGCCGACCTGTTCAAGGTGCCGCACGGCGAGAAGGATTTCTATCTCATCCCGACGGCCGAAGTTCCGGTGACCAACCTTTATCGCGACGAAACGCTGGATGGCGCGCGCCTGCCGATTTCGTTGACGGCCTACACGCCGTGCTTCCGCAGCGAAGCTGGGTCGTACGGCAAGGACGTGCGCGGCATCATTCGCCAGCACCAGTTTCAGAAGGTGGAGCTGGTGAAATTCACCAAGCCCGAGCAGTCGCACGAGGAGCACGAGAAGCTGACGCGCAATGCCGAGACGGTGCTGCAAAAGCTGGGACTGCATTATCGCGTGATGGTGCTGTCGACTGGCGACATGGGCTGGTCGGCCGCGAAGACCTATGACATCGAAGTGTGGTTGCCGGGCCAGCAACTGTTCCGCGAAATTTCGTCGTGCTCGAATTTCCTGGACTACCAGGCGCGGCGCGCGAACATTCGCTATCGTCCCGAGGGCGCGAAAAAGTCGGAGCTGGTGCACACGCTGAACGGCAGCGGCTTGGCGATCGGGCGTACCTGGGTCGCGATTGTGGAGAACTATCAGCAGGCCGATGGCAGCGTGCTGGTGCCGGACGTGTTGCGGCCGTATGTGGGAGCGGAGAGGATTACGGCCAAAAAATTCTAAGCGGCGTGCCTGTATGAACCAGCCGAGGATGTAGCGCTCACGTCGCCGCTCGCGAGTCGATGCTCGGAAAATGCAGCTGCCGCCACTGGTTTGTCGCGGTCTATTCTGTTTACTATCAATCACGATGCTGCGGATCTGGTGCGGAATTCTGGGCGTTTTTCTTCTTGCCGGCTGCGCCTTTGCCCAGGGAGGCCCGCCATACTACACCAACGATCCAGGCACGCCCGGGCCCCGCAACTGGGAAATCAATCTGGCCTACATGCCTTTTCTATACACCGATAATTCGATCACCCACACTCCCGATGTGGACATCAACTTCGGCATCGGTGACCGCATCCAGCTTACCTACGAGAATGCCTGGCTGCGAGTGCGGGATGTGCCCGCCGCTTCCAAGTTCGGCCTCGGGCAGTCAAACTTTGGCATCAAGTGGCGCTTCTATGACGCGGGGAATTCCGGGTGGTCGATTTCCACTTTTCCGCAAGGCTTCGTCAACAATCCCAACAATTCGGTGCAGCGCGGCATTACTGCGCAAAGCGACGCGTTTCTGCTGCCTTTCGAGTTCGCCAGGAGCTTTGGTCCGGTGGATGTGAACTTCGAGTTAGGCTACCAGTTTGTCCATCACGGCTCGGATGGCTGGTTGAACGGACTGGTCGTGGGCCATAAGTTTTCCAAGCTCGAAGTGGCCGCTGAGCTGTATTCGCAAACCGTATTTGATCCGGGTGTCAGCCAGCCTACCATCGGCATCGGCGCCCGCTATCGCATTCATAATCCCGTGATCCTGCTCCTCATGGCGGGGCGCGGCCTGGAACCGGCCAGCAATAATCAGCCTTACTTTGTGGGATATTTTGGATTGCAGTTCCTGTTGCCGTCGCGGGCCTACAACTCCGAAGACCTGCCTGAGCCTAAGCACTTCCGGCTGCTGCCTTAAGCGAGCAGCGCTTGGGATTAGAAGTTTCAAGTTTCGAACGGCAGGACGCTCCACGCTTGTATCAGGCATGGCTGACTCGCGCAGACACTCAAGGCGCCATATACAATGTCATTCCGGAGGTCGCTTGCTCATGCGCCAAGCCGTCCGGTTCTCTCTACTCACAGCAGTCTTACTTTCTACTACCGTGATTACAGGTCCTCTCATGAATGCTCAAGCTGTCAGCACTCCGAATCCAAAAGCTGCTACCCAACAGGGTCCGCCCACCGTCGCCGAAGCCGAAGAGTTCATGCGTAATGCCGAAACCCGCCTCAACGATCTTGGCGTAAAGGCCAGCCGTGCGTCGTGGGTGCAATCTAACTTCATCACCGACGATACCGAGCAGATGGCGGCTGACGCCAACGAAGTCTTGATCGGCGCGACCACGGATCTTGCCAAGCAAGCTACGCGTTACGACCATCTCAACCTGTCGCCTGAACTTTCGCGCAAGATGCTGCTGTTGAAGCTTTCGGCTGCGGTTCCGGCGCCCGCGCCCAATGATCCCAAAGAGCTTGCTGAACTGGCCCGCATCGGCACCTCGCTTGAGGCTGACTACGGCAAAGGCAAGTACTGTCCCAAGACCGGCAAGCACGCCGGCGAGTGTCTGGACATTGGCGAGATCGAGAAGATCATGGCGACCAGCACCGATCCCGATGAGCTCAAGGACCTTTGGGTAGGATGGCGAACGGTCGGTCCGCCGATGCGCGAACGTTACGCGCGCTGGGTCGTGCTGGGCAACAAGGGCGCCAAGGAGATGGGCTTCAGCGATCTGGGTGCGATGTGGCGCGCCGGATACGACATGACGCCCGACCAGTTCAGCGCCGAAGTCGAGCGGCTGTGGCAACAGGTGAAACCGCTGTATGAGTCGCTGCATGCCTACGTTCGCACCAAGTTGGTGGAAAAGTATGGGCCGACGGCGGTGGATGCGAACGGCATGATTCGCGCCGATCTGTTGGGCAATCCCTGGGCGCAGGAGTGGGGCAACATTTTCCCGCTGGTCGCTCCTCCGCAGCAGAAGCAACCGTATGACGTCACCGACCTGCTGAAGGCGAAGAACGTTGATGCCATCGGCATGGTGAAGTATGGCGAAGGATTTTTTACTTCGCTGGGATTCGCTCCGCTGCCGAAGACGTTCTGGGAGCGGTCGCTGTTCGTGAAGCCGCGCGATCGCGAGGTGGTATGCCATGCCAGTGCGTGGGACATCGATAACTTCGACGATGTGCGCTTGAAGATGTGCATCCAGATTCGCGGCGAAGACTTCATCACCGTGCATCACGAACTGGGTCACAACATGTATCAGCGCGCTTACGAGAACCAGCCGTTCATGTTCAAGAATGGCGCCAACGATGGTTTCCACGAAGCTATCGGCGACAGCATTGCGCTGGCAATCACGCCGGAATACCTGAACAAGGTTGGCCTGCTGGCAACCATCCCTCAGTCCGACGACACCGGCTATCTGCTGCGCATGGCGCTGGACAAAGTTGCCTTCCTGCCGTTTGGTCTATTGATCGACCAGTGGCGCTGGAAGGTATTCAGCGGCGAGATCAAGCCGGCCGACTACAACGCGGCCTGGTGGGAGATGCGCGAGAAGTATCAGGGTATCGCGCCGCCAGTGGCGCGCAGCGAAGCTGATTTCGATCCGGGAGCCAAGTATCACGTGCCAGCGAACGTTCCCTATACGCGCTACTTCCTGGCGAGGATTCTGCAGTTCCAGTTCTATCGAGCCATGTGCCGCGAGGCGGGATTCAACGGCCCACTGTATCGCTGCTCGTTCTACGGCAACAAGGCAGCAGGCGCCAAGCTGAATGCTATGCTTGAAATGGGGCAGAGCAAACCGTGGCCGGACGCGCTCTACGTTCTGACCGGCGAGCGCCAAATGGATGCCGGTGCGATGATGGAATACTTTGCGCCTTTGAAGCAGTGGCTCGACGAGCAGAACAAAGGTAAGCAGGTAGGATGGAAGTCCGGCAACTAGAAGCTTAGAATTGCCGGAAGCTCGGATTTACGCCGTAGTCATAGGTTCACCGAGGAAGTGAATTATCTTTTTTGGGGCTCATTCCAGATTTGCTTTAACAGGCAAGTCGATTCAACTGAGGAGACAAACAATGAAAGCAATACTTGCGGGCGCAATTGCCGTTAGCTTGGCGCTGGGTACCGCCGTCTATGCACAGGACTTGACCAAAGACACCAAGAAGGCTGCGGACAAGACCGCGGACGCGACCAAGGATGCGGGCAAAGACGTTGCTCATGGCACCACCAAGGCTGCGGACAAAACGGCTGACGCAACTAAGGACACCAGCAAGGATGTCGCGCACGGAACTGCCAAGGGCGCCAAGAAGACTGGGCACGCGGTGAAGACTGGTACCGATAAGACCGTCGACGCCGTGAAATAGGCGCCCAATTTACCTGGGTATCATTGCTCGCCCTCCAGGTGCAGCCGGTCAGGCTCGCGCGAGGGCGGGTTTTTCTTTTGGACGAAGATAGGAATGGCGGTCCGGCCTTTTACCTGGGCTTGCTTGTCAACGGCGTTGCCCGGAAGTTTGGAAGGGTCTGAACAAATAAATACGAGTTCCCCTCAGCGGCTAAAGCCAAGTTGATTTTGCAGACTTTATGGGCGGCTTGGAAGGCCGCCCCCCTTCAAAGCAAACTTAATTAGCATTTCCATGGGGAGCCTCTGATCAAGCCTTGGTTTTGAAGGGGCATGGCTTCAGCCGTGCCGTAAGTATCGCAAACTTGTTGCGGCTTTACAGTTTGCTGAAAAACTCGATTGTGGCCGCATTTCGGGTAGAGCTGGCCTTCAGGCCAGCGTCTAAGCCGTTTATTTGTCGTTTTTACAGCCGGCTTCAGCCGGCGACACGAGCGCTGTCAGAGTTTTTCAGCACTCTGTTTAGCCGCTGAGGAAATCATCGACAACCTGGGATTCCGATCCTAGGACTGAAGGCCCTCCGCATTCCGAAGGGGCTTCAGCGCGCAATTCGATTCGTATCAGGGCACGACCTTGAGTCGTGCGTGAGAACCCTGTCGTCCCCACGGGACTCATAGGAATTTCCCACGTACCCAGCACTCCGCCGTCCCACCCCAATTCGCGCAACAGCAGCGCGAATCGAGGACCCCGGTTCGGCTGCGTGCTGGGCTAAGCTGTTCCGCGCCTACGGCGCTGAGTTCTTGACCGTTGTACTCCACCGCCAATGCGAAAACTCCCGTTCTCATGCAGACACTAACGCCTCTCGGTATTACAGTGCTTCGCCGCGGCGCTGAAGCGCCGCTCTACAATCATGCTGAAGCGTAGCGCTGCTCCGTCCAAAAACTAATACTTGGTTTACCCGCTTCATTGATTAGAATAGCTGCGCCGCAAATTTCCACATTTCTTAAACCAAGTGCGAAGGTCAGGGGAGGGTTGATGTCACGAAACCACGCAGTAAGAACTACATTTGCCGTAGCAGCATCGCTACTAACTCTTATGCTGTTGTCGGGCGCCGCTGTGGCGCAATCTGCCAAGGCGCAAGGACTAATTACCGGACGTAACGGCGACACCATGACAGTGCAGACTCCGGACTCTACATCCGTGGTTGTGCTGCTCACCGACAGTACTCAGGTGGCGCAAATACAAGGTGTCTTCAAGGCGCGGCGCAAGCAGATGTCGATGGCCGCACTGATTCCTGGTCTTGAGGTGCAGGTTCAGGGTTCTTACAACGCAAAGAACCAACTGGTAGCCAGCTCCGTCAAATTCAAAGGCAACGATCTGGAGGATGCACGAACCATTCAGGCCGGCTTACAACCCACCAAGGAGCAGGCCGAGCAGAGCCAGCAGGAACTGGAAGCCCAGAAGGCAGCCTTGGCTCGGCAACAGCAGGCCATGCAAGAGCAACAGCAAGCGATGGCTGAGGCGCAGGCCAAGATCGACGCAAACAAAGCGGCCATCGAAGCAGCTAATAAGCGTTTTGGCCAGCTGGCGGACTACAACATTCTCGATGAAGTGACGGTGTATTTCGCCAATGGCAAAGTCAGCGTCGATCCCAAATACAAGCCGCAGTTGATGGCGTTGGCTGAAAAGGCCAAGACGACGAACGCCTACCTCATCCAGGTAAAGGGCTATGCCTCGTCGGTGGGCAGCGCCGCGCTCAACCAAAAGTTGAGCGACGACCGGGCGAACAATGTAACCCAGTTCCTTCAGCAGCAGGGGCACATCCCGCTTACCAATATGCTTGCACCCGGCGCGATGGGCGAAAGCCGTCAGGTCGGCAATGACAAGACTGCCGAGGGCCAAGCCCAGAACCGCCGCGTGGTGGTCCGTATCTTGCAAAACAAGGGAATCGCTGGAACCTAAACTGACCACGCGGGCTGCGGAAAAGCCGGACAGATACGGCGCGACTTGGGGACCCCGGTTCGGCTGCGGGCTGGGCTAAGCTGTTTCGCGCCTACGGCGCTGGGTTCTTGACCGTTGTGCTTCCACTACCAATTCGAAACCTTAGTTCTCACGCAGACACTGAAGGCCAGTTCTACCCGGGCAACCGGCAAAGTAGGCAGTCGAGAAGCTATCAGCTCAATGCCACCAGACGGGGCGCTGATAACCCGAAGTTGGAGTATGCGGCGGGTAAGTTCGGCAGCGATCTTCGAACTTACTCGCCGCTACTCGAAATCTGCCACAGCGTCGATTCTTCGTGGCGGCACACGCGATTGCGCCCCTCGCGTTTGGCACGGTAGAGAGCATAGTCGGCGCGCGCTATCAACTCCGTAGGAGATATTCGGAGAGATGCCATAATAGCGGCAACCCCGATGCTAACCGTCAGTACCTGGTCGAAGTCGGATGCTTCATTCTCAATCTCCAGCCCTGCAATGGCGCTCTGCATGTGCACTGCGAGCGTGGTGGCTCCTTCGATATCCGTATCGGGCAGCAGAACGATAAACTCCTCGCCACCGTAGCGCGCGACTATATCCACGCTGCGTTGCAGCTGACCGCGCAAGGTATGCGCAATGCGCACCAGGCAGTCATCTCCATAAGGATGTCCGTGGCGATCATTAATGGCCTTGAAGTAGTCAACGTCCAGCATCACGATAGCCAGAACGTCGCGTTTGCGTGAGGCCCGTTTCCATTCCGCGTGCAGGGCTTCGTCGAAGCGGCGGCGGTTCGGAATTCCCGTCAGGGGATCGAGCGATGATTTCTTTTCCAGCTCGAGATTGGCAGCCTTCAACTGCTTCTCTTTCGATAGCAGCTGCCCTTGCACGGTGAGATAGCTTACCTGCATTACCCCGGAATGCAGTCCTTGCACCAGCAACAGCAGCAGGATTGCTCCCAATCCCAAATAGAGATGGCTGCGCGCGACCGAAACTGCGAGGACGAACACGGAGCAGGTGATCATCAGGGGGAACAGGCTGCGAATCAGCAGAGAAGCTTTCCTCGACATTCTGCCGTCGGCTACGGCTGCAACGCTGTTGATCGGGGTGCGGAGAGCCCGCCATCCTATGAACAGAAACGGAAGGCTCCACAACAGCTCGAAGAGAGTACCCTTGGGTAGCCGCCAAACCATATCCATGACCGTGCCGGCGGGCGGCTGCCACACCGTGCTGGGATAATCGAGCATGACTTCGATGGGCAGGTACATCCAGAGCATGACGCAGAGCAGCCGGTTCCGGTGACGCTCTTCCCAGGTAGTCCAGGTCAGCAAGCGCAGCGAGCAGGCGACGGCCAGCAGCAAACACTCGGCCCAGTAAATTTCGTAGAGGGCTGCCGCGGCGTCCG
This sequence comes from uncultured Acidobacteriaceae bacterium, assembly GCA_963769235.1. Classification (GTDB taxonomy): domain Bacteria; phylum Acidobacteriota; class Terriglobia; order Terriglobales; family Acidobacteriaceae; genus Bog-257. The sequence goes on along the minus strand of CAVYKW010000006.1, from coordinate 38,647 downwards.
CCGGCAGCGACGGCGTCTTGAACAGCCGGACATAAGTCAACACCGTTGCCAGTGCTGCCTGAAACAGATTGAGATACAGAACGCGATGGGTAGAGGGAGCTTCGTACGTGTTCGAGATGGCCAGGAAAAATGGAATCTGTGCGTCGAAAAAGAGCAGGTCAGAGACATCGGGAGAAGGACTTAAATTCCAGCTGTTGCCGCTGATCCAGGCGTAGACGAATTGGGCAATAGCCCACAGCAGCAATCCAATCGCGATCCAGATCCAGGCAGGGCGCTCCCGCTGGCGGAGGCGTACAATCCGCCACAGACAGCAAAGAGCAGCGATGAACGCGACGGTCCCGGAGCACAGATTTGAAGTGACTGCCGCTGCCGGAAACAGGATCAAGGTCGCGGCATGAACTGCGACCACGCCCAATAGGGCGATCTGCAGGATCGTCCGGGCCGATTTCAGCGGCGAATGGTTCTCGACAAACAACATTTACGTGCCAACACGATAGACGCTTTGGTGCATACACACAACTGTACTTAAGTCTAGTTTCTGTAGGAGGTTTTCTAGGCCTGATTTGGGACGAAGCGCTGGCCAGAAAACCCGATTCGAGTTGTCGGCTCCCCGGTGGATGAGTAGAATCCTTTGCTTCTCGGGAGTCAGGCCCGAAAAGGCGGTCAGCGAAATCTCATGACTTTCGGTCGATTCAGACCTCGCCTACTGGTGTGACGGGCCGGTGTGCCGATAAGACTTTGAGGGTCGAACCCATGGAATTTGGACTCGGTGGGTGCAAGACGTTCGGATCCGGCCCATGTCTGCATCCTTTGCTATGTGCAGGCATCTAAATGTTGAGTGTGATTGACTCAAGGAGTCATATGTCTAACGATAATAAGGAATTAGAGCGCCTCGACCCGGAACTCCGCGATGATTCAGAACAAGCGCGGACGTTACCGGTCCTCCCCGTGCGCGACACCGTTTTGTTCCCTCATGCGGTTCTGCCGCTGACTGTGGGACGTGAAAGTTCAGTCCAGCTGATCAACTCCCTGGGTGAAGACAAGACCATCGTTGTGGTGGCACAGCGCGAAGCGCGCGTTGACGCCCCGCAACCCACGGACCTGTTCGCCGTCGGCAGCCTGGCGGTCGTGCACAAGGTTGTGCGCATGCCTAACCAGAGCCTGTTCGTCTTTGCCGAAGGCCTGGAACGCGTGAAGGTGACCGAGTACGCCCAGCTGACGCCGTTCATGCGCGCCACGGTGGAGACCATCCCGGAAGTTAGCGCGCCGAAGAATTCAGAGATTGAAGCCTTGCAGCGCAACGTGCTGACGCTGTTCCAGCAGATCGTCGCCGGCTCTCCCACATTGTCGGACGAGCTGTCGACGGTAGCGGCCAATATCGACGATGCCGGACGCATGGTGGACTTCATCGCCTCGTCGCTGCCGTCGCTGTCAACCAAGGACAAGCAGGACGTGCTGGAGACGCCTGACGTGCAGGTGCGGCTGGAGAAGATCAACCAGCACCTGGCCAAGGAGCTCGAGGTCCAGCAACTGCGCAACAAGATCCAGAGCGAAGTGCAGGATCGGGTGCAGCAGACGCAGCGCGAGTACTACCTGCGCGAGCAGATGAAGGCCATCCAGAAGGAACTGGGTGAGCAGGATGAGAGCTCGCGCGACGCCGATGAATTGCGGCAGAAGATTGAGTCCGCCGGCATGCCCGACGATGTGAAGAAAGAGGCGCTGAAGGAACTCGGCCGTCTGGCTCGCATGTCGCCGATGGCCGCCGATTACGGGCTCACGCGCAATTACATCGAGTGGCTCGCCGTGCTGCCGTGGCAGAAGTCTTCGGGCACGGAGATCGACATTCCGAAGGCGAAAGAAATTCTCGACTCCGATCACTACGATTTGGAGAAGGTGAAGAACCGCATCCTCGACTACCTGTCGGTGCGCCGGTTAAAGCCGAGCATGAAGGGCCCGATCCTGTGCTTTGTCGGACCTCCGGGCGTAGGCAAAACCTCGCTGGGCAAGTCGATTGCGCGTTCGCTGGGACGCAAGTTTGTGCGCTTGTCTCTGGGCGGCGTGCATGACGAAGCGGAAATCCGCGGACATCGCCGGACGTATATCGGCGCATTGCCGGGACAGATCATGCAGGGCATTCGCCGGGCGGAAACTAACGATCCAGTCTTCATGCTGGATGAGATCGACAAGGTCGGCCGCGATTTCCGTGGCGATCCCGGTTCCGCGCTGCTCGAAGCGCTCGATCCGGAACAGAACTTCAGCTTCCGCGATAACTACCTCGACGTTCCCTTCGATCTGTCGAAGGTGCTGTTCATCACCACGGCGAACATGCTCGACCCGATTGCCGAGCCGCTGCGCGACCGCATGGAGATCATCGAGCTGCAAGGCTACACCGAGGAAGAGAAGGTCCACATCGCGTTCCAGTACCTGATTCCGCGTCAGATCGAGGAGAACGGAATCAACGGAAACCAGATCGAGTTTCCCGAGGAGACAATTCGCTTCATTATCAGCCACTACACGCGAGAGGCTGGCGTTCGCAACCTGGAACGAACCATCGGAACGATTTGCCGCAAACAGGCACGGCGCATCGCCGAAGGCAAGCAGGACAAGATGACGGTGACGCCGGAACTGGTTCAGCATCCCGACATGTTGGGCGGCATGAAGATCCGCACCGAAGGCGAAATTGCCGAGCGCACCAAGCGTGCCGGAGTTACGGTGGGCTTGGCATGGACACCGACTGGCGGCGACGTGCTCTTCGTCGAAGCTAACAAGATGAAGGGCAAGGGCGGCTTCACCATGACCGGGCAACTCGGCCAGGTGATGCAGGAATCCATGCAGGCGGCTCTGACCTGGGTGCGATCGAACGCCAAGCAGTTGGGGATTGACGAGGAATTCTTCGCCGGCCATGACATTCACATCCACGTGCCGGCGGGCGCGATTCCGAAGGACGGACCTTCAGCCGGCGTGACCATGGTGACTGCCCTGGTGTCGTTGCTGACCGACAAGCCGGTGCGGCCGCTGACCGCGATGACCGGCGAGATCACGCTGAGCGGGAACGTGCTGCCAATCGGCGGCATAAAGGAGAAGGCTCTGGCCGCCAAACGTGCGGGGGTAACCGACATCATTCTGCCCTCGGAGAACAAGCAGAACGTCGACGAAGACCTGACGCCGGAGCAGTTGCAAGGTCTGAACATGCATTACGTGAAGACCATCGAGGAGCTGCTCAGCATCGCGCTGCCGACGACGCGGGACGAGGTAAAGCAAGACGCCGAAATCCGCGAGCAGGTTCTGCAAACCGTGCCCGTAGGGTAAGAGTGGGGTGTTCGGTGTCGTGAAGTTACACGAGTAGCTTGCTGATTCCGTAAGAACAAAAGGCCATCTTCGGATGGCCTTTTTGCTTTTTCGATAGTCGCGATCAATCTGGAGATGTCAGTTAAATTTCTTACTGCTGTCATCCCGACTGAGGACTTCAAGTCCGTGGAGGGACCTCTCTAGCCACCACGCAGCTGATTACGGCGATAGGGGTTCTTCGACTGCGTTCGGTCGCTAGGCGACCTCACTCCGCTCAGAATGACAAATCTTCCAAATAACAAATCTTTTCTAAAACGAGCGGACCTATTTTTGCGACTCGTCGCCGCTCTTCACCTTCCACAAAATCTGGCGAAACATTCCCACCCACAACTCGGCGTCGCGCGATGACAAGTTCAATCGACGCACCATGCGGCGTACACGCTCCTCGGTTGACGTCTTTGCAATTGGCTTCACATACCCGCTGCGATGCAATGCTTCGAGCAGCACCTCCGAGATGCGTTCGACCTCGCCAGCAGCAGCGCGCTTTTCCAATTTCTCCTTCTTCGCGGTCGCTTTCTTCACGTCGCGCACCAATTCGTACAGGCAGACCGCCACCGCTTGGCCGAGGTTCATGGAGATGTGCTGCTCGCGGGTGGCAATGTTCATGAGCCAGTGGCAGTGGCTGAGATCTTCGTTGGACAACCCCGTTTTCTCCGGACCAAAAACCAGCGCGACGCGTTGCCGCGAGCTCAGCTCTTTGCGGATGAGGCGCGCGCCGTACTCCAGTCGCCGTAGCGGATGATGCAGTTCGCGATGACGCACGGCCGTGGTCCCGACGACGGGTGCGCAGTCGGCGACAGCGTCTGCCAGGCTTGCGAATTCTTCCGCGGAGGCCAGCAACGGCGCGGCGCCCACCGCAGAGCGTGCCTCACGAAAGGCCACGTGGTAGGGATTGACCACCCGCAGTTGCAGCACGCCGAAGTTGCTCATGGCGCGCGCGGCTGCACCGATGTTCAGCGGGTTGCGCGTGTCCACCAGCACCACGCACAGGCGATCGAGGTTCGAGGCCATCAGGATGAGTGTAGTGCAAAGGCAGAAGCGGCAATTAGCTTTTCGCCCTTCGGACGATAGTGGCTCAATTTGAACCCACTACCGAGATCTGGGACCTGTGGTTTTTGGAAGCCCGGTCAAGTATTATCGGACATCATCTTTAAAGTGTTCAGATTTCACAGACACCCCAGTAGCAGGCGTGAAATTCTGATGGCTGCTCCCGGAGGGGCTTGCCTTTTTCCTCGCCCTCTGGCTTGAAATCAACTCGATGAATCGGCTCCAGGACCCGGTGCTGGGCGACAGGAGGGTAGCACGTGAGTATGAAAGCAAGTGTTCGCTTCGTAGAAGGCATCACCGTCGTGGATTTGAGTGGACGGATCAAGTTAGGTGAGGGCAGTTCAATTTTGCGGGACACCGTGAAGGAACTGCTGGGAAAGGGACAGAAGAATATCCTTTTGAATCTGGGCGACATTAGCTACATTGACAGCTCGGGCATCGGTGAACTGGTCGCGGCCTTTACGTCCGTGCGCAATCAAGGCGGCGAGTTGAAGCTGCTCCACTTGACCAAGAAGGTGCAGGATTTGCTGCAGATCACCAAGCTCTACACCGTTTTCGACGTGAAAGACGATGAAGCCGATGCCATCAAGGCATTTTGACTAGATCCCTCCCCTGCGGAGGGCGAATCGTCCGGGTAAACGCGACTACCGTTTGGCAGTCTATCCCGCATTCCGTCATGCAGCCTAACTCCTGTTGGGTTAGTCTTCGCAGGTTCAAATCCTCTCTCCCCTACCAGCCTTTCTGCGTTGTACTCAATAGTTTACGCGGCTGGCATCGCTCGCGCGATGCGTTCGGTACACTTGAGACCAATTCAAAACGGAAACAAGATCGACTGCGGCACGGCCTTTTCCGGCGGCATGCGGCTTTGAATCATGCGATCCATCTATTTACTTGTCCGGATTAAAGCGAACGCTAATCTGAGTGTTGGCTTCGACAGGTTCACCATTCAAATAAAAGGGTTTGTAGCGCCACTTCCTCACCGCGTCGGCGGCTGCTTTCACCAGCATGGGATGCCCGCTTAGCGTGTGCAGATCTTGTACGCTTCCGTCTTTTGCAATCACCGCCTGAAACACCACCGTCCCCTGCACGCGCGCCTCAAGGGCGAGTGGCGGATATTGCGGCGTGACTTGGTGAATGAGCATACCTTGTGCGACTCCTGAGGAAACCTTTAGCGGCATCGCAACCGGGATGTTGGTTACGACGTTCGCCGCGCTGTTTGGAATTTCGTTTGGCATGCCGCCCGGGATCGAACCCAGCACTCCACCTGTGCCGTTTGGCGGATCTTCTTCTTCCTTCTTAGCCATTGCGATCTTATTTGGAGTTTCCGCAGGAGGTTGCAGCGCCGCAGCTTTGAGCTCCTGGGGTCTTAGCGATGGCGAACCTTTCGTGAGTGGACCAGGAATTACGCTTTGAGCCTGAGGTTTGGGCCGTTCCTGGGATTGCATCACCGGCTCCGAAGCTACCGGAGCAGGAACGGTCGAAAGGGTGGCCTGACGGTAACTCTGGTCCGCCCGATTGCTTCCCGCCGGATCGGCTCCTTTCGCTTCGACAGATTCAATCGAGGCCGTAACGCTACGGTTCCGATGGGAAGTTAACTGTACGGCTCCCAGCGCAGCAAAGGCCAGTACAGCGACAGAGGCCAGCAGCCACCATTTCTTGCGCCGAAGCTTCTTATCTCCGTTCGCAGTATCGGAATTGTTTGGTGATTCCGTATCTGTTTGGCGAAAAGCCTCAGAGATCACGGGACTTACAACATTCGACTGAGGGAGTGAGGCATTTTCACAGCCCATCATGCTGGCCAGCAAAGCTTGTTCTCGCGCCTGGGTACGTTGCCGCTCTTCCTCGCTCTGTGCCGGAGAGGCGGAGTGAGGAACGCGTGCATTCGCTACTAGCTCCCGCAGTGCTTCTTCATTGAGTACATCCGGGAATCGCGCGCTACTGCCGGATTCGTTAGGCTCCATCGGCAATTGTTTTTCCGTCGCCGTATCCGTGGATTTTTCTGCTTCTTTCTCTAGTTCCAGGGGAGATGACACGCCAGCCAGCCACATGCTCGCCTCAAGATTGGCGACGAAATTATCAAGGTGCGCGAATCCACTCCGAAGAACCTCAAGGGATTCGGCATCTTGCGGCTCTTTCAATCCACACGCCCACTCTATCCATTGGGCTGCTTGAGGCCCGGGCAGATCGTGGATGACTTCCCCCAGCGCGGCCAGGGATTGTAATTCGTTAACCGCCTGGTCACGAAGTTGATTAAGTTCCTCTAAACGATGTGCCCGCCGGTGCACAATCGTTCCGCCCTCCAGTTCGTTCGCGACTGCCAGCAGGCGGGCCCGCCGTTGCTCTGTTGTCTTGGCGAGGAAACTCCGTTGGGCCTCGTCAATGAGCGCCTCAAGTTCTTCACGGCTTGCCCACGATGCTTCGGGCAACTCCGACGACAGTCGCTCCCGGACAGCTCGAGCAGATTCGTTAGCGGCCTTAACCTGCGCGATAATTTCTTCTATGTCGACAGGCTTGGCCGCCGCGAGTTTCGCCAAATTTTCGGAGAGTGGAGCTACAGAATCGTTGAGAGACTTGAGAGCGTCAGGCCACAATGAACTCATGTGAAGCTCCTAAGTTGGAGATTCGTTCTGTCCGGCTGGCCATAGCCCGTGCTCACCATGATATGGGCATATAAGCGTGTGGCCGCGTTCGGCTGATTCGGATCGACAACCTTTATCACCCTCGTCAGCTGCGGTTTGGCGCCCCAGAAACGCGCTTCCTCGTCGCTTGACCTTCGACCAACCAGCTAGCGAAATGTGCGCAAGAACAATGCTGCCAGGAAGGGTGTGCTCCCTCCTACCGCGGCATCTTGGGCAATAGGCACTATTTTTCTGATGAGCATAACACGGTATGCCTGCAGCGCTATGGCCTGGTGGGGGAGCCCCCATACTCCCCCTTTGTGACGGTTTCGATCGATCTGAGGAATTGTGATCATAGCGAACGCGAAAGACGACGAGGCTGAGGCCATCAATGAAGGGGGCTATACAGGGTTGTGGACGGATCGTCATAGACTGGACTGACTTAGTTTAGGTCGCAGATAAACTATGAAAACCGTGAACATTCATCAAGCTAAAACACAGTTGTCGAAACTAGTAGAAGAGGCGAGCAAAGGCGAGCCGTTCGTCATCGCGAAAGCGGGTAAACCTGTCGTGAAAGTCACCGCTTTAGCCGCTCCAACAGGCGGTCAACTTCGTCGTCTCGGGTTTATGGCAGGACAGATTACCGTGTCCGATGACTTCGACCAGATGAGCAGCTAGGAGATCGGGCGCATCTTCGCGGGTGGGGAATGAAGCTGTTGCTGGACACCTATCTTCTGCTCTGGGCGACCGGTGAACCCGGACGGCTGTCGACGAGAGCCCGTCGCCTAATTAATGACGCACAGAATGAGCCGTTTTTCAGTGCCGCCAGCTTGTGGGAGGTAGCGATCAAACGCGGATTGGGTCGCGAAGATTTCAAGGCAGATGCTCGACTCTTGCGCCGTGGCTTGCTGGACAATGGCTACAACGAATTGCCGATCCCCAGCGATCATGTCGTTGTCATCGAGAGCCTGCCACCGATTCACAAGATCCGTTCGACCGCTTGCTGGTGGCGCAAGCGACGTTTGAGGGCGTGACCCTGCTGACCCTCGATCCTGTCGTAGCTCAATATCCCGGCCCGATTCGCAGACCCTAGCTAGGTCCGCAGGCCCTCACGCTCCCGCACGCGAAAGTAAATGAGTCCCGTAAACGGCGCCGAAAGGAAGATAATCCCTCTCATGGATTCCCGTCCCAATTCGAAGATTCTAGCTAGAATGATGACGCTCCTTGCGAGCTGAAACGGCTCATGGTCGTCAACCGATTCCGATTCACAACGAGCGCGACCTTCAGGCAGAAATCGAATAGGGCTGTTGTCCACAGTCCGACTAGAGCAGCCATCCACTTCCAGCTTCAGCTGGTTCATTCTGACTTATAGGCGTTACACCTTCGGATGCACGGTATGTGCAGGGACTGCTGGAACAACCATTACAAAGGCGCAGCGAACAAGTGAGCGGTAAGTTGTTGCTGCATTAGGAGAACTCGGAAAAGCGCCGCCGCTAACCGAACATCAAATCGCCAGCAAAAATAGTATCGGCTGCATCGACAAGACCCACAGACACAGCGGCGGTATAACGGAGCGTGTCTTCAACCTCGCGAGCGACAGCCGTGACTCACTACTTGAGCTTGCGACGAGTGCTGCCGCTTCACTCCCCCAAGCCGTCGTGCTCATTGCAAAGGACTTATTGGCTTCGTTTGGTAGAACGTTCTGTTGCCAAAGGCTCCGGAACGCTCCTCAGGCTATCATTCGCGCACAAACGGATCCCCGTCGCCGCTATTGAACAAATTGCTTGACAAAATCAGTCAAGGACTATGGGATTTTCCAAGCTTCCGCAGACCTGACAGCGCCAGCCATCCCGCTCCAGCACCTTGGGTGCCGACTTGCACCACAAAATAGCGACACCCGCCCCAAGATTCCGGACGCGGGGGACGGAGGGCGTTCCTAGGCGGCGAGTCGTAATTAGAAACTTGACTAGTGTGATGACTAGTCATATCCTGTAATCTGATGGAGGTGCAAGTTGGCGGCATGGCAGGTGCAAGACGCGAAGGCCCGATTTAGTGAACTGCTCGAACTCACCCTCAAAAAGGGGCCACAGGTTGTCACGCGCCGTGGAGTCGAGGCTGCCGTGCTGGTCCCGATCGACGAATGGAGGCGGCTGCAGAAATCCGCGCGGCCCGGTCTCAAGGCATTGTTGCTTGATCCCGGCCCACGGTTTGAGAACCTGATCCCTGACAGGGGGACCGTGCGGCGGCGGAAACCGGTGAACTTCAAGTGAAACGGTATTTATTGGATACCAATGTGGTCTCAGAAACCCGAAAGCCTAAGCCCCACGGCGCCGTCGTCGCCTGGCTTACCGGTTTGCGAGATGAGCAAGTATTTCTCTCTGCGGTCACTATGGGCGAGTTGCAGGCCGGGATTGAGTTGACGCGGCGCCAAGACTCAGCAAAGGCCAATGAGATCGAACGATGGGTTGACGAGTTGGAAGCCTCGTACCAGATCCTTCCTATGGATACAGCCTCGTTCCGGGAATGGGGCCGACTGATGAACGGCAAATCAAACCATCTCATTGAGGACGGGATGATCGCTGCCACAGCTCGGAACTTCGATCTAGTCGTAGCTACAAGAAATGAGGATGATTTTAAGCAGCTAGGCGTCCTAATATTCAACCCGTTCAAGACAAGTCCGTGATGCGCGGCGCTGATACTTAGCCAAGCTCTTGGAATGAGGCTGGGCAACACGCCCCGCCCTTGAAATAGGCTTGGTATCCTTCACGACGGGGCGTTCGCTCTGTTTGAGCTATTTACAAATTTCGGACGACTGGTGGAGGAAGGTTGTCAGCGATTAGACGTCACTCGAAAGCTCACTCATCGGCCTGCTCCTGTTCATACAACCGCGTAACGTGAGAGGGAAGGCAGCCGCGATCGTGCAGGACGCCAAAGCCTAGCAGCGTTGCCCGATATTGCCTCCCGCGCAAATGCGGAACCAGGCATCCACCAGGGTCTGGACGATGTTGCGCCCGGCCGCATCCGCCCGGCCGTGTGATTTTCGACGAGATTCGCCGCCAACATCAAATACCGCATTGAGGCGGCATGTTGAGCACTTGGACGTCTTGATTCGGCGGTTGAACCCTACGCCGTCAGAGACCATGAGCTCATGGGGGCTACCCCATGGCAGTCGCAATGGGCTGGCGGAACGACCATGAAATATCTTTTCATCGTCAATGACCCGCCCCGACTGCTCCCAGCGTGCTCATAACGCACTGCGCTCCTGTCTTTGTGTGCCTGTTTGGTCCTGATATGGCGCGGCGGTGGCGCCTATCCCGTCCTTCTAACCGTCGGATGGCAATTCAGATCTCGGTATCACGGTGTATAACTCGGTTGCCGGAGAGCAAGCGTCGAGGCGGACGTGGTGGGATGGGAACCGCCAACTTCGCCACGACCTCTTCTAAGCGCCGGGTTTGTCATTTAGCCGCCATCCCCGCGATCGTCGGTGACAGCTCTCCGCGCAAGAGCTAGGGGCGCCTGCTGTGGTCGATAAATCCGGTCTTCGGGGCGCAACGCTTGATCGGCAGCCCAAGCCATCGGGCCGACACGGTTCTGATTCGGGTCAGGCGTCTTCGCGGTCAAGGCTGGTGGCGGGCTGGGAGGGGGAAAGGTCGCAGCTTCTCCCGTCGTGCGCAGAATCTCAGGATCGAGGAGGCGGTTTTCCACGCACAGCGGAAAGAAGTATTGCCGACCCGATAGATCTTCTATAGTCAGCATTCCCTGAAATTGCCTGCCTACACAGCCGGAAATATCTGGCTCCGGAAAGGTGCCCAGCAGAATTCCCCGGCGATGATCATCGCGAAACAGATGCAGGGGGCGATCTAGCGCTCCATTGAGGACATACTTCCGGTGAACCCAGAGCCCTGGCGGGAGACAGTAGTGATCCGAATGTTGCTCGGAGGGCGACAGCCAGGAAACTGAGTGCCGGAGTCCTACGAACTGAACCGACCAGCGATAAATGGTGAACGAGGCTGCCGCATAAATGGCAAGGGGCAGCAAGAACGCGGCTCCTCTAGGCTGTGCGTAGAGTGCAGGCAACCCGAGAAAGGAGTTACAAGGAAGAATACGAAGTGGGCGAGGCTGTTCTAACGCAGGTTGAAGGTCAACGGGACAGCCTGCGTTTTTCAGGCTCAGAAGATGCCAATATTGCTGGGGTGAGATTTTCTTCACAAAAGTGCTCCTTCTGCCTCGGGTTCTGCTTCGGCGTGCTGTTCAAGGTCAGGTGGGCGATGAGCAGGGTGGGTGGCTTGAGCTTCATGTACGTCGTGCACGTTGTCAGCAGTTTGTCTGTTTTCCACGGCCAGTTCGTCGGTAGGTTCATGATCATCGGACTGTTCCGCGGTGAGGTCTGAGCAGGCTGCGCCGACGACATTTGCCGCGACTTGGCGCACAGGCCAAGCATCATCACAGAGCGGACAGGCCTCAGGGGACGAAGGTCGAGGAATGCAGTAAGAGACAGCCAAGGCATGGATGCGGGAAGCAGTGCAGCCGGTCAGGTAAACAGGATAGCCCCTACTGTCGCGGGCATCGGGCACAATACCCAACTGATTGCGCAAAATGTCGCCAACTTTTCGATCGGCTTCGATACGCTGCTCGTGTCGCCCTGTCAGCAAAGCGTTGAGGGCTTCGGCGACTTGGCCGACACGGAGTTGGCAGTCATGGTTGTGATAAAAGGCCAGCAGGACTTCCAGGACAAAAGCGGGTAAGCTCTGGGATTTTTCCAGCCGTGCTTCCCGGTCAAGCTCGGCAAGCGCCGGGGCGAGATGTGGTTGCTGCTGTGGCAGACCGGCGAGCGCCGCGCCCAGGGTACGGGCGATGAGACGTAATCCCGGCTGCAAGTATTCTACGTCGAACGCGGAAGCCGCCACGGCGCGGTGCTGCTGCAGGCGGTACCTAAGCAACCGTGGCTGAACACGCTCAGCCAGGGCGCAAGCGTCGGTCTGGTTCAATAAGGACTGAGTTGGACCGGCGGCCATTACCCGGAGGCGGATAGCGTACGGGGATGCGGGCTCGGGAGTGGACAGAACGGTTGCGTGCGGCGAGTGCAAGAAGTCCCCATTGTGAAGTAAGGCTGCCCCGGGATTCTCAATCGTCGCGAGTAATGGCTTAAGGGCACGCTTGCTGGGGTGAGCGAGTATTAAGGTCGAAACCACGCCGGCTGGCAACTTGGAAAGCTCGCGCAAGTTGGGATCAACCAGGGAGACGGCCCGTCGGCAAAGGCATGCCAAGAGTGCCAGCAGTCCGGTTTGGCTGCCGAGAGGGCCGCAGAGGTTAAGGCAGGGCGGGCTGGGGAGAGATTCCAGAGTCCAGGTGGATAACACGAAAGCCGCTACCAGGAACGCCGCCGGATCATCTAAGGCCGCGTATTGCTGGATCGTGGTAATCAAATCTGGCATCAACTGATCCTGCAACACTTCATTTCCAACCCGGGTGGGTAGAACCAGTCGTTGTTGGATAGAGTTGTTCAGGACAGCCGGGTGATAGGTTTGTTCGCCGAGAGTAACGGACGGCGCAATCTGTGGTTCTTGGCGACCGGACGCCCAATAAACCAGGCGGTTACAACTCAGCAAGTCAATAGCTGAGCCATCGTTGAATAGTTCTGTTGTTGTGTAGTACATTTTTTCTGTCGTTTCCATGTGAAATCTCCTGTATATAGTCCATAGTATTTCGGACAAGGCTCCTATCTATACCTTCTATAGTTGCTAAATTCATTCATTAACGATTCGTAGGATGCCTGCGCTGCCGCTTTCTGAGTCCCCCGCCTTACCTATACGACCGGTATGGTGAGAGGGGTACGTCCACATATTCGTCGCGGTCGGCTCGAAGAAGTAGACCCTAGTCTCACGTTTTCGGCCACGGTGTCCATCTGTGAATCGTTGGCTTTACTGCCATGGTGTCCTCATCAATTTTCGGCACCCAGCTTTTAAGTAAAGCCCTACCTATAGTTGCGAAGTCGAATAATAATTAGTCATTAACTAGAAGAGGTAGAGAAAGGGGAGAATCCAATATTGGCATGCAGCCAATTAAGGCCGCCCAACCATTAATTAGCTTAGAATACTGGATGACGCAGTCAAAACGCGACATTAATTGAGAATGAATTCGTGCGGCAGAACGGCCTGCCTTTGCCGGCTATGGCTGCTTCAGGCAATGTAACTGTTGCTCACCTAGCATAAGGAAAGACTTAATCTGTGAGTCGCGACTCCGCTGTCTCTCACCTCATAAGATATGCGAAATGAATTGACCGGAAGCTATAGACCTCAGAGCAGTTTAAGAAAAACTCCAGCCTTATCTATATTTCTCACCGTCTGGGCACTGCGAACGCATGGAGGCAAGCAGCAGTTAGTCCCGCTAAGGCCTCAGATATTCCGCCATCTTCTGTTGCATTTCTCCTGGCGGTTGCACGGGTAAATCGATTATCTGTGGGTAGTTAGTGCTAGTCTTAAGCCATGCCCGTTTATCTTGCCAGGGGCTCCCCCCTGCAAGGAAATCCTCCGCTGCTTCCCCAAATATAATCAGTGCTTGTCGAAATCAACACAATTTCTCTCTACAACACCTAAAGTTTATTCTAGCTCAGTATTAGACTGAGATCCGGCCAGACCCCTTAGGGAAAATCGAACCGCCGGTAAAATGTGCCGATCTAATCCCACAGCATCGGCGGGTGGCGTGTCGGTGCTGACGTCCAATGATGATAGGTAGCAATCCGCCAGGTAATATCTCATCGCAGCTCGGCTCGCACACAAAAATAGCGAGGCAGCAAGAAATAGTTCGTTGCCATTTAACGAATACTAAGTATTTCGAGTACTAGAGAGAGAGGAGAAATAAACGGTCGTCGGGGGGGGGGAGTTATGTAAAAGGGAGTTGTTAGTTGTAAGCCGCCGCAAAATAAATAGGCAGCGACATCCTGAAAGGGTACGTCATTGTAAACGATAAACTTATAAATCCAGAAAGTTAAGGGAAAAAAATTATGAAGAATACCATTGATGTAGTAGAGTGTACGTATTGTAAGTACTATGGAGCGTTAGAGCAAGAGTGTATCAAGCCATCTCAATATTTGATTGATTGTCCGCGATGTGGCTATCATGACAGCCGTTATATAAGGGAGATTGGCGTGAGTGGCATTTGCAGGGAAGAACCCATACTTATAGTGCCCTATGGCGTGGTGTCATATCGGATGATTAATGAGCGATCGCTGAACTTCGGCGGTGTTGCATCGACTGGGGAAATGATCGCGATGGAAGAATGGCTTCGCGGTCACATTGAAGATCTGGTTGTTGACGAGGAGTCGGCGTCTCTGGGGCGCTGGAATCCTGAAAGTAGGAAAATGGAGATGGTTATTGGAAAAGAGTTTAGCTGGGCGAACTATGAAAAGGTATTGGCACAGGTCTTGGGGAAGAGGTGGCGGACCAGGCTACTGGGTAGAAATGCTCTGTTCCCACCTCCTGCCTGAGGCCTCGGTTACGGTTGGACACCAGGAGATTCTGCTGCAATCTTACGCGGGCCAGTAGGGCCCGCTGCCTGGTCCCCAACAGAAAGTATTTCTCCACGATCAACCGGCCGCCCTCATTAGTTAGAAGGCAATCCCCAAGAGCCGCACCTGATCCAGTTCCCTTTTCCTACGCGACCCTCTAGCACTGGATAAGACCTCCCCGATGTAGATGTAACAGAAGTAGTGCATATTTTGTGAATCGTAGTTGGGGGGATCAGGTATTGGATTGTCCGGCGAGCCAATAGCTCTGATGGCTGATCGGAGTTGTTGTTGCCCCACAACCTGGCCCTGAGGGGGCCGACGCTTGAGAAGGTCGGCGTTGATGCTGCACAACATGTAGCTGCCGGCGGCCTTTAGTATCGAAAGAGCGCCGGGGGAATCGAGGCTGTCGGTGACTGGTGGTTGAACTGTGGAAGCTGCCACGTATCGCTGATGGCAGAAACGCGGTCCACGGGTTCCGGCAGCCTGTGTGACGTCTTGAAATAAGGCATGTTCGTTCCGGGACTAAAGTTCGGGTTCGCGCCATAGGATGGCGACTCGATCAACGCTGGACTGGTCTGACTTGTGGCGAGAGGTCGTAAAAATCCCCGCAGCCGTAATCGGAGCGACATGTATCGTCTTCGCCAAACCCGGTCGTGCCATGGAATTTGCAACGAGAATCCAAAACACGATCCCGCACAGAGAAAGAGGATATCGACAAGTGTGGATTCAACTCCTCCTCGCGGTCGGGAGGTTAGTTCCCGCAACAGTTTGGTTTTACGTTGAACACGGTCCTGGGCGAACAGAGGCTACCGCCTGAGTATGGAAACAAGTGTCCGTTCTGTAGAAAGGCATCACTGTCGTTGATCTGACTGGATGTATCCACTTGGGTGACGGCAGCTCGGTTCTTGCGGGACACGGTTAAGGGGCTGTTGGGAAAGAACCAGAGGAAATGCTCTCGAATCCCGGCGACGTTAAGAGGCTCGAGCGGCTGGTGGCTGCCTCTACTTTGTTCGTAGCTTCTGTTTGGCGACTAAATGCTGTATGAATTTGGATCCCTGTTTCTTGTGGAGTTCCACGCCCTCAAGTAAGAGCAGTTCACAAATCTGCGAGATGCTTCTAGCCTCGCTGTCAGCAATTCCTTGAATCTCCTTCTTCAAGTCCGGCGAGACACGGAAAGCCAGAAACTCCTTCGTTGTCGTCACAAATATGACTATATCCGCAGCAGAAACGGCGGAACAGCAAAATTGCCAGTTGCATTTTAGGTTCGTTGTGTTATCATATGTTATCACTTTGATAGTAAACGATAGAGGTCCAAATGAGGGATTTGCCGGTTAAGGGAAATACCCGCGAAACTGGGAAGAACTGCGCTGTTCTCCTGAGAGAAAACCTACATCTTGCTCGGCAGCTGCTTGGCGGTCCTTTGGGAGTGACACTACTCCAGTCGTTGAAGGCCTTTTCCAAAGATTTCAAGTTTTCCCTCCGGGCCGGGGAGCTCCAGTTAATCAACGGCTCTTGGTATGTAACACACACAGGCCTGCTGGGGCTCGCACGCCGCAGACGGTGTCGTGGGATACATGTTGAGGCCGTTGATTCGTTATGTGATTCCGCGGCGAGTCGGTTTGTGCTTAAGGCGACGGTGTATCCGTCGAAAGCCTCTGTCGGATTCGTCGGCTATGGCGATGCTGACCCATCCAATGTGTCTTTCCTGGTTCGCGGCGCCGAAATGCGCATCGCTGAAACCCGAGCGGTCAACCGTGCATTGCGCAAGGCCTACGGCATCGGCATCTGCTCGGTCGAGGAGATTGGTACGAATCCCACTCCACCGGCAGCCGCCGCCGATGTCCATAGGTTTCCACCCACGAGTACCGCTGGACAGGCCAACGGCAACGGTTCCGCTCACCAGGTCCGCGACCGGCTCTGTCAGATCATCCGCCAGCACAAACTCGATCCCGAACTGGTGAAGGCCTACGCCGTCGATTTCTGCGGGGCTAAGACTTTGAAAGACGCCGCGCGTGAACAGGTCGAAGAATTTGTCCAACAGCTCGCTGAAGCGGCCAAGAAAGACCGCGACGCCTTGTTGTGTCAGCTCAACAGCTACGCACGTCCCAATCAGGAGGTGGCAGGATGAAGCGCCAAGTTCCCGGCCTCTCCAATACCGCCCCTGACGTGGACTCTGAAGTGCCAGATGGCATCTTTCTCGTTCGCCTAGAGGGTGCGCAGCACCGCTGGCAAGCTCAAAAGAGGTTTTATTTGCTGCGGCTTTCCGTTCTTGAGCCCAAGTCCTTCGCTGGGCGCTCCATCGCCAGCCGCCTGTATTGCACGCCTAAGGCAATGTGGAAGCTGGGTTGGTTTCTGCGGGATTTTCTCTACGACCCTGAACTTTTGAGTCAGGACGAGGTGGACGAGGGCGCCCTCCGCGGGCTGGTCGGGATCGTGAAGATCAGCCACACAGTGGTCAACGGTATCTCTCTGGTGAACTTCGACGGCTTTGCTCCGGCCAGCCAGTGGGAGGAGCTCTCCGCCTCCTTGCGGATTCCGCCTTCAGGCAGTGGCAAGAGGGCAGGGAAGCGGAGGGCATCCTGATGAACTACAGCTATACCCAGATCTCGCAGTATCTGACTTGCCCGCGCCGCTACCGTCATCGCTACCTCGATGGCTGGCAGGAAAAAGATGTTCGAGCCGCCATGCTCTTCGGGCGCTGCTTCGAACAGGCAGTTGCTGCCTTGTTCCGCCATCAGGATCCAGCCGCCGTCCTGTTTGAGCAGTGGGCGCCCTGCAAAAGCCTGGAACTGAGCTACTCCAAGGGAGACACTTGGGATCACATGCTGCAGCAGGGCGTCCAGCTGCTGGAACGCTTTACCCAGGATGGCCGCGTGCAGATACAGCAGCCACATAGCCATCAACAGATACGCTTCAGCCGCGAGCTTGCTTCCGGTGACAGCTTTGTGGCCTTTGTCGATGCGGTTGGCAAACTGGACGGCATACCCTGTGTGCTGGAGTGGAAGACCAGCTCGGCTCGCTATCAGGAGGAGCCTGCCGGAATGGCGGCCCTGGATCCGCAGCTGATCTGCTACTCCTGGATGAGCGGGATCGACGACGTAGCCCAGGTCGTCTTCGTACGCAAGCGCATGGTGGAGGTGCAGTATCTGCGGGCCACCATCACCGACCAGCAGCGGCAGGAGTTTGGCACCCTGGTGGGGGACACGATCTCCAGTATCAACGCGGGAATGTTTCTGCCCCACAGCGGCATTCGCTTTCCTCAGAACCCATGTACCACCTGTCCCTTTCTGGGGCTCTGTCTCGACCATCGCGAGTTGGTTGAGGCTGCCCTGATTCAGAAGCCGGGAGTCGATCTTGGTCTGTTTGACGAACTTGGATACTAAGTTTCCGCCTATGCCGCCAAAGCTGAATCGCCGCCGCGCCATGGCCGTGCTGAACAAGATCGACGAGATCCTAGAGTGGGAAGTGCGCCACGAGAACGAGCGCGACACCAAGTTTGCGGAGCTGGGCAAATACCTGTGCGAGGTGCGGGCAGGCCAGTACTGGCGCCTGGAGAATCTGAAGTCATTCGATCAGTTTCTGGAGCTCCGTTTTCCGGAGTCCAGAAGGAAAGCCTACTACCTGATGTCGATCCACGAACAGCTTCCACCCGAGGTAAAGAAGGAGCTCAAGCAGGTGGGCTGGACGAAGGGATTGGAGTTGGCGAAGCTGGCGCGGCGGCAGGGACAGAGGTTCGAAAGTGCAACCTGGTTGCACAAAGCCCGGCGAATGCCGAAAGCGGAGTTCCAGCGAGAGGTGGAAAAGGAACTGACGGGCAAGGACTGCGAATCGGCAGAGTTGATCTTCTTCAAGGTTTACAAGAGCCAGGTTCCGGTGATCGAACACGCGATTGAGAGCGCTGCCCGGATGCTGGGCTCGGACAAGTCCCGCGGGTACTGTCTGGAAATGGTCTGCGCCGACTTCCTGGCTGGAGCCTCACTTGAGGCTGATAATCCGGAACTCCTGCTGGAGTCCCTCTCGCGCTACTATGGCTTGCTGCCGGCTTCGCAGCAAGAGGCATTCCGATCTGGGCTTAACGGAAAACCGTTCTGAAAAACCACAGCGGCAAAAAGCGGCGCCTGAGGCTCGATCCGGCAGACTACGAAATCCTGCAGCGGCAGGTGTTGGAGCGGGATGGCTGGCGCTGTCAGTTCTGCGGAAGCATGCTGCACTTACAGGTACATCATCTCAAGTTTCGCAGCCAATCTGGAGACGACGAGGAACAGAACTTGATTACTCTGTGCGCAGACTGCCATGCGCAACTCCACAGACAAATGCCGCCCAAAATTTAGGCCCCGCCTCTCCTCTAACGGCGCCTCTCCACTGGACTTGGTGCATGGTAGGACTCTCCTACTAAGTCGGGCACAAGAATCCTATCGCTGCCCACCACAAATTCTTCGACATTCACGACCTCGGCGATAGGCGCTTTACGATTTCGTGGAGAACGAAAAGCACATACTATTCGGTACTCTGGCGGGCAAACCGCACGATGGTTCAGCCAAGGGCGATGCGGTCCATGGGTCACTACAAACATGAGCGGTTGACTTCGCCATTACCGCTGAAGTTCACCACTAGTGAGGGACACAGCGCAAGGTGACCGGGTTGCGGATGGACCGATGCTGAGCAATACCTTTGGAGGTATTCTGGCCAGAGTATCTGGATATTTGTTTGACTCCTCGCAAGTGATTCTTGCTATCGATTGGCTGACCTGGTGCGCATGGGTGCTAGTTCTGCTGGCTATTTCATTCGAGTTTTGTGGAGAGGCTTCCCGAACATCCGCGCATCGTAACTGAGCGGCTCCAGAGCCCGGACCAGGAATCTCGAGAAATTAGGATGGGAAGGATTGACTAGACAGTTGTTTTCATGAGGGACGAGAACGGACGGTACAAATAGGAGGCAGCTCTTGCCTTTGCTTACGAACGCGTCACCATACCCGGTGAGTTCGGGCGGGCCGGCTGGATCCCGGCAAGTGGCCGGAAAGTCGGCGATGCTGACTTGTTCCCTCGTCACCTCGTCGGGGACTTCAGCAACAGCTAAGACAAGATCATCGGGTGGATCGTCCTTGTCGAGGTGGACGAAATACTCCAGCATAGCCAACGATTGGTGTTCTGACGTGTAGCTGAGGCGGACGCCAGGACTGGACCAGCGTCCGCCGTAGCGATACGCTCCCTCTCCATCGAACAGAGCGCGGGCGTACGCCCTGCGCAGAACCCGATAGACTCGGCTCAACTGATTCCGCCGTAAGCGATACGTCCGAGGACGTTTTCAACCTGCCGCGCCCCGAGTTCAGTATCGATAGCGTCAACCGGGGCTACACCGCCCAAGGCACGGTTGGGACGCTTAAGCCAGCGCAGGGCGCGCTCGCGATCCCCTAGGTACTCATTCGCTATGGCCACGATGCGCGCTAGGCGGTAGAGACGGTCGGACTCGTGATGCGCAAGGCGCCCGCTGCTGCGCCGTCGCTGCAGACTTCGAGGAGAAAGATCAAGCGCGCCAGCAAGCTCTTTGAGCGTCAACCCCGAGGCGCGCATCAGTTCATTGACCACGGCAGGGCGAAACCCCTCGCGAATGGCTTCGCGCAGATCGCGATCACTGGAAAGGTGCCGTCCCAAGGTGCGCTCGCCCCCCAATTCGCTAACTACGGCTTTCAGTTCATTTACCATTATGTCGCCTATGATAGCGACAAATGGCGCGCCCTGTCAATCAAAAGAAGGTATCTTCACAGGGGGGTCCAGTAAGAATGCCGGGCTGGGGTGTCTGGGCGACTTTGCCGACTTCAGCGTGCGTCGGCGCGGCAGAACAGCTATCTCCCGAGCAGTCCCTGTTCCGCTACTACGGATTTCCGCCGGCATGGCAGCAGGAGGCGTTTGCTTGTAAGCGTCAGAGGAACTACACGGTTGACGAGCGCGAAGGCGATGTAACGCGAACAATGCGCGGGGCGCGAGTTGTCGGCGATTGTCGAAAACTGTCGCTGAAGAAGAGGGCGTCGATGTTCCTAGGATAAGGACCAACAATCCCGGATGAATACGCCCTCCTCGATCCGCTTTGCCTACTTTTGCTTGCCGTTCTGGTGCAGGATCAGCGCGGTCGCCCGTCCCTAGCTATCGGCCTCAAAGGTGATCTGCGCATCCACAACCTTCAGAAAGTAATCTCGTGCGTTCTCTGGAAACACCTCGAACTTCGGTTGGCCAGTCGCCTGTACGAAAGTTGGCTACCCTCCCGCGTGAAAGTGATGATAAAATCCGGCGCCGTGCGCTCGCCCGACAACACTTCGGCCAGTCCGCAGCTCGCTTGCTGGGGGAAGCGGCTGAACAGTCGACGCTTGCTTGTCACCTGCGATGACAAAGACCATTTTCTCGAAATGTTGGTATTTGTTGAACCGTCCTGTACACGTCCCCGCCGGCATTCTCAAGGCGTTACTGTTGTAAGGATAGTCAACCGTCCGAAGATAGCGGCGACGAAACTGAACCAGCCGGGCACCTTCTCTGCTTACAGATGCATCACAAGCCCTCGAAAGTGCAGTTCGCCAACGCTATGGACGGCTTTCAAGTTTACCTCGCACTGCGCAAGTCCGGCAGCCATAGTAAGTGAGCTATTCGGAACATACGGACCGTTCTCCCCAATGTTTTAATTGGCCTCAACAGCCCTGTGGTTAGTTTTCGTCCTTGTGAAGTATTTCCTAGTCGCGATGTTTATTGGTGTCGCTAGCGAGCATTCCAAAGTAAGGAGCCGCGAAGATTATGAAGAAGGCACTCGTTCGTGAAGGGTGTGTGTATTTCAAGCTTCCGTCTCTCAGAATGCTCGTCTGTGCGGCACTTGTTTGCTGGTCGCTCCCACTTGCCTTGCTGGCCTCCACAACAATCAACTATGTGCAGGGTAGCTATGCCACGCCCCAAACGCCGCAGTCTACGGTGAATGTCGGGTTTACCGCGGCACAAGTAACCGGGGACCTGAACGTGGTAGCGGTGGGCTGGAACGACAGCAGCGCTACCGTAAACAGCGTTACCGATACCAAGGGAAATACCTATACGAGAGCCGTTGGTCCGACGGTGCAATCGGGATACGCCTCGCAGTCGATCTATTACGCCAAGAACATCGCGGCAGCGCCTCCAGGTGCAAACATCGTCACCGTAACTTTCTCCCGTGCTGCGGTGTCGCCCGACATCCGCATCCTGGAATACAGCGGAGCAGATCTGAATAGTCCGTTGGATGCAACCGCCGCCAACACCGGCAGTGGATCGAGCAGCAGTAGTGGGTCGGCAACGACCACCAATGCGACCGACCTAATCTTCGGCGCCAACCTGGTGCAGACCCGGACCAGAGGGCCGGGCGGCGGATTTACCAAGCGCCAGTTGACCCAACCGGACGGCGATATTGCCGAAGACAAGATGGTCACGACGACGGGCAGCTATAGTGCGACGGCGCCGGTCAGTCCATCGGGACTGTGGATCATGCAGATGGTCGCCTTCCGCACCCCATCATCGCTCCCGACGCTCGTCTCAATTGCAGTGACACCCACCAATCCTTCGATAACGGTGGCTGGGCAACAGCAATTTACCGGGACTGGGACCTACAGTGATGGTAGCCATCAGGATCTGACGGACTCCGCCACTTGGACCTCAAGCGCTACGACGGTGGCGACGATCAATAGCACCGGCATGGCGACAGGTGTCGCGGCCGGTACGACCACGATCAAAGCGACCTCGGGAACTATTTCCGGGAGCACGGGCTTAACGGTTACTGCGGCGGGAAGTTTCACGATGTCGGCCTCGCCGGCCTCTTTGAGCATTTCGCAAGGCAATCAGGGTTCATCGACAATCACAACGGTTGTCAGCGGCGGATTTAACAGCGCCATCGCACTGTCTTCCTCTGGAGCTCCCAGCGGCACGACTGTAAGCTTCAGCCCCGCCACTATCCCTGCTCCAGGTGGTGGAAACTCAAGCATGACAATCGTTGTGGGCGCCGGTACGGCGACAGGGACCTACCCGATCGTAGTGACCGGTAACGGCGGCGGAGTACAGAAAACCACCACGGTAACGCTGACCGTAACAGGCGTTTCCAACTTCGTGATCACGGCTTCGCCCACCTCGCTGACGGTCGCGCAGGGTAACCACGGGACATCGGCGTTGACCACGACCATCAGCGGCGGGTTTAACAGTTCAATAAATCTATCCTCGACTGGTGCGCCTTCGGGCACAACAGTAAGCTTCAGTCCGAATCCAATTCCAGCGCCTGGCTCTGGAACCTCAACTATGATGGTTACGGTAGGCTCCTCTACCCCGACCGGAACCTACTCGATCGTGGTAACTGCCAGCGGCGGGGGAATACAGCAGAATGCCGTGATAAGTCTCACAGTTACGGCGACGTCGGCGACCATAAGTTACGTTCAGGGTAACTACGGTACGCCTCAAGGTTCGCAGACGACGGTGAGTGTACCGTTCACTGCTGCGCAGGTGGCTGGCGATCTAAATGTGGTTTCGGTGGGATGGAACGACAGCACATCTACCGTTACCAGCGTGACCGATACGAAAGGTAATACCTATACCCGGGCCATCGGACCTACAGTTCAATCGGGATATGCCACACAGTCTATCTATTACGCCAAGAACATCGCGGCTGCTGCCGCGGGCTCAAACTCTGTAACGGTTGCGTTCTCTACGGGAGCGACGTCGCCGGACGTTCGTATTTTGGAGTACAGCGGTGCCGATCGCAACAACCCAGTCGACATCGCGGTCGCTGGCTCTGGTAATAGCACCAGTAGCAGTAGCGGATCAGCGACGACAACCAACCCGACCGACCTGATTTTTGGCGCCAATCTGGTTCAGACCTTGACGAGCGGCCCTGGTAACGGACTCACTTCGCGAATGATCACACAGCCTGATGGTGATATTGCGGAAGATCAGATGGCGAGCACGACGGGCAGCTATAGTGCAACCGCTCCGCTGTCATCTTCCGGACCATGGATCATGCAGATGGTCGCCTTTCGCACTCCATCCGGCTTGCCGACACTGGTCTCGATCTCCGTAACGCCCAGCAATCCTTCCATCACCGCCGGCGGACAGCAGCAATTTACGGCGACCGGGAATTACAGCGACGGCAGCCACCAGAACCTGACCAGCTCGGCTACTTGGACATCGAGTGCTACTACCGTGGCAACCATCGACAGCACCGGTATGGCGACAGGTGTAGCAGCAGGTGCTACGACGATTCAAGCAGCTTCTGGAACGATCGCAGGAACCACTACCTTGACGGTTACGACGGTAGGCAGCTTCAGCCTATCGGCGTCGCCGGCATCTTTGACTGTTGGTCAGGGCAACCAAGGAACCTCCACGATTACAACCTCTGTCAGCGGGGGATTCAATAGCTCCATCACTTTGTCAACTTCGGGAGCGCCCAGTGGCGCAACCGTGAGCTTCAGCCCCAGCACCATCTCGGCACCAGGGAATGGCAGCTCAACCATGACCATCATTGTGGGGTCGGGTACAGCGGCCGGGACCTATCCCATCACCGTGACGGGTAATGGCGGTGGAGTGCAGCAGAGCACCACCGTCGCCCTGACCGTAACCGCGGTAGCTAATTTCAGCATCTCGGCTTCGCCCACCTCTCTCACTATCGTACAGGGCAATCAGGGTACTTCCACGATTACCACGACCATCAGCGGAGGATTCAACAACTCGATCAGCCTCTCGGCCGCTGGAACTCCAGCTGGGGCGACCGCGAGTTTTAGTCCCGGTACGTTGCCTGCACCGGGTGCGGGCACCTCGACACTGACCATTACCGTCGGGGCAAGCACACCGGTGGGGACTTATGCTGTTACCGTGGCCGGTAATGGCGGCGGTAATCAGCACACCGTAACCGTGAACCTTACTGTGGCTTCAAGGTCCACAAACCTCGTGCTGCCCCTCAAGGCTAGTTCCAATAATCGCTATTTGGTCGATCAAGACGAAACACCCTTTTTGATTATGGGAGACGCGCCGCAATCTCTGGTAGGAAACCTTAGCGCTGGTGATATCACCACCTACTTGGCTGATCGGGAGGGCCTGGGATTCAACGCCATATGGGTCAACCTGCTATGCGCAAGTTACACCTACTGCAATTCGAATGGGACGACTTATGACGGAGTTGCGCCCTTCACTAGCGGCTCCGGTCCGTCGAGCTATGACTTGGCGACACCTAATAACGCCTATTTTTCACGCATTGACAGCATGGTGAACACGGCGTCGACGTACAAGCTCATTGTTTTTCTCGACCCTATCGAGACCGGTAGCTGGCTGGTGACGCTCAGGAACAATGGGAGCACAAAAGCTTTCAATTATGGCGTCTACATCGGAAATAGGTATAAGAACTTCACCAATATCGTCTGGTTACACGGCAACGATTTTCAGACCTGGCAGAACGACTCGGACAATAACCTGGTCAGGCAAGTGATGGCCGGCATCGCCAGTGTGGATTCCAACCATTTACAGACGATTGAGTTGAACTATAATAGTAGCTATTCCAACCAGGATTCAGCCTTGGGCTCGCTGCTGACTTTTGATTCTGCTTACACTTACTACGAAACCTACGACATCGTTCTCCAGTCCTATAGCAGCTCCCCGACGATCCCGACCTACCTCGTTGAAGCGAACTATGAATATGAAAACAATACGGGCGGGCTTCCGGGCGGGGCCGGAACGTATGTACTGAGAGAGCAAGCGTACTGGGCAATACTTAGTGGCGCCTCCGGACAGCTTTATGGAAACCACTACACCGTGACGTTTAACGAGGGTTGGCAGTCCTTTTTGGACAGCCCGGGCGCCCTGGAAATTCAGTACATTAACCAACTGTTCGACAGCGTCTCATGGTGGAACCTGGTTCCAGACACGGCTCATTTGGTTGTTACATCTGGTTACGGAATCTACGACGGATCCAATACCAATTTCACTACCGCCACCTACTGCACGACGAGTTGGATTACCAGCGGAAGTCTGGCATTGACTTATTGTCCAAATGCGTCAACCTTGACAGTAAACCTCGCCAATTTCTCAGGTCCGGTAACCGCTCAATGGTACGATCCGTCGAGCGGCGGCTACACTGCGATCTCTGGATCGCCATTTCCGAACTCTGGTACTCACCAATTCACGACTCCTGGCAGCAACCATGACGGAGATCCAGATTGGGTTTTGGTGCTGCAAACGTGACATGATGGGTCTCACGGATCTCCTTGAGGGCGGACATTCATTTCATTCCACGGCCTTCTGCGACCACTTAGGCTTTGGTGATCTCTAGTTCCTTTCGTCGGCCATATCGCTACGCCGCCGTCTGGCTGAAAACCGAAGCGGATACAAAGCTCCTGCCTCCGGTTGTGAGGCTGAAACCGCTTAGCTAGGAACTTGAAGGACACCATAGATCTGAACGGGCGTTGAGTTTCAGAGCGATTCTTCTAAGGCGTCGCTCTTGCTTCCCGCGACACTCGCGTATACGAGGTTTGGATTCGATCGCCTAATGCTCGATTGTGCCATGGGGCGTACCATACACGGACTCGGCGTGTCCCGATTTGTATGAACTTCTCGCTCGCAGCCCACGCCTCGTTTCTAGCCCTCTCTTCCAGATAGACGCCGTCTCCTGCTCAGCCCCCCGATCCCATAGCTTCGTGCCAATAGCGACAGCATGCCACTCACGTATTCGTCGTATGGAGTCAGAACCATCGGGGCCGAAATAAGGGCAATGTGACTCGTGCCCAAATGAAGCTCTCGAGGGTTCTAATCTCAATCGCCTGAAAGGCTCACGGAGCACCCCCAAGAGTCCCCATGACCGCATTGACCGCTTCGATTCAAGCGAATGATCTAGCAATCCGCGTCTTGCCAGGTCGAGTTTAGATGTTTGCGGCAGGCGCCAAAGTAACGTAAGTGCTTGCCGGCGAGGACAGCGCTATCAAGTGGGTAACAATGTGGCAGAACGAATGCGCCGCGGCAGTGACGGGGCTATCGTAGGCGGATTTAAGATAGGCCGTGCCTGACCTATCTTGCACAAACCATTGCATATAATCTCATGCCTCCTCACTTGGGCGTATCTAGCCAATGCCGTTTCAAAGAGTAAAATCTACCATTATTGCGAATAACTTACAGTGTTACTTGAAGTTACTTTTGTACTTCTTTGTTGTCGGAATTGCATCAAGGACCTGGAAAGCTCCGTTACCCTAACCTTGTCGTTGCTAACGCTAGCCGTGCACCTGCTACGTCGTTGACAGCCAATATTTGAGGAAAAGGGGCCCATATTGAAAGCCGCTAGAATTAATGCCCGTGTTTCTTCTTCTTCTTGTCCTTATTCTTTATTGCTTCTCGTCCTGATCACGATTCTCTCTGCACCAATGTGCGCTCAAACTCCGGCTGGATATTGGAAGTTCGATGAGGCGGCCGGCATACATGCCGCAGACGCTTCTGGTCACGGACATACGGCGACCTTATCGAGCCAGATGAAATGGATCCAGGGGATGAACGGAGGCGCGATCGCGGCGAACTCCGGAGCCCAGGGCTTCGTCAGCATTCCCGCCATCGATCTAAGCGCCACCAACGCAGTCACGATCTCTTTATGGACAAAGCGTACGTATTCGCCCAACGGTGGCGGCGTTCTGTTCGAGGCGGGCAGCAATTATCGAAACTCAACTACGGGCTTCGCTCTCCTTCCGGACGATGAGACTTGTCACGGCATCCAGGCTGTGCTGCAAGGTAACGAGGGCAAGACGGCGAACTGTTACACGCAGCCTTCTTCAGGAGTTTGGCACCACCTGGCTGTTGTTCTCGATAAGACCCAGACAGGCGGCAACGCAATAGCGTTTTATGTAGACGGCGAACTGCAATCCCCGAACTGGAATCCCTCCGCGGCGACCAATACTAATAATTTCGGCAATGATCCGATTTATCTTTTTGCCAGCGCGGGAGTTTCGCAGTTCAGTTCCGGCGCCATCGACGATCTGCGCATCTATGACGGTGGACTGTCACCCGAACAGATTCAGGAGATTTATAGCGGAAGGTGCGCCGACAGCTCCGTCGGGAGTGATCACTTACGTACAGGGCAACTATTCCGCGCCGCAAACCCCGCAGTCCACCGTAAGCGTCACTTATACCGCGGCGCAGGTAGCGGGCGACCTTAACGTGGTCGCGGTAGGTTGGAACGACATCACCTCTACCGTCACTTCGTTACGGATTCGAAGGGCAATACCTACACGCGAGCCATGGGTCCGACGAGGGAGAGCACATACGCAACTCAATCGATTTACTATGCCAAGAACACCGCTGCTGCATCGGCGGGAACTAACGTCGTTACCATAAGATTTTCGAATGCAGTAACCTATCCTGACGTCCGGATACTCGAATATCAGGGAGCTGATCCCACTAATCCGGTAGACGTAACGGCGGCAGGTACGGGTTACAACACCTTGAGCACTAGCGGTTCGGCGACGACCACGAACCCGACTGACCTGATCTTCGGAGCAAACCTGGTTCTGAGTTTGACGTCGGGACCGGGAAGTGGCTTTACCGAACGTCTGCTTACCCGACCTGACGGTAACATTGCAGAAGACCGTATGGTATCGACTACCGGGAGCTACGCGGCAACCGCGCCCTTGATGCCATCGGGCTGGTGGATTATGCAGATGGTGGCATTCCGCACTCCTTCGGCTCCGACTCTAGTTTCCATCGCGGTAACGCCGGCGAACCCGTCGATTTTAGTAGGGGGACGGCAGCAGTTCACGGCAACCGGAACCTACAGCGACGACAGCCATCAGGATCTGACTAGCACGGCCACGTGGACCTCCAGCGTTCCCACTGTGGCAACCATCGCAAACGGGGGGCTGGCTACCGGAGTTGGGACTGGTACAACGGTAATTCAGGCGACTTCCGGATCAATCGTTGGAAGCACGAACCTGACGGTTACCTCAGCGGCAAACTTCACAATTTCGGCATCGCCGGCTACGCTCAGTATTACGCCGGGTAATCAAGGCACATCGACCATTACCACTAGTGTCAGCGGCGGATTCAATAGCCCGATCGTGCTGTCGGCGTCGGGAGCACCCAGCGGCACAACGGTGGCCTTCAATCCGACTACGATTCCGGCGCCCGGTTCGGGTACCTCGACGATGACCGTAACGGTCGGCTCCGGCACAGCGCCGGGAGTTTACTCCATCACGGTGACAGGAAATGGTGGAGGAATCCAGCAAACTGCGACAGTCGCCCTGACGGTTACGACGGCTAGCACAATTACCTACATTCAGGGAAACTATGCGACGCCGCAAACCCCGCAGACAACCGTAAGCGTGACTTATACGGCCGCGCAAGTGGCGGGGGACCTTAACGTGGTTGTGGTGGGGTGGAACGATACCACCTCAACGGTTACCTCCGTCACCGACTCCGTAGGCAACACTTACACGCGGGCGGTGGGTCCGACAACCCAAAGCACGAACGCATCGCAGTCCATCTACTACGCTAAGAACATCTCGGCAGCAACCGCGGGGGCGAACGCTGTCACAGTGCATTTCTCAGCGGCCGTGACCTATCCCGATATCCGCATACTTGAGTACCAGGGTGCTGATCCCAGCAATCCGGTAGACGTTACTGCCGCGAGTTCCGGTACCGGCACCTCCAGCAGCAGCGGTTCAGCGACCACCACCAACTCGAGTGACTTGATCGTTGGAGCAAATTTGGTGCTCAGCCTGACCTCAGGTCCAGGTACCAGCTTTACCCAGCGTTTGCTGACTCAACCGGACGGCAATATCGCGGAAGACCGCATGGTTACGACAACGGGCAGCTATGCCGCAACCGCACCACTGGCCTCGAATGGTTGGTGGATTATGCAGATGGTGGCATTCCGCACGCCCTCCTCTCCAGTGCTGGTTTCCATTTCGGTGACACCGGCAAATCCGTCGATTGCAGTCGGAGGCCGGCAACAGTTTACGGCAACCGGAAACTATAGCGACGGGAGTCACCAGAATCTGACCAACTCGGCGATATGGACATCGACCGTCACCACAGTCGCCACAATCAATAGCAGCGGTATAGCTTCAGGCGTAGCGCCGGGCAATACCACGATTCAGGCAATCTCCGGAACCATTTCGGGCAGCACGACCTTGACGGTGACGGGGACGGGAAGCTTTACGATTTCAGCCTCGCCAGCTTCGCTAAGCGTAGCGCAGGGAAATCAGGGAACCTCCACTATCACCACAGTTATCAGCGGTGGATTCAATAGCTCGATTGCGTTGTCTGCCACGGGAACTCCGAGTGGTACGACGGTGGCCTTTGTTCCGGCCACGATTGGTGCGCCCGGTTCGGGTACTTCGACAATGACCATTACGGTGGGCTCTGGCACAGTAGCTGGGACTTATCCCATAACTGTCACGGGCAACGGTGGCGGCGTGCAGCAGAGCGTCACGATAACGCTGACCGTCACCACAGGGGCTAATTTCTCGATTACGGTCTCTCCGTCATCACTCACTGTCATGCAAGGCTTCCAGGGTTCATCGACCATTACTACGGCTATTAGCGGTGGATTCAATAGCGCGATTAGTTTGTCAGTTGCCGGCGCTCCGACAGGGACCACGGTTAGTCTGGTCCCCGCGACCATCCCTGCTCCAGGGGCCGGCACGTCAACGCTAACTGTCAACGTTGGCATGAACGCGCCCACGGGAACATATGCGATAACAGTGACCGGTACAGCGGGCAGCACCCAGCACACAGTAACCTTGAACCTTACAGTCACAGCAGAAGTCATGTTGACTTGGAATGCCAGCGGATCGCCCGGTATTGCCGGCTACAACGCTTACCGCAGTCTGACCTCGGGCGGACCTTACACCAAAGTCAACTCCGGCGGACTGATCTCCACTACTAACTATAACGACCCTGCGGTGCAGAGCGGATATACCTACTATTACGTCACAACTGCGGTCAATGACCAGGGTCTGGAGAGCGCTTATTCCAACGAAGACTCAGCGACCATCCAATAGCTGGCGTTCCATCAGCTACAGGACTGTGGGTTAAAGTCAGGGCCATTCGAACGCTCCAAGAGACGCATAACCAGATTATGCGTCTCGTCTGGCCAGACGAGTCAGCGCGGGAATGCGCTCTGCCCACCGATATCCCAAGCGGCACAGAACAGCTCCTACACCGCTTCCAAGCGCGTTGGTTATGATGTCGGTCATCCCAGAATATCGAGTTGGCAGGTAGGCCTGGAAAAATTCAATTGTGAGGCTGACGGCTGCGCCTGCAGCAATCGCCGCGAGCGTAGCTCGATTCGATTTCACTAACGTTGCGAGATACAGGTAACAGACGAATCCCAAAGGTATAAAACCCACTACATTAATGATGCAGTCACGCAAGTAGTTCTTTTCTGTGATGATTTCCTGCTGCGGTGGCTCAAGGCTCAGTTGCTTCAGCACAAAATATTTTTTTGGTATTTCGAGATCAGGCTGCGAGGGGACCGCATTGTGCACAACACTGCCCTGGTGTTCGTCAAATCGATAGGTCGCTACGGGTAGTTCCGACTGGGTGAGTAGCGGCTCCTTACTTTGGGTCCAGTCTGCATATTGCCGAGCAACCTGTTCGGGACTGAGTTGGCTGCCGTAAATCGCCAAACCGCGGAGTTGGCCAGACCAGCTGTTCCCTCGCAACGGAGCGTCTGCAAGGATGAGTTGCCCTGAAAGGTAGTTTGAGGAAAGTGCGAAATCCGAAGAGCTGTTTGTCAAGCGCCCGTCAATATAGACCGCCGTGCCCCCGCGATCGGAAGTGATTGTAATGAAGGCTTGCCGTCTCCGAAACACGTTGCGAACCTGTAGACGTTGCGGTCTCTTGGGGTGAGCCGAAGCCTGGGTGTCAAGTAATAAAACAAGGTCGGTTAAGTCCTGCTGGAGCGAGAATTCCCGGCCGCTGGAAGGGTCATAAAACGTCAGGACAGAACCGGTCGTCCAAGTCAGAGCGGGTTCCAGCCAAACCTCGATGCTGCAGCCAAGTGTAGGAGCAGCCGGAAAGACAAACGGGCCGAGGCTCAAAGCAGTGCCGTAACGGCCGAAACGCAAAGCGTCCTCGTTTTTTACCCAGGACACCTCGTTCTTCGGAGCGTGGAAGGGCCAAAGCCCAGCTGTCAAAGTGGAAATTATGGCAATTAGGCAAAGGGTACCGGCAACCCACCGAGCAGTTTGGTGGTCGCAGAAACGCGCCGGGCTAGTTCCGTGAGCAGAGGTTCGAGGCAGAGGGCTCTCTTTGAATTCGCTAAGCACCGAGCGGGTTTGTCTTTTTGGTCAGCGTCGTCAGAATTCCTGTAGCCATGCAAAACGCCCCGATCTGGATTGACAGCCGGGCATATCAGGACTGGAGGGCGCAATGAGACTTAGTCTCCCGCCGCTGCGAGTTTCAACTCGCGGCGACGACGGATGTCGACTGAAAGGACTTTTTCTCTTGCACATTCGATCCGCTGCCATCTGTTCGGCCTGGAGTAACTGATCCATGGTAAGTCCCTTGGCGGCGTCTTTGTAGGCTTGTGACATCTGCTCGCTGGCGATCGAATACCACATATACGCGTTCAAGGAGTCGCTCAGGTTTTTCTTGTGCGCAGAGTAATATTCGGCTAGCGCAAGCTGGGCTTGCAGCAATTCCTTGATCGGCGGCGCGCTGGCACTCGATCAAGGTTCCCTCATCTTTCAGGTTTTCGTAAGCCTTTCCATCGACAAACTGCTGAAAGATAGACTGCGCCTGGTGTTCCTGGCTTAAGGTCATGAAAAGCAGTTCCACGCGACTCGACACACCGAGCTTGTCGAAGATCCGAAACAGGCAGTTTTTAATCGTGTGCTGGCTGAGGTGCAATCTTTCGGCAATTTCCCGATTCGAGAGTCCTTGAGCGACGCTGCGAACCACTTCCATCTCGCGCTTCGACAGAAGATTAAGTCCGCGCGCATCTACGGCACGGATATCGTGGGAGGAAGCCAACGCCTGGATCAACGTAATGATCTGTTGACTGTTGGCCCAGATCTGGCCTTCATAAACTCTACGCAAGCACTTGCTCAGAGTATCGATCGAGTCATTCTTGCTGAAGACGCCGCGAGCGCCGGCACGAAAAGCTTCCAAGATGGTTTCCCCTTTCGAGGAATCCAGCAAGACAACTGCCCGGAGGTCTGAGTGTGCCGCCCGAAGAACCCGCAGCACTTCCAGGCCCCTTCCAGGCTGCTCATCCAGATTTGAGCTTATGAGGAGAACGTCGACGTCTCGCAGATTTGGCCGCGAGGTTAACCCCTCGGAGTTTGAAGCAGAGGTAGTCACTTGCAGATAGCCGTCGCGCTTCAAGGCGTCGGCAAGCAGCTCGGTGTGAACTCGGGTGTCGTCACTTACAAGTACACGTATCGATACAGCAGAAGGCTGGTGGCGCATTTTGACTCCAAACGAAGTGATGTGTCCGAAGGCAAGTAAAATCCAGCAGCGTCTGATTCTGCGAAAAGTCTCCGGCCAAGAGATCTCTTCGGGTACTTAAGCGGCTCCAACCACAATCAAAGGCTTCTCTGGATGTACGCAAGGCTACAACAGGTCTTTTCGCAATACAAGCCGTCATTAGTGCCGCTGTGCTGCACATACATAGTGTCGCCATTGCCGCACAGAGGTGCTGTCGCCATACTCCGAAGCCAGGCAGCGTTAATCGCTGTAAGCAGCTGAATACAAAAGAGATGGCTTGATTTACTGGCGGGCGACAAAGGAGAAATTCGTCTCCGGGTAGGTCATACCTACATACAGGAGACAACGCGCTCCAGCGATACAGGGTAATGCGTCGCGGAGACTCTGTGCCTCTTGCGACCACCTGCAACCTGCCGTACTGTGCCTCTACCGGAATACCAGAAGTTACTTGCCAACGGACAGACCCTCACAACCTATCTCGCAGTGCTTGATTGTAGGTGTGGGGCCAAGGGTTCCCCCGTCGCTAAAGCTGAAGGCTGTTCTTGTGGGCCGTTTGGGGAACTTTGAAGATCGTTGTAGCAGGCGCGAAGTCGGAATGTGACTGAGAGGGCGAAGCTATGTATACCAGCAATCAATCTTGGACTTCCACTGAACCGCTGGCCTTTGCTGGTGTTGACACGCATGCAGACCAAGAACGCTGGTTCGCGGTGCATACCCGCTCTCGGCATGAAAAAGTCGTAGCGCAGGAAGTTCGTGATCGAGGGGTGGAAGCCTTCCTACCTCTGGTCAAAGAAGAGCGGCGCTGGAGCGACCGCAAAAAGATTGTAGAGTCCCCGCTTTTTACCTGTTATGTCTTCGTTAAGCTACCTCCCAAAAATGCCGATCGACTGCGAGTGCTCACCGTTGAAGGCGTCTTGGGGTTCGTCGGCACTCACGGATGGGGCATCCCAATTCCCGACGAACAAATTAATGCGGTTCGAGCTCTGCTCGAAGAACAGTTACCTTTCTCATCTCACCCGTTCCTTAAGATCGGCCAGAAAGTGCGAATCCGGAGCGGCTCCTTAGCTAACGTTGAAGGGATTCTGGTCGGTCGCAGCGGCGAACACACACTGGTCATATCGCTCGATGCAATTCAACGATCGCTTGAGTGTGCGCATTGAAGGATACGACATCGAGCCGGTCTAGCACTCTGTACTTCAGGTTGCATCCCCACTTCTTAGTACTCTCATCTTCCCTTGACCATCCTAGGAGCTTCAAAGCCCGTGGCAGAGAAAACAGCTGACATACTACGACTTCTGGCAGTGAGCCGGGAATCTGCTGTTCTGGGTCCCCTCTGGTCCATCGGCGAATCGAACTCGTGGCAATTGGAGAGTGCAACAAACGGGTGGGGAGCGATGGAGCGGATCCAATCAGGAACGATCCCCGACTTGCTGGTACTGGATTTAACTAACGGAGACGCGGACGGACTGCATTTCCTGCGCTGGCTGCATCGTTTACGTCCGGAGCTTCCCATCGTTGCAATCTGCGATCACGGGGACTCTGCAGCTAGACAAGAAGCTATCAGGCTCGGAGCCAGAGACTGCATCATCAAGCCAGTGGCAGAGGATGATCTCGAAAACGTCATCCGTCGCCAGCTTTCCGCGGCAGCCAATGGCATGACCGTTGATATCAGCAGTGACGATGTTGAACAGGTTGGAGAAGACGGATCTTTTGTGGGTGCAAGTCCGATCATGCGCAGGCTCCGTGCGCAAGCTGAGCTCTTAGCCGAAACGGATGCGCCGGTGCTTATCGTCGGAGAGAGTGGCAGCGGCAAGGAAACAATTGCGCGTCTTATTCACCACCTGTCGGTAAGGTCCGGCTCAAAGTTTGCCAAAGTAAATTGCGCGGCGCTCCCTAGTGATCTGCTCGAAGCTGAATTGTTTGGCTATGAGCGCCATGAGACCAGTGTTCCACAGTCCAAGCAGGGAAAGCTTGAGCTTTGTGACAGAGGCACCATCCTTCTCGACCAGATTACCGAGATGCCGAAGACCCTGCAGGGCAAATTGCTGCAAGTCATGCAAACCAAGCAATTTCCCAGACCAGGGAGTGGAGCGGTGATCGGGGTTGACGTGCGTGTACTAACCGCCAGCACCAGTAACGTCGAGCATGCGATTCTGGAAAATAAGCTGCGTGAAGATCTGTACTATCGGCTGAGCGCCTATACGATTCGCGTGCCTGCTCTGAGAGAGCGCAAAGAGGAAGTTCCACTCCTGGTTCACTACTTCATGCGCCACTTGGCTAGGCATTACTCCCTGTCGCCCCGACTATTCTCCCCAGCCGTCTTGGAGGCCTGTCAATCGCACTCGTGGCCCGGCAACCTGCGTGAACTGGAGAACTTCGTTAAACGCTATCTTCTCGCAGGTGGCAGTGAGTGGGAATTTGCTGGAGAGGGGACTTCCACTCCTTTGGATGAAAGTAACTTTGGCCTTCCGGATCGGTTGAAGTCTACTTCTCGGGACAGCGATCAGTCGTTAGAGATGTCTGGCCTGGGCTCGCTGAAGTCGTTGGTACAGAGCGTAAAGTCAGAGGCCGAGAAGAATGCAATCTCCGCGGCCCTGGAAAAGACTGGATGGAATCGCAAAGCTGCTGCTCGCCTCCTGAAGGTCAGCTATCGCACTTTGTTGTACAAGATCGAACAATTTCAAATGAGAGCTCCCGACGCTTCTCTGTTGGCGGGGAACGCGGGAGGAAGAAGCAATGGAAACGGATTTGGGGGGAATGGTCGCGGATAACTCGGCAGAGTGTCGGGTGCGAGGAAGGTTGAATATGAAGACTACAACGATTAGATTGTGGAGCGGAGGTCTTGGATCAGCGTTAGCGATCATTCTCCTGGCCACAAGCGCGTTGGCGCAGGCCCCAAGCGGCCAGCCTGGACTCGATAACCACAAGTGATGCGGAGATGGCATCAGCCGCGCAGCCTGTCCCCCCGTCTACCCCAGCCCCACATCACGAGGGCTTTGTCATCGGAAACGGCGACATGCTGGCGATTAGCGTGTGGAAGCAACCGGATATCTCACGCACCGTTCCAGTACGTTCGGATGGAAGGATCTCGCTTCCGCTGATCGGAGACATACAAGCAACCGGACAAACGCCGGAGAAACTCCAAGAAGAGATAAGCACCAAGCTCCAACCTTTTCTCGCTGAACCGGAAGTTACGGTCATCGTTGAACAGATCAATAGTCAGAAATTCAATATTCTTGGCAGGGTGACAAAGCCAGGCTCCTACCCCCTTACCAACTCAACTACGGTTCTGGACGCCATCGCGCTCGCCGGTGGTTGCCGTGACTTTGCCAAGCATAAGTCCATTTATGTTCTGCGTATTAATCCCGATGGAAGTGAAACCCGACTGCCTTTTAATTATCAGGATGTTATCAAGGGGAAGAACCTGGCGCAGAACGTGAAGCTTCAGCCGCATGACACGATCGTCATTCCGTAGAGCTACTATGTTAATCAAAGCCTGCTTAGGGTGCTTTTTGCTCACGTGCGCCACCGCCTGGGCGCAGGTTGACATCAGCGGTCAGGATAGTCCTGCGGATGCTGTCACTGAAGTGGAACTTCAGGTGCCGCCGCCAGTCGACGGGGGCAAAGCGTACTCGGCGCAGTTTACCGGCGACAACATATCGAACTTCCTGCGCGCGGGTTTCTCCGTAACTAGCGCTTACAACAGCAATCTCTGGGGTGGAACTACGGGCAAGCCTGTGGCCGATGAAAGCTATGCGATTTCGCCGATATTCGCTTTGGACAAGACCACGCCTCAGCTCCACTTGGTTGTCAACTATGTGCCGGGATTTACGGTATACCAACACACCAGCGCGTACAACGAATTTAGCCAGAACTTGGGCTTAGATATGCAGTATCATATGACTCCAAACCTGACGCTTGCGCTGCGGGACACATTCCTGAAGTCGTCTAATCTGCTCAATCAAACGAATACGACCGCCATCACGGTCTCAGGCTCCGTGCCAGTGCAGAGTATTGGAGTCATCGCTCCGGTAGCAGATCAACTAAGCAACACGACCAATGCCCAAGTGACTTATCAACTCGATCCGTACAGCATGATAGGGGTGACCGGTAACTTTGGCGAATTGTATTATCCGAATCCTGCAGCTGTATCTGGCCTGTAAATTCACGTTCCGCCGGGGGCGGAGCATTCTATTCGCACGGCATCGGCGAAAGGTACTACGTCGGCGCAACCTATCAATACCAATACACACTTTCGTATCAGACGGCGTCGCCCGATACTCAAATTCAGTCGCAAACAATTTTCGCGTTTCTCACGGTGCTATTAAAACCAACTTTGTCTTTGTCGGTTTCAGCGGGGCCACAGCACTACAGTGCGAATCAGTCTCCATTGCCCCCGGCAGGTTCCTGGTCACCGTTGACCATGGTCAGCGCTAATTGGAGAGGGGAGAGAACAACCTTGGCGGTAAGTTATTCCCGGATTGTCGCCGGTGCCGGCGGCCTGAACGGAGTCTACCACTCAAACAACGCAAGTCTTTCCGCAGCCTGGCAGGTCAACCGCGTCTGGAATCTGGGAATGTCGGGGGGATACTCGAATAATCAGGCGGTCACCCCCTCGTTTTTTGTAGCTGGTCTCGGCGGTCATTCACTAGCCGCAAATATTTCGGTGCAACGCTTAATCAGCTCACGCCTGAATGTGCAGTTTGGATACAGTTGGATCCATCAGAGCTACGGTAATATTCCGGCGGTTGCCGCAGATCCCAATTCGAGTCGCGTTTTCATCACACTGAACTACCTGTTTAGCCGTGGGTTGGGAGAATAGTATGCCACCGACCAACCAGTCACAAGAGACCGAAGGATTAAACGTCCAATACTATCTCGGGATAGTGCATAGGCGGCACATGCACTTTCTAATTCCCTTATTTATTGGATGGCTTGCCGTTTGGGGAGCAAGCTGGGTGATGCCGGCGCGTTACACGTCAAGTACTCTTATTTTGGTACAGCAGCCAACAATGCCGAAGGACTATGTTGTGCCAAATGTCAGCGAGAACCTGCAGGAGCGTCTACAGCATCACGCAGCAGAATTGAGCCGGTCGCGATCGCTGAATATCGCGGACGAGCTACATCTCTATGCGAAAGAACGTAGCCACCTGTCGCCTGACGAAATCGCCGCCCGTATGCGTAAAGAGATCGAGATTGAATTGGTACGCGGTACTGATGACCGGATTAGCGCTTTTAACGTTAGCTATACGGCCGGAGATCCGCTGACCGCCCAGCAGGTGACAAGCCGAGCTACGAATCTGTTCATTGACGAAAATCTAGAGGTGCGGCAGCAGGAGTCAGAGGGCAATACGAAGTTCCTGGAAGATCAACTGGCGTCAACCCGCCAGACCCTGGAAGCGCAAGAAGAAAAAATTCGGGAGTTTAAGGGGCAGCATGTTGGCGAACTGCCAACACAGACGGGTAGCAATTTGCAAATACTGAGCGGCATGCAGTCCCAGTTGAAACGGAAGCCTATGCCCTGAACACTACCAAGCAGCAACGAGTGTACCTGGAAACCCTCATCAGCCAGTATCGCGGTATCCAGGAATCCGGAAAAGGCCACGATGCGGAGCTGACCGGAAACGAAACCCTAGACCAGAAGATCGATCGCCTGCAATCACAGCTGCGCGATCTCAGCG
>CAVYKW010000005.1:0-259379 GCA_963769235.1 uncultured Acidobacteriaceae bacterium | reverse complement strand
AGGAGATATCGAAGTTTTCCCTGGCGCGGGCCAAAGTCTTGGGCGTGGTAAGTAGAGCCGTGCCGCGCTGTACCGCCCATGCCAGCAGAACCTGCGCCGGCGTTTTTCCCACTCGTGCGGCGATTTTCGTAATGACTTGATCTTCCATCAGCCCGGGTTTCATGCCGTGACCCAATGGCGCGAAAGCCAGAAAAACCACACCTTTCTGCTTGCAGAATTCCAGAAGCTCGGTTTCCGGCAAGTAAGGATGGGATTCTACTTGAACAACCGCCGGCTTGATTCTCGCCGATTCGTAGATTGGCACGAGGTCGCTCAAGGTGATGTCCGACAGACCGATGGCCCCACACCTCCCGTGGTCCACTAGACTTTCCAGTGCCCTCCAGGTATCGAGCAAAGTCACTTCCTTGTCGTAAACAACATTACCGTTTTTATCCCGCGGATCCTGTTCGTCCCCTGGCTGAAATGCAAATGGAGTGTGAATGAGGTAGAGGTCCAGATACTCCAGCTTAAGTCTGTCCAGACTGGCAGCGAATGCCGGCTCTACACGCTCGGGCCGATGATGATTGTTCCACAACTTCGTAGTAACAAAAATGTCTGCCCGCGCAATTCCGCTGGCGGCACGGCCCGTCTCCAGCGCTTCGCCGACTTCACGCTCGTTTCTATAGCGCTCTGCACAATCGACGTGCCGAAACCCGGCTTCCAGCGCATCTTTGGTTGCGGATATCGTCTCCGCTGCATTGGGAATCAGTGTGCCGAAGCCGAGTGCGGGAATGTGACCGCGTCCGTTGTTGAGCGCTAGTCTGGTTTGCTGAAGATCAGAAGACCCGGTCATGGTGATACCTCCGTGTCTGGACGTTGCTTCGCTGTGGGCTCAAGCCGGGAAAACATCGGCACTTGGCCATGATCCGCAGGTTTTCAGTAAGAGTGGGCCTCGGTGGCACCCTTGACGAGAAACTCGACTGAACGTGTAGGCCATGGCCGCAGCATCGATACTGGCATTAAGCCAGAAGAACCAGGTTGAATTCAATTGGACGAAGGTATCGGCCCCTATCTTCGTAGCGACGAAGCACGGCAGAATCGAACCGCATCGTCGGATGCTCCGGGTCTCGCACTGTTTAAGGAACGGACGCGGGCAACGATCCTTATCCTAATACGCTGCCCACGGCCGCAAGGTGCAGCAGCACCGCTACCCCAAGCATGATCCATGCGGCTCGCAATGGAATCCAACGCTCCCTGACGGCTCTGCGCAAAACGTAAATGCCGAACGGCAGGTTGATGAGCGCCGCGGTGATCAAGCCCGGAACGTAGCCGCGATTCACTACCGCGGCCGAGATGTGCCAGACTGCATTGGCCAGCAGCACTGACTCCAGAAACAACGCCGCTCCCAAAAGAATTTTGCCGGGACGCACTATGGCCCACGCCACAACAGCCAGCGGCAACACGGTCGCCATCAGCAGCGCCAAACGCAGGTGCTGCACATTCTGTATCAAGGTAGGCGTTGGAAGCCATTGCAGCAACCGGCTGGACGAGCGGAAGAAAGCCGGAAAGGTCAGGACTTCTTCGCTGTTGTGGAGCACGAGGCTCACACCGATGAGAACCAGCACCGCGTTGCGGGACGGAGACTGCATGAGGTTCTGACCATATTATTCGCCTTCGCGTCTCGATCGCGAGGTTTCCACGATGCCGCTGGACGAAATCTGTCGCGCACCCGCGCACGCGACAGATTCCTCTCAGCTCTTCTTCGGATGCGGGTTACCCAGGTACGGAAATTCCTTCAGAGTGTCGCTGTGCGGCTTGAGGCCGTCGGGCGGAATGTCACCCTTCGACAGGAACGCCAGGCGGTAATCGATGACATCGTCAGTGAAGACGCGGCCATTGGGATACTTTGCCGGCTTTGCAGGATCGAAGCTCAACATATCCGGTAACAGGCCTTCAACTCCGATCGCGGCGATGGCCTCCTCCCGAGTGTAACCGCCAGTGTGCCCCATTAGGTGGACGAACTGATCGGTCCAGCGCTTGACATCGTTCACCGGTTCGCTCGCGTTGTACTCCTCCTTGGTTTCGTCCGTGTTGAAAAAGCTGCTGACGGACGGATGCCCAGCGCGATCCACGTGAAGCAGCTTGCCATCGCGGCGGACGCTGCATCGTCCCCAGATATGGATCAACGGATTGGCGCCAAGCTCGCTGGTGGGCAGCTCCATCACCGTCGAGAACACATTAGCTTCCGTATTCGAATCGATGCCGGTCCAGGGAGACTTGCCGCCCAGGTGAGGTGCGGTGAAGTTCCTGCCGCCCTTGGTATCGAACAGATTCTTGATGCCGTCGTAGTCGAAGAAGAAGGCATCGCTGCGACTGCCGGCAAAGAACGTGTACGCGCCCGACTTGTGAATATTGGGCTTGGCATCGAAGGAAACCTCGGCATCGGAGATGATCTTGGTGCCGACTGCTTCGACCGAGCGGGATTCGCTGCCTTTGGCGACAAAGACATTCACTGTCTGCTTGCCGTTTTGCGGCGTCGAGAACACATAGCTGAACGCCATGTCGTTCAGGTAATCGCCGTCGTTGTCGATGGCGAGCCGGTAGATGGCGTCAGGATGAAGGGCGTCGGCAGTCGGGTTGGCGTTAAGGATGAGCACAGTCCTTGTCGGATCCGCGGGCGATTGGAAGGCGTAGAGATCGCAGAGGTCAAGCCGCTGGTCCCCGAGTGGCGGACCGAGACTGAGTCCAGTGAAATGGTTAGACATTTTTCTTACCTGCCTTTGCAAATTTCGAACTGCGATTGTGTGGTTCTACGGAAGGGCTACTTCCGGAATTGCTTTCCTGGCATTCCGGCATCGGGGGAGTATATACCTGTTTTGTTTACGCGCGGTTTCAACTGGGATAAATGTGTTGCCGGGTGCGCTTGTTTACGCAACACCCGGCGCGACGGCCTCTCGTTTTGCTGGCAGAAACGCTAACAGGACAACTCCGATCACAAGGAATAGGATCACATCGGTAAAGTTCCGGTGGACGCCGTGCATCCACGCTTCCACGGTTTGAATAGCCATCACAGCACTATGGGAGAGGTTCCACCAGGCTGCCAGAGCAATCATCGAGCGATGCTCAGACGGCCTCTTTGCGGCTATCAGTAGAAAGATCCCGACCGGAATAAAAAAGCTCAGAAACATAGGGTCGCACTCGTTCTTCTGCTTCAACAGCCAGCTGGAATGCCACAGATCCAGGTATAGAAAATAAATCATGGCCAGATCGATCAGCCCTACGATCACCAGGACGATCCGTGTCAGGCGTTCTCTTTTCACATTGACCTCACTTAAGCGAATGCGAGCGCGGCAGCGGCTCTAAGAAGAAGCGATCTCACCTTCCGGTTGGCGGACGATCCGCTCCGAACTAACTGCGGCTTCAACCTCTGACCAAGTCCACGCCTGCCAGACGATGATCGAGGTGCATACAGTTTCGATCGTCGCGAAGAACAAGTACTCAGGAAGAGCGGGAGTCCGGGCACCGACAAGAGGCGGAATGAAGGTCAGGACACCATTTACCAGGGTCAAAATTGTACCTGCGATGATATTCGCCAGCCGGTTCGCTCGAAACGGAAGCAGTCGACAAGCCACAATCATGGCGATGGGTATTTCCATCAACACCGCTGAACCCATCAGAGCCCAGGGTGGAAGGTGTGGGGCTGAGTTCGGCGAGTCAACAATAGCAAACAGGGCAACAACGTCCGCATACAGGTAGTTCAATAGCGCGAAAATCCAGAATAGAGACAACCGCTCCCGGGTGTCATGCATGTTAACCTCCCGCGGAATGCTTACGGTCCTGCGGCAGAATAAGTTTCAGATGCAGCCAAAAAATTGTGGCTTGGTGCCCCGCGGGTCTCACGCCGTTTGAGACCCGGGAAGGTGCCCGGTGGAAAACCTATCTTGAATTGTGGATCGAGTCAGCCGCACAGCGGCGACATTTGTGTTAGCCGCCAGCGTTAGCCCGCGGTGAAGTGAGAACCATAATCGTGCCGCGGAGCGGCGGCACCGCCATGACACAAACTCCACGGGGACGGCAGAGTCGATCTGTCTCGGCTACAGAATAAATGGATAGCCCTCGGCCTTCACGAGCTCCCACACATCCGAAAATCGCGGACGTGTGGGGCACCCGGTGATATTACGACGGTCAGACGGACTTGCGTTGCCTCTGAGAAGGGGAAGATCGGCGGCCATCCTGCGCGGTCACAAACTTGTGAGCCATACCAAGCAAGTCCCGCAGCACAGCAGGTGTGACCCGGGACAGGCGAACCAAGACCGCACTGTAGCCAACATAGTGATCAGTCACGTAGTAAACATCGGGAGCGGCTGCAAGCAGTTCGGCGCGGTCTTCGAAGCCGACGCGAACCGCGAGCGAACCCGGCTCAGCCGTCCGGTGAGTGGGCACACATGCCATGAGCTTTCCGCGGACCTTCAGCGCCGGTGCTCCGTATGCGGTGCCCTCCTCCACGCCAGGCAACGCCAAGCCGATCTTCCTCACGGTGTCGAAGTTAATGGTGCTCTTTGGCATGGACGACCACGATTATCCACAGGAACGATAGCATTTTCAAAGGAGGCAGGGTCGGATCGCAACCGCGCCGACTAGTTTTGAGTGCTATGGCGATGTTACAACAGTGATGTCACAGACTCACTAAAGCCTAAGTGCGACAATACTCCAATGCTTGGTGTGATTAACGCGTTGCTAGCCTTAGCTGTCATTGGGTTCGTGGCGACTTTGACCGTCCATGTAGCTGCGCTTTTCGGAGTCATCTACCCGTTCGAACACTCGACGAAATTCCTAACGCCCGGAATGTTCATCGTCTTCGTGCCCACGATCTTCGTGATGAATCGGTTGACCAAGGACTTCAAGCAGAAGGACATCTGGCGTGCAGCCCTGCGTGGATGCCCAACATGGATGCGTCGAGCGGTGTGGATCATCTTCGGTTATGCATGGGTGGGGTTTTTCGCGTTGCCCTTCCTATATGGAGGTGGGATGAGTTCGTCAGCAAACGGAGCCCGCGTTGGCTCGGCTACATTTCTGGTCTTTTATCTGGTTCCGCTCGCAGTGCTGTATTCCGCGACGCAAGTTCAGCATTTCGATAGCGGTAGACGGTGCCTAAACGGGCATGCTGCATCGCCGATGGCGAAGTTCTGTGAAGAGTGTGGTGCTCCGGTCGCGCCATCCGTCGGCAACGCGAGTGAATAGGTGTCGATAACATTGCTTGTGCAATGGCGATATAAAGGCAGTTATCACTGATATGCTTCTGGGGTATCAGGACTTGGACTCGTGGGCCGACAACCACACAATTTCGCAGTCTGCTGCACCGATGTGGATGAACGAGTTCCAGTCATGAACGAAAAATCGACAATAGAATCC
This sequence comes from uncultured Acidobacteriaceae bacterium, assembly GCA_963769235.1. Taxonomy (GTDB): domain Bacteria; phylum Acidobacteriota; class Terriglobia; order Terriglobales; family Acidobacteriaceae; genus Bog-257. The sequence goes on along the minus strand of CAVYKW010000005.1, from coordinate 253,988 downwards.
GCCGCCACGTAGCCTTGACTGAGCGCATCCGATTTGCGGAAAGGCTCCTGCGTCCTCGGGAAGCCCGTCCACAGAAATGCTCCTGCGCTCCGGGCCGAAGAGGCGATCAACATCAGGCGGGTCAATCGAAAGATAGTAGAGTCCGTGAATTGTTAACAACGCAGTCGAGTACGTATCTCGCTCGGCGGAATCCGGCCTGTTAGGCCTCATGGCTAGTTGCAACGTCGCTGTGCGCTGCGCATAATCGATTCGTACTTCCCTAATTTCAGCGTCATTGAGGCCGTTCGGATATTTTCCGTCAAGCTCTTCAAAGGTCATTTTGTGCCTAAGTTATTGTTTAGAAAAAGGTGAAGCGTACCGCCTTCGCTTAGCTGTCGCAATCGCATTATAAAAGGGCGCCCCTCTTGGAGTAGGTTGTGGTTGTTCGCACTACCACCTACGAAAAGGAGCACCCTATGAACAGTGAAAAGTATATTGGACTGGACGTTCATCAAGCAACCATCGTGGTCGCGGTACTGGATTCCACCGGTAAGTTAGTCATGGAATCCATCCTCGAGACGGAAGCGGCGACCATTCTTCAGTTTTTTGCAGGCTTGCGCGGAATCGTGTCGGTGACCTTCGAAGAAGGGACCTGGTCCGTATGGCTGTACGATCTGCTCAATCCTCACGTCGACAAACTAGTGGTGTGCAATCCACGGAAGAATGCGTTGCTCAAGGATGGGAACAAGAGTGATCGGATCGATGCCCGCAAGCTGGCCGAGCTGTTACGCGGTAATCAACTCAAACCGGTCTACCATGGCGAGACGGGCGTACGGATGTTGCGGGAGTTATCCCGAAGTTATCTGACCATCGTCAAAGACCTGTCTCGGGTCATGAATCGGCTGAAAGCGGTGTATCGCAGCTGGGCGATTCCCTGTGCGGGAAGAGACGTCTATTACACGCGGAATCGAGCTCAGTGGCTGGGCAAGATTCGGGAAGTCGGCGTGCGGCGTCGAGCCGAACGACTCTATGAGCAACTGGACATGTTGCAACACCTGCGCCAGCAAGCGCGGCGGGAACTGCTAGCGGAAAGTCGGAAGCATGCCATCACCGCGAAGCTGCGACAGATCCCCTATCTCGGACCGATTCGCTCGGCGCTGGCGGTGGCACTGATCCAGACTCCGCATCGTTTTCGCAGCAAGCGACAGCTATGGGCGTATAGCGGACTGGCCTTGGAGACCCGCATCAGTGCGGAATATCGCTTGGTCGACGGTCAAGTGCGGCGTTCGAAGAAACTGCTTTCCATTCGGGGTTTGAACAAAGACCACAACCATGATCTGAAAGGTCTATTCAAAGGAGCGGCCACTATGGCCAGCGTGCGTCCCGGACCGTTCCAGGACTTCTACCAAGCTGCGCTGGCCAAAGGCATAAAGCCGACCATGGCACGTCTCACGCTGGCCCGCAAGATTGCAGCGATTACGCTGACCCTGTGGAAGAAGGGAGAAAACTTCGACGCCGAAAAACTGAAATCGCAAGCCGCTTGAGCGTCTCGGGTGAAGAGCCCCTCCATCTCCGGTGATCTTCTCTGGTGGTGGCCAGTCGGTTCTTGAGACGCTCGGGTTCGAGGGTGAGTATGACTATGGCCTGTAGACGACACGGTGCCGATGGCACTCAGTCTCTGTGTAATCCCTATGCCCCCTCGGATAACCCGAAAAAGCACTAGGCCCCGAGCCTCAGATAGATCCATGGTTGACACCGTACAACCGCACGGCTTGTTCAGTTTCGAAACTGATTGGCGTCGTCGCTACTAACGAGATGCATCTGCTGAGATGGAATAACCCAGGGGCACGACACCACACAAGCGTCTTCCATGGTGAGAGGGGCTGGATGTCGCGAACCAAATCCGCGCCTCCGGTGCTGGGAGAAAAATGTCCTTGACATCCCCTTATATAGATCAGGCCATAGCGCAAGCAAGCCTGAATTCCCCGAGGGCGATCCCTCGCCAGCTAGGCAACCTCGGCCGGGGTGCCCCACTCATTCACGATTTTCGAATGAGTGGGAGCTATGCCCGATGCGGCTTGCTATTTGGTGTTGACCATGGGAATCTGCGACGACAATTGCAGATTGATCAGCAAGTCGATACGACGGTCGATCTGGTACCACAAGGCCGTCTTCTTGGCCGAGATGACTTTCTCGAATACCGGAACATACTTCATACGCAAAGCCAGCAGCTGTTGATCGAGAGCCGTCGCGCGCTTCATGTAATCCTGCGCCTGGGCATCGGTCATGGTGTTGTAGTTCGTGGCATAGTCTTTAATCAGCGCCCAGCGGTCGTCATTGGGTTTAATCGCTTCTTTCCGGTACTCATCGAAAATCGGCCAGAACTTGGTGGCCTCGTCGGCGGTAAGAGTCATGTTCTCGGCCATGATCTGTTTGCGCTGCGAGCGCAAGTCGGCCCGCAGCATTTCAACGTCCTGGTCGGTGAGGCCGGTTTGAGCGTTGGCGGCGGGAGCGCTTGGCGCAGCGGTCTGCTGGCCCATGACGGTCACGCTGCCCATAAGCAGCGCCATGGCCACAACCAGTCCTGATACGAAACTTTTCTTCATGGATGTATTCTCCGTTTTAACTTCAGCACAACCTTTGGATTGACCACAGCGGCAGTTTATAGAAAATCGCAGCCGCGTCCTAGGATTGTTTTGTGAAAGGAAATTACAGAAGCCCGACAGAGACGGGTCCGCACGTAAGAGGCGGCGCAGCCTGTGTTGAAGCGCTGGGCTATCGTTTTTCGTCCCGCGCTGTGGGACTGGGAGCTCGCCCCTTGCAATGCCGCTGAACGTTCGGCATCCCTCCCGTTCGCCCAGTGTTCACCGTTGCGAATCCCGGAGCTCGATTAGCTGTTCCCGAGCTGGCGACCCTTTTTCGATATCCGCCTTCTAAGCTGTAGTGCGACTGCGGTCGCGCATTGATGCCTGCGGCATCCAGAACCGAAGCCAACGTTGCAGTCAGGAGAAAGTCATTGAAGAAGCAGCTTAGAACCATCGCCTTTATGTTGGGGATCAGTCTCGTGCCCCTGTGCCTGTCGTCCGTGCTGGTGAACGCGCAACAGGTTAACGAAGACCAGCGGGCTTATCAGACCGGTTACCAGAACGGTGTGAACGATGCGCGCCGCAACAAGCCGATGAACATGCAGACCGGCGATTGGCACGGCAATCGCTTGAATGAGTATCAGCGGGGATATCAGGAGGGCTATAAGAGCGCCGCTCATTACGATGAGCACCACGAGGCCGCGATGGGCGCTTACAGTCATGATCCCGAGAGCCAGAAGGCCTTTGATGCCGGATATCAGAACGGCATTCACGACCGGGAACACCATCGCGAGATGAACCCCAACAGCGGCGACTGGCACGGTGACCGGCTGGAAGCCTACCGCAAAGGCTACGACGAAGGCTATCGCGGCGCACCCCGTCCGTAGTCGAACCATGTTGCCAAAATTTTCAGAGATAGAGGCGCGGCAGAACGCCGCGCCCTACGTTATCCGCTGGCGGACGTCATGCTGTCCTGCAACCAATAGCGTGCTTCGTACTCACACTTTTTGGAGCAAAACGTTTGTCCGTCACGAGCCCGGCTTGTGCTTTTGAGATATTCGGAATAACACCAGAGGCAGAGTGCAGTGGAAGTGGCTGCGTCATGTCGATTCGGTTGCATGCGCTCTCCAGTCGGAGGGGAGCATAGGACAACTTGCGATCAAACGCAATCGGCAAAATTGCGGTATCCAAGACAGTCACGTGCGTAAGACCGACGTGGTGCTGCGGGCCAGGTTGCTGGCCAACGTGAGTGGCGAGTGCTAGACCCGCTCCGGTGCCAGCAAGTCCGCGATCGACTCCCGCTTCCGTATCAGCTTCGCGCGCCTGCCGTCCACCAGTACTTCCGCAGGACGCGGCCGGGTGTTGTAGTTGGACGACAGCGACATGCCGTACGCCCCGGCATCGAGAATGGCGAGCAGGTCGCCCTCCTCAACTCCGCTGAGGGCGCGGTCGCGCGCGAAGAAGTCGCCGCTCTCGCATACCGGGCCAACAATATCGACAGACTCGGACTTCGTCGCTTTCGGCTTGCGTAGAACCGGAACGATTTCGTGATATGCGCCGTAGAGCGACGGCCGAATCAAGTCGTTCATGGCGGCGTCGACGATAACGAATCGCTTGCTGCCATTCTGCTTGCGGTAAATCACGCGCGTGATAAGCGCTCCGGCCGGACCGATCAGGGCGCGTCCCGGTTCCAGCAGCAGGTGAATCCCGAGGCGCTTCAACGGCCGCGTCAACGCAGCGGCATACTGCTTGACCTCGCGGGGGAAGCTGGCGCTGGCGTCACCTTCATACGAGATGCCGAGGCCGCCGCCCGCATCCACGTAACGGATGTCGTGGCCGTCCGCGCGCAAGCTGCTCACCAGAGATGCCACGCGCGCCACGGCTTCGCCGAAGGCTTCCACGTCGGTGATCTGCGAACCGATATGTACACTGACGCCTGCGGCCTTCAGGTAACGGCTAGTCGCGGCCCGGCGATAGAGTTCGCCAGCATCGCGCCAGGGCACGCCAAACTTATGTTCGTGGAGGCCGGTGGCAATGTAGGGATGGGTCTTGGCGGCGACGTCGGGATTGACCCTCACGGCGAACCGTGCCAGCTTGCGAAAATGCGATGCGCGCGCTGCCAGCAGCTCAAGTTCGCTCGGGCTTTCGACGTTGAACAGCAGGATGCCTGCACGCAGCGCCTGGTCGATCTCCCCGGCTAGTTTGCCGACTCCAGAGAACACAACCTTGGCTGTGGATTTTTTCGCGGCAGTTTCGACGCGCTCCAGTTCTCCGCCGGAGACGATGTCGAAGCCTGCGCCAAGCCGCGCCAGCATCCGCAACAGCGATAAGTTTGAGTTCGCTTTAACCGAGTAGCAGACGGTGTGCTCGCAGCTGCGAAACGCCTCATCGAATTGCCGATAGCGTTCGCGGATGGTCGAGCCCGCGTAAACATAAAGCGGCGTGCCGTAGCGCGAGGCAAGCGTCGTCATCGCGACTGCGTCCGCGTGCAGCTCGCGAGAGTCGCCAGAGGATCGCTTATTGGAGCGGTAGGTGAAACCGGGCGGTCGTTGCTGCGGTTGAGCGGCTTTCACTTCCGGGGCAACGGTCCTTTCACCTTGAGGGCCACCAGCGTCTGATCGTCGAAGGCTTCCACGCCCTCGGCGTGATCGGAGACCGCGGTGAAGACGGCGTCCACAAAGTCCTCGGCACTGCGATGCGCGTTGGCCTTCACCACGTCTTCCAGACGATGGCGGCCGAACATCTCGCCCTTCGAGCTGGTCGCATCGAGAATTCCGTCGCTGAAGAACAGGAAGACATCGCCCTTGCGTGCGCGCACGTTCATCTCGTCATAGGTGGCATTGTTGAACAAGCCAATGGGCAGGCCCGTGGCCTGAATCTCCTCCACCTTGCCGTCGCGGCAATAAAGCGGGCGCGGCAGGCCGGAGTTGGCGAGTTGCAGGATCTGCTGGTTGTCGTCCCAGATAGCGTAGATCATGGAGACGTACTGGCCTTCGATCGGCCGCTCCGACAGCGAGAGGTTGATGGCTTCCAGCATGCCGGCGGCGCTGGGTTCTTCCAAGGCGTGCGAGCGCGCGATGCCATTGACCAGAGCCGCGTAAATTGCAGCCGGCGCGCCCTTTCCGCTCACGTCGCCCACGGCGATGGCGGTCACGCCGTGCCCGCTGTACTTCATAAAGTCGTAAAGGTCGCCGCCGATCTGGCGGGCCGGCGCGAACCGCGATGCGACTTCGGCATGCTTGAAGTGCGGCAACTTTTGCGGCAGCAGGCGGAACTGCAACTCACGCGCCAGCGCCAGGTCCTGCTCCAGCCGTTTTTCTTGGCGAGCGATGCGCTCATACAAAGTCGCGTTTTCGATGGCAATCGCCACCTGCGCCGCCATGGTGGTCATGGTGCGGACGTGGTCTTCGTTGAAGTAATTCCGGCGAGTGTGCTCGATGTCGAGCACGCCGATCACCTTGTCTTTGTAGATCAGCGGAATGCAGAGCTCAGAGCGCGTCTCGGGATTGGCCGCAATGTAGCGCGGATCCTTGCTGACGTCGGGCACCAGCACGGCCTCGGCATGTTGCGCGGCATAACCCACCAGCCCCACGCCCAGCGGGATCTCATGCTTCAGCTGCACGCTCTCCTTGAAGCGCAACGAGAAGCGATGTTGCAGCACGCTTCCGGTCGGGTCGAGCAGCAGGATGGAAAACATCTGGTAGTCGATGATGCGGGTCAGCAGATCGGCAATGCGCTTCAGCAGCTGATCGACGTTGAGGATCGACGTCAGCTCGCGGCTGATTTCGGTCAGCAAGGTGAGCTGGCGCGCCTGTCGCGAAACGCGCGTGTACAACCGGGCGTTCTCGATGCCGACGGCGATGCGCGAGGCAAACAGCGTCAGCAGCCGCTTGTGTTCTTCGGTGAAGGCGTCGGGTTGAGCGGCTTCAACGTCAATGACGCCGATGACCTTGTTCTTGGCGATGAGCGGAACGGCCAGCTCGGAACGCACGCCGGGAGCGGAGTTGACGAAGTTCTGCTCGCCCGCAACATCGTTGACCAGCACGGCTTCGCGCCGTTGCACCGCCTGCCCCGTCACTCCCTCGCCGACCTTGATGCGGATGCGCTCGGCGACCTCCGGCGGATGGCCCACCTGGAAGCGCACGCGCAGCTCCTGCGTTTTTTCGTTCAGCAGCAGGATGGCGAAGATTTCGTAGTCGATGAATCGCTTCATCATCTCGGCTACACGTTGCAGCAGAGTGTTGAGGTCCAGCGTGGTGTTGACCGCATCCGCCACCTCGAGCAGATAGGAGTCGAGCGTTGCAGGGACCGGCGGTTGTGGGGTAGACGATGACATTCGATGCGATTCCAGTCACTCATCATAGCAGCCGTTTTGCGGGGATCGAGGCGGAGGAGGGTGGTTCGATGGTGCGGTAGATGGAGATCGATAGTGAGGTCGGCTGGGTGCCCCGGGTCTCGCGCTTTTCGAGACCCGGGAATGCGTCACGGCATCACGCGGCCAGCGTACCCGCAATCACAGCACGGTGGGGCGACCTGCACTTCATCACCTTCACCGTCAACCCTTGTTGAGAAGCGTGCCCCACCGCGACTTATTTGGATTGTGCTCGAACTGAAGTTTAGAGAACCGGTGACCTTTCCGCCGTCTGAGTGATGTATTCACCCGGGTCTCGAAAATCGCGAGACTCGGGGCACCCGTTTGTCATTGATCGTCAAGGCTTGGCCGGGCCACCCGTCCAACCGGGGTTAAGAAGCTTCGTTATTACTTGAGCGTCCGCGAGGCGACGTGGGACAGTTCCAGCTTGAATGGCTCTGGAACAACCCGGCCGACACCGGAGTAGGGGTGGTTGAGCGATAGGATCAGGAACATACTGAAGGAAATCACTCCGGCCAGGCAAGCCGTCATGATGGCCTGAGTTGCAATGTTCTCGTGGCCGACAAAGTAAGCAAAGCCGACGAGCAGGGTACCGGCAAGCGTCAGCAGACACCACAGAATCTGCGGCACCGCTCCGTGGCTGGCAAAAAGCCGGGTTCGGCGCAGGTCAGAAAGTTGTGTGAGGTGTCGCAGAGATTCGTTGAAGTAGCCTTGCAGCCGAGGCGTGTCCGGCTGCGCGTTGCCATACACATCCCATAGCCGTTGCACCGCCGCCCAAGTGCGCTCGCTGTTGCGACCTTGCTCCATGGCAGGAAATTCATCCTCCACGACTGCCTTGAGGTACTCCATCAAAGCTGTCGATATATTCTTGCGTAGCTCGTCCGGCATTGCGCTGGACAGGCGTGACAAGTCCGCAACCTCAGTGGCTTCGTGAGTCAGGTTGGTGCCGGCCTCCTTGAATCCACCCCACACAACGTAGATAGCGAAGGCGACAAGGACCGCGTACAGCGTCCCGATGATGTGGAAGTAACAGCTGGCCAGTTCGTGATGGCGTTTTAACCATTCGGCGCGCACGTTGCGGCGCACGATTAGCAATCCGGTGACAGACAGCATTATCGAGCCGAGAACCACAACGACACCGACCAGAGCGTTCACCTGAGAAGCATCATGGGACTTGCGACGATGAAAGGACACAGTGGGCGTCACATAGCAGAGTGATTAGAGGCGGGGGGGGCGGGCCCGGGGGTGTTCAGTAGAAATCAGAGTGATCGGGCCGCGGCCCTCGTGCCACCCGCCTATGTCTGATGTTCTCGTTGAGAAGCGAAAGCCAGGGTGCCCCTGGTCTCGCGTTTTTCGAGACCCGGGAATACTTCACGGCATCACTGCGCCAGCGTGCCCTCAATCACAGCATGCGACAAACATTCCTTCTACGCTCGTTACATGCCCAACGGCTTCGAGCGCTGGCATGGTGGACACGATCTTCACTTCATCACCTTCAGTTGCTACTGCCGTCAACCCTTGCTGGGAAATGCGAGCCGCCGCGATTTGTTTCTAACGGTGTTGGAGGAGGTACGGCGGCGTTATCGCTGGGTGGTCCTGGGATACGTGGTGATGCCTGAACATGTTCATCTGCTGGTTAGCGAACCGCAGCAGCGACCCCTGGCAACCGCCATGCAAGCTTTGAAGCTCGGCTTCGCGCGACGTGTTCTGGCCGCGCGAAGCCGGCATTCCAATCGTGACGAAATGCAGGCCGAGTTGTTTGAGCCGATTCCGCAGCGCATTTGGCAAGCTCGGTACTATGACTTCAACGATTTCTTCGGCGCGCAGACGGACCGCGAAGCTTCGCTACCTGCATCGCAATCCGGTAAAGCGGGGATTGGTAGGTGCGCCTGAACAATGGCCCTGGAGCAGCTTTCGTGCCTACGCCTATCAGGAATCGGGAATCGTGCGAGTGAACGATTGGAGTGTGCTTGAACTGAAGTTCGGGGAACCGGTGACGTTTCCGTCATCCGAGTGATCTATTCACCCGGGTCTCGAAAGGCGCGAGACCCGGGGCACCCGTGGCTATTATGCGTTCTCAGAAGGGAAGCGCAACGCTGGCTTGAAGGCCAACTCTACCCATGCCAATCCGTCGTGAGACGTTCGCGATTGGCAGAAACCAAGCTACTGCTGCGCGCCGACTACCGGAGCAACAACGCTCGTGGTGCTGGGAATCGTTTTTTGGGCCGATGTGGCTGGTGTCTTTACCGTGAAGAAGTCGTGATCGTATAGGTTGCGGTACATCACGCCTGCCAGCTCAGCCGCTTTGGGTCCAAACGTTGGCCGACCGCCTTCCAGGAAGACCACGGTCACGATGCGACCGTACTGGGTGTTGGCGAACGATCCGAACCAGCCAAAGCGCGTGCCGTCTTTCGAGCAGGTGCCGGTTTTGCCCAGGATGGGCTCTTCGATGAAGTTGGTGCGCAGCAGGCGGGCGGTGCCGTAGTTGACCGCTCCGGCCATGCCGTCGGAGATCTCAGGAATCAGCGGGCCGATATCGAGCTTGCGCTTCACTTTGGGAGCGAAGCCGGTGATCTGTTCCGGCGTCGTGGGATGCTGCAAGTAGTAGAGCGTGCCGCCGTTGGCGATGGCGCCCATCAGGGCCGCCAGCTGCAATGGCGTCATGGAAATGCTCTCGCCGAACGAGCACATTTTGCCTACACCGCCCAGCCGCTGATCGAGCTCAGTGGTGGGATAGATTCCGGGATGCTCGTTAGGAATGTTCCAGCCAGCCAGCTCGCCCAGTCCAAACTGGCGCTCGTAGTAGCTCACCTTCTCGAAACCCAGCTTGCGGCCGACGGCCTCAAAGTAAGCGTTGTTCGATTTCGCCAGCGCCGTCGTCAGGTCAACCTTCCAGTACTTGCTGAGCGGGACCTGGGTATCCTTTGTAATGACGTTTTCGCTGAGCGCGGCCAGGGCAACGGCGACCTTGGTGGTCGAGCAGGGTTGCGCGCCGGCCGAAAGCGCCAGCTTCTGGTTCACCATGGCCAGGATGCGTCCGCTGTCGGGATCAACCGCGACGATGGTGCCGTTCATGTTGCCCAACGCTTCGACCGCAGCAGCGCGCACGATGGGATCTTCGCCCGCCGTGATGTCGCCTTCCACCTGATCATTGGCGAACGAGCTGGCGCCGAAACGCTCGTAATAATGATGCTTCTTGCTGGCCACCACCACGTGGCTGGACCGGTTGCGCTTGGCCACGGTCGCGCTGCTATGCCGCATGCGCGTCATCTTCTTCTGGGTCGCGGCGGACTCTGTGATGTGATGCGTCGTCGATTTCTTCTTGTGCGTCGTGCTGACGGTGGGGTGCGTGGCGATGGTCGCGGCTGACGCACCCAAGCAGGCTGCGAGCGCCAACAAAATCACTGCGGCAAAGGAGGAGCGCTTTAGCATTGGCAAACCTTGTACGGCCTTGGACTTCGACATCGTTCTCAACTTGCTATGGCTGCCCGGAGAAACGTTGCTCCTCCGAAACTTTGCTGCTGTTTACAGAAACGGGATTGAATTCATACTAGGGACTTCCCATTCTGAATTCAACCCAAACCGTTCCCGCGACGGAACTAAAAAAGCGCTGGCCCCACCTGAACTGATGCCCGGGGCCGTGGGCGAGTTGCGGGTCGTGCCGAAGGTTGCTCCAAGGTGAGCCAAAAAGCGGCAGCTCCCGCACCTTCCATTATGTTTACTACCACACTTCAGAGCTGAGGGAGCCGTAGCAAACGTGGTACCCGGCACCTTCTGCCCGGATCGGGCGACGCGGTGGTGCAGGTTCGATTTTGGGCGTTGCGCGGAGAGCTTGCGTATTGGCAATTGGGCCGGGAGCCGCGTGGACAAAAAGCTTGGCAGCAGACCGCCAAATGTTTTAGGCGTGGTGCACCTCGGTGTCAAATTTCGAGGGCAGTTTTGAGGTGGCCGAAACTTCCGTAAAGAGGCTGGGTTCAAATTCCTAACAACCCTGAGAATGGTCGTGCAAACGACTAACCCCTCCGATGCACAACTCGCCCCTGTGCACTGGAGGGGGCTTTTATTTTGTGGGGCTGAGGGTCGCTTGCTGCTAGGAGCGAAGACGTGTTTGGAAAGGGCGTTTTCGGTAGAACGGCGCTTCAGCGCTTGCGTCAAGGCTGCAAATAAAAAGGGGCTTTATAGCCGCGGGATCGGAATTGCAGGTTTTCACGGCTTTACCGAGACGGCTGGTCGCCCGTTGTGTGTCGGCTCCGTCGTGCGCGAGCGGATGTACTCGTCGATTACGCCTTCCAGCTTGCCCTGCGCGTCAAGGATGTATTCAATAGCGTCGCGCACCGCGCCTTTGCCGCCTTCGTGCGGCGTCACGTAGTGCGACTCGCGCAGCACTTGCTCGCGCGCGTTGCGGACAGCGATCGCCAGTCCGCACAGCCGCATCACCGGAAGATCGATTACATCGTCGCCGACGTAGCACGCCTGTTCCGGCTTGAGTTTTTCTTTCTCGAGAATCTCGTAAAAGGCGATGGTCTTCTCCTGCTGGCCCTGATACACGTGCTCAATTTTCAGATCGCGCGCGCGCAACGCGACGGTCTCGGAAATGCGCTTGGTGATGATGGCTGTCTTGATCCCGCCGAGCCTCGCCAGCGTGAAACCCGCGCCGTCGTGGGCGTTGAACCCTTTGGCCTCGACCATGTCGTGGCTGGCGATGCCGTATCCACCAGCATCGGCCATCTGCTCGCGCCGCGAGTGGGTGCCCGTACCCGCCGCTCCGCCCACGGCAGGGAAGAGAAAGATGGTACCGTCGGTCATCACTCCGTCCACGTCAAATATCATCAGCTTGATCTTCTGCGCGCGTTCGTCGGGCATGGAGTTATGTTAGCAGCAGGCGTCGGTGCTGTTCGGTTTTCGCCGTTCGCTGTTCGCTTAAGGCTCTTGGCTTTTAGCTCTTAACCTTCAGCTTTTCGCTCTGAGCTTTTAGCAAGCGGACCGGGAGCGTACGCGAGGCGGTTACGAAACTCTCCAAGGAAGAATGCCGATGGAACAGAATCCGCTAGATCGGTCGTCGAAACAGCCGCGCAGCGGCGGGATGACGTTAGCCCGGGTCGTCAGACCCGGCTCGGATGGAAAAAACGTCTAAGCCGCGCCAGCGGCAGCACGGTTTCGTAACAGCTCGTTGAGCGCTGCCTTGATCTGCGATATGCAGCGGGCTTCAGCGCCGTAAGTCAGACGAATCGCTAATAGCTACAAGTCTTAAGCGAAAGGCAAATCGCGAAAAGCCAAAAGCGAAGAGCGAACAGCAGCCTTCCCCCCGGCGAACAATTGGCGAAACTCTGCTAAAATACTGCGATGGCTGTGGGGGAAATTCCGGCTGCTTCGGACCACCGGCAGGCTTGCGAGAAAATTCCCGCCGCGCTGGCCTGGGCGCATCCGCTGGTGGCCGAGTGGTTCGTCGCCAAGTTTGGCACTCCGACCGAGCCGCAAGAGCTTGGCTGGCCCCCGATTCTCGCCGGTCGCACCACGCTGATCTCTGCCCCAACTGGTTCGGGCAAGACGCTCGCGGCGTTCCTCATCTGCATTGATCGCCTGGTTCGCAAGGCGCTCGACGGCTCGCTACGCGATTGCACCGAAGTCCTCTACGTCTCGCCACTGAAGGCGCTGGGCAACGACATCCAGAAAAATCTTGACGGCCCGTTGAACGAGATTCTTGCGCTGGCCGCCGAGCGCGGCTACCTGATGCCGGAGATTCGTACCGCGGTGCGCACTGGCGACACGCTGACCAAAGAGCGCCGCGAGATGTTGAAGCGCCCGCCGCACATCCTGGTCACCACGCCCGAGTCGCTGTACATCCTGCTCACCGCCAATAGCAGCCGCGTCATCCTGAGCCATGTCGAGACCGTCATCGTCGACGAAATTCATGCGGTCGCCGACGACAAGCGCGGCGCGCATCTCACGATTTCGCTTGAGCGGCTCGACCTGCTGGCGAACGGCCCGACGCGCATCGGCTTGTCGGCGACGCAAAAGCCTATCGAAGAAGTTGCGCATTTTCTGACCGGGGCGAGAGGTCTGCTAAAACGGCCCTTCAGCGCTGAGCCCAGCCAGTCTCTTTTTACGAACGAGCTGGCTTCAACGGGCGGCACCGATCCTGCCATCGTGAACATCGGCCATCGCCGCCAGCTCGATTTGGCGATTGAAGTTCCGCCGTCGGAGCTCGGCCCCATCGCCAGCAACGAAATGTGGGGCGAGATTTACGACCGCATTGCCGAGCTGGCCTTGCAGCATCGTTCGACGCTGGTCTTCGTCAACACGCGACGGCTGGCCGAGCGGGTCACGCTGCATCTGGGCGAACGCATTGGCGAGGATCAGGTGGCCGCGCATCACGGCAGCCTCTCGCGCAAGTTGCGCCTGGCGGCCGAACGCAAGCTGAAGAATGGCGAAGTCCGCCTGCTGGTGGCGACCGCCTCGCTCGAACTTGGTATCGACGTTGGCACCGTCGACCTTGTCTGCCAGATCAATTCGCCGCGCTCGATTGCGGTGACGTTGCAGCGTGTGGGCCGCGCTGGCCACTGGCGCGGAGCCGTTCCCAAGGGCCGCCTGTTCGCCACCACGCGCGACGATCTGCTTGAATGTGCGGCCACGGTGCGCGCGATTCGGCAAGGCGATCTCGACCGCTTGCAAATTCCTGTGTCGCCGCTCGACATCCTGGCGCAACAGATTGTCGCCATGTGCAGCTGCGAGGATTGGGACGAAGATGCGCTCTTCGAATTCATGCGGCGCGCGTATCCGTATCGCGAGCTGAAACGCGAAGAGTACGACCGCATTCTGGAAATGTTGTCGAACGGCATTGCGGCGAAACGCGGGCGCTACGGCGCGTATCTGTTTCGCGACATGGTGAACCGGCGGCTGCGCGCGCGTCGGGGTGCGCGGTTGGCAGCAATCACCAGCGGCGGCGCCATTCCGGACAACGCTTTGTACACGGTGCTGGCGCGGCCGGAAGAGGTTGTCGTCGGCACGGTCGATGAGGACTTCGCAGTCGAGAGCAACGCCGGCGACATCATGCTGCTGGGCAACACCTCGTGGCGCATTCATCGTGTCGAATCGCACGCGGCGCGGCTGGTAGTGGAAGACGCGCATGGCGCTGCTCCGACGATTCCGTTCTGGCGCGGCGAAGCTCCGGCACGGACGGATGAGCTGTCGGTGCATGTGGGCGAGTTGCGCGAACGCATCAGCGCGCTCACGCCGAATACCGCGCCGTTGCCGGTGCCGATGAATCCCGAGTTGGACGAACTTCGCGCCGAGCGAATCAGCAACTTCGAAACCACCGACCGGCAATTGATGGGGAAGGGTGCGCCTTTAGAGGCGTCTTTTGCGACCGAAGGAGATTTTCGAAGGGGCGCACCTTCAGGTGCGCCGTCAGAGCTCCCATTTGAGAATGAGCCGGCTTCAGCCAGCGGCAGTGTTCGGGTAGAGCGGACCTTCAGGTCCGCGTCCAGCCAGCCTATCAACGAAACTGAGCCGGCTTCAGCCGGCGCCACTCCCCGCCGCCGGCTGCGCGGCCTTGAATCCAGCCCCGAGGTCCAAACCGCCGTCGCCTGGCTGAAGGACGAATGTGGTCTTGACGACGCCGGCGCCGAACAGCTCGTCGAATACGTTGTCAGCGGCCGTGCGGTGCTGGGCGATGTCCCGACACAGCAGACCATCATCGCCGAACGCTTCTTCGACGAAGGCGGCGGCATGCAGCTCATCATCCACGCGCCCTTCGGTGGCCGCATCAACAAGGCCTGGGGCCTGGCGCTACGCAAGCGCTTCTGCCGCTCTTTCAATTTTGAGTTGCAGGCTGCTGCAACTGACAATGGCCTCAACATCGCGCTGGCCGAGCAGCACAGTTTTCCGCTCGGCGATGTTTTCCACTATCTGCAGAACGAAACCGTACAGGAGATTCTGGAGCAGGCGGCGCTGGCCTCGCCCATTTTTGCCACGCGCTGGCGCTGGGACGCCAATCGCTCGCTCGCGCTGCTGCGCTTTCAGGGTGGCAAGAAAGTTCCGCCGCCGATCCAGCGCATTCGCAGCGACGATCTTCTGGCTTCGGTTTTTCCCGACGTGGCGGCTTGCCAGGAAAACATCGAAGGCGACATCAAGATTCCCGATCATCCGCTGATCGCCGAGGTGATGAAAGATGTTCTCACCGAGGCCATGGACATCGATGGCCTGCGCCACGTGATCGAGGGGATTCGCACCGGCGCGATCCGTTGTCTCGCGGTCGATACGCCGGTGCCGTCGCAGTTTTCGCACGAGATCCTGAATGCGAATCCGTATGCCTTCCTCGACGACGCTCCGCTGGAAGAGCGGCGCGCGCGTGCCGTGCAGATGCGGCGCATGTTGCCCGAAGCGGTGCTCAATGAAGTGGGCCGGCTCGATCAGACGGCGATTGCGCGCGTCAGCGAAGAAGCGCGGCCCGACGTTCGCGACGCCGACGAGCTGCATGACACACTGCAAACGCTGGTTGCGCTGCCCGCCGAACTGCCTGACCGCGATTGGCAGGAAGCGGTCGCGAGCTGGTCGCCGCTGCTGGCCGAGCTGATGGAAGGCTGGCGTGTGGTGGTAGCCAGCGTACCGATGCAAACGGGCATTTCGTTCCGCGATGCGAAAATCCCCACCCAAGCAAAAGAGGCTTGGATGGGGCACCCTTTATCCACCGACGATCTTGGTGCGGGCGATGATCGGGTGGAGCGGACGTTCCGGTCCGCGTCCAGCCAGCCTATCAATGAGAATGAGCCGGCTTCAGCCGGCGGGCTAAAGCCCGAAGAAAAAAATAGTGGAAGCGCGGGACGCGAACCTGAAGGTTCGCTCTACCCGAACAAAGCGACTTCTGCGGCAACTGAGGCTTTTCGAAGGGGCGCAGCTTCAGCTGCGCCGTCAGCGCTCAGTATGAATCCCGAGCCGGCTTTAGCCGGCGGCACCACTCGCTACTATGTCGCGTCCGAACGGGCCAAAGACTTTGCCTTGATCTTCCCGGACGCGCGGTTTGATGTCGCCCCTCCCCACCTGCCGTCGCAAACCGCTTCGCGCGACGATGCCATCCTCGCCATGATGAGTGGCTGGATGATGCACTCCGGGCCTATCACCGCCAACGCACTTGCCTATCGCCTGGGATTGCCCCTCGCCGATGTGGACAAGGCTTTACTACGTCTGGAAATGGCGGGAACGATCCTCCGCGGAAATTTCACCGGACTCAACTCGAAACTCCCCGCCCAAGCAAACTCGGCTTGGACGGGGCACCCGGGCACCAGCGTCCAAAAAGAATTGATAGCCCACGAGTCGATATCTGACGCTGTGTCACTCCCACAAAGTGGGACAGAGTGGTGTGAGCGGCGGTTGCTGGCGCGCATCCATCATTTGACGGTGGCAACCCTGCGCAAGCAGGTCGAGCCGGTTACAGCCGCGCAGTTCATGCGCTGGCTGCTGCGCTGGCAGCATCTTGCACCGCAGACGCAGCTGGCGGGCGAGCGTGGCCTTCTGGAAGCGTTGCGGCAGTTGCAGGGATTCGAGATCCCGGCCAACGCCTGGGAAAAGCAGATTCTGGCCTCGCGCATGAGCGACTACGACCCCGCCGCGCTCGACCAGCTTTGTTTGAGCGGAGCGGTTGGCTGGGGACGGCTGTCGCCCCATCCGGCGACGCTGGAGGATGCCGGCGAGGGCCGTCGTCGCGTGGTTCCCACCAGCGTTGCGCCCATCACCTTCTTCCTGCGCGAAGAGTGCGACTGGATGCAGCCGCGTCTTGAGGACGACGAGCAGACCTTCGAACGCGTGCTGAGCGAGGGAGCCTGCGTCGTGCTCCAGTATTTGCGGCGGCGGGGTGCGTCGTTCTCCGCCGATATCGTGCGCAGCACCAGCAAGCTGAAAGCTGAAATCGAGACAGCCTTGTGGGAGTTGGTTGCGGCCGGCATGGTCACCGCCGACGGCTTCGACAACCTGCGCTCGCTGATCAATCCCCGGCGGCGACTGGCGCCCGCTGCCATCAAGGCGACGCGGCCGCGGCACACACCAGGTCGCTGGTCGCTGCTCTATCCTGCCGAGGGTTCGGACCGCAACAAGGTTGCCGAGGCTACCTGCTGGATGCTGCTGCGCCGCTACGGCGTGGTGTTTCGCGAGATGCTGGCGCGCGAATCGAACCTGCCCAAGTGGCGCGATTTGCTGATCGCGTTTCGGCGGTTGGAAGATCGCGGCGAGGTGCGCGGCGGCCGCTTCGTCAACGGATTTCTGGGCGAGCAGTTCGCGCTACCGGAAGCCGTGGAGTCGTTGCGGGCGATGCGCAATCTGTCTGCCAGCAGAGAAGTGGTGACGATTTCCGCCGCCGATCCGCTGAACCTCGTCGGCTTCATCGTGCCTGGCGATCGCGTGCCCGCCATCTCGGGCAAGTACGTGAGCTTCCGCGATGGCGTTGCCGTGGGGGCGGCGGATGAATCGGATGAGGCGCACTTTTCCGCTGCCGGCGGAGCCGCTGCGCCATGACGCAAAACGAGGATTCGTTGGTCGAGGGCATCGACTACTACATGGAAGACGGCTTCATGGTCTTTACCGCGATTTATCTGAAGCGGCGAGGATATTGCTGCCAGTCAGGCTGCCGGCACTGTCCGTATGGGTTCGTGAAGGAGCGGGGGACGCGGGAATAGAGGTCCCTCGGCTCGCTGCACTCGCTCGGGATGACACATCAAAAATGCCGTTCGTGATAACAAGTCGAGAATCTAGGTTTCACTGGGCAAAACAATAAAGCGGGCTCATGGCCCGCTCGTTCAACCTGATTTATCCAGAACGTCTGCTGCGAACTTTCGATTCCTTCCACAAACGACTATCCGTGCGGGCTGACGTGCTCTGGTTGGATCTTGTAGATCACGCGCTGCTCGCCGGGCTCGGCAAACGGGTACTTGTCTTTGTCCAGATACTTCTTCGTGAGCTTGTCGATCAGGGCGTCGGCGCCGGTTTGTGTGATTTCGGCGACCTTGCCGCGAATTTCCAGGTAGCGATACGGATTATCGGGATCGATGAGCGTGATGGCCACGCGCGGATCCTTGCGCAGGTTCTTGTCCTTCTGGCGGCCCAGGGCGGAGTTGACCAGCACCTTGCCGTCGGCGAAATCCACCCACACGGGCGTGGTTTGCGGGCTGCCATCGGGCATCAGGGTGGTGAAGCTGCCAAACGCTTTCTTCTTGAACAGGTCGAGATAATTTTCGGGGATAGAAGCGGACATGATGATCTCCTTGCTGATTTCGAGCGCAGTGTAGAGGTGCAACCAGGAATTGGATTCAGCAACCATTGTAAGAGGTGCAAACGGATTGGGCGAATAGGCCGGATTAGGGATTGGGGGTTGGAGCGTAGGGAAACTTTGAATGAGTGAAAACGAGGTTCCTCGGCGGCTAAAGCCGAATTGATTTTGCAATTTTTATGGGCGGCCTAAAAGGCCGTCCCCTTCAAAAGCAAACTCGATCAGAGTTTCGTTAGGCATTCGCTGCCGACCGATTGTGTGAGCGAGCGCCCAAGCGCTGATTTACTTGTTGGCGTATTGGCTCTTGAAGGTGTTGGCCTGGTCGAGTGCGCGGTACGAGTCCGGCAGGTCTCCAAGATCGCGATAAGCGACGCTCATGTTTTTCAGGACCTGGTATTTGTACGCTGAATCTTTGAGCGGCTGGTCCTGGGTCAAGTCGATTACTTGCTGATAATGCTGGATGGCCTGCCGCAGGTCGCCAAGCTTGTGCTCGCAGATCGCCAGATTCAGGATGGTGCGGGAAGCGCGATTCCAATGCGCCGGCGAGTCTGGCGGCGTCAGCTCGACCGCAGCGCGCAAGTGTGGGAGCGCTTCGGTCAGGCGGTCATCGTCCATTAGAACCAGGCCCAGGTTGCCTTCGGCGATGTCGTTCCCGGTTGTAACCGCGAGGGCCCGCGTCCACAGCGCATAACTGTCCTGCCAATACTTGAGCTGGCGATGCGTCACCGCGCTGACAGCAAGCAATACCGCAACGCAAGCGATGCCTAGCGCGACGGAGCTAGCGCGCAGTTTGGGCCTTGATTTCGGCGGCGGCGCGGGCTGGCCCACGCTACTTTTCTTGTTCACCAAATCCGCAATGCCCCAACACGCCATGATGAACAGTCCGATGAACGGCAGGTAGGCATAGCGATCGGCCATTGCCTGCCGGCCCACCTGCACCAGGCCGATCATCGGCACCAGCGTTCCCAGGAACCAGAGCCATCCGACGATCAGATAGCGCCGGCTGCGAGCGGTCACAATCACCAGCGCGCTGATGACCAGCAGGCAGAGCAGCGACACGATGATTTGCGAAGTGGGCGGCAATCCTGCGGAGTGCGGATAAAGCACTGCGAGACGCGAAGGCCAGATTGCCTTGCCGACATACCAGGCGTCGGAGGTGATCGCGGTCGCCAGCCGCACCGCGAGCGGATACGGCCGGGCGTTCTCCTGCTGCGCGTGCATGGTGATGATGGCGCTGCCCGCGGCAATCGCCAGCAGCGGCACTTTTTCCAGCAGCAGCAAGCGAAAACTTTTCGCGGGAATTGCGGTGCCGGCGCGCGCGTCGCTCGATCCGGCAAACATGCGTTCGAGCGGCCAGTAGTCCCACAGCAACAGGACGAGCGGCAAGGTGATGACTTGCGGCTTCGACATCAGCCCCAAGGCAAACAAAACGGCGACGACGGCGTAACGATCAGCTCGCGGCTTCTGGGCGTACCAGCGCCAGGCTCCGAGGGCGAGCAGAAAAAACAACATGCTCAGCAGGTTCTTGCGCTCGGCCACCCAGGCTACAGATTCAACGTTGATGGGGTGCAGGGCAAACAGGGCGGCCACCATGAAGCTGCGTCCGGTGTAGCCCGTTGCGCGCAGCAACACCCAGAACAGCAGCAGCACGTTTAACACATGGAACAACAGGTTCACATCGTGGTGACGGCCGGCGTTCAGGTAGAACAGCTGACAATCCAGGGCATGCGAAAACCAGGTCAGCGGATGCCAGTTGGCTTCATAGGAAGTGGTGAAGGCCCACTTCACCAGATCGGTATCGAAGCCGTACTTGACGTGGAAGTTGTCGGTGACGTACGCGGCGTCGTCGTAATCGACAAACTGAAAATGGCCGACGGGGAAGTACACGGCCACGGTCGCCGCCACCAGAATAAGCCCCAATAACAATTTCCAGGCGCGACTGTGATTCACCAAGGCTCTCCCGTTTGCCGGACTTCGGTTGGTTTGCAGATGGGCTGGCTGTCAGCTTCTCCACTTTAACAAACCGGGACCGCGTTATCTGGTGCAACTAGCTTGGCCTGATTACAGACGTGCGCGCGAGGGACAAGCTGCGCGCGGCGGATGGTAGTCTGGTCGAGACTTGGCGCGGCGAGTGCGTTGCGCTTTTATCGCGCAAGATCCGGACAACCGTTCGCAACCCAGCGCCGTTTCGTTTCCTCATGACCACCATCGCCTGGCAAGGTCGCAATCCCTCGCGCAAGGCGCGTCTCGTCGCCTGGTTGCTGCTGTTGCTTCCGGTCCTAGTCGCAATTTTCTATCCCTTTGCCCAGGATTATTTGCGAGCGGCCTCGCTGCTGGAGCGCATCTCCGATCCGCACGCGACGGGATGGATCGCCAACTATGAGGTGCATCCGATCGACGTGCGCGATACCACGTTCGAGTTTCGCGGCAGCCAGCTTCCGGCGCGCTTCTACTTGCCGCGCGGCGTCGCCTTCGCGCCCGGCATCGTCGTGGTGCATGGCATGCATCATCTCGGCATCGATGAGCCGCGGCTGGTAGGCTTTGCGCGCTCGCTGGCGGCCAGCGGCTTTTTCGTAATGACGCCGCTGGTGCCGGGCATCGCCGACTACCGGGTTCGCGCCGAGTCGGCCGACCTGATCGGCACGGCCGCGCAGAGTTTCGCACAACAGCTGAGCGTGCCCAAGGTTGGCATCCTGGGAATCAGTTTTTCCGGCGGGCTGTCGCTGCTGGCGGCTAGCGACGATCGCTATGCGCCGTCCATTGCCTGGGTCGCGTCGGTTGGCGGCTACTACGATCTGGCGCACGTGCTGCGCTTTTTCGCTACGGGCGACGCGCTGCGGCCGGACGGCTCGGTCGAACATATTGCGCCGCACGAATACGGGCCGCTGATCGTGGTGTACGACGAGCCGCAGGATTTCTTCGCGCCGCCGGATGCGTCAAAGGCTCACGACGCGCTCAAGCTGCTGCTGGCGGGAGATGGCAAGGGGTCGGAAGCGATCGCGAAGACCATGACTCCGGCGGGACAGGAAATCATGCAGCGCATTTATCACAAGCAGCGCCAGAGTTTCGCGCCGGCGATTCTGGCCGAGATCGATAGGCGCAGCGATGAGCTGGCTGCCGCCTCGCCCGCCGGGCATCTGCGGTTTCTGCGCGCGCCAGTGTTGCTGCTGCATGGGTCGGACGACAACATCATTCCGCCGACGGAGTTGCTGTGGCTGAGGCGTGATATTCCGGCGGCGTATTTAGACGCGGCGTTAATCAGCCCGGCCATTGGTCACGTCGAGGTGGGGACGAAGGCGACGTGGTGGGAGCGGCTGGCCCTTGTACACTGGATGGCGGTGATGATCAGGGAGGCGCGCAACACCGCCGGCGGCAAAGGTCCGGCAAACATGCCGGCAGGAGTGTGGTTGGCGCGATGTGGTGGCGCCGGCTGAAGCGTTTGCGCGAGAGCATCTGTCGTCCCTACGGGACTCGGATAATTTTTCCGCGCTACCCAGCACTCCGCCGCTCCTCCCCAATTCGCGCAAAAGCAGCGCGAATCGGGCCCCGGTTCGGCTGCGTGCTGGGCTAGATTATTTCGCGCCTACGGCGCTTCGATTTTTGGCCTTTGTACTGCACCGCCAATGGGAGCTCCGGTTTTCAGGCAAAAAAGCAGAGGCGGGCTCTACCGTTTCTCGCCGCGGCGGAACTGAAGGCACGCTTTACCACAGATTTATGGTGACGATTCACGACATTGAACGGGCGCAGGAGCGGCTGCGAGGCATCGCGGTACGCACACCCCTGATTGCCTACTTTCCTACGACCGACACGGAAACCCAGCGCGGCCGCCTCTGGTTGAAGCCGGAGAGCTTTCAGCCTATCGGCTCGTTCAAGCTTCGCGGCGCCTACAACAAGATTGCTTCGCTCACCGACGAAGAGCGGCAACGCGGCGTCATTTCGTATTCCAGCGGCAATCACGCGCAAGGCGTGGCTTATGCGGCGCGAGCTCTCGGCGTGAAGGCTCTCATCGTGATGCCGCGCAACGCGCCGCGGCTTAAAGTGGAGGCGACCGCCGCACTGGGCGCCGAGATTGTTACGGTTGGCCCGGCCAGCACTGAGCGCTTGCAAAAGGCGGAGGAGCTTGCCCGCCAGCACGGCTACGTCATTGTGCCGCCTTACAACGACGAGCAGATCATTGCCGGGCAGGGAACCGTTGGCCTGGAAATTTTGCAGGACTGTCCCAACGTCGAGCTGGTCCTGGTGCCTTCCGGCGGCGGAGGGTTGATCAGCGGAGTCTCGTCGGCGATCAAGCTGAGCGGCTCGCGCGCGAAGATTGTTGGGGTCGAGCCCGAGCTGGCCAACGATGCGCAGCAGAGTTTTCGCAGCGGCAAGATCGTTGAGTTGCCGGCCGAGCGCGTCTCCAGCACACTGGCCGACGGGCTGCGCACGCAATCGATCGGACCCATCAACTTCGAACACATTCGCAGCTTTGTGGACGACATGATCACCGTGACCGAGGACGAGATTCGTTCGGCGATGCGGCGCATGGTGAGTGGCGCGCGTATCGTCGCCGAGCCCAGCGGCGCGGTCACTTTGGCGGCGTGGCTGTTTCATGCTAAGGAGCTGCCAGAGTCGAAGGAAACGGTTGCCGTGGTCAGCGGCGGCAACGTCGATCCTCAATTGCTGGCGCAGGTTTTGGATGAAGTGTCCACATCCGGATAGTCGACGGTGCGGTCTCTATGTAACAGTCCAGTAGCGAGTTGGCCTTCCCTGGGGTACGGGCTTTCCACAAATGTGCAAAATTTTGCGATGTGGCTTTCGCTGCGTACTACCTGTTTCGTGTAGTCGAATTACTATCGGTCGTAGTACCTAACGGTTAGAGTTCCTGCCGGCAAATACTTCCTTTGGAATCAGAACTGCTCTTCATATTTGGTTACACTGTTTTCCAGACAGCTCCAACCAAATCATCTCCCTCGTACTACCGGGGAGCGGAGATGCGTGTGAGCGTCCAGTCTGAAGACTGTCCAGGTTGAAAGGTTTGCCAATTTGTTTCGGGACCTGAGGGAATTAGTCAGCACACGAGTACTTCTCAACATTTTTGTGGCAGGCGTTTTGAGCGTGGCGGGCCACGCCCAGGAGGCCGCCAAGCCAACTTCCGTTAACCCACCTCCACCCAGCACGGCCAACAGCACTCCGCCGAGTGAACGGGTCGTACTAAAAGTCGGAGACACCAAGATTACGCAAGCGGCTTTCGAAAAGATGATCAGCGTGCTAGAGCAGCAACAGGGACCGGCCGACATCAGTCGCAAGACTCTGGGCGACAATTTCGCCTCGCTTATCATGCTGGCGCAGCAGGCGACGGCCAATCATCTGGACACCTCGCCTGAGGTGATCGAGCAGTTGTCGATTGATCGTACGCAGATTCTTTCCAATGCCGAGTTCGCGCGACTGAAGGCTGAGGCCAAACCGACGCCCCAAGAGATCAGCGCTTACTACAACTCGCATCCGGAAGATTTCGAAACCGTACAAGTTCGCAGACTCTTCGTGTGGATCAAGCCAGAGGGCGCTAAAGACGGCCGAGGCCTGAGTCAACAGGAAGCCACGGCGCTGGTTGCCGCGATTCAGCAAGCTACCGCAGCCGGCAGCGATACCACAGCACTCGTTGCCAAATACAACAATGACACCGTCGTATTCGATGTTCAGCCCCTAACCTTTCAACGCGGAGAGATGCCGCCAGCCATGGAGAAGGCGGCATTCAGCCTAACTAAACCAGGTCAGTGGATCCAGTTGGATAAGACTCCCGAGAACCTGGTTTACCTCGAACTGATTGGGCGCGGCCATCGCGAGCTGAAGGATATGTCCGCCTCGATCGAGAAGAAATTGCAAGCTCAGAAATTGCGCGCGGAGTTGGACGAGCTGAAGCAGAAGTGGGGCGTCTGGATGGACGAAACCTACTTCGCCAGCAACACTACATCACCCCCTGAGAAATCCCATTCGGACGCTTCGGGCCAAAGTAAAACAGGACGAGAGGACAAAGATGCAGACAAACAGAACTAAAGCGCTCTGGTATTGTGCGCTACCGATGCTGGTACTGGTAGCTTGTGTTTTCCAACCGCAGGCGCAAGCACAGATGACTTCGCGCGGCATCGCCTGCTCCGACATCGCCAAGTATCAGCTGTTGAAGCAGGACAACATGGGCGCCGGCCTGGCCCTGATTGAGTGCGGTGTGGTGCAGGGTGGTAAGGCCGAGGGATTTTCATCGGATCAGATCGAAGAGCCACAGCCGCCTAACGTTCTGGTAAGCAATCGCACCTGCACCTCCAACAGCACCTGCACCCATAGCGAAAGCATGGTGTGGCACAGTACCCGTCCCGGCGATAACACGGTCGTGGTTAACTATAACGACGATTACACGAACGGAAACAACTACTCGGGCACGTCGTATTCGACCGACGGTGGCCAGACTTACACCCAGATTATTCCGCCTCCGTTTGCCTCCGGACACGGCTCCAACTACGGCGACCCGCTGGTGGTCTTCAACAGCAAGTTGAACAAGTGGTTCGCCGGCGACCTGGCCAGCGGCTGCGGCGGCTTCGGACTGGGCTCCTGGACTTCAAACGATGGCATCAACTGGACGACGTCTGCCTGTATTCATAACGGCTCCAACGACGACCGTCCCTCGATGTGGGTCGACAATAACGCGTTCAGCCGGAAGTACGGCCGCATGTACGTTTCCTACAACAATTTCAATGTGGGCGGCGGCGACCTGGAAGTCGTTTACTCCGATGATGGCAACACCTGGAGCACTCCAGTCGTAGTCAACAACGGCAACACCTTCATTCGTGACGTGCAGATCACCGGGGCGTTGCCTGGTCCGCCTCCGCCAAGTGCCGGCTATACCAGCACCGTCTTCCTGGCAGGTATGGACGAGGGTGGTGGTGGTGGCAACACGCGCCAGAATCTCATGTACCGCTCCGTCGATGGCGGCGCTACCTGGACTTCTGTCACCCTGGGTCCCCGCTTCAGTCCGGTCGGCGACCCCGGCACCTGCGGCTACTTCGAGAAAGTCAACCCCATCTGGCGGCACATGGGATGGGGAGAGCCTGGAGTTGGCCCTAACGGCGTCGTGCACTACACTTACGCCGGCAAGGGAGAAGCTTCTGGCGACAACGGCGACATCTACTACGTTCGCTCAGCTGATAACGGCCTGACCTGGTCGACGCCCATCAAACTGAACGATGATCCGGGCGGCCAGTACAAGACCCAGTGGATGCCTTCTCTCTCCGTCAACTACAACCTGGCAGCGTTCATCCCTCCACAAGATGTAACTGTGTCGTGGTATGACCGTCGCGCAGCCACCAGCGCATGCAACAACGTTACCGATCCGGGCTGCAGCTATCAGCGTTACGGCGTGCAGTCACATGACAACGGTATGACCTGGGCTGCCAACATCCAGATCAGCACCGGCATTATTCCTCAGCCAGCGCAGGATGATCCGTTCATCCAGAGCTGCTACGCCGGTGACTACGATTACAGCACAGCGTACGAGGGCAACGCCTACGTAACCTGGACCGATGGCCGCGTTTCGGTCGGCGGCGTCAACGTTCAGGACGTGGAGTTCGCCGCGGTTCCGGAGCCGTAAAACTCGATCTGACAGCGATGTCAGCACAAGGAAGGGCAGCCTAGCGGTTGCCCTTTTTTATTGCTCAGGGATTGGAGGAATTGGGATTAGGGATTAGGGGAACCTCGGAATGACTGCGGTGCGGGGCAGTCGCGTTTTCGGCGGCGGGTCCGTACGCGTTGCGGGTAGAGCGGCGTCGAGGCTGCGGCAATGCGACGGGCTTCAGAGAATCAGTCGCAATCGGAAGACGAGTTTCGTCATGGAACAAACAGCCGGAATTGCGACTCGGCCAGCCGCGCAGCGGCGCCATTTGCCTTAGCCGTGGGCGTGAGCCCGCGGTGGAGTGAGAAAAATAGTTGAGCCGCGAAGCGGCGGCACCGCCGTAATCGCATGAAGGCATAGCCGGATATAAACTCCGGGAAAACCGGCGTTTACCCTGTCCAATGTGCTAGTCTGAAAGTAGAGATGCAAACAAAACTTCCCAGCCAAGCCGGCTGGGATTTGTATTTTGGGCCACATTGACCATGGCTGAGGGCCTGTCCTTCTCCCAGGGCGGCCGATTTCCCTCGGCGGCTGAACAGTTTGCTGAAAAAGTCGCGAAAGCAGATTCCTCGTGGGCTGAAGCCCACTCGGAATCACAAAAACAAAGGACTTGGACGGCGCACCTGAAGGTGCGCCCCTTCAAAGACGGATCAAACTCGAGTTTTTCAGCAGTCTGTGAAGCCTGTGTGATTTGCGGTATTTAGGGCACGGCTGAACGGTGTGCTGAAAAACTCGGGCAACGCCCGTGTCGCCGGCTGAAGCCGGCTATGAAAACGGTAAATAAACGACTTAGACGCTGGCCTCAAGTGTCTGCGTGAGAACCTCTGCCGTCCCTACGGGACTCGCATCAATGTCCTGCTTACCCAGCACTCCGCCGTCCCACCCCAATTCGCGCAAAAGCGGCGCGACTTGGGCACCCCGGTTCGGCTGCGTGCTGGGCTAAGCTGTTTCGCGCCTACGGCGCTGGTTTGTCGGCCGCTGTACTCCACCGCCAACACGAAACTCCAGTTCTCACGCTGGCCTGAAGGCCGACTCTACCCGCGATACCACCACAGTCGAGGTTTTTCAGCAAACTGTGAAGCCGAGCCCTTTCAAAGATGAGACTCGATCAGAGTCTGCTGGCCGTCCGTCATGTTTTCATGGGAGTGACCCTCGCCGGCTCCCATCAACCTGCAAAATCAGCTATGTTGGTTGCACAGATCAGGAGTAACCACGTGTTTCTAAAAGCCATTCTTCGCGGCGCCTGCTGGGCGCTGCTGGTCGCTGTTGCTGTACCGGCCGTCGCCACCGAACGCGGCATCATGATTCGGGAGGGCGTGATTTACGTTTCGCCTAATACCTCGTCGGACAAAATGTCTAACATCAGCCGCGGCCGCGAAGTTGCCGTGATGGAGCGCTCGCCGGGCTGGGTAGACGTGGTTGCCACCGTTGAGGTCAGTCCCGATCCGGAGAACGAGAGCGACCGCAACGTTACCGGATGGATCATGGACAAGGGCGTCATCATGACCACCACTCCGGATGGCGACAAGATTATCTTTGGCGAGGCGGTTGACTCGGAGATGGAAGCCAGCAAGCGCGACGGACGCCGCGGCGCGGCCCAGGATGCGTTGCGGCTTTACGCGCGCCTGGCTGAGTACTTCCCGCAATCACCTCTGGCGCCCGAAGCGCTGTATCGCGCCGCCGATATTCGCTGGCAGATTGATGCTGCCGACATCAACAGCCGGCCATCGGCCAAGATGCGCGATCCCGATCTGCGCGCGCAGATCGACGAAGACCACATGCGCAAGGTGATGAAGAAGTATCCCCACACCAAGTGGGCGGACCTGGCTGCCTATCACCTGATCGACAACAAACTGTGCGGCGAATGGGAGGCTCTGGCCAAGTGTCCCGAGCTGGAAGCCGCGCTCTATGTGAAATATGCCGACGAGTATCCGCAGTCGCCCAAGACACCCGAGTCGTTGTACAAGGCGGCCTGGCGCTATTCGGCGCTGATCGAGATCTACAACGCCAACAATGATCCGAAGAAAGCTGACGAGTCGGCGGCGCGTTCGCTCAGCCTGGCCAAGAAACTAGTTGCGCAATACCCGAACGACACGAACTGGTCGGCGCGCGGCGATCGTCTGATATACATGGTGACGAATAAAATTCCAACCTGGGGCAACACGGTGCAGTAGGTAGCGACCGTCCCGGAGGCTGCTTGAACGACTACTTCTTGTCTGTGGTGCTGGGAATCATCGAAGGTCTCACCGAATTTCTTCCCGTCAGTTCCACGGCACATCTGCGCATCTCCGAAGCGTTGTTGGGCATTGATCTGGGCAACGGCTACTGGAAGATGTTTTCCATCGTCATCCAGTTAGGTGCGATCCTGTGCCTGCCGATTTATTTTCGGGCGCGCATCGCGGAATTCCTGCACGATTTTCCGCAGGGCAAGCGCGGCGATCGCACCATTCTCACGCATCCGCTGAGCCTGACCATCATCGCGTTCGTCACTACCGCGATTCCGGCTTTCCTGCTGACCAAGGTGATTGGCAAGCATCTGGAGAACCTCAAAATTATGGGCTTGTCGCTGATTATCGGCGGCATCGTGATGTGGGTGGTCGACGCCATCTACGAACGCTCGCAGCACAAGGCGTTCGCCCGCGGCAAACTCACCGATGACATGGAGGACATGTCGATTGGCCAGGCAGTGTGGATCGGATTCTGCCAGATTTTTTCGGCGGTGTTTCCCGGGACCTCGCGTTCGATGTCGACCATTACCGGCGGCGAACTGGCGGGCATGAGCCGGCCGGCGGCGCTGGAGTTTTCGTTCTTCCTGTCGATTCCGACCATGGTGGTCGCGACTGTCTACGACCTGTTCAAGTCGATGCGGCCGCATCACGGACAGCCGAGCGCGATCGGCGCCATGCCTAGCGATGCTCATTCCTGGGTGGTGCTGATCATTGGATTTGTGGTGTCGTTTATCGTGGCCTACGGCGTGGTGGCGTGGTTCATGAACTGGGTGCGTACGCGCGGCTTCACCGTGTTCGCGATTTACAGGATTATTGTGGGCTTCGCGGTGCTGTACTGGATCGGGCGCGTCTGAGGTTTTCTGAAGGCCCAAGCTGACAGGTGATTCGCGAAGTAGACGGTGAGTCAAGAGAACGCACAGAGGCGGAGGCAGGCGACATTCCCCCGCCCAACGCGTTCATCTACGAACAGCAACTACTGCTGGGGCGTGGTGGTTGTCGTGGTCGTGCTCGAACTGCTAGGCGGCGGATTGGTGCTGGTAGTTGTGGTGTCCGTCTGCTGGGTCGTTTTCTGGTGATGGTGCTTAGACTTGGTGGTGGTGTGAGTGGTCTGCGTAGTTTCCGACTGCGGTTGAGCCGGAGTGTTCGATGTAGTGGTCGTCGTGCTCTGGGACGGCGCGGTCGCCGAATCCTGAGTAGTGGTGGTCTGGGTGGTTTGCGACTGCGCCATGGCCGACAGGGACAGCGCCGAAGCCAGAATTGCTCCCGTAAATACTGCGCCAAGCTTCTTGGTCAACATAGATTCTCGTCTCCTTGAGTACACTGTTTCGCAACGTCAAAATCGACAACTGGAATTGAGATGCGGCGGCGAGCGGTTTTCGCCGCACACCTAAGTGTCTGGCACGCTGATTGGGCTCTGCGTATTCCGAACGTGACAGGCAACCAATCCGCCTGATGCGGGCTCCTCCAACGGGAGCTATGAATACGAGTTTTTTAGCGGCTTAAAGCCGACTTGATGAGCGACGCATATGGGCGATCTATAGCGTCTGCACGAGAACCTCTGTCGTCCCTGCGGGACTTGTGATTTTTTTCACTCTACCCAGGACTTTCGCTACGCTGCGTCCTGGGCAAACGGCACGGCCGCCCCTGCGGGGCTCGCGTTTCGTGGGTTATGTTCCACTGCCTGCAACGAAACTGGTTCTCACGCAAACACTAAAGACCGTCCATTTCCAAGTAAACTCAAAGCAGAGTTTTCCCTTCAACTTGTGATAACGAAACCGACAACTGACAACCGACGACTGTTTTTGGACGTCACTACTTCGCCAACTCTTAGGCCTTTATTTCTCACCGCATGACTGGGATTTCTTGGGATAATCATTTCGCTCTGGTGTATAGGCAGCTCGATCGGTCTTCCGATTGGCGAACCCGCATCGATCATTCTTCCGGATCACGCGCACGGTTTCGCGCGTTCGAGGGTAGTGTCCGCTTGCGGTTGGTGGAGTGGGCATGAGTACTCGAAAGCCGCGCAAATCCGCAGGACGATCGAACACCAAGATGAATCTCGCTCGCCCATTTACTCCGACGGCCAACCGGCGGCTCAATGAGCTGATCGGCTTCCTGGTATTTGTCTTCGCGGTCCTCCTTGTCCTCGCACTGGTGTCGTACTCGCCGCTCGATCCCTCGCTGAACACCGCAGCCACTCCGGTTGCGGGCCGACCATCGCATAACTGGATTGGCGTGGTGGGAGCGTTTGGCGCCGACTTGATGCTGCAACTGTTCGGCGTCTCGGCGTTTCTGATTCCCGCATTCCTGGCGATGTACTCGCTGAATTGGTTTCGCTCACGGCCCATCAGCGCACCATATGCCAAGACGCTGGGCGCCGCTGCGCTGCTGACGTTCCTCGCAGGCTTCGTTGGACTGCTGCCCTGGCCGATTCGCTGGATGGGCGTGCTTCCATCCGAGGGCCTGCTGGGCCGCATCGTCGCCGACGCGCTGATTCACTACTTCAATGTGGTTGGGGCATACCTGATTTGCGTCGCGGTGATTGCCGTGGCGTTGTATCTGTCGACGGCATTTTCCTTCGGCGCAATCCGTATCTGGTCGCAGACGCGCTTCAGCTTTGCCTATGCAGCGCTGGACCGCTTTGCCGATTGGCGGATGGAGCGCGCGCGCAAGAAGGCCGCCAAAGATCTGGAGAAGAAACGCGCTGCCGGGGCGAATGCGAAGCCGGTTGTGACCGCGCAGCTTGTTCCGAAACGTACCGCGCCGTTTGCTGATGCGGTCGCGCCCGCCGCTGCTCCGGTTGCCGCTGCGCCCGTTGCTCCGCCGCCAAGCCCGAGCCCCGCGGGCGGGAAGACCGGCATCGATCGCATGTTCGGCAGCGATGACGTTTCTGGGGCCGCTGCGCAATCGGGAGCGGAAGCTGTTGCCGAGAACATCGCCGTTACCACTCGTGCCGACAGCACGGTGCATGGCAAGACCACGATGCCGCGACTGGCAGGCAGCTTCAAGCTGCCGTCAACCGCGCTGCTGCATCGCGCGGATGAACACAGCGCCATCAACGAACTGGAGCTGAAGAACCTGGCACAGGTGCTGGGCGAAAAGTGCGGCGAGTTCGATGTTCGCGGCCAAGTGGTGCAGATCAATCCCGGGCCCGTCGTCACGACCTTCGAGTTCAAACCGGAAGCCGGCATCAAGTACAGCCGCGTTACTGGCCTGTGCGACGATCTCTGCCTCGCGCTGCGCGCCGAGAGCATCCTCATCGAGCGCATGGCCGGCAAGTCGACGGTCGGCATCCAGGTGCCGAATCACCAACGCGAAACCATCTGGCTGCGCGAAGTCGTGGAGGCGCAGGAATTCCTCGGGTCAAAGTCGAAGCTCACGCTGGCGCTGGGCAAAGACATTAACGGCCGCATCGTGACTGCCGATCTCAACTCCATGCCGCACCTGCTGATCGCGGGCTCGACCGGATCGGGCAAGAGCGTGGCCATCAACGCCTTCATCATGTCGATCCTGTACAAGGCGACGCCGCAGGAAGTGCGCATGATCCTGGTCGATCCCAAGCGGCTGGAGCTGGGTAATTACGAAGGCATACCGCACTTGCACACGCCCATCATCACCGAGCCTAAGCTGGCGTCGAATGCGCTGCGCAATGCCGTGCGTGAGATGGAGCGCCGGCTGAAGGTGCTTGCTGAAAAAGGCGTGCGCAACATCGATCAGTACAACAAGCTGTTCGACGGCAACACCGCCAGCCTCTTCGACGAGGGCGGCGACGATGCGCGACCGTTGCCCTACATCGTCATCATCATCGACGAGTTGGCTGACTTGATGATGCTGGACGGGCCGAACGTGGAAGCCTCGATCACGCGGCTGGCGCAGATGGCGCGGGCTGTCGGCATTCATCTTGTGCTGGCGACGCAGCGGCCCTCGGTCGACGTCATCACCGGCCTGATCAAGGCGAACTTTCCGGCGCGCATGTCATTCCGCGTCGCCACCAAGATTGACTCGCGAACGATCCTCGATGCCAATGGTGCTGAAGCGCTGCTGGGCCGCGGCGACATGCTCTACCTGCCGAATGGATCGGCGCGCGTGCATCGCGTGCATGCTCCGTTCGTCACCGAGAAGGAAATTGCCGCGGTGGTTGAGTTCTGGCGCTCGCAAGGTCAGGCGCAGTATCAGCAGAACTTCCTGGAAGCTCCGCGCGAAGATGGCGATGGCGAAGGTGGCGGTGCCGGGTCGGCCGGTGACGATAACGACGAGCTGTATCAGGATGCGGTACGCATCGTGCTGGAATACGGCAAGGCTTCGACGTCACTGCTGCAACGGCGCCTGCGCGTTGGTTACGGCCGCGCGGCCCACCTCATCGACCTCATGGAGCGCGACGGAATTGTCGGCGCCGCCGATGGCCCCAAGCCTCGCGAACTGCTGAAGCGTCCTGACTGGCTGAGCGAAGTGGAAGACGCGCTGCGGTAAGGCATGACCCCTACTTGTTTTCGGAGAACAAATACCCAGCCAGCATCTTCTTCATCTCGGCAACAATGCGGTCGCGCTCCTCGCGCGTGGGCTGCTCGTAGGCATACGCAATCAGCCGCTCGCCCGCTTCGCTGACCACGCGCAGCATCAGGTCGAGCTCCGGCGAGTTGGGAATCTCCAGCCGTTCCAGCATGAAATTCTTCAGCAGCGCAGGCAGGCCAACCGTAGGCGATGCCTGGCGTTCCTTGGTCGCGGCGCTGACGTAGCGCCCGAAGGAGATGGTGCGGAAGTCGGGATGCGCGTCCAGGTAAACGATGTAGGCGTCGACCACGCTGTCGAGAATGGCGGCAGGATCGAAGGTCTCGAGGTTGGCGAACTCGCGCTCGAGTGCCTTCATCACCGAGTCTTCGAGGGAAGCGCGGAACTGCTCGACGTGGCGCACCGCGATGGCGTCGATGATGGTCTGCTTGTCGGGGAAGAATCGATAGAGCGCGCCGATGGACAGGCCTGCTTCGGCCGCAATACGTGTGGTGGTCACGTCTTCGAGCGGCATCTGCTCCAGCAGGGAACTGGCGGCGTCTAGCACACGCTGCACGGTCTGCTGGCTGCGCGATTGCACTGGCGTGCGCCGGGCAGTGCGCGAGGGTTCTAAAACTTCGAGTTCGTTGGGGTCAGTCATTGTTTATACGCCAACAATATTGCTGCGGCGCTCCATGAGGACGACATCGCGCCAGCGTCCGGCGAGGCAGCCCAGTCGCTCGCGAATGCCGACCACGCGAAAGCCTTGCTGCTCGTGCAGCTTGATGCTGACCTCGTTTTCGCGCAGGATGCCGGCCTGCAACGTCCAGATTCCTTCCTGCTCAGAAGCGGCGACGAGGGCATGCAGCAGCTGCGTCCCGACTTTTTGTCCGCGAGCACGCTCGGCGATGTAGACGCTCACCTCGGCCACGCCGGTGTAGACGCAGCGACTGGACACCGGGCTAAGAGCGGCCCATCCCACGACTTGGTTACCGTTGGCCGCGACCAGGCGGCAGAAGTGCAGGTGACTGTCGTGCCATTTCTGCCAGTCCGGGAGTGCCGTCTCAAATGTGGCATTACCGGTGGCGATGCCTTCCGCGAAGATCGAGCGAACGGCAACCCGGTGGTCGGGAGTCATCGGTGCGATCGTAATGGCCTGAATGGGTGACATGTAAGTCGTTCAGAATGTGTGCGGACATTGACATTATGGCATGGAAACGGTATAAAGCGAAAGAGAGTTCGCGTTCTTGTTAGAGACGATCTCGCGCGGGAGTAGAGGTCCTTCGAGTCCTCGCCTTGCTCGTCGCTCAGGATGACAGAGTAGTTGTTTCGTTTCGAAGCGAAGAGCGAAACGCGACACTACTAACGAAGGGCTGAGAACGGACGCTGAGAACTGACGGCTGATGGCGAAAAGCTACGAGCGAAAAGCTAAGAGCGAAAAGCCAAGAGCGAAAAGCGCTAAGAGCCAAGAGCTAAAACTGGAAGCCGACACACGAGGGTTAAACGCATGGGTGTTCCTGTATCGCAGATGTGGACGGTGGCGACGTACGTCCTGAAGCAGCGCATTAAGGGGCGCAAGCGGTATCCGCTGGTGCTGATGTTGGAGCCGCTGTTCCGCTGCAACCTGGCCTGCGCCGGCTGCGGCAAGATCCAGTATCCCGCGCACGTGCTCAAGCAAAACCTCTCGCCCGAGGAGTGCTTCCGCGCGGTCGACGAGTGCGGCGCGCCGATGGTGTCGATCCCCGGCGGCGAACCGCTGATGCATCCGCAGATCAAGGAAATCGTCGAAGGCTTGGTCGCGCGCAAGAAGTACATCTACCTCTGCACCAACGCGCTGCTGCTCAAGGAAAAGATCGATCTCTTCACGCCC
The DNA here is from genome assembly GCA_963769235.1 of uncultured Acidobacteriaceae bacterium. GTDB lineage: Bacteria > Acidobacteriota > Terriglobia > Terriglobales > Acidobacteriaceae > Bog-257. Next base: position 219,567 of record CAVYKW010000005.1, on the reverse strand, counting down.
AGCAAGTACCTCACGTTTTCCGTGCACGTCGACGGCGAGAAAGAGCATCACGATTTCTCGGTGTGCCGCGAGGGCGGATTTGATGTTGCGCTGGACGGCATGAAAGAGGCGTTGCGCCGCGGCTTCCGCGTGACCACCAACACGACGCTCTTCGATGGCGCCGATCCCAACAGCGTGCGCGCCTTCTTCGATCAGATGATGGAGTTGGGCGTCGAAGGCATGATGCTCTCGCCCGGCTACTCGTATGACAAGGCGCCCGACCAGAAGCATTTCCTGGGACGCGCTCGTACGCGGCGGCTATTCCGCGCCATGCTGGCGAACCGCAAGAAGAATTGGGTGTTCAATCAGTCGCCGCTGTTCCTGGAATTTTTGATGGGCAAGCGCGATTATCCGTGCACCCCGTGGGGCATGCCGACCTTCAACCTGTTTGGCTGGCAGAAGCCGTGCTACCTGCTGCAGGACGGCTACGCTGACACCTTCGAAGAGCTGATGCGCGAGACCGAGTGGAGCAAGTACGGCACCGAGAGCGGCAATCCAAAGTGCGCCAATTGCATGGTGCACAGCGGATACGAAGCGTCGGCAGTGAACGATACGTTCGGCTCACTGAGCGGATTTCTGGCGACGGTGCGCGCGACCTTCTCCAGCAAGTACAAAGATGACGAAGCGCTGGCCATGCTGAACGAAACGACCAGGCCGGTGCATACATACAATCCGCTGGTGCAGATCGGTGAGGCGAAGTAGAGAAAATCTTCACCACAGAGACACCGAGGCACAGGGTTTCCTTTTACTAGTTGCTCTGTGTCTCGGTGCCTCTGTGGTGAACAGGAATTTCGGGAAAGGTGAAGAGCGAAATCATGAACGAGCCGCAGCATAGTCTGACAGTGGATCATCTTGAAGTCGTAGATGGGCGCGAGCGCGATGCGATCGAAGGCTGGATTCCGGAGCTGGCCACCGAAGCCGAGCTGCGAGATGCGCTGGAGAAAGCATTCGATTATCGCGGCGACGTGACTATCACTCGCAAGGATGGAACGCGGGTGGAAGGCTACATCTTCGATCGCCGCAATGGGGCGACGCTGGATACGTCTGTCGTGAGGCTGATTCCCCAGGACAACACTCAGAAGATTTCTATCGCTTATTCCAATATTGCTGCGCTGACCTTCAGCGGCCGTGACACCGCTGCCGGTAAAAGCTGGGAAGCCTGGGTGCGCAAGTATTGGGAGAAGAAGGCGGCTGGCGAGACCGGCATCGCGCTGGAGCCGGAGTCGTTGGAATAGCATCGGCCAGTCCCTAATCAGCGCCTCCATCATTTGGTACGAAGCCCATGGCATCGGCAAAAAAGAATTCAAGATCAAGCGTCTCTTCGCGGAAACAGACTAAAGACGAGGCATTTGTCCTTTGCGTTTGCAATGACGGATACATCGCTTCTTTCGAACGGAGAAAGCTGTATCCGGTAATCCGCGACACGTCGGCTTCCAAGCATCGGTTGATGCGCGTTGTCGATGAATCCGGGGAGGACTATTTGTATCCCGCGGATTATTTCATTCCGCTTCGTCTTCCGGCCAATATAAAGGTCGCACTTTCCAAGGCATCGTGACGACGCTGCGCTGTGCCGAAAAAGTCCAAAGACAGGCTACCGGAAGGTCAGTTGATGCGCACCGCTCGCCACTCGGCGTGGCGTCCGTGAATTCCGTAGAGTCCGGACATGTGGTTGCCGTCGATCTCTCCGCGAAACGTCAGCACATTGCGAGTGACGGTGCTGAATTCGATGTGGTGCCCGTTTACCCTGCCTTCGATCTTCCCCTGCTGATTCGGCCCTTTGAAGTGCCCCGTCAGCTGATGCCCGTTCTGATTAATATGGACGAATTTCTGGACGGTCTGGTTGTTGTTGACGTTCTTCGAATAAATCGTCCAGCTACCCTGCACGTTGTCGGGCGGTACGTCAGGATGGGCTTGCTGCGAGGCTGAAGAGGCACTTATGATCGGCAGGGTGAGCATCAACAAAACAAGCAGAGATCTCGGGAAGACGGTTCGCATGGTAGGCTCCGCGAAGGCTTTGCCGCACGTCAGACAATTCTAGACAGAGTTCAACGACAGATCAAAGAGTATGCTATCTCCGCGAATTGGCTCGCGGAGGTGCCGCGACAAGGACCAAGAGTTCATTCACCCGGGTCTCGAAAACCGCGAGGCCCAGGGCACCCGGCCTCGGGATGACAACTCAAGTGAGGTGGCGGCGCAGCTGAAGCTGCGCCCCTTCAAATCACGTTACATTTCGTCCAAGTCACGTTACATGTCGTCGATGGCCTTGGCTGCGGCGTTGATGGCGTCCGTAATTTTCTGGATCTGCTCCGGCGTCACGTTCTCGCGATGCAGGCGCATCGCAATCGCGCCGCGCAGATTCATGAAGGCTCGCATGATCTCCGGCGAGCGGCCGCGACGAAAGCCGCGTCCAGCCACATCCAGGCGCGCGAACAACTCGTCGATGCGCTGCTGGTCGGCTTTCAGGTATTCGCTGCCCTCAGCCGTTACGGTGTAGATCTTCTTGTTCTCTGAAGTCGACACCGATGCCAGGCCTTCTTCCTCCAGCATGGTCAGAGTGGGATAGATCACGCCGGCACTCGGCGTATAGCCGCCTCCCAGTCGCTGCTCCATGGTCTTGATCAGCTGATATCCGTAGCTCGGCTGCTCGGCTAGGAGTTTGAGCACGACCAGCCTTACATCGCCGGCATCGAACAGACGTTCGCCGCCTCGGCCAAAGCCACGTTCGCGTCCGCCAAAACCACGTCGGGCTTCGTCGCGGTCGGGGCGCTCACGCCAGCCTTTGAAGCGGTCGTCAAACCAGCCGCGGGGCCCGGCGAATTCGGCGTGCCGTCCGTGGTGATGATGGGATTCGCCGCAGTGACGGCGTCCGGTACGTTCAAAGTTTTCTTGGTCTACATTCATCTTCTTTTCTCCTCGTAAAATATATCTCACGATATAGCATAAGATATATCTTTATAGCTGAAAGATTCAAGTTTCTCGTAGGGAATTTTGCGTTTCTGCCCACCCCATTCGTAGACACTTCGTCCATGTCCGAACACAAAAGTACTTGAAATATCCCACCAAGCCGTGCGTTTTCTTATTCTTACGATGTATTTCGCCTGGTTTGAACGTGCAGTTGGTGAACCGGGAAGACTCTCAGTCCGTCGTGCTGGTGAGGGCCGCGGTGGGATTTTGGGCAGTACTCCGCCGGCGTACCGCGTGACACGCGTAGATCCGATGAAGACGCTGCGTGAGGAGTGAGGGCTCCAGCGAACCTTGGTAGCCGCAGACGAACGGCAGATCCCTCGTCGGGCTGAAGCCCTCCTCGTAATGACAAGGGGGAGGGCGTTACGACACAGCTGAAGCTGTGCCCTTTCTAACCCTCTCGACAACTATGGCTTGTCATCCTGAGCGGAGCCGCGCCTGTTTTGCGTGAAGCCGAAGGACCCTTCTACCAGCGTAATCCTTCCAAATAGAGAGGTCCTTCGACTTGCTGTGCTCGCTCAGGATGGCAGCATGTTTGGAATTGAAGTCATCCGGCTTCGGGCACGGCTGAAGGAGTTGGCCGGTTACACCAGCGTTACCGATCCGCTGCCTAGATCGTAATATCCGGCGACGACCTTTACCTTGCCTTCTTTCACCATGCCGGAAATCACGGGCGAGGATTCGCTCAGCAGAGTCGCCTGGATCTTGGCGTTGGCCTTGGTCGCGGCTTCCAGGTTCGAGCCCGCCTGATCGATGGCCGGCTGGATGTGTGGAAACAGTGAGCTGATCTGGCCGGGCACAGCGTTGCCCTGAATCGAAGCCTTAACGGCGCCGCAGCCGGAGTGGCCCATGACCAGGATGACCTTCGTTCCCAGCACGGCCGCGCCGTATTCCAGGCTGCCAATAATTTCCGGCGTGATGATGTTGCCCGCAACACGGGTAACGAAAACGTGGCCAATCGACTGATCGAAAACCAGCTCGACCGGCACGCGCGAATCGGCGCACGACAGCACCGCGGCGAAGGGCTCCTGCTTCTCAACCGTGTGTTGCTTCAGGATGTCCAGGTCGTGTTGGAAAGAGGTTAGCTGATTTGCAACGAAGCGCTTGTTACCCTCCATCAGTTCGGACAGCGCGGCATCGGGGGTGTGGACGGATTGAGCTCGCGCCGGTGTGGGTATGGCGAGTTCGAAACCGCCGGCGAGCATGCCGGCAGCAGCTCCGGTCAAACTTAGTTGGAGAAACTTGCGGCGTGAATCCGTCTGACTGGAAGAAGGTGGCTTCATAAGAGTTTCCTTTGTGGTGAAAGCAGCAGGCGCAGTTTAAACGTTCGTCCCCGGTTAGACAACTGCGAAGCTGCAATATGCAATAATGTCGGCGCTATGAAGCCAACCAGAATTCTTCTGAATTTTATTGTGATGATGTCACTTGTTTTGCCCAGTGTGGCGATCGAGACGCGGGCCCAGGCTGCGCAGAGCCCACCCGCAGCGGCAGCGTCGCAAGCGGCCAAGACCGACGACGCCATGGAGCTGGTGAAGCAGGGCGAGAAACTGAACAACGAAGGCAAGCCGGACGAAGCGATTGCTCTCTATCAACGGGCGTTGCAACTGTCGCCAGACTTGTATCAGGCGCAGCTGTTCACGGGGGTTGCGCTGGATTTGCAGGGCAAGTACACCGAAGCCAGGCAGCATCTGTCGAAGGCGATCGAGTTGGCCAATGAAGAACAGACGGTGCAGTCGCTGCGAGTCATGGCAGTCTCGTACGCGTTCGAGCGCAACACCGACGAAGCTTCGAAGTATGAGCGGCGGGCTTTCGATCTGCAATACAAATGGCAGAAATATGCGGAGGCAGCAGGGACCGCAAACGAACTCGCGCGCATTTATCTAGAAGCGGGCGATCTGGACAACGCGTTTCAGTGGTACCAAACGGGCAAGCTGACGGCGCTGCGCAATCCCAACATCACACCAGCCGAAAAAGAGTTGTGGGAGTTCCGTTATAACGCGGCGCTGGCTCGCATTGCCGCCCGGCGCGGACAGAAAGAGCAGGCGCAACAGCAACTGGCTGTGGCCAAGGTGGCACTGGACAAAGCGAACAATCCCGATCAGCTTCGCTTTTATCCCTACCTGGCGGGATACGTGGCGTTTTATACCGGCGACTACGGTACCGCGATTAAGGAGTTGCAAAAAGCTGATCAGAAAGATCCGTTCGTGCTGAGTTTGTTGGGGCAGACCTACGACAAGCTGGGAGACAAGGCGCATGCGCGCCAGTATTACGAGCAGGTGCTGGCCATCAACACGCACAATCCGGGGAATGCGTTTGCGCGGCCGTTGGCGCGGGAAAAACTGGCGGAGGGCTCGGCGCAGCAGCCCTCTTGATCAAGAGTTGTCGAGATGGGATGGGCCGCGGAAATCGTCCTAAGGCGATAATCCAGTCCCGCGGACGCGGGACGTAAGAAGATAGCCCGGCGCTTCGGCGCTGGGTGGGCGAGTGTAGAAAGCCGAGTCCCACGGGGACGGCAGGTCTTCCGCAAGGCCGGGTTTTTTAGAAGAGCCGTCGCAGGTAAGAAGGTATTTCCTCGACGGACAAACAGCAGATCCCTCGGCGACTAAAGTCGCCTCAGGATGACAAAAAAGAGGGATGTGACGGCGCAGCTGATGCTGCGCCCTTTCAAAGAGCTCCGCTATTCCAGTTCTTCGGCCAGGCGCTGGGCGGTGTGCTCGACTTTGATCTCCTCGCCGTCTTTGTCCATGCCGCCGCGAATCTGCATGACGCATCCCGGGCAATCCATCACCACCAGGGGTGCTCGGGTGGCAGCGATGTTCTTCAGCTTGCGCTCGAGGATGGGTGCTGAAATTTGCGGCAGCTTGAGCGAGTAGGAGCCTCCCATACCGCAGCAGGTGTCCGCCTCGTACATCTCGGTGATCTCGTATCCGGCTTTGATGAGTAGCTCGCGCGGCTGCTGCGAAACGCCGAGCGTTCGCTTCAGGTGACAAGAGTCGTGATAGGTGACCTTGCCGAGTTGCTGGCCTTGCTTGAAGGTCAGACGTCCTTCGTCTACCAGCTTCTTCACCAGCGTGGAGAAGTCAACAACCTTTGCCGACAGCTCGCGCGCCCGGGGTAGGGCATCGCTCCGGCCCAAGCTTTCGAAGGTGGCGATGAAGTCATGCTTCAAGGCGACGGTGCAGGTTGGACAAGCGGAAATAACGTAGTCGACGTCCTGCTCCAGCAGAGCGTCGATATTGTCGGCAGCGTTCTTGGCTGCGACTTCATAAGCGCCGCTGAAGCGAGCGGGTGCGCCGCAGCAAGTCTGTCCCTCGGGGAAGAGGACCTCAAGGCCGGCCTTGTTCAGAATCTTTACCACGGCCTCGCCCATCTCTGGGTACGCGAAGTCGATGAGGCAGCCGGAGTAGAACGCGGCCTTCTGTTTTTGTTTCGGCTGTTCGACCTGCTTGAATTTGTCGCGGAAGGGCACGTCGGCAATGGCCGGCAGGCTGCGGAACGACGTCATGTCAGAGAGGAAGAACGGCAGGTGGCGAATGAAGCCGTCCTTCTGCAATGGCTTCTGAGCTACCGACGCAGTGCGCAGCATGGAGTGGAACAGGCGGCGATTGTTTACCACCGAGAAGATGGCCTTCTGCGCCAGCGTCTGCCCGCCTTCGACGGCGAGACGGCGTCGCAATTCAAGGATGAGGCCGGGAATATCGATTTTTCCGGGGCAGACCTGGGTGCAATTGCCGCACTGAATGCACAGGCTCTGGATCTCGTTCGAGGACTTCAGCGCGTCGAACCACGCAGTAAGGATGGTGCCGATGCCGCCGGTGTAGACCTTGCCGAAGACGTGGCCGCCGACCAGGCGAAACACCGGGACACACATTCAGGCAAGACGCGCAGCGGATGCATTGCAGCGCCTGCTTGAACTTCGGATCGTGCGACATTTCGGTGCGGTGATTGTCCATCAGGATGATGTGCAGCTCCTTGGGCGTGCCGTCGGTATTGGGCACCGGGCCGCTGATGATGGAGACGTAGCTGGTCAGCAGCTGCGCCGTGGCGCTGCGCGGCAGCGCGGTGAGCACCGGAACTACGTCGGCGAACTCGGCCATCAGCTTCTCGATGCCGACGATGGCCACGTGAATTTTGGGCAGCGTGGTGACCAGGCGCGCGTTGCCTTCGTTGGTGATGATGACCAGGCTGCCGGTTTCGGCGACAGCGATGTTCGCGCCGGTGATGCCCATCTCGGCGGTCGAGAAACTTGGTGCGCAGCTTGCCGCGCGCGAACTTCACCAGTTTCGGGATGTCGGGCGTCTGGCCTGCTTCCACTTCCTCGCTGAAGACCTCGGCGACTTCCTCCTTCGTCATGTGGATGGCCGGCATCACCATGTGCGACGGCGTCTGGCCGGCGAGTTGGATGATCCATTCGCCAAGATCGGTTTCGCGAACCTCGATGCCGGCTTTCTCCAGATACGGGTTGAGGTGGATTTCCTCCGACGCCATCGACTTCGACTTCACTACCGACTTCACGCCGTTCTGCTGCGCGAGCTTGAGGATGTACTCGCGGACCTTGGCGGGATCGTCGGTGCGAAAAACTTTAGCGCCGCGGGCTTCGGCTTGCTGCGCTGAATGGTTCGGCCAGTTCGTCGAGATGCGAAGCGGCATAGCCCTTGCGCTCGGCGATCTGCGCCGCACGGCTTCGAAGTCGATGCCTTCGTAAGCCTTCTCGCGGCTGATGCGGTAGGCCTCGGAAAACCGTCCCAGCGCACCGGTGAGGTTGGGGTTGTGCAGGGCCGTGTTGATGGAGTCGCGAAATTCTTTGCGCATCAGTTCACCCCTGCGGCTTCGTCCACGAAGACGATGATCAGTTTTTCCGGGCCGTGCACGCCGATGGTCAGCACGCGTTCGATGTCGGCGGTTCGGCTGGGGCCGGTGATGAAGGAGATGTAATTGGTCTGCTCCGGCCGGATGTTGGCAAGACCGCCGGCAGGTCAGGCAGAATCCGGTCCGTTTGCACCAGCGCGATGTGGATGTTGGGCAGCGTCGAGACCAGGCGGCGCTCGACTGCGGCGGCGTCCTGGACCAGAGTGCCGGTGTTGGCCATGGCCCACTCCATCTGGCTGATGCCCACCTTGGCCGCTCGGCGGTTTCGCGCGTGACTTCGAAGCTGAGCCCGGGAACCTCCTGCGCGATTTTGTGCTTTGTCGACGCCTTCGAGAAAGGCGCAGTCGGCCCATACAGCGTAGGACTGCGGTGTGTCGGCGACGCCGGCGTCCTTGAGATATTGCAGGATGAAGTCGAGGGCTTCGGCTTTGTGCGGGAAGCGATGGACTTCGGCGCTGACGGCTTCAGCGCGAAGCTTGAATGTGTCGAAGATGGAGTTCATGAAATTTTTCTTTCTACCTCGCCGAGACGTGCCGCCGGGCTAAAGCCCGGTTCCCATTTTCAGTTCAGCCGGTAACGCGGCGCTGAAGCGCCGCGCTACCGTATCGTCGACGAGGTCGGATTGTTAGTCACCGACGTCAGCTTCCTTTAGTGCACCACGATGTGCGTGAACGGCAGCGACGTAGGCCATCAGGAAAATGAACACACCCACCAACGCCGCCAGCGCCAGGCTGTGCCAGAAGACGTAGCGCAGAATGTCTCCCTCGTGCCCGTACCACTGGGTAGCCGTGCTGGCGACGACGATGCTCTGGGCGTCGATCATCTTGCCCATTACGCCGCCGGCGCTGTTGGCCGCCGCCATCAGGATCGGCGAAACGTTGACCTGTTGCGCCGTTATCTTCTGCAGGCTGCCGAAGAGCACGTTCGAGGAGGTGTCCGATCCGGTCAGCGCCACGCCCAGCCAGCCCAGCAGCGTGCCGAAGAAGGGATACAAATGGCCGGTTCGGGCGAAGGCCAGGCCCATGGTGGCATCCAGTCCGGAGTAGCGAGTCAACATGCCTATCGCAAGCATGGCCGCGATGGTGAGCAGCGAGAAGCGCACCTTCACGATGGTTCGGCCATAGATGGAAAAGATTTTCGGGACACTCAGTCCCATCAGCAAGCCGGAGATGATGGCAGCCAGCAGGATGCCGGAACCGGTGGCGCTGACCCAGTTGAGCCCAAAGACGGCTGGCTCTTTTGTAGGCTTGGTGACCACGGGAGGAACGCGCAGCACCAGATTATTGAGTCCGCGTGATGGGGAACTGCGGATTGGTGATTTTGCTCGGCGGTGTGTGCCAGGTGGCCATCGAGGTGAAGGTTTTTTCCGGCGTGTTCATGAATTTCTTGCCGGTCTGTGTGCCCCATAGGAAAACGATTAAACTCAGGATGATCCAGGGAACCCAGGCGCGAGTGACTTCGCCGCGGCTGAACCCGTGATCGGCGCGATGTTCCGTCTTCGTGGCTTCGCCTTCAAAGGTCCAGACTGTCTTGGGATGCCAGATGAACAGGAAGCCAACCAGGCAGATCATCGAGATGACGGAGGCGCCGATGTTGGCCAGCCAGGGACCGTGATAGTTAGAGATGTAATACTGCGGGATCGCGAAAGAGACACCGGCAACCAGGATGGCCGGCCAGATCTCCAACATGCCGCTCCAGCCGACGAACGCGACGATCAGCCAGAAGGGAACCAGGATGCAGAACGGCGTCAGGATGCGTCCGGCCATCGCGCCCAGGGTGATTTCGCTGAAGCCGGTCACCTTTGCCAAAGCGATGATAGGCGTGCCGAGTGCGCCGAAGGCGACGGGCGCGGTGTTGGCGATCAGCGACAATCCGGAGGCTTGCAACGGACGGAAGCCCAGGCCAATCAGAATCGCAGCGGTCACGGCAACGGGAGTGCCGAAGCCGGCAGCGCCTTCAAAGAACGCACCAAAGCAGAAAGCGATGAGCAGCAGTTGCAGGCGACGGTCCTGGGTGATGCCGGTCATGCTGTGCTGCAACACATTGAAGCGACCGCTTTCCACCGTGAGCTGGTACATGAAGATGACGTTCAGCACGATCCAGCCGATAGGGAACAGTCCGTAACCGGCGCCGTAAACGGCGGTGGCGCCAGCCAGTCGAGCCGGCATGTGGAAGCCGAGGACGGCGACCAGCAATGCGGTGGCGAGTCCGGCGAGGGCGGCATAGTGCGCCTTCACGTGACCGAGGGCGAGGCTGCCCAAAAGCACGACTACGGGCAAAGCGGCGATTAATGTCGAAAGCCACCAGTGGCCGAGGGGATCGTAGCCCTGCAACCAAGGCGCAGAGAGCGTTGGGATCTTGAGGATGATGATGGCAGCGATTGCCGCAATGATGACGATCACAGCTGATGCGATAGGATTTGCTGCGGGCGGTCCAGCTTTTGCCGGCGCCTTGGACGCGGCTGGGGGAGGAGCGCTAGTAGTGCTCATGGAGTTATCACCGATGTCTGCCGGGTGGGGGCAGGCCTTTCGTCAAGTATTTTCGTTCTACGAATTGGCGGCCAGCAGTGGTGTTGACGATCAGGTTATGAAGGGTAGGATTGCCATCCGGTCTGCTGGTTGTACTGCAAATAGAAAGCAATGGAGTGCGGCCCTCGGTCGAAGTTGCGTCAGGCCGCACTTTGCCCATTGCTGAGGCCATAGAGAGACACTCAAATCCGGTCAGTCGCTGGGCGTGCAGCTGTCCGTCAATCTTTTTTCTGCGAGCCGATGAGCTGAACTCAAGAGTAGGTCAGCTTTACTGCTCCCTGGTTCTCCGGCACGCCGAACGATTCCTTCGGAAGCGGTGCGCCGTGTAGCGTCTTCCAGACGCGTCGTGCAGACTCGATCAGGACTAAAACCACTCCGGTTACGAAGATCACCATCAGGGCCGAGTCTAGATATCCCTGGAAGGCCTTACCGGGTTTTGCCGCCAGCGGGAGATAGATGTTCTTGATGGACAGCACTCCCGCCGTTAGCGTGGTGACGCCGACGAAGCACATGGGAATCGCCGTGAGCAGGGCGTATTTCACCTTGCCCATGTTGACCAGGAACGTAGTCACCACCGCGAGGGCGATCGTCGCCAGCAACTGATTGCCGGTGCCGAACAGCGGCCATAGGGTTGAAATGGAGCCGGTATAAATCAGGTATCCCCAGCTCATGACCACCACCAGCGAGGTCACCAGATTGCCGGGAAGCCATGCCGTATTGCTGAAGGGCTTGTGAATCTTGCCCAGCAGTTCATGCAGGACGTAGCGGGCCACGCGCGTGCCGGTATCGACCGTCGTCAGGATGAACAGCGCCTCGAACATGATGGCGTAGTGATACCAGTAGCTGGTCAGCGTCTTCATGCCGGGCAGTCCGCGGAAAATCTGTGCCATGCCGACCGCGAGAGAGACGGCGCCGCCGGTACGGCCAGCCAGCTTCTCGCCAACCTCGGCGGAGAACATGTCAAGGTTCACGGTATGCAGTCCCAGCTTGGCAAAAACCGCGGGGGCTGCGTTAATGGCGAAGTAGTCGCCGGGATACATCGAGCAGGCCGCGATCAGCGCCAGCACGGCAACGATGCCTTCGCACATCATGGCACCGTAGCCGATGAAGCGCGCGTCCGTTTCCTTCCATAGCATCTTCGGCGTCGTGCCGGAGGAGATCAGCGCATGGAAGCCGGAGATGGCCCCACACGCGATCGTCACAAACAGGAAGGGAAACAGCTTGCCGGAGATGATGGGGCCGCCGCCGTGAATGAACTCCGTCACCGCGGGAAATTTAATGTTGGGATGAACGATGAAGACGCCGAGGATCAGCAGGACAATCGTCCCCAGCTTCATGTAAGTGGAAAGATAGTCACGTGGTTCCAGCAGGAACCAGACCGGCAGGACGGAAGCAATAAAGCCGTAAGCTGCCATCAGGTACGTGATCTGGTGGCCGTTAAAGACCAGCAGGTGCGCGTACGAAGAGTCGGCAAACCAGCGTCCTCCGACGACCGCAGCGATCAGCAGGATCACGCCAATCACACTGGGACCGGCTATCCGGATCTGCCCGGGCGAACTCTTGAACATGTACAAGCCCATCGCGATGGCGATAGGTACGGTCATGGCGATGGTGAAGACACCCCACGGGCTGTTGGCCAGAGCGTTCACTACCACGATGCCCAGTCCGCCTAACGTGACCAGCAGGATGAAGAGCAAAGCGATCATCGTGACCAGCCCGGCGTAGGGGCCGACCTCGGTGCGCGCTACATCAGCCAATGAGCGGCCTTTGTGACGAACGGACGCCACCAGCACGGTGAAGTCGTGAACGCAGCCCGCAAAGACCGCGCCCACCAGAATCCACAAAAAGCCGGGCGCGAATCCGAACTGCGCTGCCAAGGTTGGACCAACCAGCGGTCCAGCCCCGGCGATGGCTGCGAAGTGATGCCCGAACAGCACCCACTTCGGAGACGGCACATAGTTGTGACCGTCCTCATAAATGTGCGAAGGAGTAACCCGCGCGTCGTCGAGTGCGAGCACTTTGGCGGCGAGAAAAGCGCTGTAAAAGCGATAAGCCAGCGCAAACACACAGAGCGTTCCCAAAAGAATGGGAAAGGTATTCACGGCACCTCCCCGCGTACTGCTGCCAGCGGCTTGGACGGCATGGTTCGGTTCAGCCAGCCGGGACGTCAGAAATCGCAGGACTTAAATCGATGACCGGGTAGTGCGGTCTCCTCCCAAACGTTAGGACGAAAGCCTCTCCGAAGCGAGTGACTCTTGTCACACTCTGTTGTGACCTTTGGGAGTTCAGACAGGCGGGGGCACCGCCTCTAGCTTGACTTACGCCTTTACCGCAGCTACTAATCAACCAATCACCTCGGCCTTTGTCCGCGTGGGGCGGATAGTGAGGCTTTCGTTAGGCAGCGATTACCACTGGCGTACCGAAGCTGTTGCCACTTGCAGGCGTACGCTTCTGCAGCAGACTTATACACGGAGCAGGCTCTTCATGTCCACATCAGAAGATATGGGTTGGTCAAACGGTGACCAAGAAGTCCTCGCAGGTCAGCGAGCGATGCAAGTGAAGTACTTTGCTATCGGCCTGACGCTGCTGGCGGCGAGCGCTGTGATCTGGCCAATGCTGGGACGTAACCTCGCGAATGTGCAATTCATGCCTCACGTTTTTTGTTACTTGGGCAATCCCACATTGATTTCGGTGAACCTGATCTCCGACTTGCTGATCGGCACATCCTACGTCGTGATCTCGCTGACACTGGTTTACCTGGTGCGGGCCAGCAAAGGCGGGATTCCGTTTCACTGGATGTTTCTGGCATTCGGGACGTTCATCATCGCCTGTGGTGGCACTCACTTCATGGAGGCCATCACTTTATGGCACCCAGTGTATTGGGCTTCGGCCTACGTCAAAGTGATTACCGCGGTCGCTTCGGTCTTCACGGCTGTCGCTCTTCCTCTGGCCATACCGGGTGTGCTGGGCAATATCGCCAGCATTCGCGTTTCCGAAGAACGCGCTGCGGAACTAGCGACGGCAAACGAGAACCTCCGGGTTGCCAATGAGAAGTTGCTCGACATGGACCGGCTGCGACGCCGCTTCGTCGCGCAAACCGCCGCCAACGTGGGGGATTGGGAGTGGGACATCCCGAGTGGAACCGTGCGTTGGTCAGAAGAAGTAGAAGAGATGCACGGCTTGCCGAGGGGAAGCTTTGCGGGCACCGCGGAACAGTGGGTCACCACCGTGCACCCCGAGGATCGCGAGCGGGTTCAATCCGCGGTCACGGCTGCCCTGTCAAACCACACGGAATACGACGTTGAATACCGGACCTTGCGACCCGATGGCACTTCTTACTGGACCGCAGCTCGGGGAGCAACGGAATACGACGGAAAGGGCGAGGCCACTCGCATGGTCGGCATGTGCATGGATATCACCAGTCGCAAGCGGACTGAAGAGATGCTGCGCCGGAGTGAAAAGCTGGCCGCCGCCGGCCGGTTGGCGGCTACCATCGCGCACGAGATCAACAACCCTCTGGAAGCTGCGGTCAATTTGCTTTACCTGGCGCGCCTGGAAGAGTCGGCGAAGTCTCGCACGTTGCTGCTGGATATGGCTGATCGCGAGTTGCAGCGCGTGGGCCATATCACTCGGCAGACTCTGGGTTTTTATCGCGAAACCAGTTCTCCGGTACGGCTCGATATGTCAGAAATTCTGCGCCGGGTTTTAGACCTTTTTCAAGGCAAGTTGAATTCCCGCGGCATCACGGCGACGCTCGAAGGAGAACCTGACGTCAAGGCGCACGGCGTTCCCGGTGAGTTGACACAGGTGTTCTCGAATCTAGTTGGCAATGCGATCGACGCGTCGGCCAGCAATTCGCGAATTCGAATCCGCGTCAAAGGTATTGGCTCTGCGGTGCAGGTAACCATTGCCGATCAGGGAGCTGGCATATCCGCCAAGCTTCGCGGCCAGATCTTTGAACCTTTCTTCACTACGAAGAAGGATGTGGGGACCGGACTGGGGCTTTGGATCAGCCGCCAGATTATCGAGAACCACGGTGGCAGCATCCGCTATCGCAGTGTCATTACCCGGGGAAAAAGCGGAACAGTGTTTGTGGTGCGGCTAGGTCAGAAAAACGCCGTGGTGGAGAGCGCTGCCTGAGGGCGGCTATTGCTGGCCGGCTCCCGTCAACATGGTCAAAAGCATAATCAAGGGAGTCTTGGCATAGATGGCGTGGGGTAGCTGGGCGTCCATGAAAACCCAGGCTCCGGCCGACAACTCTCTCACTGCATTGTCCAAAGTCACACGCGCCTCGCCCTGAACGATCTCAAGGATGGCCGGTACTGCCGCCGTATGCTGGGAAAGCTCTTGTCCACCGGCGAAGCCGAAGAGCACGATCTTCACGTGATCATCGCGATGAAGAGTGCGACTCAGCGTTCCATCGGTTGGAATTTCGACTTGCTTCAACAGATCTTCGATGACAACGGAATGGGGCAAAGCACTCCTCCTCAAGAATGATCAGGGTGCCAAACATCATAGTCTCCATGCCCGCACTTTATGGCGCCCGCTCAGAAATTTACGGATTATGGACATCGACGGGATAAGGGTCCGGACGGTGGTGGACTTTTCTCCATAACTCGGGAACAAACTCGCTGATCGTGTTGGACAGCGCGCGGCCTCCGAAGCCCTCAGCGGTGCGGATCAGGGCGTGCTGGGTGTCGGCTTCGCTTTGCACTCGCCAGGTGTTGGAGAGGAAGTTGTTGCCGAACTCAGCCACAAAGCGCGCGTAGGCGATATGGCGTTCTCCGTCGGGGTGATAAGCGCGAAACGTCATATCGACAATATTTTTCACACGCGCGCCGAAGGGTTGATGCACGGTATGAAAGTAACGCGGATCTTCGCCCCACACCGCTCCCAGGCTAGCTTCGATCGCATTGCCTGTGGAGATGCCGGTCAGGCGCATGCCGTAGCGCTGACCGAATCCATCCCAGTGAGTGCCGTATTCGTGGGGACTATTCGTCGCCGTTCCAAATCCCGCCGAGAACACGCCTGCCAGTAGACTTCGGGGTCCGATAGTGGAACGGGTAAACCATTCCAACCTGCCATCAGCCGTGATGGGGTGGTAGTCCTCTGGAGTGCGCGGAACCACGCGAATGTAATGTTGCAACGAGTGCTGCTTTTCCGGTTCATTAGGCAGGGCAGCTGAGGGGCCGGCCTGTGCCATTGCCGGAGCCAGCAGCAGAGGAAATAGACAAAACAACCCAGTGAGATGGCGCACCCACGCGGCGCCGCACGTCGAACTCATCTTCAGCAATCTCCAGGAGAAGCAGGATTATGGCGACTCTCAGAGATAGATGCAGTTTCGGATGCTCGCAGCGGGGGGATGTGTCGAATTACCGATTACGAGTAGGGATAAAAGATGAAGAACAACAGCGACAAAGCGGTGAGGACCCACAGGCCGGGCTTCAACTGCGAGGCCTTGCCGCCAACCAGTTTGCCGATGGGGTAGAGCACGAAACCGGCGCAGATGCCGATTGCGATATTGAAGGTGAAGGCCATCAGTGAGACCACGGCGAATGCCGGGATGGATTCCGTGTAATCGGTGAAGTCGATGCGGGTGATTGGCGCCAGCATAAAAAGCCCTACCAGGATCAACGCCGATCCCTGAGCTTGGGGTGGTATTGCGGCCACCAGCGGCGAAAAGAAGAGCGTCGCCAAAAAGCATGTGCCCGTAACCAGAACCGTGAATCCGGTTCGGCCGCCGGCTTCGATGCCTGTGGCGGACTCCAGATACGCTCCCGAGGTCGTCGTGCCCAGGGCAGGAGCGAGGCAGGTGGTGATGGCATCCACCAGCATGGGCCGCTCGATCTGCGGCAGGCGACCCTCCCCGTCGAGGAAGCCTGCGCGGGCGGACAGCCCGATAAGGGTACCCATGGTGTCAACGAACGCCATTATGAAGATGGTGAGGACGACCGGAAACGCCTTCCAGGTCAGGGCGCCGCGAAAGTCAAGTTGCCACACGATGGGGGCGACGCTGGGAGGCAAGCTGACGAGCTGGTGAGGAGGACTCGCCACCTTCGCCAGAAAAGCAAGCACCGCAGTCACCAGGATGGCGAGCAGGATGGCTCCGGGAACCTTGCGAATGATAAGAGTGGCGAGCAACAAAATTCCAAACATAGCCACCAGTACCGGGGGCGAGGTCAGATGGCCGGCTTGCACCGGAGCGCCAGGTACACCCAGCCTGACCAGTCCGGTCTGGTTCAGGCCGATGAAGGTGAGAAACAATCCCATGCCGACGGCGAAACTGTAACGAAGAGAAACCGGTACGCCTTCCACTACCCATCGGCGCACATGCAGCAGAGTCATCAGCACAAATAGGACGCCGGCGACGAATACGGCGGCGAGCGCGGCCTGCCAGCGAAAACCCAGCAACTTGCAGACCGTGAAGGCAATAAAGGCGTTTTCGCCCATGTAGGGCGCGATAGCAAAAGGCCGATTGGCGTAGAAGGCCATCAGGTAACAGCCAATGGCGGCAACCAGCACCGTCGCCACAAAGGACGGTCCTTCCGGAATGCCGGCAGCGGCCAGAATTCCGGGATTAACTACCACAATGTAGGACATCGTGCTGAAGGTGGTGAGCCCGGCCACCAACTCGCGGGAGAGCGTGGTTTGGTTACGGTCAAAGCCGAAATAGTCGTTCAGCCAGGTCAATATCCCCCCGAATCGTACCCTTACCGCCTGGGACAAGCGGCTGGGAGCGATGATAGCAAGTGCCCGGTTTTGGGGTGGGACACGGTGGAACCGGGATAGCAGGCTGAACCACGGTTATAGTAGTAGCGGCCTGTCCATCCGTTGCAACTTATTGCACTCTGCTGACATTGTCACCGCTAAGTGTTTGAGCCAGCGTGTTCAGGAGTGGCTCTGAAATTGCTCATCAATTAGTGCAGAATTGGGCTCGAGACTTAACTCCGGAGGCAGTATGCGACCAAAGATCCTGGTGCTTGTCGTCGCTCTGGCAGTTGTCGTTAGCGTTGGGGCGCCGAAAGCCTTTGCTACAAATCTCCTCACCAATGGCGGGTTCGAAACCGGCGACTTTACCGGCTGGACTACAGGCGGCAATTTCGAAGATACAGAAGTAGTTACCGGTGCGTTCTATGTCTACACAGGGGCTCAGGAAGGCAGTTTTTATGCCGTCATGGGGCCGGTGGGTAGCGATGGAACACTTAGCCAAACCTTCTCAGATACAGTGGGCGCCCACTACACGTTCAGCTTCTGGCTGAACGCGGTTGGCGACGATCCCAGCGACTTCAGTGCATCATGGAACGGTACCCAGCTTCTGAGCCTGTCCGACCCGAACACGGGCGGGGCTTGGACGCAGTATTCGTACTCGACGACTGGAACTGGTACCGACACCATTTCGTTCGCCTTCCGGGACGATCCTGCGTTCATCGCGCTGGACAACGTTTCGGTATCTCCGGGAACGACCGGCACCACCCCTGAGCCGAGCAGCTTCATCCTGCTGGGAACGGGCGTACTGGGGCTGGGAGCGGCCATTCGTCGCAAGCTACGCGCCTAACCTGAAAGCTTGGTCGCACAGCGCCCACAGCCAAAGGTGAAACAGTCTATGCGGGGGCACTCGAAATGGGTGCCTCGTTTTTTTGATTCCTGAGCCTGTTGAAGCCTCGTAGCCGATCCGCATCCCTCGCTTCTCTCCCTTGCAGAAACGTGCCGTGGCGAAACCTATAAAATCCCAGAGACATGACGGACGTGCGCCAACACGCCTCCGCTGGGTTTGGGATGAGTCCGGCTTTTCGCGATCCCGATGGTGCAATGCGCAAGCTCGCCGCCATCAGTGAACGCGCGTCTCCAGCCGTTCGCCAATCTCTCGCCGCTCTTCTACTGACCTCGCCTAATCCTGACGCGGCACTCAATCAATTCGAGCGGCTGGTGGAATCGACCTCCCCGGAGCTGCTGCGACTCCTGGATAAACATCCGTCCCTGCTGCACTACGCCATGGTGGTGTTCGGCAACAGCTTTTGGATTGGGGAGACCCTGATTCAGAATCCCGACCTTTTTCAGCAGCTCGTACGCGAACGCAGCCTTGACCGCGCGCATTCGAGAGAAGAGTTTCAAGAAGGTTTCGCGCGCATGCGGTCGCGATCACTGGAAACCGACGCGGCTGCATTGTTGGCTCGTTTCAAGCGGCGCGAATATGTCCGCATCATGCTGCGCGACGTGCTGGCCATCGCAACCCTGGCGGAGACTACGGCCGAGATTTCCGCCCTGGCGGACGTTCTCATCGAGGAAGCCCTGCGGGAAGTGGAATCGCAGCTTCAGCACCGTTTCGGCGTGGCTCGGCAATTGGACGCCGCAGGCCGGGTTGCGGATTGTCGATTCGCCGTCCTCTCGCTGGGCAAGCTCGGCGGCAACGAGTTGAACTACAGTTCCGACATCGACCTTCTGTTTCTTTACGAGGGAGGGGAAGAGCCGGCCGGCGCTGCGATCTCCAACCGAGAATATTTCGTGCGGCTGGCACAACAGACCACCGAACTGCTGTCGCGGCATACCCGCGAGGGCCCGGTGTTCCGTATCGACTTGCGCCTGCGTCCTCAGGGCGGAGAGGGTGAGCCGGCGGTGCCGCTGCCGCACGCCATTCATTATTACTCGCAGGTGGCGCACGACTGGGAGCTGCAAGCCATGATCAAGGCTCGACACTCAGCCGGCGACGTCGGCCTGGCGCGCGAATTTGCGCGAGCGGTGCAGCCTTACGTTTATCGCCCGGAGCTCAACTTCGTGGCCATCAAAACCGCCCTGGAGACACGCGCGAAGATTGGTAGCCATCGCCGCAAGAACCTGCTGAAGCCGGGAGCGCAAACCGGTATCGACGTTAAGGTTGATCGCGGCGGCATTCGCGACATCGAGTTTCTGGTGCAGTGCCTGCAACGCGTCTATGGAGGCAGCGAATCCTGGCTGCGCTCGCGCGGCACGCTCTTCGCCCTCCAGAAACTGCACGATAAAGAGCACGTCAGCGGTAAAGACTTTCACAACCTCACCAACGCATATGAATTCCTGCGTCACCTGGAGCATCGCTTGCAATTGTTGCGGGGGCAGCAGACGCATCATTTGCCGGAATCGCGGGCGGAACTCGACTCGCTCGCTCGCAGCCTGACTCGTGAAGGGACGGCGGCTCCCACGCCCGAGGAATTTCTCGCGCATGTGAAGCGCCGCATGGCCGCCGTAGCGGAGATCTACCAGCGCGTTATCTATCGCGAACAGAGCCAGGACCAGGCCGCGCCCGATTTTCAGCTGCGGCCTGAAGTTGCGGCCACGCACGAGAACTCCTACAGCCAAATGATGCAGCGATTGGCGGTGGATTCTCCAGCCTTGCGCGAAATTGCAGGACGTGCGGATCTGTCGCAACACGCGCGGCGTAATCTTGACCGCTTTCTCAGTTCGGCAGGGACAACCTCGGAGCGTTACGGTGCGGTTTTGCGCTCACCTCAGGCGGTAGAACGGGCGCTGATGATCTTCGAACTCAGCGAGTTTCTTACCGACATCCTGGTGCGTCATCCGGGAGAGGTGAGCTTGCTGCAGGACATCGGACGCGGTCCGTCGGCGGGCAATGACGAGGTACTACTTGCCGGCGCGACACGCGTGGCCGCACTCGATGATCCCGTGTTTGCCTATTTGAAACACGAGAGCGTCGACCGCTCGGAAGCGATGTCAATCTTGCGGCGGCATTATCGACGCCGCGTTTTCCTGGCGGGCGCGCAGGACCTGGGTCAGTCGCGCGATGTTCTGGAATCCTTCGAGGAGAATACGGCAGCTGCCGACGCCGCGATTCAAGTGGCTCTGGCACTCGCCGGAGCTCCAGCGGGGCTCGCCGTCATGGGATTGGGACGGCTCGGCTCGCGCGAGTTCGATTTGCTGTCCGACGCCGACGTCCTGTTCGTCGGAGCCAACGATTGCAGCCAGGACAAAATGCGCCGCGCCGCCGAGCGACTGATGGAAGTGCTGACCGCATACACGCGGGATGGAACTGTGTTCCCGGTGGATCCGCGGCTGCGTCCACACGGTCGCGAAGGTGAGTTGATCGTCACTCCGACACAGTTAGCGGCCTACTTCAAAGATGAAGCCAAGCCCTGGGAGGCCCTAACCTATCTGAAGCTGCGTTTCATCGCGGGCGATGGGGATGTCGCGGACCAGGCGTTCGAGGGCGTGCATTCGGGGATTCAGGCCATGGCGCAGCGGCCGGATTTCATGCGGGAGCTTGCTGAGGTTCGCACCCGTTTAGAGCGTAGTGAGAGTGCGCAGAACCTGAAGACCGGTCCGGGTGGAACCTACGATATCGACTATCTTGCCGGATCCTTGCAGGCGCGCCATCAACTTTGGCTGGCGGGAAGTTTGCGTGAGCGTCTGTACTTATTGCACGACCACAAACTGCTCGACCAGGAGGAGTACGAGAGCCTGGTGGACGCGGCCCGATTTCTTCGCACCGTGGAGCACCTGGTCCGGTTGGTCACCGGACGCACGCGCAAATGGCTGCCGGTGGCGGAGCATCCTCGCCGTGCTGTGCAGAAGCTGTTGTGGCGTGCACTGGACGTGGGAGCCAACTTCGATCCCGACACCCAATTGATCCAAATGCTGCGCCAGAATCGCGCGATCTACCTGCGGCGCATTGGCTAGAAGCTCAATCACACACAGGTGTGACGCATAAACGGGGGTTTTCATTGAACCTCACATCCCATGGTGATAACGTTAATGAGGTTCGGGATAAGACGGTTGGCGTTTCCGGTCCGGACGCGGCCCGCTTCTGCGGGTCTGCTGTGAGTGGGGCGCAGGTCGCTGTCATCATACTCTTCAGGTTTCCGGCATGTAGCCGGTTCTGCTGACGCTTTCTAACTCCCGAAGCACGGCTGACTTCAGCCCAGGTTTCTACTTCTTTTGAGGTGCTTTGTGGCGGCTTCTTACAACGGAATTCCTTTACCCTCTTCCGGCAGCAAGATTACCTACGACGGTAAGCTTGTCATCCCTGACAATCCCATCATTCCCTTCATCGAAGGCGACGGCACCGGGCGCGACATCTGGAAGGCGTCTGTGCGAGTGTTTGACGCGGCAGTTGAGATTGCCTACAACGGAAAACGCCGTGTGGCCTGGTACGAAGTGTTCGCCGGCGAAAAGGCCATGGATCGTTTTAAAACCTGGCTGCCGGATGACACGGTTGCGGCCTTCCGCGAATTACGTGTCGGCATCAAAGGACCGTTGACTACACCCGTGGGGGGCGGAATTCGCTCACTCAACGTGGCGTTGCGGCAGATCCTGGATCTGTATGCTTGCGTACGCCCGGTGAAGTACTACCAGGGCATCCCTTCTCCGGTTAAGAATCCTCATCGTATGAACATGGTCATCTTCCGCGAGAACACGGAAGACGTTTACGCCGGCATCGAGTGGAAGCAGGGAACGGCGCAAGCGAAAGAACTGATCGATTTCATCAACAACAAGATGCTCGCCGGCACCAACAAACGGGTGCGCGAGGATTCCGGCATCGGGATTAAGCCTATATCGATTACTGGGACCAAGCGCCTGGTACGCATGGCGATCAAATACGCGCTGGAAAATGGCCGCAAATCCGTGACAATTGTCCACAAGGGCAACATTCAGAAGTTCACCGAAGGCGCGTTTCGCGAGTGGGGCTATGAGTTGGCGACCCAGGAGTTCCGGCATGACGTCATTACCGAGCGCGAGAGCTGGATCGTCGACAACCTGGATCGCAACCCCACCTTATCGGTGGAAGAGAATGCCAAAATGGTGGAACCGGGTTTGGAGTTTGCGCCACCCGAATTCCGCGAGACCCTGTACAAAGAAGTGAAGGGCGTGATCGACAGCATTTATGCCACCCATGGCCAGGGCGCGTGGAAATCGAAGCTGATGATCAATGACCGGATCGCCGACAGCATCTTCCAGCAGATCGTGACCCGTCCTGATGAGTATGCGGTGCTGGCCACTCCCAACTTGAATGGGGACTACATCTCCGATGCGGCCGCGGCGCAGGTGGGCGGATTGGGCATCGCTCCCGGCGCCAACATTGGCGATCAACATGCCATCTTCGAAGCTACCCACGGCACCGCGCCAAAGTATGCGGATAAGGATGTTATTAATCCTGGATCGGTCATGCTGTCGGGGGTGATGATGTTCGAATTCATGGGCTGGCACGAGGCGGCAAAGCTGATCGAGGATTCCCTGGAACACACCATCCAGCAGAAGAAGGTCACGTATGACTTCGAGCGTATGCTGGAAGGAGCGAGCAAGGTAAAGACCAGTGAATTCGCTTCCCACATGATCCAGAACATGGCGCCGGTAGCGGCTTTGGCCGGCAAGTAAGGTTAGATGATCTCCGAATTTCGGGACGGCCATCGGTCGTCCCGCTTCATCCTGGTTTTCTGCGGTTCGATTCTATGGCCCATCCGGGCAATTATAGCGAGGACTCATGCGTAGAAAAGTGACAGTGGTTGGTTCGGGTAATGTGGGCGCTACTGCGGCCCATTGGCTGGCGTCGAAAGAGCACGCCGACGTGGTTTTGATTGATATCGTGGAGGGTGTCCCACAGGGTAAGAGCCTCGATCTGCTGCAAGCTATGCCCATCGAGAAGCGCGACTCCTACATCCTGGGAACGAACGATTACGCCGATACCGCGAACTCTGACATTGTGGTAATCACGGCCGGCATTCCCCGCAAGCCAGGAATGAGCCGCGATGACTTGCTTAACACCAACTATAAGATCATGAGTGACGTGGTGGGCAAGGCGGTGCAGTATTCGCCCAACTGCATCCTCATTATCGTCTCCAATCCGCTGGACGCCATGGCTCAAGCGGCTTATAAGCTGAGCGGTTTCTCGCGCAATCGAGTCATCGGTATGGCCGGCATTCTGGATTCAGCGCGCTTCCGCACCTTCATCGCCCGCGAACTGGATGTCTCGGTCGAGAACGTTACCGCGTTCGTGCTTGGCGGCCACGGGGACACCATGGTTCCGCTGCCGCGGTACTCGACGGTAGCTGGCATTCCCATCACCGAGCTGATGGACAAAGCGACCATCGATCGCCTGGTGCAGCGTACCCGCGACGGCGGCGCCGAGATCGTCAAGCATCTCAAAACCGGCAGTGCCTATTATGCTCCGTCGGCCGCGGTCACAGAGATGGTGGAAGCGATTCTCAAGGACAAGAAGAAGATTGTTCCTTGTGCGGCTTATCTCGAAGGCGAGTACGGAATTAAGGGCCTGTTTGTTGGCGTGCCCTGTAAGCTGGGTTCAACCGGTATCGAGCAGATCATCGAGATCAAGCTAACGCCGGAAGAGCAAGCTGCTCTGCAAAAGAGCGCCGACTCCGTGAAGGAGTTGGTGGGCGTAATTGGGGTGTAATTCGGTCTTTGTGAAGTGCCCGCCGTTTTGCCGAAGGTCAGCGCATGGCGGGCATCTTCTTACCCAGAGTTGTGATTTTCTTCGCTTGATTCTTCGACCTCTGAAATCAGAAGGTTTTTCCCGTCCCGTTTCAAGAATATTGTGGAACTATGCCGTTCTGCCGGGTTAATAACTCCGTGAGCCGAAATGGTGCGGTCTGTCGAATTATTGCCTTAACCTTATTTCTCTTCGTTTTTCTTCTGACTGGTGCTGAAGCACAGGATGTAACCTTGCACGGCGGCACGAGCGTCGTGCTGGTGCCGACGCTGGTGACCAACCTTGCCGGTGAGCCTATCTTCGGACTTAGTGCGGGCGACTTCGCAATCTACGACAACGGAGTGCAGCAAAAGCTTCAATTGGACGAGCAAACCCTGGGCCTCACAACATCGGTGGTGATCGCGGTTCAGAAGGGACATTCGGCCGGCGAAACCCTCGATAAGATCAAGCGGCTGGGAAGTCTGCTGTACCCCATTGTGGGAGAAGGTCGCGGCGAAGTCGCCATCGTGGCCTTCGACGACAAGCCCGAGCTGAAGCAGGATTTCACCGCGAACCTGGACTTGGCGACCAAGGCCTTGAATCAAATCGCGCCCGGCAGTTATGGCTCTGCCGTCCTCGATGCGGTGTCGTTCTCGGTACAGATGCTCGACCTTCGACCCGCGCAAAGCCGCAAGGTTTTACTGCTGGTGAGCAGGGCTAATGATGATGGCAGCCAAGCCACTATCCCGGAAGTGATGCGCCAGATCGAGCGCAGCAACGTTCTGATCTATAGCGCCACGTATTCTCAAACGAAATCGTCAAAAATTGGGCAGGCTATTGCCGATCCTACCGAACATCCGGTGAGTCTTCTGGGCGCGATCACGGGATTGATGAAGTCGGCAAAGGAAAATGTGCCCAAGACGGTTGCCCAAATGTCCGGTGGTGAGTATCTGCCGTTCCATGATGAGAAGGCGTTAGAAGATGAGTTAGCCGACGTGAACAATCATTTCTTCAATGAGTACCTGATCAGTTTCACCCCAAAGAAATTGTCACCTGGTCAACATGCGTTGCGTGTGGCTGTCACCGGGCATGGCGACTTTGTGGTGACCGCCCGCACCGGTTACTGGGTGGGCGATGCTCCGCTGAAAGATACGGCGGAAACTAAATAGAGCGAGCGATCCTGGGGCTGAAGCCCGCATTTAAAGCAGCTGCACGCGGCGCTGAAGCACCGCCCTAGCGACGACGCGTTGGTGCAGAGTTCCCCGACGAGCCAAAAGCTAAAGGCCAAGAGCCGCTCTTCTACTTTGTCGCGATCATAAGGCTCGCCGGGCCCGGCATACGGGTACGCTTTGCCTCCACGAACCCTGCCGACTTCAGCCACTCTGCGTATTCCGGCTCACTGTAGCTGGACCCCGCACGCGTTGCCACCAGCATGTTCAACGCAAACAGCGCAGCAAAGCGGGGAGCGGCTTTATCCGGATCCAGAATGAAGTCCGAGATCACGATCCTGCCGCCCGGTGCCAGGGCGGCGTAAGCGCGCCGGAACAACTGTTGATTCTCTTCCGGAGAAAACATGTGGCAGATGGCGGACAGCAGGACGAGATCGTACTTGCCGGGTTCCAGAGTAGCCGTCAGCATGTCGCCCGGGCGGGTCGTGATCCGATCTGACAACCCCGCTTTACGCACATAGTCTTCAGTGAGTGGCAACACTTCGGGCATATCGACGATTTCCGATTGCAGGCCGGGAGCGGCTTTTACAAACGCGATGGAGTACGCCCCTGATCCGCCGCCCAGATCAAGCATGTGCCTGGCGCCGTTGATCTGCACCGCTTGCGCGATGGCCCGCGCTCGCCCGCGAGCGTTGAGATCCATGGCCGCGATGAACGGTTTCGTGTTGCCATTTGAGATTTGCGGAGCGACACTCGTTCCTGCCTGCATTGCCTCGGTGAGGCTGGACCAGCGCTTCCACATGTTTACCGTGTGCAGTTGTGCGGTGCGCGCGCTGTCTGGAACACCTTCGACAAAGAAGCGAGCGGTCAGAGGCGTATTGCTGTAAATGTCGTGATGCTTCTCCAGTAAGTTCAGCGCGGCGAGTGCGTTTAGCAGCATCTCGGTGGCTCGCGGATCGCAATGAATCTGTTTCGCGATCTGCGCGGACGTGGTGCCGGAGCCCACTGCGGTGAACAGATCGAGTTCCAGCGCCGTAAGGATGGCGCGGCTGGGTATGAAGCCACGAATCAGGTCGACGATCTCGTCCGGTAAAACCCCGGCTGCATCTTTGCCCTTCAGCATCGCAAGGTACTTTTCGCGATGCTCAAGGATCTCCGCTTTCATGGCGTCGTAATCGGTACGCTCCAGGCGGGCGACTTTCTTCCCCGACACGAAGTGCGAGGAAACGATTTCAGGCACGTCCTTGGGTGTCAGCTTGGTGTACCAGGTGCCCTCGGGATAGACGATCATAATGGGTCCACTGTCGCAGACACCGAGGCAGCCGGTGCTGGAGACTTGCACTGCACCGATCAGGTTCTTAGCGCCAAGCTCGCGGTGCAGGGCATCGAGAACATGGAATGAGCCTGCGGCCGCGCAGCAGGGAACACCTTCGGGCTTTTGCTGTGCACAAACGAAAGCGTGATAGCGAAACGGTCCCACGAGAACCTCCAGAAGCAATGATTGCTGGGGATGAATCTTCAGCTGACCTTGTGGTCAACTCATTATCATCCGGCGGGTGATGACCCGGCGAGAAGTGCAAGGCTCACAACCAGGAGTGACGCAGGCCGTGGGCATCACCCGGTGGCCGATTACGGCAAGGTAAATTCTTCCAATCTTCATCCCGCCAAGTGCCGACTTGATCAATAATCCGGCTTGACAGTGAACGCTGTTGCACTATGATGTTTGAAACATTTTCGAGTGGAATTGTTTAGGGTGGCAAAAGGATGCAGCGCACGTTCACATCAAAAGAAGTGGTGGGGCTGACCGGTATCAGCCCGCGCCAGCTGCAATGGTGGGACGAGCGGCACATCGTGGTTCCCGCACGCCAGGGGCATAAACGCATTTACTCGCTTGATGACCTGGCTGAGGTCGCGGTAATCTGCGACCTGCTCGATCGCGGGTTCTCCCTGCAAAAAATTCGGCGCGTAATTCGTTTCCTACAGAAGGAATTGGGTAAGCGGCTGGTGCAAACCGTAACCGCCGCTTCCGAGTACCATCTGCTCACCGACGGACGCCACATTTACCTGGAAGATTCAGCTCGAGGCGTGGTGGATCTGCTGAAAAATGCGCGCCAGCCGATGTTATCTGTGTGCCTGAGTGACACGATCCAGCGGGTTCTTGACCCGGTCGTGCAGGAAGCCGGCCTTCGGGCCCGGTCCCGGAACAGTGTCGCCAGTAAGCCGCAGAGCAGTTCACCGCGCCGACCGCCGGCGCGCGCAGCAGCTAACCGCAACGACTCCAGCCGACATCATAGGGAGCGCCACGGTAAGGCTTCTTGAACGGTCCTGAAGGAGGGCACATGATCGGAGAACTCAGTATTTTGAGCGAGTGGATCCCCGAACAGATGGAGCCTGGAACCATATTCGTACTGGAGAACGCCGGCGAGATGGGCGAAAAGGACGATCCTTACTGGGCGGTGCTGTCTTGCCCCTCCTGTGGACAGCTTGGTCTGGTCACTCGCAAACAGGTCGGCGGACTACTGCCGGTCATTTGCGGCTCGGAGCGCTGCTCGGCCCAGTTCTTCATTCGCGACGAGCAAATCATGCCCCGCAAACCGAACTAGAGATAAGCTAAATGCTCGCGTGCTGAGTTGCGGCGAAGACGTGGCTGCTTCGCGTCTTCGGGAAGTAGCTTGCGGCTCAATGCTTCTTTTCTCTACTAGCCACGATTTCTTCGATTCTTTAGCAACTGATTTCCCGCCAATATCGAACTCAGATAAAGTTGCGACCCAGGCAGAGCGTCTGCATCTGAAACCAGAGTTCGCCTTGAGGCTCAGAGGCTAAAGGACGGTAAATTTCTCGCATGAATCATGTTCTGCTGCTTGCACTGGTAATCGGAATTGTCGCGGGACTGCGATCACTCACTGCTCCCGCGTTGGTTAGTTGGGCTGCACACCTCGGCTGGATGAACCTCCAAGGCACGCCCCTGGCTTTCATGGGAACGACCGCTGCGGTGGGGATTTTCACGTTGCTCGCGATTCTCGAACTGATCGGCGATATTCTTCCGAAGACGCCGGCACGTACTACGCCTGTTCCGCTGATTGCGCGAATCGTGATGGGAGGTCTTTGCGGCGCCTGCATCTACGCTGCCGGGGCGGCGACGCCGCTGGTGGGCGCTATCGTCGGTATCATCGGCGCGGTCATTGGAACCTATGGCGGCTACCACATTCGCCGTTCGCTGGTTAACGGTCTGAAGGTGAAAGACATCATGATTGCGATCCCCGAAGACATCATCGCCATAGCCTTAGCGTATTTCGTTGTGCGATAGCTAGAGCCCGTAAAACTCCCCGCCTCCAGAGTTGGTTGTCCGGATCGGGGAGTTTCCTTCAGTGTCTTGGCCAGCGTCATTTTTCGCTATCTAAATTGCTTCCGCCGGGTAGGATCGTATGGTGTGCCCACCAGGTTTGACGCCGGAATGGCTTCTTCGACGCGAGCCAGATCTTCCGGCGCAAGCCTCGCTTCCAGCGCGGCTGCTTCTGATTTGAGCCGAGAGTGTTACATTCTCTGCATAGCAACTGGCAGGGGGACACACACTTTTGCGACCGACGTCGCTCTTGCTCTCAATCCCGAATGAATACAGGCCCTTCGCAGCGCTCGCCATTGGCTCGGTGATCCTGGTTGTCCTGGTGCTGTTTCACGGCGCCGGCCTGCACAAGATCCTGGTGCTATTTAAGCGAGGCGAGATACGGCTTCGGACTGGTCGTCCGCATCTGGGCCGCGCCGCGCTCTTCTTTGGATGGGCGGTTTTCCTGATGCTGTCTCTCCACATCCTGGAGATCACGGCCTGGTCAGTCGCGCTCATGCGTATGGGGCTGATTATCAGGCCGGCAGACGCGCTCTACTTCTGCGCGAATGCTTACACCACGCTCGGATATGGGGCCGTCGATCTCGGAGTGAACTGGAGAAACATCAGCCCGATTATTGCGATCTCGGGCCTGTTTACCTTCGCCTGGACTACAAGCTCGCTGGTCAGCATTGTTACCGCCTACCTGAAACTTGTTGAGCACTTGGAATTGGAACGCGCCGAGCAACTGGCTCTCAGGGCGGGGGAGCGCAAAGCGGTGTGGGATACCCTCGCCCAGGAGCGAGAAGCCGAACGTACGTTGCAGGAAGACGCCAGGAAGCGTGCCGCCGGAGCGTCGTTCTTTGCGCGCCGAAAAATCTGGAAAGAAGAGAAACAGCATGTGAAGGAGATGACGGCGGCGGAGAAAGCCGAGATCAAGGAGATCCGACGCAAAGAGAGCCTGGATGAAAATGCGCTGGGGCAGGGGCCACCACCGCCGGAGAAGCCCGGAGGCGAGAAGTGAGCACGGTAGCGCAGCGGAAAGGGTGGCAGCGGCTGTTTCAGAGCATCCGGCCCTGGAATCGCTCCAGAGCGGCCCGGGATGCGCTGGCGGGATTTCAGTTGGCCGCCATGAATATTCCCCAGGCGTTGGGCTACACCAAGATTGCCGGCACTCCGGTTGTGACCGGCTTCTACACCTTGCTTCTGCCGCTGGTGGCCTTCGCCGCGTTCGGATCGTCCCGTTACCTGGTGGTGGCCGCGGATTCCGCTACTGCCGCAATACTTTCCGGTGGACTCGCCGGCATGGCCGCGCTGGGTAGCCCGCGCTACGTGGAACTCGCAAGCGTTGTCGCCCTCATCACGGCCGCATTCTTGCTGATTGCCCGGGTGCTCAAGCTGGGTTTCCTCGCCGATTTCCTTTCGCAAACCGTTCTGGTGGGATTTCTAACTGGCGTCGGATTCCAGGTGGGAATTGCCGTATTTGGCGAGATGGTTGGCATTGAGGTCCACTCGCAACGCACCTTGCGGCAACTCGCAGAAGTGGTGCCGAACCTCCCGCATCTCCATCTGCCGACTTTGCTCCTCTCCGCGGCGGTCGTGATCTCGTGCTTGTTGCTGGGCTATCTCTCTCCCAAAATACCTGCTCCCTTAATAGCAGTCATTGCGGCGGTCGCGGCAAGTGCAACCTGGAACTTCGCGGGTCACGGCATCGCCGTTATCGGCCCCGTGGCCGGAGGCCTGCCGCATTTATCGCTGCCGCACACCAGCACCAAAGACCTGCAAATGCTGATTGGAATCGCTGGGTCGTGCTTCGTCATGATCGTAGGCCAGAGTGCAGCCACGGCGCGCTTCTATGCCACCCGGCATCATCAGACACTGGACGAGAATTCTGATCTGGTCGGCCTGGCAGCCGCTAATGCTGCTGCGGCGATCAGCGGAACCTTCGTCGTCAACGGCAGTCCCACCCAGACTGCGATGGTGGAAAGCTCCGGCGGGCGCAGCCAGTTAGCGCAGATATCGACCGCTGCAATTGTTGCGCTAGCTCTGCTCTTTCTGACGCGCCCGCTACAGTATTTACCTCGCTGCGTGCTGGGGGCCATCGTCTTCATCATCGCTATCCGGTTGATCGATCTTCGCGGGCTTGAGAATATACGCCGCGAGAGTCCTGGCGAGTTCGCGCTTGCGGTGACGACGGCTGCGGTCGTGGTGTTCGTCGGGGTTGAGCAGGGAATTGTGCTTGCGATGGTTTTGTCGCTGCTCCGCGTGGTTAGGCACAGCTACCAGCCGCATACTGGTGTGTTGGTATCGGACAATGGCGCGTACTGGCGATTGATTCCCCCGGAGTTTGGCGCGACGACTGAGCCAGGATTGGTGCTCTACCGGTTCGGTGCTCCACTTTTTTACGCAAACGCCGGAAGGTTCGCGGAAGAAATCAGGACCCTGTGCGGGGCGCCGCCTTCGTCGGTACGTTGGCTGGTGGTTGACGCGGAGGCGATCACGAATATCGACTACACGGCGGCACGCGTCGTGCTCCGCTTGCAGCAAGATCTGTCACGGGATGGCATCACTTTGGCTTTCGCTCGGGTTCAGGTGTATCTGAAAGAGGATTTTGACCGCCATCACATCACAGAAGCCATCGGGGAAGAAATGATTTTCCACCGCCTGCACGATGCGCTCGGGGCCCACGCAAAGTTCGAAGCCCAGAGCGCGGGCACACCGCCTGCCGGCAAGCAATAACAGGCGAGAAGGGTTGATCCACCATGACTTCATGGCCCCAATATCCTACGATCTATGAGATCAATACCTGGGTTTGGCTGGCGGAAATCAGCCGAAAAACTAACCGTAAGACGGACTTGAGCTCTGTTCCGGCGGGGACCTGGGATGCGCTGGCTGCTTATGGTTTCGATGCGGTGTGGTTTATGGGCGTTTGGGAGAGGAGTCCGGCAGGCATCGCCATTGCCAATCGCAATGCAGGGCTGCTGGAAGACTTTCGGCGAGCGCTTCCTGACTTCAGTTTCGAAGACAATGTTGGATCTCCTTATTGCATACGGCGCTATGTGGTGGATGAGCATTTGGGTGGCCCGGCTGGACTCGTCACAGCTCGGCGGGAACTCGCGCAGCGCGGGATGAAGCTGCTTCTCGACTTCGTACCCAACCACGTTGCCCCGGATCATCCCTGGGTCGCGGAACATGCTGAATATTTCATACAGGGGACAGCCGAAGATGCCAGAAGCTCTCCTAACGCCTACATCGAGGTAAAAGGAACTTTCCTGGCCTGCGGCCGGGACCCCTATTTTCCAGCGTGGCCGGATGTCGTGCAGTTGGATGCTTTTCGAACCGGATTGCGTCAAGCTGTAATCGAAACGGTTTCCGAGATCGCGAGCCAGTGCGACGGTGTGCGCTGCGACATGGCCATGCTGCTGCTCAATGATGTTTTTCAGCGCACCTGGGGCAGCCGTGCCGGGCAGCCTCCGCCGACCGAGTATTGGCAGGATGTCATACCTGCGGTCAAGAACAGCCATCCTGACTTCCTCTTCATTGCCGAGGCCTATTGGGATCTGGAATGGGAACTCCAGCAGAAGGGTTTTGATTTCTGCTACGACAAACGGCTGTACGATCGGTTGGAGCATGAGAGCGCCGAGTCGGTTCGACTGCATCTGTGCGCTGACGCAGCTTACCAGCAGCAGCTGCTGCGCTTTCTGGAGAATCATGACGAACCGCGGGCTGCAACAGCTTTTCCAGGGGCAAAGGAAAAGGCTGCCGCGGTTGCGACCTCGACCCTCGCTGGCGCCCGCCTGTTTCATGAAGGCCAATTCGAGGGGCGGAAAATACGTTTGCCTGTCTTCTTAGCCAGACGCCCGAAGGAGCTAGTAGATGCGGGAATTCAAGCTTTCTACGCCAAGCTCCTGGCGGCCATTAACTCGCCAGTCTTTCGTGAAGGAAATTGGCAGCTTTGCGAACGAACGGGCTGGCCAGACAATTCCAGCTTCGAAAACCTGGTGGTGTGGTGTTGGAACAAAAACGAAGAGCGCTATCTGATCGCCGCAAGCCTCAGCGATAGAGCAGTTCAGGCGCGCATTCAAATTCCGTGGCAAGAGTTAGCCGGAAAGACTTGGCGGCTGCATGACTTGTTCTCCGACGCTGTTTACGAGCGCGACGGTGCCGAAATGCTGTCTTCCGGACTTTACCTCGAACTCGATGCCTGGGGCTTCAATCTCTTTCGGTTTGACTCGTGTGGTGACCCTAAAACAGCTGTCAATGTCGAACGCTAACAGCCGCCACGCTCGCAGGAAAAATCAACGCCCTTCCGCGCAAGACGCAAAAGGGCGATTCAAGGTTGAACTTTCGTGAGGCGACTGTCTTCGCTACTTGCTGAAAGCGCTGATCGCCGCAGCCTCGTCGTCTTTCACGTCGAACACGGTGTACAGCTTCGTGATCTGCAAAAGGTCGTGCACTTTCTTGGTCAGGTTCAGCAGTTTCAACTCGCCGCCCTGGTTGCGAACTGAGGTGAAGGCGCTCACCAACTCGCCGATGCCGGAACTGTCGATGTAGCTGACATCGCCCAGGTTCAGCAGGATCTTCTTTTGTCCTTTGCCCAGCAGGTCTTTAATACTGTCGCGCAACACCACACTACCTTCGCCGAGAGTGATTCGACCACTCAAGTCGACTATGGTCACGCCATCTACCTGCCGTGTGCTCGCTTTCATGCTCACGTGGAAGCCTCCTGGCGGTCCAGTTCATTGCTCTGGAGCCGCTTGATCAAAATAATTTCAGTGCCGGGGTCCAACTTACGAAACCGAACTTCATCCATGAATGCCCGCATTAAGAATATGCCGCGTCCCGACTGCTTTAGAAGATTTTCCGGCGCCAAAGGATCAGGCACCTCGTCCGGCACAAAGCCTTTTCCCTGATCGATAATGATAACCGTCAACTCAGATCCGCTCTGCTCGAACGTAAGGTTCACATACTTGTTTGGATCATACGCGTTTCCATGCAGAACCGCGTTGATCATCGCTTCGCGGACAGCCATCGAGATTCCACCCCGCGTATCCTCGTCAAAACCAATTCGCGCCGCAGCTTTGTCGGCCATTTCTTCGGCCTTGTTCACGCTGTCCAGCGTGGACTCCATGCGGTATGAAACGCGTTGTGGCGCGGTCATCAATTGGCTCTTGTACGAAGTTTCTTTTCCCGTCGGCAGCCTGCAAAGCGCAATCTTCTGAGAATGAAGCAGTTTGCCTGTTCGCGCGCCTAATGTCAACGTAGCCTTGCAAATTGCGACGTTTGTCTCTGGCACAGAGTTGCCGAATCCCTGGCCGCAGGCATTTCCGCCTCAGTTACGATCACGACCCTTGGGCCCAGAAACCTAAGGCGTCTGCCGCCTGCAGCGTGATGAACCGCGATATTCCAAGCCGGTTCGCTCGATTTGCCGTGACGCGGACTTCCAGATAAAATTAGAACGAACGTTCGAAGTTTGCTCCGCTCGTCGCGCTTTAGCCGATTCCAATTCCATGTCAGCTTCCGGCACAACCCGAACTCTGGATACGCGATTCGACCGCCGCTTGGCCGAGATCCTGGATTACGCGACCGAAGTCTTCGCCGATAAAGGCTACGAAGGCGCCTCCATGCGTGACCTCTCGCGCTTAAGTGGGATCTCGCTGGCTGGTCTTTATTACTACTTCGATTCGAAAGAGAAGCTGCTCTATTTCATTCAGCAGCACACCTTCAGCATCATCGTCGAGCGGCTTCGCGAGCGCCTGGCCGAAAGCACGGACCCGGAAACCCGCATTCGAATTTTCGTTCGCAATCACGTTGAATACTCAGTGGCTAAGCAGAAGGCCATGAAAGTTTTGTCTCACGAAGACGACGCTTTGAAAAACAGTTACGGCACGGAATTGGCTGCGATCAAGCGTGAATACTACCGCATCTGTGTGGGTTTGGTGGAGGAGCTAGCGAAGTCCGAAGGCTCGAAAGCAGATGGTGGCAACACAGTTTTTCCCGGGGGCGTCAGTGCGCGCGTTGCGGTAATGGGCCTTTTCGGCATGATGAACTGGCTCTACACCTGGTACAACCCCCGCATCGATCCCGATGCCGGGGTTCTGGCGCGCGAGATCAGCGACATCTTCTTGCGCGGAATTCGCGGCGGCAAGCCGGCGAGTCCGGCCAAGACGACTAGGACAGCTGCGCCGAGCCGGGCCAAGGCCAAACCTGCACCACGCCGTAGCCTGACCAAGAAGTCATAGAGGATGGGAGGATTTTCGAGCATGGGGAGCAGTACCCAACCGGCCGCATCGGACACGCGGGAATTGATCCGGTATCGCACGGAATCGGGCGTTGCGGTCATCGAACTCAGCGATCCGCCCGCCAACACATACAGCTACGACATGAACCGCCAGATGGACGATGCCATTCTCCAGGCGCGAATGGACAACCATGTCTACGTAATCGTCCTGACCGGAGCTGGCGAGAAGTTTTTCTCGGCGGGCGCGAACATCCAGATGCTGACCGAAGTTGATCCCACGTTTAAGTATTATTTTTGCCTGCACGCCAACGAAACCCTGCTGCGCCTGGAGCACACGCCCAAGTTGGTGATTGCTGCCATCAACGGTCACTGCGTGGGAGGTGGCCTGGAGATTGCCATGGCGGCTGATATGCGTATTGCACGCAAGGATGGCGGCAAGATCGGCCTGCCGGAAGTGAACCTGGGGGTGCTGCCCGGAACCGGTGGAACCCAGCGCCTGTCACGGCTTTTGGGGAAATCGAAGGCTATCGAGCTGATGGTGACTGGCAAGACGTTCTCGTTCGACGAAGCCAAGCAGATGGGATTGGTGAATGACATTTTCGCAGGCGAGAACTTCATGGAGCAGGTGATGAAGTTCGCGCGTCAGTTTTGTCCGCCGAACAAAGCAGCCAAAGCCGTTGGACGCATTAAACGCGCGGTGCAGACTGGGTGGGAAATTCCCATCGAAGCAGGACTGGCGCTGGAGCGCGAAAATCAGCAGTTGCTGTTTGAAAGCGACGACGCGAAAGAAGGTCTCGCCGCATACATCGAAAAACGTCCCGCGAAGTTTACCGCGAAGTAAGCGAAGCTAAAACAGCGAATGATCGCCGCTAACAATACGACCTTCGGCCGGCTCACCGTGGAGTTGCAACCTCCGGCGGCGCGCATCGTGTTGAACAATCCTCCATTGAACGTCATTGACGTCCCCATGATGGATGAGCTCAGAGCGGCGCTGGAACAAATCGAAGCGCGGGCGGAAATCAGCGCGATTGTGTTCGCCGGTTCCGAGCGGGCGTTCTCCAGCGGAGTCGACATTCCCGCGCACACGCCGGATAAAGTGCGGAGCATGCTGACCGCTTTCCATAGTGTCATTCGGTCGGTGGTGGACAGCGGGAAGGTTACGATTGCGAGCGTTCGCCGGCATTGCCTGGGTGGAGGTGCAGAGTTGGCGCTGGTGTGCGACATCGTCTACGCCACTCCGGACTCAGTGTGGGGATTTCCGGAGATTAAGCTGGCCTGCTATCCACCAGTGGCAAGTGTGGCCTTGTCTTCCATTGTGGGACAAAAGTTGGCGGCTGAATTGATCCTGACTGGCCGTACGCTGACCGGACGAGAGGCTCTGGCCGCAGGATTGGTAAACGGCGTCGCCGACGACCCGGAAACGCTGGTGTCGGAATGTATACAACGTGTGTCGCAACTGAGCTCCGCGGCTATACGGACGGCAAAGAAGGCGCTTTATTCCTGGGACGCAATCCACTTCGACAAAGGGTTGGCGCGCGCCGAACAAATTTATTGTGACGAACTGATGCACACCGCCGATGCCCAGGAAGGTGTCGCCGCGTTTATGGAGCGCCGACGCCCGAAATGGGCAGGGAAGTAGAAACATGGAATATGAAGTTACTCCGGAAGAGCTAAAGTCGATATTGGATCAGGATGCCTCTGACATTGTGGTACTTGACGTCCGTGAGCCTTGGGAGTTCGAGATAGCGAAAATCGCGGGCAGCAGACACATTCCCATGGGCGACATTCCAGCGCGATTCAACCAGGAGCTTGACCCGGAGGACCACATCGCAGTGGTTTGTCATCACGGAGTTCGTTCCATGAATGTTACGGCCTGGTTGCGGCAACAGGGTTTCGAAAAGGTGCAATCCTTGGCGGGTGGCATCGACCGCTGGGCACGACAGATCGATGCAAAGGTGCCGCTGTATTGAAAGACGGCCATTAGCTTTTAGCTCTTAAGCTTTTAGCAATCGGGAGCTGGAAACGATGGAACAAGAGCAAAGACTGAATGCCAAGAGCCAAGAGCTAAAGGCCAAAAGCGATTTTCTTATGAAAAAAGAACTTATCGAATTACGTGTTAACGGGCGCGCGCACGAACTGGCAATCGAACCCAGCAAACTATTACTGGATGTCCTGCGCGAGGACCTTGATTTAACGGGTTCCAAGCGGGGTTGCGACGATTCATCTTGCGGAGCCTGCACGGTGCAGGTCGACGGTCTGCCGATGCTCTCCTGTACCATGCTGGCGGCCAGTTGCGAGGGGCAGGAGATTACCACCGTCGAAGGTGTTGCCGATCACGGCGGTTTAGCGGCGTTGCAAAAGGCCTACGGCGATTTCGGCGGCTCGCAGTGCGGCTTCTGCACCCCGGGCTTCATGATGACCGTAAAGTGGTTGCTGGCCAACAATCCCGATCCCTCGGAGGATGAAATTCGCGAGGCGTTGAGCAGCAATTTGTGCCGTTGCACCGGCTACTTGCAGATGTATCAGGCCATACGCGCGGCGATCCAGGCAGAGCAGAAGAACGTGAAGCAGGAATTGGTGGGGGCAAAGTAATCGATGAATGAGTTTTCTGTGATCGGCAAGCCGATCGCCATGATTGATGCGGCCGGCAAGACGACTGGTGCCGGCAAGTATGCGGCTGATTTTTCTCTGCCGGGCATGCTGGTCGGCAAGATCCTGCACTCCCCCTACCCGCACGCGCGCATCAAGAGCATTGATACTTCGCGCGCTCGGGCCCTTGAAGGCGTGGTTGCGGTTGTCACCGGCGAAGACGCTCCGAATCCTTACGGCATTCTTCCTGTGGGTCACGACGAAACGGCGCTCGCGGTCGGCAAGGTTCGTTACGTTGGCGATCATGTGGCTTGTGTCGCCGCAGTCAGCGAACAGGTTGCTGAGCGCGCTCTGGAGTTGATCGATGTAGATTACGAGCCGCTGCCCGCGTACTTTGACCCGGAAGAGTCGATGAAAGCGGGCAGCGATCTCATTCACGAGAACCGCGAGCACAATATTGAGAAGGATTATCACCACGTTTTTGGCGATGTCGAACGTGGTTTTGCCGACGCCGATTACGTTGCCGAAGCCCGCTACATTGCTAACGAAGTGACGCACGCGGCGATGGAGCCACATTGCACGCTGGCCAACTTCGAGCTTGATCCTTATACCGGGAAGCTGGGACGACTAACAGTGTGGTCCTCCACCCAGGTTCCGTATTACCTGCAACACAAACTTTCGCTCGTGCTGGAAATGCCCATGTCGCAGATACGTGTTATCAAGCCGTTGGTGGGCGGCGGCTTTGGCGGCAAGAGTGAAATCATTCCGATTGAGATAATCGCGGCGGTAACGGCGCGTGCAGCCAGGGCGCCGGTGAAGATTATCTACACCCGCGAAGAAGTGTTCTGGGCTCATCGTGGGCGGCCGCGCACCATCGTCGACCTTAAGACCGGCGTGAAAAACGATGGCCGCGTGACCTCGGTGGCCTGCAAGGTAATCCAGGACGGCGGGGCGTATTGCTCTTACGGCGTGGTGACAATTCTGTACTCTGGAGCGCTGCTGGGAGCTCTTTACGACATTCCCAACATTCAATATGACGGTTATCGGGTGCTGACCAACAAGCCCGCCTGTGGCGCCATGCGTGGCCACGGTACCGTGAATGTGCGATTCGCTTTCGAGTCGCAGATGGACGAAATCGCCGCTACGCTGAAGTTAGATCCCGCTGAGGTGCGCCGCATAAATCTGCTGAAACCGCCTACGGTCACGGTAAATGGCCTACGCGTTTTGAGCTACGGCTTGCCTGAGTGCATCGATAAGGTGGTCGCCCGCTCGGGTTGGAAGGAACGCAAGGGCAAGCTGCCGAAAAGCCGAGGCTTGGGAGTCGCGTGCAGTCACTATGTCAGCGGCGCTGCCAACAGCATCATTCGTTCCGACATGCCGCATTCGACGGTGAACATCAAGATTGATCGCGATGGCGGCGTGGTGGTGTACACCGGAGCGTCGGAGATCGGCCAAGGTTCGGACACGATGACGGCGCAGGTTGTGGCCGAGGTTTTGGGATGCGATCTGTCGCGGGTGCGAGTCATCGCGGCTGATACTGATTTGACGCCGATAGATCTCGGTTCCTATTCCAGTCGCGTCACGTTCATGGCCGGTAATGCGGCGCTGCGAGCGGCCCAGGATGTGAAGAAGAACATCGTTAGCGCTGCCGCCAAGCGGATGAACTGCGCTCCTGAAGACGTGATTATGCGGGGCGACCGGGTCTACCGGCAGGGACCTGCGCCTGGCGATCATGATCCCACAGCGTCAGACATCCTGGAACAAGTAGACGCTCCCCGCGGTCGTGTGGACGGGCAGATCCTGCGCGGCTCGGTGTTGCAGACGCGCAAGGAGCAGGGACCGAAAGAGCACATGAGCTTCGAGGAAGCGGTGGTTTCGGCAATCGATTTTCATGGAGCGTTGACGGGAACGGGATCGTACGCTCCACCAATGGAAGCGCGCGGCGGCAAACATAAAGGCGGAGGCGTCGGGCCATCGCCGGCCTATTCGTATTCGGCACAGGTTGCCGAGGTTAGCGTGGATGAGGAGACCGGTGAAGTTACGGTACACAAGATCTGGGCGGCGCATGACTGTGGAAGGGCGTTAAATCCGGTTGCAGTCGAAGGCCAGGTGATCGGCTCGGTGTGGATGGGTCTGGGTCAGGCGCTACAAGAAGAAATGGTGTGGAAAGATGGGCTGTTGATGAATCCTGGACTGCTTGAGTATCGCAGTCCATCTGCGACGGAGTCGCCCGAGATCGAGTGCATGATCGTGGAGAGCATTGATCCCGAAGGGCCGTTCGGCGCCAAAGAGGCAGGCGAAGGCTCGCTGGCTGCCACGATTCCGGCGATCTCGAATGCCATCTACGACGCTGTGGGAGTACGGCTCCGCGAGTCGCCCTTCACTCCAGAACGCGTGCTGTCAGCCTTACGTGCCAAGAAGGGCCTGAAGCGAATTGAGATGACCGAATCGGTTGACCCAACCGCACCGGTCAGATTGCGTGAACACGGCGGCTCGTTGTGGTTCAAAGGAAAAGGTCCGATGCGGCATCCGCTCGATCCGTCCCGGCAACCGGCTGCGGGGTCTGGCATTGTGGGAGGTGAGCGGTGAGCCTTCCGACGTTCCAGCTACTACGTCCCAAGTCGCTCGACGAGGCCATTCACATGATGGCCAAGCACGACGGCCAAATCAAGGTTGTTGCCGGCGGCACCGACCTGCTGCCTTCGATGAAGCAGAAGTTATTCACTCCAGACTATGTGCTGGATTTGCGCGGAATAAGCCAGCTGAGTGGCATTCGGAGTGTTCCCGGGGAGGGCATCGAGATCGGAGCCTTGACGACGCTTCATGAAGTCGAGAACTCAGCGATCGTCCGCAAAGACTATCCAGTGCTATACGAGGCGGTGAAGACTGTAGCCTCGCCGGTTCTGCGGAATATGGGCACGATCGGTGGCAACATATGCCTCGACACCCGGTGCGTCTGGTACAACCAGTCGCAGCTATGGCGGACCAGTTGTGGCTTTTGCCTCAAGAAAGATGGCAATCTATGCCACGTCGCGCCGGGCGGAAAGTTCTGCTGGGCGGCCTTTTCGGGCGATACACCGCCGGCGTTGTTGTGCCTGGGAGCCGAGTTGGAAATCGCCGGTCCGAATGGATTGCGGCGTACCCCATTGTCAGAGTTCTATGTGAATGACGGTATTGTGCGGCTGCATCTTGCCTCGAGCGAGGTAGTGACGCGAATTCATCTTCCAGAGTTGTCCGCAGGATGGCGGGGGAGTTATCAGAAGCTGCGCATTCGAGGCAGCATTGACTATCCCCTGGCCGGAGTTGCGGTGTCGCTCAGGATGACGTCCGGTCGGGTGGAAGATGCGCGCGTGGCTATCACCGCGGTCAACCCTGCTCCGCACCTGTTGAAGGATGCAGATGCGCACTTGATTGGCGCGGTGCCGACCGAGGAGATTGCAGAGCGCATCGGAGAACTGGCGTCTAAGACCGCGAAGCCGTTGACCACCTCGGCGTTAACTCCGGAATATCGCCGGGAGATGGTGCGGGTGTTCGCAAAACGCGCCGTGATGCGGGCGGCAGCAGCAAATTGAGGTAGAACGTATCGTGGCTGAGTAGTACCAGCGCTAGGGAAGCTGCGAATAACTGAGACCCGGATTCCGCCGTGGCTAGACGGATTGCTGAAAAAGTCGCCAAAACAGGTTCCTGGTGGGCTGAAGCCCACAGGAATAAAAAATGAGGGGCTTGTACGGCGCACCTGAAGGTGCGCCCCTTCAAAACCGGTCAAAGTCTGAGTTTTTCAGCAGCCGGCAGAGCCGAGTTGATTTTGCCATGCTTACGGACGGCCTAAGAGCTGCTCCCTTCAGCCAAACGTAATCAGAGCTTTTCTAAGCATCCCATGATAATCACCGACTGCCACATTCATATTCAGCCGCTAGAACTGTTCAAGCCGGAAGCGCTGGCGCTGATGAAGAAGTCGCGCAAAGATTTTGATCAGGTTGCGGAGTATTGCGCCTCGCCGAAAGCGTTCTTGAAGCACCTGGATGCCATCGGGGTCGATCGTGCGGTGCTGATCAACTACGTGGCTCCGGAGGTGATTGGCTTCACGCCTGCAGTCAACGAGTTCATTGCCAACTACGTTAAAGAGGATCCCAAACGGCTGATTCCCTGCGGCAGCGTTCATCCGCGCCACACGACGAACGTTCTGGCCGACATGGAGCAGATTGTGCGGCTGGGCATCAAGCTGATAAAAATCCATCCGCCGCATCAGTTGCTTTATCCGAACGATTACGTTAACGGCGTGAAGGAATTGGAGATCATCTATCGGGCGGCCGAGGCCAACGGCATCCCGATCATGGTTCACACCGGGACATCGATTTTCCCCGGGGCGCGCAATAAGTTCGGCGATCCCATCTACGTTGATGACGTGGCGGTTGACTTTCCGCGGCTGAAGATTTTGTTAGCCCACGGTGGCCGTCCATTATGGATGGATACGGCATTCTTCCTGGTACGGCGTCACCGTAACGTCTTCCTCGATATCAGCGGCATTCCGCCGAAGACGTTGCTCAAATATTTTCCTCGGTTGGACGAGATCGCGCACAAAACTCTGTTTGGGACAGATTGGCCGGGACCGGGAGTTCCGGAGATCGAAACGAACCTGTGGCAGTTTCGCGCGTTACCGCTCGAACAAAGCGTCAAGGAGCAGATTCTCAGCAGGACCGCTCTGGATATCTGGCCAGAGTAGGCCAAGGACTGGAGCGGAATAACTGCACCTGGTCTTGAGTTGAAGGTGATGGCTAATACCGGCTCCTGATTAAGAGCCGGTACGCTCAATGTCCTCGGGACTAGTCGCGTCTCCCACGCCTGCCGCACTTTTGATTGCGGCCCAGAGCTCCTCGTAGCCGATGCGAGCCTTGGCGGAAAACGGAATGATGCGATCGTCGCCGATGCCCAGTCGTTCGCTCAACTTTTTCATCGAAGCCCGAAGCTGATTGCCGGAAATTCGATCGGCCTTGGTTCCCACCAG
Source organism: uncultured Acidobacteriaceae bacterium (assembly GCA_963769235.1). Lineage (GTDB taxonomy): Bacteria > Acidobacteriota > Terriglobia > Terriglobales > Acidobacteriaceae > Bog-257. Next base: position 177,433 of record CAVYKW010000005.1, on the reverse strand, counting down.
CAGAAAATTACGTCCCATGTGCCGCAGCCACTCGAGCAACTGCACATCCAATTCCTGTGGCGGAATCGTGACATCCACGAGCACCAGGCACAGAACCAGGGACTCACGCGTCTCCAGATAAGGATTGATGAATTGCGCCCACTGGGCCGTCACTTCCTTGGGAGCTCGCGCATAGCCATAGCCTGGCAGGTCGGCGAAAACAAAGTCCGGATGCGGCTTGCCGGGACGACGTATCTGAAAGAAGTTGATGGTCTGGGTGCGACCGGGGGTATTGCTGGTCTTGGCGATTTTGCTGCCCACGAGGCTATTAATCAGGCTGGATTTGCCCACGTTCGACCGCCCCGCGAACGCAATCTCAGGCGCCGTGGCAGGAGGGAACTGCCGGGGGTCAGCCGCCGAAAGCACGAAGCGAGTCAACACCTTCATACGATCAATATCGCTGGAGTGAAAGGAAAGTGCAAGGGGTCGGCAGGAGAGTTGCTCGTGGAAGCAATGTTTTGTTGCCTCAGAAGGCACGCAAAATCGGCCTATTGCGCCCTCGAGCCCGACTTGGTTCACTTCGGATAATAGTACGACGCAAATGAAAAAGCCCGCCGAAGCGGGCTTCTATTTCAGCCTAACCTTATTGGTGAGCCGTTGGCACGGTCTCGGGCCCCGGCGGAATGGCAGGGATGCTGGTTGCCTCTTCCTCCGGCACCTCCGGCAGCGGCCGCTCCAACGCGTAGGCGAGCACTTCGTCCATGGTATTGACGAAACGCAGTTTCATTACGTTGCGCAGGTTTTCGGGCACATCGGCCAGGTCCTTCTCGTTGTCAGCGGGAAGCAGAACTTCCATGATGCCGGCGCGGTGCGCGGCCAGCAACTTCTCCTTCAACCCTCCGATGGGGAGGACCTTGCCGCGCAGCGTGATCTCGCCGGTCATGGCAATGTCGCGGCGCACCGGAATGTGGCTGAGAGCGCTGGCAATGGCAGTCGCCATGGTAATGCCGGCGGAAGGACCGTCCTTGGGAATGGCGCCCTCGGGCACATGTACGTGGATGTCGACGTTGCGGTAAAAGTCGCGTTGCAATCCCAGCTTCTGCCAGCGTGACCTCACGTACGTCATGGCTGCCTGTGCTGATTCCTGCATGACGTCGCCGAGCTTGCCGGTGAGCAGAGGCTTTCCGCCCTTACCGTCAACCACCGAGACTTCGGTAGTCAGGATCGAGCCGCCGACTTCGGTCCACGCCAAGCCAGTGACCAGGCCAACCTCGCTGCGCTCGTGCACTTCGCTGTCGCGGAACTTCATCACGCCCAGGTAGTCAGGGACATTCTCCGCAGTGAGGCTCACCGCGAATTTGTCGCCCTCCCTAACAACCTTGCGCGCCACCTTGCGGCAGATGTTGCCAATCTCGCGCTCCAGGTTACGGACGCCGGCTTCCCGCGTGTAATTGCGAATAACGGTAGTAAGCGCTTCATCGCTGAAGACAATGTTCTCTTCGGTCAGTCCGGTCTGCTGTCGCTGCTTGCGCACCAGGTACTGCTTGGCGATCTCGACCTTCTCAGGCTCGGTGTAGCCGTGGAGGCGAAGCACTTCCATGCGGTCCTGCAATGCCGGAGGAATGGTATGCAGCACGTTGGCAGTGGCGATGAAGAACACCTGCGACAGGTCGTATTCCACGTCGAGGTAGTGATCGACGAACATGAAATTCTGTTCAGGATCGAGCACTTCCAGCAGGGCCGCCGAGGGATCGCCGCGGAAGTCCATCGACATCTTGTCGACTTCGTCCAACATGAAGACCGGGTTCTTGGTGCCGGCCTTCTTCATCATCTGGATGATCTGACCGGGCAGCGCGCCGATATAGGTGCGGCGATGTCCGCGGACTTCAGCTTCGTCGCGCACGCCGCCAAGCGACATGCGAACAAACTTGCGCCCCGTGGCTTTGGCGATGCTCATGCCAAGCGAGGTCTTGCCGACGCCCGGAGGTCCGACGAAGCAGAGGATCGAACCCTTTGGATTCTTCACCAGCTGACGAACCGCAAGGAATTCAAGAATGCGCTCCTTGATTTTCTCCAGCCCGTAATGATCTTCGTTCAGAACTTTCTCGGCGACATCGATATTGCGGATTTCTTTCGACCGCTTCTTCCACGGAACAGCCAACAGCCAATCCAGATAATTGCGAGACACGGTGGATTCGGCCGACATGGGCGGCATGGCTTCGAGTTTCTTCAACTCCTGTAGCGCCTTCTCATGCACCTCGCGCGGCATACCTGCGGCGTCGACTTTTTTCTTGAGCTCGTCGAACTCGCTCTTTTCGCCGCGGCCCAGCTCTTTCTGAATGGCCTTGATCTTCTCGTTGAGGTAATACTCTTTCTGGGCGCGTTCCATCTGGCGCTTCACGCGCGACTGGATGGTGCGGTCCATGTTGAGCTTTTCGATCTCGACATCGAGAACATCGCCAATGCGGTTTAGGCGCTCGGCAGGGTCGAAAATTTCCAGCAATTCCTGCTTCTCTTCGATCGAGAGCTGCAGGTTGGCGGCGATGGTGTCGGTGAGTTTCGCCGGATCGTCGTTACGAACCGCGGCAATCATGGTCTCGTAGTTCAGCGATTGGCAGAGCTTCACGTACTGCTCAAAGAGCCCGGTAACGCGCTGCATGCTGGCTTCGATCTGCGGGGTCGGTTCGGCAGAGTACTTTGCCGTCCGCACCGTAGCTTCGAAATAGCCATCGGTGTCGACCACCTGCAGAATCTTGCCGCGCTCGAGTCCTTCGACCAGAACCTTGATATTGCCGTCCGGGAGCTTCAAGCTCTGCACGATGTTGACGATGGTGCCAACCTGATAGATCTCGTTGGGCTTGGGCTCGTCGATGCTGGCGTCGTGCTGGGTTGCCAGGAAGATCTTTTTGTCGCCGGCCAACGCCTCTTCCAAAGCACGCACGCTAGACTCCCGGCCAACCACGAACGGCGTCATCATGTACGGAAAGATGACGACATCACGGATCGGCATCATGGGGAGTTTCTTGGTTTCGAATTTCTCGCGCTGCGTCACTAAAAACCGCCTTGTCATTCAGAGCGAAGTAGCTGCTCTGGGAAAGAAACAAATGAATGGAACGCGCCTCTACTCGCGCGTGGTCGCCCCCTGCAGCAACCAAGTTGAGTCAAGAATATCACGCATGGGAAGAGGGCAGAAGCGAACAAAGTCCCATTGGGTGAGGAGCTTGCCGTGGAACTGGAGCTTTCGGGAAAGCTCAGGCTGGTTTGAGGCCCGGTTCATCGAGTCGATACGGTTTTGATGCGTTGCCGGCAAATTCGATTCGCCTGAACCAGCCGGCCTAGTCGAAGCAGCTAGAGTGAATAACGAAATGCCATCACGGATACCGGCAAAGCCGAAGGCGCGACCGAAGCCGCGCCCTCTGGTCGAACCCTTGGAATAACTGTGGATGTTAACCCGCCTTCTCCATGATGGGCAAGCTGACGTTGCGCTTCTCCACCATCTCGCGGGTAACCTCAAATTCCTTGATCCGCTTCTGGCCGGGGAGGCTGTACATCAGGTCGAGCATCAGCTCTTCCAGAATCATGCGCAGACCGCGAGCTCCCACTTTGCGGGACATCGCTTCGCGAGAGATGCAGCGCAGTGCCTCTTCCGTAAAGCGCAGCTTCACGTTCTCGAAATCGAACAGGCGCTGATACTGCTTCACGATGGCATTCTTGGGCTTGGTGAGAATCTCGATCAGAGCATCTTCATCAAGATCGTTGAGCACGCCGACAACAGGTAGACGGCCGACAAATTCCGGGATCAAGCCAAACTTAATGAGGTCCTGGGGTTCGACCTGGGACAATAGCTCGGTATCGCGTTTGTTGCTCTCGGTGAAAGCCGCTTCCTTGGCTTCATCGGTGCGGAATCCCATGGAGCGCTTGCCGAGGCGGCGTCCGATGGTGCGCTCCAGACCTACGAAGGCCCCGCCGCAGATGAACAGAATGTTGGTGGTGTCGACCGGGGTGAATTCCTGGTGAGGATGTTTGCGGCCGCCCTGTGGCGGAACATTGGCCACTGTACCTTCCAGTATCTTCAGCAGGGCTTGCTGCACGCCTTCGCCGGAGACATCGCGGGTGATGGACGGGTTCTCGTCCTTGCGGCCGATCTTGTCCACTTCGTCGATGTAAATGATGCCGGTTTGAGCGCGAGTAACGTCGCCGTCGGCCGCCTGCAAGAGTTTGAGGATAATATTTTCCACGTCTTCGCCGACATAGCCGGCTTCGGTGAGCGTGGTGGCATCAACGATTGCGAAGGGTACGTCGAGCATCTTAGCCAGGGTCTGGGCAAGTAGCGTCTTGCCAGTGCCGGTCGGCCCGATCAGCATGATGTTCGACTTGGCGAGTTCCACTTCGGCGCCGCGTTGGCGATTCATGTAAACGCGCTTGTAGTGGTTATAAACCGCGACTGCCAGCTTCTTCTTGGTTTGCTGCTGCCCGATAACATACTCGTCGAGGAAGGCTTTCACCTCGGCGGGCTTGGGGAGTTGATTAGGAGTGGCGTTGGGCTGGGCTTCTGAGCGATCGTCTTCCAGAATGGAATTGCAGACGGCAACACATTCATCGCAAATGTAGGCGCGCGGATAGTCGGTTGGAGACGAAATCAACTTAGCGACCGCGTCTTGAGACTTGTGGCAAAACGAACAACGCAGTACTTCTTCGGAACCGGTCCTGGTCCTCACGGAAACTCCTTTACCCCACGCTGGCAAGTTGGGATTGTCTCCCTAAGTTGCTTTCCCGTCCGCTCAAAACCGGGAGGGGCTGCGTTACCCCTGTTGAGAAGTCAACCACCCTCGGCCATGGGTTGTGCTTCCCGCGAACCCCAGTGCCGCTGCACTGTGAAAACTATTGAACCACAATTCTGCTTGCTCAAACGCAACACCGGTGCAATGCCCGATACAACTTTGGAACCAGTTACGAGAAAATTTTCCGCACCTTAGTCCCGAATTAAGTCGACACCTTACTTGTGCTTGAAAATGATGTCGTCAACGATTCCGTATTCCTTCGCCTGATACGCGTTCATGATGAAATCGCGTTCTACATCGCGTTCGACTTTTTCCAAAGGCTGGCCACTGTGTTTGGACAAAAGCTGGTTTGTGATCTCGCGCATGCGTAGAATCTCGCGAGCATGAATGTCGATATCCGTCGCCTGCCCAGACAAGCCCGACATCAGCGGCTGATGAATCAGGATGCGCGAAGTCGGCAAGGCAAAGCGCTTCTTGGGCGCGCCACCGGACAAAAGTGTAGCCCCCATGCTGGCCGCCTGGCCGATGCAGATGGTGGTCACATCCGGGCGAATAAACTGCATGGTGTCGTAGATCGCCATCCCCGCGGTAATTGAACCACCCGGGGAGTTGATGTACAACGAGATGTCCTTCTCCGGGTCTTCCGCCTCTAAGAACAGCATCTGCGCGATGATCAAGTTCGCGACATTGTCATCGATAGGAGTGCCGAGAAAAATGATATTGTCCCGCAACAGGCGGGAATAGATATCGTAGGCCCGCTCGCCCCTACTGGTTTGCTCGATCACCATGGGCACAAGCATCGTTAACCATCCTTTCAGTTCAGTGCCGAACCTTCGTTGTGCTCAGGACTTTCGCGGCAGGCTGAATCGCCTGCTGAACTCCTTAACCTGAGCACACCTCTTCCCCAGGGTCGAGGGGAAAAGTGGAATGCAAGCCGCCCTATGCGGACTTGCGATACAGAGAATTTAAGGTCTTTTCGTTGCGCAGGCGATGCCGAATTCTATCCAGCCCGCCATCCTGCGTCAAACGTGCGCGAACCTGCTCCACCGTCTGTTTCGACTGGGTCGCGAGTGCCTCAACCTCGTGGTCAAGTTCCTCGTCGGTGACCTCAACTTTTTCTTCGTCAGCGATCTGCTCGAGGATAAGCGACGCCTTCACTTCGCGCAGAGCCGCTTCTCGCTGACCCGCCCGGAGCCGGCTGAAGTCCATGCGCTTCATATCCTCGGTGCGCATGCCCTGGGCTGCCAGGGCGCGAAGCCCACGCTCCAGACGAAGATCAATCTGCTCATTCAACATCGCTTCCGGAACCGGGAAATCGTTGCGATTGACCAGCTCCTCGACCAGCTTGTCTTTTCCCTGGTGCTCGGCTTCATGCTCTTTCTCCGCCTTCATGTTGTCGCGTAGGCGATTGCGGAGGTCGTCAAGGGTGTTGAAGTCGGAGCTCAACTCCTTGGCAAAGTCGTCGTTCAGTTCCGGGATAGTGCGGGTCTTGATGCCTTTGATATTCACTTCGTAGGTCATCGACTTTCCCGCCAGCCGCTTGTCAGCGAAATCATCGGCGTACTTTACGTCGAAGGTGCGCTGCTCGCCCGCCTTGGCGCCGCGCAGGTTCTCCGAAAATTCGGGAATGGTGTTCTTGCCCCCAATTTCCACCATGATCTCGTCAACCTCAACCGGCTTTGAGTCGGCGTCCTGCTCGGCTTCCTTGGGAGTGCCTTTGAAGCCGGCTACGGCGAAGTCACCGTCGGCCAATGGCCGATCCTCTTCCACGGCGGTGTAGGTAGCCTGTTGCTCACGCAGATTGTTCAGCGCGGTGTCTACGTCCTCTTCAGTGACGGTCGTATCCAACGTCTCGACGTGGATGTCCTGGTAGGGTGCGACCTTGAACTCCGGCAACACCTCAAACGATGCTTTGAACTTCAGTGGCTCTCCTTCGTGCAGGTGCAGGTCCGTTACTCGCGGCTGAGAGACAGGTGCGAGCTTCTGTTTTTCAGTTTCTTCTCTGAAGTATTTGGGAACCAGCGCGTCGACGATCTCGCTCTTGATGTCGTCGGCAAAGCGTTGGCGAACGATGGAGGCCGGAACCTTGCCTTTGCGGAAGCCGGGGATGTTGGCCAGCTTCTGAAAGCGAGTGACCACGTTCGCGGCTTCGGCGCTGACTACGTCTGCCGGAATTTCAATTGTCAGTTCACGCTGACACGGGTTGGTTGGTTCGGAAGAGTTAGTTTCTGTCGTAGTTGTTTCGGTCGTCAATGAATTGCCTTTTACTGCTTCGATATAGGCCGTGAGCGGCGCCGATGCTGCGGACGAAAAGTGAATGGCGCCAGCAAGCCGCCCTGAGATATGAGGTTAGGCTGGCGCGGCCCCGGAGAACCGGCATTACCGCCAACCTTAAGTTTAAGAGAGGGATGGAGAGCGGTCAAACGATCGCGTCGAGCACGCCCAGCCGATTGTGCCGAAAGCGACTCTTTACCGGCCGCGAACGGGGCGGGATTTGTGGGTTCGTTTTTGCCCCGACTTGCCCACGGGAACCTTTTTAGCGTGAATCACTCGTCGCCGTCGCGCCGGATCGACTTCGACGCTTTCAACTTCCAGCAGCGATGCGGGCTGGTTGAAGAGCTCAGCCAGGTAGCTGTCTTTGCAGTCCAAGCTACAGAAATGTACGGCAAAGGGAACGATGGCGCGCTCATAGCGCCAGGCCGGATCGATGATGACTTCCCGCCGCGCCGCCTGCGTGCCGACGTTCTCCGCTGCCACACCGTTGACCCATGTTTCGTCAGGCTGCTTGACGTTGTCGCAGTAATCGCACACAAACTTAATCATAAGAAATTGGAAGGCCGGAATCGGGCGGACGTTGTTCCGCAAGGCTGGAAAATCGCCTTTTAGTCAGAGCAGGACGAAGCTGCCGAATAGACGCTGGCCATGGCATTCGGCGGAGGAGCGGAAGGAATCGGCTGATCGAACTCGTCCAGCAGGTCGAAGGAACGCACCTGATTGAGCTCGATCCAGGTCTTGCGCCAACGGGCAACCACACAGTTATCGAGACGCGTTCCCGGAGGCGGAAAATCAAAGCCGTCGTAAAACTGGATGATGTTGCTGCGCAGAGCATCGTCCATGTACCTGAAGTTGTCGTAAGCCAGTTCGTCCAGCAGTTCGCGATAGGTCGCGTCGGCCAGCGGATATGCCCCGCGCTTCGTGGGTTTGCCGGTATCGAGATTGATCTCCGGAGTTTGCAGGTCTTTTTGCTTCACCTCGCGCAAAGCTCTTCCATACGCGGCAATGGTCTGATCGACACTCTTGAAATAAAGATCCTCCGTCTTTGCCGTAGGTTCTTTGAAGTCGATGGCGCGCAGCGGTCCCACCTTGGGCACGACTTTGAACAGGATTGCCATGATGTGAGCGCCCGGTCCAGGTTCCTTGTAACCTGAGCCCCACGATTTCTCATAATCGGCCTTGGACAAGTGATAGAGAAACTTCTGCCGGTTGAAGTCGGGGATCTCCTGCTTGAGTTCCTCGCCTTTTACCAGCAATGCAACTTTGGTCATTTCCGGAATGATCTGGCTGACGCTGCGGCGATACGTGTTGATGGCTAATTGCTCGTTCGGCATCACGTCGGTGAGTTTGAGGCCGTAGGTATCGAGGAAAGCACGCTCCAGCAGGGGCGCCGAGACTTCAAAGCCGATGAAGTTGTGGAAATCCTCGGGAGCGTATCGGTCCTTGGCCACCTGAAGAACGTCAAAGCCGAACTCAGTGCGTATATGGGCTTTGTGGTCCACATCGTAGGGAACGGCGGGGCCATACCGGCTCGCCAGCTCGGGGTATTCAATGCCCACTGACAAGTTTATGTAGGGATGCCCATTGATATCGGCGACGTAGTGAGACAGCGCCCCGAGGGCGAAGGCATATTCGTTCAGGTTTTGTGAGTCGAGGATGAGCGCCTGGACGAAATCGCCGGTGCGGACGTAGTGCGCCAGGTCGCTGAAGACTTGATTGCCGAAGGGATAATAGCCGATGTCCTGAATCACGCTTCCGCCGTAGGCGTAGGCGTGGGCTTGTTTGATTTCCTCAGGAGTGGAGTTGGGGAATCGCGCCAGCAGGAGCGGTTTGATCTGCTGCTTCCACAGAAGATCGATGATCTCTTCATGCGTCAGCACGGAGTACCCCGCGCATTGAAGAGGAAATGCAATGGCAGTCACCAGCAACCAGACGCAGACTCTGGTTGCTACCCCGCGTCGAACTGAAACTTTCATGAGGCTTCGCGTCCGTGGTTCAGATGCGGCCCATCAGCAGCAAAATCAAAAGGATGATAAGGATGATTCCGAGACCACTCGAAGGATAATAGCCCCAGCCGCGACTGTAAGGCCAGGCCGGAAACGATCCGACCGAAAGAAGCAGAAGAATGATCAGCAGAATAATCAGCATCGTGATTCCTCTCTGTGAATGCAATGCGGACAGAAACGAGGCTCACAATTGGAAGCTTCTGCTGCTCTGAAGGATGCCTGCGCGGCTTTAGGTCAGGATATCTGCGCGAGTCCTATCGTCTGATAGGAGATTATTAGTGGGAGGCGCCGAGCTTGGCTTGCAACGCTTTCAAGTAGTTGTCGATGGTCGCGCCATAACCTTGTACATAACGCGAGACGAAACGGAATATCGGGTTATAAATCTCTCCGTTTTCGGTGATGGTCAATTTCGATCCGCCGTTGGTCGGTACGATTTCATAGGTCCAGGTGCCTCCGAAGGGAAGATGCGGATCGGCGATGCGGGTGATCAGTTTGTTGGGCGGGTCCGCTTCAACTACTTCGTACGTGATCTTCTGGCCTTCACTGCCATCCTCAAGCCATTTGCGTTGTCCGTTGTCGGAGGGAAGCATCTCGTAACGCTTCACCTCAGGGCGCCAGGTCGGCGGCCCGGAAATCACGTTCCATACTTCTTGCGGCGATTGGCGAAACTCCGCGGTGCGAACTGCCACATGTTGCACCGGCAATTGCGAGCCAAGAATAGCAATCAGGCCGACCACACACGCCAGTATAAGTAGCACCAGAGCAATCAGTTTCAGCATCGAGCAGCGCTATCCTCGGGAATCTTCAGAAGCCTCAACTGTGGAAGTCTAGGGGGAGCGCCGCCTTTCGGCAAGGCCGGCATCGCCAACCCGGTTTGCCGTTCCCGCTAGAATGGCGCAATGCCTTCGGCTCTCAGCATCCTTAACAACGAAGTGGTGAATTGCACGCGATGTCCCCGCCTGGTGGCTTATCGCGAACTAGTGGGGCGCGAAAAGCGCCGCGCCTACCGTGAATGCGATTATTGGGCCCGGCCCGTGCCCGGCTTTGGAGATCCCAACGCACGCGTCTTGATGCTGGGCCTGGCGCCTGGTGCGCATGGTTCCAATCGCACCGGCAGGCCGTTCACCGGCGATGCTTCAGGAAAGTTCATGTATCCCATTCTGCATAAAGTGGGATTCGCATCGCAGCCCAATGCCGACCATCGCGATGACGGGTTAAAGCTGATCGACGCCTACATCACCGCGGCGGTTCGTTGCGCCCCTCCCGACAACAAGCCGCTGCCTTCGGAGTTGAGCAACTGCGCGCCATTTCTCGATCGCGAAATCGCAATCCTGAAGAACCTAAAAGTCGTGGTCGCGCTAGGCAAGATCGCGTTTGACGCTTACCTGGCTTTTCTCAAGCGCAACGGGATCATGCAAAGCAGGGCAGGCTACTTCTTCGGGCATGCCGCCGAATATCGCATGCCGAACCGGATCGTGCTGCTGGCTTCCTATCACCCTTCGAACCAGAACACTGCTACCGGAAAGCTGACGGCGACCATGTTTGAAGAAGTGTTTCGTCGCGCTAAGGCGCTTGCAGAAGGGAAACTATAGGGCTCGTTCCGTCAGCTCTTTTCGCGTCTTTATTCGGAAGGCGGCGCCAGTTCGTTGATACGGTGCGCCATCTTGAGGTCGCGCTGCGTCACTCCGCCTGAGTCGTGGGAAACCAGCGTGAGTGTCACTTTGTTGTAGTTGATCAGAATGTCGGGGTGATGATTTACCGCTTCGGCAGCCTCAGCGATCTGGTTCACAAATTCCATCGACTGCACGAAATTAGAGAAATGAAATTCCCGCGCAACGGCATTCCCGCTTCGTTTCCAACCGCGTAATTGCTGCAAAGCTTGTTGAATTTCAGGTTCGGATAATACGGAACTCACGGCTGCATCCCCTTACTAATTGGAGCCACGGCTGAAACGATTGGCAGTATAACGCTGCTTCGCGCTTTGACTCTCGATCTCGTTCCGCAGTTCCTGCCAGATGTGTTCGGAAACCGACAGAAACACCTTCACGATATCGGGGTCGAACTGCTTGCCGGAGTTGCGCTCAATCTCTCTCCGGCCGGATGGAATCGATTGCGCCGCGCGATACGGGCGATCTGAGGTCATGGCGTCGAAAGTGTCGGCGATGGCAAATATGCGAGCCCCAAGAGGGATTTGATCGGCACGCAGTCCGCGAGGGTAGCCGTGGCCGTCGTAGCGCTCCTGGTGCGAATAGACGATGTCAGCAGCCTCGCGAAGAAACGGAATTCGGCGCAGCATCTGGTAGCCCAGGAACGCGTGCTCGCGCATGATCGCCTGTTCTTCCGGGCTAAGCCGTCCGGGCTTGCGCAAAATTGCATCCGGGATTGCCATCTTGCCAATGTCGTGCAGGAAAGCACCGCGGGCGATGATCCGCACATGGTCTTGCGGAAGCTCCATGGCCCTTGCAATCGCGATGGTGAAGGCCGTGACCCGCTTGGAATGGCCTTCTGTCTCGGCGTCTTTCAAATCCAGTGCGTCGCCCAAAGCCTCCAGCGTGATGTCGTAAGACCGCTCCAGATCGGCCAGGGCTTTGCGCAGCATCTCGGTCCTGGCCGAAACCAGCGATTCCAGCTTAGTCTGATACGCCAGATTTTCCAGCTTCAGGCGGCGAGTCTCCAGCGCCCGACGCACCATCGCCAGCAACTGTTCCTTTTCGAAGGGCTTAAGAAGGTAGTCGTAGGCCCCGTTGCGGATGGCAGCCAGCGCCACCGATATGTCGTCCACGGCCGTGACCATCACTACCGGCAAGTCGGGAAACTCTTCCCGGACTTTGGAAAGCAGAGTCAAACCGTCCATGCCTTCCATGATCAAATCCGATAACACGATGGAGACGGAGTTATCAGCCCGGAGTATGGCTAAGGCCTCGCGGCCAGAGTTGACAGGATGACACTCAAATCCGGCTTGCGTGAGAATGGAGCAGACCGCGTCGCGGATCGCGTCCTCGTCGTCAACCACAAGTATGTGTTGCTCGGCCATAATTCGTTTTGGACGGTGTTTATCTCTAGGCTGAAGTTATTCTCTACTGGCCAACACTCGATTGTATCGAGTTCGGCAGAATTCCCCCACTCCAAAGTTCGGGACCGGAGTTTTGCGCCGGAATTTCTCCCACCATCCGCCCAGAAACGGAAACTCGGAAGGCTTCCAAGTCGAGCTTTACAGTTTGTGCCCGCCTGAAGGTGGGCATTTTGATGCCAACTAAGAGTACATCCGCACCAAGTTATCCGCACCTGTTCTCCTCCTCCGCCTGGATTGGATACGTCGAAGACGAACTGATTCATAAGGCTAACCATATAACAATTTTATATTCAATGAGTTGCGGATTTTCACGAGGAGCTTTGAGGGTCACGGCAAGCCGATTGCATAGTACTAAGGTGTCGCGAAGCTGTTTCGAATCTTTCGAAATGCAAAATCCGACAGGGAGATTTTATGAGCCTTAATAGCCAACAAGTGATGACATCCGGTTACGCCGCCTACATGCCCGCCATTTTGATGACTCGACCGGAAAGTTGCCGCGATATTTACGAGCAAAACCGTCACCGGGTTTACTCCCTGGGGTTTTGGATGACTGACAACGAGTTGGCCGCCGAAGAGTTGATGTATCAGACCTTCCGTCGTGCTTTTGCGCAGGTGTCAGAGCCTTCAGCCATCGACATCGATGAGGCTCTCATGATCGAGCTGCGCGACTGTATGCCGATCGGCGAACTCACCCTGAATTGCGCGCCTTGCGACCGAGTGCTCTCGGTACGCAAGAATACTTTACGTGTCGACCTTGAGCGCGCCGTGGTTCAGTTGCCGAATACCGAAAAATTGATTTTCCTGATGCATGATGTCGAACGCTACGACCATGCACGCATCGCCCGCTTGCTCGGCGTCTCCCAGCAGGAGTCGCGCCTTGGATTGCACCAGGCACGCCTGCGCATGCGCGAGCTGCTGGCGAACTAAGATCTGTCTCTCTCGTATCTCAACCCCTCTTTCCTGAACCTTTCGCCCCTCGCAAGAGGGGCATTTTTATTCGCGATAAATCCCCGCACTCCTCCGCCAGGGAACGCGCAATCCGCGCCTTGTATAATCCTTGGTTCGCACACCTCATTCCAGGAGCATCGGTTGCAGGCGGAAATCGGAATCATTGGAGGCAGCGGCCTCTACTCCATGCCCGGCTTTAGCGACGTCCACGAGGTGTCGCTGGAAACACCGTTCGGATGGCCCTCTGACGCGTTTGTTCTCGGAACGCTGGCAGGCCGCAAAGTTGCGTTTCTCTCCAGGCATGGCCGCGGTCATCGCCTGATGCCGACCGAGATTAACTACCGCGCCAATATCCATGGGCTGAAACAGCTGGGCGTCGAGCGCGTCCTGTCACTGTCGGCTGTCGGCTCGCTGAAGGAAGAGCATCATCCTCTGGACTTTGTTGTCCCCGATCAATTTGTCGACCGCACGCGTCATCGCGTCGACACCTTCTTCGGTGATGGCCTGGTAGCGCACATCGGCTTCGGTGATCCTATCTGCCACGACTTGTCGACCGTTGCCGTGGATGCATGTCGTCGTGCCGGCGTGAACGTGAAGGCAGGCGGCACCTACCTGAATATGGAAGGCCCGCAGTTCTCCACCCGCGCCGAGTCGAACCTCTACCGGAGCTGGGGGATGGATATCATCGGCATGACCAATCTCACCGAAGCGCGGCTGGCCCGTGAGGCTGAGCTTTGCTACGTCACCGTGGCCATGGTCACCGATTATGACTGCTGGCACCAGGAACACGACTCGGTCACGGTCGACCAGATCATCGGCGTCTTGCTGAAAAACGCCGAGCACGCTTGCAGCGTGGTTCGCGAGGCCGTAAGCGCCATGCCCAAGACGCGCGGCTGCAAGTGTGGAGCGGCCTTGAAGAACGCCATCATTACGCAGAAAGATTCCGTGCCGCTGGCCACCCTGGAACGGCTGAAGCTGCTGGTCGGCAAATATTTTTGATTCTGAACAGAAAGCGGGAACATAGCACTTGTCCATTCTTGTGGTTGGTTCTGTCGCATTCGATACTTTGAAAACCCCTTACGGCGAACGCCAGAAAATTCTTGGCGGCGCGGCTACCTATTTTTCGCTGTCTGCCAGTTACTTCACTGACGTGCGCGTGGTTGCCGTGGTTGGCGAAGATTTCACCGCCGAAAACGAAGCCGTAATGAAGAAGCGCGGCGTGGACACTGGGGGCGTGCAGCACGCGAAAGGGAAGACCTTTCACTGGACCGGCGAGTACGGCGAGAACGTCAACGAAGCCAAGACGCTCAATACCGAGCTCAACGTGTTTGAGACCTTTCAGCCGACAATTCCTGCTGAGTACAACGATTCCGATTACCTGTTCCTGGCGAACATCGATCCCGTGCTGCAAACCCGCGTCCGCGACGCCATGCAGAAAGTGAAGCTGGTGGGTGGCGATACCATGAATTACTGGATCAGCGGCCACCGGCAGAATCTGGACCAGATGTTGAAGCGCGTGGATATTCTGCTGATCAACGACACCGAAGCGAAAATGCTGGCCGACGACACCAGCCTTCCACGGGCGGCCCGCAAGGTCCTCGCGTTCGGTCCTAAGGCCCTGGTCATCAAGCACGGCGAATATGGCGCGACCATCTTTTTTCGCGACGGTGAATTTGCCGGCGGACATCATCCCTTCCGCGCTCCCGCGCTGCCGATCGATGAGGTACGCGATCCCACCGGCGCGGGCGACAGTTTCGCCGGCGGCTTCATGGGCTACATCGCTTCGCAAGGCGAGGTGAATCGCCGCGTGCTCAAGCATGCGATGTTCTACGGCAGCGTGATGGGTTCGTTCTCGGTTGAGCGCTTCGGTACCGAGCGGCTACAGTCGCTGACTCGCGAGGAGATCGACGAGCGCTTTAACATCTTCCGCGAACTGACGCACCTGGATTGACCTCGAGCCCGACCTCGCCCGCAGGACGAGGCCATCGATCTTTGAAGAAGACTCACCAATCTGCTGAGAACCAACGCTTCGCCCGGCAACGCAACGAGGCTCGATTTACCTTGCTGCTGGGCGCTCTTTCTGTCGCCGCGCTTCTTTACTACTACGCCAAGCAGGAACTGCTCCTTTATGGCGACGCTGCGGCTCACCTCAACATTGCGCGCCGCGTGGTGGACAACCGCCATCCCTTGGAAGCATACGGCCAGTTAGGAACGGTTTGGCTTCCGCTACAACACATCGCCATGCTCCCGTTTGTCTGGAGCGACACGCTATGGCGCAGTGGAATTGCGGGTGCAATTCCCGGCATGCTCGCCTTCATCCTGGGGACCGTCGCCATCTATCGACTGGTCGGCGTACGCGCAGGCAAGATCGCCGCCTACGCCGCTTCCGTCATTTACGCGCTAAACCCGAACCTGCTTTACATGCAGACCACGGCGATGAACGAGCCCATCTTCCTGGCGTTCTTTCTGTGGGCGCTGGTTTATCTGGACGAATTCGCGCGTGGAACATTTCCGCCGCAGGCCGGCTCTTCTGTCGCTTCTGCGCAAACATCGCCTCGACGAGCCTTGGAAGCCTGCGGGATCACCATGGCTGGAGGTGCATTCACCCGTTACGACGGCTGGTTCTCGGCCGCCATCTTCGGCGTGATCCTGGCGTGCCTCTTCGGCATGTGGTGGAAGCGCAATCTTGACGCGAATCGCCGCCGCGTCATGAGCAAGTCGTTTGCGGAAGTGTTGCTGCTCAATGCGCTCATCCCGGTGCACTGGCTGGTTTACACCTACTTCATTTCCGGACGCGCCTTCGATTTCGCTACCGGCCCCTACTCCGCCAAAGCCATCGCGCTGCGCTCGACCGCGCAAGGTGCTCCGCCATATCCGGGGCAGCATCACATTCTGACCGCCGCGCTGTATTTCTTGAAGGCAGCCGAGCTGAACCTCGGAACGGGCGCGTGGGGAAAGCTTCTGCTCATTCTCGCGCTATGTGGAACCGGGCTTGCCATATGGCGTTTCCAGCGCTTCGGAGTTCTTTTACTGTTGTGGCTGCCGTTGCCTTTCTACGCGCTGTCCATCGCTTACGGCAGCGTGCCGATCTATATTCCCGCGTGGTATCCGTTTTCCTATTACAACGTGCGCTATGGGCTGGAACTGCTGCCCGTCTTCGCTGTGTTCCTCGCGATTCTCGCGAGTTGTCTCAGCGATAGACTGAAAGCCGAAGCGGCTCGAATCGCAGTTTGGTGTGCGCTTGGCGCTCTGCTCGCAATTTCTTACGCATCGGTTTACGCGGCCGGTCCTATCACCCTGCGTGAAGCTCAGGTCAACTCACGCGGGCGTCTGGGGCTGGAGCAGGGGATGGCCAATTTCCTCGCCACCACCCCGCCTTCGGCAACGCTGCTGATGTACGAAGCGGAACATCCCAGCGTGCTGCGCCTGGCTGGAATCCCACTGCGTCACGTGATCTCCGAAGCCGAGCATCCCGAATGGGAGTGGGCGCTAATCGATCCCAGCCAGTATGCGGATTACATAGTTGCGTGTCAGGGAGACCCGGTGTGGGTTGCCGCGCACTCGCACGCAAACACTCTCGTCGAGTTGTTTTCGGTCAGCGCGCCCGGTCAATCGCGCTGCGTCATCTACCGGCCGAAAGCTAGGGGTACTCCTGCGCCTGCCAGCTAAGCCCGTTGGTTCGCGGAGTCGACTGCGTAATCACTCCGTGTTTGCTACAATCCGCCCAACCCCCTATGACAACTGCCTCCACTCCGGTCGGCAAGCAGGATTGATATGGCTAATGTCCCGTTTGTGAAGGCATCCGCCTGCGGCAACGATTTTCTGCTCGTCGACGCAGCCCATGCTCCTGCCGACATTCACGATTTCACGCGCCGCATCTGCGATCGCCACAATGGCGTGGGCGCCGATGGTGTGGAATGGATTGTCCCGGCAGACGACGCGGCCTTGGGAATTCGCCTGATCAATGCCGACGGCTCCGAGGCGGAAATTTCAGGCAACGGTACCCGCTGCGTGGCTGCTCATTATTGCTCGTTGAAGGGTGTCGACTCAGTTGTCATCCGCACCGGCGCCGGGCTGAAGACGTGCAAACTTGTCGCTCGCGAGGCCAACACTTTTCAGTTCCGCAGCTCCATGGGTAAGCCGACGCTGGCAGGCGACATTCACGCCAAAATCGCTTACGGCGAGGTCACCGGTCGGTCGGTCTCGATGGGAAATCCCCATTTCGTTGTCTTCGTCTCGCAGTTCGAGCCCAGATGGCAAAAGGTGGCCGAACAGATCTCCAAGCATCGCGACTTTCCGCAAGGAACGAACGTCGAGTACGTAAGAGTGATGGGCCCGCACGAAATCGAGGTGCGCTTCTGGGAGCGCGGTGTGGGTGAGACCCAATCCTCCGGGACCGGCTCCTGCGCCGCCGCAGTTGCCTCCATCGACACCGGCAAGGTCGCGTCGCCGGTGCAAGTCCACGCCCTCGGCGGAGTGCAGACGGTCGAATGGGACAACGAAGTCTTCCTCGCGGGACCAGCAACCTTACTCTGCCGCGGAGAGTTTTTCGTTTAAGATAAGCCAGCCTGATGGCCACTTCAGTTCAGTCCGCTCGTATTCGTCCCGCCGCGCTGCGCGCCGGCGATACCGTAGGCATCATCGCGCCTGCCAGCGGATTTCGACACGATGAATTCGAGGCTGGCTGCGCCGAGTTGCTCCGCCTGGGTTACAACCCGTTTTATCTGCCTTCGATTTTCGAGCGCGAACTCTACTTTGCCGGCTCTGTTGAGCGCCGGGTGCACGAGTTGCATGAAATGTTTGCGCGGCCCGCGGTGAAAGCCGTGCTGTGCGCGCGCGGAGGCTATGGTTGCAACTACCTTCTTCCACATCTTGATGTCGATCTAATTCGCGCTAATCCCAAGATTTTCGCCGGCTGTAGCGATGTGACCACCCTGCTCACCTACCTTACCGACGCCGCCAGCCTGGTCACGTTTCACGCGCCGATGGTCGCGGGCGATTTTTCTCGTCCGAACGGAATTGATGAGCAGAGTTGGCTTTCGGCCGTTCGCAATCGCGACGGATACGTGAAGGATTTTGCCCCTGGCGAAATTGAGATGCTTGTCGAAGGAGAGGCGGAAGGCATGCTCTACGGCGGTTGCTTGAGTTTGTTGGTGGCGTCGCTTGGCACCCCTTACGAGATTTGCACCCGGGGAACCATCCTGTTTATCGAAGATCGTGCCGAAAGGCCTTATCGTATCGATCGCATGTTGATGCAATTGAAACTGGCGGGCAAGTTCGATGGCGTCCGTGGAATCGTCTTCGGCGAAATGATCGATTGCCAGGAGGCCGGTGCTCTCGACTACACGCTGCAACAAGTCGTGATGCGAATTCTGGGTGACCTGCACATCCCGATCGCATTCGGTCTAAAGTCTGGCCACGTTTCGAGCCGGAGCATGACGTTGCCCTTTGGGGTGAATGCCAGGCTCGCAGTAGGCGACACGGTCACTTTCGGCTACGAAGCCGCTGTCCAGAGCGAACACGCCGCGACACCGCTCTCGAAATCATGAAGCCAAAGCATATTCATCTTATCGGCGTCTGCGGCACCGCCATGGCATCCCTGGCTGGAATGCTGAAGCAGCGCGGCTTTCAGGTTACTGGCTCTGACACTGCGGCATATCCGCCAATGTCAGACTTTCTCGCGTCGCTGGATATTCCAGTCGCCCAGCCTTTCGGCGAAGCGAACCTGAATCCCCGGCCCGATTTGGTGGTGGTGGGCAACGCCATCTCGCGACGCAACCTGGAACTGGAGTTCGTGCTCGACCAGCGCATCCCGTTTCAGTCGATGGCGCAGGTGTTGCATGACGAGTTTCTTATGGATCGGGAACGCCTGGTGGTCGCCGGCACTCACGGCAAAACCACAACATCTTCCATGCTGGCGTGGCTGTTCGATCAAGCCGGCCGCACGCCCAGCTTCCTGATCGGAGGCATTCCGGAAAACTTTGGCAGCTCGTTCGCCCTGGGGTCCGGCAGCGAGTTCATCCTCGAAGGCGACGAGTACGACACCGCCTTCTTCGACAAAGGACCAAAGTTTCTACATTACTTTCCCGACGCCACCATCCTCACTTCAGTCGAATTCGACCACGCTGACATCTACCACAATCTCGAAGAAGTGAAGACCGCGTTCAAGCGCCTGGTTAACCTGATACCGCGGCGTGGCTTGCTGATCGCCTGGGATGGACACCCTAACGTTGATGAATGCGTGAGCGGCGCGCTGTGCCGGGTACAGCGCTATGGCTTCGGAGAAAATTCCGCCTGGCGAATCGCCGACATTTCCTACCTACCCGCCTCAACCCGATGGCGCGTTCTGCGTGACGGAAGACAGTGGGCTAATTTCGAGTTCGCGCTCGCGGGCGAGTACAACGTGCTGAATGCGACGGCGGCGGCCGCTATGGCTTCGAACTACGGCATTGCGACAGATGCCATCGCCGATGCGCTGAGGAGCTTCCGCAGTGTGAAGCGCCGCCTCGAAGTGAAAGCGGAAATTCACGGCATTACCATCATCGACGACTTCGCCCACCATCCGACAGCTATCGCGCAAACTCTGCGAGCCGTGCGCACGCGCTACCCAGGGCGGCGTCTCTGGGCCATTCTGGAGCCGCGCTCCAATACGCTTCGCCGCAAGGTGTTTCAAGAGGAACTCGCGCAAAGTCTCGCGTTAGCCGACGCTGTCGTGCTCGCTGATGTATTCAAACTGGAAGCAATTCCGGAGCCTGAGCGGCTCGATCCTGCCCGCGTGGTCGCCGAGCTCGTGGCTGGCGGGAAACCGGCCCGACTCCTGGCAAACGCCGACGTTATCGTGGAGACGATCGCCGCTGAACTCCGCTCTGGAGATGTCGTGACCATCCTTTCTAATGGAGGTTTTGGCGGCATCTACGAGAAACTTCCGGCGAAGCTCAACTCGCTTCAAGAGGTCGCGATCCCAAGGTGAGCCGCCAACGCACTGCAGCCATTGTCAAATTCTTGGCCGTGACCGTGTCGTTGTTCTTTGCCGCGAGCGCAGCTTGGGCCGCAACTGCGGTAACCTGCGCCTCGCCATCGCCAGCCCAAACGCAGCCCACCCAGTACTTTGTTTCACTGGAGGATGCAGCCAGCCACCTCGCCCACGTGAGCATTCGCCTGCGCGAGGGTAGCGGTGTTCGTACTCTGGACATGCCGGTTTGGAACGCGATTTACCAGGTGCGAAACTTTGCAGCCAATATCGAAGATGTGCAGGCGCAAGACAGTTCGGGTAATCCCGCCATCGTCCTCAAGACCAAGACCAGCGAGTGGGAAGTGACGGCTCCGGCCGGCTGCGTCGTGATCAGCTACACCATTCATCTCGATACTCCCGGGCCATTCGGAAGTTCGTTGACCGCCGACCACGGCTTTTTCAACTGGGCCATGGTATTGATGTACGCTCCAGCATTACGATCCCAGCCACTCAGCCTCCGGCTGCTTGATGCTCCTACGCAGTGGGAGTTGCGGGATTTGCACGTGCTGGGAGCAGCCGCGCCCGACAAGATCGACCAGCTTGTCGGAGTTGCGAAAAACTATGACGAACTGGTAGACAGCCCTGCCGAAGCCGGTACGTTTCAGCAGTCGTCGTTTCAGCAGGATGGAGCTACCTACCACGTTGTGGTAGACGGAAATCCTGCTGATTACGACATGGCGAAGCTGGACGAAATGCTCGAGAGGATCACGCATGCCGCGGTTGACTGGATGGACAACCGGCCGTTCGAGGAGTACACCTTCCTCTACCACTTTCCCCACGGCTTTGGCGGCGGCGGTATGGAGCACGCGTATGGAACGGCCATCGATCTGAACGACGATCGGGTCCGCGATAGCCTGACTCCCCTAGCCAGCGTTAGCGCGCACGAATTCTTCCATCTGTGGAACGTGAAACGCATTCGCCCCCAATCGCTGGAGCCGATTGATTATCAGGACGAAAACGATTCCCGAGCTTTGTGGTTCAGTGAAGGCGTTACCAGCACGGTCGGTGACATGCTGATGGCCCGGGCGCGCCTGATTCAGGACGACGAATATCTGCGCCGCGTGGCGGCAGAGATCACCGAACTGCAAAGCCGTCCGGCTCACAAGTGGCAGTCGGTCGAGGAGTCGAGCCTCGATACATGGTTTGAAGGATCCCCGTTTTATCGTTCGCCACAGCGCAGCATCAGCTACTACAACAAGGGTGAGATTGTCGGCATTCTGCTTGACCTCCGAATACGTCAGCTGACGGACGGCACAAAATCGCTGCGCGACCTGTTTCACTGGATGAATGACCATTACGCCAAGCAGCACTTGTACTTTCCGGATTCTGCCGGTGTAGAACAGGCGGCGGAAGTTGTCAGCGGCCAGAGTTTCGACGATTTTTTTCGTGACTATGTTCGGGGAGTAAACGAAATCCCGTATGACGCCTTCTTTCAGTTCGTTGGCTTGCGACTCATAGCCAACAGCAGCCAGGTAAGCACGGCCGGGTTTACTGTGTCGGCGAATCTCGGAGGGCAGCCGGAAGTCGTCCAAGTCCAGCCGAATAGCGATGCGCAACGCGTAGGTATTCTGGCTGGCGATCGCGTGACCTCGCTCAACGGCAAGCCAATCAAAACTTCCGTGGACGACGAAATCTCGCAGATGAAGCCGGGAACGACGGTTCGCTTGCAATTGGAAAACCGGCGAGGCAAACGGGAAGTCGAACTTCGGCTGGGCGCGCGGACAACCCAGTGGTACGAGTTTCAGGATCTGCCATCTGTCACTTCAGAGCAGCGCGCCCATCGCGCGGCTTGGATCCACGGCGACGATGAGAGCCGGAGCGCACATTGATTCGCGCGCTCGCCATGTTGTTGTTCTGGGGAATTTGCATCCTCGTTGCTGGTCCGCCGCTGGTGTTGATCGCCTACCTTAGCAGCAACGCCGACCTCCTCTACTACAAAGCGGCGTGGCTGGCGAAATTTGGCGTCCGCCTGGCAGGAGTGCGGATCGAGATGCAAGGGCTGGAAAATCTACAGCCCGGCCAGAACTACATCTTCATGTCCAATCACGTGTCGAACCTCGATCCTCCAGTGCTGATACCCAGCATTCCGGGACGATGCTCGGTGCTGGTGAAAAAGGAGCTGTTCCGCATTCCGATTCTCGGCACCGGCATGAGGTTGGCGGACCTGGTGCCTGTGGACCGTCGAGATCGCGAGGCGGCCATCGAGAGTGTTCGTACGGCGACCGATGTTTTGCAGCGGGGATTACATATGGTGATCTACCCGGAAGGAACCCGTTCCACCGACGGCCGGCTCCTCCCCTTCAAGAAAGGACCATTTCACCTGGCGATGGATTCCGGCGTTCCAGTAATTCCGGTAACCCTGCTGGGGACATTTGAGATCTGGCCGAAGACCCGCTTCGCGCTGCGCACGGGCACCGCGATCATCGTGCTGCATCCGCCGATTAATCCGCGCGAGTATCCAGACCGCGAAGCCCTGATGCTCGCGGTTAGAAATTCGATTGCCAGCGCGCTACCGCCTGAGCGACGCGGCATGCAAGATGTCGTCTAGAGCTTCGTCTCAATAAGCCGAGCGGTCAGCACCGCTCCATCCTGGTCGTCGTGCAACTTGATAGGGAAGATCAGAACATTCCACGTCCAGTGCGGGCTCTTCACCGGCAGATGCGATGCGCCCCGAAAGCCGCGGCGATCGATATAAGTTTCGCGGGTATCGGCCACGGTGCGGATGATCTCGTGCCACTCCTCGCCAAGTTGAGGGAACAGCTCGAACAAATTCTTGCCAGCGAACCAAGCGCGCTTATGCCCATTCATTGCGGCAAAATAGTCGTTGACGAACTGCCAGTTGCCTTCGCGGTCGAGGATCTCGAGCACGATGTCATCCCCCATCGCCATCGAAATGCGCGAGTAGTAAAAATCACGCGCATCCACTACGACCGGCTTACCGCGCTTCTTTGCTTCAAAGGAACGCAGCGCGCCCACCAGGTCATCCACCGAACTGTATCCCTTCAGCAGATGCATGTCGGCGATGCCGCCAAATTTGCGCTCCAGGGTCGCCGACAAAATAATGATAGGCACCTGGGGCCGCTTGCGGCGTAGCGTTTCAGCCACGTCTGTTCCGAACTTGCCGGCGCCGAGGTGATAGTCCAGCACTGCGATGTCGATACCCTGAATCTTCGACTCCGCCTCCTCGATGGAGCTGGAGGTGACGACGCGATAGCCCTTCTGCCGCAGAATCGCTGAGCGCAGGACAAGGTTCTCCTCGCGATCATCCAGCAGCAAGACGCGAATCGGAGTTGCCGGAATCGCTTGCGGACCAAGTGCTGTCTCGGTCTCGGTTTTAGTAGTCTCTTCACTCATTCTTTACAGTTAGAAGCAACTCCGCTTGCCGAGGTAACTTTTATTGCGCAGATTTTCGACTTTTTCGGGATGAACGGCACACTACTCCTGCTGATTTTCAGCCGGTTTGGCGCTTTTCTCCTGGCTGGCGCGCAGGTTTCGCACCGCCTTAGCGAGTTCTGGGAGTTTAGTGAACAGGTTGACGGCACGCAACCATTGTTTGTGGTCGAAAGCCGGAGAGCCGCTAACCATCGATCCGGCCGGAATGTCACCGTGGGTGCCGCTTTGTGCCGTAACAATGACGCCATCGCCGATGTAACAATGTCCGGCCACACCTACCTGGCCCGCCAGGATGACATTGTTTCCCACAACCGTCGAACCCGCCAGGCCGACTTGCGAGCATAGCAAAGTGTTCTCTCCCACGGCCGACCCGTGGCCCACCTGGACCAGGTTATCGATTTTCGTGCCTCGCTTGATGCGGGTTTCGCCTATGCTGGCGCGATCAATGCACGCATTCGCCTGCACCTCGACGTCATCCTCCAGCACGGTTGGACCCGACTGCGTGATTTTTTCCCAATGATCGCCGTCACGCGCAAAGCCAAAACCGTCGCAGCCAACAATCACACCATTCTGCAAGGTGACGTTGTCTCCCAGAATGCAATACTCGCGCACCACGGAGTGCGCGTGCGCTAAAAAGTTCGCACCAATCTTGGCCCCCCGGTAGATGACGACGTGTGGCAGCAAAACCGCACCATCGCCGATCTGAACGTCTTCGCCAACCACCACGTAGGCCGCAACATGCGCGTCCTTACCGATGCGAGCCGTACGATCGATCGCGGCCGTTGGATGGATGCCCGGCACATAGCTCGGCGTTTTGTGAAACAGATCGATGGCCTGGGCGAACGTGAGATACGGATTCTTGCTGCGCAACATTCCGGCCGGAATCGCCGGAAAATCCTCGGCAACAATCACAGCAGCAGCCGCGGTGGTTCGAGCATTGGCGGCGTACTTGGGATTGGCGACGAAGGTGATTTGCCCGGCGGCGGCTTCCTCGATGCCGGCAACGCCGATAATCTCGGCGTCAGGATCTCCGTTTTCCAGAGTAACGCCCAAGCTGGACGCGATTTGGGAAAGTTTCATATGGCTGGACTATGACGTGGCTTTCTGAAGGCTCAGGTGAACATCGGCACCTGTAGCGCGGTATCTTCGGGACGCCGGCCTCGACGTCCGCTCTTTTTGTCGCCGATCACGCCGATCACCGTCATCTCGGCCAAAGCCGAGCGCGGCACAAAGATGCGTTGGGTATTCGAGCGCGTATCAGGCGGGATGATCGAGAAACCCTCGGTGCCTTCTTGCAGCAAATCGTTGGGCATCATTCCTTCGATCACTTCGTTGTCGCGAAAGCGCAGCCGCACCCACAGGCCTTCCACTCGTGGCCTTGAAGTAAACGTTTTCCGGGTCAGCGACTCGGAATCCCCAAACTCGCGGACGAAGTAGACACCCTTCACCTCGCGCAGGTCGATGGCAACGACATTTCCCGCCGTATTCATCAACTCCAGCTTGCCATCGGACACGAAGACCGCCGTGACATAGCCATTCACGCTGTCGCGGTCCATCTTGCGAACGATGACTTTCTTGTGGGTCGTTGACATAGCTGCCAGGCGAGTCGTCCAGCCCCGATTGTCGCACTTTTACTGAAAATGTGCCCCTGCGAAGCTACTCTGTAGCCAAATTGTCAACCATGTGTTATTGTTCGCATTGCAGCGAACCGGGTGCAGACCAATCCTAAGTGCTGTGTTACGAGTGGGTTGCGGTTTTATCGCCAACCTGCTGTCGTTTAGCGTGTGGAGTGCTCTCATCCCACGGCGGGGAGCAGTGAGTCAGTACCAGCGGTCATGGCGTCCTCGCCTAGATCCGTTCAGCTTCAGTTTTACCCTTTTAGAGTCATACATTTAGATGGCAGACTACATCTATAGCATGGAAACCCGGCTCACACCGGATCAGCAGAGTGGTGTGAACCTGGTACAGGAAATAGCCCGTCATTCGGGCCTCAACCTCTACCTCACCGGCGGCACCATCCGCGATCTGGTAACCGGCTTTCCCATCCGAGATATCGATCTCAGCATCCAGGGTAACCCCTTGAAGCTGCAGAAGGAACTGGAGAAGGCCGGCATCACGGTGCAAGGCGTCGATGAGGACCTTCGCACGCTCCAGTTGCTGATGCCCGGCAACGTGCGCGCCGAGCTGAACATGACGCGCTCGGAAACGTATGACAAGCCTGGCAAGCCGCCCGCGATTGCGTCCGCCACCATCAACGAGGATCTGCGGCGGCGTGACTTCACCGTCAACGCCATGGCTCTGTCGCTCAATCCCGGGTCACGCGGATTGTTGCTCGACCCCTTTAACGGGATAGCCGACATTGAAGCCAAGGTGCTGCGCGTTCTGCATAACTATGCATTCCTGGAAGAGCCAGTTCGGCTGATCCGCGCCACCAGGCTGAGCGCCCGATTCCATTGGCCGCTGGAAGAGCGCACCCAGGCCCGTTACGACTCCGCCAAAGAAGGCAATTACATCGAGTATCTCGGCAAGCGGATGGTCGGTTACGAGTTGGAGCAACTGGCGCACGAAGACGATCCGCTGCATATCATGCGCGCGCTCGATAAAGAAGGCTGGCTGAAGATCCTGCATCCGCACTGGAACATGGCGAAGGTGGACGCCAGCGAACTCGGTCAGGTGGTGAAGACGCGCCAGATGATGAACGATCTGGGCTACTCGGTCGAAACCGGCCCCATCGTGATGTACTTCCTCACCCGCCGGATGGGCGACAAGGACACCAACGAAATCCAGCGCATGATTCCGCGCCGCGATTTTGTGGACAAGTGGAAGCATCTGGAAAGCGGTGCCCACGAACTGGCGAAAAAGCTGACCAGCAAGGAAGCTGGGGTGCCGTCGGGCGCCTGGAAACTGCTGTCGCATACCGCGCCGGAAAATATTCTGTTTCTCACCCTGACGACTCGCCAGCAGGCAGTCGATCTGAAGCTTAAGAATTTCTTTGGGAAGTGGCGTCAGGTGCGGGAGAAACTGCCATTCCCAGAAATGGCTGAGCTGCGCATCACGCCAGTTTTGCCGGAATATCCGGAGATCACAGAAAAGGCGTTTCTCCTGTTGATGGACGGCAAGCTCCGTTCGCACACGGAAATCATGAATTTCCTGAAGCCATACGAGCCGCCTCCACCGCCTCCGCCACCCGCGCCAAAACGTGGACGTGGCAAAGCTGCCGCAGCCGCGGCGGGCGGGGAAGCTCCAGCTCCCGGCAAACGAGGACGCAAGCCGAAAGGCGCCCCGCCGCCGGTTGTGGCTCCGGCGGAAGTGCCCGCGGCACCAGCGGCTGTCGAAGCGAAACTCGCAGTAGCTTCGAAGGGCGCGAAGAAAGCGGTTGCGCCGGCGCCTCCCGTTAAGGTGGCACCTCTCGCGAAACCGGCACCTCCCGCTAAGTCGGCACCTCCCGCGAAGAAAGAAGTGCCGAGCAAGAAGGCCGCAGCTCCGGAGAAGAAAGCCACTGCTCCGGAGAAGGCTGCTGCCAAGAAAGCTGCTCCGGCAAAGTCCGCTAAGAAGGTGGAGAAGCCGGCAGCGAAGAAGGTCGTCGCCAAGAAAGCTGCTCCTGCCAAACAGCCGGCAGCCAAGAAGGCTCCTGCAAAGAAGCCCGCGAAAAAAGCTGCTAAGAAGAAGTAGTAGTTGTTAGTAGTCAGTAGTGCTCTTGGTCGGTCCTCGTATGAACCTCTGGCAGCGCTGGAAAATGTCCCACCATGAGGTCGAGCCCGGAGGGCGACTTCGAGTCTAGCCCAGGACGCAGCCGTAGGCGGAGTCCTGGGTAGCGCCAAAAACCGATCTGAGTCCCGTAGGGACGGCAGGCATTTTTGCTCTCGGCCCGATCGACCGGCTCCTGTCAGAGGTCGGAGATCCCTATCCGCTTCTCTCCTTACCCCTGATTCGTAAACTCCACCAGCAGCTGCAACCGTTGCCGCGCGTGTCCGCTGTCAATTGCATACGCGGCGAGCGGAACCGCATCACTGATATGGTCGGCGTGCCCGGCGGCCACCAACGCTGCGGCCGCGTTCAGCAGCACAACGTCGCGACGGCACGAACGTTCGCCATCCAGAATCGCGCGGATGATGGCGGCATTCTGCGCGGAATCGCCGCCGGCAATTTCGTCGAGCGACGCCCGCTTCAAACCAAAATCTTCCGGAGCGACTTCATACACGTGGACCTGCCCGTTGCGTACCTCGGCGATTTTGCTGGGCCCGGAGATGGTGATCTCATCCAGCCCATCGCGTCCGTGGACTACCAAAGCCCGGCGTAGTCCCAACTCACTCAACGCCTCGGCCAGCTTCTCCACCAACTCAAGCGCATACACGCCCACCACTTGCGCCGATGCCCGAGCCGGATTGGTCAGCGGCCCCAGCAGGTTGAATACGGTGCGCAGCCGCAATTCGCGCCGCACCGGCTGCACATACTTCATCGCCGAATGCATTGCCGGCGCGTACAGGAACGCGAGACCGGTTTCGCGGAGGCAGGCGGGGATGCGCGCTGCCGGGATGTCAATCTTCACCCCGAGCGCCTCCATCACGTCCGCCGAACCGCACCTGGAACTGATGCTGCGATTGCCGTGCTTCGCCACTCGCACGCCCGCACCGGCAATCGTCAACGCCGTAGCGGTCGAAATGTTGAAGGTGCCGCTGGTGTCGCCGCCGGTGCCGCAGGTGTCCACCAGCGCGTCGCGTCCGGTGCCGCTGAGGTCGAGCGCTTCGCCGTCGTCGCCGGTGAGGGGAGTAGCTTCTTGGCGGATCGCTTCGGCGAAGCCGACGATCTCCTCCACCGTCTCGCCCTTCATGTGCAACGCAACCAGCAACGCCGCGATCTGCGAGTCCGTTGCGCTGCCGCTCAGGATCTGCGACATGACATCGCGCGCTTCCTCGCGCGTGAGCGAGGAGCGATGATTGGCAACTTTGTGCAGCGCGTCGACGATCATTGGGAAAAAGCTGTCAGCTCTCAGGTTTCAGCTTAACATTCGACGACCATCACGAATGCTTCCGGTCGGCGTCGTAAGACTCTGTAATAGGCTGTCTTCCTGGGCGTAGACGGCGCGCGTTTGTGGCCGACCGAAGACGTCTGTCATCCTGAGCGCAGCGGTCGCCAGCTTGCGATGGATATTCGATACGTCTGTCATCCTGAGCGCGGCGGGCGCCTGCTTGCGATAGATATTCAATAGGTTTGTCATCCTGAGCGCAGCGGTCGCCAGGAATTTCGGCCCGCGGATTTTGCGGGCCGGCGACCGCGGAGTCGAAGGACCCCTACCACCGGCTAGAACTCTAAGACTTGAGCTCGCCGTCTCGCGAATGATCATCAGCCATGCGATATTGGTAGTGTGCAGTGGAAGACACAACTAATCCTGATTGCGCTAGCATTTTCCTTCGCTCTGCCTGCGCGAGCTCAACCCTCCTATCTAGGCATGGATCGCAACGACTATCCCGGCGACGCCGCCATGACAGCGCTACACAAGACCTTCGCGTTCACCGGCTACTGGCTCAACACACCTCCCGGAGCGGATCACAACACCTGGATGGGAAAACGCCAACTTCTGGAATCCGACGGCTATGGTTTTCTGCTGCTGTTCAACGGCCGCGAATATGCCAAGCTCAAGGCTTCGGGAAATGCCGCTCGCATGGGGACAAGCGATGCCGCCACCGCAGTCCAGTCCGCAACCCATGAAGGTTTCCCCAAAGGAGCGATCCTGTTTCTCGACCAGGAGCAGGGCGGCCGTATGTTGCCCGAACAGCGCGCCTACATTCACGCCTGGGTCGATGGCGTCACCCACGCCGGTTATCGCGCTGGCATTTATTGTTCGGGAATTGTATTTCACGAGTCAGGCGGCGTCTCAGTCGTAACCGCCAATGACATTCGCGATCACGCCGGCAATCGCGACATCCATTTCTTCATCGCCAATGACCAATGTCCGCCTGCGCCGGGATGTGTCTATCCCAAAGTCGCGCCCAGCCCCACCGCCAGCGGCGTTGGGTTTGCCGATGCGTGGCAGTACGCGCAATCCCCGCGCCGCCCGGAAGTGACCGCGGCTTGCCGCCAAACATATTCGCCGGATGGTAGCTGCTATCCGCCGGATATGGCGCCAGCTTCGGGCATTCACATTGATCTCGACACGGCGACCTCCGCCGATCCATCGCACGCGAGGACACGCTGACCGATGAACCAGCCGCCCGTTCCAACTCGCGATGAGATTCAGCATGCATCTGAGCTGATACGCGCTGGCAAGCTGGTTGCGTTTCCCACCGAGACAGTCTACGGTCTGGGCGCAAACGCCCTCGATTCGGCGGCTGTCGCTCGTATCTTCGAAGCCAAGGGCAGGCCGACGACCAGCCCCATCATCGTGCATGTCAGCAGTCTGGAAATGGCGAAGTCCGTGGTGGCCGAGTGGCCGCAAACCGCGCAGGATCTGGCGCACAGATTCTGGCCCGGACCGCTGACCCTGGTGTTGCGAAAGCAGGCGACCGTTCCCGACCTGGTGACCGCCGGTTTAGCGACCGTCGGCGTTCGCATGCCGTCGCACCCGGTCGCACTGGCCCTGATTGAAGCTTCGCAGCGTCCCATTGCGGCTCCCAGCGCCAATCGCTTTACCCAGCTCTCGCCCACAACGGCTGAGCACGTTTGGCAAAGCCTCGGGGAGCGCGTGGACTACGTTCTCGACGGTGGTCCGTGTACCGTTGGGATCGAGTCGACAGTGTTGTCGCTGGCCGGTGGTAACGCGGTGTTGTTACGGCCGGGAGGAATTTCGCGCCAGCAGATCGAGGAAGTCATTGGCGCGGTCGCGCAGCAGAGCGATGCTACGGCGGAGGCCCATCCTTCGCCAGGCATGCATCCGCGGCATTACAGTCCTCGTACGAAGTTGCTGTTGGTGCGGAACGGAGAGATTCCTAAAGATGGCAACGGTGCTTATGTACAGCTGGTAACTTCGCCGTCGCGAAGCGTGGCAAAGGTCGTTGTTATGCCGACGGATGCCGCTGATTATGCTACTGAGCTATATCGCGTTTTGCACGAGCTGGACTCGCAAAACTATGATTGGATCGCTGTAGAAATTCCAACAAACACGCCGGAGTGGGAAGCGGTTCGCGATCGCCTTCAGCGCGCCGCAACCGAGGCCGAACACAAAGATCCTCGTCTCAAGTCCTAGTGCTTCGCGCGGGCTCTACTGCGCGCGCAACGTCCCGCCGAGTGCTTCAAGTCTGCCGATCATCTGCGCCGACCACTGTGCTACTTCGTCGTCGCGTAGCGTACGTTCCTTTGACTGGAATTCCGCATGCAGCAGAACGGAGTACTTGCCGCCGCCCGCCTTATCGCCGCGATAAATCTCGGCGGGAACGAACGCAGTCATCTCGGCAATCCGTAGTTCTTCGACCGCAGATTTGATCTTCTCAAAGGTCACCGCGTCGTCGAAGACAAACGAAAAATCACGCTCGACCGCCGGGAACCTAGAGATGCGCTGGTAGCGCGGCTCGCGCAGCTTGTGCCGATAGAGCCGATCCAGCATGACCTCGGCAAGGTACACATCCTGGCGCAATTTGCGCGCGGCAGCCTGCTCGGGATGCAACTGCCCAAAGCGCGCCACGGTCTCGCCATTCAGCACCGCGCGCGCGGCGCGACCCGAATGAAAATAGTGGGGAACCATCGCGTCGAAATACAACGTGTCGTGCTGAAACGCCGCCAGCAGTACCTCGAGGTCGCCCTTCATGTTGAAGAACGTGTACGGCTGCGCGCATGTGTGGACGCTCTTGGCCACTGCATCACCGGTCGCTACGAAGCCGAGATGACGCCGCTCTGCATGCCGGTCGCCCAGCTTCTCGAAGACCTCGCCGGCTTCGAACAGGCGCACGCTGGCGGTGCCGCGGTTCAAGTTATACGCCACCATATTCAGCAGGCCAGGGAGCAGGGAGGTGCGCATGTAGCCGGCTTCCTCGCTCAACGGGTTGGCCAGCGCCAGCGGCTCGCCCCCGCCAAAGGTCTTCGCCTCCTGCTCGGAGATGAACGTGATGGAGATGGCTTCGTCGTAGCCGAGTGCCAGCATGGTGTCGCGAACCTTGGCATTTTTGGCTTCATCGGGCAGCGCGACCACCGCACCCGTGAATGCCGGCAGCGTGTTGGGAAACTTGTTATAGCCGTAGATGCGCGCCAGCTCTTCCAGCAGGTCGATCTCGCGCTCGACATCCAGCCTCCAAGTGGGAACCTGCACGCTGAAGGCGGTGGAGTTCGCTTCGGAGTTGGCGGTATCTTCGGCGACCGCCACGGTAACCTCTGGCGCGGTGACGGCCGGATCGGGGCTGTCCAGAACATGGACATGAGGAACGGGCGCAGCGGAAGAAATAGTCTTACCAGTAAGATTTTCTTGTACAGTCTTACCAGTAAGATCATTCTTAATTTCGGCCGCGGTGACGCCAAATCCCAACTTGGGAAGGATGCGCCCGATCTCGGACGGACCAATATCGATGCCGAGATGACGCTTGACTTCGGAACTGCGCAGCAAAATCGGCGTGCGTTTCACTTCGCGGGCGACAGCGTCGACTTTATCGTTATCAAGTTCCCCGCCGGCGCTCTCCAGGATTAGCTCGGCCACCCGATCGCAGGCTAGCGGCGTGATACCGTAGTCGGCGCCGCGCTCGAAACGGTGAGAGGCGTCGGTGTGCATGCCATGGTGCTTGGCCATGCTGCGAATCGTCGCCGGATCGAACCACGCCGACTCGATGAGCACGTTCTTTGTCTGCTCCGTGATCATGGTGTCGAAGCCGCCCATCACGCCGGCCAGCGCTACCGGTTTTTCGGCATCCGCGATCACCAGGTCAGCCAGCGACAGCTTGCGTTCGACGCCGTCGAGAGTGGTCAGGACTTCGCCCGAGCGCGCGCGGCGCACCATGATCACGCCGCCTTCGAGCCGGTCAAGATCAAAGGCGTGAGTGGGATGGCCAAGCTCGTTCAGCGCGTAGTTGGTGGCATCGGCGGCGTTGTTGATCGAGCGCGACCCCAGCAGCTCAAGACGCTTGACGATGTGCTCAGGCGAAGCTCCGATCTTCACGCCGCGAATGACGCGGGCCGTGTAGCGCGCGCACCCGGTTGCATCGTCGATCACGACCGGAAAAGAAGCCTCTTCCGAGCCTGTCATCCCGACCGGAGGCATGCCGGTTCTGCTCGCATCTTCTTTTGTCATCCTGAGCGAAGCCGACCTGCTGTTGGTCGGCGAAGTCGAAGGACCCCTATCGCCGGAAGTCAGCTTCGGCTCAACCTTTTTCAGCTCCACGTTGTAAATCGCCGAGGCCTCGCGCGCGACACCGTAATGGTTCATGGCGTCGACACGGTTCGTGGTCAGGTCCATCTCGTAGAAGGTCGCGCCGTTTTCTTCTTCGACCGATTCGACAGCAATGCCGGCCGAGGTTAGGTCCTCGGCGAGTTGACGGTCGTCGACGGGAATGGTGACGAACTCACGCAGCCATGCGGGGATGATTCTCATGCGAACTGCTCCAAAAACCGCACATCCCCCTCATAGAACAACTGAATCTCTTCTACCTCATACTTCAGGATCGCGATGCGCTCCACGCCCATGCCGAAGGCGAAGCCCGAGATCTTCGACGAGTCGTAACCGTTGTGCTTCACGAAGTCGAAGACATTGGGGTCAACCATGCCGCAGCCCAACAACTCGATCCACCCGCTGTTCTTGCACTTACGGCAGCCTTTGCCGCCGCAAAAAATGCAGCTCACCTGCATGTCGGCGCTAGGCTCGGTGAAAGGGAAGAACGAGGGATAGAAACGCGTTTTCACCGAGGAGCCGAACAGCGCCTTCATGGCGTGGTCGAGCGTGCCCTTCAGATCGCAGAAGGTGATGTTGGTATCGACCGCCAGCCCTTCGACTTGGTGGAAGACTGGCGAATGCGTGGCGTCTAACGGATCGTTGCGGTGTACCTTGCCGGGAATGACGATGCGCACCGGCGGCGATTGTTTCTCCATGGTGCGAATCTGCACTGGCGAAGTGTGCGTGCGCAGCAGCAGGCGGTCGCGCGCTGCCTTGCGCTCCTGGCCCGCGATGAACAGCGTGTCCTGCGTATCACGCGCCGGATGGTTTGGCGGAAAGTTGAGCGACTCGAAATTGTAGTAGTCGGTTTCGACCTCGGGGCCCTCGCCAACGGAGTAGCCCATCGCCTTGAAAACCGAGACGATCTCGTCCATCACCCGCAGCACCGGATGCTTCACGCCGATGGGGCGCTGGATGCCGGGCAGGGTGATGTCGAGACGCTGGGCGGCGAGATTGGCGTCGCTGGAAGAGGCATGCAGTTTGCCGTGCGCCTCTTCGATCGCAGCCTCGGCACGCGCCTTCAGTTCATTGACGCGTTGTCCGACCTCGCGTTTGGACGGGCCGGGCGCGGCCTTCAGCCAAGTGTCGTTGATCTGGGTAAGGACGCCGTTCTTGCGAGCCATCCAGCGATCGCGGAACGTCTTCCAGTCCGATTCGGATTGGAGAGCGCCGATTTCGGAGTCGAGCGCGGCAAACAGGTCCGCGACCGCGCGATCCAGAGCCTCTGGGGAGTAATCGTCGAGTTTGGGAACGGTGTACATGATTTCCGTTTGGGTAGTGCGGCGCTTCAGCGCCGCGTCACACCAGCATTCATCATTTTTAGCCGGCTTCAGCCGGCGGGCATGTGCCGCCCCTGGAAGGGGCTCCGGTTCAATTAATCGCCTACCCAGCGCTGAAGCGCTGGGCTATCATCTTGCGTCCCACTTTGTGGGACTAGAGCCTGGTGGTGCGATCGGACATGCCGAAGCGGTATTCCCGAATACTCGGCATAAACCAACAAGCAGATCCCTGAGGGGCTAAAGCCCTACTCTTAACACCTGATGCGGCACGCCTGAAGCCGTGCCCTTTCAAAGACTGAAATCAAACGAAGATGAAAAACAAAAATGAAACTAATAACGATGAAAACCAATAACGATGGAAGCTAGTAGCGATAGAA
Organism: uncultured Acidobacteriaceae bacterium; assembly: GCA_963769235.1. GTDB lineage: Bacteria > Acidobacteriota > Terriglobia > Terriglobales > Acidobacteriaceae > Bog-257. The sequence continues at coordinate 142,964 of CAVYKW010000005.1, read as the reverse complement.
ACGAATAAACGATGAAAAAGATGAAAACAAGCAACAATGAAAGCCAACAAAGATGAAAACCAAAAGCTTTCTCTGTGCGCTCCGTGTCTCTGTGGTGAAAACGCCTTTCAGGAAAGGTGAAGTCGCCCTTCCAAAACACAACGGGCGGCCACTCGGGCCGCCCATGTCAGACTGCGAATTACCTGGGTGGGTGGCCTACGCCGCGACGGCTTGCGCCTGCTTGCACAGCGCCGTAAACCCACTCGGATCATTGACCGCAAGATCAGCAAGAATCTTGCGATCCAGTTCAATGCCAGCCTTCTTCAGGCCGTTGATGAACACGCTGTAGCTCAGCCCGTTCAGCTTGGCGGCGGCGCCAATGCGCACAATCCAGATGGAGCGATACTGCCGCTTCTTCTGCTTGCGTCCGCTATAGGCGAACTTGAGGCCGCGCTCAACCGATTCCTTGGCTTGGCGGTAGAGTTTTGATTTTGTTAAGTAATAGCCACTGGCGCGCTCAAGTATCTTTTTGCGGCGCGCGCGGCGTTTGGTTCCACGTTTTACGCGAGGCATTGCTGCTCCTTTTTTGATCCCGCCAATTCCTGAGGAATTGAAACCGGGTCCCCGGCAAGCACCGTTCTAGCGCTTGTTCGGGTCATAAGCGGCTGGAGGCAAGAAGTTAACCACGCTCGGCACCCGATACTGCCGGATATTCGAGGGGCCAGAAGTGCCTTTTCACTCGCTGTTTCCCGTCAACCTCCACCCCAGCTTGGCTGGAATGGGTCGCCCGAGGGGCATGTTGCCGGGCGCCGCACCATGCGGCACATCTGCAATTCTAGTAGGGGATCATGCGTGCGATTTTCTTCTGATCCGCTTTGTCCAGAATTGTGTCCTGGTCGAGATGGCGTTTGCGCTTGGTCGCTTTCGAAGTCAGGATGTGGCGCTTGAACGCGTGTCCGCGTTTGATCTTGCCCGTGCCTGTCTTCTTGAAGCGCTTGGCCGCTCCGCTATGTGTTTTCAGCTTCGGCATAGTGTCTTTCTATTACAACATACAACTCGTGAATTCAGCCACTCGCGCTTATTGCTGCTGCTGTGGCGGGGGTGGCGCTTGCGGCGGACGCGGGCCAGCACTCTTGTCAGCCTTCGGCCCGGGAGCCTTGGCTGGAGCCTGCGACTTCGGCGGCGCCAGAATCAAATGCAGGGTGTTGCCTTCCTGCCGCGGCCGGAACTCCACGATCGCCTTGTCGCCCAGGTCCTGGATGAGGCGGTCCAAAATACCGCGGCCCAGTCCTTGGCGCGTCATTTCGCGGCCACGGAAAAAGATGGTCGCTTTGACCTTGTCGCCTTCGCCCAGGAAGCGCAGCACGTGGTTCTTCTTGGTCTCGTAATCGTGATCGTCCACGTTGATGCGGAACTTAACTTCCTTGACCACGATCTGGTGCTGATGCTTCTTAGCCTCGCGCTCGCGCTTCTCCTGTTGGTACAGGTATTTCCCATAGTCCATGATGCGGCAGACAGGGGGTTGAGCGGTGGGCGAAACTTCTACCAGGTCGAGGGTTTTCTCTTTGGCAATTTTGAGGGCGTCATAAGGCGTCATGACGCCAAGTTGATTGCCTTCATCGTCGATCACTCGAACTTCACGGACACGAATGCGTTCATTCGTGCGGATAAAACGTTTATCGATACAGTCCTCCGCAGTAACTGCAATTCTATGAAAAGTATAGCATGGGGCTCGAATCGATCAGAGAAGGTGGCGAGCCAAAGCAGGTTTCTATTTATGCAGGATTTTCAGGCGCGTCGTTCGCACTCTCTTTACGTTCGTCATCTCGAGCGGAGCGTCCGCCTGTTTTCTCCGGCCCGGGTTTTGGGGCGGCTGGACGCGCAGTCGAGGGACCTGCTGTTACTCGATCGGCCGACTACCAGTGAAGCAAGAAGCAGGTCCCTCCACTCGCCGCTGAAGCGACTTGGTCGGGATGACAAATAAAAGGTGGTCTTTGCGGCACGACTGAAGTCATGCCCTGATACAAAACACGAGATGTCGACGCGCGACCGCAATCGTGCCCTGACACCAGGCGTGATTTCTTCTTGTAAATTGTTAAACGAGTTCGGCGACTTGGCACGCCAGCGAACCGCCAAGACAGTCTCCACGCACTGTCTCGACCAAAACACTTGTGCGTAAATTTGACGGCTGCTCACCTCGTATCTCCAACTTTAAATAGTTATCGGTTAGCGCTTCCGTAAACTCCCCATCGAAGTGCGTCAGCGTGATGGCTTCCAACTCGCGGCCGACGAACGATTCCATGAACATCCGCTTTTTCACAGCAATTAACTCGCGCAGCACGCGGTTGCGCTCGCGCGCGATGTGCACCGGAACCTGCTCCGGCATCTCGGCCGACGGAGTACCCGGCCGCGATGAGTAGGTGAAAACGTGCAGATATGTGAACGGCAATTGTTCAATCAACGCACGCGTCTGCTCAAAGTCGTCATCGGTCTCGCCGGGGAAGCCGACCATCACGTCCGCGCCGATGGCGGCATCTGGCATCGCTCGGCGAATGCGCTCGATGCGATCGGCATAGTGCCACGGGCGATACTTGCGATGCATTTTGCGAAGAATCTTGTCGCAGCCGGACTGTAGCGGCACGTGCGCGTGCTTGCAGACGCGAGGCGAAGACGAGACCAGATCGATGACTTCGTTGCTCCAATCCATCGGCTCGACCGAGCTGATGCGAATCTTCTCCACCGCCGTCTGCTGGAGAATCGCACGCAGCATGGCAGCGAAATTTGTGCGCGTCGTGAGTTCGCGTCCCCAACGCCCAAGGTTGATTCCCGAAAGCACAATCTCGCGATAGCCATTGGCGACGAGGGCGTCTACTTCACGCAGCACGTTCTCCAAGTTGAGCGAGCGGCTCTTCCCGCGCACATAAGGGATGATGCAGAACGAGCAGCGATTATTGCAGCCGTCCTGCACTTTCAGATTCGGTCGCGTCTTGGCCGACGACTCCGCGTCGAACACAGGCGCGGCCATCAACTCGGTGTGCGCGAAAATGTCGCCGACAACGATGTTGGCCGTGTTAGAGCCGTCGATCTGCGTCAGCGGTACGAACCCGCGATCTCCGCTCACAGGCGAAACGTAACTGGCCAATTCGTGTTTGTGTGAATTTCCCACCACCAGGCTTACGCCCGGCAGAGCCGACAATTCTTCCGGCGCGCGCTGCGCATAGCAGCCGGTCACCAGAATCTGCGCTGCGGGATTGCTGCGATGGATACGGCGGATGGTAGCTCGCACATCCTGATCAGCAGAGGCAGTAACAGTGCAAGTGTTCAGGACGACCACTTCGGCCTCGACGGCAGCGGCGGCACGCTCCAATCCACGATCGAGCAATTGCCGCTCAATCGCTGCACCATCGGCCTGAGTAGCGCGGCATCCGAAATTCTCCACATGATAAGTCGCCACCTGGCTATTATACTGAGCGCTGTTTGGCGCGATTTGTCGCTGACTTGGCGCGTCGCCGCGCAGGGGTGTACCATCAGCCTACTAAGCAAGCAGCAACTTACCTTCGAGATGCTGCATCTTAAAAGCCGTTTGTGCGATGGCCACACATGTTCGCCTGGAGTCTCCCATGAAACGCCGTATCTTGCTGGTTGATGACGAATTGGCAATCCTGCTAACCCTGCGGGCCATTCTGGAGATGAATGGTTTCGAAGTGCAGACCGCCGCGTCGGCGAAGGAAGCTGAAACCAAGCTGAAGAATGGCGTGTTCGAGATGGTCATCACCGACATGCGCATGGAGAGCGAGACGGCGGGCTACGATGTGATTCGCGCGGCGCGCCAGCAAGCCTACGATCCGGCGACCGCATTGCTCACGGCATACCCGTCGCTGGGCAACGAGTGGCAGAACAGGGGAGCGCAGTCGCTGCTGGTGAAGCCGGTGAACACCCAAGAGCTGTTGCGGCAACTGGAAGCCTTGTTGATCACGCATCAAGACCACAAAGCGATGGCGCAAAAAGCTGGCGCCAGCAAAGTACCGGCGGCTGCGGCAGCCCGGCCCGAACGACACTCCGCGCGGAAAAGCGCCGAGTAACAAGCAAAATCTTTACTTTGAGCTGGCGCGCGAGTCTTGCGCTGGCGGAAGATCCGGCAAGGGCAGCGCCCACAGCTGCGCCGGATCGAGATAAGCTCCTTCCCAACGCGCCGCTAAATGAAGATGCGGTCCGGTCGCCCGGCCGGTAGCTCCCGAAAGTCCCACCTGCTGACCTTTTTTCACTTTGTCGCCTTCGGCTACCGACAGGTGCGACAAGTGCATGTAGATCGTCATGAAACCGTTGCCGTGATCGATGAAGACGCAATTACCTTCATAGAAAAGCTGGTGCGCCAGCACCACTTCACCGGAGTTCACCGCCAGCACCGGCGTGCCGGGCTTGGCGTGGTAATCCAGGCCACGATGAATGCTGGCCAGCTTGCCGTTAAACGTACGACGGGTCCCGAAGCCTTCCGATGACGTTGAGTCAATCGGCGGACGAAACTTTCCCGACCACTCAGCTTCGGTGCTCTCCTGCGCGAATGCCGCCTTCTTGAGTTCTCTGTCAGTCTCAATAATGCGAAGCGTAGCGGCATCGGGCTGAACGTAGCGATCGGGGACGCGAAGATTTTCAGTCTTGTAGGGAGCCTGCGTGACGTTGATGGTGCGATCCATCCGAACCTGATTGCCAGTGGGTAGAGTTGCGGTGAGATTCAGCTTGTAGTCGCCGGGCTTCGCCTCGACGTCGACTCCGGCCAGTCCATACCAGGTGTGTTCACCCGTCTGCACGAAGACAATGTCATGCTCTTGCCAGGCTCCGCGCAGACTGGTAGCCGGGACGCTCATTTCAACTTCGAACAGACAGGGAGAGCCTGTCTCGATTTGCGCCGGATTCCAGGAGACGTTCTGGAATGCTTGCCGCGTCTCTGCGAAGCACAGAGCCGTCATGAGCAGGGAGGTGACTAGAAGCTTGAGCCCGAACCGCATTATGGTTTGCATGATAGTAGAGATTAGCGCGTTTCGCTGGGGCACAGAAATTTCCCTTGCGTCCAGAGAAGGGAGCGGCTGGCGCTATAGGATGACTGAAATTCCGCTAATCAGGCAGTGGCAGCGCTGGTTCGGCGTTGCTGGAAGCACTCCCGACAAAAGACTGGCCGACCCTGCGTAGGTTTGAAGGGAACGGTCGTCTCCTTGCCGCAGCCGGAGCAACTGGTACGCGTCTCTACTTTAGGATAGTTGCCCGGCGCCGTTGTGCCCAAGGTGGACGCCCGCTTGGCCTTGCAGGCTTTGCAACGTTTGGGTTCGTTTTTGAACTGCTTATCGTGGAAGAACAGCTGTTCTCCCGCTGTGAATACAAAATCAGCACCGCAGTCGATACACTTCAGAACCTTATCCTGGAATTCCATGGAGAGTTGCTCCCTTCAGCCCGCGATCCCGAAGCGCCGGACGGGGGTACTTGCAACCGACAGCAGAACCGGACTGAAGGTTCGGCCTGGCAATCGCAAATTCCGGAGCTTCGCACATCTCCCTGGGTTCGGCCCACCATGCGTAACTGCATGGCCCTACTGGTAAAACTGCGGTTCCGCTCAATGAAATTCCTGCCTACGTATAAAAGCGAAAGGCCGCCATCTTAACGGCGGCCCATCATTGAATTAGTCCTGCTCCTTACGAGCTTTTTTGCGGCTGCGCTTGCGCGCCAATGCTTCTTTCACACGCTTCTTTTCGCCCGGCTTGAGGTAGAAGGAATGACGTTTCACTTCCTTGATGATGTCCTCTTGCTGGACCTTACGCTTGAAGCGGCGCAGGGCGTTCTCTACCGATTCGCCCTCTTGAATGCGAACTTCTGCCAAACAGGAAACACCCCCAAACTCGCCCAACAGGGACTTTAGTAGTTATCGCCATGTTGCAGCCGGAAGTCAAGCAAAGACTTACCTTTCGGCCCGCTGACTGGTGGCTCCCGCTAGCTGGCACCAAAGTTGCCAGCCTCGCTATCTGCCTTTAGAAGCTGAGCTTTAGCGCAAATTGTATCTGCCGCGGAGCATAGGCATTCGTCGGCGTCAGGAACTGCGAGTTCACCAGGAACATCCCGGGATAAACCGTCTTGCCTACCGTGGTTGTGTAGGCCACAAACTGCCCAGCGGAGTTGTAATAACCATCGTCGCTGATCTGCACTCTGCCGTTCGTGCGGTTAAAAAGGTTGAACGATTCCGCCATCAGATTCCAGACCATGTGTTCGCCACACCGAATCGTTCGCGTGAACCGCATGTCGGTAGTGAAGTAGTCAGGACCGATGAACGCATTCCGGATGTATCCCGGTAGCCGATCGTTGTAGATATTGCCATCGCCATTCGGATCGCCGGCCATCGTGGCATTCAAAGGACGTCCCGAACCTGCGGTCAGAATGCTGGACACCCCCCAGTGATTGATCAGCCGATCCAATAATCCCTGGTCGAAGTGAAATGCAGGTTGCGCCACCCATGCGGCCACGAAGCGATTGCGCTGGTCATTCACACTCGGCCCCCACTCCAGCGCTGTGGCGTAGGAGTTCTGAACATTTCCGGAGCGTCCGACGACCAGAGCATCGGGCCCATCGTCCATGGCCTTGGCCAGCGTATACGCCACCTGAAAATACATGCCGTGCGACATCTGGCGCTTCAGCGATACGCTCATGCCGTTGTAGACGCTGCTGGACTCGCTCTGAAACGAGTTGATCGCTCCCAGCCGTGGATCAGGACGTTGCACCTGGTTAATGCATGGCGGATAAGGACACGTAACCGACTGGGTAGTCTGCGTGGTGGCGAACGATGCGACGTCATACATTCCCAGGAAGACTGACCCATTGTCGTTGTAAACGGGATACTCGGTGATGGTTGGCGCAGGCAGGTTCACGTCGAGCGAGCGAATCTCGTGTATTCCGTGAACGTATTCGTAGCTCACCGTACCTACAATCTTCCAGCCAAACTGGCGCTGCACGGTCAGACTTGCCTTCTCCGTGTAAGGGGTCTGAAAGTTCGGAGCAAACGCCGAGACGGTCGAAGTCAGCAGGCTGGCAACCGAGCTCGGAGGCGTGCAAACCAACGTTCCCGGCGGGCAGAATACCAAGGCGTTCGGGTATTTCGGGATCAGCGCCGCCTGCGCGGGAATCGAGTTATCGAGGAACAATTCGTTCGACTGGATGCCGTTGTTGTTGACCACCTGCGAGGCGTACATCGCCGGCACCGGCATGTAAAACAATCCTGCGCCGCCGCGAATGACCAGTGCGCCACGCTCGCCAGGCGAGTAGGCAAAGCCAATTCGCGGCGAGACGTTGTTGAGATCTGTTGGAACCCTGCCCGAAGGTCCGTACAGCGGATTGTTGATCAGCGTACCCGGCTCGAAGGTTTGCAGATCATAGCGGGCGCCCGCATTCAAAGTGAAGTTACGCGTGATGCGAATGGTGTCTTGAAGGAAGGCGGAATAAAAGCGCGTGTTGGGATGCGAGACGGCGCTGCCAAAGTCTTGCATGTAATACCGCGGAACGTCATGCGCATAGGCGCGCAGGGGAGTCAGCGGCTCGCCATACTTCATGGGCTGAAACGTCCAGGGATTCACCTTGATGTCGTCAAAGTAGTATTCCCCGTCGAATAGGTACGGGTAATAGTTGTAGACCCAGGCTTGAATGAAGTCCCCGCCGAACTTCCAGTGGATTCTCCCGGTCTCGTAGCTGAGGGTTTCGCCAAGTTGCAGCTTGTGTTCGAGGGTGTCGCGCGGCAGCGTGCTGGACCCGCCAAAGCCGGCAATCACGTTGTAAATCTTGGACCAGGGCTGGTCGGAATTCGCCGTGGACTGCTGCGAGTCGCCGGAATATTGCAGTCGCAGCTGGCTGGCGAAGCTGCTGGTCCAGGCGCTGGTGAGCGACCCGGCCACCGTCATGGTCTGTACGTTCTGCGTTCCGTTGCTGCTGGCCGCATAGTTGGTGATGGGACTCGAGGGATCGAAGAAGATGTTGTTGGCTCCCGTCAGTTGCGACGTGCTGAGGCGCACAAATGCCAGATGCTTGGGCGAGAGATTGAAGTCCACCTTGGCGAATCCGGCGTTGCCCTGCATGGTGGTGGGGTAAACGCCTCCCATGCTGTTCAACTTCTGCGCTGCAGCGGCGACGAGTTTCTGATCCATGTAATCGTAGTCGGCCGGCGTGGGGGTTACCGAGTTCGCGCCGTTCATGAACTGCACGATCGAAGGCACGGTCAGGAAATGCTGGTCGAACCCGGCATAGAAAAAGACGCGGTCTTTGCGGATCGGCCCGCCAATAGTTGCGCCGAACTGTTGCTGCCGGTCATCCGGCTTGCTGGTGGCGTAGGGCTGTTGCGCATCGAAGTCGCGATCGCGCAGGTAGTAAAACCCTGAGCCGTGCCATTGGTTCGTGCCTGACTTGGTCGCGACGTTGAAGACGCCTCCGCCCGCGCGTCCCACCTCGGCGCTGTAAGCGTTGTTGGACACCCGAAATTCCTTGATCACCTCGTTGCTGAATTGATACGGAGCGCGATAGCCTCCCCGCGCCTGAGCGAAGAAGGTGTTGTTGTCGTCCGTGCCATCAACCAGGAAATTATTCTGGAAGCCGCGAACCCCGCCAAACGACAAGTCGCCATTCGAGTCGGAAGTCTGGCCGCGCGGATCTTGGGTCACACCCGGAGTAAGTAGCGCCAGGTCGGTGAAGCGGCGTCCGTTGAGCGGCAATCCCTCGATGGCATCCTGCGCAACCACATTGGACACATCGCTGCTTTGGGTTTCGATCGGGATAGGTTTGGCGCTCACCGTAACTGTTTCCGTGCGGGCCGCAGGCGCCAGGCGCAATTGCACCACCGAGACGCCGCCCACGAATAACTCGACGCCGCGGCTCGTCTTGGCTGCCATCCCCGGAGCGGAGGCGGTGATGTCATACCGGCCCGGCGGCAGCATGCCGAAGATGAATGCGCCTTGCGAGTCGGTGACAGCTTTCAGTTGCAGGCCGCGATCGGGAGCGCTGATGATGATTGCCGCTGCCGCAATCCGCGCTCCGCTCGCGTCTTCGATGATGCCTTGCAGCGAAGTCGACCCATCCTGCGCAGACAACTGCAGCGCTGCCAGGGTCAGTGCCGCCAGAAATGCTGCAATCGCAAGCAGCCGAAGATCGTATTTGCTGAGGTGGAGGGACTGCAGGCGGGAGAATATGCGCATCAGAAACGGGGCCCTCACAACAACTACACTTCCATGATGACGTGGCGGGTTAGTGTAGGGCGGTGATTTCCGGATTTAAGCACTCCGAACGGGCAACGCCGGGATGGGAGCCAATTGAACCTTCGTAACTGTCCAAAATCTGGAAAGGGCCGGAGTTTGGCACGCAAAATCAGACCGTCGCGAGCGAGGGCTGCGACCGCCAGTGTGCCCCCGACATTCATGCGTGGTACCGTGCGATAGTAATGGCTCGCAGAACTCGAAAGGCTCAATATGGCATTGCTTCATGAATACCTGTTTCCTGCCATGTGGGTCTGCTACCTGGTGTACTGGCAGGTAGCGTCCGGAAACGTGAAGATGACCGAACGCACCGAGGCTGCATCGTCACGGTGGCAACGGTTAGCTCTGCTGACGTGTGCGATCGCGCTGCTCTGGCTTCCCCGGGTGCCACTCCCGTTTCTCAACCATCGCTTCCTCCCCCGCTTCGCCTGGTCTTTTTGGGCCGGAGCCGCCGTAACCGCCGCCGGCTTGATTTTCTCTGTCTGGGGACGCCTTTATTTGGGAACGAATTGGAGTCAGGCGGTCACTCTGAAAGAAGGTCATGAGTTGATCACCAGCGGGCCTTATGCGTTGGTGCGCCACCCCATCTATGCCGGCCTTCTGCTGGGATTCGTGGGATGCGCCATAGCGCTCGGCCAGTGGCGCGGCGTGTTGGCTGTCGCCTTGGTCTTTATCGCCCTATGGCGCAAGTTGCAGCTGGAAGAGAACTGGATGCGACAGCATTTCGGAGAGCTGTACGAGTCTTACGCGCGGCGGGTATCCGCCTTGGTTCCTTACGTCATCTAAAAGCAAGTTACATCCCGGGGGAAATCGGGGCGCAATTCCGCGCCTATCCAGAACCCGCCAACGGGGTGGGGCAGCCGGGTTCGAAAAGCCGCAGACCGCGATCCGGGGTCGACAATTCGTTCTCCGGACCGCACCCTCTCCTCCTCCCCGCTCTCCCTACTCCTTCCCCACGCACACCTCTCTCCCGTCCCTCTTTACTCCCGTTTCTGTCCCACGTGTCGTCTTGCTCACCACGTACCGTTCCCAGTCCGCTCAGCTACGCTGTTTCCATCTTGCTTTACACCACGCATCCGCTGCTTTTTCGACCGTAATCTTCGCCGCCTACGTTTCGACCACCTCTCTAATATCTTTGTATCGTTTTTACCTGCTCATCGACATCCACACCCCTACATCGTACGTGTTCTTCCCTTGCTGCGCGCCTTATTCAGCAATTTTTGGAGTGCCTCGTAATACTTCGCAATAGAAGCAGTCAAGGCCGGTGGTACGTCGCTCATTCCAGCCGAACGTAGACGCTCTTCGACAACGCCGAAGTTCCGCTCTTCTGCATCCCAGAAAGCGACCAATTTCTGAAGGTGACTATGCTCATTTTGATTACCTCCTTATCCTGATGTACCGAGACACGTCAACGATTCATCAAGTGCAATCCAAACTCCATCGTTGACGTTGAAAATTAAAGACTTAGCTTCCGCAAGCCGTGCCCACTGCGCACAATTTTGCCTATCATTAGCCCGTTCAGTGCCAACTTTTTCCGCAGGGGTCTTTCCAATAGACAAAGGTATATCCAATTGTACCCCAAAATCAACGAATTTTGGGCTTACTAACCGTCATGTAGGGGTGAGGCCTACGCTCTCTTCTTGTAAGGCAGCGCTTGGTCGGTTTCGGCTCTGGAAGCAGCGCAACCAGTTCTTCGATGTCCCAAACGTGGTCACCGATCCCAGCTTCCATTGCTGGAGTGACTCGCATCGTCTGATGTACGCGGACGAAGTTGTAATACATGAACCAAATCGCAACCGCATGCCGCGTGATTCTCGATTTTCTTAGAGAATGCGTTGTCAGCCGCGTGAAGCGCCGGATCCCCATCCTCATGCTGAGATTCTGCCGCTCCACATAGACGTGCTGACGTGCTTGGGGTCGGGATTCACCGCATCACGGTTTTCATGTCGCAGCCGATGCACGTTGCCGGGCTGTAACGTGATTCGTCGGGAGTCGGAGCGCCGAAAATCTTGTGCAAGCTGCGCGTAATCCACTTCCGTTCCGAATCGCATCTTCGATGGCCTGTAGATAGGGCCTGTGCGCGTCCGTGGTGATCTGCGGACGGCCAACGATGCGCTTCGCAGCATCGCACATGAAGTTGTAGGCCGAATGCTTTCCACGATCGCCAACGTAGTAGGTCGAGGCACAGCTTCGTATCGGCATCGATCGCCGTCCACGTCCAAACATCGCCCCATCCCTTTCCTCTTGTTCTGGCGTAACGTTCTTTCTCTTCGCGCCCACGAATTGCCAGATTTCATCGCACTGCAAGCGGCGGACTCGCACGTTGCGCACATTGCCGTCGTGATAGTCGGCGCAAACCTCAGCCAAGTCTATGAGCAGTTTTGTCACTGTGTTCTTCGCGCACGCCAGTCATGCGTACTGTGGAGCGAATGCGAGCAACCCTCGGTAAGGCACCGAACAACCTGTGAGCGCTGGGCGAGTGCTTAGCTGCTTCATACTGACCATAATGCTTGAGTGGAACGGCAATGTCAATAGCAAAGTATCAATAAATATACTTTTTGTACAATTTATTCATTTTAGCCTTGACTGCTAACGAGTTCGCGGTAAAATAGAGCACATGCAGGACAGGGCCCAAAAAGTATTCCCGGTCGGTAAGTTCATCAAGGATGAACTGCTTACGCGCGGCTGGACTCAGGCGGATTTGGCTTTCGTCATGGGTCGAAAGGCGTCGGAAATAAGCAGCTTAATGGTGGGTAGGCGGCAGCTATCGCCTGAATTGGCGCAGGAGCTGGGAGTAGTGCTAGGCATGGGCGCTGAATATTGGCTCGGCATTGATAGCGCCTACCAGCTCTCCCAGACAGACTACGTAGATCAGGCTGTGGTTATACGGTCGGAGCTATTCAGTTTTCCAATTAAGGAAATGCAGAAGCGGCACTGGATTGCACAAACTCTGGACACCGCAGAATTGCGGGAAGAGTTGGAACGGTTTCTCATTGATGACGGACTTGGGAGACCGGAATCAGATTCTTACGAACTGCCATTTGGCACATCGTTCAAACGAACCATCAAGGAATCGTCGCTGAACAAGGCAGAAAAAGCGTGGTTGGCGAGGGCCCGCCAACTGGCGCGAGCGTGTCCTGTAGCTGGGTTCAATGAAAACAAGTCCCTAAGCTCAAGATTGAACTGCGGAGCTTGGCCGCTAAAACTCAAGCCTCGCATCGCGTCCCGGCATTGTTGGCGGGGGCGGGTATTCGGTATGTGGTCGTAGAACCGTTACCTAGCGTGAAGATTGATGGAGCAGCATTTTGGTTGGACACGGATTCCCCCGTTGTCGCAATGTCGCTTCGATTCGACAATATTGGCTCGTTCTGGTTCGCGCTGATGCATGAGGTAGACCACATCCAATACCGAGATGCTTTTTCGTTTGACGATCTGCAATCTGAATCGAACGACGAGGCAGAAAAGCGAGCTAGTCGGAATGCCGCTGACTTATTGGTTCCGCAACATGAACTGGAACTATTTATCAGGGCATGCGCTCCTCGTTATTCGGAGGCGCGAATCAATAATCTTGCTACTAAATTGCACGTCCATCCAGGAGTAATCGTTGGACAGCTACAACATCGCGGTCAACTTAGCTATGCAGCGCATCGCAAATTGCTGACTAAAGTACGCGATCACGTTACACAGTTTGCCGTTACAGATGGGTGGGGTCAGCCTATCCCTCAACTTTTCGGTTAAAGGAGCAAAGGATAGATGTCGTTCTACGATGAGATGTTGAAGATTGCAGATGAATGGGCCGAGCAGGAAGGGGCTAGCGCCATTGACGTAGAAGCGGCGGTGGATTATGCGCTCAATAACCGGATGTATCAGCGCCAGCCACCTACACAGCGGGAGTTGTGCGCCCGTGATATGCGTCGAGCGTTACAGCAGGCCAAGTATGTTGATGAACAGGGCAACGAAGTCAGGGCAAAGCATGCGTTGCGCATCATGGTGGGGGATCAATTAGAACTACCACTCATCGTTTACATCGATCCGCGCACTGCTAAGCCAGATCAGATGGAAGAGGCGTTCAGGCAGGGATTGGGTGCCATGAAGAACGATGTGAGGCGGCATGCAATCGAAAAGCGCTCATACGATTTGAACAATATCTACAACGTAACTCTTCCGCTTTTCGATTACAACTTCAATCAAGTAGCCGAGGATGCGATGTTGACAGGAGAATATGACGACACTTACGAGCCCGACGATATTCCAGCACCGGAGCCCGTAAAGACATAGGCGGCTATTTACCCCATCTCGCCTTAGCGGCCTTCTTAGCGATAGCCTTCCGTTTGGCAGGCGAGAGTTTCGCCGCTCTCGCTTTCCCGCCCTTTGCTCCACCAAGTTTGCCGAGCGCGACTGCGGCCGGATTCTTGCCCGCGTTGGGGTCTTCAAGTGGCGTTCCGTCCATCTGCTCACCAATTGCCTGTTCGACCACGCGGCGGGCGATTGCGAAGAAATCTCTGTCTTTGCTTGAGCGTCTAGGCATGTAAAGATGATGCCACGAATCGACGGTGGATGCGACCCCTAAAGATTTCAGACTGACCCACTACCACCGGCCGCCGTTCATTGACCAGCGAAAATCGCGCATGTTACCGTACTTAGTTACACCAACCTCAGCGGCGCGTTCCGTGCGCCAAAGGATTCCCGCTTGTCTTCAGAAACTCGGGTGGCCACACCGATTCGCAAGACTGCCTTGAATGCTGTCCATCGCCAGATGGGCGCGAAAATGGTCGACTTCAACGGCTGGGACATGCCGGTGGAATACCCGTCGGTCGGCGGCTTGATGAAGGAACACCTGGCGGTGCGTACCGGCGTTGGCGTTTTCGACGTTAGCCACATGGGCGACATCCACATTGCCGGCCCGCAGGCCCTTGAGGCCGTGCAGCACATCACCATGAACGATGCCGCGGGCATGGGCATCGGCCAGTGCCGCTACTCGGCCATGCTGTATCCCGAGGGAACGTTTGTGGACGACGTCATCGTTCACCGGCTGGGCGAGGAAGACTACCTGCTGGTGATCAATGCCGGCACTCGCGAGAAGGATGTGAACTGGGTGGTTGAGAATACCCGCCAGTTCGATTGCAAGGTCGAAAACCTGAGCGACAACTACACCCAGATCGCCATCCAGGGACCGAAGGGCGTTGACACGCTACAGAAGTTGACTGATGCCGACCTGTCGAAGGTGAAGTTTTACTGGTTTACCCACGGCACGGTTTGCGGGCTGAAGAACATTACGATTGCCCGCACCGGCTACACCGCCGAAGACGGCTTCGAGATTTATGTGCCCACCGACGAAGCGACCAGCGCTCGCGTATGGAATGAAGTGCTGGAGGCTGGCAAGGAGTTCGGCATCGTGCCTTGCGGGCTGGGCGCACGCAATACCTTGCGCCTGGAAGGCAAGCTGCCGCTGTACGGACACGAAATCTCCGACACCATCAATGTCTGGGAGGCAGGCCTCGACCGTTTCCTGAAGATGGAGAAGGGCGAGTTCATCGGCCGCGCAGCTCTGGGGAAGGCGAAAGCCGCCGGCATCAAGCGCACGCTGGTGGGACTGGAGTCGATCGAGCGTGGCATTCCGCGCGACGGCTATCCGGTGATGGATCTAAATTGTAAGGAAATCGGCTACGTTACCAGCGGCTCGTATGCTCCGTTTCTGAAGAAGAACATCGCGCTGGCTTACGTGCCGGTCGAGCAATCCGAGATCGGCAATGAAGTCACCGTCCAGTGCAGAACGAATCCGGTGAAATGCAAGATTGTGCCAACACCGTTTTATAAGCGCCCGAAGAAGCAGTAAAGCTGTTGCCGGTTGTCCGTTGTCAGTTGTCGGTGTTGCAGTGCATGCGAGAACCGACAACTGACAACCGACAACATTGCGACACGGTCGGATGCCAGGAGGCTATAGTTATGGCTTATCCCGCGGATTACAAGTACACCAAGGAACACGAGTGGCTGAAGGTGGAAGGCAATACCGGCACCATCGGCATTACGGATTACGCGCAGAATTCGCTCGGCGACATCGTATTTGTCGAGTTGCCGAAGGTCGGCTCTGACATCACAGCCGGCAAAACCTTTGGCTCGGTGGAGTCGGTCAAGGCCGTGTCTGATCTGTTTGCGCCGGTCACCGGCACAGTCACGGAAATCAATGAGGCTCTCAACACTGCGCCCGAGCAGGTCAACAAAGACGCCAACACGACCTGGATGATCAAGGTGACCTTGAAAGATCCGGGCGAGGCGAAGGGGTTATTGTCCACCGGGGACTACGAGAAATTTATCGCAGAAGAGGGCGGCCACTAGAGTGGAAGCGTGGCTTGCAGCTTCTTCGGCGTATAGAGATTTGCCGTTAACGATTGCGCTTTGTATCAGAGCACGACTTTTAGTCGTGCCGCGTCGTGCCGCACAGAGCAGTTTCGTTCCGCGCGGGCAGTTTTGAAGGGGCGCAGCTTTAGCTGCGCCGTTACTGCCTCTATTAGTGATCCCGACGAGGCCTTTAGGCCGAGGAGGGATCTGCGGTTTCGAATGGCTCGAGTTCTCCAGGCTGTTGAAAGCCGTGCTCTGACTCATAACGAACGAATTCATGATTCTATTATTCTCACCCGCACATCTGCCCAGGAAAGTTACAGGTATCCATGCGCTATCTTCCTAAGTCGCAATCCGATCGCGAAACCATGTTGCGCGCGATCGGGGCGAAATCCATTGATGACCTCTTTGCTGCCATCCCGGCGGAGTATCGCTTCAAAGGCGATCTCGACATCCCGCGCTCCTACGCCGAGGGCGAGATTGTCGAGTTCTTTCGCCAGCGTGCCGCCGAAAGCGCTCAGGGCTACGCCACGTTTCTCGGCGCGGGAGCATACTCGCACTACCGGCCGCTGGTGATCGACTCGCTGGTTTCACGCGGCGAATTCTTTACCGCCTACACGCCCTACCAGCCCGAGATCGCGCAGGGCACGCTGCAATCCATCTTCGAATTTCAGACCATGATCTGCGAGTTGACCGGCATGGATGTGGCCAACGCCTCCATGTACGACGGCTCGACCGGCGCAGCCGAAGCTTTGATGATGGCGGCTCGCATCACCGGCCGGGCGAAGTCAGCGGTCGCTTCCACCGTGCATCCCGAGTATCGCGAAGTGATTACGACCTACGCGCGCTATCAGGGCATGCCGGTGACGACTTTCGGCTACGGCAAGGACGGCCGCGTTGATCTCGACGAACTGGATATGGCCATCGACGAGGAAACCGCGGGCGTGCTTATTCAATCGCCCAATTTCTTCGGCACCCTCGAAGAAGTCGCGGCCATCGCCGAGCTTGCGCACAACAAAGGTGCGCTGCTGATCGTGTCGATTGCCGAAGCCATTTCGCTTGGCATCGTGAAGCCGCCGGCCGAGGCCGACATCGTCAGCATGGAAGCGCAGTCGTTTGGCGTGCCCCTGGGATTCGGCGGTCCATACTGCGGGGTGATGGCGACGCGCGAAAGATTTGTGCGGCAGATTCCCGGCCGTCTGGTTGGCGAGGCGCGTGACCGCAACGGCAAGCGCGGTTTCGTGCTGACGCTGTCTACCCGCGAGCAGCACATCCGCCGCGAGAAGGCGACGTCGAATATCTGCACCAACCAGGGGCTGGTCGCGCTGATGTGCGGAATCTTCATGACCATTTACGGGCGCGAGGGCCTGAAGGAATTGGCGACACAGAACCTGGCGAAGGCGCATTACGCGGCCGAGCAGTTCAAGAAGAGCGGTGCAACGCTGCTGTTTGAAGGGGCTCCGCGCTTCAACGAATTCGTGGTGCACACTAAGGCCGACCCTTACTCCATCAACGATAAGCTGCTGGGGCAACGAATTATCGGAGGCTTCCCGCTGAAGAAGTTTTATCCCGAGCTCGACAACGCCTCGCTGTGGTGCTGCACTGAGACCACCACGAAGGCCTCGATTGACGCGGCTGCGAAGGAGGTGGCGCTGTGAACTTAAACGAGAACATCCGCAAAGCCACCACCCACATCAGCCAGAACGAAGACCTCATCTTCGAGAAGTCGTCGCCCGGCAAGAAGGGTTACAAGCTACCGCCGCTGGATGTCCCGGCTGTTGATCCCGCGAAATTGCTCGGTGAGCAAGTGCGCGAAGATCTCGGCCATATGCCCGAGGTCAGCGAGATCGAAATTATCCGCCACTACACGCGCATCTCGACCTGGAACTATGCCGTCGATCACGGTATGTATCCGCTGGGCTCGTGCACCATGAAGTACAACGCGCGCGTGAACGAGTACGTCGCGCGGCTCATGGGATTGGCCGAGGCGCATCCTTATCAGCCTGAGCGTGTGAGCCAGGGCGCGCTGCGCATCCTCCAGATGCTAAGCGAGCAGCTCATCGAGATCACCGGCATGGATGCGATTACGTTGCAGCCTGCTGCCGGTGCTCATGGCGAGTTTACCGGCATCTTGTTGGTTCGCGCCTACCTTGAGTCGAAGGGCAATCCGCGCAAAAAGATTCTCATCCCCGACTCGGCGCACGGGACGAACCCGGCAACGGCGGCGATGGTGGGCTACGCGGTCGAAAACCTGAAGTCGAATGCTGCCGGCATGGTGGATATGGCGTCGCTGGAAGCGCAAGTGAACGAAGATGTCGCCGCGCTCATGCTCACCAATCCCAACACGCTCGGTGTTTTCGAGCAGGAGATCCACAAAATCGCCGACGTGCTGCACGCCAAGGGCGCGCTGCTGTACATGGATGGCGCAAACATGAACGCGCTGGTCGGCAAGGTTCGGCCCGGCGACTTCGGCGCGGATGTCATGCACTTGAATCTGCACAAGACGTTTTCCACGCCGCACGGCGGAGGCGGTCCGGGCTCAGGTCCGGTGGCCTGCAAGAAGATTCTGGAACCGTTTTTGCCGACGCCAGTCGTCGTCACCAAGAAGGATGGCACGCTGGGCTTCGACTACAACCGGCCGCAATCCATCGGGCGGGTTCGCATGTTCTACGGCAACTTCGGCATGCACGTGCGCGCCCTGGCCTACATCATGGCTAACGGCCCCGAAGGGCTGCGCCTGACGACCGAGGACGCGGTGTTGAACGCCAACTACATCCGTAAGAAGCTGGAAGGCGTTTACGATTTGCCTTACAACACGCCGACGATGCACGAAGTCGTTTTCAGCGACCGCATCCAAACGCGCAAGGGCGTGAAGACCGGCGACATCGCCAAGCGGCTCATTGACTACGGATTCCATCCCTACACAGTCAGCTTCCCGCTGGTGGTGCATGGTGCGCTGATGATCGAGCCGACCGAGAGCGAGTCGAAGGAAGAGCTCGACCTGTTCATCGATGCGATGAAGTCGATTGCCGAGGAAGCCGAGCAGCATCCCGAGATCATTGCCGAGGCGCCGTACAACACGCGCATCTCGCGGCTGGATGAGACGTCGGCCGCGCGCAAGCCGGTACTGCGCTGGAAGCCGCACGTCGAGGCGGCAGGGAAGTAAAACTTCATTCACCACAGAGGCACGGAGACACCGAGTTTTGAGATTAAATCCTCGGCTCCTCAGTGCCTCTGTGGTGAACTAATGCTTTATCCTCGCTGCCACAGTTCCGACACCAGCAGCCCGCCGCAGGCATACTCCTCGGATTGCAATTCGAATCCAGCCGCTGCTAACGCTGAACGGTAATCGGGCAGGCGATTCGTCCGCAATCCCGTCGTTACCCAGAACGCCGCATACAAGCTGCGAATAACTGCGCCGGTCCAGAGGTGAGTCAGCGGATCGGAGGGCTGCGCGAACTCTGAGACAATCCATTGCGCGCGAGGCGCAGCCCAATCGGCGATACGGCCGACTACATCGTTCACGTCCGGCGTCGAGAAGCAGTCGAAGAAAAAGTTGGTCGCGATCAGGTCGTAGGAACCGGGCGGATGAAACGCGCCGATCTCGGAGCAATGCAACGCGGCTCGCTCCTTAAACCCAGCGCCCATGGTCGCGACACGCTGGCCAGCCACCTGCACCATCTTTCTGCTGGCATCGATCGCGGTCACCTGCACCGCAGGATTGGATTGCAGCAACGCAGCCAGGAAGCGGCCATCCCCTTCGCCGCACGACAACGCGTTGCGAGCGCCTTCCACGCGATTCAGAAATGCGGTTCGGCGACGCTCCAGCGCCGTTCCGAAGCATAGGTGCTCCACCGGCGCGTACCAGGGTGCGATCAAGTCGCAGTTCATGACCTCGGATTGGATTGCCAGGCTAACGGTTTCTTCCATCAGGTTGTGGAACACAGCTTCATCAGCTGCGCCAAAGAAGTAGCACGAGACACGGCGTCAGCAGTGTTACATCCGCCAGCACCCGAACGGCGTTGATTGCCATATGCCGCCAAAAATATCCCAGCGCGGCTAGTAACGACGCGCTCAAGGCAATCGCCACCAGCACCGGCATCTCGAGACGGAATGATCCAAGCATTGTCATCCACGCTGCCAGCGCCGCGATGCCTAAGCCCACCCCTGGCAGATGCCGGCCGGCGACGATTGTCGAAGCGTGTGGCGCTTCGCCGCCCGCGTGGCGCAATCGGATCCACTCCGAATACTCGATCAGCGCCGTGTTCAGCCAGCAGATCAGGATGAACAGCCCACCCGTCGTCGCCATGGCAATAGTCTCGTGGCGTAGGTGAATCCATGCCGGAAAAAACGTACCGACGCCAAACAGAACGGCGGCCACCGCCTCTTTCGGAAAGCGACTGCCCCGATCTTCCCTCCGCCGATGCACTAGCACGAAATACACGCCGATAATCAGTGCCAGGAGAGCGCCGCCGCGGAGGGTGCGGTAATCCAGCGACATGCAGGCCCAGCAGGTCATAGCCAGCAGTGCGACGAGCAGCAGCGCGAACGCCTCGCCATGAGCGCGATAGAACCTGTGCCGGGCCGACACCGCGCCGCCGTCCCGAGTGCCGTCGAGCAAGCGGTCCGCGATGTAGATCAGCCACACCACCAGCGCCAGCACCAGAGTCGCGCCCGGTGCCAGCGCGATTCGTCCGCTCACAGCGAACAGGTGCAGCCACAGAACGGCGATCAGCGGTGCATCCAGGCTGAGCAGGTTGGGCCAGAGCCAGACCGGTCGTGGCGAAAAATTTGTGTCAGAAACGTACAAATGATGGCTTTCTCGAAACCGCGGAGCGCGCAGCCCCCTTGCCTGGAGCGCGCAGCCCCTTTTACTTATGGATGCTCCGGGCGCTGCTAAAAATTCGTCTTGCCGGAACTAAATCGTCCCGGCTTTCGTCTATCACCGGGATATTTCTTGCCGGGAGCAGTGTATGTACAGGTTTCGCCAGGACCTTCGCTTCGCGTTGCGGCAGCTGCGCAAGTCTCCGGGATTCGCCACCGTCGCCGTGCTCACCTTAGCGCTGGGCATCGGCGCTGCCACGGCAATGTTCAGCGTTATCTACTCTACCGTGTTGCGGCCGCTGCCGTTTCACCAACCGGACCGCATCCTGTTTGTCCAGACGCACGCTGCAGCGGCTTACATCCAGCCTGCCTCCTGGCCCGCATATCTGGAAGAGCGTCAGCAGAACAACAGCTTTGACGCCCTGGCGGGATTCAGCAACTACAGCGGAGTCAACCTCGACACCGGCTCCCAGGTCGTGCATCTGCACAATACCGCGACCAGCGATCACTTCTTTGACGTGTTCGGCGTGCAGCCGTTGCTGGGGCGCACTTTCTTGCCGGGCGAGGAACAGGAAGGCCGCAACCGGGTCGCGGTTCTCAGCTACGAGGTGTGGCAGCAGAACTTCGGAGGCAATCCCAGCGTCATCGGATCTTCGGTTCACATCGACGGATTCCCCTACACCATCGTCGGCGTCATGCCCGCCGGGTTTCGCTTTCCCATCGGCATACCAAACATCGTCTATACGCCGCTGCGAATTCCCGCCGAACAACGTACGGAACGGGGTAGTCACTGGCTACAAGTTATCGGCTGGCTGAAGCCAGGTATCACGGCTGCGCAGGCCCAGGCCGACATGAATCACGTGCTGGCTAATATCGGTCGGGCGTATCCGGATTCTGATAAAGGCCGCACGGCACGGGTGCTGCCTCTGAGCATGTACATCACGGGACAGGACCAGCGGCAGGCGTTGTGGGTGATGGCTGCCGGCGTGATTTTTGTGCTGCTCATCGCCTGCGTTGATGTTGCGGTGATGCTGCTGGCGCGCGGCGTAAGCCGGCAACGGGAGATGGCGATCCGCACCGCGCTGGGCGCCGGACGCGCCCGTATCGTGAGGCAAATCCTGCTGGAGAATTTTGTGCTCGGCTGCATCTCGGCCGTCGTAGGTTTGCTGCTGGCCTGGGGGCTGACCGCCGCGATGAGCCAGTTCCTCAGCAAATCGTTCCAGCGCGGCGGCGACATTCATTTGAACTTGCCTGTATTCCTCGCCGCTTTTGCGATCGCCATGATATCGAGCCTCATCTTCGGCATGATTCCGGCGAAGAAGATGTCGTCGAGCGACCCCTCGCGCTCGCTGAAGTCGGGTGCGGCGGTTGGCACCGAGCGCGGCGATTACCGGCTGCGATCCACTTTCGTCGTCATTGAAGTTGCATTGTCGCTCATGCTGTTGGTCTGCACCGGCTTGGTCATCATGAAGCTCTGGAACATGCAGCACGTCGATTTCGGCTACACCACCGACCACCTGCTGACTCTGGAGATCAACGTTTCTCCCGGAGACTATTCCGGCAAAGACCTGGACGCGGCGCTATATCGCCCGCTGGCGGACAAGGTGCGGGCCATCCCGGGCGTGAAAGCGGCGGGCTACAACCGGCTCATTCCCCTCATCGAGTGGGGATGGAATAGCGGAATTGAGATGGTGGGCAAGCCGCCCGATCCGCCGGACCACGAGCGCCTGGCGGAAGTCCGCATGGTGTCGCCGGGTTGGTACCAGGCGATGGGATTGCGGCTGTTGCGCGGCCGCCTGCCTGATCCTGCCATCGACAAGCCGGGGTCGCGGCAGGTGGTGATCGTCAACCAGAAGTTTGTGGATACCTTTCTGCCCGGCGAAGAGCCCATCGGGCAGCAGATCAAGCAGGACAAGGAAAATCAAACCATCATCGGAGTGGTCAGCAACGGGCGGCAAGATATCGTGCGGCCTCCGCTAGCCGAGATGGACTATCCCATGTCGCAGGTGCCGCTGAAGGACAGCGCGGACATGCTGACGCCCATGGCGCTATTCGTACGCACTAATGTTCCTCCGGAAACCATCGTGGCGCAATTGCGGCAGGCGTTGCATGAAGTGGCACCGGCCGTGCCGTTCCAAACGCCGGAAACAATGGACGACGTGCTTTCGGATTCGCTGGTATTCAACCGCATGCAGGGCTGGCTGTTCAGCATCTTTGCCGTGATTGCGCTGGTGCTGGCGCTGACCGGAATTTACGGCGTGCTCAGCCAGGAGGTGAGCCTGCAAACCCGCGACATCGGGCTGCGCATGGCTTTGGGCGCCTCGCGGCCGGACGTACTGCGCCTGGTGTTGCGGAGGGCGGCGCTGCTGATGGCCTCAGGAGTCGCGGTCGGAGTGCTGGGCAGCATCGTTTCGCGAAAGCTGCTGGCCAGCGTGATCCCGGTCGAGGCCGGACGCGATGCCTGGGCGATTGCCTCGCTGGCGGCCGGGCTCGCCCTGATCGGGCTGATCGCCAGCCTGATCCCGGCGAAGCGCGCCGCATCGATCGAGCCCATGCAGGCGCTGCGGAACGAGTGAGGCGATTCGCTGGAATCGCGGATTATTGGTTCAACTGTGGCGGGGAAAGCAATAGAAAAGGCGGGCTCGTGGCCCGCCTTCAAGTCTTAGAGAAAACGGCAGCTACTTCGCTGCGCCTACGGCCTTGACCCGCTTGCTCAGCCGGGCCTTGTAGCGGCTGGCGGTGTTCTTGTGCAGCACGCCCTTCTGGACGCCTTTGTCGACCACCGAAACGGTCTCGCGATACGCAGTCTGCGCGGCTTCTTTGTCGCCCTTGCTGATGGCCTCGCGCAGGGAACGCAGCGCGCCCCGGAGGCGGGACTTGTTGGCGCGGTTACGCGTCGTCTTGGTCTCGGTTTGACGCGTACGCTTGAGCGCCGAAAAATGATTTGCCATACTTGCTGTAGTCCTTAGGTGAGGAATCTCGACGTGAGCCGAATAGCTGATTTTACCGGAAAGCTGCGCTATCGGCAAATTTGGCAGCGGTAGAAGCGGCGAATCCTTCATACTCCAAGCCGAACAACTCGCCAATCCCCCCCCCAATAACCGGTAAGTTGTATTGACCCGCGTGAACCCCGGACTACAATCCAGCCGTTCGACGAACCCTCCTTTGTCTCCTCGCAGGAGCCGACAGCAGATATAAGAGTGGCCGTTTTCCTTGGGCAAGGGGCGGTCACTTTTGCTTTGCCTGCACCTCGGAAGTCATCGCGTCCGCCGCCGCTTTCATCCCCTGTTCAACTTACCCTGCTACCGTGGCGTCGTCAGACCCTACAAGGGCAGGCTGGAACAAAACTGTCTTTTCCGGGATGATTCCTTTGTGGTCTGAACTCATCCAATAAAAGGGAAGAGGAATTTGACAGGAGAATCCGGCAACGTACCACAATTAATACGGACTGGCCCGCAGCTGGCATTGACTCCGCACAAATTCGGGGGTACGCTAGCGGCCAATGAGAGCTGTATTTGGCTTGGACCAACTTCCGGCCGCCACCTTTTCCTCCGCTGTAACTCGCCAGCACGCATCCAAATATCTGACCGAAGTGGCCGACCTGTCGCGGGTCTGTCCAGTCTTCGGAACTTGGTCGCCCGTCAACTATTGGAGGCTGTCGCCCGACCCTAGATGAAGAAAAATATCGAAATAAGCCCGAATATCGAAACCCTGTTTGGCACCCGGGACGAAAACCTGCGCCTGCTGGAAGATGGTTTGAACGTGACCATCAACCTGCGTGCCGATTCCATCGAAATCATAGGAGCAGCCAGCGACGTAGCCCGGGTCGAGCAGGTCTTCGCCGACTACGAGCACCTGCTGCGCAACGGCTACACGTTCGTGAACGGCGACCTCGCCGCCATGATTCGCGTGCTGGTGTCGGACTCGACGGCCACCTTGCGGGGTCTGGCTGAAGCTGGCAAGCAGCGCTCGTTCGGCAAGCGCAGCGTGCAGCCCAAGAGCATCAATCAGCGGCGCTATCTTGAGGCCATAGAGAAGCACGACATGGTCTTCGGGGTGGGGCCGGCCGGTACAGGCAAAACATACCTGGCCGTTGCCATGGCGATATCGGCACTGATGTCGAAGCGCGTGGCGCGCATCGTGCTGGCGCGTCCCGCGGTGGAAGCCGGCGAGCGCCTGGGATTTCTGCCGGGCACATTGCAAGAGAAGGTCGACCCTTACCTGCGCCCACTGTATGACGCGCTGTATGACATGCTGGAGCCGGACAAGGTCGATCGTTACCTGGAGAAGAACGTCATCGAGATCGCGCCGCTGGCCTTCATGCGCGGCCGCACGCTCAATGACGCGTTCGTCATTCTCGACGAGGCCCAGAACACCACCTCGGAGCAGATGAAGATGTTCGTCACCCGCCTGGGATTTAATTCCAAGGCGGTCATCACCGGCGACATCACGCAAATCGATCTGCCGAATGCCAACCGCAGCGGCCTGGTTGAAGCCATGGACATCCTGGGCAAGGTGGAAGGCATTCACTTCAGCCGCTTCGATGAGGGCGACGTGGTGCGGCATCACCTGGTGCAGCGCATCATTCGTGCTTACGACGACTACAAGGGGCGCAACGAGCAGCTGTCGTTGTCTCTGGAGGTCAAGAATGGCGCCGGTTTTGCCACGGCCCGCGGCGGCGATGGCCGGGTGTATACCACCAGTGTCGAGCCCGAACCTCGGTTATCGGAAGTGCCGCCAGCTGAGGCCTCACCGCCGCAGAATCGCGTTTCGGAGTAAAAACTTGGTACCATAGTGTGGGAGGGCAGCTGTCGCCCTCCCTTTGCTATTGGAACGAAAGTGATCATACTGGAGCGGGAAAACAAGGAGATCCGCCAGCGCGCGTTGGCGTTGTTCGCTGCGAAAGCCCAGCGCGCTGTGCGCTTGCGCGGGGAAGTAATTATCCAGGTTACTTCTAGCCGCGAGATGCAGAAGCTGAATCGTCGCTTCCGCAAGACGAATAAGCCTACCGACGTGCTCTCGTTCCCTTCCGGGCTACCTAAATTCGCCGGTGACATTGCCATTTCGGCCGAGATTGCCGCTGCCAGCGCTGCCGAGCTGGGACACTCGACGGAAACCGAACTCAAGATCCTCATCCTGCATGGACTGCTGCATCTTGCCGGCTACGATCACGAAGCCGACGAGGGCGAGATGTTCGCACGCGAAGCATCGCTGCGGCGCAAACTGGGCTTGCCGGTGGGCTTGATCGAGCGCGCACATGGCACGGCTGATCGCCCCAAATCTCGCAGAGCCGCCATCAGCCTTAAGCGCGGAGGCTCCAGGAGATGAGCCTTCCGCTAGCACTCCTGTTGCTGGTTCTGATGGCGTTGCTGGCGCTCGTCTCGTATGTCGACCGCCTCTACGCCGAGATGGGCAAATTTCTCGCCCGCGAATTCGAGGAGAACATTGAGGCCTACGAAGAGCGCGTCGAGCCGCGCCTGCACGTGAGCCGCGAGCGTGCCGCGCTGTCCATGGCCGTCTTGACCCAGCTCTGCATCGCCAGCATCGGCGTCCTCATCGGCTATGTGCTGTTCATGGAGAAGCGCTGGGTGGTGCTGGACCTGGTGCAGGCTGCGGTCAGCCTGATCTTCATCATCGTCATCTTTCATCAGCTGCTGCCTTACATTTTTTTCGTTCGCACTAATGGCGAGTGGCTGGCCGGATGGTCGCCCGTGTTGCGCATGCTGATTTACCTGGCGCTTCCGGCGACCCTGATCCTGGGCTTCGCCTTATCCGTGGCTTCTCTCAGCAAGGAGCACATCGAGCGCACTCCCGAACATCCCTCCGAGGCGGTGGACGCCTTGATCGAGGCTGGACAGGAAGAGGGAATTCTCGAGGAGAGCGATCGCGACCTCATTCAGTCGGTGGTCGAGTTCGGTGATAAGACGGTCCGTGAAGTAATGACTCCGCGGCCGGAGATCGTCGCGGTTCCCATCGACACCACGGTCGAGAAATTTATCGAGCTGCTGAAGAAATATCCCTACTCGCGCATACCGGTGTTCGAAGGGTCGATCGACCATATCAAGGGCATCGTGTATGCCAAGGACCTGCTGCAAGTGGCGGACACCGAGGCGCACACCAAAACTATCGGCGACCTGATGAAGCCCGACATTTACTTTGTCCCCGAAACCAAGCTAGGCAGCGACTTGCTGCGCGAGATGCAGCGCGACAATGTCCGCCTGGCCATCGTTATCGACGAGTATGGAGGCGTGGCCGGCCTGGTGACCATTGAAGACTTGGTAGAGGAAATCGTCGGCGAAATTCGCGACGAGCACGAAAAAGCTGAGGTGGTGAAGGAAAGCGACACGTCCTACATCTTCAACGGCAATACCGATGTCGACTTGCTGGAGAAGTTGCTGGGTGTGCGGCCGGAGGAGAGAGAAGCCACCACCATTGCCGGCCTGGTCAGCGAGTTGGCTGGGCACATTCCCAAGGCCGGCGAAGTATTCGAACAGAACGGTCTGCGCTTCGAGGTGCTGGAATCAACCGAGCGCCGGGTCGATCGCGTGCGCGTCAGCCTCGAACCCAAGCAGGTGGACGCGTAACCGGGTCGACGGATTACGTGCCTCTAACTGTTTTCGAGGCTGTCCTGCTACCGACCCGCATCTCCTTCACGGCCGGTACTCACTCTCAAGCAAACGTAGTTGCTCGATTTCTTGTTGAAGCTTCTGCCGTCGTTGCTTTCTCATCACTACAAAAAGGATGGACCAGGCGACCAGCAGTATGAAAAGCGGGAGCAGGTTCGTGACCAGATGAGGGCTGGCAATCTGCGGGGCCACTCTCGCGATCAGAACCATCGCCATACCCAGGAAAGCAGGCACGATTTTGAGCGGAAGCCGCCGCTGGAAGTCGAGCCGTTTCTCGAGTTCGCCTCGGTAGGACCTCAGCGTTGTGCTTGCGGTCGCATCCGGAGCTTGCCCTCCTGGCCAAATCGCTTTGCCTGCGACGAATGCGATGTAGACGCCCCAGAGACTGATCAGCCCTAGCCCCGTCCTGAGTAGCGCTCCGTCGGCCTTGACGAAGTACCAGGCAAAGAGAACGAAGACGATGAGTCCCGCGGTCATCTGGCGCAGTGCTTCGTAGCGGGCTTTCTTCTGCTTTTCTTCGGACTTATGGCGAAGTTGCTCTGCTGACATTTTGAATGCCTCCGTTGGCTGATTTTTCCAAATGGCGTGGGAATCGTTTGTGGGTAACTCATTGGGCATGGGGTCCTCCTTCGGCGAACCAGCGCTTCAGAATGTTCTTGATCCGATGAATCTTCATCGCCACGTTCGCCGGCGACAGCCCGGTGATCTCGCTGATCGAGCTGGCCGACAGACCCTCGAGGTAGGAGACGATGATTTGCCGGTCGAGCGGCTTAAGGCGCTGGATCAGCGACGTAAGGTGCTCGAACATCTGCGCTTGGTTGATCTCGGACTCGTGATCACTGGACGAAACAGCTTCGACGTCCTCCAGACTGACGAGGCGTTTGCTGACACGGCTCTGCCGAATTACGTGTCCGGTGGCTACATTGTGAGCAACACGGTAGACCCAAGTCCGCAACGAACACCGCTGGTCGAAATTGCTGAAACTGCGCCACAACTCCAGATGTATCTCCTGGAGCAGGTCGCGACGCGCCTCCGGATCCAATTCGTAAGCGCGTGCCAGGCGGTCGAGCGCAGAACTGTAAGTCTTCGCCGCCTCTTCGTAGAGAGAATCCTGGCTCACTTCGTCACCCGATATAGGCTTAAGCGGCTGCACATTTAAGGTAGTGATTGCCGCAGGCGCTTTCTAACAGACTTGCTGCATAATTTTTATAAGCGCCGGCACCGGTTTGCATCCCGGGTCGCACGCGGTCGCCCCAGGGTTTATCCTCGAAAGCAATGCCATTCCGCTCCGGCTTTGTTTCGATCATCGGACGTCCTAACGCAGGCAAGTCTACGCTGCTGAATGCGCTGGTCGGCGAAAAACTGGCCATCGTCACGCGCAAGCCGCAAACCACGCGCAATCGCATCCAGGGCATCGTCAATGTGGAGCGGAAAAAACCGTCCCTGGCAAAAGAAGCCAAGATGGGGCACCCGGACGGTTCAGCGGCGCCCGAATCCTCGTCGAAGAAGCGAGCCGCACGACCGTCGAACCTGTCGGGCCAGATCGTGCTCATCGACACGCCCGGCGTTCACAAGCCGATCAATTCCCTGAACCGTCGAATGATGAAGGAAGTTTATGACGCGCTGGAGGGTTGCGACCTGCTGCTGCTCATCGTGGATGCAAGCGCAAAATTCGGCGCCGGCGATCAGTTTGTGATCGACATCGCCAAGAAAAGCGGACAGAAATGCTTTCTCCTGCTCAACAAAATTGACGCGCTGGAAAAGCAGAAGCTGCTGCCGCTCATCGAGCAGTACAAGGCGCTGCACGATTTCGCCGAAGTGCTTCCCATCTCCGCCCTGAAGAAGGACGGCCTGGATACGCTGCTCGAAGCCGTAGTGAAGGCGTTGCCCGAAGGGCCGCGCTATTTCCCTAAGGACCAGGTCACCGACCAGCCCGAGCGCTTTCTGGTGGCAGAGTTGATCCGCGAGCAAGTGCTGCTCACGACCGAGCAGGAGGTGCCGTACGCAACTACGGTGCTCATCGAACAATACGAAGAAGGTGAGCGACTGACCCGCATCGCCGCGACGATCTTTTGCGAACGCGAAGGCCAGAAAGCTATCCTGATCGGCAAGCAGGGAAGCACGCTGAAAAAGATCGGCACTGCCGCCCGCATGCAGATTCAATCGCTGCTGAACACGAAGATTTACCTCGAGCTGTTCATCAAAGTGCGACCGGGCTGGCGCGACTCTCGCCAATTCGTGCAGGAAACCGACTGGCGCACTCAGTTGGAGCAGATGTCAGGAACGGCCGGCAAGGGAGAACCCGAAGAGTAGCTTGCCCGCGATTTCACATAAGGGTTATTTCAGCTGAGGGAAGATCGACAGCGCAATTAAAAGCTTTCCTGGATACGACAAGATCAGTCAAAACGAAAATGGTCTTACTGGTAAGACGACACCAAAATCTTACCAGTAAGATCATTTCATTTAGAGCAGTCTTGCCTGGGGCGCAGGGATCTGGCTGGGACCGGCCGGGTTGCTGCCCCGGTCCGGCCTCATGGCTTTCGCTTCTCCGGAACAATCGCTCGCCGGATGGGCACGATTGCTCCCCGGCTGGCGTCGGGGCTGGCATTCTGTGCCCGCGTCATCACCTCGCTGCGAACGTAGCTGACGAACTCCGCCATCTGGCGCTGCATTTCGTCCATGCGCTCGCGCATTTGGAGAATAATGGCGATGCCGGAGATGTTGACCCCCAGGTCACGCGCCAGCGACAGGATGAGCTCCAGCCGTTCCAGGTCGCCGTCGGTATAGAGGCGCGTGTTGCCCTCGGTGCGCGACGGCTTCAGCAGCCCTTCGCGCTCGTAGAGACGCAGCGTCTGCGGATGAATGCCATACATCTCGGCCACCGAGCTGATCATGTACGCGCCTTGTTTTTTACGTTTGCCCATAATCTTCACGCTTCATTGCATACATCAGATGCGGCAAGTCATGGAAAATGAGTTGCCGTTCGACCACCATTCCGTTTCGTTCTGCCACCCGCCGCGAAGGCAGATTCTCCGGCAGGATCAGCGAGATGACCTTCTCCACGTTCAAGCGCTGAAACGCATGATCCATGCAGCTGCGCGCCGCTTCCGTCGCGTAACCGTGACCCCAATGGTCGCGCCGGAAGTGATAGCCCACCTCCACCAGCGATTCGCCTTCGACGTCTTGCCGCATCAATCCGCAATTGCCGATAACTTCGCCCGTCGACTTCAACACCACTGCGAATAACGAGAAGCCGTCAGTACGATAGCGCTCCTGAGCCTTGCTTACCCAACGCTGCGCGTTTTCGCGGCGGAATTCTTGCGGATAATATTTCATGGTCTCCGGGTCGCCGATAACCGCGAAGACGGCGTCAACATCGTCTACCGTCAGACAACGCAGCCGGAGTCGCTCGGTTTCAAGGAAAATCTTTCCTTCACTGGGTGCGCTCGCTGCCACGTCAAACCTGCTTCCACAGCGATTCCCGCGGATCTTCCGGATTCAACTTGGCAAACTCCCGCAGAATCTCCTTCGAGCGTTCGTCGCGCAAAGCGGGCGTCACCACTTGCATCTCGACGATCTCGTCGCCGCGCTTGCCCTCGGTCACCGCCGAGGGAACTCCCTTTTCGCGCAGCCGCAGCTTTTGCCCCGGCTGCGTTCCCGGCGGAATCTTCAGCAACGCCCGGCCATCGATGGTCGGCACTTCAATCTTCGCGCCCAGGGCGGCTTCGGAGACATTCACCGGAACCGTCAGGTAGATGTCGTCGCCTTCGCGCTTAAACACCGGGTGGTCGCCGGTGCGCACGATAATGTACAGATCGCCGGCGGCCGCGCCCATGCTTCCGGCATTGCCCCGGCCTGCCAGGCGAATGCGCTGGCCATCGCGCGTGCCGGGCTTGATGCGCACCTTCAGCGATTCGCTGCGCTCCACGCGTCCTTCACCGTGGCACACCGGGCACACGGTGCGATTCTTACCGCTACCGCCGCAGCGCGGGCAGGTCACGTTGAACTTCATGCTGCCGCTCTTCTGCGTGACCTGGCCTTTGCCGTGGCATTGCGGACACTCGCCGGGACTCTCGATGTAACCCTGGCCGTGACAATTGCCGCAGACTTCGAGGTGCGGGATGTTGAGCTGCAACTCTGCGCCCCGGATGGCTTGCCAGAAGCCGACGTTCACCTGGTACTCGAGATCGGTTCCCGGCTCGGAGTGCTGCATGGCTTCGCCACGACCGCCGCCTCCGCCGAAGATGCTGGAGAAGATGTCGCGGAAACCTCCGCCCGTACCGGCGCGTTTTCCCGCAGCGCCTGCGCCTTCGGAGAAGTCGTTGAAGTCGAAGCCGCTGAAGTCGAAGGGCACTTCTTGGGTGTAGGTGTGCGATCCGCCGCCGCTATTGGCGCCTGGGGCAGCGTTGCCGAATCCACCCGCGCCGAAACCGCCGCCTCGAGCGTAGGCCTCGGCCGTCGCCGGATCGATGTTGTCGGAGTAGAAGCCCAGCTGGTCGTAAATCTTGCGCTTCTTGGGATCGCTGAGTACGTCGTTGGCCTCAGAGATGGTTTTGAACTTCTCCTCAGCCGACTTGTCGCCCGGATTTACGTCGGGATGATACTTGCGCGCCAGCTTGCGAAAGGCCTTGCGGATGTCGTCCGCGGAGGCCGTCTTCTTCACGCCTAGGGCGCCGTAGTAATCCTTGTCTGGTTTGGTGGTCGTAGCCATGGTTTTTCTTAGCTATTAGCCGTTAGCTTTTAGCTCTTAGCAAATCGCTCTTCGCTGTTCGCCTTTCGCTCGCAGATGTTCAGGCTCGCACTAACACGGCTTAGCACGAGCGCAGCTTCAGGTGCGCTGCACCGGCCTCCTTATTGAATTGTCATCTCGAGCGAGCGGCCGCCTGCTTTTTTCCGACTCGCCGATTTTGCGAGTCGGGCGGCCGGGAGTCGAGGGACCTGCTTTGTGTCGTCCCTACGGGACTCGGGTTCATTTCTGTCTAGCCCAGGACTCCGCCTTCCCAAAAACAGCGCGAATTGGGGACCCCGTTTCGGCTGCGTCCTGGGCTAGAATATTTCGCCCTGCGGGCTCGGTGTTTCTGCCGATGTGTCTTACGGGCGAACCCCAAAGCTTTGTGCGGCATGTGTCTTCAGCGTTAGGCCGCGATAGTCCGCTAAGCAAGAGCATTTAGTTAATGCCCGCCTGTCCTGTGTCGCCCATCGGGACGACGACGTTTGGGACAAATCCGAACTCGTCGCTGATCACCGGGATCGCTTTCATTCTTCCGTCGATGCCGGAGGTGACCAGATACCACCTTCCGTCCTCGCGGTTAAAGTTCAACATGTACCACTGGTCGTGTATCTCGAATCTCAATTGTTCCTTCGATCTTGGGGAGTTCGTCTTGTTTCCGGGGCTAAAGCCCCATTCAAAAATCAAGCTGTCAACGCGAGCCTGAAGGCTCACTCTAGTGTTACTGCTCAAGGCTAAAGCCTCGCAGAGCATCTGTCGTCCCTGAAGGGACTCGGCCATAAATTCAATGCCACCCAGGACTGCGCGCCAAAAGAAGGCGCTCCGTCCTGGGCTGAGATGTCGCCGTCCCGCCGAGCGGGACTTGGTTCAACGCGACGTGATCCGTCCCGCCAAACGGGGCTCGGTTCAACTTGACCTGATCCGTCCCGCCTCGCGAACCCGAAGCTTGCAACGCGGATCTGAAGGTCCGCTCAACCTTCTGTCGTCCCTCAAGCGGACTCGGCCCTACGCGCCCTTTGTAACAGCCGGCAAGATCAACGTTGATAAAGATCGATCAGACTTCGTCTAGCCGAGCGGGCCTGGTCATTATCACTTCATGCACTGGCGCGTTGCATTGCTCATTCCCCGAGTTGAGCCGTCAATCCGACTCCCGACCTGAGCTGTCATCCCGAGCGACGAGCGGAGCGAGAAGTCGAGGGACCGCTATCACAACAGAGATCCTTCGACTACGTTCGGCTGCGCCTCACTGCGCTCAGGATGACAAATTTGGAAATGAGCGTCTGTAAACGAGGGGCGCACTCTGCGCCCCTCCCTGCCTGCTAATAGCTAAAGGCTGATAGCTCAAAGCCTATTTCTTCTCGTCCACGTCGACGTACTCGGCGTCTATCACGCCTTCGTCTTTCTTCGGCTCGGCGCCACCCGCTGCTTGCCCATCTCCACCCGGAGCCGGACCGCCCTGTGGAGGCGTCTGTGCCGACGTCGCCCTGTACATGGCTTCAGCCAGCTTGTGCGAGGCCGTCGTCAGGTTCTCGCGCGCCTTGTTCATCGCAGCCGAGTCCGTTCCCTCCAACGCCTTCTTGGCGTCGGCAAGAGCGTTCTCCACATCGCTACGCTCCTGGCCACTGATCTTGTCGCCATGCTCGCGCAGCATCTTCTCGATGCTGTAGACCATGCCGTCGAGCTG
The DNA here is from genome assembly GCA_963769235.1 of uncultured Acidobacteriaceae bacterium. Classification (GTDB taxonomy): domain Bacteria; phylum Acidobacteriota; class Terriglobia; order Terriglobales; family Acidobacteriaceae; genus Bog-257. The sequence goes on along the minus strand of CAVYKW010000005.1, from coordinate 109,511 downwards.
GTTGCGGGCTTCCACCTCATCGCGCTTCGCCTTGTCTTCGGCGGAGTGCGCGTCGGCGTCCTTCGCCATGCGCTCGACCTCTTCCTTGCTCAGGCCGGAAGACGACGTGATCGTGATCTTCTGGTCCTTGCCGGTGGCCATGTCCTTGGCATTCACGTTCAGAATGCCGTTAGCATCGATGTCAAACGTGACCTCGATCTGAGGAATGCCGCGAGGCGCCGGAGGTAGCCCAGTCAGGTGGAACTTGCCCAGGGTGCGATTGTCGCGCGCCATCGGCCGTTCGCCCTGCATCACGTGCACCTCAACCGAGGTCTGGTTGTCGGCCGCGGTCGAGAACATCTCCGACTTCTTGGTCGGGATGGTCGTGTTGCGCGGAATCATTGGCGTCGCCACGCCGCCCATGGTCTCGATCGAGAGGGTCAGCGGAGTCACGTCGAGCAGCAACAGGTCTTTCACTTCGCCGCCCAGCACGCCGCCCTGAATGGCAGCACCGATCGCCACCACTTCGTCAGGGTTCACGCCCTTGTGGGGCTCCTTGCCGAAGATCTCTTTCACCAGCTGCTGGATTCGCGGCATACGCGTCTGGCCGCCGACCAGCACCACTTCGTTGATCTTGTCCGGCGAGATGCCCGCATCCTTGATCGCAGCCTTACAGGGACCGATGGAGCGGTCGATGATGTCCTTCACCATCTCTTCCAGCTTGCTGCGGGTCAGGGTCTTCACCAAGTGCTTCGGACCGCTGGCATCCGCCGTGATAAATGGCAGATTGATTTCGGTCTGCATGGTGGTTGAAAGCTCGATCTTGGCGCGCTCGGCCGCGTCACGCAGACGCTGTAGGGCCATTTCGTTGCCCTTGTCGCGCAGGTTCAGGCCTTCGTCCTTCTTGAATTCGTCGATGAGCCAGTCCACAATGCGCTGGTCGATGTTGTCACCGCCCAGGTGCGTGTCGCCGTTGGTGGACTTCACCTCGATGACACCTTCGCCGACTTCCAGGATCGAGATATCGAAGGTGCCGCCGCCGAAGTCATACACGGCGATGGTTTCATCCTTTTTCTTGTCGAGCCCGTAGGCCAGCGCGGCCGCCGTCGGCTCGTTGATGATGCGCTTCACGTCGAGGCCGGCAATCTTGCCTGCGTCCTTGGTCGCTTGGCGCTGGGCGTCGTTAAAGTACGCCGGCACCGTGATCACGGCTTCGGTGACGGTCTCGCCGAGATAGTCTTCGGCGGCCTTCTTCAGCTTCTGGAGAATCATGGCCGAGATCTGGGGCGGGGTATATTCCTTGCCCTGCGCCAGAATCGCGACGTGGTCGCCCGACTGCACCACCTTGTAGGGCACCATCTTCATTTCTTCGTTCACTTCGTCGAAGCGGCGTCCCATGAAGCGCTTGATGGAGTAAACCGTGTTTTCAGGATTGGTGATGGCCTGCCGCTTGGCGACCTGGCCTACCAGCCGCTCGCCATTTTTCGTAAAGCCGACGATTGACGGGGTAGTACGCCCGCCTTCCTCGTTGGGGATGACTTTGGGCTCGCCGCCTTCCATCACGGCGACCACCGAGTTGGTGGTTCCCAAGTCAATTCCGATAATCTTTCCCATTGCAGCCACCCTCCTCAGGGTTGAAACCTGTCTAACTTATTGATAATAAGTGCGTAATCCAGCAACTCAGGCCCTTATAACAAACCGACTATAGAACTTGAGTCCATCGTTGTCAAGTTGTTAGATGTGCTTGGCAGGCTTGGAGTTGCAGGAAGTTGAGGCTTGCAGAAATCCGGTAAGTGGCCATCTTATTATCCGCTTAGAGGCAGGGGGAAAGAGCAGGGGGTAGAGAAGGCCGATGCCGGTGGTTTGAATTGCGTCCGCAGTCGTCGCTATCGGCTTCTCAGGCGTCCTCGGAAGTCAGCGCGCTTAGGCTGTAGGATCGCTCATTCCGATCTGGGTCAGTTATCGCGCCTGTTCCTTGGTGATCCGGGAAAATTCTCCGCTTAAGGCGCGTTCAATCTCCTGCGAGTGCCGTTCGCCACGAGCTACCCGGCTGACGTAGGAACGATCTACCCCGAAACGACGAGCTACTCGGCTGTACAAACCACAGAGAGACTGCACGTAACGGTTCAGACGAGACATTTTCTTGGCTGTATTTTCCGCTTCACTCATAGGGGTTCAGATGCGGAATTCGGCCACCGAGTCGACACCTTCAAGTCCGCCCGCGGTTTACTTCTGGCAGCAGTGGTGACAACCTGCTAACGGGGCCTCGCATCCATACCTTAACTAGAACTTCCAGGGGACAGGCCTGTACTTCGTCTGTCCTCCTAACCAGGACCGCCACTGCGTCACGAACGAACACAAGGGAAACCATGGGTCCTCTGAGCGATCGTACTGAATTTCGCGCAGTGCTGAAGGAAGTGGTCAACTGCATACGAAAGAACCTGGATCGACCTGGTTTGACTCCTCTCACTGCTGAACAAATCATGTTCTGGTTTCAGAACGTAACCCTCGAAGATGTACAGGTCATAACGCGTGAACTGGACGCCGACACCAAGACCGGGTAGCGAACGACTGGTATCACGTTTCTTGAAGGTCAGAGCAATTCATCCGGGGCGAAAGGCGGCGGTTTGCCGCTTGGGTCGATTCCCAGTTCACTTACGATGACGTCATCTCCCGATCGCGATCCTCGAACCTACGGACCCGGGCAAATGGTACCTGTCTCCGGAATCTATCGCGTCCTCCACGACGGACATCGGGCCGACCACGAGGTACTAGCCATTCGCGGAGAAGAATTTCCCGCCTGCCGCATTTGTAAGGTTGAAGTGAAATTCCAGGTGTCGCGGGTCACGCCTCACGTGACTCACGATTTTGATCTCGCCGGTCCCGACGGACTGCCGCGGAAGCCACGAGCAAAGGCTGCCAAGCGCGGCGGATAACCGAATGTCCCGGTCTGGACGGCGGCGATGTCGTCGAGCTTTACGATTCCAGCTGCACTAATTCAGTTGTGCGCTTGAGTTGGCCGCAGGCAGCGTAGATATCACGGCCGCGAGGACGACGTACGAAGGCTGGGATTCCGGCTCGCGTCAGAATGTTCTGAAAGGCGGCCACTCGATCGTCGGAGGGCGTGGTGAAAGGAATCTCCGGCCCGGGATTCAGGGCAATCAAATTCACCTTGGCGCGCAGTCCGCGAATCAGTTCGACCACCTCGCGCGCGTGCGATACCTCGTCGTTAACCCCGCCCAGCAGAACATACTCGAAGGTGAGGCGTTCGCGGTTGCGTAGAGGGAACTCGCGCAAGGCGGCCATGAGTTTTCCGATCGTCCACTTTTTCGTGATCGGCATGACCGAGGTGCGCAGGGTTTCATTGGGGGCATTCAGCGAGACGGCCAGCTTGGGCCGCACAGTCTCGGCGGCGAAGTCCGAAATGCGCGGCACGATACCCGAGGTCGACACCGTCATGCGTGAGGCGGGAATGCCGACGCCTTCCACCAGCAATCGCACCGCCAGCATAAAGTTGTCGTAGTTGAGGAAGGGCTCGCCCTGCCCCATGAACACCAGGTTAATGCGGTCGCGTTCAACCGCAACTTGCTGATCGGTGAGCACGGCCAGAATCTGTCCCACGATCTCGCCTGCGGTCAGATTGCGACGCAATCCCAGAAGGGCAGTCATGCAGAAGGCACATTCGACCGCACACCCCACCTGGCTGGAAACGCAAATCGTGGCTCGCTGCCGCCGGCTCTTCTTGTTGTCATCCCGAGCCGAGGATCCATCATCTCGAACCTTCGATTTATCAGTCCGATTTTTAAGTTTGTCATCCCGAGCGAGGCCGAGGGATCTGTTCCTAAGTTTGTCATCCCGAGCGAAGCCGAGGGACCTGCTGTTCGACGCGTCGCTTAACTCCTCCAGTTCGTCGTCGCCACTGTCGGATCCGTCGCCGGCCTCACCGCCATCGCCTTCCGGCATCCAGACGGTCTCGACGCTCTGCCCATCGCCAAAAGCTAGAAGGTAACGAACCGTCCCATCGAACGAGACAAACTTTTTTTCCACCCCGGGCAATCCCACCCGAAATCCCTCGTCGGCAAGCCGCTGGCGGAACTTCAGAGGCAGCGTAGAAAACCGCTCCAGCGCTCCCCACCTTTGCCGGTACAGGCCGTCAAACAGCTGCCGGGCTCGAAATCCGGCTTCTCCGGTACTTTCAATAAGTTCCGTAAGTTGCTGAATCGATAGACCCAATAGTTCGGTATGTTGCGGGTGGCTCATGCATCCAATATGCTAGCTAAGTCCGATTTCCATGCGCCCGGCATCGTTCGGGCTTCATCGTCATCATCGAGCATTGTCATTTTATCCTGCCGTCTGCGGTCCGGAGTTCCTTGAACCCAGGCGAATGCAGGTTTCTCAGAACTGAGCGACGACGACTGTCCTGTCGCTTGGAGCCGTCATCATGGTTGAAGAACTGCGCAATATCCAACGCGAGGTGTTACCCAACGGGCTCACCATCCTGACCGAGCAGATGGACCACATCCGCTCCGTCTCGATGGGGATCTGGGTGAAGTCCGGCTCGCGTCACGAAGATCCCAATGTCAATGGCATCTCTCACTTTGTTGAGCACATGGTTTTTAAGGGCACCAGCAATCGGACGGCCGAGGACATTGCCCGCCAGGTGGATTCCATTGGCGGCAATATGGACGCCTTCACGGGCAAGGAAACCATCTGCTTCAACATTAAGGTTCTGGATGAACATTTGCCGATAGCGGTCGATGTCCTCAGCGATATGGTGCTGCACCCCATCTTTGATGTGCGCGAGATTACCCGCGAACGCGGGGTGATTCTGGAAGAGATCAAGATGGATGAGGACAATCCCGACTACCTGGTCCACGAAATCTTTACCCAGAACTTTTTCAAGGGGCACCCGCTCGGAAAGCCGATTCTGGGAACCAAGGAAACCGTTCGCCGCTTCGATCAGGATGCAATCCTGGCGTATTACGGCGGCAAGTTTGCCCCAGGCAACATGATTATTTCGGCTGCCGGTCATGTGAATCATCACGAGTTCGTCGACCTGTTGCGCCAACGCTTCGAGCATCTCACCCCAGGCACGAACGGCTGGCAGGAGACACCGCCCAAGATCAACTCGCGCATCATCCTGCGCAATAAGAAGTCGCTGGAGCAGGTGCAGATTTGCATTGGCGTGCCGTCCTACTCCATCAGCGATCAGCGGCGCTATGTCACCTACATCCTGAACACGCTGCTGGGTGGAGGCATGAGCTCGCGGCTGTTCCAGAATGTGCGCGAGAAGCAGGGCTTGGTCTATTCCATCTTCTCCGAGCTGAATCCTTTCCGCGATACCGGGATGTTGTCGGTGTACGCAGGCACGTCGCGCGAGTCGGCGCCCAAGGTGGTGCAGTCGGTGGTGCGCGAGTTCCGCGAACTCAAGGAGAAGCCGATTTCCGAGGAAGAGCTGAAGCGCGCCAAAGACCAGCTAAAGGGCAGCCTGATGTTGAGTCTCGAGTCCAGCACCGCGCGCATGTCGAACCTGGCCCGGCAGGAAATGTATTACGACCACTTCATCACCATGGACGAAATCATCAACCGGATTCAGGCGGTGACGACCGAAGATCTGATTCACTCAGCCCAGGAGCTGTTCAAGCCGGAGCTGATTGCCGTAACGGTGTTGGGCAATCTGAATGGATTGAAGATTACACGGGATTCGCTGGCGTGTTGAAGCGGCTTTTCGCTCTTCGCGATTCGCTTTTCGCTAAGGCTCCAGGATGGAGCGATTGGCTATCGCCTCTCAGTTGGATCTCATTATCTGAGCTGATGGCTGAAAGCTGATGGCTGATAATCAACTATCTCGTCGCGCTGTAGCGAAAGGCGAATAGCGAATAGCGAACGGCGGGCCGCCACAACCTTTCCCCGCCAGCACCGTCCAACCAGCAGATTCTTTGACATCGGCTTACAACTAAACAATAATTCTGCTTGTCAGCTCACGCTTATCCGCGGTTTTCCTTGGTTCATGCTTTCGTGGGAAGGTTCTTCAGTTCTGCGGACGGCCAGAGGGCCCGGCCTTCCCGAGCGACGAAATGAGGTATCAGATGCGCAGAAATAATCGAGACCGGGGATTCACCCTTATCGAGCTTTTGATTGTCGTCACCATTATTTTGATCATTGCCGCGTTTACCATCCCCAAACTGACGAAGTCGACCATTCCGGCCCACGAAGCTTCCGCTATCGCCAGCATCAAGGCGATCAATGAAGCCGAGATGATTTACTCCAGCAGCCATCCTGACGTGGGCTTCACCGCCGATCTGGCCATGCTGGGGGGAACTGCGCAGGGCGGCGGCGAGCAGACCATCGATAACAATCTCGCCAGCGGACGCAAGAGCGGCTACACCTTCACCTATACTCCGGGAGAGAAGGTCAATGGCGCGGTCCGTTCTTACACCATTACCGCTGTGCCCGACCAGGTGGGCACCACCGGGCAGCGCCGTTTCTTCGGCGACGAGTCAGGTGACATCCATTACAACGCCGACGGCGTCGCCGACGCCAGCAGCCCAGTCATCAGCAACTAGGCTGGACATCGGGTGGCCAGAAGCAAGCGTCCGACCAAGGGGCGCGCAAAACTACATAAGGGATCACGGTTACTCCTATCAGGAAGAAGCGATCGCGTGAAAGAGTTTTGCGGCATCGGGCGCTGTCGCTTGCTGCGCCCATCCAGACAACTGTGAGTTCCCGTTTGATGCGTTCCTGCCCGTTCACATTCAAGAAATATGCTCCGGGTATTCTGGCGTTGCTCCTGCTTTGCGGAGTGCGGCTGGCTGCGCAAACCGACGTGCACGCGTTGGCGGCCAAAGTCGATCAGCGTTACGACCACATGCACACCCTCCAGGCGCGCTTCACGGAAACCTACTCTGGTGTGGGTATGTCGCGGACCGAGAGCGGCACATTGTTGCTGAAGAAGCCGGGGCGCATGCGGTGGAATTACGACCAGCCGCGGCCCAAGTTGTTCCTCACCGATGGCGACACCGCATGGTTCTATGTTCCGGGCGAACACCAGGCGCGCCGCATCCCGGTGAAGCAACTCGACGATCTGCGCTCGCCGCTGCGCTTGATGCTGGGAAAGACCAAGCTGGAAAAAGAGATGGAAGGCCTGTCACTCGCGCCTGACCAGAAGCCGGTGGTGGCGGGTGACATCGTGCTGCGAGGCGTGCCCAAGGGCATGCGCGATCGGGTGGAGCAGACTTTGCTGGAGATCGCGCCGGACGGGCTCATCGTGCGCATCGTAATTCAGGAACTCGACGGATCGGAGACCGATTTCCGCTTTCTTCAGCAGCAGGAGAACGTCGAAATAGCAGACACACAATTTCGCTTCATTCCTCCGCCCGGCGTCGAGGTGGTGGCAGGGACGCAGATGGAGTAAGGCGGCTTTTCGCTGTTCACGATTCGCTTAACGAATTCATGACGAAAAACAATTGCGTTGTTACCAGTCGAAAACCTACATGCGTGAAGAAATCGGGGATCAGCTTGAGCAGGGCGTCCGGGACAGTGCGAACCGCGAAAGGCGAACAGCGAAGCGCGCGGCTCTTCAAATGTTAGACTATAGTTAACACCTTCCCTAAAGGGCATTTTTCTAAGAGCTTATGGCCGAATACATGATCAAGATGGCCGACGAGCAGGGCCATGTTCTCGAGCAGACCGAGAACGGGGCCTCGGAGGCGGAGATTCGCGACCGCTTCGCGCAGCAGGGCTTTCTGGTCTATTCGGTTAAGTCCAAGGGGCTGATGTCGGGCGAAGTGCGCCTGCCGCAGCGGCGCAAGATCAAGCAAGACCAGTTCGTCATCTTCAACCAGCAATTCGTGACCCTGATTCACGCCGGCCTGCCCATCATCCAGTCGCTGGAGCTGCTGATCAAGCGGCAGCGAAATCCTTTCTTTCACTCAGTGTTGCAGAACGTGCGCGACCGGGTACGCGGCGGCGAGTTGCTGTCGGATGCCTTCGAGGCGCAAAAAGTTTTTCCCAAGGTTTACACCACCACCCTGCTGGCGGGCGAGAAGAGCGGCAACCTCGAAGAGGTGATGGGCCGCTACATTGCGTTTCAGCGCCTGGCGGTCACGTTTCGCAAGAAGCTGATTTCTTCGCTGGTGTATCCCACGCTGCTGGTCGGCGTGCTGATCGTGATGATGACTTTCCTCATCACCTTCGTCGTTCCGCAGTTCGCGAACCTCTACCACACGCTTGGCGCCGAGCTGCCGCCCATGACTTCCTTCATGCTGGCCGTCGGCGTCAACGCCAAGCAGTACTCGCTTTACGCTCTAATGGTGCTGGTTGTGTTTGGCTTTTTCTTCTGGCGCTGGATGAAGAGCGAAACCGGCTCGACCCAGATGGACCGGGTCAAAATGCGAACGCCCCTGGTCGGCGATATCTGGCTGAAGTACCAGGTAGCGGTATTCTCCCGCATGCTGTCGACGCTGCTCTCGGGCGGCTTGTCGCTGGTGCCGTCGCTGGAGACCGCGGGCGAGTCGATGCAAAGCCGCCTGATGGCGCGTGGAATTCACGACGCGACTCGCGGAGTACGCGAAGGTCGAACCCTGGCGCGTAGCCTGGAAGATACTGAAGTGTTTCCCGAGATGTCGGTGGAGATGATCGAGGTCGGCGAATCCACCGGCGCGTTGCCGGCTATGTTGAACTCGATTGCCGAGTTCTTTGAGGAAGATGTGCAGAACGCATTGGCGACGGCCATGGCATTGATCGAGCCGGTCATCCTGATCGTGATGGGCGTGGTCGTAGCCTTCGTGCTGATCTCGCTCTATCTGCCGATCTTCAGTCTGGGCGCGGGCAGCCTGCACTAAAGCGGTGGATAGTGGTTAGTGAATAGTGGATAGGCGGCGCATGCACGATATCGGGATGGGTTGTATCAGGGCACGACTTTAGACGTGCCACACGAGGCGCTGGAAGGATTGGGGCTTTAGTGTCTGCGTGAGAACTAGAGTTTCGCATAGGCGGTGGAATACAACAGCCAAGAAACCAGCGCCGTAGGCGCGGAACAGCTTAGCCCAGCATGCAGCCGCAGGCGGAGTGCTGGGTAAGTGGGAAATTAGATGAGTCCCGTAGGGACGGCAGAGGTTCTCACGCAGACACTTTAGCCCCGGCAAAAGCTGGCCTCAGGGGCTGAAGCCCAGGTTTTATTTGGTTCTTAACGGCACGACTGAAGTCGTGCCCTGATACAAAGCGGCCTGATACAAAGCGGTCTGATACGGAGCGCTCTGGAAACGGGCGCTGACCAAGAGCCGCCGTTGGCAGGTGGACTAGGGACTGATGAGGCAAGAGCTACGATCCAAAAGCAACAGCCTCAAGCGATAAGGATCCAAGCTAAGAGCTAAAGGCTAAGAGCCAATCGCGAAAAGCGAACAGCGAAAAGCGAACAGCGGCCAACAACGAAAAGAGCATTCCATGGCAGAGATCAAACCAATTTTTGTGAACGGTAATGGTGGGGTTTCCACCCTCGACGAGATCGAGCAGGGCAAAGACCTGGCGCGGCGCTATCGCTGCGAGTTCGTGGACCTGAAGAACTTTCACATCCAGCACGAACTGTTTCGCAAAATCAAAGTGGACTTGATGTTCCGCTATAACTTCGTCCCCCTCGAAGAGAAGCCGGATGGCCGCCTGGTCATCGCGATGGCTGATCCCAGCCAACTGATGATGATCGACGAAATCGGGCTTCTGCTGGGCCGCCGGCTGGTTATTAAAGTCGCCAGTCTTACCCAGATCAACGACGTGCTGAAGAAGAGCGAGCAGTCGCAGCGCGTGCTGGAAGAAGCCGGCGAAAACTTTGCGCTGGACGTGATTGCGGAAGACGAAAACGCCGACGAAACCATCTCCATCGAAAAGTTGACCGGCGAGACCGATCAGAGCCCGATCATCCGCCTGGTCGATACTACGATCTTCACCGCATTGCAGCGGAGAGCCAGCGATATTCACATCGAGACGCGCGACGACTCCGTGGCCATCAAGTACCGCATCGACGGCGTTCTGCAGCAGGCCATGCAGCCCATCGCCAAGGAGCACCACTCCACCATCATCTCGCGTATCAAGGTCATGAGCGAGTTGGACATCTCCGAGCGCCGCGTCCCGCAGGACGGCCGCTTCCGGGTGCGTTACAACGGGCGCTCCATCGACTTTCGTGTCTCCATCATGCCCTCAATTCACGGCGAAGACGCCGTGCTTCGCGTGCTCGATAAAGAATCGATGAGCGAAAAGTTTCACAAGCTCACGCTCGATGTGGTTGGTTTCGGCGAAGAGGATTTGCGCAAGTTTCGCCGCTACATTAAAGAGCCGTACGGGATGGTGCTGGTGACCGGGCCGACCGGCTCCGGCAAAACCACCACGCTCTACGCCGCGCTCAACGAAATCAAGACCGACGAAGACAAACTGATCACCATCGAAGACCCGGTCGAATATCAGATCCGCGGCATCACCCAGATTCCGGTGAACGAGAAGAAGGGCCTGACCTTTGCCCGCGGACTGCGTTCTATTCTGCGTCATGATCCTGACAAGATCATGGTGGGCGAAATCCGCGACACGGAAACCGCGCAGATCGCTATCAATTCCGCGCTCACCGGACACCTGGTGTTCACCACTGTCCACGCTAACAACGTGGTCGACGTGCTGGGGCGCTTCCTGAATATGGGCGTCGAAGCTTACAACTTCGTTTCAGCGTTGAACTGCATTCTGGCGCAACGGTTGGTGCGACTGATTTGCGAGTTCTGTAAGAAAGAAGTGCGCTACTCGGCCGAGGAGTTGGAGGCCAGCGGTCTGGATCCCAAAGAGTGGGCGGACGTGCCGTTCTACGAAGGCGAAGGCTGCATCGAGTGTTCGGGAACCGGCTTCCGCGGCCGTACTGCGATTCACGAGCTGCTGGAGCTAACGGACAATGTGCGCGAGATGATTCTGGCCAAAAAGCCGAGTAGCGAAATCCGCCGCACCGCCAAAGATGAAGGCATGCATTTCCTTCGCGAGTCGGCAATTGATAGAGTAAAACGTGGCCTGACCACGCTGAAGGAGATCAACAAGGTCACGTTTATCGAGACGACAAGGTAAGGAAGCTGTCAGCCGTCAGTTCGTTCAGGCCGTTGGCTCTTAGCTGTTAGCTATCAGCCGTCAGTTCTCAGCCTCTGATGAAAGGCGCTGCCGTCGGGGCGATGTTACAAAGCGGGGCTGGATGTTACAAACTGTGGCGTCCTTACGGGACTCGGATCGGATTTGCTGTTACCCAGCACTACGCCTGGGGCTCCGTGCTGGGCTAGACTATTTCGTGCCTTCGGCACTCGTGATTGCAGCGTGCCTTCGGCACTCGTGATTTTGCCGTGCCTTGGGCACTCGTGATTGCAGCGCCCAACAGCCCGAAGGGCGCCATTTGTTTTAGCCGTGGGCGTAAGCCCGCGGTAGGCGTGAATAATAGAAGTCGAGCCGCGGAGCGGCGACAGCCTTTTTACCTGGACTTCACGATGTGTGACAGGTATCCGGAATTCGAGCGACCGCGATATCGACTTAACTGAAAGCTGACGGCTGATAGCTGAAGGCTGCTGAACTGACAAACGACACTGATTTTGACCACCCAACACATTTCGCGTCCCCGAGTTGCCTGCGAGATCAGCGCTGATCGCGTGGTGGCGGCACGTGCCGGCGAGGGCAACTCCAATCTGGAAGCGGCCACAACTGCTGCGCTGCCCGAAGGCTTGCTGACTCCGGGCTTGCAGCAGGCTAACGTCGCTGCCCGGGATGCATTGCTGCCCACCTTGCGTACTTTGTTGGCGGCGGTAGCGGGACGCTCGCGCGATGTTTGCCTCATCATCCCCGATGCCACTACCCGGGTCCTGCTGCTCGATTTCGAAACCCTGCCCGAAAAGATGGAAGAGGCAGACGCCGTGGTGCGGTTCCGGCTGAAGAAGTCGTTGCCGTTCGAAGTGGAGCACGCCGCAGTATCGTTTGATCGACAAGGCACGGCGGATCCGGTGCGTGCAATTGCCGCCGTAACGCCGCGCAGCATTCTCGACGAGTACGAGGCTCTGGTGCGCGATGCCGGTTACAACCCAGGATCGGTTCTGCCTTCGACCATCGCGGCGCTCGGCCTGGTGGATGCGTCCCGTCCGACCATGATCATCAAGGCGGAGCAGGGAACCACGACCTTTGTCATCGTGGATCAAGATGAGCTTCGGCTTTACCGCTCGCTGGACAGTGCCGGAACGGCGGTCACCGGTGAGTCGCTGCTGGACGACGTGAATACCTCGCTGGTGTACTTCGAAGATCGTTACGGAGTTGGAGTGGATCGCGTGCTGGTGACGGGAGTGCAATCGCCGCAGGCTTTGCAGGAGGCGTTGAGCGCTACCTCCAACATTCGCGTGGAAGAGTTGGTGAGCAACAGCATGACCGGCGCGGCGGCGGGGAATGTGCCGCGATCCGCGCTGGCTGGAGTTGCGGGGGCGCTGGTACCCTGATGCGTCTCAACATCAATCTCGCCAGTCAGCCCTACGAAGCGGCACGGGAATTCGGCCGGCGCATGACCATGCTCATCGCGGGCCTGGGCATTGTCGCGCTACTGCTTGTGGGTTACATCGTGTATCAGCGGGCGCACACCCGTTCCATCAACCGGCAGCTGGCTCAGGTACAGCAGCAGATCGACGCTCTTAGTCATGAGGAGGCGCAGGCGCGCGTCATCCTGAACAAGCCGGCGAACCGCGTGATCGCCGATCAAGCGGATTTTCTAAACGAGCTGTTCGCGCGCAAGGCGCTCTCCTGGACGCACATCTTTACCGAGATGGAAAAGATCATGCCGCCAAACCTGCACGTGGTTTCCATGAAGCCGGACTACAGCAAGACTAATGACCTGGTCGTGCACATGGTGGTGGCGACCGACTCGCGCGATCGCGCGGTCGAGCTGGTGCGGCACATGGAGAACTCCAGCCATTTTCGTAACTCCCAGGTGGTGGCTGAAGCTGTGGTGACCAACACCAGCGACCAGTCTGCCGGCGGCGGCAATATTCAGTTCGACATTGCGGCGATCTACGTTCCCAATGCGCAGGACAATGAGCAGGCTTCCGACGCGGAAACAAAAACGAAAACTAACTCTGAAGAGAAGAACCATCCGGCGCCTGCGGCTGCTCCAGTAAAGAAAGCGATGGCTGCGCCTAGCAACGGCGCGTCAGCGATGAACGGCGCTCTGCCGGCCGGGAACCAACCAGTAGTGCCGAACAGCAATCCTGTTTCAAACGCCAACGCCGCGCCGAATCGGCCTATGCCGCCGGGCCGCTCAAGGGACCACTGATGGCCAGTATTCGCGAAACACAAAAGAAATTGATGCCGGTGGTGATAGCCCTCGCGGTACTTGACTTGGCTTGCATCGGGTATCTGGTGTCTCCGGCCGGACGGTCGCGGCAGGCGCGGCAACGCGAGTATCGCACGCTCCAGCAGCAACTCGCTGCCAAGCAGCAAGAGGTCTTACCCACACGCGGCATGGATCACAAGCTGGTGAAGGCGTCGCAGGACATCAGCGGCTTCTACGATCATCGCTTGCCGGCGGAGTACTCCTCGGTCTCGGAAGAACTGGGCAATGTCGCCAGCGATACGGGTGTGCGTCTTTCAGGAATCAAGTATGAAGAGAAGCCGGCGCCTATCGAAGGCCTGCGCAAGCTGAATATTGAGATGGCGCTCTCCGGCGATTACTTGCAGGAAGTAAAGTTCATCAACGGGCTGGAGCGCGACAAGATGTTCTTTCTGATCGATGGCATCGCGCTGGGCGAGCAGCAGGGCAATGTGCGACTGCAACTCAAGCTGGAGACCTATCTGCGTTCGGGAGCGGGCAACTCGTGAAGCTGGGCACGGAGAACAAGAAGAAAACGCTGATCGCCGGCGGGTTGCTGGTGGTGGCTGCCGTGCTGGTGGTGCGCGCGTTCTCCGGCGGTGCTCAGGACAGTCCACCGCCAACTCCGGCGACGACAACTTCTGCCGCGAGTATCGCCGCCACGAAAGCCGGCGCAGGTAAGAAGGGCATGAAGTTGGTGGCTCATTCGCTTGATCCAACTCTGCGCTTCGATCTGCTGAAGTCGAGCGAAGACGTCACCTATCAAGGCACCGGCCGCAACATCTTCCGCTCGGAAGCGCCGCCACCCGACATCCCGAAGCCGGTGCAATCGGCATTGCAACAGCAGCAGGCGGCGCACACTCCGCCTCCACCGCCGCCGATTGACCTGAAGTTTTACGGTTATACCGGGCACAAAAACGGCCCAAAACGCATTTTCCTGCTGAAGGGCGAAGACATTTTCCTGGCGAAAGAGGGCGACATTGTCGATCGCCGCTACAAGATCATGCGCATCGGACCGACCTCCGTAGAAGTGCAGGACGTGCTAACCAACAATACCCAAACTATCCCGCTCAGCGCGGGTTAAAGCTATCAGCCCGGCTGATTTGAATAGCAGTATGCGACCCGTCTCCCCTACCAGAATCGTGAGAATGCAGTCAGCGCGCCGCCAGCGCGACGGCGGCTATCTGCTGCTGGCCATCCTGCTGATGATGGCGCTCATGATTATCGCCGCCATGGCTGTTGCTCCGAGGATCGTGCAGCAGATCAAGCGCGATCGCGAAGAGGAGATGATCCACCGCGGAACCGAGTATGCCCGTGCGATCAAGAAGTTTTACAAGAAGAATGGCCGCTATCCCTCGAGTCTGGACGACCTCGACAAGAACACGCAGATCCGCTATCTGCGCAAACGCTACAAAGATCCGCTGACCAAAGATGGCAAGTGGAAGCTGCTGAATTATGGTGATATCCAGACGCTGCTGAATGCCAGCGCGCCCGGTACGCCCGCGGCTGCCCTGGGACAGGGTGGGGCCGCGACCACCGGAGGAACCTCCGGCTTCGGAAGCAATTCTGGTTTTGGGAACAACTCGTCGAGTTTCGGGAACAACTCTGGTACTGGCAACAACTCGTCGGGTACGGTGAATTTGAACTTCGGCGGCAATCAGCAACAACAACAGCAGCAGCAACAGGTGCAGCAGCAGTTGCCTGGCGCCAACACCGGTGGTTTCTCCACGAACTCCGACCAAGGCAGCAATTCGGAAGGCGTGCCGGGCAATCCGGGCGTGAGCGCCGGTCAATCAGGAAGCGACCAGGGCTTTGTCACCAGCAACACGCCGGCAAGCGGCAATCAGCAGAATGGCCAACCGGGCAGCAGCAATTCGCAGAGTTCGTCGCCCTTCGGACAAAACACTACCGGCAACAATCAGCAGTTCGGCGGAGGAGCCATCGTCGGCGTGGCCAGCCTGAGCAAAGATCCCACCATCCGCATTTACAACAAGAAGAAAACGTACGATCAGTGGCAGTTCATTTACAACCCCATCATGGACCAGGCGAATGTCCTGTTGCGCGGGCCGTATCAGCCGACAACCATTGGCGGCAACAACCAGATTGGAACGCCGGCCGGCCAGTTAAACGGGCAGCAGAGTCCGAATGGCCAGTCGAACCCATTCGGGCAATCGTCAGGTGGTTTCGGCCAGTCGCAAAGTGGCTTTGGACAGCAGCAAACTACCCAGCCCCAGTCGGCACCCTTGGGGCAAACCCAGCCGCAGCAGTAAATCAAATCAGTTTCTCCCGAGCTTGGTGACCGTGCAAAGCGGGAAGTCGAATTGTGCCTGAAGACGAGTTATAACCGGCAAAGAACCGGTTCGCGTTAGCTGGCTTTCGCGCTGGTAGGCATCAGCAGCGCTCCCAGGACGACCAGGGCGGTGCCGATCGCGAATCCAATACTGCCAATGAAGACGCCCACCGACCAGAACATGATGAAGGTCGCAATCGCAGGAATTGTGGCGCACAGAAGCAGGAGCCAACGCGCACGCGGAAGCTGGCTGATCCAGATGAGGATGGGGCAGAGCAGGATAAACTCCGCCGAGAACATGAACCACAGGCCTTCGAGCAGCTTCATAAGCCCGGGACTGACCTTGGCCGCCCGCGCCATCGGAATAATGACGGTGTAGCCATAGGCGTGCATGACGCCGCCAAGCAGCAGCAGCACGCTTCCAATGAAGATCAGCAGGCGGGCAGCTTTCATCGTTCACTCCGAAACGGCTCTCGCCATGGCCAACTTTGACTCTGTGGCGAACCGTTTCTGTAGCCTGCGCGCGAACGGGTATCCGATGCGCGACAAGAACTGATTGGGACGGGAAAAGGCGAGCAGATCGTACCATACCTCGTTCGAGTCGCTGTCCCACTCCACCAGGAATCGTTCTTCGCCGCTCTCGGCATGATCTTCCAGCGTTCCATAAGCAAATCCAAAACGCTTCAGAGGGCCGGCGTCCTCATCAACGACATAAACAACGCGGCATGCATTCAGCCAGTAACAATTCATATAACGAGCAACAACTGCGACATTCTCCCCGACTGCGATTGGAGCGGACGGCCAGCACAACTGAACCCATGGGATGTCGAACATCTTCCAGGTTCTGAGTGCCACTATTGCGCGATCCCACACCTGCGCTCCCATGCCCAGCTTTACACGGTTGTGATCGGACGTATAAAGAGGTGGGATTATCCCCGCCGTGGCGCCGACTTCCGAATACGTCAGTCGCAACTCTCGAGCGCTGGCAAGAAACCGCTGAATTGTGGTGCCTGAGGGACTTCTGAACAAGAGCACGGCTGAATAGTAACCCCCGCGACAATAGGAGTCACGCTTGCCAGGCCGAATTGGGAGGAAAAAGCAAAATGATCTTACCAGTAAGATTCATCAACAATCTTACCAATAAGATCATTTTGCAAAACGCCCAGAGAAACTCGGTAATCCGACCCTGCAATGCCAACCCTTTGGGCTGCCCCCTTCGGCTTACATGAAGCCACGAGTTGATTTGTATCAGGGCATGACTTCAGTCGTGCCGAATGATGCGCCCCTAAGGCTTCGGGCTTTAGCCCCTGCAAAAAGCTCCTTCAGGGACTAAAGCCCTGGTTTGTTCGGCAGTCTGCGGCACGACGAACACTCTGCGAAAAAAAAGACGGACGAGAATGCTTATGCCGCCGGCTGAAGCCGGCTCGGATCGATAAGTAAACGGCTTAGACGCTGGCCGGAAGGCCAGCTCTGCCCGAACAGAACAGAAGTGGGAGTTTTCCAGCAGCCTATGAAGACGTGCCCTGATACAAGTCAATGTCGGAGAGATGGTACGGGGCTGAAGCCCTATCTCATTTACAACAGCTTGGACGCGGCGCTTAAGCGTCGCGCTACCGAGTACGCATTTGCTGGCAACCTTCTCCGGAAAAAGCGAACGGCGAAAAGCGAACGGCGAAGTGCCAAACGCTAAGTGCCAAATGCCAACTGCTACGAGCTGACCGCTACCGGCTGGCCGTCTTTGGCAGTGTAGTGCGAGTCCACGTAGTCGTCGAGAATCTTGATGAACTCGGCCACGATGTGATCGCCCTTGAGCGTGAGCATCAGCCGCCCGTCAACGTACACGGGTGCTTTGGGCTCCTCAAACGTGCCCGGCAGGGAAATACCGATGCTGGAGTGCTTGGATTCGCCGGGCCCATTGACCACGCAGCCCATGACGGCGACCTTCATCTCCTCCACGCCGGAGTAGCGCGTCTTCCAGACCGGCATCTGCTCGCGCAGGTAGCTTTGAATCTGTTCGGCCATCTCCTGGAAGAAGGTGCTGGTGGTGCGGCCGCAGCCTGGGCAAGCGGTGACTTGCGGGGTGAAGCTGCGGATACCCATCGACTGCAGAATCTGCTGGCCGACCGTGACTTCTTCCGTGCGGTCGCCATTCGGCGCCGGAGTAAGCGAGACGCGAATGGTGTCGCCAATGCCTTCCTGGAGCACCACCGCCAGAGCCGCGGCGCTCCCGACAATGCCTTTCGATCCCATGCCGGCCTCGGTCAAACCGAGATGCAGGGGATATTCGCAGCGCCGTGCCAGCTCGCGGTAAACGTCGATGAGGTCCTGCACGCCGCTCACTTTTGCGCTCAGGATAATCTGTTCCTTGCGCATGCCGTAGCTGACGGCGAGATCGGCGGAGCGTAGCGCGCTCTGCACCATGGCTTCCATCATCACGTCGCGGGCGTCTTTGGGCTCATCCAACTTCGAGTTCGCGTCCATCAGCCGGGTGAGCAGCTGCTGATCGAGCGAGCCCCAGTTGACGCCGATGCGTACCGGCTTGTCGTTATCGAGCGCAACTTCGATCATGGTGCGGAAGTTGTCGTCATCCTTCTTGCCGATGGAGACGTTACCGGGATTGATGCGGTACTTGGCCAGCGCCCGGGCGCACGCGGGATACTTCTTCAGCAGCAGGTGCCCGTTGTAGTGAAAGTCGCCGATGATGGGAACGCGGGTGCCGAGGCGGTCCAGCCCCTCGACGATGTGCGGTACGGCTTGCGCTGCGGCATCGTTGTTAACGGTCACGCGAACCAGTTCCGAGCCGGCGCGGGCCAGGGCGAGACACTGGCGAATGGTGCCGTCGATGTCGGCGGTATCGGTATTGGTCATCGACTGCACCACAATTGGTGCATCGCTGCCGACCCGCACTCCGCCTACAATCGCGGTATAAGTCTTCCTGCGTTGAATTTGGGCCATACGGAGGTCTAGCAAAAGTTTATCACGGTGGGAACGAGGAATCGTGAAGTCCGGATTGATGCCTCAACTTGAAAACCTCCGCACAAGCCAAAATCGGGCTTGTATGGGGCACCCGGTGAAATAAATTGAAACCCAAGTTGTTGAAATACGGAACCCTTAGTGAGAACGTGACATCTGATTACATACTGCGTCCATATAGCAGTGGACTTGGCGTTCCCGGCGTACGACAATAGTAATAACCTTGGCAACAAAGATTGCCGATCAGGGTTTATAAAGGCTCGAAGGGCTCCCCGGCCGAAGTGTCTCTCGCTTGGGCCAAAGCTCCAAAGGGTGTACATCATGCGTTCTGCATCCCGTTTATTTTGTGCCTGCGCTCTGGCGCTTATGTTGGCGCCGCTGGGCATCGCCCAGAGCCAGGGCTCGTCCACTCAGGGGTCGAGCACAGCGAACGCGTCGAGCCAGCCGTCCTCAGGCTCATCGGGCCAGGACACTTCTGCCCAGAGCTCCGGCAATGATGGGCAGTACTTGCCTGACAAGCCGGAGAAGAATGCACCGCCGAAGAACACGCTGGACAACATCGACGCGATTGGCAATCGTAATGTCGGCTGCAATAAAGGCTTTGGCAACTGGTACTCGCTGGACAAGCAGGTGGCCATGGGCCACCAGTACGCGCAGCAGGTGGAGCACGGCGCGAAGATGGTGACGGACCCGGTGGTCACCGAGTATATCAACCGCATCGGTCAGAACCTGGTGCGGAACTCGGATGCGAAGGTGCCATTCACCATCAAGGTGATCGATACAGACGAGGTCAATGCCTTCGCCCTGCCCGGAGGGTTCTTCTACGTGAATTCAGGACTGATCCTGGCAGCCGACAATGAAGCAGAGCTGGCAGGTGTGATGGCGCACGAGATCGGCCACGTAGCCGCCTGTCACGTGGCCCGCGAGCAGACCCGGGGAAACATCGTTAATCTAGCCAGCATTCCGCTGATCTTTGTGCCCGGTGGCTGGGCTGTTTACGAAGGAACACAAGCCGCGCTGGGTATCGGTGTGCCGCTGACCTTCATGAAGTTCTCGCGCACCTTCGAGGCGGAAGCCGACTTCCTGGGAATGGAATACATGTACAAGGCGGGATACGATCCGCAATCGTTCATCTCATTCTTCGAGAAGATCGAAGCCCAGGAAAAGAAGAAGCCCGGAACTCTGGCCAAGGCATTTGCCTCTCATCCTATGACGCCGGACCGGGTTGCCGCGGCGCAGAACGAAATGCGGACTGTGCTGCCTCCGCGCGACGAGTACATCGTGAACACTTCGGAATTCGATCAGGTTAAGGGGCGGCTGGCTTCGCTCGAGAACCGGCACAAGGTGCAGAACGATAAGGACAACAAAGATCGTCCAACCTTGCGGCGCGCTACGGCCGACAGCCCCTCGTCGGGTAGCGGCAGCGGGAACGGTTCTTCGGGCAACGGACAATCCGATGACGATCGTCCGACCCTGAAGCGCAGTGACGGATCTGATTCGCAGTCATTCAATTAATTCGAGACCCAGTTTGGAAAAGAGGCTCCCAAGGAAGCGGGAGCCTTCTTGCATTGTGGTTGTCGCCGCTCCGCGGCTCAATTATCTTCCCCACTCCACCGCGGGCTCACGCCCACGGCTAACACAAATGCCGCCGCTGCGCGGCTGGATTGAACCGGTTCCACGCTTGATCTCGCCTAAGAGTTGGCCAACGGGCAACAAAAAAGGGCGCTCGCGGCGCCCCGTGTATTTCGTCGGAAGGTGAAATCGAACTTATGGCAGGCGTTGCGCCAGGCCAGGCAGAGCCTTCATCAAGTCGTTGTAAATGACCACCACCGCAAACAGCACCAAAAAGACAAATGCGGTCTGGTAAATGCGTTCCTTGATCCGCATGCTGATGTCGCGCCGCATGATGGCTTCGATAATCAGCAGCATAATCACGCCGCCGTCCAGAATCGGAATTGGCAGCAGGTTGATGATGCCGAGATTCAAGCTGATCATGGCCATCAACCCGAGCAGCGGAGTCCAGCCTGGCTGCCGGGCCGCGTCCCCTGACGCGCGCGCGATACCGATGGGTCCGTCGAACTGCTTGATCGAGGCCTTGCGCTCCACCAGCTTGTGCAGCAGGTCGATCATCAGCAGTGAATACCGCTTGTTCTCCTGGAGCGACTGATTCAGCGCCCCGGCGAACGGCAGTTTCTCCACGCGCATCGGGCCGGAGATGAGGAACCCCAGCCGATATCCCTTCTGCCCGTTCTCGTCCGTTTGTACCGGAGTCATCGTGAGGTTGATCGGATTGCCGTTGCGGATCACGGTGACCACAACCGGCTTGTCGCCGTTCTGCTGGAGATAATGGATGAGCGAGAAGACCGACCGCATGGGCTGCCCATTGACTGCGGCGATCTCATCGTTCAGATGCACTCCGGCTTTGATGGCCGGCATGTTGGCTCCCAGCTCAGTCACGGTGACCGGCTGATCCGGCTGCCAGCCTACGCTGCCGTATTCATCCGAGCCTTCCGACTGTGGCTGAATCTGCTTTTGCAGTACGTCCTTGCCGCGCTGGATGGCGATGTCGATGGGCTGCTTGGGGCTGATCATCACCTTGAGAATTACGTCTTCCCAGGTCGGATTCTGTTCCCCGTCGATACGGACAATGCGGTCGCCCTGCTCGATGCCGGCTTTGGCGGCAGGAGAGTTGTCGAGCACCCAGCCCACCACAGCAGGCTGGTCGAAGAACTGCGGCCGCTCGTAGTGCACCATGAACACCGCGGTCAGCAAGGCAATCGCCAGCAGCACGTTCATCGCAGGTCCGGCAATGGCGATCACAAACCGCTGCCAGCGCGGATGCGACATGAATTCATCGGGCGCGCCGCTGCGCGATTCCAGCGGATTCTCGCCCGCCATTTTTACGTAGCCGCCCAGGGGCAGAGCACTGAGGCGGTAATCGGTCTCACCCCGGCGGAATCCCGCCAGGCGCTTGCCAAAGCCGATGGAGAAAACATCGACGCGAACACCAAAAAACTTGGCGGCGGCGTAATGACCGAACTCGTGCACCAGAATCATGATGCCGAGCACGACGGCCATCGAAACCACCGCAATGAAAAACGATTCCATATACCTCTTTTACTTCGGGGAGTTCGCTTTAGTGTCGAATGGGAGTCGCAGCTTTTTGTGGGCCGAGCTGTTCCACACCGCCTCGCGCCCGCAGACGCGCAGCTGCATCCAGTTCCAGCACGTCCTTTATAGATTCCGGTACACGAGCTGGCGTTTCATCCACCACCGCCTTTATTGTAGCCGGAATGTCCAGGAAGCCAATAGTACCTTCGAGGAAGGCGGCGACCGCGACCTCATCGGCCGCGTTCAAAGCAATCGTCTTAGCACCTCCCGCTTCGACTGCCTGGTAAGCCAAACGTAAGCAGGGAAATTTATCAAGGTCTGGCGGCTCAAAGTCCAGCCGGCGCAGCTCCTGGACCGGAAAACGCAGGTCCGAGGCGATGCGATCGGGATACGTCAGCGCGTATAGGATTGGCAGCCGCATATCAGTTACGGAGAGTTGAGCAAGCAGGCTGCCATCCACGAACTCGACCATCGAATGTATGGTGCTTTGGGGATGAACCAGCACGCTGATCTGGTCAGGCGGCATATCGAAGAGACGACAAGCTTCGATCACCTCGAAGCCTTTGTTCATCAGGGTCGCCGAATCTATGGTTATCCGTTTTCCCATCTTCCAGGTGGGATGATTCAGCGCCTGCTCGACTGTGATATTCGGGAACTGGCTGGCCGGGGTGTGCAGGAACGGTCCGCCTGAGGCGGTCAGCCAGACGCGATGCACTTCCTGGCGGCGGCCACCACGCATGCACTGATGGATGGCGTTGTGCTCGCTATCGATGGGTAGCAGCGGCTTGCCTTGGCGGCGAACCTCGGCGGTAATGAGATCGCCCGCCGCGACCAGGCATTCCTTGTTGGCCAAGCCGATGCTCTTGCCGGCTTTGACGGCTTCGTAGGTGGCTTCCAGTCCGGCAACTCCGACGATGGCACTGACCACAAAATCGGCGTCGGGATGGGTGGCTACTTTGACCGTGCCGGACGAGCCATGCAGGACCTCGACATCGCCGCTGAAGCCGATGCTCTTCAGCTTCTCGAACAACTGGTCGGCGGCGTTGGCGTTTGCGACAGAGATGATCTCCGGACGCCAGCGGCGTGCCTGCTCGAAAGCCAGCTCAACGTTGTTGCCGGCCGCCATCGAAACCACGGAGAAGCGATCAGGAAATGTCTCGACGATGTTGAGTGTGCTTTTGCCGATGGAGCCGGTAGAACCGAGAATGGCGATGCGTTTCATGAAGGTTGTACTAAGTATTTCATGAATGGGTGCGGGAAGTGCAGAGGCGCGCACTTGGAAAGGGTAGGATAGATTCGCGGTGGGGGTTCGTCGTCTCCCACCCTAGCCAAAAGAAGGCTAGGAGTGGGCACCCGGGCTGCTTCTTTTCTTCCATCTCTCCGCTCTGATTGTCAAACATCGCAACTTGCTGAAACCCAGAATGAAAATCACAACCTATAATCCACATGGTTGGCTCCTTCCGGGTCCCCTGCCTTTTCGCAAAAAACAGAGTACCCGCTTTGGGGCAACCTCGTTATGATATCAACCGGAGCGAAGCGCCCGGCAAAGCTGTGTCATCCCGACCGGAGCGAAGCGGAGTGGAGGGACCTGCTGTTCCGCTTTATCGTCGTGTCGCACGCAATTCGAAATTTCCGCCAAGCGCAAAATCGGAGCCCGAAGGGCGGCACAATCGTAGCCCAGCATGCAGCCGCAGGCGGAATGCTGGGTACAGATCAAGACGAACCCGAGTGCCGTAGGCACGGCAGCATTCGAGCCTTGCAGCCAAATCGAGTGCCGCGCCGTTTGTCATCCGCAAATCGCCAAACTACCCAACACACAACGTGCGGAGTCGAAACTGTACTTCCGGCGGCGACTTAAGGTCCGTAAGGACGATACGAGAAGTACCGGCTCATTCCGGCTAGGTAGAAAATCAATCCAACCGGCAGCGCAAACAGAAGGGCATCGATGCGGTCGAGCACGCCGCCGTGTCCTGGCAGCAACGTTCCGGAATCCTTCACGCCCGCACCGCGCTTCAGCGCCGACTCCACCAGATCTCCGAGTTGCGCGGCCACGTTGACGCAGATCGCGAATAGAGCGACGAACCAAACCGGTGCGAGGATAAGCGGCTGCGTGGCGGGTATCGGGCTGCCAAACCAGTACGTGCGGCCCGTCAAGAGATGCGCGCTGCGCAACCCGCTGGCGATGGGGTTGATGTAGTGAAACAGCAGCAATCCCACAATCACTGCTCCCACAACCGATGCGACCGCTCCTTCCCACGTCTTGCCAGGGCTGATGCGCGGAGCGAGTTTGTGTTTGCCGATTGCACGGCCAACGTAATAGGCAGCGATATCGCCACACCAGACCAGGAGCATCAGGTAGAGCAGATAGAGAGAGCCGATCCAAGTCGCTCGGAACAGTGGGATCAAAACCAAAGTGAATCCGACATAAGGCAACGCCATAAAAGATACGGCTGAATCGCCCAATGATTTGGAGAGCTCGTGTTGCAGAGCCGCGAGCAAGAGAAATAAAGGAACCAAGAGAACGAAAATTGGCAACACCCAGAACAACACGGCTGGAATTAGATCGGAGCTTCCAGCCGCTCGAGGCGCATCTACCGTTCCCGCTATTGCGACCCCAACCGAAATCGTGAAAAACAGCACGACAAACACATAACCGAGACCCCGCATCGGCCTGTACCCGGTCGCCTCCGCGATGTCGAAGTACTCCTTTGCCGCCAGCAGCGCCACGCCCAGCACCAGCAGCGCGAACAGCCACAGCGGCGCCCGGAAGAGCGCAATCACAACTATGGGAACCAGGATTACCGCGGTGAGGACGCGCTTCACGCAGAGTGTCCGTTGTCGCTGACCAGGCCGCCGAAGCGTCGCTCGCGCTTCTGGAAGGCCTCGATGGCTTCCAGCAGCTGGGTGCCGCGGAAGTCAGGCCACAGCGTTTCGGTAACGTAGATCTCTGCGTAAGCGACCTGCCACAAGAGGAAGTTGCTGAGCCGCATCTCGCCGCTGGTGCGGATGACCAGATCGAGTTCGGGCAGGCCTTCGGTGTAGAGATGACGCGCGATGGATCGCTCGTCGATCTTCAGGTGCTCGATGCCGCCGTTGCGCGAAGCTTCACGCACCAGCGAGTTGAAGCAATCGACCAGTTCGGTGCGCGAGCCATAGTTGAGCGCCAGGGTCAGCACCATGCCGGTATTGCGCTCGGTCATTTCGCGCGCCCAGGCCATACGCTCCTGCACTTCCTGGGGAAGCTCCTGCTGCCGGCCAATGTATTGCAGCCGGATATTGTTTTCCATCAGCGTGGGCAGCTCCATCTTCAGGTAGCGGCGCAGCAAATTCATCAGGAAAGATACTTCGGTCTTGGGGCGCTTCCAGTTTTCGGCGGAGAAGGAATACAGCGTCAGGGCTGGAACATGCAGGCGCGCGGCGGTTTCGACGGTAGAGCGCACGGCAGCCACACCTGAGCGATGTCCCGCGATACGGGGCAGGTGGCGGCGCTTGGCCCAACGGCCGTTACCGTCCATGATGATGGCGATGTGGTGGGGCAGCCGCTCTGGATCGAGGCGGGCATAAATCTCAGCCTCTTTGCGGTTCAGCCCAGCGGGCACTTGTGCGCGCAAAGCGTACCTCTAACCATCCTTGAAAGTAGCACACAGCAAAGGGGGTTGCAATGAAAGCTGAAGCAGCTTTCCTAGGTTGGGAACGGAACAGCGAAATCGCGGGTGGTTGTGGGCGATATAATGCTGTACCAGGAAATGAACTGCCTTCGCTACCGGAACATGTTCGCGAATTTGGCGTACCTGGCCGTAATCTCGGTCATAGACTTTCGGCCATTTTTGTTCGGTGCTGCCCTAAAGGTGTTTGCCTGCCTGGTGCTTTCATACCTGCTGCTGTTTGCTCTCCTTAACTCCGCAAATCTAGAAAAAATTGTCGCCAGTTGTCTCCGTGCTCTTCCCGTTCGCTGTTTCGCACCGCCCGTTCTCCGCCGGTGGCGTGAGTGCTCTTCAAAGATTGCGCCCGCATTGGACGCCCCAAGCTTTCCGTCTCTATTTCAGCGCCCGCCACCGATGCTCTCCTCGTTCTAGACATTGTCGATCGGACTTCCACCGGTACGTCTTCACGGCGGAGGACTGTTCGTTTGTCATTTCTTTTCGAACCAGGTGTGCCTTGAGGAGAGAACCAGCGATGGCGTTCATGGGGGCAGATCCGATCCCGAACAGTGGGACAATACCGATTGATGCCGTCTATGACTTGCATAAGCGGGAGTATTTGAGCCGGCTACAAACGTACAAGCAAGGGTTGGAGCGGGTGATGGGACGGCATCGGCGGTTGTGGATCGGCTTCATTGCTGCCCTTACGGGGGCTGTCGCCCTCGGTATCGCTTCGCTCTTGCTGAACTTCATCCCGGCCATTTGGCTAGTGCTGCCCATAGTTATGGGTGTTTATATTTTCCGAGCACTCGCGGAAAATGACAGCGCATATTGCCGCACGGTGCAGGTCGTACGCTTTTACGAATCGGGTGTTTCGCGATTCCGCAACCAGTGGCAAGGCAACGGAGAAAGCGGCAGCGCATTTCTTCTAGACGAGCACCTCTATGCCGGAGACTTGGACTTGTTCGGCACGGGTTCGATGTTCGAATTGCTTTGCACCGCTCGGACGGGAGCGGGCAAAACCACCCTGGCGAAGTGGTTGCTAAGTGCAGCGAACGCAGAGCAAATCGTCGAGCGCCAACAAGCGATTGCCGAACTTCGTGACCAACTTGATTTACGGGAGCAGTGGGCTTCGGTCGGAAAAGCTGCGGTACATCACATCAGCGGTTCGGTACTTCGTGATTGGAGCGATGCCGAGACAATTTGTTTCTCGAGCTTCGTGCAGAGGCTCACGATTCTGCTGCCAATCTGCCTCGCTAGTTCGGCGACCCTCGGCTTGGCCGGTGTCCTCGGGGGAACCTGGCCGTGGGTCACGGGGACGCTGCTGGGATTGCAGGCACTGATTGCGGCCTTGCTACTAAGGAAAACGCGCCAAGTGTCGCAGAATGTCACCCTGCCGGCATTTGAACTCTCCTTGCTGTCGCCGCTTCTGAAACTGCTCCGGCAACAACGGTTTGACTGCCCATTGCTGAAGTCTCTACAAGGCACGTTGTCCCCGGCGAACGTTGGGCCTTGGCAGCCGATCGACCGGTTGATTTGGTGGGTACGGCTGTTGGAACTCCGACGGAGTGAGTACTTCGCGGCCGTGTGCGCGCTTCTTCTCTGGGGTACGAATCTGTCGATGGTTGTGGAGCACTGGCGGCAGCAACATAGGCGAGCCTTGAACGGTTGGCTGGAATCGATCGGGCAATTTGAAGCGCTACTTTGTCTCGCTCGCTATTATTACGAGAATCCAGATTACTCGTTTCCGACCATAGAACCGCAGTCCTATCCGCTATTTCACGCTGTTTCCCTTGGCCATCCTCTGCTCGATCGCCGGCTTTGCGTTCGTTGCGATCTTCACCTCGATTCTGAAGCGACACAACTCATCATGGTGAGTGGATCCAATATGTCGGGCAAAAGCACTTTACTGCGGGCCATCGGTTTAAACACAGTTCTGGCACTAGCCGGCGGTCCGGTGTGCGCTGCTCAACTGCACATCTCCCGGTTGCAGATTGGTTGTTCGATGACGACACAAGACTCTCTGATGCAAGGGAAGTCGAAATTTCAGGCGGAGGTCGAGCGACTGAGAACAGTGCTGGCCTTGGCGTCCAGTGGCGACCTCCTTTTTCTGTTGGACGAGATGCTGGGAGGAACGAACTCCGCCGACCGACTTGCCGGAGCAAGCGCGATCCTTGAGCGACTCATAGGCGTCGGAGCAATCGGGCTGATAACGACCCACGACCTAGCGCTTACCCGCATCGTTTCGGGCCTCGGGGGCCGGGCAATCAATTCGCACTTCGAGGAGCACTACATAGATGGCGAGATGCAATTCGATTACCAGATGCGCCCTGGGATCTTGGCTCGGACCAATGGCCTGAACGTAATGTCCGCGCTGGGTCTGTTGCCACCGCCCATAAGTAAAAGGGGCGCGGTGGAGTTGAACAGCCCCAGCACCTTGCGCACGATATCTGACGAGCCGCCATGCCCTCCCGCATGAACGGATCCGTGGCTGGACTAAGAACAGAGACTTGCCGATTTCTTAGGCCGTGCGCCGCGGATGCAGAACCATGTCCTTCACTTGCGTGAGCACGCTCGACAGCTGCATGGCGTTTAACTTGGAGGTGAACTCGACCAGTTCGGCAAGGAACGGATCGGCCATCAGCTCCGTGATCTCCTCTTCGCGGGAAGGCGCGCAACCCACCAGCAGGTCAGGCACGGTCACTTCCAGCGCCGCGGCCAGCCGGGCCAGCGAAGACAACGTGGGAATAGCTTTCTCGTTCTCAATTTTCGAGACGTAGGTGCGCGGCACTCCCATGCGCAAGGCGAGTTGGCGCTGGCTTAAGCCGCCGCGCTGCCTCAGGCTGCGGATGGCTTTGGCGACCTGGATTTCTGAGCGACTGGAAGGTTCCGCTTCCACCACGGGCATCTGCTGCGTAAGGATAGGCTCGGGCTCGTCCTCATCCAGAGACGTGCGGCACCGGCGGCAAAGATTGTTGACGGTTTTGAACTGGACGAGATGGCAATGGTCGCATCTCACCACGTCCCGGGCATCCACGGGTGCGAGAGTTGTAGCCATGCAGGTTGCAGAGTGCCAGAGCGGGCACATCAACAGCTTACGGGTACTTTGGGGCATAGCTCTGCTAGAGTCAAGTACATTGTCGGGTGAAACCCTGGTAAGTTGTGGAAATCCCGGTGCCGCTCCCAAGGTAGGCGGAAGAAACCCGGCAAAATTCAGGAGAAACACGGAATGAAGCGTGAAGCCGCGTGGTGTTTACTAACTGAGTTCACCCAATCAGAAAGTTTGCGCAAGCATGCGCTGGCGGTGGAGGCGTGCATGCGTGCCTATGCCGGCAAACTCGGCGGCGATGCGGAGGTTTGGGGACTGGTCGGCCTGCTGCACGACTTCGATTACGAGAAATATCCCAGTGCCGATGACCATCCTTTTCGAGGCAGCGAGATCCTGAAAGAGCGCGGGTATTCGGAAGAGTTTCGCCGGGCCATCCTGTCACACGCCAGCTACTCCGGCGTGCCGCGGGAATCGGCGATGGAGAAAACGTTGTTTGCCTGCGACGAGCTGGCCGGGTTTATCACCGCGACGGCGCTGATCAAGCCGAACAAGTCGCTGGCCGAAGTGGATGCGAGGTCAGTACGCAGGCGGATGAAGGACAAAGCCTTCGCGCGCTCGGTCAGGCGGGAAGACATCATCAACGGGGCCGCCGACCTGGGCATCGATCTGGACGAGCACATCGGGTTTTGCATTGAGGCGATGAAGGCCGTGGCGAAGGAACTGGGGCTGGAAGGGAAGTAGGAAAGCCGCTTTTCGCTTTTCGCTTTCGCTTTTCGCTTTTCGCTTTTCGCTTCGCTTTTCGCTTTTCGCTTCGCTTTTCGCTTTTCGCTTTTCGCTTTTCGCTTTTCGCTTTTCGCTTTTGAGTAATGGCCTTCGCGGAAGGTTGCATCAGAATGATCGGTTACGCCAAAGCATTCTCCTTCTAGCCTGTCGTCCCGAGCGAAGCCGAGGGATCTGCGGTTCCTCCCGGAGTGAGACCCGTAAGTCGAAACGCAGATCCTTCGGCTGCGCGTCCGCCCGCCCCGCGCGGCGCGGGTCCGAAAATCCAGGCGGACGCTTCGCTCAGGATGACAACGCCTTGAGACGTACCGCTCGGAGCGGCAACGCCATAAGACCTGCACTCGGCTGCCAAGAAACTTCACGGGAAGCTGAACCGGCCTTAGCCGCATTGCCTTGCCGACAGCAAGGATCGGGAGCGTGGCGAAAAGCGAATAGCGAAAATCGAAGAGCGAATAGCGAAATGCAAAAGGCGGCCCGTTGCGGCAGGCCGCCTCAATTGGAGTTTCTGATCCCTGAATCAGAAATCCCCAAAGCTGATTGACATGACTTACTGGGCTGTGGCGGTGGCAGCTCCTGCTTCCGACAACTTCTGCACATGGTTCTGGATACGGGTCAGCTGCTGCTGGCGCAACTGATCGGCCTTCGCCTTCTGATCGGCAGTCAGTATCGTGTTATAG
This sequence comes from uncultured Acidobacteriaceae bacterium, assembly GCA_963769235.1. Taxonomy (GTDB): domain Bacteria; phylum Acidobacteriota; class Terriglobia; order Terriglobales; family Acidobacteriaceae; genus Bog-257. The sequence goes on along the minus strand of CAVYKW010000005.1, from coordinate 79,660 downwards.
ATCTGGCTGTGGAGGGAGGCCTTCTGCACGATCATCTGCGACATGAGTTGTGCCTGCTGGTTAGCCAGCGCCTGCACTTTGGCCTGATCGAACGCGCCGCCGGTGGTGGCCGTGATCATGGCTTCCCGATTCTGCGCCATCTGGAGCATCAGCGGGCGCATGGTCGTGCGCTGGGACTGCATGAGGGTTTTAATCTGCGCCTTCTGCGCATCGGTCAGGTTCAATTCCCTGGCCAGGTAGCCCATGTGGCCGTGGCGATGTCCGCTCCACGCGGTTGCGGGGGAGCTTTCGTCGGTCTGCTGCGCAAACGAGAGCATCGCGGTTCCGCAAAGCATAATCGCCAGCAACGCAACGGCAACGCCCCAAAACTTGGTCTTCATTTTGTGTTTCTCCTTCTCGACAGTTCGTCTGTCACAGATTGAAACCCCGGTTTCGGGGAAGTTACGGTTAAGTCTGGTAACGCGAACGTAAACTTTTGTGAAAAAGCGGGCGCAGTTTGTCTCCAATGAAACCTACTCGCCTGCTCTTACATAATTGCCCTTCGGAGAAGAGAAAGTTCCGGAGAATTATGGGCTCGGGTCGCGCCGGTCCTCAGGCCAGCGTTTCAGTCTTTGTGTATATTGACCCAAGCCGGCTTTACCTCATGGCATATGTGCCCTATTCGGCCTCTCGCAGGCCGTTTCAGTCGCGCCGAATCATGCAAAACAAAGCTCAAGGCTTAGTCGCGGTGGCCGTAATGAAGGGTAGGGGGAGCTTTGGGTGAGGCTGGACTTCGCCGGGGATGAAGCCCGGAATTTGTTCCTGGTCTACCGCACGACCAAGGTCGTGCCCTGATACAAATCAAAGCTAACATTCATGTCCAAAAACAAAACGCCACGGCGAACCGTGGCGCTGTTAGATGTAACCGACTGCATCGATCAACGGACGGGAGTCATGGCCTCGTTCCGGGCTGCTTCCTTGGCACGGTCACTGGCGCGTTCGGCTTCCCCAACCTCGTCGAGTTGCAGGTGCTTGGTTTCGGGAGAGTACAGCAGGCTGACGAACGTCATGATCGCTCCGATGGTTAATACCACCGCCGGAGAAAGCCATGTGTCCTGGCCTTCAATGGAGTGGATGAACGGAATCTTATGCGCCCAGAGTACATAGAGCGGGAACCATGCTCCAAGAATTGCGCCGGCCGAGTAGCCGAAGCCCACACCAGCCGCGCGCCGCTTGGTGGGAAAACGCTCACATAAGTACGCCGGAACTACGCCCCAAGCCAGCTTCAGCATGCCGGCCATGCACGTCCCGAGGATGGCCATCTTGATGTTGCGCTGAAGCGCTGCGTGATAAAGCACGTAGTAAACCGGGACACCGAAGACGATAAGAAAGACGCAGTACCACTGGGTCAGGATCTTGCGCCCGGTCTTATCCGATATCCAGCCGTAGAAGTTGTACCCCAGGAAAGACAGGAACAACGCAAATCCATAGATCAGACTATAGGTTGTGGTGTTAAAACCACGGCCGTCCAAGGTAAGGATCTTGGGTAGGAATCCATAGACTGAGTAGTCGGTAAGAAACAGACCGGTCATGAAGACAAAGACTTGCAGGAAATCGAAAACTTGGGGTGCCTTGAACAAGCTGAAGAAGGGAGCCTTCTCAATCTTTCCTTCGGCCTTGGCTTTCTCGAATTCGGGCGACTCCTGAAGGTTACCGCGAATATAGAGAGCCAGGAAAACCGGAATGACGCCGGTCATGAAAGCAATACGCCAGCCATACTGAGCCAGCACAGCTTTGGTAGTGAAGTAAGAAATGCTTGCGAACACCAGCGATGCCAGCACGTAACCCAGGGGAAATCCCGACTGAATAAAGCCGCTAACCGCTCCGCGGCGGCCTTGTGGGGCATACTCGATGGCGAAGGTGTGTCCTACCGCATATTCCCCGCCGAAGAAGCAGCCCATGAAGAACCGCAACAGGCAATAAAGAACGTATGCGCTCACGCCAACCTGGGCGTAGGTAGGAAGGAATGCGGACAGAACCGACATCACGCCGACGCCGCCGATGGTAAAGATCAAAAGGAACCGGCGGCCGATTTTGTCAGCATAAGCTCCAAAGAACGCTGAACCCACCGGCCGGGCGGCCATGGTGATGGAGTATCCCAGCACCACCGCCAGGTATTGCCAAAGGAGACTGCCTTTGGGGGAAGTGAAGATCTTGCCCAGGATGGGAGCCATGACGATGACCATTGCCATGTCATAGGCGTCCAGCATGAAGCCCAGGAATTGGGACGTCATGGCCATCTTGGTTTGCTTAGAAAAGTGTTGCTGCTCCGGCATTGAGAACTCCTCGAAGAGAATGGGCCGCGATGGAGCCTAGTGTTAGCACAAACGGCAATCAGAACTTGGCGACGCCGGTCACAATTCGATGTGATGACACACGGCAAAGGCCGTTCTGAGCGAAGATGCGGTTATCAGCCTAGAGATAAAAGGTAGCTGCGCGTAGGCCACAGATTCAAGAGTCAATTACACCTGGTCCCACATAAGTTGTAGTTCTAATCGGAAACTTTCCTAAAGTATTCGAGTTAGGGCGTAACCCTTTATTTACAGGCCCAGATGGTAGCTCCTTCCAGAAATATCACCAGAAATTGTGCGGTAACTCACAATCGGACGTGAGCTACGTCCGCCAGCCTCTTCCTGATTCTCCCTTAGAGTCACGCCCGAGGCCAATTCACGGATGGAGCCCCATGACGTGGGCCCAGCGGCAGGCAATCCATCTGAATGGCACTAACTCCTGGAGGCGAAGATGCGAAAGTCTTTGCGTAACCCGGCACTAGTTTTAGTTGCTATCGCATGTCTTCTGGTGCCGATGCTACTGACGGCAGCGGACTCGAATGCGAACACAGCAGAGCCCACGAGCGCGGCAGTGGCTGCGCCAACACCCGGCGGAGCCAGTATTGGCCCCGCTCTTAATCCAAGTCTGGTTGATCTACTCGTAAAAAAGGGCATCCTGACCAGCACGGAAGCTAACAGCTTGCGGAGCACTTCCGGCACAGCAGGCATGCAGCAATTACTTCTTTTGCTTAAGGCAAAAGGTGTTGTAAATGACTCGGAGGTAGCGGAGTTGAAGACGGCTGCCGATGCCGAGGCCAGCCATGCAGTCATCGACGCCGAGTCGGACTCTATGCAGAGCGCGAGTCTCACTTCGCAGTCAACCCAACCGAAGCCTCCGGCTCCGACTGGACCAACCGTAATTCCGGCCATCGCTCCGGTACGAGTGCTCTCCCTGGACCCCCCGGCAAAGGACAACCTGGCTGGTGGATTTAGGCTCGGGTCGGGTGCTCGCATGATGCCTTACGGCTTCATCAAGGCTACCGAGGCGTATGACTCACTCGATCCAACGGGCGATGATTTTCCGCGTCCAGGATTCACCGCCGCCGACACGGGTCCGAACAAGAATCCCGAATGGCACATGAAGGCGCGTTCGTCGCGCATCGGTACGAAGTTCGAATGGCCTGACATTTCCAAGAACATCACGGTGACAGGCCAGATCGAAGCCGACTTCGAAGGCAACTTCAGCCGCGCCGACAACCGCAACGTCTCCAGCATCCGCAGCAATGCTTTCCAATTGCGTCTGGCTTACGGACGCATTGACTGGGCAAAAAACCCGAACACCGACATCTTCTTTGAAGCCGGACAAGACTGGACCATCTTCGGTTCCAGCGCTTTGATGAACTTGTTTGAGACCACGTTCTACGGCGCTTATTGGGGCAACGTGTACGAGCGCTCGCCGCAGATGCGGTTAGGGTTGGTACAGAAGCTGGGCGGATCGCGTGACTGGAAACTCTCGCCTGAGTTTGCCATCATGATGCCGTCGGAAGGCGACCTGCCGGCCGATAGCACGACCTGCACCATCACGGCCTTAGATAAAGCCACCACCTGTACCGTAGTCGATGGCACAGGGAATCAGTTGGGCTACGGCGAGCGGCAAGGCGCTGACTCAGCCAAACCCGAGTTGGAATCGCGCGTGGTCTTGCAGTTCCAACTGGATAAGGCTCCGGGCGTAGTTCCGGCGCAGATCCTGTGGAGCGGCTTCTACTCTGGCCGCCAGGCTACCATCCTGGCTTCGGCTGTACCGGCTGCCTATAAGGCGGACTTTCCGGACGGCGCCAACATCAACAGCAACGGCTACGGCAATCAGATCGCAATTTCACTTCCCACTCGCTGGGCGACGCTGGTCGCCAGCGGCTACATGGGATCTGACTTGCGATTCTTCTTCGGTGGCCAGACCCTGTCCTACTACAACCAGTCGCACGGGTTGACCAATACCGCTACCGGCTTCTCGGTTGACAACAATCCCGCCGTATTCGGAACCAACGCAGCTGGAGTAGCCACGGTGGCTCCGCAATTGCCGGCTCGTGGTTACGGCGGATTCGTGCAGCTAGGATTCCCCATCTCGCGCTGGTTTAACGCCGAGCCAAAGGGCAGAAATGCCGGCTGGCAGGCTTATGTTGAATACGGCCTGGATGCGGCGAATGCCAATGACTTCTATATCGCGAAGGACATTGGCGCCGACGGCGCTGGCCCGATCAAGAGCAATCTGAAGGCTGTCACTGTCTTCTACAAGATGAACCCATGGGTACAGTTTGGCTTCGAGGAAAGCAACTATACAAGCTACGCTGTTCCGGCCGACACCGGCCTTTGCACCACCAAGGTCGCCGGCAAACCCACTTGCACTTCCACCGACTGGCGCTCCGAGTTTGGACCTGTCTTCACCTTCTAAGACTCGAAACGTCGTAACTCTTAGGGGCGGCCCGCGCAAGCGAGTCGCCCGTTTTCCTGCCGGCCGAAGCATGAGCAATTTTCTGCTAAAGCTGACACACTCGTTGACTGGCGAATATGGCGCTCCTAAGATGAGCAGCGTAGGCATCGCGGAGGAGACCCATCAGTGCGCAAAGCTATCCTGTTGTTCACCGTATTTATTTTTGCTCTCTGCCTTCAGGCGCAGTCGTCCAGTTCTTCGTCAGGCAAGAATTCCGATCTCACCACATTACAAGGCTGCCTGAGTACCTATCTGGACCACTACCTTTTGACTGAGATTACTGGCACCACTCATCAGTTGGAAGGCGCAGCCGGCAAACTCGGTCATCAGGTCGGCCACCAGATTGAGGTCACCGGCAAGCCCGGCATCAAGAGTATTGACACCACCATTGCTGGCGCAGGGTCGGGCGTGGTTGAGCAGCCGGTGTTCCAGGTAAAGACGGTGAAACGCGTCGCGGACGCCTGCGAAATTACCCGGTAAATTCGGGCACCCGGTTTTTGAATTGCAGCATATAATCGTTCACCTCAAGGAGGTTGCTAGTGCGCAAAACACTGATACTTACCCTTCTGTTCCTTCTGTCGGCAGCTGTCCTCTATGGTCAGGATGCCGGTCAGACTGCCGCGAAAACAGCTGGACCGACGACCATTGAAGGTTGCCTGCACTACACCAACAGCCACTACAGACTTACCGATGACAGTGGCACGACCTATCAGCTTTCTAACGAAGCCAACCGGCTGACTCATTACGTCGGTAAGCGCATCCAAGTTACGGGCATGCCGGGGACAAGAACGGTGGACACCACCTCGCAGGGGCTTGAGTCGTCGGCGGCGCAACAATCGGTTTTCAAGGTAAAGAGTGTTAAAGGTGCGTCAGGCACCTGTCAGAAGTAGGTTCGGTGAGCGGCTGATTGGTTTGATGTCGTGCGATGGACGACTGGCCAGGGTTCACGCCGCTGCCCGCTGGTTGAACGTATTGCGCGCCCAGCTTCTTCGTGGGGCTGGGTTCAATTTTGATTGCGGACCCGGATTATGGGTTCGCAATCCCTTAGTTTTGTAGTCATGCAGGGGATGCGGACAAGCCGTCTTGCGTTCGTAGCGCCCGTTCTATTGGTGTTGTCGCTGATCGCACCCGGCCAACAGCTTCCGCCCGGAACCGTGTTGCCCGTACGACTCAATTCCAGCCTCGAAGCACGCCACGCTAAGCCCGGCCAGAAGATTACCGGCACATTATGCAAGACGTCCCGCTGCCGGATGGCGGAAAAATTCCCGTCGGCGCTCACGTGGTCGGACACATCGTGGAGTCTCATCCGGCGACTTCGGCGAGCCCCTCGACGCTAGCCATAGCCTTCGATGAAATCGTCCTCAAAGACCGCTCCATTCCCGTGGCGGCGCATCTTCGTGCGCTGGCGTCCACCAGCGACGTGTTTGAAGCCACGATGCCCACGAACTCCTGGGACGATTACGGAACCTCAACCAGCGACTGGAACACAGTTCAGGTTGGAGGCGCCGGAGTCTATCGTGGGAACGGGCAAGTGTTGTCAGGTGATCAGGTGGTAGGAAGATCGACGGATTACGGCGCTGTGACAGCGAAACTCACCGCGCCGCCAGGATCCGCCTGCCACAGCGACCAGCGCGAACAGGCCCTGTGGATATTTTCGCCTTCGGCTTGCGGCGTGTACGGCATCGACGGTTTGAAGATCGCAAATCGGGGACATGCCGGACCGGTTGGCGAGATTCAGCTGCAATCAGCTCGCGACGTCCATGTGTCGGGAGGAAGCGGCTGGCTGCTGCGGGTCGACTCCCCATCGCTTCCCTAATTCGCGGTGCCATCGCGGCCGGAATTACGTCGGCCATTCCGTATCAGAAACATTCCCCCGTCGGTGCAACGATCACCCCACTGTGCCGTCAGTCACAAACCGTTGTGACCTACCTCCGCGTACCCGGCATTCCCCTGTTCTAGAGTCAAAGCAGGCGCTGACGCCGGCCTAACCTGCATTTCCAGCCGACTTATGCGCTCGCTTTGGCGAATTGCCAGGAGTCGAAGAGAAAAAATGGCTGCAACCCTAGTCGCCCCCGCCCAGATGTCTTCGGAAGAAATTAAGTCAGCACTTGACGGCCTGGTTCCGGGCCACCGCGTTTTGATCCGGCCGATCGAATTGATCGCGTGCGCCTCGGACGCCAGCTTTTATCGGCTGGTCCCCAAAGCGGTGGTGCAGACGCAGGGATTGGAAGAGATTCGCGCGCTGTTTGCCTTCAGCCAGCACACCCGGATTCCGATGACCTTTCGTGCAGCCGGAAGCAGCCTGTCGGGCCAGTCGGTGACGGACGGATTGCTGGTGGAAGTCGCACGCAACTGGCGCGATCTCCAGGTTGAGGAGGGCGGAAAGAAAATCAGGCTACAGCCCGGGGTGATCGGGGCGCGCGCTAACCAGGCGCTGATTCCATATAAGGCGAAGATCGGTCCAGATCCGGCGTCTATCGCAACCTGCACCATCGGCGGCATCCTCTCCAATAATTCCAGCGGCATGTGCTGTGGCGTGGAGCAGAACGCCTATCACACCTTGCACTCGATGAAGTTCATGCTGCCGTCCGGAACCATCATCGACACTTCGCTTCCCGATGCCGACGCGCAATTTCACGCACGCGAGCCGCAACTGGCGCGCGGGATTCTGGAACTGAAAGCCAAGCTGATGTCGAACTCCGCCCTTCGCGAGCGGGTGCGCAGCAAATATCGGATGAAGAACACCACCGGCTACTCGATCAACGCGTTCCTCGATTTCGATCGCGCCGTGGACATCTTCCAGCACGTGATGGTCGGCTCCGAAGGGACGCTGGCCTTCATCGCCGAAGCGGTGCTGAACACCGTTCCCGATTTACCGGTGAAGTACACGGGACTGCTGCTGTTCCCCGATCTCTATGCCGCGGCGGCGTCGATTGTGCCGCTGCGTGAAGCTGGCGCGAAGGCGTTGGAAGTGATGGATCGGGCTTCGCTGCGCTCCGTCGAGGACAAGGCTGGCGTTCCGTCGTCACTTCGCGCTTTGCCCGAGGGCGCTGCCGGGTTGCTGGCGGAATTTCAGTCGGCGAACGAATCGGATCGGACAGTGTTGGAGAAAGTCGCAGCAGACGCTTTGGGTGGACTCAAGTTATGCGAACCGGCCAGCTTCACCCACGTCGCCAAAGAACAGGCGCTTCTGTGGAATATTCGCGCCGGCATGTTCCCGTCGGTGGGCTCGGTACGCAACAGCGGGACCACGGTCATCATTGAGGATGTCGCGTTTCCCATCGAGACATTGGCCGACGCGGCGCACAGTTTGACAGACCTGTTCCGCAAGCACGACTACGGTAATGCCATCATCTTCGGCCACGCCAAAGACGGCAACCTGCACTTCGTCATTACGCAAAGCTTCAACGATCAGAAGGCGATCGATCAGTATGCCCGCTTCATCGACGACGTGGTGGATCTGGTGGTGGGCCGCTACGACGGCGCGCTGAAGGCCGAGCATGGCACCGGCCGCAACATGGCTCCCTTCGTCCAGACGGAGTGGGGCAGCGATGGCTACGAAATTATGCGGCGGCTGAAAGAGCTTGCCGATCCCGAGAACCTGCTGAATCCGGGAGTCATCATCAACCCTGATCGCAAAGCTCACCTGCAAAATTTGAAGCAACTGCCCTCGGTCGAGCCTGAAATCGATAAGTGCATCGAGTGCGGTTACTGCGAGCCGAAATGTCCCAGCCGTGATCTGACGTTGACCCCACGGCAACGCATCGTGGTGCGCCGCGAGATGGCGAGGCTGCAAGAAGCTAACGGCAACAACGGAAGAGCCACGCACGGCTTATCGCCCGCTAACGGCAACGGCAACGGAAGCAGCGCGAAGGCGTTATACGCCGCGCTCGACAAAGAGTTCCCCTACATGGCTCTCGACACTTGTGCGACCGACGGGCTTTGCGCAACCGCGTGCCCGGTCAGCATAGACACGGGGCAACTGGTTAAACGCTTCCGGAATGTCCGCGCCTCGGCCGGTGCTCACAAGTGGGCCGAGCGCATCGCCGGCAACTTTGCCTTGACCGAGCGAGTGCTGCGCCTGGCGCTGCGCGCGGGGCATGCGACAGAGAAAGTTATCGGCGCAGAAGGGATGCGTTCGCTTACGCGCAGCATGAAGCGCTTCGTGGGAGACACCCTCAGCGAGTGGATGCCCGATACCCCGTATGCTGCCGGGCCGGTGCCGAAGGCGCAGAAAGCGCGAGCGCAAGCAGTGTATTTTCCGGCGTGCATCTCTCGCGTGATGGGTCGGCTTCCGGGCGAGCCGCAGGAGCGCTCGTTGATGGAAGTCATGGTTGACTTGTCCAGCCGCGCCGGAGCTCCGGTCTACATTCCGCGCGATATAGCCGGCACCTGCTGCGGAACGCCGTTCTCCTCGAAAGGCTTTACCCGCGCTCACGCCATCACGGTCAACGCCGCCGTGGAGAAGTTCTGGAGGTGGTCGGAGCAGGGAAGGCTGCCCATCGTGGTGGACACCAGCCCCTGCACCTATGGCTTCAGGAACGCCCGGCCCTATTTGACGGCCGAAAATCAGGAGCGCTTCGACCACATGAAGTTTGTCGACTCCATCGAATTCGTTCATGACGAGTTGCTTCCTAAGCTGCCCATTAAGACGAAGTCGCATTCGGTCGCGCTGCATCCGGTGTGTTCAGTTACGAAGATGGGGATTGCGGGCAAGCTGGAAACCATCGCACGCGCTTGCAGCGATCAGGTCACGGTTCCGCTGGACGCCGGCTGCTGCGCCTTCGCGGGTGATCGCGGATTCCTGGTTCCCGAGCTGACGCAGTCGGCGACCAAGCGTGAAGCAGCTCAGGTGAAGGCTTCGCATTCGGACGAGTGTTACTCCAGCAGCCGCACCTGCGAGATTGGAATGACTCGCGCCACCGGCCAGATCTACCGGTCGTATATGTATCTGCTGGAGAAGGCCACACGCTAGATCGGTTGCTGTCGCGATCTGAAACGCGCGAATGAACACTGGCGTAAACTCACAAGCGTGAGCGCGCTGGTGCATACATGAAAACTCTGGGCATTCTTGGTGGAATTGGCCCCGAGTCCACCATCGACTACTATCGCTCGATCATTGCCGGCTATCGTCAGCAAAAGAGCGATGGTTCCTATCCCGCGATAGTCATCACCAGCCTCGACGTTCAGAAGCTGCTCGCCTGGATGACCGATAATCAGTCGCCCTCTGTTATCGAATATCTAGTAGCTGAGGCCCGGCGATTAGCGGCCGCAGGTGCAGACTTCGGCTTGATCGCGGCCAACACGCCTCACATTGTCTTCGATGAAATTCAGCAGCAGTCGCCTATTCCTCTGCTCAGCATAGTCGAGGCCGCGTGCGCCGCGGCCAAGAGCCGTGGCATCGCCAAGGCGGGCCTGTTAGGCACGCGTTTCACTATGCAAGGGCATTTTTATTCCGATGTATTTTCCAGGGTAGGCATCGCCCTGATCATGCCGGACGAAGTTGAGCAGACATACATTCATGACATCTACGTGAATGAGTTGCTGCAAAATAAGTTTCTTCCGGCAACTCGCCATCGGCTGGTCGAAATCATCCAGTCGATGCGTCGGCGGGCAGAGGTAGGAGCAGTCATTCTGGCGGGAACAGAATTGCCTCTGCTGCTAAAAGAAAACGACGTTCCCGGAATTCCACTCCTCGATACGACCCGGCTGCACGTTGACGCGGCGGTCAAGCAGCTACTCTCCTAGAATCCGCTGGCGAATTTCTTTCGCCGGAACTGGCAAGCCTCTTGCGACATTCATCGTAGTGCAATCTGGTTGCAACGCCTTTGCAACAGGCACTTGCCAAGATATTCGGAGGACCGTTGCTGGTCATCGGTCCGACTCCACCCTGAAGTCGAAGGAGATTCTCTGTGACAGCTAATATGCTGAGAAAACGCTATCGCCTGAGTACGCTGGCCCTGGCGTCAGCAGCGATGTTAGGCGGCGCCGTATCTGCGTCCGCTCAAAGCACATATTTTACCCCCGGGAACCTGGTCGTCAGCCGCAGCGTGTATGACAACAATCCCAATAACGTTAAGGTAGGCCAGATCCTGCCACCCAATTGCCAGAACACGCAAGCCGGATGCAGCGGCGCCGCTACCAATGACGGCACGTATCCCTACGTCTTCAATAACGACTTGGTAGATGGCAGCTTCGGTATTACCTCAAAGATCGTGCTCGACCAGTTCACACCGGCCGGGTCGCTGGTGAATTCGCTGGAGGTTCCCAACAGCCGCCGCATCGGCGCTGCCCTTCTGCGGGACGAGATGGTCACCAGCTTCTCCTCGAAGTCTGAGGTCGCCCTGAATCTGTCGACCGACGGCCAGTACCTGACCTTTATGGGTTATGTTTCGTCAGTCGACAACATCGACGTCTCGAACTCCAATACACCGCTGGTCGTCGATCCCACGAACCCGGTCGGCACCAACTACTATCGCGCGGTTGCGCGAGTCGACGTGAATGGCAGTTTCAACTTCACCGAGACGCAGGCCTACAGCGGCAACAACGGACGCGCCGCCATCCTGAACAACACCAACGGCGCGAGCTTTTTCTATACCGCCGGCAATGCTGGAAATGGCGGCAATCCGCAACCGGATGGCATCATCATCGGCGCAGGCGCGCAGATCATGACTCCGCTCAACCAGACCGAACTTTCGCAGCGTCCGCAACTGCCCACGCCGGTGAGCAGCTTTAACGTTACCCAAATCGGTCAACCGCAGGACAAAATCGGCAAAGACGACAACTTCCGCGGCCTGACCGTCTTCAGCAACGTCCTGTATTTTACGAAGGGCAGCGGCAGCAACGGAGTGAACACGGTCTATTGGGTTGATCCCACGTTGAACGTTTGCAACGATTCCAACGGCGTCGGTCTTCCGCCCAACAACGCCACCCTGCCGACGGCTCCCCTGGCTTACGATCCCACCTTGCTCCAGACCGAGGGACTCGATCCGAACAACATGTGCATCCTTCAGGGATTCCCCACGAAGCTGAAGTCGAAGACTTCTTTCCCCTTCGGCATGTGGTTCGCTGATGCCAACACGCTCTACGTTGCCGATGAAGGCGATGGCGATAACACCTACGCCGGCGGTATCTACACCAAGGCAGCGTCGTCCACCACGGCGGGATTACAGAAGTGGATTTTCGATCCGGTCGCAGGACAGTGGAACTTGGCTTATGTTTTGCAGTCGGGACTACAACTCGGTATTCCGTACACGATTCCCAACTATCCAACAGGGAATAATCCGGCGACGGGATTGCCTTGGGCGCCTGGAGTGGACGGCCTGCGCAATGTTACCGGCATCAGCAACGGTGATGGCACTGTCACGATTTACGCCATCACCTCGACCGTCAGCGGTAACGGCGATCAGGGAGCTGACCCGAACCAGTTGGTCGTCATCACCGACCAGTTGAGCGCCACCAGCTTGCCGCCGAGCGAGAGCTTCACCACGTTCGACGCTGCCGGCTTCGGCGAGGTTTTACGCGGCGTATCGTTCACGCCGTCAACCAGCGGCGCGCATTAAGCTGAGTTCAGGTTAGAACGCGTCCAGATGAGATGAGCCCCACTCGAGCTTCGGGTGGGGTTTGTTTTATACCAGCACCTCGGCGGATCGATGCTCCAGCTCGTGCGCCACGGCAATCGACAGCCGCCGAATGCCTTCGCGGATCTGATCGGGCTGCGCGTTAGAGAAGTTCAACCGCATGTGCGAAGCCGTGTCGCCCGCGGGGAAAAACGGCTCACCCGGCACAAAGGCCACATCCTGCCGCAGCGCCGACTCCAGCAGCCGAGACGAGTCGACTCCTGGCGGCATGGTGACCCAGACGAACAGCCCGCCATGGGGATGCGTCCATGAAACCTCGGGCGGAAAGTAATCCTGCAACGCTGCCAGCATCGCATCGCGCCGTTCTTTGTACACCTTGCGAATCAGCTTCACGTGCTCTTCCATAAAGCCATCGCGAGCTGCCTCGTAAGCGATCATCTGAGCGAAGGTGCTGGTGTGCAGATCGGTGCTCTGCTTCAGCTGCACCAGCTTGCCGATGACGTCCGGAGGCGCGACAATCCAGGCGATCCGCAGTCCCGGCGCTAAAACCTTGGAGAAGGTGCTGAGATAAATTACGTTGCCCAGTTTGTAGCCTACGTCACGTGACAGATTCGTGCGGTCCAGCACCACCAGCGGCGAAATGTGCTCGCCTTCGTAGCGCAATTGCCCGTAAGGATCGTCTTCGATGATCGGAATGCCGTACTTGTCGGAGAGCAGCACCAGTTGATCGCGCCGCGGCCGCGACAAGGTGACTCCGCCGGGGTTCTGGAAGTTCGGCAGGATATACATGAACTTCGGTCCCGAGCGCAGAGCCTCTTCCATGTTGCAAGTCTGGAGACCGTGATCGTCGATGGGCACGGTCACGTACTCGGCGCCCATGAGATCGAAGGCTTGCAACGCTCCGAGGTAGGTAGGCGACTCCACCAGGATTCGATCACCGCGATTGATGAGCAGCTTGGCGATCAGGTCAAGCGCTTGCTGCGAGCCCGAGGTGATGAGAACGTTGTCGACAGTGGCGATAATTCCATAGCGCGCCATGTGCGCAACGATCAACTCGCGCAGCGGCCGATAGCCCTCGGTTGGACCGTATTGCAATGCCACAGTTGGCTGCGTTTGCAGGACGCGATCGCAAGCTTCCTTGAAGCGTTCGACCGGGAAAACTTCCGGGGCCGGCAAGCCTCCGGCAAAGGAAATCACTTCAGGTTTTTGGGTGAGTTTCAGGAGCTCGCGGATGATAGAGCTTTTAGCGGTTTTCGTGCGTTGTGCGTAACGGTGTGCCCAGGGCGCTGCCATACCACACCTCCGTTATTACGCTCCACGTTAGCGCGGCGGCAGCAACATTGTCTGTGACGGAAAGCACCAGACAATGGCAGGCTTCCTTAGCTTGGCAGATCGACGCTTAGCCCTTGTGATCGATAGCACCACCTTTCCTAGACGAACAGCCGCATCTGCTCGGCTTCCGGCTGGACGGGATGAGAGCTGTGGCTGCGTGAACTGAATTCGCGCGTGATGCCATGCTTTTTCCGCAACTGGGCCATCAGGTCCGAGATGCGTTTGTGGTAAGCCTTGCTGGTGAAGCCGCCTTCGCCAAAACGTTTGCGATAGTCGTCGACCAGGTGCGGAAACTCTTTCTCCAGGAACGGCAGGAACACCGCAGAGGAGCACGGCTTCAGGAACAGCGGATTTGCGTAGACATACTTTCCTCCAGCTTGCTTGACGGCGCGAACCAGAGCGTCCAGCGCGGCTGGCAAATCCGTGATTCCCGGCAACACGGGCGCACAGATCGCGCCTGCATTCACTCCGGCGGCACACAATTGACGAAGCGCATCCAGCCGCAGATCGGGACGTGGCGCTCGCGGCTCCAAGGTGCGGGCCAAACTAACGTTCAACGTGGTGATGGTGAGATTCACAAACAGGGAATTGTGCTCGGCAATGCGGCGCAGCACATCGATATCGCGCGTCACCAGGTGCGATTTCGTGACGATGCCGATGTGCAGCCCGTGGTGCTGCGCAATTTCCTCCAGAATGCCGCGCGTTACCTCGAAGCGCTTCTCCGCCGGCTGGTAAGGATCAGTAGCGGTTCCAATGGCGATCTCCTCGCCGTGCTTCACCTTCTTTAAATCCTGCCGCAGTAACCATGCGGTCTGCTGCTTGACATAGATCTTGCGTTCGAACTCCACGCCGTCGCGCATCTCCATAAATTCGTGGGTGTAGCGCGCGTAACAGTATTTGCAGGCAAACTCGCAGCCGCGAAACGGATTGATGGTCCAGGTGAACGGCATGCGAGCCGAGGTACAGCGGTTCAGCAGAGCTCGCGACGGCAGAGTGAAGTACTCGACCAGATGTCCCTGCCGAATCGACTCCCCTTGCGCTGCTAGTTTCGCGATGCCAACTGGCGGCGGCGGGGAATCGTCGTTTTCGAGATAAAGCTGAGAGGGATGCATGGGGCTGAGCGACTTGGTTACTTTCGCTTTTTATTCGCCATCAGGAATGCTAGTCCGCGCCAGTCACTGGGTCAAGGGCCTGGCAAAAATAACTTCGGGTTGTCGACAGTTTCGCCGGTTCAGACGCTCAGGCCGATACAAACCGTGGCCGCTGACGGCCATCTAACTCAAGTCTGGAAGAACCAATTCGAACTTTGAGGAGCAGATATGAGTGATCAGAAACACGTGATCGACGCTTTGGAGAAGCTGATCGAGATTAGCCGCGATGGGCAAAACGGATACCGCGAGGGCGCCGAGCATGCCAAGAGTCCTGAGCTGAAGAAATTTCTGGATCAGGTGAGCCTGGAACGCGCTAAATTTGCCGGCGATCTGGAGAACGAAGCCGTGCGGTTGGGCAAGTCCGATGTGGACCGTTCGGGCACCACGCTGGGCGCGGTTCACCGCGGCTGGACAAACCTGAAGACCAGCCTGGGCGGAGGCGACGAGTCGATTCTCTCGTCCATGGAAACTGGCGACAAATACGCCAAAGATGCTTATGACGACTGCATTCGCGACAACAAGCTTCCGGACGACATCCTCGGCATCATTCGCAACCAGGCCCAGGCCATCGTAGGGACACTTGACCGGGTTCGGGCCATGGAACAGAAGCACAAGGCTGCCTGAAGCCTTGTCGATAGCGGCCGGCTGGGGCGAAATTGCCCCGCCGCGCCGTCCAGTCTAAGGGTCCATTCTCCCCAGATTTCCCGCTACTCCCTACTTCAGATTCTTGGCGAGAAAATCAATGGTCAGATTCCACGCCTTGGTAGCGTCTTCCGGGCGGAAGCCTTGTTGGTTGTTAGGATTTTCGAACGCATGGCCGGCGTCGGCGAAAATGTGGATCTCAACTTTTTTGTCTAACTTCTCCATGTGGTCTTGAAACCGCTTTATGTCAGCAACCGGAATTCCACGATCTTTGCCGCCAAAGATGCCGAGCACGGCCGCGTGGATTTTTCGCAGCGTGGTGTCGTCACTGGCCAGGTGTCCGTAGTTGATGACGGCAACCTTCAATCGGGGATCCAGGACCGCCAAGTCAAGCGCGTATCCGCCTCCCATGCACCAGCCGATGACACCCATGCGTTTGGAATTGACCGTGGTGAGCGAGCGCAGATACGTGGTCGCGGCCAGCAGATCGCGATTGGCACGATCGTCCGGCACGCCACGCATGATCTCGTGCGCTTCATCCGGCGTGGTGGCCACCTTGCCTCGGTAGAGGTCGATAGCGAGTGCAGCATACCCTTCATCGGCCAGCTTGGAAGCCCGTTGCTTGACCCAATCGTTCAGCCCCCACCATTCATGAATAACCACCATCGCGGGGAACGGCCCTTTGCCCGGTGGCAAATACAGAATTCCGTTCACCGTCTCGTCGCCGCTTTGATAGGACACGGGATGCGGTTCCGCGGCCACAGCCGAAACCGCGAGCGCGCAGATCAAGAGACAGAGCCACCAGGTTTTCACCCCACCCTCCTCAACCGAAAAGCTGCGAAGAACAGGTCGCAGTAGAAACGCCGATTATCGCTTATCCAATCCGTCGAGCAGCTGCTGTCCCAGCGCCTGCAACTCGCCAAACTTCTTCTGGTATTCCACGAAGGTGCGGTTGTACTCCAACGAGTGATCGACATCCAGGTGAGCGCGCAACATCATGTCGCGCAGATGCACTGGATTGGGCAGCACTGCGTCTTCTTGCAACTCTTCCAGAGCGGTTGCCGGATCATAGTGGTACATTGCATTCCCTCAGGGTGGAACGTCTCAGGAGATGGTACGACAGCCGACGCGAAGTGGGAAACAGACATATCGCGCCTGTGCACCACTTGTAATTTTCTGGCTGATTTTCGAAATGGAATAGAAAGGAGGGGGATTTCTGGAATGTCTGCCTCAGGGACCGAAGTCCCCGAGGCGATGAGTTATAGCGATTGAGTTAAACCGTCAGCGTTTCCTGACCCTTCTGCCAATTGCAGGGGCAGAGTTCGTCAGTCTGCAGCGCGTCCAGCACGCGCAGAACTTCCTGCGGATTGCGGCCGACGGAAAGATCGGTCACGTAGACGAAGCGAATAACGTTGTCAGGATCGACCACAAACGTCGCGCGCTGGGCCACGCCCTCTTTCTCATCCAGAATGCCGAGCTGGCCGCAGAGCTCGCGCTTGATGTCGGCCAACATGGGGAAGGGCAGGTCCTTCAAGTCAGGATGATTATTGCGCCACGCCAGGTGAACGAACTCGGAGTCAGTGCTGCCGCCGAGGATCTGCGCATCGCGGTCCTTGAATTCCTTGTTCAGCTTGCCGAAGGCTGCAATCTCAGTCGGGCAGACGAAGGTGAAATCCTTGGGCCAGAAGAAGTAGATCTTCCACTTGCCGGCGTAGTCGTCATTGGTAATGGTTTTGAAAGCGGTATCTTTGTTGGTGCTGACGGTTGCAGTGACACTGAAATCGGGAAACTTCTCGCCAATTGCTAGCATTTTGTTTTTCTCCAGGTAAGAATTATTTATGACAGTCGTGATATGGGATGCGCACGCCTTGCAGAGACCTTGCACTTCGATACTGAATTTCTCCACCTTGAATCCCGCAGGGAGCCGACCGCGTAACTTCACGGGCGCAAGCAAGTCCAGATCAAGATCGGTGATGGAGCGGCAACGCGTGCAAACCAGGTGATGATGGGGATTCAGATTGGCGTCGATGCGCCAGGCGCCATGATGTAGGCTGACCTCGCGTAACACGCCGGCTTCGATAAAAGTTTTAAGATTTTTGTAGACGGTCGCGAGCGAGATCGACGGCAGATCAGGTTTTACCTGCGCGTAGATCTCCTCCGGCGAATAATGCCCGGGACGCGACACCAGAGCTTCGTAGATTCTCTGTCGCTGGTGTGTGGCGGCCAGATTGTGCGTTCGGCACAGTTGGCGAAACTCGTTGTAAGTCTCCCGGCGCATAGTTATCAGATGATAAAGATTATCCAACGATTCAGATTGGTGGCTAGGGAAATCAGGGGAAACGCAAGCTGGGCGTGCCATTTCGGGAAAGCTTATTGGTTTCGGGAGAGTCGATTGACTTTAAATTCCGAGCGCAGCCGAGGGACCTGCTGTTCTTCCGCTTCGCGATCCGGTCCACTCCCGCCGCTTCTCCGCTTCAGCCTTCCTGAACACTCCCGCGATCCTTGTCCCGCAATTCGTGCAGCAGCCGTTCTTCAAGCGATTCGACATCACCGAATGCCAGGAGCGCGTGATCACCACCTGGTTGCAGCCGGGACACGTGGTGTTCGCGCCATCGGAATAGATGTTGCCCTCATACACGTATTTCAGGCCCATCTCCAGCGCGATCTGGCGCGCGCGGTGCAGCGTCTCCGGCGGAGTCGCCGGCTTGTCGCGCAGCTTGAAGTCAGGATGAAACGCGGTGAAGTGCAGCGGAACATCGTCGCCCAGATTGTTGAGCACCCAGTCGCACAGCTCCTTGAACTCGGAGTCGCCATCGTTGAGCGTGGGGATGATCAGGTTCGTTATCTCGAACCACACACCAGTCTCGTGCCGCAACCACTTCAGCGTATCGAGCACGGGCTGAAGATGCGTGAGCGTGACCTTTCCGTAGAACTCCTCGGTGAAAGCTTTGAGGTCGATGTTGGCGGCGTCGATGTGGCGATAGATATCGAAGAACGCCTCGCGCGTGATGTAGCCGTTCGAAACCATCACGGTGTTGAGCCCGGCATCATGCGCCTCGCGCGCGATGTCGACAACGTACTCGCCCCAGATCGTGGGCTCGTTGTAAGTGAAGGCAAGGTGCGGTGCGTGGTGCTCAAGCGCGACTGCAACGACGTTTTCCGGGCTGAGAGCGATCGAGTTTACCTGGTCGGCCTTGGCCTTCGAGATATCCCAGTTCTGGCAGAAGAAGCAACCCATATTGCAACCGGCAGTGCCCATGGAGAGGATCTTGGTGCCGGGAAAAAAGTGGTTCAGCGGCTTCTTCTCGACCGGATCCATCGCAATCGCAGCGGGCCGTCCATAGCCGAGTTGAACCAGCCGTCCGCCTTCATTCTTGCGAATAAAGCAGAAGCCGCTCTGGCCTTCGCCGATATGGCAATGGCGCGGGCAGAGATAGCAGTGCAGGCGCCCGTCCGCCATGGTCTCCCACCAGCGCGCGGGGTGAACGTCAGGCTTTAATGATGTTAACTGCATGGTAACTACTCAAGTTTAATTGTAACGCCGATGGAAGCGCCCCGGGCGCGAAAGATGATAGCCCACCGTTTCAACGGTGGGTGGAAGACAACTGGAGACGGAGGCCCCTGGGGACGGCATATGTCTCTGGTTTTGGATCTGTGGTTGTCCCGTGCCCGAGGCACTCGGTTCATTAAGCGACGTCCTCTCACGGCTGAAGCGGTGGGCTTTCTTGTTTCGTCCAGCAAAGCGGGACTGGGGCGTCACCGCTGACAGCCGATAGGGCTTGCGTTCACCCCAGCTTTCGGCTAGTGTGGCGCGATAATTCACGCGATGCGGCGGGTCACAAACGATGGCGAACCAGGCCAGATGCTGCCGCGCGATATCCTCAGCTATAGCTCTGAGAACGATAACTAACGGCTGATAACTGAGAGCTGACAACTGACAACCGAAGACAAGGGGTGGTGGGCGCCTGTTGTATTTCTGTTGGGGTTAGGGCGCCCACCTTGGATTTGGGTTATCGATATAGACGTAGGGCACGCCGAAAAGTTCGCCAGGTTGGGACGAACCGCTAGGTTTTTACAATTCTTCACAATGGGCGCAACGTGGCAGCCAACGGCGAAGCAAATTTTGTTCAGACCTGGGATGCGGACCCCGGGGCTGAAGCCCCCGAATCTTTTACGGCAACTATGACGCGGCGCTGAAGCGCCGCTCTACCGGCAATGCGCTTGTTCACGGCTTAAGCGAAACCGAGGTTCCTCAGTGGCTAAAGCCGACTGATTCGTTGATACTACGGACGGCCTAAAGGCCGTCCCCTTCAAATCAAACTCAATCAGAGCTCCCCTAACAACTTGCAACCAACAACTAACACCCGACGCCCGACAACCGGCAACTGCCAACTGCCAACTGCCTAATTGCTTCCCGGCAGAATG
The DNA here is from genome assembly GCA_963769235.1 of uncultured Acidobacteriaceae bacterium. Taxonomy (GTDB): domain Bacteria; phylum Acidobacteriota; class Terriglobia; order Terriglobales; family Acidobacteriaceae; genus Bog-257. The sequence continues at coordinate 59,733 of CAVYKW010000005.1, read as the reverse complement.
ATCTTCTCCAGATACTCGATCGGCAGCGGTCCCTGATCCAGAGCGCGATCGTGGAACTCTTCCAGCGTGAAGCTGTTGCCCTTGGCTGCCTGATATTTCTTGCGCAGCTCCCACCATTGCCGCGTGCCAACAAAATAGGTCGGCAACTGGGTTGAACTCAGCTTAGCGCGAACCAGCTTGCCGTCCGCCTCGGCCTGGGTCTGGAAACATTCTTTCGTCATCAGGTCAAGCGCTTGCTGGTCGGTCATGTTCATGGTCTGGAGGCGGATGTCGAGGATGGTGTTAGCCACCGCGCGCAACCAGATCTTCTCGCGCACCAACCGGAACTTCGGATTGAAGTCAAGATAGCCTTCCTGCGTCATAACGTCGGCGCCGTATTCGGCCCAACCCTCGACGTAGGGGCCATTGCCGAACAGGTTGCGGAGCACACGACGGGTTGGCGGCTGAACGTCGTCGGCGTGCTCGCCCTGCACGTAGTGGCCGGGCAGCGCCTCGTGGATGGTCAGCCATTTCAGCGCGTAATTGTTGTACTCGCGCAGCTTGCTCTCGGCCTTCGCCTCCGGCATCTTGGGGTCGATGGGTGTCACCCAATATTGTGCTTCGGCATTGGGCTCAAGCGGCGGAGCGCCATGGAAACCGGCGACTGAGTAGATGCCTCGCTCAAATTCCGGCGTCGGGATCACCTTCAGATTGTCGCGGCTGCTGAGGGTAACGATCTTCTTCTCGCGAATGAATCGCTTGATACCTTCGAGGTCAGCTTTCACTGCTTCGATCAGCTGATCGCGCTGTGGATGCTCGTCGCTGATCTTGTTCAGCACGGCAGCAATGATTTTGTTTTCGCGCTCCTGGGCGGGCAGGCTGGCGTAATCATCCTGGCCGGGATACATCTGCTTGTAGAGCGGCAAGGCGAGTTGCAGCATTTCGGCGCGCGTCTTCTTCAGTTGCGCTTCCGCCTCGGCCAGCAGCTGGACGGGCTGCACGGACGTCTCCATCACATAGCGAAACTTGGGCGCGTACCACTCGGCGCCCAGCCGCCAGCTGCGGCCATGCGTGTCCTGCTTGGCCAGATCGTTCTTCATCCAGGCGTTAAAGTCGTTTAACGCTTTCTTGGCCGCAGGTGCCACATTGTCGTACTGCGCCTTGAGCGGCGATCCGGCCGGGATTTCGGCCGCCACACTGTCCACCAGATTGATATTGCCTTCGTTCTCGTCAATCGCGGTGGAGATGAAGATGGGATCCGCATCGGTTAGCTCCGATTTCGACTGATCGAGGAAGCGCGGAATCTGTCCAATCCGCGAGACGACGTCGCCAACGCGAACTTCCTTGGACGCGTACCCCTGGGTCAGGGGGAGGAACAGCCCATTGCCCAATAGCTCTACGTAGACCGTTGGATTGTGCTTGTAGTTCTGGATCTTTTCGAACTCGAGCAGGTTGAGCGCGATCTGATCGTCAATGAGACGGAAGTCGGCAGCGTCTTGCGCATTCAGCGACTCGATGGGCGTTTCTTTCTGAAAGCGCTGGCGCCACTCGCTATAGAACTTCTCCTGCGCGGCCATGCCCTGCGGGCCTACGTCGTCGAGCTGCGCGTCGAGATCGATGGTCTTACCAGTTTTAGCGTCGAGATGCTTGTGGTAGCCGGCCTGCGAGGCGCTCACCGGCGAGAGTGCGAGCGAGTCCTTCACGAACTGGTCGGTCATCTTGGCGAACTTGGCATTGGCCTGAGCTTGGGTCTGGGTCGTTGGCTTCATGTTTTGTGCTGTGCTGAGGATGGAAGTCAGAGAGAGAACCAGAAGAATGCGCAACAGGGATTTCATAGCGCCTCGGAGGATAAAGTTCTGAGCGCGCCAGTATAAACCCTCGCTTGCTAGTCGGCTGCTTCCGGCCCCTGCGAAGTCTTCATCAGCTTAAGCTTCGAGGCTCTGGCTCTCGCTCCCTTGCGTCCCCAGACGTAGTAAATCACGGTGAGCGCCAGCAGCCACGGAATGCCTGATTCCAGGGTGGGACGCATGCCATCGACCCACCAGGTCGAGACGATAATCGCCAACACGGCCAACGCGCCGAGGATGGTGGTCAGGGGGAACAGGGGCATGCGCACCGGCAACTTGCGGCCGCCTTGTGCCTGCCATTGCTTGCGAAAAAACAAGTGCGTCACGAAGATCATCAGCCAGACAAACAGCCCGCCGAACAGCGCGATGCCAAACATGTACACGTACGCCGAGCGCGGGTAGACGATCGCAAACAGGGTTGCGATACCAAGTCCGGCAGCCGACACCATCAGCGCCCAAATCGGTGTGCCCTTTTCGGAGACACGCCCCAGCACTGACGGCGCGTAGCCGCCGCGGGCCAGCGAAAACACCATGCGCGTGGCGAGGTACAGGCTGCAGTTCATGCCGGAGAGCGCCGCCGTCAGCACCACGAAGTTGACGATCTGCGCGGCGATGGGAACGTGCATGACGTCGAAGACGCGCACAAACGGGCTGACCGTGACGCTTTGTCCCGGCTGAATCTGAGTCCAGGGGATGACCCCGACCAGCACAGTGATGGCACCGATATAAAAGATGACCAGCCGCAGCAGCATCGTCCGCATGGCGCGCGGCACGGAGCGCTCCGGATCCTGCGCCTCGCCGGCGGTGACCGCCACAATTTCCGTACCGATAAAGCCGAAGATGACGAACGCGACAGCCAGCCACACGCCGAGCCAGCCGTGAGGAAGAAATCCGCCGGCAGCGTGAAAGTTTGTCAGGCCGATTGGCTTGGGCTGATGAATCCCAAGGAGCACGCCGGTTCCTAGCACGATGAACACGGCGATCGCGCTCACCTTGATCATCGAGAACCAGTATTCGCAGCTGCCGAACGCACCCACGCTGCGGGCGTTGATGTAGATCAGCAGCGCCGCGTAGAAGACAACCCAGGCCCATGCAGGCGTGTGCGGAAACCACCACTGCGTGTAGATAGCAGCCGCTACGGCTTCGCCGCCAACCGCAACCGATTGCGCTGCCCAATAGGTGTAGCGCACCACAAAGCCCGCCCAGGGCGAGACGTAGAGATCGGCGTAGACGCCGAACGATCCGGCGGCCGGATGCGCGACCGCCATCTCCGACAAACAGAACATCAGCAGCAGCGCAACCACCGAGGTGAACACGTAGCTGAGGATGACGCCAGGGCCGGCGGTGCGGACGGCAAGCGCGCTGCCCAGGAACAGTCCGGTGCCGATCGCGCCGCCGATGGCGATCATGCTCATCTGCCGCTCGCTGAGCTTGCGAGCCAGTCCCTGCTCGTTGGCTACGACGCTGGCGTGGTGCTCGGGGACCGGTAGGGGATTGGCTGCCATTTATGCGTTGGCCTTTGCGTGGCGGCGAACGAATGTGCCGACGTGTTCCGTCAATTGATCAATGTCGGCCTGGTTGTTGAAGAGATGGCAGGAGACGCGCACCCCGCCGACGCCTGAGGTGTAGCGTACAGAGACCAGAACGTGATTCGCCTGAAGGTAGTCGGCAAGCGCAAGGTTGTCGGCGTCATCTCCAACCGATAAGGTGATGATGCTTGATCGGTATTGCCGGTCTTGCGGCGTAACAACTCGGATGTCGTGTTGCCGCAGCCCGTCGAGAAGATGGTCGGTCAGCGCTAAGACGTGGCGGCCAACATTGTCGATTCCGATTTCGTTGATGAGTCCCACCGACTCTGCCAGCCCGATCGCGCCGGCATAATTCGCGGTGCCGCCGGTCTCCCAACGGCGGGCGTCTTCGAGAAAATCGTAGTGACGAACCGGTGTGATGGACGGCGTGCGGAAATACTTTTCCCATCCGCCCTCGGGATCGGCAACCGAAAGATAGCCTGCGAGTGGCGGCTTCGCTTTCGCCCGAAAGTCTTCGCTGAGATAAAGAAAGCCGCAACCGAACGGCGCCATCAGCCACTTGTGGCCGCCGCACGCGAGCGCGTCTACCGGCGTCTTCTGCACGTCGAGAGGTATAGCGCCAATCTGCTGCACGGCGTCGACGATCAGGAAAACGCCACGCTCTCGACACAGTTGCGACAGAGCGTCGAGATCGCAGCGAAACCCGTTACTCCATTGCACGGAGCTGACGGCAACCACGCGGGTACGCGGCGTGAGAACGGCTTCGATGTCTTCGATCAAGATTCGTCCGTCGCGATTCGGGACGGAGTCGATCTCGATGCCGAGTTCATCGCGTTTCTGCATCCAGGGGACGGCAACTTCCAGGAATTCCAAATCACAGATCACGACGCGATCGCCGGCTTTCAACGGGACGGCATTGGCGACAAGGCCAAGGCCATGGGTGGTGCTCTCGACCAGCGCAATGTCGCTTTCGCGGGCATTGATCAGCTTGGCGATTTGCGGTCGCGCTGCGCTCCGCATGGCGTCCATATCAAGGTGATGCTGAGTGGATGAGCCCGAGGGGCAGGTCGCGGCCATGTCGAGGAAATCTCGGATCTTCGCGACCGCTCGCTGTGGAGCCAGGCTGACGCAGGCGGAATCGAGGAAGACCTGCCGCTCCAGCACAGGGAATTCCCGGCGAACGTCGTGAAGATTCATGAGCCAAACTCACCCGGTGTTGGCTCATTGTACAGAAGGCAAGTGCGCTCGCAGGATTTGGGGTCGGAGGGCCGTTTGGGTGTGCTTCACAAAAAATGGTCTTACTGGTAAGAATGGCACACAATCTTACTGGTAAGATCATTTTGTTTGTGCCGCCGGCTGAAGCCGGCTCGGGTCGGCCGCAGGGGCTTGGGCGTTGGCCTGAAGGCCAGCGCTACCCGAATACAGCGAAGGTGCACTTTTTGGGCAAGCTGTTCAGGCCGGCAGCGGGAATCAATTGCGGCCGGGGCTTCAGCCCCTGCAAAACTCGCCTCAGGGGCTAGGGTGTCTCGTGAGAACCTCTGCCGTCCCTACGGGACTCATATGAATTTTCCACTTACCCAGCACTCCGCCATCCCACCCCAATTCCCGCAAAAGCAGCGCGAATCGGGGACCCCGGTTCGGCTGCGTGCTGGGCTAGGTTATTTCGCGCCTACGGCGCTCGGTTCTTGACCGTTGCCCTCCACCGCTAAGGCAAAACCCCGGTCCTCACGCAGACACTAAAGCCCGCATTTTTGTTGGATATTCAGGGTACGACTGAAATCGTGCCCTGATACAAGGCTTACCGACTCCAGGTACGACGCATAGCCCGTCCCGACGATCACAAGTGCTCCAATCACAAACTGCGATGTTTCTAATACCCAAAGTCATTCTCAGTACACACATGTTGAACTATGAGATTGCCTCGATCACGCTTTGACGATTTCGTAGGGGCGCATCATCTCGTTGTCCTCGTGCTCCAGGATGTGGCAGTGCCAGACGTAGCGTCCGGGGTAGCCGTCGAAGCGAACGATGATGCGGGTCACCATCTTGGAATCGGCGCGCACGGTGTCCTTCCAGCCGGCCTCGTAAGGTTCAGGCGGGACGCGAGGTCCCAGGAAGCGGAATTCCTTCTTAGTCTGGTAGGTCCAAGGTTCGTAGTGTTGGCGGTCGAGGATCTGGAAACGCACGGCGTGCAGGTGGATGGGGTGGGTGTCGTCAGTGGGATTAACGAAGCTCCAGATTTCGGTGGTGTTGTGGAGCGGCGTCTCGGTAATGGGATCGTGCCAATACTTGCCGTTCAACAGCATCAATACGGGTTCGGCCACCAGGTTGTCGTATTCGTCGAGGGTTAGCAGGCGAGTCTTCACGGCTTCGGACTCGGCCATCGGTGGAACGGGGCGCAACTGCGCAGGCACTGAGCTGCTGTCGCTGACCTTGTGGGACGAGACTCGAAACTGCATGACGACGAAGGAGTCGTTCTTCAACACGATCTGCTGGCCGTGGCTCTGGCTGAAGTCGATCACTACATCGATCCGCTCGGCCGGAGCGATCATCATCTTCTTCACCGATATCGGCGCGGGCAGTAATCCCTGATCGGTTCCAATCTGCTGAAAGGCCTGCCCGTTGTCCAGCGACAGGTGATAGAAACGTGCGTTCGATGCATTCAGCACGCGAAAGCGATACTTGCGCGGTTCGACGTCGAGATAGGGAAACAGCTTGCCGTTGACCAGCATGGCGTCGCCGAACAGCTCCGGAATCCAGGGTGAGCGCTCTTTGCCGGAGATCGGGTAGTACAACTGGCCCTCCGGTGTAATCATGCGATCGAAGATGGCCAAGGGAATCTCGTACTTACCACTGGGCAGGTTCAGCGCGTCTTCGGCCTGATCGCGAATGATGGACATCCCGAACAGCCCGGCATAAATGTTCAGGCGATTGATGCCCATGGCGTGATCGTGATACCAGAGCATGGCTGCATCCTGATCGTTGGGATAGTGATACAGCACCGACTTGCCGGGGACAAACCAGTCTTCCGGGTAGCCATCGCTCTCAGGCGGCACACGGCGCGCGCCATGCAAGTGCGATACGATCCTCACTTCAGGATTGCCGTTGTCAGCCCCGTGCAGGCGGTAATCGATGGGCAGAAAATGTTTTTGCGGCAGATCGTTGGCCCACTCGACCAGAATTCCTTCGCCACTACGGGTCTCAAACGTCGGACCCGGAACGGAGCCTCCGAAGCCCCAAAAATGCGTAGGCTTCAGGTCGCGATGGATCTTCATCTCCATCGGCTGAGCCGCAAGACGGTAGTAGGGAAGCTTGACGCCAGGCGAGGAAGGCAGCGCGCGGGTACCGGCAGGCTTGGCGATCGGCGGAATCGGGAGCGGGTCGACAAAGGTGGCCAGCGTGCTGACGTTGAGCGTGTTTGCCGGCGTGGTCGCGGCATGGTTCATCGCTGAGAGCGCTTTCGGCCCGCCCAGGAGCAGGCCGCCGGTCATGATCGAGGATTGCCGCAGGAAGTTTCGTCGTGAGGTCAAGATCACCCTTAATAACAAACATAACCAAGAAATGGCAATGGGATGCAGGCGGGTTTTCTCGCTGCATCCCTTGCTTCGTGCTCAACGTCGTTACTGGTCTGTCCTTTTAGCGGGCGCAGCCTTTGCTGGTTACTTCGCCCGAGTTGTCGTCGAGCAGAACGTAACGCAGGCAAGTACTGGGCTGGACAAACGACATCATGGAAGCGATGGAGTTCGCGATGCTGTCGAACGAACCGTGACCAATGCGCTGACCTCCCAGCCAATTATCTTCCACGAAGCGGATGATGGAAGACTGATCGGTCATGGTGTGGTCAACATAGTTGGGACGGGTGTAAGGCGAAATTACCATCATGGGCAGACGGGGGCCGTAACCGCAGCGGCCCTGGGCGTGAGAACCGTTAATGCCGTCCAGAACAGGAGCAACGGTTCCGCACTGGCCGGTTCCAGTCATGCCATCCGCGCTGGTCTGCGAGGTGTTCACGATCTGACCCAGCTGGTGGTCGTACCAGCCGTCGGAGTCGTCATAGTTGATGACAACGGCTGTGTTTGCCCACTCCGGCCGCTGCGACAGGAAGTTGATGGTATCAACGATGAACTTCTGCTCGTCGATAGGATCAGAGTAGCCGGCGTGTCCGTCCTGATAACCAGGAGCCTTCAGAAAGCTGACGGCGGGGAAGTTGCCGGCGTTGACGGCGTCGAAGAAATCGTGCGTGTCGTACTGGTGGTTGCCGGCGTCACCCTGCTGTCCGATGGTCAGCAGCGAAGTGGGACGGGTGTGCTGCGGGTTGGCGGTCGATACGTAGTACTGGAAGGGCTGATGATGCGGGATGTAATCGGCCTTGGTCGTTCCGGTAATCGTGGAGGTCGTCGACCGGTGGCAGCCCGTGGTGCCGTTGGGGTTGGTGATGGTGAGGTCGAAGCCGCCTTCGAAGAAGCCCCAGCTCACGCCCGCGGTGTTCAGCAGATCGCCAATGTTCTGGCCGCCCATCTGCAATACTTCGCCCGAAGTTGTGGAGCAGGCGTCGCCGATCGGATCGGCGTCGCTGATCAGGGTGAGACCGCCGTTGCCGTCACCGATGACAGCTCCGGTTCCGTTCTCATTCTGGATGACACCGTTGGTCTGTCCGGCGATGAGATTCAAGGCGCCATCCGTCGACGGGCCAAAGTTCGTGTCGTAGGAGTTGTCGCTCATGGCAAAGTTCTGAGCGTAGTTCCACAGGGCGGTTACGGTGTTGCCATCGTAGTAGCCCATTACCAGGCCAGTCGTGTCGACGATGCCGCCGCCACCTGGAGGCGGACCCGCGGTACCGGTATTCGCCGGAAACAAGTCCATCAAGCCTTTATCGAAGGCCAGTTGCTCAGGTGTGTAGTCGTGGTCCTGGTCGTTGGTAGCGGCCTGCGAACGATCCAGACGAAAGGGATTAGTCGCGCCCTGTCCGTTAGCAGGATTCAGATTCGGATTTTGCGTCGAGAGAGTACCCAAGATGCCGTTGACACTTGGGGTGTTAGGTAGCGGGGTGAAAGACGGCTCGCCACCCGGATTGGTAGCGACCGGATAGGTACCGAAGTAGTGATCGAAGGAAACGTTTTCCTGGAAAATCACTACCAGGTGCTTGATCGGGGTTGTGGTTGAGTCACCGGATGCTCTCGCTGGCGGCCGAACCGGCGCGGCGTTTGCGTTTACTAGCGGTCCCAAGGTCATGACCGCCATTAACGTAGATGCCAAAATCTGACGCATATTTCTCCTCACCCTTTCCAATCCTCAGGCATGGATTCTGAGGCTTCATGTTCATAAACGGACAACATCAACCGCAGTTAAACTAACGATGAAAAGAAGATGAACAAGCCAAGAATTTCCGGCATTTGGATAAAGCGCGCGGGAATTAATTAACTTGAGTGGTCACGCGTTCAGCAAAGATGACGGCACGGTTAACATGAGGGACATGCCGCAATCCACATCGCCGGTTCGCAGGGGCACCGTCTACGCGCTGATCTGCGCGGCCCTGGCAGTGGTTGCCCCTTTTGCGGTGCGCGGCATCGCTTGCGGCCACGACCTCACTTTCCACATGAACAGCTGGATGGAGGTGGCGCAGCAGTGGCGGCAAGGGGTGATCTATCCGCGCTGGGCGGCCATGGCCAACTACGGCGGAGGGGAGCCGCGGTTCCTGTTCTATCCGCCGCTGTCGTGGATGCTGGGCGGCGCATTGGGCAGCCTTATGCCATGGATGTTCGCGCCGGTGACGTTCGATTGCTGCGTGGTCATCCTGGCTGGGCTGGCCATGTTCCGCATGGCGAGCGAATGGTTCGACGCTTCGGAAGCCACTCTTATCGCCGTGGCCTACGCCGTGAATCCCTACATGCTGCTGACGATTTACGTACGCAGCGCGTTTGGAGAACTGCTGGCGGCGTCCCTATTGCCTCTTCTGCTGCTGTGGATTGTGCGCGACCGTCCGGCGCGGCAGATGTTCGTGCCGCTGGCGCTGACCGTTGCCGGCATATGGCTGACCAATGTTCCGGCGGCCATCATCGCGAGCTACATGGCGATTCTGCTGCTGGTGGTGGTGACGGTTCTGCGGCGAAATTCGCGGGTATTCGTTTACGGTGTTTGCGGGATGGGGCTGGGCATGTTGCTGGCGGCGTTTTTCATCGTGCCGGTGCTTTACGAGAAGAATTGGATCACACTTGGACAGGTGCTGTCGGCCGGTGTGCGACCGGCGGAGAACTTTCTGTTCTCGCGGACCGGCGAACCGCAGCATGACCGCTTCTTGCGTGCGCTGTCGTGGCTGGCTTCGGGAGAATTGGCGATTACTGGGTTGACGATTGTTGCAGGTCGCAGCTGGCGCAAGCTCAATCCCAGGCTGTGGTGGTCACTGCTGGCATTGCTGCTGATGACGGTTTTGTTGATGCTGCCGGTTATGGCCTGGGCGTATCAACTGCTGCCCGACTTGCGCTTCCTGCAATTTCCCTGGCGCTGGATGCTGGCGGCGGGAATCGCTTACGCCGTGTTTGTCGTGATCGCCCTGCCATCGTTTCGCGGCAAGCCCTGGCTCTATGGGCTGCTGTTCGCATTGTTGATCGCCGGTTGCAATCTGATGCTGCAACCCAAGTGCGATCCGGCGGACACACCGTTCATGATCGCCAACGTTTATCACTCGGGCTACGGCTACATGGGTACGGATGAGTATGTTCCTGCGGGCGGCGACAACTACGAGATCAAGGCCGACTTCCCGGAGGCTCTGCTGCGTAACGAACAAAATGGGCCTGCTCCGGCCGGGGCTCGCATTACGCAGTTGAAAGCGAAAACGTATCGCAAGCAGTTGACGGTCGACTCGCCGCAGCCTGTGGAACTTGTGTTGAGGCTGATGAACTATCCTGCGTGGCGGGTGACGGTGAATGGCGCGGCAAGTCAGCCGCAATCCGAGCAGCCCACCGGAAGGATGGCGGTCTCTCTGCCGGCGGGGCACAGCGAGATTGAGGTTCACTTTGCACGTACGATCGATCGCTGGATTGGGGATTTGCTGAGCCTGGCGGCGCTGATCTTCCTCGTCAGATTCTGGTACGTTGGACGGCGAGCAACGCAAGTGAAGTGAGTCCGAATTTACCACAGAGACACAGAGGCACCGATTTTTGAGCCTTCTTTTTTTGAATAATTCCTCTGTGTCTCCGTGCCTCTGTGGTGAACGGATTTTCGGGAGGAACATTTGAAGCGTGTTCTGGTAGCGACATCGAATCCTGGGAAAATTCGCGACCTGGTCGGAGCGGCGATCGCCCACAACGTGCAGATTGAAACGCTGCCCGGCTTCTCTGAATTGCCGGAAGTGGTGGAAGACGGCCTGACGTTCGAGGCGAACGCCCGCAAAAAAGCCGAGTTCTACAGCCAGCACGCCGAGGGAGCGCTGGTGATCGCCGACGACTCCGGCCTGGAAGTGGACGCGCTTCAGGGCGCGCCGGGAGTGCGTTCCGCCCGCTACGCGGCTGACGAGCACCACCCTGAAGAGCACAGCGGCAACTCCGACGATGAAGCCAATAATGCACGCCTGCTGCGCGAGCTTCATGAGGTTCCGGAGGAATTTCGCACTGCACATTTTGTATGCGTAATCGCCGCTGCCCGTAACGGCCACGCTCTGGATACATTTCAGGGCCAAGCTGAAGGCATAATCCTGCGGGCAGCGCGCGGCTCCAACGGCTTTGGCTACGATCCACTGTTCTACTTTGCGGAAATCGGCAAGACATTTGCCGAATTAAGTGCGGAGGAGAAGGCCAGGTACAGCCATCGTGGAGCGGCGTTCCGCGCCTTTCTGGAGTGGGAAGATGAGAGCGAAGATCGTCATCCGCACCGCGGGAAGTAATCGATTTCCTAGACTTCCGAGTCGAATTCCGGCAGCGTCCCTCCGGTGGCGAGATTCGGACCGCTGTCGCGGACTTTGGCGGTCGTCACCAGAATCACGGCCACGACGACAATCACCGTGCCCGCGAACATAAAGCCATCCAGTCGCTCGTGCAGCACCAGCCATCCCAGAAAAACCGCCACCAGCGGATTGACGTAGGCGTAGGTCGCGACCTTCGGCGTGGGGACATGTTTCAACAGCCAGATGTAGGCGGTGTAGCCCACCCAGGAGCCAAACACCACGAGGTAGAGCACTGCCGAAAGTCCACGGCGCGTAATCACGATGTGACGGTATTCGCCGCTACCGAAAGCGACGATCGCATTACCGATTGCCGCAAACACCATCTCCCAGGCCGTGGCTGTGAAGGGATCAACTTTCATCTGCCACTTGCGCGACAGTACTGAGCCGATCGACCAGCTCAGCGACGAGAGCAATAGGCTGCAAGCGCCGAGGAGCGGCAGGATGCCGAGGGTGGCGCGATGTTCGAAACTCGGCCAGAACAGCACCGCAACCCCAGCAATGCCCAGCGCCACGCCGAAGACTCCGCGAGCGGACAGCCGTTCGCCGCGAAAGACAAAAGTTTCCAGCACCAGAAACCAGATCGGAGTGACGGCAACGATCAAGGCAGCGAAGCCGGTCGGCACCCATTGCTCGGCCCAGGCCAGGCCGAAGTTGCCGCCAACCAGCAGCAGGCATCCGATCGTCGCCAGGCGTGCGGCTTCGTGCAAGGTAATGCGAACTTTCCGCCCGAGTAGCGCGCAGGCTATCAGCATCAGCGGGCCGGCAACAGCAAAGCGCAGCACGCACATAACCGCTGGAGGCAAACGCTCGGCGTCGGCAATGCCAATCGCCAGGTAGGTCGAGCCCCAGAAAATGTAAACGAGGGCAAACGCGAAGATCACTTGCAGCCGGTGATGGCGGTCGGCAGTCACAATAAAGAATCAGCTAGAGCAGCGGCGATCAGGACGTAGCTACGTGGCCGGTTTGGGTTGTTCCTTGCGCAACTTGTGCCCGGTGATGAGGACGTAATGCACACCGGAAATGGTGGTGAAGGTGAAGGTCGCATAGAGGAAAAACTTCACCAGGACGCCCACCCAGGATGCCGTCAGCAGCTGTGACAGCACCACGAAGAAAACCGCGGCGATCTGGCAGGCGGTGTTCAGCTTGCCGAAGATGCTGGGGCGGAAGTCGCGAAAACCGACGGTGGCGTACAGCACAACCGCGGTCATAACAATGCACAGGTCGCGGCTGAAGACGACCACCGTGTACTTCCAGGGGATTTTCTTAACGAAGGAAAGCACCAGAAACAACGAGCTCAGCAGCAGCTTGTCGGCCAACGGATCGAGGTATTGCCCCAGCAGTGTCTGCTGATGGAGAGCCCGCGCCAGCAGCCCGTCGAGCGCGTCGCTCAAGGCGGCAGCAGCCAGCAGGCCGAGCGCCCAATCCCAGTTGGCGTCAAAGACCGCGATAATGACGAAGGGAATGAAGATCAGGCGCAGCAGTGTGATCTGGTTGGGTGCTGTCCAAAACTGGTTTTTCACCCGGTTACTTTGCAGAAGTGGCATGAGATTCAGTAACGCCAGCGGTACTGCGTGATCGGCCGCAATGTTGGAATGCTGCTTCGATTGTGACGGGTTTGGCTGCGGCTGGCAATGCCGGATCAGCCAGGTTAACGGGAAAGAACCTTTCGCAGCAGGGGCAACATCTATATAATCCTGCCCGAACAAGTGTTCGGCCAATTCGCAAAATGACGACGCTCCCTTCTCATTTTGACGGTCAGCGATTTCACAACGCAGTGCCCCGGCGCAATCGATATCGCGAACTGGTGCGTTGGTTGCTGTCGCGTCAGCGTGGCCCGTGGCAGGAACACACGAACGCTGAACCCGGTCCGCCTCCGCCGAAGCATTCGCAACAGCTGCGTATCACCTTCGTAAATCACAGCACATTTTTGCTGCAAGTGGATGGCATCAACATCCTGACCGATCCCACCTGGTCGGAGCGCGCCAGTCCGGTCTCGTGGGCGGGGCCGAAGCGGCATCATCCGCCGGGAATTCGCTTTGGGGATTTGCCGCCGATCGACCTGGTGCTGCTCAGCCACGATCATTACGACCACATGGATATCCCGACGCTGAAGCGCCTGGCGCGCGAGCATCGTCCGACGGTTTACACCGGCCTGAAAAACGGGCGAGCGTTGGGTCGTCATGGGATCGGCAACGTGGTGGAGCTCGACTGGTGGCAGGAAGCGGCGGCGCGCAGCGATATGTGGGTGACCGCGGTTCCGGCGCAGCATTTCTCCGGACGCTCGCCGTTCAGCAACGATAAGACGCTGTGGTGCGGGTTCGTTGTGCAGAGCAATGACGCGACCATTTACTTCGCGGGCGATACCGGTGCGGGACCCCACATTAGCGAGATTGCCAAACAATTTCCCGAGATCGACCTGGCCATTCTGCCCATCGGAGCGTTTCGTCCCGAATGGTTCATGGGCGAGGTCCACATGTCACCACAAGAGGCCGTGGAGGCGCACTTCGCCCTCGGAACCAGGACCAGCGTGGCCAGCCACTTCGGAACGTTCGATCTGGCTGATGATGGTGAGGATGAGCCGACCGACTTGTTGAACAAAATTCTGCGGCACACCGACTTGAAAAACACGGCGTTCTGGACATTACACTTTGGTGAAGGCCGCGAGGTTCCGCTGCATAGCAGCAATATGGATGCTCGCAGGCAAGTTGCGCAGTAAGCAGCGCCCGATCACCGCTTGTCATCCGCGAATTCCACTGCATTTTGAGCCGCCCTATGACCTCAAGCAGGGCCCAAACTCGTTGCGCCCGGTATGTTGCGCTGTTGCGCGGCATCAACGTCGGCGGCAAGCACATCCTGCCCATGAAGCATCTGTCTGGAATCTTCAACGATGCTAAATGCGGCGATGTGCAGACGTATATCCAGAGTGGAAACGTGATTTTCAGCGCGCCGGCCGGCGGGGTGGAAAAAATTCCGCAACTGATTGCCAGGAATATTGAGTCGCAGTTCGGATTCCCGGTGCCGGTGATCCTGCGCAGCTCAGATGAGATCGCGCGAGTGTTGCGCGATAACCTTTTCCTCAAGGCAGGTGCGCCGGAAAAGTTGCTCTCTGTTTATTTTCTCGCCGACGCACCTACGAAAAGTGCGGTGGCGGAACTCGATCCCAAGCGCTCAACTCCGGATGAGTATCGGGTTGTCGGCCGGGAGATTTATATGCATTTACCGAACGGCATGGGCCGCAGCAAGTTGACCAGCGCGTACTTCGATTCGCAGCTGTCGACGGTGGCCACCGCGCGTAATTGGGCCACGGTGACGAAGATTAGCGAGATAATGCAGAGCGTAGGCGACGGACTCATTGAGGGTCGGCTCGGGTAGCGCAAATCGATGAACAAACTATGCGGCCGGCTGAAGCCGGCTCAGGTCCATAAATTAAAAGCTTGGACGCTGGCCTAAAGGCCAGCTCTACCCGAACAACGAGGCGTGCGTTTTTTAGCAGCCTGTTCACCTCAAAAACGAAATCGCGGCTGCTGACCTCAATGGCCGGCAGCCGCGGACTTCCTGAATCGGATGATCTCCCCTCGACCGTCCGATACATAGCGATCGCCACCAATTCATTTTGTGTTGCGGCTAAATCTGGTGGCCTTGTGCCCATGTAGATTGCAATCGTCCTGCCAGAAGATTGGCGGGACTGTACTCCACGCATTTCGCGTTTTGGCCCTTGAAAGGACGCCTAACTGACGCGTCGCCCGCAGTCCTCACCAAAATCTTCTATCTGTTTAGATAGTGCGAAATGTACGGCTGGATAGCGTCTCGAAGAATCGGCGCAGAGTGGCCGCTGAGAACGTCCGTCGTCCCTACAAAGACGGTCTGGCAAGCAGGTGCCGCCGCTCCGCGGCTCCCCCACTTGTCCCACCTGCCCCGCGGGCTTACGCCCGCGGCTAACTCAGATGTCGCCGCTGCGCGGCTGGTTCGGTCGCAATTCGGATTGTTTGTGCGAACTCCAATTCTCATGCAGACAGTTAATCAGGTCGTTTCATTGCCGCGGCAGGCGCCGGAACGATACACTAGGCGATTACAAGGGGTCCCCCATGCTTATCGTCATGAAGGCGCACGCCAGCGAAGAGCAGGTGCGCAATGTCTGCGAAAAGATTGAAAGCTTCGGCTTCCGTGCTCACTCCATCCCCGGCGCTCAGCGCACCGCCATCGGTATCACCGGCAACGAGACCGAGATCGATCCCGGCACGTTCGACGAGATGGATGGCGTGCAGGAGGTCATCCGGGTCAGCAAGCCTTACAAACTCGTCAGTCGAGATTTGAAGGAAGAAGACACGGTGGTGCGCTTCGTCAATTCCGACGCGACTGTCGGCGGAGACGAGGTGGCGGTCATGGCGGGACCTTGCGCCATCGAGTCGCGGGAGCAGGCATTTACCACGGCCGAGTTTGTCGCCCGGGCTGGAGCGCGCTTCTTCCGCGGAGGCGCTTACAAGCCCCGCACATCGCCTTATGCGTTTCAGGGGATGGCAGAAGATGGGCTGAAGATCCTCGCCGAGATTCGCGATCGCTTCGGCCTGCTCATCGTCACCGAAGCTGTGGACAACGAGTCGCTCGACCTGGTTGAGAAGTATGCCGACATGATTCAGATCGGCGCCCGCAACATGCAGAACTTTTCGCTGTTGAAGCGCGCCGGACGCGCCCACAAGCCGGTGCTGTTGAAGCGCGGCATGTCAGCGACGCTGGAAGAGTTCCTCATGGCTGCCGAGTACATCATGAGCGAGGGCAACTACAACGTTGTGTTGTGCGAACGCGGCGTGCGGACCTTCGCCGACCACACGCGCAATACACTCGATCTCAGCGTGGTTCCGGCGGTGCAGCGCCTGAGCCATCTTCCCATCATCGTCGATCCCAGCCACGGCACCGGCAAACGCAACAAAGTTACGCCGTTGTCGCGCGCCGCAGTTGCCGTGGGAGCCGACGGCCTGATCATCGAAGTTCATCCCGATCCGGATCGCGCCCTCAGCGACGGCCAGCAGTCGCTCTATCCTGACCAGTTCGACCAGTTGATGGTCGAGGTACGCCAGATCGCCAACGTGCTCGGCCGCTCGATTGCGGGACGGGTTGCCGATCCAACCGCCCGCCCTGCTACAGCGGGCGCGGGAAGTTCTGCCACGCGCTGATGGATGCCGCCGGGCGGTGGCGCAACGCGCGATGCAAGATGAAGATGCTGTTGTCGCTGGCGGCCATAATCGTGCCGGCGACGGCGTGTCATCAGCGCGCCACAGTCGCGCCCGGATATCACGAATACGCCTACGTCAGTAACGGCAAGAGCAACTCGGTCAGCGTGATCGATCTGCTGCAACTGCACAACGTCAAGACAATCAGCGTCGGCGCCAGCCCCAGCGGCATCACTGCCAGTCCCACCCGCAACGAGATTTACGTTGCTAACGCCGACTCCAACAACGTCAGCATTATCGACGCGGAGAGGAATCAGCAGGTCGCTGTAATCGGCGTGCATCGCGGGCCGTATTACGTGTCGGTCTCGTCGGATGGAAAGCGGGCGTACGTGGCCAATGCAGGCTCGGCGAACGTTTCGGTCATCGATCTTCAGAAGCGAGCGGTGATTGCGACCATCGGTGTAGGTGGTGCGCCTGGAATGGCCAAAGTCTCACCTGATGGCAAACTTGCGGTGGTCAGCAACCGGGCGGGGAACAGCTTGTCCATTATTGACACAGGAAAGCTGGCGGTCCGCAGCACCGTGCCGGTGTGCCAGCAGCCGCAGGATCTCGTCATCGTGCCGGACAACAGTAAAGCCTTCGTTGCTTGCCCGGGCTCGAATCAAGTTGCAGCCGTCGATCTGAAGACAGGTCGCCTGCTGACGTTTCTCGACGTCGGGCAGCTTCCGGTGCAACTTGCGCTTAAGCCCGATGGCGGTGAACTCTTCGTCAGCAACTTCAATAGCAACAACTTTTCCATTGTCGAGACGGGAACCAACGAGGTCAGCGGCAGCTACCTCATCGGCAACAATCCGGTGCACGGCGTCGTTACCTCGGACAACAGCCTTTTCTATGTGAGCAACTTTGGCTCGGACACGGTGAGTGTCTACGCGATCGACGAAGGCCGCGTGATTGGCGCTGTGCAGGTGGGGAGCCATCCGGATGCGCTGGCGCTGACACCGGACGAGGCGCACCTGCTGGTCGTGGATTCGAAGTCGGGCGACGTTGCGGTAGTCCGCACGGTGAAGACCCGGGACAACTCAAAGATCAGCGCCGACCGCGCCCTGGTCACGCTGATTCCCGTCGGCAACCAGCCCAACGACATCGTGATCAAGAGCTTCACTGTGAAGCAGTAGGCAGTTCTCCGTCAAAATCCCCACCCAACCAGAGGAAGGTTGGATGGGGCACCTGAACGTGTACTGATAACCGCGCACTGACAACCGACAACTGACCACTGACAACTGGTTTTTACTTCCTCTTCCAGCGCACGCCGTCTTTGGTGTTTTCCAGGATGATGCCGTTTTCTCCCAACTCCGCGCGGATGGCGTCCGACCTGGCGAAGTCTCGGGACTTGCGAGCCTGTGAGTGCTCGGCCACCAGCTTCTCAACTTCGGCGTCTGACAGAGCCGCAGCCTTGGCCAACTCAGCCGTCTGCGGGCTGATCTTCGCCTCTATGCCTTCCACCTTCGCCCATTCGACGGTGGCTCGCACCTTTGCGGCATCGTCGTCCTTGAGGACGGCAAAGATTTCGTCGAATTGCTCCAGCGCCTTCAGCAGTGCCGGCACATCGCCCTTATGCACCTGGCCGGCGTCGGCGGCAGCATTCACGTCGCGCACCATGTCGAAGACAGCTCCCAGGGCGCGCGCTGTGTTCAGATCGTCCGCCAGCCCCGCAGTCATTTCCGTACTGGTCTTACTGGCAATTTCCGCGATGGCGCCGCTCGTGCCCTCGGGAAACTGCGAGCTCTCCAGGCGCAGCTTGAAGTTGCGCAGCCGCTCCACCGAATTGGCCGCCTGGGTCAGCCCGTCGAAGGTGAAGTTGAGCTGCTTGCGGTAGGGAACCGACATCAGCAGAAAGCGGATCGACGACGGCTTGTGGCCCATCAGGATCAAGTCGCGGACGGTAAAGAAGTTGCCCGCGCTCTTGGCCATCTTCTCGCCTTCCACCAGCAGGAAGCGCGAATGCACCCAGACGTGCACGAATTGCTTGCCGGTTTTGGCTTCCGACTGCGCAATTTCGTTCTCGTGATGCGGAAAGATGAGGTCCTCACCGCCGCAGTGAATGTCGAAGGTCTCGCCCAGATACTTCATCGACATGGTGGAGCACTCGATGTGCCAGCCCGGCCGACCCGGCCCGATCTCGGTGTCCCACGAGGCCTCTCCCGGCTTGGGCG
Organism: uncultured Acidobacteriaceae bacterium; assembly: GCA_963769235.1. GTDB lineage: Bacteria > Acidobacteriota > Terriglobia > Terriglobales > Acidobacteriaceae > Bog-257. The sequence goes on along the minus strand of CAVYKW010000005.1, from coordinate 41,058 downwards.
CTTTCCACAGGGCGAAGTCGCGGGCATTGTCCTTGTCGTACTCGTCCACATCGACGCGCGCGCCGTCTTCCATTCCCACGAAATCGCGCTTGGAGAGCTTGCCGTAATCCGGAAACTTGGCGATGCGGTAATAGTACGAACCGTCGTCGGTGCGGTAGGCGTATCCCTTTTTCACCAGATCGGCGATGAAGTGTGCCATCTCCTGGATGTGGTCGGTGGCATTCACCAGCATTTCAGGATGCTGGATGTTCAGCCAATCCGAATCTTCCAGAAATGCGGCGCGATACTTCTTGGTGTAATCCTGCACGGTGACGCCGTCGCGGGCGGCGTTGCGGATGATCTTGTCATCGACGTCGGTGATGTTCATGACGTGCTTCAGCTGGAAGCCGCTCTGCTTAAGGAACCGGCGCAGCGTGTCCACCACGATGAAGGTGCGGAAGTTACCGATGTGGCCGTAGTCATAGACCGTTGGCCCGCAGGCGTACATGCGGACCAGGTTGTCTTCCAGAGGGTGAAACTCTTCGACCTTCGCGGACAGAGTATTGAAAAGCTCAAGCGCCATGAATTCTTCCTGTAGAAGTACGGAATCCTCGATTGTAGGGGCGCGTGAGAAAGGGGGTCAACCGAAGGGGCAGTTATCAGTTGTCAGTTGTCGGTTGTCAGTGGAGCGCGCGTGACGCGGGCGGACCCTCGACAGCGGCACAACACAAATGCCGGAGTACGCGAACTGGAAGTCGTGATCTAGGAACGGCAGATCGCAGTTTCGTTAACACCTCTTGGGAGACAGTGTTCAGAACATGGTCGAGGTATATCCCAGCGCTTGATCGTAAGCGGAGACCGCACCGGAGCCTGGTGTATTTGGGCTGATGGCTGAAGGGTGAAAGTGTCTGCGTGAGAACCTCTGCCGTCCCTACGGGACTCGTATAACTTTCCGCCTTACCCAGCACTTCGTCGTCCCCCCCAATTCGCGCAAAAGCAGCGCAAATCGGGGACCCCGGTTCGGCTGTGTGCTGGGCTAAGATATTCCGCGCCTGTGGCGCTGGTTCTCTGACCGCCGCACTCCACCGCCAGAAAGAAACTCCAATTTTCACGCAGTCACTGACGGCTGATAGCTGATGGCTGACGGCTGCTAGCCGCCCGCTGCTAGCCGCCCGCTGCTAGCCGCCCGCTGCCTTTCCATTATGGGAATAACGTCTCTGTCGCTCCCTTATCGAGGACTTCGATTGTGGAAGGCAAATCAAAATCGTGGAATACGTGTGTCTTCTACGGACTTATCTTGGATGCCCCAGTAGAGGTAGGAGAAATGCTTAGGTTCAGGACCGATCCGAGAATAGGGCTGTGGTATTGGCTGGTAGCTGCCGTGCTGCTGCTTGGATTCCTGGCGTCGCGGTTAGGGGTGTGACCGTAAGAGGCGTCAGGCAAGTCGATGTCGCAAACAGCGCGAGCACAGTCCTGGAAACTGTGCTCGCCATTTTCGCTTCGCTGCTGCCGATCGAATCAGATCGCTCTATTCACAACTGCTACTGACCATCTTGACGTCGCTGACTTTCATGTCCACGTAGGAATTGCTTCCGGCCTCTGACTTCTCGCTCATCTCTTTCTTTTCTTCCTGCGAATGCGAGAGCGTTACCGGCATGCCGGTGACGGTCACGGTGTGGCCTACATGAGCGCTCAGCCCTTTGCCCATCAGCTCATACATTTTTCCATCCTTGCCCATGAGGTAGTAACCATTCGAGTCGCTACCCTGCTTCAGACAGCCGGTGACCGAGGTCATCTGCTTGCCGCCCATATTGTCCTGCGCGCTCAGGAGAATGGGGAAGACGACGAAGAACACGAGAGGGACGGCACAGAGAGACAATTTCTTTAATTTCGACATGGTTGGTGCTCCTTTCGGCTCCGACAGATCACGGAGCGGTTAGAGAGGCTGTAACGAGGGTGACCCGGCAGCCCCCAAAAAGTTCAGTGTCCCGCAGACAGGAGATTCTCCTGCGCACCCTTGTGTACTATCGATGATAGTAATTCCTCAACTGTTTGCTGGACAAAGGAATTTTGGGGGTTACGGCTGGGTTCCCAGGTGACTATAATCAGTCCAGGAGTACTGCCTTTGACCAGCCGCAACCAGCCGAGTTGCTCGATCGTGTCCGCCAACCCTGCGGCCGGGCTTGGTCTGCGCGCAACCTGGTCACGAGCTATATCCAGCCGGGCAGACTCCAAATTGGCGCCTTGCATGGCGCGTCCTAACCTCTTCTCAGGCGATTAGTTACAGGTTCTTCTTCCTGATTCCTGCGTGGCCACGGTCCAACCAGACCGCCTGCGTGGGCTGACCTAAGCTCCGGCACACAACAGGGTGCCGCAAGCCGATTCGGAGGAAAACATCATGTCCGCCAACACTCTTATTCCCGTCGCCGGTCCTAACATCAAGACCGCTCTACCCGGTCCCAATGCGTTGCGTATTCTGGAAGGCGATCAGCGCTACATTTCGCCCTCGTACACCCGCTCCTACCCGATGGTAGCCAAGCGCGGACGCGGCGTCATTGTCGAAGACGTCGATGGCAACGAGTTCCTCGACTTCTCCGCCGGCATCGCCGTGACCTCGACCGGCCACTGCCATCCCGAAGTGGTTGCCGCCATCCAGAAGCAGGCTGCCGAGCTGATTCACATGTCGGGCACCGACTTCTACTACGAGAGCATGGTCACCATGGCTGAGCGCCTGTCGAAGATTGCTCCCATGAAAGGGCCGCACAAGATTTACTACGGCAACTCTGGCGCAGAGGCGGTTGAAGCCGCATTGAAGCTAGCGCGCTATCACACCAAGCGGCAGAACATAATCGCCTTCTACGGCGCCTTTCACGGACGCACTATGGGCGCGCTGTCGTTGACCGCGTCGAAGCCGCAGCAGCGCCGCCGCTTTGCTCCGCTGGTTCCGGGCGTCACGCACGTGCCCTATCCGAATGTTTATCGCAGAGCGTCCGGTGAAGAAGCAGAAGCCTATGCTCTCGGCTGCGCCCGCTTCATCGAAGAAAAGCTGTTCAAGACGACGCTGCCTCCCGAGGAAGTGGCGGCCATCTTTGTCGAGCCCATCCAGGGTGAGGGCGGCTACGTGGTGGCGCCCACGATATTCATGCAGGAATTGCGCCGCATCTGCGATCAGCACGGAATTCTGCTTGTTGCCGACGAAGTGCAGTCCGGCGCAGGACGCACCGGCAAATGGTGGGCGATCCAGCATACCGGTGTCGAGCCCGACATCATTTGCAGCGCGAAGGGCATTGCCAGTGGCATGCCGCTGGGCGTGATGATGAGCAAGGCCGAGATCATGGACTGGGTGCCCGGCTCACATGCATCGACGTTTGGCGGCAATCCGGTGGCGATCGCTGCGGCGTTGGCCACCATGGATGTTCTGGAGCGCGAAGGCATCAAGAACGCCGAAGTGGTTGGACGTCACATGATGGACCGCATGGCTGAGTGGCCGAAGCGGCTGGACCTGGTGGGCGATGTTCGTGGACGCGGCTTGATGATCGGCGTTGAAATTGTCACCGACAAGAAGGCGAAGACGCAGGGCGGCGTTGAGCGTGACCGCATCGTGGAGTTGGCCTTCGAGCGCGGCGTGCTCCTGCTGGGATGCGGCCCGAACAGCATTCGCATTGCTCCTCCGCTCATCGTGAGCAAGGAGCAGGCGGACATTGCCATGGACGTGTTGGAAGAGTGCATTCACGTGGTCTCCGGCAAACCGCATGTCATGTCGGCGACGAGCGGCAAGCAAGCCGGCGCGTAGGCGTATCGATAGAACAGGGAAGGTAAGCCTGGGCCGCGAGGTCCAGGCTTTCTTACGGAAGGAGTGCGTTATAGCCCACTGCAGAAACCGCGGATCCCTCGGCTGCGCTCGGGATGACAAAACAAATGCGGACGGTGGGGACGGTGGGTAACTCCCTATTGTTATGCCGAAGGTCTTTACCGCTGTCATCCCGACCGGAGCGAAGCGAAGCGGAGGGATCTGCGGTTCCACCCTCCGGCACGTGTGCGGCGTCGCATCGATCACACTCTCATTGCGTACTCGTTCGTCGGCGGACTACACTGCCCTACGCCATGATCCGACGCCTAGGAATTTCCCTCGTCCTATTTCTGCTGACTGCTCTGTCAGCCAACGCGCAATACACCGATCGTACCGCCATGAACGATCTCGGCGGTCCGCAGGAGTTTGCCGCGCGCCGCGCTGAACTTGCCGGCAAGCTGAAGACCGGCTATGTCCTGCTGTTCGCCAAGACGCAGGTTCCGGCCGCCGGACACTACCGCGAAGACAACGATTTCTACTACTACACCGCGCTCTCCGATCCGGGCGCGGTCCTGTTGATGGATGTGTCGTCGCAGCGCGTCACCATCTTCGAACCGGTGCAGAGTCCGCGCGAAGTTCAGGTGTATGGTGCGAATCTGCTGTCGCTCTCCAAGGATGAGCAGAAGGCGCTGGGCTATCCCAACGTCGCACCGCTCACCAGCCTGGACGGAGCACTGAGTTTCCTGTTCGGCAGCGGCGGAGGCAGTGATCTTTGGGTGCGACTGGGATTTGCGGACAAGCCCGATGGCGCGCGCTTCGAGACTGGCCGCGATTACGCCGCCGAGTACAACAATCCTTACGGCCAGAATTTGCCTGGCGATCGCGATGCGTTGGTGAAGTTGCGCGAGCGCTATCCCGGCGCTAACTTCCGCGACATCACCGCGACCATGGACGCCATGCGCAACATCAAGCGTCCGCAGGAGATTGAAGTGCTTCGCCGGGTCGGCCGGATCAGTGCCCTGGGTGACATGCAGGCGATCACGATCGCTCATCCTGGCATGTGGGAGTATCAGATTGAAGCTGAAGCCGAATACGTCTTCCGTTACGCAGGTGCGCAAGGGTTGGCCTATCCAGCAATCGTTGGCGCCGGGCTCCATTCCAACACCTGGCATTATTTCTTTAATCGCGACAAGATTACGCCGGGCAGCATCGTGGTCTTCGACTTCGCCGCCGACCTCGATCACATGACCATGGACATCACCCGCACCTTCAACATCGACGGCAAGTTCACGGCCGAGCAGGCGAAGTGGTACAACGTCGATCTGGAATCGCAAAAGGCCGTGATCGACATGCTGAAAGTCGGCAATACCTACGAGCAGGCCGCGGAGGCGGGCAAGAAAGTTTATGAGCGCGAAGGAGTGGGAGCGCAGTGGATGGGGTTTCCGGGACACTTCGTCGGCTTGGCGACGCACGACGTGATGATGCCCCGCGGGCCGATCCAGGCCGGCCAGGTGGTCACGGTTGAGCCGATCGTCGAGTTCCCCGACAAGCACTGGCACTTCCGCGTGGAAGACACCATTCTCATCACCGCAAACGGGCCCGACAGCCTCTCCTCAGCCATTCCGAAGGAGATGAGCGAGGTGGAGAAGTTGGTGGGCAGCAAGCCTGCTCCTGAGCCGGTAAAGTGATTCTCCGCGCCATCCGATAATAAGAAGCGGTAACATAGGAAATTGTTAGGGAAGGGTTCCAGTGCCTGAATTACGGAAAGATCCGATTATCGGACGATGGGTCATCATTTCTACGGATCGCGCCAAGCGGCCAAGCGATTTCAGCCGCGAGCCGGTCAAGATGAAGGGCGGCTTCTGCCCGTTCTGTGCCGGCAACGAAAACAAGACGCCATCGGAAGTCTTGGCTTATCGGCCAAACGGCGCTTCCCGGGATGGTGAAGGCTGGACCGTACGCGTGGTGCCAAACAAGTTTCCTGCGCTCGGCATCGAAGGCAACTTGAACCGCCAAGCCGAAGGCATGTTCGACAAGATGAACGGCATCGGCGCCCACGAAGTGGTGGTGGAGACGCCTGACCATGGGGTGACCCTGAGCAATCTGCCGGAGAAGCGCATCGAAGATGTGCTCTGGGCCTTCCGCGACCGCATTGTCGATCTGAAGAAAGACCGCCGCTTCAAGTACATCCTCATCTTCAAAAACCACGGCACGCTGGCGGGGGCCACGTTGGAGCACACGCACGCGCAATTGATCGCGCTGCCCATCGTCCCCAAGCACGTGGTGGAAGAACTGGAAGGCTCCAAGCAGTATTACATCTACAAGGAGCGCTGCGTTTTTTGCGACATCATTCGCCAGGAGACGGAGTCGGGAGTGCGTGTGGTAGCGGAGAATGAAGGTTTCCTCACTGTTGCTCCGTATGCTCCGCGCTTCCCATTCGAGACCTGGATCCTGCCTAAGCGTCATGAGTCGGCGTTCGAGAATTCATCGTCGCAGGTGTATGAGAATTTGGCCAAGGCACTGAAGAACCTGCTGATGCGCGCAGACCAGGTGCTGGAGAACCCTGCTTATAATCTGGTGATCCACACCGCGCCAGTGCAGGAAGCCACCATGGATCACTATCACTGGCATGTGGAATTCATGCCGCGGCTCACCAAGATCGCGGGCTTCGAGTGGGGAACGGGGTTTTATCAGAATCCGACGCCGCCGGAAGAAGCCGCGAAGTATCTGCGTGAAGCCAAGATTGAGACCGCGCAACCGGTAGTGACTGTCAGCTGAAGCGGTCGAGCACGACAGGAATTGATCCAAGCGGTAACGCACAGCCAAGTTGACCTGCCTTGCAAACAGGCGGAAAATGATCGCAACATTTGTGCCTTGCCTGCCCTCGCTTGCGAGAGGCGAGCGATTACGGCAAAATCTGAAAGCCTTCCAGAAACTTACACCAGCCGCCCCGTACGGTGGCGATGGCGTGTGCCTGATCGTTGGAAAAGGAGTTATGCGAAGCATTTATAAGAGGACGTTGGGTTTACTGCTGCTCGGCATTTTTTGCGTGTTGCACGCGCAAGCGCAGACTCCGCAGTACATTCCTTTTTCCGCGGCCAAGCCAGTGCTCGAAACCTATCTGAGCACTTTGCCCGCTGAGCTGAAGCCCTCCGGCCAACCTACCGCCGCGGCCTGGGACAAATGGGTGCGCAGTCAGGATTTGGAAATCCGCACCCGCCTTAAGCGCGGAGAAGAGGACACGCTCACGAACTTGTTGCGGCTGGGCGTGACCTATACGAAGGAAGACCGCATTTCGTTTGTCACGCTGGAGAAGTACGGCAAGGACCATTACGTCGATCAGCTTGCCGATCATCGGGCTGACGATTTAATTCGCGCCTTGAACGCAGCCCATGCCAATGCCGGCATGCTGGAGATGCGATCGTTTCTGGAAAAAGAAGGTTACAACCTGAAGACGCCTGCCGGCCAGAAGGCAGCGAAAGCCTACCTGCTGGCGAATCTGGCGCGCATGCGTGATGAGGTGATCCGCACTGAGGCTGATATTTATAAGAATAAGAACGCTAATCTGTCGCAGCAGTTTAAAGATCGCGGCATCTCAACCGACAGCAATCTTTATCCTGACTACATGATCGACTTGCAGTTGCGGCACATGGCGGAGCAAGGGCTGCTGAAGCCCGGCAGCATTCACCGGGTCGCCATCGTCGGTCCTGGCCTCGACTTCGTCAACAAGAATTCCGGCTCTGATTTTTATCCGCCGCAAAGCACGCAACCCTTTGCGGTAATCGATTCGCTGGTGCGCTTGCATCTGGCGGACTTGTCTTCGCTTGAAGTAGAGACCTTCGATATCAGCAACCGTGTCAATCGCCATTTGGCGCAGGCGCGCGTGCAAGCCGCCGCAGGCAAACCCTACACCATACAGTTGCTTTCCAGTCCGAAGGACAGCTGGAACAAGGATTACTCCGCAGGGTTTCTGGAATATTGGCAACGCTTAGGAGACCAGATTGGAAAACCGGTCGAACGAATTCCCGTACCTGACGGTGCGCCGGATATCTGGAACCGCGCCATTGGCGTGCGTCCTGCGGTTGTTATGCGGGTCAAACCCATCGATATGAACGTTGTGTTTCAAACGGTGGAGCTACCGCCGGACAAGCAATTCGACCTGGTGATCGGCACGAATATTTTTGTCTACTACGGAGGCCTGGAGCAGTCGTTGACAAGGGCGGTTTTGGCGAACATGATCAGGCCCGGCGGGTTCCTGCTTTCCAATGATGCGCTGCCGAATAAGGCTCCGTCGCAGTTAGCAGACTCACTCCAGACCAAGGTACAGGTTTCGCCTTCGGACACCGAATACGTTTACAGCTATATTCGCCAGGGTAAAGCTGCCGACAGCACCCAGAAGCGTGCGGCAGTCACACCCTAATACATCCTTCCTTAATCGTCGGCCGACTGGGCTGGAAAAGCCAGCGCAGTTTTTCGCGATCACACTTTTTCGCCTGTTCGTTATGTGCCGCGTTTAGAATGTTGCAATCGGCTCACGCAGTTGTGATCCGATCAGGCGACCAGCCATCGACCTGACGGCCCTGTCAATTTCGCGCACGCATCACGCGCCCGTACCTACAACATAAGGAGAGATTTTCCGATGATAAGGACTAGTGTCTGCTTCGCTCTAATCTTTTGTTGTTTAGGTTTATCCGCAGAGCAAGTAACCCTTAAGAATGGCGATCGCCTGACGGGTACCATTGTCAGCATGGATGACAAGAAGCTGACCGTAAAGACTGCGTACGCAGGCGATGTGGTTATCGATCGTGACGCAGTCGCGCAATTCTCATCGGAGAAGCCGCTGGTGGTGACCCGCACCGATAAGCAGGTGATCTCCGGACCGGTCAGCCAGCAGGATACGTCGGTTGTGGTCACCAGTACCACAGGCGCGCAGACGATCCCTGTAGGGGATGTTGCCGTGATTCGCTCTCCTGCGGATCAGGCGGCCTATGAGAAGTCGCTACATCCCGGATTTCTGGAAGGCTGGGCGGGCGGCGGCAACTTCGGACTAGGTCTAGCGCGGGGCAACTCCGATACCACCAATCTCGCATTGGCATTCAATGCCGATCGCAAGACTACGACCGACGAGTGGACGATCCAGGCTACGTCTCTGTACTCCACCAGCACTGCGGACAACGTGACTACAACCAGTGCGAATGCCTTGGGCGGCTCCATTCGCTATGCGCACAACCTCACGCCCCGGTTGTTTGCCTTCGGCTTGTTCGCCGGCATGTACGATCACGCGCAGGATTTGGATGAGCGCATCAGCCCTAACGGCGGTTTGGGATATCACGTGATCGCGACCAAGGTGACCACACTCGATGTTCTCGGCGGCATCGGTTATACCTACGAGAATTATTCCAACGGCGTGACCAACAACCTGATCAACGCCAACGTTGGCGAAGAGTTCTCGCACAACTTCACGGCCAGTACCTCGGTTGTCGAGCAACTGTATTTCTTCCCCTACCTGAATGACACGGGAAACTATCGGGGGACGTTCAACTTTGGCGTGGCCAGCAAGTTTTATCGGGGGCTGACCTGGAACCTGAACTTCGGCGATATCTATAACAGCCAGCCGGTGGAAGGTAAACGCAACAATGATGTGGTGCTGACGACAGGACTGGGCGTCACCTTCGGCGGCAAGGCGAAATAGCGGATGGGAACTTGAGTGGGGCGCGGGTTGATCCGCGCCCTTCTTTCGTTAGGCGTCGGCGGGCGGCAATTCGAGTTCGGGGTCAGGACGCTGAATCGGTTCCGGCGTGGTTTCAACTACCTCTTGAGGCTGCGGCGTCGTGTAATCGACAGAGTCGGCAGGCACCATTTCTGCATGACGCTGGTAGAAGGTCATCGCACTGGCCATCTGCCAAAGCCGCGTCCCCACCTGTGCCAGCATAATCAGCTCAAGCAGAATGAACGTCACCGGCGTTGCCGTCGGCGGCAGGTGCGCCCAAATCAGCAGCCCGATGAACAAGGCTGCCCAGGCAGCGAAGGCGATGCAGAAGTAGGTACGGTAGAGCTTGCCGAAATCATGCCAGGTGACACGCCACGATCTCCAGAGATTGCGCCACATGCCGCGTTCGTTTTGCGCCACCGCTCGCACCTGCGCGATGTCGAACCACAGACGTACAGCCAGCGCGAGCAACAGGAACACAACGATTGCCGCCAGTGAAAGGTAGAAACCCACCTGATCGGCAATTGCCTTGTCGCCGATTTTGTCCGCCGCTTTGTCCAACCCTTGATAAATCATGAGCACGATCAGGAAGGGAATGATGGAAAGCAGCATCAGCCGCACCATGCGCCAGAAGAAGGCGCCGCAAGCCGCGAAGAATTCGCCGGTGGTCAGCCTGCGGTCCTGGCGATAGGTCTCCAGAATCCCGCCGGTGACGAACAGCATGAACAATAGGAACAGACATGCGAACAGATACGAACTACCCGCGGCGTGCATCAAGCTGATGTTCGGCAGCCGAATCAGTTCGAAGAAGATGTTCAGGTCGAAACCTTTGCTGAGCTGCTGACTGGCAAGGCTGTGATGCAACGCGCGATTCAGTACTATCGCCGCGGATATGGTACCCATTGCGCCGCACGCCAGGTTCACCACGAATACCCACCACAGAATTCCCTGTCTCCGCCACAGCAGGCCAAAGCCAGCAGCCACTAAGCCTTTCTGATCGTCTACCATGTTTTCTCCGTTAGAACATCCGGACGGCGTGATCGCCATCCGGAACCACCGTTCTCCTGCCGTTACGCCAGCCAGCTCATGAACTGCGCAAAGAACTGCGTGAGGAAGAGCCAGTACGTCGAGATCTTGGCCGTCGCGGCGCGTTGACCTTCGGTCACGTGACTGTTGTTCAAGTAACTCTCGTCGGCTACGACCTGGTAGGCGGGATCGATCTGTACCGACTCCACTTTGGCTTTCTTGTGGTAGACGAATCGCGTCCAGCGATCCTTACCATCCCATTTCTCGCGAACCGTCTCGCCGTTGTCGAACTTTATTTCGGCGTTAACCGGAAACACGAAGTCCTGCTTGCGGTGCAGGATGACTTGCGTCTCGTACTCGGTCTCACCCTTCTTCTCTTTCAGGTTGGGATCAAACCAGTTCACCGGATCGGAGTCGGCGCGCGTAACCTCGTAATCCAGCATCTGGGTGCCGTAAACCGCCTGGTTCCAAAACCACTGCAAGTCCTGGCCTGAAACCTGGCTCACCGTATTCATGAAATCTTCCTGCGTGGGATGAGTAAAACGATACTTCATGAAGTAGGTGTGCATCGCCCGTTGCATGGTCTGCTCGCCGACGATGGCTTCCAGCGTGAGCAGCATGCATGCCGTTTTTCCGTAGGTCACTGCGCCGTAGGAGCCGACGCTCTCCGTCTGGTAGCTGAAGCGGGACAGCGGGTCCATGTCAGGATTGCCGAAGTATTGCAACCGCTGCGCGCCCCGATCGCCCAATTGCCCGCCCAGCAGGTTGATGGCGCTCGCATTCTTGCCGTAGAAGCTGTCCAAGACTTTCACTTCGGTGTAGCTGTTGATACCTTCGTCGAGCCAGCCGTTTTCGAACTCGTTGGTGGCCACCATCCCATACCAGTATTGGTGCCCGAATTCGTGCTCGGTCACCAGATCGATGAGGTGGAAGCCTTTGGGAATAAAGTATCCGCTGTCGCCGGTGATGAAGGTGGGATATTCCATGCCACCGGCTTCGCCTGCTCCGTGCGGCGGATCGACCACCGTGAGCTGGGCGTAAGGATACGGCCCATACCAGTCGTCAAACTTCTTCATGCTTTGCTGCACGCAGGTGATGTATGGATTCCACTGGCTCTTGTGGCTGTCGTAGGTCAGCAAGCGGATGCGCACGGGCCCGACGCTGCCGTCGAATTGGCTCTCGACGACTTTGAAATTCGGATCGGCTGTCCAGGCGAAGTCGTGAACATCTTCAGCGTGGAAGGCGACGGTCTTGGTGCCGTTGCCGTTATCCGTGTCGGCGGTCTGCACGCCCGTGGCGCCGATGATGTAATCCTTTGGCAGCGTGACCTTCACGTCATAGGTGCCGAAGTCGGCAAAAAACTCGGTCATCGCGTGGAATTGGTGGCAATTCCATTGCCCGTGCCACCAGACGCCAACTTTGGGGAACCATTGGCCGGCGAGCAGGAAGGTGCGCTTGTAGCCGGTGCGCGCGATCACTTCGGGAAACGTCGCTTTGAACTTTATTTTGAAGACAACATCGGCTCCGGGCGCGATAGGCTGCGGCAGCTTCACCTGAAACACCGTCTTGTCGTCGGGATTGCCGTCGTCGGGCGAGACAAACTTCATCTGCTTGGTCAAATCGCCCATGCCCACCACCTCGAACGACGTCACTTCATTCGAGCCGTAATCCTCCGGCTTCCACTCGTCCAGATTGCTGGTGCGGAAGTTGCCATCGCGGTGTGCCTCGCGCATCCAGGTCGCCTTGGGCTGAAAGCCGTTCAGGTAAAGATGGAAGGGAAACGTGTCGAGCGCCTGGCCGGTGAGGTTGTGGTAGGTCAGCGTTTCGGTGGCTTCGACCGTGTGCTTCGGCGGATCGTACTTGGCGTCGATGGTATAGGCCACGACGCGCGTCGACAGAGGGCCGGAAACCTTAGGTGCGAATGGACTTTGTCCGGCCGCGGCGGCGGACCAGAGCAGCACAGCACTGGGCAGCAAGAGCACCAGCCAACGTTTCATGAGCGATCTCCAAACGTTACTGCGTGGATGAGGCGACACGAATGAGTCGAGAGAATAGTAACGACTTTACGCCGTTCCTGCAGCAAGGAGTACCCTTTTGCGCACGGTGTGATCAGTGGGTGTGACAAGTGAAAGATACGTGGGGTGAGCCGCTAAAGTTTCGTTCCTGCGAAGATTACTTGAAGGAATGCCGCCGGCGGTAGCCAGCTCGCGGATTGCTGGGCGTACCAGACGCTGCCCCGAAGCGTAGTTCTGCTACCCTTGCTGAAAACGTATTGCAGCCCCGAAGGCCAGGGAATCGGACTTCTCCGCCCTACGGTCTGGCTTCGTAGACGATATTAAACGGGGTCTCGGTAGCGCGACGGAAGCGGCTGAAGCCTGCCGAGGTCACCACTTCGCGGATGCGTGATTCGCCAGCCTGCGCACCCAGACACAATCCCACTTCCTGCGAGCGCGAACAGGGCGTACACAGCAATGTCGAAAACGAGTAGTACACGCGGCCGACGGGGTTGAGGTTGTCCTGAAGCTGATCGTTGGCGAACGGCTCGACGATCATCCAGGTTCCGTCCTTGGTCATCGATTGCCGCACATGCGTCGCTGCCCCGATAGGATCGCCCATATCATGCAAACAATCGAAGACGGCGATGAAATCGTAGTCCTTGCCCGGATAATCTTTCGCCTTGGCCACGTCGAAGCTGACGCGATCCGACAGACCGTCGCGGCGGGCAGCTTCACGGGCGGCCTCAATCGATTTGTCGTGATAGTCGAATCCGAAGAAACGGGATTTGGGGAACGCTTTGGCCATCAAGAGTGTGGACGAACCTTTGCCGCAGCCGACGTCGGCGACGCGTGCGCCAGACTCGAGTTTGCCTCTCACATCCTGGAGTGCCGGGATCCAGGAGGCGACCAGATTGGCGGCGTAGCCCGGCCGGAAGAATTTCTCGCAGCCGTGAAAGACACCGTCGTCATGCTCGTGCCAGCCCATGCCTGCGCCGGTACGGAACGAGTCCGCGATGCGAGGAACCGCCGCCAGGGAACCCAGCGCCAGTTCGAAGGCTCCGGGCAGATAGGCAGGACTATTTTCATCAGCCAGCGTGAACGCCTGTTCCGCGTCCAGGCTGAACTTGTTGGCCGCTCCATCGTAGGTGATGTAGCCACCGGCCGCTTGCGAGGCCAGCCACTCACGCAAATATCGTTCGTCGGTTTGCGTCCGAGCAGCCAGTTCAGCGGGCGTAATCGGCCCATTCGCGAGCGCCTTATACAGGCCTAGCCTTTCTCCAATCACGACCATGCCGGCATGCACGGCTGCACCCAGGTCGCCGACGAATCGGCCGATGAAGGCGTTCAGCTTGTCCATGTCCACTGGAGGTGGTTGCGTACTCATAGGAGGGTCTCCTTCGGAAAGATGCGGAGTCGGGTGCCGAGGCCTGCGACGGTCCTCGACCAAGTGCAGGAATTCTGTGGCAGTCCGATATCAAAGTCAAGCTTGCTGAATTGGATAGCGTTGCAGAATTGTTGCAGCGTCTCGCGGCATGACGATGGACGGGTAGCTTTCGATATTCGAGCCGGCTGTTTTCTTAGAAAGGCAGGCTTGTCATCATTTTGCTCTGCTACACTCGGCCCAATGCGAGTTCTTGGCATCGATTGCGGCGGCGAATACACCGGCTACGGAGTGGTCGAACAGGACGGCAATGGATCACTACGCCACTGCTGTAGCGGAGCCGTTCGACTGTCGCCGCGCGAGGTCCTGGAACTTCGCCTCAAGAAGATCTGCGACGCGCTCACCCAGATCATTGCTGACCAATCGCCCGAACAGGTTGCTATCGAAGACGTGTTCTACGCGGTGAACGCGAAGTCGGCCCTGAAGCTTGGACATGTTCGCGGTGTGGCTATGCTGGTGGCAGCGCAGGCTGGGCTGGAAGTGATCGCCTACTCGCCGCTTTCGATCAAGTCGGCGGTGGTGGGTTACGGCAGGGCTGAGAAGTCGCAGGTGCAGATCATGGTCGCCCGCCTGCTCGGTCTGCCCGCGCCTCCGGAATCACCCGATGCGGCGGATGCGCTAGCTATTGCGATCTGCCATCTGCATACGGCCGGGACCCTGCAAAGGCAGGGGGCTACGGCTCGATAAAGTTCCGCAATTTCTACTGCTGTTGAGAATCCGGCGTGGGTTGGCCGCTGGGGCTAGTTCCTGCGGCTTCATGAAACTCGAAGGGTTGCAGGCGAGAGCCGTCGGGCTTTGAGAAATACCCGCTCATTACCCGGTAGTCCAGAGAAAACTTTCCCCGCAGGATCCCGGTCTTCGTGTCCTTTGGATAAAACTCCTCAAGTTCGAAATTCCCCAGCGAATCGACTTTGCCTTCGAGCCAAAGTGATTTGGAGTTCTTGAAGTAGCGCTCTGTGCCGGTTAAATTCGCTCCCTTAGCCATGAGCTGAAGTTCAACTTTGGACTCTGCGCCGATCGTGCCCGTAAATTTCTTTATCATTTCGAAAACAGGCGTCGCCGGGCCGGTGGAAGCGTTTACCAGCACAAACTTGTTATCTCTCAAAATGACCCGGAACGACAGAATTGGGTTTCCGGCGGATCGAATTACCTGGAAGAGAAATTCCTTCTGATCGGGCGCCGCTGGAAAGAACTCCCAATGTTCCACCGTGTCTGCCCCTTTGAAAGCGATGTCATTGACGCCGGCGGGTGCGACAAATAAAGGCACAAATCCTGACGATGTTAAGTCCGAGGGATATTCGATTTCGCCACTTACATTCTTGATTCGAACCAGCCCGCTCAGCCTGATGGTGTTGCCGGCATGCGGCACGGTGGCGCGCAAGCAAAGCGCCAGGGCATAGGACCGGTCAGAGGGAAACATCGGTTTCTCCCGCTGAGCGACTTCGCGGCCCTTGGCCAGCATGTCCCGAGAATTTGCCGGCCCCCAAGCCATACCAATCAGCGAGAGTTCCATTTCTCCCATCCGCCATTGGATTGGAGGCGGGAAGGACAGCGTTTCTTCCAGAATGTTGGAGACAGGAGCGCTGTTATCGGGTTGTTGCGCAGTTAGACAGAGGGGAGCCATCAGCAGGAAAAGGAGAACGATTGCGCTGGGCAAGAGGTTTCGGATCCCACGGCTGCGGCCACAGCAGGTCAGGCAGGACATAGAGCCCTCGCTAGAGCGTCCGTTTTCATCATGGCATCAGTTTTACGGGTCTTCAAGTTGATTTCTCGGATGCCGTGTCAAACTGGACTCCAACGGGATAGAATTTTTCTCCAATGCGATTCATCTTCAGCTTTCTGGCAATACTTATCGCGTTACCGGCCGTAGCCCAGCAATCTTCGAGTCCAATGGAGACAGCTCCCGCTTCGTCTATGGCCACCGTCACCTTCAGCTTCGACTGGCCGCAAGGCGTTCCCTGGCAGAAATATTCCATCGAAGTGCAATCCGACGGGAAGGCGCGTTTCGATGGCGTTCCTCATCCCGACGGGACGAATGATACCGATCCGTATCAGCAGGATTTCATCATGTCGGACTTGAACCGGCAAAGGATCTTCGAGCTTAGCCAGAAGCTCAATTACTTTCGCGGCGACCTGGATTCTCACCTGAAGCACATCGCCCAAACCGGCAAGAAGACGTTGCAATACCGATCGTCACAGGTGCAAGGCGCAAACACGTACAACTACTCGCAGAACGCGGATGTGCAGGAGCTGACTAACCTTTTTCTCGGCATCGCCACCACGATTGATTTCGGGCGCCAGCTGGCGTTTGAATACCGCTTCGACAAGCTGGGGATGGACAAGCTGCTGAAGGAACTGGAAGACATGCAGTCCAGCCACAGCGTGCACGAACTGAGGGTGATTGCGCCCATTCTGCACAAAATTGCCGATGATCCGAACCTGATGAACATCAGCCGCAAGAGTGCACAACACATTCTCAAGACGATGAATACGCCCCAGCCGGCGACCGACGACCAGGGCCAGCAGTAAAACAACGGGCTCGGGCGACCTGTGGTTGAGCGGCCGCGCGCGTCCACAAAATGTTGACAACTCCGGCAGGCAGATTTTCGCATTCTTTACTCGAAACTGGTGTTTAATAGACGCAAGCAGAGAGATCTCACGAGGCTCGCCAGCCGAAGCGCCTCGCGATGTTTCTCCCCGATCGGTTTGTGGCATCCCGGGCCAGGAGTACCCTCGTATGAAACGGCAGATCTTTGCACTTTCGACAATTAGCGCCGTTTTGATAGCGCTTTCAGTCGCAGCCTTTGCTGACTCCCATGTCAGGATCGTCCGCCTCAGTTCCGTGGAGGGAACGGTTCAGATGGACCGCGCCGGTCAAGGCCTAGAGCGCGCCATCCTGAATGCCCCGATCGTCGAAGGCACTCGCCTGATTACTGGCAGCGACGGGCTGGCCGAGGTGGAATTCGAGAACCAGAGCGCGCTCCGGCTAACCGAAAATTCCGAAGTCAAATTTTCCCAGCTGCTGATGAACGATGCCGGCAGTAAGGTGAATCAGATTACCGTGGTCAAAGGCCTGGTATATCTCGATGCGGCCGCGAAGGGCGATGACATCTATCGTGTAAGCGTCGACGGCGCGACACTCGTGGCCCGTCACGACACACTGATGCGGCTCGACGCAACGTCCGGCCGTGTGCAGGTTGCGGTGTTGAAGGGCGAAGTGCAGCTTGAGAATCAGCCGCAGCCCGTCGCAGTGAAGAAGAATGAAACGTTGACCCTCGGCACCAGCGATGCAGCTGGCTACACCATCGCTAAAGGTACGGAAGCCGTGCGCTTCGATAACTGGAACCGGGAGCGCCAGGATTACAGCAAGACTTACGCCGACAATCAGGGCTACGGTGGTCCTAGTCGCGGTTATGGTCTTCAGGACCTGAACTACTACGGCGACTTCTTCTACGCGAATGGCTACGGATATGTCTGGCAGCCGTACGGCTTCGCCAGCGCGATGACCAGTTGGGACCCGTACAGCAACGGCGCCTGGTTGTCTTACCCCGGCATGGGATATGCATGGGCATCGTCGTATCCCTGGGGATGGCTGCCATATCACTACGGCTCATGGGCGTTTATCAACGGCGCGGGATGGGCTTGGGTTCCGGGCAGCCACTACGGCAACCAGTGGTACGCCAGCAACTTCACTGCTACGCCGAAGGTCTTGAAAGCTCCGGCAGGGTGGACAGCTGCCGCTCCGCCAAGGTCGACTGCTGCAAATGCCCCGACCGTATTAGTCGGCAAAGCGGCGACCACGCAAGCTTCGATACCCGGCGGCCGCATTCCTCCTACGTTTGGCAGCGTGATTCCGGGACATAAGACTGGGGCCAACGCTCTGCATGGATACGCGGGTGCGAGTGCGGCAAGAACGGCCAGCAATCACAGCGTGTTCGCCTCGCCTGCTGACAGCACCTTCAGCGCCGCACATCATGGAGCGCTGGCCCATGTGTTCGCAGCGCCAACCCCCCGGGTGGCGTTTGCCGATGCGGAAGAGATCGGGCCTCACGGAGGCGCGGGCAGAGCCGTGGGGGCATCGCCTGCGATCATGCCGAGTGCGAGCAGTGCACACTCTTCTGTTGGCAGTAGCGCGGCTGCTGCGCATAAATAGCGGGTTCGATAGGAATGACGAAGGGCGGCGCGATGCCGCCCTTATTATTTGCGCGCTCGTCGATCAGTACACGGCAATGCCAGCGTATCCCACGACCATGTCCTTTTCGCCGGACACGTCGCCCGACGTGGCGTAGCGAATCAGCTCTGCTTTGGTAGCGCCAAGCTTTTTCGCGGCGGTCAGCATCACAACGGCTGGACCATAGCCGCACATGCTGATGTTGCCCTCGTGCACCACGTCGTAAAGGCCGCGGGGGTCGACCGCCAGCAGCTGATCGATGGCGCGACGATCTTTCACCCGGGTTACGCTGTCGTTTTCGTAGTGATTCATATCGCTTGAGGCGACGATCATCACTTCCGCTTTGCGATTCATCAGGGCCTTGCCGATCACCACACCGAGGGCGCTCAGCGCTTCGAAGTTGCTGGTGCCGACGGTGATGGGCACAAACTGAAATCCGGGAGCCAGCACTTGCAGAAACGGGAGTTCGACTTCGAGCGCATGTTCATCGCGGTGGGCTACTGAATCTTCCGTCAACAGCGGCATGTGCGCTTTCAACTCAGCGGCAAGCGCCTCATCGATCGGAACATTTCCCAGCGGCGTGTTCCACGCGCCCTCGCTCATGATGGCCAGGGGTTCGCCCATGCCGGTGTGATTGGGACAGAGAATGACGAAGCGCCGCGGCAACTCCAAGCGGCGGAATACCGCGCCCGCTACGTGCCCCGAGTACATGTAGCCGGCGTGAGGAACGACGCATCCTGTGGCGCGAATCTTCGGCTCCGCTGCTGCGTTGGCCGGAGCGGCGGTGAACGTCTCGACTTCGGAGCGAAGCTGCTGCGCATTGCCTGGATAGAAGCGTCCGGCGACTGCCGGCTTTCGCACTGTGCTGGCCATGTCCGCTCCTTCGCCGGCCGTATCGCTCTGCGGGGAAAAGACGCTAACCACTGCCTCGACCAGACCCGGCCGTCTCACCCGATCGCTTAGATGTTACGCCGATTGCAGAGTGCGGAACACGGCTGCGGTCTTCTCCAGTGGCATGGCTTCGGCTCGCACATCGGAACGAAGGCCTGCTGATTTCAGCGCGGCCCGGATAGCTGCGTCATCGTAGGCTCCGCGAAGGTTGTTCAGCAGGGTCTTGCGCTTTTGCGCGAAAGCGAGTTTCAGGAAAGCGATGAACGGCTCTTCCTCCACCTGTAACTCTTCCAAACGCGGCGCCATGGTGAGTCGCACCACGCTGGAGTGCACTTGTGGGGGTGGCGAAAATGCTCCCGGCGGCAAAGTGAATAATTTGTCGACGCGCGCGAACAACTGCGCGGTAGCCGAGAGCAGACCGTAGTCGCGGCTGCCGGGCGCAGCGGAGATGCGGTCAGCCACCTCGCGCTGCACCATGATCACGGCGCGCTCGATGTTGGCATGCAATTCCAGGATGCGCAGCACGATTTCCGAGGTGATGTAGTAGGGAATGTTTCCCACGAGGTCGACGGTTTCCTGCAGGGTTGGCCGCAAGTCGTGCAACGGACCGGGCCTGCGTCCCACGATGGAAGGGAACTCTGCCGTGACGAAATCCGATTCAAGGACCTCGACATTCGGCTTGGTCGCATACTTCATCCGGAGCTGCGCCGCCAGAACGCGGTCGAGCTCAATGCCGATAACGCGACGCGCTCGAGGAATCAGCAAATCGGTGAGAACCCCGCGTCCGGGGCCGATTTCGATCACGCTGCGGTTGGAAATGTCGCCCAGCGCTTCGACAATACGCAGAGCTGCACCGGCATCAATCAGAAAGTTTTGTCCAAGTTTCGGCTTGCGTTTTGTGCCGGGTTGCTTTGACGCGGCTCTAGCCACATTGACCCTCTTTCAACTTGGCAATTAGACTCAAGTGTTCCAGCAGTACGCTCATCCTCAGCGTTGCAAACTTCATCAACTCGACGTTACCACGCCGGACTCGAAGCCGGCGCTAAGAGGATTCATGCATATCGCTTTCGCGGCATCCGAGTGCGTGCCGTTTTCCAAGACCGGTGGCCTCGCGGATGTCATTGGCGCGTTGCCGCCGGCGCTGGTCAATCTCGGACATCAGGTCACGGTCTTTCTTCCCCGCTATCGCCAGACCAAGCTCGAGAACCCGCGGGTGGTAATCCCCAGCATCACGGTGCCCTTCGACGACCGCTACCGTTTCTGCTCGGTGCTCGACGGCGGCAAGCGCTCCGGAGTGCAATTCTATTTCATCGACTATCCGGCCTACTTCGATCGCGACGGACTCTACGGTACCTCACTGGGCGACTATCACGATAACGCGGAACGTTTCGCGTTGTTCTCGCGCGCCGTACTCGAGGCCACCAAGATCCTGGGCGCACCGGATGTTCTGCACTGCCACGACTGGCAGACAGCGCTCATTCCCATCCTCCTGAAGACGCTCTACGACGAGGATCCCGCGTTCGCCACCACGCCCTGCATCTTCACCATTCACAATCTGGGATATCAGGGACTGTTTCAGCCGGAGATCCTGCCGCTGCTCATGCTGCCCTGGGACCTGTTCACCATGTCGAAGCTGGAATTTTACGGCAAGGTGAATTTCCTCAAGGGCGCGATTTCGATGGCCGACTTCATCACCACGGTCAGCCGCAGGTACAGTCAGGAAATCCAGACAGCAGAGTATGGCTTTGGACTCGAAGGCGTGCTGCGCGCCCGCGGCAACACGATTGCCGGCATTCTGAATGCGGTGGATTATGTGACCTGGAATCCAGAGACCGACCCGCACATCGCGGCGCGCTACACGGCTCAGGATCTCAGCGGCAAAAACAAGTGCAAAGCTGACTTGCTGAAGGAATTCGGGCTGGCGCAGGATACACAGCTGCCTATCGTCGGAATCGTGTCGCGCTTCGCCTCGCAAAAGGGCTTCGACCTCATTCAGCAAGTGGCGGATCGGCTCGCGCTGGAGGACCTGATCCTGATCGTTCTAGGGAGCGGCGATCGCGAATACGAAGAAATGTTTCGCCGTCTGCACAAGCAGTACCCGCAAAAGTTCGCGCTCAAAATCGCCTATGACAATGCCTTGTCACACAAGATCGAGGCAGGCAGCGACATGTTCCTGATGCCTTCGCATTATGAGCCCTGCGGGCTGAACCAGATTTACAGCATGAAGTACGGGACGGTGCCTGTGGTGCGCGCCACCGGCGGCCTGGATGACACGGTCGAGCAGTTCGATCCGCGCACGAACCGGGGAACCGGCTTCAAGTTCCGCGAGTACAGCGGCGAAGCCATGCTGGAGACCTTGCGCGGAGCCGTCGGCTTGTATCGCGGCGATCCGAACGCCTGGCACGCGCTGATGCGTAACGGAATGGCGCAAGACTATTCGTGGACCAACTCGGCGAAGGAGTATTTGAAGGTTTACGATCGGGCGCGGCAGATCAAGCAGCAGCAGGCTGCAAACGGGTGAAGCGACCGTCAGCTATCAGCTCTCAGCTGCCTTTTCTTCCTCGCGAAATATCCATACACCGGCACGCCTGCCACGATCACCAGCAATCCCCACGCCGAGTTACGGATGTTCTGCGTGAACGTGTAGCACAGCAGCACCGCCGCGGCGATGACGAACAATGCGGGGACGATGGGATATCCCCAGGTGCGATAGGGGCGGGGCGTATCCGGCTCTTTCCGGCGCAGGGCAAACACGGTGCTGGCCGAGATCATGTAGAACAGCCACTCCGAAAAGATGGCCAGCGAGAAGAGTTGGCGGAAGCTACCGGCAAACAGCAGCAGCACCACCGACAATACGAACTGCGCGATCAGCGCAATGGATGGCGTATGAAACCGAGGATGCACCTCGGCCATTGCCTTGAAGAAGTAGCCGTCGCGCGCCATAGCGAATGGCACGCGCGCGCCGCTCATGATGGTGCCGTTGAGCGAGACCAGGATGGACAGCGCCATTCCGGCAGAAACGATGGCCGCTCCCCAGGCGCCCACCGCTACCGCCGTCGCTTCTGAGGCCGGACGCGGCGAGGCCGCCACGGCTGCGGCGGGAAGA
Source organism: uncultured Acidobacteriaceae bacterium (assembly GCA_963769235.1). Classification (GTDB taxonomy): domain Bacteria; phylum Acidobacteriota; class Terriglobia; order Terriglobales; family Acidobacteriaceae; genus Bog-257. Next base: position 18,947 of record CAVYKW010000005.1, on the reverse strand, counting down.
ACATACTGCACCGCGGCGTTGGTCAACATATAAAGCGCGGCAACGATACCAACCCCCGCAATCAACGCGATCGGAATAACGCGCTCCGGATTGCGAATCTCGCCACTCACCATGTTGAGATCGTTCCATCCGTCGTACGCCCACAGTGCAGCGACAAGCGCGGCCATGAATCCGGCGAAGCCGCCGGTCGCACCGGCAAATGAGGTTGCGAAATTGCGCCATGTCCCGCTGGAAGCGGTGAACGCTAGCAGCGACACCGCAATGATGATGGCGATCTTCAAGATGGTGAATGTCACCTGAAAGTCGCCGGCGCGTTTGATGCCGATGTAATTCAGCGCCGTGATAAGGCCAGCGGCACCGATCGCGACCAGTTGTCCGTAATTGACGGCGAACGGCACGTGCACCGCAACGTTGTTGAAGAAGGCCAACGAAGGAAACGTTCCCAGGATCCGCACCAGGCCGATAGTGAGGGTTGCGACAGACGCAGGCTTCGCGATGGCAAACCACGTCCAGGCGTAGAGGAAGCCGGGTAGCGGTCCGTAGGCGTCGCGAATGTAAACGTACTCGCCGCCCGCTTGCGGCTTCATCGCTCCCAATTCGGCGAAAGTGATGGCCCCTGCCAGCGACAGCGCGCCGCCCACGATCCACGCCAGATACACCAGTCGAGCCGAGCCGACGGCCTGCATCATTTCGGCGGGCACCAGAAAGATGCCGCTGCCAATGATGGTGCCAACCACGATGGCGCTGGCATGGCTGATGCCCAGGTCGCGCGAAAGCGCGGGCCGCTGCGTTTGCCTAGCTGAGGTGGTGGGCGCTGTCATGTCGCGTTCGAAGCAACAGACTGCAACTATAACCGACCGCGAAAGTGATGATGCTACCGATGGGCACGTACCAGGGGAAGGGAATTGGCCGGGAAAGCGCAAGCGTACTGAGATGCGTGCCGGTCGCGTGTTCGAACCAGCCTAGAATCGAGCTGCCCTGCCAGATGTAGACGTTCGAGCAGAAACCTGCGGCCATCCCGATCATGCTGCCAGTCTCGTTCGCCTTCCGGGTGAGAACGCCCAAAAGGAAAACGCCCAGGAGCGCGCCATAGGCTACTGTCGCAATGCTCAGGCCGAGTTCGATGACTCTGCCTCCGTGGCGCGAGACGATCGCCAGGAGAAACAGCAGACATCCCCAGCCGACAGTTGTGACGCGCGATAGCAGCAGGCGGCGGCTGTCGCTAGTCTCAGGCTTCCAGCGTAAATAGAAATCAACCATGGTTGTGGAGGAGAGAGAGTTGAGCGCGGCGCTCAGGTTCGACATGGCGGCCGCGAGAATCGCGGCTATGAGAATGCCGGACACGCCGTGTGGCATGTGACCGACGATAAAGGTAGGAAAGATGCGGTCGGTGCGATCGAACGTAGCCATTGGCGGAGTGAGGCGGTAGAACACCCACAGCATCGCGCCGATCAGCAGGAAGAGCCAGAACTGAAACAGCACGACGACACCGCTGCTCAGCAGGGCCAGCTTCGACTGAGCTTCATTCTTGGCCGCCAGCAATCGCTGCACGATGAGCTGATCGGTGCCATGACTGGCGGTGGTTATGAAGGCGCCACCGATTACGCCCGACCAAAACGTGTAGGTCCGATAGAAATCCGGAGCGAAGTAGAAGACGCGAAACTTGTGCGCTTCGGAAGCCATGGTGTGGATCGTGCTCCAGCCTCCGGGCACCAGGTGGGTGACGGTGACAAGCGCGACCAGCGTGCCGCCGACGTAGATGGCCAGCTGCACCACGTCGGTCCAGATCACGGCTGCCATACCGCCTTCGAAGGTGTAGAACAGCGTCAGCGCAGTGACGATGGCGATGGAGATCAGATCGCGCTGGAATTCGCCTCGATTGCCGAGTATCGGCGCCAGCGCAATGCCAATCACAATAGCGACGGCAAAAACGCGAACCCCCTCAGCGGCAGCCCGAGTTATGAGAAACAATCCGGCGGTCAGGGAGCGCAGTCGCGGGCCGAAGCGGCGATCGATAAGCTGATAGGCAGTGAAGAGCTCGCCGCGAAAATAGTGCGGCAAAAGCAGGTAGATGATGATGACACGGCCCAGCAGGTATCCGAAGATGAGTTGTAGGAAGGCGAAGTCGGTGTCATAAGCAAGGCCGGGCACGCTGATGATGGTTAATGTGCTGGTCTCGGCAGCGACGATGGATAACGCGATGGCCCACCACGGAATGTTGCGGTCGGCCAGAAAGTAGTCGCGTAGCGACCGCTGTCGCTTGCGAAAGCGCAGGCCAAAGAGCGTGATGCTCAGCAGGTAGACTGCGACGATCGCGAGGTCGAGAGCGTTCATGATGAGCGAAAATTCAAGGGATCAGGGACTAGGTCTTTGGAACTAGAAGGGGACTGAAGCGCGTTTGTATCTGAACACCATAACCTACAGACCGCCAACATTCATTGCACTGATCCAAGCGCAGTCTCAAGTCCTTAATCTCTGATCCCTGCCTCTGTTCAGTCGATCCTCGTCGCCTTCGCCATGAGGCGCTCGTACTGTCGCCACGGCGTCAGCCGTCGAAACCATATCTGCATCCTGGCATCGGGTCCAACCAGGTAACGCAGCTTGGGATTCGGGTCATTAGCCACGTGCACAATCAACCTAGCCACCTCGCGCGCATCGCGCCGCTTGGGAGCACGCGTCTTCACAAACTCAGCGAAACGCTGGCTGCGCTCTTTGTTGGGCGAGCTAGGATCGAGCGCCTGCTTGCCGATGACCAGGTTGCGCTCCCAGATATCGGTGTCATAAGCGCCGGGTTCGACCAGCACCACGCGAATTCCCAGCGAGTGCACTTCGATCCGCAGGGCCTCGCTCCAGCCTTCCAGGGCAAACTTCGACGCGGAGTAGCTGCTCAGCATCGGCGCCGGGGCTCGTCCGCCGACCGAGGTGATCTGGACGATGTGGCCGGAGCGCTGCTTGCGCATGGTGGGCAGGACGGCTTTGGTCATAGCGACGTTGCCGAAGAAGTTGGTTTCCATCTGATGACGCAGCTCATGCAGCTGCGTGTCTTCGACGAAGCCGGCGGTGCTGAAGCCGGCGTTGTTCACCAGCAAGTCGATGCGCCCGTGATCACGGACGATGGCGTCGACCGCCGCTGGCAGGGAATCCATCTCGGTGATGTCGAGACGTCGCAGGTCCAGGCGTTCGCGCACTCCGGCTTTCTGTGCCGCTCCTTCCAGCCGGCCGCTGCGCCCCAGATCACGCATGGTAGTCACCACGCGATATCCGTTCTGCGCGAGTTCAAGCGCGGTCAACAGACCGATGCCGCTCGAACTGCCGGTGACAACCGCGATTTTCTGCATTTCGAGGTCCTCCCAACAAATCCCGCATATCGCCGAACAGGGCCCAAAGCGCACCATTCGCGCCCCGGAAATTGCCGAGCTGCCGTTCTATGCGAGATCATTAAGAGTTTACATACTCCTTTTGAACGGACTGATACTGATGCCTACAGAAAAGAGCAAGACCGGAGCAGGAGAGATCGCGCCGGCGAAGGGAAAACTGGGAATCATGATCCCCGGCATGGGCGCAGTCGCGACCACGTTTGTCGCTGGCGTCGAAGCCGTACGCAAAGGCATTTCCAAGCCTATCGGATCGTTGACCCAGATGGGCACCATCCGCCTTGGCAAACGCACTGAGGGACGCTCGCCCAAGATTAACGAGTTCATGCCGCTGGCCGGGCTTGATGATTTGGTGTTCACCGGATGGGACATTTTTGAGGACGATATGTACGCCGCTGCCGGCAAAGCGGGCGTGCTCGACCGCTCGCTACTGGAGCAGGTCAAACCGTTCCTCTCCTCTATCAAGCCGCGTAAGGCGGTCTTCGACAAGAACTACGTGAAGAAGCTCGACGGCCCCAATGTGAAAAAGGGCAAGAACAAGATGGAGCTGGCCGAGCAAGTGCGCGAAGACATTCATGACTTCAAGAAGACAAGCGGCGCCGATCGCCTGGTGATGATCTGGTGCGGCTCGACGGAAACGTTTATCGAAGCGGGTCCGGCGCACAAGTCCATTGAAGCTCTCGAGAAGGCGATGCACGCCAACGACGAGAACATTGCGCCTTCCATGGTATATGCCTACGCCGCGCTGAAAGAAGGTGTGCCGTTCGCCAACGGCGCGCCGAACCTTACGGTCGATGTTCCAGCCATGCACGCGCTGTCGAAGCAGATGGAAGCGCCGATCTGCGGCAAGGACTACAAGACTGGCCAGACGCTCATCAAGACGATTCTGGCGCCTGGCTTTAAGGCGCGCATGCTCGGGTTGAACGGCTGGTTCTCGACCAACATTTTAGGCAATCGTGACGGCGAAGTGCTCGACGATCCTGGGTCGTTTAAGACCAAGGAAGAGTCGAAGCTGTCGGTGCTGGAGCACATCCTTCAGCCTGAACTGTACCCCGAGCTATACGGCAACATCTTCCACAAGGTTCGCATCAACTATTATCCGCCCCGTGGTGATAACAAAGAGGGTTGGGACAACATCGACATCTTCGGCTGGCTCGGTTATCCGATGCAGATAAAGGTCGATTTCCTCTGCCGCGACTCGATTCTGGCGGCACCGATCGTGCTCGACGTGGTGCTGTTCCTCGACTTGGCAAAGCGGTCGGCGGCGCTGCGCGGCATCGGCATTCAGGAGTGGCTGAGCTTCTACTTCAAGTCGCCGATGACGGCCGAAGGGCTTTACCCGGAACACGACCTGTTCATCCAGTCGATGAAGCTGAAGAACACGCTGCGTCACCTCAAGGGCGAGGACATGATCACGCACCTGGGCCTGGAATATTACGACTAAGTTTACGGTCAGGGCTTAGGGTTCAGGGAAACTAGATTTTCACGGTCTCCGCTGTCTTGGGCGACGGCGTGGCAGTTGAGACCACAACAACGTTGCCCCACTCAAGCCTAGCCGGCTGAGTGGGGCTTTTCTTTACGCGCGCAGGTCGCGGCGAATCAGAGTGGAATCGAGGAAGAAGCCAATTCCTACGGCAAGCGGAATGATGCCGAACGCTGCGGCAATCATGGCGTCGGGCTCGACTCGTGCGATCAGAGCAAAGGCCGCGGTGTAGCCGATAGCTCCGCTGGTCAGCAGAATTCCGGCGCGACGCGACCGCGCGGCTTCCGGCAATTCCGGCTGCATCGGCACAGCTACGCCCCGGGCGATCGCCGCCAGGCGTTCTTCGGTGCGCAAGCGGCGCACGCGGTAAAAGGCATAGATCGCCGCCAGCGGTATGGCGAAGACCATTACAACAGCTGCGAATCCGACAAAGTTTCCGTCCATCATGTGCTCCTTCTCCGCCCGCGCCGTCCGCGGCAGGATGAAATCTGTTGGCAATCGAAGGTACGCAGGGATAGGCGGGAAAGTTCCGACGGTTTTGAGACTGGAGAACTCGGGCACCCGTCCGCCTCTGGCGACCGCGTCGGTTACTGCTGTTAACGCGCCAGGGCTTCAGCTTTGCGGATAGCGGATTCGTGCAGATCGTACGCTTCCAACGCCTTGCGCGCAGCGTCGCTAGCTATGCTGGTGCTCATCTTTTTCTCAGCTTCGGCAAAGGCTTCTTCCGCGTCTTCGTGTGCATGGTAGGCGTTATCGTCAGCTTCCTGGATGCGCTGAACGGCTGCCAGAGTCTTGGGGTCGATCTTGGGCGTTGCCGCGGGCTTGTTGTCTTTCGACTTTGAGGCAGGGTTGCTGCGGGTGCGTTTCGCGGTACTGTTTTCAGTGACAAGGGAGTTATAGGCGATTTTGAGGTCGTCACTCCACTTCAACTTGGTTTTCATCTCGGCATCGTCGAGGGCCGCGCGCGCTTTGTCGGCGAGCTCGCGGACTCGCTTCTTCTCCGTCAGCCACTTCCACACACCCCATTCGGTACCTTCCAACATGATTGCCCGAGCCTGTTCAACGGCCGGAAGTTTTCGCATCAGGAACCTCGTATCAAGCAAATTGTCGTAGCCGGGAATTGCTACAGGCGGTGGGCGGGCCGCTCCGCAAACTGCTGAGTGCTAACCTTCCATCGTAAGGCGACGGCGAGGCATTGGAACCGGCTGGAACGAAACCATCTTTGAGTGCCTCCCGATTTGGGAATCGGCTTACTTTGGGGCGGCGGTAATTGGCAACCCATTTCGTGTCGCACACATTGCGGGAGAAGCGGTTACCGCTGCATGAGTTCGAAATAGCCCTGGCCGAAGGGTAAACGGAAGCAGATTACGAGACGGTTCATTTCGGGTGTCATACAACTCGCTAACCGATTCTGGGTTTCTACGTATATTATTGTGTAGTCGGGGTTGTCATTGGCTGAGGGCTATCAGATTTTGCGAGACAGGGCACTACGACGCGCGCTTTTGGTGACACTGTGCGCGCTCGTCTTTTTCTTCGCCCTCCGAGCGAAAACTGCGGTATATAACGGAGGCGCACCAGCCAAAGTTACCCCTTCAACTGCTTCGAAATTGTGGCTGAGCGGCCAAAAGATGGAAGTGCAGCCAGTTGACACCAACGCTGCCATTCTGTTCTGGATGACGATTCTCAGCTTCTTCGCGCTGTTCCTGCATCGCGAACCCCGGATTCAAAGAATAAGTATCACCCCTCTTCCAAGAAACATCTCCCTACTCTACCTGCATCACTTTCTACGGCCTCCTCCTGTAAAGCAGTAAGGGTTCCTCGGTCAGCTTGGTTGTCTGGATTTTGGTCGTTCTGACCAAATAGTTCACGTTGGGCTGAATATGCGGTAGCCGTACCGTGTCACTCAACGAAATGAGGAGCTTCATGCAAGTGCACCGTCAGCACAAGATTCTTGTGTTAGGGGTGGTCGCGTTGTGTCTGGTGATCGCCGGCATTGTGGTAAGACGGGCGCGCGCTGGCTCGCCAAAGGGTTCGGTTGATGCCAGCGCCGAGAGCGAACATGTCGTCTACGTTGCGGTCGCTCCGGTTAAGCGAGAGACCATTGCTACGTCGCTCTCGATAGCTGGGCAGTTTATCCCCTATCAGAATGTTGAGTTGCACGCCAAGGTCGCGGGCTACATCCGCAACATCAACGTTGATATTGGCGATCACGTTCACCGCGGAGAAGTGCTGGCAGTCCTGGAGATCCCCGAGCTCGTGGCTCAGGTGGATGAGGCTAAGGCGGCTGTGCACCACGCGGAAGAGGAGATCCAGCGCTCGCAAAGTGAAGTATCGCGAGCCGAGGCTGACAATGTTGCCCTGCATGCCAACGCCGAAAGATTAGTCAATACCGACAAAGCGCGACCCGGGTTGATCGCGCAACAGGAATTGGACGACGCGACTGCCAAAGATCGAGCTTCCCAGGCCCAGGTGGATGCCGCGAAATCTGCATTAGGGGCGGCTCGTCAGCAACTGGAAGTAGCCCGCGCCAACCAGCAACACTATTCCGCATTGAGCGACTACGCCCGGATCACAGCTCCCTACGATGGGGTGGTTACCTGGCGCTTCTCCGATACCGGAGCGCTGGTCCAGGCTGGTACCTCCAACACCAGCGGTTTGCCGGTCGTTACCATCGCTCAGGTGGACGTCCTACGGCTGCGGATTCCGGTGCCTGAATCGCTGGCGGCGAAGGTAAAAATCGGCGACTCTGCCGACGTGCACGTACAAGCAACCGGTGAGCACTTCACCGGCAAAGTTGCCCGCTTCACCGATTCTCTTGATACCTCGACGCGCACCATGCAGGTTGAGATTGATGTTCCGAATCCCAACTACCACCTCGATGCGGGAATGTACGCGGAAGTAACGCTCAGTGCCAATAGCCGGCCCAACGCTCTTACCGTTCCAATCGAAGCAATCCAGCGGGGGGAGAACAAAACCACGGTGCTGGTGGTCGACGCACAAAACCGGGTGCAGTTGCGTGAGGTGCAGGTCGGCGTGGAGAGTTCCAATAACGTTGAAATCCTCGGGGGCCTCAACGAGGGTGAGCAAGTGATTGTGGGGAACCAGGGCAATTATCAGCCAGGAGAATTGGTCAAGCCAAGGGAATCGTCGTTTACCCGTACGTCGGGCACGGAGTAACGGTCGATGTCCAGCTTTGCCATCAAGCATCCGTTTTTTATTCTGATGCTCTGTCTGATCATCGTGGTGGTGGGCGTGACCACGGTGGCTCGCATGCCCGTCGATCTGTTTCCAGAGATCAAGATTCCGGTGGTTGTGGTTGCGACCTTCTACAGCGGCATGCCGCCGCAGCAGATTGAAGGCGACATCACCGATACGTTCGAGCGGTTCTTCACCCTGGGCAGCAACATCGATCATATCGAGTCGCGATCCCTCACCGGCGTGAGCCTAATCAAAGTTTACTTCCAGCCCGGAACTGATCCGGACGCCGCCGTCAGCGAAATTGCTAACCTGGCCATGGCAGACTTGCGGAGATTGCCGCAAGGCACACTGCCGCCGGTAGTGCTGAAATTCGACGCCTCCAGCATGCCGGTCTGCCTGGTGACATTGAAGGGCAAAGGGCTCACGGAAACTGAACTTCACGATCAGGGCCAGTTCAACGTGCGCAACCAGATCGCGAATGTTCCGGGAGCGTCCGTGCCTCAGCCTTATGGTGGAAAGTATCGGCAGATTCAGTTTTACATCGATCCGGTCAAGCTTCAGGCCACGCAGCTGAGTCCGATGGATGTGGTGCAATCGGTAAACCGGGCGAACACCATCCTGCCTGCCGGCGATCTTCGGGTGGGACCGCGCGATTACAACATTTACAGCAATAGTCAGCTGCCATCGGTAGCGGAGATGAACGATGTTCCGCTGAAGGCAACGGGAAACCGGGTGCTGCGTTTCGGCGACATTGGACACGCCGAAGATGCTTCTGCCATTCAGTACAACGTGGTCCGCGTGGATGGGCAGAAATCCGTATACCTGCCGATCCTGAAGCAGGGTGGCAACAGCAACACCATCGAGATTGTGGACGGCGTGCGCGACCGAGTTAAGAATCTTCGCGACACCCCCAAAAGTCTGATCGCCAACGTGGTGTTCGACCAGTCGCAATATGTGAAGCTGGCGATTGCCAATGTACTGCGCGAGGGCGGCATTGGGCTGTTCCTGACAGCGGTGATGATCCTGGTGTTTCTGGGGTCGTTACGGGGAACCATTTCCGTCCTATTGTCGATTCCGATCTCTTGTTTGGCGGCATTTCTGTTGTTGAATGCCCTGGGCAGCACCATCAACACTATCGTCTTGGGTGGATTGGCGCTGGTTCTCTCACGCCTGATCGACAACTCGGTCGTAGTGTTAGAGAACATATTTCGTCATCTCGAACTCGGGGAAGATGCCGCCACGGCAGCAGAAGAAGGTGGTCGCGAAGTCGCCTTGGCGGTGCTGGCCGCCACCGTCACCACTGCGATCGTGTTCTTCCCGGTGGTTTTTCTCTCCGGCGTCAGCATGTACCTGTTCACTGCACTTGCCCTCGGCGTAGTACTGGCGTTAGCTGCGTCCTACCTGGTGGCCATGTCGGTGGTTCCGCTGTTCTGCTCCAAATTCATCCGGTCGGAGCACGGCGATGAAGCCCATGGCGATCGGGAAGGCGGATTCTTAGAGCGTCTGCTGGCGCCCTTCAACCGGGGCTATGACTACGTCCTGAGAAAATACGACGAGTCGATCGAAACGGCATTGAAGCACCCGAAGATGACGGTCGCCGTCATCATGGGGGCTTTTGTGCTCAGCCTCGCGCTATCGCCGCTTCTGGGTGTCGCGTTTTTCCCGCGCACGGATCCCGGGCAGTTCGTCATTAACGTCAAAGCGCCGAGCGGAACGCGCATCGAGCTGACCAACGACTACATCGCTCGCGTGGAAGACGATATCCGGCAGGTGATCGGCAAAGATGATTTGGGCATGATCGTCTCCAACATCGGAGTGAATGCCGATCTCTCCGCAATCTATACCACCAATTCCGCCATGCACACGGCGTTTGTGCAGGTGCAGTTGAAAGAAGACCACAAAGTCAGCACCTTCGATTACATCGATCGCGTCCGCCGCAAGCTCTCTTCCGACCTGCCGGAAGTTTCCACGTTCTTTCAGACTGGTGGCCTGGTGGACTCCATCGTGAATCAGGGGATGCCGGCTCCGATCGACATTCAGGTCACGGGCAACAACCAGCACTCTGCCTACGAGGTGGCCAGCCAGATGGCGCGGAAACTTCGCAGTTTGAGCGACGTCAGTGATGTGCTGATTCCGCAGGACCTGGATTATCCCGGCATTCAACTCAATGTAAATCGTGAGATGGCGGCGCGTATGGGGCTCACCGCTAGCGGCGTGGTGGAGAACGTCATCACCGCCCTCACTTCCAACGGCATGATTGCTCCGGGCTACTGGATCGATCCGCACAGCGGCAACAACTATTTCTTGACCGTACAGTACACCCCGCAGCAGATTGCCGACATGACCATGGAAGACTTCAAGCAGATACCGCTGCATGCGAAGAACAACCGCAATCCCACCATGCTGGAAAATCTTGCCGACATAAAGATGATCAACACGCCCACTGAGGTCGACCACTACCAATTGTTCCGCATCATTGATGTTTACGTTTCGCCCAGGGGTGAGGACCTGGGAACTCTGCTGAAGAAAGTTCAGCATGTCATCAAAGACACGCCGTTACCCCCTAATACCCGTGTGGAGCTTAGAGGATCGGTGGTTTCTATGAACCAGTCATTCCGGAGCTTCGCTATCGGGCTCTCGCTTTCGGTGGTCCTGGTTTACCTGATTCTGATGGCGCAGTTCGCTTCCTTTAGCGATCCTTTTATCATCCTGCTCGCCGTCCCACCCGGATTTACCGGAGTCATCCTTTTCCTGCTCATGACCCACACCACCATCAACATCATGTCGCTGATGGGGGTGATGATGATGATCGGCATCGTGGTATCCGACTCCATTCTCATCGTGGAATTTACCCGCGAGTTGCGGCGCCGGGGACAAGGACTCCAGGAAGCCATCAAGAATGCCTGCCACGTGCGCCTGCGTCCAATCATGATGACCACTTTCGCCACGCTGTTGGGATTGATTCCTTTGGCCCTGGCCCTGGAAGCGGGCAGTGAACAATACGCGCCGTTGGCCCGGGCCATCATTGGAGGATTGATGCTGTCGTTCATCGTGACGCTTTTCCTGGTGCCCTCGGCTTATTACCTCATGCACCGCAAGCAGGAAGAAACTTCCGGGGAGGGGCAGGCATGAGTCGTCACAGGGCAAGGTGTTGGTCGTTGCTCGAGCCGGGCGAACGCGGCGTGTCTCGTTGTCCAGATAGGAAGTTCTATGTCTAGTTTTGCGATTAAATATCCGTTCTTCATCCTGATGTTGTGCCTGGCGATCGTAGTGGTGGGCGTTACCACCGTAGCTCGGATGCCCGTCGATCTGTTCCCGCAGATTCAGATTCCGGTGGTGGTGGTGGCCACCTTCTACAGTGGCATGCCGCCGCAGCAGATCGAAGCCGACATCACCGACACCTTTGAGCGTTTCTTCACCCTGGGCAGCAATATTGACCACATTGAATCACGATCGCTGACTGGCGTGAGCCTGATCCGTGTGTACTTCCAGGCTGGAACCGATCCCGATGCTGCGGTGAGTGAGATCGCTAACCTGGCCATGGCCGACCTGCGGCGACTGCCGCAAGGAACCCTTCCGCCCGTGGTGCTGAAGTTCGATGCTTCCAGTCTGCCGGTGTGCCTGGTGACATTGAAGGGGCGTGATCTTAACGAAACTCGACTACACGACGAAGGACAGTTCACGGTTCGCAACCAGATCGCGAATGTGCCAGGCGCATCCGTTCCGCAGCCGTTCGGCGGAAAGTATCGCCAGATTCAGTTCTACATCGATCCAGTCAAGCTGGAAGCCGCCCAGATGAGTCCCATGGATGTGGTGCACATCGTTAATGATGCCAACAAGATTCTTCCCGCCGGTGACGTGCGTATCGGGCCGCGTGACTACAACATCTACAGCAATAGCCAGCTGCCCAACACGGCAGAGATGAATGATGTGCCGCTGAAAGCCATCGGCAACAGCGTGCTTCGTTTCGGCGATGTTGGGCACGCCGAGGATTCTTCCGCGATTCAGTACAACATCGTTCGCGTTGATGGACAAAAGTCGGTGTACCTGCCGATCCTGAAGCAGGGTGGCAATAGCAACACCATCCAAATCGTTAATGGGGTACGCGATCGCATCAAGAATTTGCTCGATGTTCCTAAATCGCTGGTGGCGACCGTGGTCTTCGATCAATCGCAATACGTGAAGACCGCCGTGGCGAACGTGCTGCGTGAAGGCGGCATCGGATTGGTGCTGACCGCGGTGATGATCCTGATTTTCCTGGGATCAGTGCGCGGCACAATCTCCGTGCTGCTGTCGATTCCGATCTCTTGCCTGGCGGCGTTCCTGCTGTTGAATGCGACGGGCAGCACGATTAACACGATGGTCCTGGGAGGCCTTGCTCTGGTGCTTTCCAGGCTCATCGATAACTCGGTCGTAGTGCTGGAAAATATCTTTCGACATTTGGAGAACGGGGAAGATGCTGTGACCGCGGCCGAGCGCGGCGGACAGGAAGTCCAGCTCGCAGTGCTGGCGGCGACATTTACCACGGCGATTGTGTTTTTCCCGGTGGTGTTTCTGTACGGCGTCAGCCGATATCTGTTCATCGCATTAGCGCTGGGAGTGGTGCTGGCTTTGGCGGCCTCATACCTCGTGGCTATGACGCTGGTGCCGCTATTCTGTGCCCGATTTATCAAGACGGCGCATGGCGAAGGTGGACATCACTCGAAATCGGTGTTCGGACGTTTCGTATCCGCCTTCAATCAAAGATATGACCGGCTACTGCTGAGCTACGATCGCGCCGTTGACAAAGCTCTCGCACGACCAATCGCCACGATACTGATTATTATGGCGACCTTCGTAGTGAGCCTTGCCCTCTATCCCCTGCTGGGCGTCGCTTTCTTTCCGCGGACTGACCCTGGGCAGTTCGTGATCAATGTGAAGGCGCCTACCGGGTCGCGGCTGGAGATGACAAACCAGTATGTTGCGCGGGTGGAAGACGACATTCGTTCGGTGGTCGGCAAAGACGATTTGCAGATGATCGTCTCCAACATCGGCCTGACACCGGATCTTTCCTCCATTTACACCAGCAATTCCGGCCAGCACACGGCTTTCGTGCAAGTGAGTTTGCAAAAGGATCATAAGCTGAGCACCTTCGCCTATATGGACAAAGTGCGGCAGAAGCTGGCTTCCGATCTTCCGCAGGTGTCCACCTACTTTCTCACCGGTGGTCTGGTGGATTCGGTGGTCAACCAGGGCATGCCGGCGCCTATCGACATCCAGGTAAGCGGAAACAATCAGCATGAGGCTTATGCCGTTGCCAGCGAGCTTGCGCGGAAACTGCGCTCCAAGCGCGATGTCAGCGATGTACTGATCCCACAGGATCTCGATTATCCGGGGCTGCAACTGAATGTGCGCCGTGAGATGGCCGCGCGACTGGGATTGACCGCCAGTGACGTGGTGGACAATGTGGTGACTGCGTTGACCTCGAACGGCATGATTGCCCCAAGTTACTGGGTCGATCCACACAACGGAAACAACTACTTCCTCACTGTTCAATACACCAATCAGCAGATTGGCTCCATGACCATGGAGGATTTCAAGCAGATCCCGCTGCATGCGCCGGATAACGCTAATCCCACCATGCTGGAGAACGTTGCCGACATCAAGATGATCAACACGCCGACCGAGGTCGATCACTATCAACTCTTCCGGGTAATCGATGTATATGTATCGCCGAGAGGCGAGGACTTGGGCGGATTGTCTAGTGAAGTCGACAAAATCATCAAAGACACCAAGCTTCCGGCGAACATCCGCATTGCGGTTCGCGGGTCGGTGGTTTCGATGCACCAGTCGTTCTTGAGTTTTGGCGTCGGACTGTTGCTGGCTATCGTTCTGGTCTACCTGGTGCTGATGGCGCAGTTCGCGTCGTTCATTGACCCGTTCATTATTCTGCTGGCAATTCCGTCCGGCATCACCGGCGTCATCTTGTTTCTGCTGATTACGCACACGACGTTGAACGTGATGTCGCTCATGGGGCTGATCATGATGACCGGAATCGTGGTATCCAACAGCATCCTGATTGTTGACGTCACCCGCAACTATCGCAGGGAAGGGATGCCGATTCGCGAAGCTGTTGCTCTGGCATGCCGGGTCAGGCTGCGTCCGATTCTGATGACCTCGCTGGCCACCATTCTCGGCCTGATTCCGATGGCACTCGCCTTGGAAGCCGGGAGCGAACAGTACGCTCCCTTGGCACGCGCCATCATTGGCGGCCTGACTGTTTCAGTTGTAGTCACCGTGTTTTTGGTGCCGGCGGCGTATCTCGTGATTCACCGCAAAGAAGAGCAGCAACCCAGACAGGAGGTGCAAGCTTGAGACGCAAGATCCTCCAGCTTGTGACTGTATATTCGTTGAGCGCGCTTTCGCTGGCCGCCCAGAGCTCGTCGCTGTCGTCGGCGCCCGCAACAGCGCCTGCTGCACCGACTCAGTCGGTGACTGCTCCCGCGACGACGCAATCACAAACGCCGACAGCGCAACCGCAGGCGCAACTGCCCACGGCGGGAGCAAAACAGCGCTTGACGCTGCAAGATGCCGAAGCTCTGGCTCTCAAGAACAATCCGCAGATTTCGCTCTATCACCTCCTCTTTCTGGCTTCCAATCAGGTGACTCGCCAGCAACGAGCTGCCTACTACCCGACAATTTCCGGTGACTTGACGGCAGTTGAGCCGAAAGAAGGTTCGCGAATTGCGGCCGGCAATCTGAATAATCCGATTGTGTATGAACGCGCCGCCGGCGGTCTCACGCTGTCACAGATGATTACTGACTTCGGACGCACCAATAACCTGGTTGCGACTGCTGCGCTGCGTGCCAAGGCTGCCGACATGAACGCTTTGGCGACCGTTGACCAGATTAAACTCGCAGTGGACGAAGCTTTTTATAATTCGCTTCAGAACCTGGCATTGCTTCAGGTGGCACAGCAGACGGTCAGCGCGCGGCAGCTCGTGTCCGATCAAATCACAACTCTCTTCCAGAACAAATTGCGCTCGCAACTCGACGTCAGTTTCGCAAACGCGAACCTGGCCCAGGCCAAGCTGCTTCTACTGGACGCACAGAACAATTACCAGGCTTCGTTGTCAAGCCTCTCACAGGTTCTGGGCTACACCTCGCAGCAGCCCTTCGAGCCGGTTGACACTGAGAAGGAGTTGAAGCCTCCGCCGGATGCAGTCAGTCAACTGGAAGATCAAGCCTTCAGTAATCGCCCGGAAATTGCTTCGCAGAGGTACCAGTACCAGGCAGCGCAGCACTTTCAGAAAGCCGAGCGTGACCTGCTGTTCCCCGATGTTGAGGCGTTGGGCGTCGTGGGCCGCACTCCCTTCAGCAACACCATCGCAGGAGTCAGTCCCTTCACCACCTGGTATGGCGCAATAGGAGTCAACGTTAGTGTTCCTATCTTTAACGGTTTTCTCTACCCGGCGCGTTCCCGCGAAGCCGGGCTACGTGCGCAAGCGGCCAACCAGCAGCTGCGCGACCTGAAGGATCGTATCGCCAACGATGTCCGCACCAGTTGGCTGAGCGCCATCACGGCTTACAACCGCATCGGGGTATCGCAACAATTCGTCGACCAAACCAATCTCGCGCTCGACTTGTCGCAGACGCGTTATAACCTGGGGCTGAGTTCGATCGTCGAGTTGAGCCAGGCCCAACTACAACAGACGGAAGCCCAGATTCAATTTGCGGCCTCCAAATATCAATATCGCATCGCCGAGTCCGTGTTGCGTTTCCAGATCGCGGCGCCATAGCCGCGCATTCGCGCTGGAAGATGCACTCAGGCGCGCTTGCGAATGGGCACGGCGACGCAAATAGGCGCTTGAGCGGCCGAAGATTTCCGGGTTGAGAGCCGCCGATGATCATGCAGCGGTTTGCTCTTGGCCTGGTTAACTGGTTTGTGGTGTAAACTTCTGCCCCATGATTACCAGATTGCTGCCCATCGTTCTTTTGATCGGAATGAGCGCTTCCGCGAGCGGACAAAGCATCGCGCCTCCCACCGTCCCGGACAAGATCAAAGCACCAGCCGGGCAGGAAGTTGTTCTCCAGGTAAGTGCTACTGGATCACAGATCTACACCTGCAAGACTGGAACGGACGGCAAGCTTCAGTGGACACTGAAGGCTCCGGACGCAGAACTGCATAATCAGCAGGGCGCCGTGATTGGCAAACACTTTGCTGGCCCCACGTGGAAGGACAACGATGGCAGCGAGGTCACTGGCAAGGCGGCAGCAAAAGTCGACTCGCCCAACGCGAATTCCGTCGCGTGGCTTCTCGTTACAGTAACCGGTCATTCTGGCGAAGGCGTGCTGAGCCACGTCACGACCATCCAGCGTGTCAATACCAAAGGAGGCATGCCGCCAGCGGCCGGCGAATGCAATGCAGCCAAGCAGAATACCGAGGTCCGGAGTCCCTACACGGCTGATTACTATTTCTACCAACCTGCCAAGTGACGTGCCGGAGCTGGTACACCGTCGTCCTGCTGATGCTCGGTTATCTGTTGGCGATGCTGGACCGCACGATTCTGCCTATGATGATCGTGCCCGTCCAGCGTGATCTCAAAATATCGGACACGCAGTTCGGACTCCTGCAAGGTTTCGCTTTCGCCATCTTCTATTGTGTTGCAGGGCTGCCGCTCGGCTGGCTGGTGGACCGCTGGTCTCGCCGCAACATTATCGTTTGCGGCATTGCTCTCTGGAGCGTAATGACGATGCTCTCGGGAATGGCATCCAGCTTCCTGTACCTGTTTGCGGCAAGAATCGGAGTAGGTGTCGGTGAGGCGACGTTGAACCCGGCCGCTTACTCCATGCTGGCCGACATGTTTTCGCGGGAGAAGCTTACTCGAGCTGTCGGCATATTTACCACCGGCGCAATGATGGGGACAGGGCTCGCCTTTCTTTTTGGCGGGAAGTTGCTGGGTGTTCTCGGCGCCCGATCGCTTATTACCCTGCCACTGCTCGGGCCAACGCGACCGTGGCAGGTGGCCTTTCTTGCCGCTGGATCTCCCGGGATCATTCTGGCGTTGCTGATGCTGACGGTGCGGGAACCGTCGCGGCCGCAGTTCAGTGAGGGCAACTCGCCGGCGTGGACGGCAGTGTCCGCTTTCCTGCGCGCCCGCTGGGCTGCACTCCTCTTGCACTTCAGCGGCTTCAGTTGCCTGACCATGATGCTTTACGGCTTCATGACCTGGGTTCCGGCACTGTTCATCCGCATTGACGGCATGAGTCCCGCGAAGGTTGGACTCGCGATCGGGGTAGCCCTGGCAGTGTTTGGGATTTCCGGTTTGATTGCCGGTGCGGCGTTGGCCGACCACTGGACCCGCCTTGGTCACCTCGACGCCCACATGCGGGTGGGCTTGGTCGGCATGACGCTGGCCTTACCGTTTGCGCTTTTACTGTCCCTAGGCACGAAGGCCCTTCTTGGTGTGGTGGGCCTCTGCGGGCTTTTCTTCGCTCTTTTGCTGCCGAGCGCAGCCGGCCCTGCCGGATTACAGTTGATTACGCCGCCGCTGTTGCGCGGACGTGTCTCTGCGCTCTTCATGGTGGTCATCAATTTGGTTGGCCTGGGACTTGGCCCGCTGGCGGTTGCATTGTTCACCGATCATCTTTTCTACAGCAAGCTCGCCGTCGGCCGCTCGTTGACTCTGATGACGGTTCTCGTGACACCATTGGCGATCGCTGTTTTTGCTTTGGCGCGTCGTCCGTTTGCTGCGGCGGCACTCGATCAGCGCCGCGCTGTTGAGCCGGCAGCGCATGCTTCGTCTTGCGATTTCCAAAGCAAGACTGCATAAATTCAGCGGTTTTCGACAAAATGCGTAGCCTGAAGTTCTCTTCCGTTGACAAGGTGACAAGGCAGGGATATCTTCCCAAACAATCGGTTGGTTGGCCGTGGCATGTCCAACTCTCGTCTGCTTCTCGGCAGCCGCAGCAGCCGAATTAAACAACCAAGAACAACCGTCGGTATGAGGAGTAATCATGTCCCAAGAGTATGACCTGGTGATCCGAGGCGGACTTGTCGTCGACGGGATGGGCGGCGAGCCTTTCCTGGGGGATGTCGCAGTAAAGGACGGCCTCATTGCCGCGGTAGGTAAGTTTGCGGGAAACGGCACGGAAGAAATCGCCGCCGACGGTCGTATTGTCACGCCCGGCTTCGTGGACGTGCACACCCACTACGACGGCCAGATCACCTGGGAGAACCGCCTTGCCCCGTCGTCCGATCATGGGGTGACCACGGTGGTCATGGGAAACTGCGGCGTGGGATTTGCGCCGGCCAGACAGGGCGATCATGAACTCGTAATCAAGTTGATGGAAGGTGTCGAAGATATCCCTGAAGTCGTGATGGCTGAGGGCGTGCCCTGGAACTGGGAAACGTTTCCCGATTATCTCGACGCGCTGGAAAAACGGGAATCCGACATTGATTTCGCTACGCAGCTTCCTCACAGCCCGTTGCGCGTCTACGTGATGGGTGAGCGCGGCGCCAATCTGGAGCCGCCTACGGAGGCTGACCTTGCGGAGATGCGCCGACTCACCCGGGAAGCCATCGACGCGGGCGCATTAGGTGTTACTTCGTCTCGTAGCCTTACGCATCGTTTTCGCGATGGCCGGCCTGCGCCTTCCACCAAAACTGAGGTTGACGAGCTTCTGGCATTGGCGGCCGGCTTGAAAGATGCCGGCGCCGGCGTCTTTCAACTCATACCTAACTTTGACAATCACTCCGCCGAAGAGTTTGCCGTGATTCGTAAATTAGCTGAAGCCTCCGGGCGGCCGGTATCATTCACCCTGTTTACTGGTGAAAGAGTAGTAGGAGGATGGCGCGAATTCACCACGGGAATCGACAAAGCGTTGGCTGACAAGCTATCGATTAAGGGGCA
>CAVYKW010000004.1:0-90040 GCA_963769235.1 uncultured Acidobacteriaceae bacterium | reverse complement strand
CCCTCCCGGAGGACGCGTTTGACGAAATCAATCGTATTGAGACTCGACAAAGGCTCAATACCGTGGTGACCACGGGCATTCCAGGCTTTATCGCACCAGGTCGATAGGAAGCTATAACTGGTCCCCTTCAAGTTAATCGACGATTATTTCGCCCGCGGGAACAACGCGTTGCCCTATCGAACTTGTCGTTCAGTACGCACGACTGTCGTAAAATCCCCTGATTACAACAAAGGTACCGCCGAACTCGCGCAATCACGGCAGAAGCTCTTTTACCGATGCTGACAAAAACACGCTCGCGACCCGATCTCATTCTCCTGCTGTCGCTGCTGCTGGTCATCCTTCTGCATCCGCTGCTGGACCACGGCCTCGAGCGGAAGCTAGTGCTCGGCCTATTGATTTTTGCGCCAGTCATCGTGGCGACCGTCCGCTTGTCGCAGATCAAGGGCTGGCTGTGGCGAGCCCGCGTGCTCATGGCAGCGACTCTGGTTGTGACCATCTGGGGCGGCATCGTTCCCAGTCGGGCACTCGACGAAGCCAAGTGGCTCTTGCTCGCCGTGTTCTTCAGCCTCACCGTAGTCGGACTGTTCTCCTATATTAAGAACGCCCGCTCCATCCTGGATTCGCATCTCTACACCGCAGTCTGCATTTACCTGTTGCTTGGCTTCGTGTGGTTCGCAATTTACTCGGCGATCGACATCTATTATCCGCTCGCAATCCAGCGCAGCAGCGTGGCGATGGCCGACCGCTCAAGCGAGCTGTTGTACTTCAGCCTGGTAACGCTCTCGACGATCGGGTATGGGGATGTCGTGCCGCTTTCCGCCGAGGTACGTATGCTGGCGGCGCTGGAGGGCGTCACCGGTGTGCTGTATATCGCGATCACGGTGGCGCTATTGGTAAGCAGTTACAAGCAACCAAGGTCGGACGATGTTCCGCCCCCGCCGCCGTCACGGACATGATTGTTCGATCGGCAGCGCCGAGTCCGGCAGCAATGGCCACGCGAAGAACTGCTGCGGCAGCCAAATCTGCGAGTAGAAACTCGATCGAATAATCCTCACGAGCCTTACTTGCGCAGCGCTGGCCGTGCCTTCCCGCTGCCATTGGAGTGGATCGCGCGTGGCACGAATGATTTCGTGGTTGATTTTCCGCCTGATTTCGCGCTGTCCAGCACCATTCGGCAGACCTCGTTAACGTAGCGCTCGCTGAGATCATCGTGGCGGATGAGGAAGCGCATATAGATTGCGCCATACAAGGTATCGAGTACAAGGTCGAGATCGAGACGCTTGGGCAACTCGCCGCGTTCGATGCCGCGACGCAAGGTCTGATAGGCCTCCTGCCGGCGAGGCCGCAGGAAGCGGCTGCGAAAGGCTTCCATGAGTTCAGGGTCCGACTGGCCCGCGGCAATCACCGCGGCCACAATACAACCCCGAGGCGAGCGCAGAACTCCGAGATACTGATTCATCTGTGCGCTCATGTCGCGAAACACCGAGCCACTGTCGGGAAAGTGCAACTCAGCTACCATCGTGGACGCGAAAGCGTCTACCACCAGTGCGCCCTTATTCGGCCACCAGCGATATACCGTGGCTTTTCCTACCTTCGCGTCAGCGGCTATGGCCTCAATGGAAAGCTGCGGAAAACTGGTGCGCCGCAGTAATTTTAAGGTGCTGCGCAGAATCGCCTGCTGCGCGTGTTCGCAGCGCGGGCGGCCGGGCGGACGCTTGACCGGCTTACTTTCTCGCTGCCTTTGTTCAGAATGAGCCATTTCCTCCGTGACCCCAGTTCCCCTGTGATTGATTTCAATACGTATCGTATCGTATCATGCTTATGCGTCATCCAATGCAAGTAACTGTTTTCTGAACGCCGTCTTTTTTACGGCGAATGGAGTTGTCTCCGACCGATGTGGATTGTTGCTCTTGCGCTCCGGCGTCCTTATACCTTCGTAGTCATGGCGCTGGTCATCATCTTGCTGATGCCGCTGGTCATTCTGCGCACTCCGGTCGACATCTTCCCGGCCATCAATATTCCCGTCATCAGCGTGGTGTGGAACTTCACCGGCTTTGCCCCGGCGGACATGGCCGACCGCATCATCACTAACTCCGAGCGCGGCATGACCGTGACGGTCAACGACATTGAGCACATCGAGTCGCAATCGGTGAATGGCGTTGGTGTCATCAAGATTTTCTTCCAGCCGAACGCCAACATTCAGACCGCGCTGGCCCAGGTCACGGCCATCGTGCAGACTACGGTGCGCAGCTTGCCGCCAGGCACCACGCCTCCGCTGGTAATTACGTATTCAGCATCTTCAACACCGATTGTGCAGCTTGGCATCAGCAGCAAGACCATGCCGGAGCAGCAGCTGTTCGATCTGGGGCAGAACTTTATTCGTAGCCAGTTGGCCACCGTGCCGGGCGCGGCTACGCCGTATCCCTACGGCGGCAAGGTACGCCAGGTGCAGGTGGATCTGGACATGGCCCAGCTGGAATCCCATGGCCTTTCGCCTACCGATATCGTTAACGCCATCAACTCGCAGAACGTCATCACGCCCTCCGGCACGGCCAAGATCGGCTCGCTGGAATATCAAGTGGAGATGAACAGCGCCCCTACCTCGATCGCGGATCTGAACGATCTGCCGGTGAAAACGATGGGCAGCTCCACCATCTACATGCGCGATGTAGCGCACGTGCGCGACGGCTTCGCTCCGCAGACCAACATCGTGCGCCAGGACGGGGTGCGCGGCGTACTGATGTCGATCTACAAAACCGGCTCGGCATCGACCATCACGATTGTGCAAGCAGTCAAGAACATGGTGCCGATCGCGCTCCAGACGCTGCCGCCGGGCGTGACGGTCAAGCCCCTGTTCGATCAGTCGCTGTTTGTGCGCGCCTCGATTAATGGGGTGTTGCGTGAAGGTCTGACCGCTGCGGCACTGACCGCCGCGATGATTCTGCTGTTCCTGGGCGATTGGCGGCCGACCATCGTCATCTCGATCTCGATCCCGCTTTCGATTTTCGTATCCGTGCTGCTGCTGAGCGCGCTGGGCGAGACCATCAACATCATGACGCTGGGAGGTCTGGCCCTGGCGGTCGGCATCCTTGTCGATGACGCTACGGTCGAAATTGAAAACATCGAGCGCAACCTTGCCCAGGGTAAGGAAATGCGGCAGGCAATTCTCGATGGCGCAGCTCAGATTGCCGTGCCCGCGTTCGTTTCCACGCTGTCGATCTGCATCGTGTTCGTGCCCATGTTCTTCCTCACCGGCGTGGCGCGCTACCTGTTTGTACCGTTGGCCGAGGCGGTGGTCTTCGCCATGCTGGCCTCGTACTTCCTGTCGCGAACCCTGATTCCGACGCTGGTGATGTACATCATGCGCGGACACGAACATAAAGCGGCCGGGCCGAAGACTATTTTTGGACGCTTCCAGCGCGGCTTTGAGCGCGGCTTCGAGCGCTTCCGCAATGGCTACTATCAGCTGCTGGAAACCACCCTCGAGCACAGCAAGCTGTTTGCGCTTTGCTTCATCGCATTCTGCGCGATCTCCATGATGCTGGTGTTCTTCCTGGGCCAGGACTTCTTTCCCTCGGTCGACGCCGGCTTGATGCGTCTTCACGTTCGCGCCCGCGCCGGCCTGCGAGTGGAAGAAACGGCGCGACTGTGCGACGAGATTGAGCAGTACTTGCGAACTCAGATCCCGAAAAACGAATTGGTCACGATCCTCGACAACATCGGGCTGCCTTACTCCGGCATCAATCTTTCGTACGCGAACTCAGGCGTGATCGGCACTAGTGACGCCGAGATCCTGGTGGGCCTGAACGCGGAGCATCATCATCCCACCGCCGACTATGTGCGGCGTCTGCGCGAGGATTTGCCGCGGCAGTTCCCCGGCGTGGAGTTCTTCTTCCAGCCGGCTGACATTGTCACCCAGATTTTGAACTTCGGCCTGCCCGCGCCCATCGACATTCAGCTGACCGGGCCGGCGATGCTGGACAACTATTTCATCGCGCAACAGATTGCGAACCGGGTGCGCCAGGTCTCGGGTACGGCCGACGTTCACGTGCAGCAGATGATGGATTTGCCCACGCTGCACATGGACATCGAGCGCACTCGTGTCAACCAGGTCGGCATGAACGCCCGCGACGTGGCGCAGAGCGTGCTGGTTTCCCTTAGCGGCAGCTTTCAGACGGCGCCAAACTTCTGGCTGAATCCCAAGAACGGCGTGAGCTACCAGGTCGCGGTGCAGTCGCCGCAGTATCGCATCACATCGTTGCAGGACTTGATGAATACGCCGGTCAACGATCCCAGCACGCCAAATTCGCAGGTGCTGGGGAACCTGGTGCAAGTCACCCCGGTGACCAGGGCGGCGGTGGTTTCGCACTACAACGTGCTGCCGGTCATCGACGTGTACGCCAGCACGCAGGGCCGTGATCTGGGCGCTGTAGCTCGCGACATCAAGAAAGTGCTGGAACCGTTCCGCAAGCACTTGCCGCGGGGCACGCAGATCGTGATTCGGGGACAGGTCGAGACCATGAACTCTTCCTTCCTTGGTCTTGGGGTCGGATTGGTGATGGCCATCGTGCTGGTGTACTTCCTGATCGTGGTGAATTTCCAGTCGTGGCTCGATCCGTTCATCATCATTACGGCATTGCCGGGCGCGCTGGCCGGCATCTGCTGGATTCTGCTGCTCACCCACACCACGCTGAATGTGCCGTCGCTGACTGGCGCGGTCATGTGTATGGGCGTGGCCACGGCAAACTCGATCTTGATGGTTTCGTTTGCGCGCGATCGTATGCGGGCCGGCATCCCGGCCGTGCAATCGGCGCTGGAAGCAGGCTACACGCGTGTCCGCCCGGTGCTGATGACGGCCCTGGCCATGATCATCGGTATGGCGCCGATGTCGCTTGGGATAGGTGAAGGCGGCGAACAGAACGCCCCACTGGGACGCGCCGTCATCGGCGGACTGCTGTTCGCCACGGTGGCGACGTTGTTCTTCGTGCCTAGCGTTTTTGCCATCATTCACAGCCACCGCGAAGCAAGAGAAAGCGAAGCCAAGCCGTAGGAATTGGAGTCATATAACTAATGAGCCCACAGCATAATCCGGTGGACGAAGACGAAAAAGAGAGCCGCTCGCCGCAGCACTCGCGGTCAGACGATCATCCTGATGATCGTTCCGACGACCGTTCGGGCCAGCGCGCCTCCGACCGCGGCGAGCACGGCGGCGACGAGCACGCCGCGCCCGAGATCACGCCTCCTCCCAAGCTGGCGGCAGCGCCTCCGCGGAAAGCCTTGCTGTTCGTGGGCGCTATCGTGCTAGTGCTGGCCGTCGCAGGCGGGTTGACCATGCTTTCGCGAATGCACGATGACCGGGTACTGGCGGATACCACCGAGCAGAACGCAATTCCCACGGTCGCGGTAATTCATCCCACGGCAGAGAAGCCGGACGAAGAACTGGTGCTGCCCGGCACCTTGCAGGCTTACGTCGAGTCGCCGATTTATGCCCGCACTAATGGCTACCTGTTGAAGTGGTACAAGGACATCGGCAGCCACGTGAAAAAAGGCGAGTTGCTGGCTGACATCGATACGCCGGAAGTGGATCAGGAGTTGATGCAGATGCGGGCCGCGCGCCAGCAGGTGGTGGCCGCGATGGACCTGGCTAAGATCAATGCCGACCGCTACGAGTCGCTGCGCAAGACCGATTCGGTGTCGCAGCAGGAAGCCGATACCCAGAGCAGCGGCTATCAGCAGGCGATGGCGAACCTGGCTGCCGCCGACGCCAACGTCAAGCGACTGGAAGAACTGGAAGGATTCAAACATGTCTACGCGCCGTTTGACGGCGTGCTTACGAAACGCAACGTGGATCCCGGCACGCTGATTAACGCCGGCAACTCGGGTGCGTCGTCGGGGACGAACCGGGAGCTGTTCGACATCGCGCGACTCGATCCTTTGCGCGTTTACGTTTCCGTTCCGCAGGCATACGCGCCGGCCATTCATGACGGAATGCAGGCGGTCGTCACTTTGCAGGAGTTTCCCGGTCAGAAATTTACCGCGACCGTGACCCGTACGGCGGACGCCATCGACACCACGACGCGCACCTTGCTGACTGAAGTCGACGTGCCCAACAAGGACGGCAAACTGCTGCCAGGCTCGTTCGGCGAAGTGCACTTCAAGCCCAACATCAATGCGCAGAAGGTGACCATCCCGGTGAACGCCATGCTGTTCCGCACCGCCGGACCTCAGGTGGCCGTGGTGGGCAGCGACAACAAGGTTGAACTGCGACCCATCAGCATCGGCCGCGACTACGGCACCACGCTGGAGATCGTCGGCGGCATCGACCTGAACGAGCAGATCGTGATCAACCCGGCCGACTCCATCGAGAACGGGCAGAAGGTGAATATCGCGCCTGAGCAGAAAGGCCAGGGGGCTGGAACCGCGGGAGGCCAGAAGTCATGAAGTGGGTGACTCTGGCGGCTGGCGCTTGCGTCAGCATCTTTTTGGCTGGATGCACAGTGGGCCCGAACTATAAGCGGCCGCCCGCTCCGGCTCCTGAGGCTTACAAGACGCAAGCCCCGTGGCGCTTAGCCGCTCCCAAAGACTCGATTCCCAAGGGCGCGTGGTGGGAAGTCTTCAATGACGCCGAACTCAACAACTACGAAAAGCAACTGCTGAACGCTAACCAATCGTTGTTGGCCGCGCAGGACCGCCTGGAACAAGCGCGGTCGCTGGCGCGCGTCACCTCGGCTGCATTTTTCCCGCAAGCTACGGTTGACCCGAACGCTACCCGCAATCGCTATTCCGGACTTCGCCCTGAAGTTGTGACTCTGGGCAATCCACTGACCCAGAGCACCTACGAAATTCCCTTCTACCTGAATTGGGAGCCCGACCTGTTTGGCCGGGTGCGGCGCAATCTGCAAGCCTCGAATGCCAACCTGCAATCCACCGCGGCTGATATGTACAACGTCAACCTGGTGCTCACCTCCGAACTAGCTGCGGATTACTTCAGCCTGCGCGAGCTCGATGCGGAGGCGCAGGTAGTGCAGGAGTCGATCAACATCGAGCAAAAGGGATTGCAGCTGGTGGAGAACCGGCACTCCGGCGGCGTGGCTTCCGGACTGGATCTGGCGCAACAGCAGACACTGCTGGATTCCACCGTCAGCCAGCTTTACCTGGTGCAGCAGCAGCGCGACCAGTTTGAGCACGCCATCGCCGTACTGACCGGAAACCCGGCGTCCACGTTTAGCGTGCCGGTTCGGCCGCTGACCATCACGCCGGTCCCTGTGCCGTTGGGAGTGCCTTCCGATTTACTGGAGCGGCGTCCTGACATCGCTACGGCGGAACGCCAAATGGCCTACCAGAATGCGCTGGTAGGTGTGGCGACGGCAGCGTTTTATCCGCAGCTGACGCTTTCCGGCGTAGGCGGATTTCAGAGCACTAACATTGCTAACCTGGTCACCGCGCCCACAGCGATCTGGTCGTTGGGCGGCGATCTGCTCCAGCCGGTGGTCAATGGCGGACGCAATCGCGCCAACCTGGCGGCCACCAAGCATGCCTACGATGAGTCGGTGGCGAACTATCGCCAGTCGGTGCTCATCGCCTTTCAGCAGGTGGAGGATGGACTGTCGGGCCTGAGCGAACTGTCGCAGGCAGCCGCAACCCAGAATTCCGCTGTTTCCGATTCGCGCCGCGCACTGGAGATTGCCAACAACCGCTACGTCGGCGGGGTCACCACTTACCTCGACGTCATCACCGCGCAGTCAACGTTGCTGAGTAACGAGCGTTTGGCGACGCAACTGCTGGGCCAGCAGATGGTGACGGAAGTGGCGCTGGTGAAGGCGCTTGGTGGAGGATGGAACGCATCCCAGATCCAAAACGAACAGGTGCATCCGCGGGCGATCCAGGCGATACAGCAGTAAGAAACAGTTGTCAGTTGTTGGTTGTCAGTTGTTGGTTGTCAGTTGTCGGTGTCGACTGGCGGCGGCCTGATACAGAGCATTCACAGCAGGATTCTTTGGCAGCCTGCCAAATCTGCGATCACGATGCTGGGGCTGAAGCCCATTCGCATTTATATTGGCTTTGACGCGGGGCTAAAGCGCCGCTCTACCGGAGAGCGAATCGCGAAAAGCGAAGCGCGAAAAGCGAAGCGCGAAAAGCGGATCGCGAAAAGCGAATGGCTGACCGCCGATTGCTAAGGAAACTCTGATCAAGATACGTCGAAGTTCCGCAGGGGCTAAAGCCCGGTCAAATTGGCGGGATTACGGCACAGCTGAAGCTGTGCCCTTTCAAAACTTAACTTGCACGACTTGATCAGAGCTTCCCTAAAAGCTAAGAGCTAGAAGCTAATGGCTGCCCTCCCTGACATCCTGGTCGTTGGTCTTGGCGCAGTGGGCAGTGCCGCGCTGTATCAATCGGCGAAGCTGGGCGCGCGGGTGATCGGTATCGATCGCTTCGCACCGCCGCATGACCAAGGTTCGTCGCACGGCGACACTCGCATCACGCGGCAAGCGATCGGCGAGGGACGCGAGTTCGTGCCGCTGGTTCTGCGGTCCGATGAAATCTGGGCCGAACTGGAAACGGAATCCGGTCGGAGCCTGGTAACCCGCAACGGCGGGCTGGTGCTGGCGTCGGCCAACACACCCGGCAATCATCACGGGTCGATGTCGTTTGTGCAGGACACCATCGATGCAGCGAAGGCGTTCGGCATCGCCCACGAAGTTCTGAACGCCGATGAGGTGCAGCGCCGCTATCCGCAGTTTCGTTTGCGCGGCGATGAGGTTGGATACTTCGAGCCCGGCGCCGGCTTCCTTCGGCCAGAGGCATGCATTGAAACGCAACTTGATTTGGCGAAGCAGCGCGGCGCGCAGATCGTCACCCACGAGACTGTTCTGGATATAAAGCTTCTTGGCGATGACACAGTGGAAGTGATGACCAATCGCGGGCGATACCAAGGCCGCGAAGGCAATCGTGACGGCCGGGAGCGTGGATACAGACGCTGCTAGGCGACGACTACGCGCGCTACTTCAAAGTCTATCGCCAGTTGCTGGCGTGGTTCGAGCTGGCGAGAAACACAGAGCAATACGCGCCCGAGCGCTTCCCTATCTTCATCTGGATTACCGGCAATCGTCCCAAGGATATGATGTATGGCTTCCCTGCCGTGGATGGCCCCGCCGGCGGTGTGAAGATCGCTACCGAGCAATACCAGACTACGTCCGACCCTGATGCCGTGACGCGAAGCGTTGACCCGGCCGACGTCGCGGCGATTTACGAGGAGTACATCGCGCCGCGATTTCCAGACGTCTCAAGCCGATGTCTGCGCAGCACCACCTGCCTGTACACGGTCACGCCCGACGCCAAGTTCATCGTGGACCGATTTCGCGGCTACGAAAACGTCATGTTCGCGTCAGCGTGTTCCGGACACGGCTTCAAACATTCCGCCGCGCTGGGTGAGGCGCTGGCGCAGCAAGCGTTAGGGTTAACCCAATCCGTGGATTTGTCGGCGTTTCGGTTGGGAGGTTTGAACGTTTAGGCTCTTAGCCTTTAGCTGTTAGCTCTTAGCTCTTGGGAAACTCTGCTTAACGTTGCGATTCTTTCCGGGGCTGAAGCCGCCTCTTCTATTTACAGCAGGTTGGACGCGGCGCTAAAGCAGCCGCTCTATCAGTAACGCGGTTGTTCGGAGCTCCTGACGTTCTATGGCGAAAAGCGAAGAGCTGATAGCTAAGAGCTAATTGCTAAAGGCTAACAGCTCGCAGTTACTTCGGTGAGGTTCCGGGCGGTTCACTGGGATCAGCCTGACTTTCATGCTTGTGAAACCACTTGTGGTCGATGTCGGGCCAGAACTCCAGAAACAGATTGCCTAGCGAGCCGTAAGCCAGCGCGGTTGCAGCGCGGCTGGCGGTAAGGCCAACGCCGCGGTCACTCTGCGGATAGTAGGTATTCGAAATAGTGCCGGCGGTAATGGCTCCCAGCACATTCGAGAAGTGGAAGGTGTGGCCGCCCGAATCTTTTCGAGCGATGAACTCCTGCTCTAGCGCATAAACGATCCTCTTCTTGGCGGGGCCTTCTCCCAGACGAAAATAGCGCGGATCCTGCTTGAAAATTACCGGGTAGAAATAGTTGCTGAAGAAATTGCTGTCTGCGTTATCGGCCAGCGCCGCGCCATATCTCTTGCCGAAACCGGCGGCTCCCTGGCCATATCCCTCAAACGAATTGGTAGCTTGCCCCACACCTGCGGTAAGGCCCGCCGACACAAACGTGAATGGATCAATCATGGTTCTAACCATGAGCTGAAATTTCTGGTGCGAGGTCAAGGGGGGCGCATCGTGAACGTTCGTCATGCCGAACAACGGCACCACGCCCAGCGCCCGCTGCTTTTCTTCCTGCTTCAAAACATCCTGAGAGCTGGGGGGCTTGGTGGTGCTGGCAGGGGGCGTCGGAGCAGGCTGCGCCTCCTGGGCCGGTTGCGTATTTGCCGGCGGAGAGCTTGGACTCGCGGTGGTTTCCTGGGCCAGGCCGGGAAGTGTGAAGCTGCCGGCTAGAACTACGGCCACAGCAAAACGGGTTAACAATACCATTGAGTAAGAACCATCCAGGCTGGGAGGAATACATATGCCTACACCGGCCAAAGAGTACCCTTCAGATTATCAGATGCTGAACCATCAGCCCGCGCCAAGGCTTTCAACTTTGGAGGGATTTCGGCTGCTTGATTTCGCACAGGCCTAAGGTGGTAATTCCGCCAAATCGGCCCTCGGGTTCCCAAATTCTTACCTTAGACCCGAAAATCACGCGCTGGCGGCCACTTGGGTTTTGGCGGCCCGTACCAGGGCCAGGGCAGTAACGTCGTTCACATTCGTTCCGGTCTGCACGTATTGCTGCACTCCACTGAGAACCAGGGTGGCAATGTCGCGAGCGTTGTCTTGCGGCGCCGTCTGGAAGTGCTGCTTCACGCGATGCAATCCGAACTCTTCTTTCTTGCAGGCCGCTTCGACCACACCACGAGAGACCAGCAGCAAGGATGCCCCATGTTGCAACGCCGCCGTCGGCGCTTCATAGGTGGAGGCAGAAAACAGGCCCAGCGGCAGACCGGTGGCACCCAGCTCGACGATTCCCGCGGGATCGCGCAGCAGTCCCGGCGTGTGTCCGGCGTTGGCATAGCAGATGGTGCCCAGCTCTTCGTTGTAGCAACCCAGGAAAGCCGCGCAGGAGCGAACTCCATTGGCTGCCCGGCGAATGCTCAGATTCAACTCCAGGCAGAACTCCATCATCACGTCTGCTTCGTTGATGTCTTCGCTGGCAAAACGGTCTTTGCCTAGCTCCTGAAAGGTTCGCTTGGCAGCTTCGACGATGCCGTGGTTTTCCTCGCGCCTGCCGGCAACATCCAACAAGCCAAAGATCACGCGGCAGCGATTAGCGCGCAAGAAGTGGTAAAGATCGCCCCCAACTTTCTCGCCTTGGCAGAGGCCGGCGATCTCGGCTCCAGTTAATGGGGGGAATTCCGCGCGGCTCGGCATAGCCGGCGGCGCAGCAGTGCGTTCACGTTGGAAGGAGAGTTTCATAACGAAGGGCGGTCGTTATCATAGCGGAAATCGCGCGGATTGCAAGAATATCGTGCTGGTTTTCGCAATCTTCTCCCAAGCGCGAACTGCACTAGCCTGTTTCGGTAAGAAATACCTCCGTGCAGGTAACACGTTAGGATAGACAAACTTCGGAGAGCGACAAATTGCGCCTGATCAGTATTGGAGAAATCTTGTGGGATGTCATCGGCCCCAACCAACACCTGGGCGGGGCTCCGCTGAATTTTGCGGCGCATGCCCGAACCTTGGGACACGAAGTGTTCCTGGTGAGCGCGGTGGGCGATGACGAGCGTGGGCGACGGGCTCTGGCTGCTCTGAAGGAACGCGGCATCTCGACCGAATTTGTGCAGGTGCTGTCCGGCAGAAACACCGGTACAGCGGAGGTCGAACTCGACTGCGAGGGCAAGCCAGCATTCCGCATCGTGCGGCCCGCGGCCTACGACTTCGTCGACCTGTCGGCTCCGGTGCGAGAGCGTATCCGAAAGCTCCAAGCTGACTGGATTTACTTCGGCACGCTCTATCACACCTCACGGCAGGCGCTGCCGGCGACACTTAGGCTGCTGGAAGAGTTGCCCACAGCAAAGCGTTTTTATGATGTCAACCTGCGCGATGGAAACTGGACGCTTACAACGGTTGAACAACTGGCGGCGCGGGCTAATGTCATTAAATTAAGCGCCAGCGAAGCGGAGTTCCTGGATGCGTCGTTCAACGCCGACGGCATGGAAGGTACGGTTGAACATTTCTGCCGGCGCTGGAGCGATCAGTATCGCTGCCAAACCGTCTGCGTCACCATGGGTGAGCGCGGCTGTTGCATCTATCATGACGGAGCGTACCTCGAAGTCCCTGGATACAAGGTCAAGGTAGCGGACACCGTGGGCGCCGGCGATGCCTTCGCAGCGGCGTTTCTCCACGCGCTTGACCGGCAATGGGACATGGAGCGCTGCGGAAGGTTTGCGAATGCGGTCGCAGCACTGGTGGCGAGCCGTTCCGGAGCAATTCCTGAATGGAAGGAAGACGAAGTTACCGGGATGCTGCGGGCACACGACGGCGTACGCTGATCGGCGAAACGCCATCAGGCGAACTTAAGTGTGCAGGTAGGAAATGGGGCGCTACCGCTGTGGTTCCAGTCTCCGCGCCCCCAGCGTCACCTAGCTAACTGCGCTGGAAAGGTCGCTGGAAACCGCACTGAAAGCCGTGCTGATGCCAGTGGCCAATTTCTTCAATCCGGTAATGGTGGCCAGGGCGACCAAAGCAGCTACGAGAGCGTATTCAATTAAATCTTGGCCAGATTCGTCCCGCAGCAAGTTCTTCAATGTGGCGATGCTCATGCAATCGACTCCAAACGTGCGATCAGTTGGTTGAGTTTGACCTGCTAACCGCCGGGCGCAAACGAGGTGAAAAGAAGAGGCACGGTTGAGCTGTGCCCGAGGATTCGGTAAATGGAGGCGCACAAGCGGTGGCCGGCAACCGATGCGCCTCCGGAAACTGGGTTAAGCTACGGCGCTCGACAAATCGCTCGAGACCGTGCTGAAGGCAGTGCTGAGACCGGTGGCCAGACCCTTCATTGCGGTGATACATCCCAGGGCGATCAAAGCGGCTACCAGAGCGTATTCGATCAAATCCTGGCCAGATTCCTCGCGAAGCAGGTTCTTCAAAGTGGCGATGCTCATTAAGACTTTCCTCCATGTGTTCCATCAGCGCGTGTAGTTTGTTTGCTGATAGCTTGCTCACCTTACGTTGAATGGCCCTGTGGCTATTTCATAATCTTGATGTGGCTTCCAGAATCTTTACTAGAACCAGCCCAAAAGCACTCCCGGGCTATCAATTGCTCTTGACACTAGGTAAAACGTCTGAGTCGGATATCCCATCAACAGGCCAATGTTTGATAGCACTCTGGTATGGCCGTCTATAGCACCTGGTCGAATTAGCAGGCGCACTCTACAAGAAATGCTAAGCGCTAATTGGGTTGAAAAAATACCGGCCGCAAAAATGAATCTAAATAGAATGATCCGCGACAATTCTTATGGAAAATTTTTAGATTGACGACTCTTCCAGGGGAAATATTCATACTTCGTTCATGGAATGCAAGATCCCCTACTTAGCATTTGGCGAATACGTTAGAGAAGAAAGTTTTCCAATTATCGGCTGACACGTTCCTGCTTGGGAATGGCATGTATGAGTGCAACACCTGCGTCCCACCGTTCAAGATAAAAGCCAATGGCAGCGACCAGCCGGTCACCGGACATCCGTACTACAACACGGTCGCTATCAAAGTTGTGAGCGATCACGAAATCGAGGAGACCGATAAGTAAAGATGGCAAAGTTGTTTTCACATCCACCACCATGGTTTCGCCCGGCGGCAATACCCTGACCTTCAGCTTCTCCGATAGCAGCAACACGAACGGCGGCGCTCCCGTTACCGGTAAAAGGCGAGGCGACACGGGTCGAGAAAGGTACGGCAGGATCGAATGCTATCTCGGGCTCGTGGCGAAATACCAAGATCGAAAACATGTCAGACAACGGACTGGTCTGGAGCTACAAGGTCAATGGCGACGAAATCAGCATGACGAACCCGAATGACCGGAGCTACACCGCGAAACTGAACGGTACCGATGCTCCCCTGAAGGACGACCCGGGCGTTACCAGCGTTTCCGTGAAGATGATGGGCAAGAACCCGCTCGAAGAAACCGACAAGCGCAATGAGAAGATTATCGGCGTCATGAAAATGACGGTCGCCTCCGACGGCAAGCCGGTCAAGCTGGTTTACGACGACAAGCTACAGAAGCGGACGAACGAGTTCGAGGCGATGAAGCAGTAGTTGTGGCAGCAGGCCACGAGGTCAGACGAAAGCATTTTTGTATTTCGGGTAGAGTCGTTGCCAATAGCGCAGCAGCTCCACCCGTTTTATTTTTGGTGTCCGTGGGGATGGGAGCTATGCCAGTCCCAGGCGCTGCGCACAATCGTCTCAACATCGGAATGCCGCGGATCCCATCCCAGCAGGCGCTTGATCTTCTCCGAACTGGCCACCAGCACAGCCGAATCGCCAGGCCGTCGGGGCGACTCCACTGCTTTGATCGCACGGCCGCTTACCTTGCGGGCAATGTCGATCACCTCGCGCACGCTGAATCCGTTGCCGCTGCCCAAATTGCAGATCAGCCGGGAATGCCTCTCCAGTCCGTCAAGTGCCAGCAGGTGGGCTGTTGCCAGATCTGCGATGTGAATGTAGTCGCGGACACACGTTCCGTCCTTGGTGGGATAGTCCGTACCATAGATTGCGATCGACTCCCGCTGTCCCAACGCGACCTGCAAAATCAGCGGTATCAAATGAGTTTCCGGCCGATGCGCCTCGCCATGTCCCTCGACCGCGCCGGCGGCATTGAAATAACGCAGGCTGGCGTAGCGAAGTCCGTGAGCCTGGTGGAACCACGCCAACATGCGTTCGACCAGGAGTTTGGATTCGCCGTAAGCATTCGTCGGCGCCAGTGGCTCATCTTCCAGAATCGGAGTTTGCCGGGGTTCGCCGTAGACCGCCGCAGTCGAGGAAAACACGAATCGCGGCACCTGATGCCTGAGCATGGCGCGCAACAGCGTCAGGGTGCGAGCTGAGTTGTTCTCGAAATAGATTTCCGGGGCCGTCATGGACTCGCCGGCCTCGATGAAGGCGGCGAAGTGCATCACCGCGCCGAAGCCGCCGCCCGCCAGCATGTGGTCGAGCAACTTCTCGTCGCCGGTGTCCCCAAGCACGAACTCCGCTTTCGCAGGCACCGCCTGCCGGCAGCCTTTGCTCAGATTGTCCAGCACGGTAACGGCGTGCCCGTTTTGCAAAAGGCGCTCGGCCACTGCGCTTCCAATGTACCCGGCGCCGCCTGTAACCAGGACTCGCATGAGCCTCCAGAATTCAACATCCGATTGTAACGGTTGATCTGATCTGGTCATGCCCTGAGACGTAGGATCGGCGATCGCACGCCTTTCACGTGAGAAAACCAGCCTGCCGGTCGTAGGTGTCCAACTTCTGAACGTGGTGAACAAAATCTGTACAGAAAATGGGGTAATGGCGATTTCCGGGAAAGGATGAGAAACGCCACAAATCTAACAAATAACGAAGGTTGTAATTTCGACAGTCAAGTTCCCGACCTCTGGTCCTCAACATGCACTACACGGCTGGCACGTTAGAAGTATTCGTAAATGGCACTAAGATGACGTTCTGGCCGAGGTCGTCAGGTGCCCGTCGGGGTTTTGCTTCTTTCCGGCACTCATCCTCAACATTGGGACTGAGAGTGGCGAAGCCTTGCGACAAATCAAAAGACGATGGAAATTACAAAACCCGCTCGCCGAGGCTGGCACGCTGCCTACACGCGCTCTCGTCAAGAAAACCGCGTCGCTCATCAACTTCACGCCAAAGGCGTGGAATTTCTGCTACCCACCTACGATCGCCTGATCCGCTGGTCTGACCGTGTGATGCACGCTCCTGCTCCCCTTTTTCCTGGTTACGTTTTCGTTAACGTGTCTGACCGCGAACGGATACGCGTCCTCGAAACCGGAGGCGTGGTTTACCTGGTATCGAGCGCAGGGCAACCGGTCACCCTGAGCGACTTTGAGATAGAGCAACTGCGCGTCTGCTCGTTATGCCCGAATGATGTAGAGCCCCACCCTGGTCTAAAAATTGGACAGCGGGTTCGGGTCAGGCGTGGTCCCTTTGCCGGGTGGGAAGGCCACCTGGTGGAGAGGCAGAGTTCCCGCCGCCTGGTCATTGCCATCGAGCAGATCATGCGGTCGGTGTCGCTGAACTTGTATGGGATGGACGTCGATCCCATCGCCGATGGCAACCCTACTCCCTGGCTAGGCATGTCTCACGGGCGTGATCCGGTAAATGCATGAGTGAATTAGTGAGCGTTTCCGAAAATTCCGCAAGCTTCCCTTCCATTGCAACCATAGGCGGCGACGCCTCGGCGTTGCCGGCGCTCGCTGACTTCGACTTCGCGACGATCCTGGGCGTTGCCGAAAAGGTGCTCGACTTCGCCGCCGTGTTCCTGGCGCTCTACCTAGCCGACGCTTTGCAGAAGGCCCTGGAGCCTGCGAAACCGGCGCTCGCTGACTCTTCGCGGATGGTGGCTGACTCGGCGGCCTTTGCCATGCTGTTCGTATTTCTGCTGGAACGGCACGGCGCTTATCGGGGATGCGCAAGCCTGCTGGCAATTCGTGATACGGAACGGGTTTTGCGCGTGACGGTGCAAACGTTTTGGATGGCGTTGGTCGCAGCTTATTTTTGCGCATCGCCGGTACCGCGTCTGGGGTTATGTCTGGCGTTGCTACTGGTCCCGATTTTTCTGACCGTGGAAAAACTGAAGGTGTACAGCGCGATTCGAGCCCTGCGGCGCCGGGGATTCGGCACCCGGCGCGCCGTGATCGCGGGTTCAGGGCCGTCGGCGAAACGCATTTATTCCGCGCTGCTGCGCTCGCCCCAATTTGGTGTAGAACCAGTTGCCTTCGTCGACGAGGACGCACCAAGCGCTGTCAGTGAAGTGTACGAATCATCGTACCGGCGGCAACGGTCCGCAAGAGTGCTGCCCGGACCGCTTTGTCCTGAACTTTTCCGCCAACTCAATGCCTCGGTTCTGGTGATGGCAGCGTCTGGCGCCAGCCGCGCGGCGACCATGCAAACCGCAGCGAAGGCCTCGGCGGCCGGCGTCGACACCTACTTTGCGCCTGCGGATTTCCTGGAGCCCGGTTTTTGGGTGAACTACGCCGAACTCGATGGCGTCATGCTGGCGCACCTGTCGCGCGGCAGGAAGCGTGGATTATGCGACGCCGGCAAACGTGTGCTGGATGTCATAGGCACGTTAACCGCCCTGGCACTGTTCGCGCCTCTGCTGGCTATGGTCGCCGGGCTGGTGAAACTGAGCTCACCCGGCCCCGTGCTATTTCAGCAGGAGCGCGTCGGAAGATCTGGCCAGCATTTTATGATCTACAAATTCCGAACGATGTATCGCGATGTGCCGGCGTACGGTTACTCACCCACGGCGGGGGAAGATCCGCGAGTTACGCCCATGGGACGCATTCTGCGACGCACCAGCCTGGATGAGTTACCCCAACTGCTCAATGTGCTTCTGGGCCAGATGTCGCTGGTAGGACCGCGGCCCGAGATGCCGTTCATTGCCGATCAATACGACGCCCTGCAACGCCAGCGTCTTTCGGTGAAGCCGGGGATGACCTGCCTGTGGCAGTTGAGCGCCGATCGCGCCTTTCTGATTCACGAGAATCTGGAGTACGACCTGTATTATCTATCGAACAATCCTCGCTTCCTCTGGAACATAGGTTTGCAGCTGGCGCGCATTCGAAAGTTTGAATTGGAAGGCTTGTAAGCCGGGAGGTGGCGTAGTACTGCAATAAGTAATAACTTGAATTTTTCTTGTGGCGGACCAGAACCTGGGTCCGCCTATTTTTTTGGCCAGCATACTTGAGTGTGATGAGCGTCACTGCTGGTCGATTTGAAAACATGGAGGATGGGAACTGTAGTTGTTCTGCACGCAGTAACGATCCTTGCTTTTTGCGCCCACGGTAAGGAGCGACCTGCCGCTGTATCCCGTGGTGGGATACCAGCTTACAAAATCCGAATTGTCGAGCATGTCACGAGACCCTCAAGTTACTCTTCGTGTCATCAAGGCAGGTGAGTGCTTGAATCAGGGCCGAATACTGGTTGTTTCTGTTGATCCTGTAATACGTTCGGGGATCTGCGATTTTCTAACCGCGCATGGCCACACGGTCACCGAGGCCGGCAGCTGCCGCGATGCGCAGGCAAAGTTTCTGCAATTCCGGCCGCACGCCGCGGTGGTGGATCTCTCGCTGCCTAACGGCGACGCTCCCCAATTGTTACAGGAGATGAAAGGCAGCGACAACAACGTCCCGGTCGTCGTGCTCGCCAGCCAGAACACGGCTGAATTGGGAGCGCGGGCCATTGAGCAAGGAGCTGAGCAGTTTCTGCTGAAGCCGGTCGATTTGTCTGCCCTGCATACCCTGTTACTCAGATTTTTGCGCTCACAGAAGTCACGCCCAGCTTCCATTGGATCGGCATCCAAGAGCCGTGCCCACTTGAATCCCTTTCTCGGAAGCAGTCCCGCTATTCGGAACTTGCAGGAGATCGCCACCCGGGTGTTAGCCAGCGAGAGTCCGATTTTGCTGCATGGTGAGACCGGCTCGGGCAAGGGAGTGCTGGCGAACTGGATTCATCGCAGAGGGATGAGGCCGGGGCAGCCATTCCTTGACCTGAACTGTGCGGGACTCTCCCGCGAATTGCTGGAGTCGGAACTGTTTGGCTACGAAAAAGGCGCCTTCACCAGCGCGGTCAGTGCCAAACAAGGTTTGCTGGAAGTAGCGAACGGGGGAACCGTTTTTCTGGATGAGGTTGGCGATATCGATCTTCAAGTTCAACCCAAGCTGCTCAAGGTTTTGGAAGACCGGGTGTTTCGCCGTCTGGGCGATGTGCATGACCGGGCGGTGGACATTCACCTGATCTCGGCTACTCATCGCGACCTGCTGGAACTGGTGCGGCAACAAAGATTTCGCAGCGATCTCTATTTCCGGGTAAATATCTGCTACATTCACGTGCCTCCTCTGCGCGAACGAGTGGAAGATATTCCGGTCCTCGGCAAACACCTTCTGACCGGTATCGCACGAAATTACGGTCGGGAGCCGATGCACATCGCGGAAGCGGCCATGCGGGTTCTTCAGCACTATGCGTGGCCCGGCAACATTCGCGAACTGCGGAACGTGCTCGAACGGGCTGCGTTGCTTTCCGAGTCCGATGTGCTCAGCCCCGAGCGCCTGCATTTTCAAAACACGTCCATGGAGACTTCGGCGCACTTTCCCGAGATGAATGGAACCCTGAAGGAAGTGGAGCAGAGCTACATCGAGCACGTTCTGTACGACGAAGGTGGCTCGATTGAGCGAACAGCTCGCAGGCTGGGGATCCCGCGTAGTTCGCTTTACAACAAGATGAAGCGCTTTGACATTCCTTGCGGCACCGGCCGGGAGTGAGCCAGGGCTGCTGTGAGATCGCTGCTTTACTGCCCCAGGAGCCAACCCCGTCAGAAGAGCGTCCGTCTTAATATATAGTTAATTCCTTATGTGGGCGCTTACTCGGTTTCCGGAATTCTACAGGGCTTATCGGTCAGCCGATGTCACCTGGAGTCCGGACGACCTGCCGCCGAGCCTGCACCTGGCTGACGGTATCTTCGTTTCTTTCCTCTTAGTCACGCCCTTTTGGACCGCAGTAGGCTTTGCCCTGCATTCTCTGATCAAATAGTTCCGGCCGCGTTGTCTTCTTGGACAATTTCAGGCGTGAGCGGTTTATGGCGGAGGGGATAGCCGTGGGCACAAAAGATAAAATGAGCTCAATTGGCCAGCCAGTGCCGGAGCTGCCGGTGGCCGATGTCGAACTTGCACAACAGCATTACCGGGACGCACTCGGCTTTGAGATAGGATGGCTTTACCCGGGCAAAGAAATTGGGGCTGTGACTCGCGGTAAAGCAGCGATATTTTTTCGCAAGAAGACGCTGCCGTTCGACCCTGTCGTTCACTGGGTGTTTGCCGAAGACATCGATGCCACGTATCAGGAGCTGAAGTCGCTGGGCGCGGACATCGTGGATCCTCTGGAGCTAAAGCCTTGGGGATTACGGCAATTCACCGTCAGAGACCTGGACGGCAACCTCTTCTATTTCCACCATGGCTAAAACCAAGCGCTGGATAAGAGGCGTCCTGGGTCGGTAAGCAGTTCGACTCGTGTCGGCGCGCCACCGCCGCGGTGCATTGCAAACGGTTCCGCCTCCTCCTCGCGTATCATGAAATCACTGTGTTTTTCTGTTGAACTTTCTTCCGGGGTAACTCTGTTCAATGTCTGACGCTTTTATTTGCGATGTAATCCGAACTCCCTTTGGCCGCTTTGGCGGAGCGCTCGCTACCGTGCGCACGGACGACTTGGCCGCTATCCCGATTAAAGCGCTGGTTGACCGCAACCCTTCCGTCGATTGGGAAGCGGTCGATGACGTGATCTACGGCTGCGCGAACCAGGCGGGCGAAGACAACCGCAACCTCGCACGCATGGCGTTGCTGCTGGCCGGCCTTCCGATAACGGTGCCGGGAACGACAGTGAATCGCCTGTGCGGTTCCAGCATGGACGCTGTCGCCATAGCTGCGCGCACGATCAAGACAGGCGAAGCGTCATTGGTGATTGCGGGTGGCGCGGAAAGTATGTCACGCGCTCCGTTCGTGATGGGGAAGGCCGATGCCGCATTCGCCCGTGGCATGAAGCTGGAGGATACGACCTTGGGATGGCGGTTCGTGAATCCGCTGATGAAGGCGCAGTACGGCGTGGATTCGATGTCGGAGACCGGCGAGAACGTGGCAGAAGAATTCACCGTCTCGCGAGCAGACCAGGACGCGTTTGCCTATCGCAGCCAGCAGCGTGCAGCGGCTGCGATGCAGCGCGGCGGCTTCGCGCAGGAGATTGTGCCGGTAACGGTCACGCTTCGCAAAGGTACGCCGGTGGTGGTCAAAAGCGACGAGCATCCTCGACCGGATACCACGTTGGACGCTCTGGCCGCTCTGAAGCCTATCGTCAAATCGAACGGCACAATTACCGCGGGGAATGCGTCTGGAATCAACGATGGGGCCTGCGCAATTCTGCTGGCTTCCGGTGAAGCTGCGAAAAAGTACGGGCTGAAGCCAAAGGCACGGGTGGTCGCGGCCGCTGTGGCTGGAGTCGCACCCCGCATCATGGGCGTGGGGCCGGTACCGGCCACGCGAAAGGCGTTGGCTCTCGCCGGTCTCACCGTCGGCGACATGGACGTCATCGAACTGAATGAGGCGTTCGCATCGCAAGCGTTGGCGGTGCTGCGTGATCTGGGAGTTGCGGATGATGCGGCCCACGTCAATCCGAATGGCGGCGCTATTGCGCTTGGCCATCCCCTGGGGGCAAGCGGCGCGAGATTGATCGCGACGGCGACGTTGCAATTGCAGCGCAGCGGAGGTCGCTATGCGCTATGCACGATGTGCATCGGCGTCGGCCAGGGGATTGCGATGATTCTGGAAAAAGTTTGAAGGCTGGCGGGGTCTGCACCCCGGGCTCAGCTCCTCCCACCGCTGCGCGGTTAGCGTGTTCCGTCGTCGGACCCTTATCCCCTCGAAAATTCGCTTGCCGGTTGCGACTTAATCTCTAAAAACCGTGGCCTTCAAAACCAAACCTAATCACGGTTTTCCTAGACCTTGTGCAGCGTGATGTCGGCGTAGCGCTCGAGATGGAATGCGGTGGGGATGTGGCGTACGTTTCGTTCGTAGGTCACTTCAATATTCAGGACCCACAGGACAGCTCCGGCGATCACCATCAGCAATCCCCAAGCGATGCGCTTCTTTACCACGAAGCCTCCAACTCAATGCCTCGTACTTTGTAAACGGAAGGCGGCCACATTCCGCCTTCCGCTTATTATGTCTCACTTGGTGGGATTCGCCACGTCGTAATCAACCATTTCCTTTACGACATCGTAGGGTGTGCTGTTATTGGAGAAGCCGACGATCCGGCGGCCGTTAATGAAGAACGTCGGGGTGCTGGTGACATCCAAGCTCTGAGCCAGGGCCATGGAATCGCGCACTCGCTTCTCCGTTTCCGGCTTGGCCACGCAGGCGGTCACGGCATCTGCATCGCCTCCCGCTTGCTTCACATAACCGTTGAGCATCTGGCCGGCGTTTTGTTCGTTGATTTCCGCCTGATTGTCGTAAACCGTGGCAATAAATTTCCAAACCACATCGTTATTCTGGCGGCCAACGCAGTCCAGATATTTCGCCCCGGTCAATGCCCACTTGTGAATCTGTTCCAATGGATAATTTTGATAAACCAGTCGCGCCTTGGGCTCCTCCTCCATCAACTTGGTGATGTTGGGTTGAGCAGCTTTGCAGGCGGGACACTCGAGGTCGCCGAATTCGACGATCGTCACCGCCGCGTCCTTTGGACCGTGCGACGGTCCGGTCAGATTCTGCAACTTCTGGCGGGTAGCCGCGAACGGGTCGGCGCCAAAGGGCACCAGCTCCCCGTTGAAGGCGTAGCTTTGATCGGGCGTAACATAAATGCGGGTGAGCTGCTGACCCTTGGGCGTGTTAAACGCAACGGTGACCTCGGCAATGCCGGCTGCCTCCGAGGGTTTGATCTCTTCGATCTTCCAGGTCAGATCCGAGTTCCAACCGAACATCTGCTTCAGGAAGGCGTTGACGGTGGCTTCGGTGGGAAGCGACGCATTGACCGTTGTGGCCGAAGAAGTCTTGGCGGGAGCGCCAGGCTTCGCCGCGCCGGCGTTCTGGGCAGAGGTGTAGATGCCGGTAAGGGTCAGTCCGGTGATGAGCAGTACACGTGTAAAACGGTTCATAGTTCCTTTCGGGATAAGCGGTCGGTCTCGGGCTATCGGCAATTAGCGGCTAGCATTCCGTCATGACTGGTTCGTCTTTTGCGAATCTGTCGAGAATTGAGTGTTAAGCAACCTTTCACGAGGTTGTCGATCTTTGCCCTCCGCGGCTAAAGCCGAAATAACTTTGCGGTTCTTGCGGCACGGCTGAAGCGATGCTTTTTCAAAACCACGCTCCTTGCGGCACGGCTGATGAGATGCCCTTTCAAAACTAAGACCTGATCCGACTTTCCTGAGTGCTAAACGCTAAGTGCTAAGTGCTAAATGCTAAATGTTAAGTGCCAAATGCTAAGGGCTCGCTTCAGTCCAGCTTGGCGGCGATGGGATAGCGCCGGCCGAATCCAAACGCCTTTTCCGAGATCTTCAACCCGGGTGCGGCCTGTTGGCGCTTGTATTCGCTTCTATCCACCAGGCGCGCTACCTTGCGGACAAGCTCGAAATCATAACCGTGCTTCGCGGCGATTGCATCGGGCGCCTGATTATCTTCGATGTACTCTTCCAGAATCGTGTCCAGCACGTCGTATGCAGGCAGCGAATCGCTGTCTTTCTGGTCGGGCCGCAATTCGGCGGACGGCGGCTTTTCGATAGTCGACGCCGGAATGACAGGCGAACGCGAGTTTACATAATTTGCCAAACGATACACCAGCGTCTTGGGCACATCCGAGATGACGGCCAGGCCTCCGCACATATCGCCATAGAGCGTGCAGTAGCCGACACCCAGCTCCGACTTGTTGCCTGTCGTCAGCAGCAATGCTCCAAACTTGTTGGACATGGCCATCATGAGGGAGCCGCGCACTCTCGCCTGGATGTTCTCTTCGGTGACGTCAGCCTTGAGGCCGGCAAACACCGGGCTCAACGTCTTCTCGAACGAATCGAAGATGTTGCCGATGGGCGCAAGCTCGAAGCGAATGCCGAGATTGCGTGCCAGCTCAGCCGCGTCATCAATGCTTCCTTGCGACGAGTAGGGGCCGGGCATGCCGACTCCGAAAACGTTTTCGCGACCCAGCGCGTCAACGGCAACACAGGCTGTGAGCGCCGAATCGATGCCACCACTCAGCCCGAGTACGACTTGCTTGAACCCGCACTTGTGTACGTAGTCGCGTGTACCCAGCACCAGAGCAGAGTACGCGCTCGATTCAAGCCCCTCGTCGCGAGTGTGGATGTCGCCGGTCAGCGACTCGGTGTCGAAGCAGATCAGATCTTCCTCAAATGATTTCGCCTGCGCGATGATCTGGCCGTCCGGTCCGATGGCCAGACTCGAGCCGTCGAATACCAGGCTGTCATTTCCTCCGATCTGATTGACCATCGCCACCGGAACACGATAATGCGTGGCGATGGCCGACAACATGTCGCGGCGCAATTCGCGCTTTTTCAGGTAGAAGGGTGATGCCGAGATATTCAGCAGGATCTTGCCGCCCGCGCCGATCAGGTCTTCCACAGGATCCATTCCGTACAGCCGACGATCCCAAAAATGTTTGTCGTTCCAGGCGTCTTCGCAGATGGTCAAGGCTACGCTCTGGTTCTGGATATCGACTACCTGCTGATGGTTGGCCGGCGCGAAGTTGCGCATCTCGTCGAAGACGTCGTAGGTGGGCAGCAACCGTTTCGATTGCACGAACGCCACCTGGCCATCGCGCAGCAACGCCGCCGAGTTCAAGACTGCCTTACCGGTAGCCGAGTTGGCAGGAGTGACCAGACCGCAAATTACGGCGATGCCGCGGGTCTCGCGCGCGATTGCCTCAACGGTCTGCCAGTTGCGCTCGACAAACCATGGACGCTCGACCAGGTCGCGAGGAGGATAGCCGCAGACCGAGAGCTCAGGAAAGAGGATCAGGTCGTGTCCGCCGCTGCGGGCACGTTGCGCATATTCGATGATTTTGGCCGAATTACCCGAAAAATCGCCGACCGTGGTATTGATCTGACCGAGTGCAATCCTCACGTCATCAGTGTAAAGGCGCGCCCGTCACCACGCCAAATCCGGTAGCTAGAAAGCACTCAGTCGCCACTGCGGCGGCGGAGCACCCGGGCTGCTGGTGTCGACCGCAGGCGGGTAAGGCGTGTTGGGAGCATTCTGGCTGCTCTTGTCGTTCCGGCTGCTCACCC
Source organism: uncultured Acidobacteriaceae bacterium (assembly GCA_963769235.1). Classification (GTDB taxonomy): domain Bacteria; phylum Acidobacteriota; class Terriglobia; order Terriglobales; family Acidobacteriaceae; genus Bog-257. The sequence continues at coordinate 64,935 of CAVYKW010000004.1, read as the reverse complement.
GGCCGCAGTAGGGTTGGCGCGTTGGCCGGCTTGGGTCCTGCGCCTTCTTCTCGGCTAACTCGGTCTCTGCCGATTTCAAATCGACTTCCCGTTCGGTCTTGACAATCTTTTGCCCGTCCACCGTCATGGTCTCAAGCCGGGAGACGAACTGGCCCTGAAAGCGCACGAACTGCACTTCCTCGGGAGGGTTGCCGTAGATCCACTCTTCGTAATCCACTCCCTTATCGTCCTTGTCGCGTATTTTTCTCGGAGGACGACCCTTGGCGTAGATCACCATGTCGCGATCCATGCCCACCAGTACCTGGTGGTTCTTGATTGCATTCTGGACTTTCGGAGGCAGCGTCTTTTCGTAGGCTTCGGCTTCGGTAGCGCCTTGAAATCGAAGACCGGCGCCAGCAGATCGCGCACCTGTTTGCCCGTGATCTCGGGAACATACTTGTCAAATGCCAGGATGACCTGCGAGCCACGGGCCTCCAGGCTCTTGGGAGCGCCGCCCATCGGAGTGAGATCTGCCGCTGGCGCCGATCGAAACATGCTGATACCACTTCTCATGTTTTTTGGAGCCGCCGTTGATCTCGAAAACGATCGACTTATCGCGCACCACGACGTTGGTGATGACGACTCGGTCTCCGGGCTTGGCGGCGAATCCGTGCTCGGCCACCAGCGCGCCACGGCCTGCTCGCCGGACTGATCTTCCCGTCCTTGATCTCCAAACCTCGCTCGCCCATAGGAAACGGAGTGCGAACGAACACACGCTCGGCGCTCAAGTCACGCATGACCAGTAAACGAGTCTGCGGAGTCATTTTGTCGGATGGGGTGGTCGCGGATTTGGTATCGCCGGCGAATTGCCACCACCAGCAACAGAACAGCTGTGGCGAAGAGCTGGAAACGGACGGCTCATGGAAAAACCCCGGGTTGCGGCAATTATATGCCCATCTGGGACTGCCCGGAAGATGGCCACTAGGGTTTGATGCTGGATGGGCTGTCGCGCAGGGCGGGCTCGGGGGTGCTGCCGGCGGCCGGTTGGGGCAGCTTCTTCAGCGGCAACACGGATACCAATAGCAGTCCTAGCCGCTATAACAACGGTTCCGGTGGCGCTGGCTTCCACTCCGTAGTTGCCCCCGGTCAGCCAGATCGGTCCAATTGCGTCGGTGTGACAGTATTACATTGAAAAAGCGGAAGCCGCTGACCGGCAAGCCAAACAGAAATCCCAGCGTCGTGTTCCAGCCAAAGTGTATGCCCCATGGCAGCCATAAAGCCCGGGTGCGGAGGTAGGCGACGGAGAGAAGGATTCCGATCAGGATGGTGTTGGCGATTCCCCAACGGCCGGCAGTCGGGTTGAGCAGGTGCAACACGCCATAGATAACAGAGAAAACAATGACCGCGCGAATCGCACCGATGCCGCGTTCCAGTTGCTGGAAAGGATAGCCGCGAAACATCAACTCCTCGGCCAAAGCTCCGCACAGCAACATGATCATGACGGCACCGATCTTGGGAGCCATGTGCAGGCTAAAAAGGTTTGTAGTTTTGAGCTTGCCCCAGTGTTGAATGGGCAGAACGGCCATTGCGGTCAGAGCCCCGCCGATGACGCAGCCCAGGACGAACTGCCCCAGCCATCCTGGCGCTCGCGGCAATCCCTGCGCGGCGAGACGATGCTCCTCCAGGTGATCGCCCACGGTGAGCAACCACACGTAGATCGCCACCAGTAAAAGGGCCCACAATGGCCGGAAGATGAGTTGGATTACGAAGGGATGGTAGCCAACCATCTCGTTGGCGATGTTGCCCGACACCAAAAATGCAAGGGCCGAAAGAACGACCGCAAAGAGAAAAGCCCAGCCTGGCTGCAGTCGTCCTGTGCTGTCCGTAAACATGCTTATACCTTGATCGCCTCGTGCCTGGTGACTGCATGAAATGTGAGGCCTTCGGCCGCAACCTGAAATTTTAGCGGAAGTCCGCCGTGCTCGCGGATGGCGTCCTCAACCCGCTGGCGAGTTCCCTTCTCAATCAATACGATCACACAACCGCCGCCGCCTGCGCCACAAACTTTGGCTGCCCGTGCCCCGCGACGAAGGGCTACGTCGATCAGAGTATCAATTAACGGCGTGGTGATCCCCGGAGCATTGGTGCGGCGCAACTTCCATTCCTCGCGAATCAGTTCCGCCGCCTGCTCCCAATCGGCGTTCGCCAGCGCTTGATGCATCGCCTGCGCAATAGCAGAGATCTCGGAAAAATTGTTGATCACCTGCGAATCGCCATTCAGGTGCTGCTTGAAAACCTCCCAATTGTTGATGCCCGATTGCCGTGGCGCCCCGGTATAAAACAGCACAAAGCGTTCGTTAATCTCATCGAGAGAAACCGGGATGGCCTCGCGGCGTATGCCGTCGACATCGAGATGGATGGCGCTGGGGCCACCGTACATCGCGGGATAATAATCCTGGCATCCGGTGGGCACGCGGATGAGTTGGGCTTCGACATTCTGGGCGATGACACGAAGCTGCTCGATGTTGATCTGCTTTCCGACGAAGCGCGCCAACGCGGCGCTGGTGGCGATCATCAACGCCGAGGAGCCGGAGATACCCGCGCCTGCCGGAGACTCCGAATGTGTCTCCAGCACGAAACCATTTTGCGGTTGGAAAAAACGAATCAGATAAGCGGCCAGACCGTGAACGTAGGACGACGCTGTCAATAACTCGTCGAGGCTGCCAAATTGCTCCTCGCGTCCGGTATCATGTGACTTTAATTTGATCTCGCGTCCGCTGTGGGGCGTGATCTTACATGCCGTCAAGATCGAGAGCGCGAGGTTCACGCTCACGGCTCCGGGATGAAACAGGTAGAGCGGCCAAATGTCGAGAGTACCGCCAGCCAGGTCGGCACGGCAGGGCGCGGTGGTCAGGATCTCGTCGCTGCCGGCAGACGAAATAAATTGTGCGAACGATTGCATCTTATGGTTCGGCCCCATTGGACTGCTGATCCCCTGATACTTCCCTGCCCACAGCCAGCACCTCGCCAACAACCTGCTCGACATCGTGGTCTGTCGTGCGATGGTTCACGAAACAGGCGCGCAGGGCAAACTGACCGTGAATGCTGGCGTTCGACAAGAATACCTTCCCCCGCCGCACAACGCGCTGCAAAATCGTTTGATTCAGCTCATCGGAACCAAGGCGAGAACCGTTTCGTGAAACATAACGGAAACAAACCGCACTCAGCGGCACCGGCGCCAAAAGCTCAAGCTCGTCTTCAGCGGAGATCTGCTTTGCGAGTAATTGGGCGTGACCCAGATCGTTGCGAATCGCCTCGCGAAATTTTTCCAATCCGTGATAGCGAAGCGAGAGCCACAACTTCAGCGCGCGAAACCGTCGGGACAACTCCATCGACTCTTCGAAGAAGGCGAAACCCTCCACCGGGTCTTTCAGCAGCGACTTCGCGTAATCGCCGGTGTGCGAGAACGCGCGCTGCGCATCAGTCGGTTCGCGATATAAAAGACAGCCGCAATCCACCGGTTGGTAGAGCCACTTGTGCGGATCAAGCGAAAGCGAATCCGCTTCGCTGATGCCAGCGAACAAGCCCGGCTCAGCGATCGCCGCCAAGGCTCCATAGGCTCCATCGATATGAAACCATGCTCCACACTCGTGCGCGATTTGTGCCAGCTCGCTTAAGGGATCGATGCTTCCCGTGGCCACGGTTCCGGCCGAGCCGACGATTGCGATCGGCGTGATGCCATTGGCGACATCGCGCGCGATCGAGTCGCGCAACGCGTCGGTGCGCATGCGGAAGTTGTCATCACAAAGAATCAGCCGAAGATTTTCGTGGCCAATCCCCAGCAAAGCGACCGCCTTAGGGATAGACATGTGGGCCTGTTCGGAGGCGTACACGGCAGCGCGACGTCCTCCCATTCCCGACTCATTGGCGCCCAGACGAGATTCACGCGCCATGGCGAGCGCCATTAAATTGGCCGGCGAGCCTCCACCCGTCAAGCTTCCACGAAATCCCTTGCAGCCGACGGCCTCGGCGATCCAGTCGACCACCAGGTGCTCCAGTGTGGTTGCCGATGGGCCTGAGCGCCAGGCGGTGACATTCTGATTCAATACGCTGGCCAGCAGATCGGCAGCGGCCGCGACCGGTTCACCGGATCCAAAAACATACCCAAAGAAGCGGGGACTGTTTACACGCGAAGTATCAATGACCTTGCTCAGATCGTCGAGTACGGCGGCGCCCAATCCCTTCTCGGGTAGCTGGGACACAAATGCGTCTTCGGTTTCTTTCGCGGTCACTGACGGGAAGCTGGGGCGATCGTCAATCGTTGCCAGATAGTCGAGCGACATTCGGGTTACCCGCTCGAACACTGCCTGGTATTCTGCGTCGGATAGAACGAGTGGGTTCATTGGATTGCCTACAAGGTGGGACACTCATTGTAACCCGTCGGCGGTTACAACTCGTGATAGCTGATCAGCTCGATTTGGTTGCGGCGAAGGAGCGCTTGGGCTTCGGACGACGTGAGCAGCTGCAGCTCCTGCTGCCTCGATTGGCGCAGGCGGGTGCGTACCTCATTGAGCGCCGCATCATTGTAACCGGGATGGCAGACGAACTCCCAGGTGCCTTCAGGCAGATTTTCGATGATTGCGGTGAAGAGTTTCAGATCGAGAACGCCTGTAACCAGCACACCCAGGGAGCCGTCGGTGGTGCGAAGACCGTGGGCCTCAACTTCACTCCGAAAGCGTGCCGCGAAGTTTCGCAGCACGTTCAACTGGGCAAACCTCTTCCACACCTGTGGGGTTCGCAAGAGGCTACTCAACGGTAAAGGCCACACTTGACCAAAGGGGTTTCGCACTGCGGGGACATTGTGCGACCGCGCCGCCTGCAGCAAAGGACGAAGCACAGCAGGAAACATGTGCGCGTGTTTGTGCGTGTCGAAATGCGAAGGCTGAATGCCTGCCTGCTGAATTCGCTCGATTTGGGCGCCGGCTTCTGCCTCAATTTCTTCCGGGTTGAGCTTGTGGCGGAAGGAAGCGATGGCGAAATCGTTCAAGTTTTCGCGAAACTGGCAGGTACCGTTGTGTGAGTTCGGATCGAGAAGAGTGGCAACGCGATCAGGCGGGAGGACCGGTGCGCCGTCCATGAGAACCACATGGCAGCCAACACTGAATTGAGCGCGGTTGTCGGCTAAGGAGCGCGTGATGGCAGCCGCTTCAGGGAAGGCACTCGAGTTCGCCATCATCGTAGCAGAGGTCACAATGCCTTGCTGCTGTGCCTCGGCAATGGCGCGATTGATTCCTTCGGTCAGGCCAAAATCGTCGGCATTGAGGATCAACCGTCGCACGAAAGTAGTGTAGCAAGGGCTGGGAATGACTCAACTGTAGATAGGAGAGATGGCGGGGGGTAGTGGGGGCCGTGGCTAAAGCCAGATTAATTTGCAATATTTACGGACGGCCTTAAGGCCATCCCCTTCAAAGCAAACTTAATCGTGGTTTGCATCGGCTCGTCGGTTAACGCTCGCGACTCGCCGGTGAGAAGTGGGATCGAAAATTGCACGCCTGGGACGGCGCGCAAAGGCTTCTGAAGCGACTACAAGTCAGGCGAACTTAAGCGCTCTTGAGTGTTCGCACCGGAATCCGTTCGCCATCGCCCAGAAACACTTTGATCTTTTCCAGCAATGCCGGGAACATCTGTTCTTTGGGAAGGCACGCGCTGACGTCTTTGCCACCTTCAATGTGACCGTAGCCGGTCACGATAATCACCGGAATGTCGGGACTGGTGGCGTGAATTTCTTGTGCCAGTTGGAGGCCATTCATGCCGTCCATGCGAAAGTCGGTAACCAGCATGTCAAACTTGTCGTGCTTAAACTTCTCCAAGGCGTCTTGCGCGTTATAAGCGCTCACCGCGCGATATCCCTGGGTTTCAAGGATTTCGCAACTCAAGCGGGCCAATACCTCGTGGTCATCGACAAACAGGATTGATTTCATAAGCGCACCTATCGTTCCAACGGCGGAGGCACACACGTCCGTGTCCTGTTACGTTGGTTTCGCGATGCGGCTGAAAAGATGCCTAAGGGGAGCAGAATTCCGGAACGAATCATACCTTTGGCACCAGTAGTGACGCTTCGCCGCCGAGGGCCTATATCGCGCAGACGAGGCTAGGGCCGATTCATCACCGGCCGCGCCACCGGTTCTGTGTTCGCGGCAAAGAGGTAGAGCGAGGTTTGCCCGGTTCGAATACCTCCTGTAGACTTAAGTGATTGATTCCTCTATCTCACAGCCGCTCTGGCTGCGGGGATGGGCGGTTAGCTCAGTTGGTTAGAGCGCCTGCCTTACAAGCAGGAGGTCGCAGGTTCGAGCCCTGCACTGCCCACCACAATCAGTTAACGCTATCGCTATGCGCCTTTGGCCGCGACTGCGGGGAGATCGCGGGGATGGGCCTTCGAACTCTGCACCGCGACTGATTGACTCGACAGCGCCGCGCAGTTCATCCAATCCAAAGTGTCCGTACCGCGACGCCATCTTGGCCATTGTTCCAGCAGACCATCCCACGATCTTTGCAATCAGCGGAAGTGGAACGCGAGCGCCGATCATTCTCGAAACAGCCGTGTGCCTCAGATCGTGGAAGCGAACGCCAATGAGGCCTTGCGGAAGTTCGTCAGCTCGAACCGGCAAGACTCGCATTCATGCCCGTTCGCCGGCGCCTGTCTGTCAACGAGGATTCCCTTTGTACAACTCGGGCACTGACGCCGCGTCCGGCGTTTTGCCGCCTCCCACCCTTCCTTAATTGATCCAACTGGGCTCGTCGGTCGGTGTCGTACACCTTCGCGTCGAACCCGTCTCCGGCAGCCCCCACTCTCTCCGCGGGAAACACGTAGTGTTCTGGCGATCGCTTCGGGAACTCCTCGGCCCAGAAGGTAAGCACCTCCACTGCCGCTTGTTGAGCGGCACCGTGCGGCCAGTACCAGCTGCCGTCTTGTCCTTCCCAAACTTCAGGCATCGGTTCGCCAGGTCAATGTTGCCCCATTGCAATGTGCGGATGGTGTTGAACCGCGCCCCCGTTTCGAGTGCCATGACAACGAACGGAAGCAAGATGCGAGATCGCGATCTTCTGCATTCGAGCAATAACCTCGTTTCCTCTTCAGTCGATAGTGCGCGCCCCACGTCTTGGCGCTCCGGAAGCATACTCACGTCGGCCTGGAGGCGCTCCCACGCTCCGCCCTTCCGCATGACCTGCCGTAACATCGCGACTTCGATGTTGACGGTTCGATTGGCGGCGCCCTGCGCAAGCCGCGCCTTCTGATACTTGGTTATGTCAGACCCTTCGATGTCCACCAAGCTCCTGCAGGCTTCCGCTTGCAGAGCAGAAGTCATTCACAAAGGAACCAACAATGTCAGACGACCACAGAACAACCACCGGCCTCCTCTCTTTCGAGAGGATCGGCCAATTCAATCACCTTTCACCCCGCAAAACTCCAGCAACGATGTCGGCACCGAAGGTGGCGGAGAGTTCACCGTCGCTGAAGTGGTCCGCATTCAGTCGGAGAAATCGACCGGCTCTGTAGACCGCTGCCTCGACGAACTAATTCCGGTGAAGGACGGTAACGGCCAATGACTTCAACTCTAGATCTATCGAAAGAGCGTATGGCAATTGCCACTCAAGAGCTCGAGCTGGAGCGACGCAAAAGGGCTGTTGTCGAAGAAGAGCGCCAGCAGGCTCGCGAGTACGCGAAGACGATCACGTTCAGCCCCCGACAGCTCGAAGAGATGAGGACGAAACATGAAGAGCTCGTCGGGAAATGCCGATTCGCGCGGGACGAATACCATCGTCTCGTGGCACAAACCGACCGACTCAGCATTGAGGCTCGTAACGCCGGCAGTGCCATGCAAAGCGCGGCGTGGCGCTATTCCAACCAATTAGCCGCGAAGCCTAAACCTGGCGACTACCCGACTGCGAAGGAGATGGAAGATGGCGCCGCGAGCTGAATCACTGCGAAGCCGAAAAGCTCAAGGTGGAGAAAGCTGGCGGCGAGGCGTGGGCCGCGTACGAGCGTTCACAGATCAACCGAATCAAAGCTCAGGCCGACTTCGATCAACTCAGCCACGCAAGAAGATTACGCGCGGAGTGCCCTGGAGCGCTTGCCTACCTTCCCCGCGGGCGGCTGTGTAAGAGTGAACCGCCCTATCGGCTAAAAGCAGCGTCGCAACAGCGCAATTATCGGTATTGGCTAGGAGCGTGTTGCTGAAAATTGCCCGGTTGACGCGAACCCTTCCCCAAGCCACCGGGCGAAACTTCGGGCAGGGTTCATCGGTCCGGGATGAGGGTCTCCTTTCGGATCCTTCGGGGGCGGGCATTTATGCATCACCTCTTTAGGTGCGCCAGTTGCGCAAGCAAATGTTGAGGCTACCATGTGAAGGCCACCGATCTAACAGAGATCGGTGCGAATACAAACCCCGCCAAACGGCGGTTTTCCTTCTTGACGCTGCAATTTCCTACGAGTTTGTGCGCATCGCCAGACTGGCGTCCTTTCCAGCGGAAGAGGTGGCGACAACCAGCGCCATCTTTCTCGCGACGCACACCCAGGCGGCAAACAATACGCCCCTTGTAAATTTGTGCGCGCATGGAACACTGGTTTTCTTCCACAGAGTTTCCCCAGTGAGGTTGGCCCGCTTAGCCACCCTTATTCCCAGCGTACAAAAGCGACGGTAGCGGCCGGCAATCCGCTACCCGTTCGCACCCAAGACTTGCACCATGTTTGTCCCAGAACTATCTATACCAAGATCGCGCGCATAGCGAGCGCGGCACCTGTCTGCCGCGGGGAACAAGGGGATGTGCACGCATGCTCATCCCTTGCTCGCAGCGCGCATGTTCAGCGCGGAGAGAGGCCGTTCTCGTCGGCAGCTTCTCCCCAGCTGGCTTAACAGCGAAAGGATCTTCCATCTTGAAACGAGCACTCATATATACGCGGCTCGGAATCGTCCCTTTGACGAACCCGGCACAAAAGTGGAGCACAGAAACACAAAGAGTTGAGAGGCGTTAAGTGATTTTCCAGCAGAGTTTTAGGCGGCTGTGCGCTAGAATTCGTAAGCATACTATGCCGCCACTTCACCTCTTCGGCCTGCTTCATCAGGCCAATGCCAAGGCTCGCGTTCTACAGTTATGCGTCCCCTTAACTGGCTTGCCGCAATTTGCGTGATTGGGTTACTGGGATGCATAGAGCTTAGAGGACCCTTTTGGGTGCTGGCACTGTTTGGGATATTCACTGGACTCACCATGGTTCTCTACATGGCGATTTTCGTGTTTTGTATCAGGAAAGACCCGGACATGTTGCGAAGCGAGACTTACTCAATCCAAAAACTAGCCATCGAACGCGGGCTTGTTGGGGATAGTACTGCTGGCATTGTGAAACTAGAAGACAATATATCTGGGGCCTCGTCTCTACAAACGGCTACCCGCATTCCCCTCAGAGGACCCGAATGAGGCGATTTGTTTTTGCAGTGGACCCGTCTTCTCCGGAAGAGCAGCTAGCATTTAAGAATTCCTTGGGTGAAGCGGTTTCTTGGTGGCATTGGGTAAGCACCGTGTGGTTAATTGTGGACCCGAACGACACGCTGAATGTTGACAGCCTAGTTGATAAGTCAAGGCTTCACTATCCAGGAAAAGACTGCTTCATTCTGCAATTAAACGACGATGGAACACAACGGTGGTCCGGACTTGTTTCGGAGACGGCGAGGGGGATGGCAGACGAATGGTTGAATGGGATGTGGAGTCAGAAGCACTAGGTGCTGTTATCTCGCCCCCTGCCTTTCGCCTGTGCGCAATGCGACGCGAACCTTCACGGAATCAAGCGAGCCAGCTTTTGGATGGTCACGACGACTTCTTTGTCGTAGTGCTGGAACTTGTTCTTGCATGGCATCCGTAGCCGACGCTGCAGCGGTATTCGGCCCTGCACAAAAACGTTCCTGATTTTTGAATCCCGAATCCAGCAAAGCAAACGCGATATATGGACGGGATTACGGTGCCCAAAAACAGCTGTTTCTGTGCAGATTTCCGTTAGACACGGCGCCTACTCCGCGGCATTGTGATCGCATGACAAGCAAAAACCAGTTACGCGCGGCGCTCTACGCGCGAGTTTCCACCAAAGATGGCCGGCAAGATACACAGAACCAGCTCCATCAGCTGCGCGAGTTCTGCAGCAAGCAGAGCTGGCAGATCGTCGCGTTATACGTGGACAATGCAAGCGGCAAGCGTGGAGACCGTCCGAAGTTCCAGCAGATGCTCGACGAGGCTTCGCGACGGGAATTCGATGTGCTCGTGTTTTGGTCGCTCGATCGCTTGACCCGAGAGGGCGCCTTGGCTACGTTACGCTACCTGGAGCAGCTGACCGGGTACGGCATCGGGTATCGAAGCTTCACGGAAGCGTATCTGGACAGCGTAGGGCCGTTCCGGGACGCCGTGATTGCAATTCTGGGCTGTATCGCCCGCCAAGAGCGTCAGCGCCTCTCTGAGCGCGTCCTAGCGGGCCTGGCAAGGGCGAAGCGTGAGGGTCGGGTTGGAGGTCGCCCGAAGGTCATTGTGAGCGCGACGAAGATTCGCAGGCTGGCTGACCAGAGTCTCAGCGCAGTACAGATCGGGGCGCAGCTCGGAGTGAGCAGGATGACGGTATCTCGCAGACTTGGGGCGGAAGCATAACGCTTCGGGCGTTGAGATCCACGACACCGAGCGTTTGATGCGCTTTGGCGTGTTACACAAAGGACCCTTTGTGAGATGAAGCACGATGATTTCTCTATGGCCACAAACCCAATCCCTGATCACTAGAGACATGTTGGCTCTATACTTCACGAAGTATCACTCCAATGCCACGCCCACAGCCGCACGCATTTCTTTCATACGTCCGCGAGAATGAAGTTCTAGTCGACCGCTATACCGCGATTTGAAGGTACGCGGAATTAGCGTCTGGGTGGACCGACACCAGCTCAAGCCCGGCATGAGGTGGAAGGATGCAATTCGATGTGCGATTTCAGAAGGGGCATTCTTTCTTGGCTGTTTTTCAAAGGAGTCGATTGAGAAGAACAAAAGCTACATGAACGAGGAGCTCGCGATTGCAATAGAGGAACTCCGTCTACGTCCGACAGATCGCGCATGGTTCATACCGGTCCGCCTAAATACTTGTTCAATCCCCCAGCGTACGATTGGTGGGGGAGAAACCCTTGCAGATATTCAATGAGTCGATCTGTCAGAGAACTGGTCTCAGGGCGTCGATAGTTTAGCAAGCATTTTGCTTCCGGAACACGCCATGTCTGTTGCGCTATTTGAAGAAGCATTTGACGAGTTGCTGCGGAACTTCGGCGATCTTACAGGTGAGAAGTGTCCTCGTACCGGAGACCTCACGATTGCGATTACTGGAAATACTGGAGTGGGTAAGACAACCCTCATCCAAACGCTTACCGGCAATCTAAACGTGGGTCTTGGATCAGGCGTTGCTGTAACGGAACGGATCAAATTGTATGAGTGGCCTTCTGTCGGCCACATCGCAGACATTCCCGCAATCAGCTACTATAACGAGCAAATTGAACGGGAAGCGCATGATTTCATGAGCAATAAAGCTGACGTCTTGTTCTACACAATTAGTGCAACGCTCTCTCGAATTCATAGAGGTGATCTTGAGAACCTTTCCCGCGTTAGAGATCGGAATATTCCTTGCTTCGTGATCGTAAATAAGATTGATTGCATCAGCATTGATGAAGAGAGGCAGTTATGGAATATGTTAAGCGGCAAACAGGATGCCCTGTCGTCGTAGTATCTGCTTTCTTGGAAATAAACATACAGCTCCTAACGGGAGCTTGTGTATCGTCTCACAACGGTCTTCTCAAGATCGAACACGTAACCGAGACGTTCGTCGCCAAAACTTGGGGCGGGCAGATGGGAGATGGTCAACAGGCGTGTTCTTTTCGGTGCTTATCGAGAGCTCGCACTCCTTCGCTTTCTGCTTTCCGAACAGCGGTGAACTCTGCGGCGAGAGGGGCCTGTTTTGAACAGAAGGTGTGGTGGCACGTTCAGCTGTGTGCTCGTAGTTTGAAAACCAGGAGAGCCGAGTCTCTCGACACAGCCCTCCTCGTTTTCCCTCCACGGGATTTCTACTTCACACTTGGCGAGTATTTCTTAGCATTAGGTGCGGATGTACATGCTTTCGCCGTTCGCTCTTGCCAGCGATGCTCAGCCGTACGCTCAGCCGTGAAAGGTCCAAAATACAAGCTACCCGGCTTCCCTCGTTTCGGACAGCGCGCAGAGCTTGATACATACCCCAGATCGGTTCCGCGAACTGTGGTGCGAGATCCTGGAAGAGCGTGTCGAATGCTACTGTCTCGCGACGGGTAACGTGCGGCAAAGGCCGGCTGATTCGGGTTGCGGGGTTGTGGTTTACTTGCGTGGGATTCTTGCGGGCAGTACTCTGTGCAACAGCCATGTGGCCTCCTATTAGGCGACATCGGTTAGTGCCGTGCGCGACTCTCCAGAAAGTCCCGTTCGGCACGTTTCTCAAGCACTGTGCCATGAGATTCGGGGGTTGTCAATAACTCTTTTAGTGTCTTTAACTTACGGTAAGTCAAATGAAGTTAAAAAGGACAGCTCTCCGCTATCTTCGAATAGAATCAGCTATATATGGCCTAACAGTCCTATATCTCACCTGTAGTTAGTTTAAGTTACATGAAGTTAAACGCGACGACGCGGGGGCATCCGGCAGCGCGCCCACCCTGCGCCTGCTACTCTTAACCCTATGTGGTTCCATCTGGCTAACAAATCTAGGGATGAAGCCACCCCCAACGCTTCCCAATTCCAATTACAAGTCCAGCAACACGTCGTATTTTTTTGCGATCACGAGTACGAGTCGCCCCTAAGCATTATCTGGGAATTCGACCGCAATATAGCAGGTACCAGCGTTCCATTCTTCCCCGACAATCGGCCTATAAAGGCGAGCATGAACGTGGAGGAGCGGTCAGCGTCGTCCTTTGTGGAAATGCCGTCATTGCGTAGGTTTCAACCAACCGCTCTTGTGGTGTATGGTGACGACCCCAAACTGCCACCCATAGCTACCAAGATAACCATCAAGCTCTTGAGCAATGATAGGCAGCCGATCGACGTGACGATCAACGCCCGCAACTCCAGATAAAGCAGTTTAGACCGGTGTTGATAGAGTTCCGAGATGGTTGCGTGAAAACTGCGGGGACCCTAGGCACAAATTGAGCTATAACAATAGAAATCGCGGGAGCAGCAAGAGGCCGCAACCCGCGATTTTGCTGTGTTCCAAGCAACAGTAGTTATGGGTCTACGTCATTACGTTTTGCCTTACAAGCAGGAGGTCGCAGGTTCGAGCCCTGCACTGCCCACCATCTCAATTCCCAGCCGAAGGTAGATCGCTAGCGAGCCGGATTTTGCTCGCCACGTTGCCTGGCAACATTGAGGTCAATCCGATCTCAGCTCTAAGCCAGCCGGGAAGCAGAAAAAGGCGGCCCCTTGCGGAGCCGCCAAGTGAAGCAATTGCGAAGCTAGAACACCAACTTGCCCTGGAACTGGATGATGCGTCCCGAAGGCAGGCCGGGCGCGAACGCACCGTAAGGACCGGTGGGAGGCGCCGTGGTGGTTAGGACCTTGCCGAAGGTGCCGCCCGATGCCGGGTCGCCGTCGGCGAAATTGTTGTCAGGGTTGGTGAAGTTCGGGTGATTGAATATGTTGTAGAAGTTAGCTCCAATTCCGAACGCCATCCTCTCCGTCAACTTGAAATTCTTGTTGATGGTGAAGTCGGAGTCGAAGAAGCCGGGGCCGCGGAATCCGTTGCGCACCTGGTTGGGAAACGCGGTGGTCGCCGAGGCAAACTGGTTAAACGCCAGGCAATTGCTCAGGCCATTCACGCAGCTCTGCTGCGCCGGGCCCAGCACCTGGGCTGGAGGATTAAGTGGCGTGTAGTTCGGGATGCTGGTATTGCCGTCGATGACGGTGAAAGGCAGTCCCGAACGCGCGAAGAAGTTCTGGGAGAGAGTCCATCCGCCGAAAGCGCCATTCGTGTACTTGTTGCTGAACTTGAAGGGCGTCTGCCAGACGTAACTTGCGCTGAATGCGTTGCGAATGTCATAGTCGGCGCTGCCATAGTTATAGCAACGCAGACAGGTGGGATTGATCTGGTATTGCACGTTAGACGGCGTCGCGCTGAACGTCGCGTTGGAGTTGTTATACGGAGTCGACAAGACACCGCTGTTGGATACTTCGTCGATGGCGTGACTCCAGGTGTAGCTGGCCTGCACGCTGAAGCCGTAGGTCACCCGCTGGTTGAAAGAGGCCGTCAGGCCGTTGTAATTCGACACCCCGGCGCTGGCGTACTCCTGCACTGCGCCGAAGATTGAAGTCGGAGCGGTGTTGGGGAACGGAGCATAGCCTGCACCGAAAGCGTTGAGACCTTCGTTGTAGACCGGCACGTGAATGCCGTGATTGCCTACGTATCCCAAACTAAGGGAGCTCTTGTCACCTAAAGCCTGCTGGATTCCAAAGCTCCACTGTTGATACTGCGGGGTGTTGAAGGTGCCTGCCTGATTGCGGATAACTGGAGCCCGGAACGCCGAGCCCAATTCCGCCTGCAAGCTGGCGAAGGAAGCGCCGCTGGCGAATCCCGACATAATTGCCGCCGCGCTGGACGCGGCTTGCGCCTGCGCGCCGGTCGGACTGAGGTCAGCCCACTGGGCATTGGGAATGCGCTCTTCCACCAGTCCCGGCAGATTCAGCATGAACTGATCGCCGATCACAGCCGGCAGCGCGTCGTAGAAGATGCCGAACCCGCCGCGGACCACGGTCTTATCCGAGCCTCCGGGCGACCAGGCAAATCCGAACCGGGGCGAGATATCGATCGCATCGGTCGAGCGGAAGATCTGGTGAAGATTCGCGTTGATGATGGAGTTGTACGGTGTGGTTGGCGTCAGCTGGTTGGCTGCCTCCAGTGAGTTAAAGGACGACGACAGTAACGCCGAGCAATCCGTCTGGCAAACCGGGTTAGAGTTGTGCTCGGCACGGAGAGCCAGCGTGAGTTTCAGGCTCTTATTGACCCGCCACTCATCCTGTCCGTAGATACCCATACCCCAGAGAGCCACAGGCTGGGTTGCGCGCGATGGGAAACGCTGCCGATACTGCACCGCGTTGCCGTTGTATAGATCTTCCGCACTGGCAATTAAGATCAGCGGATCGTTAAGAACGCTGAACTGATAGTCGGTAATGTCATACCGGCGATAGTTCACGCCGAATTTCAAATTGTGCGATCCCTTGACCAGAGAGAAGTCGTCAACAATCTGATACTGCGTGGTGTTGCGCCCCTGCGGGAAGTTAAACACGGTACCGCCCACGCCGGTCAGATTTAAACCGCTGCCATTGACCGAGTAGGGGAAAAGTCCCGGGTCGTTCTGCGTGAAGATAGCGCGATAGTAGCTGCCGGCTACGATGAACTGGTTGGTCGCATTGGGATTAAAGACATGGTTCCATTGCGATTGACCGTCATACGCGGGCTGGTAACTGGCCGCGCTAAACGCGTTGTTGATGGGATCGGCGCTGGTCGCCTGTGTGCCGTGATCCATGCGGACCCGCCAGAACACGCGGTCCTTGTCGGAGAAGTTCTGGTCGACGCGCCCGCTGAGAATCCACTCCGTGCCGGGCAGCGCAGGCGTGGCCTGATACTGTCCGATACAGTTGCCGATAATGGGCACTCCGCAACCGCCGTCGCCAGGACCAAACGCACTTGCGTTATAACCCGGAGCTGACTGGAACAGCTGGAAGTACTTGCTGTACAGCGGCACATCGTTGGGGAAGTTGGCCGCGAGGTTCTGCAAGGTTGCGGCGGCAAACGCCGGCGTCGGTGCGAACACCGGAGTGGTGGAAGGAACGATGTAGCGCAAACCTTCGGTGTCGACGAAGAAGAAAGTCTTATCCTTCTTGATCGGTCCGCCGAAAGAGGAGGCCCATTCATTGTTGTTGGCGAACGGACGAGCTGTGCCGTTCAGATTATTGAACCAGTCGTTGGCATCCATCTCGCGGCCGGTCCACCAGTATTCGGCATTTCCGTGGAACTGGTTAGAGCCTGACTTGGTGACATAGGAAACCTGCGCGCCGGCTTGCTGTCCGTATTGGCCGGAATAAGCGTTGTTGACAACCGTGGCTTCCTGAATGTCATTCTTGCCGAGCGTCAGGTTGGTGGCGCCTGAGTTATTCAGGTTCAGGTACGGATCCATGTCGTTTTCGCCATTGATGGTGAAAAGGTTCGACGTGGACGGAAGTCCGTAGCTACTGAAGTTGCCATAGCCCTGGCCGGTGTTCATGGTCACGCCAGGCGCGGTTTGCGCAACGTAGGTAATATCGTTACCGCCATTGGGCTGGTTGGCGATGAGTGTCTGATTAAAGTTAGTGGACAGGTCGGCGTTGTCGGCTTGTACCAGCGGAGCTGCACTGGTGACTTCCACTGTCTGTGAGCCGGCGCCCACCTGCATGGCAATATCTCCGGTAGTAGCCTGGCCGACATTGACGCTCACGGTCGTGTCTGCCCGGCTGAATCCCTGACCGGTAACACTGACGTTATAACTGCCCGGCGGCAGCAAAGAGAACCGGTAGGTTCCGTTTGAGTTCGTAGTGGTAGTTTGCGTGGAGCCAGTTGCGACACTCTTCAATGTCACCGTAGCTCCGGATACTACCGCCCCACTGGGATCGGTAACCGTGCCGGTCAAATCGCCGGAGACGAGCGATTGGGCCATCAACGATGGCGCCATCACCGCCGCGATCAGCAGCACGAACAACGTTCGGGTAATGCTACTTCTCACTTTCATATGCCCCCACATTGGACCTTGGAGATACAGACCCTTCGAACGTCTCCGCTATGTGCCATTCGAATGTCTGCTGCTGTAGGAGCATGTCGTCTGCCTGATCTTCGCGATTGTTGATTCAGAGTGAACCTGGTGGGATGAGGTGTGGAGAAGACGGGCTGAGAAGCGTCTGGTAATTCCGAAATGAATTAGTCGACGAATGTGAGTTGATGTGATCCGCGAATTTCGGGAGTGACTCGTGCGGCATGAACGGTTCGTGCGGCACGAACGCGACGAAAAAGTTACGATTTATGAAATTGGATAACTAGGATAGCGACTGCCGCAGTGACTCAAGCGCGTCGCGATAATTTCGGCCGATGGGATATCGCGAGCCATCCGTGAGTACCAGGTGAGATGACTTGTCATTTGCAGACCAGCGCTCCAGATGATCGCGATTAATGATGACCGAGCGATGAATCCTGATGAATACCGATGGATCGAGCCGGGTGGCCACCCGATAGATGGGTTCTCGCATCAGGGTTGTGCCACTTCGGGTGTGAAGTACAACGCACTTTTTGGCGGCCACAATCGCCATAATAGTTTCAGCTCGCACCTCGACCATACGTCCCTCGCACTCCGCCTTCAATACAGCTTCGTAAGCCAACGGCCGCGGTGAGGCTGAAACATATTGCCGCACCAGATAATGCAGTTGTTTAGCCTTGCGGCTGTAGACCTCAGCTACTGCCTGGTCTAGAGATTGGATGACGGCGTCGGGATCAATAGGCAGCGCTAGGCTACGCGATGGAAAGTAGATGACAGAGGAATTCGAACCTTCTTGTAAAGTGATAACAACCGGGCCGAACGGGTCTTGCGTGTTGCGATCCTTCCATTCCCAGGGAACGAGGCTGCGTCTCACAATCAGCAACTCGGGAACAAAATCCTCCACGTCGGCTAGACAACTCGCCCAGTCACGCGATTCCGCAGCTACGAGGAGAAGCGAATCACTTTCGATCACGCTTCTCAGCACTGCGCGCACCTCGTCAACCGGTTCGCACAATACAACCCGTATTCCTCCAACGTACCCTGACGCGATTGGAGAACTCGCATACATCGCAGTCGCCACTTTGTCTCCGACTTTGTGCTCTGACTATGGTTCGCTTCCCTTCACCGTGCATTTATCGTGCCGCAACCTACGCGGCAGAACTCCACTGCACTAATAGACGTATGACGACTGCGAAAATATCCATGAAGTTGCCGATTGCACATCGGAACGTGACCAGTCGCTAGTCAGGCGACTGCGAGTTGTAATGAGGTCAATCGCGGACTGCACGCCCCGAGGTTGGCAGATGCTTTGCTGAATATGGTTATCGGGATGTCCGCTTGCGAACAAATGGTACAGGTCCGGCAGAAGTGCGTCCGGATGTGGGCAGGCAGTTCAATGCATTATCTGCGGTATCGCAGTTACGCACGAGACACGCACCTACCTGCGGGCCGCGCCGCATTCGCGGCAAACCTGGCTATAAGAGATCTTCTTGGCAGGGTTAATGCTCCCTCGCGACCATTTGATGAGGAACGGTGCCTATCCCGCCAAGGCTTGACGAAGATAGCCAGCAACGTCGCTGACGAAGCGATGCACCGATACTTCGGCAATGCGATGGCCAGCAATCGCGTTCATTGTCTTCCCTACTGCACCCAACGGGGGTTCGTAAGTCCCGGAAAAATCCAACTGCGTTTCGGTTCCGGTCAGGGGGTAAACGGAAAGCTCGCCCTGCATGAGAGGAAACAACCGCGGCAAGTTTGCGGCTTCCCACTCCAGCAGGAGCTTCGTGCTGGCGCTCACAATGCCGTCAGGGACTGTCTCCTCGATTCCTTTGACGACGATGTTGATGTCGGCCTTAACGCCCACACCGGCAAAATCGACATGCAGTTCAGCGGCAACGGACTCCGCGCGCGACGCAGCCGCCTTGGTCGCGGTTTGAAACACTTCGAGCGCGTTTTGCTTGAGCGTATCGCGAACCCGGTCGTAGGGGTGATTGACGTAATCGTAGCTGCGTATCTGACGTCCGGTGCTCATTAAAGTTTCCCCGGCCCGCTCGACATTCGTCTGCGAGCTGACGGTTCACGCAAACTGTACCATAGCGCACCCAAAGTGAATGCTGCCGATTGCGTGCCGGGCGCCGTCGCAGTTGCTGGGTCAGATGCCTGGCCGTTCAGCGAAGACGCCAAAATCATTTTGCCTGTATGATGTTTCCCATTTCAGATTAAGCCGGGATGCATCGGCGAGCGCTTCGGCCAAGCGGTCGCTGCGGTCCAAAGAAGTGGGGAGGCTTGATGGCTCATATCGATGTCCCTTTGACGCGCTCAGGTTTCGGACAGACGCGGCGCGTGGACAACTGGTGGGTGCAGCCGTTGGTTGTGTTTTGCGGTCTGTCTGCATTCATTATTTATTCCACCTGGGCGGCCTTGCAGGGACAGCACTACCGCTTCGGCCCTTATCTCTCGCCTTTTTATTCGCCGGAATTGTTCGGGCCTGAAGGCTGGTTTGGTCATGCGCCGACCTGGTTGCCGGTCTGGGTCACAGGCGCGATGCTCATTCTGTGGGCGCCGGGCGGGTTTCGCGTCACCTGCTATTACTACCGCGGAGCTTATTACAAAGCGTTCTGGGCCGATCCGCCGTCCTGCACGGTAGGCGAGCCGCGAAAGACGTACCTCGGCGAACGATCGTTTCCTCTGATCGTGCAAAACATCCACCGCTATTTTCTCTATCTCGCTCTATTTTTTCTCATCATTCTTGGACGCGATGTGTGGGATGCGTTCTGGTTCGACGGCCATTTCGGCATCGGCGTCGGAACCCTGGTCCTGCTGGCCAACTTCGCGCTGTTGACCTGCTACACCTTCAGCTGTCACTCCCTGCGCCATCTGGTTGGCGGCTTTCGCGACCGGCTGGCCGGGGCTCCAACCCGCAAGAAGGTCTACGACTGCGTGAGCTGTCTGAACCGGCGGCACATGGTTTTCGCCTGGTGCAGCCTCATCAGCGTGGGCTTTGCCGACCTTTACGTGCGTATGTGTTCCATGGGGGTTTGGACGGACTGGAGGATCCTTTAGTGGCCGAATACATCACGCATGAACACGACGTCGTGATCATTGGCGCGGGAGGAGCGGGGCTGCGGGCCGCGGTTGAGGCTTCAGCTGCCGGCGCGAAAGTCGCCGTCATCACGAAATCGCTTTTGGGCAAAGCCCATACCGTCATGGCCGAAGGTGGCGTGGCCGCAGCCATGGGCAATGTAGACGATCGGGACAGCTGGCGCGTGCATTTTTCCGATACCATGCGCGGAGGCCAATACCTGAATAACTGGCGCATGGCGGAACTGCATGCCAGAGAGGCTCCCGATCGGGTGCGCGAGCTCGAAGCATGGGGTGCTCTGTTTGATCGCACCAGCGACGGCCGCATTCTGCAGCGCAATTTTGGCGGGCATCGTTATCCACGCCTGGCGCACGTCGGCGATCGCACCGGTTTGGAGATGATTCGCACCCTCCAAGACCATGGCATCCATCTTGGCCTGGATGTGTTCATGGAATACACGGTGGTCACGCTGCTGAAAGACGGCAATCGTATCGCGGGCGCATTTGGTTACGATCGCGAGCGCGGGCGCTTTCACCTGTTTCGTGCTAAAGCCGTGGTGCTGGCGACGGGTGGCATCGGAAGAGCCTTCAAGATCACCAGCAACAGTTGGGAGTACAGCGGAGATGGCCACGCGCTCGCCTACAACGCAGGCGCATCGCTGATGGACATGGAGTTTGTGCAGTTCCATCCCACCGGAATGATCTGGCCCCCCAGTGTGCGCGGCATTCTGGTGACCGAAGGAGTGCGCGGCGAGGGTGGAGTGCTACGGAACAGAAACAATGAGCGCTTCATGTTCAAAGACATTCCTTCGCTATACGTGAACCAGACCGCCGATTCCGAGGAAGAAGGCTGGCGCTATACGCAGGGTGACAAGAACGCCCGGCGTCCTCCGGAACTACTGACCCGCGACCACGTGGCCCGCTGCATTCGAACCGAAGTGCGCGAAGGACGCGGCAGCCCGCACGGTGGCGTCTTCCTCGACATCGCTTGGATTAAAGAGAAACTCCCCAACGCCGGCGAGCACATCAAGAAGAAGCTGCCCAGCATGTATCACCAGTTCAAGCAGCTGGCCGATATCGACATCACTCAGGAACCGATGGAGGTCGGTCCCACCACCCACTACATGATGGGCGGAGTTCGAGTGGATGCCGATTCGCAAGTGTCCGAAGTCCCCGGATTGTTTGCCGCAGGCGAATGTGCGGCAGGCTTACACGGCGCTAACCGCTTAGGAGGAAACTCGCTCTCCGATCTGCTGGTTTTCGGCCAGCGCGCTGGAGCCTACGCCGCCAAATTTGCTAAAGAGAATTCATTGGGCGCCATCAACGCTCAGGACCTTGCATCCGCGGAAAAAACAGCGCTTCGACCCTTCGAGCACATTGGCTCCGAGAATCCTTACGCGGTGCAACACAAGCTTCAGGACACGATGCAGGATCTGGTTGGGATCGTTCGTCAGGAGTCGGAAATGCAGCAGGCGCTTGACCGAATTCGAGAGCTGAAGCTTGCCAGCGAAACCGTCAGCGTCGATGGAAACCGGGAATACAATCCCGGCTGGCACACCGCGCTCGACCTGGCCAATCTGCTGACGGTTTCAGAAATTGTGGCGACTGCGGCTCTGGAAAGAAAAGAAAGCCGTGGTGCTCATTTCCGTGACGACTTTCCGGCGAAAGACGAGCAGGCCGGGAAATTCAACATTGTGGCGCGAAAAGGACAGAATGGAGAAGTGCAGCTCACGCGCGAACCTATCCCCGCGATGCGAGAAGACCTGCGGCAAATCATTGAGGAGATGAAGTGATGGCGACGGCAACCTTCCGCATCTGGCGCGGTGAGAAAGCCCAAGGAAGTTTTCACGACTATAAGACCGAAGTTTCACCCGGCATGGTTGTGCTCGACGCTGTCCACCAAATCCAGGCGGAACAGGCTGGCGATCTTGCCGTGCGCTGGAATTGCAAGGCGGGCAAGTGCGGATCATGCTCAGCCGAAATCAACGGGATGCCGAAGTTGATGTGCATGACCCGCTTGAATTCCCTGCCGCTCGATAAGCCGGTAACGGTCGAACCGATGAAAGCGTTCCCTCACGTGCGCGATCTGATCACCGACGTATCGTGGAATTACAAGGTCAAACAGCGCATCCCGAAATTCAAACCGCGTAAGCCCGATGCCGAAGACGGTACCTGGCGCATAGCGCCCCACGACGTCGAAAGAGTGCAGGAGTTCCGCAAGTGCATCGAGTGCTATCTCTGCCAGGACGTCTGCCACGTATTACGCGACCACCAGATGCACGAGCAGTTTATCGGCCCCCGATTTCTGGTTTATGTAGCAGCTCTGGAAATGCACCCATTGGATGTCGGCGACCGGCTGGAAGACCTGCGAAAAGAATTCGGCGTCGGCCTGTGCAACATCACCAAATGCTGCACCAAAGTCTGCCCGGAAAGCATCACCATCACAGATAATGCGATCATTCCTCTAAAGGAGCGGGTTGTAGATCGATTCTTCGATCCACTCTCAAAGTTGTTCCGTGTTTTCAGCCAACCGAAAGCATAGGAGGCGTTATGCATTTCGAACTCAAGTCCATCTCACAGGAAAGCATTCCCGATGCGCTCGCCAAGGTAGAACGCTACCGGCTTCTGAATGAACCGGTTCTGGCGGAAAGTATCTGCCTCGACATTCTGGCCGTTGTGCCCGATCACCAGCAAGCCCTGATTTACCTGCTCCTGGCGCGCACCGATCAGTTTCACTCCAAAGTGCAACTGAAAGAAACCCAGGAAGTTCTAGCCCGAATCAAGGGAGACTACGAAGAAGCCTATTACGCGGGCGTCATCTGGGAGCGTCTGGGAAATGCCCGCATTCGTCATGGCAATACTGGCGCGCGTACTTCGGCATATCACGCTCTAACCGATGCCATGGGGCACTACGAGAGGGCTATAAAGTTTGCCCCGCCCGGAAACAACGACGCCATTCTGCGATGGAATACTTGTGCGCGCATGATCATGCGGAACCCGGACATCCAACCGGTTGCCGAGAACGATCCGCATGCCTGGCGGCACGACGAGGCAGGTCCGCGAATCGCCGACGCTTAACGTCGGTAGATTTCGATCGCGATCACATAGACGGAAATCGTGGCTGTGGCCAGGTTGATTCCGTGCACGCGGGCCGGACGCCTGCGACAACGCTCTCGGTGTTCGGATAGACACCTCCGTTGCACCTTGAACCGTACGCCACACGTCATCGTTTGGTTGCTTAGTCTCTGAACCGTCTGGGACGTGACCTGCCGCCCTCAACCGATTTTCGAGTCGCTTTGCGGCCGGCGTTGCGCTTCACAACGCTGGCCTTTAGGTCCAAGCCGTGGCCCGGATTATACCCGGGGCCCATGGCGCGCCGACCTGGTGCTTGGCCCGTCGAACCTCCATTGCACCGCTATAATTCTAAAAGCCGTGTTGCAGCATCTAATTGGGCAGATCCAACTAAAATAAGAGCGGAAGAGTCATTGGCGGCAATGCCATGCCATATAGGCTTTCCTCTTACAAGAACCTCGTTATCCAGGAGCCGAGGGGGACAACGAAGACATGACAAAATCATCCCGACATCCGCTGGAAAAGATTCTCGACCATCGAATCGCGATTATCGACGGAGCGATGGGCACGACCATCCGCACCTACGGCATGACCGAGGCGGATATTCGCGGACAGCGCTTCAAGGACGCGACCAAAGGCCTGCTGAACAATGGCGACCTGTTTTCGCTGACCCAGCCCAAGATGATCGGCGACATTCACCGGCGGTTTCTGGAGGCTGGAGCCGACATTATCGAGACGAACACGTTCGGCGCGACCAGCATTGCGCAAAGCGAATTTTTCGTCGACGATCCCCGCGAGCATGGTGGACGGAAGGATCCCGAGTTCTACCAGCGAATTATCGACGATCCGTTCCTGGGAAACCTAGCGTCGGAGATCAACGAGCAATCGGCGAGGCAGTGCCGCGAATGGGCTGATCGTGTCGGGACAGCAACTTCGCGTCAACGCTTCGTAGCCGGGGCTATCGGGCCCCTGACCGTGTCCCTGTCGAACTCGCCTGATGCCGATGATCCTGGGTTTCGTGTGGTGACGTTTGACCAAGTAAAGACAGCTTACAAGCAACAGATTCGCGGACTCATCGCCGGTGGCGTAGACGTTCTGCTGGTGGAGACCATCTTCGACTCATTGAACGCGAAGGCAGCGCTGGTTGGCATTCGTGAGGTGTTTGATGAAGACGGCAAGCAGCTACCCGTGATGATTTCAGCAGCGGTAGGCCGCGGCGGAGAGACCATGATCTCCGCGCAAACTACGGAAGCGTTCTGGAACGCAGTGCAGCACGTGAAACCCCTGTCGGTCGGTCTCAATTGCTCGCTGGGGCCCGATCTGATGTATCCATTCCTCGAAGAACTGTCGGAGAAGGCGGACGTGGCGATCTCGTGCTATCCAAATGCAGGGTTGCCAAATCCCCTGTCGGAAACCGGATTCGATTTTGGGCCACAAGACATGGCGCGATATCTGGGCGAGTTCGCGCGGGGAGGACTGATCAACATTGCCGGCGGTTGCTGCGGTAACACGCCTGAGCACATCGCAGCCATCGCCAAGGCGCTTGATGGTCTGCCTCCGCGCAAGTTCGGCAGGGCGCACGCCGAGGGACACTACGCCGGCAATGCAGAGGAGGAGCGTCAGCTTGCTCGATAGCGCAATCGTTGCCGACGCCACGGAGACCAAACCACTTCGCCTGTCGGGATCGCAGCCCTTCACCCAGCAGGCCGGCGTTTACATGATCATCGGCGAGCGGACCAACGTGGCCGGGTCGCCCAAGTTCGCCAAGCTGATCAAGGAAGGTAAGTACGAAGAAGCGGTAAGCATCGCCCGGCAGCAGGTCGAAAACGGCGCCAACGTTCTCGACATCTGCATGGACGAGGGCATGATCGACGGCGTCACGGCGATGACGCGCTATCTCCAATTGCTGTCGAGCGAGCCCGAGGTCGCCAAAGTTCCATTCATGCTGGACTCCTCGAAGTGGGAGGTCATTGAGGCGGGGCTCAAATGCCTTCAGGGTAAAGGCATCGTCAATTCGATTTCGCTGAAAGAGGGCGAGGCAAAGTTTCTTCAACACGCTGCTACCGTTCTGAAATATGGTGCAGCCGCTGTGGTCATGGCTTTTGACGAGCAAGGCCAGGCTGCGACCTACGAAGACAAAATCCGAATCTGCGAGCGCGCCTATCGCATACTGGTCGATGAAGTCGGCTTTCAGCCTGAAGACGTCATCTTCGATCCGAACATCCTCACCGTTGCCACCGGCATGGAGGAGCACAACAATTACGCGGTTGATTTCATCAATGCAACGCGATGGATCAAGGCCAACCTGCCGCACGCGAAGGTGAGCGGCGGCGTCTCCAACATCTCTTTCAGTTTTCGCGGCAACAATAAAGTTCGCGAAGCCATGCACTCCGCATTTCTTTATCACGCCATCGCGGCCGGCATGGACATGGGCATCGTGAATGCCGGCATGCTCGAGGTGTACGAAGAGATTGATCCTGAGCTGAAGGAACTGGTCGAGGACGTCCTGCTAAACCGTCGTCCTGACGCAACCGAGCGCCTGGTTGAATACGGCGAAACTCTGAAGGGCGTTAGTACGGTCGCTAGTGAGAAGAAGGCTGAGGAATGGCGCGCCGGCACGGTCGAAGAGCGTCTTTCGCACGCTCTCGTCAAAGGGATTGACACGTACATCGAGGCCGATGCTGAGGAAGCGCGCGTCAAGTTTGGCCGTCCTCTGCTGGTGATCGAAGGCCCACTGATGGATGGCATGGGCGTGGTAGGCGATTTATTCGGAGCGGGCAAGATGTTCTTGCCACAGGTGGTGAAGTCGGCGCGAGTGATGAAGAAGGCGGTCGCCCATCTGACGCCGTTCATGGAGGCGGAGAAGGCAGCGATGGTTGCCGCTGGGCACGTGGTTAAAGCGCAAGGCAAGATCGTGTTGGCAACCGTCAAAGGCGACGTTCACGATATTGGCAAGAACATAGTTGGTGTCGTCCTCGCCTGTAACAACTATGAAGTAGTCGACCTGGGAGTGATGGTTCCCTGCGAAAAAATTCTGGAACGCGCCAAGACGGAGAAGGCTGACCTCATCGGCCTTAGCGGGCTGATCACGCCGTCGCTCGACGAGATGGTGCATGTGGCTCGCGAAATGGAGCGTCAGGGTTTCAAGTTGCCACTCCTCATCGGGGGGGCAACCACAAGCCGCAGGCACACCGCCGTCAAGATTGCTCCTCACTATAGTGAGCCGGTGGTCCACGTGCTTGACGCTAGCCGCGCAGTGCCGGTGACCACCAGCCTGCTTAGCGACGAAGGCAAGCCGGCATTCGTGGCGCAACATCGTACCGACTACGAGGCGCTGCGCAAGGCCCACTCCGCATCGCGCCTACCGGTGGTTTCGCTGGAAACGGCCCGCGGGCGACGCACTCCGATCGAATGGCGTGTTGAAGACCTGCCCGTCCCTTCATTTACAGGCGTGCGGGTGTTGAAGAACTTTCCTCTGGCAACTCTGCGTGAATTTATTGACTGGTCACCCCTGTTCCACACCTGGGGGTTGAAAGGCGTTTATCCACGCATTTTCGATCATGCAGAACAAGGTGCGCAGGCCCGCCAACTCTTCACCGAAGCCAATGCTCTGCTGGACGTCATGGTCGAAAAGAACCTGATCGCCGCACATGGCGTCTACGGATTCTTTCCCGCCAGTGCACTTGGCGACGACGTTGAGCTCTATACGGATGCTGCGCGCGAGAGAGTTCTCGAGCGATTCCACTTCCTTCGCCAGCAATCGGACCGGGAAGGCAGCGAGCCCTGCCGATCGCTCGCCGACTTCATCGCGCCAAAGGAAACGGGGTTGTCCGACCATATCGGCGCTTTCGCGGTAACCAGCGGCATCGGCCTGAAAGAACTGTGCGACCAGTTCAGGGCGAAGAATGATGACTACAACGCGATCATGGCAGAGGCTCTCGCCGATCGTCTGGCGGAGGCTTTCGCCGAGTGCCTGCACAAGCGCGTGCGAGAGGAATGGGGCTACGGTTGCAGCGAAGGCCTGAGCAACGAAGACCTTATCCACGAGAAATATCGCGGCATCAGGCCGGCCCCCGGTTATCCGGCATATCCCGATCATACGGAGAAAGGTCCGCTGTGGCAGTTGCTCGATGTGCAGGCTAACACCGGAATGCAGATCACGGAAACGTTTGCGATGTGGCCCGGATCGAGCGTCAGTGGTCTTTACTTCGCTCACCCTCAATCACGATATTTCAGCCTCGGCAAGATCGACCGCGACCAGGTTGCTAACTACGCCGAACGCAAGGGCATGAGCGTTGCCGAAGTAGAACGCTGGCTCGGGCAAAACCTGAACTATGACCCTTCGGTGTAGTCTCCGGAGAACTACAAAGGCTAGCCGAACTGGGAACGAAATTCAGCTACAAAAAACAAAAATCGCGGGCTGCGGCAATAAGCGCCGTAACCCGCGATTTTGTGGTGTCGCCAGCAACCGGTCGTCTTCGGTTCTACGCCGGCACCTTTCCGGAAACGCGTTTTTGATCAGTCCGTGCTTTGAGGCTTCAACAGGAAGCCATGTTGGTTACCGTTTACCGTTCCTACGCCAACGATCTGTCCAGCAACGTTGATCGCAAGTGCTGACTGCAACACCCACCCGGAATTGGCAGGAATGAGCGCATTTAAATCCTGCATTCCACTTGTTGCCGTCCAGACAAATGCGTGTGATCCCGAAGAGGAGCAATTTCCGTTACCAACCACCATGGCGGACGCGTTAATCGCAAAAGCACTACTCCAGGTACCACCGGGAAGAACGCCGAGGTCCTGCACAATTCCAGTCTTGGCCCATAAGACTGCGTGAGGTTTATCAGGGTCTCCCGAGTCGGCCGTGCCGACAACCTGGGCCAAACCGTTGATCCCGACAGCATCGCTGCTAAGGCCGCCCGGTAGCGGAGCAAGCGGCTGCATGCCGGCGGCACTGGTCCAGCGGAAGCCTCGATTCGGCACGCCCGCCGCCGCGCAATAACCAACTACTTCTCCCAGATCGTTTATATTGTGCGCACCCGAGTCCGTGAAGCCAGGCAATACTCCGAGACTGACCATACCCGCGGCCTGACTCCAAATGAACGCGCGTAGCCTTCCCCCGGCGCTAAGGGTAGAGTTGCCAACGACTTGGGCGGAGGCATTGATGGCAACCGCCGCACTGTTATCGTCGCCTGGAAGCGTGCCCAGGTCTTGAATTCCGCCAGCACGGCTCCAAACAAATGCGTGCGTATTCGTCCCACTGCCTGCGAAGTCTGATTGACCTGCGAGCAGGCCGGAGACGTTGATTCCCGATGCGCCGCTGTTGCTGCCTCCTGGAAGAGTCCCCACGTCTAGCGGGGGCGTCCCCGGAACCCACAAGAAAGCGTGATCGCGACCACCCGCTATTTCGGAGGCACCCGCTACGTTACTGACATCGTTAATGCCATTGCCAGTGCTTGTGGTGCCACCGGGCAATGTACCAATGTCGACGATCGAGTATTCAGTCACGCGAATCCCTTTAGCACTGAGTCAAGTTTTGCGCTGCCCCTGCGCGCTCACTCATCTAGGACAAACCGGCAATCGAACCAGGGAAGCCCAAATGATCTAACGCTGATGCGCATCCCCAAGGTGACGAGCAGCGTTCGCTACGCCCGAAAAAAGCATACCCCTCGCGTGTACACCGGGAAAGCTGTTTTGATGCGGACCGCATTGCTCATTCTGCTCAAGCACCGCTTGTCGCGATAGGCAGCGCTGCTCGAACGAGCGGAGCGGTGCTCATCGGAGATTGCAATCAATCATCCTGCTGCCTGCACCAACAAACCCGAGGATAGGAAGCTTGGACTTGATTATGCCGGCAAGTAGTTTTCTAACTGAGCGACCGGAGTCTTGCACTTGACCGCGATCATGAAGGTTGGGCCACTCCCTTCATCCTCTACGCGTACGATCTCGCCTTCTCCCACCAGATGAATGGGTCGGACCGCCTGTTCGCCGTGGACACTCAAGATAAAAGTTACCAATGAATGAGCAGGAATCGGGAGAGCACTTCTGAGGAGAAGGCCACCAACGCTAACGTTTTTACTAATAGCTTCGATCTCGGACGCAGGTGTACCTGATTGAATCTTCAGGGTTACCGGGAACTCCAAGCTGAAGCGACGATATTTGCGGCCCTTCCAGTCCCGCAAAGGGAGGGATAACTCTAGTCTGTCCATATTATTTTTGTCGTACATTTTCAAACACAGTTGCGACCTGCCGTTTAGACACGTCCCCCGTGGTACATGGCCAGACGCCTGTTTTAGATGGACAGCCGTGGAGAGTGGATGCCTGCCGTGAAAACCGAGTCGCAGGGTCACGAGTGCTTTTCTGTTGGGCGAACTGTCAGGAATGCAAAAAAGTTAGTATCGCCCTCCATTTGGGCGGAATATCCGGGGCCTAGCCGTGAACCTTTTGAGCAGTCGCGCCTTTACGGAGTTCTCACAATCGTGGGCGCGATTCGCTACCGCGGGACTGCTGCTGTCGCTTGGTTGGAATACACACTCACCTTGCCGGCTGCGCTCACGGTTTGGGCCCGATAGTAATAAATGCGTCCGGCTTGTACGTCGTGATCGATGCAACTTGTTCCCGCCACCAAGTTTTGACCATGAGTGAGAGGGCCCCATCCGCCCTTCTCGGTTTCCTTACGATAGATGCGGTAGCCCGCAACGGGGTCTGAAGGAACGCCGTGCGATGGGACGCCAGCAGTCCATGACAAGTTAACCAAATGCGATTTCGATGTAGGCGGTACATTCGCAGGAGAAGGAGACATCGCCGGAGTTAATAGTTGTCCGTGGACCACACTGGACGGGGGAGCACCATGACAATCTTCTGTCGAATTATTATTAGTAGCTCTGGCTAAATGCCCAAACGCGATAATACTTAGTGCGAAGACTTGAATTAGTTTGGCCAGCATCCCGCGGCCCATCCCTTCCGGCGACATTCCGATCCGTTTTCATTCGACTCAGGCTCCTTGTCCCACCGCCAAGGCGTCTGCCCTCGTGCCGTGTCTGTAGCAGGTCTTGCTTTCGATCCAGTACACAAATCTGAGTAACGCGATCAGCAGGATTACGGCAATAACAAAAAATACGATGCCGCCTTGATGATGGAGTGGGCTGTTGAGAACAGCTGGATCCACGTAAATGCTGAGTGCTGACAGAGTGAAGACCCGGAGTCCGTTCTTCGCTATCGAAAGCGGGATCGCCGCCAGAACAATGATAGCTTTGCCTCCGACTGATCGGAGTAGGACATGAGCCATCACCATAGAGGTGACGACCAGCATCAAGCTGGACCGTATGCTGCTGCACTCTTTGGCAACTTCTATGGTCAGGCCAGGCATGGTCAAGACGGTCTCGTCCTGGGCCACCGGTATGCCCGCAAGTGTCAGTAGAAATCTTGCGCTGGATGCAGAACCAACTTGCAGAACGTGCACGATTTGATTGATGGCAAATTCTGGCAAGGGTACCATCCATAGCAAGAACAGAAGAGGAAAAGCGCAGGCTCGGAAGATTCGGGTTCCGAAACAAAATACGAACGAGCCGATCCACCACAGGACAACAGCTAACATTTGTAGCGACAATCGGACATCACCGGTGAAGATCTCTGCCCTTCCCCATCTGAGCCCGCAAATGCCGATCGAGGCTGCTATGACTAGGACTATGCCGCCTATTGCGAAGCTTGGAATTGGCGCCCATTCCCGCCACGGTTGCTCCACTACCAGTAAAACGACACCAATGGGGAGGATCAGAAGTATATGGGTATAAGCGCTGTTACTCAGGCTCAGACTGCATGTCGCTGCAATGGCGCGCCAGGCAAATACCACCGGCACGATGCAAAGTGCGGCAAATAAACGGTAGGATGACGACAGCGTCATGAGTAAGCATTCGCTTCCTGTGACATGTTTGGTGGTTTGCCGTTTTCTACCAACCGCAACTGGGGAGCGCGATCGTATTCCAGTTGATCACCTGAAATCTTCGCATAGGCAACGACGGCCCGCTCCGCTCCCGGTCCTTCTACCTTCCATCGTCCGGCATGTTCCACTACCCGCATCTTGCTTCGTGCCCGCCACCAGTCGTTAACCTCACCCGGCAGCGCGAACCACAAGTTCTCGCGGATAGCGAGTTGACGGAGGAAAGCCAGCAGGGACGTGTAGGCCTTGCGGGCTTTCTCCTCGAGAACATAGTCTGGATGCACCAGCAGGCTGATCAAGCCGTTCTTCTCCAGGATCATTTCCACTTGTTTTTTCCACAAGTCCAATGAGAAGTCGTTGAGCAGGTGAAACAACATGTAGTCCTGGGTCGTTGTTAAAGGAATCTCTAATAGCTCGCCGATGAAATACGGCATCACGGTACAGCACCCGCCGCGCTGTGGATCGAGATGAGCGACATTCGGGATGGACATATCAAAGGAGAAATCGAGATCGTCGAACCAATCCTCGTTTCGATACAACACAGCACCGCGAAATCCGCGGGCCCCGTAAAGATGGCCGTAGCTATTAATTTTATTCACACGGCGCACAAATTCTGTCCGGTCGCGATAGAGACGACCGTCGTGGTTTAAATCCTGGATGTTGATTTCAAAACCCCGTCGACGAATGTCATTCAGCTCTGCCTCAGATATCTCGTAGGATCCTTCGGGGACCATCTGGAACGAAGCTTTCATGGCGAAGGAATCGTCCAGATCCATCAGCGCCCCGCAGGCGTCATATCCCTTCGGTCCCTCCACGTCGTGGGTCAAGACGACACAACTCTTTGTGCCCTCCGGCCAAAACCACACAAATGGTATTTTCTCTACGCCACTCGCTTTCATCGAGTGGAACAACAGTTCCTCGTGTATGCGGTCGACCGTGGTGTCGACTGGCCACCGTGGGAAAGGTGTATTCTCCCAACCTCGCAGATATGCTCTTTGTAGATGTTTACGAACGGGGACGGGCATCCCCGGCCGCAAGAGGTAGTAAAAGGTCTTCAATGCTCGCTGCCAGCCAGTTAGGCTACTGCAAGCGAATCGGGCTGCATAGCGTTCCAGACGAAGGTTGTCGATAACCTCCGTCGGATCAAAAGGCAATAGAACTTTGGACCCATCGAACGTTATGTCCGGACGAACGTCATAGAGTGCAGATCCAGGATTATCGGTCCTATACCCGGTCGCAGATCGTCCATAGGCAAGCACTTCTTTGCCTATCAGGAAAAAGCCCGCATGTTCAGAGAGTGGGGCGGTCAACCCAAAGTTCAGCAGAGTGTCGGGACAGCGATAGCGATCTGTCAGAGGAGCAGCCATCGGTCCAGGCATGAACACTTCTCCCAAATCGAGTTCTGGGATAAAACTTGTACTCTCGAGTGCCATGCTATTATGATGGTGACCTTTCACCGCTCTTCGTTTCACAACTGGGACGTCATAGCCCCGTAATAGCACTCAAGTGGATGTCTAAGCCAAGATCAGCAACATGAACGTTCCAATCCTACACTAAAGACAACCCACTTAAGGCTATTTAAGCGTCGGCTACATCGGATTTTTGATCCCCAACCCGCGCGCCCCGGAACCTTTTGTACCAGGGGGCCGCTAGTAGAAACAGCGCAAGCCCCACAGAACCAATCTTTGCGACAGACATCTTAGTTTCGGCACGCGCGTAGGAGTATGGACCCACGCTGCCGAATGCGTCCCGCACACGCACCCGATAGCCATATTTAGTGCCCGCTGCGATTCTCATGTCCTTAAACTCAGTGCTGGTCACGGATCCGATTGGAGCGAAGTTGGTGCAGTCTTCCCCTTCGCAGCGTTCTACCAGGTAATGGTTCGTGCTTCCAGCGGTCTCGCCGCCTGCTGCCCAGGAAAGAATGATCTCCTCGGGCGAAAGGGTAGTAGCCACCAGATTCGTCGGTAGCGACGGAGTGGCGAGAGGTGTCTTCAAGGATACGATTGCTGAATACGAACTAACCCTGCCCTCCATATTACGAGATCGAACTCGATAGTTATAAGTTGTCGACGGCACCAAAGCGATATCGTCGAACTTTGCAGCGGTTACTTTTCCAATCTCGACAAAGTCCTTACAATTCTGGCCCGAGCAACGCTCCACGAGATATTCGACGGCTGATCCGGGGCCGGCCGAAGGTGTCCAGGTAAGTGTCGCTTGATTCGGATTGCTCGCCGCAGCCACCGCAGCAGCCTGCCACGTCTGTGGCTTGTTCAGCGTAAAGGATGCGCTATATGAACCTGGGTTGGTTGTGGAGGCTATTTCGGCGTCTAAGAAATTCGAGGAAGCTAGCGGTTCCGGAGTAAACGCGGATCCCGCTTGAAAAGTGGCGCCGGATGACACTTTGTTGAAGGCGATCAGTAGATCATGGGGGCGAGTCGTAACGATTTGGGGACTTACAACATCGACCTTGACGTTTTCCGCGATCGCTACCAATTGGCGACACAGCGTCGATAGGGGAAAAACGATCTGCATTCCGAACAACAAACATAGATATCACCAATGGCTGAGCGGCCGAGAGCCTCATGGTGATCTCGTGATTTAGCCCCACCTTCGGACTTGAAGCGTACCAAATCTGTGTTCGCAGATTGAATCCCCGGGCCGTGTCAGTAGGACCAGCCAATGTGACCCACTCATTGCCAAAATTATCGCTCGGGGTAAATGTGACCCCATCATGGGAAGAGGCACAGATCACGATCAGGTCTCCCTCAGTGCTGTCGAATGGCGCAGAGGTGTGGACCCTCATGTAAGTTGGGTTGATGTAGCTTTGAACCGCAGTAACGGAAGGAGGCACATCGCCATCTCTAACGGCCAAGTGACGTGGAGGTGTTAGTATCCCTGATTGCGTGACTGGCGGTTGAGAGTTCGTAGTGTCCAGAAGATATTTGGCGCTCCCAGCCCGGTGTGTCGCCGACAGATTACCTCCAGGAAGCCAGAGAGTCATCAGGATCCCCACCAGCTTCACAAATTGGACTCGCTTACCATGTCGTCCAAATGAGCTGCCTTGATAGTTTGGGTTGGAAATGGCATTCTGAGCCCGACTGTTTGCAACCGGCGGATTCGCTCTCCTGCGGGAACAGCTATGAGAGAGATCGCGGACATTCCACAATGATGAAGCATCTAGCTCCGGGATGTCTGCGTGTGGGT
The DNA here is from genome assembly GCA_963769235.1 of uncultured Acidobacteriaceae bacterium. GTDB lineage: Bacteria > Acidobacteriota > Terriglobia > Terriglobales > Acidobacteriaceae > Bog-257. Next base: position 30,798 of record CAVYKW010000004.1, on the reverse strand, counting down.
TGGATATAGAGTTGAAATTGGTAGACGGCTGTCCATCAGTCATTTGTCGGAGGTGAGTTGTATGTGTGCAGAATGGGAAAGCAAGTTCATCCGATCGCTCAGATCTCGCGTGCGAACTCGGATCGCGACCCTTTACTTTAGGGCCGTCGCCAGAGGCTGAAGCCGAACCCCAGATTTATTCGGTTGGGGTGCGTAAGTGCGGCCCATGTCGATGTACTCGAACCCGGCTGCCACAACTGCTTCAGCATTGAGCAGGTTTCGACCATCGATTATTACTGGCACTTCCATAATTTCGCGCAGATGGTTCAAGTCCAGTTCCCGGTATTCGTCCCAGGGAGTAAGAATGAGCAGGGCGTGAGCCCCAAGCGCCGCGTCATAGGCTGAGGAACAGTAATTCAGGCGTCTAGCCTGGCCGGGCATCTCCCGCTGGCTCGCTTCCATTGCCTGAGGATCATGCACATTGAGCAGGGCGCCTTCTTCCAACAGGGCCCTAACGATATACAGTGCTGGTGACTCTCGTATGTCGTCGGTTCCACCTTTAAAAGCCAGCCCCAATACACCCAGCTGCTTACCCTGAAGGACCCAGACCGCTTGACGGACCTTTTTCACGAATGTTTGCACGCGCCGCAGGTTGATATTTTCTACTTCGTTCAGCAGCCCGCAATCTATCCCGTGCTCACGTCCAAGATGCATAAAGGCGCGAAGATCTTTGGGAAAGCAATAGCCCCCGAAACCGATGCCCGCGTTGAGGAACTGGGTGCCGATGCGGGGATCCAGACCAATCCCCGTAGCCACTTGGCTGACGTCTGCCCCCACCGCTTCACACATATCGGCAACCATGTTGATAAAAGAAATTTTGGTCGAGAGGAACGCGTTTGCCGCATGCTTAGTCAATTCGGCGGTGCTGATGTTGGTAAACAATATGCGGCAGCCAAGTGGCTGGTACAACTGCTCCAACAGGGCCCGAGCGCGTTCAGATTCCGCCCCAAGCACAACCCGATCGGGATGGAAGATGTTCTCGATTGCTCTTCCCTCCTGCAGAAACTCAGGATTGGAGGCCACGTCAAACTCCGAATGCAACCCGTCCGACGGATCGAGCCTTGCCAGTCGAGCCACAGTCCTTTTGATCCATTGAGCCGTGATCGCCGGAACAGTGCTCTTTTCCACGATCAGCTTATATCCGTTCAAGTTGCGAGCGATGATGCGGGCGATAGCTTCCACCTGGCTGAGATCGGCCTCGCCAGTGTCCTTCTGCGGGGTGCCGACGCAGACAAAGAGAATAGTTGCTTCGCGGACTGCTTCCTCCACATGATGCGTTAGCTTGAGGCTTCCGCCGGCAAGTTCGCGCCCAAGCAGGTCATCTAATCCTGGCTCGTAAAATGGCGCCCGTCCTGACCGGATCATCTCCAGCTTTGAAGCATCTTCATCGGCACCGATTACTTCCCAACCGAGATTGGCAAATCCCAAGGCTGTTGGTAGCCCTACATGCCCCAGTCCCAGCACTGCGAGACGCGGTTTGTCGTTAGTTGACATATCCTTCACTCGAACCTCGGATCTCAGGGCAGCAGCCCATAAGCAATGAATTCTGTTTGGCCAGCCACGAACACCTTGCCGTTTGCGACGACCGGGATCATGAACTTCGCAGCGAGGTCAAAGGTGTCCCGAGTTCCAGCCTGGCTGCTGTTGTAGAGCTCAGTAGTTAGATTTGTCGCATCGTAGGCATACAGCACGCCTGGGGCTCCAGTGTCGTTATCTGGGCTCGCACCATTATTCTGTACCGCCCAGATTATGCCGTTTGTGTTGTTATTGGCGGAAACCGCAAAAGATCCGCCACGGATTCCGTAAACCTCGGGCGACTGCGAAGTCGGAGATGTTGATAGAAGTCCGTTTGTAAGCTGAAACGTTTGCAAGTGATCATTTACAGCGGCGAAGTAGACACGCCCGTTGAAATATACAGGAGTGCTAAAGTTACCGATTTCCTGGTTTCCATTTGGAAATGCGCTGGGTATTGACTGGATAATCTGGTTGTTATTGTTGGGATTATACCCTCCCAGATTATCTCGATTGATTACGTAGATAGTGCCGCCCTTTCCTGCCGTTATGAGCTCGTGAGGGTAAGGGCTGGTTGGCTGATCGACGAGCAATACAGGACCGGCGGCTCCCAGATCCAGGTTGCTGTCGCTCATGCTCTGTTGATCAAATGGAGTGAAATAGCCAGCCACGCTCCCGGATGGAGTAATTTTCTCAACCGAGTCTCCATAGTCGACACCACCCGTGTTGACGTCGAATGGTCCGTTACTGGTGGTGAAATATATGTCTCCAGTGGCATCGGTTGCTAACCCTCCTCCGCCTTGCCAGATGCCGGCGCCGTATGCATTGGGACTGGCGTTGTACATCATCGCCTGTTGCAGGTTTGCAGCGCTGTACCCGAAGACCCATCCGTGCCAAGGATGATTGTCGCCATGTGACCCAAAGGCTATATAAACTACCCCATTACTCAGGAGAAGACCTGGCCGTTGACATTCCTGGAGGGGATCAAAGGGAACCGTAGTGCCATTAGATCCGTCACCGGTTCCAGGCACGCTTCCTGACAGAACTACAGGTCCGCCAAATTTCTCGGTGCCGGTCGTGATATCCAGGGCATGCAGCCTCTGGAAGTACGTGGTGCCATTCTCTTTCGTATTAACAACGACATACATCGTACCGGTGGATGGGTCGATGACCGGTGTGCCGGTTATACCTACTTCAACCGGAATATCGCCGCATTCCCCTGTATCGCCACACGGTATGGTCGTGACTCCGTTCCCCAGAAAGCTCACGTGCCACAGCGGATTAGTGCTTAATCCATCTGCGTCAAACGCATACACGCTGTCGTGTTCGGTTGCCACGTAAACAACGTTGTGATAACCCTGCCCTGGAATGCTGACGCTTTCGACATAGAGTGGAGAGGCGAAGGCAATACCGTCGATTGGAGACGAGAAAAGCTTTCCGAACGTGGATTGGTTGACGATAGCGGGAGTCAAAACCGTCTCGTTGTTATTCTGTCCCGTTCGCAGATTGTCGTTGTGATAAGTGTAGGTGCCAGCGTAGTTGCTGACATATACGGTCGCGTTCGCTGACTGCTGCTGGTTGGTATTCGCAGTCACGACGTGGCTGCCAACCGTAGCTGGTGGAGTATAAAGGCCTCCGGTGGTGATAGTTCCCGTGGCAGGCGAGCCGCCGACCGCGCCGTCCACGAGCCAGGTCACCGTGCCAAACCCTGAAGTGGCATTGAATTGTTGAGGCTGGGTAAACGTCACAACTGCCGCGCGCGGAGAGACCGTGAAGCCCGCCGTAACGGTAAGGCTCGCGGACCCGTTTATGGCACCGGAGGCCGCTTTAATCGTCGTAGCTCCCGCCGCAACCCCAGTCGCAAGACCAGTGCTGTTGATGGTAGCGACTGACGGAATACTTGACGTCCATGTTGCGGAATTGGTGAGGTCTTGATGGCTACCGTCGCTATAGTTCCCAGTCGCTGTGAATTGCTGGTGCGCTCCCACTGCAATCGACGGACTTACAGGAGTTACGGTTATCGAGGTAAGCACCGGGCCGCCTCCGCTGTTCGCGCGGAAAGCGACCATTTGCATGATCCATGATCCCGCCGAGGAAAGAGGAGCACTAGCGCTGTAGCTGCCCGCTGTCGTTACCACTTGATCTTCGGCGATATCGCCGTCTGGCGAAGTTAGCAGCCTGCTGGTGAAGCCGCTGCCGGGCCCGCTGGTGAGGGTCACGACCATGTTAGCCCCAAATATCAGGTCAATCGGATTGGCCGTTGTAGCCGATCCGCTGCTACTGCTCGTGCTATTGCCGCTATTCGCAGCGGTGGTGTCAAGCGGTGTGTTGGGATCCAGTCCTGCATATTCGAGAATGCGGATATCCGGATACACGGCGGCTGTAGTAAAGGTCACGGTCACCACATTGGTTCCAGCGGCCGCTGAAACGATGTTCTTAGCGTAGTAAATTGACTGTGACAACTGGCCTGTGATCGTCGTGGGACCGACGGCCAGTGCATACACGTTTCCCTTCGAGTCAGTCACCGAGGTTACGTTAGCAGTGCTGTCATTCCATCCCACAGTTACCACGTTCAGATCGCCCACAACCTGTGCCGCAGAGAACGTGACGCTCACCGTAGTTTGCGGGCTTTGTGGCGTTGCATAATTCCCCTGCACATAAGTAATGACCGTGGAGGAGCCCGTTACCGTTAGAGTGACTGTGAAGTTTTGCTGGATACCTCCGCCACTCCCGCTCACCGTGATGGGATATGTTCCAGTAGGCGTGCCGCCCCCGACCGAGATCGTCATGGTCGAGCTACCCGAACCGGGAGCAGGAATTGTGCTGGGATTAAAGCTGACCGTTGTGCCGGCAGGCATACCAGTCGCCGAAAGGCTAATCGGATTGTTAAATCCGCCCCCTACAGTTGTACTAACGGTCGCGCTTCCTTGAGTGCCCTGAGTAATGCTAAGCGTGCCGGGAGAGACGGATAAGCTAAAACTTCCAGCGGAAACCGTCGTGGCACTCGCCACATTGGAATACGGACGACGGTTGCCCAAAGAGTCTTGGGCGCGCACTCGATAAGTATAGGTCGTGTTTCCTGTCAGGGTTGTATCGTCGTATGTAGTACCTGTGGTGGTGCCGATCTGACTGAAGTTGGTGCAACTGACGCCTTGGCACCGTTCGACTGAAGTATTCTCCGATGCTTCCGTTATTTTCCGTAGAAGCGACCCAGGCGAGATCTATTTCTGTTTGAGAAGGGCTGGTTGCCGTTAAATTCCCTGGCAAAGACGGAATCGTAGGTGGTGTAGTAATGGATACGACAGATGAGTAAGGCCCGTCATTTCCGCCAGTATCCTGGGCGCGAATCCTGTAGCTGTAGCTTGTGGCTGCAGTCAGCCCGGTATCGTTGTAGCTGATTGTAGTCGTTGTGCCTATCTGTATAAAGGTGCTGCAGCCCGTCCCTTGGCAGCGCTCTACCAGATATTGAGCTATTGTTCCGCCGCTTTCGGTCGATGCCGTCCACGTTAAGGCGGTTTGATTAGAGTTGTTGTTCGCTGCCACAACCGCCGACTGCCAGGTCTGTGGGGTGTTCAGTGTGAAAGTCGCGCTATAGGATCCGGGAGCCGCGGCGATACCTGATTCGGCATCCAGGAATGGTCCGGATGCACCGGCTTGTTGAGTGAATCCCGGGCCGGATGTAAAGGTAGCGCCAGCCGACACTTTGACCCATCCCATTAATAAGTCATTCGCCGTCGTTGTGATGATGTTGGGACTAACTACGTTTATCGATTGGGTGCCGTTGTCGCTGCCAATCAGCGAGATAGCGTCTATTGGTGAAGAGATGTTCGTGCCCTTGATCACGAAAATTGACATCACCAGCGACTCTGGTGCCGAGAGGGTCAGAGTTACGGTCTGGCCAGGTCCGACGATCGGATTCGCCACGTACCATATCTGCGAGCGCAGATCGAAGCCAACCGTAGTGTTCGTCGGTCCAGCTATGTTCACCCATGTATTTCCGAAATTGTCGCTCGGCGTCATAATCACACCGGCATGCGACGAGCCATACATCACGATTAAGTCTCCTCCCGAGCTGTCGAAAGGAGCTGTGGTGTGTACCGTCAAATAAGTCGGGTTGTCGTAGCTTTGGACCGCGTCCACGATTGGTGCCGGCCCCCCATCCACTACCGTCACATTAGTTGGGGGCGTTATTCCCGACGTAGTTACGGACAAACTGACAGTTGTGCTTCGTTGTATTCCTCCGCCATTACCTGTCACGGTAATAGGATAGGTGCCCGTAGGCGTGCTCGCCCCTACCGTAATCGTCATGGTCGAAGTACCCGAACCTGGAGCCGAGATCGTCGCTGGATTGAAGCTGACCGTGGTACCGGCTGGCGCACCGGTCGCCGACAATGCTATGGCACTGTTGAATCCGCCACTAACAGTCGTCGTAATAGTAGAGTTCCCCTGGGATCCTTGCGCGATATTGAGAGATGTTGGGGAAGCCCCAATCGCGAAATTGGGAACCGCCGTCACCGTCAATGTGACGGTGGTGGTGCGTTGGACTCCGCCGCCATTACCTGTGATGGTTATGGGATACGTGCCCGTCGGCGTGCTCGCTCCAACCGTGATTGTCATGGTTGAATTGCCGGCACCTGGCGCAGGAATCGTAGACGGATTGAAGGTAACTGTGGTCCCGGTCGGTGCACCCGTAGCCGACAGTGCAATAGCACTATTGAATCCACCACTGACAGTCGCAGTGATGATAGACGTTCCCTGATTCCCCTGCTGGACACTAAGGGAGGCGGGAGAAACGGAGAGGGTGAAGTTAGCGGGCGTGACTACCGTCAGCGTAACGGTAGTGCTACGTTGGATTCCTCCTCCAGTACCCGTGACGGTTATAGGATAGGTACCTGTCGGGGTGCTCGCGCCGACCGCAATGGTCATTGTTGAAGTACCCGAGCCGGGGGCGGGAATGGTGGCCGGGTTGAAAGTCACCGTCGTTCCGGTTGGTGCACCCGCCGCCGACAACGCGATAGCGCTGCTGAATCCGCCGCTAATTGTGCTCGTAATAGTGGAGGTTCCCTGGTTACCTTGGGCAACGCTGAGAGAAGTGGGAGAAGCGGAAATCGCAAAGTTAGCGGGTGCCGTAACCGTCAGCGTAACCGTCGCTGTATGTTGAATGCCACCGCCGCTACCCGTGACCGTAACGGGATAGGTACCTACCGGCGTGCTCGCGCCTACCACAATCGTCATTGTTGAAGTCCCGGAACCCGGAGCGGGAATGGTGGCCGGGTTAAAGCTCGCCGTTGTTCCGGTCGGAAGCCCTGTGGCAGAAAGACTGATGGCATTGCTGAACCCACCGCTCACAGCCGTAGTAATTGTGGAAGTTCCCTGATTTCCCTGTACGATCCCCAGTGATGCCGGGGAAGCTGATATCGTGAAATTCGGTCCGGTGCGGAATGCGACCATCTGCATGATCCATTGGCCGGACGGCATAACTGGTGCGACCGCACTGTAGCTGCCAGTAGCCGTAACCATCTTGTCTTCGGCAATGTCGGCATCGGGAGACGTCAGCAGACGCTTGGTGAATCCGGATCCCGCCCCTGTGGTCGTGGTGAACACCATGTTCGCGCCGAAAATTAAGTCCGTCGCGTTCGTAGTGGTCACCGAACCACTATTACTCGATGTGCTATTGCCGGAAGCCGCCGCAGTCACGTCTACCGGGCTTCCGGGGTCGGCCCCGCTATATTCAAGAACTCGAACATCCGGGTAGGCTGCCGCCGTCGAGAATGTCACGGTAACCGCATTGCTTCCGGCTGCCGCAGCGACGATATTTTTTGCGTAATAAATCGACTGCGATAATCTTCCGCTAATTATGGTTGGGCCAACGGCAAGAGTGTAGACGTTCCCTTTAGTATCTCGTACCGAACTGACCGTGGCTGTGCTGTCGTTCCATCCCACAGCTACAACGTTCAGATCACCGGCCACTTGCGCAGCGGTAAATGTTACATTCACAGTGGTCTGGGGCGTCTGGGGAGTTGCGTAGTTCCCTTGAACATAGGTGATTGTAGATGCAGCGAAACTGTTAAGCGGATGCAAGCAACATGCGAGAACCACCGCGGCCAGCAATGCAAAGCGACTTGCTTTAGAGCTTGTAAAATCGTTATCAGACAGGAATCGACGCATCTTCCACCCCGCTTCTTTCATAGATCTTGCTTTCGGAACTAATGGCTGTAGCGACAGCCTCACACGCACATCACAACACCAGCCGCTGAGGGCATTTTTGATATTCAAGCTCTAGGATTGACTCTGATGGACTTCCCCCTAAAGCAACACCACTCCCCCACAACGAGTGGTATAAGGACGAATCCTTACAGCGTGGCAGTAGTTAATACGATTTCTGCATCGGCCTTATGCTAATGTCCGTCACTTCTGCACTGGCTGGCAGCATGAGAGCGTTAACGACCACCGTGGCGACATCCTCAGGTTGCAGAAGCATTTCCGGCTGGTAGGGCTTTCCTTCATCGCGAAACAGGCTTTCCTGCATCGGAGTTGCGGTTCGTCCCAGGTATACTGAGACGACTCGAATCCCTTTCGGGTTTAACTCCTCCCGCACGCTATCGGCAACCGCTCGCAACGCGTGCTTTGTAGCAGCATACTGGGCTGCCTCAGGCCTTCTCGAACTCAGTCCGGCGCTGGAATTGATGAATACCACCTGCCCGCGAGAGACGGTCAGCAACGGCAACAGACGCTTGGTTAGAAGGTATGGTACTCGTACATTAGTCAGATACTGAATATCGAGGTCTTCAATGCGTGCCTGCTCGATATAGTCCTGACGAATAATTCCGGCGCAGTGGATGAGGATATCAACTTTACCGATCCTTGAGAGATGGCGGACAAGCTGATCGTGGCTTTCGTCGAGAGCCAAGTCGGCCTGAAAGCTGGTCACGGTTGACGCCGCTCGAATATCTTCAACTGTTTCCTGAAGCCTGGCTGGGTCTCTTCCGACGATACACAGGTCTGCCCCTTGGCGTGCCAGTAGAAGAGCGATGGCCCTTCCGATGCCGCTACTCGCCCCGGTTACCAATGCGACGCGTCCAGCTAACGGCTGAGGGCCTTGCATCTCGTCGCTCACTCCAGCCTCTGACATCCATTTCCCAACATCGGCTGTCCCTGTCAAGCAGATACCAACGCTTCTTCTTCAACCGTCGACCTTCTCTTGAGTCCGCGAAGAAGATCTAGATAAAGAGCTTTCTGTTCTGTGACGAAAAATAGAGTGCAGAAATATATGGTAAAGAGGACAACACACTCAAGTATGAGCCTAGGCAAAGGCGGCATTAATCGTCCACACAGGAGGTGCACTCCAAAGCCTATGGCTCCCGCCAGGATGCTGCAACCAAAAGGCCGGCTTACCGTCACGATTATGTCTCCAAACGAAATGACCGTCCCATGCACACACCACGCTATTAGTGGTAAGAGACATAGTGTTAACACGGCTGAGTATGCAAACGCGACGCCTGTAGGACCGTGAGACAGCCCAGCGATATAGCCGATGATCATGGCGGGCGCGATAACGAAAGCTGCTTTCAGGTTCCTGCCGACCAGCCCAATGGCATTGAGCAGCCATCCTAGGGGATTGGCTATCGCAAACACTAGAATGGTAGGGGCCAGTAAGCGGAAAATGGGCACTGCCGCTTTCCACTTTGGCCCAAGCAGGACGAAGACGATGTCATCAGCAAAAAGGGCGCAGGCAATCGTGATGGGAAGCGTCAGCGTCAGGACCAGGGAATAGCCTTTAAGAAAGTAGCTTCGTAGCCGGCTAGGCTCGTCCTGGAGACGTGACAAGGCCGAGAACGCCACCTCCCCAACAGTCGAATTCAGGTTAGCCGTCGGAATATTCACGAGCTGATAGGCGCGTCCATAGATGCCGATGGCGTCAACCCCCAGAATCTTCCCAACAAGACCTTCTCGAAATTACTGGCAATATATACGACGAGGCCGTTAAGGGTTACAGTGCCTCCAAAACGCATCATGGAACGAATTCCGGCTCGTCTCTGCGGCGGTCCCGGAATCCACGCTGTAGCTATCCATAAACCGATGGTATTGATCAGGGGCACTGTTATTGTCATCGCAACGAGCGCCCAATATCCATAGCCGGCTAGCGCGCCGCCGACAGCGACCACGGTTCCCAGCAATAGAGATATGACGCTTATCACGGCCAGAGCAGTGAAGCGCATTTGTCGTTGCAGCAATACGGAGTGTTGTACTCCGGCGGCATTGAAAAGAAATCCAGCCGCCAGCACTGTCGTCACCCCTACGAGACGGGGTTCGTGATAAAAGGCAGCGATGGCCGGAGCACATACTGCGGCCAACACTCCCAGAAGCGCCCCAACGAATACGTTGATCCAGAAAAGCGTTGATATCTGCTCGTCAGTTACGCTCGTGCGCTGAACCGCGGCAGACGAAAGGCCGAAATCCCTGAATAGCTCCAGTACCCCCGTGAAAGCGGTCACCATCCCCACCAGGCCGAAGTCCTTCGGTCCCAGCAGCCTGGCCAACACCATGAGGGAACCGACTCGAAGCGAAAGATTGGCCCCTTGCGCACAAAGTCTGGCAAAACCGCCACGAATTGTTTTTTCTTTTAAATCCTTCATCCCGGGTCTCAGGCCGCGCGCGGCTCTCTGCCTTCCTTCAATCTCCGTCTTTTCTACAGGACCATCTTTCGGCAATAGAAGGCCTCGGCGTACCCACTCGGCGAGTTGCACTCCATTCCCCGTAGCCGCATAAGCGAGAGAAAAGTGCTCTCCTCAAACCAGCGCTTCGGACGCTGCGATTGAAATGCATCCATGAGGTTCTGAATCTTTTTTTGGTATACGCCGGCTTCGAGTGGCACGAAAACAGTCGGCTGCCCTAAATCGCCGTCATACTTAGGAATCTCATATTCTAGAATGAGATGATCCCGAAACGTATTCCAGGTCAGTTCTGATATGAGTCTATGGTCTTGATGTGCATCTTTTCGGGAGGGACAAAAGATAATGTCTGGAGAGACTGATTTCTTCAATTCCTCAAAGACTGCCTTTATCTTCAGCTCCCACGAAAGGCATAAACCCGTCAGGAAACGCCTTCAAAAGCATCCTGTTCGCGACATCCGGACCGGCAAATAGATTAGCCGCCTGTCGCGCTTCCCCCTCCCGGATTCCGATTGCGCTGAACACCGCCCACTCAAATACAATGCCCGGATATTGTTCTGCCAAACGTAGAATAGTGCCACCACAACCAATCTCGATATCATCCGAATGGGCGCCAAGACACAATACAACCAGGGGACGTACGCCATTTTGCCTCAAATTGAGCTGGATCATAGGCTGGCTGGCACTAGGTCGGCGGGCGTAGTGTCAGAGGTGCATCGGTGGTTCCAGACCTTCCAAGGTGCGGTACTCTGGTTCAGTTCCTCCAGTCGCTGCTTATCCTTGAATGTGTCCATACACTGCCAGAAGCCGGTGTATTTATAAGCCAGGAGTGCCCGTTCGTTAATCATCCGCTGAAAAGGCTCCCGTACAAGTTCGTCGCCGGGACGGATGTAGCCGAAGACTTCCTGGCGCATGATGAAAAATCCCCCGTTAATCCAGATGTCGCTTCCGGCCAACGGACACACGTCGGTCACCATCTCCTCCGGTCCGGCAGTCACGATATCGAAGCTGGCCGTCGGTTGAACTAGCAATAGCGAGGCAATAGCTTCGCTCTTCCGAAACTTGTCGATCATAGCTGGAAGAGGCACGTCGCTCAGGCCGTCTCCATAGTTCGCCAGGAACATTTCCTCGCCTTGCAGGTAAGGCTCTACCGCCTTCAGTCGCTCGCCGATCGTAGCATTGGCGCCCGTCTCCACGAAGCTTATGGTCCAGTCATCAATATCACGGTTCATGAACTGGATCTTCTTGCCGCCTTGCGACCACACAAAGTCGTTGGACACGGACTCGTCATACTGCAAGAAGTAGTCTTTGATGCAATTGCCTTTGTAACCAAGACAGAGGATGAAGTCCTTATGGCCGAAATGGGCATAATACTTCATCACGTGCCACAATATCGGCCGCGAGCCGATCGTCACCATCGGCTTGGGTACATCGTCTGCATACCCGCGCAGCCGCATTCCCGCCCCACCGCAAAAGAGAACCACTTTCATTCACTCACCTCCGCTCAATCAGGTTAAACGACGGTTACCACGGGTATAGGCACGACAAAACGGCCGCCCCACTCCCGGATGAACTGCAATTGCTGCATGATTTCGTCTTTCAGATTCCAGGGAAGAATTACGACATAGTCCGGCTTTGTCTCGCGGATTTGCTCAGGAGGATAGATAGGAATGTGAGTGCCGGGCAAAAACCGTCCTTGCTTATGGGGACTGCGGTCCACTGTGTATTCGATCAAGTCCTTGCCGATGCCGCAGTAGTGCAGCAGTGTCGCGCTTTTGCCTGGGGCTCCATAGCCGGCCACTGACTTGCCTTCCCTGGCGGCGGTCAAGAGGAACTCTACCAGTGCCAACTTTGTTGCCTTGACCTGCTCACTGAACTTTTTGTATCCGTCCACTGATGTCAGGCCACTCTTCTCTTCCCGTTCGATCAATTCGCGTACGCGCGGCTCTTCAGCATGCGTCCGAGCCGTTTTCCGACAAGCAAAGATGCGGAGCGAGCCGCCGTGAGACGCTAACTCCTCAACATCAAAGACTCTTAGGCCGTGTGCCTCCAGGATGCTAATCGTAGTGAACATCGAGAAGTAAGAGAAATGCTCGTGATATATCGTGTCAAACTCGTTGCGCTGCATGAGTTGCAGGAGGTGAGGGAACTCCAGTGTCAGAACCCCTTCCGGCTTCAGTAAGATGCTGAGTCCTTCCACGAAATCGTTTAAATCCGGCACCTGGGCCAGCACGTTGTTGCCCGCAATGAGATCGGCTAAGGGGCCCTGCGCAACCAGTTCCTGTGCCGTTTGCTCTCCGAAGAACCTGACCAGGGTAGGAACACCCTTCTCGACTGCTACTGCGGCAACATTAGCTGCCGGTTCAATACCCAATACAGGAACGCCGCGTTCAACGAAATATTGCAGAAGGTAGCCATCATTGCTGGCAACCTCTATCACGAAGCTCTGCTTATCGATGGCGAAGCGCTTCATCATCTTGTCGCAATAGGTCTCGCAATGCCTTAGCCATGAATCAGAGTAGGACGAGAAATATGCATAGTCGCTGAAGATATTCTCGCCACTTTCATACTCTTCCAATTGAACAAGGAAACACTCTGAGCACACATAGGCATGAAGGGGATAATAGGTCTCGCCTCGGTTGAGATCGGAAGCTGATGGGTAACTCTCGCACAGCGGAGACATCCCAAGGTCTACAAATGTATGCTGCAACTCTGCATCGCAGAAGCGGCATCGTTTAGTCATAGTCTGGCGTTGAGTACCTACCGGCAATGTCATCGTGCTCATGGAGTTAACCATCCTGAATTGGAAAATTAGGCGGACAGAGTCGCGACGGCTACTTGTGAGCGACGCAAAGAAGCGTCGATGCGACCGTCCTGTATTAGTTGTTGGATCTGGCGAATACGAATATATCGACCATTCTCAACATCATCTTGAGTCAGTCCTGCCGCGCGGTAGGCGTCATAGAGCTCCTGAGCGCCTTGTCGCGCTGTCCACCTTGGCACGAAGCCGGGCAGCACCCGCTGGATCTTGTCGCAGTTGATGCGGTAGCAACGTTTATCGGGTCCACCATCCGCAGCATATTCCACTCGAGAGCCAGGCACAGTTTCAGCTACGATCTCGGCTAACTCGCTGATCCGGTAATTCTCGTCGGTCTGACCGACATTGAAGGTCTGGTTGTGGATGGCTTCTTGCGGAGCTTCCAATGCAGCAAGAACAGCGGCGACAATATCGCGAATGTGTACGATTGGCCGCCAAGGAGTTCCGTCGCTCTTAATGTGCACCCTGCCCATTGTGTAAGCCGATGCCACCAGGTCATTCAACACAATATCCAGCCGTAATCTTGGCGAGACTCCATAGGCGGTCGCATTCCGCAAGTACGTTGGACTGAAGCAATCATCTGCCAGGGCCGCAATGTCGCGCTCGACAAAGACTTTCGACTCTCCGTACGGCGTTACTGGATTCAGGGTTGCTGTCTCGTCATGAAAGGCATCCCCTCCGGCTCCATAAGTGCTGCACGACGAAGAGAAAACAAACCGGCTTACTCCAGCTGCCCTCGCCAGTTCGGCCATCCGAACCGACGCCACATGATTTATTTCGTAAGTCAAGCCGGCGTCCAGATTTCCCAGAGGATCGTTGGACAGGGCCGCCAAATGCACGACAGCTTCAAACCCTTCTAAATCGGCCACTGACAGATCACGAATGTCTTTTTGAATTTCCGGCATCTCGGGAGCTGCCTCGCCAAAGTCACACCCGGCGAAGAGATCGGCATCGAGCCCCGTAACGTTGTGGCCCGCATCACGCAACATTGTTGCAGCAACCGCGCCGATATAACCTTTATGACCGGTCAAGAGTATTTTCATGCGTGCAACTCCCTTTGAAGATGTCGGATTAGTCGTATTGCTAGAGTCGGCTAGACGAGAGAGACTGAACTCTGCCCTGCAGCTGCAGATTCAGCCGGTGCTGTGTCCTGAGCGTCTGGTATTAACGCCAACAGTCCGCTGCGATGTAGCAGATCAGCCGCTTCATGGATCATCGCGAACGTCAATCCCGACCGTTCGGCGATATCGAGTAGCGAGTGCTCCCCGTCGGATAAGTTCAGCACCCAGAGACGGGCGTTGATCTCGTTTCCGATCGTATGGCCACCGATGGAGGAATACAGATTCCTGCGACCAAGCTGGGGCTCGCAATAAGGATTCAGGTTGCGGTACCGTAGGTTATGTTCCAGAGTGTTGACGATCGACGCGCAAATGCGCAGTGACTCCGCGAGCTGTTCCGGTCGGATGAACTCGAGATTATCGGCTGAAGTGTGATATTCCGGAAACGTTCCCCAGACGCTCCGCATGAGACAGCCCACGGGAAGATTGAAGCCTGGGGAGCAGTATTGCCGTTCATCGTAGCCGTAGGGGGAAAACTCCATAATCTCGGCAGACCCGCTCTCGCGTCTGAGAACAAGAGCTGTAGCTCTGTCAATTTCAGCATTTCCACTGGCGGCTCTTTTTGTAGTGAAAGTTTCCCCTGTCGCCCACGCATGTCAGTACCAGCCCATGGCGGATCCGGTCGACCCTTTCAGTATTGCCTGCGAGCCAAGTGATGGCGCCGATTGTTCCCGGAATAAATAGGAATCGGTAAGAATAGCGCAGTCGCAGCTTTGACAGCAGTTTCGCCAGAAATGTCGCCACAACAATGCCAGAAAGGTTATCGTTAGCCAGAGACGGATGACAGGCGTGAACCGAAATCAATACCTCATCCGCTATTTCGCCCGGCAGATAGCACTCACCGTAAGTTAGGTTTCCCTGAGTGAGCGAGGAATCGATATGCACATCATATTGCTCGTCCTTCATGGCGAGCACCTGATTATGGGAGAGGCAGAATCCCCAGTCCTCGCGATAATAAGACGTCCGGTACGGTATCCAGTCGGGATGCTCTGGAATTGTGAAAAGGTGAGGCCGGAGCTCCGCCAATTTCATGGTCGCATGCAGCGGAGCGCTGTAGTTAACGACATGTAGATTTGATCGGCTAAAGTCTACGACCCGCTCTCCATCCAGATTCGCGATGTAAGCATCTCGGATATTCCATTCCTTCGGAACCTCCCAATCAAAGACCGCTGTACCGCTAGGCACTTCGACTGTACGCAAAGAGATCCGTTCGCCAATGATAGCCAAGGTCTCTCGAATCCCATCACCGGTGATGCTCCGACAGATGGGGTAGAGTTCGGCGGCGAACCGATGGAGATCTTGTCCCACAGTCATCCAGTTGCAATGACTCGAACTCTCTCAATATGCTCATTACGCTATCTTAAAGTCAGGATAGGTGCGATCTCGTTCGGAGATGACTTCCACCGTTTCTGGCCACACAATCTGAAAGGAAGGGTCGTTCCACCGCACTGCCGCGAGCCGACGCCGGATTATAGACCTGCAGACATCTGGTAGAACACCTCGCTATTGTCGATCAGGGTCAGAAAACCGTGCGCGCATCCTTCGGGCACGTACATCATGTTTCGCTTTTCAGCCGTCAACTCTACCGCTGATCCACTTTCCAAACGTCGGCGAATGGAAACGCAAGTCAATTACCACATCATAAACAGCACCGCTGGTACAGCGAACCAGCTTGGCTTCGGCATAAGGTATCAGCCTGATAGTGCATGCCTCGGAGGGTACCCTTTGCGCGTATTGAACGATATGCTGCATTGCACCAACGCGCAGTTCAGAGCCGTTTGTCTCAAACTCTTCCTGGCACCATGTCCGGGCGAAGAACCCGCGCTCATCGAGCTTCAACTCCGGATTCACTTCTACGACACCGGCGATGGTGGTCTCCTTAAAAGTCATCAATGAACCTAACGGCTCAATTGCAAATGGTGTCATCTCGCTCTGCACGACCCATCTTGTTGTGTTGACCGAGCTCTCGTGCACGCTCTAGACACCTGCCCTAGAGCATAAGAAGAAATACTCGACTGCCAATCGCCGGCTGACGAACGGAACGTTCATATTGATACCCATTTGAAATGCCTTCATGTAGGGCCGGTTAGGCTCATGATGATGCCAATGGTGATGTCGGAAAGAATCTGTCAATGTGGAAAAAGCGGGCGAGGCAGTTGCGGAAGTCGTCAAACGACTGCACATTATTGTACGGAGCATATACCACCGGATCTCGGTGGTCGAAATTAACATATGACAGAAGAAATCTGCCTCCTTGATTCAGCAGTCCAGCGATCTCACGGAACTTATCTGCTTGGAAGCGACCAGCATATTCAAAGACTCCTTGGGCGACGATGAGGTCAAATTTCCTGTCGGCGAACTCGATTGGGGATCAGAAATCAACTTCTCGAAGATTGGGCGCAGGGTTATGTATAGCTATATCGATGCCGTGATATTGGATATTTCCGCCCAGTAAGTGCTTTAGGGTTGCCGGCCCACAGCCTACGTCTAGCAGAGTGCGGTTTTGCCCTCGAGCGAGCTTATTTACTATCCGCGCAGCTTTTTCCAGACGGTAGTGTGGCTTTGCATAGTTGAGATTTTCTGCTATCCAGAAGTCTCTCTTATAATAAGCACCTGTTGCCTGTACCATCGACCATCCTCCCATGAACCAAAGGCTTGTTTTTCTCGCCAATCCTTAGTCCAAGACTCCTGACAAGTCTCAGTAACGTCTTCGGCCTCAGATGCCACCCGGACAAACATTTGTATATCGGTAGTGGCCACCCGAAATTGGACGGGTTGATGAGTCCGTCGAGACCTCTATCGACGGAATAAGTCTGGCCAGTACCGGAGCCTTATCGGCTGCAACCTACTGAAGGGCATCCTGCTTCGCCTTCGTTCCGATGTCGGACGTGGACGGCAGACTCTCTCGCATATCAGGGGCGATGACGTTCAGGACTGTCTCGTATTGTTGATTCAATCGTTCGTTGCAGATATTGACCTTCGCTTCCACTAATCCTCTCAGAGTGCCGGCATTTCGCCGAAGCTGGCCGAACTGGTCGATTAACTTACTTGCGGTTACCCCGTCGATATCCTGACAGTAGTCTGCCAGGCCCATTTCGTCCATGAGAGAGGAGCATTTATGGTGGAATGTAATCGCGATCACTGGTTTCCCCATGAGGAGCGAGAACAGCAGATTGTGAAAGCGCGTGCCGACCACAAAATCTGTTGCCGCGATGTGCGACAACAACTCCTCAAATGATTCGGCGGTTTCATCCAACACGCGGCCGCCTCGGGCAGGCGATAGTCCGTCTAACAACGAACGGAACTCTTTCGTTACAGCCCTGTCCGCCAAATCGCCGATCAACAGGCGTATGTCATATTGTTGCTCGAGCAGCCACTTCGCAAACTCTGCCAGACTGTGTAGATATTTCGTGTGGGTCTCAGTCGTTTGATTCTTAACAGTATACTTTCCCGCGTACTCCATCAACCCGATGCCCACAACCGGTCTAGCGGATCCGATTTTAGGAAGGAGTCTGTCACTACCGACGGTCAGGCTGAAGGCTAAATCTGGATAGACCGGATCCATCGCAACCGCTGCCCCAATCTTCCGTAAGAATTGTAACGTCGACTGGTCACGATAAGAGCGAAAGTCTGCCAAGCATAGGGCAGCTTTAACAAAGAATCTGCCGAGACGACTGTGAATAGGCCCCGCACCAACGCTCAGAAACAGCAGCTTGCACCCACAGAGTTTCGCCGCAGCCGCCCAGCGAAACATGTCATAGGGCCCCCAGTAAAAGAATGTATAGGCATCGTTAAGAAGTCCGGTTCCAGGTATGATTAAGGCGTCGGCCTTCCGCAGCATTTTGACGCTTCCCACCCATCTACGGCACTCTCTAGACAGCCCCCCCAAGAGCCCACGTGTCCATCGAGTCGCTGACCCGGATGGGAGCGCTTTACGCTTTCCCAATGCGTCTCTGCTGGGAACCGCCGGAATGCCATATTCGGCTGCGACCGTCTCGGGCGCAGTACAGATACAGCAAAGCTCGGCACCTGGCATTACGTCCCGAAAATGAGCGAGCGCGGCACAGAGGGTACTTTCGTTCCCGAAATTGCCTCGCCAAAATGCCCAAAGAGCGCGATTTTCCGCCTTCGGTCGCTCACTGGTGACAATTCCCCAAGGCGTCCGGCTGTATGGGTTCTAAGGCCACGGGCCCTGTTGACTCCCATCTTGGATCCGCCGGCTGAGCCTCGTTCTGAATTCTGTCTTGCGGAAAACTCTGAGTCGCCGCGTCCGCCAATACTACCTTTCGTAGCTTCCAGTCTCTAATTTTCCTGAGATCATATAACCTCCTGATGCTGCTTAATGTTGATCTGGGATCCAGAATTGATCGGCCCAGCTGACGAATCGCCGCAATCAGCAAGCGCGTACGGCTAAAATCAATTCCGGTTCTGACAAATATATTCCTATGATATGACCAGAAGCAACAATCTCGCTCAACCAAGAGACGTCTTCCGAGGAAATCATAGTATTGGGAAACATATCGAGTGCGGCATTCATCAAAGTCACTATCGGTGAGGAATGTCCGGCCGTAGGCGAATAGAATGTCTAGCAAGCTTCCAAAGTTAGCCCCGACGTCAGCTGAAATGGCGCCTACTGACCTCGGCCGTGGCCTCGAGAACGTTAATACTTGGTGAACGAAGCCGAGATCTGACATGCTCAAAAGCGCAAAACAAGCCTCAAAATCCGCATAACGGTTCGTCTCGACATAAAAAGGATCGCGACGCCTGACAAGATTAGCCCGATACATCACGGAGTTTTGTGAGCCGAACAACAGCACTTTGTCCAAAAGAAAGTGAGAACAGGCTTCGCGGCCGTTAACCAGGGTCACCTCTGTGGGCAGACCCTTCATACGGATATCCTCCCCCGCGAGTTCGTAGGCACTAACGATTCCAACTGAAGGATACCTCTCTGCCAAGGCGACCATTTGTTCGAGACACTCGGGGAAAATCCAATCGTCTGCCAGCACCACTTTGCAATATTTGCTTCCTGAGGAAATCTGACGAACGGCCACATTGTGGTTGGCTAACATTTCAAGAAACTTGCTGTTCTGATAAACGCGAATCCGTGAGTCTTTTGCGGCGTAGCGGCGAGCAATTTCTAAAGACCCATCCGTGCTGCAGTTATCTACAATCGTATAGTCCCAGTTGTCGTAACTTTGTGACAGAATGCTTTCGATACACTCGGCGAGGTATTCTTCCTCGTTGTATACGGGGGTGACGATGCTTACCAAGGGTTGGACTTCTATCTTCATCAGCTAATCCTACTGATATTGTGCGGCTGTCCTGACAGGGACTGTTGTTAATTCCTGCGTTTCAGCGATCGATTAAGTCAAGATCTCCAGGCACTTATACTTCGACCAATTTTTCTCTGTCAGCCACCGAGGAGCTATTCCCTCGTCCCATGTACCACGCTCGTCGTCTTGGGTCGTACTGTCTAATCACGTCTGCGGGGATGCCAAAAACTACTGAGTAGTCGGGGATACTTCGCGTCACGACAGAGTTGGCTGAGATCACACAATGACGGCCTATAGTCAGCTCGCCTCTCGAGCATAGGATGGCCGCCCCATGGCCGATCCAGGATCCTTCTCCAATTCGGATCCTGCCGCCTTCCGTAATACCTTGTTTGAGGATTGGCAGTTCGAGATCTTCGTACGCGTGATTGTGGTCCATAATTAAGACCTGTTGGGCGACATTCACATCTCGCTCCAAGTGGACTCGATTCTTGGCGGATATAATGCTGCCGGAAGCTATGATGCAATTGTCATCAATTACAATTGTGGGCTCACCCGTCAGATCATCGGTGGCGACGTTGAGCCACGCCTGTTCGCTCACCCTCACCGAGTTGCCAAGGCTGATTCTAGGCGCCCGTTGCCGGCTCACCTTACTCGTGAAATGAAATGACACATTACGCCCTATTGAGGCAAATGGATAAGTCAGGCTTACCCAGAGGCTATAGATCTTCGTGAGCCCTCTGGGAAAAGCTCTAGTGGGTCCGCAAACGGCCTGTGGTATTTCGAATACTGCATGGCTTACGATTTCTCAGCCCAGTGTCGGCAGGCTGACCGGTGGTCTCTCGCCGGATTACTGCCAACAGAGCGGAGTCCTCCTTCCGGAAGATCGCATGGATTGACTCACCTCCGCCCACGAGGGGAGCCATCGCCAGCAGAGCGCGCAAAATAGTCATGCGGACAATTTTCCGCGCCGCCCTCCAGGGAAGGCCGGCCTCCCCTCGGTATGCCACGGGCGTTCGATGGATACCCACCGTCCGGAAAATATCATCCCACACATAACGCAGGCTGGTCCCTACGGCGGGGTTCCGCCGTGTTTCGAGCGATACCTCCCGCAGACCCGCCGATTCGGCCAGAAATTGAGAGACGCCGGCGAGTAGTGGAAGAGGTGACGCGGCATCTCCAGCCCATGCCAATAGCTTCCGAAGACGCGCGCTTCGGCGGAATCGATGTTGGGCACCAAGACATAGAAAATTCCTCCTGGCTTCAGCCATTCCCGAATCTTGGCCATCACTCGCGCGGCTCGTAGAGATGTTCGAACACATCGAAACAGGTGATCACGTCGAAGACGCCCTCCGGTGGAAAGGCGCATCCAGGATGTCTCCGACAAACACTTCGCGCCGCTCCTCTCCTCCGCGGTTCTCGCACAGTCAGCTGACATCTCTATTCCATACAGCTTCCAGGACTCGCCGTGCATAGACTCCAGAAACGATCCTGAGCTGCAACCCAGGTCCAGCAGCGCCCCAGATTGCTTGTATGGCGCGAGCGCCTCCTTGCGGTCACGCCAGCGCTGCGGGGAGTTCTGGCCGCCAGCCGAAATCAGTTTGTGATAGGCATCCGTGTAGTGCAGATGCATGTCTTCAGGCTTGGGAGGATGGCTTAGCCAGACGAGCGAACAGCCCGGGACAGCGAACCAATGTGTACTGCTCCTGTCGCCCATGCAGCCGGTCAGGCGCCCGAAGCACCGTTCGGCGCCATTGCCCCGCAGGCCGGACATATCTCCGTCCTCCTTGGTTCGCCGGCATTCCGGTTGTCGTCAGCAGCCGCTTCTGCTTCTGAGATTGGTGATAACGAAGCATTTCTCGTCATATAGGCATCTAGAGTTTCAGTCTTCTTACACGATCGCGGACGATTCTTTCTCTTTCCTGGCGGTGGCGAACGGTGCGGAGCGCCAGCCGGGGGCTCATCCATGTCAGCAGCCATTTCAGCCGCAACGTTGAACGTCAGGTCCATCTGCGCGGCTTTGATCACGGCTTCGCGGCCTTTCCATACTGCTCCAGCCTCCAAATACCAATTAGTCCACCCGCTGTGGACCGAGCCCAACTGCTCTCGAATGAGCTTGCGGACTGCTCGCCGGCAGGCCTTCGCTCAAGCGCAAGAGCCCTTCGAGCCGGAGCTGACTGTCCTGAAGGAAGAAGTCCATCTTGTTCCAATCTGCGCTCACTCCCACATGGCGAATTTCCGCGGGCGATCGGTCGAACCAGACCAGCGGACAGTTGACGTAACAGAAGCCCGTGAGCATGGCCAGCCGGAACATGAATTCGCTGTCTTGGCTGTAAAGCAGTTTGACGGTCGAATCCCGCCGTTTTCCTCACCATATCGGCGCGCAGCCAGGAGTGAGGACAAGCAGACGACCATGCCTGCGCCTCCCGGTCTCACCAACAGCTTCAGTACCTCCGGGTTGACGCCCAATCGTTCCTTCATGCCGATAGCTCTCTTCAGCCATTTGGAATAAGGTTCGTGTTTCCGAGTGGTTGAGCAATCGAACATCCGTGTAACACGCGCCGCACTGGGGGCCAAATCGCTCCATAGCCTTGAACTGCCACTCGAGTTTTTCTTTTCCCAGAGATCGTCGGAGTCCAGGAAGGCGATCCATTCGCCGCGGGCTTCCGCTATTCCCTTGTTCCGTGCCACGCTGGCACCCTGATTGGCCTGGGCATAGTAGCGAATTCGATCGCCAAATGCCTCCCGCAAGGATCTTGCCTGTGTCATCCGACGATCCGTCGTCCACGACGATCACTTCGAGGTCGGAGATTGTCTGGGCCAGGACGCTTTCGATCGCATTACCGACCTTGTCTGCCCGGTTATAGGTCGGGATAACAACCGATACCTTGGGATTCATGAAACCTGCTCTGTTCCGACTTGATCAGCTTGGAATCTGGCCAGGCTAGTCGAATGGCTAGAAACGTCGAAGAAGGGCTCATGCCTCGACAGCGACGGGCTGTTGAGCCTGGCCGCTCGCGTGGGCTTACCTGCCTTATAGGCCGCAATCGTTTCGCGATAGACGTCAAGGAGGATCTGCCCTGCGGCAGTCCACGTGATGCATGAGAGCGACTTCGAGAGCAGGCTGCGCGCAACTTTTCCAGTAGAGAGCGGTTCTCATGCAGCATAGTGATGTGTTGGGTCAATGCTTCGACGTCCCCGACCCGATGCATGAGCCCCGTTTTCATATGGCTGCAAATCTCCGTACAGGCTTCCGAGGCGAGTGGGACGCATCCGCTGCCCATCGCTTCCGTGATCACGAGACCGAAGCCCTCCTCGATGCTGGGAAGCACCAGAATGTCGCTTTTCCGCATCAGCTCCGGGACGTCATTCCGGTGGCCCAGGACCTTCACGCTAGGGTGCGAAAGCATCTGCGCGAGTTTTTCCTGGTACGCCGGCAGAAACTCGCCGGCGATCAGAAAAGTTCCATCTTTGGAGGCCGGAGACCGAAGCCACGCTTCCAGGGCATAGTGCACACCCTTCCGCACAGCGCAGACTCCCACAAACAGCATCGTCAACCCACGCTTGGCTTCCTGCGGATCGCGGCTGGGGTAGTACACCTTTTCGTCAAACCCATAGATATGCCGCGCCAACTTCTGCTTGGCATATCCCTTGTCGAGGAATGTCTTGACGGTAAAATCGGATGGGCACAGGAGGCGATTGGCCAGTTCGATATTCCTCTTCCTCCTTCGCAGCTTCTCCGGTTGAAGGCGTGTTCATGATCGGGGGGCAGGGTCACCCCCAGGCGATCGCATTCCTGTTGCACCACCTCCATGGCGAAGCGTGTATTGGCATTGGGTCTTTCCAATACAGTGGGGATGCCCAGCCTGGTAGCCGTCTTAAGCGTTTCGAGCGCTCCCAACGGCCAAGTGTGAATGATATCGATTTGCCCCACCATTTTCTCGAGTCGTTTCGAAACAATCCAGTCGTGCCAGGCACAGGCGCGAAGGTTCCCACAAGCTTATAGGAAATGCGAACCTTACCGCGAGCTAGGGTCGGGTGAACTTTCACGCCCATCGGGACTGGTCGGTGCAGCACTCCCGGAAACACCAGAAGGTCAGCGCCCGCAGCCGCAAGCCCATTCACCTGCTGCCAGGCCGTATAACAGATCCGGTCTGCTCCGAGCTTATTCGGGAAACTGTACAATACCCGCACTCGCTCGTTCCTCTCGCCCATTGTTTCTCCTTCACGCCGTCTTCTGACCCGTTGGTCTCATAGGTCAGGCCTTCAGCCATGAACAGTCTGCGGTGCGTGGATTGCGGATGCGTACGGGTCCTCGTTCTAGCACTGCTACAGGTATAGCAATCGCCTGCCTCGCCTCGGAGCTTGCCACAGAAATACAAGCTAGCAATGGGAAAAAGCCCATCAATCCCTGTGCCATATAGTTAATCCCAAAATGAGCGACCACTGTGCCAAAAAGAACTGAACCGAGGCACCAGAGCAGCCATTCCTGCGAGCGATCCCCCCTCACCTGTTTCCGCGCTGTCCCGATTGCACCAAAGCTCCTGCTAAAAATCGCTATATAGAAAATCAGGGTCAGCAGACCTCCAGTCAGGGCAACGACAACAAACTGATTGCAGAGATCCCACATGTCATATCCCCAGCAGGTTGTAATACTTGTATCCGAGAAGCCACCAGTCGCTGAAATGCCGTATGCAGTTGTCCAGCAAATAATAGCGGTGGTAGCTCGAAGAGGACCCGGTTAGATCCACCCGGGCGATCAGGGACCAGACCGGACCGTGCATCACCAGGTGCAGAACCACCAAGGTCAGCACCAGTCCCCAACGAACGAGGCGCATGCGCTCACGTAGCGGCCAGAAGGTCAGTCCCACGAGGCTTCCGGCGAGGGCCATCCATGACGTGCTCGAGTTCGACGTGATCACCATAGCCATGGCGCCGGCTAGTCCCGCCGATGCTACCATTCGGGATTTTCTTTCTTTCCACAACCAAAGAAATAGGGGGATTAGAACACCGGCCAACACCCCGGCATAAATACTGCCCATTACTCCTTCCGAACGTATCTTCCCGTCTCGTATCGTTACCCCCAGGGAAGCCCCTCCAAGGTAACCGAATATGTTCAAGTGAGTGATTTGCTCGTTAATCATGCAGGCACCCTGAATTATGCAAATCACAGCCAACAGCTTGACTGTGCGCCGAATCGCGTCTCCGTCGGGGATCAGAAATCTGACCGCTAGGTAGCCACCCAGCGCGTCGATGAAATCCCCCAAGTTATGAATTAGCGCCTGTGCATCCATCCATTGGAGGGAGAGGATAGCTAGTGCCGAAAGTGTCCATAGCACCACCACCCGGTCTACCGCATTGAATCCGCCCGCAAGCCTCCCTTCCGATGGGGAACTTCGAAACGTTGCCATCCGAGCCAACACCGACAAAATTAAGATACGCAGCACTGTAAAGTGCAGTCCGCCCAATACCACCACCTGTCCGATCGGGATGCTGAAACAAGACCATAGAAAGACAGTAAGAACTTGCCCGCGCGGACGGGTCAGGATCAGCAGGATCGCGATCACCAGCCACACTGCCACGAGCGGATGCAGCATCGTTTCGGTCGCGCCCCCACCAAATCGTAGGTTTTGAGGTTCCATTGGAGAGGAGCTATTGGAAGAACTGAGCCCCAGCAAAGCTAAGCGTTAAGCTCTAGGATGCTGGGCGACGGGTCCGAATTCGAAGTAGTTATGGTAGAGGTCTATTACTGAGGTAACGCCGCGATGTTAGGTAAACCGGAAGGGTGTTTCCCACCGGCGAGATATTCGTTATGCCCGGAATCCCAAGCGCCGGATATCGGTCTCGCCACGGGCGTTTGTCCGGGCAACCCATTGTATGACTCGTTGTGTTATAGGTGCAACCATCCGTCGTTCCGTACTTACAGGCGTTTGCGGCCTCCGTTCCGATTGCATGTTCGGAACTATATGCCGCCAACGTCGTGCAATAGGCTTGGTGGTTTCCCCCTGCCCGACCGTTCCGTTGCCGCCGCGGTCGGCGAACACGGCATCGTCGCATCGTTGGCGCAATTATTCGGAGCACCTGAACCTCCCCGATCCCGTCGTATAGAGCTTGGTAGTGGCCTTTGCATCCGACATGGCTACGTTCGTGGAATCTGTCTGGCCCGTGCATGAGGTTGTGCCACTTCAAAGGCGGCTGTTTATCAAGTGCTCATTTAGGACTGTAAGGTACTGGCCACCGTGGTTCACGTTCGGAACATAGCATGGCTGGGTTATATCAACCAAGTGTTATTGAACATGTACTGTCCACCAGTACCCGTGCAGCTATAGATGGGCGGCCCTGCATAGTCCCACACGTTCTCATTGTAGACATCATAAACAGTGTTGTTAAACCAGTATTCGGGAACACTTTCGGGACAAAACCACAAATGTACCTGCCGCTGGCCCGAAACCCGCATCATCATGGCGCACTATATTGTTGTAGAAAACGTTCGGCGTGTTCTGCGGTTGAATATGGGAGCATTGCCGGTTCGAATCATCGTTGCACTCAAGATGTTGGTGTGGGACCCGGCGCCGGGATTATGGTTATAGAAGTGCTCAAATATATTATCGTGGATATCGTGGCACCACTGACCGACACCCTGATTGGCGTAGCGTACGATGCTGTCCCTCATGTGGTAGAAGCTCGGGAAGGTACCCCAGGCGAACGATCCAGGATTTGAATCCGAACCATCGATCACAAGATGGTCAAAACCTTGAAGACCGTTGAAGCCTCCCCCGATCAGCGTTCCAGGCTGGGTATTGCTTCCAGTGCCAGCCGTCGCAGTGGCCGTCCAGCCGTGAATATACACGTTGGTTATGATGCTCATTCCGGTGCCAGCCATGCCAGATGTGAGAACGTCAATATAAGCATCATTGGACCCGGAGGTTACATTCAAGTCGGCCGAGCAGACTCCGGTCAATTCAAATTGTCAATGATGGAGTTGGGAGACTGACTAATCATCACGTTGTCGCCGACATATTTGCCCGTGGCAGGAATTTGGTGAGCACAACTAGGGACCTTAGAGATGCAGAAGTTGGATTGTCAGCCCGTAAATACGGGACGCAAAACCAGGAGATCCAGTACAAACCAGGCTTGGTGGACTCCGTAGTAAATGCAGCCCGTTTGGTTCCCTTCGGTACATGCATGTCGGCTCGTTGCCCCAATTCAAACTGTAAAGATCCAGGGCACCGCCCGTATAGGGACTCCGAGAGGAATTTTCCGAAATGCCAAGTCTCGCCCCCGCGAAAGATGAAGCCTTGCCCGGCGGACGGGGTTACCAATGCACAATTACCCACGCAACTGGGCATTCCGGGAGCGTGAAGCCACGGGGTACCCTCTCGCTCGTTCCGTTGTTGGTATCACGAGCCCCCATGAAGCCAATATGAAGTAACAGTTGTTTCCAGTTACCGGAGCGCCTTGCGGGGCATGCGCCGCCCGACCGCGAACGCGCTAATCGAAAGCAGGGAGAAGGCAAAAAACTTTACAGGAAAAATATGATGCAGCTAGCCGCTGTCCTACCCCTAGCCGTGATTCTGCGTTCCCCGTAGCAGGAATCGACGGGTACCCTAAATTAGTTGGATAGTTTCGGAGTCAGCAGACATCCGTGTCATCCAGGCACAGATTGCCACGGCGGAGCCCAAAATCGATGTGAAATCACGTGACGGAAAAAAAAAAAAATTGCCACTATGGTAATTTCTAGCGTATGATTACTGTCATGGTATGGAGAAGCAAAGTCAGAGCCTCCCCGGAGGGTTCTTCGATCGCGGACCAACGATCCGGCACCCCAGAAAACAATGTTTAGGCCTAAGAGGCGACGACTTACTGGCATCCCCCAGATAGGTGGAAGGGAGTCTTTCGAACAGCGACGACAGTTGGGCCTTGTTCCATTCCGCCGCTCCGATGAATGCGCGACCCGATACCTTCTCTCGCCCAAGCAGTTTTCGTATGTAGAGTCACAAGCAGCGGGGTTCATCCCCTGAGCCCCCGAAATTGAGGGAAACACGTGGAAGTCAAACAAAATGCACAATCGTTCTTCCTTAATCGGAAAAAAATAAGAACTCAACCGTGCGGCCTTGTAGAGATCCAGCCGTAGCCCCGCCAACTTGTTGTTAGACTTCGTCAACCGAAAGCGATAGCACCCAGATCCAGAATCCGTCTTCCCCGCGGTTGCGATGGGCCAACCTGGGACTCCGGAAACTGGTCATCGCATGCACATCGTCTCCGAGGGAAGCTCAGCGGCGCTCGTTATTCCTATCAAGGTACCGAGAAAGTCTGGCACATTCGCCGGAGACGCGCTCTAGAGTCTGTCAAGTCACAATGATTCAGGACGTTGCTACCCCCAAAATACGGTGGCTTCTGACAGCCAGCTCGGCACCGACGAGAGTAGTCGCCCATAATCCGTTTCGGGACTTGATAATCCCTCAAGCGTGAGAGGGAATTAGAATATATTCATGGTCAAGCACGCTGCCGACCGGGCTAGAGCTTTTCGTAGGAGCAGTCAGAGACGAAACATAGCGCGGAAGGCAGGCGGCGCTTACTTGCTTCCGCACGTCACGTCTATTTCGCGCCGCCGACGAGTTAGCGAAAACTGGACAGCCCGCGGCGAGACCAGTAGCGAAGAAGGTGATGGAACAGGATTATGACTCCGATTCCGATTCTCCCGCGCAAATGCCGTGGTGCTTCAACCGGTAAATCCAGGAGACTCCGACCTTCTGGAGTGCCACAGCAAACCGGACCGGGTAAGGGGCGGTGATCTTGCCGCGATCATGAGTCGCTTGCACTCCCGGGTAGAAAACGATTTCCCATCCTTCTTTCCAAGCATACGCGGCACCAATCGACATCGTCGCCGTACATAAAGAGCTCTTCGTCGAGAAGACCCACGGCAGCGTCGAAAGCCTCGCGGCGAGTCATTGAGAAGCAACCAACAAGAACGTCCACCGCCAGCGTTTTGTCGTGTGGGAAGTAAAACATGTGTTCGCCGGCGAACACTCGGGAATTTTTGCAAACAGTCGCTAAACTTGTTGAAACAAAAATTATTCCAAAGCGTGGGAATCGCCGGCACGTACTCTGCAGTGACATGTCAGGATTTTAGAACTCGGGGTCCAACATTCCCACCTTGGGATTGCTATCGAGAAAATCCGCTAAAGCATCAAGGCAGCCTGGGAAAACAATTACATCAGGGATTTACAGAGCGATGTACCGGCCTCGGCATTGCCGGATGGCCACATTGTTGCCCTTAGCAAAACCCGAGATTCTCGGCGCTCCTGATGAGTTTGACAGTCGGAAACCGAGTCTCAGATCATCTCCGCGGAGCCGTCAGTTGAGGCATTGTCAACCACCAGAATTTCCATGCTGCGACGAGGTGGTGCTTCCGCCAGACTCTGCAAGCACAATTTGTGAATTCGTGCTTTGCATTCCAACCTACGATGACGACGGAGATGTCCATGGACAGAGAGAATGTGAGATGCTCAGATTAATTACCGCTCACTTGTGGGCGCAACGGCCTGCCGAGTGGAAGCGCTACAATTCGCTGACGTAACACTGACGCATGGCAAAACCAGCCCGAACCGCCGAGGAAGACACAACACTGCTGCAGGAAACGTCAGGACCATTTGTGTAACGTCCGTTCCCGACAGCCCCTTTCTTAAAATGAAATACGCCTGGATTGTGTTCAGGGTCGATGCCTCCCAGGTCGTACCAGTGGACCCCATTCTCTTTAAGCCACTTATCAGACTCCACTGAAGCAAGTACGCTCCTTTAAAATTCAGTCCCTAGTCACTCTAGCACCAAGCAAGTAAATCGCGGATTCTCCAATCGCGGAAGCCACCAGCCCCGCCACGGGGACGCTGCCCTCCGAGCAGATCAGGACCCCCAGTGTTGGGATCTGGCAAGTCTTGTTGAATTCGGCCGAATTCCTCAACGTCCACCGTTGTTTCGAAGTCCTTGCGCTTTCGCATCTGGGTATAATCAGGGAGAACGTCCTGTATTCGTCACATCCGGTTCCTGTTGTAACTTAGGTTTTTCTTCTCCGACCGAGAGAGCTGATTTCGCCACTTCTTGTCGAGGTTCGCCCGCAATTCGTGGAGTTCGGGACGAAGGTCCAAGAGGAAGGTCCTGTAAGTGTTGTCGGCGATGAGCAACTCCTAAGTAAATTTGCAGAAGGCGGACTGAATCGCTGCAGAACGAACTGACCCGGCAAAAGCGTTAGGCAGGATGCGCAGAAAAAGCTTCCGCTTGGCGACATATTCTTCCTTCAGCGCCCGCGCCATCTGGCTTGCAATTTCTGGATCCGGCGTGTTTCCCGCCGCTCACACAGGGGACCCCACCGGAGGTAAGCTATGCCGAACTTGAATCTCGTCGGGCGCACGATCCGGAGTTGCGCCATCCCAACGACCTCACCAGCACGTTTTAGGACCAGGTGGCTAAGATTTTTTTCTCCCCACCGAACTCCACCATATGACCATGTCTGGTACAGGTTGGCATCGTTGAACAGATCGAGCAATTGCACCCATTAGAGGATGTGGCTGGATCAACTTCTATCTGCCAACCAGAATTCACCACGAATTCAATTTCCTTTCGAGACCTGGATGTAAGACCGCATCGGATTGACGAACAATCTTCAGTTGCCGTTGAACTTATGACTGAGATTGTTCGTCGCTCGCAGTGGTAGCACTTCAAGTTCAGCAAACAAGGCGTCATCGGTCTTGCCACGTATGCTGACGCGATCTAATTTCAAGGGGCTAGAACCTTTATGGTTAGCGACGCTCTCGCTATGGTTGGCGACGCTTTCGCTAAGGAATACAGCCCGATGACCAGAAGCTTTAAAGTGTGTCAGCATGTCCCTCGTCAGGTCGGCCGAAGAACCATACGGAATACTGAACGATCGTACTTGCCGTCCGTGATGGCCTCCAGCTCTATCTTGTTCCTATCTACTTCCTCACCGACTTCCCGCCGGGAAATCGATCTGCATCTAACATGAGTATAGGTATGGTTCCCTATCTCGAACCCTGAGGAGGCCAGATCGCACAGTTGTTTTCGAGTCAAGTACAAGGCCGCTTCCTCCGCTACTTCGCGTTCGTTAATACCTGCCACACGCGTTAAGCTTTTCAGAAAATAATCTCTCTCGGCTAGAGAAATGGCAGGAAAGAACTGCGAGAATACCGCGTCTGGAGTCTTTAGCTCCGGACTGTTGGCGCCCTTGACGGTGCGCGCGGCCGTATTAATAGGGCCCATTCCAAGCTCATTGGCCGCAAAACATACGAGATTATCCGGTGCTAATCGATGGTTGTCGAGAAACGCAGCATTGATGAAGAAAACAGCTGGCACAC
>CAVYKW010000003.1:0-1069984 GCA_963769235.1 uncultured Acidobacteriaceae bacterium | reverse complement strand
ACAGTTTGCTGAGTTAGACTCCCAAATTGGGAAGCTATCGGGCAAGTAATTGCAAACTGTTGCACAGCTGGAAAATCAGGCCGTTGTGTTATCAATCACTTTTGCTGGTAGGAAAATTGCTACTGCAATTGGACAGGCCCCGTAAGACTTGATCAGCCGGCGAGGCTGGTCGGATGGATCGGCGGGGAGTCTCGGAACACACAGCTACGGCCCCTTACGAGCTGTTCCGAAACTAAGAATACATTCCCCTCCGAAAATTAAAGCTGAGCGTTGCACTCTCTGTCCTTGGCTCCGCACTCGCTCTGTTCAAACCTCCTTTCCTTTTAGGAGCCGAGGCTAGTTTCCATCGGAACACTTGTTCTTAGCCCAGGCGGAGAGTCGCTCATTTTCAGGTACGAGCCGATTCCTTCAGCCATCAGGCGCGAAAAACACGGCTAAACCGGCGGGACGTTGACGTTCCTACTGAACTTCCGCCTCGCAAAGTTCAACCAATTTGAGCTAAAGGAGGGCTTTACCTTGAAATCACGTATCGCTTTGTTTTCGCTGCTCGCTCTATGCGTGGCTCTGCTGGCAGTCCCAGCCATCGCCCAAGTCGACGTCTATGACAACGGTGGAACCACCGGAACTGCCGATGCCTGGACGATCAACTTCGGGTTTGCCGTCACCGACTCATTCTCGGTCACTGCCAACACGAATATGACCGGTGCGTCGTTTATTTTCTGGCTCTCTCCGGGCGACACCCTTCCGGCCGTCGATCTGTCACTTGGAACATCGGCCTTCGGAAGTGATGTAGCAAACTTCACGAGCCTCAGTCCCACCGGCAGCCTCTCATTGGGCAGCAACCAGTACGGCTTCAACCTCGAGGAGGACACCTACACAATTAGCCCCGTCCCCTTGACCGCCGGAACAACCTACTGGGTCACGCTGCAGAATGCCAGCGTACCCAGCGGCGACCCAGTTTACTGGGATGAGAACTCTGGTCCTTCGATGGCCCAGGAAAACACCCTCGGCACGATTCCCTCGGAATCGTTCACGATTTACGGCAACTCTACTACCACCACCAGCGGAACGACTCCTGAGCCAAGCAGCATTATGCTGTTGGGTTCTGGTCTTCTCGCGGTGGCTGGCGTTCTGCGCCGTAAGCTTACTCGTTAACCTCGGACCCTCCTTCAGTTCGATACAGACCTGGAAAGCCGGAGAAGCGAGAGCTCCGGCTTTCGCTATTTGAGAAGGACGCGAGCCTTATTGTCGGCAACGGTGTTGACTGGACTCGGACAACCTTATGCTACACAGACCTCGCCACGTACGAGGCGGAGAGACACGGCAGTAACCTCAGCTTTCTCGTTTGCTAGTTGTTCTTTGCTCTTACCCATGTGACATAGATATCAAGGCCACCGGGTGAGGCGAAGCATTCCGATATCGGTAGCAGACTCTTTGCGCAGTCTCATCGGCAAGATGCCGCGCCCTGCCAAAGCTCCGCAAGGTGGACTTCTTAAACAGGATGTATTACTCCGACGCTGGGCTGTCACTGGAATTGCCGTGCATATTGTTGTTCTTCTTCTTGTGACCTACATGCAAATGTCCTCCGAGCCGGCACTCGTAGCTTAGAAGACCATGCAGCCCATGGGGTTCCCAGCTGCGAATAGCCGCGTCGGCGGCGGCCTGAGCAAGGAACGATCGCTTCCCTTCATGCGCTCTTTTGCGTCGTTCATTCTTCTTCGACATGTACGTTAAGTTCACACTTGGCTAGCGTTCCGCAACCCATACCTTTTGGACCACCACAGTCGGCTGATAACAGCCGACTGTTTTCTATGGTTTGCGGAGCCGGTGGAATGCACCCTTTTGGAACGGGGGTAATTAGGATTTGGTGGGTGTGTTGGAACGCAGCTGACGCAACAGCGTCAACAGGTCATGATGACGGTTGAAGTGATCGAGCTCCAACCTGTCGATGTGCTGCCTCAGGGCAGATATCGCTCCTTGCAGGTCGTGCTGTTCACGATAATGGCGATGGTCCCATAGGATGTAGAAGATCGCACCGACAGAGACCAGTGCGATTGCCAGGAATGCTCCATCGATTTGGTTCAAGCTTCCCTCCCTGCTTGCTGTCGCAAGGCCCGAGTGATCGAAGTGCGGGATAGACGATGGATCTTGGACAGTTCACGCAAGCTGAAGCCATGGGCACGATCCCGCAGCAAAGCCTCATGATCGAAGTTGAGCCGTGGCCGGCCGATATGCTGGCCTTCGAGCTTGGCCCGTCTCATACCGGCCCGGACGCGCTCTACTATGACGCGCTCTACTATAAGGTTGCGCTCGAGCTCGGCGACGGCGCCCACGATGATGACAACAGCACGGCCCAGCGGACCGCCGGTATCGATGTTTTCCCGGAAGCTGACGAACTCGATGTTCAGATGATTTAACTCATCCAGCACTTCCAGGAAGTGTCGGACCGAACGAGCCAGTCTGTCGAAAGCCCATACCACGACCACGTCGAAGCAGCCATGGTGGGCATCTTTCATCAGTTGATCAAGCCCGGGCCGTCGGGCCCGGGCACCAGAGATCTTATCGACGTATTCTTTGAAGATGGCGAACCCACGTTGCTGGACCAGTTGAATGAGGTCATAACGCTGGGTCTCAGGATGTTGGTCCAAGCTGCTCACACGTAAGTACAGGATCCAGAATGAGTGCTACCGCGCCATCACCCAGAATGGTAGCTCCGGCGTATTCGCGCGATTCTTTCAGGTGGTGTCCCAGCGGCTTGACTACAATCTCTTCGGTGTTGTGAAAGGCCTGCACGACCAGGCCATATTGAAATCTGCCGGTCGTAATGACAGCAATCTCCAACGTGCTGTTGACGCTGCTGCGGCGTCCGTCGGAACAGCGGGCAAGCGGAGGGCCGGGACGTGGGATGACAGTTTCGATTTGCGGCTTACCGTCGGCGGAATAATGTGGCGACCGGCGATCGGCCAGCTGCATTCGACGATCAAGTTCCTCGCGTTCGCTGCGGCTGTCACTGTACTTCGGCAATACACCCAGGAAATCGTCGAGCCGCAACAGCGGAAGAATGCGATCGCGAAGCGAAAGCACTTCCGTCTCTCCCACCACTTCAATGCGGCGCTTGGTCTCTTCCGCGCGAATGCGCAACAGCTCTTCGACATTAGTTTGCGGAATGGCGAACCGTTCCCCTTCGGCGGAAACAATCAGCGCGGGAATGATGGTCAAGGTGAGTGGAAGCTTGATGCGGAACAGCGAACCGCGGCCCATGGCGGAATTGATTTCCACTTGGCCACCCAGACGATCAAGGTTGGTCTTCACCACGTCCATGCCCACTCCTCGTCCGGAGACGTCGGAGACCTTCTCGGCAGTCGACAGACCGGGCAGCAGGATCAGGGCCAACTGGTCCTGGGGAGTCATGGCTTTGAGTTGCTCGGCCGTAATTAATCCCTTGGCCAAGGCCGCCTGCGAAACCCGCTGGCTGTCGATGCCTTTACCATCATCGGCAATCTCGATTACGACCTGGCCGGCCTCATGCCGGGCCTCCACACGCAGCGTGCCTCCCGGTTCCTTGCCCACCTTTAACCGGTCGGCGGGCGACTCGATGCCGTGATCAATCGCATTGCGCACCATATGCGTCAGCGGGTCCGACAGACCTTCGACCAGGCTGCGATCCAAGGCCACTTCCTTGCCGCGGATATCGAGCTTCACTTCCTTGCCCAGGCTGTTGGAAAGATCGCGGACCACGCGAGGTAGCTTGCCAAAGACATTCTCAATCGGCTGCAGGCGGGTACGCATGATGGCGTCCTGGATTTCCGAAGTAATCTGGCTGAGACGCTGTCCGGCAGAATTCAGCATGCGGTGGTTGTTATGCAGAATCGCGGCCTGAAACTGGTTACGGCTCAGCACCAGCTCACCCGCCAGATTCATCAAGGTATCCAGCAGCCCCACGTTGACGCGCAGCGTATCTTCCACCACCGGTTGTGGGGTCCCAGCCACGCCTGTAATTCGGGATTCTGCCGGGCCAGCGGCGGTCGACACCGGATGCGACCCGGCAGGAGCAGCCCCTGCGGTTTGCGCCGGAACCGGGAGCATTGGAGTTTCAGCAGCAGCGGGCTGCACATCGGAGGGAGCCGGAAACATTGAAGAAGCAGTTGGCTCCGGCGATGCGTTTGTCGTCTTGCACGCCGAAACCGGAGTTTCGAGGGCGGCGCTGTCCAGCAGCAGAGATTTGATGTGCTCCTGCGGAATACCGGCCAGATGCGGGATGGCCGTCGGCAGCGCCAGGGTGGCAAAGACAATCGAAAGCGGAAGGCGTTTTCCGATGGCGCCATCCAGTCCGCCCACAGACCCGAAGTCGAGCACCACGTCGAGGATCTCGCCCGACGCCTCCAATTCGTGGAAAAGTTGGAATACGTTCCTGCCCTGGCGTTCGATGTCGTGGATCAAGTCGTACTCCAAGGAGTACACGCAGCAGCCCGCCTGCTTGGCGCGTTCGAAGTCGATCTGCGATAGTCGCACCGAAGGAGCTTCCGGAGCTGCCAGCCGCACCGTTCCGCTCAAGCTGTCCTTTGCCGGCTGGGGAAGATAGGAAGAAGCCAGCGCCACCAGCCCCTGCACCTCGAGAGCAATGTCGGCGGACTCGCTGGTAGCCGGAGATTCAATCATGGCGTGCAGCTTGTCAAACGCCGCCAGCAGAACGTTCGTCACCTCGGCGTTGGGGCGAATCTTGTGGGAGCGCAGCATGTCGAGCACAGTCTCGGCTTTATGCGCCAGTTCCTTGACCTGATTCAATCCCAGGAAACCGCTGCAACCCTTAATGGAGTGGGCTGCGCGAAATACCTTGTTCACCAGCTCGGCGTCGGCCGCATCCCCGGCCTGCTCGATGGCCAGCAGATCGGCCTCGATGGTGGCCAGGTGTTCACGTGATTCGCTGATGAATCCCTGTAGCAACTCATCGTCGAGGGCGAAGGTTTCGTCACTCATGAGTGGACTCCAGATCGGGGCGTCCGCTGGCGTTCAGCCTCGGCACCAGACGCATGCTGCGGAAGAGCCGAAGGATCTCCGGAGAGACATTGACCACGGCCAGCTTGCCGTTTTTCTGCGACAAGGTGTTGCTGGCGGCAATCAGCAGCCCGATACCACTGGAATCGATCATCAGGGTGTTGGCCAGGTCGACTGTGACCAGTTGGGCTCCGCCGTCGACTTCCTGTTTCAGAGTTTGCTGAAGCTCGGGCACCGCGACGGCCGTCAGTGCTCCCTCCATCGTGACCCCGCAATCACCGCCGCTACGTTCCATGCGATAGTTCGACATTTTCCTGCAACCTCTCCTTCTGGCCGGTGCTGATCCACACCGTCACTTGGTTCCCGCGGCTGTTGAAAGCGATCCGTTCCGCATAAGCTCCCGCCAGCAGCAGCCCCCGTCCAGAGCAAACTGAGTCGATGGGCCAGCATTGCTGACGGAGACGCCAGTCGAATCCCGCGCCTTGATCAACGGTGCGCAGGCAAATCCGTTTCCTGCCTACCCGCATTCCAAAGTCCACTACCCGGTTCTGTTGCCCTCGGTTGCCGTGCAGAATCGCGTTGTTCAGGCATTCTCGGGCCACCAATTCAACCTGAAATCGCATCGGCTCCAGGTGATGCTTCTCCAGTGTGCCCCGGATTTGTTCGCACACCAGCTCAACGGCAGACAGAACCGAGGGGATTGACAAGCGGAGATCATCCTCATGCTGCTTACGCATTCTGGGTTGCTCCGTGGGCCGTGTCATCCTGGTTGTCCGTTCCATAACAAACCTCGGGTGCCTAAAGGTTCACGCCCAGCAACAGCACGTCATCTTCACAATCGCCACCCGCGCAGGACTGCTCAACCGCTCGCCGAACAGCTTCCTTTAAAGGCCGATTCCGCCCGCCGACCAGCAGGCTCTCTAGAGCAGCCAGTCCTTCGGTGCCGTATTTCCCGTCATTCGTCAAGCCATCGGAATACAGAAACAACCGGTCTCCTGGAGCAACGGTTAATTCCCGGCAGTCGAAGACCGCATCGTGAAACGCACCTACGACGTCGGCTTCGGCCCAAACCACCAGGGCGTTGCCGCCACCTCCGGGAAGCAGAATGGCAGGAGGATGGCCGGCATTGACGACAGCAAGCTTGTGGCTGGAACGATTCAAACGGGCATAAATCATGGTGAAAAACACGCCCGAGGGTAGGATTCTCAGCAGGGCGTTATTGACCAGTTGCAACACTTCCCGGGGAGAGTTGACGGCATTACTGTATTCCGACAACAGAGCCTTCAGAGCTGCCGTCCAGTAGGAGGCGCCTAAATCGTGTCCACTGGCATCCGCTACCACATAGTCAAAAAGATTTTCGGCCAG
The DNA here is from genome assembly GCA_963769235.1 of uncultured Acidobacteriaceae bacterium. Classification (GTDB taxonomy): domain Bacteria; phylum Acidobacteriota; class Terriglobia; order Terriglobales; family Acidobacteriaceae; genus Bog-257. Next base: position 1,063,624 of record CAVYKW010000003.1, on the reverse strand, counting down.
CGGAATCACATCGTAAAAGTCTCCTCCGGCCTTCAGGAACTGGGTGAAGCAAACCTGGAAGCCGGCATTCGGAATATTCTCCGGATGCGGCATGAAGGCTTCCTGTGCGGCTACCAGCTTTTGGATTCTCTGGGCCTGTAGTTCGGCCATCGATTCGTAGCCCTGCTTAAGCCGAAGATGGGTGCGCACCCGGGCAATGATTTCGCGCACCATCAAAGGCTTGGTGATGTAGTCGACGCCCCCGGCATCGAAGCCCGCTTCCTTAATAGCCAACTCTTCGTGGCCTGAGATGAAAATTACAGGGATCTGCGATAGCCCCGACTGGGTTTGCAACTGACGGCAGATTTCAATTCCGTTGCCATCGGGCAGAGAAACGTCCAGCAGGATAAGGTCAGGTCGATTTCTCCGGATTCTTTCCAGGGTGCCTTGTGCGTTGTGCGCGGTATCAACTCTGAGTCCGATCTGCGTCAGAGCTCCCTGGATGATCTGGGTGGTCACTAAGTCATCGTCGGCCACCAGCACCAGCGGCCGATTGTCCTGACCTAACCGGCAGCCAACAGATTCGATTTTTGCCTTCCAATTGCTCTGCGGTCGGGGAACTAGTCGTGCTGCATGATTCGTCGTGGACACAGGGAACACATCGACTGGTCAACTGAACAACTTGAGGCGCACGCTGCCAGATTTGACTGCTTGCCTCAGTAGTTCAAGGGAGTAGACTTGAGGGTACAAACCAAGGTGGACCAGCGGAGATTTAAGCTCGAACCGGTCATCGTTACCGACGAACACGCTTGATGCGACGGAACACCCGGCTCACTCGCAATCGCAAAAGAACCTGCAAGTATATTCGAGCTGAACATCTCTTAAAACCTGGATTCCTGCGACGCCGGCGAGGATTTGACCCATGGATCCTCTTGGCCCTGTTCCAGCACGCTCGTATCTCCAATCTCTTGTCCGAGGCCTGCGCGATTCGTTTCGCGTGAACTGGGTTCCTTACGGCTTCGCGCTGACGGCTACATACTGTGCCTATCAATTGCAGCAGATTCTAGGGCTCATCGCTGTGCTGCAGATACGGGTACTGCAAACACATGCGCAAGTTGAGCTACGTGGTTTCGTCCTTTTCTTGATTGCCGTCATTCTGAGCGCAGCTGTGGGAGGGGTGGGTCCGGCGCTTGTCTCCGCGTTGCTGGCTGCCAGTCTTATCAATCGGGTTGTGGTACCTCCGCTGCGCTTCGGGTACATGCCAAACCCGGGCGATCGTTGGCGGTGGGCAGCTTTAGTGGCATCCGGAGTGCTTTGCGGGATCCTGGTTGAGGTTCGCCACCGTGGGGCGCGCCAGCGATTGGCGAGTCATCGCTTGCGAGACGTGACCCTGGCTAATATCGGCGACGCTGTGATTACGACGGACGAGTTCGGCTACCCTACTTTTCTCAACCATGCGGCCGAGCTACTCACCGGCTGGAACAATGAGCAGGCGGTGGGCCGCAGGTTTGGCGACATCCTCCAACTCATCAATGAGGAGACCCGCGAGTCCCAGGGAGATCCACTTGAGAAGGTCTTTAAGCTAGGTGCGGCGACTGGATCGAGTGAACATACGCTTCTGTTAGCCAAGGACGGGCGGGAAATTCCTATCGCCCAAAGTACGGCGCCCATTATGCGCCCGGACGGGACGCTGGAAGGCTTTGTTTTTGTTTTTCGCGATGTGTCCGAAACTAGAAATGCTGAGGCCGAATTAGCCAAACGTCTTGAGTTGCAAAAGCAAGTTGCTCACATTGTCGATTCTGCTCCCACCGTAATCTATTCTTTTCGCCGGCGCCCCGATGGCACGACTTGCTTTCCTTTCGCCAGCCCCGAAATAGAAGGTATGTTGGGTTCCTCCAGGGAGACTCTTGCCAGGGATGGAGCCCTGGCTTTCTCTCGGGTACATCCGGATGACGTTTCCCACCTGTTGGCGGCGATCGATAAGTCGTCTCGTGACTTGAGTGTTTGGCATTGCGAATTCCGAGTGACCAGCGAAGTTCAAGGCGAAATATGGGTGGAAGGGCGGGCCATACCTGAGCGGGAACCGGACGGAGGCACGCTTTGGTATGGCTTTGTGAACGACATCACCGAACACAAGCGGGCGGATCAGCGCTTGCAATTGTTATACAAAGCCTTGGAGTCGGCAGCAAACGCAGTGGTTCTAACGAATTCTCTAGGAACTATTATCTGGGTAAACGCCGCTTTTGCCAGCATGACCGGATACTCTGCTGGCGAAGCAATTGGGCGGAACCCCCGGATACTAAGTTCCGGAACACATCCGCAGTCTTTCTATAAACAAATGTGGGAAACCCTGCAAGCCGGAAATGTCTGGTGCGGAGAGGTGATTAATAAACGCAAGGATGGCACGCTCTACACCGAATTGATGACCATCACTCCGGTATCGGAGGACCCGTACGGCGTGACACATTTCATAGCTATCAAGCAAGACATTACTCAGCGACGAATCGCGGAAGAAGCGATCCGGCTAAACGAAGAGCGCCTGCGCCTGGCCCAACATGCAGCCGAGTTAGGTGTGTTTGAGGTGGAATTTCCCTCGGGCAAGCGGACCTGGTCTCCGGAGATGTTCCGGATTCTTGGTTTTCCCGGTGATAGTCCACCTTCTGGTTCCCAAGAGTTGCTTCGCCTGTGCCATCCCGATGACCGTTCGCTGCTGGAAGGTCAATTCGCACGCCTCGCGGCGGGCGAGCGCCTTCATGTCGAATGCCGGATTGTTCCGCCCAATAGCGAGTTGCGCTGGGTTGAAGTCTTCGCTAAAGCGATCGGGGACGTGGCCGGGCGCCCCGTTCGATATCTTGGCGTCGTTCGGGACGTTACCAAGCGCCACCTGCTGGAAGCACAATTTCGCCAAGCGCAGAAGATGGAAGCCGTAGGGCGCCTAGCGGGTGGTGTCGCCCATGACTTCAACAACATTCTGATGGTCATCACCGGCTATGGAGATCTGTTAAAGGAGCAAATTGGAAGCGACGAGCAACTGGCACGAATGATCGACGAAATTCTTAAAGCAGCTGACCGGGCTGCGCTGCTCACTCACCAATTGCTGGCTTTCAGCCGAAAACAAGTATTGATGCCCAAGATATTGGACCTGAACAACGTCTTAGCTGACATTGGCAAAATGCTACCTCGTCTCATCGGCGAAGATATCGATCTACGGCTAGTTCTTGCGGATGGCGTGGGTCGCGTCCTGGCCGATGCCTCACAGGTTCAACAGGTCGTCATGAATCTGGTAGTGAATGCTCGCGACGCGATGCCTGACGGCGGTAAATTGACGATTGAAACTGCAAACGCTGAATGGAAGCAGATGCCGGAGCAGATGTACGGGCTTGAGACCAGGCCGGGTTCTTTCGTCATGCTATCGGTGACGGACGACGGTGTGGGTATGGATCGGGAGACCCAGGCACATCTGTTCGAGCCATTCTTTACCACAAAAGATATTGATAAAGGCACCGGACTGGGACTTTCCATCGTGTACGGAATCGTGAAGCAGAGCGGTGGTTTCATTTTGGTTGATAGCAAACCGGGACAGGGCACCACGTTTAAGGTCCACCTGCCGCGTGTCCCCGAGGAGGAGGCCATAGTGCCGGCGATCATGAACAGTCCGAAAGGCCGGACTTGTACCGAGACTATCTTGCTTGTCGAAGATGCGGACGGTGTCCGAGAACTTATGGCGGACTTTCTGCGAGCCCAGGGGTATTCCGTGCTGGAAGCAAGCAATCCAAGACTTGCGATAGAAATTGCCCAACGACAGGACGGCCCGATTCAACTGCTTTTGACCGACATCACCATGCCGGAAATGAGCGGCATGGCGCTAGCCAAAGAGCTAAGCGCTAGCCGGCCCCTGATGAAAATGCTTTACATCTCGGGCTACACTGACCGGGAAATCATGGGCGATGCAAGCACAGACCCAGTTGTCAATTTCCTGCAAAAGCCGTTTGCTCTTGACGTGCTCGGACGCAAGGTACGTGACATTCTGGAAGGCTGATCCCCGACAATCCTTCTTCCAATCCAGGCTCAAGGCACAAGAAGCCGTCTCAGGACCGCGTGACCCGGATCCTTCCGGTGGTGGCTTACATTAGGAACGTGACTGCACCGCAATTCGCGCCGAGACCTGACCGCTATCGTTACCCCAGAAATTACAGGCGAACAAAAGACGAAAAAGGTATACTCCTCTGCCATGGCCCCTCTTCGGCTGAAGAAGCTTCTGCTGGAAAACTCGCCTGAGAGCGGTTCACTCCTGCCGCTCAGACTATCTGCCGGCGAGCTTCGTCGAGAAGTCGGAGAGCGCAATCTTGCCTTGAGTCGGGACGTTGCCCATGAAACGACGATCGGCGCGACGCCGAGTGTTTTGTATCACGACGTAGGCGGCGCCCATGGCAATTTCTTGCCCGCCGCTTATCGGCGCATTCGCGCTTCCGCCGACTGGAGTTGCCGTCTCCAGAAGTGCTATTCGGCGAGCAAAAGGGTTCCCCGGCCTGGCGACCGCATTCGGCGTGAACTCGACTGCGCAAGCAGTTCCGACGCCCTGCTCATGAACATCTTCTGCTACCCGGGAATAACAGTTCGAAGATCGATGTGTTCGCTTCTCGGAGTCGAATCGGGTCTGCGGCCACAGTTTGGTGTTCGTCCCGATACTCCGTTCGCCGGCGGCGGGATTGATCGAACTGAAATTGATATGGGCCTCGGCCACCTATTGATTGAAGCCAAGTTGACGGAGAGTGATTTCCAAACGGCTCGCCCCGACTTGGTGGTGCGATATCGCGACCTGGAGATGGCATTCGACGTCGACGAACTTCCCACTGCGGAGAATCATTTTCACTCGTATCAGTTGATACGCGGAGTCCTGGCAGCGCACTATTGTCGACGATCATATCTGGTTCTGTGTGACTCTCGCCGACGAGACCTGGTTGAGGACTGGTATCGAGTTATCCGCGCAGTTAGGAATTGCGATCTCAGATCGAGGTTGGCAATCCTGACCTGGCAGGAACTCAGCAGCGTGCTGCCAAGGAAGCTTCAGGAGTTTCTAGAAGTAAAGTACGGCATCTTTCCCGCACGGTGATCGACCATGAGATAGCGAAGCAAGACGAGTGATCCAGCAGAGCAATATGCCATCAACCGGCGGCCGTCGTTAGTAGCGCTTCGATCTTCACATCCAGATGCTGAGCGACTTTTAGGGCCTCCGCGTTGCCGTACAGTGCGAGAAAGCTCGCCATGCGGTCGTAGGAGAGATGAACTCCGTCCTGGCGCTCATCCACCAAAATCGTCACCGGCGCGTAGGAACCGGCATCCGGCACATGCTGAACCATCGAGCTCATGATGACTGGATTGCCGACGATAAGCCGCAGACTCTGCCGAGCGTTGGTGCCGTTTCGTTTGCGCAGCACTTCGCCGAGATCCAGGCGCGTGAACTCCATCATTTGCGTAGGCCCCGCCGCTTCCTCAACAATCTTTTCAACTTCTGCAAAGGTATTCGCCGCGGCCATACTTTTTCGGAACGAGTTCATGTCGGGATGACCGATGGCAGTCTCCAGGGCGGCCAGAACATCATGGAAACTCTTGGAAGAAGTCACACTGAATCGCTGCACAGCGATATCTCTCGTTGCCATACTTTATCTCCGATTTGCGCGCTTGCTCTGCGCAGCGCAATCACGCTGCGCGCTCCTCATTTAATCGATCACATGGCGATCTTGCCGCCATCAACGGCGATGGTGGCGCCGGTGATGAACGACGCTTTGTCGGAGGAGAGAAACAGAATCACTTGAGCGATCTCGTCGACTTTCGCAGCGCGCTTCAGCGGCACTTTCGCAACGAACTCCGCCTTGCCCGCGTCGGTGCCGGTAAAACGGCTCAACATGCCGGTGTCGACCGGGCCAGGGGCGACGACATTGACGCGCACTCCGGAGTCCGCTGCCTCGAGCGCTGCGGACTTCGTCAGTCCTTCGACCGCGTGTTTACTGGCACCGTAAATGGATCCGGCTGTCACACCAGTGTGGCCGACCGTGGACGACAAGTTGACGATGCTGCCGTGCCTTTGAGGCAGCATGACTCGCAACTCATGCTTCATGCTAAGCAGCGTGCCCAGGACATTGGTGTCAAATATGGCGGCGTAATTTTCGGCAGTTTGTTCTGTGATCGGGCCGAGAGTGCCTTCAGTCCCAGCATTATTAATGGCGACGTCCAGGCGGCCAAACCGCGCAACAGTCTTGTCGACCAACGCGCGAACATCATCTTCGCGGCGCACATCAGAATGAAAGAACTCGGCTTCTGCTCCCAAGCTGCGTAGTTCGGCGACTAACTTGTTACCTTCCTCGTCGCGCCGGCCGGAGACCACAACGTTAGCACCTTCCGTAGCGAAGGCGAGCGCTGTGGCTCGTCCAATCCCGGTTAATGCGCCGGTAATGAGAACGACGGATTTCGACATCAGATCTCCTCAATGGCCCGAACCGGTCGAGCCGTCTTCCTACATTTTGTCTTGCGTTGTTATGGCACGGTTCAGTCGCTTTGGATACTCCTCAGTCGAACTTGGCTTCAGTAATTCGCCGCTGTCGAGAAGAAGCTCTGTTAAATGAAAACGCAAGGTCGTAAACGCTCCCAGGACAAGGGTTCACAAATCTTTGACGAAGCTGTGACATGACAAAACCGCGCATGACCTAGCCTCAGCCGTGTCCTCCCGCATTGTGCGGGCATCTCAAAACGCCACTTGAAGGAAGAGAAAAAATGCGCTACACAACGAACCTGTCTATCTTTGCCCAGTATTGCGCCATTGCTAGACGCATATCCTGCTGCGTGGCTCTGCTAGTTCTATCCAGCGTAATTGCGCTGAGCCAGACTAACCAGTTTCAGCCCAACTTGTCGCCAGGACCAAACGGGATCATCGTGCACAGCAGGTTTGGCGGCCAAATCTTTGGGTTCGATATCGATCAGAACGGCACGGAAGGCGTGCTTTCGGAATCCAAGATGCTTTCCAATGGAAATCTTATTGCGGCAGTCGAAACCTTTGACCAGGCGACCGGCGACATTCTGGACGTGGTGGCGTTGACGCAGCCATCGCACGCGCAAGACGATTACGTCACCATGGGAGTGGTCGGCAACAGTGTCGGGCTGGTTGAGCACGAACACGTGTCAGGAGGTTTCGTGAGCAACCGTTCCTTCAACGTCTTGAATCCGCTGAGCACAAACCGGTTCACCGGAGTCTGGACCCCACCTATCGGAGGGCAGCACATTATTATGCCGACCGGGGTGAGCCGTAACCAGGGAGTTCCGAACGTCGCCGTGTTCGCCTACGACAACAGCAGCCACTTTATTCCCTGGGTATTCAGCTCCAACGTCGCCAACAACACCTTCGGTCCGGTCGTCGACATTACGGATTCCAACAACTTCGGCAGCGTGCCGCCGCCCATCGCGTATGACAGCGTTACCAACGAGGCGTTGTTGGGCGGAGGCAATGGATGCTTCGGCTGCCGGCCCGTCTTTGCCGTGGTTGATCTTACGCATGGCGGGTTCACGGAGTTTACCGGCGTCGGTTTTGGCTTTGTTAACGGCCTGGCTATCGACTCGGCCGATGGCATTGCCTGCAGCGACACAGAAGACGATGCCAGCGTGGAATTTTACGATCTCAGCACACGCACTGGTTTCGCGGTGGAGCTGCCGGGATCACAGGGATTGCAGCAGTTCAGTGGCGCCGACGTTGAGTTTGATTCCGTTCACAAGCTGTTCCTGATCGCTCAGCCCACCTCAAGTTCGTCGCCCAGCGGCAGCACCATCTACGTTTACGACATCCACGGAAATCTACAGGAAACGATTAACGGATTCAGCTTCAACAACACCTTCAACGTGGTTCCCACGCACATTGCGCTGCACCCCAGCCTTCGGTCCGGGTACGTTGATGGCCCGGACTCGGATGTCACTGACATTCAGGCTTTCACATACTGACCAGCTTGATTCGCACTTCTTGAACGCGTGCGACTTCACGACCTACCCGTCACGCAAGCCGGGTAGCTCATCGCGTGTTTGCATCGTGGGACGCGCGATTCCAAGCGGCCCGAGATGGGCATTCTGGTGTATAGTTTCGGCGCCCACTTTAGATATTGAATTCGCGGGCATTAGCGAACCGTTTGATGAACGCAATAAATGGAGCTCCCGCCCGCCGTTTTACTGCGCCCGTGCCGTCTGTTTGGGTCGGGGACACGGCGATCCTCATCTACATCGCTCTCGCCACGGTCGCGTTGCACCTGATCCTGGGGAATCGTTACGGGTTTCATCGCGACGAACTAGCCACGCTGGAAGATGCACGGCATCTGGCCTGGGGCTACCCCGCTTACCCGCCGGTCACGCCATTCTTCGGCCGGATTTCACTCGAGCTGTTTGGCACTTCGCTGCGCGGCTTCCGCTTCTTCGCTGCGGTAGCGCAGGCGATCGGTGTCGTGCTCACGGGGCTGATGGCCCGCGAAATGGGCGGACGCCGGGGAGCGCAACTGGTCGCTGCCGTCGCCGCCGTCCCATTTTGCCTGGGCGGCGGATACGAGATGCAGTACGTTGCCTTCGATTGCCTGGCTTGGGTGCTCACAGCTTACTTCGTCGTTAAGCTGGTCAACTCCGACGACCCGCGATGGTGGGTGGCGATTGGGGCAAGTATCGGCTTCGGCATGCTGTCGAAATACACCATCGGCTTCTTTGTGCTGGGAATCGTTGCTGGCGTGCTACTCACCGATGCGAGACGTTACCTGAAAAGCAAATGGCTGTGGATTGGGGTAGCAATTTCCATTCTGGTATGGCTGCCCAATTTGCTTTGGCAAATGCAGCACAATTTCGTTTCACTTGATTTTCTTAGTCATATTCATGCCCGCGACGTTCGCCAGGGCAGGGCCACCTACTTTCTTCCGCAACAACTGGAACTGATGGGCCTCCGCTTTCCCCTGGCTCTGGCGGGCCTCTACTTCTGCCTGTTGACGCGCGAGGGCAATCGCTTCCGCATCGTGGGCTGGATGTATGTGGTGACGCTCGCGCTGTTCACCATTGCCAGAGGCCGCTGGTACTACATGGGGCCGGCCTATGCGATGTTGTATGCCGCTGGCAGCGTGTGGGGAGAACGCTGGCTGGCCACGCTGCAACGCGGTTGGGCAATGACGATCCGCTGGGTTGTATGGGCGGTGCTGATCGTCGAAGTGCTTTTGACGCTTGTCCTCTGGCTGCCGGCCGCGCCCCTCAACTCGCGCTGGTGGGCCATTACCAACAGTGTCCAGGGCGATTTCCGCGAACAGCTTGGCTGGCAGGAACTGACGCAGGAAGTTGCAAAAATTCGCGACTCAATGACCCCGGAAGAGAGGGCGCATCTCGGCATTATCGGCACGAATTACGGCGAAGCCGGCGCGATCAACCTTTATGGCCCCCGCTACAATCTGCCGCGCGCAATCAGCGGAGTCAATTCGTTCTGGTCCCGCGGCTACGGCAATCCCCCGCCACAAACCTTAATCGTGATCGGCTTGAGCCGGAGTTTCGTGGATGAACATTTCCAGTCGTGCAGGCTGGGGGGTCATACCTGGAATCAATATGGGATCAAGAACGAGGAAACCGAGGACCACCCCGACATCTTCGTCTGTGGTCCGCCAAAGGCAGGGTGGCACGACTTCTGGGAAGACTTCCGTTACTACGGTTGACGCGTCGTCGGTTCGCTTTGCCGGGACGGGCCACTTCTTCACGATCGGGGCGAGGTGCGTTGCGGCTGTACTTTGGTACCGCTCTTCTTGAATTCGAATTTCAACTCCCACTCGCTGGGCACGGCTTTCCCGCCCACGGTCGGCGCAGTAAATGTCCACTTGCGAGCAGCCTCTAAGGCCAGATTGGCAAAGTATCCACTCGGGCCGCGCGAGACCAACGTTGCGCGAGACACGGTGCCCGAGGGAGCGACCTCGACCTTCACCTTCACGGTCACGGTGCCCGATATTGTGTTCCGTGCCTGCGTGGACACGTCCGGCATAACCTCGTGAGCCACGGTCCCGTGAGTAACAACGCCGCTGCGGGTCTGAGAAGTTGTTGCACTGTCATGCCGCGGCGGTGGCGCCGGTGACGGGGCAGCGCTCGGTTCGACAGAGGTAGTCGTTGCCGGTTGAACGGGTTCTGAATGATTGTGCGACAGGAGAACGCCGGCAATAATCAGGATGAAAACAACGATGATTGCGACCGCGAGTTGGGCGCCAACCGGCTTCTTCGTCGGCGTCTGCCGAGCGGCCGGTGTCACCGCCGCGCGTGCGGAGGGAACACTCTTTTCTTCTACTCGGGACCGGGAGTAGTTGCTGTCAGCAACCGGCGACGCGCTTTGCATCGGCGCGGCGGCAGTTGCGTTCTCTTGCGATCGGCTTAGACGATTTCTGATTTCTGCGGTTGACCATCGACGAGCCGGATCACGACGCAGACAGTGCTGCGCTATTTCGTCGAACGGCGCTGGAATATTCTCCGGCAACTTGGGATCGCTCTGTTCCGCTCCATCCCAGATTGGCAGACGACCGGTGAGCACCTGCACCAGGGTCATGCCCAGCGACCGGATATCTCCCCGGGCCGTTACCTCGCCTCTGGCAGTCTCGGGAGCGGCATAGATGCTGTCATTGGCAGCAAGAGTTTCCGAGCTTCCCACGGGACGAATGGCATCGCTCGCAAGCTTCAACTGGTCGTTGACCGCCACGATGTTCGACGGCTTGATATTTGTGACCACCATGTCTCGCCCGTGCACGTAGTCGAGCGCGTCCAGAGTTGGAGCAAGCATTTCGCTGGCCTCGGCTGGCGTCAACGGGCGGCTCGACAGAACCTCTGCAAGATTCTCCTCGGCGTACTCCATAACCACGAACAGCAAGTCCTGCTCATTGTCAGCATGCCAACGACCCGAATCGAGAATGCGAACGAGATGAGGGTGCGACAACTTGCGCGCTGCCTCCCAACGCGAAAGCTGGGCCTCAGACTGTGCGTCCGACGGTATCAGCTTGATCACCGCCTTCACGTCGGAAACTTCGGTGAGGAATGCCGCGCGACGTTCCGACCCGCCGAGATATTGCCGCAGCGGAAATCTTCCGTTAACCACGCGCCCTTCCCACTGCTGCCACCACGCCATGCTTGCGCTACTCCGCTTTGAGACTGGTCTAGACACGGCATTATAGCCTCCAATAGCTGTGGATGTTCGGAGTTGGTCGGCAACCTGAGTGCCATGACTTTACTAGTCATATGCGGCTTGGAACTTTCGCCGACGATCACGACATGACTTCCGGCGGTGGTAAGGAAAGTGGCGCAGGTCATGCTATCGGCGAAACTTTCCATGCAGGATCACCGGCCTGAGTGAAGGTATAATCCTCGGATACCTCTCATGGCCCTCACCGCAGGCACGAAACTCGGGCCCTATGAAATTCAGTCTCCGCTAGGCGCCGGCGGAATGGGCGAAGTCTATCGCGCGCGCGACACCCGCCTGGAACGCATTGTTGCGGTCAAAATTCTTCCGTCTCACCTGTCCGAGAATCCCGAGGCCAAGCAGCGTTTCGATCAGGAAGCGCGCACGATTTCGTCGGTCAATCATCCCAACATTTGCACGCTGTACGACGTCGGCCACCAGGACGGTACTGACTATCTCGTCATGGAATTCCTGGAGGGCGAGACCCTTGCCGACCGCTTACGCAAGGGGCCGCTGCCCATCGACCAGGTGCTGCGAGACGGACTCGATATCTGCGAAGGTCTGGATAAGGCGCACCGCTGCGGCGTGGTTCATCGCGACCTGAAGCCGGGCAACATCATGCTGACCAAGGGTGGCGCGAAGCTGATGGACTTTGGCCTTGCCAAGGCGTCGGTGTCGACGGCGGCCGCAGCGTCCGGTCTCAGCATGACCTCCAGCACGCCGCCGGGCAGCCATCCGCTGACTGCGCAGGGGACGGTGGTTGGAACCTTTCAATACATGTCGCCGGAGCAGGTGGAAGGCAAGCCGGCGGATGCTCGCTCCGACATCTTTGCCCTGGGAGCGGTGTTGTACGAGATGACTACCGGCAAGCGGGCCTTCGAAGGCAAGACGGCAGCAAGTGCGATGGCAGCCGTGCTGGAACGTGAGCCGCCTCCCATCACGTCGTTACAACCTATGACTCCGCCCGCCTTCGAGCGTTTGGTGAAGTCGTGCCTGGCGAAAGATCCAGACGATCGCTGGCAAACCGCGCATGACGTCAAACTGCAACTCCGGCAGATCCTCGAAGGCGGCTCGCAGATCACCTCCTCGGCAGTGGCCATTCAGCCTGCACGAAAACGAGCGGGTAAGCTGGCCTGGATCATCGCAGGGCCATTTGCCGCCGTCGCTGCGGTGGCGCTGTTCTTTCTTTACCAGGCGGAACAGAAACAGTTGCCGGTGTTGCGAGTCGAGATCAATCCTCCAGACAAATTGTTGTTCAATCTTTCCGGCGATCACGGCGGCCCGGCGGTGATCTCACCTGATGGCCATTACATCGTGTTTTCGGCCTACGGCTCCGGAGGCGCTCAACTCTATCTGCGAGCGCTCGATTCAACTTCGTCACAGCCACTGGCCGGCACGGAGGGCGCGATGTTTCCCTTCTGGTCGCCCGACAGCCGCTCCATCGCCTTCTTTACTGACGACAAGTTGAAGCGAATCGAAGCGACCGGTGGGACGCCGGTGACAATTTGTGAATCGACGCTGGGCCGGGGTGGTTCCTGGGGACCGGATGGAACCATCGTGGTCGCGCTCTCCTACAACACGGGAATCTCGCGAGTCTCAGCCAACGGAGGCCCGCCCACTCCGGTGACCACGATCGATGGGGTCCGGTATTCTTCGCATCGCTGGCCCTGGTTCCTGCCTGACGGCAAGCACTTCCTGTATGTCGCGGTAAAACACAACTCGCCGAACAGTCCAGATACCGCCGTTTTTTTCGCTTCGCTGGACGGCAAAGAGAACCGGCTCCTGTTTCACACCTTGTCGAATGCTGTGTACGTTTCGGGCCGCCTGCTCTTCCAGCGGGAAAATTCCGTAGTAACCCAGAGCTTCGATCCCGTCACCGGCAAGTTTTCCGGCGAACCTCAGACTCTGAGCGAAAACGTTCACTTCGATTCCGGACTGTGGCGGATGAACCTTAGCGCTTCCAATGACGGCATGCTGGTGTACGCATCCGGCACTTCTTCCGGCACCGAGATACTTACCTGGTACGACCGTAGCGGAAAGAAGCTGGGCACCGTGGGAGAACGGACCGAATATTTCGACCTGGATCTTTCGCCCGACGAGAAGCAACTGGCAGCCACCGAGTTGAGCACTGCGACCGCAACCATCTGGATTCACGACCTGGTGAACAATCGCAGGACGAGGCTCACCTTCAGCGGTGGGGCGCATCTCACGCCATTCTGGTCTCCTGACGGAAAGCAGGTCGCCTTCACCTCAAACCAGCAAGCTGCAATCTCGGTGAAGACGCTCGACAGAAGTGCTCCTGAGCAAACCCTGATCTCCTCTCCGAAGCCGATCTTTCAAGCGATTACGGACTGGTCGCATGATGGGCGCTATTTGATGTATGAGCAGGGAATCGGCTTCAATGTCGATCTCTGGGTGCTCCCGATGAGTGGCGACCACAAACCGTTTCTGTATACCAACGCCGCATCGAGAGGAACGTTTTCGCCCAATGGCCGTTGGGTAGCGTACGTGGCGCAGGAAAGCGGCCGTCCCGAAGTCTTTGTCGCTCCCTTCCCCTGGACGGGAACGAAGTGGCAGATCTCCAACGGAGGTGGCGCCGAACCGCGCTGGCGCGCAGATGGTAAGGAACTGTTCTACTTCGATCTCAACGGGCTCGTCGCCGTGCAAGTCGACAGCGCAGGCCCGGCATTTCAGGTCGGCAGCAGCAAGTTGCTGTTCCGCATTCCGCTCAGGGGCATCATCGCCCGCGAATACGCTCCCTCGAAAGATGGTCAGCGGTTCATCGCCGTCTCGCCCAGCGAAGGCAGCTCGCAGTCGCTCACCCTGGTCCAGAACTGGCTCGCTGAACTACAGAGTAAGTAAGCCCGAAAGCATCGTCGATCGTTCCAGGCAAGATTCAGGATCACTTTGCCGATGCTCCGTAGTCACCCAGGAACTTGCACTCACTTTTCACCTCGCACTGCAACATGTCCTGGACCAGCAGGTTCCATCCCACGAATCCGGAGAACACGTGATTCTCCGACTGCTCGGGCGTGGGAGCGAGGCCCAGGCCGGTTTCCGCGTCGTAGTCTTCATGCATCGAGCCCCACTTCTGAATGTCTGCCAGTACCATGCGTCCTAAAATGCCGGACAACACCGACGCCTCTTTATCGAAGCCGTATCTCTTTAGCGAAATGTAGTTGAGATAATTTGCGTTGATCCAGATCGGCCCCTGCCAGTTCGAGTAAGGAACAATGATGGCCGCGTTGTTGTAGTCGGGGTCCTGTTTGGATAGGCTGCGAATGCCGTACGGCGCCAGCATGTACTTCTTGTTGAGAAGATAACGAGTGATCATCGCCTTGGCATCTTTTTCCGGAACAATGTCGTCGATGAGCGGAACGAACGTCGAATAACTGATGCGTTTCACCGGCTTCCCCGTATCTCGCCGGATGTTGTAGAAGATTTCCTCCTGCGGAAACCACATGTATTTCAGCATCGCCGCCTTCAGGTCAGCAGCCTTCTTGCGATACTCGACGGCCTCGTCCGGCTTGCCAAGCTTATCGGCCAGTTGCGCCATGGCCTTGTATTCGCGGTATTGAAACGTGCTGATATCGGTGGCCAGGATGGCGCTCTTGTCTTTGGGATCGTTGGTCAGAGCAACGTTATTGTCGGCGCCAGACGAGATCGCATTCTCCCAAAAGAACAGGCCATACTTGGGATCGAACTGCGTCTGCTCGCGATAGACGATGACCTTGCGCATGCTCTCCCAGATCGGCTTCACCCACTCGTAATCGCCCAGACGCTCGGAAGCGATGACCGCGCCCTGGGCCAGGAATGGCTTCATGGCGAACTTGCCCATGAGCGGACGTGGGCCCTTGGTCGTGATACAGCCGGCGACGTAGCCGTCTTTGTCGATGGCGCCCGCGAAGTCGAGCACCCAATATTTCAGATACTGCGGCTTACCTTGTTGCGTCAGGTGCGAGCCGATGAAGAACCCATCCCAGTCCCACATTTGCTTGTAGTATCCGGCTGGGATCAGGTAGTCGTACTTGATGAAGCCTTCGGCGGGGCGAATGGATTGCGGCTCCAGCTTGGCGTAGGCCGTAGAAACCTGGTCAAGGGTCGTCGCCAGAGGTTCGGTTTTAGCGTTATTGGTGGCTTGGCTGGCAGCGAAACCGCAGATTACAAAGGAAATGGCTGTCAGGATAAGCGCAGATCGGATGAGACGGGGCATGATAGGTAACATTGTCCCAGAAACCGGGATGAGTTTGGGTTTCGGGGAGCAATGAGCACCAAAAACAAAGAATAGTCTTACTGGTAAGATTTATGGCAAATCTTACTGGTAAGACTATTTTTGATTCGCGTGCAGGTTGGTGGCTAAGGCGAACACTTTAGGGCGGGTGCCCCCGGCTAAAAGCCGGCTCACACCCTCGTCGAGTGTCATACGGCGCAGCTGAAGCTGCGCCCCTTCAAAGCAGATCACAGCCCACTTTGCTTGACTGTATTCTCGCGGACCAACGACGCACCCTCAGCCTGTCTGTTCATTTGGCTTCGAAGGTCAGGGGCTGCGCATACCCGGTCATTTCCAGATATCCAACACCACTGGCCGGAGCACTGCCTTGCGTTCCGTTTAGCGTCACGGCCCCTTCCCAGTAGGACAAGCCGGCATTATTCGAGCTTGCCAGTTCCTGCGATCGCAGCGGCGTCTTTACCTCCAGATCGAGCCCAAGCGACGGCACCACCACGCGCCATGCGATTGGATAAACGGCCTTCGTGACCGGGCTGGCATAGGTCTCGCCCAGCGGCGTCATGGAAAAGTCGCTGACACTCAAATACGTCGCTTTACCGACGGCATCCACATACGTCCCCGACGACGCCGGATCGACGCTGCCGTCCTTGTGACGCAGGCGATAGAGCATGAGCTCGGTGTTATCGGCAAGCTGGACGCTGAGCCAGTCCCAGCCAACCTCGTCCTTGTCGAGGCCGTGGCTAAAGAATTCATGATCCATCCACGACGTGCCACTCACCGAGTACGATTTGCCGTTCAGCTCGATCGTTCCACTCGTCAGCAGGCGCGTGAACGAGATGTAATGCGAGGCATTGCCCACTTCCGCCGACTTCTGGCTGACACCATTCCTGCCGTGGATCACCGGCGGCTTGCGCGAGCTCATCACCAGGTGCAGCGTGAAGTCATCGGAGATCGCCTGCAATTGCTGCTCGCCCTTCGTCCACTGCACCTGCCAATTGCCGTTCCACACTTTCTGCTCCGCCAAACTCGCGCCCGCCAAGCCCGGTCCAGCTCGATTCAATCGTTCGGTGTGGTAAAAGCGCCCGCCGTCGATGTCGCTGAGCGCGAGGTGTGCGAGGTAGATGTCCTGCACATCCCAATCCGATTTCTGCGACCGATCGCGCCTGACCGCCTGCCGGAAGAACGTCAGCTCAAAGCCAAACCTGTGTCCGTCGGATGCTTTCAGATTACCGGTGTAATACCACCACTCGGTTTTGTAGTCGGGATGGTCGAAGTGATCTCGCGGGAACTCATACTGATAACCCGGCAGCGCCTGCTGATACTGTGCACCCAGAGGCACCGTGAACAGCAGCAACGCCAGTAAAGTGACGAGGCTACTCTTCATGCACTACCTCGATCGGATTCAGCCGCGTGGCCACGCGCGCGGGATAGAAGCCAGCCAGCACCGTCGCCGCATAAACCAAGGTTAGAGCTCCCAGCAGCACGGCGACTGGCCAGTGGAATTGGATGGTCCAGCCGAACGACTGCTTGTTGATGACGAAAATCAGCAGCAGCGACAGCACGATGCCGAGCGCCAGGCCGGCGAGATTCGACAGCAAGCCGATCAATCCAGCTTCGACGAGGATGAGTTTGCGAATCTGCGCCACCGACCCTCCCAGGAAGCGCAACAGCCCGAGTTCACGCCGGCGATCGATGACCAAGGCCAGCAGCGCGCCCGCAATGCCGACGATCGCTACGAAAACCGCAACGATTTCCAATGCATAGGTGATGGCGAAAGTGCGATCAAAAATCTGGATCGCCTGCTCTCGCAAGCTGCGATTGGTGAAGATGACCAGGTTGTGACCGGCGGCCGCCTTCTCCACCTCAGCCCTGACCGCGTCGAGATCGGCTCCGGGCGCGAGGTATACCGCCAGATTCGACGGCGCCGGGTCGGGCAGGTAGCGCAGCATGGTAGTGCGATCGACAACCACGAAGCCTTTCTCGGTGCCGTAGTCGTAGAAGATGTCGATTACTTTGAAGTGCGCCTGTGTGCCGCCCAGTGGCAGCGTGATGGTGTCGCCGACGCGTACATGATGCTTGTTGGCGAAAGGCTCACTAATCAGCGCGGTGTCGCCGCTGCGCAGTTCGGCGTCGACCACGTCAGCCGGCCGCCCAGACAGAAAGCCAACACGCGCGAGGTCGTGATTGCCCGTCGTGTCGGCCGAGCCAAGTAGTGCCGGCAGTCCCTGATAGCTAATTTCGTAGCCGCGGAA
Source organism: uncultured Acidobacteriaceae bacterium (assembly GCA_963769235.1). Classification (GTDB taxonomy): domain Bacteria; phylum Acidobacteriota; class Terriglobia; order Terriglobales; family Acidobacteriaceae; genus Bog-257. The sequence goes on along the minus strand of CAVYKW010000003.1, from coordinate 1,045,959 downwards.
GCGGTCGATGCCCGCGACGCCGGGCAGAGCTGCGATGGTGTCAGCCAGCTTGGGATCGATGGTGGGATGGCGATCGGCTCCGGGATCACCCGCCGGCCGAATAAATAAGTCGGCCTTGAGCTGGTTGTCCATCCACACCTGCACCGTCTGGCGGAAGCTGCCGACCATGATGCCGACCGAGGTGGTCATGGCGATTGCGGTCGCCAGCGCGCCCACCAGCACAGACGTTCGCCGCAGCGAAGAGGCGAGGCTGCGCGACGCGAGGAATGCCTCGACCCCTGCGACGCGTCGCAACATGCCCGACGAAACTGTAGTGAGCCCGCTTACCAGCGCCGGGATGGCGAAGGCGCAGGCCGCAATCATCAGCAGGGCAGCGGCGTATCCGAAGAACGGCTTGCCGGCGATGGCGGGAGCGAACGATGCGGCTGCTCCCAAAGCGGCGAGCGCGATAGCGATCCAGAGATCGCGGAATTGATGCACCCGCGCGGTGTATTCGCGTTGGCCGCGCGCCATGGCTTCGATCGGCGAGACCAGAGAAGCTTCACGCGCCGGCGAAGCGGCCGATGCCAGCGAGACGCCGACTCCCACTGCCAGCCCAAGCAGCACCATTCCGGGCGTCACTTCAATCGCTGCGGGACGGCTGCTGACATACAGGTTCTGCACAGTCGCGCCCAGCAACCGAACCGCGCCTGTCGCCATCACTCGGCCGAGCACGATCCCCAGCAGCCCGCCTATCACACCGAAGCACATCGCCTCGCCCAGGAACGCGACGAGTATTCCGAAACGGCTCGCGCCAAGGGCACGCACAATGCCGATCTCCGGGCGGCGCCGAACCACGGAAACCGAGATCGTATTAAAGATGAGGAACGCTCCAACCACGAGGGCGACGTAGCTGAGGATGCGCAGGTTCCAGCGGAACGCGCTCAGCATGCGGCGATTCTCGCTGGTCTGCGCGCCTTCTCGCCGCAGTTCAACCCCCGCCGGTAGCGCCGGCCGCAGTCGCTGCTCCCATTGATCGAGGGAGATTGCGTTGTTGGCTGGCAGTTTGATGAGCACGCGATCGACACGTCCCAGACGATTCACGGCGCGCTGTGCGGTCGCGATGTCCATCAGGACCAGTCCGCCACTGTTCCCGGAATCTTTAAGGACGCCCCGAACAGCGTATTCCGCAGGCTTGTCGTTGATCTGCAGCCATATCTTGCCGCCCGCACTCGCGCCCAGGTGATCGCTGATCCAGACGCTGTTTTCGTTTGACGCATGATCGAGATCGGCGGCCGTTCCCGAATTGTCGCCAGATGAATTCAGGCCTTGCGGATGGTCACCGACAAAGTCGAGTCCGATGAGCGGAACCGTTTGCTTCGTCGTTGTCACTACCGCGTAGTCTTCGATGCGTGGCCGCACCTGAATGGCATATGGTAAGGTGGCCAGCGCCCCGACCACACGATCCGGCACGCCTCCCACGGCGGTCACTTCCAAGTCGGCATTGCCAGTGAGCGTTTCAATCGATGAGTGAAATGATCCGGCCGCGGCATCGCCTGCCAGCTCAATCGCTAGAACCACGGCGACTCCCAGCGCAACCGCCAGAACCGTTAGAAAAGTGCGCAGGGGCTCGCGATAGAGTGGGCGGATGGTCAGCCGATAGAAAAGGCGCAAGCGGGGGATCATCGGCGCTGGACCTGTTCGATGCGGCCGTCCCGCATCTTCACGATGGCATCGGCGAAGCTCGACGACTCGACGCTGTGCGTGGCCATCAGGATCGCGGTCTTCTGCTCGTCCGCGATTCTGCGTAACAACTCGAGAATAATGTTGCCGGTGGTGGTGTCGAGGTTGCCGGTGGGCTCATCGGCCAGCAGCAGCTTGGGGGCGTGCACCATGGCGCGAGCGATAGCCACACGCTGCATCTGTCCGCCAGACAGCTGATGTGGCAGCCGCGAGCTCAGGTCGCCGAGTTCGACCAGTTCGAGCTGTCGCATGGCGCGAGGGCGCGTGTCCGACTCGCCCGCCAGCAGCAAAGGCAGCTCGACATTTTCCAGAACGCTCAACGTGTTCAGCAGCTGGAAAGCCTGAAAGATGAAGCCAACTTTTTCCCGGCGCAGCCGAGTGAGGCCGTTCTCGTTCAGCTCGGTGGTCGACACACCATCGAGCAACACCCGGCCCGAGGTAGGGAAGTCCATCGCCCCAGCCAGATTCAGCAGGGTTGACTTACCGCAACCGCTGCGGCCAACCAGTGCTATGAATTCGCCGCTGTTCGCCGTGAGCGAAACGCCATTCAGGGCATGGACCGGCTGCCCGTCGCTGACATAGGTCTTCGTCACCTCTTCCAGGCGCAGAAGCTCAGGAGCGGTGCGTACGACTTTTCGCGAGGTCTCAGTCTGCGATTCGATCAGGTCCATGAATCAGTGCGCTCGAAAAGGTGAGTACGCTTATGTTACTTGACTTGGATGTTGCTCGAGGCCGAAGTGATCGAACGGCCGCGCAGTCTGCCAGCGACATAAAGGCGAAACGCGCTAGAGTTCAAATCGGAAGTTTATCTGCACAATGAAGGCAACCCGTGATATCCGAGTAGCGGGCCGAGGCGACCATTCGCTCATCGATGAGCACAATCATTCGATTGCTGCTCTAAAATGATGGGCAGGTGATTCGATGAAAGCCGCAGTTCTCGCTTCTCCCGCTGACATTACAATGTGTCCACTTCGCATTGAAGATGTTTCGCAGCCCGTGCCGGGTCAAGGCCAAGTGCTGTTGAAGGTCCGCGCTTGCGGCGTCTGCCGCACCGACCTGCACATTGTCGAAGGCGAATTAGCGCCGCGCCTCAAACAGGTGATTCCTGGCCACCAGATTGTGGGCGACATCGTGGACGGTGCCACCCCTGAGTTGCCGGTCGGAACTCGCGTGGGTATCTCCTGGATTGGAGGCATCGACGGCACCTGCTGGTACTGCAACCATCAGATGGAGAACCTGTGCGATGCGCCTACATTTACCGGCTACACCGTGAATGGCGGATACGCCGAGTACGCCGTCGCTCGCGCCGATTTCGTGTTCCCGTTGCCGGCGGAACTTGATGATCTGCACGCCGCACCGCTGTTGTGCGCCGGCATCATTGGCTTTCGCAGTCTACGCGTTGCGGGCGTTGAGCAAGGCGAACGTGTGGGGCTGTTCGGCTTTGGAGCCTCGGCGCATTTGGCGATTGAAGTCCTGCGCTCGTGGAAGTGTGACGTTTACGTGTCGACACGCGGCGAGTCGCATCGCAAGCTTGCCGACAAGCTGGGTGCGAAATGGGTGGGCAGGGAAGTCGAGAAGCCGCCAGTGGAACTGGATCGCGCGGTAACGTTTGCGCCCAGCGGGGATGTGGTGGTTGCTGCGTTGTCGAGCCTACGCAAGGGCGGCGTGGTCGCCATTAACGCGATCCATCTGGATCGCATTCCGCAATTCGACTACGACCACCTGCTGTGGGGCGAGCGCCAGATTCGCAGTGTGGCCAACATGACCCGCGACGACGCTCGTGACTTCCTGAAGATCGCGGCGGAGATCAACCTGCGGCCGCAGGTGACTTCTTTCAGTCTCGATCAGGCCAACGAGGCGTTGCTGGCGGTGAAGAAGGATGCGATCGACGGCGCCGCCGTGATTCTTCCGTAAACACAGGGCGCCAAAACAAATCCCCCACCGGATTTGCCGGTGAGGGATCAGTAAATAAACCATGCGCTTCCGTGCTGCTGCGAGCCTACTGAAGCTTGGCGTAGTTGGCGTTGGTGGTCGTCACCTGAATCTGCTTGGCGGTCGCATTCAGAATGGTCTGCTGCGCATAGTTGGTCCCGTCCGGAAGGCTGGCCATCTGCACTGCCAACGTGACCTTGTCACCGGGATTGTCCATGTAGGTGTTCACGTTGATGGTGCTTACCTTCTTGGTGCCCATATCAAACCCAACCGTCATCTGGTCGCCCTGCTTGGCGTAGTTCGAGAATACTAACTTCACAGCGTTGCCGCCCATCGTCTTCTCGAGATTGACGTTCTTCTTCTCGAAAGCCTGCTGCATTAGCTGCGAATTCGGCGGAACATACATTGAAAGCAGGCTCTGCACCTGCTGCATGTATTCCTTCATTTCGTCAGTCTTTTTTTCGACGACGCGCTGGCGCAGCCTGCCACCCTGACGCTGATCGCTCTGCGGAGGCGCGCCCATGGGAGTCTTCACCACCTGGCCGTTAGGCCCGTATTGGCATTCCGAGACCCGCTCCGGCTTGGCTTCGCCCTTCAGGGTGATCTGCGTGGTCTCGACCCATTGGTACTGATGCAATTTCTGTTTGTTTTCCGCGGACGCCTGCTTCAAGGCCGCCAGCTTCTGCTGCAGCTCCGGGTTTGCTCCGCCGCCCATCTGGGCGATAGCGGGCAGGGAAAATAAAGCGAGAAGTGTCAGTCCGATCAACGTGTGTTTCGTCTTCAAGGCAAAATCTCCAGTCTTTATCCGAAGCAACTCCCCAAACTGCCTGGACGAAAATGTAGCCGGCATCCGGCAGCTCTCAAACGGGGGTGAACTAGCATTACAAATCGGACGGCATTTGGCCATCTATTTCTCTGCGGCAGCCTTCAAGGGAACATCTTTTGTTTGGTCGCCTGCTTGCGGATTGAACGAACTCAGTTGCGACTTGCCATACCAACTCCAGACTTCGGCGAAGTAATACTTTCCGTCGCGAAGGGCAAACACGAGCTGGTTCGGCGTGTTGGGAACCGGCCCAGCATTCTGCAAAAGGTACAGATCCTGACTCACTTTGCCGTCGCTGCTGTGCAGCAGAACGTAGGTCGCTACGATGCGGTCGAGAGTGTATTGGCCCGCAGGAAGTTTGCTGCCGGAGATGTAGAAATCAAAAGGAATATCGGCTGTCCCGCTGGTAGGACGTTTTTCCTGCGCTGAGACCAGCCCGCAAAGAATCGCTACTGCGCAGCAAATGGCCAGGTAGGAAGGGTTGAGCCAACGATTCTTCATGTGCCTCTCCTCATTGACATGCCAGTATCACTGTGGCGAGCATGTCGTCCTTATCCGAGCGACGAATTTGCAAAGCCGCGCAACTCCACCATGCCGCCACGGGAAGAGTCCCAGTATTCCGCCTGCTGCACATTCACTTTCAGCAGGATGAGGTTGGGATCGTCCAGTCCACCCGGCAGCCAGGATTTGTACTCCGGCTTCCACAACTCTTTGGATTTGGCGCGGTCGCGAACCAGCTCGCAGAAGCCGCTGATGGAAACGTAACGCTTTCCAACCGGGTCGCTAAAGGCAAGATTCATGCGCAGACTGGTGTGTAAAGCCTCAACTTTGTCGGTGTGGCTCCCGCTAAGAAACCAGATCACGCCATCTGCGTTGGCGGTCTGGGCCATCATGGGACAGCTGTGCAGCGTGCTGTCGGGATAGACCGTGGTCAGCATGGCAACTTCGATTCCCTTGATCTGCTCGTTCAAGCTCGCGATCGGATCGTACGTTGACACCATGTCAACTCCTTCATGTTTTCTATGTTTAATTACAGGCCCGGAACCTCATGAGGCAGCTGAGGGGAGTCTCATTCGCCCGTAGCAGCGGCGGCGAGATCGGCAGCCACATCATTGGGCTTCCAACCGTTACCCGAGTATACCTTGAGCACCTTGCCGTCTTTGCCGATGAGCACGGTGCTGAGGCCGTGCACAATCTGGCCTTCTTTCTGGTTGTAGGCGAGTCCGAAGAAGTCGGCGGCTTTGCGTACTTCGTCCGGCGAGCCCGAGGCAAACTGCCAGTGTTTGAACTTTGGATCAATGCTCCCAACGTAGCGTTCGCCGTAGCTGCGCAGGGTTTTCGGATTGTCGTTTTCCGGATCGATGCTGATGCTCAGTAACTGGGATTCGGCGAACGCTTTGGGATCTTTCTGCAACTGCTCCAGGACCTCTCGGAAGTTGTTGCTCATCCGCAAACAGAAATCCGGGAAGGGGCAGCGGGTGTAGATGAAGGTCAGCAGGAGGGGCTTGCCGCGGAATTGCGCAAAGTGAATCTTCGCACCACTTTGATTGACCAGCGAAAAGTCGGGCACCGCTTCGCCCGGCTCCGGTATGTGCAGTTGCGACGTCCCGTCACCGGCGGTGTCGCTGTGCTTGGTGAAACTGATGTCCTGTAACTCTGCATGATCGCTGAGCACCAGCGTGGCATGAACCTGATCGCCTGGAGCGATCGCGCGGAAAACCCATTCGCTGCCTTTGCCCACGGTGAAGGGCATGGTCATACCTTTCATCAACCCCTGGACGTCGTGGTGGGCGATCGTAAGCTGCCGGTTGGCTGGATCAACGGCCACGACGCGGCCTTCTAACTGGTATTTTTTCGCGGCCGGAGGATGCGAACAGGAAATAGAGAAGAGAAGAATACCGAGAGAGAAAGCCATCAGCCAACGGCCCAGAAGCGCGCGCGATCTTGGGATTAACATACGAGCTTCATTGTACGAGAGGTAGCGCGCTAACCCGCGCCGCTGATCCCTTTCAACACCTTGTAGAAGTCGGCCAAGCCGTTGAACATGATCTGGATTCCGATGCACACAACAATGAAAGCCGAGAGGCGAATCAGAATGCTGGTGCCCGTCGGTCCCAGCAGTCGCTGTAGTCCTTCGGAAAACCAGTAGCACAGGAAGATGGAAATCCCGATCAAAAGTATCCCAATGACCGCCGTGAGCGCGCTGACGATGAGCTGAAGGTGGGTTTCTTCATGCAGATTGCTGCCCAGCGTCAGGGCGACAGCAATGGAGCCGGGGCCGACGGTCAGCGGCATGGTCAAGGGATAGAAAGCCTGCGACAGGATTTCCTGGTTGTTGGTCGGAGATTCGGCTTGGCGTTCGCTGACATCGCTCTTCTTGTTGAGAATCTGCCAGCCGGCGATGGTCACCACTAGTCCGCCGCCCAGTTGCACGGCCGCCAGGCTGATGCCAAAGAATTGCAGAATGTACGAACCGGCAAACAGGGAAGCCACCAGTAAGGCAACACCGTTGCCAGCTACTCGCATGGCGACTGTGCGGCGAATGCTTTCCGGGTAGCCCAACATCATCTCGGCAAAGATGGGCGCCATGCCCAAGGGGTTCACGATGGGCAGTAGCGCGGCGAAGATGAGCAGCACATTTCGAATGACCGCAAACATGTGAGACTCAGCATCGAACAAGCGATTCTGAGCTGTACAATCTTTCCTCCCCAACCATTGACGGAGAACAGGATTTGCAGGTTAATGGAGGGACGCGCTGGCGTTGGAGATCCAGCTGATCGTGAGTTATGGGAATTCCTCCTCGTACATACGGAGCACTACAGGTAAAGCTGCGCGAATCCCTGGTCACGCGGGCGCTGGTCATGCCCATCCAGCGATTCATCCACATTCAGGGCATCAGCAGCGTGTTTTTGTTGGGTGCAGCGGTGGCAGCACTAGCCTGGGCAAATTCTCCCTGGCACGAGTCCTATCACCATGTGTGGGAGATGGAGCTGACTCTCTCGCGTCTTCAACTGCCCGTGCACGAGTGGATCAACGATGCCTTGATGGCAATCTTCTTCTTTCTTGTCGGCATGGAAATCAAGCATGAGATCGTACATGGCGAGCTCTCCGACGTACGACGGGCCGCGCTACCCATCTTCGCCGCCCTGGGCGGCATGATTGTCCCGGCTCTATTTTATTTCGGCATGAATTTTCATCAGCCAGGACAGCATGGCTGGGGCGTTCCCATGGCCACCGACATTGCGTTCTCACTCGGTGTGCTGGGGATGGTGAAGGGTATTCCCTCGGAGCTCAAGATCTTCTTGCTGTCGCTGGCCATCGCCGACGACATTGGCGCGATTCTGGTGATCGCCGTTTTCTATAGCGACTCGATCGACCGGGGGGCGTTGTTTGCCGGCCTGATCATCCTGGGGCTGATCTTCGTAGTTCTCAAGCTCGGAATCTACCAGCCGGTTTTGTACTTCATCCTGGGCGTGGGCTTCTGGGTGGCAATTCTGCGATCGGGCATTCACGCCACGATTGCGGGTGTGATTCTGGGATTCCTGGTGCCGACCACGGCAACTTTGTCTTTGCAGGAATTCCAGGAGTTGGCTTCGGACATGGCTCGGAGCTTTCGTGATGCCATGCTGAATGGCGACGTGCAGGGAGCAAAGAACCTGCTGGGCAGCTTTGACGCTCTGCTCAAGAATACGGAGTCCGCCTCAGAGCGCTTAACCCGGTTGCTGAACGATTGGGTGTCATTTCTGGTCCTGCCGCTTTTTGCCTTGGCCAATGCCGGCGTGACGTTTACTTCCGACGCTTGGCGCGACCTTGCCACTAGCCGGATTGCCTGGGGCATTATCCTGGGCTTGGTGGTGGGGAAGCCGCTGGGGATTATTGGCTTCGCCCGCTTGACCGTCCGCGCGGGACTGGCGCAAAAGCCCGAGAGTGTTTCCTGGAAGCAGATCAACGCCGTGGGAGTGCTGGCCGGGATCGGCTTCACGGTGTCGATCTTTATCAGCTCACTGGCATTCGGCGACCCCTTGCACTTGATGGAAGCCAAGACCGCAGTGCTAATGGCTTCGTTGGTCGCTGGAGTCGTGGGCTACCTGGCGTTGCGCGAGGCTAGCCAATCGCAGCAATCTGGGGATACCGCTTCGGCTATGGCGACTGATTCTGTGGTCTCCAGCAGCTAGCATGAAAAGAGGGCCCACCGGCCCACAAACGCGCTACAATTTGTTGGTCTTTTGAATTGAACATATCGCCCGTCGCTGCTTCGTTGTTGGGCAGTATTCCTCGCCGGGGCTGATGTTTCCGGCGGCGCAGTTGAGTCGTTCTGTGCAGTAGCTGGCTGGATGGAATTTTGTCCGGCGCCACCACGAAAGGAAAATCTATGCGTTCCCGAATTTCATTGCTCGTGCTTGGTCTCGTGCTGATCTTGGGCCTGATGGCCTGTAGCAAGAAGGACCAAAGCCAGAACCAGCCGGCCACGAATGACACCTCGGCTGCCAATCAGGCGGCGACCACCACGCCGCAGACCAGCCAGGGCCAGCAAGCTATGCAGGCTCCTCCGCAACAGCAACAGCAGATGGCTCCCGCGCAGGCTCCTCCGCAGCAGCAACAGATGGCACAGGCTCCCCCGCCGCCACCACCACCTCCGCCACTGGTCGTTCCGGCGGGTACGAGCCTGGTGGTTCGCATGGGTAACACCATCGATACCAAGACTGCCAACGCCGGCGACTCATTCACCGGAACCTTGGCGCACTCGGTTGCGGTTGACGGTGTCGTTGCGATTCCTGCCGGCGCGGGCGTTGCCGGAACCATCGTCGATGCCAAATCCCCGGGAAGATTCAAGGGCGAAGGCACTCTGTCGGTCGCGTTGACTTCGATTAACGTGCACGGTGTACCCACTTCCATCCAGAGTTCCACCTACACCCAGACTGTCAAGGGCAAAGGCAAGCGGACTGCAGTAATGGCCGGTGGCGGAACCGGTGCCGGCGCTTTGATTGGCGGCCTGGCGGGCGGCGGTAAGGGCGCTCTCATCGGCGGCCTGGTTGGCGCAGGCGCAGGCACCGCGGGTGCTGCGTTCACCGGCAACAAGGACTTGCAGATCCCGGCGGAGTCGGTAGTCACCTTCAAGCTGGGGAATTCGATTACCGTGAAGCGCTCAGGCAGGAAGGGTGACGATCAGGGCGGTGATCAGCCTGCTCCAAATCAGTAACCGCGACTGTCGTACAGCAGAAAAGGGAGGCCGCTACGGTCTCCCTTATTTATTGCGGTGTTGGTTTGTGCGCTCCTGTCACTTCGGGAATGACTGGCCCTCGTCTTGTTCTCAAACCATGCGTACTTGGGGATCAAGCCGCTTTGCGGTGACGAATCGCGTTGCGCACCTTGCTGCGGATGGCGTCTGTCCAGTCGCTCATGCCGTGGTCTCTCTTGCCATGTTCTTCAGCGCGCAAGACGATCTCGTCGTCAGTGTGACCGCCGGTTTCCCAGCGACAGTCGGCATTGCCTACATCGGCACAACGAAAAGTACGGTCCTGTCCGCCGTGGCTGGTGCTCATCGAATGAGCACTGGCGCTGGTTAGGCGCGACAGGTCAACCTGGTTGTTGTCTTTGTCATTGATTGTCATTGTTCTCGTCGTCCTTGCCAGGCCGCTGTGCTGTGCCGGCCTTGTTGCTGGCGCGCTGCGATCCTTCGGCTTGTTTGTCTCCGGGATTGCCCTTCTGCTGGCCTGCGCGCGTGTGCGCAGGATCGGCTTGTGTAAGCACTCGACGCTCATCGCTGGTCGTGCCCCAGCCTTCGGTTCCGACGCTGGGCGCGGACGGATTGATTCCGCCGCCTTGCGGGTAAACGTCAGGGTTCGTTCCGGGACCGTTGGGGGTCTGCTGCTGCTCTGAACTCTTTGCCATCTAGGATTTGCTCCTTTGCTGTTCATTAGGATGCCAAATCCGGAGCTCAATGAGGTCCAATCGAGAGCTGCAGGGGCGAACCTCGCCGCCCGGCCGAAGAAAAAGCGGGGCGAGGAGTCGCCATCTACTTCTTGGGATTGTTCTTTCGCCGCTCCGTCGCCCATCCGGGCTTGATCACCTGCTGAGCGCGTGCCAGACCGAGTGCGTCATCCGGAACATCCTGCGTGATGCAGGAGGCGGCGCCGATGTATGCGCCGCGTCCAACGCGGATCGGCGCTACCAACGTTGTGTCGCTGCCGATGAACGCGCCATCTTCGATTACGGTGGGGCTCTTGGTCACGCCGTCGTAATTGCAGGTGATGGTTCCGGCGCCGACGTTCACGCCATCGCCGACCTGGGCGTCCCCGAGATAAGTCAGGTGATTCGACTTCGATTTCTTTCCCAGTCGCGTCTTCTTCATCTCGACGAAGTTTCCCACGTGCGCGTCTTCGCCGATGTCGCAGCCGGGCCGCAAATGCGAGTACGGGCCCATCTGGGCGCCGTCGCGTATGGTCGAGTCTTCCAGAATGCAGCCCGGAAGAATCATCACTTTGTCGCCGAGCACGCAGTTCGAGATGACGGAGTAAGAGCGAATCCGGCAGTTGGAACCAATCCTGGTTTGTCCGATCAGCTGCACAAAAGGCTCGATCACCGTATCGATACCTATTTCGACATCAGCATCGATGTCGCAGGTTTCCGGACGAAAAATCGTTGTGCCCGCCAGCATCAACTCGCGAGTTTTCCTGGCGCGGAGTTTGGCGTCGAGATCGGCCAGTTCGATGCGCGTGTTGACACCCAGGACTTCATTGGAATCCTCGGCGCGCAGTGCCAGAACCTTGTCCCCCGCCTCCCGCAGCAGCACCGCGACATCGGTGAGGTAATACTCGTGATGAGCGTTGTCGGTCCCTAGCTTGCCGATCTGCGCATACAAAGGCTGTACCGCGAAGGCGTAGATGCCGGAGTTGATCTCGCGCTGCTCTGCCTCATCTCCCCGCAAATCTTTCTGTTCAACGATGCGATCGACTTCGTCGCTCCGGTTACCGCCAACCGTCTTGCGGAAAACGCGGCCGTAGCCTGTGGGGTCCGCCGGCTCAGCGGTAAGCATGGTCATCGCCGCATCGTTCGCCAGATGAAAGTCGCGCACCCGGGCAATTGTCTCCGGCGTAATCAGCGGAACATCGCCCGACAAAACCAGCACGTGATCAAAATCCGCCAGCGCCGATTGCGCTTCCATCATGGCGTGGCCGGTACCGCGCTGCTCGCTTTGCAGGACGAATCCAATGCCGGAGGATTCCAGCGCCGCGCGCACCGCCTCAGCCTCGTGTCCGATGACGGCGAAGATGTTGCCGGGAGCAACGATCCGTGCTGCCGCAGCCACAACATGGGCCAGCAGCGGCTTGCCCGCGATCTCGTGCAGCACCTTGGGACGGTTCGACATCAGGCGCGTGCCTTTGCCCGCAGCCAGGATGGCGATGGCAAAGCGAACTGTGGACTTGCTGGCGGATTGGACAGAGGCAGGATTCTTCGGCATTGTCATGTTGGGGAAGCGAGTTACGGCTCCCGGTGGAGCGCGTGTACGGGCGACTCGCGTACTTCCATCATAAGGCGTAAGAGGTCTTGCGCAACCTGGTGCGTGTCGTGGCGGGCGACCAAGCCGTCCGAACGCATCTCCTCCATGAGGTATTCGCCCAGGACTGGCTTAACCCCAAGCGCCTCGATCTGGTGTGCGTCGGGCTCGATCTGCGATTGCTGCTGCTCAGCATACTTGGCAGCCAGCGCCGCAGATGCCGGTGTGCGGTTCACGAGTGCGTAATCGAAGAACTCGTGGCGAGCATGTTTATACAGTGCACGAATATGGTCCGATGCCGTCAGTCCCAGGCTTTCATTGGCCTGCGTCATCAGGTTGCACACGAAAACCTTCACAGCTTTGGAATCGGCGATAGCCTTCGAAATCCCGCGCACCAGCAGGTTAGGCACCAGGCTGGTGAACAGCGAGCCCGGCCCGATGGTAATCAGGTCGGCCCTGTCAATGGCCTCCAGCGCCGTCGGCAACGGCTTGGCATTGGCGGGGGCCATGCGCAACTCCACAATGCGGCGGTCACTGGCCGTGATGTTGGTCTCGCCGCGCACAAACGAGCCGTCGTCCATGATGGCATACAGCTGCGGGTTGCTTGTGGTCGCCGGATAGATATGTCCGCGGGTCGCCAGAATCGCGGAAGAATGTTTCACCGCCTGGCTGAAGTCGCCGGTGACGGCCGACATGGCCGAGAGAAAGAGATTTCCAAAGCTGTGGCCGCCAACCCCTTCGCCTGCCGGAAAGCGATATTGAAACAGGCGCGACAGCAAGGCCTCTTCTTCGGAGAGAGCGACGATGCAGCTGCGCACGTCGCCCGGCGCGGGCAGGTTCAGTTCCTTCCGCAGCCGGCCGCTCGAGCCGCCATCGTCGCTGACAGTAACCACAGCCGACAATTCTGTAATTGCGGGAAGCTCTTGCTGTTCTTCCGGTTTAGCTGGAGAGCTCACGTAATACTTTAAGCCTCGCAGAAGCGTTGAAAGCCCCGTCCCACCGCCCATAGCGACGGCTCTCACGGCCTGCATACCAGCGGGAGTGGAGGAGCTATGCATACTTCGTTGGGCGCTCTGGTCTAGGTTAATAATGCCATTTTCCAGGTTCCGATGGGGCTTCGGCGCTGGTGTCGGGATAGAGCAGCTCGGTAAACCTGGGGTCGTCAGCCAGGTTTCTGAAATCGGAGTCGTTGCGAGCCTGATAACGGTTCGCCGGATTGAGCCGAATCGCCTCGCTCAGGCTGTTAATTGCATCGGGAAAGCGGCCAGTCAGGCAATGCAATGCGGCCATGCCGTACCAGATGAAGTCCAGCTTAGGCGAATGCTTGGTGAGGTGATCGAAATTCTCGCGCGCGGTCACGTAGTCACCCATATTCATGAGTGACACGGCATAGTCAAAATGCTCTTCGGGAGTCTTGAAGTTAGTGGCGACCCGGCTCATCTGCTGGTCGCAGGTGTGCAGATGCACGGTGGCACGGTCGGCTAGTTCTGGACTGGGTCCGGCCACTACCTTTTCAAAGTAAGCTTTGGCCTTGTCGTACTTGTGGATCTGAAGAGCTTTAAGTCCCGCTTCATAATTTTGCACAGCCTGTGCGAAACGTGGGTCGTCCGCTACTTTCATTGACCTATTTCCTCGAGCCGCTCTGTCGGCCCCTGCCGCAGACTCCTTTAAGCTATTGCCTTTGTTACGCTTGGGAGTAATTTCCTTAACTTTTTCTGCGGCTTTTTTCTTCATTCGGTGGCTTCCCTCAGGTCGTGAGCGACGCAGAACGAATTAGGGCTGTGGAAAAGCCCAAAACGCGTAGTCTAGTTCGCTGAGTTATACCCGCAACTCGGGAACTCGTCAACCGTCCCGGCAGAAGTGCACATAATGCGGTACTTAATCGTTCTTGGCGGACGCTTCCAGGTCGATGGACTGCCACTCTCCCTTTATGATGCCGGCGCGTATCTGGGCGGGTGTTTTCTTGAGCTTGCTTTGCTCATAAGCATAGAAAATTTCTTTCATGCAGATTCCGCAGTGCGCCCCGTGAGTGCCTTCGAAACAGGTGTGCAGGCTCTTATGTCCGATTCGCTCACAGTAGCAGTAACACGGCATCTGGTTGAGCACGTCGGGAATTTTCGCCGCCAGTTCGTACGCACGAACCTGGTACGGATACTGAAAAGATTCTCCCCACAACTGATCTTTGGGCAAAATGGGCGCTGTCTCCTCTGCCTTGAGCGGTGTTTTGTTGTAGGCAGGCACATGGTCACCCTGGGCGAAGCAGACGACCGTAAACAGAGCAATGACCAGGAGCGGAGCAGATTTCTTCATGAGGGAATCCTCGGAGCATTGTAGCGGAGAACAGCGGCAAGTCCCAAACATGGCCGGTGGGTGATTCGGAGGCCAACGCGTGAGGCACACGGACGCCAGCCAAATACTGATAGCTTGTGCTTTTGCCGAAGGCTGCTATTCTTCCGGCTGTAACAGAAACTATAATCCTGGGTAGTCGTCTAACTTATTGCAATGAATTTCCCCAACAACCAGCCCATTCCGCAGCAGGACACGTTGGCTGGTTGCGATCCGCTATTAACGTCTACGCCTGATCAACCCGGCGGCGCGCCCTCGAAGCAAGCTTCTCCGTTGGTGTCCGGCTGGCTGCGCGACATTGTGATCTCGCTGGCGGTTTCGGCGTTTTTCATCATCTTTCTTTACCAGCCGGTGAAGGTGGAAGGCACCAGCATGATGCCGACGCTTCAGGACCAGGAGCGCGTCTTCATCAACAAGTTCGTGTATAAGTTGGAGCCCATCGAGCGTGGCGACGTGATTGTGTTCCGCTATCCCCGCGATCCGGCCAAGAGCTACATCAAGCGGGTGGTTGCCGTCGCCGGCGACCGGGTGAAAATTGAAGACGGCACCGTCTACATCAATGGCCATCGCTTGCGGGAATCTTACGTTCCTGAGATGTACGAGGATGGGCGCTCGTATCCGGAGAGCGTCGTTCCCCCGCATGCTTACTTCGTGCTCGGCGACCACCGCAATCTCTCCAACGATAGCCGCGACTTCGGGCCCGTGGATGAAGACTTCATCTACGGCAAAGCGGTGTTTGGATACTGGCCAGTGGAGAAGCTGGGAACGCTGCGGTAAGGCGGGAGACCGTTTTTCGTGGCTCGCCTTTCGCTTAGACCGCTTCGCTCTTGGCTTTTCGTGTTCAGCTTTTTGTCCTAGGCGCCCGCTCGCCTCATGTAGCCCCCCAGAACCGCAACGTTTTTTGAATCTGTCATCCTGAGCGGAGCGAGGCACAGCCGAGCACAGTCGAAGGAGCCCTATCGTCTGAAAAAGCGTCGTGGGCAGAGCGGTCCCTCGGCTCCTCGCTCCGCTTGTTGCTCGGGATGACAGTTTCTAACGCTGGAGTGGCCGGACGGCAAACCCACACATTCGTCGTGGCGCAGAGGCGCTTCTCTATCGGGCAACGCGGTCGTTCAGCGCGTGACGAATTCGAGGAAGAGCAATTTAAAAACGATCGACACGCTCTTAATTCAGGAAGAACTTCGTATACAACGTGTCGCGCTGCGCGGGGCGGAAGCCGGCGTCGCGGATAATGCGTCGCAGTTCTTCCTCGGTGGTGCAATTACGGACGCCGGCAGCGCGCACGACGTTTTCCTCGATCATCACGGAGCCGACATCGTTGCCGCCGAAGCGCAAGCCGGTCTGGCAGACTTTCAATCCCTGGGTCACCCAACTCGACTGAACATTTTCGAAGTTGCTGAGGAAGATGCGCGAGATGGCCAGCGTCTTCAGGTACTCGACTGCGGTGGCTTCCTCCCAGCCGCGGCCGCCGAGCGCGGTATTCTGCGGCTGAAATGACCAGGGAATAAACGCCGTGAAGCCGCCTGTCTCTTCCTGAAGATCGTAGATTGCCTGGAAATGATTGATGCGGTTCTCGTAGTTTTCTCCTACGCCGAACATCATGGTCGCCGTGGTCCTCATCCCCAGCTTGTGAGCGGTGCGATGCACGTTGAGCCAGTCTTCGGTGAGACATTTCAGGCGAGCAATCTTGTAGCGCACTTCGTCGTCGAGAATTTCGGCGCCGCCGCCGGGGATGGAATCCAACCCCGCATCGCGCAATCGGCGGATGGTGTCCTCGATGGATAGGCCGCTGACCTCGGCAATGCAGATAATTTCCGACGCCGAGAAGCAGTGCATGTGCACTTGCGGGAAACGCTGCTTCAAGCCGCTCAACATCGCCTCGTACCATTCAAGCTTGAGATCGGGATGCAGCCCGCCCTGGAGCAAGACGCCCGTACCGCCCAACTCCACCGTCTCCCGCACCTTGTCGTAAATCGTGTTGAGGTCGAGGATGTAGCCTTCTTTTGCCAGCTTTCCCTTCAGCGGCCGATAGAAGGCGCAGAAGGTGCAGTACTCGGTGCAGAAGTTCGTGTAGTTGATGTTGCGGTCGATGATGTAGGTGACGACACCGTCGGGATGCAGCTTGCGGCGTACGGCATCAGCTTCCATCCCGATGCCAATCAGGTCATCGGAGCGATATAGTTCCAGCGCTTCAGCTTTGCTTAAGGACATGGTGTGGCGAGGGCGGCTTACAACCTCAGGCTGTATTTTAGCGTTCTGACACGGACTAGGGAAGCCGCGTGCCGGATTTCCGACGGCATTCAGCTGCCAGCGCCCGATTTGAATAAGCGGACGCGCAACACTGCGTGCTGCTTTGCGTTTATTACTTCTGTAACTTCCGGCGATCATTCACTGGCGCCGTAGGCGAGTTTTGAGCGCATAATTGACCATTGAGCCTTCGTTCTCCGGTGTCACATTGTGGGAGGGCGTCGGTGAAGGAGGCCGGAAGAGATGAAGCTCCGCACATCGTACGAACCAGCCGTTTGTCTTCGTTTCGCTTTAGTAGCAATCGCCATGATGATGCTTCCATCCGCTACCTGGGCCGCCCTGGGAGACAATGCTTCGTCCGTGCTTTCTGATCAGGCGCGCATGAAGGGGAGCTTGCGCAGCGTTGACAACAGCGCCTATGTCCTGCACGAAATCAGCATGCCGTCGGGCTCCAAGGTGCGTGAGTTCGCCTCGCCCGCGGGCGTGATCTTCGGGGTCGCGTGGGAAGGCCAGCAGCCTCCGGACTTGCAACAACTCCTCGGACCTTATTATGCGCAGGCGCAGCAGGCATCCGCCCAGGATTCTTCCGAGAAGCGGCGGGCTCGGGGCGCGCCGGTAGTGATCAACACGCCTGGGCTGGTGTTCACTCAGAGTGGGCACATGCGCAGCTTCCATGGACAGGCTTACATTCCCCAACTGGTGCCGCAAGGCGTCCAAGCCAGCGATATCCGCTAAAGGAGATCACACCGTGCGTAAACTTGGATTGTTGCTGGTTGTGGTTGGCGTGATGACGATGTCGGCTTGTGGCGGCGGCGGGAGCAGCAACCCCGTCTCCAGCATCACTTCCGTGACCGTGAGCTGCACCCCTGGACAGGTCAACTCCGGCGGCACCAGCCAATGTTCCGCGGCAGTCGAGGGTACTGGAAGCTTCAGCACCGGAGTTACCTTCAGCGCCACTGCCGGTCAGATCACGAGTGCTGGGGTATTCACAGCGCCCGTGGTTACGACCACGCTAGTGGTGACCGTGACTGCGACCTCTACGCAAGATACTTCGAAATCGGGCACGGCTACGGTGACGGTGAATCCCACCACAGCCGGAAATAATATTGCGCCGCTGGTGGTTGATGCCGGCCCGCAGCCTTCGAACTTTCTCGCCACGAATATCGCTTATACGACCGTGACCGTGTGCGTGCCGGGAACAACAAATTGCCAGACCATCGACCATGTACAGGTGGACACAGGCTCGTCAGGGTTGCGTCTCCTGCAGGGAGTGCTGACGCTTTCGCTTCCGCAATCCAGCGACTCGAATGGCAATCCTCTGGATGAATGTCTGGTATTCCTCGATGGCTACGTCTGGGGACCTGTGGTGACGGCCGATATCACCGTCGGCAGCGAGAAGGCCTCTGCTGTGCCGGCGCAGATTATTATTCCGTCGTCGGGCTCACCCGCTGTGCCGAGTAGCTGCTCCAGTCAAACTACCGGAGGCAACGACGGCAACAGCGTTTCGGACTTCGGCGCCAACGGCTTAATCGGGGTTGGGCTGTTCCAGCAGGATTGCGGGCTCGGGTGCACCACCGCCAATCCGTCGCCTCCGCCGTTTTACTACGCGTGTACTTCGTCGGGCTGCAATCCTACGTATGCGACGCTGACTCAGCAAATCCCGAATCCGGTGATCGATTTCCCGGTCGATAACAACGGCGTGCTGATTGAGTTACCCACGGTCCTGCCCGGTGGCGCGCCCTCGGTCCCAGGATCGCTGATCTTCGGTATCGGCACCCAATCGAACAACGGACTGGGAAGCGCGCAGATCTATGACGTGCCGGACAGCGGAAATAGTGCCGGCAATATCACAACCGTCTTCAACGGCACATCGTATCCCGACAGCTTCATCGACAGCGGCTCGAACGGATTGTTCTTCCTCGACAGCAGTGTTCCAGGAGTGCCTGCTACCTGCACCGATCAGACGGACTGGTACTGTCCGAACCCATCACCCGACAACCTGACGGCAGGGAATCAGGGAACCAACATGAGCGCGCCGATCACTGTGAACTTCAGCATCGAGAACGCCGATACTCTGTTTAGCACGAACAATACCGCGTTCAGTACGCTGGGCGGACCGCAGACCGGTTCGTTCGATTGGGGATTGCCCTTCTTCTTCGGTCGCAATCTCTTCACGGCGATTGACACGAAGAGCACTCCCGGAGGCACCGGGCCGTACTTCGCGTATTAGGAGAGAGCAGACTCCAGCAGCCCCGGTGGAAGAGTGGGCCTTCAGGCCCGCGTCTCTGCAAGAGATGAGGACTGCGGTATCACGGTGGAAGAGCGGGCCTTCAGGCCCGCGTCCCGGTTATCCTTTCAATTAGAGCCGGCTTTTAGCCGGCGGCAGATCCTGTGACGTCGCCCCAAAGCCGACTCTCGGTTCAGAGCCGCTGCTTGACGCTGGTCTGAAGGCCAGCGCTTCCACAGAAAACACGCACTCCGAAAACACGTCGCCCCAAAGCCGCACCCGCAAAGCCGCCGCAGGACGCATCGACCAAACGCCGCAGCCGAACCCGCAACCAAAGCGCATCAGCAACTCTGCCCACTTAACAATAGTTAACAATTCATCGTTATCCCTTGTTTTAAATCGCTGAAAAAGAGCAGCTTACCTGTCGCATGGTGGCGAGTCAGCCGCGACCAAACTGGCTTGTTTGCATCTAACTCATAGAGGTCAAAAGAAAAGGATTATGAGGCTGTCAAGGTTGAACCTGATTGGAAGTTTCTTCCTGGCAGCGATTCTGTCTGCGCCCGCGTGGGGCGCAACTCCAGCGCTACCAGGCACTCTAAATTATGTAGAAGGACAGGCTGCGATTGGCACGGATACCTTAAGCGCCAAGTCCGTCGGATCGGTGAACCTCGAAGCCGGGCAGACCATCAACACCCAGACGGGCAAAGCCGAGCTTCTCTTGACGCCGGGGGTGTTTTTTCGCCTCGGCGACGACAGTGCGGCGACATTAATTTCGCCTAGTCTGACGAATACAGAAGTCGCTCTGAATAAGGGTCAGGCAATGGTCGAGGTGGCCGAGATCCATAAAGACAACGTTCTTCGCGTTCAGCAGAACGGGGCGACCACTCAACTGATGAAGACCGGCGTGTACGGCTTCGATGCCACGAACGGCAACGTTCAGGTGTTTAACGGTGAGGCTCTGGTGCAGGACGGCGACCAGAACATCAAGGTCAAAGGCGGCCATGAACTCGCGTTAAATAGCAGCGGCAGGCTGAAGACCACGAAGTTCGACAAAGACCAGTACAAGCAGACGGATTTGTACCGCTTCAGTAATCTGCGCTCGGAGTACTTGGCTGAGGCCAATACCGATGCCGCACGCGTTTACATGGCCGGGGGACCGGGCTGGTATGGCGCCGGATGGTACTGGGATCCGTTCTTTACGGCGTATACCTGGATTCCGGGCGACGGCATGTTCTACAGCCCATTCGGTTGGGGATTCTATTCGCCGCTGTGGGTTGGCTATGCACCGTATTACGGGCGCGGATATTACCCGTACGGGTACGGTGGCGTACGCGCCCGACCCTATGTTGCCGGACGCTACGCACGGCCGGGATACATGGCGCATCCTTCGGCTGGATTCCGGGGACCCGTCGAATGCTGGCGTTGGAACCGCGCACTTCGGAGTGATGGGTGGCGGTTTTCACGGGGGCGGCGGTGGCTTTCACGGAGGAGGATTCCATCGCTGATATCTGAGCAGTGACAGCACAGTGACGGCGTGGACAAAGCGGGGCTTTCCTTGGCCCCGCTTTTGTTTTGTGTAGGGTCGGATTCAGTTCGTCGAGCGGACGGAATTCACGCTGAATTCATTGCTCCGCAATCAGGTCGCAAAGTGTTACTCCGATAATTTCTCGGACTCCGGCCGCAAGGCTGGACGCTGCAAACCGAAAAGGAGCCAAACATGTCGAAGGAAGCCGCGCATCATCATTCGCAAGCCGCCGAGCATCACGAACATGCTGCCAACCATCACCGCGAAGCCGCCAAGCATCATGAGGCCGGCGATCACGAACAAGCGGCGCATCAGGCGCATCTGGCTCAGGGACATCACGCGCACGCCACTGAGCACGCCGAAGAGGCTGCCAAGCATCACGTCGAGCACCACAGCGCCTAGTTGCCGAGGGCTGGCACAGCGGCCCGGGAGGCCGCTGTTTTTCCATGCCTGAGAGTTGCCTCGGGTGGAAGCCGGAGTCAGGCTACCTTATGAACGGGCCCTGAGTGCGGATTCTGCTTGCGTCGTTTGTAGCGCCGCCAGTAGAACAGCGCGACCAGTCCGCCGACCACCGAAAGGCCGATTAAAAGGTAAAGCAGCGGTTGATAGTACTTGCCCAACCAGCGCAAAATCTGGTGGCCGTAGATATGGCCGAGATACGCCATAACGGTGTAGCGCACCGTGCGCCCTAACGTGAGAGCAGCCAGAAATTTCCTGGGCGAGTAATGCAGGGCCCCGGGAGCGATCAAGAAGGGAACGATCGGCATAGGCGGCGGGATTATCGCACCCACCGCGATCGACCAGAATCCGTAGCGGTCGAAGATACGGTACACCTTCTCCGCACGCTTCTTGGAGAGCCTTTTCTCCAGGGTTTCCTTGCCGCCTCTTGCCCCCAGGCGGTAGGTGAGATATCCGCCCAGCACACTGCCGATGGTGGCCATGATGGCGTAATACCACCAAGGCTCGCGATGAGCCGCGGCCAACAAAATCGTGCAGGCATCCATGCCGCCAGGCAGCGGCACGACAGAGTTGTCGAGCAGTCCCAGTGCGATGAGCCCGGGACCGCCCAGCCGTTGCACTACATGCCAGACGCTCTTCTTCAGTACCGCGACTGCAATCGGGTACATCAATCCTTCCTTGGGATGCCCTGATAATTCTTTAACTGATTAGAAGCAGAATAGAGCCCGATGGAGCAGATCGGCGAGCGAATAGTGCGAAGGAGTTTCGAATGTTGCAACAAGGTTTGCGATCGCGCACTGAAGCGTCGCTCTACCGTTCTTTTATCGCCGGGCGCTTCCGAAAGCTACCGGGCCCAGGAAGCGTAACTCGGGAACAGCCGTCAACAGACCGATCTCCAGCGCATATTGCAGGAACAGTCGGAAGCCGGCGTGACATTCCCGATCCAGGTAGTAATGGATGTTGTCGGTCAGGTAGCTGCGAATGTCGGATTCACGCAGTCCAAGCTTCGGCGCCCACTCCTTCGCGATGACCTCAAGGTTCTGCGGTTCGAGCCCGTGATCGCGTGATTGCTGAAAAACCTTTGCGAGGTTAAGGCCTTCCGGGGTGCGACCGAGGGCGTCCATCCTGACCGCCCAGAATGCAAACACGAAAGGCTTACCGGTAGCCTCGCGCCAGAGGTGAGCCAGATCGTACACGTGAAAGCCGTCCCGGATGGGTGCGACCAACGCGGCGTCGCCGATCAGCAGCGCGGCGTCGTGGTCCCTCAGCATCTCTTCCAGTTGCGGAGGATGCGTCGCGAACTCGCGAGGGCCGCCGAAAAACTTCGTCAGCAGCACCTGCAGTAAAGCGACGGAAGTTCGCGATGAAGTGTCCGTGGCGACAGTGCGAATATCTTCCATCGGCTTCTTACTGACCAGCAGGATGGAGCGGACTTCGTCTTTCGCGGCAATGGCGATCTTCGGCAGGATGACCAAATCAGGTATTTGCGCGTAGGTGAATGCCGGGATGATTCCAATATCGGCGCGATTCGCCGCCAGCGCCGCAGCGCAAGCCGAAGGAATGGTGTATTCGATTTCGAAGTCGCGCGCGGCATCTCCTTGCTCGAAATCCCACATCAGGGGCGCTGTGTTGAGAAAGGAGATCGCAGAAATACGTAGGCCGGACATGAACAGTCGAGTCTAACAAATCTGCGGAACCCCGCCTCGGACAGGCCAAGGGCATTCACCACGTAGGCACGAAGGGCACGGAGGGAAAAAAAATGAAAACCCACTCTTCCTGCGCTTCATCTCGGCCAAAGTTTGAGCGGCCTTGCCTCTGCCGGCCAAGAACCTCGCTGACTGAGGACACGGATCGAGACAAAACAGCATTTATGAATTCCTTGTCTCCGTGCCCTCCGTGCCTTCGTGGTGAATGCCGTGTCTAACTTCGCAGCGTGACCGCTGTCCTTGACGGTAACCACACGGCACAAGATTATATACTTTACAAAAGTTACCCATTGCGGCATAATCCTCTCATGGCTAAGTTAACTACTTCGGTTTCTTGGGTTTCGGTGGCGCTGAAGCACGTAGCGACCTGCGAATATCCTGCTTTATCGAAGCAAGTAGCTTACGAGTCGGAACGCGCTTCAGTTGCTCTTTTTTCGACTTCTCATCTGGGGTATGCACAATGACTCTCCTCGACATTACCTCTGCATTTGATTCTGATGACCGCTGCCGTGAGCTTCTGGAGCGGTTGCGCTGGCCTCTTGGCCCTGAGTGCATCCGCTGCCGTACCCACGAAGTGGCGCGGCTCTCCAGCAAGCTGCTGTACTGCAAGGCGTGTGACTACCAGTTTTCTGTGACGGCTGGCACGATCTTCCATGATTCCCACCTGCCGCTCTTGCAGTGGTTTATTGCGACACACTTGCTCTGTGAGGCCCGGAAGGGGTTTTCGGCTAACCAGATGAAGCGGACGATTGGAGTCAGCTATAAAACGGCTTGGTACCTGTGCCATCGCATTCGGCGCGCAATGGTCGAAGCGGATCGCCCCATGCTTTCCGGTACGGTCGAGATGGACGAAACCTACGTGGGCGGCAAACAGAAAGGCACGTTGCGGAAGGCCGGGTTCGGGGACAGCAACAAGCAGGTTGTCGTCGGCATTCGTCAACGCGGCGGCAACGTTCGGTTCTTTCATGCCGAAGATGCCAAGAGCGGCACTCTTGCAAAGTACATTCGCGAGAACATCTCGGAAGATGTTGACGTAATCATCACCGACGAATACCGCCCGTATCGCAAGGCCGTTGGCAAAGCCAAGCACGAAACCGTTAACCACTCCGCGAAAGAGTATGTGCGCCTCGGAACCGACATTCACACGAACACCGTTGAATCTGCTTTCTCTCTGCTGAAACGCGGCATCATCGGAACGTGGCATCGCCTGAGCGCCAAGCACCTGCAAGCCTATCTGGATGAGATGAGCTTCCGCTTTGACCGCCGCAATCGTTCCGACTTGTTTATCGACACATTGAGGCATATGGTTACTGCCGACCCGCTGACGTTTGAGCAATTGACTGCGGCCTGATTCTTCGGAAAAGGCTTTTTGCTATGGATAAAAAGCAGCTGGTTACAATCGTTATAACTGCGGCTGTTACGACGACGATCACACTGACAATCACCGCACTTTTCTCTGTTGCCAAGAGAACGGCTACCAGCACCACTACCAAGCAGAATGTCAAAAAACTATTCAGCAAGAACAACCTTAAACTTGCGCGAAACATTTTAGGTTTAGCCATATTTGTATTCCTGTTCGAGCATGAAATCTTGAAGAAGGCCCCTGTAACCAGGATTGATGTCATGAATATCGTTACCTATATGTTCCTGATTTTCATCTGCCTTTCTGCCGTAATATGGAACATATCGGCCCGCAGCGTTCGCCGAGAGTTCCTCAAGCAAATTGCGGAGATACACTCCGCCGCGTCCGACAAGTCGTTACCGCCCGACACCATGACTTGAGTAATTGACTAATCGCCCTTGTCGGATATTTCGGGAGTCATTTGCATAGCGATACCGGACTGAATCAGGCAATCGACCGACTCTCTCAACAGCTTTTTCGCCACATCCAAGTCCCTCCCAACGAGAGCTGCATTTGCTTGGGTTGCAAGTTCCCACGCTCTGACGTATCTTCTCTGGAATTCATCGTGCACCTCGCTACTAACAAATCCATGGCTGTTAAACTTTTTTTCCGCTTCTCTCATCATGACAAGGGCCACAGGAAACGGATTCGCCGCGAGGGAAAGCGCTCCGGCCTCGGCCTGTGGAGTCTGCTGTTGTCCTTTGTCCAGGGCTAGGGCGACCTTCTTGTTTTCGAGAACCTGAGACATAGCGGCAGCCAGCTTCTCGTTCATATCTGCGGCGGGATCCCCTAATTCCGCAATCATCGAGAGGAGAGACTTGCCTTCGGGGGACGACCCCACTGCGAGCATAGGGAATATAAATGCCTCCAGCGCCCACGCTGTGCTCATGTATCCCTTAGCGGAGGTGCGTATGTACTCTTGCGTTTTGTGCTCCACCTCACCTGACGCAGAATGGATTATGGCGAGATGAGTATCTCCGCCGCAATACTCCACGTTTTCCTTAACCACTTCCAAAATATAAGCAGCCATCGGTGCCGCCACTGCCACGGGCATCTTAGATAATGAAAGCTGCTTTGCTTTGTAGTTCGCCAGATTCGCATCCCCAGCCAATGAAGGCGCAGGAATCGGACGTTTTTACGATTGGAACAGGAACCTCCAGAAGTGTTAGTCCGTCTATGGCTCTTAACCCTATCAGCAGATAAGCAGACGGCTTGTCTGCTTGGGTGGTATACAAGGGCCAAATCTCGCCGCAGGCATCTCTAACCGCCGTTTCGATGGCTTGGCGCGCAGGCGCGATGTAGTCGTCCACCAGATCGAGCGCTTCTGAGATACGCTCTACGATCATGTCGATAAAGGGCCCGTCTCCGGATGCCACGATCACGGCCTTTAGGTCATCCCCGGCTAGCAACGGGAGTTCTACAAGTTTAGGCTTGTGGATTTTGTACTGACCGGACGTTTCTTGGCTATCGGCGCACAATATGATTCCGTCCGGACACATTACGCCAGCGGCTATGGTCACTCGTTTCCTCCATATTGGCCGCTGAAGTTTCAACGGTAAAAGCGGCTTAGGGGTCAATTAGATACCCTCCGCGCACTTTTGTGAAGTATATAATCTTGACACGGCAGGTTACCCTGCCGCTTCGTGTGCCCAGAACACGACTGCGGGGTTTCTATGAACGTTGAGGCGGCAATTCGGACCGAAGACTTCACCCTTGTACGCAAACTACAGTGGCTTGCCCTGTCCCTGACGCCCGGAGTCGGCACCGGTCGTGGCCGCAAGCTGGTGGAGCGTCTGGGAGGCATAGAGCGGCTCTTTACAGCGTCTCTGACGGAGTTGGAGGCGGCTGGCCTTCCCGCCGGGGCGGCCCAGAGCATTGCCCTGGGTAAGTCGCTGGAATTGGCGGCAACGGAGCACGATCACGTTCGCGAAATGGGGGCGAGCGTCATCGTCCCTGGAGATGCTGAGTTTCCCCGGCGGCTGCTTGAGATCTACGACCCGCCCCTGGTGCTTTACCTGAAGGGAAATGCCGAGGTCATCGACCAACCCGGCGTCGCAATTGTGGGCACCCGGCATCCTACGCCGTATGGAATTGGCATGGCCGAGAGGCTGGCCTGCGATCTGGCGGCGCACGGGCTCGTGATCATCAGCGGGATGGCTCGTGGCGTGGACACAGCTGCCCATCGCGGAGCGTTGAACGCGCACGGGCCTACGGTTGCGATCTGGGGAACGGGCATCGACGAGGTTTACCCGAAGGAGAATCGCAAGCTCAGTGAGCAGATTCTGGCATCGGGCGGCGCAATTCTCAGCGAGTTTCCTCTGGGCACGTTTCCGGCGCCGCAGAATTTTCCGATTCGCAATCGGATCATCAGCGGCATGTCGATCGGCATTTTGGTAATCGAGGCGGCAGAATACAGCGGCACCCGGGTAACCGCTCGCTGCGCCCTGGAGCAGGGAAGAGATGTTTACGCCGTGCCCGGGAACGTAACCAACAAAGGCTCATGGGGTCCTAACACGTGGATAAAACAGGGAGCTGCATTGGTCGCGACGTGGGAAGATGTGTGGGAGGCGTTGCCTGCCGACGTGCGTTTGGCGCTGACCCCGCCGGAGCAGCCTGCATCGGAGGAGGCTGCTACAGCATCCTTGTTTCAGGGAGCAGAACTCCCACCCCAGGAAAAAAGGGTGTTGGCACTGTTGCGATCTGACGAGTCAACCCACATCGATCAGGTCAT
Organism: uncultured Acidobacteriaceae bacterium; assembly: GCA_963769235.1. Taxonomy (GTDB): domain Bacteria; phylum Acidobacteriota; class Terriglobia; order Terriglobales; family Acidobacteriaceae; genus Bog-257. Next base: position 1,019,341 of record CAVYKW010000003.1, on the reverse strand, counting down.
GGAGCGGCTCGGCTCGCACCTGTCGTCCTCTGAGATCTTTACTGCCCTGTTTGAGCTGGAGCTAAATGGCCGCATCCGGCAGCTGCCCGGGAAGTACTACGTGAAGGCGATGTGAGGCGGCCGCAGCGGAGGGACGCTGTTCGCTCTTCGCCTTTCGCTCTTCGCCACCGCAAAAAGGAGAAGGTGGTTTGAGAAACTACGAGGATTTGGAGGTTTGGCGGAGGGCTCATACCCTGACGATCAACGTGTATCGAGCAACCGTGAAGTTTCCGCGATCTGAAACTTTTGGCTTGACGAGTCAAATCCGAAGGGCGAGCGGTTCAATCGGCGCTAACTTGGCCGAAGGATGCGGACGTTGGGGAGACGTGGAGTTGGCCAGGTTCACTCAAATCGCCAGCGGCTCGGCCAGTGAGTTACAAAATCATCTGAGGCTGGCTAAAGACCTGGAAATGCTCAGTGCTCACGAACACAGAAGTCTTTTGAAGGAACTGACAAGCGTCAGGCAGATGCTAACCGCTTTTCTGCAGAAACTTCGGGGCACAGGCGTTAAGGCAATATCTGGTGACCGGCCCGTTGGTCGGTGATCGTGTTTAACGCCCGATTTTGGCCGTCTCAGGTGCCGATGAGTTGATTGAAATATCGGCATTTTCCGGCATCGATCGACCGATTTTCGCATTTTGGCGAAGAGCGAAAAGCGAATAGCGAAGAGCGCCTCAGTTTCGCCCTGCGGCGAAACCGTGCTAGCTTCATAAACGTAATCCGCAAAATTGAGGGTACATTGGCAAAAGGTTTAGTCATCGTCGAATCGCCCGCAAAAGCGAAGACGATCCAAAAATATCTAGGTTCCGGATACGAGGTCGAAGCCTCGCTCGGACATATTAAAGACTTGCCGAAGAAGTCTCTCGGCGTCGATCTGGACAACGACTTCTCCACCGAGTACGTCGTTATCCCCGGCAAAGAGAAGGTTGTCGCCAAGCTGAAGAAGTTGGCGAAGACGGCGAACGCCATCTACCTGGCGCCCGATCCCGACCGTGAAGGTGAGGCCATTGCGGCTCACTTGGCCGAAGAACTCGGCGGCGACCGGGTCGACGGGAAGAAGAACAGCAAGAAGAGCAACGTCATCATTCGCCGCGTGACCTTTAATGAGATCACCAAGCGCGCCGTCCAGGAAGCCTTTCTGCATCCCCGCGACATTAATGTCAACCTGGTGGACGCCCAGCAGACCCGCCGTGTGCTTGACCGGCTGGTCGGCTATCAGATTTCTCCGCTGCTTTGGGACAAGGTTCGCCGCGGTCTCTCCGCTGGTCGTGTGCAGACGGTCGCGTTACGGCTGATCGTCGAGCGCGAACGCGAGATCAAAGCGTTCGACAAGGTCGAATACTGGACTATCGACGCGCATCTTCAGGGTCAGAAGCCGCCGGCATTTGACGCGCGGTTTGTCGGCATTGGCGACGAAAAGACGCCGGTCCCCAACGCCGAAGAAGCCGAGAAGATCCGGGCTGCGCTGGAGCAAGCTGCCTGGAGTGTGCGTTCAGTCGAAACTAACGGAGCGCCGCCGCAGTCCCGCTGCGCCGTTCACCACCAGCAAGTTCCAGCAGGATGCCTCACGCAAGCTGCGGTTTAGTGTGAAGCGCGCCATGATGATTGCCCAGCGCCTGTATGAGGGCATCGATCTAGGCGGCGAAGAGGGAACTGTCGGACTCATTACTTATATGCGTACCGACTCGCCACAGGTATCGAATGATGCCCTAGCGGAAGTGCGCGAGCTGATCGGGAAGGATTTCGGCCAAGAGTTCCTTCCGGAGTCGCCCAACACCTATAAATCGAAGAAGGCCGCGCAGGAAGCGCACGAGGCGATTCGTCCAACGTCGGTGGCGCGTCATCCGGACGAGGTTAAGCAATTTCTCCAGGAAGATGAGTTCAAGGTTTACAAGCTCATCTGGCAGCGGTTTGTCGCTTCGCAGATGAACCCTGCAATCTTCGATCAGACCACGGTCGACATTGACGCGACAAACGGCGGCACGACGTATCGCTTGCGCGTGACCGGCTCTGTGCTCAAGTTCGAAGGCTTCCTCAAGGTGTACGAGGAATCGAAGGATTCCAAGGACGAGGAAGATGAGGCGCTCAAGCACAAGCTGCCGTTGCTGGTCGCCGGGCAGAAGCTGACGCTGAAGGAACTCAAGCCGGAACAGCATTTCACCGAGCCGCCGCCGCGCTTCAACGAAGCCTCGCTGGTGAAAGAGCTCGAAGAACGGGGCATCGGGCGCCCGTCCACGTACTCTGCCATCATTAGCACTATTCAGGAGCGACAGTACGTCCAGAAAATCGGCGGCAAGTTCATCCCCACGGAGATTGGCTTCGTGGTGACGGACCTGCTGGTCGAGAACTTCAAGGACATCTTCGATCCGCAGTACACCGCCCGTCTGGAAGAAGAGTTGGACGAAATCGAAGATGGCAAGGAGACCTGGACAGACGCGCTGAAGGGCTTCTACAAGAAGTTCGCCAAAGAACTCCAATATGCCGAAAAGCATATGGAGAACGTGAAGCGGATGGAGAAGGCCACCGACGAGAAGTGCGAGCGCTGCGGCTCGCCGCTGGTCATCAAGTGGGGTAAGCACGGTTCGTTCTACGCTTGCAGCTCGTACGACAAGACCAATCCGGAGAGCTGTACTTTCACCAAGGAAAATCCCATCGACTTGCCGGATCTGGATTCGGCCGATGTGCAGGAGACGACCCAGGAAGAGTATTGCGAGAACTGCGGTCGTCCCATGGTGCTGAAGCGCGGACGGTTCGGTCAGTTCATGGCCTGCACCGGCTATCCGGACTGCAAGACCACGCGCCGGCTCGACCAGGCGAAGAAGGTGCCAGACATCCCGCTGGACGAGAAGTGCCCGGAATGCGGCCGCAACCTGCTACTGCGTCATGGGCGCTTCGGCGAGTTCATCTCCTGTAGCGGCTATCCCGAATGCAAGTGGGTGAAACAGAACTACATTGGCGTGAAGTGTCCGGATTGCAAGACGGGCGATCTGGCAGAGAAGAAGGCACGCCGCGGCAACCTGTTTTATGGCTGCTCAAATTATCCCAAGTGCAAGTTCACCTCGGCTTACAAGCCGGTAGATGAGCCGTGTCCGGAGTGCGGCAGCCCCTACCTGATCGAGAAAACCTTGAAGTCAGGTACTTTCCTCACTTGTCCCAACAACAAGCGTGTCGAGGCCGACAGCAGCGAGGAACCGAAGCGCCGCGGGAAGAAGAAGACGGCGGATGAAAGCACGGTTAAATGTGACTACTCGCGTGAAATAAAGCCTGAGGCGGTAGCATAATAGGTGCATCGTCAATCCAGATAGCCCGGCCACCCGCCGGGCATTCCTACGAAATGGGGTGAATCTATGGCAGGACAACCGAAAGGTGGGACGATTATTGCCCATCTGGTCGCGAGCGACGCGGCAAAAGCCCTCGACTTCTACAAGGACGCTTTTGGTGCTGAGGTTTTGGGAGTTCACAAGACGCCCGACGGCAAGGTGATGCATGCCGAGCTGAACATTGGAGGCGCGCGGCTGATGCTGGCTGATGAATTTCCGGGCATGGGGTGCCCCTCGGCCAAGGCGCTGGGCGGCAGCCCGGTAGTACTGAATCTCTACGTCTCGGAAGATGTCGATGGCCTCTTCAACCAGGCAGTGAAGGCTGGCGCAACCGTCAACATGCCCTTGGGCGATCAGTTCTGGGGCGATCGCTACGGCCAGATTACCGATCCCTTCGGGTTCCGCTGGGCCTTGGGGCAACACATCGAAGACGTTGACTCCGGAAGAGATGGAGCGTCGCGCGAAAGAGGCGTTTTCCAATATGCCGGCTCCAGCTACTAAGTAAGTCGCGGTTCAGGCACGCTCGCAAAGTCACGATCCAGCCGGAGGCAAAGGTTCGACTTCCGCTGATATATCCAACAAAGCCGTCGTAATGGCGGCTTTTCTCAATCTCACGTCTCGAAATTTCTCGGAGGATTCATGAGCAATTCACAAGCTACTGCACAGGACGCCGAACTTATTCTGAAACTGTACGATCTTCGTCGCGAATCCGTTATGCGTGAAGCGCGAAATTATGTGGCGATGCTGTCTCCAAACTCAGCGGACGATTTGATGGAAGTCTTGTTCGCCTTCGGCTCCAAGGAAAATGCTTACGTTCGCCAGGTATTTGGCTATTGGGAGATGGTGGCGTCTCTTATTGTCCACGGCACGCTGAATGAATCGCTGGCCTTCGACACGTTAGGCGAAATGTACTTCATATATTCCATCATTCATCCCTTTCTCGACGACTTCCGGAAGAAGGCGAACATTCCAGACTTCTTCAAGAACGTGCAAAAGGTGGTCGAGGGAAGTCCCGGAGGGCAAAGAGCGGGTGAAGGGCGTGATGGCCCGCCGGGCGGCGATGGCGCAGCAGCGCGCTGCCGCAGCTAAAGCAGAGCTAGCTCAAATATTCGCGGATATAGGGATCGTTGCAACGCAGCAGTTCGGCAGCGGTCCCTTCAAAAATAATCTTTTCGTCGCGCAGGATCAGGAACGTAGTGTGCAGGTCACGCGAACTGCCGTCGTGGACGGGCACCATCTTATTCTGCTCGCGATCGAAGTAATGGCTGGCCATGGTGAACGCGTCCTGCAAGCGGTGGGTCACCAGCAGCGAACTCGTCTGATAAACGTCCCTTTGCTTCACCACCAGTTCGATGATGGTGTTCGAGGTGACCGGATCGAGTCCCCCGGTGGGCGAGTCGTACAGCAGAACCTCCGGTTGGGTAATGATGGCTCGGGCGATCGCTACGCGGCGCCGCATGCCTCCCGAAAGCTCAGAAGGAAACAAATTCACTGTGTGTTCCAGCTCCACAAAGCGTAAGGCCTCGAGCACGCGATTGTGGATCTCGTCCGTAACTCTTCCTGTCTCCTCGATCAGCCGATAAGCGACGTTCTCTTCCACGGTGAGAGAGTCGAACAGCGCGCTTTCCTGGAACACCATACCGATCTTGCGGCGCAAAGCGAATAACTCTTGCTCGCGCATCTGTGTAATCTCTTCGTCCAGAACGATGATGCGGCCAGAGTCCGGGCGCAGAAGCCCGAGCGCAAGTTTCAGGATGAGGGTCTTGCCGGTGCCGGCAACGCCCATCAGAATTTTGGTTTCGCCACGGGGAAGCTGAAAGGAAATCCCATTCAGTACCGGATGATCGAAGGCAATCGAGACGTCCTCAAAGCGCATGACCGGCTGTCCAGCCTGGGAGGTCGAAGCTTCGCGCTGCGGCAGTGGTGGCGAGAGGATGGTCATCGTCAGTACTGGAAGAAGCCCATCAGCAGACGGGTGGCGAAGAAATCGCTGACCAGGATGAGCACAGACGCAGCCACCACAGCCTGCGTGGTGGCACGGCCGACGCCCTGGGTGCCGCCCTTGGCCGACAAGCCGTAGTAACAACCGATAGTGGCGATGATGAAGCCGAACAGCACTGGCTTGGTCAAGCCCATCAGCACATCGCCGAAGCGCAGCGCCTGGTAGGCGGTGGTCCAGTATTGGTTCGGATCAAGGCCGAGGAGCAGGTACGAGATGACGAAGCCGCCGGTCAGGCCTACCAGGTCGGAGATGATGCTCAGGAAGAACAGCATGACCGAACTGGAGATGACGCGCGGCGTAACCAGCTTTTTGGAGGGATCAACCCCCATGGCCCGCATGGCGTCGATCTGCTCGGTCACTTTCATGGAGCCGAGTTCGCTGGCCATGCCGCTGGAATTGCGCCCGGCGACCATCAGTCCAGTCAGCACCGGCCCGAGTTCCCGCACCATGGAGAGCGATACCAGCTTGCCGGTCAGCGATAGGGAGCCGAATTGCTGCAAAGTACTGGAGGTCTGGAGCGCCAGCACCGCGCCGGTGAAGAAGCCGGTCAACACCACGATCGGCAGCGAACCCACGCCGATCAGGTCGGCCTGCATGATGGTGTCGGCAAAATAGCGGGGCTTGGATAAAACGTTGCTGAGCGAGCGGCCGGCCAGCAGGGCATAATCCTGCACCGCCTGCACCTGCTCTTTCGCAAACTCCGTGGGCGAGAAGATTGGCATGCTTTAGTGAAAAAGCTATCTCCGCAATATACCAGAGCGGCACTCTCGGGCTGAAAGTTGCGATAAACCTGGAGAGAAAACCCGCGGGCCCGTAAACTGATTCGTACAGTGTGGGACAGGAGCAGCAGCACTGGCGCTTTGGTGCTTTGCGTGCGCAATGGTGTTGATTTAGTATCCATCCCAAGCAAGCCGCAGCGCATTGGAGGTGCGCCCATGGCATTCCAGGTAGATCGCAGCCCGTTCGACCCCGAGTCCGGTTTCGAGTACTACATTTGCTTTAAGCCGGAAGTCGAGGTGGAAGGCGACGAGGTGAAATCACGGATCTCGATCGAGGCGGCGGTATCCGTCTCTGAGACCGGCGACGTCGCCGACCTGAGCTTCATGCTGCCCAAGATGTGCCGCAACGACCACGCACTGTCTTATCTGAAGCGCGACCCGACTGCACTGTGCGTCGAGAATCGCGTCTTTATCGCATTGCCCGGCCTCAACGGCGATGCAGTTTTCAATGCTCCTGCCACGCTTGAGCTGGACCACGCCGGCCGCATCGTAGCCATCGAGATCAACGGCTGCATCCCCAAGACGAGTACGTTCAAGCCCGCCCACGCGTAGAACGGCCGCGTTTCGCTCTTCGCTGTTCGCTTACGGCCTTACGCTCGTAGGGAAATTTGCACAAGTCCGTACCCGGTAGAGCGGCGCTTCAGCGCCGCGTCCAAGCCGCTGTAAATGGGGCGGGGCTTCAGCCCTGGACAGGGGCGCCGCATTAACCACTCGTTCTTCGCTCGTGGACATTGGCATTCGGATCTTGAGGAGTAGATTCGCAGCGGAAAATATCCTGCGCCAGATTAGGTTTCCCTAAGAGCTAAAGGCTAAGAGCTAAAAGCCAAAAGCGAAGAGCCAAAAAGCGAAACGCGAAAAGCGACCGGCGACTCCCGATTCTGCGTTATGATGTCCGGCGTGGAAGGCGTAACTGCTTTCGTGCTGGCGGGCGGCCGCAGCTCACGGATGGGCTCGGACAAGGCCCTCCTATCGTACGGCGGCGAGACGCTGTTGACTCGCGCGCTGAAGACTTCAGCCGCGGTTGCAAGCCGCACGGTCATCGCCGGGCAGAAAGAGAAGTACGGTGCTTTTGGCGAGGTTGTGGAAGATGTCTATCCGGAGTGCGGGCCGCTGGCCGGTATTCACGCCGGACTGAACGCGACCCAGACCGACATCAACCTGATGCTGTCGGTTGACATGCCGCTGATGACGGCCGCTTTTCTGCAATGGTTTGTGGCCCAGGCGAGTGCCGCCGAAGAGCTGATCGTTGTTCCGGATGCGCTGGGCGGCCCTCAGCCGCTGTGCGCCGTCTATCGCCGAGGGGTGCTTCCGGCGGTGGAGGAGGCTCTCCGCAGCGCTGAGTTTAAAATTGGCCGCTTGTTTAGTCAGGTTCCTACGCGCTACGTCAGGGAGCAGGAGATCGTTGCGGCTGGCCTGTCGATTGAAGTTTTTAAGAACGTCAATACCGTGCAGGAATTTGAAGAGCTTGCGCGTGTGCAAGTGGTAGTCATGGAGCCGAGCGACAAAGAGCCTATGCATGAGCGCAAGCCGTACATCGAGTTCCAGAATGTCCATAAGGCCTTCGGCAGCAATGTGGTGCTGAATGGCGTCAGCTTCGATGTCATGCCCGGCGAGACGGTCTGCATCCTGGGGCGCAGCGGTGTTGGCAAGTCGGTTTCGCTGCACGAGATCATGGGCTTCCTCAAGCCGGATAGCGGACGGATTTGGGTCGCCTACGAGGACATCACCGACTATGGCGAGGAAGACATGGAACGCATTCGCAAGAAAGTGACCATGGTCTTTCAGAACGGCGCGCTCTTTGATTCGCTGACCGTGGGCGAGAATGTGGCATTCCCGCTGCGCGAACGCGGCGGCTTGCAGGAAGAGCAGATCTACCAGATTATCGATGGACTGCTGGACATGGTGGGTGTGCGCGAGTTTCGCGACCTGCTGCCCTCAGACTTGTCGACCGGTATGAAACGCTCCGTAGCCATCGCGCGCGCATTAGCGGCGCAGCCGGACGCCGTGCTTTACGACGAGCCGACGACCATGGTCGATCCCCTGATGGCTCACCTGCTGGGCGACCTGATCAAGAAGCTTAAAAAGCAGTTGAAGTTGACCAGCATCGTGGTCACCCACGATATGGCATTAGCGAAGAAGCTCGCAGATCGGCTGCTGTTTCTGCACGAGGCGAAAGCTATCTTCTTCGGAACCTTCGAAGAGATGGCCAAGTCGAAGGAGCCTATCGTGCAAGAGTTTCTGGAACTCGACTCGATGGACTTTGAGCACTACTTCGGCGCGCAGCGGCCACGCCATCGCCCGCTGTTCGAAGCGGCGGAAGCGCCGTAAGGGCGATTCACCACGGAGGCCACGGGGCCCACGGAGAGGTTCTTTTGGGGAAACTCCGGGCAAGTCGTGGCTTCGATGGAGATGGAGACGGCTGGTAGAGCGGCGCTTAAGCGCCGCGTCTCAGCTATCGAAAATGGCAGAGGGCTTCAGCTCGCACGGTTAATCAGAGTTTCCCTAGAAACCTTGCGCGACCAGCCGATCCACCGTAAGCGAACCGGTTCCCCGGTCGCGGCTTACCCACTTCTCCAGATACTTGGCCACAATGTCGGTCTCAATGTTCACCGGGTCGCCGGGTTTCAACGACGCCAGATTCGTCATCTTCACCGTGTGCGGGATGATGGCGATGGTCAGCCGCAGGCCTTCCAGCTTCGCCACCGTCAGGCTGATGCCCTCGATTGCGATCGATCCCTTGAACACCACGTACTTCTCCAACTCTTCGGGGATATCGAGGAGCAGCCAGAAATCGTCGGCACTCGCAATGGGCTCGAGTGCGACAAAGCGCGCGACGCCGTCCACGTGTCCTTGCACCATGTGGCCGCCCATGCGCCCGTCAGCCTTGAGCGGCAGCTCAAGATTGACCTGTGCGCCATCCGTGATGCGCGACAGCGATGTGCGTGACCAGGTTTCCGCGGCCAAGTCGGCGCAGAACGACGTCGGCTTAATGTCGAGAGCCGTGAGGCAAACGCCGCTGACTGCGATGCTGTTGCCTTCCTTCAGCTCTTTTGCCGTGTTAGGAGCGTTGATGGTGATGCGATGATTGCCGCCTCGCTCGACGATGCTGGCAATGGTTCCAACTTCTTCAACAAGTCCAGTAAACATGATGATGACCTCAGGTAGTGCGTTAGAAAATCGAGCTGTCGGCTATCAGCTGTCAGCTTTTCAGTCTTCAGCTAAATCACGTGGCTCTAAGCTTTTAGCCTTTAGCTCTTAGTAATCCGAACCTTCCATTGCTTCAGACATGACGCCAAATCCCAATTACTAAAAGCTAAGCGCCAAGAGTTGAGGAAGCTCCAAACCAGGCCTGCAACCTCGGTTCAGGGGCTAAAGCCCTTTGCATTTACAGCAGCTTATACGCGGCGCTGAAGCGCCGCTTTACCAAGGCAGCCGATACCAACAACCAACAACTGACAGCTACTTTTCTCCCTCCGGCTGCCACGATACCAGCCGAATCTCTTCCTGATACGGATCGCGCAGGTAACCCTCGACCGCGAAATCTTCGCCAAAGCGATGCAGCGTGAGCGACTGGACCGTGGCGGCTTCGCTGATGCGGCGATATCCGGCGCCCAGCGCGAAGGGAATCGATCCGGTTCCTGACAGGATCTTGGGGGCATAATAAAAGAAAATCTTGTCGACAATGGCTTCCGAAAGCGCTGCCCAATTCACCATGGCGCCGCCCTCGATGATGAGGCTGGTGATTTGCCGTTCGCCTAGTTTGACCAACACGCGGTCAAGATCGGGGCGGCCATCCAAAGTGGGAGCGCCACTGGGAAAGACGATGGTGCCGTCCTCCGCAGAACGCCGCATCGGCACCTGTTCCACGATAACGCCCCTCGCTTCCAGCTCTCTGCGCTTGTTTTCTTCCGCAAAGCAACAGAACACGATGAGGTCCTGGTGCGTCGTCTTCACTACTCGCGACTCCAGTGGCAAGCGCAGCCTCGAATCGAGAATCACGCGCAGCAGCGGGCGGCGACGGGGAAGCCCGGTGCGATCAGTAAGCAGCGGATCGTCCGCGATCACCGTGCCCACGCCGACCATGATGGCATCGTTGGCGTGGCGCATCTCGTGCACGTGGGTGCGCGCGGCCTCGCTGGTAATCCAGCCGCCGCTTGGGGTCAGCGAACCCAATCCAGTGCCGATAGGACTGTCGTCGGGAGGTGGCGCAATCTTTCCATCCAACGTCATCGCCGTCTTAAGCGTGACAAACGGAATCCGGTAGCGAATATACTTGGCGAAGGCCTCGTTCAGCTTCTTGGCTTCCGTTTCGAGAACGCCGTCCTGCACTTCGATTCCGGCTTCCCGCAACTTTGCCAGACCGCGTCCGCCTTCGCGCGGATTCGGATCGCGCATGGCGGCGACCACACGCTTGACTCCCGCTGCGATCACTGCATCCGTGCATGGTCCGGTGCGACCGGTGTGGGAGCAAGGCTCGAGCGTGACGTATAGCGTGGTTCCCCGCGCGCGTGAACCCGCTTCCTCGATGGCCACCACTTCGGCATGTTTGCGATTCTCGTACAGGTGAGTGCCGCGCCCAACAACCTTGCCGTCGGATGAGACCAGCACAGCGCCGACGCACGGGTTCGGAGAAGCCAGCGCGATGCCTTGCCGGGCGAGATCCAGCGCCTGCTGCATGAACTGCTCGTCAGTTGCGGAGATGTTCATCAGTCGAATAGCGAGTTCACAAAATCTTGTGGATTGAAGGGCAGAAGGTCGCCGATTTTTTCGCCGACGCCCACGTAACGCACCGGCAAGCCCAATTCTTTGCAGATCGCGACCACGACGCCGCCCTTGGCGGTTCCGTCCAGTTTGGTGAGCACGATCCCCGTGACGCCTGCGGATTGCGTGAAAAGGCGCGCCTGCTGTAGTCCGTTCTGGCCGGTGGTAGCGTCCATGACCAGAAGCGTTTCGTGCGGAGCAGTAGCGCTGAAGCGCTGCGCGGTGCGCCGCATTTTTTCCAACTCAGCCATCAAGCTGGTCTTGGTATGCAGACGTCCGGCTGTGTCAACGATGACGTAGTCAGTGCGGCGCGCTTTCGCTGCTTGCAATGCGTCGAATAAAACGGCAGCCGGATCACCGCCCGGCTTGTTCTTGATGACCTCGGTTCCGGTGCGGTCGCCCCAGACTTCCAGTTGCTCGATGGCGGCAGCGCGGAACGTATCGGCGGCGGCCAGCAGAACGGTTTTGCCTTGTCCACGCAACAGGTGCGTCAGCTTGCCGATTGAGGTAGTTTTGCCGGTGCCGTTTACGCCGACCACCAGGATGACCTCGGGTTCGCCGTCGACTTTCTGTAGCGGTCGCTGCTCGGCGGCGTTCAGAATCGACAGCAGCTCTTCCTTCAGAACGCGCTTGAGTTCGTCGACGTTCTCCACCTGCTTGCGATCCACCTTCTCGCGCAGGGCTTGCAAGATGGTCGAGGTGGTGGCAGTGCCAAGGTCGGCGGAAATCAGCGTAGCTTCAAGATCGTCAAGCGTCTGGCGGTCGATTTCCTTGCGAAAAGCGACAACCTCTTCAATGCGCTCGCTGAGGCTCTCACGCGTGCGCGTGACCGCCTCCTTCATGCGTTTCAGAAAACTGGGTTTTTCTTCAATACTGCCGAAAAGGGTTTGAATCATGAATAATCCGTCGCGAGAGTGGATTGTGCGGCGGAAAACGCCGTCCGAAAGCTGGACTCGTCGCGAAAACTCATTATAGACAAGCGCTGACGATGGTGGTGTGACCCATGACCACAGTCGGTTGGCCGGAATCCATCGCGCAACGCCTGACATCCAACGTATTTATTCCTAAGGGAGCGTCCGATGCCGAGTTGCGAACACGTCAAAGTGGCAAATCCCGATGTCCTGCCCAGCGATGATGGCTGCACCAAGTGTCTGGCAACCGGCCAGCGCTGGGTGCAGCTACGCAAATGCCTGATTTGCGGCCACGTGGGATGTTGCGATTCATCCCCCGGCCAACACGCCAATGAGCACTTCAAGGAAACCGGCCATCCGGTGATGCAGGCGTTCAAGTCCGGCAGCTGGATGTGGTGTTACGAACACGAGACGTACGTGTGAGGGAGGCCGCTGTTCGCTGTTCGCTTTTCGCTAAGGCGCGGTGGAAAACTATTCGAAGGAGACGACGGCAATACTGATCTGGTGCAGAGGCCAAAAATATTCTGTTGACGACGACTGAGTTGTCTGTAGCTTTCGAAGCGAATAGCGAATAGCGAATAGCGAATAGCGAATAGCGAATAGCGAATAGCGAATAGCGAATAGCGAATAGCGAATAGCGAATAGCGAGTAATATCGCTTCTCCTCCGTGTACTCTGTAAAGATTGATCGCGATGCTTAATTCGTTCCTGAGAACCAATGGTCTTTTCTAACCGCACCCCCTCCCGGACTTTGCGGTCCGGCATCACCGCCAGCCTGTGCCTGTTGGTGGCGCTGCTTACTGTTACAGCGCCGGCGCAAGTTCCATCTCCCTGGATCGACACCAAGCCTCTTGCCGTCGATACCGGAACCACCGGTCTCAAGCTGATGCTTCGCCGCCTGCACACCACCGCACGGCTGATGCACACGGTGGCCCACCCTGACGATGAGGACGGTGGCATGCTGACGCTGGAATCCCGCGGCCAGGGCGCGAGCGTATTACAACTCACGCTGAATCGCGGCGAAGGCGGTCAGAACAAGGTCGGCAGCAATCTGTTCGACGAGCTAGGCATCATTCGCACGCTGGAGTTGCTGGCAGCCGATCGCTATTACGGCGTTGAGCAGCGATTCACCCGCGTGGCGGATTTCGGTTTCTCCAAGACGGCGGACGAGACGTTCGAAAAGTGGGGCGGGCACGACATTGCCCTTGGCGACATGGTGCGGGTCATTCGCACGTTTCGCCCGGACGTCATCTGCACCCGCTTCCAAGGGAGTCCGCGTGACGGCCACGGAAATCATCAGGCCTCAGGGATTCTAACCCGCGAAGCATTTCGTGCAGCAGCTGATCCTACGCGCTTTCCTGATCAGATCCGCGAAGGCTTGCAGCCGTGGCAGGCCAAAAAGCTGTATATGGATAACGTTCGCGCCAACGAAGATTGGACGGTAAAGCTGGAGACCTCGCAACTCGATCCGCTATTAGGCGAGACCTACGTGCAGTTTGGCTGGAAGGGCTTGCGGCACCAGCTTTCGCAGGGAGCAGGCGCGTGGACGGCGCCCGAAGGCCAACGCTTCAGCTACTACAAGCTAATCGATTCCGCTATGCCGAACCCGCCCGCAGCCAGCGCGCATGAAACCAACTTCTTCGATGGCATCGACACATCGTTGCCGGGACTGGCCGCGCGTTTAGGAGCCGATGAAGCCAAGGTGCCCGGCCTGCGTTCACAGCTTGTGGCAATCGCCAAGACCGTGGACGAGGCGACCGCGGCGGTCGAGAAAGATCCCCAGGCCGCGGGCAAGTTTCTGCTCCAGGGACTGAAATTGACCAATGATCTTACCAGTAAGATTGTTCAGTCCAGCCTGACTGGGGCCGAAAAGGCCGATCTTCTGGCAGACCTGCACACCAAGCAGGAGCAGTTTGCGGACGCTGCCAACCTGGCTTTCGGCGTTAATCTCGGCGTGGGGCCGGGAACTCCGGACGGTCGTCCCATGGCCTCAACCTTCTCGACCGGCGAGGGCGATGTGTTGGCCGCCGTCATAACGGCCGGCAAGCCTTTCCTGCTGATGGCCAAGCTGCATAACGGCAGCGCCGCGCAGATGGAATTGAAGCAGTTCCGGCTTGACGTTCCCACCGGCTGGAAGTCCGAACTGTTCATGGACAAGGTCCCGAAAGCGCTGGCGCCGGGCGATGGCTGCGCGCTGACCTTCCGGGTGACGCCGCCCATCGATGCGCAGCCCACCAAGGCCTATTTCCATCGCGACGATCCAGAGACCGACGCCATCTACAAAATCGACAATCCGCAGTACGTGACGCTGGCATTGCCGCCGCCCCCCGTGTCGGCGGATGTGATTTACAGCATCGCTGGACAGGAAGGCGAAATCCGTAGCGTGGCGCGCACCCCGATGCACGATCCAAAGGGCGACCAGTGGTCGATGCCGCTGGCGGTCGTGCCTCCGTTCTCGGTAGAGACGTCCCCGACTACGCAGGTCATTCCAGCGGGCCCTGATCCGTCCGCGAAATTGAGTGTGGTTGTCCGCACTACGGCCGATCGCGAAAACGGCGCGGTGCGTCCCGAAGTTCCGCAACAGTGGAAGGTCGAGCCGGAGTCGGCCCGGGTCAGCTTCACCGAATCAGGGCAGCAGTCCGCGGAGTTCAAGGAACTGCCCGATGGAGCCAAGGAAGGCCGCTACCGCGTGAAGGCTGTGCTTGAGGCCGGAAGCCGCAACTACGGCGAGGGCTACAGCCTGGTCGCGCGACCCGACCTCGGCGGCTTCTTCTATTACCAGCCCGCGTTGCAGCGCGCCAGCATCGTTTCGGTGAAGGTCCCGCCGGATCTGAAGATCGGCTACATCATGGGCGCGGGCGACGACATTCCAACGGTGCTGCGGCAACTCGGCCTCGATGTCACGGTACTGTCCGCGGATGATGTCGCGCATGGTGATCTCAGCCGCTACGGAACTATCGTGCTCGGCATTCGCGCTTATGACACGCGCGAAGACGTCGCCAAAAATAACCAGCGGCTGCTGGATTACGTGAAGAACGGTGGAACGCTGCTGGTGCAATACAACACCTCGCCGGCCGATTTCAATGCTGGGCATTACACTCCTTATCCCGCCAGCCTGAGCCGCGAGCGCGTGACCATTGAGCAGGCGCCGGTGACCGTGCTCGATCCGCAAAATGCCGTCTTTCACTATCCCAATTCAATCACGGCCAAGGATTTCGACGGCTGGGTGCAGGAGCGCGGCCTGTACTTCATGGATTCCTGGGACCAGCATTTCACGCCGCTGCTGGCGTCGAATGATCCGGGAGAGTCGCCGCAAAAGGGCGGCTTGCTGCTGGCTCAGTATGGTAAGGGCTATTACATCTACACCGGATATGCTTTCTTCCGACAACTGCCGTTCGGCGTTCCTGGGGCCATTCGCCTGTATGTGAATCTGCTGAGCGTTGGACATGAGCCAAAATAGTTCGGCCGAGCGGCCGGAACTGATCCGCGGAGTCGGTCTTGCCAGCGCCACCACGCTGAACATGATCGACATGATCGGCGTGGGTCCGTTCATCACCCTGCCGCTCATGATTGCCGCCGCGGGTGGGCCGCAGGCGATGCTCGGCTGGATTCTAGGAGCCGTTTTCGCACTCTGCGACGGGCTGGTGTGGGCTGAATTGGGCGCAGCCATGCCCGAGGCGGGCGGTTCCTATCGCTACCTGAAAGAAATCTACGGACCGAAGTCGCTGGGACGGCTGCTGTCGTTCCTCTTCATCTGGCAGCTATCGTTCAGCGCGCCGCTGTCCATTGCTTCGGGCTGCATCGGCCTCGCACATTACGCGGGATACATCTGGCCCAGCCTCGAGCACAATCTCCTCACCCATAACCTACACTTGGGCATTCCGCTGATCGGCGCGCTCGACGTGAGTGTGCTGGTGATGCCAGCGACATTCGTTGCCATGGCGACCTGTGCTCTGGTGATGTTCCTGCTTTATCGGCGGATCACCGTGATCGGCAAACTCGCCGAGTTGCTTTGGGTTGGAGTAGCGCTGGCGGTCGGATGGGTGATCGTCGCTGGCCTGACACATTTCAGTGCAGCACGCGCCTTCGACTTTCCGCCGGGCGCGTTCACCCTCTCGCCCGCATTCTTCACCGGCATGGGCGCGGCCATGCTCATCGCAACCTACGATTACTGGGGCTACTACAACGTTTGCTTTCTCGGCGGGGAAGTGAAGGATCCCGGCCGCACGATTCCGCGAGCACTCATCATCTCCATTGTCGTGGTCGCTGTGATTTATATCGTGATGAACATTGCCGTGCTCGGCGTGGTGCCGTGGCGGGAACTGGCCCAGCACTCCGGCGAGCAGAACAACTACATCATCTCCGTCTTCATGCAGCGGATTTACGGCAGCTGGGCAGGCCGGCTCGCCGCCGGGCTGATTATGTGGACGGCGTTCGCATCGGTTTTCTCCTTGCTGCTCGGCTATTCGCGTGTACCTTATGCGGCGGCGCTGGACGGTAATTACTTCCGCGCCTTCGCCAGGCTGCACCCGCAATATCGTGTGCCCACGGTCTCGCTGCTGGCTCTCGGCTTTGTAGCCATGCTGTTTTGTTTTTTGCGACTGGCTGACATCATCGCCGCGCTGGTAGTGATCCGGATTCTGTTGCAGTTCATTGTGCAGGCGGTAGGGGTGATGGTTTTGCGCAAACGCCGGCCTGACATGCCGCGTCCGTTTCGCATGTGGCTTTATCCCTTGCCTGCTTTGCTGGCGATTGCGGGTTTCGTTTTCATTCTGCTGTCACGAAGAAATTTCTTCCGCGAGATTCGCTACGCGCTGGTGATTGTCGTGGTCGGCCTTGTTATTTACTTCGTGCGTTCCTGGCGGCGGCGAGAGTGGCCCTTTGCGGTCGAGACATCCGGTCTCGAGCCTGCCGGATGATTGGCGAAAATCGCGCGCTACTGGTCACGAATTCAAAGCCGCTCGGAACGCTGCCCGTGAAATCCTCTTCGCTCAGGGTTACCTTTCCGGTTGGAGCAAGTCTGATGGGCGATGGCCACGAGCGGAGCATGGCGGAATCCGAAATCCTCAAGCAGCCTCCCCCTTGCTGTGAAGTTTCCCGCCGCATCCGCCGCCTTACAATCCGCCGAGAGGGCTGAGGCGATGTCGGAGCTCGGCTCCATGCCGGAGATGCCCATCGTCCCACCGCGGCGAGGCCGCGTGCTCGGTCCCTTGCACGAACCGCTATTTCGCACGCTCTGGATTGCCGCCGTCGTCAGCTATACCGGCACCTGGATGCAGAATGTCGGCGCGGCCTGGCTGATGACCTCGCTCACCATGTCGCCGCTGATGGTGGGACTGGTGCAGGCTGCGGGAAGCATTGCGGTGTTTCTGGTGGTACTGCCCGCCGGCGCGATCGCCGATGTAGTGGATCGGCGCAAGCTGCTGATGTTCACGCAGACTTGGATGGTGCTGGCTGCCGCCGGACTGGGCGTGTTGACGCTCGCAGGGAAGGTTACGCCCGCTTTGTTGCTGGTGTTCACGCTGCTGATGGGCATCGGGGCGGTGGTGAACGATCCGGCATGGCAAGCGATTACGCCCGAAACTGTGTCGCATAAAAATTTTGCGGCAGGCGTGGCCCTGAACTCAGCAGGATTCAATGTGGCCCGCGCGATCGGCCCCGCCATCGGTGGCCTGGTAATCGCTGCGGCAGGATCGGGCATTGCATTTTTGCTGAACGCGGTTTCGTTTTTCGGTGTCATCTACTTTCTGTATCAGTGGCAGCGGCGGCCTGGCCGCACAACCATCCGCGCCAGCCACATGACTCATGCTATGTGGGAGGGCATCCGGCACATGCGGGGCTCAGCGAACGTGAAAGCGGTGCTGGTGCGCAGCGCCGTTTTCAGCATTTCTGCCAGCGCTTTGCCGGCGATGTTGCCTTTGCTCGCGCACCCGTTCGGCTCGCAGGGTTACGGCCTGTTGCTCGGATTCTTTGGGCTAGGCGCGCTGGCTGGTGCGATCTGGATGCCGTTTCTGCGCCGAAGCCTGTCTTCCGACGCGCTGGTGTCGATCGCGACCGCCGTGTTTGCCTGCACCACCTTCGCCGGCGGAAAGTGGCAGGGCTTCGTCCCGCTGGCGGTCACGCTGTTTATAGCAGGCCTCGCCTGGATCCAAATTCTGGCCAGCCTGAATGTATCGGCGCAAACCATGTGTCCTGCGCCTATGCGGGCGCGCGCGATTTCGATGTACTTGCTGGTGCTGCAAGGCGGTCTGGCCGGCGGCGCAGCCCTGTGGGGAGAAATCGCCGAAAAGTTCGGCATGGTACGCTCATTGTCGTACGCCGCAATGGGGCTGCTGATCGGGATGGCGGCTGCGGGATGGTTTAAGTTACAGTCCAGTGAATTACAACCTAGCACCGTGGGAATGGACTAAAATCCTCTCACGCGTCATTCGGTCCGAAATCACACCAAACATTCTCAGTGGAGGCTTTGCGATGAGGAAAGAAATGGTTTTGGCATTTGCGCTGTTGGCGTTGGGCACCGTGGGTAGCGCGGCTGCGGCGGTGCCGCAGGCTAAGACCGACCAGAAGCCAACCTTCTCGGCGGTCTACGATCGGACGCTCAGCGGGATCGAGCGCGAAATCGTTCCTGCGGCCGAGGCAATGCCAGACGATAAGTTTAATTTCGCGCCGACCCAGGGCGAGTTCAAAGGCGTGCGGACTTTTGCGCAGCAGATCAAGCACATCGCTGCCGTCAACTACATGCTGGGCGCGGCGATCCTCTCGGAAAAGCCGCCAGTCGAGTTAGGCGGTGAGAATGGTCCCGACAACATCACCTCCAAGGCTGACGTGGTGAAGTTTCTCAAGGAGTCGTTTTCTTACCTGCACAAGGCGCTGAGCTCCATCGATGAGAGCAATGTTCTGGGACAAGTGCAGAGTCCCTTCGGAGCGAACAAAGCCTCGCGACTGGGATTGGCGACCATAGCTCTCAGCCATCCGTTCGATCATTATGGGCAAATGGTGGAGTACCTGCGCATGAACGGAATCATTCCTCCAGCCAGCCGAACCCAGTAAGAACAACAGAGTGTGTACCGGGCGCGAGCGATCGCGCCTTTTTTCGTGCCGCTTCCGCAACCGCGGCCAAGAGTTCCAATTTTTCTTTGCGCGGAGAGCGAAAACTTCCTTATCCTCTTTGGGTTTCAGATCACGGAACCAAAATTCAGCAATCGATGAATAGCTGATGAAACCTTCACCGATGTTTCGTAAACTCGATGCCGTAGTCGTGCTGATGACCACATCGACTTCGCCGTTTTCGACGGCTGCCATGTTTGTGGCCACGGGCGTGTGGCGGAGAGTCTCCAAGGAGTTTTGCCATATGAAGAAAGTTTTGATGTGTGGGCTGCTGGCGGTTGCTGTAGTCACCTGCGGCAGCACAGTGTATGCCCAGATGCAGGAAGGCGCTGGTCCGGGCGGGGGAGCACCGCGTCGCGGACCAATGACCACTGAGCAGCGGTTGCAGCACCTGACCAAAGCATTGAACCTCACCGAAGATCAGCAGATGAAGATCAAGCCTATTCTGGAAAATGAAACTCAGCAGTTACAAGCTCTGCATCAGGATACGTCCATTGCTCAGCAGGACCGCTGGCCCAAGATGAAGGCGATTCGCGACAACACCACCTCGCAGATCACTCCCATCCTTACGCCGGACCAGCAGAAGAAGTACGAAACCATGATGGAGCGCCACGGACCGCCTCCGGGCGGTATGGGACAAGGTATGGGACAGGGCCAAGGTCAGAGCGAAGCTCCGCCAGCGCCTCCGCAGCAGTAGTCCGCAAACAGCAAGTGACTTCGGGCAGGCAGCCATGCTGCTTGCTCGATTGTTTTTGCAGGACGGACTATCAGCTCTCGGCTGTCAGCTAAACCTAACGCGTTTCCACTCCTTTGTTTTTTCGCGTCGAATTGTGGGTTTAAGATCGCACGGAGCTTAAATCTCGATAATCGCCAGACTGAACTGAAAGCTGACAGCTGACACCGATAACCGGCAACTGACCTTCGAATCTCCCCACCTCAGCACGGAATCTAATCAAACAGCTAGAATAAGGGACACACATGCACCGGGTTTATCTCGACAACAACGCCACCACGCCGCTTCTGCCTGAGGTGTTTGAAGCGATGCGGCCGTACTTCCTGGAGAAGTTCGGCAACGCGTCGTCCATCCACCAACAGGGTCAGCAGGCGCGCGCCGCCGTGGAGCAAGCGCGCGAGCGTGTCGCCGAGTTGCTCAATTGCCGCCCGGCGGAGATCGTATTCACGAGCGGCGGCACGGAGAGCGACAACCTGGCTCTGTTCGGCATGGCGAAGTCGGGCGATCACATCATCACGTCGGTCATCGAGCATCATGCGGTTCTGAATGCGTGCAAGCGACTGGAAGAGAGTGGCTGCACGGTGACCTATCTGCCGGTGGATGGCCGTGCTCTGGTCGACCCTGACGACGTGCGCCGGGCGTTGCGTCCCGAGACGAAGCTGATCAGCATCATGCTGGCGAACAACGAAACCGGAGTCGTGCAGCAGATTGCAGAAATCGGGAAGATTGCCGCCGAAGCTGATGTGTACTTTCACACCGACGCCGTGCAGGCTGCCGGAAAGCTTCCTTTGGACGTCAAGCAGATTGCTTGCGACCTGCTGACCATCTCGGCGCACAAGATTCACGGCCCGCAGGGAAGTGGCGCGCTGTTTGTGCGGAAGGGAACGCTGTTGCAGCCGCTGCTCTACGGCGGACGCCATGAGCGCTCGCGGCGAGCAGGCACGGAAAATCTGCCGGGCATTGTCGGGCTCGGTAAGGCAGCCGAAATTGCGCAGCGCGGTTTCGACGATGGCAGCGTGCAGCACATGGCTGACTTGCGCGACCGCTTGCAAGCCGCGATTCTCGGCGCCGTGGAGCAGGTTGGAGTAAGCAGTGATGGCGCACCTCGGGTGCCTAACACCACGAACCTTTATTTCGACTGCATCGAAGGCGAGGCGATGGTGATTGCGCTCGATCTGAAAGGGCTGTCGGTTTCAACCGGCGCGGCGTGTTCTTCGGGAGCGATTGAACCTTCGCATGTGCTGACGGCAATGGGACTGTCCGCTGACCGCGCGCGCGCGAGCATTCGCTTCAGTCTGGGCAAGCAGACCACGGCCGAGGATATCGACTTCGCTGCGGCCTTGATTCCGCAAGTGGTGGCGAGGCTGCGCGAGATCAGCCCGGTGTACAAGAAGGCAGCTCTTAGCTCTTAGCCATCAGCTTTCAGCCGTCAGCTGTCAGTTAAGCTAAGGGGATCAGCTTTCAGCTGTCCGTGATCAGCTTTGAAAGGGCTCGGCTTCAGCCGTGCCGTAAAGGCCTAGATTCCTCAGAGGCTAAAGCCGAATTGTTTTGCGATGTTACGGACGACCTAAAGGCCGTCCCTTTCAAAACAAAGTTTAAGTAGAAGCCTTAAGAGCTTAAGCTAAAAGCCAACGGCTAAAAGCTAATGGCTGATTGCCAAATGCCAACTGCTAACCCACAGACCGTTGCTGTAGCCATGTCGGGCGGGGTCGACTCGTCTGCCGTGGCCGCGCTGCTGTGCCAGCAGGGATACCACGTTGTGGGACTTACCTTGCAGCTCTGGAATCAGCGGCGGCTGGCGGGACACGAAGGCATGCCCGAGTCGGTGCAGGGGCGCTGCTGCTCTATCGACGATGTGTACGATGCGCGGCGCGTGGCCGAGACCCTGGGCATTCCGTATTACGTGGTCAATCAGGAAGAGCGCTTCGAGAACGATGTGGTGCGACCGTTTGTGAAGGAATATCTTTCCGGGCGCACGCCCATTCCTTGCAGCCTGTGCAACAACCATCTGAAGTTCGACCAGCTCCTGCTGACGGCGCGCCAGATTGGCGCCGATCTGTTGGCGACCGGACATTACGCCCGCAACCACTTCGACGAGGGCAGCGGGCGCTGGGTTCTGAAGCGGCCGGCCGATCGCAGCAAGGACCAGACATACTTTCTTTTCGGCCTGACCCAGGAGCAGCTCAGTCGTACGCTGTTTCCGCTGGGCGAGATGCGCAAGCCCGACGTCCGCGAGGAAGCCAAACGCGCCGGCCTCCAGCTGTTCGAGAAGCCTGACTCGCAGGAGATCTGCTTCATTCCGGGCGGCGATTACAAGCAGTTTCTGGATGCCTACCTCGACGAGCAGGGCGAAGAGCTGCCCGACTCGGCCGGCGAACTGGTCACGACCTCGGGCGAAGTTGTGGGAACGCACAGCGGCATTCATAACTTTACCGTGGGCCAGCGCAAGGGGCTGGGCGTAGCAACAGGATCACCGCTGTACGTTTTGCAGATTCGCGGCGAGCAGCGGCAAGTGGTGGTTGGTGGCGGGGAAGAGCTGTTCTCGCGAACCCTGCGCGCTAATCGTCTCAACTGGATTGCGATCGAGACTCTGCGCGAACCGCTACGAGTGCAAGCCAAGATTCGTCACCGTCACGAACCCGCCGCGGCGCTGCTCAAGCGGTCAGGAGATGGCGAGGCGCTGCTCACGTTCGATGAGCCGCAACGGGCTATCACGCCGGGGCAGGCTGTCGTTTTCTATGATGGTGATGTGGTGGTGGGCGGAGGATGGATTTACTAGTGAAACTCTGCTTTGTTTTGAAGGCGACGGCCTTTCAGGGTTTTGAAGGGGCCGCCCTTTCAGACCGTCCGTAAGCATTCCAAATCAGTTCGGCTTTAGCCACCGAGGAACCTCGTTTTTGGTTCCTGGTTGAAAACGGGGTCGAGTAGAGGTCCTTCGACTGCGTTCGGCTTCGCCTCACTCCGCTCAGGATGACAGAAGTTGTTGGGGCTGCGCCTCACTCCGCTCAGGATGACAGAATTAAATAAACATCTCGTCGCTGGGGCCGCCGTTGCGCCGGCGTCTCTGCTGGTTGAAGAAGCTGCCTACGCCTACGCCGATGGCCTGCACGATTCCTGAAACTTGACGCACGGGCGACATCACCGTGTGCTGCACCTTCTCGGACGTTTCTTCCACGCGATCCATGGTTCGGGTCAGCATTTCGTCGCCACGAATGACCTGAAGGCGAATGCGATCGACCACGTCGTTGACCGTGGTTTCAACTCGCTGCGCGCCATCTTTGGCCGTGGTGGTAATCTGCGCTGCGTTGTCCAGAACCACATCGATTTTCGGGCGAGCCGTTTCGATAAAGCTCTTAACGTTTTGCTGGATAATTTTGGCTTCGTCCAGCAGCGGCAGCACCTTGGATTGCACCGTGGAAGTCGTGTCCTCGACCTTTGCAGCCAAGGCTTCCATCTTGGCTTTCATTTTGAGCACGGCAATCAACATGCCCAGGAGGATCAGCATTTGCAGCACGACTGCGGCTGCCGTAACGGCGATGAAGATGGTCACATTGTCCATGACTTTCGGTACCCGTGGCCCCGCGCGCTGATGCTCAGGCCAGCTCAAAATGTTCAGGACAGCCGAATCGACTGTCCTTCACTGAAACAAGCGTTGCCGCTAACTACTCGGCGATTCTGGTACACAGCGAAGCGACCGCTGTGGAGGGCGACTAAACGCCCGAACCGCCAGTTTCCTCGGTGGTCGCCTCGCGATAGGCCTGGCGTCCAGCTTCATAGGCGGAGCGAATCTGCTCCTTCTGCTGATTCAGGTAGTCGCGTCCCTTATCGGCCCACGTACCCGCCTGATCGCGTGCCTGCTTCGCCCGCTCTTTGACCGAGTCGCGGCTGTCTTCTGCGACCTCACGCAACTGCTGGCGGATTTCATCGCCAGCTTTCGGTGCATACAGAATTCCGACTGCCGCGCCGATACCCAAACCCGCTAAAAACCACAGAAAGCCACTACCGTCGCGCTCCGACATAATTGCCTCCTCAAAAAGCTTGCGAGTCCGGATGTTAGCACCCGTATTGCGGAATTACAAACTCGCGAAAATGGATAATCTGGCCAATTGGATGCCGCCAAATAGCTTGCGTGATTGCTGCTCAAGCCGATTTGTTTATTTCTTCAGCAACGCGATCTGGCCCAGATGATACAGATGGTGCTCCATGATTCCGTAGGCCTCTTCGCGGTAAGTGCGCTTTCCCGCCGCGCTTAGCGTGTCGAGTTTGGCCGGATCCAGCTTGCCCAGCGCGTCGCGAAATTCCTGGTTGGAAGTGCGAAGGTCGGCCAAGGTTCTCTGCCAGTTTTCTTCTGTCGCGGATGGCGTGGCGGGGAAGTTCAGTTCCTCAACCAACCCGGCACGCTGACCGGAGAGGCGCTTGCTGACCACCCCTTCCCAGAAGATCATGTGCATAACGACCTCCCAGATCGTGTGCCGGTTCGCGAGCGGGCGAGCGGCGGCTTCCTCAGCGGAAATGCCGTCGATGATCTGCCAAACCGGATCGCCGTGCCAAGGAGAGCCGCTGAGGACGGCCTCATAATGATCGCGAATCTTTTGGATGTCGGACATGTTTTCCCTCCTAACCGTCAAAAACTATATCACAGGTTAGGAGAGACGGATGTGGGCTTAGCAGTTTGCTGAAAAACCTGACTGTGGTGGTATCTCGGGTAGAGCTGGCCTTCAGGCCAGCGTACAAGCCTTTTATTTGTAGTTTCATAGCCGGCTTCAGCCGGCGACAGGGGCGTTGCCCGCGTTTTCAGCACAATGTTAGGCCGAGACGCGCCGATTTCGGGCTGCATTGCAGCCCCCGCAGTCGGAGTTCCTGTCCGGCAGCAGCGTCGATGCCGCAGCCTGATTTCAGATTGCGACGGTAGACTCGGGGGCGTCGGGAAGGGGAATCGGGTCCAGGCGCTCCCCCACGCTGCGACCGGTGTATCCCACTTTGAACAAGTCCTCGGGATTGGAAGTTTTCACGATTGCAATCACCTCAGACTTGGGGACGAAGACGACTCCTTCAAGCTCGAGGCCAGGGCACGAAAAGGCGACTTCCACGAAAGCTGAATCCGAGGTGTCATAACGGGTCGCGGGGAGAACCAGAAGCCCGCTGAGCGATGCGTTCTTATTGTCGGCAAGACCCCCGAGCAAGCGATCCAGCCCGGAGATTTTTACCCATTGATAACGGATGCTTACCAGAGACGTAATAGCCGAAGACATGAACTGATCTCTATGCTGGGCCGCTCTAACAGCAGCCCGTCAATTGTTCGGTTTGTTATTCAGTTAAGAGCCGCTGTGGAGATTTCAGTACTGGCCCGATCCTAATCCGACAACGTTGGTATTGATTCCACAATCTTGCAGAGACTTCTAGAAATTCGACTCAACGCCCGTTTGAGTTGCGCGTCTCACTCAGATTCTCTGGATTATTTGCTTTGCAGGTGACATCCTGGCTCGGATGCCCGCCTTTTATCGCACAACTTTAAGTCGTTTCGTAGTGGAAGCGGTCTCCAGCATATTGGGGGATTTGGCGGTCGCTAACGGCCACGCAAGATTTCAACTTACTCCGGAGGCAATCGAATCCTGGAAACTGCAGCTGCCGATGTTAATGGCAGGATGCGCCGAGTTGATCGCTGGCATCGCCGAAGCAGGGAAGTACGAGTTGATGCTCGAATATCCGATACCCAGAGTAGGCAAGCGTATCGACGCTGTACTTTTGATGAACGACGTTATCGTCGCTATCGAGATCAAGACTGGGCATTGCCCGACGGGTGCGGAACGCCAGGTTGACGACTATGCGATTTACTTGGCTTGCTTTCATGAACCGAGCGCCGGCAAAGCAATTGTGCCGCTTGTCATTTCCGACGGACATATAACCAATGCAGGGTCGCGTCCTTTTGCCGACGATCTGATTCGTCCTTGCCGAATTGCGTCCACCAGCGCCGTGGGGCAAGCATTGCTCTCGATTGCCGAGCAGGAAGATTTTGAACGTCGAGGACCGATTGATCCAGCGGAGTGGGACAATGGTCGCTTCCGACCGATCCCACCGATTATCGAAGCAGCCGTAAAACTCTATTCCGACATGGACGTATTTGAAATCGGACATGCGTGCACGCCACAAGAGGACCTGGAGCGTGCGACCAACGCCCTTGTTAAGGCTGTCATTTGGGCGCGAACCGATGGCGAAAAGCTGATTTGTTTTGTTACCGGAGTTCCTGGAGCGGGTAAAACTCTAGTGGGTCTTAACGCGGTTCACCATAAAGAAATTCGTGATGGCAGTGCATTCTTGTCAGGTAACGGGCCCTTGATTAGGGTCATCCGTGAAGCTCTTATCCGAGATGTCACCGCCTCAGCTAGGAGCTCGGAACAACACCTTACTCGTCGCAAGGCAGAAATTTCTGTCCAGTCCTTCATACAAAGCGTCCATGGCTTCGCAGACGCTCACTATCGCGAAGGAGATTCGACACCCATCGAGAGAGTCATTGTGTTCGATGAAGCTCAGAGGGCATGGGACGCGGAGCAGAACAGACGAAAAAAACGACCAGCCGTATCCGAAGCTCACATGATGCTTGATGTGATGAACCGCCATGAAGGGTGGGCCGTTTTGATTTGCTTAGTTGGAGGGGGGCAAGAAATCAATAGCGGTGAGGCCGGACTAGCGGAGTGGGGTGCTGCTCTTCGATCCTTTCCTGCTTGGCAGGTGTACGCATCTCCCGAGGTGTTGGCTCGAAAAGAATCTGGGCCATTTGTGCTGCTTCGGCAAGACGATCCCCATCCTGCCAGAATTCATCAGATACCAGAGTTTCACCTTCGAGTCAGCAACAGGTCCATTCGAGCGCAGCATATGTCTGATTGGGTGGATTGTGTTCTTACCGGCGACCATACAAGTGCGATTCGAATAGCCAGCAAAATGCAGAAGGCGCCAGAACTCACTAGGAGCCTTGCCAGCGCCCGCGAGTGGCTGCAATCGATGCGTAGAGGATTCACCCGAGCTGGGCTCATCGCTAGTGCAAGCGCAACTCGTTTGAGAGCAGATGGGGTCGAAACTGCATTTGGATTTCATAGGGAGTTCGAGTGGGAACGCTGGTTTCTGGATCGTGATGTCTGCGACGACGACGAATGTGCCCACAGGTATTGTGGGGACGTCCGTGCGTCGTCGAAGCTGGAAGTGGCTGCAACGCAATTTGAGATTCAGGGTCTCGAGATCGACTGGGTTGGGCTGTGTTGGGGTGAAGATCTAGTCTGGAATGGTGGTTGCTGGGCCAGCTTCAACTTTGGAGGAAAGACCTGGAGGCTTAACAAAAACGATCGCAAACATGCATTTCGGGTAAACGGCTACAGAGTCCTGCTGACCCGAGCTCGGCAGGGACTCATCATTTACGTACCGCAGCCGCCGACTGAAGAATCTTCTCGTTTACGCATAGAACTTGATTTGACAGCGGACTATCTGACGAGTTGTGGTGCGCGAGCTATGTCTTAAATTGAGGTCGTGGCTTTTTCAGGCCCGAGCGCATAACTCGATTCAGTCGAGTCCTTGCCCGCCTCTCAGGTTTGCGGTCGCGTGCTCATGCGCAACAAAAAATCACCTAAGCAAAAGAACCTTGTGGGGGGCACCCGAAATCAGATGCCAGTTTCAAGTTCGAAAAAGTAGCAAGTTGTCGGTTGTCGAATAAAAAAAAAGGCCCCGCATCTCTGCGAGGCCTCTGACGTACTGAATACTGCTTTGGGTGTGAGCCTTTAGCTAAAGCCAATTGCTAATAGCTAACAGCTGCTTTTAGTACATTCCGCCCATGCCGCCGCCGCCGTGAGGCATCGCCGATTCCTTCTTCTCTTCCGGAATCTCGGCGACCAGGGCTTCGGTAGTGAGCATCAGGGCTGCGATCGAACCTGCGTTCTGCAGGGCCGTGCGCGTGACCTTGGTGGGATCGATGACGCCGGCTTTCACCAGGTCTTCGAAGTTACCCGTCTGCGCGTTGTAGCCGTAGTTGCCTTCTTTGTGGTCGCGAATCTTGCCCACAACGATGGCGCCTTCTTCGCCGGCATTGGCGACGATCTGACGCAGAGGCTCTTCCAAAGCGCGACGCACGATGTTGGCGCCGATCTTCTCGTCACCCTCGAGCTTCAGGGCGTCGATGGCATCAGCGCAGCGCAACAGCGCAACGCCGCCGCCCGGGACGATGCCTTCTTCCACCGCAGCGCGGGTAGCGTGCATGGCATCTTCCACACGAGCCTTCTTCTCTTTCATTTCGGTCTCAGTCGCGGCGCCGACTTTAATGACGGCTACGCCACCAACCAGCTTCGCCAACCGCTCCTGCAACTTCTCGCGGTCGTAGTCGCTGGTGGTCTTATCGACCTGGCCACGAATTTCTTTCACGCGGCCTTCGATGTCGCCCGGCTTGCCTTTGCCCTCGACGATGGTGGTGTTGTCTTTGTCGATGGTGATCTTCTTGGCCTGGCCGAGATCCTGGATCTGGACGTTCTCCAGCTTGATTCCAAGATCTTCGGTGATGGCCTTGCCACCGGTGAGGATGGCGATGTCCTGCAGCATAGCCTTGCGGCGATCGCCGAAGCCCGGAGCCTTAACGGCCGCAACCTGCAGCGTGCCGCGCAGCTTGTTGACCACCAGGGTGGCCAGCGCTTCGCCGTCGACGTCTTCCGCGATGATGACCAGCGGACGGCCGCCCTTGGCGATCTGCTCGAGCAGCGGGAGCAGGTCCTTCATCGACGAGATCTTCTTCTCGTGAATCAGGATGTAGGCATTCTCCAGAACCGATTCCATACGCTCGGGATCGGTAACGAAGTACGGCGACAGGTAGCCGCGATCGAACTGCATGCCTTCGACGACTTCCAACTGGGTTTCCATCGTCTTGGCTTCTTCCACCGTGATTACGCCGTCTTTGCCGACCTTCTTCATGGCTTCGGCAATGATGCGGCCGATGGTCTCGTCATTGTTGGCGGAGATGGTGCCGACCTGCGCGATCATCTCGCCGGAAACCTTCTGCGACAGCTTGTCGAGGGCCGAGTTCTTGCGGTTGCCGTCTTCGTCCTGCGTGCCGACGATAGCGGTAACGGCCTTCTCGATGCCACGCTTCAGGGCCATCGGGTTGGCGCCGGCGGCAACAGTCTTGACGCCTTCGCGGTAGATAGCCTGGGCCAGAACGGTTGCGGTGGTGGTGCCGTCACCGGCAACGTCGGAAGTCTTGGAAGCAACTTCACGCACCATCTGCGCGCCCATGTTCTCGAGCGAATCCTTCAGCTCGATTTCCTTGGCTACGGTCACGCCGTCTTTGGTGATCAGTGGTGAACCAAATTTCTTTTCAATCACGACATTGCGGCCCTTGGGGCCGAGCGTGACCTTCACGGCGTCGGCCAGAACATTCACGCCACGAAGAATCGACTGGCGGGATTCCTCGCCATGCAGAATCTGCTTTGCCATTGTTTCAATCTCCTTGTAGAAATCAGCCGTTGGCTATCAGCCGTCAGCTATCAGCTAGAACTTGCGGGTGCCCCATCCTTTTCGCCGATTTTGCGAAAGGGTGGGAGACGAAACCTTTATGAAGCTGCAGGCGCGCGGCCTGAAGCTTCGAGCTCGCTACTTCGTTTTTGCGGCGTGCTCTTTGGGCTTGCTGGCGCCTTCCAGGATGCCGAGTACTTCTTCTTCGCGCATGATCAGGAAGTCTTCGCCGTCAATCTTGATTTCCGTTCCGGCATACTTGCCGAACAGGATACGGTTGCCTTCCTTCACATCGAGGGGGAAGGTCTCGCCTTTGTCGTTGGTCTTGCCGCGGCCGACGGAGATCACTTCGCCTTCCTGCGGTTTGTCTTTGGCGCTGTCGGGGATGATGATTCCGCCACGGGAGGTTTCCGCCTCTTCAACACGGCGGATCACGATGCGGTCATGCAGGGGAGTAAGCTTTGTAGCCATTCTTCAAACTCCTTTCGAGCTTTGAAAATTCGGTTAGATTCCGTTACTTTTGGCCGACCGAAACCGGTTGTCTGGCGCAAAGTCGGCGTGTTTCCATGATCGTTGGGATAACTCAGGTGAATTCAGCAGGGTAGCTGCTAGCACTCAATCCTTACGAGTGCTAATAATAGGTCAGTTCGGGTGAGATGTCAAGGCCAAATATACCGAAATATGAGCGTCAAGCACTCATATTCCAAACTGCTCAGGGAAAAGGCGTTGGCGACGAGGGAAGGCGCGGACTTCGCTCTCCAGCTAAGGGCAGGCAGACTAATGACAACCCCCGGCGAAGCTATCTAGAAAGGATGCCGCTGCATCTATGCGAGGCAGTTGCGACTGAACATCTGGTGAAGGGTGGTTCGGGGCGCGGTCGCCGCATTACACTTCAGACACAAATGAAGATTACAGTTCCCATAGTTGGCCGTTTAGAAGCATAATCAGAAGTCACGGGTGTCATCGTGCCAGTCCTCTGTGCCGTTCGAGCCTCTTCCCGGTCCACACTTGTGTGGCGTTGTGCGTTTGCCCTTTCCCTTTTGCTGAGTTTTGGGGGAGCAGTCCTCGCCCAGACGAAGGCTGCGCCTGCGGATTCCACGGCGAGCGATCCTCAAGGTACCTCTCCGAGTGCGACGAGTATTTCTCCCGCAACACATCCTGAAGCGCGTCAGGTTCAAATTCCCACCGCGGCTCAAGTAGAAGCAGCGGCAAAGCCGGACAGCAAACCCGACGCTTCTGAGTCGGAAGAAGCGGCGCCGCTGGCAACGCCATCGCATGCGGCATCGACGACGAGTGCCGTGAACTCCTCGGCGAATCCTCTGCCTGCGAAGTACAACGTTGACCTGATTGGGCAACGCAATATCGGTGCTGGCCTGGACTTCTATTCGCTCGACCGCGAGGTTGCGTTGGGGCGTCAGCTATCGCAGGAAGTGGAGTCGAGCGCGCGGCTGGTCACCGACCCTGTCATCAATGAGTACATCAACCGGATTGGTCAGAACCTGGTACGTAACTCCGACGCCAAGGTGCCCTTCACCATCAAGGTCCTCGACACCGAAGAAGTGAATGCCTTCGCGTTGCCCGGCGGTTTCTTCTACGTGAACAGCGGGCTCATTCTCGCGGCCGATAACGAAGCCGAACTCGCGGGCGTGATGGCGCACGAGATTGCGCACGTTGCCGCGCGTCATGCGACTAAGAACATGACCCGGGCACAGATCTGGAACATGGCCTCGGTGCCGCTCATCTTCATTGGCGGGCCTATCGCGTTCGCGGTGAGCGAGGTTGCCGGGCTGGCGGTTCCGTTGGGCTTCCTCAAGTTTTCCCGTGACGCCGAACGCGAGGCTGATCTGCTGGGTCTGGAATATGACTACGCCACCGGCTACGACCCGCAAGCGTTCGTGGAGTTCTTCGAAAAGCTGAACGTCGAGAAGAAGAAGCCGAATCTCGTCGCCAAGGCGTTCGCCACACATCCAATGAATGTCGAACGCATTCAGGCTGCGCAGGACGAGATCCGCAAGTACTTGCCCGATCGCCCGGAATACATCCTCGACACCAGTGAGTTCGAGAACGTGAAGGCCCGTCTGGCTTCGCTGGAGAACGGGCGCCGATTGGGCAGCTCGAAGGGCGATTCGGGAAAGCCCGTGTTATTGAAGCGGACCAGTTCGACCTCCACCAGCAGCGGAACGGGTACGTCGACGCCGGACGGCAACAGTTCGCCGGATCCGAAAGACGATGGCAGACCGACGCTGAAGCGCGCTCCGCAAGCTTCGGATTTCGTGACCACCGGTATTCCTGCTTTAGTTTTTTGAATTGGGAGTTCGATATGGATATGAAGTCGCTTCTGGTGATTGCTGCAATCGCGATCGGGGCGAGCGTGCGTGTATTTATTTTGCTGCGGCAGAAAAAGGTTCTCTTCCCCGCGAAAAACCAAGTGCCATCCAATAAAGCGTCGCAATAATCGTCAGCCGTCAAACCCTAGAGAACGCCTGAACGACTGCCGTGCGGTTCAGCACCAAAAAAACATTTAAGGGGCTTTACAGAGCGCTGAAAAATCCCTGCCCCTGCAATGTTTGGGTAGTGCTGGCTTTCAGGCCAGCGTCCAAGCCTTATATTGTCCTCTCCGAGCCGGCTTCCAGCTGGCGACACCCAACCGAAGATTGGGGCATCGTTGAGATGAGGCCGCGACCTCGCAGGGGCTGAAAGCCCGTAATTTGTTGCTCCTCTACGGCCCGACCAAGGTCGTGCCCTGATACAAATCAAGTCAACGCGAATCTTGTCCATGACTCAGCTTTTCAGCCCCAGCGACGAATCGCAGGTTTGAACAGCGTTTCGAAACACCTTGCGTAAACCGCGTCGCGCCGCCTTCGGGAAAATTGCATCCCTCCCCATCCCTGCCTAAAATATGCGAATGAAGTTGCAGCGCCTGGTTTCTGTCGCCGTCATCGTTCTGTGTCTTTCGCTCCCATTGTTTGCCGTCACCAAGGATGAAGGACCGCAATCCTCGCTGGCGTTCGTGGTGCTCAAGGATGACAGCGGCAAGCCCATACGCAACGCTGCCGTGGTGCTGCATCCGGTGGGAAAACACGGCAAGCAGGCCAAAGGCGGCTTCGAGCTCAAAACCGACAATGAAGGCAAGACGCATTTTGACGGCATTCCCTATGGGCCCATTCGCGTCCAGGTGATTGCTCCCGGCTTTCAGACCTTCGGCAACGACTACGAAATCAAGCAGGCGGATCAGGTAATCACCGTGCGGCTGAAGCGTCCGCAGGGTCAATACTCGATATACGAGAATCACGCGAGTGGTGGGAGCAAGGCTGAAAGCAGCGGTGTGAACGGAACGAACGACAACAGCAATTCAGGGAGCAACACCAATAGTGGCGGCAGCGGCACTTCCGGCACCACGCCGCCGAAGTGAGAGAGGCCGCTCTTCGCTGTTCGCTCTTCGCTTCGGAACAGTCTAGGCTACTGCGTGCGGGTAGAGCGGCGCTTCAGCGCCGCGTCAAGGCGGCCGTAATGCGGAGGGACTTCCAGCCCCGGCATGCCGGGGATCGCAGGGTGAGTAGAATTTCCTCGGATGTTGTGGTCTGCTCTCAGCAAGAACTAGGTGTCAGCTGATTGCTGGCAGCGTTAGATCAGCACCTTCGGTCGATTTAGCGAAGAGCGAAGAGCGAACAGCGAACAGCGAACAGCGAACCGCCACCAGCGGCATTCCGCAAAGGAGTTCCCGTGATCGAAGCCCGCGCGTTGTGGACCGACAAAGACCGTTTCGTAGGACAGGCGAGCAGTGGCCATGCTCTGGTGGTCGATGCCGGCAGCGAGAAATCTGCTAGCAGTCCGATGGAACTGGTGCTGATCGCTTTGTGCGGCTGCACTGCCAGCGATGTGGTCGGCATTTTGCGCAAGAAGCGCGAGCCGTTTACCAGTCTTGAAGTGCTCGCTAGCAGCGAGCGGGCGGAGGACTTCCCGAAGGTCTATACTTCCATTCGACTCGTATATCGGGTTGGCGGCAAGGTCAATCACAAAGCTTTCGAAGATGCGGTGCGATTGTCGAAAGAGAAATATTGTTCCGTATCGGCGATGCTGGAGAAGACCTCCAAAATTGAGTTTGTGATCGAACACGTGGATTAAGCAACACTCCATGGAGGGGCAATGGCCCGAACATGTAAGGTGTTGTTTGTACCGGTCATTCTTCTTCAAGCCGTATTCTTCTACTACGTTTCTCAACATCGTCTGATCGATGGCGACGAGGGCTATTACACGCTGGCGTCGCGGCTGGTGCTACAGCATAAAACTCCCTACCTGCATTTTTTCTATCCCCAAGCGCCGCTCCTGCCGTACGTCTACGCGTTGTGGTTGAAGGTATGCGGAGTCTCCTGGTTTTCGGCACGGACGTTGTCCGCGCTGCTGACCGTGATTGTCGGCGCGCTGCTATACACTCACGTCTGCCATGAGACGCAGAAGTGGATTGCCGGCGTCTCGGCGATGATTCTGTTCGCCGGCAGCAGCCTGGTTTTCGCCTGGTTCCCAATCGTCAAGACGTTTTCTTTGTCGGCGCTGTTTCTATTCGCCGCATACGTTGTGCTCGCCCGGATGGGTCCGACGTCTTCCTGGTGGCCGCTCGCGGCTGCCGGTGTCTTGTTTGGTCTCAGTGTCGACACCCGGTCGTACTTCATCGTCCTCGCACCTGTACTGCTGTTTTGGATTTTTCGCCGGGGTGGTGAACGGCGCATTCTTCTGCTGCTGTGGTTCGTTGCCGGAGGTGTCGTCGGCTTGGTGCCGTCGGCGATACTGTTCTTCGCGTCCCCCGATCGATTCTTCTTCAACAACCTGGGATTTCATGCGGTGAGAGTTAATCATGGCGGCCTTCTCGGCACCTGGCGTAACAAAGCTCGCATGATCAAAGTGCTTTTCATCGGCACGCACACGGGCGGTCAGTTCAGCATGCTTGCGCTAGCCAGCGCCGCGTTGATGTACGTTCGCTATCGCCGCCGCCTGCGCCTTGATTCACCGCTGTTGGCGTGGCTTTTGGCGTTTGTGCTGGGACTGGTGTGCCTCCTGCCGAATCCTTCTGCGCTGCAATACTTTTCCGCGATCATGCCCTTCCTGATTGCGGCCGTGGTCTGCTGGAGCAGCGAATTCTTTCACGGCCTTCAGTCCCAACGGGCGATCCGCTTCACGGCAGCGTCAACCATCGTGCTGCTGGTTGGCTTTATGGGATTCGGCGTACTGAGTTTCGAGGAGTATCTGTTCACCGGAGCGGAAGTCCCCGGACTCGAGAACGCGGCTGACGCCCCCAACTGGACTTTGCCACAAGTGAGTGCGGTCTCAGCGGCGATCGACCAGCTCGCGATGCCGGGCGAAGAGGTTGCCAGTTTCTGGCCGGGGTACATCTTCGCTTCCTGGGCTGATCCGGTTCCCGGATTCGAAGATAACTTCGGCATGATCGCGGCCCAGGGCCTGTCTCCGGAGAAACGCCAGAAGTATCACGTCGTGTATTCGAGCGAAATCAGCAGGATGTTCGCGAGCCACCGTCCTCGCCTGGCGGTCGTAGGCAATCAGGGTGCGTGGAACGGCGGTCCGGACTATGTCGGCAGCGCAGCGGCGCTTCGCGGCTTCGGATATGTCCTAGCCCGCAAGGTTGGAGGGACATCCATATACCAGTGCTGCGGCGGTCCCTGAGCCCAGAGTTGTTGCTGAAACGAGGGACCAGATTTCGTTGTCTAAGGCTTAAGAATCCGTGAACGCCCGGCAGACGCTCGCCAGGAAATGGTTATAATCAGGAGTTTGCCTATGACTACTACTCAGACACAATTGCGCCTGGCTAAGCGGATGTCGCGGCTGGGAACGGAGACCGCCTTCGAGGTGCTGGTTCGCGCCCGCGCCCTGGAGCGGCAGGGAAAAAACATCATTCACCTCGAGATCGGTGAACCCGACATGGCTACCCCGGCCAACGTTGTAGAGGCCGGAGTCGACGCGCTGCACCAGGGCTTCACCCATTACGGACCGTCGGCGGGATTGCCTGAATTGCGCGAGGCCATCGCCAACGACGTCGCCAAGTCGCGCGGCATCAAGGTAAGTCCCGAGGAGGTCGTAGTCGTCCCGGGCGGTAAGCCGATCATCTTCTTCACGGCTCTGGCGCTGATCGAAGAAGGTGATGAGGTCATCTACCCCAATCCCGGCTTCCCCATCTACGAGTCGATGATCAACTTCCTTGGCGGGAAGGCTGTCGCGATTCCGCTGCGCGAAGAGCGTGAGTTCCGCTTAGATGTGAATGAGCTGGCCAGCCTCATCACCGATCGCACCAAGCTAATCATCATCAACTCGCCGCAAAATCCGACAGGGGGCATCATCACCAGGCAGGACGTTGACGACATTGCGGCTGCCATTGGCGATCGCGACATCATGGTGATGAGCGATGAGATTTACAGCCGCCTGCTGTTTGAAGGCGAGCCCTACAGCATTGCATCGGTGAATGGATTTAAAGACCGTACCATCATTCTGGATGGATTCTCGAAGACGTATTCGATGACTGGTTGGCGCCTGGGCTATGGCGTGATGCGGCCCGACTTGGCAGTCCAGATCGCGCGCTTAGCGACCAATTCGACGTCGTGTACCGCGACCTTCACGCAGATGGCCGGCCTCGAGGCGGTGCGTGGTGACCAGAGCGAGCCGGAAAAGATGCGGCAGGAATTTCATCGTCGCCGCGATGTCTTCGTGAAAGGTCTGAATCAGATCAAGGGCTTCTCCTGCCTGCTGCCGAAGGGCGCGTTCTACACCTTCCCCAACATCAAGCAGACGGGATGGCAGTCGAAGAAGTTGGCGGACGCGCTGCTGGAGCAGGCTGGCGTAGCTGCGCTTTCAGGAACTGCGTTCGGCAGCTACGGCGAAGGCTATCTGCGGTTCAGCATCGCCAATTCGATCGAGAACCTGGAGCAAGCTCTGGATCGTATCGATCAGTGGACGAAGAAGAACCTGTAGGCTTTAGAATCGATGAACAGGGGCCCGCCGTGCAGCGGGCCTTCCTCATGTTTGGCGTTGCTCGGGAACGGGAGGTTCAGCCTGGGTTGCCGTCCGATTCCTCGACTTCAGAATTCCGAACCAAATAACCGCGTACAACGCTCCGTTGGTGACGAGGGGCACGAGTAGCCGCAAGACATAAGCTTGTAAGCCGAACAACTTCATCACGAAAAAACCCGGCATGGATAGCGCAATTCCCGCTGTGAATAAGAGCGTCCCGATTCTTTCGTTCGCTATATATCCCCAGGCAAGGATTGGTAATACATAAGCCAATATCGATGTCACGGCTCCCAGCATGATCGCTTTTGCTCGTCGACTCATATGCAAGATTCCTGCTGAATGACATCAAGTTAGTCGACGTTTGGCAAGCGAAAACATGCCGCAAAACAGTTTTCGCATCCACGAGAACCTCGAGATCGCCGAGGCTGCGTTCAATTGCTAACCGCCCCCCCGGCCTCCAATGGAAATTCAAGTGCTAGATACCTAGTAACGTTGTTAGAAGTATCCGCGGCTGACTAGGCGGAACAGAATAGAAGCCGCGGATCCCCTGCAATTACAGCTATTTCGACGCGTAAACCAGAATGTCTCATGACGCCGCACCGGCCGTATTGTGCGGAAATAGAACGATACTGTGCGGAAATGGACATTCGCGCCAACCGTCCCATGTGCTTACACGGAGGGTTGGTAGTCGTCTAACATGTATGTAATATCCCGGGAACCCAAAGCCTGTTCCTCGCGTACTTCCTCAGGACTACTGCTGAGAATTTTAGAAATTGTGAGTGTGCTATGAAACGAACCCTGCTCGTGTTTGCAGCCGGATTGCTTGCCTGCGGTACAGCATTTGCGCAGCGCCTTCCCGGCGGAGCAACTCCCGATCACTATTCGCTTGCCGTCAACGTCAACTTCTCCAACAACAGCTTCGATGGCGACGAAACCATCGATCTCAAGCTCAGCAAGCCCAGCACCACGATCACGCTGAACGCACTCGAGATCGACTTCCACCAAGTGAGCATCACCGCCGGCGGCGAGACGCAGACCGCGAAGGTCTCGACCGACGAGAAGAACGAGATGGCAACCTTCACCGTTGACAAGCCGCTTCCGGCGGGCGAGGCGAAGGTACACATCACCTACACCGGTCATCTCAACGACAAGCTGCGCGGCTTCTATCTGAGCACCTATAAGGGCAAGAAGTACCTGGTGTCGCAGATGGAATCGACCGACGCGCGTGTAGCCTTCCCGTGCTTCGATGAGCCGGCTTATAAAGCGACATTCGATCTGACAGCAACCATCGACAAAGGCGACACGGCTATCTCCAACGGCGAGGTTGTCTCCGACACGCCAGCCGCGGGCGATAAGCACACCATCAAGTTTTCCACTTCGCCGAAGATGTCGAGCTACCTGGTAGCTCTGACGGTTGGCGACTGGAAGTGCGTTTCCGATCATACTGACGGGGTGAAGGTCAGTGTCTGCACGGTTCCCGGCAAAGAGAATCTGACTGCCTTTCCGCTGGCCGCTTCCAAAGCCTTTCTGCATTACTACGATCAGTACTACGGCATCAAGTATCCGCTGCCCAAGCTGGACAACATCGCTGTGCCTGACTTCCAGGCTGGAGCCATGGAAAACTGGGGCGCGATTATCTATCGCGAAACCGCTCTGCTGATCGATGACAAGAACGCCTCGGTGGGCGCTAAACAGGAAGTGGCGGACACCATCGCGCATGAGATGGCGCACCAGTGGTTTGGAGACTTGGTGACCGCAGCCTGGTGGGACGATATCTGGCTCAACGAAGGCTTTGCAACCTGGATGACGCCGCACCCGGTGTCAAAGTGGCAGCCGGACTGGATGGAAGGCCAGGATGTAGTCGGCCAGACGGATCGCGCTCTCGCCGAGGACTCGGTCAAGAATCAGCGCGCTATTCATCAGGAAGCCGAGACTCGAGCGCAGATCGAGCAGCTGTTCGACGGTATCGCCTACGGCAAAGCTGCGTCGGTTCTGCACATGCTCGAGTCGTACCTGGGACCGGAAACGTTCCGCGCCGGCGTGAATCTCTACCTGAAAGAGCACGCTTACGGCAATGCAACTGCCGCGGACTTCTGGACCGCCATGGCACATGCTTCCAAGAAGCCGGTCGACGAAATCATGCCGACCTTCGTGATGCAGGCGGGTGCGCCGTATGTCGATGTCAAAGCCAAATGCGAAGGCGGCAACACTACACTGGACCTTTCGCAGAAGCGGTACTTCGATACTCCGGAGCTGTTCAATCAGCCCAACGATCAGATCTGGCAAATTCCGGTGTGTGCCAAGGGCATCAACGGCACCTCGGCCGGAAAGCAGGAGTGCTTCCTGCTGACCAAGCGCCAGCAACAGTTCACCCTGAAGGGATGTTCCCCCTTCGTCTTCCCGGACTCCAACGCTCTGGGTTACTACCGTTTCAACTATGACAATGCGGCCTTGCGCAAGCTGGGCGACGCTGTCGAAACTGTGCTGACTCCGGAAGAACGCATCGCCCTGCTAGGCAATGAATGGGCATTGATGCACATTGGCGAACACAGTGTAGGCGACTACCTGGCGCTGGGTGCGCAACTGAAGAACACGCCGGGCGCGATGCTGTTGTCTTCGTTCGGTCGTCACATCGACTTTGTCGACAAGTACCTGTTGACCGATGCTGACAAGCCGGCATTCCAGGCATGGGTGCGGACGCAGTTCTCGCCTGTGCTGCAACAGCTGGGTTATGCAGGCCGTCCTTCCGACACTCCCGAGCAGAAACAGAAGCGGGCGATTCTGTTTGAGGGGCTAGGAAACCTGGGGAACGATCCGGAAGTTGTCCAGCAGGCACGCAACATCGTGCAGCAGTATCTGAGGGATCCCAATTCCGTAGACGGCACGCTGGCGCCGGCGGCGGTTTCGGTTGCGGCTAAGCATGGCGATGCCGAGCTCTACAACCAATACAAGGCGCAGCTGCAAAAGGCGTCTAGTCCCGAGCAGTACTACATGTTTGCCCGGGCTTTGACCGAATTCCCGGAGCCGCAGTTGATTCAGGAAACGCTGGCTTCGTCGTTGACTCCAGCAGTACGCGGACAGGATCTGTATATGCTTCTGCCGATGCTGGCGAATCCCCAGAGTCAGGATGCGACTTGGGACTTCATGCGCGCGAACTTTGACAAGCTGCGGGCCAAGACGGGCGGCGGCTTGGGTGGCGTAGGAATTTTCCTCTACGGTACGCGGACTTTCTGCGACCCTCAGAAGGCTACCGAGGTGAAGCAGTTCTTCCAGCAGCATCCGTTCCCCGGCACCGAGCGCAATCAGAAAGAAGCGCTCGAGTCGATCGACGGCTGCATCGAACTGCGCAATCAGCAGCAGAGCAATCTCTCGGCCTGGTTGAAGAAGCAGGGTAACGCTACCAATGCTTCCACGGGTGGAACCGTGACCCACGGAGCAACGGTGCGGTAACATTGCAAGACGAACACAAAGGGCGTCCCTTGCGCGGACGCCCTTTTTGCTGCTCGAATTGCGGCTCTGGGCTGGGCCTTAGGGAGACTCAGAAAGTTTGCCTTGGAAAGGACGGGCCGTTAGAGACTGTCGCAACCGGCAACGGGTTTCATGCGGAAACAGGCAGCCAGGTTTGCCACCGAACCAGCCGCGCAGCGGCGCCATTTGTGTTAGCCGCGGGCGTGAACCCGCGGGGCACATGGGACGAATGGAGAGCCGCGGAGTGGCGGCGCCGGGTTGCGGCACAGTCTCTTAGGCTGGGCGTGGGTATTGCAAAATCAATTGAAGCCATGCCCTGATGCCAAACTCATGCTGAGCTGGTTTGTATCAGGGTACAACCGTAGAGAGGGAACCATTGCGGCTTCAGCCCCTGCAAGTCGCAGCCTCATCAAGGGGGCGCTGATCTTCGATTGGTGTTGCCGGCTGAAGCCGGCTCGGGCCAATAAATAAAGGCTTAGACGCTGGCCTGAAGGCCAGCACTACCCGAACGCAGAGGCCAGCTCTATCCAAACACGAGGGCCAGCCCTACCCGGACACAAGGCCAGCTCTACCCGGACACAACAGAAGCAAGAATGTTCAGCATCCCCACTCGGCCTCGCCGGGCTTGGCATAATACTTCCGCGCATCGGCTTCCATGCGAGCGGTGGTCTCCAGCTCCAGCATCGCCAGCCGCGCGGCCGCGACCATACGATTGCGCTCATCGCTGGAAACTGAGTTCCAGGCACTCGGCTGAGTTTCGGCGCTCCGCTCCACTTCGGGCGCCAGAGCTTGCTGGTAATGATGGAACAGCCGGGCAAATTGCTGAACGAAAATATCCTGCGTAGACATAATCTCCTGGGGCGCCTTTCACGCTTGCGACACACCTATTTGACTGCGCCGACTGTAAGGCTTGAATAAATCGTCCGTAAGATTTTCGTAAGGGGCTGCGAAACCGAATATCGCTGCAATCCGGCAGCTGCTCTGCTATCTTTGGTTCGCTTTTTGTACCGTGACTGCTGGTTGGCCACGCCAGTAGTCCAACGCTCACTGCTCTCCGCTCCCTCAGGATTTGGGATGACTCGACGAATCGTTCTACTTCTACTTTTTGCTCTGACGCTGTCCTTCTCGCTTCATAGCCTGGCCGAAGACGCGAAAGCTGCAACGCCGAATCCGGACCTGGCGGCAGCCGACCAGCTTTTCAAGGAGAGCAGGTTTGCCGAAGCTGAGGAAAAGTACCAGGCCCTCATCAACGCCCAACCAAATCTTGTTGGGGCGCAGTACGGATTGATTCGCGCGTTGTTGCGCCAGCAGAAAGTCGACGAGGCCTATGCAGCGGCCAATCGCTTTTTGACCGCGCAGCCGAACTCAGCTGTCTTGTTGGCCGGCATGGGTGGCGTGCAGTACCGCCAGGGTCAGATGGCTGACGCGGAAACGTCGTTTCTCAAAGCTGTGAAGATTGATGATCGCCAAGTTCCGGCGTATCTCGGACTCATGCGCATCTACCGCGCCTACTCGCTGTATGGCCACGCTTATCTGGAGTTGAAGAAGGCGCGCGAGATTGCGCCCAATGATCCCGAGGTGCAGCGTCTCTGGTTCACCCAACTACCCCGCAAAGACCGCATTGCCGCGCTGGAAGCTTTTCTCGCCAATCCTCACGCCGAGGACCCCGAGCAGCTTAGGTCGATGCGCCAGTATCTGGCTTTTTTGAAGGCGACAGCCGACCGCCCGGCACACGCCTGCCGGCTGGTCAGCAAGGTGGAACAAACGGACACCAAACTCGAAGTACTGCGACGCGATCCCCAGCACATGGTCGGCGTGGGCCTGGTGGTAAAGCTGAATAACCACGAGACCCGCCTGGAACTGGATACCGGGGCCAGCGGAATTGCCGTCGGCCGCAAAGCGGCTGAGAAGGCCGGGCTGGAGCGCATCGCTGATGAAAGTTACGTCGGCATCGGCGATAAGGGAACGCAGACGGGTTACATCGCTGCGGCCTCGCACATCAAGATCGGCGATCTCGAATTCGGAAATTGCC
Source organism: uncultured Acidobacteriaceae bacterium (assembly GCA_963769235.1). Taxonomy (GTDB): domain Bacteria; phylum Acidobacteriota; class Terriglobia; order Terriglobales; family Acidobacteriaceae; genus Bog-257. The sequence goes on along the minus strand of CAVYKW010000003.1, from coordinate 977,693 downwards.
TGGTGCACGTCAGTGATCGTGCGTCCATCACCAACGAAGACGGCTTGATTGGCGCCGACGTCTTCAGCTCGTATCTCATCGACATCGACATTCCAGACTTGAAGCTGAGACTGTCGCCACTGCCCAAGCGGCCCGATCAGACTAAGGCTCCGACTTCCCTTAAAACCGAGGAGGACTCTCAGGCCGGAGCAGAGGAAGAGAGCGAGACGCCCAGCGATCAGAAGCAGGAAGCAGCTAACACAGCCAGTAAACCGGCAGCGCCCGCCGTGCGGATTCCGCAGGACCGTTATATCGCACCGGAGATGGAAAAGTGGACCACGGTCTTCCGCTTTGGCCATGCGCTATTGATCCGTACGCGCGTCAACGACTCGCCTCCCATGTTGTTCCTGATCGATACTGGCGCCAACATGAATACGCTCTCTACCAAGGAGGCGCGCCAGGTCGCGAAGGTCAGCTCTGATCCAAATGTCCGTGTAATGGGGTTGAGTGGTGAAGTTTCGAAAGTCTATAGCGCCAATAAAGCGATGATCTTGTTCGGCCATCTTGCGCAGAAAAATCAGGACATCGTGACCTTCGATCTGTCGGACATGAGCCGTCACTTCGGAACCGAGCTGTCCGGTTTCCTCGGATTCCAGACGCTGCGCATGTTGCAGATCAAGATCGACTATCGCGACGGCCTGGTGGATTTCGGGTACGACATCAAACGCTTCGGCGAAGGAACAAAGTAAAAGGCATAAGTGGACGCCACATCTTATCCGCCAGCCACGCCGAATCTTTGTTCAGAAAGCCCGAGTTCGATTCGATTTCAGCGCCGCGCAGCCGCTATTCCGCCGCTGACAGCAGCGTCTGGTCTTCGGGCGGAATAAGCGTCAGATCACATCCCGAGGCGCCGCAGGAAAGAATTCCGCGCCGCACCAGCTTAGCGGGCGTTTCGTCCGGAAACTCCACCTTGAACTTTGCTGACTGAATGTTGACGGTCATCGATTCCAGCGCCTTATCTCCATCCACCAGCTTTACATCGTCCACCTTGCCCGGCGAGAACGTGATGGAGTACGTCGCGCTTCCGGACGCGTGCGGCGCTGCCGGAACTTTCACCATGCGCATGCGGCTCAGCTCTTCGCCAGGCATGGGAGTGAAGGTTCCATCGGCTTTACGTTTCGTCTCGAACTGTCCGGGGTTCGCGCTTTTGCCCAGCAGATCTTGATAGTGGTCCTTGATTTTGCCGGAGAGAGCAAGACTGTTTTCGCCATGGCCGCTTTGTCCCAGCGCTGCGTACGCCAGCTTATAGGTTTGCTCCGCCTCCTGCTTCTTCCCCAGCTTCGCGTATAACTGCCCCAGGTGGTCGCCGACCTCGGCATTCTGTGTCAGCAGCCACGAGGCTCGCAGGTAGGGAAGAGCTTCGTCGTACTTGCCCAGCTTGAACTTGATCCAGCCGACCGTGTCCCACGTGGCTCCCAGGTTCGCCGTGCTGAACAAGGCATCACGTCCGATGCCCGGCTTCAGAGACGCAGCATTCTGCTGCTGGAGAGCTTTGTCTGCGTAACCTTTTGCGATGTCTAAGCCCACGTCCATGTCGATCAGCGAGTATGCCACGCTGTTCAGTTCCGAGCTTCCGCGATCGGTGTTCTGATCGGCGGCGAGGGACTTTTGTAGCACTCCGAGACCTTTGTCCTTGTCTCCAGCCTTGATGTAGGCGTAGCCAAGCTGATACTGAATCGCGCCACTGTCGGGCGCCAGCTCACTGGCGTTTTGCAGCACTGTCACCGCTTCGGAATATTTCTTCTCGCCAGTCAACAACTGGCCAAGGGTCAGCGCGGCGTCGCGATTCTTGGGATCGATCTTAAGCAGCTTTTGCAGTTGTTCAATTGCTCCAGGATTGTCGTGCTTGAATGCCATCACGCGAGCCAGCATCATGTAGGAGTAAGCTTCGTCGGGATGAAATTCTTCTTCCTTGCGCAGCTCCCGCATGCCGGCTTCCAGATTTCCTCGATCCAGATACACAGTGCCCAGGTTGGAATGGGCGTAGGGATACTTGGGGTCGATTTCGATCACGCGGGCGAATGACTCCTCGGCTCGGGTCACATCGCGCTTCTGCAGCGCATCGTAACCGTCCTGGAAGAGCCGGTCTGCCTCCGGATTCGCCGGGGGCGGTGCCTCTGCGCTCTCTGTTCCGTTACCGACCGTGATCCATTTGCCGCGATCGTCGCTGATCTCTTTGCAGAATTTCTTGAAGACGTCCCACGAGGATGGAGGCACTTCAGCCATCTTCACCTTCAGCTCGCGCGTTTCCGACAGCACGCCATCTTTGAACGAATAGCTGGAGTGGTAGTCGGCGAAATCCTCGGACAGGTCCAGCTTCGGCGGAGGAATGACCGTGTAGCCTGCGGGGAATCGCAGCTTTGAGGTGTACAGCACGTCGCCGGTACCGCCCAGCAGGATCGCTTCCTGTGGAGCTTTGTCCCGGTCCCCATAGGCCTCAAATCCGAATAGCGGCGTGAATCCCGGGATGCGATGGTTGTCCCAGTCTCCGTAGGCCTTGCGCGTGTAATCGTAGGAATAATCGAACGGCTTGTCAGTTGCGTCCGGAGCGCTGGCCGTAACCTGGGTGACCTCGCCGCCAAAGCCCTGCATATAGGAAATCCGCTGGCCTAGTTCCTTCCACTGCGCGCTGGAGGTTCCGCGGAAACCCGCGCGAAACATGACTTCCGCGTCTCCTCTCAAAGTTTCCCGGATGTGCGCCTTCAGCGTTCCATCTGCGCTGATCTCGCTCTCGGCTGCAAAAGTAATCGAGGTAGGAAACGGCGGATTCGCCGGCGTCGTCATCAGCATGGCAGGCTTGTTGGTCGGCATCACCAACGCCCACTTATCGCGAATGTTGGCCATCAGCAAGCCGTAGGGCGCGATTTCTGGGGTGGTATCCATCCACAACAAGTTGCCATTCAGTGGCACGACTGTGATGACGTGATTGAATTGCCCCGGTGACGGAACATTGGGGTCGACCTTCTGTAGAGCATTGATCAACGCCGGCCAGGCATCATATCCCACTGCTTTCAGCAGGGCCGCCAGCAGCGTGTGCTTGTCCTTGCAGTCACCGTACTCGTTCTCCAGAACGTCTTCGGCTGGATGCGGCTGAAAACGCCCGATGCCGAACGACAATGAAACGTAGTGATAGTGCGTAGAAACGAAATCATAAAGTGCGCGAATCTTGTCCTGATCGCCGTTCAGTCCTTTGGTCAGCTCCACTGCTTTGGTCTGGATCGCCGACGTCACTATCAGTTGCGAACGAGCCAGCTCCCCGTACCAATGGCCAACTTCCTCCCAGGTGTGAAAGGTCGTGATCTGCACGGAGGGTTTTAGGTCGCGCTTCGGCTCCAGCGGATCGTCTTCCTTGCGCTCCAGATTCGCCGTCTTCCAGATATATGTGCGACGGCCGCCCTCGTCTTTGGTAACCGGGGTCAACCCTGGGCTGGCAACCTTCACGTACTTGTCCTGGGGAACGCTGATCTCCAACTCCTGATCTTTAGCGACCACGTCAGTGGGAAAGTTGTAGGAGAACCAGAATTGTCCCGGGACTTGGGGCTTCACCGTCCGGTAGCGCACCAGATATTCCAGCGTGTCGCCGACGCCCAGGCCTTTCACGGTCACGTGCTTTTCGTGGACATCGCTGTACATGGGCGCGTTCCGGGTAACATCCGCAGGCATATCTTGCACGTTGTAGTCCGGCGTGATGACTACCGTGCCGTCAGGCTTGCGCACCCGCACATAATCGAATTCCACGGCTTCGTTCGCGCTGGTGTAAGGGAAAGTCAGCACCGCCAGTCCCTGCACACCCGCCTGCGAGAGCACGCGGACCACCGAAGTCAACTCGCGAACGTCGCTGCCATCGTCCTGATAAGCGATCTTCAGCCGGTTGCTCTCGAAAACGAGCGCTTCTTTCGAGGTGTCGGAGGTGGGGACGACAGGGTGGGGCACGGTTGACGGCTTAGCACCCGGGGATTGCGCGTAAACCGAAGCAAGGGACCCGAAGCAAACGAGGATGACCGACAGCTTTTCCAAAAGCCCAGACCGCAGACGCATGGCGCACCGTACAGATGAGGTGAGTAGCAGAACACCATAGCATGTGAAGGCGTCTTGCCCAATCAGAAATTCCTCAGGCGTCCGTGCTAACCTGCAAGGCAGTGTTAACCAGCGCGATGACCAGCCGTCTGCTTGCAATCCTGTTGATTTTGTCTACGCTGTGGCCGACGGAAGTCGCGTGGGCGCAGGCAGCCGGCTCGCAAGCCGAGACGTCAGCCCTGGCTGCGGCCGATCAGCTGTTTGTGCAATCGAAGTATGCCGACGCGGCGGCACGCTATAAGGCGGTCGCCGATGCCGATCCCAGTTCAGTGCCGGCCCAGGTCGGGCTGCTGCGCAGCTATCTAGTGCTGCAAAAGATTGACGAAGCCCAGGCCGTCGCCAAAACTGCTCTCGCATTGCAGCCCAACTCGGCGCTGCTGCTCACCACGGTCGGCGACCTCGAGTTCCGCGAAGGCAAGATCCCGGAGGCTGAAAAGACATACCTGAAAGCATCCAGCCTTGCGCCACACGAGGCTGCGCCGCATCTGGGGCTGTCCCACGTCTATCGTTCGTACTCGTTGTATCGTCGCGCCTACGATCAGTTGAAGCGAGCGCATGAGCTTGCCCCCGATGACATTGCGGTCCAGCTGGTGTGGTTTAACTCGCTCCCGCAAGCCGACCGTATTCCCGCGCTGGAGGCTTACCTCGCGACTCCGGCGGGAGAGAGCCCGCGGCTTCGTCAGTTGCAGCAGTACCTGGCCTTTCTCAAGAAAAATGCTGGCGAGCCGGTTCATCCTTGCACCTTGGTGAGCAAGGTCACTGAGACGAACACCAAGCTGTTGGCCGTTCCGCGGCAGGGAACGCAGCTGGGTGCATCAGGGCTGGCAGTGAAAATTGATAAGCAAGAGCTTCACTTGGCGCTTGATACCGGTGCGACAGGCATTCTGCTGGGCCGTGCGGCCGCGGAGAAGGCAGGGCTTGAGCGGTTGGGGTATCAGCCCGTGGTTGGCGTGGGCGACTCAGGCCGGCAGGGAGGATACACGGCGGTAGCGAATAGCATTCGTGTCGGCGATCTGGAATTCCAGGACTGCGTGGTGCGTGTGACCGAAACTGCGACACCAGTTGCGGGGCAGGACGGGCTGATCGGGGCCGACGTCTTCAGCTCATATCTCATCGATATCGATATTCCGGGCGCGAGGCTGCGGCTGTCGCCGCTGCCCAAGCGTCCTGACGAAGCTGCCGCTCCTGCCAGTCTAAAAACTGCCTCTGAGGACGAGCAGGAACTCGAATCGGAAGGCGAAGCAGGTGGTTCGAATGCTGCGAAAGCTGCGGCTGGCGCCAATCTTCCCGCCAATCTTCCCAAAGACGCGTATATCGCGCCGGAGATGTCGAACTGGACCAAGGCCTATCGCTTCCGCAACATGCTGCTGGTGCCGACACTGGTTGACCGCACCGGTCCCATGCTGTTCCTGATCGATACCGGCTCGTTCACCAACATCCTGTCAACCCGGGCTGCGCGCGAGGTCACGCAGATCAGGAGTGACCCCTCGATGCAGATCAAAGGCATAAGCGGGTCGGTATCGAAGATTTATCGCGCCGACAAGGCCACTCTTCAGTTCGGCCGCTATGAGCAACAAAACCAGGACATCGTCACTATCGATTTGTCCGCTGCCTGCAAGCAAACCGGGACCGAAGTTTCGGGGATACTCGGCTTCGCCATGCTACGAATATTGCAGACAAAAATCGATTATCGCGACGGGTTGGTGGACTTCGTCTACGACCCGAAGCACCTGCCGAAGCAAGTCAAGATTGGGAAGTAGCGATGCCGGAATTGCTGCACGCGTCGAAGTACATTCCGCAAGTCTTGTCATCGCGAGCGGAGTGAGACACAGCCGAAAAGTTCTGTCTCCCTACCGAAGTGCGGCGCAGCCAAATAAATTCTGTCATCCTGAGCGCAGAGAGGCGCAGCCGAACGAAGTCGAAGGACCTCTACCCCAACGAAAGTTATCGACGCGATAGCGGTCCCTCGACTCCTCGCTGCGCTCGTCGCTCGGGATGACAAAGTAAAAAAGGCGCTCGTCGCTCGGGATGACAAAGTAAAAAAGCGCTCGTCGTTCGGGATGAGGAAATGGGGCAGGGGCATCGCCAGCGCGGTCTATATCTCCAGAATCACCGGCATAATCAGCGGACGCCGTGACGTGTTCTTCACGATGAACCGCTTGAGGTCCTGGCGGATTTTCTCTTTGATCATGCCGTAATCACCCTTTTCTTCGTCGCTGGAGCCTTCGAGCGTGTGCATCACGGTCTGCCGCGCCTGGTCGACGAAGCCGTCTTCCTCGCTCATGCTCGCGCCAAAGCCACGCATCACGATCTCAGGCGACGTCTCGACTTTGCCGGTGAGCTTGTTGATGGCGATGATCGGCAGCACAATGCCGTCCTCGCTCAAGTGCCGCCGGTCGCGGATGACAAGGTCTTCCACCATCTCGCCCATCGAGTTGGAATCGATGCAGACGCGGCCCACGGGAATCTTTCCCGCCTTACGCGCGCCCAGTTCGTCGAACTCGAGAATGTCTCCGCTCTCGATCATCAACACCTGACCAACCGAGCTGTGCATGGCACCGGCCATCTCGGCATGCAGCTTCAGCTGGCGATACTCGCCGTGGATGGGGATGAAGTATTGCGGCTTCACCAGGTTGATGATGAGCTTCAGTTCTTCCTGGCTGGCGTGTCCGCTGACGTGCACCGGCGGCGACGAACCGTCGTCATAGATGACATGCGCGTCACGGCGGAAGAGGTGATCGATCACCCGATAGATCGCCTTCTCATTCCCCGGAATGATTCGCGACGACAGCACCACGGTATCGCCCGGCTGAATGCGGGCATGTTTGTGGTTGTCCACGGCCGCGCGCGATAGCGCCGACATCGGCTCGCCCTGCGTGCCGCTGATCAGCACGCAAACTTTTTCCGGCGGGAAATCGCGAATCTGTGCCGGGTGAATCAGCAAGCCCTCAGGGGCATCGATGTAGCCCAGGTCCTGCGCGATCTCGGCTGACTCGGTCATGGAGCGTCCGACCAGCGCGACTTTGCGGCCATTCTCGAAGGCTTGTTCCATGGTCAGCTTGATGCGATGGATGGAAGACGAAAAGCACGTAATGAAGAGGCGGCGATCGGCGCGGGCGAAAATCTCCTGAAAGCGCGCGCGCACTGCTCGTTCGCTCGGCGTGTAGCCCTTGCGTTCGACGTTCGTGGAATCCTGGAACAGCGCCAGCACGCCTTCCTTACCGTATTCGGCGAACGAATGCAGATCGAACAGGCGATTATCGGTGGGCGTGGGATCAACCTTGAAATCGCCGGTATGGATCAGCACTCCCAACGGAGTGTGAATCGCCAGCGCAACGCAGTCCACTAGGCTGTGCGTCACGTGGATGGGATTAATGGTGAAGGGCCCGACCTTGAAGCGCTCGCCGGGCTTGATTTCATTGAGCACGGCGTCGTCGAGCAAGCCATGCTCTTCCAACTTGCCTTCCACGTACGCCAGCGTGAACTCGGTGCCATAGACCGGCACGTTCAGCTCCGACAGCAGCCAGGGCAGCGCGCCAATGTGGTCTTCGTGGCCGTGGGTAAGCACCACTGCGCGTACATGCGCGCGGTTTTCAGTGAGGTAGGTGAGGTCGGGAACGACGATGTCCACGCCGAGCAACTCGGCTTCCGGAAACATCAATCCCGCATCAATGACGATAATGTCGTCTGCCCAGCGAATGGCCATGCAATTCATGCCGAATTCGCCGAGCCCACCGAGGGGCGCGACCTGGAGTTTTCCTGTTGGCATCTGCAATTCTCGATGCTAGCACAGGACGTCTCGCCGAGAAGGCGAAGCGCATCTCACAACTCGCGCCTATACTGTAAAGAATCGGTCGCTTTATGGCTGGCAACGTTCCCAAATCGCTGATGAGACACGCTCTGGAGAGTGCGATTCGCCGCGCCTTCACCAAGGCGTACGACACTATCAAGGTCAATCCCGAGAATTACCTTGAGCATTTGCGGATGGCCTACAATCTTCCAGCGCTGAGTTACGACGGCGTGTACACGGTTGATCCCGACGTGCTCGACCGCATTGCCGAAGACACCATTCGCGCACACATGCGCATGGCTGCCGCCGAAGGCGCGGGGCTGGGCATGGGTGGCCTGCTGACCATGTTGCCGGACCTCGGCATACTGGCCGGCATCACGCTGCGCATGATCCAGAAGTTGAGCCTGATTTACGGCTTCTCGTACAACACCGCCGACGAAGAGGCCGAGTTGTGGATCGCCGCCGCCAGCGCTGCCGGAGTGGACATCGGCCGCGAGCTGGCGGAAAAGCAGTTCGTCTCGAAGTTCATACCGCGTGTGATTCAACGCATTGCCGTCAGCGCCAGCGCGGAGATCGTGGAGAAGTGGACAGCGCGCCTGATCCCCATCGTTAGCTCGGTGATCGGCGCGGGGCTGAACTACTACTTCGTGAAGATCTGGGGCGAACGCGCCATCGGACACTTCCGCCAGAAGCATCTGCAACTGCGGCAGAGCCGTCAGCCTAAGAACGAGCCCATCCCGCTGCCCGCCAGCCGGCTTTAAACACTCACCCGTTTGCCACTCGCGATCAGCTTCCGTCGTCCTGTGCCCCGGCGCATTCCGATGATGGTCATTCCCGGCGGGATCAGGAAGAAAACGAACCCGGCCATTCCGGCGCTCCGGTTGGGTAGCACGGCCGACAGCAGCGCGCACAGGACGCCAAGGCCTAGTTGCAGGCCGCTTTCAATCATGCTGCTGTAGGTGTCGAAGATTTCGACTGGGTTTAAATCCAGCTCCTGCTTTTGGCGCAGCGCGTTCGCATAGAGCAGCACGAACACCAGGTACACTGTCGCATACCCCAGGCCATAGATGATCATCAACGCAGAGCCTTGCTGCGGCCCGATCCATTGCACCGGTGTGCCGCCGGCGCTCACTGCGTCGGTGCCCATCAATCCGCTGAACATGCCGGTGAATAGGAACTTCAGCGGATAGGTGTAGAACAGCATGACGAACAGCAGGACAAAATTGAGTGTTGCCGTGATGCCGTCGTCCAGACCGTAGCGGCGAAAGAAATTGTGATGCTGCCACCACACCAGCGCAAAGATGGCGAAGCACACGGCGAAGGGAACGAATCCCCGCATGTCGGCCAGCAACTCGTTGAAGGTGTGCGGCACCTCCAGCGAGACCACCAGCAAGGTCAGGGAGAAGCCGAAAACCACATCGCTGAACGCCTCGATGCGCGAGACCTCGTGGCTGCGCTGGCGAAACTTGGGCTCTTCGGTCTTTAGTGGCGCGGATTTGGAAGACATAAATTTGTTCGGCCCGGAAATACTTTACTTGGCCCACTCGACTGGGCCGCTCTACTGTAGCGCGTCAACCACGACCGCGGAAGGTGCTTCGCTGGCGAACTCGCCCTCCCACTTCGCCATCACCACCGCAGCCAGGCAATTGCCCAGAACGTTGACGGCGGTACGGCCCATGTCGAGCAGCTGATCGACGCCGAGCAGCAGGAACACCGGCTCCGTCGGCAGGCCAGTGGAGCTCGCTGTCGCCAGCAGGATCACCAGCGCGGCTCGCGAGACGCCGGCCACGCCTTTGCTGGTCAGCATCAGCGTCAACATGATGAGCAGTTGCTGCCCGAAGGACAGGTGAATTCCCGAAACTTGCGCGACGAAGATCGCAGCGACCGATAGATAGAGCGAGCTACCGGTGAGGTTGAAGCTGTATCCCGTTGGGATGACGAAGGCCACGATCTGCCGCGGGACGCCGATCGCTTCCATGGCTTCCATCGCGCGCGGCAACGCCGCCTCGGAGCTGGCCGTGCCGAAGGCGATGGTGACCGGCTCGGCGACAGCCTTGAGAAACGCCCTCATGGGCACGCGGAAAATCAAAGCGATGGGTAGCAGCACGCCGACGATAAATACGATCAGCGCAGCGTACAGCGTGAGCAGAAGCTTGAGCAGGCTGGTCAGAACGCCCAACCCAGTATGTCCCACAGTGTAGGCTACCGCCGCGCCTACCCCGAGCGGAGCCATGTACATCACGATGTTGGTGAACTTGAACATCACCTCGCTGAGGCTCTCGCAGAAACGCAGCATGGGACGGCGCTTCTCTTCGCTCAGCATGGCCAGCGCGACGGCGAAGATCAGACTGAACACGACTACCTGAAGCACGGCCCCGTCGGCGACGGACTTCGCGATGTTTTCCGGGAACACATGCAGGATGGTGTCTTCGGCGCTCAGCTTGCTGACCGACGACGTGTCAGCGCTGGTTGCGGCCGGCAGCTGAACTCCGACGCCCGCCTTGCTCAGATTGATCGCGCCCAGTCCGAGGAAGATGGCGATGGTGGTCACAACCTCGAAGAAGATGATGGAGCGCAGTCCCAGTCGCCCCACCTGCCTCAGGTTGGAATGTCCGGCGATGCCGACCACCAGCGTCCCGAAAAGCAACGGAGCGATGATGGCCTTGATCAGCCGCAAAAAAATCAGCGCCAGCACTCTGAGGTGGGTGGCAGCGTTGGGGAAGTCGTGCCCAATCTCGGCGCCCAGCAGCATGGCAATGAAGATCCAGGCTGTGAGGCTCCGCCGCATGCATCCGTAAACCACCAGCGCGGCCAGCACCAGCCAGCGCAGAGCAGGGAAGAGCACCGCGACGCCGGCAGGCGCCGGGTTAATCCGCGCGCAGCCTAACACCGCAAGGCCCGCGAGGGTCGCGGTTAGCAGAGCGATGTTCCGGCGATGGCTCATAATTGGCGACATTCGTTTTGAAAGGGCGCACCTTCAGGTGTGCCGTAACCCGTTTTTGAAAGGGCACACCTTCAGGTGTGCCGTAACCTTGTCTTAACCGCCTCGGCGTTAGCCGCTGAGGTAAGTCCAAAAAATCTCAACGACTCGATCCAAGCTTTAAGGAACTCTGAATAAGTAAAGCCGAGTTCCCTCGGCGGCTAAAGCCGAACAGATCTTGTAATACTTACGGACGGCCTGAAGGCCGTCCCCTTCAAAGCAACCCAATCAGAGCAACCCAATTAGAGCAACCTTGCTTGGAGCAACCCTGATTAGAGCAACCCTGATCAGAGCAACCCAATCAGAGCAACCTTGATTAGAGCAACCTTGATTAGAGCAACCTTGATTAGAGCAACCTTGATTAGAGCCACCGTTAGTCAGAATTTCGTTAGGTCTAAGTCCCACAACGCGCCTAAGACTACGCACTTCAAATTGATTTTCCTGATATCGAATATCCTTTTACCGCAGCACATCCTCCAACTCCACGCCGCGATCGGTGCGTTCATCGCGATACTTCACAATCACCGGCGTGTACAGCGACAGTCCCCACTCCGCTGCTTTTCCTTTCGTGATCGCCCTCGATCCTGGTACCACCACCGCTCCTTCCGGAACGCACAGAGGATCGGTCGTTGTGGAGCGATATACCTCGCCGCGCTCAAGGTCGAACAGCGGCGTTGAGCGTGTCAGGATCACCCCGGCTCCCAACACAGCCCGCGCTCCGACCAGTGTCCCTTCATAGACTCCGCAATTGCCGCCGATCAGCGCATCGTCTTCGATGATGACCGGCGACGCGTTGATGGGCTCCAGCACGCCGCCAATCTGCGCGGCCGCACTGATGTGTACGCGCTTGCCAACCTGAGCGCACGATCCCACCAGCGCGTGCGAATCGACCATCGTCCCCTCATCGACGTAAGCGCCGGTGTTGATGAACATGGGCGGCATGCACACCACCGATGACGCGACATAGGCGCCGCTCCGAACTGAGGAGCCTCCGGGGATGACCCGCACTTGTTCCGAAGCCGCAAAGTGTCGCGTGGGATAGGTGTCCTTGTCGACGAACGAGAGCCCGCGCAAATCGCCGCTCTCCACCAGTTTGCCGATGCGGAAGCCGAGCAGGATGCCTTGCTTGACCCACGCGTTGGTCTGCCAGCGGCCGTTGATCTTCTCCGCCGCGCGGATTGAGCCGATGGTTAAGGCATCGCGAAATTGTAGAAAAACCTCGGCGGCGTCAGGATCACTCGCGGCCGCAGCGCCCAGCCCGTACAGGCGCTCGATCCGGTGCTGAATTTCGTGCATGGCGGGCAGTATAACTGGTCGCCTCGGCAGCTTGCAGCAATCTCAATCCGGCAGCGCCAATCGTGCATCGAAAGCACCATGGCCTGGATTGACGAACTTCTCGGGCGCACGCTGGTGCTAGTCGCCCATCCCGACGACGAGTGCCTCGCCTTTGGCGCCCTCTTGCAACGCATGCGCGAGCCGTTGGTCGTGTTCGCCACCAACGGCGCGCCGCAAGACTCGTACTTCTGGCAGAAGCACGGATCGCGCGAGGCTTATGCTGCGATTCGCCGTCAGGAAGCTATGCACTCGATGCACGCTGCCGGGGTGAAGGACGTGATCTTTCTCTCCGACCTGCCGGGTGGTGAGCAACTGAGCGATCAGGAGCTGTTCCGCCATCTGTGGACTGCATTCGAACTGCTGGCGGACATCGTTCGTCGGCGCATGACCACGGCCCTGGCGACGCTGGCCTACGAAGGCGGCCATCCCGACCACGACTCCTGCGCGTTTCTGGCGGCGCAATTGGCGCGGCTGGCATCGATTCCGTGCTGGGAAGCGTCGCTCTATCACCGCAATCCTGATGAAACCGGCGTGTTTCAGCAATTCATTTCTGCCAGCGGCGGCGAGGTCGAGGTTCAACCCACGCCGGCTGAATTGGAGCGCAAACGCGCGATGTGCCAGGCGTACACTTCGCAGGGCGATTTCCTCCAGAGCTTCGATGTGGCCAACGAAATCGTGCGGCCACAGGCGGCATACGACTTCACCCGCCCCCCGCACGCCGGCAAAACAAACTATGAAGTCTGGCAATGGAAGATGACGGCGGAGGAGGTTTGCGCCGCATTCTCAGAATTCCTGAAGACCGCGCGAGCGCACGGCGCAAAAGGCTGAAGGCGTATCAAAAAGTCGTGGCCATTATGGATCGACCGGGTCAGCCCGCTGAAAAAGCCCGGATCTCTCTCGCGTGTTCGTAGCATTTGTACCTACAGCACAGCGGAACTCGCTTTCTTTCAGGAAGTAGAGATATCCGATGAAGTTCAAGCCCTGAAGGGGCGACCATGCAGTTAGCCCAGGACGCAGCGCAGCGAAGTCCTGGGTAAGCGAAAACTTATTCCGAGTCCTGTAGGGACGACAGAGGTCTTCACACGAATGCAAAACACGAACCCGCTATCGATCCTCTACGTCGCCTACCCACTGCTGCCGGTGTCGGAGGACAGCGCGGGTGGCGCTGAGCAGATGCTGCTGGCCGTTGAGCAACAAATGTCCGCCGCAGGACATCGCACGGTCGTAGCTGCTGCTGCCGGCTCGCATGTTGCGGGACGTCTGCTTGCCACCGGCCGAGCTGCGTCCGCGCAGGATCAGTACGAGGCTCGCGAGCGTGAACACTCCAGGCGCATCCTCGAGTATCTTCGCCTACATCCCGATGAGTTCGACCTGATTCACGATCAGAGCGGGAGCTTCTTCCAGCGCTCGGCTGCTTGCCCGGTGCCGGTGCTGGCTACGCTTCACTTGCCGCGAGCGTTTTATCGGGAAAAGTGGTTTCAAAACGCGCCGATGAATCTCTCGTTCAACTGCGTCTCGCAATCGCAGGCCCGGACCTTTGACGACCTGCCGAATGTCGTGGGTGTCGTGCAGAACGGCATTGCTGTCGATCGTTTTCCGTTTACCGCCGAGAAGCAAAACTATCTCTTGTGGGTAGGACGAGTCTGCGAAGAGAAGGCTCCTCACCTGGCGATCGCCGCTGCCCGTCAGGCCCGAATGCCCCTTGTGCTAGCCGGCCAAGTTTATCCGTTCACCTATCACCAGAAATATTTCGAGCGCGAGATCGCGCCTAGACTGTCTGAGGGCTCGGACGTGCGTTTCATCAACACGCCGTCGTTCGCCGAGAAACTAGATTTGCTGCGGCACGCGCGAGCATTGCTACTAACCAGCACCGTGGAGGAAACAAGCTCGCTGGTTGCGATGGAAGCGATGGCGTGCGGCACGCCTGTCGTTTCGTTCCACCGCAGAGCATTTCCCGAGATAGTTAATGATCGGGAGACGGGCTTCGTCGTGGAATCGGTTGAGGGTATGGTTGCGGTGTTAGGAAGCCTCGATCAAATTTCTCCGGAGGCTTGTCGCAGCCGAGTGGAGCGACATTTCACCGCCTCGCGCATGGCGCAGGATTATCAAGAAACGTACCGGCAATTACTGATTTGTACCGAGAAAATGGAAGCGTGGGCCGCAGACAAACCCCGCGCGAGCCAATGAGCGCAATGGGGACGTTACGCCAGTTACTCTGGGCGAGAGCTGTCGGTCTGCTTGTTGTTGTCGGAATCGACGTGCTCATGCCGGGTGCCCCAGGTCTCGCGGGTTTCGAGACCTGGGAGTTACATCCTCTACGACGTCTCCACCTTCCCGGGTCTCAAACGGCGTGAGACCCGGGGCACCCGGCAACGAACGAATCGCGGACCGTGCGGCCAGCCGGGCAAAAGATGCTGAGCCACTTAAGCTTTGGCGCAGTATAATCATTTCCAGCTCAGCTTGATTCACCCCAATTGATAGTCGGTTCCGCCAACCAAGCGTCACCTCCTCTCTCATGGCAGCGATTCTTCCTCAGCGAAAATTCAAGTAAAGGTAGGAACACCAGTATGGAACAAGGAACAGTTAAGTGGTTCAACGACGCCAAAGGTTTCGGCTTCATTTCACGTGAGAACGGCGAAGACGTTTTCGTACACTTCTCAGCCATTCAAGCTGGCGGCTTTCGCAGCTTACAAGAAGGCCAGAGGGTGCAGTTTGCCGTCACCAAAGGCCCCAAGGGCTTACAGGCAGAGAACGTTCAGGCTGTTTAAATTGGCTGTGGAGTGCCCCAGGTCTCGCGGCGTTCGAGACCTGGGAATTACATCCTCTACCGACGTCTGCACCTTCCCGGCTCTCAAACGGCGTGAGATCCGGGGCACCCGGCAGATTCAAGAGGTCATACAAAGGCCGACACTGTTGTCAGGCCCCGCTCGCACAGCTCCCACCGATCACTGGGATAAGGCGATTTTACGCAAGTAATCCGATTTAATGCGTGTCAACCAACCCTCTGCGACGGCGGAGCCAAATTCCGCTGCCGACGCATAGCACAAGTACCGCGAACGTAGCTACTATCGTGCCAACCGTGTCCAGAATTGTCGTTCCGCGTAGCGTCGCCATCAGCAGTAAAAGGGGCGGAACATTTATCGCTAATGCCTTCGGCCAAGCATCGCCTGCAGTCTTGCCTCGCACTATGCCTGTCACGAAAAACACGATAGGACCCACAATCAACCACGACTCAAAAAAGCTAAATCCGCCCAGCGGCATCGTAATAGCAACCACCGCGACCAATGCCAAGAATCCGCCCAGAACATCGGTCGGGAACGTCGTCCGAACGTAAACGGTCTTTGAGTCCGAGAAGTCCATTGTCTCCCATTGGCGAAAACAGGCCGGGTGCCCCAGGTCTCGCGGAGTTCGAGACCTGGGACTTACATCCTCTATCGACGTTTGCACTTTCCCGGGTCTCAAACGGCGCGAGACCCGGGGCACCCGCCAAACAGGCGATTGCACTCAAAATCCCGAGACCTGAATCCCTAGTGTGTAGCGGCGGATTGCGGTTGCAGCAGCCCCACCTCGGCGGCAATCTTTTCCAGCTTGGCGCGATTTTCTTTCTTCATCGCAACCAGCGGCAGGCGATAGTTCTCTTCGATGCGGCCCATCATGGTGAGCACAGCCTTCGCCGGGCCGGGGTTCGACTCGATGAAGTTCGCCTGCATCAGCGGCAGATACTTGCGGAAAAGCGAACGGGCTTCACTCCACTTGTTGTCCAGCGCGGCCCTGGTAAGCCGGGACATCTCACCGGGAATTTCATTCGATACGACGGAGACGATGCCGACCCCGCCCAGTCCAATCACCGCCAGCGTGATGGCGTCGTCGCCCGAGAAAACGAGAAAGTCTTCCGGCACCGAGGCGCACACTTCGGCGATTTGTCCGATGTTGCCACTCGCTTCCTTAACACCCGCGACATTGGGAAGTTCAGCCAATCGCAGCAGGGTCGGCGTCTCAATGTTCGTGCCGGTGCGGCCCGCGATGTTGTAAAGCACCAGCGGCTTGGTCGACGCTTCAGCGATCGCCTTGAAATGCTGGTAAACGCCTTCCTGCGTGGGCTTGTTGTAGTAGGGCGTCGCGGTCAGGATGTAGTCCACGCCCGCGCGCGACGACATCTCCTTGGTTTTCTCGACGGCCTCGCGGGTGTTGTTCGAGGTCGCACCCGCCATGATGGGCACGCGGCCGCCGCCAACCTCGATGGTCAAATCGACGACGCGCAACCATTCGTCATGAGTGAGCGTCGGCGTCTCACCGGTCGTGCCGCAGGGCACAAGGAAGTCGATGCCCGACTCAATCTGCCAATTCACCAGGCCGCGCAAAGCAGTTTCGTCCACGCTGCCATCTTGCCGGAAGGGCGTCACCAGAGCAGTACCGCAACCACGCAAATTCATTTCAGCAGGATAATCCGTTCTACGCCGAATCTCAAAGATCGGGATTCACCACAGAGGCACAGAGACACAGAGAAGCAATTTAATTTAATAAAGAACCTTGGGGAAGCAGTGTGGGTTAAGGCCGTAGCAGGCGCTGGCAGAACATGTCTCAATTTGAGAGCGCGAGGGTGAGAGTCTGAAAGGCTGAGAGGCTGAGAGTCTGAAAGGCTGAGAGTCTGAAAGGCTGAAAGGCTGAAAGGCTGAGAGTCTGAGAGTCTGAAAGCCTGAGAGTCTGAGAGTCTGAGAGCCTGAGAGCCCGGATTCTAACCCTGACTTCCTCGGTGTCTCCGTGCCTCTGTGGTGAACACGCTCTTCACAGTTTCGCGAAGACGTCCTTGAAGTCGTAGAAACCGCTCTTTCCGACGATCCACTCGGCGGCCAGCACGGCGCCTTCGGCAAAGGTCCGGCGCGACTTGGCTTCGTGCGTTAGGACCAGGCGATCGCCGGCCGAGCTCAGCTCCAGCGTGTGCGTGCCGGTCACGTCGCCCTCGCGTTCCGAGGTGATGTCCAAGCGAACCGCGGCCGTCTTCTCCAGTAACCGCTGCATGGCCGCTGCGGTTCCTGACGGCGCGTCTTTCTTCTGGATGTGGTGCGTCTCGGTGATGTGTCCGGCGTAACCGTGGGCCAGAGCCGGCGCTGCCGCCTGCACAATCTGGAAGAACAGATTTACGCCGTAAGAGAAATTTGCGCCAAAGACAAATCCTGTTCCCGCCTGCTCGACCGCCTGGCGGACGCGCTCCATCTCGCCATACCACCCGGTCGTCCCGACGACCATCGCCTTGCGCGCGCGTACACACGCCTCGATATTCTTCAGCACCGCGTCGGGGGTCGTGAAATCGATGGCCACATCTACATCGCGAAGATTCGTTGGCGTGAGCCACACGGCGTTGCGGTTTTCGCCTTCGTCGACAGCCCGCACGTGATGGCCTCGCGCGCGCGCGACTTCGGCGACCAGCGAGCCGGTCTTGCCGCAACCCAGCACGACGATCGTCAGCGGCGAACTCAATCGAATACCTCAGGATCGACATCGGTGAAGAACTTGGCATGCAAGCGTCGCACGGCTTCCGGGACATCGGCTTCGTCCACCACGAACGTCAGGTTGATCTCGGACGCGCCCTGGGAAATCATGCGCACATTGATGTCGCGAATTGCCTCGAAGATTTGCGCTGCCACGCCCGGCGTGTCGCGCAGGTTCTCGCCCACCAGACATACGATCGCCTTGCGTCCGGAATACTTCACGAACGCCAGTTTCTCCAGATCGGCGGCGATCGCCGGAATCGCCTCATTGGAATCGACCGTCAGCGAGATGCTGACCTCCGAGGTTGACACCACGTCGACAGCGCAGCGATGGCGGGCAAAAATCTCGAAGACCTTTGCGAGGAAGCCGTGGGCCATCAGCATGCGAGCGGCGACAATCTCAACCACGGTGATGCGATTCTTGGCCGCAATCGCTTTGAACAGCGCGCGGGAGCGTGGCGTGCGCGCCAGAATGCGCGTGCCATCGTTCGACGGATTACGCGAGTTCAGCACCAGCACGGGAATGTTTTTCTCCACCGCCGGCAGCACCGTCGCGGGATGCAGAACCTTTGCGCCAAAGTAAGCCAGCTCGGCCGCTTCTTCGAAGCTGATGAGCTTAATGCGGCGCGCGTCAGGACAGATGCGCGGATCGGTAGTCTTCATGCCGTCAACGTCGGTCCAGATTTCGATGCGCTGGGCGTCGAGGCCCGCGCCCACCAGCGCGGCAGAAAAATCGGAGCCACCACGGCCGATGGTCGTGGTCGTGCCCTCACGCGTGGCGCCGACGAAGCCGCCCATGATGGGTACGCGCTTTTGTTCGATCAGCGGCTTCACACTGTCTTGCAGGCGGTCGTTGATCTCGTCGACTTGGGGAAGCGCCCGGGTGTGCTGCGCATCGGTGACGATCACCTGTCGCGGATCGACCAGGGTCGCGGGGATGTCGCGCGCGAGGAAGGCCTCGGTCGCAATCATGCTGGAAAGCCGTTCGCCGAAAGAGACAACGTAATCGGATGTGCGCGGGGTGAGTTCGCCGACCGCCGAAATGCCGCGCAGCAGTTCATCGAGCGCGTCGAATTCGGAGCCTAGCTGCTGATGGAGTTCAGTGTGCAGGCCGGTGCCGAGCAACTCGCCGGCGGTGAGGTAATGACGTTCGCGAAGAGTGCGGCAGATTTCCAGCGCCGGCTCGCGCTCACCGCGTCCCGCAGCGGCGGCCATGGCCAGGAGTTGGTCGGTGACCTTCGCCATGGCGCTGACCACGACGAACGGGCGATCCGCAAGCCGGGACTTCACGATGCTGGCGACGCGATCGATGGCCGTGGCATCCTCGACCGAGGTGCCACCGAACTTCATCACGATCACGGCCGGCCACCGCGGTTCGCGCTAACCAGGTGCGCATCGGACGCGCCGGCAAGCAGGCCTTGCACCTTCAGAAGCTCGGCATTCAGCAGCGCCGCTCCCGCAGCTCCGCGAATCGTGTTGTGCGACAGCACAGTAAACTTCCAGTCGAGCACGCCGCAAGGCCGCAGTCGGCCCACGCTGACGGTCATACCCTTGCCGCGATCCACGTCAAAGCGCGGCTGCGGGCGATCGGGCGTCGCATCGTACATCACCGGCTGCGCCGGAGCGAGCGGCAGCTTCAATTCCTGAGGCGTCGACTGGAAGCCGTTCAGAGCCGCGATGATTTCCTCGGCGCTGACCTTTTTTTTCAACTTCACCGAAACCGATTCGGTGTGGCCGTCCTCGACCGCGACCCGATTGCAGTGTGCGGTCATGGAGAACCCTGCATCCTGCACGTGATCGCCAGCAAGCTGGCCGAGGAGCTTGCGCGTCTCCTCCTCCATCTTTTCCTCTTCTTTGGCGATGTAGGGAATCACGTTGCCCAGAATGTCGAGCGAGGCGACACCGGGATACCCCGCTCCGCTGACGGCCTGCATGGTGGTAACGAACAGCGATTCGATGCCGAACTGGCGGTGCAAGGGAGCCAGCGCGACCACCAGTCCGATGGCCGAGCAGTTGGGATTGGTGACGATGTAGCCGCCGGAATCCTTGCGCCATGACTGTTTCTCGATCAGCTTCAAGTGGTCAGCATTGACTTCGGGAATGACTAGCGGGACGTCGGCCTGCATGCGAAACGCGCTGGAGTTGCTGACCACGGCGCATCCCGCGGCAGCAAACTGCGGCTCCATCTCACGAGCGATCCCGGCATCGAGTGCGGCGAAGATAACGCGCGGCGCGCCCGTTGGCTCGGCACTGGAAACTTTCATGCCGCGCACGCGTTCGGGGATCGAGGTCTTCAGTCGCCAACGCACCGCGTCGCCATACATCTGGCCGGCGGAGCGGTCGGAAGCGGCCAGCCACGCCACCTCAAACCAGGGATGATCTTCCAGCATCTGGATGAAGCGCTGACCGACAACGCCAGTAGCGCCAAGAATTCCGATTGGGATTTTCTGCTCAGACATTTTCGTGTGGAAAATTCAAGTTATATCACGTTTAGCAGCGCAGACCTCGTGCGCTAGGTGACGTAATCGCAAAGTAAATGTCTCGCGAATCCGGGTCACACTTTGCGGATTGCCTGAATCAGCAAGACCGTTCCAACCACCAGCAAACCGGCGTGCACGTATTTGAGAAACGTGTCACCCCGCAGGCGATGGTTGAGGAACCTTCCCAGGAAGATGGCGGGAATCGCGACCAGCAGCGAGATCCAGTAGTAGTGCGTGACCGAAGGAGTCCACAAACCTGTGAACCAATATCCGGCCATGGCGACCAGGCTGGCGGGAAAGAAGTATCCCTGCAAGGTAGCGCGAAAATGTTGCGGCGACCAGCGGCGCATCGCACCATAAATCACCAGCGGCGGCCCATTCATTCCGTAAGCTCCGCCCAGCACTCCGGCAAAGAAGCCGCAAGCCAGCAGCCAAGGCCGACTGTCATGATGCAGAACCAGCGTCGTCTTGCCGAAAAGGAAGTACCCGGAAAACGCCAGGATGACCAATGCCAGAGCACCCTTCACGACGCTCTGATGAACGCTGGTCAGCAGCGCAATTCCCAGCGGGATTCCCAGAAACGTCGGGGCCAGCAGCCAACCGGTGCTGCGCAGGTGAATCTTTCGCCAATCCTGCGCAACCACGATCGCGGCAATCGTGATAGACAGCAAAACGACGAGGGGCGCGGCAATGTTGATAGGAAGGCTGAGAGCGAGCAGCGGGACGGCGACCAGTCCTTCACCGAAACCGAAGGTCGAGCGAATCAGCGTCGCGACGAACACAATCAGCAGAATATGAAAGGTGATGGCGTCCATCGCGGCTAGGGATGCCCTTTGGAAAAGCCGCTAACGCGAGCCGGTGTTTTGCTCAGACGAAGGCGTTCGATGATTTCCCGCGCAGTTTGCTCGACCGATTTGTTCGCCGTATTCAAGATCAGTTCCGCCCGACGATAGTGTGGCAGTCGGTGGGCATACAGCGCGCAGAATGCCTCGGTGTCAGCCGCCAGGGGCCGAGGATTTTCCGGCGAGCGCCCGCTGGCGGCTCGGCAGCGACGCAGCAATTCCTCCAGATCGAGCTCAAGAAATACGACATGGACTCCATGCTGCCGCAGCAGCTCTTCATTCGACGGCTGGACAAAGGTCCCGCCGCCCAGCGCTATCACGGTTGGAACGGACGCTGTCTCCAGCACGCGGAGTAAAGCCTGCGACTCCAATTCGCGAAAGTGCGGCTCGCCGTGTAGCCGAAAGATGTCGGGAACGGAAAGTTCCCACCGGCATTCGATTTCGCAGTCGAGATCAATGAAGCGCCAGTGCAGCAAACTTCCCAAGGCCCGGCCGACTGTACTCTTGCCCGCAGCCATGAAGCCTGCCAATGCTACGATCGGGGCGGTAGCCTGTGTGCCTGCGGATTCAGAAGCTGTGGACATAACGAAACGTAGCTATTGACGCCGGGAGCGGTCGGCGAGCGGTCGGTGGCTTGTGATGTGAGGTGCGAAGAAATCTTAACACCCGATCCGACACCCGCCCCAACTGCGTCCGCAGCCTCTACTCCAGAGGTTGTAGAGACGTCCTACCCATAGGGGATGTGCCTTATTTGCCGCCCAAGTACAGTTCGCAACATGCAACTCATACAGATTGGCGAAACCAAACAGAAGACAGTTTTGGATATGGTGCAAGAAATGGCCGCCCGCCAGCTTGCAGAGATTGAACAACTAAAGCTGGTCGCCGGCACTCGTCAAAAAAGCCGGGCATCGCGTCGCATGCGCGCGCGCTGTGAATCCTCCAAAGTACAGCGCATCTTTGTAATGTAGGCTCCCCAGGGCTGTAGCGCATTCGGCCGAACCCAATATCATTTCTTCGACTCTGGCAGCGCTGTGTACGTGGGATGGTGGTACGTCCCCCCGATCTCCAGAGTCACATCCGCACCCTTGCCCTTCTTGCTCGCGGTCAGCGGCTGAATAATTTTCAGCAGAAACGATTTCACGCCCGTGGTCGCCTTCGACAGCTTCGTATCCAGGTGCATCTGGCCGGCGAAGTTGAGCCGTTCGGAGTTCAAATCGTAGGTGCCGTTCACCTTTGCGGAAGCTCCCGGCACGTCGAAGGTCACGTTGCTGAGGTGGGCGACCCCGTTGTGCACGGCCACCTGGCCTTTGACATTCGATATGACCCGGCCGGGATCATAGCTGTCGTTGCCGCGCTTGTCGTCCTCGTCTTCTACCTGATCAGCTTTGCCGCGGGCCCGCGCGCTCAGCACATCCACATCTTTTTGGGTGTCCGGATTCGTGTATTGCCCTCCGGCGATTCCGAAATCACCTTGCAGCTGAACCTTATCCAGGAAAGGCCGGTCGTCAGGCGGCAGGATTACCTTGGCGCGGAAGACAATTGCCCCGAGCATCGGCGATACCGGCTCCCGGATCACTAGTCGCACTAAGTCCTGCACGCGCGCGCCGTCGGAGTAAGCCTGCATGGTCAGGGTCTTTCCTAGGCCCGGAGTATCACTCGTACCTGCTACCGTGCCGGCGGCAACAATGGTTGTTCTGGCGAAAGTGCACGGTTGCAGGATCGAAAGCCACATCGCCATTCAGCCCGTTCACCGTGGCTTGAAATTCCGTTTTCAGCGGCAGCGAGTGACCGCTGCGCGTGATGCCAAAGTTCGGCATGTCGGTCTTACCCTGCACTTGCACGTGCTGGAGAATGCCAGTGAAGCTGCCTTTCGACATCAGGGTTCCGGCGATGCCGTTGAATACGCCCAGATCCATATTGCGAACCAGATAGTTTCCAGAGAGCTGCGTCTGGCCGGCGTTGTCCGGCTGCCACGGACCAAACTTTCCGTTCACGGTTAAATCGGCGGGCGGCTGAGGAATTGAACCAGAGTCTGATAACCCATCGGGTGGCCGGCAGCGAGATTGCTTAGCCTGAGTTTTTCGATGCGAAAAACCAGCGGTTCTTTGCCGGACTCGGTGGCAACGTCGAGTTCGGCCCCATCGGCAACGAGCTCCCCAATCGTGATTCCCGAACGCAGTGCGCCGACGCTGCCAGGCGTACCCGCGGCTTGAGCCTGTTCCCGCGGTGGAACTGTAATGTGGAGGCCGTCCGCGCGAACGCTGCTGATATGGTGCGCCAGCAGCCCGACGTAGCTGCCCACAATCGTGAGCTTTTGAATTGTGATGAACGGCGGCCCAGCCGACTGGGTAGCGCTACGGAAACTGACTCCATCGGCAACGCAGCCCGGGTGAGGGAAGTAGACCTCGTGGAATCCGCTCATCTGGATGGTCGCGCCAGCTTGCTGCTCAAGCGCCTGCATGACGGCTTGGCGTGTGAATGGCCAATTGTGGAGATAAACGATTCCCAGAATGACAACACACAGCAGCACCACAGCCGCCGCCGCAACTACGCTCCAGTGTCGTTTTGGGCGGCCAAGCCGAGGCGAACTTGCGGACGGAACATCTTCGACCTGAAGATTCATGCCTGCGGATCTCCCTTCGGCAAGTTTCCATGGGGCTGTTGCTCATAGGATGACGCCTTAAGCGATAACGGTTTGCCATGTCGCATTCTTAAGTGAAACCGGGTGCAACCTGCCCCGTGATTACAACCTACTTAATCACATGAGGCCGTGATCACCTTAGACCTCCGGCCACTTCACGGGCAAAACTAGGTAGAAAATCCAAGCAGAGTTCAGGGATTGACGGGGGATACCTTAATCCCTCTGGCCCGTATACTCGCCCCGTTCACTTCCCAGTCTGTTCTAGGCCAATACCGCTCGTCCGGGCACCCTCCCCGGGCTGGAGATTTCTGATGTTCAAAATTAAAGCCACCTTCATGGTGGCCTCCCTGCTGGCTCTTGCCGGCATTGCGCAAGCGTCTAATCCCCAGCGACTATCAGCAGATCATTCCGACAACAACGTTGACAGCCGAGACCAGTAACAACACCGCAGCCGCCAATTCCTTTCCCGGATGTGAAATCACTACTGTCACCAACGGACAGTGCGTTGACAATGGCGATCTGAAAGCCAGCAACGTCAGCAAAGTTGATGTGCACACGTTGCTATCGCCATCGCAGCAAGGTGCGAAGATTTACACCACATACATTCCGTATTGGGTACACGGCACTCATCCCAACATTGGATACAGTTCGCAAGATCCCAACCAGGTGGCGAAGGAAATTACCGACCTTACCAGCCGTGGATTCGATGGAGTGCTGGTCGACTGGTACGGGCCCGGCAGCTACGAAGAGGGCGCGACAGAAGTGCTGAAGCCGCAGCTGGAACAGCTGAATACCTTGAGCTTCGCTTTAATGATTGACCAGGGCGCCATCGAGTGGTTCTCCTGCTACCCGAACTGCTCGGCGACGCAGGCGCTTGCTGAACATCATCGCGTACGCGCGCCAGAAGGGATACTTCAGCTCGACGGCCGCGATTCGCAACAGATGGCAAGACCGTCGTCTCGCAGTTTGGAATGGAAGCCTACAGCATCAACTGGTCGACCATCGAGAGCCAGAACCCGGATCTGGAGTGGGACTTTGAGAACGCCGGCGCCTTCAGCAACCAGTACGACATCGGCGCTTACGGCTGGCTCTCGCCCAAGGATCCGCTGCAGCAGGGCTACGAAGGTCTGGACTACACGGCAGTACTTTCTGCAAATCGCCAGTGAGCATCCGTCAAAGAAGAATTGGGCCTCAACCTGGAAGGGCTTTAACGACGTTGTTGCCAGCTGGGCGCCACCGGGAGGCCGCCACATCCAGCAGCTATGCGGCAAGACCTGGGTCGACACCTGGGCCGCTATCCGCAGCTTTACTGGCCGTCTGGATGCCGTGCAGGTGGTGACGTGGCACGACTACGAAGAGGGAACGGAGATCCAGACCGGCATCGACAACTGTCTGACGGTGTCGGCCAGCGTCAGCGGGCACATCCTGAACTGGAGCGTGGCAGATGAGTCCACCTTGGATCATTACACCGCCTACATCTCCGCCGACGGCCAGAACCTGATGCCGCTTGGCGACTTCCCGGTGGGCACCCATTCCCTCGATCTTTCGGCATTCGGCTTCGCGCCGGGAACCTACACGGTATTCGTCAAGGCGGTGGGCCTGCCCAGCATTGTGAACCAGATGTCGCCCGCCGCAACCTACGTCGATGGCGTGGGCACTCCGACGGTGACCATCACCTCTCCCACGAACGGCCAGCACGCTGGACCCGCGACCAACCTGGAAGCCAATGCCAGCAGCCCGAACGGAGCGATTATCCAGTACCGCGTGCTGGTGGACGGCATGCTGATGAAGGTCGTTGCCGGAGCGCCCTCATTCCAGGCGTGGATTTTCACCGCGATGGGCCAGCACACCATTACCGTCAAGGCGGAAGACGCGACGCAGCAGTGGGGAACGGCAAGCGTGTGGATTGTTCGCACGTATTGATTGCCGCTCTCTGAAGCGATAGGCGGGGACGCCCGAGCCAACCAGCCCGGCACGGAGCTACCCGCCTTTGCTGTTAGCGGACCCGGCCTTGCGAGCCGGTGACCACGCGCACCACATCGCTCCGCGAATTCCTGTACCATCCTCATGAGGTGTTAGCCATGTCATTTCGCAACGGGGATAAGTCCAGAGAACATCGTCTGCGCAAGGCGCGCGAGAAGAAGCGTGAAACCATCCGGGGGATATCAGAGAAGGCCGCCGCCAAGACGCCCGCCGCTCCCGCTAAGAAGTAGCTGCTAGCGCCTTTCCTGGAGATCTGCGAGCACTCGCAGAACTTCTCCGGGGTCGCGGCTGACGTTCGACTCGGTCACATAGACGAAGCGAATCACATCCTGCTGATCGACGATGAAGGTAGCGCGTTGCGCCACGCCTTCTGCCTCGTCCAGAATGCCAAGCTCGCCGCACAGGTCTCGCTTCACATCGGCAAGCATCGGGAAATCGAGGCCGCGCAGGTCTTCTTCCTGAGTGCGCCAGGTGCGATGCGCCAACTCCGACTCCACGCTACAGCCCACAAGCACGGTTCCGCGCTCCCGAAACTCGGCCAGAAGGTCGCCGAAGTCCCGGATTTCCGATTGCGACAGCTCGGTAAAATCCTTCGGCCAGAAGAAATAAACCTTCCATCGCCCGCGAAAATCCTTGTCGCTGACGGTTTGAATAGCGCCGTTCTCGCCTGAGCCTTGGCTGGCAGCCAGTACGTAATGCGGAAATCGTTCGCCTAAACCCAGCATAGTTTTGTTACGTTTTTAAGCCTCTGCGTGAGAACTGCAGTTTCGCATTGGCGGTGAAATACAACGGCCAAGAACCAGCGCCGTAGGCGCGAAATAGTCTAGCCCAGCACGTAGCCAAAGGCGAAGTGCTGGGTCAGATGGAAGGGAAGTCCGAGTCCCGTAGGGACGACAGACGGTCTCCACGCAGATATTTCAGCTCTGAGAATAATCTCTGCTGGGCTGGCCGTCCTATGGGTTCATCCTCCACGTCACTCAATTTCTACTTGCGCAACTAGCGATTCCCGGTAAAATTTCTTTCTCGCTGCCGGAAAGGATACGTGTGTGACCACACGGCGACTGCTGTCGATTCTGATTCTGGGATGCTACACGTTGCCACTCTCGCCAGCGACGGCGCAAACCCCTGCGCCCTCCGACACCACCTTCACCAGCAATAGCGAACTCGTACTGGTTCCGGTTCACGTGATGGACCACTGGGGACGGCCTCTGCATGGCCTCACCAAAGACAACAAGGGCTGGAACTTGATCGACTCCATCGATCCTAAGAATGCGGTCAGCGCGGTAAAAGTCGTAATCCGCGACAACAATACCGGCAGAATTGGTTCGGTTGTCTTTCCGTTGAGCCCTGCACCCGCTGGCAGTTGACCAGTCGCCGGCGTGAACTCTCCTTATGGCGCGGTAGTGTCATCGACCCGGTGTTATGCTGGTGTCAACAAACTTGCAACTGCAAGCGGCGTTCTCCAGAATTGGACTACTGTGCCTGTACTGCAAAAACGCGTTGACGATCAGCCGTCGATCTCGCGCCAGATGGTGCGCGAAGCTGAAGCCGTCTTCCACGGACATCTGAAGCGTGTCGGCTTGAAGCGCACCGCACAGCGCGACATCATCCTGCGTACGTTTCTCGACACCCGCGATCACCTCTCCACCGACGAGTTGTACCGGCTGGTGAAAAAGAAGGACTCCGGCATCGGATTCACCACCGTGTACCGCACCCTGAAGCTGCTGTCCGAGTGTGGCCTGGCCAGCGAGGTGGCCTTCAACGACGGCATTGCGCGCTACGAGCATCAATACCAGCGCCGCAATCATCACCACATGGTATGCACCGAATGCGGCAGTTCGGTGGAATTCTTCTCGCCTGAGATTGAGCGCGTCGAGCAGGAAATCGGCCGCAAGAACAAGTACGTCACCACCCGCCACACCTTCCAGATCTACGGCCTCTGCGACCAGTGCCAGAAAAAACAGAAGCGCGCGTAAGCTCGATTCGCTTTGAAGGGGCGTAGCTTCAGCTGCGCCGTCGCGCGACGCATACAAACCGAGTCCGGTCGGGACGGCAGAAGCGCGCCATCAAACCGCAGATCCATGCGACTACGCAGCCGCCGGCCCGCAAACTCGGCGTGCCGAAATTCTTGGCGGCCGCTTCGCTCAGGATGACAAGCGTCGTTTGTGTGAGTTTTGAAGGGGCGCAGCTTCAGCTGCGCCGTCAGGTGAAGAATTGAATTCGAGTCCCGTAGGGACGGCAGCATGTGATGGGCGCGGCATGATCCTGTCACGAATTCTCTGCACGGTTTATCCTTCTGCCGGAAGCCCATGCTGACCCTTACCGACGCCGCTGAACAAATCCGCACTCGCCGCCTGTCTCCGGTTGAACTCACCGGGCAATGCGTGAGTCGCATAGAGAGTCTCAACCACGTCCTCAACGCGTTCATCACGATCACGGCCGAACAGGCGCTGGAGCAGGCGCGACAAGCCGAGGCTGAGATCGCAGCCGGAAATTATCGTGGGCCGTTGCACGGCGTCCCCGTCGGCCTTAAAGATCTGTTCGACACGGCGGGCATTCGCACCACCGCAGGCAGCAGGCAGTATGCCGACCGCATTCCGCAAGAAGACGCGGAGGTAGTTCGGCGGCTCAAGCAGGCTGGCGCCGTGATTGTCGGCAAGCTCAATATGCACGAGTTCGCCTTCGGCATGAGCGGCGTGGTGAGCGCCTTTGGTCCCACGGCCAATCCCTGGAAAACTGATCGCATCAGCGGCGGCTCGTCGTCCGGAGCAGGCGCTGCGGTTGCGTCAGGGATGTGCGTCGTCGCCATGGGCAGCGATACCTCCGGCTCGATTCGTTGTCCCTCGGCACTCTGCGGAATTGTCGGGCATCGCCCCAGCGCGGGTCTGCTGAGTACGAAAGGCGTGGTCCCGCTGTGCACTTCGTTCGATACGGTCGGGCCTATGGCGCGGACGGTACGCGACGTAGCGACGGTGTTCGATGTCCTGAGTGGCGCGACCAGCTTTGCTCCACTGCTGGAGGAAGACGTTGCCGAGTTGCGGGTCGGCGTCGCGCGCAAGAAGTTTTTCGACAACCTTGATCCCGAGGTGGAGTCTTGCATCGAGACAGCGTTACACACGCTGGGCAAAATGGTTCGCCAGGTTCGCGAGGTCGAGGTTCCGGTCGACAGCTTCCGCACGATTTTCGATGCCGAAATTTACGAATACCACGAGGCAATGATCGCCCAGACTCCTGAACTCTACGACCCACGCACGCTCTTTCGTCTTAAGAACACCGCCGGAATCAGCGCCACCAGCTACATTCGCGAACGGCGTCGCCTAGAGGTGTTCCGCGCCGAGGCCGAGCGCATCTTCGATGACGTGGATGTCGTCATCACGCCGACGACGCCCGGGGCTGCTCCGAAGATCGCCGACGTCGAAGCACTGGCGATTCCGGATGTGCGTCCGTTCGAGATGAAGTATCTGCTGCGCAACACCGCGCCGTTCAGCTCGTTGTACTGGCCAAGCACATCGGTACCGTGCGGATTTACTGAGGATGGCTTGCCGGTGGGAATGCAAATCTCGAGCCGCCCGGGCGCTGATTCTACGGTGCTGCGACTGGCGCACGCGTACGAGCAGGCGACGGAGTGGACACGGCGGGAACCGGAGGGTAGCCGTTAGTATTTAGGGATTGGCACTTAGCACTTAGCACTTAGCATTTGGCACTTGGCATTTAGCATTTGGCATTTAGCGTTTCGCGCTTAGCATTCGGCATTTGGCACGTGCACTTTGGGAGACTGTCATCCCGAGCGACCAGCGTAGCGAGGAGTCGAGGGACCGCTATACCCGCGACGATTCTTCGGACGGTAGAGGTCCTTCGACTGCGCTCGGCTGCGCCTCGCTCCGCTCAGGATGACAGATCAAAAGCGAAGAGCGATCCGCGAAAAGCGAATAGCGGCCTTACCACCCTAGAAACATCGGTTCCGCTTGCAACTCGATTCCGAACTCCCGCAACACTCCTGCCTGAATCTCGTCTTTCAGCGCGATGATGTCCGCGGCGGTGGCTCCGCCGCGATTGATGATGGCCAGCGCGTGCCGTCGCGAAATTCCCGCAGCCTCTTTGACGTAGCCTTTTGCAAAGCCTGCGTGCTCCACCAGCCAACCGGCCGGCAGTTTGCGAAATCCGTCGGTGGCGGGATAGCTCGGCAGTCGCAACCCGCGCTCCGCCAGCCGCGCCGATAACTCTCCGAAGAAGCGTTGCGCAACAACCGGGTTCTTGAAGAAGGATCCTGCGCTGCGCGCGTCTTCGTCTCCCGGGACGATCAGCATTGCTTTGCGATGGCGAATCTCGCGTACCGCAGCTCTCACGTCAGCCAGGGTGGCGCTTTCCGAACGTCCAGAGAGGAATTGCTGCAAGTCCGGATAGGTCAAGCTAGGCTTGCCGCCCGGCCGCAACTGAAATGACACGCGCAGAATCACGTACCGCCCGCGCTCCTTCGTATTGAAAATGCTGGTGCGATAGCTGAAGCCGCAATCGGCGTTCGACATGGTTTCGGCGTGCAACGATTGCAGATCGAGAACCCGAACCTCGGTGATGGTTTGCGAGACGTCTTGACCGTAGGCGCCGACATTCTGCACCGGCGTCCCGCCCACCGTGCCGGGAATTCCGCTCAAACACTCCAGCCCCGCACACTCGGCTTCGACCGTCTGCGCGACCAGAGTGTCCCAGTCGCATCCCGCATCGGCGACAAATACGCCGTCGTCGCTCGCCGAAACATCGGCCATTCCCACCTTCAGCACCAGGCCGTCGAACCCCGAGTCGGCGACGACGAGATTACTGCCTCCGCCGAGAACAAACAGCGGCAGGTCTTTCATCCGCGCGAATTCAACCGCCTCCATCACCTCGGCTTCGCTATGCGCCTCGGCAAAATATCGCGCCGGTCCGCCCACGCCAAGTGTGGTGAGCGGAGCGAGCGAAACGTTTTCGCGAATGACCATTGCGGTGAGGACACTATAAATGCTCGATGCGTTAGTGAGTGCCAGGTCGTGCTATCCGGCTTCGTCAGCTCGACCGACCTTCTTAAAACCTGTCATCCTGAGCTTCTTAATACCGTGTCATCCTGAGCGGAGGACCGCGATTTTTGCGGTCCGGAGTCGAAGGACCTGTTGTCGCCACACGCCGGATCGTACCTGCACGAACGGAAGGAGGTCCTTCGACTGCGTTCACCCACTGCGCGTTCTCACTTCGCTCAGGATGACAACCTGATTTGTTGCTGGTTCGTTGCCTCTGTGGTGAACGTCTTCCCAAACACCTGTGACGCAAATCACAAGCTGCTCGCCCATGCAAAAGTTATTCTGATTTCCGTTATCCGCAGCCGCACGTTTTTGGACGGGTACGCAGGTTGTTTCTTCTTGGATCCGACGCCTCGGCGCACTTCCGCGGCTCATCCAAGCTTGGGCGTTCCACTAAGTTCGCCGGCAGTTACAAAGTTGCCCATTGGTCTCCACGTGAGATTCGGGTACTCGGCAAGCCGCCGTTTCTTGACTTGCACTCTTGGCGAACTTGATAATGAAATGTTTGCTTATACGCTCCGCGCTCATAAGGAGTTGGCTTCGTGGCTTCCTCAGCCAGGTCTATTGAAAGTACTGCCCGAGTTCCCAAAGGAGTAGCTCCCCTGCGTGCAGGGCAGGGCTCCTCATTTGTTTTGCGCCGGCTGCATTCGCTGACCGGCATCGTCCCGATCGGCGCTTTTCTGGTGGAGCATTTCATCTCCAACTCGGAAGCGACCAAGGGCGTGCAGGCTTACAACGATCAGGTGAAATTCCTGACCAGCCTGCCGTTCGTGCACGTGCTGGAGTGGGTCTTCATCTTCATCCCGATTCTCTATCACGCGCTGTATGGGATCTACATCTGGTATCGCGGCGAGTCCAATGTCAGCGAGTATCCCTGGACCGGCAACTGGCTCTACACTTCGCAACGCTGGACTGGCATTATCGCCTTCATCTACATCCTGTATCACACCTGGGACATGCGCTTCACCGGCGTTCATCTGATGGGCGGCGGCTACAACTACGCATTCTCCAAGGTCTGGTTCGATTTCCAGAGCCCGTGGGTTGTGGCGTTCTACGTGATCGGAATTGTGGCTGCCTCATGGCATTTTGCGTACGGCCTGTGGCTGTTCTGCGCCAAGTGGGGCATCACCGTGGGCGACAAGGCGCGCCGCAAGTTTGGCTTCGTGTGCGTCGGACTGGCCGTGGTGCTGGTGGGAATCGGAATCTGGACGATTGCGGGATTTGTGACCACACCGGCCGATCAGGTTCCCTACGTTCAGCATGACTGAGCAGCAGAGCTTTAGTTTTCATTGAATGGCGGCGATGGTCGCAACTATTTAAGACTTCTTATGGCACATCCTAAGATCATTGTTGTGGGTGGCGGGCTGGCAGGACTGTCGGCCACCATCAAAATTGCCGAGATGGGCGGGCACGTCGATCTTTTTTCCATCGTCCCGGTCAAGCGGTCACACTCGGTTTGCGCCCAGGGCGGCATCAACGCCGCCAAGAACCTCAAAGGCGAGGGCGACTCCACCTGGCAGCATTTCGACGACACCATTTACGGTGGCGACTTCCTGGCGAACCAACCGCCGGTGCAAGCCATGTGCGACGCCGCACCCGGCATCATCGATTTGCTCGACCGCATGGGCGTTCCCTTCAACCGCACTCCGGAAGGGCTGCTCGACTTCCGTCGCTTCGGCGGCACGCTCTACAACCGCACCGCCTTCGCCGGCGCTACCACCGGCCAGCAATTGCTCTATGCGCTCGACGAGCAGGTGCGGCGCTACGAGTCCGAGGGCAAGGTTACCAAGTACGAATCGTGGGAGTTCCTCTCCGGCGTCATCGACGAGAATCGCGTCTGCCACGGTATTTGCGCGCTCGATTTGCACAGCATGCAGGTGCAAACCTTCCCGGCCGAAGCGGTGATCATGGCGACCGGCGGCAACGGGGCCATCTTCGGCAAGTCGACCAATTCGGTCGTGTGCACTGGCTCGGCGCAATCGGCCCTGTATCAGCAGGGCGCCTTCTATGCCAATGGTGAGTTCATCCAGGTTCATCCCACCTGCATTCCTGGCGAAGACAAGCTGCGCCTGATGTCGGAGTCGGCGCGCGGCGAAGGCGGACGCGTATGGGTGCCCAAGCAGCCGGGCGACAAGCGCGATCCCAGAAGCATTCCGGACAGCGAGCGTTGGTACTTCCTGGAAGAGTGGTATCCGAAGTACGGCAACCTGGTGCCGCGCGATGTGGCCACGCGCGCCATCTTCAAAGTCGTATATGAGCACCATCTCGGCATCGATGGTCAGCCGATGGTCTATCTCGACCTGACGCACATCGATCGCAAGATTCTCGACAAAAAGCTGGAAGGCATCCTCGAGATTTACGAGAAGTTCGTAGGCGACGATCCGCGCGATGTCCCCATGAAGATCTTCCCCGGCATGCACTACACCATGGGCGGCCTGTGGGTCGACTTCGAGCAGAAGACCAACATCGAAGGACTGTATGCGGCAGGCGAGTGCGACTACTCGATCCACGGCGCCAACCGCCTGGGCGCGAATTCGCTGATGTCGTGCATCTACGGCGGATTCGTTGCCGGACCGAATGCGGTAAAGTACGCGCACAACGTCATCAAGAGTGGCAAGCACGCCGCGGGGCACGTGTACGACTCCGAGCGCAAGCGGCAGGAAGAAATTAACCACCGCCTGATGAACAACGACGGCACCGAGAATCCGTTTCGGCTGTGGCGTGAACTCGGCGAGCTGATGACCAAGAACGTCACCGTCATCCGCTACAACAAGAATCTACGCGAGACTGACGAAAAGCTGGTCGAGATGCTGGAGCGCTATCGCCATGTGAACTTGAGCGATAAGTCGATCTGGGCGAACACGTCGTTCGTCTTCGCTCGCCAGCTCTACAACATGCTGCAACTGGCGCGGGTCATCACCCAGGGCGCGGGCATGCGCGACGAGTCACGGGGCGCGCATTACAAGCCGGACTTCCCGGAGCGCGACGACGCCAACTGGCTCAAGACCACGAAGGCGTACTTCGCGCCCGATGTCGACGAGCCGCGCTTCGAGTTCGAGCAGGTGGATACGTCGCTGATCAAGCCGCGCCCCAGAAGGTACGACGCCGCGACGTAGGGGCGGTTGTCAGTTGTCAGCTATTAGCTATCAGCTATCAGCCGTCGGCTGTCAGCTAAGACGGGCGACGGCGATAGGTTGTGCGAGAGTTTAGCGCTGGAGCGCTTTGTATCAGAGCACGATGTCAGTCGTGCCAAACGCGGCTTGGTAGGTTGTGAGCCGCATAGCGGCGGAATTTGTTTTAGCCGTGGGCGTTAGCCCGCGGTCAGCGGGGTATCTGGAGGCCGAGTCCCGTAGGGACGGCAGCGGTTTGACGGAATAGGGGTCCTTCGACTCCGGCACGCAAAAGAAGCGTGCCTGCGCTCAGAATGACAGACCTACGGTGGATGACAGATTCGTGCGCTGGATGACGGGTTGATGAGAGTGTCATGCTGCGACCGCCAAGATGCCCGAACGATGAGGGTGTCATTCGGCGAAGGTCAGGATGACAGCTTGATGAGGGTATCATTCGGCGATCGTGAGCGCGCTAAGCACGGGATCGTACGGCTTACGCGAGCGGCATGAGGAAGTACATTTCATGTGCGCGTAGAGGCAAAGCGGAATCGTAACGAGTCTCGCGAAGCGAGACGGAAGATGATAGCCCAGCGCTTCAGCGCTGGGTGAGCGTGAATAAAAGGTTCGAGTCCCTTCGGGGACGGCAGAAAGCAGGCCCGCTAAAGCCGTCGGTCGGGATGACACATTGAGGTAGGGGTCCTTCGACTCCGGCACGCAAAAGAAGCGTGCCTACGCTCAGGATGACAGGTTGAGGTAGGGTCCTTAGACTCCGGCACGCAAAAAAAGCGTGCCTACGCTCAGGATGACAGGTTGAGGTAGGGGTCCTTCGACTTCGGCACGCAAAGAAGCGCGCCTGCGCTCAGGATGACACCTGGTATTTTTAATTGGCTGAGAGCAAAACACAGCGAAAGACAAAGACTAAGAGCTAGAAGCGCACGAACGGCAAAAAGCGATAAACATGGCGAACTCTAAAACAGTCATCATACGAATCAAGCGCCAAGACACACCTGAATCGAAGCCGTACTGGCAGGAATTTGAACTGCCTCACCGTCCCGGGATGAATGTCACATCATCGCTGATGGACATCGCAGCCAATCCGGTGACGCGTGACGGCAAGCCCACCACGCCGGTAACCTACGATTCCAACTGCCTGGAAGAGGTCTGCGGCTCCTGCGCCATGATCATCAACGGTCAGGCCAAGATGGCCTGCTCCGCGCTGATCGACAAACTGAAGCAGCCGATCACGCTGGAACCATTCTCCAAGTTCCCAGTCGTGCGCGATCTGGCAGTCGATCGCAGCGTGCTCTTCGAGAACCTGAAGAAGACCAAGTCGTGGGTGCCCGTCGACGGCACGTACGACCTGGGTCCCGGACCGCGCCAGTCTCCACAGGAACAGGAGCAGGCATATCCGCTATCGCGTTGCATCTCCTGCTGCTGTTGCATGGAGGCTTGCCCGCAGTTCAACGACAGCACCGGCTTTGTGGGAGCAGCTACCATCTCACAGGTGCGGTTGTTTAATTCCCATCCCACGGGCAAGGAGCTGAAAATCGATCGCCTGGATGCACTGATGGGCGACGGTGGGATTCAGGAATGCGGTTACGCGCAGAACTGCGTTGAGGTGTGCCCCAAAGACATTCCACTTACCAAGTCGATCGCCGACGTTGGCGGCCAGGTAATGTGGCAAGCGATCAAGAATTTCTTCCGGACATAAAGCCAGATAATTCTAAGCAAGAAAAAGCCGACCCGCAAAGGTCGGCTTTCATTATTTTGGCCGGGTATTACTTTTTCAGAGTCATGATGTAGGTGGAAATGGCGCCAGCCTGGTCGGCCGTTACTCCAGAAAATGCTTTGCTATGCGGAGCTTTCTTGCCGGCAGCGCCGCTGGTCAGCAAGGCGGTAATCTGCTGTTGAGTGAGTGCCGTTGTCTGCAATGAGGGACCGATCTTACCTTCGCCGGCTGCGCCGTGGCAGGCGGCGCACTTGGCTTTGTAGAGAGCGGCTCCATCCTGCGACCAAGCCATGCTCGACAATGCTGTCAATGCGGCCAAAATCATGATGTAACGCTTCATGAAAAATTCTCCTTGTTTGCGTGTTGGCGATCCCAAGCGAGAAATTGCCTATGGATCGCTGACTACCAGGTCCTACAACTTCAGTGTGAGACTGGCCCCTTGCTTCTCACAGCCGCACGTATTGTAGAACCGAATACACAAGTTGCAACGGAATTCCGCTGCTAGTCGCAACTGCGACTGCGGTTAAGACGGATAGCAATGATGCTGGATCCGGGATGGATCGTGCGGCCCCGACTATTCCTGGAAGGCGAAGTTTACGGTCTTGTCGTCCTTGGCGCCCACGGTGATGGTCTGCGTTTTCTCGCCATACTTTTCCTGTACGGCGGCGATGGTATAGGTTCCGGGCGGAAGCCCTTGCAGACTGAACTTGCCATCCTTGTCGGTTACGGCGAAAAACGGATTGCCGATCACGCTTAGGTACATCCTCATCCAGGGATGCTGATTGCATTTCACGGGGATCATTAATTCCGGATTGCTGAATACCTTGTCGAGCGGCTGCGAGTTGGGCATCTGCGACTGGTTCCACTCCCGGTTCTGCTTGGGCATGGGATGGATGTTGTGCAGAGTCTGGTCGCGGTCCTCAAAACGCACCGGCTGACCGGTCATCACTGCGGCCATGTGGGGGACGTAGCGGCAGCCTTCCTGCTTGATGTTGACGACCTGCTGCGGCGGATCAAAAGTGCGGCTGCCCAAGCCGTCCTTGACATAAACCAGCACGTTGGCCAGATGTCCATCCTCCACCACCACCTGCTCGGAAGCTGCCTCCCCCTTACAGCCAGGGTCGTTGGACATATCGATTGTCTTCGCTGTCGGCGCCGTACCCTCGAAGTTCACGGTCCCCTGGATGGTCGCCGCAGTAGCGGGATCAATTGGGCTAGCTTTGGTCTGGGAGTGAGTGGAAGCCTGGGCCGGCGGCGCGGCGCTCTTGTTGCATGCAATCGAAAACGAAAGGCCCAGAACAATCAGGAGAAAGCAGAAATAGCCCGTGCGAGTCACGTGTCCGTCCTGTAAGAACAAAGAAGTGGATGAGGAAACTATTTATTGTACTATCCGGCGCACGCACGAAAGGGCGAC
Organism: uncultured Acidobacteriaceae bacterium; assembly: GCA_963769235.1. GTDB lineage: Bacteria > Acidobacteriota > Terriglobia > Terriglobales > Acidobacteriaceae > Bog-257. The sequence goes on along the minus strand of CAVYKW010000003.1, from coordinate 940,733 downwards.
TGCTTTGCGATAACGTGCGGCGTGCGATGATCGAAGAGCGTCAAACCTGAAGGAGTTCTGTCCATGCGAATCCTGCTGCCCGTCTTGCCGCTGCTGGTTCTTGCTCTGCTGCCGTTGCACATCCTCCAAGCTGCCGACAAGCCATCGCAGAATGTGGTCCTGGCGCACGTGCGGCTGATCGACGGAACCGGAGCTCCGGCGAAAGAGAACATGTTCGTTACCATTCGCGACGGCAAGATTGTAGCCATCACGAAAGACACCTCCGAGGCGCCGTCGTCCGCGCGTGTCATCGACTATTCCGGCAAGACCGTGATGCCCGGACTGATCAATGCGCACGGGCACCTGGCTCTGGTCTGCGGAACGCAGAACTCGGCGACTTGTTACACCAAAGAACATGTCATCGACGAACTGCGACAGTACGAGCGCTATGGCGTCACCAGCATGTTGTCACTGGGCGTCAATCGCGATCTGATTTACGAAGTGCGTGCCGAACAGCGCGCAGGCAAACTCGATGGCGCGACCGTGTACAGCGCCGATCGCGGAATTGGCGTGCCCGGCGCGGCTCCCCCACTGCCACACGCTCCCGATCAGCTCTACACGCCCAAGACTCCGGACGAAGCGCGAGCTGACGTGGATGCGATGGCTTCGCGCCATGCCGATTTCGTGAAGATCTGGGTTGATAATCTGCACGGCACCAAGCCGTCCATGGATCCCGCGATCTACCGCGCTGTGATCGAGGAAGCGCACAAGCGCGGGCTGCGAGTCGCCGCACACGTGTACTACCTGGCTGACGCCAAGGCGCTGGTGGCCGACGGAGTCAACGTGCTGGCCCATAGCGTCCGCGACCAGGCTGTCGATTCAGAACTGCTTACCGCGATGAAAGAAAAAGGTGTGTACTACATTCCCACGCTCACCGTAGATTCGTCGTCGTTCGCCTATGCCGAGCATCCGGAGTGGAAGAACGATCCGTTCCTGCGTGCGGGTGTGAGTCCGGAATTGCTGGAAGATCTTACCGGACCGGCGGCGCAACAGAAGGAAGAACACGATCCGAGCATCGCGCTGCACAAGCGCGACTTTGCCAATGATCAGAAAAATCTGAAGCTTGTCTACGACGCGGGAGTGAAGGTTGGCTTCGGCACGGATTCGGGGGCAATCCCTTCGCGCGTGCCCGGTTTTGCCGAACACCAGGAGTTGGTGATGATGGTGGCGTCGGGATTGACGCCGATCGAGGCCATCGAGTGCGCGACCAAGACGAACGCGGAGTTGCTTGGCATCGGCGAGACGACTGGGACGCTGGCGGTTGGAAAGAACGCCGACCTGATCGTGCTGGACGGCGATCCGCTGGACGACATTCACAACACGCGGAAGATCGTGGCGATTTGGCATAGGGGCCGGGAAGTGCAGCCGATGGTGCCCCGAACTGACGCGTGGGCGCGTGAAGCTTCCGACGCCTGATGCCTTAAGAAAACGTTCGGCGAGCGCTTGCCGGAGGCCGGGGCCTAAGCTTCGCGGCTAGCGCTGGCAGCGAAGAAAAGAGAACAGGCTGGCCCAGTGCCCGCGCCCTACGCCTCTTTGACAACTGAATCAAAAAATCCTTCGAGCTGCGGAGCACAAGACTGAGGGTGAACTCGTGCAGAAGGGTTCGCCCGAGCCTTGATAGCACAGTCATTAATCCGCTGGCCACTGCGATACCAGAGCCGCTAGCCACCGCGACGCCAAACCTGGCAGGTTATAATCAGTTCTTCCATGAAAGCCTACGTGTACGTCTCGCTCAAGAAAAGTGTGCTCGACCCGCAGGGCAAAACCATCTACGGCGCCCTGCAGAAAATGGGATATCGCGGCATCGACGACCTTCGCCAGGGCAAGTATTTCGAGATCGTTCTCGACAGAGGCCTGAGCCGCGAAGACGCGCAGGCAGAAGTAGATCGCATCGCCCGCGAAGTGCTCACCAATCCGGTGATCGAGGAATACCGTTTTACCCTCGAAGGATAATCGCAGACGTTCCCGAATCGGTTGCTGCGCCGCTCGAAATGCGGCCTTTCGCATCAGAATGTCTCCCTGTAACATCCAATCAGCTAACGTTTACAATTCAGACAGCATTCTCCAGCGCGTCTTTCGCCTTTCATCGGGATGTCGAAGGCACCTAAGGGAGTTGAGCTATGTGCGGCATTGTCGGCTACGTAGGACAGAAACAGGTTGTGCCGGTCATCATCGACGGCTTGCGACGGCTTGAGTATCGTGGCTATGACTCGGCCGGCATCGCGGTTGCCGGCAACGGCACTGGCTTGCAGGTGCGGCGCGCCGAAGGCAAGCTGCGCAACCTGGAAGAGGTCATCCGCCTCAACCCGCTCGACGGCACCTACGGCATCGGCCATACCCGCTGGGCCACCCATGGACGTCCTACGGAGGAGAATGCTCATCCTCACCGCGACTGCACCGGCAAGATTGTCGTCGTGCACAACGGCATCGTCGAGAACTACGTCAGCCTGAAGAAGAAGTTGATCGACGAAGGCCACAAGTTCCGCACAGAAACCGATACCGAAGTCATCGCGCACCTGGTCGAGAAGCACCTGGCCGCCGGCGGCGGCAACGGCCATCCGATTCCGCTGGAAGAAGCGGTTCGCAGCACCGTGAAGCTGCTCACGGGTGTTTTCGCGATTGCGGTGATCTCCTCAGACGAACCCAACAAGATCGTGGCCGCCCGCAATGGCCCGCCTGCGGTGATCGGGCTGGGCAACAACGAATACTTTGTCGCCAGCGACGTGCCCGCGATTCTGTATCACACGCGCGACCTGTTCTTTCTCGGTGACGGCGATCTGGCCGTGATTACCCCCAGCGGCGTGCAACTCAGCGACTTCGAGGGCAACCCCGTCACGCGCGAGGTGCAGCACATCACCTGGGACCCCATCATGGCGGAAAAGGGCGGCTTCAAGCATTTCATGCTGAAGGAGATTTACGAGCAGCCGCGCGCCGTACGGGACACCACGCTGGGCCGCGTCTCGCTCGATTCCGGCAAGGTCTTCCTCGATGAGATGGACATTACAGAGGACGATTTCCGCAAACTGAGCAAGGTTTATATCGCGGCTTGCGGCACCAGTTGGCATGCCGGACTGGCCGGCAAGTTCATGATCGAGCGGCTGGCCAAGCTGCCGGTAGAAGTCGATTACGCCAGCGAATTCCGCTATCGCGATCCGCTGACCGGGCCCGAAGATCTGACGATCCTGATTACCCAGTCTGGCGAAACTGCCGATACCATCGCCGCTTTACGTGAGTCGCGCGCCAAGGGCGCGAAGACGCTGGGCATTTGTAACGTCGTCGGCTCCATGATCGCGCGCGAGTCTAACGGGACGATCTACACCCACGCGGGTCCGGAGATTGGCGTGGCCTCGACGAAAGCGTTCACCGCGCAGCTAACCGCGCTGTTTCTGTTCGCCGTGTATCTGGGGCAGGTTCGCGGAACGATCGATCCGGACCACTCCAAGCAGTTGCTGGAAGAGCTGACGCGCATTCCTGGCAAGCTGGAAGCCCTGTTGACGCACGACGAAGAGACCGAGGACCTGGCCAAAGAATATCACCGCGCTCACGATTTCCTCTTCCTGGGGCGCGGTATTCACTATCCCATCGCGCTCGAAGGCGCGCTGAAGCTGAAGGAAATCTCCTACATCCACGCCGAAGGCTATCCCGCGGGCGAGATGAAGCACGGTCCAAACGCGCTGATCGACGAAGACTTGCCGGTGGTGATTTTAGCCACGCACGACAAAACCGATCCCGGGTCGGTGTTGCGTTACGAGAAAACGCTTTCGAACCTGAAGGAAGTGAAGGCGCGCTCTGGCACGGTTATCGCGATCGCTACCGAAGGCGACGAAGACATTCAGGAAGCTGCCGATCACGTGCTGTACGTGCCCGATGCTCCAGAGCTGCTGGCTCCAATCCTGGAAGTCGTGCCCTGCCAGTTGCTGGCCTATCACATTGCAGTGCGCCGCGGATGCGACGTCGACCAGCCGCGCAATCTGGCGAAGTCGGTGACGGTAGAGTAAAGGACTGCTATCGGTTGCGGGCGTTCTGCTCTCGCTGAATGGGGATGATGGCTGCGGCGGCCAGCCGTCGAGTGGGGCTCACTTCGCTAGCTCGCGATAGCTATTCCGGTGCCGCGATTCAGTGCGGCGAAAAGCGTCAAGCTGCTCATCGAAGTCAGCGTCGAAGGGCGGATGGTGGATGCCGGAATTGGTTTCAGCAGTGTTGAGAACGCTGCCTGACTCTCTCCACAACCGTTGGATAGCCTGCTTGAACAGCTGAAACCCAGAGCTGTTGCCGATTTTGCGCAGCTTGCCCTTCATCACCAAATCATAGCTTGTGTCATAAAATGCTGCTTCCCCGCATGGAGGCAAACTCCACAGGCTACGTCCGGAGCAACCCGCTTGAGTGATTCGGATTTTGCAAAGACATCCTGCTGCGGTTGACTCCACGCATTGCGGCTGGTTATTCTTCCTTGCCCACACCGAGACGAGCCGGGGTATTATCGAATTAAATGACCACCCAACCGCAGGAGCAAGCCAGTACTACCACCCCGGCCGGCCGCAAGATGCTGATGGCCGAGCTGACGAAGTCGCTGTTGATCTCGCCGGACTCCAAGCACCTGGAATTTAAGGTTGAGGGCGTCGAGCAGTTTCCTTTCAAGGCAGGACAGTTCGTTTCTATCCGCGAGCTGCGTCCGGACGGCAAGTGGCATACGCGCGCATACTCGATCGCCTCCGGACCGCGCAAGAACGCGACCTTCGACATCGTGTTGAACCGGGTCGAAGAGGGATTTCTGTCGAACTGGCTTTGCGACCTGGAAGTGGGTACGAAGGTGAGCTTCCACGGCCCGCATGGACTGTTTACGCTACGTGAGCCCAGGGGGAACGCCATCTTCATCGCGACCGGTACGGGCATTGCTCCGTTTCGCAGCATGGCGCACTGGCTTTTCGAAGAGCCCGAACGCAATCAGGGAAACGAATACTGGCTGGTCTTCGGGACGCGCTACCACCACGGCATTTACTACCGCGAGGAATTCGAGCAACTGGCGAAGGAGCATCCCAACTTCCACTACGTTTGCACGCTCAGTCGTTGCGGCGACGATTGGCAAGGCTGTCGCGGCTACGTGCAAGACCACGTGCGCGAAATCGTCCGCGGGCGCGCCGATATGATCGCCTACATCTGCGGGCTGAACGACATGGTCGACCACAACCGCAAGATGCTGATGGACGAGATGGGCTGGGACAAGAAACAGATTGTGTTTGAGCGCTACGATTAAGACGCTATCAGCCGTCAGCGTTTAGCACTTAGCAAACTCTGCGCAAGTCGAATTTGAAAGGGCTTGGCTTTAGCCATGCCTTAAGGCTGGTAAATCTTCACGGCTTTAGCCGCTGAGGGAAAAACAGCAACTTGATCAGAGCTCCCTTAGCGACCCTCAGATCCGACTCTCGATTCCGATTCCGAGGCTAAAGCCCCTTTCTTTAAGGCAGCTTTGACGCGGCGCTGAAGCGCCGCTCTATCTACAACGCTGAAGCGTCACCCTAGCCACAAAGGCTGATTCCGCGTTCTTCCTTGCCCGAAATCGACCTCTGCGAGATGATGGGCCTGCTATGCGCAGCGGCCCTGGCCTCCTCATTGTGATCACCCTGGCAACGCTGACTTGCTTCGCGCAAGACTGGAAGCATGTGCACAAAGCCGACGATGCGAAGTGGGCCAAAGCCACCGGACTTGATCCGTGGACGGTGCACAAACTTTGGCGCATGGCGTCTACTGCTGACGATGAGAAGGATGACGACTCTCGCATCGCTAACCTCGATGCTGAAGGTCTCGCGGAGCGTCACGATGTGTTGCTGGTGACGTATGCCGGAGAGAAAAACTGTCTGACGATAACCGTATTTCGTCAGCTGACGGACACCAAGTTCAATAAGCTGTGGTCAGTGCAGCAGCCGCCCGATGGGACCGGCTTCTGCGATAACGCTGATGGCGCGGCCGACGCTGGCGCGCTGAATGGCGTTATCAACATTCGCGTTCCTCATGTCAGCGCCGACGGATCCAACTACATCGTGTACGCGTATGAGTGGAACGGAATTACCTATCACTTTGCCGGCAAAACCGAGATGCAAGGCAGGTAAGGGGTGCCTCGATTCAAAATTCTGGAGCGAAAGAAACTGGTAGAGCGAACCTTCTGGTTCGCGGACCCTTCGCACGACCCTAAACTGCCCGAGCTACAGCACGAACCGTGCTGTAGTTCGGCTGAGTTCAAGTTTTGCTCTCTTTACGCAAACCTAAAGGTTTGCTCTACCGGGATTTCCAAAAGCAACATTTCAAATGAGGCACTAGCCAGAGGATTGCTACAGGTTACGGAACCCTCGCCGAATTTCTGCGCTCGCGTTCCACCTTGGAAGCTTCGCGTCGCCGCAACGCGCCCTCATAACGCCGCTTTTCCTCTTCCGTTTCCGGAATGACCGGTGCCACCGGAAGCTTTCTTCCGTGCCGGTCGACCGCAACGAACGTCAGGTAAGCAGTCGCGACCTTCTGGCGCGAAGCGGAGATGTAGTTCTCGACCAGAACTTTCACGCCAACCTCCATTGAGGTATGGAACACACGGTTCACCGCCGACTGGAGGATCACCATGTCGCCCACGTGCACCGGAACCAGGAAATCAATGTGATCCATGGAAGCGGTAACCGCGTAAGAATGCGAGTGGCGATGCGCCGCCAGGGCTCCGGCCAAATCGATCCAATGCATCAGGCGGCCGCCCAGAAGCGCACCCAAGGGGTTGGTATCGTTGGGCAGCACCAGCTCGATCATCTCGGATTTCGAATCGCTTACCGGCTTCGGTCGTAAGTTTCCGTCGTTCGGTTCCATTTTGCTTCCAGTCATAATTGCGATTTACCCGGCTGCGCGATCGCTTTGGCCGCGACGCCGCTCCATCTGAGTTTCCACGTAGCACTCGGCCATGCGTTGCACCCGCGCGTCATCGTGCTGCCGAGGCCAGACGCCTTTGGCCTGATCAAACAGCAGGACGCCGTGACCCGCGGGCAGGAAATTCCGCTCGCATGCGAACAGCACGCGCAACAAGCCATCCCGCTCTTCGCCCAAAACAAAGCGCACCGCATCGGCATAGCGTTCGACGGGAATGCGGCTGCATGATTTCGCGTAGCCAAGGTTGCAGCCAGTCTTCAGCTCGTCGGCGCCAGGTTTTGCTCCCTCGTGACCCGGAGCGGTGCAGGTGCCCGACCAGCCTGCGCCCAAGGGCAGCCGCTGCGGGAATGGCCAGTCAGATTCCAATCGCTGCTCGGGCATGAAAAATGGACAGGCCACAGAAACCTCGCGCTCAGGGGAAGAGTTCATCGGCAATTGTAACCGCTTGCTCTCCGGTCCGATGCGCCTTTTCTGGATGTGCGAATTTTGAGCGGCGATTCTGGCTGCGGTACCATGCTTCTTCACCGTAAGGAGAACCAACTAATGTCTGACCCGACCCGCGTAGCTGCTTTGCAGGAAGTTCTCAACGCCAATCCGGACGACGCCTTCGCGCGTTACGCTCTGGGTCTGGAGTATTCGGGTGCGGGAGAAATCGAGTCAGCGCTGGCCGAGTTCCAGCGTCTGCTGGCGGCTCATCCCGACTACACCAACGGATACTTCATGGCCGCGCAAACCTTGGTCAAGGGCGATCGCGTCGACGAAGCTCGCGCCATGTTGCAGCAGGGAATCGAATGCGCCCGCCGAACCCGCAACCAGCACGCTCTCTCTGAAATGCAAGGAATGCTGGACGAGCTGGACCTCGGCTGATCGGCATCCCTAATGCCAGCTTCCAAATGCCTCTTAATAGGCGATAATGGGCGGGAGAATGCCCCAGCCTTCATCGACTGCGCGATTGACCATCGGCGCGACCGCGTCCCGACACACCCGACACAGCTATCTGTTCGCTCTGGTGCTCGCCACGGTTTTCCTGCAAGGCTCCGGCTTCTCTCAGAGTGCGGCCGAGAAGCTCGCCAAGAGTTTCACCGGAGGCGGCGCTCCCAAGGCAATCGCTCCTGCGCCTGCTCCTACGCCGGCACCGTCCACCACGGCCGCGCCGACCCCAGCGGCTCCAATTCCTCTTCCCGATGTCGCCGCGCGCTCTGAAGATCTGAACCGGATGTTGCGCGATGTTGGCTATCAACTGCCGGCTCCTGAGCAACTGGATGCCATCAAGGTAACTCTCGCCGAGCGCGACGAGGAACTGAAGCCCAAGCTGAAGGAAGTGGATGCGCTGCTGGCCGGCGCTCCCAGTTCGCTGGAGATTCGCGAAGAGGAGAACTACTGGAAGGAAACGGAAAAAGATACGGCTGCATCGCGCAAGGCGCTACTGGATTGGGCCAACTCGGCGCAAGCTGCCATTCAACAACTACAGGCGCAGAAGCCGCAGTGGGACGCTACGCTCGAGGCGAACGAATCGACGCCAGACTTAGGTCCTACGCTGGACGTCATCCAGCAAGCGGTTAGCGAGATTGGAAAGCTGCAAACTCAGGCGCAGAACCAGCTACGCTTGATCGTGAACCTGCAGATCCGCGCCGCCAGCCAGGACCAGCTTGCGCTGGACGTGATTGACCGGCTGGACAAGTCGCTGACCCATCTCGAAGGGCGACTCTTCGAGCGCGACAGCCTGCCGCTGTGGGAACTGAGTCAGCGCCGGCAGATCGGGGAGAACACCGAGTTCTATCTGGCTTCGACCGACCGGTTGCGCACCATTCAAACCTTTGCCCGCGAGAGCAGAGGCGCAATCGGATTTCTGCTGATTCTTTTCGTGCTGACGTTGTTCGGCACTTATCGCCTGTATCGGTTAACGCGGGATAAGACCACCGACGATGAGTGCGTAGCGAAAGTTGTGCGCATCACCCGCCACTGGATCGCCCTCGGCATTCTGCCGCCGCTGCTGCTGGGATATCTGCTTGCGCCTCTGGCGCCGCTGCCCTTGATCGGCCTGGGGATACTGGTGTCGCTGGTGCCGGTCATCATTCTGTTGCCGCCGCTGATCGGGCCGAAATACCGCACGCTGCTGTATGGGCTCTTTGGCGTGTATGTCCTCAACGCGGTTGTAGGATGGTTTTCGCTCTCGGCGATCCATAAGCGGGAAGTGCAGTTCATTATCAACCTGCTGGTGTTTGCGGTATTTGCTGTTCTGGTGCGACCGCGACAGACAGTCCTAATCCAGAATGCGACCCGCGGATTGCGCCTCCGCATCTTTGGCATGAGGCTGGCGGTAGTGCTCATCGGGATTTCGCTGAGCGCGAATCTGTTCGGCTACGTCAAGCTGGCACAATTCCTGGGATATCTCGCGTTCTACAGCACGTTCATCGCAATCAGCATTCTCGCCAGCCTGAGGGTGTATACGCTTCTGTTGCTGGTGGGTATCGACGCGCCGATTGCCCAGCAGTTGGCCGCGGTTCGCCTGCATCGCGACGCCATCGCTCGCTGGGTTCCGCGCCTGATGCAGTGGACCGGTGCCTTTATCTGGCTGACCGCGACGCTGGACCTGATGGGGATGCGCGACGAGGTCACGCAATGGCTGCGGTCAATACTCGAATTCCGAATTGCGGGCGGGTCGTCCGGGGTCACGTTCGGCGGCGTGATCGGCTTCTTCGTCATTCTGCTGGCGGGATATGCCATCTCCAGCGGCATACGCTTCCTTCTGCGAGAAGAGTTACTCAGCCGGTTTCATCTGTCACGCGGCCTGCCTGAGCTGATTGCCTCCACGCTGCACTACCTGCTGTTGCTGCTGGTCTTTTTCTTTGCGGTGAATGCCGGCGGAGTTGAGCTGAACAAATTTACGGTGCTCACCGGAGCTCTCGGCGTGGGTGTCGGCTTTGGCTTGCAGAACATCGTTAACAATTTCATCTCCGGCCTGATCCTGCAATTCGAGCGGCCGATTCACATTGGCGACGTTCTGGACGTGGATGGCACGACCGGCAAAGTCACTCGCATCGGAATCCGCTCCAGCACTGTACTGACCTTTCAGGGAGCGGAGGTCATCATTCCGAATGCGAATTTCATCTCCGGAAAGGTAATCAACTGGACGCTGTCCGCGTCGCTGCGCCGGGCGGAGTTACCGGTCGGTGTCGCTTACGGCAGCGATCCGAAGCTTGTGTCACGGCTTCTGGAACAGGCAGCCACCATGCACGAGAGTGTGCTCACCTCGCCGGCGCCGGCGGTATTCTTCAAGGAGTTTGCCGATAGCTCGCTCAACTTCGAGCTGCAATTCTGGGTGATGCAGGAGAGTAATGTCGTCAAGGTAAAGAGTGAGGTAGCGCTTACGGCGATGGAATCGTTCAACGAAGCAGGTATCGAAATTCCGTATCCGCAGCGCGACCTGCGGTTGCGGTCGGTGGACGCCAGCGCCGCGGCGATGCTGCAACCCTTAGAGAGTTTCCGCAATGCCGCTGCCGAAAATGGCAAGGGGCGCTCAGAATCGGACGTGGCTCCCGGTCGGCTTCCCAGCACAACCGCGGGTGAGCGCTAAGCGCCGAACCGCCACAGGTTCCGAATCGCGACGGCATCTTTCTGCCTCTAATCGGCAATGCTTCCTTTTGCCAGAGCCTTCAACCATTGATCAGGTGATTTCAGTCACCCTCGCGTGTGATAGCCCGTGGCGTAGAATACGAACATTCTGAACTGTGCGGTCCGCGAAGTTAGGCAGCGGACGCGACCCTGGAGGTATCCAGCCCTTGAGCACTCTTCCCCAGACTCTGGCCGAACTTCGCAGAAGCCACCAATTCTCCGCCGAGCAGGTTTGCCGGCGCAGCGTGAAAGACGAGATGCGGGAAAATCTGATCGTCCGGCTGCGCGGCACCGGTCCGATTTTTCCGGGCATCGTAGGCTATGACGACACGGTGGTACCGCAGATCGTCAACGCCATTCTTTCGCGGCATAATTTCATTCTTCTGGGATTGCGCGGGCAGGCGAAGAGCCGCATTCTGCGCGCTTTGACGACCCTGCTCGATCCGCAGGTCCCGTATATTCTCGGCTGCGAAATTCACGATAATCCGTACGAGCCGATTTGCCGCCGCTGTCGTGAACTGCTGGCCAATAATCCCGATAATGCTCCCATCGCCTACCTCACCGCCGAACAACGCTACGTGGAGAAGCTGGCTACTCCGGATGTGACCATCGCGGACCTGATCGGTGACATCGATCCCATCAAGGCCGCGAAGAGCGGGCACGAACTGGGCAGCGAGTACACGGTCCACTACGGATTGCTGCCGCGCGCTAATCGCGGGATCTTCGCCATCAACGAGCTTCCTGATCTGGCCGGCAAGATTCAGGTCGGCCTGTTCAACATCATGCAGGAAGGTGATGTACAGATTAAGGGCTACCCGGTGCGCCTGCCGCTTGATGTCGCGCTGGTGTTCAGCGCCAACCCGGAAGACTACACAGCGCGCGGCAAAATCATCACGCCGCTGAAGGATCGCATCGGATCGGAGATCCGCACGCACTATCCGGCGACCGTGGAAGAGGGAATTGCCATTACCGCGCAGGAAGCCTGGGTCGACCGCGATGGCCACCAGCTTCAAATTCCGGAGTTCATCAGCCAGGTCATCGAGCAGATCGCGTTCGTGGCTCGCGAGGACAAGCGCATCGACAAGCGCTCGGGCGTGAGTCAGCGGCTGCCCATCAGCGCGATGGAAAACGTAATTTCCAACGCCGAGCGCCGGGCCATTCGTTCGGGCGAAAAGCTGGTGGTGCCGCGCATTGGCGACATCTACGGCGCGCTGCCGGCGATGACCGGCAAGCTCGAGTTGGAATACGAAGGCGAGTTGAAGGGCGCTGACAACGTGGTGCGGGAAATTATTCGCGCCGCGGTGGCGCGCACCTACGACAAATATTTTCACGGCAACAACAGCATGAATCAGGTGGTGCAGTGGTTCGATCTGGGCGGCGAAATTCAGCTGCGCGATTCAGTGAGCGCGCAGGAGATGCTGCATAAGCTCCGCGGCATCCAGGGCTTGCTCGATAAGCTGAGTGGCTTGGGGTTGAGCGGCAAAGAGCCGTCGGAAGTGCTGGTGTCGGCGGCGGAGTTCATTCTTGAAGGGCTGTATGCTCACAAGCGCATCGGCCGCAGCGAGGAGCGAACCTTTACGGCCGGCGAGAAGCAGCCGCAACGCGAAAAGCCGCGGATTCGGGATGAAGACGAGGAACGGGAGTTCCGGCGGCAGCGGCGGCCGTTCAATTAATGCAGCCGTTAGCAGTTAGCCGTTGGCATTTGGCCCTAGCTGGTACGTCGTCGTACATCGGACTCAACCGCGGCTCCGGTTCGGCGGGTCTCGGATTTAGCCGTGGATAGGGTTTGGCCGTAGGTCAGGTTTGGTCGTCGCTCAGATTTACTCGAGCTCAGGTTTGTATCGGGGCACGACCTTGGTCGTGCCGTACGATGCCATTAACTATCAGGGCTTTGGCCCCTGCAATCTGTCGCAGGAGCTAAAGCCCAAATCAAAAACAGGAAGCTCGTCGGCACGACTAAAGTCGTGCCCTGATACAGAACGTTCAAAGCAAACTTGTTACAGCAGTCCGTAAAGCCAGGCCCTGATACAAATCCAGCGTCCTGGGAGCTTAGGCGCAGCTTGACGCATTGCGTAGGTGGATAGAGCGGCGCTTCAGTGCCGCATCGAAGCCGTTGTAAGGGTGGAGGGGCTCCGTCCCCGACGCCGGAATCGAAGGGTGGGGCTGAGAGCTGACAGCTGACAGCTGAGAACGAAACACGCATGGCCAGATTCATCAAATACAAGAAGTACGTTCCCGAGCCGGCCTCCGAGATGAGCATGGAGGACTTGCTCAATGCTTTGTCGGACTATCTGCTGCAAAGTGGATTCCAGCAGCAGTATCAGGATTTCTACGACCTGAACGATGCCGAGCAGACGCTGGACGATCTGCGGCAGGCCATCGCCGATGCGCTGCTCAATAGCGACATGCTGGACGAGCAGATGCGCGAGCAAATCGAGAACATGAGCGGCGAGCAACTGGAAGAGATGATCGAGCAGCTCATCCAGCGGATGGAGCAGGACAATTACATCACCATCGATCAGCCGCACGATCCGGCGCGGCCTTCCACCGCCGGCGGCCAGGTTGGCGATGCGCAGTCCCAGGCGCGGTTCGAGATTACCGACAAAGGACTCGACTTCCTGGGCTTCAAGGCGCTGCGAGATCTGCTGGGATCGCTGGGCAAATCCAGCTTTGGCCGCCACGATACGCGCGACACGGCCACCGGCATCGAATCCAGCGGCGCGTCGAAGACCTACGAGTTCGGCGATACGATGAACCTCGACATCACCGCGACGTTGTCGAATGCTATCCAGCGCGAAGGCCTGCACTTGCCGTTGAACATCGAGTACAACGATCTGCAGGTGCATCAGTGCGAGTATCAGTCGTCATGCGCGACCGTGCTCATGCTCGATTGCTCGCACTCCATGATTTTGTATGGAGAGGATCGCTTCACGCCGGCCAAGAAAGTCGCGATGGCGTTGTCGCACCTGATTCGCACGCAGTACCCAGGCGATTCGCTGTCGCTGGTCTTGTTTCACGATTCAGCGGAGGAGTTGCCACTGTCGCAACTGGCGCGGGTGAAAGTTGGTCCGTATTACACCAACACGCGCGAGGGACTGCGCCTGGCACAGCGCATCCTGCAACGCCAGCGCAAGGACATGAAGCAGATTGTGATGATCACCGACGGCAAGCCGTCGGCGCTGACGCTGGAAGATGGACGCATTTACAAGAACGCGTTCGGACTCGATCCGCTGGTGGTAAGCGAAACGTTGAAGGAAGTGTCGAAGTGCAAGCGCGCCGGGGTACTCATCAACACGTTCATGCTGGCGTCGGATTACGGGCTTGTGCAATTCGTGCAGAAGGTGACGGAGATGTGCCGCGGCAAAGCGTACTTCACCACGCCGTACACGTTAGGGCAGTACCTGCTGATGGATTACATGTCGCGGAAGACGAAGACGGTGCATTGAAAAGCAGTTGTCAGTTGTCGGTTCGCAGTTGTCGGTTAAAACCCGCCATTCAAAAAAGCCTGAATCGCGCCGGCGAAATGCGTTTCGACCAGGAGCGTGGCACTGAAGTCGCGAATACGCTGTGGGCCCCTGGATTTGCATTAACTGACAACTGACAACTGACAACCAGCAACCGACAACTGGTCTCTACTGCCTGGGCGCGTAGTATCCCTTCCTGGCGCGCACGTGATACTTCTTGTTGTCGGCGAGGATTTCGATCTTGCGATACTTGCCGTCAGCCACAAAATCTGCCGGCTTGTAGGAGATGGCGTACTGGCTGCGCAGCTCGTCCGAAATCTCAGAGAACGCGTTCGATACATCTTCAATCTTGAACGGGAAGAAGGCCTTGCCGCCGGTCTCATCGGCGAAGTGCTCCAGCACCTTGTCGCCGCGCAGCTTCAGCCCGCTGGTATTGGTTGAAATGGCGTAGATGATGACCTCGGCGCGCTGCGCCATCTCGACCGCTTCTTCGCGCGACACCCGACTCTGATTGTCTTCGCCGTCGCTCAGCAGAATGATGGCTCGCCGGGTCGCCAGCACTCCCTTGTCGGCGTTCATCAGCTTATCGCGACAGGCGAAGTAGATGGCGTCGTACATAGCGGTGCCACCGCCGGCGCGCAGCATGCGCACGCCTTTCGACAGCTTCTCCGCATCATCGGTAAAGTCTTGCGTGACTTCGGGCGTGGTGTCAAAACCGATGACGAACGCCTTATCGTAGCGCGGTCGGATGATCTGGTTGAGAAACTCGATCGCCGCGTCTTGCTCAAACTTGAAGCGGTCGCGCACGGAGTTGCTGGCGTCGATCAGCAGGCCGACTCGCAGAGGCAGGTTAGTCTGCCGGCTGAACGAGCGAATGCTCAGCGCCGGCTTGTTGTCGTCCAGCACGCGAAAATCGTTCTGCGTGAGGTCCTTCACGAAGTGCTCGCGCTTGTCAGTCACGGTAAACACGACGTTCACTTCGTCGACGCGCTTGCGGATGACAGTGAGCGTGTCGTCGGGTGTATCGCCGCCGGGAGTGCTACCCGGGGCCACGCTGGCGGGTGCCGATCCGACTCCGATCTCGGTTTGCGACGGATTGCCGCCAGTGGGCATTGCCGATTGCGAGGAGCTTGTCGAGTTGCTGCCGGACTGCGTGTTCGCCGCCGGATTGCTGCTGGGCGGGGGAGCGGTCTGCGCCGGTGTGCTGCTGGGCGGAGGAGCGGGAGCCGGTGGTGGCTGCTGAGTTGGAGGCGGATACTTCGTCGCCGATGGGGCCGTCGGAAATTGCTGCTGTGACGAGTCTTGGGCGGCGGCAAGGCCCCACGGCAGCGCCGCCGCTAATGCCAGGATCAACCAATAATTCATGAGAAGGTTCATTATAGCCGTTCGGCTGACTGTCATCGGTTGGACGCGGCAGCAGCGCACGTGTCATCTGAGATGCCGTTTAAAACGGGCGCAAGCGTGGATACCGTGGCATCACTTGCGAAGCTGTTCGAGAAATTGCAGCAACTCATCGGGCAAAGCGGCCTCGAACGACAACGGTTCGCCGGTGCGAGGATGAGTGAATTCAATCGCGGCCGCATGTAGGAAGTTTCGATTAAGGCTAACAATACCGGGCGCAGTCGTGGCGGCGCGCACCGGCCCGCGCTTGATGTCTTTCGCCGCGCCGTACAGCGTGTCGCCCACCACAGGATGCCCTAGCGACGCCATGTGTACGCGGATCTGGTGGGTGCGTCCAGTCTCGATGCGAACATCGATCAGGGTGAACTTACCGTATACCGATGCGATGCGCTCACGAACTTCGTAATGCGTCAGGGCGGTGCGGCCGCCACGTCCACGGGTGGTCATGCGAATGCGGCGCACTTCGTCTCGGCTGATGGGGCTGTTGATGCTTCCACAATCTTTCTCAGGCCAGCCATGGACGAGTGCAACATAACGCTTCTTGATCTGACGGTCGGAAAACTGCTGTCCCAGCTTGCGATGCGCGACGTCGTTTTTGGCGATCAGGATGAGCCCGCTGGTCTCTTTGTCGAGGCGGTGCACGATGCCGGGCCGCAACTCGCCGCCTACATCCGAGAGCTTGCTGAAGCGATGAAGCAGGGCATTGACCAGGGTGCCGCGATTCCGTTCGTCGTCGGTCGACCCAGCGCCGGCGTGC
The DNA here is from genome assembly GCA_963769235.1 of uncultured Acidobacteriaceae bacterium. Taxonomy (GTDB): domain Bacteria; phylum Acidobacteriota; class Terriglobia; order Terriglobales; family Acidobacteriaceae; genus Bog-257. The sequence goes on along the minus strand of CAVYKW010000003.1, from coordinate 924,557 downwards.
ACCATCATTCCGGCAGGCTTGTTGACCACGGCCAGGTCCGCGTCTTCGAAGATGATGTCGAGAGGAATGTCTTCGGCGATAGCGCGCAACGGCGGCGGCTGAGGATCGCCCAGGATGGTGAGCTGCTCTCCGCCGCGTAGCTTGAGCGAGGGTTTCGCCGCAGAGCCATCGACCAAGGCTTTCTGCTCGGCCAGCAGTTGCTGCACCCGGGACCGGCTGATATCGGGGATCTGAGTGGTGAGGAACTGATCGAGCCGCTGGCCAGCGACATCCGGTGAAACCGTAATCGTGATAGGGAAGCGGTCGGTGACCATCCGCGTCGAGGATACAACATCGGGTTCGCGGAGAGACTCATTCACCCACAGAGACACGGAGGCAGGGAGTTTTTCTTTTACCACGGAGGACACGGAGCGCACGGAGAAATAAGAGATTAAAAACTACACCGGATTCGAAGATGCCTTGCGCCAGCGAGGGGAATCAAGTACGGTTCAAAACTAAAATGGCGAAGTCGCTGGATCACCGTGGAAATTAGCCCAAGCCTGCATAACTCATAGATCAAAAACTCCGTGCGATCCGTGTCCTCCGTGGTGAAAAAGGGCTTCTACCTTCCTCAGTCTCTGTGCCTCGGTGTCTCTGTGGTGAACGGTTTACCGCGCCGCTTTGAGCGGGATAGGCGGAGCTAGCGCGGCGCGGCGCATCCACAGCAGGCCGCCGAAGATCACCAGTCCAATCGCAATCGCCTGAGTGCCACTCATGAAGCCGAGGAACTCTCCTCGTCCGGGATCGCCACGAAAGAACTCGATGAAGTATCGCCCGACGCCGTAGATGATCATGTACGTCCCGATGATTTCGCCTTCAAACTTCTTGCGCTTGATGAGCCACACCAGGAAGAGGCAATTGCAGAGTTCCAGAACCATCTCGTAGAGCTGAGTGGGGTGCAGCGGGATGCCGAGCGGTGTACCGACGATCTCGTTTGCCAGCGGATTGTGGAAAGTCACGGCCCAGGGCACGTGGGTCTCGCGACCATAGCAGCAGCCGGCGGCAAAGCATCCGACTCGGCCAAAAGCGTGTCCCAAGGCCAGGCCGGGAGCGAAGACGTCGCAGGTTCGCAACACCGGCATGCGGTTCACGCGCATGTACCAGATGCACATGGCTAACGCCAGCAAGACGCCGCCGGACCATACTCCGCCTGCCTGTAACGTCGCCAGGGAAAAGATGTGCTGACGCGCGTCGGAGTCGGTGACGAAATATAGCAGCTTGGCGCCGATGATTCCGGAAAGGATGGCGATGATCCCAAGGTTCCAAAGCTTTTCTGGGTCGAGACCCTGCTCGCGGCCGATCTTGACGATGAGCAGAAGCCCGAAAATCAGACCGCACGCCGCCATGACACCGTAGGTCGGGAGATTGAAACTGCCTAAATGAACTAAACGGGGAAGCACGCTTCTATTTTAGATGCTAAGAGGGCGCTTTTCGGTCTAAAAGGACGCTATTCGCTCTTCGCTGAGCCGGGAAGCCATCAGCTGTCAGCTAAACCCCTCCTTGCCGGTGGAAGGCTTCAAAATGGAGAACATCAAATAATGGTTTGAAAGACCGAGAGACGTGGCTAGATGTTTCGCGTGGTGGGGTGAGATTTAGCTGAAAGCTGACGGCCGATAGCTAAGCGAAAAGCCGACCCGCGGGGCCGTGTAAAGTGGGCCGTCAATGAACCCGCATTATACGGTGGGAACCCGCCGCAGCTCTTTAGGCATTTCCGCATGGCGGAACGTTGCACACCGAACCGAATACGAGTCGAGCTCCCTGTTCATTGAGCATTGGTTCAAAAAACGGTTACCACCAACACTTGCTTTGCAGGCCGGCTTCCTGATGAGATGCTATGGAAAAGAGAAAAGAATGACAAGAGCGTGAGGCGAAATAGTTGGATATTCGCGTGCCAAAGGATTTGCCACAAGGTTGGCTATTGAGGCAGAGATGATGGAAAGCAGGCTAGCGTTAGCGAATACGCTCGAGGCAACTACGTGACAACGCTACTGTTTGCACGCAGCCAGCCGGCTAGCCTGCGCGACGGCTATCCTGCAAAACCTCGTCCAAGGCGCCGGCCAGGTGCTCCGCGCGCTCGTTGTAGTCACTGTCGATGGAATCGTACTTCCGCTTCATGACATGAAATTCGTCGGCGATATTGAGCGCAGCCAGCACCGCAACCCGCAAGGAGTCGACGGTCGCAGCCTGCTGCGCGATCAGGCGCATCTTGGTGTCGACATATTCCGCCAGCTCCGTAATGTACTCCGGATCGGAGCCGCGAAGATGATAGGTCTGGTCGTAAATTTCTACGCGGACATTGCCGCTGCCGTTTCCGTTCGACTGACTCAAACGAACCTCCTGCTGAGAGAGTGCTCAGTGGCTAGTAGGCGTCACAAGATCCGGGTGGCCGTTCTATCCACTAACCACAATTCACGATCCACTGGTCTTCATTATCCTGCCGATTCTTCTACGGCCAAAGCCTCAATTTGCCCCAGCATCTTTTCTACTCTGGTACGTACCTCCTCGCGTTCGCGGCGCAAGGCGACCAATTCCTGATGCATGGTTTCGACTTCTTCTTCGCGTTCGTTCAACTGTTCGCGCAGGCGAGAGGCATCGCGTTCGGCGACAGCTTTGGCTTCGCGCGCGGTCTTTAACAGCTCAATCGTGCGCAGGATTTTTTCTTCCAGCGACTTGAAATCGGCGGTGGAGGAGGCTACTTCGACTGCATTTGCCGGCATAAGGGCGCTTACCTTCGAAAAATATTTTATGGTTCCGAGCGCAGTATAACGCAGAAGTTTATGTGCAAAACCGTGCAGCTTACGATTCGGTTCGATTTGCCGTGGGTGAATCAGAATGTGCAACGTCTGCGGTGCAGATGCGAGGGTGACCGTCGGCATTCGGCGGTGCGGAGCTGATGTGCCGGCCATGCTACAGTCGAAAGCTTAACGTATCGGTTTCCCCGGTATTGACCGCTCCTTCTTCCAATTCGGCTCAGCCTGCGTCCTCCTCGGGACTGCTGCGCGGGGTCGGCCTGTTCGACGCCACCATGATGGTGATGGGCGGCATCGTCGGGGCAGGCATCTTTATCAACCCCTACGTTGTCGCCGAGCAACTGCATACCTCGCTACTCATCCTGGGGGTCTGGGCCGTCGGCGGCGTGGTGGCTATGCTGGGCGCGTTCGTTTACGCGGAACTGGCTGCTCGCCGTCCGACGGTCGGAGGACAATACGCGTATTTGCGAGAAGCCTTCCATCCCGTGGTCGGCTTTCTTTATGGGTGGGTGCTGCTGCTGGTGATCCAGACCGGCGGCATGGCCGCAGTGACAGTAACGTTCGCGCGCTATCTGTTGGAGCTGACCGGCTGGCCAATCTCCGAGCGTCTTCTGGTGGTGCTGACGATAGCGGTTTTGACCATCATCAATTGCCTCGGTGTAAAAGTTGGCAGCCGGGTGCAAAGCGTCCTGATGTTGCTGAAGATTCTCGCCATCGCGGGCTTGATCGGCGCAGGGCTGTTCCTGGTTCGCTCGCCGCATCCGCTACTGCATCCGGTGCTGGATCGGCCGCCATCGCTGGATTTGCTGACCGCGGTTGGCGCGGCGATGGTGCCGGTGCTGTTCGCTTTTGGCGGCTGGCAGACCACGAACTTCATCGCCGAAGAGATCAAAGATCCGCGCAGGAACCTTTCGCGAGCGCTGGTGCTGGGTGTAGCCGGAGTCATCGTGCTTTATGTCGGGGTGAATTTTGTGTGCGTGCGCGCCTTGGGACCGGCGGGGCTGGCGGCCACCAGAACTCCCGCGACCGCGGTGATGCGCGTGGCCATGGGCAACACGGGAGCGCGGCTGATTGCGCTGGGCATTACTATTTCGACGTTGGGATTTCTCAGCCAGTCCGTGCTGACCGCGCCTCGGGTTTACTTCGCCATGGCTCGCGACAAGCTGTTCTTCCAGAGTGTTGCCAAGGTGACCGAGCACACGCACGTTCCGGTGGTGGCGATTATTCTGCAAAGTGTGTGGACCGTGGTGGTCGCGCTCTCCGGCCGCTACGATCAAATTCTGAACTACGTGGTCTCAATGGATTTCCTCTTCTTCGGACTGACGGGTGCGAGCCTGTTTATTTTCCGACGCAGGGAACCGGATGCGGCGCCCGGTTATCGCGCTCCCGGCCACCCGTTCACGACGGGAGCGTTCGTGCTGGTATCGTGGCTGGTAGTAATCAATACCATTTACAAATATCCGGCGAACTGCCTGCTGGGTATGACGATTCTGCTGTTGGGCCTGCCGGTGTACGCCTTCTGGGCAGCGAAGAATAAAGGAGACGCAAAAGTTTAATGCCCTCTCGCACAAATAGCCGTTCGACCTACATGGAGTACGCCAAGCTGCGGTCGGCTGCGACGTTCAATCTCGCAACTAGCGGCATCACGAGCTATCCGCTGGCGGAGTTGCCGGTGAAGCTAGAGGACCTGGAAATCAATGGTCCTACATTGTACGGGTATGCTCCCTTGCTGGAGAGGCTGGCGCGGCGAAACGGAGTGACATCTGACAATGTGGTAACTGCCGCGGGAACGTCGATGGCCAATCACCTGGCTTTGGCGGCGACGCTTGAGCCGGGAGACGAGGCACTGGTCGAGCATCCGACCTACGAGCTGGTTACGACGACGTTGCAGTACCTCGGCGTCGAGGTTCGCTATTTCGAGCGGCGGATGGAAGATGGATTTCGCGTGGGTCCCACAGAAGTCGAGCGACAGATGACGCCGCGCACCCGGCTGGTCGTGCTTACCAATTTGCACAATCCGACGGGTATGCTGATCGACGAGGCGACGCTTCGCGCGGTTGGCGATATCGCTAAAAAGAATGGCGCGCGAGTGCTGGTTGACGAGGTTTATCTGGAGGCGCTGTACGAGCGGCGGCCCCGGCCTGCAATCCACCTGGGCGAGCACTTCCTGGTGACCAGCAGCCTGACCAAAGCATTCGGACTCAGCGGATTGCGTTGCGGATGGGTGCTGGCTAATCCGGAGTTGACCCAGCGCATGTGGCACATCAACGATCTGTATGGGGTGAACGCGGCGCATCCGGCTGAATTGATGAGCGTGATTGCGCTCGACAACCTCGACCGCGTCGCGAATGGAGCGAAAGGGCTGCTCGAAGCCAACCGGCCCGTGCTCGATGCGTTCCTCAAATCGCGCGACGATCTGGAATATGTGCTGCCTGAGTACGGCACGATTGCGTTTCCCAAGCTCCTGCGAGGAACAGTGGACGAGCTGGACCGCCTGTTGCGCGAGAAGTACGACACGGGCGTAGTGCCGGGGCGGTACTTCGAAATGCCGCAGCACTTCCGCATCGGCATCGGCGGTGATCCGGACATGACGCGAGAAGCCTTCGAACGCCTGGGGCAGGCGCTAGACGAGTTGCGGTAACGGAGAAATTGCGGTCTGGATTGCGCAACAGCTACTGCGTCCGGCCGACCGTCTAGAAGCAGCGCTGGCAGCACTCTGTGCTAAGATTTTAGAGCGAGTAGAGGGCGTGTAGCTCAGCTGGGAGAGCGCCGCGTTCGCAACGCGGAGGTCGCGAGTTCGATCCTCGCCACGTCCACCAATTCAAGCCAGACAATCCCGCCATCCATTTTGCTCCTGCTCGGTTATGCCTGCACGATTCCATTCCGTATGGCAAAGCGGATCATTTCCGCCAGGGAACCGAGCTTGAGTTTGCGCATGATTTCGCTGCGATGACCTTCGGCGGTGCGAGCTGAAATGCCGAGCCGATCGGCTACCTCTTTATTGCTTTTACCCTCGGCCAGAAGCTGAATCACTTCTCGTTCGCGGACAGTAAGAATCGGCTGACCGGCAGGTTCAGGCGCATGGTTGGCCGATCTCCTGGATAAGTAGGCGTCCACCAGCGTTTCGGCCACGCGCGAGGTGAAGAACCGGCGGCCTTTGGAAATGCTCTCTACTGCTGCCACCATGTTTTCACCAATGTCGGACTTCAGAACGACGCCGCGCGCCCCCGCCTCAAGCACGTCCACGATGACCTGCTCGGTCTCATGCATGGTGAAGATCAGGATCTTGAGTTGTGGCTGCTTCTTGAGAATCTGGCGGGTAGCTTCCAGGCCGTTCAATTCGGGCATACTCATGTCCAGGATGGCGAAGTCCGGTCGCAGCTTCTCTGCCATCTCGACAGCGATTCTGCCATTGCAGGCTTCGCCGCATACGCTCCAGTCGTCGTGTTTTTCCAGCAGATAACGAAGGCCCGAACGCGTCAATTCATGATCATCGGCTAACAGTATGCGCAGCATCCCTCTCCTGGTCGATCGGCAGCGAAACCAAAACGTGGGTGCCGTCTGCAATGGAATTGATTTTAAAGGTGCCCTTGAGTTGCCGCACTCGTTCCCGCATGCCGGCGATGCCAACTCCGAGAGAGGCTACGCCGTCCAGATGCGCGAGCTGGTCTGGGTTGAGACCGGTGCCATTGTCGCTAATCTCAAGAGTGACGTTTTTTCCGCGATTGAGCAGGGCCACGATCACAGCGCTGGCGCCGGAATGACGGAGCACGTTGTTCATGCTCTCCTGCGCTATGCGAAACAGCGCGCGCTCTACTTCGGGAGAGAGCGGTCTGAGGCTGGAAGGTTCCTCGAAGTAAATTTTGAGCGAGGTTCGTTTCTGTAGTCCGTCAAAATACCAGCGCAAGGCAGCCACCAGTCCGAGACTGTCCAGAATAGGCGGATGAAGGATGTAGGAAACGGTGCGTACCTCTTCCAAGGCCTGGCGGCTGGCAATATGCGAATCCTGGAGCAGCTGCCGAAGCCGCTCGTGACCGGGGGGGAAGTCGGTGAGTACCTGTCCGATGCTAAGTGCCATGCCGGAAAGGTGCTGGCCAGTTCCATCGTGGAGATCGCGGGCAATACGACGGCGCTCGTCGTCTTGCGACTCCAGCAAGCGGCCGGTCATATCGCGCAGCGAAGCTTCAGCGCGCGCCCGTCGTCGCTGCGAAATCAGTAATCGAAGTATCAGGAAGAACTGGGCGATGACCAGAACGATGATCCCAATGATGCGCCAGCGGTACTGCTCCCATACACTGGTCGTTTTGAATTGAACAAGGCTGCCTTCGGGAAGGTCTTTCTCGGAGAATCCCCACTTCTTCAACTGTCGCCAATCGAAAATATAAGTACCCGTATCGTCGGGAGGGATGGTGATCTGGTTCTGAGTTTTGCCCCTCACGGTTTCGAGAGCAACGTCTGCAATGACGGCACCCATCTTTTCGAAATCGACAACATAGCCGCCGACGGTGCCGCTTCCGATTGTAGTGTCAGCCATGGCATAAATAGGAGCCGTCGAGACGGCTGACAAGGAAGCAACTACATCGCGGGTATAAAAGATATTTCCCTTCGGGTCACGGTTATACGAAAGGGGCATCACAATCGTGTCGCGCGGCAACATGCTGACGCGGTGCAGAAGATCTGCCACGGGCGCATCGGCCAGGTATTCCACATGAAGGTCCGATTCCTTGAACTGATTTCGTAACTCGTCGAGAAGCATGTGGTCTTCATACCCTGATCCAGCGATGACCAGCATGTTCTTCGCCTGCGGTTGCAGATGCCGAGCCAGGGAAACGGTTTTTTCAACGTCGACTTTGAACCAGACCGTTACTTTGCCATCGCGATTCGAGCTATCGTCTGGGAATTTGAATGCGTTGTGTCCAGCGTACACAGTTGGCACACCCGGCAGAATGTCCACCAGAGTCGAACCCACGAAGATAACCACGTCGATCCCGCGTCCCGTGTAGCGTGTCCGAATCCAGCCCAGGGCTTGCTCCTGGGACTTTGGGAAGCGGGTGGCCTCAAGCTGTTCGCCAAAAAACTCTGTATCTTCTCCCAGGTGTTTGCGCAATTCGTCCAGAATGCCCTTTTCTGTTTCGAGGGCGGCTGGTGAATATTCCTCATTCTGGCGAATCAACAGGACGCGCTTGGGAGAGTGTGGTTCGGCCGTTGCCAGCGACACCAGTCCGGCCAAAGACAGCAACGCCGCTGCCGTTCGCTTCGTGACGGGCCGCATCGCCATTGGTCGCAGTCCCTTATGTGAGTAGAAGATGAGCAATTCTATGCGTTCGATGGAGGGCTCGCAACCATTCCCTCTGCCGTCACAGCAAGTTACGAGCCAAATTGCTGCGGCCGTGCGGTGTCTGAAGCACGTAGATTCCGGAAGTAAACCACGTAGTATTCCGGGTTCTCCTGATCAGCATGAATTCATATCGTTCTCACTGCGCATTTTTGTGGCAGACGACTCATCGAGGTTCGCAGGTGGAAGAACTAGTGGTCATGGGTTTTGGAGACAAACATCGAGCCTTGGAAGTGTTGCCGCAGTTGCAGAGGCTCAAGTTTCCGTGGGGTTCAGATTTGTGCAATGCCATCGCGGTCGAGGTCGAAAGCGACGGCAGGTTGCGGGTAATCCACAGCCACCTGATCGATCCCACCAGCGGCATCGATAGCGTCACGCGCTGGAACGCACTGCTCAGTGCGATAGTGCCTCTTCCGTACAGTCCGCAGTCGAGCACGTCGGAGGTCAACTCGGAGGTCCGCGGTATCAACGCGGCCGCCAGCAAATGGCTGAAAGATTCTTCGCTGGACAAGGATTTCGTAAGAAATGTAGCGGCGGTGCTTCAGCCGGGGAACTCAGCGGTATTCGCGATCATTCAGGATTGGCGATCGGCTGCACCGGTTCTGTCCGGCTATAGCCAACTAACGCTTCACACCACGGTTCTTGGGTGGAAGCAAAAGAAGACAGGCTGACAGCCCACCCCAAAAAACTAAACCAGCGGCTGCGGTCCTGGCAGCCAAACTCTGAAGGAGAGTGAGTTATGGATTTAAGTCACATGAGCAGTCTGGCACAGCAGGGGTATGGAATCTTGATCGCCCTGGGTATCAAGGTTCTGGAAGCGATTGTCTTATGGATTGTCGGGCGCTGGTTAATCGGACTGTCGATCAGGATTATCGGCAGCGCAATGACAAAGCAGAAGATCGATCCGACCCTGATCCGCTATATCAACAACACAGTTGCCGCTCTTCTCAACATCGTATTGGTGGTCGCGCTACTTGGTTTCTTTGGAGTGGAAACGACAAGTTTCGCCGCCCTGCTCGCCGCGGCCGGCGTTGCCATTGGCATGGCGTGGAGCGGATTGCTGGGGAACTTCGCGGCTGGCGTATTCATCATCATCCTGCAACCCTTCAAGGTAGGCGACTTCGTCACAGCCGGTGGAATTACAGGCACGGTGGAAGAGGTTGGGCTGTTTGTAACCTCGATTAACACGCTCGACAATATTCGCAACATTGTCGGCAACGGCAAGATTCTGGGCGACGTCATCCAGAACTTCTCGACCAATGCATATCGCCGGGTTGATTTGCAGGCTCAACTTTCACATGGCGTAGATCCACACCAGGCGATGGCGCTGCTTAGAGCTGGGCTGTTGAAGATCCCGAACGTACTGCCGGATCCCGCGCCCAGCGTGGAGATCCTGACCTTCACCCTCGCCGGTCCAGTACTTGCCGTGCGGCCGTTCTGTAACAACGCGCATTACTGGCAGGTGTATTTCGACACTAACGCGCTGATCAAAGATTCCTTCACCACCGCGGGATTCGCGGTTCCAGAGCAGCACTACATGGTTCGCACCGCGGCTGCGGGAGCTGCTGCGGCTGGCCGCCCAGCCTAAGAAACGTGCCACGCTCACGGATTCACGGCGGCCGGGGCGTGGCTACCTTTCCATCATGGGATTTGGTGAGTGGATCACGATAAACAAGAAATCCTGCTGGCTCCGTACCGAACCATCCGATGCAATTCGGTGTTCTGGATCCATCACGACGGGCATCGGAAGCCGCGCCTCGCAATTGTATTGGCAGGGCAAGCGTTGCCGCCTTGTGCACAATGCGGCAACAAAGTGCGCTACGTCCCGGCGAACGAATCGCCGCAGAGCTGGGGACTGGACTACATAACCGAAGATCCTGATTTCCTTCGTACCGAGCCTTAAGTCACGAAACGCGGCGACAGTTACGAACTCGGGCGAACTGCAACTTCCAAAGGGAGACTTTTGTGCTGAAGCTTAGGACTTATGTTTTGTTGATGCTGGTTTGTGCCGGAGCGGCCCTTAGTGCCGAACAGGTTTCACTAAAGAATGGTGATCATCTTTCCGGGTCCATTGTCAGCATGGATGGCAAAAAGCTGGTGTTGAAGACCACTTATGCCGGAGAAGTGACGATTGACTGGGCCGCGGTCGATCAATTCACCTCGGACCAGCCCTTGGTGGTGACCAAGTCGGACCAGCAAATCGTAACCGGTACGGTGAAGAGTAGCGGTGCAGACTACGTTGTCGTCACCCCACAAGGTGAGCAGACCATGGCCAAGTCGGACGTCGCAGTAATGCGTTCTCCTGCCGATCAAGCTGCCTACGAGAAGTCATTGCATCCGGGGATGCTGGAAGGCTGGACGGGCGGAGGCAACCTCGGCCTTTCGATCGCCCGTGGTAACAGCGAGACGACAAACCTTGCTCTCGGCTTTGATGCGACCCGCAAGACCGCGAAAGATGCCTGGGTCGTCGATGCGGCTTCGATTTACTCAACGGACGAGAAGCTTGGCGCCACAACTGCCAATTCCTTCCAGGGACTGATTCGTTATGACCGCAACCTTACGAAGCGGCTGTTTGCCTATGGTGTGTTCGCTGGCGGATACGACGAACTACAGGACCTGAATTACCGCCTGATGCCCGGCGGCGGTCTCGGCTTTCATGCGATCGCAACCCCCAAGACCACGTTGGATCTGCTTTTCGGTCTGGGGTATACCCGTGAATCCTTCACGACCGGGTTGACCAACAACCTGTTTACAGCCACGGTGGGAGACGAATTCGCCTACAAGTTAGGTGCTCGTACCACGGTCATCCAGAACCTCTACTACCTGCCTTCGTTGAACGACACCAGCAACTACCGGGTTACCGGAAACTTTGGTATCACAACCAAGCTCAACGGTTGGTTGACGGCCAACCTTCTGTTCAACGATCGCTATTACAGCCAGCCCGTACTCGGCAATAAGAACAATGACATCCTGTTCACCACTGGGGTTGGATTCACGTTTGGGGCCAAAGCAAAGTAGGACGACGGCAAAGCCGAACAATATCGGCAGAACTTACTCGATACGGAGAGCAAAATGACTTTCAAGAAAATCGCTGCGGGTTTCATCCTGGGCTTGTGCTTAGTCTTGAATCCTGCGTTCGGCAATGCACAACAACAGAAGAAGCCCAACATCCTTGTGATCTTTGGTGACGACGTAGGTTACTTCAACATCAGCGCTTACAACCTGGGGATGATGGGCTACCAGACGCCCAACATTGACCGGATCTCCCACGAAGGCGCGATCTTCACCGACTACTACGCGCAGCAGAGCTGCACGGCAGGACGCGCGGCCTTCATCACCGGGCAAAGCCCGATTCGCACCGGTCTCCTCAAGGTTGGCCTGCCAGGGTCGACGCTCGGACTCCAAAAAGAAGATCCCACGATTGCCGACCTGCTCAAGCCTCTGGGCTACATGACCTTTCAGAATGGCAAGAACCACCTCGGCGATCGCAACGAGTTTCTGCCCACGGTGCACGGCTTCGATGAATTTTTCGGCAACTTCTATCACTTAAATGCTGAGGAAGAACCCGAAAATGTGGACTACCCGCGCAACCCGTCCTTTAAGGCGGAGTTCGGCCCGCGCGGCGTGTTCAAGTGCAAAGCCACTGCAACCGATAATCCCGCTCCTTCCGATCCGCGCTTCGGACCCTGGGGCAAGCAGGTGTGCGAAGACACCGGCCCGCTGACCAAGAAACGCATGGAGACCGCTGACGACGAGTTCCTGGCGGTCACACTTGAAGATATGGACCGGGCGGTAAAAGCGGGCAAGCCCTTCTTCATCTGGCATAACACCACCCGCATGCACATCTGGACACACCTGCCACCGAAGTATGCGGCCATGGAAAACGAGAAGGGCCTTTACGGCGCCGGCATGACCCAACTCGACGATAACGTCGGCGTGCTTCTGAAGAAGATCGATGACCTCGGCATTGCCGACAACACTATCGTCATCTTCACCAGCGATAACGGAGCTGAAGTGATGAGCTGGCCTGACGGTGGAACCACGCCGTTCCAGGGCGAAAAGAACACCAGCTGGGAAGGTGGCTACCGCGTTCCCTTCGTGATTCGCTGGCCGGGCGTGATCAAACCGGGCACGATGGTGAATGGGGTAGCGGCGCATGAGGACTGGACGACCACGCTGTTGGCCGCGGCCGGCGTGCCCGACATCAAAGAGAAGCTGCTGACCGGATACCAGGCGGGCGACAAGACGTTCAAAGTCCATCTGGACGGCTACAACTTAATGCCGTATCTCAAGGGCGACACCCAGGTCGACCCTCGCCGCGAATTCCTGTATTGGACAGACGACGGCGAGCTCGCTGCTTTGCGTTACGACAAATGGAAGGCGATGTTCCTGGAGCAGCCTGCTCACGGATTTTCGGTTTGGGAAACGCCATTCATTCAACTGCGCGTTCCCAAGCTGTTCGACCTCCACGCCGATCCGTTTGAGAGGGCCGAGATGGAATCGATCGACTACTCACATTGGCGAATCGACCGGATCTATTTGCTCACGCCTGCTCAAGCCTTTGTTGGGCAATGGCTGACCAGCTTCAAGCAATTTCCCCCGCGCCAAAAGCCGGCTAGCTTCAACCTCGATCAGGTAATGAAGCAGATGGCAGAGGCGAACGACTAGGCACGAATCCTACGCGCTGTTTGAATACGGGGCTTTCCTGTTTGGAAAGCCTCATCCCAATCTGAAGTATCTGGTCGACATTCAGGAGAAGACGTCCGCCAGCCGGAAATCGAAAGAGGAATGAAACATGGAACGTTAAGGCATGCGCCAGGGAAGCTTTGGAAATTGATTAGCGCATGGACATGCATTCGGGTTACGAATTGCGGAGAAGACGATGGCGATAGCGAAGATTGAATCACTGCCAACTTTCGATTTAGGCAGCAAGTTAGTTCCTTGGGAACACCGGCGAGACCAGGGCAGGGCGTTACGCCGGGCTGTTCCTCGCGAGTCGCACGCAGAATGGAAGCCCGGAGCCAAGCGCCCCGATCCATTACGACTGCTGGCCCAAAGCAACAAAGGCCGGCAGGCGAAGTTGGTTCCACTGCGTATGGGCCGGATGGCTGGCTCGCCGTTCGCCTTCTTGCGAGGATCGGCGTGCGTCATGGCGTCTGACCTTTCCACCTCGCCGATCAGCGGCATACCGGTGGTTATGGACGGTGACGCCCACCTTAACAACTTTGGCATGTATGGCACGCCGCAGCGCGAAGTGGTCTTCGACCTCAATGATTTTGATGAAGCCGTGGTCGGCCCCTGGGAATGGGATTTGAAACGGTTGGTGGCCAGCGTGAATGTCGCGGGCCGGCAAAACGGACTGAACCGGCGGGAGCGTGCCGCAGCCGTACGGCGTTGCGTGGAAGGTTACCGCTTCAACGTAAAGCGGTTGGAGCAAATGGGTGTGCTCGACACCTGGTACCTGCACGCTTATCCGGGGCGCGACAATCCTATCGCCAAGCCTGATCCGAAATCGCGCGCTGTCATCAGCAAAGTCCTGGCCAAGGCGATGCGAACAGACAATCGAAACTTACTTCCGAAAGTTGCTGAGCATGACGGGAACGAAACCTGGCGATTTCGTGACGACCCACCGGTTCTGGTTCGGGTGAATCCGGCAACCCGGCAAAAGATCGTGGAGGCGTTAAATCAGTATTCGCAGACTCTTCCCCTGGAACGGCGACTGATGCTTGGACGTTACCACCTGGTGGATGTCGCCCATCGTGTCGTCGGAGTAGGTTCGGTAGGGACCAGGGCTTATCTGGCATTGCTGTTCGGCAATGGCGATGCCGATCCGCTGTTCTTGCAAGTGAAGGAATCGGTCGAGGCTGCCCACGCGCCTTATCTACCGCCGTTGCCGGCCGATTTTCGTCACAACGGCAAGCGGGTGCTCATGGGACAACGAGCTCTGCAAGCCTCTTCGGATCCGATGCTGGGATATACCTCGATCGATGGCCGCGACTATTACGTCCGGCAGATGAAAAATCTGAAAGCCTCGGTGCCGGTGGAGTGGCTGACCGGAGCGTCCTTCAACTTCTACGCGTGGGCTTGCGGCACGGTGCTGGCCCGTGCTCATTCACGAACCGGAGATCCGGCGCTGATCGCCGGCTATTGCGGCAATGCGAGCGTGCTGGATCAGGCTTTGGCGGAGTGGGCCGAGAGCTATGGCGATCAGACGGAACAGGATCACGAGGCGCTGGTCGATGCGATTCAGCGAGGAGAGGTTCGGGCAGCGGTCGAGGGACCTGAAGAGTAGATGACGGTTTCAATATCGCTGCAAGCTTCGCGCGGAATGAATGAGGGCAATCATGGGTGATCAATCCAAGGGCACTGAGAATCGGAGCGATGTATCTCTGATTCGGGGTGGCCCGTTCTACCGCCTTCAGCAGTCGACTCGCCTGATCGGGGCGGATGAATGGAACGTTGGGCGCCGCATCACCTTCGCGATTGCCGTCGGATGGGTGCCTCTGGTCCTGATGAAGCTCCTGTTCGACCGCCACAATCTCCTGTTCTTCCTGCAAGATTACAGGATCGTATCGCGCATGCTGATTGCGGTTCCCGTCCTGCTCCTTGCCCAGCCGCTGATGGAGTCGGCCTTTCGCAAGATCGTGGGACACATCGATGCCGCCAGCTTGCTCGACCAGACGGGCGTTTCTCAGATGGACAAGATTATCGCCAACCTGGTTCAGCTCCGCGATTCTGCCTTACCCGAGTTAATCATCCTGCTGCTTATCGTGATTCACACCGCCGTCTCCTATAAGGCTGGGGTGGGAGACGATCGGTGGCTGGCTTACCGGGTCGGGGAGAGCGTTCATCTGACCCTTGCGGGCTGGTACGCGGTTATTGTCAGCGCGACGATTTTCCAGTTCTTGCTCGGACTCAATCTTTGGAAGTGGCTGCTCTGGACGGTCTTCGCTTTCAAAGTGTCGAGATTGAACTTGCGGTTGGTCCCCACCCACCCGGACGAAAACGGTGGCCTGGGTTTCCTGGGCATGACTCCGCTTGCCTTCACGCCGATTGCTTTTGCCTCAGTCGCCGTAATCGGAGGCACGTTTCGCGATCAGATATTGCACCGGGGCGCGCACCTGGTTAGCTTCGGCATGCCAGCCATCGTGCTGGCAGTGGTGATTGCCGCGATGGCTTTGGGACCGCTGGCATTCTTCGTTCCACGGCTGGCTGCGGTGCGGCGTAAGGGAATTCTGGAATACGCGATCCTCGGCCAGATGCATAGTACCGAGTTCCACGAGAAATGGATTCTGCACCGGACGGGGCGTGAAGAGGAACTATTGGATGCAGCTGAGATCAGCACGCTTTGCGATTATGGCCAGTCCTACGACCGAATCGAGAATATGAAACTGTTTCCCACTGACCGAAGCGCACTCATAGCTTTGGCTCTCTCAGTGGCTATCCCGGCGTTGCCTGTCGTGGTAGCCGAAATTCCGCTGGTAGTTATCTTGAAGGAATTACTCGGGGCATTGAAATAATGCCAGAAGGAGGTGATTAGATTCCTCCTTCCAGCTCGCGAACGACTAGCCTAACGACGAACGGATGCACGCGCGGCAGCCCGCACTCATGCGAGCACAACCGCGGCCGTATCGCAATTGTCTTTGCTCGAACTATTCTCCGCCGGCCGCCGCAGCTGCGGAGGCTTTCGCCAGCAAACGCAGATGGAGATGGATGCTCAACTGATTTCCAACGATTGCGTTGGGATTCTGCTGGTTCGGGTAATCTTCTCCCAAGCGTTCCCCAAGTGCGTCGGGCGAGTTGTGGTTTTCAAGAAAGGTCCCCGTACACTGAGCGCCTTTATATGCTTCGCTCACGCTGGGCTCCTGGCAATTCTCATCTTCGACTACTGGCGGCCAATAAGTGCTGAGCACGGCCTTCACGAGTTGCGGGAAGTTTTCGCGGGCCACGCTGGTTGCAGCCGAGGCTTGCAAGGCCCCGTCTTTTTGTCCGTTGGCCGGAGGAATGTCCAAAACAAAGGTCGCTTCCCGCGAGACACGATGCACCATCGGAGGCCCATACGTCGGGCCGGAGTAGGCTTCGGTCGGAGTTATGTCAACGTTGCGATCCACGCGGGTCAAGGTAAGTTCACCTGTAGTTTGCACGCGGCCGTCAGCCGTCCGCTGAACTGTCTTCGAGTGGAAGCAAACTAATGTGTGATTGGATAGATTCATCAGCCATTGGCTCAGGAATTTTCCATCCTCCCCGATGGCGGGCGACATGGAGCTTGCCGGATAAAATCTGAAGACCACACTGGACTTGGTAGGGTCGGCATCATCGATGTTGACGCTGCCATTTACTCTTCCGAAGCCAAGCGTAAAGTCAGTCTTCGTTTTCCCGTAATTAGTGGTTCCGTCGGTGATAAGTTGAGCGTCGGAGTGGCGGGGGTCGATCTGCCAGGAGCCCGTGGTGACAGCAGGCTTCGCGGAAATTGTAAGGCCTAAGACACCCAACACAAGAACTACGGCGAACCCAGATACAGCGATGTGTTTCAGCATGGTTCCCTCCTCGGGGGATTTGTCCCCTTGATGCAAAGCAGAGTGGAAAGTTACATTTTTGCGGTCGAAGTTACGCTTCGGACTCGAAGGGCCGTTTCAAAAACCTGCTGGGCCGGAAAATCAGTGAGCCGGAAGGATGAACAGTCGGAACAACTTACACGTGTGGACGGCCCCGCTGGCCTGCCTAAACCTGTTCGGCGGAATAAACCACGGCTCCGGTACGCCTTTCCAACGGAGGCCGCGGCATCCATTCCATATAAACCCGGTTGCCCAGCACGATATCTTTTAATTGCTCGGCGCTTTCTTTCCAAGTTAAGAATCTCAACCCCTCGGATGAGGGCGCAATAGACTTGCAGTGTAGGTCAAGCCAGCGGCGAAGGTCAGTCGCCAGAGAGTCGGGCGAGCCGGTACCGAAATAGAAAGCGCAGTCACCGGCCACTTCTCGGAATACAGGAATATCGCGAGCGATAATCGGGAGCTTATGTCGGGCCGCTTCGATCAGTGGAATGCCGAAACCTTCTCCTTCCGAAGCTGCCAGTAGGGCTGACGAGGTTTGATAAAGCCTTGCGAGCGTTTCATCGCTGGTGTCAGAAAGCCAGAAGAGCCGCCTGCCATTCTCGCGATGAGAACGTAGCTTTTTGGAAACTGCTTCGACATTCCAGCCTGGCTTTCCGACGATGACCAGGTTGAGATCGATCCCCGCACCCCACAGCTTTTCCGTCGCCGCCAGCGCGAGCTGATGTCCCTTGCGCGGCTCGACCGTGCCCACCATCAAGAGCGATGGTCGAGATTGCATGGCGCGATCCAGCATAGCGTTGTCGGCCGAAAGCGGTTGGGCGTTGGCGTGGTTTGCAAAATCGGCACCCAGATGAAAATAGCTGACTTCCAGCGGATGTCGACGTTGCGGACGTTCGTTGTCCAGGAATGACAGCAACTCATCGGCAACCGATCGCGAAATGCAGGCCAGTCCGTCTACGGATTCGCAGAGGATAGTGAGCCACCTGAGAAATTGGTCAGCAGCCCAACTGGGAAACATCTGTGGCTTCAAGACAGGCAGCAGGTCATACACCACAAACCAGGTAAGAATGTTCTTGGCGCGTAGTTCGGCGAACAGCCGCTGAGCATTGAATACCGCTTCCGGGCACCAGTCCAGCCCAAGATAAATATCGCCCTGCCGAAATGTCGCCGCTGTTTCCTCAAGCTCTAACGGAGCACCGAGTGCTCGAAGGCCAAGATCGCGAGCATACTTCCAGGAGCCGTCATCAAAACGAACGGGTTCCACCCGGAAGTCGTGAACGCAGTGAAAGAACTCCGATGTGAGGTGAACTGTGGCTCGCTCAATACCTGTTTTCAGATTGTTTGTGGCTGTCGCGGATACGTCCAATAACAATTGACGCGGCCTGCCACGTCGAAAAGCAGCGATGGAATTGGTTGCCATCAGCAGATCACTCGCGGAGGGAGGATCGTCGGTCTGGATCAAAGAAATATCCGCCAGTAGGTTCTGTTCCAAGGCGATTGGATGGGACGCTGCGAATGTCTCGATGGCATCGCGGTACAATTCCGCAACTCGAGCGGGGTGGTGCTCGAGCCTTACGAGTTTGCTGGCGCGATGGCCAAGACCACGACGATAGCCGGCATCCAGCCAAAGTCGCTCTAACGCGGTTGTAAGCTCTGTTTCGGAGAAGTCATCAGCAAGTTTGAGCGCGGCCGCTTCGGGAATTTCGGCAAATGCGCCGTTCGAGTTCACGATGGTGGGTAAACCATACGCCATGCAGTCCAGAAGAGCGGCCGAGGTTTCGCCCCGCGAATCGGTTCTTAGCTGGACCGCACAATCCGCAGCGGCCAGGTAGTCCCGATAAGTATCCAGCGATACATATCCGGTAATGCAGGCCTTCCCGCTCATGCTGTCGCTGGCAGCGATGGCATCCCTCAGATCGTTCCCATACTGTCCACCATGATTTTCGCCAACGAATATCAGCTTGCAAGTCGCGTTACGGGAAAGCCGCGATTGCCGCCAACTGGCTAGAAGGCGACTGTTCAGCTTCGTCGGATCGATCAACCCAAAGGAGCAAACAACATAGTCATCGGGCCCCAGGCCGAGACGCTGTCGTGCGGAGTCACGGTCTATGCGCTTTGGACTACGCGGGAAGGGAACAACTTTCCAATCGGACCCGAATCCGGAGCCGTACCATTCTTCTGCCAATTTCCGGGAAAAGTCAGAGTGAACAATGATGCCTGCAGCGGCATCGATCACGTGTCGATTGCAGGGTAGAGTACGAACCGCCCATTCTCGGCCCTGTTCTTTTGCTCGTAGCAAGCCTGAATAACCATGAGATTCGTAAACAGCTTTGGAGAAATAATCAGGAAAGCCGCCAGTCGTCTCCATCCAATTGAGAACACCGCTCTGAAAAAAATCATGCAGAACGACAACGCCCGGATATCGCCGCAAGGTGTCCAGCATATAAATGTGGAATGGCGAGTTTCCGATGTGATAGATAATGCGATCGTAGCGCGAGCGATGTTCCCGAAAGAAAGCTAAATCGTGTACGCCAAAGTTTGCGTTGATCCAGTCATCGCTCACGGTATCCTGCTGCACGATGACATCAATTTCATAGAAACGTGCCAGTTCCGGCAGAAGTTCGGCGCTGTAGTCCGAGATGCCGCTTCGTTCCGGTGGAAGAGGCGAAAAATATGCCAGTCGCCGTTTCTTTGCCTGCGCGGCCGATGGAACAAAGCTAGCTGTTGTTGCTAATGAGTGCCGCCGGTGCAACTCTCCGAAGGCACTCCACGTCTTTTCAGCCACACGTTCCCAAGTGAAGAGGTGCGATTGTTGCAGCCCATGTTCGCGCAGGGCCTCACGGAAAGCCGAGTCGGTTAGGGCGTCGTATATTCTGCGCGAAATGTCCGCCGGTTGATGCGGGTCGATCGCACCCGGAGAAGACCCTAAAATCTCAGACAGGCTTGTGAGATTGGAAGCAATCGTGGGTGCACCACACGCCATGGCTTCCAAGGGAGGCAGCCCGAATCCTTCATGAAAAGATGGAAAAACGAAAAGCGAGCAGAGATTGTAGAGAGCGACCAAGTCGGTGTCGCTCGCGTGTCCCAGGAAAATAGGAAGATTTTCACCCATTCCGAGCCGGTGTCCAAGTTCCTCCAGGCGCTGACGACGAACAGCGTCGTGCCCTCCCACGAAAACCAGCTGATGCGAGCTGCGCAAAGGCTCGGGCAGTTGAGCGAACGCCTGGATTAATCCTTCAAGATTTTTTCGCGGATCCAGAGCTCCGGAGTACATGACAAACTGGCGCTTGATTCCCGACCGGCTGTACAGGTCGGCAACAAAATCGGAAGAATATCGGGTGACTTTAAAAATGCCGTCTATACCTGCTGAGATATTGACTACGCGTTCTGCGGGAATATTGAGTACATCAATCGCTTCCTGGCGGGACGATTCGGAAATCGCCAACAGCAAGTCAGTTCGTTTCAGGGAGTGTGCCTTACGCAGATGGTGATTCTTGAGCGTTGAGCTCCAGAGGTGCTCCTCTGTGCGTAAGAAAGGGATGAGATCGTACAAGGTTACGACCGTAGGGAAGGCGTTGGGAGAGACTCCCACTGAGGTGACCGTGTCGTCTTGAAATCCGTCAAAAATGCTGGAGACATGAACGATATCGGGCGAAAGAGAGGCCACGAACCGTTCGCGAATCAACTCTGCGGTATTGCGCCGCCAAGTGTTAGCTGAGTTGTCGCCCGCAACCGGACTCGGTGTCTTAAAGGTGACAATGCGTTTCTGCGGGACAAATGTATCGAACGTGCGCCGCAAAGAATCAATCGAATCAGGAAGCAATTCATTCAGAACAATCCACACCTCGTGATCGCCGCTCTGTTGCACCAAAGATTTCGCCAGGTTGAGAGAGTAACGTCCGATTCCACGCGACCGGCTCTGACCTTGTGCGCCTTGTAGATCGAGTACACAGCGGATACGAGCCACTTTCATCTCCTCGGTTGACCCTGTCGTATCGAAGCTTTGGTTCTCAAGACGTGACCTTCAACAGGATGCAAGTTGCCGGCTTGTTTTCGAGCCTTCCTCCCAATGAAGGACTGGCGGAGTGGCGTATTCGTTCCTTGAATACTATCGACTCGATCGAGCGCTGTGCAAATCGAAGAATGGAACATGTCGTGCCAATGGAGAGGAGGATTGAATCGCAATGGTGGTTTGATGCATCCCGTCGCGTCGCCCCGGCATGCTCTGCGGAAATGCAAGATGCCGGCGGTCGGATGATATAATCCTCAATTCTGTCGACATCCTTGACCCCTGCGTTTTGTCCTCTTGCTTCGGATTAGACGCCCCCAACAGTGAATACATCGATCGAGGAGCCCACCGGCTCGGAGAAGCGGCCACCCGGAGTCCCCGCAGGTTTCTGCGCGAGGACGATAGGGGAGATGATGAGAGGGAGCAGGTTCGGATCGGCGGCACGTAGTTTGTGAGGATAAAAGTGGTTAAAACAAGCGGAGAAAAGATCGCTCTGGTGACCGGCATAACCGGCCAGGATGGCGCCTATCTGGCTGAGCTTCTTTTGAGCAAGGGTTACGTGGTGTTCGGAACGTTTCGGCGCACCAGTTCGGCCAACTTTTGGCGAATCATGGCGCTCGGAGTTTATGGCCATCCTAACCTCCATCTGGTTGAGCACGACCTGACAGATTGCGGGGCCGGAATCCGTTTGCTGGACAAGACGCAAGCCAGTGAAGTCTACAATCTGGCGGCGCAAAGCTTCGTAGGCCTCTCCTTCGATCAGCCGCACACCACGAGCGAAATCACCGGGCTGGGCGCGCTGAACCTGCTGGAAGCAATTCGCATCGTGAATCCGAAGATACGGTTTTACCAGGCTTCGACCTCGGAGATGTTTGGGCGGGTGCAGGCGATCCCGCAGGCAGAAGACACGCCGTTCTATCCGCGCAGCCCATACGGCGTCGCCAAACTGTATGCCCACTGGATGACGATCAATTATCGCGAAGCGCATGACATTTTTGGGGTCAGCGGCATTTTGTTCAATCACGAGTCGCCGTTACGCGGCCTGGAGTTCGTGACCCGCAAGATCACCGACGGTGTCGCCAGAATCAAGACCGGCCAGCGAGAAGTGTTGGAGTTGGGGAACCTGGACGCGAAGCGGGACTGGGGATTTGCGAGGGAGTACGTCGACGGCATGTGGCGCATGTTGCAAGCCAAGGATCCGGGCGTGTACGTGCTGGCGACCGGCAGCAACGCCACGGTTCGCGATTTCGTAACCCTCGCCTGCAAGGCGGTTGAAATCGATGTGGCATGGACTGGTGAGGGAAGCGAAGAAAAGGGAACGGACACGACGACAGGTAAAGTTATCGTGCGAATCAATCCGAAGTTCTATCGCCCCGCCGAGGTGGAAGTGCTGATCGGAAATGCGGAGAAAGCCAAGCGGGAACTGGGCTGGGAGCCCAAGACTACGTTGGAGGAGTTGTGCCGCATGATGATGCTCGCCGACATGCAGCGCGTGACTAACGGCACCTCGATGTAGGCGGTGAGCGATCTTCCGGAGGGGCAAGCTCGTCCGCCTTAGTGACGACAGCCCCTTGCGCTATTAATACCGCTGGCCCGGGGTGTTACACCTGGAATCGCGGTTTTCCCGCTACCCACATAAGAAAAAGGCCCTGCCGAAGCAAGGCCTCTTGTGCACTTCGCTAGACAGATAACCAGGTCTTATTTGCCCAGCTTTCCGCGCGGAGTTCCGACGCCGGTGCACTGGTCGTAATGGGAGCCGGCGTTGTGACCGGATCCATTCGAGCCCGTGGTGACGTCGTAGAAGTTCGTGCTATAGGCGGTGGTTGCGTACAACTGGTCGTAGAGAAGGTTGTTCTCTTCGCTGGTGTAGTAGCCGCCGATGATGGGCGCCTGTCCCAGCTGATTGTAGGAGTTGTTGACGATGCCGGCCAGCGAAGGCGAGGCAACGCTGGTGCCGCCGACGATCACCCATCCGCCGTATCCATAAGTGTCATATACATACACACCGCTGGCAGGATCGGCGTCGAAGGACAGATCGGGTGTCTGTCTGGCCGTCTGACCAAAGAGCGGATATTGATAAGCCGTCCACGGCCCCATGCCGTTATTGATGTTGGGCGGATTCTGCCACAGTTCGTAGCGGCTAACGCCACCGCCTGAACCGGACCAGCAGCTCTCGCTCAAGAAGTTTCCGTTCGCGTCGCGGTTGACCGTGGTTCCACCGGCGGAGACTACCCACGGCGAAGAACTAGGATAGGCAGCTCCCCATCCGGAGTCGCCAGCCGATGCGAAGTAGCTAACCCTTCCCCAGTGATAACGGTAGAAGACGTCGTCGATGGAGCCAATCTCACCGGAGAACTCACCCTCACCCCAGCTGTTGGAAATATCGCCGCCGCCTGCTGCGGACACTTTGAGACCGGCTACCTGCTCGGCGTAGAACAGGTCGGCATTGGAATTGCTGCACGCTTCGACCAGGATGATCTGGGCGCTCGGGGCCATCGCATGTGCCCATTCGATGTCCAGATCCTCTTCCAGACCCCAGCCGGTGTTCCCTGCGGGTGCGCCACTGCAACTGGCGGTCATGCCGTTCAGGGTTCCAAAACTCGAATTGGCATAAACCTTCGTGAAGCTCGCGGCGGGCAGACCGAAGTGGCTGGAGAAAGCCGCCAGGTTCGAGGCGGCGTTCGGATTGTCAAAGGCGTCGACTAGGGCAATCGCTCCCCAACCGCCCGTAGGATGGTTGGTGCCGCCAGTCGCTGGATTGCACCCCGTGTAAATGGGACCGACCTTGTAGACGCAGCCCAACGAAGCCGGCGTCTCCGCAAAGGTGTAGTCCGGGTTTATCGAAGACAACGCGTGACCATTGGGTACGAAAATCACGGAATTGGTATGGGCGCGAATGCCGGCGTCCTCAGGGCGATCAACGCTGCTATCCGGAACGATGAACTTGCCCTGGGGCGTGAAGATATTGGTTTGCGGTAGCTGATTCGTGATCAGCTGCTGCTCAGGTTGTGCTGAAAGATCTTCTGTAGTCATTTCGTCCTGAGCCGCCGCTGCTGCGCAGGTACCCAGGGCGAAGGACAAGAGAATCGCAGGTGCAAATAGCCTCTTCTTCATAGCTTCCTCATTTCTCAACTTGTAGTTGATCCAACCGATCTGTGAAGTGGCAGGCTCATTCGCGGCCGTCAGTCATTTTCACCATTGCCGGTATTGCCAGGCGTGGTGACCACTGATTGCTGCCGGTTCGCGCATCAGCTGCTTGTAGCTGAATAGTGATGGCGGCACCGAAAACGTTTCAATCTCCGAGAAGAACGAGGGGGGAAATGAACGAGTAAAATTTCTGAGTAGGCGGACGCTCGGGTCGCAACTCGAAACGCAGTTTCGTAGTGGATCAGACAGCCGGAATTGCGACCCAATCAGCCGCGGAGCGGCGACACACCTGTCTGCGACACGGCCTCTAAACGGCGTGGACTATAGCCGAATGTTCAGCTAGTTGCGCGACTGGCTGAGGAGAGTGGCGCGCGGCTGACGCGGTGATCTTGCCTGGTCGCTATAAAGCTGAAAAGGAGCCCAGTAGAGAGGCTTGCGGAATGCGGAATCCGAATGCAGCAGAGAGAGCTTCGCCGCGCGAAGAGCTACGTCTGGGCTGGCGCCTTTCCCCAATTCTGTATACAAGCGATCCATGAGTTGCGGCGTTGCGACGTCGCTGGCTTCCCAAAGTGCTGCGATGACGTTGTGCGCTCCAGCTCTTAGAAATGCCCACGAGAGCCCGACCAGCCCTTCTCCGGTGTAGGCGCGCGCACCGGCGCCATAGCAGCTTGAAATTGTAACCAGCTCGGCCCGAACTGGCCGGCCAACGATGTCGCGCGCATAGAGTTTGTAAGAATCGTCTTCCGGGGCCGAACGAGAAAGGATCACGGCAGAATCAAGCGGACTAAGCCGGCTGGCGGTGGCGTGAGCCACAAAGTGTATATACGAAAATTCGGGAAGATCGCTGTTCAGGTAAGCCCGATTCGTAGCCCGCGGGCCGCTATAGATGGTCTCGTCGGATCGGGGGAAGTGGCTGCCGACGCTTTGCATCTCGACCGCCGCGTTCGGCAAGTCGGCATAGTCTTGCGCCGGTTTCGTGGGGTCGCCAATCAAGAGAAGTTTTGGTTTGGCTGCGGCGGTTTGCGCTGCCGTTTTCAGAAGCCGCAGGGAACTGGAATTCGTTATGGTCGCATCGTCGATCAGATAGTGCAGCGACGGGCGGGAGACGAGCAGCGTGTCGAAATTTAGATTATCCAGAGCGCCATCGGAAATAATAATCACCCGAGAGTTCTGCTCAATCTCTTGCCGTGCCGGCGCGACCAGCAGGTTGTAGAGCTCAATGCCGTTGTGATTCGCAGCAGCCAGTACATCACGAGGGCCTTGCAAATCCTGGCGATACTGGCTCACCAAAGCGTCGATCACCGAAACGGGGGGAAGTGAAACGATGCGGAGATTCTTCGGCGTTGCTACCCAGAGATAGGAATACTGAGGTCCCAGCCAGTAGAACAGAATGGTGGCATCGACTTTCGACGCCACCGCCTGCGGGCTGGCGACTGATTCCAGATACTTCGAACCGGCGGCTGTACTCGACGATCCCAGGCCTTCCGCGAGGGTTTGAGCGCGACTATAGTCGGCCACCTGCAAAGCTTTTGCGACTGAGCCTTGTGTCACCAGGAAGTGAATGTAGTCGTCTTCGACGTGCGCGGCGTTAGCGAGAAACGGCAGCCGCAGCTCCTCTTCGTGCAATCCGGCACGCGCGCTTTGCAGTCTGGCCAAAGAGAGAGAGTATTGACGCGCTGCATCAGAGGGACGATGCTCATCTTCATAAAGCTTGGCGAGGTTTTCCTGCGCCTCCCAGCGCAGAGAATCCTCGCTTTGCCGATCATCCATGACCGTCTGAAAGAGTTGTTCTGCCTGACGGTTGTCCGAGCGATGACCAGCGAGTTTTCCGGCTACCAGAAGAGCATCTAGCTCGCCCGCTCGATCGTCGCGAGAACGGCACAGGGCGATGGCTTGCTGGATGTAGTGATCTGCTTGCTCCCATTTTTGCTGTTCGATAGAAATGGTCGCCAGAGCAGTCATGGCATCTACCAAGTCCTGTTCGTTTTGCGATTGCTGGGCGAGTGCCAGCGATTGCTTGTAGTAGTCCTCGGCGACAGCAATGCGGTCCAGGTTTTCGGAGACGACTCCCAGGGCGAGCAGCCATTTCACCAGATCGTTCTTGGCATCCAGCTTGCGAGCCTCATCCGCGGCCTGTTGAAAATAGAAGAGGGATTTATCCGAGTCGCCCATTCGGTAATAGGCCCAGCCGAGATTGCCCAGCGCTTTTTGTTCGGCGAACTGCGCTCCCAGCGCCCGCACGGCGGCGTAAGCGCTGGTCGACCAGATGACCGAATTATCGTAATGCTCCTGCTTCAGCGCGGTAAGGCCCAAATTCAAAAGCGTAGTGGCCTCCAGCAACTGATCTTTTTGCTGGCGCGCTACTTGCAGGCTTTGACGGAAGAACGCCTCCGCCTGATTGAGATTGCCTCTACCTAGCTCGATCACACCGTGTGTCTGCGCAAGTTGACCACCTAGCGAACATCGAATGCGCTGGCACAGCTGGTCGGCTTCTGCCATGCGAGCGTCGGCTTCCTGGTTGCGGTCCAGGCGAGCCAGCGCAAGGCCCTCTACCATGGATTTGCGTATGCCTTCGTCGCCCGCTGCGGGGTCGGCGGGCAGAGGGCTATTCAACGTGGCCAAGGCTTCCTGGTTGAGGTGCCGGTAGGCGAGAATTTCTGCTTGCAGGATGCGGAATTTCCATCCCCACTCGGCATTTTGCGGCGAGTAGCCATCGCATCCCGCCTTGGCGAGTTGTTGCGCGGCGACCAGATCGCCGCGAACCATTGTCAAACGTGCTTGCTGGTAGTCGGCTTGCGGATCACGCTTCACCCTGGAGCTGCAGCTACATAACAACCCCAGGGCGAAGATTGCGACCCAGATTTCTATGGATAGGAGCTGCCGTTCGTTCTGGTGTCGGCGACGCCCAGACAGCCTTGCGTTGGGCACCCCAGCTCGAAGCGCAGCATGATCAGGTGGAACGAGTTGTGGTCGAGAAGCAGTTCGCCGAGGAAGACTTTGCCGAACTCGGGAATCACCAGGACGTGGCCGAAGGATTCCCCAGCGTAATCTCCCTGGATCTCCTGGACCACCGAACATAGAACCATGCCCCTTTTCTCGTTCAGCGCTGCGGCCGGATCTTTTTCTGACTGAGCCACAGGATACCGCTGTTCGAGCCATGAGAGGTATCGGCTCGAAAGCGACGATGCCTGCTGTGTCGTCGGCCTCATGCCCTGGTGCTGCTCGCCCACCTTCTTCAGAAACTGTGGATTCAAGATACACGGTTGCTTGGGATAGTCGTGCGGATCTCCCTGATCACACAACCCGAGATCGAGAATCGGCTCAATCTTCTTTCCGCTGCCGCGCAAGTTGACGAATTGTGTGCCCACAAACGAAACCTTGGGCGTATAGCCTTCACCAGGATGTTCCGTAGAAATCTGCGCGACCACCCGGTCGGCGGTGATCACGTTTGAAACATTCAATCCCTCGACGATCGCCGATACCACGGTTGTCCAGCTGCCGTTCTGTTCGTTACGGCTTCCGGCAACCTGCGTTTCTACGGATTGAGCAGAAAGTATCCCGGCGAAGCGGAAATTCTCGGTTCTCGACGTCCCATATCCTCCGACCGCCGGAAGAGACAGCGGAGCCTGAATGGGCACAATCTGTTCGAATGGCCGTTCGATGTGGCCTCCGATCGCGTTGGCATCAGCGTGATAAAAATGAGTTCTTGTGGATTGATCACTCATAGCAGTTCCTTTCTGAGGATTTCGCACAGACTAGCGGGACTTCAGTTCAAACGGATAGCGCTCGATTTCAGAACCTTCAGCTTGGCCTGCATTCAAGCCTCGCAACACTAACACGTATTCTCCCGAAACGCCGTTCGGAGGAGCCACCTGAATTGCCAGAGTATCTTTCGCGGCCACGACTGTCTCGGCCGGAATTGCCATCGACCATACCTTTCTTCCATCAGGGCTTAACAGCTCGGCGGAGTACGACTGAAAATTCTTAGCGGGCGGAACGTCGAGGAACAATACAAAAGGTCGTCCGTCTGGCGCTGAAACTACGGGTCCATTGTCTCCGCGAGACGTGCCGCTTCCCAGATACGTTGAAGCCAGCACCTGCGGCTTTTGCAACTCCGCAATGGTGCTGGTCATTGCCGGATGCACCACAAAAGCTTGATATCCGATGATCGCGAGGAGAACGGCGAAGGCGGGGACGGCGAATGCAGGTCGCAACCAGGCAAGCCGGCCCGGCTCGGGCGAAGCTGTTGCCACTGGAACGATTGCTGGCGCTGGCGCGACGAATGCTTTCTTGCTGTTCTCGATGAATGCGCTGGCCATCCGCACATCAATTGCACATTCGGGGCAGCTAAAAAAATGCTCTTCAAACTGTTCACGGGTTTCCGGCGGGAATTCGTCGAGGAGATACCTTTCGGTCGCCATCAGTTGGAGCGCTTCACTGTGGTTCATGGGTGTTCAATCTCCATTCGAATAGTGCAGAACGGTGGTAAATCGTTACAAACCATTTATTTCCCGCCTGCATGGCCGACCCGGAGGATGTTCCTCTCATAAAGGGCACGAAAATTCTGCTTCGCACGATGTAACAGAACCCGCAAGTAGTTACGGTCCACGCCGTACTCCGTGCAGACCTGATCTTTATCGCGTTCCTCGATAAAGATTTCTCTCAGCAACCGGCGGTCTTTCTCCGGCAGTTCATCAATCACGCGCCGGACGTTCTCGGCGGTCTGCTTCTCGATGACAACCTCCAGAGCATCTGCCGTCTGGTCCGGTAACGCTGCATAGTCTTCCTCCTCTGAACCCGGATTGCGGGCGGAGGAACGGTAGGTCTCCAGTAAAACGTTGTTGCAGGTGGAGTTCACGTAAGCGCCCAGGCGAGTCGCCTCGCGAATTCCTCCACCCGAGCGCAGAGCGGTGAATACTCGCGCAAAAGTCTCCTGCCTGACGTCTTCGATGGCTTGTTCTGAGCGCAGCCGCGAGCGCAATTTGATGTGAATCAGCTCGCTGAAATATTTGACGAAGTGCTCCTGTATGCGGAAGTCGCCCGCACGCAGCTGTTCCAGATAGGAGTCGTCAAAGTCGAAGAACTGCAAGGGCGTGTGTCCTCACGCGATGTAAAAACGGAGCCATCTTACACTGCCGCCGACCAAGATGCAGCAACTTAGGACTGGGCCAGCGTGCGCGCGAAGTGGGACGTGCATCCTCCCGAAGTGACGAGGGCGCAGGCGAGGATGCGGAATGGACAAACTAGAGGAGAGGCGGGTTTCTCCGGCGAGTTGATTCGGTGGGGAGAAGCAGTTGCAGCCCGTAAAACAAATGCCGCGCCGTCTAGATCGGCGCGGCTGATGGTCATCCGGACGCTCCCGTTTATTCCGGTTGACCTCCCTCATTTGCGTACATAGTGCAGTTCGAAGGAAAAACGTTTCGCCGCCAAGAAATCTTTTTTGCGTCGGCAGCTTTCACCGCTTTATAGGCGAGCAATCCGGAACTCACCGCAGTGCAGCATCCCATGAAACGATTCGCCGTCGGCCAGCACTATTCTGCGAAGCCGGAAATCTTGCAGTCAGCCGGCTTCTGAGAATTCCGCAACACGGTTGCCCGTGGCGGGTGTGAGGCGAATCCCATGGCAGACAAAAAGGGCAGTGCTACTGGTACTGTCTCCATTCCAGTCAACGTAAAGCTTCAGGCATCATCTTCTGGTTCTGACGAAAAAGCGCGTCAGTCTTCGGTGTATGCATTCACCAGTACAGGGCGATTTCTCGCCAAAGCCACGGTTGAACACGACGGCTCGGCCGTCTTGAACGTGCCCGCGTCGGCATCCCCACGTGACATTCGCGTGGTGGCCGGCCCGGAGATAGCGGGCGAAAAGGCGCCGACACTTTCCGAACTCACTCGTCGGGGAGCCAGCGAGCAGTTTGCGCGAATTCACCCCGGCGAGCAGGTTTCCGGCCTGAAGTTTGAGATTCCATCCGAAATATGGTTTTGCTGGCACCGTCGCTGTTTGGTGCAGGGCACGCTGCTCAAGCGCGTCATCACCGGTGGTCTGCCGGTCGATCTGCCGGTTTGCGGCGCCCACGTCCAAATCTGGGAAGTGGAGCGGATCGAGATTATTCTGCCAAAGCTGCCCATCACGGTCATCGAGAAACTGCGGCAGATCGTTATCAATCCGGAATTGGCTACCTCAATCGTGCCGAGAAATCCGAATCCTCCGGATCCGGCGCCGTTCTCGAACCTGGCAGCGTTGTCCACCAGAGTTGAGTTGGCCGCGCCGGCGCCGACCCTGGGGGTGGTGCCGACCGATTCTCCGGACTTCGCCAGCTTGCAGATTCTGGCGCAGACGAGCGACGCGGAATCGTTCCGCCAGTCACTGATCTCGTATCTTCCAATCGTTCGCTACTGGCTGTGCGAGCTGATCCCGCTTTTCGTGACCAAGACTCTGGTCGCGACCACCACGACGGATCGCTGCGGGCGTTTCGAAGACACGATCTTTCTGGGTTGCTATGCATCCAACCCGAACCTGTACTTCACCGCGAGTATCTTTTTCTTCGAATTTCCGTTCACGATTTACGCACCTACACCAGTGGCTTGCTACACGTATTGGAACTACCAGTGCGGAACGGATGTCACGCTGTACACCAACAACGTATTTGCTCCAGGCTGCTCGCCCTGCGCCCCCATTAATGCGGGCGAAAATTATGTGCTGTTCCGCGCTATCGGAGGCGTCTCGCTCAGTTCGATTTACGGAGCCAGCCCACTCCTGCCGTCAACGCCGCAGGGATTAGCGGCCGGTGCCGTCGTCGCGGGTGAGGATTCGCCCTTCGGTGGATTGTTGTTGCCGAGAGTCGAGTTTGACAGCTCGCTGATCGACAACGGCCTGGCCAGCTTCTACCAGATCTCGTACTGGGACACGATCCAGTCGAAATGGGTTCCGCTGACCGGCGACATCAATCGTCATTACAACGTGTTCGTGGGCACGCAACTGGTGACGAAGGTTTACCCGTTGGGACCACAGACGGTGGGCTCGACCCCGAACCTGTTCGCCATTCCGCCGGCTCTGCCCCCGGTTGGGGACTGGGCGTTTCCTGATCCGGCTTACGATCTTGCCAACGCGCAATTCCCCACGACCGCGCTGCCGACGTCCACGCCGGGCGGAACGTTTGGCATGTATCAACTCAAGCTAGACCTGTACGATTCCAGCGGCCATCCGGTGAACATCGCGGCTGCCGGCATCAAGTACTACGTTCCTTCGACGGTCGAGTCCGATGGAACCATCGACACAGTCGATGCCTCCACCCTGGGGCTGGTCAGCGGGAACAGCTTCATCCTGAACGTGTACGTCGACAACCGGCCGACACAGGCACAACTGCCCGGAGTGTCGACGCCGGTGGATTCCACCTCGTCAGATCCGTGCGGCATCCTGCACTACAACGGAACGAGTGACAACGTGGACATTCAGTACGTCGCGTACCAGGCAGGCAACTTCCTCGACTGGTATCTGTACGTGGTAAGGGGAATAACCGGAACCGTGGCGTCAACCAACGGCAACACTAGCGCAGGTTCTCCAGGCGTGCCGGTCGACTTCAACAACACGGTCGCCGCGCTCGTTGGAAATTGCACGCAGGCGGCTTTCGGGGTGAACCTTAATGTCTACTCGCGATGCACGGACGGTTGGAGCCGGCTGAGCCAGTATGACAGTTCTCAATCCATCGCCTTCGCGCTGACGATCCCATGTCCGGATATCAGCGCGACAGGGAAGTAACGCCGAGCGAATCAGCTGGCGCAATCATCCGGGGAAGTTGGAGAAACTGCCACTTCCCTGGACTGGCTTCAGCGGTGACGACAGTTGTGAGGGTTCTCCCATGGCGATCGAATATTACAACCTGCAAACCGGTTCGGCCGCCGGTTTCTGGATTCGGTTTGTCCTCTGCGTGCTGACCACGTGGCGTATTTCGCACTTGCTGGTCAGTGAGGACGGGCCGTGGGAGATGTTTGCCCGGTTGCGCCAGCATCTCGGCTCTTTGGCGGTGGGGAGGCTGATGGACTGCTTCGGATGCGTGAGCATTTGGGTGGCAGTGCCTATCAGCCTCTTTCTTTCTCGACGGCCTGCGGATCTGTTTCTCTGCTGGCTGGCGCTTTCGGGTGCGGCTTTCCTGCTGGAGCGATTGCATCCGGAGCCGTTGGTGATTGAATCGGTTTCTGAATCTGTAAGCGAGGAGAGAACTCATGGGATGTTGCGGTAAGGCAAGAGCGAATCTGAGTTATTCACGCGGTGCGAGCGCACCGGCGACGGCAGCGATGTCCCAGACCAGCACGGCGGCTGTTCAGCAGCCAATGTTGGGACCGACCAGCGGCGGCGGAAACCACGTAGTCATGCTGCGCTATACAGGCAAGTCGTCGATCGTGGTTAGAGGGCCTGCGAGCGGAAAGCAATATCAATTTTCTATGGCTGAACCGGTTCGCTCAGTCGCGGTGCGGGACGCGGTTGTGTTTCTCCGAACGGGTTATTTTCGGACTAGTTGAGTCGGTAGAGCCGGTAATGGCACTTTCTGGCCAGAGCTAGGCAAACACTAGGTGGTGACTATAGTCACTGACGCGATGGTAACCGACTCCATAGACTTCAGACTCCGATGGTGAATGCCAACAGCCTTTGTGGCGTTGGCTCCATTAGCTTCATCCGTGTTCATCCGTCAAGGGTTCGATGTTATCTGGCCGATGGCATGTGACCTTCAAGCGTAGGTGACGTTTTTCTCGGGCCCCTGGTTACGTTTGCAGGTCACATTGCCTGGATCCGCTGCCATTCATTCACTTCATCAGAAATCTAGAAACGTCTTTCGGCAGTACGCCCGCAGTAGCATTGATCCAGCAACGAAAAACTACCAATGGAATCCTGTAGCCGGCGTCCACGATCGCTGCCTTCCGGGCAGTTTCCGGAGGGTTTAACGTTCCGCTACCGCTGCAAAACGCGGCCAAATTCCTCAAATATTTATCAACAGCGGTGTTCGCCGGCGACAGATGGAGCGCCGAGACGTTTCTGAGAGCTTGCACCTGGCTCGGCGCACGCAAACCGTGACACTTACCCATGCGATGATAGAGGTATGCCTTCGCCCGCCAATGCCGCGATGGCGAACGTTTCGAACGAGGACGCACCACCATGCCCCGTACCATTGAAGTCACAGAACTAGCGCTTCGCGATGCGCACCAGAGTTTGCTGGCTACGCGCATGGCGATCGAGGACATGATTCCGGTTTGCGAGGACCTCGACAACGCCGGCTACTGGTCGCTGGAGTGTTGGGGAGGAGCCACTTTCGATGCCTGTATTCGTTTCCTCAACGAAGACCCGTGGGAGCGGCTACGCACCTTCCGCAAGCTGCTGCCGAAGTCGCGCCTCCAGATGCTCTTGCGAGGCCAGAACCTGTTGGGCTATCGCCACTATGAAGATGGCGTGGTCGAACGCTTCGTCGAAAAAGCGGCCGCTGCCGGAATGGACGTCTTCCGCATTTTTGATGCACTCAACGATTTGCGAAACCTGCGAACCAGCATTGCTGCCGTGAAGAAGACCGGCAAACACGCGCAGGGGACGATCTCCTACACCACCAGCCCAGTTCACACGATCGCGGCCTTCGTGGATATGGCCCAGCAGTTGAAGGAGCTTGGCTGCGATTCCATCTGTGTCAAGGACATGGCTGGCTTGCTGAAGCCGCAGGCTGCCTTTGATCTGGTAAAGGGAATCAAGACCAGGTGCGGGGAAGATACCCTGGTCCACGTGCATGCCCACGCTACCACGGGCGTTACGCTGGTTTCCTACATGAAAGCGATCGAGGCTGGCTGCGACATCGTCGATACGGCGGTGAGTTCCATGTCGCTGGGGCCGGGACACAATCCGACAGAAAGTCTGGTCGAAATGCTGGAGGGCACCGAGTTCAGCACGCGGCTAGATCTGCAGCGCATCCTGCGGGTGAAGGAACATTTCGCAAAGATTAAGCCTCGCTATCGCGAATTTCTTAGCGAGTTCAATGGCGTCGATACCGAGATTTTCAAAAGCCAGATTCCCGGCGGCATGATCTCCAACATGGAAAGCCAGCTGAGAGGGCAAGGGGCTTCCGATCGATTGCAGGAAGTTTTGACTGAGGTACCGCGCGTCCGCAAGGACGCCGGTTATCCGCCGCTGGTTACGCCGTCCAGTCAAATCGTCGGAACCCAGGCAGTATTCAACGTTTTGATGGGACGATACAAGGTGCTGACCGGTGAGTTCGCCGATCTCATGCTCGGCT
Source organism: uncultured Acidobacteriaceae bacterium (assembly GCA_963769235.1). Lineage (GTDB taxonomy): Bacteria > Acidobacteriota > Terriglobia > Terriglobales > Acidobacteriaceae > Bog-257. Next base: position 890,455 of record CAVYKW010000003.1, on the reverse strand, counting down.
ACTATGGAAGCACTTTAGGTGACAAAAATACTGAGGTGGTGAAGCTGGCTGAAACCCACGCTAAGAAGACCACTATCGATATTCGTCCGGCCGACCTGTTGAAGCCGGAGTGGGATACGTTGCGCTCCGAGGCGTTGGCGATCGAGGGATGTGATGGCAGCGACGAAGACGTTCTGACCTACGCCATGTTTCCGCAGGTTGCGCCTAAGTTCTTCAAGACCCGTTCGGAAGGCCCGCGCAATCTGGGCAAGGAGCCCGGCAAGGTCGCAGCTGACGCCACGCCCCCGAAGGCGAAACAACCGGACGCAGCAGTCGATCACGCTTTGTCCGGCACCACAGTCAAATACGTCATCACGCTCAATGGTCAGGAACACAAAGTCACGGTGACGCCCGCGGAGTAACCGTGCGTCGTAGCCTGGGCCAGGAGCAGGAGAGGGAATGGCATCGTCATCAAATCCTAAAGGCAAGCGCAAGCCGAAGACACTGGACGATCGCATTATCGAGCTTCGTGAAAAGCGGGCCAGCATCGAGCTTGGTGGAGGAAAGGAACGCATTGCGAAGCAGCATGCCGGCGGAAAGCTCTCGGCTCGCGAGCGGGTGGAGAAGCTCGTCGACCGCGACAGCTTTCAGGAGATTGGACAGTTTGCCCGGCATCGCGCCACGCAGCTCGGCATGGCTGACAAAGATTTGCCGGCCGATGGCGTGGTTACCGGCTGCGCTACCGTCGACGGGCGATTGATTCATCTTGCCAGCCAGGACTTCACCGTAGCCGGCGGCGCCGCCGGCGAGACGCATAGCCAAAAGATTGTCGACATGATGCAGCTGTCGCTGAAGACCGGCAGCCCTTTCGTGTTCATCAACGATTCCGGCGGAGCGCGCGTGCAGGAAGGGATCGACAGCCTCTCCGGATACGGCCGCGTGTTTTATAACAACGTGGTGCTGTCAGGAACGGTCCCGCAAATTTCGCTGATCTGCGGCCCCTGCGCCGGCGGAGCAGCCTACAGCCCGGCGCTTACTGACTTCATTATTCAGACGATGCAGTCCCAGATGTTCATCACCGGGCCACAGGTGATCAAGCAGGTCACAGGTGAAACGGTTACAGCCGAGGCGCTTGGTGGCCCCGGCGCGCAGATGAATAACTCTGGTGTTGTCCATCTGATAGCGCAGAATGATGAAGAAGCACTTTATCTTTGCCGCCGGCTTCTGAGCTACATGCCGTCGAACAATCTGGAGGATCCGCCTCGTCTGCCGTTTCACTTGCCCATCGAAGAAGATCCGGAGATGAACAATCTCCTGCCCGCTGACAGCAAGGTCGGCTACGACACGCGATCGATTGTCGTGCGGGTACTCGATCATCAGGATTTCCTGGAGATCCAGCCGGGGTTTGCACCCAACATCGTGATTGGCTTTGGACGTCTGCAAGGCAGGCCGGTGGGCGTAGTCGCCAATCAGCCTTGCGTGATGGCCGGGGCGCTCGACATTAACGCCTCGGACAAGTCGGCTCGGTTCGTACGCTATTGCAACGCCTTCAATATCCCGCTGCTAACTTTTGTCGATGTTCCGGGATTTCTCCCAGGCGTGCAGCAGGAGTATGGCGGCATCATTCGCCATGGAGCCAAGATGCTGTTTGCGTATTCCGCGGCGACGGTGCCGAAGATCACGGTCATCGTGCGAAAGGCGTATGGTGGCGCTTACCTGGCGATGTGCGGTAAAGACCTGGGTGCGGACCGGGTGATCGCGTGGCCCACGGCGGAGATCGCAGTAATGGGTGCGGAGGGGGCAGCTGAAATCGTCTTTCGCAAGGAGATCGATGCTGCGGAGGACAAAGTAGCTAAACGTAAGGAGCTCATCGAGACGTATCGCGAGGCGTTTGCCAATCCGTACTTGGCGGCGGGACGAAGGTTGGTCGACGACATCATTGAGCCTTCGCTGACTCGCAAATATCTAGTACAGGCTTTGGAAGCACTACATGCCAAGCGCGAGCTGCGGCCGCCAAAGAAGCATGGCCTGATTCCGCTGTAGAGCGAACTGGCCCTCGGACGCTTTGTTGAACACCGCGAGAGCGAATAGATGAGAGCATGAAAAATCAATCCGAACACGAAGCTGGAAGTCCCGATCTGGCTGCTTTGCAGGAGCAAGTTGCCTCGCTTGCCAAGTCGGTCGAGATGCTGCGAGAGCAAGTGGCTGAGCAGTCGAAGGCGATTGCGGCTCTGACGTCCCAACTTGCTGCCGAGCCGGCAGTCGCGGGGAAGCCGTCGGCTCCGGCGTCTCGTGCGAAAGAAAAAGAAGAAGCCGTGGAACCAGAGATTCTCCTGGTCATTGCCGCTGCGGTTACGGCTTTCCTGGGCAAGAAAGTCCGCATTCGTTCTGCGAAGATGCTGCAGTCGCCGTACGAGATCATCAACCCCTGGGCACAACAGGGGCGCGTTTCGGTGCAGGCCTCGCACCGGCTGTCGAGAGGTTAGTGGGGCACTAGGAGCTGAACGGTGAAGTTGAAGATCGGAGTCGACGGCAAAGAGTATGTAGTCGATATCGAGGTGCTGGAGGACGACGCCGCGGCTGGCGGCGGCTATCTTCCGCCTCATGGCCCTCCTACCACCGTGCAATCCATTTCTGTGCCGGCTCCCGGAGCGCCGGCTGCCGTGGCGGAAGGCAACGTCGATGAGGCAAAAGTCTGCCGCAGTCCCGTAGCGGGAGTTGTCGTGAAATTAAATGTACAGCCCGGTCAGCAATTACAGACACATGACCTGATGATGGTGTTGGAAGCGATGAAGATGGAAACCAACATCACGGCGCCTATGTCCGGCAAAGTGAAGAGAGTGAACACTGCCCACGGGGAGGGAGTGAAGGTTAACCAGATTCTGGTTGAGTTCGAGTAGTCGGTGCAGGTAACCGGTGCGGTCGAGCTGCCACTCGTTCAGTGCGCTTTCCGCGCGAAGTAAAAGATTCCGGCCTCCTTCGACACAAGATCACACCCAACCATCGCCGCGCCCCGCAAGGAACCTCTAACATGAGCTTGCCTTTTCCGACTCTAACGGCCGAAGAAGCCGCCGCACTAATCCAAGACGGACAAACTGTAGCGTTCAGCGGATTCACTCCACCGGGATCACCTAAGGCAATCCCTGTAGCTATCGCAGCGCGTGCCGAAGCGATGCACGACCGCGGCGAGCCCTTCAAGATCGGCGTGCTCAGCGGTGCATCGACGGGCGTGTCGGTGGATGGCGCCCTGGCAAAGGCCAACGCCATCAGCTTTCGCACCCCCTACCAGTCGAATGCCGACCTACGCGCCCGCATCAACGCCGGCGACACCCGCTTCTTCGACATGCATGTGTCGATGTTTCCGCAGGCAGTTCGCTACGGATTTCTTGGGCCGATTGACTGGGCGGTCCTGGAAGCGTGTGACATAACCGCGGGTGGCGGAGTGGTCTTATCCTCCTCGGTCGGAACGTCGCCGACCTTTGGCCGCAAAGCCAGCCGCGTGCTGATCGAGTTGAATCGTAAACATCCGCCGGCGCTGCTGGGAATGCATGACATCTATGAGCCCGCGGATCCTCCGCATCGGGGAGAGATTCCCATCTTTCATGCTTCGGACCGCATTGGCTCGCCGATCATGACCGTCGACCCTTCCCGCGTTGTCGGCATCGTGGAAACCGAACGGGATGACGAGACGGGCGGCTACGACGCGGCTACGCCGGAGACGGAAACTATCGGCAACCATGTGGCTGACTTTCTGGTCGCCGAAATTGCTGCGGGCCGGCTGCCATCGTTTGTGCCAATTCAATCGGGCGTGGGCAACGTTGGCAATTCAGTGTTGGGCGCGTTGGGACGCAATCCGCGCATCCCGCAATTCGAGATGTACACCGAAGTCATCCAAGACGCGGTGGTTGACCTGCTCTGTGCGGAACGCGTCAAGTTCGCCAGCACCTGTGCACTAACGCTCAGCCCGCCGGCGCTGAAGCGAATCTACGACGACCTCAAATTCTTCCGTCCGCGAATTCTGATGCGGCCGCAGGAGATCAGCAATCATCCCGAGGTTATTCGCCGCCTTGGATTAATCTCGATCAACACCGCCATCGAAGTCGATCTCTTCGGCAACGTGAACAGCACGCACATCATGGGCCGGCAGATGATGAATGGTATCGGCGGCTCGGGCGACTTCACTCGCAATGCTTACTTGTCGATCTTTACTTGCCCGTCGATCGCAAAGGCAGGCAAGATCAGTACGGTGGTTCCGCTGGTGAGCCACGCCGATCACAGTGAACACAGCGTGCAGGTGATTGTGACGGAGCAGGGTATTGCCGACCTGCGGGGGCGGTCGCCGCACGAGCGCGCGGAGTTGATCGTAGAGAACTGCGCTCACCCGGAGTATCGCCGGGAGCTCCACGCCTATCTGAATATGGTGAAGGGTGGTCACACGCCACACACCCTCCGCTCGGCCTTTGCATTTCACTGCCACTTTATGGATACGGGCGACATGCACGGCGCGGGCGATCTGTTCGGCAAGTCCTAGTTAGGTTTGACCGCCCAGAAAAGAGATGCTGGAGGCGTCCTGGGCTGCCTGCTGAAGGCTTGCGGGAGTGCCGAGGTCGCGCCAGTAGTAATCATCGGCCCGGAAACCTACGATCCTTTCGCCGAGCGCTGCCAGCCGCAGGTATGCCGGAACGATCGGAAATGCTCCATGCTCAGTCAGCAGCGGGAATATCCGGGGAGAGATGATGTGAATCCCGGTAAAGGCCATTGCCAGGGCTTGTGGGCACGGGCGAGCAATTTCGTCTCCGGGAGTGTCTTTCGAGCGCCGCCCGCAAAGCTGGAGCTGCTGGTCGAACAGCAGCAGCCGTGAACTCTCGCGCTTTTGGACTGCCAACGTGGCCAAAGCCGTCTGCTGACGATGAAATTGCAACATGCGATCGAAGTCGATCGTGCTGATCACGTCGACGTTGTGCAAGAGGAAGGGCTCTTCGGAATCGTCTTGCAGAAAAAAGTGTGCTGCCTGCTTTAGCCCCCCTCCGGTATCGAGCAACGCCTCTTCCTGCGAAACCTCGATGTTCATCCCGAAGTTAGCGTTTGCCTTTAGATAGTCGACGATCATGCCGCCGAGGTGATGCACGTTGACGATGACGTCGTGAATTCCGAAGCTGCGCAGACGTGTCAGCGTGATCTCCAGCAACGTGCGGCCGTTGATTTCGACCAGCGCTTTCGGACGCTCGTCGGTAAGCGGCCGCAACCGGGTACCCAATCCGGCGGCAAGGATCATGGCGCGCATTCGATGAGCTTCTCCAGTTCGCGGTGCCGCACGACAACCTCGACGCCGTTACGCGCGCGCAGATGCTTGGCCAGTTGCTCTGCCAGAAAAACTGACCGGTGCTGGCCTCCGGTGCACCCAAACGAGACCATCAGATTCTTAAAGCCACGCTGCTGATATTCGTTCACGCTGGCATCGACCAGAGAAGAGACATTGGCGAAGAATTCGTGGACGCTCGACTGCTGGTTGAGGTATTCGATGACTGGCGCGTCCTGGCCTGTGATGCACTTGAATTGCTCGATCCGACCCGGATTCGGCAGGCTGCGGGCATCGAATACGAACCCTCCACCGTTGCCGCTGTCGTCGCTCGGCAATCCTCGATGAAAAGAGAAGCTAAAGATCCGTACTTTGAGGGTGCCCGTCGGCGACGCGGTGCTTTGTAGCTTCTCAGATCCGAGCATGCTCTTGAACGCGGCTGTGAGCGCGGGTAATTCGATGGGGAGCTCGGCGTTATGCAGTAGCCAGCGCACGTTCTTCAGCGCGTAGGGGACGCTTTGCAGGAAATGTGCCTTGCGTTCGTAAAACCCGCGAAAGCCGTAGGCGCCAAGCGCCTGCATCAGCCGCACGTAAACATAGGGGTAGTAATGCCGCATGAACGCACTGCGATCAATCGGAACGAAGGCCGTAAGCTGATCGAGATAATCATCCAGCAAGCGCTGACGCAGCGCGGGCGGCAAGTCGGCCTTCGAGTCATATAACAGTGAAGCGATGTCGTATTGCAACGCGCCTTTGCGCCCGCCCTGGTAGTCCAGGAAGAACGGACTTCCGTCCCGCAACATGACGTTACGAGACTGAAAGTCGCGATAGAGGAAGTAGTCACGATCGGCGGTCAGGAGGAAAGCAGTGAGTCGACCGAAGTCGTTTTCCAGTTCTTGCTCGTTGAAGGGAATGCCGGCGAGGCGCAGAAAATAGTATTTAAAGTAGTTCAGGTCCCAAGTGATGGACTGGGCGTCAAAGCTGTCACGCGGGTAACAGACAGAATAATTCAGGTCGCGGCCGGCTTCAATCTGAAATCGCGGCAACATGGCGACGACCTTGCGATAGGCGTTGACCACAGTAGAAGCGACATCGTCTCCGTCCCGATTCTGCGAAAGAAATTGGAACAACGTCGTGTCGCCGAGGTCCTCCTCGAGATATGCACCGTGGTCAAGGTCTTCGCCGTAAATCTCAGGCACAGGCAACCCCTGCCTCCGGAAGTGCCGCGAGAACTCAAGGAACGCAACGTTCTCCTCGCGAACGTTGTAGAGAATTCCCATCGCGCTGTCGCTGTCATTGGCGAGTCGAACGATTTTGCGTCCCGAGCCGCCGAGTTCGCCGCTTTGAAGTTCCACACGAGTCGGCGGCGCGTGGAAATGCTGCTCGAAGAGTTCCCTGAGAGTGTCCATGAGGAAGGCGCTCGCAAGCGTTGACGCGAGCACCTTCTAGCATCGCTGATTCCCCAAAACAACACAACTCGCGGGTGCATTTCATCTTTGCCGCCGACAGGAATCGGGAATGCGCGATTCACTCTTCGCTGACGAGCCTTTGCCAAACAAAAAAATCCCCACTTAAACCAGCGGCTCAAGTGGGGATATTCAACCAAGCAGAAAACTTGTCTCGACTAGTTCACCATGATGCTGATCGCGTTCGACGGGATTCCGTTAGCAACGATGACCAGTTTGCTTGCGCCGGTCTCCATACCTGCGGGAACGTCGAAGTGAGTGAAAGTGGGAACAACTTTTGTGGCCACAGACATGGTGCTGTGATCGTGGGTCTTGGCATAGAAAACGTGGCCTGTAGCATTATTGGTGATTCGCGCCAGGGGATAGTTGGTGGAAGTTTGATATTCGTCACCAAATGCGGCGGCCTGCGACAAACCGTTGAACTGTTTTCCGTAGATGATGTAGGTCTGTCCGCGGACAACCGAGGTCGGGCAAATTGTAATGGTCGGAGACCAGATTTGAAGGTAGCTGCCGCTGGCGGTGTACACAGCCGAGCCGCCGAGTAGGACTTGCCCTGTCGGAAGCACCATCAGGCTGTTCCCATTGCCGTTCAGAGTTTGCGTGAAGTTGGTTCCATCAAACTCATAAAGCCTTCCGGAGTTTCCCTGAACCAGCACGTGGCCATCGGTCAACAGCACGGCAAAATTGTCGCCGGCATCGTCATGGTTGGGGAAATCCGGTCCGGCAGTCCAGGTGCCAGGATCAGTCGGACTGCTTCCGGGACGGTAGACAGCGGTGTGGCCCGTGGTGGCGCCGGTGTGATGTGCGCCGGTATAAAACACCGAGCCATCAGGCCGAAGGATCGAGGGACCGATTTCGCCCGGAGGACAATATTGGCCGCCTCCATACTGAAGGCATCCTTCCTCCGGAGGGCCCTGCAACAGGGCAACGGTGCTGCCATCAGAAATCCACTGCTGCGAAGAGGGAAGGTAGCGCTCCGAGTTAGGGTTGTCGAGCACGTCGGCGGTGAGCACGGTGCCGTCGGGCATCAAGGTCCAGCCTTCTTCGGCGTTGAAGTCGGCCTTGCCCGATGAACCCATGGCAGTCCACACCATGGTGTGCGGATTCAGCTCAGCCATCTGCATATCCAGTTTGCGTCCGATGAGGAAGTTTCCATTCGGCAGCATGGTGGACGGCGAATCCCCAATGTAATCCCATCCGGCGGGAGGAGTGAGGGGAGTCCAGGTATTGGCCGCAGGATCGTAAATTGCGCCCAGGGCGGTCAGAGTGAACTGACCGAAATTGTATTCGCCACCTTCGATCAGCAGCCGGCCATCGGCCAGAACCTGCGAAGCAAACGCCTCCGGAGAATATCCGGAAGCCAGACTGGCAACCTGCGTCCAAGTGCCGTTGACGTAGCTGCCATTGATGTCGGGGGTCAGCTTCCACCAGTCGCTATCGTTGTAGCCTTGAGCGAGTACCGTACCATCGGTTAGTTGAAAGGTAAGTTGCGCACCGTCCGGCGCCGGGTGGGTAAGATTCGTGAGCGTTTGTGCCTGCGAGATGGCGCAGGTCGCAAGGAGCAGCATTGCTACAGCAAGCAAGAATTTCTTTGTCAAGACACTTCCTCTTTTTCTGAAGTTCGTACACAGCAATCGTAAAAGCCCGGACAAACGATCTTCCGAGCGACGCTATCGAGCGTGCGGATGTCAACGCTAGAAGCTGTTACGGGGAGTACAACGCGGCGCTATTCCAATAAATAGAGTGCAAGAATTCTGCTTCAAGGCTGAGCGGCTGTCAATGGATTTGCGGCGGATTGGGTTTAGTCTGTATCGAAAACCTGCTTCTGCCCTCAATGTTATCTACTAGCTGCAATAGCACAACCCGGGGAAATCCGATGCCCGAGGTGTGACAATGTGGGATGACGCGAGGTGAATAATTCCTTTTCTGTTGGGCGCAAGCTGTGTATTCTGAAAGTTTCCAGACTAAAGTGATGCTCGGCGGCTCGATTGTGGCCCGCGGTAGGAAGCGGCCGGGCGAGGTGGGTGCTCATGACTACCAGCAAGCAGCTTCTTTCCGCATTCTTGAGCTTCAGCGTCACATTCAGCGTAATCGGACTAGATGCCTGCAAGAAGTCGGATCAAACGCAGTCCCAGTCGAGTCAGGGGCAACCGGGACAAGCCCCGGCCACCACGTACGCCGCTCCGACCGCCGATCAGTTGTATCAGTTAGTCGCGCCCATCGCTCTGTTTCCTGACAATCTGGTGGCGCAGGTGCTCGCCGCATCAACCTTCCCCAACGAAGTAAGCGAGGCCTATACCTGGCTGCAAAAGAACTCCGGCCTGAAAGGGCAGCAACTGGTGCAGGCCGCGAACGAGCAGTCGTGGGATCCGAGCGTCAAAGGACTAACCCAGTTTCCCGACGTGCTGAACCAGATGGCCACGAATCTTTCCTGGACGTCGGCCTTAGGCGACGCTTATTTCAACATCCCACAAAGCGTGATGAACGCCGTCCAGGTCATGAGGCAGCGTGCTTACCAGGCAGGCAATCTTAAGACGACACAGCAGCAAAATGTGACGGTGGAAAATCAAGCGCCAGGGGCTGCACCACCTCCTCCCCCACCGGCGGATTCGAGTGCCCCGCCACCGCCGCAAACTGTGGTGGTACAGCCTCCACCGCAGACCATCATTATTCAGCCAACCCAACCCGACGTTGTCTACGTGCCGGCCTACAATCCAACCGTCGTATATGGCGCACCGGTTGCGGTTTATCCCGGATATTCAACCGGTGCCATGGTGGCCACCAGCCTGATCTCGTTTGGAGTGGGTATCGCGGTGGGCGCCGCGATCAGCGGTGGCGGAGGGTGCTGCGGCTGGGGATGGAACTCGTGGGGCTGCGGTTGGCACAATTCCACCGTGGTCTATAACCACAATACTTATATCTCGAACTCGAACGCGTTCGTCAACCGTAACAACTACTATCACGGCTACAACAACGCCAACAATTACAACCGCAATAACGTTAACGTGAATAATTACAATCGCAACAACGTTAACGTGAATAACTACAATCGCAACAACGTCAACGCAAACAACGTGAACCGGAATAACGTGAACCGGAATAACGTGAACCGGAATAACGTCAATAACAATCGGGCCAACAACTTCAACGGCAATTACAGCACGCCACATTTCAATCAAAAACTCGACCAGCCGCAGTACCGGGCTGGCGCCAACGAATTGGGCCAAAACAACCGGACGCAGGCTAACGGCGCGAACAATCGAAACTACCAGCAGCAAAATCGTAACGCCGAGAACCGCACGCAGCCTCAACGTGGTCAGCAAGGCTTCAATCAGAACCAGAGCCGCCCTAACAACACCCAGCAGCAACGCAACGATGCTTCCCGCGGCTACGGCCAACAGCAGCAAGCGCAGCGTGGAACCAAGACCAGCGCCTACAGCAACTACAGTCCGGGCGGAAATGCCCGCACCAATAGCGCTCGAGGCCAGCAGAGCCTGGAAGGAAACCGGGGCGGCTCTACCCGGCAAGCGGCAGCTCCCCACCAGGCGGCAGCTCCGCGCCAGGCGGCAGCTCCCCGTGGCGGTGGCGGTGAACGCGGAGGCTCTCGTCGCTAATGAAAAAACAATCGTGGCTGAAGGGAAAGTCGATCTTAGAAGCGGGAGAAGCAATCATGCAATGCGCAATGCTTATCCGGGTGAAAGCCAATTCTGGGAGAAGACTCCCGAGTAGAAATAGTGTGATTGCGCCGCTCGTCGTGGTGCTGGCGCTGTCGTTCGGAACGCTGCTGTCTGTTGCTCAGCAGGCTAATGAAAAAACATTTGGCTCGCCTGGAGAAGCGGTGCTGGCGCTTTACAACGCTGCTAAATCCAACGACAACCAGGCGGTGTCCGCCATCTTTGGTTCGAATGCCAACGACATCGTGCATACCGGCGACCCCGTGGTCGACAAGAACATGACTGCCAACTTCATCCGCCGCTACGACCAGATGCACCGCGTGGTGATTGAGCCGGATCAGACGGTAACCTTGTACATCGGCGCTGAAAACTGGCCGTTCCCGATTCCCATCGTGAAGAACAGCAATGGTGCGTGGTACTTCGACACGACAGCGGGCAAGAAAGAGATTCTGTTCCGCCGGGTCGGCACCAACGAGAACGACGCCATCGACATTTTGCATTCGCTGGTGCAAGCACAGCAGGATTACGCGTCAGAGGTCCACAACGGCGACAAGACCAAGCATTACGCGGCAAAGTTCGTGAGCGACGAAGGCAAGCAGAACGGGCTTTACTGGAAGACCAGCGACGATCAAAATCCCAGTCCGATAGGTCCGCTGCTGGTCTCGGCCGCCGGAGAAGGTTACAACATTCAGCAGGGTCAACAGACTCCTTATCACGGCTACTACTACCGCATCCTCACCAAGCAGGGAGCGGCAGCGAAGGGTGGCGCGCGCGATTATATGGTCAACGGCCAACTCACGCGTGGCTTTGCCTTCGTCGCTTATCCGGCGGAATATCGCAATTCCGGCGTGATGACTTTCGTCGTTAATCAGGATGGCATCGTCTACGAGAAGGATTTGGGAGCAGATACTGACAAGGTTGCAGCCGCAATGACGGAATACGATCCCGACAGCACCTGGAGTCCAGCGGACTGATCTGCTAGGAGCCTGGAGGTCGGCAACAAGGCAGTCTAGTTCGCCCGAATCCGATATCCGCGCTGGCCATAAATTTCCTTTATACGGCTGATTAAGTTTTTTGACTGGCGAGCGCCTGCCACGGGCCTGTAGTCTCAAGTTTCACCCTGGTACACATTCATTCCGGCCGCAGTCGAACAAATTCATCCTGAGGAGATCCATGTCTACTGAATTGCGTAACTTCCTCGCGCTCTCCTACGACGAGCTCGAAGACCTGAATTTGCGCTCCAAGGAGCAACGCAAAAACCGCGTCCCCATAAGCGACATCCAGGAAGAGCGTCTTAAGTATCTGAGCGACGAGAAGCGTATTAAAGCGGTTACGGTTCTGTTCAGCGACCTGGAAGGTCGTCTGCACATGCTCGATTATGACAAAAAGTTCCTGCTGAAGAGCTGGGACAACCTGACCTTCGACGGTTCGTCGATTCGCGGCTTTACCGCGCAGCGCGAAAGCGATCTCCGGCTGGGAATTGACTGGCCCTCGTTCTACTGGGCTCCGGCGGACATCTTTGGGCCGGGCAAAGTTTTAGTTTTCGGCGATGTGATTGATAAGGGTGGAACGCCCTACGCAGCCGACATCCGCGGGGTGCTCAAGACCTACGCTAACGATCTTTTCAAACGCGAAGGCTACACCCTGAACGCAGCGAACGAGATTGAAGGCTTCCTGTTCGACGGTGCCGACGCCGAGCAGCGCTATCACGAGACTGGCAAATTCGAATATGTGAATACGGGCGGCTATTATCATTCGCTGCCCGGAGACCCACTTCGCACCTTCATCGATACGACGGCGGAAGTGCAGCGCGCCATGGGTTTCCAGAACGAGAAAGACCATCCTGAAGTCGCGCCTTCGCAGTTCGAAATCAACTACTCGTATTCCGATGTGGTGAACGCCGCCGACCAGATTCAGCTTTACAAGTTGGTCTGCCGCCAGGTTGCTACCCGGATGGGCTTCACCGCCTCGTTTCTGCCGAAACCGGTCGTCGGTGTCAACGGCAGTGGCATGCACACCAACGTTTCAGTTAGCAAAAATGGGAAAAATCTCTTCTGGGACACGAAGGGTGAAGAGAAGCTCAGCAAGATGGGCTGGTCTTTCGTCGACAGGATTCTTACCCATGGCAACGACATATGTCTCATGCTGAATGCGAGCGTAAACGCCTATCGGCGGCTCGACCCGCACTTCGAGGCTCCGAATCAGATTAAGGCCTCGGCGGTCGATCGCGGCTCCATGATCCGTATTCCCATCGGCAACGAAAAGAGCATGCGCGTAGAAGTGCGTTCTGTCAGTCCCGACGCCAATCCGTATATGGTCGTCTACGCCGTGTTCAAGTCAGGTCTCGACGGCGAAACCTCGAAGATCAAGAACTTGCGGCAAGCTGAGCGTTATCTGCCTGACAACATCTACAAGGCGATTGAAAACTTTCGCGATGCCACGTGGACGACGACCATGCTGGGCGAGGATGTGAAAGGCCGCTACGCCGATCTCAAGGAAGCTTCGGCCGACCGCTGCTCGCGCTTGCTTGGAACGTTCGTGAAAGCGCCTGAGGTGCAGTATCACCACGACGTCTATAACCAGTTTTTGTGGAATCTCTTTTAGACTGTGCGGCCCCGGCGATCACCGGGGCCATTCTGATGCCGCTCAAGATTGAGGTAACTTAGCCGCGATCACGTCGAGCTTCTGAATGTTTGGGGGTTTTGCAAACAGGTCGGGAGCCTTGGCCATCAGAGCTGCTGCCACTTTTCCACTGAGATGCGCCTGCCTCCCAGACTCATCGGGGAAAACATCGAAGATGCCGAACGTGGTTGGTCCCATGCGAATGGCAAACCAGGCGGTGGTCGCCGGTTCCTCATTCACCAGCGCGAGCCCATCGCGCAGAAAATTTTCCACGTCCTTCTCTTTGCCGGGTTTTGCTTCGAGGGGAACGTAAAGCCCGAGTTTGACCATTGCAGATCCTCCGCGTTTCTCTGATGCAAATTGCGGACGCTGCGGTGCAAGCAGAGAAGCACGATTTGGGCATAGCGACGGCCGCTGTCTCTGACTTGCACTCGATTTCAGCCTTATGCAAGGCCTGCCCTAAAATTTCAGCGCTACTTTTCGACACAAGGTCGTGGCGTCAGCGGCATGAGTCGCGAACAGCAGCCGCCAATCCTCACTTCTCCCAGGCGAAGATCCGTTTCCAGTCATTCTTCATGCTGATGACGAACCAGCCCTTCGTCTGGGCTTCGTCGTAGAGGGCTTGCGTGAAGGTGCCGACCTTCGTGTCCGGCAGTTCGTGTGCCGGGCCGTAGGCATATTCGCGGACGGCGTCATCGTGCAGCACAATCATCATCAAAGGTGCGCCGCCGCTGGCTTGGGTGTACTCCAGCATCTGCTGGTCTCCGGTGGAATTCCCGAACGCTACCTTTGAATGACGGCCGGTAAACAGGTAAATGTCTTCCGGCTTACCCGCAAAGTTGTTGTTGAGCAGCAGCTTCGGAGCCCGCATCAGAATGCCTTGGCCTTCCGGATTGTGGGTGTACTGGGCATCAATCGCGCTCCCAACGATTTGCTCTGGCGGGATGCCGTAGGTCTTCTCGGCATACACCCGGACAAACTCCTGGCCGCCGCCGGTAACGATGTAGGTCTTATAGCCGTTGGCTCGCAAATACTGCATCGCCTCCAGCATCGGCTGGTAAACCAGGTCGGTGTAAGGACGATGCCAGCGTTGATCCTTGGCATTCGCCAGCCAGCCTTGGACGATCGCGTGGAACTGTTCGACCGTCATTCCCGTGTGAGTTGCGACCATGATGGTCTCCAGGTCCTTCATGGTGAGTTTCGCCATCGCCTCTTTGTCGCCCGATAGCACGGTCTGAAACGGCTCGGTCGTCTTCCATTCCGGATGCTGCGGCGCCAGTTCGCCAACTCGTTCGAAGGCGAAGATGAACTGCGTGTAAATTGGGTGCTCGACCCAGGTGGTACCGTCCTGGTCAAAGGCAGCAATGCGCTCCGCCGGAGCAACGAAACTCGGACTCGACGGATCGGTGGTGACCTTTACAAAATTCAGAATCGCCTGTTTCGCCGGTCCTGCATTCCAGGATGGAAGAGGATCTTGCGCTTGTGCCACTGCGCAGAAAATTACCAGCAGGTATGCAACATTGAAGAAATAAGAAGTTAAGCGATTACGCACGTAAGCCTCCCCGGATGCTCCAGTCACTTAAGGCAACACAATGAATGATGTGGGATGGGATTTCGTAGGGCAAGTGTTTATTCTGTTCGGACAGGGGCTTCCCGAAGAGGGCGGCACTAACTACCGGGGGAAGCCATAGCCGGCAAAGCTTGCCGCCATAATGACGACCATCGTAAGTAACCACAGCACGACTCCGCACGCTGGCCAGAGGCCATGTCGAGAATCAGGCATGCAATGCTCCGACGTCGAGAATAGCGCAGGCGGCGCCTTGAAGATTTCACGCGATTGATTCGCCTTCCAATATGTTGCTGTTAAAAACACACAGGGTAGATGAACGTTCCGTCCGACAAATAGTGGGCGCGTGTCCGCCGCTCAAAGATGAGATCACTGTCCGGAAGGCGCTGGATGTTGTTGCTCATTGGCAGCAGGAACCAGCTGCAAATAAACCTGCTTGGGAATATTGGTGCTCCAGCGTCCGGAGAGCTTGGCGCAACCAACCATTCCGAAGAAGAGTATCCCGATACCGGCAGCCAAGCCCCATGCCGGAATGACGCGAGCCTTCCGCCGACCGGTGGTCACGGTCATTGCCAGGGCATCTTTCGCCGGGCAAACAGCTACGCATTCCAGGCAGCCCGTACATTCGGCCGACCGAATCTGAACCAGTTTGTCGACCGGCAACGCCGAAGGGCAGGCTTTGGCGCACTTGGCACAGTCGATGCAGGCATACGGGTTTCGCGTAATTCGGCTAGGGCTCAGTAGGGAAGCGATGCCCAGGAAAGCGCCGTATGGGCACAGATAGCGGCACCAGAAGTTTTGCACAAACATCGAACCGACGAATAGTGCCAGCACAACAATTCCCGCTGTTCCACCCAAATAGCGAAAGAAGTTGAGCATTCGTACGTCGACCACCAGCGCGTATGGGCTGCCAAGGAAGTCGGCAATAGAGGCCGCCGACATGTTGAGTACAGCGTAGAAGAAGAATCCCAGCAGAAGGTACTTCAACGAACGCAATCCGACATCCAGCCACCGCGGCAAATGAAAGTTTCGCCGAAAGGTGGAACGTCCCAGCTTCCACAAGTACTCAGACACAGTTCCCACCGGGCACAGCCAGCTGCAAAATGATTTACGAAAGACGATCGAAATTAGCAGAAACGATGCAAACAGGAAGAACCCAGCGGCGTGCACACGCGGCGTCTGTCCGGTCAGCAGGAAATATTTCAACTGCATCAATCCTTCGATGGGAAGCCAGCCTTCGACACCCGCAGGCCGGGACACCTCCAGGCTGCGGCCTCCGCTCTCTGCCCAGCGCACCCAGAGATAAAACTGGATGCCAATCCACAGGTTGAGTCCGACCAGCAGCAATTGCACGGTCAAACGCAGCGCCTGGGAGTACCCGCGATCAGTGTGCCGAACAAGTTTATTGCGAGGAGGTTTCGAGGCCGGAACGTCTGCGATTTGCCGAGGAGGCGCGATTGCGATCACGTTGCCAGAAGCGATACTCGCAGCGACGGGCGCACCAGCGGAGCACGCTGTCTCGTAGGGCTGAGAGACTGCCACGACCACATCCTTTCAGTCCCAGCCTACGAGAAATCCGCGCCCTGCAACTATGACTTAGGTCACAAATCCGCAAATCCGTGAGTTGTGCTCTCTCTGTACAGCCGTCACAAGTCTTACAGATGTTTGCCCATAACAATCGTCAACGCACCGTTGACGAAAGTGAAGCTGTAGTTCGTACCTGCCAAGGTTCCCTGGGTGATCGTGATGGGATACGTTCCAGGCAGTGATCGGTTGGTCGCGGTAGTCGAGAGAACGGGAGCGCCGCTCAAAACCGCCAGCGTATCGCCATTCACGAAGCCTGTAACGGTGTAGGTCAGTTGAGGCAATTGGGAGCCGTAATTGACGCTCAGGTTGTTGGCGGATACCGTCAACAGCGCCTGGTTGATGGCGAGAGACCCGTTCACGAAGACAAAAGTATAGTTTTGCGCCGCAAGAGTCCCTTGCGCAGCCGTGATGGGGTAGCTCCCAACAGGCGAGCTTGATGTCGCCGTTGTCGTAAGGCTGGGCGCACCGCTCAAGACTCCCTGACTATCGCCATTCTGGAAGCCGCTATAGCTGGCGGTAAGGGCCGGGAGAGTTCCACCGTAGGTCATGCTGGTGTTGTTGGCGGTCACCGTGAGCGTGGCCTTGCAAACCATGAGCGACCCGCTCACGAAGACGAACGTATAGTTCTGCGCCGTCAGGGTGCCTTGCGCAGCCGTGATGGGGTAGCTCCCAGCAGGCGAGCTTGATGTCGCCGTTGTCGTAAGGCTGGGCGCACCGCTCAAGACACCCTGACCATCGCCATTCTGGAAGCCGCTGTAGCCGGCGGTAAAGCTCGGCAGCGTTCCCCCGTAGGTCATGCTGGCGTTGTTGGCGGTCACCGTGAGCGTGGCCTTACACACCATGAGGGACCCGTTGACGAAGACGAACGTATAGTTCTGCGCCGCAAGAGTTCCTTGCGCAGCCGTGATGGGGTAGCTTCCTACAGGCGATGTCGAGGTCGCCGTGGTCGTCAGGTTCGGCGATCCCGTTAAGGCTCCCTGATCATCGCCATTCTGGAAGCCGCTGTAGCTCGCGCTGAACGCCGGTAAGGTTCCCCCGTAAGTCATGCTGGCATTGTTAGCGGTGACCGTGAGCGTGGCCTTGCACACCATGAGCGACCCGTCGACGAGGACGAACGTGTAGTTCTGTGCCGCAAGCGTGCCTTGCGCAGCCGTGATGGCGTATTGACCGACGGGCGAACTCGAGGTCGCGGTTGTCGTAAGACTGGGCGCGCCGCTCAAGACACCCGGACCGTCACCATTCTGGAAGCCGCTGTAGCTCGCGCTGAATGTCGGCAGTGTTCCCCCGTAGGTCATGCTGGCGTTGTTGGCAGTCACTGTCAGCACAGCAGGACTCACGCTGAAGGTCTGCTGCACTGGAGGCGCCGGCAGCCATTGATTGTTGCCGGATTGATCGGCCTCGATGGTTACCACTCCGGCGCCGGTGATCGTCAGGGTATTGCCGGACAGGCTGGCGGGACCGCTGATCACACTGAAGCTGACGGGCAGGCCGGAACTGGCCGTCGCACTCAATCCAAACGGTAACGCTCCATAAGTCTGGCTCGCCAGCGGGCCGAAGGTGATGGATTGCGCTTGCTGTTGCGACTGCGTGCCCGTCCCAGACAACGCTACCGATTGCACACTGCCCGAATTATTCAGCGCATTGTCGTTGAGGGTTACGGTGCCGTTTATTGTACCCACCTGGTTGGGAGCAAACGCCACGGCAATTGCGCAGTTCGCACCCGAAACTACCTGTGAAGTGCCGGAGCAGTCGGTGCCACCGGAAGCCTGCTGCTGGAAGCTGCTGGAGAGGGTGAGACTGCTTACGGTCAACACCTGCGTGCCTACGTTCGATACAGACAGGGTTTGCGCTGGGCTGATTCCGCCGCTCGGAATACTGCCGAAGCTTAAGGCGGCAGCCTGGGTTCGATTTACTTCCAGCAGGTTGTTGCCGTCGGAAACATAAGCATTTCCCGACGAATCGACGGTCACCCCTTGAGGAGCCGTGATACCGGCGACACTAAGAACGGTCTGCGACCCTCCTCCCGCGCTTACTTTCACGATCTGCGCATTGCCGGTATCGGCCACATATACCGTTCCCGAGGCGTCGACCGTTACGCCATTCGGAGTGTTGTAGCCGGTGCCAAGCAGTGCTGGGGTTCCGCCGCTAGCTGGATACTCCGCCACCTGATTGTCGCTGGCCACATACACATTGCCGTTGGAATCGACTGCGACCGCATGCGGATTGGTTAATCCAGATGCGACCGTGCTTTGCGCCCCGCCGTTGGCGGGCACTTCAATGACGTTGCCGCCGGTGACATCGGTGATGAAAACATTTCCTAGACTATCTATGGCCACTCCTTGCGGAGTTCCTAGCCCGCTGACACTTAGGGTGACCATGTCCGTTTGGTTCAGAGTGCCATTCTCGTTGGGAATCATAACCACGCCATTGCTCTCGGCGATGTAGAGATTCCCCGCTCCATCCAACGCAACGGATGTCGGCTGACTCAGGTTTGTAGCTACCGTGCTCTGCGTGAACGTTGTGGTCGCAACTTTAATGATCTGGCCATTGGCGTTATCCCCGACGTAGAGATTTCCCGCACCGTCGATCGCCGATCCCTGTGCCGCTCCATTTGGTATCGATGCCAACGTGCTTTGGGTTCCCGGATCAATCGTGACCGCCGGTGCACTGCCGATACCTGTGAGGTACCAGGTTGTCAGCGGCAGGTTGCTGCCTTGAGCAAAAAGCTCTACTGCTCCAGGACGCACACTCGCGGCCGACGGCGTGAATGCAACGCTCACTGTGCAACTTTGCCCAGCAATGTAAGGATTACCGACAACGCAAGTGGTACTTCCGCCGTCGCCATAGTCCAACCCAGGTACTCCCGCGGTCAGAATGTCGATGCCCGACAAGGTCACGTCATTGGCGAAAACGTAAGTTACACTTTGAACCGGAGACGTCGCGCCAACCGCAACCGAATTGAAGCTTAACTGGTTGGTTAGCAGGGTGATGGTGACCGGCGTGGAGGTCGAGCCGGTATAGTCCGTGTCTCCGGAATAGACTGCCGTAACGTTGTTGGCCCCGGGTTGCAATTGGGACCCGTTTAGGGTCATCGTAGCCGTTGAATCCGTGCCGTCGGTCGCGGTCAGGACTCCGGTGCCAAGCAAGCTCGTCCCCAGCATGAAGTTCACTGAGCCGGTGGGTGCTCCTCCGCCTCCGGCGATAGTGACGATTGCGGTCAAACCGGTGCTTTGCGTCGGAGAGAGTGTGCTGTACACGGATGTCAGCGTAACCGTGCTTCCGGCTTGCTGAACCGTAAGCACTCCGTTGACAAAGCTGAAGGTGTAGTTTTGCGCCCCCAGGGTGCCTTGGGAAATGGTAATGGCATATAGGCCTGGAGGCGACGTCTGGGTTGCGCCGGTGGTCACGATCGGCCCACCACTCAGTATGCTCAGCGTATCGCCATTCACAAAGCCGGTGACAGAGTAGCTGAGAGCCGGCAGTTGGCCATACACGGTTGCGGCATTATTCGCCGCGACCAGCAGGATAGCCGGATTGATCGTCAGCACTCCATTAACGAAGACGAACGTGTAATTTGGCGACGAAAGTGTTCCCTGCGAGGCAGTAATGGGATAGCTGCCGACCGGCGACCCCGAGTTAGCAGTCATAGTCAGACTTGGCGATCCGTTAAGAACGCCGGTTCCGTCGCCGTTAACAAAGCCGCTGTAGGAGGCTGAAAGCGCCGGAACAGTTCCGCCATACGTCATGCTGGCCGAATTGGCAGTAACTGTCAGTACTGCCGGGTTGACGTTAAAGGTATCCTGCACCGGCGGCGCCGCCAGCCAGTTGGAGTTGCCGGCCTGGTCGGCCTCTACCGTCACCGAGCCTGCGCCCGTTATGCTCAACACGCTGCCGTTCAGCGATGCCGCCCCGGAAATCACGCGATAGGTTACCGGAAGTCCGGAGGACGCGCTTGCCGTCAAAGTTATCGGCGCGACTCCATAAGGCTGTGTACCGGGATTTGGGAAGGTGATGGTCTGTGATTGCTGCTGTGCTATCAGGGTCGGGTACAGAGCGGTCAGAGATTGGTCCCACAGGTTTAATCGCTGAGTTTCGCTGGTCGTGGCGGTCGGCAGGGAACGCAAATAGATTGGCGTAGCACCGCTCTGCAACACCATTCCCCAGAGCGTCTTCAATTCGTTAAGCAGAGCCACATCGGTCAAGCCACCGATGACATCGGCTTTCAGATCGTTGATCTGGAAATCGGAGATGATGTAGTCGTAAGGTCCGCCGGTAGAGAGCGCATTAAAGTTCGTAATGGCCCACGCTGCGGTCGTTCCCGGCTGGCTGGTATTCAGAATAGAAGCGCCAGGCAAATCATGAGCAAGACGAGCCCCGAAGGCCGCATTGTGCCAGGTTCCCCACGAATCCATGAGCAGCAACACCTTGGCCCCGTTGGGAATTAAGGGATCGCTGGGCGAGACGCCGTTCCAATCCGAATCGTTCCAAACGTACCAGTTCGTGTTAGAAATGCGCGGAGCACAAGGATAGGACGAGTCGACCGTTACATCGATTTCACCAGTCTGGGCGTGAGTAAAAGGAACCTGGATGTGGCTAATTCCGCCAAAGTTCTGGTTGAGGACGACCGTGCCATCTATGGTGACCACGACTCTTGCGGATGCCTCTTCACTCTGGTACTGACCCTCAATGCCGACCATGGTGTCGAGATATCCGCTCTTCCCATTGAGATTGGCCGTCAGGCTGGCGCCTTCCCCAGCTACGGCCGCGCCAATGAGCGTGTGGTAGGTGCTGCCGTTGATTTCCGTTCGATCATTGCCGCTGTAGGCGTTGCAAATCACGTGATCGATCGTGTTGGTGTAGGTGAAGACGCCGGCAGTCATGCAATTGGTGGGCGCCAAGTAGCCGTTCGATCCTTGACTAAGTCCTCCTATGGCGGTCCAAGGTGTGCCTGAATAATGACCTAGTCCATCGGACACATATCTCGCGGCGTAGGCTTGAATATACGAAGCTCCCTTGGTTTGCGAGACGACATAATCGGCCAGGCCGTAAAACCCGGTGGTAGTGAGGTGAACACTACTCACAGCGTCATAAAGATTTGCCGCGGCGCCCGAAGTAACGGAGCTGTACAGGGAAGGATAAATGGATAAAACGCCAGTCGAGGCATTGATCGCATACACGGTATAGACGCGATAGACGCCGTCGTCACCTAGTACTACGACTGCCCATCCATTGGTATTGGCGGCGAGCTGGTAGTCACTTATCACGCCGACGTTGATCGAGTTGATGGTCAACGTAGTCGCACCTTGCGATCCCGTTACCGTCAGGCTGCCTTCGCCGTTTGGCCAATTAGCGATGCCCGCGGGCCAGCCGGAAACGGCTCCTGCCGCGTAGCCCCAGGTGTTTACCATCAGCGGAAAAGGTGTTTGTTGTGCTTCGGCGCTAATGGCGAGCAGAAGTATTCCCAGGACTCCAAGCGCGAGCTTAGACTTCATGTAAGGTCCTCTTTGCTGGCAGCGCTGGCTGTGACGGGGAAAGCAGTATGTATGACGCGAGATCACACCGTGCAGGCTCGCCCAGCGAGATTGGGCAAGGTGCGCGCGATCAAGTGCGAGATCACTCTTCGCAGGCGACGGCGCTCGCCGCCAGGCGAAATGGTGTGAACGAAGCTTTGCAGTCGCCATAGCTCCCGTCAAATCAATAGCTGACGTTTCTTAATGGCCGGCCAGGACTGTTCTTGCTGGTGAGTCTTGCACAAAGAGGCTAGCTTTCCAAGGCAACAAGGTGCCGAGTCATAGCTGCAAATCTAGTAGGTCTGAGATAAATAAGTTCGGTACCCACCGCGCCGCGACGAGCTCCATAACAGCTTAACTGGCCGTTAAAGCTTGATAGGGCTCGACGGTAGCCAGTCACACTCGTGGTCAATTCTTTTCACGGTATGGGCCATAGATAGGCCGAGAGTCGTGGGTGCCACTCTGGGGATGCATAACAGGCTTCGGTAGGAATTATGCGCACAGAAACTATGTGCGCATCACGGTACGCTGGCTTTCGTCACAGAGGGAATGACCTCACACTTAGCAAAGTCCGGTTCTTTGGCTTATGGGCCAGCCCCGACGCCGCGAAGCACCTCGTCCAGCCGTTTATGAGCGGACCAGCACGGCATCCTTTTCTTCGGTTTGGGCGACCGATCTCCAACTCATGATTGAGGCCGCCTTTACTACATCGCCGATAACGATCAATCCGGGGCCTTCCAGTGTCATGCCGGCGATAGTGGTAACCATGGTATCCAGTGTGGCAAAGATCTCTCGTTGACGATCAGTGGTGCCCTGGGTTATCAGAGCAATTGGCGTCGACCCTGGCAATCCATTACTGACCAGGTTGCTGACCGCTTCGCCAATTACCGTCATGCCCATGAATAGGACAAGAGTATCCGGCCCATTCGCCATCTTCTTCCATTGGTCCTGCGACAGTCCTTTGCCATTGCGCAGATGCAGGCTGTAAATTCCCACCGAATGTCCGCCGAATTCGCGGTCCGTGATTGGAATTCCGGCATAGGCCGGGACGGAGGCAAGGCTGCTGATGCCGGGCACAATCTCGAATGGAACTCCGGCTGCGGCCAAGGCCCGGGCTTCCTCGCCCACCCGGCCAAAAATCATCGGGTCGCCACCCTTCAGGCGCACCACGATCTCGCCCTGTTGGGCGCACTCAATCATCATGGTGTTGATTTCCGGCTGCATGTGGTTGTGAAGACCCTTGCGTTTGCTGACGTCGAGCCGGCGGGTGCCCTGGCAATACATTTCGAGCAGAACCGGATTGGCCAGTGCGTCGTGAATCACCACCGTGGCAGCATGCAGGCATTGCACCGCTTTCATCGTGATTAATCCCGGGTCGCCTGGGCCCGCGCCCACCAGGTAAACATGACCCCGCTCGAAGTGCGAAGCATTTGATGCAAATACGGGCCCATCATCATGCGAGAAGGGATAGTCGGGCATCGCGGATTGCACCAGCTGGCGGATGAATTCGTGTCGGCCGGTGCAATTCAGCCGGCCCCACTCCGGCTGCGTCCTGGCGGTCGCCGCCTTCTCGCACAGATCCGCATATCCTTCTCCGAAGGATTGCTGCGCGTCGTTGCGCATGACCGTCGAGAGCGTAGGCGCGGTTCCATCCGTGCCAAAAGCAATCGTCAGCGGCCCTCGGCGCAGGCTCGCCGGAAAAACAAAATCGCTATCGTCGAGGGAGTCGACTCGCATAACCAGCAGCCCGGCACTTCTGGCCTCATGTTCTACACGGCCGTTAATCTTTTCGTCGTTGGTAGCGGCAATCACCAGGAAGGCGCCGCGCAGGCAACTTGGATCATAGGAGCCATGGACAACTTCAATCTGCTCCGCATCCCAAATCTCATCAGCGATCAGGGCCGGCGAGACTACCCGGAGCCGCGCTCCATGCTCCAGCAGAGAACGGCACTTCCGCGCAGCCACCTTTCCACCGCCAACTACCACACATAACCTGCCTTCCACTTTAAGCTGCAACGGCAAGAACATAATGTCCTCCAAAACAAAACCCCGTACACTCCTCTGGGGAGTGCCGGGGATGCCGTATTTCATCCTCTATCGGAAGTAGAGAACTCTAGCGGCGGCCGGGTTCAACGCCAGGCCGTAACAATCTCCACTGTCTATGGGCAGGTTTTCTGGCTTCCGACTCGTTCTACTGGCCGCGCCTTCCCATCCGAAATCTGGATAGTGGCTCTATCGCGACGTTCGTCATCGGTTACAGCGGCGGAACCGCAACGGGTTTACACCGTTTTCCCTATTAAGCATTGCAAGCGCCCGCCTGACTGTAACAGACGAAAATCGGCCTACCAGTCACACTCCCCACCAAGAGGATTCGCGCGGACGCGAAACACTTATGCAGTTTCTACTTTTAATCTAGTGCGCCAGCTCCATAAAGCCTAGCGATCTGTTACTACAAAATTATCTAAGTAGTTGTTATTAATTGACTAATACTTAAAATACGCATGAGTGAGCTGACCATGCAGATGCCGTACCAGGCGTCTGTTGCAACTCTAAGCGAAGTACACGATGCCGCCACCGCTGTCACGCTTGCGGTGGTCAGTCGTCACAGACAACTTATTTGGAGACAAGGATGGCGAGTTATCACATTCGTTGGTTGTACCCATCACAGACGAATCAGGACGTGATGGTTATAGTTCACAAAGCTTTTTGATTTGTAGTATCTCGCGCAGGCGCAGGGAACGCCGTGCAAGTCGGCGACAGTGGCGCTGCTGTAACTGGCTACGAAACCTCATGAGACCACCCGGAATGCTGGGGAAGGCGAGGCGTAGGTCTGAAGCCAGAAGTCAGAACAACGGCCCGCGCGACCAAACTTGGAAACTTCGCCCTAAAGGAGAATCTTGCCGCACACCCAATCGTCTTTCTCCGTCCAGCCCAAGTCAACCTCCTCTTTTGTCGCAATCGAACTTCTGCACAAGCGTAGATCGCAGTTCCTCGCTTGCCTTCGATCCAGACTCGCGTTCCTGATTATATTTCTGCTTGGCACTGTTCTCGCGCATGCGCAAGGCCTCGGCACATTGCGGGGCACAGTCAAAGATCCCAGCGGTGCCGTCCTCCCCCAGGCAACGGTAACCTTGAAGGCGACGTCGTGGTCGAGAGAACAAACTGCCCAAACCGATGCAAATGGCGCATTCATCATGAGCGCCATCCCTTTCGGGCAATACACGCTGGAAGTGCAAAGCTCGGGTTTTGCCGTGCTGACTCAGCAGATACAGATGATCGCCGGCAGCGCGCCCGATGTTGAGTTAAAGCTGTCGGTGGATTCCACAGTCAGCAGTGTTGACGTCACTGCGACTACCGCGCCGCTGGAAGCCACGGCACCGTCTGCGGCTAGCGCTCCCATCATGGTTTCCAGCCATGACATTATGCAGGCCCTTCCTGGCGCCGATCGCATGAGCAGCTTGCAGTTCATCACCGAAACCACTCCTGGCGCCTTCGTCTTGCACGATCACCTGCATGTACGGGGAGGGCACCAGATCAATTGGCTGATTAACAACGTGCCAGTTCCGAATACCAACATGTCCAGCAACGTGGGCCGCGCGCTCGATCCTACGGACATCCAGGAGGTGCAAATCAACCGCGGCGGCTATGGCGCGCAGAACGGGGATCGTACCTTCGCGCAAGTAAACATCATCACCCGCAACGGTTTTCAATTCAACAAAGAGGCCGACTCCATCGTAAGTTACGGTAGCGATAACCAAACTAACGATCAGGTCAGCTTCGGCGGCCACAGCGAAAAATTTGCGCTTTACGCCAGCTTAATCGGCAATCGCACTGATCTCGGCTTGGAGCCGCCGACCACACAGCTCAGTCACGACATGGGCAGCGGAGAAGGACTCTTTACGACTATGTCGTATAAGCTGGCCTCGGGGGACCAGCTGGACTGGACCGCCACGCTGCGAAATGACCGCTACCAGATTCCCACCGATCCCACCGACTTGAATCCTACCGACACAAACTACGCGTACCTCCGCGACATCGATCAGGAACACGATGCATTCGTAACGTTTTCCTGGAACCACGCCATCAATCCCAACACCCTGCTCACCGTTTCTCCCTTCTTCCATTACAACGACTCGCAATATATTCCGGGCGCCAACGATCCGTTTAAGGCTACCGCCGATAACACATCCAACTATCTGGGCAGTCAGGCTGAGCTTAAATATGTGCACGGGCCCAACAATCTGGTAGGTGGTTTGTATGGCTTTTACCAGCACAACAGCCAGATTTTCGGCTTGGCCGAGGGGAGCACATCTTCCCAGGTCACGGCGGCGCCTACCGGCGGAGTCGGAGCGGCGTACCTCAACGATCAATACAAACCCTGGCGATGGCTCACCTTCAACGTCGGAGTGCGGTTCACCCATTTCTCAGGGATAACCGACGAAAACGCGGTCAATCCCCGCGTGGGTGCCACGGTTCAAATCCCTAAGCTGAACTGGGTGCTGCGCAGTTTCTACGGAACGTACTATCAGCCGCCGCCTCTGTACACGGTCGGAGGAGGGGTGTTTGGATTCGAATTGGCAACGCAAGGAGTGAGTGGATACGGATTCGAGCCTTTAAGGGGCGAACGCGATATTCAAAGAGAATTTGGACTTACCATTCCAATTCGCGCCTGGGTCTTGGACTTCGATCACTTTGATACCACCTCCAGTAACTTTCTCGATCATGACTTGCTGGGCAATTCCAACATCCTGCTGCCGCTAACCACTCCGGCAGCCCGCATTAGCGGCACGGAAGCGGTGGTAAAGTCGCCTCTCATCGCTCATCGCTTCGGGATGCATCTGGCCTTCTCAAACATGATGGCGAGGTATATGGGCGCGCCCGATGGTGGCTTGATAGA
Organism: uncultured Acidobacteriaceae bacterium; assembly: GCA_963769235.1. GTDB lineage: Bacteria > Acidobacteriota > Terriglobia > Terriglobales > Acidobacteriaceae > Bog-257. The sequence continues at coordinate 863,854 of CAVYKW010000003.1, read as the reverse complement.
ACCAGTGCCTTCCTGGTGCTTAACGGCGTGGTGCTATCTCGATCACGACCAGAGAAATACTCTCTCCACCGGCTTCGATCTCCAGCTGCCGCACCGTTTCTGGTTTGCCAACAACGTGGTTTACGGTTCCGGCGTTCTGAAAGCCGACGGCCCCGATCACCTGCCTCAGCACACCACGGCGGATGCTTCGCTTGGCAAGTCCGTCGGCGAACGGATGGAACTCACCTTCACCGCGCTGAATCTCTCGAACTCGCGTTACCCATTTTCAGTTAACAACTCTTTTGCGGGAACGCATTTCAATAATCCGCGCGAGCTCATCGGCCAGGTGCGCTATCGTTTCCAACGCACCGAGAAGTAGTCTAGCTTTGCTGGGACAAAGATTGTGGCGACAGTCACAGGTGTAAGGTGTAAGCATCACAGACTGGCCGGTAGTTTGCCATTATTGTCCAAGGTAGCTCTTTAGATTTGCTGTATCTCGCGTTGGCGCAGGGAACGCCGTGAAAGTCGGCGACAGTAGCGCTGCTGTAACTGGCTACGAAACCTCTGATAACCACCCGGAACAGTGGGGAAGGAGAGGCGTAGGTCCGAAGCCAGAAGTCAGAATAACGGCCCACGCGACCGAACTCGGAAACTTCGCTCAAAGGAGAATGCATTGTTCCGCCCATTATCTGTAACCTTCCACTCCTCCGATTGGCTCAACCACCGAAATCGAACCGCTCGCCTGGCGATTGCATAAGCGCCTGCAACTATAGCTGCGCTCGGGAACAAGGTGTGTCGTGAACAACTTTGAACATGGCGGAGATGTAAGGTGCCTGGCCGAGAGCATGGGCCCGTCGGAGCGTGAGCTTCTCGACTTCTCGGCGAATATCAATCCATTGGGGCCGCCCGAGTGGTTGCGGGCTCTGATTAGTTCTCAGCTCAGCATGCTGCAGCATTATCCTGATCCGCACTGCACCGCTCTGGTGGAAGCTGCCGCAGAGCGCTACGGAGTGGATCGCGCAGAGGTAATCGCCGGCAATGGCTCGACTGAGATCCTTTACTTGTTGGCCCGCGCGGCGCAAAAATCTCGCGCGCTGATTCCGATTCCGTCGTACGGAGATTATGCCAAGGCCGCGATGCAAGCGGGGATGAGAATTGAAAATCTGCCTTCCGGCGACCCGTTGCCTGAAAATTCGCTGACCGCCGACACCGTGGTCTTCCTTGGCCAGCCGAACAATCCTACCGGCACATTATTTCCCCCTGAAACATTGCGGACATTGGCTGCTGATCATCCTTCAACGCTATTTGTGGTGGATGAGGCATTCGGCGATTTTGTGGAAGGCTTTGACAGCCTCACCCGACGTCGTCCCCCGAATGTCATCGTGCTGCTGTCGCTGACCAAGATTTTTGCCATTCCCGGATTGCGCACAGGATGTGCAGTCGGGGATCCTGATTTGATTCAGCGCTTGCTTGAGTTGCAGCCTCCGTGGAGCGTCAACACGCTGGCGCAAGCTGTGAGCACAGCCGCGTTACGCGATCAAGAATACGTGCAGCGGACGCGAGAATACGTCACCCGCGAGCGCGCGAAATTGTTTATCGGGTTAGGTGCTCTCCCCGGAGTCACAGCTTATCCCGGTCAGGCTAACTTCCTGCTGGCACGACTCGATCGAGTGGGACTGGACGCGCCAGCATTAGCGGAGCGGATGCTTGCCCACGGCATCGCCATCCGAACCTGTACCAGCTTTCAGGGGTTGGACGCCCATTACTTCCGGGTTGCAGTGCGTACGGCCGAGGAGAATGAGCGCCTGCTACAGACGCTGCGCGCTGTCCTGAGTGGACGTTCACAGGTGGCCCGGACGAAGAAGGCCGCCAGGACCATCATGTTCCAGGGCACCAGTTCGAATGCCGGCAAGAGCGTTCTAACCGCAGCTCTGTGCCGCATCCTCCAGCAAGACGGCGTTCGGGTCGCGCCTTATAAGTCGCAGAACATGTCCCTGAATTCCTTCGTCACTCGCGACGGAAAAGAGATGGGACGCGCGCAGGTGGTGCAGGCGCAGGCCTGTCGTTTGGAGCCGGACGCCCGCATGAATCCCATCTTGCTCAAGCCCAATTCTGATACCGGCGCGCAGGTGATCGTGCTGGGCAAGCCCGTGGGCAACATGAATGTGACCGAGTACATCGACTACAAGCCGCAAGCTTTTGCCGTTGCCAAGCAGGCTTTGGACGAGCTGCGCGCCGAGAACGAAGTGGTCGTGCTGGAGGGCGCAGGCAGCCCGGCGGAGGTCAATCTCAAGCGTCACGACATCGTCAATATGGCCATGGCTCAGTACGCCGAAGCCCCGGTGCTGCTGGTCGGAGACATCGACCGGGGCGGCGTCTTCGCATCTTTCATCGGCACTATGGAGGTGATGGAAGAGTGGGAACGCGCGCTGATCGCCGGCTTCGTGGTGAACCGCTTCCGTGGGCAGGAATCCTTGTTGGCGGAAGCTCTGCAATACACGCAGCGTCACACCAGCCGTCCCGTCTTTGGAGTAGTTCCGTATCTTCGCGATCTGGGACTGCCCGAAGAAGATTCAGTTTCGTTCAAGGCCGCTAAGTCAGACATCTCGGAGGTCGCCAGCGAGTGCGTCGATATAGCGGTGGTTGATCTGCCGCACATTTCGAACTTCACCGATTTCGATGCGCTGCGCATCGAGCCCGACGTTCGTTTACGCATTGTGCGGCAGCCGGCCGAGTTGGGACATCCAGACGCCGTGATTTTGCCCGGCAGCAAGAACGTTATCGCCGACCTTGCTTACTTGCGACAGACCTGTCTGGCAACGGCCATCTCTTCGTTAGTACAGAAAGGCACGACGGAAATAGTCGGCATCTGCGGCGGCTATCAGATGTTGGGCCAGAAGATTGAAGACCCGGGAGGAATTGAATCCCACAGCGATGGGGTCCGCGGACTGGGTTGCCTGACTCTAGACACCACCATGGGAGCGGAGAAGAGTCTGAAGCGAGTCAGTGGAAAGCACAGCGAGTCCAACTTCAGCGTTCGCGGCTACGAAATTCATCACGGACAAAGCGTGATCTCCGGCCAATTGCAACCATTGTTCCTGGCAGAGGACGGCTCCGTGCTGGGAGTTGCCGCCCCCGATCGAAAAGTGTGGGGAACCTATCTGCACGGAATATTCGATGCTGACGAATTCCGCCGCTGGTTTATCGACCGGTTGCGCACCCGGCGCCATTGGGCCGCCCTGGGAAAAGTGATTGCCGTCTACGACCTGCAAGAAGCCTTCGACCGTCTTGCCGGCGTGGTGCGACACAGCTTGAAGATGGACGAAATCTATCGGCTGTTGGGGCGAGCATGACCAATGACAGTAACGCGAAAAGCATCCTGGCACACGCCTCAGAATCAGGGAACCCGAGCGGCCTTGATGAATCGCGGCACGGCCTCGAGGGTAATGCCCCAGTGCGGATTCCCCGCATCGTTGTCGCAGGAACCGAGAGTGGGGTAGGGAAGACCTCGCTGACATTGGGATTGATCATGCTGCTGCGCAGGCGAGGCTTGCGCGTACAGACCTTCAAAGTCGGTCCAGACTATCTCGATCCTACCTACCTTACACTGGCTTCGGGACGGCCCTGCTACAACCTCGACGGTTGGATGACCGGCGAGTCTTACGTCCGCGAACTCTTCTGCCGCGTGACCCATGACGCCGACGTTGCGGTGGTCGAAGGTGTGATGGGCTTGTTCGATGGCGCGGATGAAGGGTCGTTGGAGGGCAGCACTGCGCAGGTTGCCAAGTGGCTTGCGGCCCCGGTGCTGCTGGTTGCGAATGTGCATGGCATGGCCCGCAGTATTGCCGCCCTGGTTCACGGCTATTCGAGTTTCGAACCCGGCATCCCGGTTGCCGGAGTAATCGCCAATCACTGCGGCTCCGAAGGGCATGGCCGCCTGCTGGCGAACGCGCTGCGCTTGGCCTCGCTAGCGCCCCTGGTGGGAGCCATCCCCCGCGGTGCTCTTGCCGAACTGCCCAGCCGGCATCTGGGCCTGGTCACCGCCGATGCGGACCGTCTTCCGTCGGCTACCCTAGAGACGCTGGCAGGCGCCCTCGAACCGGGGCTTGCGGTCGATACGATATTAGAAATTGCGCGACAGGCTCAACCAATCGCCCTCCCAACCTCGTCTGCGCCCACCGTTCTTGATACCTGCGTCCGACTCGGCGTAGCCCGCGACCGGGCTTTTCACTTTTACTATCCCGACAATCTGGAGGCGTTGCGACGAGCCGGATGTGAGCTGGTAACGTTCTCTCCCCTGCGAGATGCTTCGCTGCCGCCGGGGCTGAACGGCATTTACCTGGGCGGCGGCTATCCCGAAGAATACGCTGCGGAACTCTCGGCGAATTTCGCCATGCTGGCGTCGATTCGACAGTTCGCCACTGCTGGCGGAATGGTCTACGCCGAGTGCGGAGGCCTGATGTACCTGTCCGAGGCGCTGGAAACATTGGATGGGAAGTATCACGCCATGCTGGGACTGCTGCCGGCGACGACCCGCATGTGCAAACGCCTGCAATCGCTGGGGTATCGCGAAGCTACCTTGCTGCGGGATGGACTTTGGGGAAAACACGGCGACCGCTTGCGTGGGCACGAATTCCACTACTCGGAAATGACGCGAACCCCTTCGTGGCCAGCTGCGTATCAGACCAGCCCGCGACGTTCGCAGACGGAATCTTGCGAAGGCTTTCAGAACGAGTCTGGCTCGATTCTGGCGAGCTATCTGCACTTGCATTTCGCATCAAGGCCAACCGCTGTCGAACATTTTGTGAAGCGGCTACGCGAAAGCGGATCTGTCACGTTGGTAACACAACTCGCTCAGCAGTCTCCTGGAGTAGCTATCCCATGACGAATCCGCCGCTCATTCACGAGCTCTTGCGCAATCCGCTTTCCGGCCCGGAGATCGAAGCTCGTTCCTTCGCGATCATCGATCAGGAACTACCCAGCTGCAACGGCTTCGCTCCGGACACATGGGAAGTGGTGCGGCGCATGATTCACACCTGCGCTGATCCTTCTCTTGCAGATCAAATCAAGTTTTCGCCTGATGCGATCGAGGCCGGGGTGAAGGCCTTATGTCAGGCGCGTCCGATCTACGCCGATTCCAACATGATTCGCGCCGGTTTGTCGCTGGCTCGTCTGCGCAGCGCCAACGCAAGTTACGGCTCGGAGAAGATTGTTTGTCACGTGGCCGACCTCGATGTTGCCAAAGAGGCGGAAGCACGCCAGTTGCCGCGTTCGCTCTATGCCATCAGAAAAGCGAAAACACTGCTGTCAGATGGAATCGCAGTCTTCGGTAACGCGCCGGTTGCGCTGCTGGAGCTCAATCGCATGGTGCTGGAAGAGAACATTCGTCCGGCGCTGGTGATCGCAATGCCGGTGGGCTTCGTGCACGTGGTCGAAAGCAAGCAGGAGCTGATGTCGCTGGGAGTGCCATTTGTCGCCGTCGAAGGCAGGCGCGGAGGTAGCACGCTGGCGGTTAGCGCGATTCACGCACTCTGCACCATCGCGGCCAGAAGCAGCGGACGGAAGGCAGTACAAACGATGGAAGCAGTCCAATCATGAAAAAGTGGAAGTGGATATTACTTTCGATGCTGTTGATTTTCGCTTGCGTTTTGCCGGCATCGGCCATGCACCTGTCGGAAGGGATTTTGCCGGCACAGTGGGCGGCATTCTGGTTCGTTGTAGCGATTCCGTTTGTTGCCTGGGGACTGCACGATCTGCGCTTGCGCAGCAAACTGACGCCGGTGTTCAAGCCCATGGTGGCCCTGATCGGCGCAGCGGTCTTCGTGATTTCGTGCATGCCGATTCCAGTGCCCACAGCCGGTAGCTGTTCGCATCCTTGCGGAACCGGCCTGGCCGCCATTCTGATCGGGCCACAGCTCACCGTTCTCGTGACTAGCGTCGCACTATTGTTGCAAGCGTTGTTCCTGTCGCATGGCGGGCTGACCACGTTGGGCGCCAACATCTCGTCTATGGGAATTGCGGGCGGCTTTGTCGGCTTTGGAGTTTTTCACCTTTCCCGAAAGCTGGGATCGCCTTTGTGGATGGCAGCATTTCTCGCGGGCATGTTGTCCGACTGGGCTACCTACGCCACCACGTCGTTCGAGCTCGCCAGCGCTTTGCATGGCAGCGGCTCGTTCCTGCACATGTTGATAGCAGTCGCGGTCGCATTCGTTCCCACGCAGTTGCCGCTGGGCATTCTGGAGGGAGTGGTGAGTGCCGGAATCTATTGTTTCATCGTCTCCCGCCGGCCGGCTCTGGTGCAGAGCTTGCGCGTAACAAAAATGGAAGCGGAAGCGGTATGAAGAAGCTACTGCTCTACTCGCTGCTGATTCTTGCTTTAGTCGTTGGCGGATATTTCCTGTTGCGGCAGAGTTCGAGCGGGTGGGCTGGAGTTGACGAAACGGTCGTAGAAAAGTTCGCTCGGGCCGCCGGTCATCCTCCGCATCGGCCGTTCATCGACACCGAGAAAGGCGACTTGCTGTTGTTTTGTTTCCTGGTTGCCGGAGTCCTGGGCGGATTTGTGATGGGCTACAGCTTTCACGAACTGTTTCCTCCCACCACAACCAATTCGACTGGCAAGCAGCTCGAAGCCGAGCCGCAATTAGAGGTCAGCCAGCCATGAGCCTGATCTCCGAACTCTTCTCCGACATTTTCGCGCAGCAGGACAATTGTCTGACGCGGCTGGATCCGCGCACCAAGCTGGTGGTGGCACTCGTGACGCTGCTTTGCCTGATGTTCTCGCACAATCCTGTTTTCCCCCTGATCATTTTCGTTCTGGCGGTGACCGGCGCCTTAGCGGTGAAAGTCCCGGTACGGCTGGTGGCCTTGCGGTTGTCGGCTCCGCTGGGAGTCGCCTTCCTCGTTCTGGTTCTACAGGCGGTGATGACGGGATCCACGCCGATGGCGACTCTCCAATTCCTTGGCCACAAAATCATCGTTACACAAGAGGGCTGGCACAGCGGCCGGTTGATTGCCAGCCGCGTGCTCGGTTCGGTCAGTGTGCTGCTTTTGCTGGGCATGGTGACGCCGGCGCATCGCCTGTTCCACGCTTCGCGCTGGTTGGGGATGCCGAAAGCGTGGCTGGAAATTGCCTTCCTGATGTATCGATACATCTTCGTCCTGCTGGACCTGGTAGCCGACATGATGGTGGCACAGAGGGTGCGGCTAGGATACTCGACCGTTCGCAAGGCTTGGGCGTCGGCGGGAACTGTGGGTGGCACGGTGATCGTGCGTTCCATGGACCAGGCGGTCCGCACCCACGAGGCGATGTTAGTGCGCGGCTATCACGGCGAAATTCCCTTCGAGACCGTGCCAGCGTTGGCCAGACGCCAGTGGTGGACGATGGTCGTGGCGGGGACCGTCGTGCTGATCGCGTTTGGACTGGCGCAAATGAGGCTAGGGTGATTGAAAACTTCGCCATCGACGCAGACCTCGTCAGCTTCGCCTATCCGAATGGGTTCATGGCGCTGGAAGACGTGGTATTCCGGGTGTCGTCAGGCGAGTTTGTTGCCATGCTGGCTTCCAACGGATCGGGCAAGACTACGCTGATCAAAATCTTGGTCGGCTTGCTGAAGCCACAATCCGGAACGGTACGAATCGGCGGGCGAACTTTGAGCGAGTACTCCGATGCCGAGTTGTATCAGCGTGTCGGACTGGTATTTCAGAATCCGAATGATCAATTGGTAAGCGCCACCGTGGCCGAGGATGTGGCGTTCGGCCCACGCAACTTGGGACTGACGGCGGAAGTGGTGCGCGGCCGCGTGGATGAAGCTTTGCACTGTGTAGGCGCGGACCATTTGCGCGAACGTGCCATCCATCACCTGAGCTTCGGCGAGCAGAAGCGCGTGGCTATCGCCGGAACCCTGGCCATGAAGCCTTCCATCCTGATACTGGACGAACCGACCGCCGGTCTCGATCCCGCCGGCGAGCATGAAATGATGCGCTTGTTGGGCGACCTGAATCACCAGCACGGAATCACCGTGATTCTAGCCACGCATTCTGTGGATTTGCTGCCCCTGTTCGCCCATCGCATCTATCTTCTGAATCGCGGTCGGGTGCTCAAGCAGGGTCCGGCGCATGAAGTTTTTTGCGACCAGGAACTGCTTCGCCGTTCCAGCCTGCGGCTGCCCTACGTGTCACGGCTGCTCGATGAATTGAATCGCATTGATGGAATTCCGTTGAACGGCCTGCCGCTCACCATCGGTGAAGCTCGCCTGCAGTTGCTGGAGCTGATTCCGGAGGAGCTGATCGTACCGCCGCTGCTGGAGGCGAAAGCATGACGGCCCTGCGAGGTGGATACACGACCGGCTGTTTTGCGGCGGCTGCGGCCAAGGCTGCGTTGGCAACGCTCTGTGGCATCCCCGCGACAGAATCGGTGGAAGTCTCGTTGCCCGACGGAGAGCGCGTCAGCTTTCCGGTTATTTCCAGTCAGTGCAATTCCGACGGCGCAGAAGCTGTGGTCCGCAAGTTTGCCGGCGATGATCCCGATGTAACCGACAAGGCTTGCGTATCCGCGGCGGTGCGTTTCATCGATGGGGAAGAAGTCGTGTTCGCAGCGGGCGAAGGCGTAGGCATGGTCACCAAGCCCGGACTTGCTGTGCCGCCCGGAGAACCGGCGATCAATCCCGGTCCGCGGAAGATGATTCGTGCGGCGGTTCGTGAGCTGACCTCCCGTGGCGTGCGAGTAACTATTTCCATCCCCGGCGGACGAGAGCTGGCGCATCGCACGTTTAATCCGCGATTGGGCATCGAAGGTGGACTGTCCGTGCTGGGCACTACTGGCCGGGTACGTCCCTTCAGCGCGCCTGACCTTTGTGAAGCTTTGAAATGCGCGCTGGATGTGGCGAAAGCCTGCGGCATCGTGGCTCCGGTTCTGGTGCCAGGCAACATTGGCGAACATGCTGCGCGGAAGAATTTTTCTCTTCGTCCGGAACAGGTTGTTCAGGTCAGCAATCAATGGGGCTACATGCTGGACCGCGCCAGGGAACATGGTTTTGAGCGCTGGCTGGTGTTGGGGCATCCCGGCAAACTGGCCAAGCTGGTGCTCGGCGAATGGGATACGCACTCGGCGCATTCATCCAGCGCTGTGCCGGTGGTTACGCAGTTGGCGAGCTCGCTGTTGAAAGTTTCCGCGCCGGCGAGCGCCACGGTCGAAGGAATCTTCGAGGCTCTTGTGGAGCCTGAGCGCGCACGGTTGGCTGATCTGCTGGCCAGCAAGATTCGTTCGGCGATCAACGGTCGCATCGGCCCGCAACAGGAAGTGTCGGTGGTACTCATCAACCTGGCCGGCGACCTGATTGGCTCGTATGGAGATTTGACGCCATGGCGCTAGCGAGAAACATGCAAACGAAGGCCAACGGCTGCGGCATCACGATTGTGGGCTGTGGGCCGGGCGGATTGGATTACCTGACGCCGGTGGCGCGAGGCTCCATCGAGCAAGCCGACGTTCTGATCGGAGCGTCGCGGCTGCTGGAATTGTTTGCCACAAACGGAGAGCAGCGGATTGTGGTTGGCGCCGATATTCCCAAGGCGCTTGACCAACTCGCGCCCCACATAGGTAAACGCAAAGTCGCGGTCATCGTGAGTGGCGACCCGGGCGTCTGCAGTCTGGCCCAGCCCGTGATTCAGAGATTCGGCTGGCAATCGTGCCGTGTGATCCCCGGTATCAGCTCGCTGCAAGTAGCCTTTGCGCGGCTTGGTTTGGACTGGACCGACGCGCGGCTGATAAGCGTCCATCATCACGCACCCCAGCTCGACATGGACCTGTTAGTGGAGGAAAGCAAAATCGCAGTGCTGGCAGGGAATGCTTCCACCATGGAATGGATCGTGGGCTTGGCGAATCGGCTGGCCGCAACCCACTCCATCTTTGCTTGCGAAGACCTGACGTTGCCGCAGGAGCGCGTGTTTCGCCTGGACTCGAATGATCTGGCCGGCAGCAAACTTTCTGCGCAATCCATCGTGTTGTTTATCGGAAAGAAGATACGAACGTGAAACAGGGAATGTTTTATGGCATAGGCGTGGGCCCCGGAGATCCGGAGTTGCTCACCGTGAAAGCGGCGTCGGTATTGGCAGCCTGTCCGCATGTGTTTGTGCCCAAGGCGCGGACGGGATCGGAGAGCGTGGCCTTAGAAATCGCGCGCAGGTATTTGCGCAGCGACGCTCAGGTGCAGGAGTTGGTTTTTCCTATGACGCCGGATCAGACGGTGTTGGAGCAACGCTGGCGCGAATCGGCCGAAGTGATTGCGCCGTTCCTGGAAGCCGGGAAAGACGCCTGTTTCCTGACCTTGGGCGACCCGATGGTGTACTCAACGTACATTTATCTGCTGCGTGCTTTAAATGAGCGACTACCCGGCCTGAAAACCACCACCATCCCTGGCATCACGTCATTCTCGGCGGCGGCCGCTGCAACCCATTTCGCTTTAGGAGAAGGCAAAGAGCCGATCACGATTGTCCCTACCTCGGACGATCTGACCGACCTGCGTCGCGCGCTGGCGACCCAGGGCACAGTCGTATTGATGAAGATTGGCAAGAGGCTGCGCGAGATTCTCGAGGTCCTGGAGGCGTGCGGCTTGATCGAACACAGCGTGTTCGTGTCCCGGGCCGGTTTGGACCGCGAGCATATCGAGGTTGATCTGCGCAAATTGCGAGTAGAAGACCCGGAGGCTGGGTATCTTTCCGTGATCATCGTGCACGCTTCCCGGAGGTCGATGAAATGAAAGTTATATTTGTGGGTGCTGGCCCCGGCGATCCCGAATTACTAACCGTGAAAGCATTGCGACTATTACGGACTTGCAGCTGCTGTATCTATGCTGGCTCGCTGGTGAGCCCACGGGTGTTGGCGGAAATACCGCCGGCCGCCGAGTGCCACGATTCTGCCAGCATGACGCTGCCGCAGGTTGTGGAAGTGTATCGTCAGGCCAGCAGGCAGAACATGGATGTCGTGCGACTGCATTCAGGCGATCCGTCCATCTATGGCGCCATCAATGAGCAGATGCGGGAGCTGGATGAGCTGGGTATCGATTACGAGGTGGTGCCGGGCGTCAGTTCTTTTCAGGCAGCGGCGGCGGCATTGAAAACCGAGCTGACCTCGCCCGAGGTTTCGCAAACCATCATTCTTACGCGCTGCGCGGGACGCACCCCATTGCCCGCCGATCAGGAACTCGAACGACTGGCACAGGCGCATGCCACGCTGTGCATTTTTCTTTCCGTCTCCAGGATCGAGGAACTGGCGCACACCCTCGCCCACCATTACGGAAGCGATTGTCCCATCGCGATCGTGTACCGCGCGTCGTGGCCGGAACAGAAGATCATTCGTGGCACGTTGGCCGACATCGCCGGCAAGGCAGCCGCCGAGCGGATCAGCCGGACCGCAATGATCATTGTGGGACGGGCTTTGGTGCCCGGCGAGATGGTCTCACGCTTATATGCCAGCGAGTTTTCCCACGGCTACCGGAAGGGAACAGACTGATGAGCACCGCCATCGTGACCTTCTGCGAACAAGGGGTTGCCATTGCGGAAAAACTGCGGGAAGGCTTGGGCGAAACGCAAGTCTACGTCCACCGCTCGGCAAAGCGCGGCACCGGCGCTAAAAGTTTCAGTTCGATCATGACACTCGCCGGAAAGCTGTTTCAGCAATATCGCCGGCTGGTGTTCATTGCGCCATCTGGGATGGTGGTGCGTGCAATCGCGCCTCACTTGCAGCACAAGACTACCGATCCGGCAGTGGTTGTCGTGGATGCCGGCGGCCGCTACGCGGTCAGCCTGCTGAGCGGCCATGAAGGCGGAGCGAATCAACTGGCTCTACAAGTCGCCAACCTTATTGCCGCTGAACCAGTGATATCCACCACTACGGAAGCGGTGAAGAATTTGATTGTTGGCGTTGGATGCCGGCGAGGCGTCGATTCCAAGAACGTTGTTTCTGCCGTGCGCCAGGCGCTGCGTAGCGCGAAAGCCAGCCTCACGCAAGTTCGCATGCTGGCCTCGGCCTCCATCAAGAGCGATGAAGCCGGGCTGCTACTGGCGGCGAAGCGGCTTGGGCTGGAATTGCGGTTTATCGCTGCAGACGAGATTCGTTCCACCGCTAAGCAATTCGGACGTTCGCGGTTCGTAGCCGACAAGGTCAATCTACCCGCCGTGGCAGAGCCGGCGGCGTTGCTGGCGGGAAGGAGGACACAATTAATACTCCCCAAAACTATCTTCAATCATGTGACGGTGGCGATCGCGCGGGAAAACTCTTCCTGGTAGGTCTGGGTCCAGGCGGCGCGCTGGACCGTACGCATCGGGCTGAGCAGGCGATTCGCCAGAGCGATGTCGTGGTCGGCTACCACCATTACCTGGAAAGCATCCGCGATCTGACTGATGGCAAGGAACTGATTTCTTCCGGCATGATGCAGGAAGTCGATCGCTGCCGGGCTGCAGTGGAACGCGCGCAGGCGGGAGCGACAGTCGCTTTCGTGTCCTCCGGCGACGCCGGAGTGTATGGCATGGCCGGCCTGGCGCTGGAAATGATCGCGGGAGAAAATGTGCCGGTCGCCATCGAAGTTGTGGCCGGTATTTCAGCTGCGAATTCGGCCGCATCCCGTATGGGTGCGCCGCTGATGCTTGACTACGCGTGCATCAGCCTGAGTGACCTGCTGGTGAAATGGGACCAGGTGCGGCAGCGCGTGGAAGCGGTGGCAGCAGCCGATCTGGTCGTCGCCCTCTACAATCCGAAGAGCAACAAACGGGTGCGGCAAATTGAAGAGGTAGCGGAGATTTTCCGCCAGCATCGCCCGGGCAACACACCCGTTGGCATCGCCACTGCAGTTGGAACCGATCAAGAGCGCATCGTGATGAGCGATCTCGACCACTTTCTGGACGAGCAAATCGGAATGCGCACCATCGTCATTGTCGGCAACCGTTCGTCGGAATGCCTGAACGGCTGGTTCCTCACTCCCCGAGGATACAAGCTATGATCCTGCTGCTCGCGGGGACGAGCGAATCGGCTGCGGTGGCAGAGGGCATCGCGGAAGCAGGCTATGAGGTGCTGGTCTCGTCCGCGACTGATGTCCCGCTCAACTCCGGCTCCCATGCCAACCTTCACCGGCGTTCTGGCAGGCTGAATCAAGAAGGCATGCTGGAATTGGTTCGCAGACAACGTATATGCGCCATTGTGGATGTCACTCATCCTTACGCTTCGGAGGTGCGCGCCACGGCGGTGCAAGTGGCCGAGCGCATGCACATTCTGTACTTAACCTATGTGCGCCCCAAGACTATTTCCCAGGAAAATGGCGTGCGCTGCGTTTCCTCCCACGAAGCGGCGGCGCAAGTGGCGTTTGCGACCGGCAAACGAGTGCTGTTGACCATCGGTTCGAAGCACGTCGCCCCGTATGTCGACGAGGCCCGCCGAAAGAATGCGCTTCTGGCAGCGCGAGTTCTGGACCATCCCGATTCAATTCGTGCCTGCCTGGATGCCGGCCTTCCGGAAGACTGCATCGTGACCGGACGCGGCCCCTTCACGGTCGAGCAAAATCGAACACTGTTGCGGCAGTTTGACATTGGCGTGCTGGTTACGAAAGACAGCGGAGACCGCGGCGGCGTTCGCGAAAAATTGGAAGCGGCTCGTCTGGAAGGCTGCGAGGTCGTAGTTGTTGAACGGCCGGAACTGCCATCCACGCGGTCGTGCGCAAGTTTGCCCGAACTCATCGGCGGCTTGAGGCAGTCCCTGCCCGCATCCCCGGTGGTGGCCGCTTTCGACTTAGAGAGCGTACTGGTTCCGGAAATATGGGAGACGGTGGCACAGGTTACAGGAGTTACGCAGCTGGCGCTGACTACTCGCGACATCGCTGATTACAACGTCCTGATGGAGCAGAGAATAAGGCTCTGCCGCGAAAACGGACTCTCCCTGACGAAGCTTAGAAAGATCGTCGGAACCATGCAGCCGCTGCCCGGCGTGGTTGAGTTTCTGGCTTGGGTGCAAACGCGAATGCTCGCCGTGATTGTCTCCGATACCTATCACGAGTTGGCAGGTCCGGTGGTGGAGAAGCTTGGCTGCTCGTTGATGGTATGCAACGGATTGACGGTCGATGAGCAGGGCTACATCTCAGGCCATCGGCCGCATCATGTCCTGGGCAAGGCCGGAGCCATCCAACATTTCCAGGGACTGGGATTTCAAACCCTGGCGGTCGGAGATTCGTATAACGATTTGAAGATGCTGAAGACGGCCGACGCCGGCTTTCTTCTGCGCCCCTGCTCCGGCTTAGTCGAGAGAGCGAACGGGCTGCCGATCGTCTGGAACCTCGACGACTTGAAAACGGAGTTACACAAATGGCTGAAACAAATGCGGTAAACCCGGGCTGCCTGTTGCTGATGGCGCATGGCAGCAAGAACGCCAACTGGCTGGTTCCTTTCCGGCAACTGGCGGAAAGTCTGAAGAAGGATCTCGGCGAATCCTGTGTGGAACTCTGTTATATGGAGTTTGCTTCACCCACTCTGGAAGAAATGGCCCAGCAGCTTTACGAAGAAGGGGCAAGGCATGTGCGCTTGCTTCCACTCTTTCTGGCGAAGGGCAGTCATCTCTGCCAGGATGTTCCGGCGCAGCTGGCGCAGTTGAAGACAAAGTTTCCTGACCTCGTGATCGACCTGCTGGCCCCGATTGGCGAAAATCCACATTTTGCCGAATCGCTGCTTAGCGTTGTCAAAGGATACATTCGTCCCGCGCTGACCTAGTCCGTCAGCTCCCTGGAGCAAGGTTCGGAGAATTACAAACGACAAACCTGTGGCGATACGATGAACTCCGGTGAGCCGGCTTACCCCACTTCACAGGCGCATTCACCACTCGAGACACCTACAGGTGCAGGTAGCATTGCTGCGCGTAGCATTGCGAAGGACTATTGTCCCAAGCTGAATTCCCAGCCGCAGTATTGTCCGGCTTGGGACTGCGGCGGACAGTGTAGGCACGTCGTGCACATGCGGGAGTCGATGGTTCGGGCGAACCTCTCGAATTCCACCATGCCGACCTTCTGGCAGGGAAAGTCCGCAAGCCCCTTACGGCGCCGAGTTTCTTGCACCCGGCAAACATCCATGAAGAAGCGCAGATGCTTTTGGTCCTCCGACCATTCCAGTCGCTGAACATTGATAAGGCTGTACATGCGCAGTCCCAGCGCTGTTGCCAGCGAGTCGAGGCCAGCTTGCTGCGGAATAGCAAAAGTGCTCATGATTCGGCGTGCCTCAGCCTCCGCAAATCGGGCCCATGAGCGTGTGTCCAGTTCGATGGCAGCCTCCATCCCCAGCTGCTCTTCGGCTGCCAGAAACCAGCAGCCATCGTGGGCCAGCCAGTTTTTTGCGAACATCTCCAGTGCCCGAATAAGGTCTTCGCGGCTCATCGAATCAAACGCTGTTGTCGGGTTGTGACTCATGGTTTTCCTGCGTCTTTTCTGTTTTGCACCGAGACTCGATGCCACGCTTGCTGCCTCAAGTGGCTATCCCGAGCTTCGGCAGAAGCCACTGGGTCAGCCCGATGTAGAGAATGACGAGCACGAGCCAAAACAGCCACGCAGGCGTCATGTCTCCTATCCAACAACCCCGGCCGGCTTCAGGCCGAGCTTCGCCAGCATCCACATTCCCGGACACCAGTTCGTGAACGCCGACTGCAGCAGGTTTAGTCCTACGAATGCAGTGAACAAATACCAATAAGGACTGACCCAATGGCCCAGCGCAAGCGAGAGCAGAACGAAAACTCCCGCCATCAGTCGCAAACCACGTTCGATTGTCATGCGTGTACCTCCTGAGTACGCACCGGAGCCGAACTGCTGCTCGGCCGCCGGCCGCCTGTGTTTTTCCACCATGTAATAAAGGACGGGAACAGCCATGCGCGACAGCAGGGTGGACGCTACCTCGCCGGCCATCAGAGAAATTGCCAGTCCCTGAAAAATTGGGTCGAACAGAATTACGCTCGCGCCCACCACCACGGCGGCCGCGGTCAGCAGCATCGGGCGGAATCGCACCGCGCCGGCGTCGACCACGGCATGCTCAAGCGCTCATGCCCTGCTGCGCGGCGCAGCTCGATGAAGTCCACCAGGATGATGGAATTGCGAACGATAATGCCGGCCCCGGCGATGAAGCCAATCATCGAAGTTGCGGTGAAGAACGCGCCCATCAGGGCATGCGCGGGCAGAATGCCGACCAGCGTCAGCGGGATCGGCGCCATGATCACCAGCGGGACGATGAACGAGCGGAACCATCCCACCACCAGCACGTAAATCAGCACCAAAACGGCGGCGAAGGCCAATCCCAGGTCACGAAACACTTCGACAGTGATGTGCCACTCGCCGTCCCACTTCATCGCCAGACGATCGGTCTCGGTAGGCATGGCGACGTTGTATTGCTTGATGTGATAGCCGTCCGCGGTCTTGAGCTGGTCGATGGCTTTGCCCATCTTCTGAATGGCGTAGACGGGACTCTCCTCTTCGCCGGCAACGTCGCCCAGCACGTAGACGACGGGACGCAGGTTCTTGCCGTAGAGCGTGGTGTCGATGGTCTTCTTCTCGACGTTCGTCAGCTCGCCAATGGAAACCTGGCCGCCACCGATGCTGGGAAGATGCAGCGATTGCAGAGACTGCGATGCTGGAACGGTCAGCCCGGCTCAACTGCACGCGGATGGGTATGTCTTCGCGCGAATCCGGCAGCATGCAGCAGGCCGGCTGTCGCGCCATCCAGCCCGATCTCCAGCGTGCGGCTGACGTTCGCGGCGGAGACACCGTGCAGCGCAGCTTTGTCGAGATCGACTTTCAGGTCGTACTTCACCTGCGGATCTTCGACGTACCAGTCGACGTCCACCACCCCGGGCGTGGTCTGGAAGATGTGCTTGATCTGCTTGGCCATCTCGATCTGCTGCTGGTAGTCGGGGCCGTAAACTTCGGCGACCAGCGTTTCCAGCACGGGAGGACCCGGCGGCACCTCGGCGACCTTGATGCGCGCGCCGTAACGGTTGCCGATCTCGACCAACCCGGGACGCAGCCGCTTGGCGATGTCGTGGCTTTGCGCACTGCGCTGGTGCGCATTCAACAGGTTGACCTGGAGATCGGCTTGATTGGCGCCGTGCCGCAGGAAGTAATGACGCACCAGCCCGTTGAAGTTGTAAGGACCGGAGGTGCCCGCGTAGATCTGGTAGTTCCGCACTTCCGGCTGCTTGCCCAGATACTGCCCCAACTCCTGGGCGACGCGGGTGGTCTGCTCCAGCGTGGTTCCGTTGGGCATGTCGACCATCACCTGGAACTCGCTCTTGTTGTCGAAGGGCAGCATCTTCACTTTGACCAGCTTGAATGCCACCAGCGAGCAGGCAAGCAACAGCATCACCACCACGCTGGCGAGAAACAGCCAGCGCCGCCGGGGCTTTTCGATCAGCGGATTCATGATGCGGCGGTAGAGGCGCGTGGTCCAGCCTTCGGTTTCGTGCTGGTGTCCGTCGCCGGAAGCGTAGTGACGCAACAGTCGCAGCGCAGCCCAGGGCGAAACCACGAACGCCACGATCAGCGAAAACAGCATCGCCGCCGACGCTCCCACCGGAATAGGCCGCATGTACGGCCCCATCAGTCCGCGCACGAATGCCATCGGCAGGATGGCGGCAATCACGGCGAAGGTCGCGAGGATGGTAGGATTGCCGACTTCATCCACCGCTTCGACCGCTACATCGGACAGTGGACGGCCTTTGCTCGATGGCAGGCGGAAGTGCCGCACCACGTTTTCGACCACCACAATCGCATCGTCCACCAGAATGCCGATGGAGAAGATAAGCGCGAACAGCGTGACGCGATTCAGCGTGTAGCCGAAGATGTAGAAGATGAACAGCGTCAGCGCCAGCGTGACGGGAATAGCGATCAGCACTACGCCCGACTCGCGCCAGCCCAGCGCCAGGGCGATCAGCAGCGTGACCGACAGCGTGGCCAGGAAGAGATGCTTCAGCAGTTCGTCGGACTTGTCCTTCGCGGTCTCGCCATAGTTGCGCGTGACCGTTACGTTCAGGTCGGAGGGCAGCAGGTATCCGCGCAGATCGGCGATTTTCTTCTCCGCTGCTTCGCTGATCAACGGTCGCGTTGGTACCCTTGCGCTTGGCCAGCGTGATCGTGACCGCAGGATATTCGCCGCGCGACTCGCGCCTTTGGAGCGCCGGCGGCATTGGCGTAAAGAACGTAGTCGTCCGGCTCGGCAGGACCATCCACGATCTCCGTGGCCACGTCGCGCAGGTAGACCGGCTTGCCCTGCGAAACGCCGACCACCACCTGCTTCAAGTCTTCCGCGCTGCCCAGGAATCGTCCGGCTTCGACCTGAAACTCCTGGTTGTCCTGGGCAAAGCTTCCGGATGCACTGCGTGAGTTGGCCTGCTGCAATTGCGCGGTGACGGCGCCAGCGGTCATGCCGTAAGCTGCCAGCCGTTGCGAGTCGAGTACCACCCGCACCTGGCGAGGCAGCCCGCCGATGATCTTCGTCTCGGAGACGTCGTCGATCTGCTTGAGCTGATGTTCCAGTTCGCCGGCGATCTGCCGCAGCTGGTAGCTGCTGTAATGCGTCGCCCCACAAGCGTCAGCGCCATGATGGGCACATCGTCGATGGAGCGCACCTTGATGAGAGGCTGGGAAACGCCCTGCGGGATGCGATCGAAGTTGGAATACAGCTTGTTGTAGACCTTGAGGATCGCGTCTTCTTCTTTGGTGCCGACGTAGAAGCGCACCACCAGCATGCTCATGCCGGGCTGGCTGATGGAGTACACGTACTCCACGCCGGGCACCTCGCGCAGCAGCCGCTCCATGGGGATGGTCGCGCGCTGCTGCACCTCGGCAGGCGTCGCCCCGGGCATACGCACGAAGACGTCGAGCATGGGCACGACGATCTGCGGCTCCTCTTCGCGAGGCGTCATCAGAATGGCGAAGGCGCCCGCCAGCAGCGCGCCGGCGATGAACAGCGGCGTCAGCTTGGAGTTGATGAAGGCGTGCGCCACCGATGCCGGCAAATCGAAGCGGAGTTTTCTCCTCAACCGGCATGATTACTGCGCTCCAATTCGCTTGCCGCTCAAATCGCGCCCGCCGGCATCGGCGACAACGCGCTCGCCGCTGTCGAGTCCGGAAAGCACTTCGACATCTTTACCGGCAAGCTTTGCCCAGTGTGATGTAGCGCAGGCTGGCGATTTGGTCCTTATCGACCACGTAGATACGCATCCAACTGGCCGCGATGAACCAGCGCGGTTTGCGGGACCAGGATCGATTGCCGCTGGCCTCGCGGAAATTGCGCGCGCCCGAACAGGCCGGAGCGAATCTGCGGATTGGACGGCAATTCGATCTTCACGGTGAAGCTGCGGCTGGAAGGATCGGCGGCAGGGACGATCTGCACCACCTTGCCGGAAATCTGCTGATCGCCCAGTGCATCGATCACGACCGGAACGGTCGCGCCCAGGTGGACCGCGCCGATCTGACTCTCATCGACCTGTACTTCCAGGCGAAAGCGGCTGGGATCTTCGACCGATCAGCAGCGGAACACCCGGCGCCGCCATGGCGCCGGCGTCAACGAACTTCGCGGTCACCAGGCCGTCGAAGGGAGCGCGAATGCTGGAAAACCCTACCGCGGTATTGGCCTCGCAAGACCGCGGCTTCGGCTTGCGCGCGACCGGCATGGGCCGCGTCCCGGCGAGCCTTGGCGGCCGCCAGTTTCGTTTTCACCTCGTCGAATTCCTGCGGGCTGACCGACTTCTTGTCGTAAAGCATCTGGTAGCGCTGCATGGTCGATCGGCCAGCGAGTAGTCGGCATCGGCGGCCGCGATACTCTGGTCGGAAGCCTGCACGCCGGCGGCAGCGCTCTGGTAGGCGGCACGGGGCTGCGCCGCGTCGATCGCGATCAGCACTTCTCCGCGACGGACGTGATCGCCTTCATGAACGTTGACCCGGGTGATGGTTCCCATCATCTGGCTGGAAAGTTGCGCGGAATCCGCGGCACGAACCGTGCCGGCTGGCTTCCATGTAGTCGGGAATGGTGGCGCGCTGGGCGGTGAAGAGAGCGATGCCGGAGACCGTCTCGGGCGGGGCTGGAGCTTGCCGGCTTTTGGCTGGAGCAGGCGGTGAAGAACAGAGCGAGGAGAACGAGAAGGGCTGTTACCGCAATAGGGGTCCTTCGACTCGGACTGAAGTCCTCGCTCAGGATGACACTCGGACTGAAGTTCTTGCTCCGGATGACACCCGTAGTGGAGTTCTCACTCAGCATGACATCTGAAAAAATGGAAGCTGAACGCAATCGTTGGTAGCTCATTGGGTCACCGCCGGAGAACTGGGAGTAAGCGTGCCGGCAGCCAGTTCCACTCCGGCATAACTGGTTTGCATGCGATACACCGCCTGCCAATAATCGGTCTGGGCGCGATGTGCAGCCTCTTCCACGCGCAACAGATCGCTGACCGTCGTCAAGCCGCCGTCGTAGCGGTTCTGATTGATGCGCAGGCTTTCGTCCGCCTGCTGAATTGCGCCGCGCGCCACTTCGACCTGCTGCCGGGCTGCGTCGTAGTCGTAATAAGCCTTGCGAACCTGCAGCCGAATCTGATCGCGAAACGCGTCACGCATAGCTGTCGCTTTCTCCTGTACAGCTTTTTCCGCTGCCAGATGAGCGCGCTTGCTGTCGCCGTCGAAGATGTCGAACTGCAACTCCGGCACCGGCGATCCAGTTGTTGCCGCCATTCCATCCTGGAGACGGGCTGTCGGTCTCCCACGAGCCGTAGACGTTCAGCCGCGGCGCGAACGCGCCCTTCGCCATCGAGATACTTTTCGCCTGGGCGCTGCGCTCCGATTCAACCCGCTTCAGGTCAGGACGCTTGACCAGCGCCTGCTGCTCCAGGTCGCCGACCGTGATAGCCGGGAAGCTATGCTCGCCAGATTTTCCTGCGGCTCGTAAATCGTGTCCGACGGCATTCCCATGGCGAGCGCCAATTGCGAGCGTGCCAGAGCCAGCGCGTTCTGCGCCTGGATCAGTTCCTGCTTGCCGCGACGCCGTGGCTACCTGCGCGCTGAGCAAATCGGAGTCCACCGCCATGCCGCTCTCGACGCGCGCCCGGCTTTGCGCCTCGATCGCCTCGCGCCGTCTTCAAGCGTCTCTTGCGATACCAGCGACTTGCTTCTGCGCCAGCAACACGCCGTCGTAAGCCTGCACCGCCTCGTAAACCAGTTCCTGGTCGGTACGATCGAGTTGCTGCTGCGATGCCTGCTGCATGTACTTGGCGCGAGTCACGCCATACCAGCTTTGCAGGCCGTCGAACAGGCTCCACTGTCCGGAGAAGCGGCTGGAGAAATTGCCGATCGGCGTGGGCGTATTCAGCTTGTTGAGCGCGAAGTCCGCAGCGGTGAAACTCTGCTGCCGCAGCTTGGGTGCCGAAGACGAAGACCGGATCGTTGCCGCGCACCGCGCTCTCGGTAAACATGATCTTCGGCATCAGCGGCGAGCGTGCCTCGCGAATCCTGGCGCGAGCGAAATATGCGTGTCCGCCAGCGCGGCCTTGTGCAGCGGATTCTTTTCCAGCGCCATGCTGACGGCTTGCGGCAAGGTGAGCGGCGTAGCCGCATCTTGCGCCATCAGCGACGCAGGCAGCAGCCCGAGCATCACGCATGACACGACGCGACGACGAGCAGGCATCGGAGCCGAGGCTTGCTGCATCGAGGATTGCCGTTACCGAGTTGATTCAGCGCCGCGGCATCCTCAGGCTCCGACCAGAACGGCCTGCGCGACCGGCACAATCTCGAATGTGGTGTGCAGCTCAGCGCTCTGCTTCACCATGGCGCCGACTGAGCAATACTTCTCTTCCGACAGCCGGATCGCCTCTTCAACCGCCTGGGCCGAAACATCGTTGCCGGTCACGATGTGATGAATGCGAACGTGGGTGAAGACCTGCGGCGGATTGGGAGCCTGGTCCGCCTCAACCGTCACTTCGTATCCCGTAACCTGCTGGCGCTTCTTGCGCAGGATGTTGATGACGTCGAAGGCTGTGCATCCGGCCAGGGCGATGGCGACCAGTTCGATGGGCTTGGCGCCGGTGTTGCCGGCGGGATCGTCGATGAGTAGATGGTGTCCGGTACCACTGGTGGCTATGAATTGGCGATGATTGCCTTTGTGGCTGAGTCAAAACGTTACGCTGGCAGAAATCATGTTTCTCTCCGACTGCCGAGCCAGAATCGACCCGGCAAGCCCATTACATCGGGCTACAGGAAGAAACGCTGTGACGGGTGATAGCGTTACAAGGTATTTTTGGCGTAAGCCAATGGCGATTTCCCGGAACGGGAGGAAGCGGACCTGCATGCCGAGCGAGCGGCTTGGTCAGCCGGAGGCAGCATCGTCCTGACTTTCTCTAAGCCGGCAACCGCCTGCTGATACTTGACCAGCAAGTTCGCGGCGAAGTTCTTCGGCGCGCTCGAGAAGCTCGCATTCGCGGCGCGTACGAGCGGCACTGCGACACCGCCTGCTTCAAGCTGGCGAGAAAGGCCTGGCAAGGCACGCACTCGCTGATGTGGCGGTCCATCTCCTCACACACCGCATCATCCACGATGCCATCCATGTAATCGGACAGGGCAGCAAACAGACGACGGCAACGCAGCGGACGTGGTCGCTTCGACGCTGGCGTGGAGTTCGAGGCCATCCAGCGGTTTGCCGTTGCGACAGTCGTGCCAGATGATCGTCGCACGCAGCAGGCGGGCGCGATGCAGCCTTACTCGCACCGTGCCTTCGCGAATGCCCAGTGATTCTGCGCTACTTCAGACGTGCTCAACTCCTCCATGTCGTGAAGCACCAGGACCATACGATACTGCGGAGGTAAGGCCAGCACGGCCTGTCTGAGCTGTTCGGCGGTTTCGTCGACTGAGCGCCGCGGCCTCGGGCCCCGGCGCTCGACTCAGCAGTTCGGCCCAGCTCGCGGCCATCGGGCATCAACTCGTTCAGAGAGACATTTTCTCTGCGCGGAAGTTCCTGTCGCCGCGGCGATGGCTGATGCAGCGGTTGCGCGCGACCTTGTACAGCCAAACCGCAAGCGCTTGCGGACTCTCAAACTTGGGCAAGTGCGGGATCGCCTTCAGCAGAACGTCCTGCATGGTGTCTTCGGCATCCTCAGGATGGCCGCAGACTTTCATGCTGAAGGAGTAGACGGTGTTCTGTAGCAAGGCCAGCGCCTTGTCGATCGAGTCAGGGCGGCGATCGCGAATCAGGGCCAGCGCCTGCTCTACGGCAGCGGACATGTTCGTAGAGTACCGGATAGCGGCCATTCCGCCAATCGAGGTAATAGCCTGCGCTCGTCCCTAAGCGCAAGAATTGTCCTGACGCCGGCGCCTGTCTGCTGGTGTCTGAAGGTAGAATCCCTTCTGCATGGCTACTCGCGTCCTACCTCTCACGCCGGCAAAAACTCGCGCCCTGCGTGCCGCCCTGCTGAGCTGGTATGACGGCCATCGCCGCGACTTGCCCTGGCGTCGCGATCACGATCCCTACCGCGTCTGGGTCTCCGAGATCATGCTGCAACAAACCCGAGTCGCCGCGGTTCTCGATCACTACGCTCGCTTCATAAAGCGCTTTCCGACCATACAAGCCTTAGCTTGCGCGCGGGAAGCCTCGGTGCTCGCACTGTGGAGCGGGCTCGGCTATTACCATCGAGCCCGCCGCATGCACCAGGCGGCGAAGGTGATCGCCCGCAAAAGGCAACGCATCTTTCCGCGGACTGCCGAGGAGTGGCTGGCGCTGCCGGGCGTTGGCCGCTACACTGCCGCAGCCATCTCCAGCATTGCGTTCAATGAGGCTGTCGCCGTAGTGGACGGCAACGTGGAGCGCGTGCTGGCGCGGCTATTCCGCCGCCCGGGGAGCAGGGAAGCGTCCTGGATACAGGCTGAAGCTCTTCTCGACCGCGCGCGCCCCGGCGACTTCAACCAGGCAATGATGGAGCTGGGCGCAACCATCTGCACCCCGCGAACACCGCAGTGTCTATTGTGTCCGGTACACGATTTTTGTCGCTCACGCGGCGCGGAAGCTACAAAGCCTCAACCTGCCCGAAAGAACAAGCAACTCCACTATGCAATAGCGCGCCACAATTCGGCGGTGCTGCTGGTGCAGCGTGCGCCCGATGCTTCGCTGATGGCCGGCATGTGGGAGCTTCCTGCTCTTAGTCCCGCCCAGGTGAACGGCGACGCACCTGTGCTCCGTGTCCGTCATTCCATCACCGACACCGATTACCAGGTTGCCGTATTCGCTTGCGGTCCGGAGCAGCTTCTTGTAACTGACGGCCGCTGGTTTGCGGAAAAACAATGCGCGCGGCTGCCGCTCACTGGTCTGACGCGCAAGGTATTGCGCCGGTTGCCGCTCTGAGTCCAGCGGGCTTCTCTTGAATCTAATCCGTAGAGTAGCTCTATCGGAGGATTGTGGAATGGCTGCATTGACCGCGGGTGTTCGCGCGCCGGGGTTTACCTTGCCAACGGTTGACGGCAAGACCGTGTCGCTAAGGCAGGCGTTAGAAAAGGGCCCTGTCGTACTCGCATTCTTCAAGGTCGGCTGTCCGGTTTGCCAGTTTGCCTTTCCTTACTTTGAGCGGATGTACCGCGCCAATCAGGGCGCGAACGTCACCTTCCTCGGCATTTCGCAGGATAACCCGCAGCACACGCGGATGTTTCTGAAAGAGTATGGCGTGACCTTTCCGGTCGCACTCGACGATCCGTCGAACTACGCGGTCTCGAATGCCTATGGTCTCAGCAACGTTCCTACGCTCTTCTACATTGATCCCAGCGGCGAAATCGAAATCTCGTCGGTCAGTTGGGCCAAGGCCGAGGTAGAGGCCATCAATCAGAAACTGGCGTCTCTGCGGCAACAGCCGCCTGCCACGTTGTGGCAGAAGGGCGAAGAAATCCGCGACTTCCGCCCTGGTTGAGACTCCAAAAATTAGTCCGCGGTCTGCGGATGAATTGTCTTTGATTCGCTAGGCCTGGTTGGCTCCGCCTGCAAAAGGAGCAACAGCATGGCTCCGCATGTCACCTTCCTGATTTGTCATCCCCTGATTTGTCATCCCGAGGAGGCCTTTAGGCCGACGAGGGATCTGCTTTCTGAAGCACAGCGATAAGCCTGTTTTTCCCGTTCTCACTTCCGCCACTTCCATTGGAGCTTTCCTACTTCGGTTAAAATGAAAACTTTGCTTGATCCCAATTTTGCTGCATGGGAGACCCTGCTTTGCGCAAATCCACGCTGGTTCTGTTGATCACTCTCGTCGTTGGTGTTTTGCTTGTTGCCCAGAATTCCGGCTCTGCGCCGGCCGCATCCGCACCCGCTGTCCCGCGCGTTTCCGGGTTGCCCCCAGCCGCGGAGCAAGCCATGGCTGCCGTCGATCCGGAGAAGATTCGTGCACACGTAAAATTTCTCGCCAGCGATTTGCTTGAGGGTCGAGGCACCGGCGCTCGCGGAGGCGACGTTGCCGCCGAGTACATCGCCACGCAGTTCGCGCTCTACGGACTTGAGCCAGCCGGCGATAACGGTACCTACATGCAGAAAGTGCCCATGATGGGCATCGCGACCCAGGATGAGAGTACGTTGTCACTCGTTCCCAACAGCGGCAATCCCATCGACCTGACGTATCGCGCCGACTTCGTCGCCTCCGACGACACCGGAAAACCGACCAACACCATCGACAGCGGCATTGTCTGGATGGGCTACGGCATTGATGCGCCCGAGTTCAACTGGAACGACTACAAGGATGTTGACGTAAAGGGCAAAGTGCTGCTC
Organism: uncultured Acidobacteriaceae bacterium; assembly: GCA_963769235.1. Classification (GTDB taxonomy): domain Bacteria; phylum Acidobacteriota; class Terriglobia; order Terriglobales; family Acidobacteriaceae; genus Bog-257. Next base: position 838,093 of record CAVYKW010000003.1, on the reverse strand, counting down.
ATGCTGGTGAACGAGCCGCCGTCGAATGATCCCAAGTTTTTCGCGGGCCCGGCGCTCACCTACTACGGCCGCTGGACCTACAAGTTTGAAGAGGCCGCCCGCATGGGCGCGGCCGGAGTGATGCTCATCCACAAGAGTGACATGGCCAGCTACGGATGGGATGTGGTGCGTAATTCGTGGTCGGGCGAGCGCGCGTCGCTGCGCAACGATCCTGCTCCGAAGTTGAAGATGGCCGCCTGGATCCAACTGGAAGCTGCGCGGTCGCTGGCCCAAGCCTGCGGCATGAATCTGGACCAGATGATTGCCGCGGCAGGGAAGCCAGGATTCAAGGCCGCAGATTTCCCGGCCAAGGCGCGCGCCCACATCATCAGCAAGGTTCGGCGCTTCGATTCGAACAATGTGATTGCCAAGACGCCCGGCTCTGACCCCAAGCTCAAGGACCAGGCGATTCTCTACAGCGCTCACTACGACCATCTCGGCATGGTGCCGGGCGTGGTCGGCGACAACATTTACAACGGCGCGCAGGACAACGCTACCGGCTGCGGCATCCTGCTGGAAATTGCGCGGGCCTTTGCCGGCGCCAAGCCTGCGCCTAAGCGCTCGATTTACTTTGCCGCTGTCACCGCCGAGGAGCAGGGACTACGCGGCTCCGAATACCTCGGCAAGCATCCTCCGGTTCCGGCCAAGAACATCTCGCTGGCCCTGAACTATGACGATGTGCCGCCACTGGGAGTTCCGGAAGAGCTGAACGTCGCCGGCGCCGAGCGTACCACGTTCTACCCGACGGTTGAGCGCACGGCGAAAGCGTTCGGCTTGACTATCGTGCCGGATTCGCAACCGGGCGCCGGACACTACTATCGTTCGGACCACTTTAGCTTCGCGCGCGCCGGTGTGCCGTCGTTCTCCATCGATGAGGGCGACAAGTACCAGGGGCATCCGCGGCAATGGGGCACGCAGCAGGCGCAAGAGTACGTCGCCAAGCACTATCATCAGCCGAGCGACGAATATCACCCGGACATGGATTTTCGCGGTGATGCCGTGATGGCGCGGGTGGGGATCGCATTGGGATGGCAGGCTGCGGACCAGGCATCGGAGGTCGGCTGGCAGGCGGGCGAAGAGTTCGCCAAAGCCCGGACGGCCAGCGAGAGGCAGTAGGACTGCTTGTTGTCAGTTGTCGGCGGGCGGTTGTCAGTGACAAGCTTTCAGCCGTCGGTTTTCGGCTATCAGCTCAAGAATAGTCTTACTGGTAAGATTGGGTTTAAATCTTACTGGTAAGAACATTTGGTTAAGAGACTGAACTCTGCCGCGGTTCGATTTTAGCTGAGGGCTGACGGCTGACAACTGAAAGCTGCCTTACTGTAGCCGCTTCATCCGGAAGGGGATCTGCACCACCGCCTCGACCGCTACCGGTTCGCCATTCTTGATGCCGGGACGGAAGTGCCAGCGGGAGAGAGCTCGCACGGCATTCTCGTCGAGCCGCGAATCCAGGCTGTCGAGTACGCGGATGCCGTCAACGCTGCCATCGGGACGAATGATGGCGTAGAGCGTCACCGTTCCTTCCACGTGATCGCGCAGCACGTCGGGCGGATAGGCAGGGTCGACCTTGGTGGTCGCCACCGGAGCGGTGAGGGCGCTCTTGTCGTCGCTCTGCTTCAACTCCGCAAAACGAATAATCCAACTGCCCGTAGCCGACGTCAGGTTCGGCATATTCATGATCAGCGAGTAATAGCGCTTGCTGCCGAACACACGCTGCTCAATGCTCTTGTCGGGATCATCCGGCATCTCGGGAGCAGGAGGGGCTGGCGCAACCCGGTCGCGAATGCTGGGCAGCGACGGCTTCATGGCGTCGGCGAAGATCTTCTTGCGAGCCTCCATGTCAGGATTCGGTTTGCCTGCGCCCGGCGTCGCGCCGCCAGTGCCACCCGAGGGAGTTCCGGCTACCGCTGAAGTTTTTGCGCCCGGCGGTGGTGCTCCGACCATAATTCCGGGTAGGGCGTTGCCTTTGCCGTGGCCTCCCCCATTGTCAGACGCGCCGGCTCCCACCACGTTCGGCGTTCCGGGGGCATCCGGCTTGCCGGCAGGCGAGGCATGAAATTCTCCACTACGATTGCCGCTGGGAAGGCTGACCGGCCCGCGCACCTCCGCCGGATTCAGTCCCAGCGCGATGATCTGGCCTTGTCCCTGGGTCTTGCCTAGCTGTTGCACATTGGGCGACGGCGGCACGTCTTTTGCCTTGCTGTCACCTACTCCGCCGGCGCGCTGCACCGGAACCGGCAGCTTGGGAGCCGCGACCTGAGGCTCGAGTTGAGCCATGTTGATTTGGCCGTGTTGCAGCTTGAGCTGGTCTGCCGACAGCGCAGGCTCGACTACCGAGGGCTGCGGCAGGGTCGGCAGCTGTAGCTTGTCTTTCATCTGCGAAACATCGACGGTCGGCCCAACCACCGGCACATCCAGTTGCGGCACTTTCAGCTGCGAAACCGATTGCGCGGACGCAGCCACTGGCTGCGTTGCCGGGATCGGCGTCCAGGCCACAATGTTCGGCATAGTCACGTCATGGTCCAGCTTCACCTTCGGAGGCGTGATGATTGTCTGGTGCGTGTTGTCGGGATTGGCGGGCACCGAGAGGATCTCCTGCTTCGCCAGCTTGGGTGCGCCATGCCGGGGCTTCATTTCGGCCTTAGCGCTGGTGTTGATGGGCGGCAGGTAATCGCTGACCGGGGTATACACGAGCTGGGTATTGTCGAATGGCGAGCGCAGTTCCGGCTTGCGATTGAAAAACGGCAGAATGCAGGCCAGATAAATCAGCGCGACGAACGCGATGTGATAGCTGTAGGACTGGGCGAAACGCCAGGGATTGATACCGGTCTGGATGAAGTAGTCCGGCCGGAGGCTTGCCGGTGCGGCTGTGATTTCTATGGGCGGCGGCTCGCGCCGCAGGATAACGTCGCCGAGATTGCGAAAAAAAACGGTATGCCGCGGCTCGAGTTCGCGAAGCAATACCGGCGAATCAACAGCTTTAGACTCGCGTTCTAAACTGACTGCCGTTACTTCCGACATCATCCTCGACCGTGTGGCGTGTATCCGGATTATATCGGAAAAGAGCGAGCCCCGGCCTCGTATTCGGGGCCGGGAGATACTGCTTCGTTATCAGCCGCAGGCGTGCAATGATGAAGGTTCACCGACAACTTGGAGCAATCATGATCCGCCGCCGGCTCGTTTCCTTAATCCTATTCACGCTACTCCTATTGCTGGCCACGCCGGGCCAAGAGCTATTGGCCTCCGTGTCCCAGGATGCCGCTGCGCCGCAGGTCACCGTCAGCGACATCTCCGGCATGTATACCTTCCTGCGCGATGGCGAGTTCGTACAGCTGACCGAAGAAGATGGCAGGCTCTCCGGCTATGTTTCGCGCTTCGGCGATACCGAAAGCGATAAGGGTGAGTTCATCGACCAGTTCTTCGATAAGGCTTCGCTGGAAGGGGATCGGCTGTTGTTCACGACGAAAGTGGTGCACGGCGTCTCGTATAGTTTTACCGGCGTGGTGAGTACCTCGGCCGGAAAGCAGCCCGGCCAGGAAGCCTATAGAGTGATCAAGGGCACGCTGATCCAACACGCGACGGACGCCATGGGCAAAGACAAGCCTGTACAACGTCAGGTAGAGCTCAAGTCGTTTCCCGCCGACCTGAGCAAACCGTAGAAGCGGGATCGGGGATTTGGATTAAGGATTAGCGACGAGCTTTGACGCGCTGACGAATTCCTGGCACGTCTCCGCTGTCTGCGTCAGTCGTTTGATTTGGCGAGGCGCCGCAACTCAGTTCACAGAAGTCTGGTCAGCACCCTCGCCGGCCAACTTATCTTCCAGATAAGCCACATGCCCATCTTCCATCGCGGCCAATTGCTGATACAGGCGGCGCAAGGTTACCTCGGCGGTGCTCTCCGAGAGCTTGGCATAGTAGCGCTGCGCGTTTAGCTCCGCCTGCAATGCGACTTGCAGCGCTCTTTCGCGCGCCCCTTGTTTTCCTTCGCCGGCGGCTGCCGGCAAGTCACCGTCTTCGAGGCGCGGTACTTCAATGAACTCCAGCAATTCCTCTTCCGTCAACTGGCAGATGGCTGCGCCGTATTGCTCGGCGTAGCGGCTGCGCAAGAGTGCGCCATGACGATGCTCTTCGATGGCCATCTCCCAGAAGACGCTGGCGATCTCCAGCGACTCGGCATCTCCGAATTCCACAAACATCTCGGCGAGGCGGTGGTAGACCTCGGCATTGCGTTCTTCGATGAAGATTGCGGCGTGCAAAGCCTCCTGGGCGTCGAGAACGGCGAAACTGCGTTTCATTTGCGGATCACTCCGAGGGCTTGGGAATCGTGGCCAAATTCTATCCGAATGACGGCGAAGAAACGGAGGTGGCAAAAAAATATCGAGAGCGATTTCCGGAATGGGAATCGCTTAACCGATGGGAATGGGACCGCCGAAATAGTTACGTCGTGGACTTTACATCTTCGCTGCTGCTCTGCCTGGCGCGATCGGCTTCAATGCGAGCGATGGTGCGCTTCAGCCAGTGCTTAACGTTTTCGCGCAGCTCTTCTTCCGTCTGGTGCTCGGTGGCAATGGTGACTCCCCGGCGGTTCAGGGGGATGTGGTGGCAGGGAATGTCGTCGGTGCGATATTCCTCGGGCACAAAATCGTAGAGCAGGCATTCGTGGCAGGCATGCGGACGAGTGGGGTCCCCGTGATTGGGGCAGGTGAGCGAGTCTTGAAAGATCGAGGCTGGTCCCCAGGGAGTGCTGTACCAGTTGCCATAGCCACCCTGTTCGAGGAAATTCAGCTCGTAACGCAATACTTCCAGCACATCGCGCTTATCTTCGGACATAACGTACTCCAAATTGCGGCCCTGTCGGCTGCCATCCAAGTGCCATTTTGTTCTGTCAGCGCACAGCGGGGCTGTGACGCTCCTCACCTCTAATTGTGACTTGTGCCCAGTAGGCCAACGGGCGAATACCGAAATTGCAATTTCATGATGTGACCGCGATCACATCGCAGCCGCAAACTCTCTGGCAGAGTGTTACTCCGCACTCATGGAGGACCGTCTGCAATGCCTGCGCAGCTGGATGGAGAACTGCGGCCGTTAGTGGCGACCTGGGAGACCACCGTCGCCTGCGATCTTAGTTGCGTGTCCTGTCGATCCGCGATGCGGCCCCTGCCAGATCCGCTGGAGCTCAATACCAGCGAGGCCCGGCGTCTGATCGACGACATTGCCCGCATGCAGGTGCCGACATTCGTGCTAAGCGGCGGCGACCCTCTGAAGCGCGAGGACATATTTGAGCTGCTGCAATATGCCGCGGAGAACAAGGTTCGGGTGTCGCTGATGCACAGTCCGACGCCGCTGCTTACCCCGGAGGCCTTGCTGCGGCTGAAGCAATGTGGCCTGGCCCGCCTGGTTGTATCGCTCGAGGGGCCAACGGCCGCGATCCATGATGGCAATCGCGCCGTGCCCGGCTCCTATGCGTGGAGCCTGGATGCTATAGGCTGGGCGCGCGAAGCTGAGCTGCCGGTGCAGATCAATACCGTCCTGGGACGGCGCAATCTGCCGGCTATCGACGACATGATTGCCTTGCTCAGGACGCTGGACATCATTGCCTGGAACATTGAGTTTTCGCTGTCTCCCGAACCGGCGGAAGGGGATTGCCTGTCGGTGGCGGAGTTGGAGGAGACGTTCGACAAGCTGCACAAACTCTCGCACGCGGTGTTGTTCAGCATCCAGAGCAGCGAAGCGCAGTATTATCGCTGGCTCCTGCAACAGCACCGAACGCGCGTACCCGGCCGCAGGCAGGAGCCGGTCGGACCATTCCATCGCATCCCGCAATATCAGGAAATTCTGCCGGGAACGGAGGCCCACGAACTTGGCGCGCGCATTCCACGAGCCGGCAAGAGTTTCGTCTTTATTTCTCACTACGGCGAAGTTTATCCAGACCAGGATCTGCCGGTGTCGGGAGGAAATGTGCGGCGTCAGAGTTTAACCAGCATTTACCGCGATGCCGAAGTGTTCCGGTCCTTACGGGACACGAAAAATCTTTGCGGGAAATGCGGACGCTGCGATCTGGGCGACTTGTGCGGCGGCTCGCGGGTGCGAGCTTATGCGGTCACAGGAGATATGCTCGCCGAAGATCCGTGTTGCGGGTATGAGCCAGGAAAGCAGCCGTCAGTGGGCAGCCATTAGCTCTTAGCCTTTAGCTATTAGCAATCCCGGAGGCATGCCTTCTCCGTACTGAGTGTTCGCCAAGCAAACTCCGCTTGAACCGGCGATTCTGATTTTGGGTCTGAAGCGACCGCGTGAGGCGCTGTCGTCCTGACGGTATCTGTGTCGTAGCTGTGCCGCCGCTGCGCGGCTCAATTATTTTTCCCACTCCACCGCGGGCTCACGCCCACGGCTAACACAAACGTCGCCGCTGCGCGGCTGATTCGATCCTGAGCGCGATGCTGAGTGCTTACTGCTAACTGCTAACGGCCAGCTCTTAGCTACTCTTATCTTTCTTCCTGATCTCGATATTCAGCCGCTTGATTTTTTGATTGAGCGTAGACAGGGGGATGCGGAAGCGGTCGGCGGCCTCGGTCTGGTTCCAGTTGCACTTCTCCAGCATGTCGCCGATGACGCGCCGCTCACAGTCTTCGATGATCTCGAACAAGGAAGCGTCCGGGCGATGGTCGAGGACGGCGAACTTGCTGCCGCGGCCGGTGAGATTTTCGGGCAGCAGGTCGGGCGAGAACGATGGGCCGGTCGCCAGCACGACCGCGCGTTCAATGACATTTTCCAGTTCGCGCACGTTGCCCGGCCAGTCGTAGTCGAGTAGGGGACGCAACGCTTCCGGCATTACGTTGAGTGGAGGACGCCCATTTTCCTGGGCAAACTTGTCGATGAAGAATCCCACCAGCAGCGGAATATCGTTCTTGCGCAGGCGCAGCGGCGGCAACTCGATGCTGATGACATTCAGGCGATAGAACAGGTCTTCGCGAAACTTGCCCTCTTTGACTTGCTGCTGAAGATTGACATTGGTGGCGGCGATGATGCGTACATCAACCTGGATTTCGTTGATGCCGCCCAGGTGCATGAACTTGCGGTCTTGCAGCACGCGCAGAATTTTGGCCTGCGTCTCCAGATTCATGGTGCCGATTTCGTCCAGGAAGAGCGTTCCCCGGTCAGCAACTTCGAACAGGCCTTTCTTGCTGGCAACCGCGCTGGTGAAAGCTCCCTTCACGTGGCCGAACAGCGTGGACTCGAGCAGATCGCCGGGCATCGAACCGGTATTCACCGGCACAAACGCACGATCTTTGCGCGGCGAATTCATGTGAATGGCTTTGGCGATGAGCTCCTTGCCGGTACCGCTCTCACCCTGCAACAACACCGTCGAGCGGCTGGGCGCGACCTGCGCCACCAGGTCGAAGATGCGCAGCATAGGCTCGCTCTTGCCGATGATGTGCTCGAAGTTGTAGCGCTGTTTGAGGGCGCGCTTCAGTTGGATAACTTCTTCTTCCGCGCGCCGTCGTCCAACGGCCGTACGCACGTCGGCCAGCAGCTTCTCGTTGTCCCAGGGCTTCTGGATGAAGTTGGTGGCGCCTGCCTGCATGGCGTTGACGGCGTTCTCCACCGTGCCGTAGGCGGTGATCATGATGACCGGCAGTTCGGCGTCGCGTTCACGAATGTCGCGCAGGATCTCGACCCCGTTACGCTCGGGCAGCGCGAAGTCAAGCAGGATGAGATCGAAGGGACGTTCGGCTATGCGGGTCAGGCCTTCCTGACCGTCGTTGGCCACGTCGACGGAGTAGCCCTCAAATTCCAGCAGCGTCTGCAACGATTCCCGGATGGCGGCTTCGTCGTCGATGATCAAAACGGAGCCGAGCGAGGAAAATTCTTCGCGCGCAGGGGTAAAGCGGGTAACGGCAGCTTCAGGCACTGACGGCCTTTCTCACCAGCGGAAACTCCATGGTGAAAGTGGTGCCGCGACCGGGTGTGCTGTCAACCCGAATTTTGCCGGCGTGCTCCTGGATGATCCCGTATGTCACCGACAAGCCCAGGCCGGTGCCACCAGTGTGGCCGGTCTTGGGCTTGTTCTTGGTGGTGAAGAAGGGATCGTAGATGCGGTGAATGTGTTCCTGCGCGATGCCGCTGCCGGTGTCGGCAACTTTCACTTGCACCTTGCTGCCGTTTACGGTGCTGATAAGCAGCGTGCCGCCGCCGGCCATCGCATCCTTGGCGTTGAGGAAGAGGTTAAGGAACACTTGCTGTAGCTTGCCAGTGTTGCCGTGGATGGGCGGCAGATCGGGATAGAGTTCCTGCTCCACGGTAATGCGCGCGGTTTTGAACTGATGCTCGAGCAAGGTCAACGTATCTTTGATGACGCGATTGAGATCGACGTCGGCAAATTCAGTACCCGAGGTGCGCGAAAAATTCAACAGGCTGTTGACGATCTCTGAGGCGCGGAAGGTTTGCCGCGTGATCTTGTCCAGCAGAACCGATTGCTTGTCGTCGCCGTGAACCTGCTTGGCCAGCATCTGCGCGTAGGACGAGATGACGGCCAGCGGCGTGTTGACTTCGTGCGCGACTCCGGCGGCTAGCAATCCGATGGACGAAAGTTTTTCTGCCTGCGTGAGCTGCGATTCCAGGTCAATGCGTTCGGTGATGTCGTCGACGATGACCAGGCGGCCGATCACGCTAAAGTCTTTGCTGACCAGCGGAGCGATGGCGATGTTCGTCACTCGAATGTCATCACCGGGCGTGCCCAGACGGAATTTGTACAGGTTGTGAATGCCCTGGCTCTGGCGAACCCGGTAGTACTCTTCCAGAAACGCAGTCGGCAGGACTTCGGTGAGCGGCCGTCCCAGGGCCTGCAAGCGGGGCAGAGCGAACATCACTTCCATCTGCGAGTTCCAGGACTCGATGCGGTCTTGCAGATCGACCGCCATCACGCCAACGCTGATGGACTCGACGATATTCTCGTTGAACTCCTTCAGGCGCTCGTACTGACCGGCTTTTTCTTCAAGCGACTTGTACAGGCGAGCATTCTGCACCGCGATGCCGATGTAGCCGGCGAGCGTCTCCAGCAACTGCACATCTTCGCTGTCGAGGAAGTCGCCTTCGGAGGTCTTGCCCAGGCCGAGAACGGCGATCATGCGATTCATCACAGTGCAGGGGATGTAGTAGTTCAGCTCCAGGCGGCGGATGCTCTCGCGTGCCAGGGGCGCTTCGCGCACCGCTTGATTCGTGTTGTCGAAGAACAGGTGACCGGCCTGCCACTCTGGCCGCTCAACGTGCAGGAAGTCGAAGTTAAGGCCGCTGGCATTGGTGATGCCGTACGACTTGGCCAAAGAGAACTGATCCGGGTCCTCGGGATTCGACAGGAAGATCGCCAGGCGGTCGACCATCAAAGTTCGGGACAGACGGTCGACGATCGAGGTCAACATCTTGTCGAGATCGGTTTCGGAATTCAGGTCGCGGCCAAACTCGATCAACGTCTTTCGATAGTCATAGCGCTTGCGATAGAAAAACTTGTCGAGATAGTCCTGCACCCAGTTCTTGAAGGGATCGAACAGCAGCGCCGTAACCGCAATCGCCACCACTAAGCCAAACGGACCCGCGCTGGGGAAGTTCTGGTGGAACAGGACCGAGGCGACGCCGACTGCGGCGAAGTAGGCTGCGGTAATGGCGCCAGCCGCGATGGTGTAAGCCATGCCACGCTTGAAGATCAGGTCCACATCCATCAGGCGATAGCGGAAGATGGCGTAGCCAAACGTCAGCGGCAGAAACACCAGCGACAACACCGAAATCTTCATCCCCAGTCCGGGCGCGCCGCCGGACAGATAGGGAATCACGTAGAACAACGTGAACGGCGCGACTGCCAGGATGGTTCCGCGCGTGACCCACTTCATTTGTTGGCGCAGAATCGCCGACTCGGCGAAGCGATAGCTGTGCCACAACACTCCGGCAGCAAGCAGGAAGTAGGCTGCGAGGTACGACATCTGCACGCGATCAAGGTTCCAGCGCAGCAGTTCACTGGGCTGCAACAGATCGAGGGCAACGATGTGGATGGCCAGCAAAATCGCGCCCGGGACATACACCGCTGGAATCAGCCAGGGACGGCGATTGACCAGCGCCTTACGCTCGGGGAAGGTCAACGCGAAGTGCAGGAACAGTGCCGGTTGCAGCAGCCAGGCTACGACATTCGACCAATAGATGATCCAGTCAAAGTCATTCAGCTTACCGGTGTAGTGGAAGGAATAGAAGACAAACGAGACCAGGCAGAACAGATAGAAGTGCGCGCTCTTGGGGGCAGTCCAGCGTCGCAACAGAACGTAGAGTCCGATACCGAGGTAGACCAGTGCGATCAGCCGCAAGCCGCCGTAGAACGAGCGATCCGCAGGAACCAGGATTAGGGGAGCTTCGACGGGCACGCCCTGGCGAACCAGCGAGTAGGTCGCCTTGGACCAGACGCCGACTCGATACTTCTGCCGCTCGGCGCTGCCGACGTTGCTGACCTCGTGGCCGTCCACGGCCATCAGGCGGTCGCCCACCTTGATGCCAGCTTTTTGCCCGGCACCGTCGACATCGACCCGCTCCGCACGCAGGTGGCTGCCGTCCTCGACCCACCAAACTCCATCGTAGGGAGTAAAAACTTCACGCTCTTTTGCGAAATTAATGCAGGCAAAAACGACCGCGGCAACGCTGAGCAGCGTTAGGAAAACGGCAAAAAACCGCGTTTGTAAGTCTCGGGCCATCGGAGCTGGTGGCTGATGAGAAAGACGCACGGGTGCTTCTACTCCCGTGAGCCTCTCTTCATTGAGCAACTTCAATGCCACGCCGTACCCCACCTCGAAACCCATAAACTACTGGGCGAGAGTAGCTTCCGTGATTATAGATCGCGTATATGCTGAAATTTACCATTTTCGGGATTTTCCCTGTGGAATTCGGAATGTCGATCGATAACCCGGAATGCCCGATTTCAAGTTTTTGTAACTCTTATGTGCCTAATAACTTGGACGCGCCAGCTTCAGGTTCGACTTGACCCATCGACAGCAATTTCTGGTAAACGGCCGCCGGTGTAACCTCGAGACATGAACTCAGCCATGGCCACCGAGTCGGCGTTAAGCCTGGCGGCAGCCGGCGTTTGGGGCGGCGGTGACTTCGCCGGAGGCTTGGCCGCCAAGCGGGCGAATGTCTTCCGCGTGGTGGCTGGTGCGCACGCCTGCGGCCTGTTGTTCATGTTGTCGTTGGCCTGGCTGACCCAGGAGCCGTTTCCCCCGGTGGCGGCCCTGTACTGGGGAGCGATCGCCGGGATCACCGGTGGACTCGGCATCGCGGCGCTGTACAAGGCGCTGGCCGTCGGACGGATGGGCATTGTTGCGCCTGTGGCTGCGGTGATTACCGGCGTCCTGCCGATTGCGGTCGGCATTCGCAGCGAGGGCATGCCGGACCGGGTTCAGCTTGCAGGCTTTGTACTGGCATTGGTCAGTATCTGGATCATCGCGCGGCCTGACGGGGAGATCGACTCGCACCGCGGCCTCGGCCTGGCGATTCTGGCCGGCGTCATGTTCGGATTGTTTCTGGTTGCGGGCAAGCAGGCCGGACACGGTGGCGTTTTCTGGACGCTGGTGGCCGCGCGCACGGCTTCCACGCTGCTGATGCTGGTGATTGTGGCGTTCTCGGCCAGCGATGGCCGTTCGCTTCGTCCGGCTCTGGTGCCCATCCTTTTGTGCGGCGTACTGGATTCGGGTGCCAACGCGCTCTTCATCGCTGCAACCCGGCATGGCCGTCTGGATGTGGCGACCGTGTTGTCATCCCTGTATCCGGCGAGCACGGTGATTCTTGCGCGGGTGATATTGAAGGAACGCATTTCAGCGATGCAGAGCGTCGGTGTTGTGGGTGCGCTGATTGCCGTGGTAATGATTGCCGGGCGATGAACCGCACTCATGCTGGCACGCTTATTTCGTCAGCGCCGGCACCGCCCAGGCGAAGCGGAAGATCGCCATGGTTTCTTCCGTAGGCTTTACTTCCAGATCGATGTAGCTGGCCGCCAGGATCCAGTAGTAGGTTTTGACGGTTGCGCTGAGCAGATCGATGGCGCGGTTCAGTTGGCGATGCGCCGGGGCAAGCGCCGACACCGTGCGCTCGTGATGAGCAAAGCGCGGGCCGCATACCAGCTTCAAGTCGGACTCAGCTTGCAGTAGCGCGGCGCAGTCGCCGGCAAATTCGCGTTCAGTAATCTTGTCGTGCAGCAACTGTGGATAGTCAGCCAGTTGCGCCAGCACGCGAGGCAGAGATACGTCGCTGTCGTCGCCGCCCAACAGACGCAGCGCCCGCGCGGTCATGGCATCGGTGTAGTTGCCGCGTAGCATGTCCAGGAAGGCGTTGTGCCGGTCGCGCAGCTGGGGATTGGCGTCGACCACCTCGTTCTCCAGCTTGCAATAGACGTCGCGATCGGTTATCAGGCTCATCACCTGATTGCCGATGTGCCGGAGTTCGCCCTTAGCGCGTTCACGAAACTGTTTTTCATTCAACATACAAAAAGTGTAGAAGCGCGACGAGCCGGTATCTGTGATTTCGGTCACCGGCAACTAATTTTTTACAAGCGAAAGTGACCCTCCTCGACACGCTACAATTGATGTTTTCGCGAGGATAACGTCGTGTCCACTTATCAAGAAATTGTCGAACGTGAGCAGAAATATCTTTTAAACACGTATGCGCGATATCCGCTGGCCATCGCCCGCGGCAAGGGCGTCTATGTCTACGATGTCGATGGCAAGCGCTATCTGGACTTCCTCACAGGCTTGGGCGTCAACGCGCTGGGTCATGCGCATCCGCGCATCGTCAAAGTGATTCGCGACCAGGCAGCGAAGGTCATCCATGTTTCCAATCTTTATTACAACGAGTACCAGGGACTGCTGGCGGAAAAGCTGTGCACCGCCTCGGGGCTGGACCGCGCGTTCTTCGCCAACAGCGGTACCGAGGCCATTGAAGGCACGCTCAAGATGGTGCGCGCCGCCGGCCACGCGGTCGGCGGTCCGGAGAAGTCCGTTGTTATCGCGCTGGACAATTCCTTTCATGGACGCACCATGGGCGCACTGGCCCTCACCGGCCAGCCGAAATATCGCAAGGATTTCGACCCCATGCTGGAGGGTGTGCGCTTCGTGCCGCGCAACGATATCGAAGCGCTGCGCGCTGCCATGGACGAAAAGGTGTGCGGCATCGTGCTGGAGCCCATCCAGGGCGAAGGCGGCATTCAGGAAACGACGCCGGAATTTCTACAGGCTTGCCGCCAGCTAGCCGACCAGCATCAGGCGGCGCTCATCTTTGACGAGATCCAATGCGGCATGGGACGCACCGGCCAGTTGTTCGCGTTTCAGCACTTCGGAGTGGTGCCAGACGTGGTGTGCATCGCCAAACCGATCGCGGCCGGCCTCCCACTGGGGGCATTCCTGGCGAAAGAGCAGTTTGCGCAACACATCACGCCTGGCAAACATGGGACGACTTTCGGCGGAGGTCCGCTGACCTGCCGCGTCGCGCTGGAGTATCTGGCGATTCTGGAGGATGAGAACCTGCTGGAGCGGGTACAGCGCGTCGGCGGTTACTTCTCGCAGAAGTTGCGCGAGTTGGTCGACAAGTTCGACATCGCTGTCGAAGTGCGTGGAGTAGGCGCGATCCAGGCGCTGCAACTCAACATTCCCGGCAAGCCGATTCTGGAGGGCGCGCTCGCCAACGGCTTGCTAATCAACGTTACGCAAGACAATGTTCTGCGCTTCCTGACGCCGTTCTTGCTGGAAGAGAAGCATGTCGATTCAGGCATTCGCATTTTGCGCAAGGAATTGGCAGCCGCGCAGAAGCAGGCTAAAGCGGAGAAGCGCGCCATGGCGAGTGCATAGGTTCGAACTCAAACCTGATGATTAAAGTTGATCGCGATCTGGTAATTGCCGGCTACCGTTTGTTGTTGGAACGCGAGCCTGAGAATGAAGCGGCCGTCGAGCGGGCGGTCGCCATCTGTAGCACCCCGGAAGACCTGCGACGGTTGTTCCTCGACAGCACCGAATTCCGATTGAAGCATCGCAGTCTCGTTCCGAATGCGTCGTCTGCTATGCCGGAAGAGCTGTCGATTATCAGCGAAGACTTCACGGCGCCGGCGCAACCCGAGGCGGGATTCATCGTTGATAAGATCGGTGTCCGGACCCGCGGCACATCGATCTGGAACGAAGCGCAGCACCTGGTCGGAACAGTGATCGCGCCCCCGCTCGAGGGAGACTTCCACGGAGAAGCGGTCGAGTGGATCGGGCTGCTGAAAAGTGTGCGCTCGGCCAAGGAGAAGTTTGTAGCCATGGAGCTCGGCGCAGGCTGGGGGCCGTGGGTCGTCGGCGGGGCCGTGGCCGCCCGCAATCGAGGCATCCGTGATTCTTTCCTGCTGGCAGTCGAAGCGGATCCCGGCCACTTCCAATTCCTGCGGCAACATTTTGTCGACAACGGCTTGAATCCGGCGCAGCACCGCCTGTTGCAGGCTGCGGTCGGTGACAAGGCCGGCCGCGCTCGATGGCCGCGCGTGGAATCGCAAAACGATTGGGGCTCGCGCCCCATCCCGGTCGACGGCAAAGCTAAACAGGGCGGGGAAGTCATCTCGGATTACATGGGCCGCCAGTTCTCGGATTTCATCGACGTCGAGATCCTGGCCATCAACGATCTGCTGAGCGAACAGCCGCGTTGGGACTTCGTGCACATCGACGTGCAGGGCGGGGAAGCCGCGATATGCCAAGCCGGACTTCGGCTGCTCACAGAGCGGGTGCATTGGATGGTTATCGGCACGCACTCACGAGCGATCGAAGGCAGTCTGCTGTCCATGCTGGCGGCGGAGGGTTGGATTCTGGAGAACGAAAAGCCGGTGCTGTTCGTGTTCAGGCCTGAGGCACCCACGCAGGAAGGCATGATCACGCGCGACGGAACCCAGGTGTGGCGCAATCCGCGGCTGGATTAATCGGCCGCCGCCGTGCGTTTCTTAGCGGCGCCTAGCGGGCCACTCTCTCCGCAATCCACGCCGCGCATTCCTTCGTGCCCATCGAGCCACCGACGTCCACCGTGGTCTTCTTTTCGCGAACCGCTTCGAGGACGGCGTTCTCCATCTTCTGTGATTCCTTATTCAGCCCAAGGTGCGCCAGCATCATGGCTGCGGTCAGGATCGAGCCCATGGGGTTCGCCATGTTCTTGCCTGCGATCGGTGGGGCCGAGCCGTGCACGGGCTCAAACATCGAGGTGCGGCCCGGGTGGATGTTGCCGCTGGCGGCCATGCCCAATCCGCCCTGTAGGGCTGCGGCTAGATCGGTGACGATGTCGCCAAACATATTGTTGGTGACGATGACGTCGAGTGATTTCGGATCGCGCACCATTTGCAGGCATAGGGCGTCCACGTACATGTGCTGCGTCTGAATGTCGGGATGCTCTTTGGCAACTTCTTTGAAGACGCGTTGCCACAGGCCGCCGGCGAAGGTCATCACATTCGACTTGTCGGACATCATGACTTTCTTGCGGCCGTTGGCGCGAGCGTACTCGAAGGCGAAGCGGATGACGCGCTCCACGCCTTTGCGAGTGTTGATGTCTTCCTGGGTGGCAAGCTCCTCGGGCGTGCCCATCTTGAAGTTGCCGCCCATGTCCATGTACACGCCTTCGGTGTTTTCGCGAATGACGGTGAAGTTAATGTCGTCGGGCGTGACGTTCTTCAGCGGACAGAGCGAGGCGTCGAGCAGGCGTACCGGCCGCACGTTGGCGTAAAGGTCCATCTTGAAGCGCATGCCCAGCAGAATTTCTTTGGCGTGAATGTTCGTGGCTACGCGCGGATCGCCCAGAGCGCCGACGAAGATGGCGTCGAAGTCGCGCGCCAGCATGTGAAAGCCATCGGCAGGGATGGTGGTGCCGTCGACCAGGTAGCGGTCGGCTCCCCAATCGAACAGGGTGAACTCGACGGCTGCGCCTGAAGCGCGAACCACTTCGAGAGCATTGGGAATAACTTCCTTGCCGATGCCGTCTCCGGGAACAACTGCGATGCGTTTGGTCATGGTAAGGGGAAATACTAGCATTCGAGAAGCGGTTGCCGGTTGGCAGTTGGCGGTTGTCGGATCGTAGCTCACAGAGGTCAGCGAAGGCAGTTGGGCTGTTAGGGAAGCTCTCATCAAGTCGTGCAAGTTAAGTTTTGAAAGGGCACAGCTTTAGCTGTGCCGTAATCCCGCCAATTTGGCCGGGCTTTAGCCCTGCGGAACTTCGATGTATCTTGATCAGAGTTTCCTTAGCTTTTGGCCTTTAGCTTTTAGCAGGTGGGCCGTGTCGGTTGAACCCCATCTCACCGACCTGATGACCTGTGGGACGGATCTCGTACCCGTCATTTCGTTTCGGCGAATCTAGGGAAACCGGGGCTGAAGCCCCTTCGTATTTATAGCCTTTGACGCGGCGCTGAAGCGCCGCTCTACCTACAATGCCGGTCCATGCATTTCTTCCACAACGCTGGTCCACGCGTTCCTCGACAACGCTTGTCTATGCATCTCCTCCACAATGCCGGCATCCAGACGTTTCTAAGAGCTAACAGCTAAGAGCCAAAGGCCAAAGGCCAGGTGTTAAAAGTAATCAGCAACTACGAACGGCCCCTGGCCCGCGCCGTAGCTGACAGCCGATAGCTGACGGCTGCCCCTCCCCACCTTATAATCAAATATTGAACATGACAGTCACTACGCTACAAGACAAGTTGACCGCCGCGGGCGCGCGCCTGGCGAGCTATCGCGGGGCCGAGACGCCGGCCACGTTTGGCGACACGGCAGCCGAGTTCCGCGCGCTGCTTGAGGGAAGCGCCCTGTTCGACATGAGCTGGCAGGCCAAGCTGGTGATCAGCGGCCGCGACCGTACTCGCTGGCTCAACGGAATGGTCACCAACAATATTCGCAATCTGGCGGTGGGGCGTGGCGTTTACAGCTTCGCCCTGACGGCGCAGGGACGCAATCAGGGCGATCTGGTGGCCTACAATCGCGGCGACTACTTCCTGGCCACGACCGACCAGGCACAGGCCGAACCGCTCACCACCATCTTGCAACGCTACATCATCATGGACCAGGTGGAGATCGAGAACATCAGCGACAAGCTGGCGTCGATTGGCGTCGCTGGTCCGAAAGCGAAAGAGCTGCTGGCATCTGTCGGTGTCGATGTTGCGCGGCTGGAAGCTGGACAGGTGATCGACACCATGTGCGGCGAGACTGGTATCTCAGTGGTGCGCAGCACCCAGCCTCAATGGGACGGCTACGAAATATGGCTGGCGGCGGACAATACCGAAAAAGTTTGGGACACGTTGATTGCTGCCGGTGCTACTCCGGTGGGCAGTGATGCGCTGGAGTTGTATCGCATCGTGCGCGGCGTTCCGCGCTATGGCGTCGATCTGCGGGAACGTGACTTGCCGCAGGAGACCGGTCAGCAGCATGCGCTGAACTTCAGCAAAGGCTGCTACATCGGCCAGGAGATCGTGGAGCGCATTCGCGCCCGCGGCAATGTGCATCGCGCCTTCGTCGGCTTCGAGGTGAGGGGAGATGCTCCCCAGCCCGGAACGAAAATTATTGCAGGCGACAAAGAAGCAGGCGAGATCACCAGCGCGGCCCGTGTCCCATTTCCCTGCGGCGAGCGCACGCTGGCCCTCGGCTATCTGCGTCGCGAGGCCGCCACGCCTGGTTCGGCGGTCCGGATCGGCGAGCAGAACGCAACTGTACAGACACTTCCTTTCAACCAGTAAGCGAGTCAATAAAACCTATGGCAGAAAAAGAGAAAAGACCAGAGTTTGTCGTAACCGACCGGCGCCTGTTCAGCGACGACGGCGAGTTGCGCCATGACGTTGTAGAAGCCGAGGAGCGTCGCGCGGAACGCGAGCAGGAAAATCGTGACGCGCAGCGACGCGAGAACGAAGAGCGCGCCGCACAGAACCGTCCTGCTGAGCCGGCACAACAGGCCGTTGCCACCCCGGACGATCCGCACATGGAAGCGCCCAGCGCACAGGATCAGCAGGCATCCGCCGAGGCCTACAAAGAGTCCACGCGCGAGATCGATGCGCAAATCGAGAAGGAAATGCGCAAGCAGGGTCAGCCTCATCGTGCGCAAGACTTCGAGATGACCTTCGAGAAGTTTGTCGCCTCGATCTACATGACCGCGCTGATGCAGCTTGGATTGGCCGCTCCGCAAGGCGCCAAGCCCGAAGTAGACCTGATGGGCGCGCGGCAAACCATCGACACCCTGGCGCTCATACAAGCGAAGACCAAGGGCAATCTTTCTGCGGCCGAGGAGACCATGCTTCAGAACTGCCTGTATGAGCTGCGCATGGCATATCTCGAGGTCACCAACCTGATTACGCATCCACCCCAAGGCGCGCCCGGGATGGACCGCAAGGCGTAATGAAAGCAACTCTCACGGTGCTGGGCAGCGGTACCTCGATGGGCGTGCCCACGATCGGCTGCGATTGCGGAGTGTGCAGTTCAGTCGATCCGCACGATCGCCGCACCCGTCCGTCCATCATGATTCAGTGGGACGGCCACACGGTGCTGATCGACACCACACCCGACTTCCGTGAGCAGGCAATTCGCGAACACATTCGCAAGATCGATGCGGTGCTCTACACCCACGGGCATGCCGACCACATTCTCGGTCTGGATGACGTGCGGCCGCTGAGTTACAAGCGTGTAACCGGTGGCGCGAAGATCCCGCTGTACGCCAGCGATCAGACGGCTAATGTGTTGCGCAGCGTCTTTCGTTACATCTTCGACGCGGATTACAAGTTTGGCGGCCTGGCGCAAGTGGAGTTGCGGCAGATTAACGGCCCGATTGATCTGTTCGGCGCGAAATTTCAGCCGCTGCGGGTCATTCATGGCGATGCGCCCATCGAGGCCTATCGCTTCGGCTCTGCGGCCTATCTCACCGACTTCAGCGAGATACCGGACGAGACTATGGCGCAGTTGCAGGGCCTGGATATTCTGTTTCTCGATGCCCTGCGGCATCAGCCACACCCGACGCATTCCACGGTGGAGAACTCGTTGCAGATCGTGGATAAGCTGAAGCCGAAGCGAACGTTTTTCACGCACATTTCTCACGACTTGCCGCATGAGCAGACAAACGCGACGTTGCCGCCGCACGTCCGCCTGGCGCACGACGGTTTGAAGTTGGAGTTCGAGCTGTAGCCCGCACAAATCGCAAGAAAGACATGCAGATTTTTCGCAATCTCGAAGAAGTCCCAAAAGACTTTGGCCCCACGGTGGTCAGCGTAGGGAACTATGACGGCGTGCACCGCGCGCACCAGGAAGTTGTGCGGCACATGGCGGAGCGCGCTCACGCTTTCGGCGGCAAGGCCGTGGTCGTGACCTTCGATCCGCATCCCATGCGAGTTTTGCGTCCCGAAGCTGCGCCCACGCTACTGTCTCCGCTGCCGGCCAAATTCAAGCTGCTGGAGAAAACTGGTGTCGATGCGGTGCTGGTGCTGCCCTTCGATCGCGAGCTATCGCTGATGACGGCGGAGGAGTTTGCGAAACGTGTCCTCACCGACACGTTGCACGCTCGGGAAGTTCACGAGGGTTATAACTTTCACTTCGGCCATAAGGCGCAGGGCAACGTCAATACGCTGGCCACGCTGGGCAAATCGTACGGCTTCGAAGCCAAGGTTTATCCCGAGCAACTGCTGCGCGGCCATCATCTCTCGAGCAGCGAGATCCGCTCACTGATTGCGAAGGGCGAAGTGAGCCGGGCGCGGGCGCTGCTGGGCCGGCCGTTCAGCATCTCCTCGCACCCCGATCAGGGCCGTGGCTATGGCCACAAGTTCACCGTGCCCACCGTAAATCTTGCTCCTTACGAAGCGCTGGTGCCCGCCGACGGCGTCTACATCACCTGGCTGCGGGTGGGCGACGAATGCTTCGAGGCGGTCACCAACGTTGGCCATCGTCCGACGTTCGGCGCGGATTCGTTTGCCATCGAGAGTCACATCCTGAACTTCCATCCCATCGATTTGTTGCCCGAGACGGATTTGGATCTGGCGTTCCTGAAACGTTTGCGGCCCGAGATCAAGTTTCCGTCGGTGGATGCACTGCGCGAGCAGATCGCGAAGGATGTTCACAAGGCGAGACGATACTTTCGGCTGGGTAGACATTTAGCGGCGAGCGAGTAGCTGTCGGGTGTCGGCTGAGAGCTGCGATCCGACAACTGACCACTGGCAACCGACAACTGCATGCCGGTTTGCGCAGTTTCGCGCAAACTGATAACTTTTGCCATTACCTCAAAAACCCATGAACAAAGCCATTCGTCTTTTGCTCTTTTGCTGCCTGGCCTGCGCGCCCTTGCTGGCCCAACTTCCTACCGACAGCCCCGTCGACGTGCTGCGTCATCCGGGCTGGAACAAAGGCTTCTTTGTCGGAGGTGGCACCACGGTTGACAGCTCGCCGGCAGGCTCCAACCTGGTGCTGGGCGTCCGCATTGGCCGCGTGCTGACCGGCGAACATGGTCCGGGAATCCTGCGCGGCACCTACGAGATGGCCATCGACATCGTTCCGCTGGACGAATACTGGATCAATGGTGGCCAATACGCCGGCGGCATCGATCCCGTGGTGTTCAAGTGGAACTTCACCAAGGGCTGCAAAGTAGCGCCGTATGTCGCAGCCGTAGGCGGAGCGCTGTTCAGCAATCACAACCTGCCTCCGGGCGATACGGCACAGGTCAACTTCACCAGCGGACCAGAGATTGGGGCACAGATCTTCCGCAAGGGAACCAATTCCTGGGACATCTCGGTGAAGGCCTATCACCTGTCGAATGCCTCGATCGGCAATCACAATCCTGGCCTCAACGCCAACCTGCAATTTATGTTGGGATATACCTGGCATTAAGTCTCATTCGGCCCCCTTATGTCTGGTACTAGACACAGAGCGTTATACTTGGACCCAAGGGGCCCCCTCAATGAAGTCTCCAGGTTCTGAATTGCCGCTCGTATTGTGTATTGACGACGCCGAAGTGGCGTTGCGGGTGCGCAAGTTACTGCTCGCCAGCGTCGGCTATTCCGTTCTGACCGCCGCTTCCGGCGAAGAAGGTCTCGAACTCTTCAAGCGGAATCCGGTCGACCTGGTGATTGCCGATCATTTCCTATCGCAGAAGACCGGTGCAGAAATCGCTCGTGAGATGAAGGAGCTCAGGCCCGAGGTGCCGATACTCATCGTATCCGCTGTGTCGGAAGAGCCGCCGGGACTGGAGTTTTCCGATGGCTTTCTTTCCAAAGGCGAAGGACCGGATGTCCTGTTAGATACGATTGCCACTCTACTTAAGAAAGCGCACCGGACGTAGCAGTTCGTATACGAGCTATGGGACGGTTGCCGTCCACGCCATTCGGCATGGCTACTAGTCGGGGCGTTTCCAATTTCAGGAACGATACGCGGCTTCACTGACCAGCAGCAACAGCGGCAAATCCTTTTCGCGTTTGATCGACTCCCAATAGCGGATCAGGATCGAATACACCAGCAATCCGGTTTCTCCTTCGCCGAACAGCAGGTACTCGATCGACTGCTTGGTCAACGTCTGCCGGGCCAGTCCAAGCACGATGCTGACGGGATCGAGAAGTTCGCTGATGTAGGCGATGGTGTTGGCGACCGCAACTGCGCCCGACGCCTCGATCACATAGTGCTCGCCTTCCCGGTAAACCTTTAATCCTACTGGCGAGAGAAAATCGCTGCGATTGTCCATCAGGTCGACGTGCAGATAAGCCAGCGGACCTTCAATCCGGTAATGCTTTCGCACCTTCTCCGACAGCATGGCGCGATGTTCCGGCGTAGCCAGATGGTTAGGAATAAGGTTGACCTTTTTCCCCACGATACTTTGCCAGATGTCAGCCGAGGAAGTATCGACCAGCCGAGCTTCCGAAACCCGCATCTCGGTGGAGCGCAGGATGCGGCTCAAGGCTCCGGCGGTGAGCAGCAGAAAGATGAAGATGCTGGCAATGATGGCGCCGTCGGGACGCAACTTGATGTTGATCACCACCGTGTACAAAAACACCAGGCTGACCAGCAGGTAATAGAACGACAGCAGCTTGGCTTTGGGCTGCCGGAAGGTGGACTCGCGCCATATCGAGATGGTCACTGCGATCGCCGCCGACAGCATCAACACCAGGACGCCCGTAGCATAGGCGCCTCCTTGCGCGTTGACCGAGGCGCGGAATGCCAGCGTCACCACCGTATTGATAGCCAGCAACGCCAGCACCAGCGGGCGCTGATACGCGACCCACTCGGGCGCCATCCCATAGCGGGGCAGGTAGCGGGGAATCAGGTTCAGCAGACCGGCCATGGCGGACGCTCCGGCGAACCACAAAATCAGGATGGTGGAGACGTCGTAGACCGTCCCAAAAATATTGCCCAGATACAGGTGCGCGAGGTAGGCGATCGCGCGTCCGTCAGCTGCGCCGCCCACCTGATAAGCGCTCTCCGGAATCAGCACCGCGGCTACAAAGCTGGAGAGGAGCAGCAGTACGCTCATGATCGCAGCCGCCGTAACCAGCAATTTGCGCGTCGCCAGGATTCTCCCCTTTATGGTCTCTTCTTTCTTGCCTGGCTCGGCCCCGGAGACCAGCGGCATCACGGAAACGCCGGTTTCAAATCCGCTGAGCCCGAGAGCAAGTTTCGGGAAGATATAGGCCGAGGCGATGAAGATGGCCGTCCAGTCTCCCTTGGCATGCAGGGCGCCATGCCAGTTGGACAACAGTTCAGGGTGGAAAATAATTCTGCCGACACACCACAGCAGCACAATAAAGTTCAGGACGAGATAGGGAACTGCCACGAAATCGGCAACCCGTATAGCTTCGCGAAATCCCGCGAGAAACACGATGGCCAGCAGCAGCAGCAAACCCAGGGTGAGTCGAATGTGCGAGTCGCCGGCAAATGGGTGGAGATAAGGATTCGCAATCGCATGTCGCGCGGCGTCGGCGGCAGACAGCGTCATGGTGATGACGAAGTCGGTCAGCGCAAACCCCAGCAGCACGAGCACGAAGATTTTGCCCGTCCAGCCGGAGAGCAGGTTTTCCAGCAGCGCAATAGAACCCTGTCCGGCGTAAGAACGCTTGGCCACGGCTGCGTAGATAGGCACGGCGCCCAGGAGGGTTACCGCAATCAGCACGGCTGTTGCGGGGACCGCCAACGCACCGGCAGCCAAGAGCGCAATGCCAGGCTGATATCCCAAGGTCGAGAAGTAGTCGACGCCGGTCAACCACAGCACCAGGTACCAGGGATACGTCTTGTCCGGCGTACGCGATGGCGTCGACAGATCGACGTTCGAGAAGAAGCGCGCCACCCGGCCTTTCGGCAGGTGTTTCTGCTCGGGCAGGCTGAGAACCATGTCGTCGGGAGACATCTGCATATTTTGGGAAGCCAACCGTCCGACCTCGCGTCAAGGGAATTTCGATTGTACGGGCTAAACCCGAAAGTAGGCGAGATGAACGTGTGCGGGGGGAGCAGATCGCATGGGGCAGTTCGAGCAGAAATGCGCAGATCTGAAGGTGGATATTGCCTGCAATACTTGTTCTATACAACGGATGCCCCTCGGCTGCCTGCGAAGCCGGCGCCGACTCCAGTCCGTATGAGACGCCAAGGGCCTGGCGGTGCGGCGTGGCGTTGTTCGTCGCAGCACACATGGCTTGACGGTCCGTCGATTTCATCTGACCTTGCCTGACATTGGTCAGCAATAGCGATCCGCGGGATTCAACAACCAGCCGCGAACGATGCTGTTCGAAAAGAGCAGTTTTCCGCGGCTGCCGTCGCAACCGCTCTCGATTGAAAGACCGAGGGTTGCGATAAACTGAAAGCGCTGCCAAGAGTTTTTCGCAATGGCCCTGTAGCTCAGATGGATAGAGCAGCGGTTTCCTAAACCGTTGGTCGGCAGTTCGACTCTGCCCAGGGCCTCCATTTTCCAATCACTGCGGGCAAGCAATATAGATCGGCGGCAAAGGCCCGCACCTGGCTTCAGGTATACCAATCGGTGCGGGTAAGGGGCAGGAACGTTTGGCCGTTGTCCGGCTTGCTGAACAGGACCTGGTAAAGATTCACCCGCCCGGTGGCGAAAGCGTGCGCGCTGCCGGCCATGTAAATTCGCCAAGTACGATAGGTGGTTTCGTTCACAATGCGGAGGGCGTCGTCGTAGCGGGATTCCAGCCGCCGCACCCAGAGGCGCAGCGTTCGCGCATAGTGTTCGCGCAGGCTCTCGACGTCGCGCACTTCGAATCCGCAAGCTTCAGCCGCCCGCGCTGTCTCACCAATCGGAGCTAACCCGCCGTCTGGAAAAACGTACTTGTCGATGAAGGAAGGCCCCCTGCGGCGAAAGATAGCCGAGGCGGCGATGCCGTGGTTTAGAAAGACTCCGCCCCGGCGCAGCAGCTTCCAGGTTTGTTGGAAGTATTCCGGCAGGTGCGACTCTCCCACATGCTCGAACATTCCGACGCTGACAATTTTGTCGTAAGCCTCGGGAGCGTGCAGATCACGATAGTCGCAAACCTGTACCTCGCAACGATCCTTGAGGCCAGCTTCCTGGATTCGCTTTTTGGCCAACTCGGCCTGGCGTTCGCTAAGCGTGACTCCCAGAGCATGCACCCCGAAGTGCTTCACGGCATGAAGAACTAAACCTCCCCAGCCGCAACCCACGTCGAGCAGGCGCTCACCTTTGCGCAGCCGCAGCTTGCGGCAGATGTAATCGAGCTTCTGAGTTTGTGCTGTGTCGATGTTTTCAATACCAGTAACGAAATACGCGCATGAGTACACCATGCGCTTATCGAGCCACAGCTGGTAAAAGTTGTTGGAGAGATCGTAGTGATAGGTGACGGCTTCCCGGTCGCGATGCTTAGAGTGCACCTTGCCGTGCAGATGCAGGCCGTTGCCGTCGTTACCGTGGTTGTTGTGCGGCAGCCGGAGCAATAAGCCGGCCAGCCGTAACTTGTCAGTCAACTCCAACTCATGAGCCACCAGGTAGTCGGCGAAGTCGAAGCCAGCTTCCAAATTTCCGGCAACATCGAAATCGTCATGCACGTAGGCTTCGCCCAGCGTAAGTTCGTTGGCGCCCAGCAGCATCTTGCGTAGCGAACCGGGATGTTTCAATAGGAGTGTGAAGCGGGGATGTTCCGGGTCGCCCCAGAACTCACCGTTCCACAGTCGGACGGCGAAATCGCGCCGCGGATAGTCGGCGGCGATAGCATCCAGCAATTGGAGGGAAATATCGACGGAATGGTCGCGGACCGAAGCAGCAAGTGTTGACATGAATCTTCCTCAGGACAACAGTCGCGGCGCCCGAACTGGCAAGACGGCCGAAAGGCTTTCCCGCTCAGATCGAGTCAGCTAAATACATTATAGAAGCCTGTCGCGCCGGCGGCGAAGCTAAGTGGGGATGGCGCAAAGTGACGCCGGATTAAGAGAGTACCGACGCAGGTGAGTAGAAGGTATGAACTCAGAACAGCATTGGGAGGCTGGCACTCACCAGGAATTAGGAGATATCGGGCGGCGGTTGACTGGTAAGACCGTCGATGAAGGCAGAGCTGGCATGACTTGCCGCGCTCTGAACGAGTGATCTCCTTCTAGACCGTACGTCTGGTCGGCTTCGTCACACCCTCCTGCTCCAGAGACTTCTCGATGTTGTTCCATACCCGGGGGCTGGGATCCTGCATAGGCACCAGCAGCTTGGCACACTCGGCAATATAGCGAAGGTCAGCCACTAAGTCCGAACACACGGAACAGCTTTCCAGATGCCGCTTCTCTTCTTCGGTTCCACCGCCATCGATAATATCCGGCAGTGCTTTTTGAAACTCCGCACACGTCATTTGTCTCTCTCCCCGGGAATCGTCTGCGGCTCTGTTCTCACGGTGTCCGCTGCTTGCTTCCCGCCCTTTCCTACGAGGCGACCGCTCTGTCTAGCGTCTGGCGGCTTTCTCTGCTTTGCTTAACTTCAAAAGGTCACGCAGTTTCATGCGCGCCTTGTGCAACTGTGACTTACTGTTGCCGATCGAGCAACCCATCATTTCGGCTATCTCGTTATGCTCATAGCCTTCGACGTCGTGCAACACAAATATGATTCGATATCCGGGCGGAAGGCTTTCCACGGCCCGCTCCAGATTTACCCGATCGATAGAGCCAGCCAGAGTGTTGTCACGCGTTCCGATATCTTTTTTCGGTCCATCTTCCTGCTGCGGCTCCATGGTTTCCTCCAGCGAAACCTCGGGCAGCCCCTTCTTGCGCAGATGCATCAGCACCACGTTAACCGACAGGCGATGGAGCCAAGTCGAGAAGGCCGATTCACCGCGGAAGGTCGCTATCTTGCGATAGAGTTGCAGAAAGGCCTCTTGCGTCAGGTCCTCTGCTTCCGCTGTGTTGCCCACCATGCGCAGGCAAAGTGAATATACCCGCCGCTTGTGCAAGCCATACAGAGCTTCGAAACACTCGGCATCGCCCTGTTTGGCGCGGTCGATGGCTTCGTGCTCCGAGATTCCGTTTGCCAGGATCTTTTTCGCAGTTGTCAATGTTATGTACCCGTCTCGATGCACAGTTTGATGCAAGCAGAGTAGCTGTAGTTGCCTGGACGGCCCGCTACCTTATGAAACAGCGTTGTTTAACTACTGCAAAGGCCCCGGAGCAGATGCAGGGAAACTAAGACGGAGCACCCATTCGCACCATTCAGGCCATCCCGAAAAAATGTCAATTTCAACCGCAATTTTGCATTAGACGTACGGTGTTAGGAATCTGGGACTACTGCCGGGCAAGGTCCCCACGAAATTAACATGAGAAATGCTTGACAATCGATAACCCCAGTCTAAAATACCCGACAATTGGTGTTGGTTGTTGAGGTTTGGGGCGACTTATTTTATGAATGTTGGCCAGCCGGTGAACACAACCCACAACTATCCTCAGAGCGACGCGATGGACAACCAGTGTCGGCATCCCCGAGTCCAGGTAGTCTCTCGAGACGAAGACGCGGAGTACGTGGAGTGCCTGGAGTGCCGCGAAATCTTCGAATCGAGCGAGTTCCGCGACATGGATATCGAATCCAAGATCCCTACCGAAGAAGAGTAAGTAGTTAGGTTGACGCGCCTGCGTATCGCAGGCGAGCGCAGAGGTGTGCGCGGAATTGTTAATTCGACGTCGCTGCGGAATCTTTCATCGGAGGCGCAGCCCTGCGTCTGCCGACAACTCCGCCTCGGCAAACTCTCCGGCCAGGAACCGCGGGTAGGCCGCTGCTGCGATCATGGCCGCATTGTCGGTGGAGAGCTGGCGCGAAGGGAAGTACACCGGCAATCCGTCTTCTTGTCCGCGCCGCTCAAACGTCGCCCGCAACTCCGAGTTCGCCGCTACTCCGCCGGTCACCAGTATGGTTGCGGCGTTGTGCTCTTCTGCGGCCGTCAGCGTCTTACTAGTAAGATCATTCACTACAGCTCGCTGAAACGACGCCACCAGGTCAAGGGTCTGCGGATCGCAGGCTGCCAACACATCCCCCGGTGCCGGCATAGTCATCCCGCGCAAGAAGGCTTTCCTTCGCGCAATGCTCTCGCGCAAGTTGTGCGTTTCCGTATAACGCAGAACCGCAGTCTTGATGCCGCTGTAGGAAAAATCCACGCGCTGTTCGCCTTCTGGATACCGGTTCTGCGGATTACGGTCGCGATGTTTGATCCGCGCGAACGGAAACTTCACTGCCTGCGGATTCCCATGCCGCGCCAGGAAGTCGATGATCGGCCCGCCGGGATAGCCAAGTTCCAGCAGCTTGGCCACCTTGTCGAAGGCCTCGCCGGCAGCGTCGTCGCGGGTGTGTCCCACATCGTGGTATGTCCAGCCAGCAGCCTTTCTTTCGGCCAGAAACAGGTGCGTGTGTCCACCGCTCACCACCAGAGCTAGCACCGGAAACTCCAAATCGTGATGGCCGTTCTGCCGCTCCTGCAACAGCACCGCGTGAATGTGGCCTTCGAGATGATTGACGCCGATCAGCGGCTTGTCCGTCGCGTAAGCCAGCGCCTTGGCATAGCTGAGGCCGACAAGCAGTGCACCGGCCAGCCCAGGGCCCTTGGTGACGGCCAGCGCGTCGATCGTTTCATAGCTCTGGCCAGCGTCTTCCAATGCTTTGCGGACCACGGGAGCGATGGCGCGCAGGTGTTCCCGCGATGCCAGCTCGGGCACGACTCCGCCGTAGGGCTGGTGGGTTGCGATCTGCGAGTACACCACACTCGACACCACTTCCTCGCCCGCGCGGACCACTGCCGCTGCAGTCTCGTCGCAGGAGCTTTCGATGCCGAGGATGAAAACGTCGCTCACGGAACTATTGTAGAGGCGGCAACGCGTTATCATCGAATCCGGATGAGGCAGCACGCCACCAACATCGTTCGTCAGCTGCGCCAGCAAGGCTTCCAGGCTTACTTTGCCGGAGGCTGCGTGCGCGACATGCTGCTTGGCCTCACGCCCGCCGATTACGACGTTGCCACCGACGCCACGCCGCCACAGGTCATGAGGATCTTTCCGGAGACCTACGCCGTGGGAGCGCAGTTCGGCGTTGTGCTGGTGCCTGCACCCGATGACGAGCCCCTCCCGCCAACCCCCACGGACCACCCACACTACGTTGAGGTTGCGACCTTTCGCAATGATGGCGCCTACTCCGATGGCCGGCATCCCGACCAGGTGCGCTACTCCACTGATCCGAAGGAAGACGTCCAGCGGCGCGACTTCACCATCAACGGTCTGCTGATGGATCCGCTCGACGACGAGCGTGTGCTGGACTTTGTGGGTGGCCGCGACGATCTGAAGGCGGGAGTTGTACGCGCGATAGGCGATCCGGAGCGCCGCTTTCAGGAAGACAAGCTGCGCATGCTGCGCGCCGTGCGTTTCGCGGCCCGTTTTCACTACGCGATCGACCCCGATACGTTCGCCGCCATGCAGCGGCTGGCTCCGCTCATCCACCAGGTCAGCAAAGAACGAGTTCGCGACGAGCTGACCAAAATGCTTACCGAAGGCAGTGCGCGAAAGGCATTCGAGTTACTGGACAGCTCCGGCTTACTTCAGCAAGTGCTGCCTGAGATTTCGCGGATGCACGGCGTGGAGCAGCCTCCGCAATACCATCCCGAGGGCGATGTGTGGGTCCACACCATGCTCCTGTTGGAGAAACTGCCGCCGCATAGTCCGCGGACGCTGGCTTGGGGAGCGCTGCTTCACGACGTAGGCAAGCCGCCGACATTTCGTGTGGCGCCCGATCGTATTCGCTTTGACGGACACGTCGAGGTTGGCGTGCGCATGGCCGAGGAGATCTGTCACCGCTTGCACTTTTCCAATGAGGAGACGAAGCAGATCGCCGCGCTGGTGGCGAATCACATGCGGTTCGGCGATGTGGAGCGGATGAAGGAGTCAACCCTTAAACGCTTCATGCGGCTGCCAAAGTTCGAGGAGCACATGGAACTGCATCGTATCGATTGCCTTAGCAGTCACGCCGATTTGTCGCTCTACAGTTTCGTTCGCGAGCGTTTGCAGCACAGCTCCGAAGAAGAGATCAGGCCGACCCCGCTGCTGACTGGCAAGGACCTGATCGATCTGGGATACAAGCCGGGTCCGCAGTTTCGCGAAATCTTGTCGACCATTGAAGATGCGCAGTTGGAAGGTTCGCTGCACAGCAGGGAAGAGGCGCTGGAGTTTGTGCGCCACAAATTTCCAGAGCCGTCGTGAAGCGGGATGAGCCGGACCCGACGGTAATTTTCCGGTGCTAGAATCGAAGCTCGCCATGCAGCATGCCCGTCCAACTCTGCGAAAGATTTTCACTGACACACTGCGCCGCGAAGGCAAGAACGCCCCCCTGCTGGCGTGGCCGCTGGCTTGTGGAGGCAAGACCGCGGAGCGAACCAATGCCGTCGGATTTGCCGATGGTGTACTCACGGTCGCGGTCCCCGATAAGGCGTGGCGGCAGCAATTGCAAAGTTTCAGCGGGCAGTATCTGGCGTCGCTGAATCAGCTCAGCTCGGAACCGGTGAAGAGCATTGACTTTGTCATGATGAATCAGCCGGAACGTTGATCCCGAGGGCATTCTCAAATCCTATGGTTACCGAAAAAGATGTTGCCTATGTCGCCGATCTCGCGCACCTCGATCTCACGGCCGAGGAGCGCGCGCGCATGTTGAAGGATCTCAACTCCATCCTGGGATACATCGATCGCCTGAATCAGCTGGACACCAGCAACGTTGAGCCGATGGCGCAGGTCGCCGACCGGTACGTCGAGCGCAAAGACGCCAACGGTTTTTCCTATGCCATGCGTGCGGACGAACTGCGCCCCTGCCTTCCTCGCGAAGAGGCGTTGCGGAATGCCCCTGAATCGGACGGCATCTTTTTCAAAGTTCCCAAGGTGATCGAACGGTAGACATGAATATTGATCTGCTCACGGTTGATTCGACTCGCACTGCGGTGTTGGAGAGGCAGACGACCGCTGCTGCCCTGGTCGACGCCTTCTACAAAAAGATTTCTGCTGAAGATGATGCGATTGGAGCGTATCTCGCGCTCAGCAAGGACCGCGCCTACCGCCAGGCCGAGCGCATCGACGCGCTGGCGGACAAAGGCGATGCCCTTCCGCCGTTGGCCGGAGTGCCCGTCGCCATCAAAGACGTGTTCTGCACGAAGGATGTCGTGACCACGGCCGGCTCGAAAATACTGGCCGAATTTGTTTCGCCCTATGACGCGACGGTCGTGAGCCGATTGGAAGATGCGGGCGCGCTTGTGTTGGGCAAGACCAATTGCGATGAGTTTGCGATGGGCTCGTCCAATGAGAATTCCGGCTTCCATCCAGTACACAATCCTCGCGATCATTCGCGCGTGCCGGGCGGCTCGTCGGGCGGCTCAGCAGCGGTGGTCGCCGCCGGTACTGCGGTGGCGTCGCTAGGCTCCGACACAGGCGGCTCGATTCGCCAGCCGGCAGCATTTTGTGGAGTGGTTGGGCTGATGCCGACTTACGGACGCGTTTCGCGCTACGGCCTGATTGCATTCGCGTCCTCACTCGACCATCCCGGTCCGTTTGGCAAAACGGTGAACGATGCGGCATTGATGTTGCAGGCTATCGCCGGCCGCGACCCGCTGGACTCGACGACGGCTGATGTTCCGGTGCCGAATTACTGTGAGCAGATCGGACGTCCGGTGACCGGCATGAAAATCGGCGTTCCCGCGGAATATTTTGGCGAGGGACTCGATGCCGAGGTACGCGCCGCCGTCGAGATCGGTATCCAGGAGCTTGCGAAAGCGGGAGCCGAAATTGTTCCCATTTCGCTGCCGCACACGCAATACGCCATCCCGACGTATTACGTAGTCGCGACCGCGGAAGCGTCGTCTAATTTGGCTCGTTATGATGGCGTCCGTTATGGACTGCGTGCGAGGGAAGGGAAGACGCTGGCCGACATGTATCGCCGGACGCGGGACGCCGGTTTTGGCCCGGAGGTAAAGCGTCGCATCATGCTGGGAACCTATGTTCTGAGCGCAGGGTATTACGATGCGTATTATCTGAAAGCGCAGCGGGTGCGCAGCTTGCTGGCGCGCGACTTCGATCAGGCTTTCGCGACGGTGGATGTCATTGTTACGCCCACGACGCCGACTCCGGCGTTCAAGCTGGGCGAGAAGGCCGACGATCCGTTGGCGATGTACCTGGCTGACATCTACACGGTGACGGCAGATCTTGCGGGCATTCCGGGAATTTCGATTCCATGTGGGAAAAGTAAAGAGGGACTACCGATCGGGATGCAGATTCTGGGCAAACATTTCGATGAGGCGACTATGATCCGCGTGGCGCACGTGGCTGAACATGCGCTGGCGACCAAGGTTTAGCAGGGAGTCTATCGATGCCAGACCTTGACTGCCCTAAGAGACTTCTTCGTAGTAGCGCCCTCCCGCACAGCCCCGACATAGGATCTCGCCGCCGCGCCGCACCTCACGCTGGAAGTTGATTCCTTCGCCGCAGCGGGCGCACACCATGCGCTCGCCCTTGTAACCCGGCAACTCCTCAGGGGGCAGCGATACTTTGACCCACTGCTCGCTGAACAAGTCTTCGTTCGACATTTCACGGTAAGCCAGCATCTGCTGCTGATTCTTGTTCTCAATCTCGGGATGCAGCTGCCGCGCCATCGTCTTAGAGCTTTCCTTGGCGCAGACCCGGATTGCTCGCCCAGACTCCAGATCGATGAAGGTCGCGGCGACCTTGCCCCAGTCGCGAAACTTAAGCGCGCGCTTGCCCAGGCGGCAGCCGGTCACGACGCCTACCGCATCCGTGGCGCAGCGATCGATCTCGACGAAGGTGATAAGCCGCTTGCGGTCTTTGCCGCGGGGATCGTCAATACCCAACAATGCGAGGCCGCGCATCGCCAGCCGAACACCCAGGACCTGGCCGGCGCACAAATGCCCGTGGGCTATTTCGGCGTCGCGCAGCAGCTCGTCGAAAGTTTTCAAACGATCCTCAATCCCCGGCGGCTATGGTTCGTCCGTGTCATTTTCTGATGCCTGGTCGGCGAAGCGTCCGCTCACGTTTACCGTAAACTTATCCCCGCCCTTGGGCAGAAATGTTACGCGCGCCGGTCGCCGATCCCAATGCGGTGCTGAACAGGTACTTTCGAAATCGTCTGCAAAACTGTTCTTCGCTATGTCTTTGCGGAACAGCGCCTTTTTCCCGCCAATCTCCGTAACCACGGCGATCACGCGCTCGCCACTGGAGGACACGCCACAATAGGCAGCATAGTCGCGATACCAGCTTACTTCCGAGTAATACGGATCGAAATCAAAAAGCTTGATGGGCACAATCTTACCCGACACGCGATTCACCAGCAGCCATCCGCCGCGCTGCCACATCCATTTTGGACACTTCCGGGTGTCGTCGGGCAGCGTGTCATTGATGCGAAAAACGCGTTGCACCACGAACTCGTGGTCGGTCACGTCGTGGGAGTCGCCGGTGGTGAATTCCTTCAGCTTGCTGTCCACGTATAACGGACGAATCCTGATGTCCACCGTCTTATCTTCCGCCGATCCGATAAACAACTTGACGTTCAGCGACTTTCCTAAGGCAACAACATGGGGCTTGGAAGCGGCTGTGGCCAGCGAGGGAACCAATAGTGCAATAACCAGGCAATAAACTATGCGCATGAGAGTGGCTATGGGAAGGCTAATCCCCGGCGCGCACGCGCCGCAAGTGCAGACTCCCGGCCGCTCCGCTCCGCCCGAGAAAACATTTCATTTCCCGATGTTGACTAGCTTACAACTGTCTTACAATGTGTGTGCGTCTAAGCTCCTGATGACGGACTTGCTTTATACCTTCATAGTTCCGGCGTACAACGAGAGCGAGCGGCTGACCGTGTCGCTGCCGAAGATTCTCGACTACGTCCGGCGTCAGAACCTGCACAGCGAAATCATTGTGGTCAACGATGGCTCAAGCGATAACACGGCTGAGGTCGTCAACCGCATTGCAGCTCTCAATCCGGATATCCGTCTGCTGAACAATCCCGGTAACCGCGGCAAGGGTTACAGCGTGCGGCACGGGATGCTGGAGGCGCACGGCGACGTGATTTTGTTTACCGACGCCGATCTGTCGTCTCCAATTTACGAAGCCGGCAAGCTTTTTGCGGCCATTCAGCAAGGCGCGGATGTGGCTATCGGATCGCGATGGCTGCAAGCAGAATTGCAGACCGAGCGCCAGCCCTGGTATCGCCAACTCTACGGGCGATTGTTCAATCTGGCTCTCCGCATGGTGCTGGGCTTGAAGTATCGCGACACCCAATGCGGGTTCAAGGCCTTCACTCGTGAGGCAGCGCAAACGGTGTTTATCCGGCAGCGCATTGAACGCTGGGGCTTCGATCCTGAGCTGCTCTTCCTGGCTGACAAGTTCAAGCTGCGTACAACGGAGGTTCCAGTGGAGTGGGCGCACGATCATCGCTCGAAGATCAGCCCGCTGCGTGATGGGATCCGGATGGGCGTCGAAGTGCTTACCGTCCGCTGGAACGATATTCGCGGTCTTTATCGCGAACCTTCTATCTCGGCCGACAAACCCATTGCCAAATCAGCTGCTTCGGTGAACATCGCAGAGTAATTGAACCGCCGTCCGAAAATTTGTACCTTTCTTCTCCCTGGCGCATCTTTTCCTGAGTCGGTTGAGCGTGACGGCGAAAAACCAGTATTCGTCGTAGCCCTACACGCCGTTTACGGCATCTAAATGGAATCTTATGTCGCAGCCAGTCATGAACAGCATCGATGTTGCACTACCTAGCCCGAAGCCGGCGCAGGACTCGCATGGATTGTCTCTGCTGGACCGCTACATGCGAATGCGCGAGACCTCGATGCGAATCTGCACTCCGCTCGGAGTGGAAGATCACGCTCTCCAGCCCATGCCGGACGCCAGCCCCGCCAAGTGGCACCTGGCGCACACGACCTGGTTCTTCGAGACATTCGTGCTGTCGCAGTACCTGGATGATTTTCGACCCTTTCATCCGGCCTTCCGCAATCTTTTCAATTCGTACTACAACGCTGTGGGCGACCGGCCACGGCGTGATCTGCGGCACATCCTCTCGCGTCCTACTCTCGACGAGGTTCACGCTTACCGGATTTACGTCGACGAGGCCATGGTTCATCTGCTGATGACCGACCCTGCGCCCGAGGCGAGCGAGTTGATCACGCTGGGTATCAATCATGAGCAGCAGCACCAGGAACTGATCGTCACCGACTTGAAGAATGGCCTGTGGGCGAATCCTTTGCGGCCAGCGTATCGCGCGAGTGTGGACAGTTCGCGCACGCCGAGAGCGGCGGTTCAGCCTTTGCGGTGGCAGAGTTTTTCCGAGGGAGTTTATGCGGTAGGCTTCGAGGGCGCCGAGTTTGCCTTCGACAACGAAGGTCCGCGTCACAACGTTTACTTGGAGCCGTACCGGCTGGCGTCGCGACTGGTGACCAACGGCGAGTATCTGGAGTTCATGCGGGATGGCGGATACGCCACGCCGAATCTGTGGCTTTCGGACGGATGGGATACGGTGCGCGTCCAACAGTGGTCCTCGCCTCTGTACTGGGAACAGCGTGACAGCGGGTGGTGGAACTACACCATCGAAGGAATGCAGCCGGTGCAATTGGACGAGCCGGTTTGCCACATCAGTTTCTACGAGGCCGACGCTTTTGCGCGTTGGAGCGGCGCGCGCCTGCCTAGTGAATTCGAGTGGGAAGTGGCAGCGCGGTCGTATCCGATCGAAGGCAACTTCCTTGAGTCTGGCGCTCTTCATCCCGAGCCTGCGCCTGCGCCCGGCGCTCAGCCGCTGACGCAGATGTTTGGCGACGTGTGGGAGTGGACGTCCAGCGCTTACATTTCGTACCCCGGATTCAAGCCTGCTGCCGGCGCGGTAGGTGAGTACAACGGCAAGTTCATGTGCAACCAGATGGTGCTGCGCGGCGGTTCCAGTGCTACCCCGCAATCGCACATCCGGTCAACCTACCGCAACTTCTTCCCGCCCCATGCGCGGTGGCAATTCATGGGAGTCCGGTTGGCGAATGGCAACTAGCAAGCAATTACAACTACAGACAACCTCGGCAATCGCCCTCGATGTGTGGGAGGGGCTGTCGACGATGCCTAAGCGCCTGCCGTCCAAGCTGTTTTATGACGAAGTGGGCTCGCAGATCTTCGAGCAGATTACCGAATTGCCTGAGTACTACCTGACCCGGACCGAGCGAGCAATCCTCGAGAACTATGCCGGCGAGATTCTGGAGCAGGCCGGCCCAGCGCTGACCCTGGTGGAGTTGGGCGCAGGCACCGCCACGAAAACCTGCATCTTGATTGAAGAGCTGCTGCAAAAGCAGGCTCGCGCGTTGTTTTATCCGATTGACGTTTCGCCCTCGGCGTTGGAAGAGGCGGTGCGCCAGATGGGGCAACAATTCCCAACCTTGCGGGTCAATCCGGTGGTCGCCGATTACACCGGCGGCGTGCCGGCTCTGAGCCGTATCACCGGGCGCAAGCTGGTGCTGTACATCGGATCGAGCATTGGGAACTTCGAGCCGCCAGAGGCAATTCGTATTCTGCGACGCATCCGCCGCACCCTGCGCTCTGGCGACGCACTGTTGCTGGGCGCCGATTTTGCAAAGAGTCCGAAAATCCTCGTGCCGGCGTACGATGATGCGCAAGGCGTGACCGCCAGCTTCAACAAGAATGTTCTTGCTCGCGTGAATCGCGAGCTCGATGCTGATTTCGACCTGGATGCTTTCCGCCACATCGCCACCTGGAGCCGGCGTTGCTCACGCATGGAAATTTTTCTCGAGAGCCTGAAGGAGCAGTCTGCTTTTATTCCGGCGCTCGATATGGATGTTTCATTCACGGAAGGCGAGCGCATCCACACCGAGAACAGCTACAAGTACACGGACGCGATGATTGAGTCCATCCTGCACGAAAGCGGCTTTACCTTGGAACAGACCTGGACCGACCGCAAGAAGTGGTTTGGAGTACATCTGGCGCGCGTGTAATTTCCGCACGTAACTGCGACCTCAGAGTTGCCGCCCGCAATCGCTGGCGGCACAACTCACCTTTACGCCTTCATTTCACTTGGCACGCGCTGGCTTTCTGGATATGCTCTCGATCCATAGCTGTGCCCTTGTATGGCCGACCACTCCAATTTTCAAATTGATTCGCCCCGGGCCTGGATTATCGTTGCCGCCGCGTTCATCGGCGCCTTCGTCAGCTTCGGCATAACCTACACTTTTGGCGTTTTTCTGCGGCCCATGGCGCTGGAGTTTCACGTCAGCCATGCGCTTATGTCCGTTCTGTTTTCCGTGATTGCGGGGCTCACGTTTTTTCTGGCTCCCTTCACCGGAGAACTGGCTGACCGGTATGGACCCCGGCCAGTAGTAGCCGCAGGCGCGGTACTGATGGGCGTCTCCCTGATGCTGACGGCGCGGGTGCATACTTTTCCACTCGTCCTGCTGACCTACGGCGGGGGGTTGGGAGCCTCGGCCGCCTGCATCTACATTCCCTGCGTTTCGGCGGTGGGCGAGTGGTTCAAGGCGAAGCGCGATATCGCGCTCGGCATCGCCATCAGCGGCATTGGCTGCGGAACCCTGGTGGCCGCCCCCTTGTCGGCCATGCTGATTGAGCGTTACGGCTGGCGCACGGCGTTCGATGTATTTGGGATTTCTGCCGGGGTGCTGCTGCTTCTCGCCGCCGCCATGCTGGTTCGCCCACCAGTCCCCGCCGACGAGAAAGACGCCGCCATCAAACACAAACTTTTCACCCCTGCTTTCGGGTTCCTGTATGTCAGTCTCCTGCTGGCGGGCATAGCGGTGTATGTGCCGCTCGTCTTTATTCCCGCCTACGCGACGGACATCGGGGTTAGTACAGTGGCGGGCGCGGCGGTAATCGGCTACATCGGCGCGTCGAGTGTGGTGGGACGTCTTGGCCTGAATGCGCTGGCGCCCCGCTTTGGTCTGATGCGGATGTACCAGGTCGCGTACACCATCCTGCTGATCGGCATGGCGGTGTGGCTGATGGCGCACGTGTATTCCATGCTGATTGTGTTTGGGCTGGTGATGGGAGTGGGCTATGGCGGCATCGCGGCAATGGCGCCGGCGGTGGCTGCCGCTATCTTCGGCGTAGAAGGATTGGGTGAGCTGCTGGGTATTCTCTTCACCGGCTTCGGCGCCGCCTGCATTGTGGGACCGCCCCTGGCAGGCTTGCTGGTGGACTACACCCACGATTTCAAGTGGCCTGCGTTCGTCGCTTTCGGGGCCGCGGTTCTGGCTTTGATGGTCGTTATTCCCCTGGGACGCTACCGGGCGCGGCGCCAAGAACGGGCGGCAGCCGCAGCCTGAGTTCG
This sequence comes from uncultured Acidobacteriaceae bacterium, assembly GCA_963769235.1. Classification (GTDB taxonomy): domain Bacteria; phylum Acidobacteriota; class Terriglobia; order Terriglobales; family Acidobacteriaceae; genus Bog-257. The sequence goes on along the minus strand of CAVYKW010000003.1, from coordinate 800,242 downwards.
TGGTTGGCGGCGGAAACAGGGCGCAGCGATTAAACTCGGGAAGAACGGTATGTGATCCAGATGACACGTCCCCTGTTTCGCCCTGCGCTCCTTCTTCTGACCTGTCTGTTTCTTTTATCTCCAGCGTGGCCTTGGGGCAACGAAGGCCACAGCGCCATCAATCGCGTTGCCGCTGAAAAGTTGCCGTCTGATGTGCCGGCATTCCTGCGTAATGCAGGGCCGCAGCTGGCGTATCTTGCTCCGGAGCCTGACCGCTGGCGCGAGACTTCCGAGCTGGCGCTGAAGCGTTCGCAAGAGCCAGATCACTTCATCAATCTGGAAACCATCGAGGGCATGACGCTTCCGCCCGATCGCTACAGTTTCTATCGCGCTTTAAACGCCCGCCGCGAGGAGACGCCCGGGCATCCTGACGACCTGCTGCCGGAGCATGTGGGATTGCAGCCCTACATCACCATCGAAGTTTACGAGCGCCTGATCGTCGCGTTTCGCGAATACCGGCGCGCCCTGCGCGACCACCGCAGTCCGGAGTTCGCCGAGGCCAATGCGATCTTCTACGCCGGATGGCTGGGTCATTATGTTGGCGACGGCTCGAACCCGCTGCACACCACGATTCAACACAACGGATGGGTGGGTCCGAATCCCAGGAAGTTTACGACCGCGAACACGGTCCATTGGAAGATGGAAGGCATTTTCGTCAAAGACAACTTTGCTCAACTTCAGTTCGCCGACCTTGTGCCCACACAAGCGAAGTTGTTGCCCAATCCTTTTCAGGATTACCTGCAATATCTGCGCGACTCGCATCAGCTGGTGGAAACCGCCTATCAACTGGAGAAGGAAGGTGGGTTTGATGGCGCAGGCACGGCCGCGTCGCGTGAGTTTATTCGCCAGCGCCTCGCCGCCGGAGCCGGGATGTTGCGCGACCTGTGGTATACGGCGTGGGTACAGAGCGGGGAAGAGTTCGCGCCGGGCGCTGCGACCAAGACGGAAGAAACGCCCAAGGCGACGGGGCATTGAAATAACCGGGATCCCCGCCAAGCGTTACTGCCCTGCAGTTGGTGCGCGGCCAGTCAAGGCCCACTGCCGCGCTTCGAATCCACGGAACTGCTGCTCGAGCTTCCACTGGAGTCGCGCTTTCTCGCTGGTGTCAAGGAACGTCTGGCACTGGGTCGACGGTGGCTTTGCATTCGAAACATCTTTCGAGCACTGGCTGACGACAATGAAAGTTTGGCCGTCGCGCCACAAACTTTTGCCCGGTAGAAATGCATATTCCAGGCTGGTGCGCGCCATCGTCTTCAACCGCACATAACTCAGCTTCTGGTCTTCAGCGCCACGCAGATATTCGTGCGTCATATCAGAGCGCGCCACCCCTTCATCGTCGGTAGCCAGCGCGACCGGAACTCCGGCGCGGATGTACTCGCTCAGCGGATGTTGCGGCCCGCTGACACTAAGAATCACGGCGTTGCTGGTGAGGCAGATTTCCACCATCACCTTGCGTTTTGCCATCTCGCCCAGCAGTTGCTCAGGATCCCGTTCATTCATCACGTCCACCCCATGTCCGATGCGTTCGGCGTGGCCTATCTCAATCGAATCGCGTATGTGGAAGCGCAGTCCTTCGGGCGGCACTAACCCTTCGACCAGTTCCCCCGCGTGCAGCGAAATGTTTACTTTGGGATAACGCCGGTGAAGGTAATCCAACATCCGCATGTGGAGAGGGAAGTCTCTCATCGGCACATACCAGTCTTCGGGCATCACCAGATTCAAGCCCAGCATGTGTGGATCGGGCGTGACCAGAGAAGGCTCTGCGCCGGCCATCAGGAAGCCGGCGAGGATTTCCGCAAAGACCATCTCTTTGGCCCGGCCGCGCGCCACCTGATAGAGATAGCGTTGCTCGACCTCGCAACCAGCCTCGGCTGTGGGAGTACCACAATGTAAGAGTGCGTCGCGTTCGGCTTCAGCAGCACGAAGATGCTGGCTGGCATTGGCCAGAACTTGCGGTAAGCCGCTGGCCATCAGCTTTTGCTGCATGCGGGCAAAATCGTCATCCCACCCTTCAGACCTAGCCAGCTCGTCCAACTCTCTGCCGGCCGGCGGATACATCAGCTCCTGATACACCTCGTGTTGCGAAGCGGCGCGCTCGGCGGCTTCGGCCAGCATCTTGCCGGTGGTGCCTTGCGTGGCTTGATAGTACTTGCCGAAGGCGTCGAAGAAATGATCGTGTCCCGACTGACCCGAGTACTGCCAGTTACGCATGGAAAACGCGTCGATCATGTCGGCATAGAGCCCGGGATCGGAGAAGCCGTTGGCAACCGGCAGCAGGGGATCGTTGCAGGGGCCGGCGCTCAAGTCCAGAGTCTTGGGATCGACGCAGTCGCCGGCTTCGGCTGCCCACTGAATGAACGATTCGGCGTAGACCCCACCGGTGAGGTGGTTGTGCAGATCGCCGCCCTTGGGCATCTCCCGCAAAAAGGCCAGCAGCAGGTTGGAATTGCCGCGAACGCTTTCAAAGTATTTTTCCGTGCGAGCTTCGGCGGAGTCGGACGAGCGCGCCGGGGTTTTCGCTGACGAGAACGGCGTAAGACAAATCGCAAGCGTGAGAGAGAAGACAAGGCAGCGCAGCCAACGAGTCATGAAAGTCCCCGGCCGGATGGAGAGTTCCCGGAACGCGCACGATGATAGCAGTGCGTTCTGGCGAAGCACACATTTTGTTACGTGCTAAGTGCGAGGAGGGCCGGCAATGGTTGAGGGTTGGCCAAAAAGAAAAAGCCGCCCGGCGGGGGCGGCCCTGATCGTACGGCGTATGCGTGATGTTACTTTGCCGCGGCTTCGATTTCCTTCATTTCTTCGTCCGACAGCGAAAGATGTGCAGCCTTCAAGTTCTCTTCCAGGTGCTTGACGGAAGACGTGCCGGGGATGGGCAGCATGACCGGACTGCGATGCAACAGCCACGCCAAAGAGATTTGGGCGACGGTGGCACCATGGCGTTTCGCGATCCCATCCAGTTTGCCGCCCGGTTGTGCCAGTTTGCCGGACGCCACCGGGAACCAGGGAATGAAAGCCAGCCCGTGCTTCTCGCAATACTCCAGAGCATCTTCATGCTGCCGGTCGGAGACGTTGTACTGGTTTTGCACGCTGACGATCTTGATTACTTTGCGGGCGCGATCGATTTCCTGAGGTTTCACTTCGCTAAGGCCAACGTGCCGGATCTTGCCCTCTTTCTGAAGTTTCACGATCGGCTCCAGCGACTCTTCCACCGGGACCTTAGGATCGATGCGGTGCAATTGCCAGAGGTCGATGGTGTCAGTCTTCAGGTAGCGCAAGCTCATCTCGATCTGCTGCACCAGATACTCCGGCCGTCCCACCGGCAGCCATTCATTCGGACCTTGGCGCGTGAGCCCCGACTTGGTAGCCACGATGACGCCCTTGTGACGCGGTCCCAGGGCTTCGCCGATGATCGGTTCGCTTACCGCCGGGCCGTAAGAGTCTGCCGTGTCGATAAAGTTCACGCCCTGCTCGACGGCAGCTTTGATGACGCGCTTGGCTTCTTCGCGATCTTTGGGCTCGCCCCAGATGCCTTCGCCGGTCAAGCGCATTGCGCCGTATCCCAGGCGATTTACTTCCATATCGCCGCCAATTTTGAATGTTGTTGCCAGTGCGCTGGTATGTAATGTGCTCATGGTTCTCCAATCTTTTACGAATCTGTTGAACGTTGCTTATGAGTTGGAAGATGGTGGTTTTGTAATGGATGAGAGTAAAGGCAAGCGGGATTCGTGGGGCGCCCCCTGGCTGTGATTCCTGTAGCGTTTTCCGACATCTAATAAGCTGCAAAGAGAATTGCTATAAACTTCGTTCATGCCCACTGGCCGCCAAGGATCGATTCGTCTCTTCCGCTTTAGGGACATCGATGTATTTCTGCACTGGTCCTGGTTTCTGGTGGCCGTTTTCGAAATCAACGCCCGAGCCGGACGATACACCTTTGTCGGCTGGAACATTCTGGAATACCTGGCGCTCTTTGTCATCGTGCTGATGCACGAGTTTGGACATGCGCTGGCCTGCCGGCAGGTAGGCGGCGATTCGAATCAGATTGTGCTGTGGCCTTTGGGCGGAGTCGCGTACGTCGACCCGCCGCCGCGTCCGGGAGCAACCCTGTGGAGCATCGCTGCCGGGCCGCTCGTCAACGTCGCCCTGATTCCGGTCTTATGGGGCTTGGCGGCAGTGAGCAACGTCTCCGGATGGGCCGAGACCATGCCCAACCTCGACGCTCTGCTGCACGCGGTGCTGTTCATCGATATCGTTTTGCTGGCTTTCAATATTCTGCCGGTCTATCCACTGGACGGCGGCCAGATTCTGCGCTCCCTGCTGTGGTTCTTCATGGGACGCGCGCGCAGCCTGATGGTGGCCACCATCGTCGGTTTCATCGGCGTAGCGGGATTGATTTTTGCAGCCTGGAAGATGGGCTCGCTGTGGTTTGCGATACTCTCGGCGTTCATCCTGTTCAATTGCTGGGGAGGCTTGAAGCAGGCGCTGCTGCTATTGCGTTTTGCCAAGCTGCCGCGGCGTCACGGTTATGCCTGCCCATGGTGCAAGGCGGAGCCGCCGCTGGGCAGCTTCTGGATGTGCGGACAGTGCAGGCAGGCGTTCGACACCTTTGAGACTCACTTTATCTGCCCGCATTGCCACGCGCAGTATGCCACTACGCGGTGTCTGGATTGCGGCAAGTCTAATCCGACGAACGATTGGAATGTGCCGGTCTATGCCGTGTCCTCATCGACACCAGAGCTGGCGCCATAGTGCTTGCCGTGTCGCGTAGGCTACTCATAGACAGCATTCGTTGCTCAAGTGTCCGAGGTTCTTGCAAAAATTGTGGCCGACAAACTCACAGTTTTGATCACGCGTCAGCAGATAGCCGCCAAAGTAGCTGAACTCGGCGCACGTATCACGGCTGACTTCTCCGATGAGCCGGTGGTCCTAATCGGCGTGCTCAAAGGGGCGACGGTATTTCTGGCCGACCTGGCACGCGAGATCAAGCTGGACGTGAGTTTCGACTTCATCGCTGTTTCCAGTTACGGCAATTCCAAAGAACACAGCGGGGAAGTGCGGTTGATCAAAGATGTCGATCAAGGCATGGCAGGGAAGAACGTCATCCTGGTAGAAGACATTCTCGATACTGGAGTCACCCTGACGCACCTTCGCGGGCTACTGCAAGCCCATCAGCCCAAATCGTTGAAGATTGCCGCGCTGCTGGATAAAACTTCACGCCGCATCCAGCCGCTAACCGGGGACTACGTTGGTTTTGAGGTTCCTGACGAATTCGTGGTGGGCTATGGGCTTGACTTTGCTGAGCGTTATCGTAATCTGCCAGATATTTGTGTGGTGGAATCGTAGTTGGCATAGAATCTGACTTGGCTATGTCTGTTTACTCTCCTGTAGTCGCCGGAGTGGCCGCTCTTGCTGTGAGCGATTGGCAGAGCGCAGCTAAACTCATCGAGCACACCCTTCTCAAGCCGGACGCTACCCGCAACCAGATCATCGCACTGTGCCAGGAGGCCAGCCGCTATGGATTTCATGCGGTCATGGTTAACCCTGCGAACGTGGCTTTGGCAGCGGCGCAACTGCGTGGCACGTCAGTGAAGGTCGGCACGGTCGTCGGTTTTCCCCTGGGCGCGTCGCTAACGGTTACGAAGCTGGTAGAGGCGGAGAACGCTCTGCGGCAGGGCGCGCACGAGCTCGATATGGTGATGAACATCGGAGCGCTGAAGTCAGGCGACCGCATACTGGTGCAGACCGAAATGCGCAGCCTGGGACATCTGGCCCACAGTCACGGTGGGCTGCTGAAGGTCATCCTGGAAAATGCGCTGCTTAGCCCGGAAGAGAAGATTCTGGCTTGCGCTTTGGCAGCCGAAGCTGGAGCTGACTTCGTGAAGACCTCCAGCGGGCTTGCCGATTCCGGTGCGACCGCCTCAGACATCGCGTTGATGCGCGGGGTAGTCGGCTTGGCGATCGGGGTGAAGGCGGCCGGTGGCATTCGCACTGCGGCTCACCTGCTCGAAATGGTGGATGCCGGCGCCAATCGCATTGGTACCAGCGCCAGCGTGCAAATCATGCGCGAAATGGGCGCTCCAGAAAGCTGACCGATGCCGACCTCTACGGCATGTGACGGGATGCAGGTTGCTGCGACGTTCCGGGAGCCTTCATGGCGCGTCTGACCGGCGTGCTGGGTATTCTCGCGATTCTGCTTTTCTGTTTCCTCTTCTCCACTGACCGCAAGGCAATTCGTCCGCGTACGATTCTCGTTGGGCTCGTGCTCCAATTTGTCTTTGCGGTGCTAGTGCTGCGGGTGAGCTTCGGGGTTCGCGTGATGACCGCGGCGGGTGATGCGGTCGACAAGCTGTTGAGCTATTCGTTTGCAGGATCGCAATTTGTCTTCGGCGAGTTTGGCGCCAAGATGTCGAAGTTTGGCGTAGTGTTTGCGTTTCAGGTATTACCCATCATCATCTTCATCGCGGCGTTCTTCGCCATTCTGTACTACTACGGCGTGATGCAATTCATCATCCGGCAGATGGCGAAGGTGATGATGCGCTTGATGGGCGCGAGCGGTGTCGAGTCGCTGAATGTCGCTGCGTCAATCTTCATGGGCATCACCGAAGCGCCGCTCACGATTCGTCCGTTCCTGCCTAAGGTTACGCGCTCTGAGCTGATGACCATCATGACCAGCGGCATGGCCCATGTATCCGGGGCGATGCTCGGCGCCTACATTCTGCTGGGCATCGAGGCGCGACATCTGCTGGGAGCGGTGATCATGACCGCTCCCGGAACGATCCTAATCGCCAAGATGCTGGTGCCGGAAACCGAAAAGCCCCTGACCGCCGGCGATGTGAACATCAATGTGTCGGAATTCGAGGAGCGTCCCAGTAACGTTCTGGATGCCGCCACCAAGGGCACAACCGATGGTCTCTTCCTCGCATTGAATGTCGCAGCAATGCTGATCTCATTCCTCGCCATCATCGCCTTGGTTGATGGCCTGCTAGGAGGCACGCACAACTTACTTGCCGCCCATGGCTTTCGCTGGTTCCCGTCGAAGCTGGAGAGCATCTTCGGCGTGATCCTCGCGCCCGTGGCTTGGCTGATCGGCATTCCGTGGCGCGACTGTCTTTCCATCGGAAACCTGCTGGGCACCCGCATGGTGCTGAACGAACTGGTGGCTTACACCATGCTCACCGGCCAGAAGGCGTCGCTCGATCCGCGCTCCTTCACCATCGCGACGTTTGCGCTCTGCGGCTTCGCCAACTTCGGCTCTATCGGCATCGTGATTGGCGGGCTCAGCAGCCTGGCTCCGACTCGCCGGAAAGATTTGGCGCAATTGGGATTCAAGGCAATGATCGCCGGCACCCTGGCAAACCTGATGTCCGCCAGCATCGTAGGACTGCTGATCAGGGGATAGTGCGGAGCCGGTCTTACGCCGCTGACCCCGAACCCGAATCCCCAACCCATCCTCCTCAATAGATCTCGATCTCTGGGCCATCCACGACCCAGGATCCACCATCCGCTGCTCTAAAGTGACCCGCCTCACAAGTGGTTGTGACTCTTACACTAGTCGTCCCCTGCACGAAAGACGATGCTCGAAGTCAGGAGCCGTTCTATCCGCTCCTATTCGCGTGCTCTGGCACGGAAGCGCGTTGCCTCAATGAGTTTACTGTCCGCTGCTTGGTTTCTGAGTCGCCACGGCCGTAACCGCGCGCCTGTTGAACACGCACCCAAGTTCAGTCACTTTGGAGAAAATTATGGCAATTACAAAGCAGGACGCACTCGACTACCACCAGGGGACACGGCCGGGTAAGGTGGAAGTCGTTTCCACGAAACCTTGTCTTACCCAACGCGATCTCAGCCTTGCGTACACGCCGGGCGTTGCCGATCCTTGCCTTGAAATCGAAAAAAATCCGCAGGATGCATACAAGTACACCGCCAAAGGCAATCTGGTGGCTGTGGTCACCAACGGAACGGCCGTGCTTGGACTCGGCGATATCGGCGCTTTGGCCGGCAAGCCGGTAATGGAAGGCAAAGGCGTCTTGTTCAAAAGATTTGCCGACATCGATGTGTTCGATATCGAGCTCGACACCAAGAACCCCGACGAGATCATTAAGGCCTGCCAGCTGCTTGAGCCCACTTTTGGTGGAATCAACCTGGAAGACATCAAAGCGCCGGAGTGCTTCTACATCGAAGAAACGCTAAAGAAGACGATGAAGATTCCCGTCTTCCACGATGATCAGCACGGAACCGCAATTATATCTGGTGCGGCGCTGGTCAATGCCGTGGAGTTGACCGGCAAGCGTATGGACCAGATCAAAGTTGTGGTCAATGGTGCTGGCGCGTCGGGCATCGCGTGCGCTGAGCACTACGTCAGCCTGGGTGTGAAGCGCGAGAACATCACCCTGGTCGACACCAAGGGCGTCATCTACAAAGGCCGCAAAGAGGGAATGAATCCCTATAAGGACCGCTTCGCGAAAGAGACCACGATGCGCACCCTGGCCGACGCCGCGAATGGCGCCGACGTTCTGCTGGGACTATCGAAGAAGGGAGCATTCACGTCAGCAATGATCGCCTCACTCGCCCCGAGGCCGGTTGTCTTCGCGATGGCGAATCCCGATCCCGAGATTACCTATGACGAAGCCCGCGCGGTTCGCGACGACATCATTATGGCCACCGGGCGCTCGGACTATCCGAACCAGGTCAACAACGTGCTCGGCTTCCCGTTCATATTCCGCGGCGCGCTCGATGTGCACGCAACCACGATCAACGAAGAGATGAAGCTCGCGGCCACCTACGCGCTCGCGGCGCTGGCCAAGGAAGACGTGCCCGACTCCGTTTGCCGCGCCTATGGCGTTGAGACCCTGAAGTTCGGCGTGGACTACATCATTCCGAAACCGTTCGATCCGCGTGTTCTGGTGTGGGAAGCGGCGGCGGTCGCCAAATCCGCCATGGACACCGGGGTCGCACGGAATCCGGTCGACATCGTTGAGTATCGCGAGCAACTGGAGAAGCGTCTGGGCAGAGCGCACGAACTGATGCGCCTGATGATTCACAAAGCTCAGGCGAATCCTAAGCGAGTGGTTTTCCCCGAGGGCAATCACCAGAAGATCCTGCGGGCCTGCCACGTTCTGATCGAAGAGAAGATTGCAATTCCGATACTGCTTGGACGCAGCAACGAAATCCAGCGTGCCGCCGCCGAGCTGGGACTGGATCTAACGGGCGCGACCATCGTCGAGCCTGAAACCGCGCCGCGCCGGCAGGATTACGTGAATGAACTGTATCGCCTGCGGCAGCGTCGTGGTGTGACCCTGGGAGCAGCCGACGAACTGATGAACGATCGCAACATCTTCGGATCAATGATGGTCCGCATGGGCGACGCCGATGCCATCATCTCCGGCGTTACCCAGAACTATCCCGATACTATCCGTCCAGCGTTGCAGGTGATCGGCGTGCGCGAAGGCATCCACAAGGTATCCGGCGTATACCTGGTCATCACTCGCAAGGGCGACCTGTACTTCCTGGCCGACGCCACGGTCAACATCGAACCCACGGCGGAGGATCTGGCGGAGATTGCTCTCTGTGCCGCGCAGGAAGCACGTCGCTTCGAAGTTACCCCTCGGGTAGCGATGCTTTCATTCTCCAGCTTTGGCAGCACCAAGCACCCGCTGTGCGACAAGATGCGGCGCGCCGCCGAACTTGCCCGCTATGCCGATCCGTCTCTCATCATCGACGGCGAAGTGCAGGGCAACGTCGCGGTGAGCGCTAAGAAGCTGGAAGCGGCGTTCCCGTTCTCGGCTTTGAAGGGCGGAGCCAATGTGCTGGTATTCCCTGATCTGCAATCGTGCAACATCGCCTGCAAGCTTCTGGGCTCGATTGGGGGCGCGGAAACGGTTGGCCCGATTCTGGCAGGTATGGCGAAACCGGTACACCTGCTTCAGCGCGGCGTCGAAGTGGAAGATATCGTCAACATGAGTACCATCGCAGTGGTCGATGCGCAGGACAGCTCTCACCCCGTAACCGTGCGCGCGGCCAAGGCTGCGGTCAGCGTGGGATAAATGGACCGAGGGAAACTCTGATCAAGCGTGGCTTTGAAGGGAAACGCTGAGAAAGCGTGGCTTTGAAGAGGCGCGGCTTCACAGTTTATGGAAAAAACTTCCGCTGCTGTTGTGTTCGGGTAGGGCTGGTCTTCAGGCCGGCGTCTAAGGGTTAATTTATCGACCCGAGCCGGCTTCAACCGGCGGCAAAAGCCGCCGAGGGAAAGGCTGACTACTAGACTTTCCAAGCAAGGGCGCTCCTTGCAACGGAGGTCAGCTCGTTCCGCAAGAGATTCGCTTTGCCGGAACGATTACGACGGAAGTTGTACAAGCCCTACGGCATACGGGGTATTGGCCCCCGGTTACAAGGGTGTAACAATCGCCGCATTGGGATCACCCGCCCCGTCAATTCGGGGCAAGGGAAGGCGACAGAGTCAAGGGTGTCTTCACACTCCTCCTCGACAGCTCTGGCGCCTCAAAGGGATGGCGGAATTCTTGGCCTGACGGCATCGGATGTGCAACTGGGCGCTGCGCTTCCGGACAGAATTCCGCCTGTTTTCTTTGCGATCCACCGGCTTCCATTCCGCAAACAGCATGGCTTTTGCAAATCAGCGTCACCTCGCGACGTGCTGCCGGTCACACCGAGTGTAGGGCAATATCTGATATTCGTATTCTCTGTGGTAGGCGTGCACTCCCTTGCATGCTCTACAAAACGCTAAGCGCTGCCGTTTACGGCATCGATGCCAACCTCATTGAAGTGGAGGTAGACATTGCTGCGATCAAGGCCGAAAAGGACACTTTCACCACCGTTGGTCTGCCTGACGCAACGGTGCGAGAGAGCCGCGAGCGTATCCGCGCGGCGCTGAAGAACAGTGGCTACGACATTCCTCCGACCATCACTACCATCAACCTGGCGCCCGCCGACATTCGCAAGGAAGGCTCAGGCTTCGATTTACCGATGGCTCTGGGCATTCTGGGTGCCTACGGCGGCCTGAACAACAAGCCACCTGCTGACGCGCTATTTGTGGGCGAGCTTTCGCTGGATGGAGGCCTGCGCGGCGTCCGTGGCGCGCTGCCGATAGCCGTGATGGCGCGCAGCAACAACATCCGCAAGCTGATTGTTCCCGAGGTCAACGCGCGCGAGGCTGCCCTGGTGGAGGGTGTCGACGTTTATCCAGTGCATTCGCTGATCGAGGTGGTGCAGCTGCTGAACACCGGCAATGGGATCCAGCCAGTCAAGATTGACACCCGGGCGCTGCTGGAGACGTCGCAGGATTTCGCCGTCGACTTTCGCGACGTACGCGGACAGCAGACGGCCAAACGTGCCATCGAGATTGCCGCAGCGGGCGGGCACAACCTGCTCATGATTGGTCCGCCCGGATCCGGCAAGACCATGTTGGCCAAGCGCATGGCCACGATTCTGCCGCCGCTGACCTTCGAGGAAGCACTGGAGACCACCAAGATTCACAGCGTGGCTGGCGTGCTGGACACCGCCAGTGGCTTGGTCGGGACGCGACCGTTTCGCTCGCCCCACCATACCATCTCCGACGCCGGACTGATTGGCGGCGGCATGATCCCGCGGCCTGGAGAAGTTTCCCTGGCGCACAATGGCGTTCTTTTTCTCGACGAACTGCCTGAGTTTCCACGCAATGTACTTGAGGTCATGCGCCAGCCCCTGGAGGACGGCACCGTAACGATTGCCCGAGCGGCAATGTCGCTCACCTTTCCGGCGCGCTTCATGCTTGTGGCAGCGATGAACCCCTGCCCGTGTGGGTTACGTCGGTGCCGAAAACCGATGGCAGCAACTTCAAGCCTGCAATCCGGTATTCACTCACGCAGATTTGCGGCGTCGTCACGGCCAGCAATTGACGCTTGTCCTCGCGCCCCAAGAACTCCCACTCGACAAACGGGGCGAAGACCTGGGCCAGTTGCTCCACCGTCGGGCGGCCGGTGCCTGAGTCCCGCATCAAAAGCTCACCGTAGACTCGGAGATCTGAGTCGATGGCGGTCAAACGCTCATCGCGCGCGTCTCGGCTGATAACGCCCTCGACGAAAAGGTCGATGACCCTGTCACGCCTAGCCCGTAGAGCTGGTATCTGCGATTGCAGGCGTGCGCTCTCTGCCTGAGAACTGTCGTTTGAGGTAGACGAAGCCCACGAGGCGGCGAGAGCCTGCAGCAAAGCGGGGTTGGTCAGCTGCTCGGAGAGCAGGGAATCAATCGTAGGTTCCAACTTTTCACGTCGCATATACGAACTGAGGCATCCTGTCTTCTGCTTGCGTCCGGAGCAGATGTAGTAATCGCGGCGACGGAAGTGCGTGTAGATCAGCTTGCCGCAATCCGCGCAGCTAAGAAACCCGTTGTAGAGAAAGCGGTGTTCATAGGTCGATCGGGTTCGCCAATGGCGAGTTTTCTTGATATCCATGAGCTCCAGGACGCGACGAAAGTCATCTTCGCTGATGATGGGGTCGTCGATAACCCGGACGCGAATCACGTCCTCGGGCGCCCGAAGGATCTTGGGGCGATCGGCCTGCCTTCCGTCTTTTCCGGCCTTGTGAGCAGCCGCTGACGGATCCCTGCGTTTGTCGATAACGCGCCAGCCGGTGTAGATCGGATTGCGCATGATGACCCGCAAATTGTAAGGATCGATCCCAAGCGCTTTCCCGACGGTTTGGTAGCTGGTCTCGCCCGCAAGGAATCGGCGAAACGCTTCCCGCACCTTTTCGGCTTCGGCGGTGTAGTACCAGCGGCCGGCGGAGCGATCGTACCCAACTCCAAACGGCAGGGTGACGGGACTTTGGGGCATCTGCCCGGCCCTGCGCTTCTCCTCCTTGGCTGTCCAAATGCGCTCAAGGATCTCGGTTCGCTCCAGACCGGCCATTGCGGCGCGAATCGTGCCCATCAGGCGTCCCGCCTTGCTCGAAAGGTCGATGGGGCCGTCTGGAAGGTACAGAACGGTTCTTGTGTCGGCGAATGCCTGAAGCAGGGCATAGTCGGAGAAGTTTTCCGGACGCATCAGGCGAGAAAACTCCCGGGCAATCACCCCATGAACTTCAGGAGCCGCCATCAGGCGCATCAACTCTTGCATTTCGGGCGCGAGTAATACCGCAGCGCCTGAGACGTCCGAGATCTGTATGGTGCGGACAATCTCGAGCCCGTACTGAGCTGCCGTGCGTCGGTTCACAGCGCGCTGGGCGGGTATGCTGGCGCGATCGTCAGCCGCCTGACCTTCAGTTGATACTCGGATTAGCTCGATTGCTCGTTTCATGAGTGCTTTCTAAACCGCATAGCTGTCTTGCGAACTGGAGGGCCTGGCTTTCGTTTCCTGACTCCAGAGCCTTGCGCATCGAGGACAGAACGGCCTTGCGACGCGTCGCAATCTCTAAAGCCGCGGTGATCATGCCCTGAATTTCAGCTTCACGCTGCATATCTGCATTCGCCCACTGTTGTACTACCGATTCGGATTTCACGTGCCAGAAACTTGTGTTTTTCGAACGCCGCGCGTGTCCTAGCGCGACGCCGCATTGTCAGTCATTTACAACGGCGGTTTCCGACTGGTTTTTGGAACGAGTCTCAGTACTACCCGCCGTGAGGCGCGGCGACCCAGGCATAGCTTTGTTCGTCAAGAGAGCCGCGAAGCCGCTGACTCCAGCCAAGACTTTGTCGGCGAGCGCCGCTTCTGTCGCGCGCCATGCTCGGTGCTCTTCGTAAAACCGCCGCTGCACGTGGGGATAGTCATCCTCGGTCATTGTCTTAATGACCCGCCATCCACCGATCCGGCGTAAGCTATCGGCGGTGCGCTGCTCTAAGTCGGGAATCTCGGTTTTCGTGTCGAAGTAATGCCGCGGCCCATACGAGCCATGGGGATCGGACGCGATGTATTTGCCGGCATAGAACAACATGGCATCCCATGCGGCCCGGCACTCCGCGTCGCCGATAGCGCTCTCAGACACCACGCCGGCCCGTTCCAGGACGTCGGCGATCGTGAGCGTAGGAGGAAAACCGTTCTTCCCGCGAATTTCACGTCGGCAACGCGCTAAGGCGTGACCAATCTGGTCGATCGACAATGGCGCCAAGTCATCCACGAACAGACAGAGCGCGGCTCCAGAGAGTTCCGTGCCCATCACCTCAGCCGTCACAGCCACCATTTCGGCAATGCGATCCCTATGCGCTTGCATAGCGCTCGGCATTTCTTCGTTTGACTTCGTCGAGGGCAGTGATATTGCGTTGGGTCCGAGGGCTGTAACCTGAGCTGTTGCCATTGTCATTTCCTTTCAGTGGATAAACGTCTTTCCAGTTGTTGCGGATCGATTGATCCAACACTTCTCCGACGTCGAAGCCCTGCGCCTTCAGGCCCTCCAGTTTCTTCACCATGAGGGAGATTGCTCGGTCAGTCATCGGCGCCTTGATTTTCTTCCGCATTTCGACGAAACCGCTCCAAGCCTCTACGGGAATCCAATCCGGTGGAGGACTTGTTTTGGGAGACGACTTCGCGGGTTTCTCATTCTCCCGCGCTGAGGAATTGGGATGGGGAGCGTCGTCCAACAACAACTCATCCGCAGGATGAGAAAGTGTCGTTGGTTTTTCTGCTTCTGCTTCTGCTTCTGCTTGTCGTGACATGCGTGATATTTCGTGACTGTCACACTCCGTCACGTTTGCGTCACGCTCTGTCACGCTTTCCTCGTGACTAGCTGCCCTCTCCCGATGCCGCTGCTGCCGGATAACGGCCTTTTGCTTGAGATCCTCTTTCGATAGCTTTTCCCTGTATTTCTCATAATTTAAGAGCTGCCACCCCACATCGATCACCTCGATGCGACGGCCTTCCCGGGCAGGAGTGCGGCTGTACTTGTCGGGGGACATGAACTTTTCGATTGCTGCTTCTGTCTCAGCGACGCTGACATTGGCGTATGCCGCCAGGCCTGGGACCGTGGCCTCCACAACGCCGCTCCGGTCCGCCATTGCCAGCAACGTAACCCAAACGACCTTCGTAGCTGGATCCTCGCGCCAGAGGGTTGAAGTGAGCAGACTGCTGTGTAGTTTGGTGAAGCTGCCGCTCATCTCGCGCCAGGCCTCTCTGATCCTTCGCCATCCAGGGGCACGAGAGGAATCTGCCTAGCAACTTCGCCAGGACAGGCGATCAAACAAAACATCCCATGAACTTTCTTGCCGACTCGCACGGTGCGGTTTTCGATCGTGTAGCCTGCGTCTCGAAGCTCCTTAACGCGCGCGCCATACTGCAGAGCGACTGCGCTGAGGCGATATGAAGGGATCCATTCGCCTTTGTGCCGCAGAAGCAGATTGAGAATGGCGCCTCTCTGACCGGTGAAGAGCTCGGGGAGATGCCCCTGAATACCGTTGTTTGACGAACTGTTTGAACTGGTCGATAATTCCATTTGATTTTTCTTTCTTTTTGGGCGCTTCCGGCTTCCTCCGGGGCGCCCATTTAACTTTGAGCGCCGCACCCACCTGGGTCTGCCTAATTAATCCGCGAGCACCCGGCTCTCGACTCCTGCTCAGTGCTGCGTTCCGGCTGAGCAGCTAGCTCTCTGGCCCAGTCACGAAGGTCCGGAATGATAGGGAAGAAGCGGCACTCTTTCTCGGCTCGCTCAAAAACGAGCAGCAAGACGTTTTGGTCTAAGTCCGCCAAACGCTCCGCATACGCCAGTATGCGGGTGGCGTCCTGCGGTTGGTCGAGAACCCTGCATAGGCGCAACGCGAGCAAGGCAATCAGGAATTGCAAATCTGTCGATCCGAGGGGCTCGGTTTGTGCTCGCTTGGTCAAATCCTCCAGCAACTCGCTCTGCTTAGTGGCGGCCGTGCTGTAGATCGCGCCGGGCCTGACCGACGGGGCAGCTTCGTCAAACGCCAAAGTTTTGAGATCCCTACATTTCACGGGGGCAGGTCTCCTGGGTCTTCGCGGAATCTGCAGGCCGCAAACTTTCGGACATAACGCGCTCAATCTCTGCGACGGGTATCAATAGGCGTCGACCGACTTTCGTAGACGCCACTCGTCGCTGATAGGCGTACTTGCGCCAGGTCCACTTTGATACACCTGTGAGGGTTTCAGCATCGTCAACGCCAAGGTATGTGGGAATCGGTTTCAATCTGTCTGTAATCAGCGCCATTGACTCTCGCTCCTGCTTGTGCCAATCTATACGAGTCTTACTTTGGCACAGAAAAGTGCCAAAGACTATTCAACAATCATGTCACAAACGATTTTTATTCCAATTGCAGTTGAATGGCGGCAGTTGAGGCCTGCATGGACGGCTGTGCCTTCATACATCGATCTCAGGGAAACCATACAGGTCGAATCAGGAAGCGAGTTTTATCGCGTGCACGTGGACAAGCACGGCGCGTATTACTTGGAAGACCCTTGGCTAGGTGTGTCGGAAGAATCGGCTAAAATCGCGAGCAAACGGGAAGGTTTCTCTGAATACTCGCCCACAGTTGAGCTCTTGATTCCGTCGGCAGACGATAAACTGTCAAAAACCGAAAACCCAGATCCTTGGGCCATGCGAGAAGAGTTCCTGCGACTCAAGAATGATACGCCCACACTGTTGAAGTTTCTCCGGAAATGGGGTGAATGGGGCACCCTACGACTAAGCCATGATCCTGGGGCATTGGAACACTTCGCGCTTAGCGGGGGCACATCTCACATGGGGCTTGCCTTCCACTATCCGATAGACATCTGGAACTTTCAGCAATATTGCAGGAAGGCACTTGGCCGGTCCTCCGGCGAATGGATGAAGGGCTTCAGCCTCCCATTGGTACCTCGGCCAGAGCACCCACATTTCGTTTGGATTGCAAAGGGTTGCAAAGAAGCTATTCGAGCCAGCATTACTATTGATTTTCTGAATAAGGTCAAGTTTGATAAGTGCGCTCGCGAAGATTGCCCCGTGTGGTTTCCCGTCACAAGCCAACATCAACGCAAGTACTGCTGCCAGCCATGCGGGCACCTTGAGTCGGTGAGAAAAAAACGCCGCGAAGATAAGGCCGCCACATAGCGCAAGGACTTCTCAAATAGAACTGATGGCACGCTTGAGCCTAAACTCCTCGATCGTTCCAAGTGCACCGGCAGCGGATCGCACCTGCCCGAGCGGACGGTTGACGTCGATCGCTTCAGAGGGATGCTGGTGTCTAGCAGGAAAGCGTCTCCGCGCTTGAGCTTCGCATCCGGTAATTTGTACGTCGGTTCCAGGCAATGACGCCGCATCACTTTGGCGATCCAGAACGCGCTTCGAACGTGCCTCGGCGGCTACCTTGGAAGCCTTCGTAGCGATCTCTCGACGTCGTTCCGGGCTCAATCTCTCAGCCCTGACCTTACCTCCAACCTTGCCCAGCTCGGTCATGGCCACGGAAATCACGCGCGTCCTTCGGCCTTTCGTGAGGTACAGCTTACGGATTTTCTTGCTTTGACTCGCGCCCATGGCTTCAGTCTATGACCATTTCCGTCAAGGTAGGCAGTGCTAATTTCGGTACGCTCGCAAGACATTTTGAGATCGGCATTGCCATGCGGGTGCGGAAGCCCTTTGGCGTTCCAGTACAACCGCAGGCCAGAAAACGTTTGATAGGACCTTGCGAACCCAAGGTCGCATTCGAATCGCGTGCCGTAACTTGTTTTAAATCTGGTAATTACGCGCAGTAGAGTAACTTATTCGCCCTTGGATTTTCGATAGCGCCATTCGTTTAACCCTTAAAGGGAAAGTGTGTAATTACAACGAAACAAAGAGATCCACGAACTGGCCCATGGGGGTTATATCGAACGTGCTGAACCAGTGATCCTGATCGGCGATTGCGGCACCGGCAAGACCCATCTGCTGACCGGCCTCTGTATCGCTGCCTGCCGCCAGAAGCGCCGTGTGCGTTTTGCTACGGCAGCCGCGCTGGTCAACGAGTTGGTGGAGGCGAAACAGCAGTTGCAGTTGCGCAGGGTTCTGGCACGCTGGGATCGCTACGATCTGATTGCCATCGACGAAGTGGGTTATGTGCCCATGGCTGACTCTTTTCGCGGGCCGAGAAAGCGGCGGTGATCGTGACCACCAACTTGCCGTTTTCCGAATGGACGCAGGTGATCCCGAACGCACGGCTGTGCAAAGCGCTGTTGGATCGCATTACCGATCAGGCCCACATCATCGAAACCGGTACCGACAGCTATCGCTTCCGCCGGACGGTGGAAGCAGGAAAGAAGAAGAAGGCTTCGTAATCACTGGGCCGGGGAAGGCGCTCAAGCCGCCCTTCCCCGGCACCCCTTCCAAGGCTGGGAGCCGGGGATCGTTAACCTATGACACCAAAGGGTGGGCCAAAGTTAATTGCCACGCATGGGCCAAAATCAGTTGCCAAACACAAGGCCTTCTTTCGCCGGTCCACTCGCCTTCGTCGTTCTTCGGTCGATAGAGTAGCAAAACCACGTGTGCGTGTGCCTCGATGGACCCAGACTCCTTGAGGTCGGTCATTGCCGGCCGTCCGTTTTCGTTGCGATCCCGGGGACGGGCCGACCGGAAAGCACCTTGCTACGGAGGCGCCATGCGCAGCAAATCCAAATCTTCGCCAGTAATCGTTCCCTTTAGCGACAGTTCGGCCACTGCGAGAACAAAATCGCGCTTCGGCATAGGGAATGGAAGTACTACGGGCAGTCGCGCACTGTGGTACTAGCCAGCAATTCCCGGCAAGGGTATCTGGGATGCAGCAGCAACTGCCAGCGTTCTTTTTCTTAGGCCCTCCATTCGTTGAATCGGGGGCAAATCGACCCGAACGTCCGACAATATTTCCTTAACGGTAATTATCTGAATTTTGGGATAGGTCCCGGATGGGCAAGTGTAGAAACCCGAGCTGGCAGCATCGCGGATCATTTGCTTGGATGGCTGATGCAAGGTGATCAATACACCCATTGGTGCGCGCTCCCTTGCTACCGCTCCCTGCAGCTCGCGAACGAATGGCGCTTTCAGTTTTCCACCCTTCACGGAGACAAGTATCTGGCGAAGCAGGTCGTCTGTGCCATCTCGAAAATACAGTCTACCGTCTATCCCCCTGTCACCCGATCGGTGGCTACTTGGAACGCCATTCAGTTTTTCGACTGCCCAGTCTTGAAACTCGAATGGTTGCTCTACAGCGAACGCTTCTGCTGCGGTGACATCACATGGGCGGTAAACCACGTCATAAAGGACGCTGCTGCCAAGTTTTGGTAGTCGTTCATATCTCGTCACGCGCATCGCTTGGATCGTGATGTCAATTCCAATCCAGTGACGTTTTAGCTTGATGGCGGCTTCGATGGCTGTTCCACAACCGCAGAATGGGTCGAGTATTACGTCGCCTTCATTGCTGCTGGCCCTAATAATTCGCTCTAAGAGTGCTTGCGGCTTCTGCGTGGGGTAACCGAGACGTTCTTGTGCCTGTGAATTAATGGGGGGAATGTCAATCCAGCAATTTCCGATTGGATTTGATTCGATAGCTTTTGGACGCAACTTGCGCCGTGGGCGATTCGAGGTTGTCCAATAGAGATTTCCTGATCGATCGATGTCCTCCAGTTTTTCCGGAATTACTCGCCAGCCAGCAGGCCCCGGCGTAAAGCCCTTGTATTCATACACCAGGTTAGGACGAGCACCCATGCTGTCCGATCGCAGGATAGGCCCATCATCCCACCTGCCAATTTCATCAATGTAAGGGAATCGTCGCTGGATCTCTGCGATATCGGAAACGACCTTTGCGTTTTCTATGTAGAATCGCGTATCGGCGGATCTAGAATAGAAAAGTATCGTGTCGGTGGACGCCCCCCACTGAATGCTTTTATGCTGGGATCCCTTTGGATTGCGAGAGCGCAGCCAAGTGATCTCGGTTCGGTAATTATCTGGGCCAAAAATGGCATCGAGCAAGAGTTTCAAATAGTGACTCGCTGCCGAGTCGCAGTGAAGATATATCGAACCGGTGGCCTTCAAGACGCGGCGTAACTCCAACAGCCTGGGAGCCATCATAGAAAGATACGCCAGCATGTCCGTATCGCCGAGCATGGTGCGGAATTGCACCATGATTTGTCCTAGTTTCCCTCCCCACTCGGCTACTGCAGCGTAATTCCTCTCGGCTTCTAAATTCCACTCCCACGTATCCTCAAATGCCAAAATTTGGGAAGCTGACTTTGAACCGTCCTTCTCGCGGAATAAGAGGTTGTAATTCTGATCGCTCTTGAACGGCGGGTCTAGATAGATGAGATCAATGCTTCCGTCTGGAATGCAGTTTCGGAGCACATCGAGGTTATCGCCGCAATACAGGGCGTTTGGAGTGTGGCGCACAGGAGCCT
Source organism: uncultured Acidobacteriaceae bacterium (assembly GCA_963769235.1). Classification (GTDB taxonomy): domain Bacteria; phylum Acidobacteriota; class Terriglobia; order Terriglobales; family Acidobacteriaceae; genus Bog-257. The sequence continues at coordinate 779,895 of CAVYKW010000003.1, read as the reverse complement.
CGTCAGAGCGGCAGCCATTCTCCTCTGAGGCCCTACTAAATGCAACAATATTTGTGCAAAAGCTTCCATAATCTTGCCCTGTTCAGGAGGGGAACAAATTGGCACTTGTGCGCTAGTGCTCACCGATCACCGCCTGACTCTGGTTTGTGAAGGTGATAATTCCGCTCTCGAAGGGCGACGAACGGCACTACTCATCGGTCTTCAGCAGCCCCTTGCGTTCCAGTGTTTTGCGCGTTGACTCGATCATCATTTCGTCTAGGTGATTTGCCCGCGCTTCCCGTGATTCGACAGTGCCTCTCGGGATCAAGCTGTCCGCTAGCGAAGAGAGCATCAAATCCAGTGTTGAGTTCTTTTCGGAGTTCATCTCTGCTCCCATTGTGTTTGATGGCGTCGACGAGGATTCGCGCCTTGTTGAACGCCTCAGTTTGCCGGACCGATTCCCGTCAAGCGTCGTACACCTTCAAACGCCAACTGCATTTGGGTTCTTGAGATCCCCGGGTCTGGTAGACCTCCAGGTTGTTGCAGTTGAGCGGTAGTGCAGCCTTCAGCCTGCTGAAACATCATCAACAAGTCTCTGTCCGCGGCAGAAGGGAGGCTCGTCTTCTCGTTCGTATGCCGGACAAGCTCAGAGCAAAGGTCCGGCGTCACGGCACTCGTCGGGAGCACGCCGGTTACCCCGTCCTTCTTGGCGATACGGGTTTGCTCCTCGGAGAGCAGGGACGAGACTGCGTGCTCGACGCCTTGGATAAGGGTCAGGTCCCTGGCTGCAATTCCGGCGGACCCGCACCGGCCATACCATCCGAGTACGTGCATTAGATCAACGTCTTGGATGCTTGCCAGTCGATGGACGAGGACCTCCGTGATGAGCGAACACTCTTGAACCTGTTCACCGAGCGTGTCTATGCGTTTTTTTGTAATACGTGTCTTAAATTCTCGACCATCGTCCCCTAGAAGGACTAGCTGATCTCCCTGGACTGCAAACTTCATCAGGCTGTTTTCGGTAACCTTCGGATCGTGCTGCCATCTGAAATTCAACGTTCTTTCGGCTATGTAGGTTTTCTCGCCATCGCTAATCTGCAATGTAAGCGTTTCATGTCCCCAAGAAGATGTTCCGCCGCCGGTGCAGTTGCCGTTGGTACAAGTGACCGGTCTCGTCGAGGTAGAGGTCCACGACTCGGAACCCATGTCGCGGAGAAGGCCCAACTGCCACGGCCGCGGTTTCTCCGCCGCGCCGCAGGCGATAGAGATAAGCAGCGTCGACACAGTCGTCAGCACTTTGATGTGGTTGCGGATTTTATGCCAAGAGGAATCTGGCGCACTCTTCTTCATATGTTCCGGTCCAGGATGATCAGACGGGGCCCAAGAACATTTCGTTGCTGACATTATAGGACAGCGTCCAGGCGCCATCGAACTATCTGCACCGCCCTTCCGGGCTTTCTTAGAGCGCGCTTCGGCCGCGGCCTTCGAAGCCTTGATTGCACCAGCCCGGCGTTGCTCGGGGGTCATGTTTGCCGCGCGAGCCTGCGCCGCCGAGTCTGCCTGCCACCGCCGTGAGCTCAGATATTCGGCGTATCTTGCTCTTAGCCCCAGATTTTTTCGGCACGTGTACTCCCCCCTAGTAGAACCATTACACCGATGAATAACTTTAGTCCTTGCAACAAGCATCTACATTCATTCAAGTACTTGGACTTCTTACTCTACTCGAGTATAAAGGCCCATCGCTACGGTGCGGCAAGCCAAAAATGCGCTCCCCGTTCATTTTGTACTTGACGGTGTTTGTGCCACAAAGTACAAAGGGTAGGAATTGAAACGCGCCGTGCCAGTGCTGAAACACCGACACGACGCTAACCAAAGGGACCTTGATTAGGAGGCACCAGTGGCTACACAGAAAGTTACCATCCATCCTTTTCCGGCTCAAGGCCGGAGAATCCCTCACAATCACTTCTGAAGAGATTTCGCGCTATGCGGAACTCACTCGCTACTGACTCAGCTCGAAGCCGAGAAGGAAACCTTCCGCGCCCGGCTGCTGTCGTTGCGCGCTGCAGGCGCAGAGCAGGGAACTGATTCCCCTTACCTGTTGAACTTCGTTGACCAGGAACGCCGCACCGTTGATTGGAAGCTGCAGGCTCTCACGCTGGCCGGCAAGCTGTACGGGATTGATGGCGCTGCTGCCTGGAAGACCGAAGTCGAGCGATCCACACCTGCGCAGACAATCACCCAGATTCGTGTGAAACCAAACCCGGAGTATGCTGCTGGCCTGAAAGGGCCCGCAGTGCCTCCGCGGATTCCTCCCGCCGCTACCGCGATGTGCCACGCTGCTGGATTCGGAGACTGATCATGTCTTCGAACCTTCAACGTGTCGCTTTCTACTCACGGGTGTCCACCCTGCACGGGCAGGATCCAGAGATGCAACTGCGCGAACTGCGTGAGTACGCAGCCGCGCGAGGCTGGAACCTGACCGGCGAATATACCGACGTGGGGATCTCGGGCGCGAAGGCCTCGCGCCCTGAACTGAACCGGCTAATGGAAGACGCGCACCGCCGCAAGTTCGATGTCGTGCTGGTTTGGAAAATCGATCGATGGGGAAGATCGCTGACCCATCTCGTCAATTCGCTGGCTGACCTCGGAGCATACGGTGTTGCCTTCGTCAGCCTCCGTGACAACCTGGACCTGTCAACACCAACCGGCCGGCTAATGTTCCAGATCATCGGTGCCATGGCCGAGTTTGAGCGCTCGCTGATTCAGGAACGCGTCAGAGCCGGGCTGCGGAACGCAAGAGCCAAGGGAAGGCGCCTAGGGCGGCCCCTGGTTCCCGTCGATGTCGCAGAGTTGAACCGGCTGCGCCGCGACGGGCTTTCCTGGCGCGCCGTGGCAGCAAGATTGGGCGTCGGCTTGGGTACCGCGGTAAGAGCCGCCAGAACCTGTTCCAAAATCCCTTGCGGCCCTATCAGACAGGACAACGCAACTATCGCTTAGTCGTAGCCCTTTGGGGGAACGGTCAGGCTGCGCATACTTGCCGTTGTTCCCCGCACCGAGATGCGCTATGAAAAGAGGACATCATGAACAAATCGATCGCTACTTCGACTGTCAACAAATCTCAACGGCAGAGGAACTCGCCGCCTCGCAGAGCTACCGAGAGCACCTCGATTGAACAAAGGTTCCATCATCTGTTCATCTACCGCATGGGGATTTCTAAAATTGAAATCGAGTGGCAGCTAGGCTTCGGAGAGGACGACGCACTTCGTCAACAGCAAGCCAATGTCAAGGCCTTCCTTGATATCGCCTACAACATCAACTGCAAGAACTGTCCTGAACTCGCAGAAACGGTAGACGACATCAAGCGCAATGGCCTCGCATATCGCGACTGCATGCGTAAGTTCCGGCTCCTGAAGATTGCCAAATCCCGGAGGCATCAGTATCTTGTTACACTCAGCCAACATCACGACGCCATGGTCGCCGACTGCCGGCGGCTTTGCGCGGCGATCTATCCTGAGCGTCTACGAACATTTAACATCTGTTTTAGGATCGATGAGGAATGAAGGCATGATGACGATGCCGCCACGGACGCATCAAAAATAGTTCCGCCGGGGAAGTGCCGACCGCTTCCCCAACTAGGTTTTCCAGCTTTCGAACCTCCTAAACGTTGTTCCTAAGTCGCTCCTTCACCGCAGCGAGAATACCTGCGACTCGCGCGACGAGAAGCCAATCCCGTCGCACCGGTTGAGCACGTCCTTTCTGGGGATCGAGCGTTGTCCGCAGCCGGTCGAGGTTGGTTGTGCCATTCGGCAACTTAAGGAACTCTCGCAGCTTCGGCGACAATTCTTGTGATGTCAGGTAATCCTTGAGGAAGGCACGGACCATCTTGCCAAATTCGGCATCCACGAGGACAAATCCATCAGCGGAATGGACCGCGCAGAGTTGCCGAATTTGCTGCGGTGTTTTCTTGCCCAGGTACAGCTTGAATCCGAGGCCGCTCAGATAGAACCAATAGAAACGCCGCGTGTGGTCTTTTCCGGGCAGCACTGTCGTGGCTGCATTCGGTGCTGGCTTGAGGTTATGGACATAGATCAAGATCGCCACATCATCCGGGAACGGACCGCCCAAAAGGAACTGGCGGATTGGCTCGCAGTATTCTCTAAGGTCGACAGGAGGAGCGACCGCGCCCAACGTGGTCTTCCACTCACGCACCGCGGCGCGCCAGAATATGCTCATTCCGAAGTAGATCAGTTGATCCATATCGAATGCCGTGATCTTTCTGCCGGCATAGACGTTCAGATCCTGGGCATAAAGCACCGGGGTCTCTGCAACCAATGCATCTTGCAGCGGAAATGGATTACCCTGATCTGTTGGGATGTTTGCAAGCACCCACCTCTCTCCCTTTCTGCTAAGCATCTGTTCGCAGTCATTGCAAAAGGCGAAACCCCTGAGCTGATCTGAGACCTGTTGCACCTTCCTCGGCGACATAACGACCGGATTAGGATTCTTCAGCGATTTCGCCGTGCTCATCGAATACGCTCGGCGGGGTATGTAGTGGCTGTCTCGAAGTTCCCTTTCGTTCAAGCAGAGAGCGCAGATTCCACGTTCCAAGTCGCACCTCCTTTTTGCTGTTTGGCCCATTCTGGGATTGAATACGCTCTGTGACAACGGGCTCATGCGGCAGTCACGCAAACGAACGGCTACGAAACCTACACAACTGCCGAGTCGGAGGCGCTGTTGTCCACGGCCTCTCTAAGATTGTTCGCTAGCTGGGCGAAAGTCCACGCTCACTGAGGATCAGACTGCGCGACCGCATCAAGCACCTCGCTACAAATCTCGATGGCCCATTCAAACAACCGATGTGATGCCAGCAACTTCAATATTTCCGCGCCGCTTTGCGGTTTATGGCAGTCGAGGAGTTGCAGCTCCTGCAAGTGATTCACGTAGTCCGGGCACTTCCCGCTTTCGAAAGGCAACGTAGCCGGGTGCATGATTTCGTGCCGAACTTCACCAGATCGGCAATCGAACGGATCAAAGTGTCGGGCACGCGATAGCTCTTGACTACTTCCAGCAGAGGGTCAATTCCGGCGAGCAGTGGAGTCGGAGCGGGAACAAGTTGCCAACCTGTTCTGTCGTCCCTCCATCTTGTTCATGGTTTCAATTTTATTCTCCCCTTCAATGGGCAACAGTTCCACCAACAAAGGGCAAGAATCTGTAATCCGCGGTGCGAACCTGGACGACAGCCCCTCACCCAAAGAGGAAACATGCCAACCGGGTGTGACCCCATGAAGAGCTGCAAGAAGTGCAGAAAAGAAATCGCCAGTAATGCGCGGGTGTGTCCTCAGTGCGGGTACCGCTACACGCATCCCTTCGTCAAAATGCTAGCCTGGGGTTTCGCGGGCTTGTTCGGTATCGGTCTCATCTCTTCCATGATCGGCAGCTCGGGCAACGTCACGCCCCAAAAACCCAACACCTCGACGGGGAACACGACGCGCCCAGCCACGTTCGATGAAGCTGCGGCAGCCATCAAGAGTTGCGGCAGGCCGATCAGCGACCGTCCGCAAGAGTTGAATGCGGGAGGCGGCTCCGAAGGGCGAAGCCTGGTCTTCGGCAGATACAAGACTGAGCTGTGGTTTTATCGCGGCCCGGGGTCGAAGCAATGGATGCTCTTCGCCGCCTTCCCCGAGGGCGGCGACAATGTGCTCGACATCGCGGTGGTCCATAGCCGGATGCCATGCACGAAGGCGCTCGATTACCACATCAGCGGTGACCGCCTCACAGCGGCGAAGCAACGGGAGAAGGAGCAGCAGGATACTGCCGAGAAAAGGATGAAAGACGCCCACTGGCAGGCCGCCGAGTTGGGAGCAATGACCTTGCGCAAGGCGATGCGAAACCCCGATAGCTTCCAGCTCTCGCAAGTTCTGCTCATGCCGGACGGCTCCGTCTGCTATGACTACCGCGCCCAAAACGGCTTCGGCGGCATGAACCGCGAGTATGCCGTGCTGAGAGCATCCGGCCAGCTCACAGCGAACGAGAACGGGCTGTGGAATCGGGAGTGCGCTCACAAGACGGGCGAAGATGGAACCGCCGCCATCAACGTCGCCCTCAATGGTCTCAAGGCATTGTTCTAACGAGGCGGCAAGCATGTTTCTGCTCATCATCGTCTGCATCTTCCTCTTGATAGCATTCGCGAAAGGCAGCTTGCGATTGAGCTAGCCGCGGTTGCTTCCCTCTATCTCCGGTGGTTCCAAATCATGTTTGGGGATTGACCGAGCTGCCCGGGCTCGACAGCCAAGTATTCAGGGAGCCGCGGATACCCTCCGCGGCTCTTTCTTTGTGCTTCAGCTGGCAGCAAAATAGGCCCAGTGAGGCGCTATATCTCAAAAGGCCTACGGGGCAAACCCTGGCTTGCGCCAGAGGATCGCCAAAAATGTACGTCGGAAACGGCGGCAAGTCAACCGAGCGGGAAAACGGGTAGTGGGTCAGTCTGATTTCCACAGGCATGGCCAATTTCACGTCGTGGGTGAAACCTTCACTATCTTCTGGTCCGGCGATTCGAGAAGAGCCAATAGTAGCGGGCTGCGTTCTGGAGACTTCGGATGGGTAGTTATATCCAACTCGAACAGGCAATTGATAAAAGTTACGTTGTCTAGAGTCGTTGGTGACCCATGATAGCGAATCACCGAATTTTTAAACGATGTTCTGTGAAACTTATTTGTGTCTAGGTCTACGATGCAATTGACAAAGTTTGCACCTACGAACTCGTTTTCGTCGGCCCTGATTTGGTCAGTATTCGTAACTGCAAAACACGGCCGGGAAACTGTGGCGGGGTCGGGCGCCTCGCCACTCATTTGGTTGACGAGAGACTGATAGTTAATGATTGCTGCGATCGTTTGCCAATATTCGTTGGCAGAGGGGGGAAGAGCACGAACAGCGTTCTTGTAATCAACTACATCCGAAACCGGCAAAATGTTCCCCGTGCTTTTCGCTGTCTGAATTTCTGCTCGAATCGTCGCGAGAACCCGGCTAGGATCCATCAGCTTAGCGAGCGACGTCTGCTGATTCACGCGGTCTTCAACGCCGGATATCCGCTTTCCTAGAGAGCCCTCAACGCGTGAAACCCTGTCCGAAAGTCCGTCAATTTTCTGCCCTAGTTGGTCGATTTTGGAATCAATGTGAGAGTTCACTTTATCTATCGCTGGATTGAGCCTGTCTTCAATACGTTTATCGACGCGCAACCCAAAAGTTTCATCGCCTTGCGAGATTGCGCGGTTGCAGTGCTGGAGGATAAACGGAATTGACAATGCGACTACAATCGCTCCCCATTGGGCAAAATTGCCATGGCGAACCGGGTTGTGCCAGGCTGCTTTATCGTCGATCGGTTTATCTGGCGGAATAGGAGGAGGAATGTCCATGCGCGATGGAAACACAATAAGTTTGGGAGACGCGGTTCGTCGAATTGCCACTTGCATCGGGCACACCCCGGCAGCTACGCTGTTGTAAGGCGCATTTCTGCTGCGAGTTACCTGAGGGACAAGCCGCCCGACTGCCATCGGGCTTTTCTCTTGACGGCTGTGATTTTACTCCCCTGCCAGCGCCTTCATTACCAGATTCTTATCAATATTTTTGACTGCTGATTCCGGTTTTGTAGAAGCGCACATAGTTCCTCGATCGCCCAAATATAGTCGCTGAGCCCCGCTTCCATCGCGGTGTTGCGCGAAGGCTCTGGTGTATCCTGCAAAAATTGTAATACGCGAACTGCAGAGCCCAAGCAGCTTTGTGATTGAGTAGTGATTCAAATTCTAGGGTTCTTGCGGATGAACGAGGGCGCCCTTGCTACAGTTGCGCTGCGTTTCCCACTCTTGCAGTGAACCATCAGTTATGGACACCGTCATGTAAGAACCGCACTTTAGGCACGTCGATTCAATGAGAATGAGCCCTTGGTGGTCGCGCTTCGCTGCTCGGCTCAGCTTGTGCTGGAACTGCGGGGGCTCAGGCATGAAGAAGAAATATCATTTCGGGAATGGCTGGCAAGCTTCCGATTGGGAAAGCGGGTTCGAATCCACGGGGTGAGGGCTAGAACCGATGGCACGCAAATCCCGCCACGCCTGTTCTCGCCAACCATCTTCAACGCCGAGTCGTTCGGTTACACTGTGGCGGTGAAAATCGTCGCCGCCGTGGTGTTCCTTTGTTTGTTGGCGCGCTCCGGCGCTGCACAGGACGCAGCGAAGCAAGGTTCATTAGCATCTGAGACGGCTCAATCTAAGAGTCTGTCACAGAGCAAGTCGTCGCAAACGGATGAATCCTCGAGCGAAATTCCTTTATTCCATGCGCAGTCACGGCAGGTCATTGTCGAGGCCGAGGTTTGGGAAAAGAACAGCGGAAAAACTGGCAAGGAGGGCACATCCAGTCATACCAAGGGGCTGCGCGGCTATCAGAAGGGGGACCTGACACAGTTACCTCCACCGGCAAGGGGGCTGATGGCAACTGATTTTCACGCTTTCGACAATGGCACCGAGCGAAAAATCAACTTTTTTCGCGAAGAGGATTTCCCTACGGTCGACACGACAAACCAGTGGATGTTCTTTCCCACCATTCGAGGAATTTGGGGGGACTCTACGTCCCATGCCGTCTCTGCGTCCATGCCCGCGACAGCTGCATACCTCCTTGGGTACATTCCCCCACCACTGAGACCTGGCGAATGCCATGCCATTCGAGTTGTTGCTGATGATCGGGAGGTCCGATTAAACCGTACACAGTACTGTGCCCCAGCCGCGAGTCATCTCGACAATACGGCGACAGAAAAAGAAATAAAATTACGCTCCCGAATGGAAAACCTACTTAGCACGGACGCACGTGAATCGACTAAGGTTCATATTCAGGCTTCGGTGTTCTGGTCTTCGGGTGTGCTTACACTTGCCGGGGAGACACCGCGAGATCTAGGCGCCGCTGCACCGCCTGCGAACGAGTTTAGATATGTCGTTGAGGTGCACGATTCCAAAGCGCCCGCAAGCGTGCATATTGCTACAGCATTCAATCTATTCCCATGGATATGGAATTGTTCTAAGGGCGGAGAGGAAATTCATGTTCTCGGAGCAGTTTACGACGTACACGGTAGGATTGCACATCAGTTCGGGGGCGCCTATACATGTCAGTTGTGGAGGGACGACCCGATATCGCATTTCTTGCATTCTTCCTATTTTGCTGTCCCTACTCGCTTCGATGCACAAATCGCTTTACGTCCTGGCGACTATGAACTGCGGGTTGTCGTAAGCGATGGAAAGACGTTCGGAGAGGGCCGGTTGCCGTTGCACGTTGTACCGCTTGAACCTCAGCGGGTCGGAATCAGTGATGTTACTCTTTGCGATTTCTTGCGCGATGCATCATGGATTCTTCGGGACGCAGCTTCGGTTTCACCGTTTCCAGTCAATCCGGCCCCGCTCGTTAGTAAGAACGTTCAATTCTTTCCAGCCATTGATGGACGCGTGCGCCCCCATGCTCCCATCTCGCTCTATTTCGAGATTTACAAATCCTCACTCGACAGCGACGAAACCGCCATCTATTACAACGTGAGGGTGACCGATCTGAAGGCGGGGATACTGGTTATGAATACCGGTCCAATGAGCGCCGCCAAGTGGGTCATACCGGAAAACCCTGTGATTCCGATTGGACTTAACCTAGCCATCAAGAAGCTGCCGATAGGCTCGTATGAGCTGGAGGTACAGGCCTCCGACGCGGCAGGACGGCACTCAGAATGGCGAGGAGCTAAGTTCAACATTCGGTGAGCATTGTTGCGCCTCAGGAGCAGCAGCCGTGCGCTAACTGTCGTTATATCCCCATTACGCTCATTGAGCCGTTGGCCGGGGTTCTGAGCGCAACGGCCTGATTGCTAAAGCACACTCCAGTCAATCAGACGTGTCCGTTCTCCGCGGCGTCCGGCAAGCCAGGCCGTGCTGATTAGGTAGAAGGTTCCAATGCTGCCGACGACGTTGCCGTGCTGGGATTTCAGGATGGCCAGGCAGAAGGCGCTGGCGGCCAGGGTCAGCATGGCAATGGTGAAGACGTTGCCGGACGCGCGGTGAAGCTTGCCGCCTTTGCGCACAGCGATGGCGAGGGTGCCGGTGAGCAAGCCGACGCTTTCCAGCGAGGATGTGCAGAATCAAGAGCGGGAGCCGCATGCTTCCACGTCCTTTAAGCACCTGCGATTGGCACGCTGGCAAATCCACTTCTAGGCTCTGTGGGTGACGTTGTTCCCGCCGCAGGCTGCAATTGAACGGAAAGGGTCAAGTGCCTGACCTGTCGTTTGGGTTGCATGTGCTCTGAATCAGCTTACCACCTATCCCTTGCCACGGAACGCGGAACCCAACCCGCTGGTGACGCCACCGATGATGGAACTCCACATTTGATCGCCAATCTGGTTCGCCTGGTTCTGCGCATTGAGCGCTCCTGTGTCTCCCGAAGTCGCAGTAGAGAATGCCGCGTTTTCGCCCGTGACCGGAGCAAGCACGGCGTTCTGCAACCATTGCTGATAGTTGATCCAGTTGTTGTAATCAGACTGGTTCTGACCGGCCGTGGCTTGCGTCTGTTGCTGAGAGCGCTGCCTTGAGAGATCAGCAACCGTAGCTCCGTAAGCGGCGGAGTTTTGCCCGCCCGAAGCTTTCACTGCATCAGCAATCTGCTGCTTCGCCGCGTCATTCGCTGAGCCTGCGGCACCCGAAGTCAGGATGTTTTCGTTCTCTTTATAAGTCGGGTTGGCCCACGGGTTTCCCTGCGCGATCAGCTTATTCAGATCGGTGTTGTACTCATTGGTTTGGTTCTCTTCCATGTTGGCAAACTGCTGCTGCCACGCGGAATCCTGCGATTGCGCCTGGTCCGCCGAACTACTTTTTGACATGAGTGCCTCAATTCCACGAACTGCGACCGCCGATCTTCGTGCCCCCGCCAATCTGATTGCTGAACCCGCTAAAGGGAAAGCTGATTACCGTAGCCGGGAACGGAACTGTCACAGACTGGTGAGTAGGCAGTGTGCTATCTGTGACCCTGATGGAAATGTCGTAGACACCAGGAACCGTCGCGGTACCAGAGTAAATGCCGGTACTAGCCCCCATTGACAAGCCCGGAATCTGCCCACCCGAGCAACCAAGACCAAAGCAAGCGATTACGGCGTAAGTCAGCGGAGCGACGCCCCCAGAGGCCACGATCGTAGTCGTGCAGAAGACGCCAGCAGTGCAGGACGGAAGTGGGGGCGCCGTCACAATCTGCAAAGGCGGCGCGCTGATCGTTATGCTGAGCGCCTTGGTGACGCACGTCAGCGAATCGCAAGCTCGCACCGTGAAGTTACTGGTGCCACTGCCGGTCGGGGTGCCGGTGATCTCACCGGTAGAACTGTTAATCGATCCCAAACCAGATGGCAGAGAGCCTACCGTCAGTGACCAAGTAATCGATCCGGTGTTTCCCGAAGCAGTGACGAACTGGTCATAGAGAACGCCGTTGCTTCCATTCGGCAGACTGGTGGTGGTGATCACCAAGCCCCCACCCGCAGGCACGCCGGTGAGCGCGGTATAAATCGCCGCGTTCAGCACCGTCATATTTACGCCCGAAGTCGTGCCATCAGAAGTCGTGTAGTTATTGTTTCCGCTGGTCGCACCGTAGGCAGGAGAGGTAAGGGTTAAATCCCCAGGGGAAACCAGGCTGTTGTAGCCCAGGGAATTAGCGAAGCCGAAGGTAGTTCCCGGCACACCATAGTTAGTCGAGCCTCCGAGCGTCCAATTCTCCGCAGTATGGAATTGGCAGCTGCTCTGGACCGCCATCACGTTGCCCTTGTAGCGGCTGTAGACGTTGGTTGCCCCTGTGGGCTGGCAAGAGGCGTTCACGAGCCCTGAGTCGGTCGGGCAGCCCATATAGCTGTAGAGCCCAGCAGCATTAAATCCTTGGCCGCCGTTATCTCCGCCCGGGGGACAGGTGGTGACGTTGTCCAGCATCCACGCATTCCAAGTGCTGGAGGCGTTGTTGTTCGTCCAGCCCGCCCAGGTCATGCCGTTAGTGCCGGTGTAGGGGAAGTACAGACCTTCGTAGGTCGCCGAATCCGCGCCCCCGGGCCGGAGAATCCAGGTGTTGTGCTGCAACAATATGTCGCGCCCGATCTGCGGGGTGGCCACAAACTCTGGATTGTTTCCGTAGGTGAGGTTGATCAGCCCATTCGTCATCTCCCGACCGTCGCCGACGGACCGATGCGTTCCTAAATTGTTGTAGCCTTTGACGTCGTAGAGCTTCCCAGCAAACAGGGTTTCGAGATATGGGCTGGTGCCGCCAGGATATTCCAAGTTCAGGTTTGAACTCTCCGGCTCGGCGCAGGCCATATCGTCATAGACTTCCCACTGATTGGTGCAGTTCTGATCGTTGGCGTTGACGAGGAATCCGCTCCAGGTCTTGTCAAACCAATTGTCTGGCGATGGTCACGTGCTTCACGCCGGTCAGAACGTTGCCCTGCCCAAAGGAAGAAAACGGCTGCATCGCAATCGCTTCTCCCGGCTGTCCGTCGGAGTGAGCAATAGAGTTGCCCTGCACCGATCCCCAGATCAGACAGTAATAGCAGTGCTTTAACTCAAAGCCGTTCTTATTTCCAAAATTCTCGTAATCCGCGGCCGAGCCTGAAAACGTCAGGCAGGCGTTGTTAGGAACGATTGGGCAGATGCCGTAAGACAGCACCAGGGGAATCGTGCTGCTCGCGGTGTACCCTGTTCCACCGCTGACGACGGAGAGCGTTGGGATTCCAGAACTAAGGGTGCAGGAAAGACTGACGTTATTTCCTGACGGGTGATAGCTCGACGGATAGGAATAAGTGTTTGGGCAGTTGTGCATCGCCAGGGAGGTTGAGCCGGCAACCGAGGCGACGACTCCAGAGCCGTTCGAAGTCATGGTGTACGCCACGGAAAGCTGGCTGCCGGTAATGCCTTGTCCTGAACCAATCGGAATTAGCCAGGGAGAGCGAATGGCAGGGACGTTCTTATAGACAACGTTTCCAATCATCACCGGAACCGCATCGTTGAGCTGATACGTGCCTCCGATGAAGACCATTTCGGTCTCGCCGCCCTCGACTTCGGTGTTAGAAAGATCGAAGGAGCCAGGACCAACGCTGCTGAATACTCCGTGGGCTTCTGCGCTGAATGCGGTGTGGCTGTGAATCTGCCCAACCCAGGAGTCAACCAAAGAGTTGTTCACGCCAGCCCAGACAAAGCCGTTCGCAACTTCCTGCTCTGTGCCGTTGTCGATGTAGTTCATGCCATCGGCTGAAGTACAGAGTTGCGAATAACCAGGAGTCAACCAGCCCGACGCGCCTCCGGGACAGCCAGTGTTTGAGGTACCGAGAGAAGGACCTTGCGAGGCCGGGATTCTCACGATTCCGTCGCTGCCATGGATCCAGCACTGTTCACAGAGGATGTGATAGGGGCCACCGCGTTTGACTCTCGAATCAGGCGAGGAAATCTCCACCCGGGCATGCGTGTCGTCGGTGACAGAAACCAAAGACACAACTAGGTCTCCCGCAGTCCCACCCGAGGTCGGAAGCTGTATCGCATCGATCGTGGGAGAAACACCGCTCGTCCAAGTGGTGTTGTGCCCGGATAAATCGCAGTAATAGCTTTCCCCGGGCAGCACATACATGCAGGAGTTCGAAGCAACCCACGCGGTGGCGCCCGGAAGCACCCCGAGGAACTGCACAAAGGAATGCGACGAAACGGCCGGAACCTGGGTGGTGTGGCTTGAGTCAGCCTGACCGATGATGAGCTGAATCCAATTCCACCCAGGCTCGTGGAAATTCGTGTTGATGGTCCCCGTGAAATTCAGGTGAGTATCGTCAACCGGGGTAATAACCGAGGTGGTCAACCCCATAGGCTGGCCGACAAGACTGCCAGGATTTGAGCCCGTGTCGTAAACCACCGTGCAATGTCCGCCAGAGGCTTGGCAAAGGCTAAGGGGTCCGTAAGTGTTGGCGGTGGAGATCGTCCCGGTAAACGATGCCGAAGAAAAAGGAATGGCGTTTGTTCCGTTATAAGTGCCAGCAGTGGTGTTGGTGAAGCTGAGAATCTGGGGAATGAAGGTACCGACTACAAGCAGGCCATCGTCAAACCACTCTTGCCGATCCTGCGCCGGCTGCGCGGTCGACGGGGTGTTGACCATGATGCGATGAGATGGGGAAATGCCTTGATATTTGTTGTAACGAGGACCCTGATAGGCGTTCCCGTTTACGGTGACGCTGATTGTGGCCTTCTGGCAGGTGCCGGAGAGGATGACGCCCGGGCAGGTGGCGAAACTCCCTCCGCCGCTGTAGGAAATGGAATTGATGACCATCCCTGGGCCGAGGCTCCAAACGCTTGGCCCATATCCCGAACCGCAGGTCGCAGTCGAGTTATCGCACCAGATCGTGTCCTGGCCGATAACATCGATGCTGGAGGTTTGGCCGGTGGTAAGCGCGACACCGTGCGCCGTTTCGGTAGTGCAGTTTGGATTCGAGCCCGCAGAACATTGTACCGACCAAATAAGAGATCCACCCTGGATGATGCCCACCGCGCGCCCGAGATACGCCGTCTCGTGCGAGGTGGTCATGGTGATCCCGCGATTCTGGGATTCGTTCGCAGTCCCTTCCATCCACCATAGGGAATAATTCGACCCATGAAGCCAAGGGCTGATGCCGGGAAAATAGGTTGAGGTCGTCGATACTTCAATGCCCCTGAACTGCCAGTAATCCGCGTAAGGCAGGATGATGACTGGAGTGTCGTTATTGGCGGTGTTGAGGTCCAGTCGCACCATGTTGGCGCGGTCACGCGAAGGAAGGATGCGACTGCCGATCGTTGGCAACGATCCCGACCCCGAGGTCACTACCGTAAACAGCTTCGCGCTCGGGTTATATCGTGCCGGGACGTAGAACTCGGCATTCTGGTTGGCGCTGGAGCTCTTGAGCGGCAGAACGTTGTTTGTCGGGGTGCGGCGGTAAATGGTCGAAAGTCCCACACCCTCGGACTTAAGAATGATCGTGTCACCGGGCTGGGCATAGCTGTTAACGATGGTCTGGAATGTCGCGCCGTCCGATGGGCACCAGTAATTCGAGGTGCCTCCGCCGATGTAGGTGTAGCTTCCTTGCGAGGTCAGAGAAGTATTGAAGGTGCAGCCGCTCGCAACGAATGTGTTCCAGGCGCTTGTGTTGGTCGCTGGGATGGTGAAGACACTTGCTCCCCCGGTGGGATCACAGGAAGCTTCTGAGCCGACCGTACAGCCGTTGGGATATTGAGGTGAGGGTTTAGCGGTCGTAGTTTGGGCCTTGGATACCCCGGCTGCCATCAGCACAAGGACCAGGGCGTAACCAATTGCGATGCGACCGCGGCGAAGGTCACCGGCGAGCTGCCTCATCGGTAGCCTCCCGATAAATCATTGTTGGAGAATGTGTTAGGGGCGGTTCGGAAGTCTTTAAGGCCCGCAAGAGGGAGATAAATCAGCAACGATTCGGCACTGTCGTGAACCGCAGCCGTGCGGCTACTACAACGACCGCACCCGCGAATGCCATTGCAGCCCCACGATGATCCAGCGCTATCTGTCGAAGATTTCCGGGCCTCTGCTGGATCGCATCGACATTCATATCGATGTGCCCTCGGTGAACTATCGCGAGCTGCGCGGAGGGGGAGCGCTGCCGGAGAGTTCGGGCGATATCCGCACGCGAGTGATTGCGGCGCGGGAGGTACAGCTCCAGCGGTTCAGCGGGGAGAGGCATCCCCTCTACGCCAATGCCCAGATGGGCTCGCGGGAGATCCGAAAATACTGCGAGCTGGGAACGGATTCCGAACACCTGCTGGAGCGAGCCATGGTGAAGCAGGGTCTCAGCGCTCGCGCCCATGACCGCATCCTGAAGGTCGCACGCACGATAGCCGACCTCACAGCGAGCGAGGTTATCGAACCTGGCCATATTGCCGAAGCCATCCAGTACCGCACCCTGGATCGCACTTTTTGGGCATAAGCTGGGCGGTCCGCAACCGGGCAAATACCTGCCACTTTGGGGTAATGTCAGCCGCGGAGCGCCTGAGGAAAACCGTCCTTTGTCAGGGCGCAACTAGCTGACAAGTTGCGGGTTATGAACAAAGTGCAACATTTTCGGGGATGGCGCGTCTAAGCCAAAGCCGTAAGAACCGATGGTTGTAAATAAGCGTTACGTAAGTGGTTCGGGGAACGATTTTCCTTGACTGTGCGGTCTGGGGCGTCTAACTTACTGTTTTTGCCCAAGGCGTCGTCCTGTAAGGTACCGTCCAAGACGTCCTGCCCCGAAACGGCCCCCACTGAAAGCCACCATCAGGGAATCAGGAAAGCAGTCCCCGACGCGGCATTTTTGGCCGGAATAACGGATGAAGAAATAGGTAAGTTGTTGTTTAGAAACGGTTTTCCGTGCTTACGGAGCCGTGAAGAACAGACGAAAAAATACCGAACCAATTCCAGCATCGTGACATCCAAGAAAGAGAACTCCTGTCACGGCTGTGTTGTAGTAAGTTCCCTTCGCCTGTATTCATTTGCCAGGAGTTTAAGTTTCATTCTGGCGGGCTCTGGAACACTCATTCATAACTCAAGGAGAAATATAATCGATGCGTTCTGAACTAGTTTTCGAAGCGGTACACACGCTCCGCAATCGCTACACGTTGTGTCAGTTGGCTTCCAAGGCGACGCGGAAGTTCCACAAGCCTAATACTCGCATTCAGGACACGACGAACGACGTACTGCACCGCATTGCCGACGCGGATCGGCGTTTCGTCATGGTTGAATCGGAGACAGCTACCGAAGCGCAGCGGCGCGCAGCGTAAGCGCGCCGCGCCTTTGGCGCTCCCCCCGTAAGTTCCTCCGGCCCGCCCTTCTGCAAAATCCCTCGTAGGTGAACATGACAATCTCAGAACTAAAAGAAAAGAACATCACCGAGTTGACCCGCATAGCTCGGTCTCTCGAGCTACCCGGCGCCAGCGGCCTGCGCAAGCAGGACCTCATCTTCAAGATCCTGCAAGCTCAAAGCGAAAAAGAAGGTCACATCTTCGCCGAAGGCGTGCTGGAAATCCTGCCTGATGGTTACGGTTTTCTCCGCTCGCCCGATTACAACTACCTGCCCGGCCCGGATGACATTTACGTTTCCCCCTCGCAGATTCGCAAGTTCGACTTAAAGACTGGCGACACCATCAGCGGCCAGGTACGTCCTCCGCATGAAGGCGAAAAATATTTCGCTCTGGTCAAAATCGAAGCCGTTAACTTTGAGTCGCCGGAAGAAGCGCGCAACAAGATCCTCTTCGACAACCTCACTCCGCTGTATCCGCAGGAGCGGATCAAGCTGGAGACGGTTCGCGAAAACATCAGCGCCCGGGTCATGGATCTGTTAACGCCGGTAGGCAAGGGACAGCGCGGCCTGATCGTCGCTCCGCCCCGAACCGGCAAGACCATGCTGTTGCAGAATCTGGCCAACTCCATCACCACCAATCATCCTGAAATCGTATTGATCGTGCTGCTCATCGACGAGCGTCCGGAAGAAGTTACGGACATGCAGCGCTCGGTGAAGGGTGAAGTTATTTCGTCGACCTTCGACGAGCCCGCCGCACGTCACGTCCAGGTCGCGGAGATGGTGATCGAAAAGGCCAAGCGCCTGGTCGAGCACAAACGCGATGTCGTCATCCTGCTGGATTCCATCACGCGTCTGGCGCGCGCTTATAACACCATCGTTCCGCCGTCGGGCAAAGTGCTCTCGGGCGGCGTGGATTCCAATGCGTTGCAGCGCCCGAAACGCTTCTTTGGCGCGGCTCGCAACATCGAAGAAGGCGGCTCGCTGACCATCATTGCCACGGCGCTGATCGAAACCGGATCACGCATGGACGATGTGATCTTTGAAGAGTTCAAGGGCACCGGCAACATGGAAATCATTCTCGACCGCAAGCTGGTCGACAAGCGTACGTTCCCGGCTATCGACATCCAGCGCTCGGGTACACGTAAAGAAGAGTTGCTGATCCCCAAAGAAGATCTGGCGCGCATCTGGGTGCTGCGCAAGATTCTGAATCCGCTGTCGCCGGTAGAAGCGATGGAGTTGCTGATCGATAAGCTCGGCAAGGCGCGCTCGAACGGCGAGTTCCTGTCGAACATGGGCTCGTTGTAAAGAGCCGTCAGCTTTGAGCTATTAGCCGTCAGTTTTCAGCCATCAGTTTTTGGGTGGGGGCGATGGTGTGATGCTGGCTGGTTTTGAAAGGGCGCAGCTTTACCTGCGCTGTTCCCGCCTAACTTTCTAGAGTCCCTTGGGGACGGTACATTCGAACATTGGGTCGAGGTGATGGCGCGGAGGCCGACTGGTTTCCGCGCTTTCTTTTGTGCTCCAAAGCCTTTTGCGTTTCAACCGACAAGCACAGCCCAACGGCTCGCCCGAAACAATTCTTACTGTGTCAAATGCTGTTCGCACTCCTGCACTCGGCGCAGCAACAACTCGCGCTCGCGAGCGTTACGGGTGAGCGATGCTGCGCGTTCGAACTCGACCCGAGCTTCTTGCAGGCGGCCAAGTTTCTTCAGGAAATCGCCCCGCACGCTGGGCAACAGGTGATAGCGCTTGAGCGAAGGCTCGTCCATCAAGCTGTCGACCAATGCCAACCCAGCCGCCGGGCCGTCAGCCATGCCGACCGCGACAGCGCGATTCAACTCCACGATCGGTGATGGCGCCAGATCGGCAAGTTCCCTATAGAGTGCGGCGATCCTGTGCCAATCCGTTTGCTCGGCCGTACGGGCCCGCGCGTGACAAGCTGCTATCTCTGCCTGCGTCAGGTAAGACCCTGGCGCGCGCCCCAGAGAACTCGCGCGATCCAGAGCCGTCAGCCCGCGGCGGATCAAAAGCTGGTCCCAGTGCGCGCGGTTCTGCTCCAGCAGAAGGATGGGTTCGCCCGTCGGACCCACGCGCGCCCGCGAGCGTGATGCCTGGATTTCCATCAGTGCCACCAGACCGTGCACTTCAGATTCGCGCGGCACCAACTCAGCCAGAACGCGCCCCAAACGCAGTCCTTCTTCGCACAGCGCCGGACGCAGCCAGTCTTCTCCGGCGGTAGCTGAGTAGCCCTCGTTGAAGATCAGGTAGATGACCTGTAGGACCGACGACAAACGCTCGGCCAACTCGGCCCCGGAAGGCACCTCGAAGGGAACATGCGCCTCCGACAGCGTTCGCTTGGCCCGAACGATACGTTGCGCGATGGTAGGCTCAGGCGCGAGATAAGCCCGCGCAATTTCGTCCGTGGTGAGGCCGCCGAGCAGGCGCAACGTCAGGGCAATACGGGCTTCGGTCGAGAGCGCGGGATGGCAGGCGGTGAAGATGAGGCGCAGCAGATCGTCACCGATATCGTCATCCATCGCAGCCTCAAGGCCAGCGGGCGATAGTTGTTGTTGGAGTTCGAGATCGCGGCCCAGTTCCTCATGTTTGCGCTCCAGCAGCTTGTTTCGCCGGAAGAAATCGATGGCGCGATGCTTGGCCGCCGTCATCAGCCATGCGCCGGGATTGTTCGGGACGCCCGTCGTCGGCCATTGTTCGATCGCGGCGACCAGAGCGTCTTGAGCCAGGTCTTCGGCGATCCCTATGTCATGAACGTATCGTGCCAGCGCCGCGATGAGCTTCGGCGCTTCCATCTTCCAGACCGCTTCGATCGCGAGATGAGTATCGGTACCGGACACAGGTACCGATCACATCATCATTCGCGCCTCGAACGCAAGCATATGAGTCGGAAGAATTGACTTGTCATGACGAGCGTCACAATTTCTGGCGCGAGAGATCAGTTTTCGCTGTTGGGACGAAAGCTAATCGCTCGCAGATTCGAACCTTGCTCGTATGACAAATCGGTAGCGTGGCCGTGGTGGCCCAAACGCTCAGGAGCGGGACATTCCGCTCCTCGCGCATTCAGGCGCAGTCGCAATTACGGCTTACAAGGGAATTCGCCGGCCTCGTACATAGGACGAACTTCGGTCTCACCCTCCCATCCGGGCCAATGCTGCTTGTGGAGTTCCATGAAGTACTTCGCGCCTTCCAGTGCTTCTTCCTTCGACTTCAGCTCAAACTGCGCGAATCCCCCGATGACCTCTTTGCCTTCGGTGAAGGGGCCGTCGAGGACCGTGATCTTCCCGCCGGCAAGGCGCACGCGAGAGCCTTCGGAGGTGGGGCGAAGGCCGCCGCTGCCCAGCATTGTGCCTGACTTGGTCGCCTCTGCGCTCATCTTCGCAATCGCTTCCATCAACTCTTTTGGCGGCATGCCCGCCCCTTCCTTCGTCTTAACGATCATCATGTATCGCATGTTTTAAACCTCTCTCATGAGTTGTATTTTTCGTTCTAACTTGAATTCCGTCGGGCTTTACTCGAAGTGCAAATCCCGGCTCTACCCTTACGTCGAAGGTTGACCTTCCAAATCGACAGGCTCGGGATTTTTTCCCACGAAAACATGGCTGCCGCTTAAGCCCGCTTTGCAGACGAGTCGCGGCGGCGCTGCTGGTCTTCGCGAAACTCGGGCGTAAGCGCAGCGCCGAAATCTTCCGCCTCGAAGACGGGGCGAATTTCGATCTCCGAATCCGGACATCCGGGATTCGGACAGCGCTTGACCCACTCCACAGCTTCTTCCATGGAGCGCACCTGCCACAGCCAGAAGCCGGCAATCAGCTCCTTAGTTTCGGTGAACGGACCGTCGATTACGGTGCGGTTGGTGCCGGAAAACTTCACGCGCTTGCCTTGCGAACTGGCCCTCAGACCTTCGCCGGCCAGCATGATCCCGTTCTTCACCAATTCTTCATTGAACTTGCCCATTTCGGTGAGCAGTTCCTGGCTGGGCATTACACCTGCTTCCGAATCCTTCGTAGCCTTGACGAATACCATGACTCGCATCGCTGTATCTCCTGGTGATAAGTGAGAGCCGGTTCACAGCCGCTGTGTGCCGCCCGGAATCGCGCTCTATTTAGACGTCGAACCGCAGGCGACGAAATCGACACGCCGGGCCGGTGTTCAGGAAAAGTTTTTGGGGGCGGAAATTCCGTGGCAGTCTGAGCACCGCGGCGGGACGGACGCCGTTCAGCTCTGGCGAAAGAGGCTCTGCTTCGGAGATATCTAAGGTGTGCTGGCCGCGTTCACTTCCAACAATTCAAACAGCGCCATCTCAGCTTGACGACGCTTTAGCAGTCCTGGTAACACCATCTTCCCGGCATGGCACCATTTGCAGAATTCGCCTGCCGCGCCCGGGAAATCGTTTGCATTCAGCTTGTGCAACAAGGTTGAGGCGGCGAAGTTCCCGCAGCCGACGTTGAAGACAAAGTCCACCAGCGCATCGAATTGGTTTTGCGTAAGCGTGGCGATCACCAGTCGGTTTACGTCGGCGACGGCGGAAGCCACATCCTGCATCAGGAGCGCGCTGGCCTGCTGCTGCGTGATGGACAGCCCAGAGTGAACATCCGTACCGGTATGCCCGTAGCCGATGGTCCATATACCAACGGAATCCTGGTAGGCCGTCAGCCGCAGCCCTTCGAATTGTTGCGTCAGCGCAAGACCTTTTGGGCTGTACGAAAGATTGTTGATGCTAGCCATCCATGTTCTCCAGTTTGCTCACAGCTTTTCGAGCAATGATTAGATCATCGAGCCCCATAATTTCAAGATAAATCTGCGCGGCCGCCGGCATGGGCGGCTTCTGCGGAAGCGTGCCTGACCCTTGCGGGACGGGTTCGGCGATGGCGCGAAAGATAGCCAACCAGCAGCAGGGCTGAAAATACCAGCAGTGCCAAATATGGCCACGGGTTTCCAATGCCAGGCTCGGCTTGGACTACGTGAATCGGCAAGGAAAAGTCAGCGTGTTCGGCGTTCCGCTGCACGGCAAGATGCAGGGCCCAATCGCCCGCTATCGCCAGATTCACTTCGGCCGCTTGGAGCAATTTGTTTTCGGAGGCGTCGGCGCTGGCCCGTGTCGGCGCTAACCTGGAAATCCCAGAGGCAGGTTGTACGATGACCTTCACAGCCTCGTCGGTTAGGACGGCTTGGGTACGGCTGTCCTGCACCAGGATGTTAAGGGTCGTGGCGCCGGCCAAGATATCTCCCGGCGGAGCAAACACGGTTACGGCAAATGGGCCAGACTGCTGTTGCAGCCGCATAACCTGATCGTCGTCGTCCGAGGAGTGCGATGCCAGGGTCGCCAAAGATAAGCCGATAATGGCGAACAAGAATATGAACCAGAGAGCTTCGATCCTGGCCGCACCGATCTTTGGTTTCAACCAGCGAGTAGCCAAGGAAAACCGCTGCGCCGAGGCGAACAATCGATCGAGAGAAGGCAGTCTGCGCCGACTTGTGCCGGCGGCCAAACCCTGAGGCCGCTGGCGTTGCATGCATTGCACGGCAACAATGACCGCTGGAATCAGGAAGGCCAGCGATCCCACGACCCACATGATGGCGCCGGCGGCCGCCTGATCCTGTTGCGCGGAGAAGTGGAACAGCCGCGGCATGACCGCGTACGACGGATAAATCACCCGGTCGGAAAAGACCAGGATCGCCGACAGCACCGTGTTTTGCAGATCGCCGAGCAAGAGATAGGGAATCATGGCCCAACGCGGCCACTGCGCCTGACTGGGCCAGGGTTGAACCACCGGCCACCAGAAAATCAAGGACGCGGTGAAGAAGCAGGCATGTTCGACTTGGTGCCACGCACTTGACGCGAGTGCCAACTCGTACAAGCGGGGAGTATGCCAGGCAAACATCACGCCGCCCATCAGGAGCAGAGCCACTAGCGGATTTGTAACCCATGTGCCGATGCGATTCGCCAACCGCCAACGCAGGAATGGGCCGGCGAACTCGCGGGCAGCGAAGACCGGCAGCCCTTTCACCAGCGGCAACAGCGGCGCGCCCAGCAGGATGAGCGGCGGAGCCACCATCATCAGCAGCATGTGCTGAAGCATGTGAGCGGTGAGAATAAACGGAGAGAAAGTGTCACACGGGGAAGCCAGTGCGACCCACAGAGACAGGAGTCCAAGCAGAAAGCTGATTGCGCGCCAGGGCGGCAGGAAGGGAACTCCGGCGCGCCACAGCAGTATCCAGCCGCGCACATAGACGACTGCGGTAAGAAGCAGGGCAAGACTTGCGGTCGCGGGGATTGACCAGGACAGCAAGACGGCTTCGCTAACCGGATGCATGCTTCGACCGCCGTTCGCGGCTAGGAGTCCGAGGTTGCTGTTTTGCCTTTGGTGTCTGGAGCAAGGCTCGGCTCTGCGTCGTCGTTCCAGTCTATGTCACCCTGGCTGAAGCGGTCGAGCACCTGATCGCCTTTAACTTCGCTGAAGTAGTCCCAGGCCCATTCGACGAAGGCTTCAATCCGGGCGCGCATGGTGGACAGCAGCGCCGCGTGAACTCCCAACCACGCTGCAAAGGCGATAGGGCCTTCGAGTTCGTGACGATGCGCGCCGACTTCGGCCACGGCCGCGCTACGGCCGATCATGGCCATGATGCCCTTGTCGAAATACGCGAATGGCTTGAGCGGCTTTCCTTCGATGTCGGCGATGATATTTCTCGCGCACCACTTGCCGCTTTGCTCCGCGACCGAGGCGAGTTGGGGCAGGGTCTTGCCATCGTCGCCGGCAATGTTAGAGAAATCGCCCAGTGCATACACTTCGGAAACACCCTGGACCGTCAAATCTGGTTGCACGTCGATACGGCCGCCGTGTCCAGGCCGCAAGCCAACGTTTCCTGATAACGTCGAAGCCCTGAGCCCGCCTGCCCAGACGACGGTGTGCGTCAAAATACGCGTTCCGTCGGAAAGGAGAACGTGACCCGAGCCAACCTCTTTCACCGCTGTCCGCAGGTGGAGTTTGACGCCGCGTTCTTCGAGCTTTTTCGCTGCGTACTCCTGAGCTCTGGTGGAGAACGCGCATATAGGATTATGTCCCATATCCACGACGTAAATGCCCGCCTGGCTTATGGGCAGATTCCGATATTCTTGGCGTAACGCGTGGTGAATCATGTCACCCAGGGTGCCTGCCATCTCAGTTCCAGTGCAGCCCGCGCCCACCAGTACAAAATTCAAAGCGCCCTTCTGGATTAATGCTGGGTCGCGGTCGGCGGCCTCCAGCACCGCCAGAATGCGCGAGCGCAACAGCTCGGCGTCATGCAGGGAGTACAGAGGATAGCTGAATTGATCGGCTCCGGGCGTGCCGAAGAAGTTGGCTTGCGATCCAGCGGCCAACACCAGGTAGTCGCCGTGATACTTGTTGCCCGCGGCAGTAGTCACGGTCTTGGTGGCGAGGTCGGCGGAAACCACCTCTTCCATTTTCACTTCAACGTTGGGATGTCGTACCAGGATATTGCGCAGGCTGAAAGCCACGTTGCTGGGGGCCAGAAATCCGGCCGCCACCTGGTATAGGAGAGGCTGGAATTGCTGATAGTTATGTTTATCGATCAGGGTGATCCGAATCTCGGGGTGCAGCGCCAGCTTCCGAGCGCAGTTAAGTCCGGCGAAACCGCCGCCGACGATCACTACATGCTTCATGGGATCGGCTCACTTTCGATTTTCTTGGTCCGTTGCGGGCAAGTTACCAGGGTCCTAGAAATGTACAAGCGAATTGCTCCGTAAACAACTGAGAAAAATACTAGTAGCAATCTCCGGCGGATTCGTCTAGAAAGGCTGAAAACTCTTTCGAGCCACTATCCAGTTGAACCAATGAGCAGGAGTGTGTCAATGCGATCCGGAATTGAGTTGCAAGACCCGACAGTTTCAAGAGGCAGCATTCAGGTGTCAGCTTTTCGGCAACGCCATTTCTTCCAGAATGCCGCGGTCGCGGGTCTTTTTTTGGGCGCCCTGTTGCTGGTCGGTTGTGAGAAGAAAGAGGAGCCTGCCAAGCCTGGCCCGCCTGAAGTCGGCGTGCTGGAGCCGGTGCAGCAGGACGTCCCTATTTTCGATGAGTACGTAGCCCAGCTCAACGGGCCGGTGAACGCCGAAATCACGCCCAAAGTGCAGGGATACCTCCTCCGGCAGGATTATCAGAACGGCTATTTCGTCAAAAAAGGTCAACTGCTTTTCGAATTGGATCCGCGGCAGTACGAGGCGGCGCTCGACCAGTCCAAGGCCGATGTAGCGGTGGCCGTGGCCAATCTCGACCGCGTGAAGGCGGACGTGGCCCGCGATACTCCGCTGGCTGCACAGAGCGCGATTCCCCAGAAGCAGCTGGATAACGACGTGGCCGAACAAGCTTCCTGGGAGGCACAACTCAAAGCCAAAGAAGCAGCCTTGCAGAACGCCCAATTGAATTTGGGTTGGACCAAGGTTTACTCGCCGATCGATGGCATCGCCGGTGTCTCCAATGCACAGGTCGGAGACCTGGTTGGGACCGCGACCAAGATGGTCACGGTTTCGCAGGTGAATCCCATCTGGGCATACTTCAACATCAGCGAGAGCAGATTCCTTTCGCTCGCGCCCTCCATTACCGCGGTCATCACCGGCAAGGTCAGACTGAATGCCGCGAACACAAAGCCAATCGAATATATCCAGGCCAATGACGCCGTTTACCCCGCGAAAGGTCAGATCATTTACGTAAATCGGCAGGTGGGAACGCAGACCGGAACCATTCAGGTGGCAGCACAGTTTCCAAACCCGGATGCACTGCTGCGTCCCGGCGGTTTCGGGCGCGTTCGAATTGAGAGTGGAGTAGACAAGGACGCGCTGCTGGTGCCACAGGCCGCAGTCACGCAGGTGCAGTCGATGTACCTGCTGGCCGTGGTCACTCCCGAGAACAAAGCGGTCTTCCGGCCGGTGAAGGTGGGCGACCGCGTGGGCACGAACTGGATCATCTCGGACGGGCTGAAGCCGGGCGAGAAAGTTGTGGTCGATGGTTTGCTGAAGCTGCAAATGTTTGCGGCGCAGGCTCCGGAGATGGCGAAGGCCGGAATCCCGGTCGTGGCTAAACCCTACGTGCCCACGGCGCAGCCGGCGGGGAGCAACTAAGCATGCCCAAATTTTTTATCAATCGGCCGATTGTGGCCATGTGTATTGCCATCCTGATGGTGTTGGTCGGGGTGGTGGCGATGCTCAGCCTGCCCACGGCGCAATTCCCGAACATTGCCGATCCCCAGATTCAGGTGCTAGCCACCTATCCCGGAGCCGATGCGCAGACGGTAGCCGAATCGGTCGCCACCCCGATCGAGCAGCAAATGTCGGGCGTCTCCGGCATGAATTACATGTATTCCACCAGCGCCAGCAACGGGCTGATGACGCTCACCGTTGACTTCGCCCTGGGAACGAATGCCAACACCGATCAGATTCTGGCCCAGATGCGTCAGGGCCAGGCCAATTCACAACTGCCAAGCGCGGTAATTAACTCCGGCGTCACCGTGCAGCAGTCGACGTCATCCCCGCTGATGTTGCTGGCACTGTCGTCTCCTAACGGGACCTACGACAATATCTTTCTGGCGAACTACGCCTTCATCAATTTGAACTATGCGCTGACCCGCTTGCCCGGCGTTGCTTCGGTGTCGGTGTTCGGCGCGGGCCAATACTCCATGCGCGTCTGGGTGAACCCGGACACGCTGGCCAACCTCGGGGTTACGGTTCCCGAGATCATTAGTGCGGTTCAGGCCCAGAACGCGGTAAATCCGGCAGGCCAGATCGGTGGAGCGCCTGTTCCGCCAGGACAGACGTTCACCTATAACGTGCGCGCTCCGGGCCGCCTCACCACGCCTGAGGAATTTGGCCAGATCATTGTTCGGGCCACGCCTGATGGCGGAGTGCTGCGACTGAAGGACGTGGCGCGAGTCGAATTAGGCGCTCAGAACTACAACCTGGAAGGACGCTTCAACGGCAAGCCTGCTGCTTTGCTGGGTATTTATCTCACGCCCGGCGCCAACGCCCTGCAAACCGCTTCGGAAGTCCGTAAGTACATGGCTGAGGCCAAGGGGCGTTTCCCGCAGGACCTGGAGTACAGCGTGCCGCTCGATACCACGCTGGCGATTACTGCCGGAATCGAGGAAATCCGAAAGACCTTGTTTGAAGCCTTGGCCCTGGTCATTCTGGTGGTCTACATCTTCCTGCAAGGCTGGCGAGCCACCCTGATTCCGCTGCTGGCGGTTCCAGTTTCGCTGATCGGCGCCTTCATCGTATTTCCGATTCTCGGATTTTCCATTAACACCCTCTCACTCTTCGGACTGGTGCTGGCCATTGGACTGGTGGTGGACGATGCGATCGTCGTGGTTGAGGCGGTAGAACATCACATCGAAGAGGGAATGACCCCGCACGACGCGGCGCAGAAAGCCATGGAGGAGGTGGCAGGACCCGTCGTCGCGATCGCCCTCATCCTGGCTGCCGTATTTATTCCAACCGCGTTCGTCCCCGGCATCACCGGACAGCTCTATCAGCAGTTCGCGGTCACCATCGCGGTCTCCGTGCTGTTCTCGGCATTCAACGCGCTGTCGCTGAGTCCGGCACTTTCTGCCATGCTGTTGCGCCCCAAGAAAGAAGCTCGCGGCCCGCTGGGCGCGTTCTTCCGCTGGTTCAACAAGGTGTTTGGCAGAGCGACGGACGGCTATGTGGGTGTCTGCCGGCACTTGATCCACAAGGCCGGCTTCGCGTTTGTATTGTTAGGCATCCTGGTGGCAGGCGCAGCCTTCTTCGGTTCGAAGGTTCCCGGAAGCTTCTTGCCTGACGAAGATCAGGGATATGTTTTCGGAGCTCTCCAGTTGCCGGATGCGTCGTCGCTGCAACGTTCTTCGGAAGCCTCAAAACAGGTCGAGAAGCTCATCATGGACACGCCCGGCGTGGAGAATGTTAGCTCCGTGCTGGGATACAGCTTGCTGAGCGGCGTCCAGACCACCTACAGCTCGTTCTTCTTCATCTCGTTCAAACCTTGGAAAGACCGCAAGACCCCGGAAACCAGCTACGACGGCATCAAGCTTCATTTGCAGCGCGCGTTGTCCCAGGTAAATTCCGGACTCGCTTTCTCGTTCCCCCCCCCGCCATTCTGGGTGTAGGTACGTCTGGCGGATTCACCTTCATTCTCGAGGACCGTTCGGGTAGCGGTACCGACTTCCTGGCCAAGAACACCCAGGCATTTATGGAAGCAGCGCGTAAGCGTCCCGAACTGACCGGCATCATGACGACCGCGCTCTTCGGCGTTCCTCAAGTCGGGGTGAACGTCGATAAAGCAAAAATCCTCACCCAGCAGATCAGTCTGAGCAATGTGTATCAGACCCTCCAGGCCTTCATGGGCGGAGCGCTGGTGAACTATTACAACCAGTTCGGCCTGCAATGGCAGGTGTGGGTGCAAGCGGATGGGAAGTTCCGAACCAACGTGGACAATCTGGGCAAGTTCTATGTGAAGAACGCGACCGGCGAGATGGTTCCGTTGAGTACGCTGACCAGCACGTACTCGCGCAGCGGCACGGAATTTGTCATGCGCCAGAACCTCTACCAATGCGTGCAGATCAACGGATCGGCCGCGCCGGGTTACAGCTCCGGCCAGGCCATGGCCGCGTTGGAAGACGTGTTCAAACAAACCATGCCAACCCAGATGGGTTATGACTGGAGCGGCATGTCGTATCAGCAGGAGAAAGCTGCGCAAGGCGTCAGCCCTTCTACGATCTTTACCTTATCCTTCGTGGTTGTCTTCCTCATCATGGCGGCGCAATACGAGAGCTGGACGCTGCCGTTCTCCGTGCTCCTGGGCGTGCCCATCGCGGTGTTCGGAGCGTTCGTCGCACTCTACTTCCGCAAGCTCGACAACGACGTTTACGCGCAGATCGGTCTGGTCATGCTGATCGGATTGTCGGCCAAGAACGCAATTCTCATCGTCGAATTCGCCAAGATGGAGTACGACAAGGGAGCAACCCTGATTGATGCTTCGCTGACCGGAGCGAAGCTGCGACTACGGCCCATCCTGATGACCGCCTTCGCCTTCATCCTGGGTTGTGTGCCCTTATGGGTGGCGACGGGGGCCGGCGGCATCTCGCGACAAGTGCTGGGATCGGTGGTGATCGGCGGCATGCTTGCTTCTACCTTGCTCGCCATTTTCTTTATCCCAGTTTCGTTCGATGTGGTGGAGAGATTCGGACTGTTCCTCTCGGGCGGCAAGAAGAAAGAGGAGCCAGGCAAAACGCCGCCGGCGCCGCCAAGCACTGACGCGAAAGGAGCCGGCCATGACTAAGTCGCGAACCTCTGCGGTCATCGTGCTGCTGCTCTTGCTCGGCGCTTGCAAGGTCGGCCCTAATTACAAGCGTCCGCCTCTGACCGTTCCCGATCAATATCGCGGACTGGCGCCTGACGCCGGTCAACAGCAGCAGGCCAGCGAGCAGTTCGCGCAGATGAAGTGGTGGTCGGTATTTCAAGACAAGACGCTGCAAAGCCTGATCAACGAAGCTCTGGCCAACAACTATGACATCCGCATTGCGGCGACGCGTATTGTGCAGGCGGCTGCCAACCTGGGCATCACCCGTGCCAATCAGTTCCCCACGTTGAACGGTGGGTTCGGCATCGTTAACCAACGCTCGACCCCGTTCTACAGTGGTGCTCCCACCATCGATACCGCAGCCTTGCAGCTGAATTACATCGTCGATTTCTGGGGACAATATCGCCGGGCCACCGAAGCCGCGCGGGCCATCCTGCTGGAAACGACTTACGGCAGAGATGTGGTCCAGACTACGCTGATCTCCATGGTGGCCAGCGATTACTTTCTGCTTCGCCAGTACGACATCCAGCTGCAATATTCGAAGGACACGGTCGCGGCAGACAACGACATCCTGAGACTCAACACCATCAAGTACAAGGGTGGAGACGCCGCCATCACCGACGTCTATCAGGCACAGGTGCTGGTGCAGCAAGCCGAAGCGCAGGTCATCACCTTGCAGCAGGCCATCGAGCAAACCGAGAACAACATCAGCATCCTGCTCGGCCGTAATCCCGGTTCGATCCCGCGGGGTCTCAGCCTGATGGAGCAGCCGCACATGCCCGATGTGCCGGCAGGTTTGCCATCGTCGCTATTGCAACGCAGGCCCGATGTGAGGCGCGATGAAGAGAACCTGGTGGCCGCCAATGCCAACATTGGCGTGGCCAAGGCAGCGTTCTTTCCGCAAATTTCGTTGACCGGAGAGTTCGGCGCCCAGAGCACCGCTATTACCAGCTTCCTCAATGGCCCGGCTACCTTCTGGTCGCTCGGCGGGCAGATCGCGCAGCCCATTTTCCAGGGTGGCAGGATACGCAGTGGCTATCGCCTGGCGTGGGCGCAGCATGACGAGGCCGTGTTGACTTACCAGCAGACCGTGCAGAAGGCTTTTGGCGATGTCTCCAATAGCCTTGTAGGCTACGACGACTCCCGCAAGTACCGCATGAAGCTGGAACAGGAGACGGCTACCTACAAGGAAACGGCACGGCTGGCCACCGTCCGCTACCAGGGAGGCGTTACCAGCTTCCTGGAAGTGCTGGTCACTGAACAGGACTACTTTGCTTCCGAACTGGCCCTGGCCCAGGCGTGGTACTTCGAGATGCAGAATTACGTCCAGCTCTACCAGGCTTTGGGCGGCGGCTGGGACCAGCAATAAGAAACTCATCCGACAGGGGCGCGCATAGAATGGAACCGGGAAATTCCACCTGGGACCACGCCTCCATGATGATTCTGAATTCGCGTGTCATCCGCATCGCGTCGGCGAGTCTTGTTGGCGGAATTCTGATTGGCATCGTCGGCGGCGCTTTCCGCTACTGCCTCATCCTCTTCGATCATCTCCGCACCCGGATGGTTTTCTGGGCTCATGGGCACCACTACGTGGGATGGCTCCTGCCGGTGCTGATAGGCGCGCTCGGCGCCTACCTGGCGCGCCTGCTGGTTATCAGGTTTGCGCCTACCGCCGAAGGCAGCGGCGTGCAGCGCGTCGAAGCGGTATTCAGCGGCGAAGTCCAGCCCGCCTCCTCGGCAGTAATCCCAGTGAAGTTTGTGGGCGGAATTCTGGCTATGGGCTCCGGGCTGGCTCTGGGACGCGAAGGCCCGACGGTGCAGATGGGAGCCTCGTTCGGCACCATCGTCTCCCGCCTTTTTTTGAAGGAAGAAGAGGACCGCCGGGTGGTGGACGCTGCCAGTGCCGGCGCCGGTTTGGCCGTGGCATTCAATGCGCCCATCGGCGGCTCGATTTTTGTTTTCGAGGAATTGACCAGCAACTTCACGCCCTGGCTGCTGATATCCACCCTGGCTGCGGCCACGGTGGCCGTGTGGATCATGCGTGCGCTGTTAGGCAACACTCTGGACTTCGCCGTGCCGCAGGTGAGCCCGACGGAGAACTGGAGCAAGTGGCCATTCCTCGGCCTGGGCGCGCTGTTGGGTGTGCTGGGCGCAATCTACAATGTCGTGGTCCTGGCCCTGCTTCGGGTTGGCGACAAGCTGGCGACGATCTCATCCCTCACTCGAGCCGCCATCATCGGAGGTGCCGTCGGATTGGTGGCATGGTTCGTCCCTGCCATGGTGGGCGGCGGCGACAACCTGACCCAAGCCATCCTCTCCAACCAATTCAAGCTGGAAAGCCTGATCGTCCTCTTCCTGGTGAGGTTGGCGATAGGGCCGTGGTCCTATGCGGCCGGCGCGCCAGGCGGCCTCTTTGCTCCTTTGCTGGTACTGGGAGCGGCGGCGGGTGCTCTTTTTGCCGGCGTCATCAATCACCTCATGCCGGCCGCAGGTGTTTCGCCGGTGGCCTGTGCCATCATCGGCATGGGAGCGTTGTTTACCGCCAGCGTTCGCGCGCCTCTGACGGGAATCGTGCTGGCCGTCGAGATGACCGGCCGCGCGGATCTTACGCTGGGCTTGCTGAGCGCATCGCTCATGGCAATGCTGGTCACGATGCTGGTGCAGAGTGAACCTATCTACGACAGCCTGAAGCGCCGCATGTTATCGCAGACCACGGTGACGCCGCGTCGTGTAGATGCAGGCACACAACGCCCGCGATGAGGCATAGCTATGCGGGCGAGATGCTGGCGTGAAGGCGTGACGCCTTTTTGTCACCTGGAGAGAATTGTCACGGGCAGAGACGCTTGGTAGTGCGGCGCTTCAGCGCCGCGTCAAAGCTGGCTTAAAAGCGGAAGGGCTTTACAGCGGTTGAAAAACTCTGGTTTGGAGGCTTTGTATCAAGGCACGACTTCAGTCGTGCCGAATTTGCGCTACAAAAATTCGGGGCTTTATAGCCCCGGGTCGAAATCCCGGATTGATCAGAATCTATCAGCTCACCCTCACCACAGCCTTCATCGTGTGTTCCTGACCAGGCCCAAGTTCAACTGCGAAGTCGCCGACGTTGGTCACTTCGATGCACAGCATCCGCTTCCACTGGTCTTCTCCCAGGTCGGACAAAGCTCGGGCTTTTTCCATCCAGGGATTCCAAACCACCGTGGTCCGGGAGTTCACCTTGGTGACGCTGATGTGGTGATGCAGCACGGGATCGGTCAACTCGAGCGCTCGCGAGGTATTCAGATAGACTCGGTCTGTCTCGGATGTGATTACCACATCACCTTGCTGTGTCTTCTTGCGGTAGGCATCGGTTTTATCGAGATACTCCGCCCCGTCGAGTCCAGCCACGCTCGCTTTTGTAGCATCTCCCACGTTGTAGTAGGCGTGCAAAGCCTCCTCGAAGCGCAAGGGCGTCGAGCCCAGATTAATCATCGTCAGTTCCAGCACCAGTTCGGCGCCAAAGCTGACGCGATGTAGCAGCCGGAAATCGAAGGGCCACCATTTCCGCGTGCTGTCGTCGCTTTCCGTCAACATGCTGACCGAAACCGCGCCGTCCCTCTGCTCGATCGATTCCAACTGCCACGCCTTGGTGCGCACGAAACCGTGGGCAGGTGCGTGCGGATTGTCAGCTTTATCGCCGAACCAGGGGAAACAGACAGGCACACCGCCCCGAATCGCAACCCCACCCTCCCAGCGTGAATGTGGGCTGACGAAAAAGACTTCCTGCGCTCCCGCCGGCTTCCACGAGGTGACATGCGCCCCGTGCAGATACATATCTCCCGCTACGCCCGGCGCAGCGATCTGCACTTTCGCCAATCCACCATTGCCGGTGGTGAGTTGTGCTGCGCCCGCTATCCCAAAGCGGCGGTCAAGTTCGGCAAAATTTGCATCTGTCATGCCAGCCCTCCAGTGGCGCGCTAGAGTTAAACCAGATAAGCGTGAACGGTCTCGGTAGCTGCTCTCGAATGTACTCGAATGTAGAGGAGAAGCTGCTGCATTGTCGAGACCGCCAAGTACGGTAATGGACGAACGCTCCTGGGTCACGCATTTTGACGGATGCTGATTTGCTCTTGAATTACATCGCCGTTAGTTGATGAATTCTTCGTGAATAACTGCCGGTCCGTTGTATAGTGGCGCGAGCACTTTTTCTGCCTAATTAGCCTGCGGCCTGATTTCATAGCGGCTCCCGTACCGGACTGCAACTTTTGCCAGTTGATGGGACTCCTATTCACTGGTAGCTTCAACCTACTGATCCTGAGGTGATGGAATGAAAGCAACGCAATCTTTGCATGACTTGGGCCAGAGTCTCTGGCTGGACAACATAACGCGTGACCTGCTGAATACTGGCACTCTGAAGAGTTACATCGACGAACTCTCGGTTACCGGACTAACATCGAATCCCACAATTTTTGATCAAGCTATCAAGAAGAGCGCCTCCTATGATCCGGCCATCCAGGAGCAACTCAGCCACGGCAAGTTAGGTGAAGGTCTGTTTTTCGATCTGGCGCTGGATGATCTCACGCGTGCTGCTGATCTTTTCCGTGGCGTACACGATCGCACCAAAGGCGTTGATGGATGGGTTTCGCTGGAAGTTTCGCCACTGCTGGCCTATGACACTGCCAGCACGCTCGCCGCTGCCAAGGACCTGCACGCTCGGGCTGCGCGGCCGAACCTGTTCATCAAAATTCCCGGCACGCCGCAGGGTTTGCCCGCAATCGAGGAAGCCATCGCCGCCGGCGTTTCCGTCAATGTCACCCTGCTGTTCTCGCGCGAGCAATACGTAGCCGCTGCCGAAGCTTACCTGCGCGGCATTGAGCGCCGTATTGCTGCCGGGCTCCCGGCCAATGTCGGCTCCGTGGCTTCGGTATTCATCAGCCGCTGGGATGTTGCTGTAGCAAGCAAAGTTCCCGACGAGTTGCGCGACAAGCTGGGCATCGCCATTGCCGGACGTATCTACAAAGCCTATGTGGACTTGCAGGCTTCTCCGCGCTGGAAGGCCATCGTAAATGCCGGCTACAATCCGCAACGGCTGCTGTGGGCGTCGACCGGAACCAAGGATCCCAAGGCCTCCGACATTCTCTACATTAAGGCTCTGGCCGCGCCCAACACGGTGAACACCATGCCGGAAGGCACGTTGAAGGCTTTCGCGGATCATGGCGAAGTGGGAGCTGTCATGGCCCTCGACGGCGGCGATTGTGAGCAGGTGTTAGCGCAGTTCGCCAAGGCCGGAGTGGACGTTGATAAACTAGCGGCGCAACTCCAGGAAGAAGGCGCACAGTCGTTTGTGAAATCGTGGAACGAACTGTTGAAGGTCATTGAATCGAAGAGCCTGGTGCTGACGCAGGGTGCGTAGTTCGAATTCACCACCACTCACCACAGAGGCACGGAGACACAGAGGTCGTGCTGCTGGAGTAATTCGCGATAGCGTTCTAACCGCCGAGAATGGAGACATCGGCTTAAACTTTTTTTGTGAGAGGATTCTCGGTGTCTCTGTGGTGAAAAAACTTTTCTGAAAGAGGAGTCTCGCAATGCAACTAGGAATGGTTGGTCTGGGACGGATGGGCGCCAACATGGTGCGCCGCCTGATGAAGGCTGGTCACGAGTGCGTGGTGTTCGACATGTTTCCGAAGGCTGTCGAAGAGTTGGTGAAGGAGAAAGCTGTCGGGTCTTCCTCGCTACAGGATTTCTCCAAGAAGCTCAACAAGCCGCGCGCCATCTGGCTGATGGTGCCCGCCGGCGTAGTGGACGAAACCATTGCCGGTATCACGCCTTATCTCGAGTCCGGTGACATCCTTATCGATGGTGGCAACTCCTACTACATCGACGATATCCGCCGAGCCAAAGACCTTGCCCCGAAGGGCATCCACTACGTGGATGTGGGAACCAGCGGCGGCGTGTGGGGCCTGGAACGCGGGTACTGCATGATGATTGGCGGCGAGAACGACGTGGTCAAGCACCTCGATCCAATCTTCAAGACCTTGGCGCCTGGCATCGGCAACATCGATCGCACCCCCGGCCGCGAGAAAGCCGGCGGAACTTCGGAGCAGGGATATCTACACTGCGGCTCGAACGGTGGGGGCCACTTCGTCAAGATGGTACACAACGGCATCGAGTACGGCATCATGGCCGCCTATGCCGAAGGGCTGAACGTCCTGAAGGCAGCAGACATCGGCAAGCGCAAAGGCGAGATCGATGCCGAGACCACGCCGCTGCGCGATCCTGAACACTACCAGTACGAGTTCAATCTTCCCGACGTAGCCGAAGTATGGCGGCGGGGAAGCGTTATCGCGTCGTGGCTGTTGGACCTGACTGCCTCGGCCCTGCTCGAAGACCCGCAGTTGGCGAAATTTGCTGGCCGCGTCTCGGATTCTGGCGAAGGCCGCTGGACCATCAAAGCTGGCATTGATGAGGGTGTGCCGACGTCCGTGCTGACCACCGCTCTGTATGAGCGCTTCAGCTCGCGTGGCGACGCCGACTTTGCCGACAAGCTTCTTTCCGCCATGCGCTACGAATTCGGCGGACACCTGGAGAAGGCAGCAGGGAAGTAAGACCTATGAACGTTCTGATTTTTCCTGATGCCGACTCTGCCGCCAAGAAGGGCGCCGCCATTATCGCTGAGGATGCCCGCGCCGCGGTTGCGGCGCGCGGCCGCTTCATCATGGCAGTCAGTGGCGGCAAATCGCCATGGGTCATGCTGCGCGAGCTGGCTAACGAAGATGTGCCCTGGGCCAACGTTCACGTTTTCCAGATCGACGAGCGCATCGCGCCCGCGGGCGATCCCGACCGCAACCTGGTGCATCTGCGCGCCAGCCTGTTGGAGCATGCGCCACTTCCTCCCAATCAAATTTATGCCATGCCGGTGGATGCCGCGGACGTCGATGCGGCAGCGAAGCAGTATGCGCAGACGTTGGAGAGCGTTGCGGGCAAGCCGCCAGTGCTAGACCTCGCTCATCTGGGTCTAGGGCCGGACGGCCACACGGCTTCGCTGGTTCCCAACGACCCTGTGCTCGAAGTCACCGACTCCGATGTGGGCGTAACCGGCGTGTACATGGGAAGGCGCAGGATGACGCTGACCTATCCGGTGATTAACCGGGCACGGCGTATCTTGTGGCTTGTCACCGGTGACGATAAGGTGGACGCATTCAAGCGTCTCAAAGCAGCCGATGCGTCAGTGCCCGGAGGACGCATCAGCCAGACGCAAGCTGTGGTGCTAGCCGATCAAGCCGCAGCAGGCCAGCCGGCGAACAACTAGGCTCGCAAGAAAACTTGACGCCAAATAAATAAGGCCGCCCAATCGTACCGGGCGGCCTTTTCCAATGGCGGTATTCATCCATTGGCTCCGGGCTGAGGAGAGCTTGTGCGAACGGCAGGCGGCAGAATTGGAATTCCGCCGCACTGTCGTTGGGCAGCTGAACTATTGCCGATTCTGCGTCGAAGAGGAACTGGGTGGCGCCGAGCTGGCCGATTCCGCCAGGCTGTTGGCCATCAAGCGAACATCAACCCGGCGATTCTTGGCACGGCCGGATGCGCTAGTGTTCTGCGCGACTGGATTGTCCTTGCCTAATCCGATCAGGAAAATCTTGTGCGCCGGAACGTTGTACTTCTGCGCCAGGTACTGAATCACGGCGTCCGCACGGCGCTGACTGAGCTGGTAGTTGTAGTCGGCTGAGCCCGTCGAGTCGGTGTACCCTTCCACCTGAACGATGTAGTGCTTCTGGCCCTGCACCTGCTCACCAAACTCGTCGAGGGTCTGCTTGTCCTTGCGCGTAAGCTGGGCCTTATCAAACGCGAACAGCAAGGTTGTGTCCGTCACCGGCTTGTAATTGTCCAGGTTCTCGACCGTACCGGCCAGGCTGGTGACGCGGTTTGACGCCTGCGTGGCATTCTGGTTCGCCTGATCGGCAGCCTGACCGGCGGCCAGCGCCTTCTGATCGGCTGCGGCAGCCTTGGAGTCTACCTGCGAGATGCCCTGCCGGGCGCGGCTATCGACGTCACGGATATCGCGAGTATTTTTCGCGGTTTGATCATCTAATTCATTGACGTTGTTCACCGTCGGCGTCACTTCGTTGCGAACGTACTTTTTGGTGGCGCAGCCTACAGTCAGCGGCAGGCTGCCGGCCACCAGCACTGCGAGTACGGTAAATCGATTCATGGGAAATGGCTCCTTGCCAAACTGTCGGCCTCGGCGAGAACGCATCCGCACCGGCCTATCCTAAGCAGGAGCAAGCCAGGTGCCATCGGCTGCCCTGAATCGTAGTGAGCACAAGGTAGCGGTTTCAATAACTTATGGGGTTCGTATCGCAGAAAGCTAGCGTGGGGACGGCAAGTCCAGATAATCCTGACGTAAGGAGTAGAATTTTTACCAGTTGGAAAACGCTGCCCAATTGAGCAAACTTCAGGAACAAACAGGCAGTTTCACCAGAACTCTCCTGCGGTACTCTCGTCCGAGTTGAATGGATCTTCAGCAGAAAATTCGCACCCTCCCGACGTCGCCCGGCGTGTATCTCTACAAGAACGCCGAAGGCCAGATTATCTACGTGGGCAAGGCCAACAACCTGCGCTCGCGGGTGCGCTCGTATTTTCTGGAGGGAGCTGCCGCCAACGCCAAGACCGGCTCGCTGCTGCGCGAGGCTGTCGATCTTGACTACGTGGTGGTGGACAACGAGAAGGAAGCGCTGGCGCTTGAGAACAACCTTATCAAGCAGAAGAAGCCGCGCTACAACATTCTTCTCCGCGACGACAAGACTTACCCGTATATCAAGCTGACCATCGGCGAGCGTTATCCGCGCGTTTTTCCCACGCGCCGCTTGCGCAAGGACGGCTCGCTATACTTCGGTCCCTACTTTCCCACCAGCCTGGCATACCGGATCGTGGACTTGATTCACCGGCATTTTCTGATTCCATCGTGCAAGCTCGACCTGAACCGCTATTACCCGCGTCCATGTTTGCAGTACTACATTGGGCGCTGCCTGGGTCCTTGCGTCGAAGGCCTGACTACACCTGAACGCTACTCCGAGGCAGTACACGACGTGAGGCTGTTTCTGGAGGGCCGCGGCGCCGATCTGTCACGATCCCTGCATCAGCGGATGAATGCGGCCGCGGAACGCGAGCAATATGAGCTGGCGGCAAAGTATCGCGACTTGATCTCGACGGTGACGCTGCTGGATCAGAAGCAGCGTATTGCGGCGGTAGAAGGCGACGATGCCGACGTCTTCGGTTATCACTACGAAAACGAAATGCTGGCGGTCAACCTGTTCCACATGCGAGGCGGCAAGATTGTCGACAAGCGCGAGTTCTTCTGGGAAGACCTGGGCGAGCGCATCGAAACCGACAAGTTCGAGCCCGGAGAGTTTTTCTCGTCATTGCTGAAACAGATTTATCTGGACCAGCAATATGTGCCGCACACCATCTTCGTCCCGGTGGATTTCGAAGACCGTTCGACACTGGAGGAGGTGCTGTCGGAAGGGCACAAACGTCGCGTGCAAATCCACGTACCGCAGCGTGGCGATAAGCGTTCCCTCATCGACTTGGTGGGTCAGAACGCCAAGCAGTCATTCGATCAGCGTTTCCGGGTGATGAAGCCTGCGGCAAAGGCGGTTCAGGAAGCGTTGCAGGATGCCTTGATGCTGCCCGAGTTGCCGAAACGAATCGAGTGCTTCGATATTTCGCATATCCAGGGCGCGGAGACCGTGGCTTCCATGGTGGTTTGGGAAGACGGCAACATGAAGAAGTCCGACTACCGCAAGTTCATCATCAAGACCGTTGCCGGAGTGGATGACTTCGCGTCCATGCGCGAGGTGATTACTCGCCGTTATCGCCGCGTGTCAGGGGCTGTGCCGCCGAACGGTAGCGATCTGGTACAGATTGGTGACGGAGATTCGACCTCTGCTCAATCCCAAGCAGCGGATAGGGCGGCGAAGCAGATGATGCCAAGCCTGGTCTTGATCGATGGCGGCATTGGGCAGTTGCATGCTGCTGCTGAAGCCCTGGAAGCTCTAGGAATCGTCAATCAGCCGTTGGCGTCCATCGCCAAGCGCGAAGAAATCATCTATGTACAGGGACAAGAAGACGAGCCGGTGGTCCTCGATCGACATTCGCCGGTGCTGCATTTGGTGCAGATGGTGCGAGACGAAGCGCACCGCTTCGCGGTAACGTTTCATCGCAAGCGCCGCCAGATACGCGATCGTAAAACGGAATTGCTGGAGATTCCGGGGGTGGGCGAGCGCACCACGAAGCGCCTGTTGCAGCACTTTGGCAGCTTGCAGGCAGTCAAGGAAGCTGATGCCGCGGCGTTAACTTCGGTGGTGAGCCGGCCGCAGGCAGAAGCGATTCTGCGGTATTTTCGGAGAGACGAAACTCCGGCTGAAGCGTCTGAGTTTTCAGGGGCGAAATAGGACGGAACACAATGGATGTGGGCAGAGACTCCAGGGCAAGACTGATTGTCTTGTGTGTGAGTGTGGTTTTGCTGGTGTGCGCAGCGGGATACGGCTTCGACCGAATGCTAGGCAGGGAAGGCGTTACCCGCACCGACATTCTACTCACGTCGAACGGCCTCACCGGCCTGGTGGCCGGGCTTCTCTTCTATACCCTGACCAACGTTGAGCGCCAGCGGCGCAAGCTGGTGCGGGAACGCTTGAGCACGATTTCCGAGATGAATCACCATATTCGGAACGCTCTGCAAGTGATCACTTACGCGACCGCGACCGGCAATCACGACGAGTCGGTCGAGTTAATTCGAACCTCGGTAGAGCGCATCGAATGGGCCCTGCGGGAAGTCCTGCCCGGATTCCCTTACAATAGTAAGGTGCGTTTTCGTTTTCTTCCTTTTGCCTTACTTTGCTTCTGTCTCTGTATAGGCGGCATCGCCCTGTCCCAGGACGCAACTAAGCCCCCGGACGCGCCTCAGCCGCAGGATTCTTCTCAGGATTCTTCCCAAGATTCTCCGTCGGCTCCGGTGGAACGGGTTCACACCGACAAGTCGACGCCTCCGCCGAAGGACAACGCCAAGCTGCCACCCCGTACCGACAACATTCCGGCTGACGAGAGTTCCAGCAAGCAGACGGAGATTGACGTGGCGCCCCCATCGGATGATGCCAGGAGCCATCCCGAGGCAAACCTCGGCAATGGTGATGTCGATGAGTTCACGCCTTACAACCCGATGAAAGCGATGAAAGCCGTAGAAGTCGGCGACTTCTACTACAAGAAAGAGAACTATAACGCGGCTATCAGCCGTTATCGCGAGGCGCTGGAATACAAGCCGCATGATGCGGAAGCAACCTTCAAGCTGGCGCAAGTCCTGCAAAAGACTGGGGATACCGCAGGCGCGATGGAGAACTATCAGAGCTATCTGAAGATCCTGCCCGATGGCCCGTATGCCAAAAAATCTCGCGAAGAGCTCGATAAGCTGAACAAGCAAGCCGTATCTAGCCAAGCCAAGAAATAGCAAAAAATAGAAAATGATCTTACTGATAAGATTGGTCGGCAATCTTATCAGTAAGATCATTTTGCATTTTCCCGGGAGACCTGCGATTCCGAGCTCCGGGGGGCGGAAGGCCGAAGCGGTTTTGTGTCATTTCCGGCACGACTAAAGCAGGCGCGGAAAAGGCCTGATGGGGATGCTTATGACGCCGGCTGAAGCCGGCTAGGGTCGATAAATAAAAGCTCAAACGCTGGCCTGAAGGCCAGCTCTACCCAAATAAAAAGCCCGCCTTTCGGCGGGCTTGGAATCTGTGGCGGGTTAGGATTAGCGACTGCTGGACGCCGCCTCGCTTTGCTGGGCGGTCAGGCGAGCGCTGTTGTGCTGGGCGATGACCTTCTTGGCATTGTCAGCCAGTTGCTTCGCTTGCGGCAGGAGTTCGAGCGCCTTCTGCACTTCGGGATCCTGCTCAGCATGAACCCGCATGCCTTCCTGCTGGCCGAATTCGTTGATGAACAGTTCAGCCTTGATGTTCGAGCGGATCCAGTCGTTGTTCTGCGCCAGGTCGGCCTCGGTGAAGGTGATCTTCTGCTCGTCGAGGAACTTACGGAATTCCTGCATTACAGCGTCGTCAACTTCGAAGCTCTTGTCGACCTTGTGGTTGATGACGTAGTGCTTGGCGAAGTTGAAGAAAGCGTACTTCTCCAGCAGAGTGTCTTCAAACTTGTTGGTCTTGGGATTCGGAATCTTGACGTCAGGAGTGATGCCGCCGCCGCCGTAGACCGTGCGGCCGCTGTCGGTCATCTTCACTTCGTGATTGGCGACGTTTACGTCGCCGTTCTCACGATCGTTGTAATAATAGTCGTAGAGGGAGACGCCGTTATAGTCGCGCTGAATCAGGCGGCCGCTAGGGGTGTAGTACTTGGCCGTGGTCAGGGCCAGGCCGGTGTTTTCAGACAGCGGATAGACGGTCTGCACCAGGCCCTTGCCGAACGTGGTCTCGCCGGCAATCAATCCGCGATCGTGGTCCTGGATAGCGCCGGCAACAATCTCAGCCGCCGAAGCCGTACCGCGATTCACCAGCACAACGATGGGATAATCCTTGCCGCCGTTGCCGTGGGTCGCCTTGTAAACCTTTTCCGAGGAAGCGCGACCATGGTGAGAAACGATGACCTGTCCCTTCTTCAGGAACTGGTCTGCCACGCCCACGCCTTCGCTGAGCAGCCCACCGGGGTTCTGGCGGAGATCAAGAATCAGGCCGTGGATATCGCCGAATTCGTCCAGCGCATCCCGTACTTCCTTCTCGGTAGTTTCCTGGAAGCCGGAGATATGGATGTAGCCAATGCCGGGGCGAATCAGGAAGTGCACATCGACACTGTAGCGGGGAATCTCGTCGCGTGTAACGTTGAAGTCGAGCGGCTTATCGGAGCCTTCGCGCAGGACGGTGATCTTAACGTTTGTACCCTTGGGTCCTTTGAGCAGTTCAGCGACGTCGCTGGTGCTCATGTTGTCCGTCTGCTTGCCATCAACCGCGATGATGATATCGCCTGGCCGAATGCCGGCGCGATAGGCCGGAGCTCCAGCAAAGGGTGCGATTACGATGACCTTGTTATTGCGCGGTCCAACCTGCATTCCCACACCGTAATACTTGCCGCGCTGCTCCTCGCGCAAAGCCGCGTAAGACTTTGGATCGAAGAAGTTGGAGTGCGGATCGAGCACCCGCAACATGCCGGGAATGGCGCCGTTGTAAATCGCCTTATCCGGATTCACCGGCTCGGCGTAGTTCTCTTGCACCACGTCGTAGACCTGGCTGAAACTGCGCACACTGTCGCGCACATCGCCTTCGTTGCCGGAAGAGGCGCTGGAGGTGAGCCGCTGGCCAAAGAGCATGCCGAGACAACCGCACACCAGAATGGTGGAGAGGACCAGAACAGCGGACCGACGCGAACTACGTGCCATTTATGTTTCCTTCGACTACGACCCCGGCAAGCACAAAAGGGCTCTCCATCGGGGGCCTCAGCTTGGCCGGAAATGCGTTTGGGGGACTGGCTCACCGGTGCGAGACTTAGCCGCAGTATACCATGCGATCTATAGGCCCTTAGGGGCCAGTTCAGCCGCTATTTTGGATGCTCGACCAGAAACGAAAGGTGCTAAATCCGTTTGTGTCCCGCTTGCGTAACAGACGGTAGAGGAAGGAATCGGTGAGCAGGGAAGCAAGCAGTTAGCCGTTGGTATTTAGCACTTGGCACTTAGCACTTAGCATTTGGGCAAACCCGGGATGAAGGGCGTTGACGGAGAAGCAGCGCTTTAGTGACCGCGTCGAAGCTGCGGCGGATTCGGAGGGAGTCAAGTATCGTAGGGTCGTTAGATTTTCTTGCATTGTCCCGACCCTGTTGCTTCCTCGCGGCATCTCCCGCAGCCCCGATCCACGAAATGCTAAATGCTAAGTGCTAATTGCTGCCTTTGTGGTGAAATCTTACATTGGGCATTATCATGATCCTATGAACCTCGGCATGCCAGAGATGATTTTCATTTTCCTCCTCGCTCTGGTGGTCGTGGGACCGCGTAAGCTCCCCGAATTAGGTCGCCAGCTGGGGAAATTCCTGGCCGAGTTCAAGCGCGCCAGCAACGAATTCAAGAACCAGCTGGAAAGCGAGATGCTCAATATCGAACTGGAAGAGCGCGCCAAGAAAGACGGGGAGAATCCCAAGGTTCTGCCGCCGGAGCAGCCCTGGGAGCGATTGATGAAGCCCATTTCGGAGTCGGTCAGCCGGGCCCATGCTGAACTCTCGGTCATGACCGGAACCTCCGAGCCGGTCAAGGTAGCTTCGCCCGTCTCCGAGCCACCGGTCGAGCGTCCGACCGCGCCGGCGAACTCCGCAGGTGGCGAATAGATGCCTAGCCCTGTGGTAGAGACCGCGCAGAAGCGGGCTTCCGAAGAGATGACGGGCATGAGCTTCCTCGAACACCTCGAGGAGCTGCGTCGCCGCATCGTCTATAGCTTTCTGTATGTGGTTGGGGGCTTCGCGGTTTGCTGGTGGTTTCACGAGCAGATCTTCAGCATCATGCAGAAGCCGATCATGTCGGCGCTGGCCAATCATCACCTGGACCAGAAGCTGGTCTACCTCAATCCCACTGATCCCTTCAACATGTACCTGAAGATCTCATTCCTGGCGGGGATCTTTGTAGCTTCGCCGTTCGTGCTCTATCAGGTGTGGGCATTCATTGCGCCGGGGCTTTATCGGAATGAGCGGCGTTACGTTATGCCGTTCATGTTCAGCACTGTGGGACTGTTTCTGGCCGGAGGCTATTTCGGCTATCGCATGGTCTATCCCGCTGCTTTGGACTTTCTAATCACCTTCAGCGGCCAGTTCACGCCCATGATAACGGTGGGCGAGTACACGGACCTGTTCCTTACCATCATTGCCGGCCTGGGCATCGTCTTTGAGATGCCGATCCTGGTGTTTTTCCTGGCGCTGATGGGAATCTTGAGTGCAGGCTGGATGTGGCGTAACTTCCGCTACTCAATTCTGGTGATCTTCATCATCGCCGCCATCATCACACCAACTACCGACATTATGAACATGTGCATCTTTGCCGCACCCATGATTGTGTTGTACCTGTTCAGCATCGGCATCGCCTGGTTCGTGCATCCAACGCAGCGCCGGAAGCGGGCAGAGAAGAGTAGCTAGAGGCAGCCGTCAGCTGTCAGCTATCAGCTATCAGTTTGCCAGCTTTTCTTTCAGCCATCAGCTCTCAGCCATCAGCTTCTCACTTCCAGGTATCGGCTCTGATCTAGAAGGTGTTCCCGACCGACCCCGCTTCGCTCGGGTCGGGATGACACCTTTATTTTGTTAAATCGG
Organism: uncultured Acidobacteriaceae bacterium; assembly: GCA_963769235.1. Taxonomy (GTDB): domain Bacteria; phylum Acidobacteriota; class Terriglobia; order Terriglobales; family Acidobacteriaceae; genus Bog-257. The sequence goes on along the minus strand of CAVYKW010000003.1, from coordinate 735,408 downwards.
AGCGACTATGAAATCGGAACGACGCTCGGCAAGTGAGAAGTTGATGGCTGACAGCTGAGAGCTTTGAGCCGACCGCCGCCACCTTTTGTGCGTCCCATCACATTGCACGCCCCTGCCATTCATTACAATATCTCCATGGACTCATTCACTATCGCAGGCAAGCAGTTTCGCTCGCGGCTGATTGTAGGCACGGGCAAGTACAAGTCGGGGCCGGAGACCGCTCGGGCCATCGCGGCCAGTGGCGCGGAGATGGTTACCGTCGCGGTGCGGCGCGTCAATCTGGATCGCAGCAAGGAGTCGCTGCTCGACTTCATCGATCCGCAACAGTACTTCCTTCTGCCGAACACCGCCGGTTGCTACACCGCTGACGATGCGATTCGCACCGCACGGCTGGGGCGCGAGGTCGGCCTGTCAGACTGGGTGAAGATCGAGGTTATCGGCGACCAGCAGACGCTGTTTCCCGACGTGCTCGCGACCATCGAGGCCACTCGTGTATTGGTGAAGGAAGGCTTCACTGTCCTGCCGTACACCTCGGATGACATCGTGGTTGCCAAGAAGCTGATTGATGCCGGAGCGTCAGCCGTCATGCCCCTGGGCGCGCCCATCGGAAGCGGCATGGGCATTCAGAACCAGCCGAACATTCGCATTCTGCGCGAGATGATCACCGAGGTTCCGCTGATTGTCGACGCAGGTGTGGGGACGGCGTCGGATGCGGCAATCGCGTTGGAACTGGGTGTGGACGGCGTCCTGATGAATACCGGCATTGCCGGCGCTCAGGATCCGGTGCTGATGGCCGAGGCCATGAAGAACGCTGTGATCGCCGGCCGCCAGGCATATTTGGCCGGTCGCATGCCGAAGAAGCTCTACGCCACGGCCAGCTCGCCGCTGGAAGGCGTAGTGAGATAAGGCAGTTGTCGGTGCGCGGTTGTCAGTTGTCGGCGGTCGGTTTGCCAGCACCGCCATTAACGCCATTTATAGGAGCACCTGCTTACCCTTCGCTGTCTCAGGAATGATCACTGCCGCCACTGCTCGGGCGCGATTCAGGGTGCAGGATTGTTGCTCGGTTCGGTTGGGAAGACCGTGGCCGTGCAAAGCCAGTCTCGCGATCGCGAGACGAAAGAGCTTAGCCCAGCGCCTTCAGCGCTGGGTAGCGTCGCAAAGAGATCCAAGTCCCGTAGGGACGGCACTGCCCGCTTGATGGCGCTAAATCCGTCGGAGCGCCTAAGGAATAACAACGTGAGCCGGCGCTGCGATATCGACACCCTTCTGCTTGATCTTTACCTGTAAACTTTGCAGTTTCTGATTTCCAGCCTGAGAAGGCGCAAAGCTTACTACCCACTGTCCGTTAATCGCAGTCACGAGGGGTGGCAGGTCAGTAGCAAGATTCTTGGCCGCGATCGCTCGACCTCCCGTTTGCTGGCTTATCTCTTTCAGAAATCGTTCTCCCCGAGCTCCCGACAGCGCTGAAGCAGGAGTCACGAACGAAAATATTGCTATCCCTTGCGTCTGAGCTAAGGTTTCAACTTTCTCATGCGATTCCCGGCTGGAGTTGTCCTCGCCGTCCGAGATGATGATGATAATGATGGCTCGCCGGGGAGTTTTAGCGATCTGCGAAGCTCCTAGCTGATGCGTGCATGTCTGGTCGATCGCATCGTAAATGGCTGTTCCGCCACTAAACCTCACCAAGTCAAGCGCTTGCTGCACTTGCGTAAGCGAGAGTGGCATTTTGCTGGATGCGACCAGATCATTGAAGAAAACCAAATAGCCTTGATTGTCGCCGTTCGACAAAGCCTGAAATAGTTCCAGTATCGCGCTCTTTATGAACGCGGCATTCCGCTGTTCGGACTTGCTGGTGTCCGCCAGAATTGCAAAAAGCAGAGGGTCACCGTTGGCCGGACGCACCTCATTAACTTGGGCAGGTCGTTTGTCCACAGATACGCTTAGGTCAGACGGACTCAGCGCCAGAGGCGTGGCTTGGCTCCGGACCGATAGAAAGACCTGAACCTGCGGATTGTCGGAGCCGGGAGGATGGGAGGTCTGAGCAGCGATGTGTACTTGTGCAAGTGCTCCCCATGAAATTAGCGCACAGACTACTGCTCTCCAGCTGCAATGCATTGGGCCTCTCTTCGCGTCCAAGGATTACATTTTATCTGGAGAGCTTGTCCATAAGCGCAAAGGGCAGCCATCGCCGGCCGCCCTCCTTGTGATCCCATAACGATCTTTCGCTCTAGTGCATGTCGTTCATGGCGCCGCCGGTACCGCCCTTTTGCGAGAGCATTTTGACGCTGTCCACGTGCATGGATCCATCGGCAGTCATCGTGCCGGTGACCTGTACATGATGGCCCAGGTGATCCTGCAATGCATCGGGGTTAGCTACCTGCACAACTTTCTGGTCTTTATCGCTGACGAAGACCGGCTTCTCGCCCGCTCCGACGCATTTCTTCGCGCAGGCCTCGTGCGCTGCGTTCGCGCCCCGGGCGCCGCACTTGGAATCGCTGATCCACCCATCCCACGTCTGGTCTTTGGCGGCGGCGAATACAGCCATGCTACTGAGATAGAGCCCGATTACTAAAAGAACTTTCGTTTTCATTTCCATCTCCTATTCGATACGGCCAGGCTGGCCGGCGAGGGTTGGTGCGCGCCAATCGTTTTCCCGGGTATTCACCCCGAGAACATGGTCCGTCAATCCAGCTACGCAGGCATGGCCCGTACGGATTGCGGTGCGCACAAGTCTATTCCAATTAGCCGTCGCGTGTGGAAGAAAAGCAGGGCAGGACGTTGACAAAGGCAAGGAACGGTTCCGGCAGCTTCAGCAGCGGTATTCAATTGCTGAGGAGCGTTCTTATTTCTGCTGGGTATTTTCGGCTACCGCGGAGGTGGTCCGTGGGTCGGCCTTGGCTCTCTGCTCAAACAGTACAACTTCACCCGGCTTCACATAGCCGAGTTGTTCCCGGGCTTCTTTCTCGATCACGCTGGGATCGCCGCGTTGCAAGGCATCGACGTGGCGCTGGAGTTGATCGTGGTCCACTTTGCTGCTTTCGATCTCCTGCTCCAATTGGCTTACTTCGGCACGCTTGCCCTGCCAAACCTTCATGCCATTCGCGCCGAACACTACTTTGTAGCCGATAGCCACCGCCAGCAGGCCAATGCAGAGCGTCGCCAGCACCCGGCGCATGCGATAGACCCAGTTCCCGGCGATGTGGACGGTTACCTTCATCACGAAGTTCTAGACCTAGTGAACGTTGCTTCACGCTGAGGGTCAAGAGATAGTTCCGCAAGAAATGCAAGAGGAATCTATCTTGATAGGCGATGAATAGGCGAACAGAATCCGTTCCGGGAAAAGTTCGCGGCAAAGGAGCGGCGTGCGATCGGCGTGGTAGAGTCACAGACAAAATCTGGTGGAGTATGCAATGACCCAGGCGCGTATTGTTCTGACCACCATCGATCGACGAGAAGGTGCCGAGAAATTGGCGCGCACTCTGGTGGAGCAGCGTCTGGCAGCTTGCGTCAATATCGTGGGCCCGATCCGTTCGGTTTATCGCTGGAAAGAGGAGGTTCAGAGCGACGAAGAATACCTGCTGATCATTAAGACCACGGCGGAGCAGGCGGAACAGCTGAATTCGGCGCTCAGGGAGTTGCACCCCTACGAACTGCCGGAATGCGTTCATCTCTCGATCGAAGGCGGCAGCCAGGAGTACTTGCAATGGCTGGCCGACCAGGTGAGTGGCCGCTAGCGCGTAACAACAGTTTTGTTACAATGGCCGCACGGATGTCCCGGTGGGGTTTGGGCGTTCGCCGCAGATTTGAACCGCAATTCCTAACGAACTTTTTCACCCCGGTCCAGCATTTGTGGACGGACTCGGTGGCAACACGCCCCACAAGCGAAATCATCGCTTTGCGCGGACGCAACGTTATAGGGAGCTCGTTCTGACGTCGCGATCTGGTTCTATTGCCTACAATTCGGCCCATCATCGATTTGCTATTGTTCTCGCCTGGGCAACGTTTCTTCTCATCGTAGCTGGCGCACTGGTTACCAGTAATGATGCTGGCCTGTCGGTTCCGGATTGGCCAACCTCGTTTGGCTCGCTGTATCGCTTACCTCCCATGGTAGGCGGGGTGAAGTACGAACATTCGCATCGGATGATTGCGGAGTTCATTGGCCTGTTGATCATCGTGATGGCGGTGTGGACGCAAAAGGTTGAAACCCGAAAGTGGATGCGGGTGCTGGGATGGACAGCCCTGGGATTGGTGATCGGGCAAGGCGTTCTGGGCGGCATTACGGTCCTGCACTTCCTGCCGTGGTCGATTTCAACCGCGCACGCGACGCTCGGCCAGACCATCTTCTGCATCGTGGTCGCGATGGCGCTGTTCACCAGCCGCTCGTGGCTGCAAGACAGCCCGCCGGTCGCGGAGCGCGATCTGTGGCCGAGTACTCCGACGCTGACGGCATTAGCGGCGGCCTGCGTGTGGGTGCAGTTGATTCTTGGCGCAGCCTTTCGCCATTCCGGGATCAAGCTGCTGCCGCATTTGGTAGGAGCCTGCGTCGTAACCGCGATTTTGTGCTGGACCGTTGTCCGAGTCTTGACAAGGTATGGTAATGTCGAACACCTGCGCAAACCGGCACAACTCTTGCTGGGGTTGTTAATGCTTCAGTTGGGACTAGGGTTCTGCGCCTACCTGACACGTTTGACCTGGGGTCATGACGCCGTGCAGCCGATGCAGATCATGGTTGTCAGTACGGTATCGCATGTTGCCGGAGGAGCGTTGGTGCTGGCTGCCAGCGTGGTGCTGGCTATTCAGACCCGGCGTACGATGCTTCTTCACTTCGTCGAATCCGAAGCCCGCAGCGCACCTGGAAAGGCCGTGATCGCATGAGCAGCGCCTCCCAACCGTTGGCTGTTCCGCGCGAAGGTATAGCCTCGCTGGCTCACGACTACGCGACCTTGACCAAGGCGCGGGTTACCACGTTGATCGTGATGACTGCGTGGGCTGGAGCATACTTCGCGGCGGCTAAATCCGGTACTTCCTTGCTTTCGTGGACGCTGCTGCACGCGCTGATCGGCATTGGATTGGTAAGTGGTGGGACGGCGGCGATCAATGAAGTCGTTGAGCGCGACATTGACGCGCTGATGCGCCGCACCGCTGGGCGCCCGCTGGTGACGGGCAGCATGAGTTTGCTGCATGCGTCGATCGTAGCCTTCGGCATGACCATCGGCGGAGTGCTCTACCTCTGGGTTACGACTAACTGGCTGACCGCCGCGTTGGCTACGCTGACCTCCGTTACCTATCTCACCATCTACACGCCGATGAAACGCGTGCATCCCATCTGCACGTTTCTGGGAGCGTTTCCCGGCGCTATGCCTCCGGTGCTGGGCTGGACTGCGATTCGCGGACGGCTCGACGGGGAAGCGCTGGTACTGTTTGCGATTGTCTTCTTCTGGCAGTTTCCGCATTTCCATTCCATTGCATGGCTGTATCGCGAAGATTACGAGAACGCGCGCATTCGCATGCTGCCGGTGGTGGAAAGTGACGGCCGCTCCACCGCGTTTGCCATCGTGATGTATGCCCTGGCGCTGATACCGGTATCGCTTGCGCCCACGCTGATGGGGATGTCGGGATGGACTTATTTCGCCGGCGCGCTGCTGCTTGGCATGGGCATGCTGTGGTTCAGCCTGCGGATGTGGACGATGAAGTTGACGCCCATCGCGCCGGAATCCAAGTTGCGTGCGCGTCATGTGCTTCAGGCTTCAGTAATCTATCTACCACTATTGTTCGCGCTAATGATGATCAACCGCGCGGGATAGTACACTGTTCTGTGGTTTCGCATACAACAACTCCTCGCTCCGATCCAGCCGCTCTGGATGTCTCAGACGCGGCGGGACAGGCCGTCATTCAGCTACAAGCCCTGCGGCATCAGTACGGCGATCGCGTCGCCCTGAACGGTGTTTCCTTCGATGTACGGCCCGCTGAGATCTTTGGCCTGCTGGGACCGAACGGCAGCGGCAAGACCACGACCTTCCGGATTCTCTCGACCCTGATGCTGCCTTCCGGCGGCCGCGCTACCATCATGGGACATGACGTTGCCCGCGAACCTGGACTGGTTCGCCGCAACATCGGCGTGGTCTTCCAGGCACAAAGCATCGACGTAAAACTGTCGGCCGAAGAAAACCTAACGCTCATCGGGCATATCTACGGCCTGCGCGGACGCGCTCTAAAGAACCGAGTGAGCGAGATGTTGAGCCGGGTGGGCTTGGCCGATCGCGCGAAGGAAAAAGCTGAGACGTTTTCCGGCGGCATGCAGCGCCGCCTCGAGTTGGCCAAGGGACTCCTTCACCATCCTTCCGTGTTGCTGCTGGATGAGCCTACGACCGGGCTTGATCCCGGCGCGCGTCGCGACCTGTGGCAGTATCTGCAAATCCTGCGCGACGAAGAACGGGTGACGGTGTTGGTCACCACTCATCTGATGGAAGAGGCTGAGCGCTGCGACCGGCTGGCGATTTACGCCAACGGCAACGTGGTCGCGCTGGGAACGCCGGCGGAACTCAGGAGCGAGATTGGCGGCGACGTTATTCTGCTGGAAGCAAATCAGCCGGAAGCTTTGGCGCAGCGCATCGAACAGCGCTTTGGATTGCAGCCTACGGTGCTGGACCATCGCGTTCGGTTGGAGATTGAAAGCGGACATCGCTTCGTGACCGATGTGGTCGAGGCGTTCCCGGGTGAGATTGAGGGCGTCTCGGTGCACAAGCCGAGTCTGGAGGATGTGTTCATTCGCCGCACGGGACACCGCTTCTGGACGGAAGAGAGCGATGGCGAAGAGGAGAAATAATTTCGCCACGGAGTTTTTTAAGGTGGCTCTTGTGGCTTTCACCTGGGTAGACGAAACAGCAGGTCCCTCCGCTCCGCTTCGCTCCGGTCGGGATGACAAGTCAAAGTTGTTGAATGTGATAACCGACAACTGGCAACCGACAACTGACAACTAATTTATGGCTAGCCACACGCAAACATTTCCTGCAACCCTCACTCCCGCCAATGCCGGCACGCTGATGCCAGCGGTTTCTTTGTGGTGGCGCGAGATCATTCGCTTTTATCGGCAACGCGCGCGCGTGGTGGGGGTTATCGCTTCACCGCTGCTGTTCTGGATCGTCATTGGTTCGGGATTTGGAACCTCGTTCCGCTCGAGCGGAGCGGGCGGCCAGCACTATCTCGCCTTCTTCTTTCCCGGCGCGCTGATCATGATTGTGCTGTTCACCGCCATCTTCACCATGATGTCCGTGATCGAAGACCGAAAAGAAGGCTTTTTGCTGTCGGTGCTGGTTGCTCCGGTGAGCCGGTCGGTGATTGTGCTGGGCAAAGTATTGGGCGGCGCGACCCTGGCCACGGCGCAAGGAGTGATCTTCCTGGTTTTCGCGCCGGCAGTGGGCGTTCACTTCACGCTCGCCAGTTTCGGATTAACCGTTTTGACGATCTTCCTGGTCGCGTTTTCGCTGACGGCGCTGGGCTTCATCATTGCTTGGCCCATGGATTCGACCCAGGCCTTCCACGCCATCATCAACTTGTTTTTAATTCCGTTGTGGCTGCTGTCCGGATCGTTGTTTCCGCTCTCCGGCGCGTCGATGTGGATCCGGCTGTTGATGCGCATCAATCCCCTGACCTACGGGACCGAAGCGTTGCGCTCATTGTTGTTTCCGGCGGCGGCGGCAACCGATCTTTCCCTGGGCGGCAACTTTGCCGTGTTGGGATTGTTTACTCTGGTGATGTTTGGATTGTCGTTCCTGATCGCGAACCGGCGGAGCACCAAGCCGGCAGCATAGTTCTCGTCGGCGAACCCGGTTCGTGGGCAAGCATTTTGCGTCCGCGGCTCAAGCTATGGCCATCACAATCTAGGCGCCCCGAAATGCAACTAAATCCCACGTTCTTTCCTGCCCTCGACGCGTTCCTGAACGGCTCCAGTGCCGTGCTCATTGGCTCGGGCCTCTACTTCATCAAGAACAAGCGCGTTGCCGCCCACAAACGCATGATGCTGGCGGCTTTCGTTACCTCGACACTGTTCCTCATTTCGTATCTCTACTACCATGTGGTGCTGCGGGCCGGAGTGACGCACTTTCGGGGGCAAGGCTTGTCGCGCCCGCTGTACTTCACGCTGCTCACTTCCCACACGATCCTCGCCGTGGTGGTGGTGCCGTTTGTGCTGATCACCCTGGTACGAGCGCTGAAGGGGCGTTTCGCTCGCCACCGCGCCATTGCTCCTTACACCTTCGCCATCTGGATGTACGTCTCGGTTACCGGCGTCATCATCTACCTGCTGCTGTACAAGATTTACGTGCGTTAGGCGTTCGTTCCGTCCCTGGCATTCCATCCCTAAAAAGTTAAAGGCGACCGAGGGAGCACTCGGTCGCCGTGGTTGAATGGTGCGTATTGATGGTTGCCGCTTATTAAGGGGTGGCAACGAAGCCGGTGTTCGTCGGCGACGTTCCGAAGAACCCAACCAGGGTACCGTTGTCGTTGATGCCGTTGACGACGGTCATGCCGATGCCAGCCGGATCATCAACCGACTGGAAGCCGGCGGTGCGGGTCCATACGAAGCCGTGCAGGGTGTTGCCACCGTCCGGAGACCATACGCCAACCACCTGTCCGCGGTTGTTCAAGCCAAGGGCCTGGGTGAAGGTGGCGCCGGGGGCATCCAGGCGGGTGAAGGTGCCGAAGCTGAGCAGGAAGCCGTGGTTCACCTGATTCTGGTCGATGAAGAAGCCGCAAACCTGCTGGGTGTTGTTGATGCCGGTAGCCTGCGCTCCGCCTACGGCGCCGGGGATGGTGATCACTTCGAACTCTCCACCGTTTTCGTCATAGATGTAGGGGAAGTCCGGCGTGCTGTTGTCGAGGCTCAGGCTGTAATATCCCGCAGCCTGTCCCATATCGTTTTGAGACAGCAGCTGGTTGAAGCGCGCGCCAGGGAAGTTGACGCCGGTGTAGATGGGGCCGTTCTTATAGAAGCCGTGCGTAACGTTCGACGGGTCAACGTAGAAGCCAGAGGTTTCGCCGGAGTTGTTGACGCCAATGACCTGGGTCATCATCGACTGGGGGTAATTTTCGGCGGTGAAGCGGTTGGGCAGGTTTAGAGTGAAGCCCTTGTTCTGGTTCACGTTGTGATAGCCCACGATCAGGTTGGCATTGTTAATGCCCAGCAACTGGGTAAAGGTGTCGCCAGGGTAGGCCACGTTCTGGAAGCTGTAGGTGACCGACGTGTCCTGCCCGAAGGCGGAGACGCAAAGGGTTAAGGCGAAGGCGAAAGCCAGGATCAGGTGGAAGCGTTTCATTGTAGTTTCTCCTCTTTTGTATTCACGGCGGCGGCCGTTAGATTTTGTTTGCGACCGATGTCCCCGAGGGCAGAAACCAGATCACTTGCTGCTTGCTGCCTTCGGGTATCGCCGGCTGCAAATGCAAAGTAGCGCGGTTGCGTTTGGGAAGTCCTAAAGCCGGAGTTAAAAGCAGGTTGGGAATTTGTTGGAGAAAGGTTAGGGCGGCCAAATGTGGTTTAAGCGATTGTTTAGCAAGAGTTTAGAGGAACTAGAAAAGGCCGGATTGAACCCGGAGCAGGCGGCTGAAACTGACGATTGGGAGATGTAAAGTCGAACGTTCGTTCAGGCAGAAAACCGATGCCAACAAAATGGATTTCGTCCACCGGGAATTGAGCGAAGAAAGCTATCCGAAAGGATAGAGATCAGCCTCGCTAGCAGATCATGCCGATCAAAATTGAATCGGTTGCCAGGTCGCCCGCGATTGTCAAAACGCAATGACTGGCCGCGCTCCGAGAAACAGGTTAGTCAGCCAGCAGTCTGAAGAAGGGCAACCCCCACTAATTTCCGACGCCGCCGGGTTCAAAGCAGTGTAAGCTTTTTGAACTTCATCCCGCCGGGCAGAGCTAATCAACACCAGCGGATCAACCCAATGCTGAGTAACCTTCTCATCGTCTTCGCCTGCGTGGGCGCTTCGATCGTGTTTCTTTTGGGAGTCACTCGCGCCTCCACCGCCCATTCCCGCCAGGAGTCCAACGACTTCACCGGAGCGGTGGTAGCCGTCATTGGAACGACTTATGCCGTTCTTCTGGCTTTCATGTTGTCCGGCGTCTGGAACATGTTCCAGCAGGCCCAGATCAATGCCGAGCAGGAGGCCAACGACCTGGTCAACGTATTTCGTATCAGTGCGCAACTGCCGCAGCCGGAGCAGCACAATATCCAGGAGCTAACCCGGCGGTACGCCCAGCATCTGATCGAGGTCGAGTTCCCGGCGATGAATCAAAAAAAGGTGCCCCCACAAGGGGCGCAAATGGTTTCTCAGATGTGGAAGATCGTGCAGACAGTGCAGCCGCAAACCAACGATTCCTCACGCGCCGTGGGAGAGTTGATGACCACTCTCAAGTCGCTAACCGAGCATCGCCGCATTCGGATATTACAGAGCCGGGAATCGCTTCCCGGTATCCTTTGGTTAGTATTGATAGCCGGCGGCATCATTACCGTAGCGGCCGCCTGCTTTTTCGGGGTACCCAACTTTCGCTTTCACCTGTTGCAGGTAATCGTGCTCAGCTTCCTGATCGCGCTGGTACTGGTGGCGATTGCCGACATCGACAGCCCCTACCAGGGGGATGTGAGGGTGAGCCCGGCCGGCTACCAATTCGCGCTGGAGACATTCTCCGACGGAACAGACTGACCCGAGGGACGAGCGAAACTGGCGGGCAACTCAGGCTGCCAGAGGATCGTCCTTGCTCTGGTTCTGATTGGTTTTCTGACGAAAGCCAGGATCGTCGTCTTGGGCAGCGCTTCCGGGATTGGCGTCCTTCTGCTGCTTTGAGTTCCCTGCGTTAGGTTCGCCGGTGTGTTCCTCGTTTTCTCCTGGCTCCGGAAAGTCGCTGTTCGCAGACTTCAGCCTGGGGTCTTGGTCGCGGTGGCCATTCTGGCCCGCCATCGAGGTATTAGTGTCCTGCTGCGGCTTGTCCTGCTCGACCGCGCCTTTACCTGCATCTTCGTCATGAGTGGTATCGGACATTATTTGATCTCCTGTCCAGAAGATGAGGTGGCGGCTGCTTTCCGTTGCCTTCAGTTCTGCATAACGCAAGAAAGCCGGCAAACGGGTTGCCGGCTATCAGTGTAATAAGGTTGTGCGGATGCAGAGGTGGTTAGCCCTCGAGCGCTCCCACAGCGACCTGGGTTTCCTGCTTTATGATGGTTTCGGTCAGAGCCTTCGTTCCGTATTCGAAGCCGCGGTCGAAGGCTTTGAGGTTAAGGTCGCGATAGGCTTCCGGGACCGAAGCTGCCACGGCCTGCCGCAGTGCGTTGGGATCCACAACCTGGGCGATCGCCCCAAAGAATCCGACCATCACGATGTTGAGGACCATCTTCTTACCCAGTTCCTCGGCAATACGTGTAGCTGGCACGCTGTAAATGCGGACGCCGGCGGGATGCTCGCCGATGCGGACCAGGTCTTCCTCGATGATCAGCAGTCCGTCATCCTTGAGCTGCGGGCTGAAGAGGGTATAGGCCTCTTGCGACATGACCACCAGAATGTCGGGGCGGGTGACATAGGGATAGAGCACGGGATTGTCGGATAGGATGACCTGCGCGCTGCAAGCGCCGCCGCGAGCTTCCGGCCCAAAAGCCTGGGTCATGGTGGAGTAGCCGCTTTCGAAGATGCAGCCTGCCTTTCCGATAACCACGGCTGATAGGATGACACCCTGTCCGCCAAAGCCGGCGATACGAATCTCGGTTACTGACATGTGCAAGCCTCCGTTTCGACGTAGTCTTCGCCCAGCGCATCCAGCAGGCTGTCGTGCATCAAGTTGCCATAGTCGCCGCGCTCGCGGTCCACGAACTTGCCCACGACGATTTCGCCGCTCTTGCTGAGGGCAACCTCGTTCGTAGGAGCGCCGTTGCGTACCTTGCTCTTCTCCTTATAGAACTTCATGGTGTCCAGCCCGTCACCCATTTTGTTGCGCCGCTGATAAAGGGTTGGGCAAGGCGAGAGAACCTCGATGAAGCTGAAGCCTTTCTTGGCAAACATTTCCTGCATGGCCCGAGCCAGTTGCTTCACGTGGAAGGCCGTCCACCGCGCCACGTAAACCGCTCCCGCCGCTTCCACCAGGTAAGGCAGGTTGAATGCGGGATCATAGGTTCCGTAAGGGTTGGTGGAGGTAATCACATCTCCCGGAGTAGTGGGCGCGGTCTGGCCGCCGGTCATGGCGTAAATCAGGTTATTGATGCAAATTACTTTGAGGTCCACATTGCGGCGCGCGGCGTGAATCAGGTGATTGCCACCGATGGCAAACAGGTCGCCATCGCCGGAGTACACCACAACGTCCAGCTTGGGATTCGCCAGTTTCAAACCGGTGGCAAAAGGAATTGCCCGACCGTGCGTGGTATGAAACGAGTCTTGATTGACGTAGCCAGCGACGCGGCCGGTGCAGCCGATGCCGGATACGATAGCCACGTTCTTGGTATCGATCTTGGCGTCGATCAGAGCGTGGGCGAAAGAGTTGACGCTGGTGCCGATACCACAGCCCGGACACCAGATGTGGGGAATGCGGTCCATCCGCAGAAACGACTCAACTGGGTTATGAATGGTTGTCAGCTCACTCATCGCGCCACCTCCATGATCGCCTTCAGAATGACTTCGGGATTGTGAACGCTGCCTCCAGCGTGCGGCACCAGCCGGACTACGGCTTTGCCGGCCGCGGCCCGCTCGACTTCGCGCACCATCTGCCCCAGGTTGATCTCGGGGACGACCAGCGCTTTCACCCTGGCAGAGATTTCCGCAATGCGCTTCTCGGGAAACGGCCAGGCCGTGATGAGGCGGAACTTGCCGACCTTGAGGCTCTGCTTGCGAGCTTCATCGATGGCCCGCTGCGCCACTCGCGACGTGATGCCGTAGGAGACGACGACTACATCAGCGCCATCGATCTGATCTTCTTCGTATAGCAGAATCTTGTCGGCGTTCTTGGTGATCTTCTCTTGCAGCCGTCTCACCAGCCGGTCCTGCACGTCGGGGCGCATGTCCGGGTATCCGCGCTCGTCATGGGTCAGGCCGGTGACGTGGACGTTGTAGCCCTGACCGACATGCGGCATATCGGGGACCAGTTCGGCATCCGGCTGATAGGCTTTGTAAACGTCTGGGGCCAGCGTGGTGTAACGGCGCGGCGTGATTTCAATCTGCTCGGCTGGCGGAATGACAACCTTCTCGGTCATGTGTCCGACAACCTCGTCCATCATGACGAACACCGGACAGCGATACTTCTCGGCGTAGTTGAAAGCCGTAATCGTGAGGTCGAAGCACTCTTGCGGCGAGTTCGGGCAGAGAGCGATCACTTCGTAATCGCCGTGTGATCCCCAACGCACCTGCATCATATCGGCCTGGGCCGGCAGAGTAGGTAGGCCGGTCGACGGTCCGCCGCGCTGCACATCGACGAAGACGCAAGGTGTTTCGGTCATCGCGGCGTAGCCGATGTGCTCCATCATTAAGGAGAAGCCAGGTCCGGAGGTTACGGTGAAAGCCTTCGCGCCACCCCAGACCGCGCCTTGGATCGCGATCGAGGCTGCCAACTCGTCTTCCATCTGAATAAATGTCCCGCCTACCGTGGGCACACGGGCAGCGAAGCGCTCCACGACCTCGGTCGAAGGAGTGATGGGGTAGCCCGCGGAAAAGCGAGCTCCGGCGGCCAGCGCGCCTTCGCAGCAGGCATGATCGCCGTCAAGAAAATGGGAGCCGGTCATGACTCCAGCAGGATCAGCGTGCATCGTTCTCCTCCTTCGTTTCCGCTGTCGCAGGTGGCCGTTCGGCTGCGGTCGCTTCCTTGGGAAGGGCCGGTTGCTTGAATCCAAAGATGGCGAAATCGGGACAGTACATGCCGCATAGATCGCAGCCGCTGCACTTCTCCGGGTGAACCATATAAGGAGTGTGATATCCCTTGGCGTTGAATGCCGAAGAAAGCGCCAATACGTGGGTTGGACAGAATTCCACGCAGAAGCCGCAGGCTTTACAGCGCTCGACTACGATCTGAACCGCACCTTTGGACATTGCTGCCCTTTCTTTTTTCGCGGGAGTATCGGAAGGAATTTCCTCGTACCTTGCGATTTGCCATCCCACCTGGAATTACGGTCGGCCGAGAGACTCACCCCCTACCGAACGATGGTTCGATTTTGACTGCTAATGGCCCAAGTCGAAGTGATGCCAGTCACATGCCGATGTGAGGTGGGACACGTCGGGTCGAATCTGGCCGATTACGTTGTCTCATGGTCACGTGATGAGCCTCACTGCGGAGGCTTGGCGGCAGGCGCACTATCGCGGCAAGGAGAAAAGTGTCCCCACCTCATGGGTCTAATGACGCTTTTGGCGAGCTATGAAACGAGTCCTCATCCTTGGAGCTGCTGGACGAGATTTTCATGACTTCAATGTTGTTTTTCGCAACAATCCTGAATTTCAAGTCGTAGCCTTTACCGCCAATCAAATTCCTGACATCGCTGGCCGCCGCTATCCTGCCGAACTGGCGGGAAATCTATATCCCGATGGCATCCCCATTCGCGACGAAAGCTGCATGGAGGAGATCATTCGCGACGAACAGGTTGACGTCGCGGTCTTCGCCTACAGCGACGTGGCCTATGCCACGTTGATGCATCTGGCCTCGCGCGCCTCCGCCGCAGGAGCCGACTTCTGGCTGCTGGCATCCGGAAGGACACAGTTGCCGTCGGAGGTACCCGTAATCTCGATATGCGCCGTGCGTACCGGCTGCGGCAAGAGCCCGGTATCCCGGTTGGTCGCCACCGAACTCCGCAGGCAGGGCTGGAACCCGGTTGTCATCCGGCATCCCATGCCGTATGGCGACCTGGCCGAACAATGTGCCCAGCGCTTTGCATCGCTAGCTGATCTGGATCGTCATAAATGCACCATTGAAGAACGAGAGGAATACGAGCCACACATTAATGACGGAACCACGGTCTATGCCGGCGTTGATTACCACGAGATCCTGCGGCAGGCCGAGAAGGAAGCCGATATCATCCTGTGGGACGGCGGAAACAATGACACATCGTTCTATCGTTCCGACCTGGCGATGGTGGTACTCGATCCGCACCGAGCCGGTCATGAGCTTGGTTATTATCCCGGCGAAGTCAACTTCCGCAGCGCCGACATCCTGATCATCAATAAAGTCGACACCGCCGATCCTGACGGGATCAAAACCGTGCGCCGCAACATTGCTTTGCATAACCCGAAGGCGAAAGTCATAGAGATGGCCTGCCGGGTGACGGTAGACGATCCAGAGCGAGTCAACGGTAAAAATGTGCTGGTGGTGGAAGACGGCCCGACTCTCACGCACGGCGAAATGCCTTACGGGGCGGGAGTGGTTGCCGCCAATCGCTATCACGCGGCCTCGTTAGTTGATCCCCGGCCCTATGCCGTGGGCTCCATCCAGAAGACTTTCGACAAGTTCCCGCACTTGTGGAGAGTGCTGCCGGCCATGGGTTATAGCGATACCCAGCGGCACGAACTGGAAGAGACCATCAAGCGCGTTCCCTGCGATCTGGTTCTGGTGGCGACGCCCATCGATTTGGCCCGCACCATCAAACTTGATAAGCCGAGTGTTCGCGTTCGGTATGAGGTTGAGGAGATCGGGAACCCCGCACTCGTTCACATTCTGGAGGAGTTCACGCAAGCGCATAAGCCTGTGCTGGCCGAAGTAGGGAGGTAGTATGCCCATCAAGGATTTCCTCTCGATTCGGGATTTCACCCCGCAGCAGCTCCGGCATTTTCTGCATGTGGCTGTGCAGCTAAAGTCTCACCCCAACGTCTACCACACGACGCTGCGCGGGAAAACCCTGGCCATGATTTTCGAAAAGCCATCGTTGCGCACCCGCGTCAGCTTCGACGTGGGTATCGAGGAGTTGGGCGGCCATCCACTGTATCTGTCGCCAGCCGAAATCAGTCTCGGCAAGCGAGAGTCGGTGTACGACGTAGCCAAGAACCTCGAGCGCATGGTGCACGGCGTCATGATTCGCACCTTCTCTCACGACATCGTGGTAGAGATGGCGCGGCACGCCAACATTCCGGTGATCAACGGGCTCACCGATTACTGCCACCCCTGCCAGGCGATGGCGGACTTTCTCACGATTCTTGAGGTGAAGGACCACATCGTGGGATTGAAGGTGGCCTACATCGGCGATGGAAATAACGTTGCGCGCTCGCTGATGTTTGCCGGCGCTCAGTTGGGCGCGAACGTCTGGGTCGCAACGCCGCCGGGATACGAGCCGGGCATCGGCGCGATTGCCTGGACGGAAGAACGCTGCGCCGAAACCCACGGTAGCTTTACCTTGACGCCTGATCCGCATATGGCGGCCTGGGAAGCTGATGTGATCTACACCGACGTCTGGGCAAGCATGGGCCAGGAGAACGAAGCCGAGGAGCGGAAGAAGATCTTCGCGCCCTACCAGGTCAACAGCAAGTTATTTGCCTGCGCGCGGTCGGACGCGATTTTTCTGCACTGCCTGCCAGCCCACCGAGGCGACGAGGTCACTGCCGATGTGATCGATTCTCCACACTCGGAGGTTTTCCGCCAGGCTGAGAACCGGCTGCATGCGCAAAAGGCCATCATGCTGGAGTTGATGAAGTGGGACCGCACACCGGAGCGCGCAACCATGCGCGAGCCGACGTGGGAGTTGGTGAAGTAGAAATGCCGCGATCCAGCGGCAAGCAGTTAGCCGAACTGACGTATGGGAGACAGCGATACGCGAACCCATAGCGAGGGGCCTCTCATCCGTCAGGCGGTGGAAGAAGAAAGACGCTGTTCGCAGGAAAGACGCTTTTCGCTCTTCGCTCTTCGCCTTTCGCTTAACCTCGCAGACGCGGCGGTTTCCTGCGAGCAAGTGCCGCCGGTAACGGGTGTCGCAGGCTAAGAGCTAAAAGCTAAGAGCTAATTGCGAACGGCGAACGGCGAACGGCGAACGGCGAATAGCGTCTTCTAAGGTTTTCCTATGTCAAAGACTGCGCTGGTCGCGGTTGGCGGCAACTCTCTCATTCGCGCTGGAGAACGGGGCGCGATCGCCGAGCAATTGGCGAATGGACGACGTACGGCCGAAGCCCTGGTCGGCCTCATGCGGCTGGGATATCGCCTGGTCATCACCCATGGCAACGGCCCTCAAGTCGGCGCACAGTTGCTTCGTTCCGAACGCGCCTCCGATGTTGTATACAGCCAGACGCTCGATGTTTGCGGGGCGGCCAGTCAGGGAGAAATTGGATACTTGCTGGCGCAGTCGCTGCGCAACGAACTGGCGGCGATGGGCAGCGACGTTCCAGTCGTAAGCCTGGTGACCGAGACTCTGGTTTCGGCCGACGATCCGGCGATGCAGCATCCCACTAAGCCGATTGGACCGTTTTATTCGCGCGCCGACGCCGAAGAAAAGAAGCGCACTCTAGGCTGGCAGATCGTCGAAGATGCCGCTCGGGGCTATCGCCGGGTCGTGCCTTCACCTGAGCCAATCGAAGTTCTGGAGACGGACATCATTCGGTCGTTGATGAAGCTCGGCGTGGTCGTCGTCTCGACAGGCGGCGGCGGCATTCCGGTCATGCGCCGCAATGGTCAGTTGTTCGGGGTCGAGGCCGTCATCGATAAAGACCGCGCGTCGGCGTTGCTCGCAGTACAGCTCGAAGTCGACCTGTTCGCCATCTCGACCGACACCGACTACGTTTATCTGAATTACCGGAAGGCCGATCAAGTGCCGCTGATGCGAGTGACTACTGCGGAAGTCGAGCACTATCATCGCGCCGGACATTTTCCTCCAGGCAACATGGGGCCGAAGGTCGAGGCGGTTCTGCACTTCTTACGCAGCGGCGGCAGGGAAGCGGTTATCACGTCGTTCGAGCACTTGTGCGAAGCCGCAGTCGGCGATGCCGGAACGCGCATTGTTCCCGATTCAAACGCAACCAGCGCAGTGGCCGCGCTGGAGTTGGAGGCGCCGGTTCTCCGGTGAAGCATGCCGTTTTCACATCCACCAGCTAGACTGCGAGAAGACAAGATTGGACGCTCGCGCATGACGTTGAAGCACGTTGTCGAATCGCAGCAGTTCACCGTCCCGCTGCTGATGGAGCTGTTTGATCGCACCCGCGGAATGGAACGCGTCGTGGCACGCGGCGGCACGCTGGATTACCAGAACCGCATCCTGGCCAGCCTCTTCTATCAGCCATCCACCCGCACCCGGTTCTCGTTCGAAGCTGCGATGCATCGACTGGGCGGCCGCGTGCTCTCAACCGAACACGCACGGGCGTTCTCCTCAGAGATCGAAGCGGAGCAGGTAGAAGATTCGATTCGAATCATTGGCAGCTACTGCGATGTAATCGTGATCCGGCACCATGAGCCGGGCGGAGCGGCGCGCGCGGCCAAGGTATCGCCGGTGCCGATCATTAATGCCGGCGATGGAGACGGAGGCCAGCACCCGACGCAGGCGCTGCTGGACCTGTACACCATCTATCGTGAGCGGCCGCTCAACGGGCTGAGCGTAGCTTTCATCGGCGAATTGGATCGCGGCCGGACCGCACGCTCGCTGGCTTATCTGCTTGCCAAGTTTGAGCGGGTGAAGATATTTTTTGTCAGCCCGCCAGAGATGCAGATGCGCAACGACATCCTGCAATATCTCGACCGGCACAATGTGCGCTACGAACTGGAGTCGGACATCGATCGCGTGGTGGGTGAAGTAGATGTGGTTTATCAGACCCGCATTCGGCCCGACCGCATGCCTCGGCTGCCCAGGGAGCAACGCTACGCGATCAATTCGTCGGTCCTGACGCGCATGCGGCCGGAGGCGATGATCATGCACCCGCTGCCGCGCACGGTTGAATTGGACAAAACCGTGGATGACGATCCACGAGCACTTTATTTCCGTCAGGCCACCAACGGACTTTATGTTCGAATGGCCCTGTTGACCATGCTATTGGATAAGGAGTGGGGGAGCGGCTGTTAGCTGTTAGCTCTTAGCTTTTAGTAACCGCGGAGTCAAGCTCCCAGCCTCTGATCAAGGCGGTCGTGATCGACCCAGCAAACTCGGCAGGCAGTCGATTGCTAAGAGCTAAGAGCTAAAAGCTAACAGCCAACAGCCAAAGGCTAAGAGCGAATAGCGAACAGCGAACAGCGGCTTTATTACGAGGAACCTATGCCAGTCCTAGATCATATGAAGACCAGTGAATTTATCGAACTTGAAGACCGTTACGGAGCGCACAACTACCATCCGCTTGACGTGGTGATTGATCGCGGCCAAGGCGTGTGGGTATACGACGTGGAAGGGAATCGCTACCTCGATTGCCTGGCGTCGTATTCGGCCGTCAACCAGGGACATTGCCATCCCAAGATCCTGAAGGCTCTGGTCGACCAGGCGCACAAAGTGACGCTGACATCGCGCGCCTTTCGTAACGATCAGCTGCCTCTGCTTTACCAGCAACTGCATCAGCTCACCGGCTACGATATGGCGTTGCCCATGAACTCGGGCGCCGAAGCCGTGGAGACGGCCATCAAAGCTGCCCGCAAGTGGGGCTACAAGGTCAAAGGCATTGCTGACGGACGAGCCGAAATCATTGTGTGCGCCAACAATTTTCACGGACGCACCGTTACCGTCATCGGTTTCTCCACGGACGAGCAATACCGCGACGGCTTTGGTCCGTTTACGCCCGGCTTCAAGGTCATCCCTTTCGGCGATGCCGCGGCCTTACGTGCTGCCGTCACGCCGAACACCTGCGCGTTTCTGGTTGAGCCCATCCAGGGCGAAGCGGGAATCGTTATTCCGCCAGCTGGTTTCCTCAAAGATGCGGCTGACATTTGTCGCCGCAACCGCGTGCTCTTCATCGCGGATGAGATTCAATCGGGCCTGGGGCGCACCGGCAAACTCTTCGCTCACCAGCACGAGGGCGTGCGGCCGGACATGGTCATCGTTGGCAAAGCACTTTCCGGAGGGTTCTATCCGGTGTCGGCCGTGCTGGCGTCGAAAGAGATTCTGGGCGTATTCAATCCCGGCGATCATGGAAGCACATTTGGCGGCAATCCGTTGGGATGTGCGGTTGCCCGCGCTGCACTCGAAGTGCTGGTCGAAGAGAAACTGGTGGAGCGCTCGGCCGAACTCGGCGACTATTTCCTGATGCGGCTGCGGACCATGCACAGTCCGCATCTTCGCGAAGTTCGCGGCAAGGGCCTGTGGATTGGCATCGAGCTTGACGTGGCGGCGCGGCCGTATTGCGAAGCCCTCAAGGCGCTCGGCATTCTTTGCAAAGAGACGCACGATCACGTCATCCGCATCGCTCCGCCGCTGGTCATTACCCGCGAAGAGATTGACTGGGCTTTTGAGCGCTTCAAAAAAGTAATTGAAGAACGCGCGTAAGAACTCGACGCATGATTCAGGCCTTACGCCTGAAGCAGCTTGCCCGACCATCCCGAGCCGATGAAGCTTGGCGGCTTTGCCCTTTGAAAGCGGCACGCCAAGTCGCGACATCCGTTCGCCCACCTCTGGCGCCCGATAACTGCCTAATTCTCCACTGCCGCTGTGCCTGAGTCCCACCTGTAACCTCTGCTGTCCTATAATGAAACGTTGTCCCCTCCGCTTTCATCCAGTATGTAAGGGGTATTGATGGCTACAACTGAATTTGCTGTGCACGGCACTGAACAAGGCGCCGTGCGCGAGCCTGTTGTTAACGACTTCAGCATCCAGATCGCAACCGTAAACGGCTCCGGGTCGCAGAGCGCAAACACCGTGCTTCTGCGTACCATCTTCCAGATGGGCATACCCGTTTCCGGCAAGAACATGTTCCCCTCGAACATCGCAGGGCTGCCGACCTGGTACACCATCCGCGCCAGCAAGAAGGGTTACGTCGCTCGCAAAAAAGAGATCGACCTCCTGGTCGCGATGAATCCCGAGACGGCGCGCGAAGATGTGCTATCGCTGGCGCCGGGCGCGGTTGCGCTTTACGACGAGCCGCTGAAACTGAACGAGCTGCGCTCCGACCTCACGTTCTATGCCGTGCCTTACGACAAAATCACGGCTGCCGTTTGCCCCGAATCGAAGCTGCGCAAGCTGGTCAGGAACATGGTGTATGTCGGCGTGGTGGCCAAGCTGCTGAACTTCGACATGACTGAAGTCGAGAAGGCTTTGCGCAAGCAGTTCGCCAAAAAGGTGAAGGCCGCCGACCTGAACTGGAACGCCGCCAAGGCCGGCTATGATTACGCTGCTTCGTCGCTCACCAAGGCCGACCCCTTCATCGTTGAGCGGATGAACCAGACCACCGGGAAGATCATCATCGACGGCAATGCTGCTGCGGCGCTGGGCTGCATGTTTGCCGGCGTCACGGTCGTGACCTGGTACCCCATCACACCCTCGTCCTCGCTGGTCGAAAACCTAATCGATTACATGAAGGAATATCGTGTTGACAAAGATGGCAAAGCCACTTTTGCCATCGTCCAGGCAGAGGATGAGCTGGCTGCCATTGGCATGGTTCTGGGCGCAGGATGGGCTGGCGCGCGTTCCATGACGGCCACGGCGGGTCCGGGCATTTCGCTGATGGCTGAATTTTCCGGACTGGGATATTACGTCGAAATTCCGGGAGTCATCTGGGATGTGCAACGCGTGGGCCCATCGACGGGACTGCCGACTAGAACCTCACAAGGCGATATCAGCTTCGTTGCCAAGCTGTCGCACGGCGATACCCGCCATCCCATGCTGATTCCCAGTAGCGTTGCTGAGTGTTTCAGCATGGCAAGCGAGGCTTTTGATTTAGCGGAGCAGCTACAGACACCCGTCTTCGTTATGTCGGACCTGGACCTGGGCATGAACAACTGGATGTCGGATCCGTTTCAGTATCCCGACAAGCCGCAGAATCGCGGAAAAATCTTGACTGCCGAAGAGCTATCGAAAGTTGGCGCTTTTGCCCGTTACAAAGATGTGGATGGTGACGGCATTGGGTATCGCACGCTGCCGGGAACCGATCATCCGTCGGCAGCATGGTTTGCGCGTGGGAGCGGACACAACGAAAGGGCGCAGTACAGCGAGCGTCCCGACGATTACGCGAACAACATGGACCGGCTGGTGCGAAAGTTCGAACACGCTCGAACCCTGGTTCCCAAGCCGGAGAACGTCCGCAACGACGGCAATGGGGTGGGCATCGTCGCCTATGGCACCTCGCATCACGCGCTGGTGGAGACGCTGGATCAGTTGCAGAGCGAGTATGGCGTAAAGGCCGATTATCTGAGGCTGCGAGCTTATCCTTTCACCCGCGAGACTCACGAGTTCATTGCGGCTCACGAGCGGGTATACGTCGTCGATCAGAACCGCGACGGGCAGATGTACGAGTTGCTGAAGCTCGACATCGAAGTCCCCAGCATTCCCAAACTACGAAGCGTACGCCATTACAACGGCCTTCCCATCGACGCGCGCTCAATCACGGACGAAATCATTTCGCAGGAGGGCAAGTAAATGGCGACCACCACAACGCCACCACCCCAGCCAAAGACCAACCGAGTGGGGCTGACGGTGCTCGATTATCGCGGAGGCAAGACTACGCTCTGTGCAGGATGCGGCCACAACGCTATCTCCGAGCGCATTATCGATGCCTTTTACGAGATGGGTATCTCGCCCGATCGCGTAATCAAAATGTCGGGTATCGGCTGTTCGTCCAAGACGCCTGCGTATTTCATGGGCCGCTCGCACAGCTTCAACTCGGTACATGGACGCATGCCTTCGGTGACGACCGGTGCGGTGCTGGCCAACTCGAGAATGGTGGCTCTGGGCATCAGCGGCGACGGCGACACGGCTTCCATCGGCATCGGACAATTCGTTCACCTGATGCGCCGGAATCTGCCGATGATCTACATCATCGAAGACAACGGAGTATACGGGCTCACCAAGGGACAATTCTCGGCGACCGCCGATCTCGGCTCGAAGCTGAAGACTGGCGTGATCAACGACCTTCCGCCCATTGATACCTGCGGGTTGGCCATCATGCTGGGAGCGACGTTTGTTGGCCGGTCGTTCTCCGGCGACAAGAAACAGCTGCATACAATGTTGAAGGCGGCTTTGTCGCACCGAGGCACCGTGATGCTCGATGTCATCTCGCCTTGCGTAACTTTCAATGACCACGAGGGCTCGACCAAGTCGTACAAATTCATCAAGGACCATGAAGAGCCGCTGCACGATCTGAACTTTGTACCGCACTTTCGCGAGATCGATGTGGAATACGATGCGGGCTCGAGCATCGCTGTGACCATGCACGACGGCTCGACTCTGCACTTGCGCAAACTGGAGCGCGACTACGATCCGACCAACAAGACCGAGGCGATCCGGCGCGTGATGGAATCGCATAAAGCCGGCGAGGTGCTGACCGGCGTGCTGTACTTGAACACCACGGCGCCCAACTTCCTCGACATGATCAACATGACCGACAAGCCGCTGGCTACGTTGCCCGAGAGTGTCACCAAGCCTTCGCGCCAGGTGCTGGAAGAGTGCATGAAAGAGTTGCAGTAGAGCGGCTGCAGCCAGGAAGAGCAAGACCCTCCCGCACTGGAGGGTCTTGCTTTTGCCGGCTTCGTTTTACTATGAGAATGCTCGTGGTTTTCGTGGTTGCGAAACCGACGAGCGGCATGGCAAAGTAGCCCAATTGGCACACCTGCTTTCTAGTCCATGATTACAACTGCATTTTCAACTCTGATCGACGCGCTCAACGCCGCTCCCGAGAACCGGGAGTTCGTGACTTCGTGGATCGATGAGGACGAGCGCGAGACCGTGACCTTCGGGGAGTTTCGCGGCCGGGCAGCGAAACAGGCGATGCTACTGCGGGAGCATGGCGTCGGCAGAGGCGATCGGGTAGTTATCATCATGCCGCAGGGCATTCCGGCGATGACTGTGTTCGTGGGAGCTATGATGCTGGGCGCGGTGCCTGCGATCCTGGCGTATCCCAACTTCAAAGTCGACCCGGCGAAATATAGATTCGGTCTCTCGGGTGTAACCGCGAATCTCGGCGCACGAGTCGTAGTCATCGACGAAGACTTCCCCGACGACATGCTGCAACACGTCTCATTGGGCAAACAGGCGGAAGTCGTACGAGCGGCGGATAAGGCCGGAGGCGACAGCGTCGACACTTTGCCAGACCCTGGCGTGGATGCCAACAGCCTCGCATTCCTGCAACATTCTGCCGGCACCACCGGGCTGCAAAAGGGTGTGGCGCTGACTCACGCTGCCGTGCTTAGGCAGATCCAGTATTTAGTTGAGACGTTGCAGATCGACGGCGCGAAAGATCGCGTCTACAGTTGGCTGCCGCTGTATCACGACATGGGATTGATTGCCTGCTTCATGTTGCCGCTGGCGTGCCACATGCCGGTGGTGATGCAGTCGCCGCTGGACTGGGTGATGCATCCAGAGAGCATGCTGCAGATTATCGGTGAGTATCGCTGCACGTTGTCGTGGCTGCCGAATTTCAGCTTTCAGTTTGTTCCGCGGCGCACGCCGAAAGAGCGCTGGGCGCACTACGATTTATCGTCGATGCGCGCTTTCGTCAATTGCTCAGAACCGGTGCGTGCGGTCAGCATGGATGAGTTTTACAACGCCTTCGCCTCGATTGGGTTGCGGCGAGAGGCGTTGCAGTCGTCGTATGCGATGGCGGAAAACGTTTTTGCCGTGACGCAGTCCGGCATCGACGGGCGCAGTGGCCCGGCTCGTATCTGGGCCGACGGCAAGAAGTTTCGTGCGGATCATGTCGCCGCACCTGTCGCCGCAGGCACTCTCGGCGCGATACCCTTTATGTCTTCGGGGCCGCTGCTGCCGGGAAATCGAGGTGCGAATTGTATCGGAGGATGGTGCGAGTCTCGCGGACGGACATGCCGGCGAAATCCAGATCAAGAGCGACTGCCTCTTCGACGGCTACTACAACCGCCCCGATCTTACGGCGCAGGCTCTGGTTGACGGCTGGTACCGCAGCGGCGATCTGGGATTTTGTCTGGATGACGAGCTGTTTGTTGTCGGGCGAAAGAAGGACCTGCTCATCATTGGCGGCGAAAACATTTATCCTCAGGACATCGAAGAGATTGCCGGTGGGCACCTGGCCATTCATGATGGCCGCGCTGTGGCACTCGGCATCTACAATGCTGACCTGGGGACCGAGGAGATTGTTTTGATCGCGGAAGTGGAAAGCGAAGAGCTGTTGCAGAGCGCTGCTGATATCGAGCGTGAAATTCGCAGCCAGATTGTTGCCGCCTCCGGTGTTGCCGTTCGTACAATCTTTCTTAAGCCACCGAAGTGGATTGTGAAAAGCACAGCGGGCAAGCCTGCACGATCTACCACTCGCGAGAAGTTGCTGCGGGAGCACCCTGAGCTTCAGCCGGAAGGAACCGGCCTGTGACCCCTGAAGCGCAGCAGATGATTCAGCATGTCGGCGAGTTGATTCGCAAGCCCAGTTTGCAGATTGATGAAAATACCAAACTGGTTTCTTCCGGGCTGATCGATTCCATGGCGCTGGTGGATTTGCTGCTCAAACTGGAAGACCTGACGCACATGCGAATTCCGCCGGGCAAGGTGCAGCCGAAAGATATGGACACGGTTACGCTGATGTTTGCCACGGCTCAAAGGGTGGGGAAGCCCCGCAAGTGACGAGCGCCAATCGGTCGGACAAGCTTATGGGACAGGCAGCCTCTTGAGTACAACCCAAACCTCGGTAACTCCGGCAGGCTTGGCGACTGAAGACGTAAAGCGGAGACTCCGCATACGGCTGATGCTTTTCCTGGTTTCGCTGTTCGTCAGCGTAGCAGCCTTCGTTGCGATCGATTATTTCTACAGTGCCGCGATTTTGCGATCGGCCGTTTCCGGTGGTCCGCATGGTTTCTGCTTCAGCCGCGACCCGGTGCGGGCTTTCGGTTTTCGCGCCGACTGTTCCTGCATTCGCCCCTGGCTCGGTACCTCCTACGAATTCGATACCAACAGCCTTGGCTTCCGCGATGAGCGCATTCGCGAAGTGCCGCCGAGCGATGTGCGCCCGCGCATTCTAATTCTGGGTGACTCGGAAGCCGAAGGAATGACTGCGTGGGAGGACAGCTTTGTTGGGCGGCTCACTGCGGCGTTTCCACAATACGAGTTTCTGAACGGCGCTGTGGAAGGCTACTCGCCGTCGAACTATCTAAACACCGCGCGCATGTTGATGAAGCAGGGCATCGAGTTCGATGAGGCCATCGTCTTCGTCGATCTTTCCGATGCGCAGGACGAGGCCGCTTTCTTTTATGACGTTGATTCGTCCGGGGCAGTTGGTCTCGCCTCGCACAAATCTTCCCATACCTCTTTTTACGGAAGCGCGCGGCTGTGGATTAACGACCATCTTCTGCTGACCAACGATGTTTTCGATTATGCGGAGAAGGCGCTGGTGGGACTCGGCTGGTATCACCTGGATCTGGGGCACGGTGGCAACGAGTTCGATCTCGATCGTCTGGCTTGGACCTACCGCAAGGTTTCCGATACCGAGCCGTATGAAACCGGATATGCACCGCTGGGCCTTGAGGGCGGCATAGCGAAAGAGAAGTCTAAGATGGACACCCTGTGGCGCGAGTTGCGGGACAAGAACATTCCGCTGAGCGTGGTCGTTTTTCCCGCGCCGCCTACCTTGGCACACGACACGGTGAACTCGCGGCAAGTGCATATCTGGCAGGACTGGTGCGAAGGGAAGTGTAAACGCTTCGTGAATCTTTTTCCGGCCTTCTTTGCTATTAAGGAAAAATGTTCTCCCGGCCAGCCCGGCTGCTGGTACCTGAATGATTTCATCTTCGGTGATACGCACTACAACGCCGCCGGAGATGCTGTCGTTGCCGAGGCGCTCGCCTGGGAACTGAACGATGTACCTGCGGTTAAGCGACAACCACCGTCGCCCGCCATGCCGATGGAGTCAACAGAGCCTACCAGGCGCAAGCATTTCGGGAGGCGCAATTGACGCCGGAACACGACATGCTTTTCCGCGCACTGCAATACGCGATTGCGCTGGTGGTTGGGCTGCTACTCTTCAGCCGGGTGCACTCGCGTGCCATTCGCCAGGGCTTTCTGCTGATTGCCAGCTACGCTCTCTATCTCACCTGGGGATCATGGTTCCTGCTGGTTCTCCTGGTATCGACGGTGATGAACTTCCTGCTTGGCCGCTGGCTCAAGCGTCAGCCCACCGCCTCGATCCTATGGATCGGCCTCGCTCTGAATCTGGCGCTGCTTGCGGTGTTCAAGTACTTGCCGGGCGCAGCAGTTTCGCTGCCGTTTGCCTCGCTGCAGAAGTTCTCGCAAGTGGCACTTCCTCTGGGTATTTCGTTCTGGACCTTCCAGGCGATGAGCTATCTGCTGGACCTGTATCGCGGCGAGGAGCTTGATCCGTCCTTCGTAGAGTTCGCGCTGTACATGGCGTTTTTCCCGGTCGTGATATCCGGGCCGATCTGCCGCATGCCTGACATGCTGCCGCAATTTCGTTCGCAGGAATCGCCGAGTCGTAACGATGTTGGCCGTGGGCTAAGCCGCATCGCGACCGGCCTGCTGATGATGCAGATCGCTCAACTGCTGGGGAAGGGACTCGTGAGCGGGCAGGGAGTGAATGCCGGCTTCGATCAACTGAGCGGCTGGAGCGGTCCGGATGTCTGGTGCCTCGCCTTTGGCTATGGTCTGCAGGTGTTCTTCGACTTCGCCGGATACTCGCACCTGGCCATTGGCGCCGCCAAAATTCTCGGATTCACGGTGCCGGAAAACTTCGCGCGTCCGTTTGCCTCGACGACGGCTTCCGTCTTCTGGACGCGCTGGCACATGTCGCTTTCCTTTTGGATTCGCGATTACGTGTTTCTGCCGCTGGCCGTATTGCGACGCGATGACTGGTGGCGAAAGCTCTGCCTGTTGATCTCCATGGTGCTTTTCGGCGTATGGCACAAGGGGACGATTCTTTTTGTCCTGTTCGGCTGCTATCAAGGTGTGGTGCTGATTCTGCATCGGCAGTCGCAGCAGGCGCAGCGCCGCTTCAACTGGGAACTTCCGGGCAGACTCTGGACAGTCTTCTCCTGGGCGCTCACCATGGCGATTGTCAATCTGGGGTGGATATTCTTTCGGGCAAACTCGCTGGCACAGGCGAAGACAATGTTTGCGGCGCTGCTGTCGCCCTCCAGCTATGGCGGACACGTGCTTCATGAGAGTTTGTATCTGCTTGTTCTCGGCTTGGCCGTTGGCTACGCCATCGTATTGTGGGTGGTTGATGAACTAGCAGCCTATGCCGAGCGGATCGATTCAACACCCGAAGCCACACGTTCCGAAGTAATCGCAATTGCGGTCCGAGACCGCTGGGTCTGGATCGCCCCGATCTGGACGATGGCATGCCTGCTCGTGTTGACGCTGATACCGCAGCAAAGCCGCGCCGCCAACGTCTTCATGTATCGCTTTTTCTAGAGCGTTGTGAAAGGTTCGTTAAACCTTGGATAGGTTTTCCAGTCTGGGTGTGCCTGTTTGGGAACGCTCTCGACTTGGTAATTCGGTATTCGTATGCGCTGGATGTAGCTGAAGAGATAACCCTCCCCGAAAAGTTGAATCATCATCAGGGCGTGCCACACTGACCGAATCCGGTACAATCTGGGGTAAAATGACGCACGGTGTTCCCACGCAAAATCATGCGCATTTGTGCGCCAGGGGAACAGGGTACTGAGGAGAGCGAGATGCGTTTCATGCGGACAACCGGTCAGCGCTTAGGGACCGCTGGGCAGCTGTTTTCATTTTTCTGGAGCAATAAGCGTTGGTGGCTGACGCCCATCCTGGTGACGCTGGCCATCTTCGGCGTGCTCTTGATTTTGGCCCAAAGCTCGGCGATCGCGCCGTTCATCTACTCGTTCTTCTAGGGGAAAACAAAGAATGTTGGCGCCGGCTCATTTCGTGAGACTACATTGGCGGACGGTTGCGGGTGTCGTCGCTCTCCTTGTTGCGGTATGGCTTTGCTTACCTGCTTCCCTGAGGACGAAGATTACGACCGGCTGGAAGAAGTTCGGCCATGCCCTGGGCAACTTCCAGGCGCGCGTTCTTCTCACTGTCATTTACTCTCTGCTGATTTTGCCTTTTGGACTGATGGTGCGTTTCTTCTCCGATTCTCTGCACAGCAAGAAGCGGCCGGAAAAGTGGTTTGACCATCCGGCAATTCCGAACAATCTCGAAGAGGCCCACCGCCAAGGTTGACATGAATATCCTAGGAATTTCCTGCTATTACCACGACGCTGCCGCCGCGATATTGCAGGACGGCCAACTGATTGCCGCCGCCGAAGAAGAACGCTTCAGCCGGAT
The DNA here is from genome assembly GCA_963769235.1 of uncultured Acidobacteriaceae bacterium. Classification (GTDB taxonomy): domain Bacteria; phylum Acidobacteriota; class Terriglobia; order Terriglobales; family Acidobacteriaceae; genus Bog-257. The sequence goes on along the minus strand of CAVYKW010000003.1, from coordinate 706,087 downwards.
CAAGCACGACTTCGCCTTCCCGAAACTCGCGATCGACTTCTGCCTGGAGAGCGCCGGTATCAAGACTGGCGATCTGGACTACGTGGTGTTCTACGAGAAGCCGTTCCGCAAATTCGATCGCATCCTGATGAGCGTGCTTCAGACCTATCCGCAGTCCTACAAGGTCTTTCGGGAGTCGATGATCACCTGGATGATCGACAAGCTGTGGGTCGGATCGAAGATCTCGGCGGAGTTGGGCATTCCGTCAGACAAAATTCTTTATTGCGAACATCACATGTCGCACGCCGCCAGCGCGTTTCTCTGCTCGCCGTTTGAAGAGGCAGCAATTCTCACGATTGACGGCGTTGGCGAATGGGTGACGGGCACCTGGGGTGTCGGGCGTGGCAATCAAGTCGACATCCGCAAGCAGATGATGTTCCCGCATTCCATCGGCCTGCTGTATAGCGCGTTCACGGCCTTCCTGGGCTTTGAGGTGAACGAGGGCGAATACAAGGTGATGGGCATGGCGCCCTACGGCCAGCCGCGCTATGTCGACAAAGTGTGGAAGCTGATTCGGCAAGAATCAGATGGATCGTTCTCGCTGGATATGGATTACTTCTGCTTCCAGCACTCGACCGAGAAGACGTTCAACAACAAGTTTGTGCAGTTGTTCGGCGATCCGCGGCCGCCCAAGATGTTGTTCTTTACCGCCGAGTCGGGCTTTCCTACCTACTTTGGCGAGGCGCCCGGAAACTTTGCCGAACTATGCAAGATGAACCAGCATTACGCCGACATTGCGGCCAGCATCCAGCAGGTGACGGAAGAGGTCGTTCTCTGCATGGCTCGCCAGCTGCACAAAGAGACTGGTCTGTCGAAGCTTTGCATCGCCGGAGGCGTAGGCCTCAACAGCGTGGCCAACCATCGCATTCTTCGCGAAACGCCGTTTGAGGATGTCTTCATCCAGCCGGCCGCCGGCGACGGCGGCGGCGCTCTGGGCGCGGCGCTCTGGGCGGACAACATGCTGCTGGGCAACAAGCGGCGTTTCCGCATGGACCATGCGTACTGGGGCAAGGAATATTCGCCGTCCGAGGTGCAGCAGTTCCTCACCCAAAACGGAATTCCATATCAGCGTGTGGATGACGATGACAAGCTGCTGGACCTGGCGGTCGAGCGCTTGCAGCAGGGCAATGTGATCGGCTGGTATCAGGGACGCTTCGAGTGGGGACCGCGCGCGCTGGGCAATCGTAGCATTCTGGCTGACGCCCGCAATCCCAACATGAAGGATATCGTTAACACCAAGATCAAGTTCCGCGAGCCGTATCGGCCGTTTGCGCCGTCGGTTCTTGCCGAGCGGACGGAAGAGTTCTTCGAACTGCCCAACGCAATGGAGCATTACCCCGCGCGTTACATGCTCTATGTTGTGCCGGTGCGCCCAGCGAAGCACAGTGTATTGCCGGCCATCACCCACGTGGATGGAACCGGCCGACTACAGACGGTCTTCCGCGAGGCGAACCCGCGCTATCACGGACTGATTTCGCGCTTCGCCCAGGCGACAGGAATCCCCGCTGTCCTGAATACCTCGTTCAACCTCAAAGGTGAGCCCATCGTCACCACGCCTGCCAATGCCTTCAGCACCTTCTCGCGCAGCGAAATGGACATGCTCTTCCTAGGAAACTTCGTAGTGGAAAAAGAACGCTTGCAGCAAAGCAAGCAGCAACTCCAGGCCGAGCCGGTAGGCGTGAAATAAGGGACGGCGACCTGCTTCGCTATCACCTCCTTTAGCGATGCCATACTCGTTGCGAGAGAAGTTGACCGGCGGCGCACCAATCTCGTTGGCAGCTTTGTGATTCGCTTATAGCGCAATACAATACGAGCAGCCCACGTTGTCGGAGGACTTGTTCTCCGGTTCGTGGGTGTAAGCCACCGAAGGGCCTGTAGCTCAGCTGGTTAGAGCAGGGGACTCATAATCCCTTGGTCGGGGGTTCGAATCCCTCCGGGCCCACCAACCCAGTCAATGCGAGATCGCAATAGCTAACGTAGTCGAGACCGCTCGGGCCTTTCACAGTCGCACGATCGCTAGCGCCAACCATCGTGTCTCGAACCAAGCCATGTTCTGTCGTTTTTGTTAGGATTGCCTGTCTGTATCGATAAATGTGTGCCTTGTGTCAAGGCCGGCGGATCATCTTTCTCTTGCGGGTGCCGCCCACACAACAGGCGAGCACAAAACTTTCTCGGAGCGTCATCGCGCCATGTTGACCGTCACCCAGAGCGTTATCGTTCCTCTAATCGCCGTCGTCGGCTCGCTGCTGTTCATGGTGGTGTTGAATTGGATTTGGCCATGGGAGAACCGCCAATCTCACAACGATGTGATCGGTTGGCAACTCAGTATCCTGGGAACGACCTACGCCGTGATCCTCGGTTTTATGCTGTACGCCGTCTGGACGAATTTTGGGGCCGCTGACTTGAACGTGGATCTGGAAGCCAATGCCTTGGTCAACGTGTATCGCCTGGCGGAAGGCTTGCCTTACGAGCAACGGAAACAGATCGAATCGCTGGCCCTTCAGTATGCCGCAACCGTGATCAGCGTGGACTGGCCAGTGATGCAGGCCGGACGGATCCCGGATCAGAGCCAGCAGATCAACGCAGAAATGTGGGAAACTCTGATGTCGGTCAAGGCCGCATCCCCCAATGAACTGACGGCAGAGGACCACGCGTTGTACGAACTGAGTGCGCTTACCGAGCACCGCCGTACCAGGCTGCTACAGAGTGAATCAAAATTACCCACAGTGCTGTGGTTTGTGCTCATCATCGGTGGAGCAGTCACCGTGGCTTCTTCCTGCCTGCTGGGCTCAGCTAACAAGAAGCTGCACACGCTTCAGGTATTTGCCTTCTCGCTGTTGATAGCTCTTGGGCTGGTGGCGATCGCCGACATCCATCGGCCATTTCAGGGCGCCGTGCACGTCAGCAAGTTTGCATTCGTTCGCGCGCAACAGAACATGCAGTGAATCGCACCCCAGGCAAAGACAGGATCGAAATATGAAAACCCCGGCTCTCCGCCCAGGCTGAACAGGGAAGTGATGAGTCCAACCTGCTTCACTTATTTTGACTCGAGAGTGTATCGTAACCCGATTCGCACTTGGAACGGTTCGACGGGGTGGAAAACATCGGTAAAGGCCGCCGCGCCCGTTGGCGTTATTCGGGAGGTATAAGCGTAGTCGATGTCATGGTCGGCGCGGTCAAGCAGGTTAAAAAGTTCGGCTGACAGGCTCCATTTTCTGTTGATGTGATATCCGACTTCTGCGTTGAGCAGCGCCGTTGAAGCTGAGCGGTAAATTGCATCGGAGGTCAAATTGCGCGGGCCAAAATATCGCAGGCGCAAGCTCCCCCAAAAGCCCCGGTAATTCTGCAGGGTGACACCTGATGAAATCACCAACCCAACCGCTTCGGGCACCCACTTGCCGCCCGGACTACCCGGCGCGGCATCATCCGGGTCGATTGTGGTGAAAAGAGCCTTGGAGTCCGCGAAGTCAAAATCAAAAGCCAAATGTTCCGTCGGGGTGTAGAAGTTCGCCCATTCAACGCCATAGCGGTTGCTCGGCGAGGCTGAGGCAACCGTGCCTCCGGTATCTCCATCCTGTTGTAGTTCGGAAGCACTGTATAGATACCAGAGCGAAAGGGTACTTTGCAGATGCGGGACGGCCACCGTGCGCACGCCGACTTCTGCGCCTTTGGTTGGGACGAGGGGAGAAATCGGGGTGGAAGGTGTCGGGAAGGGATAGTCCGGCGAAATCGGTTCAACCCTTTGGGTTGTGCCCCGCGCATCGTTGCTATGAAAACTGAATCCGCCTTGTATATAGAACTCAGTTTTTGCCCAAGGCCCAAAAATCAAACTCGCTTTTGGACTGGGTAGGAACTTGCTAGCCGAGCCGGAATTAAGCTGCGCAAAGTTGATTACCGGAGCGCCAGGTAATTCGGTGGCGAAATAGGAGGGAGTCACATTGGTCACGTTGTAGATTGCTTCGTCGCCGCGCACGGCCAGGACTGAGCGGAATTTCTCGGTCCATTGAGTTTTATTTTCTGCATAAAAACCTATCATGGTGTCCGTAAATCTATTCACATCCGTATCCGCAGGCAGTATCGCGGTCAAATTCGGATTGGTAGCACACTCCGGAATGGGTTCGGCATTGCAAGCGTCGATATCGTTCTTGTTCGTGCGCATACGATCTTGCGTCCGGTAAAGGCCGTTGTGAACCCAATCATTGCGGACCTGCGCGCCGAACGTGTTTTCCATCTTGCGGCCAAACCATTGGCTGAAAATTGTGTGGGCTGCGTCCACTCCAGTAACCCAGCGGTTGTCCTTTTGTTCGAACTGATCGCCCTTTATGGGGTCATCCAGGTAGTAAGTGAAATCGGAAAACAAATCGAGGTCATAATAAAATCCGTAAGCGGTGATGGTCGTCGCGGAATTGTCGCCTTGGCGATGCCATTCACCCTGCACGCTATAACGTTGTGAGTTGCCACCGTCGGTTGGGTTCAGTGTGCCGAAGAAGCCCACCATAGGCACAGCAGTAATGGGGATTTGATCGCTGGAGTCCCACTTTCCATGGTAACCGCGGGCCGTGACGCTGAAGCCGTGGGCGTCCGTGCCTTGGCTGTAGGTTAGAAGGCCGTTGAATTTGGCATACGCATCCGGATGCACCCAGGGACCATTGTTGTAATAGGCTTCACCGCCGTATAGCAAAGTGCCCTTGCCGAGCTTCTGCGATACTCCGAAAACGGCCCGCCCAAAGTCATACATGCCGCCTTCCACCTGGAAGAAGTTCTGGGGCAGCGTCTTGTAAAACTGAATATTGGCTGATCCAGCTGAACTGTAGTTGCCTACCTCAGCGTAATAGGGACCTTTCTCATAATTTAGCCGCTGCACAAACTCCGGGATGACAGTGTTCATGTCCGCATAGCCCTCGCCGTGCGCATGCGATGGCAGGTTAAGAGGCATGCCGTCGAGGAATACGGCGAAATCTGTACCGTGGTCGAGATTGAAGCCGCGAAGGAAATATTGGTTGGCCTTACCGCCGCCGGCATGTTGAGTAATAATGAGCCCGGGAACCGTCTCCAGGATTTCTCCCGAGCGAAGAATCGGACGATCTTCGATTTCTTTTGCGCCCACCGTTCCCTGGGTGGCGGAATCGGCAATTCCAATGAGGCTGTCCTCCCGCCCCTGCACCTCTACAGTAGTGCTCACGGCGCTCACAGCCAGAGAGATGCTCAACGGGGAAGTTCCTCCGGCAGGGCCAACGGTGACAGGTATTTGTTTGGTTTCAAAACCGGAATTCGATACGACAAGTCGATAACTACCTGCCGGAAGTTCAGAAATGCTGAAGAACCCGTTGCTGTCCGACTGTGTCAATCGTTGCACGGTATTGTCGGTGCTTCGCACCATCACGCTCGCCCCGGCAATCACTGCCCCAGACGCGTCAACGACGGTTCCTGATAGCTGAATAAATCCATGGCCAAACTGTAGGGTGATCTGTTGCTGCTGCCCAGAAGCTATGGAAACGGTGGCGACGACGGTGGCGTGGGAAGGATCTTCGGCCGTTACCTGATAGACGCCTGGGGCGATTCCCGCCAAGACGAAGTTGCCGCCCTGATCGCTGAGGGTTTCGTCCACTTTGACTCCCGCCTCGTTCATCAACCTGACTCTGGCGGTAGCGACCGCAGCGCCCTGCGAATCCAGCACGCGGCCGCGAATTGTTCCGCTGTCTGCGATCAGGTTGGCGCAGCATAACAACAAAAGCGAAATAGGGGCAGCGATTTTCAGCATTCTCCACCGAACGCCAGGAAGCAAGAAAGTGTTCGACCGGCGCCCCGCAGTCCCACGCCTTTTGTCGTATTACCTTCCAGCATTTCGTGCTACCGCCTGGCCACATAATTCTGCGCAAACTCAAAACATCGGTTTAGTGGGAATGTTGATGAGGATGGGAGGAGTTGTGAGCGTGCGATTGCGCGGCCTGGTGGCGGGCGAAAGCCTCGGGAGCACTCATCACCAGCTTGCCGTGCTGCACGCCCCTGAGCCCGATAAGGCGGCTGCCCAGTTCCTGAACCTGCTTTAGCGCTCCCTTAACCACAACGACCTCGAGGCACATGTCGTGATCCAGATGGGAGTGTACGGTTGAAATAATGACTTCGTGGAATTGATGCTGAAGTTGCATCAGTTTGTCGGGTAGTAGTCGCGAGTGGTGGTCGTAGATGAGGGTGACGGCGCCCACCACGGAGGTTTCACCGGATTCCAGCCTGGCATCGTTCAGGCGATCGCGAATAAGATCGCGGACTGCTTCCGACCGGTTTTCATAGCCCTCGCTCCTTATACATCGATCGAACCGCTTCAATAAGTCGGCTTCCAGCGCAACTCCCGTGCGGACTAGACCCATACGGCACCTCTTTCAAAACAAAGTAGCGTAACACAGAACTAATAAACGTGATACGACAAGAGACCCAAAAAAGAGATCCTGTCCGGGATTGGGAAATCCGGGCTAAATTATTGGACAGCCTGCCGATGCGGCTACAATCGGTGCGCGTTTCCGATGTGAGGTGAACCAGGTGCAGATTCATCTTTGGCTGGCTTTAGGTGTGATGGTGTCGACCGCAGCAACCGATGCGGTGTACGTGATGTTTAATGCGGCCGTATCCGCTCGCCGACGAGTGCCGGCTGCGAGTTGGAGCAGCGTGTGGTATTTGTTGTCTGCCTTTGCGGTGATCAGCTACACCCGCAACTGGGTGTATGTGTGCTTTGCCGCCGTGGGCTCGTGGATCGGAGCCTATATCTCCATGACCATTCTGCGGAAGCCTGAGGCAGTCACAGCTCTGGACCATGGCGAACCCAAGGCGTCCGCATGACTACGAAACCTCGGCTTCCCAGACGCCGACCACGCAATTCAGAGTGAGATTTTAATAATAGTCTTACTGATAAGATCGCTGCGCAATCTTACTGGTGAGATCATTTCTGCAAACCACGCTTGGGCTCGCTGCCCGAAACCCACACAAGCGATGCTTGGTGGTACGGCGCCTCAATAATGAAATCTCCAGCGGAACTCACCATAAAGCTGCCGGGGCTCGTTCCAATGAAATCCTCCGAACGTCAGGCTGTTGTCCAGTTGCACGCGCCGATTCGCTACATTTAGGGCAGTTACGGAAACAGAGTACTTTCCTTCCGAGAAGCTCTTTCCCAGAGATAGATCCACCGTGGTATGGCTGGGCAGATAAGCTCCGGGATACTGTGAATCAGGAGTTCCGTACAAGCCGTTGACGAAGCCCGAGCCGTAGTACACGTTGCCTGAAGCAAAACTTTGCCAGGGCAGAGTGGCAGTAGCCCCCACATTCAACGTATTTCTCTGATCGTGGTCCACCGGAGATAAGCCCGGAGGCACGAACAGTGGGCAAGTCTGGTCATTGGGGTTCGGGCAGATCAGGCCGCCGTTGATAGGCGAAGTGGCTTGCGCAATCTGGTTCGCGTAAACCAAGTGGGCCTGTAGCCGATGCCACAGCATAGGAGAGCGCAACGTGAGATCCCAACCCTGGATCAGAGCCGCGTACCAGGTGATGGGCCAGAAGAGATTTGAGTTTCCAATGTTGTTGTGGTCCAGCCAGTTGCGCGCGTTGGTTTGGTAATTGTCGACTTCGAGGTTCCAGCCTTTATACGGAATGAGAAGACTCGCTTCCCATTGCTTGTCGCGTTCGCCGTAAAGCGGCGCGAAGGTGAAATTCTGACTGTTGGCGAAACCAAGCAGTGGGCCGGTCGCTGTAACCAGCGGAGGGGGCTGATAGTAATGACCGTAGAAGGCGCGTAAGACCCAGTTCAGACGGGGCACCCTGAAGGCAACTCCAACCCGGGGGTCCGCCTGGTTCTCTCCGATCGACGACCGGAACTCGCTTCCACGAATGCCGGCAATAATCGTCAACCACTTGGTCGCATTGAATCGGTCGCTGATAAATTCCTCGGCAACACCTCCGTTCACCGCGATGGACGACGCCGGAAAGTTTTGCGTTCCGTCCGTGAACACATTCTCAAAATAACTGGATTGATGCTGGTAGAAGCCATAGACACCGGCTTCCAGATCGTTCCTCCAGAAGCTCTTGTTCACGATTCCTTGAAATCCAACATAATTCGCCGTCAGGTTTACGTTCGTCCTGACCGGATAATCATCCGGCCCACCTTGATAATTGGCGGCGTTGTAATGATAGAAGGGCGACAACGTCAGCAGGGTAGTGGGATCGAAAGTGTGTATCCAGGAGAAGATGCCGTAGCCGTCGGGTTCCCGTTCGGCATCATGCAGGCCGTAGCTGGGAACTGAGCCGGACGATGCCAGAATCTGGTTCCCAACCGAATTGGGATCCGGATCGACGGGAATCTGATAATAATCCTGCCGCAACGAACCGACCACCCGGAACTGGTTCTTGGGGTCGCGGTTGAAAATCAGCGAAACGAACCCTCCATAGCCGTTCTCCGCGTCATTCACAACTTGCGGGATCGGCGTTTGCAGCCCGTAGTTGCTGCGGTTTCCGTTGACGCTGGCATAGTAGGCAAAGCGTTCCGTGTGACCGCCACAACTCAACTGATCGTCAGTCTGATAAAAGTTGCCGACGGTTAGTACCAAGTCGCATTGCCGGTCACGTTCAAATCCCGTTCTCGGCGCAATGTTGAACATGCCATAGGTGCGATCACCATAGCTGGAGTCGTAGGCGCCTTGCAGGACTTCAAGGTAGTCGATGTCCTTAGGATCGATCTGCGGTCCGAGGTTGGCGGCAATGTTGGTATTGGGGATAGACACACCATCGATTAACCACAGCACCTGGTGGCCGCCGTTCATGTGCAACATGTCATGCGCGACATAAGTGGCCGGTACGTTGTCCGTGATCATCTCTACGCCGTTGGTCCGGTCCGCTCCCGGCGTCTGCTGGATGTCCTGACGGCTCAACATGGTGGTCGGCGTTACGGTATCCATGCGCGCGGCCACGGGACTTCCCGAGACCACAACTTCTTCCTTAGTGCCTGCGACCGCCAGTTTGAAATGCACAACTGGGCTGGTGTCGGACTGAATGATGACGTTTTGCTGCATCTCCAAAAAGCCTTGCGAGGAAACCGTGACCGTGTAGGTGCCAATGGGCACGGACCGGAATTCAAACTCCCCGCTGGCACTGGAGTCTTGTGACTGAGTCCAATCCGAAGTTTGAGCTTTGAGGGTAATGTGTGCACCTTGAATCGGGCGGTGCTGCGGATCGTGCACTATGCCGCGAACGCTGCCGAAAATAGTAGCCAAGGCGGGGATGCTCAACAAAAGTACAAGTCCCAAACCGAATTCGATACGCGCAACGCTTCTGAACCTCGCAAAAACCTCGGGCATAACGTTCCCCCATCAGTCCGCTCAGTAATCCCGGCGGCTTCCGTCTCGCGGCCTCAGGTGCCGTTGCAATGAAATCTGGTAAATCGGGCGCGGGGCGTACAACCGTTGGCTTTTGGGCCGAACGTCACGCTATGCTCCACGGACGAGGAGTATCTCCGTCCACGGTCAACGCCGATCGCAGCTTGTCTTAAATTGTTTGCTAAACGAGAGGGGATACGACGGGAGGACCGCGCTTGTGCGCGTCTTCGAGGGTTGCTGGTGAGGCACAAAGCGTGCCGAACCGGAGCGAGCCAGCATGAGTAGCTACGAGTCGCACCGTTTGCCGCCCGGTGTTGAGCGCGGTTGACGAATGCGACGTCAGGGCAGTCAGATGGCGGTAGGGACAGGTCGATGCGCTGCTGTGAAAGCCGTCTTTCTGTGACGGCGGCGTGGCACAGTGATGTTGCCCGGCGCGACGGCAGCACGCCGGAATCGGCGCAGCTTGAGCCTGAAGCAAAGGCGCAGCAACGCCCAGGCTGATCAGGGTAAGCATCAGGCTGGCAAGGGCGCGCCGCATAAGTCGAGGAATTGTACTACATCACAGAGGGCTGTGACGTCGTGCTGGGATAAACGTCAACGGCGGTCGCCGTTGTTTCTCAGCGTATTTCCAGGTTGTGTGCGAGTCGCGCGCTGCCGGTACAATCGAATTCACTCAGATGATCTGCGAGGGAGAGACTGCGTGCGTTATGCAATCGTGATTCTGGCCATCCTTGGAATTGTGGTCTCCGGATTGGCGCTGAAGGTTCACTACGACACCGGTACTGAGCCGTGCCGCATTAACGATAAGTGGGATTGCGGCGTGGTGAATCACAGTCCATACGCCGTGATACACGGCATTCCGGTCGCTGCGTTTGGCATTGCCGGATACTTGCTGATCGCGATCCTGGCGTTTCTCCGGCGGCGCGATTTGCTGCTTGCTGCGGTTTTGATCGGCCTCTGCTTCGCGCTGTATCTCACTCACATCGAGAAGGACGTGCTGGAGGTCTGGTGTTTGTATTGTGTTATCTCGCAGGGAATCATAGCGGTGCTGGCGCTGCTGTCGGCGCTGTGGCTGATGATGTCGAGACGGAGTATGCGGATGGCATAAAGCGCAAGCGACTCGCTGCGATTGTTTATCTCTCAAGTCTGTGTTGCTGAGAGAGGTGTCGTCGGCCTGTAGAATTTTGCGCGGGATCCGTTTCCTATTCGACGATGGCTTCGCCTTCGATCAGCAGACGGCGCAAGTCATCAATCTTCGCTCTCAGTTGCTCGGTCAGTTCGGTCGCGGCAGGAAAATCTCGCGACTGACAGGCCTGCTGCAACTCCAGCGCTAGAGTCCCAGCATCGGTTGCGCCCAGGGAAGCAAGGCTGCCTGTCAGGGCCTTGGCCGCGTTTTCCATGGCATGCAAATCTTTGCGCAGGAGCGCCCGGTGCAGGCCGCCCACATGCGTCGGATATTCCTCAAAGAAAACTGCGATCCGTTCCGAGAGGCGTGACTCGTCGCCGTCCAGCCGCTGGAGCGCTGCGCCTTGATCCCGACAAACCGACATGGCTGGATGAGCTTCCTTCCCTCGACCGTTCTTCGCCGGTCGACGGATGTGCCGCTACACATTGATTATCGGCGGGGAAGTGACCGAGCTTTATCGAAGGCGGAACTCAAGTCAGGTGTCGCGAATTGGCGGGAAAATCCGGCCGGTTTGCAGTAGAAATTCCTCTGCCGGTTCGCGCTTCCGTACTATCATGTTTAATTCCATTAAATTTTGGGCACGACCCTAGTTTTCAGGATTCGATTCATGGAAATGGCGCACATCTTCGGTCTGCCGGCGGCGCTGCTGGTGCTGGCGTATGGCGCCAACCGCTTGTCGAAGCTGACCCGGGTGCCGGACATCATTGTTCTGTTGCTGATCGGCATTACCCTCGGCCCCATCCTGCATTGGGTGAATCCCGACGACTTCAAAAGCGTAATCGGCGTCTTAGGGACGCTGGCGCTCATGCTCATCCTGTTTGAGGGCGGCCTGGAGCTACGCCTCCGACAGGCCCTGCGTTATTTTCCCGCGGGTCTGGTACTGGTGGTCCTCAGCTTCGGATTGAGCCTGGCGCTGGTAGCGCTCATGGGGCGCGCGCTGCTGCATCTGGAATGGAAAGATTGCTTGCTGATGGGCGCGGCACTGGGCTGCACCAGCGGCACCATCGTTATCCCTGCGCTGCAACAGATCGACACGCCCGATCCCGTCAAGATAACTCTGACCATCGAATCGTCGCTGGGCGAGGTGATCGCGGTCTTACTGGTCGGCAGCCTGTTGCAAATGGAAAATACCGGCCGCTCGCTGATTGGCGGAGTCGCCACCGACTTTTCGCACCACATCGCCATCTCGCTGCTGGTAGGCGTGGTCATCGGAGCTGTGTGGTCGCGGCTATGGCCGATGATCGCCGGCCTGCCCAACAGCAACATCCTCAATCTGGGCGTGGTGATGGGAGTGTATGCGATTGGCGACTACGCCCGGGGCAGCGGCCTGCTGGCGGTGCTGATCTTCGGTGTGACGCTGGCCAACTTGCCGCGAACTCCACACATGGTTCGCCAAGGCGCGCGACTGCTCGCCTTCCATGCGGAAGTCAGCTTCCTGGTGCGCTCCTTCTTCTTTGTCTTGCTGGGAGTCGTGGCTGAGTTCGTCAGCCGAGCCTACATCATTCCCATCCTTGGCATTCTCGCCGCGTTGTTGTTGGCGCGTTTCGTGGCGATGCAGGGCAGTCGCTGGGTAGTGCGCGATGTGGAGCGAAGCGATACCGAGCTGTTGTTCTGGATGCTGCCTCGCGGGCTGGTTACGGCAGTCTTGGCGCTCGAAATCGTCAATGATCGGGGCGCAATCTTTAGCTTTCTGCCGGCCATGGCTTTCACCGTCGTGATGGTGACTAATCTCTTCATCGTGTGGGGAGCAGTGAAGGCCGGCCGTCATGCTCACGCAGTAGCAGGGGACGCTCCAAAGCCATACGTTGTAGAGGAACTTAAGCCGTCCTCAGTTTCCGACGCGGCACCTCCGCAGATAGCAGCCGCAGTGCCCGAGCCCAGCCTCGGTGACGAATGACGAAAGCTCCCGAGTCCTACCTGTCCGAACTCGAGGCAGCCAAGAAACAATATGGCCCCGGCTGCGCCGCCAAGGTTGAAAGACTTTTGCGGGTAGTTGGCAAATGCCAATTTGATGATGCCGAATCGCTGATTCGATTTCACGATACGCTTCTGTTCCTGCGGGCCTTTCCGCAAAGTCGACACCTTGCGAATTTGGCTGAACGCTTGCTGAAGGGAATTGAGCGCCGCGTCGATCGCCTGCGCGCAGCCGGCGCTGACCTCGACCTCTTCGACTCGGAGGAATTCTCCGGCATTGCCGGTACGGTCATCGAGGAAGATTTCACCTACGAAGTGACGCGCTGGTTGGCGCAGCGGCACGGGCGGGAGATCACCGCCGAGTGGGACATCGACGAGCAAGGGCGGCAGTTGTCGAGCAGCTTGCCGCAGTTTGTGCCGTTGCTGGGCGACGACTGCCTGGTCGAGGCCGACACTCCATATCTGCAATGGCTTAGCGACGCTGCGGGAGGAGAAGACCGAATTCTGTTCTGGCTGTTGCAGCGTATCGAAACGATGCCGCTAAGCATGTTGGAGAAGACGGCATGGTATGACGCGCTGCGGATCAAGGTAGCTTGGGACCTGCACGGGTCGCCGGCCAGCCGGACACTTGCGCGCCGCAATCCGCCTCGGATGTACCTGCACGGCGTTCCGCTGTTGCAGCGCAAGCAGGTGTCACTGGGTCAGGAGTTCAGTTCGCCGCCGCTGCCGCTGCGCAAACTCCGGCGCAAGGAAGCTGCAGGCGTTTTAGACATGATGCGCGAAGCGCTGACGGTCCGTTATCGCGAGCTTTGGGGTACAACCCGCGGTGATGCTGATCAAGTGTTCGAAGCTGAGGTCGGGCGCGGGGTACACTTGTTCCTTTGCGGCCTGCTGCCCGACCGTCGTCTGCCGCTGCGTGCCTACCACGCCGGCCTGACCGTTAAAAATGGTGTGCCGGTTAACTACTTCGAAGCCATTTCGTTGTTCGAGTGGGTCGAGGTCGGCTTCAACACGTTTTATGCTTTCCGCGACGGCGAGACCGCGTGGATCTATTCGAAGATTTTGCACCTGTTACATCAGTTGACCGGCGTCACTTGTTTTTCGGTCTATCCCTATCAACTGGGTGCCGACAACGAAGAGGCGATCAAGTCGGGCGCATTCTGGTTCTATCGCAAGCTGGGATTCCGCCCCGGCGATCCGGAGGCGCTGGCGATCACCCAGCGGGAAGAGAAGAAGATTGCCGCCAAGCCAGGTTATCGCACATCGGCGCGCACTTTGCGAAAGTTGGCCGCCGAGCACGCATTCTACGAAATTGGCGATCGACCGCGCGGGTTGTGGGACAAGTTTTCCACTCGGAATATCGGTTATGCGGTGGAGCGCCGAATGGCTGCGAAATTCAAGGGCGATGCGAGTAAGCTGCGGCAATCATCGGTAGCGGATCTGGCGCGTAAAGTCGGTGTTGATCCCGGCAAGTGGAGCGCGCAGGAGCAGACGGCGTTTGCCGATTTCGCCGTTGTACTCACTCTCGCTCCTGAGTTGTCTGGTTGGACAGAAACAGAAAAGCGGCGACTGCTTGAAATCATCCGCGCTAAAGCTGGCCCGGACGAAAGCAAGTACCTGTGCCTACTCCAGCAACACGCGGCGTTGAAAGAGGTTTTCCTGCGGCTGGGATCAGCGGCCGTATCGAGTTAGCCGCGGGTTTCTGCAATTCCACCCTGTCATCCTGAGCGGAGAGAGCCGCAGGCGATGTGTTCTTCCACCCTGTCATCCTGAGCGGAGAGAGCCGCAGGCGAACGAAGTCGAAGGACCCCTACCTTACGTCACCTCACCGCCAAACGTCATTCTTACTGCCTTGTCGTACCATCCATAGCTCAAGTCTTTCCACTCTGGGTTGGTACTCTCGATAAGCTTTATTTTCTTTTCGCGCCGCCAACCTTTGAGTTGTTTCTCTCGTCGAATCGCCCTTGTCACGTCGCCATACGTTTCAAAGTAGAGCAAGCGATCTACTTGGTACTTTGCAGTGAATCCCTCAAAGCTGTGGTGTTTGTGCTGCCGGACTCGAAGCATCAAATCGCCGGTTACACCGATGTATAGGGTTCCGCTGATGCTTCCCAGGATGTACACCGAGTAGCAGTATTCGCGGGTGGATGGCATCGCGAGGTAGGGGTCCTTCGACTCCGCATTCGCAAAAGACGCGAATGCTCCGCTCAGGATGACAGGACTTGGAGTTGGCCGGCGGTGACGTGTGACCATTGTTATCGTGATGCGAAGTTATCGTGATGCGAGGGGCTAACTGCGCCTCGAACGATCAGGACGGCTTGTGTCTTCTCTCACTCACTCTGTCATCCTGAGCGCAGAGAGCCGCAGGCGAACGAAGTCGAAGGACCCCTACCTACGTAAACTCACTCGTGAAACATCGTCCCTTGCGCGAAGTAGCGAGCCGAACTCACCCCAGGTCGCTGGTCATGATGAACAGCGGCTTCATCTCGAAGCTCTTATAGCGCGGACGCAGGCGCTCGGCATTGTACTGTTCCTTGATATTCACAACTTTCTTGGTCGAAACCACCACATCGATCGGCATATTGTCGTAACGTCCATTCCGCAAAACCACCAGGCGACCGTGCACATTGGTCAGGATTAGGTCGAGCGCCAGATTGCCGTAGGCCATGGGCACGATGGAGTCGATGGCGTCCGGGTCGCCGCAGCGCACCAGGTACCCCAGATTCTGGTTCATGACGTCCAGAATCTTCCCATTGCTATATCGCGGTGACAGTTCTTTAAGGCGCTCTGCTACCACATCCCCGATGCCGCCCAGCTTCTTGTGGCCGAAGGCATCTTTCACTTCGCGAGCGAAGATCATGTCGCCGCCCTCGAACATCGCTCCCTCAGACACCAGCACAACCGCATATCGGCTGGGATTTTTGTTGCGATCGTGGATCAACAACTCCGTGAGCCTGTCGATGCTGAACTTGGATTCGGGAATGACGCAGCGGTTCGCGGCGCCAACCATGGTCGGCAGCATCGCAGTAAAGCCGGCATAGCGGCCGAACACCTCCATCACCAGCAGCCGCTCGTGCGAGCCGGCCGAGGTGCGCAGACGATTCGCCATTTCGATGATGCGGGTGACGCAGGTGCTGAACCCGATGCAGTAGTCGGTGCCGGGCACATCGTTGTCCATTGTCTTGGGAATGGCAACCACGCGCACGCCTTCCTGGAACAAGCGCACCGCGTAGCTCAGGGTGTCGTCACCGCCAATCGGAATCAGGTAGTCGATGCCAAGCCATGCCAGGTTCTTCAGCACTTCAGCGGTGAGGTCGTTGCTCTCTTCCTGATAGGTCTCTTGCAGATGAACCGGAACGTTGATTTTCCGCACCCGGCTGGGATTCGTCCTCGAGGTATGTAGAAAAGTGCCGCCAGTGCGGCCGGCGCGATTGACCAGTTCTTCTGAAAGGTGCTGGTAGTTGTCTTTGTTGTCGTAATCCTTATCGCGCACCATGTCGATCAGGCTTGCCCAGCCGCGTCGCAGGCCGATGACGTCATATCCTTCGCGAATCGCACGGATGGTCACGGCCCGGATCGCCGGGTTAAGCCCCGGTACGTCGCCGCCGCCGGTCAGAATGCCGATTACACCCTTTTTGCTGCCCTTGTTTGACATGATGAAGACGTTCCCCTAAAGATCGAACGAAGAATCCGTAAAGGAATAGTTTAGCTGGATAAGTGCAATTGCGTGCGGCTTCGCCTGAAAGCCGGGGTCCTCATCGAAGCGGTCTGTCCCGCGCGTGAGTTGCGCGACGATCAAAGATCGGCGATTATTCGCTGTAGCCGTTTTCGGCTGATTCCTTTTGAAACATGACCCTCCGCAGGAGGAAACCTATGCTCGGGATGTGCCCAAGGCAGCCGCTGTCGCTGGCTCTCTGCCTGGTTGTGGTGATGGCTACGATGCCTTTCGATGAGGGAGTCGGCGGCCTGCTTGAGGCCCAGACGGTCTCCACCAACTACACGGGACAAGGGACGCCTTTTAACGAGGATGAAATACAGGCGCTGGTCGCTCCGATCGCGCTTTATCCCGACGCGCTGGTAGCGCAGATACTCAATGCCTCCACTTTTCCAGACCAGGTTGCCGTTGCCGGTTATTGGTTGCAGCAGAACAAGAACCTTAGCGGCAATGCGCTGATGACGGCCGTCAACAATCAATCCTGGGACCCGAGCGTAAAAGCCCTTACGCAGTTTCCCACGGTGCTGAATAACATGGTGCAGAACCTGGCTTGGACCTCGCAGCTGGGAGAGGCTTACCACGGCCAGCCATCCGAGGTCATGAACGCGGTTCAGGTTTTGCGGGCCAAGGCACAAGCGGCAGGAAACCTGAAATCAACCTCACAGATAACGGTTGTGCAGCAGACTCCCCAGATCATTGCGATCCAGCCGGCCAATCCACAAGTGGTCTACGTTCCGGTGTACAACCCGACGGTCGTCTATGGCACGCCGTACGTCACCCCGGGATACAGCACGGCAGACATGGTCGCTACTGGCCTGCTTTCTTTCGGAGCCGGAGTTGCCGTCGGCGCGCTGGTTAGCGGGGGCTGTTGCAGTTGGGGATGGAGCAGCTGGAACTGCAATTGGTATCACGGCGGAGCCTACTATCACGGCTATCCCTATTACGGGAACAACGCGTGGCACGGGGGATATTACGGCGGCGCCAATTATTACGGCAATCATCCGTATAACAACTCGTACGACTACAACCATCCCTACAACTCCTATCAGAGCGCGGCTTATCACGACGACGCGCCGAATTCCAACTACCACACCACCAATACCGCCGACACGCATTACGCTGACAGCGGCACGTGGGACAAATCGAGCGGCGGTTGGGCGAATTCGGACGCGGCTCGAGGTTGGGACCAGAACAGCGCGCACGAGGCGAACTCGACCGCCTTCAGCAGCTGGGGCAATCATTCCGGCTCCTCCAGCTTTGGCAGCGGCGGCTGGGGAGATCGCACGGCCAGCGCCCGTGGTTGGGGAACGCGCGGCGGTGGCGGAGGCTGGGGTGGCGGCGATCACTCCGGTGGCGGAAATTTCCGCCGGTAGTGGGGATGGGATCGCGAACTCATGTACGTGTTATTAGGGAACGGGAGACCGGAATGAAGGATAAGTTACAGACAGCAGGAACGAGTAAGTCAAAGGCGCGTCACGGCTGGATTTTTGTGGCCCTGCTTGTCCTGGCTGTTTCCCTAACTGGATGTCATAAGAATCCTGGTGAAGGGGAGCCTGCCTCGGGGCAAAAGACGTTCGCCTCTGCGGAAGACGCCGGCAAAGCCCTGGCCCAGGCTGCCAAGGACGATAACCAGGAAGAGATGCTGGCCATCTTTGGCCCCGAAGCCAAAGCGCTGCTGTACTCCGGCGACGCCGTGGAAGACAAAGCGTCGATGACCGGCTTCGCTTCCTCGTATGACGCCATGCACCGCTGGCGCAAACTGGACAATGGCAGCCAGTTGCTACTGGTTGGCGGCAGCAACACCGCATTCCCCATGCCTCTTCGGCCGACGGGAAAAAAATGGTACTTCGACACCGAAGCCGGGAAGAACGAGCTACTCGCACGTCGCATCGGGCGCAACGAACTAGCTGCCATTGATGTATGCGCCGCCTTGGCTGACGCGCAAGTGGAGTACTACGGGCAGGCTCACGACAGCATCAAGCAATACGCCCGCAAGTTCATCAGTGATCCCGGGAAGCAGAATGGCTTGTATTGGCCGCCTGAGCCGGGAAAGCCCAAGAGCCCCTTAGGGCCGCTGGTGGCCTACGCCTCCCAGGAGGGTTACAAAGTTCAACCTAACCTGCATCAAGCATTTCATGGCTACTACTTCGGGATGTTGGGGACGCAGGGCGCGAATGCTCCGGGTGGTCTGCGGGACTATATGCGAGGCGAGGTGATGAACCGTGGATTCGCCTTCGTCGCCTATCCAGCCGAGTACGGCAAGTCTGGTGTGATGACCTTCGTGGTCGACCGTGATCGGGTGATTTATCAGAAGGACCTGGGGCCGACCACGGGCGATCTGGGAGAGATCATGTCGCAATATAATCCTGATGGGAGCTGGGGCGAAGTCAAGCAGTAATGCAACTGATTTGCAACGTATACTAGAAGCAATGGCAACCCCGAAATTGTTGTTCGTTGATGACGAAGGCGGCATCCGGCTCACCCTGGCTGCAATCCTGAAAATGAAGGGATTCGACGTAACCACTGCGGCTTCTGTACCCGAGGCGCTGGAGATCATCGGAGCGAACAAGTTCGATGTGCTGCTTTCGGATCTCAACATAGGCGAACCGGGCGACGGCTTCACCGTGGTGAGCGCCATGCGGCGCATCCAGCCGGAGGCAGCCACCTTCATCCTTACCGGCTATCCCGACTTTGAGTCGGCCCTGCTGGCGATCCGCAATCAGGTTGACGACTACTTCACCAAGCCCGCGGACATTGAGGCGCTCGTCGATCGAATGATGAAGCGGGTGCAGGGAATGAAACCAGGCGTGCAACATTTGCCCCTGCGACGGGTCTCCGAGATACTGCGGGAAAGCGAACAGGCGATCTGCGATCAATGGCTGCAATGGGTGACGGAAACGCCGGAGCTGGCCAATGTCCCTTTATCGAAGACGGAACGCATCGACCACATTCCTGGCGTCTTGAACGACTTGATCGAACGGGTTGAGCGCGATTCGGAGGGCATCAGCGATGGCGCGGTCAGTGCGGCGAAGAAGCACGGAATCAGCCGCTGCCGCCAGGGTTACACCATCCCGCAGGTGCTGCTGGAGGCGCGTCTGTTACAGCGCGCAATCACCTCTACGGTGCAGAACAACTTGCTCGGAATTCATCTCAGCAACCTGATTCCGGATCTGGTGGGGATCGGTGAAGGCCTTGGATCGTTGCTGGAAATCTCGGTGCGGGAATACGAAATCGCTTGTCGCGAATTGGCTGCCGGAGTGGGCAAGTAGGCTTCTTCTTAATAGAAATCTCGCGGCGCTTCCCGTTCGAGCTTCGGAAGTTCGCGCCTTGGTGTAAGCGAATATTGGCTGGCAACTGCCGAGCGACAGAAAGTCTGTGCCCTACAACACCGGTTCATCCGGCACGCGGCCGTCGCGCATCATTTGTTCTCGCGCTTCCTCCATCGCTTCCCGAGGATCTCTATTGGTGACAGCCTTGTACCAGGCGGGATGGTGCGTCCACGCCCAGGCTTCCTTCACCGTGCCGCGGGTCATTGCCTGAATCGTTCCGGGCTCGCCGAAAGTGCTGAGGTAGATGTGGAAGAAGATCCCGAACAGCATAATCAACGCAGAGATGTCGTGAATGACGTACGCGATGGAAACCAGAATGCGGCCGAATATCGTGGGGAACCACATCATCACGCCGGTGATGACATAGAGGATGCTTCCCACCACGATCTCCCAGAACATCAGCTTCTGGCCGCCGTTAAAGAAGCCGGTCTCCGGCGATTCCGTCGAATCACTGCGAATAATGTATCCCCTAATGTGCTTCATCCACCGCGAGTCGGCGGGCGTCCAGCGCATCACCTGGAGCCAGTTGATCGCTTGTAGGCCGAAGAAAAGTACAAATCCCAGGCCGAACCAGGGATGCAGCAAGCGAGTCATCGCTCCGCCGCCAAACAACGGCGTGAAGAAGCGGAAGATCCAGGGCAGGTAGATTCCAAACCCCGACAGCAGGGCGAGGAAGAAGAAGATGCCGACCATCCAGTGCAGGAAGCGGGTGTAAACCGGGTGGCGCAGCAATTCACCGACGTAGACAATAGTCTGCCCCAAACGGTCGATGGCGTTCGTACGATGCACAAAACGATTAGCAGAGCTCGCCATCTAGTTCTCCTTTCCGCTTGGTGGCTGCGGAGGCACTATTTCTTTGATTGGCGGAAGGGGCTGGGTTCGCAACGGGCCTTCGAAAATGTAGTGCATCACCACGCCAACGAAACCGAGCATTGCGCCGAACAGCCCGATGGGCTTGAAAATGTCTTTCCATATCGTGAAGCTAAGCGGAATGCGGGGGTTCTTGGGGAGATTGCCGTAATGTTCCGTCTTGTCGATATCGTGCAGAACGTAGATGACGTGCGTGCCGCCGATGGTATCGGGATCGTACACACCGGCGTTCTTGAAGCCGGAAACGTCGCGCAACTGGGTAGCGCGCTTTTCGGCCAGGAACTTCATGTCGTCTTTGGTGCCGAAGTGCAGACACCCGGTGGGACACGCCTTAATACAGGCTGGCTCGAGCCCGGCTCCTACTCTGTCAGAGCATAGCGTGCATTTGTAAACCTTCTTGGTGTTGGGGTTGAACTTCGGGATGTTGAACGGGCAGCCCGAGACGCAGAACTGGCAGCCAATACAATTTTCCTGCTGGAAGTCGACGATGCCGTTCTCGTATTGCACGATGGCGCCGTCGGCCGGGCACGCGCGCAGACAGCCGGGATCAGCGCAATGCATGCACTGATGCTTGCGCATGAGCCAGGCAAAACTGCCATCGGCATGCTCATCTTCGTTGAACTTGATGAGGTTCCAGTAGTTCCAATCCGTATCCGGCATGGTCTGGTAGGTGTTGTCGAAGTAGGTGGTCTGGAACGGCATATCGTTCCACTCCACGCAAGCCACTTCGCACGCCTTGCAGCCGATGCAGGTGGTTGTGTCAATCAGCTTGCAGACCTTATCCTGCCGCTGCGTTCCGGCGCCGGGAATGGGGCCCGGGTGGGCCGAGATTTGCTGAATCCGTAATGTGCTGCGATCGCTCATCTCCTGCCCTCGTTTAAACTTTCTCGAGCTTCACCAGGAAGCCCTTGAACTCCGGTGTATACGCATTCGGGTCGATTACCGTTGGCGTCAGCCGATTAGCCGGCATCAGCGATGTTCGGCCCTCGGACTCGGAAATCCCGCGATAGCCCCAGTGAATCGGAACGCCGATCTGGTACAGCTTCTTGCCGTCGACGTTCATGGGCTTGATGCGCTTGGTGACCATGGCCTTGGCAATGTAGTCAGCGCGAATGCTGCTGACCTTCACTTTCTCGCCGCCGCGAATGCCCATCTGGTCGGCCAACTCGGCCGGTATCTCGACAAAGGGCTCAGGCACCAACTGCACGTTCATCGGATTGTTCTTCGTCCAGTAGTGATAATGCTCAGTCAGTCGGTACGTGGTGCAAATGATGTTGTAGCCATCATTCGGCTTGGCATACTTGTCCATGGCCGTCTTGAACTTCTTCACCACCGGATTGTTGCTTTGATTCGGGTGCAGCGGGTTCTCGATGGGACTCTCAATGGGCTCGTAATGCTCGGGGAACGGGCCATCGGTCACGGCGCCGATAGGAACGAATATCCTGCCCACGCCTTCGGGGTTCATGATGAATGGACCCATGTGCTCTGAGGGCTTAGAGTCCGGCTTGAAGTCCGGAACATCGTTGCCCACCCATTTCTGCGCGGTCTCGTTCCACCAGACTTGTTTGCGGCTTGGATCCCACGGTTTGCCGGTGAGATCGCAGGATGCGCGGTTATACAGCACGCGCCGATTGGCCGGCCACGACCAGCCCCAGTTCTGGTAAACCCCCATTCCGGAAGGATCGTCTGTACCGCGCCGCTGCATCATTGGTCCGGCTTCGGTCCACGATCCACAGTAGAGCCAGTTGCCCGACGTGGTCGTGCCGTCATCGCGCAGCGCGGCAAAGCCGGGCACCTGTTGTCCAGCTTTCAGCGAGAGATTTGTCTTCTCGTCGCTGATGTCGGCTACCGCTTTGCCGTTGATCTCCTTGGCAACCTCCGACAACGAGGGGTGCTCAGGAAGCGTGTAGCTCCAGGATGCGTTCAGGATAGGATCGGGGAATTTGCCGCCCTCTTTCTTATAGAGCTCGCGGATCTTCAAATAGATTTGCGCCAGGATGTCCTGATCGAGACGGCAAGCTCCCGGTGGCGGCAGCGCAGCATTCTTCCACTGTAGCCAGCGCGCCGAGTTGACCATCGTGCCGTCCTTTTCGGCGAAGCCGGCGCCCGGCAAGCGATAGACCGTGGTGTTGATTTGCTTCATTTCCTCAGGCGTAGTGCCTGGCGCCTCCCAAAAGGCGCTGGTTTCGTCGGGATAGATCTCACAGACCACCAGGAAATCGGCTTTCTTGAGCGCATCAATGTTTTTCTGTGAGTCGGGACCGATCATCACTCCGTTCATGCCGAAGGCAAAAAATCCTTTCACCTTGCCCTCGTACATGTCATTCCAGTTTTCTACCCAGGAATACTTGCGATCGATTTTCGGCAGGTAGTTGAAGGCAAAATCATTTTCTTTGGTTGCGGCATTGCCGTACATCGCCTTCAGGAATGACACCATGAACTTGGAAGTGTTCGACCAGTAGTTAAACGATTCCCAGTCGCCCGGCTTGGCCGGCTTCGGGGTTACCCGCTCCAGGTAGGTCTTCAGGTCCTTGTCGGCAGGTGTCGGCACCTTGAGATAGCCGGGCAGGATGTCGAAGATGCCGGCCATATCGGTTGCGCCCTGAATGTTGGAGTGACCACGCAATGCGTTCACTCCGCCGCCGGCGCGTCCCACGTTGCCCATCAGCAACTGCAACATCGCCGCGGTGCGGATGATCTGGGTCCCGAAGCTGTGTTGTGTCCAACCGACCGCATAAATGACGGTGCTGACTTTCTTCGTGTCCCCATCCTTGCGGATGGAGGTGTACAAGTCGGCAGCTTTCAGGAACTGGCCTTTCGGAATGCCGGTAATGCGCTCGACCATCTCCGGCGTGTAGCGCGAGTATTGCTGCTTGAGAAGTTGATAGACGCAGCGCGGATGTTTCAGCGACAAATCGTAAGCGACATTTGGGGGCAGGGAAGGAGGAGCAATGGGGCCGCCGCCCATACCCTTCGCACCTGCGGGTCCCTGCGCCTGATAGCCCTGGCCTTCAGGAGGAGTGTGGGTGTTGCTACCGTGTTCGCCTGTAGGAGCTTCACCTTGCTTCTCGTGACCCTGCGGCGCGTTTTGCGTGGCCGACGCACCTCCTGCGACCACCTTGCCAGTCTCATTGCCACCCGCTTCGTAATTCCAGGTGGCTTTGTCGTACGTCTTGGTCTCCTCGTTAAAGCCGGAGAACAAACCGTCTTCGGGAAGCTTGAATCCGTCTTTGATGATGAAGGCAGCGTTGGTGTAATTAACCAGATACTCGTGTGCCACGCGATTATTCGCGATCGCGTAATTGATGACGCCGCCCAGGAAGGCGATGTCCGAGCCGGCTCGAATCTGGCAGAACAGGTCGGCTTGCGACGCCGTGCGGGTGAAGCGCGGGTCGACAACAATAATCTTGGCGTCGCGGTTGCGTTTTGCCTCAACTGCCCACTTAAATCCGCAGGGATGGTTCTCGGCAGGATTGCCGCCCATGATCAACATCATGTCGGTATTCTTGATGTCGATCCAGCCATTGGTCATGGCGCCGCGCCCGAAAGTTGGTCCCAAACTTGAGACCGTGGGGCCGTGTCAAACCCGCGCCTGGTTTTCCAGGCGCACTACCCCCATCGAGCGCATCGTCTTAACAGCCAGATAATTGAACTCGTTCGTGTCGGTACAGCCGCCGGTAAAGGCGACGGTCTCAAATCGGTTGACCGTATTGCCTTTGGCGTCGGTTTCGATGAACGAGGCGTCGCGCTCTTTCTTGGTCCAGCGAGCGATCTCGTCGATTGCCTGGTCCCAGGAGATGTCCTCCCAGTGATCCGAGCCCGGACGCCGCACCACCGGCTTCAAAATACGACGGTCGTTCTGAATATCCTGTTGCAGGGACGAACCCTTGGGGCACAAAGTGCCGCGATTGATCGGGTGATCGGGATCTCCCTCAACGTGGACGACCTGCGGCGTCACGTTCTTGGCTTTGTCACCAATCGTGTGAATGATGACTCCGCAGCTGACCGCGCAGTAGGGGCATGTGCTCCGCGTCTCGGTCGTTCGTGAAATCTTGAGCGACTGCATTTGCGCATGCAGCGGTGTCAGGTCGAAGCCAAGAACCGAGAATCCGATTGCTCCGGCCAGACCGGTCTTCACAAATGTACGGCGACTTACATCCATAACGCGGTCCTCCACGAACGAAGAACAACGGATGAGCGTGTGGCGAAAGAAGAACGCAGGAAGGGAAGCACGGCCCGCATTGGGACGAAGGTTTGCATGAACCTACTACGTGTTGAAACCCCGCAAAGCTTGGGACAGCAACATCACCCAATGGTTTGGCAGCGTACACCTTGCCCGACAGATGGGTCAACCTGCGTGTGGCCAATTACGATATTAATTTTCCGCGCCCTGTTGGCTCCTTGACTTCCTGGATACCTCGCTTTCGTTACAACGTGACCAGCCATACAATGACGACAGTATTACCGGGAAACCCATGTCGATTTTTGTCGCAATACTTCTGATCGCGGTTGGAATCTTGATCGGCGCTGCCTTTGCCGCCATGTCTGCCAAGTCGAAAACGGCGGCGGGGGATGAGCGCCGGCGGGTGCTGGATCAAGATCTGGCGGCAGCGCGGGGCGCAATCGAACGGCAGACGGCGGAGTTGCGTTCGCTGACCGAAGCCCGCGCTGGCCTGAATGCTACGTTGGTGAGTGAGCGCTTGGCGGCAGAGGAAAAGCTTAAGCTACTTGCAGATACAAGTGAGCAGTTAAAGTCCCAATTTAAGGCAATGGCTGCCGCCGCGCTGGAAAATAATAACGCGAACTTCCTTCAGCTCGCCAACAGCACGTTGCAAAAATTTCAGACGCAGGCGTCGGGTGATCTGGCGCAAAAGGAGCAAGCGGTCAAGAACCTGGTCGAGCCCATTGCGCAATCCCTGACCGGCATCAACCAGCAAATTCAGGCGTTGGAACAAGCCCGCAGCCAGGCCTATGGAACCCTGACGAACCAGGTAGGGTCGCTGCTCGAAACTCAGAAAGCGCTGCAAACGGAGACGGGAAACCTGGTGAAGGCGTTGCGTGAACCGCAGGCTCGCGGCCGCTGGGGCGAACTGCAACTGCATCGTGTGATCGAGATGGCGGGCATGCTCGATTTTTGCGACTTCGAAGAGCAAGAAACCGCAACTAACGATGAGCGGCGCTACCGTCCCGACGTGGTGGTGAAGTTGCCGGGTGGCAAGAACATCGTGATCGACTCCAAGGTTCCGCTGACGGCTTATCTGGCTGCGCTCGATGCCCCCGACGACGCCACGCGCAACGCGCGACTTGCCGATCATGCTCGGCAAGTGCGCCAGCACATCGACAATCTGTCCGCCAAGGCTTACTGGGCGCAGTTCCAGCCGACGCCGGAATTTGTGGTGCTGTTTCTTCCCGGAGAAGTTTTCTTCCGCGCGGCGCTCGACGGCGATATCGAGCTGATCGAATACGGCGTCAGCAGGCGCGTAATCGTCGCCTCGCCGACCACGCTGATCGCGTTGCTGAAGGCCGTGGCCTATGGCTGGAACGAGAAGAATCTTGCGGAAAGCGCGCGCCGCATCAGCGAAGCCGGCAAAGAGCTGTACAAGCGGCTTTGCACCATGACGCGCTACATGGAGGACGTGGGCAAGAAGCTCAGCGGGGCCGTTAAGTCATATGACGAAATGGTGCGGTCGATGGAACGCCGCGTCTTTCCCGAGGCCCGCAAGTTTCCTGAGCTTGACCGCTCCTTGCCTGCGCAGGCGTTGCCGGAGATCGAGCAACTGGATAAAGCTGCCTTCGAGTTGCAGGCTCCGGATTGGGAAGATGAGCCTGAATTGCTCGAAACCCGGGAGCTACCCTTCGAAGAACACAAAGCGGATCGTGCTAAGGCGTAAGATGTCCCGGCGTGTGTACCTGCCCTCTGATTTCCGGCGCCGCTAATATCTCCAACTCGTCACGTCCGCACCAGATGGCGCCGTCTTAACCATGTGATCCACGGCTCGTTGGATGGTGCGTTGATTTGTCGTGAGGCCAGCGGCGTCGCTGGGCAGGTCATCTTTGCCGGCATAACAATGTGGCCGGCCCGGGCCGTAATCGAAGTCGCCGAAGTAGTACGGATAATTCGTGGTTTCCAGAAAATCCTGCATGAGGTGGACGGCATTGTTCAGGTAGTACGAATCCATATCGCCCACCGTGAAATGCAGCTTGCCTACTAGATTGGGCCCGAGGGTCTTCCAATCGCGTTGCAGAATGTAGCGCAAATCGTAGTGCTCTCTCCAATAGTTGGCGACGCTGTGATCGATCACGCCGGTCACCGGATCCCAGATGGGCTTAGGATAGCCGTCTTCGCCGACAGGGCTGTAAACAGCCTGCCAGACATCGAACTGATCGGTGGAGCGGCCATGTGTCCCCAGCACCAGCTCGCGCCGATTCATGCGGTCCATTGTGGTGACTAGGGCACCGTCAGTCTTGCGCTCCCCGGGCCGCGGCAGCTTGCTCCAGTCGGTTTCGATCCATAGCGTGTTCTGATCTTGATACAGATTCAGGGTCTGATACGCGCGAAAGTCGATGGGGTCGGGACAAAAAGCGAATGCCCCGTTGAAGAAGGTGGGATAGAAAATCTGCATGCCGGCAGTTTCCCAGCCTCCCGTCGAGCCGCCGTAGAGCGCACGCGCCCAACCCTGGCCGATGCCGCGAAACTTCTGCTCGACTGCGGGGATCACTTCCTGGGTGATGGCGTCGCCGTACGGTCCTACATTGGCGGAGTTCACCGCGTAGGAATCGTCGTAGTAGGGATTGGCATGTTGCAGTTGCAAGAGCAGAACGTGGGGCAGCCGGCCCGAAGTCCAGTCCTGGTAAAACTTGTAAGCGTACTCGGCGCGCAAAAGCTCACGGCCTTTCAGGTCGGCGGTAGGAGTCTGGTCGCGGAACGGCACGATAGCGCGAAAATCATGCTGGAAATGATCCTGATAAATCATCAGCGGGTAATGCGCGTCAGCGTGCTCGTCGAATCCTTGCGGCAGTAAAACGATGGCGCCAATGTAAACCGGTGTTCCCCAGAACTTTGTCAGCAGCTCGCTTTTGATCTTGAGATGCTTGACGTATTTCGTGTCTTTCGGCTCTTCGAGGGGAGGAATTGTTTCGGTCAAGGATATGCGAATCACACCGCCCTGCGCCGGGTCGAGGTGAATCTTCACTGGCTTGCTGTAGAGATTGCCGGGTTTCCGGTTCCACTTCTGTCCTTCGCCCCGGTCCGGCGGAAGCTTCACCGTGTGTCCATTGGCGAGGTGAAAGGTTTCATAAATATTAATGAGACCTTGCACGTAGTAGTCGCCGGCCGGAATTGAGCTGAGGCTTTCCGCGGGATAGCCAACCGAACTCGCATCGATGACGGCTGCCTTGCCTGGCGCCAGTCCGTCCACATCAACTCCGAAGAATTGCTGCGTATCCGGCTCATCACTGATCTGAAAGCGCGGCTCTGCTTTATCGTCGCTGGATAACATCACGTATACCCGGCCATCTAGCGGCTTGGCGCCCACTTGTTGCGGGAACGATACTTCGAAACGCAGCCGCGGCTGACTCTTGTGGCCGGCATTCTGCGCGACCAGCAGGCTGCCGGCAAAAAGCAAAATCATCAGGCCTAAGGTCCGCACACCCTTTGAGCGAAAACTTCGGATCACAAGTTCTCCTTTAGCAAGTACAAGACGCGAGCAGCTTTTCAGATGACATCAAACTTTCACACACCACAAGGCCATTTGTGCCGACGACGGCGGGCGTCTGGCATTCACATTGCATCAGCATAATGCCCAGAGAGCTATGTCGAGAGCTGTGTCAACTGTTGCAAAGACTCTGCAACGGTCATTTCATTTCCTTTTCATCCGACGTTTACCATGGACGATGTGCAAGCCCGTACCTTCCTCTTCGGAGGATGGTATATGACCCTGCACGAGCTTACGCCCAGTAAGTGGCGCGCCACGGCTGTTGCCAGTGTGCTCGCTGTTCTCAGCTCGACTATGCCTATCAGCGCTGCAACAAACCCCAAGGTAGTTCAACATAGTTCGACGCAAACCCCAATTCAGCACGTGATCGTCATCATCGGCGAGAACCGCACCTTCGACCACGTGTTCGGAACCTATCAGCCGGTCGCCGGTCAAACCATCGACAATCTGTTGTCGAAGGGAATCGTTCGCGCCGACGGAACTCCCGGACCGAATTTCTCACAGAGCGTTCAGGACTCGGCGTACAACCCCATCAGCCAGTACTATCAGATCAGTCCGGCCGTGAAGTCTCAGTACGGAGTTCTGCCGACGCCCCTGGCAGGCGGACCAACCACGCCGTACTTCTCCACTTTGCAGCAGGCGATGGAGGCCGAGAACGGCTTGGCCGACGATTACTACCAGTACATGATCACCGGCGGTACGGGCCTTCAGTCTGGTACTCCGGACACTCGCATCAAGAATGTCTACAGCCTTCCTTCCGGCGTGTTCCAACTCACCAACTCCACCACTCATCCTTACGATGTTTATGACAACAGCCCGGTACACCGCTTCTATCAGATGTGGCAGCAGCTGGATTGCAATGTGAACAGCATCACCACGGCAAATCCCAGTGGTTGCGCCGCGGACTTGTTCCCCTGGGTTGAGACCAGCATTGGTGCCGGCAGCAACGGTCGCCCGCCAGCCGTGCACTTCAACCAGGCCAGCACCGGAGAAGGCGCGACGGCGATGTCCTTCTACAACGTGCAGCAGGGTGACGCGCCTTATCTGAAATCCCTGGCCGACACTTACGCGATGAGCGATAACTACCACCAGGCCGTCAACGGCGGTACCGGAGCCAACCACATCATGATGGGAACCGGCGACGCCATGTGGTTCAGCGACGGCAACGGCAATCCGCAGCCGCCGCCGCATCATCAGCTGGTAGGCGTCGGATCGGCCAATCAGGGCTGGGTCGATGAAGTTGAGAATCCGAACCCGGCTCCGTCCACCAACAACTGGTACACCGAAGATGGTTACGGCGGTGGCTCCTATGGCTCCCCGTCGTACGGCGGGGGATCGTACACCAACTGCGCGGACCCCAACCAGCCCGGAGTTGCGGTAATCGAAAGCTACCTGGCCGCGCTGCCGTATCATCCTGCTCCCAATTGCGAGCAGGGACACTATTACCTGCTGAATAACTACAACCCGGGATACTTTGGCGACGGCACCAACGCTTACATCGACAACAACAACGCCAACACGGTATTCACTATCCCGCCCTCCAGCGTCCGCAACATCGGCGACGAGATGCTGCAGTACAACGTTTCCTGGAAGTACTACGGCGATCAGTGGGACCGTTATCTTCAGGACAAGTACTTCCAGAACCCGCTGGATGTCTACTGCAACATTTGCAACATGTTCCAGTATTCGACGTCGATCATGACCAACCAGGCAGTCCGCACCGCTCACTTGCAGGACACAACCGATCTGTACAACGATATTGCCAGCGGCAATCTGCCGGCAGTGTCATTCGTGAAGCCCAGCGGCCTGGTGGATGGTCACCCGGCGTCGTCCAAGCTGGATCTCTTCGAAGGCTTCTCCAAGAAGATTGTCGAGGCGGTGCAGGCTAACCCGGCACTTTGGCAGTCGACGGCCATCTTCATCACCTTCGACGAAGGCGGCGGCTACTATGATTCCGGTTACGTTGAGCCGGTCGACTTCTTCGGAGATGGCACGCGCATCCCGATGATCGTCGTCTCGCCGTACACCATGGGTGGCAAGGTTTCGCACCAGTACAACGACCACGTCTCGATTCTGAAGTTCGTGGAGTACAACTGGGGCCTGCCGCCGATCACCAGCCGCAGCCGCGACAACCTGCCCAACCCGATTCCCAGCGTAGGCAACCCGTACGCTCCGTCGAATGCTCCGGCAATCGGCGACCTGACGGACTTGTTTACTTTCGGTGGGAACAAGTAGAGGCAGCTGGCTATAGCACGCTCCGCCTGACAAGTGGGGGGATGGGTCCGCCGCCAACCAGCCCGGGCCCATCCGGATTCGCCGACGCCGATCGCAGATGCGGTCGGCGTTTGTTCTGGGCTGAGCGAAAAGCTGGAACGAGCTGCGTATGGGATTCGCTGAGGTGCGCGGTTTCTAGTGGAAATTCACGGTGGCGCGAACTTGTTCCAGGTAAGCGGCAACTCGTACGTTGCCGGCCGTGACCCGGATCGTCCGCTGCCAGGTGGCGAAGTCCTGTTTGCGGATGGTGATGGTGTGTTCGCCAGGGGTCAGCGCAATCGTTGAATAGGTGCTGCCGACATATTCGCCATCCACTTCAACGTCGGCTCCCGATGGCCGCGACCAGAACTCTACCATGGCTTCCGCTGGGGCAGTGGGCAGAGCAGCCACTTGCTGTGGCTGTGTGGTTCGAGTATCGGAGCCGCCGGGCTCGGGATCGCCGCCGTCTGCGGGAATGCGATGTGCCGCCATCAGCGCCGCCTGATCTGCTGCTGCCTGGGCTTGGGACGTCATGGTGCGCGTGGGTACCGACGCTGCGGCGACCGCCGAGGGAGCATCCGGCGTCTTAGGAACAGACACCGCCGGAGTCGGTAAGTTTGCTGCCGCAGGAGCCTGAGCGTTTGTCATCGAAGCCGCCGGCGGAGTTTGCTGGGCCCTCGAAGCTGGCTGCGTCGCCTGATTCGGCAGCGCCAGCGGCCGTTGATTCTGATTGCTGGCCATGCCCGAAGGCGACCAGGTGTCCTGCGCCGGCGGGACCAGGTTGGCGCGCGCCGGGGATGTTCCCCCAAAACGGAAAACCAGGCCGACGGTGAGCCGCAAATTGTTTTCGCGATCATTGACCAGGTTCTTGAAGGTCGACGGAATCCAGTCGAATTGCCCGCGGATGGCAATCAGGTGGTTGATGGCGATGTCGGCACCCCCGCCCAACGCCCAGCCAAAGATCCATTTTTCGCTATTGGGATTTTGTCCGTTGAGCAACTCGTAAGGGTCGGCTTTACTGGTGGGGCTGTAACCCCGGTAGATCCCACCCAGTAAGACATGGCCAAAGGGCTGAAACTTGGGATTGCGCCGGTACGCGAAGGTCGGCCCAAACATCATGGTGTACGACTTAACGGCGAGCAGGTCAGTGTAGGTCGTGTTGTTGACCGGTAGGCCCGGCCCGAAATAATTGGCAGGCACATAGACGCTCGGGCGTCCATAAAACCCGCTGGACTCCAAAGTGCCGCCGAACCATTTCCACGGATATTCCGAGATATCGGTCTGCCAGCCCCATTCGTGCAGGCTGCTGAGGTTCAGCTGTTGCAGGTCGGGAGAAGTTCTGGCCCACAGGAAGGACGTGCCGCCGTAAAGCTCCCACTCCCCCGATTGCGCTGCTTGCGCTGCTGCCGGCAAAGCCGCAAACATCAACACCAGCGCTGCCAGGAGAACCATTCCGCGCAAAAAATTGACCGTGGATCGGGGAGAACGGGCGAAGCTAGGACTGGCGGACGAGAACGGACGCACGGCAACCTCCTGTTTCCTGCTTCCTGAAAGGTCTGCGCTTACCTTGCCGGCGGGCCCGTCGGCTACAGAGGAACGCTGCATCGACGGGGCTTCGCCGGCACGTCGGAGACGAACCCAAGACAGACCTAGAGGAAGAGACGTCAGAAAAAGGGTAAATAAGCCGCTTCCACACTTATTCCATGTTCTTGCAGAGACTTACACAATCCTCACGGGATGTGGCCAGACGGCGGTGTGGCGCTTGGCTTCCCAAACTCGGGCCCACGCCACTCGTCGGCGAAAATCGTATACAGTATTCGGGAAACGTGGGGTTACCTGTGAGAGCTGACGCCGAATTTGCCAAGACCAATGTCTTGCCGCCATTGCCCCTGGATTCCTGGGCGGACACGCTTGCCACCGTGCACATGTGGACGCAGATTGTCGGCAAGGTGCGGCTCGAACTCTGCCCGCTGGTCAATCACTGGTGGAATGTTCCGTTCTACGTCACCGGGCGCGGCCTGACCACTTCGCTGATGCCGTGCGGGACTGAAGCGGTCGAGATCAGCTTCGACTTCATCGATCACAAGCTGAGGATCGAGACCTGCGAGGCCGGCTCCCGCGAGATACCCCTACGCCCGCAGAGTGTCGCCCAGTTCTACCGTGCATTCATGGCGGCGATGTCGGACTTAGGGGTTCGGGTGAAGATTTGGACCATGCCGCAGGAAGTCCCCGAGCCGATTCGCTTCGAGAAAGACGAAACGCACAAGTCCTATGACGCGGAAGCGATGCACACGTTCTGGCGAATTCTGGCCTGGGTCGACGGCGTGTTCAAGGATTTCCGGGCTCCGTTCCTGGGCAAGGTTAGCCCAGTCCACTTCTTCTGGGGAAGCTTCGATCTGGCAGTCACACGCTTCTCCGGCAGGCCTGCACCGGCGCGTCCGGGGGCGGACCGGGTCACCCTGGAAGCCTATTCGCACGAAGTGAGCAGTGCCGGATTCTGGGCCGGAGGGGGCGACATCAAAGCGCCGGCGTTTTATTCCTACGCCTCACCTGAACCTGCCGGTTATGCCGATTACAAGATCGGACCCTCGGCCGCTTACTATCATTTGCAGATGAAGGAATTCCTGCTCATGTACGACGACGTGCGTGCGGCGGATTCTCCGAAGAGTGCGCTGATGGAGTTCCTGCAAACTACTTACGAAGCCGCCGCCAACCTGGGGAAGTGGGACCGCAAAAATCTGGAACGTTAAAGGGAGAATGTCATGGCAGAAAAGTGTACGCACCTCGACACGATCAAAATCACTACCACCGACACTCACGTCTGTCCTGAGTGCGTGAAGCTAGGCGATACCTGGGTGCATTTGCGGCTCTGCCTGGAGTGTGGTCATGTAGGCTGTTGCGATTCTTCCAAGAACAAGCACGCCACCAAGCACTTCCACAAGATCAAGCATCCCCTGATTCGCTCGATCGAACCGGGCGAGACCTGGATATGGTGTTATGTCGACGAGATTTCCCCAGGTGAACTACCCGCATAGTCCTTAAGGTGAGGTGACCACTCTATACCTACGGGTCAACTTTCCGACTGGCACCCATGACTGTGGATAGGTAATTTTCCGCATTGCGCTACTCTGGATTTGTGGAGTAAGTTGGCGGGCATGACTCGCGCCACGAGACCCTGCACGCTTTTTCTTACCACCATCCTCTTTGGGTTAAGTGTCTTTCCACTGCTGGCCTCTGATAAAAAATCCTCCGATGTGATGACGAAGTTGCAGCGTGACGAAGCTTTAAAGATGTTGCAGGATACGGCCGAGAAAGTCCGTCAGCAATACTACGATCCCACTTTTCACGCCGAGGCTTTTGAAGGCCGCTACAAAGAGGCGGAACAAAGGATTCGGAAAGCCGATACCCTCAGCCAAGCTTTCGGGGTAATTGCCTGGTTCCTGGATGGATTGAATGACTCGCATACTTTCTTTATCCCGCCGGCCAGGCCTTACCTTGTGGAAGACGGATGGGAAGCGAAGTTTATTGGCGAGATGTGTGTAGTCACGGCAGTCAAAGATAAGTCGGACGCGTCCAGCAAAGGTTTAAAGCCGGGCGACCAGATTCTTGCCATCGAGGGCTTCCGCCCCACCCGCGCCAACTGGTGGAAGTTAACCTATGCCTTCCACACGCTGTCGCCGCGGTCAGGCATGAAGCTGGCGGTCGTCAGCCCGGGTGAACAGCCGCGAGAGTTCACCGTCATGTCCACGGTGAAAAATCTGCCCAAGAATTACGATCTTAGCAATGGCATCGACATCTGGAACCTCATTCGCGCTTCGCAGAACGACGAAGAGAGAAACTGGACCGTCACTGCCGAGCGAGGTGATCTGCTGATCTGGAGATTGCCGCGCTTCATGCTTACGGACGATCAGATCGATGCGTTCCTAAAGAAAGCCAACAATCACAAAGCTGTCGTAATCGATTTACGTGGAAACCCCGGCGGTGCGGAAGAGAACCTCGCTCGGCTATTGGGAGGGGTCTTCGATCACGACGTCAAAGTTGGCGACCGAATCGAGCGTAAGAGCGCCCAGCCGTTCGTGGCGAAGTCGCGCGGCAGCCACGCCTACTCCGGAAAGTTGATCGTGCTGGTGGACAGCGGCTCTGCTTCTGCGGCGGAACTATTTGCCCGGGTGGTCCAGTTGGAGAAGCGGGGAACTGTTATCGGCGATCGTTCTGCCGGAGCGGTGATGGAAGCGCGCGAATTCCCGTTCACCCAGGGCGCTGCCTTCGGAGAGTTCCTTCCTTATGGCGTCGAGGTGACGGTTGCCGATCTAAAGATGACGGACGGCAACAGCCTCGAGCACCATGGAGTTATCCCTGACGAGATTCTGCTACCCAGCCCGGAAGAGCTCGCGGCGGGCGCCGATCCACAACTGGCTCGGGCGTGTCAGTTGGCTGGACTCCCCATCTCCTCCGGCGCGGCCGGCCAAATCTTTCCCGTGAAATGGCGCTAAGCGTCCTGCACTGCGCTCGCCTCGACCAACATCACGGCAATCCGTGACGTCCCAGCGGCGTTTCGAGGATTGGCGTCCGGTGCTTTATCCTGATGCTTATGCCTGCACTCGTCGAATGTGTACCCAACTTTTCTGAGGGGCGCGACAAAGCGCGCGTCGACGCCATCGTCGAAGTCATGAAGATGGATGGCGTTTACCTGCTGGATCGCGAGATGGATGCCGATCATAATCGCTGCGTTATTACCCTGGTGGGCGATCCAGTCAACGTAGCCGAGGCGGCCATTCGCGGCGTGGGAAAAGCCGCGGAGTTGATCGACCTCACCAAGCACACCGGCGCGCATCCGCGGCTGGGCGCGGCCGACGTGATTCCGTTCATTCCCATTGAAGGGCTGACGCTGGAAGACTGCGTGGCGCTGGCGCGGCGCACCGGAGAGGAAATCTGGAAGCGCTATAAAGTTCCGGTTTACTTGTACGAAGCGGCGGCACAGCGGCCGGAGCGGCAGAATCTGGAGAACGTGCGGCGCGGCCAATTCGAAGGCATTCGCGAAGACATAAAGATCAATCCTGCACGCCTGCCGGACTTCGGCGAAGCTGCGCTGCATGCCACGGCCGGTGCGACTATCGTTGGCGCTCGCAAGTTTCTGGTCGCCTACAACGTTTACCTCAACACGCCTGACGTCGAAATCGCGAACAAAATTGGCAAGGCGGTGCGCTTCTCCAACGGCGGATTGCGCTATGTGAAAGGCATGGGCGTGAGCGTGCGTGGGCTGGCGCAAGTGTCCATGAACCTGACCGACACGGACCAGACCCCGATCGCACGGGTGTACGAATACGTTAAGCGCGAGGCGGCGCGGTACGGTGTGATGCCGCTATCGAGCGAGATCGTCGGCCTGATTCCCAAGAAGGCGCTCGAGGACGCAGCCGAGTGGTTCTTGCAGATCGAGAATTTCGATTCGTCGCTCATCTTGGAAAACCGGCTGACCGCGATGATGAGTGGCAAGGTCGCTGTCGGCGGAATTCGCGCCGGGGTCGAACCCTTCGTCGAGCAATTGGCCGCGCCGACGGCAGCGCCCGGTGGCGGCAGCGCTTCAGCGGCCTCGGCGGCAATGGCAGCGGCGCTGGGCGCGATGGTCGCAGGAATGTCGCGCGGCAAGAAAGCTTATCTGCAATACGAGCGCGAACTGAGCGACGCGCTAACCCGGCTGGCGGAGTTGCGCGAGCACTTCAAGGCCGCCATCGACGCCGACGCCGAGTCGTTCAACGAAGTGATGGCCGCGTTCAAGAAGGCCAAAGAGCATCCCGAGGCGCAGAAGGAAGTGGAGGAGGCGACCAAGAAAGCGACCCTGATTCCGCTGGTCGTGGCCGAGCGCGCCCGGGAAGTGCACAAGATCCTTGAATCCTTGCGGCCGATCTCGAATCCGCGCATGTCGTCCGACCTGACAGTAGGGGTAGCGCTCGCCGATGCCAGCGCCAAAGGCGCGCTGGCTAACGTGGAAATCAACCTGAACGACATTAAAGACGAGGCATTCCTGGCCGACGTGAAGCAGAGGGCGGCGGCGGTCCGAGACTAGGGAACGTCGAAACAACTGCGAGCGCGCACTTGCGACTCGTGTGCCGTGGTGACTGTAAATCCAGTCCGCCGGGACGAACCTTCCACTAGTACTTACATCACAGACAGACGAATAATCCCGCTCCTACAATGCAGCCGTAGCGGCGCTGCGGGCACAAGAATGCCCGTCGGACGGAGAGCCGTTCGCGGGTGCGGCTTGTCGAACGCCTAATACGCGTCTGTTGTCCGTTCGTAATGATGCCGCGGACACTTGGCAAACCACTCTTGGGACATTGGGAGGGTGTGCGATGGCGGTGCTGATTGCTAGACCAAAGATTGCCCTGAAAACGATTGTGGTGAAAACGGATTTCTCGCCGGCCTCGGAGGTGGCGCTGCAATACGCCATCGCTCTTGCCCGTCATCACGGAGCCAAGATCGAGATTGTCTACGGCGCGGAGGCGAAGACGCATAAGCCGGTCGGACCCGATGCAACACTGGTGGGCGTCTCGCCGGAACAGATGCTGCTCCAGCAGATTAAACAGTGCGGCGATCTCGAATGTTCCTCGTGGTTCTTCACTGGAACACCGCTGGAGGTTGTGGAGCGTCTGCTATCGTTCGAAAAGATCGATCTGGTAGTGCTGGGCACGCAAGGTTCCAGCGGAATGAGGAAGCTGTCGGCAGGCGCTGCCAACGAGCATTTGTTCCGGCACATCCATTGTCCTGTACTAGCAGTGGGGCCCGCGGTTACCGCTGCGCATCCGGGGTGGAGTCCGAAACGCATCCTACTCACCACTGACCTGCAATCCGACGAATCCACGGCTGCCAAGTGCGCTGTCCTGCTGGCTCGCGAACACGAATCACAGCTGTCTTTGCTGTACGTGGCGCAACCGGCACCGAAGCCTTTTCCCCTGGATCAACAGGTCAGCGCCAAACCTTATTTCCAGACGCGGCTGCGGGAGTTGATGTCGTACAAGCCGGAGCTGGATTATGCCGCGGAATACTGGGTTGAGTTCGCGGAAGATCCGGTGAAGTCGATCCTGCAAGTGGCCAGGGAGAAGGCCATCGATCTGTTGGTGATGAGCGTCCATCGCGAGGAGCCGTGGGGCTTCCACTTCGTTCATCATGCATATCGCATCGTTTCCGAGTCTGCGTGTCCGGTGCTCATCACCCAGCGCGAGTTGTGAGGAAATTCTGATTAAGTATGCGTTTCGCAGGAGACATCCGGCCGGTTTTGAAAGGGCACAGCTTCAGCGGTGCCGTAAATATCCCCAAAATCATTGCGGCTTTAGCCGCAGAGGTAAAGGTTGGCAACTTAATCAGAGGTTCCTTAGCGGATACCAATAGAGGCCAGATCTGCGCCGGGCTCCGATGGCTGCAACCGCCGGCTTTGCCAATGCTCTACGGCGCGAAGTAGCTGGAGATGTCGAGAATCATCTGCGTCAGCGCATTCGCGTAGGCGTCAATCGAACCGTTAGTCGTCGGCACGATCGCCATGTTCGAGGTGATCGCACCGTCCTTCGCATTCAAGGTCGACGTCCCCGGTTCGGGAGCACCGTCGGCCCACAAAGCAAGAAATCCCAGGGTTGGCTGCGGCACCACCGTAGCATTCAGCACGTAGTCCTGAGCCGTACTCGGCGGCGCACACAAACTCCCTTCCACGTTTACTGTTAACTCTCCCTGGAACGGCTGACCGCTGCCTACCTGGCGGGTGTCGATCACGCGGCAGGGCACCGCCGGATACAGGGACAGGCCGCCCGTTCCAGCTTCAGCGAAGTAGCCGTTGATGTCGATGAGCAAGTCCGTGTCGTTGTTGGGGAAAACAGCAACCTCACCATTCGTCCCGGCGGGCACAATGGCCGCGTTCGCCACGATGGTTCCGGTGGGATTATTCAGCGTCGAAACGTCCGGTATCGGGCCGCCTGCCGGCCACACCGTAAGAAATCCCAAGCGCTGCCCAGTCGGATGGGGCACGGCGGTGACGTTCAGTGAGTACCCCGCAGGAGTAAGTCCCGAGGGAATGCAGGAGCTTTCCAGCAACAGGAAGTCGCGCTCCCGATTGCCGGTCAGAAACGGCCCGCCAAGATCGCCGTCCGGATTGCGAGTGTCCACCAGGCGACACGGGGGCAGCGAATAAAACTGAAGCGTGGACGTGCTCGATGGGGCGAAATAGCCGTCCACATCGATCAGGACATTGCTTGTGTTGTTGACGTAAACCGTAACTCCGCCGTTCGTGCCTGCCTGCACCGTTGCGGCATTTGCCTTGATGCGTCCGTCCAGCGAGTTCATCAGCGAGATGCCTGGCCGGCTTTCACCCGTTGGCCAGATGGTCAGGAATCCCAGACGCCCCGAAGGCACGACCGTCACATTCAACGAATAGGCGGCAGCCGACAAGAGATTGCCACAGTGGTTCTGCTGCGCCAACTGAGGCAGCAGGAAGTCCTGCGACGTCCCGCCTTGTATCGGTCCATCGCCGCCGTATTCCGGCCGAGTGTCCACCAGACGGCAGGGAGCCACGCTCACCAGTTGCAGCTTGGTGTCGCCGCCGATAACGGAAACAACATTCTGATTGGCCGCGTAGACACGGTGCTGAGTGGGATCTACGTCGATGGCCTGGGGGTAGTTGCCGACTACTGTAATCGGCGTCGTCGCGAGTGAGCTTTCGTCAATCCCCGTGATTGTCCCGGCGCCGTCACATGCCGCGTCGGTGCACCCGGATATGTAGACTGTGTGGCTCGTAGTATCTACCGCCAGCCAATCCGAGCTGGGACGAGTCATGTACAGTACCGGAACCGTTTGTGTGCCCAGGGTTGCTCCGTCGACTGCGGTCACCGTCCCGACGGTGCAGCTCGAGCTGCCACATTCGTTGCCCACATAAATCTTGTTGGTGTTTAGGTCCGTAGCGACAGCAAAAGGGAAGTACCCGACGTTTACCGTTTGCGTCGCCAGCGTGACTCCGTCGATCACCGTCAATGTTCCGTTGCTATTGCAGTTTCGGCTATTGCCGCACTCGTTGGCTACATAGATTGTGTTGGTCATCGAGTTCACCGCCAGCGCCACCGGCGAGAACCCAACCGGTACCGGAGTCGGCTGCAAAGTAACGCCGTCGACCACCGTCACGGTTGGGGCGCTGGTTTCGTTGCTGACATAGATCTTGTTCGTTGCCGTATTTACCGCTACGGCGCTGGCATCGTTTCCAACGTTAACATTCTGCGTCGAGAGCATTGCGCCGTCGATCACGGTCAGCACGGATTGCCCGCTACAGGTCCGATCCGCGCAGGCACTGGCGACATAGATTTTGTTGGTGACGGAATTCACCACGATGCCTTGGGGGTCGTAGCCCACGTTGACGGTCTGGGTAGCCAGCGTTATTCCGTCGATCGCCGTCACCGTGGCCGTCTCATTGTGGCAGTTGTGGTCCGGGCCACAGTTGTTGACCACATAGATTTTATTCGTCATGGGATTGACGGCCAGATAGGTTGGACCGAAGCCAACGGTGACGGTCTGCGTTGTCAAAGTAACGTTGTCAATGATGGTCACCGTTCCGGGGCTCAGCGGCGGCTGGCAGGATGGAGTTATCCCGCAGTAATTCGTGACGTAGGTCTTGTTGTGGGTAGCATCGACCTGCACGTCGTAGGGTTCACTCTGGGCAGGAACAGTTGCGACCAGGACCTGAGCGCCGGCAGAGGACGACAGCGCCGCAATGGAGAGCATCAGGACGAACAGCGTAGACCGGGGCATTGTGTACATGGCTCCTCCCGCGCAAACCACCATCGGGATCGGCCGAATACTCCCGACGCGTTCGCCGAGATGCTGAAGACTGAACCTGACTCCGCAAGCCTGCGAGCATGACGCCTTCGCGCAGCTTGGGATCGTAGTGTCGTGACGTGCGAATAGTAGCACTCGTCAGTTTGAGGTTGAAGTATCTTTTGCGGCACCGGGCACGACTGAGAGCTTCTTCCTCTCTCCATTTGGCATCCCGGCCGGAGCCTGTTTTTCAACTTGGAATCGCGGCCAGAGCCCTTTTTTCACTTGTCATCCCGATCGGAGCGAAGCGGAGCAGAGGGACCTGCTGTTTCTTTATTCAGTCGAAACCCTGCCGCCGGTCGTTCTATTCAGGATGACAATGTCGGGTTTCAAAAAGTAGGGTGGAAGAGCGGCGCTTCAGCGCCGCGTCACCGTACGCTTCCAAATCAGAGCCGGACTTCAGTCCGGTGGCACTACCCACGACCTCGCTTTGTGGTGTCCCGCTTCCGGTTTCTGATAGTCTCGCTAGGCTCCCTCGCGGAGGGACAAATTCCCACCGGAGATTGATTTGATTGTCAGGCTTTGGGGTTTCTGCATAGCGACGGCGCTCCTGCTCGCCGTTCCGCTATCGGCGCAGGTAGACGACTCCACAAAACAACTCTCCCACGACATCTTTCAGCAACTCGTCGAGATCAACACCACGGATTCCGTCGGCAACGTGACCACGGCCGCGGAAGCCATGGCGCAACGCTTTCGCGATGCCGGTTTCCCGGAGAGCGATATCCAGGTGCTGGGCCCAAATGATCGCAAGAAGAACCTCGTCGTCCGCCTGCATGGCAGCGGCAAGCAAAAGCCGTTGCTGCTGATTGGGCATCTCGACGTGGTTGAGGCGCGGCGCGAAGACTGGACCACCGATCCGTTTCAGTTCGTCGAGAAGGAAGGCTATTATTACGGCCGCGGCACCCAGGACATGAAGTCCGACGACGCGATCTTTGTCACCACGCTCATCCGCTTCAAGAAAGAAAACTACGTTCCCGACCGCGACCTCATTCTGGCCCTGACTGCCGATGAAGAAGGGGGCAAATCGAACGGCGTCGACTGGCTGATCAAGAACCATCGCGAGTTAATCGATGCGGCGTTCGTGCTGAACCCGGACAACGGCGGCGTCAACACCGTTAATGGCAAGCCGCTGATGGTCACCATGGATGCCACGGAAAAGCTGTATGCCGACTACCGGCTGGAAACCACGAACCCCGGCGGCCACAGCTCGCTGCCGGTTGCCGACAATGCCATCTACCGCCTGACCGACGGGCTGGAGCGCCTTCAGCGTTACCAGTTTCCCTTCGAGCTCAGTCCGGTCACGCGGGGATATTTCAAGCAGATGTCTACCATTGTCACGGGTACGCAGGCTGCCGACATGAAGGCGATCCTCAAGCAGCCACCGGATGCTGCGGCGGCGCGGCGGCTGGCCGCGGACCCACTTTACAACGCCATGATGCGCACCACCTGCATTCCCACTCGGGTGGATGCGGGGCACGCCAACAATGCGTTGCCGCAAAGGGCCGCGGCCAATGTAAACTGTCGGATTCTGCCCGGACATACGCGCGAAGAAGTACGCCAGACGCTGGTGCACATCCTGAAAGATGAGAAGATAACGGTGTGCTATGTAACGCTCGATGGAGAACTGCTCGACCGGGCTCCTCTGGCTCCGCCGCTACGTCCGGCGCCACTAAGTCCCGCGGTGATGAAGCCGTTGCAGCAGGTGGTGTCGGCACTCTGGCCGGGAACGCCGGTTGTTCCCAGCATGAACACGGGGGCGTCCGACGGCATCTACACCGATGCTGCTGGCCTGCCTACGTACGGCATCACCGGGGTAGGCGTCGACACCGATGATGTGCGGGCACACGGGCGTGATGAGCGAGTGCGCGCCAAATCGTTTTTCCAGGGAGTGGACTTTTACTACCGCTACCTGAAGGCGGTGACTCAAAGCACTGCCAGGCAATAAAGAATGACTTATGGTTCGAACTGTAATCTCTGGAGGCCATTTTGAAAGGAAATAAGATTCAGTTTCTCGCTCCCCTCCTGGTTGCCGCTCTGCTCTCCTCGGCGGCCTTTGCCAAAGAAGATGCACATGAACTGCTGACTAAGTCGTTTCAGCAAGCCGATATCTGGACCCAGGGTCCGGTCAAACTGGTGGCCAAGGTCCGCATGCCGTCGCCGAATGGTGATCTGACCGTGGATTACACCGTATCCTGGGCCGGACCGGATAAGTGGCGCGCTGAGTGGAGCACGCCCGGCTTGCAGCAGGTCACCATTCTCAACAATGGCAAGATGTCGTACTACACCAATCAGCCCAGCAAGCTGGTGCGGGCGTTGGAATTCGAAGTGGCCTTGATGTCGCTGGACGGCGGCAATCCGGCCGGGCCTTATGCCCTCCCACCGCTCGACTACATGAAGGTGAAGCTCGACACCGACAAGAAGAAAATCAACGGTGTGGAGGCAAAGTGCCTTTCCTGGGGGCAGCAACCGCAACCGCCGCAATCCTTCTGCATTGAAACGACAACCGGGCACATGTTGAGCGCTGACGTGGAAGCCGGCACGTTCGAATACAGCGACTACGCCACGGTGGGCGGCACGGCCTATCCGCAGACGGTCAAAGTCAGTTATGCCAAGACCCTGATGGAAGATGCCAAGATCACCGTGACTCGGGGCGACAAGTTTGACGACAGCCTGTTCGCTCCGCCGGACAAGAGCAAGACGGTGGACTTCCATTCCTGCGCTGATGTGGACAAGAGTTTCTCCGCTCCGCACGTGACCAAGACCGTGGCTCCGAAGATGTCGGAAGCTGCCAAGAAGGCCAAGAAGTATGGCATGGTGTGGACGCTAGCCTCCGTAAGCAAGGAAGGGGCAGTCACGAACGTTACCATCATCGGCG
The DNA here is from genome assembly GCA_963769235.1 of uncultured Acidobacteriaceae bacterium. Lineage (GTDB taxonomy): Bacteria > Acidobacteriota > Terriglobia > Terriglobales > Acidobacteriaceae > Bog-257. Next base: position 662,989 of record CAVYKW010000003.1, on the reverse strand, counting down.
GCGATCCCGATAACACGGCAGCAGCCAAGGATGCGGTGCAGCAGTATAAGTTCACGCCTTATATGCGTTGCGGCGAGGCGGTGGAGTTCGACAAGCTGGTGGTGGTGCCGTTCGCTCCATCCTCCGGCATTCCCGACCTGGGTTCACGCTCGGATGTCGGCAGATAAGCTGCTGACGCGCCGAGCACGTTTAGAGGTGACGGCAATCACAGCGGGGCCGGCTCCCGTGGCATAAGTTACGCTCGGGAGCCGATGAAATGCACAGCAAGGTGGCAGGTGCGATCCGTTTGGAAACGCACCCAATAGCTCTGATTTGGAGCGACGATGCCCCACAGGACGCGCTAAGTTTTAAGCCCGGGCGCTGGGGTTGCGTGATGGGAGTATTTGCTGCCGCCGCTGCCAAGGCGCGTTCCGGCGTCTTCAGTCGCGAGACCTACGGCTGCTGGGGTGGCGGAGTCGGGCTGGGCTTTGGCAACTGCTACGAAACCTTTCCCGGCGGCGTCCCCGGCTTTTGTAGCTTTCTTGCCGACGGCAATAACAAGACAGAACAGGGCAGAGCCATTGGCGAGCAACTGGCCGCAGGTGCAGGCAAACGCATGGCCGACGACTTCCTGCTGGGCGAACGCTACCTGAAAAGCCCTGAGGTCACGCGTCGATTCCTCGAGTTTGTGCCGCTGCGCGACGTGCCCACCAAGTATGTCGTGGTGAAGCCGCTCGAGACCGCCGATCCCGAAAAAGAGGACATCAAGAGCGTCACCTTCTTCGTCGATCCGGACCGCCTGTCGGCGCTGCTGATCCTGGCAAACTACACGGATCCCGAGAAAGAGAATGTCATAATGCCGTGGGGAGCCGGATGCCAACAGATCGGAATTTTCGGCTACCGCGAGCTGGAACGCGAATATCCGCGCGCCGTGGTGGGATTGACCGACCTGTCAGCGCGCAATGCGGTGCGCTCTTCCCTGGGAAGAAATGTGATGTCGTTCACCGCGCCATGGCCGGTGTTCCAGAGACTGGAAGCCAACGTGGACAACAGCTTTCTCCAGCGTGAGACCTGGCGCGAGCTGTGCGAAGCCGAGTTAGTCGCTCACAACTGACGCGCGTATCGAGGCGCTTCATCCACTCTTAAGTTTCTCACCGGCGCGCAACACGATATCCTGTCTCTATGGATCGTGGATCATCCGATATCTTTCACTTGGACGTAGTGGTGGTCGGTGCCGGGCCGACCGGCCTGGCCTGCGGCATCGACGCCAAGCGCGCCGGCCTCACCGTCGCCAACATCGACAAGGGCTGCCTGGTGAATTCGCTCTACAACTATCCCAGCAACATGACGTTTTTCACCACGCCGGAACTGCTGGAGATCGGCGACATTCCGTTTTCCAGCCCGAATCAAAAGCCGACGCGGCAGGAGGCGCTGGAGTACTACCGCAAAGTTGCCGAACATTATCAGCTCGACGTGCGGCAGTACGAGCCGGTGCTCAAGATCGAGGGCAGCGACAACAACTTCGTCGTTCACACCACCAATCTCCACGGCCACAAGCGCGAGTATCACGCGCGCAAGCTGATCCTCGCGACCGGCTACTACGACCGACCCAACTACATGAACATTCCGGGCGAGGATCTCGCCAAGGTCATGCACTATTATCGCGAGCCGCATCCCTTCTTCGGGCTAGACGTGCTGGTGATTGGTGGCAAGAATTCCGCTGCCATCGCGGCTTTGGAGCTGTGGCGACACGGCGCCCACGTTACGCTGGTTCATCGTGGCCCGGGGATTGGCCCCTCGGTGAAGTACTGGATCAAGCCCGACATAGAGAATCGCATCAAGTCAGGGCAGGTAAACGCTTACTTCAACACCTGCGTTCGCGAGATCACGCTGGAGCACGTCATGCTCGACACGCCCGACGGGCCGGTGACTTTGCCCAACGATTACGTCTTCGCACTCACCGGATATCATCCCGACTTCGAGTTCCTGTGCGCGCTCGGCATCAAGCTCAGCGGCGAGGCCGACAAGAAGCCGGTGGTCGATCGTGAGACCCTGGAGAGTAATGTGCCGGGAATCTATCTGGCCGGCGTTCTGGTTGCCGGCATGAGGACCAGCGAGATTTTCATCGAGAATGGCCGCTTCCATGGGCAGATGATTGCCGCCGATCTGAAGCAGAAGCTGCGTCCGGCAGCAGTGAGGGTTTGAGTATATTGCCTTGTGGTTGCGAACCCTCTTTCTTATTTGTCATCCCGAGCACAGCCGAGGGACCTGCTGTCCCCCGCGGCGGAAGACAGCCGCACCAGGCGGAACGTAATCACCACCACGACAAACTGACGTTATCGAGCCAGACGGAGTACGGATCCTGGCGGTAGTCGCCGTCCATCTGGAACGCGACATTCACGTCATTGTTCTCGGGGGTTAAACAAGAGTTCTTGCGAATCAGCAGGAATGGTGTTGACAGCTGCCCTGGTCGCAGAGCGGCACTTCCAGCCTATTGGATGCTGGCGATCGCGCCGCCCAGTTGTTCACGGATCAACCGGGTAACCAGCGCCTTTAGCGCCTCGCCGGTCTTAGTCAGAACGAAATTGTTTTGTGCCTCGGACCAGTCAAGTTTGAAACTGGTCGACAATGCCGAAATCCAGATTTGATGCACCGCGGAATTCGGCGAGATAACGAACTTTCCGGGTGGCTCATCGAAGCTGATTTCCAGCGCGCCACCGTTTTCTTCGACTTCAAAGTCCCCATCACCCTCGAGAGCGTAGAGACTGCGCTTCAATTCATCCAGCGACTCGTCTGCATGACGGCGGAAGGCTTGATCGTCCATGGAGGAATTATAGAACCGCCGCCTTTCGCCGCTCGCTACAGGCAAAGAAACTGTTTCGTGAAAAGTGAACCGCGAATAGGGGCCTATTTACATGTATCCACGCCGCGTTCGATCGCCGTGCCTTCCTCGTAGTCGTTCCAGGTTTCGATCATGAGGAAGGGAAGCGGATGCTGCTGATCGTAATAACGGCGGAACATGCGCAGCGTATCGTTGAAGGTCTGCCCGCAGCGCGCACTCATCTTGCGGTTCTGTCTCCAACTCGCCTTGGAGTCGTCGAAGCCCGGCCAGGCCGCACCTACCGCAATTTTGTTGGGATACTCAGTGATCATCGTCTTGTAAAAGTTGTCCAGATACTGCTGGCCCCAGTTGCTGCCGTTGGCCTGCCAGCCCTGCTTGCCGGGATTGATCCAGGCATAGAAGCCGTCGAACGCGCCAGCCTCATTCGGGCGAATGTCTTTCATGATCAGCAGCGGTGGATCTTCCCACGTGTTCACCGCCTGGTGCACACGGTTCCAGTCCGTGTGGCCGCCCTTGGGGAAAATGAAAATCATCGGCCGCCCGCTGAAGTGCAGATAAGCCTCGCGCGCCATGGCTTTCGGGCCGATGTAATGATCGTAGGCATACTGCAGGTCGGAGATCACCGCCTCGGTTTCGCCACCCGGTTCGCTATCGTCTTCGTCGTACATCAATGCGACCTGAAAAGTCTTTTCCTGGGCGACCTCTTGCATCAGGCTGTACGCCTTGTCCTCAAAATCATGATGCGCACCATACCAGTTCACCACGAATGCAGCGATGCCAAGTTGTTTCGCCTGGTCAATCTGCCTCTCCAACACCACGCGGTCCTGCGACGAATAGCCAACGTTGATGTGGCCAGGCCTTCCGAACCAAGGAAGATATGCAGCCAACATCATGGGCTCCCCCGAGCCGCCAACAAAGCTGTTGGCCGCCAGCGACGAGCGCACGTCGGTGCGGTGACATCCCGCGGTAATCAGCAGAGCGGTAACCAGCGCCAGCAACACCGCCAGCGAAAAGGGCCGCCGAAGATAAATATTTTGATCGTGCATGTGAGTTGGAATGTTGGTCAACCGAGTAGGATGTGAGATTCAGCAGGAACGTTGGATTGGATTAAGTCCGGGGATTAAGGTACAGGGAATTGGGATTAGAGAATAAGGGCTGACGCCAAGGAGGGCCGCGGCCTGGTGCCACTTTCTCGGGCTGTCATCCCGACCTTTTTGTTTGTCATCCCCAGCGAAGCCGAAGGACCCGCTCTTCGTTCGCATCGGAACGCGACCCTATCCGGCGATATATCCCAGAAACTGACGCGACGCGTTATCGAATCCCGGAAACACGGTGCTCAGTTGCGTATTGAGCAAATGCCGCGCTACCGCCTCGCCCAGCACACGCCGAAAATCGGTAGTCAGCGCCAGATCGCGGCCTTCGTTCAGCTGCGACGGGTCCAGTCCCGGCCAACGCCCATAGACGCGACCTCCCTGCACCGGCCCGCCGAGAACGAACATCACATTCGCGTGCCCATGATCGGTTCCGCGATTGCCGTTCTCGCGCGCCGTGCGGCCAAACTCCGACATGGTGACGATTACGGTGTCCTCGCCCAATGGGCCAAGGTCAGTCCAGAAGGCCGCGATCGATTGCGAAAAGTCGCGCAGCACATTCGCCAACTGTCCTTGGGTCGCGCCTTCGTTCACGTGGTGGTCCCAGCCGCCGATGTCGGTGAACGCGATCTGCACCCCGAGATCGGCCTTGATGAGTTGTGCTGTCTGGCGAAGCGCGTCGCCGAAGCGCCCCTTGGGATAATTCGCACCCGGAGCCGGCGCGTAATGCTGCGGGTCGGTAGACTTCAGCATGCGAACGGCTTCAAATGTTTCGCTGCCGGTACCGCGCAGGACGGCATCGACCGACTGCGCATACATCGCCTCAAACGTGTTTCCCAGCGCGGCCGAAGTGGGATTGCCGCCGGCGATGGAAAATCCTTTGACATTGCTGACCGCGACGGCCCGTGCCCTACCCGAAAGAATGCGCGGCAGGGAAGTACCCAGGGCGACGCCGCGGAAGGGCGCGTCGGCTGCGGCTTCCGTCTGCAGCGTGCGATTGAGCCAGCCGTCACTGGTATTCTTCAGGCCCGGCGTGCCCGATTCCATGTAGTCTTGCGCGTCAAAGTGCGAACGGGTGGTGTCAGGCGAGCCAGCCGCATGCACGATGGCAAGGTGCCCCTGGTCCCATAGCGGCTTGAACGAAGCCAGCGCCGGATGTAGTCCGAAGAAGCCATTCAGGTCGATGACCTGCTGCCGTGGGATATTGATGCTGGGGCGCATGGCGTAATAGGCCGGCTCGGCATGAGGGATAACGATGTTGAGTCCATCGGCTGCGCCGCGCTGGAAGATGACCACTAATCTCTTGTTCGGCTGCGCGGGCGCGGCGCCCCAGGCCGCTCGCGCCAAGAACGATGGCACAGTCGCGGTGCCAATCACCGCCATCGCTCCGTTCTTCATGAATGCTCGACGAGTAATGCTCACTGGTACTCCAAATCTGCCGCTGGTGGGCCTACAGCTTTCGAAAACGTTTGGCTCTTAGCCCTTAGCTTTTAGCTATTGACATTCGGCTTTCGTTGGCTCTCTTCCAATGTTTGTTCTCTTGCGGCTGTCCTGAAAATTGCATTTACTTGAGCGACCGCCTGCTAAGAGCTAAGGGCTAAGAGCACTGAACGAAGGCACAACATGAAACAACCAGCGACCAGCGCGAAGTAAACAGCGGTATCCTCACTTCCTCTGAAACTCCGGCGACCCCAGCAACAGCCCGGCAATCACATTTACGTTCGGCGGATGCTTTGGGTCCTGCCCCTCCGCAGTCAGTGCGGGACCGACGATGCGTTGCTCAATCGTGTCATGCGTTTGCTTCGAAACATTTCCGGCGAGCAGCATCTGTTCCAGCTGCAGCTGCACTTGGTATGGGTCGAGCCCTTCTGGTGATGCGTCGTTCGTCGCAACGTTTGCGCCTTGACGCGAGGGCACAGTCTGCAGCATTTTGTTCGACGCAGGCACTCCGTTGTTGTTAGCCGATCCGCTGCCGCCCTGGCCAGCATTCATTAGCCGTGCGAGCTCAAAATGCGTGCCCTGGATTCGGTTGGTGGTCAGCGCCAATCCGAAGTTCATGCGATCGAGCAGCGCTGCCGAGTTCACCCACACATCCGCCTTGGTCGAGTAGCCGGTCGGAGGCTGCATACCGTACAGCGGCTCGCCCATCTTGTTCAGCTGCCCCAGCAGCGGCTGCGGATCGTTGATGTCTGTGCCGGTGGCCCGCAGCGAGGAGACGACAAACTCAAACGGCGTCTTCACCCGCGCGTTGTAAGCTTCCGGCGCCCAGAACTCCGGCGAGCGAAACATGGTTCGCATCACCTCGCGCAGATCGCCGTCTTTTTTGAGGTACGTCTTCGCCATGGCATCGATCAGTGCCGGCGGCGGATTGTCGGAAACGAATCGCAGTGCCAGCTCCGTCGAAATGAAGCGCGCCGTCGCAGGTTGATGCGCCAGCAGCTTCAGGACTTCCACCCCTTCGGCCTCGCCGTTTTCCTTGATGCGACGGCCGAGCACGACCTTGTCGCCGGGCTCGTGCAGCCGCGGGCGATAGATGAAGCCGCCGCCCTGTTGCGGCTGATCCAGCGTCCAGCCAGTGAAGACGCGCGCGACCTCGGTAACATCTTTCTGGGTGTATCCGCCGTTGACGCCGAGGGTGTGCAGCTCCATTAATTCGCGCGCGTAATTTTCATTCAAGCCGTTGCGGCGTTTCTGCTGATTATTCTGCGCGTTCGCCTGCGACGGCCGCGGCGGCGCCGCTGGAGGAGGATACGGTCCGCCGGGGTGTTTCGCCCAACCGGGATGCACGCTGCCCGGGCCATTGGGGCGCGCGGGGAGTCCCAAGGCCGCAGCGGAATTGGGCCCCTCGCTCTGCCAATTGTCGAGATAGAAGAGCATAGCCGGGCTTTGGGCAGTTGCCAACAGCAGGTCCTGGAATTTCCCCAGCACGCGCGGCCGGATCACGTCGCGCTCGTACGCAGTCACCAAATAGCGGTCGGCTCCCTTGCCGATAAAAACGTTGAAGTGATTGAACCAGAAATCGGTCAGCACCTCTTCGAGTTGGCGGTCGCTGTACACCGCACGCAGCAGCTTCGCCGATTGCACTTCCTGGTCAATCACCGCCTCAGGATGGTTGAGCGCAATCACCGTCTCACGCTGCTCGGGCGTTAAGCCCGCCAACAGGGCCTGCCGCTTCTCGTACCGGATGCCTTGCAGCAAATCGCGCTGTTGCGCCACCGCCAGGCCAAGAATGTGGTTCATGCGCTGGTCCGGCGGGAGCGGAATGAGGTCGTCTACCACATTGTGAGACTCACGCGGGACAGTCTGACGTTGAGAGAGATCAGCCGGCTGCATACCTGGGGCATTACCGGCTGGCAATGATGGTGGGGCAGTTGGCTCCTGTTTTTGCTGGACGCGGTCGATGGCGGCTACATAAACGGCGTGTTCGCAGCGGTCACGCGGAATGGGGAGCTTGCCATCCATCGCCTGTTTCGCCACCGGGCTCGGGGGAAAAGCCAGCACCATCTCGCGCGAGCTCATATGCAGCGTGCGGTACCCTGCCAAGCGAGCCTGCATCGCACTGTTATCGATCTTCTCGGGATGAAGCTGGAGGTCGATCCACTTGTCCACACCCATCGCGGTCACAGTCTGCACGTCGCCGGGGCGAGGTCCAAACGTCAGACGGTCAAGCGCGTGCACCGCGCGTTGCTGCTGAGTGGTATCTGGCGGCTTCTGCTTCTTGGCGTAAATGCCGCCCGCGAGCAGCAGAACCGCTAATGCGGAGCAGCAGAATTTACCCCGATTCATGAGAGCCGTCCTTCCCGCGTGTGACTGTTATAACCCGAAGGCGTGCGGAAAAGTTGCTGAAAAGCAGTGCCTGGGGGTTAGGGATTTGGGGATAGTGCGAGAAAATACATCAAGCCGCGAGAGGGGTCTGCGACTTTGTTTCACTTAGGCATTCCGGCCGTAAACGGACCATCTTCTCTCTGTCATCCTGAGCAAAGCGAGATCGCGCAAGCGAATCGAGCGAAGTCGAAGGACCCCTATAACCGCAGCGATCCATCCGGCATGGCAATTCGGATATCTTCTGGCTGGCGTTGGCTCGCAAGATATGTAACGCGTACAAGGCGGCGATCTCCTAGAAATGATCGCGCAGGCGTCCAAAGCTTTCGACTTGCAAAACGCGGCCGGTACCAAGCTCGGGGCTCACCTCACCGCGCTCCAGCATCCAGGTATTGCGGTGCGGCACAAAGACGGCGTGCAGCCCGGCTTCCAGCGCGGGGTTAATATCGGACTTAGGACTGTTGCCGATCATCCAGGTCTGCTCCCGCACCAGCGCATACTTCTCCACCACAGCCTTGTAGGTCGGTGCGTCCTTTTCGGCCACAACTTCCGCCGCGATGAAATGTTCCTTCAGCCCGGAGCGCTCAAACTTGCCGGTCTGTTCGTTGATGTTCCCTTTGGTGACCAGGAACAAGCGATGCCGTTGCGCCAAATCGGCTAGAGTCTCGGCAACCTCAGGCAGAATTTCCATCGGGTGTTCGGCGATGGCATAGGCGAAGCCCTTGATAGTGTCGTGCAGAGCGGGCGTCAGCGGCTCGACCGACAAGTTCTCGAAGCATTTGACCAGTGATAGCGCGAAACTGTGCATGCCGTACCCGTGCTGCCGAATGTTTTCGCGCTCTACGTCGTACAACACCTCGCGCACTTGGTCAGGCGTGTACTCATGATGATTCAGAAACGAGATGAAACTGGCGATCGCCCGCTCGAAGTAGATGTTGTTCTCCCACAATGTGTCATCGGCATCGATGAGGAGGTTTTGACCGGGCGGCGCACGGTGCGGAAGCATGAGAGTATCTTACCGAAAAGCCTCAGCTCCGGCTTATTTGCAACCGGGCAACTGAGCGCTTGCGATGTAGCTGAAGGCGCCGACCTCGTGTGAAGTGACCTGCCGGCATCCGTGCTCTTCCAGGAAACGAACTACCGAATCGGCGGAGATGCGATGCTCTTGCGGCGGACCCGGAGGCGACGCTTTGTCCTGCCGCCAATCCAGAATCGCTATCCTGCCCGAAGGGACAAGAATGCGGAACGCTTCGCGAAGTACGGCTTCATGGTCATCGATTTCGTGCCAGATGTTCCCGTAGAAGGCAACATCGACGATGGCATTCGGCAGCGGGACCGCAGACGCCTCGCCCTGGTGCAGCGAAAGATTTTTTTGTGCGCCGGCAGCGTCAAGTTTGGCGTGCAGCTTTTCGATCATCTCGGGCTGCAGATCGACAGCACAGACGTGTCCGGAAGCACCCACCGTCGCAGCCATGGGAATGGCAAAATACCCCGTACCCGCTCCAATGTCGGCTATACGCATGCCTTCATGGAGTCGCAGATGGGACAAAACCTCGGCTGGCGGCATCCACTTCAGCCGTTCGGGATCCTCCAGTTTGTGCGCGTGAGCGTGCTTGAAAACGCGATCGTTCATTTCAAGTTTGGCGTTCCCGGACTTGTATTGGACCCTGGCTGCACTGGGGACTGAGACTTACTCTGTCGAGACTCGACAGAACAGGTGTTGCTTCTTCAGGTGGGTATTCCAAGCTTGGGCAAAATCCATTTGGTCAGCACCACATACCCCACCAGGAATGCGACAATCCACAAAACGTCTTTCATTGATAAATCGTAACAGAACGACCAGCGCAGCCTCGGGTGGAGCGGCCCTGGCATGTACCTCTAGCCCATTGTGGGACACAACATAACCCCACGATGCGAAGTTGACGGTTATCACCAAGTCTCGCCCTGGTTTGGAGTTCTCGGTTGGCCTCGCGTACCATGGACGTTCATTCAGTAAACACCATGACACGAGCTTTCGCCGGATCCCTCCTTCTTTTGCTGCTTTGTTCAGCAACCTTTGCCCAACAAGCTCCTGCGGGAAATGCCCAGGCGGCTCCAGCCAAGAATGCTGCGCAACAGAATGCCGGCAAAGACACTGCGCAAGCCGGACCGGCCCAAGCTCCCACCCCTCCCGACTACTCGCAGGAGGCCTATGTCGTCGAACACTACAGCGAGTCCATTCGTTTCGAAAACGACGGAACTGGCCGCGATCAGACTGACGCAGAAATCAAGATCGTCAGCGAAAGCGGTGTGCAAGCCTTGGGTCAACTCAAGGTTGGCTACAGCTCCTTAAGCGACAAGCTCGACATTGAATACGTGCGGGTGCGCAAGCCCGACGGCACAGTAGTAACCGCGCAGGAATCGGCGATCCAGGACCTGACCTTTCCCGACGCGCCCGTTTATACCGACTACCGCGAAAAACACATCAGCGTGCCGTCACTGCGTCCCGGCGATGTGCTGGAATACCGCTGGGTTCGTACCATCGCGAATCCGCTGACGCCGGGCGAGTTCTGGACCAGCTACAACTTTGCGGAGAGAGGGATTGTTCTTGACGAGCAGTTGGAGATCAACGTTCCGAAAGATCGTCCCATCAAGCTGAAGACAAAGCCCGGATACGACCCGAAGGTCACCGAGGATGGCGATCGCCGCATCTATCGCTGGACCCACACCCGGTTGAAGGATGAAGACGAGGACGCAAAGAAGAAGAAGAAGATTCAGCCTCGCATGCCCGACGACCAGGTACCCACGGTCCAATTGACGACCTACAAGAGCTGGCAGGAACTGGGGGCGTGGTATGGATCTCTGGAGCGCGACCGCCGCGTGCCCGATGCCGCGGTGAAGGCGGAAGCCGCTGCCCTGGTCAAGGGCAAGACGGATGACATGGCCAAGGCGAAGGCGCTATACGACTACGTATCGCGTAACATTCGCTACGTCAGCTTGTCCTTCGGTTTGGGCCGGATACAGCCGCATGCGGCCAGCGAAGTTCTGGCCAACGGCTACGGCGATTGCAAGGACAAGAACACGTTGCTGGCGGCCCTGCTCGACGCTGAAGGTTTTCACTCGACCTCCGTGTTGATCGGATCGCGTCTGAAGCTCGATCCCGAAATTCCTTCGCCTTCGCAGTTCGATCACGTCATAACGCGGGTCCCGGTCGATGGCAAGCAAATCTGGTTGGACAGCACGCCAGGCGTGGCGCCGTTTCGCATGTTGTCGTCAGACCTGCGCGACAAGGAAGCCCTGGCCATTCCGCCCGACAGCAACGCGGAACTGGTATGGACTCCAGCCGATATGCCGTTCAAGGCTTTTGATCGCACCGTGGTAACCGGGACGGTGAGCGATACCGGGAAACTGACTGGCCACGTGAGCATCACCGGCCGCAGTGATAACGAGATGATTCTTCGCTATGCCATGCGGCGTATGCCCAGTAATCACTGGAAGGACATTTTCGATTACATGCTGCAACGGTCGCGCCTCAAGGGAGCAGAGATCACGAACCTGAAGGCCAGCGATCCCAGCGACACCGACAATCCTTTGCAGATCGATTTTGACATCACGGCGAACAATTACTTCGACTGGTCGGCGCCTGACTCGAAATTCGCGCTACCCCTGGCTGCTATTCCGCTGCCCGGCGGGGATGAGGACGACGACTCGCAAAGCGCTTCCGAAGATCGCATAAAACTTGGCGGGCCGGTAGAGAATCAGGCTGAGTTGAAACTCACCTTTCCGGCGAAGTACAAAGTGCACTCCCCCATCGGCGTCGACGTGAAGCGGGATTACGCCGAGTACCACTCGCTGTACAAAGTTGATGCCGGTGAGTTCAGCAGCAAGCGTACGGTGCTGCTAGTGGCGCGCGACATCCCTCACGATCGCAGTGAGGATTACGCTGCGTTTCGGCGCGTGGTCTTGGCCGACGAGGCACAGGAGATCGCGCTGCAAAACATCCAGCCGGGAGCGACTGCCGGTGGCGGCAACGAGTCAGCCGGCGATCTGAACGACTCCGCCATGCAGGCCTTTACCAACCAGCATTACGCGCTGGCGGCGGAACTGTTGCAACGCGTGGTGAAACTTGATCCAAAATACAAGTCGGCATGGGACAACCTGGGTCGCGCTTATCTGGCGCTGGGCAAGGACGACCAGGCAGTCGACGCCTTCAAGAAACAGATTGAACTCAATCCCTACGACGAATTTGCCTACAACGGGCTGGGACTGGCTTATCAGCACCAGTCGAAGTTTGATGATGCGATTAAGCAATACCAAAAGCAGATTGAGATCAATCCGCTAGACCAGACGGCCCATGGCAATCTTGGCAGCCTGTATGTGAGCCAGAAGAATTTTGCCGCGGCCGTTCCGGAGCTGGAGAAGGCTGTCGACATTCAGCCCAACAACCCGCTGCTGGAGATATCCCTCGGTCAGGCGTACATCGCGAATAATCAAACCGACAAAGGCTTGGCGGCTTTCGAAAAAGCGATCACTCTGTCGCCGAGTCCGGTCACCTGGAACAACATCGCGTTTTCACTGTCGGAGCAGAATCTTCAGCTGGATCGTGCCTCGAAATACGCGGACGCCGCCATTAACGCGGTGGAAACGCAACTGCGCGACGTTACGCTGGACAACATGCGCATGCAGGACCTGTTCACCACCAACTTCCTGTTTAACGTTTGGGACACCAAGGGCTGGATCGACTTCAAACGCGGAAACCTGGATGCAGCCGAGCAATACATCTCGCCGGCATGGTGGAACGGCGGATACGGTGACGAAGCGGAGCATATGGGCGAGATCGCGGAAAAACGTGGCAAGAAGGACGAGGCCATCCGCTACTACTTGTTCTCGCTTATCGGGGAAAATGCCAGCCCGCAGGGCCGCGATCGCCTGAATACCCTGGGCGTAAAGGACATTGAGAGCCGACTGCCGGCGGCGCGGGCGGAACTTCAGCAGCACCTAACTGTTTCTCTCAAGAAGAGTGAGAAAGGCACCGCTGAATTCTTCCTGCTGATTTCGCGAGACAAAGTGGAGCAGGTAAAATTCATCAAAGGGGATGAAAACCTGAAGACGTTTGGTGACATTCTGCAAAAAGCGGATACTGGGATGAAGTTTCCTCCGGGGGTACAAGGGCATGTGATCCGGAGAGGCATTGTGCGTTGTGGCACGGCAAATCCCGCTCCCTGTACGTTGGAGCTCATTCCCTCGTCGCAGGTGCGTTCGCTAGAATAGTTCAGGCTCGGGTCGGGCCCATGTAGAGGAATTTAGAAATGACTGCTGACTTGCGTTATCCCGTCGGGCAATTCAAGTGGATCGAACCCGCCAGCGAAGAGCAAAGCGCGAAAGATCGCGTCGGCTATATCGAAATTGTGGCCAAAGCACCAGCGGGCATGCGCGCTGCAGTCCGCGATCTGAGGCCCGAGCAACTTGATACGCGTTATCGTCCAGAAGGCTGGACAGTGCGGCAGGTGGTGCATCATGTGCCCGAGAGCCACATGAACGCCTATATCCGATTCAAGTTGGCGCTAACGGAAGATCAGCCTCCCATTAAGCCTTACGACGAAGCTAAGTGGGCGGAGCTTCCCGATAACAGGGTAACGCCCGTCGAAGTATCGCTCCAACTACTGGCGGCGTTGCATTCGCGCTGGGTGGATACGTTACAAGCTATGCAGCCGTCCGATTTTGGACGCACACTGTACCATCCTGAACGCGGGGTTCTTAGTTTGAACCAGATGCTCGGGCTATACGCCTGGCATTGTACCCATCATTTAGCGCATATTACCTCGCTGCGCGAGCGGATGGGATGGAACCAGCGCGCCGCAGCACAATAAACCAAACAAACTTTTCGCCAGACCGCTGGGACGAAAGCATTGCTGCATGCGATGTATGCCTGCCAGTTGAATGTGAAATGAATTCCCCTGCGTACAAGATGAGCTGCGCTCACATCGATAGCAACCGTTCGTCCAAGCCAACAAGTGAAAGTTTCTAAAGGAGTGAACTTTCGCAGTGCGCTCGACGTATATACAGGAAGGTGAGCTGAGGTAGGAGTGCGTGGCACTCTGAATGCATGCAAGAATGGGGTTAAACAGAATGTTTCGCCAGCGGTTTGGCGGCCCAGGCGAGACAAACTAAAGGGAGGGTTCTAAACGTCCCGTACCTGTTTAACCCCGGTGTCACATTCTATGCGGAGCGGTAAGAATTGCAAGATATTTCCAGAGCTCAATTTGAATGCTGGGATCTTGCATAACGTGCCCGCGTGGGCCGCCAGAACGAGCAGTCAAAGTAATTAAGGAGATAACAATGACTCGTATACTGGCCCGTGTCGCCCTGTTTCTTTTCGCCGTAACCATGTCCGTCAGCGCTTTTGCTGGCTCCAAGTCTGAAACAGTCACCTTGTTCCACGATGCACAACTCAATGGCAAGACTCTTCCTGCCGGTGAATATGTTGTGAAATGCGAGACCACAGGCTCTACCGCTCAGGTGAAGTTCATGAAGAGTGGTAAGGAAGTGGCGTCCGCAAGTGGACAGGTTAAGACCCTCGCGTCGGCCCCGCAGTACAACCAGGTCATCACCCAAAATGGTGGCAGTGTTCCTTCCATCAGCGAAGTGGATTTCAGCCACACTGCTACTGGCGTGAGCTTCGATGCCGGAACCATGTCAAGCGCCGGTCGATAGCAAGATCCAACTCGGAATATGGGAGCCTCTCTTGGGCTCCCTTTTTATTTGCCACTCGTCGGCGTCTCGAGGCGCCTCACGACGCTCTGTGCCCGGCGAATCGTAGAGATACTAGCGTGCTCTGCATAAACTACAGGAGCGCTTAAGCATAGCTGAAAACAATCGCTATCCAGGTCTGCGGGTCCGGTCCCAAACTACTTCCTTACTTCCTTCCTTTAATTAATAACCGCCGCTTCTCAACAATGGCAGCGAATCAGATGCCGGTGAAGGCCTATCGATATACAGGTAAGTAAATTTCAGTAGGAGAGTGCAATGAAGCATATATTGATAGCGACGAGCTTATTCTTCCTGACTATTGGTCTTTCTGCCGGTGCATTCGCTAAATCGAAGTCGGCGGAGATAGACATCTACCAGACTTCTCAGGTTGCCGGTGCCACACTACAGCCGGGCAGCTACCATGTGACCGTCAATCCTACGGGACCGACGGCTGTAGTTACATTCAAGCAGGATGGGAAACCGGTAGCGACGGCGACGGGGCAGGTGGTGCAACTCGCCAAGCCGGCCCGTGACACATCGATCACTACCAACACTAGCGGCAGTGTACCTACCATCGACGAAATAGATTTCGAAGGCTCACAGACCGCGGTGAGCTTCTCATCGACAGCAAGCGCGAGCGCTGCGGGCGAGTAAGTCACTGGACGGTGGATCCTGAATTGCCCTACCGCTCGCTAACATAAAGCGACGCGGTAGGGCCTCGGGCGACCGTCCTGTTACCCCTCAGACGTTGACACAGTATCCATGCACACA
This sequence comes from uncultured Acidobacteriaceae bacterium, assembly GCA_963769235.1. Classification (GTDB taxonomy): domain Bacteria; phylum Acidobacteriota; class Terriglobia; order Terriglobales; family Acidobacteriaceae; genus Bog-257. Next base: position 647,755 of record CAVYKW010000003.1, on the reverse strand, counting down.
TGTACTGTGTTCATGAATGTTACCCTCTCGATTGACGAGCAGATTGTCGCGCGTGCTCGAAAGAAGGCGGATGCGCTGGGTAAGAGCCTGAATCAGCTGATTCGTGACTACCTCCAAAGGCTTGCGGGAGGCGACGACCCGGAAAAAAGTATCGAAGAGTTCAAGCAGCTCTCAGGACAGGGTAACTCGCGCGGCTGGCGATTCGATCGTAACGAGATACATGAGCGTTCGTAGCTTCTTCGATACTAACGTTCTCGTCTATTCGGACGACAAAGCATCGCCCTCGAAACAACATCGCGCCCTCGATTTAATCGCGGAACATCGACGCGCGGGTACGGGTGTCCTTTCATCTCAGGTCTTGGAGGAGTATTTCGTCACTGTTACCAAGAAATTGCACGTTGATCCACGTATCGCGCGTCGGAAGGTCGAACTGCTGGCAGAATTTGATGTCGCTGCTCCCAGCGTTGACGATATCCTTGCCGCAATCGACATTCATCCCCTGCACAGCTTTTCGTTTTGGGATGCTCTGATTCTTCAATCTGCAAAGCAAGCGCGTTGCAGCGTGGTGTTAACCGAAGAAATGCAGGGAGATCGAGAGATCCAAGGTCTGCGGATCATTAATCCTTTTCGACAGAAATAGCTCTAGCGCTGCGGCATCATCTCTGACTGCCACCTTAGCTACGCAATGGCCGTGGCCAGCTTCGCCGATTCTTCCTGGAAGCGCACCGACACCAGCTTAGATACGCCAGGCTCCTGCATGGTGACACCGTAAAGCACCGGCGCCATGCCCATCGTCTTCTTGCTGTGGGTGATGATGATGAATTGCGTCTGCACGCTCATCTCGCGCACCAGTTCCGTAAACCGGCCCACGTTGGCTTCATCCAGCGGCGCGTCTACTTCGTCCAGAATGCAGAACGGGCTTGGCTGATACTGGAAGATTCCAACCAGCAGCGCCAGTGCCGTCAGCGCCTTCTCGCCACCTGAGAGCAGTAACACGTTCTGTAGCTTCTTGCCCGGAGGAGACGCCACCACATCGATGCCGCTCTCCATGGAGTTCTCCAGGTCGGTCAGGCGCATGAAGCCCTGGCCGCCACCGAACAGCTTGCTGAAGGTGCGGCCAAAATTCTCGTTAATGATGTTGAACGCTTCTTCAAACTTCTGCCGCGAGATGGTGTCGATTTCCTTGATCGTATTCTGCGTGTTCTCGATTGACTGCAGCAGGTCCTGCCGCTGGGTCTCGAGAAATTCATGACGTTGCGCGGTCTCCTTGTATTCCTCCAGCGCCATCATGTTTACCGGACCCATGTTCTCCAGCCGCGTCCGCATCTCGCGGTAAGCGTTGTCCTCATTCGTCAGTTCCTCGCCCGCAACTCGGGGCAGGGAATCGTCAGCCATCAACTCATCGCGCTGCTGGCTTAATTCCTGTACGCAGGTCTCTGACATGTGCTGCACATCTGAGTGCACCCGGGCCTGCGCGGCCGAAAGCTCGCCACGACGATCACGGGCAGCGTCGAGCGCCTCACGCGCGGATTTCAACGCCTCTTCCAATTCCGCCATGCGGGCACGGACTGTCTGCAATTCCTGTTGCAGTTCGGTATCGCGCTGCTGCGCCAGTTCGCGTTCGGTTGTCCAGTCGACGATCTGGTCCGCCAGGCGAAGATTTTCAGACTCGCGCTGTTGCTTCTCGGCAATGGCAGACTCCATCTGCGACTTGAGTTTTGCCAGGTGACCTGCGATCTCCGACAGCATGGCTTCGATGCGCTGCACCGCGAGCATGGCTCCCCGGCGGCGCTCCTCGAGAGTAGCGACATTGACGCGAACTTCGCTGGCCAAGTTAGCAGCCTCGTCACGGCGCAGCCGCAGCGATTCCAGGCTGCTCTGCGCGGCCTGCATCTCGGCTTCGAGCCCGCGTTGGCGCTCTTCATGCTGCACTAGCTCGGCGTGCTGCGAAGTGATGAAACCTTCACGCTCATTGCGTTCCTCAGCGAGGCGCTGCAGTTCACGCTCATAGGTCGAGAGACGTTCGCGGGTGCGCGTCATCTCGCTTTCGAGCTGGCGAAGGGTGTGTTCGGAGGTCATCGCCTGCCGTTCGGATTCACGCTTCTCGTCTTCCAGTCGCTGCAGCAATCCGGTAAGCTCGGCGATATCGCGACCCAACGCGGCGATGTAGGTTTCCTTCTCGCCCATGGCGCGTTCGAGTTCGCCCATCTGGAGGAGAACATCGCGCAACTCGCGCTTCATGGAGAGTGGTCCCTGACTGCGCTGCTTGCCGCCGGTCACGGTCACGTTATGGAAGCATTCACCTGACTGCGAAAGGAAGAACGCGTCGGGATTTTCCAGGGCGAGTCCGCGACCAACCTCCGGGTCAGGCACGATGTACCCGTTGCCCAGCTTGGGCAAAATCACTTCGAGCGATTTGCCAAATCCATCCAGCACGCGAATGCAATTCTTCAGCGGCACGACGCTATCGGCGTGCGAGACGTGATGCATCGACTCGTCGAAGTCGAACGAGAACTTCGCCTGCGAATCTTCGGGATGAACCAGGAAGGTAGCGCGGCCATCGACATCGGTGCGCAACAGCCGCAGGCCTTCGTCGGCAGCATCCCACGACTTGACCACGATGTAGTTCAGTTCGTCGCGCAGAAAGTCATCGACCACGTGCTCGTAGCGGTCTTCCACTTCCAGAAAGTCCGCCAGCACGCCGGCCGGCGCACGGCCACCTTGCAGCGCTCCCGAGGTGAACAGCTTGCGCACGGAATCGGTCGCGTAGCCGTGCTCGGTGATGACCGCCTCGAGAGAGCCTTTCTTGCCCATGAAGCCAGCGTATTCGCCCCTCATGGCGTCCAGATGACGTTTTGCGGCAGTCTCAGCGTCACGCTTCTCTTCAAGATTGCGCCTGGTGTCTCCGATCTGCGACGTCAAGGCAGTGACGCGTTGCGATGCAGTTTCAAACTTCAGACCAAGCTGTCCGCGCTGGCCGCCAAAACTTTCCAACTGCTGTTGCGCGGTCGTTGTCTCCGCATGCAGGCGTTGCGCCTCGCGGTCGAGGGCGGCAATGCGCTCTTCGGCCTGCGTGATGCGATTGCGCACCGACGCAGCCGCCGCGACAGCCTGCATGATGTCATTGCGATGCTGTTCCTGTCGGCGTTCAACCTCGATCAGTGATGAAGCTGCTGCGGCCGCTTCCTGCTGGCGAAGCTGAAGCTCTTGCTGCACATTCGCGACGTCGGCGTTGGCCGATTCGAGCGTAGCGCGATCGACTTCGAGTTCCTGTTGCAGACGGCTGGCCTGTTCTTCCGTGTTGGCGATCTCGGCCTGCGCCCCGGCGGAACGCGCGTCCAGTTCGGCGCAGCGCTCTTCGTTGGTGCGGCGGCGTGCTGCGGCACGGTCCAAGTCCAGCGCCAGGGTGTTCAGCTTCTCGCGATTCTCCTGACCTTCCCGCTCGATGGCATAACCGCGTTGCGTGCGGTCTGTGTGCTCACCTTCCATCTGCTGGACAGCTTCGGTCTGGCCGTGAATTTCTCCGGCGATCTCGGACAGTTGCAGCTCAAGCGCAGAAGCTTCGCTGTCGAGTTGCGCAAACTTGCTGGCGAGCACGATCCGCAGTTTCTCGCGCATCTCATCGCGCAGCTTGGCATAGCGTTCGGCCTTCGATGCCTGGCGCTTCAGCGAATTCATCTGGCGCGTGACTTCGTCGAAGATGTCGTTGATACGCGAGAGGTTGAGTTTCGCGTCTTCCAGCCGAGCTTCGGCCAGCCGCTTGCGCGATTTGTATTTCGTGATGCCGGCAGCTTCTTCAATGATGGCGCGGCGGTCGGTCGGCTTGCTGCTGAGAATCTGACCGATGCGCCCCTGCTCGATGATTGCGTACGATTCCGGCCCCAGGCCGGTGCCCATGAAGATGTCCTGAATGTCGCGCAGGCGGCAGAGCTTGCCGTTCAGCAGGTATTCGCTTTCACCCGAGCGGAACAGGCGGCGCGTGACTTGAACTTCGCCGGCTTTGAATGTGCGCTTGAATTTGCGGCGGCGAATCTTAAGTACCACTTGCGGAGCGGAGGTAGGTTGTTGATCCCGGCCTGCGGTTGAAACGGGAAGGGCGGGGCACCCTCCTTCAGTTTGATTTTCGGGCGGAGCGGTACTGGCTGTCGGCTCTTCGTCGCCTTGGCCCGGTCGCACCTCTTCCGAGTAGCTTTCAACATCGGCCGCACGCGCCGCTCGCATGGCGGACTCATCCCAGTCGTCAGGCAGCTCGTCCTGAATATCGATTTCGGGCTCGGCAACGTCGCCATACACTTCAGGGTCGACCAGTGTCAGCGACACCTCGGCCATGCCGGTAGGCTTGCGGTCGCGCGTGCCCGCGAAGATGACGTCCTGCATATTGACGCCACGCAGCAGTCGCGCCGACTGCTCGCCCAGCACCCATGAGATCGCGTCCGAAATGTTGGACTTGCCGCAGCCGTTGGGGCCAACGATGGCCGCGATGCCTTCGCCCTGAAAGCGGAGGTCGGTACGGTCACAGAACGATTTGAACCCGAGGATTTGCAGCTTCTTCAGTTTGAGCAACGCGTACTCCTTCAAGAGGCAACGACGCAGCGACAGCCAGCTTGAGTGATTGTTTCGCCGTTCGAGCCGGACTTCCGAAGGGAATCCAGCTTCAAGGCGAACGCACCCAGGCACGGTTCTCAGCGGAAATGAACGTCGAGAACTTCCCAACTTTACGTCCAAAAAGCCGGGAGGGTCAACATCTAAACCCCATATTTAGGGCCTAGGCTGTGAAAACCACAGCATATTGCACCACCCATGTAGCAAAATCGCAAAGTTTGCTTACGGAGGAATGAGGAGGTCGAAAAGAAGGTAGCACCAGAGTTAGTGCAAGTTTACGACCCGGATAGCGGGGATTCAAGGGCAGAATCGGGAGGGTATCCGGGCAGTCACGAGGCTGAGGATGCCGCAGGGACGACAGCGCTTCTCACGGAGGGCTGTCGTCCCCGAGGGACTCGGGTCAAAAGATACGTGTACCCAGCGCTGAAGCGCTGGGCTATGCTCTTTCGTCCCGCGCCGCGAGACTGGGAACTTGGCTGACGCGCCGCTTCGACGAAGCCCGCATTCTTAGTTCGCCTCTGCCGAAGCCCCGAACCCGAACCGTGGTGCGTGAGATTTCAAGGGGCGCAGCTTCAGCTGCGCAGGCGCGCCAACAAAACTCGGTGGATGAACTCCAAAAGCAAAGCCCCACCAGTCGATCCGGTAGGGCTCGCGAAACATCACGTGATGATGTTACGCCTTGTATCCCGCGCCGCGCAGAGCCTTGCCGAAGCACTCCACGAATTCGTTGACGCTCTCTTTGGTCGCCAGCGGACCCATCAAGCCGACGCGGAAGATCTTGCCTGCCAACGGGCCGAAGCCCCCGGCGATCTCGATGCCGTTGTCCTTCAGCAGCGTGGTGCGGACCTTGGCGTCGTCCACGCCTTCTGGGGATTTCGGCGTGTTCAGGTTCCAGATGCGATGGTCAGCAGAGACCAGCATCTCCAATCCCAACGCCTCAATCTGCCGGACAAACTCCAGATGCGCCTGGTGATGACGCTCCCAGCGCTTCTCGATGCCTTCTTCCTCGATGAGGGTAAGGCCTTCATGCAATCCGTAAAACATGGTCGCCGACGCGGTGTGATGATAGCGATGCGATTGAGCCAGGTAGTCGGCAATCAGCTTCAGGTCGAAATACCAGGAGTGATTGGTGGTCTTGCGCGCTTGCAGAAATTCGGCGGCGCGCGGCGAAATTGTAATCGGCGACAGTCCGGGAGGGCAGCTCAGGCCTTTCTGCGAGCAGCTGTAAGCCACGTCGATACCGGTCTTGTCGACTTCAACGGGCATCGCTCCCAGCGAGGTCACGCAATCGGTAATGACCAGCGCGCCGACTTCATGCGCGGCCTTGCAGATAGCCTCGCCACGCTGCAACGCGCCGGCCGATGTCTCTGCTTGCACATACATCACAACCTTGGGCTTTTCGCGATGAATGAACTCGGCTGCTTCTTTGTCGCCGAAGACTTCGCCCCAGGGCTTCTCAAAGCGAACCACCTCGCCGCCTTGCCGCCGTGCCATCTCGCACATGCGATCGCAGAAGAAGCCGTTGGCAAATGAAGCAACCTTCGTGCCCGGCTCGACAAAGTTGCTGATGGCGGCTTCCATGCCGCCACTACCTGTAGCTGAGATAACAAAGGTCAGCTCGTTCTTCGTCCCGAAGACGGTGCGGAGCAGTCGCTGAATGTTCGAAGAAATCTGGAAAAAATAGGCGTCAAGATGGCCGACAATCGGCTGCGCCATTGCCTGATAAACCCGCGGATGCACCTGGCCCGGACCGGGTCCATATAAAAGTCGCTTCGGGGGATGTACGGAAATTTCGTTCATAAGATCAGTTGGTTCTACAACAGTAGCCATTAGCAAACTCCCTTACGTATTAACGGATACTTTAAGTATAGCCGGGACTCCAAACACCCATCTGTGACGCTTGAACATCACTTTGTTAAGTTGTCGCATGCGGGAGACAACCCTCGGGGAAGGGTTTCTCCAGAGTGCATGCCACAAAAAACCTGTTTTGGAAACGCTTTCTAGTACACTCGTGCAAATCTCATGTTCTTGATTATGCAGGTAGATCGGTGTGCACTCCGTTCGATTATCGCCAGCCTCTGCGCGCTCTTAGCGCTGATGCTGCTGGCCCAGCCGGCGGCGTGGTGTGCCTCGCAACAGGAAGTTCGCGGAACAGTGCAGGACCGCAGCGGAGCAGTCATCGCTCGCGCGCAAGTTGTGCTGCATATCGAAGGCCAGAACTTCGGCCGCACCACTCAGCCCGACGGGACCTTCGTCTTCAGCAGCGTCTCCGGCGATTCCGGAACCATCGAGGTCAGCGCCTCGGGATTTGCTACGACGACCGCCGATTGGCATGCAGGCGATAAGCCCCTCACCATTACTTTGACTCCCGCCAGCGTGCAGCAGAGTCTGGACGTGACCGCCACGCGTACCGCAATCCTTCCCACCGGCGTTGATAATGTCGAGTCGCAGCCCGATGCCGTGGTGGTGAACGACCAGCAGTTGGAGCAGTGGGGCGCGCTTACCACTGACGACAAGCTGCGGCAGGTTCCGGGCTTCTCGCTGCTGCGGCGCTCCGGCAGCCAGACCGCCAATCCCACCTCGCAAGGCGTTTCGCTGCGCGGTCTCGGGGCAAGCGGCGCCAGCCGTGCGCTTGGTGCTGGTTGATGGCATCCCTATTAACGATCCTTTTGGTGGCTGGATCTACTGGGCACGCGTTCCGCAGGCGTCGCTTAACGAAGTGCAACTGGTTCCGGGCGGCGTCTCGGCCCTGTACGGCAACGACGCCCTGGGCGGCGTGATCAATCTGGAGACAAAGACCGGCGTGCAGACAGCAGCTGAAGTCGAAGGCTCCTACGGCAATGAGAATTCACCGTTCGGCTCGGGATGGGGCGCGCTGAGTTTCGGACAGTGGAACATCGTGGCCAGCGGCGAAGGCTTTCGCACCGACGGCTACATCGACGTGCCCCAGAGTATCCGCGGTACCGTCGATACTCCGGTCAACGAGCAGTATGGCAGCGGAAACCTGCGTCTGGAGCGGGTTTCCGGAGATCGCGGGCGGGTCTTTCTTAATGGAACGCTCTATGGAGAAGACCGCCAGAACGGCATCCCGCTACAGATCAACGACACAACCATCCGGCAGCTGGCCTTCGGCACGGACTACAACAGCCCTGAGGCAGGCCTGTTCACGCTGCGCCTGTATGGCGGCACGGAAAATTACCATCAGACATTTTCGTCCGTAGCCAGCAACCGCGACAGCGAATCGCTGACCGACGTGCAGAACGTTCCCGTCCAGCAGATGGGGATGATCGGCCAGTGGTCCAAGCAGCTCGCGACCCGCTTTACCATGCTGGCTGGCCTCGACGGCACCTACGTTCAGGGCGTCAGCCTGGAGACAACTTACTCTAAAGGAAATCCCACCGCGAACCTCTCGAACGGTGGAACCCAGGAAGCTTTGGGCGCGTTTCTTGAAGGCATCGTGCAGATCACGCGTCGCTGGTCGCTGACCTTGGCGGGCAGGGAAGATTTATGGAGCAACTACGACGCCAGCTCTATCCGCATCCCGGTGTTTGGCAATGAGACGTTGATTCATTATCCCGACCGCGGCCAGAACGCTTTTGATCCGCGGATCTCGACCTCGTATCGCTTGAACGATCGCGTTGTACTTTACGCCTCAGGATACCGCTCGTTCCGCGCGCCTACATTGAACGAACTCTATCGCTCATTCCGCGTGGGGAATGTGAACACCCTGGCGAACGCATTCCTGCGGGCCGAGCGATACAGCGGCGGGGAAGCGGGCGCTCGCACCAGCATGCTGAATAATCGCGTATCCATCCACGGCAACATCTTCGGCGGCATCGTGACCAATCCGGTGGAGAACGTCACCCTTAGCTCGACGCCATCGCTGATCACCCGCATGCGCGAGAACCTTGGCCGTACCCAGGCCATCGGATTTCAGCTAGGGACAGACATTCGCTTCACCAACCGCATCACGCTGTCCGCCGGCTATCAGTTCATGGACACAACGGTCGCCAGCTACCCGGGCAATCCGGCATTGGTGGGCAATCAGATACCACTGGTGCCGAAGAATGTTTTCACCTTCCAGGGCACATGGGCGGCGCCTAAGAGCTTTTTCGTCGCCATACAGGGACGTACCGAGAGCAACGAGTTCGATGACGATCAGAACCTGTTTCCGCTGGGTTCATATTTTGTCTTGAGCGCCACGGTTTCGCATCCGCTGCCCAAAGGGTTCGACGTCTTCTTCCAGGGCGAGAACCTCACCAACGAGGTGTACAACATCAGTAAGACCCCGACGCCCACGATTGGCCAGCCCATCCTGGTGCGAGGTGGCGTGCGCTGGCATACCCGCAAATAGCTACAGGAAATAATGGAACCGTGATGCTTCCGGGGTTGGAATTCCATCTTAAGTAGATGTAGTCGCGCTTCGAGCGCGGGAAAACGGTGGCCATGTTCAGACATCCGCGGCGGTTTGCAATTGCAATACTTGTCTTGGAATTGACGCCATTGTTTTCCACGGCGCAGACGGAGCAAGCAACCCGCTCGGCAGAATCGGCCAAACTGCTCAAGAACGATCCGTTGCATGTCTTCAGCCAGTCGGTCCAGCAATTATCCGCAACCGTCACCAAGTCCGTGGTGCAGGTGCTGACCACGGGATTCGGCCTCAGCAGCGAAGGCGAAGAGAAAGATACAGCCTATCTGGAAGCGGAGCGCGGTATCGGCGCCGGCGTGATTTTGTCGCCTGACGGATACATCGTTACCAACGCCCACGTGGTTCAGGGCGCGCACAGAATTCGGGTGCGCTTGCAGGGCCTCAATAAGGACGACGCGAAAGCGCTGGAGGCTCCGCATGGGCCTATCGAGGCTAAGCTGGTGGGATTGGACCGGCTGACAGATCTGGCGGTCCTCAAGATCGATGTAACCGGATTGCCGGCGCTCCAACTGGCCGACTCCAACGACCTCAAACAGGGTCAGATTGTTTTTGCCTTCGGCAGCCCGCTCGGGTTGGAGAACTCGGTGAGTATGGGCGTGGTCAGCGCGACTGCGCGCCAAATTGATCCCGACAAGCCCGACATCTATGTCCAGACCGACGCGCCCATCAATCCGGGCAACAGCGGCGGACCGCTAGTGGATGTCGACGGACACGTCATCGGCATCAATACCTTCATTCTGTCGCAGTCGGGCGGCAACGAAGGTTTGGGCTTCGCCATCCCCAGCGACGTAGTGCGCAATGTGTACGACCAGATCCGCGCCGAAGGCCACGTGCATCGCGGCCAGATCGGCGTCTATCTGCGCACCATAACGCCGGACCTGGTCGAAGGTTTGCACCTACCGGTCAACCACGGCGTTCTGCTGGAAGACGTGGTGCCGGGGTCTTCGGCTGCCAAAGCCGGGCTGAAAGTGGGCGAAGTGGTCGTCAGCGTTGACGGCAAGCGGGTGAGCGATGTCCGCCACTTCGCTCTGGATTTGTACTCCGACAAAATCGGCCAAACTGCGCAGGTCGGGGTATTACGTAACGGCGAGGAAGAAAATGTCGCCGTTACCGTCGAGAAGCGTCCCGACGATCCCCAGCGCTTCGCCGATATGCTGACGGGTCCCAACAACGTCATCAATCGCCTCGGCATTGTGGCGCTATCAATCACTCCGGACCTCCGTGAAGCTCTGGGCGACGACTTGCGCATTCCGAATGGAGTTTTGGTCGCAGCGCGCACTCCTACCAGCACGCTTCTAGGTGAAGGACCGCAGCCCGGCGACATCATTCACGCCGTCAACGGTCAAACTGTGGATGACTTGCAGCAGCTGAAAGAAGATCTGCGCAAGCTGAAGCCGGGCGACATCATCGTCTTGCAGATCGAGCGGGGCGGGTTGTTGCAATATCTCGTGCTGGAATCGGAATAAGTTTGCCTTGGCTGCAAGCGTCAGCGCGATTCCTGTTTGGTGAGGCGTGAGAGTTGCGGTGCGATCGTCAGCCATTGCGACCTTCAACGGTAAGCAGAGATCTGCTCTCGCCTTGACAGCCTAAGAATCCGGTATCCCGTTTTCCGGGCGCACCCGGGTAGGCTGGACTTCCGACAAGCTACCCGCTTTCAGAAGCTCTCGGTTGATGTTGCGCCTGCTGGCACGTCTAATCCTTGGCCCCGAGGGTTCTGTTCCGGGGCAACAGTGCTGAATCTTCCAGCATCTCTGCTGGAATAGTCGAGTAAAATAGGATGCCTATGAAGCAGTTTGTTACCGGCCTTCTTCTGAGCGGAGCGATGTGTGTTCCTGCCGTCGCCGCTCCTCTGAGCAGCAATGCCCGCACAGTTGTTCCTGCCGCCGTCCAGCAGATCATCTCCGTCGATTACCGCGACCTGCGCGATTCGGCGTCCGCACGGGCTCTGCGCGACCGGGTTCTGCCCGACAATATCAAGCAGTTTGAAGCCGCGCTCAAGGGCGCCGGCATCGATCCGGATAAGGATGTCGAGCAACTAACCTTCGTTAGCTATCGCGGACCAAAGAACGTTTTGCGCAGCGTCGGCATTGCGCAGGGGCCCTTTAAGCAGAAAGACTTCCTGGCGAAGATGCGGCTCAAGAAAATTAAGCCGGAAAAATATCTGCTGTCGTATCTCTACCCCATGAGTTCGGGGATGCAGTTGGTGTTCCTCGATCCGACGACCATTCTGTTTGGCGAGAACAACGCCATCAAGGGCGCGATCGATGTGCGCGACAACGGTGCCGAGTCGCTGGCCTCGAATAACACCATCGATGACCTGGTGACCAGTATTGAGAACGCGCCCATCTGGAGCGTGCTGGACCAGGCAGGCACGCAAAACATGATGCGCTCGGCGCTTGGCCAGGCATCTGCGCTGGCGGATTACGATACCGTGAAGAAGCGGTTGCTGGCTTCAGACTACGTCATGAACTTCACCAACGGCGTGACCTTCGATTTGAGCGTTAAGACATCCGATGCCGTGACCGCTGCCACAATGTCAGGGTTGCTTAAGGCCGGCGTCCTTTACCGCAAGATGAGCGGCACGCCCTCGGAGAAACTGGCGCTGGAAAACACCACTGTCGACAGCTCCAATGACATGTTGCAAATGCACTTCAAAACCGACGATCAGCGCTTTGAGGCTCTGCTGAAGACCGACCTGTTCGCCGCCGTTTCAAAGTAGCGAAAACCGGTGCTGCGGAATTAGCAGTTCTGGCGAAGGCGAACAATCGCTGAGTGTTAAAAAAGGCGCGGCTTTAGCTGCGCCTTAACTTCATCCCGCTGTTATTTAGTTATTCCGAACGGGCTACACAAGCTGCTTAAAAGCTCCCGCTTCTGTTCTGTTCGGGTAGAGCTGGCCTTCAGGCCAGCGTCTATGCCCTTTATTTATCGACCCAAGCCTACATCAATGTGATTGACTACTGCTGAGTTGCAGCTAGAATGTCTCTGCTTCCGGCCTGCCTACGATCCTGTTTGCTCGCCCGGCTGGAGGGTGAAAGCGCAAAGTTCCGGGACACAGCTACACTGCGCCGGGCTGATCGTCGCTCCCGAGCCCGACCTCACTGAATGCAGGGTCTGCGTCGTAAGCGTCGGTCCTGAATTCCAGGGTTGCTCCGTATGTTGATTCTGCGGAGGCGCGCAGCACCGTCCGCTTATAATGCCTTCGAATGTCGAGCTTTGCGCGCCGAACGTCCTGGAACCTTACCACCAATCGCTATACTGACGCGCTGGACGCGCACCGGCGAGCGGGCAAAGAGTTGCTCGACCTGACTGCCTCAAATCCAACGACAGTTGGCTTGCAATACAACGAAGCCGAACTGCTGCGCGCCTTGAGCGACCGCAGAGCGCTACGTTATGACCCGCAGCCCAAAGGACTGCTTACGGCGAGGGAAGCCGTTGCGGGATACTACGCGGAGCGCGGGATCGCGGTCGCGGCCGACGACCTGTTGCTGACCACGAGCACCAGCGAAGCGTATTCGTTCGTTTTTCGACTGCTGTGCGATCCGGCCGATGCGGTTCTGGTTCCGACGCCGAGTTATCCGCTGTTCGATTTTCTCGCCGACATTCAGGACGTGAAGTTGTTTGCTTACGAGTTGGTGTACGACCATGGATGGCAAATTGACTTTCCGTCATTGCAGGCGGCGATTGATCGCGCGCAGAATGCAGGCGCACGCTGCGGTGCTGTTTTGGTGGTTCATCCCAACAATCCGACTGGCTCGTACGTGAAGTTGCACGAATCCAGCGAACTGAACCTCATCTGCGGTGCGAGCAACATGGCGATCATCGCCGACGAAGTCTTTCTCGACTACTCGCTCGCCGCGGAAGCCCCGCACACGTTCGCCGCGAATCGCGATGCGCTTACGTTCACGCTAAGCGGGCTGTCGAAGATTTCTGGCTTGCCGCAGATGAAGGTCGCATGGATCGCTGTCGGCGGACCTGACGAGATGAAGAGGGAAGCGCTCGCACGGTTGGAAGTGATCGCCGACACCTATCTCTCCATGAATGCGCCGGTGCAGCTCGCGGTTCCGGCGATGCTGGAGCAGGGGAACGATATTCAGACACAACTGCTGGAGCGGGTGCGCGAAAATCTCGCAGAACTCGATGAGCAACTAGCGAAACAGCGGCTTTGCGAGCGGCTGGCGATTGAGGGCGGGTGGTATGCGGTAGTGCGTGTGCCGGTGACGAATTCCGACGAAGAGTTAGCGATCACACTGCTACAGCGAACCGGAGTTCTGGTGCAGCCAGGGCATTTTTACGACTTTACTGGCGACGGATATTTGGTGTTGAGCCTGATCCCCCCGACAGCCGAATTCAGAGAAGGAGTAAAGCGATTCCTTCAGTTCGTGGGAATGTTCATGGGAATGGAGCCATAGGATCTCCAGCGACCAGAGTCGCAATCTGAGACCCGGAATGTCGAGACCCCGTCGGCGATACTACGGTGCTTGTACCGTCGAAGCTGGCTGACCTCGCTCTTCTGCGGCGATGGGCAGCAGTTGCCAGGCGCGCTGGCCGTCCGAGCCCGGAATCGGCAGCAGATTAAATGCGCCCAATACCAGGTTGCACATTGCAAACGGGAGAGCCACGTGCCAACACAGCAGAGCTAAGACCAAATTCGCCAGCGGCCCAGCTAGACACACACGCAAATTCTGAGCGCGCGATCCCGCCTCGCGGACAATATAAGGCCCTTTCCAGGTTATGCCGACGCGCTTAACTCTCAGACCTTGTGCATAAGCCACAGCCACATGAGAAAGCTCATGCAGGACCACCGCAGACATTCCAAGCAGCAGGGGGTTCATGAGTAGGTTCATACGCAATCGCAATGCCGGGCTGATTAGCTGTGTCTTAGGATGGCGATGACCACGGCTCACGTTGCCTGGCAGCCATGGCGCCACCCAAGCTAGGGACGAAGCGTCGCGCTAAAGGTCATCCTGATGATAACTCGAGAGTTACGAGAAACAAACAGACTCCCCACCCAAAACCGTCGCGGCGTTATAATAAAAGGCCTGTGCTCAAGTACTCCATCGTCGTTCCGTTCCATAACGAAGAAGAGAACGTCACCGAGCTTTACGACCGCCTGAAGGTGGTCATGGAAGCTGCCGGCGAGCCGTTCGAGTTGGTGTTTGTCGACGACGGCAGCCAGGACAATACCTTCTGGATGTTGCAGCAGATTGCCTCGGTCGATCGCCGCGTGGTCGTAGTGAAGTTGCGCCGCAATTTTGGGCAGACTTCGGCCCTGGCCGCCGGATTCGATCACGCCGAAGGCGAATACGTGATTGCCATGGATGGCGACCTGCAACACGACCCGCATGACATCCCATTGTTTTTGCAGAAGCTGCGCGAGGGCTACGACATTGTCAGCGGTTGGCGCAAGCAGCGCATTGACAACTTCGTGATGCGGCGCATTCCCTCGAAGATCGCCAACTGGCTGATGGCCAAGTTGAGCGGCGTCGATCTCCACGATTTCGGCACCACCTTCAAAGCCTATCGTCGCGAAGTGGTGCAGGAGGTTCCGCTTTACGGCGAGCTGCATCGCTTTATTCCGGCGCTGGCGTCAGCTTACGGCGCGACGATCTGCGAGATCCCTATCCGCAACGTCAACCGCGAGCGTGGCGAATCGCATTACGGCATCTCGCGAACTTTCCGGGTATTCTTCGACCTCATTACCATCCGCTTCCTGCTGAAGTACATGTCGCGGCCGCTGCACTTTTTCGGAACTTGCGGGGCGTTGAGCTCAGTTACGGGCACGTTGATCGCGTTCTGGATGCTGATGGAGAAGTTTGTTCGCGGAAAGAACGTGATGGAGGAGCACGGGCCGCTGCTGGTTTTTGCCGCGGTATTGATTGTTGCCGGCGTGCAGTTGATCGCGCTGGGGCTGCTGGGAGAGTTGCAGGTTCGGCACTTCCACGAGCCCAGCAAGCGTGCGCCTTACACCGTGGATCGCGTACTGCGCTCCTCGCATAGTCAAGGCGCCTTGGCCGACTAGCTGCGGAACCATCTTCTGAAATCTTGTTAACCTGCGCTGATCAAAAGACAGTGCATTTCCGGGTATATCCACTCGCTTGCATGCAGAAGCGCAAAATCATTGTGTTCACCCAGCCGGCTTCACTGCCCGGTGAGGCAGTGAAGCTGTTTCTGAAGGACCGCCGCGTCAAGTTCGAAGAACGCAATGTGGCGTGGGATAACGAAGCGGTGCGCGAGCTGGCCGAGAAATACAACAGCAAATCCACACCTACGGTAGTTGTCGACGAGGAGGTGCTGGTCGGGTTCGACCCCGAAGGCATCGACCAGGCTCTTGAAGCGAGCCTAGCTCTAAGCTCGCGTCGGCCGAGTCTGCGGTTTCAGTACAATGCCAACAGGAATGACGACACCCTGCGAGCTGCGTGACTCGACCGCATGAGAGCTGTTCGCGAGCAGCCCGTCAAATCCAGCGCCGCCCGCGGCTACCTGTTGATTGCCGCCGCCACCTTCTGCTGGGGATTTTCGGCAACGATGGGCCGGGCGATTTTTACCGGCAGGCTTTCCGGCTCCGGGCACGTTCTGCGTTCCATCGCCCCTCTCATTCTGGCGCAGAGCCGCAGTACCATCGCTCTGCTGATTCTGGCTCCGATACTTTTGCTGAAAAAACCGGAGTCGCTGCGGGTGCGCGTCAGCCATCTGGCCCAGTTCTTTCTGCTCGGGATTCTTGGTTTGGCGGCCTCGAATTATTTCTATTACCTGGCCATCGAGAAGACGACCGTCGCAACTGCCATCGTGCTGCAATATGTCGCGCCGGTGTGGGTGTTGCTATACATGCTTGCCCGGCGGTTGCAGCGGCCGACTGCGCTGCGCATCACCGGAGTTGTTCTGGCGGTCGCGGGATGCGCTGTCGCGGTGGGCGAGATATCGGCGCGCGGCCAATTCCCCTGGCTGGGTATTTCAGGATTGCACCTCAACCCAATCGGGTTGCTCGCGACCCAGTTGGCGGCCATTACCTTCGCCTTCTACAACGTGTACGGTCAGCACCTGGTGCAGCTGTATGAGCGCTGGACGGTGCTGCTCTATGCGTTGCTGGGCGCCGCCGTTTTCTGGCAATTGCTGAATCCGCCGTGGAAGATCGTGGCCCAGCACTACAGCAGCGGACAGTGGCTGTTCATGCTGGTGTTTTCGATCACGTCGATGCTGGTTCCGTTCTCGCTCTACTTCGCAGGACTGCAATACCTTGACCCGACGCGCGCCATCGTAACCGCCTGCCTCGAGCCGGTTTGGGCAATTCTGCTGACCGCACTCTTCCTGGGGGAATTGGTTTCGCCGATGCAGGTGCTGGGAATTGGCGTCGTCTTGACAGCGACCGTGGTGATTCAACGGCCGGATCGCAGAACTCCCACGGAACCTACGATCGCCGTCGAACCGATGGAATGAAGCCAGACGTCGAGCTAGAGCAAGTCCAGGCGGCGGAATTCATCGCGCACGATGCTATAGCACTCACATGCGGCATCTTCTAACTTATCGCGATTTTGGATCGTGACTACGCCACGCGAATAGCTGATGAGTCCGGCGTGGTGAAGCAGCCCTGCCGCCAAGGTGACCGTGGTGCGAGGTGCACCCAACATCTGGCTCAGAAAGTCGTGGGTGAGGCGCAGTTCGTCGGATTCGATTCGGTCGCGGCAAGTCAGCAGCCAGCGGGCCAGCCGCTCTTCGATGTTGTGCAGACGATTACATGCAGCCGTTTGCGCCGTCTGCACCAGGAATCCCTGGGTGTATCTCTGCAAGTGCTGGCGAAGATTCCCTGCTCGCTCGTACTCGTTCTTAAGGTGTTTGGCCTCGATGCGCAAGCCGGATCCTGCAATCTGGATAAAAGTTCTTCCTGGAGCGCTGCCGGTCCCGAGCAGAATAGGCAGACCAACCAGTCCATCGATTCCGATGACCCCGACCTCAACCGTGTCGCCATTGGCCACGGTCACTACGACCGAAGCGATGCCTTCTTCCATGAAGTAACCATGACTGGCCTCTCCATTGATCAGGTTATCCTGCTGTTCAAGGGTTACGCGGGAGAGATGAGGTGCAATACGACTCAGATCTGCCTTCGACAAAGCCTTCAAAATGCGATTCTTGTAGGGCTGCGGGGACTGGCTCATGCTGCTCCTTCATGGGCGGGTTAACGCCGCATCCGGATGCGCAAAAAGACCAACCCCGGTGGCTGGAGTGACTGCGTATGAAGATGTAACTTAACTATACGCTTTCGCTTACAACCCGGCCTCAATGTCTGGTATCAGACACAGTGTGGTAGAATCGCCAGCAACGTAAGGCCCAACCGGTTCTCTCAAGCAGGTGCCTGGTGTATGGCAACAATCCCGAAAGTCGTGATTCTGAAAACGACGAAAAGTTAGTCGTCGCTCTCGCCCATGAGATCAACAATCCTCTCCAATCGTTGATGGATCTGCTTTACCTGTTGCGAGCTGAATCCACACTCACAGAGCAGGCACATCGTTACTTGACGTTAGCCTGCGAAGAAGGGCAGCGGATTTCGCTGCTGGCGCGCGACGCGATGAACCGCTTGCCGGAGACGGCAGCAACCAGGTTGACGTCCAACGTTCCAGACGTGTTGAGTGGGGTTCTTGATTTCTATCGTTCTCGGTTCGAATCCCAGGGTATCTCTATCGGGTCTCGCTACTGCAAAGACGGAGATCTGCCAATCGAGGCGGGACTGCTGCGACAGATGTTTACCAACTTGTTGCTCAATGCTGCGGACGCGATGCCCGAGGGAGGTAGCATTCAGGCTCGGGTTGCGACTACGCGCGAGCGGGGTGGATTGTTGCGGAACGGCTTGCGCATTACCTTCGCGGACAATGGCTCGGGTATAACCGTAGAGAACTTGCCGCGCATCTTGCAGCCCTTCTTTACCACGAAAGGCTCGGCTGGAACGGGAATTGGATTGTCGCTGGTGTCTACTACGTTAAGGAAATATCAGGGTGTACTGCGGGTCCGCAGCACGACCCGACCGGGACGCAGCGGCAGCGTATTTGCCATATTTCTGCCTACCGCATGAACTCTGGTTTGCGGCTGCACGGTCGCAAAGCCGGGCGATGAGCCAGTCGACGATCGGCTAGCTTCCCGCTGAAGTATCGCCCCACTTCCGTTTTCGCCCCACCACAAATTCGACTTCATTCCGAATCCGACATCTTGGTTTTGGCCGACTTCTTCTGAGCCTTGGCTAACTGAGCGCTAGCCAGAGTCTTGCGCGCGAGGTGCGAGTCGCTTAAGGCACTGCCATTCTCCATACGACAGGGTTTGCCTGCGGGAGCATCACAGGTCGGGCACACGACATCCTGAGCTTTGTCATTCATGGCAACAGTGTATGCGATGCCGGGAAAATGCATCAGCCAAAGTCACTTCCCGCCGATCCAAAGCGCCTAAGTGCGGTTCATACCATTTCCCTCCCCATCGTCGATGCAGACCGTCTCTCCTCACATAAACTATCCGCCGAAGCTGGGCGATATCCGATTTTCGAAGGAGCCTGACCACGATGAAGCGAGCGATTTTCTTTGTTTTGCTGTCTCTCACTTGTAGCGCCTTTGCCCAGAACAAAAAGGCGCCGACGACGCTGAAGGGCGTTCTGCTGGAACAGCTGCAAACCACGCACAACCAGAAGGAATGGTTTGTGCCTGCCAACGTTGCCGTCGAGGGGCTAACCGCCGAGCAGGCCAACTGGACCGACGGCAAAGGCAATCACTCAGTCGGCCAGGAAGTCAGCCATCTTGTCTTCTGGGACAAGTGGGCGCTGGCGAAGTTCAAGGGCGAGAAGCCGGAGCAATACAGCGGAAATAACGATGACACCTTTAACAGCTTCAATAGCAAGCAGTGGACTTCTCTGGTGAAGCAGCTGGACCAGGTTATGACGGAATGGGAGCAGGCGGTGGCGGCGGCGAGCGATGCCAAGGTCGCCGAGAACGCATCAATGATTGCCCACGTTGGCACTCACAACGCTTACCACATTGGCCAGATTGTATACATCCGTAAAGAGCAGGGCTCGTGGAATCCGGCACAAGGAGTGCATTAAACCGAGGCGGCGTTATCAACCCATCGGAAGCCGGCGAAAGGACGACGCGGACTAGCGCTTAGACGTTGCCGGCGTGCGCTGATGCGACTCAGCCTCTGCGTAGAGAGCGTCAATCTCTTTCTTGTAGCGATCGGTCAGATTGCGGCGGCGCAACTTCATGCTTGGCGTGAGCGTCCCGCTCTCGATGCTGAGTTCATCCGGAACCACCAGCACGCGCTTCAGCTTTTCGAATTGCGCCAGGTTTTGGTTCAGCTCCTCCACAATTCCCTGGTAGAGCGATTGAACCTGGTGCGTCTTTACCAGGTCTTTGCGGGAAGAAAACTTCACGCTGTGGTGGCGCGCCCATTCCTCCAGGTCGGCAAAGCTGGGAATAATGAGCACGGCAGGGAACCGGCGCTTGTCGCCGAGCAGCGCAGCCTCACCTACATATTGATTCACCTTCAGTGAGTTCTCGATCGGCTGGGGCGCGATAAACTTGCCGCCTGAGGTCTTGATCAGGTCCTTCTTGCGGTCCGTGATGGACAGATAACCGTCCTCGTCCAGTTTGGCAATGTCGCCGGTCTTGAACCATCCATCCTCAAATACTGCAGCAGTTTCCTCTGGCATCTTCCAGTAACCCTTGAACACTGACGGGCCTTTCACCAGCAGCTCGCCGTCGTCGGCAATGCGGACCTCGACGTTTGACACCGGCTTGCCGACGGTTCCCAGTCGATGATTGATGGGGTTGTTAAGAGCGATTACCGGCGATGTCTCCGTCAGGCCGTAGCCTTCGTGAATGCGAATGCCAATGTCGGCGAACCAGTTGGCGATCTCGCGGCCGAGTGGCGCACCGCCCGAAACGAACAGTCGCGCACGGCCTCCCAAGCCTTCGCGAATCTTGGAGAACACCAGAGCGTTCGCCAACTTCCATGAAAGCGATGTCGGAGTCTCGCCGCGCAGGATGGTTTCGCGGTTGGCGGCTCCAACCGAAAGTGCCCAATGGATTAGCTTCCGCTTGATGCCGTGTGCCTTGTTCTGTACCTGGTTGTAGACCTTCTCGTACACCCGCGGCACGGCCACGATCAGCGTGGGATGCAGCTCCTTCATCACCTTCGGTAACTCGTCGATCACCGGGCAGTAGGCTAGCGGCACGCCGGCGTTCATCAGCGCGTAGTCCAGGTGCCGGGCGGTGACGTGCGACAGGGGCAGAAACGAGATGCACCGATCGTCGTCGCCGAGATCGTACATGTCGAGCGATACGCTGAGGTTCGATCCCAAGTTGCCGTGCGTAAGCATTACGCCTTTCGGCGTGCCCGTCGTACCCGAGGTGTAAATCAGTGTGGCCAGGTCGTCCGGCTCAATCAGTCTGCCGAGAGCATCCAACTCGGGATCGTCTGCCGGTGGCGCGTCCCGCAGGAATGACTGCATGGGAATGGCATCGGTCAGTTCCGCAGCATCGTCCATGATGACGATGTATTCGAGGTTGCTTTGATTGCGGATTGCGTCCAGCTTTTCGTATTGTGCCCGGCTGGAGACGAACGCGACCCGAGCCTCAGAATTCTGGAGGACGAACAGACTCTGCTCGCTGGTCTGGGTAGCGTAGATGGGAACGTCAACCGCGCCCAGCAGTAGCGCGGCAAAATCAGCGATGGCCCACTCCGGGCGATTTTCGCTGAGAAGGATAATGCGATCGCTCTTCTTGATGCCCCATGCCTGAAGTTGGCGCGCAGTAGCATAAACCCAGCTGCGCAATTGCTTGGCGGAGATTGTCTGCCAGCCCGCACCCTCGCGGGTAAGCATCACGCGATCGCTGTCGCGCTCGATGAGCGTGAAGAAAACGTCGTTAACGGTCCTGAGCTTCATGATGGTTCGGTCGTTCGCATCCCGTTCAAGAAAATGTCAACCACGGCGTCCGCGACGTGCGAGAGCGGATATTCATTCTCGCTCAGCACCCATGACGTCACCATTTCATCGAGCGCGCCGAAGAAGCAGTTCGCAGCATACTTGTCGTTCATGCCGCGGCGAAAAGTGCCCTTCGCCTGGCCCTCGGTGATCGCCTCGCGCACCAGGCCTAAATATTCGATCATGTGATGGTGCGAGAACTCGGAGAGGAACCGCGTGCTCTGCCGCAACTCCATCTGGAAGACGACAGCCAGATTGCGATTTGCTCCCAGCGCTTCCAGGTGCAGAAAAGCCAGCCGGCGCAAGCGCTCGGCTGGATCGTCGAGCTTCTTCAACTCGGTTCGTGCCAGACTCATGAACGCGTCGAACGCCGTGTGAATGGCCGTCATAAGGATCTCTTCCTTGTTCTTGAAGTAGAGGTAGACGGTGCCATCAGCGACCTCGGCACGATCGGCGATATCGGCAACACGCGCCGTGAAGAATCCTTTCTCCGCAAACACGGCCACGGCAGCGTCGAGGATGCGCTGATACTTGTCGGCGTTCCGGTTCACCGGGGTGGACGGAGAGTCGTCGGGCGTCGGAGCTGAAAGAGGGTCGCGCTTGGCCACGGTTGAGTTAGGCTGCCTGAGATTTTCGGTCGCGCAGCTAAGTGCTGTTCTTGCTGCGGATGCACCGAATGAATACTCATTCACTGTATCGCTGCCGCGTAGCTTTCCGCAATTGGGAAGCGAGTGGATCGGCGTGATGCGTCCCACATTGGAATTTTCGCGGTTGACGGCTTATCTTCATTGGGAATTCGTGGTTCGCGTAAGAGAGCGCACGGCGGACTCCGATGGGTTAATATCTGCGTCGTGATGAACCTTGCAGCTGAGAGTTTTGTTGACGCCCCTGACGGTGAAGCACCAGTACGCGGATACCTGCATCGCGCAAGGCACGCCGGTTCTGGTTTCATCGTGCTTACCCATGGCGCAGGCGGCAATTGCAATGCGCCGCTGTTGATAGCATTGGCCACTAAGTTTGCTGAGGCCGGCTTGACGGCGCTGCGCTGCGACCTTCCGTTTCGACAGAGAAGACCGAACGGCCCACCGTCGCCATCTGACGCTAAGCACGACCAGGCGGGTATGCGGCGAGCCGTAATGCTGATGCGCGAAAAGTTTGCTGGGCTAACGTACCTTGGCGGCGTGTCGTACGGCGGCCGCCAAGCCAGCATGTTGGTTGCCGCCGAACCGACTCTGGTCGATGGCCTGTTACTGCTGTCCTACCCGCTGCATCCACCGGGGCGCCCAGCGCAACTGAGGACCGCCCACTTTCCCAGTTTGCAAGTCCCGACGCTATTCGTCAGTGGAACTCGTGACGCGTTTGGCTCGGTTGAGGAACTGGAAGGTGCAATCGAGTTAATTCCTGCGCCGAAGATGTTGATTCCGATTGAAGGGGCGGGACACGGCCTGTTGCAGAAATCGAATCGCGATCAGTTGCCGGCGGACATCGTGCAGAACTTCACCGAGTTCTTCGCACCTTCAGCCAATAAGAGACGCTGATCTCTCGCCAGACTGAGCCTTACGCAGTCGACCGCCGCCGTTTCGCGGGCCTCGACAAAGCTACCGCTGGCGTCATCCACTTCGGAGCCGAGCGCACCACCGACGCGTTCAACAGGATCGAGAGCAGGGAAGCGGCCAACGTGGCGTAATAGAAGTCGTCTCCTACGAGATTGTTGGCGTGTGCCACCTGCACCAGAATGAAGGAGAACTCGCCGATCTGCGTGAGGCCGGTGCCAACCAGTACAGCCGTCTTCCAACGATAACCAAAGAGCTTTACTACTGCGGCCCAGACCACGAACTTGCCGACAATCACCAGTGCCAGGATTGCAAGCAGCAATATCGGATTGCGCAATACCGCGCGGGGATTGATAAGAACTCCGACGGTGACGAAGAACAGCGCGACGAACGCATCGCGCAATGGCATCAGCTGCTCAAGCGCTCGATGGGCGTAGTCGGAAGCGCTGATGATCAAGCCAGCGGCAAACGCGCCCAGGGCTAGCGACAATCCCACGGCCTCGGTTAGCGCTGCAGTTCCCAAACAGATGGCCAGGATGACTAGCAAGAAAAGTTCGTTGTTCTGCGACCGCGCTACCTGCTTCAGCCAGCGCGGCACCAGGTAGACGGCGAGGAAGCCTATCGGCACCAGAATCAACGCCGACTTGCCGAGCGCCTGAGCTACTCCCAGTAGATGATGCGGTGTCAGACTGGCCAGCACAGGCATGAGGATGGTCAGCACCACGACGATCAGGTCTTCGGCCAGGGTGATGCCAATCATGATTTTGCCGTGTTCCGATTGCAGTTGGCCGCTATCGATCAGCAGTCGGGAGAGCACCATGGTGCTGGCGACCGAGATGATCATGCCCACAACCAGTCCCGGCAACGCGCCCCAGCCCAGCAGAGCGCCTACACCCGCTCCCATCAACGACAGCAGGATGACCCCCAGAGGCGCACCCACCAGCGAGACCCACTTCACCTCCAGCAACTCGGCAACGGAAAATTCTAGCCCGATGGAAAACATCAGGAAGACAACGCCCACTTCGGCGACAAGCTGAAAGGTGTGTGCCTCGCGCACTGCCGGCCCGGGCGTGAAGGGGCTGAGCACGATGCCCGCAACGACGTAGCCAAGAATAAGCGGCTGGCGCAATCGCCACGCCAGCGCGCCGCCCAGAATGGCAGCGATGAAGACGTACGAGAGTTCCTTGAAGATGAGGGAGTGTTCAGTCATTGCGATTGATCGCCCGAGAACCGTCTCCGTATCCTAGACGAAAATGACGATCTTGTGCGTAAACCAAAACATGACACTCCTGACCTCGTTGTTTCTTACCGTTTTGATGTTGACGCTGACAAGGTTAGAAGGCGGGCGCGAACCTGCTCGTGTGCCGAACAGAAAAAGTCGTAACGAGATTTAATTACTACAGCGTTGCCGCTCGGACCGCGGGGTTCGCGTGAGTTTTATTTAACGGCTGAGACTTCCGCGCCCGCAGTCGGCAGCATGCAACTGTACTCCAGATCGATGATGGCGTTGGTGCGCTGGAAACCAATGGTTACAGCCAGGAACGAGCACAGCTCGAGGATGTCAGGATCGCTGAAGTGCTTGCGCAGGTTGGCCAGCATGTCAGGCTCAAGCGGCTTAGGAGGGTTGGTCACGATGTAGCGGTCGGCGAGGCTGAGCGCCGCCTTTTCGCGCTCGGTAAACGCGTCAGAGTTGGCGTAATTATCGATTTCGGCGATCTTGCGCTCGGCGATGCCGGTCTTCTTGGCGAAAAACGCATTGCCGTAGCGGCAATTGTTGCAGCCATTCAACGTCGAGAGCCGCAGCCGTCCTAGCTCTTTGAGCGACGCCTCCACGTTGCCCCCGAGCGTCGCTATATAGAGGTCGTTGAACTTGATGAAGATATCCGGTACGTTGGCCATCAGGCGCGAGAAGGCTGTGTCGCCCACCATGTCGACGTAGCCGGTCATGTACTGGCGAAGTTCAGGGGACATGTCGTTGGGATCGACAAGCTTGAGCAAAGTCACGGGACCTCCTTGATGGCAGGTCAAAAGCCTGCTTCATCTAACCAACCAAACGGTTGGTCTAATTTGCCGACTACTATGATGCAGGCGGCTGCGGTTGTCAACCGTGGGCCGGTGTTCCTCGTGATGAAACAGTGCGGTTTGACCCGCGCGGGCAATCCGGATAGCATCGCTGCCTTGTGACGGGTGCGGAAGAACGATCGCTAGCGAGCGCCCTGCTACTCCAGGAGTACCGTGTCCGATACAGCCCTCGTCTCATTTCTTCCTGTTTCCCAAGCGCAAGCCAACCTCGTACTCGCGGCCATGAAGGCGGTCGCAACCGCCGGCGGCGAATTGCGCGCCCCCGATCGCGATGCGCTCGAAGGTGCTGCGCGACACGTTCTCTACGCCGGACCAGGCAGTGATTTCGCGGCCATGAAGGCGCCCAGCAGCGATGAGCTGGCTCAGGCATTTCCCTCGGCCGATTACCGTCGCTACATTCTGCAACTCATCGCCGTGATGGCTTTCGTTGACGGAACGATCGACGAACAGAAGCTGGCTGTCGCATTGAAGTATGCGGCAGACCTGGGTGTAACCGACGACTACATTCGCGATGTGGCCGAGACCGCGGACCATCACATCGACTGGGTGCGTGCCGATATGTCGCGCAACAACGCGGAGAGCATTCCCGGCATGGACCTGGGGAAGGATTTCGCGGGACAGTTCCTGCCCTACGACACTAATCCCGATCCGGCGCTCGCGGCTCGCTTCCGCGCCCTGGGATCATTGCCATACGAGACCTTCGGCCGCGCGTTTTTCGATCACTACACCCAGGCTGGCTACATCTTCCCTGGCGATCCCGGCGGACTGTCGATTCTGTTTGGCGTGCCGCACGACAGCGCGCACGTGGTGAGCGCCTACGGAACATCGGTACAGGGCGAGTTGCTGGTATCGACCTTCACGGCAGCCATGCATCGCAGCGAGGGAATGTCCGGTCATATCTTGCCGGTGATCTTCAGCTGGCATATGGGAATCGTTCTCAATCCTCTGGCAGGCTCGGCGAAGGGCGCTTTCGATGGCGAGAAATTCTGGCGTGCATGGGAGCGCGGACGCATGACTACGCTGGACACGTTTGGTCCTGACTGGGATTTCTGGGGGCTGATCGAAGTGCCGCTCGACGAGATTCGTGCCCAATATCGCGTAACGGAGCTCGACGCCGCGCATGCTGCCGACGGGAAGCCCGGGCCGGTGAGGCCGTGGCCGTCGATGTAAGAACGGCCTGCTGTCGTACGGTCTCAACGTTCGATTGCCGTCGCCCGTTTTTATCCTGGTAAAGAAACGCCCCATCCAGACTTCACGCAGTCCGGATGGGGCATTTTGATCTTACGATTCACTATCCACGATTCACCACCCACCAATCTTTACTTCCCGTCTCCCAAAATCTGGAAGAAGCGAATGATGGACTCGATCCCGCGGTAGAAATTCGGGATGTGGAACTTCTCGTTCGGGGCGTGCAGATTGTCGTCTGGCAGACCCATGCCCATCATGATGCTGGGAATTTTCAGGTCCTTGTCGAACTGCGTGACGATCGGAATCGAGCCACCCGAGCGAATGTAAACCGTGTCCTTGCCGAAGATCTCGTGCATGGCTTCGACCGAGGCCTTCGCATAAGGATTATCGGTGTTGACCACGCATGCCGGACCCTTACTATGAATTTTGATGTTGGTGGTGATGCCTTTGGGAGTGATCTTCTTCACGAAGTCGCTGTACTTCTTGAAGATGTCGTCGGCGTCCTGGTTGGGCACCAGACGCATCGAAACTTTCGCCGAAGCGCGCGCGGGAATGACGGTCTTGGCGCCGGGAGCCTGGAAACCTCCGATGATGCCATGGACTTCCAGCGTAGGACGAGCCCAGGTGCGATACAGCACCGAGTATCCCGGCTCGCCGGTTAAAACATTCGATCCGACTTCAGCTTTGCGATAGTCCTCTTCGTTGAAGGGCAGACGCTCCCAAGCTTTCAACTCATCATTGGTCGGCTTCTGGACGTCATCGTAGAAGCCGGGAATAAGCACCTTTCCGTCGGCATCTTTCAGTTTGCTGATGATTTCGATAAGGCCGAAGATCGCGTTCGGTGCGGCTCCGCCATATACGCCGGAGTGCAGGTCGGTCTTCGCGCCCTGGGCTTCGAGTTCCGTATAAACCAACCCGCGCAGGCCAACACACAGCGTTGGGAGATCAGGTGCAAACAGTTCGGTGTCGGTGACCAACGCGAAATCGGCCTTCAGGCGGCCAGTGTTCGCATTGGCTTTCACGAACTCTTCGATGCTCTCGCCGCCGACTTCTTCTTCGCCTTCAAAGATGACGCGAACGTTGATGGGCAGCTTGCCGCCACCGGTCTTGAACAACGACTCGTAAGCCTTCATCTGCATCCACAGCTGCCCCTTGTCGTCGACCGCGCCGCGTGCATAAACATTCTGATTGCGCTCGGTGGGTTCCCACGGCGGAGTGTGCCATTCGTCCAGCGGCTCGGCCGGCTGCACATCGAAGTGCGCATAGCACAATGCGGTGGGCTTGCCGGCGGCGTGCAGCCAGTCGGCATAAACCAGCGGGTGGCCTTTGGTCGGGATGATCTCGACGTTCTCGAAACCGATGCGTTTCAGATCGGCAGCTACGACCTCTGCCGCTTTGCGAACATCGCCTTTGTGCTCTTCAGTGGTGCTGACGCTCGGAATGCGTAGCAGGTCTTTCAGTTCTTCGAGAAAGCGCTTCTGATTTTCGCGAGCATACGTAACAGCGGAAGAAACGGCGGTAGATGACATAAAGAGAGGTACTCCTTCCAGAATGGGAACAGTGCGAAGCCGGGAACCCTAAAGTATAGCGCAGGCCCGAGGGTCGATGATCAGTGGTTCCGGCGAGTAGCGGGCAGTGAATTGTAGCGAGATGGGTGTCCTTGAGAGCGGAGTGGGCTTTTCTGCAATATGAATCCACGATGAATCTTGCAGCCGACAAAACCGACGTCCTTCCGTTCCTCTGGCGTTAGTGATAGCTTCAAGACCTGCTTAAACGGATGAGATAAAGGAGACGTCTGCCTTGCCCACGACAGAAGCCAGCAACAACAATATTTATGACCTGATCGTCGTCGGCAGTGGGCCGGCGGGGCAGAAGGCTGCGATCTGCGCGGCCAAGTTACGCAAGAAGGTCGCCATCATCGAGCGCAAGCGCACCATCGGCGGGGTGTGCGTCCACACCGGAACGATCCCCAGCAAAACGTTTCGCGAGGCTATCCTTTATCTCAGCGGGCTGCGGCAGCGTACCTTTTATGGCCGTGGTTACTCCCTCAAAGACAACATCTCCATGCAGGACCTCGTGTTTCGCTCCGACGCCGTGATGGCGCGCGAGATCGAGGTCATCAAGGCGCAGCTGCGGCGCAATCGCGTGGTGGTGTACGAAGGCGATGCGCGCTTCATCGACGCGCACAGCATGGAGGTCGCCAGCGACGAAGGCTACTCCCTGCTACGCGGCCAGAACTTCGTCATCGCCTGTGGCACCCGTCCGGCCCACAGCGCCGATATTCCCATCGATGGCAAACGCATCTTTGATTCTGACCAGGTGCACGAACTCGAAGAGTTGCCACGCGAGCTGATCGTGGTGGGCGCAGGAATCATCGGACTGGAATACGCGTCGATGTTTGCTGCTCTCGGAGTGAAGGTTACGCTGCTGGACCAGCGCCCCACCTTGCTCGATTTTGTCGACCGCGAGGTGGTGGAGAGCCTGTGCTTCCAGCTTCGCCAACTCGGTACAGTGTTCCGGTTAGGCGAGAAAGTCGTGAAGGTTGGCTTCGACCAGGAGCGTGATCGCGTCTTTGCTCAACTGGAAAGCGGTAAGACCATCCACAGTAGCGCCTTGCTCTACGCTGTAGGACGCCAGGCGAACAGCGATCAGCTGAACCTTGAGTCGATCGGACTGCTTCCCGATGGCCGCGGCAAGCTGATCGTGGACGACAACTTCCAGACGTCGATTCCGAACATTTATGCCGCCGGCGACGTTATCGGTTTTCCGGCGCTAGCCAGTACATCGATGGAGCAGGGAAGACTGGCCAGTTGCCACATCTTTGGCGTTTCGGGCAGCATTCCGCCGAACCTGATTCCCTACGGTGTTTATACGATTCCTGAGATTTCAATGGTGGGCGCGACTGAAGAGCAGCTCACGCGTGACAAGGTCCCGTACGAAACCGGTATCTCGCGTTATGCGGAATTGGCGAAAGGGCAAATGCTGGGCGACGACCAGGGCTTCCTGAAGCTGATCTTCGATCCGACAAGTCTCAAGCTCCTTGGAGTGCACATCATCGGCGAAAGGGCGGCCGAGATCGTTCATATCGGGCAGGCGGTTCTGGCGATGAACGGAACCATCGAATACTTCCGCGATACGGTCTTCAACTATCCCACATTGGCGGAGGCCTACAAAGTGGCAGCTCTGGACGGGTTGAACAAACTGTAGGGAAAAAAGCCTGTAAGGAAGAAGGACCCTGAGCAGCGGAAGATCTTCACACCTCGAAGACCCGGTAGACCCCCCCCCCATTCTGCGACTGATTAATCGCCATGGCCACGTTGTAGACGGGGCAACCGGCGGTGGTTTTGCCTTCCGGACTGCCGGCATGGGCGTGGCCGTGCAATACCAGGTCGGCGCCGTGACGGTCGACAACTTCCGCCAGTCGCGAACTTCCCAGGTAGGGATAAATTTCCTGCGGTTCGCCCTTCACGGTGTCGCCGACCGGAGCATAGTGCAACACCACCACTCGCTTCTGGGTGCGCAGCTGTGAAAGTGCGCGTTCCAGTTTGAGCGCCTCGTCGATCGCAGCCTGTACAAAGGCCTTGACCTCCGGCTCACCGAAGGCAGTCAACGCGCCGCGGCCGAAGCCGCCGGGAAAACCCTTGGTCCCGGCAAAGCCGACTCCCTCGCGTTCATAGGCGGTGCCGTCTAAGACCTTTACGCCGGCTTCCGTCATCATCTTCATCAATTCAGCTGCGTGCCCACTCTCGTAGTCGTGATTGCCGAGAACGGAGATGGTCGGAATGCGCAGCCGAACCAGCACGTTGAGCAGGGATTCCATCTCTTCCGGGCGCCCGAAGTTGGTGAGATCACCGCCCAGTACCAACACGTCCGCGTCATCGCGCACGCGATTCATGTTCTCGCGGACTTTGTCATGCACTTGTGGACTGAAGTGCAAATCGGCGACGGCTGCAATTCTCATATGTCTTTTGGATGAGATGCTGGGAGCAGAGAGTTGGCGTCATCGATCTCCTGCTCGCGGAGATCGCGCTGCTTTTTCAGCAGGTTCTCCATGCCCCATTCCTGCACATCAATGGCAAACATCTTTTCGTCGATCAGGCTACCGCGAAAGGGTGAGCCACTCACAGGCGAATTCAACCCTTCCCGAAGGCGCGCCAACAAGCTGTGCCAAACCTTGCGGGGCACGTAGTCCTGCTTGGCAGGATAGACGTAACGGAACAGCACCAACTCCCACAGCAAGAGTTCCCAGTGTTCGCCAATCAAGTCAAGCAATCGCGTCCAGTCGATTTTGCCTTGAGTGCCGTAAATGATGTGGATGACGTCAGCCCCGTCGAAGCGCTCGCGGAAATTCACGAACAGCTTGGAGGCGATTAGCTCCTCTGCCGCCAAAACGCGGGTAGGAACGCCAAGTACCACAGCGTCAGAGCCGCGATCGATCCACGATTGGTCGACGGTGATGATGGCGTTGCTCATGCCGGTGATGAGATCGACGTAGAAACCGTCGCGATGGGCTTTCGCCAGCCATACAGGATCGCGAACCTCGGTCTCAAAACCTTGTTCCTGCAAGTGCCGCAGGGCTTCGGGCACAACTTCCATTGGTAGAAAGAGGTCGAGATCCTTGGTGTTGCGCCAGATGCCTGTGTGCTGCTGCAAGGCAAACGCGCCGGACACGACGTAAGGCACATGCGCCTGGTTCAAGTGCTGAAGGACTTCGCAGAACAACGCGCGCTGCTCCGGAGGAAATTCAGGAGGCGCTGACGTACTTACCGGCAATTCTTTTTCACTTGCCACGGCCTACCGTTGGATGGCAAGAAGCCCCCAGAGCGTTGTTGCTGATTGCAAAAATGTATTGTGCGTGCGAGTTACCCCGCACTCTTGCGAAAGCGCAAGTGCAAAAGCAGGGCTGCCAACATGGCTACCGCACCCAGCACGATCAGCGACAGTTTAACTACGATCGCCGCCAGGAGCCCGCCAATCACGCCGGAAAGAGCCTCGGCCCCAACCTGGAGTGCCTGATTGTTGCCCATGGAACGCCCCTGTTCGGCGTCCGTCACGGCCGTTGATAGCAACGTTGCGCACGACGGCAAGCATAGTGCCAGCGCTGCTGAAGTGAGGAAGAGCGTGACCCAGAGTGCCTTCATAGGTCGCGGCAAGACAACGATGATCATGAACAATCCCGTCAGAAAACCCGCGGCCACGGTTAAGGTCTTGAGAGGGAAGCGGCGGGAAAGAAAGCTGGTCAGCCAGAGATTGGCCAATACGATGGGGACACCCACCCAAGCGATAAATTCGGAGACGCGGGACACGCCAAGGCGGTATTGGTCAACCAGGTACATGGGATAGCAACGGAAGAACCCAAAAATCGCCAGGTAGAAGAGAAAATTCAGCCAGTACAATCCACGCAGGCGGCGATCGGTAACGACGGCGCTCAGATTGGTGAAAGCCTGGGTGAAGCTGACGTCGCGTCTCGCGCCAGGAGGGTTCGTCTCGCGAAACAGAGCGGCTGTCGCGACCGTAGTTATCGCGAGAAGCAGGAACGCCATCCAGAACGGTGTCGCATAATTAAACCATGGAACGAGGGACGGATCGGCGAGTTTTCCGCCTACCAGAGGTCCCGCAATGTAGGCGGCGCTCACACTCATGTAGACGTAACCGAAGAGGCGGTTTCGCTCCTCAGGCGTGGAAACGTCGGCGATTGCACTTTGCGCGGTGACGATGTTGGCTTCCGATAATCCCGCCAGGAACGAAGCGGCCGACAACAACGCGAAGCTCGCGATGTTCAACGAGTAGGCAATCGCCGCATAACAGGCCGTCGTGACCGTTAACGACACTACCAGAATTGGCTTGCGGCCGAAGCGGTCTGAGAGCGAGCCAATTACGGGCGATCCCAGAAATTGCCCCAGTGGATAGAGACACAACAGCACTCCCAGCAGAATGGTTCGCCTCGCCATAGGATCCGTCACGGCGATCAGCGGACTGTCGCTGCGCAGAAGCATGGGGGTGAAGACCGTGATCATCAGGCTATAACCGACAAAGCCTGCGAAAACCACAACATAAAGCGGCAGTAGGGCTGATAAAGATCGCCGGCTGTCCCGCGGGGATTTGCCGGGGTGAATCAGGTTGTTGGCCGTGGGAACGGAACCTCTGCTGGTTGACATGGGGCCTCGGGAAAGTCGCCCGATAGCTTACAACGAACGACTCACTGTTGCCCGGCGATCTTATGCCGTCTTGCATACTTCAGGCTGCCCGCTGCATCATTCCTAAACATCAGCGAGGAGCCGAATGGCGAAAGACACCGTAGTTGAAGTGGAAGGCAAGCACCTGAAGCTTTCGAATCTCGACAAGGTGCTGTATCCCGAAGCCGGATTCACCAAGGGCCAGGTCATCGACTACTACGTGCGCATCGCTCCGGTGCTGCTGCCTCACCTGCAAGGCCGTCCGCTGACCATGAAGCGCTATCCGAATGGCGTCAACGGACCGTTCTTTTATGAAAAGAATTGCCCGGATCATCGCCCGGAGTGGGTGGAGACGGCGAAGGTTTGGAGCGAGGGCAACAATCGGTGGATGGACTATTGCCTGGCGCAGGATTTGCCGACGCTGGTGTGGGCCGCGAACCTGGCCGACCTGGAGTTACACACCAGCCTTTCGCTCGGCAAGAACGTTCTGCAACCCTCGTTTCTGGTGTTCGACCTCGATCCTGGACCGCCGGCGAATATCGTGCAGTGTTGCCAGGTTGGCACTTGGGTGCGCGAGATCTTCGCGAAGCTGCGCCTGGAAAGTTTTGCCAAGACATCGGGCTCAAAGGGACTGCAGATTTACGTTCCACTAAACACCACGGTCACTTATGACCAGACCAAGCCATTCGCCCATGAACTGGCGCGAATGCTGGAGAGACAGTATCCGAGCCAGGTCGTCTCCGATATGAAGAAAGCGCTGCGCACCGGCAAAGTCCTGGTGGACTGGAGCCAGAACGACGACCACAAAACCACGGTGTGTGTGTACTCGCTGCGCGCCAAGGAGCGTCCGACGGTGTCGACGCCCGTGAAGTGGGAAGAGGTCGAGGCCTGCTTGAAGAGGGGCGATCCTAACCTGCTGGTGTTTGATTCTGAAGCGACATTGGGACGAGCGGCGAAGCATGGCGATCTATTCGAACCGGTGCTCAAACTGAAACAAAAGCTTCCTCCGCTAGAAAGCTTGCAAACGGGAACGAGCGGAGCTGCGAAGACAGAATCGGCGTCTCGGACACCGACTTCCAGCAAGAAACGGGCGGCGTCTCCCGCGAGCAAGAAAACTGCTGGGAAGCAGAAAAACGTATCACGGCGCAGCAAACCCGCTGAGACTGGCACGGCGGCAAAACGTAAATAGGCTCAGAACCTCCGATGGGCCGTTGCTACGGGGCTCATCAGCCTCCGTTGCTATAATCCGCCTCAATGTCATCTCTCTTACAACGCCTTCAGGCGATGATGCTGGATCCGGACAGCGGCCGAAGCGACGTGCTTCGCATGCTCGATAACTGGGGCGACGACACCTTCGACTTTGTCCGTCACCAGGCTCCCCGGATCGTCGGCGTCCTGATCATTGCGTTTATTTTGTCGCGGTTGCTGAAGGCAGCATCCCGTCGTCTTGGCCGCCTCAGCTCCAGCCAGGGGTTGCCGTCGTCGGTGCGCGCTCAGCAGCTCCGGACGTTGTCCAGCGTGATCTACAGCGTCGGGCTCTTCATCATCGGATTCGTGGCGGCGATGCAGGTGCTCCCGCTCCTCGGCATCAACATGGGACCTCTGCTGGCCAGCGCGGGAATCGCCGGAGTTGCGGTCGGCTTTGGCGCGCAAACCCTGGTGCACGATTTCATCAACGGTTTTTTCATTCTTGTCGAGAATCAATACGACATTGGCGACACCGTAAAGATTGCCGGTGTACAGGGCACGGTGGAAATGATGACCTTGCGGCGCACAGTTCTGCGCGATGGCGACGGCACGGTCCATAACGTACCCAGTAGCGAGATAAAAGTGGTCAGCAATCTGACACGCGATTGGGCGCAGCTGGCCATGAGCATTGCTGTCGCCTATCACAGCGACAGCGATGAGGTGATCAAGTTGCTGCAAGAGATAAGCTCCGAGGTCGCCAGCGATCCGGCTTATGCCCCGCTGATCGTGGCCAAGCCCGAGGTGCCCGGCATTGATAAGGTGAGCGGCGACAGCGTGGATTACCTTCTGCTGGTGAAGACTACGCCGGGAGCCCAGGACGCGGTGCGCCGCGAGCTGCGGCGACGCATTAAAGCTGCCTTCGAGAAAAGTGGTATCGAGCCCGGCAATCCGAACCGGATGTATGTTGTGGATAACCCAACGTCCGGTCCACCTGCTTCCAGTTAGGGTCTCTCCGTTCGGGTTGCGTCGCTAGCATCTTTAGACATCAGCCGCAGCATCTCAGCAAAAGGATGCTGGGTGATTTCCTTATCGACTCGATTCTTGCGGCGCTGCTGATCGCGGGTTGGTATCTGTGGTTTCGGCGCAGCAACCGCCGCCGTTCGGCGCAAATCCTTGGCTGGATCGAGCAAGCCTTCTCCGGGCACAAGGAATGTATTCGCTGCGTACGTTGGGACGGAGCCTCACGCTTTCGGGTCGAGTTGATATTAAGTCCACAGGTCTTTCGGCGCGCCTCGCTCGCGGTTTGCCTGGAGCCGCGTGAGCTGCCGCTGCAATGGCTGTTCAGCCGCTTGCGCGAGCGTAAAGAGACGGTGACGTTCGAGGCTGAGCTCGATCATCGACCCAGCTTCAATCTTTATCTTCAGCATCATCATTGGCGGGGCTCTACACGACGGATCGGATCGGGTATGCGCCAAGACTGGCAATTCAGCAGCCTGGGTCCGGTAGTTATTACCACTGAGCCCGACGCGCAACACAGCCACGCGGCCGTAATCGACGTACTGCTTGCCGCGCAGTCGGGTAAATTTTTGCATGTGGCCTTCCGCAACAAACCCCCTCAGTTCATCGCCTCTGCGCCACTCGCGTCGCTTTCACCGGACGCTCAGGACTCGGGCATGTTGAGTGTTTTGCAAGAACTCGCCCAGAGTGCTTCAAGGTCCATGCAGTAGCTTTCTTGCGCCCTCCGATTGCTCATCGCAACGCCTGGCAGAGCTTTGACCTTCGTCCTTCGTTTACAATCCAAGCGCAGCAAAAACATTTACCCAAGCTGCGCTCAATTCATGCGAAATCATCTCTTGCCCCTGACACTCGTCTTTGCGCTACTCGCTTCCGGAGTGCTGGCTGCACAATCTTCTTCCGATGCAAAGGCCGCCAGTCCAGCAGCAACGGGAACTGCGGCCGCGGCGACCCAATCGCAGGACTGGCGTGCGATCCACGATTCGGCGTTGGTTATCGATACCCACGCCGACACCCCGGGTCGTTTGGTTGACGAAAATTTCGATCTCACGCAGGACGCCGGAACCGGCTACCTCGACTTTAATAAGATCAAGGCAGGAAATCTCGGCGCGGAGTTCTTCTCGATCTGGGTGGAACCGAAGGCTTTCAAAGGTAACGAAAGTCAACGTGCCCTGGACATGATCGATGCGGTCTACGAGCAGGCGCGTCGCCATCCCGGCAAGATGATGATGGCCTTCAGCACCGACGACATCCTCACTGCTCATCGCGAGCACAAACTGGCGGCGTTGCTGGGCGTGGAAGGTGGCCACGCCATCGAGGGTGACATCCGCGTCCTACGTGACTACTACCGGCTGGGTGTGCGCTATATGACGCTGACTTGGTCAAACACCAACCAGCTCGGCGATTCCAGCGGTGACATGGACGACAAGAGCATCCAGCATCACAACGGACTTACTCCCTTCGGGCGGCAGGTCGTCGGCGAGATGAACCGGATGGGGATGATGGTGGACATCTCGCACGTCGCTGATTCAACCTTCTACCAGGCGTTGGAAGTCAGTCGAGCGCCCGTCATCGCATCGCACTCTTCCTCGCGCGCGCTGACCAACGCTCCCCGCAACATGACTGACGACATGCTGGTGGCGTTGGCCCGAAAGAATGGGGTTGCGCAGGTCAATTTCTATTGCGCCTTCGTTTCGGAAAAGTATCGTGAAACCGCCGCGCAACTTGCAGCCCAACATGATCCCGATTACGAAACAGTGCAGGCCCTGTTTATTAAGCCGCAGACGCCGGAGGTGAAAAAGCAATTGGAGGCCGCTAAAGCACGGCTGGCATCCAAGCTGCCGCGTCCGCCCATGAGCGATTTGATCGATCACATCGACCACATGGTGAAGGTCGCGGGCGTGGATCATGTCGGCCTGGGTTCGGATTTCGACGGTGTCGATTGTTCGCCCCAGGGTATCGATTCCGCAGCCGATCTGCCCAAGATTACCGAGGCACTTTCCCAGCGCGGCTACAAGGCCAGCGATATTGATAAGATTCTAGGCGGCAACCTGATGCGAGTGTTTGCCGACGTCGAGAAGGTTTCAAAGCAGATTCAGGCGGAAGACAACCAAGCCATCCGTCGGGAAGCTGCGGTTCAGCAGTGAGAATAGTGGATGGTGGATAGTGAATAGGGATAAGCTTGGCGTTCTCATGTTTACTATCCACAATCCACTGCTCACTATCCACTGCTCTTGGAGGTTTCATGCATAAACGCAGTATCGTAGCCGTACTTCTCAGCCTTTGTTTCACTTGTTTGATGGCCGCGCAGACAACCAGCAGCAGCACGTCGCAGCAGCATGCCGCGACCGAAAAGTCCGCGCAGAGCAGCGCGAACCCGACTGCCATCTTCGAGACCACGGATGGCAACATCACTTGTACCCTGTTTGCCGACAAGGCGCCCATCACCGTGGCCAACTTTATCGGTCTGGCGACGGGCACGAAAGACTGGAAGAATCCGAAGACGGGCAAGATGATGCACGGAGTGCCGCTGTACAACGGCACGATTTTCCATCGCGTGATTCCGGATTTCATGATCCAGGGCGGCGATCCTATGGGCAACGGCCAGGGCGATCCCGGATATTCGTTTAAGGACGAGATTGTTCCCGGGCTCACCTTCGATCAGCCTGGGCGGTTGGCGATGGCGAACAGTGGGCCCAACACCAATGGCTCGCAATTCTTCATAACCGAAGTTGCTACCCCCCACCTGAATGGGCACTACAACTTATTTGGACAATGTCAGGATATTGACATTGTGAAGAAGATCGCTCGCGTGGCCACTGATCCCCGCAATGATCGCCCCTATGATCCGCCGAAACTTATCAGCGTGAAGATTATCGATCCACGGCATCCGGGTGCGGGCAGCGGCAGCACTCACAAGAGCACCGGCGCCTCGACAGGAACAAAGAAAAGCACCACACCCAGCCAATAATGAGTTGATTATCGTTTCGACTTGCAGAATGCCGGGGCACGCTTGTTCCGGCATTTTTCTTTGCCGACAATGTCCCTCGTTGTTGGGGCCAGCTGCCGGCAAATAAGCAGTATTTTCGCCAGTGATGACCCCTACTTGTTATCCCGCATTTTCATCTTCCTGCAACAGAAATCAGGCATACTCCATTTAAATGACGGCTTCGCGAGAAACAATTTGTCGTGGCGAACGTATCTAAAGGCAAGGAAAGTTTTTCCAAGGATCAAATTTATGTTGAGAGTTGAGATTCAGAGTGCACCTGAGGCCGCCACCATCTTCTGCTCGGGCAGAATTGTGCTGGGCGTCGAGGCCGAGACTTTACGTTGTTTAGCACTTGCTCGCTCAGAGTGCTCTCTGGTGCTTGATCTCTACAACGTGTATGTGATGGATGCCGCCGGACTGGGACTGCTGGTAGAGTTACTGCGTTGTGCGCGGGAGCGCGACGGTTCACTCACCATTGCGAATCCGTCTTGCAGAGTGCGCCGGCTACTGAAATTGACTGGACTTCAAGCCATCATGACGATTGCGGAGTCCTTTCCAACCGAGATGATGTGCGATGAGGATGCGCGACAGCAGGCGATGACAGCCTAAGGTGATCGTTGCCCGAACCTTGCCAATCCGTTGACCAACATGCCGTGTGCCGGGAGTTTGTCTTCCCGGGCGAGTTGACCGCCATGACTCCTGCACGTAACGCTGCTGTGGAGTTCATCCATCAGCGCTGCTTCAATGAAGAGTTGGAGATCGATATCATGATCGCCCTCCAGGAAGCGCTGGCGAACGCAGTGCTTCACGGGTGCCACAATGACCCTTCGAAGACGGTTCGCCTCTCCGTAACCGTGGACTCATCGGCAATCACGATCGTGATTAAAGACCCGGGAAATGGCTTTGAGACTGCTGCGGCAGCGGATTCTTCCGACGAAGGCGCGAACCTTACGGAACATGGCCGGGGAATTCTGCTGATGCGCAGCCTGATGGACGAGGTCACCTATCGTCACCGCGGCTCTGAAGTGCAGCTCAAGAAACTTCTTCCCGCCGCCTAGCAGAAGCCTGCAAAAACCCCTAACCATAAGTCAACCCAACTGATCACGTAGGGGATCACTTTGCCTCGCCGTCGGAACTGGCAGAGGCCGCCGATGGCGATAGCCGCCGTGTCTTGATCTAGTGATATCCCACGACGATTTCAATTGTATTGAAGGCAGGATTTCGTGCGCCTAGATTCGCATTCGAGAGATGCCAATACTGTAGCGCAACGCTGAGCGCCTGGTTGTGGGGCAGTGCGACCACTATCCCCGGACCGGCAACCACCGTGAAGTTGAAATTCGAGGTTCTGCCGGGCGGAACGTTCTCCTGCGTAAACATGCCGCCACCGTCGAACTGGACGTAAGGGCGGTAACGACCTCGATGCGCAAAGTTCCACTTCAAACCTACCGGTGAGAAACCGCCGCCATAAGCACCCTGGCGGCGGGTGACCAGGAACAGCGGCTGTATCTGCACCACGTACGACAAGGCGCGCTCCTGGCCTTCGGTGCGCGGAGTTCGATAGACGACGCGACCGGCTTCGAATCCGGCCATCGTGATGGCTGTCCTGCCGAAACCCTCGCCCGCTGCTTTGCCCATCGCTTCTCCCGCCCATCCGCCGAATTCCCAGAGTTGATCGTCAGCAAAGCCTAAGCCGGAAGGATGTTGCCCCTGGGCACTCGTCGGCAAGAGACATAGCAGCAGGGAGCAACAGAAGATGACCGCAAACGAATATCGGTGGCTTGAGATCACAGCGGGTTCAAGTCGAGCGATGGTGCCGAGGCGTTTTCGGCTTCTTACAGGAGAGATTCACTCCGAAGGTATGCGAGTTGGTTCTAGGGCAAGTGATTTCTTGCGGATTCGACAAATCGGCCGCGGAACGGCAACGCCGCAGCCATCAACGGATAATTGCTCGAGCTACGTCCGGACTAAGATTTCACCTTCACGTCGAGTTCGTTGACCACCTGCGTGACGTTGGGAACAGTGGCGGCAGTCTTCTCTACCAACTGGCGCTCCTGCTGACTGGGAACCTTGCCCTTCAAGGTCAATACGCCATTTTTCACCGAGTAATCGATGTCATCTTTCTCCCAATGATTCGCGATCAGGACAGCCTTGAAATTCTTCTTGATGGCATCGTCTACATCGCTCTCGATGTCACGCGCTCGCGACTCGACGCCCGCCGGCTCAATGCTCAGCTGGTTTGACACCACCAGATCCCCAGCGACGCCTTGCGCGACCTGCCCGGCGTGATTCTTGTCGGCTTCCGAGGCGACTTTGCCGGTCAGGGCAACCACACCTTTTTCCTTATCCACGCTGACAGACACATCGTTATAACCGGCCTGCTTCTCGGCATTCTTCACAGTATCGGGATCGAGATTGGTGATCTTCTTTTGGTTGCAAGCCACAAGCACGGTCAGCACAAACAAGGTAAGGGCAGCTGCGGTAAGTTTTGCCTTCATGAAGATGGTCTCGGCTCCTGGCGTCACAACTTCGAAGGTAGGATGCGATGTCGCCAAATCAGGAGGGCTGGTTTTGAGTAGGGGAATTGGAAATGTAAGGCAACCTGAGTCGCGCTATTGGGTGTGCGTTTGAACCTTCAGCTGGGGAGCGATTAGGGCTTAGGGCTTAGGGGACAGCTTGGCATAGCAACGCTGGCTAAAGCTGTGTGGGGTGGAGAAGGTTAATTTCTAAAAGCTAACGGCTAAGAGCTGAAAACTAACGGCCGACCGCCATCGCCGCTACCAGCGAGGCGAACACCTTAGCGCCGTCCGTCATGCCAAGTTCCAGCTCGGCAGCGCGCTCCGGATGAGGCATCATGCCCAGCACGTTGCGGCCTTCACTACAGATGCCTGCGATATTTTCCAGTGACCCATTAGGGTTGGCATCGAGAGCGACTTCGCCCGCAGGATTGGTGTAGCGAAACACGATGCGGTCCTGATCTTTCAGCTCGGACAGAGTGCGCTCATCGCAAAAGTAGTTGCCTTCCATATGGCCGATGGGAATCTCCAGCACCTCGCCTTTGCTCAGTTGCTGGGTGTAGGGAGTATTGGTGCTCTCTACGCGAATATGTACCGGCTTGCAGACGTATTTCAGGCCAGCATTGCGAAGTAGGGCTCCGGGCAGCAGTCCAGCCTCGCACAGAATTTGAAAGCCGTTGCAAATTCCCAGCACTAGGCCGCCATCAGCAGCGAATTTGCGGACAGATTCCATGACCGGCGAAAACTTGGCGATCGCCCCGGTGCGCAGGTAGTCGCCATACGCGAAACCGCCGGGGACGATGATTGCGTCGCAGCCTTGCAGGTCGGGCGAGTCGTGCCAGAGGAAGGTGACAGGCTGCTTCGCTACTTCCGAAATGACCCAATGGGCATCGTGATCACAGTTGGATCCGGGGAAGATGATGACGCCGAATTTCATAGAGAATCCGCAATTAGCAGATAGCGGTTAGCAATCAGTCAAATCTCCGCCGGCCAGCATTCTGGCCTAACGCAGTAGACAATTATGTTAAAGCAGGCCGAATACTAAGTGCCAAGTGCTAACTGCCAACTGCCAAGTGCTACTTTTCGAGTGTAGCATGGGTGGTGCGCCGCCCTGGACAGCCGCGCATCCAATAAGGCAATGCAGTTTTCACGGCACATCAACATCACCGGAGGAGCGCTGCGGCGGTGGTTCATCGCGCAGTGCTACAACTCGCTGGCCATCGGTGCGCTGTGGTGGGCCGGGCTCTGGTATCTGCATGTGCCCTTCGCACCGTTCTGGGCAATTCTGGCCGCTGGGCTTCAATTCATCCCGCACTTCGGTCCGGTCATTGCCTTTGTGGGGCCGGCCATCTCCGGGCTGATCGAGAATGGCTTCGAGGGATTTCTCTACGTCCTCATCCTCTATGGAGTGGTGATTGTCGTCGACGGCTTGCTGTTGCAGCCGATGATCATGCGGCGAACCGCGCGCGTGCCCATGTGGGCGTCGCTCATTGTGCCCATCTTTCTCAGCCTGATCTTCGGCTTCTGGGGATGGCTGCTGGCCGCCCCGCTGCTGGCCGTGATCTTTGCCTACCGAGCCTTCAATAAATCCCGCGTCGTTAGTGACGTCCCGCGGCAGACCCCTCCCGGGCAGGTAATTACGGGAGGCCAGCTGATTTCGCCGGGTGGCTCGAGCGATGTTCAGCAGCATGTGCGCTGAAATTCTTAGACTGATCCCGGTTGAATGTCATCCCGAAGGCGAGGAACGCTACCTCACGAAGGATACTTGCCGCGAAATGGGTCCCCTCGACTCCGGCGCGCCTGCGCTCAGGATGACAAGCGGCAGATTTCGGAAGTTGCGAAAAGCGGGCCGACGGCAGCAACTGGGAGCGGCGCGGTCTTGCTCCCGGAAGAGATGTTGCGGCATCTTATCACCTAAGATCGACATGTCCGCGTGGTAATTGAAAGGTTGGGTTTCAGCCCTCTTTTCCACATCTTCCTCAGGGCGCACTAGCCCGACGAAACGCATAAAATAGAAACACAAACGATGCCGCAACCTGAATTCGTACATCTCCATCTGCACACGGATTATTCGATGCTCGACGGCGCTTGCAATATCGAGCGCCTGGTCAACCGGGTCAAGGAACTCAACATGCCTGCGGTCGCCATGACCGATCATGGCAACATTTTTGGCGCCGTCGCCTTCGCCAATGCCGCCAAAGAGGCGGGTGTAAAGCCGATTCTGGGCTGCGAGCTGTACGTCTGCAAAAAGGAAGACCATCGCGCGTCGCCCGAGGGCGACAGTTACAACCACCTGATCGTGCTGGCCGAAAACGACCAGGGCTATCGCAATCTGGTCAAGGTTGTTTCCGAGGCGTCGCTGCACGGCTTCTATTACAAGCCTCGCATCAGCAAGAAATTTCTCGCCGAGCATTCGCAGGGGCTGATCGGACTTTCTGCATGCCTGAAGGGCGAAGTAGCCGAGCGCTTGACGGAAGGGAAGTATGATGCCGCGCGCGAGGCAGCCGCCAGTTACAACGATATCTTCGGCAAAGGAAACTTCTATCTCGAGATTCAGGACCAGGGGCTGCCGGAAGAGAAGCGCATCCAGGCAAACTTGCTGAAGTTGGAAGAAGACCTTGGCCTGCCTTTGGTGGCCACGAACGACAGCCACTACCTGTGCGAGGACGATTCGCACGCGCAGGACGTGATGGTCTGCATTCAGACCGGCAAGTCGATCAATGATACCAACCGGCTGAAGTTTCACGGCAATCAGTTTTTCGTGAAGAGCGCCGCCCAGATGGCGCAGGTCTTCAACGGCTATGAGCGAGCTCTCTCGCGCACAATAGAGATCGCCGAACGCTGCAATGTTCGGCTGGAAAAGGTCCACGACCCGTTTCCGCAATTCGAGGTACCCGCCGGCTACACGCTGCCCGATTACTTCGAGCACGTAGCCCGCGAAGGTTTCGCCAAGCGGCTGACCCTGCTTCGCGAGATGCAGGCGCAGGGACGGTTGAAGCATTCGCTGGAAGATTACGAGGCCCGGCTGGCGCGCGAGATCGGCATCATCCGCCAGATGCAATTCTCCGGCTACTTCCTCATCGTGTGGGACTTCATCCGCTACGCCAAGGAGCGCAACATCCCGGTTGGCCCGGGTCGCGGATCAGCGGCAGGATCGTTTGTCGCCTACGCGCTGGGGATTACCGATATTGATCCGCTGCAAAACGAGCTGCTGTTTGAGCGCTTCCTGAATCCCGAGCGCGTCAGCCTGCCCGATATCGATATCGACTTCTGCATGAACCGGCGTGGCGAGGTGATCGAGTACGTTACGCGCAAGTACGGGCGCGACCAGGTAGCGCAGATCATCACCTTCGGCACCATGGCCACCAAGGCTGCGATGAAAGATTCCGGCCGCGCCATGGATATTCCCTACGCCGACGTCGATCGCATCGTGAAGATGGTGCCTCCGACGCTGAACATCACCATCGATCAGGCGCTGAAGGATTCGCCGGCCCTCGCGACCGCGTACGAGACCGAGCCGCAGACCAGGGAACTGATCGACACGGCCAAGAAACTGGAAGGCCTGGTGCGGAACTCGGGCGTGCACGCGGCCGGCGTCGTCATCTCGCCCCAGCCGTTGACTGACCTGGTGCCGCTGCATCGCACCAAGAACGACGAAATCGTGACCGCCTATGACATGAAGGCGGTGGAAAAACTCGGCCTGCTGAAGATGGACTTCCTCGGGCTCACCACGCTGACGATTATCGATGACGCTTTGCGTCTGATCGAACAGACACGTGGCGAACGGCTCGATTTGCAGACGCTGGCGCTCGACGACAAAGAGACGTATGAACGCGTCTTCCACACCGGCCTGACTTCCGGTGTCTTCCAGTTTGAATCGCACGGCATGCGCGACGTGTTGCGTCGTTACAAACCGACGGCGGTCGAAGATCTTACGGCCTTGAACGCGCTCTATCGCCCAGGTCCGATCCAGGGCGGCATGATCGAAGACTTCATCGAACGCAAGTGGGGCCGTAAGAAAATTGAGTACGAACTGCCCGAACTGGAAACGATGCTGAAAGAGACGCTGGGCGTGATCGTTTACCAGGAACAGGTGATGCAGATCGCCAATCGTCTGGCCGGATACTCACTGGGAGAAGCCGACCTGCTACGCCGCGCCATGGGAAAGAAAGATCCAGAGGCCATGGCTAAGCAGCGCGAGCGGTTCGTCAAGGGCGCGAGCGATCTCCGCTTCCCGGCGAAGAAGGTCGAAAAGATTTTCGATCTCATGGAGCAGTTCGCAGGATACGGCTTCAACAAGTCTCACTCGGCGGCCTATGCGCTGCTGGCTTATCAGACGGCCTATCTCAAGACAAAGTATCCGGTCGAGTTCATGGCTGCGTTGCTGACCTCGGTATCCGGCAGCACCGACGATGTGGTGAAGTACATCAACGAATGTCGCGAGATGGGCATTGCGGTTGAGCCTCCCGACGTCAATGTCAGCGACGCCTACTTTACGCCGCATGGCGAGGCGATTCGCTTTGGTCTGGCTGCGGTCAAGAACGTCGGACACAACGCTATCGAATCGATCGTCAAAGCCCGCAAACAGTCGGGCGCTTTTAAGTCAGTCTTCGAGTTCTGTGAAAAAGTCGATCTGCATCTGCTCAACAAACGCGTGGTGGAGTCGCTGATCAAGAGCGGCGCCATGGATGCCATGGGGCGTCGCGCCCAGTTGATGGCCGTGATCGACACCGCCATGGAACAGGCGCAGAAAGCGCAAAAGGACGCTGCGCTCGGCCAGCATGGGCTCTTCGGAGTTTTCCAGCAGGACGAAGAGTCGCATGTCACGGAAAAGCCGCTGCCGAATATTCCCGACTGGGATGAGCACCAGCGCCTGGCCAATGAGAAAGAGATACTGGGCTTCTTCATCACCGGACATCCGCTGGAGAAGTACCAGGAAAAGCTTCAGGATTTTCATGCGCTCACTACTTCGGAAATCTGCGATTTGAAATCGTCCACCGGTCGGGACGAGATTTTGACCGGAGGAATTCTCAAGGGAATTCGGGTCGCCAAGTCGAAGAAGGGTGACCTCTATGCGCAGGGCCAGCTCGAGGACATGAACGGCTCCGTCGATGTGTTGTGTTTCGCCGACCCATATCGTCG
This sequence comes from uncultured Acidobacteriaceae bacterium, assembly GCA_963769235.1. Taxonomy (GTDB): domain Bacteria; phylum Acidobacteriota; class Terriglobia; order Terriglobales; family Acidobacteriaceae; genus Bog-257. The sequence continues at coordinate 602,926 of CAVYKW010000003.1, read as the reverse complement.
TCTGGCGGAAAAGTTGAAGCTCACTGTGCCTGTGCTGGTGAAGGGCGGCGTTCGTGTAGAGGAAGGATCGAACCCCAAGCTGATGATTGGCGACATCACGCCCTTGGAAGAAGCGAAGCCCAAGTTGCCTAGCCATTTGCGCATCAAAGTGGCTTTGGAAACTGCTACCGGCACAACCATCGACGAGCTTCATACCGTCTGCCAGGAGCGCAAGGGCGATGCGCGGGTGCTCTTCGATCTGGAGCGCAAGGGCGACTTTACCGTCGTCATGGAAGCGGAAGGCTATAATGTCTTGCCGGACCGGGCGTTCATCAATCGCGTGGAAGAGTTGTGTGGCCGCGGAAGCGTTCGCGTGATCGATTGATGTTGCCGGGTCTCGACCACCCAACCGTGGCCAACGAACCGGAGCTCACGCCTCAGCAGTCGGGACTGTTGTCCGCACTGGACTTCTGGATGTACGCGGCCGAAGCCATGTACTGGGCCGCTCACAAAGGTAACGATCCCAATATGGAAGCTGCCTCAAAAGCGCAAGACGAATTGCAACACATCGAGACCCAGATTGAGCAGCTGCAAGGAGCTGCCGGCGATAATCAGCAAGCTCAGAAGCAGTTGCAGGCGCTGCATGACCGGGTCGAAGCGCTTCGCCGGCAGATGGCCGGACAGCTGACCGCATGGGAGCGCACCGAGATGGCGCGCCATGCTAACCGCCCTTATCCCCTGGACTACATCGAACGCATCTTCCCCGACTTCAGCGAGATTCATGGCGACCGCGGTTTTGGCGACGATGCTGCCATGGTCTGCGGCATGGCGCGCTTTCGCGGCCGGGAAGTGTTGGTGCTGGGAACCCAGAAGGGACGCGACACCAAGCAACGCGTGCACCGCAACTTCGGTCAACCCAATCCCGAGGGCTATCGCAAAGCCTTGCGTGCGATGAAATTTGCCGAGAAATGGCGGCGGCCCATTATTTCGCTCATTGACGTTGTCGGCGCCTATCCCGGCTTGGGTGCGGAGGAGCGCGGTCAAGCAGAAGCCATCGCGCACAATCTTCGTGAAATGGCACGGTTGCAGGTTCCGTTCATCGCCATCATCACTGGAGAAGGCGGAAGCGGTGGCGCACTGGCGATTGCCGTCGCCGACCGTGTGTTAATGATGGAAAACAGTATCTATTCCGTGATCTCGCCGGAAGGCTGCGCTTCCATTATGTGGCGCGACTCGGCCAAGAAAGATGTAGCCGCGCAGGCCTTGCGCATCACCGCCAAAGATAACCTGGAGATGGGCATCTGCGACGAAGTGATTCCGGAGCCCCCCGGCGGGGCGCATCATGACCACGATGCGGCTGCCAACTCTCTGGCGGATGTTCTGGAAAAAAATCTTGCGGAGCTGGAGAAGTTGTCGACCCAGGATCTGCTCGACGCCCGCTACAAGAAGTTCCGCACCATGGCGCAGTACTTCCAGACAGAGTAGTCGGCCTTTAACGGTTGGAGTCGGCTGAAGTTAGGAAACTCTGACTAGGCCTGCGATGATCCCGGGCTGAAGCCCTGTTTTATTTACAGCAGTTTGGACGCGTCGCTGAAGCGCCGCTCTACCGGTTGTTCGTTTGCGGAGTTTCTCTAATACTTGCGCATGTGGATTTCGGTGCCGTTGCGTTCGAACTTCACCTCATCCATCAACTGGTTAATCAGATAGATTCCCCGCCCGTGGTTGGAGTACACGTTTTCGCCGTTGCAGGGATCGGGAACGGCAAAGGGATCGAATCCTACGCCCGGATCGCGCACCACGATGAGCATGCCGCGCTCTTCGTCGCAACCTACACAGCACTGAACTTTCTTTGTGGGGTCGTTCTTGCAGCCATGAACAATGGCGTTGGCGAGGGCTTCCCGCAGTGAGGTCTCGATCTCAAACTCTTTACCGGCAGCGCATTCGAGCCTGCGCGCCATCTCCATAATGCCTTCCACCACCGGACTGATGGCGGTGGAATCAGCGTTGAGTGTGACCTCAATACGTATCATCAGCTTGGATCGATCGAACTCTATCGTGGGATAAACGGACTGCATGGCCAGATACCCACCAAGTTTCACGCTCGCTTACTTTTACAGAAAAGCCGGAAAGGGTCAAGCGAGAAAGCACAAAGCGACCTTCGGTTAATAGCCATTTCGTGGTACAGGCTATACATTTTTCCCACGATGATAAGAGTCTCGACACCAGTGAAAAGTTCCAAAGTTCTGTTTTGATCCGCAGGTCATACAAGAAACTCGAATCGCCTAGAATCGCGGTGTTTTCGCGGTTTCATGTAAGCTGATAACGAATTGAGTGCAACGCCTTTGATCGCAACACCATGAAACAAATCCTGCTCCTGATTTTGTGCTTCGCGTTTCTCTCGTCTGCCAGCGCTGACGAAATTACTGTCGCTGCTGCTGCCGATCTTAACTACGCGTTGAAGGAATTGGCCTCGCGGTTCGAGCATAAGACGGGAAACAAAGTGAACTTGTCCTTCGGTGCGTCCGGCAATTTCTATTCGCAGATTCAAAGCGGCGCTCCCTTCGACGTGTTTTTTTCGGCAGACGCCGACTACCCAAAAAAACTGGCCGAAGCCAAACTTGTGGACGCCGCTTCCGTTCGTACTTATGCTATCGGACACCTCGTGCTCTGGGTGCCGATAAGTTCACCGGTCGATCCGCAGAAGTTGAAGATGGATTTGCTGATGCAGCCTGCGGTTCACCGAATCGCCATTGCCAATCCGCAACACGCGCCGTATGGCAAAGCGGCTATGGCTGCGCTTCAGCATTACGGCCTGTGGGACAAGCTGGCGAGCAAGTTGGTGATGGGTGAAAACATCAGCCAGACAGCGCAGTTCGTGCAGTCAGGCAATGCCCAATCGGGCTTGATTGCACTATCTCTGGCGAAGTCGGCTGCGATGAAAAACACCGGCAAGTACTGGGAACTGCCGCCGGGCAGCTATCCTGAGATTCAGCAGGTCGTGGGTATCCTGTCGTCATCCAAGCACAAACCGACAGCGCAAGCCTTCATCGACTTCATTGGTTCTGCCCCGGGCGCAGCCATTCTGGAACAATACGGCTTCGCGGTTCCGCCACACAAATGATCCTGCAAGCACTAACCTTGACGCTGCGGCTGGCTCTGGTGGTATCGGCCATATTGTTAGCTGTGGGCATCCCGCTGGCGTATTGGATAGCGTTCTCACGGCGTCGCTGGAAGTTTCTCGTGGAAGCTATCGTCTCGTTGCCCATCGTGCTGCCCCCGACCGTGCTTGGCTTTTATGTTCTGGTTGCGATTGGGCCGCTAAGCCCGGTTGGGCGCTGGTACCAGTCGATGACCGGGCATGGCCTGGCGTTCACGTTTTCGGGACTTGTCGTGGGTTCTGTCCTCTACAGCCTGCCGTTTGCTGTCCATCCGATGTCGGTGGCTTTTGCTTCGGTTGATCGACGGTTGCTGGACGCCTCGGCTCTACTGGGAGCCTCGCGCTGGCGCACGTTTTGGCGCATCGTGCTGCCTCTGGGACTGCCCGGCGTGCTTACCGGCTTTGTCTTGAGCTTCGCGCACACCCTGGGCGAATTCGGCGTGGTGCTGATGATCGGCGGCAACATTCCCGGCGCGACTCGAACCATCTCCATCCTCATCTTCGACCAGGTCGAAGCACTCGACTACGCTGCCGCCAACCGCACGGCGCTGCTCTTGCTCATCCTCTGCTTCGCGTTACTGGCGATGTTGTACGGCTTGCGTCGGAATGCGGCCTGGCATGTCTGGGATTGGAAATGATGAGTGCCGCGGAGTCGCTACAACCCGAGCAATTGAGCGTGCGCGTTCATACGGGCGCGGCGCAGGAGCAAGGGTCGACGTTCACCCTCGATGTCGAGTTTGCGGCTGCACCAGGTTTCACCATTCTGTTTGGGCCATCCGGAGCCGGCAAGACGACGCTACTGGATTGCATCGCCGGGTTGCAGGTGCCCGCCGAGGGCCACATCGCTGTTGGCAACCATGTGCTGTTCGACTCCATGTCCGGAGTCAATCTTCAGCCGAGTCGGCGAAACGTCGGATACCTGATGCAGTCGTTGGCGTTATTTCCTCACCTCACGGTTCAGCAGAACGTGGAGTACGGCTTGTCGGCGTTAGACCGTGCCGAACGGGAGACTCGTTGCCGCGAAATTCTGGAGTCGTTTCGCATTGCCCCGTTGGCTCAGAGACGGCCGCGTGAGATTTCCGGTGGTGAGCGTCAGCGGGTCGCTCTGGCGCGTACGCTGGTGACGCAGCCTCGACTCCTGCTGCTCGACGAGCCTCTCACTGCCCTCGACGCTACCACCAAGTCGCAAATCGTCGACGACCTGCGGGCCTGGAACCGCGAGCGAAGAATTCCGGTTCTCTACGTTACGCATCAGCGGGAAGAGGTTTTCGCGGTCGGCGAGAACGTCATTGCGCTCGACGCCGGGAAGGTCGTCGCTACCGGTTCGCCACATGAGGTCCTGCAGCGTCCGCAATCAGAGACGGTGGCGCAGCTGGCGGGATTCGAGAACATCTTTGACTGCTCGCTCATCGCGGCGCATCCCGAGCAGGGAACGATGACATGTCGGCTCGCCGCATCCAGTGTTGATCTCGAAGTGCCGCTCACGCGGGTCGATAGCTCTAGTCCGCTGCGTGTCGGCATTCGTGCGGGCGATATCATGCTGGCTTCATCCAGGCCCGTGGGATTGAGCGCGCGAAATATCCTCCCTGGCATCGTGGCTTCGTTGCAGCAGCGCGATGCGATGGTGATTGCCCGAGTCGATTGTGGCGTCGAATTCGAGGTGCATCTCACGCCGGCAGGCTGCGAGTCGCTCAAGCTCGAAACGGGCGGCAGGGTTTGGCTGGTGGTGAAGACGTACTCGTGTTTGGTGCTGCAAAACAGTGGGTAGTGGATCGTGGATGGTGGATAGTGGATAGTTACGGCCTGGTAGATTTTCTCGCGGCAATATTTAGCGATGTCAGAAGGCCATTTAGGATGCGGGCGACTTCTGTGGCTTTCGCGGTCAGTTCTCTCGCGACGTTTGGCTCCAGGTATTTCAAGGTGGACGCGATGGCGAGCTGAGTTTCCAATTCGAATAGAGACCCGCGCGCGTTGCATAGAAATTGGATGAATTCACCCCGCGTGGCCCGGCCTTGCCCCTCGGGAATGTTGCTGGGAACCGAAACCGCGGACCTACGCATTTGAGCTGTGAGCCCAAACATTTCATTGCGCGGGAAGCTGCGAGTGATTCGATAAACGTCACTAACCATCTCAATGGCTTTTTGCCAGACGATAAGCTCTCGATAGCTGCTCAATTTCGTCGTTTGCGCGGCCATATCGATCTCTCAGAAATCTCAACTATCCACCATCCACTATCCCCTATCCCCTGCTTTTCCGCTGTTCACTCCTCACACCGGCGAGTGATGATGCTCACTGCGTCTTGGTCGATAAAGTTCATACTGGAGATGTTCGCGGCTGCCCTCAGCGCGGCGTAGCAACGCCCACGAATCCCGGTCGAGTCTCGGCAATCCGGTAAGCGCGGCTGGCAGCCCGTTGCCACGGAGGTGAGACTATGCCGACCACAATCGAACCGAAAGCTGAAGAACCCAAGCCCCAGCTGGTTACCCCAACCTACAATGAGCCGGAACTCTTCGCCGCGGAAATCGCGATGGAGGGAAAATCGCTCAACCTGTTCCCGCTGGTCCTGATTGCGGGCCTGATTCTGGTGGTCGGTGGCACCATTTTCTACTTCGTGAAGAACGCCCGCGACGTTCTGTCCGGCCCCACTGCGACCGCGACGGTGAATCAGATACTGGAGTCGCAAGGGGCGGCCACCGTCCATTTCAGCACCGGCACAGTGGTAGAGAGCGTCGACGAAAAGCCGCATGATCCGCATTACAAGCTGCTGGCGAAGGCCGGAATCATCACCACCAAGCCGAAGGGGCCCACTACTGTTATCGTCACGCTGACCGACGCGGGAACCAAGCTGCTCAGCTCCATAACCGGCGTTCAGAAAAACCACAATGCGGACGGAACCACCTCGTACCTGGTTCCGCTGGCGGTGCGTGAACTGGTGTCAGTGGATTCCGTCAAGATGGTGAAGCCGCATCTGGCGCAGGTACAGTACACCTGGAAGTGGAACCCCAATCGGCTGGGACAGGAATTCGAGGCTTCCGGATCGCTGGTAGAGAGCTTTACCAGCTGGGACCGCGCGACGCTGATCAAATCCTACGGAGTTGATTTCTTCACTGCCCCGCCGGTAAAGACGGGCGTAGTGGTCAGCGAAGCTGACAACGGTACCTGGAAACCCTACTCCGAATAAGTCTCCTTGGTCGTATGTCGTCGCCTCCTGCCAGGGAGGAGCTTAGGCTCCTCCCTTTGTTGTTGGAGGGCGAACCCGCTTTTGGTCTAGCGCCGTCTCAGTACCGCACGTACAGCAGCCACAACAAGCCAATCCCCAGGGTCAGTACCGTCACCGGCACGCCGACTTTCATGTACTCGAGGAAGCCGATATGTGCCTCGCGGCGAGCCTTCTCCACAACGATGATGTTGGCGACCGACCCGGTGATGGTGAGATTGCCCGCCAGCGTGCTGCTCATCGCCAGCAACAGCCAGGCGGCATGCGGATCATGGAACTGCGGTACTAAGCCCTTCAACAGCATCACGGCCGGCACATTGCTCACGATGTTGGAGAGCACGGTCACGACTGCCGTGAAGATTACAGCGTTATGCAGGTTGAGGTGTTCCGCCGCGCTTAACAATTGCTGCGTGATTCCGGCTTGCCCGGCGCCGCCGATAATCAGGAACAATCCCAGGAACAACATCAGCAGCGACCAATCGACATCGCTGTAAATCGCTTTGGGAGACTGTCGCCGCTGCACCAGCAGCAGCCCTCCCCCGGTAGCGGCTACCAACGCTGGAGGGTATCCCAGAAGAAATCCAAGAAGGACGCCCAATGTGACGGCAACTGGCCAGCCCGGGTGCATGTCGGGTTCGCTATTTTGGCGACTTTCTTCGGCAGCAGGCTGAGACTGCTCCGTGCCGCCGTTTCGCAGGTGGATCCAGTGCAGCAGCGCCCAATCCACAAACAAACCGAGCAGCGCGACCGGTCCGAGATGGGCCAGAAAATCACGATACGAGATGCCGGAGATCGAGCCGATCAGAATGTTCTGTGGATTCCCGGTTATAGACGCTGTGCTGCCGATATTCGAAGCTGTCGCCAGCGCCAGCAAGTATGGGACGGGGCGTAGTCTCATGCGCTTGCACAGGCCAAGAATGAGTGGCGCCATCACCAGGCACACGATGTCGTTGACCAGAAAGGCGGACAGAATTCCGCTGATAAAGATGATGCCGGGCAATAACTGTTGAGGGCCGAGATGTTCGATCGCCAACCGCGTGATCCACTCAAAAAAACCTGACAGATGCAGGCTGGCGACGATCAGCATCATCGAGAAGAGCAGTACGAGTGTGGTGAAGTCGATGCTCTCGACCGCCGGCTCGGGTGTGAGCACGCCGAAGACGAACATCAGGACGGCGCCGATCACCGCCATGGCCGGGCGATCAATTTTGGTGCCGGGAAGCCGGCCAATGGCGAAGACCAGGTAACTGGCAAGGAAGATGAGCCAGGCGACGACGATGTGCCAGTGCGAAAGTGTGTGGCCAATCGCCGCCGTCATCGTCCGTGTGTCCTCATTGACCTAAGGTAAGACTCTGGAAAGATGCTGCTAGTTGCTCCGACCGAGCGCCGGCGTCGAGGGCTGAAGTCCCGTGGCAGTGGCTGCTGCTGGTCTTCCACCAGCCCCCGCATTGACAATTCTGTCCTGAACGAGCAATCTCGTCGCCAGCCATCACTCGCGGAGGAGCTTATGCATCGGATGTGCCTGGCACTCGTGGCTATCCTGTGTTTCGCAACGGCGGTTGCCGCCCAAGCTGCACAGTCGCCTCCAGGCTCTCCAACGAAGTCCGCAATCTCGACTGTTACCCTCACGGACCGTGATAATGGCACCGACGTTGACCTTACTTCGGGTGGCACCCTGATCGTAAAGCTGCCAAGCAATCCGTCGACCGGTTACAGCTGGGCAGTTGCCGGCGACCCATCGCCGCTGAAGCTGCACAAAACCTCGTTCGTGCAGAAATCGCACTCCGGCCAGATGGTTGGCTCCAGCGGAACCCAGGTGCTGCGCTTCGGCGCGAACTCCGTGGGGATGGGAAACCTGACCGTCATTTATCGCCGCTCCTGGGAGTACAACGTCCCGCCGGTGAAGACGTTTAGCGTGCGCATCAACGTCCGCTAAAGTCCCACTTCAATGCGCGACCGTGGATCGAGATAATCGCGCAGCCCGTCGCCGATAAAGTTAAACGACAGCACGGCCAGCATCACCGCAGCAGCCGGGAAGAGCACCAGGTGCGGAGAGTCGAACAGGTGCGAGCGGGCGTCGTTCAGCATCGATCCCCAACTTGCGGCGGGTGGTGGAATCCCTAACCCCAGGAAGCTCATCGTCGCCTCGGCCAGGATAGCTCCGGCCATGCCGATGGCCGCCTGCACGATCACCGGCTGAATGATGTTCGGCACTACGTGACGGGTGATGATGCGGAAATCGCTCGCTCCCAAAGCGCGGGCGGCTTCGACGAACTCACGCTCACGCACCGCAAGCACTTGGGCGCGCACCAGTCGCGCATAGCCTACCCAGCCACCGATAGAGAGCGCAAGAATCAGGTTGAAAATTCCCGGACCGAGAAACGCGACGAAAGCAATCGCCAGCAGGATTCCGGGAAACGACATGAACGCGTTCATCACCACGACGTTCAGGATGCGGTCGGTTATACCGCCGTAGTATCCCGCGATCGAGCCGAACATGAGTCCCAGAGTCAGCGAGGCGGCCACCACACATCCGCCAACCAGCATGGATAGCCGCGCCCCCCAAATGATGCGCGAAAGAATGTCACGTCCCAATTCGTCGGTGCCGAACCAATGCGATGCGGAGGGCGCCATCAGCCGTGCGGGCAGGTCGATGCGCGCAGGATCTTGCGGGGCGATCCAGGGCGCGAACAAGGCGCAGATCAGAAACACGATCACCAGCACGCCGCCTGTGGTTGCCAGCCGGTTATAGCGTGCGACACGGCGCCAGGATGCGAGTTGAACGGCGGAAGCCATGCTGCGCCATCTTAAATGAAAATGTGACGCTACTCCCTGGGGAGCGTCCTCCCGCCAAAAGGTCAACGAATATGGTTGGTAGTTTGCTGTTAGCGTTCTAGAATCAAATGTTTGAGACCTGAAGCTAGCGCCTTCTGAACGTACGGCCCCATGTTGCCCTTTAAGCTGGTTTACAGCGAGAAGTACTTCCTGCCCATCGGCGAACACGTCTTCCGTGCCGACAAATACCGTTTGATTCGCGAGCGTTTGCTGCAACAGCAGGCAGCGGATGACAGCGACTTCCTGCTTCCGGAGCCGGCCAGCGAGGCCGACGTCATGCTGGTGCACTCGCCGCACTACGTGAACAAACTGATGGAAGGCAGCCTGACCGTCCGCGAAGAGCTCCAGATGGAGATTCCGTATTCACCCCAGGCGGTGGACGCCTTCATGCTGCACACAGGAGGCTCGATTCTGGCAGCGGAGCGCGCGCTGGAAGACGGGGTATGCGTGAACATCGGCGGCGGCTTTCATCACGCCTTTCCGGATCACGGCGAAGGTTTCTGCATGATCAACGATTTCGCGGTGGCGATTCGTGCCATGCAGAAGCGAGGCCGCATCCGGCGCGCCATGACGGTCGATTGCGATGTGCACCAGGGGAACGGAACTGCGTTCATCTTCGGCAGCGCGAGTGCCAAAGCCGGCACGCTGCCATCGCAGACGGGAACAATCGTGGGTCAGCGGCCCACGTTGATGCAGGGGCCTTGCAAGGATGTGTTTACGATTTCGCTGCATCAGGAAAACAACTATCCCTTTGTTAAGCCGGAGTCGTCGATCGACGTGAATTTGCCCGATGGATGCGGCGACCAGGAATATCTTGCCTGGCTGGATAACGCCTTGAGTTCAGGCTTGCGCCAGTTTGATCCCGAATTAATCTGCTATGTAGCCGGCGCCGATCCGTTTCGTGACGACCAGTTAGGCGGTCTCAATTTGTCGATTGACGGATTGAAGGAACGCGACGAGTTGGTATTCCGGGCGGCACGCACGCGCAACATTCCTGTCATGGTTACCTATGCGGGCGGATACGCCAATCGCGTGGAAGACACCGTAAGCATCCACTGCAACACGGTGCTGGCGGCGGCTGAAGTTTATCGCCCCGTCGCCGAAGCCAAAGAATAGCCGAACATCACCGGCGCTTGCCGGATCAGCCACGGCTGCATGGTATTCTCTTGTCTAGGTATCTGGGCGGACCAGTGACACTTCCGCCCATCCAGCCAGTTTGGACTCCATACAATGTTTGAGAACTTAACAGATAAGTTGCAGCGCGCCTTTAAGAACCTGCGCGGACAAGGCACGCTGACCGAAGAAAATATCGGCGAGGCGCTGAAAGAAATCCGCATGGCGCTGCTGGAAGCCGACGTCAATTTCCAGGTCGTCAAAGAACTAGTCGAGCATATTCGGGAGAAGGCGGTCGGCCAGGAAGTGCTTACCTCGCTGTCGCCGGGCGAGCAGGTCATCAAGATCGTTCGCGACGAACTGGTCAACCTCCTCGGCAAAGACACCGCCAAGCTGAAGTTCGCCTCACAGCCGCCAACCGTGGTGCTGATGGCGGGCCTGCAAGGCTCCGGCAAGACCACAACTTCCGGCAAGCTGGCGCACTGGCTCAAGCAAGGCGGCCATCGCCCCATGCTGGTTTCCGTCGACGTCTATCGTCCGGCGGCGCGCGAGCAGTTGAAGGTTGTTGCCAATGCTATCAAGGCGAGCCTGTACGAGGGCAAGGTCGAGGAGTCGAACACTGCGACCGTCGAACGCCTGGTGAAAGAAGCGCGGCGCGAGGCCATCAACAATGCCTGCGACGTGCTCATCGTTGACACCGCGGGCCGCTTGCACATCGACGAGCAGTTGATGGACGAGATGCAGTCGCTGAAGAAGATCCTGAATCCGCAGGAAATCCTCTTCGTCGCCGACTCCATGACCGGCCAGGACGCAGTGCGCTCGGCCGATGAATTTCACAAGAAGCTGGCGCTTACCGGCGTGGTGCTTACCAAGATGGACGGTGATGCGCGAGGTGGCGCGGCGCTCTCGATCCGCAATGTGACCGGGCAGCCCATCAAGTTCATCGGTATCGGCGAAAAGTACGATGCGTTGGAGCCGTTTCATCCCGACCGCATTGTCGGCCGCATTCTCGGTATGGGCGACATCCTGTCGCTAATCGAGAAGGCTGAAGCCAAGCTCGACAAGAGCAAGTCCGAAGAGTTTGCCCGCAAGGCGCTCAGCAGCGACGGCTTCTCGCTGGAGGATTTTCGCGGCCAGTTGCGGCAGGTGAAGAAGCTGGGATCCATCCAGAGCATCATGGGCATGATGCCGAAGATCGGGCCCTTCGCGAACATGCAGCAGGCGGCCGACAAAGTTGACGAGAAGCAGCTCAATCGCGTGGAGGCCATCATTAACTCGATGACTTCGTACGAGCGCGAGCATCACGACGTCATCAATGGTAGCCGTCGCAAGCGTATTGCTCGCGGCTCGGGAACCAGCGTGCAGGAAGTGAACAACCTGCTGAAGCAGTACGCCCAAATGCGCAAGATGTTCAAGACCATGGGCAAGCCGAGCTTCGCAAAACGGCTGGCCGGGATGAAGCTGCCGGGGATGTAGGAAAGGCGGCCGTTGGCTCTTAGCCGTCAGCTCTTAGCTTTCGGCATTCGGGCCTGCTGGAAGCGCTGAACAACCGCGTTGCGGATAGAGCGGCGCTATCCAGGTCCGGACATCATGGCTTCGGCGTACGGGTAGTGCGGCGCTTCAGCGCCGCGTCAAAGCTGCTGTAAGTGCGGAGGGGCTTTAGCCCCCGGGATGCGCAGGGATAGTTCGTGGGAAAGATCAGGGCACGCTTCGCGGCGTGCCCTTTTGTTGTTGGTTAACGATTTGGAACCTTACTACGACAGTGCTTGATCTACTGGGTTATTTCCCAGATCACGCCGAACCCGTTAGCTCCGCCCAGCACTGCGGTTCCGTACAGGTTGCCGTTGGCGTCGACAGTCACGCCGCCTCCCGGATAGCCGCCATCGCTGCCGCCGCTGAAGTCGTGCAGGTCGGCGTTGGTCCAACCATTTCCGGATGGCGTCAGCTTAAACACCGATCCGTAGCCAGCCGCATCGTCCATGAAAGTTGTGCCGTAGAGGTTGCCGGATGTGTCAAAGGTGAGCGAGGCAACAGGTCCATCCGTACCGGTGAAGTTGGCGAGCACGCTGAAATTCCACGAGCCGCCAGCCGGCGACAACTCGAAGACCGTGCCTCCGCCATCGATTCCGTTCTGCGTGGTAGCCCCGTACAGGTTCCCGGCGTTGTCGAAGATTACGCCCGCCACCGGGTACGCGCCATCGTTGCCGCCCTGAAAGGCGTACAGCACTTTGAACGTCCAACTCGATCCGGAAGGACTCAGCTCATACACCGTTCCCCAGCCATTCGCGCCCTTGGAGTGCGCCGTGCCGTACAGGTTGCCGGCGTTATCGAAGATCAGCCCGGCATAAGGATTGCCGCCGTCATTCTCTCCCTGGAAGCTGTACAGGATGGTTTCCGTCCAGCCCGAGGGCGACGGGCTCAGCTCATAAATCGAGCCCCAGCCATTGGCTCCGCCGCTCTGCGTGGCTCCATACACGTTGCCTGCCTGATCGAGCACGACATTGCCGGTCGGGCAGCCTTCTTCGCGTTTGACGTAAGTGCGCAGGACGGTCTCGCTCCACGGTGTTAGCACCGACCTCGGCGCCGACGCAGGCGGCTTCAGGTTCATCGCGGTTCCGCAAGCTCCGCCGAAGACCGAGTTGTACGACGCGGTGGTGTAGATGCTGCCGTCTGCTGCGATGGTGAGGCCGTAGCCCGGCTGCCCTTCTTGCCCGCTGAAGTTGTACAGGGGCAGCAGCACCCAGCCGGAATTACTGTGGCTGAACTTGAAAACCACGCCTGAACCGTTCTGGCCACCTTGGCTGGCAGTGCCGTAGAGATGTCCGCCGCGATCCATCTCCAGCGTGAAGGGAGGTGAGCCGCCATCGCCGCCGCCGGTGAAGTTGTGAAGTACCTGGTAGCTTTGAGCCGCAGCCGGAGCGCTAAGGCCCGACATGAGCGTAACGATGCCGGCCCCCAAGACGGCCATGCTTAGTGCACGAAAAATTACAGTGACAAATCGATTTCGATGTTGCGTGAAATGCATGAAAAGAACTGCTCCTAGTTTGGAATGGGATCGAACCCAGACGAAGCCGCGCCCATCCCGATTCTCTGGCCCGGCGATCATGTCCGGACGGTGGATCGGGGATGCAGTCGATTTTCATCTCGTGGATTAGCGGAGAGGATCAGGAAATCGACCAGCCATTTTGCATCCGCGCGGCGCTCAGTATCAAGGCCCGCGATGGCAGGTTTTGTGCGCTACCGGACAATCGGCTGCGAATCGCTGAAGCGATACGTGGAATGCTCGCGAAACGTTCTCTATGGCAGCAAATAAATACGGTCTGGAAGATTGTCTCCCAGACCGCAATTCATTAGAGAGCCCAAGTTTGGGTCGCCGTTACTGCTTCAGTTAGTGCTCTGCATCGTGCTCTTGAGATACGCATCGATCGACTTCGCGGCCTTGCGTCCTGCGCCCATCGCCAGGATCACCGTAGCTCCGCCGGTTACGATATCGCCTCCGGCAAAGACTCCCGGCTTCGATGTCGCTAGCGTGTCATCGGCCGAGATATAACCGCGCTTCGTGGTAGCCAGTCCAGGCGTTGTCGACTGAATCAGCGGATTCGCCGACGTGCCCGCCGCGATAATCGCGACCGAACACGGGGTCACGAATTCCGAACCTTTGATCGCGACCGGACTACGCCGGCCCGACTCGTCGGGTTCGCCCAGTTCCTGCCGGATGCACTTGACTGCGGTTAGATTGCCTTTCTCATCGGCGAGGAACTCCACCGGATTCACCAGCATCTCGAAGTGGACGCCTTCGTCCTTGGCGTGATGAACTTCTTCCACGCGCGCCGGCATCTCAGTGAGGGTGCGGCGATAGAAGATGCTGGCGGTCTTCGCGCCCAGACGTAGGGAACTGCGCACCGCATCCATGGCCGTGTTGCCACCGCCGACCACGATGACGTCGCGGTCCTTGCAGGGATACAGCGGCTCGTCGAACTCGGGGAAACGGTAGGAGCGCATCAGGTTCACGCGGGTAAGGAATTCATTGGCGGAATAGACGCCGTTGAAGTGCTCGCCGGGAACGTTGAGGAAGCGCGGCAGTCCTGCCCCGGTGGCGATGAACATCGCATCGAAACCTTCATCCTGCATCAGCTCGTCGATGGTTACTGTCTTGCCGACCACGACGTTGGTCTCGAAGACCACGCCGCGACGCCGCAGGACGTCGATTTCATGCCGCACAATGTCCTTGGGCAGGCGAAATTCAGGGATGCCATACACCAGCACTCCACCGAGCTCATGCAGCGCCTCGAAGACGTGGACGTCATGTCCCATCTGGATCAGATCGCCGGCGCAGGCCAGGCTAGCTGGGCCGCTGCCGATGAGTCCAACTTTCTTGCCGGTCTTCGGCGCGGTTACAGGCGAACCAAACTGCCCGGACTCGCGCTCCCAATCGGCGACGAAACGCTCCAGGTAAGCGATGCCGACCGACTCGCCCTTCTTGCCGAGCACACAGCCGGATTCGCACTGGTCTTCCACCGGGCATACCCGGCCGGTAATGGCGGGCAGCGCATTGTCTTCGCGCACCTTCGACGCCGCGCCCAGGTAATCCTCGGCCAGAATCAGGTCGATGACGGCCCGTACATTAACCGATACCGGGCACTTCTCGATGCATCCCGGCTTATTGCACTCAATGCAGCGCAACGATTCCTGGCGCGCCTGTTCCACCGGGAAGCCAAGGTTCACTTCCTGGAAGTTGTGCGCGCGCACCTGGGGATCCTGCTCCGGCACCCGTTGCCGCGGAAGTTTCACGCGTTCTTTGTTGGGCAATGGATTGTGGCTGACAATCTTGATCGGCGTATCACTCATGGCTCACCCCCGCCGCCTCGGCAGCGCATTCGTTTTTGTGATTTCTCTGGCGAAGCTGCTCCAGCGCTCCCTGCGGGTTAGCCTGTAGGCGTTCGATGCTTTCTCGTTCCTGCTCGCGATACATGTTGTTGCGCTGCATCAGGATTTCGAAGTTCACCTGGCTGGCATCGAACTCGGGACCATCCACGCAGGCGAACTGGCTGCTGCTGTTGACCAGCACCCGGCATCCCCCGCACATGCCGGTGCCGTCCACCATGATGGAGTTCAGGCTCACCATGGTTTTGATCTTTGCGGGGGCGGTCATATTGGCGACGGCGCGCATCATGGGCACCGGACCGACGGCAAGCACGTAATCCACTTTGCCCGCCGCGACCAGCTCTTTCAGCTTGTCGGTGACCAGGCCTTTATCACCGTAGCTGCCGTCATCGGTGACTACGTAGGTCTCGTCGCTGACGGCGCGAACTTCGTCTTCCAACACCATCAGATCCTTACTGCGTGCCCCGACGATGGAGATGACTTTATTTCCGGCACGCTTCAGCTCGCGTGCGGTGGGATAGGCCATGGCCGTGCCTACACTGCCACTGACCACGACCGCCGTGCCGAAATTTTCAATCTCTGAGGGTTTGCCGAGAGGCCCGACAATGTCGAGGATGGAGTCCCCCGTCTCCAGCATGCTGAATAGCATGGTGGTTTTGCCGATGGCTTGCACGACGATGGTGACGGTACCGCCCTCGGCATCAGCATCGGCGATGGTCAGGGGGACACGCTCGCCGTACTCGTCCAGCCGCACGATGACGAATTGCCCTGGCTTTTGCTTACGGGCAATCCGGGGCGCCTTGATCACGAACAACTTGATGCCACGCGCCAACTGACGCGCTTCCACGATGTCGAACACAGTACCCTCCGCCTCTGATTCTGCGGGGGCACTTACCAGCAGTCTGTGGCCTACGTCACAAGGCTGGCGGACATGGCGCACAATGGGTCGCCCATGGCGGGGAAGCCCGGGAAGGTCTGATTAAGCCTGTTTTGAAGGGGACGACCTTCAGGCCGTCCGTAGATAACTCCAAAAACAATTAAGCTTTAGCCGCGGAGGGTCCGCGTTTTCATTCGTTCCGGGTTGCCTTGGGAGGGTGAACAACGGGCAGGCTGCCGGTGAACCTGCCCCTTGGCCAGTTTCGTTACTGCTGCGGTGAGGTTTTGCTCTCGACTTTGGTCGCGCCCTCATCGGTCTTCTCAGCGCTCTTGTGGACGACCTTCTTGGTTGTCTTCTTGGTTGCATGGCCGACGTCTTTGGCTGCGTTCTTGGTGTCATGGCCGGCGTCTTTCATGTCCTGCTTGGCCGTGCTTTGCGATGACGTGGTCGCCGGGGTGGTAGTGCTGTCCTGTGCAACCGCGACCCCCGTAGCCAGAGCGCACGCAAGCAAGAGAGTTCCTGTCAGTTTCATAGCTGTCCTCCTGGAATAGTCCGCCTACGTGAGATGCTGCTTGTCGCCGTAGCAGTTTCCCCACTCTTTAGAAACGTGAGCGCCCCATTACAAATCTGTCAGAAGCCTGGCGAGGGTCCCTAAAACCGAATCGAAAGGCGGAGAATAACCACGTCAACGGGGTTCACCGGAGAGGGAAATGACTGGAGTATCAGCCGCGGTATGTGATGGTTTATCGAACATCGACATCCCCTTGCGGCGGGGAATATCGATAGCGGTCCTCGCGGTTACATTGTGCTCGACAGCCTATGCACAGATGTCGGCGGGGGTCGCCCCTGCTCCAATGACGGAGAATTCCGTCGCCGCGCTCCCTGACCCTCCATCGGCAGCTCAGGACAATAACAAATCCTTCGGAAAGGCGCTGGGCACCGCTGCAAAGACGATCGGCGAGGACGAACTGCACATCATCAAGTCTCCGTTTTCGGTGAGCGCGCTGAAGTGGGACGCCTTGGTACTCAGTGCGACCGGCGTCTTGATTGCGAATGATGAGAGTGTTGCGTATCAGGTTTCGCCCAGCTGGCACAACACGAGTCTTGATATCTCAGACGCCGGAGTCTATGGCCTGGGCGCGGTGGCAGGCGGCGTCTTTGTGGCCGGGCTCATCACCCACGACGAGCACGCGACGCAGACCGGCATCCGCAGCGCCGAAGCCAGCGTGGACAGCGTCATTCTTTACGCGGCGTTAAAGGCCGTCCTGGCGCGGCAGCGTCCTTACACCGGTCCCGGAGAGGGCAAGTTCTTTTCGGGCAACTGGACCAGCGGCTCGTTCCCATCGGGACACGCAGCATTCGCCTGGACTCTTGCCTCGGTCTTGGCCCACGAGTATCCCAACTGGCCGGTGCGCCTGCTGGCGTACGGCGTTGCCACCGCCGTCAGCACCACCCGCGTGACCGGCGGACAACACTTTCCCGCAGACGTTTTCGCCGGCTCGGTCATCGGATTCGGCGTGGGAACCTATGTGGCTCACAAAGACGACGCGAAGAAGCCACCGCACACCCAGAACGGGATCAGGCGAGTGCAGAACGCCGTTCTCCAGCACGTGGCCATCGGCGGCCAGTAACGAAATGGGGGGCTAGAGTCCCGCCTTTCACGTCGGGCGGGACCTCCTGCGTTCTTGTCATCACGAACCGAATTCAGTCGGTGAGGGAGTCGGCTTTTCGATCTGTTCGCTACTGCTGGCGAACCGCAGATCCTTCGACTCCGGCCCGCAACACCCGCGCCTCTGCTCTCGACGACAACCACCAAAGCAATCAAACCGAGGGCTGGCGACCGATAACCGGCAACCGACAACTGCTTACTGAATCTTGATCAGCTCGATGTCGAACACCAGGTCACCGTAGGGCGCCGAGTCGCCTTTGTAGGCGAGCCGTTCGGGAACCCAGAAGCGCGCCTTCTCGCCTTCCACCATCAGCGCCACGCCTTCGGTCCATCCCGGTATCACGCGGTCGAGCGGAAAGGTGGATGGCGTCCCACGGGTTAGCGAGCTGTCGAACATTCGACCGTCCCTGGTCCAGCCGGTGTAGTGCACCGTGACCATGTCGGCTTTGCTGGGATGATGGGTGCCCGTCCCCGGGCGCAACACCTGATAAACCAGACCACTCGGGGTGCGCTGGGCGTCGGCGGGTGGCGTCTTCAGATCAGCCGGCGCATGCGTCGGTATATCGACGAGGGTCACGTCGAAGACCAGGGTGCCTTGCGGCTTGCCCTGCTGACCCTTGTAAGCGAGCGATTGCGGAATCCACATGCGCCGGCTCTCGCCAACCACCATTAACTGCACGCCTTCACCGAAGCCCGGAAGCATGTGCTTGACCTGCAGCGTAACTGGCCGTCCGCGCACTACTGAGCTATCGAACATCTTTCCGTCCGCCGTCCATGCACTGTAGTTGACAGTGACGACGTCGTCTTTCGTGGCGCGAGACTCACCGGTGCCTGGCTTCAGGACTTTTGTTGCCAGCCCGTTCTTTGCTTTCGTGGCGTCGGCTGGAGGCGCGGCGACATCGGAGGGAACTGGGATCTGGGACGGCGTAATTTTTGGCGAAGCCGGGGTTGGCTGCGTTGTGGTCTGCGGCGAGGCACCAGCTAGCACAGTTTGCGCCGGAGCGACGGTTTGCGAGAGAGAGGCCTGCGGTAAAACAGCAACTACTCCGAAAAGGATGAACGCGAAACAGGGCGGAATACGCATAGGGTCATTCTAACCGTGTGGCCCGATTCGCCCGGAGGGCTGCGGGAAGGGGCAACCATGCACGTGGCCCGATTAGCGCCCACGTCTCTCACTTGCCGTAGCGCACTCGCTTCAGACCGACCGCGCAACGAATGGCATCCAGAAGCATCTACAACCTGCGGTTCTTATATCGCGGAGGATTCATGGGAAAACTTGACGGAAAGATCGCACTCATCACAGGCGGGAACAGCGGCATCGGTCTGGCCACGGCAAAACGATTTGTGCAGGAGGGCGCTTACGTTTTCGTTAACGGGCGAACGCAATCAAAACTCGACGAGGCCGTGAAGCAGATCGGATCGAACGTCACGGGAGTGCAAGGCGATGTGGCGAAGGCCGCCGACTTGGATCGGCTCTTCGAGAAGATCAAGAAGGACAAAGGCAGGCTCGACATTGTCTTTGCTAATGCAGGCATCGCCACCTACGCTCCCTTGGGCGCGATCGACGAAAATCATTTCGACAGCATATTCAACACCAACGTAAAAGGCGTGGTGTTCACCGTGCAGAAGGCGCTGCCCCTCATGCCCGATGGGGGCTCCGTCATTTTGAACGCGTCAATCGTCGGCAGCAAAGGATTTCCGGCAAACAGCATCTATTCCGCGACCAAAGCGGCACTGCGCTCCTTCGCTCGCACCTGGACCACCGATCTCAAGGATCGTCACATCCGGGTGAACGCGATCAGCCCGGGCCCGATCGACACAGAAGGTTTACGCGAACTGGTTGGCCCCTCGGCAGCAGGGCAGGAGCGGTTGAACTGGCTGCAATCCATGGTGCCGCTGGGGCGAATGGGCACGGGCGACGATATCGCCAAGGCGGTGGTGTTCCTGGCCTCCGATGACAGTAGCTACGTGTCGGGAATCGACTTGTTCGTCGACGGCGGTCTCGCGCAAGTGTAAAGCTGACCCGAGGGCGGCGGGTGAAGTCAGAGCGTCTTGGCTTGATAATCCGCAGACGTGCGATCGGACCGGTAGGCGCGACGGGTGAAAATGACAGCTGCTGACGTGAAAGCTGGTCACCCGCAGCCCTCGAGCTCATGCTTTAATATCGTTTATACGGTCATTGCCTGAGTCCTAGCCTGCTTTGCCATCCACTAAGAAAAAATCGTCGCGCGCAAAGCTTGCAAAAAACAGCGCCAAGACTGTCTCCAAAGCCACGCTCAAGCTCCGCCTGTTGAAGCGTCTGAAATGCACGCTGAAGTACGAAAAGCTGGCGTGGGCAGCGGGTGCCAAGCTGGTTGCCGGCATTGACGAAGTGGGGCGCGGTTCGCTGTTCGGCCCAGTCGTGGCGGCGGCGGTTATTCTTGATCCGACTTATCGCATTCGCGGGCTGCGCGATTCCAAACTGCTGGACCGGGAAACCCGCGAAAAACTGGCGCCGCGTATCCGGGAGCACGCGCTGGCGTGGTCGATTGCGGCGGTTGATGTCGCAACCATCGACCAGATCAACATCTATTGGGCCTCAAAACGTGCCATGGAAGAAGCCGTAGGAATGCTAACGCTACGGCCCGACCACCTGCTAATCGACGCCTTGCGCATCAATTACGAGTGCCAACAGACCCCGATCATCCACGGCGATGCGCTATCGGCATCGATCGCCGCGGCCTCGATTATTGCCAAAGTTGAGCGGGACGCGATGATCAGCGCCTGGGACCCCGTGTTCCCGGATTACGGGCTCGCCTCGAACAAGGGCTACAGCACGCCAAAGCACTTGAGGATGCTGCGCGAAAGAGGGCCAACCCCGCTGCATCGCTTGTCCTTTGCACCGGTGTGGACTTCGTCGGCGCCGCAAGAGGTGCTGGAGTTCATGCTGGACAAAGCTGAGGGCGAACCCGATGTTGAAGCGGTAATCGGGGCGGCCGAAGCGGCGGCGGGCGAAGAAGAATGAAGGTCGAAGATTCGGCCGTATGCCAGAGATCTGACCTGGTTGCGAAGAGCTTGGCAGTCCCAGACTCAACCCTGAATGGAAAATGATCTTACTGGTAAGATCGTCCTGCAATCTTACTGGTAAGACTATTTCTCGAATATCGCCTGCGGCCAGTTAGCTCCGGCCCTTTCGCACCGCACTCGCCAACTCCCGCAGCAGCGGCAACGTGTCATCCCAGCCAATGCAGGCATCGGTAATGCTCTGGCCGTAAACCAGTGGTTTTCCAGGAACGAGTTTCTGAGCTCCCGCCACCAGGTTGCTTTCCAGCATTAAGCCAACAATATTGCGGTTGCCGGCGGCGATCTGCGCAGCGACATTGTGGCAAACCTCGGGCTGACGAGTGTGGTCTTTGCCGCTGTTGGCGTGGCTGCAGTCGATCATTACTCGCGGAGGAAGTCCCGCCTGCTCCAGCATGTTGCAGGCATCATTGACGGCTTCGGCGGAGTAGTTCACGGCGTTACGCCCGCCACGTAGGATTACATGGCAATCGGGATTGCCAGTGGTGACGAAGATGGCCGATTGCCCGTGCTTGGTGTGTCCCAGAAATGTATGTGGATGCGCAGCCGATAGCACCGCCTCGACCGCAATCCGCACGTCCCCCGAGGTGGCGTTCTTGAAGCCCACGGGGCAGGACAGTCCGGAGACGAGTTGGCGATGCACCTGGCTCTCCGTGGTTCGCGCGCCTATCGCTCCCCAACTCAATAAGCCGGCTAAATACTGTGGAGTGATCATGTCGAGCAACTCGGTCCCGGCAGGAACTCCCATTTCGGCCAAGTCGAGCAGCAATCGCCGCGCCAGGCGCAAGCCGTCATTGATCTTGTACGACTGGTCGAGATGCGGGTCGTTGATCAGGCCCTTCCATCCCACGGTGGTGCGCGGCTTCTCGAAATACACGCGCATGATGATGCGCAGATCCTGCGACAGCTCGGCGATGGCGCCCCGGAGCCGGCCGGCGTATTCGCGTGCAGCGTCGATGTCGTGGACGGAACATGGGCCAGCTACGACCAGCAGGCGGCGATCGCGGCCTGCCAGGATTTCAGAGATCTCGTGCCGCGCCTGATGGACCGTGGCCGCGGCGGCCTCAGTCGTGGGCATTTCCTCCTCGAGGGAATACGGGAGGGAGCACAACTTTGGTCCACTTAATGCGAAGATCGTCGATGGGACGAAGCATGATGGTTTGCCGGCTGGTACAGCACCGTCAATCTATTTTATGGGGTAGGACGTGATTTCACCACGCAGACACGGAGCGCACGGAGGTAAACGAAGGATCATTACCACAGAGGCACGGAGTCACAGAGAAAAGAAATCGGACACAGACGCAATCGTTTCTGGCGGGGGGACAACAGGTCCCTCGGCTGCGCTCGGGATGACAGCATTAAAACTTTCGCAGGTCTCTGTGCCTCAGTGCCTCTGTGGTGAATTGCTTTCTCACATCCACAACGCCGCTGATCCGCCAACCCATTCCAGGTTTTTATTGTGGTCGACGCCCATCATGATACCGCGGCCCATGCGCACCAGCGGTAGCACTGGCGTGAGCTCACCAGCGTCAGGCCAGACAAACATCATGCGGATTTCCATCTGCGTCGGGCCGTGCGGCGTTTGGATTACCGGCTCGAAGTGCACTCGTTCCTGAAGAATGTAATTGTGGCGCTGATCATGCGGAATGGCGTCGATGTCTGCTTGCGTGGGGGCAAACTTGATGCCAACCCCAGCAAACGAATACAGCGGCTTCAGCAAGAAGTTCTCGTTATCGGCAGGTAGCCTTTCCAGTTCGTCCAGAAACCAGGTCTTGGGGACGCAGGTGTGTTTCAGGTGTGGAATGGAAAACTTGCTGATGCGGAAGTACCAGTTGGGATGTCCCGCCCATTCGACGTCGAGTTGATCACGCAAATCGAACGGCAGGGTTACGCGTTTGCGTTCGAGTTCGTCGACGATGCAGCGGTTGTAGATTCGCCGCACCTCGATTTCGCGCCCGTCCTTGCGATAGAAGAGCTTGTTGCCGCGCTTTGTGAGCGACAGGATATCGACGATGGCGATGCCGAGCCGCTGCTGCGTAACCAGAAAATCTGGCAGAGTTTTCTGATGCTCGGGATCGATCTCCATCAGGATGACGTTTTCGGGGTCGTGGCCGCCGACAATCAACTCGCGCATCAACTTCCAATACGACGCGTCGTCGTGGCCGCTCAAGTAGACTCCAAGATCACTCGACAGCCCGTAGCTTTCGACATACTGATGCGCCGAAACCGGTTGATACCCGTAGAGGGAAGGGAAGGCTTGCAACTCGACCAGCTTTGGCTCGAGCGCACCGTTCGCATTTCGCACCAGCCCAAAATCCACTTGGACAAACATCGGCCGCGGCGACTCATTGGGCACGTTGTATTGGGGAGGGACCGACGCATCCGAGGCGCGCAGATAGCCGGGATTATCTACCAACTGCGCGATCAACTCCCGGCCATACTGCGCCATCTCGTCGAGTAGAGACTTAGGCACGAAGCACGGCGTCTCAGACACGCGAAAGCCGATGTGCGTGCCGCAGCTTTCATCCAGATGCCGGAGAAACTCTTGATACTTCGCCGGCGTGAAGTTGCGGTTGAATTCCTCGCGCAGAGCGGGAATCATCGTCAGGCCTCGATCAGGAAGCGGCCTTTTTCCATGATCTGGCGACCGTCAACCCAGATGTCGAACTTCGTGCCCACTACATCGATGTGAGTGCTGGAATACCACTTCGCGCCGGTATGCTCGCCGTAGGGATTGCCGAAGGCGATGTGGATGCCGGGAAACTTTTCATCTTGCAGAATCTGCCCGATCACGTGCGTGAGTTCAATGTTGGTGCCGATGGCGAACTCGCCCACCGCATCGCTGTTTTCGTCGGTGTGAGTGTAGGCCCAGAACTCCTGCTCAAGCTCTTTGTTGTCGCTGGAGACTGCGGTGATGCGGTTGTTCTTCATGTGAATGGTGAGTGGCTGCCGCGCCAGGTCCTGATACTTCTCGCACAGGTAGTCGCCGACAACGCCGTCGACCACGCAAACGCCATTGACCTCTCCGGGCGCGGTGAAGACTTCGCCGCCGGGAAGATTACCCCATTTGTCCGGGCTGATGATGCCGCTGGTCTTGATCCAGTTGTAGTTCGGATTGAGCTTGGCGGTGAAGTCGCTGCCCGCAGGATTGGTGGCGCGAATCTCTTTCGCCTTGCTCACGATGTCGATTACCTTGCGGCTGAGCGCGTCCACCTTGTTGTAGTCGGCGCGCATACCTTCCAGCATGATCTGGCGATTGATGTTGACCATGTGCGCGTGCCGCATGCGGCGGCGATTCACGATGTCGGTCATCTGCATGCGCGACTTCAACTCGTTGCGCTGCACCCGCACAGCAAAGATGCTGACCTGGCTGGTTTCCATGTCCTCAGCGATCTCGGCGGGCAACTCTGTCAGCGGACGGGGCGCAAGATCCTCCAGCACGAAAGCTTTGAAGGGCGAGCCCAGCTTCTGCAATTCGCTGGCGATGCTGGCTGCGATCTCCCGGCAATCGTTGTCGGTGATGAGCGTGACCTTCTCGGAGGGCTGAATGCGAAGGCAAGTATGGACCGCGCTGTAAGCGCCGGGAGAGAGTTCAGGGTCGAAAGCGGTTTTGGTGAGATCGGTGAGTACTGGTTGCGTCAAGCAAATACCTTTCGCCAGAGAGTTTGTTTTGAAGGGACGCGCCTTAAGCCGCGTCGATCGCCTTGCGTATATCTGTAGGCTTCAGCCGCTGAGGGGTTGCCTCTCCTTTTGGCTGATCGCCCCGGGCTAAAGCCCGGGTTTTCCTACTAGGTCTTTGCGGCGCACCTAAAGGTGCGGCCCTTCAAGGATGCTTCACACCGGAGGCCTGCCCCTCCGCCATCATCCATTCTTGCGGCAGGTTGCCTGCTGACCGGTTCCGACCAGGCCTGCCAACCCTACTTCCGCGCGGCCGTCTGGTCGAAGACGCCAACCCGCGTTTCTTCCACCATGTAGTCGACGACCTTCTTCAAATCGCCGGTCTCTTCGAACACCTTTAACTGACGGTCAGCGCCCGTGCCCATTTTGAGCATCTGGTGAATGTAATCGATCTCGTTACGCGAGCCAAGTTCTTTGACCGCGGGATCGATTAACTCCAGATATTCCAGCATCAGGTCGCGTACTGGAACTTCTTCTTCCTTGCCGAAGTCGATCAGTTTTCCCTGTATCCCATAGCGCGAAGCCCGAAACTTGTTTTCCATGATCAGCGAGCGCCCATAGATACGGTAGCTCTTGTTGGATGCATGCAAGTCGTACAGCATTGCCATGGTGGCCTGAATTAATGCAGCAATTGCCACCGTCTCGTCCAGGCGCATCGGAATGTCGCAAACCCGCACTTCCAGCGTGTGGAAGAACGGATGCGGCCGAATGTCCCACCAAATCTTCTTTCCGTTGTCGATGCAGTTGGTCTTGACCAGCAGCTCGACGAAGGTTTCGTACTCCGCCCAGTTGGCGAACACGTCGGGAATGTTGGTGCGCGGAAAGCGCTCAAACACTTTGCAGCGGTAGGATTTGAAGCCGGTATTCATGCCCATCCAGAAGGGCGAATTCGTGGATAGGGCGAGAATGTGCGGCAGGAAATACCGCATCGAGTTCATGATGTGAATCGCAGTGTTGCGGTCCTCGATGCCGATGTGGACGTGCAGTCCGAAAACCAGGTTGGCGCGGGCGATAAGCTGCATGTCCTCGACTACTTGCGCATAACGCTCGTCGGGATAAATCTCTTGCAGCTTCCAATCGGAAAACGGATGCGTGCTCCCGGCGGCCAGGAGCATGCCGTGCTCGCTGGCCAAGGTGATCATCTCCCGGCGTAGGGACTGAATGTTCTCGCGCGCTTCCTGGATATCCTTGCACACGCGGGTCCCGACTTCGATGACTGACTGGTGCATCTCCGGCTTGACCGCCTCGTGAAGAGCGAGTTTGGCCTTAGGAAGAATTTCAGACGCGATGTGCGAGCGCAGGTCCCGCGTAGTCGGGTCGATGGTCTGATATTCTTCTTCAATCCCGATGCTGAGGCTCGGCCGATTCATCGATTTACCCCTTGTTTGTTCGTTTGCGCAATTGCTTAGATGCCGCCTCGAGCATTGTGCCCGCCTTTGAGGAGTCGGGGGCAGCGGCCGAATCGGTTTTGCTGGATGATCCGTCCGAGACCTTCTTGCTGGGACGGGCAGCGGGCGCCACATCCAAACCAGGTTTGCTCGGCTCCGCTTGGGTTGCCCCACTCAAGCTGCCTTTGCTTGAGTCAGTTCCACCATTCAGAAAGGCGCTCCAGCGATATTCAGCCACCTGCCCGGTGTGCTGCTTGGCCTTGCGCACCGCCAGATCGGCTACGTTGTTTACGATCCAATCGAAATTCTCCTGGCCGACGGAATTCACGTCGGCGTCGGGGGCCGGATTCATGAAGTCAATCGCGTAGGGGATGCCGTCCTCACAGGCGAACTCGACGGTGTTGAGGTCATAACCGAGAGCCCGGCACAGCGTCAGGCAATCGCGTTGCACTCGCTCGATCAGCTTAGGATCGGTGGGCGGCGGATTCTTCACGTAGCGTTCGTGGAACGGCGCCGACGGATCGTAGTGCATGATGTGCACCTTCTCCTGACCGACCACGTAGCAGCGGAAGTACTCCTTGAACTTCACACCTCGCTGCAAGGTCATGCACAGATCGCGGCTCTGGTCGTAAGCGTTAAAGAATTCTTCCGGCGAATTGACCTTATATACGTCCTTCCAGCCGCCCCCATCAAAGGGTTTCAGGAAGGCCGGAAATCCGACGTAGCTGAAGATGCTGTCCCAGGGCATGGGGAATTGCAGATTGCGCATGGAGCGGTCGGTGGTGCCCGCAGGATGTTCCTTGTGCGGGATCAGCACGGTCGGCGGAATGGCCACACCCAACTTCTGTCCCAGGGCGTAATTGAAGAACTTGTCGTCGGCGCTCCACCAAAACGGGTTGTTGATGACATAGGTGCCGGAGAGGGCAGCGTTCTTCAGGTAGGCGCGGTAAAACGGAATATCGTGGGAGATGCGATCCACGATCACTTGGTAGGGAGCCGGTTCCGCCATCCGCACCTCGCCCACAACGGCGAGTTCCGCCTGAATGTCAGGCTCGCCCAGGGAATTGATCTTGTCGACCAATGCCGGCGGAAAGGTGGTTTCCATACCAAATATGACGCCGATTTTCTTCACAACTTCTCCTTAACGAAAGACACGCGTCCCTCTGCGTGGTCCACAATGATTTTTGGGAAGGCCCGGGAAACGTGCGATTGGGCGCACAACAACTGTTATTTATTGTAGGCGAAACCGCACGAAACGAGTAGCAAAAAGGCCGCTCGATCTAGCCCAGATAAGCTCGCGCCATAGGACGCCACCAGGGCCAGTCGTGATAGCTCTGATCGCCCCACACGTACATTTCGTGCCGGATGCCGCGCGAGCCCATGATCGCGGCCATCTGGCTATTGTCGTTCCAGCACATGTCCCACTCGCCGGTAGAGAGTACGGTACGGATGTGGTTGTAACGCCAGCCATCGTTGCACTGCGCCAGGTAGTCAGGCGGATTGTTGAAGTAGACGTCCTCGCTGTACCAGCCGTTCATGAAACGCTTGATGTCGAAGGAGCCGCCCATAGTGACCAGGTCGGTCACTTTGTCGGGATGGCGGAAGGCGAAGTTCAGTGCGTGATAGGCGCCGAAGCTGCATCCCGTAACGATGGTCCGCGGGTTCCAGTTCTTGTTCCACATGAGCGGCAGCACGTCATTCAGGATGTAGTTTTCGTATTGCAGGTGGCGCTGCACCCGCCAATAAGGATGTGCCTGCTTGTTGTACCAGCTTTCGGTGTCCACGCTGTCGACGCAGTAAAGTTGCAGCTGTCCGGCTTCGAGCCGGTCGGCGAGTGCAGCCACCATTTTGTTGTCTTCGTACTCGAAGTAGCGACCCATGGAGGTGGGGAAGACGAGGACCTTCGGACCATCATGGCCGAAGACGAGCATGTCCATGTTGCGTTGCAGGTCGTTTGACCACCAACGGTGGAATTCACGATTCACGTTGTGTATGCCCCTGACGGAGAGATTTGGAACTTAGGATTCCCGTGGTCTGGGGTCGAAGGTCAGCGCGCAATTCTCAATTTGTCATCACGTGGCCGTCTTCTGGCCGACGAGGGATCTGCTTTACCGTGCGAGAACAGCAGACTCCTCGCGCCAAAAGGCGCTAGGAATGGCAAACTAAAAGGAACCGCAGATGCTCTTGGTGCTTCCAACCCCAACAGGAACAATAATTCTACAGGATGGCGACCCATTCCATGAATCTTCCTGACGGGCCGTCGATCGAGCACTTCCCGGAATTTAACCGCTGACCGGCGTATTTCCACAGATCTGCATCTAAATTCTGCAACGAGCTGCGGCTTTTCTATTGAGCCGAACCGCCGCCATACCTTACATTCCAAGTACCTCATCCGATGCCGACTACATCCGACATGAACCAGACCCCTGCCGCCGTACCAGGCGATTTGAAATCACGCCTGCGTCTGCACGAGCAGTTTCCCTCGCAAGTCGAGGAAGAGAAGCACGATTTCATCGTCTATCTTCCGCCAATGTACGATGAGCAGCCGGACCGCCGTTTTCCTACGCTGTTCATGCAGGATGGGCAGAACTTGTTTAGCCCGGAGACCTGCTTTACCCACGGCAACTATTGGCGTATGGGCGAGACAGCCGACGCGCTGATTACCGCGGGCGAAATCGAGGCCCTCGTCATCGTCGGCATCTACAACACGGGCGAGCATCGCATCGATGAGTACACGCCGGTGGAAGACAAGCGGCTGGGCGGCGGACAAGCCGATGCCTACGGCCAGATGCTGGTGGAGGAACTGAAGCCCTTCATCGACCATACTTACCGCACGTTGCCGGGCGCGACTAACTGCGGCATGGGGGGCTCGTCGCTGGGAGGGCTGGTAACGCTCTACCTCGGATTGCGCTACACCTGGATGTTCGGCAAGCTGGCGGTAATGTCGCCGTCGGTGTGGTGGCGCAATCGCGCAATTCTCAAGACGGTAGCAAAAATTCGGCACAAACCCGAACTGCGGATCTGGCTGGACATTGGGACGAAAGAGAGCCAGCGTGCGCTGCCCGATGCTCGCGAGCTAAATGTCGCGTTGGTAAAGAAGGGCTGGGTCGAGGGACACGATCTCGCGTACCTGGAAGTGCCCGATGGCCAGCATACCGAGTCTGCCTGGGCCGAGCGCGTAGCGCCAATGCTGAAGTTTTTGTTTCCGGCGCAGAAGTAGGAGGCCGGTGATCTCCTTTGTATCGCGGGCACAGCCAGGGCGTTCGGTGTAGGCGTTCTATACTGGCTTCCGTTAGACGTCTTCCCATTAAACTGTCATCCCGACCGAGGACCTCAGTCCGAGCGGAGGGATCTGCGGTTTGAGGCCCTCCGCAAAACAGCGATTCGCTCCTAAATCGGATTGGCGTCGTTTGCGAAACGCTATCATCCTCAATAAACTCATCCTCGCGCCTTGAGGGAGCCCGCGCTCCTCGATCGCTACAACTCGCATGAGACTAGTCACGTTTCTGAATAAATCCGAACACTCGCGTATCGGTGCGCTGACAGCTGACGGCCGTATCGCTGACTTGAATTCCGCCTGGAAGCTGCATCAGCGTGAATCAGGAAAGGTTGCGGCCTCGGCTCAAGGAGCAGACGTCCTTGTCCCTTCCGATATGCGCCTGCTGTTTGAAGGCGGCGATCGCAGCCTCGACGCCGCACGCGCCGCGCTCGACTTCGTCGTAACCCAGAATGCCGAAGAGGGTGCTGATGGTGAGCCGGTTTTCTACCGTCGTGAAGATGTGCGGGTGAAGGCGCCGATCATCCCTAAGAAGTTTTTCCACACGGCCGGGAACTTTCGCGAGCATCATCACGAGGCGGAAAAGGCCGGCTTTTCCCATCCCGTGTTGCCGTGGATTGTTTTCTTCCAGAACGTTGATGCAATCATCGGGCCCGATGAGCCGGTGATCTTTCCGCCGCACCTCACGCAGGAACTCGACTACGAACTCGAACTAGCCATCGTGGTGAAGAAGGCCGGTAAGCACTTCACCGCGAAAGAAGCCCCCGACTACATTGGCGGCTTCGTCATCTTCAACGACATCACGGCGCGGGACATTCAACGCAACGAGATGAAGTCCGGCGTCTTCAGCTTCTGCAAGGGCATCGATTCGTTCTGCCCATTGGGGCCGCACATCGTTACCGCCGACGAGATCAAAGATCCACACAACCTCGCCATGGAGTTGCGGGTGAACGGCGAATCGCGCCAGGTTTCGCACAGCAGCAAAATGTCGGTCACCATTCCCGAGATTCTTGCGCACTACTCGCCCATGGGATATAGCGGCGGTGACGTGGTCTCGACCGGCACAGTGTCGGGCGTGGCTGCGTTCAGTGCCGATCCCAAGGCATGGTACCTGAAGCCGGGCGACGTGATGGAGTGCGAGATCGAGCAGATCGGCGTGCTGCGCAATCCCGTGATTTCCTGGGAGCAGGCGTATGGGGGCGAGGAATGATCGATCTTGCCGGAAAAGTTTGGACCAGCGAGTTGAACTCGAGGGCGGACGTGTGTCCGCAATTCAATAAATCGCACCCCATACGTTTCTACGACACGACGCTGCGCGATGGAGAGCAGACGGTGGGCGTTGTCTTCAGCCCGCAGCAAAAATTGGAAATCGCGAGGCAACTGGACGAACTGGGCGTGGGACGAATCGAAGCCGGCTTCCCGAAAGTTTCGGCCGAAGACGGCGAAGCCATCGCACTCATCCTGAAGGCTGGTCTGAAACATTCCGAAGTGTGGGGCTTCGCTCGCGCCACCCGCGGTGATGTCGAGGAACTGGCGCGGCTAGGGTTGCAAGCGTCCGTGATCGAGGTGCCGACCAGCGACATCAAGCTGAAAGCCTACGGCATCTCGCGCGATCAGGCGGTGCAGCGTGCCAGCGAAGCAATCCGTTTCGCAACCCAACAGGGAATTCGCGTCGCATTTTTTGGTGTCGACGGCAGCCGCGCCGATCTCGCTTTTCTGAAGCACATCTACTCCGCCGCGATCGATGCTGGCGCGAAAGAGATCGTGCTGGTCGACACCATCGGTGTCTGCACGCCTGAAGCTGCTGAATTCCTGGTGCGATGGGCGAAGGATTGGGCCGGCAATGACATCCCAATTCACTGGCATGGGCATAACGATTTCGGACTCGGCACCGCGGTCGCGATCGCTGCCGTGCGCGGGGGCGCGACCTGGATTCAAGGCACCATCAATGGGATGGGAGAACGGGCCGGCAACGCCGACATCGCCGAGGTCGCGCTGGCGCTGCAATGTCTTTATGGTGTTCACGCCGAAATGAATCTGGAGCGTATTCGCGAGGTTTCCGAGGCGGTCCGCCGCGCAGGGAAGTACGAGCTCGAAGGCTGGAAACCGCTGATCGGTGACAACCTCTTTCTGCGCGAGAGCGGCGCGGTTGCCAGCCAGTTTCATATTCCGGAGGCCATCGAGCCCTACGCCGCTGTGTTGGTAGGCGCTACGCGCGGGATTGTTTTGGGCAAGAAGAGCGGCCTCGACAGCATTCGGCTGAAAGCGGAACAACTGGGGCTGACGGTTCCGGAACAGCAACGCGGTGCGGTGCTGGAAGCGGTAAAGCGCAAGGCCATCGCCAACGGAGGCCTGGTCAACGACGATGAGTTCCGTGCCATCGTGGCATCGAAGGACGGGCCGCACGCAATCGAGAGAAATTGAGGCGGCTTCGCTGAGCCGCCCCTGCTGAACGAATTCCTACTGCACCAGAACGTGCGTGGCCTTGTCGCCTGCAAATGTCATTTCCGTGAGTACGCGCTCGTTCTTCGCGTTGGTGACGGAGACCAGTTCCGTGCGCTCGGCTTTCGCCTTCAACGGCACCAAGTTACAGTTTGCCTTGGCTTCAGCCTTTTTCCCGCCGATCTGCTGGAAAGTCATAACGTGAGTTTGCCCGTTCATCTGATGAGTGACGGTGTAGTTGCCGGCAGGCAGAAGCGTGCCCCCTACGAGTGTGGGCACGGTAAACGAAATGTTCCGCTTCTCGGCAATACCCATCGCATTATCGCTGGCCAGCATGGCCGTGCAGGCAAATACCACGAACACCGCGAGGAACGCGGCGATCATTCGTTTCTGAAACATGATTCCTCCATAAATACCCGCAGAAATGCGGGTTACCACAACTCCGAGTGTAGGGCGAGTGGGGTTGGATTGCCGTGAGGGCAATCACAGGGGGCGGTGAAGCGTCCACCGCGAAGTGGCTCTCGCGAGCTTCGAGGAAAGCCATCAAGCTGTCATCGTTTTGTCATTTGAAGGTGCAGTCAGGGATGGAATTTACCTGATAAACTCAGTAGAGCGATTCCTCCACACCATGAGCCAAAACTTCAAGTTATACCTGCAACTCGCACTGTGGATATGCTGTTTGGGGTTTGTTATGCCCATCTGGGGACAGGATGCCGCAGCGCTTCAAGACGTGCCTGACGCGTTGCCCAACGCCCCCAGCGCCATCCTGGCTCAGGAGCAGGCTGCCCCTCCCCAGAAAGCTGATGCCGGCAACGGGACTCAGCAGCAGCATCAGGAACCCGGACCGGACACTAAGCTGCCCGAAACGTCGAAGCTGGAACAGAGTTCGACACAGACGCCGGTGTCTAAGGAACAGCCGAAGCGCATTTTGTTCATCATCCCGAATTACCGGGCGGTGAGCGCGGACGCCAACGTTCCTCCACTCGACCCCAAGGGCAAATTCAAACTTTTCTTTCAGGACAGCTTCGATTATTCGACGTTCATCTACGTAGGCGCACTGGCGGGCATTGGACTCGCGGAAAACAGCACTCCGGAATTTCAGCAACGCGCAGCCGGCTACGCCCGCTATTATTGGCATTTCTTCGCTGACCAGGCAGTGGGCAACGCATTCACCGAGTGGCTGGTGCCTATCGCGACCAAAGAAGATCCGCGGTACTTCACCAAAGGGCACGGCAGCATCTTGTCACGGACGGGATATGCGATCAGCCGGTTGGCCGTTACCCGAACCGACAGCGACGGCAGATCGTTTAACTTCTCGGAGGTAGTAGGCAATGGCTCAGCGGCCGCGATCTCGTCGCTGTACTATCCCACGGCTGAGCGTACCTGGACGAAGATCGGGCAACGCTGGGTCGACGAGATCGCACTCGACGGCTTCTTCAACGTGGTCAAGGAATTCTGGCCAGACATTGCGCACAGCGTTTTCCGGCAGAAGTAGCGGGCGAACGCTCGTTACGCCCCTGCCAGAATGGTAAGCCATTAGGATCCGGCTCCGACCGGTTCTTCTACTTCAGAAATCGGTTCCGGGTGCGCGTCCCCAGCCTCAACTGGTTCTGGAGTTGCCTCCGCCTCAGGTTGCTTGACCTCTTCTGCTTCCGATTCGTCTTTCTCCTCTGGCTTGGGCGAAAGTTCGGCTAGCAGCACCACGGAACGTCCGGCCACTTCCAGCGATCCATCCATCTGGCGTTCGCCGAAGGGGTGATCAAGATCGCTTGTATTCATCACCTGCTTCCAGCCCAGGTTCAGGGGAGATTGGGGCAGCGTGTAAGTGACGCTCTCCGCCGACGAGTTCAGTAGAATTAGAAACGAACAGTCTTCGACCGGCTCACCGAGATCGTTGGTCTCGCCCAGCGTCTTGCCGTTAAAGAGTACAGCCAGGCTGCGCATCCATCCAGTGTTCCACTGCTCCTGGGTCATCTCCTGGCCATCGGTTCGATACCACGCAATATCCTTCGAGGAAGAGTGATAAACCTCGCGGTCCTGAAAAAACTTGCGTCTTCTCAGGTTGGGGTGGGTCTTGCGAAATTCAATGAGCTGACGGGTGAACTCCAACAGCTTCCTTTTACGCTCGTCCAGCTTCCAGTCGTACCAGCTGATCTCGTTGTCCTGGCAATAGGCGTTGTTGTTGCCCCTTTGCGTACGGGCAAGCTCGTCGCCCCCGCACAACATAGGAACGCCCTGCGAAAGGAATAACGTCGCCAGCAGATTGCGCTTCTGGCGCTCGCGGGCCTTAATGATGTCAGGATTGTCAGTGGGGCCTTCGATGCCCATGTTCCAGGATTGATTGTCGTTGGCGCCGTCCTGGTTGTTTTCGCCGTTCTCCTGATTATGCTTATCGTTGTAGCTCACCAGATCTTCCAACGTAAAGCCGTCATGCGCCGTAACGAAGTTGATGCTGGCATACGGGCGGCGTCCGTCGTGCTGGTAGAGATCACTGCTGCCGGTCAGGCGATAGCCAAGGTCGGAGAGTTGTCCTTCATCACCCTTCCAGTAGCGACGCACATTGTCGCGATATTTGCCATTCCACTCTGCCCACAAGACAGGGAAGTTGCCGACCTGATAGCCGCCGCTTCCTACATCCCAAGGTTCGGCGATCAGCTTGACCTGCGAGACGATTGGGTCTTGGTGAATGATGTCGAAGAACGCCGCCAGTCGGTCGACGTCGTGGAGTTCGCGCGCGAGTGTGGCCGCCAGGTCAAATCGGAAGCCATCCACGTGCATCTCCGTGACCCAATAGCGCAGGCTATCCATGATGAGCTTGAGGACCTGGGGGTGGCGGACGTTGAGGCTGTTGCCCGTGCCGGTGTAGTCCATGTAATACCGCTGATTGTCCGGGACCAGCTTGTAGTAGGTCGGATTGTCGATGCCCCGGAAGCTGAGCATAGGTCCAAGCTGATTGCCTTCGGCGGTGTGGTTGTACACCACGTCGAGGATGACTTCGATGCCTTCGCGGTGCAAGGCCTTCACCATCGCTTTGAATTCGGGAACCTGAGCGCCCATGCCGCCTGACGATGAGTACTGCGACTCTGGGCTGAAATAATTCAGAGTGTTGTAGCCCCAATAATTTCGCAGCCCGCGATCTACCAGCGCCTTGTCGTGCACGAACTGGTGGACAGGCATGAGCTCGACCGCGGTAATTCCCAGGCGCTTGAGATATTTCAATGCCGGTGAAGACGCCAAACCGGCGTAGGTTCCGCGCAGATCCTGGGGGATATACTGGTTCAACATGCTGAAGCCGCGGACGTGCATCTCGTAGATGACGGAGTCGCTGAGCTCAATGCGCGGAGGCCGGTCGTGCTCCCAATCGAAGTACGGGCTGACGACAACGCCTTTTGGCATGCCCGAGGCGCTGTCGCGACGGTCGATATTCAGGTCGGCATTCTCGCCACCGAAACGGTAGGGATAAATCGGCTTTTCCCAATCGACCCGGCCTGCGATGGCCTTGGCGTAAGGGTCGATCAACAGCTTGGCGGGATTGAAACGCAATCCGTGTTGCGGTTCCCACGGGCCATGCACGCGGTATCCGTAAAGCTGGCCGGGCTGGACCCCGGGAACATAGCCATGCCAGACAAACGCAGTCTGCTCGTTCAGTTGAATGCGCTCGGTCTCACGTTTGCCGCGAGCATCGTAAAGGCACAGCTCGACCTTAGTTGCATTTTCGGAATAGAGCGAAAAATTGACGCCCGTGCCGTCCCACGTAGCGCCAAGAGGAAAAGGTTTTCCCGGTAAACAGCGACGTTCCATCCGCCCTCCACATTCAGCTTACGTTGGATGCAGATTTCTGTCCGGAAAATACTTTAAGAAGGGGAGCGGTTTGTTTGCTATACGTTTCTGCCGGTCGGCGCATCTCACTTGCTATGGGCATGCACGTTCCAGGTCTGCGGAAGTGCGCCAATCCCGGTTGTCCAACCGAGTTTAAGCGGCTCGGCACGGGCAAGATCTACTCCCTCCCCGTCAACCAGCCGCAAGCCTGGGGATTGCCTGCGCATGTGAAACAAAAGGTGGTTTGGTTGTGCGCGAAGTGCGCCCTGAGCCAGGAAGTTCAATTCGATGAAGTCCATCAGCAGGTGCTGGTGGTCGGCCGGCAACGGCCACGTCAGCGTAGCGCGTAAGGGCTAGGTCGCCCCGTATATCGGTGAAGTAATAGAGCCAATAGGCGTTTCAGTTTCTATTAAAATGTAAACCTATGGCGGAAGTAACCCTATCTGCGAGAAACCAGATACTCATCCCTCGTGAAGCTCAGCGGGCCTTGCAACTCAAGCCAGGGGACAAGCTCTCGGTAGAGGTTTGCGGAAGGCGAGTGATGGTTCTGCGGAAACCCAAGTCCTACCACGTGGCAATTAGAGGGTTGGCTGCTCCTGGCTACTCCGCAGGTTACCTGA
The DNA here is from genome assembly GCA_963769235.1 of uncultured Acidobacteriaceae bacterium. GTDB lineage: Bacteria > Acidobacteriota > Terriglobia > Terriglobales > Acidobacteriaceae > Bog-257. Next base: position 566,911 of record CAVYKW010000003.1, on the reverse strand, counting down.
AGAAGGAACCTCAGGAGTGGTAATAGCCCCAGCAGATGAAATTTTTCACCAACGCCACAAGACTGCGGCGCATTCCCGCATTTTGCTTTGATCAACTCACGGTCCCTGCGTCACGTCCAGGTGGCAGAGAAAGCCCTGGTGTTCTCGGAGCGGGTATACTGCTGCAACGCCGATTGAGCGGCGACATCGAACAGTCATGGTTTCCCGAGCGCAACCCATCAGCGAGCAGGACTTACGCGATTTAGGCTTTGGTTCGGTCGTATCGCGTGAAAGTCGCCAGCGCCTGCTGAACCGCGATGGCAGCTTTAATGTCGAACGCCGTGGCCTCGGATTTTGGACTTCGCTCAGCCCCTACCACGTACTGCTGACGATGCCGTGGTGGCAATTTTTCTCGCTCGTCGTCGGCGCCTACATTCTGGCGAACGCCCTATTCGCGCTGGCGTACATGGCGTGCGGCCCTAATGCTCTCACTGCCAGCACTCCGGGAATTGAGCAGCATGCCTTCCTGCGTGCCTTCTTCTTCAGTGTGGAGACGTTGTCAACCATCGGATACGGAAACATTGTTCCGACCGGCATTCCTGCCAATCTGGTGGTCACCATTGAAGCCTTGGCCGGGCTCAGCGGGTTTGCTCTGGTTACCGGCCTGCTGTTCGCGCGTTTCTCCCGCCCAACTGCCAGGGTGCTGTTCAGCAGTCACGCCGTCATCGCGCCTTATCAGGACAGCACCGCCTTGGAGTTCCGAGTCGCGAATGCCCGCTCGAATGAGTTGATCGAAGTTTCGGCGAAGGTCATCGTCAGCCGCTTTGAAGAGGTGGATGGAGTGCACACCCGGCGCTATTATCCGCTGGCGCTGGAGCGGGATGGCGTTGTGTTTCTGCCCTTGACCTGGACCGTCGTGCATCCCATTGATGAACACAGTGTGCTGTACGGCGAGACGGTGGAATCGCTGCGCGAGGCTGGCGCGGAGGTTCTGGTACTGCTGAAGGCGTTCGACGAAACCTTCTCTACCATCGTTCAAACTCGCACCTCCTACACCTTCGACGACGTGGTTTGGGGCGCGCGTTTTGCCAATGCCTTCATGGCTCACGCAGCCGAGCGCTTTGCCAACCGCAGCAGCAATGGAAAGGTCGCGGTCGATATGCGGCTTTTCGACATTATCGAACCAGTTGCCGAGCGATTAAATCGTTGAATATCGCAGGCCACTCCCGCACAATAGCTTCGACTTTCCGTAAAGCGGTTTGATTTTCAACTTGATGTGCAGCTTCAGCGCCGGCGGTTTGTGTCTGCCTGCGCCCCAAACACAAATGGAGGATTTATGGCTGAAGCGGTTCTAGGCGGCATGAAGCGGACTTCTGGTATTTCTATCCTGTTAGGCATCCTGATGATCATCGCGGGAATTATTGCTATGCTGGCTCCCTGGGAAGCCGGACTAGTCATCACCCTGGTCGTAGGATGGTCTGCCATCTTCAACGGCGTCGCCCAGATGATTTTCGGATTTCAGACTCATGGCGGCTGGCACGTGATCCTGGAAATTATTCTGGGAATCATCTACATTATCGCTGGTATTTTCCTGCTCATGCACCCCGGAGCGGGATTGCTGGCGTTGACGCTGTTCCTGGCCTCCTTCCTGTTGATCTACGGCATCTTCGCGCTCATGCTGGCGTTCCGGATGCGTCCGCATCAAGGCTGGGGATGGGTTCTGTTCGATGCCATCGTCACCATCCTGCTGGGCATTCTAGTGTGGGCCCACTGGCCATTCAATTCCGATTGGGTGGTCGGCACCTTATTCGGGATCAGCATCTTCGTCTCTGGTGTAACCCGCCTGATGGTTTCGTTGGCACTCCGCCGGGTGGCGAGCCAGGCGGCGTAAACGCTCCGGGTTGAAAGTAGCTGCCCCCGTGAACCTGCGGGGGCATTCTTCTTGCGTATCACGAATGGTGCTACCAAGAGTCAGGTTTTCCCGGATACTGCTAACTACCACAATGTCAGACTTGACTTACGGCGATAGACAACGCCATAAGGCGTCATTGCATCTTTCATAACATGCCCCGCAACTCCAAACTCACGATCCCGGCGACCCCTAGGCTGCCGCTCTTTCCCAGCCTCGACGCCGCCCGGTCAGCCGCAAAGGATTGTCGGGCTTGCGATTTATGGAAGCAGGCAACCCAAACAGTTTTCGGAGAAGGTGTCGCTCACGCCCGGGTTGTGCTGGTCGGCGAGCAGCCGGGCGATAAGGAAGACCTGGCTGGCCAGCCGTTCGTCGGCCCGGCAGGAGCCGTACTGGATAAAGCTTTGTCTGAAGCGGGGATCGATCGCAGGACAACCTACGTCACCAATGCGGTCAAACACTTCAAGTGGGAACCACGCGGCAAGCGGCGGATCCACAAGAAGCCCAATTCAGTGGAGATCGCTGCCTGTCGCGCGTGGCTGGACACAGAGATCGAACTGGTGAAGCCGGAAGTCATCGTCTGTCTGGGGGCTACGGCCGCACAGGCACTATTGGGGCGCACATTTCGCGTGACGCAACAGCGTGGACAGCTGCTGCCGTTCGCATCAGCTCCGCACTTGCTCGCCACGGTGCATCCGTCGTCGATCTTACGCGCGCCTGACGAAGAAGCTCGCCACCAGCAATTCGAAGCGATGGTGAAGGATTTGCGCGTGGTAGCGCAGGCCTTGAGCCGTCCACGGGCGGCTTGAGCCGATACGGATTGCTGCGAACAGTTACACTGTGAATAGAAAGGTCGCATTGCTCGCGGGACGCTTCCGTGGAGTTGTGGGGTAAGAGATGTCTCCCGAATTAGAGTACGTTCGCAATGCCGTGGAGCGCGGGACGCGAGATTGGCACGAGAGCGCCTGGCGTCAAGCACCCGCCGGTAAATGGTCTTGTGCCGAAATTCTGGAACATTTGATGTTGTCCTACAGCGGCACCACCAAAGGCCTGACCAATGCGATGAGAAGTGGCAGACCGCTGGCGAGCAAGACCAGGCTTCCAGACCGCATTAAAGCATTCGTAGTCACCAAACTGGGCATTATGCCTGGGGGGGGCCAGTCGCCCCGGTCCGCATTGCCAAACGGTGGTTTAGACATTCAGGCGATTCGCCGCTTCTATGATGCCCTGGTCGCCATGGATGCAACGATCACCGATGCCGAACGTCGCTTCGGAAGGAACGTTAAGCTGCTCGACCACCCTATCCTGGGACCGCTGACCGCGAAAGAATGGCGGCAGTTCCACCAGGTGCATTCCAAGCTGCACCTGCGACAGATGGCTGCACTGGCCCAGCGCGTCGGGTACACTTCACCGGAGCATCAATCCGCCGACTAGAACCTTCCCAGATACCAACTCCATATTCCCTGGCCTACGAAGGCTGCGAACAGAGAGCATGCTCCCAAGAGAACGCCAAAGGGGATTTCGCGGTTGAGGAATGGCTGTTTGGTCGCAGCATTTGACTCGTCCTCCGGAGATCGTCGGAGAGCTTCCTGCGACAACAAGACCACACCATACAGCACCCCGAGTAACGGGGCGGCAAAAATCACCAGCAGCACCAGTTTGAGGCCGAGGAACGCGCCGGACATGGCCATCAGCGCGATGTCTCCAAACCCCAACCCATGTTTTTTTCGCACGAGATAATACAAGGCCCATGAAACATAGAAGAAGCCTGCGCCGACCGCTGCTCCCGCCACGGAGTCCAGCAGCGACAGCCGCTGCGTGTTAGTCAGAGGATGACTGAAGAGGCGCAGCAGGAAGGCCGTTCCGCCGCTGTCGGTCGAAGCCAGCCATGAAAATCCCAGTCCTAACACGATGCCGGGATAGGTGAACTCACGCGGCAGCAGCCCAGTCTCTTCATCCATGAAGATCAGGCCGATCAACAGGAAGCCGAAAACACAGATCTTCAGGCCGAGCCACGACAATCCGAAGTACAGATAGCAGACCAGGAAGAGAATAGCCGTCAACAATTCAACCGCGGGATAACGCAGCGAGATGTGCTGCCCGCAGGCGCGGCAACGTCCGCGCAAAAGCAGCCAGCCTAACAAGGGAATGTTGTCGTACCAGCGGATAGCGACGCCGCACGAAGGGCAATGCGAGGGCGGCGTGACAATCGATTCATCCCGCGGAATGCGGCTGATGCAGACGTTCAAAAAACTGCCAAAGATCAAACCAGCCACGAATAGTGCGCATTCCAGAAGTCGGTCCAAAGGATCTGTCGAGGTCCTCTCCTACGGCTGTCGGAATGACAGGAGGTGGCCACTTAACGTCACATCGCAATTCTGATCCTGGGGCAAATCCTCAATCCAGTTGACCAGCTTGCGGTTGATCAAGCGAGGCTCCGGCGGACGCTCGTGCCACTGGCTGCCATTTTCTTCGCGTATGCATACCTTGTAACACGTCGCCCCCTCCTGCGGCTCCTGGTTTTTCCATTCGAAGAGCGCAGCTTCCAGATCGTCGGACAGCGACTCATTAGGACGCAGGCAGAGAATCCAGTCGTGAGTCGAATCCATGGCATAAGCGCCGGGGGTTACGCCGGGGATCGCGCTGCGGACGGTGGCGCCGTTATCGCGGGCCACTTTCATCGTTTCGTCATCGGAGCAGTCGTCTACGACCAGCACTTCGTCGCAGGGGCGCAGCGATTGCAGGGCGCGTCCCAGTCGCAGGGCATCGTTGTGAGTGTGAAGCAAAGCACTAATTTTAGGCATGGGCACTCTCGGTAAGTATCGGCACTCAGAGTTGCACCTTTAGTTAGACGCAAAAAGGCGCAGTTCTGACGCCCGCGTCCTGCATTGTTCCTGTGCAAATCACGGGACCAGACTGCGCCGGTGGTTCGCTACTTCAGGAGAGCGGGGTTCGGCCGGCATTATGTCCGTTTAGCCCTTGCGGGACCACAACCAGAGCATTGATGGTCTGGAAGTTCAGTACCGCTTCCGGCCCTAGCTTGATCTGCTGGCCTTTCTTGGCGGCAGCCACGCCGGTGCCGGCTCCAGCGCCGCTCGCTGCACCAATGGCCGCTCCCCGGCCTCCGCCGATCAGGCCTCCCAGAACCGCGCCAGCTACCGTGCCTACGCCGACCTTGGTTGCAGTGTTCTTACCTTCGCCTTTGCCGGCGCGAGTCCACTGATTGGTTTGGACGTTATAGGTCTTGCCGTTCACGGCCAACGAGGTCAGCTCCAGGGTAAGTACGGAGTTTCCCGCAAAGCGTCCGGCGCTCTTCACGTCAGCCACGCGTCCAGTCACATCGGCTCCCGAGGGAATCACGGTCTCGCCGCCAATCACAATGGGCGTGCTGAGCGATCCGTGGAAGGTATCGCCCACCTGGTTCTTTTCAGAGTCCAGTGAGTCGTTGAGCCGGACCGACAACTGCGTACCTGCCGGAATCGTGATCTTCTGTGGCGGAGGCGGCGGCGGCGGAGCAGGCAACGCCGGGGCAGGTGTTGGCGGCGCTTCCTGGGTTACCGGAGGAGGAGTGTTTTCCGCCTGCATGGTGTCGGCATTGTCGTTCTGCTTCTTGCCGCGCGGGTTGCGGCGGCTGTTCTCTAACGTCGCGCGCTGCCCCTTCAGCGCGGCGGTCGCTTGCTTCGTGGCAGCAGGCTCCGCCTCCGCCTGCTGGACCTGCAAATTGTTAACCACGGTCTTTACGCCCTCAACTCCGGAGGCATCGCCGGCGGCTGCGGCGCGTTCATGATCGCTGCTCACATCGCCTGTTAACGTAACGACACCGTCAGCCGCCTGCACACCAATCTGGCGGCTCTGGATCTGGGAATCGCTGTAGATCTTGCTTTGCACCGCGGTTGCGACTTGCGCGTCGGTAAGCTCCGGCTTGCGTGAGCACGCCATCACCAAGCCGAGGCTCGCCGCTAGCGTCAAGAGGATAGGCAAGGGCCGCTTCATTCTCATGGTTACTCCTGTTGGCCGATTCCTAGATGGAAACACGATTGTGGCGAAGTAGTCGCTCGCCTGTCAGTTGAATTTAGGGTTCGTCCGCATCCACTTGGATGCGAACCCTAACGTCAACGAAACACTCCACCACGGGGGTGTCATAGGTCGCAAGACTATTGTCGCCTGCCTCGCGCTTGAAGGGAAGAGCGGAGGCTTGCAGGGATAGCTTCGGATTTGACGGTGGGCCGAGGCGGCTAGCTGGGCGGCTCCGTCAAGCGGTTGTTGATGGCGAACAGCGCCAGTTCCAGGCGGCTGGCTACGCCAACCTTGTCGAAAATATTGGTCAGGTGATGCTTGACCGTATCTTCGCTGAGGGAAAACTTGCGGGCAATATCTTTGTTGCTCAACCCAGCCACGATGGTGGTCAGAATGTCCATCTCGCGCTTGGTGAGACCGTAATTGCGCGGAGGCTTATCGCCAGCCGGATTGGTGCGCATGAAGTCGACAATGTCGCCGACGGCTTCGCGGCCGATCCAGTATTGGCCGGCCATCACGGTGCGGATAGCTTTCATCAGCAACTGGGTCGCAGCTTCCTTCATCACCACGCCACGGGCACCCATCTGCAAGGCCTGAACGATTTCGATGCGCTCCACGGCGGCGGTGAGAACGATGATTTTGGTATGCAGCCCATCACCATCGGCGGATAAATCGCGCAACACATCCATGCCAGGTACCCGCGGCATGGCTAAATCCAGCAGCAGGATATCGGGTTTAATTTCCCGCGTTTGGGCGACGGCTTCGGCGCCATCGGCAGCTTCGCCGACAACTTCGAGCTCAGGCTCGGCTTCCAGCAGGCGCCGCAATCCGTCTCGGAAGATGGTGTGATCATCGGCAATGATAATGCGCACGGACGGCTCCTTCTTATCCATAAGCTTCGTATCCCTTCTGCGGAACTGTAATTTCCAACCTCGATCCGTGGCCCGGAGTCGATTCAATCACCATGTCCCCACCCACAGCGCGTACTCGTTCTTTGATAACCGCTGGTCCCCGGCGCAACTCATCCAATTCAGCCAGAGTGTGACGTCCGGCAAAGGGGAAGCCATTCCCATCGTCTGTAACCACCAGCTTCCACACACCGTCTTGCGCCCCAAAACGAACCACTGCTACTTGCGCGCCGCTATGCTTCCGAATGTTGACCAGGCTCTCCTGCACTACGCGTGCCAGTTCGCGGCAGGTGGTGGCGGGAAGCGTAACTTCTTGTAATTCTGAGATGAAGCGTACGGCGATACCAGTGTCTCTGGAGAAACGTTCCACGAGTTCGGCAATAAAGTCAAGGAATTGATGAGGGCCGATGTCGATGGGCCGCATGGTCTGCATCAGCTCGCGCAGGTTCAGCACCTCATGCCGCAGTAGTTCCTGGATGCGTCCGAGCTCTGTGGCCAAAGGCGAATTGTCGCTGCGACGGCGCAGCACATCCACTTGCATCTCGATACTGATCAGCGACTGGATTGTCGTGTCATGCAGTTCCCGCGCCACCCGTGCGCGTTCGGTAGCTCCTGCCCGCGAGCGAAAGCCGCGGAACAGATAGACGGAGTAAAGTGCCGGCGCCACTTGCCGCATGACATTCTGGGCGAAGCGCAATTCGTGCTCCCGCTGATTGCCCAGATGCGGATTCAAGAGCACCAAGCGTCCACACCAGTCACGCCCCATCTCGTGACTCACAACCAGAACGGAGTCAGCGCCCGGTACCGGCATTTCAAGTTCCTTGGTCAGGGCAGGCGCAATGTGCCGGCCCTCTTCGTCGAGAGCGGTAATGGTGCCGGCGTGTTTGGCCGAATCGCGCCGCATGAAAAACGTATGAGGATAGTCGGGCATCAGCTCGCTGGCTTTTTCCGCGGGGGAAATCTCCCGCAGTTGCAGCGCGGCGTTGGCAGCGGAGGATGTTTCCCACCGGAAAGCTCGACCTGTGCTGCTTTGGGCCACCACTTCGTAAATGCCCTCTCCTCGAAACACTCGGACCAACTCATTAAGAATGTGCTGCAAGGAATCTGAAAAACGGCTGCCGATTCTTGCTAAAGACAGCAGATAGTTAGTGAGCGCGATCTCGGCTCGCAACTCCTTTTCAGTTTCTGCCAAGAAGCCCAATAAACTGCCTGCCATCAATAGAAATCCGCAACGTAGGGCTAGACGAACCGGATCCACCGGTCCGGACAACAGTCTACGTAACGCGGGAGAACCGTAAGCTCCCAGAGCAGCCTGCAACAAAAGCAAGGCTGCACTTACCAATGCCGTCGCCATGGTCTCCGCAAAGCCCCAGCGGAATGCAGCAGCGATCAATGCGAACAGAAAAAGTACAAAGAAGGCACTATTGGGTGCCTCAGCCAACAGGCAAAGAAGTGCTGGCCAAGCCACGTCGTTAACTTGGGCCCAGAGCACGAAACGCCTGCCAGGCTCTCCTCCTATTTGCAGTCGAAGAAGAAGTGCAACGCTGGCAAGAATATAGCCAATTAACAAAACCAAACCCAGCTGGTATTGAAGCCTTGTATTCGCTGAATGAATCAGCCACGCAGCCAACAGGATCAGTGCCAGGAACAAACGCGAAATGGCCAGGACGTTCTCCACACGCAAATGCCCGTACTTCAAACCGGCGACCCTAAGCCGGGACAAAAAGCTGGGAGCGAACGATGGCCGCAAAACTAAGTCCTTCACAACAACAACCCAAGGGGTGGCACGATTATGACACGAAAGCGCTATAAGGCAACAATGTTTCCTCCGGAAATCCCCTTCTGGTCCCGGACGGAAACTCCGACGTACCCAAAGGGTCACCCCTGGCTGTGATGTTTCTCACAGCTTACCGGGTAGCGCAGGCTTAGTTTTGAGCTTAGTGGCGAGAGTTTGGGAGTAAGATGGCTGCGAATCCGCAACCACTGAATCAAGCGATACGTCAGGCTCCCGCCGGGACAGAGCCGTCGAAGCTGTGCGCGGTTGCAAGAGCAAAGTCCCAAAGCGACGCCAGTGTCTCTCCAAGATGCGGTGGGTAGAAAATCGCACCGTGCCAACCCACATGCACCTTCCGAGGATCAGCAAGAAGTTGTTTTTGCCGGAAGGAGGTACAGACAATGAGTTTCAAATTGTGGTCAAAAGTCCTGTTCATCGCCGCCGCCCTGGTGTTGGCAGTTCCCACCAGTTGGACACAGAGCGCAAGTAAGACCGGCCCTAAGTACGACATCGCGAACGAAGTGAGAGTTAAAGGCGTGGTTGAAGATGTTAGGGATATCCCCGGTAGTTTGGAAGGCACTTACCTAGTCGTCAAAACCGACACCGCTTCGGTGCTGGTATACGCCGCCCCTGGCGCGTTCCTCAAAGAAATTGATACCACGTTCAACAAGGGTGATGAGGTACAGGTTGTCGGAGCGAAGGCGCCGGCCACTGCCGAAGAAACGATCATGGCGCGCGAGATCACGGTCGGCAATAACACCTTCACCTTGCGCGACGACAAGGGCGTTCCGGTGTGGGCCGGCTGGAAGGCGCCAAAGAAATAAGGCGGTGGAGAGTTGATGGTGGCTAGTGAAGCTGCCGCTCCGCTTTGAGCTTAACCGTGCGATATCGCGACGCGTGAAGGAAGCCTGAACAGCCGCGTGAACGGGTAGAACGGCGCTTCAGCGCCCCGGCAAAGCTGCTGTTAATGAGGTGGGGCATTAGCCCCGGATCGAGATCGCAGTCAAAGTCCTTAGCAGCCGAAATGCTCAGTTAGAAGAAAGCCCGAGCTCCGTGCTCCGACTTTTCTATCCACTATCCACTCTTCACAATCCACGAACTTCACTTCTCGATGCGCAAGAACTCTCCTGTCGTAGCATTGATGGCAATTCGCAATTTGGCATCGTTTTCGCTGCTGCCGTAAATCACGTGCCACACCAGCTGGTTCTTCGCGGCGTCCCAATCAAGCGTGAAGAAGACCGGCTGTTTGGGATCCTTCTTGGTCAGCTTTTCGCCACCATTCTTTTCCGCAATCTCGTAGGCCTTGTCGCTATCCGTCTTGATGAACTCGATGTTGAAGGGCCTGGTCGAGGTGTTGCTGGGATTCCAGGTATCCTCGGCAGAAAAACTGACGCCCTGTTCCGGAGCGTCGGGGCCGACCAGTCCGGACCACATAAACATCTTCATCATCCGGCGAGCTGGGGATGCGAACGAGGCTCGCCACAGACCGGCTTTGCCTTCCGTCAGGGGAGCGTCAGGGGAGTACTGGGATTGCAGGCGAAATGGGGTGGCATCGGCCGCCCACCCTCGTGCGGAAAGATACATCTTTTGAAACGCAACCCTTCCGGTCTCGTACTGCGCTTGTTTGGGGGCCGGCTTTGTGGTGGATTGCGAGTCCGCCGGCTTGTTCGAGGAACAACCGGCGAGCATCAGGGCGGACAGACAGACAAGGGCAAGCTTTCTCATGGTTAGTAGCGAGCAGTTAGTACTTAGCAATTAGCACTTGGGAATTGAGTGAGCTTCGTTTTGAAAGGGACGACCTTTGGACCGTCCGTAAATATTGCAAAAGCAGTTTGGCCTTAAGCCGCTGAGGAAAGCCGGCTTCTTTTAGCAAGAGCTCCCTTAGCACTCAGTGTAATCGAACATCATCGACGTCAAATCCAAACCCAGGCCAGTTTTGATTTCAGTAAAGATGTAGCTTAATGCCGCCCAGTTGCTAGCGAAACTCTGAGGAACCTGCCGCTCCAGTCCGGGGCTGAAGCCCTCCCCATTTACGGCAGCCTCGACGCGGCGCTAAAGCGCCGCACTACCCGTAACTACTACCCGTAACAGCTACCTGTAATCACTACCCGTAATCACCACCGGTAATCACTACCCGTAATCACCACCGGTAATCACTACCCGTAATCACTACCGGTAACATTGAATCGCGCCCTGTGCGCTGTGCCGCCTTGGCAACGCGGTTGGTCAGACTTCCTCAAAATACCAAATGCTAAATGCTAAGTGCCAAGTGCTATTTGCGGCTATCTGGCCAGCAGCGCCACTCCGCCGGCCACGAACAAGGCGGCCAGCCAGCGGCGACGGTCCACGCGCTCCTTCAGGAAGATTTGCGCCGCGAAGGCGTTGGCGATGAACGTCAGGGAAGCGGATGCCGGGCCAACCACGCTGACATCATCCCATGACAACGTAACCAGCAAGCTGAAGAAGGCCAGCGCCATGAAGAGCAGTCCAAGCAGGAACTGAGGGCTGGAGACGACTCGCCTGACGACTCCGCCGACACCGAGCGACTGACGAACCGCGCCGAGATCGCCAATATCCTTCATGGCCCGCGATTGCAGAATGTCACCGGCGGTTGCAGTTACCACGATTGCCGCGATTCCTGTCCAGATGGCTGGTGTGCTCATGCGTCTCCTCCACCACGCCGGTGCAGGCGAACGTCAGCGGATTCCGGCTGCGGCGGAAGCTTGGCAGGATGAGCATCAGTCGCAGTCAGTGGAGGTCCGGTGGCGACGAATCCAACCCCGGCCGTGATCAGCGCAATGCCGATCCAATGCGACAGCGTGACATTCTCGTGCAGAAAAATCTTTGCCAGGAACGCCATCAGCACATAGCTGAGAGCGGTGGCCGGAAGGACGTAAGTGAGGTCTGCCCACGACAGGGCGGTCAGGTAGGTGCAGAAAAACAGCATCAGCAGGCAGATGCCGCCGACGATCCAGAGATTGCCGAGCACGCTGAGCAGGTGACGCCAGTTCGCGGTGGTCACGGCGCCGAAGTCGCGCATGCCGCGTCCTAAACAAACATCGCCGCAGGATCCGAAGATCACTACGGCGAGCAGGATAAGGTACTTGCGAAAGCTCAAGCCAGCCTCTAGACGCTGACCGTTTCGGCTGTTTCCGATTTTGCGCCCGGGTTCGATGTTCCGGCCGGCGGCGAAGGCGGATTAACGCTCGAGCCTTGCCCCTGTTTACGAGTCTCTTTCACCGAACGATTGCGAGCGGCGCGCAACTTCATGAACGACTTCGCCTCGGTATACAGACGCTTGCGATCGGTGGAGTTAAACGCGGCTCGCTTCACGATGCGGAAGATCGCCTTGGGCCGGAAATAGTATTCATCATAGAAGCGATGCACCATCTCCAGGATGTAGTCACGCGAGATGCCAGGGTATTCGATCATGGCAACCTGGTGGCCCATCTCGTCCACCATCTGCGCGCCTTCATTCAGGATGAAGCCGTTCGCCTTGGCGTAATCGTAAAGTTCGGTTCCGGGATAAGCGTGTGCCAAGGAAACCTGAATCGTTTCCACATCAAGCTCTTTGGCGAAATCGATTGTCCGGCGAATCGATTCCTTGGTCTCACCCGGCAGGCCAAGAATGAAGTCGCCGTGAATGATGAGGCCGAGCTTCTTGCAATCGCGAGTGAAGTCGCGGGCACGCTCAACCGTTGCACCCTTCTTGATGTTCTTCAGGATCTGCTGATCGCCCGACTCGTAGCCGACGATCAACAAGCGGCAGCCGGCTTCCTTCATCGCCTTAAGCGTTTCGTAATCGGTGGTAACGCGCGAGGTGCAAGACCAGGTCAAGCCCAGCGGCTTCAGCTTGGCGCAAAGTTCGATGGTGCGAGCCTTCTGAATGTTGAAGGTGTCGTCGTCGAAGAAGAATTCCTTCACCCAGGGCCAATACTGTTTGGCCTTCACCATCTCGGCGGCGACGGCATCGGCCGACCGCTTGCGCCAGGGATGTCCGCTCAGCGTCTGTGGCCACAGGCAGAAAGTGCATTGCGCTGGGCAGCCGCGGGTCGTGTAAAGCGACACGAACGGGTACAGCAGGAACGGAACGTTATAGCGGCGGGGATCGAGGTCGCGCTTGTAGACGTCAACCACATCGGGCATCGCGTCGAGGTCCGAAACCGCCGGACGATCGGCATTGTGCAGAATCTGCCCATTTGGCCCGCGATACGAGATGCCGAGAATATCGCTCAGCGGCTTGCCGTTGGCGTATTCGACTACCGCATAGTCAAATTCGCGGCGCACCACGAAATGGATGGCCGTGCCTTCTTTGAGCGAAGCTTCAGGCAAGGTGGTGACGTGTGGTCCGACAAAAGCCACCTTCAGCTTGGGATTGGCTGCCTTCATGGCAGCAACCAGCTTTATGTCCCCCTGGAATCCCGGAGTGCTGGTGAACAGCACCAGGAATTCGAATTCCTTCCCGATTTGGATGGTTTCTTGCGCATTCACCTTATGCGGCGAAGCGTCGAGCAGACGCGATCCCTCCAGCATTCCTGCCGGGTAGGCGAGCCACACCGGGTACCAGTACGACTCGATTTCACGGGTAGCTGGCCAGCGCGAACTGGCGCCACCGTCGTAGTTCTCGAAAGAAGGGGGGTTCAGAAACAGTGTTTTCAAAGGCATAGTGTTATTCACTATCGTACCATCTGTTAGAGACTGGCGGAACTACTTGAGATTCCTAAACTTAGATGAACTTCTTGGTTCCCACTGAGTGGCGATTTACGGGGATGGAATGGCCCATTTTTCCAGTTCACCGGTAAGCCGCAAAAGTTGTAGCTCGGCCCGTTGTAGCTCGAATTCGGCGTCCAGGTAGGCGGCGTGCTTATCGTCAGTATCCAGTTCCGCATTTTGCTGATCGCGGGTGTTGGCGGTTCCAGCTTCGATCCGGCCTGTCACGGCATCCAGATCTCCCTGCGAAACTTCCCACTCCAGCTTGGCCACGTCGCGTGCTGCTGAGAGCTGACGCAACGAACGTTGCAGCTTGAGCGCATCTTCGCTGACCTGATTCTTGGTGAGATCTGCCTGTTTTTTGGCGATGAGGGTATCCGCGTCGGCTTCCTGTGCCTTGGCCTTCTGCACCGAATTGAAAATAGGAATGCGCAAATTGATTCCGCCGCTGAAGTTGTTGGCCTGGTAGTTGCGATAGTAGAGATCGTAGTTGTTGAACTTCGCCAGATAGGCGTACTGGGCTGCCAGATCGAGCGTCGGCATGACAGCCGCTTTGTGCTCACCTGTGGCGCGAGCTTGTGCCGCAGCTACCTTCTGCTCCGCTGACTTCACTGCCAGGCTGTTGGCTACCGCCTGCGCCTGTAGGTCGTCATCCTGCGAGATGGCTGGTAACTGCGGAACGGAATCGGGCGCGGTCACGATCGAACTCTGGGGAACTCCCAATAGATTGGCGAGATGCTCGCGAAGCACATCGGACTGATCCTGCGCCTGGGCAATTCGCAAGCGAATGCGAGCTGCTCCCAATTGGCTCCGGGTGACCTCGAGCTTGCTGTCTACACCTTCCTGCAAGCGTTGTTCGCTGATGGACTGGGCCTTCTCAGCGGCGGTCTGCGCCTCTCGCAGCGTCTGGATCTTTGCCGTGAGCTGGTCCAGCTGCGCGTAGGTCAGCGCAACATCCAGAATGACCGCGTCCCGTTTATCGCGAACATCCAGCGACGTGGCCTGCCAGTCGATCTTGGCCGCCTTCATGAACTGCCGTAAGGCCGGATTGTAGAAGGATTGAACCGCGTTAAAGTTGGCCAGCGACGGGGCCGACCCTTCTAACGTCAACGGGAAGCCGTACGAATAACCGAGGGCGGATCCGATGGCGAGTTGGGGAATGTAGTTGGCGCGTATTTCGTTGTAAACTTGCCGCGCCCGCCACTGGTTGATGGCCGCAATGCCCATCACTCCGCTGTGCTGCAAAGCCATATCGATGGCGTTGCGGAAGGGTATAGGAGGGGCTGGAGGATCGGCTGCGACGCAGGTTCCGCAGGTCACAAGCAGCGCGCACGCCAGAGCCGCGAGCCGGGCGCAGCGATGGACCGCATTCATCTTCATTGTTCTGGAACGCCGGGGTTCTGCGTGCATCCCGTGCTCTTCACTCGCCATTGACACGAAGCTATGCCGTCACTGTACGTGGTTGAGGGCTTTTCTGGCTGGGTCGAAGCCGGAGGCCAGCGCCAGTGAGGCTTGATACTGCGCCGCGGCTGCTCCACTCTGACCGAGTTTCTCGTCGAGCTGCCCCAGCAGGTAGTGAGCGCGAAATGCGGGGGCGGCCTCCACCAGCTCACCCGACGACAAGTATTTCTGGAGATACTGCGCGGCTCCGGCGTAGTCACGCCTGCCTTCGTACAGCTCTTTGGCGGCGTCAAAGTAAGCCTCAGGGGCGCGATTCGGCTGCGACACGGCCATCGCTACCGCTTTCTGCATTTCGTCGATACGTCCCTGCGAACGGTAAAAGGCCGCCAGTTGCAGCCACATGTCCGCTGGATTCCTGGCTTGCGTAATTCCGGTCTGAAGCTGCTGCTCCGCCTCGGTGTACTGTTTCTCTTTGATGGCGACCCGAGCCAAAATCAAGTGTGCCGTGCCGCCATCGTATTTCTGTACCTGCGCGGCCTGATCGCGGGCCTTGTCGACGCCACCGCCCATGATGGCCGGAGCCTCGGTGTAATACTGCGCCAGGTCGCGCCGCGCCGGTACGCTTGCCGGATCTAGTTGCACCGCCCGCTCAAATTCATTCTTCGCTTTGCGCGCCAGCCCAGCCGCGCTCAGCGGATTGGAAGCGCCTGCCTTACGTCCGTACTCGCGCGCCAGCCACAAATGATAGCTGGCATTCTCCGGCTCCAGACTGACGGCACGCTCTCCATAGCGCACCGCCTCATCCCAGCGCTCCATGGCATAGTAGGCGCGGGAGAGCTGATTCAGCGATTCGGCATCGGCACGAGTGCCGAGCACGGACAAGGCATCATTGATGCGACCCGAGGAAAGCAATTCCGTCGTGGCCGGATCAGCGATCATCGGCACCGTCACCGCTGCAAGCAGGAACAGAGTTGCGCAAAATTTGCTGAACATCAACTTCATGGATTTGCCGGTTTCACCGTCATCCCGCTTTTCAGGGATTGCATGTTTAAAGCCCCCAATGCGATTACCGCATTGTCGGATAGGCCGCTGGTCACCTCAACCCGGGTTAGATCAGCGATCGATGTCTTCACGTTGCGGCGTTTCAACTCGCCATCGACAACCTGGAAAACGTACTGCCCGCCGGCATCCTGGTGGATGGCCTCGCGGGGAACCGTCACCACATTTTCCTGACGAGCCGTGATTACAGCCACACTCACGTTGGTATTGGGGAGAAGTTTCAGATCTTCATTCTCAATCACGCAGGTCACTTCACCAACCATTCGGGTACCGTGCTGCACCACGGTTGTCGGCAGGGTTTCCAGTGTGCCCTTCCAAACCCGCCCGGGCAACGCATCCCAAGTGACTTCAACCCGCTGCCCGCGTTGCAGTTTGCCAATCTCCGGCTCGTCAACGAAGGCGCGCACCCGAACTTTATGCAAGTCAGCCAGTTGCACCAGCAGGTCGCCGGTGTTCACGAACGCGCCGTCGCGCACCGGCAGGGAATACACCATGCCTTCTCGTGGAGCGGTGACATTGGAATTCTTCAGCACGTCCTCAGCCGCCTGTAGCGAAGCTCGCGCTTCGGTTTGCTGCGCTTCCACATGGCCGACTTCCTGTTGCGAGTAGCGGTCTTTCATCTTCTGCTGAAGAAAATGTATTTCCGAATCGGCAACATTGACCCGGTTCTTGGCGGCATCCACCTCAGCCTGAGAAGCAGCTCCGGTTTGCAACAGACGCTGCATAGCCTGAAGGTTGCGGTCTGCGGTATCGTGTTCCGCTTGCGCCTTGACCAGAGCATTACGAGTGTTCGCCAGCTCTTCCGGAGTACCGCCGCTTTGCACGGTGTTGATGCTTACCTCAGCGCCCTTCAACTGCGCTTCGGCGCGGGCGGCCTGCAATCGGGCATCGGCATCGTCCAGTCGAACGAGCAGCTGGCCGGGTTTCACCCATGCGCCTTGCTGCACGTAAGTCTTCTTTACCGTGGTTGGCATGGGCGCGTAAGCCTGAAAGTTGTCCAAGGCCTCGATTTTGCCATTGGTGGCAATGCTGGCTGTAATGGTTTCGCGCGTGGCTTCACCCACCCGGATGGTTACCGCTGAGCGGCGAAGAGAGACAAAGGCAGCCAGCACCACCACTGCCACAATTAAAGCGGCAAGGATGGCCCAGGTTCTTCTTCCGTTTGTGTGTCGATGGCCGTTTTCAGATTCGGCTGCCATTTTCGCTCGAATTTATAAGTATAACGTAGGACTTGAGTTCCACTGCATTACCGTTGTGTCATACAGCTGCCCGAACCACATCGCATACCCGGACCAACATGTCATCCATGATGGCCAAGGGGAATGTGGGCGACTCAGGGTACCTGGAATCTGGGGCCCGAGTTTTGGCGAGACATAACCTGCCTACGCAGCAGCTAGCAACATCCGGCTCGTAAACCATCTGATGTTCAAATTCGCGCCAGGACGCAGACTCTCGCCTTGACTCAACCTCAACCCCGAGTTATTCATCCCAATAACTCAAGATTGCCTTACCTCTCGGGGCTCCCCATGCGACTACAACTGAAGCGAGTCATCACCGGCACGGTCACCGACCTAAATCAAAATCACATTACGTCCTTCGCTGCCGCGCTCTCTTATTATTTTGTTCTGGCATTCTTCCCGGCGTTGATCGCCTTGGCAGCCCTGGTGGGATACCTCCCCATTCCTCATCTGTTCGAGACGATTATCACGACCATGGCGCGCGTGACCCCTCCGGAGAGCATGGGACTGATTCGCCGGATTGTGGCCGACGTGATCTCGCCGAACAAGGGAGCCCTGCTTTCGTTCGGCCTTTTCGGCGTGCTGTGGACTCTTTCCAGCGGTTTCTCTGCAATCATCGAAGCGCTGAATGTGGCTTACGACGTGCCGGAAACCCGCTCCTGGTGGCGCACCCGCCTGCTTGCCCTGGAGTTGTCGTTTGTCATCGGATCACTGGTCACCTTCGCTTTCGTTTTTATGATCGTGGGGCCGCGGTTCGGAGAATTTCTCGCTCGCCAGCTGCATCTCACCTGGGCGTTCGCTCTGATCTGGCCCGTCCTGCGCTACGTTCTGGCTGTTAGCTTTATTGTGGTGGCCGTCGAAGGCTTGTATTACCTGGCGCCGAACCTGAAGCAGAGCTTCACCTCATTGCTGCCGGGAGCAATCGTGGCCGTGGTGGGATGGATCCTGCTTTCCGATGCGTTGAGTTTGTACTTCCGCAGGTTTGCCCATCTGAATAAAACCTACGGCGTCCTCGGAGGCGGTGTGGCGTTGCTGACTTGGCTGTACTGGTCGGGATTTCTGATTCTGCTGGGCGCGGAGTTGAATTCCGAAATCATTCAAGCGCGCGGAGACGGCACCTTGAGTCTCAAACAGCCGCCACCACCCAAGGTGAAACCGGCGCCGGCAACCACCGGCGACGCTGCCCAGGCGGTGAAGTGATGTAATCCACATCTGCCGCTTTGCCGAAGGACAAGAAGTCGGCCAAACGAAGAACCACTTTGGACGTCAGGGAAAACCCGGTTTCCGCTAAGGAATATCCCGGGAGGAAAATGGGCGCAGAATCAGGGGATCGGGGTGCTGTGACTCTTAAGTTGTACGGCGCCAGACTTCGGTCGATCGGGGTAATAGCGGGCTTGAAGTGCGTTTGACCGCCCCAAACGCGGCCGGGGCTCCCCTTTGGTACGTTTGCCCTTTTGGCCGGGGAAATGTTCGCATATCACAAACGGGTGTGACTTTGGTCGTTGCTCCCGGCGGCGGAAGAGTTAGAATAGAGTTGGAATTGAAAATGATTTTCAACTTCATATTCGGCAGGCGCAAGAAGCAGCCCGCAACTACTGCCAGCGCGCTGTCCGATCTCAAGCTGGGCGAAACCGCCATTCTCTCCGAATTGGAATTGTCTCCCCCGGTTGCCGAGCATCTTATGAACCTGGGATTCGTGCCGGGACTCGAAGTCAAGGTGTTGCGCAGCGGGCCCGGCGGTGATCCCCGCGTCTATCGCGTGGACGGCACCGAAGTAGCCATGCGGCGCGAACTCTCTCGTCATATTCATGTGGATCTGCTCGGGGCCCCAGCTTTTGGAGACTAGTTCATGGCATCGACGATGAACTGTCACGCGGTGGCTCGGCCCCGGGAAGATGCTGCCGCCAGCTATCGCACGGTGGCCGTCATCGGTCCGCCAAACTCCGGCAAGACCACACTTTTCAATCGTCTCACCAAGCTACGTCAAAAGGTAGGCAATTTCCCCGGGGTTACGGTAGAACATCACACCGGCTACATTCGCGACGGGAATGGGGAAGAAGTTGCCCTCATCGATCTTCCCGGCGTGTACAGCCTCACTCCCAAGTCGGAAGACGAAAAAGTTGCTATCGATGTTCTTAGCGGAAAGATGCCGGGCACACCGCATCCCGATGCCGTCATCCTTGTACTGAACTCTACCAATCTGCACAGCCACCTGGTGCTGGCGGCGCGCGTGATCGCCCTCGGGATGCCCACACTCGTTCTGCTGAACATGGCCGACGAACTGCGTAAGCAAGGCGGCGAGGTAGATGTCCTGTCGCTGGCGCGTGAGTTGGGAACGCCGGTCGCACTGGTGAGCGCGACCACCGGCGAAGGCCTGGCTGCGGTACAGAATTTCTTGTCGTCCGCGGCCGCCAGTCCCGAACCGCTGGAGTTGCCGGTTGTCGGCAGCACCCGGGGATATCGCGAGTGGGCTGTGCGCGTGGGCACCAATGCCGGTTATCGGCGTCCCGCAACGCCGGTGTGGACAGCGCGTCTGGATTCCATCTTCCTGAACCGCACCTGGGGTCCCATCATTTTTGGCGTCGTGGTAATCGGCGTCTTCCAAACCATCTTTGCTCTGGGCCAGCCGCTCTCTAATCTGTTGCAGCGTTTTCTGGACTCCACGGGCGCCGCCATCGGCAATCATCTTCCAGCGGGAATGTTTCAGTCGCTCCTGGTGAATGGTGTGTGGAAGGGAACCGGCTCCGTGCTGGTGTTTCTCCCGCAAATTCTGCTGTTGTTTCTGGTGATCGGCATTCTTGAGGACTCAGGCTATCTCTCGCGCGCGGCTGTCATCGCGGACCGCACCATGTCGCGCGTGGGGCTCAACGGCAAGAGCTTTATCCCATTGCTTTCGGCTTACGCTTGCGCGGTGCCGGCCATCATGGCCACCCGTACCATTGAGAGCAAACGCGATCGCATGGCTACCATACTGATCGCGCCGTTCATGACCTGCTCGGCGCGGCTGCCGGTTTACACCATGGTGATTGCGGCGTTCCTGCCCAACCATCCGGTGCTGGGATTTTTCCTGGGCACGCGCGCTCTGGCCATGCTCGGCCTCTACGTGTTGGGTTTCCTCATGGCGGTTATGACGGCGCGGCTGCTGAAGTCCACCATCCTGAAGAGTAAGGACGCTCCCTTTATTCTGGAGATGCCGCCTTACCGCTGGCCCACACTCTCTTCGCTGGGACTGCGCCTGGTGGATCGAGGCAAAGCCTTCCTGTATCGCGCCGGCACGGTGATCATGCTGGTCTCGCTGCTGCTGTGGGCGGCAACGAATTTCCCCATGCATCACGGACAACCGCCTGCCGTTCAGGACAGCGTGGTCGCACAAGTTGGACACGCGATTGAGCCAGTCATCCGGCCCCTGGGCTTCGACTGGAAGATTGGTGTTGGCTTGGTAACATCCATGGCAGCCCGCGAAGTGATCATCGCTACCCTGGGCACGCTAAACGGAGTCGATCCCCAATCGCATGCGACAGACTTACAGGCAGCCCTGCGTCAGGAGTTGAGTCCGGCGGGTGCGGTCGCTTTGTTGGTGTTCTTCGCTTTCGCCATGCAATGCATGTCAACGCTCGCCATCGTGCGTCGAGAGACCAACGGTTGGAAGTGGCCTATTCTGCAATTTTCCTACATGACGGTTGTGGCCTACGTGGCGGCGTTCGCCGCCTACAACATCGTCGGACACTTCGTTCACTAGCGACTAGCCAATCAATTCCTGCACGACTGCCGGTAGTGCGTTGCCTGCCCTGTCCAACACCACCTCATCGAAGAAGGCACGATTCGCGGGCTCTTCCGGACCAACATAAATCGCTCGCGCCCGATTGATCCTCGCCATCTTAACGAAACTGGCAGCAGGCTCGACCACGCCTGAGGTCCCGACCGTGAGCAGTACGGTGCAGATTCTCAGCTGTTCGAAGATGCGGTCCATGGAGAACGGTGTCTCGCCAAACCAGCAGATGTGAGGTCGCAACAACGAGCCGCATTGCGGACAGGTGGGTATTTCCGCGCGCGACAGGTAGAGGCGTTCGTCTTCGAAAGGCTTGGTCGGGCAGCCGTGGCGCGAACAGCGTGTCTGCATCAGGCGGCCGTGCATGTGAACGATACGTTGCGAGCCAGCCTGCTCATGCAACGAATCCACATTCTGGGTGCAGAGAAAGAAACGTTCACCCAGTGCAGTCTCTAGCTTGGCCAGCGCCGCATGGGCAGGATTGAAGTTGACGGTGGCGTGCCGCTTGCGGCGCTCCGAGTAGAACTGCCACACCAATGTTGGATTGGACTTAAAAGCCTCGGGGGTGGCCAACTCCCGCACCCGGTGATCGCGCCACAAGCCGTTCGCGTCGCGAAACGTTGGCAGGCCGCTTTCGGCGCTGATGCCAGCGCCCGTCAGCACAAACACCCGGTCGGTCGGAGACAGCGATTGAATCATTGTGCTCCGGCCGCAGGGCTCGAACCCTTGAGATATTTGTCGAACCACTCGACGGTCCGGCGCAGGGAGTCGATTTGATTTTCACGCTTGGAAAACCCGTGACCTTCGGCCGGATAGTAGTGCGCGTCAACCGTGCGTCCTTCTTTCTTCAGAATTGCAACCACTTGTTCAGCCTCTTCCTTGGGAACACGAATATCATTTTCGCCTTGCAAAACCAACAGCGGCGCTTTTTCATTCCGAATGTATTTGATCGGCGACGCTGCTTCGAACACCGCACGATCCTTTTCCGGATCGCCCATCAGCGACTTTTCATATTGCTGGAGGAAGTGATCCTCGTGTTGCAGCATGGTGTACCAGTCGATGATCCCATACATCTCGACCGCAGCGGCCCACAGGTCGGGCGTTTTGCCGATCGCCATCAGTGTCATGAATCCGCCATACGAGCCACCGGTAATGCCAACCTTTTTAGCGTCGACGTAGCCGGTATCGATGAGGAACTGGCGGGCAAACACTTCGTCCTTCAGATCGCCGCCGCCGAGATCCTGGTAATTGGCTTTCTGGAACTCCATGCCGTAGCCGGTAGAGCCGCGAACGTTGGGCGCGATGCAAACGTACCCACGCGAGGCCAGCGCGGCAGCCGCGGAGTTGAAGTAATCGACTGTCTGTCCGGTCGGACCGCCATGCGGCAACACGACCGCGGGATTCGTGCCATCACGTTTGAGATTGAACGGAACCCAGAGGAACGCGCTGATCACCTTGCCGTCAAAACTTTTGTAGTGGACCAGTTGCGCTTCGGGCAGGTCGCTGGGATGAAGACCGGCAACCGAGGAGTAAGTAAGTTGCCTTGGCTTGCCGGTTGCGAGGTCGTACACCCACAGGTCTGAGGGGCGTTGCGAGCTTTGGTGCGACAGCAGCTCCGATTTGCCGTCGGGCGAGAACGAGTTGGGATTGCCATCGGGAACGGTGATTCCGGGCGGCATGGTCAGCGCTTCCGACTTCCCGCTTCCAATATCGTAGAGAAAAGTCGTCGTGCGGCCATCGGCATTAATCACGTAGGCAGCGTGTTTGCCGTCGGGCGAGACATCACCGCTGCTGGCGTCCCACTGTGTGTCGGTGATCCACTTCAACTGCTTGCTGGCAACGTCGAGCAACGCGACGTTCTGGTATCCGCCCTTCTGATTCGACGTAACCATCACTGTTTTCCCATCAGGAGAAATGCCACTAGCGGTGAACAACACGTTGCCCTGGTGCGGTGTCAGTTCCTCGGCTTGTCCGCTAGCAACGTCGATGCGATACACGCTGCCATCGTCGAAACCGGCATTGATCCGGTTGGCGATCACGCATTTTCCATCCGGGCACCAGGCAACCAGCTGCCAAAGATGATCTTTGGTGGGCTCGTTGGTGAGCTTCTTCACCTGTTTGGAGCTCCAAGTCATAAGCGCGATGTTAGACGACGACGCGGTCTTGGGCTTGTAGCCAAATGCTAAAGTTTTTCCGTCAGGAGAGAACTGGGCGCCACTTTCTGAAATTTCCGGAGTGTTGGTCAGGTTGACGGGCGCGCCGCCGGCGCTATCGACCGCGAACAGATCGTAATATTCGCTCCCACCGAAATCCTGGTTATACACAATGGTCTTCCCATCCGGCGACCACACTGCGCCGAACTGACGATCATCGGAAACGGTAAGCTGAATTGGCCACGCACCTGCGGCGCTCACCTTCCACAGGTTCATGCGGCCGGTCAGATTTGTGCTGAAGACGACCTCCTGGCCGTCGGGTGACCAGTCTGGCGAGGTGACGCGCCGGCTGTAAAAGAGATCGTCGATGGAAACCGGCCGTGCCGAAGGATTGCTTACTGAGTGGAGCGACTTCGGATCCGTAACCTGGCGATCGTTGGGAGAATCCCCGGCCCAAGCCGAGGCGCAGAAAGGTCGGCTAGACACGATTCCAACAACCACGACGAAAAGAGCCTTCAAACGCAGCTTCGGTCTCATGAATTCCTCCTGCAAGAAATCAATTCGGCTCGACTTTCTATTTTGATTGGCCGCTGGCCAGGTGACGCAATTCCGCACGCTATATACTGAGAAATCGGGTCGCCGTCGTTCCGATTCATCTCGGCAGCGACGGTTAGCATCCGGCTGCTCCGTAGCGAATCTATAACGATTAGAGTTGTTAAAGCAAAGACCTGCCTCTCCGCTAGGGAGAAGCTGAGTTCAGGGAGCCATTGATCCTTGTCCACCGTAATGATGAATGTTGACAGCGAGAAGCAGGAACGCATTCTGGACGCGTTTCGCCGCTGGGGTTATCTTCAGGCCAACCTCGACCCTCTAGGACATTTCACCCCGCAGCCTCATCCTGAGCTGGAACTTTCCGGCGAGATTGCCGACCAGGCGCGGCGCGCCTACAGCGGCAGCATCGGCGTGGAATTCATGCACATACCCGATCCTGAGCGCCGGCAATGGATTCAGGAGCGCATGGAGTCGGCACAGCAGGAGTCGGTCGATCGCTCGCGCATTCTTGATCAGCTGGTGCGTGCCGATGTCTTCGAGCAGACGATTCATTCGCGCTATATCGGCACCAAGCGTTATTCGCTCGAAGGCAATACCGCGCTGATTCCGTTGCTGGATGAGATCCTCAACTCCGCCTCGGGCTATGGAGCCGAGCAGGCGGTGTTGGCCATGAGCCATCGCGGACGCCTGAACGTCATCATCAATATCGTCAGCCGACCTGCGGAAGAAGTTTTCGCCGGATTCGAAGACGTCGATCCGCGCAGCGTTCTGGGCGGTGGCGACGTGAAGTATCACAACGGAGCGACCGGCATCTACACGGGCCTCAATGGAAAGCCGGTGCGGATCCACCTGGTTTCCAATCCCAGCCATCTGGAAGCTGTCGATCCTGTCGCGTTGGGTCGCGCGCGCGCCAAGCAGACGCGCATAGGCCACGAAGGAAAGACTCGCGTACTACCGGTGCTGATGCACGGCGATTCCGCTTTCGCAGGGCAGGGAATTACCGCCGAGACCCTGAATCTCGCAAGCCTGCGCGGCTACACCGTGGGTGGAACCGTTCACATCATCGTGAACAATCTGATCGGCTTTACTACCAATCCCAGCGATGCTTACTCGGGCAGGTTCTCATCTGATCTTGCCAAGCGCCTGCCGATTCCGATCTTCCATGTGAACGGGGAAGATGTGGATGCGGTGGTGCGCGCCGGACGCATGGCGCTGGAATATCGTTACGAATTTGGCACCGACGTTCTGGTAGACCTGATTGGCTTCCGCCGTCACGGTCACTCGGAGGTCGATGATCCGACCATCACCCAGCCGATCCTGTATCGCAAAATTAAAGACCATCCCATGCTGTACCAGATTTACGCCAAGAATGTAGGTCTCGATTCGCAGCCTTACGTCGCGAAGTTTCAGGCGGAGCTGGATGCCGCGGAAAAAGCCGGCAAGAACATGGAGAAGAAGCCGGCGATGCGGCAGTTGCCCAGCTATTGGGCGCCTTTCCACGGCGGTCCTTACGATCCGAAAGACGAGGTTGATACCGGACTGCCGGCTGAGAAGTTGCACGAGATCACGGATGGCCTGGTGAAGTATCCCGAGGATTTCAATATCCATCCCAAGGTGCAGAAGCTGCTGGAGCAGCGCCGCGAAATGGGATACGGCAAGCGTCCGCTGGATTTCGGAATGGCGGAAGCGTTGGCGCTGGGATCGTTGGCGCTGGAAGGGGTGCCGATTCGCTTCAGCGGACAGGACACGCGCCGCGGAACCTTCAACCAGCGGCACTCCGTCCTGATCGATATTCTGGATGAAAAGGAATATGTTCCCCTCTGCCATCTCGCGGCCGGGCAGGCGCGGGTCGAGATTTACAACTCTGAGCTTTCTGAAGCGGCAGTCATGGGCTTCGAATATGGCTTCGCGCGCGATTATCCCGAGGCCTTAGTGGCCTGGGAAGCGCAGTTCGGCGACTTCGCCAACGGCGCGCAGATCATCATCGACCAGTTCATCGCCGCCGGCGAGGACAAGTGGCACCTGCTGACCGGCTTGGTACTGCTGTTGCCCCATGGTCACGAGGGACAGGGACCGGAACACTCCAGTGCGCGCATCGAGCGCTATTTGCAACTGTGCGCTCGCGACAACATGCAAGTGGTCCAGCCCTCGACCGCCGGACAGTATTTCCATCTCTTGCGGCGGCAGGTGTTGAGAAAGTGGCGGAAGCCGTTGATCTGCTTTACTCCGAAGAGCATGTTACGTCATCCGGAAGCGCTATCGCCTTTGAGCGAGCTGGAACGCCCGCGTTTCCTGAACGTCATTCCCGATGAAACCGCGCTCGACGCCAAGCGCGTACTTTTGTGCACCGGCAAGATTGGCCAGGAACTGCGCATGGAGCGCAGGAAGCTGAAGAGGACAAGCCCGGCAATCATCTCGCTGGAACAACTCTATCCGTTCCCCGAGCAGGAGATCACGCAGATACTGGGTCGCTACACCAAAGCCAGTGAGTTCATCTGGGTGCAGGAAGAGCCGGCCAACATGGGCGCGCTGTCGTTCGTCGTTCCTCGGTTGAAGCGACTGGTCGGAACCAAGCTGCGCAGCATCAAACGTGCTGCGAACGCGACTCCTGCCACAGGCTCAGCCAAGGCGCATGAGATGGAGCAGAAAACGCTGATCGCGCTGGCGCTGGGAAAAGGCGAGTAGAGCCGAGTTACATTCACCACAGAGGCACGGAGACACAGAGGAGATTTGCTAAGAGAGAACTCGGTGTCTCAGTGCCTCTGTGGTGAAATTGTTTTTGGTATGTATTGACCAGCAACAAACCCGCTGCTCATCTCCGCCATCGAATTTGAACATGTTGATCCAGCGGCCCCGGTTTTCCCTGAACAGAGTTGTCATCGCTCTGGTTTCTTCTGTCCTCTCGTTCTCCTTGATTGGTTGTGGCAGTGGCACCACCGGCAATAATCCAACCTCTCCCACATGGGACTACACTGCCATGGGCGATTCTCTTGCCAGTGGTGCGCTGGCGGAGCAAGGCTACGTCCCTCGTTACGCCACCTACGTCAACACCGACACGGCCGCGAACGTGAATACTACCAACCTGGGCGTGCCCGGATGGCATAGTGGCGACTTGCTCAACGCGCTGCAAAACGATCCCATCACGCGAAACAGCGTCACGGGTTCGAAAGTCGTGACCTGGGACATCGGTGGCGATGACCTGGCCAACGCGCACGACAACTACACCGCCGGAACCTGCGGCGGCACCGACAATCAGGACTGCCTGCGCTATGCGGTAGCGACATTCGAGACCAACTGGAGCTCGATCATCAGCCAGATCCTGACGTTGCGCAGCTCCAGCGACACCATCATCCGTACCATGGATATCTACAACCCCTACGTCGCCTCAGACATGCAGCAGGGAATCTTCACTACGGTTGAGCCGTATCTGGATGAGGTGAACAGCTACATTCACAGCACCGCTGCCGCCAACGGAATCCCTGTCGCCAATGTTCACACGGCGTTCAACGGCGCCGACGGCACAACCGACCCTGGCACGCTGGGCCTGATCGCGGTAGATGGATTTCACCCCAACGATGCCGGACACAAGGTGATCGCCGACCAATTGCGCGCACTCGGATACGCGCCTCTGCACTAACGCTCGCGATCACCTCATTTCCGCACGTTCTTGGCGTGCGGGGCCCGGAGGATGACTGGACGCCGCCGGATGCGCCTGCATTCGTTCCGAAAAATATTCCCTCCCGCTTTGGCGCCCAGCCCCGATTTCCGCCACGTTTTCGCTTGACGGTTGCGAGGCCTTTTTCTATGCTGGCGAATCGATAGAAATAGTCACCCTTAATGTTTCGAGCAAGTGGGTACTTGCTCGATCGCGTGGCTGAAAGTAGCGACAAACAAAGTAGTTGGCGCGCAGCCTGAATTCCTGAGGAGCGGATCAGGAAAGTATGCGGTCGCAAGCCGTCGGATATAAACTCCAAGCACCTCTCTCCCTGAGGATGGCGAAGCCTTGTCTCATAGCAGCGATAGCGCGTCCACAATTCCCGGGTTGGGATCCCATGCTCAGAATCGGGGAAGTGAGCATTGCCCGGAGTGGTTTGCCGCTTACACTACGCCGCGGCACGAGAAGGCCGTTGCCCGTCAGCTGGAGGCTCGGCACATCGAATCCTTCCTGCCTTTGTACAAGGCGGCTCGACGACGCAGCAACGGTTGTCGTGTAGTCGTCGAACAACCGGTTTTTCCCAGCTATATTTTTGTGGCGATCCCGCGCCGCCAGTCGGTCAAAGTTTTGCAGGCTCCGGGTGTGGTTTCGATTGTCAGCGCTGGCCGCGAACTATCAGCGCTGCCGGCGGCCGAGATTGAATCCTTGCGCGCCGGCCTGTCGTCGCGCAGCTTCGAGCCGCACCCTTACCTGGTTGTGGGTGAAAAAGTTCGCATTGTCAGCGGATCTCTCGAGGGTATGTCTGGAGTGCTGCTGCGCAGGAAAAATAATCTTCGCGTCGTTCTGACGCTGGACCTGATTCGACAAAGCGTTGCTGTCGAAGTCGGCATCTCCGAGATTGAGCCGCTCCGGCCTTGGGCGGCGTAGTCGAAATTCCACCACCAAACAAACGAAGGACCAATGCTCGCGAAGAAGGCAGCGGGAAAAAGTATCACCGAGGCTCGCATTGTGGAGGCCGCGGTTCAGCTATTTTCCCGTCAAGGG
This sequence comes from uncultured Acidobacteriaceae bacterium, assembly GCA_963769235.1. Classification (GTDB taxonomy): domain Bacteria; phylum Acidobacteriota; class Terriglobia; order Terriglobales; family Acidobacteriaceae; genus Bog-257. Next base: position 538,743 of record CAVYKW010000003.1, on the reverse strand, counting down.
TATAAAGGTACGAGCACGCGAGAGATTGCGCACCTGGCGGGGGTGAATGAAGCCACGTTGTTCCGCTATTTCGCCCGCAAGACCGATCTGTTCTGGTCAGCCGCCGAATCGCGCCTGGTCCGGCTGAAACTGGGGCGCGAATTGCAGAATGGGCTGGCCAGTGACCTGGACCCAGAAGTGGTGGTGCCGATGCTGGTGGCGTTCGTGGTCGACAACATGTCGCAGCAGCCGGAACTGATGCGTCTGCTATACGTCGCTGGCTTTGAGTTGCCGGGCGCCGACCGCATGTTCCGCGAGCATCTGGGCCCCATCTTCGATGCGGTGAACGCGTACTTCGGGCGTTGTGCGACGCGAGGCGCGATTTGCGAACTCGAGCCGACATTCGCGACTCTGGGATTAGCGGGAGCGGTGACGGCTCATCACAACCTGCACCAGCTTTTCACGGGGCGCGATCTGCCGTGGAGCGGACAAGCTTCGGCGCCCGCCTACGCGCAATTCTGGCTGAACGCATTGCGGCAGAGCCGGCCGGCGTCGGGGAATGGCAGTTCCGGCTAGGGTGGTACGTTCGCAGTGCGAGTGCGCGAACTTCGATCCCGAAGCGAAACTATTTTGTCGTTGCAATTCATTTCGATGTTGATGGGATTTTGGAGAAAGCCTTTGAAATCTCGGACAAAACGGAACATCATTCAATCCTTCATGAGAAAACCTGATCTGGTGCGCCACACAAGACACGGCTCTGTGTGTGCCTTGCTGATTCTGGCGCTGGTGATCCCGCAGACGGCCATGGCTATGCCAATGGATCCGCAGCAGAATGGCCGGACGGTCGGGCAGAAACAACAAACTCTGCCGCCCGATTCACAGTCGCCGAGCGGCAATCCTGACAGCAGCTATCCGCCCGCGCCTACCGTAGTGTTAGACGACACCCAGTCGCTGCCGCCGCTGCCTACTACAAATCAGGAGCAGCAACGACAGCAGCCTCTGCGCGAGGATCAACAGCAACAACCGTTACGCCAAGACCAGTTACAGCAGCAGTTGGACCAGCAACAATTGCAGCCGCTCCGCCCGCTTACGAAGACGCTGGAGCTGACCGACTTTCAGCAATTGGTGTCGTCCTCGTTGGGCCAGACCTTACCCATCTACGGCGAGAACCTGTTCAACAATGTTCCGACAACGTTTGCGCCTGCCGACCACGTGCCGGTCACGGCTGATTACGTGATTGGTCCTGGAGACGAACTGCTGATTCGGGGCTGGGGGCAGATCGACCTTGACGTTCATACCCGCGTCGACCGGGGCGGCCAGATCTATATTCCCAAGGTCGGAAACCTGAACGTTGCAGGCTTGAAGTACTCGCAAGTTGAAAGCTTCTTGCGGTCACACATCGGACGCATTTATCAGAACTTCGATCTCAATGTCAGCATGGGCGAGCTGCGCTCGATTGATGTGTACGTGGTCGGCCAGGCACGGCGTCCAGGCCGCTACACGGTGAGTGCCCTAAGCACGCTGGCTAACGCGGTGTTCGCCTCCGGCGGCCCATCGTCGACGGGATCGATGCGCCACATCGAGCTTAAGCGCGGCACTCAGGTCGTTACCGACTTCGATTTGTATGACTTGCTGCTCCAGGGCGACAAGAGCAAAGATGTGTTGCTACAGCCGGAAGACGTAATCTACTTTGCGCCCATCGGAGCGCAGGTAGCCATGGGAGGCCAGGTCAACAATCCCGCGATCTACGAGCTGAAAAAAGAGAGCACGCTGGGCGATGTTTTGCAGCTGGCTGGAGGGCTTTCGACCACGGCCTACGGAACCAAGGTTTATGTTGAACAGATCAAAGACCGCGAGAATCGCGCCATCGAGGAGGTCAAGCTGGATACGGCCGGCATGGCCTATCCGCTGAAAGATGGCGACGTGCTGAACTTCACCTTGATTTCCCCGCGCTTCGTGAATTCGGTGACCTTGCGGGGAAACGTGGCGACTCCCGGCCGTTATCCCTGGCACGAAGGCATGCGGATCAGCGATCTGATTCCTGACCGCGATTTCCTCATCACCCGCGCTTACTGGAACCAGCAGAATGCTCTCAACCTTCAGGAACGCACCAGTAACGGACGGGTTAACGAAGAGCTAAACGACATTAAGCGAAACGCTCCTGAAATCAATTGGGATTACGCCGTGGTTCAACGCATCAGTACTCAAGACCTTTCGACCGAACTGCTGCCCTTCAATCTTGGCAAGGCGGTTTTGGACCACGAAGCGGCCAGCAACCTGGTCCTGCAACCCGGCGACATCGTCACCATCTTTTCGCAAGCCGACCTTCGCGTTCCACGCGAGCAGCAGACCAAACTGGTACGCCTGGAAGGCGAATTTTCCGCTGCCGGAATCTATCGCGCTCAGTCGGGGGAAAAGCTGCGGGACCTGGTGATTAAAGCAGGAGGCCTGGCCCCCTCTGCCTATCTCTACGCCGCCGTTTTCACCCGCGAGTCCACCCGGGTGCAGCAGCAGGAACGTTTAGACCTGGTCATCGCGCAAATGGAGCATGACATCACGCGGCAGGCAGCAGCCGCCTCACAAAACGCCCGGACCGCTGACGAGGCCAACGCCGCCAAGGCGACGTTGGACGCGCAACGCGCCAGCCTGGAAAAATTGCGGCAGTTGAAGGCGGAAGGCCGGATCGTTCTCAATCTCCATCCCAACGATGAAAACGTGGATGCCGTACCGGATATTCCGCTCGAGGACGGCGATCGACTCTATGTGCCCAGCCGGCCGATCGTAGTGAGCGTGGTGGGTGATGTTTACAACCAGGGATCGTTCATCCAGCAGCCAGGCAAGACCGTGTCAACCTATTTGCGGAACGCTGGTGGCCCCACCCGCAATGCCGATAAAGGACGAATCTTCGTGGTCCGCGCCAACGGTGCAGTGGTAAGCAAGGACGCGGCCTCGGGCTTCTGGTCGGGCGGCTTTGAGAGCATGGTGTTGATGCCCGGCGATACCGTCGTGGTTCCCGAGCAGCTTAATCCGGGTGCAGGGTTCCGGGCTTTCAAGGACTGGTCGCAGATCTTGTTTAATTTCGGACTAGCGGCCGCCGCAATCAAGGTGTTGAGCCCATAATTGGCCCGCGGAATGTGCATCACGTTTGACCTGACTGGATGCAGGTGGAAGTAGCTTATGCGTGAAAGTATGAAAACTTCTGAGATCGAGGCGGCTGAACGTGCGGGTGTGGACGAGCGCGTCGCCCGCCTGGAATTGCCTGAGGATGAGCGTAGCCGGCCCGACTTGCTTGCTCTGTTGCTCGCCTTGACGCGCCGCAAGAAGATCATTCTTCAGGTGACGATAGCGGTCGCGGTGCTGGCGGCGATCGTAGCGCTGATACTACCCAAAACCTACAGCGCCATGACGGTGATTCTGCCTCCCCAGCAAAATCAATCAGCTGCAAGTGCGTTGGTGGGCCAGATTGGGCTGCTAGGCGGCCTCTCCAGCAGCGATCTGGGATTGAAGAATCCTGACGACCTGTTTATCGCCATGCTCAACAGTCGAACGGTCGAAGATCATCTCATCGATCGCTTCGACCTTCTGCGGGTCTACGGAGTAAAGCGCTATCAGGATGCCCGCAAGAAACTGGAGAACAATAGTTATGTTGTAGCGGAACGCGAAGGAACAATTTCGGTCAGCGTAACTGATCGTGATCCTAAGCGGGCGGCCGCCATGGCCAACTCCTACGTGGACGAGCTGCGTTCGCTGAATCAAAACCTGGCAGTTTCGGAGGCATCGCAACGCCGGTTGTTCTATCAGCAGAAATTGGATGCCGAGCGCGACGATCTGTCCAAGGCTGAGCTGGCGCTGGAGCAAGCCCAGGAGAAGAGCGGCTTGATTCAGCCCCAAGCCCAGGGGCAAGCCATTATCGATGCGGTAGGCACGGCGCAGGCCCAGGTGGCCGCGAAAGAAGTACAGATCGAGTCCATGCGGACCTACGCGACAGCCAGCAATCCTGACCTGAAACGCGCCGAACAGGAGTTGGCAGGATTGCGCGAGCAACTGACCAGACTGGAGCGCAGCAAGGGCGCCCTGGGCAATGGGGAAATGGCCATTCCGACCCGGCGGCTTCCGGAAATCGAGTTGGAATATCTACGTCGCGCCCGCGACCTGAAATACCACGAGTCGCTTTACGAGTTCCTGGGCAAGCAGCTGGAAGCCGCCCGCATCGACGAAGCCAAGGAAGCGGTCGTGGTGCAGGTGCTGGATAAAGCGGTAGAGCCGGAACGGAAGTCGGGACCGCGACGCTTGTTGATCGTGTTGGTCTCAGCCTTCGCCGCCTTTGTGGTGATGTGCTTGTGGGTTTTGCTGGCCGAAGGCTGGAGACGCAAAGCGCAGGATCCTCGCGAGCACCTTCGCCTGGCCGAACTGCGCGCCTCGTTCAAACGTCCGTGATGACTCAGGTCAATCCATACTTGCCCGAACGCTTTGCGGCATTCCCGGCGAAGCTGACCGCCGCCGTCGAGGTGGGAGTGTATCTCGTCCTGGTGGCCGGCGGGGTGTTGAGCTTTGTCTTGGGATGGCTGAGCGTGAATGCGGCGGTCGTGTTCTGCACGCTTCTGATGGGGGGCCTGATTCTGCTGGCCTGGGGGCGATTCGACGGCGGCAAGCATCCCTGCTTCCTGCTGCTGTGCACTCTCCTGTTCTTTCAAGGAGGGCGCATGGTCACCTACTTGATGGGCGCCGACATCGATCCGCTTCAGATTGACCTGATGACGCCCAACCCGTTCAACTTGTCGCGGGACCAGTCCGGCATTGTTCTGTTGATCCTGGCGCTGACCGCCATTTGCCTGTACATACCTTGCCGCTGGAATTATCGCCGCGTGCTGCCGCCCACGGACGAGAAGGTTCGTCCCTATCTGCCTTATCTCTACCTCATATTCTTTGCCTCGCTTCCGGTCCAACTTTTCAAGAACTATAAATATTACGAATACGTGCAGGAGCACGGTGGCTACGCAACTCTTTTCCTGAACCATGCGGTGCTGACGGCGACGGTGCCGCTGATCGTCCGGCTGGTCGCGCTGGTTACCTTCCCTTCGTTCGTGGCGATCTTTGTCTTCGAAAAGCGGAAGAAGTTCGTTTACCTGGCGACGGCTTTGTATTTTGGAGCTGGCTCGATCGTGCTGCTGCTGGGATTACGAGGGGCGATCTTCGCGCTGGCGGTTACGCTCTGGTATGTTGCCGGAATCAAATCCACCCGGCGCAGCCGCCTGTTGCCGGTAGCGGCTCTGGTGTTCGCGTTGATTCTGGTGGGAGATTTTGTGCAGAGCCTGCGAGCCGACCCGGAGAGCGTCTCGCAGTACGCCTTTGCCCCAATCGCGTTCTTGACCAGCCAGGGCAATTCTCTGGAAGTAACCGCGGTTGCGGTCAAGTATCGCAATATTTTCAAACCTTACGCGGCGTCTTATTTGGGCGAGGAGTTTCTTAACGCATTTGTCGCCAGCGACGCCACCAACGCCTTCCGGGGCAAGGCCTTGTCCGTCGATGTGCCCGTCCTGCTGGACTGGCGCGCCTTTGAGCAAGGCGGGGGGACGGGAGGATCGTACGTTGGAGAAGCCTATGTGATCGGCGGGGTGACTGGAGTGGTTCTGATCTCGCTGCTCATCGGGGTGGGCCTGCATTTTCTTCACCGCCTGAGCGGGAATGCGCTTTCCTTGTTCGTGGTGGCGACCATTCTGCCGGATGTGCTGATCATGCCGCGGGCCCAGTTGCTGGACTGGATCTCGGTGTTGCTGCGCAGTGCGATCACCATCTTCGTTCTCTGGCTGGGTTGGGAGATCTATAGCTTCATCGTTCCGATGAGACCTGCAGCCTCTGCCCTGGGGCTTCCGCCGCCGGCAGCCATCGTGAGCTGATGCGGTATTCCCTGATTGTGTCCACCATAAACCGGGTCGAGGAACTGGATCGCCTCCTGTCCAGCCTCGGTCGGCAGACCTATCGGGACTTCGAGGTCATCGTGGTCGATCAGAATCCTGACGACCGGCTCTTGCCTGTGCTGGAAAAGCATACGCAACTGTCCATTCGGCGCCTGCTTTCCGAGCGAGGACTGTCGCGGGCGCGGAACGTGGCGTTGCGAGTCGCGGGCGGCGAAATCATTACATTTCCTGACGACGATTGCTGGTATCCCGACGAGCTTCTGGCGACGGTGACCGAGTGGTTAGAGGCGCATCCGCAATATGGCGCATTGTTTACCGCGACCCGCACGGCCGATGGTGAGCTGATGACGCCCAAATGGGCTCCGGCTTCCGGCCCTTGCACGCGGAAGAGTGTCTTGTATTCCGTAGTTTCTTTTACAGGGTTCATTCGCCGCGAAGTGATTTCCGCTATCGGGCTTTTTGACGAGAGAATCGGAGTCGGCTCGGCTTCGCCATATCAGTCCGGCGAAGACATCGACTATTTCATTCGTCCTCTGGAGACAGGCTTTCGCATGTGGTACGAGCCTGCCTACACGGTCTACCATCCGCGGTTTCAGTCCCTGGACCGTTTGCGCCAGCGGGCGTATGGCTATGCCCTGGGTATCGGCTACGTCTTACGCAAACATAAGTACACCTGGTGGGATCTGTGGAAGACCTGGTGCCGTTCGTTCGCGGGCGCCATTCTCCATTTCTGCAAAGGCGACCTCGGCTGGGCGCAAGTCTATTGGCGTCGCGCGGCTGGGTTGTTTCATGGATACCGTTGCGGAATGACCGAGCTAACGCAGCTAGCTGATTCTCCCGCCGCGGCAGACTCCCGGGCCTGTAAGTCCGTGGCTGGAGAGGAAGCTTCGAGAAACGGATGAAGCTTCTACCCCGTCACTTATTTCGCGGTATGCTCAATCTCGGCTCGGGCGAGATGCTTGCCCGGCTCTGTGGCATAGCTTCGATCCTGGTGTTGGCGCACCGCTATGGCGTGGTGGCTGTCGGCGTGTATGCGCTGGCGCAGAGCATGGTGCAGTATTCGTACCCGTTCATTGATTTCGGGTTGCGCCATGTGGGAGCGAGGCTGATCGCTAAGTATCCGCAGGCGGGATCCGAGATTGTCGCGCAGGTTCAAAAGCGTCGCATATTGATGGGCTCTCTGGTGATCCCTTTTTTGTTGCTCTATGCCTTGCTGACGAATGTGCCTCGCGACCTGAAAGTTTTTCTGTTTCTTTTTTCCGCCATCGGTTGCTTGTACGCGCTTTCCCTTGAATGGGCAGCCTGGGGAAAAGAACATCTGCGAATGGTGGGACTGACCCGGGCATTAGCGCCGGGCTGTGTTCTGCTTTTCCTGTTCTTAGGCTGGAGAAGCGAACACATTTTTGGATGGATGATCGCGGGCAATGCCGTCGGCTACGGACTGCTGGCCATAATCTTTTGGGAATGGTGGCGACGGCACAAGCCGACCGAAGAACACGAAATTCCGCTGGAATTGATCCGCGAGAACCTGGCGTGGCGGCGCACCAGCATTATGGGACTGGCGTGGCTGTGCAATCTGGCCTTCAACACCATCGACATGCTGATGCTGGGCGCGATGTCCGATCCGCACCAGGTTGGCCTTTATAGCGCGGCCTACCGCACCATGAATCAGGTCCTTTTCACCTACTATTTGCTGACGCAGGTGCTCTACCCGCAACTGGCCCGGCAGAACCTGGAGCAGCGAACTCGGGCGCTGCGGCCTCAGATTCTGCTGCTGCTGCTGGCCTCGGGAACGGCTATTGCCGCGGTGCTGGCGGCGTCGAGGCGGGTGATTCTTGAGGTGGTATTCGGCCGGCAATTCCTTCCAGCTGCGTTTCTCTTGCTGGTTCTGGCCTGGGCTATTCCACTCGACTTCCTGACCTCCTACCTGAGCAACGCGTACATTGCATGGGGCATGGAGCGAAAGATTCTGTTATGCACCGGCATCGCTGCCGGAAGCAACATCGTGCTGAATCTGATTTGGATTCCGGCACATGGCGCATCGGCGGCGGCGGTGAATACTCTGATCTCCTACGCCATCTTTCTAGGCTGTCTGGCGCTGGCCGGACGATACTCGAAGGAGTTAACCTCACGAGTCCAGCCCCAGATCGAGTTGACGGCCTAGGTTACGTGCGGATTCTCTACGATCACCAGGTTTTTTCGCTGCAAAATGCCGGCGGAGCCACTCGCTATTTCTATGAACTGATGCGCTACTTCGCGACGCTGCCAGACGTCCAGATGGACCTCTGGGCGGGAATTAACGCAACCGTCTATCCGTTTCACGAATTGGCATCGGAGAAGACGCGCATCGTCGGCTATCCGGGTTGGCTGCCGGCGGGAACCTTGCGCTTCCTGGCCAACGAAGCCTGGACCAATGCGGTGGCTCTATTTCGCGGCAAGATGGATGTCTACCATCCCACCACCTACGTACGTTCGCCCATGGTGAGGGCGAAACGCGTGGTGGCAACCCATCATGATTGCACGCACGAGCGCTTCCCGGAATTGTTCTCCGACGTGAAAAAGGTTCTGTGGGCACGGAAAGCGCTGTTTCCCAGAGTCGACGCTATCATCTGCGTCTCGGAGTCGTGCCGTCAGGACCTGCTGCACTTTTATAACGTCGACCCGGCGAAGACGCGGGTCATTCATCATGGACTCAGTCCGCTGCCGCGCAGCCCGCAAGCGGCAGCAACCTTGCGTAGTCACTTGCGCCGCGATTACATCCTGTACGTGGGCATGCGGGCGGCCTTCAAGAACTTTGACGGCCTGTTACATGCCTTTCGCGACAGCGGCCTGTCAGACTCCTACGATTTATTGACCATCGGTGGTGGCCCGTTGTCGGCGGACGAACAAAAGAAGATTGCCGGGTTGAACCTATCGGACGCAATTGTCTGCCTGCCCCGTCCTGCCGACGAAGTTCTGGCCGAAGCTTACGCAGGGGCGAAGCTATTTGTATATCCCTCGCTGAACGAAGGGTTTGGTTTTCCGCCGCTTGAGGCCATGTCATTAGGCTGCCCGGTGTTGGCCAGCCGCACGTCGTCCATTCCGGAAGTCTGCCGCGACGCTCCGTTTTACTTCGATCCTAACCAAGCGGAATCTTTTCGCCAGGGGTTATTGCGAGCTATCGATGACGACCCGGCGCGAGCCCAAGCCATTGCACGTGGAAGGGAAGTGGCGGCGGGATACAGTTGGACACGCTGCGGCCAGGAAACCATGGCGGTGTATCGCGACTGTCAATGACGGTTACGGTAAGGTAACAGCAGAAAGCTGTTACTCTGGAGAGGAGCGGGCAGCATCGTTCATGAAGCATGGGGCAGCTTAAGGAATTGCTGTATGCGGATCTGGCTCGGCAGTATGAACTGGAAGGCCGGGGCGATCGTCGCCCGAATGTTTTCCGGTTTGCCGCGCGACTGCTGCATTTCCGCTATCTCCCCAACGTGGTGTGCCGCACCAGTCGGGCCGCCATGCTGGCGGGTATTCCGGTAGTACCGAAGCTATTGACCTACGTGAACCTGGTGCTGTTTGGACTGGAGATCACACCGAAGTGCGAGATTGGGCCGGGAGTTTTTTTTGCGCATCCCTTGGGCTGCACCATCGGGGCCTCCCGCATCGGAAAGAACGTTACGATCTTTCAGGGAGTTGGCTTAGGGGCATTGCATCCCGACATGGGTTTTAATAAGGCGCTGCGTTGTGAAATTGGTGACAATGTAACCTTGGCGGCGGGCTGCAAGGTGCTGGGTCCTTATCGTATCGGCGATAATGTATTAGTGGGTGCAAATTCTGTAGTCTTGCATTCTGTCGGACCGAATGTGACGGTGTTCGGTATTCCAGCGAGGGTAGTTCCATCAGTGGTGAGGAATTCGGAATGACAAGGCCAGTCCTCGATCTCACGGTTATTATCCCGAGCTACAACACTCGCGACGTCCTTCGCAATTGCCTCGAGTCGATTTTTCACTACACCCAGGGAATCACGTTTGAAGTGATCTGTGTCGACGGCAACTCTCCCGATCACAGCGCCGGCATGGTGGCCGAGGAATTTCCTGAAGTGCAACTGGTGCGCAACGCGGCCAACGAATCCTATGCCAAGAGTGTGAATCAGGGTCTTCGGTTATCGCGGGCGCGCTATGCCTGCCTGCTGGACAGCGATACCTTGCTGATCGAGAACGCGTTCCAACCTTTGGTGCGCTTCATGGACGAGCATCCTGCGGCCGCGGTCTGCGGCCCCACCTTGTTGAATGCCGATGGCAGCGTGCAGCACAGCATACGCAGCTTCGCCGGTATGGGCGTGTTCTTCCTACAGACGCTGAACTGGAACAAGTTTTTCCCCAATAGCAAGATCATGAACCGTTACTACAATACTGACTTCGACTACTCGCGGGCGCAGCCGGTAGAGAGTATCGGAACCAGTGTCTACCTCATTCGCCGCTCGACCTGGGAAACGGTGGGGATGCTGGATGAACGCTTTCGCTGGGCGATGCCTGACTTAGCCTACAACTACACGCTGCACCAGCGCGGCTATCAGCTTTATTACACTCCCAGCGCGCGGGTGGTTCATTTGGCCGGCCGCACCTCGGATCAGAACGTGCTTAAAACGCTGCGGGAACAGCGCCAGGGATTCATCGACTTCTGCGATAGCTACGACTACTTTGGCAAAAGCCGGATCATGAAAATGATCGTACGCTTCGGCATCCGGGTGCGTTATTACTTGAAGGTTCTGGGATACTACGTCAGTTCCGACAAGCGCGTGATTAAGGGGCCAGGCCGTCCTCGCAAAGAAATCGCAGCGCAAACCGCACGCCTGGTGGCCTCGCCGCCCCGCGCGGTGAAGCGCAAAGACCTCGAAGAAGCCACCTGTCCCTCGTTCTCTCAGTCCAGTTCCGACGCGAAGTCTTTGTCGAGCCAGTAAGGCCGGCGCAGCTTTCGTCGTAGCCATCGCCAACCCACCACAAACGGGCGTGAGAGCAGCCAACACAACGATCCGTCCGAAAGCAGTCGCCCCAGACCTGACCAAAACGTCTCTGCGCTTCTCATTTCTTGCAAAGCTAAAGCCGTCGAGTAGGTCATGCGGCGATGGGCGACCATCCGCGGATCCAGAGAAGCGGCCCAGTGATTAACGATCCAGAGCGGCTCCTCATGCAGCCGCCGCTGGTTGGAGCTCGACATACTTCCCGGATGCACGCGATAGCGGCACACCACCTGCTGCACCGCCCGCGCCGAATAGCGCCGGGCAATCGCGATGTACAGGTAGTAGTCCGGCACAACCTGGATGTTGCCGGGAATTCCTCCTACTTCCTCGACTGCCGAGCGCCGCAGAACAGCCGAACTCATCGCGATGAAGCAGGCCTCGCTGAACAGTTGCGTGAACAGATTGCCTTCCGGCAGGGGCGAGAATTCGTGGCCGTAGTCGTAGTCGCGCCGATGGCCACGCGCGTCGAACATTACGGTTCGTCCGTAAATAATCCCGACGCCGTCGGCGGACAGGGCCATCTGCTGTTCCAGTTTGCGCGGAAGCCAGATATCGTCCTGGTCGAGGAAGGCCAGCCAATCGCCCGATGCTTTTGCAATCGCCGAATTCCTGGCTTTTCCCAGCGGCGTGTCTTCGGGCGACAGATAGTAGCGAATGCGCCGGTCGCGGTATTCGGCAACAATCTTTGCGCTGTCATCGGTGGAACAGTCGTCCCATACGATAAGTTCCCAGTCCTGGAACGTCTGTGTCATCACGCTGTTCAGGGCATCGCGCAGAAAAGCGCCGCCGTTACGGACGTTCATGATGACGCTGACCAGGGGCATAAGACTTAGGCCTGTCCTGGCTGGCCGGCGCGCCCATCGCGTCGCCAGTACGGCCGGCGAAGGCAGCGGCGCAGGACGTGAAAGACAAACGCGAAAGGCCGCTGGAGTTGCGAGCCGATGGAACCTTGCGTCAGTAGCCGTCGCAAGCCGCGCAGAAATGTTCGCGGGCTTCGCATCTCTTCCACTGCGATTGCTGTGAAGTGACGCTTGCGGCAAAGCGCCACCGTCGCGGGGTCCAGATCACCGGACCAGCGCGCGATGAGCCACAATACCTCCTGGTGCATCGGCAATGCCACAGTGTGGGACATGCTGCCGGGATGCATGCGATAGCGGGTGACCGGGTGCTGCACCGCTCGAGCGCGGTAGCGGCGGCAAACCGCGACATAAAGATAATAGTCGGGGATGATCCGAATTTCCGCTGGTATGCCGCCCACAGCCTCGATCGCCGAACGCCGGAAGACAGCCGAACTCATGGCAATAAAACACGACTGGGTGAAGAGCAGCAGAAAGATGTCGCCCTCAGGCAGCAACTGATATTCGTGGGCATGATCATAGTCGCGCTCCCGGCCGCTGGGATAGAAGCGGATTGTCCGTCCGTAGATCAAGCCAACGTCATCGCCGGCCAAGGCCATCTGCTCCTCAAGCTTCCGGGGCAACCAGAGATCATCCTGATCAAGAAACGCAATCCACTTGCCGGTGGCTTGGCGCATCGCATCACCGCGAGCTTCTCCCAGCGAAGTGTCTTGCGGAGAAAGAGAGTAACGAATGCGAGGATCGCAATACCGGGACACAAGCTTCGCACTGCCATCGGTGGAGCAATCGTCCCACACGATCAGCTCCCAGTCCTGAAAAGACTGCGCCATGACGCTATCGATGGCTTCGCTCAGAGTTTCCGCTCCGTTGCGAACGTTCATGATGACGCTGACCAGGGGCATAGGCGAAGTTCGGGCGTGACCAGTCTAGCTGAGCGCCCAGACCTGGTGAGAGGAAACCAGCACGCAGTACACCAGCAATTGCCAGAAGGTCGCGGCCATGGTAGTTACGGCGAACACAAACATGAAGTAGTCAGCCGTGTGAAACGTTGTCGGCGTGCCGACCAGCCAGGCCGCGTGAATAAAGCCAGCGGCCGCTGCTATGCCGACCATGGTGACCGCCAAAGGAAGTCGCGATTTCGCCACGGCCCTCGCTGGGGGAGCAGCAGGCGAGTCTGTCCTTCGGTACCACAGGACGATCCAGATCACGAGCGCCAGCATGCCGACGCCAGTGCTGATGTACTGCCCGGCCGCCGTCATGGATACGGAAGTCCCATAAGGAATGTGCAGCCGGCCTCGCAGAAAGGCAATGTGATACCAGAACCAGCTGCGCGAGTGCGTCAAGCCATCCCAGATCAGATGGGTTGCAATTCCCCCAACGATGGTGAGGAATATCTCAAGAAAGCGTCTCGCTCCTCCAAATCGAAAGGGACCCATTTCATCGCGTAATTTCGCCTGGGGCGCAGTCGGAAACAGCCCTACGACCGGCCTCTTGATTACATTGTGAAACAACCAGAGTGCGGCGAAGCTGGCCGGCAAAGTGAACAGGAGTAGTCCCGGCATGCGATGAGCGAAGTCCCGACCGGCGACGCTGCCGAGGATATAGGGAAAGTCGGGCGCCATGCTGCCCACGATAAAGGCGGACCAGATCAGATGGCATCTGCGAAAGGGCAGGACCGCGGCAACATGCGCAAGCGTAAAGGGCATAGAGTGGCGATGACGATCAACGCTCGCGACTACGCCCGGCGAAATTGCTGGCAAACCGACGAGGCGGCGTTTCAAGAAAGCTATGTCGACCTTTGTTCCCAGGCAAAAGTATAGCTGACGCCGACTCCCGACTGGCACTCCGGAGCCGGCCGTCGAATCGGTTACAATCAGCACACATCGCAACTCCGATACTTGGCTCACGAATCTATGAAACGCGCTCCGCTGGCTAGCGGAAAACTCACTCCAGTGCAAGAGGACGATCAGCCTGCAATCGCGGGAGGGTCCGCCCTACGCTCGCGGCAGAACCGGCTGATCTTTGGCGCGCCTGAAATTGGCGAGGCCGAAATCGCTTCGGTAGTCGAGTGCCTGCGCAGCAACTGGATCGGGTTGGGTGCGCGCGTGGAGCAGTTTGAGCACGCCTTTGCCCGCTACAAACAGGCACCCTACGCAGCTGCGGTGAGCAGTGGGACGGCCGCAATTCATCTCACGCTGCTGGCCTTGGGAATCGGTCCTGGCGACGAAGTGATCGCGCCGGTGATGACCTTTTGTTCGACCATTCACTCCATCGTTCACACCGGGGCGACGCCGGTCCTGGTCGATTGCAGCCGCAGCACCTTCAATCTCGATCCGCAAGGCATCGAAGATCGAATCACTCCGCGCACCAAGGCCATTCTGGTGGTACACATGTGCGGGCGCTGTTGCGAGATGGATGCGGTTCTCGACATCGCCCGCCGCCGCGGACTGCACGTCATCGAAGATTGCGCGCACGCTATCGAAGCGACGTACCACGGCCAGCCTGCCGGGTTGATCGGGGATGCCGGCTGCTTCAGCTTTTACCCCACCAAAAACATCGCTACCTGCGACGGCGGGATGGTGACCACGGCTAATCAAGCGATACAGGAGCGAGTGAAGGTTCTGTCGCTGCATGGCATGACGGCCGATGCCTGGAGCCGCTTCGTTGGCGGGCCGACGGGGTATGAAGTGGTCGCGGCCGGATTCAAGTACAACATGACCGACGTGGCTGCGGCTATCGCTCTCCCGCAGATGGAGCACGTGGAAGCGCAATGGGCTCGCCGTGAGCAGATCTGGCAGGCATACAACCGGCGGCTCAGCGGGCTGCCGCTGCAACTGCCGCCGGAGGTCGACGCAGGGTCGCGGCACGCCTATCACCTGTACACACCACTGCTTGCGCTGGACGAGATTGGCGCGGCGCGCGACAAGATCATTGCCGCCCTTGATGCGGAGAACATCGGCGTCGGCATCCATTATGTTCCGGTGCATCAGCATCCCTACTACCGCGATCGCTTTGGCTTTACCGCTTCAGATTTTCCCAACGCTACTTTTGTCGGCGAGCGCACGATTTCGCTGCCGCTATCGCCTGCGATGACTGAGAGTGATGTCGATGACGTCGCTCTTGCCTTGACCCGTATCTTCCGCTACTACAAAGCTTCGGCATGAGCCGCGATCCAAGCTGCATATCCAGGCCGCCTCGCATCACTCCTGACCGCCGAGTGTGGGCTTGAAGAACTATCTGCGATACCTGCTGCTCGCTGCCATCTTCGGACTCAGCGCAGGGAGCATGTCGTTCGCCCAGCAAACGCCTCCGCCAGCAGTCGCCACCCAAGCAGCCCCGCCGGCCCCGACCCAACCCGAGACCCACCCCGCGACGCCACCTGCTCCCCAACCCCCGGAACCTTTGCCTGACGGGACTGTTTCTCATCCCAACGAAAGCAAGTTCTTCATCCACCTGGCAGAAGATCAGAAGGACATCTGGACCAGCCCGTTTCGCCTGAAGCCAAGCGATGCCAAGTGGCTGGTACCGGTGACCGGCATCGCGACCGGGCTATTCGTTACCGATCCGCAGAGCTCGTACGCGATGCGTCTGGACAATCAGCATCCTCTGAACCTCTTTGCTGATGCCGGGGTCGGGGCGGCCATCGGACTTACTGGCGCGGGATATCTGTGGGGACGCTGGACGCACAACGAACGCGCGCGCGAGACTGGAGTGCTGGCAGCCGAGGCCATCATCAATGCCATCGGCGTGGACTATGCCCTCAAAGGCATCAGCGGCCGTGAACGCCCGTTTCCCTCAAACTTCCAGAACATCTTCTTCCACGGAGGCACGTCGCTTCCGTCGGATCATGCCGCCATCACCTGGGCATTCGCGTCCATCGTGGCGCAGGAGTATCCGCATCCGGCAGCGGAGATTGGCGCATACGGACTCGCACTCGGCGTCGGACTGGCCCGCGCCGCAGCCGATCAGCATTTCCTCTCCGACGTTTTCATTGGAGGCTTGCTCGGATATCAAATTGGCCGCCAGGTATACAAGACGCGTCATAACCCTAATATCGACGACGATCTGAAGATCGTGGCCGAACAAACCTCGGTGCCGCGTCCCACAAATTTAGGCAGCGTATATGTGCCGCTCGATAGCTGGATTTATCCCGCCATGGAACGGCTCATCGGCGGCGGTTACATCGATACGGCCTTCATCGGCTTACGGCCGTGGACCCGGATGTCGTGCGCCAAGATGCTGATCGAGATGGAGCAGAGGGTCGAATACCACACCGATCTGCCGCCGGAAATCTTGCGCATCCAGAAGGTGCTGGACGCCGAGTTCGCCGATGAGCTAGCCGGCTGGGATGGCCGGCCGGTGCAGACGCTGCAACTGGATTCCGTCTACACCCGCGCCATGGAGATTGCGGGCACGCCGGTGAACGACAGCATGCACTTCGGGCAGACGCTGATCAACGATTACGGCCGCCCCTTCTGGCAAGGCTTCAACAACATCACTGGCTTCAGCGGCAGCGCCACTACCGGACGTTTCGCGTTCTACGTCGACGGTGAATATCAGTATTCGCCTACGATTCCGGCCTACCCGCTCTCCGTCCGGCAGGTAATCTCGAGTGTCGACGAGAATCCGGTGCAGCCGCCCAAGCCGGTCCCGGCGAATCAGTTCGTTTTTCAAAACACTTACGCGCTGGTGAAGTATGCCGGGCTCGACTTCTCGGTTGGCAGGCAGAGCATGTGGTGGGGACCGGGCGAAGGCGGCGCTTTGTTGATGAGCAATAATGCCGCGCCGTTCTGGGAGCTTCAGATCAACCGGTCGATTCCTACGTATATTCCTCTTTTGTCGAAGTTCCTGGGACCGTTTGAGGCTGATAATTTCTTCGGTTCACTCGCGGGACATGAATTCCCGGTAGGCCCTTACATTTTCGGGCAGAAGGTCAGCTTTAAGCCGACAGAGAATCTGGAGTTCGGGTTCACGCGCGATGACGTCTTCGGCGGTGAAGGCCACGTCCCCATTACGTTTGGGAGCTTCTGGAACTCGTTTACCAGCTTCAACGATGTGACTCCGGCGGTAAAATTTTCCAGCAAAGATCCCGGAGCGCGCCATGCCAGCTTCGACTTCTCCTACCGTCTGCCCTTCCTGCGGCGCTGGCTCACCTTGTACAGCGATTCCCTGGTGCATGACGACGTCTCGCCGGTCAGCGCTCCACGACGCTCGGCGGTGAATCCCGGCATCTACCTGACGCACTTTCCCGGCCTGCCCAAGCTCGACTTCCGCGCTGAGGCGGTCTACACCGACCCTCCGACAGTCGACAGCATGGGCGGCCACTTTATCTATTGGGAAGTTGTGTACCACGATGTCTATCTCAACAACCGCTACCTGATGGGCAGTTGGATTGGCCGCGAAGGCATGGGGTACCAGGCGTGGAGCACGTACCACCTCAGCCCGCAAAGTAGTATTCAAGTGGCCGTGCGCAATTCCAAGATCTCTGACGACTTTATTCCCGGAGGCAGCACGCAGTGGGACTGGAGCCTGTCAGCCATGCTGCGCGTCCGCAAAGACCTCGAGGTTAAGTCTTTCCTGCAATACGAAACCTGGTGGGTGCCGGTGCTGGCCCCAACCCGCCAATCCGACTTCACCAGTTCGGTGCAGCTGACCTGGTGGCCAACCAGCGTGGGCATCCGGCTGGCGTTCCACTAATCCAGAAGACCCCCACCAAAGTCTAGGTCGTCGCGAAATACAAAATGATCTTACTGGTAAGATTTACCAATAATCTTACTGGTAAGATCATTTTACGTTTTGTGGGTCTTGGTCGTCTTAGAGTGAGCTTTTTTGTGGCGGTGGGTGACGATGGGGTGGATTTGGACCTGCACCTTGTGCTGCGCGGCCAATGGATCTGCGGCATATGTTGGGTCGAACATGGCAATCACGGCGATAGCGCGACTGCTGTAGCGGCGGGCCCAATCGCTTTCGATCAGGGTGCTTTGCACGGTTTTCCAGTGCTCGAAATTCAACTCCGGCTGCGCTCCCTCACCGTACGCCGAGGCATCGTTGATGGCGCCGAGGAATTGCACGAACTCTTCCAGATTGACGCCCATCTGAAATACCAGCTGGCTGAGGGCCATCTGCTGGGAAGCCGTCAGTTGATCGAACCAGCGGCAATAGGCACGGGCGTTATAGATGGCCTGTATGGCCGAAATGCGCAGCAGCTGCGTGGCTTCTTCCTCGCTCAACTGCTCGGTGAGGCCGTGGGTGCGGATTTTCTTGCGAAATTTCTTCTTCTGCCAGGTATCCAGGTCACGATTGAACTGGTCGAGAATGGTTTGCAGTCTCTCCGAATCAAGCCCTGCGGCCTGCCACAACTGGGCGGAAGATGGCTCAAGAAACGGGTGCGGGTTAAGCGGATCGCTTTGGGGATGTGGAGTAGCGATGACGTCAAGGCCGAATCCGGCGCCAATCAGCGGGCGGCTGGTCTTGGGATCGGGATACGCGGCCAGAACCCAGCCCTCGTGACCGGTGTCACGCAGCACATTCATCAGCGCGCCCAGGTTGAACTTGATGTCCGAGTCCTTGAAGTCGAACAGGAGCCCCGGCTTGGGCAGGGCAGGCGGGGTCTGGTGGGTGAGCGAAGCCGGCTCTCGCACCGCGGCGGAATTCAAGGTTGAAACCGGCGCGACAGGCGCCAAAGGCGGCGAGGTGGGCGTCGCAGTTGGCGGCGACGAGCTGGGCTGCCCTGGAGCCGCACTCTGCGACGCAATCTGCGCCACGGCGTGATGCGGCGTCCCGGCCAATGCCAGGATCACGATTACCCCCCGCAAGATTTGATATGAAAACCTCATGGTCGCGGCGCTGCCGAAATTTCGGCTGGTTTCTGTACACAATAACCCGAAACGACGACGATGAAAACAGAGTTGCGGAACTGATTCGCGCTGGGCGCGCTCGCCGGAATCAAACTTCATACGGGCCTAAGACTTGCGCTCAACCTGCGCTTGGGCAGCAGGCCGCCGCTGGTACGGGGCTGGTGCGGTGCGGTAAGATTCCGCCATGTCCAAGAATGTCTCGCAGTTCGAAGTTGCCTGCCCGTGTTGCGGCGCCTCACTGAAGATTGATCCTGCGGTAAAGGCGGTGATTGCGCACACGCCCAAGGCTGTGCCTAGGACCTTCGAGGACTTGGAGTCAGCCGCGCGCGCCATGAAAGATCAGGACAGCCGCAAGGAGTCTATCTTCCGCCAATCGGTGGAAGCGCAAAAGAACCAGAGCGATCTGCTGGAGAAAAAATTTCAGGAGGCGCTTAAGCGCGCCAAGGAGACGCCTGACACCGGCAAGCCGCTGCGCGACTTCGACTTGGATTAAGCAGGTTCACCACAGAGGCACGGCCGGGTAGAGCGGCGCTTCGGCGCCGCGTCCAAGCTGCTGTAAATGTGAGGGCTTCCAGCCCCGGGGTTGGAATCGCTGGTTTGATCAGAGTTCCGCAGTTTGCGAAGAGCTAAAAGCCAAGAGCGAATAGCCAGGACTTTCCAGCACCTCCACGCCCCTTCGCCGAATCAGTTACACGGTGACAAATTCTTCCTCACGACCGCTTCTTCTCGGTCATCGCGGAGTTCGTCCCCTGCCGTACCTGGGACTACGCTGGCGTAAGCCCGGCCTTCCTGCCGAGAATACGCCAGCCGCCTTCGAGTACGCCCTGGCCAACGGCTGCGACGGTTTCGAGTTCGACGTGCGTTTTACTCGCGACCGCCGCTCAGTGCTGTGCCACGAGCCCAAACTCAATCGCCAGGAAGTTGCTTTAAGCGAACATGCGGGGCTCGAGCGGCGGCAAGGCTATAACCTGGCCGGATTGCAAGACGTGCTTACACAGTTTGGCGCAACGGCCTATCTCGACATCGAGCTGAAGGTTCCGGGCCACGAAGAAGCTGTAGCCAGCGCTTTACACGCGCATCCTCCGCAACGCGGGTACGTTGTGTCGTCCTTTCTTCCTGAAGTTCTGTTCCGGTTCCATGAAATCGATGCCAAGCTGCCTCTGGGCTACATCTGCGAGCACGAAGAAGACGCGCGGCGCTGGAGCGAGCTTCCCATCCAAACATTTCTGCCGCAGCACTCGCTGGTCTCGCAGCGGCTGATCGACGAGGTTCACCGTCGGGGTTTGCAGCTGATGACCTGGACGGTGAATTCTGGCCGCGACCTTGAGCGGCTGGCCCAGTGGGGCGTAGACGGCCTGATTTCGGACGATCCGCGGCTGCTGGCGCGCACTTTTCCTGCGCTGCCACGAACGGCCTTAGCCGGCTGATCGCCGCTTTGCGCCAGCTGTCGGCAGTCATTTAGATTGTCAGTGATGGCGACCACAGGTGAACGATTCGAACGCGCGGTGTCAATCATGGCGCGCTTACGCGGCAAGGGCGGATGCCCCTGGGACCGCGAGCAGACTTTCGACACAATCAAACCTTACACGCTGGAGGAAGCCTATGAGGTCGTGGAAGCGATTGACGCTCGCGACTGGAACGAACTCACAGGCGAGTTGGGCGATCTCCTGCTGCAAGTCCTCTTCTACGCGGAGATGGCGGCCGAGGAAAAGCATTTCACTATTGACGATGTGCTGGATCGGCTCTCTACGAAATTAGTCGACCGGCATCCCCACGTTTTTGGCGACGTAAAAGCTGAGACCTCCGGCGAAGTGCTGCGCAACTGGCAGGCGCTGAAGGCGGAGGAGAAGAAAAAACGTGAGCCGTGGACTGGCAAAGACCGCCGTGCCAAAGCGCCGGACCGTTCCGATTCCGTGCTGGCCGGCGTGTCATCGAAGACGCCGTCGTTGATGGAAGCGCACAAGATCAGCTCGCGCGTGGCCCATGTTGGGTTCGACTGGCCGAACATCGAAGCGTTGTTCGAAAAGCTGAACGAGGAAACGCAGGAGCTGCGTAAGAATCTCGAAGAATATCCTGCGCCCGGTCCGCAACCGGAGTCAGCGGCCGGAGTTGCGGGCGCGCGTGGCGCGATGATTTCGCCGGAGCTGCGCGAACGCCTGGAAGATGAAGTCGGCGACCTGTTTTTCGTGATGGTAAACATTGCGCGCTATCTGGCGCTCGATCCCGAGTCAGCCCTGCGCAAGACCAACCGCAAGTTCCGCCGCCGCTTCGAATACCTCGAAGAAAAACTTCGCGAGCAGAACCGCAAGCCGGCCGAGGCTTCACTCGAGGAGATGGAAGCTCTGTGGCAGGAATCCAAGCAACTGGAAAAGCCGTGACCGACAACTCGATCGCGCTGCGCAGTTGCACCGAACTGGAAGAATTTAACGCCTGCGTCGCGCTGCAAAAAGAAGTATGGGGCTTCGCCGACGCCGAACTCGTGCCTCTGCGCGTCTTCTCTCTTTCGCCGAGAATCGGCGGCCAAGTCATCGGCGCCTGGCAGGGCGACGTCCTGGTGGGATTCGCGCTCTCGATTCCCGGGCTGCGCAACGGCCATCCTTACCTGTATTCGCACATGCTCGCCGTGAAGGACGGGCTGCGGAATAGCGGCCTGGGCCGGCGCATCAAACTGTTTCAGCGCGAAGACGCTATCGCGCACGGATACGAGCTGATGGAGTGGACCTTCGATCCGCTGGAGATCAAGAACGCCTACTTCAACCTGGAGCGGCTGGGAGCGATCGCGCGCCGTTACAACATCAACCAGTACGGCATCACGTCGTCGCCTCTACAGGGATCGCTGCCCACTGACCGGCTGGTGGCGGAATGGTGGCTGACTTCGAGACGGGTGACGAGCCTGCTTTCTGCCGGGGAGCGGCCCGCTTTCCGGGAGGAAGCTCGGATCGAAGTGCCGGCGGCGATTTACGACTGGAAAGCGTCAGCCGAGACACGCCATAAAGCCGCCGAAGTGCAATTGCGCAATCGCGAGAAGTTCCTCAAGTACTTGTCGGGTGGATTGGCGTGTCTGGGCTATGAGCGCGACGAGCGGGGGAACGGTGCATTTTTGTTGGGGCGGTGGGAGGAGAACTGGTCCTATGCGAGCCGGTGAACCATGAAGATTGAAGCCATCACGCTGCGCGAGTTGCAGATGCCGCTGGTCCACTTCTTCGAGACCAGCTTTGGGCGCACTTACACCCGCCGCGTGTTGCTGGTCACGCTGCATGGTGACGGGCTGGAAGGCTGGGGCGAATGTGTTGCCGGCGAAGGTCCTTTCTACAGTGAGGAATACGTTGACGGCGCCTGGGATGTGCTGGCCCACTACCTCTGCCCGGCGATGCTGGGCAAGACGGTGCAGCAAGGAAGCGAGGTTCCGGCGCTGCTGGCGCGGGTGCGGGAGCATCGCATGGCCAAAGCCGCGCTGGAAAATGCCGCCTGGGATGCCGAAGCGCAGGCGAAGGGAATTCCGCTGTGGAAACTGCTGGGTGGCACGCGCAGCGAGATTGCGTGCGGCGTCAGCATCGGTATTCAGGATTCGCACGAGCAACTGCTGGAGAAAATTGAAACCGAACTGGCCGCCGGCTATCAGCGCATCAAGGTGAAGGTAAAGCCGGGCTGGGATGTCGAGGTGCTGGCAAAGATTCGCGCGCGCTGGCCGGACATCCTGCTGAGCTGCGACGCCAATTCCGCTTACACCCTCACTGACAGCGAGCACCTGAAAAGCTTTGACCGCTTCAAGCTGCTGATGATCGAGCAGCCCCTGTGGACCGACGACTTTTATTTCCATGCGAGGTTGCAGAAGCAGTTGCAAACGGCGCTATGCCTGGATGAAGCCATCCGCAGCGCACGCGACGCCGAAGCTGCGCTCGAGATCGGTGCTTGCCGCATCGTCAACATCAAGGTCGGTCGTGTGGGAGGATTTTCCGAGGCCGTCGCCGTGCATGATGTTGCGCAAGGTGCAGGCGTACCGGTCTGGTGCGGAGGGATGCTGGAGTCCGGCATTGGACGCTCCCACAATGTGGCACTGTCCACTTTGCCAAACTTTGAGCTGCCGGGGGATGTGTCGGCCTCAAAGCGTTATTGGGCGGCAGACATCATCGAGCCTGAAGTCCTGGTGTCGCCGCAGGGAACGATCGTCGTCTGCGACAAACCGGGCCGCGGATACGATGTGCGCAAAGATTTGATCGATAAGCTGACGGTGCGGAAAGAAACGCTGCGGGCCTGAAGCTTCCATCGAAGCGCTCCAGAGGCCACGGCCGAAGTCGCCGCTGCGCTTGCCGGTTATTGTTTGAAAATTTGTATTTATACGAGACCCCGTTGGAGGGGAAGATGCGGGGTCTCGTATCTGCCCTTGGCTAGCAAGTGAGTGTTAGCCGGGGCGTCTCGTGTGCGCGATCTGCGCTCGCGCTGGTTACAAGCTTGGTTAGGCCTTCGCTGCCAGCTCCATAATCCCTACCGCCATAGCGATCCAGAGCGCAAAGGCCACCGTGTTCAGGGTGACGCGTATCGCTGCGTTGTCGATAAGCCAGTTATATTTCGCGTCCATGTTGTTCTCCTTGAGAAGTGGGTTGCGCCGAGAGTGCCCTGTGGCCTCGCCGGATCAACTTCTGGAGCTATATACGGGCGAGCCCGCGAAAGGTTCCGTTAACAAAATGTGAATAGGGGACCAAGTACACATTCGCGGCATGAAGCGCGTCAGGCGTGCGAAGAGTGAAAAAGATTGGCACTGCCGTGTTCGCAAGCCAAAGTTTGTGTCGGATGGAAAACGGTCGAGGCTCAAGACAAAAGTGTCTGCCAGCAGCCAATGCCAACTGTTGCGGCTTGGACTTGTTTGCGAAAATCCGCTCGCTTGGCCTGCACAAGTCAAAAGTCAAGCCGTCACTACGTCGAAAACCGTTTTCCACTTCTGGGGCAACCCAAAAGCAGCAGCTTGCCTCTTTGCATACAAAGAAGTAGCGCGATAGTGATGTGCCACGCGTCACGAAAGACATGATTTCAAGGCCTGAGGACGCATTTGAACTCCCTTCGCCTCTTAAGCGAAGAAGATCAGCCAACGTTGGCGGCCGCAGCACGCGACCAGCGTGGTGGCATGAGCCGCCTGCGTAGAATCACGCCCGGCATCGTCGCCGGCGCAGCCGATCTTGATCCTGCCGCAGTTCTCACAGCCACGGTTGCCGGCGCTTCGTTCGGCTACTCCATCGGCTGGGTAGTATTGCTGACGATCCCTGTGTTGTGGGCGGTGTTCACCGTCTCAGCCCGCATAGGCCACCACGGCAATCGCGGACTGGTAGACCTGATTCGCCAGTCCTACGGAAAGACCGCCGGCTGGGGCATGGCCTTGGCGATGATTTCGGTCAACATGACCATGATTGTCGCCGACCTGGTGGCTGTCAGCGACGCCTTCTCGCTCATCCTGCGGCAAGCACGAGTTTTCTTTTTGCCCGCGGTAGCTTTCGCCGTCTGGTATCTGCTGGTCGTAGGAGATTACCGCAAGTCGAGCCGCGCGCTGGTGTGGTTCGCGCTGTTTCAAGGCGCTTACCTGGTGGCTGCCATGATGGCAGTGAAGTCGTGGCCAGGATTGCTGAAGGGTCTGCTGGTGCCCCACCTGCTGGCTACCCCGGCTTATATTCTGGCGGTGATCGCCGTATTCGGTTCGCTGCTTACTCCTGACGTGCTGGTATGGCAGACCAGTTCCCGACGCGATCACAAAGTGACTGGCGGCGGGCTGCACGATAGCGAATCGAAGGCGGGCACACTGATCGCCACGTTGATCTCGCTGTCGGCAATCATCGCAGCTTCGTCGCTGCACGTTGCCGATCCCGCGCACATGTCAACCCTGGATGCCGCGCGCGCGCTCGGGCCTCTGGGTTCGCTAGCGCCGATCATCTTTTCGCTGGGCATCATCGGGTCGGGGTTGATCGCCTTGCCCATCCTGGTGGCGTCCATGTGCTTCAGCATTGCCGACGCTGCGCAGTGGCAGGCGGGCTTGACCATTCCTGCCTGGGAGGCACGGCGCTTTTACATCCTCATCTCGGCGTCGGTCTTCGTGGCAACCATCATCGATTTCGGACCGATTAACACTGTGACCGTGTTGTATTGGTCGCAGGTGGTGGCCGGCTTTCTGACGATTCCGGTGCTGGGTTTCATTCTGCTGCTGGGCAACAACAGCCAAATAAGCGGCCGAAGAAACACAACGTCCGAAAATTTCTGGCTCGGCGGTGCCGTGGGGGCAATGATCGTCGCGGACATCATCTTCGTCTGGATCAGGTATCTACGCTGAACCGCCTCGCATTGCGGTGCCCGAGGGTGCCGTAATAGTCACTTTTCCTTCGCTCTCATCCTGCATATCGTTTCAGTCAAAGAGGCATTTCAGCCAAGGGGTGACGAATGAGCGTTGCAGACGTAACCATAGGGCAAGCCTTCCAATTCGAAGTCGAGAAAGAGTCGCGCAAGAAGCAGATTGTCTTCGAATACGTGGAGCGGTCTGACGAGCAAATGCGGGTCGAAATCGTCGATGGCATGCCGCAGATCGTCGCGAATCAAGCCGGCATGCTGGCACTGGCGAAGCTGCTGGTCACCATCGGAGCGGGATTCCACTCCGAAGGATTTCTGCTGCACTTGAGGCAGAATTTTGACGGCGAGCAGCAGGAAGTTCTACGCCTGCAACTGGAGCAGACAAATAATCTCGCTGCCAGTGAAGAAAAGCACGCCGCAGCGGCCTGACAATTTTTTTGGACGTTACGTCGTCGATTTTGTAACGGCGTCCTTGCGGCGAATGTGCAGCACCTTCTGCACTTCAGCCACAACCTCCCCTGATTTGTCTTTCACTTCTACGGTAAACGTCGGCTCGTATTTTTCCTGTGTCGTCAGCATGCTGCGGATGTCGTCCAATTGCTCGTCGCTGAGACGAAACTCCGCGCGAACCTTGCCTTTTCCCGGCCGGCGGAAACGAATGGTAGCGGCCTTGTCCCAGACAATGTAATCGGTGCCCAGGTTTTCCATCAGCAATAGCATGTAGAACGGGTCAGTCATGGAATAGAGGGATCCGCCGTAGTGCGTGCCCACATAATTGCGATTCCAGACCCGCAAATCCATCGTAACGTCGGCGGATTTTAAGTCGGCGCCCCACTTCACGCGGATTCCGGCTCCCAGGATCGGCGGCCAGATGTTAATGGCGCGTAACATGAAGCGCTGAAGTTTCGTGGCCATGAGTTAGCGAGCCTTCCGAACTACCGCCCAATATGCCGACAGGGTCTCGCCGAGCGGTGCTTTTCTCGCCCCGAACAACGCACCGATCGAACGCAGCAGCATCCCTTTGATGATCGCCAGACGGAGGATGATGACTTTGCCAGCCGAAAAATGCTTACGGGCATAGCGCATCATGTTGGTGTACCAGTACAGCTGTTTGTCGCGAAAAGCGAGTTGCCCCACACTGTGGGCCCCGCTGTGCTGAAAGCGTGCAGCAGGGCAATAGAAGATCTTTCCTCCGCGATCGAGCAGTCGCTTGCACAGGTCGACATCTTCGAACCACACGGGAAAGAACTGCTCATCGAAGCCACCGACCAAATCCCACGCAGGGCGCGTAACCGCCAGGCAAGCGCCTGCGGGCTGCTCGACTTGCTGCTGCTGTGAATAATCCGCGTCAAGACAGCGATAGCGGCGGTTCACAGGATTGTGTGGCCAAGTTTGATTCAGCAGCAGCACTTCGCCCAGCAGCGACGCCAGCGTGGGCAGGCGGCGAAACGCAAAACCGCGGGCGGGCTGGCCATCCGCTTCCAACAAGGAGCCTCCTGCGGCCGCAGCGTGTGTGGATTCAAGACACCGCAACATGGCCTGCACGGCGCCTGGCTCGGCAACCGCGTCAGGATTCAGGAGCAGCAAGACGTCGCCGGCCGCCTCATGTGCGCCCTGGTCAACGGCCGCTCCAAAGCCGACGTTCTCCGCATTAGCGATCAACCGCACCGGGTGCCATGCCACGAACTCTTCCACTCGCTGTAGCGTCCCATCCTGAGAGTCGTTGTCCACCACGATGATTTCGCAGTCCTCGCGCGTGAGTGCTTCCAGGCAAGAGGAGATTGCCCCGGCAGAGTTATAGGTCACGACGATAGCCGAGCAGCGCAGCATAGTTTCAGGAAGCACGCATTATAATCGTCGCGGTAGACCGCGTCTGTGCGACTGCCACAATTCTCGCGGCCAGAAAAATCTTATGAGTGCCAGCATAACTACTGCACCAATCGAGAAGAAGAACTTGCAGATTATTCCAACCTCGCTGCCGGGTGTATTGCTGATTCAGCCCCGAGTGTTTCAAGACCCTCGCGGGTTCTTCATGGAAACCTATCGCCAGAATGTCTTGTCTGAAGCTGGAATCCAGGAGAGTTTCGTGCAGGACAATCATTCGCATTCCTCGCGAGGCGTGCTGCGCGGGCTGCACTATCAACTGCGGAATCCGCAGGCCAAGTTGTGCCGTGTTGTTCAAGGCGAGGTGTTCGATATTGCGGTCGACATCCGGCTGGGTTCGCCGAACTTCGGCAAGTGGGTAGGGGCGGTGTTGTCGGGAGAGAACCACGCTGCGCTGTACATCCCCAAGGGTTTTGCGCATGGCTTTGTGGTGCGTTCCGAGACTGCCGATTTCCTTTACAAGTGCAGCGACTACTTCGATGCCGGCGACGATCGCGGCGTGCTGTGGAATGATCCCGACATCGGCATCGACTGGGCGACGCCGTCGCCGATCCTGTCGGACAAAGACCAGCGCTACCTGCCGCTTTCCAAAGTCGCGCATGAAGACTTGCCACGATTCCAGCCATGAGCTTGAAACTCCTCGTTACCGGCGCGAACGGCCAGGTAGGCTGGCAGCTTCGGCGCGCGCTGGCGCCGCTGGGCGAAGTGACTGCGCTCACACGCGAGCAGCTCGACCTGTCAGACCTGGACATGGTGTCGCGCATTGTACGCGAGCTGCGGCCGGATATCCTGGTGAACGCCGCTGCCTACACGGCAGTCGACAAAGCGGAGAGCGAACCGGGTCTGGCATACGCGATCAACGCAGAGGCTCCGGCTCGAATGGCGCAGGAGTTGGCGCGCAACCGGTGTCTGCTGGTGCATTACTCGACCGACTACGTTTTCGATGGCAGCAAGCCGGTGACCGAAGCGTATGAAGAGTGCGACCAGACCGCACCCCTTAACGTTTACGGCCAAAGCAAACTCGAGGGCGAGCGGTTGATTGTGGAAAGTGGTTGTCCGCACGTCATCCTGCGCACGAGCTGGGTGTACGACATTCGCGGCAAGAACTTTTTGCGGACGGTGGTGCGACTCGGGCGCGAAAGGGAAGAGCTCCGCATGGTCGGCGATCAATACGGCGCACCGACCTGGGCTCGCACCATCGCCGAGGCAACTGCTGCGATCCTCGCACGCAATCTCGAAAACAGCACCCAGAAAGCTCAGTGGCGCACAGGCCTGTTTCACCTCACGGCCGCGGGGCAGACGTCCTGGGCGGGCTTTGCCGAGGCGATCATCGAGGAATACGCAGGCATCCGTGAGAAAACAGCCGACGCCGGCGAGTTTGGTTCGCCGCTAAAAGCCAAACGGGTGATTCCAATTACCACCGCCGAGTACCCCACCCCGGCGCGTCGGCCGCGCAATTCCACTCTCTCCACTGCCCAGGTCCTTCACCAGTTTGGAATCCTGATGCCGGACTGGCGCGACCAATTGCGGCTTGCCATGCAGGACGCGGTTCGCAGATAATCTTGCATTAAGCTATCGCTGAACAGTTTTCTTCGTGCGCACTTCGATCGCACGCTTCTGCTGCCCCGAGCAGGAGCGCACGTGGGATGCACTCTTCGCACGACTTCACGGCAATGAACGGAGACCTATGAAGGGAATAGTCCTGGCCGGCGGTATCGGTTCGCGTCTGTATCCACTGACCCGCGTCACCAACAAGCACCTGCTCCCGGTGTACGACAAACCCATGATTTTCTATCCGTTGCAGACGCTGGTGGATGCCGGCATTCGCGACATCCTCATTGTGACCGGCGGCCAGAACGCCGGCGATTTTCTGCGGCTGCTCCAGAACGGCAAGGAGTTCGGCCTCCAGCAGCTCAGCTTCGCCTACCAGGAAGGGGAAGCCGGTATTGCGGACGCGCTGCGACTGGCGGAGCCATGGGCCAAGGGCGACAAAATCTGCGTGGTGCTGGGCGACAACATTATCGAGGGCGATATCCGCGAGGCTGCCGATAAATTTCTCGCGCTGGAAAAAGGCGCGATGGTCATGCTGAAACAGGTGACCGATCCGGAGCGCTTCGGGGTGCCGGTCTTTGAGAAGGATCGCATTGTGCGCATCGAGGAGAAGCCCAAGAAGCCGCTGTCATCGTTCGCCGTCATCGGCATTTATTTCTACGACGGTTCGGTGTTCGATCGCATCCGCCGACTGAAACCGTCGGGCCGCGGCGAGTACGAAATTACCGACATCAACAACAGCTACATCGAAGAAGGCACATTGCAACACGGCCTGCTCGAGGGTTGGTGGACGGATGCCGGCACCTTCGAGTCGCTATGGCACGCCAGCAATATGGTGCGCGAAAAGGTATTGCGCAGTGCGCCGGTCGATGAAGCTGCCGAGGTGCGAGGCAGATGAAACTTCTAGTTACGGGCGGCGCGGGATTCATCGGCTCAAACTTCGTGCATCGCACGCTGGCGAAACATCCGGATTGGAAGCTGGTAGTGCTTGACAAGCTAACCTATGCCGGCAACCTCAAGAATCTTGAGCCGGAATTAGGGGAACGGCGCTGCGAATTCGTGCAGATGGATATCTGCGATCCGGGTGTTGTCGAGCAGGTACGCGGCTGTGACGCGGTCATTCATTTTGCCGCCGAGAGCCACGTCGACCGTAGCATCGAAGACGCCTCGGCGTTCGTGCGCACCAATGTTGATGGCACCCACAACATGCTGCAAGCCTGCCGCGAAGCCGGCGTGCCGCGCTTCGTGCATGTCTCCACCGATGAAGTTTACGGCAGCCTGGGCGACGAAGGGCTGTTCTCCGAGGACTCGCCGTTACAGCCCAATAGTCCTTATGCCGCCACCAAGGCTTCTTCCGATCTGCTAGTACTGGCTTACGTACGCACCCATAGGTTTCCCGGAGTGGTGACGCGCTGCTCCAATAATTACGGCGCGTATCAGTTTCCGGAGAAGTTTATTCCCCTGATGATTGCCAACGCGATGGCCGGCGAGAAGGTCCCGGTGTACGGCAAGGGCGCCAACGTCCGCGACTGGATCCACGTTGACGATCATTGCAGTGCGCTAGACGCGGTATTGCAGCGGGGCCGCGAAGGCGAGGTCTACAACATCGGCGGCGGCTGCGAGATGCGCAACCTCGAAGTAACCAAGCTGATCTTGAAGGCGCTGGGCCGCGGGGAAGACTTGATCCAGTTTGTCACCGACCGGCCAGGTCATGATCTGCGTTATGCGATCGATTGCTCGAAGCTGGGCGAAGAGCTGGGTTGGGCGCCGCAGGTGAAGTTCGAAAAGGGTCTGGCCGATACCATAGCGTGGTATCGCAGCAATCAGCAGTGGCTGGACGACGTGCGCAGCGGCCAATATCGCGACTACTACCAGCGGCACTACACGCAACGCGAAAAGACCTTCGCGCAGTAAGAGGCGTGTTCACCACAGAGACACGGAGGCACAGAGTCTTTTTGGTTTGCGATGCTGGTGAACGAGAAACCGTGGGTGCGGATCTCATTCGTGGTTTTCGAATGAGTGGGAGATGGAGCCGCTTCAGCCGGCAAGCCTTTCCCGTCCGAGCGCGCGGCCTTCCATGTAGCTCTGTCTTGCTCGCGGCAGTGTCACTAGGATAATCGCGACAATCAGCACAAACACGCCCAGTATAAAGCTGCTTCCTTCCGGCCCCGTGGTTCCTCCGCTCAGAATCGGTTTGCCCACCGCATGCGTCGCGAGCAGATGGTGTTGCACCATCATTCCGCTGTCGGCCACGCCGTACAGGAACGACTGGGCCCAATCCCACGAGGTGTGGAAGCCGATGGCCCACCACAGTGAGCCGGTTCTCCAGAGGCTGAAGCAGAACACCACGCCCGCCAGGCCTGCTGACAACATGCCAATCGGCGACTCTCCGGGATTGCCGCTGTGACCAAGCCCAAACAGAATGGAGAAGAACAGGGCCGCCGTCCAGAAGCCCAGCACTTCGCTGTGACGCGTCTTAAAGATCACCCGATACATGCCGGCGATGCCGCGAGTCAAGGTGTACTGCATGTAGCCGCGGGTGAGATATTCCTCCAGCAGGCCGACCAGGAGAAATCCCAGAAGCCAGAGCGCGCCATAACGTAGAATGTCGGCGCCAAACAGGAGGCGCTTGTCGAAGACCAGGAGTCCGCCCTTCCACAAAATGAAAACCAGGAGCGAGAGACATGCCAATCCCCAGCCCAGGCCGGCAAAGAAGAGTGGAAGCTTGCGCCCGCCACCCAGTCCGTAAACCGAGTTGCGCCGGCGCTCGATCTTCGACATGATCCAGGTCACGAAAACGACAATGAGAAACGGGATGGCCTCATTCAGCAGGAGCAGCGTGCTACCCATTTCGGCGTGCGGCTGATGAGTGGGCGGATGAATCCTGACCGCGACCAAATGCGCGCAAAAGAGTAAGCCCGCCACCAGCGCGAGGAAGATCAGCAGACTCCACCCGGCGCGAATACCGTCTTCGCCGATGAATATCCAGCGAAGCATCGGAGGTTTTTGCGGGGAAACGGTTCCGCTGACGGTTACACCGTCGCCTTCGGCGGGCAGTAATTGATGGGTATCAGTATTCAATGAGGCGTCCTCTTCCAGCAACATGTCATACGTGCAGGAGAAGCAGATAGTTTCATCGAAGTGCTCGGAGTTGTGTGGAGGCAGCCGGTCGACCCCCGGGCAGCTAGGAAGGGTTTTTCATGCGCACGAAGCCGTTTTTGCTCAGCGCGCCCCCGAGGCGTGGAACGCGCAGAAAACGTTGTTTCGGGGACAAGGCTGCTCACTCAATGCGTCGACGTATTTCGAAGATCCCAAGATCGATCACAGGGAATCAACTGCTCGACCCTGGCGTCTCTTTCCGAGCGCCGCAATACAATTCCACGATGGGATCGAAGAATCCTCAATCAGGCAATATGTCTCAGAAAAAAGAGTTCCGGGTATTCGATAGCCGTGAGGGTCGATAGCCGCAGGAACGAGGCGGAGAACGACGAACGGTCCAGTTTTCCACAGGCAGGAAAAGCTGCTTTCGGAGCTGATTGTTGCTAGCACATTGGTGCTGAACTGGAAAACTTTACTCGGCCCGGGAAACTCTTACCAACTCTCATTCCAGAGTAGAAGTATAAGTTCTTTAATATGTGTCTTGGCAGTTTGGCCACGCAGATGCTCTTACATAGCCCAGACGAAGTGGCGCATAGGGTCACTCGGATGTGAATTTCGGCCAGAGTTCACACCCTCGAGTGACCCTTATATTTTGTCCGCAAGAGATTTTCCAGGTTCTCCGCCGAATTTGTCCTTTTCCCGAACATCTTTTCGCCAAACTCGATCCTTGTCGGTCCAACCTCACGTCTAAGAAAAAGTCTGTGGATTGCGGGGCGGCAGCTTGCGCCAGCGCAGTGCTGATTGGCCTAAAAGTGGCGCGTAAGGTCGCGGAAATGCTGACTCTGGATTCTGACGAGGGCGACCGACCCGCGGAAGGCAGACAGGATAGCCTAGATGAGGGCCAGTTGTTCCTTGACGTCGAAGCCGGCGCTGCGCAACAACTTCTCGACTGCGGGCACATTCAGGCGGGTAGCATCGTATTCCACGCGCAGCGTCTGTTGCTGCTCGTCGAAGCGCACGCGGCGAATTCCGTAGACATCGTTCATCTGTCCCAGCGCGCCCATCTCACGCTCTCCCGGCGGGATTCCGTAACGAAACATAACTTCCACAGTGGTC
The DNA here is from genome assembly GCA_963769235.1 of uncultured Acidobacteriaceae bacterium. Lineage (GTDB taxonomy): Bacteria > Acidobacteriota > Terriglobia > Terriglobales > Acidobacteriaceae > Bog-257. Next base: position 506,153 of record CAVYKW010000003.1, on the reverse strand, counting down.
ATCGAACAGCCTTTCCCAAACGTGCAATGATAGGGAGTGCGGAGTCGTCCATGATCTTTCCGCATCGGAAACTCAGGGGTTGAGCAGCGATCTGCGGCTTGCTGGGTTCCGCATTCAATATAGAGCATGTCCGCGGCTGTGAACAGCTCACAAACGCGGCGGAGAGAGCGAGGAGATGAGCGAGCCTGAGGTGCCCCCGGAGAATTTGATCCTGGATTTTTCCGCGAAAGACCCGGTTTGCGGCATGACACTGGACCCGGCGCAAGTCCGGGGCAAGGCTAAGTATCAGGGGGACACCTATTTCTTCTGCTCGCCGAATTGCATGCACAAGTTCACGGCCTCGCCCGCCAGGTTCGTGATCCCGGATAGTGACGCTCCCGCACCGCCAGAAACCCCGCCCGTTCCCAAAAAGCTCGACCGTGATCCGGTGTGCGGCATGAGCGTCGATCCGGCCAGCGCTGCCTCGACCGTCGAGCACGAACACAAGCTGTATCACTTCTGCTCGCGCGGTTGCGCCGACAAATTTCGCCGTGATCCGGAAAAATACCTCTCGCCCAGCTACAAGGCCGAAGGCATGGGCGGCGGCGTGAAGATTACGCTGGCCCCGGTGCAGATCGGCGGGACACGCAAGCAGGAAAAAGATCCGGTCTGTGGCATGACCGTCGATCCGTCCAAGGCCGCGGCCAATTTCCAGCATAAGGGTAGGACCTATTACTTCTGCTGCCAGGGATGCAGTGAGAAGTTCAAGGCCGAGCCCGAACGATATTTGTCGTTGAGCGTTCAGGCGCCAACGCCGGTGACGATAAAGCCACTCGCCGCGGGAGAAGTCTCTTCGGCCGGCGCAAAGCCTTCGCCGGCGAAATCCAGCGCTGCCTACGTTTGTCCGATGGATCCGGAGATCAGGCAGGATCATCCCGGCGCATGCCCGAAGTGCGGCATGGCGCTTGAGCCCGACGTGCCAGCCGTCGCAAAGACGGAGTGGACCTGTCCCATGCATCCGGAGATTGTGCGGGATGGGCCCGGTTCGTGTCCCATCTGCGGCATGGCGCTGGAACCCAAAACCGTCACCGCCGCTGACGAAGAAAACCCTGAGCTTCGCGAGATGACACGCCGTTTCTGGACCAGCGTGGCGCTCGGCATTCCTCTGGTTGCGCTTGCCATGTTGCGGATGAGTCCGCTCCTGCATTGGATGACTCCGCGCACGGGCACATGGATCGAGTTCGCGCTGGCCACTCCTATCGTGCTGTGGTGCGGCTGGCCATTCTTCACTCGCGGATGGGCGTCCATCAAATTTCGCAGTCCCAACATGTTCACCCTGATCGCGATGGGCGTGGGTGTCGCTTATACCTATAGCGCGATCGCGACCATCTTTCCCCAGATTTTTCCGCCATCAATGCGCGCGCTGAGCGGCATGCCCGAGGTGTACTTCGAAGCCGCAGGCGCCATCATTGCTCTGGTGTTGCTCGGTCAAGTGCTGGAGTTGCGCGCTCGCAGCCGCACCAGCAGCGCAATGCGGGCGCTACTCGATTTGTCCCCGAAGCTGGCGCGCATTATGCACGACGATGGCAGCGAGTACGACGTTCCCCTCGATCAGGTGAAGGTTGGCGACAAACTGCGGGTGCGGCCCGGCGAGAAAGTTCCGGTTGACGGAGTCGTGCTCGACGGCCTCAGTTCCGTGGACGAGTCGATGGTGACGGGAGAATCGATTCCCATCGAAAAGCGCTCGGGCGACAAGGTGATTGGTGCAACCGTGAACGGCACAGGCTGGCTGCTGATGCGCGCCGAGCGCGTGGGTAGCGAGACCATGCTGGCCCAGATTGTCAAGATGGTGAGCGAAGCACAACGCAGCCGCGCACCCATTCAGCGGCTGGCTGACAAGGTAGCCGCGTGGTTTGTGCCCTCCGTGCTGGCGATTGCGGTGTTCACCTTCGCAGTGTGGTTTCTTAAGGGGCCGGAGCCGCGGCTGGCGAATGCCATCGTGAACGCCGTGGCTGTATTGATCATTGCATGTCCATGTGCCCTGGGTTTGGCGACGCCGGTAGCGATCATGGTAGGCACCGGTCGCGGCGCGCGAGCCGGCGTGCTCATCAAGAATGCCGAAGCGCTGGAAACCTTGCAGAAGGTGGACACGCTGGCGCTGGACAAGACAGGCACACTGACACGGGGTAAGCCGGAGCTGATGTCCGTCATCGCGATGGGCGATGAGACAGAAGACCAGCTGGTGCGGCTGGTGGCAAGCCTGGAGCGGGCAAGCGAACATCCGCTGGCGGCAGCGATCGTGGATGCCGCGCAGACCAATGGTCTCTCGCTGATGCCGGCAGAGGAATTTCGCTCGCTTACCGGACGCGGCGTAGTAGGTCGGATCGGCGGACATGAAGTAGCGGCTGGCAATGAAGCACTGCTGGCAGAACTTGGCGTCGAAGACGGCGAACTGAAATCCAAAGCCGAAGGCCTGCGCCAACAGGGGCAAACTGTAATCTTCGCGGTTGTGGATGGCCGGCCCGCGGGAATGCTCGGCATCGCAGATCCCATTAAGCCTGAAGCGGTGCAGGCGATACGCGATCTGCGGGACGAAGGATTGCGGGTGGTGATGCTCACCGGCGATAGCCAGTCGACGGCCGCGGCGGTGGCACGCCAGGTCGGCATCACCGATTTTGAGGCTGGGGTGCTGCCTGACCACAAGGCCGAGGTCATCAAGAAGCTTCAGCAGCAGGGAAGAGTGGTCGCTATGGCGGGCGACGGCGTCAACGACGCTCCGGCCCTGGCGCAGGCACAAGTTGGCATCGCCATGGGAACAGGCACCGACGTTGCCATGGAGAGCGCTGGGATTACGCTGATCAAGGGTGATCTGGCGGCTCTGGTGCGGGCTCGACGGCTAAGCCGCGCCGTGATGCGCAACATCCGCGAAAACTTGTTCTTCGCGTTTATCTACAACTCGGTGGGCGTGCCGATCGCGGCCGGCATTCTGTATCCCGAGTTTGGCATTCTGCTGAGCCCCATCCTCGCCGCCGCGGCTATGAGCTTCAGCTCGGTGTCGGTCATCACCAATGCGTTACGGCTGCGCAGCGCCAAGTTGTAGCGGAGCGCGGCGTTGTTGGGTCTTGCCGCTTGAATAACTCGCGGGGAACGTCTACTTTCTTCCGGCCACTTTCCCGCATCAGTTCTTGGTAAAGTAGAAGTACGTCGCTTTCATGCCCTCTGTCATTAACAGCGCGCCGGCCAGTACACTCTGTAAGAGTTGCGGCAGCGAAATTCCTACCAGTGCCGAACGCTGTCCGGCCTGCGGGCGCACCAACGCCGCCGGATCGTCACGCCTCACCATGACGATCACCATGATCCTGATCTTTGCCGCCTTTGCGTTCACGCAGTACATCGTTAACCGACATCGTGCAACCGAAGCCGCGCTGGCTGAACGCTGGTTTCACCGCGGCAATGAAGCTATGCAGGCTCACCTTCCTGTACTGGCAGCCAACGATTACCGGACTGCGCTCTCCTATGATCGCGAAAATCAAGAGTACCGGCTGCGACTGGCGGAGGCTCTTTCTGCGGGCGACAGGCTGGCGGAAGCAAGGGCCCATTTGCTCAGCTTATGGGAAGAGGAGCCAGCAAGTGGCGAAGTGAACCTGGCATTAGCACGCCTCGATGTGCATCGCGGGAATGCGGCGGAAGCAACTCGCTATTACGATAATGCAATCGATGGGGTGTGGGACGAGGAGCCTCGCAAGCAACGCATCGCTACCCGCTTTGAGCTGGTGCGCTATCTGCTCCAGCGGCATGATCTGGCCAAGGCCAGAGCCGAGTTGCTTGCGCTTCAGGCGGACGGACCGCCAGATACCGCCGACCAGCTTCTGCTCGGACAACTGCTGCTTCAGGTGAACGAACCGCAACATGCCATCGGCGCCTTCGACGCGGCCCTGGCCGGAAGCCCCGGGAATGCTGATGCCTGGTTTGGGAAAGGCCTGGCCTATCTGCAACTCGGTCAGGACTCGGATGCCGAGCACGCTCTGGCGGAAGCCGTTGAGCGCAACCCGAAGCTAACCGATGCCCGTCAGCAACTCGATATGGTACGCGAGATGTTGAGCTTGAATCCCGCGATGCGTGGCCTTTCACTGGCAGAGCGTTCCAGGCGGGTGGCCGAGGCGTTCCACGCGGCGATGAACCGTTTGAATTCCTGCGCAGCTCAACAAGGCTATCGGCTCGATGAGCCCAGTCTCACCACTGCGGAAACCCCAGCACCGTCAGCGACCGGCAAGAGCAATGGACCGCCTGCAATCAACGTCACCGTTTCAGCGCCGAACAACCTTCAGCTGCTCTACAGTAGCGGCAAAGAGAAAGAGGGACACGCGACGGAGCAAGAGTTACGCAAGAATCCTGATTCCCTGGAACCCTTGATGCAGTATGTCTTTGAGGTCGAGCGCGCCACGGCCCCGGTTTGTCCCAATATGGAGGTCGCCGATCGCGCCCTGTTGACTCTGGCACAGCATGAGGGCGAAACGCTCAAATGACGCCACAGGACTCGACCATCAAGCCTACCGACAGCGGTGTGATGAAGGCGGTCAAACCGCCCGACGCCAGCACCCCGAAGCCGACGGTTTCGACGCCCACCCGCCGCCAATATTGGACCAGCCTGCGAGCCATGCTTTCGCCCGAGCGCTTCAGCTTGCGCGAGGAGCAATTCTTCCTCTTTCTGGCTGTGCTGATCGGCGTCGCATCGGGTCTGGCAGTGGTCTGCTTCCGCATGAGCATTGAGTTCCTGAAGCTGAAGTTGTTGGGCAGCGGTTTGCAGCCGTCGATACCGCGTGTCTTTCTGGCTCCGATGCTTACCGGCTTGGTGATTGCGTTTCTCGTGATCCGTTTTTTCCCGCGAGCCCGAGGCAGCGGGGTCAATCAAACCAAGGCGGCGCTTTACATCTACGACGGGTTTATCCCGATGCCGACGGTCATCGGCAAGTTCATCACCAGCGCCCTGGCCATCGGCAGCGGGCAGTCGCTTGGTCCGGAAGATCCTTCCTTGCAGATCGGTGCAGGCCTGGCCTCAGCGCTGGGCCGGCGTTTAAAGCTGTCGCGCGAGAAGCTGCGCCTGATTGCGCCCGTCGGTGCGGCAGCCGGATTGGCGGCGGCGTTCAACTCGCCGATCACGGCGGTGCTCTTCGTTATTGAAGAGGTCATCGGCCGCTGGACTGCCGGCATTCTCGGTGCAGTGGTGCTGTCGGCCATCTCTAGTGCGGTAATCGAGCGTTGGTTCCTGGGCGATGAGCCGCTGTTCCGCGTGCCGGCTTATCACCTGGAACATGCCGGCGAGTTAGGTGCCTATGCCAGCCTGGGAGTGATTGGTGGTTTCGCGTCGCTGGCGTTCGTGAAATACATTGCGTATCTGCGGCCCCGGCTACGCAAGCTGCCGCCGTGGACGCAATATTTTCAGCCTGCGGCCGCTGGCCTGCTCATTGGATTGATCGGCATCAAGTTTCCCCAGGTGATGGGCGCCGGTTACGGATACATCGATCAGGCCATGCACGAGCAGTACACCTGGCAAATCCTGGCGATCCTGGGCGCGCTGAAGATCGTCACCACCGGCCTGTCCTTCAGCAGCGGCACGCCCGGCGGCCTGTTTGCGCCGGTCTTATTCATGGGAGCGATGCTTGGCGGCGCCGTAGGCATGGCGGAACGCCAACTTGTTCCGCACCTTGCCATACCGGTAGGAGCGTACGCGCTCGTAGGCATGGGCACACTATTTGCAGGAATTCTGCGCGCGCCCATGACCTCGGTGTTCATGATCCTCGAGGTCAGCGGCAATTACACCATCATCGTTCCGGTGATCCTGTCGAACGCTATCGCCTATTTCATCTCGCGCACCTTCCAGCCCACTCCGATATTCGACTTGCTGTCGCGCCAGGATGGTTTGGATCTGCCTTCGCTGGAAGAAGAGCGCGAGGTTCCATTGCTGCGCGTGGAAGACGCCATGCGGCCGGCCGTCGGGCAAACGTTGACCGGCGATGTGCTGCTGCATGAGGCGCAGCAACGTGTAAAAGGCTCCGCCCAGGAGTTTTTCGTCGTGGGGCTGGGCGATGACGACTGGTCGGGCATCAGCCGGGCTCATCTGCTGGACCTGGTAGCGAACTCTGACGTGCCGCTGTCGCGTGTCTTGAAAGAGCGTGTCCCCTACTTGCATCCCGATCACCCACTCGACACCGCGCTGCGTCTGATTGGCGTGTGGCCCCTGTTGCCGGTCGTGCATCGCGCCAATGTGCAGCAGTTGCTTGGTGTCGTCTCGCTGGATGACGTTATGCGCGCCTATCGGGGAGCCGGTATGCACGAGTCACACGCTGAAGCCGTTCCTACCGTGCCCTAGGCTCAGTCGATAGTCTGTTTGATTGCGCTCCCGACCATTCGAGAAATCCCTAGGCCCATTTTCAGGCATACCTCGCTGCGCTAACAACTCTGCTCACACCTCGCCGCGTCTAATCTGCTGAAGCTCACATTCATGTCTCAACCCCGCATCAGCATCGCCCGGTCGCTAGCCGAGATGGATCGACTGGCTCCGCTGTGGAACGAGTTGCTGGCCGGGCAGTCGCACTCCATTTTTCAACGCTTCGAATGGAATCGATTGGCCGCCGATGTGTTTGGCGATCGCATGACGCCGCACGTAATTTGCGTGGAGAGTGATACCGGCGCAGCTATCATTCCAGCGAGCATCAATTACGGGACTGGCCAATTGCAGCTGATCGGCGAGGCACTGTTTGATTACCGCGATGTGCTGCATGCAGGGGACCCACAGATATTGCATCCGCCATGGCGACTCCTGGCTGACACGGGACGCGGACTTCATGTGATTTCTATCGTGGGGGAAGCGGCGGAGAGACGCTGGGCCGACCTCCCGATGCGGCCTTTCGCAAACGCGCCCTGGGTCGATCGCAGCCTCGTGGACGAACAGCAATTCCGTCGAGCCCACCCGCGCGCGGCACGGCAGTCCCGCCGAATGGAGAGGCTCGGCGTCAACTTACAGGTGTTCACGGGAAGCGACAGAGGTGTCGTGGAGGAGTTCTACCGCCGCAAAGCCGAACAGGAAGCCACAACAGGAGTCAATCTCTTTCGCGACCCACGTCGGCGGCGATTCATGGCAGAGGCTGCCGCGCTGGAAGGAACGAACTGCCAGGTTTACACGCTGGAAGCCGCAGACGGGGCGATGATTGCCGGCATCGTGACTTTTCGCGATCACGATATCCGCCGCTTCTACACCACCTACTTCGACCCTGCCTGGGCGCGATACTCGCCCGGAGTTGCGTTGTTGTTTGAGGCCACCGCGAGATCGCTGGCCGACGGTCTGCATTGCGACTACATGACCGGCGAATATCCGTACAAGTTGCGCTTTGCCAACGCCTCGCGTCCGCTTTACCAGCTCGCAGTCAATGCGCAGCAGTTGGCCGACATCTTCGACGGCGCAGTCGCCTCGCCTGCTGCCTGAGGCCTTACAGCGTCTTGAGAAACGCCTTGGCCTTGTCCAGTTCGGGGAAGAGTTTTTCTTCTGCTTGAAATGCCGGGCCATGCACGCAGCGACGGCTGCCGCGCAACTTTACCGGATGCTTCAGGTGCAGCATCTCGTGATACACGATGTATTCCACGGCGTAGCGCGGAACGCGCCGATGATCGAAGACCCGGCTGACCACGATGGCGTTGTGCGCCGGATCGTAATGCCCCAGGCTATTGCGCGCCCGGGTCTGACTCCAGGTCATCTGCGGCCGTGCCAGGAGTCCGTAGAAAAATTGCCGGTTCAGGTGCTCGAAAAGTTCGTCGAGATCGTAAACCTGACCTTGCGCCGATTCAATCCGCTTGCGGCCGCGCACCTGCCGCACCAGCTGCGCCTTGGCGCTGATGTCGTGGCTGGAAACGTAGCGGCGATAGCGGGTCGAATGCAGAGCCTCGATCGGCTTGCGATAAAGTTTGGCCAGCAGAATGTGGGCAATCGCTTCAAGAACGCTTTCCGGCGCGCCCTCCAGCAGATCGGAGATGCGCACGTGAATGACGGCTTCGCGCAATCGGATGGTGTTGTTAATGTTGGCGAAGGGATAAAACTCCACCCGAAATTCGGGCATGGGCGCGCGGGGACGCAGCTCGCGATAGCTGCATTGAAAGATGTTGTGCAGATTGTCCCGCAAGATATTACTAACCTAACATGCGACCGGCACTCGTTCGCCGCACCCGTTCTAAGGCCAGTTATCGAACCAGGTACTAAGGTTTTGTGGCTATTGAACTGATCTCAAAAACTCTGTAATGTTCCTTGCAGTAGTTTTGTAGTTCACAAATGGAAGGCCGCCACAGGGGGAAATTCGGCGGCCTTTCGTTTTGCTTTCCTTACGCCAGCGACGGCGTCAATCCGGTCGCTCGGAGTAAATCTTCGTCAGCTTTTTCTGTTTCGCCAGCTCATTCTGTTCCTGCAATTCCTTGCGTGTATCGTCGGCGCTATCTTTAACTGCATCGGTCGCATTGGCCAGGACGAAAGCATACTGATCCAGTTCTTCCGGCGGAGACTGCTCCTTCAAACGGCGCAACTTCAGTTGCCATTCGCTATTAGCCTCGATCAGCAGGGTCAGGCCTTTGCGCATGTCGGCCTTATGCGAGGCGTACATCTCCACGTTGTCGTCAATCTCGTCCAGCAGTGATGAGAAATCTTCCAGCAGATCGTGGATCTGCATTGGCCGGTCCTTGGCATTCTTCGCATCGCTACGTAGTTGGTCGATGGCGTTCATGCGGTCGCGGGCAAACTTGACCATCAGCTCCAGGCGCTTGTCCGGCCAATCGGCGGATTCGCGCATCTGGTCCACTTCTTTTTCGTTGAGCGGATCGCGTTTCTGCGCCGCTCCGTATTGTGCGAAGCAGCACAGGACCATGATCAGCATGGCTGCGCAGTGCGATCGGCGTACCATCACGATTTTCCTTTCGGATCTGCGTCCCGGCCCCCACATCTTAATCATCAGGTCGGTGCGTATCTGCTCCAGTTCCTCCACGGCTTGCCGTACCGGCGAACGGTCCTCGAAAGCTCAGCGATTCGCCGATGTCGTGCATGCGCTCCTGAACCTTGCGCAGTTTGATCTCCGTTTCCTTCAGGTGCTTTCCAGAGGACGAGGCTGCATCCGCAGCTTTGCGCGCGTACTCCACCACCTCTCGTACTTCGGCCTGCGCCTTGTCCACATCGCCGGTGGTGAAAAGGTGGTCAGAGTCTTCCAGTTGAAGGCGCGCGTATTCCAGGCAGAGCTTAGCCTGCTCCGCGCCATGGGCCGCATCCGCTTTCTCCTTCAGTTCCGATGGGGTCTGACTACTGGCCGACGCCATGTGGCTGACCATCAGCAGAATCACCATGCCTAGAACGTAGACGCGCATGTTAGTTCTTAACCCGGTACTTGTCGGCGTGACGGGGGTCGAGCGCAATTAATCTGTGCCGCGCCTGCCACCGTTGATCGGGAAACTGGTCGCCGGCCGCCGCAAGGAAATGCTGATAATTCTCTATCGCCTGCGGTACGGCTTTCAAGTGGTCGAAGTTCGTTGCCCGTAGAAAGTACGTCGCGGGGACCTCCGGCAAATACTTGGTGCGGTCATCCAAGGCTTTCAGGGACAGAGCGTACTGCTTGTTGCTTGCAGCTACTATCGCCAGCGATCCGTAGGCCTCCCCAAAGTCCGGCTTCAGATTGATGGCCGCCAGAAACTCCCGTTGCGCTTCGACATACTTCTTTTCATGCATCAGGAGGGTGCCGAACTCGTAATGTACCTCGGGATCCTGAACCAGCTTCGGAACTGCAATGCGGAACTGCTGCTCGGCTTCGGCGTTTTTCCCAGCTTTCTGATAGAGCCTGGCCAGCTCCAGGGCCGCATGGGGATCGTCCGGCGATGTCCCTTTGCCGCTTAACAACGCTTGCGCCGCTTCGTCCTGCTTGCCTTGAGCCGACAGCACACGCCCTAGTTGAGTGCGGGCCGCGGCATTTTGCGGATCGTTTTGCAGCAGCTTGCGCAAAGCGGCTTCTGCCTCGGCATACTTCTTTTGGCTGATGGAGAGGTTGGCTAGCCCGGTTTGGGCTTCCGGAGATTTCGGGTCGAGCTCGGCTGCGGTTTGGTACTCGTGGGCGGCCGCGTCGTAATTTTTCTGCTTCTCCAACAGGCCGGCAGCAGCCAGATGCGGCAGGGCACTGGTGGGGTTCAGCTTGGCAGCCTCGGCATAGGCTTCGGCGGATTGCTGCGGATCGCTTACTTCCTCGACGCGTCCCAGGGCGATCCACGCCCTCGACTGTCCTTCTTCCGGATTTGAGCCGGGCTTCAGCTGCGTTGCGGCCTTCAGGTATTTGGCCGCCTCGGCGTTATCGCCCTGCCTTGCCAGCAGTAATCCGAGATTCAGGTTGGACTCGAAAACATCAGGCTTGGCCGCCACCGACTTCTTGTAAGCGTCGATGGCCTGCGGCAGGCGCTGGGTGGCGTTGTAGACGTATCCCAGGTCAGACCAGGCGCGATAATCATTCGGCTTGGCCGCGACCGCCTTTTGCAGCAGCGGCTCTGCGGCGGCGAAATCACCTTTATTAATCGCCGCCTCGGCCTGGTCTACTTCCGGCGAGCTGCTGTCGTCGGGCACAACCTCTTCCACGCGATGATGGCGGATGGTCGGCTTGCTTTCCTGGCAGACAGCCGACGGCGTCGCCGCAACGACAAGCGCCGAAACAGCGACCGCAATCAGATACCTGGCGATCCTCATAGGGTTGCAGCTTTAGGTTGCGTGATCACCGTCGCGCGGCAACACCCGCGACAGCCACTGGCCGGTGTAGGACGCGGGCTCATCGGCAATGGCTTCCGGCGTTCCGATAGCGACGATCTGGCCGCCACGCGCTCCGCCTTCCGGCCCCAGATCAATGACCCAGTCAGCCATCTTGATCACATCCAGATTATGCTCGATGACCACGATGGAGCCACCCGCCTCAATTAGACGGCGGAAAGCCGCTAACAGCTTGCTGACATCGTCAAAATGTAGGCCGGTGGTCGGCTCATCGAAGATGTAGAGCATACGCGGCTGCCGTTTGTTCTGCTCGCTGCGCGGCTTGCCGATGTCGCGCAGCCGGGGCTGAAGGTGCGCTGCCAGCTTCATGCGCTGCGCCTCGCCGCCCGATAAGGTGGTTGCCGACTGGCCCAGCCGCAAATATCCCAGGCCAACTTCCTCCAGCACGCGCAGCTTCTCCACGATCTTCGGCACCCCAGAGAAGAAGTGCAGCGCCTCTTTCACGGTAAGGTTCAGCACTTCGTGAATATTCTTGCCGTGATAGCGGATTTCCAGTACTTCCGGCTTGTAGCGGGTGCCGTTGCACTCTTCGCAGACCAACTCGACGTCGGCCAGAAACTGCATCTCGACCGTGACCGTGCCGTCGCCCTGGCAGACCTCGCAGCGGCCGCCAGGAATGTTGAAAGAGAAATGTCCCGCTGCGTAGCCACGCTTCTCGCTCTCGGCCTGCGAGGCAAACAGCTCGCGGATGGCGTCGAAGGCCTTGATGTAGGTCACCGGATTCGAACGCGGCGTGCGGCCGATCGGCGACTGGTCTACCAGCACCACTTCGTCGATCCAGTCCGCGCCCTCGATGCGATCCAGTTGCGCCTGCGGACCGCCCGTGACTTGGCCTTTCTCAGCGGCCAGCGCGTTGTAGAGCACATCGTGGACTAGCGTGGATTTGCCCGAGCCCGACACGCCGGTGATGCAGACCAGCATGCCAAGCGGAATGGCGACGTTCACCTTCTTGAGATTGTGAGCGCGCGCGCCGACAAGCTTGATGCTTCTGCCGGTCCCGTGACGCCGCACCGCTGGCAGTTGGATACGCAGCTCTCCGCTCAGATAGCGTCCGGTGAGGGAAGCGGGATTGTGCAATATCTCGTCGTAGGTTCCGCTGGCCATCATGCGTCCGCCGTTTTCGCCGGCGCCCGGGCCCAGGTCGATAATGCGATCCGCCGAGCTCATAATTTCGGCGTCGTGCTCGACCACCAGGATCGTATTGCCCAGGTTGCGGAGATCTTGAAGAATCTTGATCAGCCGGTCGGTATCGCGGTTATGCAGCCCGATCGACGGCTCATCCAGAACGTACAACGTGCCCACCAGCCGCGATCCCAGCGACGTTGCCAGCTGGATGCGCTGTGCCTCACCGCCCGATAGCGTTGACGCCAGTCGATCCAGCGTCAGGTATTCCAGGCCGACGTCATTTAGATAGCGCAGCCGATCGTTGATCTCCTCCAGCAACTGACCTGCGATGTCAGCCTCTTGCCGCGTAAGCTGCACTTCGGCGAAAAAGCGGGTCGCTTCCTCCACCGTCATAGCCGACACCTGGCAGATGTCCTTGCCGTTGATCTTCACCTGGCGCGCTTCACGGCGAAGGCGCAGCCCGCTGCATTCGGAGCAAACAGAATAGCCGCGGTAACGGCTCAGAAACACGCGCACGTGCAGCTTGTACTTCTTGCGCTCCAGATGTTCGAAGAAGCCGCGCACGCCCCAAAACTTGCCGTCACCGCTGATGATGAACCTCTGCTGGTCGGCGGTGAGCTCTTCCCAGGGCACATCGAGCGGAACATTGGCGGCGCGGGCGAAGCGTCGCATCTCGGTGGCCAACGGTTTGTACTTCGGCTTGGTCCAGGGTTCGATTGCGCCTTCCGCGAGGGTGAGCGTCTTGTTCGGGATCACCAGATTCAGGTCGAAGTCGATGGTGTTGCCGAAGCCTTGGCACCGTGGACACGCGCCGAATGGATTATTGAAAGAGAACAGTCTCGGCTCGGGCTCTTCGTACTTAATGTTGCACTGCTTGCACTCGAAACGCTGCGAGAAGCGCAGACGCTGTGGGGCTTGACCGTCACGCGGAGCCGTCTCGAACAGCACCTCGCCCGATTCGCGATAGCCCTGTTCAACCGCGTCAACGATACGGAGCCGCGCATCCGGACCAACTGCAATGCGGTCGATCAGCACCCACACAGGCTCGGCAAAGTTCAAATCCAGCAGCGACTCGGGGGTGGAGAACTCGACGATGGTTTCATTCTGATAGAGCCGGTTGTAGCCGCGCTTGCGCAACTCGAACAGCCGCTCCTTCAGCAGGGAATCGTCCACTGCCGGCTTCGCCACTTTCTTCTTCTTCGCAACTCGGCGAGCTTTCGTCTTCTCCGGCAGCAAAGGTTGCGGCGGCGGTTGCAGCGGGAAAAATGCCTGTACCCGAGTTCCTTCACCCAGGGCGAGAAGGCGCTCCACGACTTCATCGACGGTGTCCTTCTTCACCTCCTGACCACAGTTCAGACAGTAGGTGCGGCCGACACGCGCATAGAGCAGGCGCAGGTAGTCGTAGATTTCGGTTGCGGTGGCGACGGTCGAGCGTGGATTTCGCGTGGTGTTTTTCTGGCGAATGGCGACCGCCGGGGCGATGCCGTCAATGACGTCAACGTCAGGCTTCTCGATGCGCTCGAGGAATTGCCGGGCGTAAGCCGACAGCGACTCCACATAGCGCCGCTGTCCTTCGGCGTAAATGGTGTCGAAGGCGAGCGACGACTTGCCCGATCCCGAAACTCCAGTCACCACAGTGAGCTGGTTGTGCGGAATCTCGAAGTCGATGTTCTTCAGGTTGTGGACGCGCGCTCCGCGTACGATGATGCTGTCGTTCGACATGGGCCCCAAGCTCGGCAGGGAATGCGATTCGGCCCAAAGCTGCGGTGGCTGCCACAGATCGGCACAAATCGGTCTGCCGAAACTTCTTATTATAACGTGCTTCCATCCTTCGGCACGCATGTCGCTAAAACGCCGGCCAGAACACGAGTTGGCAAAATTAGTTTGCGAACCCGCTCGAAGCCAAGCATCATCTCCACACACACTTTTCCGGAGAAATGAATGAATGATCAGTAAGCCGTTTGACTTCAAACTGCGCCGGTTTCGGAAGTTCGTCACGCCAGCCTGGTTTCAGCACTATGAACAGACTACTTCCAAGGAGGCGATACGCCATTGGGAGCACCAATACAAGTTGGCCAAGCAAGGCAGAGAACATCAGGTTCCCGAGTGGAGCTTGCGGAACCCCGTCAACGAATTTCATCAGCTAATGGCCAAGGAGTTTTGGGGCGAAGTGCCTAAGGACTTTAGCAGCATCTTGGACGTCGGGTGCAGTGACGGATACATGGTGAAGGTTTTCAAAGACGATGGCAAGAAAGCGGCCGGCGTCAACGACACGCTGATGGCGGTGGACCTCGCTTTTATCGAAGACAATGGCCTGGACGTCAGGCGCGGCGACATGCACAACCTAACCTTTCGCGACTCCAGCTTTGACGCCGTCTGGTGCCGGCACACGCTGGAACACTCATTCGCGCCGTTACAGGTATTGGCCGAAATTCATCGAGTTCTAAAGCCTGGCGGCTACTTGTTCGCCGTACTACCGCCCCCACCGTCGCTGCCCGAGCCCTTTCCGGATCATTGGCACCAGATTCCCGACTACCAATTTCGCTACCTGCTTGAGGTGTGTAATTTCGAAGTCCTGAAGTTATGGACAGCCTATTTTTCCTATCAGCGGGAAAACGATAATTTAGAGATTCGGGCCATCGCTCGAAAACTCGGCTAACCAACGAGCGGCAGGTCTCCGCTTCCGAGGCTAGCGCGCGAAGTACAGCAAGGCGAAGATATAAAGCCACAGCATTCCCATGAAGTGCCAATACCAGGCGGTTACATCGACCACGATTCTGCGCGTCTCGGGCGGACGGTGCAGCCACGTGGTGATCCCCGCATAGAACAGCGCCAGTATTCCGCCGGCCAGGTGGACTGCGTGAACTCCGGTGAGAATGAAGAAGAACGAGCTGCTGGGATTCGAGGCGAGCGTCAGGTTCATGCGCTCCATCAGGTACCAGGCGTAACCTTGCCCTGCCAGAAAACTAAGCCCGAGAAAGATTGTCAGCCAGAGCCAGGGCAAGGAATGATTCTCGTCGACGCGAATGCCCGGGATATCGGCGATGGGCGCCAGAGCCACGTCTTCCGCCGCGCGACGGCGCGCTATCTCGATGGTGAAGCTGCTCAGGATCAGGATGAAGGTATTCAGCAGCAGAAGCCGAATCGGCAGGATCAGCGGCATCCAGTTGCTGATGTAGTCGTTACGCCCCGGGTCCCAAACCACGCCGGCCTTGCGAACCACGTAAGCGGTGGTAAACGAGACGAACAGCATGACCACGGACGACAGCCCCAGGACTAGTCCCAGGCGGTAACGCCGAAGCCGCTCGCCGTAGCTAGGCTCGTCGTCGCCACCGCGGCCACCGCCGCCGCCCCAGCCACCCGGCCAGTTGGCCGTCGGTCCGCGACCTCCGCCACCTTGCGACGTCTTAGGCTCTCGAATATGGGTCCCGCGACTCACGGTATGGTCCTTCCACTATTCGGGTACGTCACACACGCCTGTGACATTTATGATGCGCGACATCCGCGGGGAACTCAACTTTTCCGTTGAAGCAAGTTTCGGCAATGGCGACCGCTTGCGGCTTTGGGATTGGCATCGAATCGGCCGGGGCTCAGGTTGTGACATACAATTGAAATCTCGCCTTAACACCCTGATGAAACGCATTCTCATCCTCGTCGTGCTGATGGGCCTCGCGCTCTACGCGGCCGACTTCCTATCGCTGCGACTCCGCATTCCGGCCCGCGACGCCATCGGGTCGGTCACCATGCATACCTATTACGTGGTCAAGCTGAAGAACGGCAAAACCGAATACGATTACGCCGGTGATCACGAGGCTAATTGCGCCAACTCCGTCCTGCCGCAGTATGGGTTGAAACCATGCTGGTGGGCCGTGCGTCATACCGACGAGCAGATCACGATCGACTCGGGCGATCCCAACAATCCGCATTTGTTTTGAGGAAAGCCGGTCGTCAGCCATCAGCCGTCAGCTGTCGGCTGAACCGCAGATCCCTCGGCTACGCTCAACCGAACCTCTGATTAAGTTGCCGACCTTTACCTCAGCGGCTATAAAGCCGCAATGATTTGGGGACACTTACGGCACAGCTGAAGCTGTGCCCTTTCAAAACCGACCGGATGTCACCTGCGAAAAGGCATAGTTAATCAGAATTTCCCGAACAACGACCACCGACAACTGACAACTGCCTCTTGCTTCTTTCATCCCCTCTGCATCATCCTGTGTACATGCCACGGCACGAACGCGTTCATGGTCATACCGAAAAACAGACCCAGCTCAGCAATCATTGTTTCGGTTGCGGACCCGCCAATGAGGCCGGCCTGCAAATGAAGTTTGTTCTCGACACCGAGCACAAACACTTCATCAGCAAATTTCGCCTGGAGCCTCGCTTCGTCGGACCACCGGGACACGCCCACGGCGGCATCATCGCCACCATTCTCGACGAGGCCATGGGCAAGGTGAACAAGCTGCGCGGCATCACCGCCCTTACCGCGAAGATGGAAATCAAGTACCTGAAACCGGTGCCGCTCGGCAAACCGCTTATCGCGGAAGGCTGGGAGGTGCGCGTGCGCGGCCGCGAACACACCTATGCCGCCGAGATTCGCAATCGCGAGGGCCAGGTGCTGGCGGTCAGTAAAGGCAAGTTCATCAAGATCGATCCTCATAAGATGTTCGCGCGATTTCTGAAGAAAAAACACAGCGACGCGACATAGGTCTGGCGTGGTCGTTCACTCGTGGGCGAGTCGTTGGCAGCGCGCTGGCGGGAGCAATTCAGCTCGCCCTGTACAATGCTGGCCATGCGTACGATCAGGTCTTTGCTTGTCACCGTAGCGGTCATCGCCGCAGCCAGCCTTAATGCGGTCTCGCAGTCCTCCACCCAATCGAACGCGGTCATGCAGGAAGCGATGAAGCCGTCGCCCCTACAGGAAAACCTGCGCGTTCTCACCGACGAAATCGGCGGGCGGGTGCCGGGAACGCCTCAGTTCGACAAGGCTGCGCAATGGGCGATTGCTGCCTTCAAGGCCGCGGGTGCGGATTCGGTTCGTACGGAAGAGTTCACCATCCCGCAGTCCTGGACCGAAGGCGACACCCAGATCAACGTGGTTGCGCCGGAGGAGTTTCATGTGCGCGCTGTCTCCGTTGCGTGGACCCCAGCCGTGCCCCAAACCACAGCGCGGGTAGTTGACGTCGGCATGGGCTCTGCGGCTGAGTTCGCCAAAACCGGCGACATCGCAGGGGCCATCGTGCTGGTGAACAGCAAAGTGCTGGAGACCTGGGACGACCTGTTCGACGAGTACTTCCGCGCGCCCGACATCATTGCGCGTTCCGTCGCGGGCAAGGCCGTGCTGATTGCCTTCACCAGCAGCCGCGAGCACGACATTCTTTACCGGCACATCAACACCCTGAGCGGCAAAATGGATGTCATCCCGCAGATCCTGCTGGCCCGCGAAGACTCGCTACGGATTCAGCGCTTAATCGCACACGGCCAGAAGATCAGCATGTCGGTCTCTGTACCGAATCAAGTTGGCCCGACCATCACCACGCGCAACGTCATCGCCGATCTGAAAGGCAGCGGACTGCCGAACGAGCTGGTGATTTTTGGCGCTCATCTGGATTCGTGGAACCTGGGCACCGGCGCTCTGGACAACGGCTGCAATGCCGCCCTGGTCATCGATTCGCTGCGGGCCATCAAGGCGGCAGGGGTGCGTCCGAAACGAACGATTCGCTTCATTCTTTTCTCCGGCGAAGAGCAGGGGATGTTCGGCTCGCTGGCTTACGTGCGCAGCCATCGCGATGAAATGGACAGTATCGCCGCCGAGGTGGTGCTCGATGCCGGCGACGGCGCCATTACCGGCTTTTCGACCGGCGGACGCAAGGATGTTGACGCCACGCTCGCGTCGCTCGTCCAGCCATTCGCCGCCTGGAAGGCCACGGAAATCACCAACGACGCCGCCCTTGGCACCGATAACTACGACTTCATGATCGAAGGCGTGCCGACCATCCTGCCGAACCAGGAAACAGCGAACTATCTGGTCAACTATCACGCGACTTCCGATACCTTCGACAAGGTCGATTTCAATCAGCTAAAGAAGAACGAGGCCATCACCGCTGCCCTGATGGTTGAGCTGGCGAATATGCCGGGACACCTCGGGCCACGCTACAGCCGCGCGCAAATCGAGGCCACGTTCCCGGAGACACATCTAGACGACGAAATGAAGGGCTTTCGCGTCTGGGATCAGTGGGTGGATGGGAGCCGGGGCAGAAAACCGTAACTTCTTGGCTTTCATTTTCGGTGGAAGCACCGGCCTTCAGTCCAGCGAACTTGAGTGGGATGATGAGGCGGCTTCAGCGCGGCAGGACTGAAGATCTGCTGGAGCCCTCAAGCTCCAGATCCTTTGGCAGTCGCCTCGGTCGCCGGGGTTACGCATCTCCTCCGCACGCGCTAAAATAGAGAGTTAACAGCCTCACTCGCGAGCCATTTTCTATCGAGCATCAGCATTTAGCTAAATGCCAAGTGCTAAATGCTAATGGCTCTTTCGGAGATTTTCCTATGTCAGAGAACAACGGCAACAACACCAGTTTGCGTTTGAAGACCGGCTTGGCCGAGATGCTCAAGGGCGGCGTCATCATGGATGTGATGAGCGTGGAGCAAGCCGAAGTCGCCGAAAAGGCCGGCGCCTCCGCGGTCATGGCGCTGGAGCGCGTGCCCGCCATCATTCGCGCCGAAGGCGGCGTATCGCGCATGGCCAATCCCAAGCTCATTAAGCAGATCATGGCTACCGTTTCCATCCCGGTGATGGCGAAATGCCGCATCGGCCACTTCGCCGAGGCCCAGATCCTGCAGGAAATTGGCGTTGACTACATCGACGAAAGCGAAGTGCTGACGCCGGCAGACGAAGAGCATCACGTCGACAAGCATGCCTTCCAGACGCCGTTTGTCTGCGGCGCTCGCAACCTCGGCGAGGCGCTGCGACGGATTGCCGAAGGTGCTGCGATGATCCGCACCAAAGGCGAGGCCGGCACGGGCGATGTAATTCATGCTGTCAAGCATATGCGGCAGATTGTTAAAGAAATGCGTCAACTTACCGTGATGAGCGAGGAAGAGCTTTTTGCCGCAGCCAAAAACCATCAGGCGCCATACGAGTTAGTGCGCATCGTCGCCAAGGCCGGGAAGCTGCCGGTACCGAATTTCTCCGCCGGCGGCATCGCCACCCCAGCCGACGCGTCCCTCATGATGCAGTTGGGTGCCGAGGCCGTGTTCGTCGGTTCGGGTATCTTCATGAAAGGTGGGGCAACGCCGCTCGACCTCAAACTTGACGCCGAGCGCGCAGAAGCCGAGTCGCGCGCCACCGCCATCGTGCAGGCGACTACCCATTACAAGGACGCGAAGATTCTCGCGGAGGTCAGCGAGCAGATGACGGGGGCGATGAAGGGCCTCGCCGTCAGCGCGATAGAAGAGAAGGATCTGCTGCAAACGCGGGGATGGTAGGGAGCACTTTTCGCTATTCGACGTCCGCTTTTCGCTAATGGCTCTTTGCCGTTAGCTCTTAGCTTTTAGCAGGCATGGGCGCAGCGTCGGCTGCGCTTTGCTTTTGCGCAGCAGGGCAGCGGGTAGCGAGGACACTCGACTAGATATTCTTGGGGTTTTCTAGCAGCTAAGAGCTAAAGGCCAACTGCCAAGCACCGGGTTCCACGGCGAAAAGCGAACGGCGAAAGGCGAACAGCGGGTTCTATGATCATCGGCGTTCTCGCACTACAAGGTGATTTCGATGCGCATCGGCGCCGGCTGGAAGAGCTGGGCGCGGAGGTCGTTTTGGTGCGCGATGCTGAGGACTTCGACGGCCTGGACGGCCTGGTGATTCCCGGTGGCGAGTCCAGCACCTTCCTCAAACTCCTTGGCGAGCGCACCTATAAAGCCCTCGACGAATTCGTACATACCAAGCCAGCCTTCGGCACCTGTGCGGGGGCGATCATGCTGGCCCGCGAGGTCGAGAATCCTCATCAGCCGGGCCTGAATGCCATCGACATGACCATTCGCCGCAACGCCTATGGCCGCCAGATCGATTCCACCATCGTCGAGGCGGCCACGCTGTTAGGCCCGGAGCCGCTGGAGATGGTCTTTATCCGCGCCCCGCGCATTGAGCGCGTCGCTCCCGATGTGGAAGTGCTGGCCAAGCGCGGTGGCGATCCCGTGCTGGTGCGGAAGGGAAGAGTCATGGCCGCAACCTTCCATCCCGAGCTTTCCGAGGACAAACGTGTCCACGCCGAATTCCTGAAACTGGTAAAAAACGGCGCAAAAGGAAAATAGTCTTACCAGTAAGATTGCTGTCCCATCTTACCAGTAAGATTATTCTTCAATTTCACCCTCCAGCCGCCGGCCGGTCGCCACAGTCTGCTCCCTGCAATTCTGCTAATCTAAAAGTTCAGGAAAACTGCCGTTCCATTTCCGGAAAGAAGCACAATCATCCTCTATGGCTGAATCTCCTATCACTGCGCGCTCTCAGGATTTTGCTACCTGGTACCAGGACGTGGTTTTGCAAGGCGACATGGCCGAGCCCGCCGAAATCGTCAAGGGCTGCATGGTTATCAAGGCCAATGGCTACGCTGTCTGGGAAGTCCTGCAGCGCGAGCTGGACGATCGCTTCAAGGCCACAGGCCACCAGAACATGTATTTCCCGCTGCTGATCCCGCAGAGCTTCCTGCAAAAGGAGGCCGAACACGTGGAAGGTTTCTCGCCTGAGCTGGCGGTGGTGACGGTGGCTGGCGGCAAGCAATTGGAAGAGCCCTACGTCATTCGTCCGACGTCGGAGACCATCATTGGGCACTTCTTCGCCAAGTGGATCAAGAGCTGGCGCGATCTGCCGGTGCTGGTGAATCAGTGGGCCAACATCATTCGCTGGGAGCTGCGCACCCGCATGTTCCTGCGGACGACGGAATTCCTCTGGCAAGAAGGGCACACTGCGCACACCAACCACGACGAAGCGGTCGAGGAAGTGCTGCGCATGCTCGACGTCTACGCCGAGGTTTCCGAGCAAGTGATGGCCATGCCCGTGATCAAGGGCGTGAAGACGCAATCGGAAAAATTTGCCGGAGCGCTGCGCAGCTACTCCATCGAGGCGATGATGCAGAACGGCTTTGCCCTCCAGGCCGGCACCAGTCACGACCTGGGACAGAATTTCGGCAAGGCGTTCGACGTGCAATTCCAGAACAAAGAAGGCCAGCTCGATTACGTGTGGCAAACGAGTTGGGGCGTGAGCACGCGCCTGATCGGCGGCTTGATCATGAGCCACTCCGACGACAAGGGGCTGGTGCTGCCGCCTAAGCTCGCGCCCACTAAAGCTGTAATGGTGCCCATCTACCGCAAGGACGATGAGAAGGGCAAAGTGCTGGAGACGGCGCATCGCATCGCCAAAGATGTCGGTGCAAAGGTGGACGATCGCGAAGGGCCTTCGCCAGGCGCGAAGTTTTTCCATTGGGAGCGCCGTGGGGTGCCCGTCGTGCTCGAACTCGGACCGCGTGATCTGGCGTCGGGCAGCATTGTCCTGAAGCGGCGCGACACCGGAGCGAAGGAGCCGATGCCGCAGGCGGATGTCGCCGGCAAGCTGCCCGGCCTGTTGGACGAGATGCAGAAGGCCATGTTTGACGCGGCCAAACAGCGCATGAAGGCGAACACCGTGCTGGCGAACTCGATCGAAGAGGTTGAGTCGATCCTGAAAGATGTCACCGCCGAGAAGGGTGGCGGCCAGTTCGTCATGGCGCATTTGAAGGACGATCCGCGCTCCGATGCTCGGGTGAAAGAATTCAAGGCGACAGTCCGCTGTATTCCGCTGGCGGATGAATATGACGGGCCGGGGAAGTGCATCGTCACCGGCGAGCAGGTGGACCGGCGCGTGGTCATCGCGAAAGCTTACTGACCACAAGAGACACGGAGACACAGAGAATTCGCTGGCTTAGAGCTTAACTTCGGATGTCGCACAGGATTGGCCGCGCTGATAGCGAGAAGCCGAAATCCACCTTCTCGATCTCTGCAGCTGCGAATTGAAATTCTCTGTGTCTCAGTGCCTCTGTGGTGAGAACAAATCCGAGGAAACTCATGGGCCTTTACGATTTTTCCGCAACCTTGAACAACGGCAAAGAGAAGAAGCTTAAAGCCTACAAGGGCAAAGTGCTGCTGATCGTGAATACCGCCAGCAAGTGCGGGTTCACGCCGCAATACAAAGGCCTGCAAGAGCTGTGGGCGAAGTACAAAGACCGCGACTTCGAGTTGCTAGCCTTCCCTTGCGATCAGTTCGGGCATCAGGAGCCCGGCTCTGACGAAGATATCAAGTCATTTTGCGAATTGAACTACGGGGTCGACTTTCCGTTGTTCTCAAAGATCGAGGTTAACGGCGAGAACGAGCATCCGCTGTATAAATTCTTGAAGAGCGAAAAGGGCGGGCTGCTGGGCGATTCCATCAAGTGGAACTTCACCAAGTTCCTGGTCGACAAGCAGGGGAACGTGATCGAACGCTATGCGCCCACCACGCCGCCGGAGCGCATCGGGCCCGACATTGAGAAGCTGCTTAAGAAGTGAGCCCCGACTGCATGCCGGGCAGGACAGCAGGTCCCTCGGCTGCGCTTGGGATGACAAATACAAAGACGGACTATGAATTCCGTGCCGGCTCTTCCTCAGTCGCGTCCTGCTCATGGCGGTCTGAAACTGTCGCAGGCGGGTAAGAATACATCTTGCTGGCAATGTTTGTCGTCGCGTGGCGCCGCTCGGCAATCATCTCCGCCACAATCGCCACCGCAATTTCTTCCGGAGTAACCGCGCCAATTTCCAGGCCGACAGGCGCGTGAATGTTGGCGAACTTCTCGGCGGAAATTCCTTCCTTCTCCAGCTCTTTGTAAATCGAGAGGGTCTTGCGCTTAGAGCCGATCATACCCAGGTAGCGTGCGTTGGCATTGATCGCCCAGCGCAGCACTCGCATATCGTCGCGATGGCCGCGGGTAACAATCACGATGTAAGCACCCTCGGGCGGGTTGAGCCGCGCCGTAACGGTTTCAAAGTCGTCAGCGATGACCTCACGCGCTTCGGGAAAGCGTTCGCGGTTGGCATACGAATCGCGATCGTCCACCACCACCACTTCAAATCCGGCGGTGTTGGCGATCTTGTAAAGATTATAGGCGACGTGGCCGGCGCCGAAGATATAAAGCAGCGCCGGAGGCAGCACCGGCTCGATGAAGATTTCCAGCGTGCCGCCGCAGACCAGACCGGTATCGTACTTCGGATTGTTGTTGAGGTTGAAAGTGAGCGAGCGCGGCTTCTCTTCCTCCATCACCTCGCGCGCCGCCTGCCACACCTCGGCTTCGACGCAGCCGCCGCCGATGGTTCCGGCGATCGACCCATCGTCGCGCACCAGCATCTTTGCGGTCTGGAAAGAGGGAATCGAGCCGCGAACGTTGGTGATGGTAGCGACGGCTCCGCGGCGACCCTCGTGCCGCAACTGCACGATTTCTTCGTAAATATCCATAAGGCAATCAGTAGATGGTCATTAGCTAATCTAGAGCCTACGCGCGAATAGCCCTACTCCAGTTTAGATGTGTTTCGTCGGATTCGGAACCCGAACGAACGGCTACAATTTCTCAGCCAGCTTTCCCTGCAAAGTAGCCGGGATTCGCTCAGTTTTGTCACCGTGCGCGCGCTTCTACTTCAGCACTCCGTGTTTGCGCAACACCTCTTGCAATTGATCGTGCGGGATCGCGGAGATCCTCCAATAATCGGCACCCACCATTGTTTTTGCCGCGACCAGAGCGTTGATCACCGACTCCTCCGTTGCCTGTACCACCGCGGTGAATATGGGGTCCATCTTCCAGCTCTGGATACGTTCAACCTTCGCATTGGGTTGCGTGAGCGGTGGTTCGGCACTGTTACCTTCGTCTGCGCCTGAATTAGCGGTGGAGAAGGCCAGAAAAATATCGCCTGACTCGTCGCCTTCAATCGCGCCCACTCGGCCCAATCCGACCGAGACTCGGCGAGCAAGCCGCTTCAACTGGTCCGGTGTCAACGGAGCATTTGTGCCGACGATCACGATGATAGAGCCCATTTCAGGCGCGTGCGCCCCGTCAGCCGTTCGGGCTACCGAACCTTCGCACACTGGAGCCGGTTTGCCGCTCCACAACAGCACCGGGGGATCCAGCTTCTTCTCGACGCAAGGACTCTGTAGCTTCATCTCGCGCGCCACCGGAATGCCCGCCACTCGGAGCTGGCTGGACCCGCCATAATTGCACTGCACCAGCACGCCAACTGTGTACTTGCCGTCCGGAGTCTCCACAATCCGCGATGACGTTCCGGTGCCCCCTTTGAATCCGTTGCAGATCATGCCGGCGCCGCCACCGACGTTGCCTTCCAGGATAGGGCCGCCGGTAGCGGCATTCAGCGCGTCCCATGTGTCTTGCGCTGTCACGTGCTGGCCCTTGATATCGTTGAGTGGCCAATCGGCCGTCTCAGCTGTGACCGGATACCAGAACTCGCCGGGATGCTTTTCCTTAACGAGCCAGGCCACTGCGGCGTCGCGCACTACGCCCACGCTGCCGGTGTTCGTGATGAGAATGGGCGTCTCCAACAAGCCGCTCTCTTCGATCCAGTGAGTGCCGGTCATATCGCCGTTACCATTGCCTGCGAAGTATCCGGCGAACACGCTCTTCATATTGGCTTTACCACGTGGCAGGATAGCGGTGACGCCCGTCCTCACTGGCCCTTCACCGACCACCAGCCGGCCTTCGCCGGAGATAAGCGTTTTGTAGCCAACTTCGACACCAGGGATGTCGGTGATGGCGTTCAGCGGCCCTGGCGTGCCATCAAAAGGAATGCCGAGATCGCGGGCACGGGGCTGCGATGGGCTTGCGGGGGCGGCGGTTTGCGCCAGTAGAGAAGTGCAAACCAATAGAAGCGAAATCAACACCAGTGCGAAGATCGAAGTGGTTCGACGCATCAGACTTTTCTCCGAAGCTGGCCGAACGGAGCCGGATTAAGGGTACGAAACTATTCCGGTGTAGCATAGTAATTTTCGCGTTGCCAGCGCAGGTATTTGAACACTAAGAGTAGGCGATCACGGTTGCCTCCCAAGGTGTCTTCTCCTTTGCAGCATTTGCCCCTGTTGTCCTGTCACCAAGACGTTGAGCGATAGCCCTAGGAGCTAGCGATGAAAGCGGTTCGCATTCATGAATTCGGCGTTCCCGACGTTCTCAAGTACGAAGACGTAGCGGATCCGGAGTTGCGCAAGGACCACGTTCTGGTTCGGGTGCGTGCCTGCGCGCTAAACCATCTGGATCTGTGGGTGCGCAAAGGATTGCCCGGGGTGAAGCTGCCGCACATTCTGGGCAGCGACATTGCCGGGGAAGTGGTTGACAGCGGCGAATACGTCACCGACATGAAGCCGGGAACGCGCGTGCTGCTGGCCCCGATGGTCTTCTGCAATCATTGCGAACAGTGCATGCTGGGGCGGCACAATTTCTGCGCGCAATTCGCGGTGCTGGGTAATGGCGTGGACGGCGGCAATTGCGAGCTGATTGCCGTGCCCCGCGAGAATGTTATTCCTATTCCTGACTCGCTCGGTTTCACTGACGCCGCCAGTGTGCCCCTGGTGTTTCTCACTGCGTGGCACATGCTGATCGGACGGGCTCACTTGCGGGCAGGGCAGATGGTGCTGGTGCTGGGCGCTGGGTCGGGTGTGGGATCGGCGGCTATCCAGATTTGCAAGATGATGGGCGCAGAGGTCATCACCACGGCGGGCGATGAGCGCAAGCTAGCCAAGGCACGCGAACTGGGCGCTGATCACACCATTGATCACTACAAGCAGAAAATTGCCGACGAAGTGCGGCGCATTACCGACAAGCGCGGCGTTGATATCGTATTCGAGCACGTGGGCGTAGCCACATGGCCCGACAGCTTGCGTTCGCTCAAGCCGGGCGGCACGCTGGTGACCTGCGGCGCGACCACGGGCTACGACGCCAACCTCGATCTGCGCGTGCTGTTTGCCAAGCAACTCTCGCTGATCGGGTCATATATGGGAGAGATGGGCGAGTTGCATGAGGTGCTGAAACATGTGTTCTCGGGCAAGCTAAAGCCGGTCGTCGACCGTACCTTCCCGTTGAGCGAAGCGCGGGCCGCGCACGAGTATCTGGCCAAGAGCGAGATGTTCGGCAAGGTGGTGCTGACGGTGTGAGCTTGGCGGCATAGACCTGAGCAGGCGCGGCAACGGCAACGGCCACGGCCACGGCGGTAGACCTCGCGGTCCAATTCGACGAAGGCGACGCGGAGCCAATTTTGCGCCCGCCTGACCCCGCATACGGTGATTCGCAATGACGCGCAGACTGCCGGAGTTGAGTCGCGGGCGGTGGCGCGGGCATCCAAATCGGTAGGTATAATAGGCAGTCATGGCTAGCGATAATCGCATTCCGCATTTCGATAATCCTGAATCAGGCCACGAGCGCTTCGATAACCTTGTCGGCTCCGAGCATAGCCAGCGCTCCGTGCTGCGCGCGACCTTTGGCGAACAGCAACACGAGGGCGTGGTGTTGGCCTCGCTCGATGCAGTGGTGAATTGGGTGCGGCGAAATTCCATTTGGCCCATGACCTTTGGCTTGGCCTGCTGCGCCATCGAAATGATGTCTATGGGTGCGTCGCGCTTTGATATTGCGCGCTTCGGTGCCGAAGTGTTTCGTCCGTCACCGCGGCAGTCCGATCTAATGATTATCGCCGGGCGCGTTTCGCAGAAGATGGCGCCGGTTATCCGCGAACTCTACGAGCAGATGCCCGAACCCAAGTGGGTGATCTCGATGGGGGCCTGCGCGACTTCGGGCGGTGTGTTCAATAATTACGCGCTGGTGCAAGGCGTGAATCAGTGGATCCCGGTGGATGTGTACGTACCGGGATGTCCGCCGCGTCCGGAACAGTTGATCTACGCGATTATGCTCTTGCAGGAGAAGATCAAGAACGACCACGGCTCGTTCAAGAGGGCGTTGAATCTCGAAAAGGCGTAGAGCAGAGCGGCAAAAATTCTTAGCGATGCCCGTCAGCAATGGCGGGCATTTTTGGTTTGTGCCGCCGTGTTGAACTAAACCTGTCATCCTGAGCACAGGCGGCCGTCTTTGCCGCCGGAGTCGAAGGACCGCTATCTCAACAGGAACTTCGGCGGAGGTAGAGATCCCTCGGCTGCGCACGGGATGACAGTAGGTGGTAGAGAGTTCCTCGACTTCGCTCGGGACAGCGCCAAAGTCGAGGTGCGGATGATTTACGTCGTAGCTGCCACAGGCCAATACACCGCCCATCCGCGGTCGCGCGCAATCTGTTCCAGGTCAGGGTTGGGATTGATGCAGAACGGATGCTTCGCCATCTCTAGCATAGCCTGGTCATGAATGGAGTTGCCGAAGACCGCTTCCATTGGCTTGCCGATAACTTCACGGATCACGACGGCTTTCAGTTCGTCCGTGGGCACGCGAATCAGGCGATCGGTCACGAAGCCGCCGTCAACGTGCACACAGGCGGCCAGCACACGCTGGGACGGAATTCCGAAACGTGCCGCACCGACTTCGACAACCCAGTTATTGGTTGACGAGACTGCCCACAGTTCGCAGCCCTGCTCAGACAGGCGTCGCGTCAACTCCTGAAGCTCGGTGAAAATGCGATGGCTGACCACCTCGTCGAAGAATTTGTCGGCGGCCCGTTGTAGTATCTCGTGCGAGACGCCGCGATTCATACTGACCATCTCGCCGCAGATTTCTTCCTCGCCGACGCGTCCGGCTTTGTACTCTTCGTAACGCGCGTGGGCCCATTCGCCGGTTGCGCGGCTGACGATGCCGTGTTCAATCTCCCAATAAAAAAAGTCGGCGCCGGCGTCGCCGCTCCACAGCGTTCCATCGCAATCAAAGACGGCAATCGAGGGCTTCAGTGCGAGCACCGATTCGACAAATTGTGCAGCTGAATCAGGGGAAGTGACGGCTGTCAAAACTGCTTCTCCGAAGAGATCATCTCGGTCTCCGACAACTTGGAGTAGTCCGCTGGGGTGTCAACATTCATGGTCAGCCGAGGATCCTCGACCGGCACATAGAGAACATGCTGCTGATACTCGTGCTCCACGTCGCGAGCCGTCGCCGTCGCCGGGGCGCGCAAGAACGCTTCAATCATCTCCCGCCCAACCAGAATGGGATGGCCGTGCACAAGCCCTTCTCCGCGTTTGGCTTCGGGTATGACGGCCCATATGTTGGGATCGGCGTTGAGAAATGCGTCGCGCACAATCTCGAGCGTGCGTGGCAGCACCGGAGGTCGATCAATCAGCGCAACAAACGCGGCGTCGCGGCCATGATTCAACACCTCCTGCATGCCGGTGTGCAGGGAACTGAACTGCCCGCGCTCCGGTTCGCGATTGATGGCCAGGAAGCCTCCGTGGGCATAGACCACTGGACCGATCGCCGTCGCGTTCTTTCCGGCCACGACGATGACCAAGTCCGAGTGCGCCTGCAACAGGTCGATGCTCGCACCGAGGAAGGTATTGGCCACCGGCGTTCCTGGTGCCACGGGAGGCCAGGGTAGCAGCGCCTTGTCGCGACCCATGCGCGTGGAAAAGCCGGCTGAGAGAATTACTCCGCAAATGCTGGGAGCCAGGGCCATGGCTCGAAGATACCAAAGCCCGGTTCATCGCGCCATCAACATACACCCCGCAATCCCGCGCTATACTGATATTCCGAGGATGGTAGTAGTGAGCTCTGCGCAAAAAACTTTTTACATCGAGACCTTCGGCTGTCAGATGAATTTCCACGACTCGGAAAAGGTCGTGGGAACACTGATCTCCGAGGGCTACCAGCAGGTGCAGTGCGAGGAAGATGCCGACCTGATTTTTTACAATACCTGCTCGATTCGTGATAAGGCTGAACAGAAGGTCTTCAACCGGCTCAACGACCACAAGAAGCTGCAGAAAGCAGGGAAGCGCTTTGCCGTTCTGGGCTGCGTTGCTCAGCAGGAGGGCGAGAAGATCTTCGAGCGCGCGCCCTATGTTTCGCTGGTAGCGGGCTCGGCGTCGTATCGGAATCTGCCGGAGATGTTGGTGCAGATCGAATCGGGCGCCACCCGGGTCACCGGCCTGGACGATCGCGAGACCGACCAGACATTCGAGACCGAGTTCACCGCCCGCACCAATCCGCACCGCGGATACATCACCATCATCGAGGGCTGCGACAAGTTTTGCGCTTACTGCGTGGTGCCGTATACCCGCGGCAAGGAACGAAGCCGTACTTCGCAATCGGTTCTGGACGAAGCCAAACGCATGGCCGGCGCCGGCTATACGGATATCCAATTGCTCGGGCAGAACGTTAACTCCTATCGCGATCCTGCTGGAAAGATGACGTTTGCCGAAGTCTTGGCCGCGGTTGGCGAGCTCCAGGGGATTCGTCGCGTGCGCTTCACCACGTCACATCCCCGCGACTTCACGAAAGACATCGTGGATGCCATCGACGCCGTTCCGGCGCTTTGCGATCACGTGCACCTGCCGGTGCAAAGCGGCTCGTCGCGCGTGCTGGCCTCCATGTTTCGCGAATACACACGCGAGCAATACCTGGAGCGCATCGCCTGGATGAAGTCGACGCACAATAAAGAAATCAGCATCACCACCGACGTCATTGTTGGCTTTCCCGGCGAAACCGAGGCGGAATTCGCCGAGACACTCAGTCTGTTGGATGAAGTTGGCTACGATGGTGTGTTTTCGTTCAAGTACTCGCCTCGTCCCAACACGCCTTCGCTGCAGTACATCGACTCGATCTCGGAGCAGGAGAAGTCACGGCGGCTGCAAATCCTGCAAGAGCGGCAGCGCGAGTTGCAGAGGGCTAGCTATCAGCGGCACCTGGGGCAGATTCTCGAAGTCATGGTGGAAGGGAAGAACGACGCACGCGGCCAGATCATTGGCCGGACGTCGCAGAACAAGACGCTGAATTTCGTTTGCGAGCCGGGTCGCCAGCCGGCCGTGGGCGATTACGTGCAAGTAGAAGTGACGCAGATATTCCCGAATAGCCTTTTGGGGAAAATGGCGTAGCAGCGCATCCACAAAGGCGTTGCGCTGCGTACGGTATGTGGCGTATGAGGAGTAGAGGGCGGGTCGCGGAGAAAACTGCGGCGACGAGTGACCGCGATACCGCCGGGCTTTTAGCGCTTAGCCTTTAGCTATTAGCAAGCAGAGATCGAGTGCGTCGTTGAAGGCTAAGAGCTAACGGCTAAGTGCTAAAGGCCAGGCGCGGTAGGGCCAGGGGAGGGACCACGATGGAAGTTGAAATGAAAATTCGCGGGTTGATGATGGACCCCGTTACGAATATGCCCATCGTGGTACTGAAAGACCAGACGACGGAGACGGTGCTGCCCATCTGGGTCGGGGTTTACGAGGCCAATGCGATCGCGCTGGAGATCGAGAAGGTCACCACGCCGCGCCCCATGACGCACGACCTGCTGAAGAACCTGCTGGTCGGCCTCGAGACTATGGTGCGCAAGGTGGTCGTCACCGAGCTGCGCGACGACACATTCTTCGCCGTCATCTGGCTGGAGCGTGAAGGCCAATCGATCAGCATTGACTCCCGGCCGTCGGACGCCCTGGCGCTGGCGTTGCGCATGGACTGCCCAATCTTCGTCGAGGACGAAGTGCTGAAGAACAGCAAACTGGCGAATACCGTGAGCGATCGAGTATCGAGCGACGAGCTGCGCAAATGGCTGGAGAATCTCGGCGAAGACGATCTTGGCCGCTACAAGATGTGAGAGGCCGCTATTCGCATTTTGCGTTTCGCCATTCGCTTTGACTCGGGATCCCGTCTCAAAGGGCAGCGTTACCGCTTCGCACAGCCTCAAGTCCATGTTTACGGTCGGCTGTTAGAGAAACTCTGATCAAGATACATCGAAGTTCCGCCGGGGCTAAAGTCTGGCCAAATTGGCGAGATTACGGCACAGCTGAAGCTGTGCCCTTTCAAAACTAAACTTGCACGACTTGATCAGAGCTTCCTTAGCTCTTGCGATGATTGCTGAATGCTAAAGTGCTAACGGCTAAGAGCTAATAGCTGCTTCTTCCCATGCCCGATTCTGCTGAACAGCTGCAACGCATCTACCTCGCCGGCTTTGAGGTTGAGACCTTCGATCGTTACCCCAACGCGGTGGGCGTCATTCGCGACGGCTGCATCGCGCTGCTTCGATCGACGCCGGTTGGGCTCCAGCTGATAGGAGCGCCAGGCTGGCGTATGGGCGACGTACTCGGAGTTTTGGTCGAGCGGGAGGGCCGGCAGGTCTTCCAAGCGAAATCTGAATTTGTGGAAGCAACGCCAGAGAGGCTGGAAGCGCTTAAGAGATTCCGCGAAGACCTCGATAACTTGCTTACGGCGTCAGCGTAGCAACCGACAGGCTCAGTTTAGGATTTCCACCGGATAACGCTGGAGTTGTGAATCCACCGTCAGCAAGACCGCGCCTTCCTCAATACACTGCGCGACCAGCAAGCGATCGAAGGGATCACGGTGATGGGGAGGCAGCTTTTCCATCGCACCCAGGTGAGAGAGCTGGATAGGGAGCAGATCGATTCTGTGCTTCGCAAGCTGGCGCTGGATGAACATTGCAGCCGGAGCCGGAAGCGACAATCTGCCAATTCCGGCCTTGATCGTGATCTCCCAGGCGCTGGCAATGCTGAGAAACACTTCATTGCGCGGGTCTTCAAGCGTTTTGCGTGCTCGCGGGGAAATCCGGTCTGGATCAGAAATGACCCACAAGAAAATGCGGGTATCGAGAATTACTTTCAATGAAAAAAGTCCTCTTCGATCTCCGGGGGCAACGGCTGATCGAAATCTTCGGGAACTACGAATTCGCCTTTCGCCAAGCCCAGCGGACGTGGAACTCCTTTCGTCTTGATAGGCACCAGGCGCGCCACCGGCTTGCCCGCCTTGGCGATGATCACTTCTTCGCCTAAAAGCACGCGTTCCAGCAGCTTGGAGAGATGGGTCTTGGCCTCGTGGATGTTCACTTCCATATATGAGGATAATGGACTAAGGCCTGGACTAAGTCAACTTTGAACTGACTTCCACCAACGCGGAGTTCCTGTGAAGGACCTGCCCCTTGGGCGCCTAGATGCCAGAGCCCGGGACTCCTTCGAGGGATCGACGAAGATCGGAGGTTTGGAGTGAGCCTTGGAACGCAGAGGGGCGACAGGGTGCATTCTTCAGGCCTCTCCTTAGACTTAACATAATATCTGTTATCGGACATTATCAACATGTGCGCACGATGGGACCTATTCCAAGTAACGGCTTTAGATCAGCACAACCTTGGGATGGAACAGCGTGCCGGCTACCCTGCTGGCCAGGCACACCAGGTCAGCTTGACCGGCGAACACTTTCACCCACTTCGAACGTGACATCTCGGGCAGGTTCACCGAGCGCCCGTGACGGATCTTGGCAACGTCTTCCTCGGTCGCGGTGACGCATGGAATCTCCGGCAAGACTCGACGCGGATGCACCAGGTAATCGTCTAGCCGATCCTGCGCGATGGCCTCGGCGATCTCCTCGAGCGTGTGGCTCTGCTCGATAATGAACTCAGCGACGGACGTCCGGCGCAGGCTGGCCAGGTGGGCGCCAATACCAAGTTTCTGCCCAAGTTCGTGGGCGAGGCTGCGGACGTAGGTGCCCGACGACACGCGACAGCCGAATTCTGCCAGGTCGCCACTCAAGGCGGAGACAGTGAAATTCTTGACTTCGACCTCGACCGGCTGGAGTTCGACTTCCTGCTTTTTGCGAGCCAGCTTGTACGCCGGAACGCCACTGATCTTCTTGGCCGAGAATGGCGGAGGTAGCTGCCGCAGTTTGCCGGCAAACGCCAGCGCAGCCTGCCGAACGTCTTCAAGTGATACTTTAACTTCTTGAATCTCGCCCGCCGGTTCGCCGTCGGCATCGTAAGTATCAGTCGCCACGCCCAGTCGGATCGCTCCTTCGTAACTTTTCTCTGAGCCGGAATAAAACTGGCACAGCCGAGTCATCTTTCCAATAACGAGCGGCAGAACGCCGGTCGCCATAGGGTCTAGCGTTCCTAGGTGACCAATGGCACGTTCGCCTACTATGCGGCGCATTTTAGCTACGACATCGTGGGAGGTCCAGCCTGAGGGTTTATCCACCACCAACACTGCGTTCAAGGGCATCCTTCTGCTATCGTGGAGGTTCGAAGGTTGTTTGGTCAACTCGCCGTCAGCGGCCCGGCTTGAGGAGCTACGACAGGGAAGCCGCTTCCCTGCTGTGCCAGTCGTAACGAAGTTATGATTCCACTGAAAGACGACGCCCCCCGCATCGGCACTCCATTCGTTAACTACGCGCTGATCGTGTTGAATATCGTCGCGTTCCTGCTGTCGTTGAATTGGGGTTATCGTCCGCCCGAGCCTAGTCCTGAGGTCTTGACCCTGCTCGGCGTGGTGCCGGCGAGGGTGACTGTCGTCCTCTTCAATCACGGTTATGTGCCCTGGGACCTGATCTCCGCGTTGGGCACGCGTTACGTGCCGCTCATGGCAGCCGTAGTGCCGTTCCTGACCTCCATGTTTCTGCACGGCGGATGGCTGCACATCATCTTCAACATGTGGGCGCTGTGGATCTTCGGCGACAACGTGGAAGATTATCTCGGGCACTCGCTATACCTGGCGCTTTACTTCGTGTGCGGAATTGCCGCTGCCTTCCTGCACATCATGTTCAACCTGGGATCGGTGGTGCCCAGCGTGGGAGCCAGCGGAGCCATTGCCGGCGTGATGGGCGCGTATTTCGTGTTGTATCCACGCGCCCGGGTGCTCACCCTGGTGCCATTCTTCTTCGTGTTCTTTATGTGGCTGCCGGCGTGGATCGTGCTGGGCTACTGGTTTATCGCGCAGTTCCTCAGCGGCGCCGCGACTTCCATCTCATCGCACTCTGCTAATTCCAGCGGCATCGCCTTCTGGGCACACGTCGGGGGATTTATTGCCGGAGTGTTGCTGATCAAGCTCTTCCCCGCACGCACCCGTAGGTATCATTACGGGTTGTGAGGTGTTTTTACCACAGAGGACACGGAGCGCACGGAGGTTATTTGGATAGAAAATCTCAGCGCCGCGCGGTTCCCAACAACTGCGGACATTTACCCTTAGCTGACGTATTCAACCCCGCCTGTGCCCACGAATAAGAACTCCAAAAGCTCTGTGCTCTCCGTGTCCTCCGGGGTGAAAAGTCGTTACAACGCTCCGCCACTAGGATCGAGCGATAACTCTGACACGTTGGCCTCAGGCGGCAGCAGGACGGCGTAGAGAACAGTCTGGGCGACGGTGTCGGGAGTCATCATGCGCTCGCGAGGCGCATCCGGCATGTAGTCATCCCACATTGGGGTATAGGTCGCACCGGGCATGAGGGCCATGACGCGGATGCCGCGAGGGATCAACTCCTGCCGCAGCGACAGAGTGAAACCCAAGGCCCCGCGTTTGGACGCGCTGTAGGTCGCGTAGTTGGGAAAGACTTGTTTCGCCCCAGCCGAGAGATTGTTGACGATGGTCGCGCCCCGATTCATTAGCGGCAGTGCTGCCTTGGTGCACAGGAATACCGAGGTGAGATTAGTGTCGATCACATCTCGCCATAGCTCGATCGACGTGTCAGCTACGCTCAAGACTGGCTGCGTGATTCCAGCGTTGTTCACCAGGATGTCGAGACGTTTGAAGCGCCGCTTGACCATCGCAAACAGTGCAGCTACGGCGTCGGGATCCCGGACATCGCAGACTTGGGAAACGATTTCGGCGCCGCTATCGGTCGCCGTTGAAATGCTCGCTGCGGCCTGCGCCAACTTCTTTTCATCGCGTCCGGTGATTACGACGCTGCATCCCTCGGCGGCAAGCGCATTCGCAATGGCGTACCCGATCCCGCTGCTACCGCCGGTGACGACGGCAACCTTGCCGGCCAGGCGAGGCGATGAGGTAGGTCGGACGACCGGCTTCGCCTTCTTGGGAGACTGCGGCTTGTTCGCAGCCATCGTTTAAATTCCGTTGCCGTTCTTGGCGTGGATGAGGGAGAGGAATTCCTGCCGAGTCTGCTGCGCGCGGAACGCGCCCAACATCGAAGAGGTTACGGTGGCGGAATGTTGTTTCTCGACGCCCCGCATCATCATGCAGAGGTGGCGTGCCTCCACCACGACGCCGACGCCGAGCGGCTGGATGACCTTTTGGATGGTCTCGGCAATCTGTACGGTCAGTCGCTCCTGCACTTGCAGGCGGCGGGCGAAAACTTCCACCAGGCGTGCTACCTTGCTGAGGCCAAGCACCTTGCCCTTGGGAATGTAAGCGATGTGGACCTTGCCGAAAAATGGCAGGATGTGATGTTCGCAAAGGCTGAACATCTCGATGTCTTTGACGATGACCATTTCGTCATAGTCAACGCTAAACAGCGCGCCATGCAGGATCTGCTCAGGATCTTCCTGGTAGCCCTTGGTGAGATCGCGCAGCGCCTTGGTATAGCGTTCGGGTGTAGCCAGCAACCCTTCGCGATCAGGCTGTTCGCCCAGGCGCACGAGCATCTCGCGCGCCAGCTCTTCGAAGCTGGCGGTCGTGAGGGTCGGGGTTTCGATGGTGTTTTTCATAAAGTCGGCATTCAGCAATTAGCCGTTAGCATTTAGTAAAACGTGCATTGCAATCAGCCAATCAATTTCGAACTGCTTACGCTCCAACAGCACCGCTTAATATCGAGGCTCAGCGTCACCGGCGTATTCGAAGCTGTTCATCAGGGTTTCTTCCAGCCGCACCTTTTCCAGATGAGCCGCCTTAAAGCTTTGTTTCAAAATGTTGAAGATGACTTCGCTCAAGTTTTCGCTTGTCGGCACGATTGCGGCGAACTCATCGCGGAGATTCAGGTTCTGGTGATCGAAGCGCGCCAGCACTTCACGGCGCACGGCATCGTCGAGGTCCACCAAGTTGCAGATCATTCCGGTGCTCGGCTCGACCTGTCCGCTAACTGTTACCTCCAAAGCGTAATTGTGTCCGTGGCCGTACGGGTTATTGCATTTGCCATAGACGGCCTGGTTCTGTTCTTCCGACAACTCGTCGGAGTGCAGGCGATGCGAGGCCGAGAAGATGTACCGCCGCGTGAGATGGGCCTTCATGCTTCCCCGTAGAAATCCACGAACAAGTCGGGTAGTTCATACACGCGCACGCGATGCAGCTTGGCCAACTCCAGCTTGTCCTGCAAGCGATTCCAGATCGCGATGGCGATGTTCTCGGTCGTAGGAATTTGCCTCTGGAATTCCGGCACTTCTTTATTCAGATGCCGATGGTCCAGCGCATCCACCACTTCTCGGTTCAAGATGTCCTTCAAAGTTTTGAGATCAACCACGAAGCCGGTTTGCGGGTCGATATCGCCCTTCACTGTGACTTCCAGCGTGTAGTTGTGGCCATGTCCGTTGAGATTGGCGCACTTGCCGAAGATGCGCCGATTCTCTTCTTCGGTGAACTCCGGGTTGTGATAATAGTGCGAAGCAGAGAACTCGCATTTGCGGGTTAGGTAGACCATAATCTCCTGCAACTAAGATGAGCGATAAGGCGCGGGCGCCGTCGTGGTGGAAACGGCCGGCTCCGGCTGCGCGCTCCCGCCGCGATACTGACGTCCTTTCCACTGCACCGACCCTCGCTTATGTGAGATGTCAGAGTTCAACAAAAGAACCGCGAAAAGCGGCAATCCAAAGAACGCCATCGCGTTGGAAAGCCGGTCGAAATGTGCCCGTCGAACGCGCGCCAGAAAGAATGCAAAAAATAAAACGGTAAGCCCGACGGCGATGAATGCAGCGGTTGTTTCGCCCGCGCTCCATTTGAGCACAGCGATGAGGGCGCAGGCTGTGATCGCCGTGAACTCCAGCAAGCGGATGATCGCCAGCTTGCGAGGCTGCGGAAACAGCAGCGCGAGATTTTTCGTCCAGCCCTCCCACATCTGCGGGAAGCTGCGATACATGCGGGTGCTGAGCACATCCGATACACGAAACTGCAGCTTATAGCCGGCCTGCTTCACTCGTCGAGCAAGCGCAACGTCTTCCAGAATCGTCGTCGCCACGGCGGCGTGTCCGCCAACAGCATCGTAAACATCGCGTCGAATCAGCAAGTATTGGCCGTTGGCCGCAGCCGCCGGGGAATTGGGATCGCTGACATCGTTGGGGCGGTAGGTTGCCGCCAGTTCAGCGAAGATCACCGGCATCAGTGCCCGCTCTGCGAATCCACGTACCTCCTGCTTCGGGGAGTACGACAACAGGCCAGCGCCCAGGGTCTGCGCCTCCTCCACACCACCTGCGATCGACGCCGGCGTGTGACACGTGTCTGCGTCAGTGAACAGCAGCCACTTCCCTTTCGCAACCTTTGAGCCGCTCCATACGGCATTGCACTTGCCGCTCCAACCCTCCGGCAGCGGATCAGCGGAAATCAAACGGACAGGAAAGCTTTCGGCAATTCCATGTGTAGCGTCTGTCGAGTGATCGTCGACCACGATAATCTCGTAGGCAGGGCCGGCTTGGCCTACCAAGCTGCGAAGGCAGTCGGCGAGGCCAGACTCCTCGTTTCTCGCGGGAACGATGACCGAGACCTCGGGAGTCGTACTTGTTTCATTCATGGATGATTCTACGAACGCCGCGGGAATGCTGCTGCCGCGCAACTGCTACTAAAGTAGCGCACCGGCAACGGCTTGCTGGGCCTCAGCCATGCGCTCTCTGCTTTATTATAAGAGGGTGAAGCGCTTTTCCTGGTTCATCGGCCTGTTCAGTCTTTTACTCCTCACCGCATGCAATAGCGGGTCCCATCCCCCGCGTATCGGCAGCACAGCTCCCGACTTCACTATTACCGACTCGCAGAAAACTGTGGTGTTGAGCCAGTTGCGCGGCAAGCCCGTGGTATTGAACTTCTGGGCGACGTGGTGTCCGCCGTGTGTCGAAGAGATGCCTTCGCTGGTGCAATTGCAGAAGCAATTGGGGACCAAGGTCACGGTCCTTGCAGTCAGCGAAGACGCCGATGACGCGGCTTACAAGCAATTCGTTCACGACCACGGTGTCGATCTACTGACCGTGCGGGACACCCAGAGAAACACTAACGAAATTTACGGGACGTTCAAGTTTCCCGAGACCTTCATAATCGACAAAGATGGGAAGATCGTCCGCAAGTTTATCGGCTCAACCGACTGGACCGCGCCCGACATCGTCCAGTATTTGAACAGCTTGTAACAAACTGCAAAAAAGGAGGGGCGCAAATGCCTCTCCTTTGTGTGTTCGGTTGTTCTAGGCGTTTAGTACAACCGGAAGTTCACTTCGACGTTGATCTGCACCGCGACGGGCTTGCCATCTTTCATGGCGGGTTCGAACTTCCAGTTACGGACAGCCTCAATCGCCTTCTCATCCAAACCCATACCGAGTGCGCGAGCGACTTTGACATCGCGAGGCTTGCCGTCGGGACCTACGATCAGCCACAGTACACAGGTTCCCTGATACTTCGCTTTGCGAGCTTCCTCGGAGTATTCCGGGTCAGGCGTATCGAGCGCTCGCGGAGCTGAAACGCCGCCGCCGACGCGGAACACGCCACCACCATAGCCACCGCCGCGTCCGGGACCAACGCCTGGGCCGCTGCCCGAGCCCACACCGCCGCCGGAGCCGGATCCAATACCGCCTCCGCTACCTGTGCCATTCGATGGGGGGCCACTTGGGACCGCGGTAAGCGGATTACCGATGTTCGGCATATTTGCGGCCAGTTTGATCTGTGGAGGAACAACTACGGTCGGCTCGACTGGGAGCTTGGGATGATCGTTGCGAATCACGATGGCGGGAGGAGTAATCTGCTCCATCGCCTGCTTGGGAAGTTTGCCTTTGGGGGCCTGAAGCTTATCGCGATCGCCGCCGCCACCACCACCGCCCATGGTCTGCTGCTTCTTGGCGGTCATAGGCAAGGGCGGGGTCAGATCGGGAGCAATCAGATCGACCGTCTGCTTGGGCTTTTCCTGGTTGATGGCACGAGCGCCCATGATGGAGATGCCAATCAGACCGGCTACCATGGCCACGTGTACCACCAGAGAGACACCAGCGCTCTCTTTTTTATAGTTGTATTCGCCCCAGATATCGCGAACTTTGACGGGCTTCGAGGTCAGCTCCAGGGGCGGCAATTTCTCCGGAAACAGCGCGGCCCGAACATTCTCCCGCAGCGAACTCCACAGGGACTCGTTCACGGTGGTCTGCGGCAGAAGATTCAAATCTTCCTGCTCAGAGGGGGGAATCAGAGTCTGATTAGGCATACTTCTCTTGGTCCTTTAGTCTGCGTGGCTGGATGCCGCCGGCTCTGCCTCAAAAAGTGGCGCTCGATCATCGGTCAAACCCACAGATTCCGATGAGGTTTCGGTGCTTTAGTCCCAACTGCCGAAAATGCGTGACTCGGCTCCACACAGGTTAGATGCGAAGCTCTGCACATCGTTGTTCGAATTCGCGCAATACTATAAGACGCATCCGTGGAGTAAAGGCGAGCCCTGACATAAGCTACTGCCTGGCCTCAGGCTCACCCGTAGGTGCCACCGACCGCCGGCTGATGGACGTTGCTTTTGCCCCTATAATGAAGGAAGAGCCTGCTGGCCGTCCATTTCTTAAGCAGGCGGGAGAAAACTCGCAGTGCCGCTCGACCTTAAAGCAACGCTGAACCTGCCTAAAACCGACTTCTCGATGAAGGCAAATCTGCCGAAAAACGAGCCTAAGATGCTCGAACATTGGGAGGAAATGCGGCTTTATGAGGAAATCCGTAAAGCGCATGCCGGGCAGCCAATTTATGTTTTGCACGATGGGCCGCCCTACGCCAATGGCCCCATCCATCTGGGTACGGCACTCAACAAAACTTTGAAGGATTTCGTGGTCAAGTCGCGCAGCATGAGCGGCTTCGACGCCCCCTACGTTCCCGGGTGGGACTGTCACGGCCTGCCCATCGAAATCAAGGTTGACGACCTTCTTGGCCGCAAAAAGCTGGATATGGACCCGCTGGCGGTCCGCGAGGAGTGCCGGAAGTACGCGACAAAGTACCTCGATCTCCAGCGCAGCCAGTTCAAGAGGTTGGGCGTCCTTGGGCGCTGGGAAGACCCATATTCGACCATGGATCCACGGTACGAGAGCGTTGTAATGGAGACGTTCTACTCGTGCTACGAGCAGGGCCTGGTCTACAAAGGCCTGAAGTCGGTGTACTGGTGCGTTCACGACAAGACGGCGCTGGCCGAGGCTGAAGTTGAATACGAGATGCACACCAGCCCCAGCGTCTGGGTGCGCTATCCGCTGACCAGCGACCCGGCCAAGGTCTCGCCGGACCTGGCAGGCAAGAAGAACGTTGCCACCATCATCTGGACGACGACTCCATGGACGCTGCCCGCCTCCATGGCGGTCACGTTTGCTCCCGAAGCAGAGTACGTTGCGCTCGACACCGGCGAGTGGATCTACATCGTCGCCAAAGCGCTGGCCCAGCAGACTATCGACAAGTGCAGCCTTGGCGAGCCCAAAGAGCTGGCGTCGTTTCCCGGCGCGAAGCTGGAGTACGCCACATTTGCGCATCCCTTCCTGGATCGCAAAGTGCTGGGAGTGCTGGGCGATTACGTGACCATGGATACCGGCACGGGCGCGGTTCATACTGCGCCGGCCCACGGCGCCGACGACTTCAATACCGGCGTGAAATACGGAATCGACTTGCACTGCGATGTCGATGACGCCGGCATCATCCGCACTGGATTGCCTGAGTACAAGGGCCAGCAGATCTTCAAGGCGAATCCACTGATCGTGGAGTTGCTGAAGAGCCGCGGCGTGCTGCTGGGCTTCGAGAAGATCGAGCACTCGTATCCGCATTGCTGGCGCTGCCACAATCCCATCATCTTCCGAGCCACCGAACAGTGGTTCATCTCGATGGAAGGCAAGCTCAAACTGGAAGCGAACGCGGCATCCGGGACCTCGCTGCGGGCTCGCGCCTTGGAAGAAATTCGCAAGGTGAAATGGGACCCGGCGTGGGGCGAAGAACGAATTTCGAACATGATTGCCACGCGGCCAGACTGGTGCATTTCGCGGCAACGCATCTGGGGCGTGCCGATCGCGGTGTTCCAATGCGAAGGCTGCAACGAGTTTCTGAACGAACCGGCAGTGAATCGCCTGGTGGTTGAGCTATTCGCGCGCGAGGGTGCGGACGCCTGGTATCGCCACTCGGCGGAAGACATTCTTCCAGCCGGGACGAAGTGTTCAAAGTGCGGCGCCACGAAATTCCGCAAGGAAATGGACATCATCGATGTGTGGTTCGAGTCGGGATCGAGCCACGCAGCGGTGTTGGGCCGCGAGCCGGGACTTCCCTGGCCTGCCGATCTTTACCTTGAAGGCGGCGATCAGCATCGCGGCTGGTTCCACTCTTCCCTGCTCTGCTCCG
The DNA here is from genome assembly GCA_963769235.1 of uncultured Acidobacteriaceae bacterium. GTDB lineage: Bacteria > Acidobacteriota > Terriglobia > Terriglobales > Acidobacteriaceae > Bog-257. The sequence goes on along the minus strand of CAVYKW010000003.1, from coordinate 464,796 downwards.
TCGCAACCAGGGGCGAGGCACCTTATCGCGGCGTCGCTACTGTGGGCTGGACACTCGATCCGCAAGGTCGCGCGATGCATAAATCGCTAGGCAATACCGTCGATCCGGTGGCGGTAGCCGACAAGCTGGGGGCGGAGATCATTCGCCTGTGGGTCGCATCGGTCGATTTTCGCGAGGACGTGATGGCGTCCGACGAGCTGATGCAGCGCATCGCCGACAGCTATCGGAAGATTCGCAATACGTTCCGCTACATTCTTGGCAATCTGGACGGCTTTGATCCCGGACGCGACGCAGTTGCGTTTGCCGAGATGCATCCCCTGGACCAGTACATCCTGCTGCGCGCGGCCGACGTCACGAAGGATGTTCGTGATCATTACGACACGTTCACGTTTCACAGGCTTTATCAGAGGCTGAAAGATTTCTGCATCGTCGATTTAAGCGCGATCTATTTCGACGTGCTGAAGGACCGGCTCTACACATCCGCACCGAAGGCCCTGATGCGTCGCTCCGCGCAAACTGCGCTATGGAAGCTGGGCAACGCGCTGGTTCGATTGCTGGCTCCGGTGATGAGCTTTACGGCAGAGGAAGTCTGGAGTTCCCTCCCGACATTCGCGGGCAAAACCCAAAGCGTCCACTTGGAGCAATTCCCTGCTGCCGGTGAACTTACGGGTGAGCTGCCGCCAGGGTTTGACGTCGCCGCCATTCGAAGCGACTGGGAGACGCTGTTGTCGGTCCGCGATGAGGCGCTCAAGGCTCTCGAGGCGGCACGCGCGGAGAAGCAGATCGGCAGCGGTCTCGAAGCGCAACTTCATCTCGCTGCGCCGGAGAGCATTTATCCCGTGCTGGAACGTTATCGCGATCAGTTGCGATATCTCTTTATTGTGTCCGATGTTGTTCTGGAAAAATCCGCGGGCAGCAATGGGGACACCGGGTTGAAGATCACCATCAGCAAGGCTCCGGGACAAAAATGCGAACGCTGCTGGAACTATTCCATTCATGTCGGGGAAGACAAGTCGTATCCGACAGTGTGCGAACGCTGTAGCGCGGTGCTGGCGGAGATTGAAGCGACGACGAAGGCCGGGCATTAGACGTAAGAGGACGAGCGGAGCTTTTCTACTGCTTCTTTCCCTGGGTGTTCAGCGTCTAAACTGGAGAATAGTCAAGAGATTCCATGCGCAAGTATTTCTTCTCCATAGCGGTTGTGGTTTTGTTGCTGGATCGCCTCGCCAAGTGGGCGGTGGCCAGCAACATTCCGCTGCATGAAAGCGTGCCGGTCATTCCGGGTTTCTTCACCCTGACCCACGTGCAGAATACCGGCGCAGCTTTTGGACTGTTTGCCGAGTCGTCGGCGCAATGGAAGGTGGGCGCGCTGGTGAGCTTCTCCGTCGTAGCTCTGGTCATTGTCTCTGCCCTGCTCTGGAAGAATAGCCATGCCCTGAGTACCACAACTATCGGGCTGTCTCTTATCCTGGGCGGCGCCATGGGTAACCTTTGGGATCGCATGGTAAGCGGACACGTAGTCGACTTCCTGGATTTTTATGTCGGCACCTACCACTGGCCGGCATTCAATGTCGCTGACAGCGCCATCGTGATCGGCGCGATACTGCTGGTTGCCGAGATTGTCTTTGCCAAATCGGCCAACGAAACCGTTAACAGCAACTCCTGATTTCACACCTCCGCTAAAAAGTACCTAATCTCGAAAGCGAGTCGCTTCATAAGGCATCTCGCTTTGGATTCGGCCCATCTCTTCGCACAAGGAGTTTCAATCATGGGTGAATTGCGAAATCATGTGGTAGTCATAACCGGAGCGTCGAGCGGGTTTGGACGCGGAGCAGCCTTGAAGTTTGCCGAAGCAGGAGCCAATGTGGTGCTTGCGGCCCGGCGAAAGCGGTTACTGAAAGAACTGGCAGGCGAGTGCCGCGCGTTGGGAGTTGACGCTTTGCCCGTCGAAACTGACGTCAGCAATGCCGGTGATGTTGAGGACCTGGCCGCGCAGGCGATCAAAACGTTTGGGCGCATTGATGTGTGGGTAAATAACGCCGGTGTCGGTTCGGTGAGCCGGTTTGAGGATGCTCCACTGAAAGAGCACGAGCAGGTGATCCAGACCAACCTTTTAGGCACTATTTATGGGGCTTATGCCGCTCTGCAACAGTTTCGAGAGCAGGGGGAAGGCGTTCTCATCAATGTCGGCTCATTCGCCGGCAAAGTTGCGGCGCCGTACCTCAGCTCCTATTCTGCCTCGAAGTTTGGCGTCCGCGGGTTGGGAATGGCTCTGCGCCAAGAACTGGAAAACAACGGCGAAACCGGAATTCATGTGTCAACCGTCATGCCGGTCTCGATGGACACACCGTTCTTCGAACATGCTGCGAACCACACCGGCAAGCCTGTGAAGCCGATTCCGCCAGTATACGATCCGCAAAAAGTAGTAGACGTGATTTACCAGATGGCGCTGGAACCGCAAGATGAGGTTGTAGTCGGCAGCTCCGGCAACTTTGGCAGCTTCGTGCAGCGCTTGGCACCTGGCTTGATGGAAAAGCAAATGGGCAAGCAAGCGCATAAGTCGCAGATGGAGCAGGATGAGTCGGCCCCCGCATAACTCCGGAAGCGTATTCAGTCCAATGAAGGAAGGCAGCGAGGTGTACGGAGGGTGGGATTCGGGCAACGGCAGCAAGCTGGCGAAAACTCTGGGTATCGCGATTCCCGCGGGAGTTGGGCTGCTGTACTACGCTGTTCGACAGGCCCGGTCGCGGCAAGTCGAAGAATCTCGGGCAGCGTAGCACATCCGCAGGTTGCGGAAATCGATACGCAGGTTTGGAAGTCACAGCCAAGGCGGCGTAGCTTCGGCTGCGCCGTTTGTTCTTAGTTCTTCCTTGTTGGCTGCGGTACGTAGCCGTTGCGCTCGATCTTCGGAGCTCATTGCAGAATGGCTTTTCCCATGCACGAGGCTCACTGCTTCAGCGTGATTGCGAAACAAACAGCCTCATCGTTTTTTGGACCGAGCTGTCTTCGACACGTTTTGCTTTACCCTGAGCTTTACGATGCTTTCGATGAGCTTGTAAGGGATGGGTTCGTCGAGCGGAAATTTCAGGTTGCCCTTCTCTCCGGCATAGGGCGAGATCGCTTTCTCCAGCTTTGCATCGCCCCTTACCGGGGGGTACAGACCGATGTGCTTCTTGAAGGCCGCAAAGTAAACCAGGACACCGTTCAGGGTGAATGCCGGGATTTTGTAGCTGATGGTCTCCTGCGCATTCGGCGCAGCCCGGCTAATCGTCACCCTGATCCTCGCGAGGATCGCCTGGATCTCGGGCGAATATAACGCGATGTAGTCGTCGATGTTTTTGGGCGTTCCCCGATGGGTTGGCATGATTCCCTTCGCTCCTCGCGAGAAATAAACCGGCGCAGCCAGTTATGGCAACGGTAACAAAAATCAGCCGGACCGAAAAACGTATGGCGGATCGCGGCGAAGCAGCTACCCAGGCTGGGACGGCAAAGTAGAGCATTCCCTGCCCCGCCAAAGGCAAATACCCGAGCTTAGATATTCGCAGTTTTTGGCGAAAGTGTGCTTGTTTGGCCGGAAACTTCCAGCTACAAATAGCACCACGGAAGCATCTAACTCGCCCGTTGCGATCGAGTGTCGCTTGTACCTTGCACAGGTGTACAGATGGATTGAAGGAAGCAATTCGCAACACACTCCAATCAGAAAGGAAGCAAGATGGCAGAGCGTCGAGAGAAACAAGAGCTCAAGATGGCAGAGGCTGAACAGAGCATGGATAACCTCAGTCGTCGAAGTTTCCTGGGAAAAGGGTCGGCCGCTTTGGCCCTGACAGCAACTTTGCCGATGATGGCATCGGCACAACAGATTCGTGACATGAGTGGCGACACCCACACTGGGGTCAACGAAACCCAGCCCGGGCCTATTAACAAGCCGCTGGATGCCATGAATCCCGATTCTGCGTATCCACCCACCACTGACAACGGAGGTCAGCCGCCATTCAAGTATCCGTTTAGCTATTCGCATAAACGTATCGAAGCGGGCGGCTGGACGCGCCAGGTCACAGAGCGCGATCTTGCTATTTCGAAGAAGATGGCAGGCGTGGAAATGCGCTTGATCTCGGGTGGCATTCGCGAACTGCATTGGCATGTGGGTGCGGAATGGGCTTTCATGACATCAGGGACCGCACGCATCACCGCCGTCGATACCAACGGCCGCGCGTTCGTCGACGATGTTGGTCCGGGCGATCTGTGGTTGTTTCCCGGTGGAATTCCGCATTCGATCCAGGGTCTGGGGCCGGACGGTTGTCAGTTTCTGCTGGTGTTCAATGACGGGAACTTCAACGAGTTCGAAACTTTCCTGTTGACCGACTGGATGCACCATACCCCGAAAGAAGTCTTGGCCAAGAATTTCAATACTCCGGAATCGACCTTCAATAACGTACCCACGCACGAGTTGTTTATCTTTCCCAGAGACTTACCCCGGCCGCTGGCTGAAGAACAGAAAGAGGCATATGAAGGTAGCGGCCCGGTGCCGGATTCGTATTCCTTCTTCGCCAGTAAAATGCAGCCTACCAAGGTGACTGCCGGCGGCAGTGTGAAGATCGTCGATCACAAGAACTTTCCGGCCACGAATATCGCGGCCGCGATCGTCACCTTAAAGCCAGGTGGACTGCGCGAACTACACTGGCATCCCAACGAAGATGAGTGGCAGTATTATGTCTCCGGGCAGGGACGCATGACCGTATTTACCGCTGGTGGACACGCACGCACCATGGACTTCGAGACCGGCGACGTGGGCTATGTCGGCAAATCGCAACCGCATTACATCGAGAATCTGGGCAACACGGACCTGGTGTTTCTGGAGGTGTTTCCCACGCCGGAATACCAGGACATTTCGTTGACCGAGTGGCTGGCTCATGTGCCGTCGCGACTGGTCGATCAGCACATCGGCACCGGCGAAGATTTCCTGCGCAAGCTCCCCAAGAAAGAGTCCGTCGTAACGCCGCTGTAAGAACTGCTTGCGATTCCTGAAATTTCTGGGCAAGCCATGTGCTTGCCCTTTTTTATTTACGGATTAATGAGCTACAACAGGTCGCTGATGCCCTGGAGGCTTGCGGCGACCTCCGTCAGTGCATCGGCGGCACATACGGGATGTAATGTGCAAACAGCCAGCACAAGAAGAACACGATCGGAATGTGCAGCATCATCTGCAAAACCGTGTAGCCCACAAGATCGCGGGCCTTCAGCTTGAGGATGCCGAGCAGAGGAAGCATCCAAAAAGGATTGACCAGGTTGGGCAGCGCCTCAGCTGCGTTGTAAATCTGCACCACCCATCCCAGATGCACGTGATGAAGATTGGCGGCTTGCAGCACATAGGGAGCTTCGATGATCCACTTGCTCCCTCCGGAAGGTACGAAGGTTCCCAGGATCGCCGAGTATAGGGCCACCAGGAGCGGATAGGTTTCATGGGTAGTGACACGCGCGAACAAATCCGCCAGCCAGCTTGAAATACCTGTTCCCACGATCATCCCGAAGATGACCGCGTAAAATGGAAACTGAATAAGCACGCCCCCGGTGGCTGGAACTGCATCAGCCACCGAGCGAACGAATCGGCGTGGTCTCCAGTGCAGCAGTAAGCCGGCCGTGATGAACATCAGGTTGTAGGTGTTGAGATCAAGGGCTGCCAGTGCGCCTTGGGGAGAGCTGCGAAAGAAGTCGATCAAGTACCAGATGACTAAGGCCACGACAAAAAGCGAGAGTAGCGGGCTGTACTCCAGCCACTCTCCAGGCTTGGTGCGCGGCTCGTCCCGGCGAACCACGGCGTTGACTTCAATGCCGAAAGACTCTGCCGTGCGCGCGTTCTCTGCCGAAGGTGCAGAAAAGTAAGCTACCGCAACGGAAACCACAACCAGCACCCCGGCCATTGCCAGGCTCTCCCACAGAAACAGAGTCTGACGCAGTGGGATAATCCCGGAGACCGCCAGCAGCGCCGGAGGTATCGCGCTCTTGGTGGCCATCAACATGGCGGCCGATGACGAAAGGCCAAGCGCCCAGGTTGCGCCTAACCCCAGATACGCGGCAGCCCCGGCGGCACGGTAATCCATACCCTTAACCTGTCGCGCCAAGGCGCGCGCCAGCAGCCCGCTGAAGATGAGACTCAGTCCCCACGAAATCAGCGAGCTCAACATCGAGAACAGAGCAATCATGGCGATCGCTCCGCGCCCACTTTTCGGTATACGTGCCAGTGCTTCGATCAGGCGATTCACGGCTGGTGTGGTGGCCACAACATAGCCGCCAATGATGATCATTACCATCTGCATGGTGAATGGAACCAAGGTCCAGAAGTTCTTGACACCTTGGATCGCCAATTTGCCGGGCGGCTGGCGCAAACATAAACCGGCCAGAAACACGATTAGAATCCCCAGCAACGCAAATACCAAGGGATCGGGAAACCAGCGCTCGCTCCAGTCCGCCAGGCTCAAGCCAAAGCGGGCTAATCCACTTTCGGTAGTTCGTGGCTGACTAGTGTTCTCTCCCATGGCGCCCTTCTGGCTCTCATGCCTTGACTGAAAGTCGGATTCGAAGCTGCTGCCGCTGGCTTACATGGTTCAGCTCCATCACTAGCGATCACCCAGTCTACTCAGCAGGTATACATATCAGTCCAGCAGTGCGAATTGCACAAGCACAATCTTGCGCGGTGTGGAGTCAGGTGGTTGGATTTGTATCCTAATCCTGTGCTGGTTTCAAGGTAATCCCATCCATGCGACCAGTACGAATTTATGCTTCGCGGCTTTCGGCTTTTCTCCTTGCTTTCCCTTATTCCTTGAATTAGCCTTCCACGCCATTCACACAAATTGGTGGGGACTGAGAGTCAAAAAACAAATAATTACAAGAACCCACTTAAAGTTCCCATCTTGCCCGAATTTTGGAGGCAGTAACGATGCGAAACTCCTTCCGATCAATCCCTACCTGGAGTGCCGTCCTGTTGCTGATGTTAGCAGTGACCGTATTTGCTGCTGGCTCAGACGAGAGCGCTCCAGCCGAGTCAACTCCTGCGGCCGCCGGTACTCCTCCTGCCACCAATGCAGGTCCTGCGACCGCTGTCAACTCCACTCTCGTCGACCTGCTGGTGAAGAAAGGCATTCTCACAAGCACGGAGGCCAGCAGTCTCCGCAACGTGTCTGGCTCCGCGGGCATGGAACAACTCCTGATCCTGCTCAAGGCGAAAGGCGTAGTCAGCGCAAGTGAAGCGGCTGAAGTCAGTACAGCGAACGCTGAAAGCCTGCATTCGCTGGCTGACGATGAATCAAGCGCGATACAGTCGGCAAGCCTGACGAGTCCGCAATCGATGTCACCCAAACCTCCGGAGCCGACCGGACCAACCGTAATTCCGGCCATCGCTCCCGTACGGGTTCTTTCCCTGGACCCGCCGGCTAAAGACGGCTTGATCGGGGGATTCAAACTCGGGTCCGGCGTTCGTATGATGCCTTACGGCTTTATCAAGGCTACCGAGGCGTATGACTCACTCGACCCAACGGGCGATGACTTTCCGCGTCCTGGTTTCACGAACGCCGACACGGGTCCGAACAAGAATCCGGAATGGCACATGAAGGCTCGCTCCACCAGGTTCGGCTCGCGCTTCGAGTGGCCTGACATTTCCAAGAACATCACGGTCACCGGCCAGATCGAAGCCGACTTTGAAGGCAACTTTAGCCGCGCCGATAATCGCAACGTATCCAGCATCCGCAGTAATGCGCTGCAATTGCGCCTGGCTTACGGACGCATCGACTGGGCGAAGAGCCCTAACACGGACATCTTCTTTGAAGCCGGGCAAGACTGGACCATTTTCGGTTCCAGCGCTTTGATGAATTTGTTCGAGACCACGTTCTACGGCGCCTATTGGGGCAACCTGTACGAACGCTCACCACAGATGCGCTTAGGGTTCGTGCAGAAGCTGGGCGGATCGCGTGATTGGAAACTCTCTCCCGAGTTTGCCATCATGATGCCGTCGGAAGGCGATTTACCGGCCGACAGCACGACCTGCACCATCACGGCCCTCAATAAGGCCACAACTTGTACCGTATTCGACGGCACAGCAACTCAGTTGGGATATGGCGAACGCCAAGGTGCTGACTGGGGCAAGCCGGAGTTGGAATCGCGAGTCGTGTTGCAGTTCCAGTTGGATAAGGCTCCGGGCGTAGTTCCGGCGCAAATCCTGTGGAGCGGCTTCTACACTGGACGCCAGGCGACTATCCTGGCTTCGGCGGTACCGGCAGCCTACAAGACGGCTTTCCCGGACGGGGTCGATATCAATAGCAACGGCTATGGCAACCAGATCGCAGTTTCGCTCCCCACTCGCTGGGTAACAGTTGTCGCCAGCGGCTACATGGGATCTGACCTGCGATTCTTCTTTGGTGGCCAGACCCTCTCGTACTACAACCAGTCTCATGGTCTGACTGAAACGGCTACTGGCTTTTCGGTGGACAACAATCCGGCAGTGTTTGGATTGAACGCGGCTGGAGCGGCGACGGTGGCACCGCAACTGCCGGTCCGCGGCTATGGCGGATTTGTGCAGCTTGGGTTTCCCATCTCGCGCTGGTTTAACGCCGAGCCAAAGGGCAGAAATGCCGGCTGGCAGGCTTATGTTGAATACGGGCTGGATGCGGCGAATGCCAATGACTTCTACATTGCGAAGGCTATTGGCGCAGACGGTGGAGGTCCCATCAAGAGCAATCTGAAGGCTGTCACCGTCTTCTACAAGATGAACCCCTGGGTACAGTTTGGCTTCGAGGAAAGCAACTACTCGAGCTACGCTGTTCCGGCCGACACCGGCCTTTGCACCACCAAGGTCGCCGGCAAACCCACTTGCACCTCAACCGACTGGCGCTCTGAGTTCGGGCCGGTCTTTACCTTCTAGGGAACTACAGCTGATAAACAAAGCGGGCGGCCGAATAAACGAGCCGCCCGTTCTTACCAGCCTGAGGACCTAGCGTACGAAGTGCAGTCCATGTGGTACCAGATGCGGAAAGACGTAGGCATACAACATCACGATGATGCCTACGATCGACGCCAGCGCAACTGAGTGCCACAGCACGAAGCGAAAGATAATGCCCTCGTTGCCGACCTGGTTGGTCGCGGCGGTGGCCACGGTGATGGACTGCGCATCCACCATCTTTCCCATCACACCCCCGGCGCTGTTGGCGGCGCACATCAGGATCGGATCGAGGTTCAGCTGCTGCGCTGTGATTCGCTGTAGTCCTCCAAACAACGCGTTCGCCGAAGTATCGCTACCGGTCAGGGCAACTCCCAGCCAACCCAGGAATGTTCCGAAGAATGGGAACAGCACCCCGGTTCGGGTGAAGGCAAGCCCCAGCACAGCATCCATGCCGGAGTAGCGCGTGATGTATCCCAGGCCCAGCATGCAGGAAATCGCCATCACGGCATATCGCATTCGATACAACGTCTGGCCGAAGACTTTCAGGATGCGGCCTGGGCCCATTCCTAGAATGAAGCCGGAAACCACCGCCGCCAGGAAGCAGCCGGTACCGGTCGCCGTGAGCCAATTGAAATCGTATTTGGCGGCTTCCGGCGTTGGCTTCGAGACAACCGGCGCGGCTCGGGTGACGGCATTGTGCAGTATGGGAACTTTCCACACTGGCGTCGTCGCTTTGTTCATCGGACCTTTGACGCTTGGCAACCCCCAGGCGATGACGAACAGCGACAGGATCGCGAAGGGCAGCCAGGCCCGCGCGATTTGGGCGGCTGTGTAGTGCTGCAATCCGGAATCCCCGGTACTCGACTGACCAGCAGCGTTCCGTTCTTCGACCACCATGGGAAAATCGACATCCATGGGGCCGCCTGTGACTTCGCGAGTAACGCCATGGGTCGGAAAAACTTCGTCTTTATCATGGTCGAAACGCCAGATACGTTTCGGCTGCCATACTCGCAGGAACGCCACCGTCGCGACCAGCGAGACGGCGCCGGCGGCGATATCTACCAGGTTGCTGTCCACAAAGTTCGACCATAGAAATTGCGTGACAGCGAACGAGATGCCGACCACCAGAATCGCGGGAAAAACTTCGAAGGTTTCTTCCCATCCCACCATCGCCCGCACCAGCCAAAACGGCACGATGACGGCAGTGAACGGCAAAATGCGCCCGATCATTGCGTTGAGGTCGGACTCCGGCAACGCAGTCACCGCCGCCAGCGTGTGCACCGGCGTGCCGATGGCCCCCCAGGCAACCGGAGCGGTGTTGGCAATCAGGTTCAGCGCGGCCGCGTGGAATGGTTTGAACCCCAGGCCAATCATGAATGCTCCGGCGATGGCGACAGGAGCGCCGAAGCCGGCAGCGCCTTCCATGATGGCGCCGAAACAAAACGCCACCAGAAGGAGTTGAAGCCGCCGGTCAGGAGTGATGGCTGCGACCGAGTGCTTCATGATTTCAAACTGCCCGGTATCGACGGCTATGTCGTAGAGGAAGACCGCGGCCACCACGATCCAGGCAATCTTCAGCAGGCCGAAGGCCACGCCATACAAGAAGCTCGCGGTAGCTAACGGCGCGGGCATGTGGAAGACAACAATTGCTGCCAACACGGCGGTGATGGCGCCCACCAGTGCGGCCCAGTGCGGCTTCACGTGGAAGACGGCCAGCAATACCAGCAAGAAAACAATCGGCAGAGCGGCGATCAGCGTTGATAGCCACCAGTGTCCCAGCGGATCATAAACCTGCGTCCAGGTCATGCGGTCATTCCCTTACCGGCGCCCTTCACACCGCAGCGCCAACTCAGAGAGTAAGAAGCCGGGAAGAATTTCTTCACGTCAGCCGAATGCAACCGGCAAATAATAGCCCCGCACTATACACCTGTTCGTGAAATTCAGGCGCAGGAATCTTTTGCGAATAAATGAGCTTGTTGGGAGGGGGAGACGGGAAGACACGATTTCAGTGGTGTTATGTCGAAAAAGAAAAATGCCCCCATCCGGGAATAACGAATGGGGGTTTACGGTAACAAGGTTGATTCTTAGTTGCTCGGCTGAACCAATATTTCGGCCGAGTCGTCCGGACTTGCTGTGTTGGTCACGCTGCTTGGGGTGGAATCAGCGGTCGCCTTAGCGGCAGCCTTCGCTGCATGCTTATTCGACATCTTCTGTGCCACCGGCTTATCCGCGGGCAGGCACTGATATTCAGGGTACGAGCTGCAACGGCTGGCGTAATCCTGAGCCTGATCGTAGGCTTGCATCTGGCACGCCCTCAGGGCTGACAAACTCGACCAGCAGCTGTCGTCATGCGGGTTCGGCAGCGAGTTCTGGGCCGACAGGGTCGCGACGGAGAGTAAAAGAAGTAGTCCAACAGGTAAAATTTTAAGAGCTTTCATGTTCGTTCCTCCTCACCTGCGTATGAGATTGAGTGAGGCGCGGAATCGAACGGACAACCTGACCTCATTTTCTGCCATTCTGGTTGATCGAATTTTCATGTAGCTTTAAGCCTGCCATCATCATCTGTCTTGTATGGATGTGAGGACCGCAAGCGCTGATCGGCAACTGCAAGTAAAGGAGTGGCCTACCCGACGAATTGCACTGTTGGTCTTCCCTGACCTGCACTTATTGGGACTGGCTGGCCCTATCGACGTTTTCGCTCGTGCATCTATAGCCTTAACGCGCGCTGGAAAGAGGCTGACGCCCGCTTACGAACTGCAATTGCTTACCGCGGGCGATACTCCGCTGGCAACCGGTTCAGGATTTTTCCTGGCGGGCGGTGTGCGCTGGCAGGAAGCGAAACTGCCTATCGACACGCTACTGATAATGGCGAGCGCGAACATTGTGGAATCTCGCATCGACCCTGAGTTGCTGGCGTGGATCCGGGAACGTGCCGGCGATGTGCGCCGGATTGGTTCGATATGCGCGGGAGCGTTTGTGCTGGCCGCGGCTGGTGTACTCGATGGCAAGCAAGCCACCACGCATTGGGAACTGGCTGATGTGCTGGCCGAGCGCTATCCCAAGGTTTCTGTCGACGGCGATCGCATCTACACGCAAGACGGCCATATCTGGACCAGTGCCGGCGTTTCGACGGGCGTAGATCTCGCACTCGCTATGCTTGAGGAAGATCACGGTCACGCACTCGCGCTGGAAATTGCTCGCCGCATGGTTCTGTTTATGCGACGCGGCGCGGGCCAGAGTCAGTACAGTTCGCAACTAGCCGCGCAGGCCGCCGAACGACAGCCCATTCGCGAGCTCGTCGCCTGGATCTCCGAACATCTGGATGCCGATCTCTCGGTTCATGCCCTGGCGCGGCGTGTCGGCATGAGTGACCGCAATTTCAGCCGGATCTTTACCCAGCAGGTGAACACCACCCCGGCTCGCTTCGTGGCGCGTCTGCGAACCGAAGCCGCCAAAGCTAAGCTTGCGGCCGCTACCGAGAAGTTTGAGACCGTCGCTCAAAGTGCGGGTTTCGGCGACGGCGAGACATTGCGCCGCCATCTGCGCAACGATGCAGAAAGACTGTTGTCTTCCCTACAGGCCCGCGCCGCGGTTACGACATAGGGCTGCGCTCCCTTGCATAGCTATAATCCTGACTTTCGTTGACCTCCGCTGGCGCGCCGCTCCAGAAGTGTAATCAAGTCCGGACGCCGATGCTTCTTTCCTCCGCTCCTGCCTTTTGCCTGGAATTTCAAGCTGTTTCCCGACATAGTTATTTTTCAAAACTTACCCGGAAAGGCATGTAATATCGGAAATTCAAAAATCAGCGGTCAGGAAAGGAGAAGTTCATGTCGGTGAGATCAAGCTGGAGGTGCTTCGCTGTCCTGATGGTAGCAATCGGATCGGTTGCGACTGCGCGGGCTCAGACGTCACTCCCCTACGGCACATCCATCACTGTGGACGAAGCGAAGAAAGTTGCGGCGAACGCGATTGCCGAAGCTGTAAAGAATCACTGGATGATAGCGGTAGCGATCGTGAATCCGGATGGCACGCTTGTCTACTACGAGAAGATGGACAACACGCAACTCGGCAGCGCCAATGTCTCCATTGATAAGGCCCGCTCTGCGGCTCGCTTCAAGCGGCCTACCAAGGCGTTTCAGGACGCTCTGGCGGCCGGCGGTGAAGGCCTTCGCATCCTGGCCATCGAAGGCGCCGTGCCGGTGGAAGGCGGTTTTCCTCTGGTCATTGACGGCAAGATTGTGGGCGCAATTGGTGTGTCCGGTATGGCCAGTTCGCAGGACGCGCAATGTGCCAAGATAGGTGCCGATTCTCTCGGCAGCAAATAGACCAATCATGCGCTGCGAGCGGCGGACGAATCCTGAATGATGCTCACCAGCCTCCGGGTGAACGGAACAGGAATGTGGTGCGCTGCTGCACCTCGCAGAATGGGTCCGGCGATGCCGTCGAGTTCGAGTTCGCGACCGGCGGCGTAATCTTTCGCCATCGAGCTGCGCATGGTTGCCGGCAAGGATTCAAAGGCACCTTCGATTTTTGTGGCGTCCACCTTGGCTCCGAGGGCCCGGGCGACGGCGCAGGCCTCGGCGATGGCGGAGTGCAGTGTGCGCTTGAGCTCCGGGTCGGCGAAGATCTCACTGAGATTCTTGCCCGAGGCCGAGGTTACCAGCGCGAACGGCTCCAGGAAACAAAGCTTGCCCCACAGCAGGTTCAGCTCATCGGGAACAAATTGGCAGATAAACCCAGCATCGCCCAGTCGCTGGACAATCGGACCCAACACGGGCTCGCCACTACTGGCGATGTTCAGGCGTATCGGCGAACGATGCACGAAGTGCCCTGGAGCCGATTGCTCCGCTTCCACCGCTATGGTGGCAGGGACAACAGAGTCCGCGCCGAAGCGCTGCCGAAGTACCGCAACGTGATCTACTCCGTTGAGCAGTGGAACAACCATCCTCGGCGACGTCTTGATGGCCAGGAGCGCGGATTCCAGCTGGTAAGTCTTGGTCGCTATCCACAAGACATCCACCGGACGAGTTAGTTTGTCGACGACTTTGGCTTTAACGTGAAGTTCACCGGATGGCCGCTCCAGAATCAAGTCCTGGGGATGGCCAGCGAGCTTTTCCGACCGCACGATGAGTGTTACATCCTCCCCAAGCGACGCAAGCGCCGTACCTAGTAAACCTCCAATCGCCCCTGCTCCCAGAATTGCATGTTTCATCCGTCTGCTCCTTTGGCTAACCAACTTGGATTCCGCAGACGCGCTGCAAGTTTCAAGTGGGATACGAATGGATCTCAGGGGCAAATTGCCGATCCGTGCGGGTGCCCCAAACGCCATTAAGCAACTTCCCTGGGACGTGTCCCTCGATAGTCTTAGTGGGTCGTCCATCAAGCGCCATCAAAGGTGGAGTAGCCTCTCCCTCGAACGGGGAGGATTGTCTTGCACCCGCATTTTTCTTGAGCGTCAGCACAATCAGTTGTGGCAACCACGGTGACAATCGGCTATAGTTTGCGCCACTTCAGGATGGCTAAATGACAATTTTGAGTGAGTTGCGCCCCTCGCGACGCACCGAATTCTGCGCTATACCCTCAGAGCCGCGCAGCCACTTCACCGTAATACCCTCCGCGTTCGGCGAGCCGTTCACAACAATCCGCATTGCGTCCACGGTATTCGCTTGCCTTCTAATCACAGTGTGGATGCTTTTGCCGACACAGGCGCACGCGCAATACACCCAGTCCGTTTTGTACGATTTCTGTCAGCTCGAACACTGACCCGATGGAAAAGGTCCTGGATACGCGACTTTGATCTTCGATACCTAAGGTAATCTTTACGGAACCACTCAAGCTGGCGGTTCGCTCAACAGCCATGGCGTGGTCTACAAACTGACCCCGGGAAGCGGCGGTACCTGAACCGAAACGGTTATCTATGTCTTCTGCCAGTTGTCCGGTTGCGCCGACGGCTCAGCACCCTATGCAGGCGTCATCTTCGACTCGGCCGGAAATCTCTACGGCAATACCGAATTCGGTGGTGCTCATGGCAACGGCACGGTGTACGAATTGACTTCGTCTGGCGGCAGCTGGACCGAGAGTGTGCTGTACAGCTTCTGTCCCGTCTCCCCCCAATGCCATGATGGCGTGTCCCCTTGGGGGACGATGGTTTTCGATCGGCAAGGCAATCTGTACGGCACCGCGACCGGCGGCGGCGCCAACGAACAAGGTGATATTTTCGAACTGAGCCCAGCCGGAGGCGGTTCCTGGACTCAGAGCGTGATCCTGAGCTTCTCATCTAGCGGCGGCATAATCCCTGAAGCAGGATTAAATATCGACGCACACGGAAAACTTTACGGAACGACCGTCCAAGGCGGCTCGCCCGGCAGTAATTCGGGCGTGATCTATGAGCTGAGCCCGTCAGGTGGAGGCCAGTGGACCGAGAGCCTGCTGTGGATCTTTTGCACAGGAGCATGCCATGACGGCCAAGCCCCGGAAGCAGGTGTAATCTTCGACGCCCACGGCAACATCTACGGCACCACGAGCCGCGGAGGCACCGAAAATGGAGGGGTAGTTTTTGAGTTGTCGCCGATACCTCTGATACCGACCACAACCGTTCTCACTAGTGCGCCGAATCCCTCGAACTTTGGCCAGGTAGTTACGATGACCGCGACCGTGACCGCCCAGAACGGCTCGATTCCCACCGGCACTGTGAGTTTCGAAAGCAATGGCGTCGCCATCGGCTCCGGCACGCTGAATGGTTCAGGGGTGGCCACCCTCATGTTTGCAGGATTGAGCGTGGGCACCGACAGCCTGCACGCCGTTTATCAAGGCTCGCAGACGCTGGCCAGCAGCACATCGAACACGGTCAATCAGGTAGTGCGGCTCGGCATCAGCACGACCGCGTTAACCAGTTCGCCGAATCCGTCGCAATCGGGGCAACTGGTCACCATCACCGCAACGGTTTCTCCCGCAGGACCACCAACGCCGACCGGCACAGTTGGATTTACTTCTAACGGAACGGGGATCTCAGGCTGTACTTCGGTGATTTTGAGCGGAGCGCGTACCGCGGTCTGCCCGACTCCAACGCTGGCGGTTGGTACCGATGCTATCGTGGCCACCTACTTCGGTGATAGCAACTATGCCGGCAGCAGCGGGATGCTGTCGCAATTGGTGAATCCTCCGCCAACAGCAGCGCAGTTCGTCGCGGTCGCACCCTGCCGCCTGGTGGACACGCGCACCCAGAACGGCGGAAGCGGCCCGATTTTGGGTGGCACTGCCGAGAGCTTCCAGCTTCCTCTACTCGGCGGCTGCAATATTCCAGCTACTGCTGCGGCTTATTCGTTGAACGTGACTGTCGTCCCGCCCGCGCCTGGGCTTCCTGACCATCTGGCCGACTGGCGAAGGCCAGCCCGGCGTCTCGCTCATGAATTCGCTGGATGGCCGCATCAAACCCAACGCCGCCATCGTGCCGGCGGGCATCAACGGCGCGGTGAGCGTCTACGTTAACAACACGACCGACGTTTTGATCGACATCGACGGCTACTTCACCACTACGCCCGGAAATACGACGCTGGCGTTTTATCCCATGCCCCCCTGCCGCGTGGTTGATACGCGAAATCCGAACGGGCCTCTAGCCGGTCCGTATCTGAGTTCCGACCACGAACGCGACTTCCCGGTAGCCACGAGCTCGTGCATTTCAACCGAAACGAACATCCAAGCATATTCCTTCAACGTGACTGCGGTACCGCATCCGACAGGACAACGTTTGGGCTTCTTGACCGTGTGGCCGCGAGGCGCGCCCGTGCCGAATGTGTCGACCCTCAACAATCCGACAGGAACGATCGTCGCCAATGCCGCGATAGTGCCTGCGGGTCTCAATGGAGATGTTGCGGTCTATTCCAACGACGACACCGATTTGCTGATCGACATCAACGGATACTTTGCCGCGCCTGGGCCAGGTGGGCTTTCTTTGTACGCCTTGGCGCCATGCCGGGTGATCGACACCCGTCAGACGGGCAACGGCCAGCCTTTTGAAAATGAGTTGACGGTGACCGTGCAAGGCAGCCCGTGCGCGCCACCCGATACAGCCGAAGCGTACGTGCTTAACGCAACCGTGATCCCGGAGCCGACGCTGGGCTTCCTGACTTTGTGGCCTAACGGTCAAACACAACCTAATGCTTCGACGTTGAATGCCAAGGACGGAGCAATCACCTCGAACATGGCGATCGTCCAGACCACAAACGGCCTCATTGATGCGTACGCTAACGATTTGACACAGATGATTCTGGACATCTCGAGCTATTTCGCGCCGTAGGATTGGAGGTTGCGACGTATTGAATAGCGGATTGCCGGGACGTTTTCTGCGGCGGCCGAATCGGCAGTTGTCGCGACGACCGCTTGTATTCCTGACGCAGGAGTAGCCGTTCGGAGCGAGCGCTCGGAGTTCTCACCGTCGCACAAACACCGTAGCGATTTTGTCTTGATAGGCCTTGCGGAAGCGATAATCGTTTTCCAGCAGTGGAACCAGTCCATCGCGCGTGCGCAGCAGGACGATGCCGGATTCATTGAGGTAGGGGTCTTCCCGATAGCCGACATCGCCCTGTTCGGTCTTGTAGAAGCGTTCGGTCATTTCGTCACCATAAAGATCGGTGCGCCCGTCGATTGCGACCGGATACTGCGGCATGTACCAGCTCAGGAACCCTCCCCAGTCAAAAATATTCCACACTGGGCCGTGGGCATGATTTTGTTCCAGGTAATTAACGGCATCGACCGGAAACATGCTGGCGATCGACCGCCGAAGTCCACGATCGTTGAAGTCAACGCTGCGTGCGCCTATAGCGAGTACTAACACAACCGCCGCGAGAACTCCCGCCAACTGTAATGGCGTCTCGCGGGCCTCCGAGTCGCCTTCAACAAAGATGACATCGGCGATGCAGGCGACGGCGGCGATGCATTGGAACCACGCGTCTCGCATCGTCCGAAAAGCCACAAAGCTGGTGAAGATCAGCAGCAGTACCTTGAAGACATCGATCTTCTTCTGCGATACGACCATGAAGAAGGCAACACCGGCCAGAAACAACTGGACATAGTTGCTATACCTCTGAAGACGAAACGGCTGCAGCTCAAGCACCATCGAATACGGCACCTTGGCCTGCGAATAGTGGAAGATCACCTCGTAGAGGTGGTAGGAGTATGGCCCGATCAAGGTGGCCAAAGCGCACGCGACAAAGACGATCGCAAGCTTCGAGGCAGGCAACGATTCTGGCACAACAAACCTCGGCTTAATGCCAACTCGCTCCGCCAACTGCTGCGCCCCACAAACGGCCAGCAGCAATCCCACAACAGCCAGTCCATAAATGAACTGGATATGCAGGTTGGCCCAAACCAAAAACAGCAATGGCAACCAATACAGCGTTTGCACCCGCCCGGTGCGACTCGCCGTTAGCAGCAGTAGCAGCACGAAGCAGAAAAACGCGATTGAGAAGAATCCGGGACGGGGCACGATTCTCAGCAGCAGAAAGGCGTAGCAGCAAACCACCGTCAGCAGGAGCGCCCCCCAGAACCTTCCGGACAGCCGGCGCGCCATCCAAAAAACACAGAACGCCACCAGCATGGTAAGGGCGGTACCGTAGAGACCGACGCCTACCAGGCCTAGCCATGCGTAGGCGCGAGAAAGCAGAACTTCATATCCCCAACTATAAGCCGCCCAGGGCAGATTCGCCGCAGTCCGTGACAATATGCCGGTGTGAGGAAACGCGCCATGCTGCACGATCCAGTCGCCGACTTTCAGATGCCACCAGATGTCAGCGCCCAGGACCGATACCTTCGTTCTAAAGCAAATCAGCCCGAGCGCGGCGAAGACGCAGGCCAGCGTGAACAACTGTAGTGGACGGAATCGCGCCAGCGCGCCCAGCCTGACCGCTATCAAGCGAACCGCCAGCGAGCGGTATCGACTGCTTCGCGAAGTATCCGATGGGTCATCTCTACAATCCAGTGTAGGCGATAATCGCGCAAACCCTGGTCTTTTGGTAGACCTCCAATCATGGGCATTAGTTGATTTGTGGGTTCCCCGGGCTCAATAAGCCACCCTCAAACAACACCGCGAGGTATTGCGAGGATATTGAGCCTTCCGAATGCTCGCTCGGTTAATTCGAGCCACAACCGTTGGCGGGTGCCTTACCAGCAAAGCGATCCTGGACCCAGGGGACGAACAAGGGTTGCGAGGCGCCGGGTGTGCTGTAGTGAGTTTGTTCTCCGGCCAACTGCACGCGCGCCACATTTCCGCCTTTCTTGCACATCTGTTCCCTGTACAGTGCGCCCATGACAGGCGGAACTACCGTGTCGTGAGTTCCCCAAAAAATGATGACCGGTGCAATCGGCTTCTCATTCGGAACGCTTCCGGCCAGCAGCGCGGTCGCCCACGCCATCGCGTTGCTGACCCTCGGCTTCATGAGTGACAAATATCCATTGCCGTAGGTGAAGTTAAGAGTGCCCGCAGCGGCGTGCATACACTTCTGCGACACAACTTCATCGATGGTCCTCGCGCCCTCATCGGTGAATACGTCAGTGAGTTGAAGCTTGTCTTCGAAAGCCGCTTGTGTGCCCCACAGATTCATCGCCATATGGGTGAAGTTGAACACATTATCCGAAAAAGCCTTGAACACACTTTGCAGCATCCCTTCGGCTGAAGCGGGGGTGAGGGCTTGCTGGGGAGCCATTACCGCGATATCGGCAGGCGCCATCGCCACGAAGCCCACGATGTCGATGCCATCGAACGCCGTACCTTTCTGCAACACATAGTCTCCAGAACTCGCTGCCGCCAGCACCGTCGCGCCACCCTGTGACCATCCATAGATCACGGCTTTCTTGCTGGCGCCAGCCTCTTTCAGATCGCCCGCGGCGCGAATCGAATTGATCGCGTCATACCCTTGGGTCACCGACACCACGTACTGATGCTTGCCACCGCCCCCCAGCCCCTGGTAATCCGTACCCACCACGACGTATCCGGCGTTGATGAACTGCTCCACTGCGGGCAGGCCGTAATCCGTCCAGGAATTTCCGCCCAGCAGGAAATATTCATTCAAAGAAACTGCCGGGTTGAGTATTTGCGATGGTCCACAGTTCTGGGCGGTTCCGGTTGTGCCGTGCGCCCAGGCAACCACCGGGCGGCCTTCCTTCGGCGCCTTTTCTGCTGGAGCGACAACCAGACCCGTGACAATCGTCTTGCGGTTGGCGATGTCGGAGGAGACATAGGCAATGAGCCAGGCTCGGGCGCCAGGAATTGCAGTCTTGATTTCTTCTTTCTTTATTATTTGGCCGAGCTTCCCTTCCGGAGTCATTTTCGATGCAGCGACGTAAAACGGCGGGGTCGACACTTGTGCTAGAGCAGTCGCCGCGAACAAAACCGATGCAGCGACTCCGAGCGAAACAGCTGCGAAATTGTGTTTAAGCTTTCTATCTCTCATTTTGTGCTACCACCTGGGTGGCTCAACTCCTCGCTTGCTCTCGTCTAAGTGGCAATACAGCGCAATACTAGTGGAATCAACCGCATTTTGATTTCAGGAACTCGTTCGCTCTCCCAGAATCCTGCGGGAAGCTCTTCCAAACAAACAAGCTCGAAGGTGAGCCGGCACTCAATTTGCGAAGCCTCATTTGTGCTGCCTTGCCGCCGCCGCTGACGTCCAATACGTCAGGTCTGATCGTTCACACTCGGAGCGCCAGGCTCGACGTTTGCGGACCTCAGCCAGATATTGTGCCTGGCAGCCGTTTGCGTTCGGGCATCAAAAATAACTGTGAATCTCGAGCAGCGTCGGTCTGCTCTGGAGGAATCAACCGTGACAAAAGTCCCTGGGCGAAGGTCGGTGCCAAGTTGTTTGGTTGTTCCTCTCGAAATAGCCTCGGCTCATCCGTCATACATGTAGAGGCGGGGCGAGGAGGTAAACGATGTGCCCATTCTGTTTGGCAACCATGGGATTAGTCGTTGCCGGGGTGGTTTCTACCGGCGGTCTGGCAGCATTGGCTGTGAAAGTCTCTCGCAAGACGAACGAAGCGGAAGATACCCTCCCGAACCCGAATAACAATGACAAGGAGAAATGAGAATGTCGGCGAACAAAGAGAAAGACCAGCAACCCGGGACAGAACATCTTGCCATGAACACACCTTCAATCGTGTCGCAGCAGGAGTGGGAGGCCGCGCGCCAGCAGCTCCTGGTAAAAGAGAAGGCATTGACTCGCTCCCGCGATGCCTTGGCCGCCGAGCGCCGACGGATGCCCTGGATGGCCGTGGAGAAGGAGTACGAATTCGACGGACCTGGCGGCAAGGTAAGCCTGCTCGATTTGTTCGAGGGCCGGCCGCAGTTGATCGTGTATCGCGCGTTCTTCGAGCCCGGCGTGTTCGGCTGGCCCGAACATGCTTGTCGCGGCTGCTCCTTCGGCGCCGATCAGGTCTCCCACTTGGCGCATCTGAACGCACGCGACACCAGCCTCGCCTGGGCCTCACGTGCACCGCAGCCAGACATCGCGCGTTTGAAGGCACGGATGGGATGGGAGATGCCCTGGTACACAATCACCGACAGCTTCGACGCCGACTTCGGGGTCAATGAGTGGCACGGCCACAACGTTTTCTTCCGCGATGGCGAACGGATATTCCGCACCTACTTCATCAACGCTCGCGGCGACGAGGCGATGGGCAGCACCTGGAGCTATCTCGACGTCACGCCACTCGGCCGGCAGGAAACCTGGGAGGACTCGCCGCAGGGTTATCCTCAAACTCCGCCGTACAAGTGGTGGAACTGGCACGACAACTACAACGCCGACCGCTCGCCCGATCCCAAGTGGGTTGATATCATAACCGACCCGCAAGGAGCCGCCGCTCGAAGGCGCGACCAAGAGCCGAAAGCGAGTTAAAGAGCCCTGACCGTTTCGCCGTCGTTTGACATCCAGTTTTTCAACGACGACGAAGCGGGGCTCGATCTGAAACGATCACTCCGTAGGGTGACGTTGGACACACTAGCCTGGTCAGCCGCTCTCTATTATTTAGCTAAAGGGAGCGGCCTTCGCGGTGCAACTCTGCCCGTGCCGGACAGGCAATGAAAGATCAAAACCCGGATTACTTGCTCGACGATACCGGCTGGAAGATCCTCGGCGAGTTGCAGCAAAATGCGCGCATTTCCTTTGCTGAACTCGGTCGCATCGTGGGACTTTCCACACCCGCCGTCACCGAACGCGTGCACAAGATGGAAGAAGCCGGAATAATCGTGGGCTATCGTGCCCATATCGATCCCGCCAAAGTAGGACTGGCCATTCTCGCATTCGTAAACGTTAAGGTGGGAGGAGAGAACCTGGCTCGTTTTATGGAGCTGGCAGCCTCGCATCCGGAAGTTTTGGAGTGCCACCGGGTGACCGGGGCTGAATCCTTCCTTCTGAAAGTAGCTGTTGCCGATGTAATGCATCTGGAAAAGCTGCTCGACGCGCTGATGCCGTATTTCGCGACCACAACCTTGATGGTCTTGTCGACTGCGTTGGCCTGGGGCAACATCGTGAAGCCGGGAACGACTGCGCAGCCAAAAACGGTCAGGACGATAGAGTAATTCTGCCGGCAGTTTCCTGCTGCCTCATGACCTGAAACTCGAACAGCCTTCGTCCCTCTTTATCCTTCGCGCAAGTCGCAATCAACCATTAATTCGATATGTATTTCTGCTTCCCACTTTCCTAGGATTGAGATCGGAAACCTCATCCGCATTTCCGCGTTACTCGAGGAACGATATGAGTGCATCGCAAGAAGTTCTCCAGCTGTTCACCCGGAACGGTCGCGAGGTGGAAGTGGACGAAGATGGCTTCATTCAGGAGTCCGAACTTTGGGACACTGAGCTGGCGCTCGCGCTGGCCCGCTCCGATGGCATCGAAGAGCTCAGCGATGCGCATTGGAAGATCATCCACTGCATCCGCAATTACTTTCAAGAATTCGAGACCGCGCCTACGGTCCGCCAGCTCTGCAATGAGACCGGCTTTTCTTTGAAGGGAATCTATGACCTGTTCCCTTCGGGACCGGCCAAGGGCGCGTGCAAAGTAGCCGGGTTGCCCAAACCAATGAGTTGCGTTTAGTCGCACAACAGTTTCGCCGGAGCGACGCCTGTCCCTCCAGCCAATTCAGGGGAAATCTCATTAAGGCACAGCCATGGAAAAAGCCTTGATCTACTTCGATAATGCCGCAACGGCGTGGCCCAAGCCGGAAAGCGTTTACCGCTTCATGGACGAGTTCTACCGGACGCACGGGGTCAATCCCGGACGCAGCGGCTACGACCTGGCCATCGAAGCTGGCTCCCTTCTCGACCGCCTGCGCAAACGTATGACGAAGTTCTTTGGCGGCGATGAAGATGCGTCGGACCGGCTGGTCTTCGGCTACAACGTGACCGACGCACTTAATCTCATCATCCCCGGACTGGTTTCAGCGGGCGATCACATCATTACCACCAACCTCGAACATAACTCGGTGATCCGGCCGGTCAACCACCTGGTTCGAGATCACGGCGCCGAGGCAACGTTCGTCCCGTTCGACAGCGCCGGATTTGTCGATCCAGGTGAGATCGCCCGAGCCATTCGTCCGAACACCCGACTGGCCATCGTCAACCACGGGTCGAACGTCTTGGGCACGGTACAGCCGATCAAGGAGATCGGCAAGATCTGCCGTGAGCACGGGGTGAGCTTCGTCGTGGATACCGCGCAGACGGCCGGAGTGGTTCCTCTCAACATGCGAGAGATGAACATCGACGTTGTCGCGTTTACTGGCCATAAAGCGCTCATGGGCAGCATGGGTATCGGGGGACTTTGCATTCGCAAGCACGTCGAAGTCAAACAGATCCGAAGCGGTGGAACCGGGGTAAAGTCGGCTCACCCATTTCATCTCGAAGAGTATCCCTGGCGGCTGGAGTACGGCACTCCAAACATGGTCGGCGTGGCGTCATTGTGGGCCGGACAGGATTGGCTCGACCAGCACGGCGTCGAGAAGGTTCATGCGCGTGAAATGCGGTTGGCGCAAAGGCTGCTGGATGGGTTGAGACAGATCGACGGCATAGAACTTTACTGTTGCGACAGCTTGAAGAACCACCTCTCGACGATTCTCATGAACCTGGAAGGCGTCGACCCCGCCGACATTGGAGTCATGCTCGACGTGGACTACAACATGGCGACCCGCACTGGGCTGCATTGTGCGCCCCTGGTTCATACCCAACTTGGAACTGTGGAGCGACGTGGCGGTGTGAGGTTCTCGATCGGCGCCTTCAACACAGAAGAGCAAGTGGATGCAGCCATCTCAGCAACTACGAACATCGCCCAGTGGGCGCATGAGAGAGCGGCGAAGTCACGCAGTTGTTTAGCGCGCGCGAAGTCTGCCTAGGAGTTCGGTGAGTCAGCGGCAACCGGCTACGGTCCGCCACAAGTCAGCCGTTACTGTCCGGCTTCGTGTGCTTCTTCGGGAGCGCCGTGCCGCCGCAGCAACTGCGCCAAGTTTTGCGAAAACGCTGACCGCGGCAAAACCATATCGCAGCCAGCTTCTTGCGCCTTCATCTTCAGCTCGCCCTGAACGTGCGACACGAAACCGATGATGTTGGTAGCCTTCTTCAGCTTTGATTTGAGCTTGGGAATCACGGTGAGCGGCTTGGCGTTGACGTTGTTCAGATCGAAGATGATGAGCGAAGGTTTGTCATCGCCGTTCTGTCCCATCTTCTCCGCCAGGTCTTTTTCCGTCTTGACGAACTCCACCTTCACATTCATCTTGCGCGCTGTCTCTTGGATTTTCGCCAGGAAAAACAGGTCGTCGACAAAGGCAAAGATGCGGGTCGGCGTGGCTTCGGAAGTCGCAGGCAACGGCTCCGGGTCGGGCACAGCAACATGCCGGGCCATGCCGGGGCTCATGCGTCCGCCACGATTCGACTTGTGCATGTTGCCGTTGTTGTTGCCTTGCAGCGCGCGATAGCTATGGTCCATGGGCGCGGTATAGATGCCGCCACCCAACTGGTTTTGGCCACCGCCGCCGGGACGCTGTCCCGGCTTGCGTCCGTGAGGACGGTTCTTGCCAGGACCATTGCGAGGATTCTGCTGTCCGGGTTGTTGAGGTGCTGCCCCGTGCACGACGGGTCCACGGCGACCCCGCCGCCGTCTGCGGCCTTTCCCTCCGGCAGGCCCGGAAGGAGGATTCGATCCTTGATTCATGCTTCTCTCTTAAAGTCTTCACCCGCAGATTGCGGGATTCCCACGTTTGTGAACCGCTATGCACCCGGCAGTTACATGCTTATCCGCGTATCTGCTATGGCTGCGGTTGGATACTACGCTGAATCGATTCAGTTGCGTCCGTCTGGCGCCTGGAAATTTCGGCGCGAGGAACGCCTGCACGGGAAGTGCGGCGATTGGAGGACGTTTCTATGGTACCCAGCTTTCCTATTGAAACGCAAGTGCAAACTATCTAATGCCTTGGATGCACCCTCTTTATAAAGAGGTGTGGTTAATTTTTGGAATGTATCCGAAAGCCGGTCTCCAACGGAATGAATAAGCGTTCATCGACTCGCCCGGCCAGCGCCTGCCCATATCGTGTCGGGTTGCCCGGCCGGGTGTCGCGAGTTGGCAGACTTCTGCCTTTGCACAGCTCATCGTTGGCAGTGATACTGCCGAAGAACCGCTACCAGCGCGTCTAGCGCCAGTTGGGCCGCGTGTCCGGATGCGGGTGGTAGTCCTCCGATGCGGCGCGTAATGTCGTCTTTCGTGATAGCCAGGGCCTCGTCGATTCGCTTCCCTTTTGCCAAGTCCGTCACCACCGACGCACACGCCATTGCCGGTACGCAGCCTTTTACCCGAAAACGCATCTCCTCGATAAACCCGTCGGCCACCTTCACGGCAAGCTCGAGGATGTCGCCGCACGCAGGATTCTCGACCCGAACCTGCGAGTCGGCCCCCGGTAGTTCACCGGCGTTTCGCGGATGTTCGAAATGATCAAGAAGCTCGGCAGAATACATGGCGTGACGTGTGGGTATAGATTAACGTGTTGAGGCGGGGTAGGCATAGGTGCTGGGCTCTTAGCTCTTAGCTCTTAGCTTTTAGCTCTTAGCAAGCCTCGGAGACCAGGGCGTAGCGAAATACACGACCGCTGCCGGGTTGCAGACAGAACACCTCTTCTGCGTTGCTGGTAGAGCGGCGCTTCAGCGCCGCGTCAAAGCTGCTGTAAGTCGGGTGGGGGCTTCAGCCCCTGGATTAGAATCGCGGGCTTGATCAAACTTTCCTTAGCTCTCAGCGATCAAGGCACTTCTGGCATGCGGCGTCGCAGTCTTGTTTTCGCCTGTTAAGAGCTAAAGGCTAAGAGCTTAAAGCCAGGGCGAAGCCCCCACCCACGCCCAAACCCCGCTCTCCGTATAATCGTACCGACATGAGCACCTCCGGCTACACCGCCCGACGAGTCGTTTCACTCCAGCCTAGCGTGACCGTCACGCTGCGCGACCTCGGACTGCTGGATCGCGTGGTGGCGTGCACCAAGTATTGCGTCGACGTTTGTCCGGAGGTCGCCGACGGATCGTGCGTCATCGTATCGGATTCATGGAGCGCACAAGCTGAGCAGATTCTTGCGGCGCGACCCGACCTCGTTATTGCATCGGTTCCGTATCAGTTGGATGCCGTGGGCCAAATCCTGAAAGCCGGCGTGCGATTTCTGGGACTCGCTCCGCGCACGCTGGCCGACGTGTATACCGATATTGGCGCGATCGCGGGAACCATGGGCGCGTCTGACCGGGCCAGTGCAGTCATCCTGGAGATGCAACGTTCGGTCGACCAGGCTCGACAACGCACTGCGGACACGGCCAAGCCGAGGGTCTTTTGCGAGGAGTGGGGTAAACCGATTATTGCCTCACAGCCCTGGGTTGCCGAGATGGTGGAAGCTGCGGGCGGCGAGTTCCTCGGACAGCCGGGAAAGACCATCACGGCAGAAGACATCGCCTCGCATCAACCGGAGGTCATTCTGGCGGCGTGGTGCGGCGCGGGAGACCGGGTACCGCTGGAGAAAATCGTCGAACAGCGCGGCTGGAAAAACCTGCCTGCTGCCCGCGACCGCCGCATCTTCTGTATCAACGACGAACTGCTGAACACGCCCGCAACCAGCTTGATTGGTGGACTGCGCGCCATTGCGTGGGCGCTTCATCCTGAACGGTTCGAACAGCCGCCCGGGATTCGGCAGATTTCGACGGAGGAACCTTTGTCGGCTTCGAGCGCAACGCCGGCACAGGGTTAATGAGGTGCGGTGCCGGTCGCAGCTTTTAGCTATTAGCCGTGAGCTTTTAGCCTGCGCGGTTTGTAGTGTGATTAATAAAAGCTAAGAGCTAAAGGCTAAGAGCCGCAGCCAGCATTTGCTGTTGTTGTTGCAACGTAACACGTACCAGGAAGAGGCCCCATGACCACGACACAACAACTCGCCGACGAACTCACCATCATCGCCCAGGCCGCGGAAAGTGTCGACGACCTGATGAGCATCATCGTCGGCCGCTTGCAGCAGCGCTTGTCCCACTTTGACTGGGCAGGTTTCTACATGATCGAAGAAGGCAAAGTTGGCGAGCAGCCGATGCTGGTGCTTGGACCCTACGTTGGCGCGATCACGCCGCATACCCGCATTCCACTGAACCAGGGGATTTGCGGCGCGGCTGCCTCGTCCGGCCAGACCGTCGTGGTGGATGACGTCAACGCCGACCCTCGCTACCTGGCGTGCTCGCTGGAAACCCGCTCCGAAATCGTTACGCCGATTTTCGTTACCGGTAATCTGGTCGGCGAACTCGACATCGACAGCCACACTCCAGCCGGGTTCGGCGAGGACGATCGCAAACTGGTGGAGCACTGCGCGCGACTGGTGGGCAGCTATCTGGAGAAAACCACATGACCGACCCGTTCGGGCGCCACGCATGCGGGTGGCCGCAATGATCAAGCACGTTGTGGCTGCCCTCATTGTGCGTGGCCGCGAGATTCTCTGCTGCCAGCGCACCGAGTACCAGGCCCTGCCGCTGAAGTGGGAGTTTCCCGGAGGCAAAATCGAGGCTGGTGAACAGCCTGCCGAAGCTCTGCGCCGCGAACTCGAAGAGGAATTAGGAATCCATGCGGAAATCGGTGCGCTGGTCGCGCAGCTCCAACATCATTATCACAACGGCAATGCCGTCGATCTGCAATTCTTCACCGTTGAGAAATACGAAGGCGAGCTGCAAAACCGTATCTTCCGCGAGATCCGCTGGGTAGATCGCAGCGAACTTCCCACACTCGATTTCCTGGATGCTGACAAGACGCTGGTCCAACAGGTAGCCGAAGGAAAAGTTCTCTAGCTCCCTGCGCGGCCGCTTGCGAACCATGCAATCGTGAGCCCGATCATGATGATGGTTGTGCCCCAGGCAATCACGTTGAACCAGGTGCCATTGACGTATTTCCCCATCAATTCGCTCTTGTTAACCAGCAATAGCATGAAAATCAGCACGAAGGGCAAAACGATTCCATTCACGACCTGCGAAAGAATGGCAATCTTGATCAAAGGAATATTCGGCAGCAGAATGACGCCGCCCCCGGCGATCAAGAGCAGGGTGTACAGCCAGTAAAAGACCTTCGCCTCGCCGAACTTCTTTCCCACACCCGATTCGAAGCCCAGGCCCTCGCAAACCGTGTAAGCGGTCGAGATTGGCAGAATCGAGGCGGCAAACAGCGACGCGTTGAACAGCCCCGCGGCAAAGAGGATGTAGGCGTACTCGCCTGCCAGCGGACGCAACGCTTGCGCCGCGTCAGCGCCATCGCGAATCTGGCGAATGCCATGCGCGTACAGCGTGGCGGCGCAAGCCACCACGATAAACCAGGCCACGATGTCAGTGAAAAAGCATCCCAGGATCACGTCCCAGCGCGAAGCCCTGTACTCGCGAGGGGTTATTCCCTTCTCCACGATCGACGATTGCAGGTAAAACTGCATCCAGGGAGCAATCGTGGTTCCCACCACCGCAATCACCATGTAGATGTAGGCGGATTCGTGGAACGCTCCACCCTGCGGTGGCTTGAAGGTCGCGACGAAAGCCTCTTTCCAGCTGGGGCCTGCGAGCACGCCGGCGATGATGTAGGCAAAATAAAAGAACGAGGCGGCGAGAAAAACTTTTTCGACGCTCTTGTAGCTGCCCTTGACCACCAGCAGCCAGACCACGAGAGCCGCTCCCGGAACACTGTAATAGCGGCTAATATGAAATAGCTCCAGGCTGCTGGCGATGCCGGCGAACTCGGCGACCACGTTGCCAAAGTTGGTGATCACCAGCCCCAGCATCATGAAAAAGGTGATGCGCAGCCCGTACTCTTCGCGAATCAGGTCACTGAGGCCTTTGCCGGTGACCGCGCCCATGCGCGCCGACATTTCCTGCACAACCACCAGGGCGATGGTCATGGGAATCATGACCCACAGCAGCAGATACCCGAATTGCGCGCCCGCTGCCGAGTAGGTGTAAATACCGCCTGCATCATTATCGACGTTCGCAGTGATGAATCCTGGGCCGATGACGGCCAGGAACATGAGCAGGCGGATTCTCCACACTTTAAGGCTGCGAGTATCGGACATGATGGCGCGGATTACGGTGAGATGGCGAGAACAGACAGGATAAACGCAATGAAACCAGTTGTCAGTAGCCAGTAGTCAGTGGAGGGTTGCCGCCGGACGTGTTGGATGCAGGCGCCGGTCGCCTCCACCGATTGTCATCCCGACCGGAGCGAAGCCAAGTGGAGGGATCTGCGTTTTGTGCGAACAACATCAAAGCCCGACGTAGGCAGCTACCAACGCAGGAAGGTATTCTCCGACGACACGCAAAAACCGCAGATCCCTCCGCTCGCCCGCTAAAGCGGGTTCGGTCGGGATGACAATTCCAGGGATAAGCGGTGGACGCTGCATCGGCGACTCACTGCTGACAACTGACAACTGACAACCGCCCACCGACAACTGCCTCTTACAGCCTTTTCCGCAGCATGTTAATCACATCGTCCGCCGTGATTACGCCGGTTAGAACGCCGTCCTCGTCAATCACCGGCAAGGTCAGCAGGTTGTACTTGTCGAAGAGTTCCGCGACTTGCTTCTCATCGGCGCCAGGATGGATGGTGGTGAGATGGCTGGTGCTCAGCATCATGAGCGGTGTTCCCGCGGGCGCCAGCACAATTTTGGCCAGCGGCACCGAGCCCAGCAGCTTGTCTTTTTCGCCGATGATGAAGATGGTGCTGACGCTCTCCACGCCGCCCTCGAAGTTCCGCAGCATCTCGATAGCGTCTTCGACCTTGGCGTGAGGATGCAGCGCCATGTAATCCGTAGTCATGCGCCCGGCAGCCGTGTCTTCCTCGAAGTTCATCAGCTCGGTGACTTCGGCGCGCTCCTCCGGCTCCATCTCCGTAAGGATCTCCTGCGAGTCATCCGGGTGCATGTCACCCAGCAAGTCGGCGGCGGCATCCGGATCCATTTCCTCTACAATGTCGGCGGCGCGATCTGAATCCAGCGAGCTGAGAATCGAGACCTGCATCTTGGGATCGATTTCTTCCAGCGTCTCGGCGGCAACTTCCTCGTCCAGTGTTTCAAACACGGCTTCGCGCTCGGCTGGAGCAAGGTCTTCGACGATGTCGGCAATGTCGGCGGGATGGAGTTTGGCCAGGCGGTCGAGTGAAATCTTCAGCTTCACGCGACGCGCCGGATCGATCTCGATGAGGTCGACAAACTCCCAGGGAATCATTCGCGGCGGGATCTTCTGCAACAGCGCATGCAGTGCGGCAGCCGGAAGGACGCCCTTGAGCAGCCGGCGCATTGCCCCGCGTGCGCCCACATCTACAGCGCCAATCTTCAGAACGATGTGGCCGTTCCCGCTCTCCTCGTGGATGTCGACATCGTTCACCCGCACAACCTTGCGGCCATGCACGTCGATGATCTGCTGGTCGAGCAGGTCGCGCTCCAGCAGCAGCATGCCCTCGCCGCCGCCGTAGGGGCTCCACTCCGACGCCGCGGTCGAGATTCGCAGGCCGCCGTCGATCAGGCTGATTGCCTTCGACGGCACGAGTCGGTTGCCGTGCCGCGTCTTCACCACGAAAGCTGTTACCAGGCTGGAATTTTCCTGCGGTACCAGCGCGACTTCGCGCACCCGGCCGGCCTGAGCGCCGGTGTTGTCCATCACCGGAGCGCCGATCAGGTCCGAAAGTGCAAGCGAAGGCATTGCTGCCAATATATGCGATGGCGACAGGAATGTTTCACAGAAATCGCGAGCCTTCCTTCGGTGGGAATTTTCGGCCGATGTGAGACCAATCTGGGCGCGCTGTAAGTCGCTTTACGACACGCGGTGTTTCACGATCGCCTCAATCCTGGCTCTGCCTCCGGCGAAGGAAATCCGTCTGAAAGTTTAGGCATCTATCGCCTTGAACTCTGAATCTCACTTGATGCACCGCCAATGGCTGGGCAGCGTTCGTGTGTTCGCCCGCCTGTTGAGTGGCAGCTTCCTGTGAGGTGAGTTCTGATGCCCAGTTTTGTGACCGATGTAGAAGAGTTGCGCAAGCGCGCCGAGCGCAAGATTGAAGACGGCGCGGTAACCGATACCTACGAGGGCGACGTCGAGCAGACCATCTCGATCTTGAACGAGGCGCTGGCCACTGAAATCGTCTGCGTGTTGCGCTATATGCACCACTACTTCATGGCCACCGGCGTCCATGCCATGGCGGTTCGCGACGAGTTCAAGGAGCACGCTGACGCCGAGCGCGAACACGCCGACAAGATCGCCGACCGCATTCAGCAACTGGGCGGCAAGCCCGATTTCAATCCCGCATCACTAGTCAAACGCTCGGCTTCGCAGTACGCCGAAGGTAAGTCCCTGTCCGACATGATTAAGGAAGACCTGATCGCCGAGCGTATCGTGATCGAGGTTTACCAGGAGATGATCCGGCACTTCGCCGACCACGATCCCACGACCCGCATCATGATCGAGCACATCCTGAAGGACGAAGAAGAGCACGCCAGCGATCTTTCCGACCTGCTGTTCATCACCGATCCGCGCAGCGGCAAGACCGAAGGTGAGGATCCGGGAACGCATCCCCTAGACATGCATCGCGACGAAGTATCGCGGCAGCAGCGCGGCAAGCAATCCAAAGTTCATGCCGATGCCGGACGCACGAATAGCCAGAGCTCTGGCCGCTCGAGCACGGAAAACACGCCGAATAATAAGATGACGCGTCGCGAGTTGGATGTTCCAGCCACGCCGGTTGCAGGCGGCGGTAGAACCGAGCCACAGCGTCCGGAGTTGGGCGGAAAGCGGAATCGCGAAGGCGTTGGCAATTTGGTGAGTGGCGACAAGACGCTCATGGAAAGCCCCGAACGCGGATCGGCAGGCGCCGGAAAGTCATCCGGCAAAGCTAACGGCAAGAAGAACAAGAAGAGAGGGTAAAGCAGTTGTCGGTTGCCAAAATGTGGTTGTCGGTTGTCGGGTTGCGGTTGTTGGTTGACACACGAACCGTATTATCGTCGGCTAAATGCATTCGCCAGTTGTTGAACGACAAGATTGGCGAATCGGTGTTGCTACAACTGACAACTGACAACTGACAGCTAATTTCTTATGTTCTCCAGCA
Organism: uncultured Acidobacteriaceae bacterium; assembly: GCA_963769235.1. GTDB lineage: Bacteria > Acidobacteriota > Terriglobia > Terriglobales > Acidobacteriaceae > Bog-257. The sequence continues at coordinate 432,264 of CAVYKW010000003.1, read as the reverse complement.
GTTGCTCGACCTCGGCCTTCTTGTCGCCGGTAAGCGGCAATAGCGGCAAGCGCACCGTCCCGCCGAAGAAGCCGTTGAAATCCATCGCGTACTTCACTCCCGGAATGCTCAGGCCGCCGACAATACGCTCGGCAGCTTTAGCGATGCGCTCCTGCTTCTCGCGGGCGAGTGCGGCGTCGCCATCCTTCCACGCGGCATAAATTTCATAGCACGCGGTCGGCGCGCAATCGGCGAAGGCCAGGATCGCGCCCACCGCGCCGGCGTCAAGCGACGGCTGCAACTTGTGCGCGGCGCCCACCAGCACCTGGAATCCAACTTCCTTCTTGCGCGTCTTCAGGCTGCCGACTACTGTCACCGCCGAGGACGACGGCTTCGGCGCCGCGGTTCCGGCAAGTGCGCCAACCGAGACCAGCGCTCCGCCCTCCGCGTTGGCTGATGCAGCGGCCATGGCCGCGGCCTGCAACATCCGCCCGGTCACCGCTGCAAACGTCTCGGTCACGGTGGCGCTGCGCTTGATGTGCCGCGTGCCTTCGACCATCTTCTGCACCTTCTCGATCGACCCGGACGATTCTTTGATGCCGATGAGATTCGGGTGCTCGGCAAGTTCAACTACTACTTCCCCTGGAATATCGTAACTGGTGGCCTGCGGAAAGTTATAGATCATCACAGGCAGCGGCGAACGATCGCAGACGAAGCGGTAAAACGCCAGCATATTCGCGGGCTGCGCCATCTGGCCTTTGTAGTAATGCGGCGTACGCACCATGGCAATGTCATAGCCAAGTTCGGCAGCATATTCGGTCAGCCGCAAAGTCTCGCTGGCCGACTCGACGCCTGTCCCGGCGATCAGAACTTTGTCGTTCGTCGCAGCCTCGCGCGCCGACTTCAGCACCTGGCGCCGCTCTTCGTCGCTGAGCAGGATGGCCTCGCCCGTCGAGCCCTGAACCACGATGCCGGTCACCGGCGTGCGCGAGTACTGCTCGACATTCTGTTCCAGCTTGCGAAAGTAGATTTTGCCGTCCTGGTAGAACGGAGTGGTAATAGGAGGAAAGATTCCAGATAAGAGCATAGGGCCTCGATTCCGATTATAGGACGTCGAAGTTCTGGCGGGATGCAAATCCCTGTCGCTGGTGCTACGGCGATTTATCGCCGGGCGCCCCGGGTCTCACGTTTCTTGAGACCTGGGACATGGTCTGCATGGCAGAAAGTGTACCTCCCATGTCTGGAACCCTGCGAGACATGGGCACCCTGCGACAGTTAACGCGACTGAACGTCTTCGCCGCTGTCGCCTTGACCTTGATAGAAGCTTTCGTTGTTAACGGTGACCAACACAATCGCAGTTATAGCCTCCTATCTAGGAGATGGCGAAGGCGTAATTTGGAAAATGATGCCACCGCCGTAGGCACCCCCGTCAACCGCCGTGCCGTAGAGATTACCTGCGGTATCCCGAATGACGCCGCCGTCAGGAAATCCACCGTCGTCGCTGCCTAGACTGAAATCGTGCAGGTCCGTGAAGCTATAAGCTCCGTCCGTGGGAGTCAGTTCGAAGACTGAGCCGAAGGTGTGAGCCCCTTGGTTGAGGGTGGTGCCGTAGACGTTGCCGGCGGGATCCAGTGTCAAGTAACCGAGGTACGGGCCGATGCAAGAGGGATAGTTGCACTGCAAACTATAGATCACTCGGAACGTGTAGCTGCCGCCCGATGGCGTGAGCTCAAAGACTGTACCGCCGCCGCCATTCCCTCCCAGGCCAGCGGATCCGAAAAGGTTCCCCGACGCGTCCATAGCCAGCCCGCTCTGTGGTTGCTGGCCATCGGAGCTATTGTGAAAGTTGTAGAGAACGGTCTCCGTCCACCCGGACCCATTGTTGCTGAGCCTGAAAACCGTTCCCGAATTCCCTGAACCACCCACCTGGGTAACACCATAGAGATTGGTAAAGGAACTGTCCGCGATCAGACCGGCCCCGGGCACCGCTCCATCAGGCCCCGAAAATGTATGCAAGATCCGTTCGGAGTAGCTTTGACCGGAACGCACCAACTCGTACACTACACCGGCATCGTTGGAGCCACCGCCGTCGGCGGTGGTGCCGTAGAGATTGCCCGCCGAGTCGATGATAGGAGGAGCAAAGGGATTGCAACCATCGCTGCCACCAGCGAACGTGTGCAGGATAGTTTCATTCCAGCGCGCTAAAGCTGTCGCTTGTACCGTGGGACTCGGTCTAAGGTAGAAGACGATGCCGCAGCCGGATAGGCCGCCGGCTTGGGTCGCCCCGAAAACACTACCGTCTGAAGCAACCACCACTTGCGGTTGAACACCGTCGCCGATGCCGCCGTTGAAGTCATACAGCGGCAGCAGCCAACTCCCTGAGACCGCCCTTAGCTTGATGGCTGCGCCCGAACCAGTGTTGTTGCCACCCTCCATGGTGCCGGTATAGAAATTCCCTGCCGGGTCCATGGCCAATTGCCCCCAGGGGCTGGAGCCGTCCAGTCCGCCGGTGAAGCTGTAAAGCACGGTGAAGGTCTGCGCCTGCGCGATTGGGAGAATCGTAAAAGCTGCCGCCAAAGTCATCAATGAAGCGAGCGCTACGGTCCTGGTTCGCAAGTTGATCTGGAAAATCGAAGTGACGAGCTGCTGTTGCGCCATGTGATTACTCCTCACAATTTCTGCCGGCAAGAGAGTAGCACGCATTGTGTGCAGAGCCACTTAGTTTTGGATTAGGGAGTAGCTGAGCCGGCAGGAATGCGCTGGGTGCTGGGTGTCGCCGGTCTCGTGAGGTTTGCAACCTAGGACGGTGCTCACTAAATGCAGCTACTTCGCTGCCGCGGCGCGCTCCGCATGCAGTTGTTGCAGGGCGTACACCTTCACCTCTCCGCGTTGCAGGGCCGCGATGCCGTCGCAAGCCGCCTTCGCCGCTGACAGCGTTGTGATGGTCGGGATGCGGGCGGTCACGGCGGCGCGACGAATCGCCTTCTCATCGAACCAGGGCTCGACACCGTGCGGCGTGTTGATGATGAGTTGAATGCGCTCGCCCTTGATGAGGTCGACGACGTTCGGCCGGCCTTCTTTCACTTTGTAAACGCGTTCGACCCGCAGGCCGGCATGCTCCAGCACGCGTGCGGTGCCGTGCGTGGCGACGATGCTGAAGCCCAGCTCGACAAAGCGACGCGCCAGCTCCGGCATGAACGGCTTGTCGCGATCGTTGCCGCTCATGAAGATGGTGCCGCTGGTGGGCAGTACCTGTCCGGCAGCGGTCTGCGCCTTGGCGAAGGCCTCGCCAAAGTTGTCGGCCACGCCCATGACCTCGCCGGTAGACTTCATCTCCGGACCAAGCACGGTGTCGACGCCGGGAAACTTGCCCCAGGGAAACACAGGCGACTTCACGAAATAGAAATTTCCGGTATCGAGATCAGTTTTGCGATCGATGTTTTCCGGCAGGAATTCGCGCAGCTTGCGGCCGGTCATCAGGCGCGCGGCGATCTTGGCCAGCGGAACGCCCGTCGCTTTCGAGACATACGGTACGGTGCGCGAGGCGCGCGGATTCACCTCGATCACGTAAACCCGATTGCGCTGGATGGCGTACTGGATGTTCATCAGCCCGACAACCTTCAACGCGCGCGCCAGCTGGAACGTGTATTCGCGAATGGTGTTCAGCAGATGCTTGGGAATGTCGACCGCGGGCAGCACGCACGACGAATCGCCAGAGTGGATTCCGGCCTCTTCGATGTGCTGCATGATGCCGCCGATCACTACATCCTCGCCGTCCGAGAGCGCGTCCACATCGATTTCGGTCGCCGATTCGAGGAAGTGGTCGATCAGAACCGGCCGCTCCTGCGAGTACTCGACTGCCTCTTTCATGTAGCGGATAAGCGAGTCGTCGTCATACACCAGCGCCATGGCGCGGCCGCCCAGCACGTATGAAGGCCGCACCAGCACTGGGTACGAGATGCGATTGGCGTTGGCGACAGCTTCTTCCACGCTGGTCGCCATAGCGCCGCGCGGCTGCGGAATCGACAACTCCTCCAGCAGCTTGCCGAATCGACGGCGATCTTCTGCCAGGTCGATGCTCTCGGGCGAGGTGCCGATAATGGGCACGCCCGCGGCCTTCAGCGGCAGCGCAAGGTTCAGCGGCGTTTGCCCGCCGAACTGCACGATCACGCCGATCTCTGCGCCGCTCGCGGCTTCGTGTTCGTAGACCGCCATCACGTCTTCGTAAGTCAGCGGCTCAAAGTACAGACGATCGCTGGTGTCGTAGTCGGTCGAGACGGTCTCCGGGTTGCAGTTGATCATGATCGTCTCGTAGCCATCGTCGCGCAGCGCGAATGCAGCATGGCAGCAGCAATAATCGAACTCAATTCCCTGCCCTATGCGGTTGGGACCGCTGCCCAGGATGATGACCTTCTTGCGGCCGGTCGGCGTCGCCTCGTCCTCTTCTTCGTAGGTCGAGTACATGTAGGGCGTGAAGCTCTCGAACTCGGCAGCGCAGGTGTCGACCCGCTTGAACACCGGAACGACGTTATGTTGTTTGCGCAGCTGGTGAACCTTCTCGCTGGCCGCGCTGCCATCCTTCATCTGCAAGGCCTCGCCCAGCCGCGCGTCGGAGAAGCCCATGCGCTTGATATCGCGCAGCCGTTCGGCGTCGATTGGCTCAGCGCCCAGCTTTGCCTGCACGTCGGAAATCTCTTTCAGCTGGTGCAGGAACCAGGGATCGATGTTGGTCATCTGCGCGATCTCGCGCACACTCATCCCCTGCGCCAGCCCGTAACGGATGTATTGCAGCCGTTCGGGATGCGGCGTGACCAGCCGCTTAGTGAGGATGCGCGGCTCGATGTCGTCGGCAGTGGCACGCTTACCGGTTTCCATGGAGCGAACGGCCTTCAGCAGCGCCTGCTTGAAAGTCCGGCCGATGGCCATCACTTCGCCAACCGACTTCATCTGCGGACCGAGCGACTCATCGGCACCGGGAAATTTCTCGAACTGCCATTTGGGAATCTTCACGACAACGTAATCGAGCGTGGGCTCAAAGCAGGCCGGCGTCTTGCGCGTGATGTCGTTGGTAATCTCGTCCAGCGTGTAGCCGACAGCGAGCTTGGCGGCAATCTTCGCAATCGGGAAGCCGGTCGCCTTCGACGCCAGCGCCGAGGAGCGTGAGACGCGTGGGTTCATCTCGATGACCACCATGCGCCCGTTGTGCGGGTCGACAGCGAACTGGATATTCGATCCGCCGGTCTCGACGCCGATCTCGCGGATAACAGCGATCGCGGCGTCACGCATCGCCTGGTATTCGCGGTCGGTGAGCGTCTGCGCAGGGGCGACCGTGATGGAGTCGCCGGTATGCGTGCCCATGGGATCGAAGTTCTCGATCGAGCAGATGACGATGACGTTGTCCGCCATGTCGCGCATCAACTCCAGCTCATACTCTTTCCAGCCGAGCACGGATTCTTCCAGCAAGACTTCGTGTACCGGCGAAAGATCGAGGCCGCGAGCCAGAAGCTCGAGCAACTCTTCGCGGTTGTAGGCAATGCCACCGCCGGTGCCGCCCAAGGTGAACGACGGCCGCAGGATGACCGGAAAGCCGATCTTGCTGCTGAAGTCGATGCCGTCTTTCAGGTTGTTCACCAGCGACGACTTCGGCACGTCGAGGCCGATGGCAGTCATGGCATCTTTGAAGAGCAAGCGGTCTTCGGCTTTCTTGATGGCTCCGAGCTGCGCTCCGATGAGCTGCACGTTGTACTTTTCGAGCACGCCACCGTCCGCCAGCTCGACCGCAAGGTTCAGCGCCGTCTGTCCGCCGACCGTGGGCAGCAAGGCGAAGACGCCGGGCCTGCCCGCAGCGGTCAGCATTTCAGATTCAATACGGATGATCTCTTCCAGGTACTGGAGCGTGAGCGGCTCGATGTAGGTGCGGTCAGCCATCTCCGGATCGGTCATGATGGTGGCCGGATTGGAGTTGGCGAGCACGACCTCATAGCCTTCCGATTTGAGCGCCTTGCAGGCTTGCGCGCCGGAATAGTCGAACTCAGCCGACTGGCCAATGACGATCGGCCCGGAGCCGATGATGAGCACTTTCGCGATGTCGTTGCGGCGTGGCATGGATTAGTTTTTTGTCACCAAACTTTGAAGGGGCGCGCCTTCAGGCGCGCCGAAAACCTGCCCCCTACTGTGTGGCTTTAGCCACTGAGGGACTTCGTCTTTCTGACTCCCCGGAAATACCGAACAGTAAGGGTATTCAGAAGCGCGATCAACCAACTGTCTCCTGATCGGATTCCGACAGATATAGTCCACATGAATGCCGAAATCCTCAGCATTGCGAATGCGATGGTCAGAAAACCCTGTCTGCCAAATTTCCATCGTGGATTGCAGTTCCTTCTTCACTCGGAAGGAAAATCCGCCTTTGATGAATTGAATCGCTCGCTCGAGGGTCACGCAAGGAGTGAGAAGGATGTGAAAATGATCGGGCATCAATACATATTCGTGGAGATGATAGGCGCGGCCCCGATAGGACTCGAGAGTTTCCAGAAACAGTTCAGCCCAGCGCTCATTGCGAAAGAGAGCGCGCCTCTGCCAGGTCTGAGAGGTGACAAAGTATGTCTGCCCTGCACTGGTCTGTTGTCGAGTCGGTCTCAACTGTGAAGTCCCTCAGGGGCTAAAGCCCCGACCTTTTATTGACTGTTACGGCGCACCTGAAGGTGCGCCCCTTCAAAAGCAACAGCAAATTCGAAAGCAAAACAGCAGATCCCTCGTCGGCCTGAAGGCCTCCTCGTGATGACAATTCGAATTCGGTAACACATTTACGTAACACTTTCACACAAGACATCATGCCTGAACGACAAACGGTCTAATGTTGTACCCCCCTCACTTCTTCCACTCCTCCATCATCTTCACAAAATCCTTGAACAGGTAGTGCGAGTCATGTGGACCGGGCGCGGCTTCCGGATGATATTGCACGCTGAACAGCGGCAGCGAGCGATGGCGCAAGCCTTCCAGCGTGTTGTCGTTCAAATCGATGTGCGTCAGGTCAACCTCACTCTGCTTCAGCGAGTCGGGGTCGACGGCGAAGTTATGATTGTGCGCCGTAATCTCGATTTTGCCGCTCGCCATCTGCTTTACCGGATGATTGCCGCCGTGATGTCCGAACTTCAGCTTGTAGGTCTTGCCGCCCAGCGCCAGCCCAATCAGCTGATGCCCCAGGCAGATTCCGAAGATCGGCACCTTGCCCATCATGCGGCGAATATTGTCCTGCGCATAGGTCACCGGCTCCGGATCACCCGGCCCGTTCGACAGAAACACGCCGTCGGGCTTGAGCTCCAGCACGTCTTCGGCGCTAGTGGTCGCCGGTACAACCGTGACGCGACATTCCTCGCCCACCAGCCGGCGGAGGATGTTGTGCTTGATGCCGTAGTCGTAGGCGACGACGTGGTTCTTCGGCGGCGCGTCTTTCACGCCCACCACCTGCGTCGGCTCGTGCGAACGCACACCCTCGTCCCATTCATAAACGTTGCGGGTGGTGACTTCCTTGGCCAGGTCGGTGCCATCCATCTTTGGAATGGAGCGGGCCTTGGCGACCAGTTTGTCGGTGTCGGTCTCGAGCGTCGAGATGACGCCGCGCATGACGCCGTTGTCGCGCAGATGCCGCACCAGAGCGCGCGTGTCGATCTCGCCCAGCACCGGGATTTTGTAGCGCTCCAGATATTCTTCGGCCACCTCTTGCGAGCGCCAATTGGAGCTCACACGCGAGAACTCGCGCACGATCAGGCCTTCAATGTAAGGACGCGTGGCTTCGCTGTCGTCGGAGTTGGTTCCGTAATTACCGATTTCAGGGTTGGTGAGAACTACGATCTGGCCGGCGTAGGAGGGGTCGGTGAAAATTTCCTGGTAACCCGTGATGGAGGTGTTAAAAACAACTTCCCCGTAACATTCACCTTTTGCTCCGTAGCCTTTGCCGCGGAAGATTCGTCCATCTTCCAGCGCAAGGATTGCCTGCATTGCATCTCCGGGGAGTGGATTTTAATGATTTTATCAGGGAATGGCCGCGCGCATAAGAGGCGAGAAGAAGGAATCGCAGACAGTGCACAAGGACTCGTGCAGAATCACTCGGATTGCTTCTGCTTCGCGATGGGGGCGCCTTTTCCCTGCTGGCTCTGTATGGTCTCACCCGGCCGCAGAAGCGTAGGGCGATTTGCCGGCGGAGTAGCGGGAGCGTCTGCCGGCTGATCCGCCGCTTCGGAAGCAGGCTGCGTGGCGTCAGCATTCGAAGCTGCATTCGCACTGGCGCCGGCCGCGGATGCCGCGTTGGTGTCTTTATTCGCGCGCGAAGAAGCAGCAACGTCGGCGGGAGCCGCTGTACTCGGGACCGCCGAGCTTGTTACCGCCGGAACATTGGTTGTCGTGCCCCCACTCGGCTTGCTGGCGTTTGCCACCGTCACAGCCGCAGGCGAATCAAAGCTGACTCGTTCGTTCGTCAGAGCCTGCAACTCACTATCGTGAGGAGCGGCGAAGAACCAGGTCAGCAGATAGCCGCGCTGCTGGGTAATGGCCATCGCGATCGATAACCGCCGGGAAAGCGCGTCGTCAGGAATCTGAAAGCCGACCGTTCCATGCAGAAACAGGAAGACGTTGCTGCCCGCCGAGAACGCCTTGGCGTCGCGCATATCGCTCAGGATGGGATGGGTGAGCCCAAACTGCATCAGGAAATCTTTGAACTGCTGGCTATCGTTCGAGGTTTCCGGAAACTTCATGCCCGCGAAGCACGCCAGCGAGACGGCCGACACCGTTACCTCGCCGAATTCGTCATACGGAATCTGGCCATCGGCGCCGGGACGCTTCGCCCAGGCGGAAAATAGCGTCTTGCTGCACAGGTCCATCAGCCGGCGTTCGTTGCGGCTGATGCGTGGCTGTCCGAAATTCTGCCGGGTGCGATCGCGCTCCACCGCGGGCTGAATGGCTCCTTCGGCCTCCAGCGTCCAGCCTTGCGGGATGCGGTAGCTGAACCCCAGGGCGGCGTTTTCGTAGAAGTCGCCCCGAATCCTGCCGGGATCAATATGATTTGCCGGCGGATCGCCTTCGAGCGCCGCCATGCGATGGGTCGAGGTGGCGGGTCCATCGTAAGCCTGGGCGCCGGTCGCCATATGCTGCCGCAGATCGGCCGAGGGAAAGAACTCGATCTGCCGGAACGATGCCTCCAGCTTGTGTACAACTTTCTCGTCGTGCGCCGCCAGCACCACTTGCAGGATGTAGCCATCGAGCGTGGTCGCCAGCATCACGTGCTGCTCGATGCCGCGCCGCGTCTCGAAAAGAAAAAACTGGTGTCCGGCTAAATTCGCCTTCGACAACCCGCGCAGTTCTTCGACTCCGCGAAATAACTCCTGGTCGAGATCGAAGCGCAGCAGCGCCTTGGCGTCCTGGTCTTTGCCGGTGGCAATGGGGACGGCGGAGATGATGACCTCTGGGTCAGCCGGCGCCGGCCCGACTAAATGCAGAAGCTGAAGGCTGCCATCGCGCGACGCCGCCTCTGGCATCGGCGCCAGGTGTATGTCGCGCGGCAGTTCGAAATCAAAGTCGAAATAGCCGTTCAGATAGCTGGTAGGGGAAAGATACCCTTGTTCGGGATAGGGCTCCGTCGCCGAAGCTTTGGCCGTGTCTGGACTGGCCGCGCGAGTTTGCGCCCCCAGCAGGCCGCAGCCGCCAAGCATTAAACCTAAAAACGCCGTCAGATATTTTGCCGGAACACCCATTGCGTCTCGCAGGCTTGCTGTTTGAACTATTGTTAGCTGTTATCGCATAAGAGTCAACGTCTCGCGCTCTTGTTGTATAAGCATTTGCGGAGTTCTCCTCATTTCGAGGTTCCCATGTCGTTCGTATCCTATTCCGCAATTCTGCTTTGCGAGTTCCTGGTAATTTCCGCTGCCCACTCAGGTACAATCAACATTTTGCTGACCTTTTGTTTCGGACGGCTGTCGGCGGCTGTTGCGCCCATTCGCCACGCCGCTCGGGGAGTACGCTTCTGAACACTGCCTTGTCCCTGCTCGGTAGCGCGCTGGTGGAACCTCATGGGTTGCGCCATTACCTGAGGTCTCACTTCCTAGACACAACGTTCAAAGGCCTATATCACGCCAATGCCTTTGACATGCTGTTGCTGATTCCCTACTTCGTGGTGCTGATCCTGCTGGCGTTTTACGGCATGCACCGCTATCAGTTGGTCTATCTTTATTACAAACACCGCAAAAACAAGGTCACGGAGCCGGAGGCGCGCTTCGCCGAACTGCCACGGGTCACGATTCAGCTCCCCATCTTTAACGAGCAGTACGTCATCGACCGCCTGGTGGAGTGCGTCTGTAAGATCGAGTATCCGCGCGACCGGCTGCAAGTTCAGGTGCTCGACGATTCGACCGACGAGACCGTCGAGGTGGCCCGCAGCGTGGTGGAACGTTATGCCGCACTCGGCCACAACATCGGCTATTACCACCGCACCAACCGCGAAGGTTACAAGGCAGGCGCGCTCGACGCCGGATTGAAGAGCGCGACCGGCGAGTTCGTCGCCATCTTTGACGCCGACTTCATGCCGCAGCCCGAGTGGCTGATGAAGGTCATCCATCACTTCGCCGATCCCGAGATTGGAATGGTGCAGACGCGCTGGACTCACCTGAATCGCAATTACTCATTCCTCACGGAAGTCGAGGCGATTCTGCTCGATGGACACTTTGTGCTGGAGCACGGCGGCCGTTCGCGAGCGGGCGTGTTCTTCAACTTCAACGGCACCGCCGGAATGTGGCGGCGCAAGGCCATCGACGATGCTGGCGGATGGGAGCACGACACCCTTACCGAGGACACCGACCTCAGCTATCGCTCGCAACTGGCGGGATGGAAGTTTCGTTACCTCCAGGATGTCGAGTGCCCGGCCGAGTTGCCCATTGAGATGACGGCCTTCAAGACGCAGCAGGCACGCTGGGCCAAGGGCCTGATTCAGTGCGCCAAGAAAGATCTGCCCAAGGTGCTGCGCGCGCGGGTGTCGAAGCGCGAGAAGATTGAAGCCTGGTATCACCTGACGGCCAATATCAGCTATCCGCTGATGATTGTGTTGAGCACGCTGCTGCTGCCGGCCATGGTCATCCGCTTTTATCAGGGCTGGTTTCAGATGCTGTACATCGACATCCCGCTGTTCCTGGCGTCGACGTTTTCCATCTCCAGTTTTTATCTGGTGTCGCAGAAGGAGCTGTTTCCCGGCCGCTGGTATCGCACGTTTATATTTCTGCCGCCGCTGATGGCCCTCGGCATTGGGCTGACCATCACCAACAGCAAAGCCGTGCTGGAAGCGCTCGTCGGACATCAAAGCGCCTTCGCGCGCACCCCGAAGTATCGCGTGGTCGACAAGAAAGACAAAGTGCTTGCCGCCAAAAAGTATCGCAAGCGTCTGGGATTTGTGCCCTACATCGAGCTGGCGATTGGCAGCTACTTCGCGCTGACCGTCTGGTATGCCATCGCCAACGAGAACTACATCACTGTGCCGTTCCTGGCGCTGTTCGTCTTCGGCTACTGGTACACCGGGCTGATGTCGCTACTGCAAGGCCGCTTCGACAGCCTGGTCCGCGATCGCGCCGAAGAGCGCAGCCCGAAACCGTTCCCCGTCGGGGTATAGCGTCCTTTTCGTTGTGTCATCCCGAGCGCAGCCGAGGGACCTGCTGTTTGTCTTTGTCGCGACTCTGCCCACCCAGCTCACTTCTCCCGCTTTATTCCCATCTCCGCCATCACCCTCTGCACATCGGCTGTCCGATCAGGCGCGACAATGTTTAACCGCTCTTTCGGCGTAATCACCACCGGGTCACCCAACGCCGCCAGTCGCTCCACGAAGTCGTGGTCTTCCAGCAGATCGTTTCGGCGAAACAGCATCCCCCGCATCCACAGATCGAAATTCCCCGCCGCCAAAGCGCGGTAGCGTCCCGGTGGAACTACAGGAACCAGATGCTCAGTCATGATGATGCCGGAGTTGTCGGGCGGCAGCGGATCTGGAATCAGCAACACGGGCCCGACGCCGCCGACTCCGAACTCCACGCACACATCTTCGTATGGATCGATGGGGGGCGTGGTCTGGCCCGGGGTCATAACGCCCGACGCTCCATCGGTCGCCATGTCGGCGACCACTACCGCAGATTCACCCTTGGCAAGATGAATCCGTCCGCCGTCGAGAAGCTTCCCGTTCAAAGAGATCGACTTCAGGTAACGATCGCTGGGCGCATAGCTCATGAAGAGGTTGTAATCACCCTCAGCCAGTTGGTCGAACGAGAAGTGTCCGTCGGGCCTAAGCTTCGCGGTCAGCGGCATGCGATCTTGAAAGCGTACCAGCGACGGCTGCCAGTTCTTGATGAGTTCGGGATCAGGCGCCTTGCCATCAATCAGTAGCTCTCCCGCGAGCTTCGCCTCCGGTTCCGTCGTCTGAGGAAATATTCGCTGATCGCCGGTACCTGCATCCTTTTCCTTCGACGCTCGCTCAGCCGGTATCGTGACCGTCAGCCCGCGTTCGTGCTGGCCCGCTAACAAGGTGATCGGCATGCCTTCGCGCTCGATACCTTTAGCTCCGTAGGCGAAGTAGTCGCCGCCATCCTGTTTCGTCGACAAAACATAAATTCCCGGATCGACAGCATCGAAGTCGAAGCGTCCATCCATTGAAACAGGAGCTTCGTACTGCAATGAACTAACGGAATTGAAACGTATCGCTCGCAGAACGACGGGCGCTCCGGGCTCGTGAGCGCCTGTGACCTTTCCGGATAGTGATGCCGCGGGATACGTTCCCGGCGGCAGGTAATGCGGCGTCAGGAGGCCGGCAGGCAAGTGTCCGGGCGCTCCGGCAGGATTGTTTGCATAGACAACTTCGAGCTTGGCGTTCTGACCAGGCAACAGGGTGAATTCCCTGCCCTTCACCGCACTGCCATCGAGCGTCACGGACCTCAGATAGGCCACGCCGTGCGCCATGTTCTCGTCTTCAAAGGTGTAGTTCCCAGGTTTCAGCTCGTGAAAGTTAAAGAGACCCTGCTTGTCCGGGCCGGCAAACAGCGAGTTCCGTTCCTCTTCGAAGTGCACGCCGACTTGAGGCCCAACCTGCGTCTGGCAAGCATCTTTTTGTTCGAAGCCATCGAACCTGACGCTCACCTGTAAACTGCCAAGCGCCTTGGCCAATTTCTGCGGCTTGAGGAACGCGACCAGTTCGTTCTGCTGGACAACCGCGGTCCCAACCACCGTGCGAGCCTGCGTCACGTCGAAGACAGGCGACGCTAACGTCTGCCAATTCGCCCAGCCGTTCTCCACAATAGCGATGTAGCTCCCGCCGCAGCTCACCTCGAAATTGAAGCCGTCCGGGCGATACAAGGGATGGCTGTCGACAAGAAATAACTCGCCTGCGGCGTTCGCCGCATACAGCGACGCGCGGTATTGCGGCAGAGGATACGCCATCTTGCCAGGGATCGTGCCGAGAATCTGCGAGCGCACGCAATCGTCGCCGCCTCCTGCTTGAATCACGGCATTACATCGCGATTGCGAGGCAGGGGCGGCTTCCATCCTTCGCGCCTCGGAATAATTCCTGGTGCGCGGATACCACACTCCGTTGGCGCGCAGAAAGTAGCTGTCGTGATCGACCAGCCCGGTGAAGGCAAACTTGCCGTCCGCACCCGTGATCTGCGCCGGGACTTCTGGCCGGGTACGGAAACCGTCGCCGGTTTCATAGACGGTGAACGCTTCCACCGTGGCCTGGATCGGATGACTTGCGGCATCGACCACGCGCCCGCAAAGTACCGGGGGATCAGGAACAAACCTGAGTTGCAAGTTGGTACGGCGGTCGCCAACTTTAATATGCAGGACGGTTCCGGGGGCGGCGGGATTGGAAGAGCCAAACTCGGCACGAAGATAGTTGGGCGCTTCGGCGATGAGGCGATAGCTACCCGGCGCAATATCGTCGAAACGGAAGCTGCCATCCGCCGCGACGGTCCCGATGTAGCCGTCGATGCGTCCCAGCGGAGTTGAGCGCACGATCTTAAGGCGAATCTTTGTATCGGGCGCCGGATTAACGATGCGGCCTTCAATCGTTGCTCCGCCGGTGCGGGGCGCCTGCGCTGCGGCCAAGGACGCGGCCAGTACAAAGAACACAAGTAGCTTTACACTCCACGTGCGGTCGGCCAGCATCGCGGTTCTCCTTGCAGATAAGTACCTACTTCGCAGCCTCTGCGATATTAGACACCGGCATTACTATGTCAACCTACAAGACTCCAATCTACAGGCAGCCGGTCATTCAACAGCACGACCCATGTTTCTTCCATGCCGCCGCTTATGAGAGGTGCCGGGCCGTCCGAGTCTCGAGAGGTTTGAGACTTGGGGGCATCTTCATCACCGCCGCACCGTCCCCGTTGCCAACAGCGTGAGGCCGGGGCATCCGCACTCTTTATGTTATGAAAGTAACCAAACCGGTGCGAACGGCGCGAGATCGTATCGTGTTTCCCGATACAATACCGGCACGTTGCCTACACGGGATACATGTACGTAATGAACCGGAACATCAGAGGGTAGCGCGGTGCGCATCGCAAGCGTGGGTCAGGCGGTCTTTGCGGCAACCATGATCGCCACCGGAATTCTAGGCTTTATCAAAAGCGATTACGTGTCCATGTGGCAACCGATACCCCAGGCTGCGCCCGCACTCGCCTATCTCTGCGCCGTCATCTCTCTGGTATGTGGCGTAGGCCTGTTCTGGCAGCGCACAGCCGCATCCGCCTCCCGTGCCCTGCTCGCCTATCTTTTGCTTTGGTTGCTGCTGGTAAGGGTGCCGGGTGTGTTCGTCGCATTCAATGTGGATTACTGGTGGGCAGCCTGCAAAATCTCAGTGCTGGCGGCAGCCGCCTGGGTACTTTATGTATGGTTAGCCAACGACTGGGACACGCGACGCGTCCCTTTTGCCACTGGGAACATGGGCTTGCGCATCGCGAGGGGGCTTTACGGTGTGGCCTTGATTCCCTTCGGCGTAGCCCATTTTATCTATATGAAGCAGACTGCCTCGCTCGTGCCCGCCTGGCTGCCATTTCATGTAGCTTGGGTGTATTTCACCGGCGGAGCGTTCGTCGTGGCGGGGGTTGCGATGCTCATCGGAGTGTATGCTCGCCTGGCCGCAA
This sequence comes from uncultured Acidobacteriaceae bacterium, assembly GCA_963769235.1. GTDB lineage: Bacteria > Acidobacteriota > Terriglobia > Terriglobales > Acidobacteriaceae > Bog-257. Next base: position 417,127 of record CAVYKW010000003.1, on the reverse strand, counting down.
TCCTCTCAGCATGGGAGATCGGAATGTTCACGCTGCTGGTGTGGGTACCCATTGTGGCGGCCGGCTCGAAAGACACATTCCAGTGGAGTGAGACCATCCTTTCCGCGGCTCTGGCCGCCGGCGCCTGGGTGGTAGCCGAGTCCTACCGGAGCTTGCCCTGGCTCGCCGCGAGCAAAGCTCGTCCAGTCGAAGGATGACGGTTGCAAAAGCACTGTTACCGACCGTCCTTCGTTTGGCACACGACTTCGAGATCACTCTTGACGTCGCATGTATCGACGGTTGACGAGGCAGCTTTGCGTGAAAGTTATAGGTTCGGCATCAACAGAAGCTAACGAAGATTACTGGCGAAGCCGAACGTCTTTAAGTTCGCACCCTTTGTCATGCGGATACGCCATCGTTGTGTCATTCCCCATTGCGTCGTATACTTTCCAAATTCTTCTGCGGAGTTAAGAGTGAGCGGCATAGAGGTGGATTCTTTCGATGCCGGTGCGGTTACAGACCAAACGCGCCCGATCATACGGAAGGGACTCCCTGGCTGTAACTGGAAGCTGCTGTTACTCTACGGTTTCCTTGCCCTCGCGGTCGTCGCCGCATACTATCCCGTTCACAATTACGCGTTTCTGAGCAATGTGGACGACAATGGCTATGTCTTCGAAAATCCACGTGTCCTTGGGCCGCTGAATTGGGCAACGATTAGGTGGGCCTTTACTCATTCTTTCCTGCTTAACTATGATCCGCTTACATTCCTTGCTCACAGCATCAATGTTCACCTGTTCGCACTAGATGCCGGAAGACACCATGAGGTGAATGTTTATCTGCACCTCCTGAACACGCTGATTTTATTCTGCCTGCTAAGGCGGACTACGGGCTTCACTTGGCGTAGCTTTATGGTCGCGGCCTTGTTCGCCCTACATCCCATAAACGTCGAAAATGTAGCTTGGATTTCCGAGCTAAAGACGCTGCTGAGCGCCGTGTTCTTCTTCCTTGCCCTAGGAGCGTATCGTTGGTACGCAGGAAAACCAAAGCCGTGGCGCATGTTAGGGGTCGGATTTTTGTTTGGCTTGGGCTTGCTGGCTAAGCCGCAGATCATAACTCTGCCATTCGTGCTTTTGCTGTGGGACTACTGGCCATTGCATCGGATGTTTGCCAGCACGAACGAGCCGGCCGTGCGCGACCTTGACGCATCGATTTACTCCGAGCGGAAGTTTTTCACCCTCGTTCTGGAAAAATGGCCTTTGTGGGTCATCGCATTGGGTGATGCACTGCTCACGATGCACGCCGCCAAGAAGAAAACCATTGAAAGCTATACCTTGCTCATTCGTTTGGGTACCGCTGTCCGATCATATGTCGTTTATTTGGGAAAAGCCCTCTGGCCGACGCGACTGGCCTACGGTTACGGTCACCCAGGATACTCTCTGCGCTGGATCGAGGTAGGGGCGGCCTTGGCTCTGATGCTCGCTATTAGCAGCCTCGTGTGGCGATACCGATCTCAGCGCTACCTGATTGTTGGATGGCTATGGTTTGTCGGTACTATGGTACCGACAATAAATCTAAAGCAAATCGACGTGGCGGCGGTTGCCGACCGCTATGCGTATCTCAGCTTTGTCGGCCTGTTCGTCATAACATGTTGGGGCGCGGCAGAGTGCGCCGTAAAACTCAAGCTTCCGCGTGCCATCTTGCCCACCATAAGCACGGCTGTGCTTGCAATTCTCCTGGTCGCGGTCCACCGTCAGGTGGGATATTGGAAGGACGGAAAAGCCCTCTGGACTCGTTCGATAGAAATTTCTCCCAATAATTGGGCTTCTAACGCAGGTTTGGGAACATTTCTGATGGGGAGCGGGCGCGTCGACGAGGCAGTGTCTTATTTGCGCCGAGCACTGGCAGAGTCACCCAGAAACTCCAGTCTTATGATGGACCTCGGGACGGCAGAGCTGAGGCGCAACAACTTCGAGGGGGCAATGCAGTACTACGGCCAGGCCCTTTCTGTCTCGAACGACCTGGCGATGAATGCTGAGATGTTCGGTAATATGGCTACAATCGAACGGCGTCGTGGACAACTAAAAGAGGCAGTCGTCTATTATCGACGCGCTCTGGCTATCTCCGGTGACAATAAAATGAATGCACAGATGCTGGTGAATCTCGGCCATGCATACGGTGATCTTGGGGATGCAACTCACGCACTTGAATGCTTTCACAAAGCGCAACGCCTGCAGCACGCGTCTGAGAGGCAGGAGTAGCGTTCGCTGAAGTCGTGAAAGCTAGTCCATCCGGCTTCCTTGTTTCGCTACTGCTCGTGAAACCGACAATTACTTTAGCCAATTGTTTGCTCCGTGTCCGACTCGCGTCTTAAAAGGATTATCCCCGAAATGGGCAGCGGCGTATCCAATGGGAGAGTCTGAAGTTGCAAATCTAGTATTCAAATGGCCGCGGCCAGGCGGAATAACAATCTCGCTGGACGGCTTTGTAGCCGACCAGAATAGCAATGCAGGTCGGCTCTATCCCGACCTGGCGGCCCTCCGACGCGGGCGGCGCATGTAGGGTGCATCGGCAACCGCCGAAGGGCAATGCCCACCTACACGATCTCTTCGTGGAGGCCTATATACCCGATCTCGAAAACCCCAAGAAACAAGCCAGGCTGATTTTGCGATGGCACCGCGAACGGCACTATCCTGTCGCCGCACAGATTCGCGAGTTTCTGCCACGCTTCCTGAATGTTCCCGACACAGAAATTCTGGCAGCGAATTTCCAGCTCGGCGACGCGCAGGAAATGGTCGCGAGACAACATGGCTTCGAGAGTTGGCAAGCCTTGAAGACAGGGCTTTCCACTGCATCCCGCGAGCTGAAACCTTCGCCTTCCAGAGCGACGATCGTCGCCGCCGAGCCGCAACTGTTCGTCGCCGATATGAAAAGATCATGCGACTTCTTCGGTAAGAACCTGGGCTTTTCGGTTGTATTCAGTTACGGCAGCCCACCCTACTATGCACAGGTAGGCCGCGACGGGGTACGTCTGAATCTTAGGTTAGTCGCGAAGTCCGTGACCGAATCGATGGTCCGCGCTCGTGAGGAACTATTGTCGGCATCTTTGACCGTCGCCACCGCCGACGAGATTAAGCTTCTGTTTCTTGAGTTTCAGGCGGTTGGCATTACTTTTCACCAGAAGCTGAAGAGGCAGCCTTGGGGCGCTAAGACTTTCGTCATCAAAGATCCGGATGGAAATCTGCTGCTATTTTCTGGGCCCGCGAACTGATGTACGAAGCCGATGTCTCGCTGATCGAGCACGTCGACTCACATTTCAGAAGCGGTACACATAGGCGGTCGACATCTGAAAGTTTCCCTGCGTCACGATGATGTCATCCGACAAGAGACTGCCAAAGTGGGAGACGGTCACCGTGTTGGTGCGATCGGTGAGATAGCGTACCAGCGTGGTTCCTACATCGAAACGAAACGTCGAATTGCGGTTGGGATAAATCTCAGCTACCGCGCCGAAATCCGTCGCGAAGCGGGTGAGCTCGCTGGTCTTCGCGTCACCTAGCTGTTGCACGGCGTCTTCGTAGTAGATGAAGCCGGGCCGCACCTTGGCGAATACACCCCAATTTTGCCAGCGCTTGCCCATCCTAGCTCCAAACAAACCTTCGGCCATGGGACGCGCGCCACCTTGGCCGGGAAGAATGTTGAACGAGTTGTCCAATCCAAAGATACGGGTGGGATTCCAGACGAAGTTGAAGCCTACTCCGGAAAAGTTCTGGCGACAGCCGAGACAGTTCTGGTTGACCACCGGCAAGCTGATGTTTGTGTACTGCGTGCCGATTTCCCAGTGATCAAGGGCTGGAAGGATTTTGTCTTCGTCCTGAGCTTTCGGCTTCTTCACCGGCATCACGAAATTATTATTTTCGTTAGGCAGCTGCCACACTAGCTTGCCCATGAAGAGCGCCGCCCAATCCTTGCTGGGCTCCAGCACGGCACGCAGAACTCTGCCCCCGAGGATTTTGTGATTTCGGGCGACGGGTACCACAACGTATTTTTCCAGAGTGTCCTCGCCCATCACCCATAACATGCCGCCCCACGGAGTCAAGATCCAGTCGCTGAGTCCAGTATTGTTGGTTGGCGGTTTGTGGACGCCTTTCGGCGGGTCAGTTAAGCAGGAGGCCTTGTAGCCGCAGCCCGGCAGGTAGATAAAGCCGCCGGCATTTCCGATGGAAGTTTCACTGAAAGGTCCGACCTTCCATTGCGCCTCCCATGCCGCCGACCAGGCTACCGATTCCAGTCTGGTTATCCAGTAATCGCGATTCTTCCCGATGACCGCCCGGCGGCCGCGCGGACTATTCTGAAAAAAGATTCGACTAAATACAGCGCCCTGTAGCGGATGGCCAACATCATTCACGATGAAGTCGTCTCCATCTGCCCAGCGATGCAGGTTATACCCGCCGTACGATGCGAACCAATCGTGGAAATACGACAAGTGCTCAAGGTTGTACTGCAATCCGGAATCGGTGGCTACCCGAAACGCGTCGCTGGATACCGTGAACTCCAGTGATTGAAGCATTGCCGGCCAGAAGTGAAACTTCTCCGCCGGAGGAAGTGGTTTGGCGAGTACCACGGCCGCAGAACTTGCTGCCGAAGAGGATTCCGCGCTGGACCGATCGTTGTCCTTAGAAATGTCGGCTACGGAAAGTGGACGACAGGAATCGTCGGAAAAATTCGCGTCGCCAGCATCGCTAATAGAGTTCAATCGCCCCTGGCAGCTATGCCCTACCCCAAACAGATTCTGCCCCAGGGCACTTTGGTTCGCGACTGGCAGCAGGAACAAAAGCAAGCACCAACTATGGGAACACAACCCACGGATGATTCGGTTCCGCTTCAGATAAAACACAGCAATCTCCCATTCATTCATCGAAAGGGCTAGGAATTTTAGTCGGTGAGAGAAAGAGAATAGATGAATTCAGCGGAGGCGGTCTACATCATATTTGCGTCGTTTTACTCCTATCGCAAACGTGGAATTTCTGGCGTGGAATGACGTATCGAAATCCGGTCGCGGGCTGCGATATTGCGGAGCCGGCGGTAGCCTCTTACGGCTTGGTCGCGTAATCCGCGGCATGCTGGTCGGCATCTTCGGCGGCGCTAAACAGGCCGCGTCTGCGGTACGACTCGGCCAGAGACGACCAGGTCACTGCATCGGGATGGATGGCGATGGCTCGCAGATACTCCTGCTCCGATTCGTCGAGACGTCCTTCGGACGCCAGCAGGCGTGCGCGCAACCAGTGCAGGAAGGCGCTGTCGGGAAAGATGCCCAGCGCTTTTTCGGTGGCCAGCAGCGCCTCCGGATTGCGGCCCAGCGCCGCCAGCACGGGAGCAGCATTCGCCCACGTGTTGAAGGCTGCGGCGTTCGTACCAGCCGGCTCCTGCGCAGGCAAGGGCGCGGTGGCGCAGTTCACTGGAAAGCGCGCAATGACAGACGCATTCTCCGGCGTGCGACGTACAAACACCGCCGACACCTCATCCAGATAAACCGGAGCCCAAGTTCTGCTGTTGCAGAAATCCTTAAGCCGGGTGAACTGAATTCCCTGGTAACGCGCGACTGGAAGGAGCAGCGTGTTGATATTGTAGCGGCTGGCCTCGTCCGTCCACAACGCGGAATCGGGCGCGCTCTGCCGCAGTTGGGTCTCACGCTCAATGCGCTCCACTCCAAACGGAATACCGCGGCCGTCGATATAATCGCGTCGCTCGGGGCCGAGACTCCAGGTAACGTAGCCGCCCTCGGTGTAAGTATTGAAGACCTCACCGGGTAGGCCTTCGCGCTGAATGAACTCCGCGGCGCGCTGCGGAAACCACCAGCCTAGTCCGGCGCCGAATGTACTTTCTTCGACGTTGCCGAGATAGTAGCGATTGGTCACCAGATCGAAGCAACGCAGGCCGGCCATGGCGATGAAGAATGTCGCGAACGCGACCGCCAGCGCCCGACGCAGCTTTGCTTGTTTCAGCGAGGCTGCCAACGGGGGCACCTCAGCCGAGAGAACGTATCCGCCAACCAGGACCGCGACGCAGGCGAAGACTGCACCCATGCGGGTGTAACGTACGGCCGGCACCGTCGCTCCCAGAAGCAAGATACCCGCGCCCAGGCGATCGCGGAAGATGGCGATCGCTCCGGCGATAACGGCGATCGCCAACAACACGTAGATCGTTCCCAGCGTCTGCCGGAACGACATTGTGTTGCTGATGGCATTCCAACTGAGCGGCACGCTCTTCCACTCCAGAAAGAACGCCTGGTGCTGCGCGCTGACCCGCTCTTGCCTGGCTAAGGCGCGGTAGATGTTCCAGCCCCACGGATTCACCAGGGTCGCGACGAATGTCAGCAGCAACCACGGCGACGCCCGCCGCAACCGCGCCATCGCAGCCGTGCGCCGCTCGGGACTGGAGAGCCACTCCAACAGTTCCGTGACTGCATACATCACCAGCAAGCCAAGTCCGGCGGCAAAGCCGAGGTGCAAATTCACCCACGCGGCCATCAGCAGCGGCAGCAGCCAAAGTCTCGCCTGCCCGGTCTGATAGTTCTCCCACAGCAAAGACAAGAACGCCGCGAACAGCACCACGGTGAACAGGTCGGAGCGCGGAGCGGTGCGCCACGCCAGCAGCGGCACCGCGATGATCGCAATGGCTGCGGTGATAGCCGATCCTCGTCGCAGCAGCAGAGCTACGGTGGCGCAACATGCCGCCGCTCCCAGCCAGGAAAGCAGCGCGTATCCGCCCAGTAAATACAGCCAATAGAAGATGAGGCCGGAGCCGACAGGATAAATCCAGGGCGTGCCGGCCACGGTATACGAGAAGACGTCAACCGAGGGAACCTGGTGATGCTGCGCCACCCAGCGGCCGGTTGCCAGCTGCCAGCCCAGATCGTAATCCTTCAGGGTCCGCAGCCCAGCCAGAAATGCGTAGATGAGGGCCACCGCAGCCAGGGTCAGGAACAATCGGCGTTCGAAGACGGAGCGATCGCTTCTACGCCGCTTTAAGGGACTGCCGCTCGAGCCCGCGAGTGCCGACTGGGTTGGCACGACGGTGCGTAATGAAACGAGTCGAAGCAAAGGGCCCAGCGGCGGTGACATGCAGAAAATATACTACCCGCTCCGCGAGGCCGAATTTCGCGTTTGGCAATTTGATTTTATTAGCGTTACAGTACATGGCACGCGGACGGCGGCGGCCAAGACCCTTACTTGCCTGATGGCTCGCCGGCTCTCACGCTCTAACAAAGAAAATTTCCAGCACGGTTGATCCGCGACGATCCTTACTTGTTGCGCTGTGCTTTTTAAGCGCCGGCTCTCGCAATCGATTGTCATCCAGTTGTACGTGATGTTACTCCGGGGAGGAATGCCGAATGCGCGCCATCTTCATCAGCTACCGTCGTGAGGACTCGGAGGGCGAAGCAGGGCGCCTGTTCGACGATCTGGTGGCCGTCTTCGGCGAAGAATCCGTCTTCATGGATGTGGCAGCCATTGAAGTGGGCCGTGATTTCCGCAAAGCCATCGACGACAGCGTGGCGACCTGCGGCGTGCTGCTGGCCGTGGTCGGCAAGGGATGGGTCGACGCCAAGAATGCGGCAGGAAATCGCCGCTTGGACGACCCTTCGGATTTTGTGCGCCTGGAAACCGCGTCGGCCTTGAAGCGCGACATTCCCGTAGTTCCCGTGCTGGTGCGCGGCGCAACCATGCCTCGGCCGGAAGAACTGCCCGATGACCTCAAGGAATTCGCTTACCGCAACGGATGTGAGCTGACGCACCCGCGCTGGAGCTCCGATGTGCAGCTTCTGGTGAATGCCCTGAAGCCGATGGTAGGCGAGGCTTGCGGTCCGGGCACGGAACAAAACCGGCCTGGCTCAGGCCCTGCCGCAGCGGTGACGCCGGAACCTGAGGTTGCGCAGCCAAAGCAACCCGAGCCGCAGCGAGTTGTGTCAGTTTCTACGCCGCCACCCCCGCCGCCGAAAAAGAGATCGATGGGAAAGATCGTCGGCATCATCGCTGCGGTGATCGTCGCCCTCATTGTGATCGCCATCGCGATGGCTCCCAAGCAGGTGACGGTTCCTAACCTCGCCGGCAGCACCCTGGAGGATGCGACCAGCAAACTGGCGGCCCTGCGTCTAAATGTCGGCAGCAAGAAGCGCGAAGACTCATCCGAAGCGCCCAATGTTGTTCTCAGCCAGTCGCCGCCGGCGAACACCGGCGTCGATTCAGGATCGAGCGTGGATCTGGTCCTGTCGCAGGAGTCCGGGGTTGAAGTTCCGCCGCTGGTTGGCGAGTCGCTACCCGACGCGCGACAGTCGCTGGCTGACCATCAGTTACACGTGGGGACGATCGAGCGCAAACCGAAGGCTGGTGTGCCGCGCAACACCGTCATCCAGGAATTTCCTGTAGCTGGCGAGAAGGTGAAGAGCGGAACCGGCGTGGACCTCATGGTGTCCGAGGCGGAGAATTCTGCTGACATCGGAGACGAGCAGCCGCCGGCGCGCACTAAGCAGACCGAGAGACAGGTTGCAAACGCTGCACGGCAACCGCAGCCCGAGCCTGCCGCAAATCAAAACGCTAATCAGGAGGCCAACCAAGCCCCGGTCCAGCCGCGCGAGCCCGAAATAAACCTGACCGGCTATTGGCATGATGCCCAGGGCGTGTCGTATCAGACCGTGCAGCGCGGAAATAATTTCACCTATACCGCAAGCGGCGTTGGCGGTATGTCTCGCGGCACGGGCGTCATACGAGGCTTGCAGTTTGAGAGTACCTACAACGCTGCGTATACGAACGGCTCTCGCTCCAGCGGGCGCTGTGCGGGCACGATCTCGCCGGACGGCAACATCTTGAAGGCAGCTTGCGTGGATTCCATGCTGGGTCAGACCTACAACATTCTCAGCCGCTAGCGCGCATGCAGCTCGGGCTTGCACGCCGATGTCGTCGCCCGAAAACCGATTCTGGAGTCACTCCATTCTGGTATCCTGAATCTCAGTGGTCATCAAAGTTTTCTTTTCGGTTCTGGAGCTCTGCACCGTAGCCGTCGTAGCTGTGGTTTTGGCGATTCACTTCCGTGTAAAGCGGCATCTTCGCCAGGCTCCCGGGCCTTCAACCCCTCCGCTTGAATCGGATGGAACCGGGGCTTCAGACTTCGCCGCAAGTCCCGCAGTCGGACTTGATGGAGTTACAAAAGGAAGCCAGCCGGCGGGTTCGGCTGATCAGTTAAGGTTGTGACGCAGAGCACTGCCGGATAAAGATCGTTAAATTAGTCTTGTCATTCCGCGAGGAACTCATGTCGAAAGCCACAATCCATATTCTTGACAGCCAGGTAGCCGAGCAGCCCGTCAGTCTATTGAAGAATACGGTGCTGGTGATTTCTGCCAGTGCGGTGATCGCGGTGTGCGCCCGCATCATGTTGCCGCTTCCCTTCACCCCGGTGCCGCTCACGTTGGCGAACTTTGGGGTGTTGCTGGTTGGCCTCACCCTGGGAAGCCGTCGCGGATTCGCCGCCGCAGCCTTGTATCTGGGATGGGGCGCCATGGGCCTTCCTGTCTTCGCCTCCACGGGTCCCGGCAGCATTGCGCAATTAATCGGCCCGACTGCGGGATATCTGTGGGCCTATCCGGTGATCGCGTTTGTCGCCGGATGGATTGTCGAACGCGGAAATCCCAGCTTCGTTCGTAACACCGTGGCTGCCGTCATCGCCGAAACGATTCTGTTTGCCGGCGGCATCAGCTGGCTGGCGATTGTCACCCACAGCTGGAAGCAGGCCGCGTTCTTTGGGCTGTATCCGTTCCTGTTTGCTGAAGTGTCGAAGGTGTTGGTTTCGGCAGCGGCTTCACTTCGTTTGCGCCGCAGCCTGTAATCCGCTTCGGCTGATTTGCAACCTGGGCGTGAGTATCGCGCCTCGTATCAATTGACGTTCGCCTGGAAGCTGCCGTTTCTATGACCCGTAGCCCGTCAAATATTCGCGAAATTAAAGTGGCGCACAGTCCGGACTCCGACGATGCGTTCATGTTTTACGGCATGGCCACCAACAAGGTGCGCATACCGGATGTGAAGTTCACCCACACGCTGTGCGACATCGAAACCCTGAATCGCAAGGCGATGGAAGGCTTCTACGACATCACGGCCATCTCATTTCACGCCTATCCTTACGTTCAGGACAAGTACGCGCTGATGCCCAGCGGTGGTAGCGTGGGCGAAGGCTATGGCCCCATGATCGTTGCCTCGCGCAACATTCCGCTGGAAGAGATCACGCAGCATAAAATCGCTGTGCCCGGCACCATGACCACCGCGTATCTGGCGCTCAAGCTGTTCGCGCCCGACATCGTCACCGAGGTCGTTCCTTTCGACAACATCATTCCCAAAGTGCTCGAAGGCAAGTACGAGGCGGGACTGATCATCCACGAAGGCCAGCTCACCTTTAACAAAGTTGGGCTGCACAAGATTCTCGACATGGGCAAGTGGTGGCGCGACAAGACCGGCTTGCCGCTGCCGCTCGGCGGCAACGTGATCCGCCGCGATCTTGGTCCGGAGTTGATGGCCGCCTGCTGCACCGCGCTGAAAGACAGCATTAAGTATGCGCTGGACAACCGCGAGGAAGCGCTGCAGTACGCCATGCAGTTCGCCCGCGATCTGGAGCCGCAGATGGCCGACAAGTTTGTCGGAATGTACGTCAACGAGCGCACGCTCGACTACGGCAAGGATGGCCGCGAAGCCATCGCCAAGCTGCTGGACATGGGCTACGCCGCCGGCATCATTCCGCACAAGCCAAACGTGGACTTCGTAGGCGACCCCGCACCAGTCAGCACCAGCAGTCAGTAAGCAACGCAAAGCCTAAACAATTGCATTGTTTGGTAGAAGGGGCGCTTCAACATTTGGGAATTGTCATCACGAGCGGGCTTCAGCTCGCGAGATATCTGCTTTTCTCGTCTTCGTTCAGCCATCCCGAACCCACCATCCGATCGTCCTTCCCCGCTGTCATCCTGAGCGGAGTCGAAGGACCCCTATTCCCGCCGCAACCACCAGCATAAGCCGCTTCACTCACCTCAGCGGTGAACCCGCCAACCAACGTTTTCACCATCTCTTAACCCTCTCAACCCTGTACACCACCGCCGCCATTGCCTTACCCTACCCTGTATGACCACGCAACAATTTCGCGATTCGCTCGAACGCGAGGACCCGCCGCGCGACCTGACTCCAGCCTTGGCTGGCCTGTGGTGGGATGCAAAAGGAGACTGGAAGCGGGCGCATGAAGCGGCCCAGGAAGACGAAGGGCCCGCAGGCGCGTGGGTTCATGCTTATCTGCATCGCAAGGAAGGTGACTCGTCCAACGCCGGCTATTGGTATCGTCGCGCCGACAAGATTCCCGCCAGCGACCCGCTGGAGAAGGAATGGCTGGCAATCACCGAGTCTCTGCTGAAATAGACCGAGCCTGACACATGGAAGCGCCATTCCAACGGGATGCCGAAACCATCGCAGCGCGGCGCGGAAACTAGCGCAACAGTTGCGACGCCTCTTCCCACAGTCGCCGTGTCACCACACCAGCGGGCTGATCGCTCGCGTGCTTCGCGGCTTGCCCCGCCCACAACTGCATTCGCTCGACATCGCCGGTCTTCTGCGCGTCGTCTCGCATGGCGCGGGTGAGTCCGCGTTGCACAGGATAAGGCGCTGACGGCGGAGCATCCAGGGCCGCAGCCGCTCGCACATACTTGGTGGCAGCGGCGCGTCCGGGCCGGCCGCTGAAGGCGCGAGTCAACATGGTTTCGTGCGCTTCCGTCTGGGCCAGTCGGGCAGCATATGCCGGATGCATCTTCGCCTCCGGACAACGCAGGAATCCGGTTCCGATCTGCACGGCGCTAGCGCCCAAAATCAGCGCAGCAGCCACGGCACGACCATCGGCGATTGCGCCCGCGGCAATGACCGGAACTTTCACTGCATCGGCGATCTGAGGAACCAATGCCATGAGCCCGACCAAGTGTTGCGCGGCGTCCTCGGCGTGAAACGCCCCGCGATGCCCGCCCGCTTCCATTCCTTGCGCGATGATGGCGTCAGCCCCAGCGGCATCCGCCAGCTTGGCTTCTGCGGTGGTAGTAGCTGTCGCGAACCAAAGAATCCCTTGTTTCGTCAGCTCCGCCACTAGGGCCGGCGGTAACACGCCCATGATCGACGAAACTGCCTTTGGCTTCACATCCAAAATCGCCTGGCATTGCGCGTCGAAGTCAGGCATCTTGATGTCGCCAGCCTCGGCCGGAACTGCCGGGCCCCAATTCCCCAGGAATTCCCGCTGCCGTTTCTCTAACTCTGCATCGCGGACCGGAGGCGGTTCGGGAATCCACAGGTTGATTTGAAATGCCGCGTCACCGTGTTGCCGCACCTCCGCAGCCCACGCTTTGATTTCTTGCGGCTGCATTAGCAGCGCCCCGCACCCGCCCATTCCGCCTGCATCCGCGACCGCGATCGACAGCGAAGGAGGACACGCTCCTGCCATGGGCGCCAGCAGTATCGGCACGCCAATCCCCAGTCGCTCGGCAAACTCTTTCGCGCGATTAAGTGGCGACATAGTTCCCATGCTGCTCATCGTGCAACCTCATCAACTTCTTGTAAGCGCTATGGCGCGACTGTTCTACATCGCCGAACCGCCGCCGCTCGACCAATCACGCCCGCGTCCGCCTACGGCTGAATCTTCAGCGGCGCCAGCTCTGCCTGCTGAAACTGCTTCCACTCTGCTATCAACGCAGTGGTGGATTGCTGGAGCTTTTGCGCGCTCGCGGTCGCTTGCGTCGTGGGCGGTGCGTCAACTTCCTGCAAGATGGTGAAGATCTGCAGCAGCGAGTCGCGCACGCTGGTCAGGCTCTCGGTTACCGGACCACCGCGCCGCCGCCGGCCGCCGCCTTCGAGCGTCGCCAACTGCTTGCTGACTTCCTCAAGCTTGGCTGCCTCTGTTCCGGTCGACTTTGCGCGCATTGCGTTGAGTTGCGTTCGCGCCGCTGCCGCCTGCTCGACCACCGGCTGTAGCGACAACACACTCTGATACACCTGCTGCGACAAATCGAACTGCTTCTGCAAGTCGGACAGCGACGTCTTCACCCGGGGATCCATCTCGACCGTCAGCGGCCGAATGTACTTCTGCCCTTCGACGGTCAGCACCACGCGGTATTGTCCCGGCAGGATCCACGGCGAGTTCGGCGCCGGCGGCGTATTGTCGTCCACCGCCGAGATCGGATATTCCGGCTTGATGCCCGGCACAGGCGCGAGGTGCATGTCCCATACGAAGCGATGGAATCCGGCGGCGTTCGACAGCCTCTCCACCGGCCGCAGCCAGTACGACGGAATGTTCAGCTGCGGATCCGGCGGAGGCACCGGATCGGCGCTGGAAAAGCGTCGAACCACCTTGCCGCCCTCGTCTACAACTTCCAGTGTCACCGGCTGCGAGGGCGAAGACTTCAAGTAATAGTTGAAGATAGCGCCGTCCGGCGGATTCTGCCCTGCCGGCACATCCGGAGGCAGCGGCGTGTCCGTATTCGTGTTCCAGCGGACGCGATACGCCAGCTCCGGCGCAAACAAATAAGCGTTGCCGGCAAGTACCTTGTCGTCCAGTTGGCGCAGCGGTGTGATGTCGTCCAGGATCCAGAAACCGCGTCCGTGCGTCGCCACCGCCAGGTCATCGTCCTTGATGAGCACATCGCGCACCGACGTCGCGGGCATATTCAGCCGCAGCGATTGCCAGTGATCGCCATCGTCGAACGAAACGTATACCGCGCGCTCCGTGCCGGCGAACAGCAGACCCTTGCGCTTGGGATCCTCACGCACCGCGTTGACGTTTTCGTTCGCCGGAATGCCATTGACAATCTCAGTCCACGTCTTGCCCGAGTCGCGCGTGCGATAGATGTGCGGCCGTAGATCGTCGAGCCGCAAAGTGTTGATCGCCGCGTACGCTGTCTGCGGATCGCTGTGGCTGGCCTCGATAACCGAAACTTTCTGCCAAGCCGAAAGCTGCGGCGGCGTAATGTCGTTCCAATTCTTGCCGCCATCGGTGGTCAGCCAGATCAGGCCGTCGTCGGTGCCCGCCCATATGCGATTGACGTCGAGGGACGATGGCGCCACTGCGTAGATCACGCCGCGCTGCTTGGGCTGCGCCGACGCTTCAGACTTGAAAATTCCCACCGTGGCCGGAATCTCAAACGTCTTGCGTGTCAGGTCCGAGCTGATCTGCTTCCAGCTGTTGCCGGCATCGTCGGTCATCCATAGGGTGTTCGCTGCAAAATACATGCGGTGCGGATTGAAGGGCGAGAAGACAATGGGCTCGGTGCGGATCACGCGGAAGTCAGGGCCGCCCAGCGGCATTGGCAAAATGTTCTGCGCCTGCGTGGTGCGCCGGTCGTAGCGCGTCAGCTTGCCGCCGTAAATGATGTCCGCATCCAGCGGGTCGGGAACGACGTAGCCATATTCTTCGGCGGCCACGGGATGCCAGTCGCGAAAAGTGATCTCGCCGTCATTGCCGCGGCTGGCGATGCAGACCGAGCCGCTCTCCTGCTGCCCGGCGCACAGGCGATACGGAAACGCGTTGTCGGCGTTAACGTGATAAAGCTGCGCCGTCGGCTGGTTGTACCACGAGCTCCAGGTCTGCCCGCCATTCACCGTGATGATGGCACCCTGGTCGCTGGTGAGAATGATGGTGTTGGAATCGTTAGGGCTGATCCACACATTCTGATAGTCGTCGCCGCCGGGCGCGCCGCGCAGCGCCTTCCAGGTTTTGCCGCCGTCCATCGACTTCCAGGTCACGATGCTAGCCACGATAATGACATCAGGATTGTTGGGATCGATGGCGGCAATCGGCAGATCGCCACCGCCGCCAATGCGCACTCGCGGCCGAGGATCGGTCGTCACCGTCGCCCAAGTCTCGCCTGCATCTTCGGAGCGGTAGAACTCAACCGTGTCCTTCAGGGCGACCACGGCAAACAGCCTCTTGGGATTGCTGCGTGCAATCGAGATATACGCCTGCACCATGCCATTGGGCGGGCCGCCGGAAAGCTGCTTCCAGGCGGTGCCGCCGTCGGTCGACTTGAAGATGCCCGCCCCGGTACCGTTCCAGCCGCCGTTTTCCCACGGTCCTTCGCGCGCCTCCCACAATGTGGCATACACGATATTCGGGTTCGCCGGATCGATTTTTACGTCGCTGCCGCCCGTGTTTTCGTCTTTATAAAGAACGCGCTCGAACGTCTGCCCGCCGTCGGTCGAACGGAAGATGCCGCGCTCGGTGTTCGGGCCATAGGGATGTCCGACCACGGCAACAAACACGCGGTTTGCGTCGTGCGGATCGATGGCGAGTTCAGAAACCTGCTGGCCGTCACGCAGGCCCAGATGCTTCCAGGTCGCGCCTGCGTCGGTCGACTTGTAGATCCCGTCGCCCACCGACAAGTCGGGACGATGCAGGCCTTCGCCACTGGCCACGTAGATGATGTTGGGATTCGAGGGCGCAACTTCTAAAGCGCCGATCGAGCCAGTTGGCTGCTGATCGAAGATGGGCTGCCAGGTACGTCCAAAGTCGGTAGTCTTCCAGACGCCGCCGTTCACCGCGCCCGCATAGAACACGTTAGGCTGGCTAGGCACACCCGAGACAGCGCGAGTACGTCCGCCGCGAAACGGCCCAATATTGCGCCACTTCATTTCGGTGAGGAGGTTGGTGTTGACGGCTTGCGCCACGAGCTGGGAAGAAAAAGTCGAGAGCAAAAGAAGTAAGAGGAGGGCCAGAGCGGCCCGTGATTTCGGCATCATTAATTTATCACCAAATAATCCATTCCTACAGGTTCCCCGGTAGAGCCGGCCTAGGCCGGCGTTCAAGCCTCTTGTTATTGACCCGAGCCGGCTTTAGCCGGCGGCAGAAGCATTCATATCCAATTTTTTTAGCAAAGACGAAATATGCCGTCGGCTGAAAGCCGACTCCCAATCGGATTAAAGGCTTAGACGCTGGCCTGAAGGCCAGCTCTAACAAACGTTGCGAACCCTGGTTCTCATCAGCTTGTAAAGTCGTGCCTTGCTACAAGACACACGCGGCCGTCTGTCCCGTCCCGCCGCGGCTAAACCCACTTGTCAGCCTCGCCCGCGCCTCGCGGGCCTCGCGAAAGTGTAATCTATTCGCACCGATCTTTGCAGGGTAGAGGACCACCGATTGAGTCACAAGGTAAGACGTTTCTTCTCTTCGATTGTCATTATTTTCGGGTCGCTATTTCTGAACAACGCCGTGCCGGCGCAAACCATCGCACCGGAACTTCTGAGCGGCCTGCGGTGGCGGCTGATCGGCCCGTTCCGCGGAGGCCGCGCCGTCGCTGTTACCGGCGTGCCCGGAGGCGGAGCCGTCTTCTACTTCGGCTCGGTCGACGGCGGCGTGTGGAAGACCATCGACGCCGGCATCACCTGGCAGCCGGTTTTCGACGGCCAGCCCATCGCCTCGATCGGCGCGCTGGAAGTTGCGCCTTCGAATCCTAACGTTCTTTATGCAGGCAGCGGCGAATCCGATATTCGCTCCGCACTCAGCTCAGGCGACGGAGTTTACAAGTCCACCGACGCCGGCCAGACCTGGAAAAATGTCGGCCTGCGCGATTCTCGCCAGATCAGCCGCATCGTCGTCGATCCCACGAACGCGGACATCGTGTACGTGGGCGCGCTCGGTCATGCCTACGGCCCTAACAGCGAGCGCGGCGTATTCAAGTCGACCGACGGCGGCTCGACCTGGACCCACGTACTGGATAAAGGCCCGAGCACCGGCATCTCCGATCTCGCCATTGCGGCCGCCAGCCCGAACATTCTCTACGCCGGCACCTGGAACACGCATCGTCCGCCTTGGAGCACCTATGCTCCGCTGCAAACGGGCGGCGGGCTGTATCACTCGACCGACAGCGGCGCGACTTGGACGCAGCTCACGGGCAGCGGCCTTCCCGATGGCGACTGGGGCCGCGTAGGCGTTGCGGTCTCACCCGACGGCAAGCGCGTTTACGCCTTGATGGAGGCAGGCAAGAAGTCCGGCTTGTATCGCTCCGACGATGGCGGCAACACCTGGATGCTGGCCAATGGCGATCCGCGCATCACCAGCCGCGGCTGGTACTTCATGGGCATCACCGTCGATCCCAATAACCCTGACGTTATTTACATGCCGAACATCGCGCTCTACAGCTCGACCGACGGCGGCAAGACTATCTCGATTGTGCGCGGCGCGCCCGGCGGCGATGACTATCACCAGCTCTGGGTCGATCCCAAAGATTCGACGCACCTCATCCTGGGCACCGATCAGGGCACGACCATCAGCGTGAATCGCGGACAGACGTGGTCGTCGTGGTTCAATCAACCGACCGCGCAGCTCTATCACGTCATCACCGACAACGAGTTTCCTTATCACGTGTACGGCGCGCAGCAGGATACCGGAAGCATCGCCGTTCCTAGCCGCACCGATCACGGGCAGATCACCGGACGCGACTGGTACATGGTCGGCGGCGGCGAGAGTGGCTGGATTGTGCCCGACCCCAGCGACCCCAACGTTCTTTACGCCAGTGGCGTTTACGGCAGTGTGATTCGTTGGGACCGTCGAACCTCCTTGAGCCAGGACATCACGCCGTGGCCCATGCCCAACTTCGGCAGCGAGATCAATCAACGCAAGTATCGCGATACCTGGACGCCGGTGCTGGTGCCGTCGGCGGCCGAGAAGAACGCGCTCTACCTGGGCACGCAATTCGTCATGAAGACCACCGACGGCGGCCTGCATTGGAAAGAGATCAGCCCCGACCTCACCGGCGCGTTGCCGAGTGTTGCGGGCGACAAGCGCTCCGGGCCGGCGACCGTCGAAAACTCTAAGCAGCGCGGCTACGGCGTCGTATTCAGCATCGCTCCGTCACCGCTGAAGGCAAATGAGATTTGGGCGGGCAGCGACACTGGCCTGCTGCACCTCACGCGCGATGGTGGCAAAAGTTGGCAGGACGTGACGCCTCCTGGCCTGAGCGACTGGAGCAAGATCGCGATGATTGAAGCTTCGCGCTTCGACCCGGCTGTGGCGTACGTGGCCGTCGATCGGCATCGGTTGGATGATCAGAAGCCCTACATCTATCGCACCCGCGACTACGGCAAAACCTGGCAGCCGATTGTCAGCGGCATCGGCGACAGCTCGTATGTCAATGCCATCCGCGAAGACATTGCGCGCAAGGGGCTGCTTTTCGCCGGCACGGAGCTCGGGGTGTACGTTTCGTTCGATGACGGCGATCATTGGCAGCCGCTCCAGCTGAATTTGCCGGTCACCTCGATTCGCGACCTCACCATCCACGGCGACGATCTGGTCATCGCCACTTACGGCCGCTCGTTCTGGATCATGGATGACATCACGCTGCTGCGGCAGGTCGATACGCAACCGCCGGCGGCGCAGCTCTACAAGCCGGAGACGACCGTTCGCATCGACAACGATGTTTTTCTCGGCTCGCCGCTACCGCCGGAAGAACCCACGGCGAAGAATCCGCCCAGCGGCGCCATTCTCGACTACTACCTGAACGCCGCCGGCAAAGACGTCAAGTTGGAAATCTTTGATCCCAGCGGAAAACTGGTGCGCCGTTTTACTGCCGGAGCGAAGAAGCCGGCCGCGCATCATCCCCCGATGGCGATTGCCGAGCGCTGGATACCCAAGCCGATTGTGCTGGAAAACGCCGCTGGCGCGCATCGCTTTGTGTGGGATTTGCGCTGGGCAAGTTCCGGCGGCAATGACGAGATCGAAGAAGACGAAGGCTACGGCGCTCCCCACGGGCCGCTGGTGGTGCCGGGAAATTATCAGGTGAAGTTGATTGTCGACGGCAACGCCTTAACCCAGCCTCTGAAGATCGAGATGGACCCGCGCTCCGCCATCACGCACGCCGAACTGGATGAGCAGCTGCGGTTGGGGCTGGAGATTTTCGGCGAAGTCCGCAGCAGTCGCCGGGCGCTGGCCGAAATCGGCGCGGTGAAGAAGCACCTGGGAGAGTTGAAGCCGAAGCTCGCCGGCAAAGATGCCGCGATTCTGGCTCAGGTAACGACGGTGGAAAGCGCGATCGAGAAAATTGAGCGAGGCGACAAGGGCGCGCCGCCGGGTTCGATCATCGGGCTGGAGGCGGCCAGCACAGGATTGTCGGCTGCGCTGCGCGTGGTGGAAGGCGGCGATCGCACCGCGCCATCGCAGGCCATCGAGCTGTATCACGAAGCCGCTCAGGCAGCGAAGCCCGGCATCGCACAGTGGGCGCAGCTGAAGATGGGCGACCTGGCGAAGTTGAATGAATCGCTGAAGGTCGCGGGGATGCCCGAGATCCAGGTGTCGGCAATTGAGGAAGCAGTGGAATACCTGACGTCACAGTAATGGGGGACGCCAACGACGGCCCTTCACTGTCTGTCATCCCGAGCGCAGCTGAGGGACCTGCGGTTGTCATCCCGAGCGCACCGCAGCGGAGTCGAGGAACCCGACGCCTGCGATACTCGCTTCTGACGATTTGAAGGGGCGCAGCTTCAGCTGCGCCGTACGCCGCTCCCTAAAAAACAAAGGGCTTCAGCCCCTACCGCTCCACTAGCTTCTCCAAATCCTCAAAAAATGCCGGATAGGAAATATCGACGTATTGCGCGTCCTTGATCAGCGTATCGCCCTCGGCGTGCAATGCCGCAATTGCGAACGCCATCGCGATGCGATGATCGTCGAAGCTCTCGATCGTAGCGCCATGCAGACGCTGGCCGCCCGGAATGCGCCAGCCATCGGCAGTCTGCTCCACTTGCGCGCCCATAGCCTCAAGATTTTGCGTAACCGCGCTGAGGCGATCAGACTCCTTCACGCGCAGCTCGCCCGCATCGCGCACCTCGATACCTCCCACAGTGTAGGGGGCGACCGCGGCCAGCACCGGAAGCTCGTCGATCAGCAACGCCGTCAACGCGCCCTCGATCAACACATGCCTTCCCTGTCCCGGAACCAGCGCGATGGTTCCCACCAGCTCGCCGTGTTGCTCCTCAACCCGCACCATGGAGGTGCGGCTGCCCATCGCCGCCAGCACATCAAGCAACGCCGAGCGTGTCGGATTCAGCAGCACGCCATCGATTACCAGATTCGACTCGGGAAAAATTGATGCCGCGCACAGGAAGAACGCCGCCGAGGAGATGTCGCCGGGAACGTAGCTGTCCAGCGGGTGCAGTGTCTGTCCGCCTGCGATGCTGACGGTGGTTCGTGTACGCTCGACCTCGGCGCCAAAGGCGCGCAACGCCAGCTCGCCGTGATCGCGAGTACGCGCCGGCTCCTCCACAACGGTCGTCCCCTCGGCTAGCAGCCCGGCGAACAACACAGACGTCTTCACCTGCGCGCTGGCAACCGCTGGCCGGTATTCGATGCCATGCAGCCTGCTGCCCGTAATGCGCAGTGGCGCACGATCTCCTTCCCCTGCCTGAATCCGTGCGCCCATCCGCGTCAGTGGTTCCATGATGCGTTTCATCGGTCGCCGCGAAAGCGACGCATCGCCAATCAGCTCGCTCGAAAAATCCTGCGCCGCCACAATGCCCGACAACATGCGCATAGTCGAACCAGAATTGCCGCAGTCGAGCGCCGCGGCCGCCTGACGCAGCTGCGGCCCCATCCCGGATATGGTCACGGCGCCTTGCTCATCGCGCTCGACCTCGCAGCCTAGAGCGCGCATGCAGCCCAGAGTGCTGGCACAGTCGGCGCCGGGTGCAAAATTCTCCAGCCGGGAGCGTCCGGCGGCCAGTCCGGCCAGCATGGCATAGCGATGCGATATGGATTTGTCGCCCGGAACGCGCAAACTTCCCAGAAGGTTGCGGGCAGGATGAATGACCACCGATTTATTTGCGTTCATGGAATTATCTTGCCCGATCAAAAGCCATCAGAGTTGCTTCCGTTACAAAGCAAATATTTTTGCTAGCCGCGGAACGCATCGGCCAACTCTTGCCGAAATCCTTCATCTCAGGAAACAGCGCAACGTGCTACCCACGTTGTGTCAAGCGCGGCGCTCCCCGGAATCCGCCGCCAGAAGCGGAACACGGGACAACACCTCGCAGAAATTCAGCGAGCAGGCGGACTGTATGGCTCCCTGGGCCCCGGCGGCAACACTGTTGCTCTCTCTTTTCCTGACTGCGGTTCTCAATGCTCAAGATTCGCCAGCTTCGGCCGGCGTCGACGCCAGCACCCTCACGCCAAGCGGCCTGGAAGGCCAGGTCCTCGGCGCCGACGGCAAGCCCGCATCGGATGCGCGTGTGGAGCTGCATGCCCCGAACTCTTCTTCTCCGCTGACAGTGACTTACACCCAACCAGACGGTACCTTCGCACTTTACAACATTCCCAAAGGCAGCTACGAAGTGGTGGCGGAGTCGGGTGATGTGCAGGTCAGCGATCAGGTGACAGTGCAGCTGGGACGCCCCAAGCTCGAGCTGCGTCTGCCGGCGAATGCTGATGCGACATATGGGGCAGCGGCCACCGTTTCCGTGGCGCAGATGCTCGTCCCCGAGCGGGCGCAGAAGGAATATCGCAAGGCGCGCCAGGCATTTGTAGCCGGAAAGACCACCGAGGCCACGCGGTTCCTGGATAACGCGTTGTTGATTGCTCCCGAGTTCGCTGCTGCTCTCACTTTGCGCGGCATCATCGAGATGGACGAGCTACAGCTGGCGGATGCAGAGGAGTCGCTGCAACAGGCGATTCATCGCGATCCCAGCGATAGCGCGGCATACATGGCGCTGGGAGTGGTTTATAACCACGAAGGACGCTACGATGATGCCATGGATGCCTCGCAACGTGGGGTTTCGCTGTCACCGCGATCGTGGCAGGGATACTTCGAAATGGCAAAGGCCGCCATCGGGAAAGGCATGTACGAAAAGGGACTGCAATTTGCGCGACAGGCGGAGAAGATGGGTGGCAACGGTTTCGCAGGACTTCATCTGGTGAAAGCCTACGCGCTGGTTCCGCTCAAACTCTATCGCGATGCCAAATGTGAATTGCAGGCTTACTTGTCGCGTGCTCCAAAGGATGGAACGGCGAAGCAGGCACAAAGCCTGCTGGCACAGGTAAACGCCGCCGGAAACGCGGCGGTCGCCGCAGCTCGTTAGAAGAATGCGGATAGAGCAGAGGAATGCGGGTAGCGCAGAGCCGTTGGTTGCGTCATTTGTAGCAGGGCTCGAATTCACATCTGGTGAGAGACTCGGGTTTGATCCGTCACTGGCTTATTCGGGCTTGATCCGTCTTGGAAGGGGCGCACCTTCAGGCGCGCCGTAAAACTTTTCATTCTTGTCGACTTTTTCGGCAATCTATAGAAGTCGTGCCCTGATACAAGCCGCCTAACCCAGACCTGGAATTTCACCGCTGACGGAATCGCAGCAGCTTTGGTCAGAGTTCCCTTACAACTCGAGCCTTACAAATCCAAGGCAAACCTAAGTTTCGGAGAACAGTCGCGGGAAAACCTCTGGCCCGCATTTGCCTTCTCATGTAAAGAGCACGAACCAGCAGGACAACTTAGTCGAGTGCGACAAGGAGAAGGGATCATGAAAAAAGTTATGCTGGCTGTCCTCGCAATGGCGTTGTTTGTCCCTGCGATGGCATTCGCCCAGAGCAGTCAGACCACGGACCAGGCCGATCGCCACGCCCAGCAGGAGGCGAACCAGGCAGCCGAAACTTCGGAAATGGGTATGAATACCATGCCGCAGCACCATATGACCGGAATGGTAAGCAACGACGGCAAGCAGTTGACCAGTGATAACACGGTTTACCGGGTCAACAATCCCGGCGCTCTGAAGCAGTACTACAATCAGAACGTCAGGGTGAAGTTCGTATTCAATACCGACAACAATTCGATTCACATTCTCTCGGCTTCGCCAGGGCAGTAACAACATTCGCGCGTGGCTGACGGAAATCGAATAGCTTGGATTGTGTGTGGTTACTCCTGCCATCGCCGCTGAGGCGGCGGCAGGAGTTTTTTGTGCGACAGAGCTATTGGGGGATGCTGATTGAGTTTGCGACTCTGGGAGATTATGCGAGTCCCGTGGGTGTCTGTGTCGCAGCTATGCCGCCGCTCCGCGGCTCAACTATTTTTCCCACTACACCGCGGGCTCACGCCCACGGCTAACACAAATGTCGCCGCTGCGCGGCGGATTCGATCCTATCCGGAACCAAGTCCCAAAAATGGCCCTTTTATGGAAACGGACGCAAGCCTGTGCTTTTCGCCACATGCCGTCAGCTTGTAGAATCGATGCAGAGATTTATGCTGAAGAGAGTTGCCAGCTTCGTTGTCCTGGTCCTGCTTACCCTGGGGCTCACTGCCCCGCTCGCAGCCAAGTCGGGCTACAAGCAGCATGAGACGAAGGCCCAGAAAACCGCGAACAAGCAGTGGAAAAGCTACAGCAAGAAGCAGGCGAAGCAGCAGAAGAAGCAACTGAAAGCGCAGCAGAAGCAGATGAAGCGTTACAACAAGGAACACCCGCCAATTTCGGTGACATAGCCCCCAACTCTGAAGTAGACTCCCTCCATCCGCCTGCGTTCGCGGGCAAAGATCTACGCCATGATTTCGGCGACCCTGGGCTCCAGCAAATCTCTGTGGGGGTGAGCCGTATGAAAGCAGCCGTCAAGAGCGCTCATGAAAATCCAGGCGATGCGGAAGAACAGCTGGAAAGCTTTATCGGAAAGTTTTCGCCCGGCGACCAGGATCTGATTCGCAGCCTGCGCAAGGCGTTGCGCAAGCGGTTGGCCGGCGCCCACGAACTGGTCTACGACAACTATAACTTCTTCGTCATTGGTTACTGTCCGACGCAGCGGCCCTCCGACGCAATCGTCTCTCTGGCCGCGGGAGCCAACGGCGTTGGCCTCGCCTTTCCCTATTGCGGCTCCAGCCTTCCCGATCCGCACAAACTGCTGCTCGGTTCCGGAAGCAAGAACCGCTTCATACGGCTGGAGTCGGCCAAGGTGCTGGCGCGCCCCGAAGTAGAAGCCCTGATCGCCGCAGCCATCGCACTGAACAAAACGCCATTGCCCAAGACCGGCAAAGGCAAGCTCATCATCCGCTCCGTATCGGAGAAACAAAGACCGCGGCGCAAGTAGCGGAAACCCCTCCCGGCGCGAGTAGAGAAAGCGGCGCTGCATAACATACAGCGAAGTCGGCCGCGACGTCGGCTACTTCCCTGCCTTCATTCCAACTTCAATCTCTCCGACTCGCTGCATGGCTGCGTTGAGATCAAGGTCTTCGGCGTTTCGCAGCAGCGTAACCGCGTCGATCTTTCGTCCTTGCAGGAGTAGCTCTCGAACTGAAGATTCCAGGTCCTGAGAACGCACAGCTGTCGGCATGGAAACCTGGGGATTTACGAAGCTCAGGATTTCTCCCCGCAAGCCAGCATACTTGTCGCTGCCGCCGCCTTAGGTGTCGGCCAGAGGAACTCGAGCCATCGGCGTAATGAGAGTCAGCCGATAGAGCACGCCGCTCCGGTTTTGCGCAGTTTCGATCGTAATGTCGCGGATGGAGTCGAAGGAAATTATTCCGGCAGACGTCGCAAAATACCGCAGGCGGTTCCAGCGAACCACTCGTTGACTGGCACCGAAAACAAAAGTGCTCTTATGCAGCCAAACCACGCTAAACGCAGCAACCAGGACAGCAGCGACCATGGTGCCCTTCTTGCCGGAGACTATCGCAGCGTAGATCGGAAACAGCGCCATGATCAGGCAAACGGCCGCCAGCCACAAGCAACTATCCACCACGACCAGCTCGCTGTCGGTATGGCGCGTGACCTTCATTTCGACAGCATAGCGCACCCGAACTGCCCCATCGCAGAATAATCGCGACGGCGGCCGCATCGTTTCCAGCACCACTTCAGACCGGAGCCGACACGCACGCCTCGCTCACGTTACAATTTCGCACGGGTATTTCTTCTTGGATAACAAGGCTATCGCTCACATCTTTTACGAGACCGCCGACCTGATGGAGGTCAATGGCGACGACTCGTTCCGCATCCGTTCCTATCGCCGCGCCGCCGAAGCCCTGGAAGCTCATTCCGAGCAGGTCGCGCAACTCATCGACGAACCGAAAAAGCTGCTCGCCATCCCCGGCATCGGCAAGGGCATGGTGGCCAACATTCAGGAGCTCGAACGCGAAGGCAAGCTAAAGCCGCATCAGGAGCTGCTGACCAAGTACCGGCCCAGCATGCTGGAGCTGCTGAAGATTCAAGGCCTCGGGCCCAAAACCATTGCGCTGCTATGGAGCGCGTTCCAGGTCAGCGACCTGGCAGGCGTCGAGCAACTGGCGCGCGACGGCAAACTGCGCGAGCTGCCGCGCATGAGCGAGAAAACCGAGCAGAAGATCCTGAAGGCCATCGAGGACTATCGCCGCATCTCCGGCCGCTTTCTGCTGGACGAAGCCGACCGCACCGCCGAAAAGCTGGCCGAGCACCTCAAGCACATCATGGGCATCGATAAGATCACGCCAGCCGGCTCGCTACGTCGCGGCCGCGAAACCGTTGGCGACCTCGACGTGCTCATTACTGGCCCTTGCTGCGTTGACGACGCGCAACGCGGCGAGCTCATCGAAGAAATCCTGCGCTTCCCCGGCATCGTGGATGTGCTGGGCAAGGGCGAAAACAAGGTCAGCTTCAAATTGCGCAACGGCATGCAGGTGGACGTTCGCCTGCTGCCCGTCGAATCCTACGGCGCGGCCATGCAATACTTCACCGGGTCGAAGAACCACAACGTCACGCTGCGGCAGCGCGCCTTGAAGATGGGTTTCACGCTGAACGAGTACGGCCTGGTTCGACTGGAAGACAACCAGCGCGTAGCCAGCGCCACCGAAGACGAAATCTACGCTGCGCTCAAGCTGGACTGCATTCCTCCGGAGTTGCGCGAGAACTGCGGGGAGATTGAAGCCGCGGCGAAACACGCGCTGCCTCGGCTGATCACGGTTGAAGACCTGCGCGGCGAAGTGCACATGCATACGGTCGAGACCGACGGGCGCAACACAATCGAAGAGATGGCGCAAGCGGCGATCGAGCGTGGCTACCAATACATCGCCATCACCGATCACTCCAAAAACCTGGCCTTCGCCAACGGCCTCGACGACGCGCGCGCCGTGCAACACATCGCTCGCATTCGCGCCGCCAACGATCAGATCGAGGGCATCACGATCATGGCTGGCATCGAGGTGGACATCTTGACCGATGGCGCGCTCGACCTGTCAGATTCGGTGCTGGAGCAGATGGACGTCGTGGTCACCAGCGTCCATTCGGCGTTCAACCAGGATTCGCAGCAGATGACGGACCGCCTGCTGCGCGCGCTGAGCAACGGAAACGTGTCGATCCTCGGACACCCAACCGGCCGCCTCTTGCTGCGGCGAGACGCTTATCCCTTCGACATGGACGCGGTCTTGAAGGCCGCGCTGGCGAACAAAGTTGCCATGGAGCTGAACGCCTATCCCGACCGGCTTGATCTGAACGAGGTGCATCTGCGCATGGCGCGCGAACGCGGCGTAAAGATCGTGATCAACACCGACGCGCATCACACCACGCACTTCGAGAAGATCAAGTACGGCATCCTGCAAGCGCGCCGCGCCTGGCTGACGCCGTCGGACGTGCTGAACACGCTGCCGGAAAAAGAATTTCGCAAGGCGATGAAGGGCGGTTGGTAGTGGATGAGACCGTGGATGGTGGATTGATAGTGGGTAGAGGATCATTGGCGCATAGAGTGTGTTTGATAGCCTCGACGATCGCGTTAGGGGATAGGAATAAAGAACCAGGCAGAGAGGCA
This sequence comes from uncultured Acidobacteriaceae bacterium, assembly GCA_963769235.1. Taxonomy (GTDB): domain Bacteria; phylum Acidobacteriota; class Terriglobia; order Terriglobales; family Acidobacteriaceae; genus Bog-257. The sequence continues at coordinate 390,376 of CAVYKW010000003.1, read as the reverse complement.
GCGATTAGGGGGAATTTACTAATGCGTTGCGGATAGAGGGAAGATCTAGACTAGTGCGTTGAAGGTAGAGCGGCGCACCCTGCGACTTGTATCAGGCACGACTTCAGTCGTGCCGAAACTGGCGCATTAAACTTGGCCTTTAGGCCCTGCGGGAATAACTTGAGGTGCAGGGGCTGAAGCCCAATGTCAAATGGCAGCAATTTGGCACGACTGAAAGTCGTGCCCTGATACAAAGCCTTCAAAGCCAGGTTTTTCAGCAGTCTCTAAAGTCGTGCCCAGATACAAAGCGGCCGAAAGAAGACCTTCAGCAATCATTCACTCGTGCCCAACTCATGCGAAAAGTTCATACTCATATTGGTCTCGTCTTCTGATCGGAGGAACCATGGCCGACGACAATGCAATCCCACCGAAGCCTGCGGCGCCATACAGCGCCGGACACGTTCCTATCACCGAAGAGTTCGACAGCGCCAAGCGCACGTTGCCTCCCGTATTGCCGGTTGTAGTCGCGCTGGCGCTGGTCGCGCTGGTTGTCGGCGCGGTTGTGTACAGCTCGCGCGCCAAGCCCGCTGCCCAGGGTGCCATTGACGACGTTCACTTCAGCCAGCCGGCCAACATGACCAGCCCCATGATCCTGATGGATGTCACGCTGCGCAACGTGAGCGACAAGACTCTCTACATCAAGGACATCAAGGCCACCATGAAGACCAGCGCCGGCGATCAGTCCGACGACGCGGCTTCGGCCAGCGACTTTGACCGCTACTTGCAGGCTTACCCTGACCTGAGCGGCCACGAGCGTCCGCTGATGGTCGAGATGAAGATTCCTCCCGGAGCCGTACAGAAGGGTTCGGTAATGGTGTCGTTGCCAATCACCAGGGAGCAGTTCGACACGCGCAAGGATTTGGTCGTCACCATCGAGCCTTACGATCAGGGCCCGGTCGTTCTGCACGAGAAGGCCGCGGCGGAGAAATAGGCTGTCAAGCGTCTAGGGAAACTCTTCATCATGTTCTGCCTTTGAAAGGCATGTCCTCACAGGCCGGCGAAAAACTTCGCTTCGGTACTGTTCGGGTAGAACTGGGTTGTGCTCGGGCAGAGCTGGCCTTCAGTGTCTGCGTGAGAACCTCTGCCGTCCCTACGGGACTACCATCAATTTCCCACTTACCCAGCACTCCGCCATCCCACCCCAATTCGCGCAAAAGCGGCGCGACTTGGGGACCGCGGTTCGGCTGCGGGCTGGGCTAAGCTATTCCGCGCCTACGGCGCTGGGTTCCTGGCCGTTGCACTCCACCGCCAACACGAAACTCCAGTTCTCACGCAGATACTGAAGGCCATGTGGAATTGGTGTTGTCTTCGCGTAGACCTGATGTTGTGTTGGGTAGTGCTGGCCTTCAGGCCGCGTGGAGCTTAGGTTGTGTTCGGGCAGAGCTGGCCTTCTGTTCGCGTGGAGCTTATGTCGTGTCCGCGTGGATCTGGTGTTGTGTTCGGGTAGTGCTGGTCTTCAGGCCAGCGTCTAAGCCTTTTTTTACCCACCCGAGCCGGCTTCAGCAGGCGGCACAGCTTCGGCGGACGAAGGAAACGCAGTTGGCTGCGGTCGGGATGACAAATCGAAGACGGATCGGCTTCTACTTCTCCTCGCTCCCCATCAGTCACCGCTCCTTCCCACACAAGTGGCAAGCCAGGTGTGACCGAAGTCACGCGAGTTTCCTCTGCACATCGTGCATCATCGATTTCATGATTTCTTCCCGCAATGCTATCGAGCACGTTACATCGATACCAGCCAGCATCGCGCGGGAGCCAGGAGCGAGCATGGCCACAGCCGGGACCCTCACCTTCGCCCATCGCTACAGCCGGGATGGCAAAGTCGAATCAATTTGCCTGGAATGTCTAACCACGATCGGCCGTTCCAGAAACGCGATGAAGGCGTTAGAGGAAGAAGCTGCCCACGTCTGCAAGCCCGAAGTAGTGATGGCACCGGGCCCGGCCGAACAGCCAGAGTCCCGGTACGCGTATGTTTTCCGCGACGACCGCAGATCCGGCCACTCCAGCCGAAAGCCGAATGCCAAAGTCAACCGCTACTCACTCGCTTCCTCTAAGGCGTCACGGGGGTAGGAGCGCTCTTGGGGGTCGACAGGTACCCGGTGATGCTGTTCTTATCCGCCGTAAACACCACCACCTCATATAGCAGGTGATCGCGGCCAGTGTAGAACTGCAGCGGCTCGCCCACGGTACGATCTTTTTTCTCGATGGTACGGTCGTCGGCAATGACGTTCAGGGTGAAGCGGCTCTTCTTGGGATCAACCTTCTTCAGCTGCAAGCTCACGGTCGAGATCGGCCGCTTGGCGTTTTTCTGCAAGGTGAAATCGTAATAGTTCCGTTCGCCCTTGCGCTTCAGCATCTCCAGCTCCTGGCCATTGTGTGCGATCAGTCCGCTCTGCAAGCCCAGGTCGCCGATCGCGTGCTCCAGCTTGGCGTTGGTCGCGGCCAGATCGGTTTGCGTCTTCTGGATATCGGTCTTGGCGTTCCCTACTTCGCTCTTCACGCCGCTGACTTCCCCGCTCACCGCTTGGATCTGCTTGCCTTGCTGGCTCTGCTCCGCCGCCAGCTTCGCCGCCGCAGCTTTCTGCTGACGCTCCAGGTCGGCCGTGCGGTCGGCCAGTTGCTGCTTGGTCATGCCGACTTCAGAGCTGAGCGCCTGCTTGAATTCCGATGAGGTCGCATGGATGCGTTTGCCCAGTTCGTCCTGCGAAGTTTCCAGCGCAACTTCCTTCTGCTCTAGCGACAAGATTCGCGTTCTCAGGTCGTACATGAGGTACAGCGAGGCGATGACGTAAATCGCGGCAGCGGCCAGTAATACGTATTTCAGGATGGAGCTTCTGTCGGAGCCGGCGGGCTCGTTCTCGAGAGGCGTGCTCTCAGCTTCTTCGAACATGCATAATCCTTTCCTGCTACTCGCAATTCTCTGGGAGCTTAAAACCCGTGTCAATCAACATGTGTCGGCAAAGCGTAGTTATTTCTTCCGCGGGGACTGGCAAACTTATCGATGACGGCAGGTCGGCTGGCTACTAAGATCAAGCTTCTGTCCGCGACCGGCTGGCGCTTCAGCGGCGGGTCGAACTGCTTTAAATCGTGATGAAACGCATTTGCCAACTCGTCTGCATGGCCGCACTTGCTCTGGGCGCGCAACTCTGGGCACAAGGCACACCGGCTCCGGCCACGCCCAAATCTCCCGACAAGGAGCCGTGGGCGTACTCGCTTACGACCGATGGCTATATCGTGCCCGACGGCGAGTCGTATGTCAGTCCGGTGCTCACCGCCGACCGCCAGTGGCTGCATCTGGAAGCTCGTTACAACTACGAAAATCTGAACACCGGATCGTTGTGGGCAGGCTACAACTTCAGCGCCGGAAAGAAACTCCAGCTCGCCTTGACGCCCATGATAGGAGGCGTTTTCGGCCGCACCACCGGCATCGCTCCCGGCTGCGAAGCATCTCTCACCTATAAGAAGCTACAGTTCTCCAGCAGCAATGAATATGTCATCGATACCTCGCATATCTCGGGCAGCTTCTTCTACAGCTGGCCGGAGGTTACCTATTCCCTGCTCGACTGGCTGAAGGTTGGGCTCGTGGCGCAACGGACCAGGGCCTATCACACCAGCCTCGATACCCAGCGCGGCTTCCTGGTCGGCGTGTCGCACAAGAAGCTCGAATTCACTACCTATGTTTTCGACCCAGACTTGTCCAATCCGACCACCGTGCTCGAGCTTGGCGTCAGCTTCTGAAACCAGCGCCCAGCTTGGCTTTCGGCGTTCCACTCTTGTCACACGGCGATGGCTCCCCCATCACAGCCGTTAGTGCCCACGCTTCCTAGAATGAAGTGGTCGAAGGATAGCGCTGCTGAATCTGGCTGCGTCTGATTGCGTGCAAGCACTCGCACATGGGAATCCCGGCCGGCTGCACTATCGCCATCTTTGGAGGCGTCGTGAAAGTTAGAAACCTGCTTGCAGTCCTACTTGCATTCCTTACCGCCCTCATGATTTCGAGCATCGCCGTCGCGCAGGCCATTCCGCAGAGCCCCATCATCATCAAGGGCGCGCCAATGGGCGCGGTGAAATTCGATCACACGGCGCACATGAAGGTTGGCGGCAAATGCGATACCTGCCACCACTCGTCGAAGCCGGAGAAGCCGCTGAAGTCGCCGCAAGAAACGTGTACCGACTGCCACACCAAGCCCGCCACTCCGCCGGTCACCACGAATCTACAGGCGGCGTTCCACAACCCGACTGCCACGGCCGGGCTCTGCATCGATTGCCACAAGAAGCAGAACGGCGCCGGAGAGGCAGCACCAGTGAAGTGCGTAGATTGTCACCAGAAAGCGAATGGATGAGGGAACTCTGACTCGTTCCTGGCTTCGAAGGGGCACGGCTGCGAAAGGGCGCGACCTAACAGGTTGCGGATAAATCGCGTTTCTTTTGTGTTCCAGTAGAGCTGGTGTTCGGGTAGACCTAGTATTCGGGTAGAGCTGGCCTTCAGGCCAGCGTCTAAGGCTCTTCTTTCTGTATCCGAGCTGGTTTCAGCCGGCGGCACCAACTGGGAGATCATTTGTCGTGAGCGTAGCGGATTCTTCCAAAATATACGCCGAATCAGGAACCCGACAGCCCCGCGCCTTCGATCGGCGCCAGCACGAGCGTGAGGACGAGCATCAGGATTGCCAACAGCGCCAGCCAGCGCCGTTCCCTGCCGATGTCCGGCCATTGCGGAACATCAGGATGGCGCATCCCGGTGAATCCCAAAATGAGCGCCCATATCCACCAGCCCGGCCAGAATTTTCCCATCGGGATGAGCGCAACGATCGTCGCCCGCGTCACCCACTTATGGGTGCGCGGCGCCACGGCATAGGTGATGTGTCCGCCGTCAAGTTGCCCGCCGGGTAGAAGATTCAGCGCGGTGGCAAACATTCCCACCCAGGCAGCCACCGCAACGGGATGCAGATACAGAGCTCGCAGCGGCGCCGCATGCGGCGAGAAGTAACCAATGTAGTGATTCACGATTCGGAAGATCAGCGGGTAACCGAACTCCAGCGCCGAGCCACTCGCCCCAATCGGCATCGGCTTCGACAGCGCCAGCCCCCAGAACAGCACCGGCACAGCCACCAGGAAACCGGCAATCGGGCCGGCAATGCCGATATCGAATAGCGCCTTGCGCGAACGTATAGGGGACTTGATTCGAATCAGCGCGCCGAAGGTTCCGATGAAGGTGGGCGCGGGAATGAAGTACGGCAGCGTGGCATACACACCGTTGCGCTCAGCCACCACGAAGTGCCCAAACTCGTGCGCCAGAAGAATTCCCATCAAGGTGACGGAAAACGGCACGCCCATCAGCAGTCGCGCCGGGCGCTGCATGATCCAGCCAAGATGAAACAGCGGAAACACAAACGTATCCGGATCGAAAGCCGGCAAGTCGTGAATGAAGTTGTATTCCAGACGCGAGCCCACGATCAGTGTGGTCGCCAGGGTCAGCAGCAGAAGCAGAATGTGCACCCAGTATCGCCGGTTGCGCGCCGGTGCGGCGGCGAAAACCGACGGATAGGAAGGCACTTCAAAGGTGTAAGAAGCTGGTGGCGTGTAGTCGGACATCGGTTACTTACTTGGACGTACTACCTTGGATGACGCACACAAGTCCGCGGAAGCAGTCGGCGCACGCCCGCCGCTGCGGGCCAGAAGAGGCGGCGTCGATCGAGATGCGCTGGCGAAACCCTGCGGCGTGACCTACTCGATCGATTGCAGTTCCTTGCCGGGCTTGAAGCGTACCGCCTTGCCGGGCGGGATGTTGACCTCGGCGCCGGTGCGCGGGTTGCGGCCAATGCCGGTTTTGCGCGGGCGAACGGTGAAGACGCCAAAGCCGCGCAGCTCAATGCGATCGCCGCGCGCCAGGGATTTCTTCATGCTTTCGAATACAGTTTCGACCGCCATTTCGGCTTTGGTCTTAGTGACGCCGGTTTTGGTAACGACTTCGTTGATCAGGTCTAGTTTGATCACAAGTGGCTCCGCTGGGCTCGCTTGCCGGGCATTCTAGCCCCAACCGCAGGCGCTGGTGCGATTCTAACCGACTTCGCAGGCTCTGCGCTAAGTCTAAATTCAGCCTCGACTTGCAAGTAGATGGGCGAATCGTAGTGAAGCCGGAGAGCATTGTCAAATCAAGGCGCTGGCGGACAATTCGGCGACAGCACGACGCCTGCGAAACCCTGCCGCATTGTGCAGACCTATCCGAGTTACTGTCGGTTCTTATCGCAAATTGGCCTACGACCTATTCTCATCGCAAATTGACCCGCTAGACCGCATTCCGTAAGATGACGTTTCGCACACGTTCAGGTTTGTATCAGGGCACGACTTCAGAGGCTGGCGAAAAAGCCGGAGAAGAATGCTTGTGCCGCCGGCTGAAGCCGGCTCGGTCGATAAATAAAAGGCTTAGACGCTGGCCTCAAGGCCAGCTCTACCCGAACGCAAAAGAAGCGGGAGTTTTTCCGCAGCCTGTTGAAGCCGTGCCCTGATACAAATTAATAGCACTACTTCATCGATCACGCGCCCCAAGGAGTTTCATGGCAATCAAGAGCGACCGTTGGATCCGCAAAATGGCTACTGAGCACGAAATGATCAATCCCTTCTCGGAGAAGCAGGTCCGCGAAGGCGTCATCTCTTACGGTCTCTCTTCTTACGGTTACGACCTGCGCGTCGCCGACGAGTTCCGCATCTTCACCAACGTCAACAGCACCGTCGTCGATCCCAAGAAATTCGACGAGCGCTCGCTGGTGAAAGTGGATGCCGAGGTCTGCATCGTGCCCCCAAACTCCTTCGCCCTGGCGCGCTCGGTCGAGTACTTCAAAATTCCCCGCGACGTGCTGACCATCTGCGTGGGCAAATCCACCTACGCGCGCTGCGGCATCATCGTCAACGTCACGCCGTTCGAGCCGGAGTGGGAAGGCTTCGTGACCCTTGAGATCTCCAACACCACCCCGCTGCCGGCGCGCATCTACGCTAACGAAGGCTTGTGCCAGATCCTGTTTTTCCAGTCCGATGAAATGTGCGAGACCAGCTACAAGGACCGCGGCGGAAAATATCAGGCGCAGAAAGGCATCGTGCTGCCCAAGCTGTGAGAAGCGGTCGGCGGTTGTCAGTTGTCAGTTGTCGGTTTGCCCGATATTGGGTATTGGCTGTCAGCTGTCAGTAAGAATCAAAGCTGCGGCTGCCCTATCCTTCTCGCCATCTTTTGGCGAGAGGGTTGGAAGTCATCTGGTCGCCCGATTTGGGCAACTCCGGTACTCCCGCACACCCTCGATATCGCAGAAGGCCCGGCATCGCGGCCCGATTTATTCCCATCCAATACCTAATGTTCCACCCAAGGGACGAGTTCTGCTTATGGCGGTGAAGGCTGTCATCAAAGGGGTTCACCTGGTCCCGATGGGGGTTGCAAATGCCTATCTGATCGAGGCTGACGATGGTCGTCCTTCCTCTTGCTCATCGCGGAGGGGGGATGCCATCATTCCGTGTTTTAGAAACTGGTGGTCAGCCGCACAGAATAGCTGCGCGCCGGCCCGATAGCGTTACCCGAAAAGAGACCGCCAAAATCAATTAGATTCAACACATTGGTCAGATTTTGTCCGTCCACTTGCAGCCGAACATTCATGCGGTCTGATTTGTAGACGTCAGCGCCAGCCGAAGCGCTGAACAGCAAAGACGGAAGGATGCGGCCGCGGGCAAAGTTAACCCGGTCGATGACTTGCTGACCGTATTCGGCTAACGCGGTCTGGTAATCGCCGGTAAACTCAAACGGCAACCCGCTGCCGTACTGGATACCGCCGGCGATCCAGAAGCGCGGCTTCACCTGGTAGACCCAGCGAGTGAAGAGTGTATTGCGCTGATCCTGCGAATCAGGAAAGTGGCCGGTGGTTTGGGTGAGTGCATCCTGCACGTCGTCGCCCAGGAACAAGCCGCCCGATACCGGATACCAGACGTTACCAACCATGTACGAATAGCTGACGAAACCGGAAAGCTTATGCCAGTTCGGTACCTCAACTTTTGCCTCGGCGCCGTAGATGGTTGACTTGCGAAACGAAATAGGAAAGCTGATGGTGGTGTTCTCGATCTGATCATCATCGGCGTAGTTATTAACGTCACGCAGATAGTAATTGACATCGATCCGCAGACTATCGCCAACCGCTTTGGAAATGCCCGCTTCGTAGTAGTTTCCCTGAGAAGGTTCGACTGGCAGGCGCAGGAAATCAGGATTAATAAATGCGACCTCGAAGGAATTTGCCAGCAAGATGTTTTCAAACGATGGCGTCTGAAACACGCGGTCGTAGGAGAAGTGCGCCAGCAGTCCGAGATGCGGAAAGTAGCGCGAAATCGCCAGGCGTGGCCCGAGCGCCTGCCGGTTGACGACTAACTGATAATGATCCCAGCGCAGCCCGGCGTTGATGGTCCAGTTGCCTAGCCGGATCAAGTCTTGCACAAACGCCGATTGCTCCAGGTCCGGCCGCTGGCCTTGGCTGGGATAGGCCCCGGGGAAACTGAAGGTCAAGGCTGTGCCTTCATCGAACTGCGAAGGATCGGTGATGTCGTAATTGAAATTCTCGTGAAGCCAGGTGTTGTCCGATTCCACTCCGGCCTTCCACTCATTGCGGCCGTGATCGATCGTCACCATGCCCTTGAAATAAAATTCGTTGAACCAGTTGTGCTGAAACAGAATGATCGGGGTCGACAGGTCGTTCGAGTAGAAATCGTTACCGTTGTTGCGCGCCATGACGCGAAAATCCCCCACAACATTTGGCGAGAAAATGTGCCGGTAGTTAGCAATGGCCATGGTCTCAAAGTTGTTGGCATTTTGTTGTTGGCAGGGCGGTCCCTCGGTCACACCCGGCGGATAACACCAGCTCTGCTGAACCAGTTCGTTAGGAAGCTGGTACCGCGACAACTCATACCGGGCGATGAAGTTGATGCGGTCATTGGGAGTCAAATCGCGCTGGTAGTTTGCTGAAAAATCGCCGATCGTTCCGGTGTTGGTGAAGTTATCCGGTACTACGGGATTCAAGTAGTGGTCGGTTTGCGCTCCTGAACCGGTGAAGCCAAGAACATTCTTGTCCCAAGAATATTGTCCCTGCGCAAAAATTCCAGCACTGTCGTAGCTGCCTCCCGACATCACCACCTGCCCATGGAATCCGGGCTGCGGATCGCGCAGCGTATTAACCTCCACCACCCCGCCCATCTTGCGCCCGTACTCAGCCGGAAATCCCGCCGTAAAGATGGTCATGGAATCGACATCGTTGGCGCCGATCTCCGGTCCAAAGCTGGGCGAGCGATTGTCGGTCAGGGGAATGCCATCCACCACGAACTGCGTCTGATATTCCGAGCCGCGCGGATGCAGCACCGCATTGCCCTCATAAAGCCAGCCTGGCTGGGTATCCACCAGGTCCTGGATGGAGCGTCCAGGTAATGCGGTGAGGCGTTTCTGGATTGTCTGAGTGCCGATCTGATTGACGGAACCGGCTCGGTCCGGATCGAGCAACGTGCCCTTGGCGGTGACGGTCACCGATTCTTTCGCCGCCGCGACCTTCAAGTTGATCGCATACTCGGTCGGCAGCGAGGCGTGAATTTCAACCGACGTCGATACTGGCGCGAACCCGGGCTGCTCAATTGTGATTTCGTAGATTCCGTACGGCAGGCGCTGCACGCTGAGCCTGCCCTCATCGCTGGTGGTCAGGGTGTTGCGGTATTGATTCGCCTCGCTAACGATGTGAACAGTAGCCTTGGCGCCCAGACCAGAGGGATCGGTAACAGTCAGCCGCAGCTCGCCGCGGTTGCTCTGTCCAAAAGCACAGATCCCCCCGAATAGAGCGAGGAACGTGAACACGATACGCAACGGTCTGCTCATAAGGTGGTTGCCGGGAGCACCAAGTTGCAGACGGCGAGGGCACCGGTCAGCAGGGTTCTGGCTCCGTTAGAATATTCCCCAAACGGCGGATTTGTTCAGGCTTTCTTCGCGGAACATCCCGGATGATGCAACATAAAAAATGCTGAACAGAACGTTGACTGACGGAATGTACCTATAGGAGGAGCGTTGATACCTGCGGCATCCAAATCGACGGCCGTTTTTTCGCTTTCATCGGCTGCGGTTCGAGACGGCTGCCCGGTCCCGTCAGAACTCGAAGAGCAGGTCATCGCACTTTTCGACGCACTACGAGATCCTCTGCTGCGCTACACAATCTCCTTTGGCCTTTCCGGTCACGATGGGGAGGAGATTGTTCAGGAAGCCTTTCTGGCTCTCTTTCAACATCTCCGGCAAGAGCGCTGTCGCCGAAACCTTCGGGGCTGGCTCTTTCGCGTTGCCCACAACCTGGCGCTGAAGAGGTTATCGGCCAACGACCGTCGCCGTGAGCGGAGCGGCCTGAAGGAAGAAGCCTCGGTAAACCAGATTGACGAGGCTGCTAACCCCGAAGAGCAGGCACTGGCGAATCAACGACAAGCACGTTTGTTGGCGGTGCTGCAATCTCTGCCTGACCAGGATCAAAAGTGTCTTCGGCTACGAGCAGAAGGCTTTCGATATCGTGAGATTGCTGAAGTCCTTGGAATATCGTTGGGCAGCATTTCCGCCTCCCTGGCTCGCTCGCTCGTTCGTCTGGGGCGAGCGTATGAAAGGTGAATTCATGGCGAGCGAATACACACACCTATCGGATGAAGAACTGATTCAGTTCGCGGACGGCGAGCTGTCTCCACGAATCGCTTCACGGGCTGAGAGCCATCTTGCCGGCTGCTGGGACTGCCGCAGCCGAATGCGACAACTGGAGGCAACGATCGCCGCTTTCGTGCACGTTCACCACCTCACGCTCGATCCTCAATTGCGTTCGCGAGAGGGGCCACGCGCCATGCTCAAAGCTCGGATGGCCGAGCAAGCAGGGACCGCCCGACAAAGCTCGGCACTGAGCTGGCGAAGCGTCTTTGCCGGACGCAGATTGATCTACGCGGCCACACTGATTCTTCTCCTGGGTCTGCTGACGGCCCTTCTGCATTACGCGACCGCCGCACGGGAATCTGAAAGTGCCCGTATCGGCTGGACAAGCGCACCTGCTCCTGACCCGCGCCTCACACCGGGGTTCGCCCGTCCGGTCAGTCAGAGCGAGGTTTGCGAGGTGCGCTACAGCGACGATACCCGCGTAGTTCCGGCTTCCGTCCGACGTAAGGTGTTCCAGGAATATCGGCTGACGGACCACCGCTTGCAGGGTTACGAACTGGACTATCTCATTAGTCCTCAGTTAGGCGGAACCGATGACATTCGCAATCTTTGGCCTGAGCCGCAGGCCGATACCAGATGGAATATGCGCGTTAAGGATGCCCTGGAGGATCGCCTGCATGAACTTGTGTGCCAGGGAACGATCAACCTGGCAACGGCTCAGCAGGACCTCGCCACCGATTGGATTTCTGCTTACAAGCGATACTTTCATACCGACAGGCCGATCGAGTCGATGTGAGCGCAACGCGAGCTTCCCGGCATCATGTGCCCCATCCTTCTCGCAACCGGTCGGGAAAGGATTGGACGGCGGCCTCTGAATCGGCGCCGCCAACCGCGTGATGGACGCGTCCATCGCGGACCCACCCTGTCGCCAACATAAGACGACGAGGATGGGGCACCCGAATCTTCCCGACATAATGCATCGCACCGCCCGGGTCCTGCGAGACTCCGGGCATCCGTCGAAATCCCCCAGGTCAGCACGTTCATATCGGCCATGATGTTTTGCTGCATCCTCATGAAAGTTTCCGCATCTTTTCGCCGAGTGTTTAGCTTGAGCTGCTTCGGGCAAAACACGCTGGCTGCTGAATCGGGCTTGATCACAACTCGCATCAATCAGCGCGTCACGCCATCGGGTAGCGCCGGGCCCTTTCCAAATCCTAATTTCGCGAATCTCATCTTCGTTTTGAAGAAGCACAATGAGGCTTTCGCAGGAACGATACGAGGAAAAACATGGCAGAGCTGAAGAATGAAGTCCAGAGTAAGGGCGCAGGCGGCGCCAGCGCCGCGCACGCAGATCTGAAGCTCGAGATCGTCGTCATCCCGGTTTCCGATGTCGACCGCGCCAAGCAGTTTTACAGCGGGTTGGGCTGGCGGCTCGACGCCGACTTCGCCGCGGGCGACGACTTCCGCGTCGTCCAATTCACGCCGCCCGGCTCCGCCGGCTCAATCATCTTTGGCAAAAACGTTAGGGCCGCTGCTCCCGGCTCGGCCCAGGGCCTGTACCTGATCGTCTCCGACATTGCAGCCGCGCGAGCCGAACTACTCAGTCACGGAGTGGCTATCAGCGAGGTGTTCCACGCGGGTGATAAGTTCTCCGGCTCGGACGAGCCCTACCTGTTTGGGAGGCTGCGAGTCGCAGGCGCCGATCCCGAGCATCGCAGCTATCGCTCGTTTGCCTCGTTCCGCGATCCTGACGGCAACGGCTGGTTCTTGCAGGAGATCACCTCGCGGCTGGCCGGCCGCATCGACTCTGCCGCGACTTCCTTCGCTTCGGTGAGCGACCTGGCAAACGCTATGCGCCGTGCCGAGTCCGCGCACGGCGAACACGAGAAGAAGTTGGGCAAGCGCGACGATAACTGGCCCGACTGGTATGCAGCGTACATGGTGGCCGAGCAGTCAGGCGCCAAGCTACCGGAATAAATAACGACTACTTCGGCGGAGGAGCGTAATGGACTGTACGTACGCGGTCGCTGTTCGACTAGCCTGGGAGTGGCTGAACTACTACTACGTGTTCTTGACGCCGTTCCACCTGGCCGAATAGCCTTCAGCGGCTATTCAAATGGATAGTCGCGTGGAGAACCTTGCTGTTCCGCCGGGCCACCCTTTCGATGTAAGTCACCGTAGCGTAACTGCCTCGCTCCCGATTCCGTTCATATCCTCATTCGGCATTACGATTGCCATTGAGCCAGTAAGGAGACTCCCATGCCTATGAGAAATGTATTTCACAAACGACTTCTTACCACGCTTTTGCCCGTCGAAAATTCTGCCCTGGCATTGACACTAACTCTGCTGCTGATGGTTCCCTTGCGACCGCTCCATGCTCAGTCTTTGCAAATACTGCACAGTTTCAGCGGACCAGATGGGGCTCTACCGATTGGCAGCTTGACCCTCGATCGCTCAGGAAATATCTATGGAACCACCAGTAGAGGCGGTAACGCTGATGTGGGTACCGTATTTAAACTAAAACAATCCAACGGTAACTGGCTTTTAACTCCACTTCACGTCTTTCAGGCGGGCAGTGACGGAGCCTTTCCGCTTGCCGGGATAACTTTGGCTGCCAATGGCATCGCCTATGGCAGCACGCAAGGCGGAGGACAGGCCGGTATAGCTTTTTCTTTACGGCCTGGAGCCAGCCGGCCGCTGTCAGTTCTGCAACCCTGGAACGAAACGATTATCAACTCGTTCATGGGAAACAATGGAGAAGAACCTCCCTATGGCAACCTTCTTCTGGATCAGGCAGGCAATCTCTACGGGACAGCAATTAGTGGAGGCCAGTACGGCGCAGGCGTCGTCTACAAACTATCGCCTTTGGGTGGTGGCTGGACGGAAAACGTTCTTTATAGTTTTGGCGGTGTAAGCGGCGATGGCACGACTCCCTATTCAGGGCTGATCATGGACGCAGCCGGTAATCTGTACGGTACGACAGATCAGGGAGGCGCCAATGAAGTTGGCACGGTTTATGAGTTAACTCCTTCGGGGTCGGGGTGGACAGAGCAGGTTCTCTACTCGTTCACGCAGGCCACCGATGGTGCGTTCCCGGTCGGCGGTGTGATTTTTGATTCCGCCGGAAATCTATACGGCACGACATCCTCGTATGGTCCGAATGGCGGGGGAACGGTGTTCGAGCTGATGGCTTCGAATGGAGGCTGGACGTTCTCCACAGTTTATTCATTTAGTGGCGGAGCCGACGAAGGACCCTACGGCGGGGTAACTATGGATGGGTCCGGCAAGCTTTACGGCACCACCCTCCTGGAAGGTGCGAATGGTGTGGGATCGATTTTCAAACTCACGCCTTCGCAGGGAGGCTGGAGCTACTCCGACCTCTACGATTTTATGGATCTCGACGATGGAATAAATCCGTACGGGACTTTAGTATTCAACAGCTCTGGCGGTCTCTACGGTACGGCATATCAGGGTGACGCACACGGTGACGGCACGGTGTTCCAACTTACCCCATAAACCTTCACGTCAGTGGTAAGACTGCCATGTGGCCCATCCTTCTCCCTACTGGTTAGAAAAAGGATGGGCGCGTGGTTTCCAAATCAGCGGCGGAAACCTATTGCAGCTGTTACAACAAACTTGCAACTCTTAGCCCCGTTTTGAGATACGATCCCGCCGGGCATTTTGCGAGAGGACTTCCGCCGTTTTCCTTGTCCCGTTTCGATTCGAACCCAAGCGGCTGGAAGTAGACTTCCTCCCTCTCACGTGTGCCTAGTCCATGGCCGTTCTTCCCGGGGCCCTCGAACGTTACATCCACTGCGAGGAGCACAAGCCGATGCAAGGCCAAACGCAGCATCTCTCCCCCTTTCGCGCCATCGTTCTGGCAAAAGTTGCATTCCTGCTGATGTTGGTTGCGCTTCCCCTATGCGCACAAAATTCCGTTCCCGCGACCGCGGTTCAGGCAGCAAGAACGCCGCAGTTCGCGTCGCGACTCGCGTATTCAGCGGGTCGACCGGCATCGCCTGCGAAATCGGCGCCGGCGCGGCAACGATCTCGCAGTGGGGCGCCCGAAGCACCATCTACGACAACGGTCCTATCAATGGCACCACGGACGCCTGGGCGATTAACTTCGGCTTTGTCATCAGCGATACCTTTACCACAGGTGGCGGAAGTGTAGACGGCATGACGTTCGGAGCCTGGTTGTATCCGGGCGATACGCTAACCTCGGCCGAGCTTTCCATCACCTCCAGCCCGAACGGCGGCACCAGCTACTTTGACCAGACGGTAACTTTCACTCAGGAGGGCTGCACCGGGAACCAATTCGGGTTCAATGTCTGCACGGTCAGCACCAGCTTCACTGGTCCGCAGCTGCCTAATGGCATGTATTGGGTGAACCTGCAAAATGCCAGCGTTCCCAGTGGCGACCCGGTGTACTGGGACGAAAACAGCGGAATGGGATGTGAATCCAATGGTTGTCCGTCGCAGGCCTCCGACAATGTCGTTGGCACTATCCCGTCGGAATCGTTCACCATGCAGGGAAGCAACGGCCAGCCAGAGTGCTTTGAGCCAGGTGGAAATCTACAGGTACTCTACAACTTCACCCCGGAGGAGGGAGGGGCAAACGGCATAACCATCGACAAAGCGGGGAACCTCTACGGAACAAGCCCTACCAGTGGCGACAACAGCGCCGGCTTTGCCTTTAAGCTGGCTCGCCTGTCCGGCTGGCTGCTGGATCCTTTGTTCAGCTTCTTCGGTGGTAATACCGGAGGCCGGCCAACCGGCGTGATTGTGGGCCCGAACGGAAGTCTTTACGGGGGCGCTCTATGGCACGGGCGGCGGCGGCATTTACCTGTGCGGCTTTTCTCCCTGCGGGACGGTGTACGAGTTGTCTCCCGTGGCGGGCGGCAGCTGGAGCGAAACCGTGCTGCACAACTTCAATGGGGACGACGGATCGGAACCTTGGGACAGCCCGATTTTGGACGCTGCCGGAAATCTCTACGGCACGACTGGCGAAGGAGGCACTTACTCCGAAGGAACAGTATTTGAATTGTCGCCCAATGACGGCGGCTGGACCGAGGCTGTCCTCCATAGCTTCAATGAACAAGCCAACGACGGATGGCAACCTGTAGCCCCTTTGATTCTTGACCCTACTGGAAATCTTTTTGGCACGACGATGACCGGAGGTACGAATCGCGAGGAAATCGTCTTTGAGCTATCACCCCGGCAGGGCAGCTGGAGCGAGGCCGTTCTGTACAACTTCGGCAACGGCAACGGCGGAGGAGCTTTATTCGGAGGGGTGGTCATGGACCGATCAGGAGATCTCTATGGCAACACGGAAGCCGGCGGCATTTACGGCTATGGCACAGCCTTTGAATTGACGCCACCCGCCATCCGCCCGGGTGCTTCCGCTGTCAACTAAACAGCGAACTGCGGGTGCCGGATACGTTGCGCGGGACGAGATGTGCCGTGTGCCCAAGCAACGTACGGCGCAGAAAGCTCGTCGGTCGAGCAGCGATTGGATTTAGAACTGCACTTCATCATCAGGCGGGTGCCCTGCTTTCTTCTCAACAGGAGGATCCAAATGCAAGCTAAGAGCCTCGTCATCCGGCTGCGTGTTGTTTACGTCATCTTTGTCGCCGGGCTGTTTTTGACAAGCGCCTGGGCCTCTACCAACTATCGAGGAAAGGTACTGCACAATTTCGGCGGTCCAGGTGACGGGGTACAACCTCCAGGCACCCTGGTCAGCGATGCCGCCGGCAATCTCTACGGTACGACCGTGATGGGCGGCGATTACGGCTACGGCACGGTGTTCGAGTTGTCGCCCGCCCAGGGTGGAGCTTGGACGGAAACGGTGCTGCACAGCTTCAACAATAACGGCACGGACGGATGGTATCCCACTCAAAACGGCTTGACCATCGATGCCGCCGGTAATCTCTACGGTACGACCCAATACGGCATCGGTGCCGGGTCGGTATTCCAATTGTCGCCCAACGAGGGTGGAGGCTGGACGGAGAAGCTGCTGTACAACTTTACTGCTCTCTATGACGGACGCTATCCCCACGGAAGCCTGATCTTTGATTCCGCCGGCAATCTCTACGGCACGACCTCGAATGGAGGTATTTACTGTTCGCTTAACCAGGGCTGCGGAACAGTCTTTAAGCTGACGCCGACCGAGAACGGTACCTGGACGGAGACGTTGCTTCACGTATTCCGGGACGACGGCATTGACGGAGTCGAACCCCTGGCCGGCCTGATCTTCGATACCACCGGCAATCTTTATGGTACGACCTCCGGAGGCGGCACCTACGGCCCCGGAACGGTGTTTGAGTTAACACCAACCCCGAGCGGTAGCTGGGTGGAGACAATCTTGCGTAACTTCGGACCCATTCCGGACGGGCAGGGGCCTTGGTCTGCCCTGACCTTCGACGCCGCCGGCAATCTGTATGGCACGACAATGACGGGGGGTGCCTACACGTATTACGGCACGGTATTCGAGTTGTCGCCGAATGCGAACGGCGGCTGGACCGAGACCTTGGTGCACAGCTTCGACTTCACTGGCACGGACGGCTATGAGCCCCTCTACGGCAGCCTGATCTTCGATGCTGCCGGCAATTTCTACGGCACTACCAGCCAAGGCGGAGTTTACGAGGGCGGAACAGTGTTTGAATTTGTGCCCGACGGCAGGGGCGGCTGGACCGAGACCATAGTGCACGCCTTCGACACTGACGGGGGCTATTCTTTCGCAGGACTGCTCTTCGATTCCGCCGGCAACATCTACGGTACGACATACCTGGGCGGCAGCAATGACGTCGGCGTCGTATTCGAACTGTCCCCGGTCCGCCCGTGTATTCAGTGCGCCAATGCAGCCCATCCGTGACTGCGAAGAGGGCCGGCCGCCTCACGCTCCCTATCGTAGCGTCATAACGTGTGAAGAGCGGGTGCCCCATCCTTCTCCCCTGTTTCTGGGGAGAGGGTGGGCTCGTGGCTTCCAAGTCAGTGCCCGCGACGTTGGGATGCCTGCGTCCACCGCGGCCCATCCTGTCGCCAACCACGGGCGGCGAGGATGGGGTCACCCACGGTTAGAACTGAGCGTTGTACTTACGGCGAGAGGATGAGGCACTGGACAACTATGGTGTGATCTCGTATTTCCGCGAATTGCCAACGTTCAAAACTAAACTTTCAGCCAGCCGCGAAAACCTCTGCCGGCATAGTAGGATTCAGCGCCGTTGTGATAGGTAAAAACCGTATCGAAGCGGCGATCGCAAAACAGGGCCCCGCCCAGTTTTCGGATAGCGGAAGGCGTCTTCACCCAGCTCGATGTTTTCGGGTCGAACTCTCCAAGCTGCTGTAGCTCTCGATATTGCTCTTCGGTTAGAAGCTCAATACCCATAGCAGATGCCATATCTACAGCGTTATTCTTTGGCTTGTGTTCTTTTCTTGAATCCAGCGCTTCGCGGTCGTAACAGATACTTCTGCGGCCCTTCGGGGTATCCGCTGAACAGTCGTAAAAAATGTATTCGCCAGTTTTCTTGTCGTGAGCTACAACGTCCGGTTCCCCGCCGGTTCTCTCCATTTCACTGAGTGACCATAACTTTTCAGGATTAGCCAGCAGCTTTTCCTGAATCTTCTCCCATGCAAGATCTTTGTGGCGGTTCATGTTTTTTTCAAAGCGCAGTTTCAAGGCTTTGAGCATTTCTTCACGCTGTTTACTTGAAAGAGTTATCTTGGACATGACTTTCGAGCCTCTCGTTAAGCAGATCTTTTCGATATTAGTCTTCGCACCAGGTGACCTTTCCACATCCACAATCCTGAAAGAACCATGATCGGCAGAAAAACAAACCGGGTGGCCGGCGCATAGGCCGGAAGCTTTTCAAACGGGCTATAAATGTAGCCGAGTATCGGGATGGCAACGATAATGTGAATCCAGCGCAACATCGTACGCACCGTGCTTTGGTTCATGATGCCCTCGATTCACTCCCGAGACTCATGCGCTGATCTTTGTGTGTCGTCGTCTGAAGCCGACTCAGTCCTGTAATTCACAGGGTTGACGCTGGCCTGAAGGCCAGCTCTACCCGCCCCTTATTCACCGCCGAACTGTTTGGCGTACTCGGCTGTCAATCTTTTCCACTCACCAATTTTCATGGCATCGCCACCAGCCATGCGCCCGATGGGCGCGCCGTTGAGCAGGTGATCCAGAACGTCGAAACAAATGTGCCAGCCGGCGGCGCCCCAGGAGATGAACCGGCGATCGATGCTGTGCCACAGCGTCAGACGCGTGCCACCATCCCAGTTTTCGAGTTCCCAGCGAAGATCTCCGTACTCAAGCACCTGGGGAGCATCAGCTCGGGTTACCCGGGTTTCGGTGGCTGCGCCGGTTCCCACCCAGGTAAGCTTTACCGTGGCTCCCTCCGTATCCAGATCGCCATCGGCGTCGAAGGGCGCCCACTCACGCAGATGCGTCGGGTCAGTGATCGCCTGCCATACTTTCTCCGGCGAGTGGCGCAATTCCCGGACAAGAATGAGCGTCCACTTGTTGTCGTCCTTGTGTGTCTGGTCCTTTCGTATCTGCGCCAAGCGGGCCGGCCCGGGTGTGTACTGCGCGCGATCGGTCACCTGCGTCTCCTTAGGGAGTCTCTCGCTGGGTTATCGGCGGCTGAAGCCGCCATCTGAAAAGAGACGAATTTGCGGACGGTCTGAAGACTGTCCTTTTCAAAGCCGATCCTTCGCCCTAGAAACTCCGCCGCCTTACCAGCGCGCCAGCTGGGTAATCTGAATCAGGTTGCCGCAACCGTCATTCAGCTTGGCGATGGTTGAGCCGGTCACATCGGTAGGCGGCATGGCGAATTCGGCGCCGCGAGACTTGATCCGCTCGTAGTCGCCTTTGATGTCATCGGTGAAGAACATGACCGCCGGCTGCCCCTGTTGGAACATAGCCTGCTGGTACGCTGCGGCCGCAGGATTATTGTTGAGCGCCAGTTGGAGCTCGATGCCGTCCGGCTCCTCGGGCGAAACTACAGTGAGCCAGCGATAGGCGCCCTGGCTGAAATCGGCCTTCTTGGTGAATCCCAGAACGTCGGTATAAAACTTGAGGGCTTTGGCTTGATCGTCTACGTACACGGTGGTCAGTTTTATTTTCATTTCTTTACTCCTTGATCACGCTCGCGGTTTGCGCCGCAGCAGCTTCTCCTTTGTCTTCCCTTTGGTTGGCTTGGTCCGCTCCATGCGATCAAGGTGGCGTTCCAAAGCATCCATGTGGGCTGACCAGAAGCGGCGAAACTGCGCCAGCCAGGAATCCAACTCCTGAAACCGCTCAGGTTTCAGGCGGTAAAGACGGCGCTGTGCATCCACGGTGGATTCCACGAATCCGGCGTCGCGCAGCACCCGTAGATGCTTGGACACCGTGGGTTGCGGCATCCGCAGCTGGCGCTCGATCTCTCCCACCGACTTCTCAGACGAGCTTAGAAGGCTCAGGATCGCACGGCGATTCGGTTCCGCGATAATTTCGAAGCCGGATTCCACCCTCTGTATATACTGTATCTGGTATATACGTGTAAAGGTATATATAGCAGGAACGGTTCGGTCGTTGAGGCGTCCAATTTTTATTTCGATTCATCCGGAAATGCCGCAGAATAACGAAAACAACATTCCAATTTTTCGACAGATCCGGGCCAATCTAGGGTATAGTACAGCGCAAATTCCATCAGCCAGGTGAAAGCAGGAATGGCAAGCGCTACCCAGCGGCTGCAAGTTGCGCCGCGAAACTGGCCCCGCACTTTGTTCTGGACATTCGTTGGGCTGATGACGGCCTACGTTCTGTACCACAACGAAAGCTTCCTGATTAACCGCGCCGATCCGGTATGGCAGCACTATGAGCCGTTCAAGTGGTGGCTTTTGCCGCACGGCCTGGCTGGCGCCTGCGCCCTGTTCCTCGGACCGTTGCAGTTCTGGGATCGCTTGCGCCAGCGCTATATTCGACTGCATCGCACCCTGGGCTGGATCTACGTAGTGGGCGCCATGATTGTCGCACCGCTGGGCGCTTACATCCAGTTCTTCAACGAGCGTAATCACGCGCCGCGATCGTTCACCATGGCCGCGGGCACCGACGCAGCCATGCTGATGCTGACCACCGGCATCGCGCTCTTCTTCATCCTTCGCGGCAACATTCAGCAACACCGGCAGTGGATGACGCGCAGCTATGCCGTCGCCCTGGTCTTTCTGGAAGTGCGCCTGCTTGGCGGGGTGCTGGGCTTGGACGACAGCCTTGCCGCCACCGAAATCCTGGTGTGGATGGGCGTCATCTTCGCGGTGCCTTTGGCCGACATCGTCCTTAACTGGCAGGAGTTCACGCGCAAGAAGTTGCTGCGCCCCAAGGCGCAGGCCAAGGCAGCATAGTCCGACATCGAGCAGCGGCGTCCAGTCAAATGCCTAACCAGAGTGCTGAAAGGCTTTCGCGCCTGCTTTGTTCGGGTAGAGGACGCTGGCCTGAAGGCCAGCTCTACCACAGCCGCGTGACGGCAACCGCCCGCTGCAAAGAAAAACCGCGCTCCGGGCGCGGTTTCTTTTGAACAACGATGGAGCGGCCCAAGCCTACTTCCGTTGGCCAGTGCTTTCGCTCTCTTTGTACATGTACTTGATGCTGGGCTTGTAGATCAGCAGATTCGAGGCGCCGGTTCGGTTGAGCTTCAGACAATACTTGTCATACCACTCGATAACTCCATGTATCTCTTCGCCATCCTGGAGCACCAGCACCATAGGCGTCTTGCCCTGCATTTGCTTCTGATAATAGAAGTTTTCGGCATGTGTCTGCTCGGGCGGCGCAGTCTTCTTGACGTTGCTGGGACGTTCTGCGCGATCTCCGCCGTTGCGGCGATCATCGCTCCGTTCCCGGCGCTCGCTGTCGGCGCGCGGATGGTCGGTGCGGTTCAGGGCGGGACGGATGAGCTTGCGGTTGGCAAATACTTCCGGATCTACGGCTCTGCCTACAGCGGTGGCATCCATGGAATCTTTCATGGTGTTGGCTCCTGTGGTCTGCACACCAGCCTTTCGGCGATCGTCAACTGGGACGTGGCAACCCAACGAATGATCCGGTGAGCTAACGGGCGAGAGACGTCCCCAGGTTTTCCGGGTGTGAACTTAAGCGATACCCTAACACATGCGTTTCCTTGTGACAATCCGGGATAGTGGCATAACGATGCTACTTTGGTGTCAACGTTCCAATGCGGTAGCGAAGCTATCCAGGGACAGCGATCGCAGCAGGTTTCGGCGCATCCCGCTCTCCACTTCACCTAGCCGATGCACGGCTCCGCTGATCCAGGCAAAATCCACATTCTCCGCCATGCGCGCCAGCTCTGGCTGGATGTCCTGATTGCGCACCAACTCCGGCGTACCCGACCGCAAGAACAGCATGTCTTCCAGCAAAACGTAGAGAGTGCGGATGAGCTGCTCGGTCTTGGCTTTGCCTTCAGCGCCCGAGCGATAGGCGTCGGTCGCGCGAAACAGCGCGCTGTGGTCGGCCGTCCCCAGCGCCGGACCCAGTAGGGTTAGCGCGTCCTGCCGCGCTGCCAAATACTGCGGTAGATCGAAGCTGCGGGCGCGGCCCAATCCCCCGCCGCATACTCGCGCTACCAGCATCCTCTCGCGCGCTTTCCACTCCGGGCGAACTTGCGCCAAATATTGCTCGACCTCGGCATCCGCCAGCGGCGACAGCCGCAACTGCATGCAGCGCGAACGGATCGTCGGCAGCAACGCTGTGGGATTGTCGGTGAGCAGAAAGATGGTGGCAAACTCCGGCGGCTCTTCCAGAATTTTCAGCAGCGAGTTGGCCGCCTCTTTCATAAAGTCGGCGTCGCTGAAGATGTACACCCGCTCGCGGCCCTCGACGGGTCGGTAGTAGATCTCGTGAATCACATGCCGCACCTGGTCCACCTTCACCAGCATCTGCGGCGGGTCGGGGGGAATGATCATCACGTCGGGATGCGTCTGCACGAAGATGCGGGTCTCGCGTTTGTCGACATCGCGCAGATTGTCGCGCGCCTCGACCGCCTCGGCAAAGCGATCTTCCAGCGCATCGGCTCCGGCAATGCGGACGCAGTTGGCGCAATGTCCGCAGAAGTCCGGCAGCCCATCGGTGAGCGGCCGCCCCAGGCAGTTCATCGCCTTGGCTACCATCTGCGCCAGCGTGTACTTGCCCGAGCCTTGCGGACCGGAGAGAATCACCGCATGCGGAAAATGATCGCGCGCCAGCATCTCGCGCAGCGTGTGCACGGTGGCGGCATTGCCATGAAAATCAGAAAACGGCATCAGTAAATCCTAAAGGCAGTGGATCGTGAATCGTCCTGTTTTGAAGGAGACGGCCTTCAGGCCGTCCGTAAGTATTGCAAAATGCACCCGGCTTTCAAAGCCGCTTGGGTAATTCGGTTTCGCTTATTCAGAATGTCCTGGCGGTTGATTGTGGGTTGCGATAGCGGCGCCCATCCACCATTTCACCACCCACTGACCACTTGCGGTTCCGATTCACGATCCACCATCCACTGACCACTGGCGGGTTACGATTCACGATTCACGACCAACGATCACCGCATCAACTTCTCTTCCACCACCCTCACAATTTCCCCATGCACCACGTCGATTGCCGGGCGCGCATCGATCAAGACCATGCGTTGGGGTTCGCGTCGCGCAATCTCCAGAAACGCATCGTGCACGCGCTCATAGAAGGCACGGCTTTCTTTTTCGAAGCGGTTCTCGTCCTGACTCCCTGGCGCGACTTTGTTGCGACGGCGGGCCCGCATCACGCTGGAATTCACGTCCGAATCCATCAGGATAGTCAGCTCGGGCCAAAATCCGCGGCAGAGCAAGCGATGCAATTGCAGCACGACCTCGCTGCCCAACTGCCGGCCGCCGCCCTGGTAAGCCTCGGTGGAATCAGTGAAGCGATCGCACAGCACCCACTTCCCGGTTGCGAGCGCCGGCTCGATCACCTCCGCAATCAACTGCGCGCGGGAGCCGAACATGAGCGCCATCTCGGCGTGGGAGTCGAGCCCGGCAGTACGCGAGTCCAGCAGCACTGCGCGAATACGTTCGCCGACTATGGTTCCCCCCGGCTCGCGGGTGGTCAGTACATCGATTCCCTGCTGGCGCAGCGCGACCGCCAGCTTCTCCAGTTGCGTGCTTTTGCCGCAGCCGTCCAGCCCTTCGAAGGTGATGAATTTGCCGCGCTCCGTCCGCTTGCCCACGGCTTCATCATACCAACCGCGATTGGTTCCCACCCTGTCGCCAACCGAAGGCGACAAGGATGGGGGCGCCCGGCGATTTCGCTCTGATTAGTTCGTATCGGAAATCTTGACCCGCAGGGCGCGCGAAACCGATTCGTCGTGAGCCGAATCTCCGGAGTAGGTCGCGGTGATGTTGTGCTCGCCGGCGACGTCGAAGGTCGTGGTGAAAGTGGCTCGGCCTTGCGCGAGAGGCACCGCCGCTCCAGCGTTAATGCCGTCGATGGTGAACTGCACGCTGCCCGCCGGCTCGGCCTTGCCGGCCGAGTTCACGACCGCAGTGACCTTCAACGGTGAAGCGAAGTCGATCGTCGTTGACGGTGTGCTGAGTAAAGTTGTGGTCGCACTTCCCGGCGGCAGCACTTGGATCACGCCCATCATGCCCATGTCCTCGTGCTTAAGGATGTGACAGTGATAGAGAAATGTTCCAACGATGTTCGGATCGCCGAAGTTCATGCGCAAACGCACGCTGGGATACGGGCCGGAGCCGCTCCAGTGGGGCAGGTTGATGGTGTCAAGGATTTCAGGCCGCGCGACCGGCTGGCCATCGACGGCGAGCACCTGAAAATGGATCTGGTGAATGTGGAACACGTGATCTTCGAAGGCGCGGTTCTCCACCTCCCAATCCTCCACGTCACCCTCATGCAACACGATGTTTGGCGGCTGGCCCATCTGATAAAGGTCCGGCTTCTGTCCCACTACCGTGATGTAGTAGAAGACGGAAGTGTCACCCTCGGCCGGGTTCGGAACGTACTGCGAGAAATAAAGCCTGCGCTGCACGTGACCGGCTTCGGAGTCGGATTCAGCTTCAGCAGGCTCGCTTCGTTGTGATTTGCCGCGCGCCTTTTTTCCCGACGCTGCATTCGCGTGCTTCGTGGCTTGCTTGTCACTCACGATGCTGGCCAGCGGGCGCGCGGGATCGCGATCGCCTTGCGGGCCGGTGTCCCATTGTGTCGTCACCAGCTGCATCGATTCTCCGGTCCGCGGCGTTGTCACGACGAATTCGGCACGCGCGCCCGGAGGCAGAGCGATACTGGTCTGCGAAACCTGACTTCCCTTGATAGGCACGCCATCAAGAGCGGCCATCTGTACCGGTTGCGGGACGCCTCCGGCAAGCAGCTGAAGATTGAAGATGGTGTCCGCGGCCGCGTTCACAACCCGCCAGAATTCTTTGCCGCCCGGTGTAGTTTCCATCACCGCCGGCTCATACCGCGGATAAATCACAGGCACGTAGTTGACCGACACGTCCCACGCCGGAGTCGTGATGTCGGTCAATCCCACGTTCGTCAGTAGCTGATCGCGCAGCACGATCACACGTTGTGGAAGTTTGCCCAGCCACGGGTCGACCTTCTCGATGCCTTCGACGATCAGCGCGCCCGAGGCCCCGCCCTGCACCTGCCGCTCGCTATAACCATGCGGATGCGGATGGTACCAGTACAGCCCGGGCGTCTCGTCCAACGGAATCGTCACTCGGTATTCGAAATCCTGCGTGGGCTGAATCATGGTGTTGATGACGTCGTCCCGGTGACAGGTCGGCGGAACACTCATGCCGTGGAAATGCAGATTGGTCACCGACGCCGACATCGCTCCGGAGCCACAGTTCGTAGTCTTGGCCCCGTTCTTCGCGGGCGGCATCAGCATCGCGGCCTGCGACTGGCTCAAGCCGGTCGTGGGAAGATCGTTGTGAAAATGAATGATCAGTTGATCGCCCGGACGCACCCGCAGGGTCGGCGACTCCTCACCGCGATCGGTGACGTAGCAGTAGCGCTGCGGCCCTTGTCCGGTCACGGTTCTCTCATAACGGAAATGAAGCGTGACTTCCAGGACGCCGTTCCGGCTGCGCAATTCCGGCGGGTTGACCGCGGTGGCTCCGGATGGCGGACGCGGGCACGCCTGGTTTGACGACGGTGAAGCCTGGCTTGCCGTGGCAACGGGGGCAACGCACAAAAGTAGCGCGAACCAAGGGACAAGCCACAGCAGCTTGCGCCGGCGTTCAGACGCGAGTTTGTGTCGTTCTGGTTTGCTGATCCGGCACAGATACCGGAAAGACGGAAGAGGGCGACTCATACAGCTGCTGCTCTCTATGATACAGGCGGCGCCCTCGGGGCTGTGTTGCCTCGCATATATTCCTGTGACTCGGCCGACCGGGCCGGCTACAAGGGCAGCCTAGGCACGATCGCCCCGGTGGCTCGACGGTACTCTTCGTAGGCCGGGCCAAAGGTAGCAATCATGGTGCGCTCTTCGATCTTGCTCTTGATCTTGAAGCCGATATACGCCAGCACGACAGCCACTACGCCGCGAACCTGGCGACGCTCGATCCCTGTACCCACCATAGCCAGAATCAGTCCGGTGTAGATCGGATGCCGCACCCAGCGATAAGGGCCCGAGCGCACCAACTCGTGACCGACCTTCACCGTGACCGCGCCGCTCCAGTTGCCCCCCAGGTAGACCCGAGCCCAGATGGCAAAACTGATTCCGGCCGCGGTAATGACAACGCCCAGGATCTCGGTCGCGAGCGACGCGGGAAACATGCGTATGCGCATCCAGCCTTGGGGCACATCGTTGCTGAAAAGGGCGTAGAAGCCAATGAAGGTTACGACCGTGTATGACAAACGTGAAGAGACGCTCTCCCGCCTCTCCACCTTCTTTCCTCTTAGCGCCCACACCATCCAGAGGACCACGAACCCAAGCCACAGGTAATCGCAAACCAGCATTCCATCCATTGCTGCCCTCCGAGCACATTACGTTAGCAGGCGGCGGATGGTTCCCGCGAACCGGACTTTCACGACGACTCCGGCGGTTTGCAACGCGGGAAGATGCTGGACTGCGGCACTCCGGGATAGTATCGTTGCGGTGCGGCGACGCAGCACTGTGTGGCCCGCGCAAGCAATCAACAAAATTCAAGGGAGTCGTGATCCATGAAGAGAAGCATTCTGGCGGGGATGGTGTTGTGTGTACTGCTTTCCACCGTGTCGTTCGCGCAGAAGGTCAATATCGATTGGGACCGCAGCGCCAACTTCGGCAACTTTCATACCTACATGTGGGAGAAGAGCCCGCACCCAGCCAAGGGCTTCTGGGACCAGCGCATCATGGATGCAGTCGACAAGCAGCTACAAGCCAAGGGACTGACCAAGGTCGACGCCAACCCTGACATGTGGGTGGTCTACAGCAACAGCATTCATGACCAGAAGCAAGTGGTCGGCACCGGCTACGCGATGGGCCCGAGCTGGGGCTGGGGTTATTGGGGACCCAACACCGTAAGCTACAACACCTACGTCACCAAGCTGGGCACGCTGGTTGTCGAACTGGCTGATGTCAAGGACAAAGACCTGTTGTGGCGCGGTTCTGTCACCAACACCATCTCCGATAACAGCAACAAGAACATTAACAATCTGGATAAATCGATCAACAAGCTGTTCCAGAACTATCCGCCGAAGGAAAAGAAGTAACGGCCAGTCTGAGGCATCAGGCGAACTTGGGTTGCAGTCAAGCGACCGGGTTCGCCTGCTCTATTTCGGGAGGACGGAAAATGAGCGTACGAAAGTTTGTGTTGGGCCTGACGGCTGCTGCTTGCCTGTTGACGACCTTGGGAGCTGAGGCGCAATGGGTCATGGTGGCGCGCGCTGTGTCGGGACAAGTGCAGCGCATGACCAACAAGTCGGGTAACGGCGCAGGCTACGATGTCGCCACAGTCGTTCTTATGGCGAACGCCGACAAGGTGTATGAGACGGCGCTGAAGTCGATTCAGGCGCATAGCGACGTCACCATCAACAGCAACGACGCCAAGAAGCGCGAGATCAAATTTTCCAAGGGCGATCAGATTGCCAGCATGCAGGCCACGCCGCTGGGTGACAAGCTCACCCAGCTGGTTGTTGCCTCAAACCTGGTTGGCGCCCCCGACGCAACATCCCTCGTGGTGCAAGGGGTGATGAGAGTTTGCGACCAGATGAAGATCGTGTGTACGCAATCGCAGGAGTGAGGAAGACTATTCACCACAGAGGCACAGAGACACAGAGGAGGCAATTCATTTTGTTTTTCTTTATCGTCACAGGAGTGCTTAGGCTCTCGGCGGCTTGCCGCATGCAGCGGAAGATTCCAAGCCCAATCTTTGGCTTGTTCTGTGTCTCTGTGCGTCTGTGGTGAACCGAAGCCTCCTTACTCGAACCGCCCTGGCGAAAACGCTTCCAACCTGAAATCCGGTTCATGGCCGGTCAGCAACTGCGTCATGACCAGCGCGGTCACCGGCGCCAGCAGGATGCCGTCGCGATAGTGTCCGGTCGCCATGTAGTATCCCGGCAACGACGTCTTCCCCAGGATGGGCAGGCCGTCAGGCGAGCCGGGGCGCAATCCTGCCCAGGCATCGTGAATACGCAGCTTAGCAATCGCTGGCGAGACCTCCGTCGCGGCCTGCTGCAACCTCTTCACAGTATCCGGATCAACGCGCTTGTCGTATCCGGCTTCTTCTACTGTTGCTCCCAGCAGAATGCGGCCATCGGTGCGCGGAATGATGTACACCTCGGGCGTGCGCACCACGTGCTTGATGACCGGGCCCTCGCGAGTCGCGAATGCCGGCACCAGGCAGACCATCTGCCCCTTCACCGGACGCGTAGGCGCTCCGAACGGCTTGATCTGCGAGGCCCAGGCTCCGGCACAGTTCACCACCGCAGCGGCAGCATAGAACGATTTCGCAGTTCGCGCGCCGGTCACTCGCTTGCCGAGCACCGCAACTTCTGTGACCGGAGAGCCGGTCGCGAAATCGACGCCCAGGGTCCGCGCCGCCCGATCCAGCGCGCTTCCCAGTTTGCGGGGATCGACGCTGCTCTCCGGCAGAAAATAACTGCGGCCGCGCTTTGCGATCGCCGGCTCCAGTTGCGTTAACGCGTCGTCGTCGAGCGGATGCGCCCCTTCACATGCGGGCGATTCGTCCTCGTCCAGGAAGGCGATGGTTCCCTGCTTGCGCAGGTCGGGCGACTCGAAAGCTTCGGCGCGCAACTGGCGAACGAATTCCGGATAGAGCCGCGCACTGGCGGCGACGAGATCTTTCAGTGGCGGCGGCGTTCCCGGATCACAATGCGCGATCATGCCTCCGGCGGCATAGGTGGCTTCGCGGAACGGTTCGCCTTTTTCGACGACCAGCACCGTGGCGCCACTCTGCCGCAAGCGCCACGCCAGCGACAGCCCAATCACTCCCGCGCCAATTACAACGACATCCCAAGTTTTCACCTTTCGATTGTAGTGGAGGCAACGCGGAGCACGTTTAGCAGCCAGAACGTCCGGAGAAGAGCAAAAGAGCGAGAAGCGGCTTTTTTCCTACATTCATTTTGAATTCACATTCCACAACTGCTGCGATGTGATATTTTTACATTTCAATTGCAAACTTCTCCTTTCTGGAGGCTCTCCTAAATTGACAAAAGACATGGTCCCCAAGCGCATCTTTTTAACCAAAGGCGTGGGGAAACACAAAGAACGGCTTACTTCGTTTGAGTTGGCCCTGCGCGACGCGGGTATCGCGGCGCAAAATCTGGTACGCGTCTCTTCTATCTTCCCGCCCAACTGCAAGCAGATCACCCGCAAAGAAGGTCTGACATTTCTGTCGCCGGGCGAAGTCGTATTCGCCGTAGTGGCGGAGAATTCCACGCGCGAAGCCCATCGCCTGGTGGCGTCCAGCATCGGACTCGCGATTCCCGCCGACCGCAGCACCTACGGATACTTAAGCGAGCATCACTCCTTCGGCGAGAAGGAAGACGTCGCCGGCGACTATGCCGAGGAGCTGGCGGCCGAGATGCTGGCCACCACGCTGGACGTGGAGTTCGACGCCGATAAATCCTGGGACGAGAAAAAAGAGGTCTACCGCCTGTCCAACAAGATTGTGCGCACCGCCAACGTCACCCAGAGCGCGGTAGGCGACAAACGCGGCCTCTGGACCACGGTGATCGCGGCAGCAATCCTGATCTTCGAATAAAGATCCCCGGCTCTCCCTTAACAATTTTTGCCTGGTGCAGACCCTCTGAAACAGGGTCTTGCCCAGCGAGTCTTACTTCACTTATGATGTAAGACATGAAGGCCACTGTAAGCAATATCAGCTCAAAGGGGCAGATCGTGATACCCGCGGCCTTGCGCGAGCAGATGGGGCTGGTAGCTGGTACGCGGGTTTCGCTGGAGCGCAACGGCGATACCATCGTCCTGCGCCCGCTGACCAAGGCGTTTGTCCGCAGCCTGCGGGGATACTTTCGCGATTCGTCGCTGGAAGAATTGCGAGAGCGCTCTCACCGCGACGATAAGCGCTCGCGATGAAGAGCTACGTGCTCGATGCCAGTGCCCTGCTCCGCTTCATCGAGGGTGGCCCCGGAGCCGGACGCATTGAAGATCTAATCAATCAGGCAGAGAGCGGGCGGGCCAGCCTTTGCATCTCTGCGGTCAATTGGGGTGAAATTTATTGCGTTATCTATCGGACTGAAGGTGCTTCCCAGGCTGAAACCTTCTCCGGACAGTTCGGCATTCTTCCAATCGACGTGGTAGAAGCCGATCGTAGCAGAGCAGAACACGCGGGCAGATTCCGCGGGAAATTTCGCCTGCCCTATGCAGATGCTTTCGCCGCCGCCCTGGCTGTCGAAAAAGCTGCTTCCCTGGTAACTGCCGATTACGACTTCAAGGACGTTGACGAAGTCATAGCTGTGGAATTCCTGGCGCAGAAACAAAAGAAGCCTTCCCATTAGAAGGCAGGTGCTCCTACATTGTGGCATCTGGTCATCTTTTCACGCCGACGTCGCAACGGCTGTCGTAGACCGCGACCACTTCGATTTGTCCCACAATGTGGCGGTTGAATTCTTCCAGCTCTCCCGCCGGAATCCAGTATTCCTGATGCGCGGTATCGCCCACCGTGTGTAGTTCGAAGCGCGAAAGGTAATCGGCGCGTACCCGAAATCGCAAAACAAATCCCCGAAAGCCTGAGTTGGGATCGCGGGCCTGCCAGTTTCGCGCGAGTTGCTCGGCATACTTCCGGGTGAGGACGGGATAGAAGACCGGCTCATCCGGCGACCTGGGAGGAAACGCGCGGTGGCCCGACGCAGCGATCCGATCGAGTTCCTGGCGTCCTACCGATCGAAATAGTTCGACAACCTGGTTGTCCTTCATTGCGGGACGCTCGATTGCGAAAGCGAGAATTTGCCGACTCCCACAATCGGGGGCAGTGTAGCACAGCGATTCCAGGCAGCTCGGCAACAAAAAAGGCCCGCCTTGCGGCAGGCCCCGCGGTTATGAGCTGTATACGAACTACTGTTGCGGAGTTGCGGTGGTGGTTCCACTGTTACTGCCCGAATGGCTGGCCCAGGGAATGTCCGTAGCCTGCCGCTCATACAACGGCTTGTTCTGATCGTTGGCGTTACTCTGCGGGGTTGCTGTTCCCGAGGTTGAATTGCGCGAGTCAGGAACCGCATTGGGGTTGGTCTGCTTCGGGTTGTTCACGCCCTGATTATTTACCCCGCGCCCCGTGGTCTGACCATTTTGCGGATTGGTGTTGAGCTCGCCCTGGCGCGCGGCCTGCGCATCATGGTTGGCTTCGCTTTCGGTCATGCCAGTGTTGTTGGCGGGACTATTACCGACCTGTGAATTCGGATTGGTCGGCGAAGCAGAAGTTGCCGGCGTCTGGCCGGTCACAGGCGGGCTGGTCTTAGGCTGTCCGGAACTGCTCTGGGGCAAATCCTGCGGCAACAACATCGCCATTTCCTGCGGCTGCGGCTGCGAAGGCTCGGTGGTTTCCGGTGTGCCCTTCGGATTCATTCCGTTGCTGTCGCTGGCTGGCTGCTCGCCGTTGGAACTGCCCATCTTGCAACGGCTGGCAACCTCACGAACGTTGGAGGCCTGCACCGAGTTAGAGGCGTGGGCCGTGGTTTCGCCGCCCTGGCTCGCGGCCGCGGTCGATTGATTTTCCGTGCCGCTGATCTCCACTTCATGGCCGACCTTCGCGCTCAGCGCCGAATCGTCACCCAGCACTTTGTACTGCATGCCGTTCTGGTCGGTCAGCGTGAAATTGCCCGCGGAGCCGCTGAGGCATCCGCGAATCACCGTGCTCTGCGTGGAAGACGACTGGCTGCTGGTTGCCGGATTCTGCATGGAAGTATCCTGAGCAAACGCCATGCCGGCGGCCAACAGCATTGACAACCCAAACCAAAATGCCTGTTTCATCGGAATCACCCCTGTTCTGATAGTTAGAATTTAGGCGAGGGCGTGGGGTTTTCCGGAGGTGGAGTGAATCGTGGGTAGCTGGTGTGCGGGCGCGCTATTCGCTATTCGCTCTTCGCTTTTGGCTGTTAGCTTTTAGCTCTTAGCCAACCCGCGATTAAGTGGGGTGGGACCGTGCAGAATTCCTCAGGGTTTTAGCAGATCCATAAAGTGAAAAACGAGATGCCTCGCCGTAAAGCCCAAGTCTTTTCCGATGCCGATGACACGGCTGAAGTCGGCTGCTGAAAAGGTCGGACAGCGATTGCCTGTGTTACCGGCTGAACAGACTGCTGAAAAACTCGAGTTTGGGCCGTCTTTGAAGGGGCGCACCTTCAGGTGCGCCGTACAAGTCGTTTATTTTTGTCCATTCCGAGTGGGCTTCAGTCCACGAGGAATCTGCTTTCGCGACTTTTTCAGCAAACTGTGAAGCCGGCTGGGAGCGATAAATAAAAAGTTAGACGCTGGCCTGAAGTGTCTGCGTGAAAACCTCTGTCGTCCCTACGGGACTCGCATCAATTTCCACTTACCCAGCACTCCGCCATCCCACCCCAATTCGCGCAAAAGCAGCGCGACTTGGGGACCCCGGTTCGGCTGCGGGCTGGGCTATGCTGTTCCGCGCCTACGGCGCTGGATTCTTCACCGTTGTGCTCCACTACCAATTCGAAACCTTGGTTCTCACGCAGACACTGAAAGGCCAGCCCTACCCGAACAGAACAGAAGCTGGGAGTTTTTCAGCAGCCCGTGAAACCCGGCCCCTTCAACGCCAAGATCTGATAAGCGCTTTCAAGCAGTACTAGCCAGGAGCTAAAGGCTAAAAGCTAAAAGCTAATTGCGAAAAGCGAAAAGCCAATTGCCAATAGCGAAAAGCGGACCGCGGCCTCTCTCCGCTACACTGAATGCAATGACCACTTTCGACTGGCGCAACTTCGATGCCTATCTCTTCGACATCGATGGAACCATCGCCAACACTCATGGAGGAGTGCACTTCAACTCATTTCACCGGGCGTTGCGCCAGGTGTATGGCTGCGAAGGCCGCATCGATCCTGTACCCGTGCATGGCAACACTGACATCGGCATTCTGCGCGACGCGCTCAACTATCACGGCAAGATGCCAGCGGACTTCGAAGCGCGGCTGCCAGCGGCTCGCGAGGTGATGTGCGCCGAAGTGGCTCGCCATGCCGACGGCATGGACGTGCAGCTCTGCCCGGGAATTCGTGAGCTGCTCGCCGATTTGCATAAGCGTGGAAAGCTGCTGGGGGTGGTGACCGGCAATCTGGAGCAGATCGGCTGGCGCAAGCTGGAGCGCGGCGGGGTGCGGCAGTTCTTCGATTTCGGATCGTTCAGCGATTTGCGGGAAAAGCGCGAAGACATTTTCCGCCATGGCGTCGGGCTGGCGCGTCAGCTGCGCGGGCCGGAGACCAGCGTCTGCTTTTTCGGCGACACCCCTTCCGATGTTCGAGCCGCCGCTCACCTCGGATTGCCCGTAGTCGCCGTCGCTACCGGGATCTACAAGTGCGAAGAGCTCGAGAAGGACAAGCCGGACCTGTGCGTGCCGAGTTGCGCAATGCTGCCGCCGCTAGCTTGAGGCGACAAGTTCCGAGCCGGTAGCTTACAATTTCTTCACGCATGCGGTTTTTGGCTGGGACATTTTTCCTCCTCACGACGGCGGGCTCGCTGCTCGCCCAGCAGAGCGTTGCGCCTAGCTCAGCTGCTATCCCGCAAGCTTCTCCGAGTGCTACCGGGCCGGCATCGCCGGCACAAACTTCTCTCGGCTCGACGCAGGCGATTACGCCGCAACCAACGTCTTCTGTGCCGTCCAGTGTTTCACCCGGCGGCCAATCTACTGCTTCCGCCCAAACTTCTTCTGGCCCGGCTCAGGCTGCGACTTCCCTGCCGCCCAGCGCAACAGCGTCGCCTGCAACCGCGTCGAAGCCAGCCAGCAGCTCAACGGTCACGGTACTGGTGCCGACGCCTACCAAGCGGGAAATAGCAGAGGCCAAGCGGCAATTCGAGGCCGGCGTCAAACTCAACTCGAAGGGGCATATGGACGCGGCGTTCACCAAGTTTTCCAGCGCGTCCGAACTCGATCCCCGCAACGTTGATTACCTCACCGCCCGCGAGTTCACGCGTCAGGAACTGGCGATGCAGGCCTTGACGCGCGGCAACAAGGCGATGCTCGATCACAACGAGATTGTCGCTATGGCCGAATTCCGGCGCGCGCTGGAGTACGATCCGACCAACCAGTACGCGGTGCAACGTTTGCATGACGCTGTTCCCGTCGAGCAGGAGCCGGCCCAGCCAGTAAGCGTGGTGGAAGAGTCCGTGCCGATTGAGGTGCAGCCCACGCGGAAGCATCAGGACTTCCACTTCCGCGGCGACTCGAAAACACTGCTGACGGATGTTGCGCGCTCTTATGGAATCACGGCGCAGTTTGACGATTCGGTGCAGACCCGGCGGGTGCACTTCGATATTCAGGATGTGAACTTCGCCACCGCCATGCAGGCTGCCAACGAAGTGACGAAAACGTTTTGGGTGCCGCTCTCGGCCAAGCAGGTGCTGCTGTTAGCCGACAACGTGGAAAATCATCGCAACTTCGAGCGCATGGGCTTGCGCACATATATTTTGCCCGAACTCACGGATCAGCAACTGGCGGAGATGACCAATTCTCTGCGCGTGCTGCTGAATTTGCGCTACATCTCCCAGCTCAAGGAGCAATCGGCCATTGCCATTCGCGCCGAGCTTCCGGTGCTGGAAGCCGCATCCGAGCTGATCAAGAGTCTCACCACCGGCCGCCCCGAGGTGCTGCTCGACATCAACGTGTACGCCGTCAGCCAAAGCCTCACGCGCGAACTAGGCACGGCGCTGCCCACGCAATTCACCATGTTCAACATCAGCCCGGCCCTGATCGCCGGACTGGGAGCGGGCGCCACTAATGCCATCAACCAGTTGATTGCGTCCGGCGGCATCAACCAGGCAAACTCCCAGGCGATTTCTGCGCTGATCGGACAGCTGCAAAACTCGTCCACCGGTTCCCTGCTGACCACTCCGTTCGTGTCCTTCGGCGGCGGGTACACGTTGTTCGGATTGAATGCGGGCGGCGTGGGTGTCTCGCCGACCTTCAGCCTGAACTCTTCGGACATCCGCAATCTTGAGCATGTGACCCTGCGCGCCTCGCAGAACGACGCGGCCACCATGAAAATCGGCGAGCGCTATCCCATCATCAACGCTACCTTCGCGCCCATCTACAACACCAGTGCAATCGCCTCGGTCATCGGCAATCAGAGCTACGTCGCTCCGTTCCCGTCGTTCAACTTCGAAGACATCGGCCTGATCCTGAAGGCCACCCCGACGATTCACGCCAACGCGGACGTAACCCTGAAGCTTGACTTAGAATTTCGCTCGCTGGGCACGACCAACGTCAACGGCATTCCGATCATCAACAATCGGCAATATACCGGTGTAATCACGGTGAAGAATGGCGAGTCGAGCGTGGTGACCGGCCTGTACTCGAAAGAAGACGACCGCAGTCTTAACGGATATCCGTTCCTGGCGCGCGTACCTGGCTTGACCTACGCGAGTACGGTCCACGGCAAGACCGTCAACGACGACGTGCTGCTGGTGGTCATCACCCCGCACATCCTGCGGGCAGCCGAACAAACCTCGTTTGCAGTGCAGTTGCCGCCGAACCACTGAACGCACCCGCGGCTCGACCCTCCCGAACTGGAAATCCAAAAGTAAGCGTCGTGCCACTACTTGCGCGTGTGGGAAGGTAATTTCCACATGTCAACTAGGAGAAACACGACAGTTGCGCCTAACCGTATGTGTACACAGGAAATAGAAATCGTCGGAAAACCGACTAATTCTGTATTGGATTTGCTATGCTGGAGGTAGAGTTGAAGTTTGGAAGTCCGCCCAGCCCTGCCGGCTGGGTTTTCGTTTTTGGAGCTGTCAGCTGTCCGCTAAGCCATGCGACGGATCACGACGGCTGGTCGTCCTGTTAAAACACTCTGGTTTGCGGATCTTTTCCTCAAGCGGCTAAACGGGGTGCTGAAGAAGTCGCGAAAGCAGATTCCTCGTGGGCTGAAGCCCACTCGGAATGACAAAATAAAGGACTTGCACGGCGCACCTGAAGGTGCGCCCCTTCAAAGACGGATCAAACAAAGACGGCTCAAACTCGAGTTTTTCAGCAGTCTGTGCTCATCTTGCGATACTTACGACCGGCTGACGCCGTGCCCTTTCAAACCCGAAAGCTTGATCAAGAATTTCCTTAACTGGTAGCTGGCAACTGGCAACTGACAACTGACCTTCGGTTGACTTGCCCGTCTCTCTCTGCGTAACGTTCTACTTTGTACCCACTTAGCTTTATGTCGGAGGCACGATGAAGCGTTGCTTTGCCAAGCTCAGCCTGTTGCTGATGCTGGCGATTGCACTGCCCGCGATGGCACAGGATTCCGCATCGCAAAACCGCAGCGGTTCGGCGGACAACCTCGCCCAATATGAGAAAAATGTTTCGGTGAAGAAGCTGCCCAACGGGCTGACGGTCGTGCTGTGGCGCCGACCGGAAGCGCCGGTGTTCTCGTTCTTCACCCTGGTGGATGCCGGCTCGGCGCAGGACCCGCTTCATCAGACTGGCCTGGCGCACATGATGGAGCACATGGCCTTCAAGGGCACGCCCGACATCGGCACCAAGGACTATGCTGCCGAAAAGCCAGCGCTGGCGAAGGTGGAGCAGGCGTATGCCGCGTATGAGGCCGAGCGCATCAAGCGCGTTGGGCAGGATCCGCAGAAGCTGGCACAACTGAAGCAGGCCTGGCAGGACGCGATCAAGGCCGCCGATCAGTACGTCATCAAGAACCAGTTCGGCGAGGTCATCGAGTCTCACGGTGGCGTCGGGGTGAATGCCTTCACCAATTACGACGAGACGGCGTACATGTACTCGCTGCCCTCGAACCAGCTTGAGCTGTGGGCGGCGCTGGAGTCGGACCGCATGCAGCATCCGGTGATGCGCGAGTTCTACAAGGAGCGCAGCGTAGTGATGGAAGAGCGCCGCATGCGCACCGACAGCCGTCCTACGGGCCGCCTGGTGGAGCAGTTCCTGGGTACCGCCTTCATGGCGAACCCGTATCATCGGCCGACCATCGGGTATGCCTCCGACCTTGACGCGTTCTCGGCGACTGATGCAGAACAGTTTTTTCATCGCTACTACGTTCCCAGCAATATGGTGATTGGGTTGGTCGGCGATCTCAACCCCGACGAGGTGTTCCCCATCGTGGAGCGCTACTTCGGACAGATCCCGACGACGCCCAAGCCGATCGAGCTGACCACTACTGAGCCGCCGCAGAACTCGGTGCGCGAGGTGACACTACAGGATCCGTCGCAGCCCTTCTACATCGAGGGCTATCACCGGCCCAGCTATCTTGCGCCGGACGATGCGGTGTACGACGCCATCTCCGACATTCTGTCCAATGGCCGCACCTCGCGGCTGTATCGCTCGCTGGTACGCGACAAGCAGATCGCAGCCTTCGCTGCCGGCTTCAGCGGTTTTCCGGGAAACAAGTACAGCCACCTGTTCGCGTTTTATGCGGTGCCGATTCCCGGGCACACTAACGAAGAAATGCAGAAGGCGTTTGCCGAGGAGATCGTCAAGCTGAAGACGCAGGACGTAAGCGACGAAGAGCTCCAGATGTTCAAGACGCGCACCAAGGCCGACCTGATTCGCGGCCTGGCCAGCAATGAGGGATTGGCCGAACAGCTTGCCTTCTATCAGACGCGCTATGGCGACTGGCGTGAATTGTTTCGCTACCTCGATCGCGTGGACAAGGTGACCAAGGCCGACATTCGCCGCGTGTCGAACCAGGTTTTCCAGGACACAAACAGGACAGTCGGCGTCATCCAGACACAAACCGCGTCGAGCGGACCCGGACCGGGCGCAGCCCCCAGCAAAGGAGCGGAACAGCAATGAGCACGACCATGAGAGCTTCCGTTTCTGCGAAAGGGCCACGCGCAACGACATTTTTCGCTGTCATCCTGAGTGCAGCGCGAGCTGCCTTTGCTCGCACGGAGTCGAAGGACCTCTACCGCCGTACTGGTCCATGGCAGCGCGCGGCTCTGCCCCAAACAAACAGCCATGCCCTGCGCTTCCGCCCAGGGATCTGCTTCTCGCTGCTCGCGACAATCCTTCTGTTCGCCACGTTCACCCCCGCCCAGCAAATTACCCCTTGGAACAAAATCCAGGCGCCCCCGCTGCCGGCCTTCACGCCGCCCTCGCCTACGCGCATTCAACTGGCGAACGGCATGGTGATCTTCCTGCAACCTGATCACGAACTCCCGTTGATCAGCGCAACCGCACGCATTCGCGGAGGCTCGATCTCCGAGCCGCCCACGAAGACCGGCCTCACCGACATCTATGGCGACGTGTGGCGCACCGGCGGCACCAAGACAAAGACCGGCGATCAGATGGACGACTTCCTGGAAGCTCGCGCCGCTAAGATCGAGACGGACAATCAATCGGACTCGACCAGCATTTCGCTCAACTGCCTGAAGGGAGACTTCGACGCGGTCTTCGATTTGTATCTCGAGCTGCTGCACAATCCGGAGTTCCGCAACGACAAGATACAACTGTCCAAGCAGCAGGCGTACACCGGCATCGCGCGCCGCAATGACGACGTTAGCTCCATCGTGCATCGCGAGAGCCTGATCATCGGCTACGGCAAGGACAATCCGTACGCGCTCGTCCCTGAGTACGCCACCGTCGCCGCGGTCACGCGCCAGGACCTGATCGACTGGCACAAGCAGTACGTCTACCCCAATAACATTATCTTCGGCATCACCGGCGATTTCGATCCCAAAGCCATGGAAGCCAAGCTGCGCCAGGCTTTCGCGTCGTGGCAGAAAGGGCCGCAGGCTACGACACCCGAAATCAAGTTCTCGCAGCCGAAGGCGGGGATTTATTTCGTGCGCAAGACCGATGTGAACCAGACCAGCATCGACATGCTCGACCTGGGGATTGAACGCAGCAATCCCGACTACTACGCCGTGACCGTGATGAACGAGATCTTCGGCGGCGGCTTCTCCTCGCGGCTGTTTAACAATCTGCGCTCGGGCAAAGGCCTGGCCTACGCTGTGGGAGGTGGTGTGGGATATGCCTGGAACCATCCCGGGCTCACCAACATCGACATGCAAACCAAAAGCGCCAGCACGGTGGAAGGCATCGAGGGCATCAATGGCGAGATTGATGATCTGCTGAAGAATGCCGCTACGCCCGACGAACTGAAACGGGCCAAGGACGACATCCTGAACTCGTTTGTCTTCCAGTTCGACACGCCAGAGAAGGTGCTGCGTGAAAAGATGGCGTACGAGTTCTATCACTACCCGCTGGACTTCCTGGAACGCTACCGCACCGAGGTCGAAAAGGTGACGGCGGAGGATGTGTCTCGCGTGGCCAGGAAGTACGTGCACAAAGATCGAATGGCAGTGCTGGTGGTGGGCAATGATTCAGAGTTCGGCAAGGCGCTCAGCACGCTGGGGCCGGTCGAAAACGTGGACATCGCGATTCCGCCGCCTCCCGCGAGCCTGATGCAACAGGAGGGACGCGGCGCGCAGTAGCCGCCGCGATACAGGGCTTGTACTCAAATTGGGTGCAGTATAAAACTGGGTTCTCCCAGTCACGGTGATTGGGGGTGAGGTGCTGAACGTAAATCTCGACAGTCTGCTTGCGGCCGGAGCCAACCACCACTTCAGGCTCGATCTCCTAAACAGACTTCCACGATATTGGCTTCAGCCGCAGGAGCAACATAACGCTCCTGCACACCACGAGTTCGAATCAAAGCTCGGCCAAAGTTTACGTCATTTATTTGCAATAAGTTATGGCTAGATGTCGTAATACAGCTGAAACTCATACGGGTGCGGACGCAGGCGCATGGCGTTCACTTCCTTCTCGCGCTTGTAGTCGATGTAGGTGTTCAGCATTTCCTCGGTGAACACATCGCCTTGCAGCAGGAACTGGTAGTCACGAGCCAAAGCGTCGAGCGCGTTTTCCAGCGAGCCCGGCATCGACGGAACCTTCGCCAACTCTTCCGGCCCCAGATCGTAAATGTCCTTGTCCAGCGGCTGGCCGGGATCGATCTTGTTGGCAACACCGTCAAGGCCCGCCATTAACATCGCCGAGAATGCGAGATAAGGATTGCAGCTTGGGTCGGGCGGGCGGAACTCGACACGCTTCGCCTTCGGCGATGCCGAATACATGGGAATGCGGCATGCGGCTGAACGATTGCGCCGCGAGTACGCCAAGTTCACCGGCGCTTCGAAACCCGGGACCAGCCGCTTGTAGGAATTCGTTGTGGGGGCGA
The DNA here is from genome assembly GCA_963769235.1 of uncultured Acidobacteriaceae bacterium. Lineage (GTDB taxonomy): Bacteria > Acidobacteriota > Terriglobia > Terriglobales > Acidobacteriaceae > Bog-257. The sequence goes on along the minus strand of CAVYKW010000003.1, from coordinate 349,826 downwards.
TCAGCGCCGACAACGCCGGGCCGTGCTTGATCAGGCCGCCGATATACCACAGCGCCATCTGCGACATGCCGGCATAGCCGTCGCCGGCAAACAGCGGCTTGCCGTCCTTCCACAGCGACTGATGGCAGTGCATGCCGCTGCCATTGTCCTGGAAGAGCGGCTTGGGCATGAAGGTTACGGTCTTGTTGTACTGGTTGGCGACGTTCTTCACGATGTACTTGTAGAGCATCATCGCGTCCGCGGATTTAAGCAGCGAATTGAACTTCAGGTCGATCTCGGTCTGCCCGCCGGTGGCTACCTCATGATGATGGCACTCGACGACCAAGCCGCAGTCCTGCATGGTCAACACCATCTCGGTGCGCAGGTCCTGGTAGTGGTCGGTGGGTGGAACGGGGAAATAACCTTCCTTGTAGCGCGGGCGATAGCCCAGGTTGTTCTCCACGCGGCCTGAATTCCAGCGGCCTTCTTCGGCATCGATGAAGTAGAAACCTTCGTGCTCGTTCTGGTCGAAGCGAACGTTGTCGAAGATGAAGAACTCGGCCTCGGCGCCGAAGAATGCGGTGTCGGCGAGGCCGGTGGAAGCCAGATACATCTCGGCTTTCTTGGCGATGTAGCGGGGATCGCGATCGTAGCGCTGCTTGGTCACGGGATCGATGACGTCGCACACCATCACCATGGTCGGCACGTCGGTGAATGGATCGAGCATGTACTTGGCGGGGTCAGGGATGAGCAGCATGTCGCTCTCGTGAATGGCCGCCCATCCGCGGATCGATGATCCGTCCATGCCGAAGCCTTCTTCGAACGAGGCTTCCGTCAGTTGTCCGATGGGATAGGAAACATGGTGCCAAAGCCCGGGAAGGTCGGTGAATCGCAGGTCGAGCATCTGGACATTTTTTTCTTTGACGAACTCCAGGACTGCCTTGGGATCGGACTTGCTGTCGGTCATTCGATTCTCCTCGCGCGTGTCTCGCCTCTTTGCGGGCGGTAATGAGCGGTAAAGTGCCATGGCGGAAAGTCGCTGCTCCCGCGAATCGTGAAGAGGCTTTCCGGGTAAGAATTCGGGATTTGAGTGGGCGCTTGCCGCAGGATAATCACCCGCAGCCAACTCACCAGCATACGAGTTCGAGGTCAGCTTCGGGAAATAGAACGTTTTTATGGCCCTATAACGAGGCCTTATTCGGGAAAGGGCTCGCATCTGAGCGAGGAAACCGACCACGCGAACACTTGGACTTGACTTCCTATAGAATGCGGGGTGCCTGTGAGCCACTCATTACGATCTACATGGTGGAAGGCCGCACTGCTCGTCCTGGGAGCCGGGCTGGCTGCGCTCTGCCCGTCTCAAGCCGAGGACAGTATGAATCCGCGAGTTGTCGAAGCAAAGCCGTTTCAGATGGTGGGCATTACCGTCAGCACGAACAATGCGAAAGAGGCTGGGCCGGACGGCGTCATCGGCAAAGAGTGGCATCGCTTCATGCAGGAAGGCCTGCTGAACAAGATTCCAAACCGCGTCGACCAATCGATCATCGCGGTGTACACAGACTTTACCAGTGACGCCCATGGGGAGTACACGTTTATTCTGGGTGCGAAAGTTCAGCCCACTCCCATGCCCAGAATTCCTGAAGGGATGGTTGTGAAGAGCGTGCCGGGCGGAAAGTACGCGGTATTCACCACGCCGCGCGGTCCGGTGGCGAAGGTCGTGCCCGAGACCTGGAAACAGATATGGGCCTACTACGAGTCGCCACAGCATGGCCAACGCGCCTACGCCACCGACTATGAGATTTACGACAGCCGGGCGTCCGATCCCAATAACGCCCAGGTCGACATCTATGTTGGGTTGAAATGAAGGGGCAAGAGCTAAGGAGTCTCGGATTTGAGTGTCGATCTTCCCATCAGCTAAACAGGCCGATGAAAAGCTCCGCTTCTGTTCTGGTCGGGTAGTGCTGGCCTTCAGGCCAGCGTCTAAGCCTTTGTTTATGAACCCGAGCCGGCTTCAGCCGGCGGCACCAATGGAAGATCAGGGCGGGGCTCAGATGAAGCCGTGCTTGGCAGGGGCTGAAGCCCGCAATTTTTGCTTGTCTCGGCACGACCAAGGCCGTGCCCTGATACAAATCAAATCGAAGCGAGCTTTGGGTCAGGGGCTCAGGCGAAAAGCCGTATCGATTTCGCTACCCTTGCAGCAGGGCTGAAGTGCCTTTTCAAGGCCAAAACTTGATCAGCGTTTTTCACTAACAGCGAAAATCCTAAATGATCTTACTGGTAAGATCAGAGCGTCGTCTTACCAGTAAGATCATTCTTCCTTCAACGCCCGTTCAGCAGACGAATCGTTTCCAGCACCACATTTCCCGAAATGGCCAGCGACTGCGGGCTTAGCTTGTCAATCGTGTCCTCCGGCGTGTGATGAAACACGTTGTTATAGCCATAGTCGAAGTCGATAAGGTCGACCACGGGCACGCCGATTTTGGCGAATGGAATGTGGTCATCCTCGATGGCGATGGTCTGCTGGAAGAAATGTGACTGGTAGCCGAGATTGGTGGCTGCCTGCAGCACCACATCCGACAGCCAGGGAGTGGAGTTGGTGTCGCGCTGGATGTCGAGATCGGCATCGCCGATCATATCCACCAGAATGAAGGCTTTGACCTTCTTCGCCGTGCCGTCCTGCTGCCATTTCTGCGCCAGATGTTTTGTTCCATAGAGGCTGTCGGCGTCGCTCCACTTCACGAAGGCTTCTTCGCCGTCGGTCCACACCAGCCAGACGCTGTAGCCGTCGTTCGGCTTGCCGCGAAATTCGTCCGCCAGCGCCAGCAACAGGGCCGTCGTTGAACCGCCATCGTTAGCGCCTACATAGCTCTTGGGCAGCGGATAGTTCGTATCGTAGTGGCCGGCAACAACGATGATGCCGTCCTTCTTGCCGGGAAATTTGGCGATGATGTTATCGATGGGAAACTTCCCTGCCGGGGTGTCGGCGGTGAATTTGTCCTGCTCGACCTCAACGCCTTTCAGCTTCGCCAGAATGTACTGCTCCAGCTTCTCGTGAGCCGGGCTGCCCGGAGGGCGCGAGCCGAACGCCACCACTTCCTTGACGTACTGCATGACGTGATTGCCATCGAGGTCGGGCTTGGGAAACGAGCTTGCAGCACCGGTCGCCGCGCTAGGTGGCGGTTGCGATGCGGCTGCCGTGGCCGCCGCAGCAGGCGATCCGGCGGAAGCCTCGGACGGAGCTTGCTTCTTGTTGCACCCGAACAGGAATGCGGTAATCAGGGCAGGCACAAAGACAATCAGCAGCGAGAGTGGAATCAGGCGGGGCTTCATGTTGCTAGCATTGTAAGGCAATTAGCAGTGAGCATTTGGCAGTTAGCTACTAGCTATTAGCTTTTAGCCCTCAGCTCTTAGCCAGTTCCGCGAGCGGAGATCTAATAAAAACAACCGCCCGAGAAGAGCGGCTGTCCGACAATTGCTCAAACTGAGAGCTGACGGCTGAAAGCTGACGGCTACTATCCCGCAACCTCTTCCAACTGTTTCTGATCGATGTCGAAGTTGGAGTACACATGTTCGACATCGTCCTGGTCTTCGAGTGCTTCCAGCAGCCGGATCATGGTGCCCGCCTGATGGCCCTCCAGCTTGGTGTAGTTCTGCGGGACCATGCCGATCTCGGCCACTTCGGGGGTGATGCCGGCCTTCTTCACGGCCTCCAGCACTGCCTCGTAGACTGAGGGCTCGCACAGGATTTCCCAGTTATCGCCGTCATCTTTCAAGTCTTCGGCGCCCGCTTCCAGCACGATGTCCATCAGGGCGTCTTCCTTGGCTGCCGACTTGGCGATGACGATGTCGCCTTTCTTCTGGAACATCCAGGCCACCGAACCGGCCTCGCCCATGTTCCCGCCATTCTTGGAGAAGGCATGCCGCATTTCGCTGACCGTGCGGTTGCGGTTGTCGGTGGAAACTTCCACCAGGATCGCCACGCCACCCGGACCGTAACCCTCAAACGTGATTTCTTCATACGAGACGCCAGGCAACTCGCCGGTGCCACGCTGAATGGCGCGCTTGATGTTGTCGGCAGGCATGTTCTCTGCCTTGGCCGCCGCCACCGCGCCGCGCAATCGAGGGTTCTTTTCAGGGTCGCCACCGCTTTTGGCAGCGATGGTGATTTCCTTAATCAACCGGGTGAAAATCTTGCCGCGCTTGGCATCCAGCGCGCCCTTCTTGTGCTTGATTGTTGCCCATTTTGAATGGCCTGACATTGCGAAAACCTCGGATCTTGAGTGACTTGGAATGAAACTGATTGCGGTGCCTTACCGACGCTGGAGGTAAGCGTACAGATCACGCGTCGCTTCCGGATCACTGCGCGGAAGCTGCGGACACAAAGATACGCTCGCTCCGAATTGCATCGAAACGGCGCGCGCAAACAAAGATTATATCCCGGCACTCAAGTGCAGTCGAGAGTGGAGACATGGGCTGCCACCACTCTCGCTGGCAACTACTTCTGGGCGGCTGCGCCCCGCTTCTCCGCAGCTTCTTTGGCCCGCTTTTCGAGCTCTTCCGCCGGAACATCTTCGACATGGGTGGCCACCCACCAGTTGTTCCCTTGCGAATCCGTGACGCCGCCCTGCCGATCGCCATAAAACTGCGTTGCCGGCTCGCTGAGCGACGTCCCGCCGGCTGCCAGAGCTTTCTTGTAAGCCGCGTCGCAGTCTTCTACATAGACGTAGAAGTTGCCCGGCCGTGATTTCCATTCGTCGTGCGCTTTGCCCAGCATCAGCATTGAAGTGCCGACTTTGACTTCGGCATGCTGCACATTGCCCTTGTCGTCGCGCATGGCATACGTCTCCTGCGCGTCGAATGCTTTCTTCAGGAACTCGATCACCGCACTGGGATTGTCGACCGTGAGGTAGGGAGTGACGGTGTGGTATCCATCAGGAATAGGTTTGACTGCCATAAATAGCTCCTTTGGAATTCAGATGCCAGCCGCTGCCACAGCGCGCGAGCCCTGGCGGCGGCCTGTCTCTCAGGAAAAAATACAGGCGTTTCGCCGGGATCGTTACGCGCCGGTAGCTTTTTTCGCCGACTTCATGAGGCCGATGGTGTTTCCATCCGGATCCGAGAACCAGGAAAACTCTCCCTGCGGAATCGGAATGACCGGCAGCAACGCTTTGCCTCCGAGCGCCACGGCTTTGTCGAGGTAGGCCTGCACGTCGTCCACTTCGATGTACACAGTCACGTAATGATGTGGCTCGTGGCCTAGCGAGGTGATATGTCCGCTTATGCCGGAACCGGCGTCGATGAGCGTTGCCGGCCCCATTTCCTGGGTCCTCCAATCAAAAAGTTTGCTAAAGAAATCGGAGGTACGCGCTTTGTCGCGGCAGCCTATTTCGAAATGCACAACGGGACGGCCCATGAATTGTCTCCTCAAGCGAAGTTCCGGCATTCTAACCCCATTTCGAGGCAGCGGTTTCAGTTTCGAGCGCGGAGGCCGAATTTCGCATGCGTCGTTCTCGCCACTTGCAACTTGAAACTCGAAACTGGAAACTGTTTCTCATGCACCTGTTCATCAACGGCGAAGACAAAACGTTTTCCGATGCTCTCACGCTGGGGCAACTGGTCGAGCAACTCGGGATGAAGGGCGATCGCGTCGCGGTCGAATTGAATCGTGAGATTGTCTCGCGCGCACGGTGGGCCGAGACCACTCTCAAGGACGGCGATCGTCTGGAGGTAGTGCACTTTGTCGGCGGGGGATAAAAGCCAGTTTCGAGTTTCGAGTTTCATGCTTCAAGTTTCGAGCAGCAGAGTCGTGCTGCGCTAATTGCCGCCGCGCACGGTTGCGGATGAGACCCGGCTTTCCCCGGCGGCAATCTTTTAGCTTTGCGGCTTGCTTGCACCCCGATGGAGATGCTCGCGGATGATAGGCATGATTTGCTGCCACCAGGAGCCTTGCCAGTTCACCCTTCGACTGGGAAGCGTCTTGATCCGCTCCAGGCACTGATCGGCACTGGCATTGTCTCCCAGCAGACGATAACTCGCAGCCATGCTGTTCAGGGTTTGCGCGCGTTGCTCTAAGTTCCACGCACCCGGAAGCGCTTTCTTGTAGTACTCGATAGCGAGCGGATAGTTGCCGTGCTGATGCTCGTAGTTGGCAATGCTCAAGTCAGTAAAGGGGTCGCTAGGAAAGATGGCGGCTGCGCGCATATAGTGCGGAATCGCCACGTCACGCTGGCCCTCGGCTTCCAGAGACGCGCCGAGCATGTACTCGGCTTTCCAGTTGCCGGTGGTGACTTCCACCGAATGTGACCACAGCAGCACGTTGTCGCTCCAATAACCGATTTGCCGGTAGCTAACGACCGCGGCCGCCAACAACACCACGGCGGCGACCGTCGGCATTGCCGCAGGTGGCAGGTGCCGCTCCGCCGCCCAGTCGGAAACGCCCCAACAGATCATGAGAAACAGGCCGATGAATGAGACGTAAGCGTAACGGTCGGCCATGCCCTGCACATCCACCTGTATGAGACCGATCATGGGGACAAGGGTGATGAGGAACCAGAGCCATCCGACAATGAGGTAGCGATGCCGCCGAGCCCGGGACGTCCAGATGGTGATGGCTAGCAGCAGCAGAAAGGCGCCAGCCACCTGCCACCAGTGCAGCGAATTCCTGGAGTGAGGGTAGTACAGCGCAAGCTTCGACGGCCAGACAGTCTTGCCCAGGTAACGCACGTAAGAGACAACGGCATTCTGCAGCCGGCTCGACAGACTGTAGGACTGTGGCGACTCGCCCACATGCTGCGCGATCATGGTAACGGCAGCATCCACCAGACAAATAAAGAAGAGCGGAATCTTCTCCTTCACCAGCCACCAGAACGTTTTTCCCGGCAAAGCCTCCCCGGTCCCCACTGAGGGCTGTCGATCAGGGGCGAGCATTCTTTGCAGCGGCCAGTAGTCCCACGCCAGGAGCACCAGCGGCAGCATGATGATCTGCGGCTTACCCATCAGCCCCAGCACGAACAGAGCGGCGACGACCAGGTAACGCTTGAAAGTTGGCTTGCCGACGTACCGCTGGTAAGCGCCCAGGGCCAGGAAGCAGAACAACGTGCTCAACATGGTTTTGCGCTCGGCAATCCAGGCGACCGATTCCACGTTGAGCGGATGAAGGGCGAACAGCGCTGCCACCACAAAACTGCGCCCGGCGTATCCCGTCGCCCGCTTCAGCACCCAGAACAGAAGCACCGCATTCAGCGCATGCAGTAGAAAGTTTTCGTCGTGGGGACCGGCGGGATCCAAGCCGAACAGAGAGATATCGAGCGCGTGGGACCACCACGTGAGCGGATGCCAGTTGGCGGAATAGCCGTGGGTCAGAGCCCAGACCATCGTATCGAGGGAAAGGCCCCCCTGAATGTGCGGATTCTGAGTTACATACTTGGGATCGTCGATGTTGGCGAAAGGATGGCTGTGTACTGGAGAATAGACCGCAGCCGTAACCGCAAGCAAGAGCAGGCTTAACACAAGATTGCGCAACAGGGTGTCACGAAAGAAAAAATTGCGGGAGAAAGGAATCGCTGCTTGAGGTTTTACGCCGAAAGCCACAACTCCCCCCTTGTAGCGGAGAAGTATATCCCTTTTTTGGCAATCGACCGCCCCTGAGCGAAGTCTTAGCGCCGTGAAAACGTTTCCCATCCGTCCTCGCCAAAACTCACAATAAAGATTCGTCATCGGCCTGAAGACCTCTTCGGGATGGCAAAATTAAAGGGGACTTATGCGGCGCCCTTAAGGTGCGCCCTTCAAAGACCTGCTCCAACCGTGCCGAAGCTGCTGGCCGTGTCTGAAATCTCAACCGAGCGCCCAGTTCATCCTTTAAGAACGACGCATTCGTTCTCGATTTTGCGTCACGAAAACCACTTGGATAGCGCTCGCCGCGCACTTGAAACCTGAGACTCGAAACCTGAAACTCGCTTTTGTGAATCGTGCATGAACACTGCTCCGCGTTTGGTTGACATGTCCGCTGTGCGAATCTAAACTCGAATGTTTACCTGTCTTTGCTTGATGTTGTCTGAGCCTAAGCGCAATCATGCCAGACTTTTACTTTGATCGTTATCTGCCGTTGCTGATCCACATCCTCGTCGCCGGCGTCATTGCCTGCGGCATGGTGACGCTCTCCTACTTCGTCGGACAGCACAAGTACAACGCCGCCAAAATGTCGCCTTACGAGTGCGGCATGGAGCCGGTTGGCAACGCCCGACAGCGCTTCACCGTGAAGTTCTACTTGGTGGCCATGCTGTTCATTCTGTTCGACGTGGAAGCCGTATTCCTCTATCCATGGGCGGTGGTGCAGGGTTCGCTGAAGTCCGCAGGGCTGGGTATGTTCTGGTTTTGGGAGATGCTGGTGTACATCGGCATCGTGCTGGCAGGTTACTGGTACGTCCTGAAAAAAGGCGTGCTCGACTGGAACAAGCAGGGCGCGGCGGAGAAGATCTAGGATGGCACTGGAACCGGCAATCACGGATATGGCGCAGCTGAAAGACCGCCCGGAGCTGGCGACGCTCCTGGCGCGGAATCCGGCCGCCGTCACCGGGGCCAAGTTCGATCGTCGTGAGCTCACCATCTGGGTCGACCGTGTCTCGCTGCGCGACGCCTGCCTCACGCTGAAAAATGATCCACAGCTGAGCTATAACGCCCTGGCCGACATTACATGTGTCGATTGGTATCCCCGCGATCCGCGCTTTGAAGTGGTTTATCACTTGTTTTCGACAGCCAACAAAAAGTACTTGCGGCTTAAGGTCCGGTTGCCGGGCGCCGATGCCAACATCGATTCCCTAACCCCGCTCTGGCCGGGCGCCAATTTCTTCGAACGCGAGGTGTTTGACCTGTTCGGCGTGCGCTTCGACGAACATCCCAATCTGACCCGAATCATGATGCCGGATAACTGGGAAGGCCATCCGCTGCGCAAAGATTATCCAGTCGAGGGCTACCGCTAATCATGGCTCACATGACTCCCACTCCGGTGCTGGATCCGTCGCAAGACAAGACGATGATCCTGAACATGGGCCCGCAGCATCCTTCGACCCATGGTGTGCTCCGGTTGCTGCTCGAGATTGACGGCGAGACCATTGTGCGCATCATGCCCGACATCGGGTATTTACATACCGGCATCGAGAAGACCTGCGAAGCCAAGTTCTACCAGCAGGTCGTGCCCATGACCGACCGCATCGACTATCTCTGCCCCATGACCAACAATCTCGCCTATTGCCTGGCGGTGGAAAAGTTGTTGGGGCTGGAGATTCCGCCGCGGGCGCAATGGCTACGCGTGCTGTTGAATGAGTTGACCCGCATCAACTCCCACCTGGTGTGGCTGGGCACGCACGCCATGGACATTGGCGCGATGACCGTGTTCCTGTACTGCTTCCGCGAGCGCGAAGATGTGTTGCGGCTGTTCGAAGCGGTGTCTGGTCAGCGCATGATGACGTCGTATTTCCGCATCGGCGGAATTGCCTTGGAACCGCCGCTGGGCTGGTTCGAGCGCGCCAAGAAATTTCTGACACACTTTCCCGAGGACATCGACGAATACGAAAATCTGCTGACCAATAATCCGATCTTCGTGAATCGCCTCAAGAATGTGGCGTTCCTGTCGGCGGAAGATGCGATTGCGTTGTGCGCGACCGGTCCGACGCTGCGGGCCAGCGGCATTGATGTCGATCTCCGGCGGGACGCGCCATACACCGGCTACGAAAACTTTAAGTTCAACGTGCCGACCTCGACCGTCGGCGATGTGTACGCGCGATACCTGGTGCGAGTTGCCGAGCTACGCGAGTCGCAGAAGATCGCCATGCAGGCCCTGGAAGGTATGCCGGAGGGTTCCATCAAGGCTGACGCGCCCAAGGTGGTGCTGCCCGATCGCGAGAAGATGAAGACGCAGATGGAAGCGCTCATCTATCACTTCAAGATTGTGACTGAAGGCTTTACGGTGCCCGAAGGCGAGGTTTATTCGGCGATTGAGTCGCCACGCGGCGAGATGGGCTATTACGTGGTGAGCGATGGTACGGCCAAGCCCTACCGCGTGCACATGCGCTCGCCATCGTTTGCCAATCTCCAGTCGCTGCGCAAGATGTGCGAAGGCAACCTGATCGCCGACGTGGTCGCCGCCATCGGCAGCATCGACATTGTGCTGGGAGATTGTGACCGGTAAGGACGCATTTGGCACTTAGCCAAGGCTCACTGCCGAGTGCTTTTACTAATTGCTAACGGCTAATTGCTAACAGCTGATTTAATGAAATTTTCGGATCAACTCGAACAACGTTTCGCCACCATGGTCACGCACTATCCGACCAAGCGATCGGTTTTGGTGCCCATGCTGCTCTACATTCAGGACGAACTCGGGGCGCTGACGGATGACGCGATTCACGAGATTGCGCAGCGCGTGGAGCTCTCGGACCTCGAAGTACGCAACGTCGTCAGCTACTACTCGATGCTGCGCACCCGGGCAATCGGCAAATACAACTTGCAGATTTGCACCAATGTGAGCTGCCTGCTACGCGGCGCCGAGGATCTGTTCGAGCATTGCAAGAAAAAGCTGGGTGTTGCCAACAAGGGAACGACGCCGGACGGCCTCTTCACCGTAGAAGAAGTGGAGTGCATCGGCGCCTGTTCCTGGGCCCCGGCGATGCAGATGAATTACGACTTTCACGAAAATCTTACAGTCGAGAAGATTGACCAGTTGATCGAGACGTTGAAAAAGAAGGAAGAACAGTAGCGTTATTGAGGTAGAGCAGACCTTCAGGTCCGCGTCAAACGCGTTTGATTGAGACAGAGTCGGCTTCAGCCGACGACAGCGGGCTGAAGCCCGACAGAAAAGTTTAGCCTGGACGCGGGCCTGAAGGCCCGCTCTACCTGGCGACAGCGAACACATGGCATACCTCGTTTCCCATCCCGATGAAGTGAAGGTCGTTTCCAAGCGCTTTGGCATGGGCGCGACCGAGCTTGACCGCTATCTTGAACTGGACGGCTACAAGGCCTTGCAGAAAGCCCTGAGCATGGGCCCGGACGCCATCATCGCGGAGATGAAGACCTCGAACCTGCGTGGCCGCGGCGGTGCGGGATTCCCAACGGGGTTGAAGTGGTCGTTCGTTCCCAAGGAATCGGCCAAGCCCAAGTACGTCCTCTGCAACGGCGACGAGAGCGAGCCCGGCACCTGCAAAGATCGACTGATCTTTGAGCACGATCCACACGCGGTGATCGAAGGCGTGATGATCGCGGCACTGGCCGTCGGCTCAAAGACTGGCTACATCTACCTGCGCGGCGAATATCGCTACCTGATCCAGATCATGGAGAAGGCGGTAGCTGATGCCTACGCGCGCGGCTTTATCGGCAAGAACATCTTCGGATCGGGCGTCGATCTCGACATTTTTGTGCACTCCGGCGCGGGCGCCTACGAAGTCGGCGAAGAATCGGCGTTGATGGAGTCGCTGGAAGGCAAGCGCGGCGTGCCGCGCATTCGTCCCCCCTTCCCTGCCGTGGTCGGGCTCTGGGGCGGCCCCACCGTCATCAACAACGCCGAGACGTTGGCGAGCGTGCCGCACATTATTCTGGGCGGCGGCGAGTGGTTTGCGAATCTGGGAACCCCGCGCAACGGCGGCACGCGTCTGTTCTGCATGAGCGGCGAACTAGAACGGCCCGGTGTCTACGAGCTGCCCATGGGCTACAACCTGAAGAAGATGATTTACGACGTCTCCGGCGGCATGACCAAAGGCAAGACGCTGAAGGGTGTCGTGCCGGGCGGCTCATCGGTGCAAATCCTAACGCCGGACGAGATCGACATTGCGATGGATTTCGACGCGGTCATGAAGGCTGGCTCCATGCTTGGCTCCGGCGGCGTCATCGTGATCGACAACACCATGTGCATCGTCAAATTCGCCTTGCGGGTGACGCAGTTCTATCAGCATGAAAGCTGCGGATGGTGTATTCCCTGCCGCGAAGGTACCGACTGGATGAAGAAGACCCTGATCCGCTTTCACAGCGGCGGGGGCGTAGCGAAGGATATCGATAACCTGAAGTATCTGGCGGAGAACATGCTGGGACGCACTTTCTGCCCGCTGGGCGATGCGGCAGCGATGCCCATCATCTCGTATGTGCAGAAATTCCGTCCGGAGTTTGAGGACCACCTCAACGGAAAGCCGTGTCCGTTCGAAAAGGTGGCAGAAACGGTCGCTGTGTGATTCGTACCCACCCTCTCGCCAAAATCGGGCGAGAAGGATGGGTCCGGCGCAGATGGGTGGTAGGGGTCCTTCGACTCGGTGCGCAAAGGCAGCGCACCTCCGCTCAGGATGACAAGCGCTTTGGCTGTGCTGAGCAGCTGTGTTGAGTGATTGTGCGGATGCGCGCTTAGTATTCCGTAGGCGGGAATCGCAGATCCCTCGGCTGCGCTCGGGATGACAAGAGGAAGGCTGAAGTACTTCGCTCGAGATTGCTAGCTTGAGTCGGGATCGTAGGTTTGGTCGGGATTACGGGCCGCCGGGGTACAGGACAAGTCCCGCACCGCGGGACGAAAGATCATAGCCCAGCGCTTCAGCGCTGGGTAGGCGTACCAGGAAACTAGTCCCGTAGGGACGGCAGAACAGCAGGTCCCTCCGCTCGGACTGAAGTCCTCGGTCGGGATGACAAGCGGATTGGATGGCTGAGAGCTAAAGGCTAGGGGCTAATGGCTAAAAGCTAAGGCCTTGGCAAGAAGCGCACTGGCGACAGCTCGAAGCGAAAGGTGAAGAGCGAATAGCGGTTTTTATGGCTGATGTAACCCTTACTGTCGACGGCAAGAAGCTCACGGTTCCCGCGGGGACGCTCCTCATTGAAGCCTGCAAAAGTACAGGCATCGAGGTGCCATCCTTCTGCTATTACCCCGGCCTTTCGCTCCAGGGCGCATGCCGCATGTGCCTGGTGGAAATCGAGAAGATGCCCAAGCTGCAGACGGCGTGCACCACGCCGGTAGCCGAGGGCATGGTAGTGGCCACCGAAACCGACAAGATCAAGCAGGCGCGCAAGTCGATGCTGGAGCTGTTGCTGGCCAACCATCCACTTGACTGCCCGGTCTGCGATGCCGGCGGCGAGTGCGAACTGCAGGACATGACCTTCAAGTACGGTGCTGCCGAATCGAAGTTCATGGACCTGAAGAACCATCGCGACGAGCAGCAATGGTCGCCGGTGGTTTACTTCGACCGGCCGCGCTGCATTCTGTGCTACCGCTGTGTTCGCGCCTGCGGCGAAGGCATGGATGTCTGGGCTCTCGGCGTTCAGAATCGCGGTTCTGGCTCCATCATCGCGCCTAATAAAGAAGACCACCTGGAGTGCGAAGAGTGCGGCATGTGCATCGACATCTGTCCAGTTGGTGCGCTGACCTCAGGGGCTTATCGCTACAAGACGCGGCCCTGGGAGATGAAACACGTTGGCACCGTCTGCACCCATTGCGGCGACGGCTGCAAAACCACGCTGGGCGTGCGCCGGGCCGATACCGGTATGGAGATTGTGCGCGGCGATAACCGCGATAAAAGCGGCATCAACGGCGACTTCCTCTGCATCAAGGGCCGCTACGCCTTTGACTTCGCCAATCGCGCGGACCGTCTGCAACAGCCGCTCATCAAGCGCGACGGCAAGTTTGTGTCTTCCACCTGGGAACAGGCATTCGACCTGATCGCCGGCAAGTTTCAAGAGGCCGTCAGCGCCGGCCCGGGCATGATCGGCGTCATCGGCTCTAACCGCACCAGTAACGAAGACAATTACCTGCTGCAAAAGCTGGCTCGCCTGGTGCTGAAGACCAACAACATCGATCATCATCGCACCGCCGACTTCCCTGCTTTCGCCTCTGCTCTAGCAGGGAAAAAAGATGCCACGGCGACCATGCGCGACGTATTCAACGCGCCGGCCGTCCTGCTGATCGGCAACAATCCGACGGAGCAGCATCCGCTGCTGGCCTGGCAGATTCGCACCAACGTCCGCCTGCATCGCGCCAAGTTTTACCTGGTGAACTCTTATCCCATTAAGCTGCGTCGTCAGGCAACCAGCTTTGCGCAGATTGCTCCGGGCTCAGAAGGCAGCTTCGTTCAGTACCTCGCCGGCAATAATGCCGCCGCCGATGCCATGGCCTCGCCCGATCTGAAGCAGGATGTCCTGGCGCAGATGCGCGACGGGCTCAAGAAGGAAAGTGGACTGGTCATCGTCTTCGGCTCCGAACTGCGAGGCAACGACGTCAAAGCGCTGATCGACTTCGGACTTCCGCTGGGCGCGAAGTTCATTTGCCTGGGCGACTATGCCAACTCGCGCGGCGCGGCCGACATGGGCCTTTATCCGGACATGCTGCCCGGCTACGCTCCGGTCGCGAGCGCTACCAGATTCCACGAAGAGTGGCTGGATGAGATTCCCGCCACTCCGGGCTTAAACCTGTTGCAGATGGTGGACGCCGCGAAAGACGGCAAGCTGAAGGCGCTGTACGTTGTGGGCTCTAATCCAGTGGCGCGCTACAACATCGATCCCTTCGCGCTGTCGAAGAGCTTTGTGGTGGTGCAGGACATGTTCCTGACCGAGACCGCGGCCATCGCTGACGTCGTGCTGCCGGTGGCTAATGCCTACGAGAAGAGCGGCACCTTCACCAACACCTGCGGCGACGTGCAGATACTGCGGAAGGCGGGCGACTTTGGCGGCGTGCGTAACGACTTCGAATGCTTTATTCGTATCGCTACGCGCATGGGATACGACGTGCGCAAGCTGGTTCCTTTCACCGGCGGCGGTACGCGCGCCGACATGGGCCAGACCCGCGGAGTTCAGTCCGGAGAGTCCGACCGCCACGCTGTGTGGCTTGTCGAGCGCAATCTTGAGCCGAAGATGAGTCCTTACGACCCAGTCGCCATGCTGGACGAAATTCAGCGGCTGGTTCCCGGATACGACATCTCGCGCTTAGGGCTGCTTTCCGGCCACGATGAGCACTCGCAGCTGGTGCAGATCACGGGTGAAACCGGCACCGGCCATCCGGAATTGGTGATGCCGGCGAATGACACGCTGTTTACCTCGGGCACACTGGGGAGATATTCGGACACGCTGAACACGGTTCTCGAGCGTTACCGCGCTCCCTCCGGTCAGGAGATTGCCGCCGGGTACGACCCGATGGTCAGAACGGAAGATTAAGTCGTTCACGTTTTCTTTCTATCGTGTTTCAAGTTTAGACTGAAGGGTTTTGGTTTGGGCAGCGCATAACAGCCGTATCCCTCTGGATGATTTCATCCTCCGGCGATAGTCGCGGACCTTCTGGTGTATCGATTGGCTGAGGGTTGAAAGATGAGAACTGAAAGCTAAATGAGCATCGGAATCTACATCCTGGTCTCACTCATTAAGATCCTGATCGCGGTCTTTATTCTGCTGACGGCGGTAGCGTACACCACGCTGATGGAACGCAAAGTCGTCGCCCACATGCAGAATCGCTGGGGCCCCACTCGCGTTGGACCGTTCGGGATCTGGCAGCCGCTTGCCGATGGCCTCAAGTTTATCTTTAAGGAAGATCTCACACCTCCTTACGCCTATAGGCCTTTATATATTGCGGCTCCCATGATCTCGCTGGTTGCCGCACTGACCTCGATCGCGGTCATACCGGTTGGACCGTGGATAACAGTTGGCGGAATTTCCACGCCGATACAAATCACCGACGTCAACATCGGGCTGCTGATCATTCTCGGCGTCACCTCAGTCGGCGTCTACGGAGTGGCTCTGGCCGGGTGGTCGTCGAACAGCAAGTATTCGATGCTGGCCAGCTTGCGTGCTTCGGCGCAGATGATGAGTTACGAACTGGCGCTGGGCTTGTCGCTGGTGGGAGTACTCATCATGGCGGGCACCTTCAGCTTGCGGGGCATCGTTGACGCTCAGGCGGGGACCTGGCTAGGCTTCATTCCCAAGTGGAACGTCTTCCAAGGCCAGATTATTGCTTTCTTCATTTATGTCATTGCGGCGTATGCCGAGACAAACCGCATCCCCTTCGATCTTGCCGAAGCGGAATCGGAACTGGTGGCCGGCTACCACACCGAATATAGCTCCATGAAGTTTGCCATGTTCTTCATGGCGGAATACGCCAACATGTTTACGGTGGCCTGCCTGGCTTCTGTGCTGTTTCTGGGCGGATGGTCGGGGCCGACGTTCGGTCCGCCGCTGATGCAGTCATTGTTGCCGGTGTTGTGGTTTGCGTTGAGGGTTTTGGTCTTCATGTTTGTTTACATTTGGGTCCGCGGCACGCTGCCGCGTTTCCGCTATGACCAGCTCATGGCCTTCGGCTGGAAGTTTCTGCTGCCGCTGGCCATCGCCAATATTGTGGTGACGAGTCTGATCGTGGCGCTGAAGTAAGGCGGCTGTTAGCTATCAGCTTTTAGCTCTTAGCTCTTGGCTTTAGAAATGGCGGTTCGTCCCAACGCGCGCGTTTGGTTACTAAAGGCTAACAGCTAAAGGCTAAAAGCCGGGGTAGTCGGATTCTCATGTTGCCTCTTATTTTGTTCTTCATTTTCGCGGCGCTGTGTGTGGGAGGAGCGATCAACCTCCTGGTGCAAAAGCACCCCATCAACAGTGCCCTATCGCTGATTGTGGTGATGGGCTCGCTGGCGCTGATTTACCTGCTGCTGGGCGCCGAGTTTGTCGCCGCAGTGCAGGTGATCGTTTACGCAGGCGCGGTGATGGTGCTATTCGTCTTCGTCATCATGTTGCTGAATGCGGGCGAAGAAGAACGTGTCGCCCACGGCAGTCGCGTCGCCACCATGCTGGGCGTTCCGGCGTTGATCATCGGCCTGGGCATCACCGCAGCGCTGGTCACTCACGTTACCGGGCTCGACCGCGTTGCCATCGGCGGTCCCACGGTCATGAACGGCAGCGATGTCTTCGGCAATCCCCAAGCGGTCGGGCACCTTCTGTTTCGCAATTACCTGCTGCCCTTCGAAGTCACTTCCGTTCTGATCCTGATCGCGATTATGGGCGCCGTGGTGCTGGCGCGAAGGGAGAGCGACTAAATGGTTCCTCTTTCCTACTACCTGATTTTGAGTGCAATCCTGTTTGCCTGTGGGGTTGCCGGATTTCTGATCAAGCGCAATATCATCACTATTTTTCTTTCCATTGAGCTGATGCTGAACGGCGTGAACCTGACGTTCGTCGCTTTCGCGGCCCAGCTCAAATCATTGGACGGCCACATCTTTGTCTTCTTCGTGATGGTGGTGGCCGCCGCTGAAGCTGCCGTAGGTTTGGCCATTATCATCGCCGTATTCCGCACGCGTGAAACCTTGAATGTCGATCGCGTGAATCTCCTCCAACTATGAGCCTGCATCTTTGGATCATCCCGCTGCTGCCCCTCGCGGGCGCCGCGATTAACGGCCTGCTGGGCAAGCGCTTCCCAAAAGCTCTGGTGAATACCCTTGCCCTGGGATGCACGGCGGCCGCCTTCGCCATGGCGCTGTGGGTGGCTGCGCAGTTCGCGGGTCTTTCGCCGGACCAGATCCCGCACATCGAGCACTACGCGATCTGGATGAGCTCGGGAGCATTCTCCGTCGAGTACGGCATTTATCTCGATCAGCTTTCACTGGTGATGCTGCTGGTGGTCACGGGAGTGGGATTCCTTATCCATGTTTATTCCGTCGGCTACATGGAGCATGAAGGCGGCTACTACCGCTATTTTGCCTATCTGAACATCTTCATGTTCTTCATGCTGACCCTGGTGCTGGCGAACAACTATCTGCTGATGTTCGTCGGATGGGAAGGCGTGGGCCTGGCCTCCTACCTGCTGATCGGCTTCTGGTTCCTTAAGAAGTCAGCGGCCGATGCCGGCAAGAAAGCCTTCATCACCAACCGGGTTGGCGACTTTGGATTCCTGATTGCGCTCTTTCTGTTGATCAAGCATTTTGGCACGCTGCAATATGCCAGCCTGTGGCCTATGGTCACCCAGCATCCGGCTGAGACCGGCGCGGCTGGCCTGCTCACCGCCATTGGATTGCTGATGTTGGTCGGCGCGACCGGCAAGTCCGCGCAGATTCCTCTCTATGTTTGGTTGCCGGATGCCATGGAAGGTCCGACGCCCGTATCGGCCTTGATTCACGCCGCGACCATGGTGACCGCGGGCGTATACATGGTGGCGCGCTCGCACCTTATCTTCAACCGCGCACCCGACGCGCTGCTGGCGGTGGCCGTCATCGGCACGCTGACTGCGATCTTCGCCGCATCCATCGGTATCGTGCAGACCGACATCAAGAAGGTGCTGGCTTACTCGACAATCTCGCAACTGGGCTACATGTTCATGGCCTGCGGTGTCGCCGACTACATTGGCGGCGTCTTTCACCTGATGACCCACGCCTTCTTCAAGGCGCTGCTCTTTCTGGGCGCCGGCTCGGTGATTCACGGCTTGGGCGGTGAGCAGGACATGCGCCACATGGGCGGCCTGCGCAAATATCTTCCCTACACTTTCTGGAGCATGACGATCGCGACCTTCGCCATCTCCGGATTGCCGCCGTTTGCCGGATTCTTCTCCAAGGACCGCATTCTGTGGTCGGCCTGGAGCAGCGGACTTCACGTAGTTTGGCTGATCGGCGTTATCACCGCGGGCATGACGTCGTTCTATATGTTCCGCCTGTGGTTCCTGACCTTCTTCGGCGAATATCGTGGCCCGAATCCTGAAGCCGCCGGACATGGCCACGATGCGGACGCGCAACACGCCGGACACACAGGCGCGGTGCATGATGCGCAAGCCGCCCACGCCGCGGGCGGCAGCCACGGACACGGTGCTCCGCACGAGAGTCCGTGGGTGATGGTCATCCCGTTGCTGATTCTGGCGTTCCTCTCGCTCACCGGAGGCTGGGTCGGGGTGCCGCACTCCCTGCATGGCTCCGATCATTTCGACAGCTTCCTGGCGCCGGCGTTTGCAAGCGGCGCTGCTCCCGTCGCAGCCGAAGTCGAGGGTTCCAGTACCGAGCTGATCTTCAGCGCCATCTCCGTCGCAGTCGCGGCGTTTGGCTTCTTCATGGCGTGGTGGCTGTATTACAAACGCACCGATCTGCCAGCCAAAATCGCTAAGTCTTTGGGCGGCCTGTACACCCTGGTACTCGACAAATACCGAATCGATGAACTCTATAGCGCGGTCATCATCCAGCCACTGATTTCGCTTTCGACCAATGTGTTCTGGAAGGGCATCGATCGCGGCCTGATTGACGGCGCCGTCGATGGCGGCGCTGCCGGGGCGCAGGAAACATCTGACGTCATGCGGCACATGCAGTCGGGCAACATTCGCTCCTACGCCGGATGGGTTGCGGTGGGAGCTACAGCGGTCATCGTCTTCATGGTGTGGAGGGGCTTGCGATGAAGCTGATCAACGACAACATCCTCTCCATCGTTGTTTTCCTGCCGCTGGCCGGGGCAATCCTGCTGGCGTTCTTTCCCCGCCGGGATCGCGATATCCGCTACTTTGCATTGGCCGTATCGCTGATTACGTTGCTGGCTTCGCTGCATTTGCCGTGGTACTTCGTGCGCGGACAGGGCGGCTTTCAATACGAAGAGAACGTTCCCTGGATCTCGCATCCCAACATCCACTATCACCTGGGCATTGATGGCATCTCGCTGTGGCTGGTCATCCTGACCACCTTCCTGGTGCCGCTATGCGTGCTGATCTCGTGGAAGTCGATTGGCGATCGGGTCAAGGAATTCTTCATCCTGATGCTGGTTCTCGAGACGGCCATGATCGGCGTTTTCGTGGCCCTCGATTTGTTCCTGTTCTACTTCTTCTGGGAAGCCACGCTGATCCCGATGGCGCTGATCATCGGCATGTACGGCCACGGGCGCAAGATTTACGCTGCGGTGAAGTTTTTCCTGTACACCATGATTGCGTCGATGTTCATGCTGGCGGCAATCATCTGGCTGTACGCCCGCACCGGCAGCTTCGACTTCGCGACCATCCAGAGCATGATCCAGAGTGGACAGGTCTCCGGTTTTGGACAGGCTGCATTGTGGCTCTTCCTCGGCTTCTTCGTAGCTTTTGCGGTAAAGGTTCCGCTGTTCCCGGTCCACACCTGGCTACCTGACGCGCACGTGGAAGCTCCGACCGCGGGGTCCGTGTTACTGGCGGGCGTTCTGCTCAAGATGGGCACCTATGGTCTGCTGCGCTTCAACATCGGGCTGTTTCCTGAAGAGGCGAGGCGCAACGCTCCCTGGATCATGACCCTGGCGATTATCGGCATCATCTACGGCGCTCTGGTCGCCATGATTCAGCCGAACATCAAGCGGCTGGTCGCTTACACCTCGGTGAGCCACCTGGGATTTGTGGTGCTGGGAATCTTCAGCTTCACCCAGATCGGCGTCGACGGCGCGGTTTACCAGATGATTAATCACGGCGTTTCCACCGGTGCGCTCTTCATGCTGCTGGGAATGATCTACGATCGCCGGCACACTTACGAGATCAGCGAGTTCGGCGGACTGGCAACGCCCATGCCGATTTACGCGACCTTCTTCGCGTTCATCATGCTGTCATCGGTGGGCCTGCCTCTGCTCAACGGATTCGTGGGCGAGTTCATGGTGCTGAGCGGCGCATTCATGGCCAAGCAGGTTTATGGCATCCTGGCCGCGACCGGCGTGATCTGGAGCGCCTGCTACCTGTTGTGGATGTATCAGCGCGTCTTTTACGGGAACGTTACCAAGCCGGTCAACGCTTCACTGCGCGACCTTGACGCTCGCGAACAGGTCTCGCTGTGGCCGCTGGCGGTTGCTGCGCTGGTGATGGGTATGGCTCCCATGCTGTGGCTGCACTCGATTGATCCGGCGGTAGCGGCTGCCCTCAAGCAGTTTTCCGGCGTAACGCAAGCCGTCGCCCCCACGGCCACGCACGCTACTCAAGCTCTCTTACAGGTGATGGGACGATGATTCCGGCCGTTGATTACATTCGGATCCTTCCTGAGCTGGTGCTCAGCATCTTCGGCATCATCGTGATGGTGATCGATCCGCTTATTCCCGAACACGGCTCCAAAAAACCGCTGGGCTACATTGCCGTGCTCGGCACCCTGGCAGGCCTTGCCGCAACCTGGTACCAGGCGGGTTTTTACGGCAGCGCGTTCTACAACAGCGTCAGCGTCGACACCTTCAGCGTCTTCTTTCATGTTGTCGTTCTTCTTATCGCGCTGGTGGTCACGCTTATTTCTCTCGACTATCTCGAAGTACAGCGCATTCATTCCGGCGAATACTACGCACTGATACTTATGGGCTCGGTCGGCATGATGCTGATGTCGTCAGCCGTCGAACTGGTCCTCATCTTTATCGCACTTGAGATCTCGTCGATTTCGACTTACATCCTTGCCGGAATGCGCCGTCGCGCCGCCGAAAGCGCCGAATCATCGCTGAAATATTTCCTGCTGGGCTCCTTCGCCACTGCATTTTTTCTGTACGGTGTAGCGCTGGTCTTCGGCGCCACCGGCACGACCAACGTGTACGGCATCGCGCATTATCTCCACGCGCAGCCTTCCCTGCTGGCTTATCTGGCCGTGGGATTGATGTTTGTGGGACTTGGTTTCAAGGTCGGAGCAGCTCCGTTCCATGTTTGGACGCCTGACGTTTACGAGGGCGCGCCCGCTCCGGTCGTGGCGTTGATGTCCACCGGCCCGAAGGCTGCGGCCTTCGCCGTGCTGCTTCGCGTGTTGTTTGCCACCGGCGCACCGGGATGGTTCTGGATGGTGTGGGTCGCAGCTGTGCTTTCCATGTGCCTGGGCAACATCGGCGCACTGGTGCAGCAAAACGTCAAGCGCCTGCTGGCCTACTCCTCGATTGCGCACGCTGGCTATATCCTGGTGGCTTTCGCTGCCGGAAAGCAAGTCGGCGTCTCGGCTGCTATCTTCTACCTGGCCTCTTACGCTGCGATGAATGTCGGCGCCTTCGCGGTCGTCAGCCATTTCGCTTCGGCCCACGAGAAATACGTCACACTCGACGACTACGCCGGTCTGGGCCGCCGCTCGCCGCTGCTGGCTGCCATCCTCACAATATTCCTACTATCGTTAATCGGCATTCCTGTCACTGGCGGCTTCTTCGCCAAATTCTACGTCTTCTCTGCG
Source organism: uncultured Acidobacteriaceae bacterium (assembly GCA_963769235.1). GTDB lineage: Bacteria > Acidobacteriota > Terriglobia > Terriglobales > Acidobacteriaceae > Bog-257. Next base: position 327,765 of record CAVYKW010000003.1, on the reverse strand, counting down.
GCGCTGCAATCAAACCTGGTCGGCCTCACGATTATCGGTGTGATGAACAGCGCAATTGCTGCTTACTATTACCTGCGCGTGATCGTCTATATGTATATGCGGGACGAGCGTGCGGAGGCGCCCGTTGCCCGCATCCCGGCGAGTCTGGGGATCGGATTGGCGATCAGCGTGTTCGCCACTCTGTACCTTGGTGTACTACCGGGACGCGTATTGGACTACGCACTGCAAAGTGCGCAGGACCTGTTGAAATAATCGCAAACGGCAAACTTAGTGCATGATGGGCCGGAGGTGGGGCAGCCTTCGAGTTCATTCTGAGGACTTGCATGACATCTCGCCGACAGATATTCGTAACCTTCTTGCTGGTAGCGGCACTGGCTTCCCTGTTCGTATCGCCGCTGCTGCCCTTTCAAGCTCCCACGGGACGTCACCTTACTAAAACCAGCTATGTAGTATTAGCTCCGCTCGCTCTGCTTTACTTCACCGTCCTTTCCACCTTCCTCTCTTTACTTCAGAGGCCAGCCCACAGTGCGGCTCGTTCGGAACGTCTGATCGAGATGTATTGTGCGCGACTCTGCTAGTTCTTCCTTCTTTGTCGTAAGCCTACCGATCGAGTGCAGCGGACGAGTGCCAGAAGCGTCCCAACGTTACGTTTTCGTGACGATTGGCCATTTGCGTCCACCTCTCTCGCTTTCGGAACCAAGTGTCGTTTTCAACGGAAGGAATTGTAGTGATGTACTTTGATGAGGGAAAACGTTTGACTACGCCGCAATGCCGAAGCTCCGAGCGCAATAATCAAGTGACGCCTGCAACCCAACTGACACCCGAATGGAGGACCGAGATCGTGCTCGATGCCGCCAATAACAAATTGCAGGAGTTAATGCAGCTGTTCTATCTGTTAGGGCGGGATCCTGCCATTCCAAAGGAAGCGCGCTTCCACGTGACCGTTGCCCAGTCGGAGATCGCACTGCTGTCCCGGCAATTGCAGAACTCTGCGGAGGCGATTACACAAGTGCACGAGCCCGTCGTGCAAATTGACTGCCGAAAGCATCACTCCGTGAAGTGACGTTCTGCGGCGGTGGTCTATTCAACCGGGGTGGCAATATCCCGGCGATCGAAGATCACCGCCGCCAGAGCCCAGAATAACCCCGATTGCAGAAACGCGATGATTACCGGCAGCCAGCCTGGCGTCCAATCCGCGCTGAAGCTGAAATGGAGGAAGTCAGCAAGAAGCGGAAAACCAGGCAACCAGGTAGCCCACGCCGAACGGTGAGCATGCAGAAAAGCCGGTGCGCAGAACATCACCAGCGTCATAGCCGCCGACAGATAGGGATTGAGGAACGTGGAAAAGAACATGGCGACCGTGGAGGCAATTGCGGACCCCGCGATCACCAGCACTACCATCGCCCACACCGTGCTGCCGGGAAGCCCGGCCCGTGCCGTCAACCACTCCCCGCATACGCCGAAGATCAGCGCACAGGCGAATGCCATCCACCACGTTCCCAGCAGATTTCCCAGCAGGTATTCGCCGCGGCTGATGGCCTTGGACAGCACCAGCAGAATGCGGCGCGACTTGCGCTCGCTGTTGATGGCGTCGGCCGCCAGGAACGCGCTAAAGATGCAGATGTAAACGGCTTGCTGCTGAACGTAAAAAGCAACGTCTTCTGCCACCACGCGGTCTCGACCAAAGCCTCCTGCCGCCAATCCGGTCAGCACGATCCAGGCAAACATCAGCAGCACGGGCCAGCGCCGCTGGCGCAGGAAGTTGGCAGCAAGCAGCAGGACAGGCTTCACGCGTCAGTCCTGTTCTGAGTAAGCTCGACAAAGACCTCTTCCAGGGTGCGGCGAACAGGATTTACATTAACCACTTCTCCACCAGCAGCCCAGACGCGCTCCAGCGCCTCGCGTTGCGAAGCACCTGCAACGGTGAATACGACCCGTCCATCTGCTTTGTAAGGCCGCGACTGTTCGAACTCGCTGGACTTGATGCCGCGAGCTACCACTTCGTATCGGTCCGGCGAGGTCAGCAGGTCTTCCGTGCGGCCCACTTTGATTAGTCGCCCTTTGTCCAGGATCGCTACTCTATGGCAGATCAGCTCGATCTCGGACAAAAGGTGCGAGCTGAGAAAAATAGTCTTACCAGTAAGATTGGCCTCCAACAGCAGCTCGCGCATGGAAACCCGGGCTAGCGGATCGAGCGCCGAAGTCGGCTCGTCGAGGATCAACAGTTCGGGATCGTTGATCAATGCCTGCGCCAGTCCGATGCGCTGCTGCATGCCGCGCGAGAATTTGCCAACGTTCCGTTTGGCCTCCATCTCCAACTCAACCTGCCGCAGCACTTCGCGGCAGCGAAGCTTGAGCCGCTCACTGCGCATGCCATCAAGCGCGCCATAAAAGCGGAGCAAGTCGAGGGCGGAGCGATGGTACAGAGCAACGTTCTCAGGCAGAAAGCCAATTCGCGCTCGCGTAGCTGCGTCGCCAAAAGGCTTGCCCATTAGGCGGCCCGACCCAGACGAGGGTCGCATAAGACCCAACGCAAGGTGGATGGCCGTGGTCTTCCCTGCTCCATTGGGACCGAGAAACCCCAGAATCTCGCCGCGCTCCAGCGAAAGCGTGAAGCTGTCCAGAGCCCGCACGCGCCTGTTGGACCAAGGGATGCGGTAATCCTTGGTGATGTTTTCGTATTGCAGCACGTCAGGCATCCGTTCGGATTCTAGACCACTGGCGCGTGACATTCGCTCGTTGGCACACCAAAAGAAAAGCTCCGTCCGCAGACGGAGCCTTTGCTAAGCGAGAATGCCGGAGACTACACGACCTTCGCGAAGATGATAACCAGGGTGAACAGCACCAGGGACTCGATAAACGCCAAGCCAAGAATCAGGGCCAACTGAATGGCCGGACGGGCGGCTGGGTTGCGGGCCATAGCCTCGCAGGCAGCCGCGCCGACGCGTCCCTGACCCAGGCCGGCCAAGCCAGCGGCGATTGCGATGCCAAAGCCGGCCGCGATGGCCACATAGTTACCGTGCGATGCAGCGGCGTTTGCCTCCTGCGCGTACGCTGGCATGGCCACCATCATCAGGGCCATCAGCGAAAAAAAGATCATCGTGAATTTCCGCATTTTGTTTCTCCTTATGAAGTGTTGCCAGTGGGTGGTTGACGTTCACCGTGCTGACGCCCTCACGCTGGCAACGAACAGCTTTTTGGCTATTAGCTATTAGCTCTTAGCTATTAGCCTCAGCTCTTAGCTTTGAAGTGCCTCAACTCTGTCATGTTCAAAATCGTGCCGGACTGGACAGCTCTTGCCGGGGCGACGCCCGCACCGAACTCCGCACGATTGCTAAAAGCTAAAAGCTAAATAGCTAAAAGCTAATAGCCTGCTTCTTAGTGCTCGTGCGCTACCGCTTCACCGATGTAGACCGTCGCCAGCAACACAAAAATGTATGTCTGGATCAGCGCGACGCCGGCGTGCAGCAGCATAAAGATGATCGGAATGCCGATCGGCACCAGCGACAGAAACACCAGGGTCACCATGTCGCTGGCAAACATGTTGGCAAAAAGACGGATGGTGAGCGACAGAATGCGCGCCAGGTGGCTGCACACTTCGATCACAAACATCAGGGGCGCAAGCCACCATACCGGTCCAATAAAATTCTTGATGTAGCTGAACCCATTCAGCCGGATGCCCTGGAAATGGTAGTAGAACCAGGTAACCAGCGCGCATCCCAGGGCCACCGAAGGTGTAGCTGTGGCCGTCTCAAAGCCCGGCACCAAGCCAATAAGGCAACCTACCAGGATGAACAGCCCGAGAGTCGTGAGGTAGCCGACGTAGCGCTCATAGCCATGACCGATAACTTCGTGGCTTTGGTCGCTGATCATGCTGTTGATGCTCTCGATGACGTGCTGCAAAGCGCCCGGATCGTCCACCGACAACCTGGCGCGGACGATTGCGAAGAACAGCAGCAGTAGCACGAAGACCAGCAACTGCATGGCTACATAATTGGTAATAGGGGCCTGCGGGTGCGACGAATGCAGATGAAAAATACCCAGAATCGCGTTCGCCACGCCGCCGAGATACTTATTCAGAAATGCTGTCAACCACAGTTGCTCAGTCATGAATGCGGGCTCGTATGACGGAATTTCGTAGTGCGTTTACTGCCGCTTGACACACGCCCGGCCTCAGCCGAAGGGTGTTCAAAATATGATCAGGAAACTCAGGCTTCGTGCCGCAATCCGGCGAAAATCTCGATTGCGACCTCGCAGGCTATGGCAGCAATGGGCAGGCAAACACCGCCTAGGAAGCCGTAAAGCGCTACGAGAGAAACACTAAATATAACATATGCACCTAACGCGATGAAAACATAACGCAGAACGGCCCGGAATACGATGATTCCTCCGCGCTCATTGCTTCCCTGATTGGTGATTCGCTCGCCCAGAGCATCGATGGCGCGCTCCAGCCAGATCTGGTTGATGTACGAGATAAGAGCGCCGACAGCAAAGCCGGCGGTAGTCGGCCAGCGGAAAAAGATAAGAGTGACGACGATTCCCGCTAACGATAACGCGACAAGGAACTTCCGAATGCGCAGTAGCGCCGAGTCTAAAAAGCCATCCGTCAGCAGCGATATTGGTTCGGGGGTCGCCATTCCACAGGCCAGTCTATCGTAAGGAACGAAGCGGCAACCGACACTTTGGCAAAACGAAAGGGCACAGATTTCTCTGCGCCCTCTAGTCGTAACTTGCTGTGAACTTTTTAGACGCTGACTGGCTGCTTAACCGGAACCGGCGTCAGCCAGTTGAAGCGATCTTCCACCAGGCCGTTCACGATGTTGTAAAACTCCTTGCGGATGGTTTTGGTGATGGGACCAGCAGTGCCGTGGCCAACGGTGATCTTGTCCACGGAGCGAATCGGTGTGATTTCGGCGGCCGTTCCGCTGAAGAACAGTTCGTCGCAGATGTACAACATTTCGCGGGGGATGATCTGCTCAATCACCGGAATGCCGAGCTCGTGGGCGATGTGTAACACCGAATTGCGCGTGATGCCGGGCAAAACGCTGTTGCCCAGCGGCGGAGTGTAAATGCGCTCCTTGTGCACCACGAAAACATTCTCACCGGAACCTTCGCTGACGTAGCCGTTCACGTCGAGAGCAATGCCCTCGGTGTAACCGTTCACGATGGCTTCCATCTTGATCAGCTGGGAGTTCATGTAGTTGGCGCCGGCTTTGGCCATGGTCGGCATGGTGTTTGGCGCCAGGCGCGTCCACGACGAGACGCACACATCGACTCCGTCGTCGGATTCGGCGCTGCCCAGATACTTGCCCCATTCGTAGTTGGCGACGTAGACCTCGGTTGGCGAGTTGAAAGGATTGACGCCGACCTGCCCGTAGCCCCGCAAAACGATAGGACGCACATAGCACGGGGAGATCTTGTTGGCCGCGATAAGTTCAACCGTTCCCTTGATCAATTCATCGACCGAATAATCCACGTCAATGCGGTAAATCTTGCAGGACTGCAACAAGCGAAGGGTGTGATCATGCAGACGGAAGACCGCCGGGCCCTTGGGAGTCTGATAGCAGCGAATTCCTTCGAACACCGACGAGCCGTAGTTCACCACGTGGGCCATTATGTGGATCTTTGCGTCATCCCAGGGAATCAGGCGACCGTTGTGCCAAACGAACTCACTTGCCTTAATGGCCATTCCGGAGCTCCTTCGTAAGCGGAGTGATAGAAATTGTTATGCTGCGGGGCCGAAGATTCGATACGCAGAATGTCCTTCGCAAAAAGCACACTCGCCGCCGATCGGTGGGACGAAACATTCGGAATTCAGCTTAACTCGAAATTATATCTGACGATCACGGCTTCCAGACCACCGTTTTGTACTCCATCTGGCAAGCCGTGACAAGACCCTTTCAAATGGATGCGCGCCGCAGCCGAATAGGTACGAAAATCGCCTTGAATTCCTCGCTGAGAGATACGGCGAAGGTTGCGCCCCCGGGTTGACGTTTACAATACAAGGTAACGCCACGTCGGAGACAGCCCATTCAAACCTATAACCTTTGCGTCGCCGGTTTCGGCAATGTTGGCCGGGCTTTCGTGGCGCTGATTCGACGGAAAGAGGCCGACCTGCGCGATCGCTATGGCGTCTCCGTGTGGGTGACCGGATTGGGTTCGCGGCGTCTCGGCTGGCTGGCTGCGCCCGACGGCTTCGATCTGGACAGGATTCTGGCAGGCGATGTTTCGCAAGGTCGAAGCTTCGACGACGTTGCCACATGGCTGCGGGCGGCCAACGCGAATGCACTGTTCGAAACCACTTCCCTTAACGCCGCCACCGGCGAGCCTGCGATCAGCCACCTTCGCGCTGCGCTGGAGATGGGAGCGCACGCCATCAGCGCCAACAAAGGTCCGGTCGCGTTCGCTTACAAGAAGTTGAGCAGCTTGGCGGAAAAACAAGGTCGCCGATTTCTCTTTGAATCGGCCGTTATGGACGGCGTGCCCATCTTCTCGCTGTTTCGTGAAACCCTGCCGGCCGTCGAACTTCGCGGTTTCCGGGGAGTGCTGAATTCCACCACCAACGTCATTCTTGAAGGCATGCAAGCGGGGATGAGCTTCGACGAATCGCTGCTCCGGGCGCAAAAGCTGGGTGTGGCGGAGTCGGATCCGAGTGACGATATCGAAGGCGTGGACGCGGCTATCAAAGTAGTGGCGTTGGCGAACGTATTGATGAGCGCCGATCTCAAGCTCAGCGACGTGTCGCGCGCAGGTATCCGGAGAATTACTCCCGAACACTTGCGCGCCGCACGTGACTGCGGCGAAGCTTGGAAGTTAGTATGCAGCGCCCGAAGAGGCGCCAACGGAAGGGTAACAGCGTCGGTTGAACCAAAACGGCTGCCCTTCTCCGATCCGCTATCACAGGTGCGAGGGACATCTTCGGTCATCAGTTTTGAAACCGACATCCTTCCGCAATTAATTATCACTGAACAAGATCCCGGTGTGGAAACCACCGCCTACGGCCTGTTGGCGGACTTCCTCACCGCGGTCAGGAGTTCGTAATCATGTCTTCGGGTACCAAGGTTGTCCCTACGTTCCGCAAGCTGGATATCGACTGGGTCCGGCAGCAGTTCCCCGCGCTTCAGCAGACAATCGATGGCCAGCCTGCCGTGTTCTTCGACGCGCCTGGTGGAACGCAAGTCCCGCAGCGCGTGATCGACGCCATCTCCAGTTATCTTTCCACCTCTAATGCGAATACGCACGGTGCGTTTGTCACCAGCAATCGTACCGACCAGACGATCGCCGAGGCGCGGGGGGCAATGGCCGACTTCCTGAATTGCGCCAGCGATGAAGTTGTCTTCGGTCCGAACATGACAACGCTGACGTTTGCCCTGGCGCGTGCCATCGGGCGGGAACTCAAGAGTGGCGACGAGTTGCTGGTCACCTGCCTCGACCACGACGCCAACGTATCGCCGTGGGTGGGTCTGGAGGAGCGCGGAGTGAAGGTGCGGACCGCTGACATCAAGCCGTCGGACTGCACTCTCGACGCCTTTGACCTGGCTGCCAAGATCCGGCGCAGCACCCGGCTGGTCGCTGTGGGATGGGCCGCGAACGCCGTCGGTACCATCAACGACGTCAACGAAGCTGTGCGCCTGGCGCACGCCGTGGCAGCCATGGCCTTCATCGATGCGGTCCATTACGCACCGCACGGACCGATCGACGTGCGGGAGCTGGACTGCGACTTCCTCGCCTGCTCCAGCTATAAATTCTTCGGTCCTCATCTCGGCATTCTCTACGGCAAGCGCGAGCAACTGCAACGCCTGCGCCCGTATAAGTTGCGCGCTTGCACCGAGCAGTTGCCCGACCGCTGGGAAACCGGCACGCAGAACCACGAGTGTCTCGCGGGACTCGTTGCCGCCATTGATTATCTGGCTGATCTTGGACGCCATCACAACCCCGAGGCAAACACCCGGCGAGTAGCGATCATGGCTGCTTACGATGTCATTCAGCAGCATGAGCGAGAGCTGGCGGAACGATTAATCTCAGGTCTGCTGGTGATCCCCGGGCTGACGTTCTACGGCATCACGGACCCGGCGAAGTTGGATCGCAGAACACCTACCGTCGCCATTCGTATCGAAGGCCACACTCCGCGCGAACTGGCCGCACATCTTGGCGAACGCGGATTCTTTACCTGGGATGGCAACTATTACGCCATCAATCTGACCGAGCGCCTGGGCGTGGAGAAAAGCGGCGGCATGCTGCGCATCGGCCTGGCGCATTACAACACTGCGGAGGAGGTAGACAGGTTCCTGGGGGAATTGAAGAAGGCAGCGGATTAGAAACTCAGCACTTAGCACTTAGCCTTTGGCACTTAGCAGACAACTCCTAAGCCGTGAGCTGTTGGCTTGGGACTCAACCCTCGGCTAACTCGGATTGCAGAAAAACCGTCCTGAAGTCACTTTGAGCCAGGTTGTCGCACGCAAGCCGAGTGTGGGGGCCGATTACTAATCGCGAAACGCTGATAGCTAATGGCTACGCGCTAATTGCCAAGTGCTAATTGCTAACTGCTGATTTATAATCCGCGCGACCCTCTAAAGGAGAGAGCGAAACGTGCGCGGCGTGCCTCGCTGGGTGGCAGTGCTGGCTGTGGTCGCGATTGCGACTCTGGTGTGCGCCTTCACGTTACGACACTCGCTTGCGCCTTCGACTTTCTATACACAACTTTCCGAAACAAGTCTGCCGGCTGACGGTTTCTCCTCGACCGACATCACCGTTCGTTCTGCCAATGGCCGTGACCTGCGCGGCTTGCAGCTAGCGGTCGAACCGCCGCACCAGGTTGCCGTGAACTCCTTGAGCGTAGAGGGCAATCGCGCTACCGCATCGCTGCGCGCCGGAGTCATGCCGGGCGAGACGAAGCTACGCATCACCGCTCCGGGGTTCGCTCCGCAAGAAGTAACGGTTCGGACTACTTCGGACAGCGGCGACAATGTCGGCGATGGGACGCCGGACTTCCTCCGTCTGCACGATCCTGCCGACCGGCTTGCCTTCCGACGCTGGTTCACGCTGCTGGCGGAATCGCAATATTTCCGTCCCAAGCCGCAGCCCGAGATTGACGATTGCGCGGCGCTATTGCGCTTCGCTTATCGCGAAGCCCTGCGCCAGCATGATGCAGCCTGGGCTCATGCGATGGCACTCGCCGCTCCAGCTGCGGCCGGCGACATTCAGCAATATCAGTATCCCTACACGCCCTTGGGTGCCGGACTGTTTCGCGTGCGCGATGGCAACTTCTCGCCGCGAGACGCAAGCGACGGCGCCTTCGCGCAGTTTGCCGACGCTGAAAGTCTTTGGCGCCACAACACGTTCTCGATTGGACGTAGCCTGGGCCGGGCGCGCTCAGGAGACTTACTGTTCTTCCGGCAGGATGGCGCCGGGAAAATGCCGTTCCACGCCATGATCTTTGTCGGCCGCAGCCAGGTTGAGCCAGGCAACCAGCAGTTCGTCGTGTATCACACCGGACCCAGCGGAGATTCGCCCGGACAAATCAAACGCCTCTCGGTTGCACAGCTGCTGAACTATCCCGACGCACGCTGGCGTCCGGTCACGTCGAATCCTGCGTTCCGCGGCGTGTATCGCTGGAACATCCTGCGAGGCAGCGAGTGACGCGGGCCAAGAGCGTTATCGTCGCCATTCTCCTCGTGCATTTTCTTGTCCTGCCGCTGCTCGCGCAAGAGGACTCCGACACGCAGTCCTGGTTCTCGCTAACCAGCCAGCGCACCTTCCTGCCCGGCGAGAAGCCGGAAATCTCTGTCAACGCCCACAACGTCAAGCAGCTCGAATTCCGCGTCTATCGCGTGAACGATCCGGTGAAATTCTTCAGCCAGCTGCAGGAGCTGCATAACTTTGGCGGGCAGGCGCCAGCGCTGCCGAAGCAAGCGCACACTTGGCTGGAGAGGTTTCACGCCTGGAAACATCGCATCTGGTCGTGGGTTCGCGACTTTGTGCGCGCGCAGTTCTCGACGGATTCGCGTCACCAGATTCGCTTATGGCGGCTGGGAGCAGAACCACAGAAGGCCGGCCCCAAGGCCGAAAGCTACGCGCAAGTTCCCGTACTCAACCAGCAACAAGTCGTGTCGGTATGGAATTGGACGGTGCCGTCCCACGACCAATGGGAGAGCTTGAACCTTGCCGCCCCGGTAACCGACAAGGGTGTGTATCTGGTCGAAGCGACGGACGGCAAGCTGCGCGCGTACACCATCGTCGTCATCACTGAGATCGCAATCATCACCAAAGCCGCGCCCGGACGCCTGATGAGCTTCGTGGTCGATCGCCGCAGCGGCGATCCCATCGCCAACATTCCAGTGCAGGTCTGGATCGACCAGAAGCAAACGGCTTCGCAAAACACCGACGCGCAAGGACTGGTCGACACATCCGTCAATGCGGCCAAGCCGGAGAACGTCGCGGTGCTAGCCAAGAACGCAGCCGAGTTTGCCGTCAATGCTCCCGGAGCGTGGAACCTGGGCGACGACCCCAATCGCAGTCTGAAGGGTTACACCTACACCGACCGGCCGGTGTATCGGCCCGGCGACACCGTGCACTTCAAGAGCATTGTTCGCGCGCAAACGGCGACCGGCTACGCCATCCCGCACGGCCAGGAGCTGAGCCTGCAACTGCGAGATCCTCAGACCTACGAGATCATCTGGACGCAGACGGTAAAGCTTTCTGACATGGGCACTGCTTACTGGAATTATCCGGTTCGGGCGGACGGCAAACTCGGCTCCTACTACCTTTCCATTCAGATGGGCGAGCGTTACGTGGACGGCACCAACTTCTCGGTCGAGGACTACAAGAAGCCGGAGTACGCGGTAAAGGTTACGGCGCAAACGCCGCGCGTCCTTGAAGGCCAGCCGATCAAGGCGACGATCGATGCGCGCTATTACTTCGGCGAGCCCGTGGCCAATGCCAAGGTCAAATGGGTAGTGCATACCTCGACCTATTGGCCGATGGGCCGCTCTGACGACGAAGATCAGTTCCAGGCAGGCGGAGGCGAGGGCGAAGGTGACGACAATGCTCCCGACGGGGACACCTACGGCGGCGATCAGGAAAGCGAGAAGAGTGGAACACTCGATGCCGAGGGCAAGTTACAAATCGAAGTCCCGACTCGCGTTGACAGCAAGAGGCAAGACCTGGTCTATCGCGTAGAAGCGCGCGTGACCGATGCGGGCAATCGCGAAATCGCCGGACACGGATTCGCGCTCGCTACCTACGGCAGCTTTTTCCTGACGGCCGAGCCCGACTCCTACGTCTACAGCAAAGGCAGCACCGCTGTCATCAACGTTACGGCGCACGACTACGACAAGAAGCCGGTGCAGACTTCGTTTCGCGTAGAGATGAATCGTTGGGATTGGCGCAAGGGTGCAGGGCCCTCGATCACCACCACGCAAGGCCAGACCGATGCCGGCGGTAAAGCTCAGATCAAGCTGACCATTCCGGACTCCGGCGAATTTCGCGTCCGGGTCGTTGCCACCACGCCGGAAAAACGCGATGTCGAGAGCACCGCTTATTTGTGGGCTCCGGGCGGCGGCCAGTGGGGCGGCCCGGCGCAAGAGCGCATCCAAATTGTCGCCGACAAAAAAAGCTATAAGCCCGGCGATATCGCGCACGTTTTGATCGTGACCGGACAGCAGCCGGCGTCGGTGCTGGTGACGGCAGAGGGCAACGGCCTGTACTCCGGGCAGGTGATCAAGAGCAACGGAGGCAGCGTCACCGTGGATGTGCCGGTGAAGCCGGAGTACGCGCCAAACTTCTACGTAGCTGCCGACTTCATTCGCGCTAATAAACTTTATGAAGGATCGAAGAGCCTCAATGTTCCTCCCACGCAGCACGAGTTGAACGTCCAGCTTCTTCCGTCCAAACCGCAGTATCAGCCCGGCGAGGCCGCTACCTACACCATCAAAGCCAGCGACTCCAGCGGCAAGCCCGTGGTGGCGGAGTTCAGCCTGGGAGTAGTCGACGAGGCCATCTACGCCATCAAGCCGGAGTCCATCGGCAGCATCACCAACGCGTTTTATGGCCGCGTTTATTCGCAGGTGAGCACCGAGACATCGCTCAGCTACTACTTCAATGGGCAAGCCGGCAAACGAACAATGCGCCTGGTCAGCGTGCGTTCGTCAAAGGCGATGGCGCAGCTTAAGCCCGAGCGATTGGTGCAGCCGAAAATTCGCAAGGCGTTTCCGGACACCGCGTTCTGGGTGGCCGATCTGCGCACCGGCAGTAGCGGCCAGGCGACGGTGCATTTCGATTATCCCGACGCGATTACTTCATGGCGCGCGACTACGCGTGGCGTCACCCAGGACACCAAGGTTGGGAGCGCAGTCACGAATACCATCGTTCGCAAGAACATCATGGTGAGGCTGGTAGTGCCGCGCTTCTTCCGCCGCGGCGATGAGATCACGCTGTCAACTATCGTGCAGAACTATCTACCCACCGACAAAACGGCACAGGTGTCGATGCAGTTCGACGGTCTGCAAGTGCTCGATGGTGCACAGCGCGACGTCAACGTCCCCACGCGTGGGCTGGTAAAGGTGGATTATCGCGTCCGTGTGTTGAATGTGGATTCCGCTAAAGTCCTGGGTAAGGCGCTGACGGATGTCGAGAGCGATGCGATGGAGTTGACGCTGCCCGTGGTTCCGTTCGGCGTCAAGCTGGCGACGGCAAAATCGGGATCGATCGCTGGGGCCGGAAATACCGACACGGTGCAGCCAGTAACATTCCCTGCCGGGGCGGAGGCTGGCACGCGCAAGCTGACCATCAGCGTCATGCCGTCCATCGCGGGCAGCGTCTTCTCGGCGCTCGACTACCTCACGTCATACCCGTACGGCTGCACCGAACAGACGATGTCGAGCTTTCTGCCCGATGTGCTGGTGGCAGACGCGCTTCAGAAACTCGGCGTGAAGTCGAACATCGATCCGCAGACACTGCACAAGCAAGTGCAGGCCGGGCTCGATCGTCTTTACACCTACCAGCACGACGATGGCGGGTGGGGATGGTGGCAGACCGACGATAGCCAGGCGTTCATGACCGCGTATGTTCTCGCCGGACTGAGTCAGGCGAAAGGCGCCGGGTTCGATGTGAAGCAGGACGCGATCGATCGCGGACGCGACTGGTTGCGCGGTCAGTTCGATCGCTCACAGAAAGTTCGCACCGACCTGCGCGCCTATATGGCATACGCACTTGTGGTGAGCGGAGTACAGGACGGGGCCGTGCTTGATTCCGTCTGGAGCCAGCGTTCAACCCTTACTTGGTATGGGCAAGCGGTCCTTGGCCTGGCGATGCTAGAGGTGAACGATGCTCGGGCAAAGGAGTTGACAACTCAGCTCGAAGGCGAAGCCAAACAGGATGAATCTCAGGCCTGGTGGCCGAGCGACACCAACTATCTGATGGACTTCTCCGGCAACACCACTCCGGAGTCGACCGCCTATGCGCTCAAGCTCATCAATCGTGCCGACGCCGCGAGTCCGCTGCTGCTCAAAGCCGCAGTGTATTTGGTAAGCCATCGCAGCGAAGGCTACTACTGGGATTCAACCGAGCAGACGGCGATGGTGATTTACGGCCTCACCGATTATCTGGAGCGCACACAGGAGTTGAAGCCCAACTACAGCGTCGAGGTTCAGGTGAATGGCAAGAGTGTTACGAACAAGAAGTTCACCCCTGCGGATGCACTTGCGGCCGCGACCACGGTGACGCTGAACGAGTCGCAGCTCTCGCCAAGTAATAATCAGGTGCGCATTGTGAAGTCTGGCGACGGCAGGCTCTACTGGTCCACCCGAGGCGAGTACTACTCCAACGAGTCGAAAGTTGTGAACACCGGCAGCTTCAAACTGAGCACGGCACGCCAGTACTACAAACTTTCACCACAGCAGAAAGACGGCCGCCTGATCTATCACCTCGACAAGCTGGATGGGCCGGTGCAGGTCGGCGATACGCTGGCGGTGCGCATCACGGTCGGCGGCAATGAGTGGAAGTATCTGATGATCGAGGACCCGATTCCCTCCGGGACGGAATCGATTGCCCGCGACGATCTCTACGAATTGGATGAGCGGCCGGATTGGTGGGGACGCTGGTTTAGCGATCGTGAGCTGCGCGACGATCGAACTGCGTTCTTCAATATGCTCTTCCCGCAGGGGCAACACGAATACGTTTACCTGCTGAAGGTGGTGAACCCGGGCATCTTCCGCGTGAGCCCAACCAGCGTACAGCCCATGTATCAGCCTGAGTATCTCTCGACCAGCGATGCGCTGACGGTGACGGTGAAATGACGGCAAAGCACAGCGGTGTGGCGAAGGTGTGGCTGCTGAACCTGGTCGGCAATGCCCTGCTGCTAGCCGCCGTTTATCTCTGGCTAACGCTGCCGGACGCGCACGGCTGGCAGGTCGCCGCATCGGGCCTGCTCGCGGTTATCGTCATCTTCTTTGGAGTGTGGCTGCGAACGGGAACATTCGCGTACTTCAGAGTTGCGGAGTTCCGCGAACATGCGGCCGTGTGGCGGGCCTTCCGCCACGCCATGCGGCACATGGCGGCGCTGTTTGTATGGGCAGTCCTGGTTACGGCGGTCGCGTTGCTCTTGCTCTGGTGCCGCAAATTCGCACCGCAGTTCGGAGTTTGGTTCTGGCAGAAGTCACCCTCATTCCTGCGCTTTGGCACGCCGCGGCAAGTTTCCCACGCTGCGGACTGGCTGTTGTGGCTACTGCTTTGGATCATTGTGCCCATCGTGTGGCTGCCCATCGCCACAACGGTTGCGGCCTTCGGGATCAAGCTACGGCGCATGATGCTGTCTTTGCGTGTGCTTCGACGTCTCAGCTACTGGCTGTGGTTTTGCGGACTGATGCTATCTGGCGCTTACATTCCCTACAGGCTTGTCTGGTGGATTCCGGGTCTCAGCGACCTGCGAAAACAGGCTTGGAGCATGGGCCTGCGCTTCTTCGTGGCTTACATAATTCTGATCAGCGCCTTTGTCGTTCTGCTACTCGTGACCGGCGAGTATGTGGAGAAAGAAGATCCGGAGCCGCCCGCTCCGATTGCTCAGAACTAAGTTACGTTACTCTCTGAACGTGCCGCGTGTCTCGGAATTTGCATCCAAAACCGCATGGTCGGCAAGCCTCAACGCCGCAATGTAAACCTATGAATCTTGATGCGCAAATCGAGTACACCCTGAAGTTCCCACCCACCGAACCTGATCCCCAACCAGAGCCAAAGCCTGATCCTGAGCGCGAGCCGGGATCTGATCCTGATCTTGTGCCCGCGATGGATCCTGAGCCCGAGCCTCTGCCAATGTAGGACTCCCACATAGCCAGAGGTTGGCGAGAGACGAATTCCCTATAGCTAGCGAGTGCGTGCCGGTTGAAACGCGTTGGCCAGTTCTGCCGGCAGCCCGTTCTGCACCCAGTCGAGCAGCGCCTCTTTTCCGTGCTGCTGGGCAAGACGAGCCACGCGGGCCCGCGCTTCGGAGTAAGCCTGGCGCAATTCTTCTTCACTCTGCGGCGCTCGCAGCGTCTTCTCGAGAAGAGCAACGTCTTCAAAACCGCCTTCGTTAGGTTGGCCGCCGCTGGGACTGCTGAGGCACAACACCAACCCCTCACGAAACCACTGCGGTGTGCCTGGTCGGGCATACGAGTCGATCAGGATGTGCAGCAACTCGTGATGCAGTGTGCTCTCCAGGGTTCCCGTCTCGCGCAGGACGTCCAGCGGCTGCAATTGCACGGTTCGGCCGCGAGTAGAAGCAGCCACCCACCCGGGCTCCCCGGTGGAATTGCGGAAATCCGCAACCGTGGCATAGACCTTTAGACGGGGCGTCGAGCGGTACACGAATCCAGTGCTTTCCTCCGACTCATGCAAAAACCGAGTGGCAATCGGCAGCAACGACCGATCACGGTCCGGTCGCGTCGTCAGCAACTGAATATCTTCATTCGCCAGTTGCTGCCAAGGAGTTCCTTGCGCGGCCGTGCCCAGTCGCGTACCAGGATAATAGAAGGCGAGAATCTCGCGATAGGAGTGTCCTTCCTCACCCATGACCTCGGCACCGATCTGGCAAAGACCAACGCCGTGTCCCGAACCGCGTCCGTGAAAAACAATCCGGTCGCCGTGATCGCTCACGTCGTACAAGTTGCTCTTCAGGCGGTCCCAACCGATATGGCGGCCCACCGCGGAACGGAAAACCAGCGCCGATACGGTCACCTCTTGACTCCCCACGACGCGAACGAATTCAACCCGGCCGCTCGAAGTGCGATGAAGCACAGCCACCGAGCGCAGGTGCCCGGGAATGTTGATACCGTCGTCGGCCAGCGCAGTCTGCAACTCGCGCTTGCTGACTTCGCTGTGCCATTGACTGCCACCGTCGCGAATGCAGTAGCGATCGGAATGCTGCGTGAGGTACGGCGCGCGCGCTTCATCGTTGCCCAGAATGTAGTGGCCATCCTCGGTGGTACCACCACAGTTGGCGAAGTAGTAAGTCGCCGCGGGCTCGCCGTCATACCAAAGCACCTCACCCGCCGTCGAGTCGGCGATTTTGCGGAGATGAGGATTAATGCCCGCGATCAACAAATCCTGGCAATGGGTGGTGTCGCAAAACTCAAAGCCATCGAGTGCGTGCCGGCTGCCAAAGTGCATCGCATACGTGCGCGCAGCTACGGCCATCGCCTTCAGGGCTTCCTCGGACTTGAAGTTGCCGGTCTCGCCGGCGAGAACGCCGGCTATGTATTCCTCCATCGGCATGGAAGCAGTAATCAGCAGGTGGCCGTCGCTGGCCCGAATCTCGATAGGAAAATCGCCGTGAATCGGTGGTTCCCCGCTGGCGTTCATCTGATACACGCCGGAAAGACGAAGGTCTGTGCCGCTGGATTTGTCACCGTCCAACTGCACCGACGAGCCCGCAGCGTGCAGCGCTACCGTAGTAATCGGGACATCCTTGCATGTCTGACATTTTCGCATCAGCGCTTGCCCGGCGTCTGGGCGGACCCGCAGGTCGCGCGGCGGATGCAGATACCATAGCCGGATTCTGACCGTGTAAGGAAAGCCCTTAGGGGAAGACGCCTTACCAGGCGAATCGCTGGATGCAAGCCTCACATTTCCTGTAATGCAGAGCGCAGTGACTGCGGCTACCAGGAGGAATCGTCTCACGGGTGCACTCCCGCAACTTGTCGGGCAGTCGTCGCGCTTTGTACCTGCGCAAACGCTGTGAAGATTTCCCGCGCTACTCCGGCCGCATCCCTACCGCCGTGCCCCTTCTCCAGGAAAACGACCAGCACGATCTCCGGATCTTCCGCCGGAGCGTAACCAGCGAACCAGGCATGGGTCCACGGACCTTCATCTGCCGGCGCGGTGCCGGTCTTGCCTGCAACCTTCATTGGCGAATCCGGCTGCGCTGCATGTCCCATTCCGTAGGACACCGATTGTTGCAGGCCATCGAACAGGGGCGTCAGTTTCGCATCGTGCTTCGCCTGCTCGAGGGCAATCTCGCGATAGCCATGCAGCAGTTCCAGAGGCGTTACGTTGACGCCCCACTCGCCGATCGCCTCCAATTGCAGTTGCTCCGGCGATCGCGCGAGAGCCACTCTTCCTGCGGCTTCCTTCGCAGCTTCCTTTGAACCCAGGGCTGTAGTCGACGTGAAGCCGTCGCGCACCAGGCTGTCGTGCAACTGAGCGGGGGTAAGGCGTAACGCGACCGTCGTGAAGTAAGAATTGCAGGAATAAGCCAGAGCCGTTGCCGGATCGAGTGGCCCGGTAGTCACAGGATGGGTGCAATCCAGTCGGTGGCCGCCGATTGAGGTCGATCGCTTACATATCAAGGTAGTTCCGGGGTCAACCTTGCCGGTTTCGAGCAGCGCCATCAATGTGAACGGCTTGATGCTGGAGCCGGGATGCACCACGCGCTGCGCGGCTACATCCATACGATAGCTTGCCAGGGCCCGCCCAGTGTGGACATCCAGCACCACGGCGGCTCCGCTCCGTCCGGCCATGGAATGTGTCACGGCGTTTTGCAGCACTGAAATTGGAGGCTGGGCAGCAGCGAGCGCTGTGGCAACGAGGCACAGCAACCCGACGCTAAAACATTCGCCGGCCAGATTCAGACGGAGCATGCCTCGATTGTAATGGCGGCACACAAGTATGAAGCGCGAGCAGTGACAGAAGAACCCGATTCGGCACCCTTAGCTCTCGCGGCCTCCGAAGGTTCGGACAAGCTTGATCACGCCAACAAGTCGAATTCAGCGACTACGGAATGAGTACCATTTTCCCGTGCGCTCCAGATCCCTTCATAATCTCTTCGTGAGCGCGGGCCGCTTCCGCCAAAGGAATTTTTTTACCGACGACCGGCCGCAACGCTCCGACTGCGAGTCCTGCTCCCAGTGCCGCTTGCGCAGCCGTGTACTCGTCGGGGGTGGTGTTCATGATGGTGACGCCGCGAATATCTGCTTCGCGCTGCATCGCGTCACGAGGATTGATCTCGATCGTTCCACGGTTGCCGATCACGGCAACGCGTCCTTTCTTGGCGAGCACGGTCAGGTCCTTCGCGAGATTCTTGTTCGCCAGCAGCTCGACGATCACGTCAACCCCGCGGCCTTCGGTCAGCTTCCTCAGCTCATCGAGGTAGCCTTCAGTGGAATGATTCAGCACGTGCTGGGCTCCCTGCTCGCGCACCAACTTCATCCCATCTTCGCTGCCCGCGGTTCCAATAACGGTCAGCCCCGCCGCGCGCGCCAGTTGGACTGCGGCGCTGCCGACTCCGCCGCTCGCTCCGTGTACCAGGACGGTTTCTGCCGGTTTCGCCTCCGCTCGCACGATGAGTCCGCGATAAGCCGTGCTGTAGGCGACGCCTATGGCGGCTCCCTGTTCGAAACTGATGTTGTCAGGCAAGGGATGCACCTTGCCCTCGTCGCACATTGCCAATTCAGCGTACGTGCCGGTCTTGGACGCAGTGACGTAGACGCGATCGCCCGGCTTCGCGCTCTTCACATCCGCACCGACGGAGACAACTACTCCGCCAGCTTCGTTTCCCGGCGTATACGGAAGATTCGGCTTGCTGGCATAAGTGCCGGTCCGAATGTAGGCTTCCACCGGATTCACTCCGGCGGCATGAACCCGAACCACGAGCTGCCCCGGTCCGGGTTGCGGGTCGGGCACTTCTTCCAGCTTCAAGACCTCCGGACCACCGAATTGATGCACGCGAATGGCTTTCACAATGTCCTCCTGCGGCATACACCGTAGCAGATTTTGATGCAGCCCGGTGTGACGTGGAAACGAGTCCAGCTGTTCTGCTTGACTTGCGTACGAGCTTGGCATACTGTCCGGCTGATCCCACATAGGAGACTTGCCATGCGGCCGACAGGCGTAGCCCTGATTGCCTTGTACCATTTTCTGAGTGCGTTGGTGCTGCTGCTGTTCGCTGTTTCCCTGGTGGTTGGAGGCACAGTGCTGGGCGCCATGTTCGCCGCCGGGCATTCCAGCCCGCTGGCAGGAATGGGGTTGCTGGTCGGCATGGTAGGCGCCATATTCTTTTTGTTCTATGCTGCGATTGCCGCGGTTGCCGGTTATGGTCTTTGGACGCTGCGCGAGTGGGGCCGCGTTCTGTCGATCGCACTGGCCGTTCTTTCGCTGGTGTTCTCGTTGCCTGGCTTACTGATGATGGGCCTCCACCTGAATCTGTTCTTCGGCACCTACCGTCTGGTACGCATCGCCATCAGCATCCTGGTGATCTGGTATCTCATGCAGCCGCCCATCAAAGCGGCGTTTCACAGGCCGAATCCCGCCGTATCTCAGGTATAAAGCCCCAAGCTTAATCGCAGATCCTCACGATCCCTGCTGGATGTCCGTGGCCTTACCGTCGGTAAACATCACTTTGACCGGATGTCCGTTGTTCGGGAAGTTCACGATGCGTGGATTCTCCCTGCCGGTGCCCTCAGGAGCACCCATCCCGATGGCGAACGTCGCCTGCAATTCGTTCATGCCCGGCTTGACCTCGTGATCCTCGACGGCCTTCCAGGTCTCAGCCGACCAGTGTTTGTACAACTCACGCGGATCCTGGATAAAGAACATTTCGTCGGAATAAATCTTGAAGTCGCCGCCTATGTCCACCCCGATGGGCACGGCGTAACGCTTGCCATCTTTTTCGAAGATCGCCATCACCTGCTTTTGGCTGGCTGAACCGGGAGTGCGGTCGAGCACCACGTCTTTGATCTCCAGCTTCTCCAGCGGTCCCAGAGTTCCGGCGGCGTGGTCGTAATCGCTGCGCCCAGCGTAGGGATAGTAGGTGTAGCGATAGCCGTCGCGAACCCAAACTGGTTGCTTGGTCAACTCCTTGGCATCTTTCAGCTCCTGCGGATGCAGCTTCTTGGGGGTGACGTAGTAGTCAGGGTCGAGCGCGATCTCGGTCCTTTTGGGCGCGACTAGTCCGGTGCGCCGCTCGCGCAGGGTGAGATAAAAGTTGATGGCTGCCGCCACGATGGCGACGAGCAGAACGATCCGGATGATCTTGAAAGTCTTTGACATAGTTCAGAGATGTTGGATGACAGCGACGGCGTTTCTGGATCGCCGAGTGACGGACGTTATTGTTACATCCCGGCGCTGAGGTGGGGTCACTCCCCTGATTCCGTCCGATTTACCTGCTTGTTCGTCCTTTCCGGGAACCTATAATCGAACTGCTCTGGACGAGAAAGTCTCCGCCGGACCGCTCGGCCCCGCCGCCACAACTTGCTGGCGACGCCGCTTCGGGAGTGTCCGGAAAGCAGTTCTTATGGCGATCCCCTTATCGGCGACAAGCGGCCGAAACCGTGGAGCCCACCGCCTTTCCTCGCCTTATTATCAAGCAGCCTCCGTCGGCCTGCGAAAACTTGCTGCCCTGACGTTACTGTGCGTCTTCTGTGCCCTGGGCTTATCGGCAGCTCCCAGCTCTGCTGCTCGTAAACAACAGGCCCGTGATCAGTTCGAAAAAGCCGAGCAGATGCGCGAGGCGCTGAATGGGCGTCCTGCGGACCAGCGCACGCACAAGGAATTTCAGCGCGTCGCCGACGCCTATCGCAAGGTCTATTACGTTGCTCCCATGTCGAGCAAAGCTGATGCCAGCGTGGTAGCTGTCGCCGAGATCTTTGCTGAAATGGGCCGCCAGTTCCAACCCGGCGAAAAAGACCTGCGCGCGGCCATTGCTGAATACGAGTTCCTGCGCCGCGAGTATCCCGGCAGCAAGTATCGCTTCCAGGCGCTCTTCACCATCGGGCAGATTTATAAGGAAGACTTGGGCGACGCCGAGGCTGCGCGACAGACCTTCGATGACTTCCTGAAGCATTACCCGCGCAACTCGCTTGCTCCCGAGGCCAGGCAGGCCTTGGCCGAACTGAAGCAGCCGAAGCCGGCGCAAAAGCCGGTGGAAGAAGCTCACGCGGAAAGAGCCGAGGCTCCGGTCTCCGAAGCTGCGCAGCCAGTCGCCAGAAAACGTTCCGGGCTGCCGCTGGTAACCGGCATCCGCCACTGGTCCACGCCTGACTACACGCGTGTGGCCATCGATGTTGACGCCGAGGTGAAGTATGAAGCCGGCCGCGTGCCCAATCCCGACCGTATCTTCTTTGATCTGCCGGATACCAAGCTCGCCTCGGTGCTCATCGGCAAGAGCTTTGATGTGCAGGACGGCTTCCTGAAAAAGATTCGTGTGGCGCAATATCAGCCCGGCTACACTCGCGTGGTTCTGGAAGTCGCCGACGTCTCCGACTACTCGGCGTTCCTGCTGCCCAATCCCTATCGCCTGATCATCGACATTCACGGGCGACAGCCGCAGTCGCAAACGCAAATTGCCAAGGCCAACTCAGCGCCCACCGCGAGTAATCAGGAAGCCACCGTAACCGCAGTTGAGAAAGAGAAACCATATAGGTCAGTAGAGAAAGCCAACGAGTCGCCGAAGAACGGCGCGTCACCTCCGACGATTGCCAATTCCAAGAAGCCGGCTCCCCTGCCCGACCAGGCCACCGACAACCGCGCGACCCTGGCGCAATCCGGGCATAGCAGCGGATCACCCACAGCCACGACCGCATCGGCTCCTCGCAAAACGGTTGTCGCCGATGATGACGACGACAGCACAGGTTCGGAAGTCGCTTCCACAGAAGTTCCGGTGACCTCGAAGCCGCGCACCGGCACCGCCGCAAGTGAAGCATCTTCTTCGTATGCAGATAGCGATGAGCAGCCGGCCAAAGCGGCATCCACGAGAACTACGGCAAAGCCGAAGCAAAGCGCAATGGCCGCGCTAAAGGCTCCTGATCCGTTATTTTCCGGTCCGGAAGACAAGAGTGGTCCGGAGCTGAAAGCGACCACCCAGCCCACGACAGCCCCCACAGCGGTGGCGGTCGCTCCGCGCTCGAAGAATGTCAAGAAGACGGCCAAGACCGCGTCCGCCGGCGCATCTGCCGCGCATGAAGCTCAGCCGACGTTGGCCGGTGACCGCAGCCTGACGCGGGCACTTGGGCTGAAGATCGGCAGGATCGTGGTCGACGCCGGTCACGGAGGCCATGACACCGGCACCATCGGCCCGAACGGCTTGATGGAAAAGGACCTTGTGCTCGACGTGGCGCTTCGTCTCGGCCGCTTGCTTGAGACGCGGCTGGGCGCCGATGTCATCTACACTCGCGACGACGATACCTTCATTCCCCTGGAAACCAGGACCGCGATTGCGAACGAGCACCAGGCTGACTTGTTCATCTCGGTGCACGCTAACTCCAGCAGCGATCCCTCGGCCCGCGGGGTGGAAACCTATTATCTGAACTTCACTTCCAATCCCGACGCCCTGGACGTTGCCGCCCGGGAGAACGCCGTTTCGGAAAAGTCGATTTTCGAGTTGCAGGACCTGGTGAAGAAGATCACGCTGAAAGACAAGATTGACGAGTCGCGCGAGCTGGCGACCGATGTTCAGGAGTCGCTGTATGCCGGGCTGGCGACCCGTCACTCCACCTTGCGCGACCGCGGCGTGAAGAAGGCGCCGTTCGTGGTGCTCATCGGCGCGAACATGCCCAGCATCCTGGCGGAAATTTCCTTCGTCTCGAATCCTACCGATGAAGCCAAGCTGGAAACTCCGGAATACCGCCAGAAGATCGCCGAATCACTCTACAAAGGCATTGCTAAGTACGCCGGTGGCCTGAGCGGCGTCAAAGTCGCAGCAAAATTCGATAAAGACGCCAGTCAGTAGAGAAATCGGTTGCCAGTTGCCAGTAGTCAACTATCAGTCGACCGTCGGCAACAATTGCTTTCTTCTACCCTCCGCAGACCTGTTAATGCGGCCAAGAACCGGCTCGCATCCGTCTCTTATGGAAACTTTGCCTGCCTAGCAGTAGTCTAATGTCATACAGGTGTCTTTATTCCTTCTCTCTTTCGCATGAACCGCTTCATTTCAACGCTGCTTGCCTGCGTGTGGTTCTCTGTCAGCGTATTCGCCGCCGATGGCGGTGACTTCCTTCCCAAGTCGTTCGCTGGGTGGACGCAATCGGGCCAGCCGCAGATCTCCGACAGCGCCGCGAAGGCCGACTCCGCTTATCCTGCGGTATTGAAGGAGTATGGCTTCAACGAATCGGAGACCGCGACCTACACTCGTGACGACGGGCGCAAGCTCACCATTAAGGCAGCGCGGTTTAACGATGCCACCGGCTCCTACGGAGCCTTCACGTTCTACAGACAGCCACTGATGAAGACCGAGCAGATCGGCACCAAAGCTGCCTCGGCCAACGATCGTGTGCTCTTTTTCCGCAGCAATGTCCTGGTGGATGCAAACTTCGATCGCCTGACCGCGATGTCAGCCAGCGAGCTGCGCGAATTGGCCGGCATGCTTCCCACCGCGCCGGGTTCGGCCGGAAATCTTCCTACCCTGCCTCAATATCTGCCCAAGGCGGATGCAGTCGAGAATTCGGCAAAGTACATTCTGGGCCCGCAAGCGTTGCTGGCGACGAAAGCACCGCTGGCGGTGGAGCAAGTTGACTTCAGCCATGATCCAGAAATCCTGATGCAGGAGTATTCGTCGAAGGCGGGACCACTCACGCTGAGCGTCATCAACTATCCGACGCCGCAGATTGCCGGTGACCGGTTGCGCGCTCTGCAAGCCGCCGATCAAGGCAATCCGAAGTCTTACTTGGTGCGACGCAGCGGACCGCTCCTCGCGATCGTGACGGGATCGACCGGAAGCAGTGAAGCGCAAAGTCTCCTCAGCTCCGTCAACTATGAGGCCGAAGTGACGTGGGATGAAGCCACGTCCATCAGCAAGCGCGACAACATTGGTGAACTGATCGTCGGCATCTTCAGCCTGATTGGAATCATTTTGCTGATCTCTCTCATCTTTGGCGTGTTCTTCGGCGGCATTCGGGTCGCGATGAAGCGTCTTTTCCCAAAGAGAGTGTTTGACCGGCCGGAGGACGTGGAGATTATCCAGCTTCACCTGCGCGAGTAAGTTACTGCCGTAAACTATAGATAAACAAAGGTTTACTGGAAAACCAGCAAAACCGAGGCGATTTCGGTCATTTCCCGTCGATCCCCGGGATTCCGCGTAAGTGATTGATAATACAGCAATTTAAGTCCCAAAAATTGCTTGACACACCCCTGCCGGAACCCTAGTATTTGTCCAGAAAGTTTTGACGGTCTAGCCTCCGTTGGAACTATTCTCCCTTGAAGAGAAGGCCGCCCAAGTTGCCGGGTGGCCTTTTCGTTTGCCGCTACGCTGTGGGAAACTCCGTCGTGTTGTGTAAAACCGTCTGCCGTCTGCATCTGGCGTCTTTCTTGCACCAAGCTATCCACTGCAATCGAGCCCTTCACGCTATGAGAGTTATAGGCTGCACAACCGACAGCTGCTACATTTCCGTTGTAACTGCTGACAGTCGCCATGCGCACACTTCTGCTACTGCTCCTGTTGCTGCCCTGCTCGCTCTATTCCCAAGTGAAAATCCTGATGCCCGTGGTGGCGAAAGATGCATCCGGTCAGGCTGTCACGGACTTGAAAGCGTCGGACTTTCAGATCAGTAGCCCAAAGAATACAAGCATAGAAACGTCCTGGCTTGTGTCTCCTGAAACGGTCGGCAAGGAGGACGCGCATACGCCCATCGTCGTACTTTACGATGCGGCCAACTCATCGGGCTCCTATCCTGAAGTGACTGGCAAGCGGCTGCGAGACTTTCTAAGAGCTGTTGCACAACATCGCGCTCCGGTGACGTTCCTAGTCGACTCCGCTGATGGTATCCGGTTGATATACAGCCCCACCACGTCTCCGGAAGTTCTGCTGATGGCGCTGTCATCAGTAGAACAGTCCAAAGGCTATTCAACAGATCCGAAAGTCGCAAGAGCAGGCAGAGAGGTTGCGGTCCCTCAGCAGATTGGAACCAGTTCGCCTCTTTCGATATGACCACGCGTTCAATCAGATGGACAGCCTGATGGAAGTTGCACGCCAGCTGCCAGCGTCGGAACGTCGGAAGGCGCTGGTCTGGCTCACCACAGGTATCAAGTTTCAGGATCAACAACCAAAGTACGAATTGATGCTGGAAGCTCTGAATCGGGCTTGCGTGAGCGTATACCCAGCTTGCAGCGCCGACATTTACGACCCCCCGCTGGCGCTAAGCACCGGAGGACAGACATTCTCCTGGTACTCGTTTAAAGGAACAGTCAAGGTAAGCTCCGACTGGGATGCCGTTCAGGCGGCGCTGGCGGACTTCGGACCTTATTACATGCTTGTGGTGTCCGCCCCCACTCCTAAAGAGCTGGACTGGATTCCGGTCAAGATCAAAGTCAACCGTCCTGGAGTGACGGTTCGCGCCGCGCCAGGATTTCTCGGTTTGAAGCCAGTGAAAGTGTCAAAGGGATCCGCACAGCCTTGAACTTCTAGTCGGCCTGAATATTTTGCGCCAATCTAAAGCCCACTATAGTCACGGCTTAGCTTCCAGCCCATACAGTTTGATGGCGTTATCGCGCATTACCTTACGCGCGATGTCGCTGGCCTCCGGGCGCGTAATCTCTCCATCTTCCAGCATTCCGGTGAGCGCGATGGCGAGCGCTGTTCTCCCCGCCGTCGTTGTCTGATATCCCGTCTCCTCCCAGTTCACCTGCGGAGTCAGCGGATAAAGATCGGTACCGAACAGCACCTTGTCGGGAAAGAACTCGAGCATGAAGCGGACGCTGCCCGCAATGTGGCGCGGCGAGGTCATCCAGGTCTGCTCGGAAAAATCGGCGTAGACGTTGGGCTTCATCAGGAGGTAAGGCACGAACTGCTCGAAACCACCCGCGCCTCCGTGAAGCATGACGAAATTCGTCTTGCGCAAGCTGGGATCGTTGAACACGGAATCCAGCAGAAGAGGATTGCTGCCTTCCATCCGGAAGTAGCCTCCGCAGCCGCCGCCGGTGTGCAGATGCACCGCCATGCCGAGCCGTCCCGCTTCGCGAGCGATGTAGCGGAAGAGATAGTCTTGCAAAACCTTGTAATCTGCATCGCTGGGAGCGCCACCCTTGATATGACTCGCGTAGATGCGGACAGCGTCTTCTTCGCTAGCCGCAGCGAAGTCGAGCGACCGAAGATAGGCGGCCTCAAACTTGATGGCAACCGCGCCGTTCTTCCGCTGCAACTCCAGAAGTGGCGTGACGATCTGCGCGGTGTACTCCGGCAGCGTGCCAGGTAATGCACTTAGGTTCAACTGCTTGAGGTAACGCTTTAACAGCAGGTCTTCCCGCCCAAAGAAAACTTTGCGATCGGGCGATTGCCGTGCCAGCGATGCGTTGTCGAGCGGGAAAAGCAAAATGTCGTCAAATGGCACCCAGCGGAAGCGCGGCGGATGTTGTCCTGGTCCCAGCGCAATGCGATTCGCCAATTCGGTCTCGATGCCAAGCTGATCCAGAACCCAGTTGGGATAGTTCTGGCCTTCACGCTGCTTCACCTGCTCTTTGGCGGCAAGCAGTTCCTTCACATGCTCGGGCTTGAAGTCGTCGTACTTGTAGCCGAACATTGACTGCCAGGCTTTGATGTAGACAGGATTGTCTTCGCGAAACATCAGGCCCGAGTCGGTCGGCTCCAGCGGATCGCAAGGCAGCGCATCGAAGTCTTCATCCTTCTCGCCATGGGGCCCGTCGAGCGCTGGAGGATGCGAGTGATTATCGATGGCTTTGATCTGGTTGATCTCTCGCATCAAGCTGGGCTCAGGCATGAGCTGCTGAGTCGCCTGGGGGGATCCCGTCGCTATTGCCGCCAGCACAAAGATAATGAGCAAGCTTTTCATCGCTCTCCTGACCGATAACTTTCTTCCGTGTCCGCGGCCCGCGCTGCCGAGCGCCTTCGAACGGACGGCAGCAGTCTATCGCGCAGAAAATCCCTGAACAACAGCGTCTTTGTTCCGAACCCAAACCGAATTGTCGCGAATCCAATAGCTTTGCACTACATGATGGCCGCCGGTCCCTCGAAACCGGGTAAAAAGACGGAAATCTTCAAGGCCCTGCCGGAGATCCTGCAACTCATCCGGCCGCGTCGGGCTTTGCTCTCCCTGGGACTGGTGTTGATGGTCATCAACCGGGTGTCCGGATTGGTGCTTCCCGCCTCCACTAAATATCTCGTAGACGACATCATTGGCAAACGGCGATTTCACTTGCTGTATCCCCTGGTAGGAGTGGTGCTGGCGGCGACCATCATTCAGGGGATCACGTCCTTTGCCCTGACCCAGACACTGTCGAAAGCGGCTCAACGGCTGATCGCCGAACTGCGCCGCCGGGTGCAAGAGCATGTCGGCCGGCTCTCGGTCTCTTACTATGACGCCAACAAGACGGGCATGCTGGTCTCGCGCATTATGAGCGACGTGGAGGGCGTACGAAATCTTGTCGGTACCGGACTGGTGGACTTCGTCGGCGGGCTGCTCACTGCGGTCATCGCATTTGTGGTCCTGATTCGCATCAGCCCGGTCATGACCGGCATCGCCTTCGCCTTCCTGCTGGTTTTCGGCATCGGCTTGCGGAGAGCGTTCCAGGTTATCCGTCCCATCTTCCGTGAGCGCGCCAAGATCAACGCCGAAGTCACTGGCCGCCTGACCGAGTCACTGGGCGGCGTCCGCGTGGTCAAGGGCTACCACGCCGAGGCACGCGAGCACGAAGTCTTCAGCTCCGGAGTGGAGCGCCTGCTACAGAACGTCTTCAAGACTCTGACCGCAACCTCCGTCATGAGCCTGTCTTCGTCGACTTTGATGGGCGTCATCGGGGCCATCGTCATGTTCATGGGCACACGGCAGATCCTGGCCGGAAAACTTACATTAGGCGGATTCTTCACCTACACCATGTTCTTGGGCTATCTGGCTGCACCGCTGTTCCAGGTAGTCGGCATCGGAACCCAGATCACCGAAGCTATCGCCGGGCTGGAGCGCACCCGCGAGGTGCTGGACGAGACGCCGGAAAACGAAGATATCGATCGCACGGTTACGATGGGCGAGATCCGCGGCGACGTCGCGTTTCAAGAGGTCAGCTTCGCCTACGAGCAGCAGAAAACTGTCTTGCACGACGTCTCGTTCCATGCCTGGCCGGGTACGGTCACGGCTCTCGTCGGATCGTCGGGATCAGGCAAGTCCACCATCATTGGCTTGCTTGCCGCTTTTCACAAACCAAACTCCGGACAGGTATTGGTCGATGGCGTCGATCTCTCGACCGTGCGACTTGAGTCGTATCGCACCCAACTGGGAATGGTGTTGCAGGACTCCTTCCTGTTTGACGGCTCGATTCGCGAGAACGTAGCTTTCTCCAAACCCGACGCCACGGAAGAGAAAATCCTTCGCGCCTGCGCCATCGCGCGCGTGGATGAGTTCGCGGAAAAATACGAGCAGAAGTATGACACCATCATCGGAGAGCGCGGTGTGAAGTTATCCGGCGGCCAGCGCCAGCGAGTTTCCATCGCCCGCGCGATTCTCGCCAATCCTCGAATTCTGATTCTCGACGAGGCCACGTCGAGCCTCGACTCCGAATCGGAAGCGTTGATCCAGCAAGGCCTGTCCTACCTGATGCAAGGACGCACCACGTTTGTGATCGCGCACCGCCTCTCGACCATCCGCCGAGCCGACCAGATTCTGGTGGTGGAAGGCGGACGTATCGTGGAGCACGGAACGCATCGCACGCTCTTCGACCAGGGTGGCCGCTATTACGAGCTCTACACCCGTCAGCACGGCATCGAGCAGAACCTGTTCCTCGCGCCCGGCGAGGGTGACACCCTGGAAGAAGCTGAGTCCATGACGCCTGCACCTTCGGCTGCCGATCCCGATCCTAGCGCCCTGCTGCGATAACAGTTGAAATCAAGCACATCCTCGAAATAGTCTTGCCTTCGCGGCTTTCCCAGATACACTCAACCATTCCCGGAGGACAATTCTTTGCCGGCCAGAACCTTGGCATCATCGAAGATCTCTCGCCTTGCGACGCGACGACTGCGTCTGTACCACTACACGACGCTGCTGGTCACGGAGCTGGCTTTCATTCTGGGCTATCCGTTCGTGGTCGAAACTGCGCGTCACGACGAGGTATTTCGACTGCTGGCCGTCCTGATCTTCTGCGCCGCCCTCTACGCGGTCCTAGGAAGAGGACGCGTAACGCAGATCGCCTTCGTTCTGGGCATGCCGGCCATTCTTATTCATCTGGGAAATGTTTCTGGCTATCTTCAGTCGTGGCAGCTAGCCTCGCGAGTCCTGGGCGTGTTCTTTCTTGCATATGTAACTTGTGTGTTCATCTATTCGATCGTGTCGGATCCCAGTGTTACGACGGACATATTGGCTGGAGCAGTCTCGGCCTATTTGTTAATAGGAATCACCTACGGCCTGGCTTATGGGGTCATCGAAAGCATGCATCCCGGCTCGTTCCGTGACACCGTGGAACCAGGGAAGCATCTGGCGCAGTCGGAGTTCGTCTTCTTCAGCTTCGTCACCTTAACCACCGTCGGCTATGGCGACATTGTTCCCTGGGGAGCACATGCACGGTCGCTGGTGATTATCGAGGCGGTCACCGGAATCATGTATCCCGCGGTGTTGATCAGCCGGCTGGTCGGAATGCATCACTCCAAACAAGAACATTCCTAGGCCACCTGTTATATGTGGCCAAGGCTCTTCCTTTGTATCGCTTTCGACATTCTCGCCGCTGGCGTCGAAGCCGTTTGCCATTTAGCATCAAGTAGGAGGTATTCTCTTTGCGTAGTAGATCTCGACTGCCATTTTTCACTATTGTTCTGACCACGCTTTTGCTGGCCGCGATTGCCCAGCCGTTATGGGCGCACGCTGTCCTGATGCAGTCCAAACCCGCGTTGAACGCCACTGTCAAAGGGCCGGCGGTGCCTTTCTGGCTCCGCTTCAATGTGCGAGTTGACGGCAAACGGTCCAAGCTACAGTTGACCTCAACGGACGGCGCTACCATTCCGGTAGAAGCTCTCAAGCAAACTGCGCCTGACGTTTTGGAGTCCGGTGCCGCCAGCCTGAAGCCTGGAGCTTACAAGCTGCTGTGGAAGGTTCTCGCCTCCGATGGCCACATGAGCAACGGCGAGATCGACTTCACGGTGAATTAGCCGTTTTTGATGCTAAGACTCGTCGACATTTTTAGTTACCTCGCCGTGCTGCTGAGTGCCGGGACCCTGATTGGTCAGTCACTGCTGCTGGGCGGCTTCGTTTTTCGATTCTGGATCGCGCGCCCCAGCGTGGACGTGTCCGATGCGGGGATGGACCGAGTTCGCTCCCGGTCAATCCAGCTGTTTCGCGGCTCTGCCATCGGGCTGGCTGTCGTGCAGGTGCTATACCTGTATGTCAATTCTGCCGTGTTGATGGCTTCGGCGGAAATCGGCTTTCGCGATGTTACCGGTGCCAACTTCTTCCTTGCCGGCAGCGTGATTTTAGTCGCCTCACTACTGGCTGCCTTCACGGCGACCCTGCGCAGCAAACACATTGCCTGGTGGCTGGGTTTGCTGGTCGTCATCGTGCTGGCAGCGTCGGTTATGACCGATCACGCCGCTTCTCGCATCGATGGCCGTGTTCCTCTGGTGATTCTCACCGCCCTGCACGAAGCGGCAACGGGCTTCTGGATCGGAGGTCTACCCTTCCTGATGTTGGGGCTGTATATCAGCAAAGATCAGACGGCCCAGTGGAACATGACACGGCGCTTCTCTCAGTTGGCACTCATCAGCGTCATCGTGCTGGTGGTTAGCGGCTTCTGCATGAGCCTGTCGTATGTCGCGTCGTTTCACGCGTTGATCGGCACCTCGTATGGCCTGATGCTATTGGCCAAGATTGCCATGCTGCTGGCAATGCTGGCTCTGGGAGGCATTAATTTTCTTATGCTGCGCAAGTATGGCCCGGATGAAGTGCTTCCGCGCTTGCGCCGCCTGGTTGAAGCCGAGTTAGGAATCGGCATCACTGTCATCCTCTCTGCCGCATCCATGACGGCCCAACCGCCGGCGGTCGATCTGCCCAACGACACGGTGCAGCTTTCCCACATCGTGGCTCGCTACAAGCCGGAGTGGCCAATCCTGCGCAGTCCCAGCACCACCGATCTGTCGACGCGCTTTCCTGGACAGTCAAACTCTGATGCCGACCCGACGCGCAAGACCGTTGCCTACACCAGCGAAGGCCTGCCGCTTTCCATTCGCGTCATCGCCGACCGCAAGTGGTCGGAATATAACCATCACTGGATGGGGCTGATCGTCGTCGCCATGGGGCTGCTCGCGCTGCTGGCCCGCACCGGGCATGCGAAGTGGGCCGAATACTGGCCCTTACTGATGATCGGCATTGCCGTCTTTATTTTTCTGCGTGGTGATCCCGAATGCTGGCCCTTAGGCCCAAAGAGTTTTTGGAGTACCTGGGCCACGCCGGAGATCTTCCAACACCGAGCCGCGGCAATTCTGTGTATCGCCTTTGCGATTTTCGAATTGTGGGTACGGAGAAATCCCTCGCGTCAAAGTGTACTGCCGTTAATTTTTCCACTGCTGTGCGCGGTTGGCGCTGCTCTGCTGCTCACCCATTCCCATGGCACCACGAATGTCAGGGAAGAAGCTTTGGCGGAGATGAGCCACACTCCAATGGCTGTCTTAGGCGTGATGGCTGGATGGTCACGTTGGCTGGAGATTCGCCTGCCGTCGAAGGATCGGCCGGTTGCAGCCTGGATATGGCCAGTATGCTTCGTACTGATCGGCGCAGCCCTGCTCAACTATCGCGAACTCTAGATTCGCACGGCTCAGCCAAATCAATGCATCGCCGTTGTGCCGCCGACTCCGGGATTGTTGGAGCGCATCAGGAAGACCGCCGGCGCGACCAGCAGGAACATCATCCCGAGAATCCAGAACGCATCGTTGAACGACAGCATGGCGGCCTGTTGCTGCACCATGCCATCCACCATGGCCCAGGCTCGGTGCGCCGCGTCGGTGGCGGAGTAACCGTGTCCTACGAAGGCCGCTTTGGCTCCAGCTAAAGCTCGATCCAGTGCTGAACTGCCCCCGTAAAGATGTTCAGCCAGAATGCTGCGGTGATATTGCAGCCGCCGTGACTCGATCGTCGAAGCGATAGCGATTCCGAAGCTCCCACCCAGATTACGCATCAGGTTTACCGCCGCCGATACATCGTTGTTCTTTTCCGGCGGAACACCAACATAAGCAGCGACGTTGATGGGAATAAACAGGAACGCTAAACTCGCCGACTGCATGATGCGCGCAATCACAAAACTCTTATAGTCCGTTGTCAGGTCGAAACGACTCATGTGGAGCAGCGCCAGCGCCTGCCCTACAAACCCTATGCCGAGCAGCCATCGTGCCTGGAATTTTCCCACCAGCACGCCGGTGATCGGCATCATCACCACGATGACCAACCCACCGGGCGTGAGCACCCAACCGGCATCGGTTGCGGTATAGCCGAATAAGGTTTGTACCAGCAGCGGCAACAGCGTCGTGCTGGCGTAAAGCACGAAGCCGACCATAAACATCATCGCCTGCGAGGTGGCATAGGAGCGATTGCGGAACAGGGACACATCGAAGACAGGCTCCTTTTGCCGCGACTCCCAGAAGATGACGAACACCAGGGACACCACGGCAATAATCGCCAGCCACAGAATCTTGTCCGAACTGAACCAGTCGTCGCGCTCGCCTTTGTCGAGGACGAATTGCAGGGAGCCGAGGCCAAGCGCCAACAGGCTCATCCCGATGTAGTCAATCCGCAGGCCGCCATGTAGCCGCTTCTGGCGTTCGGCGATGAGTAAGGGCGGATCGTGAATGAGGCGTGAAACCAGCAGCAACGAAATAATCCCCACGGGCACGTTGATGAAGAAAATCCAGCGCCAGCTGAAGTTGTCGGTGATGTAGCCGCCCATTACCGGTCCAAGCACGGGCGCCACTACCACGGCCATTCCGTAGATCGCGAAGGCCATGCCGCGTTTCTCCGGGGCAAACGTGTCGGCCAGGATGGCCTGCTCGCTCGGCCCCAGGCCACCGCCTGCGGCTCCCTGGAGCACGCGGAAGAAGATCAGCAGCGGCAGCGAAGGCGCGAACCCGCACAGCATCGAGGACAAAGTGAACAGGAAGACGCAGCTCATGTAGAACCGCTTGCGCCCCACAATGAGCGACAGCCAGCTACTCATGGGCAAAATGATGGCGTTCGCCACCAGGTAACTGGTCAGCACCCAGGTCGATTCGTCTTGTCCCGCCCCCAGGCTGCCGGATATATGAGGCAGCGCGACGTTGGCGATGGACGTATCGAGGATTTCCATGAATGTCGCCAGGGTTACAGTGAGGGCGATAATCCAAGGATTGAACGGGCGCACCTCCGCCGGTCGACTGATGGAGCCCGCATTGGCCGAAAACGAATTCAGGTTGGGAGTGGATTCCAGGCTGGCCATCAATCCTCGTACATCCAGGGAAAAGCAGAAATGATTAGCTCCCTAACTAGATTACAAAGAGAGCACGCAGGATGCAGGACTTGGAAGAAAAGATTCGAGCCGCGGCTATGCCGATGCAGGCTGCGCCGAGCGGGGGATCAGGCGCGCACGTTGGGATCGATCTTGCTGACCAGCGAGATAAGTTGCTGCCGCTCGCGTTCACTCAGGTTCTGCATAACCCGAGCCATGAAGGTGAAGTGCGCGGGCAGCATTTTCTCCAGGAAGCGCTTCCCTTTTTTTGTGAGACGTACGGATCGGGCACGCCGATCCCGCTGATCCGCCTTCCGCTTCACCATGCCGGCCTCTTCCAGCCCATCGATCAGGCCGCTGATCGAGGCGCGGCTGACGCCACTCATTTCGGCAAGATCGGAAGGACTCAACTCCGGCTCGGAGCAATTTTCCAGGAGCATCAAGATCGTGAACCGCCCTTGCGACGTGCCGTGGCCGGCCAGTTCACTGTCCATGGCGGCAATGAGGTCGGAGGCGACCCGCAGCAGCACCAGCGAGGTTTGCAAAGCCGTAGGGTCGAGTTCGGGATAGCGTTGGGCGCACTCCCGCATGGTCTCGAACTTGGGCAGCTTTTTCAGCAGCAGCATGCAGACAGTGTAGCGCGACGGTAGAAATTCATAGCCGATTGGGACTTCCCGCCGTTCGCGTCCCCCGCACAGACAAAATTTCCCACGTTGATCATCGGCCTCGGTTTGTTTAGGTGATAACCACCTCTTTTTCACCACGGAGCTCACGGAGGGCACGGAAATGCAAAAACAGGACGCCTGCTCTTGAGGTTCTCCGTGCTCTCCGTGGTGAAACCAAACATCGCTTAGGCACCGTTGTCTTGGGACTTGCAACAACCGGCGGCCTCGCGCATCCTATGTTTATGCCAACCGAAACAGCTATTCTCGGCGGCGGGTGCTTCTGGTGTGTGGAAGCCGCCATTCAACAGCTTCAGGGGGTTGAGTCCGTTCGTTCGGGCTACATGGGCGGGCAGGTCGCCAACCCGACATATCAGCAGGTTTGCACCGGCAAGACCGGCCACGTCGAAGTTGCCGAAATTACCTTCGATCCTTCCATCATCAGCTTCAGCGATCTCTTGCACGTGTTTTTCACCCTGCACGATCCCACCACGCTGAACCGCCAGGGCAACGATGTCGGCGAGCAATATCGCTCGGTCATCTTCTACCGCGATGAAGCACAAAAGAAGACGGCCGAAGACGTTATCGCCGAGCTGACGCGGGATAAGGTGTTTGGCGATCCAATCGTCACCGCGCTTGAACCGGCGTCAACGTTTTACGTGGCCGAGGATTATCACCAGAACTATCTCGCAAATAATCCGATGCAGCCGTATTGCATGTTCGTGGTCGCCCCCAAGGTGCACAAGATTCGCGAAAAGTACGCGAGCCGATTGAAGGCGTAGCAGCAGATGGAGGAGCCGGCCTTTAGACCGGCGTGTCCACGCCTATCTCAGAGAGCCAGTCGCCTTCAGCGGACGACGGGTACTTTTAGCGAACTATGCTTCGGCTGTACGACTCTCTGTATCTAGTAATCTAATTCTTCAAGGCGTCCACTCGATCCGAAAAGCACCCCGCAACCGAAGGGCGTCACAGCTCTAGGCTCTGAAAACTGATAGCTGATAGCTGATAGCCTCTTTCCGCATCGGCATCAATATACAACGCTAACCCAAATCTGCTATGATCACTGCGCCGTGACAGGGTCTTAGCCTAGCTACCCCGCCTTTTTCCGTCTGGCATTACCAACAACACTACCTAGCCTGTGTATACTGGCAGTGCGGACAACTGCTGGCTATCCGTACGCAAGTTAGTTTTTCGCTACTGGAACGTACGCTGATCGTATGTTATGCTTGATGCATACTCTTCTGACAGGAGGTGGAGCATCGCTTACGAAGTGTTTTCCCGTAAGGTCAGTCGCAGCGGGTCGCCAATGGTAACGATTACAAAGTTGGGTAGAATCTCGCTGAACAAGACGGCCACTGTACGACTGGAGAAAGAAGCCGTCGAGTTCATTCTGCTTCTGTGGGATCGTGAATCGCGGAAGATAGCTATTCGTCCCATCACTAAGAAAGACCCGCGAGCCTATAGGGTCAGTTACGGTCAGAAAGGAAACGGCGCTGGATTTTCCGCCAAGACTTTTCTCGACTTTATCGAACTTGATTACGGCGAGAGCCGCAACATGCCCGTGTTATGGAACGATCAAGAGAACGCTTATGAGGTGGAAGTTCCAGCGGAGTTTTTCAAGGATTCCCGCCAGCGGCGATTGCTACCCGTGGAGAATAAGGTGCGGGGTCATGCCAACGCATAAACTGGCTAACGATTTCTGCAGTAAAAAGCAGAACGGCTTGAATTGAGCACTCTTTGACAGGAGGCGTCTCAATTCAAGCCGAGTCTCAGGAAAGGAGTGTGGCCCCAATCCCAAAATTTGTTGATCTAAATTTTAGGGCAGTCAAGGGAAAGCGGCGGCTCCGGGTGCGAATCTGGAAGTTCGCCGTAACACTTGAGTTCCCGTCTTCTCCGGCGTAGCCGGTAACCAATAACCGGGTGGGGGCCTATGAGGAATACTCAGCCCCCACGCGCTCTATTATTGTGGCACACATGACGTTGCCTGTAAACAATCTATTCGAGCGTAGGAGGTAGTGTGTCTAAGGTCCCCCCTCGGAAGTCCACGGAATACGAGCGGTTCAATAGCGCCTTAAAGCAGGTTCTCCAGGTATCAAAAACAGATCTTAAGCAGATGCTAGCAGAAGAGAAACTCGCTAGTGCAGGAAAGCCTAAGCGGGGCCCTAAGCCGCACTCTTCGGCTTCCGCCCCCGCTTCAGACGATGAGGGTTAAAAGGCCTCGGGAGACCCCAATTTCCCCGTAAGCTCTCGGTAGGTAACCCGCCTTCCCGCGACCTGCGCCAGTGCAGCAGCGAAGCGATCTGCATCGTTTAACGGATTGTCTTTCGTGGCGCGATTCTCGTATCGAAAAATCTGCTCATCCAAATAGCGGTCGAGATGGAACGGCTCGACGGCCACATACGTTCCTCGCAACGTGCGTTTCAGTAACGACCAGAAGTTCTCAATCCCCTGAACATGGACTTGGCCCCGCACGTAGGCTTCGGTTTTGTTTACGACCTCATGTATGAAATCCTTGCGCCACTGGTCGTAAGCGCTGGCGTCGTCGGTATAAACTCTTGCTCCACGACTCACGAGATTAAGAATTTCGTTCTGCAAAGTTTCACGCTTTACGTTGGGAACGACTCTTGCGCGAACCTGTCGAAGTTCTCGATCTAAGAATCCCATAACGATTGTTTTGCTTTCGGTTTTGCCGCCGCTAAACATACGAAGACGCTTGCTGGCGTGCATGAATCGCTTTTGTCCGCCGACATAAGTTTCGTCAACGTCTATGGGGCCGCCGTCGAGTTTGCGAATGGTGTTGCGACGCATCGCGAGCCTAAGCCTGTGTAACATAAACCACGCGGTTTTTTGAGTTACACCCAAAGCCCGATGCAACTCCCACGAACTAACGCCGTTTTTGGCGCTAACAATCAACCACAATGCGGGAAGCCACTTGCACAGAGTGACAGGCGAATCCTCAAATATAGTTCCTACCTTTACCGAAAACTGCTTACGGCACTTGCGGCACTTCCACCGCTTTTGTGTCTTTAGATAGTACGGTTCTTTAGCGTCGCAATGCGGGCACTCAACCCCTTCGGGCCAGCGCATCGCAGCCACAGCGTCAATGCAGACCTGCTCGTCGCTAAAGTGCTGAATCGCTTGCTGTAACGTCTCTGGGCTTCCCATGACCTAAATGTAGCAGACTAATCTGGGTTAGTCAAGGATATTATTACCTCCGCATCCTGCTCATTCCACGCCAAATCCAGTTCTTGACAATCGCAGATTGCAATAGCATAATTGCAAATCGTAATATGAAACTGGGCGAGAAATTACGCTATCTGCGGCTGGTCGAGGGCACGCTGCGCGGCCTTAATCGGGAGCTGACGCAGCAGGACCTGGTGCGGGCCCTGAAGAAAGAAACCGGAGCAGGGCTCAGCCAGTCGTACCTTTCGCAGATCGAGAGTGGAGCGCGGCCTCACCTGACCAACGCTTCACGCATGCTGCTGGCGCGCTTCTTCAAGGTCCACCCCGGATACCTGGTCGACGATCCCGAGGGTTATCACACGGAATTGACCAGCGACCTGCGCGCCACGGAAGACCGCCTGGATCTCTGGCTGGTGAACGGAGCGGAGCAATTCACGCACGACCCTGAGCTCAGTCATGCCCTGCTTCAGGCGGCGAAGCATCAGGACACGCGCAAGTGTCTGATGCTGCTGGGCGCGATTCTGGAAACGCCGGAGTTGGTGGAGCGGCTTACGGAAGTGTTGAAGCCGAGCCTGACAGCGGCGCCGCATGGCCGTCGCGCGACCAAGCGGCAGGCGGGAGCGCACTTATGACCTGGGCGATCTTTTATCTCGTGTGCTTTGTAGTGGGAGTAACGCTGAGTGTGCTGTCGTTCGTGGGTGGGACCTGGCATCTTCCCCACATGCATATGCACGTACCGCATGGCGGACACATCGCAGCTTCCCACGCCGGCGCGGGGTCGCACGCGGGCAACGGACACAGTGGCGACATGCCATTTCTTAACTTCGCCACCATTACAGCTTTCCTGGCGTGGTTTGGCGGCTCAGGTTATCTGCTTACGCGCTACTCGACCTGGGTGGTCACGCTGGTGCTGGTGGTTTCGACGGTCTTCGGGCTGCTGGGAGCGAGTGTCATCTTCCTGTTCGTGGCCAAGTTTCTGATGGCGCACTCGCGCGAACTCGATCCCGCCGATTATGAGCGGGTCGGTGCGCTTGGCCGGATTTCCAGCCCGATTCGCGAAGGCGGAACTGGCGAAATGATTTTCTCCCTTGGCGGCACGCGACAGGTATGCGGCGCCCGCAGCGACAACGGCGAGCCACTGGCCCGCGGAGACGAGGTGATTGTGACGCGCTATGAGCGCGGCATCGCCTACGTGCGGAGATACGACGAGTTGGCAGGCAAAGAAATAGGAAGCAGTTAGCTATTAGCAGTTAGCGATTAGCTAAATGCTGAGAGCTAACGGCTTAGAGCTGATTGCTAAGTGCTAACTGCTAATTGCTAATAGCGATTCTAAGGAGGCGTATGGGTTTCCACATTCCAACCGACGCCGTGATCATCGGGTGGTCGATTGTTGCTGTCACCGTGCTGCTCATGGCCGTCTTCACCAAGCTCTACCGTAAAGCCGGTCCCAACGAAGCCTTGGTTGTATATGGCATTCGCGGATCGCGCATCATCAAAAACCACGGCTCGATCATTCTGCCCATGGTAGAAAACTGCCGCGAGCTTTCGCTCGAACTGATGTCGTTCGACGTAGCGCCACAGCAGGACCTCTACACCAAGCAAGGTGTTGCGGTCACGGTTGAGGCCGTGGCACAGATCAAGGTCAAAAGCGATCCGGAGTCGATCATGACTGCGGCTGAGCAGTTCCTGACCAAGGCGCCACCGCAACGCGAGGCGCTCATTCGCCTGGTGATGGAAGGCCATCTCCGCGGCATCATCGGCCAACTCACGGTGGAAGAAATCGTGAAGCAGCCGGAAATGGTTGCCGATCGCATGCGCTCGACTTGCGCCGACGACATGAACAAGATGGGGCTGGAAGTGATTTCCTTCACCATCAAGGAAGTGCGCGACAAGAACGAGTACATCACCAACATGGGCCGGCCTGACATTGCCCGCATCAAGCGCGACGCCGATGTGGCGACTGCGGAAGCCGATCGCGACACCGCCATCAAGCGTGCCATTGCGCTGCGCGAGTCGGCGATCGCCAAAGCTCAAGCCGACCAAGAGCGCGTCGCGGCGGAAACTGCTTCTATGGCGCGTCAGGCTGAGGCGCAACGCGACCTCGAAGTGAAGAAGGCGACCTACACCGAGCTGGTGAAGCGGCAGCAAGCGCAGTCCGACAAAGCCTACGAAATTCAAACCAACGTGATGCAGCAGCAGGTCATCGCAGAGTCGGTAAAGGTGCAGCAAGTCGAGAAAGAGGCGCAGATCAAGGTGCAAGAGGCCGAGATCAACCGCCGCGAGAAAGAACTGATTGCCACGGTCTTGAAGCAGGCGGAGATCGAGCGTCAGCGCATTCAGACGCTTGCCGAAGCTGAACGTTCACGGACGATGGTTGAGGCCGAAGGCCGCGCCAGCGCCATCCGTGCGCAGGGTGAAGCTGAAGCCGAAATCATCTTCAAGAAGGGCGACGCCGAAGCTCGCGCCATGAACGTTAAGGCGGAAGCCTTCCAGGAGTACAACCAGGCTGCTGTTGTCGACAAACTGATTACCGGGCTGCCGGAAATTGTGAGAGCCCTGGCCAGTCCGCTGTCGAACGTCGACAAGATCACGATTGTGTCGACCGGCAACGGTAATTCAGCCGGCATGCACAAGATCACCGGCGACATTACGGAAATGGCTGCGCAGGTGCCGGCCCTCTTCGAGGCGCTGTCGGGCATGCAGATGTCGGACCTGCTGGGCAAGATCCGGACGATTGGCGACAAGTCGCCAAAACCGGACGGTCTGCCACCTGCCGATGATGGGAAGGCGAAGGCTGCGGGGGCAGGCAAGTAGTTATGTATCCCACCCTCTCGCCCAAAAGCGGGCGAGAAGGGTGGGCACCCATCCCACTCATTCGAACACCGCGAATGAGCGGTGCACCCGTTGGAAGGGGCGCGAATTCAGCGGTGCCGAAGAGGGCCATCAATTTTGCTTGAGGGCTTTAGCCCGACAGGATGGTTAGTTTTCCGAAGATGACAGTACGCGCTTGATGGTGATTCTGGGAGTGATTGGGACGTTGTTAGGCGTGGTGCTACGGATTGTCAGTCACTCTAGTATTGCGGTTCTTTTAGGCGCTGTGGGAGGCTTGCTCGTCGCCTTCCTTTTGGCTGCGGTTCGCGGCGAGCAGTTCTAAGGCAAAGGAGTTCTTTATGGCATTACTCGATCGTGTTTCAACCTTGATTCGGGCCAACCTGAACGACTTGGTCGACCGAGCCGAAAATCCCGAGAAGATGCTGAAGCAGGTAATTCTCGACATGGAGAACCAGTTCATGCAGGTGAAAACGCAGGTCGCGATTGCCCTGGCCGATCTGCATCTGCTGCAGAAAAAGAAGAAGGAGAACCTCGAGAAGCATACCGACTGGATGCACAAAGCTGAGCTGGCCGTCGCCAAACAAGACGACGAACTGGCACGAGCAGCGCTGGAACGCGCGATGAGTTTCCAGCAGTTAGCCGACAGCTTCGATCAGCAAATCGCTGACCAGGAGGTTCAAGTCGAGGCGCTGAAATCGGCACTCAAGAAGCTGGAGCTGAAGCTGTCGGAGGCGCGCGGCAAGGTCGATCTGCTGATCGCACAGCATCGCCGCTCACGTGCGGTGAGCCGGGCTGCCGACGCGCAACAGACTCCGACCGGCGAGAACCACACCTTCGATCGCATGCGGACGAAGGTCGCTCGCGAAGAGGCACTCGGTCGTGCCAAGAACGACGTGCTGGGCGATGATATCGAAGGCCGGCTGCACGCCCTCGATCGCGAACAGAAGATCGATGCACTGCTGGAGGAAATCAAGGCCAAGAAGCGGCTGAGTGCGTAGTGGTGGCAGGTCGCGATTAGCTTTCAGCGGTTAGCCGTCAGCCATCCGGTATTTGTTCTCTCGCGCTACAATACCCCGATGGCTGACTCGTTCTATTTGAGCGTGTGGTTCCCCAGCTTTCGCGAAGGGGAGATGATGGCGCGCACCGTTGGCGTGCTGCGGCAGTTCCCTTTCTCCAGCGTGCGCGAAGGCGTTACGTATCTGTCGGTGCATCCGGTGTCCTGGGCGGAGCCTACCGTCCTCGAGCGGCGCTTCGATCCCGGCGTGTCCCCGGAGGAAGCAGTCGACGTCGCCACCGAGTTTGCGCATGACGACTTCGCCTTCGTCTTCGAAGCGTTCTGGGACATCTGGGTGCCGAACGACGACGAACACGGCGAAAGCTGGATTCAGCGGCCGACCGCTGTCCGTTTCCTGGTCCACGGTTTGCAGTTCGACGACGGCATCTATGCCGATGACGGGCATATCGAGGTCGATTTCGGTCTCGACTCCGCGTTTGTGTACGAGGGCAAGCAGCTCTCCCCGGTGATCGAGAAGTATCTGCGCTTCAACATCGCCAAGCTAGTGGCTTTCTCCGCTGCCGTCGAAAAGAATTGTGCCGTCAGCGGCCGCGTCTTGTGGTCGGAATCGGAAGAAAACCTGGCGCATAAGCTGATCGCCAAGCTCCAGCAGACGCAATGACGCCACGACTGGGCTCAGCGTTAGGGTTAAGACAACCTGGACTTTTAACGAGCCTTCTCTGGTCTTTCTGCATTGCGCTTCCCTATCGATGAGAGAAGAACGAGCTCACTGACACGCGGCGCCGCTTTGTGTAATGTGGGCACATGGAAAAAGCACAGGTCGATATTGATGAATTGATCGCCCGCAAAGCCCGGCTGGAACAGCAGATTCAGGGCTACAAAGTCAGCCTGGACACCGTTTCAGGACCATGTAGCAAATCGTCGCTGCGCAAGCAACTTGTAGAGTGCGAGATGGCGCTCGAGCAGGTTCGCGAAGAGCTTGGAGAAATCTAGCCGGCGAACGGAACAGAGCGCAGGCGGGTATGCAATTCAGTAATGTTATGGTCCAGGCCTGCGCTGTTCCGACCGCGCATCGGACGCAACCTGGGCTTGGGCTAAAAGGAAAGAGGCCGCATAGCGCGACCTCTTTTTCCCTCTCGCTTGCTCGTTTTACATGCCCTGATTGAGGCCCTTGTTCACCAGAACCTTCACATCGACGCGCTGATTGAGGGCGCGACCTTCGGAATCAGTGTTGGCCGCGGCCGGATGACTGGCTCCGTAACCGGCGGGCGCCAGTATGCGGCGCATCGGAATGCTCTTCTGATTACGCAAATAGAGCACGACGGCGGTGGCACGGTCATCGCTAAGTTTTTGATTCATTGCCTTGGTGCCAGTGGTGGAAGCATAACCAGCGACCTCGATCATGTAGTTGTCGACTGTTTGTACCATCTGCGCCAGCTTATCGAGGTCAGCCTTCGCAGCCGCATCCAAGGTGTCGTTTCCGGTTGGGAAATAGATGCCGGCCTCGGCAACCGTCTTGTAATCGCCCAAGTCCGATACGCGCTTGTTGACCATCGCAATAGCATCAGCATCCATCACGCCCACGGCGCCCGCAGCCACTGCGGCGTTGCCGGCGGCATTGGCAGCACCCTGAGCGGTATCAGCGGACGACTGTGCGGCCTGCGCCTGCTGCACGCCGGAGTTCGCGGTCGACTGCGCCTTGGCAGTCGCGGCCTGATTGGCGGTGATCTGCTGTTCCTGCGCTACTTCAACGGCGAAGGCGTCTGGATCAAACCAGATCTTGCCGGCATCGAGCTGACCTTTTGCATTCCCCACACCCTCGGCTGTGATGGTGAGGCCAGGCAGCATGGCGGTAACGTCCATGTCGGCGCGGCGCATACGCAGCGCACCCTTTTCACGCTCGACCTTGGTGTTGTCGGTCAGGTTGACGATGACAACTTGTCCGCCCTTCTTCTCTTTCACGTTCACCATGTCGCCGTTACGCGAGACGATCGTGCCGTTCACTTTGGCTTTTTTGCCGGCAGGAATCTGCCGAGTTGGCGTTGCCGCATACATCAGGCTGGCGAGCAGCATGACGCAAGTCGCGATGTACATAACCTTCAATTTCACGAAAATCCTCCAATGCCTAGCGTCTGATTCGTTTTCAAACAGGTTGATTGAATCCGGCGGACGCCGGACTGGCTATTCGCTGAACGCAGCAGCGCCATACCCTTACATAGTGCGTATTCAGCCTACAGAGGGAGGGGGGTCTAGCAATACTCCTAGAATTACCTATATGGAACCCCAAAAATGTATAGGGGCAAATTGGGAAGATTGTGGCAATCCTGGTTCGTCTGACGAAACAACACCACTACGACAGGCTCCCCCCTAACCAGCGATTCCCTCGCGGCTAAGGGGTTATTTCGAACGCTACGCCGTGGCCATAGGTTCCCCCCGCTGGCGAGGTACCATAAACATTTCCATTGCCATCAACGACCAGCGTGCCAGACACTCCGGCGCCGTCGTTGTGCCCGGTGAAATCGTACAGGTCTGAATAGATCCAGCTGCCGTTTGAATTGCTCAGCTTAAACACCGAGCCGTAGCCAAACTGGCCGGGCGCGTTGCTGCCGTACAGATCGCCAGCAGCATCGCGAAACAGCGGACTAGGGG
Source organism: uncultured Acidobacteriaceae bacterium (assembly GCA_963769235.1). Taxonomy (GTDB): domain Bacteria; phylum Acidobacteriota; class Terriglobia; order Terriglobales; family Acidobacteriaceae; genus Bog-257. The sequence continues at coordinate 283,566 of CAVYKW010000003.1, read as the reverse complement.
GACCGCTGGTTCCGTTTAAGCCCAGCAGCACCTGAATGTTCCACCCGGCGCCTGAAGGTGAGAGTTCGTAGACCGTTCCGCCGCCCCCTATACCTCCGTTTTCGGTGCCGCCGTAGATTGCTCGCCGGATCGATGACCAGGCCGGTGGGATTTGATCCTTGTTCACCGCCAACAAACTGGTAGATGTAGCTCTTGCTCCAGCCGGAACCGGAGTTCGTCAGCTCATAGATCGCGCCTAATTGCCTTGGTCCTGTGCTGACACCGAAGATGTCGCCGGCGCTATCAAGCACGACGCCGTATTGGGGATATTCGCCGTCGGCCCCGCCTTGAAAGTTATAGAGTGGCGTCAGGTTCCAGGAACCTCCGGACGGCGTGAGTTTGAAAACCACGCCACAACCGAAGTCATCGGAGCAATAACGGTTTCCTCCTCCGCCCATGGTGGCGCCATACAAATTTCCTGCTGCATCGAACGTCAGGTTGCCCGAGGGAAACGCACCATCGCTGCCGCCGGTGAAGCGGTAGAGTATGGTTTCGCGCCAGTAGCAGAGAACGGTCTTGCAGGTGGACAACGGCGGTTGCAAGCGGAAGACGATGCCACATCCAGCTGTGTCGCAATTCGAGCTTCCGCCGTTCACGGTTGTGCCGTATAGGCTGCCATCCGGGCCGACCATCACCCCATAGCGTGGCCGTATCCATCACCGCCGCCGGTGAAGTTGTGCAGTGGGGTGTACACCCAGGCACCGTTTCTTTGCGACAACTCGTAAACCAGCCCGCATCCATTAATGCAGTTGGGCTGGTTCGTTCCGCCTTGATACGCGGTGCCGTAAAGATTTCCGGCGCGATCCCGGGCAAAGCCGGCGAAGACATCGTTACCATCCAATTCACCGCGAAACGCATGCAGCACAGTCAAGGTTTGTGCGCGCGCTACGGAAATCGGAATCGAGATCGCCAGACAAACGATCATCGCAAGCCACCACGGCTTATTTATGGTGTTTGAGAAGTTGCTCATGGCGTACTCCTTGTTGTTGCTACGGAAGAGAAGTGACTTTGAGCGAGGACGAACTTGGAATGAGATTGTGTACCCGAAACACTGCGACGTCAACGCGTCGGCAGCCAGTTTCCGTGCCGGAGGAGTAGTAGCGAATTCGCGGTGTTTGCCTGGGCTAAACTATTTAGCACCCATGGCAGCTGCGCTGTTGACCGTTAGATTCCACCTCCCAGGCTGAACTCATCTCAACCTTTGCCCCTGAAGAGGTATACCAGCTCGATGACCAGGATGATGACGACCATGACTTCGAGCACGAAGCCCCGACTCTGATGGAATTCGTCAATGAGGAATCGATAGAGCGCCTCGGCAGTATGCAGCTTCTCATTCACCAGATCTTTGTATTCCGGAACCCCCACTTTAGCCGCAGCCGTGCGATACAGCCGCGCCGAATACATGTCGCTGACAAATTTGATGGCCGTGTCCGAGCGCTCGGCCAGCTCTGTCACTTCGACGGTCACGCTGTTCAGCCGTAGCGCCTCGGACTGCATTGTCCAGCGCCGCAAAATTCCGGGGCGCTTCTTCAGCGACGCATAAACACTGGCTAATTCGGTGGTTAGCAGGTCGTCATAGTGACGAAACTCCAACAGCTGGGAGTTTGCGTATTCCAGGATCTGAATCGAGGTCTCGGCGCCGGCTGGAGTGTCATATACCAACGCCGCGTTCCAGCCGATCGTCACCAGGTCGTTGGGATAGTAGAAGAGACTGGACTGGGCCACGTCTTCATTGATGCTGCGCGCCAGCGGCACCTGCTCGCCGCGTAAGATTTGCGCGATCTCGGGACCATGCTGGGCTACCAAATCGCAGCCTTGGGGACGGCCCGGCACCTCGGTCAGCAGGAAGATGTAGTAATCCTCACTGAGCCATTCGCGGTAAGGACGCACGATTGCCGGAGCAATCTTCTCCATTCGTCCGCGAACAATCTGTTGGGCCTGCCGCTCCAACTCAGGATTCGGTACCCAGCGCGCTGCCATCCGCACCAGTTCCGGCCAATCGGCTTCGAACTCTAATTCCAGCACAACGCTGATGACGCCGTAGTCGTAATACTTGAGCTGCGGGGTGAGCCGTTCGCCGCTGGGCAGCGAGACAGAGTCAAGCCGCTCGACCACCGGCGGATTCTCGAAACGAACGTACTCCGGCGTGGAGTGCTTGAAGGTGGGGTCGACGCGGCGCGCGCCAAGAATCTGCCGCAGCTCTTCCAGCCTGATCTCCTCGCACACGTCGTGCAGCATCAGACCCAGCACGGAGCCTTTGATGGCTGTCGTTGTGGCGTCAGCGGCAGCGCGCTGATTCTCCGCCAAGGTGCGGTCGCCCAACTGCATAAGGCCGATTGTACGCGCAGACTATGAAGGCGAAGCAAATCTCGCCGGGCTCCCGGATGAGGAGAACGGCAGTTGACACCGATGCGTAAACGGATGGAGAATTCCGAGGTTTTGTAGCTTTCAGCGATTCTGGGTTCCCCGCTACGAGACCTCTACGGTTCCCGTCCGATCGCAATAAGGAGACTTTTATGTCATGCTCGCGGGCTTCGACCTCCCTCCGTATGAACTTGCGACGGTCAACGGCTGTAACGACGATTCTGTTGACCATGAGTTTCCTCCCCATCATCCCCGCTGCCGCCCAGACGCTAACCACCTTGCACAGCTTCACTGGAGGCGGAGATGGCGCGGGTCCGGAAGCAGGCGTAACTATGGACGCTGCGGGAAATCTTTACGGCACCACAAACACTGGCGGAACCAATGGCCTTGGCGTGGTGTTCAAGTTGGCACGCCGGAACTCAGGCTGGGTGGTGAGCCCCTTGCACGGCTTCCCCAGTTTGCAAAGTGACGGCTTATTCCCTACGGCGGGAATCACAATCGGGGGCGACGGCTCACTCTACGGAACCACGTTTGAGGGCGGAAACTATACCCTGGGGTGCGTGGAATACGGCTGCGGTATCGTGTTTCAACTACGTCCGCCGGCCAGTGTGTGTAAGACTGCGCTATGTCCGTGGACAGAAACCATACTTCACGCTTTCAGTGGCGATGGCGAGGATGGCAATCTGCCCGGTAATGGCAGCCTGGTCTTCGATCCGTCCGGCAACCTGTACGGCACCACGATTTACGGCGGAGGTGGCAGCGGACAAGGCTCGGTGTATGAGCTGTCACCATCTCATGGTTCATGGACGGAAACCATCCTTCATGGCTTTAATCGGTCACCCGATGGATCGGTTCCCTACTCCGGAGTGATCTTCGACTCCTCCGGCAACCTTTATGGCACGACGATAGACGAGGGCAATAACGGTGGGAGCTGCGGCCAGAGTGGATGCGGCGTCGTCTACGAAATCACGCCGTCGGGCGGAGGTTGGATGGAAAACATCCTTTACGCCTTCCAAAATGGCAGCGATGGCGAATCACCGTTTGGAGGCCTGGTCTTCGATCAAGCGGGTAATCTTTACGGAAGCACCGAAGTTGGCGGCGCCTACGGGGCCGGCACCGTCTTCGAGTTGACCCCATCGAATGGCGGCTGGATTTTCAACACGATCTATGCGTTTTCGACATACGGCCACAACAATGTAGTCGGACCTTTGGCCAGCCTGGCGGTTGGCTCCAACGGCAGTCTATATGGGACGACTTACAGCGGCGGGATCAATGGGTTGGGCTCAGTCTTCAGACTGACGCCAGTCAACGGAAACTGGACGTACACGCTGCTGCACTCCTTCACTGGCCCTGACGGCGAATATTGTTATGGCGGGGTGACGCTCGACGCCAGCGGCCATCTGTATGGCCCGGCCTACCAGGGCGGAGCTTACGGGGCCGGCACCGTTTGGGAGATCACGCCGTAGCGAAAATAGGGGCAGTAATCCACGCCCAAGCACTTCCAGAACAGCAACCCTCGGGCTGCCGTCCGATGGCCTGCGATGTACCACAACGTGTAGACTTCCTCACAGCCTGAACAGCGCTGAGGCGGTGTCGTCAGCAATTGCTTTTGGCCGGAAAAAAAGGGAGAGCAGATGAGCAACAGTGCGGAGCTGGTGAGACTTAACGAGGCTTGTACGGGACAAGTGCCATGGAAGAAGTGGGGACCCTATCTTAGCGAACGCCAGTGGGGGACGGTTCGTGAGGATTACAGCGCGGACGGCAACGCCTGGGATTATTTCAGCCACGATCAGGCCCGCTCGCGTGCCTATCACTGGGGGGAAGACGGGCTGGCTGGCTTCAGCGATGACAAGCAAATGTTGTGCTTCAGCCTGGCGTTATGGAATGGCAAAGATCCCATCCTGAAAGAACGGCTGTTCGGGCTCACCAACAGCGAAGGCAATCATGGCGAGGACGTCAAAGAATATTACTTCTACCTCGACAGCACACCCACTCATTCGTACATGAAATATTTGTACAAGTATCCGCAGGCCGGGTTCCCCTATGACAACCTGGTCAGCACCAACAAGGGCCGTGGTCGCCACGACATGGAATACGAACTGCTCGATACCGGTATCTTCGACAGCGACCGGTATTGGGATGTGTTCGTGGAATATGCCAAACAGTCTGCGGAAGACGTGCTGATCCAGATCACACTGCACAATCGCGGACCGGAGACAGCCACCATCCACGTTCTGCCGACGCTGCTGTTTCGCAATACCTGGACCTGGTGGGCGGGCAGTCCCAAGCCCGCGATGAAAGTTGCGGGCGGCAAGAGGGGAAGTGCAGCGATTGCCGCCTCGAAGCAAGGTTTCGGCGACAGATACCTCTATTGCGAGGGAGACGTTCCGCTGCTGTTCACGGAAAACGAGACCAACGCGCAGCGCATCTTTGGAACGCCCAATGCTACTCCTTACGTCAAAGACGCGATTCATAGCTACGTGATTCACGACAAGAAAGATGCGGTGAATCCGCAGCAAACCGGTACCAAGGCGGCTGCGCATTATCAGGTCACGGTAGAGCCCGGCAAATCAGCGACTGTCCGTCTGCGGCTGAGTGATTTGGCGCCGGCAAAGATTGGCGATCCGTTTAAGGATTTCGCCCAGACGTTGGCCTTGCGCAGCAGCGAAGCTGATGAGTTTTACCAGGGCGTGATCCCCAAGAAGCTCACGGAGGACGAAGGCCGGGTTATGCGGCAGGCGTTGGCGGGAATGCTGTGGACCAAGCAGTATTTCGGCCTCGACGTGGATAAGTGGCTGGAGGAACATGGCGTTGATCCGCTCGCTCCCGGGGGTAAGGAATTTCGCAATCGCGAATGGTTTCACATGGTCAACGACCATGTCATCTCCATGCCGGACAAGTGGGAGTATCCCTGGTACGCAGCCTGGGACCTGGCATTCCACACCGTAGCGCTGTCGACCGTGGACGTGGATTTCGCCAAAGAGCAGCTCGATTTGATGCTCCAGGAATTCTTCCTTCATCCCACCGGCCAGATGCCCGCTTATGAATGGAACTTCAGCGATGTGAATCCACCGGTTCATGCCTGGGCGACGATCTTTTTGTATCGCATGGAGCAGGCCTTCAAGGGACAGGGCGATGTCGACTTCCTGAAGCGTTCCTTCTCCAAATTGATGTTGAACTTCAGCTGGTGGGTGAATCGCAAGGATCGCTTTGGCAGAAATGTTTTCGAGGGCGGCTTCCTGGGCCTGGATAACATTGGCGTCTTCGACCGCAGTGCAGCTCTGCCCACCGGAGGCTATCTGGAGCAGGCGGACGGTACGGCCTGGGTCATGCTGTTTGGGCAGAACATGGCGGAGATTGCGGTTGAGTTGGCTGCGCACGATCCTTCCTACGAAGATATGGCCATCAAGTACGCGGACCACCTGCTGTGGATTGCGCGCGGCATGAATCAGACAGGTCCAGAGGGAATGTGGGACGAGGAAGACGGTTTCTACTACGACGTACTGCGCTTGCCCGACGGCCGGGCGCAGCGGCTGAAAGTCCGTTCCATGGTAGGACTCTTGCCGCTCTGCGCTACCTCGATTATCGAGCCCTGGCAGCGTGACCTGGTTCCGCGCGCGAACAAGGTGATGCAGGACCGCCTGGAACGCATGCCGGAGCTGCGAGCCAGCCTGCATCCGATGGGCACAGGTCATCGCGGAGTGCATGAGCGCGGGATTATGGCGTTGGTTAACCCTGATCGCTTGCGGCGCATTCTAGGCCGCATGCTCGACGAGAAGGAGTTTCTTAGCCCTTACGGCATTCGCGCCCTCTCCCGCTATCACGAAGATCACCCTTATGTAATCAATGTGGGTGGCCAGGAATACCGCGTAAACTATCTTCCTGCCGAATCGGACTCAGGAATGTTTGGTGGAAACTCCAACTGGCGCGGCCCGGTCTGGATGCCGGTCAATATCCTGCTCATCCGCGCCCTGATGACGTTTTATCTCTACTACGGTGACGACTTCAAAATCGAATGCCCCACCGGTTCGGGAAACATGATGAACCTGTTTCAGGTGGCACACGAGATTGCTAATCGGCTCACCCGCATCTTCCTCAAAGATGAATCTGGGCGGAGGCCGGTGTTCGGCGGAACAGAGAAGTTTCAGACTGATCCAAACTGGAAAGATCACATCCTGTTCTACGAATATTTTCATGGCGACAACGGCGCAGGCCTAGGCGCGAGCCATCAGACCGGCTGGACGGGACTGGTCGCAAAGCTGCTGGAAGTCTTCGGCCGTTTGGATGAGAAGCAGTATCTGGAAGCGGGCAAGCGCAGCTCCGTCATGCCGCAGTCGCTCCGCAAGGAGGCGGTTGGAGCGGGAGCTAAAGGAAAGTAACCAAATCGACGGTGTCTCACACTGTGGGATACAGCCACTTGAAACAGTATCCCACAGTGTGGCAATCCCCAGTAACGCCCACTTCTCAGGCTTGTCGGGAATGCAAGATGCTTGGTCGCCGACGCACAATCAATGGCCTACGGTGCCCGTGCGCCGCTCTCCGCGAACTCGGGTGGGTAGACGAACCGCTTTCCGCTGGCGTCGACCATGATCTTCTGACGTACCGGGGAGCGCGAAGGTTGCGCTGGTCGCACCCCTGAAACAGCGACGGCATGGGCGCTCGCGGGGGCGTTGCCTGAAGTAAACAGGTCATGGCCGGCTGTCTGCCACGGAATCCGCACTCCGGCCACGGCGGCAATCGTCGGAGTCAGGTCAATCAACTGCGCGTCCTGGCTGGAGACGCGAGCCTCAGTTTGTCCCGGCAGCTTGATAAATAGCGGTACCGGAAAAATCATGTCGGCGTTCTTGGCACTCAGAACGCGTCCCGGCGCCTCCGTCTTCCAGCTGACACCGTGATCGGAGGTGATCACGATCAGCGCGGAATCATACAGTCCAACCTGCTTCAGCTTGGCGATAAACCGTCCCAGTTCGTGATCGACAAACTCAATCTGCAATTCATAGTTGCTGCGCAGGCGATCGAGAACCGCTGTATCGCCGGCGAAACTGGGATCAAAGCCTCCCGGCGATTCAGGATGAATGCTTCCATCCGGCTTCAGCAGGTAGGGCGCGTGCGGCAACTCCAGGTGCATGAACTGAAATACCGGCTTGCCGCCAGATCTGGGCCCAATCTCGCTAAGAAACTGGTCAAACCGGGCTTGCTCCTGCCGCAGATCGTCAGCCTGGAGTTTAAGTGTTACGGACTTGGGCGCGACTCGCAACAGATAAAGCTTAGCCACAGCCGCCAGCAGATGACCGCGCTTCTGCACGCGGGTTGCGTCGGGGCAGTGATATGCCGGGCTGCTGCAAAACTCGGTAACCACCTCGTGGATAGTGACGTCGTAGTCGGGAGCCAGGAGCCGAAAAAGATTGTCCGGATAAGCCGCGCTCGTCGGATTGTTGCCGCGCGGGAAGTTTCCCGTGACGATTACGGGAATCGATCGAGTGGTGTATTCCGCGTTGGCAGTCGCGTTATCAAACCAGGTGCTGCTCTGCGCCAGCGCCGCGAAGTGTGGGAAGCGCGAGGCATCGATCTTGCCGCTACTGTTGAGAAGCGCGGGCCGGGTAAACTCATCCAACACCAGAACAAAAATCGGCGGATGACTGCTGCCTGTCGTTGCAGAGGGGTTGGCAACGGAATTCACCGTAGCCGAGGTCGAGGCGGAGACTTGCGGCCACGCCCGCCACAGGAACATGGCAGGAAACAGAATCACCACCGGCGAAAGCACCAGCAGGAAGCGGGCGAACTCCGTGCGATAGCGGAAGACGACCCAGGCCGCGATTGCTAACGGAACAACCAGCAGAATGCTGTTGTGTTCAAAGCGTAACAGCGGCGAGAGATATCGCTTGTGCACTTCCATCAAAAATGGAATCAGCAAGAGGAAAAATGCAAAGCTCAGAAACTTGCCTGCTGCATCGGGAGCCCCGGCCCGCACGCCCAGCCACAGCGCCGTCAGCACGATTGCGGGCAGCAGGTTGAAGCACAGGATAATCAGCCACAAGTCAGCATGTGTTATCTGGTTGAGAACGACAAATTCGGCATTACCGACAATGGCCTGATAGACCGATTGCGCAAACGCAAATGTGGTAAGCGACAGCAGCGCCAGAAATACCAGGGCGGAACCGCGCTGCGTCGTCGGCGTAGCTGTCAATCGGACCCACCCACCCTTGTCATCGAGATGGCGTGATAAAGGAAGCGAGTGCCGCCGGGTAACTCGGCTTGGGTTTCCACCCGAAACCAGCGTTGCAAATAGCCTTCGAAGGCCTCACGATGGTAATCCGTGTAGGTGTCGTCCTTGTTGAGCAGCAGGCGCTGAACCATGGGATCGTCTTTGCTGATGAACTCGATGATCAGTTCACGCGTGGTTTGACCGAGCCACCGCAAAAGGGCCGGGAGCGGAACATTCGCGCTGATCACCAGGTGATGAACCAGCGCGAGCGCCAGGGTCAAATCCGGCCGCCCACGATCGACGAGCGAAGCACGTTCGCCACAAGCCCAACCCTGTGCTGGTGAGGGGTTGGCCACGTTCATCAGCAGCGGCAATAGGTTGGGACACTGTTCCTTGCGCAGGTCGCGATAAAGCTGGTCAATGCTGCCGGTGTCGGCGTCCATGGCCACCACGGTTTTCGCGGCGGAGGCGACGATCCGGCTGAAGCGCCCGTCGTTGCAACCCAAGTCCCAGGCCAGCGCAAACTGACGATTCGTAACTCGTTCGCTGACGAAAGCTTCTTTGCGCGCCAAGGCATCGCTGGCATAGTGCGCGCGTGAGTAATCGCTCCAGGCGGTCTTACGTTGTGGTACACGCAGCTTCTGTAATAGAGACCGCAACTTGCGCACGTTGCGGGTGATCATTGCCGGGGTCATTCCCGCTGACTGAATTTGCCGCCGAACGCTGTGACCGGCCGCAGCATACTTGCGTTGAAGAAACGCCTGCGCGGTTACGTGGCTTAGCACTCCGGGGCGGCGTCGATCGAGGCCACGAAACATCCGGCTGAACACCACCGGGTCGATGCCCTCGAGTTCTGCCCGGAGCCATGGCTGAAACGGAACTTGCTTGTACGCTTCCAGCATCAGCGGATACAGCATCATGCGGCAGAACTGGTTATAGCCTGCCCAGATCTCCCCCGGTTGTAGTGGGGCAAACGACAGCACATCGATGAAGACCGGAGCAGATCCGCGAAACTGCACGTTATACGCAGTCGCGTCCTTCAAAATCCACTGGTGCCGCAGCGCGAGATCCAATACCTCAAGCTGAAGCAGAGCGGCATCGCGGAGCATTTCGAAAGTCCATTCGTATGGATAGCTGATAAACGGGATGCGTTCGTGTTCCAGGATAAGAGAGCCAGCGGGAATTTCGGCAGCGGCCGGAACAGAGCCCTGCTTAAGTTCGTGGGTAGGAATCAGTAGACCGGCAGACTGCAATTCAGAGGCAAGACCGGAAGCCGCAAACTGGCGCCAGCGGTCGATAGCGCCCGGCAGAATGACCCGGAAGATTCTGTTGTCAAGGCGAAGGATGTAGCCGTCAGGATCTCGAAAAGATCCGGAATCGCGGAGGGAATCCGGATCCAGCAAGTCCGGTCGCATCGCCGCCTAAACTCGGTGCCGAATCTGTTCTTCTTCTGGCGAAAGCTCTTGCAGTGTACTCGACACTTCTGTGTCATCGACGCGCACACCAAAGACGCGCAGGATCTTCTGCTTGAACATGCGGAAAATTACGTAGATGCCGCTGACCCCACCTAATAGTAGTTGCAACATCATGCTACCGGAACCCGGGTCAACGTAAAGCGCTAGCGGAGAAACGTGGGGCAAAAACGACTCCTTTGTCTCGAGTAACACTCCCGTAACAGGAGGAATTAAGTGTAACATTCAGATTACAAACGGGACAATATCGATAGTCACGATCCTTTTATACTTTGATTCATCCTCGGACGCCCGCGGTTTGCTGCGTTCTGCCCGTTTGCTATAATCACTTTGCTGCTTTTTGCGAGCGCCCTTAGCTCAGCTGGATAGAGCGTCTGGCTACGAACCAGAAGGCCGGGAGTTCGAATCTCTCAGGGCGCGCCATCTTAACCCCCTTACCCGTCAGCTAATTACGCCACTTTCAAATCAGCCCTCCAAACAGCGTTGGTAACGCAAGTAGCCCAAAGGGTATTTCGACGCCCGGCCCCGAAGCTTTGACTTCGCTCTTGACCGAAGGCCAGGTTCTCCCGTATTTGCCGCGAGCAATCGTCGCTGCCCGTCTTTGCCGCGTGACCGATCCAAAAAGGCTATCTACTCTTCTCGCCGAAAAGCGGCGCTCGCGCGCCGCCTGGAATAGTTCTATCTTGACAAGGCTTTCGTCTTTATCGCGAGGCACCCTGGGTCACTTATTCTCTATCTTCCGGCGCAGCTCCTCCACCTGGTTAGCCAGCTGACTTACCTGCCGCGTCAATCCTGCCACCACTTGGATCACCTGTTGCAGCCCAGGGTCGCCTTCGGGCGGCAGATTGGGCTCGTAGACAACTTCGCCACGCTCATTCTTCTCCAGCTTGAGTTCCTTGATCTCGATCTTCTCCCGCTTCTCGTTCTTTTCCAGCTTCTCGTTCTTCTCCCACTTCCCGGGTTTCTCGAGCAGCTCGCGTTTTATTTCCTTGAGCCAATCTTTCGCGACCTCGGGAAACGGCTTGTCGAAGAAGTCCTTCAGGCCGGTTTTGCCAACTTCGAAGTTAGGGTCTTTGCTGATCATGTAGTTCAGGATCGATCCCAACTCCCGCACGCGTAGCTCGCTAACCGGTGTGTCGAGAGTTATTTTTACTTCGGGACGATCCGCCTGGGAGACGAAAGACTGTTTCGTCTGCTGTTCAGAATCCGGATTTGATTTTGGCATACTCTCCTCTTTTCTGATGTGCCGTCGGCGTCGTCGCTAAGTCGACCGCCCGGCGGTTTGGTCTGGTATTCAATTGCACCCCTGGGACGGAAGGCCACGACGGAGCAGGTCCACCAGGGCCTTGCTGATGGGTTGGCCGGAATATTTTTCGTAGTAGATAAACCCCGGGCAGGGATTGACTTCGAAGCAGTAGTACTCGCCGGCTGGGGTCTGCTTAAGATCGATGCCGGCCAACACGAGATCCGACATGCTAGCCAGCAGCAGGCAAGCTTCGGCCACATCCGGCGGCAAAACGGCCGGCTCCATGGTGACCTCGTGTCCCTCGTGGCGGGCATAGCGATAGTCGACCGCCTCTGAGCGGACGCGGGTGGCGAAGATTTCATCGCCCACGGTGTGGACGCGTACGTTGTCCCCGGGTATGTATTGCTGGAATTGCGCCGCTCCGTTGCGCAGCAAGGGAAGCCGGTCGAGCTGTTCCGGGGTGAGGCGACGGACGATGGATCGAACACCACTCAGCGACTTGTAGATCACCTGAGCGTTGCACTCGTCATAGAACTGGCGCGCCGCCGCCGGATCGCTGGTGATCAGCGTCGGCGGAGTAAGCAAACCCGATTTGCGCACCTGCAAGGCCTGATACGGCTTGCTGTTGTTCGACATTCCCCCGGTGACGCGGTTCACCACGACCGCGGGAAGATCTTCCAGCATGGTCATCAGCCCGGTATCGTACTCGTGGTAAACGGCGGCGCAAGATATCTCGGGAACGCCAGGGGGAGAGGTTCGCCCTTCCAGCCCAAGGTAGCGGGCATACACTCCGCTGATCTCGTCCAGGTCGAGCTTCCAGTCAGGGCCTTCAATAAAGCCGTACGGGACTGCGTGACTCCAGCTCCAGCTGGCCTGAAAGCCGCGGGGATAAAGGCCGAGGTCAAGCAGACGATAGGGGTAACCGCAATCGTTCAGCCGGGCGCAGACCAGTTCGGTAACGCTGTCGGCGATTCCACCACAAATGAGAATCACGGCTGACACCTCCCGCTGGATTGCACCGCGCTGCTGAACTCGGCGGCGACGTCACCGGTAAGCAGGTCGGCCAGGCTCTCGACAATTTCGTGTTGTGCGTCTTCGGCGAAACGTTCGAGACGGGGAAACGAATCGACGGAGATAACACAGACGTCTCTGCCAGCCACAGCGAGAGCAACCTCGATAAACAGCGTTCCCGCAAGCTGCGCGAAACGTAGCAGCGACGGCTCCAGACTTTTCATGGATGTCGAAGGCCAGCGGTCCCACACCACCCGCTCGCCAATCACGCAGGCCAGGTTAGCTTCGCCATGCGGTACCGAGAGGCAGACCGGCGCCACCGCTTGCATGCGGGACAACTGTTCCCAGTCCGCCGAAGTGGAGATCAGGTAGCGCGATGGGCTGGTGAGCGGTCCGTAGACTACGCCGTCGGTTCCTTCGGCAACGAGTCGCTGCCCGAAAGCGCGCGCCTCGTGCTCAACATTGGTAACCAGTGCTGCGGGAATGCGCAGGCCGCAGCGTTGCAGCATTGTCTGCCAGGACACCAGCGGTGGCTGCGGGCAGTACCAGCTCGACGCGCGATAGCGGTTGACTACCGGGCACGGCAGGCTCCACAGCCAGGCGAGGAGGCCGGCTTCCATTTCAGCCTGCATGTAGCCGAGGTCCGATGGCTCCCATTGTTGCGGGTCCAGGTATCTCCGTTGGCCGACAAAGACTCCGGCAATCTCGCTGCCGCGTATGGTTTGCCCGTCACCGATTGAGAGCTCGCTCTCGGATTCCTGGTTGTTTAATCGCCAGCGGAAGAGCAGGTTCTCCGCCAAAGGATTGCCGAACTCGAAGGTTGAGTGGCCGCGCGCATCCAGCGTCTCACGCAGCCGGGAGCAGCACAGATCGTTAGGATTGCCAATCACCGGGTAAAGGCCTGCCATTGCGCTTCTCCTCGTTGGGGCAGGAAAGACGAGCAACTTGGAGGCGGCGCTGCCGATCATGACAGTGAATACGCCTCTGAAACTTTCCCGAGATCTCTGTCCCTTACTGGAAATGGTGACAAGGAGAGGCCAGCCGTTTCGCCGGTCGGCCGAATTTTTGCGGCCGAGAGGCGGGCGGTCGAAGGCAACAGGATTCGCCCTCCGCACGAGTGGCGCGGATCAGCGGCGGCGTATGCCGCTCAGACGTGTGCAGTCGGGCTGGCGTTCAGTTTGGAAGATTCGCAGTTTTTCGAACAGGGTCGTTCAGGCGGGGTTTCTTGGACCGGAACTAGCAGCGTCGAAATGGACACCACAACCGGGTTCGCCAAGTGCATGGCGGTGCGCCTGGCAGGGACGAAACCACCAGAGTCAGGGCAACCGATGTCCCGAGGCGCCGGCAGTGCACCCAATCAAGAATTGACTGATGTGCAAGTACGAACCATAGGCTCATGCGAGCAAGTCTTCAATCCTCACCGGTAATTCCCGCACGCGGACCCCAGTTGCATGGTGCACCGCATCCGTAATGGCTGCGGCGATACCCGCCAGTCCGATCTCGCCAATTCCGCGTGCTCCGATCTCGTTGAGTTCCTTGTCAGGATAGTCGAGGAAGTGGACCTCGATGCTAGGTGCGTCGGCATTCACCGCAACCAAGTAGTCTGCCAGACTGCTGTTGATCGGCGCGCCATTCTGGGGGTCGTATTCCGTGGCTTCCAGCAGCGCCATGCCAACCCCCATAACGACCGCGCCTTGGATCTGATTGCGGCCGGCCAATGTGTTGATGATCTGGCCAGCATCGATCACCGTAACGACTCGACTCACGCGCAAACGCGCAATCTCAGGCTGCCACGTGATCTCGACGAAGTGACACCCGAAGGATTGGGTTGAGAACTTCGGCTGCGGGTCGCCGAATGTCGCCGCAGACTGCCCGTTGCCCGTGACCAGGCCGAGGTTGGCGCGGCGAAGCAGGTCGGCGAAAGGTATGTTTTTAGACGGCCCTTCCTGCGTCAGAAACAGCGAACCGTTATCGAAGCTCACATCCTCGGGTTTGTGATTCACACATGGAGATCCCGGCGTGAAAACAGCAACCGTTTTCAGCGCCTGGATGGCCTGGTCAGCCGCTGCAAATACGGCATTCACCACGGAAGGCGTGGCCATCGAGCCGCCCGATAGCGGCCCTTCCGGCAGGGAGCTATCGCCGAGTTCAACTTCCACTTTCTCCACCGGAACGCCGGTTCTTGCCGATGCGAGCTGGGCGAGGATGGTATAAGTTCCCGTGCCGATGTCCTGTGTTGCGCATGCGACGCGGCAGGATCCGTCGTCGCGAAGCTGAATGTTAACTGCGGCTCCGAAGCGACCCGCGACCCACGAGCATCCAGCCATTCCCCAGCCAAGAGTCAAGCCATCCCGCTTCATCGAGCCGACAGCAGGGTTACGCTTGGACCAGCCAAACTTTTCCGAAGCGACTTCAAAGCATTCCAGCATGTGCCGCGAGGAAAATGGGATTCCCTGGCCTTCATCGATTTTCGGCTCATTGATGATGCGGAGCTGGACGGGATCCAGGTTCAATTGATGGGCTAGCTCGTTCATCGCGGATTCAATCGCATAGAGACCGGGTACCCGGCCAGGGCCGCGCATATCGGCTCCGCCGCCAATGTTTCGTCTGGCCCGGCCGAAGGCCACCCGCAGATTGGGCACACTGTACTGAAAGGGTGTGCCCTCACCGCAGCCTTCATGATGAGCATCGAGCATCGACCGTGTATAGATGTAATCCTGCTGGAGCGAAACCAGGTTACCTTCCTTTGTCGCACCCAAACGAACGCGCTGCTGCGTGCGCGGACGATGTCCGACGGCATGGAACATCATTTTGCGGGGAAGGACCAGTCTCACCGGCCTGCCCACCTGTCGTGCAGCCGCCGCAGCCAGAGGACACAGGGTCCACGGCCAGAGCTTGCTTCCGAAACCCGACCCGACGAATTTCGTGATCACGCGGACGTTCTCGACCGGAAGGCCGAACATCTGCGCCAGCACACTTCGTAGATTGACCACTCCTTGCGAGGACTCGTACAACGTCAAGGTTGAGCCGTCCCACACCGCGGTGGTTGAATGCGGCTCCAGCGGATTGTGGGTCTCAAACGGGGTGATATAGGTGTGATCAACCTTGACCGGCGCACTGGCGAAAGCAGCCTCAGGATCGCCGCGCTGACTTTCTACCCGCTTCACTGGCCCAAAGGTTGTCATGACTTCTTCTGGCTCATCGTCAGCTACAAGCTGCAGTTCGACGTTCGGCGGTTCAACCTCGTAGGTTGCGAGGACGGCATCGGCAGCCGCTTTGGCGGTTTCAAACGTCTCCGCCACGGCGAGCGCAATGTACTGCCCGTAGTAGCGAACGACATCGTCCTCAAAGGGCGGCCGACGCTCTTCGCAAATTCCCGAGAAACCGGGCCCCGGAATCGAACGATAGATCTTGCCGACATTCCCGCGGTGCAAGACCGCAACTACGCCCGGCATCTTTTCGGCGGTGGAAGTATCCAGCTTTGTAATTCGCCCATTCGCGGCAGTCGCCCCGGCCGGCACCGCATACAGCATTCCGGGAAAGTGGAAGTCCGAGGTGTACTCTGCAACTCCAGTGACTTTTTGCGGACCGTCGATCCGAACCGTGTCACGCCCGATCGGCGAGGCGGTCGCTGATTCTTGCTGTTGTATCGGCATTTTTTCTCTCCTTCGGCCGGATCAGGCGTTTGCCGCAGTTTGCAAAGCATGCACAAGACAGCGCTTCGCCAATTCAAGCTTGAATTTGTTTTCGCTTTGCGGTTTGGCGTTGCGGAGCGCCGCCTCGGCAGCCTGGCGGAAATTCGCGGCATTCGCAGGCTTGCCGGTGAGCGCTGATTCCGCCTCCGGCGATCGCCACGGTTTGGTTCCAACCCCGCCCAAGGCAATCCGGACGTAGCTGATATTTCCCCCTACGACGCTCATCACCACCGCCGCCGAGGCAAGCGCGAATTCATACGAAGCGCGATCGCGCAGTTTCAAATAAACCTGTTTGCTTCCGCTGATCGGAGGTGGCAGCGTGACATGCGTGATAAGGTCTCCCGGTTCAAGCACCGTCTCTCGGTGCGGCGTGTCGCCGGGCAGAAGGTGGAAGTCACCGATCGGAATGGCGCGTGCACCTTTAGGTCCTTGCACGTGGATGACTGTTTCCAGCGCTGCCATTGCCACGCACATATCCGATGGGTTGGTGGCAATGCAATGATCGCTGGTTCCGAGAATTGCCATGGTGCGATTGCTGCCGGTGATGGCGGAGCAGCCGGTTCCCGGTTCGCGTTTATTGCAGGGCATCGCCGTGTCGCGGAAATAAACGCAGCGCGTTCTTTGCAGCAGGTTCCCGGCAGTTGTGGCCATGTTGCGGATCTGCCCCGACGCGCCCGACAGAATCGCCTGGGAGAGCACGGAATAATTGCGCTGCACCTTCTCTTCATTGGCCAAGTTCGAATTGCGAACGGTCGCGCCGATCTTCAGGCCGCCGTCGGACATGTCTTCGATCTTGTCGAGCGGGAGGCGATTGATATCGAGCACGCGTGTGGGTGTCTCGACGTTCAGCTTCATCAGGTCGATGAGCGTAGTGCCGCCGCACAGGAAGCGCACGTCTGCGCCTTGCTGGGCTGTTTTTGACTGTGCGGCGGCGGCGATCGCTGCTGCGGAATCTGCAGGCCGGGTGAATTCGAAGATATGCATCGGGATCTCCGCTCGCGTTATGCGCGTTTTCGAACTTGTTGGATCGCAGCCACGATATTGGCGTAGGCACCGCAACGGCAGATGTTGCCGCTCATCAGTTCCTTCACGGCGGCGTCATCTGGACCGCAAGGCTCAGCCAGCAGCGCAACCGCCGACATGATCTGGCCCGATGTGCAATACCCGCACTGATAGGCGTCGCAGGCGAGAAATGCAGCCTGCATGGGATGCATGGCTTCCGGTGTGCCCAGACCTTCGACCGTCGTAATCTCTTCCCCGTCATGTATCAGGGCGAGACTCAAACAGGAGAGCACCCGTCTGCCATTTACGTGGACCGTGCACGCCCCGCATTGTCCGTGATCGCAGCCTTTTTTGGTTCCGGTCAGTTCAACGGCTTCGCGAATACAATCCAGCAGCGTTGTACGCGGATCGATGCGCAGTGAATGTTCGGCGCCGTTAATGCGCAATGTGATTGGGACTGCAATCTTGTTGGCGGGATTTTCCGCTTGTCCAGCCTCAAGCACACCGGATGAAGCACTGTGATTTCTCTGAATGGTCGCCACCAAAACCCTCCTGCAGTGTTAGCGGGCTTTCCCCAAAGCGTTTACGAAAAGGCCGGCACATTGTTTCGACCGCCGTTCTCGCTCGGCGATCCCCTTTCATAGGTGCCGCCCATTAAATATTCATCGAGCACATTTCTCAAGTCCGCCCTCAACTCTGGCCGGCATGTGCGATCCGCGGATCGTCTTTGCGGTTCACGTAATTGAGGCCCAGCGGCCCGATGGCCGTCACCTGCGTGATGTACTCGCTCGACTTGGCCCAGTGGAAATGGGAGGTATCGCCGGGAAGAACAACCACGGCGCCGGGAGGATAAGCTTGCAACTTATCAGCATCAAACTCATCACCCAGGCCGATGTAGAAGACGCCCGAAATGACTGTGTAAACCCGATCTTCGGGGTGTTTGTGGGGCATCAACTTCACCCCATGAGGCACGTGAACCCTAATCGTGTAAGGGCCGTTCTCCGAGGGATGACCGACGACAACGGCGAGGCGCACCGACGGTGGGAACCCCGCGAAAGGTTCCCAGTCGATCTCCTCGGACAGAATTGCCTTGAAGGCGTCTTGCCCTGGCTGATGGGAGCGAACTCTCTTTGCTTCCGTGCCCGGGGCCGTTTGGTCATGTGACATAAAAAACCTCCGTCTTATTCCATCTTGATCGCGTCCACAAAGGGAAAATTCTGGAACTTTGGAGCCCCTGAGAGCCCGGCGCTGAAGTCGCCACCGGATTTGGCCTCAGATGCCCCAACATCAGGTTGGGATTCAACGAGTTGTCGTCGAGAGTTCATGAACTCGACGCTGCCGTGCACTCAGGTACAGCTCCCTTACTCGCGCTGAGGTGTGGCACCCAATAAAACTCCCCGATTTCACAACCTCCCCTTACCCGACAGCTCGAGTTTCTCGGGGCGCGCCATTTGGTATCCGGCACTTGCCGAGATGGTTTCCACTCGCAATTGGGTTGATGGGGGCCGAGCCGGAGTCCTGCTTGGCTCGCTGCCTAATGAATTCCAGCCCTTCTCCCGAGAGCGCTAGACAGGAGGAACGGCCTGGATATCGAGTTGCTCAGCTTCCGGAAGGATCATCATCGCAGCCGCGTCATTGGGTTGTGCCCGTCATCATCGTCGGCGCGCTGTGGCCGAACGCGGGACGCAACCTTATGCTAGACGTGTAGAGTGACTCCCGACTGCGTGATCACTCTGGTCCAGAAGTAACGGTAAACGACTCCTGCGAAGAGAAGTAGTACCCGGTCGAATCCCAAGCTCGGACGACCAGCTGATAGTGACCGGAGCTGAGCAGTTTGCGCGCACGGTGAACCGTGACAACACCGTCAGTTTCCAGAACCTTCAGCCGCAGATTGAACGAGTGCACTGGCGAGGGACGCTGCCCAGATGCAACGTCATGGTGCCACAGCATCTGGACGGAACCATCAGCCTCACCCATGGGCCGCATCGGCTGGGCCGCTATAGCGCCCAAGGTGTGGCCATCACGTCAACCCATAGCCTGGCGGCAAACGCTGGGGAAAAAACGCGCCGTGGAAAAGTCTCAAAAACGACTTTTCCAACGCGCTTAGTAATCCCGCCAAAAGCGCGGGATTACCACTTCCATGAGAAGGCGCTTTGCAGTCAACAACATTTTTCTTTGTTGAGCGCCCCCGCTTTATGGATAGGAGGCGCAGAAGGGGCGAGGGCGGGTTCAGTCAAGGCCGAGCGCAGCGAGCCGGAGGGCAGCCTTGACGGGTTCCGCGCTCGTCCCGTACAAAGCCTCAGAAAGCGGGGGCGCTCAACGAAAAGAGAAAGATGTGAAACCTACCGAGAACTTGTCGTTGCCGTTGCCTCTGCTTGTCCGCTACTGATCGCACGCTTCCATTCGCACTTGCTCCAGCCGATATAGGCATGGGGTGCACATTGGGGTCCTCAGTAACAGTTGGTGCTGCAATCTTTCGCACGGCTTCGATAGCCTGGGAAATAACACGCAGTCACCGGGAACACGCATCGTCGTCGGTCAGCTCAAGTTTGGCAGTTCGTGCTTTATGACTGGGGTGCTGCAATCTTTCCCGCGGGCTTACCAGGCCGAGTGGAAAACCGCAGTCACCGGAAGTCACGATCCGGCACAGGCCAGCACCGAGTTTCGTAAGGGCTGATAAGTCTCGCCGGTTATCCAGAGTCGATGCAGCAAGACGGCAAGCTTACGAGCCACAGCAACAATCGCTCGTTTCTTTCCGTTCTTGCCGCCGCGCGTGGCCAAGTGCACTCCCCAGCGCTTCAGATCGCTATCGGGCCCGAATCGTCCGAGCAGATACTGCGCGCACTGAACCAGTAAAGAACGCAGCGGTTTGTCGCCAGCCTTGCTGATCCTTAGTTGCTGGTCGATATTGCCCGACTGGTGGCGGCGGGGCGCCAGTCCGAGATAGGGCCCCACAGCTCTGGAATGCGAGAAGCGGGTAGGATCATCGATGGTCAGTACGAACTGCAGGGCGGTGATGGGGCCAACTCCGCTGATCTGGCGAAGCCTTATGGTTTCGGGATAGCGATAAGTAGCGAGATGTTCAATCGCTTTATCGAAGGTGCAGATCTGCTGGTTCAAGTGCGCGATCGTTTCCAGTAAGGGCATCAGGCTGGCCTTGAGCTCGTCGGGGACACGGACTGATACTTTACTGGGGAAGGAAAATGCTCCGGAGGCCGGCGCTCGCAGACCAACGGCTTTCAAGATGCCGCGCACCGCATTGATCAAACGCGTTCTGGACTTCACCAGCAGATCGCGAGCTCGCAACTGTGCCAGGTCGGGGTAGCTCTTCTGGCTGCGGTGCGCGATGGGCGAGAGCAAAGTCGGATCTACGCGGGCAAGCCGCGCCAGGATGCGAGCATCAACCTGATCCGATTTTCGGGTGCCGTCGCTGATCAAACGTAAGTTGCGCGGGTTGGCAACGATCACCTCGTGTCCCCACTCGATCAGCAACTGGCTTAACCAGCGGGAATGGCCGCCGACTTCAATGGCGATCCGACAAGGCGGAAGTTCCTGGAAGTGGCGAGCCATCGCTTCGGGCGTGGAACGCACTTTGCCTTCGGTGAGAACCTCGCCGTCCGAGCCCAGGACGCAGCAATGACTGAAACGGTCGCCGAGATCGATGCCAATCGTGATATCACTAGCGGTGGTTGCGTGAAAGCTAGTTTGTAAATCGCTGCTCTTTGCCAGAATGCCGTTCTTAGCCATGGGATGTCCTCCTCGCCAGCGTTGTAGCACGAAGCCGCACGCTAGCGCCTTCTCATCCCATCTTTCCCCCAGCAGCCACGGCGGCTGGAGGATGAGCCAAGTCAAAAACCGGACATTTCACTTGCCACGGACAGCCGTAGTTGCACCTAATCTGGCGGAGGAATGTACTTAGGCTTCCGTCTCCAGTGTTCCCTGGGAGATTATTGCCTTGTCCGTTTCTGCTGCGATACCAGGCGCCGGTTCTCAAGCCCTCAATTCTGTCGAAGCGCGCCGACTCCGGTCGCTCGCCAACTCGGTGGTTGCGCGCTAAGGGTACCGCGGGGTAGATTCTCTCCCTACTGCCGAAGGGGCGGAGAAGAGGAGGATAACTTTGGGATTCATCGTTTGGATCATCGTTGGCTTGATTGCCGGTTGGCTTGCTGGCCAGGTGATGAAGGGCGGCGGCTACGGCGTACTGGTTGACATCATCCTGGGCATTCTCGGCGGCATCGTGGGTGGATGGATTTTCGGCATGCTGGGGATTTGGCCAGGCGGCGGGATGATCGGATCTATAATCGTGGCCTTTGTGGGCGCCGTGATCCTGGTCGGGATTACCCGTTTGATTAAGCGCGCCTGACGTGCTCGCGGATCACTAGAAAGAGATAGACTGATCGACGCCGCTGCGCTTGCCCAGACTCGCGTCGGGTTGGGCGACAGGAAGAATCATGCCGTTTTGGCTTCACTCATCGGCGCGAAGCCAGCGACGCAGCGGAGCGGCGAGGGAATCACGATCAGCTCTGGTAATCTTTTGAACCGCGAATTCTCTTCCGCGGAAAGTGCCGGGAAAGGGGTTGAGGTCTAGCTCATGCGGTCACATTACGGGCCAGCTTCCGTCTGGCGGAGCTTTCATCCCGCAGTTCTCCTGTGCGGGATCCTGCTGTCGATGACTTGCATGGCGTATAGCGCCGCGGCCGCGCCACCATCAGAGGCGCCGAAAGCGGATCAGCCCGCAGCTCGATACCAGAGTGCGCCGGCTCCGCAGACCGCCCCTGCCACCACCGCCCACCATTCCGAGGAAGAACAAGCGTTACCGCTCACGTTTGAGCGTCACACCGACGACCTGGATGCGATGGTAAAGCGCGGGAATATTCGCGCCCTGGTGGTGTACAACAAGTCAGGATTTTTCTACGTTAACGGCCGACCGCAGGGCATCTATTACGAGGCGCTGCAAGCCTTCGAACAATTCGTGAACCGAAAGCTTCCTCACGGGCAACATGTGCAGGTCACGTTCATTCCGGTGCGTCCCGACAAGCTTGAGGCTGCCTTAACTGAAGGCGTGGGAGACATCATTGCCTTCGGCTTGGTGGAGACGGTCGCGCGCGAGCAGCGAGTCGCCTTCTCCCTGCCCATCCAGACCGGGGTGAAGCAGATCGTCGTAACTGCAAAGGGCATTGGGCCGCTGGCGTCGTTTGCGGATCTCAGCGGGAAAAAGGTTTTCGTTAACCCTCTCGCTACCTACGCCGACAATCTGGAAAAAGTAAATGCCTCACTGCGCCAGCAGGGCAAGCCGCCAATCTTGATCGAAAAGGCCGATCCTAGCTTTACCGACGAAGACATGTTGGAGATGGTAAATGCCGGGATTCTTCCTGCCACGGTTACTCTCAACGTGCGCGCCACGCTTTGGGCCAGCGTTTTCTCCGACATCACTCCTCAGCCAAAGCTCGTAGTTGCCGACGACGAAGACCTGGCCTGGGCAATGCGCAAGGACAATCCTCAACTGAAACAGCTAGTTGACGAGTTCGTTAAAACGCACGCCGCCGGGACTTCATTCGGGAATACGTTGGTGCGGCAATATCTGGATAGCAACCAGTGGATAAAGAACCCGACCACGGCTGCGGAGTTCAAGAAGTTTGAAACGACGGTGGCTTTCTTTAAGAAGTACGCTGCCGAATATGGCTTTGATTATCTGATGGTCGTGGCCCAGGGATATCAGGAGTCGATGCTGGAACAATCAGCGAGAAGCCCCGGAGGCGCGGTGGGAATCATGCAGGTGAAGCCTTCCACGGCGGCTGCGCCACCCATTAGTATTCCCGACGTGTGGAGCGCCGAGAACAATATTCATGCCGGGGTTAAGCTCCTTAACTCGATTGCAACGACGTATTTCAACGACCCCAAAATAGATCCGGTCAACCGGCTACTGTTTACCTTCGCCGCCTACAATGCGGGACCGAATCGCATCGCGGAGCTGCGGAAGAAGGCAGCCGCCGCTGGGCTGAATCCCAATAAGTGGTTCGAAAACGTGGAGCTTCTGGTGGACCAAAATGTTGGTCCGGTCACCGTCCAATACGTCAGCAACATCTATAAGTACTATGTCGCCTACAAACTGGTTGTCGAGCAAGGGCAGTCCTTGCAGTAGCCGCGGAAGTTGGCTCAAACGACGCCCAGGGCATCAGCACGGCTCAACCTTCTTGCCCCTGACGCGAATAGCTGAGTGGGTTTTATCAGGCGCTTTCACGGCTCCGCAGTTGTGAAGTTTTGCCACCGGAGTCACATGCCTGTAACATCGAGCGATTAAATTTTCACGGAATATCCGCAAGCCTCAGGATCAACAGATAACAGCACGAAAACGAATATCAAAGGGCTCTAAATTTATAAGCGGAGGTCGACGATGGCGAAAATGAAATCGGTTCAGGTCCCGAGCGCAGGAGCGGATTTCCAGATTGTGGAGCGGGAAATCCCCACGCCGGACGCAGGTCAGGTGCGGATTAAGGTGCAAGCGTGTGGTGTTTGTCACAGCGACGTTCTGACCAAAGAAGGCGCATGGCCAGGAATTCAATATCCTCGCGTTCCCGGGCACGAAGTCGCAGGCATTCTAGACGAGGTGGGCGCCGGGGTTACGGCATGGAAAAAGGGACAGCGGGTCGGGGTCGGCTGGCATGGCGGCCAGGACAACACCTGCCGGGAATGCCGGCGCGGTGATTTTCGCAATTGCCGGAACGTAAAAATTTGCGGTATCAGCTATGACGGTGGATACCAGCAATACATGGTGGCTCCGGTGGAAGCTCTGGTGCCCATCCCGGACAGCCTTAAGGACGTCGAGGCGGCACCGCTGCTATGCGCCGGAATTACTACCTACAACGCGTTGCGTCACAGTGGTGCGCTGCCCGGCGATCTAGTCGCTGTGCTGGGTATCGGTGGACTGGGTCACCTCGGAATTCAATTTGCGAATAAGTTTGGTTACGACGTGGTGGCCATCGGTCGCGGTCCCGAAAATGCTTCGCTGGCCAAGAAGCTTGGAGCACGCCTCTATCTCGATAGCCAATCGACCAAGGCTGCTGAAGAATTGCAGAAGATGGGTGGCGCACGGGTGATTCTGGCGACAGCGCCGAGTTCCAAGGCTATGTCCGAGTTGATCGACGGGCTGGGACCGAACGGCGAACTCATGGTGATTGGCGCGTCATTCGACCCCATTGAGGTCAGCCCGGTGCAACTGATCAACGGTAGTCGAACCATTCAGGGCTGGGCTGCGGGAACGCCTGCTGATTCCGAAGACACATTGCACTTCGCAGAGCTGACTGGAGTGCGTCCCATGATTGAAACGTATCCGTTGGAAAAAGCCGCCGAAGCTTACGCTCGTATGTTAAGCGGAAACGCACAGTTCCGCGTCGTACTAACAATGTGAATTGGTGTGTTCTTTTGGAATGGACGCGCACAACGGCTGGCCTGGAAGTTAGAACAGAGCTCGTCGGTATAAATCGTACAATCGGGCCGCGCCGTACTTGCCTTGCGACTAAGTACAGCGCGGTCCGGCTAAGGGTTAGGCTCCGTTGGTAGAGTGCAGAACTCGGAAAGTATTTCCGCCGTTCGACCAGATAAGCACCAGCGCGTCCTGGCCTTTCGGAACGCTGGTCAGCGCCTTCTGAACATCCGAAGCGCTCTTCGTTTCGTGGCGATTTACGGCCACAATGACCTGACCCGGCTGCAATCCGGCATCGTCCGACGGACTGCCCGGCTGGACCTGCTGGATCACCGCTCCGTGCAGATCATCAGGAGCATTCAGTTGCTCGCGCAGATCAGGAGTCATGTCGGCAATCCCCAGACCCCAGCGAGGCTTGTCGCTGCCATTCTGAGCAACCTTGTTTTGGTCGTTACTGGAATCCATGCCTTCCAGCGTGATGGGAACCGCCATCGTCTTGCCATCGCGCACTACCTGTAGGGCAACCTCGGTGCCCGGACGCATTTCGCCGACTTCCATCTGAAGCTGTCCGGCATCGGTAACCTTTTTGCCGTTGATTTCCGCGATCACATCACCCACGTGCAGCCCCGCCTTCGCACCCGGCGAATTCGGCTCAACCTGCGTGACTACCGCACCATTGCTATCGTGAACATCGAAGAACTTCGCGTTTTCCGGGGTGACATCGGTGATGCCGACGCCCATCCGACCATGGCTCACTATGCCGTAGCGCACCAGCGACTGAACCACCGGGTTGACGATCTGGGTCGGAATCGCAAAGCCCATGCCTGAGAACGATCCCGAAGGCGAGATCAAGAACGTATTGATACCCACCACCTCGCCGCGAGCATTCACCAGCGGACCGCCGGAGTTGCCGGGGTTAATAGCGGCATCGGTTTGGATGAACTGCCCAGGTTTACGAGCGTCGTCATTATAAGGATTGGGCCGGTTCAACGCGCTCACAATACCGCGAGTGACGGTAAAGCGGAACCCGAAGGGATTGCCGAAGGCCAGCACAGTCTGTCCCGGATGCAATGCGGACGAGTCGCCAATCGGAATGTTGGGAAGGTTGGTGGCATCAATCTTGATGACCGCCAGGTCCGTAAGTGGATCGACGCCCACTACCTTTGCCGGCAGAATCCGGCGATCGCTAAGTGTTACTTTGATCTCGGTTGCGCCATCGACCACGTGGTTGTTAGTGACGATGTAGCCGTCAGGCGAGATGATGACGCCGCTGCCGATGCCGCGCTCGATTCGCGGTTCCGACTGCATTCCCTGACCTTGACCGCCAAACTGTTGGCCAAAGAACCGCTGCATCTCGTCGGGAATACCTTCGGCAGTCGGTTGAACCTTAGCCCGTGAAGTTACCGCGACATTGACAATTGCGGGTGTCACGCGCGCCGCCACGGCTTCCATCGCCTGATCGAGCGAAAGCAATGCCCCGACTTGGCTGTCGTCCAGCGGAGCGGTGTTGGACGAGACCGCCGCTCCAGGTGATGCTAACAAGTTGTAAGCGAAGGCGGACATCGCAAGCGCGACCACTAGAACTGCGATTGCAGGTTGCTTGCGGCACGCTTTCCATCCACCAGTTATCCAAGCTTTCATATTCTTCTTTTCTCCTCCGAGATCAGGAAGTCCCATGAACCGACACTTCGGCCCTCTTCCGGAAACCCTGGTTCCGAAACGCCGAGTGCACCATTTGTTACGAATCGGCTGGCCGGCGAACGACAGTACCTTAAACTTCCGGCCGTACTCCGAGTTCACCTGGGGAGGTCATTGAATTGGACGACGACTTCTAAGAAAAGTAAGCATGGCGGTGTCGTCCCCGCATAATTCGTAACCAGACTTCCTGCGTCGGCCGAGCAGCGGCCACACGCCGTCAATTAGGTCGCAGAGGTGTCTGTACAGTCTTCTACTCGCAAACGCAACAAACTCTCGACCGAAGGTACGAAATAGTAAGAGCCGGTCAGCGGCTGAGTATAGCGAGTGAGCGCATCGCGCGCACCGTTGATCAGGCCTGCCATGCTATCGAGCATTCTGGAGAGCCGCGTCTGGTCGGCGCTGAATCCAACGAACATGGTGCCATGGTCCTCGACGGTTCCGTAGGGCATGTTGCGACGAAAGATGTGCCCGAACTCATCCTGATCGGTGCGAGCGACATGCGAATCCGCCGGCTTGTTCTCGAGTTCGATGCTATCGAGCTTGGTACGTCCCATGATGTGCTCCTGCTGATCGACCAGCAGAGCTTCCCACTCAGCTACCTTGTGCTTCCACTTTTGGAGCAACAGGACGGAGCCTGCGGCGCCGGGAACTCCTTCAGGCAAGAGCGCCTCGGCCGGGGCGTCGAGCAGCGTGGGATTCTCCGAGCCATCGATGAAGCCGGTGAGATCGCGATCGTGCCGGTAAGGCCAGCTCGACGTTTCTTCTCCCAGCGAGGCTTGACCTGCGAGGTCGTGAATGACTGAACGAGCCATATCGAAGATAACGTCGTAAGCGCTGCCCGACAGCCATACCAGGGCATCATGTTGCGTGCTGGGCATAACGAAGCCTTCGATGCCCTGGATCGCTTGATTGAAACCCTGCACCCCCGCGGGCGCATCGTCGGGAACAATGTCGTGCCAGAGCTCAGGCCGAAAGCCGATGACGAAGTTCACTCCCCCAGTGGTGGTTCGTGGTTCTCGGATAGAGGCGATTGTAGCTGCGAATGCCTTATTGTTTTTCGCGTCCAGAACGTCTAACTCGAGGTACGCGTGAGAAGAGGTTCCGAGAGCAAAGATTCCAGCCTGAGGGGTGTACATGCAGGCATTATATCGAGCACCGCCCGTGGGACTGCCTCGGGACCGGCGGCAGCACCGCTCAAGGTTCCCTGGAGATGCCTTTCTTGACGTTCAGTTCTGCTTCAAATAAAACACGGCAACCTCGCCGTTCCCTGCTACCTCGATAACCTCAGTTCGCAGGATTGACCTTGATCTTCTCCATCATTCCTCCGTCCTCGTGATCGAGAATATGGCAATGATAAACAAAGGTCCCGGCGATGTTAGGGTCGCGAAAATCCATCCGCAATGTAACATTCGGATAGGCCCCTTGGCCGCTCCATCCCGGGATCGTGAAGGTATCCTGTAGCTCTGGATTCGGCACGGGCACGCCATTGATCGCCATTACCAGAAAGTGAATCTGGTGGATGTGGAAAGCATGTGCCTCTCCAGCGCGATTCTCTACCGTCCAATCTTCTACCGCTCCAACGTTGGTCGTGATCGCCGGAGGGTCGTTCATCTGAAAGACCTTGGGCTTTTGTCCATTGACAGTGATGAAGTATTGCGTGGGCCCGTTGCTGCCGATGGTCTGCTCCGAGAAGTACAGCTGTCGCGTGGTGGTAGGAACCTGAGTGGCGAGTCCGGCAAAGCGTTGCGGTTCGGCCGGAGGCTTGGTGGCGTTTTTCGCTGGCGGCGGAACTTTTGCGCTTCCGCCTGCCACGATGGTCGCCAGTGGTTGAGCCGGATTAGGATTGCCTACGACTCCCGTGTTGAATCCGGTAGTCAGGAAGGTGCCCGACTGTCCGGCTGGGAGCCCAGGCATAATGAACTCCGCACGCCCGGCCGGCGGAATGTTGATCGTAGTCTCGGTAATCGGAGATTGCACAGGAACGCCATCGAGCGCAAGCACCTCTAACTGCTGCGGCATTGTGCCGAACTGAATTTGCAGCGACAGGAACGCCTGCGTGGTTGCGTTCACCACCCGCCAGAACTCAGCCTGCCCGGTTTGAACATTGACGATCGGCAGAGGCTCTCCAGGATAGACCGCAGGCTGGAAGTTGACGGTGAGTTCGTTTGGCCCCGGCAACCAGGAATCAGGGTTGTTGAATTGTTGACGGATCACCATCACGCGTTCCGGAAGACCTTGCGTGCCTTGCAGAGTGCCTTCGATGATGATGGCTCCGGCAGCTCCCCCTTCGACCTGGGTCGTGGTGTTGCCATGCACGTGAGGGTGATACCAGAACAGCCCAGGCGGATCATTCGGCGGGATTTGAATGTTGTATTGAAACGCCGGGTCGCCTGACTGAATGATGGTGTTAATCACATCATCTTGATGACAAACCGGAGAAATGTTCATGCCATGAAAATGAATATTGGTGGAGCCGGGCATCATTTCCTGCCCACTACAAGGATCGTCCGGACTCTTGACGCCAGGAGACATTGGAATGCTGTGCGTCATTTCCATCGGCGGCTTTCGCGCAGCTCCATAACGGTCATAGGGCGACATAATATTGTTGGTCAGGTTAAGAATTAGCTGGTCGCCGGGATTAAGGCGCAGAGTTGGAGCTTCGACTTGTTGCCCCTGGTACATGTAGATATAGCAGTAGTGCATAAAACCATCATTCTGCTTCTGGTTCTGCAACAGAAGATTGACAGTCAACACGCCGTTCTGACTATAAAGGTCTAGCGGATTTAGCACCGGGCTTCCTGGCGACGGCCGCGTCGGACAGATGGACTGCCCCGAAGCATTGCTGACGAAAGCTCCGACCGCCATCAGCAATAAAAAAAATCTTAGTGTTACGTACATTCTGGCTCCCTAAGCTCGTGAACTCGCTGACGCCTTTTCAGAAGGGACGTGGCGGAAATACCTGGATCGATAGCAGTCCGCTGCTGGACTCGTCTGCCACGGGAGAATTTGGAGATTCTTTCAGGCTGCAACTCACTCCATTGGAGGCGACCTCCAGGATGCCAATCGAGGATCCAAATTCTGCCACGTACAGCACACCACCGGAGCCGGTTGTATCCCGGGTCACCACCGATCCCACGTAGGCCCACGGATTGTAGAAACCGTTCATCACTTTGGAAACACATCCGGGAGAAACCTTGCCGGTTTGTGAATTGAAGAATGCTGCGGTTACGGAGCCTCCCTGACTGTTGCCGATATAAAGCAGCGACTCGTCCGGACTGAGCCTGACACTGGCTGAGTTGTTACCCGGGCCGACGGCATTCATGGTGGTGCCAAGGATGTACATCGTGGTTGGGGTCAGCTTGCCGGAGGAAATGTCAGAAACCTCAACCGTAGTGAACAGGGCAGCGTCGCCGAAGATGGCATAGCGCCCGTCTTGGGTGATGTCTACAGACTCCGGAAAGTAAGCGCCGGCGAAACCCGTGGCATTTTGTTCATCGTCATTGGAAATGGGCGTTCCGCCAGAGATATTGAAGGATTGAATGGAGCCGTCTCCGTACGCGACAACCAGCAGGTTGCCATGAATTGCCATTCCTCCAATCCAGCCGCCGTTCAGACCCGCGACCGTGGTGTCGCCCAGAAACGATAACTCGCAGCCCGGCATGACGGCGAAGGTCGCGATCGTGTTGGACGTTGTGAACCCCGCGTACAAGTAGCTGCCATTGACGGCGAGTCCGATACCGTTGCCGGCACCTTTGTCGTGAGGGCCTCCAGCAAAGAATCCGACGAGTTGTTGCGACGAAATATTGACCGTCGAGATGTTATTGGTGCCTGCATTCGAAGCATATAAGCATTCGGCCGAACCGCTAGATAACAACACCACGCGCGGCGTGCCGAAGAACCCGCCGCCGATTCCACGCCCACTAATCCCCAGCACGTTTTGCAGAGCCAAAGCAGGGCCTTGCTGATTCTCGCCGGCGAGGTAAAAGCTGGTGTTGTTAAGCAACGTGTTGTCGTCATTGGTGATGACAAAGATGGATGGCGACCCGTTGCCGGTAGGCTTGTTCGCGGCGAAGCACAACAGCGGAAAAATCGCGGCGATGCCCAGCAGAAAAAGCGCCCAACGAAAATGCATGTCAGTTGATCCTTGGCTGGCTGAAAGAGAAGCGCGAGAAATGCTACAACGCGGGAATATCGGATTCAAGTGCAGTCAGCATGGCTTTGCTCTCAGCGAGACCGCCTCAACTAAGCTACGTGCTACTCGTTGCAACAAACTTCGATTGTCGATGAGAACGTCTATAGAGATTGAGGGCCAAGGTACAGTAAAAAGTCCTGCTGGCCTATCTTATGCAGGGCTTGCATCTCAACCAGGACAATCTCCATCGATGACTACGCACTCACGTTAGGTGAGCTCCACCCAATTGTTGCAGCGGAATTGCAACGAAATCTTGGCTGATATGCCGTTCGCTTGATGCCTTCGCTGTGCTCGGGAAGGACATCCCTATACCGAAAGCACAGGGATCACCGCACCCATCAACTACGTAACGCCGGCAAGCGCTTTCATCACCATCGTCTATTCACTATCTACCAGCTTCGGATACGGGCCACGATAACCAATCTGGTGAGAGATGCGGCGTGCCGCCTCCTTCAGCATATCGGCGATGTGTGCCACGGCATCGCGGGGCACATCGTTGATGGTGCCCGTCGAAGCCACGGCGGCCTCGACGCGTCCCTCGCTGTTGAAGACTGGCGCGCCCACGCAACGCGCTCCCAAGCTGTTTTCTTCATCGTCCACCGCATACCCTGCCAGCCGTACGCGGTCCAGTTCCTGAATGAGACGAGGCAGCGTTGTGATGGTGTGGGTGGTCAGCTTCTTCAGGCCGCGTTTGCGCAGGATCGCGTCGCGCTCCTTCTCGTCCAGAAAAGCCAACAACGCTTTGCCGACAGCCGTCGAATGCACTTCCATGCGGCGGCCAATCCAGGTATTGACGCGGATGAAACCGGGGGCTTCTACCTTCTCGACGTAAACCGCCTCGGCGTGATCCATGATGGCCAAATGGGTGGTGAGATGGATGCGATCAACCAAGTGGCGCATAACCGGCAACGCCACCTCGCGTACGTCCACGCCACCCAGTGCTGCGCGCGACAGAGTCAGCACCTTCATTCCCAGTTGATATTTGCCGTCCTCTCCGTTGCGACGCAGATAACCATGCTGCTCCAGGGTGCGCAGGATGTAGCTGGCCGAACTCTTTGGAATCTTCAGCTTACGGCTGAATTCCGCGTTCGACATTCCTCCCTCGCGCTGGGCGGCGGCTTCTAGGATCAGCAGTGTACGTTCCACGGCGGTCGATGAACTATCGTTTTCAGGGGGCATGGCAACCAGTCTACCTACGAAAGAATCCGATCTCATCGTACATAATTATGAATTAATGTTCAATATACTGAACAGTACTCTTGCCACACGGTATCCAAGCCCGCTATTGTGTGGCCACTATACGGAATGAACGTTCAGCATATTGAACACACAAAGTTCATCCCGGTTCTGGCAGGGCCCTGAAGATTTGCAGCCGATAGCCGAAACAAGCCGTTGGTTCGACCCCTACTCAAACGCTTCCCCCGAGAGGAGATCTCAGCATGGTGGCTCATGAATCCGCAGCGCAGCTGGCAAAATCCTGGAAGTCCGATTCCCGCTGGAACGGCATCACTCGCCCTTACACTCCGGAAGATGTGATCCGCCTGCGCGGCACGCTTCGCATCGAATACACGCTAGCCCGCCTGGGTGCTGAACGGCTGTGGGATCTGCTGAACAACGAGAGTTACGTCAACGCCCTGGGTGCGATGAGCGGCAACCAGGCCGTGCAGATGGTGTCCGCCGGCCTGAAGGCAATCTACGTTAGCGGTTGGCAGGTTGCGGCCGATGCGAACAATGCGGGGCAAATGTATCCCGACCAGAGCCTCTACCCTGCCGACTCGGTACCGAATCTGTGCCGCAAGTTGAATAACGCGTTGATGCGTGCCGACCAGGTCCATCACTCTGAAGGCAAGAACGGCGTGAACTGGTTCGCCCCTCTTATCGCTGACGCGGAAGCGGGCTTTGGTGGAACGCTCAATGCCTTCGAGTTGATGAAGTCGATGATCGAGGCGGGCGCGGCTTGCGTGCACTTTGAGGATCAGCTGTCGTCGGCGAAGAAGTGTGGTCACCTGGGCGGTAAAGTTCTGGTGCCAACACAGGAAGCCGTGCAAAAACTGGTTGCGGCGCGGCTGGCTGCCGACGTTCTCGGAGTGCCCACACTCGTCCTGGCGCGTACCGACGCCAACAGCGCGCATTTGCTGACCAGCGACATCGATCCTTACGACCGCATCTTCTGTACCGGCGAACGCACGCCTGAAGGCTTTTATGCCATTCATGGCGGGTTGGATTCGGCCATCGCGCGCGGCCTCGCCTATGCGCCGTACTCCGACCTGATCTGGTGCGAGACTTCAGAGCCGAACTTGAAAGAAGCCGAACGCTTTGCCGACGCCATTCACGCGAAGTATCCCGGCAAGTTCCTGGCCTACAACTGCTCGCCGTCGTTCAACTGGAAGAAGAAGCTGGACGACGCAACGATTGCGCGCTTCCAGCCGGCGCTGGCCGAGATGGGCTATAAGTTCCAGTTCATCACCCTGGCCGGCTTCCACGCCCTCAACCTGAGCATGTTCGAGTTGGCGCGTGCCTATAAAGACGCCGGCATGACCGCCTACTCACGATTGCAGGAGAAGGAATTCGCGCGCGAGTACAGCCACGGCTATTCCGCAGTGAAGCACCAGCGCTTCGTCGGGACTGGATATTTCGACGAAGTGACCCAGGTGATCGCCAGCGGCAAGTCGTCTCTGTCGGCGCTGCAACACTCCACCGAGGCAGAACAGTTCGCCGAGATAAAGGTTCCGCCAGCGGTGATCGAAGTGGGCGAAGATCCTTTCTGCCGGCCGATTCTAGGCGAGTGCCCGCTAGGTTGCGGACATGCGCATGTCGAGCATCCACACCTCAACGCTATGCACGACTAGGTTTGCATTAGCAGAGCGCACTAACCGGCGCGCCAAGGCACGGGTTTACTCCTTTCCCCGTGCCTTATTTTTTTGGCGGAGATGCGACACATGCGTCTATCCCAGACCACGAACGTACTTCTTCACCACAGAGGTACGGAGCGCACGGACAAGAGTCAAATCTTGAATTGCAGAATTGCGAACAGCTTTCCGTCATCGCAGACTTAACTCCATCGCGACGCCAGCCTCAGTATTTTAAAATTGATAATCTCCGTGACCCGCATGGCGAAAAGCAGACCTTTTCTTGGAGCCGGTTATGAGCGATGATTCCATGCGAGCAATCGGAGCCCAACATGAGTAAGACCGCAGCTACGCCCGCCTGGAACACTTCTATCCGCCAGCATGCCGAACGCAATGTACCCGATCGCGCCCAGGAATTTCTGGCGCAGGGCTCGGTTGCCCACGTCGGCTTTGAGCAGGATGGCCGCCCTTACGTCATTCCCATGCTGTACCACTACGCCGTCGATCAGCCTGACCGGCTTTATGTGCACGGCGGTCTGTCGAGCCGCTTGATTCAGCACCTCGCAACCGGCGTGCCGGTTTGTGCGACTGTCACCGAGGTCGACGGGCTGGTGTACTCGCGGGACGCACGCTATCACTCCGCGAACTACCGCTGCGTGATGTGTTTCGGACATGCGACTCTAGTGGAAGACGATAACGTGAAGCAGACAATGTTCGCGGCGATGACGTCACGTTATTTTCCTGGCCGCACCGCCGGCCGAGACTATGCGCTCGCGCCGAAATCCCATTTGGACGCCACACCAGTGCTGGAGATCGTGATCGAGGAGATGAGTGCGAAAATGCGCGAAGGCGCCCCGAAAGGACCGAGGGACGCCGACGCCAACGCACCTGGTACCAGCGGAGTAGTCGAGATCAAGAAGCAGTATGTTGCCGAATAACAACCGTCGCCGTCCTGCCGACAGAAGGTTTGCTATGGCCTTGTCGACACCTTACCGGTGACCTGGATTTACTCCAGGCCCCCGCGCAAGATGACAGTTTCCGGAAAACATGCTCTAGTAACGCCAGAGCGCGACGGGCACCAAGTGCTAACGGCTAATTGCGAACGGCTGCTTTTGTCTTATGGATTTCGATCAGCTGGAAACGTTTCTCGAAGTAGCGCGGCTCAGCAGCTTCTCGCGAGCGGCGGAGAGGCGTTTTCGCACCCAGCCGGCCATTTCCTCGCAGATCCGTGCGCTTGAAGAAGAGGTGGGCGCTAGACTTCTGGACCGCAGCGGCGGCAAAGTCGCGGTCACGGCTGCGGGCAAGGTCTTCCAGAAGTATGCAGAAGACACGCTGGAACAGCGTCGCGTGGTCCTCATCGCGCTGGCCGAAATGCATCGCATACCACGCGGCGAAATCGTGGTCTCGGCCAACGAAGGCACCTGCCTGCACATCCTGCCCGAGGTCTTCGCCGACTTCAAGCGCCAGTATCCGGATGTGGCGGTCAACATCAAGCGGCAGGAGCATAACAAAATCCTGGAGGCCATCATCGAGAATTCGTGCGACTTCGGCGTGGTGTCGCTGCCGGTCAACGATAAGCGCCTGACCGTAGTGCCAATCCATCGCGACGAACTGGTGGTTATCACTCCGCCCGATCACCCTCTCGCCCGACGGTCCAAGGCCACAGTCGCCGAGGTTGTGGACTATCCGCTGCTGCTGCCTAAACTAGGGCGTACGCGAGACGCTTTGGAAACTCTCTTCCACGATCGCGGCCTGAAGCCGATCGTCTCCATGGAACTGGACTCGAGCGAATTGATGAAGCGCTTCGTTGCGGTGGGGGTGGGAGTGGGCTTCATCCCGCGTTCAAACGTAGTGGAAGACTTAAAGGCCAAGGTGCTGGCTGCCGTCACCCTGTCGGATGCCGCCATTCAGCGCGATCTGGCGCTGGTCTTCCGCAAAGACAAGGCACTTAGCCGGGCAGCGCTAGCCTTTATCGACATCGCGGTAAAGCTGAAAACGGCCGCTCCCGCCATGACCACCGCCGGAACATAGAACAGCCGTCACCGGCCGTTCAGCTGCGCGCCAGATTAGAGAAAACAGCGTCCGATGCAACAAACGTCAGTGACGTGTGCCGGCAAGATAGGTGATAGGAAACAAATCGGGAACGCAAGCCGAACCGCGTTTTCTTCCACACCTGCAAACTGCTGTATGTGACCGGCGTCACAGACTTGGCAGTACTACCATCACAGCCCCCCACGTCATCTCCCGCCTATCGTGAACATTACTAGCTGTAAGTTCATAACCGACCGTGCCTTTGCGCGGTCTTGGGGGAAAAAGACGTGAAAACAACGGATTGTTCTGCTTCGTCCACCGCCACCCTTCATACCAATTCATCGGCGGTGAGCGAAGCCCCGACCCAGCCCTCGCCGGAAGGCGATCCGGCTGCCGGAGGCATAACGCCCAGAATTAAAGTAACCCTGGACGGCAACGAAGCAGTCGCCTACGTGGCCTACCAGGTGAGCGAAGTCGCCGCCATTTATCCCATCACTCCCTCCTCGCCCATGGGCGAATCTTCCGACGCGTGGTCCGCCGTCGGCAAGAAAAACATCTGGGGCAGCATCCCCAATGTCATCGAGATGCAGAGTGAAGGCGGAGCCGCCGGGGCGCTGCACGGCGCCTTGCAGGCCGGAGCTCTAGCCACCACCTTTACCTCATCGCAGGGTCTGCTGCTGATGCTTCCGAATATGTACAAGATCGCCGGCGAGTTGACCCCGGCAGTCATTCACGTCGCCGCCCGCGCCATCGCCGCCCAGGCGCTTTCCATCTTCGGCGATCACCAGGATGTGATGTCCGCCCGGCCCACTGGATTCGCGCTGCTGTCCTCCAATTCGGTTCAGGAAGCGATGGACATGGCGCTGATCGCGCACGCTGCAACCCTGGAGTCCCGTATTCCGTTCCTGCATTTCTTCGACGGCTTCCGCACCTCGCACGAAGTGGCCAAGATTGAGCAGCTCAGCCTCGCCGATCTACGCGCCATGATCGACGACGAACTGGTGCACGCACATCGTGCCCGCGCTCTTTCGCCTGATCATCCGGTGCTGCGCGGCTCGGCTCAGAACCCCGACGTTTACTTCCAGGGCCGCGAAGCCGTGAATCCGTACTACCTGGCTTGTCCGACAATCGTGCAGAACGTGATGGACAAGTTCGCCAAGATCGTCGGTCGTGCATATCGCCTCTTCCAGTACGAAGGCGCACCCGATGCCGAACATGTTGTCATCGCGATGGGCTCTGGCGCCGAGACGGTACACGAGACGGTTGACTATCTCACTGCCCAAGGCAAGAAAGTCGGCATGCTGAAGGTTCGCCTGATGCGGCCGTTCTCCGTCGAGCACTTCCTGCAAGCGTTGCCACCGACCGTAAAGAGCATCGCCGTTCTCGACCGCACGAAAGAGCCCGGCGCCATCGGCGAGCCGCTCTACCAGGACATTATCACCGCTCTCACGGAAGGCTTTACCGCCGGCAAAGCTCCAATGGCCAGCTTCCCCAAGGTTGTCGGCGGGCGCTACGGCCTGTCGTCTAAAGAGTTCACGCCCGCGATGGCCACCCGCATTTTTGAGGAAATTGCCAAGCCGACGCCGCAGAATCACTTCACCATCGGCATCGTGGACGATATCACCCACACCAGTCTCAACTACGACGGCACGTTCTCGACCGAGCCGACCGAAACGGTGCGCGCGATGTTCTTCGGACTAGGCGCCGATGGCACGGTGGGCGCGAACAAGAACACCATCAAGATTATCGGCGAAGAAACTGAGCTAAACGTGCAAGGCTACTTCGTCTACGACTCCAAGAAGTCGGGAGCAGTCACTACATCGCATCTGCGTTTCAGCAAAAAACCGATTCGTTCGACCTACCTCATCTCCCGCGCAAACTTTGTGGCTTGCCACCAGTTCAACTTCATGGAGCGGTTGGATGTCCTGAAGGCTGCCGATCCGGGGGCCGTATTCCTCCTCAACAGCCCCTTCGGACCCAATGAAGTCTGGGACAATCTGCCTCGAGCCGCGCAGCAATCCATCATTGCGAAAAAGCTCCGCTTCTACGTGATCGACGCGGTTAACGTCGCTCGGGCGGCAGGCATGGGCGGCCGTATCAACACCGTCATGCAGACTTGCTTCTTCGCCATCAGCGGCGTTTTGCCACGCGAAGAGGCCATCGTAGCCATCAAGCACTCCATCGAGAAGACGTACGGCAAGCGCGGCGAATCCATCGTGCGCAAGAACTTCGCTGCCGTCGACGCGGCCCTCGAGCATCTGCACGAAGTGAAAGTCCCGCAATCGGTCACGGCGAAGTTTGATATGCGTCCGGCCGTACCTGCTAACGCTCCTGACTTCGTGCGCAACGTGGAAGCACTCATGATCACTGGCGATGGCGATCAGATTCCTGTCAGCGCCATGCCCATCGATGGCACCTTCCCGACCGGTACCACAAAGTGGGAGAAGCGCAACATCGCCCTGGAAATTCCAGTGTGGGATGAGCAGCTCTGCATTCAGTGCGGCAAGTGTGTCATGGTTTGCCCGCACGCTGTGATCCGCGCCAAAGTTTACGATCCCAAGAGCATCAACCACACGCCTGAGGGCTTCCAGACCGCGACGCCCAAGTGGCGCGAATTCTCTGACCTGAAATACACCCTGCAAGTTGCTCCCGAGGATTGCACAGGTTGCGGACTGTGCGTGGCCATCTGCCCGGCCAAGAGCAAGAGCGAAGCCAAGCATCGGGCCATCAACATGGAACCACAGCCGCCGCTGCGCGAGAAGTACAACGAGTATTGGGATTACTTCTTGTCGATCCCCGAATTGTCGCGCGAGAAGCTTTCCCATGGTCAGGTAAAAGACGCGCAGCTACTGGAGCCGCTGTTTGAGTTCTCCGGCGCCTGCTCGGGTTGCGGCGAGACACCTTACGTTTCGCTGATGACTCGCTTGTTCGGCGACCGGGCGCTAATCGCGAACGCCACCGGTTGCTCGTCGATCTACGGCGGCAACCTGCCGACCACTCCTTACACCACCAACAACGAAGGCCGCGGGCCAGCCTGGTCCAACTCGCTGTTCGAAGACAATGCCGAGTTTGGCATGGGCATGCGCTTGGCAGTCGACAAGCAGAACCAGTACGCCAAAGAGCTTGTCGAGCGCTTGTTCTCGAGCATCGGTGATGAACTGGCAGCCTCGATTCTCACCGCTGACCAGTCCACGGAAGAAGGCATTTTTGCCCAGCGCGAGCGGGTGAAAGCTTTGAAAGCGAAGCTGGCCAACGATAAGTCTGCTCCGGCTCGCGACCTGCTGGCTGTGGCCGACGAACTGGTCAAGAAAAGCGTTTGGATCCTGGGCGGCGATGGCTGGGGCTACGACATCGGCTACGGCGGCCTCGATCACGTGTTGGCCTCCACCGCCAACGTCAACATCCTGTTGCTTGACACCGAGGTTTACTCCAACACCGGCGGTCAGATGTCGAAGTCGACACCACTGGGTGCCGTAGCGAAGTTTGCCGCCGGCGGCAAGCGCACTCCGAAAAAAGATATTGCCATGATGGCCATCAACTACGGCCGCGCCTATGTCGCGCACATCGCCATGGGTGGCAACGATGGGCAAACCATGAAAGCCTTCCTGGAAGCCGAAGCCTACGATGGGCCATCGCTCATCATCGCCTACAGCCACTGCATCGCCCACGGCTATGACATGGTCCACGGCATCGATCAGCAGAAGGCGGCGGTAACTTCCGGACACTGGCCGCTGTTCCGCTACAACCCGACTCTGACCAAAGAAGGCAAGAATCCATTCGTCCTGGATTCGCGTGCCCCGAGCATTCCGCTGGAGCAATACATTTACAACGAAACGCGCTACACCATGCTGGTCAATAGCAATCCTGAGGAAGCCAAGAAGCTGTTGCAGGCTGCCCAAGAAAATGTCAACGAACGCTGGAAGCTGTATCAGCACATGGCGTCCATGAACTTCGAGAAAGCTTAACCACAGCGAGGAAATGATGATCGACCTATCAACAACTTATCTGGGATTGAAGCTGCGGAATCCCATCGTGGTATCAGCCTCCCCGCTGACGGAGAAGCTGGAGAACTTCGCTCGCATGGAAGATGCCGGCGCTTCTGCCATCGTGATGTATTCGCTGATGGAAGAGCAGATTGAGGCCGAGAGCGAGAACATCGACAACGCGTTGGAGTCTGGCGTCAACAGCTACGCCGAGGCCACATCGTATCTGCCCGACATGCAGAAGTATCACGTCGGCCCTGACCGTTATCTCGAGCTGCTGCACAAAGGCAAGTCGGCGGTGACCATTCCGGTTATCGGCAGCTTGAATGGCCGTTCGCCGGGCGGATGGGTGCGCTACTCCGAATACATGGAGGAAGCCGGTGCGGACGCGCTCGAGCTCAACATCTTCGACGTTCCCACCGATTCGGCGCTGACGGCCGACGACCTGGAAACGCGCTATTGCGACCTGGTGCGGGCGGTTCGCCGCAGCGTCAAGATTCCGATTGCCGTCAAGATCGGGCCCTACTTCACCTCCTGCGCCAACTTCTGTAAGCGGTTGTCGCAAGCAGGCGCCGATGGCGTGGTGATCTTCAACCGTTTCTATCAACCCGATTTCGACCTTGAGGAACTGGAGGTCACACCGAACCTGGTGCTCAGCAGCCCGCACGAACTGCGCCTCCGGCTTCATTGGGCAGCCATTCTCTACCACCAGGTCGAGACCTACATCGCCATCACCGGCGGAGTGCACGATTCCAGCGACGTGCTGAAATGCATGATGGCCGGAGCTCACGTGACTATGATGACTTCAGCACTCCTGAAGTACGGTATCGAGCACATTGGCGTTGTTCTAGCCGGCATGGAGAGCTGGATGGACGAGCACGAGTACGTTTCCGTGCGCCAGATGCGCGGCTGCATGAGCATGGTCAACGTCGAGAATCCAACGGCATTCCTGCGCGGCAACTACCTCAAGACGCTGGGGTCTTACACCTGGCGCGAACCAGGTACGGCGCTGTCGACCTTCTAAGCTGGACGGCAACTCTGGATCGAGCGGAGATTCGACCAGAATGTCGTCAATGTAGCAAAGCATTCGCAATCCCTGGTCACGCGACCAGGGATATTTTTATGTGGCGTGAGTCTCTCGCTCGGTGGCTCTGCTAGCAGCAACCCACTTTCCAGCGCCATCTTCGGGCCCTCTGACTTCCACCGCAGCTACCTGCAACGAATTCCTTCGGTTCCTGCGTGGCTTGAACAATCCCGTCGACGACTCGGCGCAACTAACCTCTTGAACCCTGGCAAGCTTCTAGACTCGCGCCGCAATCAGGCGTATGAAAACAGGGTTTGGGATTCAGCGCGCCAGCGCATATTTCAAGGGGATAAACATGACTAAGGATTCACTACGCGAACTTTACGTCGACGAGCTAAAAGACATTTACAGCGCCGAAAAACAACTTACCAAGGCCTTGCCGAAGATGGCCAAGGCTGCCACATCGCCAGAACTCCAGGAGGGCTTTGAAGAGCATCTGGAACAGACCAAGGGACACGTTGAACGTCTGGAGCAGATCTTCAGCATGCTGGGCGAGAAGCCAGGCGGCAAGAAGTGCCTGGGCATGGAAGGTCTGGTGAACGAAGGCTCGGAAATCATGGGCGAGGACTTCGAAGAAGAAGTGATGGATGCAGCTCTCATCTCGGCCGCGCAACGCGTCGAACATTACGAGATCGCTGCGTACGGAACGGTTGCAGCTTATGCCGACTTGCTGGGCGAATCCGAACATGCCGATTTGCTGCGGCAAACGCTGGAGGAAGAGAAAGAGACCGATCAGAAGCTCACCGAACTCGCCGAAGAAATTAACCTGACGGCGAACCAAGGTGAGTCCGAGGAAGAAGAAGAGGAAGGGGAACAATCGCAGCAGCGGCAACGTCCGCAACCAACTGGGGTGAAGAAAAAGACTAAGTCTCGCCGCGCGGCTTAAGAGCTTTATCCTTTTGGAGGCGACGCTGCAAGGCGCTCGCCTCTTTTTCGCTCATGCAGAGTAATGTTTTCTCAGGCTTAGCAAGAGTGCGAATTCTGATGAACTCTGCCAGCGGTCGACTTTTATCGCGATCTGCGAAACTTCGGCAATCTACTTCCCTGCCCCCTTCAACACGATCACCAGCACGCGACCGTCGGACTTGATCTCGCCGCCCGTGGCCGTCTTGGTCGAGGTGATGGGATTGGCGCGCGTCATGTACGACATGGCCAGCACCTGACCGGCTTGCTGCAAAGTTGCGCCAATAAAGTCGCGTTCGTTGTCCACGTCCTGATCGATCTTATGCGTGATGGCGTTGGCCGAACGCTGATCGCGTTCAATGCCGATGTCGTGTGTGCCGGCTCCCACCCACAGCGGCTGGTTTTGCGGAGTCTTGAAAGCTGCCTGCCAGATGCGGAAGTGATTGCGTTGCGCCGCCACCATCACGGCCTCGGCACGCTCGTAGCCAAAATCCTGGGCCCGGCCGAACAGGTAGAGAATGCTCATGGGTACGGCCACGTAGACATTCTTCTGCAAGGTCGCCATCAGAGCGCTCACCACTGCGTCTTTGTCGGTCTTGTCGGCGACAATCCAGCCGGCATCTTTCAATGCAGTCGTCACCTGGTCCTGGGTTCCGACGATCACGAAGTTGACCAGATCGCCCGGATTACCGCCCTGCGGTTTATCGGTAACGCGATACGGCAGCTTGGAAT
Source organism: uncultured Acidobacteriaceae bacterium (assembly GCA_963769235.1). Taxonomy (GTDB): domain Bacteria; phylum Acidobacteriota; class Terriglobia; order Terriglobales; family Acidobacteriaceae; genus Bog-257. Next base: position 241,637 of record CAVYKW010000003.1, on the reverse strand, counting down.
CGAGTTCGGCAAACAGCGGCTTGAAATCGTAATTACTCTGGCTAGCCGCAGCACCGCTGGCAGTCGCCGCGGCCGTAGAGGTGCGGTCGATGTGGACCTCGTACTTACCATCCGGCGTCGACATGGAGTCGGTGTTGATAGCGAGAAACAGCCGGCCAGCGATCGGGGCCTGCACCGTCCCATCCGCGCCAATAAAGAACGGCGTGGCCGCATCGCTGTTGCCGACGCGACCCACCAGCGCGCCGCGGCCTGCGCCCGGCACGGTGAGCGCGCGCAGAGTATCTACCCAGCCGCGCTGCGCACCGGCTGCCGTGATGCCGGTGTTGTTACCCATGTTGACCGTTCCCTTCGCCGTGATGTGCAGCTTATCGCCGGCCTGCACATCCATACCGGTATCGACCCAGCCGCTGCCGCTGACGCTCACGTTCAGGCTATTGTTGTTGGCGGTGCTGGTGGCCAGCAGGGCCGGCGCGGCGGGAAGGTGGATTCCACCAGCAGCCCAAGTGGGTGTGCTGGCAATCGACAAGATCAGAATGAGCCGTGCGAGTTTCATGAGATCTGACGGAACGCTCCCCCAAGAGTATAACCATCCGAGCATCGCAAGGTTGCGGAGAACTGGTTGCGAGCTCCGTTTCCCTTGAGGCTCGGGATTTCACCACAGAGGCACGGAGACACGGGGTTTTCCTAGGAAAAGACAGAAAGCTGTTTCGGCAACGGCTCTTGCCTGCACTTTCTAAGAGCCTCGGTGTCTCTCATGCCTCTGTGGTGATTCTCATTTCCCTTAGCGCACCGCTTCGCTGAACATGAACTTGCCCAGGTACATCGGCGAAGACTTTGGCGGCTTGCTGGTGGTTGGGTCCGAGGGATAGGGCAGCTGGTTGAGCGTAGGAAATCCCCAGATATCGCCGCTGCGCATGTCTATCACGACCTTGCCGTACATCTGCGCTGTGCCGTCAGGCTTGCGAATGGTGGTGTAGCCCGGCTCGATGTAAAACGGGTACCCCTCGGTGATCTGTGCCCGCACCGGAGACGGCTGCACCAGGGGCCGAAAAACCAGCATCGCCAGCAACACGGCTATCACTACCAGGACGGCTTTGGTAAAGCTGTCGATCTTCATTCCCATCTCCTCTCGATCTCGTCGAGTGTTCTGTTCTGCTGCCCAGGGCCGGCGATCTACATCAGAGCGTTCCAGTTCGGTGTTTCGCCATCACGAGCGGGCTTTAGGAGGCTTTGTCGCCACCTCGTGTCGCCTCGTCCGCGGCTGTGCACTTGTCCCATCTGCCCCGCGGGCTCACGCCCGCGGCTAACACAAATCTCGCCGCTGCCCGGCTGGCTCGGTCGCAATTCCATAAACACGATGCATCGCGAAATTTGCGTTCAGGCAGCGACGCAGTCTCTTTAGGTCAGCGAGCGATCTGCTGTCCTGGGATGGCTGCCATCACCCCCCTTCTTGGAGACGCCCGGAGCCCAAAGGGCGTGATTTGTTTTGGCCCTGTGCCCGGAGCCCAAAGGGCGTGATTTGTTTTAGCCGCGGGCGTAAGCCCGCGGTGGCGCGGCCAAATCAATCCCGAGTCGCTTTAGCGACGGCACACGCGCAACCTCGAACCACAGATCCGTTCCCGCAGTCACCAATCCGCAAACCGGGCGCCTCGAAACCGGAACACCCGCAAGGCACCGGACGTGGCGCCGGAGACACTACACCCGACATATCCAGCGTAGTTCAAGGTCGTAGGTTGTCAAGTTACGAAAGGACTACTTGTGCCCCGCGGGAAAACCCTTGCAATTTGGGTGGCTCAGCGGGTGCCGATCTCTCCTCCCACAGATTCAGCGCCCTCAGCCCTACCGCACACCTCCGCAATAGAAAAGGCCCGGCCATTGCCGAGCCTCTCCCGCCACGATCCACCGTGGCATTATCCGCTGCTGACTGACGCTACTTCGTACGGCCGCCTTCGATTTTCAGCTCGGCGGTTGCTCCTGCCTGGGCCGCCGCAAGGCGCGCGGTCAGCACGCGGAACGGCGAACAGGAGACATAGTTGAATCCCAGCTGCGCGCAGAACTCGACCGACGAGGGTTCGCCGCCGTGCTCGCCGCAGATGCCGATCTTGATGGTCGGCCGAGTCGCCCGGCCTTTCTCGGCTGCGGTCTTCATCAACTGGCCAACGCCTTCGCGGTCCAGCACCGCAAACGGATCCTGCTTCAGGATGCCTTCGGAAAGGTAAGCGGTCAGGATCTTGCCAACGTCGTCGCGCGAGAAGCCAAACGTGGTCTGGGTCAGATCGTTGGTCCCGAAGCTGAAGAACTCAGCCTCTTTGGCGATCTCATCGGCTAGCAGCGCGGCGCGCGGCAGCTCGATCATGGTGCCGACCAGGTACTCGACTTTCTGCTCCTTCTCGGCGAAAACTTCTTCGGCAACCCGGCGTACGATAGCCGCTTGATTGGCCATTTCCTTCAGCCCACTGGTGAGCGGAATCATGACCTCGGGCTTGACCTTCACGCCTTCTTTCGCCACCTTGACGGCAGCTTCGAAGATAGCGCGTACCTGCATCTCGGTAATCTCAGGATAGGTGATGCCCAGGCGGCAGCCGCGCAGGCCGAGCATGGGATTGACTTCGTGCAACTGCTCCACGCGGTTCAGCAGCGTGCGCATTTCTTTCAGCTTGGGCGACTTCGGCTTGGTAATCTCCAGCTTGGCGATGTCGACCATCAAGTCCTCGCGACGCGGCAGGAATTCGTGCAGCGGCGGATCGAGGGTGCGGATGGTGACCGGGAAGCCGTCCATGGAGCGGAAGATGCCGATGAAGTCCTGACGCTGCATGGGCAGCAGTTTGCGCAACGCAGTCCGGCGGTCCTTCTCGTTGCTCGCCAGAATCATGGCCCGCACATGCGGCAGGCGATCCTCGGCAAAGAACATGTGTTCGGTGCGGCACAGGCCGATGCCTTCGGCGCCGAACGCACGGGCCTGCAAGGCGTCGCGAGGAATGTCAGCGTTGGCGCGAACACCCATCCGACGGAAAGGCTCGGCCCATCCCATCAGCTTCAGCAGCTCAGGATCGTCGGGACGCGCCGCTACCGTCTTGAGCTGGCCATTAATGACTCGGCCCGTGGTGCCGTCGACCGAGATCCAGTCGCCCTCTTTCAGTGTCTTGCCATGGACGCGCATCACGCGCGCCTTCTCGTCGACTTCAATATCACCGGCGCCGGCCACGCAGCACTTGCCCATGCCGCGAGTCACGACAGCCGCGTGGCTGGTCATACCTCCGCGCGAAGTAAGAATTCCAGCAGCAACTTCCATACCGGCAATGTCTTCCGGAGTGGTCTCGCCGCGCACCAGGATGAGCTTCGTACTCTTGTCCTTGTTGAACTTCTCGACCGCATCCTCGGCGGTGAAAACGATCTGGCCGACGGCCGCACCCGGCGATGCCGGCAAGCCGGTGGCAAGCACTTCAATGTCCTTGCCTTTTTCATCCAGGCTGGGGACGAGGAAGTCGTACAGCTGGTTGGGCTCGACGCGGAAGATCGCCTCTTCCTTGCTGATCAGTCCCTCTTCCACCATCTGGATGGCAACACGAACGGCGGCGCGGCCGGTGCGCTTGCCGTTGCGCGTCTGCAGCATGTACAGCCGGCCGTCCTGAATGGTGAACTCGAAGTCCTGCATGTCGCGATAGTGTTTTTCCAGGCGCGTGGTGATCTCGCGTAGCTGGTTGTACGTGTCCGGCTGGATCCTCTCGAGTTCGGAAATGTGTACCGGAGTGCGGATACCGGCCACGACGTCCTCGCCTTGAGCGTTCATCAGGAACTCGCCGTAAAACTCTTTAACGCCGGTGGCGGGATTGCGCGTGAAGCCGACGCCGGTGCCGCTGGTCTCGCCCAGGTTGCCGAAGACCATGGCCTGCACGTTGACCGCGGTGCCCAGCATGTCGTCGATGTTGTTAATGCGGCGATAGTGCTTGGCGCGGTCGTTCAGCCAGGAGCGGAACACGGCATCGCGCGCCATCACCAGCTGCTCATGCGGATCCTGCGGAAACTCACGCTTGGTGTGCTTCTGCACCACCTTCTTGTAATCGGCGATAACTTCCTGCAATGCCTTGGCGTCAAGATCGGTATCCAGCTTGGCCTTCTTCTGCTTCTTCTTGCCGTCGAAGACTTCTTCAAATGCCTTCTTCTCGATGTCAAGCACCACGCTGCCGAACATCTGGATGAGGCGGCGATACGAGTCGTAGGCGAAGCGCGGATTGTTGCTGCGCTTGGCCAGCCCTTCCACCGACTTGTCGTTCAGGCCGAGGTTAAGGATGGTGTCCATCATGCCGGGCATGGAGAACTTCGCGCCCGAACGCACGCTGACCAGCAGCGGATTATCAGCTCCGCCGAGCTTCTGTCTCTGTAGCTGCTCGAGGCGGCGAAGCGCTTCGTCCATCTGACGATTTACTTCGTTCGAAACGGTGTGGTTCGGTATGTACTCGCGGCAGGCTTCGGTCTGGATGGTGAAGCCCGGAGGCACCGGCAAGCCGGCGTTGGTCATCTCGGCCAGGCCTGCGCCCTTGCCGCCGAGTTCGTCTTTCATCTTGCCGTGGCCTTCGGCGTGTCCGTCGCCAAAAAAGTACACGTACTTGGTGGCTTGCTCTTTGCCTGCCGTCTTTGCCAATTCGGTAGTAGGAGTGCTCATGGGAAGTCCTTTATGGTTTGCTGTGAACGAGTAAGGATAATGGTACGCCGAAATCAATGCTGCTTGTTGCGAAGATGGGGGTTGTTGTTGGCGCCATAACGTAGACAAATTTTGGCGTCAGAGTGTATGCCTCGACGCTTCACGAAGGCTGAATTCACCATGGAGAGCACGGGGGCACACGGAGGTTAGGGTTTTCTTCTTTGCTGCCTCGATAGTCCGCAAAGCACTCCTCAGCTGTTTGCAACGCGCTCTCATCTGTCTGGAGCGCACTCCCAACCAACGGGACCTTTACGACTTCCAACCGGAGCACGCGACGTAACTGCCATGGGCTTTGTCATTACGAGCGTTAGCGGCGAATCTGCCTTCATACAATGGGAAAACAGTCGGGCTGAAACCCTCCTCGCAATCACGATCTTCGTGAGTCAGTCGCATGGCATTCCACTACTTGCCTTCGGTGACGATCTCACTAAAGTCGGCGACGGTCGAAAATTCGCTGAGCAGGTCACGTAGCAACGCCAGGCGATTGGCACGCACATTCTCGTTGTCCACCATGACCATGACCTTGTCGAAGAAGGCGTCCACCGGTTGGCGCAAACGGCTGATCTGGGCCAGAGCTCCCGCGTAGTTCTTCTCTTCGCGCAGCCTGCGCACGGCAGCGGCGGTCTCCGGAATCGCTGCCGCAAGCCGCTTCTCTTCCGCTTCGGTGAGAGCCGACGAATCAAGCTGCTCTGCAATTGCTTTATTGGTTTCGCCCGCCTGCCGCAGGATGTTCTTGATGCGTTTGAAAGCCACGGAGATCGAGGCAAAGTCTTCCGACCCTCGCACTTCACTAACCGCTTCTGCGCGCGCGATCGCGTCGACTACATCGTCGCTATCGGCGGCGAGCACGGCCTTCACTACGTCATAGGCGAAGCCGCGCACGTCGCGCAGATAGAACTCTAGGCGCTCGCGCATGAAGTTCGCCACCGCTTCTTCGAAGTTCACTTCTCGCGAGAACCGCCGTTCGGCCTCGGAACCAGCGTATTCCGCGCGGGCATCGGCAAACAGCTTAGCGATCGGCTGCGGAAGTTTGTGCTCGGCGATGATCTTCACGATGCCATTAGCCGCGCGGCGAAGCGCGAACGGGTCTTTCGATCCTGTCGGCTGCAAACCCAGCGCAAACATTCCGGCTATGCTGTCGGCCTTGTCGGCGATGGCAAGTACAGCGCCCTCAATGCTGCGGGGGACGCTGTCGTCCATCGACTCAGGCTTGTAGTGATCGTAGATGGCGTCGGCGATGGCCTCATGATTGGCCTCTGGCATGAAGGGGTCAAGCTCCTGCACGCGCGCATACAGGCCGCCGATGATGCCCTGAAGCTCAGTAAACTCCTTCACCAGCTCGGTCGTCAGGTCGGTCTTCGACAGTAGAGCAGCCTTGAAAACGATTCCCGGCCGCACCGTTCCCCCGGCGCTGCGAATTGTCTCCGCGATGAGGCTGCCCAGCCGCTGCACTCGGATCGCCTTATCGAAGTAGCTGCCCAGGTCCTTCTGAAAGGTCACCGACTTCAGCATGCTGACGCGATCGCGCAGCGGAATCTTCTGGTCGGTCTCCCAAAAGAAACGAGCATCGTTAAAGCGGGCGCGCAGCACGCGCTCATTACCATGGCGAATCAGTCCATCGGGATCGCCCGAAGTGTTGAGCACCGCGAGGAAATGCGGCAGCAGCTTGCCAGCGGCATCCTCGAGCGCAAAATATTTCTGGTGATCGCGCATGACGGTCACCAGTACTTCATCGGCGAGCGAGAGGAATTCTGGATCGAAATTGCCCAGCACGACCGAAGGAAACTCGGTGAGGTTCACCACCGTGTCGAGCAGCGATTTGTCCTCGCGCCAGCGCGCTCCCGGAATCTCGCGAGTTGCAGCGTCCAGCGCCTTACGAATGCGATGCTCGCGCTCGGCCGCACTGGCGATGACCGACCCGTCGGCCAGGGTCGCAACATAATTTGCCGGCAGCCGTATCGCCAGCGGTCCCGACGAGAGAATGCGATGGCCTTCACTGGTTCCACTGGCACGAATGCCGGCGAATTCCAGCGGCACCACTTCCCCGTCGAGCAGCGTCACCAGCCAGCGTACTGGGCGCACGAAGCGCTCGGCCGACTTGCCGCGCCAGTACATACTCTTCGCCCAATAAATGCCGGCAATCTCCTTGGGCAACGCTTCACTCAGAATGTCGGCGGCAGGACGGCCTTTCTTCTGCACCGTAGCCGCCAGGTATTCGCCTTTGGGAGTCGTAACCTTTTCCAGCGACGTGACCGGAACGTTAACCTTGCGCGCAAAAGCTTCGGCAGCGGGCGTTGGTACTCCATCTTTATAGGCGACCTTGAGCGACGGCCCAGTAATCCGCTCGCTGATATCGGGCTGCGCAGGCGAGACGCCGGAGACGAGCACTGCCAGCCGGCGCGGAGTGGAATAGGACTCAACGGCAGGACTGTGGCCGAGCCGCTCGCGTTGCAACAAGTCGCCGACCCGCTTGGCGAGTTCCTCGCGAGCGCTGTCGATCATCCGTGCAGGAATTTCTTCGGTACCGATTTCGAGTAGGAAGTCAGGCATAGGAAAAAAGAAGCTATCAGCCGTCAGCTCTCAGCTGTCAGTTAAAACTCGCCGAGATGCAGAAAACAATCTGTGAACAGCCACGCGAGACACATGGGAGCGACCGAACAAACCTGGCAAAGCATGGCAAGACGTGTTCGCTAGTTCGGCTCTCCGAAACTATCTTCGACGCGTCAACTCTGAACCCGCTTTGAGCCGAGCGCCCATGGGCGTGAAAGATGGTAGCCCCGCCCTTCAGGGCGGGGTTTAAGTGCGCAAAAATCATGAGTCCCTGGGGGACGACACAAGTTTTCCACCCGAAAACCGTGTAGGCCCGCGCTCCACTCTCTTTCTTGTAAACCCAACCCCGCGTTAAAACAGTGGACTATCACCTGCCGCCACACTGAGCAGGCCCTACAGTCTGCCTACCAGTAAAGTCACACGCCGTTTCAACGAGAAGATCCCATATCAGCCAACAGCTTCTGCGTGTCATCGTCGAGAGCAAAAGGAGCGGTGCGAAGCAACCGATCGGCTAAGTTCTGTTGTACTACGTAAGTTTTCGCCACGGTTACCGCAAGCGCACGCACACGGGCGATGACACCAACCCTCTCCGTCACAGATATAGCCCCTCGCGCATCGAGAATGTTAAACAGGTGCGAGCACTTTAAGCACAGATCGTATGCTGCCAAAATAGGGCCGCGCATTCTTTCAGCCGCGAAGCCTTCTCCCCCCTTGAAAACATCCCTTAGCACGTCCGCGGGAACAGCTGGGCCATCGTCTGTCAACGAATTCAGATTCAAGCGGATCTTTTCGAGCAACTCCCTGCACTCACACTCATACAACTCGAAGTGCTTCCAGGCTTTGGCGACGTCGGCCATCTCAAAGTTGTAAACGGAAAACTGGAGCTCGTCCTTCAGACGAATCTCGCCGTACTTCACCGGCCGGCCGTCGGGATCGACCACCCAGGTGATGTCGTAAATGCTGTCGACGTCCTGAAGAAAGGCCGCGATGCGCTCGAGTCCGTAGGTCAGCTCCGCCGAGATCGGGTCGAGGTCAATACCGCCGCACTGCTGGAAATAGGTGAACTGGGTGATCTCCAGTCCATCCAGCATGACCTGCCAGCCGATGCCCCATGCGCCCAAGGTCGGCGACTCCCAGTTGTCCTCTTCGAACTTAATGTCGTGCTTACGAAGGTCGACGCCAATTGCCTGCAAAGACTCAAGATAGAGCTCCTGCACATTGGCTGGCGGAGGCTTCAAGATCACCTGAAACTGAAGGTGCTTGAACAGCCGATTCGGGTTCTCGCCATAGCGGCCGTCGGCCGGGCGTCGCGAAGGTTGGGTGTAGCCGACGCGATACGGCTTCGGTCCCAGCACACGCAGAAACGTTTCCGGAGCCATGGTGCCGGCGCCGACCTCGACATCGTAGGGCTGTTGCAGGACGCAGCCGTGTTCGGCCCAGAACGATTGCAGGCGCAGGATCAATTCCTGGAAGGTCAGCGGATTGGAGGAGGAAGGCAAATGAGTTCGTCCCGGAAATTGTGGCGGGGCTGAAGCCCCCGTTAGTTGTGGCGTCCCCGAAGGGACTCGCGTTCCTTAATGAATGTTACCCAGCGCTGAAGCCCTGGGCTACCTTGTTGCGCGCCCAAGGCGCTTGGGTATCGCACGGCGATGTTCACAGCTTGGCCAGCATGCTGGCGGTTATCAACTTCTTCTCGATGTGGCGCTCAATGATCTGCACCAGCAAGCGTCGCAAATCGCTGTATTGCGCCTTTGCTCCCGACTTCGCAGCCTTCGAAGCAGACTCGGCCGCCAAAGCGCCTTCAACGTCCGGCTCAGTGAAGCTTTCCACCGGCGCCCGAAACATTTGCCGCGCCAGCGTTCGCGACTCAGGCGCCAGTTGCGACGACGCCAGCCGCTTGTGTTGTACGCACATCAAGCCGTCGGCGAGTATATGATAATAAGCGCCGCTGCCATTCAACGTCGCACCGCAGGCCATGCAGGCGTCCAGTTCCGGCAAAAATCCCACCAGCCGCACCAGCCATAGCTGGAAATAGGTCAACGGCATCCAGATGGAACCGGCGCGCAACTGCTGTAGCACCGAAACCGACAGCCGGAAGATGGCGTCGTTGGCTTCCCGGTCCGGCAACAACTCGTCCAGCGTCTCGGCCACATGTTCCAGCGCCACCACTCGCGGATAGTCGATTACGGCCGACAATGGCGATTCCAGGATGTCGCAAGAATCCAGGCGCGCCAATTCCTGTCCTTCGCGATCATCGTAGTAGGCCCGGACCAGCGTCAACGGCTCGAGCGCCCCGCCGAAGCGCCGCTTGGACCTCTTCGCCGAGCGTGCAATGCCTTTGACTTTTCCTTCGCTGCGGGTGAAAAGCGTCACCAGCAGGTCAGCCTCACGCAGCGGATAGGTTCGCAATACGATGGCTTCCGACTGCTTCAGTGACATGGATTTTCGGCGACGCCGTCAATGCTCGATTCTACTGGCAGAGTTTGCGATGTGCAAAGCGATTGGAGCAGCTTGCGCACAGATGGACTTTATGCGGGAAATCGCTGGGCGGAACGTGCCTTTGCCTTGGCCGCTTCTTCTTCCCGGTTCTTCGGTGCGGCGGTGGTTTCCAGGGAACGCAACAGGCGCGTCGCCACGGCCGCGATTTCCTCGACCGCAGTCGCACATGCCTCTTCATTCGCCTTGGATGGCTTACTAAAGCCGCTGATCTTTCTCACAAACTGGAGCGACGCCGCGCGAACTTCTTCGGGAGTCACCGGCGGATCGAAGTTGAAGAGATTCTTGATGTTTCTGCACATAAACAGCCTCAGACAGTCGCAACCTTACGGCGCTGCGCAGTAATTCTAACTGCATTGGCTTAAGCCTGTCGCAGCCGCAAACTGGTGAAGTTCAAGTCGCACACCGGCTCCCAGCTGCGGCGAAACACCGTTTTGGCCATTCTCACTCGCAAAATGCCACAATAGCCTTTCTCTGATCGGGACGCCGCTATGAACTCGGTGCGAATGGACAAGTGGCTGTGGGCTGCACGCTTCTTTAAGACGCGGGCATTGGCGGCGCGAGCCTGCGAGTTGGGCAGGATTCAATCGAATGGGCAGCCGGCCAAGCCCGCGCGCGAGGTTAAGGTGGGCGATAAGCTGCGCGTGACCAACGATGGCGGCGAGTTTCAGATTGAAGTTCTGCTGCTGAGTGAAATGCGCGGCCCGGCGCCGCTGGCGCAAACGCTATATCACGAGTCTGACGAGAGCCGAGAACTCCGCGCCCAAGCTGCTGCCGAACGCAAGACACTGATGCAGTTTGGAGACGCGCCTGTGGGCCGCCCTTCCAAACGCGATCGGCGAAGAATCATCCAGTTTCGCGGTCGATCCTAACTGGCCTCCGGCAACGATTTTCATGTATCCGCCGGTACGCTTCGCAAGGTCGAAGGTCACGTGACGACGTGATGCTGGTTTCAGACTTGCACACCCTCCCGATGGTGTAATTTCTCTGTACGCAATCACGGAAAAGCCTTGGTCCGGAGCGTACAATCGCGCTCGCAGGCGCCCTTGGCGTATTCGGGACAGGCGAACACCGTTTTTGTAACAAGCGCATTCATAACCGTTCATTCGGAGGAGTCATGGCATTTTCTGTTCAGGTTCGTTTAGTGGAGTCGGCGGGAACCAATGGCAGCACGTCGGGCAGCACGGTTGTGCATGCCGAAGCGGAGTACGAGTTTTCGAGTTTGGAATTAGCCCGCGAAGCTGAAGAAGCAGCCTGCAAAGGCGCCGTACTGTTGTTGCCGCGCCGGTCGAAAGCGCGCAGCGACGAGGACTGGGTTGACCATCCGGATCGCTCCGACGCGGCCGACGTTTAATCGGCAAAAGACAACTTCGCAGGCCAGGCCACCACTCAGGAATCGGCCTGCGGGCACCATATCTCACCGGACCAGGCGAGCGGACCAGGCGACCGGCGAGGTTTTTCTAACTGCGACTGGCGGCGGAACCGAAAGGCTTTTGCATAAACTCCAGAGTTCGTGTTATTTTTCACTGTTTCAACATCCACGTCATAGCCGCCGTGGACAGGTCCCTTATGACTCGCCTGCTCATCGTTGAAGATCAGCCCAGCGATTTGAAGATTGCCGCTGACATTGCTCGTTCGCTCAACTTCATCGAAATCGACGGACGGGTATCGGCCACCACAGCCAAACTCTACCTGGACGGCATCCTCGAGGGCGGTCAGCCCAAGCCCAACGTCATCATCCTCGACCTCGATCTGGGGTATGAAAGCGGTCACGAGTTATTGAGATTTTGGCACAGCAATCCGGCGCTTTCCTGCATCCCAATGATTATCTGGACAGCCTTGGGCAAGGAGCAGCAGGAGCTTTGCCAACTCTTCAACGTGACCGCGGTGGTGGCCAAGTGGGAAGGGGCAGCCGCACTGAAACGCGCGTTAGAACCTTTTACCGACTCGAAGTCCTAGGATTTCAAAAAACTACAACGTGTCTGTTTTAACCCACCCCTTCCTGCCGAGTAATGTGACAAGTCCAGGTGATGCAGTAATATAGTGGTCTTCTATCTGACCGGAGTTTAAGGGGAAATCCATGAGCAAACTGGCGGAGATAATCTCCCGTAACGAAGAGGGCATTCGCACCGATTGGCTTAGCAATATGAGCAAGTCGGTGCAGCGAACTGATCTGATGAGCAAGACGGAGCGCGAGGAACAGAGTCGCGCGCTGCTCAGTGCCCTGGTAAAGGGAGTGAAATCCGACGAGTCGGTGGATCTTACCGGGCCTGCCTGGAACGAAGCTAAAGACCTGCTGCGGGAAATTTCGGCATCGCGGGTGCGTCAAGGCTTCACCCAGTCGGAGACGGCGACCTTTGTCCTGTCGCTGAAACAGCCCCTGTTTAAAACGCTGCGGAAGGAACTCGGCGGAAACCAGGAGGAGCTGTTCAATGCGATCTGGTCATCCACGGAACTGCTTGACCGGCTTTCCATGCTGACCACCGAAGCCTTCATGGCGACCCGCGAAGACCTGATCTCCCGGCAACAGCAGGAGTTGATGGAGCTTTCGACGCCGGTAGTGAAGCTGTGGGACGGCATCCTGGCGCTTCCCGTGATTGGCACGCTGGACAGCGCACGCACCCAGGTCGTGATGGAAAACCTGTTGCAGACGGTGGTAGCGACCAACTCCAAATACGCGATCATCGACATCACTGGCGTGCCCACCGTGGATACGCTGGTAGCCCAGCATCTGCTGAAAACGATTACCGCAGCGCGCTTGATGGGTGCAGAGTGCATCATAAGCGGCGTGAGGCCACAAATCGCGCAAACCATCGTTCATCTCGGAATCAATCTGGAAGATGTCATCACCAAGGCGCGGCTGTCGGATGCTTTTGCGCTGGCTTTACAGAGGAGTGGAAAGATGGTGGTTCGGCGCACTCCCGAAGCCGGACAGACGGGCAACTTTATGCCATCCGGCCGGGAGAGCTAAATGGACCGTATCCCGATTCTACGCATGGGCTCTTTTCTGCTGATCACCATCCAGGTAGACATGCACGACAAGCTGGCGATGCAGCTTCAGGATGACGTCACCCAGCGAATTTCCGACTGGGGTTCGGCTGGCGTGCTGATTGATATTTCATCGCTCGAAATTGTGGATTCCTTCATTGGCAGGATGTTGGCCAATATCGCGGCCATGTCGCGGGTCCTGGGCGCGGAGACCGTGGTGGTCGGGATGCAACCGGCGGTCGCCATCACGCTGGTGGAGCTTGGCATGTCGTTGCCGGGCGTGCGTACGGCTCTTAATGTCGAGGCAGGGATGGAGCTTTTATACAACAGCCGCAACACCCTGCAGTTGGGGACACGGGATGAGCACACTGAAGCGTGAACAGATGCCGCTGAAGAATTCCAGCGACGTGGTGCTGGCCCGTCAGAAAGTGCGGCAGTGGTCTACGGAACTGCGCTTCAGTCTGGTGGACCAGACCAAGCTGGTGACGGCGGCCAGCGAACTCGCGCGTAATGCCCTTGACCACGGCCAGGGCGGCGAGATGACCATCGAAGTGGTCAACGGGCTTTCCAAAGCAGGGATCAAGCTGATCTTCGAAGACCATGGACCTGGCATTGCGGACATTGAAGCCGCACTAAAAGACGGCTTCACCACTGGTTCCGGCATGGGGCTGGGCTTGGGCGGCAGCAAGCGCCTGGTAAACGAATTCAGTATTGAATCAGAAGTGGGTAAGGGGACCCGCATCACGGTATTGCGATGGAAATAACTCTTTCGGAATACGTGACCGTCGGGGATGCCAGTGCCGTGGGCGAAGCCAGGCGCAAGGGCAACGCAACTGCCGAGAAGCTAGGCTTCGACGAGGTAAAGTGCGGCCAGTTCGCATTGCTGGCTTCTGAAGTCTCGCGCAATGTTCTGCTGCACGGCGGAGGCGGACAGGTCCTCATCCTGGGGATAGCCGGCAATGATGGTCCCGTAGCGCGCATTCTGGCCCTTGATAAAGGCCCAGGCATCGCCGACGTCACCCAAGCCATGGAGGACGGATTTTCCACGGCTGGCACTATGGGCGAGGGGCTGGGGGCGATCAAGCGTATCGCCAGCGCCATGGAGATTTTTACGGCGCGCACCGGCACTATCGTTTTCATCGAGATCTCAGACGTTACCTCGAACCACAATTTGCAGGTAGCCGGCCTGACTGTACCCTATCCGGGGGAACGTCTTTGCGGCGATGCCTGGACCTTCGACCAGAGCCCTGACCGCACCTTGATCCTGATTGCGGATGGACTGGGTCATGGATGGGAAGCCGCCGAAGCCGCCAACGAAGCCCTGGCCGTGTGCCAGGCGCGAGCCGAGCGCTCTCCGGGTGAGATTTTGTCGTACGTTCACGATGCCCTGAAGAAGACTCGCGGAGCCGCGGCGGCGATCGCTGAAATTCGTAACGTGGAAGGAACGCTGACGTACGCCGGAGTTGGAAATACCAGTGCAGTGCTGTTGAGCCAGCAATTGTCGCGAAGCCTGGTTTCGCACAACGGCACGCTGGGAATGACTGCTCCCAAGATTCAGGAGTTTAAAGTGGAATGGCCGAAGGATGGCATCCTGATCATGCACTCCGATGGCTTGCAGTCGCGTTGGGACCTATCAACGTATTCCGGTCTTCTGGCACGGCACGCGGCTGTAATCGGCGGAGCGTTGTTCCGCGACTTCCGACGCCTTCGCGATGATGCCAGCGTCGTGGTGGTAAAGGCTGCTTCTTGATCCATGTCTGCTCCGATCCTCACTATCGCGCTGCGCACCGAACGTGACGTCGTTCAAGCCCGGCAAAGAGCCAGAGAACTGGCGGCGCTGCTGGGCTTCGATAACCAGGACCAGATCCGCCTGGCCACGGCCACTTCGGAGATGGCGCGCAACGCCTTCCGTTACGCCAAGGACGGCAAAGTCACATTCAATGTTGGAGCAGAACCGCCTCAGCACCTCGAGGTGTCTGTCAGCGATTCCGGTCCCGGCATCGAAAAGCTGGACGAAATCATGGAAGGCCGTTACCGATCGGAAACCGGTCTGGGCATGGGCATCATCGGGACCAAGCGGCTGATGGACCACTTCAGCATCAAGTCTCAGCCATCGGGAACGTCGGTGGAAATGTCGAAGCGTCTTCCCCGGGGCGTGGGATTATTGACCGGCACGTCCGTCCACGAGATTTCGCAGACCTTGCGGGCCAGAGAGCCGGAAAACCCTTATGGCGAGATTGAGCGTCAAAATCAGGAGTTGCTGAAGACCTTACAGGAACTACGGTCACGCCAGGACGAGTTGATGCTCCTGAATCGCGAGTTGGAAGACACCAACCGCGGAGTCGTTGCCCTCTATGCTGAACTCGACGAGCGCGCCGATTACCTGCGACGGGCTTCCGAGCTGAAGACGAAGTTCCTCTCCAACGTTTCACACGAGTTTCGCACTCCGCTTAATTCCATCATCTCGCTTGCCCGTCTGCTGATGCAGCGGATGGATGGCGACCTAAGCGGCGAACAGGAAAAGCAAGTTCGCTACATCGAATCCTCCGCCCGCGATTTGCAAGAGATGGTGAACGATCTGCTCGATCTGGCCAAGGCTGAGGCGGGCAAGATCAAGATCCGCACTAAGGAGTTCGAGGTCGACGAACTGTTCAGCGCTTTGAAGGGGATGTTGAAGCCACTGCTCGCCGACAATCTTTCCGTCGATCTTGTATTCGAGGAGACGCAAGGCCTCCCACCGCTTCGTACTGACGAAGGAAAGGTTTCGCAGATCCTCAGAAACTTGATTTCGAATGCCTTGAAGTTCACACCGAACGGCAAAGTCACAGTGTGCGCTAGCGCGACCGAGAACGCCTGCGTCCTATTTGAGGTAGAAGACACGGGTATTGGCATCGCGCCGGAGCACCACGAGTCGATCTTCCGCGAGTTCAGCCAGGTAGATAACCCGCTCCAGGAGCGGCATCGCGGCACCGGTCTGGGCCTGCCGCTCTGTAGAAATCTCGCCATGCTGCTGGGCGGCCGGGTGTGGCTGGAAAGCGAGATGGGCGTCGGCTCAAAGTTCTTTGTAGAAGTTCCGCTGGTGTACAAAGGCGAATCGTTGCCGGCGAACGACACGGCTATTGTTCCTGTCCCCGAGTTTCATCGATCGCCGGTATTGTTCCTGGAAAGCGACCCGGCCCGGGCTTCTGAGTTTGAGGCGCATTTGCGGCATACAGAGTTTCAAACGATTATCGCCGCCGACATTGCCCAGGCGGATAACTGGATCGCCAGACATAAGCCTTCGACCGTGGTTGTGAATGCGAGCGCCGATGCCGGCAATCTATGGGAATTCGTGCGGCGTGTGCGGAAACAACATCCCGCGTTGCAGGTAGTGGTCACGGGCGCTCCTGACGACTCACAACGCGCCATCGCGGAAGGCGCGAGCGTTTTCTTGCCTCCACCGATAACGCGCGAGGTCCTGTTGCGCGAATTGCGACAGATGACCACCCAAATAGAGCCGCTCCGTCTGCTCATCGTGGACGACAACGAGGTATCACGCTACATCGTCAGCGAATTATTGGATCGCCCCTGGCTGAATATAACCGAGGCCGGAAATGGCCGAGAAGCACTGCGCCTCATCGCGGCGGAGCGTCCTGATGCTTTGATTCTCGACCTCCTGATGCCGGACATGAGCGGCATCGAAGTGTTGCGGCAGCTTCGCCAAGACGCGCCCACTCAGACCTTGCCGGTTTTGATCTATACCTCCAAGGCCCTGACGGACGCGGAAAAATTGCAGCTTGAAGAGTTGGGCACCAGCATCGTTCGTAAAGAAGATGTGTCGTCGCGGCTTTCTGCAAGGCCCTTCCTTGACTGGCTTGCCAAGGCGGGCCTTGCACCCGAGGAAAGCCTTTCGGAGCAAAATGCCTGAGGAACGCGCGCGCATCCTGATCGTCGACGACCACGAGGAGAACCGCTACGTTCTCTCGCGGCTGCTGGAGCGATCAGGGTACGAGACCGAACAAGCTTCGACCGGGCGCGGCGCGCTCGAGCGGATTCACTCCTGGCTTCCCGACGTCACCATCCTTGATGTTCAGTTGCCCGACATGTCGGGCTACGAAGTGTGCCGCAAGATCAAAGGCGACCCTCGAACCTTACAAGTAGCGGTGCTGCAGATTTCGGCCTCGTTCCTCTCGAATGAAGATAAGGCCAAAGCGCTGGAAGTGGGCGCCGATGGCTACCTGACACATCCCATCGACGGAGTTGTGCTGATCGCGACGGTGCGCTCGTTGCTGCGCCTGCGTCATGCCGAGAGGGCAGCGCGGGAATCCGCGGAACAGTGGCAATCGACTTTCGATTCCCTGCCGGAGGGCCTGGCGTTCGTGAGCCCCGAAGGCAAGCTGGCTCGGATGAACAACGCTTTCGCCGAGATCTGCGGTCTGCCGAAGACCTGGGATCAGGACGTATTGGCCTCAGAGGTGCTACAGCGCGTGCTGGGTACGAGCGAACCGCTCCAGCATGGGGGCCTCGAGCGTTACGTCGGCGATTTCGAAGTGGGCCGACGAGTGCTGCAAGTCACCATTGACTCCGTCGGTAGTGAGAACCTGTGGATCGGCAGGGTCATTGTCATCACCGATGTGACGGATCGCAAGCTGGCCGAATACGCTTTACGCACCGCTGAAAAACTTGCTGCTACCGGCAAGCTGGCGAATGCCATCGCGCACGAGATCAACAACCCTCTAGAAGCTTTGACCAACCTGGTTTACCTGGCCCAAACGGTGACGCAACAGGCTTCGGTCGCCAGCTACTTGACCATGGCCAACGAAGAATTGCAGCGCATCGGCCGCATCACAAAACAGACGCTGGCATTTCACCGCGACACTCTACATGCCGTTCCGGTCGATGTCGGCGGTTTGGTGGGCGACGTTGTTGCCCTTTATCAGAAATCGGCAGCAGCGCGGCAGGTGCAGATTCTTTGTGATCGGCAGCCCACGCTGGCGATCAACGCCTTTCCTGGCCAACTCGCCCAGGTCTTCGCCAATCTGCTCCGCAATGCCACCGAGGCCGCGCCGCCAAACAGCCAAGTCAAGATTCGAGTGCGCTCCGCCTGGCGGCACGATCGGCAGGGCGCTCGCGTGACCATCCACGATCGAGGGCCCGGCATCACCAAGGACATTCAGGATCGCTTGTTCGATCCGTTCTTCACCACGAAAGAGCTGAAAGGTTCGGGGCTGGGTCTGTGGGTGTCGAAGACGCTGGTCGCGAAACATAAAGGGACCTTGCGATTCCGCTCGAGCACAGCGAACCACGGAACCACGGGTACGACCTTCGAAGTCTTCCTGCCGGTCGGCGCTCTTGAGCCGGGCGAGACCGAACCCGCGGCGTAGATTTCTTCCTGCCCCTCCGCACTGACCGAACTTTCCAAGCTGAATCGTGTGGGCCCGCGGGTCTACAATTCTGGTATGTCTCGCATATCACGATTGGAAAAAGATCAAGTCGACGAGGAAACCGGAAAGATTTACGACACCTACCTCCAGGAACGCGGCAACGTGCCGAATATGTTCCGCACCGCAGCGCACCGGCCGGAAATCTTCCGCACCATGATTGCGCACTTCCGCGCGGTCATGAACACCGGGACTGTTCCACAAAAACTGAAGGAGCTGGTCATCGTTCGCACCTCGCAGCTGAACAGTTGCGAGTATTGACTGGCTTCACATACCGCCTTGGCAAGGCGGCACGGCTGGAGCGAGGAGCAGGTCGGCGACCTCGCCAACTTCCGCAATCGAAGCGACTTTAGCGACGCCGAGAAGGCTGCGCTCGAATTGGCCGAGCGTGCCACGCGCGACTCCAACAGCGTCGATGACGCTTTCTGGAACGAGCTCCGCAAATATTACGACGAGGGCGAGATCATCGAATTGCTGGCGGCGATTGGTTTGTTCAATTATTTCAACCGCTTCAACAACGCGCTGCACATGGAGCCCACGAAGTAGGCAGCTACTCGCTCGCGACTAACTTCGGCGCGAATCTCATGCCGTACAAGAGCACCATCGCCGACAGCGCCACGGCCACCACCATCGAGGTGAGGCCGATCTCCAAGTTGCTTCGGTCCGAGATGTAGCCGATCAGCGTGGGTGAAAAAGCATCGCCCAGCAGGTGAATGGTGAAGACGTTAACCGCGAGGGCGGTCGCGCGGATGCGCGCGCTCACTGAGTTCACGAGCGCCGCATTCAGGGGAGCGGTGTTCAGGAGT
Organism: uncultured Acidobacteriaceae bacterium; assembly: GCA_963769235.1. Classification (GTDB taxonomy): domain Bacteria; phylum Acidobacteriota; class Terriglobia; order Terriglobales; family Acidobacteriaceae; genus Bog-257. The sequence continues at coordinate 222,675 of CAVYKW010000003.1, read as the reverse complement.
AAAAAGAACTCGCCAAGAAAAATCGCCGGATACATCGCCGTACCGCGAAAGAAAATTGCGACCACGATCGCTGGAATCGATAGCGCCATTCCGATAGCAGAGATCATTTGATAGGCGGCAGGCGTGCGTTGCAGCAACCGATCGCCCAGCCATCCGCCCAGCAGCGTCGCCACCGTGCCGGCCACGACCGTCATTCCTCCAAATGTCAGGTTAGCGCGGTCCAGCGGAACCTGCCGCATGCGCACCAGGAAGGTCGGCATCCAGACTTGCAGTCCGCCGATGGCGAACGTCATCATCGCCGCCCCGAGCGTGATGGTCCAGTAAGCCTTGTTCCGCAGCAGACCCCGGACTGACCCACGCTCGACGCTGTCAGCCAGGTGGTCGCTCGCGCCCCGCACCGGCTCGCGCAACGCCAGTATGCCGCAGGCCAGAAGAAAACCTGGGAGCGCCGACACCATGAACGGAGTGCGCCAGCCATAGCGGTGACCCAGATATCCGCCAACCAGATAACCCAACGCGCTGCCTACCGGCGTCGCCAGATAAAAGAAACCCATCACGCGCCCGCGAATATTTTCGGGAAACAGGTCAGCCAGAAACGCCGGCGAGATGGCAACGAAGGTAGCTTCGCCGATGCCGACAATGACGTGGCGCAGCAGCAACTCGTCGTAGGTGTGGGTGACGGCGCTCAGCAGCGTGGCTGCGCTCCACACAAATGCGCCCCCGGCCATGATCCAGCGCCGCGAATAGCGATCGGCCAGCGGCGCGATCAGTGGAGCGGCCACCATGTAGCAGACGAAAAATGCCGACGTGAGAAAGCCTACCTGCTCATCGTTGAGCCCGAATTCTTTTTGGATGAGCGGCTGCACCGCGAACAGAATGTTGCGGTCAATGTAATTGAGAAAGTTCAGCGCCGTGAGCAACAGCAGAGCGGCTTTGGCGCTGGCTTTGATCGACATGGGTGGGCGGAGGATAACACGGCGACGCTCGCCGATTGTATTCGCGATGTAAAAATGCTTTCGGTTCAGGCCGCGACAGAATATGCTGTCAATCGGCGAGGAGAACTGGTCAGCACAATCACACATCCGGACCGCATGGTCGCGCGGCGCAGGATAGCTGTCGCTTGCACCAGAGCGGCATCGGTGCCCCCTTCTCAGCTAAACATTCCCAGCAATCAAAAATTTGCGGAGGCTCCATGAAGTGCCTGCTGCCGTTTCTTCTTGTATTAACGCTGTGCTGCGCCACGCTGGCGCAAACCACCTCGACTACCAGCCAGAATGCCCCAACGGATGCGACGGTTTCGCAGACGCCGACGCAGCCCGCACCGTCATCGTCTTCATCTTCCTCTTCATCTGAAGATCGAATGTTTTTTCCCAAGGGATGGTACTGGGGCTGGGCGCAGTTTGATCTGATGCCGCCGCACAATGAGCTTGATCCGAACCTGTGCGCGGCCAATGCCGGCCAATACGGCGGCGTGAACTCAAAGTGCAATGCGTTTGCCCGCTACATGCTGTCAGGGACCATCGAAATTCGCCCGTTCGGACGAAACGTGTTTCGCCGTGCCATGTTCTTCTTCGATCCGAATTTCCTGTTCGGCAAGAACGTGCCGCAAACCCTCTACACCTGGTCGTGGGACGGCATTGGCATGGAATACGCCTATGGGTTGGGGGTGATGTTGCCGAAGCGCTTCGAGTTCCGATTCACCGCCCATCCGAACATGGCGCGTTTTGGTTCTCGCGATCAGCCGCTGGGGCCCGCCTGGCTCGGCCCGAATGGCCCTTACGGACAATACAACGCTATCGGCGTTCGCAAATATTTTGGAACGCGGAGACAGGATACCGAGTAAGCCTCTTGGTTCTCGGGCGTGCTACCAGGTGCTCTTCTTAGGGCGAGGATAGCGCGCGATCACGACTGTTCCGATGCCGCCGCGGGGGCGAAACTCTCCCTTGATCTCGGCCCATTTCGGGCGCGTGGCGCGCACCACATCTTCCAGCACTCGGTTGACGATGTTCTCCTGGAAGATGCCCAAATTGCGGTAGAACGTGAGATATTCTTTCAGCGACTTCAGCTCTAGGCATTCTTTGTCGGGCATGTACCGGATCCAGAGGGTACCGAAGTCAGGCAGACCCGTCTTGGGGCAGACGGACGTGAATTCCGGAACGTCAATCAGAATTTCGTAACTTGGGAACTGGTTAGGCCAGGTTTCAATGTCGGGAAACTTGGCGTCAAGGCCGGCTTCGGCGTGTTCCGGGGTGTAGCGCGCACTCTTTGCCATCTGTCTATTGTAGCGAAGGGCGAGGCGGCTTTCGGAAGCGCCGCCCCGACTAAGGAGCTGCAAGAATACGTCACGGGTGGAGCGGCGCTTCAGCGCCGCGTCCCAGCTGCTCTAACTAGAGGAGGCCTTCACAGTTTGCTGAAAAACTCGACTGGTGGTATATCGGGTAGAGCTGGCCTTGAGGCCAGCGTTTAAGTCGTTTATTTATGGTTTTCACAGCCGGCTTCAGCCGGCGACACGGGCATTGCCCGAGTTTTCAGCACACTGTTCAGCCCGGATCGGGAATCGCAGGATTGATCCGAATTTCGTCACCCAGCTGGCCAAAAATCGGGAAAAATGAAAAATGATCTTACCAGTAAGATTACGAGTGCGTCTTACCAGTAAGATCATTTTGTGTTTGAACCTGAGTCGCCTTCACTCAAATCTCAGCGGCCCGGCACCCGTCTTCAATCCCTCGATAAGGTTACTTCGCCAGGCTGCCGCGATAATTCAGCGCCTTCAGTCCCAGGAACCGCGCCGCCGGGCCAAGTTCCTCTTCGATGCGCAGCAGTTGGTTGTATTTGGCGATGCGGTCAGTGCGCGAGGCTGAGCCGGTCTTGATCTGCCCTGCTCCGGTCGCGACCGCCAGGTCGGCAATAAAGGTGTCTTCGGTCTCACCCGAGCGATGGGAAATCACAGCCGTGTAGCGATTCTCGCGCGCCAGATTGATGGCGTCGATGGTCTCGCTGACGGAACCTATTTGGTTCAGCTTGATCAGGATTGAATTCGCCACGCCCGCCGTAATACCACGCTGGAAAATCTCGATGTTGGTGACAAAAATATCGTCGCCGACAAGTTGAATCTTGTTCCCCAGTTCATCGGTCACCAGCTTCCAGCCGTCCCAGTCATCCTCGGCGAAACCGTCTTCCAGCGACACGATGGGATATTGCCGGACCCAGTCGGCCCAAAACTTCACCATGTCTTCGCTGGAGTGCTCGCTCTTGTCGGACTTCTTGAAGACATACTTCTTTTTGGCGGAATCATAAAATTCGCTGGCAGCCGGATCGAGCGCGATTGCGATCTGCTCTCCGGGCTTGTAGCCGGCCTGGGTAATGGCCTCCAGGATCACTTCGATGGCTTCAGTATTCGACTTCACGGAGGGGGCGAAGCCGCCCTCGTCGCCGACTGAAGTGTTGTAGCCGCGCTTCTTCAACACGCCTTTCAGTACATGGAAAGTTTCCACGCCCCAGCGCAACGCCTCGGCAAACGAAGTCGCGCCGACCGGCATGATGAGGAATTCCTGAAAGTCCACGTTGTTATCGGCGTGCACACCGCCGTTCAGGATGTTCATCTGCGGCGTGGGCAGCAGGCCGGCAGTAAATCCGCCGAGATACTGATACAGTTCGACGCCGAGGTGGTCGGCCATGGCACGGGCGGTCGCCATGGAAACCGCGAGGATGGCATTTGCGCCCAGTTTGCTCTTGGGGGGAGTGCCGTCGAGGGCGAGCATCACGTTATCAATTTCACGTTGCTCGCTGGCATCCATGCCCTCCAGTTCCGGAGAGATGACTTCGTTGACGTTGTTGACGGCCTTCAGCACGCCCTTGCCGGCATAGCGACCTTTGTCACCGTCGCGCAGTTCGATGGCTTCGTGCTCGCCGGTAGAAGCCCCACTCGGGACCGCGGCACGGCCGCGGGCGCCGCTTTCCAGAATCACATCGGCTTCGATGGTGGGATTCCCACGTGAATCCAGAATTTCGCGGGCAATAATAATTTCGATTTGCGTCATATAGTCCCGTATCTCTCGCCCATAGATTCGCATTATGCGAGGCGAGAGCAGTGCAAAATCAGAATTATACGGGAGTAGGCTACGGCTCTCGGTGACGCAGGGCACAACTGGTGCAGGCTATCGAATTCATGCCAATGACCCCGGATAGTCACCTCAAATTGACCAGTCGGCGGCGAAAACCGTTTGCGGCGATGCTGGCGGTTGAGTATCCTCTTTTCGAGCGGTTCAGACGCGCCTACGCGGCGCGCCGTTGACGCCTGCTGGCCGGCGCTACGACCGCCCTGATGGAGCTCAACAACATGTGGAAGCGGAAAGAAGACGAGTACACAACTCCTCACGAGCCGAGCAGCGCAGGCCCGTCATCGATGCCGGCTGCGCCCGCGCCACCCCGCCCGGCCGAACCTATGCGTACGGACGCACTGCGTAGCGGCGACGTCGCCACCATTGGCAAGTCGGTGGTGGTAAAGGGCGAACTTTCGGGCAGCGAGGACCTGATTGTCGACGGCGAAGTGGAAGGTTCAATCACACTCCGCGGACAGAGCCTTACGATTGGGCCGAACGGCCGGGTGCGCGCCAATATTGAAGCCCGCAACGTAATTGTTCACGGCCGGGTCGATGGCGATATTCACGCCACGGAGCGGGCGGAACTGCGCAAGAGCGCTTCCCTCACCGGCGATATTTCAACCGCACGCATTTCGATCGAGGATGGCGCCTTCTTTAAAGGCGGTATCGATATTCAGAAGCCGGAACCGAAGTCCGAAGCCCGGGCGCAAACCGCCGCTGCCCCGTCCGCACCACCTCCTGCGCCGGTTTCTCCGCAGGGCTCACTGCTCGAACCTAAGAAGCTTTAACCTAGTTGGATTCAGGACGCATCGCAGGGTGCGTCCTGTTCCCTTCTCCTGCTCAATCGGGCGATTTCCCGCCGAGGTAGCGTTGCTGCTGGCGGTACTCTGCCCATACAATAGGGCGCAGTGGCTCCCAGCATTTTTCAAAGGTTATTCGGCGGCTCTGGCCGGCAGGTCGACGACGAAATCGTCTCCGGCCAGAAGATCAGCCGTCGCTCGACGGGCTTCAACGAGTTCATTCGCTCGATTTCGCGTGAAGAAGGCTTGAAGATTCTCGATCTCGGTTCAACCTCGCCAGCCAACATCACCTTCATGACCGGCCTGGGACATCGTTTTCACCAGGAAGATGTGCTTCGGCTTTCCAGCGACAAGACGCTCATCATTCCTAACGGCGACGAGGGCACGACGGTCGACGTGGAGCGGTTTTTGCGCGAGAACCTCAACTTTACGCGCGAGGAATTCGATGCGGTCATGTTCTGGGACCTGGCCGACTTCCTGCCTGAGCCGCTGGTGAAGCCGCTGATTGAACGGATCCAAGTAGCCATGAAACCGGGCGGCACTATGCTGGCGTTTTTCCATACGAAGGACGCCGGGCCGGAAGCGCCGTTTTACCGCTACAACATCGTGGCCAAAGATACGCTCGAATTACAGCCGGTCCGCGCCTTCCGCTTGCAGCGCGTCTTCAATAATCGCCACGTGGAAAATCTTTTCCGCGAATACTCGTCGATCAAGTTTTTTTTGGGCCGCGACAACATCCGCGAAGTGCTGGTCATCCGGTAGCAGCTTTCCTTCGCGACAGCTTCAACCGCTAAGGCCCTGCTACGAGGCGGCGTGCTCGCGCGCAAGAGCTTTGCGCAGGAACCGCGTAGGTCTGCCTGCGACATGCTCGGGCCGGATCAGTTCCGGGTTGAGCCACTCAATCACGGCTGCATATCCCAGGCTCTCCGGATCGTCCGTCAGGTAATGAGGCACCACCGCCAGCGCATGAAATCCTTCCTTGAGTTGAAAACTGAGCGTGGGGTCGTATTCCACCCCCTCGACCACGGCTACCACGTATTCGTCGGGCTTCAACCTTTGCGCGCAACGGCAATACCCACGCAAGCGCGAGCCGGCGCGAATGCGCAGCAGCCGGTGCGACTCCGTCAGTTGCCGCCGCGAGGCGTAGATCTTGTCTCCGATACCGTGATGTTGCTGCGTGGGATCGACAATGACCTCCGCGCCGTAGAGGGTGCGACCGCGTTGCGGATCATGATTCGTGAACATGCCGTCGGCCGTAAACTGCTCCCAGCTGTCGAGCATCTTGTAGTCTTCCCAGTCCACGATGAGGCTGGCAGACATTCCCACCACACGCTCTTCTGGCCCATGCACGGCGACGAACTGCCCTTCGGGAAACACTCGCAGGTGTGATGACAACTGCTCACCGCTCCAGGGCGGCGTGTCGGGGTAGATTCTCCGGCACAGGTCGGTAATGCCGTCGAAGTCTTGCGGCGTGGTCTTGCGAACCGTGACGGGAGTGGATGTGTTTGCTACCGGAAGTTCAGGTGAAGGGTTCATCGTCATAGGAGCGGCGCCTTTCCGTCATATTATTAGATCGGCGCCCGATCAAGGAACCTCAATCACGCTGCTTGGCGCGTTTTCCGGATGACGTAGGGCATGAGTCCCGGTAACCGTAGTAGCTCGAACGCCACCACCTTGGCCAGTTCCGGCAAGAACATCAGCGCACGCATCCGAGACGCTGCCGTCTGGAGCGGGGCGAATTGCCGGAAATACTCTTGCTCATATTGTGCTGCCGCATCAGGTAAGGCGGATTCGGCGGACAGGAATTGCTGGATGCATTGTGTGGCCAAACGTCCGCTGCGCAGGGCGATCGAGATCCCATCCCCGACAAACGGGTCGATGAACGCCGCGGCATCTCCGGCGAAGAGGAGGTTGCCGCGTCTTGGCTGGGGTTTGCGGTAAATCAGGGGCGCGGTGCTGACGGGCGTCGTTACCGTCGTCCACTTCCCCGTCCGCTCGGCCAGTCCGGCATGCAGCGCAAAGACCTGGGGCAGCGATTTCGCCTGGTCGGAACGCACCATGGCGGAAGCGTTCACGATGTCATCGGCAACCGGCTGGACGCCGCAATATCCGTGGGGGAAAAAGTAAAGGTCAGTTGACCGGCTGGGATGGCGCTCGCGAAAATGCGCCTTCACACCCATCCATTTCGGCCCGGGAGGAATATGTCGGTTCGGCGTGAACTGCGACCAGCGGCCGGCAGCAACAATGATCGCCTTAGCCGTGAGCGTGCCGGCAGAGGTTTGCAACTCGAATGGTCCGCTCCCTGCGCTGCCGGTGACCTCACAATTCGAGTAGGTCGTGACCCCGGCGGCTTGTGCGGCCAGCCACAACTGCTGGTCCAGATCGTAGCGCGAAATACTGAGAGCGGCCGGGGAAACCGGAACCTCCAACGTGCGACCGCCCCGGAACAAGCGCGCGCGGTCGATGACGGGGACCTTCTCGAAAAGCGCACGCGACGATGGCAGCTGGCTGAGTAATTCCTGGAGAACGTCGAGCGCTTCCGCCGAAACGAATTCTCCGCATACCTTGTGCCGCGGGAAGGATCGCGCTTCGCACAACACAACGGAGGCGCCGAGGCGGGCTGCGGTGATGGCCGAGGCGCTTCCGGCAGGACCTCCGCCGATGACAGCAAGATCGAAAGAATCAGCACTTAGCATTTGGCTCTTAGCTCTTAGCTTCAGTTCCTAGGCCTTGGAGGCCGAACGAATGGTTTCTTTTTAGCCCAGCAATCGATAAGGCTTGTCAAACGTTTGTATCAGGGCAACAGCCCAACGAAACGTCGGGCTTCAGCCCCTGCACGATCTCGTTTTGACGCCAAACTCCCAATACCTCAGGAGCACGCGTCGCGAAGCGCTAAGAGCTAAAAGCTAAAGGCTAATTGCTAACGGCTGCTTTCAGCTTTCCACAGCAACACGCCCATGCGATACAGATAATATCGTTCGATCGTCACTCGCTGCGCACGCATTTCTCTAAGCATGCTGCGCATCTCTTCACGCGTATACGCGCGACGCACCGACGCGGGAGCGTCATGCCAGGTGATGTGGCTGCGGAACAGCGGCAATCCAGCATAGACCAGCGCCAGGTGCAGCGGGCTGCGGATCAGGTCATTGATCAGGACTGCCCGCCGGCTAACCCGCAATGCCTCGCGGACGAACGCGACCAGCGTATCCGGTTCCAGATGATGGGCGAAGAGCGAGCAGCTCACCACATCCACCGCATCTTCGCAAAATGGAAGGTGCAAGGCATCGCCTGAAACCGACGCGACACCGTGCCCGGGAAGATGCGACGACATGCGGTCGAGCAGCGTGACCCGAAGCTCTACACCCTGGCGGCCAAAAACGCGCTGTGCCGTCAGGGGCACATGACCGCTTCCCGATCCCACCTCCAGCAGCGAGAGTTGGCGACAATTAGCCCGGGCGATCACTTGTTGCAGCAACCGGATCGTAGTACGGGTGCCGCCGAACCAGTCATTGATATGCCGCAAGTCGGTGAGCGCCGTCTCGATTTCAGCGGCGGTTCCGGCATCTTCATCCAGCATCTCGGGAATGACTTTGCGTTGCATAATCAGAGTAGCTGATGCCAACCGGCGACCGGAGTTAACGTTCCTGTAGACCGCATAGCAGGCGTTGCAGCAGGCTCGATAGTAACAAGGCGATCGTTTTGGATGGTTGGCGGCGATTGCACCGTGCCACCGAACGACAAAATCTAGTGCCTCGTCTCGAGGCCGCCTTTTGGCCGCAGGAATCGCATTGCCGACAGGTGGCACCGGAAGTGTCATTGTTGGAAATCAGCCGAGGCGCTTGGGCCGCCCCAAAAATCGCGGATGCCGGAATGCCACCACTCTGGCCCTGAGTTTTCATTCGCTGCCCGGGATGTGCTTTGGATATCTACGTGCTTCATGTGTTCTAGTCGGCCCGCCAGATTGCCCTCCGGACGAGTGGGATCGAAACCAGGGGAACAGCGATCTTGCTCTACGGTTACGGCGAGAATTGGGACTGATTTTTCTGGCGGCCGACATTGAAACCCTCCCAGTCGTTGCCCCATCTCCTCCCTCTTTCGCGGCCTGCAAGAACAGCTTCCTCCTGCCGGATTTCCACCCTTGCCAATCCGTGGAATCGAAGCGCACCATTGAATAAGTACTCTGCTTGTGGGCACTTATAGCGCTTGCTCGAACTCAGAAGTTGGAGCGGTAACTGGCGCTTTGCAAAAAAGGCAACTACTTGGTAGAACTGCCCGTCTAAATTGGTGGAGCAATTCTTCTCGATAAGAGGTTGTGTGGATTCAGCTTGCAAGCATTTCTGCCGCACTTTCGCGGCCCTCTTGATGATGTTCGTGATGAGCGGCCTGGCCTCTGCCCAGCAAAAATTGGACATCGATCCGTTGCAGCTGGTTCGCCAGGCATCGCGCAATGAGATCAAGGCAAACGACATCCCGCCTTACTATTGCATGTTCAAGGACACAACCGAGTACAAAGATCACTCGATCACTAAGGAGATTCTGCGCACCAAGCAGGGCGGCCTCACCTCGACCCTGCTGATTAACGGCAAGCCTCTGACTGCGGACGAGCGCAAGAAGGACGACGAGAAATTGGCCAAGTTCGCCAACGACCCCGAGGCTCGGACCAAGCGGCGCGACTCCAACAAGGCCGACGACAAGCGCGCCGAAACCATGCTAACTAGTTTGCCCGACGCCTTCGTTTATACGTATGTTGGCACGGACCGCGGACCGCGCGGCGAGCAACTGGTTCATTTGAAATTCAAGGCGAATCCCAACTTCAACCCGCCGAATCACGAGACCGCTGTCTATCAAGGGATGGAAGGCGATATGACCATCGATCGGCAAGCGATGCGGATAGCCAAGATTGACGGCACACTATTCAAGGATGTCGATTTCGGCTGGGGGATATTGGGGCGCCTGTACAAGGGCGGCAAATTCATTATCGTGCAGCGCGACGTTGGCGGGGGACACTGGGAAGAAGTGCAGGAAACTTTGCAGTTCTATGGCAAGATCCTGATGGTCAAACCGCTGACGATTTGGTCAACCGAAACCATGACCGATTTTCGGCCAGTATCGCCTGACCTCACGGTAGCCCAGGCTCTCGATTTACTGCATAAAAGCGACGATGTAGTGGCGCAGAACGGCAGCCCCGTGAATGAAGCGCAGAATAACCGGAAGTAGCTATCAAAAAAGTACTCCGAACTTCTTCGGCAAACTCGACGAAACAACGCCCACAGCGTCCGCACACACTGTGGGCGTTACGTTTTTCGCGAGGTTTGCGGCGCGCTTAACTGCGCGTTGTTTCGACTTCGCGCAGGCGGGCAGCCTTGCCGCGGAGCGCCCGCAGGTAGTACAGCTTGGCCCGGCGAACGTGCGCCGAGCGCAGCACGTCAATCTTGTCGATGACCTTGGAGTTTGTGGGGAAGATGCGCTCCACGCCCTGGCCGAAGCTCATCTTGCGGACGGTGAAGCTGGGCTGCGAGCCGTGGCTCCTGGAAATGACGAGGCCCTCGAACGCCTGCAAGCGCTCTTTGTCGCCTTCCTTGATCTTCACGTGCACGCGAACCGTGTCACCGGGCTTGAAGTTGGGAAGATCGGTGCGCCGCGTCTTGGCGAGTAGCCGGTCAATAATAGGTGAATTCGACATTGTTCTTTTCCTTCCGTAGAGCACGCCTCGCGGCGGCGAAAATAGCAAATAGCTTTTAGCAGTTAGCCTTTAGCTCTTAGCTAGAAGCCCAAATCTTTGTCAGCCCAGAAAACAATCATCGCAACCTTGAGCTGTACGAAAAACGCTTGTCATCCTGAGCGGAGCGCAGCGGAGTCGAAGGACCTGCTGTTTCGCCCCTCAACCTCAACTCCCTCACTCGCTACTGCTCGCTTTCTTTTTCAATCTCAGCCAGCAGCTTGCGATCGTCCTTGCTCAACCCTGCCTGCCGCAGCAGGTCAGGCCGATTTCGCAGCGTCTTACGCAAAGCGCAACGACGACGCCACTTGCGAATCTCATCGTGGTTCCCATTCACCAGCACCTCGGGAACCGGCATCCCGCGAAACTCTGCCGGACGCGTGTAGTGCGGATAGTCCAGCAATCCGCCCGAACCGCAGGTTGAACTGGGCGGCTCGCCCTCGGCCCTCACCTTCGCCTCGGCGTTCGCCGTGAACGACTCCTGCTGCGACGAAGCTGCGTTGCCCAGCGCTCCCGGCACCAATCGAGTCATCGTATCCACGATGATCGCCGCGCCTAGCTCGCCACCGCTCAGAACGAAGTCGCCAACCGATATCTCGCGATCCGCCAGATACTCGCCGACTCGCTCATCCACGCCTTCGTACCGTCCGCAGATGAGAACCACTCTTTCGCGGCTCAATAACTCCTGCGCCAGCGACTGCGTGAACAACTCGCCCTGCGGCGACAGCAGCACAACTGTTTCGCACGCGCCTTGTTTCGTACGCTCGTCGCGCGGCGCAATCTTGAGCGACTCCAGGCACTCGAAAATCGGTTCCGGCTTGAGCACCATGCCCTCGCCGCCACCGAACGGCCGGTCATCTACCGTGCGATGCCGATCGTGCGTAAAGTCTCGCAGATCGTGGATGCCGATTTCCACCAAGCCGGCTTCGCGAGCCCGGCGCACGATTCCGTAATCCAACGGCCCGCGAAAGAAGTCCGGAAAAATCGTGATGATCTCGAACTTCATTCGGCCGTTTGAAGGGGCACGGCTTCAGCCGTGTCTTAACCTTAGCGTTTTTTCCGGCTTTAGCCACCGAGGGATTCGATCGAATCTAATGCCCTCAGAGGCTAAAGCCTAGATCAATTTCTTCGCTTATCGGCCCAGCTAAAGCTGGGCCCTTTCAAATCTTCTTCCGCAAAGCTAATTCTTCCCTTTGCGGCGCTCGCCCGCGGCTCGCGCTTCGTCGGCTTCCTGTTTCTGGCGCTGCTTCTCGTCCCCGCTCAACGGCGCTTCCAACTCCAGCAAGCCTTCCGGCACTTCCATGTCGATGCGCTTGGCTGCGACATCAACCTTCTTCACAAATTCCTCGGCAAACGGAAGCAGCACTTCGTTCTGAACCGCGCAGACCGGCAACTTCACCACCAGCAGCGGCGCCTCGCCTGCTCCAAACTGCACATCGCTCACCCGGCCCAGGAAGCGCTGGCCGTCGTTGATCCAAACGTCAGAGCCAACAATCTCGCTCACGTATGTCGATCCCTTTTCCAACTCCACACGCTGCTCCTGTGGAACCTGCAACTCGTAGCCTTTCACCTGCTCGGCGTCACTAATGCTGTCGACGCCAGCGAACTTCAGCACCACGCCGCCCTTGTGGAACCAGTGCTCTTCCACCTGCAACTCGCGGCGGCTACCGTTAGGAGCCAGTCCCGACAATTGCCGGCGCTCCTCGAAACGCTCCGGAAAATCGGTATGCAGCTCCGCCAGCACTTCGCCTCGCCGCCCTTGCGGGCCGAGCACGCGAGCGATCGTGATGAATTCGCCGGCTATTCCACAATCTCCAACTGGTAGCGCTTCCGGGTACGCAGACTGGCGGAATGCACAATCGTCCGCAAGCTGCGCGCCGTGCGTCCCTGCCGGCCGATCACGAGGCCCAAGTCGCTTTCGGCGACCACCAGTTCCAGCACCGTCTGCCCATTTTCTTCAAATGGCTCGACGCTGACCTCTTCCGGCACCTGCACCAGGGCCTTGGCCAGAATCTCGACCAGTTGCACCATGTTCGGGGCGTCATTGGGCATGGCTTGCGCTCCTGTACTCGGACTGAAAGGCTTAGGCTACCGCTTCCGGCGTTATTGGCGCTTCCGGAGTTGCCGGTGCGCTCGCCGCCTTGTCCACCAGCTTCTTTACACGATCAGACATCTGGGCGCCTTTGGACGTCCAGTACTGAATGCGCTCGCTCTTGAGCAGAACGCTGGCTGGATTGGTACGCGGATTATAGGTGCCAACGACTTCCACCGAGCGGCCATCGCGCGCCCGATCTTTCTCGATGACGACAATGCGGTAGTACGGTTGCTTGCGCGCACCACGGCGCGACAGACGAATCATTAACACAGAAGGTAGTTTCCTTTCCTGCTAGTAGGTGGCTACAGAAGGCCCGGACAGCACGAAGGCTGGCCGAGTAATGCTCCGGCAGCACAACTTTTCCTCAGGCGAGATAACAGGCCCACCAGACCGGTTACAGTTGGTGGAACGGGTGCTCCAGCGATCCAGTCGCTACCACACCCCAATGAGCACAGCAAAGGCGCTCATCGGACCTCACATACCTGGAGGCAACAACTCGCTTATTATTGCGGATTTGAGCGGGATTGGCAAGCAGCGCGCGCTGGCAGGCGAGCGCCGGATGTGGGACGATGAGAGTATGCCTAAACGTAATCTTCGGATCATCAAGCGGGTGCGGAACATTCCGGTGCGCGGAATCTGCGAGCTGTGCAACGCGCAGTTTTATTACGAGCCACATCCGCACAGTCAGCAGTCGGAATCGCAGGCGGCGCTGCAACAACAGTTCAATGCGCATCAGTGCAAAGTGGAGGCCGAGACCCCGGATTCAGCAACGCCCCAGGAAGAAAAAGCTTAGGCGGCCCGTTAAGCTTTTCCAAGTTACTGGATCTGCATAGCCGGTTTCTGCGGACCACGCGGTTGCCAGGTGACAAATTTCATGCCGAAACTTCTTTGTGTTACCGCCCATCCTGACGACGAAGCTGGCGCCTTTGGCGGCACGCTGCTGCTCTATCACGAGCGCGGTGTAGAGACCTACATCGTGTGCCTAACAGCGGGGACCGCGGCGCGCAATCGTGGCACGGCCCGCAGCAACGAAGAGCTAGCTTCGTTGCGGCGTGAGGAATTCGCCGCGTCCTGCAAGGTGCTTGGCGTCACCCGCGGCGAAGTGCTCGACTATCTGGACAGCAAACTCGACCGCGCCGATCTGTACCAGGCGACGGGCGATCTGGTGCAGCGCATCCGGCAGATACGGCCCGATGTCATGCTGACCTTCGGTCCCGACGGCGGCCTCACTGGCCATATCGACCATGCCATGGCCGGCAACTTCGCCACCATGGCATTTGAGTGGGCGGGACGGCCCGACCGTTATCCCGAACAACTTGCGCGGGGTCTGAAGGTGCACCGCACCCAGAAGCTCTACTACCAGACGGCAGACTTTGTTTTACCGGATCGGCAGCCGATCGCACCGCCCACGGTCACAGCACGAATCGAAATCGGCAAGGACCGCTTTGAGAAGAAATCCGAAGCGTTCCAGCGACACACCACACAACAACCCTTGTTTGAGCGAGTGAAGAAAAATCTTGGCCAGCAGGGTGGCACGAGTGAGATGTATCACCTGGCCGCGACGCGTGATCCCCGCGAGGCGAAGTCGGAGACCGATTTATTTGAGGGAATCATTGCCGAATAAAATCTCTGCCGAAGCTTGAGGTTTTCCGGGGCGGTAGAGGTCCCTCCACTCCGCTTCGCCACGGTCGGGATGACGAAGAAGTAAGCGGCGAACGCAGCGAATCGGATGACAATAGGCGATTAATGAAGCACATGCCAGAATGACAGCTGCGCCCTTCAGCCCGAAGGGCGGGATTTGTTTTAGCCGTGGGCGTAAGCCCGCGGATTGAGTCTCAAGAGATAGTTGAGCCGCGAAGCGGCGGCATGAAGCCGGATCGATCGTGACCAAAAAACAATGGGGAAATGCCCCGGTCAGAATGCCGATCACGATTGGCTAATGTCAATCGTGTCAGCGTCCGGGCTGTTCGCCTAATCCGGCGCGCGGATCGAGCGTGTCGGCGATGCGGTTCAGCGTTTCCTGAATGCGATCCAGTTCGTTCTCGAAGCTGTCGTTCCAGTCGGCCAGCCGATCAGGCGCCTGCTGAAAGCGCTCGATTAGATCGTTCAGGACAGCCCGTCCGCGCTCGGTAAACAGGAATGCGCTGAGCCCGCCAAGGCCTAGAACCGTGAGTGGAAGATACCAGCGGCGCATTACGATTTCCTCTGTTGCTTAAGCAGCAACTTACCTTTTTAGATTCTCCTTTACAACCAATTGGATGACTGGAACCCTTAAAAGTATTGACCAACCCGGTTCTGCATCCAAAACGGGAAGTCGTACGGTGAATCCCCAGTCAGCGACCCCCTCGGCGTTGGCTTTTCCTATGCCCGCGGATGGCTTACTCTTCCCTGTACGAGGCGTCTAGACCGTATGCGACAAAGCAAGCTCGTTTTCCTCACACTGCTCCTGACAACCATGGCCTCAGTTCCGCTGTTCGCCCAGGATCATTCTGCCAACCCTCAGCCCAACACCGTTTGGGTGGGAGCTGACGGCAAGTTCGAATCCGATCCTGATACCGCCCTGGTGCAGTTCAACATTTCGGCACAGGAAGAAAAGCTCGCGGACGCCACGCAAAAAGCCAATCAGGCCGCCGAACAGATCCGGCAATTGATGCGTTCCAACGGGCTCGATCCCAAAGATGCGCAGGTCAGCCGCTTCGCTACTCAGCCGGTTTACGACTACAAAAGTCCCAAGCGTAAACTCGTGGGCTATCTGGTGGAAGCAAGTATCAGCATCAAACTGAAAGATTTCACCAAGATCGGGCCGATCAGCGAGGGTCTGTCGAACCTGGAAGTAACCAACACCTCCCTAAGCTACATGCTTGAAGATATGGACGCGGCGAAGATCAAGGCAGTGGAAGACGCATTGCGCCGTGCGCATGACGAGGCCAATGCTGTCGCACGCTCCAGCGGACGCACGCTGGGTGAGCTGTCTTACGCGTCGGTAGATACTTATGAGCGCGAGCCGGTGCGTCCGATGATGATGGCGAATGCAGTTGAGATGAAGGCCGCTTCTGCTCCGCCGACCGCCGAATTTGGGGCCGAGAAGATCACCGTGACCTCGCATGTAAACGCGTTGTATAACCTGAAGTAGCAGGCGCGACTTTTGCGCCGCAGCAGAGTTCAAGCTACTGCTGGAGAATCCTGTTTTGTCGGAGGTCGGAATGAGAGCCTTTGTCGCTCTGCTCGGGTTGGCCCTAACGGCGCAGGTAGCGGTACGGCCTGCCGCAACCCAGACCAGCCAGGACCAGCCGCATCTGACGCCGCGTGTGCAACCAGCCACGACACCTGCTCAGCCCGAGGCCGATCCGCCTCCTCCCGTGATCGTCGCCGCAGGCACGAAGATTCCGCTCACCATGAAGCAGGGTGTGACCACCAAGAGCGCGCGCCCGGGCGATCCGGTATACGCGCAGACCGCGTTCCCGGTCACGCAGAATGACCAGATCATTATTCCCGCGGGAACATTCGTGCAAGGCGAAGTGCGGCGAGTGCTGCGTCCGGGACGTGTGAAGGGCCGTGCTGAACTACAGATGAGTTTTACCTCGATGATCTTTCCCAACGGGTACACGGTGATGCTGCCAGGCGCGGTGCAGAATACCCCGGGCTCGCAGCACAACAATATGAAGGGAACGGAAGGCACCATCCAGGGCGACAGCAGTAAGGGGAAAGATGCAGCGACGATAGCTGCAGCCACCATTCCAGGTGCGGGTATTGGCGCGCTGGCTGACGGCAGCAAGGGGGCGGCAATCGGTGCGGCCAGCGGCGGCGTGCTCGGGTTGGCGACGGTGCTGCTGACCCGCGGCCCGGAAGTTCAGTTGTCAACCGGCGACTCGGTCGAGATGGTAATTGAGAGCTCGCTCGATCTGGATCCGGCGAAGATGCACCGCCCTACCGGGGTTCAGTAGATCAAATATTTCGTCCTCACTTCGATGAACTGATCCAGCTTGTCCTGCCAGTCCTCGGCAATGCGGCGGGGATCTTCGCCAGCCTTGAGCGCGTTGAAGGCCGCCTGATTTACCAGCAGCTGGTTGATGTGTCCGATGTCAAAGCCGGAAGGATAAAACTTGTGCAGCGCTGCCGCCAGCTCCAGGCCTAGCTCGGGCGCGTCCAGCTCCTCGCGATTGGTAAGGAGAATGTTTACGCCGGCACACTCGCGCCGAGCCTGCGGCCCTTCGGTCGGTGTGAACTTCGTGGGCACGAAGCGCACCCCGGGAATATTGCGGCCGTTCAGATAATCGGACAGCTCCTTCGCGTCAACCCAGGGCGCTCCCACCAGTTTGAACGGCGTATCGGTGCCGCGTCCCACCGAAACATTGCTGCTTTCGATGAGCGCCACTCCGGGATAGAGCGAGGCTTCCTCCAGATCGCGCAGGTTGGGCGAAGGATTCACCCATTGCGCGCCGGTGGAATCGAACCAGTCGCCACGAATCCAGCCGCGCATGGGAACCACGGTCAGATCTGCATCGATGTGCTTCTCTTCGTTGTAGAGCTTGGCCAGTTCGCCAACGGTCATGCCGTGACGAACGGGCAGCGCGAAGTAGTTCACGAAGCTTTCCTGCCCCGTGTCCGAGACAGGGCCCTGGACGTAGGCGCCGGTGATGGGGTTCGGACGGTCAAGAACGATGATGGGCTTCTTCGCCTTGGCTGCGGCTTCCAAAAAATATCCCAACGTGGTTTCGTAGGTATAGAAGCGCGTGCCCACGTCTTGAATGTCGTAGACGATGACGTCGAGGCGGCGGATAACCTCTGCCGGAGGACGCCGCTTGGCATCGCTGTCGCCGTAAACGCTGTAGATAGGTACGCCGGTTGCGCCATCCTTCGAATTCGCGATGTCGGTGGTGTCGGCAGTTCCCTGCGCACCATGCTCGGGGCTGAAGATGGCCGCCAGTTGCACTCCGGAAGCACGAGCCAGAACGTCGATGGTGCGCCGGCCGCGGCTGTCGATGCCACTCTGGTTAGTCACCAGCCCGATCTTCGGCGTGGTGACGTTGGGCACGTGCAGCGGCTCAAACTGCCGCTCCTCCAGCACATCGATTCCGAGAAGAGTTTTTCCGTTGCGAAACTGAATCCGCCGCGAAGCCATGGCCACTTCGTTGTAGCCGGTAATGCGCGCCAGTCGCGCCTTCTGCTCTTCGCTTGGATTCAGATGCAGCGCGGCTGCGACCGCGGTAGCTATTTCGGTTCGCAGCGCGATGACGTTGCCGGTCTTCATCTGGACGGCGTTGGTCAGCAGAATGACGTAAGTGTTGGTCGTCGGATCGATCCACAACGAAGTGCCGGTAAATCCGGTATGTCCAAACGAGCCGACGGGCAACAGCTCACCGCGAGTAGACGAGTATGGCGAATCGATGTCCCAACCCAGGCCGCGCACGTTGGGCATGTTCGGCGGCTGCTGTGGCGTGGTCATCTTCTCGACGATCAGTGGAGCCAGGATAGGCGAGCCTTTGTCCAGCATGGCCTGCGCAAACTTCGCGACGTCCTCGGCCGTGGAAAATAGCCCCGCATCGCCTGCGACGCCGCCCATCTGATGGGCAGTGGGATCGTGTACCGTGCCTCGCACCATTTGCCCGGTATGCTCGTCGCGCTGCGTGGGCGCAATACGCGGAATCCAGGTCTGCGGCGGATTGAAGCGGGTCGACGTCATACCGAGCGGGCCGAAGATGTAAGTCTGCGCGTATTGATCCAGCGGCATGCCGCTGACCTTCTGCACCAGCTCGCCCAGTACGATGAAGCCGACGTCACTGTACAGAAACGTCGAGCCGGGAGGATTCTCCAGCTTCGAGGCGTTAGCGCGGCTGTAGCCTTCTTCCAGGCCACTCCATGGCTGCTTCAGGTCAATGTCGGCAGGCAGGCCGGAATAGTGCGTCAGCAGCATGCGGATGGTGACGTCTTCCTTGCCGTTCTGCGCGAAGTCAGGAATGTACTTGGCGACGGGATCGTTGAGCTTGATCAGGCCAAGTTGTTCCAGGCGCATCACGCAGGTGGTCGTGGCAATTACCTTGGTAAGTGACGCCAGATCGAAGACGGTGTCGAGCGTCATCGGCTCAGACTTGTCAGCCGTGCGGTAGCCGAAAGCCTTGTTGTAGACAAATAGTCCGTTGTGGGCGACTAACAGGACGCCGCCGGGAGCGTTGCCGTTCGCTACCGCGTCGTGCAAAACCTGATCGAGGGGCGCGAACCAGCTTTGCTCTTCCTTCGAGGCAACGTGGGCGGAGGTCGGGCCGGACGGCGGCGTGGCCGACTGAGACGAGGTCGCTCCGGAGGGAGCAGGCTTTTGCGCGAAAGCGGGCGCGGTGAGACAACTCAGAAAATAAGCAATGACCAGAGTAATGGCCGGTCGGCGCAGACGCGGGTTCAAGTGAACCTTTCCTAAGCTGGATTGCGCCCGCCGCTTAGGCGAGCAAGCTATTATAAGTTGCGCTGGCGCTTCGCCGCAGTAATAGCGAGCGCCCGAGGGATTCTCTGGACCACGCTTCTTCACCATCCGCTTCGCTGCCAGCCGCTTTCGACGGGCAGGAGAAGCAGTTCGCCCAGGCATTCGGCGTTCTTCGCGACGCCATCCAGGCTCGTGCCTTTCCCGGCGCGACTCTCGCCGTTACACATCGAGGATCGCTCATCGCGTTGCAAGGTTTTGGCCGATTCACCTACGACACTGACTCCCCTGAAGTTAGGCCGGACACGGTCTTCGATCTGGCATCTCTAACGAAAGTGATTGCGACAACGACTATCGCCATGCTGCTGTGTGAGCGCGGCAAGCTGTCGCTCGACCAGCCCCTGGCGATGACCTTGCCGGAATTCGTAGAGCTGGCGCCGAAGCATCACCAGGAAGCGCGCAGTCAAGTGACGCTTCGCATGCTGCTGGCACACTCCAGCGGATTGCCGGCTTATGAAAAACTGTTTGAGTTTGCCGACAGTCGCGATCACCTGGTCCGGGCTGCGCTGACCACGCGATTAGTCGCACCGCCGGGCACGCGCGCTGAGTACAGCGACATCGGCTTTATTTTGCTGGGTGAAGCTCTGGCCAAAAAGGCGGGGGCTTCGCTCGATGCATTCTCCGCTACGGAAATTTTTGCTCCGCTCGGAATGTCTCGGATCCGATTTAATCCGCCTGCGAAATGGAAGTCCGAAACTCCGCCTACCGAAGACGACAGGAAATTTCGGCAGCAGATTGTGCAGGGTGAGGTCAACGACGAGAACGCTTATGTCATGGGCGGCGTTGCAGGGCACGCCGGACTGTTCGCACCCGCCATCGATCTGGCGCGCTTTGCCGCGGCCATGCTGGAAGATGGGGCACCGATTTTGAAGCGTGAAACGATAAAGCTGTTCACCCGGCGCGAAACGTCTCCGGCGGGCACGACGCGGGCTTTGGGATGGGACACTCCGTCGCGGCCGGAGTCGTCTTCCGGGCGGTTATTTTCTCCGGCCTCGTTTGGACATCTTGGTTTTACGGGAACGTCGCTGTGGATCGATCCGGAGCGGCAATTGTCGGTAACGCTGCTGACGAACCGAACCTGGCCGGACCGTGGGTCACAGGCCATCCGCCAAGTGCGGCCGCAGGTACACGACGCCATCGTGGAGGCATTGTAGACGCGCTAAAGCCGCAATGATTTTGCGATACTTTACGATATGGCTGGACAGGCTGCTGAAAAATCGGACAGCAATGCTTGTGTCGCCGGCTGAAGCCGGCTCGAATCGATAGATGAAAGGTTTAGACGCTGGCCTGAAGGCCAGCTCTACCCGAACACAACAAAGGCGGGGGCTTTTAGCAGTCTGTGAAGCCGCGCCCCTTCAAAACCAGGGCTCGATTAGATTCCTTAGTTCGTGAACGAGAACCGTCGCGTCAGCCGGGCCAGCTTCAGCACCTTGTAGACGTCGACGTTAACGCCATGCAGCCCGACTGTAACCTTCCTCGCGGCGGCTTGCTCGGCCAGCTTTTCCAGCGCTCGCAGCGCGCTTGCGTCCACCCGTGCTACCGACGAGAAGTCCAGCGCCAGGCTCTCGCCCGCACTGTCCAAAGCCTGCTGGAGTGCCTGTACCAATCCATCACCCTCCAGCTTGAAACACGTTGGAATCGCCGTCGTACTCATACGTACATCTCCTCTTTGACTTTGACGGTCGCATGCGACGATGCCCTAGCCGGTTTCGGCTCACTGCGGCCGCGATAGGCGCACCAGAATAGCTCGACCAGCTCACTCATCAGAGGCATCCGCGGATTCGAACGCCACGAAGGATCATCGAAGGCGATCGAGACCAAATCCGGTATCGCTCGCTCGAACTCTTCCTTCGAGATTCCCAGCTCTGCGATGGAGCGCGGAACGTTCAATCGGTCGAGCAGTTCTTCGGTTGCGATGACGAGATTTTTCACCTTCTCGTCGACGGTGTCGCCGCCCAGTCCCAGCATGTCGGCCATCATGGCGTATTTTTTGTGCGCGATGTAACCCTTCTGATTGGGCGAGGGCATGAACTTAGTTGGAACCGCGGCGTTGTAGGCAATCACGTGCGGGAGCATGAGAGCATTGGCTCGACCGTGGGGCACTCCAAAGCGCGCGCCAAATGCATGCGCCAGCGCGTGATTCACGCCCACTGAGGCGTTGGAGAACGCGATGGCTGCGATACAAGCTGCATTGTGCATCATGGTGCGGGCTTCTTCGTCACGCGGATTCTCGTATGCGATGGGCAGATACTTGAACGCCAGCCGAGTGGCCTGCACCGCGTTAGAGTCGGTGTAAGGCGAAGCGTAAATTGAAACACCCGCCTCCAGCGCATGGGTCAGGCAGTCAACACCGGTGTCAACCGTCAGGCCCTTGGGCATCGACATGACAAATTGCGGATCAACGATGGCAACGTCAGGAGTAAGCGAGTAGTCGGCCAGCGTCACCTTGCGGCCCCGCTCCTTGTCGGTGAGAACCGCGAACGGCGTCACCTCGCTGCCCGTCCCGCTCGTGGTGGAAATGGCGATCAGGCGCGCATGATTCACCTTCTCCGTCGGATACTGCACCACGCGTTTGCGCAAGTCGAGGAACGGCGCGGCCAACTCTTCCAGGTCGGCATCGGGCGACTCGTACTTGAGTTTCATGATCTTCGCCGCGTCGATCACTGAGCCGCCGCCCAGAGCGATGATCTGGTCCGCCTTGTAGAACTCCAGCGCCTGAACGCCCTGCGCGATGATCTTGGCGTTAGGCTCCTCGTCCGGAATCACTGACACGTGCACCAGCGTCGACGGCGGGATGTACCGGCGCACCACGTCAACGTGGCCAAGCTGCTCCAAAGAAGGGTTGGTGAGAATGATGGTGGAGCGCGAGGGAAACTGCCGCAGATTCTCCACGGCGTTCAGATTGAAATAGATTTGATTGGGCACGCGAAACCACATATGAGCTTGTGTCCTCCGCGCCAGGCGCTTGATGTTCAGATAGTTGTAAACGTTGACGTTGTCGGTAGTGCTGTTGCCGCCGCCGGTGCCGCAGCCGAAGGAAAACGTGGGCACCATGTCGTTGTAAACCCCGCCCAGGGCACCGATGGAACCGGGAGAATTCACGATGATCCGGCCGGCGTTCATCACTTCCCCAAATTTGCGGACAATCTCATCTTTGCGCGAGAAAATAACGGCTGTGTGTCCCAAACCGCCAGCATGATTCACATCCACGCAGACCTTCAGGGCCTCGTCCACTGACTTGGCGCGATAGACAGCCAGCACCGGGAACAATTTTTCTACCGACAGCGGGTGCTCGCGTCCCACCCCCTGAATCGGCGCGATCAACAGTTTCGTATTCGGCTTGACCGAGAGCCCAACGAACTTCGCAATGTCGCTGGCCTTCTGGCCCACCGCCATCGGCTGCATGAAACCTGTCTCGGGATCGATCACGGTGCGGGACAGAAGCTTCACTTCTTTTTCGTTGCAGACGTGCGAGCCGAGCTCGGCAAACTTGCGCAGCACGACGTCGTAAATTTCGTCATCGATGACGACCGTCTGCTCGGAGGCGCAGATGGTTCCGTTATCAAAAGTTTTGGACGTGATGATGTCGACTACAGCCATGTCCAGGTCGGCCGTCTTCTCCAGGTACACGGGCGTGTTGCCCGGCCCGACGCCCAGCGCCGGCTTGCCCGAGCTATATGCGGCTTTCACCATTCCCGGGCCGCCGGTGGCGTCGATCAAACCTACATCCTTGTGGTGCATGAGGTAGGCGTTGTCCTCGAGCGTGCCCGCCTCGAGACACGTGAACACGCCTTCCGGTGCGCCGTGTTTGACTGCGGCTTCGTACATGATGCGCACGGCTTCGGCGCAACAATGGCCACCGCGCGGATGCGGGCTGAAGACCACCGCATTGCGCGTCTTGATGGCCATGATGCACTTGAACAGCACAGTCGATGTCGGATTGGTAATTGGAATAATGGAGAAGATCACACCGATGGGCTCGGCCACTTCTTCCAATCCACGCTCGGGATACTCGCGAATCACACCGACGGTGCGCTTATCCTTGACGTAGTTGTATACAAATTCGGTGGCCACCATATTCTTAAGGGCCTTGTCTTCCAGCAGCCCGAGCTTCGTCTCCTCAACCGCTAGCCGGGCGAGGTATTGCGCCTGCTCCAGGCCGGCAATCACCATGGGCTTGACGATGCGATCTACATCTTCCTGCGTGAACTGGGTAAAGACGGCGGCCGCAGTCCTGGCCTGGCTGACTAATCCTTCCAGGTAGGCAATGCGCTCTTCACTGAGCTTCGGGGCATTCTCAGCCATACTTCCATCCTGCTTTCAAGTTCTCCAGCTTTGGGATGCAACGCGGACCGCCCGAACCTTGCAATGTGCCGTACTGCGGCCGGCGCGGAGGCCAAAACCGGTAACCATAAAGTGATCGCGCTCCGCCGTACGGTATGGATCGGCCGAAGAGCTATCGGGGACACTACTTGAAGTATGGAGGGCAGTGAACACAGTGACAGTGAGCGGCGTCACCGGAAGGTGTGAGTTTCGGACAAAAAAGTGTAGTTCCCTTGCTGCGCATCGTTCGTTTGGTTCGCATCATCGAACGGCAGTAACTTTTTTGGCCGGGCTGACGGTCGAAGAAAACTGGGAGAAGAAGAATGAGTGGTCGCTTTGCAGAGATCGCCTTTACGCCGCTGGTCAAGGCGCAGCAGGAACAGCATGGCAGCCGCCGTCAATACGCCCGCATGGAAGCGGCAGCCGACAGCGGCGATCGGCTTGGACCCTACGAGCGCGAGTTCATCCAGGCGCGAGACGGCTTTTACATGGCGTCGGTGAGCGAAACGGGCTGGCCGTATATTCAGTTTCGCGGAGGAGCAAAAGGCTTCCTGCACGTGCTCGACGACCAGACGCTCGGCTTCGCCGATCTGCGCGGCAACAAACAGTACATCAGCCTGGGAAATTTGCAGCGCGACGACCGGGTTGCGCTCTTCTTTATGGACTATGCGCGGCAGACCCGATTGAAAGTCCTGGGGCATGCCAAGATTCACGAAGGCGATGCGGAAGCACTGGAGTTAATCGAAAAGCTGCGCGTACCCGGCGAGAAGACTCCGCCGGAGCGCGCCATTATTTTTCAGATAGAAGGATTCGATTGGAATTGCCCGCAGCACATCACTCCTCGCTACACCCAGGAAGAACTGGCGGAGGTGCTGGCGCCGGTGCGGAAGCGGTTGGCAGCGTTGGAAGAAGAAAATGCACGACTGCGAGCCGAATGCGACACGAAAACACAGAGAGATAAGCAGCCTCCAGGATCGAAGACCATTCCGGATAACCCAGTTTGACGCCGTAAACCTAACAAACACAGATTCTCCACATCACACTTCCCTGCCTCGGAACTTCCCCGCCCTACCTCCCGTATAACCCCCTATTGCCTTCCCATAGAACCCATGACATAGTCCTATGGGAAAGCAAGAGGAGCAGAATGGGCGACAAGAAAGATGTCTGGCAAGGAACGCTGGCGCTGATGGTATTGAAGACCATCGAGACCATGGGGCCGCTGCACGGCTACGGCATTGCCCGCCGCATTGAGCAAACCAGTGGCAACCTGCTCTCGCTGAACTACGGCACGTTGTATCCGGCGCTGCTGAAGCTGGAGCAGGAAGGCTCCATCGCGTCCGAGTGGGGCGTATCGGAAAACAACCGCAAGGCCAAGTTCTACCGCTTGACGCGCGCCGGCCGCAAGCAGCTGCAACAAGAGGCGCGCGATTGGGAGCAGACAACGGCAATTCTCGCGCGGTTCCTGGCGCCTGGGGAGGATCCGGCATGAAAACCTTGCGCGCATGGATCACGCGACTCACCGGCATGTTCTCCAAGCAGGATCGCGAACGCGATTTTGCCGACGAGATCGAGAGCCACGTGCAGATGCATGTGGACGACAACCTGCGCGCCGGCATGAATCCGGACGAAGCACTCCGGCAGGCTCTCTTACAGTTAGGAGGCGTGGAACAGGTTCGCCAGAACTATCGCGAACGGGGCACGATTCCCTTCCTCGAAGGCCTGGCCCAGGATTTGCGTTTTTCGTGGAGACAGCTGATCAAGAACCCTGGGTTTGCCTGCACGGCGATCCTGGTACTAGCGCTCGGTATGGGCGCAAGCGTGGCGATCTTTGCCTTTGTCGACGCGGCCCTCATCAAGCCGCTTCCCTATCGCGATCCGAACCGCCTGGTGAATGCCACGGAGAGTGTGGCGATGATTCCGCGCGCAAATCTTTCCTATCCCGACTATCTCGACTGGAAGAGCCGCAACCATGTCTTCAGCTCGCTGGACGTCTGGAACCAGCGGGGCTACATGTTGCGCACCGCGGAAGGAGTACAACTGGTACCCGGCGCGCGAGTCAGCGACGGCTTCTTCAGCACACTGGGAGTCGCTCCCCTCTTAGGCCGTAATTTCTATGCCGGCGAAGACCTGCCCAGCGCGCCCCACACCGTCATGTTGAGCTATGCCGGATGGCAGAAATTATTTGGCGGACGCCCGGACGTGATCGGGCAAGCGGTAACGCTGAGTGACGATTCCTACACGATTGTCGGCGTGCTTCCGCGCAACTTTCAGTTCTCGCTGGCGGGAAGTCCGGACTTCTGGACGACCTTGCATGTGAAGGGAAACTGCGACCTGCGACGCAGTTGTCACAGCCTGGTAGGTGTGGCGCGGCTCAAGGACGGCATCTCGGTGGAGAAAGCCCGGGCCGAAATCCAATCCATTGCAACCCAACTGCAGATGCAGTATCCCGACTCCAATCGCGGACAGGGTGGCAGCGTCGAGTCGCTATTGGAAGTCATGGTCGGCGACATTCGACCGATCCTGCTGGTGTTGCTGGCGGGCGCTGGATTGCTGCTGCTGATTGCCTGCGTGAATGTGTCGAGCTTACTGCTGGTACGCTCGGAAGGGCGGCGGCGCGAGATCGCGGTGCGTGGGGCCCTGGGCGCATCCCGCAGAAGACTGGTCCGCCAATTTGTAACCGAGGGATTGGTACTGGTCACGGCCGGAACCCTGGTCGGACTGGTGTTTGCCGCCGCTCTGGTGCGCGTCCTGCTCGGCCTCATCTCAAAAGACGTGATGCCGTACACGCCGTATCTCTCCGGCCTGGGCTTGAACCTGCGTGGGGTAGCCGTCGCCGGCGTTCTCGCACTTCTGGCTCTCGCATTATTTTCGATAACCCCCGCGCTGCGGTTGAAGTCGGCGGGGGACTTGCGCGAAGGCCTTGCCGAAGGCGGACGCACCTCGGCAGGCAATGTCTGGCGGCGCTTTGGATCGAATCTGGTCGTGGTCGAACTGGCCGTCGCGCTGGTGCTGTTGACGGCCGCAGGGCTGCTGGAAAAGAGCTTCTACCGCCTGTTGCATGTTGAGGTCGGCTTTCAAACCGATCACCTGGCGACCTTGCAAGTGGCGATCCCGCCGAGCTACGCCAAGGACGAGCAGCAGGTTCAGCTGCAACGTCAGATTTTGGCTCGCATCGCCAGCCTGCCAGGCGTCAAGTCCGTTGGACTCACCACCCGTGTACCCGTGAGTTCCAATGGAAATACCACTTGGATCCGTTTCGTGGGACGGCCTTATCACGGCGAGCATAACGAGGTGAACGAACGCGAGGTCAGCTCGGACTTCTTTCACACCTTGCAGACACGCCTGCAGCGCGGCCGCTTTTTCACCGAAGCGGACGACGCGTCAAAGCCCAACGTCGCCATCATCAACCAGGCACTGGCGAAACAATATTTCCCTGGCGAAGATCCTGTCGGGAAGATGATGGGCGACACCGATCTCAGTCCAAAATCGCTGGCGCGAATCGTGGGTGTGGTGGACGACATCAAGGAAGGCGCGCTGGATTCGGAAATCTGGCCGGCTGTTTATTATCCGTTTAACCAAAGTCCTGACGACTTCTTTACTCTCATGGTTCGCACGTCGCAGTCGGAAGAATCACTGTTGCCGACGCTGGTGACCGCGATGCACGGCATCGATTCTGGAATCGCCATCTTTGACGAACAGAGCATGAACGAGAGAATCCAGAACTCGCCCTCGGCCTATCTGCACCGAACGTCCGCCTGGCTGATTGGCGGCTTCGCCGTGCTGGCGTTGGTGCTGGGAGTCGTCGGACTCTACGGCGTGATCGCATATTCAGTAGGTCAGAGGACGCGCGAGATTGGGGTTCGCATGGCCATGGGAGCGCAACGCGGCGCGGTGTACAAGCTGGTCCTGAAAGAGGCCGGCTGTCTGACCGGGACCGGCATCGTCGCAGGCCTGGTTTGCTCCGTGGGCGCCGCAACCTTGATGCGCAAGTTGCTGTTTGGCGTTAGCACATGGGATCTCTCGACTCTGGCAGGCGTGGCAATGATGCTGGCGGTGGCGGCGCTACTGGCTAGCTATATCCCCGCACGGCGTGCGGCGTCGGTGAACCCGGTTGACGCGTTGCGCTCGGAATGATCGTCTGCCGGTGAAACTCAATTCGCGGCCGAAGAACGTCTGACGCGGCCCTTCACTTAGTTCCTTCGCATCGCCGGTGTTAAGGCAACGCGGCGTTGCTTCGGACGGCGAATTGGCCCGCCGCTTGCACTTGACTCAGCTAAACAGCAAGCCTGCCAGCCAAAGTGTGGAAATTTGACTCGATTCAGGTGACGCGCGTGGTAAATTGTGCATCTCACGTGTGAGTTCCTGGACATGTCGGTATCTGTCCTCTCCGCTATAATCGGCAATTCGGCTTCGCTCACGCAAGGAGTAGTGAATGCACGCGCCCAAAAAACCAAGAGTGCTGGTAGTTGACGACGAACAAGTCATTGCCGACACTCTGGCCAAGATCCTCGACATTAACGGTTACGAAGCTTCAGCGGTGTACACAGGAACGGCAGCAGTGGAACAAGCCCGATTGCTGCAACCTGACCTCATCATTAGCGACGTCATTATGCCCGACATGAACGGCATTGAAGCCGCCATCAGCATTCGTGGATTTCTGCCATCCTGCAAGATTTTGTTGTTCTCCGGACAGGCCGCCACGGCCGATTTACTGGAGAATGCCCGGGCCCAGGGCCACGAGTTTGAGATCCTGGCAAAGCCCGTCCATCCAGCAGACTTGCTGGCAAAGTTAAAGAGCTAGTTCTGGTTAAAGATGGGCGGTGTCCAGCCGCCCACTCATTCCCTTCCTTCTGGTATCGACGCTCGCTCCTGCGACCTAGTGCTCGTCAAACCCTAGGCCATCCCTCACGCCCTTTTTCCGCATAACCCCGGCCCCTTCAAGATGGCGGGTGACCATGCCCTGCCCCTCCCGGATCCTCGCAAAGTCCAGCGTTGTTAGTTGTGTTATATTGTTACCATGGTACATGAATCCAAACACCCCATCATCGTCGAACGGGTTCAGACCGGCGTCCGCATGGAGAAGCGCCTGCTCAAGGTGCTGAAAGGTCTGGCGGAGCTCAAAGACATGACGCTGGGAGATCTGCTGGAGGGAATTGTGCTGCACGCTTTCGAAGGCAAAGCGCCTTTCTCTGCCGAAACCCTGAAGGAGATTGAGAAGTTCCGCAGCATCTACGGCCTCACCTTGCGAGCTTCGGACAGCCATCAACTAAAGGAGCATCAGAAATGAACTTTTTGCCGACAATCATCGCCTGCGGAGCTATGTCCGCCATTGCAGCCGTGTCGGTCGCAGCGCAGCAACCGTCCGCCGCCGCGCCGCTGCTGCACACGCGAACTGAGTTTCACTTCACGGCCGAAGCGTCCTTTGAAGAAGTCGCTCCGCTATTCGGCGCCAAAGAAGAACGGAAGTGGGCGCCCGACTGGAATCCGCAATTCGTCTATCCGGTTCCTGCGCACGATCAGCAAGGCATGGTCTTTAAAGTGGAGCACGGGCAGTTCTCAAGCACCTGGGTGAACACGGCTTTCGACCTCGCAGGCGGGCACGTTCAGTACGCTTATGTTCTTAATGACGCAATGGCCACCCTGATCGACATTCACCTGACGCGCGAAAGCGCGACCAGGACGGCGGTTAGCGTCGTCTATGAACGTACGGCGTTGATACCCGAGGCCAATGAGCACGTTCAACACTTCACAAAGGGTGACGAGAAAAGCGGAAAAGAATGGGCAGATTCGATTAACGGCTACTTTGCCAACTTGCGTGCCGGAAAGAAGTAGGGGATCGCGGTTGGTTCAGCCTGAGTCAGAAGAGCGAAAGGCGAATAGCGAAAAGCGGCCTCCTACAATTCCCTTCGGCCTTCCATGGCCTTCTGCATGGTGACTTCATCGGCGTACTCGATGTCGCTGCCCACGGGGACGCCGGTAGCGATACGTGTCACCTTGACTCCCGAGGCCTTGAACAGGCGCGACAAATAAGTCGCCGTAGCTTCGCCTTCGATGGTGGGATTGGTAGCGATGATCAGTTCGTCGACGCTGGCCGATTCCACGCGCCGTTCGAGGTTCGAGATCCGTAACTGGTCTGGACCAACCCCATGCAGCGGCGATAGCGCCCCATGCAATACGTGATAGACGCCGTTGTAGTGACGTGTCTTCTCGACTGCAGCGATGTTCGTCGGTTCCTCAACCACGCACACCAGGCGCTGGTTGCGAGTGGCGCTGGTGCAGTAGGTGCAAGGGTCGACGTCGGTGATGTTGTTGCAGATGGAGCAGAGGCGGAGATTGGCCTTCACCTCGTGAATGGCGCCGGCCAGCAGCTCCGCATCTTCCTCGCTGGCACGCAGGATGTGGAAGGCGAAGCGCTGCGCCGTCTTGCTGCCAACTCCGGGCAGCTTCTTCAATTCATCAATCAGTCGAACCATCGGCTCGGCAAACCTGGACACTACGAGGGCCTCCCACAATTTCGTGCAAAAGTCTTTTCACCACGGAGACACGGAGGCACGGAGTTTTATCGTTGTGTGCGATGTCCTGTTGCCTGCTTTCTTTCACGAAAAGAAGTAAGCAAGTCGAGTCGATCGCCGCACACCGAAGAGCACAAATGAATGCGAATTTTTCTCTGAAAACTCCGTGCTCTCCGTGTCCTCCGTGGTGAATAGGCTCTGGGTTACATCCCTGGCAGACCCAGGCCGCCCAGCATGCCGCCCAGGCTGGACTTCAGCGCTTCATCCACTTTGCGCGACGCTTCATTGACGGCCGCAACCACCAGGTCCTGCAGCATCTCGATGTCGCCGGACTTCACCACCTCCGGCTCAATGATGATGCTGAGCAACTGCTTCTGGCCGGTCATCTTGACGTTGACACTGCCGCCGCCGGAAGAGGCTTCGATCGTGATCTGCTGCATTTTTTCTTGCAGCTTCTCCGCCTGTTGACGCGCCTGCGCCAGCATGTCCTGCAAATTGAATCCACCCATTGCTTGCCTCAGGGGCTAAGGCCCTTGGTCTCTCTGATTACATCTGCCGTCCCTACGGGACCCGCGTTGCGGCTCCGTCCTGGGCTAAGTTATTTCGCCCTTACGGGCTTGGTTCTAACCTCACCTCGACCAGGCATGCAACGAAAACCATCAGGGTTCATCATTGTTGTTATCCACCGGCTCCCTCCTGGGCCAGACTATTTCGCCCCTACGGGCTTGGTTTTGAGCAATTCCCATTCCCCCGGCAGCGCAATTATCCCCGGTCTTTCTGGTCGATGACGGTGCGAATCTCGGCGCCAAACTTTTCCTGCATGCGCTGCACGATCGGATCGGACATGGCGCGACTGCGCGCACCCGCTCCATTAGCGGGACGCGGCGGCAACGCCGTCTTCGCAGCTACAGGAGTACCGCCGCTCACCATCTTGAATTTCAGCGGCCGCTCCGACAACTTGCTGAGCGCTGTCTGTATGATGCGCTTCGGTTCTGGTCCGAGCGCCACATCAATCAGCACTTGCGACATCGCGACCTTCGCCGACACCTCTATGCCGCGCACCGACCACTCCGCCTCTTCCAGGTTGTGCGCCAGCATCTGCTGTCCGGCATCTTCCAGACCTGCAAGCACGGCGTTCCGGGCCTGCTCCGCATCGATTTCCGCGACGGACGGCGCAGTCGGTTCCGGAGCTACGGCGACGGCTGTAGCAGAAGCGCTTTCTCTCGCCGCACTTGAAGCGGAGCTCGAAGAGAAAGGCGCGGAATACGGTTTGGATGCATCGCCGATGGCTGCGCCTGAGGTGGCCGCTGACGGTGCGTAATCCGCGACTTC
The DNA here is from genome assembly GCA_963769235.1 of uncultured Acidobacteriaceae bacterium. Classification (GTDB taxonomy): domain Bacteria; phylum Acidobacteriota; class Terriglobia; order Terriglobales; family Acidobacteriaceae; genus Bog-257. The sequence continues at coordinate 191,319 of CAVYKW010000003.1, read as the reverse complement.
GGCTTTGGGTTCGGACTTGCGGCTGCGATCGGCTTCAAAGGGCGATGGCCGGGTAAACGGCGAGGCCGCGGGAGCCCGCGACGATTGCGGCTCCGCGGCGCTCATCGACCGCTGCGAGGCGCTCGAGTGCGCGATCGGTACGCTTGCAGGCCGCCCGACGGCACCGGTCGCACGGGGCGCTGATCCGCCAGGCCCCGCTCCGGCCGCTTCCCCACTCAGCAATTCCTCTAGAGGAAGGAGTCTTTGCGCATGCACCAGCTTGAGTAGTCCAAGTTCCAGATGGAACCGCTGCTCCTGCTTGTACCCCAGGTCGCTGTGCGTACGCAGCATGATCTGCATGAAACGCGACAGATCTTCCTCGCTGAAGCGGTCGGCGATCCGCGCTACTCTCTCCCGCTCGTCAGTCGAAATCTGCAACACATGGGAATCTTTGCCGGCAACTTTGGCCACCAACGCGTTGCGCAGGAAGCGCAACATCTGCCTGGCAAAATGCTGTGCACTCTGCCCCTCGACCAAAAGACGGTCGATGGTGCGCAGCACGTCCTCGCTGGAGTTCCGGGCCACTGCGTCCATCACATCTTCCAGCACGTCTGAGGAAACGGTGCCCACCAGCCCGCGTACCACGTCGCCGCTGAGCGTATTGCCGCAGCAAGCAATGGCCTGATCCATAATGCTGAGGGCATCGCGCATGGAGCCGTCGCCAACCTCGGCCAGCATAGCCAGCGCGTTGTCGTCGGCCTCGATTCCCTCTTGCTTGGCGATGTCACGCAACTGCTGCACGATGTCGTCGAAGCGCACCGCATGAAAGCTGAAGTGCTGGCAGCGCGAGCGGATGGTCTGGGGAATGTCTTCCGGCTGCGTGGTCGCCATCATGAAGACGATGTGGCTCGGCGGTTCTTCCAGGGTCTTCAGCAGCGCATTAAACGCGGCGTCCGTTATCTGGTGGGCTTCGTCGAGGATGTAAATTTTGAAGCGGTCACGCGCCGGCCTGTAGCGGGCGGCCTCACGCAACTCGCGGATTTCGTCGATACCGCGGTTGGTGGCAGCATCAATCTCGATCACATCCACGGCGTTGCCGGCGCGGATTTCGCGGCAGGAGTCACATACTCCGCAGGGCTCAGGGACGGGGCGATCCTGCGACTGGCAATTCAGCGCCATCGCCAGAATGCGAGCGATGGTGGTCTTGCCGATCCCGCGATGTCCGCTGAAGATGTAGCCGTGGGCGATGCGCCCCTGCTCGATGGCGTTCTTCAGGGTGCGAGTGACGTGGTCTTGCCCAATCACCTCGGAGAATTTCTGTGGCCGGTATTTGCGTGCGAGAACCTGATAACTCATGGAAGGAAGTCTTGATTATACGGTGTGCCGCTGTGGAACGGGAACGACGGGCTGATAGATAATCAAGTTCATTTCAGGAGCGAACCGTGAACACGTTACAGCAACTTCGCGCCTCGATCGACCGCCTGCCGGCACGGCTGAAAATGCTATCCTCCGCCCGGGTGGAACAGAAGGCCAGTCCCGAATCCTGGTCTGCCAAACAGGAGTTGGGACACCTGCTGGATTCGGCCGCCAAAGACCATGAACATCTGGTGCGCACCCAACTGGAAGATCATCCTGCCATGCCGGACTATGACGGTGTGCGCTGGGTAGCCCTGCATCGCTATCAGGAGCGGGATTGGCTGGAACTGGTGGATGTGTGGACCGCCCTCAATCGGCAACTGCTGGCGATCGCCGCGGCCATACCCGATTCCGCCTGGTCGCGAACCTGCACCATCGGCGGTTCAGAACCGTTGACTCTTCGATTTGTCTTTGACGATTATGTCGCGCACATGCTGGGACACTTCCGGCACATTGGCGTGGAAGTGGACGACCTCGCTTGAGCGATCGGGCAGCTAAACTTTTTTGCGGCTTCCGTTCGACTTCGTACCGTTCGACTTCGCTCCGCCTGCGCCATTTTTCTTGGCTGCCAACTCAGCCTGTTTCTGCTTGCGAGCTTCCGCGCGGGCTTTCCTCTTCATTTCTTCGGGAGAGTACATGCTTCCGCGGCAGTCCTTGCTGCCGCAATAACACGGCGCCTCGTCGTCGCCGTCGTACAGGCAGTAGTCGTAGGTAAGCTCTTCGCCAGCCGCGATATCACGAATCGTATCAATCACGACCCGGCCATCTTCTTCGTCGGTTTCACAGTTAGGATCGCAGGAATGATTCACGAACATGGCCATGCCATGGCCGTCGATCACGACTTCGCCGTCGCCCACCCCGAACAGGTAGGTAAAAGGACGGCCTTCGTAGCGATCATCGCCTTCGGCTTTAGTGATGCGCTCGCCGGTATATTCCAGCACGCGAGTTCCCTTGGGAATATTTTCCAGCGCAAAACATCCCGCAGCGTGAATATCGGAGGAACGAATGATCAGACGCAACAAGCGGCATTTCTCCCGGTTATCGTGCCCAGCAGTATAACGTACCGCGACGTGACGCTTTTGTCCGCCCGACTGAGTTTGGCGACAGGAGCTAGCAGGGTTCCCGTCAGGCGTGAGGTCACCGAGCGTCCCGATTTGGCAGTTCACTTTCTGTCTGGGATTTCGTATCTTGGAAGGAGACGCATGGAATTCTTGGAGGCGCTCTCATGGTGCACGTTCTGCTCCGCCATAAAGTTTCCGATTATAACCGCTGGAAAGAAGCATTTGATTCCCACCTCGCAGTCCGCAAACATGCGGGAGAAACGGGTTGCCGTCTTTTTCATAGCGTAGAAGATCCGCGCGACTTGTTTTTGCTGCTTGACTGGGAAAGTGTCGAGGAGGCGCGCAAGTTTCTAGGTTCAACGGAACTGCGCGATACGATGCAGAAGGCCGGTGTCGTCGGCACACCCGAGATTCAATATCTCGAGGATGTCCGATCTGTGCATCGCTCGTCGGCCGACTAGCAGCCATTGCTGCCTCGCTGTGGAATTTTTTCAACCCTCTTGACATGGGGCAGGGGTTTGCGATTGATGTTGTTCAACTTTTCCTGCCCTATACTCTGTATCTGCGAATTATTCGAACTGCGTGCATGCTTCGCGCAAACTCGCGCAGGATGCGGGTTTCGCGGCGGCAACGATTTTGTCAAGAAGTTTTGCGACTGAATCTTGCCGGCGGCCAAACAGATTTTTTTGATTGCGTTGACAAACATCCCTGGAAATTTAAAATACCCGACGACTCTCCGAAGCGATGACAAACGTGACCCAGCCCAACGACGTTCTACTGCAAACTGACTTTCCGGACCTGGAGCTTCATGCCAGCGGGAAAGTTCGAGACATCTACCGGGTCGGCGCCGACCACTTGCTGTTCGTAGCGACCGACCGCATCTCAGCCTTCGATTACGTATTGGCTACCGGGATTCCGCAGAAAGGCCGCGTGCTGACGCAGCTTTCGCTGTTCTGGTTCGACTTTCTGAAGAATGTTGTTCCCAACCACCTGGTCACTGCCGACGTGCACAAATATCCGGCGGAGCTGCAAAAATATGCCACGCAATTGCGCGGGCGCTCCATGCTGGTAATGCGTGCCGACATGATCGCTATCGAGTGCGTGGTGCGCGGCTATCTTTCCGGCTCCGGCTGGAAGGAGTACAAGACCAATGGCAAGGTGTGCGGCATCGAGTTGCCCGCAGGCCTGCGCGAGTCCGACAAGTTGCCGGAGCCGATCTTTACACCCGCCATCAAGGCCAGCAGCGGCCACGATGAGAATATTTCCTTCGATCACATGGTCGAGCTGGCAGGCCGCGAACTAAGCGAAAAGCTCCGCGATCTGAGCATCAAGATTTATCAGACAGCGGCTGATTACGCCGAGACGCGCGGCATCATCATCGCCGACACCAAGTTTGAATTTGGGCAAACGCCTGCGGGTTTGGTTTTGGCGGATGAGGTGCTGACGCCGGATTCCTCGCGCTTCTGGCCCAAGGACAAATACAAGGCGGGTGGTCCCCAGGATTCATTCGACAAGCAGTACGTGCGGGATTACCTGGAAGCCATCAAGTGGAACAAGCAGCCGCCCGCGCCAGCACTTCCTCCGGAGGTGGCAGCCCGGACCAGCGAGAAATATGTTGAGGCTTATACCCAGATGACCGGGCATCCACTGCCGGCTTAAGCAAGGCCGACATGGGTCTTTCCATTCTCGACTGGTTGATTGTGCTGATTGTTTTGCTGTCGCTGTTACAAGCGATCTCGCAAGGTTTTTTTCATGAGTTCTTTTCCTTTGCCGGGGTCGTAGTTGGATATCTGTTGGCGGCCTGGGAGTATCCGCATGCGGCTCGGTGGATTGCTCCGTATGTGACCTCAACCTGGATTGCCGACATTGCCGGGTTCTTCGTTATTTTTTGCGCCGTATCGCTGGTGGCAGGAATTCTGGGACGGCTGGCTCGCTGGGCGGTAAAAGGCATCGGGCTGAGCTGGTTCGATCGAGTTCTGGGAGCAGCGTTCGGGTTCCTGCGAGGGGTTGTGGTGAGTGCGGTTGTGGTGCTGGCGTTGGCGGCGTTCGCTCCGCAGTGGGGATTGCAGCAGTCCAGAATCGCGCCATTCATGCTGGTGACCAGCCGTACCCTGGTATGGGCAGCTCCGGCGGAATTACGGCAGCGTTTCTGGGACGGATGGAATCTACTGCGCACCGTGCCGCAACACATCCCGTTGGAGCATGACAAGGGCAGCGATACCCGGTAGGAGATTAGCGCCGAGGAAAATATCTAGCGTAGCGAGAGAGAGGCGTCGTGAAAGACCAACTGGAAACTTTGATCGGGAATATGTACCGCAGCGGTATCACCTACGCGGAAGCAGTATGTGAATTCAAGAAGCGCTTCATCCTGACTGTTCTGGAAGATAGTAACGGGAACCAGTGCAAGGCCGCCCGCCGGCTTGGCATGCATCGCAATACTCTCAGCCGCACCATCGCCGAACTCAAGCTTGACGCCAAGGGCCTCCGCAGCGGCACACGCCGTCCGCCACGCAGCGCGCACAGCCTCCCCATCGACAAGAAAGCCGCACGCTGACTTCTCTCGCTTCGCCGTTACACCGGGCTTCGACCACGGCATTATGGGGTGGACCGAAGCCGCAGTTTGTCTACCTCACCCGCAGTCACGTCGCCTTCGAGATAGCCTCCCAAACATCTTGGCAAAGAAAAGGGGGGGCAGGGTTGCCTGCTCCCCCATTCAACCGTCGAAGCCCTGACGTTACTGCGATCTGTGCGTGGTGCTGTGGTGCACGGCTGGCGTGGTCGAGATCGGATTACCGTTCTTGTCCAGCAGCATGCCATCGGTCATGGTCATCATGAACGGGTTGGGAGTGTAGCTGGCAACTGTTCCCTGGAACGTCATGAGCGTTCCGACCTGCGGCATTAAGCGGGACGGGATCGCCTTCGCCATGTTCAGCGTCAGGTCAGCTTTCTTGGCTTCGATGTCATCATCGCTGCCGGCCAGCTGAACCGTCGTGGGCGTAGCGCTGATAACGTTGGCGCCCAACTTCACGGCCTTGTCCTTGATGGCGTTCCAAACCGTTTCTGCAGCCTGCTGATTGCCCGAGGAGAGCACCAGTTCCCACTCGGCAAAGCTCATCTGGGTCGGATTCTTGCTCTTCACCAGATCGGCAGCCTGCTCCGCTGGAGACGGCGGTGGCGGCGCGGGGGCCACGGTAAAGCCGGCCGGCGGCATTAAGCTGGGAGAAGCCTTGGCGTCACTCACCAGTTGATCCCAGCCCTGATCCGAGCCGTGATACCGGATGTACTTCTTCTTGCCATAATCCAGGATCTGCTGCTGTCCGGGGCCCTGCGCCAGCATCGCGGCCTTGACGATAAACCAGAAGCCTTCGGGGTTCATCGGCTTGGCTTCGAGGTCAGCAGTGGCCAGCGGATAAATGTCAGCGATGTTGGGCTGCGACTCCCAACCCACGGCTTCGCGCATATCTTTCTGCGCATCCGGATAGTTCTTTGCCTGTAGAGCAGCGAAGCCCACGGCACCGTCAAAGATCGCGCCCGTCTCATTATGCAGTTTTGTGAAGTCGGCGTCGCTCATGCCTTCAGGCTTCTTCATGGTCTGCAAAGCTTGCAGTCCCTGTTGACCATACTGCTGGGCCTTGGCCAGGTTGTCCTGCATTTGCGGACCACCCTGCGAAGCCGCGGCGCGATAGGTGTAGGCCAGCAAAGCAAGAGCACGCACGTTGTTGGGATTCGCCTGGAGCACACGGTTCGCGGCATCGATCATCTTCTGCGCATCGCCCGCCTGCTGGTAGGCCACCATCAGCAGCTCCAGCGCCTCTCCCTTCATCACCGAGTTGGGATATGTCTGCAGGAAAGCTTCCAGTGCGGCCGCTTTCTGGGCGGGGTTCTGCTGCTGGTAAGCATTGATGTAGGCGTTGTACTCGGCTGGATCCTTGATGGTGGGCTGGCCACTACTCTGCGCTGCCTGGCCAGCTGCTTGCGCAACCGATTGCTGGACCAGTGCCGCGCTGGCGAGCACCAGCAACATGATGACGAGCGACTTCTTCATTCTGTTGGCTCCTGAATTCTGGGAACTGCTTAACGAAAACCTGCTAAAGGCGGGCAAACGCACCTAGGCATTTCGGCCCCGACATCTGTCTGCGATGCACGATAACGGATAAACCCCTCCGCACGATTGCTCTCTTCGTTGCTGAATTGAAAACACAAAGTGCGGAAACGGGGATTATAAGTACGTACCTCAGTGTAAGGCAAGTTGCTTACCACTTTACACGATTCCCGCGTTTCCTAAGATGCGGCCGGGGCGTTTGCCGGATGCGCGGCTCGGGTGGATGATCTTGTTTCTATCTACCCGACAGCGAAAGCTCCACTGAACTTCGCGAATCACCGTCGCCCCCCTGGCATCTGCACCAACGGTACAGGAACTCCAATGAACGGAAGGCACTGAATTATGCGAAGAGAACTGCTTTCGTTATCGGGATCGGTTGCGGTGGTGACTGGAGGCGGCCGCGGAATCGGCTATGCCATCAGCGCGCGTCTGGCCGATATGGGCGCCACCGTGGTCCTCACCGGACGCGACGAGATGCGCGTCCAGCAAGTCGCGCGTGACCTGGTCAGCCGCGGGCACAAAGCCGAAGGGATCGGCTGCGATATCGCCGACCTGACCAGTGTTGAGGCTTTGGGAGAACGCCTGCGCCAGAGCTATGGACGAGTCGATATCCTGGTGAATAACGCCGGCATTGGCGGCCCTAACTCTCTGCTGCACGAGCTCTCGCCAACTGATTGGGACGCCATTTTCAACACCAATGTCCGCGGCGCCTACTACATGCTTCGCGCCGTAGTGCCGCTCATGATCACGGCCGGTACCGGGCACATCATCAACATCTCTTCCCTGGCGGGAAAAAATGCTCTGCCGCGTGGCGCGGCGTATTCGGCCTCCAAGTGGGCGCTGAACGGCCTCAGCTACGGCGTCGCGGAAGAACTGCGCGCACAGAACATCCGGGTCAGCGTTATCTGCCCGGGGTCTGTGGATACCGATTTCAGCCCGCGCCGCGGCGGCAAAGACACGCAAAAGATGTTAAAAACTGACGACGTGGCCCACGCCGTGGCGATGCTGGTGACCCAGGAGCCGCAGTCGTTCATCAGCGAAGTGTTGATTCGTCCCACACAAAAACCGTGACTGCCCAGGCCCTTTCTCTCCGCGGAACTCGGATGTGACGAGCGGCACAGGCGCGCTTTGCCGAGCGGCCTATAATCGAGGTTCGCATCTTTCCCTATTTCGCGATATTGAGCCAACCATGCCGATAAGAAAGAAACTGATTGCCGCCAATTGGAAGATGTACAAGACGCCGGAACAGACAATCGCATTCTTCCAGCAATTTTTGCCGTTAGTCGCGGGCCAGACACGCGATGACATTGTGGTGTGCCCTCCCTTCATTGATCTGCAAACCGCCGTTGCGGCGGCGGCGGGATCGAACGTCGCTATTGGGGCCCAGAACATGCACTGGGAAAAAGAAGGCGCCTTCACGGGTGAGATTTCCGCTCCCATGTTGACCTCGATTGCGGTCACGCACGTGATCATCGGCCATTCGGAACGGCGTCAATATTTCAACGAAACTGACGACACCGTGAACCGCAAACTGGAAGTTGCGCTGGAGAACGGACTGACGCCCATCGTCTGCGTGGGCGAAGTTCTGGAAGAACGCGAGGCCGGCCTCACCGAAGATGTTTTGCGACGGCAGTGCGTCCGCGCCTTCAACGGCATCTCCGCCAAAAAAGCTGCCAAGCTCGCCATGGCCTACGAGCCGGTATGGGCGATTGGCACGGGCAAGACGGCAACGCCGCAAATGGCAAGCGATGCCCACTTGGTAATCCGTCACGAAGCCGAGAAAGCGTTTGGAGAACCGTTTGCCCAGAAGATGCGGATTCTCTATGGTGGCAGCGTCAAACCGGACTTATGCACCGCGATGCTGTCAGAAGTAGAGATTGACGGCGCACTGGTCGGAGGAGCAAGCCTCGATCCGGTGTCGTTCGCGCAGATCGTGAAGTACTAATGCTGGTTCGCCCGCGGGCACGCTTCGTCGCAGGCGACTTGTTTGTTATACTTAAGCCGCCTCTACGTTTCTGCTTGGAATCCGGAATGCGTTTGCATCCGGACGTGTGTGCGGAAGTGGTGAAATTGGCAGACACACCATCTTGAGGGGGTGGCGCCGAAAGGCATGGGGGTTCAAGTCCCCCCTTCCGCACCATACCTCGTACCAAGTTGTAAGCAACGTTTAGAGATTTCACAATACCGGCGGATTGTCGCGCCCTCGCGCGTGATCGCCTGAAGAGAGAATTGAGAGCTGCATGGTCGTTCTGATTACGGTTATCCACATTCTGGTTTGCGCGTTTCTCATCATCGTCGTGCTGCTGCAAAGCGGTCAAAGCGGCGACGTAGCCGCCGCCTTCGGTGGCATGGGCAGTCAGACAGCTTTCGGGACCCGCACGGCGGCGACCGTACTCACCAAGGCGACGACCTATGCCGCGGTCATCTTCGTGCTCACGTCGATTACGCTTTCCGTCTTTGCCGCTCGCCGTTCCAATCGCAGCGGATCAGTTCTGGAAGGAACCCGCTCTACGCCCACCAGGTCGGCACCCGTCCAGCAGCAGACACCTGCTCCCGAGCCGCAGCCGATGACTCCTGGCAAGTAGCGGAACTTTCTGTTTCGGATGTTCTGAGCCTCCGCCGTTGCGGAGGCCTTTTTGCGCGAGAGTTCAGCTGACTAAATAGTCGAGGGCTTCGTTCAAAGTGGCGAAGACCGGAAGCTGGCGAGCGGAAAAACTGCGGATCGAATCGAACAGCGCCTTGGGCATGTTGCCGGTCAGCACCCACGCAGTCCGTTTTACATGTGGCCGATCGAAGGCCGCCGCGATCTTAATGTGCTCAATCGCTTCGCGCGTGAAGTCGGCGTCGGTGAAGTCGGCAGCGATCAGCAGCGACCCAAGCGGCTCCTGGGTCACGATATCCGGCACACGGTCGGCCAACTCCGTCAATTCGTCGGCTTCACAATTGGTGCAATCCACCAACAAGATTCGCAGGCCGTGATGGGTCACGAACCGGATTCGGTCCATATACTCCTCCTGACCGGCGTGGCAAACTCTCGATGGCCCGCGAGCAGCTGCCGCTACAAACTGGCGAAGTTTACTGCACTATCGGTTGCGACTCAAGCGGGCGCACCAAAGGGGAGGAGTCGTTACCCTGCTTCGTGGTAGCTTAAGTTTATGATCCACGAGATATTTCCCGTCGGCGTGCTGCAATGCAACTGCTCGGTGGTGGGCGATGAACAAACTAAGGAAGCGATCGTCATCGATCCCGGTGACGACGTCGATGATGTGATGGCTGTCGTCAACCGTCATGGCTTGACGGTGAAACAGATCGTTGTGACCCACGCGCACATCGACCACGTTGGCGGAGCGATGAAGCTGAAGCGCCTGACCGGTGCGCCCATTCTGCTCAACCAGAATGACTACGCGCTGCTGAAGATGCTGGATGTGCAGGCCTCATGGATTGGTATGCGACCTCCAGAGCCGGTGACCATCGATGCCAGCCTCAGCACCGGCGACAAGGTGCGGGCCGGCGGGCTCGAAGCCGAAGTGTTGCACACGCCGGGACACACGGAGGGCAGCATCTGCCTGTATTTCGCTCCGGAAAAGAAGTTGATTGCGGGAGACACGCTGTTTGCCGGATCGATCGGCCGTACGGATTTGCCGGGCGGATCGTACGAGAAAATCATGCAATCGCTGCATGGCCCGGTGTTGGCATTGCCGGATGAGACGTTGGTTGTCCCAGGGCACGGGCCGCTGACCACGATCGGCGAGGAGAGGACCAGCAACCCGTTTCTGGTGGGGTGAGGAAGGCCGCTCTTCGCTCTTCGCTCTTGGCTTTTTTTTCGCTTTTCGCTCTTGGCTTTTCCGCTTTTCGCTTTTGGCTTTTGGGTTCGCCGTTAGCTTTTTGCTTTTCACGTTTTGCTATTTGCTGTTAGCTTCGTCAGCGCCTGCTTCAGGGTACGACTCGTGCCGGAAGCGCGGATTATCCCAAGGGCTTTAGAGACGGTGTCGCAACCGGCAACGGAGTTTCGTCGTGAACAACGGCCGGAAGTTGCGACCGAACCCAGCCGCGCAGCGGCGAGATTTGTGTTAGCCGCGGGCGTGAGCCCGCGGGACAGTGGGATAAGTGGAAAGCCGCGGAGCAGCGACACCGGGTTGCGACACAGTCTCTTCAATCCCTGCAAACTGATCGTTCGGCCGATCTGCAACGCAAGCATCTACTCGCAGCTCTCTCCGAAGCACGCCCCAAACAATCATCGTTTGCGGCACAACCAGCACGATCAGGTAGGAACCAATCGTGCCTGCGATTACCCCCAGCGAGCCGATCCGTCGCACCAGCACGAGCGACAATACTAAGTTCACCCCCGCCGCGACAATCGATAACATCGCCTGGCCCCGCACACGATTCAATGCTGCGAGCAAGCACGATTCAACGCTCATGAAGCCGCTGATCAACGCCCAAATTCCCATCGCCAGCAACAAGGAGAGGCTAGGCACAGCAGCCAAGCCGGCCCATATCCGGATTAAGCTGCGCCCAAACACAACCAGCGCAACCAGACCGAACAGGTTCAGGACGGCAGTTGCTTTCATGGTTGTGGCGAACGTCCGTCGAATCCAGCTGTAGTCGCCTTTGGCGTATGCCTCGGAGTATGCCGGCCACATCGCAGGAAAAATCAAAGACTGTGCCAGGGCCGTTAGTCCGGCCAATCGCCAGGTAACACTGTAGGGCGTGACTTCGGCGGCGCCCAGGTAGTGGCTGACAACAAGATTGTCGGAGCTGAATACCACGACTGCTGCCACCTGAATCAGAAAGAAAGACGAGCCGGAGCCGAGGAGCGATTCCAGGCAGCCGCCATCGACGAAAGACAGCCGCGGCCGCAGCCACGGCTTGTCCCATCCAACCACGAACAGCAGCGTGGCTAAACTGGCGAGCGGAAGGCACCCTGCCGATATCACGAACAACAGGGGCATCGAGACATGCAGAGCAATGCCGAGGCCGAGGCCGCAAACACTGGCGACGGCGCCCGCGCAGAGCGCATAGTTGTTGCGATGAAGTTCCTGATATCCCGCGAGCAACTTGCTGGCGAGGTTGCAAGGTAGTCCCAGCAACATCAGAGCGGCGGCGACGGCTACCGTTTGCTTGATATCTGCGGCACTAACTTTGGCGCTCGCGTTGAAAAGACTCACCCACTCGACTCGTGGGATCGCAAACGCGATCACGACACCGGCTAGCGCCGAGATGCCCGCAGTCAAAACCAGCGCGTTGGTGAAGGAGCGGGCTGCCGCGTTTTTGTCAGCGTGCGCATAGGCTCGCGAAATGTCATTGGTGAGCGTGTTGGCGATGCCGAAGTCGAGCAGGTTGATCCAGACGGCGGTCGTGGTAATCGTCGCCCACACGCCGTAGCGGTCCGCCCCCAGGTAGCGCACAGCGAGTGGCAACGAGAGCAAGGTCAGAAGACTGCCCAGCACCCGCGCAACTCCTCCCGACCAGACTGCGTGCGCCATGCGGGCGTAGCGCGATGGCGGCAAGCTCTCGATGGTGATGTCCGGCGCTCTCACTGCGGGTTTAACGGCGGAAGCTGGCGTAACCGGAGCCCCTCGATAGCGCGTCGCAACTGTTCAGCGGAATGAGACTGCATCAGGCGACTGTTAGCGTACTCCGGCGACGAGCGAGTCGGCGAAAACACCGCAGGCAGCCGTACGCTCCGTAACATTTCCAGAGACGCGAGCGTCACCTCCTCCACCGTGACTGCGTTGATGCAGTGCGGATTCACAGAGCAGCAAGCCCTTTCGCATCCTGGCAATCCAGAGACAGGCTGCAATACACGCGCGTTCGTACAACGCGGCCCGAATCGCACCGGGCTGTTGAAGTGGTTCGGATCGCCATCGCGGGGATGGCGGGAGATCGCGATGGTCGGGCAGTTCATGGCGGCCGCCAGATGAGCACAACCGCTGTCGTTGCCGATGAAAAGCTGGCAACGTTCCAATAAGGCGCACACCTCGCGGATAGGCGCGCCGCTTATGATGCTCACTTTTCCCGGCAGCATCGCTCCCAGTTTTTCGGCTTGGCTGCGTTCGGATGCCGAGCACAGAATCACCGGATGTATACGTTCGCCTTTCGAGAGGCGGAGGAGCGTCGCCGCATATCGATCGAGCGGCCAGCGACGTCCGGCAGATTGCGCGCCAATTCCGAGAGCCACCAACCGTCGCGACCGCGAAACGTTGTCCAGCAGCCTGGCAGCATTATTCCGGTCGGTCTCGGTGAGCCGGATTTCCAGATTTTCGTCGGTAATTTGCGCGCCCAGCGCCTTCATAATCTCCAAGTTTCGCAAGACTTCCTGACGCACTGCGCCCGGTGGCAGACAGATGTCAAAAGCTGCGTCAAATCCGCGATTGATTTGGCGCTTGGCAGGCGTTGCCGTTTCGCTATAGCCCACACGATTTGCGGAGTCGCTCAGGGCACAAAGAAATGTTGCCAGGTGCTCGTCGGTATCCCAGCGCGGGGATATTGCAAAATCAAAATGGCGTCTGCGCAATCTCGTGCGATAGAACCACATCACCGATAGCAGCCTTTTCAGGCCTTCAGGCAGCCACGCCGGGCGCACAATCGGCAGCGTCAAAATCTCATCGACATTGGGATTGGTGACCAGAACGGCTTTGTAGGCGTTCTGCACCACGACCGTGCACCGGGACTCGGGGTAAGCTCTCTTCAGTTCGCGAAACAGTGGGGTTGTCAGCACAACGTCGCCCAAAGCATCCAGCCGAAAAAGCAGGAAGGAAAGCGGCTCCTTTTTTTCGACCGTCCGAAGAGGTACCCGTGGGGCTGACGGCTCGCTAGGCTGTCGCAACGCCGGGCGACGGCTGACATGCGCACGCCAAAAGATTGCCAGTCGAGTTGGAAGCTGAACCCAGAAGAACAGCGGCGGCATGACGCTCATGCAGAACCCACGGTGGAGGCAGGGTGAGAGGACAGAGACGGCGAAGACTTGGCGATCAACCGGGTCGTGCTGACTCCGGCCACCAGGGGAATCAATTCCACGCGGCCTCCCCAGCTACGGACTTCTCGCGCGCCGACGACTTCCTCTTCGCTGTAGTCTCCGCCTTTTACCAGGACGTCAGGACGAATGGCTTTGACCAGCTTGAGCGGGGTGCTCTCGCCAAACAGAACAACCGCATCCACGGCGCTCAACGCCGCCAGAACCTGCGCTCGCTCGCGTTCAGGCACGATCGGCCGCAGTGGCCCTTTCAGTCGACGTACCGAGTCGTCTGTGTTCAGGCCAACAATCAGCCGATCGCCTTTCCGCCTCGCCTCTTCCAGCAAGCGAATGTGGCCGATGTGAAGGATGTCGAAGCAGCCGTTGGTGAAGACCACCCGCTGACCCGACGATCGCCACGCACCTGCCCGCGTCAACAGACGTTCCAGTGACAAAACTTTGTCGTCCATCTCGAGCGCAGCTTCCTGCGTCAGAGCTCCCAGCAGTTCGTCGCGATGGATGGGCGCGGTGCCGATTTTGCCGACCACGATTCCTGCCGCAACATTGGCCAATTCCACCACCGATTCCAGCGGCATTCCCCGGGCGAGAGCCAACGCGAGTACCGCAATCACCGTATCGCCCGCTCCGGACACGTCGTACACCTGGCGCACAACTGCCGGCGCGCGGAAACGAGATGATCTGCGCAGCACGGCAATTCCCTGCCCTCCCAAGGTGACCACCATCGCACTCATATCCAGATCGGCCAGTTGGCGCTGGCCTGCACTCAGCAAATGGTCTAGGTCTATCGCCGGCTCAGCAGTTGCCGCCGACAGTTCTTTTCGATTGGGACAGATCGTGGTCGCCCCGCGATAACGAGCAAAGCTACGATGTTTGGGATCGACAAGAATGGGGATGTTCCGCTGCCGCGCCCGTGCAATCAAACACTGGCACAGTTCTTCCGTCAGGGTACCCTTGGCGTAGTCCGAAAGAATGACCACCGACACGTGCTCGATCGCCGACAACGATTGCTCCAACACCTGCCGGTAATCGGCTGCGGAATAATCGGGAACAGCTTCGATATCCACGCGGATCATCTGCTGATTGCCGGACAAAATGCGAAGCTTCGACGTAGTCGGAACTTGCGGCGCGGCGATCAGGGTAGCCTCAATCTTCTCTTGCGCCAGCAGCGATTCCAGGGAGCGCTGCTCGCGATCGCCGCCCCCAAATCCGACCAGCGTAGCTTGGGCGCCAAGCCCGGCGAGATTCATGGCGACATTGGCCGCGCCGCCAGGTTTTTCGTCGCGCAATGTAGCCCGAACCACAGGCACCGGAGCTTCAGGCGAGATGCGATCAACTTCACCCCAGACGTACTGATCGAGCATTACATCCCCAACCACCAAGGCTGGCAAGTCATGCCACCCGGACTCAACCATGGCCACAAGTTCACCGAGGCGTGATCTCAAGGCTTGACCCCATAGGTCGTGACCGCATGATCGATGCAGGCGGCCAGTTCGACCCACTCGCACAGGATGTGGCCGCAGAGGATGTGGCCTTCCTGAATGCGGGCGGGATCGAGTGAAGGCACGCGGATCGAGACATCGGCAATGCTGGCCATGCGTCCTCCGCTCTGGCCGGTCATGGCTATGGTGCTAGCCGAAAGCTGGTGAGCGCGATCCAGCGCGGAGTAAACGCTGCGGCTATTCCCGGAGGTCGAGATCCCGACCAGCACGTCTCCCGACTGACACAGGGCTTCGACCTGACGCTGGAATACCTCGTCATAGCCGAAGTCGTTGGCGATCGCTGTTATGACCGAGCTGTCGGTGGTCAAGGCTATGGATGGCAAAGGACGACGGTCATAGTGGAAGCGACCCACCAGCTCGGCAGCCAGGTGCTGGGAATCGGCTGCACTGCCGCCGTTTCCGCACCAGAGAACCTTGTTCCCGCGCAATAGCGAGTCTGTAATTAAGATGGCGGCGCGTTCAAAAGCATCTTGCTGAGACTCCAGCAAGCGGATGACGCGAGCGTGTTCGGCGAGAGCGTCGGTAAAGACGCCGGCCAGATTCAAAGAAGATGGCATCTGCTCCTCGTGGCGCGAAGAGTGTGAGGATCTCCTCAGAACCTGCTGAACCTACTGTGGGAGTGACTTGTATGAAATTATAAGCGGAATGCTTCCCAACGACGATACTAACTTCCTCGATGTTCGATATGTATTCCTAGATCGGGACGGTGTACTGAATCGCAAGCCGGACGACGGAAAATACGTGACCCGTGTGGCGGAACTGACCCTCTTGCCGGGAGTCGGCGAAGCTGTCGCACAACTGAATCGCTCCGGACGCAAAGCGATCGTGGTCACCAATCAGCGCGGTATCGCCCTCGGCCTTTATACGCAGGAAGATCTCGCCCGAATCCATGATGAGTTGCGCCGGGTGCTGGCGGAAAAAGGCGCTCACCTCGATGCAATCTATGTGTGTCCGCATAACAACGGGCAATGCAATTGCCGCAAGCCGCTCAGCGGATTGTTTGAGCAGGCGTTTCAGGATTTCCGAGACGCCACTCCGGCTAACAGCGTCGTGGTCGGCGATTCCCTTCGCGACGTTGAGGCGGGAGCGCGCCTGGGGATGCGAACTGTTTTTATCGTCGACGATGCCGCTGGAGGGGCCGAGGTACAAGCTCGCGCAGCAGCGCTGGCAAACGCCACAGCCCCATCGCTGGCAGCTTTTGTCAGTCAGTACATGCCGTACGCGTAGACGAACCGCGACGTCGCATTCAACGTTTCGGCTCACGAGAGTGCCGGCTCAGCGCAGCCAGAGCAGCCAGATCGTATCCACCGAGGCGTGCGTGATGGCCGAAGCCAGGAGCCGCCGCTCCTCCCGCCAGGCCCGGCCGTAGAAAATTCCCGCGAACGTGGCCAGCAACACATAGCGCCAGTTGAAGTGTGTGGCGCCCTTATTGAAATGCGATAGGCCGAAGAGCACCGCGGTCGTGATGAGCGCCCAACGCCGGCCGATGCGCCGCTCCAGCAGGTTCTGCACCCAGCCACGGAAGTATGTTTCCTCCAGCACAGCCACGAAAACGAATATCGAAACCCAGGAGAGCAGGAACTTCCCAAGTCCGGGGAGCACGGCGTGAAAGTGGAGAAATCCCAAACCCAGGCCCAGGAGAATCGCGATGGGAGCGTAGAAAGCCAACTCCCGCAGCCCGATCTTCAAGTCGCTCCAACCCGGAATGAAGTTGAAGCCCACACCGCTGAGTTGACGTATCACCAGAAAACCATAGAGCCCGGCATCGAGCAGCAGAAGCCGATTGAATGAACCCAAGTGGGGTGGCCACATGGGTTCCAGCAGATGAAACTCCACCGCCCATGCGAGTACCGCTAGCACCACCAGATCGCGCCAATCGCCCGCTTGCTCTGGATCCCTTTGCGAGGCGTGCCAAAGAAGTACGGTTAGCGCGAAAGGCAACGCTCCGCAGAAAGCCGCGAATGACCAGCGAAATTCCGGCGTGGAATGTGCAACCAGGTAATAAGGCAACGCTCCCAGCGCAGGCAGAGCAATACGCAAAGCAACGGGAAGACGTCGCCGCACGTAAAACGCTCTCGCCTGGGAAAGCGAGTGCCTGTAGCGGGATGAGCAGCAGGACTTCGGCCGCGATCGTCGAACTGTTCCAGAGAAACACTTCGCCATCTTAGCGAAAATGCCAGGAACGCGAAGGACGCAGATGTTGACGTAAGAGACTAGCGTGCAAAGGTAAACGAGAAGGCCGGAGATAGGCTACAGATCCGGGTTAATGAACCAGCCGCTCCAAAGCCTGATGCACCAGCGAAAGGCTTCCCGGCCACAGTGAGGCTACAGCTACGGCTGAGGCTGTCAGCGCGGTCGCGCTGGCCATGAGGGTGATGAGTTCTTTCACCGGCTTGTCGGGTTTGGGCTGAGGACGCAATAAACGGTCCACTCGCTCAGAGAGCTCTCTATCGCCGCCCACGAGCGAGCAAGCAATAAAGTTGACCGGCTGTCTTGATCCCATCTTCGCGACCCGAACCAGCGCCGAAGCCAGAGACAGCGCGCGGTGCGCATCGCCTTCCGTCGCCTGATCGTCTGCTGCCCACTCCGTGAACTTTGACCAGCTGCGCTCCAGCTTGCCAAAGCAATTCACAAACGGAATCGTGTCCGGAGCCAGGAGTATCAAGAATCGCTTTAGGTTGTCGCCTGAGGTTCGATGGGCTCGCTCATGACGCAATGCAGCTTCTCTTTGCTCGTCCGTGAGACCATGCATGACACGTCGCGAGATCACCAGGCGGGGATGCAGTACGCCGGCTACGGCCAGCACCGGAGCCTTATCGGCAAGTAACAGCGCGGGAGAGCTTTCTCCGGGAACCGTGATCTGGCGTCCCTGCTGTTCACAGCGATGAAGGTAGCGAGCGGTTCCGCGAACTGCGCCCACGACCCGCAGCAGCGACGACGCCCAAATCGCGACGCCCAGCAGCGCAGTCACAGCGCACAAGAAACCGACTTTCTCACCGGTAGCTTCAGGCTCCAGCCATAGGTAGCTGGGAATGCAAAACGCGAGCACCGTCAGGAGGGTTAAGACCAGGGGCAACATTCGTAGCGCAAAGAGCAGTCGCGCCGCCGACCCCGGCTTCATATGTTCCGCTACACGTGCGGCAGTACCTGCCCCAAGGCGAGTGGCCAATGAAAGCGCCAGGTGAATCATAAAGAACGAGGCGCAACACAGGCACAACAGCCGCATAGTGTAGGGAAGGTTCATTTCGTGGCCTTGGAAAGTTCCTCTCGCTTCAGGCGAATCTTCTCTTCCAGTTCGTCCAGCAGCATAGCGTCATGCTGTCCGACGGCGTCTACTAAAGAAGAAAGCAACAGATCGCGTGAAGGCTCCGGCCCGGCAAGAAATCCGGCCACCAGGTCGCCCGCACGGCGGCGCTCCCATTCCTGGCTGGATAGCCTTGGCGAATACAGGAAAGCGCGCTCAGACTTCTGCCGATCCAGTAAGCCCTTTTTGAACAGCCGGTCCAGGGTCGTCATGACTGTGGTGTACGCGAGATTAGTGTCCAATTTTTCAACCACATCCCGCACACTACTGTCGCCGTGAGCCCAGATCACTTCCATTACATTAATCTCGAGAGGGCCAAGCAAAAGTTGCTGGCTCCCGCGAGGCGATGATGTCCTAATCGAAATCAAGGTTTCTCCTCGTTCGAAACAGCCTAAGGCCGGCATTACGCTTTGTCAATCAGCAGTGTACGGATAATCCAGTTTAGTCCCGATTTAAGATAGTACTCACCGCCAGTCGTCACATCGTGTCAAGTTTTAGAGTCTGGCGTCCACGCTGGCGGGCATCTGAATCGCCCCCTCGAATCTCTGCACCGGCCTCGTACTACCGAGGTCGGCACCGCCAGGCGATAGCTCAAGCGTTTAAGACAGCCGGGTTTGAGCCCTTCGGGGCGTCTTCAATGCCTCCAGCACGGTTACCGCTGACCTTTCTTTAGTTACTACGCAATTAATAGTTGCTATGCGCAGGACGCTGTGATAAAAGTGCAAATACCTGCCTGGGACTGTGCGTTCAATTTCGGTTTTGCAAAGGTTATTGCAGTCAGTTTCCAGCGTTAGCACTCACACACATCAACCACCAACCTGCTGTTCGCGATGTTTCTCCGCCTAAGCGCTGTGCGAATGCGCCGCGGAGACCAAGTGAAGTAGAGAAAAGGAGAAGGGGAACAATGATAAAAGCAAGGATTATGGCGACATCGATGATCGCCATGGGCATCCTTATGCTGCTTGCCCTGCCAATGTCCGCGCAGGACAACAATACTTACATCAATCATGCGACAAGGTTCGCTGTTTCGCCGCCGTTGCGCGATCTGGCCAACCTGCCCCAGGCGCCGCATTATGGCTTCCATGAAGCCAACCCGGTTCGCCGCATTCCGAAAGCCCCCCTCGGACACATCGTGGACACGGTGGCTCAGACCAACCGTCCCATGGAGAGCCCGAGCTATGCCATCGGCGCCAATATTCTTGGCGTTGGAAACGGCTTCCCCAATTATTCCGTGCCAGACGCTCCTCCTGACACGACGATGGCGGTTGGTGACACCCAGATCGTTCAGTGGGTCAACACCTCCTACACCGTTTGCTCTAAGACATCTCCGTACACCTGCGGTCCGGCCATCGAAGGCAACACTCTTTGGACCGCCCTCGGCGGCATCTGCGCTCAGAACAATGATGGTGACATCATTGCCCAGTGGGACGTTGTTGCTCACCGCTGGCTCCTGACGCAGAACGTGTTCACTGGTAACTACGGCGTTTGCGTTGCTGTCTCGACCAGCCCCGACGCGACCGGCACCTACTACCTCTATGAGTTCCCGGTTGTCGCCGGTGGCTTCCCGGATTACCCCAAGTGGGGAATCTGGCCCACGGGCTACTTCGAAGCGTGGAACAACTTCGGTCCCGGCGGCAGCGGCTTCCAGGGTCCGGTTCTTTGCGGCTATCACAGCGCCAAGCTGCTGGTCGGTGATCGCACCGCCGAGCAGATTTGCCACCAGTACACCTCCAGCGAAGACAGCTTGTTGCCTGCCGATCGCGACTCGCCGATCGCCCCTCCGGGCGGCCAGGACGAATTCGCCATTGGTAGCGTAGGCGACGTTGATAACTCTCACCTGTCTCTGTATTCGGTCCACATCAACAACACCAGCGACTGGACCCAGGGCGCCACCTTCACCGGTGACGGCAACTCGCAGCTGATCGCAGTTACTCCTTACACCCCGTCTTGCAATGGCAGCTTCGGCGGCGATTGCGTTCCCCAGAAGAGCATCACCGACAAGAATGATTCACTCGGCGATCGCTTGATGTATCGCTTCGCTTATTGGGAAGATCAGCCGCTGGCTAACGTACCCCCCAGCCCGCCGCTGCCGCCTCCCGCGCAGCACTGGCTCGTCGACTTTGACGTGTACGCCACTAGCTCGATCGGCGTACGTTGGTTCGAGTTCACCGCCCCCATCCGCAAGGTCCCCGTCACCAGCCTGAATGTCTTCCAGCAGGGCACGTACGCTCCTGACGGAAACTGGCGCTGGATGGCCTCGATCGCCAAGGACAAGGTCGGCGATATCCTGGTTGGCTACAGTGAGTCCTGTGGCGATACCTGTCCTGGTGGCACCCCGATGTATCCTTCGATCTACATTGCGGGCCGCACACTCAACGATCCCCTCGGACTGGGCAAGCTGGAAGCTGAAGTCCAGGTCGTTGCCGGTACCGGTTCGCAGCCTGACACTGCCAATCGCTGGGGTGATTACAGCTCCATGCGCATTGACCAGGATGGCTGCACCTTCTGGTATACCCAGGAGTACTACATGACGACCGCCAGCTTTGACTGGAGCACTCGCGTTAACTCCGCGAAGTTCGCTAACTGCCAATAGCTTAAGCGGCAATTCCCGGCCGGATTCATAGTCCGGCCGGCATCACGTAGCTTCAGAAAGACGCAGAGGGCACTCCGAAAAGAGTGCCCTTTTGCTATTGCACAGATTTCGGTATCCGGGCTGGCTTTCGGAAATTCTGCGAGAGGAGGGCCTGTTTAGGAAGGAGAGACTTCAGTGGTCGGGTTCGCTCAGTGCCGCAAATTAGTTAGGGCCACTCTGCCGCTTGGCCGGATCAAAAACTTGATGGACCACACGGGTGGCCCGCCGACGTTCGACCGGCTGGCAGACGTGACGCATTTCGAGCAGGGATAAGTCGATTTCGCGATACGCTCGCGCAACCGTCAGATAGCAGAGTTTGCAGACTGAGTCGAGAGTTCCGTCATGATTGAGGCGGTGAGCATATTGGCTTGAGCCGGGCGATGCTGAAACCATTTGTCACTCCTCAACCCTGAAAAAAGATTCGTTTCGTGCCGAACTGGCGGAAGTGTTCGAGTCACTCAATCCAGAATCGGATGTCCAAGCAACCAGAGTACGTCGCCTCATTTGACCACAAAAGCGGACTCCCTGCACTCTCCGGAATAGAACGCGGAGGCAATCGCACCTCCACAAAAACAAGCCCTGAACGAGCTTGCAACCGCTCCTTCAGGGCTGTAACGATCACCTATAAATGAGGACTAGGCCTGCTTGCGGCTCTTGTCCTGATTCTTATCCCAGTCCGACTGGGGCTGCTTCTGGCCGCCCTGCTGTCCCGTCTGGCCCTGTCCGGTTCCCTGCTGGTGCTGGCCTCCCTGTTCCTGCTGTTTCTTTTGGTTGGGGTCGTTCTGATTCCAGTTCTGCTGGTCCTGGGTGTTTTTCTGATCCTGGTTCTGGTCTGCCATTGTGTTTGCTCCTTTTCAGTACCGCAGTTACATTCGATTCCCAAGTCCGGCGCCATGTTGCCTAGCAAGTAATAGAAGAGAGCTGCGCGCTGATGACATAACAGTAATCAGAGCACCTGCTGGTTTGCTGATCTCTCAGGCTAAGTAACCTTCTTCCATCCTTCCGATAGTTACCCCTGGTTAGTGTCGTTACGTTTGGCCTCGAAGCTGGAGGGCTGCTATGCGACAATCTGGGTAGGAACTCGGCACACTTTAGTACCTTAGTCGGGGACGCAGTAGCTCTCGGCTGGTTTGCCGTCGAATTAGAGATTGATCCTCCCAACTCGAGCGAATGGAGATTCCGGATGAGCGATGTAACAGGACTGGCTGCGCAAGAAGCAAGAGTGGACTCATCCCAGGCGCAAAATATCGATCATCCAGCCCACCAACCCAGGTCCATCCCGGAAGTAGGTGTGCGCAAGACCATCCTGGAGGACCTTGCCCTCAAGATCCTTTATCTGTACGGGCCGTTCTCGGTCATGGATCTGTCCAAGCATCTTCGCCTGAGCCTGGAAGTGACGGACGAGCTTTTCCGTCGCCTGCGGGCAGGCCAGCTGTGCGAAGTGACCGGCATGGCGGGAAATATTGCGAACCTCAACATCACCACCCAGGGCAGAGCGCGCGCTCTGGAACTGCTTGCGCTCAATCAGTATTCAGGGGCAGCTCCGGTTTCGCTCGAGAGTTATGTGCAGCAGGTGCGCAGGCAAAGTGTCCGCAATGTGGAAGTGCATGCGCCTCAAGTCGAGCGCGCCTTCGCCGGTCTCGTACTGGATAAGAAGACGCTATGGCAGCTCGGTACCGCGCTCAACTCCGGCACCTCGATCTTTCTCTACGGAGGAACCGGCGTTGGCAAGACGACCATGGCCGAAACCTTGTCACGCGTTCTTGCCGAGGACAATATCTGGATCCCCTACGCTGTAGAAATTGGCGGCCAGATTATCTCGGTATTCGATCAGTTGATACACAAGAGCGTCGTCGAGCCCGGCATTGAGGAAGCCGATGGGCGCTGGGTGCGTTGTCATCGGCCGTCCGTGGTGGTCGGCGGTGAGATGACCATCGAAATGCTGGACCTGCAATACAATCCGTCGACCAAGTTCTACACCGGCCCGGTCCAGATGAAGGCCAACAATGGCGTGCTGATCATCGACGACTTCGGCCGGCAGCGACTGCGTCCCGAAGAGCTCTTGAATCGCTGGGTCGTTCCTCTCGATCGCCGGATCGATTTCTTAACTCTTGCCGGTGGCCGCAAAATCGAAATTCCCTTTGAGATGCTGGTTGTATTTGCGACCAACATGGATCCCGCAACCTTGGGAGACGCTGCTTTCCTGCGGCGAATTCAAACCAAGATCGAAATCGGCCCGGCAAGCGATGAACAATTTTGCGAGATCTTCCGCCGCATTGCGACCGAACGTGGCATGGCTTGCGACGACGATGCGCTGAAGCACCTGGTGGAAACCATTCGTTTTGGCCTGGGACAAGTGCTGCGGCCCTGTTATCCCCGCGACCTCATCAATCAAGTCTGCTGGGCGGCGCGCTACGAAGACAGAAAACCGGTGCTGACTCGCGAATCCCTGATGCTCGCCGTTGAGGCCTATTTCCTGCCCAAACGCTAGCCCGCAAGCAGCGGTCGATCACCAGGCAGCCCCCGAGAGAGCCGCTCGTGAAGCCGTTGCCTCATCTACAGCTTTCCTCTTTCGATTACGATAAGAATCACTTATTCAAGGACTGCAGCACGCTCTGGAGGTTTTGCGGAGCTACGTGGATAAGACCGCCGCGCGGGCTGTCGATGTCCGCGATCAGCAGGAACGCCACGGAAACAATCAGCGGCAACACCAGAAGTAGGGCCCTTCGTTTGCTCATGACCCGCGCGCCGTACCCCACCGACACGTTGCAGCAAACGGCAGTCACGACCAGCAGGCCCCAGGCCGAGGTTGGGATGCGATTCCACCACGCTGCCTGGGTGTACCCCTGCGAGTTCAGGACATCGTTCATGCCGGAGACCGCAAGCGCGATCACCGGCGTCGGCTGCGCGCTTGCCGGAGCTTGTACCGTCGCCCACATCTCGTCTTGTAATTTGGCTGTCGCATCGTTAATTTGCTGCAGCTCGCTCGAGCTTCGCGTTCGGTAAAACAGGATGCGGAGGTCCAGGTATTTTCGGAGCTGGTCGCGCACCTGCACTGCGTCCGCCGCCGGTAGCAGCCCCGCCCGCACCCATTCCGTACCAATCGCATTCGCTTCCCCTTCTTCATAACTCTTGCGCAAGTCATAGCGAGTAGTGGCCATCGAGAAACTAAATCCGATGATGAGGGCGAGCAAGGTTAAGGTTGCAGTCTGCACCACATCGAAATCCGCGCGTTCATCTTCTTGCAATGGCCGGAGCCGGCGCAAAGAGGCCCCGAAACGAGCCGATAACCAAAGCAGCAAGACCGAGGGAATGAATGAAAGGATTGGGAAGTTCAACATGCGGTCTTCTCCGCGGTGAATTTCACTTCACACCGTGCCTTCGAACGTGATCATACACACTGGGGCAACGCTTACGCTGCGCATCGGGAGTGCCACCGGAGCCGTCATCGACCATCGAGGCTACGGCTCCAGGCCGAATGGATTGGAGCAGCGAAACACAATAATGAATTTATGCCCTCCCCGCAAACTCCCCTGACTCAGTCGAAACTTTGACCTTCTCTCCTTCCTTGATAAAGAGCGGCACGCGGATTTCTAAGTCGGTTTCCAGTTTGACGACTTTGGTCACACTTCCGCTGGAAGAGTCGCCGCGCGCACCGGGCTCCGCATAAGCGACCGTCAACTCCACATGCGTTGGCAGTTCCAATCCAATCGGATTGCCGTTGTATTTGTGTAACTCGATCATTCCGCCTTCCACCAGGAAATCCAACGCGTTGCCGATCATCTCGTCCGTGAGCGTGATCGTCTCGTAGGTTTCCTGATCGAGAAAGTGAGAGCCCTCTTTGTCGGAATAGAGGTAAGAGGCCGGGCCCATCTGAAGATCAGGCTCCTTGAACTTGTCACTGGCCTTGAAAGTCTTCTCAAAAACCGCGCGCGTAAGAAGGTTACGCATCTTCAAGCGCACCAGGGTCTGAGCGCCACGAGCTGAAGGAGTGGTCACCTCCGCCTCCAGGCAGTGGAACGGAGTGTTTTCGTATTCGAAAAACATCTTGCGCTTAACATCGATGGCATCAATTAACGTGGCCATGAAACTCCTCAAGAATTGCCTGCGCGGCGATCTACCGAACTCTGAATAAGTTTGCCTTGAAAGGGACGGCCTTTTAGGCCGTCCGTCAGCATTCCAAAATGCATGCGGCTTTTAGCCGCTGCGGAAAGTCGGCTTCACTTATTGAGAGTTTCCCCGCAATTATCTGCGATCCCGAAGCATACGGTAGTTGAGCGAGCCTGAATCTGTTCGAGATCTGTTCGGCCTCAAGACTCTATGCGGTATAACTGCCAACCGCAATGTAGAACGGTCAACCGCACGCATGTGAAAAATATTTTTGTGCAGACCGAACTTAGAATCTCACATCAGCAGCCGCGACGCGCCTACCTGTGCAAACCCAGTGCTCATTGGCTGCACGAAGGAGAACCATCAAAATGCTTGGCGTTGTTGATTCGATTTGGCTGCCCCCCAGGGACTCGAACCCCGATATGACGCTCCAGAGGCGTCTGTCCTGCCATTGAACGAGGGGGCAGCGTATGCAGCTACTGCGGACGCGCACACGGAAGATGCGCTGAATCGATTGTAGTATTTGCCGTAACAGAGCGTCAACCAAGAGCATCGTTCGGAGCGCAGGCGACGGGCGATTGGTTCGGCAGCGCGTCGACAATACCGGCGTGCAACACGTCGCGCTTGCCAACGTCGCTTGTGTCATGCGGCCCGTCGGCAATTATCCGCCGCCGCATACCCAGGCGCTAAAATGAATTCAGACTCTAACTTCGGAAGAGAGCACCATGTCATCACTAATGGGAACGGTTACCTTCAACGACGCGGCCGAAGTTGCGCGCCGTCCGTTGGAAGTCGATCAGTGCGCGCTGGTCGTCGTCGACATCCAGGAAAAATTGCTGCCGCCCATCTTCAACAAGGAATCGCTGGTGAAGAATTCGCAGCTACTGATCCGCCTGGCGAAGATCCTCAAGATGCCGGTGCTGGTCACCACCCAATACAGCAAAGGCCTGGGGCAAACGGTGCCTGAGATCGCTTCCCTGCTCGAAGATGTACCGGCGGTCGACAAGCTGGAGTTCAGCTGCTTTGGCAGCGACCGCTTTCGCTCCCACCTGAAAGCGCTACCCGGCAATCGCAATACGGTGTTGTTGTGCGGCATGGAAGCGCATATCTGCGTGATGCAAACAGCGCTGGGCGCGCTGAACGACGGCTACCTGGTGCATGTTGCGTTGGACGCGGTGGGCTCGCGCGCAGAATCGAACTGGCGGGTTGGGCTGGATCGCATGCGGGCCGCCGGCGCAGTGATCTCGTCCGCCGAGATGATGATGTATGAACTGCTGCGCTGCTCGGGCACGCCGGCGTTTAAAGAACTGTTGCCATATCTGAAGTGAGTGACGCGCGTCCGCAACGTCGGCGGACGAGGACAGGGCATGCGAACTCTGATCAAATCCCGGTTTTGAAGGGGCACGGTTTTCAGCCGTGCCGTAAGGTCAAAAAAATTACTGCGGCTTTACAGACTGCTGAAAAACTCGAGTTCGATCCGTCTTTGAAGGGGCGCGCCTTCAGGTGCGCCGTACAAGTCCTTTATTTTTGTGATTCCGAGTGGGTTTCAGCCCACGAGGAATCTGCTTTCGCGACTTTTTCAGCAAACTGTGTAGCCGCTGAGGGAAAGGGCCCGGGTGCCCCATCCCTCTCGCCTGTTTTTGGCGAGAGGGTGGGCCGCATTACATGTGCAGCGACGTTAACGGTACATAATCGCGCGCAGCCTGCGGACGCCGCGGCCCAACATTCTTGGGTAGCGTGCCGCGATACATCGCGATCTCGTCGCACGCGTTGCGCCGGGAGCACTTCACGCAGTCCTTGAAAATCTTGTCCGGCAGCGCCTCTTTCTCAACCGACTGAAAGCCCATCTTGCCGAAGAAATCGGGGATGCGTGTGAACAGACAAACGCAAGTCACACTCTGCTTCTGTGTTTCTTTCAGCAGCGCATCGATCAGCACCCGGCCCGCTCCCCTGCCCTTGGCATTCTTGGTTACGGTGATGGAACGGATTTCCGCCAGGTGCATGCCGTAGAGGTGCAGCGCGCCGCATCCCACGATCTCTCCACCGTTATCGACCACGATGAAGTCGCGGATGTTCTCGCAAATCTCTGCCAACGTGCGCGGCAGCAATGTGCCATCGCCAACGTGAACCTGAATCAACTGCTCGATTGCAAACGCATCGGGAAGTTTCGCGCTACGTGCATGCATGGGCGACTCCTACAAATAGGGATAGTTTTGCTTTCGCCGTCTGTAAGGACTCCCGAACACGCGATGGGGCAGTACCTCCCGGGACGTTGTGAATGGCCAACACTTGGTTGAGTGTCAGCGCCTTATAGAACTGCTCCGTGGCCTCGATGCCGCAGAGCGTGTAGCCGTCTTTCGACAGTTGCTCAAGTTCGCAACCTTGTTCCGCACACAACCGCACCGCTTTGCCGATGAGCTCATGCGCGCGTCGGAACGGAACACCCTGGCGCACCAGATAGGCTGCCGCAGCTTGTGCGTTCATGAATCCGGCGGACGCGGCCTGCTGCATGCGGTCGAAGTTGAATTCGACCGCCGCCATAAAGCCGGTCGCCACCCGCACCATGCTCGACACCTGCTGCGTCGCCGAGAACACCGGCTGCTGCGTCTCCTGCATGTCCTTGTTGTAGGCCAGCGGCAAACCTTTCACGCCGATGAACAGTGCGGTCGCCTCGGCCAGAACCTTGCCTGCCTTGCCGCGAATCAGTTCCAGCGCGTCAGGATTCTTCTTCTGCGGCATCGCGCTGCTGCCGGTGGAATACGCTTCCGGCAACTTCACGAAACCGAACTCGGTCGTCGAATAAAGAATGAACTCCTCGGCCCAGCGGCTGAGGTGCAAGGCCACAAACGACAGCGCCTGCACAAACTCGATGGCGAAATCGCGATCGCTGGTCGCATCCATGCTGTTGGCCGTCGGAGCATCGAACTCCAGCTCGCCGGCGATCTGTTCGCGGTCGAGCGGAAGAATTGTTCCGGTTACCGCGCCGGAGCCCAGCGGGCAAAAGTTCAAACGCTTGCGGCAATCGCTGAGGCGGTCGATATCACGCAGGAACATTTCGACGTACGCCAGCAGCCACTGCGCGACCAGCACGGGCTCGGCGCGTTGCAGGTGCGTGTAGGCCGGCATCGCATTGCCCCCGGCGGCTTCCGCCTGCTTGACGAACTCGCCGACAAACTCGGCCAGCAATTGCGTAGTCTCGTCGATCTGCTCGCGGACATACAGCCGCAGGTCAGTGGCAATCTGCTCGTTGCGGCTGCGGCCGGTGTGAAGCTTGTAACCCACTTCGCCCGCCAGCTCGACCAGGCGCGACTCAACGTGGTGGTGCACATCTTCGATCGCCGGATCGTCGACTTGCGGCAGCTCCTCGCGCCCGATCTGCTCGAGCGCGAAGAGAGTCGTCGCAAGCTCGTCGCCGTTCAGCACGCCGGCTTTCGCCAGTGCCGCGGCGTGCGCCTTACTCGCCGCTACCTCATACGGCAGCAGCACGCGGTCGAAGGGAAACGACCGCTGCCACTGCTCGAATTCGGCATTGGGCGGCTGACTAAAGCGGCCCGACCACATTTTCACTGTGCTGCCTCTTTCTTCACAGCCGACCGCAAAGACACCACGCGTTCCGGCTGCTTGGCGTGAATGATGGCGCGCGAACGCGCGGGCAAGCCCAGAATGCGGATGAAGCCTTCCGCATCTTTCTGGTTGTAGCTGGCGCCCATGGTAAAGCTGGCGATGTCCGGCCGGTACAGCGACGTCTCCGACTTGCGGCCGGCGACATCGACGTTGCCCTTGTAGAGAGCCAGCGTGACCGTGCCATTTACATCGTGCTGCGAGCTGCCGACGAAGGCCTGCAACGACTCGCGCAGCGGCGTGAACCACAAACCGAAGTACACGATCTCGGCGTACTTGAGCCCGATGTGCTGCTTGAAGTGCGACAGGTCTCGATCGAGACACAGCGCCTCGAGTTCGCGATGCGCCGTGAGCAGCAGCGTGCCACCGGGCGTCTCGTAACAGCCGCGCGACTTGATGCCGACGAAGCGGTTCTCCACCAAGTCGATGCGGCCAATCGCATTGCGAGCGCCAATTTCGTTGAGCACCTCGACGGTCGCGACCGGATCGAGTTTGACGCCGTTCACCGCAACCGGCAAGCCATGCTTGAACTCGATGGTTACCTTCTCGACCGTGTCCGGCGCTTCCTGCGGGGACTTCGTCCAAGTCCACGTGGTTGGCAGCGGTGCGTTGTTGGGATCCTCCAGCTCGCCGCCCTCATGACTCACATGCAGCAGGTTGCGATCGCGGCTATGGATCTTCGCGCGGCTCTGCGCCACGGGAATCCCATGCTGCTCGGCGTAGTCGAGGCAATCCTCGCGCGACTGCAAGCTCCACTCGCGCCAGGGCACGATGACCTTCAGCTCCGGCGCCAGCGCCTGATAGGCGTGCTCGAAGCGCACCTGATCGTTGCCCTTGCCGGTGCAGCCGTGAGCCACCGCGGTTGCGCCTTCGCGCAACGCCACTTCCACCTGATACTTGGCGATGATCGGCCGCGCCAGCGATGTTCCCAGCAGATACTTGTGCTCGTAAACCGCGCCAGCCTGAATTGCCGGGAACACATAGTCGGTCAGGAACTCCTGCCGCAGATCTTCGACGATGACTTTGCTGGCGCCGGTCGCGTAAGCCTTCTCCACGACCGCGTCGATGTCGTCGCCCTGCCCAACGTCGGCCACAAAGGCAATCACGTCGCAGTCATAGTTTTCTTTCAGCCAGGGAATGATGATGGATGTATCGAGTCCCCGGAATAAGCGAGTACAACTTTCTCACGCATTGGCGCTCCTCGGCGGAAAGCGGTGGATACCGCCTTCCAGCAGCAAAACAAGAATTGATTTCTGAACGTGCAGGCGATTTTCTGCCTGATCAAAGACAACGGAACGAGGCGAATCAATCACCGAAGCCGTGACCTCGTCTCCGCGATGCGCCGGCAGGCAGTGCATAAACACTGCATGTTTGGCGGCATACGAGAACAGTTTTTGATTCACCTGGAACGGCGCGAAGAGCTTGCTGCGGTCGGCAGCTTCTTCTTCCTGACCCATGCTGGCCCACACGTCGGTATAAACCGCATCGGCACCGGCCACCGCTTCAATGGGATCGTTGACCACGCGTACTTGCGCTCCGGAAGTCGCAGCCAGCTCGCGAGCCGCTTCCGTAATGTCCGGGTTCGGCTCGTAGCCGCGTGGCGTGCCGATCGAAACCGACGCGCCCAGGCTTGCGGCGGCCAGCATCAGCGAATGCGCGACGTTGTTTCCGTCTCCAACGTAGGCAAGATGCGCGCCGTGAAGATCGCCAAAGTGCTGCTGCAAAGTGAGCATGTCGGCCATGGCCTGGCAGGGGTGCTCCAGCTCGCTCAGCGCGTTGATCACCGGAATCGACGCGTGCATCGCCATGGTGGTGACGGTTTCGTGAGCGAACGTCCGCAGTACGATGCCATCGATCCAGCGCTCCAGATTGTGCGCCACGTCGCTCAGGCTCTCGCGCGCGCTCAGGCGCGACTGCGTCTGGTCCACGAAGAACGACGAGCCGCCCAGGCTGTTGATGCCGGCCTCAAATGTCAGCCGGGTGCGTAGCGACGGCTTCTCAAAGAACAGCACAATCTGTTTGCCGGCCAGGATGCCGCGAAAATCTGCCGGGCGAGCTTTCATCGAAGCCGCCAGCTCCAGCGCGCAGGCGAGCTCATCGGCGGAAAAATCCTGGATCGAGATCAGGTCGCGGCCAGTTACGCTGCGGTACGCGTAAGAACTAAGGCTCGCTCCGGGGGGAATGGTTGTAGCAATCAATGTCGCACCTCCTTGGGTCGACGCAGCAGGTGTAAGTCACAACGAAAATGTCGGGGACAACGACGCTCTACAAACGTCGTTCTAAGGCGCGATCAAAGCGCGGACCTGGCCAGGCGCCGTCCTTGCGCTCCGTCGGATGGAAGATGTGATCGAGGCGGTTCACGACGCGATCACCTCGGTGCCCCAGTCGATAGGATGAGTGAAGAATCCGGGCAAAACTTCGGCGCGGATCGCGGGCAAAATGCGCACGCGGTTCACGCCCTTTTTCAACGCGCTGATGCAGGCTTCCAGCTTGGGCAACATGCCACCCGTGACCGTCGCCTGCTGCACCATGGCCGCGATGGCGTCAACGTCGAGCCAGCGAATCACCGAGCCTTCGTCATTCTTCACGCCGGCTACGTCTGTCAGGTAGACGAGGGCATCGGCATCGCAAGCCACGGCGAGAGCCGAAGCCATCTGGTCGGCATTCACGTTGTAGTATTCGCCATCAAATCCCAGTGCCAGGCTCGACACCACGGGCACAACGTCCGCCTGCCAGAAGCGTTCGATCCACTTCGGATCCACCGCGCAGATCTCGCCTACGTAGCCGAGGTCGGGCTGCTTCTTCCTGGAGGCCAGCACCATGCGCAAGTCGCCGCCGCAAATTCCAATCGCCGGCTGCCCGGCATCGCCGACCGCGGCCACCAGCTGCTTGTTGAGCTGCCCGGCCAGGACCATGATGGCCACGTCGCGGGTCTGCGAGTCGGTGACGCGTAGTCCGTTGATGAAGGTGGTCTCGCAGCCCAGCTGCTTGAGAGTTCGGCTGAGAGCGGCTCCGCCACCATGAACGATGACCAGCTTGTGCCCTTCACGGCACAAGTCCGGGATCGTCTTGGCGAACTTGCTGACGAGTTCTTTGTCGTCCAGTGCGGCGCCACCAATTTTCAGCACGAGCTTCATTGCAATCCTTCTTTTTCGTCGAAACCAAACATCAGGTTCATGTTTTGTACAGCCTGTCCCGCTGCTCCCTTTAACAGGTTGTCGAGACAGGAAACCAGCACCGCCCGTTTGCCGTCGGGCGAAAGCGAAAATCCGATATCGCAAAAGTTCGTATTCAGTGAAAACTTGATTTGCGGCAAGCGCGCCGCGCCGAACACGCGCACCCAAGGCCGTCCCGCATAAAACTCCCGCAGCGACTGCTCCAGCTCATCGGCCGACACCGGCTGCGCCAGCTTCACGTAAATGGTGGACAAGATGCCGCGCGGAATCGGCAGCAGGTGCGGCGTAAATTGCAGCGACCCACCGCCGATGCCGAGCTGCTCCAGCACTTCCCCCGTGTGCCGGTGTCCAAAAACGCTGTACGCCGAAAGATCACCCTCAACTTCCACGAAGTGCGTTTTCGCGGTCGGCGTCTTCCCTGCTCCGGAAACTCCTGACTTCGAATCGCAAATGATCCCGTGCTCCACATCGACAAAGCCGGCGCGAATCCAGGGCGCCAGCGCCAGAATGATTGAAGTCGAATAGCAGCCAGGGTTAGCCAGCAACTCGGCGCTCTTGATCTCGTCCGAGTGCAGCTCTGGGAGACCATAAACCGCAGCGTCGTCCAGTTCCGACTGCTCTTGCTCTGCCGTGAAGCCGTAGACCTTGCGATTGTCCGCCTGCTTCAGCCGCCACGCCCCGCTCAGATCAATCACGCGGAAACCCTGCGCAATGGCTTCGGGAATCAGTTCGCGCGAGAACTCGGGCGGCGTCGCGAAGAACACAACATCCACGCCGGCCTGCTGCATCCGCTCCCAGGAAAACGTTTCGAACGGGAAGCCGCCGTTGCCCGCCAACTGCGGGTAAGCCTCGCTCAGATCGGAATAGCCGCCGCTCTCGCCGTTGCGCCGCAGCAGTACCGGCTTCTTCGTTCCCGGATGCCGCGCCAGCAGGCGCACCAGTTCGTAGCCGGAGTATCCGGTTGCGCCAAAGACCGCGGGTTGGAGTGGAGCGTTCATTTCTTGCACTTCCCGTCGGGCTAAAGCCCCGGGTCGTCTAACAGTCCCTTACGGCACAGCTAAGCTGTGCCCTTTCAAAACCACTACGCAAAATACTTGCGCAGCCGTTGCGCCAGTATGCCGGCGGAACGTGCGTCCGGGCTGATCGCCAATATCGTATCGTCACCACCGATGGTGCCGACCACTTCTTCCCAGTCCTCGGCGTCGATGGCAGCCGATACCGGCTGCGCGCTGCCCGCGCTGGTTTTCACTACCACCAGGTTCTGAGCCGTCTTCACGTCATAAACAAACGTCTCGATCAGGCGCTCGATCGACGGCAGATGCAGCTCAGCTTCTTCTCCCTGCGGCAGCTTATAGCCTTCCGATGTCTTGACCAGGCCGAGCTCGTGAATGTCGCGCGACAGCGTCGCTTGGGTTACGCGATGACGGCGGCGGAACAACAGCCGCCGCAACTCGTCCTGGCTGCCCACTTCCTGTTCGTACAGCAGGTCCCGGATTGCGGCATGACGTGAAAGTTTCGACATAGCATAAATATACGTCTTTATGTATATTAATGCACTCAGTCGGCATGTCAAGCATTTCGCAAAAGTTTTTTGCCTTTTGCGATAGGCCTGACCTGGCTGGCAGCCCCGAAAGCCCCCCCAGACGCCAGAGACTCCGGCACCCCTTACGCCTCAACCATCATCCAACCTGAGTTGGTCACGCGCCCGGCCTTTGACCGCGCGCCCGGCTGTCTTGCAATATCATTCAACGCACTACTACGGACGACATGAACCTGATCCCGAACGTTACCTGGTACAAAGACGCGATCCTCTATGAAGTCCACGTAAGAGCTTTCTCCGACAGCGTGACTGACGGCATCGGTGACTTTGGCGGTCTGACGCAGAGGCTGGATTACCTGGAAGACCTGGGTGTGACGGCCGTCTGGCTCCTGCCGTTCTGTCCTTCGCCGCTGCGCGACGACGGCTACGACATCTCCAACTACACCGATGTCCATCCCTCGTACGGCACCCTGCGGGACTTTCAGCGCTTCCTGCGCGAGGCCCATCGCCGAGGTTTGCGCGTCATAACCGAGCTGGTGCTGAACCACACCTCCGACCAGCACACCTGGTTTCAGCGCTCCCGCCGGGCCGCTCCTGGAACTCGCTGGCGCAATTTTTATGTTTGGAGTGATACTCCGGAGAAGTACAAAGACGCCCGCATCATCTTCAAGGATTTCGAGACCTCCAATTGGACTTGGGATCCGGTGGCCAAGGCGTATTACTGGCACCGCTTCTACTCCCATCAGCCGGATTTGAACTGGGACAATCCCGAAGTTCGCGAGTCCATGTACGCGGCCATGGACTTCTGGTTCGACATGGGAGTGGACGGCCTGCGGCTCGACGCTGTCCCTTATTTATTCGAACGCGAAGGCACCAATTGCGAGAACCTGCCCGAAACCCACGACGCACTGCGTGAACTCCGCAAACATGTGGACGAGAAATATCGTGACCGTATGTTGCTGGCCGAGGCGAATCAGTGGCCGGAGGACGCCGTGGCCTACTTCGGCACCGGCGACGAGTGCCACATGGCGTTCCACTTCCCCGTCATGCCGCGGCTGTTTATGTCGCTGCGCATGGAAGATCGCTATCCCGTCACCGACATCCTGAAGCTGACGCCGCCCATTCCCGACAACTGCCAGTGGGCCATGTTCCTGCGCAACCACGACGAGCTCACTCTCGAGATGGTGACCGACGAGGAGCGCGACTACATGTACCGCACCTACGCGCGCGACCGCGAGATGCGTATCAACCTTGGCATCCGTCGCCGCCTGGCACCGCTGCTGGAGAACGACCGCCCCCGAATCGAGTTGATGAATGCGCTGCTGTTCTCTCTACCGGGCACGCCCGTGCTGTATTACGGCGACGAGATTGGCATGGGAGACAACGTGTTCCTGGGCGATCGCAACGGAGTCCGCACGCCCATGCAGTGGAGCTCGGACCGCAACGCCGGCTTCTCGCGCGCGAATCCACAGCGCCTGTATCTGCCGGTCAACATCGATCCCGAGTATCACTACGAGACCATCAACGTCGAGGCGCAGCAGAACAACTCGCACTCGCTGCTGTGGTTCACCAAGCGTCTAATTCAACAGCGCAAGCAGTTCAAGGCGTTTGGCCGCGGCACGCTGGAGTTTCTCTATCCCAGCAATCGCAAGGTGCTGGCCTTCATCCGCCAGTTCGAGGACGAGAAGCTGCTGATCGTCGCCAACCTCTCACGCTTCGCGCAATGCGTGGAATTGGACTTGGTCGCTCAACAAGGGTTCGTGCCGGTTGAAGTTTTTGGCCGCGCCAAGTTCCCCACTATCACGGAGAATCCTTATCTGCTGTCGCTGGGGCCGCATGCCTTCTACTGGTTCCATCTGCAGCCGCGGGAGGCAGCACAGGAGTCGCTCAACGTCAGCGGCACGCCGAAGGAGTTGCCGGTCCTCAAAGTGGAAACGGCGGAAAACATCTTCTCCGACGAAACGCTGCAAACGCTTCAGCACGTCGTGCCTCGCTTGTTGCGTGCACGTCCGTGGTTCCTGGGCAAGCAGCGCTATATCACCGGAATCGAGCTGCACCGGGTTTTGGACTTGCCGGAAACTGCGGCGCATCTTCTGTTCTTGAGTGTCCGTTACGGCGATGGTGATCCGGAAATTTACCTCGTACCCATATCCGTCGCGACCGGCGACCAGTCCGAGGCGATTCTGCACGATCATCCCGATGTCGTGCTGGCCCGGCTCGACGGCCCCGGACCCGAGACCACGGCAATCCTTTATGCAGCCACCTTCGATCGCCACTTCAGCGATTCTCTGCTGCGGGCAATCGTTCGCCGGCGGCGTATACGCGGCGATTCCGGCGAGCTAGTAGGCGCGCATACCCGCGAATTCCGCAAGGCCTGGACGTCGGTTCATTCCAATCTTGAGCCCACGCCGCAGCAGACCGATCGCTGCTTCACCGTCATCAACTATGGCGACGATTTCGTGCTCAAGCTGTATCGCAAGCTGGAAGAAGGCATCAATCCGGGACGCGAGATTCCGGAGTTCCTATGCGAGGACACTTCGTTTGCCGCGATCCCCCGCGCCCTGGGTTCGCTGGACTACCGCCGCTCTCTGGGAGAACTGTCCTCCGAAACTTGCCTCGGGACCCTCAGCAGCTTTGTGCACAACGCGACCGAAGGCTGGACCTACACCCTCGATCATCTGGGCATATTCTTCGAACATGCATTGGCGATTCCGCAGGACGATGCGCGGGTACGCGATCTCAAGTCCCCTGATCTCTGGATGCAGAGCAATGACCCGGTGCCCCCGCTCATCGCGGAGTTGCTGGGGAACTATCTTGACAGCATCCGGACGCTGGCGCGGCGAACCAGCGAACTCCATACCGCGCTAAGCAGCCGTCCCGACATCCCCGACTTTGCGCCTGAGCCGTTCACCACGTTTTACCGGCAGAGCGTATATCACGGCATGTTGGGACAGCTGAATCGCTCGTTTGAATTGCTGCGCAGCCGCACGCGCGGTCTGGCGGCCAGCGCGCAGCAGGACATCTCCGAGGTGCTGAACCGCGAGGGCGAGATCCGCAACCAACTGCTGGCCCTGCGCGACAAGCGTATGTCGGGCAGCCGCATTCGCAATCACGGCGACTACCATCTGTCGAACGTGCTGTTCTCCGGCAGCGACTGGATCATCACCAACTTTGAGGGCGATCCCACCCGTTCGCTGAGCGAGCGCCGCATCAAGCGCTCGGCCCTGCGCGACGTCGCTACCATCATGCGCTCGTTTCACTACGTGGCCCATGCTGCGCTGTTCGGAGACGTACCCGGCATCGTTCCCGCGCGCGAGGCTGACCCGCAACTCGAACGCTGGGCGCGCACCTGGTATCAATGGGTCAGCCAGGTCTTCCTGAAGGAATACCTGCAGATCGCCGGGGCCGCATCGTTCCTGCCGCAACAGGCCGACGAGCTCAAAA
Source organism: uncultured Acidobacteriaceae bacterium (assembly GCA_963769235.1). Classification (GTDB taxonomy): domain Bacteria; phylum Acidobacteriota; class Terriglobia; order Terriglobales; family Acidobacteriaceae; genus Bog-257. The sequence goes on along the minus strand of CAVYKW010000003.1, from coordinate 154,459 downwards.
TCCTGCTGGGCGCCTACATGCTTGAACGCGCACTGACCGAGATTGAGTACGAGTTGGAGCAGCGGCCGCAGTGGATTCGGATCCCGGTTCACGGAATCCTGGGGCAGCTGAACGGAGAGTAAGGCGTTGCAGCCGACAGGCGAGACCCAGGAGAAGAACGTTCTTGCTTGAGACTACTTCTTGGGGGCTAACCGGTTGTTGTCGCCCAGATTGAAGATGGCGTTCGCGCCAATGTGAGCCGGCGTGCCTGACAGCAGCTGCTCTTTGCGATAGATCAGGTTGCTGGCATTGTAAGTAGCCAACTCGAAGCCGTGTCCGTGGGTGATGGCGTCGGTCGGGCAGGCCTCAACGCAATATCCGCAAAAAATACAGCGGTTGTAGTCGATGTTGTAAACCTTGGCGTAGCGCTCGGCTCCGCTCACGCGATGAGTTTCGGTGTTCTCCGCCGCCTCAATGTAAATGCAATTCGACGGACAAGCCGCCGCGCAGAGGAAGCAGGCTACGCACTTCTCCAGGCCATTCTCATCGCGTTGCAACACGTGCATACCGCGAAAGCGGTCCTGAAACATCGCACCGCGCGTGGGGCCGGGGCCGTCAGGATAGTTTTCCACCGTGGTGGGCTTAAACATCTCCATGAAGGTCACGCTCATGCCCTTGGCGATGGCGGCAATGTTTTTCACGATTCCCATATCGTCATCCAGTATAACCAATCGGCGGTGAGGTTGGGATCAGCTCACTCGTGTTTGTGTCTGCGATCTACTGTATGGCGGCAGCCGGTTTTAGTAACAGACGAACTTACCTGCAATGTGCTTCTGGTCCACCAGGCCACCACAACTCCATGAAGCTATCGACGCGTCTCAGCTGCATCAGCTGACAAACGATGCTCCGTTGCTTTGTAACAGGGCACGACTCTGGTGTCTACGTGAGAACCAGAGACTCGCATTTTGCGGTGGAGTATAACGGCCAAGAACCCAGCGCCATACGCGCGGAACAGCTTAGCCCAGCACGCAGCCGAACCGGGGTCCCCAAGTCGCGCTGCTTTTGCGCGAATTGGGGTGGGATGGCGGAGTGCTGGGTAAGTGGGAAATTTGTATAAGTCCCGTAGGGACGGCAGAGGTTCTCTCGCAGACACTTTAGTCGTGCCGAATGAGATGCCTCAAACATCCGGGCTTCAGCCCCTGAAAGAAGGTCCCCGCAGGGGCTGAAGCCCTCCCGCAAGTACAAAACCTACGGCACGGCTGAAGCCATGCCCTGATACAAAGCACACTCCCAAACTGCCCTCCACATCATCTGTGAGCCGCAGCCTTCAACCCTTCGTAGTGATGCTGCGCGTGTCCGGCCGCGATGTAAGCCAAGGCGCGCACCGTCACCCGATTGCCGTTGGCCACGCCTTCGCGCTTCTCGGCACCGGGAGGCAGCGAACCCAGCAGCGCGAGGCTGGCCTTGCGTACGCTTTCGAACTCGCCTAGCAGATCTTCCAGGCTGCGGGAGTTGGAATTCGCTTGCCGAGCGTAGTCATCCTGCTCGAAGCCCGGCAACTCCTGGCTATCGCCGCGGGCAAAGCGCAAGGCGCGGTACGTGATGACGCGTTCGGTGTCGCTGATATGCCCCAGCACCTGCTTGATGCTCCACTTGCCGGGCGCCGGCTCGGCGCTGGCCGAGGCGTCAGACACGCCAACCAGCAGCTGCCGATAATCACCTGCCTGCTTGGCGAGAAACTCGAGCAGCGAGCCTTCAGGCACTTTGCCAATGTAGTTGGTATAGAATGCGGCGTATTCGGAGCTGTCTGGACGAGAAATCATAATGAACAAACTGTGCCACAGGTAGGGGAACAGGAGCAAACTGGGGTTCTCGGGCAAGTTAAAGAATAGTCTTACCAGTAAGATTGCAGCCAAATCTTACCAGTAAGAGCATGTTCGATTTAGGTTGGTTACCGGTCAAGGTGACTAACCTCCCAGGTCTCGAACACCGCGAGACCCGGGGCGCCCTGCAATTTCCCGGTTTGTCACGACGGTCGCGACTTTGTCCATCCTATAGCCTCCAAAAACACGAAACCCAGCTGCTGGAGCTGGGTGTTGGGCAATTTCGAACCTACTTCCAGCATAGCAAATTCAGCACCCGAAATGACGGTATTTCAGCAACTTTCTATTCCCCATTGAATGCTGCGATTACGGCTTGTTGTTGCACTTCGCCATATTGACAAGTAAGAACTGCACGGTAACCAAAGTAACGCCGGATGGTGGTGAGTATCGCTGAGTATTCCTTCTGACTAGTCGACAAAAACTTACGGCTCGGGAACGCGGGCGTTGCCTTGGTTCGGGTAGAGCGGGCCTTCAGGCCCGCGTCCCACCGCCCTTATCAAGCTGGAGTCGGCTTTCAGCCGACGGCAGATCCGGCCGGCTGCCCGGTTCATGCCGCATGATGCAGCACTCGTGGAACAACTTGAGTCTGAGAGCGCAGCATGATTCGAAACACCAGAACATGCGTCACCAGCAGAAGCGGCACCACCAGCGTCGGAATGACATACGCCGCTCCCAGCTGACCAGGCACCAGCGAGATGCGGTTTCCCTGAAAGTAGGCATTCAGCAGGTCTGCGGCGCCGACGATATTGAACAGCCAAATGGACACGGCCGACAGTTTGCTGTCCAACATCGCCAATGCCAGCAAAGCTAGAATCGCCGTCGCCAGATCGCCGTAAGCGACCTGTCGGGCGAACGATGCTGGCAAGTCAGGCGATACCACGCCGGGTATCAGGAACGAGAGTCCCATAAACCGGAACGCATGCAAGAACAGGATTGGCCTGACCGCGTCTGCCCGGCTGCGGCCGCCGAGCGCCGGCCAGAAATACTGCCGCGCGACCACGCTCCACACCACAAAGCTGAACGCGATAGTGATTCCAAATAACGCTGTAGATAACATCTTCAACTCCTTTGGGCTACAACCGCCCTGGTTATGTCGTTGGTGAATTTCATCGCTTCACCCCAGCGGTTTTCTCCAAGCTTTGCCTTGACCAGTGCCTGGGCCTTCTCCCAATGGGGCAACGCGCGTTCGAACTTGCTTCTTCCCGCTTTCGACAATTGAATCCGCCACTCCCGCCGGTCTTCGCCCTCGCGCCGCGCGATCCATCCCTGCCGCTCCATGATGGCCAGCGTCCGCGTCAAGGTCGTGCTGTCGATGGCAAGGATCTGAGCCATCCGCCCTTGCGTGATCTCACCCGCGATCGAAAGCGTTTGCAGGATGGTGAATTGCGGGCCACGCAATCCCACCGGCCGGAGCGCCTCCTCGTAAACCTGGGTGAGCGCCCGCGCCGCGCGCCGCAGGTTGGCGCACAAGCAAGGCAGATTCGGTACCGACGTCGTCGTCATGCCAAATAAGATGTATATACATCTATAGCGATGCAAAAAACTGCATCCGATGAAATTGTCTTCTTTGGGAAACTTCTTATGCAAGACGAGGATCGTCACGCCGAGCGCAACAGTATTGTCATGCCGAGCGCAATGGCATTCTCATCCCGAGCGCAGCCGAGGGATCTGCGGTTCCTGCACGTCGGATACACCGTGGGTCTGATTCAAACCTCCCAGGTCTCGAACACCGCGAGACCCGGGGCACCCGGCACCCGGCTGTCGTGTGCAAATTTTGGGTTGTCATCCTGAGCGAAGGCGCGCTTTTTGCGCCGCAGTCGAAGGACCTCTACCCATGGGCAGCCTGTTGATGAAGGTAGTGGTCCCTCGGCTGCGCCCGGGATGACACCTTGAAAATCTTGCCCGGATGCCCTACTCGTTCGCGGTGTTCGAATGAGTGGGAGGAAGGAAGTTCGAGTCGAGTCCTTCCTCCCACACAACGAAAACCGCGTTGTGTGTGGCACCCGAGCACTGTGAAGTCCCCAAGTAATGAAAGTGGTCACGATCTCCCAGGTCTCGAAAACCGCGAGACCCGGGGCACCCGAGTATCCCCACTCAACCGGATTTGCGAACGCGTCGAACTTGCCCGACTTAAACTGACAACTGACAATCGCCCACTGACAACTGTTTTGCTACTCCAGCCCAAACTCTTTCCACCGCTTGGTCACTTGCGCTTTGGTCTTCTCATCCATGCGGATCTCATCGGGCCACGGCCTCGTGAAACCTTCGCTAGGCCATTTGCGCGTGGCGTCGACGCCCATCTTGGAGCCGAAGTCCGGCAGGCGCGACGCGTGATCGAGCGAATCAACCGGCCCGAGTGTGAACTGGATATCGCGTTCGGGATCGATGTTGTTCAGTACCTTCAGCGTAACTTCGCCGATGTCGTGCACGTCGACATCTTCGTCGACCACCAGAATGCATTTGGTCGACATCGCCTGCCCCAGCGACCAGATGCCGTTCATGACCTTGCGCGCCTGCCCGGGATACGACTTCTTGATCGACACAATCATCAGGTTGTGAAAGACGCCTTCGATGGGCAGGTTCACGTCCACGATCTCAGGGATGGTGAGCCGCATCAGTGGCAGGAAGATCCGCTCCACGGCTTTGCCCATGTAAGCGTCTTCCATCGGCGGCTTGCCCACGATCGTCGTCGAGTAGATAGGGCTCTTGCGGTGCGTGACGCAGGTCACGTGGAAGACGGGATACAAATCCTCGGGCGTATAGAAGCCGGTGTGATCGCCGAACGGGCCTTCCATGCGCAGCTCGTCCAGCTCGACGAATCCCTCAAGCACGATTTCCGACGTCGCCGGCACTTCCAGATCGACGGTCTCGCACTTCACCAGTTCCAACGGCTTCTGCCGCAGGAAGCCGGCAATCATGTACTCCTCAATATCGGGCGGAGCGGGCACGATGGACGAGAACATGACGGCAGGCTCGGTTCCGATGGCGACCGCAACTTCCATTCGCCCTCCGACCTGCTTACCCTGCGCCACTCGCGAGCCGCCTCCCGAGCGCGCCATCATGTCGAGCGCAGCGCTTACCGGATTGGCTTCGCCGGCGGCTGCGGCTTTGCGCATCAACTCGCGATAGTGCTCGGCTCCCTGCTTCTGGCGCTGCCAGTGCATGCCGGTGCTACGCGAGTCGTAAACCTGAAGGCGATAAGTTCCGGCATTGCGCTTGCCGGTCTTGGGATCGCGCGTGATCACCGATGGCAGGGTGATGAAGCGTCCGCCATCGAGCGGCCAGCATTGCAGGATGGGAAAATCGAGCAGCGAAAAGCTGTCGCGCTTGATGACTTCTTTGCACGGGCCGGTGGAAACTCCCTTAGGAAAAAACTTGCCCATCTCGGCCAGCATGGGCAGCATCTTGATTTTGTCCAGGAAGCCCTGGGGCGACTTCACGTCCATGAAGTACTTGATCCGTTCGGCGATTTCGTCGAGCGAGTCCACGTCGAGCGCCATGCGCATGCGGCGTTCAGAGCCGAACTGGTTGATCAGGACTTTAGCGCCAGGATGGCCTTTGACATTCTCAAACAGCAGCGCCGGACCACCCGGCCCGTGTTTGCCCCGGGGTCCCCATTTCGAAACGCGGTCGGCGATCTCGGCGATCTCCAGAATGGGGTCGGCTTCGGCCTTGATGCGCTTCAACTCGCCCGCCTTGTCGAGCGCGGAAATCCACTCCCTCAAGTCTTGATAGGCCAACGATGAGCCTCTTTAGCGACAAAAATTCTCAGGATTTAAGTCCGGCACGATTATAGAAGGAACGGCGCCAGGGCCGTCATTCTGCGGCATCCACCCAACTCCTGAGCTGCGGCCCACATCCAAGTTTCCGTAAACCCAGGAAGCGCAGCCAGTGAGCGCTCATTCCATCACGATTCTGGATCCCACATGCCCATTTCGCAGCAGAACAGTTCTCGCGACCTCGACGCCCTCTCGCGCTTAACCCTTGCCCCCCAGAATGCCGACGTTGTGGTTCGCACCATCGCCGGATTCTTGCAGAGTGAACGCGAGCAATTCGTCGCGCTTGCCGACGCGAATCATGTCGTCATTCGTTCGTTGCAGGTGGTCGCTCAAAACACAACCATCGCTCCGGAAGTATCGCACTGGGCAATCGGTGTTCTGGAGAAGGAGCATCAGCGCATTCAGAATGCCCTGACCTTCCTCCACCATATTTGCGAGGAGCTGGAGCAGGGCGGCTGCCCTACCACGGTGATGAAGTCCCTGGATCACTGGCCGGACTTGGGCAACGATCTCGATCTCTACACTACGGCCGACGAAGGGCGCGTGAAGGAGATCATGCAGAAGCGGCTGAGCGCGCACATCGAGCCGCGCAGCTGGGGCGATCGCCTGGCCAACAAATGGAATTTCGCCATACCGGGCTTGCCGGAAAGCGTGGAGGTTCATGCGCAGCGCCTGGGCCAAACCGGCGAGCACCGCACCATGGCGCGCAGGTTCGTGAGCCGGCGCGTGCCCAAGACGGTTAACGGATTAACTTTTCTGGTTCCGGCGCCCGAAGAGCGCGTCATCGTAGCCACACTACAGCGCATGTATCGGCACTTTTATTTCCGCGTCTGCGACATCGTGAATACCGCAGCTCTGCTGGAGTCGGGACAGCTGGACTTTGCCGAGCTCAAGAAAGCAGCCGACCTCGGCGGCGTGTGGCCCGGCGTCGCCACCTACCTCAAGATTGTCTGCGATTATGTGCGCAAATACCGCGGCGATGCGCCCGTATTGCCGGCGGAAGTACTCTCGGCGGCGCGCTTTGGCGGCGAGGTCATCGTCGCTCGCGGCAAGTTTCTTCGCGTGCCCATCATGCCCAATGGAACCGAGCTCTACACCCGCCAGGTGCTGGACACGGCCATGCGTGGAGACGTACCAGCCACTCTCCGGCTCTCGCTACTTCCCTACCTCGCCTCGGCGGCTGCCGTGGCTTTTCGGATTACCGGCAGCGACAAAGGAATTTGGTGAAGCCTTCGCGCTGCGGCCTGCATCTAGGTCTGACATTGAGCGGTTGGCGACTGCTTATGTCTGGTAGTCGACATAGCTTGCCGTTGGCACCCAGGTGCTGTAAAACGTTTAGCAACTAAGTTGCCAAGAATTCGTGCTCTATCGCTTGCCGCGATTCGACTTCGAATTCATAATGTGAACCAAGCGTGGGGAAGTGGGGAGAATCTAGACACAGTCCTGACATCCTTCCGCTACGTGTTTGTAAATAACGCCTGACTCTGCAAAGATTGATAAGCCGTGAGAGTTTTCACCCCTATCGGCCGTCTCTGCATCCTGAACACTCTTCGTCCGCCTGCGCCGCATTCGAGTGCTTTACCAAAAACACCAAGACATTTAAAAAATATTCCACTCGAGGAAGAGGAAATCCTATGCCCGTGACCCGCATCGATTTTCCGATTGACGAACTAACGCGCCCTCAATCCGAGGAAGAAATCCAACGCAAGCTGGCGCACGAACGCGCCCGCCTGGCGAGCATGATGGGGCTGGACAGCGGACCTGTTCGCCACTTTCAGCGGCCGGTGGAGCGGCCCTTCACTGCGGAAGAGCGTGGTAAGGTGACCATCCTCTTCGGCGGCTTGACCTGGAAGCATGAACGCGTAATCCAGGCGGTGTTCGAAGGCTGCGGCTATCGCTGCGAGATTATGCCGGTGCCGAATGTCTCAGCCTTCCAGCTCGGTAAAGAGTACGGCAACAACGGGCAGTGCAATCCCACGTACTTCACCGTCGGCAACCTGGTGCAGCACCTGCAGACAATCGAGCGCGAGCGCGGAATCTCCAAGCAGGAGATCATCAACAACTACATCTTCTTCACCGCCGGATCCTGCGGCCCCTGCCGCTTCGGCATGTACGAAGCCGAATATCGTCTGGCGTTGCAGAACGCGGGCTTCGACGGCTTCCGCGTGCTGCTCTTCCAGCAGAACGACGGCGTGAAAGCCGCGTCGGGTGAAGCCGGTCTGAAGTTCACGGTCGACTTTGGCATGGGCATGTTCAACGCGCTCAACCTCGGTGACATCATGAACGAGATGATCTATCGCGTTCGCCCTTACGAAGCTGAGAAGGGCAAGACCGATGAGGTCTTCCACTCTTCGATGGATACGCTCTGCACCATGCTGCGCGAGCGCAAGCCCTTTGAAGATCACGAAGACCTGCCGGAGTGGATCGCGAAGAAAATCCGTGCCGATAAGGGCAAGAAGTACGAAGTCTGGGTGAACTCCCTGCTGAAGGTTCGCGAGCAGCTTTACGGCGATCCTTACAAGGAAGCGCTGGCGTCGGTTCGTGCTCAGATGAATACCATCGAGGTCGATCGCCTGCGGGTGAAGCCGGTGGTCAAGATCATCGGCGAGTTCTGGGCGCAGATTACCGAAGGCGACGGCAACTTCCACATGTTCGAATTCCTGGAGCGTGAAGGCGCGCAGGTACTGGTCGAGCCCATCGGCACCTGGGTGATGTACATGATGTATCAGGCCAAGGCGCGCGCCGCCGCCCGCCGTCCGCTCGATGCTCCGCACAAGAAGGTGAAGTGGTATGAGTTGCAGAAGAAGGCGGCCAACGAACTGAAGTTCCACTCCCGGCAATGGATGTGGGGCATCGGCGAACGTGTCTACGCGCGCCAGTATCAGCGCGCCGTGCGAGGTCTGGGCAGCATCGCTCACGAACTGGTCGATCAGAAGGAAATGGCCGACATGGCCGATCCGTTCTACAACCAGTTTGCCCGTGGTGGTGAAGGCCACCTCGAAGTCGGCAAGAACGTGTACTACACCAAGAATCAGCTCTGCCACATGGTGCTGGCACTGAAGCCGTTCGGATGCATGCCCTCCTCGCAGTCAGACGGCGTGCAGTCGGCGGTTGCCAATCACTTCAAAGAGATGATCTTCCTGCCCATCGAAACTTCGGGCGAAGGCGAGATCAACGCTCACAGCCGCGTGCAAATGGCGCTCGGCGAAGCCAAAGTAAAAGCCCGGATGGAATTCGAGCAGGCCCTGAAGTCGACCGGCAAGAAGGTGGACGACATCAAGGACTACGTCGCTGAACATCCTGAGCTTCGCAACCTGTTCTACCCGGTGCCTCATCGTCACGGGTATGCCGGCGTGGCAGCGAATTTCGTGCTGCACGTCAGCGACCTGATGAATGGGAAAGCGCGATTGAAGCGCGTTCCCGTGGCTCCGGCCCGCAAACTGGCGGTGGCTGCGGCCTAGCGCGCACACAGCATCGTCCCTCGGATAGATCGGCCGCGGACCGCTGAGTCCGCGGATTAGGAGAAGTTGTTGTCAGGACGCGGGCATAGGGCCCGCGTCTCCTGAGCGCGCAACGAAAGAAAGGAAGGCTCTGTTACATGCCTGAAGTGCAGGTACCAGAGGGGACCCACGCCGCCCCATCGTATCGACTAGACGTTCAACTGCACGAGCTGCTGATGAAGCCGCCCGAGCAACCACGCCTCCTGCCGCCGCCTCCGGACGGCAAACAGCAGGTACTGCCTGAGCCGGTATTCCCGCAACATCCGGAACTAATGACGGCCGCCGATGAAGACTTCTTCCCCAAGAACGGACGCCGCAAATATTCGTCCAAGCAGATTTACCGTGCTATGCGGGGCTGGGCCTTCCCGTTTATTCGTTCCCGGGTATTGCCCGGCGATTTTCATCCGATCATCGCGTACCTGTTCAACGAGTGGAAGTGCAATCTCGATTGCCACTACTGCTGGGCCTTCGACAACAGCGTTCGCGGCATGACCGAGGACACCGCCAAGCGCTCCATCGACTGGCTGCGCGATACCGGCGCGGGCGTGTTGGCGCTGATGGGAGGCGAGCCGCTGCTGCGCCCCGACCTGGCGCACAAAATGATTTACTACGCGGTGAAAAAAGGTTTCTGGGTCTATCTGCCGACGAACGGCCGCCTGATGTGGCCCAAGGTGATCGACAAGATCGCCGACGCCGGTATAGGCACGGTGAATCTCGCGGTCGACTCCTGGGACGATGTCGCCGGCAAAGGATTGCCCAAGGCCATGGTGCCGATCCGCAGCCACTTCGATTACCTGATCAAGAAGCAGTACAAGTATGGCTACTCGGTGTTCCTGAACATCAACATCTGCGCCAACAACATGGACGACGTCCGGAAGCTCACCGAGCTGGCGCATGATAGCGGCATCGCTACCGACTATCACATCTGTGAGTCGCCGATGACCGAGCAGCCGCACTTCAAGCATCTGTACACCAATCCGACGTTCATCCGCGAAGAACACCATCCCCAGGTTGCCGAACTGGTGGACTGGCTGATCGACAAACAGAAGGCGGGCTACCACATGGTGAACTCGGTGGAGCGGCTGGCGCAGATGAAGAATTTCATTCACGGCGATCTGCACGACTGGGGATGCCGCGCCGGACACAATTCACTGATCGTCCGCGTAGACGGCACGCTGGCGCCCTGCTTCCCTATGTACTCCGCCGGCTACGACTGGGGGACGATCGAGAAGCACAAGTTTGAAGCCAAGCAACTGAAAGAGATGAAGCAGGAATGCCAGAAGAGCTGCTTCTCCACGCTGAATCACATTCTGGCGTTCTGCTACAACGATCAGCGCGTCATCGGCTGGATGTTAAAGCAGGCGAAGAACGGTTTCCAGGGCGTCACCGGCAACTTCGGGGACTAACTTACGGGGACTAAAATAGAGACACTGCACCGAGAGACGTTTGGTCGGCACGAAGTGGATCGAAAGAGGTTTGTCGCGGCGAAGAGTAGCGAAAGGTGTTTCGTCGTTGCGAAAGCGTAGCGAAAGAAATTTTGTCGTTGCGAAGCGTAGCCAAAAGTGTTTCCTCGTTGCGAAGTTTGCGGACCGAGACGCCAGCCCGAAGGGCGTAACTGAATTAGCCCAGCGCGTAAGCGCTGGGTAAGCGCGAAAAAGAATACCGAGTCCCGTAGGGACGGCACGGCTTTACATCCTGCGGAACCTAGTGGAGTCTGAACCGAATAACAGAAGGGGCCTGAACCCCTCACCGGCAATACCTGGAGGTCCAGTGGGTCATTCTCACCAACACGGATCCTGTGACAACGCTCCCGCCAAGGTTGATGTGCAATTGGAATCTCTGCTGAACTCTGCCCCAGTGGAAGACTCCCTCCCGGCGAGGATTCTCGCCAAATCACGTGAGGTCGCCGCCCAGTCCGGCCAGAAAGCGGTCTACAGCGTCGGCATGGATGTCGGCTCAACCACCGTGAAGGCCGTGATCGTCAACGCTGAAACTGACCAGATGATCTGGCAGGATTACCAGCGCCACGAGACCAAGCAGCCGGAGAAGTTGCTGGAATTCCTCAAGCGCATGCAGGACGAAGTCGGCATTGCTCCGCACAACTGCCGCATCTTCATTACCGGTTCCGGCGGCGGTGCGCTCGCCAACCTGGTCGGCGCAAAGTTTGTGCAGGAAGTCACGGCCGTATCGCTGGCGGTGGAGAAGCTGCATCCCGAGGTGAACTCGGTCATCGAACTCGGCGGCCAGGACGCCAAGATCATCGTCTTCAAAGAGGACGAGAACACGGGCCGCAAGAAGAAAATTCCTTCGATGAATGACAAGTGCGCCGGCGGCACCGGCGCGGTCATCGACAAGATTAATGCCAAGCTGAAGATTCCCGCTGCTGAGCTCTGCGAGCAGGGCTACACCGGCATCAAGCTGCATCCGGTCGCCGGCAAGTGCGGCGTCTTCGCCGAAACCGATATCAACGGCCTGCAAAAGCAAGGCATCCCGCCTGATCAACTAATGGCTTCCCTCTTCGACGCCATTGTTCTGCAAAACCTCACCGTTCTCACCCGCGGACACACACTCCGTCCGCACGTGCTGCTGCTCGGCGGCCCGAACAGCTTCATCCGCGGCATGAAGGAAGCGTGGCAGCAGAACATTCCTCGCACCTGGGAAGAGCGCAAGGTCCAAATTCCCGAGGGCATGAAGCCGGAAGAGTTGATCAAGGTTCCGGAGAACGCGCAGTACTTCGCGGCGCTCGGCGCGGTGGAGTTTGGCAAGGACGAAGAGCCCGAAGTCGGGATGTACATGGGCACCGAGTGCCTTGAGGACTACATCACCGTCGGACGCCAGGCCGAAAAGGCGAAGTCGGGCGCTGCCGGTCTCAGCACCTCTGACGAAGAGCTTGCCGGCTTCAAACAGAAGTACACCATCCCGAAATTTATTGGCGCGAATTTCACTGTCGGCGAAACCGTTCGCGGCTTCGTTGGCCTCGACGGCGGATCGACTTCGACCAAAGCCGTGTTGATGTCCGAGCAGGGCGACGTGCTCTGCAAGGCGTATCAGCTGTCGGGCGGCAATCCCATCCAGGACACCATCGACATGTTCGTTGCCCTGCGCAAGCAGGTTGAGGGACAAGGCGCATCGCTCGAGATAATGGGCGTCGGCACCACCGGTTATGCAAAAGACGTCTTGAAGGATGTGCTCAAGGCCGACGTCGCGCTGGTGGAAACCGTGGCGCACACCGAATCGGCGATGAAGTTCTACAAGGAGCCGCACGTTATCGTCGACGTCGGCGGCCAGGACATCAAGCTCATCATCCTGAAAGACGGTCGCGTCAAAGACTTCAAGCTGAACACGCAGTGCTCGGCCGGCAATGGCTACTTTCTGCAAGGCACCGCGGAATCGCTCGGCTACAAAGTCGAGGATTACGCCGACATCGCGTTCTCCGCCGGGACCATGCCGATCTTCGGCTACGGCTGCGCGGTGTTCATGCAATCCGACATCGTTAACTTCCAGCGCCAGGGATGGCGCGGCGAAGAAATTCTTGCCGGGCTGGCGAACGTTCTGCCGAAGAACATCTTTCTCTACGTCGCCGGAATCCCCAACCTCGCGAAGCTAGGATCGCGCTTCATCCTGCAAGGCGGCACGCAGAAGAACCTGGCGGCGGTGAAATCGGAAGTCGACTTCATCCACTCGCACTTCCACGGCGCGGGCATGGAGCCGGAAGTCATCGTTCACGAACACTGCGGCGAGTCAGGCGCGATCGGCGCAGGCGTCGAGGCCATTCGTCTCTACAAGAACGGCCACCGCACCACGTTCATCGGTATCGAGGCGGTTCAGAAGATCGGCTACAAGACCACGCGCAACGAAGACACGCGTTGCTACTTCTGCAAGAACAACTGCCTGCGCACGTTCATCGACGTGAATGTCGGCGACCAGCTTGAGCCGGCCTCGCCGCTGCCTGTCTTCAAATCGAAGGTACCGTTGCAAGCCGGTGAGCGCCGTCTGATCATCTCGACTTGCGAAAAAGGTCAGGTCGAGGATGTGGGCGCCATGCGCGGCATCAAAGCCGGGCTGGACGCCATCAAGAACGCCAATCCGAACTTTGTGGACATCGCAGCCCGCGAAGTGTGGCGCTCGCGCAATCCGGAAAAGGTTGCCGATCCCCTGCCTACCCCGGGCCGCTGGGATTTCGGCAAGGCGAAAGCATCTGTACAGCAGCGCATCGAGCTGATGAAGAAGCGCGAGACCTACCGCGTCGGCATGCCGCGCGTGCTGAACATGTATCTTTACGCGCCGCTGTTCAGCGGCTACCTTGAGAGCCTGGGTGTACAGCCGGAAAACCTCATCTACTCGGAGTTCACCGGCCAGGAAATGTATCGCCAGGGCGCGGGCCGCGGCGCTATCGATCCCTGCTTCCCGTCGAAGATCGGCATTCCGCATGTGTACAACCTGATCTTCCAGAAGCATGTGAAGAAGCCGCTCGACGCCATCTTCTTCCCCATGATCGACACGCTGCATCAGCCGATGAAGAATTGCAGCGGCAGCAATGCTTGTCCCACGGTGACGGCCACGCCCAACGCGGTGAAAGCTGCTTTCACCAAAGAGGGCGACGTCTTCAAGGACAACAACATTCAGTATTTCGATCCCATCCTGAACATCGACGACAAGAAATTGTTCAGCTTGCAGATGTTCCAGACCTGGGCGCCGGTGCTGGGGCTGTCGGAAGAAGAAAACGATCGCGCCATAGAAGCCGGCTTCAAGGCGTTTGAAGATTTCGACCTCAGCCAGCGTCATCGCGCCCGCGAGGTGCTCGACGCCTTGGAGCGCGAAAACCGTCTGGGCATCGTGATGCTGGGCCGCGTCTATCACCACGATCCCGGCCTCAATCACGAAATCATGGAGGAGTTCCAGAAACTGGGCTACCCGGTGTTTTCGCAGAGCCTGTTGCCGATGGACGACGACATCATGGACCGGCTGTTCGGCGAGGAGGTTCGTTCCGGCTCCATCACCCATGCCACCGACATTCGCGACGTGTGGAAGAACGCTTATTCCTCCAGCACCAACATTAAGATTTGGGCGGCGAAGTTTACTGCGCGCCATCCGAACCTGGTTGCGCTGGAGATCAGCAACTTCAAGTGCGGCCACGACGCGCCCATCTATAGCGTGATCGAAGACATCATCGAGAAGTCGGGCACGCCGTATTTTTCGTTTAAGGATCTCGACGAAAACAAGCCGACCGGCTCCATCAGGATTCGCGTGGAAACCATCGACTACTTCCTCAAGCGCTATCGCGAGGACTTGTTGAAGAAGGCCGACACCGCGAAGCAGTTGGAGCAGCAGTTGGCCGAATACGAGCAGGCGCTGCGCATGTCGCTAACCCACAAGTCGGTAGCCCGGGAGGCGAACTTGATTCCTTTCCCGCAGCCGATGGTCGAGCCGGAACCGGCATCGGCCTCGGGCGATGATTAGGGAAGCAGCCGTTGGCACTTAGCCGTTAGCAAACGCAGGGTAGTGGACGCCTCGGTCGTGTACTAACCTTTGATTGTCATGCTGACGAGGCCTTCAATTTCTGCGTGAAAACCGGAGTTTCGCATTGGCGGCGAAGCACAAAGGCCGAAGAGCTAGCGCCCGTAGGCGCGGGATAGCTTAGCCCAGCACGCAGCCGAAGGCGAAGTGCTGGGTAAGTGGGAAAAGTATCCGAGTCCCGTAGGGACGGCAGAGATTCTGGCGCTAACGTCTTAACCCTTGCACGCGGCCTGCAGCGGCTGAAGCCAGTAAACATCGAAGCTCTCATCTTCACGACTGAAAGTCGTGCCCTGATACGAGGCTTCTCGAGAATTATCGATCCGCGGAGGCCAGTGATTCTGGTCGAAATGTCAACTCGCGTTATGCGTTAAACTAATCGCTAACGAGTAATTGTTAGCTGCTGCTTTTACCATGCCCCTGAGCACCGACACCAAGAAAGTCATGTTCGAGATCTATCGCGAGGCCGACTTCACCGGCCAGTACAAAGTCGTCTATTTCACCGAACTGGGCGAGCACGACAAGGAAACCGAGATTGAAAACGCCATGCGCGGCCAGCACATCTTCGACGGCTTCCTGCTGCATCGTGAGCGCAACCAGGCCAAGCAGGTGGTGGATGAACTCCTCAACCGCATGAATCGCGGCGAATCCGTGGACGAGAACTTGATCAAGGAAAGCCTGCAACCCTTCCTGGCCTAACCGCCTCGCATCGTTCTGATTACCAGCTCATCCTTCCTCAGTGGCGCCCCGCTGCTTCCCCCGCGCCGCCAATCCTGGGAATCTCCATCCTCCATACAGCTATTGAGGCGCAACTCTGCATCGAATCTAATTCGTGTGCTGGTTTAGCAATATGCCTCTATGAACAAAAAAGAAATCAACTCGCCGCTGCTCACTGCCAATTTCGTCATCTGGTTCTGCGGAGTCGGATGTCTGCTGCTCCTGTTTGTTCTCGCGCACTATTTTTGGCACATCGTCTGAGCCTCAGCAGCGATGGTGCGGCGCCAGCCCTCGGCTTCAACTCGTTTCGTACGAAAGGACTCCTCATGCGTATCCATTGCATCGGCTTGACCGCAGTTATCTGTCTTATCGCAGCCGGCATTACGGGCTGCAACAACGGCACCAGCACCGACTCCGCTTACAAGGCTGCCATCAATGATCACTTCAAGGCTTATCCGGCTTGCCTGTGGCAGGAGCCGATCAAGTTCCCGGTGCAGGCCAACACCTCTGACGACGCCAAGACCCAAGGCTACGATGCGTTGACGCAAGAAGACCTGCTCACCCGCACCACGGGCGAGAAGAAGATCATCATCGTCTCCAAGCAGGTCAACAATTACGATCTCTCGGACAAGGGCCGATCCACCTGGACGCCCGACACCGCGCAGCCGGGCTATGGCAATTTCTGTTACGGCAATCGCGAGGTAACCTCCATCGATAACTCGACACCGGGCACCAACGGCGCTGGCGCGAAGACGATGACCGTCACCTATCACTACAAAGTTGCGAATGTAGCAGGATGGGCAAATTCACCGGAGATCAAGACCGCGTATCCAAATGTCGCGGCGGCACTGAACTCCACCGGCTCCGATACCGCGACGCTGGTGATGACCGGCGATCGCTGGGAATACACCAAGTAACGATTCCGCTATGTTCGGGCAGAGCTAGCCTTTAGGCTAGCGTCCAAGTGCTTAATCAAGTCGCGAGTCGACTTCCAGCCGACGGCAGATTTCGCCTTTCGGACTTTTTCAGCAGCCTGTGAAGGCGCGCTCTATCTTCTGCTCACAAGGGAAAAGCCTCGCATTGCGCGAGGCTTTCCTTTTGTGAGCGCCCTGGCTGTTGCCACGTTGGGCAGGCACTCACTCCGGTTCAACCGTGATGGTCGCGCGACTTTACTGCGCAACCACGTTGGCGACTACATTGAAGCAGTCGTATTGCGAGGTGAACAGTACATCGAGCGACGTGGTTCCTCCGGGAGCCGCTCCGGTGATGTCGTGTCCCTTGTCATCCCACAGTTCAGGCAACGGAAACGCTGCGCTCCCGTTCCAATCGCTGTCAGGATTCGCCGCTCCGATATCTGCGCCGGCGACGGGAAAGCCGTTGATGGTCGTGGTTTCCAGCGAAGCGGCATTATCTGTCCGGCTGGCTCCGGTTTGACCATCCGATCCAATGGTGTCCCACAGCACTTGTCCGCCTGAAGCTGCGGCCGGCAGGTTGAGCACGTACTCGACGTCACTGGAGATTGACGTAAGGCCGGCAATCCCCGAGTCGTAGATGGAAACCGTGTGGGAGCCGTTGCTGGTGATAATCACCAGGCTGGCGCCTTCACCCAGCTGAAACACCACGTTTCCATCCCACGGATCTTCGCCATCGGTCAGGCCGCTAGCACCTGGCAACATGGTCACCATGTAGTTGCCGTTGCCATTGGCTAGCGACACCGGAACCTGAGCGCGATACACATACGCTCCAACGCTGCCCCAGCAGGGATCCGCGCCAGTGCCGACCAGCGTGCCATTCAAGGTGACACTGGTCGCGTTGGCTGGAATCGGGAAAGTGCGGGCCAGCTTCATGCTGGTGACCGCAGGCGGTGGTGTGTTGGTGTCGAGCAGAAACACCCAGTAGAGGTAAGCGTCATGGGCAACGCTGCCGGCAGGCAGGCCGCTGATGATGATGCTACGCTGATTCTGATTGCGCAGGCCAACACCTCCGGTTGCATACTCAGCGTTGTTGTATGTCTTGAAAGGGCTGACTCCCTGTTGCGGCCCGTGGCTGACCGCCTTGGCTTTCGACGAATACGGGGAGTTGGTGGTGCCAAGCTGTGCAGAAGCAGTGCCAAGCGCAAGCATTGTAACCATTGCGCCGAGCAAGAGTGTATGCGACCGCGAAGGCCGCCAAGTGTTGCATGTCATACTTGTTCTCCTTGTTTTGTTGTCAAGCGTGATACCTTCCCGCCGCAGTCTGGTATTCCGTCATGAAGCCGGCAGTATCACGTCGAAGGAGACAAGAGCACGTCGCCCGCCAAAGCGGAATGATGATTGTTATGGAGCGAAGCCGTTGAATTGAAACAAGTGGGATGGGCGTAACAGATGCGGCGGGATTAGCGGGAATGGTCTGGCGCTATCTCAAGCGACTCGGCAGCTATCTGAAGTGATAGCTGGAGACCTGAGGAAACTCTGATTAAGCCGTAGTTTTGAAGGGGCATGGCTTCAGCCGTGCCGTAAACATCGCAAAATGATTGCGGCTTTAGCCTCTGAGGGAAAGATCGACAACTTAATCAGGGACATCCCCGATAATTACCACCCGTCGGCAATCTTGATTGCGAATCACACGGTCTCATCACTTCACCCTCACCACTGCCAGGCTATTGACCGGCAACTGCAACGTGAGGGCGCCGTCATTCAATTTCCCGACCTCGGGCTTGCCCAGTTCTGATTCCTTGCGCAGCGACTCGACCTGCCGCCCTGTCGGATACTGCGGCTTGCCCATCTTTTCGTACAAGCCGAGCGTGTTGCCATGGTCTTCATCGACGCGTTGAATAGCAACCCCGACTCTACGTCCAACGCCTTTGAACTCCAGCTTCACGGTTTTCGCCGTGCCGCTCGATCCTGGATTGACCAGATTCCATACGGCCACTTCCAGCGATCCATCGGCCGCTTTGGTCACCAGAACATTTGGATTGTTGTTGTCGATTCTTTGCTCGCCTAGATGATGCAGCATCTCCATCGCGTAGAACGAAGGCTTCGGAATACCGCCGGCGGCGATCAGGCCGAACCCGCCATAGAACGGATGCTTCACAATTCCCTGCTCCTCGAAGACATCGGAGAAGGTCCAGTACGACATCATCTGGGTAAGGCCATCGCATTGGGCGATCGTCGTCGCCAGCCACGGCGCCATGTAAATGGAATCGGTCACCGCGACTTCGTTGTCGTAGGCGGCATTGTATTCGCTCCAGATCAGAGGCATGTCGGGGCGTGAGGAAGCTTTGATCTCGTCGTGAACTTTCTTCACCGAGCGGCAGACCATCTGGTCGCGCGGAATATTTTCGCTTGTATGGAAAACGTCGCTAGCTTTGTCGTTGCCGTACACGTGGGTAGAAACAAAGTCGAGTGGCACGTGCGTTTGCTCCGCGTGCTTGATCATGTCAGGTATCCACGCGGCCTGAGCCGTCGCCGGACCACCCACCCGCAGGCGCGGGCTCACTGCCTTGATGTCGCGAGCGGTGTGATCGTACAGCTCGAAGTAAGTCTCCTGGCGCGGCGTTCCCGACCAGAAATCAAGGTTGGGCTCGTTCCATACTTCGAAGTACCAGCTCGCCACTTCGTCAATACCGTAGCGCTCGATCAGGTGGTGGATGAACTGGGTCATCATGTCGTCCCACTTGGCGTAGTCTTTGGGCGGCGAGACGTTGGGGTGATACCAGAACGATTGCAGGTCCGGGCGCGCCGCCAGCTTGTAGGGCATGAAGCTGAGTTCGACGAAGGGCTTCACGCCGTTGGCGAGCAGGCCATCGTAGATTTCGTCGACGTAGGAGAAGTTGTAGGTCACTTGTCCCTGCTTGTCCTCGTCGTAAACGCAAACGTCATCGTTGAAAATGCCGTGAAAGCGGACGTATTGAAATCCGGTAACCTGGCGAACCTCGCGCAGATCTCGGCGATAGGCGTCGCGCAGGCTCAACACAGCCCGCCCGGAGCCAAACATCTGCTCCCAGAAATGCGGAAAGGGATGAGCCGGAGCAGAGGCATCGATGGTGACGGTTTCGCTGGGCGCCTGCGCCAGCGCAGGAAGAGTCAGCAACGCGAACAGCGCCAGGCAAAGGATTCGCTTACGCATAGGTGTCTTGCGTGCCTGCGGCATTATCAGCCATAAGATGATTATGCTGGCTGAGTCGTTTTCTGCAAAGAG
Organism: uncultured Acidobacteriaceae bacterium; assembly: GCA_963769235.1. Taxonomy (GTDB): domain Bacteria; phylum Acidobacteriota; class Terriglobia; order Terriglobales; family Acidobacteriaceae; genus Bog-257. The sequence continues at coordinate 134,908 of CAVYKW010000003.1, read as the reverse complement.
CGGCCGCCGACGACGGTTTCCGTGCGATCAAGCAGAGCTCCGGAATCGTTTTCGTAATCGTATAGGTCGCAGGATATCTGCGATTCGAGAGCTCCCACGTCTCTGGCCGAAAATCGTCGCTCGAAACTTTGCACTCTCCTGCACCTATGAAACGCCGGCGGTAATCTAAAGCTCTTCGGAGGGGGCTCGTCTTGAAACATAGAAAGCTTGGTAAATCGGATCTGCAGGTTTCTGCGGTTGGGCTTGGCTGCAACAATTTCGGCTTCGTTGCGAACATGGACGTCTCCGCCTCGCGCAAGGTTATCGACAAGGCGATCGACTCCGGCGTCCACTTCTTCGATACCTCGGACAGCTACGGCACTTCGGAAAATATTCTCGGAGAAGTGCTGGGCGAGCGCCGCAAGCAGATTGTGCTGGCCACCAAGTTCGGCTCGAAGCTTAACGCACTGGGCGAAAAGAGCGGCGCATCGCGCGGTTACATTCTGGCGGAGTGCGAAGAGAGCCTGCGGCGTCTGCGCACCGAATGGATCGACCTGTACCAGATTCACTATCCCGATCCTGGGACGCCGATCGAGGAAACCCTGCGCGCGCTGGAAGATCTGGTGAAGCATGGCAAAGTCCGATTCATCGGATGCTCGAATTTTTCTGCCGCGCAACTAGAAGAAGCCGAGAGCACCGCGCAAGCGAAAGGGCTCACTTCATTTGTGTCGAGCCAGGATGAATACAGTTTGCTGGTTCGTAACATCGAGCGTGAACAGCTGTCGGTAATCGAGAAACATGGCATGAGCGAGCTGCCGTATTTTCCTCTGGCCAGCGGACTGCTCACGGGGAAATACAAGAAGGGTCAGGCCCCGCAGAAGGGCACGAGGCTGGGCGAAAAGCAGGCGCTGGCCGATCGCTATCTTCACGACGCTAACCACGAAAAAGTGCAACGCCTGGAGCATTTCGCTAAGGAGCACGGGCATTCACTGCTGGAGCTGGCGTTCAGTTGGCTGGTGGCGCATCCCGCAGTAGCCAGCGTGATCGCCGGCGCTACCAAGCCCGAGCAGATTGAAGCCAACGCCAAAGCGGCAAATTGGGAGTTGAGCAGCGCGGAAATGGCGGAGGTGGACCGCATCACGAGTGAGGTTGCACAGCCGGCTTAGATCGTTCGGGATGTTGCGAGCGTCAAGTGACGAGATGGCGGCTCAGCAGAAACTGTCTCGCCACGGCGCTTGCGTCTTTCTTTTCGCCGTCCACGGCGTAATTCATAGCGCGCATTTCTTCGGCAGAGATACTGCCTCCCAGACGCTCGAAGGCACCCCTGGCGTCAGGGCACGTCTGAAACAGTTCCGGCCGCACGATAGGCACGGCATCGTAGGGCGGAAAATAATGTTTGTCATCGTCGAGCACCACCAGACCTAAGGCCTTGATCAATCCGTCGGTGTTGCTGCCGGCAACGATATCGACAGACCGATTTTGCAGCGCGCGATACAGCAGCCCCAGATCCATCACCCGAGGCGCATCGGCGAAACGGAGATCGTAGGTTTTCACCAGCCCTTTGTAGCCATCTTGCCGCTCCAGGAATTCGTAGCCCACTCCCAACCGCAACTGCGACGAGACATTTCCCAGCTGCGATAGCCTGGTCACCCCGAGACGCTGCGTGTCGCCGGCGCGCATCACCATAGCAAAGCTGTTGTTGAATCCCAGAGGCGGCGTCACGTCGAGGTTGAATCGCCGCTTGTACTCTTCTTTGACGTACTGATAAACGGCGGCCGGATCTCCGGTGTACGGCGTTTTCAAAATTGCCGCCAAGGCCGTTCCCGTGTATTCGACGTAAGTATCGATTCGCCCGGCGAGCATCGCCTGCTGGCAGATGTAGGTGCCGGCCAGATAGAAGCGGCCCTCGACCGGCATGCGGCAAACGCTCTCCAGATATTGTTTCAGCAACTCGCCCAGGATCAGCTGCTCGGTGAAGTTCTTCGAGCCGACGGTAAGCTCGTGCCCGCCTGAGACGCAGCCGCTGCACAACGTGAGCGCCATCCCGGAGATGAAAGCGCGGCGATCCATGTTAGTGATGGTGGCGACCCAGCAGCTTTTCGACGCCGCTAAGCGAAAGGTCGGCGGCCAAGGCCATCACCGCCGCGGGAATTGCGCCCGCCAGTATCACGCCATTGTCGACCATGGCAATGCCGCGAAAGATGAATTCGCCGAGGCCGCCCGCACCGATAGCGGCAGCAATAGTGGCGACGCCAATCGTGATCACCGCCGCCACACGAATTCCCGACAGCATCACCGGCAGCGCCAGCGGCAACTCGACATGCCACAGAAGCTGCGATGAGGTAAGCCCCATCGCGACTGCGGCCTCCCTCACCGGCGGACTGATGCCGGCAATCCCGACGTATGTATTGCGCACAATCGGAAGCAGGGCATACAGCGCGAGGGCGACAATGGCCAGCCGATCCGCCCGCGCTCCCAGCCAGGGCAACGGCAGCAGCAGCCCAAACAGCGCCAGGCTGGGTATGGTCTGGATGACGTTAGTGCTTCCGAGAATGACGGCTTTCCACTTCGGACGGCGGCTCAGCAGGATGCCCAGTGGAACGCCGATGGCAACCGCGAGCAGCATGGAGATCCCGACCAGCCAAAGATGTTCGGCGGTGAGCGTCGCCACTTCGCGTCTGTGCGTAAGCAGAAAGTTCAATGCGAGATTCCACTATTTCAGTGACAACAGCCAGCAGATCCACTCATTCAATCCCGAAACAGATCCTGCCCTCGGCGGAACACGTCCACATAGGCCTTTACCGAGTCGTCATTCGCTTTCAGGAAATCCTTTGCGCCATAGATGCCGCGGATCTTGCCCTGCTCCACCAGTGCGACGCGGCTACCCAGCAACAGCGCCTCGCTGACATCGTGGGTGACGAAGACCACGGTCTTCCCCAACTTATCCTGAAGCTTCTTGAACTCCATCTGAACTTCGGCGCGGGTGATGGGATCGAGCGCTCCGAAAGGTTCATCCATCAGCAGCATCGGAGGCTCGGCCGCCAACGCGCGGGCCAATCCCACCCGCTGGCGCTGGCCGCCCGAAAGCTCATCCGGATAACGGTCTGCAAACTGGTCGCCTGGCAACCCAACCAACGCGAGCACCTCGTCCACCCGTTGCGCGATCTTGCGCGCGTCCCATCGCTCCAGCTTGGGAACCAGGGCAACGTTTTCGCGAACCGTGTAATGCGGAAACAAGCCGACATCCTGGATGGCATAACCGATGCGACGCCGCAGCTTGATCGGATCCCACTGACTCAGCGGGGTTCCGTCGACCCGAACCTCGCCCTCGGTCGGGATCAGCAGGCGATTCATCATCTTCAGGCAAGTCGTCTTGCCCGAGCCGCTGCGGCCCAACAGCATCAGGGTTTCGCCGCGTTTGACGCTGAGATTCAATCCACGGAGCAGCGTGTTGCCGCCCGGCACGCGGAACGAAACATTCTCCAATTCGATGGCTGCGTCAGGATTGTTCGGCATATCACGCTTACCCCTGAGGAAACTGCGACTAAATCGTCGAGATTTCCCTCAACGGCTAGAAGCCGCAGTGATTTTCGACACTTACGGCACAGCTAGGTGTGCCCTTTCAAAACAACACCTAATCAGAGTTTCCCAAAACGTCGCTACAGCCTACCAGAATCAACACATGGCTTGCGATAACAGCGGGCAAAAACACGAATGCCGGAGCAGCTGTCATAGCGCTCCGGCATTCAACTTCGCAAAAATTTAGAATCGCGTCAGACTGGTTAGCGGCCCCAACCGCCGCCGCCGCCGCCGCCACCACCGCCGCCCGAACGACCACGGCCACCGCCGCCACCGCTCCGCCCGAATCCGCCGCGACCACCACCACCGCCGCCATCGCGACGCGGTCTATCGGTCTTCGGTCGAGCTTCATTGACGGTAAGATTGCGGCCGCCAAGATTGGTTCCGTTGAGGGCTTCCATCGCCTTGCCCGCCGAGTCATCGTCGGTCATTTCCACAAAGGCAAAACCCCGCGGCTGTCCAGTGTCACGGTCGGTCACGATGCTGACACGATCAACCGGTCCGTAGGCTTCAAACATCGAGCGCACTTGATCTTCAGTCGCATCGAAACTCAAATTCCCCACATAGATGTTTTTCATCGACTCCCTCACTTTCGGATTGGGCCGCCTGCCGGTTTCCTTCGCCTGGCGAAGACGGCGTGGATTGGGGTGTTTACGACTAAAAATCAACTGCGTACGGATGCACCAAAAAGGCGAGGGCAGCATTTCGCCACCCTCACCTGGTATTGCTGATTACAGAATCTGAACGTTTTCAGCCTGCCAGCCCTTGGCTCCACGCTTCACATCGAAGCTCACCGCCTGACCTTCCTGCAGCGAACGGAAGCCGTTCGACTGGATGGCCGAGAAGTGGACGAATACGTCCTCGCCGTTCTGACGTGAAATAAAGCCAAAACCCTTAGCATCGTTAAACCACTTTACTGTTCCTTGTTCCATTTGTTTCTTCAATATCCTTGATGTTGATGTTGCGTCGGTGAATCGGAAGGTTACAGGCAGAAATCGCTCAAGACATAGGAGGGATGGCTGCTAGACGCGCCGTTCGTACATACGCATGCAAAGTATACAACACTTTACAAACTTCAGCTACGCCAAACTTCATAGGGCTCAGGAGACAACCAAATAACGGCGCAAAATGACTTATCTGTGCCCCCTGCGGCCACTATTGGCTGCACTCCAAGGTGTATCGCTCCTTACCCACCTTCGTCTATTTTACGGCAAGTGGCGGCAGTGATTATTCCACGGAATGCGTAGTCGTCAATTTGCCTTGACATCCGGCTTCGGGCACAGCAAAATTGCGGCCAACCACCAGTGCAGCCAAGCTGGTAAACGCTCCCCTGTCGCTTTCTGTATGCAAGCATTCAAGTTTCATCGCGTCTCACTTCGACGCAGAAAGAAGTAGAAACATGCGTTTTGACATTAGACTTCGACCCTTGGTACTTCTCTCTGCGGTCATGATGTTGCTGGTCGCTTCATCGTCCGCGCAGCAGATCAATTTTCCAAATTTCTCCACCCCTACCTCAGTGAGCCAACTACAGTTGAATGGAAGCAGCCGGATTAATTTCTACCAGGGACAAGGCGTCCTGCGTTTGACCAATGGTTCGGCCAGTTCGGAACAAGCTACCTCCTATTTCAAGCTTCAGCAACCGGTAGCGCAGGGATTCAATGCCTGGTTCGAATTCCAGATTCATAATCCAACCATCTGCTGCAATCCATCCGACGGCTTTGCCTTCGTGATACAGAATGTTACTGCGTCCGATCCTAGTTACGGAGCCAGCGGGACAGGGTTGATGGCTCTGGGCGCGGCGTATGGAGGACTGGGTTACTCGGGGCTGAATAATAACCTCGCCGTCGAGTTCGATATTCACGACGATGCCTGGGACCCTAACTCAAACCACATCGCCATTCAAACCTGCGGGGCGAACCAGGTCAATACTCCGGTGCATGAGCCCGGCACTTATACCCTCTATCACAATTCCAACGTGACCAGCTGTCTTTTGAGCTCGGCTGCCATTACCAACAACTTACAAGACCAAATTGGCCAAACCTGCGGCCAAGGCACTTGCACCGATGGCACGATGCATCAGGCAGTGGTTCAGTACACGCCTCCCGTGCCCCCTCAAACGCAGGGTGTGCTTAACGTGTGGCTGGATCCCACATTCGTTCCCAACACCCACACCCCAAGTTCGCCGCCATTGCTTAGCGTGCCTTATAACATCGTGTACTCGTCCTCCAATCCGGTCGGACTCACCCTGAACACCGGAGGGACAGCCTACGCCGGGTTCACTGCCTCGCAGCAAGCGAATGCCGGGACGACCCAGGACATTCAGGCATGGGAAGTTACGCCGCATGGTCCGGTGCAGATTACGCAAACCATACCGCCGGGGGGCACCGAAAATGATTTCGTGTTTGGCAACTACAAAATGGGCGTCAACTATCCTACCGGCTTCAGCAATCCCAATGGGATTCAGATGACGGTGCTGTCGACACCGATCGACCGGAACACCTTCTATACCACGCGCCTGCTGGGTACTCAGTTCTCCAACGAGACTTGCGTGGTGTACCTGGAAACCGGCGGCAACTGCGTAGTGCACAGTGTCACCTGCCAGCTTCCAAATGGCCAGGGCGTTACCTGCCCCAGCGAAACCGATCCCACCATTGCTATCTGCTCGCAATTTACCACCACTGATCCAGTGACGATGAACAACGCCGACTACCTGGAAGCCGAGCCGATCGGTTCGAATAACTGGTTCACTATCTTCTCCGGCTTCTCGAACAATGATCCGGTTGTCTCCGGTAAAGGCCGTGGATTTTCGGACGTAGTGGCTACCTTCATCCGGAATCACGACTCTGTCCCGCAGTCAGGAATTCGGCCGGAAGATGTAGTACCCAAGCCGAAACTGCCTTCGGGCAACGGCTTCTGCCCACCCGTGATGTAAGTACGGGCTTCAAACGCGGGACAACCGAATTAACTATCGCCCCGGGCCGAAACGCCCGGGGTCTTCTTTGCTTATTAGCTATCGCGGGTCAAACTACTGCTTGGCTGAGTTGAGGAAGGTTGGCATGGCTGACCTTCACGGCTATCAAGCGCACGATGAAGTCGTTTGCCGGTTGGAATGGAATTGGATTCTTGTGAATGCCCGGCGGCTTGGCGCGGAGGATTTTGGTGCCGACGCTGACCACTGACGACTAAAAGCTAATTACTAACGACTACGTGCTAGCTGCTGCTTTTCCTAGCCTTGGTAGGATTTCACTGCATCGCGATAGATATCCTTCAAATCCGAACGCTCCAACACGCGCCCGGCGCCATCTTCCTTGCTGATGGTTTCCAGTATCTTCACCGCTTCGCGATAGTGCGGAACAGCTTCCGATGCTTTGCCTGTACTAGCCAGCGCCTTACCGAGGTAGTATTGCGCTCGCGCCTGATCCACACGCAAACCCAACCTTTCGGCCCGGCCAACCGCGCTGTCGAGTTCTTCGCGCGCGGCATCCGCGTGGTTGGTCGCTAATAACGCCTCTCCCAGGTATACCGACGCCTGTACCGACTCAGCCTTTAGGCCCATGGAGTCAGCATCCTGCTTCAACTTCTTCAGCATTGCCACGGCTGCCTGCGAGCGGCCCTGGATGACGTCGAGCTTGACCAGGTTTAATCTGGCGCGCATCACCTGATCGCGCAGATTCGACTTGCTGGCCAACTGTAGAGCTTTATCGTACTGCTGCTTAGCTGCGCCGTAATCTCCACGATAGAAGTAGCTATCACCAAAATCATTCAGCGCGTCCGCCGTCACCGTATCGTTGTTGGCGGCAGCAGAAAGCTGGATGGCTTCTTCAAGGTTCTTTTGGCCTTCGTCAATACGTCCCACCGCGGCCAACGTATGACCATACCCTGCCAGGGCCGACACCATCAGATATGTGTGGTCGTTCAACTGGCGATAAGTATTCACGGCTTCCTGCCGCGATTTAAGCGCGGCATCGTAGCGACCCTGAGCGGCAAACAAGGCGCCCATATCGCTGGCCTCAAGGGCCGCACCGCTCTGATCGCCGGCGGCACGATGCGCATCCAACGCCTTCATATATTGCGACAGCGCCGTATCATATTGGCCCAGCTTGACGTTCGTAATGGCCAAGTCGTGCAACGATTGCGTTGCATCGTCGACCACTTTCAACCGGTTCTGAATGTCATAGGCCTGCTGGAAGTAGGTCAACGCGTCCTGATACTCACCCTTATTGAAATGGGCGTTGCCGACATTGATCAGCAGGGTCGCCTGGGCGATTTCGTCTTGCGAGTCGCGCGCAATCTGGAGTGCCTCGTTGGTGTACTTCAGACCCTCGTCGTACTTGCCGTGATCCAGATAGAAGGAGCCCAGGTTCATCAAGTTCGTGGTAAGGCCCTTCTTGTCGTCGATCTTGCGGTCGACCTCCACGGCTTCCTGGTAGCTACCAAGCGCAGCCTTGGCGTCTCCCAACGTGTCCTGCACTCGGGCAATCTGCCCCAGACTCATGGCAATGCCACGCTGGTCCCCAACTTTTCGCCTGATCTCCAATGCTTGCTGGAAATTCCGCAGCGCGTCATCCGACTTGTTCATGTCCTGGTAGGCAATTCCGATGGCTTGCAGAATCGCGCCTTTTTGTTCCTGGTTGTCGAACTGAATGGCCAGGCTTAAGGCGTTGTTCAGCGGCTGTAGCGCTGCCTGCGGGTCGTTCCCCTTGATGTCCACGCGCCCGCTCGCCAGCAGTGCGGCAACATATTTGGGATCGGTGGCCAGGACTTTGGCCAGGTACGTTTTGGCTTCCGCGTAATTGTTGGCTTCCTCGTACAACTTCGCCAGCGCGAACTGCGCTTCGGTGTCGTCCGGATTGACCTTGGCTAACTCCTGATAAGCCGCAATCGCCTTGTTGGTGTCATGCAGTATGCCTGCATGGGTCGCCTGAATCCGGTAGCGGTCCTGTGCCGGCAGATTGTCACTCAGCTCCACCGCCCGGCGCGACGCCTGTTCCGCCTTGTCGTCATAACCCAGGGCGGCATACGTCTGCGCCAGCTTGGAGAATGCCATGGCAAAGCTGGGATCCTGCGTCGTGGCATCTTCAAACTTTGTGACCGCCTGCTTATTTTCTCCGATGCGCACCAGCTGCGATCCTTCGTCATAGGCCCGCAGCGCCGGAATCGACTTGGTCATGACGTGCTGGGAATGCGACTGGAGTTCCTTGAGGATCTCAGGATTCGCCGCCAGCTTACCGCGCATGTCGTCGGCCATCTTGTCGAGCGAGGCCAGCAACTGCTTCTCGTCAGCCACATCGGAGTTGACGTTGATGGTGCGATCATTCGCCAGGTCGGCAACCGTTGCCGTAATGCGAATCTGCTCGCCCATCTTCTCGTACTGGCCGAACACCACCGTGTCAGCATGGGTGTAGTCGGCAATTCGTTTGACGGTCTGAAGATCGAGGGGCGATTGCGGCGATACCCGCAAATCGGTCAACACCTGCTGCAACCGGTCGGCTGAAACCATGCGCAGATGCGACGATTGGCCAATGTCGGTATTCAAAGCGCCGGCAATGCTCGAACCCATCCAGTTCAGGCTGGAATCTCCCGAAGCGTTGTAGAACGGAAGAATTGCCAGCGAAGTAACGGGACCTTGCACAGCCGCGGTTTCGGGGCCGGCATGGGTTCGCGAACGAACCGCAACAAAAGCGCCGACAGCCAGCAATACGGCCGCTACACCGATGGCAATCCACTTTACCGGCAGACGCTTGGCAGGCGCCGCCGCCGCAGTCACCCGCGACATCGCCGGACGGCTCAGCACCGACTCTCCGGTGCGAGGCTTTTTGCCCTGCCAGATCTCCAACTCTTCGATCAGTTCCTGCACCGACGCAAAGCGCTCTTGCGGATCGCGCTCCAGGCACTTCGCGACGATGTTGCTCAACTCCGGCGGAATCGCGGCGTCAACCTCGACCAGCGGAACAGCGCGTTCCTGCGTGCGCTTCACCAAACTGGCGATCGCACTCTCAGCGTGGAACGGGATAAATCCGCTCAGCAATTCGTAGAAGATGAGGCCGATAGCGAACTGGTCGGAGCGGGCGTCAAGGTCCTTGCCCATCGCCTGTTCGGGCGACATGTACTCCATCGTGCCGATCATCATGCCGGTCTGGGTCATGCCGTCGCCTTGGACGGTACGGGCCAAACCGAAATCCATGATCACCACACGCCCGGCGTTGTCGCGCATGATGTTGCTGGGCTTCAGATCGCGATGGATGACGCCTTCCGCGTGCGCAGCCATCAATCCGGCGCACACCTGCTGAATGATGCCGACCGATTCGTCCGCCGAGAGCTTGCCCTGGCGCGTCAGGATGGTGCGCAAGTCCTCACCCTCGATGAACTCCATGGTGATGAACTTCACGCCGTCGGCTTCGTTCAAGTCGTAAATGCGGATGATGTTCTTGTGCGTGACCTGCCGCGCCAGCACCAGCTCCTGCTTGAAGCGGGCCAGGATCGCGGGATTCCCTGCCAGGTCCGGACGAATGACCTTCAGCCCGACAACCCGCTCCACTTCCATGTCACGCGCCTTGTAGACGGCTCCCATGCCGCCCATGCCAAGCATCTTGTGAATCTCATAGCGGCCTCCAAGTACGTCTCCCTCGTGGAAGACGGTGGCGCCGATGTTGGCGAAGATGGGATGCGGCGTCGAACCTGACCCGGAGCTTCCCGGCCGCATGCCGGGCGAGCCGACGATGGTTACGGCGTCAGACGAGTCTTTAGGATTCGGGGAAGGCGGCTTCGATTGATACGCAAGCGGCGAGGGTAAGTTGCCTGCGGCGGTAATATCTGGAAGGTTAACGCCGGGTAGAGTGGCTCCATCGGAATCAAGGGCAGGTTTCGGCATCGGGGCAGAACTGTCCCCGCTGGATACGGCCACACCTTCCTGCGCCCGTCGCGCAGCTCCTTCTTGATCCCCAGCCATTCCCGCCACCCTCGAAGACTGGGCTAACGTGTGTGGGAGCCCACCCGAAGCCAGTGTCTACAGAGTATACCCCGATCCGGGTGGTTACCGCCTACATTTTAGGTAACCAGACCGGATACACAAAGCCGGCGCCACGCCCGGCACCGGCTTCATGCTGATCGCAAAGCGCTTACCGCCCGTACACGGTCAACCTGGGATTAGTCTGGCCGGATCCCGCTGGTGCGTCCGGCGGACTTCCGACATTTAGACCCACCAATCCGCTCTTGGCGCCTGTAGCACCTGCTGAACCAGATCCAGCTACATAAAGGACGGAAACCGCACCACCAGAGTTGGTAATAACGAACTTACCGAAAGCCGCCCCCGTAGTTGCATCCAACGCGTATTGCCCGGTGAACGCCTGGTTGAAATCACCGCCTGGTTGATCGGTCGGCCCATTACTGTCGTAGGTAATGACGAAATTGCCCCCCGGTGGTGGCGTGATTGCTTGCTCAACTGCGTTACTTACGCTTGCCAGTACCGGAGTGGCCGTTCCTCCGGAGTAGGAGCCGATTATGGCTGCCAGGCTGAAGGGATATCCGGATTGGGGCAACAGTACCCCCTGCGTAGCTGATGTGTCACCCTGGCCTCCGACTTCAAAAGCCTGATTAGGCGCTACAAGATACCAGACTGGTTGGCTGGGGGCTCCATTTAGCGCCACAGTAACCCGCCCACAGGGCGAGGTAATCGGTCCACAGGTAGGATCGACATTATAGGTCCCGTTGTAGCTGTTTTGCGTGTTATTTCCGCCGTTGTTCTCATCAGTGAAAAACCCAGGCAGTCCGTCCCCTTGCTTTGTTCGATTAATACCTCCGGCACCATCCAAAGAGGCCACGCCAACCGCAATATCCGGCAGCAACGAACCGCTCGTATCGGAGACTCCATTCAACTCCATCGTGCTCTGGCCGTTCAGCGAGGCGTTGCTGAACATACCGCCGCCCGCGGCGCCACCCGCCTGTTGCAACATGGAAGCCACGCTTACGTTACCCCCGGTATCGGTCTCCAGTGCAATCAGTTCGGCAGTGGGCCCTCCGGATATCACGTAGACCGCGTAGCTGGCCGTTCCTGACGCGGTGGTAAAGCTGGCGGTGCCGCGTCCCGTCCCGAAATCGGGAGTGCTGAAGCTTCCGCCCGTGATGGCGACCTCGCCCGACGGTGTGCCGTTGTCGTTGGTGTCTTCGACTCCACCGGTGACGTTAAGCGAGCCGTCGAGCGCGACCATGCCGGCGCCCACGTACCGGTTGCTCGAAGCATCATTCCCGAAGAAGCCAAAGGAGTAATTCACCGACGGGGTAAGCACGGTGGTCAGTTGTTTCTTGACCAGGCCCGAGCCCCAGGCCTTCGGATGTGCAGGGTCAGCCAGGATAATCTTCGAATCGCTGGTGGTGGAGATCGCGATGGAATACGTGTACGTTCCCAACGACGTCGTCAGCTTTAAGGTTCCTAAGTTGCTGCCGGTTGGAATCGTATAGCTGCTGTAAGCCGCTTGTATCGGTAGCGCGGTCTGAAGCCCTCCGGCTCCATTCTGGTCGATCACACCGCTGGTGATATTGCCGTTGCCGTCGGCCTGGAAACTGCCGACCGTGTAGAAAGGCACCGAGCTCCCGGAACTGCTGTCAAATCCATTGAAGGTAAAGCCGTAACCACCTTGCAACCTGCCGACAACCGTGAGCACAAAGTTGCCCGCGGCAACTTCCGAGATGGAGTCGGTCACCTGCACGGTGAAATTGAATGTGCCGGCTTCGGTAGGTATTCCGGTGATGGCGCCGGACGAGGGGTCCAAGCTCAGCCCACTCGGCAAATCGTTGAAGATGATCGTGTAGTTATACGGACTGACGCCTCCGGCCGCAGCGATCGTCTGGTTGTAGCCAACGCCGACTGTTCCGGTCTGCAACGAGATCGGCGTCAGAGTGAGCGGCGGATTGATGGTGATGGTGCCGGACTCCGTGTTGTAGGCGGCAACCGGAGTCTGAGAATCCGTTACTTTGGCGACAAAGCTGAACGTTCCCGTCGTGGTGGGAATGCCGGTGATAAGACCGCTGCTGGAAATCGAAAGTCCCGGAGGCACGGTTCCGCTCTTTAGCGTCCAGGTATAAGGGGTCAGGCCGCCACTGGCGATCAGGAGCTGTTTATACGGCACACCGACCACGCCCTCCGCCAAGGACAAATTGGCAACTTGCAGGGCGCCGGGGCCGTTCTGCGGTGTGCCGCCGGAACATCCGGTCATGATGACAAACATTGCAAAACCCAACAGCAGGGTCAGAAAAGGTTTAAGCCCTTTCATGGATCTCCTTATCGACGGTTGAAAGCTGGTTCGGACGCCACTCCGGGGGATCGGCCGCCAGGCATAGAACTGCCAACGATGCTAACACCATCTCGCAGGACCACAGGCCATGGGCAACCGCAAAGTGCGTATAGGGTAGCAGAGTAACTGAATCATAACTAAATGCAAGCTTTTTTTGGACGTTTCGCAAGCGCCACGCACATTCGGGAATGGCCTTCCTTAATCGGGCGGGGTTCGCGTCCACTCCCGCTACTCTGCTATCCTCAACCGTTCGTCTGGAGTTCCGTGTGAGCCTGAAAGCAGCCGTACGCGTCTTCTTTTCGCTTCTCTTCTGCGCAACCGCATTTGCTCAACAGTCCACTGCCCCTGCCGGCAATCCTCCCACCACCGAGATGTACGTGGAGCCTCATCTGGCTTACACGCCCAGTCTCGATGTGACCGCCATGGATCGTACGGCTGATGCTTGCGTGGATTTCTATCAATATTCCTGCGGCGGCTGGCAGAAGAACAATCCGATTCCGCCCGACCAGACCTCGTGGAGCGTTTACGGCAAGCTGTACGAAGATAACCTCACCTATCTTCGCGCCATTCTGGAGCAGGCCGCGGCGACAAAGAATCGCGATGCTGTGACGCAGAAGATTGGCGACTATTACGCTGCCTGCATGGATGAGCCCGTCATTGAGAAGCAAGGCGCCAAGCCCATCCAGCCAACGCTGGACGCAATCCAGAATTTGAAGAGCGTGAAGGATATGGCGCCCCTGATCGCGCGCCTGCACTTGGACGGCGAGACCGCTCTGTTCGGTAGCGGCTCGCAACAGGACCCTGACAACTCGGACGCAATGATTGTCGGCCTCGCGCAGGACGGCCTCGGACTGCCGGACCGCGACTACTACACCAAGGACGATCCCAAGTCGAAAGAAATTCGCGAACGCTATCTGCTACACGTGCAGCAGGTCTTCGAGCTTCTCGGCGATACGCCTGCTACCGCCAAGCAGGAAGCGGATACCGTGATGCGGATCGAAATGGGGCTGGCTAAGGCGTCTCTTACCCGCGTCGATACACGCGATCCATACAAGATCACGCACAAGATGAAGGTGGCCGAACTGGACAAAATCGCTCCGAACTTCGACTGGACGGCCTATTTCACGGCCGCAAAAGTTCCTCCCTTCGAGATTCTCAACCTCGAGTCGCCAGAGTTCATGAAGGATGTGAGCGCCCAACTGGCGTCGGTCCCTCTGGCTGACTGGAAGGCCTACCTGCGGTTCCATGTGGCGAACTCCGAGGCGCCGTTCCTGTCTTCGAACTTCGTGAATGAGAACTTCGACTTCTACCGCAAGTACCTGCGTGGAGCGAAAGAACTCCAGCCGCGCTGGAAACGCTGCGTGGAATGGGTCGACGAACAACTGGGCGAAGCCCTGGGACAAGAATATGTTCGCAAGACCTTTCCGCCCGAGTTGAAGGCGGCAACGTTGAAGATGACCTTGGGCATCGAGGATGCCATGGCGGAGCGCATCGAGCAGCTCGACTGGATGAGCCCGCAAACCAAGCAGCAGGCGCTCAACAAGCTGCACTCCATCCGCAACAAGATCGGCTATCCCGACAAGTGGCGCGACTATAGTTCGGTGACCATCGTGCGCGATGACTTCTACGGCAACGCCGAGCGCGCCGAGCAGTTTGAAAATCATCGTGAGTTCAATAAGATTGGCAAGCCGGTGGACCGCAGCGAGTGGGACATGACTCCGCCCACCGTCAATGCGTATTACAACCCGCAGATGAACGACATCAACTTCCCTGCCGGCGTTCTGCAGCCGCCGCTGTACGACGCGAAGCTGGACGACGCGCCCAACTACGGCAACACCGGCTCGACCATTGGGCATGAGCTGACTCACGGCTTCGACGATGAAGGGCGCCAGTACGATGCCAAGGGCAATCTCAAGGACTGGTGGACCACGCAGGATGCGGCGCAATTCGTGAAGCATGCCGACTGCGTTGTCGATCAGTATGCGCAGTACGTCGTTGTAGACGACATCCACATCAACTCGAAGCTGACCGAAGGCGAAGATGTTGCCGACCTGGGCGGCACCGTCCTGGCTTACATAGCCTTGAAAAATGCCGACAAGGGAGAGAAGCTGACGGATCGCGATAACCTGACGCCTGACCAGCGTTTCTTTGTGGGCCTGGCCCAGTGGGCTTGCGCGAATGAGCGTCCGGAAGATCAGCGGGCGCGAGCCATCACCGATCCGCACTCACCGCCGAAGTACCGCATCAACGGCGTGGTAGTGAACATGCCGGAATTCGGCACAGCCTTCGGCTGCAAAGCCGGCTCACCCATGGTGAAACCCGCGGACAAGGTGTGCAAGGTGTGGTGAGGCTGTGGCCGGCGAAGTGAGATATCTCCACTTTGCGACGATAATTCACCACGGAGAACACGGAGCGCACGGAGTTTAAAGAAGAGGATAAAGAATAAAGACTGTCATCCCGACCGGAGCGAAGCGCAGCGGAGGGATCTGCGGTTCTTCTCGGGGGTATCCACGCGCCGGGATTACGTCAGCCCGAGAGGGACGATACAGCTCAAGAGCCGCGTCATCTCTCCGCAAAGTAGCGGCCGTGTTCTGTGCTGACGTCTGACAGACCGCTTCCTCGTTTGCCAGGTGTGATCTGCAGAGGACGCCTGGACTGCGAACGCCCAAACAATTTCATCAACCCCTTTGCCGGCAGGTCCGCCACCAGGAATTTGTCGCCGCTCAAGGCTTCGGCAGCCCCATAGCCGCTGCGCACCGCGCCTTCCATGGTCGCCGGCCAGCCGGTCGCCGTCCAATCCCCGGCCAAAAACAGTCTCGGCCACGGACTGGTATGCGACGGACGAAACGCGTCGCTGCCGGGAGCAGGCGAGAACGTCGCGTGGACCTCTTTGACGACAGTCGCCTTTATCAGCGTAGCCTCGCGGACCAGAGGAAAGAATTCCGCCAACTCGCGGACCGCAAGATCAATGATCTCCTGCCTGGGTTTGTCCACCAGCGTCTTCGACGAGCTGACCACCAGCTCCAGATAACTTCCGTTTTCCGCCGAATCCTTCCTCGTGACAAGATCCTGGGGCCCCCGACCACACCCGGTTTTGGAGCTGTTGGGGTGGAGGATCTTCGACTTGTGGAACATCCACTGGATGGTGCGCTCCAACAGCACCGCATGTTCCAGCGGCGTGATTTCGCGGTCGAACCACAGGTGAATTCCAGTGATGGGCGAACTGGCAAAATGCCGGGCGTCTTCGCGGATGGCTTCCAGTTCCGGCGATCCGGCCAGCAACTTTTCGATGCCATTGAACGGCGTGGCCAGCACGGCATAATCAAAGCGCCGCTCTTCCCCGCCGACACTAATCTTGACGCCATCGCTATCGCTTTCGATCGACTCCACAGCCGACCGCAGATTTACTTTCCCGGCGCGAGCCTCGATGTAATCCGCAGCGGTCCCGTATAGCTGCGACAGCGGCACTGCCGGAAGACCCATGCGTCCAGCTTCGGCAGACTTGAGAAATGAGTCGCGAAACACTAAGGCGGCATAGTGAACCGAGGTACGATCCAGCTCTTCATTGAGAGCGCTGATCAGCACCGGCGCCCAGAAGCGGTCGATCGCCTGCCTGGTTTGGCCATGCCGCTCAAGCCAGGCCTGAAAGTTGTCACCGTTATCGGAGGGCAACGCAGGAATCAAGGCCATCATGGCGCGCGCAATCGCCAGCTTGTCTTTCAGGTCGAGGACCGTCGACTCCAGAAACGAAGCCGTGGCGTGAAACGGAGGAGGCAGCGCTCCCGGCTTCAGAATTGACGATTTGCCGCCGGGCAAAATGAAGTTGATCTCGTCATACCAGCGGATCTGATCTTCAACGCCGAGACGGCGATAGAAGTCGATGAGATTCGTGCAGCAGCCCAGCAGCACGTGCTGGCAGTTATCGACTACTTCGCCGGTGCCCGGCAGTTCGTACGACGAAGCGCGGCCACCGAGATAGGGACGCCGCTCGAAGAGTTCAACCGCATAGCCTGCGTCGGAGAGCGCGCTGGCAGCGGCTAAACCGGCAAGCCCGCCGCCGATGACCGCGACCGTTCCGCGTTGTGAGTTGTTGCTGCCGGCCGCCGTCATCATGTGGAGCGGAGAAATCCTTTCAGCATCACGCTAAGCTTTTCGACGGTGCTGAGACTTACCCGCTCCGAGAAGACATCGTAGTTGCGCGCAATGATGCGTTCCAAGAGGCGCCGGTAAATCTCTACCAGCGTCCACAGGGCAGCCTGGCTGTCGTACTCGATCAACGGCAGCAACTCCTCCGCCGAGCGATAGAATCCGCGAGCCCGCAGCGCCTCAAACTCCATCACCGGACGAAGCGCGGCCGGCGCGGAGCCATTGGTCAGCGCGTGAACATCCACACCGAAGCGGGCGAAATCCTCGCGAGGCAGATACACGCGTCCCATGCCCGCATCTTCCTTCACATCGCGCAAAATGTTGGTGAGCTGAAAGGCGACGCCCGTTTCCTCGGCCAGCTTCTCTGCGCGCGGATCGCGATAGCCGAAGATGCGAATGCACACCAATCCAACAACCGACGCCACGTGATAGCAGTAGTCATAGAGCTGGTCGAAAGTCTCGTACCGGAGCTGCGGAGTGCCCACTTCTGTTTGCGCCACGCCGGAGGCAGTTGCGGGGACATCCATTGCCGTGCCATGTACTAGCTTCTCCAACAGGTCAAGCGGAATCTTGAATTGCTTCTGCGAATCGGCAAGCGCGAACAGCACCGGATCGTCGGTGGGCGCGCCCTCAACTACGCGGCGCAGTGCGTTCATCCATTCGTCCAGTTTTTCGCGCCGCTGCTCGGCCGGGATCGACGGATCGTCGGAGATGTCATCGGCGTGCCGCATAAAGGCGTACACAGCCGAGAGCGCGTTACGTTTGCGGGCAGGCAGGACCAGGAAGCCGTAGTAGAAATTCTTGGCGGCCGAGCGGGCGATATGGCGGCAAACTCCGTAGGCAGCCCGCAATTGCAGCGGGTGCTGGCTCACGACGCCTCGCTTACAAGGGGCTCTTCACCACGGAGGCACGGACTCAAGAAAACGAAAATCATCTCAGTGCCCTCCGAGTCCCTGGGATGAAGACGTGAGCTTTCCCAACGCCGCGCGTCCCAGCAGCCACAGCTTGCGCGGCTTGGAGATGGCCGGGCGCTGCTTCAGCACATCGTAGCCTTGCTGCTCGATGGCATTCAGGATTTCCAAACCGCCGCGGCTGAACAGTTCGATATCGAGGGCCAGGTGCTTGTCCACTTTGCCGGCCAGCGGCAGGCCCATCTGGAACCAATCACGCGCCCGCGCCACTTCAAACTTCATCATTTCCAAAAACTGCGGTGTGGCCCGGCGCTCGGCAATGTCGGTCTCGGTGACGCCGAATTTCGCCAAGCTGTCCAACGGCAGGTAGATGCGATTCTTGCCGTAGTCCACCGCAACATCCTGCCAAAAGTTCGCCAGCTGAAGCGCCGTGCAGGTGTAGTCGGAAAGCTGTTGCCGCTCGGCATCACGATAGCCGCAGAGGTACAGCACCAGATGTCCGACAGGATTCGCGGAATTCTTACAGTAGCCGAGCAAGTCCTCGAATGTGGGATAACGCGTGACGGTCTGGTCCTGGCGAAACGCCGTCAGCAGATCAGCGAACGGCTGCCGCGGGATATCGCACTGGCGAATCGTCTCCCTCAGGGCGATAAACACGGGATGCCGCGGGCTCACGGGATTTCGCGCCGGCGCCCCCGGCTCGAGCTTTTCCGCGTCGTGACGCACATCACGCAGCGGCGGCTCGACCAGGCTCATGTAGGTGGCGTCGAGCTCTGACTGCCACGCGTCGAGTAGAGCCAGCGACTGCTGCGGGTCGCCTACTTCGTCGCCAAGATCGTCCGAGATCCGGCAATAGGCGTAGACGTTATAGAAATGCTGGTGCAGGTGCTTCGGAAGAAACCAGGTAACGACCGAGAAGTTTTCGTAGTGCGAATGCGCCAGACGCGAGCAGTAGGCCTCGGCCTCCGCCAGTGTGGGAGCTTGATCAGGGATTGCGTACTCGGGCGGAAGGGACTGCCATCCGGCCGCCGCCAAGTCAGGCGGCGAAAACTGCACGCGATTGTCGGTCGGAATGGAAGACATTCTAGAATTTTACTTTGGTTGTGTCCCGGTGGCGTCCCTACGGGACTCAGGTCTTTCTTAGGGGAAGACCCAGCACTTCGTGCTGAGCTAAACTGAGTCGTCCCTTCGGGACGGAATCTTTCCGGTTTCGGCCGCAAAAGCAGACCTTGGCTGCTTTGATTCGCTCTGGAAACTGTGATTACGCGTGCTGCTTTGATTGACTCTCGAACCTCTGATTACGCCTGCGATCCCGGAGCTGAAGCACCTTCACATTTACTGCAGCCTCGACGCGCGCTGAAGCGTCGCTCTACCGGTAACACGCTTGGTCAGACGTTCCTTCGCCGCCACGATCGAACAGCAGACCCTTCGACTCCGCGTCCGCCAAACCCGGCGACCGCTCCGCTCAGGATGACAACCACAACGCTGGGTATTATGCATCTAAAGCTGCGACCGTTCGCTCGGCGGCGACAACACGTCCCGTAACGTATATCCCGCAAGGTCCGCCCAACTGACAACTGCCCACCGACAACCGACAACTGTTTCTCTACGTCCCGGGAATGATGGCCGTCTTGATGTCGCCGTTGCGGTTCAGCATGTGCCGCAACACCTGTTGCAGCCGCGACAACGGCGCTTCGCCGGTGATGTAGTCGGTGCCTTTAATCTTGCGCTCGCAAATCAGCGAGAAAGCTTTCCGCACTGTTTCCGGGGTGTGATGGAACGTGGCCTTCAGGGTCAGCTCGTTGTAGTGCAGGCGCTGGGTGTCCAAAGCCACCGTGGTGCCGCTGGCGCAACCACCAAAGAAGTTCACGGTTCCGCCCTTGCGCACCATGTCAATCGACCACTCCCAGGCTTGGGGACGTCCAACTGCCTCGATAACGACGTCGCAACCGCGGGCATCATGGGTCAGCTTACGTACGGCCTTCACCGGATCGTCCACGGCCGTCACTTGTACAGCGCTGTCGGCGCCCACACGACGGGCAGCAGCTACCTGCGAATCCCGCTTTACTACCGAAATCACGTTGCAGCCGGTCAGCTTGGCGACCTGCACAAACATCAAGCCAATCGGGCCGGCGCCGATGACAGCCACCGAATCGCCAATCTCCATCTTGGTTTCGTGCAGTCCGCGCAGCACGCAGGCCAGAGGCTCAACCATCGCGGCCTCTTCGTAGCTCACGTGTTTGGGGATGGCCAGCATGTTGGTCTCAACAATGCGGCGCGGAATGCGAATGTATTCGGCATAAGCGCCGTTGTTGAACAGCAGATCTTCGCAGAGATTTTCCTGGTGCTTGGAGCAGTAGAAACACATGCCGCACGGCGCTGAGTTGAGCGCCACCACCCGCATGCCTTTCCTGAAGCCTTTAACGTTGGGGCCAACCTCTTCGATGACACCGGCCAGCTCGTGGCCAAACAGTGCGGGCGGCACAATCATGCGGGCGTGATAGCCACGCTGATACACCTTCAGATCGGTGCCGCACGTCAGGGCAACCTGCACCTTGACCAGTACTTCCCCTTCATCCAAAACGGGGATGGGCACCTGCTCAATTTTGACGTCCTCTTTACCGTAGAGGACCGCCGCTGTCATTTGTCCCTTCACTCTACTGATCCTTCCATTCGCTGCCCGGTTGAATCACAACCTTCATGGAGTCCGGTTTAGGATGAGCGGCCAAGTGCAAGGCCTCAACGGCTTCAGCCAGCGGAAAGCGATGGCTGATGAGCCGCTCCATATCCATTTCCCGGCTCAGCACAAATTGTGCCGACTCATCCTGCAAATCCACGGAAGCGCTGTACGAACCTAATAAACTCTTCTCATCGACACAAACTCCGGCGGGATCGATTGTTGCCTCCCCGTGCTGGGTTTGCGCAAATAGCAAAACGCGCCCGCCAGGACGGGTCGCATCCATCGCGGAACGGATCAAGTGATTTCCCGCGACTGCCAAAATTACAGCATCAGCCCCTCGACCCTCCGTGAATTCTTTGATGGTCTGTACGGCGTCGGAGGTGGATGCGTCGATGTTTTCGCTAAGCCCGAATGCCTTAGCTATTGTATGCCTGCTGGGAAACAAATCGGAAGTTATTACCCGCGCGCCCTGTCGGCGGGCCAACACTGCCAAGATGATGCCGATGGGTCCCTGGCCGATCACCAGGACCGTCTCACCCGGCGTAAGTCTAAGCGTTTCAATGCCTTTCATGCAGGTATTCACGGGCTCGATGAACGATGCCTGCTCGAACGAAACGCCGTCTGGGATGCGAACCACTCCTTTGCCGACGATCCAGTCCATCACCCGAACGTATTCGGCAAAACCGCCTCCGCTGGCCTCATATCCGGCGGTAACGCCTACCTTCTTGTAGGTAGGACACTGGGCGAAAACCTTGTTCCGGCAATAAAAACAGTCGCGGCAGGGGATGTGATGGAACACCATGACCCGGTCGCCGACTCCATAGCCGACAACACCGTCACCGATGGCGGCGACGACCCCTGCGGTCTCGTGGCCGAAAATCCGCGGGGAAGAGTGAGAACCGGTAGCAATCTTCTTGAGGTCGGTGCCGCAGATTCCGCAGGTATGTACCCGAACCAGCAACTCTCCCGGCCCGATCTGGGGGACAGCAACAGTTTCCATGCGAACGTCGTCGACGCCCCGATACACCGCCGCCTGCATGGTCGCAGGGATGGCCTGCTGCCTAACGCTCCCGCCTAGTTGTGTCGCAACCGACATGTAAACCCCAGTGGGTAGTGACTAGTGGATGGTGGATCGAAAAAAACTCGCGTGGGACACAAATCGTTCCCTAAAAACGAAACAATCTATCCACCATCCACTACCCACATATTCACAGGAATTAGATGTTCCAGTTCACGGCACAGGTTCGTGCTCGCGATGTTGCTATTTTCGCGCAATTTCCCCAGCACAGACCACCACCTCGGATGCAGGGCGACGTACATTAAAAACCGCTTGGTGGCGAACCTACCTCGCTCGTCGATGAATTGCGTCATCGGAGGCAGAGCAAATTCGGCGCCATCGGAAATCGACTTGATGGCCCGAAACTCCACCCCGTATTGCTGCGCTACTTGCGCCACAGCGGCCGCTTCCATGTCGACCACATCCGCTCCGAACCCGGTGAGCAACTGCTGCTTCTCCGCGGCGTCACTTACCTCTTGGGACGTGGCCAGTACCCAATCACCGTCGGACGCTGCCGAATAACGAACGCCTGTCGCCACGTTTACCACTTCGCGGATCCATCCGACATCGCCCACTTTCAATCTCGACGATATTGCGCCCGCCATGCCAGCCGAAATCAGTTGCTGCGGCTTTGCCTGCTCGACCACAACTTCCGCGGCGCGACGCGCGAATTTTTCGCCGATGCCGCCGATCGCAACCATCGCATTCGGCAACTCGTACAGATCGACGCCATCCACCTGCTGTGGCCGCATCGCCCCCAGCAGAGGTGCTAACTCGATCGGCATGGCAGCCACAATAGCAATCCGCTTATGCGGCATAGCCGTTGGCTCGGAACCACTCCACCGCGCGCGTCAGAGCACCATCGACCGGCCGCGGATTCCATCCCAGATCGCGTTCTGCCTTGGTGCTGGTAACAAACATTTTCTTGCGCGACATCTGCACGGCTTCGATGGTCGCTCGCGGCTCGCGTTTCAACATTCCGCCGACTACAACCGATCCCCAAACGCCTGCCGCCAGCGCGACCCCATACGGTACCTTCAGTTTAGGCGACGGCAGGCCGGTGATGCTGCCCAGCTTGTCCAGTATCTGCTTCAGCGTAAGATTCTCGCCGCCCAGTATGTAGCGCTCGCCCGGTTGCGCTTTTTCCATCGCCAGCAAATGCCCATCGGCGCAATCGATGACGTCGACCAGATTCAAACCGGTATCAACGTAGGCAGGAAACTTCCGCTTCAGGAAGTCCACAATGATCTGACCGCTGGGCGTCGGCTTGATGTCGCGCTCGCCGACCGGCGTCGTGGGATTCACCATCACGACGTTTTGTCCCGCCTGGCCCGCATCGATCACCAGGCGCTCGGCCATGAACTTGCTGCGCTTGTAATCGCCGATCATGTTAGCCAGCGTGACTGGCGACTTTTCGTCGGTCAGGCGGCCGTTGTTGCCGAAGCCCATGGTGGCAACGCTGCTGGTATAAATAACCCGCCGCACACCGGATTCTCTCGCGGCATCGAGGATGTTGCGCGTACCTTCCACGTTGGAGTCGTAGAGTTCCTGTCCGTTGAGCGACCACAGGCGATAGTCGGCGGCAACGTGAAAGACGAACTCACAGCCCGTCATTCCCTTCTTCAGGGACTCGGCATCGCGCAGGTCGCCAACCACGCGCTCTGTCTTGAGATCGGCGATGTTTTCGGTGCGACTGGTTGGGCGCACCAGCAAGCGGAGATCAGCGCCCCCGGCAAGCAACTGCCGGGCAACATGACTTCCCAGAAATCCGGTTGCGCCTGTGACGAAACATTTCATGGATCAGTCGTCGGTGGTCGGTTGTCAGTTGTCAGCAAAATCTTGCAGCCCAGTTGTGGCCAGCTTGAGATGGCGAGGTCGGCAAAGATCTTGTCGGTCGACCGTCAGTCGTCGGCAAACTGACAACCGACAACTGACAACTGTTTACTGCCTTCTGCGGACAATCCGCATCCGCTCGTCTTCCGACGATGCCATCGACTTCGCGTAGGCCGTCAGTGCGAGCAGCGGGAAATACTGCCGGTACATGTAGTACATCAGGTAGAACACGCGGGGAAAGCCGGTTCCCGTGTACAGCGATTCATCCCATGATCCATCGCGCCGCTGCGTCTTCAGCAAGTACGCAATGCCGTGCTGCAACGAATCGGTGCGGGTATCGTTTGCCGCCAGCAATCCCATGACGGCCCAGGCGGTTTGCGAAGCTGTGCTCGGGCCAACGCCCTTAGTGTTGGGGTCGTCGTAGGAGTCGCAGGTTTCGCCCCATCCGCCATCGGGATTCTGCATCATGCGCAGCCACTCGACTGCCTGCAAAATCCAGGGCTCGTGATAATCGACGCCCACCGCCTCAAGACCGCGAAGCACCAGCATGGTGCCGTAAATGTAGTTGACGCCCCAGCGCCCGAACCACGATCCATCGGGCTCCTGCTCGCGTTTGATGAACTCCACCGCCCGCCGCACCGGCTCATCTTTCATCGAGTAGCCGTAGCTCGCCAGGCATTCCAGCACGCGGCCCGTGATATCGACGGTCGGCGGGTCGAGCATGGCGTTGTGGTCGGCAAACGGAATCTGCTGGAAGACCATGCGGTCGTTATCTTTGTCGAACGAGGCCCAGCCGCCGCTCTTGCACTGCATGGAAAGAATCCAATCCAGCGCGCGGCGCACCGACTTATCGTGATAGCTCTCGTTGCTGGTCTTCACCCGGCTCAGCGCCAGCAGCACTTGCGCGCTGTCGTCGACGTCGGGATAAAACTCGTTGTTGAATTCGAAATACCAGCCTGCGGGAGCGGCCTTGGAATTCTTCACACACCAGTCGCCTTTGCGCGTCACCTGCTTCTTCAGCATCCACTCACAAGGCTGCACCAGACGGGGATCGTTGGACGAAACCCCACTTTCCGCCAGGGCGAAGACGGCGTACGCCGTGTCCCACACTGGCGACATGCAAGGCTGCATCCGGAACGTCGTCTCTTCCTCGATGCCCAGCTTCTCGAACTCATCCATGGCGCGAATAACCTGGGGATCATCCAGCGAGTAACCCAGGCAGCGCAGCGCGATGATGGAATTCATGATGCCGGGATAGATCGCGCCCAAGCCGTCGCTCATCTCCAGACGCTCCAGCATCCACTTCTCAGCCATCTTCAGCGCCCGCGAACGCAGCGGACGAACATGTACCAGCTCGAAGAAGTGCACCAGACGGTCGAGCACCAGGAAGAAATTCCGCCAGCTTACAAACTTCTTGGCCCAGCGCAGCCTGAGCTGGCTCTTGCCGCGGCCACCGACAAACAGCTCATCGATGCCCTGCTCCTGCGGAATCTTCTTGAACGGCTTTTTCGCGTAAGCGATGGAAAGCGGCACCAGAATGGCGCGCGACCACGAAGAAATCTCGTATAGATTGAACCAGAACCAGGCGGGGAACAGCACGATCTCCGGCGGAATCGCCGGCACCGCGTCGTAATCATATTGCCCGAGGAAGCACAGGTAGATCTTGGTGAAGGTGTTGACTTCGGTCACGCCGCCGAGCGCCAGAATGCACTCGCGCGCTTTCGCCAGTTGCGGATGATCCGGCGTATAGCCCGCCATCTTCAGGGCAAAATACGCTTTCACCGAGGCGCTGATATTTGACGGGCCGTTGTTGTAGATCGGCCAGCCACCATCGCGGTTCTGGCGATTGAGGATTTCGTTGGCGCACTTCTGGGTGCGTACCGGGTCTTCGGTGCCCAGCAGACGGTGCAGAAGAATGTAGTCAGAAACCAGCGTGGTATCGGCGCCGAGTTCGCCGCACCAGAAACCGTCCTCGCGGTCCTGCATTCCGAACAGGAATTTCCGCGAAGCGTCGACGGCTGCGGCTACCCTGCTTTTGATGTCATCGATTTTGCCGAATCGAATTTCAGCTGGATTCGAAGGATCTGCCATTTTTGCTTTTTACTCCGCCACCTACACCGCGTCTTGCGCCAGCGCAGGCGCGGCGGCAATTGCCTCTACGATTTCGGGCGGTAATCCAAAGCGCACATGCTCAGGCATTACTTCCACCTCACGCATGTTGGTGAAACCCTGCTCCTCGAGGAAAGTGACCGCTTCCTGCACCAGAATCTCCGGCGCGGAAGCTCCAGCGGTCAAGCCGACCGTCTTTACGTTATGCAGCCATTCCGGCATGATCGAGCGGTAGTTTTCGATCAAGTGTGAGTTCGTCCCCAAATTACGGGCTACCTCTACCAGCCGATTGGAATTGGAACTATTGTCGGAGCCCACGACCAGCAGCAGATCGCATTCCGCCGCAACATCTTTCACTGCTGTCTGGCGGTTCTCCGTGGCGTAGCAAATGTCCTGCGCGTGCGGTCCCTTAATGTTGGGAAAGCGCTGGCGCAAGGCGTCGATCACGTGCGTAGTTTCGTCCAGGCTCAAGGTCGTCTGCGTCAGATAGGCGACGCGGTTGGGATCCGGCACATGAAGGCCGTTCACATCGTCAGGCGAATCGACGACTTGGGTCACCAGCGGAGCTTCGCCCAGCGTGCCGATAACTTCGTCGTGATCGCGATGGCCGATGAGAATGAGCGAATAGCCTTCGCGGGCAAACTTCACCGCCTCCACGTGTACTTTGGTAACCAGCGGGCAGGTAGCGTCAATCACGCGCAACTCGCGCAGCTTGCTGGCTTGCCGGACCTCCGGCGCAACTCCATGAGCGCTGTAGATGACGCGCTCGCCGGCCGGCACCTCTTCTACGCTGTCAACGAAGATCGCGCCCTTGGCGGTAAGTTCATCCACTACATAGCGGTTGTGAACGATCTCTTTGCGCACATAAATCGGCGCGCCAAAGGTTTCCAGGGCAATGCGGACAATATCGATCGCGCGCACAACTCCGGCGCAAAAGCCCCGCGGCTTCAACAAAAGTAAGGTTTTCGCGTCAGTCTGACTCATGCCGTCCTGTAGTTCAGTATACGGAATTCAAACCCGGGTTTCCCCACGATTACTCTATTGTAGCAACGGGGTAATCACCAACGTAACGGGGCGGAGTAGCGCAATTACGCACCCTGGGGCGCAAATTCAGCAGTTAATGGAGCGCCCGGTTTTGGTGTCCCGTGTGGATTGGATGTGGCTGGCAAGGCGCGAGTGGCAGCAAATCTCCTGCGCGAAATTTGCCTCGCAATTGCTTGAGGACAAAGGACCACTGCGACTGTACAATTTTTGCGTATCCACTTCCTACCTGCGAGTGCACTCATGAATGCCGGCGATCTGGTCAAAATGTATGAGCTCAGCTATTCGGCTCTCAACCGCAACCTTGACGGCATAACCAATGAAGAAAGCCTGCTGCTGCCGGAAGCCGGTGGCAACTCTCTGAACTGGGTGTTTGGGCACATTGTGACGACGCGGAACCTGGCGCTGCTGTTGGTTGGCGGCAATCCTGTATTCACCGGAGAGGATGCTGCGGTTTATCAGCGAGGCAGCCATCCCACCGGCAGAGAGAAGTATCTGGATCTGGCGACCCTGCGCGGCTATTGGGACGATTCTCAACGGCAGATAATTCCCGCGATCGCCGGCTTGTCGGATGAACAAGTTTCCGGGCTCATCCCTGAGCCGTATCGCCGGCCGCCGCTGACCGGATCTTTGGCGGATGCACTTGGCCGCCTGCACTTTCACGAGGCCTATCACAATGGCCAGATCGGCCTGCTGCGCCGCTTCGCCGGACACGAAGGGGCGATAAAGTAAGGCGGCGGTTAGCCGTTAGCTCTTAGCTCTTAGCTCTTAGCTCTTTAGCTCTTGGCTCTTAGCTCTTGGCTCTTAGCTCTTGGCTCTTAGCTCTTGGCTCTTAGCTCTTGGCTGTTAGCAATCAGCCGCTTCTGGATTGTCATCCTGAGCGAAGTGAGAGCGCGTGAGCGATCGAACGTAGCCGAAGGACCCCTATCACGGCATTTCGCGGCTAGAGTGGTGCTTCGACTCCAGCGGGCAAAGGCAGCCCGCTTGCGCTCAGCATGACAGCGCATTTGGTTGGAGCGCTTCAAGTTTTTCGTCGCCCGGTATCCACATCTGCAATTTACGATTCACTTGTCTACCATCTACGACCTACGATTCACCACCCTCTATCCCCTAGTCCCTGCTCTTACCGGTTCGCCTTCAGCATCTGCTCGGCGTGCTTCAGTGATGTGTCGGTGAGCTTGGCGCCGCTCATCATGCGGGCGATTTCGCGGGTGCGCTCTTCGGCATCCAGCGGCCGCACAGACGTTTTCGTCCTGCCGCCCGACTCATGCTTTTCGATCACATAGTGCTGGTCGGCGAACGACGCGATCTGTGGGAGGTGCGTGATGCAGAGTACCTGCTTGGTGCGCGAGAGTTGCTTAAGCTTCTTGCCTACCGCCTCGGCCGCGCGTCCGCCGATGCCGGCGTCGATCTCGTCGAAAACCAGGGTCCGTTGAGACGAAGTCTTCTTCGCTCCCACCCTCTCGCCAGAAGCAGGCGAGGAGGATGGGGCACCCGCATCCTTCGATCCCACCCTCTTGCCAACCGATGGCAAGGAGGATGTGCCACCCATCTGCGAGGAGGCCGTGGCACTCGAGGATGAGGCACCCGACGCGTTTCCGTTCTTGCCGCCACGTTTGCTGTTGCCCATCTCCACACTGGTTTTCAGCGCCAGCATCACGCGCGACAGCTCGCCGCCGGAAGCGATCTCATCTACCGGCCCCAGCGGCTCGCCGGGATTGGCCGAAATTAAATACTGCACCTGGTCGAAGCCGCGGGCGCTCCAGTTCCCTTCTTCATCTGAGCCGCCAACTTCGACCTTGAAGCGAGCCTTCATGGCCAACTCGTTAATCTCGCTTTCGACCAGCTTTTCCAGCTTGCGCGCCGCTTCGTAACGCTGCCGCGATAGAGCTCGCGCTGATTCCAGATAATGTTCGGCGGCATTAGCCAGCTCAAGGCGCAGCTTGCGCAGCACCTCGTCCTTATTCTCCATCTCGTTGAGTTTGCGCTCGAGTTCGTCGCCCAACGCGATGACATCTTCCAACCGCGGACCGTACTTGCGTTTCAGACGGTCGAGCGCCGCCAGGCGATCTTCCACCTCAGCCAGGCGCTGGGGCGAGGCCTCGATCCGTTCGACATAGTCGCGCAACCGCTGCCCTATGTCTTCGATGGTGATGCGCGCCGAATCCAGCTCAGGGATGGCATCGCGGAACTGCTCGTCGAAGCGCGACAACTCTTCAATCTGCCGGGTCGCGGTTCGGACCGAAGCTGCTGCCGAGGTATTGCTCTCGTACAGCGCGTCGTAGGCGGCCATCGCCGCGCCGCGCACGCGTTCGGCATTGGCCAGCACGCGCTTCTCGGCATCGAGCTTGGTGTCTTCCTCCGGCTCAATCCGAGCATTCGCAATTTCCTTACGTTGATAGCTCCACAGATCCAGCAGACGCAGGCGATCGTGCTCGTCGCGCTCCAGGTCAGTGATGCGACGGCGCACCTGATTCCAGGCATCAAACGCCGCTTCGACCTCGGCGTCATCGCATCCGGCAAAACTATCCAGCAGCGTCAGGCGCGACAACGCATCGAAGCCCAGCACCGCCTCGTTCTGCGCGTGAATCACCGCGAGATACGGCGCAAGCTGTTTGAGCACCGTCACGGTTGCCGGCTGGTTGTTGATGAAGACGCGGCCCTTGCCGCCGGCGGCAATCTCGCGGCGAAGAATGAGCTGCCCGTCTTCTCCGTCGATTCCGTTGACTTCCAGAACCGCAGCGATGGTGGGCGAATCGGATTCAAACACTGCGGAAACGATCGCCTTTTCCGTTCCGTGGCGGACGGCGTCGCTGGAAGCCTTGTCGCCGAGCAGCAGGGCGAGGGCGTCGATGAGGATGGATTTTCCGGCGCCAGTTTCGCCGGTCAGCAGGTTGAGACCGGGCGCGAACTCCACGGCGACATTGTCAATGACCGCGTAGTTTTCGACTCGCAGTTCCAGCAGCACAGGAGTTCCCAGATGGCAAGATTCAGCCGCAGTGTAGCAGGCGAAGCTGGCGTCTGTCCGCTTTTCGCTATTCGCCTTTCGCCATTCGCCAAGGCGTGACCGAAGGCCTTTCGCTTAATCTTAAACTTGGCGCACCCGGTCTGTTATTGAAGCGTCCTCACCTTTCGGAGCCAAGCCGAATGTGTGAAAACCTACGACAGCACCGAGTGAATACGCTGCCGTACGAGCCATGGGCACCGTAAATTCGAAAAAATCCAGGCACCGGCCGACGTAGTGCTCAGCAAGACAGTCAAATCCAAATATGCGCGACCACAAGTCTTCATTCTTCATCAAAACGCTGATTTGGCTTCCGTGGAAAAGCGTCGACATCACATGAAACACGAAAAATGGAGCGACCGCGAGCCATACCCAGAGGGCAAGACGGGCGCTCGAGATTTTCGACGCCGCGAAGCCCAAGAGCCCTGCGCAGATGAAACCGACGATTGTTTCCTGCCAGAGGGCCTGTAATGCCGTGGTGGGATGATGAAGTCGCGAAATCGCGGTTGTAAAGAACGCAGTCCCAATCAGTGCAGTCAACAAGTGCCCGAAGTACAACCCGATATTGCGTAGCCGCTTCACCCTTCGATTCTAGCGAAAAACGAACAGCGAACAGCGAAGAGCGCTTTTCCTCATTAACTCCTCGGGAACCTTACCGCACAAACGTACTCTGGCCGCATCAAATGCATATAATGTTCTGTAACGAAAGTAGAGCTTGTTCTGTCCCATGAATGTGTGCCATTCTTTGCTCGCTTCGGCCATCGGCGGTGAAATCTCAGGTCTGATTG
The DNA here is from genome assembly GCA_963769235.1 of uncultured Acidobacteriaceae bacterium. GTDB lineage: Bacteria > Acidobacteriota > Terriglobia > Terriglobales > Acidobacteriaceae > Bog-257. Next base: position 104,491 of record CAVYKW010000003.1, on the reverse strand, counting down.
AAACCAGCGGTCTCGTCGCCAAAGCAGTCCTCGTCATTCTTCTCATCTTCAGCGTCGGTTCCTGGGCCATCATCTTTTCCAAGTGGGGATTGTTTCGACGCGCGCGCGTGCAAAGCAATCGCTTCATACGCGCGTTCCGCAAATCCGAGCGGCTGAACGACGTGGCCGCAGTGGCCGAGCAGTTCAAGCCCAGCCCGCTGGTCGCCGTTTTCGAGGGTGGCTACGACGAACTGCGCAAGCAGACGACCTATCCGCTGCGCATGAATGCGCTGCAACGCGCTACGCAGATCGCCGCGTCAGAGGAGCTAACACGCCTTGAAAGTCGCCTGCCCTGGCTGGCAACCACTGGCGCGATCACCCCGTTCATCGGCCTGTTCGGAACGGTCTGGGGCATCATTGATGCCTTCCATGGCCTCGGCACCGCCGGATCGGCGACGTTGCGCGCGGTTGCGCCCGGCATCTCCGAGGCCCTCATCACCACAGCCGCCGGCCTGTTTGCCGCTATTCCTGCGGTCATTGCTTACAACCTGTTTAACCAGCACATCCGCGAGTTCGGCGCGCGCATGGACGACTTCAGCCTGGAGCTGATCAACGAAGTCGAGCGCGCACAGGCGGGAGCAGCGCGCGCTCCCGAGAGCGTGGAGCGTCGTTAATGGCGTTTACCAACGCGCAAGGACGCACGCAAAGCTCGCTGTCCGATATCAACGTTACGCCGCTGGTCGACGTTGTGCTGGTGCTGCTGATCATCTTTATGGTGACCGCTCCCGTGTTGCAGTCGGGTATCGAGGTCCAGGTTCCGCACACCAAGACGGTGAAGGAGATCACGGAAGAGCGGCTGGTCGTCACCATCGATCGCGACCAGAATGTTTTCCTCAACAGTCAGCCGGTCAACATCAACCAGATAGCGCAACGCATTCACGAGAAAATTCGCGACCCGGAAGGTCAGTCGGTGTACGTGCGCGCCGACGAGAACGTGCCGTTCGGCGCCTTCGCCACCGTCATGGACGCGGTGAAGCAGTCCGGCATTACAAACGTGAGCATCGTGACCCAGCCGCTGGAGAAGAATGGCAGCCGACGTTGACATCTTTCCGTCTGAGGGTGCCGTGCGCGGGCCCTTGCTCGGCTCGATCGCGCTACACGCCGCGTTGTTTGCTCTCGCGCTGTTCGGCTATCTCATCCCCATCGGACGCGGCGAAAGTTGGGGCGGTACCACTGGCGGAGGTGGAGCGATGAGCGCGACCCTGGTGACTTCCATTCCTTTGCCTGTGGCTCCTACCGAGAAGCAAAATGTTTTGGCCAACGAGTCGAAGGGGCTCGCCGAGTCGAAGCCGAAAGAGACACCCAAGGAAGAGCCGAAGGCGATCCCGATTCCCGAGCGCGAAGTCAAGAAAAAGGGGCCGCACGAGACGGCCCAGAAGAAACCGCCTCCGAAAGAAGTAGCTAAGGTCGAGGACAACAAGATTCCCTTCGGGCAAGGCGGTCCGGTCAGCGGCCCGTACGGCGCGTTTACCGCGGGTGGCACGAAGGGCGGCTTGAGTTTCACTGGCGGCACGGGGGATTTCGGCAGCCGCTTCGGCTGGTACGTGGACGCGGTGCGGCGCAAGGTTTCGGACAACTGGCTGAAGTATGAAGTCGATCCTGGGATCGATACCGCGCACCGGGTGTACATCTACTTCGAGATCAACCGGTCGGGCGATCCGACGAATATTCGAGTGGAGCAGTCGAGCGGAATTCCGTCGCTCGATCAGTCGGCATTGCGGGCGTTACAGAGGATCGACACCTTCGGACCGCTGCCTCCGGAGTACGCCGGACGTTACGTCGCGGTAGAGTTTTGGTTCGATTACCGGCGGTGAGGGTCTTCTCGTCGCAGTTGTGCTAAGCGTTGACCACGGGCTTACGCCCACGGCTAAAACAAATTTCGCCCTTCGGGCTCTACTTTGGAGCTTTCTTGGAAATGGCATTTGTAAAGCGGTTCCCTTCTCTCTTATTCGCGCTCGTCCTTGTAAGCTCATCGCTTTCCGCGCAGGACTGGATCCATACCGGCACCGGTCTGGGCGTGGAGAAGATCCGCGTGGCTGCGCCCGACTTCAAAACGATCACCACCGACAGCGGCACGCAAAACCTGGCGATGACCTTTAACACCACCCTGTGGAACGATCTCCAGTCAGCGGGGATTTTCGACATGGTTTCGCGCAGCTTCTATCCGCTGTCGATCCCGGGCGCGCCCCAGGAAGTGCATCTGGGCGATTGGAGTAGTGCTCCGCCCAACGCCAATATGCTGGCCTTTGGCAACCTTGCAGTGGAAGGTGGAACTCTGAATGTACAGGGATGGTTGTATGACACCAAGAACCCGCAGTCTCCCCAAGTGCTGGGCAAGCAATATCGCGAACAGGCTAATGACTCTAACGCCCGCTTGATTGCCCATCGCTTTGCCGACGAGATTATTTTCCGGCTGGGCGGAGGCATCCAGGGCATTGCTGAAACCAAGTTGTACTTCGTGAGCAGCCGCGGCGGCTCGAAAGAAATCTGGCAGATGGACTATGACGGCGCCAATCAAAAGCAACTCACGCATCTGGGATCGATTGCGCTGTCGCCGCACGTCTCGCCCGATAACTCGCGTGTGGCCTTCTCTGCCGTCACTAAAGAAGGCTGGCAGATCCTGATGTATTCGCTGGACCTGGGGCGGCTGGTGAGCTTCACCCATTTTGCCGGCGACAACTATTCGCCGGCCTGGTCGTCCGATGGACAGAGCATTGCGTTTTCCTCGTCGCGCACCGGCAATACGCAGATTTATTCCGTCAGCTCGTCGGGCGGAAATGCTCGCCGTTTGACCGAGAGCAGGCGTCCTGATGTTTCGCCCACCTGGAATCCGAAAACGAATGCACAGATTGCCTGGGTAGCTGGACGAACCGGGTTGCCGCAGATTTACACCATGGCGTCGGATGGAACCAACGTCGTCCGCATGACCGACCAGGGCTACGCAGTATCGCCTTCGTGGTCTCCGAATGGACAGTTCCTGGCGTTCGCCTGGGTTCGTCATTATGGTCCGGGCGCTCCCGGCGCTAGCGACATTTATGTGATGGATATCGCCAGCAAACAGTGGGTGCAGTTGACGCACGATGGCGGGCGCAACGATTTTCCCTCGTGGTCGCCAGATGGAAGGCATCTTGTGTTTCAGTCAAATCGCACGGGAAAGGTGCAGATCTGGAGCATGCTGGCGGATGGCAGCGAGCAGCGGCAACTGACCACCTCAGGGGATAATTCGCAACCCAATTGGAGTTTCAAGTAATCTGGTTAAAGCACAGCGAGTTCCGATTGCGCCAATACTGGCGCGGGGCGGCGGCACTCGCTGGAAGTCTCGGTCATTCGATTTGAACTGGGCCCTGTTCGCCGAGACTGAGTTTCGTAGTAGCAGCTGTTAGGTTCAGGAATTGTTGAGGGCGACAGAAGGAGCACACTTCGGCCCTGTCATGAACTGATGCGAGTGCTCTCGCGCCACATTGGAGGAAGACTTGAAGCTTACACGGAGTCAATGGACCAAGGTCGTCGTGGCACTCGCCGTCGTTATGATGGTCAGCGCCTGCGGCAAGAAGAAAGCGGCCCCGCCACCGCCGCCACCACCGCCGCCCGCGCCCGCACCTACTGCTTCTTTGACAGCCAATCCGAACACGATCAATCCCGGCCAGGCGACCACGCTCACCTGGAAGACCGACTACGCCACCAGCGTAACCATCGATCAGATTGGTGGGGTTGATCCCAGCGGTTCCCGCACCCTGATGCCGAGTGAGTCCACTACCTATCGCCTGATCGCCAAGAACCAGACCGGGACGCAGGAAGCTACAGCGCGTGTCACGGTGAACCCGGCTCCGCCGCCTCCGCCGCAAAACTCGAACGAGACTGAGGCACAACTGTTCGCGCAGAATGTCAAGGACGTGTTCTTTGACTACGACACGGCCGACATCTCGCAGCAGTATCAGCAGGTGTTGCAGGGCGATGCGCGGTTCCTGCAACAGCATCCCAACATGAAGTTCACCATCGAGGGACACTGCGACGAGCGCGGCTCGACCGAGTACAACCTGGCGCTGGGCGATAACCGTGCCAACGCCACCAAGCAGGCGCTGATCTCGCTGGGCATTCCGGCCGACCGTATTCGCACCATCAGTTACGGCAAGGAAAAACCCTTCTGCACCGAGAGCACGGAATCCTGCTGGTCGCAGAACCGGCGCGCGCACTTCGTATACCAGAGGTAGCGCACAGGCCATTCTTTGTGGGCGGCGATGGTCAACGCTTATCGCCGCCCAATTTTGGAGCACTCCTTGCGGGTGACATCCTCGGCGTACCATAGTCTCTTCTAGAGTGGAATTTTCCTACGGAACAGGACCTATGCGACTTCGGAACAGCTTAGCTTGCCTGACGATTGCAACCCTGATGCTCACGACCGGCATGCCAATGTATGCGGCCAACAAGGATATGGTGCAGTTGCAGACGCAGGTGCAATCCCTCCAGGATCAGGTGGCGCGCATGCAGCAGTCCATCGACATGAACATGGGCGTCATGAAGAACCTGATCGAGCAGAGCGCCGACAGCGTCAACAAGATGAACGCGGCAGTCAACGATTTGCAGAACAAGATGGCTGGGCAAACCAACGACAACGCCAGCAAACTCGATCAGCTTTCCGGACAGGTGCAGTCGCTGCACGACTCGGTGGACGAGTTGAAATCGCGGCTGGCGAAAGTCAGCAAGCAGCTCGACGATATGCAGCAGGGTGGCCAGAACCTGGCAGCCGGACAGCCGGGTATGACCGCGGCTCCCGGCGGAGCGCCTGCCGTAGGTGCTCCCGCAACCGATACCGGCTCGGCCGCTGCGCCGCCCCCGGACGTGCTCTACAACAACGCGCTACGCGACTACAACTCGGGCAAGTATGACCTGTCCTCGCAGGAGTTCGGCGACTACATCAAATACTATTCGAACACCGATCTTGCCGGTAACGCGCAGTTCTACCTGGCCGACATCGAATATCGCCAGGGTAACTTTGAAGCGGCCGTAAAAGATTACGACAAAGTGCTGGAGCTGTATCCCGGTGGCAACAAAGCAGCCGCGGCACAGTTGAAGAAAGGCTACGCGCTGCTTGAACTGGGCCAGCGGGATGCCGGCGTGCGCGAGTTGAATAGCCTGATTGCGCGCTATCCCCGCTCGATTGAGGCATCGCAGGCACGCGACCGGCTGCGGCGGCTCGGCGTCACCAGCGGCAGCCCAGTGCACAAACCCGCCACGACTCATTAGCGGGAGTGAGGCCACCCGAGCGAGGGTAAAGCCCGCCTTCAGGCGTGGAGGCAACCATAAAAGCACAGGCGGCCGGATCGGGTGATCGACGGCCGCCTGTCTGCGTGTATCCCTCGTGGAAACCTCTCCCAGATCACGCAGACGAACTCAGCTCTGGCACTGAGATCGCTTCTTACTCGCTCAGAAAATGAAACCCGAAACCCGGCCCGAAGTTTCGCTTCAGGTTTCGCTTCACGACAGGCCGCGGCTGGTAACGCCTTCGGCGGGAGTTCCTGCTGTCATCCCTTGCGCCAGAACCAGGTCTCGGGCCTCCCGCCGGATAGACGGCATGTGCATTCCGAACACAATTGCTCCCCCTATGCAGGCCACTCCGCCCAACGCAACCGTCCAGGGCGCGCCCAGGCGATGGGCGACCGCTCCGGCAGAAAGCGCTCCAAATGGCGCCATCCCCATAAACATCATCGAGTACACGGCCAGGATCCGGCCACGAAGTTGATCGGGCACCATGGCTTGAATCAGCGTGTTCGACGCCGCCATCTGCACCATCATGAAGAAGCCGACCGGCACCAGCAGCACGGTCGACAGCCAGAAGTATCGCGAAAACGCGAACACAATCAGGCTGACACCGAAACCTCCAGAGCAGATCGCAATCAGCCTGCCCAGTCCCTTCAGCCCTACCCGTGCCGCCAGGCTCGCCGCTCCCAGCAGGGCGCCAACTCCGGTAGCGCCCATCAGGATTCCCAGGCCTCTCGCGCCACCGTGCAGGATCTGATCGGCGAAGACGGGCATCAGCACGGCATAAGGCATTCCCACAAAGCTGACCAGGCCGAGCAGCAGCAGGATCGCGCGAATCGGGCCGGTGTTGCGGGCGAACGCGAAACCTTCCAGAATATTTTCCAGCGGCGACCCTTGCGTCGCCAGGTTAGCGGGTCGTTCGATTTGCATGAGCAGCAGACCAACGATGACCGCAATGTAGCTCACCGCATTGGCAAAGAAGCACCAGCCTTCGCCGATGGAAGCGACAAGTATGCCGGCGATAGCCGGGCCTATGATGCGCGCGCCATTGAACATCGACGAGTTCAGGGCGATGGCGTTCATCAGGTCTTCCCTGCCCACCATGTCGATGAGGAAAGCCTGCCGCGCCGGAATATCAAATGCGTTAACCACGCCCAGCAGCGATGCCAGCACCATGATCTGCCACACCTGGATCCGCCCGGAAAGCGTAAGTGCGGCAAGAATAGACGCCAGAATCATCGACAGAACTTGGGTGGCGATGACTACACGCCGCCGGTTGTAGCGGTCGGCGACGATGCCGCCGACGGGCGCCATCAGGAAGACGGGAATCTGGCTGGCGAAACCTACCGCACCCAGCAACAGGGCCGAGCCCGTCATGCGGTAGACCAGCCACGACTGGGCCACCGTCTGCATCCAGGTGCCGATGAGAGAGATGAGCTGGCCGGCAAAGAATAGCTGGAAGTTGCGATGACGCAGGGCGCGAACAGCCAACGTCAGCTTCGACTCGCGCGAAGCCGGCCTGGCGAACTCCTGCTTCTCTTCGTTGATCACGGAGCGCAGGGATTCGCGTTGAGAGTGTTGTGGTTCCTCGTCCATCAAGGTGTTTGGTGCTATGCCGGGTCGCCGTCTCGTTAGCGTGCGGGAGCAGCGCGAACCCGACGGCTACAATTCAGAATACTGCAACTCACGCCCGGTCGAACTGGAGACGATTTTCTGCCCGGGGATTTCGCAACCGCCTGAGTTGCGCGCCGCAGCCGGCGCAGATATCTTGCTAATTTGGCGAAACCCACGCAATCCTCACCAATCTCCGCTGTTGCACACGTTCCTGCTTCGCGCCGATTCTTTCGGCGCATCAAGGGGATCGCTTTGCGCCCTGACGCAATCTATCGCCTGTATTTGAGAGCGAAATTCGGGGCTTCCAGTCTCAGTGAACCTCCGGAGCCGAAGATCGCGAATGGCGTTCTGAAGAGTCGCGCCGAATACGAAGCCGCCACGGAGAGTGGCAAGAAGCTGCACGTCCCGTTGCATCGTGGCGCGGAGAAAAACTGGGACCATCTCGCAGCAGTAGCAACGATCCTCGCCAGTACGAATCGCACGGCGCGGATTCTCGATGCTGGCGCCGAGATCTACAGCAATGTGCTGCCCGCGCTTTTCCTTTACGGCTATCGCGAACTGTACGGCGTCAACCTGAGCTTCACCGATCCCACTCGTCGCGGCTCCATTCGCTATCTGCCGGGCGACCTCACACGCACTCCCTTCGCGAATGGCTTTTTCGACGCCATCACCTGCATGAGTGTGATCGAGCATGGTGTGCCGCTCGAAGATTATTTCCGGGAGATGTATCGCTTGCTGAAACCGAACGGCTTGCTGATCACCTCAACCGACTACTACCCCACACCGATCGATACCCGTGGTCAGTTTGCGCACGGCACGCCGATCAAGATTTTTTCCAAAGCCGAGATTGAAGCCGCGATCGAACTGGCGAAGTCGATCGGATTTGAGCTTACCGAGGAGCTTGATCTGAATTGCACGGAGAAGCCTATTCGTTGGGAGCAATTCGGGCTGGACTACACCTTCGTTTTGTTCACCCTGCGCAAGCCTGCATAGTCAGCGGCGTGAGTCATACTCCATCACGGTTATTCCGCGAAACGCCTTCTGTTCACCCGGCGTGTAGCTTCTCAGCAACTCCTGCTCGATGGCGCGAGTTTGAGCGTCGGCCGGTCGAGTGCGATAGAGCACCAGCCAGACTCGCGGAGCATTCTCGATCTTCTGCTCCCACGAATTGTCCGTTGGATCTACTGCCGTTTCCACCGGACGGTAGGCGTTCTCGCCTGCCAGCCATTCGCGATAATTTTGACCGGCAAAATATCCCACTGGCTGGTAGTACAGCACGCGATCCCCTGGACGCTCGTTGGCAATCAAGTAGCTGATTGCTCCGCGCCAGTCCTCCGTAACCCGCGAGTAACTCATGACCGTGCCGACCAGCGATAAAACGCAGACGCCGGTGACGGCGACGAGACGCCAGCTCTGTCGCGGAATTCGTAGCGCGCCAACCGCCGTCATCAGGGCAAAGGCCGGCAGACAGATGATGAGAAAGCGATGATAAAAGACTGGCCGCACGAGCGAGACAAGGAGCGTCAGCACAATCGGCGAGAAAAACAAACTCGCCGTCAGGGTGTAGGGCCATCGCTGAAGGTTGTCGCTCCGCCGCCAGGCTTGGGCCAGCGCTTTCCGAAAAACCCCGATGAGCACCACATCGAGCACCAGCAGCACCGCACCCACTGCCTTGCCGCCGCTGGCCGCCAGGAATACGCCCAGGTGATAGAGCTCCAGCAGTGACGGCGACTGCACCCAGGAAATGTGGCCGGTATCCTGAGCATGGATCAGCCATAAGACCGGGCTGGCCAAAACAACGAAAATCGCAGCCGCTAATACGTATTGCTTCCAAGGCCGCCGGCTAGCAGGAACCGCGATTAACGAGACCGCGTGGGCTGCCGGAATCAGCACGCCGAAATAGTGGAAGTAGCACGTGAACCCGGCAACCATGCCATACGCGATTGCCAGAGCGTACGAAGGTTCCTCGGTGAGACGGACGAAAACATATGTGGAAAGCAGCACCGCAAACACCACGAAACTGTATGCCCGCGCCTCTTGCGACGACGCGATGGCACAGGGATTGAGCGCAAACAACGCTGCGGCCAGAATTCCCGCCTCGCGCCCGAACAGCCGTTTCGCCACGACATACATCAGCGGGATGCCCGCGACTCCAGGGATGACGGAGAGCAACCGCACCACGCCTTCGGTCTTACCGAAGATCAGCCATGGTCGCAGCAAAACGTAGTACAGCGCCATGTTGCCTTCGTCGTGCCACAGAAAACGCCAGAAGGTTACGCTGGACTTCTGGGCGATCGAGACGCTGGCAATCTCGTCGAGCCAAAAGCTCTTATGGCCGAGGGCAATCAGCCGCAAAACCGCGCCCACAGCGACAATCAGCCAAATCCATTGCGAGCTGCGAAGACCCAGGAGACACCCACTCGCCTCATCGTCCACACTCGCCACGCCTCTATGTGCTGGGGTCGAAAACACATCCCGAATATAGCAGTTTGAATTCCCGAGCCTCCGGCAGGGACAACCCAAAAGCCGGGCGAACGCAACTACATTGGAGTTACAACCATGTGAACTCCGGATGAATGTTTCTTGAAACGCAACCAGCGCTGAAAACTCGCTCCTTACCTTGTAAATGGCGGTTATGCCATTGATACTTTGAGTAGCCATCACACATGCCCACATTCGCAGCTGTCGACATCGGTTCGAACTCAGTCAGGCTCAAAGTCGCAAAAGCTGTGCGCGGCCACCTCGAAACCCTCCACGAAGATCGCGAAGTCACGCGCCTGGGCGAAAGCGTTTTCTCCGACGGCGTCCTTGATCCGCAGGCCATGGCGCACACCATGCGTGTGCTGCGGCGTTTTCATCGCGCAGCGCAAACTCATGGCGCTGACCGCGTACGCGTGGTCGCAACCAGCGCTCTTCGCGACGCCCGCAACAGCCGCGCCTTCCTGGACTGGGTACGTACGGCCACAGGATGGAAAGTGGAAGTCATCTCCGGACTGGAAGAAGGCCGCCTCATTCACCTTGGGGTCTTGTCGGGCGCGCGCATCGCCAAGAGCCGCGCGCTGCTGGTGGACCTGGGCGGCGGCAGTTGCGAACTGACGCTGTCTATGTCCGGGCACATCGAAGAGATGATCAGCCTGCCCATCGGAGCGGTCCGCTTGACGCAGACGTTTCTGCATCACGACCCGCCGTGGCAAAGCGAGTTGGAGCAGATGCGTGGCGTAGTGCAACGTGAAATCTCGCGTATCAAGAAGCGGGTCATCGACGCCAAGGTGCAGATGACCATCGCCACGTCCGGTACCCCCGCTGCGCTGTCCGGGCTGTACACCGCCAAGTTGCGTGGCTATGACGAAAGCAAGCCGCACACGGTTCCCGGGGCCGCTGTCGCCTCCCTGCTGGAGGTTGTGCAAAGGCGCTCGCTCTCGCAAAGGCGCGCTCTGCCGGGAATCGGTCCGCGACGCGCTGAAATCATCATTGCCGGCGCCATGGTTTTTGCCGAGCTCATGCAGCTGTGCAAACTGCGCAGCTTCCGTTATCTGCCGCTTGGGTTGCGCGACGGTCTGCTGGCGCAAATGATGGCTGACTACAACGGCAGCACCGCCATGCGCGAGCGGGTGGAGTCGGAACGGCATGACGCGCTGCTGGCGGCTGCCAAGCACTACGGCGCTGACCTACAATTTGCCCAGCGCATTCGCGACCTCGTGTTGCAACTCTTTCGACGGCTGCAGGCGGTCCATCAACTGCCGCCGGAGTACGAAGACTGGTTGGAAGCCGCAGCTATGCTGCATGAAGTGGGCGCTTACATTAACCGCTCCGGCCGCCGCCGCCATACTTACTACGTCATTTCGCATTCGGAAATCTTCGGCTACACGCCGCTCCAACGCCGCATTATCGCTGCCACCGCGCGCTACGTCGGCAAATCGCTTCCCTCGCCCAGTGATCAGGTAATGCGAGTTCTGCCGGGAGTCGAGCAGATTCACGTGTCGAAAGCGATCGCCTTGTTGCGGCTGGCGCGAGCCTTGGACCAGGGCCGCCGAGCAGCGGTAGCACAACTCAAAGTCCGCATTCATCAGGATGGCCGAGTGCGCCTCATGCTCAAGCCTAAGCGGCCGGAGAGCGTCGAGCTGGAATTGTGGGCGGTCGAGCAGGAAAAAAATTACTTTGAGACAGCTTTCGGGCGCGAATTACTGGCGGAAGCCTGCTGAATCGAACGCACCAGCTTCGGCGGCATGCACCACCTGAGAACGGCGGGCTTGCGGCCAATTTTTTCCACGCGCGCAATCATTCCTTTCTTCAATTCGATTGCGCGAAGGTTGCTGCCGCCGGACAAGACCTTGTTCAGGAACTCGGTAAGATTGGGATTGTGACCGACCACCATGATTGCGTCTTTGCGGTTATAGCGGGACACCAACTCCTGGAACTGTTCGTAGCTGGCTCCCGGCCGTAAAGCGGCGTCGGTAATCACCTTGTCTTCGTATCCGATCTCATTCGCCACCACGGCCGCCGTCTGGGTGGCGCGCCGCAGCGGGCTGGAGATAACCGAATCTACGGTAATATCCATGGCCGCCAGCGCACGTCCCACATCGTGGGACTGCTCGATACCCAGCTTGTCGAGCGGGCGTTTTTCATCCTTCGCAGGATTAAGTTTCGGTTCGCCCGCATTGGCATGCCGCAAGAAGTAGATATCCATAAAGTTTATTTTGCCTTAACCGGTCTGCGCACCGTTCGGCGTCGCGGCGCCGGAAGCGCCGGAATGGAATCGAGGGTCACTTTGCCCTCCGACAGCGAGATCAAGAACTCCTGCGCATTGAATCGTACAATGCGCTTTCTGGAGCGCGTGCGCAAGCTGTCGGCATAAACATAAGTTCCATCGGGCTGCAGAATACGCGCCTGCACCGTGTCCGCCAGATAGGCTTCCAGAATTTCACCGCGAATGCGCTGTTTGAGCATCGGGTCCTTGATAGGGAACAGAACTTCGACGCGCTCATACAAATTCCGCGGCATCCAGTCGGCGCTCCCCAGAAAAATTTCCTCTTCCCCGCCGTTGGCAAAGTAGAAAATCCGGCTATGCTCCAGGAAGCGGCCCACAATACTGCGCACGCGAATGTGATCGCTGACCCCGCGCACGCCAGGCCGCAAGCCGCAAATGCCGCGCACAATCAAATCGATTTGCACGCCCGCCTGCGAGGCGCGATAGAGTTCGCGAACAATGTTTCGATCGAGCAATGAATTCATCTTGGCGATGATTCTCGCCGGACGGCCGTGACGGGCGTGGTCGGCTTCGCGGGCGATCAGGTTGATGCAGCGCTCTGCCAGATCGATGGGCGCAACCATCAGCGGATTGTAGCTGGGGCGCTCGGCATAAGCGGTCAGGAAATTGAAAATGCCCTGGACCGCCGACGTGATCTGCGGATCGGCCGTCAACAAGCTTAAGTCTGTGTAGTACGTCGCCGTGATCGAGTTGTAGTTTCCCGTGCCAAGGTGCGTGTAGACGCGGGTTTCGCCGTCTGGATCCTTGCGCACCATCATCGCCAGCTTGCAGTGCGTTTTCAAGCCGACCAGGCCGTGAAACACTTGCACGCCGGCGTCTTCCAGCGAGCGCGCCCAGCGGATATTGCTGGCCTCATCGAACCGCGCCTTCACTTCGACCACTACGGTGACTTCCTTGGTCGCCGCAGCGTCAATCAGAGCTCTGACAATGGGGGAGTTCTCGCTGGTGCGGTAGAGGGTCTGTTTAATCGAAAGAACGTTGGGATCTTCCGCCGCAGCTCGAATAAAGCCGACCACCGAGTCATAGGAGTCGTAGGGATGATGCAGCAGGATATCGCGATGCCGGATCTCCTCGAAAATGTCCTGCGACTTGCGATTGAGCTGAAGCTCGCGCGCCACGAACGGCTTGAATTTGAGATCGGGCCGGTTCGTTTCTTCGTAGAGGTGCGACAGTCGCGAAAGATTCACCGGACCGTCGGTGCGATAAACCTGCCACTCCTCCATCTCGAAGTAGCCGCGCAGCCGCTCGATCATCTCCGGATTAGCGTCAGCTTCAATTTCCAGCCGCACGGCGTCGCCCTTGCGCCGATTGTGTAACTCCGTGCGCACTGATTCCAGCAGATTGCGCGACTCTTCTTCCTGCAAATAGAGGTTGCTGTTCCGGGTAAGGCGAAACGCGGCTTCGGAAATAATCTCGTAACCGCGATAGAGGTCCACAGTGTGGGACGCCACCAGATCGGCCAGGAAGATGAAGTCTTCTGTCCCATTGCGTCGGGGTAGCTTAATCAAGCGCGGCAGTACGCGCGGCACCGTCACCACTCCCATGTAGGTCGATGAAGCGCGGCGACGGCGGCGCAGCAGCAAAGCCTGACATAAGGCCTTGTTGATCACCCGTGGGAACGGATGCGACGGGTCGATAGTCACGGGCGTCAGCAGGGGATCCAGCTCGCGGTCGCAATAGTCGGCGACGAAGGAACGCTGCTCGGTTGTGAGGTCCTTCATGCCGACAACCCGGATGCCCTCCTCCGCTAATGCCGGTCGCAGAGAAAGATTCCAGCAGCGATACTGGTCGCGCATGAACTGGTGGGTGAGTTGGGCGACCAGTTGCGCTTCCTGCTGCGGCGTGCGGCCATCCGGACCGGGCTCCGTCTGGCCATCCTCGATGCGTTGAACCAGGCCACCCACGCGGATTTCGAAGAACTCATCCAGATTACGGGCGGTGATCGCGAGAAACTTCACACGCTCCAAAAGTGGATTGCGCGGGTTCTCCGCTTCCTCGAGCACACGTCGATTGAACGCGAGCCACGAAGCCTCGCGGTTCAAAACCAAAGACGGATCGTCCAGGGAACGCCGAGCCATACGAGAGGTGCAAACCCTTAGCGCAACAGTTTGTCTATGTTACACGAAGGTTAAAAGTCGCAGGCTAAAAGTGTGGGACATGGCCGGAAATGGCAAGTCAGAAGTGCTACTTCGAAGAACGTGACTCGTTTGAGGATGGGTTGAGCGTCAGGTCGCTGCGGCGTGAACCGTCGGAGGGACGGGCCGCCGAGCCATTTTGTGTCGAACTCGTAGAGCTTGCGGTCGCTCGCGTGGCTCCCGTATTGCCGGCCGCTTGATGCTTCACCTGGGTCATCGCCGGAGGTGCGGGCCGGTGAAAAACGTGGTGGTCCTGAACTGGATAGCGTTGTGCCGAGAGCGAAGTAACAAACAATGCAGGCAGAGCGATAAGTAGCAACTGCACTCGGCGGGCGGTAAACATCTTTGCCATGTTTTGTTGCGAATCTGCAATCATTTTACGGCAAGTGAGGCTGCCGCAGAAAAGAAAAAACTTCGCCTGTTCCTGCTACTTTCGCGGGAGTTCCCGCCTTTTGGCCGACCTCTTCGCCGGCTTGCGGCCGGGATCGGGAAATTTGTATTCAAACTCCTTCATATTGACCCTTTTGCCCTTGAACCGGACCCCTTCGGCCTCCAGCCGGAAACGCTGTTCCAGTGCCGATTCGCCGCGCAGCGAAATGCGGCCACCGGAGCCCATAATCCGTTGCCAGGGCAGTCCTCCGACCAGGCGCAATACCCGGGCTACCTGGCGGGCACAGCGGGGATATCCAGCGGCTTTGGCGATGGCGCCATAGGTACTCACGCGCCCCCGGGGTACATTCCGGATGGCGGCGGTCATTGCGGAAACCATGGGCTTTTTGTCGGAGGAAGGTCGGGTCATTTGCCGGGCTACGATATCATTTTCCCAGACATGACTGAAGCAGACCGGAATCCCCTCCAGCGATTTTCCGATCGGGCCGAGGACTACGCCCGTTATCGACCTCATTACTCCCACGATGTGGTACATGCAGTACAGGAAACCTGCGGGCTGCGGCCCGAGCATTTGATTGCCGATATCGGATGCGGCCCGGGCATGCTGGCCGAGATCTTCCTCGACAATGGGAACCGCGTTATTGGGGTCGAACCCAACCTGGAAATGCGAGTGGCAGGCGAAAGATATCTTGCGGGGCGGCCCAATTTCAAAGCGGTAGATGGCAGCGCTGAGGCCACGAATTTGGAGCCTAGTAGTGTCGATTTCGTTGTGGCCGGCCAGGCCTTTCACTGGTTTCGGCCCCCGGAGACTCGCGGGGAGTTCGCACGTATCCTGAAGCCAGGTGGCTGGGCAGTGCTGGTCTGGCATGATCGCGACGTCGAGTCGACGGACTTCCTCAAGGCCTATGAAGAATTCATCCGACGGCACGCCATCGACTACGAACAAGTTACGCACAAATACCTGGCCGGCTACGATGCCTTGCAACGATTCTTTGCGCCCAACGAACTCAAGCTGATCAAGCAGCACAATCAGCAGCAACTGGATTACGATGGCCTGCGAGGGCGGCTGCTCTCTTCTTCCTACATACCCAAGTCCGGCGAGGGATACGATGCCATGCTGAGGGAGTTGCCGGAACTGTTCTCCACATATGTCCGCGGCGGCCACGTGGCTCTGGAATATGACACGAAAATCTACTGTGGACATCTCGATCGATGAACCCTGCGTCTGCCGTTCCCACTGACGCGGCCATCCTTCGAACCGAACATCTTGGCCGGCAAGTCGGCGAGACCTGGATTGTGAACGACATTTCGCTGGACGTCCGGCACGGGGAGTTGCTCGGGATCGTGGGAGCCAGCGGCTCGGGCAAGAGCTCCTTTCTGCGCCTGCTCAATCGTCTCGACGAACCCTCCAGCGGCACAGTTTTTCTCGAAGAGCAGGATTACCGGCAAATCTCCCCTCGCGAGCTGCGGCGTCGTGTTGGCATGGTGACGCAACGGCCATTTCTTTTTCCTGGAGGGATCGCCGCGAATCTGCGTTTCGGTCCGGCGCAACGAGGAGAAACTTTGCCGGATAGCGAGGTCGCTGAGCTTCTGGAACACGTGGGGCTGGCGGGATTCGCTGGTCGCGATGTTGCCAATCTTTCCGGCGGAGAACAGCAGCGCGTCTCACTCGCACGCGCCTTGGCGAATCGTCCGGAGGTATTGCTGCTGGATGAGCCGACGTCGGCGCTCGACGAAGACGCGAAGCGAGGCATCGAGGAACTGATCCGCGACCTGCTCGCTGACGGTGCGTTTACTTTCGTCATGGTCACGCATGACCGCGAACAGGCGCGGCGATTGTGTCAGCGCGTTGGACTGATCGAGGCTGGCCGGCTAATGCGTATCGGAACTCCCGCGGAGGTGCTGCGTGCTTAAGTCGATCTTCCATTCGCAGGTCGGGCTTGGTTTGGCGCAAGCCGCCATCGCCGCCGTTCTGGCGCTGGCTGTGATCCTGTTGGCGCGCCGCCGCAATATCCACCTGGAAAGCGACGCGGCGATCGCCTTGCTGCGCGGCATCGTGCAGATCGTGGTAGTCGGCTCGCTTCTTGCGCTGCTATTGAAAGCACCGCGATGGAGCAGCATCTTCCTGCTAGCCGGAATGATACTGGCAGCCGGATCGATTTCTGCCAAACGCGCCAAGAATATTCCCGGCGCGCGCAAAGTCTCAACCTACTCCATCGCCGCCGGTGCAGGATTGGTGACCGCAGTCATGACCTGGGCGGGCGTAATCGACACGGCCATCACATCGCTGATTCCGGTTGGGAGCATGATCATCGCCAACGCCATGAACACCAACGGGCTGGCGCTCAACCGATTTCGCTCAGAGGTGCTGGCGCACGCCGGCGAAATTGAAACTGCCCTAGCGCTGGGCGCGGCTCCGGAAGACACGGTGGGGAGCTACGCGGAATCGAGCATCCATTCCTCGCTCATCCCTGCCATCGACAACCTGCGCTCCCTGGGCATCGTGTGGATTCCCGGGCTCATGACCGGCATGCTGATCTCGGGCTCCGACCCGCTCTACGCCGCCATCTACCAGTTCGTGGTAATCGCGATGATCCTGGCATCGTCAGGCCTCACTTCCCTGCTGAGCACGCTGATGATCCGGCAGCATGTGTTCTCGCCGGCAGACCAGTTGATCCTGAAGGAAGGCGTTTAAGCATGGCAGGCTGTGGAAAAACTCCCGCTGCCGTTGTGTTTGGGCAGAGCTGGCCTTCAGGCCAGCGTCTGAGCCTTTTGTTTATCGACCCGAGCCGGCTTCAGCCGGCGGCACAAGCATTCCGATCTGGCTTTTTCAGCAGCCTCCTAGGGCGATCGGCCGCCGCTCAGGCGGGAACCTTTCCCCTTGAGTCAGTATCAAGAGGTCGGTGCGAAGTGTCACTCACGTCGCTGGGTCTCCGAAGAGCGAATAGCGAATCGCGGCTTTTTTACGTTTCCAGCGTGTAACGGTTGGCGGCCAGCCGATACATTCTCCGCCACAGCAGGCGGTTGACGGTCACTACCACCAGAGCCATGACCACGGTCGAGCCCAGCAGCAACGCGAAGTTGCCCGAGTCTGTGGCGCGCGAGATGGTCGCTCCCAGGCCCACCGTCGTGTAAGTGTGGTCCTTCAGACGGAAGTACTCGGCGACGATGCTGGCATTCCACGCTCCACCCGAGGCCGTTACCATCCCCGTAATCAAGTATGGAAAGATTCCCGGCAGGATGAGTCTGCGCCAGCGTTGCACGCGGTCGAACTTAAACAGCGCGGAGGCTTCCTTCAGGTCGGTCGGGATCGCCATCGCCCCCGCAATCACGTTGAACAGGATGTACCACTGCGTTCCCAATAGAAGCAGAACGATGGATCCGAGTCCCAGTCCGCCGCCAATTCGGATGAGCATAAGCAGCACGATGGGAAACAGCGCGGTTGCCGGAACCGATGCAGCAATCTGCGCCAGCGGCTGTGCGATGCGCGCCAGCTTTGGGTTGAAGCCGATGGCGACGCCGACCGGTATCGTCCACAGTGCACCAATGACCAATGCGATCATCACTCGGCCGAACGTCGCCGCCGCGCCTTGGAGAATTTGTTTGAAGTCGCTGGCGTCCAATCCGGCCAGCATTCCGGCAGCGCGCACCATCGCATAAAGCACCGCTATCACAGCCAGCGAGGCAATGACCCGTCCCGCCCACACTTTCCAAGCCGCCGGCGGAGCGTCTTCCTGAGCTGAATCGTATTCGCGCGCGAAGTGTTGCGCCAGCCGCTCACGCACCGGATTAAGCACCCGCTTCCGAAGGCGAATCAGCAGCCGCGAACCTTGGATCAGATCGAGGAACCAGGACTGCGGCGCATCCGTGCTTTCCACCTGCTCCATCTTGAACTTCTCGGCCCACGCGATCACCGGCCGCCACACGATCTGATCGAGCAGAACAATCACGGCGATCATCGTACCCACGCCCCACAGGATCGCTTCGGTGTCGCCGGCGCTGGCCGCGGTTTGCAGATACGAACCGAGCCCCGGCAGCCGAAAATCGTTCGTGCCCAGCACAAACATCTCGCAGGCCATCAGAAAGAACCAGCCGCCGGCCACCGACATCATCGAGTTCCACACCAGTCCGATCGCGGCGTAGGGCAGCTCAAATTGGGTGAAGCGCTGGTACCAATTGAAGCGATAGATCTGTGCAGCCTCGCGCATATCGCGGGGAATGCTTTTCAGCGACGAGTAGAAGCTGAACGCCATGTTCCACACCTGCCCGGTGAAGATGAGCAGGATGGCCCCCATCTCGACGCCGATCTGGTGATGCGGAAACAGCGCGACCATGGCCAGCATCACGCCCGGCAGAAAGCTGAGCACGGGAATGGATTGCAGGATATCGAGCAGCGGAATCATGATGCGCTCGGCGCGCGCGTTGTAGGCGGCGACGTAGCCGTACACCAGCGTGAAAGCCAGCGACAGGATGTAGGCAATGGCGATGCGCAGCAGCGAATACGCTGCGTAAAGCGGAAGTTTCGTTGGATCGCGCGAGATCTCGACGTGCGGGTTAAAGGGTCCGAACCAGCTGCGCGCCAGCACCAGAACGGCGTAGAAGATCGAGAGCCCGGCGCAGAACAGAAACAGGTCCGTAACCACCGACCAGGTCTGCGCCGGCAGTAATGACCAGGGCCCTTTGCCGAGAATGCGAACCGGTTGCCAGTTCGAGCGCGGCATCAGGCTTCTTCCGCCACGGGCACCACGTCGGCATCTTCGCGATGGAAGAGCCTGCCAGCTTCAGAGTCGTAGTCGAAAATTTCAGCGTAGCGGCCCCAGTTGAGCGCGGTCTGGAATTGCCGCTCCACTTCGTCGGCGCTGAAATGTTCGTCGAGGATGTCGCGAAAGAACTCTTCCCCAATCGCGTGGTCGCGCTTGGCATGCAGGGTGTTTTCGATGAGCCGCAGAATGGCAATATGACCCAGAGCTGCTTCGCGGAAAATTGCTTTCTGCGACTGAATGTCGGCCTCACCAAACTTGCGGCCTTCCGGAGTGATTTCGACATCGCCTTCGCGGAGCACGGCAAAGCCCAGCATGGCTGAGGCTTCGACGATGGGAAGCAGGTCATCCACATCCATGGCGAGCTCGTCGGCAAGCTTGTAGAGGTCGTCGTGGCCGCCGCGATCGACCAGCAACTCCATGAAGCCCGCCATACCACCGGGGCGCGCATGCGGCAGCATCTGAAACTTAGTACGCTCGCGCGGCTGACCATTCCCCGGCACTTGCGCCGCCTTGCCCGGAACCGCAGCCTCTTCCTGGGGACGCGTCAGCGTCTTGTAGATGTAATCCACATAGGCGAGAAAGCGCGGCGACTTGCGGTCGCGATATTGCGGGATGTCGATCTCGAAGTCGGAACGAATGCGCGCCGGATTGCGGCCTAGCACGATCACCCGATCGGCCAGCAGCACCGCCTCTTCAATATTGTGGGTGACGATGAAGATAGCTTGCGTCGGCATCTTCTTGTTGAGCCACAGCTCCAGCAGCTCCGAACGCAGGTTCTCGGCCGTGAGTACATCCAGCGCCGAGAACGGCTCGTCCATGAAAAGCACTTCGGGCTCGACCACCAGGGCTCGCGCGAAGCCGACACGCTGTTTCATCCCGCCAGAAAGCTCTTTGGGGTACGCCGTCTCGAAGCCATCCAGGCCGACTGTGTCGATCATCTTGAGGGCGCGCTTGTGGCGTTCGATAGCGCCTACGCCGCGCGCAACCAGGGGCGCTTCCACATTCTCCAGCACCGTGAGCCAGGGAAAAAGCGCAAAGCTTTGGAACACGATGGCAACGTTGGGAATCTGGCCGTCGATGGTCTTCCCGTGCCACTTCACCTGTCCCGATGACGGCTTCGAAAGACCGGTCAGCATGCGCAGCAAGGTGGATTTGCCCGAGCCCGAAGGCCCCAGCAGGCCAACAATTTTTCCCGGCGACACACTCAGATCGGTCGGCGCAATCACCTCAATGCGATTGCCGTCCGGCTGCGGATAGTACTTCTCTACCGCACAGGCTTCAATGATGGCCTCTGCCAACGTGCTCTCCTCTGTGGTCTATCCAGTCTAGGTGTACTTGAGGTTACCGACAACGTGCAAGGCGCGCGCTTGTGTGAAAGAACGATGAATTTCGGGTCGGGCAGATTCGGATACGAATCTCAAACGCAGTAGCGCGCGCTAAGGACCTGATTGAGTCGAGCCCGTTCGGTTTTACGAAGTTTGATCAAACCAGAGATTTCGATTCTGGGGCTGAAGCCCCCTCACACTTCAGTGGCTTCAACGCGGCGCTGAAGCGCCGCTCTACCGGTATTCAGTTGATCAGACCGTAATTCAGCTGATCAGACCTTCTTTAGCTGAGAGCTGATGGCTGACAGCTGTAGCGGCTTCACCTCGGCATCGGACTCAGATCATCGAGCGCCAGATTGACTTCCAGAACATTCACCCGCGGTTCCCCCAGAAATCCGAGTTGGCGTCCCGACGTGTGACGCTGGATGATCTGCCGCACCTGCTCTTCGCCGAGCCCGCGTGCATGGGCAACGCGTGGGATTTGGAACTCAGCCGCCGCCGGCGTAATGTCCGGATCCAATCCCGATGCCGAGGTAGTTACCAGGTCCACGGGAACCAGATAGTTGGGATTCTCTGCGTGCAAGCGCGCGGTATCGGCGGCGACGCGATCGATCAGCTTCTGGTTGGTGGGCGCAAGATTTGTCCCGCCGGAGTTAGCGGCATCGTAGCCATTACCCGCCGCCGAGGGGCGCGAGTGCAAGTATCCCGGGCCGCTGAAGCCTTGGCCGATGATCCGCGAACCAATGATCTCGTTGTGCCGCAAGATCAGCTGGCCATTCGCCTTGTCGTGAAAGACCACCTGCGCCAAACCGGTGATGACCAGGGGATAGATGATGCCCAGCAACACGGTCGTCACCAACGTCATTAAGATCGCGATTTTAAGGTTCTGCTTCATAAGTCCTTCCGGATCCTTTCACCACAGAGACACGGAGACACAGAGATTTTCTTATTTCTTGGTTAGTTGCCATTACCAAAGCAACGCTTACCTTCACAAGTACAAAGTCGATTAAGCCAGAGACAAACTGACAGTCTTGCCTGTGCCTCCGTGCCTCTGTGGTGCAAACGCTCTTACGCCAGCCGCACCCGCGTGATCAGCATGTCGATCAGCTTGATCCCGATGAAGGGCACGATGATTCCGCCTACTCCGTAAATCCACAGATTGCGCCGCAGCAACGCCGCAGCGCTCATCGGACGATATTTCACACCGCGCAGCGCCAGCGGAATCAGCGCGATGATGATCACCGCGTTGAAAATCACGGCCGACAGGATCGCCGACTGCGGCGTCCGCAGGTGCATGATATTCAGCGCGTTCAACACCGGAAATGTTCCGGCAAACATTGCCGGGATGATGGCAAAATACTTCGCCACATCGTTGGAGATGGAGAAGGTAGTCAGCGAGCCGCGCGTCATCAGCAGTTGTTTGCCGATGGCGACCACTTCGATCAGCTTGGTCGGGTTGGAATCCAGGTCTACCATGTTGCCAGCCTCCTTGGCGGCCTGCGTCCCGGTATTCATGGCCACGCCGACGTCGGCCTGTGCGAGCGCGGGAGCGTCGTTGGTGCCGTCGCCCGTCATCGCCACCAGCTTGCCTTGAGCCTGCTCGCGGCGGATCAGGTCCATCTTGTCCTTGGGCGTCGCCTCGGCCAGGAAGTCATCCACGCCAGCTTCGCGGGCGATCGCCGCCGCGGTTAGCGGATTGTCGCCGGTGATCATCACGGTCTTGATCCCGATGGCCCGCAACTGATCGAAGCGATCACGCATGCCACCTTTCACGATGTCCTTCAGGTGAATGACGCCCAGCGCTCGTTTGCGCTCAGCTACTACCAGCGGTGTTCCGCCGGAGTGCGCAATTTCTTCCACACTGGCCTGCACTTCGGCGGGCATCTGGCCGCCATTGGCAATGATGTAGCGCGTGATGGCATCGACGGCGCCTTTGCGAATCTGATTGCCATTCATGTTCACGCCCGACATGCGGGTCTGCGCCGTGAACGGCACGAATTCCATTTCGTGAGAACCCAGTTCCCTTCCGCGCAAGCCGTACTTTTCTTTCGCCAGCACAACAATGGATCGGCCTTCGGGCGTCTCGTCCGCCAGTGACGAAAGCTGGGCGGCGTCGGCCATTTCGTTTTCGCTGACGCCCGGAGCAGGAATAAACGACGCTGCCTGCCGGTTGCCCAAGGTGATGGTTCCGGTCTTGTCCAACAACAACGTGTCAACGTCTCCTGCCGCCTCAACCGCGCGGCCCGACATCGCGAGAACATTGTGTTGAATCAAACGATCCATGCCGGCGATGCCAATGGCTGACAGCAGACCCCCGATCGTCGTCGGAATCAAACAGACCAGCAGCGAGACCAGCACGAAAACGGTTTGCGGCGCGCCCGAGTAAATTGCGAAAGGCTGCAAGGTGACGACGGCCAGCAAAAAGATGATGGTCAGTCCCGCGAGCAGGATGTTGAGCGCGATTTCGTTAGGTGTCTTCTGCCGCTCCGCACCTTCCACCAGCGCAATCATGCGGTCCAGAAATGTCTCGCCCGGATTCGACGTGACCTTCACCTTGATCTGGTCCGAGAGCACACGAGTGCCTCCGGTGACCGCTGAGCGGTCGCCACCGGCTTCGCGAATGACAGGCGCGGATTCGCCCGTGATGGCCGACTCATCCACCGACGCGACGCCTTCAATGATCTCGCCGTCCGAGGGAACGAGCTCGCCTGCGGCCACGGTTACCATGTCGCCGGCACGCAGCTTGGAGCTGGGAATCTTCTCGATCTGGCCGCCGTCCAGAATACGATTGGCTATGGTCTCCGACCGAGCCTTGCGCAGGGTGTCAGCTTGGGCTTTGCCGCGTCCTTCGGCCATAGCTTCCGCGAAGTTCGCAAACAACACGGTGAACCACAGCCACAGCGTGATCTGCACATTAA
Organism: uncultured Acidobacteriaceae bacterium; assembly: GCA_963769235.1. Lineage (GTDB taxonomy): Bacteria > Acidobacteriota > Terriglobia > Terriglobales > Acidobacteriaceae > Bog-257. Next base: position 81,280 of record CAVYKW010000003.1, on the reverse strand, counting down.
ACAGAAAAGCGCCGCCACCGCGGATCAACAGCACCGTGGTGATCACGCTGCCAACCTCGACCACAAACATGACGGGATTGCCCATCATGTGGCGCGGATCCAGTTTGACGAATGAATCGACGATCGCGCGCCAGACGATCTTGCCTTCCCAGATTGCTTTCTTGGAACTCTTGCTTGCCATTGGATACCTCAGAACGTCTTTCCAGCTGCCATCAGCAAGTGCTCGAGAATCGGCCCCAGGCTGAGCGCTGGGAAAAACGTCAGCGCGCCCACAATAAGAATCACGCCGATCAGCAACGCGCTGAACAGCGGCGTGGTCACGGGAAAAGTGCCCAGCGACGGCGGCACGTAACGTTTGTGCGCCAGATTGCCGGCGATCGCCAGCATCGGAATGATCATGAAGAAGCGGCCGATCAGCATGGTCATCCCCAGCGTGGTGTTGTACCAGAGCGTGTTGCTGTTGAGCCCGGCGAACGCCGACCCGTTGTTACCCGCGCCTGACGTGAAGGCGTACAGCATCTGCGTCAGCCCGTGTGGGCCGGGATTGCTGATGCTGGAGAGGCCATAGCCGTGGACCGAAGAAAAGCCGGTGAACACCAAAATCACCAGTGGGAAGACCAGCGCCACCAGCATGGCCATCTTCACGTCATAAGCTTCGATCTTCTTGCCGAGATACTCCGGGGTTCGGCCAACCATCAGTCCGGCGATGAAGACGGCGAGCACAACGTAAATCAAAATGCCGTACATGCCGGCGCCGACGCCGCCGAAAATCACCTCGCTCAACATGATGTTGACCAGCGGCACCATTCCGCCCAGCGGTGTAAACGAATCGTGCCAGCTGTTGATGGCGCCGCAGCTTGCGTCGGTGGTCACCGTGGCAAACAGCGCCGAGTTGGTGATACCGAAGCGTACTTCTTTGCCTTCCATGTTGCCGCCGGCCTGCGTCGCGGTTACGTGCTGATTGACGCCATGCAGCAGCGGATTGCCGCGAGCCTCAGCCGAGTACGCGACCGTAACCCCGGCGACAAACAGAATCGCCATCGCTCCCCACACCGCCCAGCCGTGCGCTTGTGACCCCGTCATGCGGCCCAGTGTGTAGGTCAGTCCAGCCGAGACGGCGAAGATGCAGAACAGCTCAATCAAATTCGACAGCGGAGTCGGGTTCTCGAACGGATGCGAGCTGTTGGCATTGAAGAAGCCGCCGCCGTTTGTTCCCCACTCTTTTATGATTTCCTGCGACGCCACCGGGCCTTGCGCAACGATTTGTGTGGTCACGGTGTCCATCACCGGCTTACCGCTTGCGTCGACGGCAGGTTTACCGTCGGCATTCACATGCTGGACCCGCTGCGGCTCGACCAGCTTCACCGAGTCGTAGGGCTTCAGGTTTTGCACTACTCCCTGCGACACCAGCAGCAGCGACCCCACCATGCAGAAAGGCAGCAGCACCCACAGGCAGGCGCGCACCATGTCCACCCAGAAATTTCCGATGGTCTGCATTTGCCGCCGGGCGATGCCGCGAATGAAGGCTACAGCCAGAGCGATGCCCGTTGCCGCTGAAATAAAGTTGTGGTAGGCGAGCCCCGCCATCTGGGTGAAGTACGACATCGTCGACTCGCCCGAATACGATTGCCAGTTCGTATTGGTGGTGAACGATGCGGCGGTGTTGAACGCCAGGTGCTCGGGGCTGACCGCGCCAAACTTCTGCGGATTCCACGGCAGCAGTCCCTGCACGCGCTGCATGAGGTAAAGCAGCAGCATGGAGACGACGCTGAACAGCAGCATCGCCGCGGCGTACTCCGTCCACTTCATCTCGTGGTCTTCCTGCACGCCGGTCATCCGATAAAGCAGCCGCTCGACCGGCCGCAGCACCGGATCCAGGAACGTCCGCTCGCGATTGAAGACCCGCGTCATGAAGACGCCCATCGGCTTGGTGACCAACAGGATCAGTGCGAGAAAGAAAAGAATCTGAAACCAACCGTTGGCGGTCATCAGAACTTCTCCGGACGCAGTAGTGCGTAGAACAGATAGACCAGCATCAATCCGCAAACTGTCATCATGACGTACGATTGCGTGTGCATGACTCCCCTTACTTAATGCGGTCGCAGAAGCGAACGTAGCCCAGCGACAATGCGAAGAAAGCAATTGTGATTGCGACGAAAATAATGTCTTGCATCGAAACCTCCGAAACCGTTACCACGGACCCTGTTTGCGCCCGAACCACCAGATCACGCCCAGTGTGGCCGTGTTCTGATCGGCGCTGTAGATACCTTGTTTGCTGGTCAGGAAAATTGGTTGATTCGACCAGTCGCGCCGGTACTCGTATTTCATTTCAAATCCATTCGCTAACGTGAAGTCGTAGGTGGCCGTGACTTCCTTCAGCGCTTCGTTGACCCCACTGAAGAGGCCGCTGTGGTCGCCAAGATACTCAGTACGTCCGGCGAGATAGGTTCGCGGGGTCAATTGATATTTGGCATAGGCCGCGCCTCCGGCAGCGTGCTCCGGCTGCGCAGGCTCTCCGGGCGCTGCACTGGCCCACAGCCGCTCGGTCACGTAGTCGCCTTCCAATTCGAATAACAGCTTCGGCGTGCTCTGCCAGCTGACGTAGCTGTCGATGATGTTCAGCTTGCCGTTGGGTGCGGGGCTGATCTGCTGGAAGCACAGGCCCGGCTGCACCGGCACCGGACCGCAGGTAGCAACCGGCGTGGCATTGGGATGTTCCTGGCCCAGGTAATAATTCACAGTCCAGTTAACGTTCTTGTTCGGGGTCAACACAACACCGAACAGCTCGTCCTTAAAGCCGTTCGTAGGTTCAGTCTGGTTGTTGCCGTTGACGATCCAGTATTGCAGCGCCAGCTTCTTATTCAGGTTGTACTGCGCCCGCGCGCCCATGTGATAGAAGGGCAAGAAGTCGAACCAGTAAGACCGCGAGTAGTTCAGCTGGAATTGCGTGTAGTTGCTTTCGATGCCGAGCGAACTGGCCCACTTGCCGAAGTCCACCGTGAGACCGGTGCCGATCGGCACGATGTAAGTTCCATAAGCCTGAAAGATGTTGCGATAAATGTCGGGCCGAGGCTCGTTCAACGGGTTGCCTTGCAGCGTAGACGTGGCCTGACCAAATTGCAGATCAAGCCGCGCGCCATAGCGGCGTCCGGCATCGACGTCGGGTGCGCGCTCGAAGATAATCGCTGCCTGATTCAGACTAAAGGCGTTGCTGCTGACGTCATAGGCTCGCAGCAGGTTCACCCGTCCCACGGGCTGATTGAAATTCCAGGCGTAATAACCGTCCACCGAAACATTGATCGTGGTCCCCTTCATGTAATTGAGGATGCTGCGATCTTCGGTAGACAGCGTCTCGACCGCAGGCTGACCTGCGGCAGGAGCGGCACTCTCGGCCACACCATCGACTGGGTCGTGCGCGGGGCCGTCAGCAGTGCCGTCTGCCGAATGCGGTGGAGCGGCAGACCGCAGTTCCTTGACCTCGGTCTTCAACTCCGTCACTTCGGCTTCCAGGCTCGTGAGATGTTGTTGCAGCTGCTCCATAGTTTGTGCCGACACGATTACCGATCCGGCGGACTGGTTCGCCGGCTCCGCCTGTTGCGCTCTCGCAGGCAGAGCGCAGGTCATACCAAAACCGGCAACGATCATCGTCAGTGCCACGTCTTGAATTCGCCTTCCAATGACTTCGAGCATCGCGTCACCTCTGGCTCAGTGCTGTAATTCCCATCACTGTACATCCGGATTGCCAGCAGCCGCGACGAGTCATCCTCCCTCGCTAGAACATCACCATGATCGCCATATCCAGCGTGTTCTGCGTCTTCACCAGGTCCGGTGTAAAGCCGGGCACCGCCGAACCAGGAGCGCCGGTGTTGCCTCCGGAAGGCGTAATTCCGCCCGGCCCCGAGAAGTAAGGTACGTTCGCCGCGCGATGGTCATACTCAAAACGGAAGGTAATGTACTGGCTGGGCATGTAGTCGAAGGTCGCCGACGTGTCCCACGCCTTAAAGGGCTGGCCAGGATTTTCGGTGAAGTATGGCGTACCCGAAAACGCAGTTGCGCCGTTGATTGGCGGCAGCAACACAAGATAGCGTCCGGGATTGTTGATCTGGCCGCCACCGAAGGTAAGTCCGTAAATGTCCTTGTGGAACCAGAAGCGGTTGTAGAACATGTACCCGATGAAGCTCTGTTTCGGACCTTTGGCAGAATCACCGGCACAACTCACGCCACCGCCGTGTTCGCAACCCATATCGCCGGTCAACGAAAGGGCAATCTTGTCGAGAGTGCGGTCGGGGTGGTCATAGTATTTCCACTGAATGCTGTCGTCCGTGTGATAACGCACACGGTTGGGGTTCCCCAGCGTGTCCTCGCCCAGAACGTACTGGTTACCCACAAACTCAAACGAGCCATTAGGACGCCACAGGATCTGGGCACCGACGCCCGGGCGGTTGTTAAACCGTCCATACGACTGCCATCCATTGATTAACCACGGCTCAATCTTTAAGTGCTGGTTGGCATAAATCTGTACTCGCATGCCGTTGAAGAACCATGGCGTGTTTGAGGACACGTATGACGGCTGATAGGCCCAGTTGTCAAAGTTATAGTAGCTGAATAGTCCGATGTACGACATGAAAATGCCGGCCTGTACGTTGACTCCATCCAGCACATTAAAGTGATAGCCGCCGTAAGCTTCCGATACGTAGCGATAAGCGTCCGCCAAGTTCCATTGGCCGCGGCCGGGACTGGCATCGTTGCGGGGCGTGGTCTGCGAGTACATGCCGAACTGCGTCATCACCCTGGCTTGCACGTTGTCCCAGTGAAAGTCGCCGCCAACACCGAGCTGCGTCACCTGAAATTCGTTGCTTCGGAAAATCTCGCTCGACCCGCCAATGGTGTCGTCCTGGGGGTGAGCGAAATCGTAGATGTAATCGATGTCGGCCCTGATCTCGGGCGTAAAGAACTTGGTGTCAAATGGAGCTTCTTTGATTCGGCTATTGCCGTTCAACCAACTGAAGTCGGCAAAGGCAAACGGGACCGGCTTTGCTTGAGTCTCCGGGGTCGCCAAAGCCGACTCAGCAGGCACGGAAGCTGGGGCAGACTGTTCGCCGATTTCGTGTACGGGAGTAGTGGCCTTCAAGGTTAAAGGCGCTCCTTCCGGCGATCGGGCATTGAGTTCCTTCTCCAATTGCTCGATCCGCTTTTGCATGGCGTCAAGCTGTTGCTGGACCGCCGGCGGAATCTGTTGTGCATTGCCATTCGTGTCCGGCGAGTTGGAGTTCGGTGTATTGGCGTCTGGCCCTTGCGCTCGCGCCGTGAGTGGAACCAGCACTAAGGTCAGCAACAGCATTGCCGCCGTGCGTCCGTGAAAGCCGATGAATTCCGCCATCTGCTTCTCGAGATGGACGAAGAAGCCGCGATTCGCGCCGCACTCTATCGCTTGCGAGTCGGGAACGCGTCGCACCACGGGAAGCTTGGTTGATTTCCTCCGGGAGCGCGAACATTCAAAAAAGAAAATCGCGAAGAAGAGAACACTGACTGCGCAGGTGATAAGAAACAATGTTGTCATAATCGTCTGCCGCACACGTCTTCGCGTGTTCGACCGGCAATTTGATTGGAGCATTCCGACAGTAAGTGCCGACTAAGGAAGTCGTAAGTCTTTCGTAAAGGCACCGGTTCGGGAAAAAGAAAATGGCGGACCGCCTGCTTCGGCAATCCGCCAATCGCGAACTCTATAAGTGATTGTTAGGCTGGCAGTTCTTCAGATGATGGGAAGTGATGCTGCTCGCGGCCGACTGCGCCGTCATATTTCTTTGACGTCTTGAACAATTCACAGCGGCCATCCGCCGCAATAACTTTGCAACGATCACGCAGGGACTGCATATCGGCCGCCGACATGGGCTGAAAGCCGCGCGCGACGGCAAGATTCTGCTGCAAAATATCCTTCGAATCGACACCGGAGATCGTGGTTGCCACCGGCAAACTCATGGCATAACGCAGTGCGTCCTGAGGCGTGGCTGCTCCGTTAATAATGATCTCTCCGCTGCCGCCCATACTCTTCATTCCAAGCACCGCAATGCCCTGCTTCTGCGCTTCTGGAAGAACATTGGTCTGGAAGCTGCGAAAGGTCGCGTCCAGGCAGTTCAGCGGCATCTGCACGGTGTCGAAGGGAAAGTTGTGCGCGAGCATCCGCAAGTGGATGCTGGGATCTTTGTGTCCTGTGAACCCGATGGCTCGCACTTTGCCCTGCTGCTTGGCCTGCAAGAGTGCCTCGGCTGCACCGCCGGGCGCAAAGATGAGGTCAGGGTCCGTCTCGTAAATCACTTCGTGGATTTGCCACACGTCCAGGTGATCGGTCTGAAGGCGGCGCAGTGATTCTTCCAGTTGCCGCATGGCAACATCTTTGCCGCGACCGTGGGTGCAAACCTTGGTCATGACCACAGCTCTGTCACGCTTGCCTTTGAGAGCGATGCCGACCACTTCTTCACTGTGGCCGTCATGATAGTCCCAGGCGTTATCGAAGAAATTGATGCCGGCGTCCATGGCTTCCGCAACAATCTCATTGACCTCCCGCTGATTCTTGGCGGACCCGAGATGGTAGCCCCCGAGGCCCATGGCAGAAACTTGAATTCCCGTGCGTCCCAGCGGGCGATGCGGGACCAGTTCGCTGGAACTCGTCGCCGCTCCCGCGCTACCTTCGTTCTGTTGTCCTTGTGCCAAGCTCATACGACTGGCAACCGTGGTTGCTCCTAAGATCGCGGCTCCCTTCAAAAACCTTCGCCGAGCCGCGTCGTGATTCTGCCGCATATTCAGGGCCCTCAGGAAACTTTGGGGAACGGATGTCCCGTGTTCTTCGTCGCCTGCACCATCTCTTTCACTTCCACCGATTGCATGTCGAGCGGGAACTCATGGGCGAGCCGGGCTTCCGGGTTATCGAACTTCAGCGACAACTTGTACAGCTCATAGCGCCCGTCGCCAGCTTCCGGCTTCACGCGCTCACGCAAGGCCTGCATCTCCTGCGGCGGCATCGGCTGGAAACCCTGGGCCACCGCGAGATTCTGATGGAGCACGTCCAGGCTCTCCATGCCGGTGATGGTCGTCGTAACCGGCAGGCTCATGGCGTAACGCAACGCTTCCTGTGCCGAAACGACGCCCGCTTTCACAGGCTCACCGTGTCCGTTGATCGGCTTCATCCCCAGAACTGCAATCCCGCGCTTGTTCAGTTCCGGCAGCACCAGCGATTCGAAGCTGTGAAATTGCGAATCGAAGGCGTTTAGGGGCATTTGCACGGAGTCGAAGGGAAAGCCGGTATTCAGCATCTTCAGATGGAGGTGCGGATCCTTGTGCCCGGTGAATCCGACGAACCGCACCTTGCCCTGCTCCTTGGCTTTTCGCAGGGCCTCAGCCGCGCCGTTGGGCCGGATAAACAGGTCAGGATCATTTTCAAAGGAAACGCCATGAATCTGCCAGAGGTCGAGATGGTCGGTCTGGAGGCGATTCAGCGACTGCTCCAGCATCTGCATGGCCAGCGAGGCGTCGCGGCCGTGGGTGCACACCTTGGTCATCAGGAAGACCTTGTCGCGCCTGCCTTTTAAGCCGCGTCCCATCCAAATCTCCGACTTGCCGCGATGGTATTCCCAGCAATTGTCGAAGAAGGTGATGCCGCCGTCGCAAGCTTCCTGCACGATGCGCACCGCGGTCTGCTCGTCGGGAGCGTCGCCCAGATGATGGCCACCCATGCCGAGTGCAGAAATCTTGACGTCGGCCTTACCGAACTGACGGAGCGGGATGCTATTGCCGGAACTCTGTGTCATCGATCAACCGTGGTGAGCGTTTCTGCTTGACGGGAAATAGATGCAAGAGCGCGAGGCGAGGATTGCCTAAAAGCAGAAGGTTTGTTGGCCGGCCGGTTCTTGGATAACCGGTAGCGCTGCGTTTCAGCAGTAGAGTAGAGCAGACGCACGGGTAAGGCGCTCCAGCGATAGCGCAGAACAACGCGCCGGCACAGCGGCGCTTCAGCGGTAGCGCAGAACAAACGCAGCAGGAGAGCGGTCCTTCAGCGGTAGGCCGCCCGAGAAGGAGGTACGGGAGAGCGGCGCTTCAGCGCCGCGTCAACGCCATCGTTATTGGAGGGGCTTCAGCCCCGGAGCCCGAATCGGGGCTCCGATTGGACCCTCGCTAAGGCAAAATTCCAAAATGATCTTACTGGTAAGATTGCGCACCATTCTTACCAGTAAGACTATTCTTCATTTTCAACGAATTCAGGGCCCTGACCCATGGGCTGCGCCGCTACGGCTTTACCACCCGCAAGTCATTGGTAACGTTAAGCGCATCCGGCACTTGCTTGGCCCGCATGCTGACCAACCCCTTATCGGTTTCGGTATCCACGACCCCAACCAGGGTCACATTCGCGTTCCTAACAATGATGTGGATAGGGGGATTGGGCATGTTGGCGTATTTGAACAGCGGACCGTATTGGTAGATAGCCTGGTAAACCTGGGTGCGGAGCTGCTGGTCGAGCGGGCCCGGAGGAAGGACATCAATATTGTTGATGACCTTCTCAACGCCTTCAACCTTCTTTACGGCACGTTCAGCGTCCGGTTTCAGGCTGGAACGCACTACTTGCCCTTCCAAGGTCACAGTGCGACCCTGGAGCCGAAAGCCCAGATTGTCGAAGACACCGTAATACGGCAGCATGATGATCGCCCGCCGGATGCCATTGACCAGCTTGGCCTGGGTCTCCGCCGACATGGTTTCGTCGCCCGCCGCAGGTTGCGCGGCCGCGTTCTGCCCGGGCACAGGCTCGCTGGAGACCGGGGGCTGAGCCGATTGGCCACTCCCGAAAACCACCAGAGACATCACGATCAGGACAACCAGGGCAGAGATTCCACAGGTACGCCGCATACGCCTCCTAACATTCCTTGCTCGAAGGTTACACCCCGGCCGAAGGTTGGCGCCAATTCCGGCGGAGTGTCTTAATTCCGATGCTGAACGAAATCCCGCCGTTTCCAAAAAACAGCTGAACCGCCACCGCTGCGTCTGGGCGAAGCGACGGAAAGCCTCAACCCACGGCACCTTGCGGCCACCGCAAGCATAAGATTTCACTCCCATTTCCGAGCTGAAAATGATTTAATTCTGTGCGAACTCAAGCCAAGTAAGTTGATGTCCATCCTGCCGGAGGTCGTACTGCGTATCCAGGGTCCTCTTTTGCAACGATGTGCGCGTGCGGGGGTGTGCCTCGCTATCCTCGCCTGGACTGTGATTGCGGCTTTGCCGGCACGGGCCAGCGACGAAGACGCCGCCTCCCCTGATCCGCTGACTGTCGATGGGGCCATCAAAATCGCTCTGGCCAACAATCGTGACCTGAAGATCGTTTCGCTTAACGTCGACAGCTCGAAGGACTCTGTTCTCGCCGCCAAGACCAAGCGCTTTCCCGCCTTCAGCATCTATGCGTTCGGTTCTCAGCTGCTTTCGCCCATCAGCTTTCAGGTTCCGGCCGGACAGTTCGGGAGCTATCCCGGCATCGGCCCGATTCCAGCCGTTAACACCAACATCACCACGCCCAGTCAGCCCACGGCTTACATCTTCGCGACGGCGTCGCAGCCGTTGCTGACCCTGTACAAGATCAATCTCCATGTTCACGGCGAACAGCTGTCGCTGGAGCAATCGGTGCAGGAGCTTCGTGAAGAGCGTAACTCGATCGTCAACGACCTCCGCCAGGCCTACTACTCGATTGTTGAGATTGAGAACGTCATTGCGGCCACCCAGGCCAGCATCAAGCAGTACGAAGAGTTGGAGCGGATTACCCAGGAATATCTGAGCGAAAAAGTCGTGCTGGAGTCGGACCTGCTGGAGGTCAAAACCAAGCTCGCCCAGGAGCGTCTGGAACTGTTGCAGGCGCAGGACAAGCTGCAATCGGCGAAAGAGACGCTGAACGACCTGCTGGGCCGCGACATCAATGTCGATTTCAGCGTCACCGAGGACAAGGTTTTGTCGCCGGTAGAGACTGACCTGAAAGCTGCGCAGGCCACCGCTCTCGAACAAAATCCTAAAGTTAAAGAGGCGGAGATCAAGGTGCAGCAGGCCGACACTGTCAGACGTCTGGCAAAGTCGGAGTACCTGCCCGACATGGGCATCTCCTTCCATTATCTGTCGCCCTTTGGCGTGAACTTTGTACCGACCAACGTGATGGCCCTGGGCTTTGAGCTCAACTGGGAGCCGTTCGATTGGGGCCGCAGGAAAGATGTGGTCAATGAGAAAGTTATCGCCGTCGAGCAGAGCAAGCTGAATCTTGATTCCACTCGCTCGAAGATTTTGATCAACCTGGACAATCAGTTTCGCAGCCTTCAGGAGGCGCGCATGGCGGTGGACGTAGCCAGCGTGCAGCAGGATTCGTCGCGCCAGAAGCTGCGCGAAGTCACCTACAAGTACGGACAGAAGACGGCTTTGCTGCGCGATGTGCTCCAGCAACAATCTTCCGTGGAAAAAGCCAACGCCGATTACAACGAGGCAATCGCGTCCTTCTGGACTGCCAAAGCCAATTTCCAGAAGGCACTTGGTGCGGAGTAGCGAACACGATGCGAAAAGATAATCGAGTGCCGAGGCTGCTGGCTGCAATCGGATCCGCAGCATTGATAGCGGCTGCCTGTCTTCAAACTGCATGCAGCAAAGCGACCTCCGAAAACGCGCAGCTGATTCCGGTGCGCGTCGCCGAGGTGCGCAACATCGAGACCGGAAGCACCAACACCTACTCCGCAAACATCCAGCCCTACCAGCAGGTCGATCTGTCCTTCAAGTCGAATGGCTACCTGGCGAGCATTCGGCAGGTTCGCGACGCCGACGGTCACATACGCAACATCGATCAGGGCGACAAAGTGGCGAAGGGCACCGTGCTGGCGACAGTACAGCAGGACGACTTCCAGCAAAAGCTTGATCAGGCCAAGGCGCAGCTTGCCCATGCCCAGGCTGAAAACGAGCGCGCCAAGCTTTCCTTCGGCCGGATCTCGACGCTTTATAAGGTTGGCGCGGCCACGCAGCCCGATTACGACGACACCAACGCGCAAGTCCTCAGCACGCAGGCGTCGGTAGATGGTGCGAAGTCGTCCGTCGCCGAAGCGCAGATTGCGCTGGGCTATTGCGAGCTGAGAGCTCCGTTCGATTCCTGGGTGCTGAAGCGCAACGTGGACGTCGGCACGCTGGTTGGCCCCGCTACCAACGGCTTCACCCTGGCCGATACGCGAACCGTGAAGGCTGTGTTCGGCGTGCCTGACACGGCAATCGCGCGGGTGAAGCTGGGCAGCCCGCAAACCATCACTACCGAAGCCGTCCCCGGCGGATTCTCCGGTCACGTTACCTCCATCTCGGAGGCCGCCGACCCCAAGAGCCGCGTGTACTCGGTCGAAGTTCGCATCGACAATCCCAAGAACCTGTTGAAGTCGGGGATGATCGCTTCCATCACCATCGGCGTGCCTTCTCCGCCGGGAGGCGTGACCGTCATTCCACTTTCGGCGGTGATTCGCAGTAATAACCATCCTGATGGATTCGCTGTCTACGTGCCTGAAGGCACGGGCGACACGGTGAAGATTCACAGCCAGGACATAACCCTGGGCAATACTTACGGCAACATGATCGCGGTCACCAGCGGGGTGAATGTAAAGGAGCGCGTCATAACTTCGGGAACGAACATGATCAAGGATGGCGACGAGGTGCGGATTATTCCGTAGTTCTCCTTAGCAGGCAAGACAAGTCGCAAAGCGCATGGCCACCCATCACAAATCCGACGCCGAGATTATCGCGACCACCCACAATGTGGCACGGTTCTTTACCGAGCACCGTCAGGTCGCGATCATACTGCTGCTGGCGACCTTCCTCTGGGGATGGTACGGCTATCAGCACATGCCCAAGCGCAAGGACCCGGACATTCCGGTGCGCGTGGCCGCGGCCCAGTGTCAGTGGCCGGGCGCCACGGCCGAGCAGGTGGAGCAACTCGTTACCCGGCCCATGGAGCAGGCGGCCGCACAGAACTCGACCATTCGCCCGTCGAGTCCATCGAACTTTGGAATTCGATCGCTCAGCTTTCCCGGGCTTTCCATCGTCTACATACAACTCGACGACAGTGTTAAGGATAAGCAGAAGCAATTCAGCGACATCAACCTGAAGATGAATCAGCTCAACGCGCAGCTTCCACGCGGCGCCGGGCCTATCCAGTTCAACAGCAACTTCGGCGATACCGCAGCACTCATGCTGACGGTGGCCAGCCCCATGGTTACGCCCACTGAGGTCGCGCTGCGGGCGATTGCCATACGAAAAGCCATCGAGGAGACGCGCTCGCATCTGGCGAAGAATGCGCCCCAGCCGCGGGTCAGTGTCATCTATGCATTTCCGTTATCGGTGGCGGCAGGGCCGGTGCGCAGCACGTTTGAGAATATCGCCGGCATTGCGCAAAAAAGGGGCACGCTCGCAGATCTGCACTTTTTCGAAGGGCCGGGATATGTCGGTCTGGATGCCAGCACCAGTTTCGACGACGAAACCATTCGTGTGCGCGGCGGCCAGCTGATCAGGGAAAATCTGCACCGCTCCGAGCTTTATCCCGATGCGTGGCAGCCGGCCATCATTCGCGACCCGGCGCACACGGAAGCTGAACTGGCCAGAGTCGCCGGGCCAAAATATTCCTATCGGCAACTGGATAATTACACCGACCTGATCCAGCGCACGGTGCAGGGGGTGCCAGAAGCCTCTACCGTCACCCGCTCCGGCGTCCTGCCTGAACAGATTTATCTGGACTACTCGCAACAACGGCTGGCGCAGTACGGATACGATCCGTCGAAGCTAAAAGACATTCTCAACGCGCAAAACATCACCCTGCCCGCTGGCTCGCTCGAAGTTGGCCCGCAGGACCTCAGCATCAATCCCTCCGGCCTGTTTCCGGATGCGCCCGCCATTGGCAACGTCATCATTGGCGTCTCCGCTTCGAACAGTCCAGTTTACCTTCGCGATCTGGTCAACATTTCGCGCACCTACCAGAGCCCGCCCACGTTCCTGAATTACCTGACCTGGCGCGGGGCGGACGGCAATTGGATTCGCAGCCGGGCCATCACCCTCGGCGTTAATATGCGCTCCGGGCAGCAGATCGACCTGTTTGGGCGTCACGTGCAAGAGAAGCTGGATGGCGTGAAGCATTACCTGCCTGACGATCTGGTAATCGTCCCCACCTCCAGCCAGCCAGTGCAGGTGAAAGAGCAGATCGACCTCTTCATGGACGCGCTCTATGAAGCCATCGTTCTGGTGGTCATCGTTTCGCTGATCGGCTTTTGGGAATGGCGCTCCGCCGTGCTGATGGCAATCTCGATTCCCATCACGCTGGCCATGACGTTTGGCTTCATTTACATGATCGGCATCGACATTCAGCAAGTATCGGTGGCGTCACTGATTATCGCGCTTGGCCTGCTGGTTGACGATCCGGTGGTGGCCGGCGACTCCATCAAGCGCATGCTGGCCGAGGGCCAGCCCCGCATCGTTGCGCCCTGGCTGGGGCCGACGAGGATTGCCACAGCGATTCTGTACGCGACTATCACCAACATCGTCGCCTACCTTCCCTTCCTGATGATCACCGGAACTACCGGAGAGTTCATCTACAGCCTGCCCGTCGTCATGACGGTCGCGCTGGTATGTTCGCGCCTGGCGTCGATGACGTTCATCCCGCTTCTCGGCTACTACCTGCTACGTCCCGACAAGAAGCCGGAAGCGCCGATCGAGGAGCGGCGCACCACGGGTTTCACTGGCCAATACGCTGCGCTGGCGACGTTTGCCATCGAGCACCGTTGGAAGGTCGCCATCGGTTCCCTGGCGTTTCTGGTGCTGGCCGGCTTTCTCTTCTCGCGCCTGAAGACGTCGTTCTTCCCTGACGATGTGCAGTACTGGTCGTACGTCGATGTTTGGCTGCCAAACGATGCGAACTTCGATGCCACGAACCAAGCTGCGCAGGAGGTGGAGCTGATCATTCGCCAGCAAGCCGACGAATGGGACAAGCATCATCCGCATAAGAGCGGCTCGGGCATCCTGCAATATGTGACCACGTGGGTCGGCGGTGGCAGTCCGCGCTTCTGGTTCTCGGCATCGCCGCAGCCGAAGCAGTTAAATTATGCGCAGGTGCTGGTGCAACTGACCGACAAGGATCTCACTCCAGATTTCGTCAACCAGGTGCAGCCCATTCTCAGTGCCAAGTTACCCGGCGTTCGCTGTGACTATCGCCAACTGCAAACGAACCCGATCAACTATCCCGTCGAGATTCGCGTGGTAAGTCAGGCCGATGTCGGCACCGCGCAAAGCGCTCAGGATATTGCCGAGCTGCGGCGCATCTCTTCCGGAGTGGAAGACATTCTGCGTTCCGCGCCTGAGGCGGTCCGGGTACGCAATGAGTGGCAGAAGGAGAGTTTCCAGGTCACGCTGAATATCGATCCCGACCGCGCCAATCTGGCGGGCATCACCAATCTCGACGTTGCGAATTCGGCCACCGGCGCCATGAGCGGCACCACGGTCACAACGCTGCAAGATGGCGACAAGAACATTCCGGTGGTCGCGCGGTTGCAGCAGAGCGAACGTTCACGGCTCTCCGACATCCAGAACCTCTACGTGTACTCCTCGTCGTCGCAAGACACGACCAAGATCCCGCTGGTGCAGGTCTCGGACATCAAGAACAGTATGTTGACCGACCGCATCATCCGCATCGACCACTTCCGCGAGATGTCGATTTACGCCTTCCCTGCCCCCGGCCACCTGGCGTCGGAAATCACAACCATCGCTTTGCCGAAGCTGAAGGAATTCCAGAAGACCGTACCGCCGGGATACAAGATCACTGTCGGTGGCGAATACGACAAGCAGCAGGATGGCTTCCGCAATCTTGCTGTGGTTCTGGCGATCTCCATTTCCGCGATTTACCTGGCGCTGCTCTTCCAGTTCAACAACGCGGTCAAGCCGTTCCTGGTCTTTGCGGCGGCGCCTTATGGAGTGGCTGGCGCGCTCATCGGGTTGTGGGTGATGAACACGTCGTTCGGCTTCATGGCTTTCCTCGGAATCGCCAGCCTGATCGGCGTGATCGTGAGCCACGTGATCGTGCTGTTCGATTTCATCGAGGAGATGCACGCCAAAGGCGAGCCCTTCGAAGAGGCTGTAATCGACGCCGGCATCATTCGCCTGCGGCCGGTGATGATCACCGTGGGCGCCACGGTACTGGCGCTGTTTCCTTTGGCCATGCACGGCGGGCCGTTGTGGCAGCCGCTCTGCTACGCCCAGATCGGCGGGCTCACGGTCGCAACCTTCGTCACGCTGCTGATGGTTCCAGTGCTGTACTCAATCTTCGTGCTCGACCTGAAGATTCTTACCTGGGATGAGAAACCGAAGGCCGTCGACAGCGAGAAGCATAGTGCTGCTTCACCTGCGACCCCTGCACCAGCCGAAAGCTAAGAGCCGTAGGATCAATCGGAGTACGCACCTCTGTGGGATCCACACTTACCAGCGATGAGTCCCTCGGAACTTAACCGGTCAATGCAGCGGTGTCAGCCTGTTCTGCGTTATACTTCGCCCAAGCACGAACCTTCCTGGGAGCCAGCGCATCCACTTATATTGTTGCCCGGTTTACCCTCTGAACTAAATGAGTGACACGCTACAATTCGTGGTCCAGTACGGCTATGCCTTGCTGTTCGGCTGGGTGCTGATCGAGCAGGGAGGGCTGCCGATTCCGGCCACGCCGCTGTTACTGGCTGCCGGAGCGCTCGCTGGACAAGGCCGCATGAGCCTGCCGCTGGTGATTCTGGCTTCCACCGCAGGTAGCGTGGTCAGCGATATCTTCTGGTACATGTTCGGCAAGCGGCGCGGCGCCGTCGTCTTGAATCTTTTGTGCCGCATTGCCCTGGAACCCGATTCCTGCGTCCGCCGCACCGAGTCGCGATTCAGCAAGCTGGGTCTGCGGACTCTGCTCATCTGCAAGTTCGTTCCCGGCCTGAATACAGCCGCGCCGGCCTTGGCTGGAATGGTCGGCGCTCCCTACTCGCGATTTTTTGTATTCGAGCTGGCGGGCGCGCTGCTGTGGACCACGGCCTACTCTGTCCTGGGCTTCGTGTTCAGCAAGCAGCTGGACCGCGTGGCCGCCGACGCTCATATGCTCGGTGGCAGCTTCCTGGTGCTGTTCGGTATCGGGGTGGTGGTGTACGTTATTTATCGCTGGCGCGAACGGCAACGCTTTATCGAGCAGGTGAAGGGCGACCGCATCACCCCGGACGAGTTGAAGCACGAACTCGAAGCCGGCGAGCGCCCGGTGATCATCGACCTGCGCCATCCCTTGGATGTGCTTACGGACCCGCGCACTTTGCCGGGCGCGCTGCAAATCTCGCCGGAGGATTTAGAGAGCCGCAACCGCGAAATCAATCGCGACGGCGAAATCGTTCTCTTCTGTACTTGACCCAACGAAGCAACCAGCGCCCGGGTGGCGCTGCAACTCCGCAAGCATGGCATTCGGCACGTGCGTCCGCTGCTGGGAGGCTTTCACGAGTGGAAGAAGCTCGGCTTCCCCATGGTCGACATCGTGGAGGCGCAGACACCTCTGCCGCCAGCCAATCCCGCACTGCCTGCGCAAGGCCGCGCGTAATCCGTCTCCTCGGTGCGCGCAGACTGTTGATCCTCACGAAGCAACATTCAATCATCCCAGACGGCGTTACCGTTTCCGCTTCCGGATCAGCAGATCGAAGCTGACCACCCCGTTCTCATCGCGGATGCCTTGCACCGTATATTCGCTGTTGATGTTGTATTCGAACTGAATCACCTCCTGCGCCGACCGCGCGAGGTTGGTGATGTAGGTGAAGGTGACGTTACTGGAGACCTGCTGCTCAACCGTAAGGCGCGCGTTGGGATCGTTGTCCGGGCCGCCAACGGACGGGTTAATACGAATAATGCTGGAGCCAAAGATTTTCGAGACGCGGTTTGCGGTCGCCGAATTGATGGCCGAGCTCAGTAATGCGCCGGACGCGCTCTCGGCGAAGCCAGGCGACGAAGTTCCACCCATCGCGCTCTCGGTTTGGGTACGGCCGAAAGCCAGCAGCGACACGATGTCGTCGGCCGACAGCGGCGGATCAGAGCGGTACGTGGTGTTCAGGCGCTCAAGCGTGCCGTGCAGACCGATGGTGATGTCGTAGTCGCGAACTCGAGTGGTGGCTTCCACATCGAGCACCGGGTCGATGCGCACCGGATCAAGAAACGTAATATCGCCGCGTTCCAGGTGGTATTTCGTGCCTGCAACCTTGATGTCGCCTTCGGCAATGTTGATGCGGCCCAGCAACACCGGCCGCGCTCCGGTGCCACGCAGTCGCAA
This sequence comes from uncultured Acidobacteriaceae bacterium, assembly GCA_963769235.1. Classification (GTDB taxonomy): domain Bacteria; phylum Acidobacteriota; class Terriglobia; order Terriglobales; family Acidobacteriaceae; genus Bog-257. Next base: position 63,927 of record CAVYKW010000003.1, on the reverse strand, counting down.
GTCCACGTCGCCCGAAAGCTTGGCCAGCGAAGTTTGCACGGTCAACTCAGGCGTGGAAAGAATTCGAATTTCGAGATGCAAATTGTTAAGCGGCGATTTGGGGTCAGGAATTCGCGCCGGCGATGATGCCTGCGCCAGAACAAACTGCAAATCGCTGGAAGGAATTTGCGCAAAGCGCGTGACGGTAACGTTGCCGGTCAGGCTCGCATTGTCCCAGGTTCCCACCAGGTGTAGATCCTGATTGGAAGTGACGCTGATGCCGGCATAACGGAAGCGAATCTCTGTGCCATCGGCAGTTAGGTCGAAACCCAGAATGCGATCGTAAGTAACGTAGCCACCAAGCTTCACCTGACCACCACCCATGCGGCCGGTCAGCTTCTCAATTTCCAAACGATGCTGGTTGAAGATCAACGTTCCGTTGACATCCCCCAAACCGGCAGGCAGGTCGATCATCGAGACGCCGGCATGTTCCACCTCGACACGTCCATTCATCAAGGGACTTGCCGCAGTCCCGTTGATAGTGAGATTAAGGCTGGCTGTACCGTAGGAGGTAAGGTCGGGATTGATGGTTTGCGCCAGTTTAAGGTTCAACGAACCGTTGGCGCGCAGGTCCAGCCGACGCTCATCCTCCAGACTCATCGTTCCGGCAAGAGTGAAGCGAGTATCTTCGCTCACCAAGGCGCAGTGCTGCACGCTCACAATGCCGTTCGCGAAGGCCAGATCCACAGGGCCGTCGCTCTTCAGCGGAACATGTTCCACCTCGACGGAAAATTCCCTGATATGCAGGCTGCCACTCAACTGTCGGGGCTGGCGAAAAGGTCCTGACAGTTCAGCTTCACCACCCAGCGACGCGTGATGCGTAACCTGGCCACGAATCTGTACAGGCAGGAACGGATTGACGTCGAGCGCGGTGAATTTTAGGTTCACCTTGCCGGGCATCTCGCCTTCCAGGTCCACATTGCCGTCAAGCGAAAGGCTAGCCGTCGGGAAGTTGGAGTGCGCCGTCAATTGCATTTGCCTGCCGTGGGTCACCGCATCGGCCGTGATGCTGCCAATCGGATCCCCGTTCAGCACCAGGTCGGAGACCTGAACGTGAGCATTGACCACCGGCTTTTCCGAGGTGCCTGAGCCCTTCGCGGTGAAATCCGTTATGCCGGCGACCTGCAAGTGCGGGTTCTGAACCTCCGGGATGTCGGCCAGATTGATGCTGTGTCCGGTGAGATCGAAGTTGACGCTCTCGGTGTGCCAGTTGTAGGCCGCCGATCCGGCGACGGTTCCGCGTGCGGCTTGAAGATGAATATCGTCCAACTGGGCAGCGCGGTTGGCAAATACGATTTTTGAGGTGAAGGATTTGATCGGCCTTCCGTAAGCGTCACCTTCTGCCAACGAAATCGAGCCGTGCCCGTGAGGATCAGCGAGCGTCCCCGAAGCCTGAAGCGTGAAGTTCAGCTTGCCCGCCACGGGATAATTCCATCCCGCGGCACGCTGCAATGACGCAGCATCGCCGTTATGAATTGCTGCCTGTATGTGGAACTGCGAGTTGTCAGTGAAGTCGCCGTTCGACAGCGCTGTCGTTCCATCCACTGTAAGCTGCGCACCGCCCTCGTCGAGGACGGCATGATGAAGTGCCATTTCGGACTGCGAATAGCGAACGTCGCCGGAGAATTGATCGATATGAATACGTCGAGTTGTGGTAACCGGCTGCGGTGGAGGCGGAGGCGCGGAGGCACGATGAAACCACGAGCTCTTCTTCGGTGGTGGCGTAGGCATCGATGCAGCCGGCTTTGTAGTCGAGGTATAGAGGTAGGTGAAATTCGTAGCCTGTAGGTGACCAGCAAGATCGGGGGCGCTCAGCCGGCCGTTCAAGGTGCCCTTGAAGTTAGCCGATCCGGCGAGTTCGACCGGGAGCGGAGCGTTGCCCATGGCCGAAAGCAGCGGCTGAAATTCCGTCAGATTGTCGCTCGATAAATTGAGGTTAAGAGCGGCGGTGGTCGCGCCCATCGTTCCGGTTGCGTCCAGCCGAGTGTGCGGCGTCGTCAGGTTCAGCGCCGATAGATCGATGCGTTCCGCTCTCACGCTGTAACGTCCGCGCAAGCTGCCGTTTACTGGGAGCTGATAGTCCGAGGGTTGCTTCGGCGCGGCGACGTCGAGCGCGAGATCGGCACTAGCGTCGGCCAGCGCTTGCTTCCACGCCAGGTTCACGGAGCCGGTCAGGCTGCCTGCGGCATTGAGTTTATCCAGAGGCAACGACCGCGACGAAGCCATACGCGCGACCTCTGCCAGCGATACGCCGGCCAGGCGCAAACGCGCTGATCCTTGCTGCACCGGAGTTTCAGCAGAGCGGCCGGCCAAAGCGTTTTGCTTACGTGATTTGTCCGCGCCGGCTTTCGAAGCGGAAGCCACTTTCCCCGACGCAGGTGTTGCTTCAGGAACAGGAGCCGTCGGAAGCAGATTCTTGATCTCTGCCTCTCCCGTGATCTGCCCACCTAAGGCACGCGCGGCGATCTGGCTCAGCCGGAGGACATCGTTCTCGAATGAGAAGTTAGCGTTGAGGTTCGCTTTTCGCACTGCGATTCCACTGTCGAGATAGTCGAGGTCACGAAAGGCGATGCGGCCGCGCGAGGCATATCCAGCGGCCTCGGAGTAACTTCCCGACGCGCCCAGAATCACGGTTCCAGCACGCAGCGGATAGACCCTCGCAATCGCTCCCAGCTGCGCCAGATTTGCGGTGCTGGCGAAGGTTAACTGTAATTGCGGAGAGCGGAAGTCGGTGACTTGGCCGCTGGCCTGTAGCGTGGAATCCTCAGACGTAATCTTCAGCGACTTAATATCGGCTTTCCCTCGCCACAGGCTAAACTGCAAGTCAGCCCGCAGCGGGAGATCGCGGAAGTCCTGGTACTTGGCATCAATTTTCCCCACCTGAACCGAGCCATCGTAGCGTTCAGCAAGGTGGTCATAGGTCATGGAGGCGAGGATGTCGTTGGCCGAACAGTCGAGCGGAAGTTTGCGCTCATTCAACAGCAGCGTGCCCTGGTGGATGTTGACACGCGAGACCGCCAGGTTGAACAGCTCCTGGATCGTAGACTTACTGCCCGGCTGGCGTATCGCGGGCTCCGGTGCATTGGTAGTTCCATCGGGATAGACAATGACGTGGATAACCGGTCGCTGAACTTCAACGTACTCGAGACTGACCTGGCGCTCCACAAACGAAATGATGTGAAGCCGCGCCAGCATATGATCGACATGCACATACGGCAGTTGGTCGGGAGCTTCCAGGCCGTGAATCGTCAGGCCATCAGCCTGAAAGGTAAGCGTCGACAAGTTCCAGCGAAAAGCTTTGAGATCGACGCGGCCGCCACTGGCATCCTCCAGCGTGGCGATGACCTTGCGTCGAACCAAATCCTCAAATTGCGGACTGCGCAGATACCAGGCCAGGGCAGCTACGATGGCCAGCAGAAACACTCCTGCGACCGCGGCTATCCAGTAGCGCTTGTGCGAGTGCCGCTTTTTCGCTTCTTCCGCCATTCTCAGTTAAGGCCGGACGCCCGCGCCGGAGCGGCTGGCGCATTCACTCCAGGAATCGTCACGTTGCTATGAATTTCGGCCTGCTGCCGCAGGTTATGCAGCCACGCATCCAGCAGTTCGTCCATGCGCTGCTGCGTCAGCAGTTCGCGAATCCTGGGCTCGACCTGCTCCAGCGGGATCGGCTTTCCTCCCTGTTTCTGCAAATCGGGCAGGAGCTGATCCTTGTAGTAGGCTTCGACTTCTTCCGGCTGCACGTGAACATTGGGGCGCAGCCGCACCTCCACGAAATTCATGACCTGCATTTCGCTGCGCAGATGTTCCTGCAAAACATCTTCGTCCAGGCCATAGGCGGCAAGAGTTTTCTGCCAGCTGGCATCGTCATTTCCGTTCGGAACTTGCGCCCGCAACTTCGCCACGTCCTGCTTCAAAGCATCTTCGCTGGGCTCCAACAGCTGCGCGTCGAACATCTGCGCCTTCAGCAGTTCCCTGTCGATCAGGCGCTGCAAGGCCAAGGTACGTTCCTCCTGCGTCACCATGTTCACAGGTGTCTGCCGCATGAATGCTTCGAAACAGACAGCTTCATCCCAGTCACTACGAAGTATGGGGCGGCGATTCACCGTGGCGACTACTCCGTCGATTCGTTCACCGGCAAATGCCGGCACTACTGCCGCTGACAACAGCAACAAAACTCCAAGTGCGATTTGTAATACTCGTCTCATTAGAACGTTTGTCCAATACTGAAAAATACGTTGATCCGTCGCAATGACTCCGTTTCGTTCAGCTCCTGCACCGGGTAACGAGTGGGGTTCAGGGTGTAGCCCAGATCGAAGCGCACGGGGCCGACCGGAGTCTTGTAGCGGATGCCCATGCCTACTGCCTGGGGGTTGTAATTGAAGTTGCAAGGTACTTTGCTGCCCGGCGTGGCACAGTTCGCAATCGATTCCTGATGGATCCGCACCATTCCGCTGATGATGTGGTTAGCCGTGTCGAACACGTTTCCCATATCGTGAAAGAACACGAACCCCAGATTGTTGCCAACGTACGGCAGCGCCACCGGAGGCGTACGAATCTCAAAGTTATTGACGAACAGACCCTGGCCGCCGATAGCATAGCCGGTCATGGTGTCGCGCGGACCAGCCTGGTTGATGGAGAAGCTGCGCAATGAATTGCTGCCGCCGGAAAAGAACAACTCGGGCAAAGGAATCTGGGTGGCTTCCACCGGTAAAGTGTTGGGCGGCAGGTTTTCCGTGTTGATGAAGTCGTTCGTCCCGTACGGCTTCTCGATGCCAATCTGCGTTCTGCGCGCGAAAACCCAATTCTTCTTGAATGTGTAGTAACTGGAATTGTCGAACAGTACGCGGCCAAAGTTTGTCTGTGACCCCAACGCGCTGGTGGCCAGCCCAAGGTTCAAAGCGTTATAGCTTCCTTTCGTTGGATTAATGGGGTCGTCGCGCCGATCGCGCACCGCCGTAAACGTCGGCATGGCGATAAACACCGGCTTGGAATAAAGAGCAATCAACGTGGGATCGATGACCAGGCTGTTCGGATCGACGGCGACCCGCTGGAACGTGAGGCCGTACAGAAACGTCGTGTAGCGATTGTATTTTTGCTCCAGCTGGACGGTGCCTTCCAGTCGTTCGGAAGCAAACGTGTTCACATCGGCAGTGTTGTCGTACAGGGCGCTGACGATGACTCGCCAATTCTCGCGGTGAAACAGGCGCGGGGCATCGTAGCTGACCAGGCCGCGACGGGTCAGCAGGCCGACCCGGGCCCTGATGGTAAAGGTCTGGTCGCGGCCAAACATGTTGAGACGCGTGATCTCCAAAACGCCGTTTGGACTCACGCCGGTCTTGCCCTGGGGATTATTGGTGGTGGGAATGTTGCCGGTAGCAAACTCAATGCCGCCGCCATATCGGAAGGTCCAGCGCTTGGCTTCCTGGATATTGAAGAGCACATCCTTGGAAGGCTCAATGCCTTCCGGATTCTGCACCGCCATGTCTACTTCGTTGAACAAGCCTAGCGAATAGAGTCGGCGTTGCGAGTCGACCATACGGCTCTGGCTTAGAGGGTCGTCGTCGCGAATCCGCATCTGGCGATTCACCACATAAGGACGCGTGTAATTCAGGCCGGTGACAATGACCCGGTCGACAAAAACTCGCTGGCCTTCGGTGACCTTATACGTGACGTCCATGCGTTGAGCCTCGCCCGGCGCCGGCGTTGCCGCCGACTCAAACTGCACGTCGGGAAAACCGCGATCGTAATAAAAATAGGTGATCGCATCGCGGTCCGCCGCAACGTTGGCTTCGCTGAATGGCTGACCTTTCGCCGTGCTCAGGGTGGCTTCGAGTTGCTGAAAAGCGAAGCTGCTTACGCCTTCCAGTTTGAGGTTGCCAACCAGCGTCTGCGGGCCTTCGTCGATCTTGACCAGCACCTCCATCTCATTTTTCTTTCCTTCGTAATCGTCTTCCAGATCGGCTGCCACCTGTACATTCAGGAAACCGTTAGCCTGGTAGAGATACTTGATCGACAGCACATCTTCGCTGAGGAGGCGCTGGCTCAAACGCCCATTCGGCAGCAGCAGAGTTGAGGGCTGCACCGCCATTCGCTCACGGATTGATTCAGTGTCGAAGTACTTGTTGCCTTCCACCTTGACCGCGGTCAGTTTGTGGCGAATCCCCGGATCGATCTTGTAAACAATGTTGAGGTGATTTTTCTCTGGTACCGGGCGTCGCTCTACCTCCACGGTGGCGTCGAAGTAGCCTTTGGTTTGCAGGTAATCCCGGAGATTGCGGCGTCCTTCATTGAGAAGATCGTCGTCGACCGAGTTTTCCTGATAAACCGGAACCAACTTCTGCAACTCCGACTTGCTTACCTTCTGGCCTTCCGTACTGATTGCGATAGTCGGGCCTTCTTCCACCTGGAAGACGTAATCAAGCAAGTTGGAATCGGGATGATATTTACGATCAGTCAGGGAGACTTGGGCTTCAAGGTGAGCATTCTTCTGATAGTGTTTACGGAGACGCTCCAGAGCGCGCGTGACATGCTCGTTCTTCACCCTGTCGCCCAACTTCAGCTTTGTGAGACTACGAATCTGGTCGGGTGGAATGCCGGTGTCGCCAACGATGGTCACCTGTCCGACGTGCGCCAAGTCTCCGGGAACCACGTGAAAGTGGATGGCCATCTGGCTATCTTTCCGGTCCGGCATCAGTTCGTAGGTGACCGTGGCTTCGTAATACCCGCTGTCGGCCATCACTTTCTTCATGCGCTCGAGCGAGCGAACCACGTTTTCTTCCGTGAACACTCCACCCAAGTCGAGCTGGGTCGCTGCGATCAACTGGTTCGGCTTGGGAGAAGTCTTTTGCGGCGTGCCGTCGACGGTAATCGCTCCGTTGAAGTAATTCTCGGTGACCACGAACAGCAGGGTCACGCCCTTCGGATTGGGATCGGCTTCCACGTCGAGCGCGGCGAAGCGTCCCGTAGCATAGAGTCCCTGAAGACTGGCTCGCAGCTTGTCCTTGTCTAAGGGCTGATTCGTTTTTTGCTGGAGCAGCGTACGCAGTACGCCTACATCGGTCCCGGAGACACCGCGAAACTCAATGTCGGTGACGGTCTTTCCCAGGTATTTGTTCAGGGGACTCGGCTCCGCTGGAGGGGTCGGTTGCATCGGCGCTGCGGCCGCGGTGGCTGGATTAGCCTGCGCTTGAACACACGGCGGGGCAAGATACATGAGAGCGCAAAGAACGGCGAGCGTGCACAACGATGACGTGATCGGTGTCCTCAAACTCTGCCCTTCAGCACGCCCATTAGCCAGCAGCCCTTTGTCTCACCAGGTACGCCGATCCGCCGAGTCAAGCCGCAAGCCTGCCCCAGCGCCTTGCAATCGCGGCGGCCTTTCCGTACCCGGCCTGGGAAGGCGAAGTTGATGTGGAGTCCCTATAATAAACAAGGAAGGCATCCACTGACCAAGACATAAACGCCCGTCTGACGTGCGGTTTGCGGCACCAGGAGGTAACACGGTTGGAGTTCGCAGAGCGGTATTCCCGGCAGGTTCTTTTTCAGCCTATCGGGGAACAGGGACAGCAGAAGCTCGCGTCAGCAAGGGTGGCAATCGTTGGCTGCGGCGCGACTGGTTCAGTTCTGGCTTCGCTGCTGGCCCGGGCCGGAATTGGCTTCCTGCGGATTATCGATCGCGACTATGTGGAGGCCAGCAATCTCCAGCGCCAGGTGCTCTTCGATGAAGCTGACGCCGCCGAATCTCTGCCCAAAGCAATCGCGGCTGCCCGCAAGATCAAGAGCTTCAACTCTGAAATCACGGTTGAGCCGCACGCTGCTGACCTGACGCCGGACAATATCGAAGACCTGCTCGGCGATGTTCAAATTATTCTCGACGGCACCGATAACTTCGAAACTCGATACCTGATCAATGATTTTGCGGTCAGCAAGAGTTTGCCTTGGATTTATGCGGCGGGCGTGGCGAGTTATGCCGTTACCATGACGGTGCTGCCCGGCGAGACTGCCTGCCTGGCATGTGTCTTTCCCGATTCGCCCAAGGGAATGGTAGAGACCTGTGACACCTCCGGCATTCTGAATTCAGCAGTCAACTTCGTAGCTTCGGTTTCGGCGACGGAAGCATTGAAGCTCGTGGTAGGCGCGCGAGATAAAGTCCGGCGTACGCTGCTTTCCTACGACGTCTGGACGAACGATTATGCCTCTATCAAAACCGATAAGCCACGTGCTGGGTGCCGCGCCTGCGATCAGCACGACTTTGTACATCTCGCTGGCGAAGGCCGTCCGCACATCTCCATGTGTGGCCGTAATTCAGTGCAGATCCACGAACGCCAGCGGCCAATCGATTTCGCTGAGGTCACGCGTCGCTTATCACCCCACGGTTCGGTGCGCCACAACGAATTCATCCTCAAGTTCTGGCACGATCCTTACGAGATGACACTCTTCCCCGATGGCCGCGCCATCATCAAGGGCACGACCGACACCGCAATCGCTCGCAGCTTGTACGCGCGGTATATCGGGTCGTAAAGCAGTTGTCGGTGGGCAGTTGTCGGTTGTCAGTTGACTCTGGTCTGAAGGCCACTCCACCCAGACCAAATCCTTTAAAACATTGTCATCCCGACCGGAGCGAAGCGCAGCGGAGTGACCTGCTGTTGCTTCCTGGCCAACAAAAACAGATCCCTCGCCGGTCTGAAGACCTCCTCGGGATGACAGTTTATGAAGGACGCCCCGCGCGGCACGACTAAAGGTCGTGCGCTGAACCATCACCTCGCGCTTACTGCATATCGAAGTTCATGCAGCCTGCCTTGATGCAACGCTGTGGTATTCACCAGTCCCCTGGATATTAGCTCTTAGCTCTTGGCCGATAGCTGATGACTGATGCTGATAGCCGGTGACCGACGGCTGAAAACTGATAGCTGACAGCTGACAGCCCCTGCCCGGAACCTGAGTGCTGATCGTTCCCTCTTCTGATATCTTTGCTGATTCACTTGAATTGAGGCCGCTCTGCATGTCCGTTGCCCAAACCACGCGCGAAAGCCGTCCGGAACCCACGAAGTTTTATCGCTGGCTAGTGCTGATGTTCCTCAGCCTGGCAATGTTCGGCAATTACTACTTCTACGACGCGCTCGAGCCGCTGGCGAAGTTGCTGCAGGAGCAACTTCACTTTTCCGCCCAGAACATCGGCACCCTGCAAGCCGCCTATAGCTTCCCTAATATCTTCACCGTGGTACTGGGCGGGCTCCTGATCGACCGCATCGGGACGCGTAAGGCCCTGTTGATCTTCAGCGTGCTGTGCCTGATCGGCGCCATCATCACCGCTTTCGGCGCGGCTTTCCCCTTAATGGTCGCCGGCCGCTTCGTCTTCGGCATGGGCGCCGAGTCGCTGATCGTCGCCATCACCACCGGTGTGGCGAAGTGGTTTAAGGGTAAAGAGCTGAGCTTCGCTCTCGGCATCAACCTGATGCTCGCGCGCGGCGGCACCTTCCTGGCGCAAAATTCACCCACTTGGGCCAGGGGCGCCTATAACTACTGGCAAAATCCCTGGCTCATCGGCGTCGGCTTCGTGGCGCTATGCGTCGTCGGCGCAGTCGGTTACTACATCCTCGAAGTGCGCGCGGAGAAAACCTCGTCGCTGGCGCCCGAAGGCGAGCAGGACAAGATCGTCTTCGCCGATGTGAAGGCCTTCAATCTCTCCTACTGGTACCTCGTCGGACTGTGTGTCGTCTTCTACTCGGCGATCTTCCCGTTCGAGACATTTGCCGTCACCTATTTCGTCGATGCCAAGCACACCTCGCTGGCGCTGGGTGGATGGATGCTGAGCACGCTCACCATGTTCACCATGATCGGCACGCCCATCGTCGGACTCTTCTCTGACAAAGTGGGACGCCGCGCCACCATCATGTTGCTGGGCACCCTGCTGCTGATCCCGGTGTTCCTGCTGATGGCCTACACCAACATTTCGCTCTATGTCCCCATGGCAATGCTGGGATTTGCCTTCACGCTGGTGCCGGCCATCATCTGGCCCTCGGTCGCGTACCTGGTTCCGCAGCGCACCCTGGGCACGGCGCTTGGTGTGATGACCATGGTCCAGAACCTTGGCATGACGGGCCTGAACGAAATCCTAGGCAAGGCCAATGACGCGGCGGGAGCCAGCGCGTCCAATCCCGCAGGCTATCTTGCGATGATGAAGATCCTGACGGTAATGGGCTTCATTGGATTTGGTTTGGCTTTCCTGCTGCGTCAGCGCGAACGCGGGCCGAAAGGTCACGGGCTGGAAACCATCACCACCGCAAATCAGGCGGCATAGTCCGGGCTCAGCCCAATTCAGCTAGGCGAGAACAGGACGGTTTTCTAGCCTGTCAGGCCAACCATGGGCACTTTCAGCTTGCAAACTTCGGTTATGCACGGCCACTAACCTCACTCTCCGACCGAAATCGTCGCCAATTGCTAAACCGTTCCCCTGCTTCCCGTTACGGGAAAATGCATAAGCTCTTCATTCGCTGAAAAGCGTTGCTATCGCTCCCGACGGCAGCGTAAGATTGATTTGCGACTGAATTGGTCGCCTATTCACCAAATTCCTAAGATTCATGCTGAAGCTGACCAAGAAAGCCGACTACGGATTGATCGCCCTCCGGCATTTGGCGCAGCACGCCGACTTAGCCGCCTGTAGCGCCAAGGACCTGGCCGAGATGTACGGCATGCCGCAGGAGGCGCTGGCCAAAATCCTGCAACGGCTGTCCAAGGCGGGCCTTCTGGTTTCGCAGTACGGAACGAATGGCGGCTACACGCTGGCTCGCGACCCGCGCTCGATCAGCGCCTTCGAGGTGATCAAAGCTATCGAAGGGCCGTTGTTCATTACATCGTGCAGCACCACCGACAGCGACTGCGACCAGAGCGACCGCTGCACCGTGCGCGAGCCGCTGCGCAAAGTGAGCCGCAGCATTGAAGAAGTTTTAAGCCAGCTAACGATTTGGGAATTGACCGAACCGGAACCGTCGCCTGCGTCCGAACTGGCGACCATTGGATGGAGTTCCGGCAAAGCCGAGCAATCATAGGAGATGGCGGAAGAATGAGCACGAATACCGTAAATACAAGCAAGGATGTGAAGCTGCCCATCTACATGGACAATCACGCTACGACGCGGACCGATCCGCGCGTGTTGGCCGAGATGCTGCCTTACTTCACCGAACATTATGGCAACGCTGCCAGCCGCAATCATGAATTCGGCTGGGTTGCCGAGCAGGGCGTGGAACAGGCGCGCGAGCGCATCGCCAAGCTGATCGGTGCGACCACGAAGGAGATCATCTTCACCTCAGGAGCGACCGAGAGCGACAATCTGGCCATCAAGGGTGTGGCCGAGATGTACAAGGAGAAGGGCAACCACATCATCACCCAGTCGACCGAGCACAAGGCCGTGCTTGACACCTGCAAGCGGCTGGAGAAACATGGCTTCCGCGTCACTTATCTGCCGGTGCAGAAAGACGGCCGCATCGATCTCGACGACCTGAAGCGTGCCATGGACGACAAGACCATCCTGGTGACGATCATGGCCGCCAACAATGAGATTGGCGCGTTGCAGCCGATCCGCGAAATCGGCGCGCTCTGCCACGAACGCGGCGTGCTGTTTCACACCGACGCAGTGCAGGCGATTGGCAAAGTTCCGTTCCACGTCATTCAAGACAACGTCGACATCGCTTCCATTACAGCTCACAAGCTTTATGGCCCGAAGGGAGTGGGCGCTTTGTATGTGCGCCGCAAGAATCCGCGCGTACAACTGGTGGCACAGATCGATGGCGGCGGCCATGAACGCGGCATGCGCTCTGGAACGCTGAATGTACCCGGCATCGTCGGATTGGGAGCGGCTTGCGCGATCGCCACGGCTGAAATGTCCGAAGAGATGAAGAAGCTGGCTGGGCTGCGCGACCGGCTGCGCGATGCAATCATGGGAAAGCTGGACGAGTGCTACATCAACGGCTCGTGGGAGCATCGGCTGCCCGGCAATCTCAATATCAGCTTCGCCTACGTCGAAGGTGAGTCGCTGCTGATGGGCATCAACGACATCGCGGTGTCCAGCGGATCGGCGTGCACGTCGGCGACGCTGGAGCCCTCGTATGTGCTGAAGGCCCTGGGCGCGGGCGATGATCTGGCGCACAGTTCGATTCGCTTTGGGCTGGGCCGATTCAACACCGAGGCGGAAGTGGATTACGTTGCGCAGCGCGTGGTGGACACGGTGAAGCGGCTGCGAGAGCTTTCTCCGCTGTACGAGATGGCGAAAGAAGGCATCGACCTGACCAAGGTGCAGTGGGCCGCCGAGCCGACGCACTGAGTGCGATGACGAGGAATTCGAGTCCGCGATTTACGGTAGAGCTGGCCTTCAGGCCAGCGTCGCAGGCATAGATTTTTTGCTCCAGCCGGCTTTTGGCCGGCGAAACAGGGAATTTAGGAGATAAGCATGGCATATAGCGATAAGGTCCTTGACCACTACACCAATCCCCGGAACGTCGGTTCGATGGATAAGAACAGCACCGAGGTCGGCACGGGATTGGTCGGCGCGCCGGAGTGCGGCGACGTCATGAAACTTCAGATCAAGGTGAATCCGACCACCAACATCATCGAGGATGCCAAGTTCAAGACCTTCGGTTGCGGCTCGGCGATCGCCTCGTCCTCGCTCGCAACCGAGTGGGTCAAAGGCAAGACAGTGGATGAAGCGCTCGCGATCCGCAATACCGACATCGTAAAAGAGCTGGCGCTGCCGCCGGTGAAGATCCATTGCTCGGTGTTGGCGGAAGACGCGATTCGCGCTGCTATCGGCGACTGGAAGAAGAAGAACAACCAGACCCAACTCACCGCTCAGCCCCACAGCGTTGCGGTTGAACAAGAAGCGTAAAAAGGAGTTGAATGCCGGCGATTGTATCCGCCGGCGGAGAAATCATGAGCACAGTCAATATTGAAAGTCCGGCAGAATCGGCCCCGGTTATCAAAGGCATCCAGGTAACGGACAAAGCCGTGGCGCACATCCGCTCGGCGATGACCAAGGAAAACATGTCGCTGGCCAGCGGCGGTCTTCGCCTCGGCGTGCAAGGTGGAGGCTGTTCGGGAATGAGCTACGTCATCCGCTTTGAGACGCAGCCTCACGAGCGTGACCGTATCTTCGAGTTCCAAGACGTTCGCGTCTTTATCGACCCCAAGTCGTTCATTTACCTGAGCGGCATGACCCTCGATTATGAAGAGACTCTGATGCGGCAGGGATTCGTCTTCAACAATCCGAATGCAACCAAGTCCTGCGGCTGCGGCACCTCGTTCTCGTAAGAGATTTGTAACAGGGCACGAGTTTACTCGTGCCGCAATCGGCGCAAAGAGAGTTGGGCTTTAGCCCTCCGAGTGGGTGCCCGGGAGAGCACGACGCAACCCAGATCTCGAACAACGCGAGATCTGGGGCACCCAGTACATACCTGAATCGCTCCCGCCCAGAGCAAATTAGTAAGACCGTCGAACGCGAACCTATGTCCTCACTTGAAAACCAACAGAAACTCTCCGCGACGGGCATTCTGGTTGACAGTCCGAGCAAGCCCGTCAAGACTGACTGCTGGTCATGCGGAGCCATGCGCGCGGCGCAGTTTTGCCAGCAGTGTGGCAAGGTTCAACCGCCCGCTCCTGCCGATTATTTCGCTTTCTTCGGACTGCCGTACAAACTGAATGTGGACATTGCCAATCTCGAGCGAGAGTTCTACGGCCTCAGCCGGCACCTGCACCCGGACATCAACGCTGCCAAAACGGTGGAAGAGCAGCAGTGGAGTCTGGAACAAAGCTCGCAGCTGAATGACGCCTACCGCACCCTAAAAGATCCTCTCACGCGAACCGAGTACTTGTTGCGGCTGCAAGGGGTTCATCTGGAGGAGCAGTCGAAGATGGCGACCGAAGAAGCGCGGCGAACGGGCAAAGCCAAGAAGCAGGTTGTCCCGTCGGATTTGCTGGAGCAGGTTTTCGAGTTGAACATGCAGCTGGAAGAAGCTCGCATGAACACGAAGATGGGCGAGCCGGATCGCACGCTGGCGCTCGAATTACAGGACACTCGCAAGCAGTTGCAGTCCAAGTACGACGGCATGATGCAGGAGTTGCACACGGCATGGAACGAATGGGACGGCCTGCTCGATCGGTCTGAGCAGAACGCTGCTGTGCTGGAAGAAGATCGTATCGCGGTGCGCGACAAGATGGTGGACGTGTTGAACCGCCGCACCTATCTGCGAAATCTGCTGCGCGATATTGATGAGGTGTTGGAGTAGCCGCAGTTCGCTATTCGCCATTCGCTTTTCGCCAGAACGCGTAAGGTGATGAGGATCTCGATTTGGCGAAGAGCGAGAAGCGAAAAGCGTGATTGAAAACGATGTCTAACGACCGCATAGTTGGAATCGATCTTGGGACCACCAATTCGCTGGTGGCGTATATGGCAGATGACCGCCCGGTAGTGATACCTGGCGAGGATGGCTCGCATCTGCTGCCCTCCGTGGTGGCGCTTGATGCCAACGGACAGATCGTTGTCGGCAATGCCGCGCGCAAGTTTCTGATCGAGACGGCCGACCACGCGGTATACAGCGTAAAGCGCCTGATGGGCCGGGGCGTCGAGGACGTGCGCGACGAACTGAAGCTCTTCCCTTTTCGCTTGGCTGACGACTTGGCTGCCGGCGAAGTCCTTCGCATCAAGCTGGGCGAAAAGACCTTCACGCCGCCGGAAGTTTCTGCCTTGATCCTGCGCCAGCTGAAACGTAACGCTGAGCGTTATTTTGGGTCGCCGGTCACGAAGGCAGTCATCACCGTGCCCGCGTATTTCAATGATGCGCAACGGCAAGCCACAAAGGACGCTGGCCGCATCGCAGGCCTGGAGGTCCTGCGACTGGTAAACGAACCCACGGCTGCGGCGCTGGCCTACGGGCTCGACAAGAGAGAAACAGCCACGGTCGCAGTCTATGACCTCGGCGGCGGGACCTTTGACATCTCGATCCTCAAGCTGCACGAGGGGATCTTCGAGGTCATCGCGACCAATGGTGACACCCATCTGGGCGGCGACGATATCGACAACCTGCTGATCGCAATTGCGCTGGACGACATTCAAGGCGATCAAGGCGTGGATGTGCGCCGCAATGCGGAAATCGTGCAGGCGATTCGCAAGTCGGTGATCGAAGCCAAGATTGCGCTGTCGGCAAACGACAAAACGTTGCTGGATGTGGAGCTGCCGGGCGGCAAGCGCTACCAACGCGAAATCACCCGCGAGCAGTTTGAGCAATTGATTCAGCCAGTGATCGATCGCACCATCGGACCGGTACGTCAGGCACTCAAAGATGCGGGGCTGACCCCAAAGCAGATCGACGAAGCCGTATTGGTCGGTGGGTCGACGCGGATTCCGCGTGTCCGCCAGCTGGTCGAAGAACTTTTCGAGCGCACGCCGCATAGCGATCTGAATCCTGACGAAGTGGTCGCGCTGGGCGCAGCCGTTCAGGCCAACATTCTGTCCGGCGGCTCGGAAGCCACCAAGGAAATGTTGCTGCTCGATGTCACGCCGCTGTCTCTGGGCATTGAAGCCTTGGGCGGCGTGGTGGCAAAGATCATTCATCGCAACTCCACCATTCCTGCTTCGGCGACCGAACATTTCACCACCGGAGTTGAAGGCCAGACCAACGTTGCCATTCACGTCCTCCAAGGCGAGCGTGAACTGGCGAAAGATTGCCGCTCTCTGGCGCGCTTTGATCTGAAGGGCGTTCCACCGATGCCGGCCGGGCTGCCGCGCATCGAAGTAAAATTCCTGATTGACGCCAACGGAATTCTGCACGTTTCTGCGCGGGAACTGCGCAGCGGCAAGGAGGCCGAGATCGAAGTGCAGCCCAGCTATGGCTTAACCGATGAGCAGGTCGAGAACATGATCATCGAGTCGTTCGATTATGCCGAGGACGATTTTCATAAGCGGCAGGTGATCGAGGCGCGCAACGAAGCCGAGACCATGCTGGCGGCGCTCGAAAAGGGACGAAACAATCCGGCATGGCAGCAGCTGTCCAGCCAGGAGCGAAGCAGCATCGGCAAAATGGAAACGGCGCTGCGCGCGGTGATGCTGGAAGACGATTATCAGGCGATCCGCAGTGCCATCGATACGCTGAACCAGGGCACGATGCGCCTGGCTGAGCTGATGATGGATTCCGCGGTGGGCGCGGCTCTCAAGGGCCAGAACATGGCTACGGCCGATGTGGGCGAAGGACCGGCATCCCCGCATCCGATTGCGCAAGCCGAAATCAAGTAACGGTTGCGCTCTATCGCAGAAACGAATTTATGGCAGACGAAAAAATCCAAAATGGCGGCGGCGCGGCGGCTACGGCTGAAGCCCTTCCGCCTAATACCGTTCGCGTGACATTTCTTCCCGACAACAAGAGCTTCGAGTTCGAACATGGCAAGCTGCCTTACCTGGACCACGGCAAGCCGGAGTCGATTCTGGATGTGGCGCTCAATTTCGGCTTGCATCTGGAGCATGCCTGCGGCGGCAACTGTGCCTGCACCACGTGCCATGTCGTGGTAAAAAGAGGCAAGGAATTACTTAACGAAATGGACGATGATGAAGCGGACCGTCTGGACATGGCTGCGGACCTGCAACTCAACTCGCGATTGGGATGTCAGACGGTAATCGAAAAGCCTGGCGAAGTAGTAGTGGAAATTCCGGCATGGAACAGGAATTACGTTTCCGAGGGCGCTGGACACTAAGATAGGAGATCGTTATGGCTGCGGAATTGAAATGGGACGACGCTGAAGATATCGGAATCGCCTTGACCGACAAGTTTCCAACCGTCAACCCGCTGGAGGTGCGATTCACCGACCTTCATCGTTACGTTACCGAACTGCCAATTTTTGTTGACGATCCCAAAGCGTCAACCGAAGGCAAGCTGGAAGCAATCCAGATGGCCTGGCACGAAGAGTGGCAGGATCGCACCGGCCCGTTGCATCCCATCAAATAGCAGGTCGTCGCGTAGTAAAGTCGCGCAATAAAAAGGGAGGGCATCTCTGCCCTCCTTTAGCTTTCTCAATGCTGGGTGATTAGCGTCTCGGACCGCGTCCGCGACCACGATCGCCACCACGGCCACCACCACCGCCGGGACGGCCTCCGCGGCCACCTTCACGTCCTCCGCCCGGACGGCTGCCGGCATGTTCCCGGCGCTCGCCATCGCGATTGAAGTTCGGTTCCGCGCTGGCTTCGTCGGCGCGCTCGTGGCCGCCTTCAAAGGTTACGCCACCGCCCGTGACCTCGCCGTCGCCGCCCTCAGGGGGAGCTTCTCCGCCGCCCATCTTGGCGCGCTGCTCTTTCAGGATGGCCTTGCGCGACAGCTTGATGCGGTTACCCTCGACGGCCAGCACCTTCACCAGGACCTGGTCGCCTTCTTTCAGCTCGTCGCGCACATCGTTAATGCGATGTTCGGCGACTTCGCTAATGTGCAGCAGGCCATCGGTGCCGGGAATGATTTCGACGAATGCGCCGAAGTCAGCCAGTCGCGTGACTTTGCCCAGATACGTCTTGCCTACCTCAGCCGTGGCTGTGATGTCCCCAATCATCTGCAACGCTCTTGCAGCCGCCGCCTGATCGCTGGACGAAACATTGACCTTGCCGGTATCTTCCACGTCGATCTTGACGCCAGTTGCTTCGATGATCCCGCGGATCACTTTGCCACCCGGTCCAATCAGATCGCGAATCTTGTCGGTCGGAATCTGAAGGGTGTAGAAGCGCGGCGCAAATTCGCTGACCTTGGTGCGCGGCTCGTGAATGATCTCGTTCATCTTGTCGAGGATAAAGAGTCGTCCACCGCGCGCCTGTTCCAGCGCTTCACGCATAATCTGCGCGGTGATGCCCATCACCTTGATGTCCATCTGCAAGGCGGTGATGCCATCGCGCGTGCCGGCAACCTTGAAGTCCATGTCGCCGTAATGATCTTCAGCGCCGGCGATGTCGGTCAGGACGGCATAGTCGTCGCCTTCCTTCACCAAGCCCATGGCCACGCCGGCCACAGATGCCTTCAGTGGAACGCCCGCGTCCATCAAGCTGAGCGAGGCGCCGCAAACGGTTGCCATTGACGATGATCCGTTCGACTCCAGAATGTCGGAGACGACGCGCATCGCGTAAGGCCAATCGGTTTCGTTCGGCAGAACGGCGGAAATTGCCCGCTCAGCCAAGGCGCCGTGACCGATCTCGCGGCGTCCGGCGCCGCGCAGGAACGCAACTTCGCCTACCGAGAACGGAGGGAAGTTGTAGTGCAGCATGAAGCGCTTCTTGGCTTCGCCTTCGAAAGCCTCCAACCGCTGCATGTCTTCGCCAGTGCCAAGCGTGGTGGTCACCAGAGCCTGGGTTTCACCGCGGGTGAAAATCGATGAACCGTGGGTCCGAGGCAGCACGCCGACTTCAATCCAGATATCGCGGATCTGGTCAAACTTGCGGCCATCCGGACGACGCTTCTCTTTGATCACCTGCTCGCGGAAGATCTGTTCGCGCAGCAGGTCGAAGTACTTGGTCGCCTTCTTGCGCGCGACTTCGTCGTCTTCGGGTACCGAAGACTTTATTTCGTCCTTAAGCTGCTTGATCAACGCATAGCTTTCGTTCTTGGGATGCGTCTCGGTGTTGACGGCGTCCAGCAGCTTGTCGCCAAACTTCGAGCGCAACTCAGACAGATAAGCCTCGTCGGTAACGACTGGCTCAACCTTGCGCTTCGCCTTGCCAACCTTCTTTGCCAAGTCGCTGATGGCAGCGCAAATCTTCTTGATCTCGGTGTGTCCAAATTCAATGGCCTGGACCACGGTCTCTTCCGAAACTTCCTTGGCGCCCGACTCGATCATCACGATGCCGTCGGCGGTGCCAACCACCATGAGGTTCAACTTGCCCGCGCGCTGCTCGTCATAGGTGGGATTGATGACGAAATTTCCATCAACCTGGCCTACTCGAACTGCGCCGATCGGACCATGGAACGGAATGTCCGACACGCTGAGAGCGACCGAGGCGCCGTTGATGCCGGCGACGTCGGGATCGTTGGTGGTGTCGGCCGAGAGCACCATGGCGATGACCTGGGTCTCGCAGCGGAAACCTTCAGGAAAGAGCGGCCGGATGGGGCGATCGATCTGCCGGCTGGTAAGAATCTCGCGCTCGCTGGGACGTCCTTCACGCTTGATGAAGCCGCCGGGGATGCGTCCCGCGGCGTAGGTGTATTCGCGATAATCAACCGTGAGGGGGAAGAAGTCGATGCCTTCGCGGGGGTCGGGGTTCGCGCAGGCCGTCGCCAGAACAACGTTGTCGCCAATGCGAACAATGCAGGAGCCGTGCGCCTGCTTGGCCAATTTGCCGGTTTCAAAGTGTATGGACTTGCCGCCGTGCAGCTCGACCGTTACTTCCTGTTTATTGACGCCATGCAATGAGGCGGTCATTTCTTCATTCATTTCCTAGATCCTTCCGTTTGAGCGCAGCTGTCAGAGCCGCCGTTTCCGGGTCGAAGGGGCATGCCTTCAGGCGTGCCGTGCAGGTTCAACCTGATATCGCTGGGGTAACAGCCTCAGCGTTTAAAGGCCAGTCGCTATGTGCGACTTGGCGGCACGGCTGAAGCCGTACCCTTTCAAACCTCGGCCACGACAATGTGAGATGGAGTGATACGCACGTCAGCCGAGAGAAGCTGGACGAATATTATGGGCGCACCTTGCGCCCGAGTACTTTGAACGTCTGAACCCGAGGATGGCAACGCTGGATCGAAGTATTCGATACCGGTTTTGCTGGGCCCGGGCGATAAAACGCCTGAAAGACGATTCCTCGGCGATCCGCAAATACAATAACTACTTGCGGATTCCGAGCTTCTGAATAACGGCCTTATAGCGTTCGGTATCAGACTTTCTGAGGTAATCAAGCAAGCTGCGACGCCTGCTCACCATCATAAGAAGTCCGCGCCGGGAGGCGTGATCCTTCTTGTGCGTCTTGAAATGCTCCGTCAACTCGCCAATGCGGGTGCTCAGGATGGCAATCTGAACTTCCGGTGAACCGGTATCGTTATCGGCTCTGCGGTTGTCGGCAATCAGGGCGGCTTTTTTCTCTCGGGCTAACACTGAATCGGCTGCGCTCCTACTCTTTTTATCGTATGTTGTTACGCAATAAGAATAACATGCAGGCGAAAGAACCGCAAAGACAGCCCGCGGAGCATGGCTTAAGACAGGCCTAACTCGACGACGCCTCACCGTCTGCTGAGAAAATCCGCACATAGGAGTTATGCCGTCGGCTGAAAGCCGACTCGCAACGTCAGTAAAGCGCTTTAGACGCTAGCCTAAAGGCTAGCTCTACCGAAAATTGAGAATTGCCGACTTTTCAGCAATTTGTTTGGCCAGTCAGCGCGGATGGACGACAAACAAGACTGATCGTCACGGTTCCCATTAGAACGAGAACAGCATCTGGAGATCGATTCTCCGGCTGGCCGAGCCGGACGAAAACGGTGGGCCAGCGAGCGCGTTCGATGTGCCGAACAGGGGCGAGTCCAGGTTGCCGATCGGAGACGCATAGTTCACGTTATTCAACAGGTTGCGAGCGCTGACGCTGAACGTCAGGTTGTATTTACGATTGGTCTCGTTGCCAAAGGTGAACGGCCCTCCGCCTCCCCCGCTGAGACCGCGCCCACCTAGACCGCCTCCGCCATGGGGTCCACCCCCGCCGCCATGAGGTCCACCTGGTGCCGCGTGGCCTTGCACTTTAGGACCGAGGCCGAACGACTTGCTCAGCCGCAGGTTCAGACTAAAAACGCTGGGACCGCTTCCGTAGTTGATCGGGATAAGCGCCTGTCCGGCAATCGGCACAGTATTAAAAGTTCCGTATGAGGTAACTTTATTCGTGCCGCCCGATCCGGAGCCAAACGATGGGCGATCGTTGAAGATGGAATCGCCATTCAAATCCTGGCCCACGATGATGTCGAAGGGCGATCCGGAATTCGCAATGATGAACGGACTCAACCGCAACGCGTAGGGCAGCGCAATCGTTCCGCCTACAACAACGCGATTGCGAACGTCAAAGGTTGCCCGCCCGTAATCCTCACCAGGATCGTAGGAATTCATCACGAACTGCGGCGAACCGCCGCCTCCGCCGCCAAAGCCTCCACCGAATCCTCCGCCGCCAGCCGAAGCGACGTAAGCGCCGCCCGCGCCGAGGTCACTATTCGCATAGCCAAGCGCATAGAAGCCGAAGAGCGAAACGGCCTTGCCGACGCTCAGGCGGCCATTCACGATGACCTGGTTCTGCTCGAAGACGCCACCCGAGTTGTATTGGTAGACGTTGGTGTTGTTGCCCAGCGGCCGAATGCCGCTATCAGGATTATTGGGATCGTACGTGCCCGGCAACGGCGCGTTCGCATTTCGCAGGATCAGCTGATGCACGCCGCGCGAGTTCAGGTAGGTCACGGAAATCGTGGCGTTCTTTGTGACCTGACGCTCTAGACTGATCGCGGCTTCCATGGTGTAAGGAACGTGCAAATTGTTTTGCACCTGATACACGGTCGGCGAGGCAGTGGACAGCTGTGCTAATTCCGCGGGCGTTGGGATGGCAGGATAAAAATTTGGGTTGGCGACAACATACTGCTGCTGCGTAATGCCGTTGAAGCGTTCGGCTTGTAACAGATAGTCGTAGGAGAAGCGATCATAGAAGATGCCATACCCGCCGCGCACTACGGTCTTTGGAGCAGTCTTGCTGTGCCCCAGTCCCCAGGCGAGGCTGACGCGCGGCGCCCAGTCGCCCTCATACGGAATTCCTGTTTGGGTCTCGTAACGCAGTCCATAGCTTAGAGTAATGTTCGGACGAATGCGCCACTCGTCCTCGGCATAAAGTCCGATGTCGATCATCGACACATCGGAGAGCGGCTGACCGGTCACCAACGAGAACTGGCTGGGGCCGCCGCCGAGGGCTCGAATCTCTGCCGGGGTCAGCCCTTCCTGTATGCCCGCAATCGTGATCTGGTAGGCGTTGATTGAAGAAAAATTATAAGAACCGTTGAAGTTTGAGTTTTCGTTGCTGGAGAACACCGTCCCGCGCAGCCTTCCGCCAAACTTAATGAAATGCTTGCCGTGGGCGATGGAGGTGTAGTTCTGCAACTCGTAGTGGTCCTGATTGCTGACCACGGTTCCCTGCGAGCTGCCGCCGGCGGTGAATGCGGACTGCACCAGTACCGTGGGGTCAGTACTCAACGGCGTCTGGGTATCGCTGTCGCGAATAAACTGGAAGCGCGTCTCGTTCACGATGGTCGGACTGATGACCTGCGTGTCGCTGATCTGCACCGTGTTCTCGGTGCTGTGGGAGTTGTATCCGGTCGTCGGCAATGAAAATCCGCCGATACCCTCGTTGGTCTCGGTGTTCTGCGAATATTGGTAGCGAATCGTAAGGGTGTTCTTCGGAGAAAGTTGGAAATCGACGCGTGGGCTGATGTTGAGGCGCTTCTGCGGGCTGGGCACGGTCGCGTTATAAGGAGTAATGATGTTGCCCGGACCCAGCACCTGGGCCACAATCACGCTTACGTTGTCGATATCGCGCTGCTGGGCGGTGAAGAAGAACGATGCCTTCTTGCCGAGCGGACCGCTGACGTTACCGTTAAAGATTTCTGAATAGTAGCCGGGCGTCTCGGTGATGAACGGGTTCAGCGAGTTGAAGGCTGACGAATTCCCGTTCAGCATGAATTGGCCGTGATACTGATCGGTACCCGGCTTGGTGAATATCTCGATGCGTCCGTAGCCGAGCTTGTCATATTCGGCGGAAAACGGATTCTGGTTGATGCGGATTTCGCGAATCGCCGACTTCGGCGGAAGTTGTCCCGCAGTAAAGCCATCTACATAGATCTGGCCGCCATTCGGCCCGGCGGACGGTCCAGCCAGGGCCTGTAGCTCCGACTCCAACTCATCCGGATCGTCCGAAAGCGCGTCCAGATCTTTTCCCTTCAGGACGATTGTGCTGGCGCTATTTTCAGGAGTAACGCTGACTGTCGGTGTTTCTTCCTGCACCTCGACATGCTGCTGTTCCACCTCGATCTGCAATTGGATGTCGAGTTCCTGCACTTGCCCAGGGTTTATCTGGACTTCGGCTTCCTGATCGACCGCGAAGCCTTTGGCTGCTGTCGCAACGTTGTAGCCGCCAGCTGCCAATCCGCGGATTTCATATATTCCTTGATGGTTCGTAACCGCATTAGCTGATTTGCCATCCTTACCGGTAGCAGTGATGCGCGCCTCCGGAACTACTGCGCCCGAAGGATCGGTAATTTTGCCGCGCAGCGTGCCGGATGAAGTCTGCGCAAAAGAAGCGGCGGAACAAATTGAGATGCAAAGAACTATGACGTACAAACGCATGAGTGGTTTTCAAGCCTTTATGAAACAGAAAGTACCGTCGTAATATCTATTCCGTTACGGAGCGTCTCCCGTTCCACCATTTCCCCCTGCCGACAGATTCCAGGGCGAAAGAATGGTGCTGGCCTGGCTCGGAGAAGCTGCGCGCAGAATCGGTTCGACCCCGCTCAGTAGGATAATCACGGTCGACGGAGACGTGTCGCTCCCTTCGGTAGCCACGATCATCAAGGCATCCCCTTTTTTCATGTCTGCAAGAGTCGCTGCCGGCATGCGGCTCAACATCTGCTGAAAATCTGGCGCGCCGCCAGGGCGTCCCCCACCGGCACCTCCACCACGTCCAACGCCGCCACTAGGGCCACCCCCCGTCGCGCCCGCAGGTCTCGGAGCACCGGCATTCGAAGCCGCACTTCCGCCGGCAGCAGCGCCACCTTTCAGGCGCATGGCGATACGCTGCGCAAACATCTCCGGCAGCTTGTGCATTTGCGAGTCAGGACCAATCTTCAGCGTCACCGGCCGCTTGTTCGCCAGATCGGTCACCGTGATGGTGTTGCCGGCCGCATCCGTTGATACCACCAGGCCGGCAATACTGCGGAAGCTACCGGAGACAATTTCTGCGGCCGTCATTTCCTTGCCATCGTCACTCTTCGTGCCGCGGGCGCGCAATTGATCGCCAGCCTTAATCTGCTCCAACGTTCCCGGCTTCGCATCGTCGAACTTCACCGAATCGGGGGCATAGCGGCGGATAATCGTGTCTTTGGAGATGTGCAACAGCAGCGTGCTGGGCGCTCCCAATGTTCCCGTCGACAACGTGATGGTTCCCGCTGACGGATCAACGGCCTTCACCACGCCGCCCGTACCGTGCTGTTGCCATTCCTCGCGATCGTGCTGCTGCTTTTCAGCTACGTCAGCTTTGTTCATGATCACGGCGGATGTTGCGGTCAGCGATTTGCCGTCGTCAGACGCCGTTCCCCCGGCCAACATGCGATCGCCAACCTGCACGTCGCTCAACTGAATGGCAGGCGCGCTCTTCAGATCGGTCTGCCCCGGAGGCAGCCGAACCAGACGTGTCGTCGGCCCAATCACGACCGTCATCTCTGAACCGCTATCCGTGGTGAGCGTGATGGTATTTCCGTTAATCGACTTGACCGTGCCGACGGCTCGCGAATGCCTGGGCGCGTTTGACTGCTGCGCGGCGTCCGCCTGCTGGGCAGCGCAACTTTGCGGAGCGATCAGGCTGCAAGAGATCACCGCGAGAAGAGCGAAAGTGACAGGCAAGAATCGGATTGGCTTCATCATGCGCACGGTCCCATCAACTACCTAAACATATCGTGAAACGAAGCTCTGTTAAGAAAACATAAGTTTTGTAAACCCGCAGGCGTAAACGACGATGTGCGATAGAACCCGTTTTTACTTACGCCCGAGGCAAATTTTGGATTTCTGAGTGCCATCCGGTCTTCTCCCGTGTTAAAAGAACGTAGCTTTTCCCGGAACAACCTTCGCAAATCCCTCGTATCGAGTATCAGACGGCCACGATGCAACTACAAATCGAAAACCTCTCCAAGCGCTATCCCAACGGGACCCAGGCTTTGCAGGATGTTTCCCTGTCGATCCCACAAGGTATGTTTGGCTTGCTCGGCCCCAACGGTGCCGGCAAGTCCACCCTCATGCGAACTCTGGCCACTCTACAGGAGGCTGACAGCGGCAGCGCGCGGCTGGATGGCCTCGACGTTCTGCGGCAAAAGGACGACGTGCGCAAGCTGCTGGGATATTTGCCGCAGGAGTTCGGACTCTATCCCAAAGTTGGCGCCGAGAGCCTGCTCACGCATTTTGCTGCGCTGAAAGGTATCGAGAATGCCGGCGAGCGTCGCGAGGTGGTGTCTACTCTGCTGCGGCAGACCAACTTGTGGGAGCATCGCCGTAAGCCGCTCGGCAGCTTTTCCGGAGGCATGAAGCAGCGCTTCGGCATCGCGCAAGCCTTGCTGGGAAATCCGCGGCTCATCATTGTTGACGAGCCCACAGCCGGACTCGACCCCGAAGAGCGCGTGCGTTTTCACAATCTGCTTAGCGCGATCGGCGAAAACATCATCGTCATTCTCTCCACCCACATCGTCTCCGACGTAAGCGACCTCTGCCGCAACATGGCGATCATTCATCAGGGACGCGTCCACGCGGCGGGTGATCCCGCGACCCTGGTAGCGGCTCTGGAGGGACGGGTGTGGAAGAAAGCTATTCCCCGCGCGGAAGTGCCGGAACAACAGCAACGCTATCGCGTGATCTCGATGCGCCTGGTTGGAGGACAAACTTTGCTGCACGTTCTGCACGACCAGCAGCCTGATGCCGCGTTCGAACCCGTCACTCCGGATCTCGAAGACCTGTACTTCGCAACTATCAAGGGTTTCACCCAGGAAGCGGCTGGCGAGCCGCCGGCCAACTGATCCCATGCTGGCGAACATCTTCCTCTTCGACCTCCAGCAGCGCCTGCGGCGTATTTCCACCTACGTCTACTTCGTTGTATTTTTCGCCCTCGGCTTGCTGTTCGTTTTGATGTCCGGCGGCGCCTTCGCTAACGCCAGCGTCGACTTCGGGACTGGCGGCAAGGTTTTGATCACTTCACCCTACGCATTGAATGGGGTGATCACGTTCATCTGCTTCTTCGGCATCGTCATCACCGCGGCCATCGCCGGTCAGGCGACGTATCAGGATATCGACAGCAACAGCGCAGTGTTCTTTTACACCGCTCCTATCAGCAAACTCGATTACCTGGGTGGACGGTTTCTTGCCGCCTTCGCCCTTCAAATTCTGATCTTCAGCAGCGTCGGACTGGGCGCGTGGATCGGCACCATTAGTCCCTGGCTCGACAAGACGCGCGTTGGGCCGCAGATGGTTGCGGCCTACTTCCAGCCATATCTCATCAACATTCTTCCCAATCTATTGTTCTTGACGGCAATTTTCTTCGCGCTCGCGACCCTTTCGCGAAAGATGCTCCCGGTCTACGTTGCGAGCGTGCTGGTCTTGATCGGCTACTTTACGGTCAGCCAGTTCTCCGGTAACGCCCTGACCACCAGCGTGCGTGCGGCCCTGGCCGATCCCTTGGGCGGCGCGGCCATCGACCGCGTGACCCGCTACTGGACTCCTTTCCAGCGCAACACTCAGCTGATTCCCCTACAAGGAATCTTGCTGGCCAACCGCGCTTTGTGGCTCGGCATTGGCGCGATTTGCCTTGCCATAACCTATGTGAAATTCCAGTTCGCGTATCCGGGCCAGAGAGGCGGGCGCAAGCAGGTGATCGACGAGAAGGAAGCGATTCCGGCCATCGATTCCCTGCCCATCGCGCACCCGAGCTTTTCCGCGACTGCGTCGTTGCAACACCTACTCTCGCTAACCCGCATCTACTTCCGGGAGACCACACGGAACGTCTTCTTCCTGGTGCTGATGCTGGCGGGATTTCTGTTTGCCGTGGCCTCGGCTTCAGGTATCAACAATCCGCTGGCTACCCGCACCTACCCGGTCACCTACCAGATGCTGGAGCTGGCTGGCGCGGGCTTCGGTATATTCGCGCTGGCCATCATCATTTTTTATTCCGGCGAGCTGGTGTGGCAGGAGCGCGACGCCCAACTGAACCAGGTAATCGACGCCTTCCCCCTACAGCGCTGGGTGATGTTCTGTTCCAAGCTGCTGGCCCTGATGCTGGTGCAGGTTGTGGTGGTGCTGCTGATTCTGGCCGCTGGCGTGACCGTGCAGACCGTCCAGGGATTTCACCATTACGAGTTCGGCCTGTACTTCCGCGACCTGTTCTTGAACCGGCTGCCCTCGCTGTGCGTCTTGTGCGTGCTCGCGATGTTTGTGCAGACCATCGTCAACAACAAGTATCTCGGCCACTTCGTGATGGTCTTATACATTGTGGCGACCATCGCGCTGCCTCCGGCAGGCTTTCAGGATTACCTTTACCGCTTTGGCCAGGCACCGCAAGTCGCATACTCCGACATCAACGGCTATGGACCGTTCCTGCAACCGCTCATCTGGTTCCGGGTGTACTGGATCTTCGCAGCAATTTTGCTCGCGATCCTGACTAACCTGCTATGGGTGCGCGGGACGGAAAGCGGCTGGCGGGTACGCATGAAGCTTGCAGTCGAACGATTCTCGCGGGCTTCGTTCGCCGGCGTGGCTGTTTTCCTGCTCCTGATGGTGGGTACGGGCAGCTACATCTTCTACAACACGCACATCCTCAATCCCTACCGCACGACGTTTAAGGTCGACGAAGCCCGCGCACAGTACGAAAAGAAGTACAAACAATATTGGGACCTGCCGCAGCCGCGCATCACAGACGTAACGGCCAATCTCGACATCTATCCCGAGAAGCGCTCGTTCGACATGCACGGCACCATGTGGATGGAGAATAAGACTTCGTCCACTATCGACCAGGTGGTCATCACGCTCTGGCCGGTCGACCTGATCCCCTTGCCCCGCCTGCATCTTCAGGTGAAGAAACTCAGTTTTGTTGGCGGACAAACGCCGATCATCGAAGATCCGGCGCTGGGCTTCTATCTTTACAAGCTCCCAACACCTTTGCCGCCGCATGGCCGCATTCAGCTTGATTACGATTTGCAGTACGACAATCCGGGATTCGAGAACGATAATCCGAATACCGATATCGTCGAGAACGGTACATTCCTCAACGACCGTTATGGGCCCTACATCGGGTACGCACAGGAAGTTGAGCTGACGGACGACAGTACGCGTCATCGCCATGGCCTCAACCAGGCCCGGCGCATGCCGAAACTCGATGATGTGAACGCGCGCCAGTACAACAGCGTCGGTTTCGATGCCGATTGGATCAACTTCGAAGCTACCGTCAGCACCTCACCAGACCAGATCGCCATCGCTCCGGGATACCTGCAAAACGAGTGGGTCGAGAACGGACGGCGCTACTTCCACTACAAGATGGACGCGCCCATCCTGAACATTTATTCCTTCCAGTCGGGTCGTTACGCGGTCCGGCGCGACCGTTGGCAGAATGTGAACCTGGAGATCTACTACCAGCCCGGCCACGAGTACGACATCGACACCATGATGGAGAGCATGAAGGAAACGCTGGCCTATTGCAGCGAGAACTTCAGCCCCTTCCAGTTCCACCAGCTCCGCATCATCGAGTTCCCCCGCTACGGAACCTTTGCCGAATCCTTTGCGAACACGATTCCCTTCTCGGAGGCCATCGGTTTCCTGACGAAGATCAGCGGCAAGGCCGACGCGGTGAACCTTCCCTTCTACGTCACTGCCCATGAGACCGGCCATCAGTGGTGGGCGCACCAGGTAATCTCGGCGTATGTCGAAGGTGATACATCCATCGACGAAACCATGGCCCAGTACACCGCTCTGATGGTGATGAAGCATCATTTCGGAGCGGACGCGATGAAGCCGTTCCTGCGCTTCGAACTGGATCAGTATCTCCGCGGGCGCGGTAATGAACGCAATGAAGAAAATCCGCTTTACAAGGTTGACCAGAACCAGGGGTACATTCACTATCGCAAAGGTTCGATGGTGATGTACGCGCTACAGGACTACATCGGCGAGGACAAGGTCAACCAAGCTATTCGCGAATTCCTTAAGCAATACGCTTTCAAGGGGCCGCCATATCCGACCTCGCTTGACCTCGAAGCGTACTTCGCGAAGGTTACGCCGTCGCAGTATCAGTACATGCTTGAGGACATGTTCCGGACAATCACGCTGTACGACAACCGTGCCATTTCAGCCGATTACGTCAAGTCGCCGGACGGAAAATACCAGGTGCATCTGGTGGTCGAGGCGAAGAAGTTTCGCGCCGACGGCCGCGGACAGGAACATGCCATCGCGGTGAATGATTGGATCGACATTGGCGTGCTGGATGCCAACGGGAAGTATCTCTATCTCGAGAAGCACAAGATCGACCAGGAGAAGACCGATTTGACGATTACGGTCGACAAGCCACCGGCGCAGGCCGGAATCGATCCAGTGGACAAGTTGATCGACCGCAATCCGGACGACAATGTAATTGCGGTAAAGAAGCGGTAAGGAAACGTTGATTCACTCTTGGTTTTGAAAGGGCACGGCTTCAGCCATGCCGTAAGCATCGCAAAATCATCGCGGCTTTAGCCGCTGAGGGATATTGACAACTTACTAGCTGGCTACCGCCGGTGCACTCACCCGCCTGGGCAGCAACTCCCCAATGCGGCGAATCTGCGCTCCGACGCTGCGCAGCTTTTCTTCAATATGTTCGTAGCCGCGGTCGATGTGGTACACGCGATCAATGATGGTCTCGCCGTCGGCGACCAGAGCCGCCAGCACCAGCGAGGCTGACGCGCGCAGATCGCTCGCCTGCACCGCGGCCCCGCTTAGTGGAGTACGTCCCCGCACCACCGCGCGGCTGCCCTCGATCCTGACGTTGGCTCCCATGCGCACTAGTTCCTGCGCATGCATGAAGCGGTTTTCGAAGATGTTTTCCGTAACGATGGTAGTACCCTCGGCCTGCGTTGCCAGCGCTACGTATTGCGCCTGCATGTCGGTGGGGAAGCCGGGATATTCCTCGGTGATCATGTCCGCGCTCTTCAGCGGGCCATCTCCCACGATGCGAACCGACTCGCCGTTCGTGGTTACGCTGACGCCACATTCTTCCAGCTTTTGCAGCAACGCCGCCAGGTGCAGCGGCTCGCAGCTTGTGACCAGCAGATCGCCACCGGTGAGCGCTGCTGCAACGATGAACGTGCCGGCCTCGATGCGATCGGGAATGATGCGGTGCCGCGCGCCGTGCAGCCTCTCGACACCCTTCACTCGAATGGAGTGCGTGCCCGCGCCTTCGATCTGCGCCCCCATCTTATTAAGCAAGGCTGCCAGGTCCACCACCTCGGGCTCGCGGGCACAGTTTTCGAGAACCGACTCACCCTCGGCAAGAGTGGCCGCCATCAGCAGGTCTTCGGTTCCAGTTACGGTGATTTTTTCGAAGACGATGCGAGCGCCTTTCAAGCGCGTGGCTCGGGCTTGAATGTAGCCGTGTTCCTGGCTAATCTTCGCGCCCAGTTTTTCCAGGCCTTTCAGGTGCAGATCGATGGGGCGAGCTCCGATGGCGCAACCGCCGGGCAGCGAAACGCGCGCTTCTCCCATGCGGGCCACCAGCGGCCCCAAAACCAGCGTGGACGCGCGCATCGTCTTAACTAGTTCATATGAAGCTTCGGGATTCGCCAGATCGCGGCAGCAAATCGTAGTTCGATGTTGGGCGCGGCCATAGCCAAGCTCCACCTCGGCGCCCATGGCAGCCAGAAGCCGGCGCTCGGTTTCAATATCGCGCACCTGCGGAATGTTTTCCAGGATCACCGGCTCGTCGGTGAGCAGGGCCGCAGCCATGGCGGGCAGCGCAGCATTCTTCGCACCGCTGATACGCACGGTGCCCAGCAGCGGATTGCCGCCGCGAACCACAAACTTATCCATCGGAGAGTGTCCTAACCTAACGCTTCGTACGCCGAACTTACGAATCACGGCGTTACCTCATTTTACGAGTATTTCGGCCAGGAATTGCTGCGGGTATTGCGTTGCCGCCAGGACTCGACGCCCGAGGGTTGGTCCCAGATGCTATTGAACTGCTTGTGCTCGAAGTTGACCCGTACGGCAGAGGGTCGGGAAGCGCGCTTCCGTTTGTTACAAAATGACCTGCGGAGTATATCGCAGCGGGCCCTGTGGAAAATGTATTTTCTTGCAGAGGAATTATTTTGTTTCAGGCTCTCGGCAGACAAGGCCACCAGGGGCGAGATGGCCATTCTTGCTGGCGGATCTGTTCCTCGTGCCACCGCCGAAGATCAATACCCGCGCCCCTTGTCCACTACGGATGCCAGCGGCTCTCCCCGCAGAAAGCGTCGCAGATTCTCCGCGAAGACGCTGTAATGCCGCTCCCACATCTGCTCCGTCAGGCCTGCGATATGAGGCGTGATCAGAACATTCTCCATAGTCCACAACGGTGAATCGTGGGGCAGCGGTTCTTCGGTCGTGACGTCGAGGGCCGCGCCGGCAAAGCTCTTGACGCGTAAGGCCTCTATCAGGGCTGGTTCATCGATGAGCACACCGCGGCCAACATTAATGAGGTAAGCGTCGCGACGCATTAGTGCCAGGCGCGCGGCGTTCATCAGGTGATGGGTCCGAGTTGTGACAGGAACGGCAAGCACCACGAAATCAGCTGCGCTCAGTGCTTGATCAGTTTGGTCGAACCCGTAGATGACGTCGACGGCTTCGACCGGCTGCTCGGGATGCTCGCGCACTCCCACCACGTGCATGCCGACCGCCCGCGCCAACCTCGCCAGCAGCCTGCCGATTCCACCTAGCCCGACGATGGTCATGGTCGCACCGCTCAATTCGCGAGGGCGCGGGCTGTCGCGCCAGATATCCTGCTGCGCCCAATGTTTTTGCTGCTGATACCGAGCCGCTTGCGGCAGCCGCTTGGCCAGGGCGAACGCCAGCGCCATGGCATGCTCCGCCACAACAGGACCGTGCACGTCGCGCGCGTTGGTGACCACGATATCGCTGGCCTGCAACTCGGGGGACATTAGAGCGTGGACCGCCGTCGCCGTGGAGTGAATCCACTTCAACTTTTTCGCGGCTTTTATCTGCTCGCCGCGCAGCGACCACGAGATCGCAATATCGGCATCGGCAATCTCGTCGTTCGCCCGCTCGTAGCTGGAGAGATGGACCACTTCAAGTTGCGGGAAGTCGCGCCGCAAGCGGTCGGCAAACCACTCCGGCGCCTGCCATAGCTCAAAGCGGTGCTGAAGGATGATGAGGAGTTTCATAAAGGCAGGGGAAGCAGTTGTCGGTTGTCGGCCATCAGCTAAGGCAAATAACGTGTTTTCGCTGAGACAACTTTGATCGCACACCAGCAATTTCGACCTTGGGGCTGAAGCCTCTCCACATTTACAGCAGCTTCGACGCGGCGCTGAAGCCCCGCTCTACCCACAACCGCGTTGTCTCAGATCTTGGCTAGGTTCCTAGTCGCTAAATGCCAAATGCCAAGTGCTAAATGCTAACGGCTAACTGCTCTTCTCCTTCGCGAAGACCCGTAGATCCTGACCCGTCATCTCCTTCGGCTGGCCGATACCGAGCATACCCAGCATCGTGGGTGCGATGTCCTGCAAAGCCCCGTCGGCACGCAAGGTGAAACGGCGAGGATCGCTCTTGAAGTCGGGCTCGGTCACAGCATGCTCGGCGACAACGATGAACGGCACCGGGTTGGTAGTGTGCGCTGTTTGCGGGCCGCCAGTAGCCGGATCGATCATTTGCTCGGCATTGCCGTGGTCGGCCGTAACAATCATCGCCCCGCCCCGCTGACGCACCGCCTTATAGATCTGCCCCAGGCAGCCATCGACGGTTTCTACCGCCGTGATGGTCGGAGGAATCTTGCCGGAGTGTCCCACCATGTCGGCGTTGGCAAAGTTCACCACCATCACGTCAAAGGTTCCGTCGCCCGTGGCTTTCACCACCGCATCGGCAATTCCCTGGGCTGACATCTCCGGCTTCAAATCGTAAGTTGCAACCTTCGGAGACTGCACCAGCACACGCTCTTCTCCCGGGAACGGCTTCTCCACCCCGCCGTTGAAGAAGTAGGTGACGTGCGCATACTTCTCGGTCTCAGCCACCCGCAGATTTCGCATATGCCGATCAGCCATCACGTTAGCCAGGATGTTGGTCAGCGACTCGGGCGGCGAAACCAGCGGCAAAGTGAAATGCTTGTCGTACTGCGTCATGCAAATGTAGGTAAGATCTTTTGGCACGCGACTGCGCGGGATAACCTGGTCGAGATCTTCCGCACCTTCCAGTTCGCGTCCTTCTTGCGGAGTGAAGTGGCTATTGCGCGCCAGGCAACGCGTGACCTGCCGCGCGCGATCGGCGCGGAAGTTGAAATTGATGCACACGTCGCCATCGCGAATGCTGCCCAACGGCTCTCCGCGACTATCCACCAGAACGAAAGGAATGATGAACTCGTCGGTGACGTCGCGATTGTACGACTCCTTGACGCCTTGCACCGGATCGGTGAAACGCCCGCCTTCGGCATCGCCGAGCACCATGGCGTCGAATGCTTTTTTCTCGCGTTCCCACTTCTTGTCGCGGTCCATCGCATAATAGCGTCCGCTGATGGTGGCGATCTGTCCGATGCCATATTCGCGCATCTTCTGTTGCAGTTGCTCGATGTAGCCGGCGCCATTGGTAGGCAAGGTATCGCGGCCATCCATAAAGCAATGAACGAAGACGCGTTCCACTCCGTTCTGCTTGGCCATGCGCAACAGCGCGTACAAATGGTTCTGGTGAGAATGCACGCCGCCATCGGAGAGCAGCCCGAAAAAATGCAGCCGCCGGCCTCCGGTGCGTGCGGTCTCCATCGCAGACAAGAGCGAGGAGTTCGAAAACAGTTCGCCATTCTCGACCATCAGGTCGATCTTGGTGATGTCCATGTACACCACGCGGCCGGCGCCCATGTTGAGATGTCCAACCTCGCTGTTCCCCATCTGCCCGGTCGGCAGGCCCACATAGCGGCCGCTGGTATGAATCAGCGTGTTGGGAAATTCGGCGAGTAGACGGTCGTAATTAGGCTTGCGCGCCAGCGATATCGCGTTGGCCTTCGACGGCGGAGCGTAGCCCCAGCCATCAAGGATGATGAGGATCAAAGGCTTCGGAATGGTTGGCATCGGCGGTACGCTTTTCGAACTCGGGAGTGGTTAAGCCTGTCGATACATGGCGACGAACGATGATAGTACATCGCCTGTGGAATTGTTTGTGAGGGACAACCCGGCTCTGAGATTTTGAGCGCGACGGGAACGCTTCAACGTGGGCGAACCTTCGGCTTGTACGGCCAGCCTTCCACGAGAGTGCAGCTTCCGGTCAGAACCACCTGTACATCAAACTCGGACGATTGACTATCCACTGACCGCTGCGGTCATTTAACGTAGTACTCGATGGGCCGTATCCACATCCTCTCCGAAAATGTTGCCAACAAGATCGCTGCGGGCGAGGTGGTGGAGCGCCCTGCGTCGGTGGTGAAGGAGTTGCTGGAGAACGCCCTGGATGCTGGAGCGCAGCGCATTCGCGTCAACATTGAGGCCGGCGGTAAGAAGCTCATCCAGATCACCGACGACGGCTGCGGCATGGTGCGCGACGACGCAATGCTAGCCTTTGAGCGCCACGCCACCTCGAAGATCCGCAATGCCGACGACCTGCTGACCATCGCGACTCTGGGATTTCGCGGGGAGGCATTGCCCTCGATCGCATCGGTTAGTCGTCTTCGCCTGGAAACACGCGCGCCCGAGGACGCTGCCGGAACTGTGGTTGAAATTGCCGGAGGCAAGATTCTCGCTGTCGAAGAAGCCGGGCTGCCGCTGGGAACCTGCATCACGGTTCGCGATTTGTTCTTCAACATTCCCGCGCGCCGTAAGTTTCTAAAGGCTGAGTCGACCGAGCTGTCGCACATCGCGTCGCTCGTAACTCATTACGCCTTGGCTCATCCGGAAATGCATTGGGAGCTGCACTCGGCAACTAACGCCATGCTGGTCGCCCCGCCGGTCGCCGATCATTCGCAACGCATTTATCAGGTTTTTGGCAAAGAGACGCTCGACCAGTTGATACCGATCAGTGCGCTGCTGCCTTTGGAACGCATCGGGCTGCCGCAGCCTCCACCGTGGCGGCGCAAGGAAGTGGAAGAGCAGGACGAACCGGTGAAGGGCGAGCTCAAGCTGCACGGATTCATCTCGCGGCCGGAGATCCAGAAGCTCAATCGAAACTCCATCTTTATTTTTGTGAACGGCCGGCTGATTCGCGATCGCCTGGTGCAGCACGCCATCACTGAGGCCTATCGCAATATCATTCCGCCCACGGTGTATCCCGTGGTGCTGCTCTTTCTGGAGATGCCGGCCACCGAGGTCGATGTCAACGTGCATCCCTCGAAGACCGAGGTGCGGTTTCGCCAGTCATCGTTCCTGCACGACTTCATTCGCGACTCGGTGCGCGCGCTGCTGATGAAGTCGCGGCCGGTGCCCGCCTTCATGACCGAGATTCATGCCAGCGCAAACGCTTCCCCGTCGCTTACGCCGAGCGCGCGCGATTTCGTTCCGGGCGAGTTGAACATGACAGAAGCCGATGCGATCTTCGCGTTGCGATCCCAGGAACTGCCGCCGTTCACCGCATCGCTGCAATTCGAAGGGAATGGAATCCATATCGAAGGCAATGCGGCGATACCAGTCGCGCGTTTCGGCCCGCAAACCTTTGGCGGACCGGTATCGGCAATCGCACCTGGCAACCACGCCAACGGCTGTTCACCGGAGTTGCCCGACGAGGATGCGCCAGTCAGCCTGGAATCGCTGGCATCACTGAAGCCGGTGGGGCAGATCCGCGATTCCTTTATCCTGGCGATCAACGGTCAGGGGCTGTGGATCATCGATCAACATGTAGCGCATGAGCGCATCCTGTTCGAGAAGATTTCGAAGCAGCGGCTGGCAGAGTCGCCGGAGCGGCAGCAATTGCTGATGCCGCTGATCGTCGAACTTACGCCCGGGCAGATGGCGGTCTTTGCCGAAATTT
Organism: uncultured Acidobacteriaceae bacterium; assembly: GCA_963769235.1. GTDB lineage: Bacteria > Acidobacteriota > Terriglobia > Terriglobales > Acidobacteriaceae > Bog-257. Next base: position 27,948 of record CAVYKW010000003.1, on the reverse strand, counting down.
CAGACGAGCTGACGCGCAACGGTTTCGAGATTGAACCGTTCGGCTCACGCACCATCGCCGTAAAGACGACCGCTGCGGGCATTGCTCCCAGCGAAGTCGAGCACCTGCTACACGAAGTCCTGGAGCAATTCGAGCGCGAGGAGCAGTCGCTCAACCTCGACAAGATCCGCACCAGCATCGCCGCCAGCATCGCGTGCCATGCGGCCATCAAAGTAAATATGCCGCTGGAGCAGAACAAAATGGAGTGGCTGCTGCGCGAGCTTGCCAAGACGGATTGCCCCATGAGCTGTCCGCATGGACGACCCGTGGTTCTGCGGTATTCTGTTAAAGACATTCAAAGGGCGTTCAAGAGGATTTGAGATAAAGCCGTCAGCTATCAGCTGTCAGCTTTCAGCCGTCAGCAAAAGCTCTTAGCCTTTAGCTCTTAGCTTTTGGTCATCACACTTAGCAATTACCCAGTTGTTGGGGAGACCTATTGGAATCCAAGTTCCGCTCGCGATACGTGCGTTAGCTGAGAGCTAAAAGCTAACAGCTAACAGCTGCTTCTTATGCACGAACTGCAACTCCAGGAAATGCGCCACGAGAAGTGGCGGCTCAACGCTCGGCCCGTCCGAACGCTCGAGGACGCGCGCGAGTTCGTCGACTCCGTAGGCTTCTGCACGCTCTATCCGCAGCGGCCCGCCGTCTTGGCCCCAACCTTCGTCGGAGCATTTAAAGGAAGCGACGAAAAGCTGCCAACTGCGCAAATGGCCTTCGCCGATTCCGCTGCGCGTGAGGCCAAAGAACTAATGGTCCGTCTGCTGCGCGAGAGAGCGGCCTACGAAGCCAACGTTTTTCCAGACAACAATTTCATCGTGTCGGCTGCCGTGTTTCCCTATTTCTACGGACTGGTGGGCGATCGCAATCCACGCCAGGCGCCGAAGTCCGGCTCGCGATCCGAATATTCGCCGCTGGCTGTACACGCGTTCCAGCTCATTCAGAAGGAAGGGCCAATTTCCAAGTACCGTTTGCGCGAGTTGCTGGGCGGCGACATTTCGGAAGCGGCACTCGATCGCGCGCTCGACGAGTTGTGGGCCAAGCTGCGCATCACGCGCGTCGACTACAACGCTGACGAGGGCGTGTTTTGGGACGTGCTGTTTCGCTGGTCGCCCGACGCCGTGAAAGAAGGCATGCACGTCTCGGTCGCGGAATCGCTGACCGCATTGGTTTCGAAGTATCTCGACTGCGTGCTGGCGGCGCAGCAAGAAGAGGTCGAGCAGTTCTTCTCCAGCCTGATTGGGCGAGCTCGGGTGCGCGAGGCTATCAACGCCTTGCAGGCCGCCCGCGAGTTAAGCTTCGTGCACGTCGGCGGACGCGTGATGCTGCAAGTTTCGTCGCTACAGGCGCAGCCCGTTTTTGAGCTGAAGCCGAGGCCAAAGTTCGAAGCGCTGCCGCCGCGTCCCGGCATGCCGCTGGTAGAGCACCGTCCGAAGAGACGTTTACCCCCACGCAATCTGAAATCTCCTACGCCGGACAAAAGCAAGGAATGAGCGTACCGCGCAAGCTGGTGATCGCCATTGACGGACCAGCGGGGTCCGGCAAGAGCACCATCGCCGCCCGCCTGGCGCGAAAGCTCGGCTACATCAACCTGGAGAGCGGCGCCATGTACCGCGCCCTCGCGCTCAAGGCGATGGAGCTGAAAGTGCCGCTTGACGATGCCGAAGCTCTGCGACAACTTGCCGAGAATTCCGCAATAACGCTGGAGCCTCGCGGCGAAAGCAATCGCGTGCTGCTGGATGGCCGCGACGTATCGCAACGCATTCGCGAGGCCGACGTGACTGCCGCAGCTTCGCAGGTCTCGATTCATCCCGGAGTACGTCGAGTAATGGTGGCGCGGCAGCGTGAGGCCGGCGCCGCCGGAGGCGTAGTGATGGAGGGCCGGGACATCGGCACCGCCGTCTTCCCCAATGCTGACGTGAAGATCTTTCTCGACGCCGATCCCACAGTGCGTGCTGAGCGGCGAGTCTTACAGAACGGCTCGCAGTCCCCCGAGGAAGCCAAACGGGTCCAGGCCGAGATTGCCGCACGGGACGAGCGAGACCGCACGAGAGCCGCGTCGCCACTGGTGGCAGCGTCGGACGCTGTGATTGTCGATACCACACACCAGAGCATTGACGAAGTGGTAAGCGAGATCGAGCGGATCGTTAAGACCGCGGTAAGCGAATAGGCCTGCTGCTTCTGTAGAACCGCTGTTTTCCTGCTTTGATTCCCAACAAGCTCGGGGTACTATGTTCGCCTCAACGAGGTGAGCTCATGTCCGAACCGGCGCCGGCCATCAACGCTCTCATCAAGCCTGAAGAGCAAAACTTAAATCCGCCGGATAAGGATCGCGAGGCCGACATGCCGGAAAATCCTGCGACGGGCGAGACTCGTGTGATTTATCCCGATCCCCCCGGATATTTCCTGGAGGCTCTTCAGGATGGCGAGCGGTTGCTGAAGTATGCCGCTGAAATGGGCATCGAGGTTGATGACAAGACGCGGAGCAGCGTTCTGGCGGCGCGCGCCGCTGTTACCGCGGGATGGGACGCGACCACAGCAGCCAACCTGCTTGCCGCCCTGACCAAGCTGGCAACCGATCTCAAACCGGTTACGGCCGAGAGCTTGCGCAACTTCGACACTCGCCCGACCGTTCGTACCTACTGGACGTGGGTCATGTGTCTCGCCATCGTGATTGTTCCCTTCTCTCTGGCGAGCTTTATTACTTCTGCTATCTCGAACACCATCCACAGCGATATCTCCAGCGCTAACGACTTGGCCGTAAAGCTGACTGCGCAGTTTGGACCGTTCGCGGCGCAGGCAACCGGTGCGCCCCCTCCGTCGGCCGCCGGAGATACCAATGCTATTGCCACTCTTCCGCCTGGGCTGAGTCCCTCGGATGTGCTCACCGAACTGCAAACGTTCGCATCCCAGAGCCGGGCGATTTACGCCCGCGGCCGGCAGTTGAATCGATTCATTCTGGGCAGGGTCTGGGATCCTTTTACCGATGCCCTCAAGAAGGATGGGTACAAAAAGACATTTCAATTACCGATACCCTTGCCGCCGCAACTGGGTCCAGTGGTCAGCGAGCGCGTCTCGGTATATCAGGACGCACGCTACTTTGGGCAAGAGGTAATGGATGATGTTTCGGTTTTCTATGGCGCGATCGCCACATGTATCCTTCCAGTTCTGTATGCGTTGTTGGGCACCTGCGCCTATTTGCTGCGCTCATTCCAGCAGGAGATGCGCAGCAGGACGTTTATTCCGTCGCACTCTGATTCAGCGCGCTTCCTGATTGCCGCGATTGTGGGCGGAGTGGTTGGTCTGTTCAACAACTTCACCGTAACCCAGGGCGCGACCGTGCCACCGCTGGCTCTCGCGTTTGCCATGGGCTACGCGGTTGACGTCTTCTTCTCGTTCCTGGAAGGACTCATCCAGGCGTTTACCAGGACGAAGAACGGGGCGCCCGTACCCGCTCCCGCGGCCAGCAAACCGGAATGAATCGTCAGTAAGTTACTGGTTAGCGGACATTTTCTAGTTTTGACTGAACCGGCGAGGGAGAGTTCTCGCAAAAATTCGGCTTGTACCACGCCAAAAGTTAAGCCCCACCCAAGCCATACCAGCTCGGATGGGGCGCTCTGTCGGTGGAGAGTGAATCGTTCTAGAACCGGATTTGAAAGCGACTAGCTGAAAACTTCATTCCGGTAGCTAATCTCCAATCCCTATTCCCCACTCCCTGTTTTTCCCTGGCTTCAGCCTTTTCCGATCTTTATCTCGCCGGTATCGGTGTTGACCTGCAACTTACTCACGCCGTTGCCAACCGTGCCCATCGCTTTCGATCCGCCATTACCGCTATCGATTTTGATAGCTCCAAAATCTGAACTAATATCGCCCTTGCGCGTCTCAGCATTGATCTGGAAGCCTCCATTCGACGGCAGCGTCAGCGTAATGTCGCCGTGCTGCGTGGTGACGTTTACTTTGTCGGGCGGCAGCTTGGCGGCCAGCGTCAGCGCGACATCGCCATGTTGTGTGTTCACGCCGATGCGCCCCGCAGCAGCCTTGCCGTTACCAGTCGTGACCTCGACATCGCCGTGCGCCGACTCTACCTGCAAGTCTCCCGACACATCTTCCAGGTGGATGTCCTTGGAACCGGTGACAACCCGGCTGGGCCCGGTCAGGTCGTTGCCGCGCACCTCGTCGCTGGAAATTTCCAGCTCGCCCGGCACGGAGGCAATCTCCATGTCCGAACGCGAGGTCTTGAAGATAACGGTCTTGGTTATCTTGCTAAGACTGATGTCTTCGTAGAAATCGCCGTTCAAATGCACCGCGCCAGCAACTTGATCGATCGCGACACTGTCCACATGACCGGTGATGTCCAGGTCCCCCACAATCTGCGAGGCCCGAATCGATCCTTTTTCCAGAGAAACCGAGACCGCTCCCACAATTTGATCAAGCGCAAGATCACCTTTTTGCAACGCGACTTTCACATCCGCTTTTCGGGTGTTGACCGAAACGTCACCGCGCTTGCTGGCTATTTCGAGGGAGGCGTCAGCCGGAACATAAATATCCATGTCCGCCTCCACGCCGTGGTCTCCAGCGCCGCCGGTGTTGGCGTTCAACAGCACCGAATTACCAGTCACCGTCAGCTGCGGCTTGCTGCCTTCGTTGTACTTGTTGGCATCGTTCTGGTTTTGGGCATACAGCTTTTTATGCACCACCACCCGAATCGTATTGCCCTCGGCTTCCGAGATGTTCAGCGTCCCGCGATCGCATACCACGCGCAGGCTGCCCTTTGCCGGGAACGACTGCTCCAGGTTGTCCTCGAAGGTGTAGGCGTTGCCAAAGATTCCGCCTAGATCGTCGTCCATCTGGATCTGATCGCGCACCGCGCTCCAGTCCTTATCGGAACTGTAGTGCGCCGAGACTCCGATCGAAACCAGCAGGATCAGGAGCAGAATGCCTCCGGTTCCGAGATGGCGCGTACGATAGCCGCGACGCTGCGACATCGAGTGCTCCAGCAACGCAATTACGCCCCATACGATCAGCAGCACTGGCCACCAATGTCCAAACCAGTGCCAAAGCATCCAGCGGTTGATCAGCCCAAAATTGCTGAGCAAGAAAAGTCCGCCAATAAGAATCAGGACCAATGGCCCGGCGATCGACCGTTGCCGGCGGTACAACGGCGGTGGTGGCGGCGCGACCGGAGGCGGAGGATAGGTGTTTGGGCTAGCCATTGCGCACCTCCCGGTCGTCAGGTCCCACAATCGAGGAACCCGCCGAGATGGAGCCGGCCGGAGCAATCGGCGCCGGGGTTACCACCGTTCCCTGTGGATACACCGTGTAGCCAGGCTGCACGGGATAGCCGGGCGTTCCCGGAGGAATCGCCTGTCCAGGGTTGGGCGGCAACTGCTGGCCGTACTCCCGAGGAATGTGGCCCGCCGCGGAAGCGCTGTGCTCCAGCAGTTTGATCAGGCCAATCACAATCAATAGCGCCGGCCAGGTAAATCCAAAGTCCATCCAGTGCGCGTGGCCCATCTGATCGAATAGAAACAGTACGCCGATGGTGATGAGGACAGCGGGTCCCATGAAGCCATGAGCGCGGCAACGGGCGCAGGAACAATAGGGGTTATATCGGTATCTCATGATGTCCTCCTCACCGAGCTCTCTGCTGACGCTGCATCAGAATACGAACACCGATGGCAATCAGAACGAGCGGCCAGAAACGGTGCAAGAACGAGCCGATGTGCAACAGATCCAGTGCATTCAGTAAAAACAGTACTCCCAGGCCGATCAGGATCCAGGCGCCCACCGGCGTACTCCCATCCGGCGGATCTTCGACCGGCACAACCGGCGAGGTTGGTGCAGCCGTTCCCCCAGGTCCAGCTACCGGAGCAACATTGGCGACATTGCTGACGGGACGGCTATGCGGCGCGTGGGAAGCAAAAAGGTTGTTGAAGCCGAACGGATCGGGTGGGGTCAGTCCCATTTCCCGAGCCCGCGCCGTCTTGTAAGCCTCGATCGGCATGTAAAGCTCAAAGGCGGCAATACATATTCCAAAAATGCCGTTGAACTCCTGGGTCATCCAGATCAGGGTGGCGAAGATCAGGACATGCACAAAGCCCTTAGCATATTCGCCGTTGTACATGGCGCCGACGCCAGGAATAAATCCCAGGACGGCAGCCACGGCGGGACTAGGCAAGCCCGTCGGCGACTCCACTCCGGGAGCAGGTGGCGGCACAGCGCCAGTGAGACGCGAGGCCAAACATTCCTCGCAGTAAATAACGCCATGGACGTCTCGCGTACACGAGCTGCACAGCGGTTTCCCACACGTGCGGCAGTATGCAACTGCGGGAACATCTACATGATTGGCGCAGTTCATGCGGTTCTCCTGTTCAGCCGGGCCTGATTGCTTGCTTGCTCCGCCTCCCGGGCCGAAGCCCATTCGGGAGAGCAAGAATAGGATGCGGGTGCGGCGCACCGTAAGGTACGCCCACTGAATCCAACGCCCAGACTGGTGCTGGCGCTGGCAGCCGGGAACGCAGCCAGTTCAGGCTGGCCATGATCGCGGCTGTACTGCTGATTCTGGCGAGCCGGTGCCTGCCGGTTATCGCTTTTCGACGGATTCTTCGGACTCGGATTAGGCGCGGGAGCCTCCTGTTGCTGCTGCTTTTGCTCCGGAGTGCTGGTGTCGGCGGCGCGGCGCAGATCACGCACTCGCGACTCGATTTCGTACACCAGCCTCATATTCTCGTAATAGCGAATCACTTTCGCCTGGGTCGCGTAATAGGCGCGGGTAAATCCTCGTGAGCTCAGATCGATGTTGCGGAGATCGGCCAGATGGAAGCCGGCGATGCCCAGCAGCATGGTGATGGAGAAGAAAGCCATTCCGAACGACATGGCAAAACGCGGCGTCGCTACCGGAGCAAACACCGGCGCCAGCCGGGCCTTCACTTTGTCCAGCCAGCTATCGCCCCGCGGCGCCGGAACAATGTGCTCCGACGGGAGCGCCCCGATAGTTTGCGCCAGGATGTTATGCACCAGGTTGCTGGGCGGCTCGGCCTCATCCAGCCCCTTCAGCCAGTGCATTCCGGCCTGCGCCTCCTGCAACATGGCCTGGCAGGACGGGCACGTCTGCTGGTGCGCCTCGAAGGCCGCCAGCATCGGGCCGTGCAAGGTGCCGTCCAGGGCTTCAGCCAGAATGGCTTCGACCTGGGGGCACTGCATTCCGGATTGGTTCTCGCCTGCCATCATCCACCCTGCTTATAAGTACGTTGCAAGAGCCTTGCCAGTTCCGTTCGTCCCCGATTTATGCGACTTTTCACAGTTCCCTCGGGTACATTGAGGACTTTGGCAATGTCCTTGTAGTCCAAATCCTGCAAATCGCGCAAGATGACCGCTTCCCGCAGCTCGGGCGACAGCCTCCGTAGAGCCTCATGGACCAGCTTTTGGGTCTCCTGACTACGCACCCGGCTCTCCGGACTGGCGGCCTTGTCCTCCAGCTGGTCGGCCAGCGTCAACCCGTCTTCCTGGTTTCCGGGAGTGGCATCCAGCGAATCGGTAACCCGGTCGTACTTCCCTTTGCGGAAGTGGTCAACCAGCAGGTTGCGCGTGACCGTGGTGACCCAGGTCATGAACGAAGCCCGCGAGGTGTCGAAGGTGCCGAGCGTACGATACATCTTGATAAACACTTCCTGGGTCAGGTCAGCCGCATCATCGGCCGAGCCCGAAAACCGGTAGCAGATGTTATAAATCCTTCGGTGAAACTGTTGGACAATGTCCTGCCAAGCCGCGGCGTCGCCAGACACACAGCGACGTACAAGCGCATTGACAGCTTGGTTGTCGTCCAATCAGCGCTCCCCAAGGGCGTGACTCCTGGCCCAAATCCCACTCACTGCTAACGGGTTATACGCAATACGGCGCCAGAAGTTCGGCGAATCGGGCAGACCGCATACCCCTGCGACCGCGGCGAACAGTCTGCTCGATTTCGCCAGAATTGTAGCAGGGGGAGGCGGACGGGGAGCGTGATCGCCCTGTAAGGAACGTCGAACAGCTGCATGACGGGTAAAGCGAAGCTTCAGCGCCGTGTCGAAGAAGATTAAAACTGGACGAGCTTCAGTCTCACGATCCGGATCGCACGCTTAGTCAGAGTGTCGATTAACGACAAACAGGCCTAGCTCTTCTGTCGCACAAGCTTACGGAGGTGGTCGGATTGACAGACCGCCTCGGCTGTCGCAGAATGCACGCCACGTCGATGCGATCGGCAGCAGAGGCTGTGTGGGGTTCCACTTGCCAGGCGAAAGCGCATCGAGAAGGGTACTCCTCTTGATCACAAAGCTTGGGACGATTCTGCTTTGCGTGGCCTCGGCGACTTCCGCGTCGGCCGCCGCGGCTCAGGACGCGAACGGAGGGCGCGCTATCGATATCGAGACTGCCCATGGAACTCCGCATGAGCTGCAAACCAAGGCGCTGCTCGAATCATTGCTGCACAAGTACGATTTGACGAAGTACACGTTTACGGACCACGTGGTGATCGAGGAAGGTGCCATGAATCACAGCTTCCCGGTTATCACATTGAACGTCCGCTTCCGCGACTCACCCGACGCACAGCTTTCCTCGTATGTTCACGAGCAGCTGCACTGGTATTTGCGGGAGTACGATGCGCAACGATTGGCCGCCATCAATGCTCTGCGGCGCGAATCTATCCCGACGCTCCAACGGCCTATCCCGAAGGCGGCGGAACGCCAGTCAGCACCTATGGCCATCTGATCGTCTGTTACCTGGAGATGCAAGCCGACCGGCAACTGCTGGGCGAGAAGAGAACCAAAGCGGTGATTCAGGAGATTCCCTGGTACACCTGGATCTGGAAGACAGTGGTGAAAGACGAGTCCACGATTGCCGGGGTGGTGGATGCGAACAAGCTGGAAATTCAGTAAACGTGGTGCGACGGCGAATCCGCGAAATCAATAGAAACTATCAGTTCGCCCAAATCTGTAGACCTATGGCTTGTTGCCTCTCGACCCAATATTTCGTAGTCTTGGGTTATGAGGAGCCGCAACACAGCCAAGATTCAGCTCACGCCGGAACAGGAGCAGCGTATTTTCTCCGTGGTTCGTCGCGGCGCCTACGATTCGGCGGAGCAAGTTGTGGAAGCCGCCTTAACGGCGGTCGAACAACGTACCGTGCCCGGGTTTCACGGAACCGAGGAGGAACTCGACAGATTGCTGGCGGAGGGACTCGCGTCGCCTCGATTATCAGAAACGGAGTTTTGGGACTCGGTGAATGCTCGCACAGGCGCGCTGCTGGCCGAACGTAAAAATTCCCAGCATTCGTGAAGATTAGCTTTCGCCAGAGTGCGAGTGACGACGCCATCCGCCAGTTCCGTTATTACCTCCTGAAATCAGATTCACCGGACATCGCAATCCGTTTTCGCGAATCGCTCCGTTTAACGGTTAACCTCTTGCGGAAGCGGCCGTTCGTGGGCGCACACTGTGGTCTGCTCAATCGCGGGTCGCAGGATTTTCGTTCCTGGCCGATTCAAGGCTTCGAAGCTATCCGCATCTACTATCTTGTCGGCAAGGACGCCATCGAGGTCATACGAATACTTCACGGAAAGCGAGACGTGAAACGCATTCTTGGGGATGAGCCTTAAACTCATAACAACTTTCGACCAGTAACTCCCCTTCCCGCTATATATAATGATTTGCCGGGCGAATGCAGCTCTCGTCGCCGGTTTTGAAACCACCCGCTGTTCCCTCGCATCAACGCCAACTGGAGGAAGAAACAGAATGGCTCACGAAGTACCAGCGTTGCCTTACGATTATTCTGCCCTGGAACCCTACATCGATACCCAAACGATGCATCTGCATCACGACAAGCATCACCAGGCCTACGTCACCAACCTGAACGCCGCGCTGGAGAAAGCTCCGGAGCTACAGAAGTTGAGCGCCGAAGAGCTGATCAAAGGCCTGGAAAACGTTCCCGAGGCCATCCGCACCGCGGTGCGCAACAATGGCGGCGGCCACGTGAACCACTCCATGTTCTGGAAGATCATGGGCCCCAACGCCGGCGGCGATCCCTCAGGCGCCATCGCAGACGCCATCAAGAGCACCTTTGGCGACTTCAACGCCTTCAAGGAGAAGTTTAACGATGCCGGCGTAAAGCAGTTCGGCAGCGGCTGGGCGTGGCTGGTGCGCGACCAGGGCGGCAAGCTTCAGATCGTCAGCTCGCCCAACCAGGACAATCCCATGAGCCAGGGCTTCTACCCCATCATGGGCAACGATGTCTGGGAACACGCCTATTACCTGAAATACCAGAACCGCCGCGCTGATTACCTGAAGGAGTGGTGGAACGTGGTGAACTGGGCGGAAGTCAACAAGCGCTTCCAGGCTGGCCAGAAGTAAGGCGGCAGCACGGCGCAAACGTGGAGCGCCGCATTAAGGGGTTTGGCGCTATATCGATGATGAATGATGAATTCAGTCGGGCAGAAAACTGCTTGAGTGATCAAGGGTGCGACGACGCACCCTTTTTCGTTTGTGGTATTTTTGTTCCCCATGAAAATACGCCTCGGAACTCTGCTTGCCCTTCTCTCCCTTGTCTTCATCGGCCTCGCTGTTCTGGCCCCGAGCCCTGCCGCGGCAGCCGCAAAAGATGCATGCAGCCTGATGACGTCCGCCGATGCGCAGGCCGTGCTGGGTGAGCCGACTGGCGCGGGCAAGAGTGAGCCGCGGTCCTTCAACGGAGCCGAAGGTACGGTTTGCAAGTTCCGTTCTGCCCAAGGCAATGGCATGAAAGCCAAGAGTGTCTCGCTCAATGTCCAGTACAGCAGCTCGGACATCAGCGGTAACGACAACGGCATGATGGAGAACATGAAGTCGGCTGGCTACAAGGACGCGCACGCGGTCTCCGGCGTGGGCGATGCAGCGGTCTGGGGAACTACTTCCATGATGGGCAAGCCCACGGGCGAGCTCACCGTCCGCAAAGGCAAAACGGTGATGGTAATCATCCTGATCGTTGGCTTGGATGACGCGACTGCCCTCGACCGCGCCAAAGCACTGGCCGCGAAAGTTCTTCCCCAGGCATAAGGTTCACGAGATTCGATTTACCTGCTGCCCGAGCCCAGCGCCAGTGTGTAGCTGTCGCGCTCCTGAACAGGCCGGCGTGTCTACCGGATTCCGACTTGGCCGTGCACGCTCTCGATCAGTTTCTGCGAGTCGTAGCCGACGCCGTCTTTAAACACAGTTTCCACGTTTTCAATTTCTTCGATCTTCTTCGAAGGATCGCCTTTGATCAGCACCAGGTCAGCTTGTTTGCCCGCCGCGACTGTGCCGATCTGTTCCTGCTGGCCGAGATACATTGCGCCGTTGAGGGTCATGATCTGGATGGCCTCCGGCGGGGTGAAGCCGGCCTCGACCAGTAGCTCAACTTCCCGTTGGTCGGCGAATCCGGGCAGCGCTCCGCCATTTCCTGTGGGATCGGGCCCACCGAGCAGGAGCCCGCCAGCCTTGGCGAAAGCAACCTCGAAGTCCATTTCCTTCTTGAACAGAGGCACCAGCGGCGAATCCATCGGAATCCGCGCCCGCGATGTCAGATAGCTCTGCGTCGCCTCGGGAGACATAGCATCCAGCACGCGCTGCTGGAGTTTCGGACGGCCGGGCATGGACACCTCGAAAACCGGCAGCGTCGAAGTGACCGCCACGTGATGCGATATCAAGTCCTTGATCAGCGCCTGAACTTGTGGACCGCCGATCTCAACCGCTGTCCAGCTGTTCAAACCACCTTTCGGACAGGCATCGACTTTCTTGTCAGCCACAAATTCGGTGTCGGTGAATACCGGGCCGTGCTCAAAGTCGTCGATGCCGAGAGCGATTGCCTCGGGCCAGGTCACCGAGCAGAGATGACCAGTCAGCTTGAAGTGGCGGGCATGCGCTTCCTGGATAGCCGTCCCCAGTTCATCGCGCGTGATATTCATGTACGCCTTGTAGGAGGTCATGCCCTCGTCCGCCCAGTAGTCGACCATGCGTTTGGCGTCGTCCGCACCGGTAAGCTCGTGCATCTGGGCGAAGAAGGTCGGCTTGCCTTCAAGATAAGGAGCCGTGAGATCGATCTTGGGGCCGGGCATCAGGCCGGCATCGATGCGCTCCTTGACCTTGATATCCGTGTAGGGCTCCAGACTTCCCGTGGTACGCATGGTGGTGACGCCGGCTGCGAGGTACAAACGCGGCCCGGTATAGGGGATCTCGACGATCACCGCTCCCGGTTCGCCGACCGTGTTGTTGGCGCTCCGCTGCATGGCAATCGAGTCGGTGTAATAGAGGTGGTTGTGCATCCCTACCAGACCCGGGATGATCGTGTAACCGCTGCGATCCAACTGCTGGGCGTTGGCCGGAATCTGCAGGCTGCCAAAATCGCCGACCGCCTCGATCTTGCCGTCGGCGATCACCAATGTCTGGTTTTCTTTCGCGGGAGCGCCGGTGCCGTCGACCACCCGCACGTGAGTCAACGCCAGCACGGGAGCATGAATACTGATAAACGGAGTCGTATCGTTGGCGGGGGGAGTTTGCGCGTTGGCGGCGCTAACCAGCAGAATCGCTGCAATCAGTAACCGGCCCATGAATAACCTCGCTTACAGGGATGTGAGCCTCACGACCAGCGGAGGCTGACGCCGTCCGCAAACTTCCAACAGCCTGTTCGGAAGTCCCATACTATATACCGAGCGCGAATATCCGAGGATGAAATCGGCACTAGTGGCCGTAGACCGCAGCCTTGGCAACCCTTCCCTGCTAGAATTTGAGTGAGCCGTTATGTTTAACCCGTCTCCGTTCTGCGATGTTGAAACTGCGCTGGAGGAAATCCGCGCCGGACGCATGATCGTGGTCATCGATGATGAGGACCGCGAAAACGAAGGCGACCTGACCATGGCCGCCGAAAAGATCACCCCAGAAGCGATTAACTTCATGGCCAAGTACGGCCGTGGGCTGGTCTGCCTGGCGATGACCGAGGAGCGCCTGGATTATCTGCGCCTGGGACAGATGTCGGCGGAGAACACCTCTAATTTCGGCACGGCATTCACCGAATCCATCGACGCCAAAGACGGGGTCAGCACGGGCATCTCGGCTTACGATCGCGCGCAAACCATTCGCGTCGCCATCGATCCGGCTTCGCGGCCGAACGATCTGGCGCGTCCCGGTCACATCTTTCCTCTGCGCGCGCGCAAGGGTGGCGTGCTGGTTCGCGCCGGGCAGACCGAAGCTTCCGTCGATCTCGCGCGCCTCGCCGGCATGGTTCCGGCCGGAGTTATCTGCGAGATCATGAACGACGATGGCACCATGGCTCGCGTGCCTGAGCTTACGGAGTTCTGCCGCCAGCACGACATGAAGATGCTGACGGTCGCGGAGTTGATCCGCTATCGCATGGGGCATGAGCGCTACGTACGCCGGCTGGCGGAATCGGTGGTGCCGACCACCTACGGCGACTTCCGGATGATCGTGTACGAGTCCGAGATTACCGGCGACTCTCACATCGCCATGGTCAAAGGAGATGTCGAAACCGCGAGCAACGAGCCGGTGCTGGTGCGCATGCACTCCCATTGCCTGGTGGGCGACGTGTTCGGCGCCAGCTGGTGCGAGTGCCGCAACGTGATCGATGCTGCCATGCGGCGCATTGCCGAGGAAGGTCGCGGCGCGCTCATTTATCTGCACTCCACCTCAAAAGGCTTCTCGGTGGAGCGGCTGGGCGACCGCATGACCCTCCAGTTCCATCACGAGCAGCGGCTGCCAACATTGCCGGAGAGCCAGCGCAAGACGCAGCGCGAAATTGGCATCGGAGCGCAAATCCTTTCGGATCTGAACCTGAAGCGGATACGCATTCTGACCAATCATCCGCGCAAGGTCGCCGGGCTGGAGGGATTTGGCATCGAGATCGTCGAGCAGGTCCCGGTTTCGACTGCGGGCAAAGCATCGGTGCGGTAAGGCGGCTTTTCGCAATTCGCCTTTCGCTCTTCGCTGTTCGCTTTTCGCAAAGACGGAGAGTAAGCATTCCTTTGACTACCCTTGATTCCCACCGCTGAGGCAGACCGGGCGAGGGCAGGTTCGTTGCTCTTTGTTGAATGATTCTCGGAATGCTCGGGCCGGCGGGCCCCCGCCGGGTTGACAGCGACAGACTCACATTCAACCAAAAATAGTCTTACCAATAAGATTGGGCGACAATCTTACCAGTAAGATTATTTTTATTTTTGGCTTGGCTAGACTGAAGAGGCGGTGACTAAGCCTGCGATTCCGAACCACGGTGCTAAAGAGACTGCTTCGCAAGTGGGGTGTCGCCGGTCCGCGGCTCTCGATTTGTTCCGCCCGCCCGCGGGCTCACGCCCGCGGCTAACACAAATGTCGCCACTGAGCGGCTGGTGCAGTCGCAATCCGACTGTTTGTTCCGCCACGAATTTCGGTTTCCATCGCGACACAGTCTCTGAATCCCCTCCGTATTTACAATCGCTTCGACACAACGCGGAACCGCCGCTCTACCCCGCAATGGATTTATTCAGACATTCTCTGAACAAACTGCTCTGCTAGCATCGCTGGCCTGTTTTGCCAGAACCATTCCCTAGCGAATTGGCGAAAAGCGAATAGCGGCCTTACTGCCTTACCGCCAGCAACTCCGAGTCCACGGGCACGCCGCGGGTGACTTTCACCCGAAGCAGAGCTTCAAAAGGCTTGACCCCTCCGGACTTTGTACTGGAAAGCCGCGAAAGCAACGCCTTGAGCGAATTCGGATTGCACACGTACTCGACGGCCGCTTGAGTACCAAACGTGGTAGTGCCTGCGAAAATCATGACCGATCGCGCCGGATCCGACCCCGGCACCAGCCCCACAACCGCGTAGTCTTCCGTTAAGGGCGAGCCGTAGGGGCTGGCCAGAAACATCTTCTCTTCGCCCGCCGCCGGATGAACGTTAACGATGGCAAGGTCTCCCTTGCGAGGTCCCTCCATGACTCGCTGGAAAACGAATTCGTGGGTACTCGGAATTTCATCCAACGTCAGGTTTTCCGACGGCGAGCCCAGGAAGATCAAATCATTATTCTTTACATCGTCCAGCGAGAACAGGCTGCCACGCTTCACTCGAATCTGACGATGGAGCATCCCGAATACCTGGTCCAGTTCATGGACCGCTAACACTTCTCCCACCCCGGTGTAGTGGTCCCATATCGGCCCAGCCTGGTCGCGAGCCGGATTGTAGTAACGCATACCTGTCTCAGGCCGTCCGACGAACGCCGCATTACTGAAGATCAGCCAAGGCTCTTCCGGACCGGTAACGAACGGCTTCCAGAGCTCCTGAAATTCGACGGGCACAGGTTCCGATCCGCCCGCCAGAACAGTAGGAGCTACTTTCTGCGTGGTCCAGAGTGATCCGATCACCATCAGAGCGGCTGCCAGCAAAAGACTCAGGGTCGCGACCGCGATCTCCCAGTTGCGAATCTTCTTGACCACGCGCTCGGGATAACGCAACCCCTGGAAGTCTGCTTGAGGCTTTGTCTCTTCTGCGGTCCGGCGGTGAAAATGCAGTTGGTAGGTGCCCTTGGGCAGCTCGACGATGACGGTGTCGTGCGCGCCCTCTGAGCCGTAATACTCCGCCAGCTTGCCGCGCAGTCGGCCAGCCTGGACGCGAATCATGGAGTCAAGCTGAGGATCGAAGTCGGCGGGACGGCCGAACACTTCGGTCGCAATTTGATATTCCTTCAGCCGAACCCCGGGCTCATCGAGGGCATGCTTGGCAAGGTAACGAAGCAGCTTGCAGAGTGATTCTGAACCGTGCAGCGTGCGGCTGGAGACGAGTGAGTTTATTTGTTTCGAAAACTGTTCTCGTTCCGACATCATCAGCCTAGTCACGGAATGTAACATGAAAGTAACAACTGCGCGAAGTCACTGCGGCGCAATCACTTCTTTGTGTAACCGTATCGCAACCCTCTGAAACTTTGTTCCTTCTCTGCCGCAGCTTTATGACTGCAGACGGCAAGGCCTGACTCATTCTTGAAGGAACGCAAGATGATCATTCAGGGTAGCCTCACTGCAATTGAAAACTTAGCATCGCCGACCGCAGGTGCGGCGCCGCGCCCTCTTCGAAAATTTTCCGAAGTAGCGGGACAACCATGAGCAAGTTGGATGCGTCCGAACGGAGCGGCGTCCAGAGACTCTCGTTCTCAGCTCACGAGTCGGCCGATCACCGGCTGGAAGTTCAGGCGAAAAGCAATGAACCATCTGCAGGATTCGCTGTTTCCCAGGCCCAATCCCGATTATTGCTCCGGGTTCACCCACTCTTTAGCAGTCTTATTCCAAACCCAATCAGAAGAAACAACGGAGCGGCACGATGGAGGCACAGACGATGAAATATCTTAGCGTATCGCGGTGGCTGGCGCTGGTTTGTCTGGTGTGCGGCGCGGTGCTGGCATTTGCCCAATCCGATACAGGGCGTATCGCGGGGACTGTGACTGATGCCTCAGGGGCCGTCATCTCGGGAGCGACGGTCACCATCACCGACGTCGGCACCCAGCGGGCCGTGACCGTGCAAACCGGGGGTGCGGGTGAGTACTCGGCTACCTCGCTCCATCCCGGCCAGTACAAGCTCTCGGTCACAGCGCCGAACTTCAAGTCCGAGACCCAAACCGTGACCCTCGAGGTGAACCAGGTCTTGCCGCTGAACTTTACTCTGAGCCCAGGGTCGACAACGGAAAACGTTGAAGTCACCTCCGCTGCGCCGATGGTCTCGACCGATTCGTCTGATTTAGGAGAGGTCATCCAGGGTAAGCAGGTGATTGACCTGCCGCTGAATACCCGAAACTTTACCCAGCTTGCTACTTTGGCGCCGGGCGTCAGCCGGGGTATGAATATCAACGGCAATGCCAACGGCACGCAAGGCAATGCTGAAACCTATCGTTACAACAACAGTGGCGGCGGCGTGCTGTCGGTGAACGGCCTTCGTCCGCAAGCCAACAACTTTCTGCTGGACGGCTTTGACAACAACGAGTCGCTGGTCAACACCCTCATCTTCTTCTCGGAGCCTGACGCCATCCAGGAGTTCCGCGTGGAAACCAATGTGGCTCCCGCAGAGTTCGGACGCGCGGGGGGCGCCATCGTCAATACGTCCATTAAGTCGGGAACCAACCAGATTCACGGAACGGCGTTCGAGTACCTGCGCAACAGCGCGCTCGATGCAACTCCCTGGAGTAGCCAGAGCAACGCCAAAAAGCTGCCCTTCAAGCAGAACCAGTTCGGCGGCACGATTGGCGCGCCAATCATTAAGAACAAACTCTTCATCTTTGGTGACTACCAGGGCCTGCGCGCCTCCCAGCCCAACGGTACGGACTACGCAACCGTCCCTACCGAACTGATGCGCGGCAGCGGCTTCACCAACTTCTCGCAGATTTCCACGCCCATCATCAACCCGGTGACAGGGCTGCAATTTCCGGGTAACATCCTGCCGGCCGGAATGTTGAATCCCGCGGCCGTGGCGTACCTGAATGCGTTTCCCACGCCGAACTGCAACAGTTCGATCAACTCCAACTGTCAATTCCTGACCAACAACTACACGACCAATCGAAACCGAATCACCAACTTCGACGATTTCGACATTCGTGCCGACTACAACATCAGCACCAAGGATTCGGCGTTCGCTCGCTTCAGCTACGGCGACGAGAACCTGACGACGACCTCACTTTTCCCGGCACTGCCGGCCGGTTTCGGTTCCGGAAGCAATCCCACGAAGCCATGGTCCGCGGTCCTCGAAGAGACGCACCTTTTCACCAATAACCTGATTAACGAATTCCGCTTTGGCTATATCCATCAGGACTACGGTTATGTTCCGCCGTTCCAGAACGAGCCGCTGTCGGCCAACCTGGGCATTGTGAACGCTAACGTGAATGCCCAGAACCAGCCTGATCCGGCCCTGGGCGGAGGCGCGCTCATCGGCGGCTTCGGCACTCAACTGTCGTACACGGGCGACTACGGCCTCTATGATGTTCCGCAAGATACCTGGCAGGAAACCGACAATCTTTCTTGGGTGAAAGGAAAGAATACTTTCAAGTTCGGCGCCGACATTATCCGTCGTCAGGTAGATCTCTTCCGTCCGCTGACGGGAAAGGGCTACTTTGACATGTGCGGAAATGGCAACAATCCCGCGAGCATTACCGGCTACGAAGTCACTGACCTTCTGGTTGGATTTGTATGTAGCTACAGCGAGGGACCGGTACTGGGATATTCCGAGACCCGCAACTGGGAATTGGGATTCTACGGTCAGGATGACTGGAAGGTCACGCGCAGGTTGACTCTAAACCTCGGCTTGCGCTGGGACATCCTTACCTGGCCGGTGGAGAAGTTTAATCACCAGGCAAACTTCAACATCAATACCGGCGCGCTCGAGATTGCCGGTCAGGATGGCAACTCGCGCAGCTTCATTCCCGTGTCGTACCACAACTTTGCGCCTCGCATCGGATTCGCATATGACCTGAGCGGTGATGGCAAGACCAAAGTTAGTGGCGGCTACGGCATTTTCTACTTCGTCGATCGCGGCGGCATCAGCAACCAGCTGGCGCAGAATCCACCCTTCAGTGGTCAGTCAACCTTCACTTACCTGAACGGTTATCGCATCACGTTTACCGGACAAGGTCCACTCGGCACTCAGAACTCCACCATGTGTCTCACCAACTGCAACGCCCAGGGATTGACGGCGCCTCTGCCCGCCAAGGGTCCGATTCAGGTGAACCTGGCCGATCCGACGAACGTCTCCATCTCGGTGGCGACCCTACCTACCAACGAGACACCGAGTGTGCAGGAGTGGAATCTGCAATTCGAACGTGAACTGAGCCCGACGACCACGTTCTCGATGGCGTACGTTGGCGACAAGGGCACCCACCTGGTCACCTATTACAACTACAACCGTCAGGCTTACGGCGCCCCAGCTTGCAGCGTCTCAAATCCGGTGGGCTGCAACTTCCCTGCTTTGGGCGAAATTAACACCCAGGCGACCATCGGCAATTCGAACTACAACGCACTGCAGCTGATGCTCAATCGCCGCTTCACCGCCGGCCTGCAATTCGGCGCGTCGTACACCTGGTCGCACGCAATTGACGATTCTCCCGATGCCTTCGACGCCTACGTTGGCAACAACGGCTCGCCAGTAAACTATCGTGACCTTGCAGCGGAGCGTTCCAGCTCTGACTTGGACATGCGAAATCGTTTCGTCTTCAACACCATGTACGCGCTGCCCTTCGGCCGCGGCATGCATTGGGGCTCGAATTGGAATGGCGTGACGAATGCCATCCTCGGCGGCTGGCAGACAAACCTGATCTTCACCGCGCAAAGCGGCACCCCATTCGACGTGCTCTGCGGTCAGCAAAACCCGGTAGTACGTTGCGACCTGGTGGGTGATCCCTACTCCGGAATCACGAGTCCTCTCCAGTACTTCAACCCGGCTGCATTTGCACCGGTTCCCACCAGCCCAACCAACGGCACGGCTTTAGGGCCCGGCACCACGCCTCGCAACTACCTTATTGGTCCCAGGTTCTTTGATGTCGACTTCTCCACCTTCAAGGACTTCCGCATCACTGAACGCGTCACTACGCAATTCCGCGCGGAGTTCTTCAATCTCACCAACTCCCCGCACTACGTCCAGCCGGACTACAACTTTACGGACGGCAACTTCGGCAATCTCACGAGTACCTCCTTTAGTTCGGAACGTCAGATCCAGTTCGCGCTGCGAGTCTCGTTCTAGCGCTTAATCACGGGAACAGGTGCACACTGCCTGTTCCTTTTTTCTCCTACTCCCATGCCCTGTCTATGTCTCGGTCGCGCTGCGCGGTGCCAGACGCTCCTTGTGCTGGTTCTGACCCAACTTTCTTTTCTCCCACCTGCGGCGGCGGCACAGACTCAACCGTCGGAAAATAAAGACGGTGCTCCTCGGGTGACGAAGGTCGAACCGCCTAACTGGTGGACAGGCTATGTTTCGCCTCTGATGGTGCTGCTCTACGGCGAGCATCTCGAGCAAGCCGAAATCTCGGTCCACGACGCAGGTATAAAGATCAACAAAATTGAAAGAGAGCCCGACGGCAAGCATGCCTTTCTGTGGCTGGACATCGGCGCGAAGGCGAAACCGGGAGTGGTCAACCTGCACGCAAAAAACTCCCATGGTGAGACCACCGCAACTCTGACGATGGCGGCCCGCTCATCGCAGGATGGCAAGTTTCAAGGCATCACACGCGATGACGTGATTTACCTCATCATGCCCGATCGTTTTGCCGACGGCGACCCGTCCAACAACCAGCCCGCCGGCACTGCACCCGGCACATACGACCGCAAAGCTGCCAGGGCCTACCATGGCGGCGATCTGGCGGGAGTCCAGCAGCATCTCCCCTATCTGAAAGATCTTGGGGTCACCACGATTTGGCTGACGCCGCTCTACGAAAACGACGACGCCAGCTCCGACTATCACGGCTATCATGCGGTCGACGAATATGCCGTCGAGGACCACTTCGGCTCCATGCGCGATCTTCAGAATCTTGTGGCCGCCGCGCACCGGATGAAAATGAAAGTCGTGCTGGACATGGTTCCAAACCACGTTGGTCCCAAACATCCTTGGGCTGAGTCGCAACCGATGCCGGGATGGCTCCATGGCACGGTTGCGAATCACATTAACAATTCGGATTACGACTTTCCGCCCATCAGCGATCCTCACGCGACGTCCGCGAACTACATTCGTGCGCTCGACGGGTGGTTCGTGAATACGCTGCCAGATCTCGCGCAAGAGAATCCTGCGGTCGCCAGCTACCTGCTGCAAAACGCATTGTGGTGGACGGAGAGCGCCGGAGTCGACGGCTTCCGCATCGATACATTCCCCTATGTGCCTCGCTCGTTTTGGGCCTACTACCATCAAGGACTGTTCGCTACCTACCCGCATTTCTTCACCTTCGGAGAGATTTCCGATACTGATCCCACGGTCACGTCGTATTGGGCCGGAGGCCAGACCGGCTTCGACGGCATCGACACCGGCCTCAGTACGCCGCTTGACTTCCCAATGTACGAGGCAATTCGCCAGGCGGTAGCGCATGGGCAATCAGCAAAGAAGATCGTCACCGTTCTGCGCCAGGACCGCCTCTACCCGCATCCCGAACAGCTTGTGACCTTCATCGACAATCACGACAAGATGCGTTTTCTCACCGAGGCAGGAGGATCGGCGGACAAACTCAAGCTGGCTCTCGCGCTGCTCGCAACCCTGCGCGGAATTCCACAACTCTATTACGGGGATGAAGTAGCGCTCGCAGGCGGAGATGATCCCGACGATCGCCGCGATTTTCCCGGAGGATTTCCTGGGGATCCGAACAATGCTTTTCTTCGCGAAGGCCGCACAGCCGAGGAACAAGACGTCTTCTCCCAGGTGCGGGCTTTGCTGAAGCTCCGTCAGGAACATCCGGCACTCCGCATCGGAGCGCAGAAGCATGTTGCGGTCGGTGACAAGTTTTATGCGTTCACGCGCGAAAGTGGCGGCGAACGGCTGCTGATTGTATTCCATAACGCCGATGCCACCGAGCCAATCACGCTCGAGCTTGCGGGAACCACGATTCAGGACGCGAAAACTGTCATCCCAATTTTTGGGCCCTCCGCAGCTCAGCTGAACGGCAGCCAGCTGCAAGTGCAAGCTGCTCCGACTAGCCTGACGATCTACCGCGTCGAGTAACGAGCGGGGTGGTGCAACGACGGCGACCAGAGAACGCAAGATCGACGTGAGAACGGCGCGAAGCACAGGCTGAATGCGTACGCCTCACTGGCGCGGGATGGGCCGAACCATTCGCTCCATTGGCGCGTATCGTTAGGTGCATGCGCCTCGTAGCACCGAGGGCTGAGGGCGACGATGCCCCTGATGACGAGGACGGCCCCTTTCGCAGGCGAACATGGATGTGCCGGAGATCTAAGGCGCCAGAAACTTGCTCCGGCGATGCTTGCCCGTTAGAATAGACAAACCACACGCGTAGGCGCGTAGCTCAGTTGGTTAGAGCGCTACCTTGACACGGTAGAGGTCAGGAGTTCGAGTCTCCTCGTGCCTACCATTTCTTTTCTTGCAGTTGGCAGGTCCCCCGTTCTTCTACGCATCGCGTCCCATTCCGCTTTTCGTTCCGCTACTGAATCTGGTTTCCTGCCAACAACGTATTCAGAAACTGTTCCTGAGCCGCCAGCCGATTGGAATCAACGGCATGGCTGTAGATCCCCAGCGTAGTTCTGACGTTGCTGTGCCGGAGCATCAAGGAGACCGTCTTCAGATCGACGCCGTTGGAGACGAGCCAACTAGCCAAACTGTGCCGCAGGTTGTGCCATCCCCAGCGCCTGATCGGCTTTCCGCTCAAATCAAAGTACCGAACGCGGAGAAGTTTTCCCTCCCGGTTCCGCTCTTCAACGGAACGGAAAATCCCCGCCACAGCTGCCGCCCGATACAAATACTTCTGACTGGCGATACTGCCGCAGCGAGGTTTGGTCCCTTTCAGCTTGGTTGACGCAAAGACCCAATCGGTAGGTTTCCCATACATGGTCTCTGTCTGCCAATGTCTGAGGTAGCCGCCGAGTACCGGATGCATGGCAACCGGAGCTTTGCGATAAATATTCTTGCAATCCCCGATCTCCTCCACCCAGCTACGCCGAACCACGATTCGGTTGCGCTCATATTCGGCGTCCGCCCACTGCAATCCGAGAGCTTCGCTGATACTCAGCCCTGTGGCCGCAATGAGCAGCGTCAGAATGAACTCCGGTTCTTCGAGTTGATTCAGGATGGTCAGCGTCTGTTCAGGGGTGCAGGTGAGGGCCTCGTAATCGCTGGAGGCTTCACAATCGATATCCTTGAACGGATCAAAATCGGCGGGCAGCAGTCCTTCTTTCCTTCCGTACTTGAAGACCCCCTGCATAGCCTGCTTGACTTTGCTGCTGACGGTCGTCCACGCCAGCCCCTTCTTCTCGTGCAGATACCGGAGCCACTCCTCCAACGCTTTCGGCTTGATCTCACAAACTGGCGTATTGCCCCACCGGGGCATGCAATAGTCCATGAGGTTGTGCCGCAGAACGTAGACAGTACCGCTGGCCTTCTTCTTGGTCAGCGTCTTCTGCTCGATTGCGCCGGACGAATCGAAACGATCAACCAGATCACGAAACGTCAATGCAGAAATGGGTTTTTCAATGAGCGAGGAGAGCCCGAGCCTTCCAACTTCTTTCCACCTGCTCGCCACGTCCGGAAACTGCGAGAGGGAACCGAGTTTGCGGATTTTTTCCGTTCGATTCCCCGTTGCGGGATCTTGGGAATAGCAGCAGAAATAAACGAACTCGTCCTTGGTTTGTCGTCTGGTTCTGAACCAGCCCTTGCCCTGAGTTCTAGCCATGCTTCTTCTCCAGTCTGGCTATCTCAGGACTGCCGATATCAATTGTGCTCTGGACTGGTTTATCTTGGCTAGTGATTTCCGATATCAAGAATCGCCAGACCTTGCGCCGTCCTTTTCCCCAAGAGTGGGCTGGAACAATACCTCTTCGCGCCCATTCCAGCACCGTCTTGCGCTTCATCTTCAGGAATGCTGCAACAGCGTCGGCGTCAACATAGGGTTCGTAGTCCCGTATTTCCATGGCTTTCTATCGAATGGCCAAGTAGACGTTAAGGCAGAAGACATCGCTGCTTCAAACTTGATTCAGAATAAGAGAGACTTTCAACAGAGTCCAAGACTTGAGGGATTCGAATTGATAGCTGAGAGCTATGTGACTTTGGGAGTGCCTGAATGGGCGTTCTCGCCAGCCCTCCCGGAACAAGCGGCTGAAAAGCGCTAGAATCGTGGTGAAAGTCGAATCCGCGCACAAATGTAACTTCAACAACTTACAGCGCAGCAGATGGCACATTTTACGGGTTATTCGATTTTAGGCCCCCCGAACGGCACGGAAACGGCACGGGCTTGGTGTGTGGTTGTGAGTAATATTCCCGTTCGTTATCGGTGGTGCATTGCCGCGATCGCCGGAATTTGACTGACTACCACTAAGCCTCCGACTTCCGGCGACTGGAATACCCAAACTCGTTACCAGTTCACCAGTGCGGAACGATTCATTTGAAGCCCTGGGAAGATGGCGTTTTGCGGGTCCGGCTGCGGCGAAAAAGCTCGGATTAGTAAAGGAAAGGAGCAATCCCTGTTTCATCCTGCTAAGTCAGAATTTATTGCCGTGTGTCCGCGACGGCATCATACGCAGACGTGCGCGTTGCCCAGTAAGCGCCATGGGTGCGTTTGGTAAAGGTCGGCCATCCGTAGGGCCTCGGAACGAAGCTGTTCAGTTGAGCACATATCGAACCCGCGCGGCGATCATCGGCTATTGCCGGCGCAGAGGCATTGTCCTGAACGGTGATGGCAGGGCCGCACAGAGGCCAAACAAGGCGCCGAAACAAGGCATCTCGGACGCTCGTGAACTTCCGATCAGATTGAAGAAGGCAGCGAAAGTGGGCCAGACCAGTACCGTTACTCCCCCGACGGGTTCAGGTATTTCATTGCCGATGCGCCGGAGAATGCGTGTCGGTTCATCTATGGCGAGCCCCCAAGGATGATGATATGTGGTGAGGAACCTGCTCGCGTTCCTACTGCACCTTCCACAGGAAGGCATGGTATTTGTCTTGAAAACCATGTATTAGGAATTAAGATTCTGTCGACAGCTTATGAGCGAAAAACAGACTATCGCCAGCTTGATATCGCAAGCGGCAAAGAAACTGCACGACGATTTTGACTACATCAGGAAGACGAACCCTCACGCTGGCGAAAAAGGAAGCGAGACTGAGGATGCCGTAAGGAAGTTTCTGAATGACCATATGCCCAAGCGCTTCCATGCTACGGGAGGCTTGAGATCGATACGGACAATCAAATGAGGCGGCATCAGGACGTGATTATTTACGACGCTCTGTCTAGTCCAGTATTCCGCTACGAGGAAGTAAAGATCGTTTCCGCAGACGCGGTAGCATCCGTTATCCAGGTCAAGTCTGTCCTAAACAAGGATCCTCTTGAGAACGGATATAAGAAGATTGCGGAAGTGAGAGGTTGAAAAAGCGCCCCGTCAGCAACATGGATCAGAATCCAACGCAGGGCTCGCTGATCACTACCGCCACTCTCGGAATCGTCTTGGGATTCGAAAGTGATGTTGAACTCGATACCCTTGCTAAACACTGTGTAGACCTAAACAAGGAATACGAATATACGCATCGCCCCGACATGGTCGTTGTTCTCGATGTCGGTGTGATCAATTATGTAGCTCAGTTCGTGGGCGCAAGGCAGGCGGGCGATCTGGCTCCAGCATGCGACGAAGATTTCGTCATTCCGCCCTGCTATGTCATCTCGTTTCGCGAGCGGATGGAGCATTCGCGTTGAACCGTCTATGGGCTCAACTTCTCTCCCATCTCGCCTTTTACCCCGGCGTCCAAGTATTCCTGATCTCTCAGTGCTCCTGGAAGGAACATCGTCGGTCAGCCATCATCTCGGCGTTTACCAATTCAATACTGAACGACGGCTTGTTGAGCGTGAACTGCGGAAGCCCCGTCGCGCCAGATTCGATAATCAAGATCAGGAGTAAGGCGACGAAGGAAGAGCTCGCAACGCTTTCGCTGATCCCGTGGCAAGACGGTGGCGTCATCCGCAAGAGGCAAGATTCCCCTTCTTGCCATTCTTGCTTTGGTTCTGGGAAAGAAACCTATGACCATGGCAGTGGATGATACGGAATTGTCGATGGTGGAAAAGATCACAGGGCCTGATTTCGAGAAGTGGCCAGCCATTATCGAAAGGCAAAGCGACATGACCGCAACGTTGGAGACCCCACCGGCCTTCGAGGTGCGGCGACTGGAGGGGGTGGAAGGGACGGGAGAACCTTTTGCTGCGAGGCTTTTCCTTGGATTGCTGAGCCTTGCGCAGAATGCATTCCCAGCCCCTGCGGATAAGGAGCAGTTCGACGAACGCTTCCATGACACTTTGATGGCCGCTCTGAATATCGTCGATCATTTGTCAGCACTGAGAAGCTGCTTAGGGGGCATGCGGAGGCGCTGAAAGCGGGGTGGATAGTGCGAAAGAGGGGACCGATCCTCAACTCACGGAACGCATCGACAATAGCCTTAGGTCATCCGCAGTCAACTTCATCGAAATGGCTGACAGTGTGCTGGAAAACTTGCCCGTGACGATGAAGGCGTTCGGCATTCCTATCGATTACCTGTTAGACCGAGAGGAGAGGTTTACGAAGGGATGCGAGCGCTATCAACAGAAATACCCGGAACTGATCGATTACTTGCGAAAGCTGCGGCCTACGGTGCTGGAAGTGAAGGCTGTGCAACAAATGCGGTTCGGGGGCTGGAACCTGCCAAGCGTTCGGTACGATGTAGTTGACGACCTACAGGTGATGATTGAACCTCAAATCGATGGCAGCAATATTAGTTTCTTTATGAAAGACCTCCTGAGCGTTCTTGGCCTGGCAATCGAAGACCTCGTGGTCTATGGTTTCCAGAGGGAAATGAAAAGTCCGATGGCGATTGAGGAGATTCCGCTCGACAAACGCGGCCCGCAGAATGCCCAACGCTTCAGGGTTGCAATGCGCGGAAGCGGCGGCTGGAAGCTGAAATGGACTGGCAGTAATTTTTATGAGAGTTGAGCGGTTCGTCGAAACTCTTCAACCGTGGGCGTGAACGCAGAGGTAAGCTCGGAAGGCTTCACGGGACAATCGAATTGTTTAACCTTCATCCATTCCGACACCTCTTGGGCTTCTGCATCAGTAATCCAGGGCGAGCAGCGGACTTCCGTTAAAAGTGCCTTGAGATCTATTCTCCTTCTCTTATGATCATGAACCCACGCATGAAGCGGGTTTTCTTCGTCCCCTTCGTCCAGCGGCTCGCGGTGCGGATAGCCATTGGCATCGATGTGTCTATTAGCCCTCCCGGCTGGGTCGTAACTTGATAACACTATGCGGAGTTCGCGCTCTTTCGCGAAATGCTTTCGCTTCGTGGACAGAAAATCGATGAGATTGTGGCGTTCATGTTGGTTCCCGTATCTGACGCAGCCGGCCGTAATTTCGTCGATGAGGGAATGGAGAATATCCTTCAGGATGGAAAACCGTGTGAAGATGGCAGCGCCGCTCCCGCCCGTATACCGATACCACATATCGAGCGTCTCGCCTTCGTACATTTTGCCAACATTGAACATAACGGCACTCACTGATCTGGCGTGAGAAAGCTTGCTGGTCATTGAGGGTACGCTCGTCGTTTATGTCGTATTTGATGAGTCCCAGAGAACGGCGCATGTATTCGTCAGCCGCCAAACCTTCTTCTGGGTCAAGGCGCTTCAAGGAATCGTCAAATAGATCACGAAACTTGTAAAGATTCATGAAGCGGCAAATGACGGCGTCAGGATCGGGCTCAAGGCAGGCGTAATGTGGAACAACCGGCATGGGTTTAATTGTAAGACTTGCGCACATTCGTGCGCGTTCTTGAGCCCACACCTGCGGTATAGCGCTTCCCCGGCTTGCGCCAGCGTTCGGGGCGCGCGCTGCGCCGGGGTCCTTTGGATAGGGCCTACGGTGGCCAGGGACGGAATCGAACCCGCCGCCAGCCTTTTCAGGGCCGTCTACCGAACTGGCGAAGTGGTCTGGAATCAGCGGATGTAACTGAGGGGGAATGGCTTATGGTGTAGTCGATTTAGGATTGAGTAGGATGGTTTGGTCATAGTCCGCCGAGAGTGTTCAGAAGCAAGCGTATTGAGTACAGCTATCTTGGATTGTGCGAGTTCTGGGATGCTGAGAGTCGGGGAGCGAATGGTGGACTGGGGCTCCTTTTCGGAAGACATAGGAAATGGCTCCTTTTCAGCCGTCTCCTTGTCGGGTACTTGGTCACCGGACGCTTACAGAAGGAACTTCACCAGGGG
>CAVYKW010000002.1:0-272853 GCA_963769235.1 uncultured Acidobacteriaceae bacterium | reverse complement strand
AAGCCCGCCGCCGGCGGCGATTACACCCGCACGATGTTCATTGACATTACCGACCGTGTGCTGATGGAGCAGGAACAGACCCGGCTCCAAGACCAGAACGCCTACCTGTGGGAAGAAATCCGCAGCGAACACAACTTCGGTGACCTTATCGGTGAGAGTGCCGGTCTTAGAAAGGTGAAGCAGCAAATTCAGCTTGTCGCACCGACGGATGTGTCGGTGCTGGTCACCGGGGAAAGCGGTACGGGCAAGGAGCTCGTCGCCCGTGCGGTCCACGACCACAGCACCAGAAACAGCCGCGCCCTCATTAAGCTTAATTGCAGCGCTGTGCCCGAAGGCCTGTTCGAGAGCGAATTCTTCGGTCACGTGAAGGGTGCATTCACAGGCGCGCTCAAAGACAAGCCAGGCCGCTTCGAATTGGCTGACGGTGGCACACTGTTCCTTGACGAAATCGGCGAAGTGCCCTTCGCCATGCAGGCAAAACTGTTGCGCGTGTTGCAGGAGCAAGAACTGGAGCGCGTTGGCGACACACGCACCCGCAAGGTCAATGTTCGCATTATCGCGGCGACCAATCGCGATCTGAAGAAAGAGGTTGATGCCGGTCGCTTCCGGCAGGATCTTTTCTATCGCTTAAGCGTTTTTCCGATTGAGGTCCCGCCCTTGCGCGAACGCCGCGACGACATTCCGCCGTTGGTGGGATACTTCCTGGCGCAAAGCACCCGGCGGTTGAACCGTCCCGCACCGACAATCTCCCAGGCTGCGATGAGTCAGCTCACTGACAACGACTGGCCTGGTAACGTGCGCGAACTTCAAAACACCGTTGAACGCGCAATCATTCTTTCCCGAGGAGGCCATCTGCACTTCGACATCGCAGGGCCGAATCCAACCGGCGCTCCTCAGGTGCCTACTCACGTGGTTTCGAAGCCCGCACTGATGACGCGCAACGAATTGAAGCGCCAGGAACGCGAGGGCATCGCGGCTGCGCTGAAGCAATCTGGCGGCAAAATCTTCGGACCGGGCGGAGCCGCGGAATTGCTTGGCATGAAGCCGACAACCTTGGCTTCGCGCATCACGGCCCTGAAACTCGATCGAAAGACCGGGTCATGAGGTATTCGTTTCATTCTCAGCTGGCAGCGGCCGAACTGTCACTGTCTGCCGAAACTGGAATCACATTCCCCAGCATTCCAAATGGGGAACACGTTGCGGCAAGCTCATGACCGGCGCGCCTCGGCGATTGCCAGCGTATCGATGTACTGGCGGAAGCGTGTGATCTTGCCGTCCTTCACCGTCCAGATATGCGCATAGCCGGCTTCGGCCTGCTTACCGGTTGTCCCGTGCACCCCGGTGAAGCGGCCGAGGGATACCACGGTGTCACCTTTCATGATGAACTCGGTGGGGTCAAGCGCAAAACTTGACCACTCCGCCATTAGTGGCTTGAACAAGCCTTCAGCGACACGTTCCGGGCCACGACCGTTTACCTTGTAATGCCACATTGCGATCCATTCGATGTCGTGGGCCATCAGACTCAGCGCACCGGGAGCATCTCCAGCCTTCAGCTTGTCGTAAAAGGTGCGAACAATTTCAGCGGGGTTTGTCATTCGTCGTCTCCATGTGATGGACACCAGAAGTAACTTGCGTCCTTCGATCTGCTCCGCGATCCGAGCCGCAAGGGCGGACGCACCGGCCAGCGCAATACCTACAGCTACGGAAGCCCAACTCGCTCCTGCCGTTTCGACGCTGCTGATGACGCGAGTCCGTATGCGATGCTGGTGACCCCGGCCTCATCTGTGATGTTTCGCCATGAACTGGAGGATCAGGTCTGCAATCTCGTCAGTCTTTTCGTCCAGTGCGAAGTGCCCAGCGTCGAGTAGGTGGATTTCCGCGTTGGGAAGATCGCGCCTGAAGGCTTCCGCACCCGGCGCGACGAAGGAGGGGTCGTGCTCGCCCCAGACTACGACGGTCGGGGTTTGGTGGTCGCGGAGCCACGCCTGCCATTTTGGGTAGGACGCAACATTGGTACGGTAGTCGTAGAGCAGGTCCCCCTGGATCTCGCGCTGACCGGGCCGCGACAGATCTGCATACTCGCTGATCCAGGTATCCGGATCGTAGCGATCCGGATGGGACGTGCCGGCGACGTGTCGCTCCTTGGTGGCCTCGAACGAAAGAAAAGCGTTAAGCACCTCAGGATGAGCCCTTGGATCCGCCCAGTATTCCGCGATCTTGGCCCATTTGGCTCCCAGGCCCGCCTTGTAGATGTTGCCGTTTTGAATAATGAGCGCATGCAGTTGATCAGGGTGCGCCAGAATGATGCGGAAGCCGATCGGTGCGCCGTAATCGTGGAGGTACATGGTGTATTGCGTGACCTTCAACTTCTTCAAAAAATCGCTCATCGTCTGGGCAAGATGATCGAACGTGTAAGTGTAGGCGGTCGGCGAGGGCGCGTCGCTCAGACCAAATCCGGGATAATCCGGAGCGATCAGATGATATTTCGTCGCGAGCAAGGGAATGAGCGTGTCAAACTCACGCGAAAAAGACGGGAAGCCATGCAAGAGCACGATGGTTGGGGCGTTCTCAGGGCCGGCTTCCCGGTAAAAAATATTGACGCCGTCGACCTGCAAGCGATGATAGGTCGTCGTAGCGTTAGTCGAAG
Organism: uncultured Acidobacteriaceae bacterium; assembly: GCA_963769235.1. Classification (GTDB taxonomy): domain Bacteria; phylum Acidobacteriota; class Terriglobia; order Terriglobales; family Acidobacteriaceae; genus Bog-257. Next base: position 270,206 of record CAVYKW010000002.1, on the reverse strand, counting down.
GGAGTGGCGCGGCGTGTACCGTCCCGGCAAAAAGGGTGGCGGCAACAACGTATTTCGATAGACGGTTCACTAGGGTTTCCTTTTGAGTCGAGATGGTAGCGCTCCGCAAGGCCTATCATGCCGCCGCCGCCTTCTTCGCGAAGAACGCACTGGGCAAGCCGACGAAGAGACCGTGGCCCATGACGCCGTTGACCAACGCCGCAGTCGCGATCGGACCGTGGGCGACCGCAGTGAGCGGCAACACCAACAGGTTCATGACGGTCCACACGGCAACGCCGTACAGCAGTCCCAGGAGCACCCACTGTGTACGCAACACAGCAACGCGCCGACTCGCCAGAATATAGATCGCTGCGACGACTAGCGCGACGGCGAAATGCAGGACGAGGCCAAGGACCGCACTTGCAAGCCCGTCAGAGAAGGACCGTGGGCCCAGCAGACTGCTCGCGATGTACTGCAGCACCTGGATTGGGTTCTGGCCGTGCAGACCGAGAAAGACGACGCCATCGGACGCATCGAGCACTCCAACCACCAGCGTGGCGTAGAGGATGGCGCGAGAGACGAGCAACGTGCGCGCTCCCGGCTTCGGCCCACTGCTAAGGGCCCGGTTGATGGCAGAGGTGGTCATTTGCCCGCCCCCGTCTTCTGCCCTTTCGCCAGGAAGCCGATGATCTTGCCTGCGACGAATTCGCTGTGCTCTTCCAGCAGAAAATGGCCACCATCGATCAGGTGCAGCTCCGCTTTGGGCAGGTCACGCAGGAACGCCTGTGCTCCCGGCACGATGAAGAAGGGATCGTTCTGCCCCCACACGATGAGCGTGCGCGGCTGGTGCATGCGGAAGTATTCGTGCCACGCGTCGTAGAGCGCCAGGTTCGAGGTGTAGTTGTGAAGGAGGTCGAGTTGAATAGCGTCATTGCCGGGTCGGTCCAGCAGCGCCTGGTCGAAGGTGTAGCTGTCCGGGCTCACCGCCGCCACGTTTTTGGCACCATGCGTGTACTCGAAGATCGTCGTCTGCCTGGTCAGCAGCGTGCGCGGCGCCTTCTCCGTCTCCGCGTTACGATTCGCCCAAAAAGGCTTCATCGGCTCGAAGGCAGCGCTAATGCCTTCCACGTAAGCATTGCCGTTCTGCACGACGATGCCTTCGATCGCTTCCGGATGACGCGAGGCAATGCGGAAACCGACGGGCGCGCCGTAATCCTGCACGTAGATGCTGAACTTCTTCAGGCCCAGTGTGTTGAAGAGTAGCTCCTCGATCTGCGCGGTGATGTTATCGAAGTTGTATTGAAAGTGGTTCGCCGCGGGAGCATCGCTGTAGCCGAAGCCGAGGTAGTCCGGTGCGACAACGTGGAAGTGGCTGGCGAGCTGCGGGATAAGCTCCCGGAACATGTGCGACGACGACGGAAAGCCATGAAGCAGAACGATCGTCGGATTCGTGGTCGAGCCGGCCTCGCGGTAGAAGATCTTGTGACCCTCGATGGTGGCATGCTGGTACGTAGTCATGTGGTTCTCCTTATTGTCAATCTGATTGTTTGTACGCGAGAGCAGCGCACTGGCCGCTTCCAGCACGAACTCTACAACGGTCGCAGGCGACGAGATCTGAGGAGCATGATCTACATCGTACGAACGGACCTGTGCGCCCATGCGGTCGGCTACAAAACGTTGTGTTTTTGGGCTGAACATACGATCATCTTCAGCCAGCAGATACCACGAAGGCTTCGTCCTCCATGCTGGAGTCTGTATCGCTTCGCCAAGACACTTCATGGCTATCGGGCGTTGTGCTGCTATCCTGATTTCGTTTTGCTCCGCCGTGGCCCGGTGGCCGACCGCTTTCTTCATTCCTTCCTCCGACATCCATAAGAGACCATGACCGTCGGGTTCCAGATGGGGAGCTTTTTCGTGTGGAGGCTCTCGAAAGAACAAGTCCGCCACTGTTTCTCCCTCTGCTGGGGGCATAGCTGCCACATAGGCCAGGCCTCGGACCCGGCTGTCACTTTCGAGGGCGGTTATCACGCCGCCGGAGTAAGAGTGAGAGACTAGGAGGATTGGTCCCTCGCCCGCCCTTTCCAGAGCCACTTTTAAGGCAGCCACATCGTCAGACAGCGAAGTCATTGGAATCTGGGCAGCGATGACCTTAATGCCCGCCTTTAGTAGTGGGCCGATCACTGCAGACCACGAGGATGCGTCCGCCCACGCGGCGTGCACCAGAACGATCGTTGCATTAGAAGGAAGTTTGTTCATAATTCACCTTTCGCCGAGTCAAAGACGCACGTGGTGAGCCAGTTGTCCGACAAGATTGGCACTTGAGCCCAGAATGTTGTGCGCGGACAGGCAGTAGTCGCACTGGTCGGTATACGCGATCACAACCGCCATGCTCGCGCTGCTTACTATTCAGCTTGCCTTCGCTCAGGGGAGCGCCAAGGCCGAGGTATGCCTTAAGCGCGACAGGCGAAGCAGCCAACTTCTGCGCCAGGTTCGTACCAGATCCAGCTTGCGCTGAAGACCAATAGAAAGCTGCTTGTTCGGGACCAGTGGCCTCACTCGGAGTGATACTGCGGAACGTGGACATCGGTTTTTTCTCCCGCAGTATGGGAGGGGTCGACACTCGTAAAGGTTTCAGACACAGGTGTTATTTCGGGGTAGATCGGAGACTCTGTATGGCAATTCCCATGCAGCAGATAAGGAATGGCGTGGAAATAGCGAGGAGCCCCAAGCCGATCGCCCACTGGGGCGAGCGCAGAGAATGTTCGATCTCGTGCGGACAAAACGGAACCGCGGCGCGGGAGACGAATACATCTGAGCCTCAGCTCTGTTAAGCGGAGCATCAAAAACATGATTCTGATGCGGCTCGCTCGTAGCAATCCTGCACTACTTGATCAGCCGACCCCCAGGATAGCGACACGAGCGGGCAAGCTCACCTTGGAACGATACCTAGTCGAATACCCCTTCTGGAAAGCTTTGCTCTCAAGAGACCTTGGATGTATTGTTTATCGCCACTCAGGGCGGCGGCGGTGGGGTGGGTCGATCATGCCTGGCTGCGCATTCGCGAACAACGGTGGCACGATAGCTTCCGCTTCCAATCCCTTTGCCCGTTTCCTGCGCGTCTCGTCCATCCTAGCCGGGTTGCTTCTGGGTCTTTCGGTGGTATGCACTTGGAGCACGGCATGGGCCCAAGCCCCCTTTGGCGGACTGGTTGGACAAGTCTCAGATCAGACTGGTGCCGCCATACGTGGCGCGAGCGTCACACTCACAAATCTGAACAGGGGTGAGACACGGACAGCGAGCACCGACACTACTGGGATGTACCGCTTCGTACAGCTCGCTCCAGGCCGTTATCGCTTGCAGGTAGAGCAACAAGGTTTCAAGTCCTTCTCGCAGGCACCCCTGGATATCACGGTCAACACCACTCTATTTCTTGCAACCAGTCTTGCGCTGGGCGACCTACAAGAAAACGTTCTAGTTCAGGGAAATAGTCCGCTGATCGAGGCGAGCACAGGGTCAATAGGACAGGTGATTGAAGGCCGCCAAGTTCAACGAATGCCGCTCAATGGCCGGAATACGATGAACCTGCTGGCGCTTGTGCCTGGCGTAGTACCTCTCGGAGGCACCCAGGGGAGCGCCGCAGGTAACTATACAGGGGAGGGACAAGTCACGAATGTAGTGGGATTCGGAAATTATCAGATCGGAGGAGGCTTGGGTGGCCAAGAAGCAGTTTTTTTTGATGGCGCGCCTCTAAACCGCTCTTCCAGCAACGCCACAGTCCTAATACCTGCACAGGACGACGTTCAGGAGTTTCGAGTCACAACAAGTGTGCCAGGTCCCGAATTCGGCGCCTTCTCGGGAGGCGTAGTTTCCTTTTATTCTCGATCGGGATCAAATGGCTACCATGGTTCCGCCTACGAATATTTTCGCAATACAGTTCTCGATGCCAACAATTTCTTTAACAACTTAGCTGGTATTGCTCGTCCCCAGCTCAATCAAAACCAATTTGGGGGTACCTTCAGCGGTCCGATTAAGAAAGACAAACTGTTTTTCTTTTCCAACTATGAACGCTTCACCCGCAGAAATGGCATTCCCTTCACGGGCCGGACGCCGACGCCAGCGGAATTGAACGGTGACTTCCGTGCCGATCCGCCGATCTACGATCCTCTAACGAGAGCACAGTTTCAATGTAACGGCGTACTGAACGTGATCTGTCCCAACCGGATCGACCCCACTTCTAATGTAATGGCGAATGTCCTCCACTATTGGCCCACACCCAACGCGGATCTGGCCGGGGGAGCAATCAACTACATTGCTAATGCCAAAGCTGGCGCCGATACCAACCAGTTCAACCAGCGAATCGACTACATTGTGAGCGAAAAGCAGAGCGTCTTTGCCCGCTATACTTACTGGAATATAAATACCCTGCCAACGCAGTATATATTCGACTCCACAGGAGGACCCACCAGCCTGCCCAAGAGTCTGGTTACGGACCAGCAGTTCGTGATCGGGGATACCTATTCCTTCAATGCAAACACCGTAGGCGACCTCCGCGTCTCGTACTTGCGAGCTGTGACTCCCTTCACTGCCGCCAACAACAATGTGAATTTGTCCCAGTTCGGTCCTGCGTGGGCCGCGCTTTCCAGTAGCCTGACCCATCAGCAGTTTCCCGATCCGATTATTGTTGGAACTCTGGAATTTCCGTATGCAGGGTTGAACGTAACTGATACCGATGCAGCCAATGACTATGCCATCTCGGGTTCCCTCAGTAAGGTCATGGGAGCACATGCCTTGCAATTCGGTGCTGACCTTCGGCAGTATGATTTTCGAAGATCGCTCCTCACCGCGGGATCGGGTGAGCTTTTGTTCGCAGGTGTCTTTACCAGCGGACCGCGGTCCCCTGCCGGTTCCGGTGCAACCCCTATCGCGGACTTTGTTCTTGGAGATATAACTCCCAGTCCCGGAGCTTCTGTCTTCCAGACCGCCATCAATGCTCATGCACGCCAGTACTACCAGGGATACTACGTCAACGATACCTATCAACTGAGTCGTCGCTTAACAATCAATGCAGGAGTTCGATGGGAAATACCTGGCTCCTATACGGAGGAAGACGGCCGCAACACGGTCCTTCTTCCGACGCTACAAAATCCTCTTGTTCTTGTCAGTAGTCCCCAGCATCCAAGCGGAGCTGATCTCGAAAATCACTATCATCTCTTTGCGCCCCGCGTCGGGATGGCCTATCGGCTCACGGATCAAACCGTTGTCAGCGCCGGATATGGCATCAATTTCTTGCCTCAGGGGGTTGGAGTTGCTGGTCCGTGGTACTCGCCGGTCAATAATGCAACCACTGACATTCCGCTGGGAGGAACGGTGAGTAATCCTCTGCTCGGCGGCCCAGTGCTCCAACCGATTGGGCGGAGCCCCGACGTGGACACCGCATACCTCGGACAAAGCATTGAGAGCAGGATTCCCAATCAGGCTTTCCCCTACGTCCAGCAATGGAACCTGAATATCCAGAGAGGCATTAGCAGTGACGCGTTGTTCAAGCTTGCATACGCCGGCTCACGCGGCGAGCATCTGCCGCTCGGCGTTCCCGCACAGGAAATTGGCACCATCGGAGCTGACATAAACCAGCTTTCACCCAGCTATTACTATCTCGGGCCAGCTCTGCTGCAAAAGACGCCGAATGGAAAAACGCTGGGCCAGACTCTACGACCTTATCCTGAATATCAGACGGTCGGGGCCGACTCCGATTTCGCCGGCGATTCCTGCTACAATTCTTTTGAGGCGACGTTCCAACAGAGGCTACGCTTTGGCGGGTCGATTCTTGCCGCTTATACCTGGTCAAAACTGATCACGGATACGGAAGGCGACTTTCCTTTCTTTGAACTGAATACAAATGGGGTAGGTGCGATTCAGGACTATACGAATCTCCGGGCGGAACGCTCGCTCTCCAGCTCGGATGTGCCGAATAGGTTTGTCCTAAGCTATGTCCTGGATCTGCCGTTTGGCCAAGGCCGGCGTTTCGACTCGCAATCGCACTTCGTCGATCAACTGATCTCGGGATGGACGGCGAGCGGAATTACCACGTATCAAAGTGGTATGCCTCTGGGCATCGTCAGCGCGGCGCCGAACGCATTATCAACCTATTTTGGCGCCGGTACCATCAGACCCAATGTATCTCCCGGATGTAACAAATCGGTAGCGGGTTCGCTGGTCAACAATGTTGCAGCAGGTAATTCAGTCATCAATGCCATGTGTTTTTCGCCGCCGGGCGAATTCAGCTTTGGAGATGAGTCGCGCCTGGATCCAACCCTGCGCGCCGAAGGGATCAAGAACTGGGATTTCTCTTTGGGTAAGACTACGAAGATATCGGAGAAGCTCAGCTTCAATTTCGGAGCAGAGTTCTTCAATCTATTTAACCAGGTACAGTTCGCCCCGCCGAACACGTCGTTTGGTAATCCGCTGTTCGGCAAGATTACTACCCAGGCGAACAATCCCCGTGAAATTCAACTCGCAGCGCGAGTGTTTTTCTGATCCGGGAATCCCACTCATTCGAACGCGGCGAATGAGTGGGGTCTCGGCGGAATGAACGATGCTTCTCGCCGTCAATCGCCGCTCGGCAGATGAAAGGCGTATACTTTGCCGTCATTCGAGCCAACATAGACAACCCCGTTGATAACGGCAGGCGAGGACTCAACAGAGCCGCCGGTGGTGTAATTCCACAGGCTAGTGCCAGTCGACGCGTCTAGCGCATAGATGTTGCCATTGTAGGAGCCGACATAGACCACCCCATTGGCAATGGCCGGGGAAGAATACACCATGCCTACATTGTAGCTCCACAACCTCGCGCCGGTGGCGGCGTCCAGAGCATAAACGTTGTGGTCAAGCGAGCCGACATAGACTACCCCGTTCGCCACAGCCGGCGAGGACTCTACAGGGCCCTGAGTCTGATAGCTCCACACCACAGCGCCGGTCGAGGCATTCAGCGCATAGACGTTGCCGCTGCTCTCGTCACCGAAATAAACTATCCCATTCTCCACCGCAGGCGAGGAAAACACGTTGCCGCCTGTGTGGTAGACCCACAGCCCGACGCCGGTGGAGGCGTTTAAGGCATTGAGAACGCCGTGAGAGTCGCCAATGTAGACCACTCCATTGGCCACAGCCGGCGAGGACTCCACGGGATAGCCGGTAGGGTAGCCCCACACCGCAGCGCCAGTGGAGGCGTTCAGGGCGTAGACGTCGCTTTCGTCGGAGCCGAAATAGACCACCCCATTCGACACTGCGGGCGAGGCAAGTACATCTTCCCCTGGATGGCTGGTGTAGGTCCACAGCTCAGCGCCGGTCAGTGCGTTAAGCGCATAGAAGTTGCCGTTGTGAGAGCCTACATAGACCACTCCCTTGGCAACCGCGGGCGAGGAATCGGCCATGCCGACGTTGTAGCTCCACACCACAGCGCCGGTCGAGGCATTCAGCGCATACACGTTGTGGTCCTCGGAGCCGACATAGACCACCCCGTTGACCACCGCCGGCGAAGAGAAGACGGCGCCGCCGGTGGTGTAGCTCCAATCCAGAACGAGGTTGCCGACATTTGCGGGGCTCAGAATAAGCTCAGTCGGGTTGAAGCCTGAATGGCAAAGGTCGAAGCGAAACTGCTGCCAACCTGTAACTGCCGTTGGGGGCGTTCCGCATGGCTGCTGGGCCATTGCCATGGAACCAATTAGGATGAGTAGGGCCAAACAACAGATAGGTGCAGTTTTCATTACGAATCTCCTTTTTTGTGATCGAGTACGTAAGGGAGGGCGCGTATCGAGGTCTCCAATCGGATCGTGCCCCGAGTCGCGCAAGACGGAAGTCTTTATGTCTGACGTGAAGCTTCTCCTATCCGAGGTCATGCCACGACCTGATTGGCGGCGCTCGTGGTTAAGCACCGAGTTTGATAGTTCAGCCATTCGCCGGAACCGGCACCCTGGCCGTGGGGAAAAGCAAAACGCTCCCAGCGAGGATCGCCCCTTGAATCGCGGCCGTTGCGTTTGACATGACGAAGCTCCTTTTGCAGTTGATTGCATTCACGTTTTTCGATTCTGGGCTCGGTCAACTTCAGCAGTTCAGGGCCAGCGAAAGAAGTTCACACAAGAATGCAACTTCCTCGTCCTGTGGTTCCGAACGGTAGCCCAGATCGGCGTCTGTTCACTTCCTGTGCTCTGTTTGAAGTCCTTGCGGATGAGTGGGCTACGAATGCGCCGGCGTCCGTTCAAAGACTTGGCCCAGCCTGGGCATACTGGCGTTCTGTGCCAATGCAAGGGCGATCAATTAGGTGTCATATGAAAATCAAATGGGCTAATCTGCTCATTGCAAACTGATTGACAGGTGCTGGATGGCTTGGGTTGCAGGGACATGGGCCGGCTAAGGTAGTTCGCTGGTGCTCCAGGCCCGAACCGGTTAGACTAGCGGGCTGCCAAAGTTCCTACTCCATGACGCAGAATCGTTTAGCGCGCCTTCAGATCGGCACTTTCGAGGTTGATTTGAGGAGCGGAGACCTGCGCGCCGGCGACCGGAAGACCGTCCTGCAAGAGCAACCCTTGCGAGTCCTGCAACTGCTAGCCGAGGCTGGGGATGAACTTGTCACCCGCGAGGAGATCAGGAGGAAGCTCTGGCCCAACGACACCGTCGTCGAGTTCGACCACAGCATCAACGCCGCCATCATGACTCTGCGTCGCGCCCTGGGCGATTCCGCCGAAGAACCCAAGTACATCGAAACCGTTGTTCGACGTGGTTATCGGCTGCTGGTTCCGGTGAAATGGCTAAGCGCACCTGAGTCAGTGGGCGGCGTATCCGCAGACGGTCGCAGAGTTGCCGTCCAGCTGCAGCCTGACGGCGGCCTGCTGGGCAAGAAGGTTTCCCATTATCGTGTACTCGAGATCATTGGCGGCGGCGGCATGGGGCTGGTCTATAAGGCCGAAGACCTCAAGCTGGGCCGGCAGGTGGCGCTGAAGTTTCTGCCGGAAGAGCTGGCGTCGGATCCGGTGGCGCTACAACGCTTCGAGCGTGAGGCTCGTACCGCATCCTCACTCGACCACCCGAATGTCTGCACTATCTACGAAGTGGAGGAGCACGCCGGTCAGCCCTTCATCGTCATGCAATTGCTGCGGGGCGAAACGCTGCGTGATCGCCTGGCCGCTCTCGGCAGCGCGAAGGAAAAGCTCCCACTGGAGAAATTGCTGGACGTTTCCGTGCAGGTTTGTTCGGGCCTGGAGGCTGCGCACGCGAAGGGGATCATTCATCGCGATGTCAAGCCGGCCAACATATTTCTCACCAGCAGCGGTCCTGTGAAAATCCTCGACTTCGGGCTGGCCAAGGAGGTGCTTAGCGACCAACAGAGAATCAACGATGCTGGTGTTGCGACCGCCGACGTCGCCGGGGGGACCCAGCACTCGAGAGCCCGCGATGCTGGTATAGAGGTGCCAGAACTCGCAGGCCAGGCGCAGGCCAACTCGCTCGAGAAGAAATCCGACCGGACTGACGCTACCCTCACCCGATTCGGCGTCGCGCTCGGCACCGCCGGCTATATGTCGCCGGAGCAGATTCGCGGCGAGAAGCTCGATGCGCGTACCGACATCTTCTCCTTCGGCCTGGTTCTATACGAGATGGCAACCGGGGAGAGACCTTTCGGTGGCGAAACCGAAACCATCCAGCATGACGCCATCCAGCACCGCGAACCTACACCTGTGCGTGATCTTGCACCGGAGATTCCGGCCCAACTGGAAGCTGTTATTAGCAGGTGCTTGCAAAAAGACCGGGACCGGCGCTTTCAGTCGGTCACGGAAATACGCAGAGAGCTATCGGAGCTGCAGCATGAGCCATGGCTGACACCCGAGCAAAGGACGACATCTGTTGGCCGAGTTGCTCCTCCCATGTCAGTAGCGGGGATCAATCGTTTGGCCACTGCTTCGGCTCTCCTTCGACGCATTCTTCCAGGATCCAAGCTTGCCAATAAGGACACCATCGTGATTGCCGATTTCCAGAACAAGACAGGCGATCCCGTGTTCGACGCGAGCTTGACCCATGCCCTGCGGGTTGGCTTGCAGCAGACGCCATTTCTGAATCCCCTCGCTCCCGACAAGGTGAGGAGAGTTCTGAAAAAGCTGGGACACTCGACGCCTTTTCCACTGACGGAAGAACGAGCCAAAGAGATCTGTCTCAAGACCAACAGCGCAGCGGTTGTGACCGGCACGATTGCGGACGCCGGTAATCAATACAAACTCGAGCTTCAGGTCGTGCGCTGCGACACGGGTGCGGTGATCGCCAGAGCTGAGTCAGTGGCGGACCAGCGCAATCTGATCGTCAGGCAATTGGGCTTGGCGACAGCCGTACTGCGAAGGCGGTTGGGCGAACCCCGGAAAAGCTTGCAGGAGTTCAACCAGCCCTTGGAGGTAGCGACAACCTCCTCCGTAGACGCTTTAAAAGCGTACGCCCGGGCCGAAGAGTACCGCTCCGCGGGAGACGAGACCAAGGCAATTGAACAATACCAACGGGCAATTGAAATCGACCCCGATTTCGCCTTAGCGCACCGCGAGCTGTCTCAGTCGCTTTGGCCCAGTGGTCACCGGGTCCAAGCCATCAAGGAGGTCCGGAAGACGTACGAGTTGTCTACCCGGTTAGCCAAGCAGGACCGGTTGTTAGCTGAGACGCGGTATTTCATTACCGCAACCGGCGATTTGGAGGAAGCGGTGAGCCGGCTTGCGGAGGCGGTTCGTATTTATCCGAACTGGGCTGACCCGCACCATCTTCATGCCCATATACTGCGATTGTTGGGCCGATTTGAGGACGCTGTACGTGAGCTTCGGGAAGCCATCCGATTGGATCCTGACTCGTATTGGATCCATGCCAACCTGATGTTCTGCGAGATGGCCATGGAACGGTACGGAGAAGCGAAAGCCGCTTTTGAGGCCGCACGCGTCCTCGGTCTGGAGCAACCTGCGCGTTTTCTCCGCTATTGCCTGGCATTCGTGCAGAGAGACACCGCCTTGATGGATGAACAGTTGAGGTGGGCAGCCGAACACCCCAAATTGGCACTTTCTGTCGAGCTGCTGAACGGGAAGGCTTCGGCCGCCAGATATTTCGGTCGAATGAAGAGTGCCAGAGAATTAGTCGCCCACGCCCTAGCGGTTGCTCAGAGTTTCGGGCTTTCGGAGGTGTCAGCTAAGTATGAATCGCAGGCAGCGGTCGCTGAAGGCCTGGTCGGCAATACCGATTTCGCGCGGGAAGCTGCCAGCCGGGCTCTGGCGTCGAGCTCCGATCCTGCCATCATACTGAACGCGGCACTTGCCGTTGCCTTTTCGACAGAGTTTACGAGTGCAGGGAAATTGGCAGAACAGGTGAGCGCACAGATGCCGCAGTTCACAATCGTGCAGAATTTCGATCTGCCCTGTATTCGAGCTGCGATCGCGTTTGGGCAGGGAAAACCAGCTGACGCCATAGAGATTCTCGAGCCGAGTTATCGCTATGAACTGGCTGAAGGGAATGTGCCGAGACTATTTCCGAGTTATCTGAGGGGACTTGCTTATCTGGCGGCAGGCAACGGCCAGCCAGCCTCGGGTGAATTCCGAAGAGTCATTGAACACCCCGGCAGCGTGTGGATAAATTCGATAGGAGCACTCGCACATCTACAACTCGCCCGTGTGCAGGTAATGATGTGCGACAAGACCGCAGCGCGACAATCGTACCAGAACTTCCTTACCCTCTGGAAAGACGCCGACCCCGACATTCCCATCTACCAGCAATCCAAAGCCGAGTATGCGAAGCTAAGCTAGGCGGAGCCTGGCAACATACAAGACGAGTTGCGGCTTCGCATTCCCGAAGTAGTCGACCAATTCAATTATGGCAAATGTGGGTTCTGCGCCAATTGCGTTCTTATATCGCCGCTCTGCGAGGTCTGCAACCGCTTCGAGCCTGACCTGCTAGGTCTCGAAGAGCATTTTGCTTTTGTCTGAATACCTTTTTCGATGACTGGCTTCGGTTCGGCAAAACCAATGCCAGCAGGGTGAGCAGCATGTCGCGGGTTGCGCCCGCTTCGATCAGCTTTTCAAGCGGGTGTCCAGGATTAGGGGACTTCCGAATTCCGTCTTCGACTCTGCGCCAAACCTGCCGCAATTCGGAAAACTCCAGATCGTCCCAGCAATCTCGGTCGCATTCATCGGTCACCTTCCCGGGCGAGGTTCTCCCAACTGTTTTAGAGCCAGTGGGCGGAGAGCGGAAAGCGGAAGGATTCGCCGGCCACTCGGGATAGGTTGCCACATGACTGCGTCGTTTCATAACCTATTTGGTACGTTGGCGGTTGGGACAAGGCCAAATATCTATATGGGGTCTTCAAGGGTTACGGCAAGCGGCGAATTTTCCAGAGGAAGAGTCGCTAGTCCGACGTAATGGTCACTGTGCCAGTCTTGCCTTCGTAGATCATCTTAAAATGTCGCAAGAATGTCCTTCCAATTAATGCACTATGGACTTGGCCGCCTGCTTTCAAATCTACCCGCAAAACGCACCATTCATTGTTATTGCTAGCGCAGGGATGTGGACTTGCGCCAAATATACGTTCGTCTCTTTTTGGCCGTGTGCGCCGGAAATCTGTCTTCTGTTTACTAACGGCAGGTTTAATTGCGTCGCCAGTAAAGAATCAATGCAGCACTCAGTTGCTCCGCTGTCCACTAGCGCATGAACATTTCTTATCCGCGGAACAGGGATCCCTCTTGGATTGGCGGTGGGATCGTGGTTGGGATCGAAGCCAATGTCTACCGACAAGGTGGGACCGTATGCTACGAGAAGCTCGCAGCCTTTATTATCCGGAGTGTCATTGAAGCCGCACTTTATCTCAACCATGTACGGGGTTATACATCACGGAAGCGGGCAGAGTCACAGGCGGAGCGGCGACCTGTCGAATCAGATATGGGCCTCTACCAAAGCGCGAAACAGCATCGCTGGCTGCGTTCTCAAATGAACCATACGTGCCGATTAACACTCCGTCCCGCATCACAATCCACTCGCCCATGTGATGGGCCTCTAAGTCGGCTCGCAACGTCTCGTAGGCGGCAAGTTCTTTGTCAATGTCTTGCAAAGCGACCTCATTTTCTACTGCTAACATTGTCTCCGCCCTTACGTGGATTACTGTAGCGGGGCGCTGGTTGCCCTGTCACGGCAAATCAATAATGCTTTGACTTCTTGGTGCAGAGATGAGCAGGTTCAATTGTTTGGGACAAATCGCGATTGAGTGGCCTCTGCTTGTCTCTTCGAGGAGCCACCTCAAAAAAAGAAAAGAGTTCACGTTTTAGGACGCCACACCCGCGCTATTTCGCCGCAGCTTTCTTCATATCGTCCTCGGTGACTACAATCACCTTGTCGCACACAGGGATGCTGTTGTAACTTGAAGATCTCTTATCATCTTGACCCAGCACCCAGGTCTTGCCGCTGTTGCAGGTCTTCGGTACAAAACCAAAGCTTTTTTCCTGCTCGCTCACGCCGCATCTGGAATCCAAAATGCCGAGCGGGGCACCTGCGTCCTCGACAGTTCGGCAGAGCATCCCCGTCTGGGTGTCGAGCGCAACATCCGGATTATTACCAACTGGTACGTAGCGCTGGGAGTAGGGAGCTTCTGGTTTCGAGCGAGTTGTTGAGTCCGTGCAACCATTAAATAAGCACAGTGCGAGACTGACGAGTAGAACGATGTTGAGCTTCCTATTCATGTCGTTTGAATTCGGGTCGCCCGTTTATGTCTAGCACTTCCGCCGGTTTCTCACGTTTGAAAAAATACAGAGTGCATAAGATGCCTGCGGGGGAGGGGACAACTGCAACTAGTTCCCACCCACTGCGGCCAAATTCGTTCAAAGACTCCGCAAGAGACGCACTCTTGAATGGATGTTCCCACGTTTCCTGATTTGTCTTTCGATAGGTGGGGGCGATCTCATGGAACCATCTCCAAAACCGACCGCGTTGTGGTAATTGACTTCCGAGGTTTAGCTCAATTCTGTATTCCCACTGCATCGGTTTTTGACCATATCACCGAGTGCCCGGTTTCCTTCAGAAATTTCAAAAGGCTATCCCAATTTTTCACGCTGCAATTCCCGGCTCCGAACCCCGGCCCCGAAATCCGACCCGGAGGGGGAGGGGACATTCGAGGGGTTTCGGGAGGTGGACCCGATACGTACTTACCGTCGAACAGTTGCAGGGACGCTAGTAGGCTCTGCAGCAGCCATTGCAGTTGCTCGACGTTCTCGGCGTCCATGAGCACAGACGTTCCCGGCAAGCGATGATAGCGGCGCTGGCCGTTCCAGTCGCACAAGACCTCAGCACAAAGCCTCATTCGAGGTCGGCGCGAAGTGCCGTCACTCATTTCGAATCCTGATCTCGCAACGCGATAGTCACTGGTGGCCTTATCCGTCTCGCGTAGCGCACTCCTGAATGCGGATCGGCCCTTCGATAACTGGGGGCAGTGGCAGTAACTTAAACATGATGGAAGGCTAGCGCTGGATGGGCGCGCGGTCAATGCAAACCGACCCCTGACGAAGGGCGGCCTTTGTCGGTCGTAGGCTGGCGGGGGTAAAAATTTGGTCCGATTTTTTGTGCGGCAAGAACCTCAGCTCTGGATACCGCACCCCAGCTTTGAACCCGGAGTGGGGTGTCCTGACTCAGGCTATCTCTTGCGAATCTCTAAACGAGGAGCAGAGCCTTCTCTGTACCGTCTTGTGCACCGGAAAACAAGCCTTTGCACGCCAAGACCTGTCAGAGCTGCTTTTGAGCAAAAAGAAAGCCCGCTCATTTAGCGGGTGATAGCTGGTAGCGCTACCGGGAATCGAACCCGGGTTTGAAGATTGAGAATCTTCCGTCCTAACCCCTAGACGATAGCGCCACGCCGGGAAGACTCTTGTATTATAACAAATCGCCAGCATTCATCATGGTTTCGGGCTTCGCGGTAGTGGCTGCAATCTGCGCTGGCCTCGCGCGCTTATCAGACAGCACCGGCTCAGGAGCAGTGTCCCAAAGCTTGGGATTCTGCCGGGCTCAGACGATGCCGGTTTTCAAGTTCGAGCTTGCCGATGTTAGACCTCCCGAACGTTAGCGGATGCCGACCTCGGAAATAACGCGGAAGGTTCCGAGGGGTTACCACGCGCGCTTTCACCACGTGTTGTAGGCAGTGCCTTCGCTGGAACTCTGGTCGCTGCCGCTGTGCACGTCGATAATGCCGGGTTCGGTTTGATCGGGAGACATGATGCTCTCGTCCGTGACTGGCACCCACGAGTCGCGGGTGTTAGTAAACGGATCTTTAGGCAGTTGCTTCAGATAACCTGCCTGGACCAGATCGTCCAGCGACTGCGGAGCTTTCTGTTTGTCGAGCGTGTATTGATCGATCAGCGAGCGCATGGTGTACAGATCGTCGCGCAGCGCAGTCTCTTTGGCATGCAGAATTGACGACGAATAATTCGGGATGGCGAGCGAAAGCAGGATGACGATGATGCTGATCACCACCATCAGTTCAATCAGGGTAAAGCCGCGCTGCCAGGTTCGCCGTTTCATGTGAGCTACCACGTCTTGTACTTTGTTCCATCCAAGCCGGTACCATCCGACTTGGTATAAACATCGAACACACCCTGCCCGCCCCAGGAATCCGAATCAGGATCGTCTTGCATGGAGCGCAGGCCCCATTCATCTTTTCCGGTCATGGGATCCACCGGAATGCGCCGCAGGAAACGCAGCTTCTTGCCGTTAGCATCCACGCCCTTAACCAAGGTCTCCAAATCAGGAGGATAGCCCTGGCTATCGAGTTTCGTCTGGAATGCTCCGCGGTCAGCGGCGTCCTTGTAGCGATCGATTGCGTCGCGCATCTCCCACAGATCACGCCGCAACTCTCGCTCCTTGCCGCGCTGAATACTGACGCGAACCACAGGTGCAGCCACCGCGGTCAGAATCATCAGGATGGTCATCGCGACCAGCAACTCGATCATGGTGAAGCCGCAGGCGCGAATGCTGCGAGGTCGCGCTGAGCCTAGAACTGCTCCGCGCGCACTTGCGGCTGTCCTGATGATCGCGCGATTGGAGTTACGGAAAAGCACTACTTCTTTGTCCTTTTGCGAATTCCAGCAGGTTGGGCAATGTCGCGACGAAGAACAAGGTCAACCTACGAATCGCCAAATACAAAGACTAACCAATTATCAAAATAAGGTAGTCCTTGGGTTAGACGGAAATCCTAGTGAACGGTCACAATCGCTTGCGAGCCGCTAGCCGGCGTGCTCTGCATACTGGCGTTCTTCAAGGCCGCGCGATTGATGCTGAGAGTTGACTGTCCTGGAGCTCTCGCCTGGAAGGTCAGGGTGAAGACCGACCCGTCGCCCGAGATCCCACTGGCACCCGGCGGCCGCGAGGCGGTGAGTTGCAGCAGACCGACCATGCTGTCGTCACGATTTACCAGCGCAACCGTTTGCCCATCCTGCGAAAGCAATGTTCCATTCGAAACGTTGATCAGCTGAAGGACGCGGGGATTGTATTGCACCTGGATCGGAACAGAGAAGACGTTCTGGCCACCCGCAAGGTTCACGTTGACGGTGAAAGTCGAGCCCACTGGCTGATCGAGAGTTGCCGGCTCGAAGCTGACGATCGCACTACCTACTGGAGCACTGGCAGCAGTGGGTGACGCACTCGCCGGCGCCATCGAGGCGGCTTGCGGCTGGCCCGGTGTTGGCCGTGGCTGCATCGAATTCATCGCACCTTGCGGCACTCCCGGCTGACCTGTCGCCGGTTGGCTAGCTGCCGGTTGCACGTTCTCACGATGCAGCGAAATCGTGTTGGCCGTGCCCACATCGATAGCCCTGGTGTTGCTCGGACTCAGGTCCTGGGCTCTGACGATGTGCGGTATCAGGATGAATACGATTTCGTTATCGTTGACTTCCTTGGTTTCTTCGGAGAACAGGTATCTGAACAGCGGGATCGAAGCCAAGCCCGGAATACCCGACAGCGACTTCGTCTGAGTGTTCTCCAAAATTCCGCCGAGGATGTTGACCTCACCCTCTTTCATGCGGATCTCGTTCTCGATTTTGCGCTGTCCGATGACTGGCTGTTGAATGCCGCCGATGTTCTGATACGAGTCGACCGCAGAGATGTCCATTGCCAGCTTCAGCGTGATCTCATCGAGCCCATGGACGTGGGGTGTGATGTCGATGTTCACGCCGACGTCAATGTAGTTGAACTGCGTGTTGACCAGCGGGTTGATGCCGACGCCGCCGATGCCAGGCTGAAACGAACCCGTGGCCACCGGGACGCGCTCACCAATTTTCAACGAAGCCTTCTGACCGTCCGAGGCGCGAATTTGCGGCTGCTGGATCAGCTTGCTGCTGCTGTCGGTCATCAGGAAGTTCGCGGTCGCCTGCGGAATGGTCACCTCAAAGTTGGTGGCGTTAATGTGCGCCAGGCTATTCAGGTTGATGCTGCCGGTGGTGGCGCCGCTGGTCGTGGTTACCGAGCCGTTTCCGGTGCCTACGTTCGAGCCAGAGGTCGAAGTGGTGGTGCTGGCATTGTCTTGAACCGCGACGGATACGCTGGTCGGCGGGTTGATACCCAGGTTGCGCACTTTGTCGCGCGTGACCTGCATGATGGCGACTTCGACGACTACCTCGGGCTTCGACTTATCAAGATCTTCGATCAGCTTGCCGGCCATCGCGATCTGATCCGGCGTGCCGCGTACAACGATGGCTTGTTGCGAAGGGAACTGCTGCAAGCGTTGGGTGTCCAGCAGCGTGCGCAGAATGTTCACCAGATCCTGAAGCTCGTTAGGCTGCGAAAGATTGGTCAGATAAAACGTGCGGATAACACTCTGTTCCAGTTCCTTGCGCTTGGCGGGACTGTCGGTCGCGACAAAGATGGTATTGGGAGTTACCGGACGCCAGAACGTCTTCGATTCCAGGGCGGTAATTTCCAACGCCTCCTGCAAGGTGACCCCGTTCAGGTCAACCCGCACCCGACGCGAAGTGTAATCCGGGTCGAACAGAACGTTAATGCCGGCTAGTCGTCCAATCGTTTCGTAAACTGTCTTGGCGTCTTCGGTGAGCTTTAGGGTGATCGGAGTCTGCGAAATCGGGGCCAGGTCGACCGGACCGGTCGCCTCTTCCATGCGCTTGTTCAACCCGGATTCGGTGCTCGGCGCCGGCGCAGCGTTCGGATTCAAGCTCTTCTGGATTAATTGTCGGACTTTGTTGGCCTGCTGCTGGGCGATGAAGCTGGAGGGATCGATGGCGATCGCCTGCTCGAAGTC
Organism: uncultured Acidobacteriaceae bacterium; assembly: GCA_963769235.1. Lineage (GTDB taxonomy): Bacteria > Acidobacteriota > Terriglobia > Terriglobales > Acidobacteriaceae > Bog-257. The sequence continues at coordinate 251,938 of CAVYKW010000002.1, read as the reverse complement.
GGTCAGGGACTCCTGCAATTTGCCCGCATTCATCAGGATTTCGCCCTGGTGAACATATGCCGCGGCTGCCAAAAAACGGACGTATTCAAACGAGGAACGGTAGGTCAGGTCCGAAGGCTTCAGTTCGTAGGCTTGATGATAAAAGTTATAAGCGGCAATGTAATCCTGCCGGATCTCGGCAGCTTTACCCTTCTCATAGAGGGCCTTGGCGGCCTTGTCGGTGGAGGCAAGTGCTGACACTGCAACCATCAGCAGCAGCGCCAGAACACCGGTGAACCGTTTCATTACGTTCCTTAAATCCCCGGGAATTTGAACCGGACCTTTCGCCTCCGTACGGCCAGAGAAACCAGGTTCCGGATGTAAGACTTGGACCCACGCCAAACGTGAGCATAGTTTGGGCTCGAACCCACCTCGTCTCCGCAGCAGGAGCGGAGCAGGTGTTGAAGGCGTGATTATAACATTCTGACTACCTCGAAACTGCTGCATTCATCGTGTGTTAGCATGAAAATTCCAGTGTTATGCGTGGTTCGCTATAGTTATCCCCGCCTGGCGTAATCGTTGATCTTCTCGCATTCCAGCGCGCACCTCACGGCGTCGGAAACGGAGGTCAAGTGGACGCAATGTATGCCTCGTCAAGCTCAGACTCCAACCCGTCCGGAAAAGGAAAAGAACAAGCGCCGCGATCCCATCGCCAGTGGAGACCGGGACGCCTCGGTCAATCGAGCCGCGTCGCACAACTACTTCCTGCTGGAAAAATTTGAAGCCGGCGTCGCTCTGCGCGGCACCGAAGTCAAGTCGGTGCGCGGTGGCTTGGCAAACCTGAAAGATGCCTACGGCCTGGTGAAGGATGGCGAACTCTGGCTGATCAACGCTCACATTGGCCCTTACGAGCACGGCAACATCTTTAATCATGAGCCGCTGCGCACGCGGAAGTTACTGGTGCACAAAAACGAGTTGCACAAGCTGCTGGGAAAATCGCAGCAGAAAGGTCTGACACTAATTCCGACTCGTCTTTATTTCCGCAACGGACGCGTGAAGGTCGAGATTGCCGTGGCCAAAGGTAAACAAAATTGGGACAAACGCGAGACCGAGCGCCGCAAGACCGCCGACAAAGAAGCCCGCGAGGCAATCGCAAGGAGCCGAAAGACTTAGGAAAACTCGGAACAAGTTTGCTCGGAAAAGTTTGCTCGGAAAGTTGCTCTGAAGGGTACGGCCTTTAGGCCGTCCGCAAAGAGTGCAAATCTATTCGACTTTAGCCGCTGAGGAGACTCGGTTTTACTTATGCAGAGTTTTCCTGACGCATGCGCTGATAGGCCAAACAAATTTCGCGCCCTGTTCGGGCTGCAAGAGAAAGAAACGGACTCATCATGAAGACAACTTTGAACACCGCAACACCTTCGCAGATTGAAACCGAATGCCTCGTCGTGGCTGTGACCGATGCGGCTGAAAACAAGAACGGCGACAAGTCGGAGAAACACAACCCGCAGATCCAGACCGACGACAAAGCCGTCCTCGATGCGGCCGCCGACCTCATTGCTTCAGGCGAGGTAACCGGCAAAATGCTGGAGGCCACACTCCTCCACAAGCCGCAAGGGCTGAAGGCCAAGCGTCTGCTGCTGATCGGCGCGGGCAAGGCGCAGACCTTCTCGTCGGCGGAAATGCGGAAAGTGGCGGGCGCAGCTGTCCGCTCCCTGAAGGCCAAAGACCTGAAGAGCTTTGCCATCGTGCTGCCGCGCATTGACGACGGCGCCAAGTCGATCGTCGAAGGCGCGTATGTCGGCAACTTCGATGCCGATTACTACCGGAGCGACCGCAAGGACCAGAAGATCGAGGAGCTCACAATCGTCACTCCCAAAGGCTCAAACCAGAGATCGCTGGCGACAGCCGTCGAGCAGGGCCGCATCATCGGCGAGGCGCAGAACTTTACTCGCGACCTGGTGAACGAGCCCGGCAACCGCATGACTCCGACCATCATGGCCGAGCGCGCCCGCGCGATGTGCGAAGAGACCGGACTGGAATGCGAAATCTATGGTCCGGACAAAATCAAAGAGATGAAGATGGGCGCGTTCTGGAGCGTGTCGCAAGGTTCCGACGAGGAACCGCGTCTGATCGTGATGCGCTACGATCCGCCAAAAGCGCCGAAGAAGCGCGTGCTCGGGCTGGTAGGGAAGGGAATTACGTTTGACAGCGGCGGCATCTCCCTCAAGCCCGGTGAAGGCATGGAGAAGATGAAGTACGACATGGCTGGCGGCGCAGCCATGATCGGCGCCATGCGCGCGATCGCGCAGCTCAAGCCGAATCTCAAGGTGATCGGCATCGTGTGCGCCAGCGAAAATATGCCCTCGGGCAAAGCACAAAAGCCGGGCGACGTGCAGATTGCCATGTCGGGCAAGTCGATTGAGATCATCAACACCGACGCCGAAGGGCGCCTGGTTCTTGCCGATGGGCTGCACTACGCGCGGCAACTGGGCTGTACGCATCTGATCGACGCGGCGACGCTTACCGGCGCCTGCGTGGTCGCGCTGGGCATGATCAACGTCGGCGTCTTTGGCAACAATGACGACTTCTACAACCGCTTCAATAGCTCACTGAAAAAGTCGGGTGAGAAGATGTGGCGCTTGCCAGCCGACGACGAATATCGCGACATGATTAAGTCTGATATCGCCGACATCAAGAACACCGGCGGCCGTTGGGCCGGAGCCACCACCGCGGCCATGTTCCTGAAAGAGTTCGTTGGCGACACGCCGTGGCTGCACCTCGACATCGCTGGCGTTGCCTGGATGGAAGACAACAAGCCGTGGATCGCCAAAGGCCCGTCCGGCGTTCCCGTGCGCTCGCTGGCAGAGTTCGCTCGCGACTTCGCGACCGGCGGCTCTTAGGGAAACAACGCTTTTGAAACCGAGTGCCTGTTTTGGGGTAGATCTCCTGGTGTCGCGACGTGAGCAGACTTGTCAAGGTGTTACTGAAAGTCGTCTCTATTGTGTTGATGGCGGGGATTGCTTCCTGTGTGGGATTTGTACTGACCAAAGTTCTTTACATGCACTGGGCCGTTCCTGGCCTCGTGAAAGAATCGCCTCACGATGGCCAGATCGGCTTGGCGATTTGGGTAACTTCCCTATATGGCGGGCCAGTCTGCGGCGTCATCATTCTTTGTTTCGGCATCCTCTGGACGGTAAGGACCTCGAGGCGCTCTCCATCATAGGATTGCGCCGAGGTTTCAGCCCGAAGGCGGCATAACTTAGCCCAGGATGGAGCCGCAGGCGGAGTCCTGGGTAAGGCGCGAAAGACCCCGAGTCCCGTAGGGACGCCAGCTATCCCACAATGTGAGATTTATTCAGCTCGGTAGGCCGCGACTTTCGCTGCGTACATCCCACAATGGGGTACGTCGCAACTGTCTCCGGGAAATCTTCCTCGTCACAATTTTTTTACAATCTATTCATGCTCCTCTGATGTGGGACGCCGGCTCGTCAGATAATCTACCTTCAATTGCAAACCTGATCGGAGAGAGAGGGGAGAAGGCCAAACAGCCGCTCCCCGTTTCATTTTGTAGCCATCAACTGTCAGCCAAACCCGATCCTGATATTTCATCTTGAACCGCCAGGCCATCAAAATGATCTGCTAATCGGCGTACACACCGCGTACTTAAACTGACAACCGACTACTGACAGCTGACAACTGCTTTCTTGCACTCTCCCGCCCGCCGCACTACCATCGAGTGTTATGCCAGTCCTATCAGATACATCCAGCGCCAGCTATATCCCCGTCAAGGCTCCACGCGGTACCGAGTTGTCCTGCAAAGGTTGGGCCCAGGAAGCCGCCATGCGGATGCTCATGAATAATCTCGATCCAGATGTCGCCGAGCGCCCGCAGGACCTGGTGGTCTACGGTGGCACTGGCCGTGCCGCGCGCAACTGGGAGTGCTACCACGCCATCGTTAAGTCACTGAAAGCACTGGAGAACGACGAGACGCTGCTGGTGCAGTCGGGTAAGCCGGTCGGCGTCTTTCAGACGCATGAGTACGCGCCGCGGGTGCTGATCTGCAACTCGAATCTGGTCGGGCACTGGTCGAACTGGGAGAAGTTCAACGAGCTGGAAAAGCTGGGCCTCATCATGTACGGCCAGATGACCGCCGGCTCCTGGATCTACATCGGCACCCAGGGAATCATTCAGGGAACGTTTGAGACATTCGCGGCGGCCGGGGAAAAGCATTTTGGCAGCGGCGATCTCGAAGGCAAGCTGATCGTCTCCGGCGGCATGGGAGGCATGAGTGGCGCGCAGCCTCTGGCCGCCACCATGACCGGAGCCAGCTATCTCGGCATTGAAGTCGATCCCGAGCGCATCAAGAAGCGCCTGCGTACCGGCTATTGCGACCGCATGGTCAACTCGCTCGACGAGGCTCTGCGCCTGCTGAAGGACGCGCAAAAGAAGAAGCAAAATCTTTCGGTCGGGCTGGTCGGCAATTGCGGCGACATCATTCCCGAGCTGGCTGAGCGCGGCATCGTCCCCGACATTCTTACCGATCAGACTTCGGCGCACGATCCGTTGAACGGCTATGTGCCCAGCGGCATGACGCTGCAAGACGCGCTCGAGCTGCGCAAGCGCGATCCCAAGGCCTACGTCGAGCGCTCACTCGACACCATGTCGCGCCACGTGGAAGGCATGTTGAAGCTGCAGAAGATGGGCTCCGTTACGTTCGACTACGGCAACAACATTCGTACCTTCGCCTTCGAGCATGGCGTGAAGAACGCATACGATTTCCCCGGTTTTGTGCCGGCCTACATTCGTCCACTGTTTTGTGAGGGCCGCGGGCCGTTCCGCTGGGCCGCGCTCTCCGGCGATCCGGCTGACATTCACGCGACCGACGATCTGGTGCTTCAAATGTTTCCGGGGAACAAGATTCTCAGCCGGTGGATTGATCTGGCGCGCAAGCGTATCAAGTTCCAGGGACTACCGTGCCGCATCTGCTGGCTAGGCTATGGCGAGCGCGCCGAGTTCGGGCTGGCGATGAACGATATGGTGAAGAAGGGCCAGCTCAAGGCGCCAATCGTGATGGGCCGTGACCATCTGGATTGCGGCTCGGTGGCATCACCCTTCCGCGAGACCGAGTCGATGAAGGATGGCAGCGACGCCATCGCCGACTGGCCGCTGCTGAACGCACTGCTGAATACCGCGAGTGGCGCGTCGTGGGTGTCCATTCATAACGGCGGCGGCGTAGGCATCGGCTACTCACAGCACGCCGGACAAGTGACGGTTGCCGACGGAACCGACGCCATGGCGAAACGCATTGAGCGCGTGCTTACCAACGACCCGGGAATCGGCGTCGCGCGCCATGTGGACGCAGGCTACGACGAGGCAAAAACCTTCGCGCAGGCCAAGGGAATTAAAGTGCCGATGGGGCAGTAGTGTTCAGCTCTTAGCCGTTAGCTCTTAGCTTTTCGCAACCAGCGCCCGGAAAAACCCGGGTATGCGTTGCTGGTAGAGCGACGCTTCAGCGCCGCGTCGAAGCTACTTATAAACTTGTCATCCCGAGCGAGGACTTCACCGGAGTCCCCAGCGGACGCCGATTTTGCGTACGTTGGGATGGTTGAGTCCGAGTCGAGGGAACTGCAGTTTCTCCATGAGGAACGAAATCTCTTGAACCCCGACGCTTCTCGCGCAACCCTCCTCCCCCACGCTCAACAATTGTTGACGTTGCGCGGATCGGATAGCCCACGCCGCGGCGCATCCATGCGCGAACTGGGCATTATTGAAGACGGCGCCGTACTAATCGCCGACGGCAAGATCGTCGCCGTTGGCGCGACCGATGAAGTTTCCAAGCACGCGCTGGCAAGTCAAGCCGACGTCATCGACTGCTCCCATAGAGTGGTACTTCCCGGCCTGGTCGACTCGCACACCCATCCAGTCTTTACTGCCCCCCGGCTCGTCGATTTCGAGAAGCGGATCGCGGGCGCCAGCTACGAAGAGATTGCCGCGGCCGGCGGCGGAATTCGCGCCAGCCTGCGCGGCGTCCGCGAGTCCTCCCGGCAGACATTGGCTGGACATGTAGTGCGGGCTCTGGATGACATGGCTGTGCAAGGGACGACAACCGTCGAAGCGAAGTCGGGTTACGGCCTGAGCTTTGAGGCCGAGATGAAGTCGCTGGAGGCGATTCGCGAAGCCGCGCAGCGATGGGCAGGAACGGTGGTGCCGACGCTGCTGGGGGCGCATGTAGTCGCGCCTGAGCATCGCCAGGATTCGGAGGAGTATGTTCGCATCGTCTGTGAAGAGATGATTCCGGCGGCCGCCGGCCGCGGGCTAAAGCCCGCTGAAAAGAATAAAGGAAGCCTTAACGACGCATCTGAAGGTGCGTCCCTTCAAAACGCAAACCAAGCATCTGGCGAGAGGACATCTACGCCAGAGTCCGCGAGCACACGACGCGAAGTTTCCACAAGGCTCGCCGAGTTTGTCGATGTATTTTGCGAGCGCGGAGCCTTCAGCATGGAGCAGTCGCAACGCATCCTGCGCGCAGCGGTCGAGCACGGTCTCGGTGTGCGGGCGCATGTCTGCCAACTCACTGCCGCACAACTGGAGCCGCTGTTGAAGTTCCATCCTGCGTCGTTCGATCACATGGATCATGTCAGCGACGCGGACATCGCCCTCCTGGCTGAAAGCGACACCGTCGCGACGCTGCTTCCCGCCGCCAACTACTTTTTGAACACCGCGAGCTTCCCGCCTGCGCGAAAGCTGATCGACTCCGGGGTCGCCGTCGCGTTGGCGACCGACTACAATCCTGGCACAGCGCCCACGCCGTCCATGCTGTTTGCGCTGTCCGTCGCCTGCACCCATATGAAGATGTCGCCAGCGGAGGTGATCACTGCGTCCACGTTTAATGGCGCTTGCGCTCTACGGTTGCAACGTCGCAAAGGAAGCCTCGAGGCCGGCAAAGACGCCGATATCGCCGTCTTCGAAGTGGAGGATTACCGCGAACTGGCCTACTGGTTTGGCGTGAACCGCTGCAGCGATACGTTCCTCAATGGTGTCAGACGGATTGCACCGCAGTATCAACATTAGGGAAACTCTGATCGAGGTTGGTTTTGAAAGGGCACGGCTTCAGCCGTGTCGTAGAGATTGCAAAATCATTGCGGTTTTAAGCCGCTGAGGGGAAGATCGTCAACCTAGATCAGAGGTTCCTCAGATCCCCAAAGCGAAGAATAGTCTTACCAGTAAGAATAGACAGCAATCTTACCAGTAAGATCATTTTGCGCCCTTCCCGAATTTCACCGCGCGCCAGGGCTTTCATAAGCCGATAAGGAGCTCTGCATAAGTGAAACCGAGAGTCCTCAGAGGCTTCACAGGCTGCTGAAAATTCCGGCTTCTGTTTTGATTGGGTAGAGCCCGGCCTTCAGGCCAGCGTCTAAGCCTTTATTTCTGGACCCGAGCCGGCTTCACAGAGTGCTGAAAAACTCGGACAACGCTGGTGTCGCCGGCTCAAGCCGGCTATGAAAACAATAAATAAACGACTTAAACGCTGGCCTGAAGGCCAGCTCTACCCGAGATGCGGCCACAATCGAGTTTTTCAGCAAACTGTTCAGCCAGCGGCACTCGCTGGGATGAGGCTGCGACTCTGCAGAGGCTGAAGCCGAATTTTTGTTGATTCCCTACGGCACACCAAGGTCGTGCCCTGATACAAATCAAATCGACGTAGCCCTTACGGACGGCCTGGAAGTGTCTGCGTGAGAACCTCTGCCGTCCCTACGGGACTCATATAAATTCCCCACTTACCCAGCACTCCGCCATCCCACCCAATTCGCGCAAAAGCAGCGCGAATCGAGGACTCCGGTTCGGCTGCGTGCTGGGCTAAGTTGTTTCGCGCCTATGGCGCTGGGTTCTTGGCCGTTGTACTCCACCGCCAATGCGAAACTCTAGTTCTCACGCACACACTGGAAGGCCGTCCCCTTCACAGCAAACTTAATCAGAGTTTTGTCGCAAATCCCGACTCTACCGCCGGTTATCGGTCTGCGGTTCGGGATGGATCAGCACGCGGAACAACTCCGGAACTTCCTGGCGGAAGCGGCCTTCGACGGCAGTCTGGATGTCGTGCACGCGGGAGAGCGGTAAGTCATCCTGCATGGTGATGTGGAGCGAGACGTAGAGCCGGCCGTCCACACGCTGGAACATGAGGTCGTGCATGTCGACCACCTCGGGGAAGCCCTGCGTCACCTGTTGTAAGCGTTTTTCGAAGCTGGGGTCGCGCACCGGACCATCGCTGGTCTGGATGGTCGCGGGCTCGCTTTCAATGTGCGTCAGGATGCTGGAAATTTCGCTGACGTCCCGCTTCATCTCCGCTTCCAGCCGGGTGACGCGGTCGTGCGCCTCTTTCAGGCTCAGGCGCTCGTCCAGTTCGACGTGCTGCTCCACATGCAACTGGCCGCCGAGATCCTGCACGCTAATGTCATGCACATTAAGATTGTTGCGCGTGGCCACAGCACGAATGCGGTCGAACAGGCTCTCCTGTCGGCTGGCCCGCGCAAGCGCGTTTACCACCACATCGGCATTGGGCAGCAAGGCGCGTATGCGCGATGCCACCTCGTTGGACACCTGCTCTGCTTTCTGGAAAGTTACATTGCGCGACATCGCTACCGAAACGTCAGCAAAATATCGATTGCCGGAGCGTCGAATGCGGACGCGATCGACTTCCAGCACGCCGTCGACCCGATAGACTTCTTGAATGATGCGGCCGCGAATGCCCGCGGGTGCAGCGTCAAGCAGGGTATCAACGGTCTGGCGTGCCAGACGCGAGCTGACGTACACCACGATGCATGCCACAAACAGCGCCGCAAGCGGATCGGCTTTTGCCAGCCACGGTACCGAATACCTGCGCCCCACAAGCACGAGCCCGAGGCCAAGAATCACCACGCCGCTGGACCAGATGTCGGTGCTGAAGTGCAGCGCGTCAGCCTGCAAGGCCTGGCTGTCGTACTTGTTGGCGATGCGGCGCAATCGTCGCGACCGCCACAAATCGACCAGCATGGAGATGCCCATCACCAGGAACGCCCAGATTGACGGCTCGATATCGATTGAGTGGAAGAACAGCCGTTTTCCCGCCTCATACACAATCCACACGCAGGTCAGCAGCAGCAGGCCGGTTTCAAGGAAGGCGGAAAAGCTTTCCACCTTGCCGTGCCCGTACTGATGATCGGCATCAGCCGGCTTGTCAGAGACACGAACGGAAAGATAGGTAATGGCGGCTGCCACCAGGTCGAGTCCGGAGTGCGCCGCTTCAGAGAGGATGCCCAGACTGCCCGTGGCCAAGCCAACCACGACTTTCATTGCCGTGATGGCGACCGCCGCAAAGATGGAGTTCAGGGCGACGGCCTTCTTCTCGCGGTGCATGTTGGCTGTGGCCGCCGAGTCAGGCATACCACCTGATTATTCACGTTCTGCCTACAATCCGCCAACCGCGGATGCCCTCCGACCTTCCAGCCCCCGCAATGTGGTACGATTTTTGGCGTCTACCTGCTCCGCTTTGAGCGGTACTATTCCGGAGGAACACCACTTCATGCTACGTCCCACATTATTGGTACTCGCGATTTCGTGTGCCATCACTTGCACTACCTATGCCCAACAGCCGACCTCGGCGCCGCCTGTTTCCGGCCAAGTTGGAACGGCGCCCACTGCTCCTGCTACGGGCCAGAATGCAAAGGCCCCCGCTCCCGGCCAGAATGCCGCACCGGCTGCCGCGCCTGCGCCCCCGGTCAGCACTGTCCCCATGGACGAGCCGGTCATCACCTTAAAGGGTGCCTGCCAGCCCAAGTCGGGTGCGCCGTCTGCAGGCTGCGTCAGCAGCTTAACGCGCGAGCAATTTGAGAAGCTCACGAATGCGCTTCAGCCACCCGAGAAGGGACCAGTGCCTCCCGATGTGCGCCGTAAGTTTGCGACCCAGTATGCCAAGTTGTTGACCTTCGCCGATGCCGCCCGCGAGCTCGGTCTGGAGAACGATCCCAAAGTTCAGCAGATTTTCACCTTTGCCAAGAACCAGATTTTGGCCGAGACGCTCAATCAGCACTATGTAGAGGAATATTCCCATCCCACGGACCAGCAGATTCAGGACTATTACGATCAGAACAAGAAGAAGTACGTCGAAGCCACTCTGCAGCGAATTATCATTCCTATAAACCAAGGCAGCGCGGAGAAGCCTAAGCCAGATGCCGCCGAAGAGAAGGCGTACGCGGAGAAAATTCGCGCGCGTTGGGTTGCCGGCGAGGATGCCGCCAAGCTGGAGAAGGAAGCCATGGAGCACTCCGGAGTCTCGACCGCGCCTCCCGACGTAAACGTCGGAGCTCGGCGGCCCGGAACCTTGCCGGAAGCACATGAAACGGTCTTCGATCTGAAGCCGGGCGAGATTTCACAGCTCTTCTCGGATCCCGCGGCGTTTTACTTTTACAAGGTACTCACGGTCCGCCAGGTTCCCTTGGCCGACGTGAAAGGCAACATCTCGCAGACCCTGCAACGGCAGCAGTTCAACGAGAAGATTCAACAGGTGCAGAGCGACGTAACACCGGTACTCAACGACGCCTACTTCGGTCCCGAGACTCAGCCGTCTGGGAATCACATGATTATGGGTCCCGGAGGACCTGTGCGACCGGGCAATGCTCCGCCTCCACCTCCGCCCGGCGGCAACGCGCCCGCTCCGAATCCGGGAGGACCGCCAAAGTAATCATGCCCTCGCAAAGGACTGTTCTGGTTACGGGAGTGTCGGGCGACCTGGGAACCAGACTGCTTCCATTGCTCTCTCACTTGCGCGTGGTGGGCGTCGACGTGCGCCCACCCCAATCCTCCCCGCTGGCCAGCTTTGTGGAAATGGATTTAGGCCGCGAAGCCTGTTGCCGCCAGCTGATTGATTTGCTCCGCGAAACCGGCGCGGAATCCGTGGTTCATCTCGCCTTTATTCTCGACCCGCAACGCGCGGGTGTACTCGACGTCGAACAGATGTGGCAAATCAACGTGGCCGGCACGGCGCGGGTGATGGAAGCCATCAGCGTCGTGAATCGCACCGGCGGCAGCGTTCGTCAGTTCATCTTTCCCAGCAGTGTCTCGGCTTACGGACCGGAAACTCCCGGTCCGGTCAAAGAAGATGCTCCTCTGCGTGCGCACACGTTGCCCTACGCAATCCACAAACGCGAGAGCGACGAGGTAGTTCGCTACCGCGCCGAAAGCCTGGGCGACTGCCGGATTTATCTTCTTCGTCCGCATATCTTTACCGGCGCCTCCATGAACAACTACATGGTGGGCGCGCTGCGCGGAACTCCGCTGGGCAAAAGCAAGCGTGCCGCTCGCATGAGGGCCGAAGGGAAACGCCTTCCACTTATGCTCCCGCGCAGTCCCAAGTATCTCGAGAAGCGCGTGCAGTTTGTGCACGTCGATGACGTCGCGCGCCTGCTTGGTTTGCTCCTCGACCGGTCTGATGCCGATCCGCCGCTGACCATCATGAATGTGGCTGGGCGCGGCGAGTCCATCACCTTGCAGCGTTGCGCCGAGATCGCGCAGGCGACTATCAAGCGCGTCCCTTCCCGCGCCGCCTTCCGCACGATTCTGCGGGTATTGTGGAGGCTGGGTATTTCCTCGATTCCGCCAGACGCGCTGCCCTACATGATCGGCTCCTACACTATGGATACCGCTCGCCTGCAACAGTTTCTAGGCCCGCAATATCCCCAGGTAATCCAGTACACCGTCGAGGACGCGCTGAAGGACAGCTTTAAGAACAGTGGCTAGTGGATAGACTGCGAATCGACGACTATGGGGGATGGATCGTGGATAGCAAGTACAGGGGAGACCGTGATTAAGTCCTGGGTTTGAAGGGGCACGGCTTCAGCTGTGCCGTAAGTATTGCAAAATCATTTTGGGTTTAGCCGCTGAGGTACCCTGCGACCCAGCGCCTCGGGCGAGAGAGATGATAGCCCACCCGTTTCAGCGGTGGGTGCGATGGTTCAAGATCCCGAGTGTGCCGGACACGACAGGAAACGGCGCGGTCGGTCCGATCCTGAAATCTCGATGGTTGCAGATCAAGAACCCGTGATGGTCAAAGCAGGAGAGAACACATCCTACTATTATGGGCGGCGGCGGCGGCGGGGTTGCGTATCCCGATGAATACTTTTACAACCTCGATGGGAAGATTTTAGAACTCAGCTTTGACGGACCCGATCCGGCAAACGACATTCGCCCACAGCCCAAACCAAAATCGCAGATCACAAGCAGTCGCGTCACGTCTCCGCTTCGGGATTATCTATGTCATGGTCTGGTTGCACCAACGAACCCTCTCCGCTGGAATTGCATCATCACCAGGGGTAAACTCCCGCCACCAAGAAACGGCAACCGTCAGCGGTCGCGTTAGAAAAGGAGACCATCATGACGAACCAGCCGACGCCCCCCATGGCATATTCGCCTAACAACTTTCGCTTACTGGCGTTCGCGCCAGTCTTGATTTGTGCGCTGACATTTATCACCATGCAGCCGGCGCTAGCCCAAACGTTTTCCGTGCTACACACCTTTACAGGAGGTGCGGATGGCGGCAAGCCCTTCGCCGGACTTACCTTGGATGCAGGGGGAGACCTGTACGGCACGACTGGGTACCAAGGTGAGGGTAGCAACGGTGTAGTCTTCAAACTTGCGCACAGGTCTTCGAACTGGACGCTGTCGATTATCTACGATTGGCCGAACAATGAATACGGCAGCCTTCCCCTTAGCCGTTTGATGATGGCTCCAGATGGCAGTCTGTTGGGCACGACTGGCAATGGTGGGGGATTTTGTGGAGGGTCAAACCAGGGTTGCGGTACCGTTTTCCGTCTGCTGCCACCGCCCCCGGGACAATGCGGAGCCGTGAACTGCCTATGGACGTTGGCGGAACTGCACATCTTCGGATACGGCGGTTTCTACGGAGACGTACCCAGCTATGGAGACATTGTGCTGGACGCCGCGGGAACCATCTTTGGCACCACGCTATACGGCGGTCACGGCGTTGAGGGTGTTGTGTACGAAATTTCCCGCTCCCATACTTTTCAAGTAATTCACGAATTTACGGATGGCCCCCCGGGCGGCGCGTTTCCATCGGGTGGGCTGACGATGGATTCCGCCGGCAAGCTCTATGGCACTACCCAAGACGGGGGCGCCCATCAGATGGGCGATGTTTATGAGTTGAGTTTCTCGGCGCGCTCCGGCTGGACCGAGACTGTATTGCACAGTTTTGACTCGACCGACGGAGCGAATCCGTTTGGTGGCGTCATCTTTGGTCCTGACGGCGTGCTGTATGGCAGCACGCTGAAGGGATTTTCCAACGGCTGCGGTGGAGTGTTCCAACTCACCTTTACGGGCGGTTCCTGGGAGCTCACTACACTATACAACTTCAACTCTTCCGGGCAGCAGCAGGGGGGACCTGCCGGCAAGCTGACCATCGACGCGGCCGGTAATCTGTACGGCACAACCTTGTACGACGGAGCCTATTCACAGGGATCAGCTTTCAAGCTGGCGCGTTCCAACGGCGGTTGGTTGTATACCAATCTCCACGACTTTACCGGTGGCAACGACGGAGGGCAGCCCTACGGGCAAGTGGCCATCGATGCGAATGGCAATCTCTATGGCACCGCTTCCATTGGTGGCCCCAATGACTGTGAAGGCGGCGACACCACATGCGGAGTCGTGTGGGAGATCATGCCGTAGCTACTAAATCTCGGCGGGATACGTTGTTTTCAACTGTTGCTAAATCGCCGGTTGCCCCAGGTTTCGCCAGGTTCGAGATCCGGGAGTTGCATCCTTTATCGTTTGCTTCATCCTCCCGAGTTTCAAACGGTATGAGATGGGTGGTACCCGCCGCCGTTATCAAAGTTGCTTGTCTCTTATTTCTCTTGCTCTCCTTCTCGACTACCGGGGTCGCGCAAAAAAGCGATAAAGAGCAGTCCACCCTTACCGTGCAATCAACCCTGGTTGAGGTCCCTATCCTGGTGAAGACCAAGGGAGGCGAAGTAGTTTTTCAGCTTACTGCCGGGCATTTCCTGCTTACCGACAATGGTGTGCCGCAAAACCTCACGCTCGATCAGGATACCGACTCGCAACCGTTGGCCTTAGCCATCGTCGTTGAAACGGGAGGTGCCGGTGCACGACACCTTCTTGATTATCGCCAACTCGACGCGATTCTCGACGGGCTGATCGGCAACGTAAAACACCGAATCGCCGTCATTGGCTTCGACAGTACGGCCCATCTACTCGTGCCATTTACGCCAAGGACAGAGGTCGCTTCCTGGCAGCTTTCCAACCTGGACCCGGGTGATCAAGGGGCAGCGATTCTCGATGGGGTAGCATTCGCAGCCGCACAGCTTCGGATGCAGCCCCGACCCTATCGCCGTGCGATTCTGCTGCTCAGCGAAACGATTGATCAGGGCAGTAAGACAACGCTCGAGGAAGCCCTCCGGGCGGTCAGCGACACGAACACCCAGATTTATAGCTTCGCGTTTTCCAGCACGAGTTCTGCGCTTGCCCATGAGGCATCAAAACTCGATAACAGCGAACCTGGCCCCGCGCATGGCTGCCTCAGTCGAGAGGGAGCCGATCCCGAGTACGCAGGGCACTACAGCAAGCAGGTGCTGGACTGCATCAGCCAGCTCGCCCCGCCTCTTCGGTTGGCCACCATGACGTTTCTTACCGCACGCAACGCACTGCGTACCAACGCTGCGGAATCCGTGGCACAACTAGCCGGAGGGGAATTCCATCACTTCCACGACGCTAAGAGTTTGAGGACAGGTCTCATTGCGTTGTCAAACGACGTACCTAATTACTATGTAGTGAGTTTCCGCCCGACCTCTCCCTCGCCCGGGCTGCACGCGCTGCATGTGGAAGCCAAGGGGCGCCAGCAATGGGTGCTAATCTCCCGACGCGAGTACTGGATCGACGACGACAGCGTGCATTGAGGCTGCCTGCCTGGGCAGCTCAAGCACCCAGGCCCGGCTCAACTTCAGCTTCCTCAGGCGGCTCCGAAGTACAATGGCGGCAGAGGGCACGTCGTATGCGCTTCAATACGGTGCTTCTTGCCTGCGTTATTGGTTCTTCTCTCAGCCCGGCCTGGGCTCAGTATGTGCCTCTCCCAGTGTGCCTCAACATAGACATGTGGGACGCAACGGTCGGCGGCGATAAAATCGCCGGCGGCGTATCGGTGTTGGGTAAGCCCTTTGGCTTTGCGAAGGTTCAGCTTTATTCCTCGTCCGGCAAAGTCGCTTACCTGGGAGTGACTGATGAGCACGGAGGGTTCGCTACCGGGGTCCTGTCGCCCGATGACTACCGGCTTGAAATTGAGGGTTGGGGAAGCGCATCGATACACTTGACCCATGACGCCGATAGGCCGTACCAGGGCAGCTTTGCACCTACATTCTCGCTCTTGCTCTTGGACAACGGCTGCGTAACTGTCGGCGTTTCAGAGAACTGATACCGATGGCTCTGGTGAAATCGCGGGCTCCACCCGGCACCAGCAGGGTTACTTAGGCTATGGACTACGCCAGTTGTCTCTCCGCCCCACGCCTCACGTAGAATTGGTGCGAAATTGATCCCAAATGCAAACTGCGTCTCGCGCCCACTTTCATCACCGACGGCGCCGGTCTCTAGGCTGAAGGAGAAAAAGGAATGTACTCGCAGGGAACCGCTGTAAAGCTGACATTGGCTGCTCTTGCCATCTCGGGCATATTCCTGGCAACCCGTGCCTTCGCCGCCGATATACGAGGTCAAGTGACGGGCGCAGGAGCGCCGATTGCTCAGTCTACGGTCACACTTTGGGCTGCAAGTTCTGACGCACCAAAGCAGCTCGCGCAAACCAAGACCGACAACCAAGGGCGATTTGAGATCCGCGGCGCAACGGCGCAAGCCGACGCCAGTCTCTATCTAGTTGCCACTGGTGGCGAGCCCGGAGGCAAGGGCGGCGACAATCCTGCTATCGCACTGCTGGCGGTTGTCGGCAGCACACCTTCGGCGGCAGCCGTCATCAACGAGTTCACCACGCTGGCATCGGTTGTAACCCACACCCAGTTCATCGACGGGGCCGCGATTAAGGGCTCGCCGTTACAGCTGCGGATTGCCGCGGGCAACGTGCCCAATTTCGTCGACCTCGAAACGGGCGACTATGGTGCGACGATTCTGGATGCTCTCAATAGTGCCCAGACGCCCACCATGGCGAATTTCGCGACACTATCCAGCATTCTGGCAGCGTGCGTCACACGGTTGAGGTCCGATGCGTGCAGCAGTCTCTTCTACGTGGCGACGTCGCCGACGGGCACCTACCCAAAGGACACGCTGGCCGCCGCTGAGTCCATCGTCCGTTACCCCTCGCACCAGGCTGACAAAGTTTTCGAGCTGCTTAATTACTTTTATCCACTCCCACCGCCCAACACGCCCGGCAATCTCTTCCGGCCTACGCCGTTCCTGCCATATTTGACCTTCGCGCCGAGCGCCTGGATCTTTCCGCTCAAGTTCACGGGCGGTGGCTACAGCGGAGGCGGGAAACTCATGATCGATAGCGAAGGCAATGCCTGGGTTGCTGACAACTTCACAGTCGGGGCCGAAAACCAGGATGCCTCATGGACCGGCGGCCTCACCAAGTTCGCCCCCAACGGCAAACCGCTTTCGCCCAGTCCTTTGGGTTTCAGGGGCGGAGGTATTGCGGGCCCCGGTTTCGGCTTGACCCTCGACGCACAGGACAACGCGTGGGCCACCAGCTTCACCGGACAGAACATCACGAAGTTCGACAAGAATGGCAAGCCACTATCGCCACCCGATGGCTGGAACTTCAACCGCCAGATCAGCCAGATGCAGGGCATCATCGCCACGCCGAGCGGAGATATTTGGACGCTCGACCTTATCAAGGGCCAGGTCGTGAAGCTTCCACAGGGTGACCCGTCCAAGGTCCAGTTCTTCTGTCAGAACAAGACCGGCGATCCGCTGAAAAACCCCTGCAACCTTGTCGGGCCGTTCGCCCTCGCCATCGACCAGCAGGACCGCATCTGGGTTACCAACGCCATCACAGACCGCGTTGTTCGTTTTCCCGCTTCCGATCCCAGCAAAGTCGAAACCTTCAAGGTTGGATACTCCGCCAGCGGTCTCGCCGTCGACAGCCTGGGCAACGTTTGGGTGACGAACAAGCTGGGCAGCTCGCCCAAGGGAGCATTGAAGTTTGCGGAAGTGCTGGCCGCATTTAAATTCAACTTTGACAAAGACCCCGACGCCGGACAACGAGCGACCAAAGTACTGGTGCCTGCGATGACCGAGGAGAAATCGGGCTACGAAGGCGGCAGCATAACCGTGTTGCGTCCCGACGGGACAGAAGCGCCTTTCTCGCCGGTCTACGGTAAGGGCATCGTCGGCCCGTGGGCGGCTTCCGTGGATGGCAACGACAACATCTGGATCTCCAACTTCAGCACGGCATCGGCGGGAATCGTGGAATTGTGCGGCTTCCGCACCGAGCATTGCCCGCCGGGCGCGAAGACGGGAGACGCCATTTCGCCTCCAAGTGGCTATGTCGGCGGAGGATTGCAGTTGATGGTTGACGTTGGCATCGGCCCCGCCGGAGACGTCTGGGTGACGAACAACTGGCAGGTGTACCAGGATGCCATGGGAAAGGTCGATGAAGCATTACAAACTCAAGGCGCCGGTCAGGGCGTGGTTGTCTTCTACGGCATGGCGAAGCCCGTCAAGACTCCGCTGATCGGGCCGCCGAAGCCGTACTAGGACACACCCACCGCACAACTCGCTCCGCGGAGAGTTGTCGCGAGATCGCCATCTCGCAAGTTACGGAGGGGGCTTCTCGTTCTTTGTACTTTCGCAATGAACTGTTCGCAACAGTTGTCTTGCATACGAGCAAGTGGTTTGGCGTAGACTGTTTGTGTTCAGCGGGTTGTAGAGAAGAGCATTGGATACCGCTTTCGGTTCACAGACTGCACGTGCGTGGTGGGGGCAGCGTCGGCTGCGCTACAACATCGCGCTTGTCGTAGCGGGAGTGCTGTCGTTCGCCGCTTACGTCGGGGTCGTTGATCGAGGCATTTCCAAAGGCACAATGCCGGGCGCTGAAATCACGATGTTTACGATTGCCTTCCAAGCGTTCGGGTATGTGCTGATAATTGGGGTAGCAAACCTTTGCTACAACTTGGGACCGTGGTCGGAGTCCGTCATCAAACCGACAAATATCGAAAGTTATCGTCGTGTCGCTTACTGGATGGGGTTCTGGTTTTCGGCGCTGCTGCCGTTTGCGATTCCGGCGCTGGTCGCCTGGTCATACATCCTTCATCCCGGCAGCTCAGCCATGCCAGAGCCGTAGCTGGCGTAACAGTGCCATTGCACAAGCTACCGGGCAGGTTTTCCCGATTGGGGACGATGAGTGTAATCGCCTGTGGCTGTTGAAAAAGTCCCTTCGACAGACATGAGACTGGCCTACTTGTGCTCGGCCTTGGGTTTTATTTGTTTCCACTCAATCGATTAAGCAGTTGCGGCAACGGTGGGGTTCGGCGCTTGGCTGAGGAAGCGAACTAGCCGTTTGATGTTTTGGGCAGCCGCCGCTAGGAAGAACTGCTCACGAACGAACTTCATTCTGCGTAAGCGCAACCGACGCAGCCCGACCTGATTCTTGAGTTCCGCGAAGAGAGCTTCCACTTTCTTTCTTTGGCGTTGTGCGGCAGCGAACTCTGGCGTGTTGACTAACTCGCGGGCACGTTGCCGGGCGGGCTCGTGGATGTGGATGGCGAGATACTTGTACTGGCCTGTGGTGCATTGTGCCTTTTGCGAACACGCACCGCAACGCTTGCGGTTTCCGATGTAGGCGTGGGTTCGATTCCTGACATTCAAACCGACGAAGTTGAGATATTGGCCAGCGGGACAGAGGTAGCTGTCGCTTTCGGGAAGATAAGTAAAACGGTCGGGACCATAGAGCGGACTGTTCTTGTGTAGAGCACTGTCCCGCGTGCGCATGTATGGGGTGATATCCCGCTCCATTAACCACTGCAGGAACTCGCCGTTGCCGTAGGTGGCATCGGCGGCCACCGCTGCAGGTTCGCGCCCTTGCCATGCAGCGAAGCGAGCGATCATGTCTTGAGCGGCTACTGTCTCCTGGCTCATGCGGGCCGCAGTCCCTTGTACCCCCACGATCACGCAGCTGGCATTGTCCACCAGATAGTTGTCGTAGTATCCCAGCCGGGCCGGGGTTCCGCCCTTGGTAGCGTAGGTCGAGTCCGGATCGGTGGTCGATACCTGCTCTTGCTGGTGTACCGGCTTCCTCCACTGGGTTCTGTTCTTCTAGTTCAGACAGATACTGGCGCAACGTTTGCTTGACTTGGGCTGCTTCAGCCAACTGTTCGCGGGGGATCCTGCTCTCCTTAGACGCATTGGCCTCGACAAAACTTCCGTCCACCGAGAGGTTGTCCCCGCGCACCAGTCCCACCTCCATGCACTGCTGCACGATGCTGTTCAAAAAGCTGCTGGAACAGCTTCGACTCCTGAAACCGTCCGTGCCGGTTCTTGGAGAAGGTGGAGTGATGCGGAATCTCCTGATCGAATCCCAGCCCGGTGAACCAGCGCCAAGCCAGAGTGCATGCGCAGCTCTTCCACCAACTTGCGCTCGCTGGTGATGCCGTACAGGTAGCCGATCAGCAGGATGCGCAGCAGCAGTTCGGGATCGATGGACGGTCGCCCCATGTCGCTGTAGCTGTCCTTCAGTTGCTCGCGGACAAAGTCGAAGCTGATGTGCTTATCGATCAGCCGTAGCAGATGGTTTTCAGGAATTAATCTTCCAGTTCGGAAGTAGTAGAACAACGATTCGGAACGGGCGTGTTGCCCCATCATGATCAGCAGGCCTCCGAGCGTGGCAACTAACAGCAGCATCACGAACGCTGGCCTGCTTATAACGTGACCGTTGTTTAGAAACAAGCATTAAGTCAGGGACTTTTTCAACAGCCACGCCTGATTACGCCAGCTAGTCAGATAGCGGCAACGAAGGCTTCGACTTTCTCCATGCCGCCGTGAGATTTGGAATGTCATATCGCATTCCTAACCGCGTTCCGACGCTGTATCCAATTCCGGCATAAACGGGAGCCGTAAAGTCCAACTGTTGCATCCCTCTACGCATGTCGGGACTTGCGGCCAGAGTGAACAACTCGCGATAGTTGTGGAACCCTCCGATCACGAACCCGCCACCGAAATATTCATGAAAAGCTGCCACGAAGTGATTCTCGAAGACGGCCGTCGGGAAGGTGAGGAACTGATAGGCGAGAATGACAAGAGGAACAATCCAAACGAAGAGCGCAACCCGGTGCGGATACCATTGCGCGTAAGCGAATCCAACGATGAGCGCAGGAACCACGCTGAAAAATAACAGGTGCGAAAATGCAAATTCGAATGAACTGTCCGCAGGAGGCCGTTGCTGGATTAGGGGGAGCACCGTGTCATGTACACGGCCAGCCAGCCACAGAGTTGTCGTGTGGACGATGACATATACAGCGACCAGGTGCAACCCATAGCGCACAAATTGCCGAACCACGCTGGCATGTTCAGGAAAATCTGCAACTACCTCTGGCGGGGTCGCAGTTGAACTCATGTCCCAAGTCTAAACCAGCCAAGCAAGCCAACTGTTGTAACATCGCCATTGCACAAGCAATGTTATCGACACCTATTCACTCGCGTTGCCGACGGATGGCGCGACCGGAGCACCACACTCTTCACAGAACTTCGCCATCGGCGATGCAGCATGCTCGTTTAGGCACCGTCTACCGCTATCGAAATGCTGAACTTGCGTCGCGGAATACAGCACTGCGAGCGGAACCAGATAAAAGACCAGAAATGTAGCCGAGCCAACGCGGGCTCCGTTTGCTGACGAACTCATCCCACCTCCATATAGGAAGGGCAACGCGAAAAACCCCACCCATGCATAACCGAAGATGATCCACACCGCTCGACGCATCCATGTTGGGCATCCACGCAGGGCTGCACGCCAGATGTCCTTCTGCTTGAAGTCCTTGGTCAACCGATTCATCACGAAGATCGTGGGCACGAAGACGATGAACATTCCGGGCGTTAGGAATTTCGTCGAGTGTTCGAACGGGTAGATGACTCCGAAAAGCGCAGCTACATGGACGGTCAAAGTCGCCACGAACCCAATGACAGCTAAGGCTAGCAACGCGTTAATCACACCAAGCATTGGAGTATTGTCGCACTTAGGCTTTAGTGAGTCTGTGACATCACTGTTGTAACATCCCCATATCGCAAGTGATCGGTTGGCGAGATAATACTCCATGCAACGTCACCCCAAACACAAGGCCGTGCAGTGGATCGGGGCTGCCATCGCTGCCCTTATTTACACGGTGCTAATGCTCGTGGTTTTCCAGCCGCCGCCTCGTTGGGGCGCTTTCGTTCTGGTGGTTGCGATGTTGGGCTTTAGGTTTGCCTTTCACTGGCTGTTTGTGGAGCGTCCCGCCGAACTCAAGAAGAAGCTTGGGGATTCAAAACAAGAGCGCCAAGCAGCCTCCCACGAAACCGCGTCGCAGGCCCAATGGCGCCGAAATGAAAGTTGCTAGCGTGACATCGGCATTGCACCAGTGACCGGGTCGGGTGTGCCGTTTCGCCGGAACTTGTGTAATTGGACTGATTACAATACCTGCGCACTGTTCGACTACGATGAGCGTGCTAGTACGCTTAATCGTATGCGCAGGGGAGACAGGTTATAGGTATGCATCGGGAGGTGCAGATGAATACACGACTCAGGCTTGTTAGAGGTGTCCAAGGCACGATCCTCGCCGGTATGTTGATGGTGGCTGTCTTTGCGGTCGCCCAAGTCGAGACCATCGATGCCATTGCACGTGGCACCAGCACCCAGATGGGTAAAGATTTCAACGTCAAGGTGAGTTTCGACAGATTCTCAACCCCCGCAGACAAACAGGCTTTAAAAAGTGCGTTCGACGCAGGTGGCCATGCTGGGCTAGTAAAGGCGCTGGAGAAAATGAAAGCCGTGGGCCGACTCCGCCTACCAAGTACCACCGGCTACTCCATTGCCTATGCAGAGACAGTGCCCACAGCCACTGGCCGCAAGATCCGTTTTATTACTAACCGCCCGGTAGCGTTCGGCGAGAGCAGAAATATGACTCGTTCCAAGGACTACGACCTCACCACAGGCGAGATCGAGATCAACGATCAGGATATGAGCAAAAGCACCGGGGTGATGTACCCGATGGCCAAGATCAGCCTGAACAGAGATGGACAAATCCAATTCGAGCTTTACCAGAACCCTTGGCAGCTTACGAATGTTACCGACTGGAAGCCAAAGGCTAAAGAATAGATTTGTCGGTAACTGTCGTAGGGCGTATCGCCTTTACACAGCAATCGGGCGACGCAGCATCGTGAGTGTAATGGCCTGTTCACGCCTACTACATCATTCTCGCTTCACCAACCCATTTACAATGTGATCATTACACCATGTTCCGCGTAGGCACAGCTCTAAAGCGCAGGGTTTCAATTTCACACCGAGACGGGGCGCTCGTCATACATATCAAGCGCCACAATCAATGGAAGTCCGCCACCTGGCTGCTGTTCTGCTTCAGCGTTGCCTTTCTGTTCTTCTGCTCCGTCTTCCTGAGAGGCTTATTCCGAATTCACTCCGCTGCCGACAGCCTTTACATGTTGCCCTTTCTGGCGTTCATCTTCGTTTGGTACGCGATGGCGTTGCGGTTCGGGTTGTGGCGAGCATTCGGGGTGGAAGAACTATTGGTAGAAAATGGTCGATTGCATTGGGAGCGGATGGCGTGGAAATGGCATCGGAGGCTTGAAGCGAACCTATCCGACATCTCCGATGTGGAAGCAAAGACACCGTGGCACGCTCTCGCCAATCGGGTGGTTTTCACCTGTCAAGGACGCACCTATACGGTCGGTGACATGCTTCTTCAAGACGAGGCGAACGAGATCGCCGAAGAGTTGGCGCGTGCCGCAGGGCTGCATGAGCGCTCCTTAAGATAGCTGGCGTAATAGTGCGCCGTGAAAAGGCGCTGGACTTCAGCGGGTGCAACTCCCGCCCGGGAACTGGTTCGCTCCACCCGGTAACAATCGAAGCGGCAGCGGAGGCAACGAAGCTGTCGAAGCCTTCGGTGTAAAGGGTCGCATGGCGACTCGGTGAGCGTGCAGGCCATAACGCGAGTGAACGCTGAGCAGGCCCCGAAAAAGTAGTTGCAGGAGCCGACCTGACTGTTACACAGGGAAGGCCGCTGGGGATGGAGATAGACGAGCGAACAAGCTCCATCCAACCTGCCGGGGTAATGGCGATGGCATGTAGGCATAGGAGACCAGACGCAACACGGGAAGCCCCAGCGGTGATCGCAGTCGGGGTCAACCGGCAACTCGCGAGAGACAGGCCGGGCCGTATGGGGTGGCGGAGAGGTCGGTAGTACCGATGAGGCCGGGTAACTCCGGTGGAGGGAAGAGGCCTCAGTTAAAGACGAACGCAAGAAGCGACAAAGGACCGAGGGATTGGCGATGAGCCTAACAACTCCATTCAGTGTTCAGAAGTTGCAGACGGCGTTGCACGCAAAAGCGAAGGGATCACCCGACTTTCGTTTCTATGTGCTGTACGACAAGGTGTATCGACGGGACGTTCTGGCATATGCCTACGAACGCTGCAAGGCCAACGGCGGAGCAGCAGGAGTGGACAACCAGACTTTCGAGGACATCGAACAGTACGGCGCGGAACGGTGGTTGGATGAACGGGCGCAAGAGCTGAAAAGCCGGACCTATCAACCGCAGCCTGTGCGGCGGGTTTACATACCGAAGCCGGACGGGAAGCAGAGACCGCTAGGGATACCAACAATCCGAGATCGGGTTGTGCAAATGGCGGCAGTGTTGGTTCTCGAACCTATCTTCGAGGCCGACCTGCAGCCGGAGCAATATGCCTATCGGTCAGACCGCAGCGCATTGGACGCAGTAAAACACGTCCACAAGCTGGTCAAAACGGGACATGGGCAGATCGTTGATGCGGATCTCAGCAGCTACTTTGATAGTGTTCCACACGCCGAGCTTATGAGATCGGTAGCTCGAAGGGTCGTCGATGGAGCGATGCTACATCTGATCAAGATGTGGCTGGAAGCCCCAGTCGAAGAAACGGACGAGCGGGGAAACACGCATCGGAGCACGCGCAATCGGGACGAGGAACGAGGTACTCCGCAAGGGGCACCGATTAGTCCTATGCTCAGCAATCTGTACATGCGACGGTTCGTGCTGGGATGGAAGAAACTTGGGCACGAGCAGCGTTGGAAAGCGTACATCGTGAACTACGCCGATGACCTCATCATCTGCTGTCGCGTCGGTGCTAATCAAGCTCTGGCCGCGATGCGGGCGATAATGTCGAAGCTGAAGCTGACGGTGAACGAGAACAAGACGCGGGTCTGTTATCTGCCGGAGGAGAAGTTTGACTTTCTGGGATACACGTTCGGGCGATGTTACTCGATGAGGAGGGGCCGGGTCTATTTGGGTACGGTACCATCCAAGAAACGGGTGCAGCGCATCTGTCGAGCAATCAGCGACGAGACCGGGCGAGACACAGTCTGGCTGGATTCGATGGCAATCGTGGAGAGGCTCAATCGGATGATAATCGGCTGGGCCAACTACTTCTGTCTGGGGCCAGTCAGCAAGGCCTATAGTGCGGTCGATTTACATGCCCGCACCAGGCTGCGTCGGTGGTTATGTGACAAACACAACGAGCCGCGACCGGCATACAAACGGTTTTCGGAAGCGGCCCTGCATTCCGTGTTTGGCTTGGTCCAGTTATCGCACCGGACCGCGAACCTTCCGTGGGCGAAAGCGTGAGTCTTTTCCGAGAGCCGGATGCGGGAAATCTGCCAGTCCGGTTCGATGAGCGGGAACAGGAAACAGAACCAAGCCAAACCGGACTGAGGTGACGAGGCGAAAGCCCTGTCGAATTACCACCGGGAGACTACCGTCACTGCGCCTGTTCTCGACTCTACTCCCCATAGCGCTAGTGACTGCCGGGTGCCGCTCTGTTCATTTCCGGGTACCTGTTGCAAGTTCTTTGCCGATTCCGGTTTCACCCTCCTGATAAGGTGAGACAATAAGCTATGACTTATTATCAGGTTGAGTTTGAGGCAGGAAGCTCAAGCCGCGAGCCAAAGCGGTTTCGTACCGAAGAGAAGGCGAAGGAACACGCCAAGAAAGTGTTGGGCGTAGCCGATGAAGGCAGCTTCGGAACGAAAGTAACTATCCTTCCTGTCAACAAGAACCGGGCCCCATTGCAATGACTTGTCCAAACTGTAAAGGTGAACTCTCGAAGGTATGGCAGCCGAAGAGTGCTGCCACGTCCATGGCCATTGCTCACGTGCAATTCAGTTGCAGCACCTGCGGAGAAACCTTCAGCCGGGAACAGTTGCGCCCGCGAAAGCCGAGTGTGAAAGCTGTGGCGCTGCAACCCGAAGCATTCTGAGTTTCAAATTGGGCTAGAACCAAGGTCTGAGGAACTCGAGTGCTGACACACGACTGATGTGTCATTGACCTTGCTCTGCTTAAAATGTTATAAAATCTCGCCTTTTGTGCTGCGCCGGTGGTGTGTCTGTAAGTGCACATTAACTGGTGCAAGTGTTCCCGACGCGGCCAAACCTCAACACTTCTCGTCTTGAAGTGGAAGCGCGTTTCCGGGATTCCAGCAGGTCCATCAGCCCTAACAGGTCCAAGAGTCGGGCTTGGCGGGGCCCCCGGTTCAATCTTAACGGGTCCGAAGTGACGACTTGTCGGAGTGGACTGTGTGCGCCCGATCTGCTGGGTGGTCAAGGATCTCTAGGAAACGATGTCCGTGAGCGATCGCGGCAGAGTGATAAACCATAACGTCATTGTATGGGTGCTTCCTGCACGCAACCCATTGGAGGAATCATATGCACACCTGGCTCGCCGCAATGCGGCGGCTGTCGTCGGTCCCAATTAAAAGCCCGGCCAAGTTTTTGACCGGCGCGCTGACGCTTCTTATGCTGCACGCTTCCACCGCCCTGGCTCAGCCGAGCGAGGCCGCGGGCGGCGAAGCTAACTTGCAGCTCCCCGATCTTTCTTCAGTCACCTTTCTGGGGATGGACGGCCACAAGATCCTGACGATCGGACTCATCTTCTGTGCCTTCGGCCTTATCTTTGGACTTGCGATTTGTCTCCAGCTGAAGAATCTTCCCGTCCATCGCTCTATGGGCGATATTTCCAGCCTGATCTATGAAACCTGCAAGACCTACCTGGTGACCCAGGGCAAGTTCCTGATGATTCTGTGGGCATTTATCGCGGTCGTCATCCTGGCGTACTTCGGATGGCTGGCTCCAGTTCCCGGTAAGCCCGTAGGGGTTACGTTGCCGGTCATTCTGCTGTTCAGCGTTATCGGTATTGTCGGCAGCTATGGAGTGGCGTGGTTTGGTATACGCGTCAACACCTATGCCAACTCGCGCACGGCGTTTGCCGGACTGCGCGGCAAGCCGTACCCGATTTATGCGATTCCGCTCAAGGCAGGCATGAGCATCGGCATGATGCTGATCTCGGTCGAGCTGCTCATCATGCTTTGCATTCTGCTGTTCATTCCGGCTGACTACGCGGGACAGTGCTTCATCGGCTTCGCCATCGGCGAGTCGCTGGGTGCGGCCGCGCTGCGTATCGCCGGCGGCATCTTCACCAAGATTGCCGACATCGGCGCCGACCTGATGAAGATCGTCTTCAAGATCAAGGAAGACGATGCCCGCAACCCTGGCGTCATCGCCGACTGTACCGGTGACAATGCCGGCGACTCGGTTGGTCCCTCGGCTGACGGTTTCGAGACCTACGGCGTCACTGGCGTCGCGTTGATTACGTTTATCCTGCTGGGCGTGAAAGATCCGCACGTGCAGGTGCAGTTGCTGGTCTGGATCTTCATCATGCGCATCATGATGCTGGTATCCAGCACGGTGGCTTACTTCCTGAACGAAGCGGTTGCTAAGGGTCGTTTCGGCAACGCTGATGAGATGAACTTCGAAACGCCGCTGACCTCGCTGGTCTGGCTTACTTCGATCATCTCTATCATTCTTACCTACATCGTTTCGTACCTGATCGTGCCGGTTTTGGGCGGAGATAGTACGCAGTGGTGGAAGCTGGCGACCATCATCTCCTGCGGAACGCTGGCGGGCGCCATCATTCCAGAGCTGGTGAAAGTCTTTACTTCGACTGAGTCGCGTCACGTGCGCGAGGTTGTTACCTCGGCGGATGAGGGCGGCGCTTCGCTGGGAATTCTGTCCGGCTTCGTGGCCGGCAACTTCTCCTGCTACTACCTGGGCTTCACCATGGTGGCCCTGATGTCGGTTGGTTACTACGTCAGTACCTTTGGACTGGGCGCGTTGATGCTGGCTCCGGCGGTGTTTGCGTTCGGCCTGGTGGCCTTCGGCTTCCTGGGTATGGGTCCGGTGACGATTGCCGTCGACTCCTACGGTCCGGTGACTGACAACGCCCAGTCAGTGTATGAGCTGTCGCTGATCGAGCAGATCCCGAACATCGAAAGCGAGTTGAAGAAGGACTACAACATTAACGTGAACTTCGAGCGTGCCAAGCACCTGCTGGAAGAGAACGATGGTGCAGGTAATACCTTCAAAGCCACAGCCAAGCCGGTGCTGATTGGTACGGCAGTGGTGGGTGCGACCACCATGATTTTCTCCATCATCATGGCGCTTACGCACGGCCTGACGGAGAATGTCGGCGATCTATCGCTGCTCCACGCTCCCTTCGTTCTCGGACTCATCTCGGGCGGCGCCATCATTTACTGGTTCACCGGCGCTTCCACGCAGGCCGTGACCACCGGTGCTTATCGCGCGGTCGAGTTCATCAAAGCCAACATCAAACTGGACGGTGTGGTGAAGGCGTCGGTAAGCGACAGCAAGAAGGTAGTGGAAATCTGCACCAAGTACGCGCAGAAAGGTATGTTCAACATCTTCCTGGCGGTCTTCTTTGTGACCCTGTCGTTTGCGTTCATCGAGCCGTTCTTCTTTATCGGCTACCTGATCTCGATTGCGGCCTTTGGTTTGTATCAGGCAATGTTTATGGCTAACGCCGGCGGCGCCTGGGATAACGCCAAGAAGATCGTCGAAGTGGACCTGAAGCAGAAGGGAACTCCGCTGCACGACGCAACCGTAATCGGCGATACCGTGGGCGATCCGTTCAAGGACACGTCATCGGTGGCCATGAACCCAATCATCAAGTTCACCACGCTGTTTGGGTTGCTGGCGGTTGAGTTGGCGGTGCAGTTGACCGCTTCGCAGGGTGCGGCCTTTGCTCACATCCTGGCGGTTATCTTCTTCGTCATCTCGTTTGTCTTCGTGTACCGGTCGTTCTACGGTATGCGAATTGTGAAGGCCAAAGCATAGGACGGGTGGAGCACGCCTTTCGGGCGTGCATGAGCCGATTCACTCTTACAAAAGCGCCACTCCGAAAAGAGTGGCGTTTTTATTGAGTGCGGAGAATGTTGGAGGTGGAAACGAAGCGGGTGGCCCGGGTCTCGCGTTGTTCGAGACCTGGGGTGACCTTAGGTGTGAGTTTTGGAGCCTGTGGCGTCGGTCCGAAACCTGGTGGTCGTCTCTGAAGCTCGCGAGACTTGAAATCGAGTCAAGTTCAACACCCCAAGTCTCGAACATCGGGAGACCTACGGAACCCGCATATGCCGTCCGAAGAGGCCTTGGATGTGAAACTTGAGTATCTGCGTTCTTCTATTTGAGACACAAACGCACATAGCGACGGTGCGGCATGGCGACATTCATCGGCATAGCCGCCCTCGGCGGCGGGATGGGTTTAGCCCAGCGCGGGAGCGCCGGGTAGGTGTTGTTTTCAACTCGAGCCGCAGAGCGGCGGCAGTCATCGTCGTGATCTGGCTCACGGATTTTCGGTTCGGGCAAAACTACTCTCTTTATCATGGCCGATACATACACCAAGATTCTGGTGCACTGCATCTTCAGCACGAAGGGCCGCACCCCACAAATCACGCAGCCCGCCAAGTTGTGGACTTACATACGCGGAATTGCCCGCAATCGCGGGGTTGATACGATCGCGATCGGGGGTACAACCGATCATCTACACATTTTGGTTGTTCTTCCGTCAGGCATGACAATCGCCGGTTTGATGCGGGATCTGAAAGCCAATTCATCCCGTCATCTTAATGAACAACAGCGTGGCTTTGCATGGCAGGACGGATACGCCGCAACCAGCGTCAGCCCGTCTCAGGTCGATGTCGTCAGAAACTACATCGCGAATCAGGAGGGGCATCATTCAACTCGCGATTTCGCAAGCGAGTACATCACGATCTTAGACAAGTTGGGAGTGCAACATTCGGCCGAATACACACTGGGTTAGTCTCGCCGCCCGGCGGCTCCTGGTGGAAACGGCGCGTACCCGGCGCTTCCGCGGCGGGCTAGACCCATCTCGCCGCTTCGCGGCTGTCAGTTCCACAAGGGCACATCCCGGTTGCCCTAACGGTCTTAAACAGGAGCGTGACAACAACACCGAACGTGCTCGAACCGCTGCGGCGTTTGCTGATTGACTCATCAGCGTCCTATACATCCGAAAACGGCAGCGCATTTGCAGTCGTTTCACACATCCGAAAGTCGCGGCCGTGTGGGCACCCCGATACTTCATGACGTTATGACTCAATGCTTCGGCTTTGGTTTGGGCTTTGGCTTGTGGCCGGAGGTCGGCGTCGGCGTCGGAGTTGGCGTTGGATTAGAACCACCGCCCGAAGTTGACGACGACAGCGCCTTCAACAGCGTCGCGCCGTTCGGACTGCCCCATCCACTACAGGCGTCCCATCCCGGCCCCGCGCTGTAATCGCCATTATTGCCCGACGTGATGTCTCGGAAAGTGCCGCTGACGGCGGCGATAGTTTGATAGAGGTTGGGATTAAGATAGCCCACCGATTTCCCCAGTGACTGATTGAAGAGCGCGAGCAGGCCAGCCCACAGCGGCGCAACCGCACTCGTCCCGCCGACAGCAAAGCTGGAGCCATCAACTTGAACCTGGTAGCCGGTGGCCGGGTCGCCGTCGCCGGCAACGTCGGGTACGCCGCGGCCTTTGTAGGCTCCAGGATTGTCGGAAGGCGGTACGTTGGCGTTCGCCTGCCACGTCGGCGGGGGGAAGGTAGCGCTGATGCCGCCGCCGGTAGCGCCGTCTCCGCTGGAAAGATCGTTCCACACAACCTCGCTGGAGATCGAGCTGCCGCCGATTTTGAGAGTCGTACCTCCGCAGGCCAGTGAGTACGGACTCGAGGCAGGGAAATCGACGTGGTCCTGGCCATCGGTCACACCGTCGGTCGAGCCGTTGTCTCCGCAAGCCACGCAGACGGTGACGCCGACCGCTGCGGCTGCCTGAAGAGCGCTGTTGTACGACTGTAGCGACTGCGCTGTCCAGCTTGATTCGGGTCCGCCCCAGCTGATGGAGAGAATGGAGGGCGCATTTACTTTGTCCATCACCGCTTGATTGATAGCGTCGAGAAAGCCGGCGTCGGTGTTGGGCGCGAAGTAGACGGCAATGTGCGCTCCCGGTGCGACGGCTCCGGCGACTTCGATGTCGAGCATGACTTCGGTGTCAGGCCCGCTGGTGTCGCCCGTGGGAGCATTCTGGGCGCCATCGACGGAAACCGCAACGACAGTTGGCGCCGGCGAGATCTTCAGGCCGCTGAAATAAGTGTTGAGGTCGGATGGCGTGAAGCCGCCTCCCAGTTCAATGATGCCGATCGACTCGCCCGCGCCATTCACGCCAGTGGGGAAGTTGTAAGCCTTGGCGACTTGCAGCGCGGTATAGGAAACGGCAGCGGCTGCCGCCTTAGCGGATCGACCGGCGAGCCGAAAATGCGGCTTGGCGAGAGGCCGGTTATCCAGGCCGTGCACGCTGGTGATGATCTGGCTCAGCTCTTCGGGAACATTGACCGCCCCGGAGCGTCCGCGAAACGTGCCGCCCTGGTATTGATAATTCGCCATCTTCACCTGGAAAGCCTTCGCGAACGATTCGCAGGTGCCGGTTAGGGTCATGGTTCGCGCGGCCAGGTTGGTTTGTGCGACAGCCAGGCCAAAGCCCGAGGCGAAGGCTTCCACCTTGCGAACGTCGGCCGGGTCGGCGCCGTAGCGAGACGCGAATTCGTCTCGGGTGATCCTTTCGCCGCGGGATACCAGGTCTGCAACGGCAGGATGCTTGTGATCGGCAGGCTCCCGCAACACCACCGTGACCTGCATTACTTCGTTAGGATTGGGAGCTCCTGCTTCGCTTGCGCCGGTTATCGGCTTGCGTTCACTGCCTGCTAGCTGAACCCACTTATTGAAATCCATCCGGTCTCCTTGCCGCGCTGGCCAGCGCAGCCGCTATAGATTAAACCCGTTAGGCGTGCGATCGACTCTGTAGTGGTCGGTTGCGGGTTAATTCAGATCTCGCATGAATTTCTATACGTTGCTGAGGACCCAGTACGCAGAGTTTCTGGCCCCCCAGGCACTCTCCACTGTTTCACGGCCCTTTCATCTTATCTTTGACCGATTTCGCCAGCTTCTCAATCTGCTCTGCTTTCTTGATGACGTCTAGCGATAAAGTGTCCTCGTTGCTTTTATCCACGGACTGTTTTAATTCGGTTGCGAGCTGAAGAAGCTTGTCTGCGTCCTTCTTGATGTCCTGCTGGCGCTGGGCGTTGTACTTCTTTTCCGCAGCTTTGCGTTGTTGTATTTCCCAGGCGTCCTCGGTCGTGCTCCGCTGATCGTCTCCGTTGTGCAGCGGCGGCCCCTGGGCGGCTGGGGATTGGCCTTGCACTTGCGCCGTGAGAGGCAGCGACGAGAACAAAAAGACAAGGATTGCGATAACGAAGAGGTTGATCCAACGACGCGAACCGCAGGATATCTGTGTCATAGAATTACCTGAATGAAAACCTGAGCCAGCGCGAGACATTGTACAAGTCCGGCTCTCAGTGAATTGTGAACCAGGCCGCTGACCGTCACATCTGTAGAATCATACAGTCGTTCCGGCGGTTGCGTGCCGACTGTGGTTCTGAGGTTGGATGGTGAGGAAAGCGTGACGAGCAACATGGAAAATCCAGAAGCTTTGCCCGATCCTACCCCTGGGAAGGGCGAGTCGCTCCCGCTTTACGTGGGCACGTCCGGCTGGGCTTACTCAATCTGGAAGCCGGACTTCTATCCTAAGAACGTTTCTGCCAAGAACTTCCTGAAGTTCTACGCGACGCAACTGACGGCGGTTGAGGTGAATTACACTTTCCGCCGAAATCTGACCGAGAAGGCCGCAACCGGGTGGATGGCCGATGTCGGGCGGAACTTCCGCTTCGCGTTGAAGGCCAATCAGTACATCACGCACATTCGCCGCTTACAGAATGTCGAAGAGCCGATGCAGCGCTTTCTCTCCACCCTGCAGCCCCTGGCGGCACAACTAGGGCCGGTGCTATTCCAGATGCCTCCGACAACGAAGGCCGATGTGGCCGTGCTGCGCGACTTCCTGGCCCTGCTGCCGCGGAATTTCAAAGCCGCATTCGAGTTTCGTCACTCTTCCTGGTTCTCTGACGAGATTTATAAGACGTTACAGGACCACAATGCAGCGCTCTGCGTCGCCGAAACCGAGAAGCTGAATACGCCGGAGATCAGGACAGCGAGCTACGTGTATTTTCGCTTCCGCCAACCGAGCTACTCGGCTGAGGATCTGAGAAAACTCGTCCCTCGCATCGAGCGGTGCGTGGCAGACGGGTTGGAGACGTATGTGTTTTTCAAGCACGAAGAAGACCCGCGATCGCCGCTGAATGCGGTGGAGTTGCTGAATGCGGTGCGGGGATCTGTCGATAGGTAATCTGCGTTCCGTTGTTAGCTGTCAGCCATCAGCCATCAGCTCTCAGCTCTCAGCTCAAGTCCTAGTTGCCGATTGTCGGTGGTGTTTCGAAGGGAAATACTGATTCAATCGCGATTCCCATCCCCGAGGCTGAAACCCCTACTTATTTAGTGCAGCTTTGACGCGGCGCTGAAGCGCCGCTCTACCAGCAGCCCAGCTGTTCAGACATTTCTTCAGATCTGGTTGCTAAAGGCTAACTGCTAACGGCTGATTCCAGATCTGTACCCTGGGCGTTATTCCCACGGCCTCCTTGTTGTCCGATACTGATCTCGTGCAGAGTGCCGATCCCAGTCTGCGGCTGCTGAACGCGTTTCTCGACTACCTCAAAGTTGAGAAGGGACTGGCGCCTCTGAGCGTGTCTGCCTATCAGTCAGACCTTGAGCAATACTCGGGATTTCTGCTGAAGGGCAAGCGTGGGCTGCGCGATGCCCGCCGGCAAGAGGTGCGCGACTTCCTGAATGCGCTGCTCTCGAATGGTGTGGACGGCCGCAGCGTGGCGCGCAAACTTTCAGCCCTGCGACATTTCTATAAATACCTGCTGCTCGACCGGCATATCACCGTTGATCCGACGTTAAACATCGACAGCCCGCGGCAGTGGAAGGTGTTGCCGAAATCCCTCGCCACCGACGAAGTAGAGAGCGTCCTGCAAGGGCCACCGCGAACCAAGGATGATCGCGTGTCGCAGGCGCTCGGCAGCCGCGACCGCGCCATGCTGGAAGTTTTCTATGCCGGGGCGCTTCGTGTCTCGGAGGTTGTCAATCTCAAGCTGGAAGATTTGAAGCTCGAGCTCGGCTACGTTCTGGTGCGTGGCAAAGGGGATAAGGAACGCATCGTTCCACTCGGTCGAGCCGCCCAGGAGATTGTTCAAGATTACTTGCGAAGTTCGCGGCCGGTGCTGGCGGCGGAGAGGTCGTCGCCATTCTTGTTTATTGCCCGCGGAGCCCGAGGCATCACGCGGCAACGCGTTTGGCAAATGGTGAACGCCGCCTCGGCCCAATCATCGCGACACGCCAGTCCGCACATGTTGCGGCACAGCTGCGCCACGCACATGGTGGAGAACGGCGCGGACCTGCGCACCGTGCAGACGATTCTAGGTCACGCCGATATCTCGACCACGCAGGTCTACACGCATCTGGCGCTGGATCGGCTGAACCGGGTGTACAAGCAGCATCATCCGCGCAGCAAGCGCCGGGACAAGAGCGCATGACCAGGCGCGGCCGCACTGTCGTGGAACAGGCAATTGCGAGGTTCATTCGTTCGTTGGCAGACCGCAATTCCTCGCCGCACACCATGAAGGCCTACGGCACCGACCTGGCCCAATTCGCGGAATACGTTGGGCCGCAAGCCTGGGGCCAAATCGACCATGTTCTGATTCGCGGCTATCTGTCGAGCCTCTATGAACGTGGGTTGAGCAAGACGTCCGTGGCGCGTTCGCTAGCTGCGTTGCGGTCGCTTTACCGATGGTTGGCGCAAGAGGGTGAAGTGCAGCAGAATCCGGCGGCGCTGGTCGCCACTCCCAAGCTGCCCAAAAAGCTGCCGCGCGTTCCGACCATCGAAGAGGTCAACACGGTTCTCGATTCCGCAATGCCAGAGTGCTCCGCTTTCGCCGCGCGCGATCAGGTGATCCTCGAACTTCTTTACGGGTGCGGCATTCGCAATTCGGAACTCATCGGCATCAACCTCGACGATATCCGCTGGTCGAACGAAGTAGTGCTGGTGCGCGGCAAAGGACGCAAGGAGCGGCTGGTGCCGTTCGGCGAATCAGCAAAGGCCGCAGTGCAAAATTACTTGCCGGCACGGCAGCGAGTGCTGGGCGAGACGAAACGCTCGACGGAGCGTGCCCTGCTCATTAATCTGCGAGGATCGCGGCTCACCACCCGTAGTGTCGGACGCATCGTCAAGCAGATTGCCGTCGCGCGCGGCCTTTCGCCCGACGTGCATCCGCACACCCTGCGTCATGCCTTCGGCACGCACATGCTGGAGGAAGGCGCCGACCTGCGTGCAATCCAGGAGATGCTCGGCCATGAGCGGCTATCGACCACGCAGCGTTATACCCAGCTTACCGTCAAGCATGTGATGGATGTCTATGACCGCACTCATCCCCACGCCAACAAGGGCCGCGATTAAGACTTCCCGATAGCAGTCCGGAACCCCGCTTTTACAGGCGTCTTATCTCATTCGCGTTCTGCCTGTCCCATCCCCTCCCCGGCAGTCCCCTGTAAAGGCGCAGCTCAGGTTAAAATTGGACAACGACCGAGACCGTCGCGACAACTGTTCCACTGAATATTCGAAATGAGTTGGGATTCTATGGCTCTCAGCAGTCTCAGGGTACTACCTGGGTTTTGGCGGGCGAAAGCTACAAACTACGGACTCCTGTTGGTATCGCTAATGGCGATTGGCCTTCTGGTTTCGTGCAGCCGCGGCGGAGCACAGCCTCCAGCGGGACCACCGGTCATGGCGGTGAAGGTGCAAGCGGTTGAATCGCACCCCATCGGCGATGCTTCCGAGTATGTCGCTACCATCAAGTCGCGGCATTCGGCCACCATCATGTCCGACGTCGAAGGCTGGATCTTCGACATCCACGTACACTCCGGCCAGGTAGTGAAAAGGGGCGATACGTTGATGGAGATCGACCCTCGCCGGCAGCGGGCCACTGTCTCCAACTACGACTCGCAGAAAGCTTCCAAGGAAGCGGCGCTGCAATGGGCGAAGCTGCAATACGACCGCACAACGGCGCTGGCCGCCGCGGGCGTCGTCAGCAAACAGGATCTCGACCAGGCGCGGGCGAATTATGACTCGGCCGTAGCCGATGTGAAATCGCTGGACGCGCAGATTGTCCAGCAGCAGGTGCAGTTGAAGTACTACAGCGTTTTCGCACCTACCGACGGCATCGTAGGCGACGTTCCCGTGCATGTGGGCGATCGCGTAACCAACACCACAGTCCTGACTACCATCGATGAGCGTGCTGGGCTGGAGGTATATGTGTCGATTCCTTCCGAGCACGCGAGCGAGATCAAGATGGGAGCGCCGGTGGAGGTTGTCGATAAGAGCGGCAAAGTTCTGCTCCAGACCAAGGTATATTTCATCTCGCCGCAGGTGGAAACCGGAACCCAATCGATCCTGGTAAAGGCTCCCGCCGATCAGGCAGCGGATGTGTTGCGCGCCATGCAGTTGGTGCGGGCACGGATTCTTTGGAGTACGCAGCCCGGGGTCACCATCCCGGTGATCGCCGTCACCCGTATCAGCGGACAGTTTTTCGCCTTCGTCACCGAGCAGGACAACGGAAAACTGGTGGCGCGGCAACGGCCTCTCCAGTTGGGCGAAATCACGGGGAATGATTACACCGTCCTCTCCGGGCTCAAGGCGGGCGAACAGGTCGTGGTTTCCGGCGGCCAGAACCTGGCTGACGGCATGCCTATCAGGATCGAACAATAGCGATTTGCGATTGTGAATTAAGGGGTGTCCGGTTTGTTTTCCGACTTCTTCATCAAGCGTCCTGTCTTCTCGACTGTCACCTCGCTATTCATCGTGATTGCCGGCGCGGTTTGCATTCCTTTCCTGCCGGTAGCGCAGTTTCCCGATCTTGCGCCTCCACAGATTGCCGTGACCTCGTCCTACACGGGTGCGAACGCGACCGCTGTCGAATCGTCGGTAACCACACTGTTAGAAGAGGCGATCAATGGTGTGGAAGGCATGCGCTACATGACTTCCACCAGCGGTAACGACGGCAGCAGCTCTATCAACATCACCTTCGAGCTGACTCGGCCCTTGGACCTGGCGGCGGTCGACGTGCAAAACCGTGTGCAGGGCGTGACGGGCCGGCTGCCGGACGAAGTGAAGAACACCGGCATCACCATTACCAAAGTCGCGACTTCATTCGTGCTCGCCGCCGGCTTCTACAGTGATGGCAATCGCTACACCGATGAGTTCACCAGCAATTACATCGACATTTATGTGAAGGACGCCATCAAGCGCATCCAGGGTGTGGCCGATGCTCAGATCTTCGGCGAGCGCAAGTATTCCATGCGCCTGTGGCTTGATCCTTCGCGACTGGCGGCCCGTGGTCTGACGGCTTCCGATGTTGTCTCGGCCCTGCAACAGCAGAATGTTCAGATCGCTGCCGGACAGGTAGGCGCCGAACCATCCGCCCCCAACCAGATGTATCAGATCAGCGTGCGGGCGCTGGGACGACTCACCGAGGCGGCGCAGTTTGACAACATCATCTTGAAACCGGGCGCCAACGGCGCTCTGGTTCGACTGAGCGATGTGGGGCATGCTGAGCTTGGCGCCGAAGACTACAGCGGGCAGTTGCGTTACAACGGCCACAACGGCATCGGAATTGGTATCAGCCAACTGCCAACCGCCAACGCCCTGGACGTTGATAAGGCGGTTCGCGCGGAACTCGACCGTCTCTCCAAACGCTTTCCCCCGGGGCTGCACTACGCCATTGCGTTCGACACGACTACTTTCGTCGGCGACTCCATCAAAGAAGTGCTGAAGACGCTGGTGGAGGCGATCATCTTCGTGATGCTGGTGATGTTCATCTTCCTCCAGGACTGGCGGAGCACCCTGATTCCGGCGGTTACGATTCCGGTCTCGCTGGTGGGAGCTTTTGCGTTTATCCGCCTGCTGAATTTTTCTATCAACACGCTGACGCTATTCGGCATCGTGCTGGCGACGGGTTTGGTGGTCGACGATGCCATCGTGGTGATCGAAAATATTCAGCGCCACATGAGCGAGGAACGTTGCGATTCGCACATCGCCGCCTCCGAAGCCATGGGCGAAGTAACCGGAGCCGTGGTCGCGACGTCTCTGGTGCTGGTGGCCGTCTTCGTGCCGGTCGCGTTTTTCCCGGGTACGACCGGTCTGCTCTATCAGCAGTTTTCACTGACCATTGCGTTCTCGATCGCCATCTCTGCGTTCAACTCGTTGACCTTCACCCCTTCGCTCTCAGCCTTGCTGCTGAGACCGGAGACGGGCAAGAAGAACGTGTTCTTCCGCGGCGTGGAACACGTTATCCATCGCACCACCGCCTACTACGTCTACAGCGCGAAGCAGGCTATCAAAGTTCGCTATCTGGTCTTGGTGCTGTTCTTTGCAGGACTGGCGGCCACCTACATCGTTTACAAAGTGGTGCCCACCGGCTTTGTCCCGGACGAGGACCAAGGCTGGTTCATGATCACGGTGCAGGCTCCGCAGGGAGCTTCGGTGGAGTACACCTCGAAAGCCATGCGGCAGGTGGAGGCGGTTTGCGCTAAGGAGAAGGACATTATCGGTGCATTTGCCGTCGTTGGATTCAGTTTTACTGGCAGCGGCGCAAACAAGGGAATGGTGTTTCTTAACCTGGCCAACGTTGATAAGCGCAAAGGCGCGGAGAACTCTGCTGCTGCTATCGTGAGCCGACTTCGTGGTCCGCTCATGCAGTTAACGGATGTCCAGGCCTTCCCATTTTTGCCGCCTGCAATCGCCGGCATCAGCAGCTTTGGCGGATTCACCTTCGAGGTGCAGGATGAGGGTGGCAACACCGTAGAGCAGCTCTACAACGTCACCCAAAGCCTGGTGAGGGAAGGCAATTCGCGCAAGGACCTCAGCGGACTGTTTAGTTCCTTCACGGCCAACGATCCGCAGTTTGTTGTCAACATCGACCGCGCGAAGGCGCGCAGTCTGCAAGTGCCCATCCAGCAGATCAGCGACGCGCTCCAGGTTTACATGGGCTCGTCATATGTCAACGATTTCGACTTCAACAATCGCGCCTATCGCGTTTACGTGCAGGCCGATCAGCCCTTCCGCAAACAGCCGCGTGACATCCGCGAGTTTTACGTGCGCTCGGATACAAACGAGATGATCCCGCTGGACAACGTAGTGAATATCACCGAGTCCACGTCGCCGCAGGTTATCACCCACTACAACCTGTTCCGCTCGGCGGAAATCGATGGCTCTGCCGCCCCGGGCTACAGTTCAGGGCAGGCGATCCAGGCCATGGACCAAGTCGCGAAGAAGTTGCCGCTCGGCTTCAATTACTCTTGGTCCGGCTTGTCGCTGGAGGAAATCAAGTCGGGCAGCCAGTCGGCAATGCTGTTTGGACTGGGTCTGCTGCTGGTGTACCTGACACTCTCCGCACAGTATGAGAGCTTCGTGTTGCCGTTCATCATTCTGCTCAGCGTGCCGATGGCGATGCTGGGGGCGCTGATTGCCCAATCGCTGCGCGGCCAGTTGAACGATGTCTACTGCCAGATCGGACTGGTCATGCTGATCGGGCTGGCCTCCAAGAACGGAATTCTGATTGTCGAGTTCGCGGAGCAGCTGCGGCATAAAGGTCTGTCGATTCGAGAGGCCGCAGTCGAGGCCGCGCGTATCCGGCTGCGCCCAATCCTGATGACATCGTTCGCGTTCATCCTCGGCGTCCTGCCGCTGGTGTTCGCCAGTGGCGCCGGGTCGGAAAGCCGCCACTCGGTAGGCACGACGGTATTCGGGGGAATGATCTTCTCGACCGTATTAAACCTCTTCTTTATTCCTGTACTGTATGTGATTGTAAAAACGATGGTTGAGCGTGAAAGTGTACCGGTAAAGACTACCTAAACCAAGCGCCTCATTGTTCGGTTGTCACGCTTTCATTTGATCTGGGTCACAGCCATTTGTTTGCTGGGGAGTTACAACAAAGACAGCAAGGAGCTGTAGGAATGTGGTTGCCCGGAGAAGCCAAGGCTCCGGCGACAGCTTCCCTTAACAACTCCACGTAACGTGGAGAGAAGGGTCGCAACATGGTAGCGGCACAAGTCACGCCCAGCGCAGTCGGGATTCACAACTTGCTTATCGCGATCGACTTCTCCCGTTGCTCGAATCTGGTGCTTCAGCACGGGCTGGCCCTCGCCAAAGAATACAACGCGCACGCTCAGGTCGTCTTCGTCCTTCCCACCAATGAATTTCTGGTCGCAGGCCCTGAGGCTTTTGTTGCCGCGCGCGAAGCTGCATGCCGCGACCTCAATGAGCTCAAGACCGAGTTGAAGGCCGCCTATGGGTACGAAGAAGGGAAGGATTATCACCTCTTTCTGCTCGAAGGCGACGTAGCTCAATGTGTTTTGGACTTCGCTGACAAAAAGCATATCGATCTGATCGTTCTGGGCACGCATGGCCGTGGCGGGCTGGGTAAGGCCCTGATGGGTTCGGTGGCGGAGAAGGTGTTTCGCCGTTCGCCGGTACCCGTGCTCACTATCGGCCCGTGTCATCATGGATCGGCGCAGCGCAATGAGCCGAAGAACATTCTGGCGGCGACGGACTTCACTCCGGCATCGGAGCGGGCACTACGCTATGCCGCAGCGCTGGCACGCCGCCACAAAGCCACGCTTACGGTCCTTCATGTGTTGAAGCGTGCAGCGACAGAAGGGTCTGTGGCGGAGGTAAAAGCCAAACTGGCTGCAGTGTTGAGTTCCGAGGCAGACGGTGCGACGATTGCGTTTCGAGTTGAAGTTGGGCCCGTGGTGTCCACCATTCTGCACGTGGCCTCCGAGGTTGGAGCCGACCTGCTGGTGGTTGGAGTGCGGCCGTCGCTTGGGGTGCTCGACCGTCTGACCTGGCCGCACGCATATGAGATCGTGCGCGAGTCGGCTTGCCCGGTATTGACCTTCCGGAAATCGCTTGACGTTAGTAACTGATGCAAAGAGGAATGGGAGGAAGAATGTTGAATAACAAAGTCGCCACCATGGATGCTCCCGCGGCCGCCCTGACCCCAGGTATGCTGGCGTCTATCAGGAAAGAGGACATGAAGCAGGCCATCGTGGAGCGCTTCCAGGTTCGCGTGAAAGCAGCACCTCGGGTGGTCGCACGGGATGGCCAGCGGTCGCCTTATTGGCAGCCTGTCGACGAAGAATGCTAGCCGGCTAGTACTTCCTTCCGCTCCGGCACGTGCAACGTTCTTGCCCAAGAATTCGAACGAACGTTATTACGAATCCCCAATCCGCTGGCAAACAAACCACTCGACGCACTACCAAATTTCCAATTGCAAGAACGATAACGTCGAATCAGCTCAAAGTCAGAACGGTTGGATGTTATAAGCAGGGCGCCATGCGATCTTGCGGTCAGCGCGATGAGAACGTCGAAGTGTAGATCGCGCAATTTGGCTGGAGAGTATCCGTGTTCGGCGTTGATCTTGGCTAAGAGTTCACCGGACTCCAGCCAAGTTTTCTCAGTCGGGGTCAGAATAGGATGATTCTTCTGGAGCGTCCGGGAGGACCGCGTTGCTCGGCAGGTTCCGTCGCCCCTCGCCATAATTCGGCGAGCACGACATACGACAGAGGATGTGCGGACAAGCCCTGGCAGCGACTCGACGCGTTGTTGATGACGTCCGCTACGTAAATTGTCGATAAAGACAGAGGTGTCAAACAGGACGAGGTTACTGACCATGTCCAGCAAACCTTGGCTTGCCGGCATCCTTGCGCATCAAGTTTTTGAATTTCCTGAGGGCGGCAACTTCACGTAGCGCCACGTGAACCGCTTCGGTTCGAGACTTGACTCCAAGGACCCTGGCGGCTTGGTCGGCAAGCTCGGTATCCAATCGGATCGATGTTATGGTGGCAGGCATTTGTTCCAGCTTCTTACGGCCGTATA
Source organism: uncultured Acidobacteriaceae bacterium (assembly GCA_963769235.1). Classification (GTDB taxonomy): domain Bacteria; phylum Acidobacteriota; class Terriglobia; order Terriglobales; family Acidobacteriaceae; genus Bog-257. The sequence continues at coordinate 210,448 of CAVYKW010000002.1, read as the reverse complement.
TACAGTATAACCAAAAAGTATATACGCATCGCCAGGCCGCCTCCCGGTGGCAGGGTCTGCAAGCGCCGCACAGTCGGCTTATTGCAGATAGAGCACTTGCAGCGGCGTTGAGAACCGGGTCCTGGTCGTTATGCCAGCCCGTTGAATGTCCTTGAGGGCATCAGAAGTGGGATCAACCAGGGCCGAATCTGCTGCGTGCAGACGCAGATCGTCCACCGTCCAGAATTGCATCGGATGATAAGGCGACAAATTCATCTCCAGCCGCTGATGCTGATAAGGATCGGGACCCGGTTTCGCCTGACGGTTGTAATCCCCCGGCAGCAGCAGGACGCATTGCTCGGGATGAGCGGCGTAATATTGTGCTTCGATAAACAGCAGGGGCGCGGTGAAAACGAAATACCGTTTGCCTTCGATTTGCAGCGAGCTTTCGGCTTGCAGGAAGGGACGAATCCCGGTCGCCTCCACCTTCTCGGGGTGCCGGATTACGGTAAGCTGCTGGCCCACGCCCCAGGACCCCAGCAGCAGGAAAACTCCCAGCGCAACCTGCGACACCTTGCGATAGTGTCGCCACAAGCTGAACGTGAAGGCGACGGCAACTCCGGGAATCACGCCGATGAAGTAGCGGCTGAAGAATGCGTTCGTCTTCCACTCAGCCACGAGAAAGGCCGCCAGCGGAATGCCCAGGAAGAGCCAGCCAATGCCTTCGGCGGGATGCATTGGTTGCACCACGCCGCTCTTCTCATCGTCGGTAGCCACCAGCACAATCCAGATCGCGATGAGCGCCAGCAGAAACAGGCCGTCGGGAAATAGCTGCGAGAAAATGGCGCGGAGCTCGGTGAATGATGGGCGATTCCAGTAGCCGCCGGAAAACTTGCGTGAGAACGACAGAATGAGCGGCGACAGCACGAGAACGGGAATGATGGAGCCCACGATCCCGGAGATCAGTTTGGATGACGGACGGCTTCCGCGCTTCCAGCGCAGCAGTTCCCACAACACATATGGCGCCAGGCACATTACGAAGTAATAGTGAGCACAGACGCCAGCCAGGAATGCCGCGCCGAAGCCGATGGTGGCAGCTTTTTGCCGCGGTCCGGTATAGGTCCACAACCACAGCGCGATCGCCGCCAGCATGAAGTAGATGGCATAAGAGCGGGCTTCGTATCCGTAATAGAGCAGGAACGAGCAGGTGGCGACCGAGAGAGCGATGAGGCCGTGCAGGCCGTCCATCAGGCGACGGGCACAGTCGAAAGTCACCAGCAGCCCAATGGTCATGGCGATCGCGGAAGGCAGCCGGGCGGCGAAGTCGGCCGGTCCAAAAAGCGAATCGGAAAGCCGAACCAACATGTAATACGTTGGCGGCAGAGCGTCGACGCCATTGCCCAGCGCGTTCCAGATGGTGCCGAGGGTGGGCAGGCGCGCGATGTTCACGGTGAACAGCTCATCGAACCAGAACACGCGATGATTCGCGATATAAATGCTGGTGGCGAGATAAAAAACGGCAAGCGCCGCCGCCACAATCCATGCCCAGACGCCGGACGAATTGGTCTCCAGTTCGGCGCGTTGCGCGGCTCCGGCAGACGAAGCCTCTTTGACCGATGTATGCATGTCCCCTCGTACGGAAAACTACGCCGACCTTCGATAGCAACCCAGCGCGACAGCCACTTAACCACAGGCGAGCCCAAGAGCGATGAACGACGGACTCCGGTTTTGCGAGTATGACAGGAATTTTCGCATACGCCAAAGCCTCCAGCGCTGATGTCTCAAAGCGGTAATCTCTTCCTTCAGCGCGCGCAAGGTAGAATGTCTCTCGTCTATGGAGAAGCTCGATGCCGTACTGAAACAGCAAGGATCGCCGGTCGTACCCGCCCGACGGGCCACCTCATTTCTTGGGCGAAATTGGGATTTCCTGGCCGTTTTGCTGCTGATGCTGGCGTCGTTTCCCACTGTCTGGCTGGCGCAGCGAACGGTCACGTTCGTTCCCAACCTCGGCCTGATTGACGACAACTGGCATCTCGATGCTACTTTCAAAGCACTGCGCGGGATCTGGATCGGCCGCGATGTGGCCTTCACCCACGGCCCGATCTTCCAAGGGCTGTCATCGATCCCGGCGCGTTCCATGCCCCTATCAGTGGGCGCTCTCTATGCCACATGGAATACCGTGCCGTTGTGGTGTGCCATCCTCTTCGCATATCTCGCTTTGCGGTTGTTGCTTCCGGAGCAGCCGCCGTGGAAGCGGTTTGTGCTGCTGCTGTTGCTGGCTTCGTTCTGGGAAACGTCTTTGCGAACCACGCTACCGGTCCTTTGCTTCGCCGTATTTCTCCGGAACTGGTACGCGCTAAAGGAAGGCCGCGCGCGGCCCTGGAGTGTGGGCGCCGTGGGAGCGGTACTCTGCGCTGTTGCATTTTTGGTAGCGGGCGATACCGGCGTGTATGGCATGGCAGCCTGGTGGATTTGTGCTGCCGCGATTGCGCTTGAGACCAGGCGAGAACGATTCTGGCGGCAGATCGCTGCCGTGCTAGCGGCTTTCGTGGTTGGATTTTTGATGGTGATGATCGTGGTCAACACGGTCATGGCGCGCCCCTTTGACTTCAAGTTCTGGCGGGACACCATGGCGCAGGTCGCCGTCTACCGTTGGGCCACTCCGGCCGCCATGACAGAGCAAGGAGCGACGCACCTGTTCGGCGCGCTGGCGATCGGCATTGCGGTTTTTGTGGCGCGCGCTTTGAGCCGCAGCAAAGACGTACGTCCCATCACGCAGCGCACGGCCTTTCTGGCAGGCGGATTTGTATTCGCGCTGGCAGTACTGCAAAGCGCTCTGGTTCGTTCCGATTTGGGGCACGTGATCATTGGCGAATTCGCGATGATCTTTTTCGTCTGCGCGATCTTGTTCTCGTTCGAAGGCGCGGCCTCTGGGGTAGGCGTGTTGCTGGCGCTTGCCGGCTCCATGTTGGTTTCCCATCCGGTCTTTCGGCCATCGAGTGTACTTCGTCTGTATTCCCAGCTCAAAGACCCGGTGACGGAGTGTCCGAGCGGGTATCACGGATTCGATCAAGCGTGTTACGTCGAACCGCTCACGCCGCTCATGCTGACGGCCGGGGCAAACTTCCTGAGCCAGCACGCCGGGGCAAACGATTCTGTCTTCGTCTTTCCGTATCAGACGATGTTTGGCTTGGCGGCGCGCCGCAATGTTGCCGGCGGGTTAATGCAGTCCTACACAGCCAGCGGCCCGGTGCTGTCCCAACTGGAGATTACGGGGCTAGAGGGCAAGTCGATTCCCGCGGCGCTGTACCTGCCGGATGATGATTTTTCCCACATGTCGGAGGCCGAAGCCCGGCGCTGGTCGCGCAACTATCTCAGCGTTCCGGTCGATGGCATCCCGAACTTTACGCGTATCCCCGAAGTGTGGTTCTGGATGCTGCGGCACTATCGCACTTCCCAGCAGCTTAGCCCCGGCGTGGTCGGGTTGGAGCGAGATGACTCGCGCGCATTCCGCATTGCTATGCAGTCTCAGCCGCTGGGTCTGCCGGTGCGGAGTTATCCGATTGGCGACCGGATTTCGGCCACCGATTTTGGTGTACCCAACTGGCCTGCGGGATTCGACTTCATCCGCTTGCGGCTTACGGTGCGTTATCCGGTTTGGTGGAAGCTGCGCAAGCCGGAGCGGTTGCAGTTGGAGATCACGCGCGCCGATGGCACTCGGGACTTGCAGTGGATTATTCTGCAACCTGACACGCCGAGCGAGGTCTGGTTCTATCCTTGGGATGCGCCGGACCTGGCGAATTACTTCAACACGGACGAGAGCCAGTGGCGCTTGTCGTCGCGGCCGGCGATCACCCGTTTGCGAATGCTGGCGACTCCATTGGATTGGGTGTCGCAGCAGCCGGAGGCCATCTCGCTTGATTCGGCCGATGCGGTACGGATCAGTATGTCTGCGCGGTAGCCGGTCGTGTGCTTGAGGTCGGGCGATAGGGCGCTGCGCCGGGTTGGAATGACGTCCTGATTCGCCGCAGTAGAGTGACGTGGTGGTGGAGCGATTGCGAACATGTACACTGGAAATCCGGCCTGATGCTTATCATTCCCACCTACAACGAACGCGACAACATCGCGACCCTGGTATCCCGCATCCGGAAAGCGGTGGGCAACGAGCCCATCTTTTTCGTCGATGACAATTCGCCCGACGGCACGGCGGCTGAAATTCGTCGCATGCAGGCCGGCGATCACGATATCCACCTTCTGCCAAGGCCAGGGAAGGGCGGCTACGGATCCGCTTGCCGCGATGCGATGAGCAAAATCCTGCAAGAGAACCTGGCCGACTACGTCATTCAGTCGGATGCCGATTTGTCGCACCCTCCGGAATTACTGCCGACCATGATCGAGCTGCTGAAGACAAACCCGGTGGTGATTGGCTCGCGCTATGTGAAAGGCGGCGGCGCGGAGAATTGGGACATACGACGGCGAGCGCTGAGTTTTGGCGCTAATCTTTACGCGCGCACACTGACCGGCGTGCCTGTGCATGACATGACCGCTGGATTTGTCGGTTATCAGGCGAATGTGCTGAGAAAGATTGACCTGGGCGCGATCCGCTCTGAGGGCTACGCTTTCCTGATGGAGATGAAGTTCAACTTGCACCGCAAGGGGACCACCTTCCGCGAGTTTCCCATCATCTTCTGCGAGCGCGAGGCCGGCCATTCCAAGTTCAGCCGAAAGATTTTGTTCGAAGGCGTGAAGTTTCCGCTGAAAGCGTTCCACAAGCGAGTGAGCGGCAGCCGCTAGTTATTGCGCAAGACTAAAGCGCACGGCGTCCGCGGACTCAATCGCAATCGACTCCGGCTTTTGAGAAAACCAATCCAGCGGTGTGACCCGCAAACGAAGTCCAACGACTGCTGCACGCTGGGATGTGCGCCAGCGGCTTTCATCGTTGTCGAAGTAGTTGGACAAATCAGTTTCATTCCAGGGATAGAACCACACGTCGGAGGTTACGTTTGGTTCAATCACGAACGATCGCAGCGAACGGCTGCCGTCGGCCCGAGTAATCTCCAGTTGCAGGCGCTCTGGTTTACGCAGCTTCCACAGTGGGCTGTAGCTGACTTTCATCCGGAGCCGCAGAAAGTCAGCGCTTCCTGCGGGAAAATCCGGCGCTCCCAAATCGATCACCGTACCGCGCTCAGAAACGGGATAAGTTTTCAACCCAACGGCAAGCGGTCTCTCCTGCACGGAGATTCTGGTGTTGCGTGACTCATCGCGCCGCAGTCCGAAAATGTCCGGCGCGACCTGCCGGTCGGAGCGGTAGTGACGGAACACCCAGAACCATACGTCTGGAGTGCGAGTGAAGTTGCTGACCTCATCGATGGGCAAACTCAGAATCGGGCTGCCGTATTGTGAAGGCGTCGCGTCAGGGATGTACAGACCGACCGGGGCCGCGGCCTGCTCCATGCCGGCGATATCAAACTTCGAGAGATACGCTCCGTTGGCGAGGAATGACTGTTCGACGCTGCCAGCCACGTTGCGACGGGCCGCTACGGCAAACATGTATTGGTAGGGAAAGATGAGGACGGAATCGCCATCGTTGCTGTTCTGCTGAAGGTAGTTGACCGTGGTTTGCAAGGTGTCAGCAAAATCGGCTGGGAAGCAGGCGCGATCGAATTCCTTGTAGCCTCCAGGGCAGCTGGTCATGGGATGGATCGAGCGCGCCAGTCGATAGCGAATATCCGCTGGATGGAAGATGGGCACGATCTGCCCAAACGATAACGAGCTGGCGATTGCCACCAGAGCGGCAATGGCCGAAGCCACACGTGAGCGGAAAGAGAAAAGAATCACGCCCGAGAAGAAGACGATCGGGAAGATACCGAACACGATGTGGTTGGGATCGGAACGGACCAGCCCGCTCTGCATCGACAGCAGCGCAAAGACGAAGGCGCTTAGGAGAAAGCCGGTGCGCGCAGTGATAACTTTTTGCCGATCGGCAGGAATGACGAGACGTAGCAAAAATAAAACGCAACCCGCGACCAGCGGCAACAGCAGATGCATCGCGCCGGTTTCTGACATGGGTGCGGGTTCATTCCAGCGGTGTACGGAAACCAGAGCCAGCGATGTTTGCCAGAAATGGAAGTCCATCGGGCTGGCGACGATGGCATTGATGATGAAAATAAGGACGACGAAAGTAGCGGCAAATGCTGCCGTGGCCGCTGCATACAGTTTGAATTTCTCGGTCTCGCGACGGGCCTCCCAGCCCACTCCACCCAGCGCGATGAGAAACGCGGCTATGCCGTAGACGCCGGTATCGGCGGAGTACCAGAAGGCTACCGCCGTCAGCAGTGCAGCGCCGCAGCCCAACACCAGAGGCTTGAGACGCAACGCCCGCACGTCGTACCAGCCGCGCAAAAATAAAGCGAAGAGGAGAATGCCAAAGGCGGTGCGCCCATCCCACGAAGTCCAGAAAACGGTGAGCAGTATGAGCAGGAGAAAGCGCTTCCAGGGTGGCTGCTCGGGCAACAAAAGGCGTAGCGTCAGAAATCCGAAGATGATTGCGCACCACAGGACTAGCGTGCGGTAGCTGGTGTAGATGGTTCCAAGCGACAGACCAGCCATGCGGGGAGGTGCTCCCAAAAGCCAGTGAGCGAGTGGGCCATAAAGAAATGCGACGTCGCGTCCGAAATAAGTTCCGTGGGCGGTTTTGTAGACCGCGTCGAGGACCCAGTGATCGTCGAAAGTTCCGGGGCGTGATATCACCACCAGCGACTTAGGCGAGACCCATGCCAAAGGCAGCGATGCCAACATCAAGAGCAGAACGGCCAGCACATCCCATTGTTTGAGGAGTCGCGTTCTCGACCGCCGGGATGCGGTCGCGGGCGCTGGTGAGCTTGGCTGGCTCACCACGTCGTTGAGGTTCGGCATACGTGTCTAATTTTATCGCAGCGCGCGACGCGAACTCGCAGTGCGCGTGAACTGGCGAGTGAATCTGCTGTGGTAGATTGGAACCGGGCAACGGGCAGTCGCAAAAGAAAGCCAGGTCAGCAGTTGGGACTGGCGCGCCGCCCATTCGATCGCAGGAGACCGCGTTGGCAGCAAGGACAGTTGTAATCACGGGCGGGGCCGGATTCATTGGGGTGAACGCAGCGGAAGCCTTTATTCGCGACGGCTGGCACGTCGTCGTTTTCGATAATCTCTCGCGAAAGGGTACAGACCTCAACCTGCGGTATCTACGGCAGAAATTCCCCGACGATTGCGAATTTGTTCCGGGCGACGTTCGTTACGATCACTTCTCTTTATTACACGCGGTAGGCCGGGCTGAGCTGGTATTGCATTTAGCGGCGCAAGTTGCAGTTACTACGTCCATCGTTCGGCCGGTTGAGGATTTCGAAATCAACGCCCGAGGCACGTTCAACGTGCTGGAAGCAGTTCGCGAGTCGGGCAACAAGCCGATGGTCATCTACTCCTCGACCAATAAAGTTTATGGCGGAATGCCGGACGTCGTCTGCGTAAAGAACAAAACGCGTTACAGTTTTCGCGACTTTCCCCACGGGATCCCGGAAGATCGGCCGCTTGATTTCCATTCGCCTTACGGTTGCAGCAAAGGCGCGGCAGACCAGTACGTGCACGATTACGGGCGCATCTATGACATTCCCACGGTGGTATTTCGGCAGTCTTGCATCTATGGTCAGCGGCAGTTTGGAGTGGAGGACCAGGGTTGGGTAGCGTGGTTTTCCATTGCCGCGCTGTTGAACCGGCCGATCACGATTTATGGAGACGGCCTGCAGATCCGCGATCTGCTACATGTGGACGACCTCGTGGCAGCCTACAAGTGTGCCGCGGCCGATCGCACGAATGCTGCTGGGAACATCTTCAACATGGGAGGTGGCCCGACCCGCACGCTGTCGTTAGTGGAGTTGCTCGCGTTTCTGGAGCAGAGGCTGGAGAAAAAAATCCCTCTTACCTACTCCGAGCCTCGGGCGGGCGATCAGCCGGTATTCGTCGCCGACATCCGCAAAGCCGAGCGCGAGCTCGGGTGGAGTCCTGCAATAGATCCGTTGCCTGGCGTCGGGATGCTGCTCGATTGGATCTGCGCCAATCGTGCCGACGTGGAGCGTGTGGTGCAATCCTTTTAACCCGATCTGAGGCCACCTTCCATCCCATGGCTAAGAGCTACGTCATCATTCCTGCTTACAATGAAGGGCCAAACCTGGGGGCCGTGCTCCAGCAATTGCAGCAACTCGCGGCGGCCGAGCCGTTGGCCGTCGTGGTGGTGAATGATGGCAGCCGCGACAACACTCTGCAGGAAGCTGAAAATTTCCAGCAGCAGCTCGACCTACAGATTGTGAATCATCCCGTCAATCTTGGCGTGCCGATGACCTTCTATGACGGGCTGGTGGCGGCAGCGTCACGGGCCGCACCCGACGATTGCATCTTTATCATTGAAGGTGATGGCACCAGCGATCTCAAAGTACTACCGGAGATGGCGCGACGGGTTCATGCTGGAGACGATGTCGTGGTCGCCTCCCGCTATATTCGGGGCGGTGGCTATCTGAATTTTCCTTGGCAGCGGACGTGGGGAAGTTATGCGGTGAATGCCGTCCTCGCGGTGTTCTTCCGCGTGCATGGAATCACCGACTACACGATTTTCTATCGTGCTTACCGGGCGCAGGTGGTCCAGCAAGCTCTGGAGAGCAACGGCGCCGGTTTTGTTGCGACCAAATCGTTTGCGGCTAATCTCGAGGTATTGCTTCGAGTGCTGCCCTATAGCAGCCGTTTTAGCGAAGTTCCCCTGCTCTACGACTATGGCCTCAAGAAGAGCCAAAGCAAGATGAACCCCCTGAAGACCTTGCGCGAATACCAGGGGCTGATCGTGAAGCGATTGCTGCGAAAGATCTAGTTCTCCTGTTCCCCACCCTCCCTCTATCGATCGCCGGACGATGTGCGGTTTCGGCCCCCGCAAACTCCCTTCCCAGAGACGGTTAACTCGTTCTTCCATACGCATTCGGGCATGTACAATGAACGTTTGTGCAGGATGTTTGGGGCGGCGGGGAGAATTGGGCGGCCTTGGCGATGGTTTGATTTCATTCTCGGGAGTCGGAAATGCGTATTGCGGTGATCGGTTCCGGATATGTTGGATTGGTGTCCGGAGTTTGTTTCGCGGAGTTGGGCCATGACGTCACGCTTTTTGACAACGATCCCGCCAAACAGCGAGCCTTGCAGCATGGGCAATCTCCAATCCACGAGAAATACGTGCTGGAGTTGTTGCAGCGCCATCGTGGGAGCAAGCTGGTATTTTCCAATTCACTTGAGGAGTCCGTCGACAAATCAGAAGCAATTTTCATTGCTGTGGGCACGCCGCCGACGATTAACGGGGAAGCTGATCTTTCCTACGTGGAATCGGTCGCTCGGGAAATTGCAGCAAGCATCAAGGATTACAAGATTGTAGTTGGCAAGAGCACGGTGCCGGTCTACACCAGCGAATGGGTGCGCAAGATCATGCTGCTGAACGGGGCTCCTGCTCATCTGTTTGACGTCGCTTCGAACCCGGAATTTTTGAGGGAGGGAACTGCTGTCACCGATTTCCTTTACCCTGACCGTATCGTTATCGGCACCGACAATGCACGCTGCACGGAACGCCTGCGTCTTATCTATGAACCGCTGACCGACGGCAGTTATTATCGGCGTGCCGATGTAATTCCTTCGCCTAAAGCCAGCGTCAACCACCCATCGTTGATTGCCACCACGGCCAAGAGTGCCGAGCTTATCAAGTACGCGTCCAACGCCTTCCTGGCGATGAAGATCAGCTTCATCAACGCGGTGGCAACGTTGTGCGAGTCGGTGGGTGCCGACGTGGAGCAGGTGCGTGAAGGCATCGGATCGGACTCGCGGATCGGGCGGCAATTCCTCAATCCCGGCCTGGGTTACGGAGGTTCGTGCTTTCCCAAAGATCTGTCTGCGTACCGGGCGGTAGCCCGCGAGTGCGGTTACGACTTCAGGCTGTTGGAAGAAGTGATGCGCATTAACAATGAGCAGCGCGAGCGTTTTCTGCGCAAGGTGCGCAGCGCGTTGTGGACGTTGAAGGGAAAGCGGCTGGGAGTGCTGGGTCTGGCGTTCAAGGGTGGTACGGACGACGTCCGGGAGTCTCCCGCAGTCTCGATCGTGCAATCGTTGATACAAGAAGGCTGCAAAATCCAAGCTTATGATCCAGCGGCGGCCAATAACGCTCGCGAAATTCTGGGTACAAACTCGATCCAGTACGCTTCTTCGGCGCTGGAGGCCGCTCGCGAGGCCGATGCCCTGTTGGTGCTGACCGACTGGGACGAGTTCCGGAACATCGACCTTACAAATTTGCACGCGGTGCTGCACTATCCTATCGTCATTGATGGACGGAATCTTTTCAGTCCGGCAACTATGGCGGAATACGGTTTTATTTATACGAGTGTTGGGCGCGCCGATGTGTCCGCCAGCCTTAATTCGCGCAACGGTGCCGGCGTTGCGCAGCCCGCGGTTGAGCACACCCCGGCAGGTTCGGTAGTTAAGGTCCCTTAGTTACAGCTTCGATCACGGACTGGGATACAACTCTCTCCAGCAGGACCGTAGTCTCATCCTGATAGTCAGTCTTCCATCCATTGTTATGCAACAACAAATAAGCGACTGGGCTGCCACACGGAAATAGAACATAGCGAATGTGGTATTTATCGAGAACTTCCAAAGTTTTATTGATTCCGATAACATCCAGGTAGTCCGCGAAAACTCCAGAATATTCGTAGATATCGATTCGCGAGTCGATAAACACCGGTATATGGCGAACATTCCAGATTAAGTATCCGCCCCACAAACAATCGTTGAACACCGGGCCTTCCGGCTGGAACGTTCGCAAATAAGGTAACGCCTTCACTGGATAGTTCCGGACTGTGTCTCGCATGAGATATTCCCGGCCAGGTAGTCTCCACATACAACTGGCGAGTATTCCGGCTATAAGAATTGCGTTGAGCCAGATCTTGTCAATGGCAGGATCATACTGGGGCAGGAATTCCATATCTTTTGCCAGGATCGGAAGTACCACAATCGCCGCGAGAAATAGAAATCGGCTGTAGGTTACAGCCGCATAGAATCCAATCAGCACAAATCCCAGTTCGTCGACGCGCCAACGGCGCTTGCGAACTAAAGCAGCGACTAGAGTCGCGGCGACCGTGCTGAACAGGATTTTACCTCGTATACCGTGAAAGTCCAGGCTCATCCATTCGTCCACGTGGGATATGTTCAGCTTTTGCTGAGAGGCGAAGCAGAACGGATAGAACACCAAGTGATAGCTGTAAGGGTTGAGAAATAACCCAAGAATGCCCAGTAGTCCTACCATGCCCAAATTAATGCGTTGCCCCGATGTCCACCGTATAGCCTGAAGCCGTCCCCAGCGACCTTGTAAAAAACCAGAAAAGTAGAAGGTAAAAAACAGAGCTAGACCGATCAGCCAGGAGCCATGTAGGTTGACCCACAGTACGAACAACGGTGGCAGGAACCAAGTATAGTCCTTGCCTTGTCGAAAGCTACTAAGAATTAACAGCTCAACTACCAGACATAGCCATCCCATCAGCAGGGTCCTTGGGCCAAATGAGACTGTAGACAGCCAGATCGCAAGCCAAGATACAAAGAAGGCAGCTTTAAGGTTCTTTGAGTTGAGGTGAGCGAGTGCGAAGACCCCTAGAAAGATCAATTCTATTTCTAGAAGCATTACCAGATACAAACCGAATATGCCTTGGTGTTGCCAGGCGAAGTAGTAGGGAATCTCACTCAGCCATGCCTCGTTGATCCAGCCCGAACCAGACGTTGTGAACGAGTAAAGATCGTGGCGTACAAAGGAATGCGTCGTCACCAGCAACTCGGCATTCCGCAAGTGCCACCAGATGTCAGGGTCGGCGATGCTGCCGCTGTCAAAGACGAAGACTGTGCCTGCAAGAATCGCGCCCAGCAGTACCGGGAAACTGGCGAGGCGCTTGCAGGTTATGGATGGGTCAACGCGATGGTGGAGGATGTGCACAGCAGCTCCGGGGCTCAATGGGTTCGGCTGTACTAACTCGGGTTGCACGCCATTAGCGTAGCTGTGGTCGCGGTTAGTTGGTCGCCGATCTTGCAAAGAAAGTTGAGGCTGCCTCTCGTTCCGGGCGAGATGCAGGATCAGGAAAGATCACTCGCTGAAGTCCGTTGAATTTTCGTCGGGCGCCCCCGGCTAAGCCGTAGGATGGTCCGGGAGGCCCGGGGACAGCGAACTACATAAATCGGCTCTGGTTGAGTGGTTTCGCTAAAGCCAACCTGAAGGGTGCCGATCAGTAGAAGAGGAGGTCACGGCATGGATATGCGTGCTAGCCATGGTTCAAGTCTGGTAGAGACCGCCATGGTCATGCCGATCCTGATATTGATGCTGTGTTTCGCCGTCGATATTGGTTACTTCTTCATAGTCGCCGCCAACCTGGTGTCCTCGGCAAGGAATGCGGTGCTTTATTCAGGGCAGGGATTCGTATCGCCGGCACAGCAGCAATTGCCATCGGCGGGGACAACGGGCTCGCTGGCGGATACGGCTGGGGTGGCTGGGCTGGCGGGCGGAGACTTGTCCAGCTTGGCTAATATGAGCACCAAGACGACAGTCCAGGTTTGCTCCAAGAAAATTGGAGTGGTGCAAACATCAAATGGATTTGTGGCTAGCTGCAGCACCTTTCCCTCCGGAAGCTTAAATGTTTCTCCCGACCAGGATCCGGAATCCGATAACGGTTTACTTACGCAGCGGGTCGACGTGGTTTACATCGTAAGCCCGCCGATTCCCGTGAACTTCTTCACCTTCACCATGCCTTCTCTGACCCTGCACTGGCAGGCGGAAATGCGGGCACTCGATTGATGCGAGCAGAAATCAACAATCGGCATCGAGCCGGAGCGGGTATGGGATCGCTGGTCCGGGACCAGAGAGGTTCGATGCTTCTGGAGTTTTCGCTATCGATCTGGCTGTTGTTCCTGGTGACATTTCTGATTTTTGAATTTTGTATGACCGTCTATACCTGCAGCGTGCTGGGCAATGCCGCTCGCGAGGGGATTCGCTACGCCATCGTTCATGGTACAGACAGCAACTCCTGCAGTGGCCCCAGTTCAGGTTGTGCAGATTCCACCGGGGGCAACATTAAAGCTGTCGTCAACAGCTATGCTTCCGTTTCCTTCCATGATCTAACGCACATGACGGTTACGCCGTCCTGGCCGGATGGAGGGTCCACTCCAACCAGCCGTGTCCTGGTAACTATCTCATACCCCTACGTGCCTTACCTGTCCTTGCCGGGATGGTCGCCGCCATCCATGAATGTGGTCGCCGAAGGACGCATTGTGTATTGATAAGGGGGATGCCAGATGACTCCTTGCGGGAACGATCGAGCAGCTGAAGTGAGGTATCCGAGCCGTGATGCGGGGCAAGCCAGCATCCTGCTGGTGCTTATGCTCAGCCTGTTTCTGCTGGCAGTGCTGGCCTTTGCGGTGGACTACACCAACATCTGGTTCCAGCGGCAGCAGGTACAAACTGCGGCAGATGCTGCCTGTCAGGCCGGTGCCATGGATGTGTACGAGCTGACCTCGGGAATGTCCCTGCCGAATATGGGTTTTACGGTGGGAACAGGTGGCAGCTGCTCCTCGTACAGTTCGCCTGGCCCCATCATGTGCTGGTACGCCAGCAAGAACGGCTTCAACGGATATAGCGGAGGAGATACCACTGTCTCCTGGAGCTTTCCTGCCTCAGTTGCTGGGGTAACAGCACCGCCTTCCTCGATGGTGAGTTATCCCTTCTTACAAGTTACGGTCTCGCTTCCGGTGAAAACATACTTCAGTACTTTGTTGACCGGAAATTCGTCGCAACAAGTGGCTGCCAGCTCAACCTGCGGGCTGACCAACATCATGCAGGGTGCGCCGATCGTGGTGCTCAACCCCACCGTGTCAGGCGCTCTGGCTTATTCCGGAGGAGCGTCGTTGACGATCCTTGGCGGCCCCTCGCGAAGCATCGTCGTCAATTCCAGCAGTGCGACCGCGGTCGAGTGCGGATCCAGTGGAGTCATTGATACTCGCCGAGGAGGCCCAAATCTGTCGGGCTCCGATGTCGGGGTGGTCGGAGGGCCGCGTGCTGCTCCGGGGCCCTCCAGCGGATGTTATGGAACGAACTCGAACACGGGATTGACGGCCGGATTTAGCGGAGGCACGAGTGGCAATTGGGTCTGGCCGGCCAGTCCGGTTGCCGACCCTTATGGCGCGGTACCGGCGGCGAGTGGCATGAAGTCAGTCACTCCGCTCACCAAATCCAGCAACGGATACTTCATCCCGGCAGCGGCGGAGACTGACGGGTGCCCGGATCAAAGCCCGACAAACTACTTTGGATGGGGTCCGCCAAACTATCCTTTAAAAGGATGTAAGGAATATGCGCCGGGATATTATCCCAACGGAATCTCGGAGAATGCTAATGATGTTATTACATTTCTTCCTGGGGTGTACTACATGGACGGGGACTTGGCGATAGGAGGTAGCGACAGCATCCGGATGGCCAAGCCATGTGCGAATTCACAGGGCTTGGTGAGCGGCACTGCTTACTGCAGCTATATCACCAAGGCTGCCGGAGCCAACGGATATGGTGGAGGCGGAGCCTGGAACTGGCATCAGACGGATGGAGTAATGTTTTACTTCCACGGAACTGCGAAGCCGGTCATCAGCGGCGCGTCGGGCGCTCCGGCTTACCCGCGGGTGGACAAAGTTCCGGCTACTGATTTGACCTGTGACGGAAGCAATCCTCCGTCGTACCTGAACCTCGCCAGCGCTCTCGATACGAATACCCTGCTCGCGCAATGCACCACTGGCGGCACTTACTACGACAAAGCGGGCGACACGACGGATACTACGGGTAACGTTCGCAGTCTGCTGATGTTCATGGATCACAGCGATACCGCCTCCCCGCAACTGCAAGGTTCGGGGACATTGGCGTATACCGGAACTCTGTATTTTCACTCTGCCAGTTTCGGAACGATCTTTCAGATCCCAGGGGGGACGGCCAATGGTACGTTGATTTGGGGCAATATCGTGACCGACCAGCTGCAACTCAGCGGCAGCGGGGCGTTAAGCATGGCGCTTAACCCCTCGGCCACCACGCCGGTGTTGAAGGTATCGTTACTCCAGTAGCCAAAGCTCAACCTATGTCGGCAACAGCCGGGATTGCTCATCAGAGACACCTCCGTTCTCGAGGGCAATTCAAAAAAACTGAGACCCCCCCTCGTGTTTCATGGTCAACCCAAACCATCACTGCGTCAAAGTCATCCAGGAAACTATCAAGAAGACGATTATTTTTCTGTGGCCGCTAGAGTTACTCACGTATCTGCCGATGGCTACCAGTAGGGTAGCCACACGAAACCACAAACTACTAAAAGACGATATTTCTCTCGAGTGACACTTGGAGGAGACACCGAAATGAAACTGAAATCACTAAGAAACCTCTGCCGCGACGAATCTGGACAAGACTTGATTGAGTACGCATTGGTAGCCGCCATGATCGCGTTGGCCGCCATCGCGGCCATGAGTACCTTGGCCAGCAACATCAGCAATGCTTTTAGTGCGGTAGGCAGCAAGCTCAGCAGCGCAGTTGCCTGAGACCGCAACCTGGCGGATAGACACCAAGGGCTGGATAGCGTCTGGTATCGGCAACCGGAGCGGCGCCGTCCGGTGCGAACGCATTGCGGATGAGGGGCGGAAGAAGTGAGTCAGAGCGGTTGCCAGGCAGTTCAGTCCAGGAACTCTTGCCTGCCTCGTGGACTGGCCATAGCGGCAGGCGGGACTCTTCGCAATGCAGGTGCTGACTGAGATGAACTTATGAATTCCCGTCGTCTGGCAATCGCACTTCTCGTCGCGCTCGTCTTATCGGGAGCGATCACTTATATCATAAGCCGCAAGCTGGTCGCCCACACGACGACCCATTCCTCCGTGCATCGCTACGCTGCTCCGAGCCGGTCGCTGCAGGCCGGAGAGGTGCTCAAAGCCGAGGACCTGCTGCTGGTCGACTGGCCTGACTCGATTCCGCTGCCCAATGCCTTTACCAAGGTTGGCGATCTGTCGGGCCGCGCGGTGATTTATCCGGTAGCGGCTTCCCAGCCGATCCTCGAGGGCTACCTGGCCGCACCGGGTTCGGGTATAGGTCTGGCGGTAAAAATTCCTGATGGCATGCGCGCCACCTCGGTGAAATCCGACGAAGTTGTCGGGGTAGCCGGGTTTCTGTTTCCCGGATCGCACGTGGATGTGCTGGTCACGTTTCGCTCCGACCGGCTGCCCACGCCAGCTACACAAATTGTTTTGCAGGATGTTGAGGTTCTGACCGTGGGCCAGAAACTGGAGCCCGATCCGCAAGGCAAGCCGGAAAACGTGAGCGTGGTGACGCTGCTGCTCACCCCGGAGGACGCGCAGAAGCTGGTGCTGGCCAGCACCCAAGGCGGCATTCAGTTTGTCCTGCGCAACGGTTCCGACCACACTCACGTCAATTCCATGCCAGTGCAGATTGCGCAACTGTCTGGCGTCGCAGCCCTGCCCACTCCCGCTGTAACGGCTCGTCCGCATTTGCCGATAAAGCAACTGGACACCGTCGAGACCATTCTCGGCGACAAGCGAACGACCAAAAGCTTCGAGTGATGCAATGAGCCGATCCCCTGGTAAACGCAAAAAAGCTTGGCTTGCAACCATATTGCTGGGCATGACCTGCGCCTCGGCTGCGCAAAGCTTGCCTTTAGCCGGCGCGGTCCCAAATGCGGGAATGCCATCCTCAGCGGTAACGCCGGCGCCGGAGGTTGTGCCCGAGGTCACGGGAACTGTCTCCTCGCAAAAGCACATTGCTCCCTTGGGATTGCAGGCGCTTTCGGCCGCTGCTTCGGCTGCGGAAGTGAAAAAGACGGAAGCTGATGCTTCTGCCTCTACCGCTTTCTCGCAGAGTCGGACCGTGCACCTGATCGTGGGCCGGTCGATGTTTCTGAACTCTGCCGACAAGTTACGCCGGGTCTACGTCAGCAACCCAGCCGTGCTGGATGCGATTACGGCGACCGCCTTCGAGATTGTGGTGACCGCCAAGGCGGCTGGAACCAGCAGCCTGGCGTTGTGGCCGTGTAACGGACCGGCGCAAATGTACACCTTCCTTTCGGATGTCGATGTTGCCGGCCTGCGCGATTCGCTCGCCCAGGCACTGCCTGGGGACCGAGTGGAAGTGGAAGCTCAGCAGGGCCGCATTCATTTGACCGGTGTGGTGGACAGCGATGCTGCCGCCGATGAGGCTATGCGGCTGGCGCAGGTGTACTCCAAAGACGTTATCAATTCGCTGGTGGTTGATACGCCACATCTGCCCCAGGTTGAGCTGCATGTCCGCATTGCCGAGATCGACCGGTCAAAGCTCACTGCGTTCGGTATCAACCTGTTCAGCCTGGGCCAGAACAGCGGTTCGGCCACCACGCAGCAATTCAGCCCACCGTCATTTCAGACACAGAATGGAACCAACTCGGCGATCGTCAGCGACTTTCTGAATTTGTTCTACTTCAACCTTCCTCATGGTCTGGGCACAACCATCAAGGATCTACAGACTAAGGGCATTCTGGAAATTCTAGCGGAGCCGACCCTGACCACGCTCCACGGCAAGACGGCGCGCTTTCTGGCTGGTGGAGAGTTTCCTTATCCCATCGTGCAACCCGGAGGTGTGGGCAGTGTGCCCACTGTGACGGTGCAGTTCCGGCCCTACGGTGTGAAGCTGGAATTCACGCCCTATGTGAACTCGGATGGAACGATTCGTTTGCGGGTAGCGCCCGAAGTCAGTGCCTTGGACTACACGAATGAGGTAGTGATTGCCGGTTATGTTCTGCCGGCGCTCTCGACCCGTAAAGCGGAAACTGAAGTTGAGTTGAAAGATGGCCAGAGCTTTGGTATCTCCGGAATGCTGGATCACCGTACGACCGACAGTCTGAGCAAGATGCCAGGCATCGCTGATATTCCGGTGCTGGGACAGTTGTTTCGCTCCAAGAACCTGAACCGTTCCACCATGGAGCTGGTGGTAATTGTCACCGCGAAAATCGTTGACACCCTGAATACGCCTCAGCCCACTCCAGCGGCGCCCGACATGGTAGTGCCGTTCTTACAGCCGCAGACCTTCGATCACAACCTGCCTAAGAATTGAGAAGCTTGCGCCGATGAATACCAGTAGGGAGCGCAACGTGAGCAGCGAGCGAACGAAAGACGACGCCAGCGGTTTGTGCCTCGCGACCGTAGGCGTCGATTCGGAAACAGTCGAAGCCGTAAAACAGGTGGTGGCGGCACAGCACGGATCATTCGCCGGCGAGCTACCAGACTACTCGCCCAGTAACGGGGATCCCCTCCTGTTGCAGAAGTTACAGCGGGCAGAAGTTTCGGTTTGCATAATTGACTTCGATCGCGACCACCAGGTTGCGGCCAGGGAAGCGAATGCCCTGCAACAAGCTTTACATGGGCGAAGTACTTTGATCGCGCTTTCCCGGCAGCCCGAACCGGCCCGGATTTTGGAGGCCATGCGCGCCGGCTGCAACGAGTATCTGACCAAGCCGCTCGAAGCCGATCAGCTGATTGCGGCACTCGATCGGTTACGGACCCGTGCCGGAGCGCGCAACCACACACCTGCAAAGCCATCGGGCCGGATCCTGGCGATGTTGGGGGCGCGTGGCGGGGCCGGCACCACGACTCTGGCGGTGCATCTTGGATGTTTTCTGGTGCGGCAATACGGCAAGAAGACCCTGATCCTGGACGAGCATCGCCGCCTGGGTCACGTTTCTCTGTATCTGGGTGAGGACGAAGCTAACTACCATTTCTACGAACTGGTGCGCAACATCGCGCGGCTGGACGAGATCCTGTTAGATGGTTTTGTCATTCACCACTCCAGCTGCCTGGATATCTTGCCGTCGCCGGACGTGTTCGACGATGCAGCCAATGTTTCGCTCGACGACATCCGGCGGGCCATTCGTTTCCTTGGCCAGAACTACGAATTTGTGGTCATCGATTGTCCTCACGGCGTACACAATCTCAGCCTGACCACCATCGACTGTTGCGACGAGGTGTACCTGATTGCCACACCCGACGTACCGGCGCTGCGGGATCTGTCGCGCTACGTCGACCGGCTGTTGCAGAGCAATGTGCCACCCGAAAAGCTGAAGGTAGTAATCAACCGTTTTTCGTCGGAAGGCGCGGTCTCTCTGGAGCAGATTGAAAGGGCGATCCGGCAGCCGATTGCCATCACCATTCCCAACGCTTCCAGCGATCTCATCCGCGCCATGAACACCGGCAATCCAGTGCTGCCGGAACGCAAATCGGAGTTTGCCGTTCAGATGAAGAAGTGGGCCGCGAGCCTGGTGCCACTCGACGCGATAGAGATTGCGGAGCCAAAGAAGAAGTTTGCCTTTTGGAGCTAAAGAACATGGCCGAAAGCGTAACCATTCCGTTTCCCGAAATTCCGGTGGAACTAGAGACCGGCCGCCGACCCAGTCCGTTGCTGGGCCGCGCGTTGCAGGAAGTGAAGTCGGCGGTGCATCGCGAGCTGATCGAAAAAGTCGACCTGGAAAAGCTGCTGTTCATGCAGGATACGATGGCCCGCCAGCAGCTGCTGTCCATCATTCTGCAGTTGGTGGGCGAACATGGCGTGCCTTTCAGCGCTACCGAACGGCGCCGGCTTGCCAACGAGGTGCTGGATGAAGTTTTTGGCCTTGGTCCCTTGGAACCTCTGCTACAGGATGCCACCGTCACCGACATCCTGGTGAATACCGCGACCTCGGTTTATGTGGAACGCGGCGGTGTTCTGGAAAAGACCAACGTGGTCTTCAAGGACGATCACCACCTGCTGCACATCATCGAAAAAATTGTTTCTCAGGTCGGCCGTCGGGTGGACGAGTCGTCTCCCATGGTGGATGCCCGATTGGCGGATGGATCGCGGGTCAACGCGATTATTCCCCCGCTGGCGATCGATGGGCCAATTCTGTCGATCCGCCGCTTTGGTTCCGATCCGCTTACCGCCGAGGACCTGCTGGCCTACCGCGAGCTCACGCCCTTGATGATGGAGGTACTGGAAAAGGCGGTGCGGGCGCGGCTGAACATAGTGGTCTCCGGAGGCACCGGCGCCGGTAAAACCACACTGTTGAATGTGCTATCCGGGTTTATCTCTGCCCGCGAGCGCATTGTCAGCATCGAGGATTCGGCGGAACTGAGGCTGAAGCAGGACCATGTGGTGCGGCTGGAGTGCCGGCCTCCGAACGTTGAAGGCCACGGCGGGGTCAAGCAGAGGGAGTTGTTGATCAACGCCTTGCGCATGCGCCCGGACCGCATCATCGTGGGCGAGGTCCGGGGAGAAGAGGCGCTCGACATGCTTCAGGCGATGAACACTGGACACGATGGGTCCATTACCACGGTACACGCCAATAGCCCGAGGGACGCGATTTCACGCATCGAGACCATGTCGCTGATGGCCAACCTCAATCTTCCGGAGATGGCCTTACGTCAGCAGATTGCCTCGGCCATTCAGCTCATCGTACAGGTATCGCGCATGAGCGATGGCTCGCGGCGGGTAACCCACATATCCGAGATCACCGGCACCAGCGACCAGGTGATCAGCATGCAGGACATTTTCCTGTTTCAGAAGCGCGGCCTGGGCCCGAACGGCAAGGTGTTGGGCCGCTTCTATGCCACCGGCATCGTTCCCAAGTTTGCCGACAAACTGCAATCGGCCGGCATCCCGCTGGACACCAATCTGCTCGATGTATCGGAAGAAGTGTAGGCAATGATGATGTGCTGGACCTTGCAAAGCGGCTCGAACAGCGGCAGGCGGGACCTCAGCCTGCCTTCACTGGGCGCGGCTTCGAATCGAGTGCGGCGATGTTCCTGATCGTACTGATCTTCCTTTTGTTTCTGGCGCTGACCTTTAGCATCATCGCGCTGTTGACCCGGCCTTCGGCGTTTGAGAAGACGGTTGAAGGCCGCATCGCCAAGCTGCGCGGGGGTCGCTTACCCAGGCTCAAGACCCCGGACGAGCCGGCAAAGATCGTAAAGGCCACACGGTTAAGCCAGCTGGACTGGGTTGACGATTGTTTGCAGAACCTGGCGATAGCGCACAGCATTCAACTATTGATTGCGCAGGCGGAAAGTTCCTGGACGGTTCCGGGGGTGCTGGCGAGCACGGCGATGCTGGCGGCGTCCGGGTATGCCCTGGCTTGGTATGAGCTGCCGAATTGGTATGTCGATGCTCTGCTGGCACTGGTTCTTGCGGTATTCCCGTACTGCATTCTTCGCTTCCAGCGAGCGCGACGTCTGCGGGAATTTAACCGGCACTTGCCGGAGGCCATTGACTTGATGAGCCGTGCCTTACGTGCCGGGCACTCTCTGCCGGCGGCAATCGAGATCGTGGGCGAGGAGTGTCCAGAGCCGGTCCGCTCAGAATTTCGCGAGGTCTATCGGCAACAAAACTTTGGTTTGCCAGCGCGCGAGGCTCTGCTGCAACTGGCGCAGCGTATTCCGTTGCCGGAACTGAGTTTCGTGGTTACCGCCATGCTCCTGCAGAAAGAGACCGGTGGCAACCTGGTGGAGATTCTGGATCGAACAACCACCGTCATTCGCGAGCGGCTCCGCATGCAAGGAGAAATACGAATCTACACGGCGCAAGGCCGGCTGACAGGCTGGATTCTGTCCGTGCTGCCGATCGTTATGTTCTTTCTGCTCAGCCTGGCGAATCGCGGTTATACCCGAGTGCTGCTGGACGATCCCATGGGACGGAAGCTGGTTTATACCGGGCTGGTACTGATGGTGCTGGGAGGCTTGATCATCCGCAAAATCGTGGATGTGAAGGTATGAACACCACCTCGCCGATGCTGCTCGTGAGCCTCATGGTCACGGTGTTTTGTGGGCTTGCGCTGGTTCCTGTGCTGCTTTGGTTTCGCGGTGGTAATCAGGGCAAGCGCCTGATCGAAGTGACTCGCCTGCCTTGGCGCCAGCGCGAGCAGGCCGACGAGGAGGGCCGGGGCTTGAAGGATTTAATTCTGAAGGTGGCTCGCTTTGTGCGCACGCGATTGGGGCTGGCGGAGGACGAGAGGATGCGGCAGAAACTGTTTGCCGCCGGACTGCGAGAGGCTTCCGATGTTGACACCTATTTCGGAATCCGGCTGTTGGGGCCGGTGCTGGCGATCGTTGCTGGGACGTTTATTCGCGGCGACACAATTTTCTGGATTATCGCACTGATGGCGTTGGCCTATTTCGCTCCGGATGTCTGGGTAAGGCAGCGCGCGCGTCTCCGCCGCGAGCATATCCGACTGGGTCTACCCGATGCCCTGGACCTGATGGTGGTCTGTGTTGACGCAGGATTGGGAATCGACCAGGCGCTGCTGCGATCCGGCAGGGAACTAGCCTTGAGCCATCCGGAGATTTCCCAGGAATTCCTGCAAATCAATTTTGAGCAGCGCGCTGGGAAGCCGCGCGTGGAGGCTTGGCAGAGCATGGCCGAGCGTACTCGGGTGGACACCGTTAAGAGCTTCGTCCACATGCTGGCGCAGACGGACCGTTTTGGCACGCCTCTGGTCAAGGCCTTGCGCGTGTTTGCCGATGGAGTACGGCAGAAGCGCCGTCAACAGGCGGAGGAACTGGCAGCCAAGACGACGGTGAAACTGATTTTCCCCCTCGTGCTGTTCATCTTCCCCAGCATCTTCATCGTTCTGTTGGGGCCGGCCGTCCTTCTGATTGCCAAGAATCTGGAAGGGATTTTCAAGTAACAGGTAAGTCAACCAATCACTAGAGAAGGAGACATCGATGGACACAATCACGGTAATTCGGATAATCGCGGCAGCGTTGGCGGTGGTGTTCCTGGGCGTGGTAGTTATGCGCCGCAAAAGGCACGCATAAGCCTGCTTCGCAGGCGCGATTAAAGATGAGATGCGCTCTCTGTCCGGAGTTTTCTGTTCCCGTCAGCGAACCTCGCAGCCTCGCTAGGACCGGTGACACACCGTGCCGGCTCGCCTGCCGTGGGCTTGTTGAGGTGTTCGGATCTCGGAGGCCGACCGCTGGTGGTCCGTTCTCCGGGATTCCTACTTTGCCGTACCCAGCGAACAACACAGCGTAACCCCAGACCGTTCTGATACTCTCCTGGTTGCACGTAGCACGCCTCCGCAATCATTCTCCGCCAAGTGCGCGTACCTTTCGACCTTGTTCACCACTAAAGTTGGACAGTCGGCTTTCTTTCTTGGGTAGCGGCAGCTTTAGGTGGCGAATTGGGCTAAGCCGTACCCTATTTGTGGGGAAATATTCAGCTAAAATGTCGCAAACTCTTGCATCCCTTGCCTGCAAAGTAACCGAATTTTAAGGCTTTTCTGCGGTACTCTGATTGCAAACGTTCCCAACAGAAGCTGTATCTCTGTCCGGTAGCATACACTCGGCGAAAGCCGGAAGTACGCCTGATAGAGGAATTGGAAAGCTTGTCCCGTAGATCGTTGCAGTTTGCGCTGGCGATCACGGGATTGTGTGATTTGCCTCCGAGACGTTGTGTTGAGTTGCGACTTGGGGGGAGCCGGCTAGTGCATTGAACGGTTTAGCTGGATTTACCCCCTGAAGTGTAGTGAGTTTTCAGTCGGTAGTAGTTGGGAAGTACAGGGCCCGTGAGCGGCACGTGTTCTTTGCATCTCGACGATATCGAGTACGGGAAGAACTCTGTTGCGCCACGCGGAGCAAATCCCGGCCAGAATGTATGTCTGCGCCTTAGTTTGCTTGTTTGGCCGAGAAGAGTCTCTCCCTTGCGGCTATTTTGGAAGCATTTGAGTGCTTCCATAGGCTGCAAACGCGGCTTCCGGTTTGAAAACTTAAGTGGTTGATTGTATTTGGGTGCGAATTGGACCGGTAACCCCCATGGAGGGAAGGGATTATGCGTAAGCTGGTTGTGTTTGCTGTTCTGGTATTCGGGGCGGTGTACGCCTACGCTGGGTCAACAGGATTCACATTTGTTGCCTATTCAGGCGGTGACTGGCAGAACGGTTATCCGTACTACATTACTCAGACCGATGGTCCAGCCGGCCAGTACTACGCCGTGATGTGCGACGATTATGCGCACGGTGGGCAGCCTGGCGACCAGTGGCAAGCGAACATCACCAATCTGGGTAGCGACAACATTCAGCTAACCCGCTTCAACAATCTGGCTGGACCCAATTCCCTCTATCCTCTTGGACTGTACGATCAAGCCGGATGGATCCTGCTGCAGACCACGGTTGAGCCCACTTCGGAATGGCAGGCGATGAATTATGCCGTGTGGCACATTTTCGATCCTGCCGCCCCCTTGGTTGGGGATTCCCAGTCGTGGCTGGATGCCGCCCACCAGGAATACACCATCGGTTTCCCGGGTGTTGACTTCAACAAGGTGTACATCGTCACGCCGACATATCAACACGATCCCGATCCAAACTCGATGCAGGAGTTCATGTATATCGGTCAGGACACGACGGGTGGTAACAAGGACTCACAGACGACCCCTGAGCCGGGCACACTCGTACTGCTTGGAACCGGTGCCTGTGCCATGTTCGGCCGTCGATTCCTTAACTGATTCGGAAAAATTCCTTCCCCCTAGGATAAACGCTCCCGGATGCAACTCTTTCTTGCTACCGGGAGCGTTTCCAGTCATAATTGATCGTGCCTGCTAACGTGCTCCACCCTGATTACGCTGCCACGCCGGCGTATCAGGCTCCCCGAAAATATCAGGGAGGTTCGGAGTCGATTTTCCAGCAGCACAAATCCTTAAAACAGAGGAATCGATGCCAGCAAAGTACATCTTTGTGACGGGTGGCGTTGTGTCTTCGCTGGGCAAAGGCTTGGCGGCAGCTTCCATCGGCTGCCTGATGGAAAGCCGCGGCCTGAAGGTCAACTTGCTGAAGTTCGATCCTTACCTGAATGTCGATCCGGGCACCATGTCGCCGTTCCAGCATGGCGAAGTCTTTGTTACCGACGATGGCGCTGAGACCGATCTCGACCTGGGACACTACGAGCGTTTCACGCACAGCAAACTGACCCGAGACAATAACTGGACGACGGGCCGCATTTACGAAACCATTATCGCCAAGGAGCGGCGCGGCGACTATCTCGGGAAAACCGTCCAGGTCATTCCACACGTGACCAACGAGATCAAGAGTGCCATGAAAAAGGTGGCACAGGATGTCGACCTGGCAATCATTGAAGTTGGCGGCACAGTGGGCGACATCGAATCCTTGCCCTTCATCGAGGCAATTCGCCAGATGCGGCAGGAACTGGGGCGCGAGAACACGCTCTTCGTACACGTGACGCTGGTGCCTTACATCGCCGCTGCCGGCGAACTGAAGACCAAACCGACACAGCACTCTGTCAAGGAGTTGCTTAGCATCGGGATTCAGCCCGACATCCTGTTGTGCCGCACCGATCGATTCCTGTCCAAGGACCTCAAGAGCAAGATTGCGTTGTTCTGTAACGTGGAAAATGAAGCGGTCATCACAGCGAAAGATGTTGCCTCGATCTACGAAGTCCCGTTGGGCTTCGCACAGGAACATGTCGACCGGTTGGCATTGCATTATTTACGGATTGATGCGAAGGACGCCGACCTGGTCCGCTGGGAAGATCTGGTACATCGAGTCTATAACCCCAAGGACGAAGTCAACATCGGTATCGTCGGCAAGTATGTCGAGTACGAAGATTCCTACAAGTCACTGAAAGAAGCGCTGGTTCACGGCGCGCTTGCGCATAACCTGAAACTCACTGTGAGCTGGATTGAAGCCGAGGGACTGGAGCAGAAAGACCAGAGCGTTCAGGCGCAACTGGAACACGTTGATGGAATTCTGGTTCCCGGCGGTTTTGGCAAGCGTGGTATCGAAGGCATGTTGAAAGGCATTCAATATGCGCGCGAGAATAAGGTGCCTTACTTTGGCATCTGTCTGGGAATGCAGACAGCGTGCATTGAATTCGCGCGAAACGTGTGCGGCTTGCAGCAGGCGAATTCCAGCGAATTCGATCCGGCGACTCCTCATCGCGTCATCTACAAGCTTCGCGAGTTGCGTGGGGTGGAAGAGCTTGGAGGCACCATGCGTCTCGGCGCCTGGACTTGCCAGCTCGAGCCCGGCTCAGTGGCGTATCAAGCTTACGGACAAAGCGAGATCAGCGAACGGCATCGGCATCGTTATGAGTTCAATCGCGAATACGAGAGCACGCTCACGGCTGGAGGTCTGCGCATCAGCGGCTCGACGCCGGATGGAACCTACGTGGAGATCGTCGAACTGGCCGATCATCCTTTCTTTCTCGGCTGCCAGTTCCATCCTGAGTTCAAGTCCAAGCCGTTAGAGCCGCATCCGCTCTTCTCGGCGTTCGTCAAGGCGTCGTACGAGAACCGATTGCGGCGCAAACAGGTGGTGCAGGACATGTCGGTGGAGATGTTCCACCGGCCGGAGAAGGTGAAAGGCTAGAGGCGCTGCCCGGATGTTTGGGATAGGTTGAGCGGTGGCATCCGTTCCTCGCTGGCTGTGTCAGCGTGCGGTCGTTGCGCGAGCAAATTCAGCGGTGAGGTGTCGTCCACTTTGTAGGTTCGCAGGGCCGGAGGCATTGTCAGATAAGGTTGAAGAATCGACGTTACCTTTTCATAGCTGGTAACGTGATAGCGCTCGGCATCGTCTTTGCTGTGCCACAGCGACATAACGACCATCCTGTCGACGTCTTTCTCGTCTTGCAGAACGAATATGTCGATTGGGCCGACGGAGCGCCTGATAACCGGAATTACATCTTTAAGAATTCTGTTGGCAAGCTCTGGTTTTTTCTCTAACCGAACGTACAGGGTGAGCACGCGCGCAAACATACTCTACCTCGCAAGTGGGGCTAAGGGCCCGTTGGTGGTGTAGACAATAGCATAAGATCACATTTGCAGGTAATGTCACAAACATGCCGTTAACTACTGAGGCAGTATCATTTTCAGAAATGAAGCAATTCCCCGGAGCTTGATTTGGAAGCCTCTCTGACTCCGTTCCAGGTCGGCGATATCAGCGTTGGTCGAGGCGAACTCGTCCTGATTGCTGGCCCGTGCGTTATTGAAAGTGAAGAGCACGCCCTGAAGATGGCCGAAGCGATATCGCGCATCGCCCGCCAGAAGAAGCTGGCGTATATCTTCAAGGCTTCGTACGACAAAGCCAATCGCACTTCGATCAGTAGCTTTCGCGGGCCCGGGATCAAGGAAGGCCTGCACATACTGCGGAAGGTGCGGGAGACGGCGAACGTTCCGGTGCTGACCGATGTTCACGAAGCCGCCGACGTGCCTCAGGTGGCCGAAGCAGTCGATGTGCTTCAGATCCCCGCATTTCTTTGCCGGCAAACCGATTTGCTGGTTGCGGCAGGCAAGAGCGGCTGTGCTGTGAACATCAAAAAAGGGCAGTTTGTTTCCCCTTGGGACATGCGGCACGCTGTGGAGAAAGTTCGCGAAGCTGGGGGCACACGCGTATCGCTTTCGGAGCGTGGTGCTTCGTTCGGCTACAACAATCTCGTGGTCGATATGCGATCGCTGGCCATCATGCGCAAGTTTGCCCCCGTGATCTTCGACGGAACACACTCTGTGCAGCTTCCGTCTGCTGGCGCCGGTGATGGCAAAGGGGTGCAGAGCGGTGGCCAGCCGGAATTCATTCCGCTGCTTGCGCGCGCTGCTGTCGCGGCCGGAGTGGACGGCATCTTCCTCGAGGTCCACGACAATCCCGCGCAGGCCAAGTCGGACGGAGCCAATGCTCTTGATCTGAAGCTTCTTCCCAGTGTGCTGGACCAACTGATTGCGATCCATTCCGCATTGCAGGGATGATGTGCGTTGAAGATTTGATGTGCGTTGGAAGTAATGACCTGCGTTGAAGTAGTAACCCGCGTTGAAGTAGTAACCCCAAAATTGTCATCACCAGCGCCATGTTTTGGCGCGAGGGATCTGCTGTTCGCCTGCGGCAGAAAACAGGTCTCCCGTCAGCCCGGACCATCTCAGCAAGCGCATCCAGGGCTTGTCTGGCGCTTTGCCTTGGCCTCCTCTTCATAAAACTATGTTGTGCGTTAGCATCTCCCCATGACCAAGCTTTTCTCCAGCCCACGCTTCCTCGCCGTGTATTCGGGAGTCCTTACCATCGGCCTCTGCGTCCTCGTGCTCGCCGGACTTGCCGAATCCCGGCACAAGCAAACGTTCGACGAAATCACCGTGCATCGCATCAACGTCGTCGAGCCCGATGGAACTCTGCGCATGGTCGTCTCGGACAAAGCAGCATTTCCCGGCATCATCATCAAAGGCAAGGAAACGCCGCATCCGGACCGAAAGACTGCCGGCACGTTGTTCTTCAACGACGAAGGTACCGAGAACGGCGGGCTGATCTTCGGCGGCAGTAAGGACAAAGACGGCAAAGTCTCCAGCTACGGCCATCTCAGCTTCGATCAATATGAACAGGATCAGGTCTTCACCATCGATGCTGGCGAAGAGAGCGGAAAACGGTCCTCGGAACTGCGCATCCTCGATCAGCCGGACCGCCCGATTTCGGAGGACATTCAGGCCGCTGACAAAATCGGCAAGCTGCCGAAGGCAGAGCAAGCAGCAGCGTGGAAGAGTTATTTTGCTACGCACCGGCAGGCCGGGACTCGCATTTACCTCGGGCGCGGCGACGACCGCTCCGTGGCTTTGCGGCTGAAGGATGTGCAGGGCCGCGATCGCATCGTGATCCGGGTTCAATCCGACGGAACGCCAGTGCTGCAGTTTCTGGATGAGAAGGGCAAAGTGACCAGCCAGCTGCCGGCAGCGGGCTCCTAGCAGCTGAGCGGAAGGTTCCTTTTCTGGCATCGGATTTAATGCGTATTTGCTCCTTTAACTGGCCGAAATCGGCCTTTTGGCCGTAAAATATTTGGAGTTTCCCAGTTGCCCGTTATCCTCTTCAGATAGGCTTCAACTGACCGCGATACAACCGTGTCCAGCTGATGTGCTCTGACTCGCCCGCCACGGCGGACTATTACGAAGGAGTTCTAACTTTGTCCAAGAATCGTCTGTTTACATCCGAGTCGGTGACCGAGGGTCACCCGGACAAGATTGCCGATCAGATTTCCGATGCCATTCTCGACGCTTGCCTGAAGGAAGACCCTTACAGCCGCGTGGCTTGCGAGACGTTGACGGCAACCGGCCTGGTCGTCATTGCCGGCGAAATTACCACCAAGGCTTACGTCGATTTCCAAAGCCTGGTGCGTGGCGTCGTTGCTTCCATCGGCTACGACAATGCCCTTTACGGCTTCGACTCCAACACCTGCGCCGTAATCTCCAGCATCAACAAGCAGTCGGGTGACATCGCCATGGGCGTGGACACCGGTGGCGCCGGCGATCAGGGCATGATGTTCGGTTTCGCTACCAACGAAAACGACAACTACATGCCGACGCCGATCTTCCTGGCGCATAAGTTGTGCGAGCGTCTTACCGAAGTCCGCAAGAACGGCACCCTTCCTTACCTCCGGCCCGACGGCAAATCCCAAGTCACAGTGGAATATGACGAGAACCATAAGCCGGTCCGCATCGATGCGGTCGTCATTTCCAGCCAGCACTCGGAGACAGTTTCGAACGAGGATCTTCGTGCCGACATTCTGAAGCACGTCATTCAGGCTGCGTTGCCTGAGTCGATGCTGGATGAGAACACCAAGTACCACATCAATCCCACTGGCCGCTTTGTTATTGGTGGCCCAATGGGCGACACCGGCCTGACCGGTCGCAAGATTATCGTTGATACCTACGGCGGTATGGGACGTCACGGTGGCGGCGCATTCAGCGGCAAAGATCCGACGAAGGTCGATCGCTCCGCCTGCTACATGGCGCGCTACATTGCCAAGAACGTGGTGGCTGCAGGTTTGGCTGATCGCTGCGAAGTGCAGCTTGCTTACGCCATCGGCGTTGCCGAGCCCGTCAGCGTTCTGGTGGACACTTTCGGCACCGCGAAGATCGATGAGACGAAGATTGCCGAGTTGGTTCGCGCTACCTTCAAGTTGACCCCGAAGGGCATCATGGAGTCGTTGAACCTGCGTCGTCCGATTTACCGCAAGACCGCGGCGTACGGACATTTTGGGCGCAACGATAAGGACTTCACTTGGGAAGCTACCGACAAGGCTGCCGAGCTTCGTGATAAGGCAGGTTTGGCCGCAGCCGAAGCGCAGAAGACGGCGCGCGCAGCGAAGTAGGATTTGTATCAGGGCACGACTTAAGTCGTGCCGCAACCGCAGTCTACAATCACGGCTTTAGCCGCTGTGAACGGTGTACAGGGGCTAAAGCCCATCTCATGTTTAGCCTTGTTTGGCACGGCTGAAGCCATGCCCTGATACAAGGCGCGATGGACGATTATGGTGGCTGGTCGAAGGGCGAACCACCCGCCGCCCCTCGAAACTTGAACTTGGAAACTCGAACTTCACAGGAGCTTATGTCAACTACACCCGTACGCGCCGCCGGCGATGTCGCCAATCTTGCTCTTGCCGATATGGGCAAGAAGCGCATTGACTGGGCCAACCAGTCGATGAAGGTCCTGCAGATTATCCGCAAGGACTTCATCAAGAGCCAGCCTCTGAAGGGCATGCGCATCTCCGCCTGCCTGCACGTGACGGCTGAAACTGCCAACCTGGCCATTACTCTCCGCGATGGCGGAGCTGATGTTGTGCTTTGCGCTTCCAACCCGCTGTCCACGCAGGACGATGTTGCGGCTTGCCTGGTTCGTGATTACAACATCCCGGTCTACGCCATCAAAGGCGAAGACAACGACACCTATTACGGCCACATCATGTCGGCGCTCGACCACAAGCCGCACATCACCATGGATGATGGCGCTGACCTGGTCACCATTGCCCTCACCAAGCGCACCGACGTCCTCGACGGCGTGATCGCCGGCACAGAAGAGACCACTACCGGCATCATCCGCCTGCGTGCCATGGCGAAGCAGGGCGTGCTGCGCTACCCGATTATCGCGGTCAACGATGCTGACACCAAGCACCTGTTCGACAATCGTTACGGCACCGGACAGTCCACCATCGACGGCATCGTGCGGGCTACCAACTTCCTGTTGGCAGGCTCCAAGTTTGTCGTCGCCGGGTACGGCTGGTGCGGCCGTGGATTGGCCAGCCGCGCGCGCGGTCTGGGCGCTGAAGTCATCGTCACCGAAATCGATCCGACGAAGGCGATTGAGGCCGTGATGGACGGCTTCCGGGTAATGAGCATGGAAGAAGCAGCCAAGATCGGCGACGTGTTCTGCACCGTTACCGGCAACAAGAGCGTGCTGCGCAAGGAGCACTTCGAGGCGATGAAGGACGGAGCGATCGTTTCCAACTCCGGCCACTTCAACGTTGAAATCGATATTCCGGCGCTGGAGAAGATGTCGTCGTCCAAGCGCACCACGCGTGCGTTCGTCGAGGAGTACTCGATGAAGGACGGCCGCAAGATCAACTTGCTGGGCGAAGGCCGCCTGATTAACCTGGCGTCCGCCGAAGGCCATCCGCCGTCCGTGATGGACATGAGCTTCGCCGACCAGGCGCTCTCAGTCGACTACCTGGTGAAGAACCACAAGTCGCTGGAGAAGAAGGTCTACGTGGTTCCGGAAGAGCTCGACAAGCGGGTCGCCAAACTGAAGCTGGAGTCGATGGGCATCAAGATCGATCGCCTGACTCCCGAGCAGGAAGAGTACCTGGCCAGCTGGAGCGAAGGAACATAAACCAGTTGTCGTTTTGAAAGGGCACGACTTCAGTCGTGCCGGTCAGAGCAAGCTAAATGATTCGGGCTTCAGCCCCGGTGAGAAGGGCGGCAGCGATGCCGCCTTTTTTTGTTGCGTGGACCGCGACACTTCTTAGGTGACGGCCGACGGCTGAGAGCTGACAGCATCCTTCCTACTGCTCACAAACGCCATCACTAGCGCCAGTCCGGACACACTCATCAGCAGATACACGCACGGTGGCCATCCGTCCGCCACCCATGTCCAACCGGTGATGATCGCACCCAGGCTTCCACCAATGTAATAGAAGGTCACGTATAATCCCGCGGCCGACGAGCGTGCGCGTCCGGCGACAATGCCGGTCTGCACTGTACCTACTGCCTGGTAAATGAAAACCCCCGACGACGCCAGCGCCAGTCCCACAATGATGATGGCCAGCGAATGTACCAGGGTCAGCAGCAAGCCTGCCGAGGTAAAGCACACCGCAATCATCGATGTGAGTCGTACTCCATAGCGGTCGAGGCAGCGTCCCGAGAGCGGCGTCACAATCAAGCCGAGAAGATACACGAAGAAGACGCTGCCCAGTTGCGCCGAGTTCAAATGGTAGGGTGGCGCGGCAAGATAGAAGTTTGCGTAGGTGAACGTTCCTACCAGGCAGAACAGCGCCGCGAATCCCATGCCGAACACGGCTACTAGTCGCGGATTGCGCATGTGCTGCCAGCCTTCGGAAAGGGAATGCGCGACGCTGGCGGCGCGCACAAAGTTCCTGGCCAGTGGTAGCGATCGCTGAACGATGATGGCGCCCGCCAGGTTTATCAGCCCGATCGCAATGAATGCTTCACGCCAGGCAAAGTTGTGGGCCACGATGCCGGAAATGTATCGCCCCAGAAATCCACCCAACACCGTTCCGGAAACGTAAGCTGCCATTGCCCGGCCCACGAACTCGCGCGGAAATTCTTCGTTGATATAGGCCATGATGACCACGATCACCCCGGGCACAAACGCTCCCTGCATGAATCGCCAGAAGACCAGCTGATGCAGGGTGTGTGAGGTCGCGGCCAACAGTGTGGGAACCGTGAGCACGTACAGCGATGGGACGATGACTTTCTTCCGGCCCATCGATTCCGCGAGCAAACCGATAAACGGCGCGGTCAACGCCATGGCGAGAATCGTGGCGCTCACCGTCATAGAAACAGCGATTGCCGAGGTGTGAAACACCTGTTGCAGATAGGGAAGCAGAGGCTGGGTATCGTACACGTTGAGGAACGTGCACATGCCGGCCAACATGCAGGCTGTGATGGCGATCCGTGGCGAGGCGGCGGCTGAGGCGCTAGGAGCGGTGTTCGGAAAGGCAACATCCATCGTGGGAGAGCCTGCAACGTGCTTGGCTGATCGACGTCGTCGCGTGGCGAATCGAAAGTCCAACTCAGAATTATAGGGGAAGCTCTTCGGCGATCCTGTGACGCTTACAACAAAACGATTGTGATGCCGCGATTGCCGCGTCCGAGATCGCTGTCGCTCTTTAGCTCCGGCATCTGCTTCAGGAGCGACCAAGTGCGTTCGTCGCTGGTCCGCCAGTTCTCGCCGTAGATGCAGTCGCGGATCGCGTGCTTAGCCGCCATCTGCCGCAAAGTAGCCTGTAACGCGACCCGCAGATCCCCCCCACGCCGGTGGAACCATAGCCGTGTACGACCTTGATTACTTTAAGACCGTTCTGCTGCGCCACGTGTAGCTCCTCGTGCAAGCGGGCACGGGCCTGTTCGACGCTGGGCATGCCGTCTTTCAGCATCACGGTTTTGATGGTGGCGCCCATCGTACGCGCGAACACGATATCATCTTAAGCTCGGGGAGCGTAGATGAAAGAGATTGCTGCATGGGCATTGGACACGGCCGCGGTACGAGGCGCTTCGCTGGCGGAAGCCCGCATCGTTGATGAGCGTAATCGTTCACTGGCCACCAAAAATGGCAAGATCGGCAGCGCTTCCGATTCAGAGACGCTCGGCATCGGCATTCGCGTGATCGCCAACGGCGGATTCGGTTTCGCGGCGACCGACGATTTATCGCGCGAAGGGGTGCAAGCCTGCGCCGCTCGCGCCGTCGACATAGCCAAGGCATCGGCCAGCGTGAAGTCTCAGGAGCTACGCATGGTTGCCGAACCGGTCGCCAAGGCTGATTGGGTGTCGCCTTGCAAAATCGATCCTTTCAACATCGGGATTGAGAACAACCTCGAACTGCTGTCCGCCATCGACGAAGCTCTCCGCAAGGTCAATGGTGTGACCTTGGCCGAAACCAACATGAACTTTCGGCGCTACGAGCAGTGGTTTTTCTCCAGCGAAGGATCAGAGATTCATCAGACCACGGTCACATCCGGTGCGGGCTATGCGGCCCATGTGTTCCAGGGAACAGAGATCCAGAAGCGCTCTTATCCCAATTCGTATGGGGGACAGTTCCAGAACAAAGGCTATGAGCTGATCGAGGAACTGCGGTTGCTCGATCACGCAACCGAGATCGCGGAACAGGCGGTGGCGCTGCACTCTGCCGATCAGTGTCCGGAAGGGAAGTACGACATCATTCTCGACTCTTCGCAGCTCGCGCTTCAGATTCACGAATCCGTCGGACATCCGATTGAGTTGGACCGTGTGCTTGGCATGGAAGCGAACTTCGCCGGCACATCCTTCCTCACGCTCGACAAACTGCACAAGCTGAAATACGGCAGCGACATCGTGAATGTGGTGGCCGACGCGACCGAAGAGCACGGACCGGGGCTCGGAACATTCGCTTACGACGACGAAGGCGTCGCGGCGCAGTGCACTCCCATCATCACCAATGGTTTGTTCACGGGATATCTCACTTCGCGTGACACCGCGTCTGCGATCGGAGCGTCGCGCAGCGGAGGATGTTTGCGCGCCGAGAGCTGGAACCGCCTGCCCATCGTTCGCATGACCAACGTCAGCATTCTTCCGAGCGAAAAACCGCTCACCCTGGAACAGCTCATTGCTTCTACCGAGCGCGGCGTGCTGATGGAAACCAACCGCTCCTGGTCCATCGACGACAAGCGCTACAACTTTCAGTTTGGTTGCGAGATTGGATGGGAGATTGTCGGCGGCAAACGCGGACGCATGTTGAAAAACCCGTCATACTCCGGCATCACGACTGAGTTCTGGAACTCGATGGACGCCATCTGTTCGCGCGATCAGTGGACGCTCTGGGGCACGCCGAACTGCGGCAAAGGGCAGCCACAACAGGTGATGGGAACCGGCCATGGCGCTGCTCCCGCCCGCTTTCGCGGTATCGCAGTTGGGACGGCCTACAAGGGGAGTGAACAGTGATGCTGACTCGCGATCACTCCGCTGCCATCTTCGAGAAGCTGCGCCGGCTCTCGAGCGCCGATGAGATCGAACTGCTCATCTCCGGTGGCCGTAGCTCGCTCACTCGTTTTGCCAATAACACCATTCATCAGAATGTAGCTGAAGAGGAGAGCCACATTTCAGTGCGCGTTTCTTTCGATGGCAAGACCGCGCGCGCTACCACAAACAAGCACGATGATGAAAGCTTGCGGCGCGTAGTTCGGTCGGCCGAGGATTTGGCACGAGTGCAGCAGCCGGATCCAGACCAGCTGCCGATGCCGACGCCGGAAGAAGTTCGGCAGAGCGCAGGGGACGCCGGAGTGGCTCCAAGACGCTCCTTCGATTCCACGGCTCGTTTGACGCCGCAAGATCGCGCTCATGCAGTCGCGCAAATGGTCGGGGTCGCGAAGAAACACAGCCTCACGACCGCCGGAGTTTATTCCGCGGCGGAAAGTGCCGAAGGCATCTTCAATTCGCACGGCGTCGCGGATTGGTATGAGCAGACTCTTGCCGAAGTTTCCATCACCATGCTCGACGACACGTCGTCGGGCTGGCAGAAGGCGAATTCGCCCGACGCGGCGCAACTCGATCCGGTAGGGCTTGCAGCGATTGCGGCGGAGAAGGCGATTGCGTCCTGGAATCCGCGCGAACTCGCGCCGGGAAAGTACACCGTGATCCTCGAACCTGCAGCGGTACTTGATGCAGTCGGCTTCATGTTCTGGGACTTTGGCGGATCGGCTCTGCTTGAGCAGCGGTCGTTCCTGAATGATCGCATCGGAACCCAGCTGTTCGGCGAGAACATCACGGTTTGGGATGATGTTTATCATCCGTTACAAACCGGCATGCCCTTCGACGGAGAAGGCATGAAGCGTCATCGCCTGAAGCTGATCGACAACGGCGTCGTGCGTGGCGTTACTTATGCGCGTTCCGCCGCAAGGCGCATTCAACAGTCCGAGCTGGCGAACAAAGTTGGCAGGATTGCACCTACGGGTCACGGCTTCGCGCTGCCCAACGAAATGGGCGAAGCGCCTCTAAATCTGGTATTCGCCTCGCCTGAGTCAGGCCGGTCGCAATCGGTGGAAGAGATGATTACATCCACCGACCGAGGCATTCTGGTTACGCGCTTCTGGTACATCCGCGAGGTCGATCCCTACGAGAAAATAGTTACCGGCATGACCCGCGATGGCACGTTTTTGGTGCAAGATGGCAAGCTGGCACACGGGATCTTCAACTTTCGCTTCAACCAAAGTCTCATTGCCATGCTGCGAAATGTTGAGTCAATGAGTGTCCCAATTCGGTCCAGCGGGGAAGAATCCATGGACATGGTGGTGCCTGCCATGAAAATTCGAGATTTTAACTTCACGGAAGTGACAAAGTTCTAAGAGTTAAGCTGCTCTCTGTCAGTGATCTAGGTCCGATCTGGCCACTGTTCGCGAAAGTACCCTTTCCTGGTCCCACCAGAGGAACCGACGTGAGTTCCTGGTAACCACACCTTCAGGTGACTTTTGTTCAAAAACATCGGCAGATTCAGCGCAGAAGATTTTTGGTGCGAGTAATGTAGGAAAGTGGTACTTTAGTAACAACCCGATTATGCGCCCTTCGGGTTCAAAGCTGCAGGTGATCAGAACATGTCTGCTGGCCATCAGTGGGATTTCCGCAATTCGACTCGCTTCCCCCTGCATCTCCAAGTCACGTTGAAGACGCCCGACAAGGAATATCACGCTCGGACCACGGACATTTCCGCTGGTGGCATTCTGTTTCAAACCGACTCTGACATTGAAGTGGGCTGCCCGGTTGAGTTCACGATAGAAATGCCGGTTGAAATCACAGGTTCCAGTCACCCAGTGCAAGTAATGTGTATTGGTCGTGTAGTGCGATGTTCACAGGAAGGCACAGGTCGCAGTGTCGCGGTGGTGATCGATGAATACCGCTTCAAACGCGTCGAAACGCGGTAAATGGAGAGAGCCCTTTTTGCATGGTGGGGGAGGCGGGAGTAAAGCCTCGTCGCCCGTTGCTTCGTCATCATCGATGGCGGAGTCTGAGCCGTCTCGCATTCGAATCATTCTGGCGGACTCGGAAGCTATCTTTCGAGTTGGTATGAGCAAGATTTTCGCGCTCGAACAGGACCTCGACGTTGTAGCGCAAACCGAAACCTTGCCGCAGACGTTGGCTGCCGTG
Organism: uncultured Acidobacteriaceae bacterium; assembly: GCA_963769235.1. Taxonomy (GTDB): domain Bacteria; phylum Acidobacteriota; class Terriglobia; order Terriglobales; family Acidobacteriaceae; genus Bog-257. The sequence continues at coordinate 173,193 of CAVYKW010000002.1, read as the reverse complement.
GCCATCACTCCGGCGGACGTGATCCTGTTTGAAGCCGGATTATCTCCGAGTCCATCGGAAGCCGTGACCGAAGTCTCGCGCCGTGCGCTGCCGGGGGCGAAGGTAATCATGGTGACGCAACGCGCCGGCGAGCAGGAAACCGTGGACTATCTGCGGCGCGGAGTGCGAGGGATTCTGGCTCGCGCGGTCTCGCCCGACTTGCTCATCCGTTGCGTGCGCAAGGTTGCCGCGGGCGAAACCTGGCTCGACAAGCAGGGCGTCAACTGGGTGATTGAAGCTTACCGGACCCAAGCTTTACAAGGGACGGCCCCGCAGCAGCAGCTTCGTCTCAGCCAAAAGGAAATGCTGATTATCAGCGGTGTCACGCAGGGGATGAAGAACAAAGACATCGCACGCGAGGTTGGCACCACGGAGCAAGTAGTAAAGAACTACCTGCGCAAGATATACGACAAGCTGAAAGTGGCTGATCGTCTCGAACTGGCGCTCTACAGCATGCATCACCGCCTGTTGGAAGGATATGTCTTTCCCGGAGCAGAAGGTGCTGCCTCCGCGGAAGGTGAGGGAACTGCGGTCCCACCTGACACGTCCAAAGCGATGGCGAACAACGCGCCGATTCCCACGACCGAACCAAACAATTCCTGACGCAATTACAACCCTCCAGACTCAATCCCCAGCCCAGCGGTTGTTACCGGACCGCGCTTGCGATAGTGTAGTTCGTTCTACTTCACTCAGCCGAGGCGCGCTCTCCAATGCTTTCTCTCTTACTTCGCAAACGATCGCTTATTCTTGCAGTCCTGCTCAACTTTGCGCTGACGCTCTCACTGCATGCGCAGACCGAGACGTCACTCTCGCCTGCGCTTCGCAACAGCATCGATGGAATGGTGCGAGACGTACTTAGCAAAACGGGCGTCCCTTCCGCGTCTTTGGCAGTGGTTCAGGACGGAAAAATCACCTACGCACAGGCTTATGGCTCTGCGCGCCTTGATCCGGACACTCCTGCGGCCCCGACAATGCGCTACAGCATCGGATCGATCAGCAAGCAGTTCACGGCTGCGGCCATCCTGCTGCTTGCAGAAGAAGGCAAGCTGTCGCTCGATGATCCGGTTTCAAAGTACGTATCAGGATTAACTAGCGGCAACCAGATCACGATTCGGCAGCTGCTGTCGCACACCTCCGGCTACCAGGATTATTGGCCGCAGGACTATGTCCCCCCCATGATGCTGCAACCGATCAGCGCTGCCGAAATCATGGACCGGTGGGCACGCAAGCCGCTGGACTTCGAGCCGGGGACAAAGTGGCAGTACAGCAACACCAACTATGTGATTGCCGGAGCCATCGTTGAAAAAGTTTCCGGTGTGCCGCTGCTGCAACTGCTTAGCCAGCGGGTCTTCACGCCGCTGGGGATGAAGAGCGTCTCTGACACCAATGCGAACAAGCTGCCACCAACCGATCCAGGTGGCTACTTCCGTTACGCGTTAGGCCCGCTGCATCCCGCTCCGAAGGAGGGGCGCGGCTGGATGTTTGCCGCCGGCGAACTGGCGATGACCGCCGAGGATTTGGCCAAGTGGGACATCTCGATCATTGACCGCAGCGTGCTGAAGCCTGCTTCCTATCGCGAGATGGAAACAGAAGTCGTGCTGAAAGATGGCGTGGGAACCCGATACGGACTGGGGATGTTCGTTACCAGTTCGAACGGCCACCGCATTCTGGAGCATGGCGGAGAAGTATCCGGATTCACCGCAGAAAATATCGTTCTGCCCGACGACAAGATAGCTGTTGTGGTGCTTACCAATCAGGATGCCGCTGAGGCTGCGTCGGAGATCGGCACGAATGTTCGAACGATGCTGGTCAGTGCCGCCAATCCGCAAGATCCCAAGCAGGATGAGCTGATGCGCAAGGTCTACGACGGATTGCAACAGGGAAAGATCGACCGCACGTTGTTCACGGACAACGCGAATGCCTACTTCACCGATCAGGCGTTGAAGGACTATGCCGCAAGCCTCGGCCCGCTGGGTGCGCCGGACTCGTTTAATCAGACACGCACGTCAGGACGGGGCGGGATGATCGACCGAATCTACGAAGTGAAGTATCCCAAGAAGAACCTGGTCATCATTATTTACCAGATGCCTGATGGGAAAATCGAGCAGTACCTGATCGCCGAACAGTAGCCGCAAGAAAAATGCGAAGGCGATACATTGCTCTGACGGCCGGAGTCCGCTAAGGGACGGCGGCTGGAGCGTGAGTTGAACATGGCTCGATATGCTGGGGATAGGAGAGCTGCAACCCGTTCAGGTTCGTTGTAATCCTGAGCTTGGCAGCCTTCGAAGGCGAAGATGTCAGTTGCAGTTCAAGTCTATATGGAGCCTGGAGCTGATTGTGCGCCGTTCTTACAGATTCGCCGTACTCCTTGCTGGCAATCCACTTCGGAGTAATTTCTACGCCCCAAACGATTGCTCCGCCCGTAGCCTTTACAAGATCTGCGAGCTTAGCGGGTCCCTGGCGTTCCTCCGGTATTTTCGCGGCTGAATCAGAAACAACGAATGCGAAAACCCGAATCCCAGAGCGAATTAGTTCCTCCGACACGGGTTTGGGCTGCCCTGAGCCATAATTATCGGCACCGTCAGAAACAATGAAAATGCTGTCGCCGAACTGCGGCGTCCCAAACAACTGTATCGAACGTTCGACGGCGTCATAGAGCGCTGTCTGCCCACGAGGTTTTGTGTTTCTTAAAGCAAGGAGTTCTTGATTAACGGCTAACCGATCCTTAAAGCCAGAAATGTGGATCTCCCTATTGAAGGTCACGAGGGCAACTTGCGATTGCGAGGGAATCGCGTCCAGCGCAAACGCCCCAGCGAGTAGAGCGTTCTTCCACTTCCAATTTAACGTACCGGCCATGCTCCCGCTTGCATCGAGCAGCAGGATTACTCGTGGCGATATCTTCTCCTTTTGGAGTGACAGAACGGATGCGTTGGTGTCGCCACTGCGGATCGCCAAGTGGATTGACTGCAATTCCAAATTGTCAGGTTTCATCAGGACCGTTAGTGGAATGCTTCGGTGAAGACAATCGTCGACGGCAGGAGACTGAGTAATCGCGGCGGCGGTCGCGGCTTCTTGCGCCCACGTCGACGTCGAGCACACCATCAGCAATAGCAGTGCGAAGCCAAGTAGCGATCTGAAGCGGCCAGAAATCCCTGCTCTCGTAGTCATGAGTCAGCTTTACTGCTCATTCTGCCATGAGAATTCGACGCAGCCAACTTGATTCAGCTGTGTGAGGAGTTTGATTCTGGTTGCCAGAGGAATCCGACCGGAGAGGTAAGCTTTGCCCGTGAACAGCCAACCGGAAAAGCTGGGGCTAGAAACGCCCTGAGGCAGCCAATCGCCCGGTAACAGCTAATTGCAGTGCGGACCGGCCTGAGGCTGGCCTTTTTCGTCCACCAATCCATTGTTGAACGAAGCGGGGTTCATACATGTGCCGGGATCGGGGGTGTGAGTTGCCATAGCGCGCGCACCCGGTGTCTGCAACATCGCAGCTTGCGGAGGCGGGCTGCTCGGACTGGTTGTGGAGTTGGGCTGCTTGTCGGGAGAAGATCCGCTGTCCGGAGTGGTTGCGCCGGGATTGCCCTTCTGCTGCGGCTCGTCGGTTCCCGGCGTGCTTCCTGTCGTACCCATGGTGGAGTGAGAACGATGCGAGCTGGTCTGGCCGTCCGCTCCGGTGGTTGAGGTTGTGCTGCCCTGCTGATCGCGGATGGTGGTGTCAGGCGTTGTCGCTTGTGGTTCCGGTTTCGTTCCCGTTGCTCGACCTGGATGGTCCACTCCGTTCTCGCTCTGATCAGCCGAAGCTGATCCGTTTTGCGACTGCCCAGCCTTGGCTGAGTTGCTGGCGTCCGAACTCGGAGCCTGCGGGGAGCTTTGCGCGAAACCCATTGCTGCCACAATTACCAGAGTTGCGGTGAAGTAAGTCAGGGCCGTCATGGGGAACCCCTTTGTGCGCGCTCTGCCGAAGCGCAGCCTACCTATTAGAGGTGCGTTGTGGGGCCTGCGGTTATCCGTCTAAATAGCGAAATGTTTCGTCGGCCAGACGAAAGGGAGGAAAGAAACATGGCGCGCCTCCGTTACGGGCACGTGTAAGCCAGGACAAATGGAAGGGCGGGGAGTGGCTGCCCCGCCAAGATTACTTTCTGGCGGTCGAGTCGCTCTTGACAGCTTCGATCTTAGGCGCTGTTGCCCCGGCGCCGGGCGTGTCCGGGCACTGACACTTCGACATGATGGCAGTGCGCAGGCGGCCACGTAAATCGTCGGGAAGTTCGTACAGGTGGGAGTCGCGGTAAATCTCGATAGTCATCTTCGTCGTGTTGCACACGACGTAGCAGTTGTGGCACCACTGGAGGTGGTCTTCCAATTCCGCCCTCGTTTGGGCGTCCATCGACTCATCAAGGTAGTCGGTGAGCTCTTTCAGAAAATCAGAGCAGGTCACTGTTTGCCATCTCCACCAGTACGATTTTTGAAGTACTTACTCAAGCGTTCCCTCAGCTGCAACCGCGCGCGAAGTAATCGAGACTTCACTGCCGGGATGCTCAGATCCAAAGCATCCGCTGTCTCCTCGGTGGAGAGGCCTTCTACGTCGCGCAGGACAAAGACCGTCCGGAAACTCGGCGGCAACCCTTGGATCGTCTTGCCTAAGATTTCTTTCAACTCGCCCTGAGTGTAAAGCTGCTCAGGGTTGGGAGCCCAGTCCGCGACCTCGCGCGGCATGGAATCCTCTTCTGTCTTGATGTCCTCATCCAGCGACACCATGCGTTCCGGACGCCGCCGCCGCAAACGCATCAACGCTTCGTTAACCGCAATCCGAACCAGCCAGGTGTAGAACTTCGACTGCTCCTGGAAATTCTTCAGGTTCTGATATGCCTTCAGGAAGGCGTCCTGCACCACGTCTTCCGCATCTTCGCGGTTTTGCGTGATGTGTTGCGCTATCCTGAAAACATTGCGGTCATACCGCCGCACCAGCTCCTCGAAGGCGCTGATGTCGCCGGCTTTCGCTGCATGAACCAGTGCTAGCTCATCGCTGACCGGTTCTGCTACCTTTGGTTGGATGGTTCCCATGTTTGTGTAGATTCAGGATTTTAGGCCCAAACAAAAAGCTCTCCTATTGTACCCATTCCTGGCCGTATTGGGAAAATGCCAAAAAGCAAAATTCTTGAATAGCCAAATTTACGATGTCCGGGGGGCCTTTGCCCCGTCAAAGCTTACGTCCATAATACGGATTCCCCGGGCCGCCAGATGTTACACATGGGAATCGATTCTGTAAACGAATTGCTTTCGATGCCGCGCCGCAATCGCGCTACACTGCACCTAGTGAGTACAGTGAACCGCCTTTTCGTCACACTTCTGGCCTGTCTGGTCCTGGTTTCGGGCAGTCGAATTTTCGCGCAAGACAGCCCGCCCCTGCATAAAAAGAAGACGCCGTCTTCGGCCAGCACGCATAAGTCGAATAGTTCGAAGAAAAAGACCGCGGCTAGTCACCCCCGGAAAAAAGTAACGGTAGCGCGAGCCCACCAGATGCGGCGCAGCTTTGTCGCCTCCAATGACCTCCGGCCCATGGCCCGGCAGCTGGTGGAGTTCCGTACTCCGGCCGCCTATACGGGCGTCGAAACCTACGCCCACGCGCATGCCGGTACCGAAGCCGGAGCACTCGCCTGGTTCGCGGTCGGCTACGCGCACTATCTTGACGCGCAATATCCCGCCGCCATTGCCGCCATGCAGAAGGCGCAGCCGCAAATCGGCGAGCTGAAAGACTACGTTGCTTTCTTTACCGGCAATTCGTTCCTGCTGAGCAACAATCCGGAGGAATCATTCGCTTACTTGCGTGACTTCGGCACCCGCTTTCCGGATTCGCTGTATGCCCACGATGCCACCATCGCATATGCCAAGGGCTTGTTGGCGATGAGTCAGCCGAGCGAGGCGATTCGCTTGCTGGAAGCGCATCGCGTGCCGCCCAGTGCCGAGACGGAATACTTCCTCGGTAAGGCCTATGTCCAGAATGGCCAGGGCCTGACCGGGGCAGGAATCCTGCGTCATGTCTACTACAACTACGCGACGAACTACACGGCAGACCAGGCGGCCGCTGATCTGAGGAAGATTCCCGAGGCAGCGTCGCTTCCACCGGTGACTTACGCCGAGCACTTGAAGCGGGCCGACGCTCTCTACAAAGCGAGGCGTTATCCGGCGGCCGCCGAAGAGTATCGCTACGTGGTCGATTGTGCCCCCGCGGGACAGCAGTCGGCCGGACTGATTCAATTGGCGAATTCGTACATGAAGGATGGCAACACCCGCGCCGCGCAGGATGCGCTTGATCGCATTCCGGATGACGGCAGCGAGGCCAGCGCGGAGAAGTGGTATCAGCGCGCTGAGATCGCCCGCAATGCCAACGACGACGCATCGCTCAGTAACATCCTGGAGCACATGCGCGCCAGCACGCCGAAGTCGCCGTGGCTGGAGGCGGCGCTGTTTACCACCGGCAACATGTACCTGTTGCGCAAGGATTACGATCGCGCCATCGACTATTACCGCGAGATTCACGAACGTTTTCCCAACGGCACCAAAGCGGCTTACGCTCACTGGAAATGCGCGTGGCTCACCTACCGGCAGAATCGTAAAGATTTGGCTAAGAAGTATTTCGAAGAGCAGGTCGAGTTCTACCCCGGAACCAACGAGGTTCCGAACGCCATGTATTGGCGAGGCCGTATGGCCGAGGACGATCGCGAATACGGTGTAGCGCGAGCTTATTATCAAAAATTGTCGGAGCGTTATCGCAATTACTATTACAGCGTGTTGGCTCGTCGGCGTCTGGCTACCATGCCGCAGGCGCCCGCGATTGTCGTCGCGGCTTTGCAGAACGTAACTCCTGCGGCCGCGCTCGATGCCGAGGCGCAGATTACCGATCCTCCCGAAGACGACCTGCACTACAACCGCGCCAAGCTGCTAGAAAACGCCGGCATGACCGATTTGGCGGTGCGCGAACTGGAGGCCGGAAGTTCGAGCGGTCCGTCGTGGGAGATGATTGAAATCGCCAAGATCTACACCAGCGGCGGTGAATATTTCCGCGCCTTGAAAGCGCTGAAGCGGGCGATCAGTGGATACTTCTCAATGGACGTGAGTGCGCTGCCTCCGCCGTACTGGCATGGGCTATTCCCGCGGCCTTACTGGGACGCGTTGCGACGCTGCTCCGACGAGAACGGCCTCGATCCGTATTTGGTAGCCTCGCTGATCCGGCAGGAATCGGAGTTCAACCCCAGCGCCATCTCACATGCGAACGCTTATGGGTTGATGCAGTTGCTGCCGCGGACCGGCAAGGGCGAAGCGAAAAAGGAAGGCTTGTCGCATTACAGCACCGATTCGCTGCTCGATCCTGATACCAACATCGAACTGGGTACGCGTTACTTCCGCTCAATGGTTGACCACTTCGGTGGCCAGGTGGAGTATGCTCTGGCGGCCTATAACGCTGGCGCCGAGCGAGTGGAGGATTGGCGGACATCGGGCAACTTCCGCGATGTCGAAGAGTTTGTCGAGTCGATTCCGTTCACCGAGACGCGCGAGTACGTCCAGGCCATCGTACGCAATGCCGAAGTCTATAAGAAGGTTTACGGCACGCCGTAAGCTTGCTGCCAGGCAACCATTTATCGGGTCAGCTCCCGGGGCCAGTTCACTGAGCTACATGCGTTTTGCATTACCAATCATTCTTTGTGTCGTATCGGCGCTTGCTCAAGAACCTCTCAGGCAGCAGATCCGCGTTATCGCCGACGAGGCACGCGGCAAGGTTGCTGTGGCTTGCTCGTTGCCTGGGTCAGCACTGAATTGCGATCTCAATGCCGGCTCACGGCCTCCCATGCAGTCGGTTTTTAAGCTGCCGCTGGCTGTCTTCGTACTGCACGAAGTCGAACAAAGAAAGCTGTCGCTGGAGCAGAGGGTGCGGTTCCTTCCGAAGGATCGCATCCTGCCGCACGTCTATAGCCCTCTACAGGAGCAGTATCCCAACGCCGGGGTTGATGTACCGTTGCGCGAGATTCTGCGCCTGACGGTTTCGCTGAGCGACAACGTCGCGGCCGATATTCTGCTGCGCCTCGTTGGCGGCCCGCAGGCGGTCGACACCTATATCGCATCGCAGGGGATCGGCGGCTTCCATCTTGAGGATGGCGAAGCCGCTCTTCATCGGGATGTATCGGCGCAATATCGAAACTGGTTTGAGCCGGCGGGAGCAGTCCAGTTGCTTCGCAAGATCAGCGACAATGCACTGCTGGATCCGGAATATACAAAGCTTCTCTTAGGCTGGACGACCTCCGATGCTCGGACAAAGCGGCTGGAGGGCGATCTGCCCTTGGGAACGCGTGTGGCTCACAAGTCGGGCACCTCGGATGTCGACAAAGGAGTGGCGCACGCGACGAACGACATAGGGCTCATCCCGCTACCCGACGGACGGCGAATCGCGATTGCCGTGTTTGTGACTGACTCGACTGCCGAGGAGGCCACTCGCGAGAAAGTAATAGCTCGCATCGCCAAAGCCGTCTACGATGCGGGACTGCAAAGCACAACTCCTGCTGCCAGCAAATCGCATTGACAGAAGAGCGACTTGGAGGCGCCGGTTGCCGCGCCGATTTCGCTCGACCTACAGCTCTCCGGTCAGGAATTGAGCGTTGCCGTTGCCAAAGCTCCAATCGGAATCAGAGTTTGTCACAATCGAAACCATAACGTCGCCAGGCTCGATGCCACAGGAATCTCTCAACTCCTTACAAAGCTCCGCGTAGAACGCTCGCTTCATTTCCTCGCTTCGTGGCCGGCTGGTGACGCTCACCATCACCACCTTCCTCGACCGCCGGATGCCGAGTCCAGTGTCTTCGACGATCAGATTGGACTCGGGATGCTCCTGGTATATCTGGTAGCGATCTCGTTCGGGCACCTTGAAGGCGGACAGGACGGCGCGGTGGGTTGCGTCCAGCAGCTTCTTGATTTCGGCCTGGCTGCGACCTTCGACGGCATCAATTCGAATCAAAGGCATATTCAGATTCCTTCCTCTCGCGATCGTATGAATTCAACCCGGTTCCGCCAACGCCCCAAAGGCTTTCAAAGCTCACGCAAAACGCCACGGATTACTTCTTTGGATCCGATACAGCAATGAATACTGATGCTTTCTCCGCCCGCAGTAATTTTGACTGACTCGGTAAATTCGGGCGGTCGCGGCCGGCTCGATCCCACTTTTTCTGTGTATTGGGAGTGTAAGATTACGGCGTGCCCCGGCGATATCCTATGGTAAGTTTTCTCCCTTTCCTGATTTGAATAGCCGGCGTGCGACTTGTTCAGTAGTTTAGGGTTAGGAAGTTACGCGTCGCAGGCTGGATTACGGAGCTCTTGCCGATCGCCTGGTGAAGCACCTAAGAAGTCCAAAAGCGGGTTCAGGCTCTCGGATCTCAGATATTGAATCGAAGGCGATGGGTTCTATGCGGACGGTGCTCATCTACATACTCGCGGGGACCTTAGTTGTGATGGTAGCTTTTGGCATCCGCGACGCCATCAGCTTTGGAATAGGAGTTTCCGACGGCGCATCGCGCGCCCCGCGCGACTTATGGAATGCCCTCGGGGACGCAGTCAGCTGGGGTCTCGAATACAAAGAAGGCGCTTTAGCGATCCTCATTGTCTGCGTGACCCTGCTGGTCATCGGAAGAGATCCCAAGATAAAACACCGTTAAAGCTGCGCTAGGTTTGGCAGTTCTGAACTGCCAACCGATTGGCAGGGAAGACCGCTGGGCGATGAGAGCGTCCGGATTTCCAGGAGGGAGACTCAGTACTTCTTGGCCGCAGAAAGTAACGGTGGCAAGCGCTCGAGCGACAGCGGGATCTGTCGCACGCAGGCTTAGTGTAATCAAACGACGGTTTAAGGTTGACGTTAGCGGCGAGTCTTGTAGAAGATCGCTCCAACGCACGAAATTCCAGCAAGTGCCAGGTATACGAGATCAGAACCGCCCTCGGGTACCTTACGAATGTTCTGAGCGAAAGCTCCCTGGACCAAGCCGAGCAGAACTACGGCCGCCATTCCTAATGAGTTTCGCATCAATTTGGTCATGACCTTTACCCCTGACTCCTCTCTCGCTTGCGGAGGAGATCCATCCTGGAGATTGTCGGCGTGATACTCCGACCAGCCTGCATTCCAGCATCAATATTTGAACATGTAAAGACTGATAATTTTTGCAGCGGTTGCAAGTGGTTGCAACACACCGTCTAACCTATTTCGTATTAGCAGGTTAGAGCTATGGTCCCATTGGTACCACCGCCCGATTTCGCAGCCCCCCGCGCCGCTTTCAAGCCTTCGGCGCTCTCCTTTCGCGCGCAATGGGGAAACTCGAGATGAGGCCGCCGGACCTTTGAGAAGGGTCATGAGTCACTGACATCCGCTTGCAACAGGAGTGAAATTCTGCCGGATGTCTGCGCCGGGCTTTCCCTCGACCTCGGAACCCCACCGTTGAGCCAAAAACCCGGTGCGTTAGACTACAGGTTTTGATAATAAATTAACAATTCAAGACGCCGTCACCCAAGGAGCCAGCGATGAGTGCATTCGAAGAAAAACTGCGCGAGGTTAGCGAATGGTTTGCGAGCCCACGCTTCCAGGGCATTGTTCGTCTCTATTCTCCTCGTCAGGTCGCCGAACAGCGTGGCACAATTACAGCCGACTATCCGGTTGCACGCAAAGCTGCTGAGGCCTTTTATGCACGCCTGAGAGAGCTGTTCCAAGCTGGCAAGTCGATTACGACCTTCGGCCCCTATTCGCCTGGACAAGCTGTCACCATCAAGCGAATGGGAATTGAGGGCATCTATCTGGGAGGCTGGGCAACATCGGCAAAAGGCAGCATCACGGAAGACCCGGGAGCCGACCTTGCCAGCTATCCGCTGAGCCAGGTTCCGGATGAGGCTGCGTCGATCGTTCGCGCCCTGCTCACTGCCGACAAGAATCAACTCTTCGCCCGCGGTCGCATGACGGTCGAGCAGCGCGCGGCCACCCCTGAAATCGACTTCCGCCCCTTCATCATCGCCGATGCCGATACCGGCCACGGCGGCGACGCCCATGTGCGCAACCTGATTCGCCGTTTTGTCGAGGTAGGTGTTCCGGGCTATCACATCGAAGATCAAAAGCCCGGCGTCAAGAAGTGTGGACACCAGGGGGGCAAAGTCCTGGTCTCCGAGAACGAACAGATCCAGCGCCTCAATGCGGCCCGCCTGCAACTGGACATCATGCAGGTTCCCGGAATCATTGTGGCGCGGACCGACGCCGAGGCAGCCAGCCTGCTCGATGGTTGCGCCGACGAGCGGGATCAGCCGTTCATTCTGGGCGCGACGAATCTGGATGTCCCCAGCTATAAGGCTGTGTTCCTCGCCATCCACCGGGCTTTCTTCGACGCCGGCGTCGAAGAGGTCAGGGGACACTTGATGTTCGCGATGTCGAAAGCAGAGAACGCAGCCGCGACTGCATGGCTTGAGAGCCGGGGACTACTCCCGCAGATTAAAGACAGCGCAGCGGCATTTAAGAAGAGCCCTGAAGATAACGTGGAAAGCACCTTGGACAAGGCCGTCCAGAGCGTGTTGGACGCGTGGCAGGCCGAAGCGGAGCTGCGGACTTATCGGCAGGCTGTCGCGGAGGCGATCGCTTTCGGCACCAGCCATGGCGAGGCGTTCGAGTTGAGTCCCGATGCATGGCTCGATTTCGCCGAACATGCTTCCTGGTACGCAGGCCGAGAGAAAGCCCAAGCAATGGAGATCGATGTGCCTTGGGACTGCGAACTGGCGAAAACTCCAGAGGGTTACTACCAGGTGCAAGGCGGCATCGAGTTCGCCATTGCGAAGTCTTTGGCCGCGGCGCCTTTCGCGGACATTCTTTGGATGGAAACCGCAACCGCCAACCTGGACGAAGCGAAGGAATTCGCCGATGCCATTCACGCTAAGTTCCCGGACAAGATGATGGCCTACAACTTGTCGCCGTCGTTCAACTGGGACACGACCGGAATGACCGAGGAGCAGATGAAGCACTTTCCCGAAGAGCTCGGTAAGCTTGGCTTCGTCTTCAACTTCATCACGTATGGTGGCCATCAGATCGATGGTCTAGCGGCCGAAGAGTTCGCAACCGCGCTTCGGCAGGACGGGATGCTATCGCTGGCGCGCCTTCAGCGCAAGCTGAGACTGCTGGAGTCGCCCTATCGCACTCCGCAAACGTTGGTCGGCGGCCCTCGCCTGGATGCCGCGCTGATGGCAGCCTCTGGGCGGACAGCGACTACCAAGGCCATGGGCAAGGGTTCGACTCAGCACCAGCACTTGGTGCAAACCGAGGTGCCACCGAAGCTGCTCGAGGACTGGCTCAAGATCTGGGCAGAACAGAACAAGTTGCCGCCCGCGTTTCGAGTGCAGTTGCGGCCGGTGGCAGCGGGCTCCGACTTCCTGGAATTGAGCGTGTGGAATGATGGAACGGCCAAGGTCGGCAATCTTATCTTTGCTGACGTCCATGATCGCCATGGTCATAAGCTGCTTTCCATTCGCGACATGAATACCTTTGATCTCTCGTTGCAGAAAAAACGGCTGATGACGCTCGCCCACCTGTTCGTGTTGCATCGTTATAAGGCGGGTCTGGTCCATTACCTCAGCCCGACCGAGGACAACCAGCATCAGGCGCAGAAGATGAAGAGATTGGGCATCTTCAGCAAAGTCGATACCGAGGCCGCCCTCATTATTGTTGCCAGCATCAATGCAGCCAGGGTCTCCGATCTGCTGAACCCCGATCGAGTGGCGTTGCGGAAGCTGATCGCCAAGCAGGACTAGCGCCTGCTATCTGCGTTTCTCTGGCTGCCGGAAGCCTCAAGCTGCATTTGACCACGGCGGAGCGTCCACTCAGGCCGCTCCGCTCGCGGTTCGTCCATTGCGAAAAGATACTATCGAGAGTCCAGTCCGCAAAAAGGTATAAAGTGTGGTCTGCAGTTCTGGAGAGTTTCCGTGAAAGATGCCTTTCTTTTTCGTCGAGGCGCTGTGGCGCTTCTTGCAGCTGTTTGCGCAGCTCTAACCATTGCCGGATATGCGCAGGATTTGCAGGGCCCCAGCCCGCGCCGCTACCTCCGCCGATCGTCGCTCCGGCGGACACGCCTTACCCCGGCACGATCTCGCTCAACGTCGATTGCACTAATGTTAACGCGCGCATCCTGAATGTGCACGAGACGATTCCGGTCAAAGCCGGCAAGATCACGCTGCTGTATCCGGAGTGGCTTCCGGGCACGCATTCGCCCTCGAATGCGGTGCTGGAAATGGCCGGCCTGGTGATCACGGCCAACGGCAAGCGGGTGGACTGGGTGCGCGATCGCGTGAATATGTATGCCTTCCATATCGATGTGCCGCCGGGTGCAACGGCGCTGGAGGTCAACTTCCAGTACCTGGCGCCGATCGATCGCAAGCAGAGCCGCATCTCGTCGAAGTTCGCCGACGTGACCTGGAACAGCGTTCTCCTGTATCCGGCGGGATACTTCTCGCGGCGCATCAACTTTTCGACTACCCTGCGCTTGCCCGAAGGCTGGAAGTTTGCCTGCGCCCTGGACGTGAATCGCAGGATGGCAGCCTGGTTCACTTCAAGGACACCACTCTGAATACGCTGGTCGATTCGCCGCTCTATGCGGGAGTTAACTTCAAGCGCGTAGATATCTCCAGCGGGCCGGACAATCAGGTCTTCCTCGATCTGTTTGCCGACAAGCCCGCCGACCTGGAGATCACGCCGGAAGAATTGCAGTATCACAAGAATCTGGTGATGGAGGCGCAGAAGCTCTTTAACTCGCATCACTACGATCACTATGACTTTCTGTTTTCGCTCAGCGATGTCGTCGGCGGCGAAGGCCTGGAGCATCATCAGTCCAGCGAGGACGGCACCCGCGCCAACTACTTCACCGACTGGTCTGCTGGAGTTGGCGGGCGCGCCCTTCTTCCGCACGAGTACACGCATTCCTGGAACGGCAAGTTTCGCCGGCCGGCGGATTTGTGGACGCCAAACTTCAACGTGCCTATGCAGAACGATCTGCTCTGGGTCTATGAAGGTCTGACCGACTACTACGGCAACGTGCTGACGGCGCGCTCGGGAATGCGCACGCCCGAGCAGGCGCGCGATGACATCGCGCATGATCGCCGCCAACTTTGAGATCAGCCCGGGCCGCACCTGGCGACCGCTGGTCGATACCACCAATCAGGCCATCATCTCCGGCCATGGCGCGTCGCGGGAAGCTTGGCCGAGCTGGCAGCGTTCGTTTGACTATTATCCGGAGTCAGATCTGATCTGGCTTGACGCCGATACCAAGATTCGCGAACTGAGCGGCGGGGCAAAAGTCGCTCGACGATTTCGCCAAGCTCTTCTATGGCATCGACAACGGCAGCTACGTCACCGTCACCTATACCTTCGACGATCTGGTCAGCGCGTTGAACACAGTCCAGCCATTCGACTGGGCGGGATTCTTGCGAACGCGGGTTTACGATGTCGCTCCGCAGGTGCCGGACAACGGAATCACTCAGGGCGGCTATCGGCTGGTCTACAACGATAAGAGCCGGACTGGCTCAAGCAAGCAGATAAGATCGCGTGGAGCGAGTTTCGCCACATCGTTAGGCTTCTCGGTCAAGGGAGATGGGAAGTCTGAGCGATGTCTGGTGGGACAGCCGTGGCCTTTAAGGCCGGCATTACTCCCGACATGCAAATGCAGGCCGTAAACGATCAGAAGTTTAGTGTCACGAATCTGCGAGAAGCCATTCTCGCAGCGGAGAAGAGCAAACAGCCAATCAAGCTTCTGCTCAAACGTGACGATCAGTTCAGTACGGTCAACTTGGATTACAGCGGTGGAATGCGGTATCCGCATCTTGAGCGGGTAGCGAATACGCCTGATCGTTTGGATCCAATCTTGTCGCCTTCGAAATAGGCAAAAAATCAAACGCAGTTTGAGTGGCTGGGATGATTCTCAGCCACTTTTTTGCGGCAGGCCTCGGTAAATTCGCGAGTCGTAATTTTGGAGGAGTACGAACGCCGTTTCACGTCGAGCCAGAGTCGGGCGTCAGCGTAATGTCCATCTGGTAGAACTTGAACGTATTTTCTTCGCCCGACCGAGTTGCTGCGACTTCACGGTAACATTCCAGAACATCAGCCACGAAGGCGAGCCTCTCGGTCTCCGGCAGGTTTTGGGTCCAGGCGATGAACGTCACCGATCCAAAAGCCTGGAACGCATCATGGGAGCCGAAATCCCAGGCTTTGTCGCTGGCGTGAAGGTGGGAGACTTGCAAGCCGTTCTGTTCCGCCAATGCCGCGTACTGGTCAGCGGTCAGATGAAGGTAGGGATCGTGAAATTTCTGAAAGTAGGTGCTCCAACGTGAGGAGAGCCGCGTCTCCTCGATCACGTCTTCCAGACTCTTACGCGCGCCTTTGGGAACCAGTCGCAATTGCGCGGAGCCGCTGGGCTTCATTGCCGCACGGATCGATCGCAGAGCTTGCCCCTGTTGCGGAATCCAGTGGAGCGCATTGAAGGAGACAACGAGATCGAACTTTCCGCGGAAGCGAAGCTGGCGAATGTCGGCTGTTTCGAAATGCAGATTCGGCCGGCCGAAATGTTCGGAGGCGAACGCGATCATGTCGGCGGATGAATCGACGCCGACAACCGTCCCTTCAGGAACGCGTCTGGCGATTTCGGCTGTGATCTTGCCGCTGCCGCATCCCAGGTCCAGCACCCGCTCGCTCCCTCGAAGATCGAGGAGCGAGAGTGCTTCGGCAGCCATGGCGGCTTGCAGTCCGGCTATCTTCTCGTAACTTGGCGCGTCCCATTCCGTCATGTCGTGTTTTGCTTCAGCTCGGAACTCAGTCGCCATCACGTCCAATGATCGGAATGTGTGGTGCAGCGCTGCGAGGCATTTGCCCGGTCAAGCGCGGGTCGTCTGCAATCTCGACGGCGCGCTTGTACGGCACGAATCCAAACTTCCGATAGAACGACAGTGCCGCAGGATGATCGGAGGTGCAAGTGTGCAGCCAGATCCGGCGCGGATTTTGCTCCCATTCCAACGCGAGACCTTGGGCTAGAAGAGCTCGTCCTGCACCTTTGCCGAGGAGACCCGGCGCCACGCCGAAATACATTATCTCGATGTCGGGAAAGTTGCGCCGGTCGAACTCCAGTAGGCCCTGATCAATCCCGTTATATGTCAAAGCGAAAACGTCAGTAGCTGAATCGTTAAGGAGGGCGCTCAACTCGTCGTCCGGCATACGAAGGCGGCTGAACCAGAGCCAAGGCTCGCCGACCTCTCGAAAGAGACAGCGATACCACTCAAGATGCACCGGTTTGACCTGGCGAATTGTGAGCTCCGGTCGCAAAGGAGGTAATTCGTCCGGTGCTCTGCGCATTTCAAGATAAGTGACGACGCTGGCGATTTTGCCGGCCGGGACGTCGGTGTAGCCATCTTGCATGATAGGAAAGTATAGAGTGCGAGCCCTGAATGGCCAATTCACACACGCCCGTTCGACTATGCACCTCAACAGTGGTAACGCCGGCACGGTTCCCATCGGCGTTCACACAGGCGAGTCGCTAGGGGTCGTAGGTCGCTACTCAAACTGCTTGAGGAACTTTGCAAGTTGCTGCTTGATCTCACTCACCTCGTTCTGCAAAGCGCCAACCGCCTCTTCCAATCGGCTGAGCCGCTCCGTCTCACCAGAAGAGCTCGCCGTCGAAACCATCCGCGGCAACGCCAGCTCACCTGCCTCCACCTCGCCGCAAAGCAGATGGGCATAGCGGGACTCCTTTGTCCCGGGCTGCCTGGGCAGCACCACGACCAAAGGTGACTCGCGTTGCATCAGCTTTTGCAGACTGGACTGCACCGCATCCAAATCTTCAAAGCGGTGCATGCGTTCGGTCCGTCCGCGCAACTCTCCCGGCGTCTGAGGTCCGCGTAACAGCAACACACACAGAACAGCCGTCTCGCCGCGCGAGAAGTTAAATGTTTCCTGCAGCCGGTGTTCATACTTAGTGACGCGGCTGTCCGCTCCGCGGGCCGGCCCCGCCAGGCTGTGTTCGTGCAGTCTATTCAGCGCGTCCCGAACCGTGTCCTCTTCCAGGTTCATTACCGGATCACGGTTATTCTTCTGGTTACAAGCGTTCACTAGCGCGTTCAGCGACAACGGATAATAGTCCGGCGTCGTGATGTCCTTCTCCACCAGAGCACCCAACACGCGGGCCTCAATCTCGTTCAATACGATGTCCATCAGCTTTAATGAGAAAAGAAAGAATAGCACTTGATGACGGATCGTCAGAGGACAGGTCGCAGCTTTGTTGGGTTACCGCTGTCGTTTGCCGGCTCTTGTATCATCCAGCTGTGCGAACAGCTGCGCGAACTTTTGTCTTTGTCCTGATCTGCACAACCGCGTGCCACGCGCAAACCGCCAGAGACCAGGTCGTAGCCGTATACAAGCGGATGGAAAAAGCTGTGCAAGTCGGGGACGCGAAAGTCTTCGTCGGCTTGTGGTCCCGTGAATCGGCGTCGGATGCCCAGAAGCTTCGAGCCCAACTGCAGCCGCAGCCCGATGTGCATTACACATCGTCTAAAGTTTTCGTGCAGGGAGACGAGGCGGCCTTGCTCGGGCAATATGGCACAGGGCAATTTCTGTGTGTGCGCTTCGTCAGAGAAGACGGGAGCTGGAAGATCAGGGACGTTACTTTTAGCGATAAGGCGTACCCCGCAGAGTCGGTTTATGCTGTGATTCCGCCCCCGGCTGGAGCCTTCGAACGTGCGGGGACGCCGTGGCAAAGTATCGCACCTGGATTGGATAAGGCGAGTACGGCCAGAAACGGCTTTCAGGTGCGGGCAAGTTACGATGAGTCATTTTTGTATGTTCGCATCGAATCGTCGTCACCGATGCCTGAGCCCGGCAGTCAAGCCGAGAAGCCGCCTATGGGATGGCCGGTGATGAAGGTTGACGTTTCCGGTGTTGATGAGTTCGTGTTGAATGCCACTGCGAATATTGGAGACCAGGCGACGTTCGATAAAAATGGCCGCGCCAACAGTCACCTTATGTGGCGTACTGGCTTATGCTGGCCCGCAAAGGCAAGATGATCTTCCAGGCGTGGGCAGGCCCAGATCCAGATCCATTGATTCAGGCTGGGGGCCACTTCCTCGAAGTGCGGGTGCCGCTGCGGACAATGGGCGTCCCCGACACGAGATACACAAGAATTGTGATTGGCGATGCGCAATGGCCAAAGAGCGCGATTTTTAGTTTTGAGGCGCGACGATACAAATAGGGTGTGAGACGGTAATTCGGAGTCCTCTGGGTAAAGCCGAAAGGCTGGCGGAGAGGGGGGGATTCGAACCCCCGATACCCGTCAAGGTATGGCCGCTTTCGAGGCGGCTCGTTTCAACCACTCACGCACCTCTCCGCGCGGGGATTACGTGGTTGCTGGTTCCATGATAGCAGAGCTTTTGCGGCATCGGCCAAAGTGACGGTTCAGCGAGGCGCGGCTTCCCCGGCGCGCTCTTCACGCTTACCGCGAAAAAACGCCTGCAACAAGTCCATGCAGCGGGCGGCCAGCACTCCTGAATGTACCTCAACCTGATGATTGAGCTTGGGATGATTGAGCACTTGCAGCATGGAGTGCACAGCGCCCGCCTTTGCATCTTCCGCGCCGTAGATCAGGCGACGAACGCGGGCATGGGTAATGGCGCCCGAGCACATGGTGCAGGGCTCGATCGTCACGTACAGATCGCAATCGAGTAGCCGATAGTTTCCGATAGTCTGGCCCGCTTCGCGCAGCGCAAGAATTTCAGCATGAGCTGTGGGATCGTGAGCAGTGATTGGGCGATTGCATCCGCGCCCGACCACGCGACCGTTATGCACCACCACGGCCCCCACCGGCACCTCTCCCAAGGCGAGTGCTCGCTGCGCCTCGCGCAACGCTTCCTCCATCCATAATTCGTCGGAGTAGGACATGCGTGAGAAGAGTAAAGCAGCAACGGGCAGGTGGCAACTACCGTTGGCGGAGCGTCAGCTGAAAAGTTTTCGCTCTTCGTTTTTCGCTAAGAGCTAAGAGCTAAGAGCTAAGAGCGACCGCAGCGAGGAATCTGCTTCTTCAGCGTTGCGGCGATGTGCGGAAAAACAGATTCCTCACGGCCGTGAGGCTGTTCGTAAGGACAATTCAAGGGAAAAAGGTACTTGGGGAAATGCGAAAAATGCCCACAAAAGTCTGGCTGGTAGTCAAGCCATGGTCAACACTTTGATCGCTGACAGCTGATAGCTGACGGCAATCAGCTACTCCTGACGCAGCAGGATACGTTGCACCGCCGTGGCTCGTCCGGTTTCGGGGTTGCAATCGATCAGCGTCGCGCAGAGGCGCACGTCATCGGTTGCGGGCTCAAATCGTCCCGGCATGTTGGTGAGAAAGCGTTGCAGGATCAATTCTTTCTGCACCCCGATGACGCTGTCGTACGGTCCTGTCATGCCGACATCGGTCTGCACCGCGGTTCCTCCCGGCAGCACGCGCTCATCGGCAGTGGGAACATGCGTGTGCGTACCCAGCACTGCGGTCACTCGCCCCTCGAGATACCAGCCAAGAGAAATTTTCTCTGACGTAGCTTCCGCGTGAATATCGACCAGGATGACCTTCGCCGTAATCCGCTTCAGCAATTCGTCGGCAAGTCGAAACGGGTCGTCATTGTTGGCCATGAAGACTCGTCCTTGCAAATTGATGACGGCGTAAGTTACGGCGCCCCGGCTACGACCCTGATACCAGCCGAACCCCGGGGAGCCTTGCGGATAATTCGCCGGCCGCAACACCCGTCGCGCCAGCGATGCCTCGTTGCCATTAGCCGAGTTCATGTAGTCGATGATCTCGCGCTTGTCCCAGACGTGATTGCCCGTGGTGATGACGTCGATGCCCAGCTCGAAAAGTTCCTCAGCAATTTGTGGCGTGATACCGAAACCGCCGGCGGCATTCTCCCCGTTAGCGATGGTGAGATCGACTGCGTGCTCCTTCTGCAGCTCAGGCAGACGCTCATGCACGATGGTGCGGCCGGGCCGGCCGAAGATGTCTCCGACGAAGAGTATTCGCAAGGGGTGATGGTCCTTTAGGGCGCTAGATATTTTCGATGGTAACACGCATTACGAGGTTCGCTTCCTCAGCGCGTGAGCTCCGCCGTACGCAGAAAATCATAGTTGCCGGAAGGCCCGATCTCGATGCCGTGTACACGATTTGTGTGCACCAACACATTGTCGAGATACCAGAGATTGATGTAGGGCAGGTCCTCGGCAAGGATCTGCTGGATCTGGTCGTAGATTGCCTTACGCTTTTGCTGGTCGAGCGTGCTGCGGCCCTCGCGAATCAATTCATCCACTTTAGGATTCGAGTAGAAGGTGCGGTTGGCCCGCTTGGGAGCGAAGCTGCCGGTATCAAACAGATGCTCAAAGATGTCGGGATCGAGATTGCCACCTACCCAGCGCAACGAGTGGATCTGATAGGCGCCTTTGGTCACATCGGCCAAAAATGTGGCGAACTCGAAGGTGCGAATGTCGAGGGCGATGCCTACCTGCCGCAACTGCTGCTGCAACACCACCGCCAGCAAACGAGTGGACTCTTCGGTCGAAGTCTTCATGGTGACGTGGAAGCGTATGCCGTTGACCGGCCGATAACCGGCGGCATCGAGCAGTTGCCGCGCACGCTCCGGATCATGCGGATAGCGAGCGACATCGCCGTCATAAGCCCAGTGTTGCGGCGGCAGAACGCTATACGCCGGACGTGCTTCATCGCGCAGCAGGTAATGAACGATGGGCTGCACATCGATGGCGTAGGCGATGGCGCGGCGCACGCGCACGTCCTTCAGAATCGGATCGCGCAGATTGAGTGCTATGTAAGCATAGATTGTGCCTGGTTGTTCCATCACCGTGAGATCGCGATCACGTCGCAGGGTGACGACCGTGTCAGCGACCAGCGAGTTGATCGCAATATCGGCGCTCCGCTTGCGCAATTCGAGAGCACGCGTGGTGGCATCGGGGATGACTTTGAATTCGACCCGATCGAGCTTGGCGGGGGTGGCCCAGTAGTTTGGGTTGCGCTCGACGATGACGTTCCGGTCTTGTTGCGTGCTGACGAAGCGAAAGGGACCCGAACCCACGGGACGCCGATTGAAGTCTTCGCCGCTGCCGTAAGGCACGATGCCGATGGCACCATCGGAAAGGTTCCACAGCATGGGAGCGTAGGGTTGCTTCAAGTGAAAGATGACGGTGTAATCGTCGGGAGCGTCAATCCGGCTCACTTCTGCGTAGGTGCTGGCCTTGGCGCTGCGCAGCTTGCCGCTGAGCAGGGAATCGAAAGTCCACTTCACGTCGCGCGAGGTCAGCGCCTGTCCGTTGTGGAAGTGAACGCCGTGATGCAAGTGGAACACGTAGGTTAGCGGATCGGGTATTTCCCAGCTATCCGCCAGCCACGGGTGCAAGTCGAAATGGCTGTCGCGTCGAACCAGCGAGTCGAATAGCAACTCGCCAATACGTTCCGACTGCGCATCCACGCCCACCCGCGGATCGAGGTTGGTCGGGCTGCTTTCGATGATCATCACCAGCGTGTTGGGATCAGGCTTCTTCGTACAGCCGGCGAGGAAGATCACCACAAAGACACAGAGGCAAAGAGAAGACGAAAAGATAGAGGGGCAACGAAGGCGATACCACGCCGATAATGCTGACGTGTTTGATGTTGTTCTCCGGCATTTGTCGCTCGCAGCTTTTTTCCTGTGTCTCCGTGCCTCTGTGGTAAACAAGCTTTGGGTTTTCCCCGTGCGCTCCGTGTTCCCCGTGGTGAAGAAAGCTCTACGCATAGCTGACTTTGCCCAGAATTGCCGGTCGCTTCGCACCCGTCGCAGAAGGAACGTTCGACGGCAGGCGCCGCCAGGTCTGGTAAGCCAGCAACCCAAACGCCGCCGCCTCCTTGGCCTCGGAGGGCATCCCGAAATCGTCGGTGGTGCGAACGCGAATCTTTAGAGGCGTCATCTCATCGCGAATCATGCCCATCAGCGTCGCGTTCTTGGTTCCTCCACCGGACACCACGATCTCACGGAAGCGGCCGGGCGTTGCACCCTTGCCATCCACGAGCGGTAACACGAATTTTTGAACCGCGATACCGATCGAGCGAGCCGTGAGTGCCGTTGCGCTGGCAATAACATCGTTCCCGTCAGCGCGCCGGCAAAGGCGTAGAAGTTCGCGCACAAACTCACGACCAAACTGTTCGCGCCCGGCGGTCTTGGGAGGCTTCTGGCGAAAGAAGGGATTGCGCAAAAGCTCGCGCAGCACCCGCTCGATGGGCTCGCCCCGCGCCGCCAAGCGGCCATTACGATCGAAAGGTTTGTCGAAGAAGTGTTGGGCGACAGAGTCAATCACCATGTTGCCTGGGCCGGTGTCGAAGGCGATCAGTTGCTCGGGCAGGGCCCGGGGCGGGATCGCCGTCAGGTTGCCGATCCCGCCAAGGTTCTGCACGATGCGACCATAGCGCCGATGACGATAAAGCACGTAGTCCAGGAAGGGAACCAGCGGTGCGCCCTTGCCGCCTGCGGCGATGTCAGCTGGACGAAAATCCGAGATGACGGGAACCCCGATTTTAGCCGCGATCACCGCTGCCTCACCCGTTTGCCAGGTGCAGGCAACGCGCTGGCCGAGGAAAGGCTTCGTGTTGCCCTGGTGGTAGATTGTCTGCCCATGACAGCCGACCAGCTCACACTCCAGCCGTGCACGCCGCTGTGCCGTGCGGACCGCGGCCGCGTACAGTTCGCCTAGCGCGAAGCTCAGTCGCGACAGGTCAGCGACACGTGCCGAAGCGGCATTCATTGTCGACAGAATCAACCGGCGGACATCACCGGGATAAGCAAACTCGTAGTGCGCCAGCAGTTCGAGCCGGGAGCGGAATCCACGGCCCTGAATGCGGACGAGCGCGACATTGATCCCGTCGGCCGAGGTGCCGCTCATGACTCCAGCGACGATCACCCCTTCACCTCAAGCGATAAGTTGCGCAACCGTACCTCTTCGCTGAATTTCCAGATGTTGCGAGTCAGGCGCTCGACAACCTTCTGCGAAGGCGAAGGTGGCATCGACTTTTGAAGAGCCTTGGACTTTTTCTTTGCCTGGAGAACCCGTTCGGATTTTTTCGCTACGAGCGCGGCGAACTTCTCATCGCGCTCGGCCTGCTTCAACACTGCTTCAAACGCGCGTCGCACGCTTTCTTCTTTCTGGCAGACCAGAAACATGTCGGCGCCCGCGCGCAAGGTCGCAATCGCCGCATCTTCAATCGAGGCAGCCGCCAGCACGCCTCCCATGTCGAGATCATCCGTAATGATGAGGCCGCGGTAACCGATCTTCTTCTGCAGTATCCCGGTCATCCATTTTTTCGAGAGCGATGCCGGCGTGCTGTCCCTCGTGACCTGGGGATAACTTGCGTGCGCCACCATGACGAATGGCAACTCGCGCCGCAGCTTGCGATAAGGGCGCAGATCTTCCTTCCACAGGCGCTTCGCCGGCTTGTCGATCGATGGAAGCTCGGCGTGGGTATCGAGATTCGCTTCGCCCAGGCCGGGGAAGTGCTTGCCGCAACCCAGCACATCGCAATCGTCCAGGCCTCGCAAAAAAGCGTGCGCGTATGCAACGGTCTGCTTTGGATTTGCGGAAACTGTGCGCGAAGTCAGGACGCTGTTTGATGCTTCAAAATGCAGGTCGAGCACGGGCGCGAAGTCAGTGTTGAATCCGAGGGCCCGAACCTCGGATCCGATAAGCCGTCCATGCTTGCGACAGAGTTTCTTCGAACCTGACGCCGCGACTTCGGCGACGGACGGGATAGGCGCAATCACATCGCGCAGGCGATCGACCGTACCCCCCTCCATGTCCACGCACAGGAACATCGGCGAAGCGCTAGCCTTTTGCGCCTCGCGCAACAGGGCGTGCGTCTGCTCGGCGTGCTCCAGATTGCGCTTGAAGAGTATGATGCCGCCGGGCTGAAGCTTGTCCAGCATGATGCGGAGGCGCGACGACATAGTGGTGCCGTCGAATCCCATGATGAGCAGTTGTCCGACCTGCCGGCGAAGTTCAATGCTGCGTTTAAAAGCCATAAGGAATAGACGAGTGTAACGCGAGGAGGACAGGAAATCAGGTATGTAGACTGGTGCGCGCAACCGAGCGCCATTCTCGAAAAATCCGGGCATCTGGCAAAGAGCTGTCTTGCAAGATCCACGCCCGCACAGTCTCTGCGGCGCCGGCCAGCGAATCGCAACGTCGGTCGCTCTACTCCATCTGCTTCTTGAGTTCGTGCAGCAGGTTCAACGCCTCCAGCGGGCTGAGGCGGTCCAAATCAGTTTCCTTCAGGCGATCAACAATCTTCTGCGAGAGCGGCGTAAAAATGGTCAGCTGCATGGGACCGGACTCGCCGGCCTCGTCTCGCGCTAGATGCTTTACTGCGTTGCGCTCAGCGCACTCGTGTTCGGCCAGAACCTCACGGGCACGGTGAACGACGTCAGCGGGCAGCCCGGCGAGCTTCGCCACCTCGATGCCGTAACTTTTATCCGCGGCCCCTTCTTCCACCTTGCGCAAGAAGACAATGCCCCCGCCGCTCTCCTTCACGGACACGTGATAATTCTTAACGCCGCTGAGCCGGTTAGCCAGTTCGGTCAGCTCGTGATAATGCGTGGCGAACAGGGTTTTGGCGCGCGTGTTGGCGTGAATGTACTCGATGGCGGCCCACGCTATTGCGAGACCATCGTAGGTTGCGGTGCCGCGGCCAACTTCGTCGAGCAGGATCAATGATCGGGTTGTAGCGGTGTTGAGAATCGCCGCCGTCTCCGTCATCTCCACCATGAAGGTCGAGCGCCCACGGGCGAGGTTGTCGGCAGCGCCGATGCGCGTGAAGATGCGGTCTACCAGGCCGAGGCGCGCGGAACGTGCCGGCACAAACGATCCCATCTGGGCCATCAGGATGATCAGCGCTGCCTGTCGCAGGTAGGTGGATTTGCCGCCCATGTTTGGGCCGGTGATGAGCAGAATGGAATGCGTTGTGGGGTTGAGAAACAAATCATTGGATACGAAGCGGTCAGCAACGCCGCTGATCTCCAGTTGCTCGATGACCGGATGCCGGCCTTCCACAATCTCAATATCGCCGCTGCCTTCTCTGATGCCACCGTCTGCAACCCCGGTGCGTGTGGTCGATCCCGCAACAAGCTTGGGCCGGCAATAATTGCGGTTAGCCGCCAGGGAAGCGAAGTTGGCCAACACATCGATTTCGGCCAGCGAGAGCGCGGTTTGCCGGATGCGACGTGCTTCGGCGGCGATAGCCGACCGCAGTTCAGCGAAGAGTCGCCGCTCGATCTCGATCATCTTTTCCTGCGCGTCCAGCACCTTGGCTTCGTACTCCTTCAACTCCGGAGTCGTGAAGCGCTCGGCATTCACCAGCGTCTGCTTGCGCTCGTAGTCCGGCGGCGCAAGATGCAGGTTGGCTCTCGAGATCTCAAGATAATAACCAAACACGCTGTTGAACTTGACCTTGAGCGAGCCAATACCGGTACGCTGGCGTTCGCGCTGTTCTATCTGCGCGATGTACTGCTTGCTGTTGTGGTTAAGATCGCGCAGCTCGTCGAGCGCCGCATCCACGCCCGCGCGGACGACGCCTCCATCGGATAAGGTTAACGGCGGCTCGTCTTCCAGTGACGAAACGATGCGTGTGTGCAAGTCGGCGAGTTCATCGCACTGCGCGTGCAGTGTCTGTAATCGATCGCACGGGAAGCGCGACAGCGTTGTTCGTACGCCTGGCAGTTTTGCGAGCGATGTTGCCAGGGCCAGCAGGTCGCGAGGATTCGCGGTTTCCAAGGTAACCCGGCTCAGCAACCGTTCCAGGTCGAGGATGCCTTCCATCGACCGGCGCAGCTCTTCACGACCGACAAGATCCTGCACCATGCAATCGACTGCATCGAGGCGTTGATCGATTTCGGCGGCGTCGATCGAGGGACGCAGCATCCAGGCGCGCAGCAGGCGCTTGCCCATTGGCGTCACCGTGCTGTCGAGGCAGCGGAAGAGTGTGGCGTTGTCACCCGAGCCGGAAAACAGCGGCTCAATCAGTTCGAGGTTGCGGACCGTAACGGCATCCAGCACCAGGCAGTTCTGCCGCTCGTAAAAACCGATGCGGTCGACGTGAACCAGCGAGCCGCGCTGCGTGCTGCGAACGTAATGTAGGATAGCGCCCGCTGCCGTTGCCGCGGCAGCACGGTTAGCGAGCCCGAATCCCTCCAGCGAGAGCACACCGAAGTGGTTCTCCACCTGTGGAATCGCGTAGTCAGGCGCAAAAACCCAGTCCTCCAGCGGCGTCTCGGCCCAAGTTGCGTTTTCCAGCGACGCCATGCGCGGAGCGGCGGCAGGTTGCGGCGACGAAGGACGTTGCTGATCGAACAGCGGCAGCGAAGAGGCGAACAGTACCTCACGCGGGCGCAGTACCAGCAGTTCTTCACGAATGCGCCGTTCCGCATCGTCGCCCTGAAATTCTGTAGCGCGAAATTCGCCGGTTGATAGGTCGAGCGCCGCAAATCCGGCCGCGTTTCCCGCTCGTGCCACGCAGGCCAGAAAGTTGTTTTCCTCCGAGCCCAGGTGCGAATCAACGGCGGTCCCCGGCGTCAGCACCCGGGTCACTTCGCGTTTCACCAGCTTCTTGGCGATGCGCGGATCTTCCATCTGCTCGCAGATGGCGACCTTGAAGCCCTTGCGAATGAGCTTGGCAATGTAATTGTCGGCGGAATGGTAAGGCACGCCGCACATCGGAATCGCCGTGTCCTTCTCTTTATTCCGCGAGGTCAGCGTGATCTGCAATTCGCGCGCGGCGACCACCGCGTCCTCGAAGAATAGCTCATAAAAATCACCCAGGCGGAAGAACAAGAGCGCGCTGGGGTGTTCTTTCTTGATGGCGGCGTATTGCCGCATGAGAGGTGTGGACGGCTCCGTCATGACAGGGGAACTGCGCGGATTATAGCAGTCGCAGGGATTGCTGTTTCCGCCGCAGATGTTGAAAACTCGGGCGAAACCTTGAGGTTGCGCAAGCCTAAGCGTCGGCTGGATGATCTCGGCAGCGACGATGCGGATGCTGCCTCCCGGCATTATTAGGGTTTACTATTGCCGCATGCCATGCGAAGAATTTGAAAAACTGGAGCAGGCTTTTATCGACGTGCGGCGGCAGCGCGCCGAGCTTCTTGCGAAAGATACCCTCACCTCAGCCCGGGAAGAGGAATTGTCACGCGCCGAACTCAGGGCCCTCTACGATTTGCTCGATCATCGGGCCGACCACGGTTGCCAGCGCGGCAGGACGACCAGCCTTCCGGCGTCACGCAACATCGGTGGCATTATCGGACCGTACTAGCGGCTCACCCAAACTAACGCATCGGGGATAAGCGGCGACTATTCTTAGCGGAACTCTTACTTAAGGAAGCTTGCAAAAAGGCCCGGACTCCGGCGCTCGCGCCTATGGCGAACCGCGAATAACGAACCTCGGTCTTTCAAATCTGATAGTCGATCTCGATCACTTGTTGCAGTTTGTCGTAGCCGTCATTGGCTACCAGCTCGCGGCCCTGTAACTCGCGCACCTCTTCCTTCAGCTTCTTGACCTCGTTGGCCACGGCAGCGAGTGCCTCTGACAACGGGTCGTTAATCTGCTTGGGATCGGTGATGACCACGCGTTTGCCTTCGCGCAGCACGATGTGTCCCGGCACGCCGACCACCGTCGAATTATCCGGCACATCGCGCAGCACGACCGATCCAGCGCCGATGCGGCTGTTCTCGCCGATGGTGATGTTGCCCAGCACGCGCGCGCCCGTGCCCACCACCACATTGTTGAGAATCGTAGGATGGCGCTTGCCGGTCTCTTTTCCAGTGCCGCCGAGAGTTACGCCCTGGTAAAGCGTGACGTCGTCGCCGATGATCGTGGTCTCGCCGACAACTACGCCCATCCCGTGATCGATGAAGAAGCGTTTGCCAATCTCCGCTCCGGGATGGATCTCGATTCCGGTGAGCAGTCTAGTGAACTGAGACATCATGCGCGCCAGAAATCGCCAGCCATGCATCCACAACCAATGATGCACGCGATAGCTCCACAGCGCATGCAGGCCGGAGTACAGCATCACCACCTCCAGCCCAGACTTCGCCGCGGGATCGCGGTCGAGTACCGCGGCGATGTCTTCTCGTACGCAGGAGAGGATGCTCACACTGTAACCTCGGCGGTTGGCAGAGCCAGCGCCTCGTTCCGCAGTTGCTCAAAGAGAACGCTGCTCAGGTACCGCTCGCCGAACGAAGGTATCACCACCACGATCAATTTGCCTGCATTTTCTGGACGCTGCCCGACTCGCAGGGCCGCCTGCACAGCCGCGCCCGACGAGATGCCGACCAGCAATCCTTCTTCGTTGGCCAAACGGCGCGCCATCGAAATGGCATCGTCGCTCGAAACCTGCACTACTTCATCGACGTAGTCGGTGCGCAGAATGCTTGGAATAAAACCCGCGCCGATACCTTGAATCTTGTGAGGACCGGGCTGGCCGCCGGAGAGCACCGGGCTCTCGACCGGTTCCACGGCAATGGCCTTGAATGAAGGCTTCTTAGGCTTGATGTATTCGCAAACTCCGGTGAGCGTTCCCCCCGTGCCGACGCCTGAGATCAGGATGTCGACCTTGCCGTCGGTATCGTCCCAAATCTCCGGGCCGGTGGTCTCACGATGAATTTTAGGATTGGCGGGATTATCGAACTGCTGCAGCATGTAGCTGTTCGGCGTCGACGCCACCAGTTCGTTGGCCTTGGCTATGGCGCCCTTCATGCCTTTCGGTCCAGGCGTCAGCACCAGGTCGGCTCCGAAGGCGCGCAGCAGAACCCGTCGCTCGGTACTCATCGTCTCCGGCATCGTCAGAATGAGTTTGTAGCCTTTCACTGCGGCCACGAATGCCAGCCCGATACCGGTGTTACCGCTGGTGGGCTCGATCAGAACCGTCTTGCCCGGCTGAATCTTTCCCGCCTTCTCGGCTTCGTTGATCATGCTCACGCCGATACGGTCTTTCACACTGCTGCACGGATTCATGCTCTCCAGCTTGGCCACTATTGTGGCTTCCGTGCCGGCGGTGACCTTGTTAAGCCTTACCAGGGGAGTGTGTCCGATCAGTTCGGTAACGTCGTTGGCTATCTTCATGGCTATCTCCGGAAGCTTGGCCGCGATGGCCAAGCGAAATATCTGATTGAGTTGCAATAAGCGGGCGCACGGCTGGAGGCAATAACTGCAGGGACGCGGGCGCCCAACTGGAA
Source organism: uncultured Acidobacteriaceae bacterium (assembly GCA_963769235.1). Taxonomy (GTDB): domain Bacteria; phylum Acidobacteriota; class Terriglobia; order Terriglobales; family Acidobacteriaceae; genus Bog-257. The sequence goes on along the minus strand of CAVYKW010000002.1, from coordinate 143,837 downwards.
TGATATCTGCGCAAGCATACTGCTATGTATCGATGCTGTTCACAGGTAGTCCGATTCCGTGACAGGCATCGGCTTAACACCGTTTGAAGGGTGTAGGTCCCTGAAGGCAACGAACAGGCTTGTGGGGATGCCGGCGACTGAGCAGCCGAACGCAACGCATCAGCCTCAAGCGGCGGCTTGTCTCATTTTGCTTGCGGCATCTCGGCTCGAATGGGAGAATCGCGCCACTCCGATAAAGGAACGCTTATGCTTCGATCGCTGTTTGCAACGATGTTTCTGGCGATGACGCTTTTCGCCGCCAACGGACTGGCACAATCCAATGCCTCGGCCGCTTTGAATGCCGACGAGACGCTTGCGCCCGTCGCCTGGCTCGTGGGTGGAACCTGGGTGACCGACGTCAAAGACCCATCCGACGCCAGCGTCACTCACGTGGAAAACTGCATCCGCTGGTCCGCCAACCACCAAGCTATCGAGTTCAACGCCAACTTCAACGGGAAGCCTCACAACAACGGCTTCTACGCTTTCAATCCCGCAACCAAGACGATCGGCTTCTACTACACCAGCTCGGATGGCGAGCTGACGATTGGCACAGCTACCTCCGATCCCGACGGCAAGACGGTACACCAGGACTTCGATATCTCACACGTGAATGGCAAGGTCGGTCAGGTGCGATCAACGCGGGTGCGGGATGGGAACGATGCCTACAGGTTTGCCGTGTTTCTGCAAAAGGATGGTGAATGGGCACAGGTATTTCGAATTCACCATGAGCGCAAGTGAGGATGTAGGGCGAATGGAGCGTTTGCGGGAAAGCATTAGCAGATCCCTCGGCGACTGGAGTCGCCTGGTGATGACAAATTGGAGGGATGAAAGCGGCGCCGCCGAGCGCTGCGCCGCTTCCAATATCGCGCTCAAGAGCGAAAGACCTTTGCGGCCAAACGCGACGGCCACGCTAAAGGTCAACAGCTAAAAGCCAAGAGCCAAGCGAAAAACGTCCTTCCTACCGCTCCACCGCCAGCCCTACCGCATTTCCGCCACCCAGGCACAGTGCTGCGATGCCCTTATGCACGTCGCGACGGATCATCTCGTACACCAGCGTGGTCAGGATGCGCGCGCCGCTGGCGCCAATGGGATGCCCGAACGCCACGGCTCCGCCATTTACATTTACTTTGTTGAGGTCGAGCCCCAGCTCGCGCGTGACCGCAATCGCCGCTACTGAGAACGCCTCGTTAATTTCGTACAAGTCGACGTCCTCGTTCTTCCAGCCCGTCTTCTTCCAGAGCTGGCGCACGGTTTCAACCGGCGTCATCATCACCCACTCCGGTGCGAGGCCGCTGGTCGCCTGCGCGACGATCCGCGCCATTGGCTTTAAGCCAAGTTCTTTCGCCTTCGCGGCCGACATCACAACCAGTGCGGCAGCGCCATCGTTCACTCCGGGCGCATTGCCGGCCGTGACCGTTCCGTCTTTCTTGAAGGCCGGCTTCAACGAGCGTAGCGCTTCGATGGTCGTATCCTCACGCGGCGACTCGTCCTTGGTGAACAGCACGGGCGGTGCGCCCTTCTTTTTCGAGGGAAGCTCAACCGGAACGATCTGGTCCCTGACGCGGCACTCCTTGATGGCACTTACGGCCTTGCGATGGGAGTTGAGAGCATATTCGTCCTGCTCTTCGCGAGTGATCTTGTACTTCTCGGCGACGTTCTCGCCGGTATTGCCCATGTGATAGTCGTTGTACACATCCCACAAGCCGTCATGCACCATGGAGTCGATCACCTTCTGATCGCCGAGGCGGAATCCCTTGCGCGCGTTCTGCAGGAGATAAGGAGCGTTGGTCATGCTCTCCATGCCGCCGGCCACAACGATTTGCGAGTTACCGGTCTGGATCGCCTGTTGGGCGAGGGCCACCGCCTTCAGGCCGGAGCCGCAAACCTTGTTGATGGTCATCGCGCTGACCTTGTCGGACAGTCCGCCGCCCAGCGCCGCCTGGCGAGCGCCGTTCTGTCCTTGCCCCGCGGAAACCACGTTGCCCATAATGCATTCGTCTACCGCGGCGGGATCGATGCCGGCGCGCTTCACCGCTTCGCGCACGACGATGGCGCCCAGTTGGGGCGCAGTGAAATCCGAAAGCGAGCCCTGAAACTTGCCGACTGGAGTGCGTACCGCCGAAACGATAACTACATCCTCTAAAAGTGCCATGAATCTCTCCTCAATGGATTGCGTAGGGAACATTATAAGATGGTGTTACTTTGGCCACGGACGCACAAATCCCTCCGCAAACTGAATTAACGCCGCCTCGTAGCCATCGCCTGTTGGCCCCGTGGTGGCACACCGCGATCCTCGTCGCGCTGCTGTTGTCGGCCTCTCTTAACGGTACGCGCGGCGAACATCCGCTCGCCAGCAACAGCCGGATACCACAGTATCTCTGGACCATGGCCTGGGAGTGGATCCTGGTCGGGTTCATCTGGCTCGGCATTCGCAAACGCATTCGGCTGCGCGAGTTGATCGGCGGCCGCTGGGCGACGCTGGAAGATTTCTGTCTTGACGTGGTCTATGCCGGAACCTTCTGGGTGATCGCCATGTTCGTTCTCGGAGCGGGAGCCAAGCTGATGCATCTCGACCAGGCCGGCAAGATCGAAAGCATGCGCCGCCAACTCGGATTTCTGACGCCGCAGTCTAGTCTCGATCTCGCGGTGTGGTTCTGCGTGAGCGCGACCGCCGGTTTTTGCGAAGAGGTCATCTTCCGCGGATATTTGCAGCGGCAGTTCGCGGCTGCCGCAGGCTCCACGCTGTTCGGCGTAGTCATTTCGGCATTCGTCTTCGGAGCGTCACACGGCTATGAAGGCGTCGCGCGCATGATTCTGATCGGAATTTTTGGATTAATGTTTGGATTACTCGCCTGGTGGCGAAAGAGCCTTCGCACCGGCATGATGGCGCACGCGTGCCACGACGCATTGAGTGGCGCGATTCTTCACGTTTTGAAATAGCCTGTATTCATGCGGGTTTCATGCACATCGAAAACAGAGTGCGCGAACGCGCGAAGACGACGGCAGCGGATGATTGCGTTGCGGCGGCGAAGATATGTGTCGTGAGCGGACGTCGCGCGCATTTTGATGCGCGTTTTTTGCTTGACTATTTTTTTCATTAACTCTATACAACTAACAAATTGCGATGATGTGAATGTCGCAATGTTCCATGACAAATGGAAAGGGAGAATAGAAACAATGGCAACGAAAAAGGCTGCAAAGAAGGCTAAGAAGGCTGCAAAGAAGACCAAGAAGCACTAAACAGTCTTCGACCGTAGTGAACTGGGGGACGCGAAAGCGTCCCCTTCGCTTTTGTGATTACGTTTTGGTTGGAGCGATTCGCGTGGCGTTCGTCGCAGAGACGCGGCTTCAATTCACTTTGGCAGCGAGTTCGGCCGATGGTCGAGGCAGTGGCGCCTCTTGTGCTGGACAGATGCTGTGATAGGAACACCAGGCGCATCCTGCGCCGGGGACGGGTTCAAATTCACCGGCTGCAATCTTGGCGGCAATTTCTGCTATCTTGCGCTCGGCTTCCAACAGCTGTTCTGGAGAACGCTGCGAGGAGACGGCTGCGCCGTTCTGCAAATTAATGAAGACCAGTGATGACGGCTGATGACCCAGGCTCTTAGCCGCGAGCGCGTAAACGGAAAGCTGAAGGCTCTTGTCGGCCTCTTCCTGCGTTTTCGGCTTGCCGGTTTTGTAATCGACTACGACGACTTCGCCGGGAGCCACTTCGTCCAGCCGGTCGAGCCTGCCTCTAACCCGCGCTCCCCCGATCTCGATCTTGAAGCGATGTTCTGTGTGCAGGACCTTGCCTCGAGGCTGGGCGTTTTCCGACTGAAGCAACGCTTCAAGTTGCGCGCAGCCGTCTTTTTCGTAAAGCTCGCGCTGGAAAGGCTCGTCGATCTTCGCTTTGGCGAACTCGTCGTGGAAACAGGCGATGACAGTCGCCAGATCTGGCGCGCGTCCCGCCTGCACGCCATCGTAATAGGCTTTGAGCGCCAGGTGCATCGCGCTGCCAAACTGCAGGGCAGCGGTTGCGTCTTCCGGAAGCCGCCAGTCGACCTTCAGTTTGTAAGCCAGCGGGCAATTTTCGTAGCTCTGCAACGCGCTTGCGCTGAGCTCGAGCAGGCGAGCGTCTTCCCGGGGCGGCAACTGCGTCCACTGCGAAACCGTGAGCGAAGGCTCGGCCGCGGCATGGAGTCGCGGAATCTCTTCCGGGGCTAACAAGTGTGAGTGGATCGCGTTCTTCAAGGAGCTGTGCGTCAGGCTCACCAGCTCCCGCATGTATTTCAGCGGAGGCGCAGGCTGCTTCTTCTCCCGCCCGGCTTTGCCGCAGACGTATAGCTCGTCCATCGCGCGCGTCATGGCCACGTAGAACAGGCGGCGTTCTTCCTGCTCGTGCAGCGTCTTTAGGTCGGCAGCCAGGGCGGAACTCCGGCTGCGTAACTGCTGCGGGAATTCCACCAGCGACTCTTTGTAGGGGCTGGGAAACGACTGCGACGCTACGCGCAAAACGAAGACGCAAGGAAACTCCAGCCCTTTGGCCGCATGAACGGTCATCAACTGCACGGCGTCGTCGAGCGCTGCGTTGGTCAGTTCGCCCGGCTCAAGAGCCGCCACGGGATCGTCTTCGTCGGTTTCCTCTACCAGGTTGCCGCCGGCCTCGCGGTACAGCTCGATGTACTCCAGGAACTCATGCAGCATTCCGTCGCCAATAATCTGCTTCGGCTTCTTGCACCAGCGATCGGCAAAGTTCTGCAAACGCCGCAGCGGCATAGAATCAGGCAGGCGGAAGGCGCGGCGCGCAATCTCCAGAGCATTCGCCAGCAGGTTGTTGGCGGCGAGAAGCTCCTGGCGGGCGGAACGAATCGTCTCGACCACCGTCATGCCTCCCGGCACCGATTCCAGCAGCGCCTCGGAGGAGAAGTTATTGCCTGCCAGCGCCAGTTCGGCGCGAAAGCGTTGGGGATCGACCATGAATTGCGGCAGGGCGGCGACCCGAAACAGCGCCACCGGATGCGAGGCGTCGAGCAGCCGCAGGACAGAGACAGCGTCGCGCAGCTCGGGCGTGTCGAACAGGTCGGCGCCTTTGACCCGAACGGGGATTCCGCGCCGCGTGAGCCCTCCTACAATCTCCTCGCGATGCCAGTGACCGCGATACAGAACGGCGATGTCACTGAGCCTCATGCCCGGCCGCTGGCGCCGCATCTGCTGAATCGCGTCTGCGACAAATGTGGCCTCTTGCTCATTGCCGTTATGCGAAATCGCCCGGACAGGCGACGCAACCTCCAGCAGCGGCTCTCGTTGCGCGCGATCGCAGCTCAGCGGCACGCGAGGCCAACCTTCAACGTCCGCTCCCACGCTGAGAATTTCCGGATTGCACTTGATCGCCTGGTAAGCGCAGCTCAAGATAGCCGGCGTCGAGCGCCGATTGGCCGACATGGTGACGCGTTGCACCCGCTCGGGACCGAACGTCTTCAGGAACTGGTTGAAGGCGTCGCTGGTCGCGCCGCGAAATTGATAGATGGCCTGGTCGGGATCGCCGACCGCGAAAACATTCGCTTCCTCGCCGGCCAGCAAGCTGGCTAGTTTGATCTGGGCGACGTTGGAGTCCTGGAACTCGTCGATGAGGATGAAGCGTGCGCGGCGCTGCGCGCGTTGCAGCACCGACTGCCGACGCGTGAGCAGATCAACGGCACGCGTCATGATGTGTCCGAAAGTCCCGAGACCTTCCTGTTGCAGCAGATCTTCCGCGTAGCGAAAGGCGCGCGCCACTTCGCGGCAGCGGCCAAGAACCTCAGCCGCCGGCATGCCGTCGGCGTCCTTCGACTTCGCCATGCGGGGCAGCGGAATCTCTCCGCGCTCTAACTGCGCCAGATAACGGTCATAGTCGCCGGGCGTGCGTAGCTCGTCATGGCAGCTGCCGAAAAACTTCAGCAGGTCGGCGAGAAATTTTCCAGGCGCCGCAGCCTTGATGTAGTGCTGCAACTTGAGATCGGCAACCCGGCGGCGCAGCAACACGAACAGATCGTTTTCGTCGAGCAACTCGAACTTGTTGCCTGCCTCGCGCAGCAGCCGATAGCAATAGGAATGAAACGTGTGGGCCTGCAAGCCGCTGGAGATGAGCTTGCGCACGCCCTTTGATCGATCCAATTCGGGATAGAGCGACTGCTGGCCTTCTTTAGAGTAGAGAATCGCGGCCACGCGTTGAATCAGCTCAGCGGCCGAGTTGCGCGTGTAGGTGACCGCAAGAATTTCGTCCGGCCGCGCGGCTTCGCTTTGGATGAGATGCGCGATGCGGCGCGCCAGCACGGTCGTTTTGCCCGTACCGGCACCGGCCACGACCAGCATAGGCCCGTGCACATGCTCGATGGCCCGTCGCTGCTCGTCGGTAGGAACAAAGGAATGATTACCGTTGCTGGCCATCGGTCCTCAATTACGAAGAAAAAGCGAAGATACCATTATCCGGCATGGGGGGCGGATTGGCAAGAGGGTAAAGGCGGCTGTCAGCTTGCGTCCCAGCTTAAGACTTTCAACCGGGACTGTCATCCTGAGCGAACCCGCTTCAGCGGGTGAGTCGAAGGACCGCTACTCCCGCGAGAATCTGTCGCACAACTTCGCCCGGTTCGCGAAGTCAGTACACGGCTGCGCTCCGGAGTCTCGACTCGACGGGCAGACAAAGCGGCAATAGAGGTCCTTCGACGAGTCGCTGCGCTCCTCGCTCAGGATGACAGCAGTTAGGGGGGAAGTTGAAAAGCTGACAACTGACAACCGCACTACATCTCCGCTCGTGCGATTGCAAGAGCGGTAATCGCCGCAGTCTCCGCACGGAGAATGGTTTCACCCAGCGACGCAGCGACCCATCGCGCATCCTCGAAGGCGCGCAACTCATTTTCCGCCCAGCCGCCCTCAGGACCGACGGCCAGGGCCAACGACGCAACTTCACCCTGAGAGCGCAGAACGTCGCTCAACCCAGCTTCTTTTTCCGTTTCAGCCAGAACGATTCGCAGCCCAGCTTCCATCTTCAGAGCCTCGCCCAGCTTCATCGGACTGGCGATCTCCGGCGGCGCGGTGCTTCGCGATTGTTCCGAGGCCTCAAGGGCAATGCGGCGCCAACGCTCCACGCGCTTATCGGCCGCCAGGGCCAAATGTTTTTCCGTCCGGCGAGCAATCACCGGAACGATGGCCGTGACGTTCAGCTCGGTACACTTCTCGATCGCCCACTCCATGCGATCGAATTTGAAGACGGCCAGCAGCAGCGTAACTGGTACAACGCGGCTCGTTGCCACTTCTTCGCCCAGAGCGAACTCGACGCGATCGTCCGCAACGCTGACCACGGTTGCACGGCGAACCCGGTCACCGCACGCGACTTCAAACTCCCGTCCGACTCGCGCGCGCAACGTGCGCGACAGATGCGCGGCGTGGGCGCCCAGCAGGGCGGCGCGATCCCCGGAGAACTCGTCGGCAATCCAACGGCGGCGGGTCATCGGGTGAAGAGTAGCAGAGCCACGGCGATAGCCATGGCAGCGAAGACGCCGCCGAAGATGCGATTCTGGTGGGCCAGCGCTTCCTCGTCGAAGATGCGGCTATTTAGCAGGAACTCCAGCGCCGATACCGCGCCGACCAGCACCGCCATGATCAGCCAGCGCTCCTGGCGCATCTGGGCACGCAACAAAAATGGGAGGGCAAACAGGGAGAGCCCCAGATAGATTGCGCCGCCGATCCGGGCACGCTTGCGTTTCTTGGGATCCTGGTAACGCAGAATCACGATGCGTGCCAGTTCGCGCGGCTTGGCCAAACGCGCCGCAGCAGGCAGTGCCGTCACCACCAGCAAAAACCAGGCGTAGATGCGGAGGGCTTTATCCAAAGAAAGCAGCCATTAGCTTTTAGCAATTAGCTCTTAGCTTTTAGTTATGCCTCGTGATATCTGGACGCGCCGAACCTCGAAGCAATGCGGTGGGAGCCTTTCGTACGTTTTCGACCCCTGTTGTTCTCGTCAATGTTGAGAAGCCGTATTAAGCATCCCATGACGGCTGAAAGAAAACTCTAATCACCTACACTCCGAATCGAGGGGCTAAAGTCGATCGGATTTTATATTAGTTTCGACGCGGCATGGAGGCGCTGCTCTATCCGCAACGCGGTTATTGAGTCTTCCCAAAAAACTGAGGGCTAAGAGCTAAACGCTAACTGCCAACGGCTGCCTCACCCGAAGATTTCCTTCACCTTGCCCAGCAGCGAGCGGTTCACCGGCTTGTTCTCTACCGAGATGGTCGTGTGCAGCTCTTGTAGCAATTCGCGCTGACGCTTGGACAGCTTCGCCGGCGTCTGCACGTTTACCTCGACGAACAAATCGCCGCGCCCGTGGCCATTCAGCACCGGGACACCCTTGTTCTTCAGCTTGAAGGTTGCGCCAGTCTGGGTGCCTTCAGGAATCTTCAGCGACTGTTCGTTCTCCAGCGTTGGCACCTGGATTTCAGAGCCCAGCGCCGCCTGCGTAAACGACAACGGCACCACGCAATAGAGGTTCTTGCCTTCGCGCTCAAAGAAGGAATGCTCCTTGGCGTGCAGCACCACGTACAGATCGCCCGGAGGGCCGCCGTACGCGCCCGCTTCGCCTTCGCCCGAGTAGAGAATGCGCGCGCCTTCTTCCACTCCGGCGGGAACCTTCACGGTAACCGTGCGGTCGCGGGTCACGCGACCCTGTCCGCGGCACTGGGTGCAGGGATCGACGATCAACTTGCCTGAGCCGCCGCAGGTGCTGCAGGCGCGGGTGATCGAGAAGAAGCCCTGCTGGTAGCGCATCTGTCCGCGACCGCCGCAGGTGGTGCAGGTGATGGGCGCCTTGCCGGGAGCGACACCACTGCCACTGCACTTATCGCACTCTTCGTGACGGCGCACTTCGATCTGTTTGGTGACGCCGAAGACTGCCTCTTCGAACTCCAGCGTAAGGTCTTCGCGAAGATCGGAGCCGCGCTGGGCGCGCGAGCGCCGGCGTCCGCCCTGGCCGCCGAACATGTCGCCGAATCCGAAGATGTCGCCGAAGATGTCGTGAAAATCATTGAAGACGGTCGCGTCGAAGCCGCCTGCGCCGCCGTTGTTGCCCACGCCGGCGTGGCCGAAGCGGTCGTACCGCGCGCGTTTCTCCGCATCCGCCAGCACCGCGTAGGCTTCGCTGCATTCCTTGAAGCGCTCTTCTGCTTCCGGATTGTCGGGATTGCGGTCGGGATGGTATTGCAGCGCCAGCTTGCGGTAGGCACTCTTAATTTCCTGGTCTACTGCGGTGCGCGAGACTCCCAGGACCTCGTAATAATCGCGTTTCACTGTCGTGGCCAGAGTAATCTACTCCTCTTGCAATTCGGTTATTTCGGGTTGCGCGCGACGCGCACCATTGCCGGACGCAGCAGGCGCTCTTTCAGTTTGTAGCCGCGCTGCAACTCGTCGATGACGTGATTGTCTTCCGCTTCGTCGGTGTCGACCATTTGGATAGCCTGGTGCAGCGTGGGATCGAACACTTCGCCCTCCGCCGGCACCGGCTGGACGCCAATCTTCGCCAGCGCATCGTGAAACTGCTTGTCGATGAGCTCGATGCCCGAGCGGTATTCCTCCACCGAGGCGGCATTGGTCTTTAGCGCGCGATCCAGGCTGTCGAGGATCGGCAGTAGGGTCTTCAAGGCGTCCGCCAACGCGTAGTCCCGGTATTCCTGCTGCTCCTTCGCGTTGCGCTTGCGGAAGTTGTCGAACTCAGCCTGAAGCCGCGCCGCGCGATCCAGAAACGCAGCACGCTCGGTGCGAGCCTTTTCCAGTTCGGCTTCCAGCTCGGCAACGGTCTGCGGTCCTTCCTTGGCCTGGGGGATTTGCTCTTCACCCTCGGCCGGCGGCAGCTCGTGATCCAGCTCCAACTCCGTATCAGAGCCCGCGTTGTGTTTGTTATGTGGCATATGTTTTTTACTTCCCCGAGATAAACCGGCGCGATGGCCAGCCCGTAACCGCAGATCCCTCGGCGCGTTCTCACTCGGGATGACAGATCAAAACAATCTCCGTCAGTGCAGCTCAACCCGTGGCGCCTGCGCCCTGCTACGTTGACTCGTTCCAGAGTTGATCGAACATACGGGCTATGTACGACACGGCAGTAATCGTGTGCTCGTAATCCATTCGGGTCGGGCCAATGACTGCCAGCGAACCCATGACCTCGTCGCCCACGCGCGCCGGCGTACCAATCAGCACGAAGTTGTTTAGATGCGGCATAGCCTCTTCCAGACCCACAACCACGCGGACCGCTTCCTGCCGCGTGTCCAGATATGCTGAAAGCAGGTCGACGACGCGCTGTTTCTCTTCCAACGTGGCTAGCAACTGCCGTAACCGTTCTTTATCCTGCTCGGTCAGCACCAGGTTCGACGCGCCTTCCACGTAAACCGATTGCGACGGACCTTCACCCGACAGCGCGCCCTGCGAATAGAGCTGCTCCACCGACGACATCAGGCGATCGTATTCACTGCGCTCCTGCTGAATGCGCTTTTCAATCTCGCTGCGGAGCGACTCCATCTCCCAGCCGCGGAAATTCTGATTGATGTAAGCAGCGGCGGCTTCCAGATCGCTGACTGCGAGGTCATCGCTCAACCGCAGCACCCGATCGCGCACCATTCCGTTGCGCATCACCACTACGGCCAGGACCTTCTTGTCGGCCATACGCTGAAAGTACACGTGCTCCAGCGCGTTGCGCTGGCCCGGAGCCGAACTCACCGTCACTCCCACGCCGTGGGAGATGAGCGAGAGCACGTGCGAGGTGCGCTCCATAAACTCCTGCACATCCTGCGAGCCCTGCAAATTGCCCTGAATCAAACTCTCGTCCGCCGAGGACAGGCGAGCTTCGCCGGTCAACTGCTTCACATAGAACCGGTAAGCCTGGGCGGTGGGAATTCGGCCGGCCGAGGTGTGCGGCTGCTCCAGGAATCCGGCGTCGGCCAGATCGGCCATGACATTGCGAATCGAGGCCGCACTCAGGTTCTCGCGATTGTTGCGCGACAGCGTGCGCGAGCCAACTGGCTCGCCCGTGGAGATGTAGGTCTCCACGATGGCCGTCAGAATTTCGCGTTCACGTTTTCCTATGCCGGTCGGCGGTGTGGCCATATTTTCGCTCGGGACTCTAACCCATTGCTGTATAGATACTTATCTTAGTCGATAAGATACAACACAGTACTTGTATTCTAGAAAGCAAGTAGCCCTATGTCAAGATTAGCACTCTGCTACGTGGAGTGCCAAAACTTTCGCGTTTTCGCTCAAGGGGGTCAAGACGCGCCGGACATAATGATCTTACCGGTAAGATTCAGCGGCAGTCTTACCAGTAAGATTATTTTCTATTTCTGGGCAATCCCGACCAGGGCTGAAATGGGACGAACGCGCTTTAGGGCGCGACTGCTGCTCGGGCGCCGGGCGTAAGATAAGCTTCACTGGAGCTCTCCCATGGCGTCTCAAACTTCCGCCCCCGTCTCTCGCCGATCGTTCTTGCAAGTCTCCACCGCGGCGTCCGCAGCGCTGGCTTTGCGCATTGTGACTGAGCCGATGCTCGCCTTGGCCCAGGCTCCCAGCCATCCGGCAGACACGGTGCTGATTAACGCGAACGAGAATCCGCTCGGCCCCTGCGCTGCAGCGCGGGAAGCCGTCGTCGCCATCACCCCCCAGAGCGGACGCTACATGATGGACTCCACTCGGGCCATGAGCAAGCTATTCGCAAAAAGCGTCGGCATCAGCGACGATTACGTCGATATTTATCCCGGTTCGACCGAGCCCTTGAACTTCACCGTACGCGCCCTCTGTTCGCCGAAGGCCAGCTATGTGGCTGCCGATCCCGGCTTTGAAGCCGGAATGTTCGCCGCCAAAAACGTGGGCGCACGAGTGGTGAACGTCCCACTTACCAAAACCTATGCGCACGATGTGAAGGCCATGCTGGCGGCTGCTCCCGATGCCGGACTGTTTTACATTTGCCAGCCTAATAATCCCACCGGCACGCTGACCAGCCCGTCTGACATCGAGTACCTGATCGCGAACAAGCCGAAGAATTCCATCGTGATGGTGGACGAAGCGTACATCCACTTCACTGATGCGCCTTCCTCGATCGACCTGGTCAAAGCCGGCAAAGATGTCGTGGTGCTGCGGACATTCTCCAAGCTCTATGGCATGGCTGGCCTGCGCTGCGGGTTCGCGATTGCCAAGCCGGAGCTGCTGGAGAAGATCCATAATTACGGCGGCTACAACTTCATGCCGGTAACGGCGGTGGCCGCGGCCACCGCCAGCCTGAACAATCCCACGCTGGTCGTTGAGCGCAAGCGGATCAACGCGCAAGTGCGCACCGCAACCTTCGAGTGGCTCGACCGCAACGGCTACTCGTACATTCCTTCGCAGGCCAACTTCTTCATGCTGGACACCAAGCATCCGGGAAAAGAGTTGATCGCCGATCTGGCGAGGCGGGGAGTGGTTATCGGCCGCGTCTGGCCGTCCATGCCGAACTACGCGCGAGTTACGATTGGGACGAGCCAGGAAATGAGTGTGTTTCAGGGCGCGTTGAAAAGTGCCGCGAAGGGAAGCGAGGCGGGATAGCGCCTACCCATCAAACAACTCACGCTCCAGCTCGGATCGGGAAATCTCCAGGTAAGAGCACACGTCTTTCAAAATGGCGGCGAGAGGCCGACCTTCAAGTTCTTATGCGCAGGGATAGTGATGTGGTGTTCCCGTCCCCGCATGTTCGAAGTCAACCGAACATGGCTTCCAGCCTGGCGCGTGACCTGATAATCAAATTTAACCAGAAGATGGGCGAGTTCTGTACCGCTCAGTTCGCGGGGCAATTTCAAGCAACAATAACCTCATCGCGAACGAAATGCAGTCGGATGACGGACGGAATCATCTCGGCTTCGAAGTGGCAGCGTACGGCGTCGCGCACCATCTCCCGCAATTCTTCCAAGGAGTCCGCATGCGTAAAGATGGGGTAGCCCAACGCGCGGGCTTCGTAGCCTCCCTCCGGCGACTCTTCCACTCCGAAGATGATTTCTGGCTGTTTCACGAACCGATTATATCCGGAAGCAATGATTTCAGAATCGTGATGCGGCGAGAAATCGGCTGATAGCTACTGAATCTCGATCACGCTGCCGCCCGACGTTTCCTGCAACTCTTTCGCGCGTTCGATGACCTTGTGCGTGAAGGCGAACATTGACTTCGCGTGCGGCGACTGATCGCCTTCCAGCACGATGGGCTGGCCGCTGTCGCCGCCCTTGCGGATATCGGGGTCGAGTTCGATGGAGCCGAGGAACGGCACACTGAATTGCTGCGCAGTGCGCTGGCCTCCGCCCTTGGAGAAGATGTCGATCTCGTGCTGGCAGTGCGGGCACACAAAGTAGCTCATGTTCTCGACAATGCCGATGATATCGACCTTCACTTGCTTGAACATCTCGATGGCCTTGCGCGCGTCTTGCAGCGAGACATCGCTGGGCGTGGTGACCACCACCGCGCCGGTCAACGGCACGGTTTGCACCAGCGAGATGACCACGTCGCCCGTGCCCGGCGGCAAATCGATGATGAGGTAGTCGAGTTGTCCCCACTCCACCTGGCTGAGAAATTGTTTGATGATGGAATGCAGCATGGGCCCGCGCCAGACCAGCGGCTTGTCACCCGGGCTGAGAAAGCCAACAGAGATGACCTTCATGCCGTAGCGCTCAGGCGGCAGGATGCGATTTTCGCCGACAACGCTGGGCTGCTCGCTGGAGCCGAGCATGAGCGGAACGTTAGGGCCGTAAACGTCGGCGTCGAGCAAGCCGACCTTGTTGCCCATGCGCGCCAGCGCGATAGCGAGGTTGACGGCCAGCGTGGTTTTGCCGACGCCGCCCTTGCCCGACCCGACGGCGATGATGCTGTTGACCCCGGGCAGAGGCTGCGGGCCCGGCTGCGGTTGGCCAGGCATATGCGTATGAGAGCTCACGTGAGTAGTCCTGGTGTGATCAGAATCATGTGTGTAACCAGTGATTATACGCTGGCCTGAATGAAGGCCTGTTCGAGCTGCGGCGATCGCTTCGTTGCGCAGCGATATTCTCAACGCTTGTCATCCCGGCCGAATACCTGTGTTTTGTCGTTCCGACCGAGCGCGTTTAACGTTTGTCATCCTGAGCGAGCACCCTTTAACGTTTTGTCATCCCCAGCGAGCACTCTTTATGTTTTGTCATCCCGAGCGAAGCGCAGCGAGCCGAGGGACCCCTACAGCACCGTCAAAGATCACACGGGCGTAGAGGTCCTACGACTTCGGCGTGCAAAGGACGGCACGCCTCCGCTCAGGATGACAGACAAGAAAGGCGGCACGCCTCCGCTCAGGATGACAGACAAGAAAGGACGCCACGCCGGCGCTCAGGATGACAATCGGAAAAAGGAACGTACTCTCGCATAGGAACAGCGCTCAGGACGACAACTGAAAAAAAGGAATGTAACTCTCGCAGGAAGAGCTCTCAGGCCGACAATCAGAAAAAGGAGAAAAAGGAATGTAACGTTCGCACGCCTCCGCTCAAGATGACGATCTAGAGCACTCGCGGTTTACAAATCGTTACACACATCACGGCGCCAAACCCCTCGCCGCTTCGTATGTTGATTACAGCGGCGCTTTGCGCCCCAGCCATCCATGGCAGCATCGAATCGAATACCAATGAACTCATCCCCAACTTCACAGGCGGACCGGACCGGCTCGCCGGCGGTGCGCACTGATAACGTTTGCCGCCACTACCCCATGGGCAGCGGGACAATTCGCGCGGTGGACGGCATCTCGCTCACCATCGAGCGCGGCGAATTTGTCGCGCTGCTCGGACAATCCGGCTCGGGAAAATCAACGCTCTTAAATCTGCTGGCCGGACTCGATCGGCCCAGCTCAGGATCGGTCCTGGTCCAGGGTCGCGACTTGGCCACGATGTCGTCGGAGGAGTTGGCGCGCTATCGGCGGAACGATGTGGGCATGGTCTTTCAGGCGTTTCACCTGATTCCCACGATGACCATCACGGAGAACGTCGAGCTCCCAATGCGCTTTGCTGAAGTCGAGCGCGCTGAGCGGGCGCAGCGTGTGCGCGAATCGCTGGAGCGTGTCGGGCTGGGCCATCGTCTGGAGCATCGGCCGTCGGAACTCTCCGGTGGGGAACAGCAGCGCGTGTCGATCGCGCGCGCCTTGGCTAATCGCCCGTCATTGCTGCTGGCCGATGAGCCTACCGGAAATCTCGACAGCCGCACCGGCGAAGACATCCTCAACCTCATTCGCGATCTGAGCCTGTCGCTGGGCATGACCGTTGTCATGGTCACGCACGAGCGTGCGTTGGCCGAACGATTCGCCCAGCGGCTCATCTTCCTGGGCGACGGCAAGCTGCTCAAACAGGAGACTATGGCATGAAAGGTTATGACCTGTTCGAGCTGGCTGTCCGCAACCTGCGGCAATCGAAGTTGCGTAATGGCCTGACAACGGTTGGCATTGCGGTGGGTGTGGCGTCGCTGGTGGCGATGTTGTCCCTCGGTGTAGGACTGCAGCAGTTGGCCACCCGCCGGCTTGCGGGCTCGGGAATGTTCGACACCGTGTTCGTTACTTCCAAGCAGGATTTCCGCGGCTTCGATCGCGAGGAAGATCAGAAAGACCAGCATCCGGAAAACGCTCCGGTCCTCGATGCCGGCGCTCGCGAGAAGATGGCGAAGCTGAAAAACGTGACCGAGGTAGAACCCGAAGTACGCGTGATGGGCGAGATCGTTTACGGCGGCGAGAGCCACTTTGGCTTTGTGACGGGGTTGCCGATGTCGGCGCGAGAGAATGAAGCTTTCGACAACCAGCCTGGCAAGTTCTTCTCTGGTGCGAACGCCAATGAAGTCATCCTGCTCAACGATTTCGCCAAGGAGTTGGATGCGAATGACCCGAAGAGCCTGATTGGCAAAGAGGTCACGCTGCGCTATGGCGAACATCAGTCGCTGCCGGCGGATAACGACGCGTCGGGTCGACCCGAGCTTTCGGGCGCCCAGAATGCTCCCGCCGCCAATAGCGGCGACGATTACGGCTTCTCGGTGGTGCGCAAAACGCAGCAGCTGAAGATCGTCGGCATCATCGACGAAGAACCCTACGGCGGATTGCGAACGGTTTCGCGCGGCCGCATCTTCCTTCCCGTGGATTTGACCGAGCAGCTGAACATGGCGCAGTTCACCGACATGCGCAGCTCGCTGCGCGGCGGCGGCAAGACGTACATGACGCTTACGGTGCGGGTGAAAGATCCGGGCAAAGTTTCGCAAGTGCAGGACGCCATCAAGCAGATGGGCTTCCGCACCTTCTCCGTGCTGGATGCGACCAAGAGTCTGCGCCGCTTCTTTACCGTGCTCGACCTGTTCCTGGGAATCTTTGGATCGCTCGCGCTGGCGGTGGCGACCTTGGCGATCATCAACACGCTGGTAATGGCGGTGCTTGAGCGCCGTCGCGAGATCGGCGTGATGAAGGCCATCGGCGCCAGTGATCGCGACGTGAAGCGGCTGTTCTTTGCCGAGGCTGGCGCGATGGGCTTTTTCGGCGGATTGCTGGGCATCGGGCTTGGGTTCGCGATCGGCAAGGCCATCAACTTCGGCACTGGTCTCTACATGCAACGTCACCAGCTCCCGCCGGAGTCGGTCTGGATTCTGCCGCCCTGGTTGATCGGTGGGGCCATAGCGTTCTCGATCGTGGTGAGCCTGCTGGCCGGGCTGTATCCCGCTAGCCGCGCTGCCCGGCTCGACCCGGTGCAGACGCTGAAGTATGAATAGCAGAAGCTTGAGCGCTACAATTTGCCGCGCCATCTATGGCATAATGTAGTCGAGGTGAGAGCAATGTCCGTCCTTCACCAACAAATCGGCGAATGGTTGGGGGTTCCGGTTCCCAAGACTGACCGGCAGATGCTGGAGATTGTGGAGCGTCAACTGCCTGCTTCGGCAATTGCTCGCCTGATCGCCCTTGGGTTCACGCGCGCGGAAGTCGATGTCCTGGTGATTCCTCTGCGAACGTTGCAACACCGCCGCTCACGACGCGAAAAGCTGACGGTGGAAGAATCTGACCGCTTGCTGCGTGTTGCCAGGTTGCTGTCGCGTGCGGAATCGGTTTACGAATCGCGCGACCGCGCCCTGGCGTGGCTGCGACGGGCTCATCCCCGCCTGGGAAATCGGACTCCACTGGAGATGGCGAAAACCGATACCGGCGCTCGCATCGTCGAAGAGTTGCTTGTCCAAATCGACGAGGGAATATTCGTTTGACGTTTCTCTGGCGCGTGAGCCGCCATCCAGACCTGAAAGGTGCGGGAGGCTTGCTGGCGCCCGGGCGCTGGCACGAGCGGGGTTTACCGGTTGTCTATCTCGCCGAAAGCCCCGCGGGGGCATTGCTCGAAGCCTGCGTCTACACCAGTGCCAACGACGTTCCTCCTCGCTACACACTCCTCGCCGTGGAAGTGTCCTCCCAGATTCGCATGGAAAATGTCGACCCGGCGAAGTTGATTGCGGATTGGCCGCAGCGCGAGGATCTAACCCGCGACATCGGTTCTACGTGGCTGCGCGCCGGACAGTCGGCCTTGTTGCGTGTGCCCAGTGCCCTGGTGCCTGCAACCTTTAACGTCCTGCTGAACCCATTGCACGCCGACGCTTCGCGGGTTCGCATCCAATCTGCGGTGAAGTATCCGTTCGATCCGAGAATCAAGAAATGAAAACCAAGTTACCCCGAATCTTCAGGCTGAAGATCCACGCCCATTCGTTGGCGTATGTGTTTGCAGTCCTTATCGCTTTTTGCGCAGCCCCGTTGCTTCATGCCCAGGGCCGCGCCGAGTGCTCCGTCGTCAAGTCGGAGATTCTTGCCCGACCGGTGCGCTACTGCGCGTTTCTGCCGCCGGGCTTTGATCAGGACAAAACAAAGCATTATCCGGTGCTCTATTACCTGCACGGACTGGGCGACAATGAGCAGTCGCTGCTTAACTTCGGCGGATGGGATGTTGTTTCCGAGTTGCGCAGCCAGGGCAAAGTCGGCGACTTCGTCATTCTTGCGCCCAGCGGCGGCCACACGTTTTACCTCAACTCCGAAGACGGCAAGATTCGCTATGAGGACTTCCTGCGGAAGGAATTCATGCCAGAGATGGAGAAGAAGTATCGCGCCGAGAGTACGCGCGCCACCCGCGGCATCACCGGCGTTTCCATGGGAGGCTATGGAGCACTGCGGCTGGCCTTCAAATATCCCGACCAGTTTGCCGCCGTTAGCGCGCAGATGCCGGCGCTGATTGCGGACCTGCCTAAGGATATGAGCTCCGGAGGTCCCGGTTCGCCCGGTGCGATGCTGGGCGACGTCTTCGGCACACCCTTTAGTCGCGCTTATTTTGATCGCAACAACGTCTTCTACTTCGCTCGCACCGACTCCGCCGCCAGCCTGAAGCGCATGAAAATCTACTTCGACGTAGGCAGCAGTGACGACTACGGTTTTGAGCAGGGCGCGCAGCAACTGGACCAGTTGCTGAAATCGCGCGGCATTCCGCACGAGTTCCACATCTACCCCGGCGGCCACAATGCTCAATTCGTGGTACGCCATTTCGGCGACGTCATTCAGTTTCAGTGGAACGCAATCGGAGCAGGGAAGTAGCCGTACCCGGACGGAGTTGACGATGCGCAACAAGAGGCGTTTCTCGCAATTAACCGATATTAGTTGTGTGAATCGGCAAACGGCGGCTTGACCTTTGCCCTCGATTCGGACTTTAATGTGTCGGTGCCGCGCTGGTTGTTCATTCTCGTCGCCGTCCTGGTGTTGCTGGCGGTACTGTACGTGTTCGCTGCTCCCGACGTGGACCTCGACCCTACCATCATGCGCGCGTGGCAGTTGGCGTGTCTGCTTTTCTGCGCGTTAGCATATTTGCCCTTCGTCGTAACCGGATGTTGCGATTCGTTGATCGGTACTCTCGATTGGCTACTTTCCTGTTCGGCTCGGCCGTACATGCAGCAGGTCGTTCCACATAGCGAACTCGTCTGCTGCTGGACTTGTTGATCCTTCCCTCGAAGCGTGCTCTCGCCCCCAGTCTAGCTGCAATCCCTCTCACCATTGTCAACTATGGAAGGCTGTACATGGGCAGCATGCCGCTTCGCCAGGAGTCCCGCGATATGGCCGCGGGGTCTCGAAAGGTTGTTCTCTTCGTAGGCGAGAACCAGCAGGGAATCTTCAATCCTTCGGTGTTGCGGGATGAAGGTTACCAGGTGTTTTCCGTCTCCACCGAGCAGCAAGCTCTTCGCAAGATGACGGAAACGGAAATTCACGTCGTCGTGCTCAGTGAAGCCCTCGATTGCGTGAGCCGAGCCCAGACTGCCGAGGTGCTTCGCCAAATCAGGCCGAAACCGAGAGTCGTGATGCTATATAAAACCAGCATCTCGCAAGCCGAGCACGCTGATGCCGTGCTGAACGTCGCCGGCGATCCTCAAGACCTTGTGCGTACGATCCGCTATCTCTTGACTGGACGGTGTTAGGGGCGATTGTGATGCGCCGCTGGGAAAAGGAAGCTACGAAAAGCGGTCAGCGCGATTCGGTGTCGAACAGCCACATCGAGTGATCGATCAACCCTTGAGGCCGATAAGGCCAGAGCCAGCGATAGCCGTTGGGGTCGTCCAGCACTTGTCCGGAGAGGCAACTTGCTCCGGCAACCACCTTGCCGCCAACCGGCTGATCCGGCGGCAACGTCACAGCGCGAATCCCATACAACGCAGGATCGACTGACCCGAAGTACGCCAGCTGCAACGTCTCGCCGGGATGCTGCTGCTCATAGCTGCGCAGCGCCAGCAGGCCTTGTCCCCAATCCAGATTGCTATCGGTCAGCAGCTGCCAACTCTTCGTCGGATTCACCAGCGGAGCGAAATACGCGAGGTAGTCAGGCGCGTAGCGCAGAGCGTCAGCGGCGTTCAAGCAAAGCGCCAGAACAACCACTGCCATCGCCGTGCGATGTTTGCGCGCATGTTCCCAGATGCCGCCGGCAATCAGCAACGCGAACGGATAAAGCGCGAGGATGTGCCGCTCGCCGATATCGAAGTGCGATTGCAAGGCGAACACAAGTACCACCAGTCCGAACAGCGATGTGACCAGCAGATCGCCCGGGGCTCGGCTGGTCTTGCGCACGCCAAGGACCAGGCTGAGCAGGAACAGCAACAACAGAATCGCCGGCCACTTCAGCGCGATCGTCACTGGGTAGTAAAGCCTGGTGCCGCCCTTGAGATAAATCTGTCCCAGGAACCACGCGGGGCGGCCGCGCCGATTGCTGAGCGCGACCTCGCGCAAACCTTCAATGTATTCGGCCGCCGGCACAATCAGGTTCAGCCGCGTGTTCGCTTTGGTCGCCCAGGTTTTCGTCGGACGGTTGGGGAAGGTCGCTACGACTCGGCCGTCGCCGACTGTCAGGTGCGAGACGTGGAACAGATATCCCGCCCACCAGATGAACACAGCGATCGCCAGCGCGGCCACCGTGGCCTTGTAGTTCCAATCACGCGGACGCAAGAGGCCCTGCCCGCGGCGCAGCACCAGCATGAGGGCCAGTGCCAGCAGCATCTCCGGAGGAGTAGAGAGCTTGGCCAGCAGCAATCCGCCGAGCACCAGGCCCATCAGCACGGTTTGTTCGCGGCTGGGATTGCGGCGCCACAACACGATCTGGCAAGCCGTGAGAAAGACGAACAGCGCCCCGATGCCGTCGGTGGTCACGATGGAGAAGTTGGCGATGAGCGAAGGCGTGAAGGCGAACAGCGCGAGTGCCACATTCGCAGCGCCTTCGGAGAACAGGCGGCGCGTGGCAAACCACAGCGCGATGCCCAGCGCCAGGCCGAGCAGCGTGTTCATGGGACGGGTGCGCCATGCCAGCCACTCCGGACCGGGCTGCATCGCCGAGACGTGATATCCCCGAGCTAGCGGCTGTTGCGTGATCTCGACATGCGCTCGTGCCAGCGGCAGCGTCAGCCAGAAGCGCCCCAGTGGTGGATGGTCGGTCCACATCTCGAAGCGTCCCTGCTGCCACGCTTCGATGCCGGCAAGGATGTGGCCGGGCTCGTCATAGGTAAACGACTGCGTGCGGATGAACCACAACGATTGCAGCGCAAACAGCGCCAGCAGGAGAACGGGAATCCACATCCGCGGACGCGGCGGCTGCGGAACCGGCGACGCCGGGCCGTCGATGTCAGACGCATCTTTCATCGTGGATCCATCCCGCATCGCGGATTACGGAACATCGACCGCCTCGGGTTGTCCCAGGATTCGATCAGTCGCGATAGCCAGCCCGAAGTAGAAGAACAGGATCATGGCCACCGATTCTATCCCCAGGTCGTAGTGAACCAACGCCGTGGTTTGGAAGGCGACGAAGCTGGCGAGAACGCCGGCGGCTACACCGGTCGCAAAGCGGCTGCGTTGGCGCGCCTTGGCGATCAGGCGGAACAGGAAGATGACGTACGCAACGATGAACCACAGCCACGCTGCGAGCGTCAGCAGACCGCGCTCCACGGCAATCTGCATCAGGTCGGAATGGAAGTGACTCTCGTCATGGAAAAACGTGAACGCGCGGATATTCCATTCCTTCCAATGATTGCGCACCGTCTCCATGCCGACGCCGAACCAGGGGTGCTGCCCGATCAAGCGCAGCCCGTCCTCCCACATCATGGTGCGGAAATGCGTGCCAGGGTCGTGCGCACCCAGCCATTGCGCGCCGCGGGTGTGATGAATCCAGAGCGCCGACGCCAGCACCAGGATGACCAGCACTGCGATAGCCCAGATGCGCGCGCGCCTGGCCGCCAGGATGAGCACCGCGACGAAGCAGCCGGCCGCCAGCCCTCCTAACGCGGCGCGCGTCTCGGTAAGGAACAGCGCCGCGGTCAGCGCAATGAAAGCTATGGCCAGCAAAATCCGCAGCCACTTCTTGTGCGGATCGGCACACAACAGCATTGCCCAGGTGATGCAGCCAATCTGCATCAGGATTTCAGCGAAGTTTACGTAATGGCCCAGCGTGCCTTGCGCTTTGTAGGGATGGCCGCGGACAAATTGCAGCGCAGGAGTGCCCCAGCCGCTGTGCAGCATCTGTTCGCGCGTGATGAAGGTCTCTCTGTGATGAAACGGATAGCTGCGCAGATAGTCGACGCGAAACAGCGTGCCCGGCGGGCTCTGTTCCACCTTGCGCTGCAATTGCGCCGGAGTGTGCACTGCTTGCCGATTCAGGTGCGTAATGATGTCGTCGGCTGTGACGTGCGCACGATGTAGCGGTGTGTCCCAGTAAATCTTCAGAACCCGAACTCCCACTCCGTAGGAGTACTGCCAGGCGGTGAACGCGGCTGCCGCCACGCCCGACAAAATCAGCAAAAAGACCAGGACGCGCACTTGCTTCAGGCGATGGACATTTTGCCCGATGACGATGCCCACCAGCAGCAGGCATACGATCTTCATGCGATCCCAACTTAAGTCGGGATCCGGACTCAGCATCGTCGAGATTTCACTGAACGTGACGTAGGCCAGCAGTGGAGCAGACAGTGGTTGGGCGAACGGACGTTTGCGTTCGGCAACCAGCTTCACCAGCCAGAGTACGAAGGCAATCTGCCACGCATGCTGCGCACCTTTGATGGAATGCGGCAGCAGCACGGCAAACAGGGCGCAGAAGAAAAAGATCGCGCCATCCAGAAATCCGCGCCATCCTGATGATGGTTGTGCGTCGCTGGTGGAGGAACTCGGACGTGGCGGGGTGGATTGCAACATGTCCAGGGAATCTGGCTAACCACGAGGCTTGCATCGGCGCAACGGAAGCTGCGCTTGGCAAACTCGACGCATCAACTTCGGCGATATCCAGTAGCCTACACTACTGGCCGGAGAGCGAGAAACCCTGCTACAGTTAGACTGGACGTCAGGCCATTTCCGTTCTTCTTGCGCCTGCTTGGCGAACGTCTCCGGCGGAGCAACCGCAACCGGCTGTTCCCATATCCTCGATAAGTTACGGCTGTCAGCGTGTTCGATCGACGTTCCAAACTGCTAAGTACGATCACCTTGTTGCAAGACATGGGGGTGACTTGCGTCGCCTTCTTTGTGGCGTACCTGCTGCGCACCTTCCTGGTTCACTACCGATTTTTCAGCGCCCGCCTGCCGGGAATTTATCCCTTCAGCCACTACCTGCCGCTGCTGCTGGCCTTCCTGGTGATATGGGCGGTCGTCGGATATTTTTCCAGCTTCTATCGCGATCTGGAACTCAGCAACCCGGTGCAGTTGGTTCTGAATATCGTCAGCCAGCTGGCGATTGTGCTGATGGTGATCTATGCCGGCTTGTATCTCATTCGCATTGGGGATGTCAGCCGCACCTATGTCCTATTGATTGTCGCGGTAGATTTCGCGCTGCTGGTGTTGGCGCGAGCGGCGGCGTATTCCGGCATGGCCTACATGCGCGAGCGCATGGGCCGCTTTCACTATCTGCTGATCGTCGGTTGCGGGCCGCGCGGCCGCGAAATGGCCACGCTCATCGAAGAGAGCCGTGGCATGGGCCTGCGCCTGGTCGGCTTCGTCGATCCCGAACCCAACGCGCCGGCGACGGCCAACCTCGGCGGCTACGAAGTCTTTCCCCTCACCTCGATGTCGAGCATCTTGCAGAACCACGTGATCGACGAGGTCATCTTCGCGGTCAACATGCAGGAGCTGGCGCGCCTGGAGCGGGTGATGGAGCATTGCGCCGACCTCGGCATCCGCACCCGGCTGCAACTGGAATTCCTGCCGCCTGCGTATTCGCGCATTTACCTGGAAAACTTCCGCGATGTGCAGTTGCTCAGCCTGTCCAGCGCTCCCGACAGCGAGTTGCGGCTGTTCTTCAAGCGCATCTTCGACGTGACCCTGTCGTTTGTGTCGCTGGTGTTACTCTCACCGCTGCTGTTGGCAATCGCCGCCATGATTCGCATCACCTCGCCCGGGCCCGTGTTCTTCCGGCAAACGCGTTGCGGGCTAGGCGGCCGCCGCTTCACGCTCTTCAAATTCCGCTCCATGATCAACAACGCCGAGCAGATGCGCGCCGAACTGCATCAGCTCAACGAGCTTGACGGCCCGGTGTTCAAGATCAGCGACGATCCGCGCATTACACCGGTGGGCCGCTGGCTGCGCCGCTTCAGCCTGGACGAGTTGCCGCAGCTGTGGAATGTCTTTCGCGGTGAGATGTCGTTCGTCGGGCCGCGTCCGGCTGTTCCCGAGGAAGTGGAGCAGTACGAGGACTGGCAGCGCCGCCGCCTGCGCATGCGTCCCGGCCTTACCTGCACCTGGGTGCTCGAAGGCCGCAATCACGTGGACTTCAATCGCTGGATGCAACTCGACCTGAAGTACATCGACAACTGGTCGCTATGGCTCGACACCAAGATCTTTCTGCGAACCATACCGATCGTGCTGTCGGGCAGAGGGGCGTACTGAGGAGCAGCTAAGTTACGCTATAGCCTGTTCACAACAGCTATCGTGATTTCTACAAACGTGTCTCACGTTTGGGTGTAAAGTTTGAACGTCAAAAGGGCACCCGTCAACGATCGGCATTCCGTAGAGGAGACCACCATGACGAACCCCGCCCAACGTTCGACATTCATTTTGCGTAGCAGCTTGCGAGAATTAGCGATCGCAGTGGCGCTGCTCTTTGCGTTCAGCGTTGTCCTTATGCCATCGGCGCAGGCGCAGACCTTTACCGTCCTGCACAACTTCACCGGCGGGGCCGACGGAGCCTACCCTTACGCTGGTTTGACGATGGATCGTGTAGGCAACCTGTACGGAACCACTACTGGGCGCGGTAACGGTTCGGTCTACAAGTTGAAGCGCTCGAACGGCGGCTGGACGCTCGTCCCGCTTTACAACTTCGCGGTAGGCAATGGCGGGACCAATCCGTATGCCGGAGTAACCTTCGGGCCGGACGGGAGCCTCTACGGCACCACCCAATATGGCGGCAGCGGTCACGGTGACGGCACGGTTTTCAAGCTGACACCCCCGCCGCGCGTCTCGCCAAACCTTCTCGCCCCCTGGACAGAAACCGTGCTTTATTCCTTCCAGGCTGGTAGTGACGGCAACCAACCTTATGGCGGCGTGACCTTCGATCAGGCAGGTAATATCTATGGCACCACGGGCTATGGAGGTCAGGGCTGTTTCGGAGAAGGGTGCGGTACCGTTTATCGGCTGACTCCTTCAGGAAGCGGCTGGACGGAGAGCGTTATTTACGCCTTTTCAGGCAGTGACGGACTAATGCCCTTCAGCGGCGTGACCTTGGACAACGTTGGAAACGTCTATGGCACGACCTTGATGGGCGGGGTTTCAGGTTATGGCACACTTTATGAGTTGACGTACTCGGCAGGAACAGGCTGGGCGGAGAGTTTCCTCTATAGCTTTAACTCTGCGTTCGGGGACTTGGGATTTCCCTATGCCGGGCTGACCTTTGACACCTCGGGCGACCTCTACGGCGCTGCCGCTGACGAGTGCGGTGGGGTTTTTGGGCTGACGCCATCCAATGGTACCTGGACCTATTCTGTGCTTGACAACTGTCCGGTTGATCATCCTAGAGTGCCCCCACCTGGCTCGGCTTGCGGGCCGCGGGGCAACCTCGTTATGGATGGAGAGGGTAATTTGTACGGCACAACCTATTGCGACGGCGCTTACAGTCAGGGCTCGGTCTTTAAGCTGGTGCACATAAACGGCGGTTGGAGTTTCATGTCGGTCTACAACTTTACTGGCCTCAGCGACGGGGAGTGGCCGAGCAGCAATGTGGTATTTGACGTGAACGGTAATCTCTACGGCACTACATCTCAGGGCGGAGCCTATGGCTATGGCGTCGTGTGGGAGATCACGCCCTGAGCGCGCCATTGAGTGCTTACTTACGTAACATGGCCGTCTCACAGGTAAGCACTTACCTCGCCGCGACGCGCGCGTCCCCGCAGGGGATAGCATATCTAAGCCCAGCGTTTCAACGCTGGGTAGGCGTGCATAAAGCCTGAGTCCCGCCAGGGACGGAATATGAACGCCGCCTCGCCGGGTGCTCCAAGTCTCCTTGAGGTTCGAGACCTGGGAGTCACTCTCTATAACTCTGTGCACCCTCCCGAGGTCTCAAACAGAGTGAAACCCGAGGTACCCGGCGGTAAGTTACGCAATCGCCTGATCTATATAAGGGGATGTCAAGGACATTTTTCTCCCAGCACCGGAGGCGCGGATTTGGTTCGCGACATCCAGCCCCTCTCACCATGGAAGACGCTTGTGTGGTGTCGTGCCCCTGGGTTATTCCATCTCAGCAGATGCATCTCGTTAGTAGCGACGACGCCAATCAGTTTCGAAACTGAACAAGCCGTGCGGTTGTACGGTGTCAACCATGGATCTATCTGAGGCTCGGGGCCTAGTGCTTTTTCGGGTTATCCGAGGGGGCATAGGGATTACACAGAGACTGAGTGCCATCGGCACCGTGTCGTCTACAGGCCATAGTCATACTCACCCTCGAACCCGAGCGTCTCAAGAACCGACTGGCCACCACCAGAGAAGATCACCGGAGATGGAGGGGCTCTTCACCCGAGACGCTCAAGCGGCTTGCGATTTCAGTTTTTCGGCGTCGAAGTTTTCTCCCTTCTTCCACAGGGTCAGCGTAATCGCTGCAATCTTGCGGGCCAGCGTGAGACGTGCCATGGTCGGCTTTATGCCTTTGGCCAGCGCAGCTTGGTAGAAGTCCTGGAACGGTCCGGGACGCACGCTGGCCATAGTGGCCGCTCCTTTGAATAGACCTTTCAGATCATGGTTGTGGTCTTTGTTCAAACCCCGAATGGAAAGCAGTTTCTTCGAACGCCGCACTTGACCGTCGACCAAGCGATATTCCGCACTGATGCGGGTCTCCAAGGCCAGTCCGCTATACGCCCATAGCTGTCGCTTGCTGCGAAAACGATGCGGAGTCTGGATCAGTGCCACCGCCAGCGCCGAGCGAATCGGTCCGAGATAGGGGATCTGTCGCAGCTTCGCGGTGATGGCATGCTTCCGACTTTCCGCTAGCAGTTCCCGCCGCGCTTGCTGGCGCAGGTGTTGCAACATGTCCAGTTGCTCATAGAGTCGTTCGGCTCGACGCCGCACGCCGACTTCCCGAATCTTGCCCAGCCACTGAGCTCGATTCCGCGTGTAATAGACGTCTCTTCCCGCACAGGGAATCGCCCAGCTGCGATACACCGCTTTCAGCCGATTCATGACCCGAGACAGGTCTTTGACGATGGTCAGATAACTTCGGGATAACTCCCGCAACATCCGTACGCCCGTCTCGCCATGGTAGACCGGTTTGAGTTGATTACCGCGTAACAGCTCGGCCAGCTTGCGGGCATCGATCCGATCACTCTTGTTCCCATCCTTGAGCAACGCATTCTTCCGTGGATTGCACACCACTAGTTTGTCGACGTGAGGATTGAGCAGATCGTACAGCCATACGGACCAGGTCCCTTCTTCGAAGGTCACCGACACGATTCCGCGCAAGCCTGCAAAGAACTGAAGAATGGTCGCCGCTTCCGTCTCGAGGATGGATTCCATGACTAACTTACCGGTGGAATCCAGTACCGCGACCACGATGGTTGCTTGATGAACGTCCAGTCCAATATACTTTTCACTGTTCATAGGGTGCTCCTTTTCGTAGGTGGTAGTGCGAACAACCACAACCTACTCCAAGAGGGGCGCCCTTTTATAATGCGATTACAACATCTCTCTACCATGAAGCCGAAACCCGTGCTACGATTGGCGCCGTTTCGGTGCCCCGCGCAAATCAGGGAAGTGCAATGATTGCGTCCCTGCTGTTCTTTGGAGGACCACTATGTTGAACAAGAAGTCCAGGGTCATCCGCAGCCTGGTGCTCACAATCCTCGCGACTGCTTTGGTTGGTTCAAGTGCCTGGGGACAGACGTTCAAGGTGCTGCACGCTTTCGGCAGTGGCGACGGGACCTACCCGGAGGCCGGCCAGGTATTCGATGCCCAGGGAAATCTTTATGGAGTGACCAGTCTTGGTCCGCTGGGAAATGGATGCGGCGGCGACGGCTGCGGCACCGTCTATCAGTTGAAGCCAAATTCCGATGGTACTTGGACAGAAACAATACTACACGCCTTCAACGGAAACGACGGCGTCGAACCTGACTCTGACCTGATCTTCGATGCAGCAGGCAGTCTCTACGGTACGGCTTGGGTCACGGGTTACGGCTTTCATGCGGGCGTGGTTTATCAGTTGACACCGAATTCCAACGGCACATGGACCGAATCAACTCTGCACCAGTTTGCCGGCAACTTTGACGGCGGCGACCCCAACCAGTTGACGCTGGATGCTACCGGCAATGTTTACGGCAACACCCGATTCGGCGGGCTGAATAATACCGGCATCGTCTTCAGTCTCAATCGAGCCTTAGGATGGCAGGAATCGCTTCTACAAGTCTTCACCTCCTATCCTAGCCTTGGGGGATCGTCTCCCTACGGCGCCATCAGCTTCGACGCCAACGGCAATCTCTATGGCGCAACCTTGGGAGGCGGCACTCATAACGCCGGAGTCGTCTTCAAACTAACCAAACACGGCAACCTGTGGCAGGAAACCGTGCTGTACAACTTTGCCGGTGGTACGGATGGCAACACCCCTATTGGAGTGGTCTTCGGTCCCGATGGCAGCCTCTACGGCGTAACCCAGGTCGGTGGAAACATGGGAACTGTTTCTTGTCTGCTGGGCTGTGGGACGGTCTTCCAGCTCACCCCGAATTCCGACGGCACCTGGACGAAGACCACGTTGTATGCATTTCGCGGTATCGCCAGCCAGGATGGAGCAATTCCGGTTAACAGCATCACCTTCGACCAAGCCGGCAACCTTTACAGCACCACTGCCGGCGGCGGTTTCACCAGGGGTGGTTGCTACGATGGCTGCGGGACGGTATTCAAGCTCACGTCGTCCGGAGGCCATTGGACCGAGAGCGTCGTCTACCGCTTCATGAATGGCTTGGACGGCTCTAACCCAGACAGCCCGGTAGTGATCGATGGCGCGGGTAATCTCTACGGCTCGGCAGCAAACGGTGGCCAGTATAACTACGGTGTGGCCTACGAGATCACGCCGTAGATAGGTCCCCTTGTCTGTGCCGGGATAATTGGCGATAAACCCCATTTCACAAGTGGGCTTCTCCTCAGGCTACTACCCACCCGTCCCCGCAGGAGACAGGTGCCCCACGTCTCGTGGTGTTCGAGACGTGGGAGTTACATCCTGTACCAGCCTCTGCACCGTCCCGGCTCTCAAACAGCGTGAGTACCCGGGGCACCGGGGCAAGTCGCTATATCCGAGGTAAACCCGCTACGACCCACCTGTCCTCGCAGGGACAGCATATCTAAGCCCAGCGTTTCAACGCTGGAAGGCGTGAAAAGAACCTGAGTCCCCGCCAGGGACGGAATATGAACGCTCCCTCGGGAGGTCCACGATAAGGACGAAGGCCGGGTGCCTGTGATCTTTCAAGAGGTTGTGCCCTTTTCGGCTCCTTGTAAGGACAGCAGTCGCCGACTCGGTGCGAAAGTGCAAATCAGCCGTATCGATTTGCAAGGGGCGGACTTATCGCCACGTCTTTTGCACGGAGTTGCACTCCATTGTCCCCCGGATCGCCACCGTCGGGCAGGTACAACGTCTTGACCATCTACAGGTGCTCCATGTCTCGTGGGGTTCGAGACATGGGAGGTACACCTTCTGCCTTCCAGTGCACCCTCCCGGGACTCAAACAGCGTAAGACCCGGGGCGCCCCGACACTGCAGTCACCTGTTGACAATGACATTCGAAGAATCTTTGTCCTGACCGGCGGAATCTGTTCCGAGAGAACAGGGAGGAGGATCGGACGTGTCTCTTGCGCTGATTGCTATTGGTGCCGCAGTGTTGTGTCTGGTGATCGTAATTTGGATTAAACGCGCAAGAGCCGAGGATACATTGGAGCAGCGAAGCATCACACCGGAAGCGCTCCACGCGTTGTTGACTGCAAATCAACAAGTACTTCTCTTGGATGTTCGCCAGCCGCTCGACTTGTTAGCCGATGCGGAGATCATCCCTGGCGCAAAGAGGATTCCACCAAAAGAAGTACTGGAGAATCCCTCGCTCATTCCAAAAGAGAAGGATGCGGTCGCTTACTGTACCTGCCCGGGCGACAAAACTAGCCGAGCAATTATTCGTCGGGCCCACGCTCTGCATTTCGACCGAGTCAAATTCCTGAAGGGCGGACTGGCAGCCTGGAAAGCGAACGGTTATCCGGTGGAACCATACCTGGAGTCCTTCCACCTCGACACAGCGAATTAACCAGGCCTCGGTGAACGACCTGAATCGCTCAGGTCACGCTGGCCGTGCGCGGGTAAGCCAGGCGACGACCACTGTGGGCGATGATGGTACCCCTAAAAACCGATGTGAAGACCCGCCGCTACGCCCTCCCATTTAAACTGGACCTCAGGCGCTGCGGTTAGCGCTCTCAATTAATGGTCTCTGTCACCATCGTTACCTGGAATTCGGCGCAGTTTCTGGACGAGTGCTTCGCTGCGCTAGCCGCACAGCACTATCGCGATCTCGAAGTCATCCTCGTCGACAACGACTCGAAGGACGACACGCGCCGGAAGTTGCAAGCGGTCGAGGGCAAGTGGCGCGTCATCTACAACGAACACAACGAAGGCTTCGCCGAGGGCCAGAACCAGGCTATTCGCGCCTCGCGCGGCGACTATGTTCTGTGCCTGAATCCCGATGTCGTGCTCTCGCCCGATTTCATCACGCAGCTGGTAGCCGCGGCCGAGACACATCGCGATGCCGGATCGCTTTGCGGGAAACTGTTGCGCTGGGATCCGGTCTCTGATCCCTGCAAGACCAACATCATCGACTCGACCGGCATCTACTTCACGCCCAACATGCGGCATCTCGACCGCGGCGCGGAGGAAATCGATCGCGGCCAATTCGAACAGGTGCAATATGTCTTTGGCGCGAGCGGCGCGGCCGCGTTTTTCCGCCGTGACTTCATCGAGAACGTGTCCGTTGAAGGCGAGTTCTTCGACGAGGAATTCTTCGCCTTCCGCGAAGATGGTGATTTAGCGTGGCGCGCGCAGGTGATGGGCTGGAAATGCCTGTACACGCCGGCCGCGGTGGCGTGGCATGTGCGCCGGGTGACGCCGGAGCGCCGCAAGAATCTGCCGCTGGTCATCAACTGGCACTCGGCCAAGAATCGATTCCTCATGCGCGGCAAGAATGCCTCCGGCTGGCTTTGCTGGCGTCTGTTCTTTCCGGTGCTGTGGCGTGACATCATGACCTTTGGCTATGCCGCGTTGCGCGATCGGCGCTTGTGGTCGGCGGTCACGTATTGGTGGAAGGCGCGCGACAGCATCCGACGCAAGCGCGCAATTATCCAGGCGCGACGCCGCGTCTCCGATCGCGATTTGCTATGGTGGTTCAGCAACACGCCGCGCGCGAAAAGCGCCGGGTGACAACTGTTCTCCACCGTTCTTCATGAAAATCGCCATCGTCGGAACTCGCGGCATTCCCAATCGCTATGGCGGCTTCGAACGCTTTGCCGAGCAGATTAGCTCGCGCTTTGCCGACCACGGCCACCAGGTCACTGTCTATTGCCGCCGCGCGTTCACTCGTCCCGACGACGTCTACGATCGCCGCGTGCGCCGCGTTATCGTGCCCAGCCTGCACCAAAAGCACCTCGACACCTGGGTCAGCACTTTTTTCGCGGCCACACACGTCGCCTTCAGCGACAACGATATCGTGCTGCTGTGCAACGTCGCCAACAGCCCGTTCGCCTACATCCCGCGCCTGTTCGGCAAGCCGGTGGTGCTCAACGTCGACGGCCTCGACCGCAAGCGCGAGAAGTGGGCTGGCCTGGGCGCGCAGGTGCTCCACTTTTGCGAATGGATGTCGTCCTTCAGTTCCAGCCAGCTGGTGACCGATGCCAAGGCGATTCACGATTACTATCTCGCGAAGTATGGCAGCGAGTCGGCCATCATCGGCTACGGTTCCGAAATGCCGGCGGGCGGCGACTACAACCTGAACGGCTTTGACCTGACGTCGGGTCGCTACGTGCTCTACGTCAGCCGCCTGGAGCCGGAGAACAATCCCGATCTCGTGCTGCGCAGTTGGAGCAAGGTGCGCAGTGACTGGCCGCTGGTCGTTGTGGGCGACAATCCGTACGACGCGGGCTACATTGGCCGGCTCAAATCGCTCGCCGACGAGCGTGTGCGCTTTACCGGCGCAATTTACGGTGACGGCTACTGGGCGCTGCAAAAGCATGCCGGCGTGTTTGTCTTTGCCTGCGAAATCGGGGGCGTGCATCCCGCGCTGATCGAGGCGATGGCGGCCAGCAATCCGGTGCTCTATCTCGACACGCCGGAGAATGCCGAGACCGCAGGGGACGCCGCGATCCGCTACGAGAAGTCAGAAGCAGATCTCACTGTGAAATTACAGGCGCTGTTGGATGATTCCTCGCGACGAGAAGAATTGGCGTCGCGCGCCAAGCAGCGCGCCGACGCGTTGTATCGTTGGGAAGCCATTGCAGGCAAGTATGAAAAGATTTTCGTGGGGTTGGTGAGGAGATAGCTCAGCCGTCCCGTTTCGGACGCGCCGTTTTATAAGATCCACTCGATCAAAAGCGGTTGTCCTGCAGGTCTGAAGTCCCTGCATTTGACGGACCGCGGCCAGACAGACGAAGACCAGTGCAATATGGAGCAATCCTTTCATAGGTTAAGAATACTATCCCGGTCAAATTGCGTGATCCACGATCAAGACTCAGCACCGGTGCCGCATCCTTTGGCCCATTAACCTACAGTTGGAGTAATGGTAAAGGGTGGGACAGAAATCCTCCTCGTTTGCAACTTGAAACACGGAACTTCACCTACACCCGCTCCACCTTCACTGAGTTCAGCACCACATCCTTGTTCGGCTTGTCCTGGCGGTTGCGTGGGAGCTTCGTGATTTTGTCGGCCACATCCTGCCCTTCGATCACCTCGCCAAAGATGGTGTGATTGCCGGTCAGCCACGGCGTTGCCGCAGTCGTAATGAAAAACTGCGAGCCGTTCGTTCCGGGGCCGGAGTTCGCCATCGCCAGCTTGCCCGGCTTATCGAACTTGTGCGGTGAGCCCTTGGTCTCGTCCTGGAACTGGTAGCCGGGACCGCCCATGCCCGTGCCAGTCGGGTCGCCGCCCTGCACCATGAAGTCGGGAATCACGCGATGGAAGATGGTGCCGTTGTACAGCGGTGTCTTGCTCTTGGCTTTCGTCTGCGGATGGGTCCACTCACGCGAGCCTTCAGCGAGCTCGATAAAGTTCTTCACCGTGATGGGCGCCTCACTCTCGAACAGGCGGCAGACAATGGTTCCTTCGCTGGTATCAAACGTTACGTAAACTCCGGGTTGACGAGCCATAGAGATTCCTTTCGTGATGCGTGTAGATTCCTGGGATTCGGCCGCGATGTTAGCGGTGGGCCGCCATGGGTTCCTGAGTCGCAGGAGCAGCCATGCGATACCACTCCACGGTGCGCCGCAGGCCTTCCTTGAAGTCGACCAGAGGCTTGTACTTCAGCTTCTGCTCCGCGTGCGAAATGTCGGCGAGCGAATGCTTCACATCGCCGGTTCGCTCCGCAGCGTAAGCGATGTCGCCGGCGTATCCGGTCAGCGGCTTCAACAGCTCGAACGTTTCGTTCAGGGTAAAGCGATTTCCCGTGGCGATGTTGAACATCTCGCCGGCTACGTCCTGCTCAGGAGCGGTGGCTGCCAGCAAGTTTGCCGACACCGCATTGTCAATGAAGTTGAAATCGCGCGACTGCTCTCCGTCGCCGTAGATGGTAGGCTTCTCGCTGCGCAGCATCTGGGTAATGAACTTTGCCAGCACCGCCGAATACTGTGACGTCGGATCCTGCCGTGGGCCAAAAATATTGAAATAGCGCAGGCTGACGGTCGACAGCCCGTACACGCGGTAAAAACATTTCATGTACATCTCGCTCGACAGCTTGGCGACCGCATAGGGCGAGATCGGCGAAGGCATCATGTCCTCGCGCTTCGGCAGCGTCGGAGTGTCGCCGTAGGCGGAAGATGACGCAGCGTACACCACGCGCTTCGCTCCCGCATCACGTGCGGCCATCAATACATTTACCGTGCCGTCTATGTTGACCTGATTGCTGCGTAAGGGATCGGCAATCGACTTCGGCACCGACGGAATCGCCGCCTGATGCAGCACGTAATCTATGCCCTCGCAAGCCGAGCGGACTGCGTCGAGGTCGAGCAGATCGGCTTCCCGAAAATCGATTTGAGAGGATACTTCCCGAATGTTTTCGCGCCGCCCAGTTTCGAAATTATCGAAGCCCCGGACTCGCTCGCCCCGTTCCAGCAAAGCGCGCACTAAGGCCGAACCAATGAAGCCCGCCGCGCCCGTAATCAAATATCGCCCCATGCTTAAAGATTAGCACGCTGAAGCGGGTTCGCTCCTGCCCGGAGGCAGGTCGAAATGCTGCGTCATCATCTCGACAATCTCGCGGCCAATTTCCAGAGAAGCAGTCGCCGCCGGGGATGGAACATTGCACACGTGAATCATGTTCTGGCTGTGCACAAAGTAGAAGTCGTCGACCAGATTACCTCTGGCATCCAGTGCTTGCGCGCGCACCCCGGAGCCGCCTTGTGCCAGGTCGGCATCCTGCAACTCCGGAACCAGCTTTTGCAACTCCTTGACGAACGCAGACTTTACCCACGAGCGATGCTGCTCCGCCATCCCCATGCGCCAGTATTTGCGCGCCATCTTCCAGAAACCGGGGAAGCGCAGCATCTCCACCGCTTCGGTCATATCGGGAGAAGTTCCAGTGTAACCTTCGCGGCGAAACGCCAGCAGCGCGTTGGGCCCAGCCTCGACGCTGCTATTGACGCGGCGGGTGAAGTGCACGCCGAGAAAGGGGAAGCGTGGATCGGGCACGGGATAAATCAATGACTTGATGAGGCTGCGCTTCTCGGGCCGCACTTCGTAGTACTCGCCACGGAAGGGAATGATCTCCAGATCGGTTTTCACGCCGGCCATGCGCGTGATGGCGTCGCTGTAGAGCCCGGCGCAGTTGATGACGTAGCGCGCGCGGAACGCTCCCGCCTCGGTCTCGACGATGTTCTTGCCGCCATCTGCCCGCAGTCCCACAACCTTCGCCTTGAATACGATCTGCCCGCCCGCTTGCCGGATCAGCTCAGCGTATTTCTGCGCGACTAGGGCGTAATCAACGATGCCGGTGGACGGCACTTGTATGGCCTCAAGCCCTTCGCAGTGCGGCTCAATCTCGCGAAACTCATCGCGAGTCATCATCCGCAGACCGGGCACGCCGTTGGCGACGCCGCGCTGATAGAGTTGTTCCAGTCGCGGCACTTCATGCCGCGTGATGGCGACCACCAGCTTGCCGCAGACTTCGAAAGGGACGCTGTGCTCCTGGCAGAAGCACTTCATGGATGCCGCACCCGCCACGCAGTTGCGCGCCTTCAGCGAGCCCGTCTTGTAGTAAAGGCCGGAGTGGATGACGCCGCTGTTGTGTCCAGTTTGATGAGCAGCCACGCGGTCTTCTTTATCCACCACCATGACGCGCAGGGCAGGGAAGCGCCGCGTGCATTCCAGCGCGGTCGCCAGGCCAACAATTCCGGCGCCAATAATCAGCAGATCTGCTTCTCGGTCAGTCATAAGTCATGTCCCGCCGGACGGGCTATTGTACGGCGCGGCAGCCGTACACACTATGATCCGCATCACAGAAAATTTGCACTTCGGGCGCGTGCCACAGTAGTCTAATTAATTCGGAGGAAAAGGATTGAAGATCCTCATTACCGGGGGAGCGGGCTTTATTGGCTCGCACCTTGCCGAACGGCACCTCGCCATGGGAGACGAGGTTTACGTCATCGACGATCTCTCCACCGGCTCCATCTCTAACATTCAGCACCTGAAGATCCATCCTCAATTCACTTACTACATCGACAGCGTCAATAACACGCACCTGATGGCGGAGCTGGTGGATTTGAGCGACGTGGTGTATCACCTGGCGGCGGCCGTGGGCGTGCGGCTCATCATGGACAGCCCGGTGCGCACCATCGAAACCAATATTCGCTGCACCGAAATTGTTTTGTCGCTGGCTGAGACCAAGCGCAAGCGCGTGCTCATTACCTCGACCTCGGAAGTTTACGGCAAGAAGGACCAGGTTCCGTTTCGTGAGGACGACGACCTGGTGCTGGGCCCGACCAATAAGAGTCGCTGGAGCTATGCCTGCTCGAAGGCTATCGACGAGTTTCTGGCCATCGCCTACTGGAAAGAGCGCAAGGTTCCTACCGTGGTCGCGCGGCTCTTCAACACGGTCGGCCCGCGCCAGACCGGTCGCTACGGCATGGTGATCCCGAACTTTGTCACCCAGGCTCTGACCGGCTCCGACATTACCGTCTTTGGTGATGGCAGCCAGACCCGCTGCTTCACTCATGTGGACGACGCGGTGAATGCCCTGGTCTCGATTGCCGCGCACCCGGCGGCTAACGGTGAGGTGTACAACGTCGGCGGCAATCACGAGATCACGATTCTGGAGTTGGCCACTCGCATCAAGCAGATGACGGGCTCGAAATCGAAGATCGTGCTGGTCCCCTACAACAAAGCTTACGAAGAGGGTTTTGAAGACATGGTGCGGCGCGTGCCCGACACCACCAAGCTGAACCGCCTGACCGGATATAAGACAACCGTGTCGCTCGAGGAGACGTTGACCAGTATCATCGAGGATCAGCGCTTCCGGCTGCGCAAACTCGGCGCGCTGGTTTACGCCTGATGGCGCGATCGCCTCTGTACGACTCAACTGGCAAGAGGACTTAATCATGCGTGTGCTGGTAACCGGGGGTGCTGGCTTTGTTGGTTCGCATCTATGCGACGCGTTGCTGGCGCGCGGCGATTCCGTGGTTTGTGCCGACAACCTGCTCACCGGCCGTATGGAAAACATCGCGCACCACGATCGCGAGCCGCAATTCGAATTCTGCCGCCAGGATGTTACCGAGACTTTCGATCTGGGCAAGGTGGATTACATCTTCCATCTCGCCTCGCCCGCCAGTCCTGTCGACTATCTGGAGCACGCCATCGAGACTTTGCAAGTAGGCTCGCTGGGCACCATGAACTGTCTGGAGCTGGCAAAGAAGTACGGCGCGAAATTTCTGCTGGCGTCTACTTCGGAGTGTTACGGCGATCCGCTGGAACATCCTCAGCGCGAAACCTATTGGGGACACGTGAATCCCATCGGGCCGCGCTCGGTGTACGACGAATCGAAGCGCTTCGGCGAAGCCGCCACCATGGCCTATCACCGCTACCACAACGTGGACACGCACATCGTGCGCATCTTCAATACCTACGGCCCGAGGCTGCAAATCAACGATGGCCGCGTTATCTCGAACTTCCTGAAGCAGGCGTTGCGTGGCGAAGAGCTCACGGTGTACGGCGACGGATCGCAGACCCGCAGCTTCTGCTATGTCAGTGACGAGGTGGCGGGAATTCTCGCGCTGGCCGCTTCCGACGAGCACGATCCCACGAACATCGGCAATCCCGGCGAGTTCACGATTCTCGAGTGCGCCCAGGTGGTGCTGGAAGTCACCGGCTTGCAAAACAAGATTCGCTTCGAGGCGCTGCCGCAGGACGATCCCAAGCAACGCTGTCCCGACATCACAAAGGCTAAGCGCCTGCTGGGCTGGGAACCGAGGATCGATCTCCGCACCGGACTTAAGATGTCGCTGGATTATTTCCGCTCAGCTGTTAAAGGCGATAGCGCCAAAGCATAGTTTGGCGAGCACACATCTGCCGTAGGTTTTCGGACCTCACTATCCTCTCAGCCTCGGCCTCAGGAATTAATGTGCAAACTGCTTTATTTTTCCCGTTCTCGATGCTACTATCCACGCGCCAGTTCAGCTCCTATAGTCCCGGCTGGTAATTCCGGGCTTGACGCCTCGCCGTTCTTTCCGTTCGTTCGCGTTTACGAGATATTCGCTGCAGTTTTGCCATTGCAAGATACAAATCCCGGGGAGTCCTGCCAATGCGTTGCGCCCTTCGTGTACAACTTCTTCTGCTATCCCTGCTGGCCGTTTTAATGGTGTCGTCTTCCGTCGCTCAGGTTGTGATTGCGACGCTTCCAGTAGGTAACCATCCCGGAGCCATAGCTTTTAACGGTGTGACGAACAAGATCTACGTTGCCAATACGCTTTGCACTACGGTTCCTTGTCCCGGACCAGGTACTGTCTCTGTCATTGATGGCGTCACGCACGCCACCACAATGGTGAATGTCGGGGTTAATCCAGGTTGGATCGAAGTCAATTCCACGACAAACAAAGTTTATGTTGTCAACATTTGCGGAAACGACCCGACCTGCCAGAGTCCGGGAACAGTCACGGTCATCGATGGGGCAACACTGACGACCACGACTGTCACGGTGGGCTACCTTCCTCACCCTATGGCGATCAATTCCGTAACGAACAAGATTTACGTAGTTAATGAATGCCCTCACGCCGGCATTCCTTCCTGCTCGGAGGACACGGCAAGCACGATGACGGTGATCGACGGCGCCACGCTTGCTACCCAGAATGTGACCGTTGGCTGGGGCCCTGTAGGGGTTGCCGTTAACACCAATACCAACACGATCTATGTGGCCAACGAATTTTCGTCGAATAACCCCACAGGTACTATCGCGGTAATCAATGGAGTGACTCTCGCGGTCGAGAACATTCCTGCGGGTGTTTCTACGGATGGTGTCGCCGTTGACGCCAGCGCTAACAAGATTTATGCGACGAATCTCTGCGGCGATGATCCCAGTTGCACCAATGGAACGGTGACGGTCCTCGACGGGACTACCCTGGGAACACAAAGTGTTCCGACGGGATTTTTTCCCATCGCCGTGAATGTTAACGATGTGACGCACAAAATATACGTCGGCAATGATTGTGCTGACTCTTCGTGCACAGGCCAGCCGACCGCTACCGTCATCGACGGAACCACGCTTTCCACAACGACGGTTCCCGTCTGTGCCGTATCGCAGAACCCGGTAGAGGTGGAAGTGAATACGGTCACGAATCAGATTTATCTGGCCTGCAACACCGGCCAGACGGGGGTGGGCGGCATCGTTACCGATATCGACGGCGCAACGAACAACACCATTCCGATTGCTGTAGGAGATGAACCGTACGGGCCAGCGATCGATTCAGCAAGAAATGTGCTCTACGTCAGCAACTATGGCGACGCCACCGTTTCGGTCATCGGCGGTGCGACAAAACTTCAGTTCGTTCCCGTAACCCCATGCCGCCTGGTGGATACGCGCATCGGGCAGGGAGGCAACACGATTCAGGGCGGCACTTCGGAGAGCTTTCCGCTGCCGCAACTCGGCGGCTGCAACATTCCTACGACCGCCGCAGCCTACTCGCTGAACGTGACGGCGGTTCCCCCCGGCAGGCTGGGTTTTCTGACCATCTGGCCGAGCGGCGAACAACTGCCTAACATCTCGCTGATGAATTCACTCGACGGGCGCATCAAGGCCAACGCCGCCATTGTTCCCGCAGGCGTCAGCGGAGCGGTGAGCGTCTACGTCAACAACACAAGTGACGTCCTCATCGACATTGATGGCTACTTCGCGCCGGCCAGTGCTTCTACCTTGGCCTTCTATCCGCTGCCGCCCTGCCGGGTGGTGGACACGCGTGGCGCCGTCGGCAATCTGGGCGGCCCGTACCTCACCGGCAATCAGGAGCGCGATTTCGCGGTGCTGGATAGCTCCTGCATTCCCCAGGGCATTGGCGCGCAGGCATACTCGTTCAATGTAACCGCCGTGCCGCATCCCTCCGGGCAGCGACTGGGTTACCTCACGGTGTGGCCGCAGGGCGAACCGAAGCCGACTGTTTCGACCCTTAACAACCTGACCGGCACCATCGTAGCCAAC
Source organism: uncultured Acidobacteriaceae bacterium (assembly GCA_963769235.1). Taxonomy (GTDB): domain Bacteria; phylum Acidobacteriota; class Terriglobia; order Terriglobales; family Acidobacteriaceae; genus Bog-257. The sequence continues at coordinate 103,887 of CAVYKW010000002.1, read as the reverse complement.
GCCGCAATCGTACCGGCTGGAACCGAGGGGGAAGTCGCGGTGTTCCCTAACGACGACACCGATCTGCTGATCGACATCAACGGCTATTTCGCTGCCCCCGGACAAGGAGGCCTGTCGCTGTATCCCACGCCGCCTTGCCGCGTGATCGATACGCGCAACGGCAACGGAGCGTTCATGGGACAGATAGCGGTGCAGGTTCAGGGAGGAAACTGCGCGACTTCCGCAGCGGCCCAGGCCTACATCTTGAATGCGACGGTGGTGCCGCAGCCGACATTGGGCTTCCTGACTTTGTGGGCCGACGGACAGACCGAGCCGGGAGTTTCCACCTTGAACGCGAAGGATGGAGCTATCACGTCCAACATGGCCGTCGTGCCAACCACAAACGGTTCGGTCGACGCCTACGCCAACGACCTGACGCAAATGATCCTGGATATTTCCAGCTACTTCGCGCCGTAGATTGCGGCGTGACGGCCACGGCGCCTTGCGGGTGGAAGAGCCGTTATGGGCGGAAGAGTGGCGCTTCGGCGCCACGCCCTCGGCCTATCCGCCAAAAGAGAGTTGACAACGGGGTTATGCTTTTAGGACGTGGGAGGCGCACTGCCATGCAAACCCGCATTCTTCGGCTCTTGCTGCTTGCTTCCTGTTTCATCTTCGCCGTCGAGGCTCATGCCGGCTCGATTCTCTACCAGAACGGCCCCGTCAACGGTATCTGCGACATCGAGGGTTGCACGGTCGACGCCTGGACCATCAACTTTGGTTTCGAGGTAACCGACTCCTTCACCATAAGTAGTCCATCAACTATTCAGGGGTTTAACTTCGCACTCTGGCTGGAGCCCGGCGATACGATTTCTTCGGTCGACTGGGCGATTGGAACTTCCGCGTTCGGTACCGATCTCGGAAGCGGGACGGCGTCGGGCGCGAATCTGAGTTCGTCGTTTCTCTTCACCAACCAGTACGGCTACAACATCTACGAGGCCAGCGTCACTGGACTGAACGTTCACGTGATCGGTGGCCCTCCTCAGTCCTATTGGCTGACCTTGCAGAACGCCACCGTGCCCAGTGGCGATCCTGTGTACTGGGACGAGAACGGCGGCCCGTCTTTCGCCCAGACGAGTTGCCTTAAGAATGACTTCGGCTGCATACCTTCCGAATCGTTCAACATCGTCGGCACCCCAGACACTGGCACCACCCCCGAGCCCAGCACCCTCATCCTTTTTGTCTCGGGAATGATTGGTATGGGCGGAGTGCTGCGCCGGAAAAGGCTGTAGGGATGTCGACCGGATAATGTTTCTTTGTTAACTTCCTGCTGATGCCTGGGCTACAGGAATAACAACGGAACCGGTTGCGCCGCTAAGATTGTCGCGCACGACAATCTTCACTGCTGCTACAGACCTGTCGCCATAAACAAAGTCAACTAGACTCCATCCACGAGAAAGCGCCGCCTGGACAGCGCTATGAGGCATGTCCAGCTTTGAAATGCGGGCTGCGTTTGGTATTGGCGTTCCTTTATCCGATAGCGGAACCGAGACTATGTCGAAGCTTAGCTTGTCTTGTCCGGACGTGAGGACAATGCTGCTGGCAGGCACGGAAACCTTAAAAGAAATGCGCTCTGCCTGACTGGTATTTGCTGCCACCGGTTCGACAGAAAAGACAATTCCGGTATACTCCAAGGCCGCATCAATCGCGCCGTCGATGTCCCTATTCTCTTTCCCGGAACTTGCGCCCGCAGGTTGCAGGTAATAGCCAGCGCGAGCCCGAACGTCCCCGTGATCTCCGGCCACTGTGATCCTTAGGTCGTGCCAGCCCGCCTTGCGTGAAGGTTGCGGCACATAGAAACCGAGCAGGTAATAATCAGCACTCTCGGTTTTTGCCTGATCGAGGCACTCGCGCACCGAGTGACCGGCGGTGCATGACTTGCCACCGGTTCCAGCGGCCATTTTTTTCATCCCAATGCGATCAAGCCATCCGCCGTCGCCGGAACACCGCAGCTCAATGGACGCTTCAAGGCGCGTCCCACACAAACCGTTACCTCCGACCAGAGCGTTCCACACTCCCCAGAGACGATCTTCCGGTAGTCCAGTCACGTCCACGGGATAAAGTACGACGTTCGATCGGCCTAGTTCCGCGAACGTCTGCTGGAATTCAGGCAACAATTTTCCTCCAAAGCGCCGACTGCTGGTGGAAGGAACCGCGTGGGGAGGCCCAGGATGGCCGAATAAAGGGGGCGTATCCGGTTCCTCCTCCAGGGCGGGGAAGCCGGAAGTAAACCACAAAACCGTCTTGCGTCCCGGAATGCCTGAGTAAGCCGCTGCAATCTCCTTGAAGCTGCGCAACGATGTGGAAATGGCTTGAACACCTTCTAAGAATCTACTCTCTTCCGATTGCTGTATTGACGCCATAGCGATGCCATAACCACCTGGACTGCCATCGAACGACACGCGGAAGAGCGGCGGGTTTTGGGCGTCAAACGGAGCAATTCTGGGATGGATTTCTTGAAGCGCCGCGATGATCGCAGCAGTATCAGTCGTGGGTTCGTGAAACTGCCGCAACCCATCGGGGGTGATCTCGACCAAAGCGACCGGCTCCTGCAGAGGGTTGGCCTGTAGATAGCGGACTAGCTGATCGAGCGTCCATTTCTGAAGAAACGCAGTGGTATTTACCATGTCGAGCGCAACGATGGTTAGCTGCCGGGGCAGGCCATCGGCAGGGACATTGGAAAAGAGTGCAGGAATCGGCTGCGATGCCTTCGCCGCTGTGTTGGGATTGATCAATCCGGGTTGGGAATGCACTTCATCGAACAGGCCAATACGTTGCGACTTGCTGTCCGACTGCAGAACGAAATCCTGCTTCTTGAGTCCGCGCAGTGGCTGATCCATACGGTCCAAGACCTGCACAGGCACCAGCACTAGTTCGCTATTGCTGCTGAAGGTGGTATTGGGTTGCGGTGAGTTTTGAGCTGTTGCCTCGGGACAGACTGCCATGCCAAAGGAGAGAAACAGAGTAAGACCAGCTAAAACAGCAGGTCGAATCACAAGCCTCCTCCTGCGAACGTCAAAATTGTACGTGCGATCCCGAGGTCTGCAAGTGAAGTTATGTAAATCTTCTCAAAGTAGCTTGTTCGCCGAGTTGAAACCCAGCTTGCCTAGTTTAGTGGTTTGACCTCAGTTAACTGCCTTTCTTGCGAGGTGCTGGCGTACCCTCACTCTCTGCCTCCGAGCTGCGTTATCATAGAGTTGCATGGCTTTTCCTATCAAGGTTTGCGTGATCTGTTCGGAGGAGTTTGAACTGAAACCGGACAAGCCCGGCTTCGCCAATCGCTGTCCGGATTGCAGCGCGGAGGAGTCGGCCGAAGCTTCCGCCAAGCAACGCAGCAGCGGCGACCAAGTCAAAGCTAACAGCGAAATAAATGCCGAACGACGCCGCGCCATCCGCGACCTGCTCTACCGCAAAGACAGCTGAGCATACGCGAGGTTCACTCTTACCAAGTCCTGGCTTTGAATGGGCGCCGGTCCACAGGCTGTCGAAAAATTCCCACTCCTGTCCTGTTCGGGTAGAGCTGGCCTTCAGACCAGTGTCAAGCCCTCAATTATCGACCCGAGCCGGCTTCAGCCGGCGGCATACGCATTCCTATTGGGCCTTCCCCACGCGTCTAGTCATGCCGATTTGGCGCTACCAGAAATCCGAACTTCAGCGCCCGCTGAAAAAATCCGCAGGGGCTGAAGCCCAAATTTTTGCCGCGGGTTTTGGCACGGCTGAAGCCGGGCCCTGATACAAATCGAGAAAAACGCTCAGGCTGACCTTGGTGGAGCGGCGCTTTAGCGCAGCGTCACGCGGGCTCCTCAGCGGCATCTTCGCTGTCAGCAGAATCGCTATAGTCACCGCGCTAAAGTTAAGCCAACCGTACCCGCTACTCGTACAATGTTAAGCGTAGCCTGGCACGCTTCGACTCATGGAATCGCCCTTCGAATTCGAGGCATTGCGGCGCGAGACAGCTTCCTGGTGGTATATCGCGCGGCGCAGGCTATTGCGCGACGCAGTGGCGCAAGCGGTGCACGGCAAGCGCGAAGCGCGCGTCCTGGATCTCGGCTGCTCGGCGCAACTGGAATTCGTCGAGTTCCCTGGGCTGCGCGCCGTGAACGCACACAATGAACTTCCTGCGCTCGCCTTTCGCCAGATTGAAGGCAGCCGCGATCTCATCTGCACCAGCCCGGAAGAGCTAAGCTTCACCTCCAACTCATTTGACGCCGTGGTTGCGGGCGATATTCTACAGACCGTGCCCGACGACCTGTTTGCCTTGCGCGAGATGCGCCGCGTCCTGAAAGATGGCGGCGTGTTGTGTCTCACCGTGCCGGCCTATCCCATGCTGTGGGGCGAAAGGGACGAGGCGCGCGGCCATCGCCGGCGCTATACGGCGACCGAATTACGCCGCAAGCTCAACAATTGCGGCTTCGAGGTCTCGCGCGTGTCGTACCTGGTGGCGTCGGGATTCGTGCCGGCGGTATGCGAGCGTATAGGCAAGAACATCTTTTCCAAGACGATTGCGCATTACCGCCATTCCGCAAAGCCGTCGAAGCTAGGCAATGCCGCCATGCTGATGTTGCTGGACTGCGAGCGCTTCCTGATTCGTTACATCAACTTACCGGTGGGGACCCGGGTGGTGTGCTGGGCCCGCAAGCCGGCGATTGTCGCCGAACGCGTGACTGTTCCTGCCTGGGAGCGCCAGTGGTCGCGGCCACCCCTGCCGCAGGGTACCGGATAAAAATAATCTTACTGGTAAGATTGAGAGGTATTCTTACTGGTAAGATCATTTCTCCCAAACTAGCTATCATTCTGAGCGGCGCGCGGGCGTCTTGCGCCTGTGCGCCGCCGAAAGCCTGCCCTGAGCCTGCCGAGGGACCGCTACAGCCGGAAGGATCATCGCAAGGTAGGGGCCCTTCGACTCCGCTCGCCCCGGGCTCGCTGCGCTCAGGATGACAACAGTAAAGCGGCTCGCTGCGCTCAGGATGACAAAAATGAAGCGGCTGGCTGTGCTTAGGATGACAAATCTTGGGGTTGGTTCGCTGCGCTGAAGGTGAGTAGATTGAGAACGCCCACGTTACAATAAGTCGTGGCGTTGTTTCGCAGCATTGGCACTACCCTGGAAATGATCAAGTGGGAGCACTCCGTGCTCACGCTGCCTTTCGGCCTCACGGGCGCGGTATTGGCCGCGCGCGGCATCCCCAACCTGCACACTTCTATCTGGATCGTCGTCGCGCTGGTGGCGGCGCGCTCGGCTGCCATGTCCTTTAACCGCCTGGCGGACGCGACCATCGATGCCGCCAATCCGCGGACCAAAATTCGTGCTCTGCCTGCCGGCAAGCTCAGCAAGTCATTTGTCGCGTGGTTTGTCATCGTGACGTCGGCCATCCTGATACTGGCGGCATGGGAGCTGAATCCGCTGGCGTTCTACCTATCGCCAGTGGCGCTGGGAATCGTGTTTCTGTACTCGTTCACCAAGCGGTTCACGCGCTGGTCGCACGTGGTGCTGGGGCTGGCCATGGGCATCGCTCCGGCGGCCGCGTGGGTCGCGGTGCGTGGCTCGCTCGATCCGCGAATTCTCATCCTGACCGCGGCGGTGGTTTTCTGGGGCGCAGGCTTCGACATCCTTTACGCATGCCAGGACTTCGATTTCGACTGCACCGCCAGCGTCTACTCGGTGCCGAAGGCCTTTGGCATTCGCAACGCGCTTGCCATCTCCCGCGTGTTTCACGTGATCACCGTATTGCTGTTGGTGTGGATGGTGGTGGCCTTCGGGCTGGGCAAGATCGCGATAGCTGGAGTGGTCTTCGTCGCGTTGCTGCTGATCTACGAGCAGTCGCTCGTGAAACATGACGACCTGAGCCGGGTGAACGCTGCGTTCTTCACGATGAACGGGCTGGTATCGATGGCCTTCCTGTTCTTCATTGCAGGGGATTTGCTGCTGGCGCGGTAAAGACCGCCGGAGTCGCGCTTAGAACGCTATTTGCTTACAACTCAGGCGGGGTAAAATAGGGCTATGAGCGATGAAGTAGGCGATCTCCTCAGGAAAGCCATGGCATTGCCGGTGGATGCGCGGGCCCAGCTGGCTGGTTCGTTACTCGACACGTTGGACGAAACGGTGGACGAGGACGTAGAAGCGGCGTGGCAAAACGAAGTCGCTCTGCGAATCCACGAACTCGACACCGGAGCGGCGAAGACGATTCCGTGGTCGACAGTCCACAACCGACTTGCTGGCAAGCTAAAGCATGGCGGTTAAGCCGCTTGAGTTTCATCAGGCTGCGGCAGCTGAACTGGAGTCGGCATTTGATTGGTACCTGGCGAGAGATGAACGAGTCGCCGCTGGGTTTCTAGACGAAACCAATCGAGCGATCGAGCTGATCAGCCAAGCTCCTCATAGGTGGCCCGTAAGCCAAGGCAACGTACGAAAATTCGTACTGCGACGATTTCCTTTCCTTTTCCTGTATCGTGAACCTCCTTCGATAATTCAGGTAGTCGCCGTCGCCCATGGTCACAGGCGGCCGGGCTACTGGAAGCGCCGGCTATAAGGCCGTGACTGCTGGCGCGGTAGCCCCGATCACACTCTGCTGTAATTCCTTACCCTGCCTGCGTTATCATTAAAGGGATGTCCTCCGTGCCGCACGCTACCGTTGCCAAGAAGCTGCATCCTTTTCAGACTGACGATGCCCGGCTCCGCCCGATCCACGACAAGGTCATGGCGCAGGAGCGGCTCTCGGCAGACGACGCGCTGGCGCTCTATCGCTCCGGCGACATTCTTGCAGTGGGCTGGCTGGCCAATCATGTGCGTGAGCGGATGCACGGCGACACGGCCTACTTCAACGTTAATCGCCACATCAATTACACCAATGTTTGCGTAGCGGCCTGCCGCCTGTGCGCGTTTGGGCGCAAGAAGGACGTGCCCGGCGCCTACACCATGGCGCTGGAAGAAGTCTGGAACACGGCGGCGTCCGGCTACACCGAGGCCATCACTGAGTTTCACATTGTCGGCGGGCTGCACGCCGACCTGCCGTTTCAGTACTACCTCGACCTTATCGCCGGACTGAAGGAGCGCTTCCCGCAAGTGCACCTCAAGGCCTTCACCATGGTGGAGATTTCGTTCTTCGCCAAGATCGGCAAGATGACGCCGCGTGAAGTGCTGATCAAATTCAAGGAAGCCGGACTCGATTCCATGCCGGGTGGCGGCGCTGAGATTTTCTCTGACCGCGTGCGGCACATCATCTGCGATCACAAGATCGATGGCGACGACTGGCTTGAGATTGCGCGCACGGCGCATGAGGTCGGCTTGAAGTCGAATGCCACCATGCTCTACGGCCATGTCGAGAATGACGAGGACCGCGTCGACCACCTGCTCAAGCTGCGCGCTCTACAGGACGACACCCACGGCTTCCAGACTTTCATCCCGCTGGCATTTCATCCCGAGAACACTCCGCTACAGCATTTGCCCAAGACGACCGGGATGCTCGACATCAGGCAGATCGCGGTATCTCGGCTGGTGCTCGACAACTTCCCGCACATCAAGTCTTACTGGCAGATGGTGACGCCAAAGATGGCGCAGATCACACTGCGCTTCGGCGCTGACGACATTGACGGAACTGTGGTAGAAGAGAAGATCTATCACGATGCCGGCGCGACTACGCCGCAAGGCCTGCGGCGTCAAGACCTGATCCGCCTGATCACCGAAGCCGGCCGCGTTCCGTTTGAGCGCGACACGCTGTACCGGCCAGTTACACGCACGGAGACCACGGTCACCGTCGCGGTATAGCTCGCGAGTTCCTTGCCAATCCTAAAACATGTTGTCATCCTGAGCGGAGCACGGGCCGCTGTTGACCGTGCGCAGTCGAAGGACCGCTATCGGTGGAAGGGCGATCGGGGAAGTAACAGGAATTACGCAGAGCGTTTCTTTTTCTTCAGCACCGGCTGTTGTTGTCCATTGACCCAGTCGCGCAAGTGCTCGTCCACGCGAGCTTGCCACCCTCGTCCAGACTCCCGGAGTTGTTCCACCACGTCGCGGGACAAGCGAATCGAAATGAGCTCTTTCCTTGGCGCTTTCTGCGGTCCCCGTCGCCGCAGGGTTTCCCGCAAGGCCTTTGTCAACTCTGAGAAGGGAACCGCTCGTTTGAAGTCGCGCTCGGTCCACTGAGGGTTGTCGGCAGCAACTTTTTCCGGGTTCGGCCGGATAACTTTGGGCATGCTTCCTCACCTCTCGCGCATTCGCTTTTCGCAGGCTGATTACGCGAAGGCTTTCTCCGCGCATCGCGAAAACCAGGACGTGCAACCGTTCGCCCAGGAAACCTAAAGCCCGTATTCGCGGTTCTCCGTATTTCTCTCGCGGCTCGATCACGAACAGAGCAGTTTCGAAGGCGAAGTCGGCAGCGAATTCAAAGGGAATGCCTCGTTCCCGAATGTTGTGTTCGTTCTTTGCTTCATCCCATTCCAGGTGCAATATTTATTGTATATACAATCAGAGTCGCTCACAAGAACCTTTGGTGGTATGTGCGCTAAGTGCGACCTCCTTACTTCTTCTGCTCCGGCGCCAGATGCAATTGCGGCATGGGCGGCCATCCAATCGACTTTCCCTGGAACAGCGCCACCGCCGTCTCGTATCGCTTGGTTCCGTCGTGAATGGCGAAGCGCCGCAAATGGTCTGGCGGCCCGCTCCACATGCAGACGCCCGCGTACGCGCCATCTTTGCGCAGAATGTAGTAGCTCATGTCGACATACTGCATTTTCTTCATGTCACCATTGAAGTTGCGAACGATGCGCTTCAGAGTGTCCATGCCGGCTTCCTGCGGGGACATGCCGCGGCGCATATTTTCCACGATGGTGTGCGCGCCGCAGACCTTGATGTTCTCCTCGCCGTTGCCAGTCGCACCCGCCGAGCCCACATCCTGATCGGTGTAGCTGCCCGCGCCGATAATGGGCGAATCGCCCGCGCGTCCCGCCAGCTTCCACGCCAACCCGCTGGTCGTGGTTGCGCCTGACATCTCGCCCTTCTGGTTGAGCACCGAGCAGTGAATCGTGCCTGTCGGCGGATGCAACACGCGCTGTACCGCAGCCGCGCGAAACTCCGGCTCGATGCCTAGACTCTCTGCAAGCGTCTCGAGCTTGCGGCGACGCTCTTCGTAGAGATCGGAGTGAGTCGCAGGCTCATCGGGGAGTTTGTAGTTTGGGCTGGCCAGTCCCGGACCCCACCAGTCCTGGTTCGACATGGTTTCTTTCCACAGCAGCCAGATTTTCCGCGAGCGGTCGGTGAGCAGGTTCTCGCGCGGGAAGCCCATGTCGAAGCCAAACTTCTGCGCGCCTTCGCCCACCAGCATCACGTGGCCGGTGTGCTCCATCACTGCCTTCGACAGCAGCGACACGTTCTTGATGTCGCGCACGCCAGCCACTGAGCCGGCCATCCGGGTTGGGCCATGCATGCAGCAGGCGTCGAGTTCCACCACGCAGTCTTCATTAGGAAGTCCGCCGAGACCCACGCTGTCGTCGTTGGGATCATCCTCTGGCCCGGTAATGACTTGCATCACCGCATCGAGGGTGTCACCGCCGGCGCTCAGCACCGCATAGCCGCGGTCGAGATAGTTGTAACCATTCGCGGCACAAATGATGATCGGCTTTTTCGGCGGACTCGAGGAAGGCGTGAGAACAATGTCCGCCTTGTTTTGGGCTTGCAGATCGAGTGCGAGCGACGCGGAACCGACGGCAGTGGTGGCAATAAAATCGCGACGCGAAACCTTCATTCGTTACCTCATCATGAAAACTGAAAACGGACGGCCATGCAGAATAGCACGCGGACTCCAGCGTCGGCGAAGGCTGTCATTCCCCGCTATCAAAATCGCAACTGCAATACGGAATGTTGGAGATCGCAGGAATGGATTTAGCTCTCAGTGTTGCTGGGGTTGAGGTGGCTGGGCCAGCGGCGCAAGCTGCGGTGACGCTGCAGTCTCCTGGGAGGCGACGGCAAGCCAGCGTCCGTTGGTAAAACAGAGCACGTCGGTAAACCGGATGCGCATCACCTCATGACCCAGCTGATCCGTGATGATGCTAAGTCCGTGCACAACGGCGGTATTGCCGAACAGGTCAGCTTCCATCTCCGTCAGGGTTTGCTGGTACTGCTCTTTGCGTAACGGCATCTCGCGCAGAACCTGCGACTTGGGACGAACCGTGCCTTTCATGGAAACGTCCTTGAAGTCAGTGGCCAGCATGCAGTCCAGGGCTGCCGTGTTTTTCTGCTTCAATACCTGTAGCCATTCGCGCTCAAACTGTAGTGCCGAGCTTTTGTCCAGCCTCCACGTTCCTGCCGGATAGGCAGCGCACGGGGAAGCAGCCAGTGGTGCCGCACAAGCCAGCACCACGGCAAAAACGACAAAGCCACACATGCGCGACTTCATCCGCAAGCTCCAGCAAAGGGAAGGCACAGCCGAGAGCTGTGCCTTTCGGACGGGCCCCATTGTACTCGATGCTAGCTGGCGGCTTTCACCGCCGTGTTCTGATCGGCCCGGAAGCGCAGCTGAGCGGCGATTCGGCCGATGCGATCGAACTCCTCATCGTCAGGAATGTAGACCAGGCGCACGCCGGTACGAATGGCGTGACCCACGATGGCGTCGCCGATATCTTCGAGTTCGGTGTTCTCCTTGCCACAAACCGCGCAGGTTAGCGCATTGTGCAGATCCATGTGCCCGCAGTGATAGCACTTCACTCCAGGAGCATGGAAACTGGCACCCATCAGCAGGGTCAGCACCTCGCCGAGTTCCAGCGAACGCAGCACTCGTCGCAAGCCAATCGCCCCGCGTCCTTCGCGATGGGCTTCGCCGACCACTTCGCGAATCAATTCCTGCTTCGTGGTGGAATTGTGCTCGGCCAGTTTGGTGCGGGCCATCTCCTTCACCTGCTCCGGTGTGGCAACTTTCGGATCGATGCGGAAATGCGCCACTAGGCGCTGCTTGGCAATCGACAGCAACTGCGAATCGATCTCCGGCCAAACATCGTCGCGGCAGCCAATCAGCAGGCGATCGCAGCCACCGTGTTCGAAATATTGCTCGATGCGCTCGGCCACCAGCCTGAAGTGCTGCATGGCTTCGTTCATCTGCTTGCGCTCGGCGTGACCGGCATCGTAGCCTGCAAAGCCATCGCTCTTCCCACGGCGGGTCAGCTCATTGATGAAGTCCTGTTTCTCGGCGATGGTGTCGTTGGTCAACTCGAAGACGCGCGCTTTGGTGCGATCGGCCAGCAAGATGCAGGCCCGCTCCTCGCCGTCCAGCACCTGTGCCAGCGGCTTCAGGTGGAAGCGCTGGCTCACAGCGACTTTGGGTTTCAGCAACTGCGCCGGTATGTCGAACTCGCGCCAGAAGCCCTGCTTGCCACAGGCGAAGATAGCTTTGGCTTTGCCGCCGTTGCCCAACAGCGGATCGACGATGCTGTTGATCTTCTCCAGATCGGTACGCGTGGAGCCGTTTTTACCATGCTTCTCGGCTTCGCGCAGCGCATTGCGAATCAGGTCCTTTACCAGGATGGCTTCTTCACGGTGCGACTTGTTGAGTGGCGTCGAGGGCTCATAGTAAAACGTGACAGCGTATCCCTCCGGCGACTGGAAATTGGCCAGTTCACGGATGTCATCGCGTGTGATCATTCCGGGTCTCCTGTTTAGGTTAGGTTGTTCTCAAGAAAAATGGATGACGGCAGCGGGGACTGCGACGCAGCCCCCGAAATCAGGCGCTCTTGGAATACTCCAGGAGTTTGTCTTTGAGGGGATCTTTGAGCGGCAAGGCGCGTTGCAGATGATCGCCGGCCCGGCGAATGGCTGCGCGCACCTCCTCCACGGACAGATTGCTGATGTCGGCAATCTCATCCAGGGTGAATCCTTCAACCGTAAATAAGATGAAAGCTTCACGTTCGTTGCGGCCCGCATCGCGCAGGCTGGTTTCAATCTGGCCGATCAGCTCACGCCGCGCCGCCAGCTCTTCCGGATTGTTGGCGCTGGAGTCGGGGATGAAATTTTCCTCGAACAGCTTCTCGTCCGGCTGATGGAACTGCAGCCGCGCTTCGTCGGTTGCCTTAACGTTTTGCTCGCCGCGTGAGCGCTCCAGCGGAATGTTTCCTTCGTCGTCGCCTTCAGACGCGAGCCGGTCGATGGCTTGTATCGCCAGGCGATGTACCCAAGGCTCCAGCTTCATGCGCTCCGGCTTCTCGTATTGATCGCCGAGAGCGTTGGCGATGGCTTCGCCCACAACGTCATCAACAGCGATGTCGTCGGAGGGAAGTTGTCCCTGACTCTGGCGATAGTCGAGTTCGCGCTGAACAAAACGCTTCAAGCGTGGCAGGTTCACGTTGATATAGCTGGCGATGTCGCTGGACGAAACCTGCTCAGGCTTGACGACAGCAATCGTATCTTCAAATGGAACCGTGTTGACGACGGCACGAGAAGATCCCTGGCGCCGCGGCCACTTGTGATGACTGCGCAGCTGATCTTTGTGCTTCTTCAGCTGCTCGATTAGGTCATCGAAAGCTGCCTTGATCGCGCTTACCGGAGTCGTGCTGCTCTCCTGCGTCGCCAGCTGTCCCGAAGGCAGCCGCAGATTGAGTGAGATCACGGTTCCCTGAGGGGCCGCGTTTTCCTCGATAACGCCTTTGAGGTGCACCAGCTCCGGACGAAACACCTGAAGATGGCGTTCCAGCTTTTGTGATTGTTGGTTGATGAGCTTTTCGAGGTCGGGTGTTTTGGATATGTTGTAGCTGATGTGGACGTTCATGCCAAAACCTCAACGGATGGAACTGTTTTTCCATCCGCAGCTACAGTCCTTTATCTAGCTGAATTTTACTCCTCCTATTACAGAAGCAAGCGGAAAATGATGAGTTGCCAGGCTTTCCGGGCGAAGGGCGGAAAGGGGAAGTTTGGCCAGTTTTCCTCGCAAGAAAATGGAAATGTCGCAGACAAGCCTGGATACGGAGTAGACCGTTTCGCGGCTGCGAAGGCACGTTTGTGACACTCTCGCGAGAAATCGTGATGGCAAGTGAGCTCTTGACGCGCAACAAAAAGCCCTCCCGAAGGAGGGCTGCTCAAACGTCGTTGCGACTACCGTTCCGGAATTCTTACCTTCACATCCGGACGGCGATCCAGGTGGATTGACTCAATGAAGCGCACCTTGCCTTTGCTCAACTTCATCACCAGCGAAGTGGTGCGGGCGCCATCGCCGAAGAAGCGCACGCCCTTCAGCAGCGCGCCATCGGTTACACCGGTGGCGGCGAAGATGATGTTCTTGCCAGGCGCCAGTTCGTCGGCAGTATAAATTCGCTTGGGATCGTCGATGCCCATGTCCTTCATGCGCTCGCCTTGCTCCGGCGTGTAGCCCACCAGTCGGCCGACCATGTAGCCGTTCAGGCAGCGGATGGCCGCGGCGGTGATCACGCCTTCCGGTGCGCCGCCCGTTCCCATCACAGCATGCACGCCCGAACCTAACATCGCCGCCGCAACGCCCGGCGAAAGATCGCCGTCGGAGATCAGGCGGATGCGCGCGCCAGCTTTGCGAATGTCGCCAATCAGCTTCTCGTGTCGCGGACGGTCAAGAATAATGATCACCAGGTCTTCCACGCGGCGTCCCAGCACTTTGGCGATCACATTAAGGTTATGTGCGACCGGAGCCTCGAGATCGACGACGCCCTTGCACGACGGGCCGACCACGATCTTCTCCATGTAGCAGTCCGGCGCATGCAGCAGGCCGCCGGCTTCCGACGCTGCCAGCACGGTGATGGCGCCCGGGGAACCGGTGGCGCACAGATTTGTGCCCTCCAGCGGATCGACTGCGATGTCGACTGCGGGATAACTCTTGCCATCCTGCTTGCCGACCTTCTCGCCGATGTAGAGCATGGGCGCTTCATCACGCTCGCCCTCGCCGATGACGATGGTGCCGTTCATGGGCACGGAATCCATCACGCTGCGCATGGCTTCGGTAGCTACCTGGTCGGCGTGTTTGCGGTCGCCCTGGCCCATGGTCTTGGCCGAGGCAATGGCCGCCTCTTCCACCACCCGCAGGAACTCCAGCGCGAGGTCGCTCTCGAGGTTGGCCGTCTGATCGTGCGAAATCATCGGATCTTCAGTTTGAACTTTGGTTGCCATTTGGCCTCCGGAGATGTGTACAGCTTGCCGCGCCGGAAAACTTGATGCGAATATTGCCTTAGCTATTGCGTGCTGCCAGTACGAATGCTGAAACCTGGTACGAATGCCGAATCCTGCCGCTTTCCCAGCACAAACGCAAAGGATACACCTCTGGCGTGCACGCTTCGAGGACTTTCCTCACAAGAGGCGGGTTGAAACCATGCCAGAATTCCCCATGGAACTAAGCTCCTCTGCCTCGCAGTAAGGCCGCAATCACTCGTGGGTTACGGCGGCCATGCAAGACGGCTAGCACAACCAGCGGTTGCTCATTGTCAGCATAGGCAATCAGAAATTCCCGCACCACGCGAAAGCGGATCGGTCTGGCCGTCAGATCAGGACGGCGGTGTCCCTGATGTGGCAGGGATACTGTGCTGCGAATGGCGTCGACTATCTCCTCCAGAACCCGGTCCGCAGCTTCGACATTGCCGGCAGCGATGTACTCCCAGATCTCGTCGAGGTCGTTGAATGCCTCCGGATGAAAAACAAAGCCGCTCACGAACGCCGCTTGCGCTCCCGGCTTTTCTGACGCAGCTGCTCCAAAGCCTGCTCACCGTCAAGAGGAGAAACTCGTCCGCTGCGGATATCGTCGTAGCGAGCATCAAGCATCTGGCGCACCTGCGACAGCTCGGCAAGATATCCTGCGAGCGCGTCCTCGACCAGTTCTTCGGTCGGTCGACCGGTTCTCGCCGCAAGCTCTTGCAGCCGGCCTTCGGTTTCGGGAGTGAAATGTACTTCCATGGTCGTAAGTCTAGAGACGTGGTCGAACCGTGTCAAAAGCGTCGCTTGCCTTTTCTGAACTGACAACCGCCCACCGACAACTGTCTCTAAAACGCTGCGTGTCCGGTGATGTGCTCGCCAATGATCAGCGTATGAATGTCGTGCGTGCCTTCGTAGGTCTTCACCGACTCCAGATTCGCCATGTGCCGGAAGATGGGATACTCGTCGGCGATGCCGTTGCCGCCCAGAATGTCGCGGCCCATGCGGGCGCACTCCAGCGCCATCCAGACATTGTTGCGCTTGGCCATCGAGATGTGCGCCGGCCTAACCTTGCCCGCATCCTTCAGTCGGCCGACCTGTAACGCCAGCAGCTGCGCCTTGGTGATCTCGCTGATCATCCACACCAGCTTTTCCTGCACCAGTTGATGCGAGGCGATAGGCTGATCGCGAAACTGCTTGCGGAACTGCGCATATTGCAGCGAGCAGTCATAGCAGGCCATGGCCGCGCCGATCGCGCCCCAGGCAATGCCGTAGCGTGCCTGGTTCAGGCAGCTCAAGGGCGACTTCAAGCCTCCCGACTCAGGCAGCAAGTTTTCTGCGGGGATACGGACATCCTGTAAAGAAAGACTTGAAGTCACGGAGGCGCGCAGCGACCACTTGCCGTGAACGTCGGCCGCCTTGAATCCGGGCCGGTCGGTCTCGACGATGAAGCCGCGAATCCGGTTGTCCTCGTTCTCCACCTTGGCCCAGATGATGGCGATGTCGGCGATAGAGCCGGAGGTGATCCACATCTTCTCGCCGTTCAGCACGTACTCGTTGCCGTCCTTGCGTGCGCGGGTGCGCATGGCGCCGGGGTTGGAGCCGGCGTCGGGCTCGGTCAAACCGAAGCAGCCCAGGATTTCGCCCAGCGCCATCTTGGGCAGGTACTTCTGCTTCTGCTCCTCGCTGCCAAACGCGTAGATGGGATACATGCACAGGCCGGACTGCACGCTGACGAACGAGCGCACGCCGCTGTCGCCGCGCTCCAGCTCCTGCGTCATCAGGCCATACTCCACGCTCGACATGCCTGCGCAGCCGTAACCTTTCAGGCTGGCGCCGAAGAAGCCCAGCTCGCCCATCGGCTTCACCAGTTCGCGCGGGAAGCGGCCATCGCGGTTGCATTGCTCGATGATGGGGACCAGGTTCTCTTCGATGAACTTGCGGGTGTTGTCGCGGACCAGCCGCTCGTCATCGTTGAGCAGCGTGTCATATTCAATGAAGTCGACGCCTTTAAACTTGAGTGCCATGCAGTGTCTCTCTTTGCTTGCGCTTTCCTTTAGCGCGCTCTTTTGCTAGCCGCGTACAGCAGGAAAATTGCGGGTGGGGCGAATCTTTGAGGCTATCAGGCCGCGGAGAGCGGGGTCAAACGGGGGGAGGATACCTACATATGCGGGAAAAGTGTCTCACCCCGTGACTTTTCGGTAAGCGTCGTTAACCAGTCAGTAAACTGCTCACAGTGATCGAGACCGGGTGTTGCGGTCCTGCAGTAAGATTAACGTTCCACACGTGGTGCCCAATCGTGATTATCAAATCTGAAGAACATGAGATTGACCGAGCTGGCAAACGCCTTCTGCGAGAGGTGCTGGAGAGTCTGCATTGGGTGGTGAATGACGTACAGGAGGACTACGGTATCGACTACAACGTCCAAGTATTTGATCGGGATTCTCCGACCGGGGCATGGTTTCACGCACAATTGAAAAGCTCCGGCAAATCGGACTACTCTGCTGATCACACTTTCATATCCCAACCACTTTCGGTCGACCATGCGACGCACTACGCTTTAGAGATGCGACAGCCCATCGCGCTTATCCACGCCGATATCACAGCCTCAAAACTGTACTGGTACTTTCCTCAATTAGATCGCAAGTTGGGTGATGTCCTCAGCTCTACGGCGGCTCAATCCATCACCGTAAGAATACCCGCGCGTCAGGAACTGCCCCAAACGGCGCCGGATCTTCTAGTCAGCCTGAAAAAAATCCACTTAGCCCTCGCCAATCGCGAACTCACGTCAGCATCAACCCGTCGTTTTGCTGAGTCATTGAACCATTTTTCAGATCAGGAAGGATTGGCGCGAGCGTTTCAGGAAAAGAACGATGCGCTAAAACTAAGAAAGATTGCTGACCTTTACAAGAACCAGCAGTTCGAGGAAGCTAAGGCTCGTGCGCATGTAGTGCTTGTAGATCCCGATTCCTCGGTGGAGATGAAGTTTTGGGCTCAGATCCAGATGCGATCCGTCGATTATCACGAAATTCTGCATGGGGGTAAACCGCAGAACGAGCTTGCCAAGGCTGCGCTGAAACACGCGAAGGCACTTCAGTCATTGACGCGGCTAGGACCTAGATATCTAAAGTTTTATTCGCTGATTACCCGTCAAGCGGCGGAGCTAGAGATCCTGGCAGATGAGAATTCGAGTCTATTTATGGCTCTTCATCAGCATCTTGAGCGTGGTGGAGATCCCATGTTGGTGCTCGGTTTATACGCACGTCGGTCAGCACTCGCGAGGCTGATTACTGTCAAATACAATCGCTGCGTGCGGCTCGCTCGGTATGCGGCGGACGATGGCGAACGGTGGGCACTTGGACGTGCATTGACGGATGTGGTTAATGCCATCGGACGGTATATCGTCACATTGGGTGCTGAGGGTAACCGGGATGCTCAAGCCGATTTCGTGGCTTCGGCATTACAAATCTCCAAACTAGCTGCCTGGATAGGCGCCGAAACCGAGGACGTGAATGGGATCCTCATGGCGATAACAAGTGCGTTGGTCACAACTCATAGCAGAGACACGGATGCATTTCGCTGGGTGTTGCAGACGGCCCAGGATCTCAATGACGTTGATGCGCGCGAAGATGCGCTCCGAATGATCCAACGCGCCGGAAAAAGGTGGGCTGGTGAAAAAGTAGACGGGGATTACCAAGGGGATACCGTTTGGCAGGCTGTCCAGAACATGGCCACAGGTATAGGACTAGACATCTCTGATGAAAATTCAGTGTTGGTACGTGAGCTTAAGATTGCGGCGAGAGATAACAGTCCCGATCGCGTCCTCATCAACTGCGAACATCTGCTTGTAACGCCTGGCGCAATGGGACCAACAGCACGGCGAATACAACAGCTGCTCAGCATTGATACGGCGGGATCGAAGGTAGTTCATTGCACGATGCATGACTATCACGTTGAAGGTCGAGACCTCGATAGCGCATACGCGGAATTCAAACGGCGGTACTGCGACTCATGTCCCAATACAAGGCCTAGGTCGTCAAATTGGCGTTATGACAACACGGCAAGACAACTTGAAGCCGTACAACACAATGGTTTTGTGAAACGTTTCGCCGGAAAGGCTTTCGGCATGCGGCACACCAAAGAGGACTAATTTGCCCGGGTGCTGCCCCACTCATTCCTTGGGTTGGAATGAGTGGGAACCGGTCAGGTGAGCCCACGAACCTTGAACTTTGATCAACGGCAGTGCCCCACACATTCGAAAGTCGCGAATGTGTGGGGCACCTGGCACCCCTGGCCCCTCTCCCAAGTGGACATCAGTTTCGCGCCTTCATCGTCTCAGAATTAACCCGTCAACTGATGATGCCTGTCAGCCAGAGCGGGCTTACGGGGTCCGCAGGAAGCCGTAATGCACGTTGTTCTCGTCGACCCACTGTCCGGTGATTACCCCAAACACGTTGGGGGTCGCCGGCTCGGTGCCCTGGTTCGCCCCCGTTCCGATTCCCGGCACGTCAAACTTAGTGATGCCGCCCCAGGGAGTCCACACGAAGCCGTGATTTGCGCCGTTCGCGTCGACCCACATTCCAGCAACCAGGCCCAGAAGATTGATGCCTTCCGGTATGGTGCCTTGACCCGCGCCGGCGCCCGCGCCCGCAACGTCGAATTTGGTGATCTCGCCGGACGGGCTCCGGACGAAGCCGTGATTCACGTTGTTCGAATCAATGTAGTTTCCCGCGACGACGCCCAGGTCGCTGATGCTGTCGCTTTCCGTGCCCTGGTTCGCTCCCGTGCCTGCGCCGGTGACGTTGAACTCGGTGAAGCTGCCGTTGGCATAGCGCAGGTAGCCATGGGCTACGCCGTTGGCGTCAAAGTACGTGCCCGCGACCGTTCCTTCCAGGTTGAGGGAGGTAGCCACCGCAGTGAAGGTGTTCACCGAGCCCGGAGGATCGAATGAGGTGTAGTTGCGGTAAGGCGGATAAGAGACGAAGCCGTGATTCACATTGTTAGCGTCGACCCAGTATCCGGCAATCTCTCCGCCGGGGTTGACGTTGCCCGCAAAGGTGCCCTGGTTGGCGCCTGTCCCGGCGCCGGGAACGTTCAAGCTGGTGAAATTCCTGAACGGATACTCCGTGGCAAAGCCGTGGGCCACGTTGTTGGTGTCGACATAGAACCCCACCGTCTCTCCGAAGAGGTTATTGCCGAACGTGATCGTGCCCTGGTTGGCGCCGGTGCCAGCGCCCGGAGCGTTGTATTCGCTGAAAGTGTTGCAGGGGGCAATGCACTGGAAGCCGTGAAAGACGTTATTGTCATCATGGAACGATCCCACGACCGCCCCCTGCGGATTGATGTCGAAGCCACCGGTGCCCTGGTCGAAGCCTGTGCCTCCGCCCGGGGCACTAAACGAAGTGATGTGTTGAGCGGTGGCTAAGCCACCTGCAAGAAGTACGACACTTACTACCTTCCAAAGCTGCAGTCGATTCATAACTCCTCCTGGAGTTGATGTGAAGTGAGTGGTCATGGTGTAACTCCTTAGAAGCACTAGCTGGTGTTTGGTCCTTCTGTTATTGGCTTGGAGACGGAAGCCACTCCTGCTGCCAGCTCCGCTTACTCGGCGACCCCGCTGAGTCTCTCCGCCCTGGCCGTTCAACCAGGCAGTGCAACTCAGAGCAGAAGTGCGCGCTGTCGCGTGTAAGCGTGTACGAAGGCATGCGGGCTGCCACCCGCTTCCGTTAGGGCTGCATGATGTCGGTTTTCGTTACGGCACGAATGAAATCAGAGATGGACTACTGGCGGGGTAGTGCGATTCCACGTAAGGGTTATGGGAAGCCACACTCGTGGTCAGATTCGATTGCGGGGAGCCGGCGCACATCTACCAAAAACCGGACTTTAGCAACAACGATTCTATGAAAATAAGAATACTGCTAGTAGTATGCAACCGGTTGTATTTAACAACTAGTAGTAATCTTCTGGGGGGATTTCCGGCGAGAAGGGTAATCCTGGAGATTGGCCGCGACGGGCCTTTAAAATGGAGAAGTTGGCGAAACTACGCCCTTATAGCGACGACACAACTGGTTATCGTATGCAACCAGTTGTACAATCGTGGAGGCGAACGCCCAACCGGAGTTGGAGGCAGGGTGCACAAGGACCACAGGTCAGAGTGCGTTATCAACCTGACAGTCGAGATATTTGGCGACCAGTGGAGTCTGCTGGTCATTCGCGACATCATTTTCATGAACCGAAGGCACTTTCGCGAGCTCCTGACCAAGTCGGTGGAAGGAATTGCGTCGAATATTCTGGCCGATCGTCTGCAAAGACTTGTCCAGCAAGGCATCATCGTCAAGTCCGCCGACCCCAGCCATAAACAGAAAGCCATCTACAGTCTCACCGAAAGAGGCGTCGAATTGCTCCCTCTTCTGATGGAGATGGTTACGTGGGGGAACAAGTATTTGCCCACCTCCGGCCTGAAGGGTCTGGCCCGGGTCCTGGAAGAAGGAGGACCCAAGCTGAGGGCACAATTTATGTCTGAACTTCGCGACACCCATCTTCGGAAATCAAGCGCGCCAAAAAAGCTC
Source organism: uncultured Acidobacteriaceae bacterium (assembly GCA_963769235.1). Classification (GTDB taxonomy): domain Bacteria; phylum Acidobacteriota; class Terriglobia; order Terriglobales; family Acidobacteriaceae; genus Bog-257. The sequence goes on along the minus strand of CAVYKW010000002.1, from coordinate 83,157 downwards.
CGCCGCTCCACGAAATCCACGCGTATTTTTGCCACGCGGAAGATTCAGGCGGCTTATGAAGACGCGCTGGCCGAAAGAAAACTGTAGCGGATCACCAGGGCCGGGTGCGCCACTCATTCGCGGGTTTCGAATGAGTGTGACTCACAGTCCGGCGGCCACGATGGCTCCATCTCCGGAGAGGGCGCGGCGCAGGTAGTCGATCTGCCCGAGATGCCAGTTCAGGTGTCCGTACAGATGAATGACAAACGTCTCGGTCGTCAGCGGCTTGCCCAGGACGGCCTCGGGGTATTCCTGGTGCATCTGCTCTCGCGATAGCGCGGCAACGATGGGTGGAATCGAGTCGCGCAGGCGGGAGACGCGGACCGCGAGATCTTCTTTCGTCGTTCCCTTCACCGCGAATTCTAGAGGCCGGTCGCGATCGTAAGCCCGACTTCCCAGTTGCCGGCCGATGTACTCCCGCAGATTGCCCTCGAGATGAAGTACCAGATTGCCGGCAGAATTCGTAATTCCTGGAATCGTTTGCCATAACATTTCGGAATTCGGGAAGGCTTGGACCTGGGCGAGCAATCTGGTCAGGTCGCGGCGAAAGAGATCTGCCAATCCTAGTGGCACAGGGTTCATGGATGCTTCCTCCAGAATGATTCGAAACCTAGAATATCCGATTGCGCGAAGTGTTTGGTCATGCTCCCCTACTCATTCGAGAATCGCGAATGAGTGAGCACCCCGGTCGTTTTATGATTGCTGCGGCTTGTTTTCCGCCGTTAGCATTTCGCCATGACAATATCTATTTTCATCGGAACCAGCCTCGATGGCTTCATCGCACGCAGCAACGGAGCGTTCGACTTTCTGCCGGCGGATGGCGGCGAGTCTCATGGTTATGACGAGTTTATGGCGACCATCGATGCCCTGGTAATTGGCCGCAAGACCTTCGAGACCGTTGCGGCAATGTCAGAGTGGCCGTATGGCGACAAGCGAGTGGTGGTGCTCAGCAGCCGACCTCTGGATTTCTCGTCGGTGCGCGGAGGAGTGGTAGAGCAGATGGCCGGCTCTCCCGCCGAGATTGTTGCGAAACTCGCGGCCAGCGGCGCCCATAATCTTTACGTCGATGGCGGAATTACGATTCAGCGCTTCCTTCGCGCCGGACTCATTCAACGCCTGATTATTACCCGTGTACCAGTGTTGATTGGAGATGGCATTCCTCTCTTTGGTACGTTGCCGCACGACGTGCGACTACAGCACGTAGCCACGCAACAATATCCCAGTGGTCTGGTCAAGAGTGAGTACGTTGTCCTGGGTTGAAAACTCGACGGCTGACCTGTCGTCCCACTCATTCGAAAACCGCGAATGAATGGGGCACCCGAAATGTGTACGTGACTACCTATCCCACACATATGAACATCGCGGGTGTATGGGCCACCCGTCTATCCCACACATCCTCACGCCCGACCGAATTAGCAGCAAACGCTGCACCTCCGGGAGAACTATCCTGCCGGATAGATTCGCGTGGGCTTTGAGATAGCATTTTGCTGCCGGCAAGCGCAGGCTTGATCTGCGCTGCCGTCGTCGTACGCGCACGACATCGTCGTAACTCACCGATTCTCAGAGTCTTGGGCGTAGCAACGGCCCGCCCGCCGTCGCGAATTCAACGATGGAATAACGCTTGCTCTATTCATAGCAACCGCGAGGTGAGGAGGTTGCAATGAAGGCTCTTAGATCTTTCGTATTCCTGATGGCTGTCGGTGTTTTCCCCGCATTCCTGATGCAGGCTTATGCACAGCAGGAAATCGATCCGGACCACTACGAACAGACCAGCGCGAAGACGGTTTCTGCTTCACAGAATCATGCGAAGCATTCGGGCTCAAGCTCGCACAAGAATTATGCTCACTCGAAGCACCTGACCGCTAGCTCGCACCACCATCATCATTCTGCCCATCGCTCGGCCTAATTGAGGCCGACGCAGCGGGCAGCCACGCAGGTAGGGATTGCGATTGCTTGAAATCCTGATTCACGCATTCGCAACTGGTTGCCCGCATCTCGTCACAACCAGACATACTTAGAAAGAAATCCACAGCCCGCTGCTAACAAGTCTTCACAATCGCTCGGCAACCACTCGCCTGTACGCGGGTTCTAACTCGATATGAATCCCTCAGAGCCGAAAGGATTGTGTTCCAGTTGCAACCGCGCCGTCGAGTTAGACGCCGAGGTTTGTCCCCACTGCAATGCTCCTCTCAGCACCGACCCAACTGCGACGCCCGACCTGCCCGGCGCACAGAAACCCCTGCCGCCTGAATAGCACACGTTCTACAACAACCCGAAGGGACACTAATTCAAGGAGGCACATATCATGGATACCCGCAAACATAGCGCAACGCATCAGGTTGACCCACTGTCCGTGTCGGAACAATGCATTCGCGAGCGCGCTTATGAAATCTATCGGCAGCGCGGATCCAAGGGCGGACATGCGGACGGCGATTGGCTCACGGCTGAAGCCGAGTTGAGGGAGCTGCGCAAGAAAGCAGCCGACATGCTCTCGGCAGTTGAGTCAATCACCAATAAATAAGGTTGGATTGCTAAAAATCTTCGGACCCTCCTTCGGTTGGACAGCGTAGCGCGGGACTGTCTTTTTTCTGATTTATTTTCCCAACCTTCGGGTGTAGAGTGTGGGGCTGCAAACAGCGGTCTTCGATGGGTCGCTTCCAAAGAAGGAGATCGTCATGAGGGGCCTCGCACAACACTTCCAGCGGAATTTCCAAAAAACCATAACGAGATCAGGCGCGGCGTGCGCGCTGCTTTGCACATTGATCTTCGCGGCCGCTCCAGGTTCCCAGGCGCAGACCTACAACGTGATTCACAGCTTTGCCGGAACGCGCGACGGTCTCTATCCGCTGGCCGGAGTGACTCTCGATCGCGCCGGCAATGTATACGGCACAACCTACATCGGCGGAGCCGGAACACTTTGCTACGAAAATTGCGGCGCGGCGTACAAGGTAGCTCACAAGAATTCCGGCTGGCTGACCACTCCTCTGTACGACTTCGTGGGTGGGAACGATGGGGGTAATTCGGAGGCGCGCTTGATTATTGGTCCGGACGGCAGCCTCTTCGGGACAACATCGCAAGGCGGCGGCATAGCGTGCAACGGGCTAGGCTGCGGAACGGTTTTCAACTTGCGGCCGCCCGCGCGTGCCTCGGCTAATGTTTTCGGCGACTGGACAGAAACCGTGCTCTATCGCTTCCGCGGAGGCAGCGACGCAGCGACGCCGACGGCTGCCGATCTCGTGTTTGATGCCGACGGCAACATGTACGGCACAACGCTCTTCGGAGGCGGCAGTACAAATTGCCAGGATGGTTGCGGAGCGGTCTACAAACTGACGCCGTCCGGCGGCGGGTGGACGGAGAGCGTCATCTATAGTTTCGACCAGCAAGCCGGAGGGCAGCAGCCTTGGGGTGGCGTTATCTTCGACCAGGACGGCAATCTTTATGGCGCCACAGTCGGGGGAGGCGCGCACCGCATGGGAACGGTTTACCGGTTGACTCCGTCGGCGTCAGGCTGGACCGAACGCGTGCTCTACAGTTTCCAGGGTCCATCCGATGGTTCGCTTCCTTATAGCGGCTTGATTTTCGATCGCGCCGGTAACCTGTATGGCACGACGTGTTGCGACGGCCCGGGCGGCAGTGGCACGGTCTGGGAACTATCGCCCGGCGCCGATTGGACTTTCACTCTCGTGTATAGCTTCGTCGGGTTGTCCGGACAAGGTCCGGAAGGTGGAGTGACGATGGACGCCGCCGGCAACCTTTATGGCACGACCAACGAGGGAGGCCTTTACGACTTCGGAACAGTTTTCAAACTCACTCCCTCCGCGAGCGGTTGGACGCTCACCACGGTGTACGATTTTTGCCCGGCCGGGTGGCCGTGCACCGACGGGGCAATTCCAGCAGCGGGGGTGACCCTCGACTCCGCGGGCAATATCTACGGCACAACCAGCGACGGAGGAGCAACGGGTGGCGGCGTGGTGTTTGAAATCACGCCGTAGGTTGGTTGGCGATTGTCTAGACTTCCTCCATGCAGGAGAGCCTCGTGACTAACTCCACCGGACGTGCCACATTCGCGCTGAGCAGCCTTCTGCGGAGAGCCGCTTTCGCATCGGCGCTGATTGGTGCGGCGGCGATCTTCCTTGCCCTCGCGGCGCAGGCGCAAACGTTGACCGTCCTGCACACGTTTACGGGCGGAGCCGATGGCGCAAAACCGGTGGGCCTGACGATGGATGCCGCAGGAAATCTCTACGGCACCACTTTTTCCGGCGGCTTATTGGTGGGGCAATGCGCTCCCTATAACGGGTGCGGCGTGGTGTTCAAGGTGTCGCAAGCAGGAACGGGCTGGACCTTCGCCCCCATCTACAGCTTCACGGGAGCCAATGATGGCAGCCTGCCGTTGTCCCGCGTGATCTTTGGTCCTAGCGGAACCTTATACGGGACGACCGCCCTGGGCGGCCCGGATGGTACTGGCGTGGTTTTCAACTTGCGGCTACCGGCGCGTGTGATGGGCAGCGTTTTCACTCCGTGGACGGAGACGGTTCTGTATGCGTTCGGAAATGTCAACGACGGCAACTATCCCGGAGGTGATCTCCTGTTCGACGCTGCCGGCAATATTTATGGAACCACGCAAAGCGGCGGCTATGAATGTGAAGACACGGTGTACTGCGGCGTGGTGTATGAGCTTATGCCTCACCGAAGCAGCTGGAGCGAAAGCATTCTCTATGAATTTAGCGACGGGAACGTGGCGATTCCCCTGGCAGGTGTCGTCGCTGATCAGGCCGGCAATCTCTATGGCACGACCTCCAACAGCCTGGGCGCGGCTTATGAGTTGATACATTCCGAATCTGGATGGACGGAAAATACGGTCCATTATTTTGGAGGAACCGGCGACGGAAATTCCGTATCGACCGGCATGGTATTCGACTCTTCGGGCAATCTGTACGGCACCACGCAATACGGCGGGACCAACAACGGCGGCACGGTTTTCGAGTTGTCGTCGCTGGGCGCAGGGTGGGGGGAGACCGTTCGTTACAATTTTCCCGCAAACAGCACGCCCAGCAGCTTGTTCAGAGATTCTTTGGGCAATCTTTATGGCGTGGCGAGCGGTGGTGGCGCACATAACCAAGGATGGATCTTCGAGTTGACGCCTTCCGGCGGCGGATGGACAGGAACCGACCTTTACGATTTCAGCGGCGGCGCAAACGGAGCCGTCCCCACCGGCAACGTGGTCCTCGATTCCCGAGGAAATATCTACGGCACGACAGTGCAGGGCGGCGGGAGCGGTTGCTTCGGATCAGGCTGCGGCGTGGTGTGGAAGCTTACGCCGTAACTTCGACACCAAGATTTTCGACCTCCCGCTCATTCGGAAATCACGAATGAGTGGGCACTCCGATCTTTACTTGCTATCCGATTCTTTAACTGCAGCTTTGTCGCCGCTGATGACGGCGTATTCAGTCCTCTGCCACTTGCCATTGGTGCCGAGTACTCCCAGGATTTCCAGGCCAGTCACGCCGTCCGTCCAGCGCGCCGGGTAAATGCCATCCTGAAACGAGAGACATGTCGGCGTCCCCAATGTGCAGGAGATCGTTGCCTCCTGCTGGTGGCCGGCGCCGACAATGGTTGCTGTGTAAAGGAGAGACCTGGTGGTTCCGTCGGTTCGAATCTTGCTGGCACTAAGACGCACGATGAGAGGGTATTTCGAGGTTTTGACGCCTGAGAAACTCGGTGGCTGCCTGGTACTATCCGGATCGGGCCGCAGCTGATACAAACGGAAGTTCACCTCTACATTAATCATCACGCGTACCGGTTGGCCATTCTTTCTGGCGGGCTCGAATTTCCACTGCTTCACAGCCGCGATGGCGGCCTCATCCAATCCCATGCCCAGGGATCGTTGCACGCGGATGTTCATCGGCAAGCCGTTTTCATCCACGATCAACCACAGAACGACGGTGCCCTGCAATTGAGCCTGCCGGGCTTCTTCCGAGTAAATAGGGTCGGGTGCGTAGAGCGTTTTCGGAGGCTCGACGCCTCCGCCCACGCGAAAAGCTCCGCCACTAACGCCTCCGACATGGCCCGGGCCAACGCCAGGCTGGGTTCCTCCGTTGTTGCCGGGGTTCGGCGCAGATTGAACCTGTCGAGCGGGTGAGGGTGGCTGGCTGTCCTGCGCCGCTGCCGAAGGAATCATGCCGGCAAACGGCGCAACCAGCAGAAGTATCAGAGAGGCATAGGCCAGCATATCGAAGGACCTTGACCAGTTGAGGATGTGAAGGGACATTGTAGCCGGACGACCTAATGAAATCGTTCCTTTACAGTGCGGCCACCTTGCGCTGGATCAGCAGAAAATATAACGCCATGGCGATCAGCAGCACTCCGTTGACGGCCAAGACCAGGGGCGCGGTGAAGATCGGCACCAGCCAGCCCGACAGCAGGTTTCCCATAGGCATGCCGCCGCGGAAGGCGCAGTTGTAGACGCTCATCACTCGCCCCCGCATTTCGTTGGTGGTGATCAACTGCACCAGCGAAGTCACGGTGGCGAAGACCGCCATCATGGAAGCGCCCACAATCGCCAACATGCCGTAGCTCAGCGGCAACGCTTTCGACAGCGCAAAGGCGCTGATCGCGGCGCCCAGGCACATCAGTCCGACGATCGCGAATCGTCCTTTGTGGCGAATGTTGCCCAGGCCGGCAACCATCAGGGAGCCCAAGATGGACCCAATGCCCATCAGCGAAAGCAGGTTGCCATAGGTTTCCGGGCCGCGATGGAAAATGTCTTTCACGAAGACGGGAATGTAGGTCCGCATCGGCATTGCCAACGCCGTCATGCAGAACGCCAGGACGATCAGCGCCTCCATCGAGCCCTGCTTGCGCACGAATTTGATGCCCTGCTTCAGGCTGGTGAACATCGACTCGGTGGTCTTCACTGGGAGAAAGCGCGTCGAGATCATCAGCAGCGAAATGATGGGCGCAAGAAACGACAACGCGTTCAGCCCGAAGCACCACTTCTCGCCCAGCTTGGCCAGGGCTTGTCCGGCGAGCGCGGGGCCGATGGTCACCGCCAGGTTGAACTGAATGGAGTTCAGCGCAATGGCGTTCGGCATGTCTTCGCGGTCGACCAGTGTCGGGATCAGCGCGGAGTAGGCGGGGCCGCCGAACGCCTGTGCCAGGCCCGACATAAACGACAGGCAGAGGATGGGCCAGACGTGGCTCAGGCCGTTGGCCACCAGCAACGTAAGGATAGCGGCGCTGGCCATCTGCACATACTGCGAGGCCAGCAAAACTTTGCGGCGCTCAATGCGGTCGGCCACCACGCCGCCGATCAGGGTGAAAAGAAAAATAGGGATGCCGCCGAGAAACTGATCGAGCGCCAGCAGGAAGGCCGAATGGCTCAGGCGATAGATGAGCCAGCCCTGCGCCACAATCTGCATCCAGGTTCCGATACTGGAGGTGCAGGCACCGATCCACATCAAACGGAAATCGCGATAATGAAATGCCTTGAAGATCTTGCGAAAGGTCGATGTGTCCATGTGCTCCGGGTGCTTAAGATGGTCGAGTTCTATCTTCGCACGGACATAAAAGGATTGGATTAGCCAGCGGCGGAAAGCACTCAGGAATTTTCTTCAAAGGATCAGTGATTCTTCTTTTGTCGTAATCGCGCACGGACTTTGGCGCGTACCGTCTCCGAGCGGCGGGGGTCGTGGCCAGCAAGGACACCGAGCGAAGACGCAGCGACGGCATGAAGTTTTTCTTGGCTTTCAACTTCTCGTCGATTCTTCTCAGATTTCATGCACTCCATTCTCCGGCACCCCTGCTATCGCTGTATAGTCCCTAGAATCCGGGCGGCCTTTGACTGGCCACGTTGAAGGTCCGCTCCAGCGCCATTCCGGCCTGAGCCAGCGTACCCTCCTCAAAGAGCCGGCCGATCAGCGTGACACCATGCGGCACACGTCGCGGAGGAGAGAACTTGGGCAGCGGATGCGCCGGATCGGGCGCCCAGTCGCTGCGAGCCTCCGACACTTCGACGAATCCGGCCCGCAGGGTGAGTGAAGGCTGACCGGTGAAGTTAGTGATGGTCAGCATCTCGTCGCGCAACGACGGCACCAGCAGCAGGTCCACTTGCGAGAAGACACGCTCCATCTCCCGCGCGACTTTGCGACGGAAGCGGTCGGCTTGCACGAAGTCCACGGCCGAGAGAAAACGCGACTGGCGGAAAGTGTTGGGCCACGCATCGGGCACCTGCATCTTGAGCTGCTTCAGACCGCCGTCCAGCGTCAGCTCCTCAAACGCAGCCGCGGCTTCGGCGAACAGGATCAAGTCGAGCGAGTCGTACGGCCACTCGGGAATCGACACCTCGACCGGCACCATGCCGACTTTCTTCACGGCCTCCAGCGCCGCGCGATCCACGTCGGTTGCGGGAGCCTCTTTCATCCACTTGGGAAAGTAGCCGACGCGCAGGCCTTGCACGCTTGCGCCGGCATCGAACGCCAGCTTGCTGGGGACGCTCGACACGTCAGCAGCGTCCGGCCCGGTGATGGTATTCAGCACCAGCATGGTGTCTTCCACGCAGCGCGCCATCGGTCCGAGTTTGTCCAGCGACCAGCACAGCGTCATCGCACCAGTGCGAGCCACGCGGCCAAACGTCGGGCGCAAGCCGGTAACGCCGCAGCGCATCGACGGACTCACGATACTGCCCCCGGTTTCGCTGCCCATCGCGAACGCGACTAAGCCCGCAGCGGTTGCCGCACCCGGCCCGGCACTTGAACCCGACGAGCCTTCCTCCAGCAGCCAGGGATTCATCGTCTGGCCGCCGAACCAGACGTCGTTGAGCGCCAGCGCGCCCAGGCTCAACTTGGCCACCAGCACAGCTCCGGCGTCGTTGAGGCGCTGCACCACGACCGCGTTTTTATCCGGAATGCGATTGCGAAACGGCTCGGCGCCATAAGTTGTGGGAATCATTTTCGTGTCGAGCAGGTCCTTCGCACCCCAGGGAATGCCGTGCAGCGGCCCGCGATATTTTCCGGCAGCAATTTCCTGATCGGCCTTCCTGGCCTGAAACAGCGCCCACTCTTTTGTCAGCGTGATGACACATCGCAGCTGGGGATTGAACTTCTCCAGACGTGCGATATAGATCCGGGTCAGCCGCTCGGAGGTAATCTTGCGCTGCTGGACCCACTGCGAGAGCTGGGTCACGGTCGCGTAAGCAATGTCTTCGTCGTTGCTGGGCAGCGGACCGGCATCGGTCAGGCTGCGCACGAACTCGTTCTTCGCCGGTCCAACTTGCTCGCCCGGCAGATCGGGATTCCAGACGGCGGCGGGCGCCAGCGACGCTTCCAGCACAACCTTGTGCGGTCCCACACGCATTTCGTACAGCGGAGCCATCGCGCTGCGCCAGTTGCCGGCCGCTTGCGCGAGTTCGTCCTGCGTAAGCTCGACCTCCACCAGCTTCTGGGCCTGCGCGAAGGTTGCGGCCGACACTTCCGGTCCCACGGGCGGAGCGGTGCCGAACGCTGGCGGCGCGCCCGGTGTTGGCTCCGTGGGATTTTGGTTTTGACCATACGATGCGACCGCCGCTCCCAACAGGGCAAGCGGCGCACGTCCGAGGAATTGTCTGCGCGAAGTTGACATGTCTCTCCTGCGAAATCGTCGCCAAGAAATCAGCTTGTTTGGTTGGCAAGAAAGATACACCACAAGCGATAGCGGGTGCAGCCGGACCGGCACGGCGAAGGCGAACCTCTGGCAAATATTGCTTGAGTACTCGTCTTCTCGAAAATGCCAGCGCGATTCCACGTCCCTCCCGTCTCGCGAAGCTCAGTGTCAATACCTGATGAATGCGTTGGCTTCCACGATCAAAGCCCGAAAAGCCTGAGGACGGCGGAGCGCGGTTGCGGTTAGACTCTCCTGACAAACTCTGAGGAGACCGTTATGCCGTGTGATCCCGAGGTGCTGAAACAAGTCGCGTTGTTCGCTTTACTGGACCAGGATGAGCTCGCTGTTTTGGCCGGACAAGTGGAGCTCAAGAAGTTCGCTCCCCGCCAGCGCATTTATAAGATGGGCGACCCTGCTGGCCGGGCTTATGTCCTGATATCCGGTGCGGTGCGCGTCACCACGGTGGACGACGACCAGCAGGAGGTGGTGGTGGATGAGCCGGCGCCGGGCGAGTTCTTTGGTTTCGCCTCCATGCTAGAGAGAACGCCTCACCAAACCGATGCCACCGCAACCGAAGAAACGGTGTGCGTGGAGGTGGATCGCGACGACATCCTGATCCTGTTGCAGCGCAAGCCGCACGCCGGAATGGACATGCTGACTGTGCTGGGACGCCAGTTTCATTCGGCGCAACAACTGGTGCGCGTTCGCGCCAATCGCCATCCCAACGAGGTCATTGAAGAAACCGAGACGGTAGGCGAAAAGGTAGCCGATAACGTTGCCTCGTTTGGCGGATCGTGGACCTTCATCATCATCTTCGGCGTCTTCATGGTCGTCTACACGGCCATCAATGTTGGACTGCGCCGCCAAGCCTGGGACCCCTACCCGTTCATCCTGCTCAATCTGTTCTTGTCGATGCTGGCCGCTATCCAGGCGCCCGTCATCATGATGAGCCAGAATCGCCAGGACAAGAAAGATCGCTTGCGCGGCGAACTCGACTACGATGTCAACCGCCGTGCTCACTCGGAAATTCAGGGTCTCTCGCACAAACTCAACTTGATGGGCGACCGGCTGGGCGACATCGAGGAGCTGCTGCGGGCAAAAGTGTGACATTCCGCCGGCAGCCGAGCGAGCTTTCCCCGGCCAACTTCCGTACCGCTTTGCAGAGGAGCAAAGGCGATGAGTCGACGGCGATTGATAGCGGCACTCTTGGTCACGACATTCGCCGTGTCCCTGATGGCCCAGCAACCGCCAATCAAGCGCCTGGACGGAAGCACGATCTCCCCGGCTGAGATTGACGCCACCGTCGCCCGGTTGATGCACGCGGCCGAGGTTCCCGGCGTCGGCATCGCAATTTTCAATGACAACAAGATTGTGTACTTGAAGGCGTACGGGGTGCGCGACGCGGAGAAGAATCTTTCGCTGACGCCGGACTCTGTGATGACCGCGGCCTCGCTGACCAAGTCCGCGTTCGCGACCGTGGTGATGCAGTTGGTTGCCGAAGGCAAGCTTGATCTCGACAAGCCGGTCTATCAGTACCTGCCCAAGCCGCTGCCGGAGTATCCGGCCTATCGCGATCTCGCCGGCGATCCGCGTTATAAGCAGATCACGCTGCGCATGCTGCTCGACCACACCAGCGGCTTTCCCAACTGGCGCGCTTTCAATGACGACCACAAGCTGAACATCAACTTTCCGCCGGGCTCGCGGTTCGCCTACTCGGGAGAGGGAATTGTATTGGCGCAACTGGTGGTGGAAACCGTTACTCACGAGCCGTTAAACGAACTCATGCTCCGGAGTCTGTACGGACCGGCGGACATGACTCGCACCCGCATGATTTGGGAGCCGCGATTCGAGAGCGACTTCGCCAACGGTTATGACGAATACAGCCGCTCACTGGGCCCCGAACGCCGCACGACTGCCGACGCCGCAGGCTCAATGCAAACTACCCTGCATGATTACGCGGACTTTCTGCAAGCATTACTTGAAGGCCGCCTCATCGGCCCCAAAGTTCGCAACCAGATGCTGAGCCCGCAGGTGCAGATTTCTTCCAGGCACGAGTTTCCGTCGCTGTCGCCGGAGACGACCACGGAGAACCGGGGCATCCGCCTGAGTTACGGCCTGGGCTGGGGACTGTATTGGACGCCATACGGCCGCGCGTTCTTCAAGGAAGGGCATGACGAAGGCTGGCGGCATTACGCCGTGATCTTCGACAAGTCGGGCACTGGCTTGCTTATCATGACCAACAGCTCGAATGGCGAAGGCATTTACAAAGAACTCATCGAGACACTGCTGAAGAATACCTACACGCCCATCGACTGGGAGGGATTCACTCCTTACAACCAGCTGCCGCCGCGACCTGCCTTGAAGCGCCACACCGAGGTCGCAGTCGATCCTAAGATTCTGGACCGCTACGTTGGCCGTTACCAGTTTTCTCCTGAAATCATTCTTGCCATCACTCGTGAAGGCAACAAGCTGTTTGTGCAGGAAAACCGAGAGCCGAAGCAAGAGTTGGGCGCCGAAGGCGAAGCGAAGTTCTTCTCAAGAACTGCGGACGACGAGTACCGCTTCGAGGTAAACGAGCAAGGTCAAGTCACCACCATGATCCTGCACACCGATGGCAAAGACTTGCCGATGAAACGGCTCAACTGACGGCGCTGCTCCGCGTCATGTAAAATGGGCTTGCTACCAGGCGAGTCGAGAACGGCCAGTGCGCCGTACTCAGCCCAGATCGGCGCCACATCAGCCCGGCCTTTGGGACTCCGTTTGCAGTCGAAGCCGCTCCTGCGGGAGCGTGGGTGGAGACATGTGCATCTCGCGCTAGCCGCGCCCCGCCGCTTCGGCCTCACGTTTTACTCCGACCCCAGTAGACATTGGTACCGCAGCAGCCTGCGGGAAAAATCTGTTTCAGGAGAAGAAAATGGCGAAGATCGCAAAAACCGCAGACCGCAAGAAGATCATGGACACCACCAAGAGCACCGACTGCCCTAAATGCGGTAAGCCGACCCGGGTGGTCAAGCGTGTGAAAGACCGCGAGAAAGACATTCCCGGCGGAATGTACATTTCGTGCTCCGCGTGTGAGTTCTACGAGAAGCTCTAAAGCTTAGCTTTAAGGAATTGAGGTTGGGGCAGGGCGCGGCGATCCCGCGCTCGCGCTGTCTAATAACCCATCATCTCAGATCTGTACAACGGCGTTGACGGGTAGAGCGGCGCTTCAGCGCCGCGTCAAAGCTACTGCAAATACGAAGGGGCTTCAGTGTGTGCGTGAGAACTAGAGTTTCGTGTAGGCGGTGGAATACAACGGCCAAGAAACCAGCGCCGTAGGCGCGGAACAGCTTAGCCCAGCACGCAGCCGAACCGGAGTCCCAAGGCGCGCCGCTTTTGCGCGAATTGGGGTGGGATGGCGGAGTGCTGGGTAAGTGGGAAATTAGATGAGTCCCGTAGGGACGGCAGAGGTTCTCACGCAGACACTTCAGCCCCTGGGTCGGAATCGCAGACTTGGCAGAGTTTTCTCGAGCACTCGCGCAATCCAAGAAGCCTAATACCTAATAAGAAGATGCGGCCTTAAGGATTTCCTCCCGCAACCGACCGGCGATCCCATCCCGCCAGGCTTCATCCCACACATTACGCTTCTTTAAGTAATGCTCCATGTGCGCCAGCGGCTCGTGCGCCGAATCCATGCGGCACTCGATCAGCGTGGGGCCTGATCCGTTGCGCGCGCGGTGAATCGATTCCTGCGCCACCCGCCACACCGCGACCACGTCACGGCCGTCAACCACGATGCCGGGAAATCCCAGGCCGCGTGCCATGAAGCTGAGTTCTTCCAGATGTCCGGTGCCGTTGGATGAAGCCTTGCCACCGGTCGTGGCGTTCTTCATCACATAAATTACCGGCAGCTTGTGCGTGCCCGCAAACTTCATTGCTTCGTGCCAGCCAGCGAGCGATGGCGACTGCTCGGAGCACAGCGCAATTACGACGTCACCCTTGTGCTCCAGTTTGTGCGCGAGCGCGATACCGGTTCCGAGGTTAAAGGGGTGGGCCGAGCCAGATTCGGCCGCCGTGATTGCGGACGCGTTCGCAGATGACCCGTGACCGTTGCTTGCGAGCACGCCGCTGAGCAAACTCTGGCGCACCACCTGCGCCGCCAGGTTCCGGCTGGAGGCGGCGATGGCATCGCTGCCCCGCAGATCGACAGTTGTGCCAACCACTACGGCTTCGTGACCAACGCCGAGGTCGAATCGCGCCAGTTCGTCCGGCCGCGAACCACCATGAGCATGCTCCTCGGCCAGGCGGCAGCGAAGCAGGGAAGCATAGAGCTTGCGCAGCATATCGCCATTAGAGGGCGATGAGTTGTCGCCGTTGGCGGGCTGGGGCGCTGCGACTGCCACGGTTGCCGCTGTCTTTGTTTTGGCGTGTGTTTTCTTGCGCGATGGAGTAGCCGGCTGCTGCTTACGCTTGGTTGGCATTTACCTCGTCCCCGGGAACCGCCATTGTATCGCAGGAAAAATCTCGCGGCACAAGCTGAGGCCTCACCACAGGGGCAAAGTGGCTTTCTAGGGCTGGGTCGTAGGTTGAGCAACGCCCTACGCAATCTGCGTCGAAACCCCTTTTCACCACCGAGGACACGGAGCGAACGGAAGAAAACCAAGAACGTTTCACCACCGAGAACACGGAGAGCACGGATGTCTTTTGGATTTTGCTTGGAAAGCTTGATGCGGAAGCCGCTAGATTTACCCTGGTGCCGAAACACCGCCAAAAAGCGCGACGGTCAGCGCGCCACCACAACCCGTACCTTTATTAATTGATTTTCCTCCGTGCGCTCCGTGTCCTCCGTGGTGAAAACGAATTTCGTTAACGAAGAGCGTTTCGTCCTTGCGAACGGCGTGGCCGAGGCGAGTAACCAGACCAAGAAAGCTCCGTGCTCTTCGTCTCCTCTGTGGTGAAAAAGCCCTTGCACATCAACATCGCGTGAAGTTTTCAACAATTTTGTGCATAACGCTGTGGAAAAGGGCGATACATACGCCTTAAGTAGCATGGATTCAAAATCTCTTACACAGTGCACTGAACCCAGTGCGAAATCGGCGTAACCAATCTGGTGCGTTATTCCTGAACCCGCGGGCTTCACTGCGGCCGTCTCCAGCCTCGTGCTAGTCTGGCGCGGTGAAACTCCGGCTCGACAAGCTGTTGCTGCAACGCGGGCTGGTGCCGTCGCGCGAACGCGGCCAGGCGCTGATCCTTGCCGGCCGTGTTCTGGTCAACGAGCAGAAGCTGGAGAAGGCAGGCGCCAGCGTCGAGGAAGACGCGGTCATCCGCGTCATTGGAGACGACCTGCCGTACGTCAGCCGCGGCGGTCTTAAGTTGGCGCGAGCGCTGGAACACTGGCACATCGACGTCGCGGGGAAGACCTGTCTCGACATCGGCACCTCGACTGGCGGCTTTACCGACTGCCTGTTGCAAAACGGCGCGGCGCGGGTGATCGCTGTCGACACCGGCTATGGCCAGATCGACGCTGTGCTGCGTAACGATCCTCGCGTGCGGCTGCGGGAGAAAACCAACGCGCGCTACCTGACGCCTGAGCAGTTGTGCGGGGACGAAGAGCCGCGGCCGATCGGCCTGATCGCAATGGACGTGTCGTTCATCTCGGCGACGCTGGTTCTGCCGGCGGTAGCGCAATGCGTTCGGGCGTCGTCAGCGGAATTCGAGGCTGTCGTGCTGGTGAAGCCGCAGTTCGAAGTTGGCCGTGAGCGGGTAGGGAAGGGAGGCATCGTGCGCGATCCGGAGGCGCAGCAGGGAGCCGTCGCCAAAGTCGCCGCTGCGGTGGAGTCGCTGGGCGGCACGCAGGTGGAATTCATCGATTCGCCGATCCTGGGCGCCGAAGGTAACCGCGAATTCCTTCTGCACTCGAGATTCGCCTGAGCCGCGACGCATATCTCGCCCAGGCGCTACACTGATGTGGTCATTTATAAAAGAGCTGTTCACCACGGAGGCACGGAGAGCACGGAGAAAATCAGTAAGAAATAATTTGAGTATCGCTGCGCGATGAGCGTCGTTGTTCGAGACGGCTCGACAGGCGGAAGCAAGTTAGAAGACCCTAACAACGATTGTTTGGATTCCCCAAAAAGCTCCGTGCTCTCTGTGTTCTCCGTGGTGAAAACAAGTTTTTGATTCTTTATGCTGACGGCAACCCCTAGAACATGAAATCAGCCGCAATCATTTCCAAACCTTCGAAGCCGGAGCTTGCCGGCATTCTGCCCGAACTGTTGTCCTGGTTCGGCCGGCACGGCTACACCGTTTATCTCGATCAGGAAACCGCCAAGTACACGAATGGCGAAGAAGTAGTTCCGCGCAAGTTGATGGGCCAGAAGCATCCTGACTTTGCGTTGGTGCTGGGCGGCGACGGCACGCTGTTGTCGGCAGCGCGTGCCGTGGCGCATGAAGGCGTGCCAATCCTGGCGGTCAATCTAGGCTCCCTGGGCTTCCTGACTGAAGTGCCGCTCAGCGACATGTATTCCACGCTGGAGGCGGTGGATGCCGGGAGTTGCCCGATCGAGGAGCGCTCGGTGCTCGATTGCAAGCTGCATCGCGGCAATGAATGTCTTTCGCACCACTACGCTCTGAACGACGTGGTGGTGAACAAGAGCGCCATCTCGCGGCTGGTGGATTTCGATCTGCTTATCGATGGCGCGTTTGGCTTCAACTACAAAGCCGACGGCGTGATAATCGCGACGCCCACCGGTTCCACCGCTTACTCGCTGGCCGCCGGCGGCCCGGTGCTGATGCCTGCTGTGACCTCGTTCGTGGTGACGCCGGTGTGCCCGCACTCGCTCACGCATCGCCCGCTGGTTGTGACCGACAAGGCGCAGATCGAGTTGCGGGTAGAGACCGGTGTGGAAGAAGCGTTCCTCAGCATCGACGGCCAGGTCGGCGTTCCGGTGAAGCAGGGCGACCGCATCATCTGCCAGCGCGCCGAACACACCGTAAAGCTGATGCGGGTGCGCCGGACATTCTTCGACGTGCTCCGCAACAAGCTGAAGTGGGGACAACGGTAAAAGACAGGTGCCCACACATTCGCGATTTTCGAATGTGTGGGATGGAAAACTCGTTCCAATCGACCAACCAGTCCCAAAATCAGGAATGAGCGGGCTATCGGCCGGCTACGGTCGAAACAATTCGCCCCCGAAAGCTTCAGTGCTTGTCGTTGGTGGAGAAAAAATCAGCCATGGGCAAGCCATCGGCAGCCCAACCTAGATTGGAGGTAGGCAAGCCGAGTCCCTGCGCGATCAGGCGCAGGATATCGCCTTCATCGTAACTGTTGTTGTAGTTCCGGGTGTCGCCGCCGTGTGACTGGTAGTTCCTCTTGCTGTACGGACTGACCACGACCAGTTCAACCTGTCCGCCGCAACCTTGTCCTTCGGTCGTGGTATCGCAATCCGGATTTCCGCTGTCGGCGTTCTCGTCGAAAACGATGATCAGCAATCCCGTGCCCCCAGGCTTGAAATAGGAGGTGGTCAGCAAAAGCCCGATTTCGTCCTGCAGCCAGCCGTCGAAGGTCTGGATGGAGCAGTCGTGCGCGTCATCACAGCCGTTTGGCACCAGCCACGACAGCGTAGGCAACTGGTGCCTGAGCAGGTCGTTGGCGAACTGAGCGAAGCACACATAGTGACCTCTCTCCGTGTTGATAGTGGTCATGTACTGCAACGGATCGTGGCGGACGTAGTAGGCTCCCGCATGCAGTCCTTTACAGGTCGCATTGGCCGGGAAATTCTCAATGTAGTCTTTCCAGGTTCCGCCGGCGTTTTGCACCTCGAGCGCAATGTTATTCAGCGAAACTGGGAAGTTCTGCGGAGTCTTGCTGTCATCGTCGGTGAGAATATTGCCGGTGGCTAAGTTTAAATAGTTGCCGATCGAAGGATGTGTGTCCGAGTAGTAGTTCACTCCCAGGCCATAGGTGTTTGCCAGGGAAGTCAGGTAGGGCATGTTACTGGAGTTGTAGCTCGTGCTGTAATTCTGGTTCTCACCCACCACGATCACTACGTTTCCAAACGCGGGCAAACTTTGGCAGAGAGCCAAGGGAGCCAGGACGGACGTCGCCAGCAACACTGCCAGATACAGTCCGGCCTTCTTACTTAGTACCTTCATCTGGAATCTCCTCGGTTGACTTCGAGAATGGGATTTTCTGATTGACATCAAAAGCAGCGCAATTGTACACAATGCGAACGTTTCAGGGTCAATCGAAAACGGGCCGCCGTTAGGGGCTTAGAGCGGGATGGCGCAATCGGAGGTAAAGAGTAGGGCTATGACCCTTGTTCCCGCGGCTGCGATACGGGAACATTATCTACTCGCAGCTTCGACGAGGCAGTCACCTCGCCAGGTAGGCAGCGTGTGGTTATTTTCCTGCGAGAATCATCTTCGCCCGCTCCTCCTGGTTCGGATATAGATCCCCTGGAACTGGAATTCGAGCCGAGGCCAGTTGGTATCTGGCGCAACCATCTGGCTCACAGAGACAAAATGTTTTCTTCCTCATCAAGGCAGTGGCAGGCTTGCTCGCCATCTTGTCTCCAAAAAACGGGCATTTACTTAGCTTGTCGCATTCAGACATTGCCGGTTCCTTTCCCCCTGTCTATCGGCAATTGAGTGCCTCACTTTAGCGGCAATTTTGCCAGTGGGAGATGTATTGCGGCCTACGCTTCGATCCCCGATTCCGCAAGATTTATCTGCTCCGGACCGCAACCCGACCGTGTTTGCAATTACCCGCTACGTAAAAAACGATGCGCGAACCGGCTCAATTGCGATAGGCCGTTGTTCCGCCGATCCAACAGACATCCGATTCGGATTGAGATGTCGCGCACTCAGGGCTGAGGCGCTGGACTTTATCTTTGACCCACGCTGGGGGACTGGAGACCTGCGTATGACATGCTTCGACCACATTTGCATGCATGTCTTACCGTGTAGGGGTAATGCTTTGAAAGTTCAGATGTGTGGAATGGAAGGCTCTGTCCCTCCGTCAGGTCTATCCCGTTCATGCCAAAACCAGGAATGACCGGGCGGCCGGGCTGTGAGCCACGCTCCGCCGCCGTCATCGGATGTTGCGTGACCGTCACCCGCCGGCGGAGTTCATCCAATCTCGCAGCGCGCTCTGGTTGGCCCAACCCGCCGACGACCGCTTGATTTTGCCGTCGCTTCCTACCAGCACGAGTTTTGGCACGCCGCTGACGTGATAGGCTCGCCCCACTTCGCCATCGGAGTCTGCAACCGAGGTGAGATCGATGCGATGGTCGCGCATGTAGTCGCGGCCCTCGTCGGCTCCGCCGAGGTTGATGGCGACGATGTCAATGCCTTTGCTGTAGAACTCTGGCGCCATCTGGTTCAGCATGGGCAGTTCGTGCTGACAGATGCTGCAAGACGAGGTCCAGAACACCAGCAACACCGCTCGTCCGCGATAAGAGGCTAGGTCAACCCGGCCGCCGTAGTCCTTCAACAGGGAGAAGCCAGGAGCGGGTTGGTTCACGCCGTCGGCGTGGATGAGATAGATTCCCAGAAACAGACTGGCGACTAACAGCAACACTCCGTTCCTGGTTCGCTCCGGCATATCGCGCTGTCTCTCGAGGGAAACTGCTCAGCCCATTGTAGGCAGGTCAGCGAAGGGATTGAAAGGCAATTTGCTACGCATGCTGCATTTTCGGAAGTATTTCTGCTCCAAAAGGCAATGTGCCGATTCTCCCACCCATTCGAAACCCGCGAAGAGTGGGGCGCCCGCGGGCATTTTTCATTCGACATTCGCAAATGAACGTGGCACCCGCGGGATATATTCTTTGGGATCTAGTTACAGCCACTACCTATGGCTTCATGCCTTCGTCCACCCACTGTTTGAAGCGGGCGATTTGTTCTTTCGGCCAGGGATCGTCGCAAGGCATGCTGCCGTCTTCCAGGCGTTCATGAATTGCCTCCGCCTGTGCCTTGACGTCATCGTAAGACGACAGGTCGAGCCCGAAGTTCTTCATGACTTCCACATCGGGCGAGTCGCGAAACAGCGGACGTATATCAGCAGCAAAACTCCAAGCCATAGGCACCTCAAGGTACAGCGAAGTAGAGTTTACTAAAGTCGAACGAACTGGATGCAAAGCGCGAGCTTCCGAGCTCCGTTCGACAGCGACCGGATGTTATCCAACCGGCGCATGAAACCGGCTGATTTCCTATTTGCAAGCTGTAAATGAAGACGCGTGGTTAGGTACTTGCGACCGAGCCGCCATCCACACGCAGATTTGCCCGGCGGGCGGTTGGTCGCCGAAATTGCTCCTGCATTTGCTGGGACGTGACGCCCTGGTCTCTCGTCGCTAGGCCCTAATCCCTATTCTTTGCCTTTCACCTTTTCCCGCTCTTTCGCTGCTTCCAGCGGCCGTGTCGGTTCGGTCATACGCGCGGGATCGAGGATCTCTTTGATCTGTTCATCGGTCAGGTCTCCGCGGGCGCGAGCAATGTCGATGATTGACTTGCCCGTCTTGACCGACTCTTTCGCGATCTCCGCCGCTTTGGCGTATCCGATATAGGGATTGAGCGCGGTCGCCAGCGAGACCGTGCTTTGCACGTAATAGTTGGTGCGCTGCTCGTTCGCAGTGATGCCCTTGATGCAAGACTCGGTCAGCTGCCGCAGCATATTCGTCATGATAGTGATTGACGTAAGCACGCTGTACGCCATGGTGGGCATCATCACGTTGAGTTCGAGCTGCCCGGCCTGCACCGCCAGCGCAACTGCCATGTCGTAGCCGACTACCTGGAACGAGACCATTGCCGCCAGCTCGGGCATCACAGGATTAATCTTGCCCGGCATGATCGACGAACCTGGCTGCAACGCCGGCAAGTTGATTTCCGCGAAGCCCGTGTTCGGCCCCGACGAAAGCAGGCGAAGATCGTTAGAGATGCGGATCACCTCCAGCGCCAGGTTGCGCAGCGCTGAGCTCACACTCGACATCGCCAGGTTCGACTGCATGGCGTAGCGCATGTCGTCCACCGGGTGCAGTTTCTGTCCCGAGATGCGGGAGAGCTCGGCGATCGCTTTGTGCCGGTAGTCGGGATGCGTGTTGATGCCGGTGCCCACCGCCGATCCGCCCAGGCCTACTTCGCGCAGCAGTTGCGATTGCTCACGGATCGACTTCTCGGCGCGCTTGATGGCCGCGGCATACGCCGCGAATTCCTGCCCCAGCCGCATGGGCACCGCATCCTGCATGTGGGTGCGGCCCGACTTCAGCACGTGGTGAAACTCTTTGCCCTTCGCATCCAGCGCGGCGCCCAGGTTGCCGAGCGAGGAATACAGCTGGTCTAGTTCCAGCAGTGTCGCCACGCGCATGGCCGTCGGAAAGACATCGTTCGTCGACTGGCCATAGTTGACGTGATCGTTGGGGTGAACGTGCTTGTATTCGCCCAGCGTGCCGCCCAGCAGCTCGGAGGCGCGATTGGCGATGACCTCGTTGCTGTTCATATGAAAGCTGACGCCCGCTCCGGCCTGAAAGACGTCGACGACGAAGTGCTCATCCCACTTGCCCTGTTGGACTTCTTTGGCGGCGGCGATGATCGCGTCCGCCGTCTTCTTGTCAACCAGGCCAAGCTCGCGATTTGCGACCGCAGCGGCCTCCTTCACCATGGCGATGGCGCGAATCAGCGTGGGATGCGCGCGCAATCCGCTGATGGGATAGTTCTCCACCGCGCGCGCCGTCTGAATGCCGTAGTAGACGTGGCCGGGAATTTCCTTGTGGCCAAGGGAGTCTTTTTCGGTGCGAGTGGATCTAGAGCTGCTTGCCATGACGATTCCTCTGTCCCCCATCCTACTTCACCACAGATGCGGAATCAGACGGTAGCGGACCTTCGTGGTGTAGGCGTCGTAGCTAGGCAACTGGCGGCGCACGAAGCCCTCGCCCCCCAGTGCGGATCGCCGCAGGCGGGTGAATTGTCATGCTGAACGGAGGGCGGGAGCGCCTGGTCAAATCAGTTGTCATTCTGAGCGGAGTCGAAGAACCGCTATCGCCGCGAAGATGTGCGGTAGCGTTTTTCTGTTGGCCGCCAAAGTCGGTAAAAAGCTCCGCGGTTATAGAGGTCCTTCGACTGCGGCGCGCAAAGACGGCGCGCCTCAGCTCAGGATGACAGATTCGAAGGGCTCGCGCCGAGAGGCCGGCGAGCTAAATGCCAACTGCCAAGTGCCAAGTGCCAACTGCCAACTGCCAACTGCCAACTGCCAACTGCCAACTGCCAACTGCCAACTGCCAACTGCCAACTGCCAAAGTCCTAAGCGCCAACTGCTGAATTTCAAGAAATCTCCACCAACTCCGCGATCTTGGCTTTCCATTCTTTCGGTCCGCTCTCGTGTACCGAGTTGCCTTTCGAATCGACAGCGACGGTTACCGGCATATCTTCTACTTCGAACTCATAAATCGCTTCCATGCCGAGGTCGGCGAAGCCAAGCACCCGCGACTTCTTGATCGCTTTCGACACCAGGTAGGCAGCGCCGCCTACGGCCATCAGGTACACAGCTTTGTGGTCGCGGATGGCCTCGATGGCCGTGGGGCCGCGCTCCGATTTGCCCACCATGCCGAGCAATCCAGTCTCGTTCAGCATCTGACGGGTGAACTTGTCCATACGAGTCGCGGTGGTCGGGCCCGCAGGTCCGACAACTTCATCGCGCACCGGATCGACCGGACCGACGTAGTAGATGAAGCGATTCTTGAAGTCGACCGGCAGCGCCTCTTTACGCGTGAGCATCTCGGTCATGCGTTTATGAGCGGCGTCGCGCCCCGTAAGCAATTTGCCGTTGAGCAGCAGGACTTCGCCGGGCTTCCACGTCGCAACTTCCTCGCGAGTGACGGTGTCCAGATTTACCCGGCGCGCACCGGCTGGATTGTAGGTGAGACTCGGCCAATCCTTCAGCGAAGGCGCCTCCAGGGCGACCGGACCGGTGCCGTCGAGCACAAAATGTGCGTGGCGTGTGGCGGCGCAGTTGGGGATCATGGCAATCGGCAGGTTGGCGGCGTGCGTGGGATAGTCCTTGACCTTCACGTCGAGAACAGTGGTCAAGCCACCCAGCCCCTGCGCTCCGATGCCGAGCGCGTTGATCTTCTTGTACAGTTCGACCCGCAGATGCTCGGCTGTCGTCTTTGGACCGCGCGCGATCAACTCCTGAATGTCGATCGGCTCCATCAGCGATTCCTTGGCCAGCAGCATAGCCTTCTCGGCTGTGCCGCCGATGCCGATGCCGATTATTCCCGGCGGGCACCAACCCGCGCCCATGGTTGGAACAGTCTTAAGCACCCACTCGACGATGGAGTCCGAGGGATTCAGCATGGCGAACTTCGACTTCGCCTCTGAGCCTCCGCCCTTGGCTGCGACGATCACCTCAAGTTTGTCACCGGGAACGATCGTCATATTTATAACGGCAGGCGTGTTGTCTTTTGTGTTCTTGCGCGAGCCGGCGGGATCGGCCAGAACGCTGGCGCGAAGCTTGTTGTGTTCATGCAGGTAGGCGCGCCGCACGCCGTGGTTGACCATATCTTCGACGCTCATCGTTGCATCCCACTGCACGGTCATGCCGACCTTGAGGAACACCGTCACGATGCCGGTATCCTGGCAGATGGGTCGGTGTCCTTCGGCGCACATGCGCGAGTTGATGAGCAGCTGCGCGATGGCGTCACGCGCCGCCGGCGACTGCTCTTTCTCATACGCCTTCGCCAGGCTCTGGATGAAGTCCACGGGATGGTAATACGAGATGTATTGCAGGGCGTCAGCCACGCTCTGAAGGAGGTCGTCTTGTTTGATGATGGTCATTGCGATACCTGCGTTACGGAATGCTGTCACCAGAGAGATACAGGCGCACGGAGAGTCGTTAGAAAAGTGCGATTGCGCAATGCTGTTGGCCTGCAAGTACCCCCGGACATCCTCGATTATAACTTCCGTAAAACCTGGGGCTTGTGATCCACGAACATTCCTGACGTTCACGCCGAATCGCCCAATAGGCGGCCAACCGCCGTACGCGGGAGCGAGTTCCTGCATCGAAAGCCAGCATGGGATGGCTTCGAGGAGGGCTGACGGTCGGCTTGATCACGGTGACGATGGCGTTGCTGGCCTCAGGCACTCCAGGCTCGTTTCGCGGCAAGATCGTGGGAGGCCCGAATTCCGCCCAGAAGGACTGGCTGTACATCCAGGGTCGCAATGGCATGGTGCGGCGAGTGGATGTCTCGCATGCGCATGTGGAGTACGACGAGGACGTTCCGGCGGCTAGCCGGTCACGTAATCCGCAGGACGCGCTGAAGCCCGGTGTGGAGGTTCGCATTACGGCGGAGCAGGGTAGCGATGGAGAGTGGCGTGCCAGCCGGGTCGAGATTCTGGATTCCGGTGCGGGGCCGGAACGCTCGGTAGGCGGGGAGCATCCGGACGCCGGCAGTTAGTACTCGGCACTTAGCACTTAGCATCTGGCACTTAGCATTTGGGCGCGGCAGATCGCTTCGTATCAGAGCGCGAACCCTCAGTCCGAGGCTGAAGCCTCCTTATGTAGGAGCTTGTACACGGCGCTGAAGCGCCGCTGTACAAGCTACGCATGTGCAGACTTTCCCGACGGCTGATTGCTAACGGTTAAGTGCTAACTGCTAACGGCTGCCTTCTAACACCGCTTCCCGTACTTTGACGTGTATTGCAGGCCAATCTCGCCGCAGCTGCACTGCTCCACCGAGTACACGATGCAGGAATCGAAGGGCCGCGAATAAACGTGCAGACTCACGGCACGTTCGTTCCAATCTCGGGGATTCTTCACGTCATGCACTGGGTTAAGAGGGTCTACCGCGACAGGGCTATCCCAGGTAATGTGCACTTCATCGGTGGGGACGATGTCGCACCGGTGCGCCGCCAGGTCTTCCGAGCGAAGAGAATAATTCTGTACCGAGAGACGTCCGAGCGGAGCGGCCATCCAGCAGTTCTGTCCCTTGTGATTATGGATGGAACTCTTCATGCCGGGTTCCCAACAGAGGGTCAGCAATTCGTAGAGTTCGGTTTTGTCGACGAGGTTGCGAGTGTAATGCTGCGCGTCCCAGAACAGGTAGGGCTGGAGCGTCTCAGGATCGACTGGATTCGCTTTCATATATTCCAGCGTGCCTTGCACGCCGGTAAAGTCCGACTCTTGCAGCTTGCGCAAGCCGCTCACGAAGTCGTCAATCGAAACTCGCTGGGTCGTTTTTTGCGGGACGGATACGGTGGCCATGAAATCCCCTCCTGGGACAAAGCGCTTATTTTAGCGCGGTTTCGGCAGCTTGGGGTTGCGAATGCCTGTTTGGGCGCTATCCAGTCGACCCAAAAACTTTGCAGCCCGGCGGAGCTGCGGAAATCCAATGCGCTACAAAGCGATTCCAAGCATATAATGGCCGCCAGAAGCACCCTTGGCAAGGTGCAGTTCGGCGTACGGCACTGGAGTTTCCCCATGAAGTCACGCGCGCTCGCAGCTGTGATTGCAGTTGTGCTGAGTGCCAGCCTCGCGCTTCCCGCGCTGGCGCAACAGACACAATCTCAGCCGACAACTCAGCCACCAGTCAATTCACCTGACCAGACCCAACCGGCGAGCACGGATTCCAGCACGACTCCTGCTGATGCGGGGAATGCAGCCACTGCAATGACGCCGCCCTCGGACTCTGCCAACGTGACCCAGAGCGCGACTGCGCCCAAGGAAACTCACGACCGCGGAAAAAACGATGTGGATGACATCGGCGACCGAAAGATCGGTTCAACGGGCAAGAGTATGGGCGACTGGTACTCCATCGACACTGACGTGAAGATGGGCAAGCAGTACGCGATGATGGTGGAATCAAGCGCGCGCATGATCCAGGATCCCGTGGTGACGGAGTACGTCAATCGCGTTGGGCAGAACCTGGTGCGCAACTCGGATGCGAAGGTTCCGTTCACCATCAAGGTTGTGGACTCCGACGACATTAACGCGTTTGCTTTGCCCGGCGGATTTTTCTACGTCAACAGTGGCCTGATTCTGGCAGCTGATGACGAAGCTGAACTGGCCGGGGTGATGGCGCATGAAATCGCGCACGTCGCCGCACGCCACGCCACCCGCGAAATGACCCGGGCCAACTATGCCAGCATGGCCTCAATTCCCTTGATCTTCGTGAATAGCTGGGGAATCTACGAAGCGGCCAACGCGGCCATGAGCCTTGCTCTTCCGCTGACCTTCATGAAGTTCAATCGCAGCTTTGAGGCCGAGGCCGACTATCTCGGTCTGCAATATATGTACAAGGCCGGCTACGATCCGCAAGCCTTCATCGCATTCTTCGAGAAGATCAAGGCGCAGGAAAAGCAGAAGCCGGGAACCCTGGCGAGAGCTTTCGCCACTCATCCGCAGACGCCAGATCGCATCGAGAAAAGCCAGGAAGAGATTCGCGAGATTCTGCCGGCCAGGCCGGAGTACATCGTGAACACCTCGGAATTCGACCAAGTGAAGGCGCGGCTGGCGGCTTTTGAAAATCGGAAGAAGGCGATTCCCGATAAGAAGGACAATCAGCCTACGTTGCGTCGCACGCAGACTGCTGACAGCGACAAGGGTCAGCCTACCAATAGCGGGGACGACCGTCCTACGCTGCAACGGCGTGATGACGACTACGCCTCAGCAGCACCTGGTCAATTCTGATACCTGCTCACCGATTGTTTGTTCGCCTCCGGCGGCCCCGTTGCCGCCGGTTTTGTTTGTGGCATCAGCGACGGCGTGGTGCGATGCCTGACGATGCGGTGTGCTGCCGGGAGGGTGGCGGTTCGGCGGAGCCTACGATTTTGTCGTAGAGCCAACTTCCACTAGCTCAAAGACTGGATAAGTTCCAGCGATTCCGGCGAACGCCTGAACGTCCGAGCCGGCAGCAACGGGAAAGTATCGCTGGACCTCCGCCTTAAAGCTGTCGAGATAGGCTTTCAAGAGCGCAGGCTTCTGCGGATCGGCGACGGGTACGACGCGAAAGGTCCGGCGCCAGCGACCTTTCTTCAGGGCTACTTCTCCCGCAGCCTCGGCATTGCGGACCCACTGCGTGCGGCCCCGGGGTGCGACCAGAAATCGCTTGCCGTCGATCTCCAGCAAATCCACTGGAGTCGAATACAGTGTCCCGGATTTTCGTCCGCGCACTTCCAGCAGATAGTTGTGCTTGAATCCGATGCCGAGTCCCACCAGAAATCCAAAGAGATGGTTGAAGATTCGTTCCAGCGCGGTGGGTTTCCGGAAGCGAGGCATTTCGCTAGGCGTTTCCATCGCTTCATTCTAAGCGTCGCGATTACGCTGCAGTCCCGTTTCAGCATCTAATTTCAGGATGTTGCACGCGGCAAGGCTTTTTACTTTGCCTTCGCCAGTGCACTCTGCTATTGTGCGCGGCAAGTACGGCCGTAATGCGAGCGGGCTATGCGAAGGTGGGCGAACTGTAGCTCGGTCAAGAAGAATCTGCTTTCTCCAAGTCTCAGGGAGGACTGAATGGCATATTGTGCGAGCTGTGGTTCTCAGATGGCGGACAACGTTGCGTTCTGCCCCAACTGCGGAAAACCTGTAGGCCACACCGATCCGGCTGGAGCCGCGACCCCACCTCCCGCGTACGAAACGACCACCGCTTCGGCGCCGCCTCTGGCGGAGAACATCGCCGGCATGCTGGCTTATTTCACTATCATTCCCGCCATCATTTTCTTGCTGATTGAGCCGTACAATCGCAACCGTTTCGTGCGCTTTCACTGTTTCCAGTGCCTCTTTGTTGCCGTCGCGCTGATTGTGGTCGACGTGGCGCTGATGATTCTCTCCTCCATTTTTCACTTATTGCCGGTGATCGGCTGGTTTATCACGGCGCTGATGTGGCCTTTGTACAGCCTGGCGGTGTTGGCGCTCTGGCTGCTGCTGGTTATCAAGGCGTATCAGCACGAGATCTACAAACTTCCTGTGGTTGGAGATATGGCGGAGCGGCAGGCCGGAGCATAAGGTTTCGGCTGAGCAATGGCGGAGGGGGGCGGTTTCGCTCCGTTGCTGCATGAGGGGACGCTCTCGCTCAATCTGATTGATGAACACCACCGCCAGCATCGTGGTCCAGCATCTGCTGTTCTTGTTCCTGGCTGTGGTGGCGCCTATCTGGGACTACGTTGACACCCGCCGTCTGAAGCAACATCCAGATTCCACCAGAAAGATTCGCTACTACCGCACCCTTTGCATCTGGCTTTGGGCTGCGACCATCGTGGCCTGTCTGGCTGTCGGATTTCGTCCTCTGTTTACGATCAACCCGGCGGCGGATGAGGCTTCGTGGTTGTTCGAGCATACCTGGGTCCGCTGGCTGGTGGAAGCCGTGATAGCAATTTTTGCGGGTCTGACTCTGTTGCCGGTCTGCATCGTGATTTGGAAGCAGATCAAGAAGGTGCCGCGCAAGTGGGCGTCAGCGGACGCGCTGAAGTCGCTGAGCTTCTTCTTGCCGGCAACCTGGGCGGAACGACGCTGGTACGCGCTTGTGGCTATCACGGCCGGTATCTGCGAGGAGTTACTGTTCCGGGGCTTCCTGCTGCACTACCTGCACACCTTTCCGTTTACATTGAGCCTCACGATGGCGATGCTGCTGGCCGCGTTTATCTTCGGTCTGCAACATCTTTATCAGGGGCTGGCGGGGGCGGCCTCGACCGTGGTGATGGCTCTCCTGGTTACCCTGCTGTTCCTGCTGACCGGAAACCTCCTGCTCCCCATGCTGCTGCACGCTGCGATCGACCTGCGGATGCTGCTCATTCTACGGCCGCCTGAGACCGAAAACCTCGCCGTGAT
The DNA here is from genome assembly GCA_963769235.1 of uncultured Acidobacteriaceae bacterium. GTDB lineage: Bacteria > Acidobacteriota > Terriglobia > Terriglobales > Acidobacteriaceae > Bog-257. The sequence continues at coordinate 54,692 of CAVYKW010000002.1, read as the reverse complement.
GTAACTCCCGCGCTAACAAACTGGCACTTCTGTCGAGCTTTTTTATCCTGCAAGCGACAAGACGGGAAACGATCTTCTATACTAAACAGCTTCATTGCATGGATGAGAAAGGTTCCGTGAAGATCAAGGTCTTCTACCACGACAAGTGTTTCGACGGCGCATGTTCTGCCGCGCTGTTCACGCGGTTCTACCGTGAGCGTATTCGCGAGCAAGCAGAATTCGAGTACCAGGGCTTAGTGCATCGCGCCGGCGCACTCTTTGACGAAGCCGACTTCACTGGCGACGAAAATGCGATCGTCGACTTCAAGTATTCGTCGTCGCCACGCATTACCTGGTGGTTCGATCATCATCAGAGCGCGTTTCTAACGCCCGAAGACGCCTCACACTTCGAGCAGGAGCAGAGCAATACCAAGTTTTACGATCCGGATTTCCGCTCCTGTACCAAGTTCATCTCGACAGTGACCGCGCAGCGTTTTGGCTTCAATCCCACGCCGGTGGCGGAGTTGGTGGAGTGGGCCGACATCATTGACGGCGCGTTGTACGACGATCCGCGTTCTGCGGTGGAAATGAAGGCGCCGGCGATGAAGCTGACCATGGTGATTGAGTCGAACCAGGATCCGCTGTTCATTCCCAGCCTCATCAAGATGTTGCCCTACAAGTCGCTGGCCGAGATCATTGCCGATCCCGTGGTTGCCGATCGCATTCCGGCGCTCATGGATCGGCATCGCCGGTCCATCGAAATTTTGCGCGAGCGCTCCACATGTAAAGACGGCACGATTTTCTTTGACATAACCGACTACGAGCTTGAGGGCTACAACAAGTTCGTCCCCTACTATTTGCACCCTGACTGTGTTTACAGCGTGGGGCTGAGCAAGAGTAGCTTTCGCACAAAGGTTTCCGTCGGCTCCAATCCGTGGACGACTGCGACGCAGATGGAAAACCTGGCCAAGATCTGCGAGCGCTATGGCGGAGGTGGGCACGCGCGTGTCGGTGCGATCTCGTTTCCTCCCGACAAGCGGGAGCTGGCTCGGAAGGCTGCCGATGAAATTGTTGCGGAGTTGCGCGCCAGCTACCTGAAGCACGGTGGCAAATAGCCAGACCCGCCGCACCTCGATCCCCAATCTCAAACCTGACGCTGCTGCGCGGGTATTTCACTGTCTCAAGTCAAAGGGCTGCATCACGCCGTGATCGCTCAATCGATGCAATCCTGCCTCTGGATATGGCGAATTCGAGCGTTGCCTGAATTCGACACCATCTTTTGACATCCTCGTGACAACTCCCAAATTGCCTCGATGTACTTTATTTCGTATTGGCGCTTGATCGGTGGGCAGAAGGTCGATATGGACCAGTAAAACCTAGGCAGATCTGCCCGCCGATCTTTTTACCGAGGTGCTTTCGGCTGAGGTCCGGGAGTTTCGCAGTGTGGATCGCAAAGCGGAGAGGGTCTTTTGTTCAACCCAGAAGTCGCGTTGCTGCCGCTCCTTGCGGCGCGATTGCATACAAGGCACGGATGGCTTCCGTGCTTTTTGTGTTTGTGGCAGAAGCCAGATCAGTAGGCCAGCAAAATCCGCAAATCGCGAACGTTATTGCCGGTTGGGCCGGTAACGATCGTGTCGTTGATCGCGTCGAACAGGGGAAAGGCGTCGAATTGCCTTAAGCCGCCCTCGACTTCGAGACTGCGCAGCCGGGCGCGTTCCGCCGTCGAGCCATCGGCGATTGCGCCGGCAGCGGTGCTGTTGCCGTCGATGCCGTCCGTTCCAGCGCTCAGCACGGTGATATTTTCGCCCGCAATCTTCTCTGCGCAGTACAGCGCGAACTGCTGGTTGCGGCCGCCCACTCCTGACTTTGCTCCGACCTTGACCGTAACTTCGCCGCCTGAGATCAGGCAGGCGCGCGACACACCTCGACGTAATTCCCGCAGGCGTGACAGCAGATGGTCCGCGGCCTGCTTGTAATCGCAGTCGTCGCAGCTGTTGTCTACCTCGACGGCGAAGCCTGCCAGGGCCGCACGCTCAACCGCCGCTTTCACTGCCGAGGCGTTCGACATCACGGCGCAATAGCGCGAGCGCGCAAACACCGGGTCGTCTTGCTTAGGAGTTTCCTGCAACTGCTCGCGATCGAAAAGCGCACGAACAGAGTCGGGAAAGCGTTTTAACAGGTCGTAACGTTCGGCGATCGAGTAGCAGTCGGCGATGTTCGTTGTGTCCGGCATGGTTGGCCCCGAAGCCAGCGCATCCACCGCATTTTCCGGCACATCGGAGATCAGCACGGAAAGTTGATGAGCCGGAGCGGCGGCGCGTGCCAATCGCCCGCCCTTCAGCGCCGACAGGTGCTTGCGAACCGCATTGATCTCGGCGATGGGCGCTCCAGAATGCACCAGGGCCTTGTAGGTTTCCACCACGTCGGGCAGCGAAATCCCTGCGCTGATCGGCTTCTCGGCAATCGCCGAGGCTCCTCCGCTGATGAGAAAAAACACCAGCGTCTCCGGCGACAGAAGCTCGACCAGTCGCAAGATAGCATCGCCTGCGCGAAAGGAATCTTCGTTAGGCAGCGGATGTCCGCCAGTGAAGTAGCGAAACCCAAACAGTTGCGCCGGGGGAGCGTTCGGCGAGGCAATAACTCCGGTCAATCCGGTACCAACGACGTTGGCGAAAGCCTCGGCCATGCTGTGACCAGCCTTGCCGATCGATACAACCAGGATTCTCCCGAAGGCCTTCAGGTCGTAGAGATCGTTGTCGACCCGTAAATAGCTGCGGTCGCATTGCAGCTTGCGGGCGAAAGCGCGCGGGATACTGCATTCCTCCAGCGCAAAGCTGAAGATGTGGCGAACCTTGTCGCGCATTTCGCGTAGTGCGGAATCAGGGAGCCGTTCGGCTGATTCGGGCATCGGGGAGAATTATAGAATGCGGCGGCTGGCGCTCTGTGATGACGCACTCACGGCAGAACGAAAACAGAGGTTTAAAGGCCCGGCGTTTCGCGGAAAACACCTCAGGCGTTTGCGTCCAGTAATTCGTGCAGCCAGCTTTCAATGGTCATGCGTAATTCCTGGAGATGACCTTCGAAGAAATGATCGCCAGGAGTGAAGACCAGTTCCTTAGGCTCGGCAACCTTCGCGACCAGTTCTTCCAATCGGTCATGCGGGCCATACTGATCACGACCGCCGCTGACGAACAGCTTAGGCTTCGTGCAGCCGTCCAGAAACGAATACGAGTACAGTCGTCCCTCGGCTTCAACGGGTGTGCCGAGTGAGATCAGTGCTTCGACGGCTGGATCGGGGCAGGCCGCGCGCAGTCCGGTTGCCGAGCCAAAAGAAAATCCTGCGAAGATGATGGGCAGCTGGTACTCGCTCCTAAGCCAGGCAAGCGCCGCCTTCACATCTTCGATCTCGCCTCGGCCCTGATCATGTTCGCCGGCGCTCAATCCGGTGCCGCGGAAATTAAAACGCAGCACGGGAAAACCGAACGAGTTCAGCGCCTTCATGGTGTGAAAGACGACCTTGTTGTGCATGGTCCCGCCGCCGAGGGGATGCGGGTGACACACGATTGCTGCATGCGTCGCCGTCTCGGAGCCGACGTTCAAGAGGGCTTCGAGCCGTCCCGCTGGACCATCGACGAAGAAAGATCGGATTGCCTGGGGCGTGCTGGTCAAGGGCGTTTCCGCGGAAGAGATCGTGTGCGACGGGAATTGCGCGACAGGCTGCGAACCTCGCGCCTGAAATGCTTTAGCCCCGCGGGCTCGCTATTCACCGCGGGGCCTTGTGCCTGTGATGCGGGACCACAGAGCCAGAAATAATGTAACTCAAGTTGGGGTCAAATGCCGAATTACGTTTCAATAACAATGTTGCATGTTTGATGCGATTGTCGCAAAACCGGCGACGCACTTTATACTCGCTGTTTGCTTTCAGCCGCAGGTTTGTGGAGAAAGAATGATTCGCTTCGGAATTGCCGGGTTTGGACTGCACGCGGTCAAGCGCTTAATGCCTGGCTTTCAACGGGCTCAACGTTGCCAGGTGGTCGCGCTATCGCGCCGAAGCTTGGAGAAGGCCGAAGCGTCAGCCCAGGAGTTCGGCATCGAGCAGGCGTTCGCGTCGACGGCTGATCTATGCGCGTCGTCCCAAGTGGATGCCGTGTTTGTCGCGACTCCCGATGCGCTGCACATTAGCGACGTGCTGGAAGCGGTGCGTCATGGCAAGCCTGTTTTATGCGAGAAGCCGATGGCCAGAAACGCGGACCAGGCTCGCACCATGGTTGACGCAGCGCGTGCGGCTGGCGTGATGCTTGGGGTTGCTCAAATCATGCGCTTCGAGCAGAGCGTCCAGCTACTTCGGCGCAAGATCGCGAGTGGCGTCATCGGACAGCCGGTCCTGGCGCGCGCCGACTTTTTGGCTCCCCTCTTGAGCAGCGCTCGCAAGTGGATCAATGACCCGCAAATCGCAACTGGAGGCCCGTTAGCCGACGTTGGAGTTCATTGCGTTGACACGCTGCGCTACGTTCTGGGGGATGAAGTGGCGGCGGTCTCGGCGCGAGCACATTACGACAAATACTGGAAGGTGGAAGCGACCGCTGCGATGCTGCTGGAATTCCACAGCGGAATGCTGGCCACTGTCTCGGTTTCGGCACGCAGTCCGTATCGCACGTTTCTGGAAGTCGCAGGCGAGACTGGAGTGCTGTCGGCGGCCAACGCATTAAGCGTCGACGAGCCGCCCACGATCGAGTTGCGACAGAATGGCAACGTTGTCGAGCGCCAGCAAGTCTCGAATGCCGACGCTTACGCAGTGCAGGTCGATGCTTTCGCGGAGGCCATCGAACGGGGTCGCGCCTTTGAAATCCCTGGCGAAGAGGGTTGGCGCAATCAACTGGTGCTCGACGCTGCCTTTCGCAGCCTGAAGAGCGGCAAGACGGAAGCGGTACCAGCATCCGAATAAGCGTCTTAGGCAAGCGCGGTTATTGCCCTTACTCGACACACCTCATTCGAACGCTGGTACTTTAGTCTCCCGGCACTGCTGGAACGGGATGATGCGGCAGCGCCTCCGGCATCTCAGAGACGTTCCAGGCCCAGGCAGCCAGCAGAGCTGCGCCTTCATTGATCTCATCAGGAATTACCTTGTCGAAGGTATCAGTCTGGCTATGGTGCGCCTCGCGATAATGCGCCGGAGCCTGGACGCAAAAGTAGGCCGGCACACCGGCGTTCAGGAACTCCACGTGGTCTGAGGATCCGAAGTAGCGTGTGCTGAGCGGCTCCATCTCGAAGACTTCTTCCAGCGGCTTGTAAATCTCGCTCATCAGCGGAGCCGTCTCCCAGAGGTTCTCCAAAGCGATGCTGAAGACTTTTCCCGTACCGGTGTCGTGGATCAGAACGGCATCGATCTTCGACATTTCACCCGCGTGGTTCTTGACAAACGTTTCCGCGCCTATCCCGCCTTGCTCTTCACCGGTGAATAAGATGAAGGTAATCGTTCGCTTAGGTTTCCATCCCAATGCTTGCAAAGTGCGCGCGGCTTCGAGCGTGGCCATCGCGCCGGTTCCGTTGTCCAGGGCACCTTGCCCCAGGTCCCAGGAATCCAGATGGCCGCCGATGATTACGCGTTCGTCGGGATGTTCGCTGCCCTTGATTTCAGCCACCGTAATCGATGCCGGCACAGGCTTCTCCGTGAACGTGTCCTGAAGATTGAACTTCATACTCACCGGACCGGACTGAAGCAGGCGATACAGCAGGTCGTAGTCTTCATGGGTGAGGAAGGCCATCGGCATCTCGGTAGATGAATAGTGCGGGTAGCCGCCAGTCATGTTGTAAAGGCTGTCGCTCTTGCCGCTATCCAACACCACCAGCGCCGGTTGTTCGGCCGCTACCTGTCTCAACAACGCCATCCGGCTACTAAACGACATCCTCTCCTCAGGGACGCCGCGCGCCGGGGGGATGACGGCGTCGTAGGCGTTGTTAGGATTCGGATCCAGCCTGGCCATGTCCGCGGGCTTGCGCAGCATCACAATCGCGCCTTTAAGCTTACCCTTGTACTGGTCGAAGTCGGCTGGCTTCTTGATGTCCAGTGCCATCACGTTTCCCGTGACCTCGCCGTTGGTAGCCTTGCTCCAGCCAAAGGCGCGAATACCGATCTGCTTCTGAACCGGACTCACAATCTCCGCCGTCTCGAGGCCTCGGGTCCAGCCATGTTCGATTTGTGTCGTCTCCAGGTGAGCGTCGACGCCATAATCCTTAAAGCGCTTGAGACTCCAATCGCTGGCCGCTTGCATTTGCGGTGAGCCGGTGAGCCGCGCGCCGATTTGCGTGGTGAGATACTCCAGGTTCTTCATCAGCTCGGAGTGAACTTTCACCTCGGCGTCAATCTTCTGGTCAGCGTCTTCCATCGCCTTGCGGTAGGTCGCGCGTTCTTCGGCGGTGCGTTTCGGTGGCGTTTGTTCTGGTGCTTGCGACTGCGCTTGGGGAGCCGCACTGCCTTCTTGAGATTGAGCCGGTAGGAAACTGCCGAGCAGAAGAATTCCGAGACACGCCAGCGAGTGGCGGCGATTGGCTTTCATTACACCGTCCTTGGAGAAATTAGCAAGTGATCGATCATAGCGGCTGGGTGGCGATTTGCGCCACCCGGGAAGCCGCTAAAACACGCGAGGAAGGGAAGAAGCGTTTAGGTAGCCCAATTGCGGCGATCGACAAAAGTCTGGGGTTCGTAGGTCTTGCCGTTGGCGAGTTGCCGGTCTTCGCGTTTCGAACTCCAGAGCAGGATAGGCCCGGTGAAGGTGCGGATGAGGCGAGTGAAGGTTCCGAACTCGCGTTCAATTTCGCGCCGCAGCTCTCGAATCTTGAGTGAGACCGTGGCGTTAGTTTTCCGCAGACGACGTTCCATCACCCACAGCGCCGCATTGTAGGTGGTGCGCAGTTTGAACGCTTCATTGGCGATGCGCAGGCGGACGCGCTGGTCGGGATGATCGTGGTAGCGCTTCCAGCCCTGAAAGATGGTGTCGCAGATTCGAAACAGGCTGGGGCCGTTGCGGTCGAAATCAAAACGGAAGGCCCAGTCGAGCAGGCGCTTGGATTCCTCGCGCGAGATGGCGGTGTGCTGGAAGTTGAACTTGAACTGCCCATGGATGTCGGCCAGGTCGACACCGTCGAGCATTCGGCCCTCCTGCTCCATCTGCTGATAGAGCGGCGTCCCGGGTACAGGCGTGTACAGCATGAACTGATGGAAGTCGGTGCCGTGGGCGACGGCATATTCGATTTCTTCGCGAATGTTTTGTGGGGTGTGATGTTCCAAGCCGACAATCGTTGAGCCCAGCAGCTTGATGCCGTGCTGCCGCAGTTCGGACGCTAGCGCATGCGTGTCGGTGTTGCGCAGCTTGGAGTAAGAAGACTTCGGCGACTCCAGGCCGAGCCAGATCCAGGAGATGCCAAGCTGTACCAGTTCCTCGATAGTATATTTGCGAATGGCATTCGCCGAAGAGAAGACGTACAGCGACCAGCTCTTTCCCGCCGCCTTCATGCGCTCCAGCAGGCGCATCGCGCGCGGCCGGTTCAACAGGAAGTTTTCGTCCATCACGAAGAACGAGCTGACATTCATGGCTTTCTCCGTGTGCTCCATGATGTTGAACAGTTCGTCTCCTGATTCGAAGAAGTTGATGCTCTTGCCTTTGCCGCCGAAGAACGATGAGGTGGTGCAGAAGTTGCATCCCAATGGACAACCGACCGACGGGATGATGGTAGCGGCGGTGTCGCGGGTGTTGTCGGGAACGCGCATACCCAGTACGTGCATGCCGAAGCCGGAGAGGATCTCGGGATGGCTGATGGGTGCGGCCGGGTCTTCGCCAAGATAACTACGCATCCAGCTAATGCCTTCGCCGCGAACCACGCAATCCGCATCAATCAGTTTGTCCAGGCCGGGAATGGCGGCCACATGTCCTCCGATGATGATGGTGGACTTCGGGGAGAGACGGCGCACCCGGCGGCACATCTCACGTACCTTGCCGAAGTTGGGGATGATGCCGGAGATGCCGACAATGTCATACTCGTTGGAGGTAAGTTCCTGCTCGAAACGTTCCAGCGTGGGGAAGTCCAGTAGCGTGCTGGGGGCCGAGATGTTACGTTGAATCATCATCAAACCCCAGGAGCGATGAAACATGCGTAGTGAAAAGCTGCCTTGGGCCCGGGTTACCTGGTTGTGATACAGCTCCATCGGATTGATGGCGCGACTGCCAAACTCGTCATCGCGCGCATACGGTCCGAACACCGAAGTGAGAAGTACGCGCGCCTTCGTACCCTTGGGATGCTGAACAATATTGCCAACGTCTGATGAGGAAATCATGACTCCATGCTAGGTACGAGGCGCGACGGTTTCTGTGATGTGCGCCACTTTGGGGTCGAAATGACAGAACTATTACATTGCTGCCGGATTTGGGAGACTGCGGGACCGACACACGAGCATGCCACTGGGCGCAAGCAACGAACATCGCGAAATTAATCCCTGGCTGATTGCAATTGCCGTCATGTCGAGCACCTTCATGGAGGTGTTGGACACGACCGTGGTCAATGTGTCTCTACCGCACATTGCCGGCAGTTTGTCAGCCAGTAACGATGAGGCGACCTGGACGCTGACCTCGTATCTGGTGGCCAACGCGATCATCCTGCCCATGACGGGCTGGCTTGCCTCGCGCTTTGGACGTAAGCGGCTGCTGATGCTGTCAGTCAGCGGATTCACGGTGGCATCGTTTCTCTGCGGCCTTGCGCCCAGCCTGCCGTTCCTCATTGTGTGCCGCGTAATTCAAGGCGCATGTGGCGGCGGCTTGCAACCTCTGTCGCAAGCCATCCTGATGGAGTCCTTCCCGCCAGAGAAGCGCGGCCAGGCGATGGCGTTTTGGGCGCTAGGCATCGTAGTGGCGCCCATGCTGGGTCCCGTCGCGGGCGGCTGGCTCACCGATAACTATAGTTGGCGCTGGGTGTTTTACATCAACATCCCCATCGGCGTCATCGCCCTCATCCTGACCGAGATCTTCATCTTCGATCCGCCATATTTACGAAGCAAGCAAAAGACCGGCATCGATTTCTGGGGAATTGGTCTGCTGACCATCGGCATCGGTAGCTTGCAGATCATGCTGGACAAGGGCCAGGAGGATGATTGGTTCGGCTCGCACTTCATCGTGACCCTGGCTGTGCTGGCCGTTGTGGGATTGACAGGTCTGATCATCAGGGAGCTGACAGCAAAACATCCTGTCCTCGATCTCACCGTATTCAAATACCGATCGTATGCCGTAGGCACGTTCCTGATGACCCTGATCGGTTTCGTGCTGTACGGCAGCACCGTGCTGTTGCCGCTGCTGATGCAGGTGATCCTGGGCTACACCGCGACGCACGCTGGTGTTACCAATCTGCCGCGCGGCCTGGCGTCATTCCTCATCATGCCAATCGTCGGACGCCTGACCGGGAAATTCGACAACCGCAAGTTGCTGGGCATCGGTTTGGTGGCCTCTGCCTACGCCATGTGGGCGCTATCGCGGTTCAGCCTCAATGTGGCCTCGAAAGACTTCTGGTTCCCACTCATGATCCAGGGGGCGGCGCTTGGCTTCGTTTTCGTGCCGCTTACCACCATCACGAACAATCCCATTCCCAATGAGCGCATGGGAAATGCCACCAGCATTTTCAACCTGATGCGCAACATTGGAGCCAGCATCGGCATCTCGATGGTGGAAACTGTGCAGTTCCGCAAGCAGCAGACGCACATTAATATCTTGGGCGAGCATATTTATCCGCAGAGCACAGCGGCGCAGAAGATGTTTGAGAGTATGAAGGGCTACTTCATCAGCCAGGGAGCCAGCGCGGCCATGGCCACGCAACAGGCGTACGACTCGATTTGGGGAATGGTGCAACGACAGGCGGCGATGCTCGCCTACAACGACACGTTCTTGTTCCTGTCGCTCACGTTCGTCTGCATGATTCCGTTTTTGTTCCTGTTGCGAAAGCCGAAGAAGGTAAAGCCGGGGGCGGCGATGATTCACTAGCTTGCCGCCGATGGCGTTGTGGGTTCCAATAGCAGGCGGGCTTCCGGCCCTCGGAGTTACCCAGATGCGCGGCAGATTATTTTCTCTCTTACTGCTCGGCCTGGTTTTGTTGTGTGGCGGACTATCGCCGGCCCAGTCGACCACCGCGTCGCAGTCCACGAACGCCTCGCAGCCGGCAACTACGGCCCAATCGAAGCCGAAGCCGGGAACTCAAGCCAAGTCCAAAGCGCCGCAGACCAAGGCGCAGCCGGTGGATGCCGAGGGGCATCTGTGGTGGCAGAATGCGGTGTTCTACGAGGTTTATCCACGCAGCTTTGCCGACAGTAACAATGACGGTATCGGCGATTTGAATGGCATTACCTCCAAGCTGGATTACCTGAAGCAACTCGGGGTAGACGCCATCTGGATCACGCCTTGCTTCCCGTCGCCGCAGGTGGATTTCGGCTACGACGTCTCGAACTACGAGGACATCGATTCGATGTATGGCACATTGTCAGACTTCGGCAAGATGCAGAGTGAGGGGCAGCAACACGGTATCCGTATCATTCTCGACTTCGTGGTCAACCACACCTCGGACCAGCACAAGTGGTTCATTGATTCGCGTTCGTCGCTCACCTCCAAACATCGCGACTGGTACATCTGGCGTGACGGTGAAGCTCCAAACCAGCCACCCAACAACTGGCTGTCGCTGTTCGGCGGGTCGGCGTGGCAGTTTGATGGCAAGACCAACCAGTACTATTACCATTATTTTTACCCGCAACAGCCTGACCTGAACTGGCGCAATCCCGCAGTGAAAGATGCGATGTTCGATGTGACCCGCTGGTGGTATGACCGTGGCGTGTCTGGCTTCCGGTTGGACGCAGTGGATACGCTGTTCGAAGATCCAGACCTGCATGACAATCCGATTTTGCCGGGGAAGAACGCGTATGGCGACCCCAACATGGAGAACAAGTACAACCATAACTTGCCCGAGGTCCACGACATCCTCAAGGGCCTGCGGCAGGTCGCCGACAAGTACGACGCAGTGTTGGTGGGCGAGACCTGGACCGACAACATCCAGCAGCTTCAGCGGTATTACGGGAAGGACCACGACGAGTTGCAGATGCCGATGGACTTCATGTTCACCAAGGTGGAGAAGCTTTCGCCGCCCGACTTCCGTAAACAGATTGCCTTGGTAAATTCAGTAGACGGCTGGCCGGTGTATGTCATCGGCAATCATGATATGGAGCGCTCGTACAACCGGTATGGCGACGGCAAGCACAACGATCAAATCGCTAAGGTGATGGCCGGAATGTATCTCACACTGCGTGGGACTCCCATTTTGTATTACGGCGAAGAAATCGGGATGCAGAACAACGATCCCAAATTCAAGAAGGACGTAAAAGATCCGAAGGGCAAGACCGGTTGGCCTGAAGACAAAGGTCGCGACGGCGAGCGAACTCCCATGCAGTGGGACAACACGCCGAACGCAGGATTTACCCAAGGCATTCCCTGGCTTCCGATCCCAGTCAGCTACAAGACCCACAATGTGGCAAGCGAACTGAAGGATCCCAACTCCATCCTGGTTTTCTATCAGCGATTGTTGAAGTTGCGACACACGAATCCGTGCTTGCTGGATGGCGATTATGTCGCCCTGAACGAGAGCGATCCCAACGTGATGTCGTATCTGCGGCGGTACAAGGACAAGGCTGTACTGGTGGTGATTAATATGTCGCCCCAGTCGCAGCAGGTTAAGTTCGACCTGGCGGCGCGGGGGATGGCGTCGCCTCAGGCAAAGACCCTGCTCACCACGATGAGCGGGATCCATGCCACGACATCGGTGTCAGCCATGTCGCTGGCGCCATTCTCGGTTTACATAGGGGAGCTTTCGCACGAGCCTGCGGAAAAACCTGCCAAATAGGAGGGCTGCCTAGCCGCTGATTGTAGAGGCTCAGACCTGCTTCAGCTTGGCCAGCAGGTCATCGGGATGTATCGGCTTGGGAAACAGCTCAAAGCGATAGCCTGCGGCTTCTGCTTCGCGCATTAATTGCGCGGTTGCCGCCTGTCCGGAAAACAGAAAGATTCGCGTCTCAGGCAGACTGCCGCGGATGGAGATCGCCAGCTCAATCCCTGTCATGCGTGGCATGAGCACGTCGCTCAGGAGCACGTCGGGCCGCATGGTCCCGGCAACTTCCATGGCTTCGGCGGCGCTATAGACGCCCACAGCCTCGAAGCCGTTGCCGTTCAGGATTTCCACCACCGTATCGGCAATCAGTTGCTCATCGTCGACCACCAAAACCCTTGGTCTGACGCTGTGGGACTTCGCGCTTGTAGTGTGTGTCTGGCGCCGAAATAAAGGCGATTGCCCATCTTCCGGACAGAATAAAATCACCGTGTCCAATGTTTCTCTCCTGACACTACATTGCGAATTGTGACTTCGTCGGACCTGCGACGCCCTCGGTCGCCGGTTTCGCGGCCACGGGCAAGAAAACGACGAAAGTGGTGCCGTGATCCTCAGCATTTGTACTGCTTTGTACGGTGACTGTTCCGGAGTGGTTCTGGACAAACTGTTTCACCACCCAAAGCCCTAGCCCGGTCCCCACGCTAGCCTTGGTCGTAAAGAACGGTTCAAACAACTTAGGCAAGATATCAGGCGGGACGCCGGAGCCGGTGTCGTGAACGCGTATTTCCACTCCCCGCTGACCGTCCTGCTCGCGAGCAAGCAAGGTTAAACGTAACTCTCCGCCCTGGGTTTGGGCATCAATCGCATTTGAAATCAGGTTTGACACGACTTGATGAAGCTCTCCTCGCAAGGCGTAGATGGGCGGAGCCGCATGGTACTCCTTGACCACGCGAATTCCTTTAGCCTTGAGAATGGTTTGATAAACCGCGAGGACATCATCCAGCAACTGCGCCAGATCAGTATTTGTCGGAACCGACGTCTCGCGGTAGAAACCCAGCGTGTGCCGCGCGATTTGCGAAACCCGAGCCAGCTCCTTTTCAGCGGTAAGCAAGTATTGCCGCACGTTATCATCGCCGGTCGAAGGTGAAGTTCGCGCCAGGTAGATGAGATTAATCGTGGATTCCAGGGGATTATTAATTTCGTGCGCGATAGTCGCTGCCAGGCGTCCGGTCGCTGCGAGCTTCTCAGAAACCAGTAACTGCTCTTGCTGACGGCGCTTCTCCGTCGCATCCTGAATGAACAATGACAGTCCATCCGCCGACGGATAAAAATTCACATGTATCCATCGATCAACCGGACGGTAGTGCTCTTCCACTTGCGTCATCTTGCCGGTTTCCAGCGCCTGCCGGCAGGCGTTACCGAACTTCGTGTCGCGCAATTCCGGGAGCAGACTCCATAGCGATTTGCCGATCAGTTCAGCCTGATCGCGCCCAACGATGTGGGCCGCCTGGCGGTTGACATACTCGATGGCTAAGTCCCGATTCACAAAGACAAAGCCTTCGGAGATGCTTTCCAGGATCATCCGGTATTGCTGTTCACTGGCTTCCGCCCGAAGACGCTGCTCGTGTTCGCGAGCGGTGAGTTCAGAGCGCAATTTGTGGATCGCGAGATGAGCGCCGACCCTGGCCATCAACTCGCGCGCGGTAAACGGTTTCACGAGATAGTCGTTGGCGCCCGCTTCCATGCCCTCAGACTGTGCCTCTTCGCCAGCACGCGCGGACAGCATGATAACCGGAATCGTGGCGGTTCGCGGATCGTCGCGCAGGGCCTTCAGCAAGCCAAATCCGTCGAGGTTGGGCATCATGATGTCCGTCAGGATGAGGTCGGGAGGGTCTTTCAGCGCCTCGGCCAGGGCCTGCTCGCCGTTCTCCACTGCGACCACTGTGTACTGCCGGGCCAGTAGACGCTGCACGTACTCGCGCATATCGTGATTGTCATCCGCCAGCAAGACGCGAGCCGACTCGGTGGGGTGCCGCTGCGATTCGCCGGCAAAGAGCGATGTGAGGTCTTCGTTGGCGGAATCGCCCAGAAATGTTCTTTCGTCGACGGGGGCTGTCGGCAGCCAACGCAATGCTTCCTGTACATAAGGAGCAGCGCCGGAAACAGCTGTCGCTCCCGGCCGGGCCGGGCTAACTTTTTCCGCGGGCAGGTGAGCTGTCCCAAACGGGATGGTGACAGTAAATGTGCTGCCTTTTCCCAACTCGCTCTCGACGCTCACCGCGCCGCCGTGCAGCTTCACCAGTTCATCCACCAATGCAAGTCCGATGCCGGTGCCTTCGTGCGTGCGTCGGCCTGTGCCTTCGATGCGGTGGAAGCGCTTGAACACTTTAGAAATTTCGTCGGCGGGGATGCCGCTGCCCGTGTCTCGCACAGACAGCTCCGCATGATTGCCCACGGCTCGTAGTCTCAGGTCGATTTCGCCCTCGAGAGTGAACTTGAAGGCATTCGACAGCAAGTTCAGGACAATCTTCTCCCACATTTCGGGATCAACATAGACCGGATGCGGAAGGGCGTCGCAATGAATGCGGAATTCCAGTCCAGCCTTTTCCATGGCAGAACGAAACACGCTTGCCAGCTCCGCCGTGACCGCCGACAAATTCACTGGCTTGAAAGCCGCTTGAACCCTGCCTGCTTCGATACGAGAAAAGTCGAGTAGCGTGTTTACCAGCTTCAGCAGGCGCAGCCCGTTGCGATGGACAACCTCCAGCCTGCGCACGTAGTCGTTCGGCAGCTCCTTTCTCGAAGCACTATTCAGCTCATCTTCGATAGGGCCGAGCATGAGGGTCAACGGCGTGCGGAATTCGTGGCTCACATTGCTGAAGAAGGTGGTCTTGGCGCGATCCAACTCCGCCAACGATTCAGCCCGGTAGCGCTCCTGCTCGTAGGCTTCCGCATTGGCAATGCTCGCGGAGATTTGGCTGGCGGCAAGTTCCAGGAATCCGCGGTAGCCCTCATCCATGCGACGGTACGGGTTCAGCCCCACTACCATGACGGCAGGCCGGCCGGTCGGTCCGGACGGCGCAATGGGCACTACGGCAGCCACATCGGGAGGCCGGTCCCACGCGCCCGTGGGTAACGAGGAATATTTCTGATGGAGTTCTGAGACAACTTGTATTTCGTGCGAACTCAACACTTCGGCGATTGGCCAAACCGCATCGGCGGTAAGCGATATTCGTGCCGGAGCAGCCGGGTGTCCGGATTCCATTCCCGTCTCTCCCGCCAGGATAACGGAGTCCTTACTGTCTTCGACGACGTATATCAGCGCGAAGCAGAGATCTTTCGGGTTAGTTTGCAGGCTCAAGGCGCTAAACCGGCAGGCTTCCTGCCAGGTGCGGGCGTCGCCGGTAAGCGCCGCCAATTCGCGCAGCAGGGCTAGCTGACGTTCGCTGATAATGCGCTGGGTGTCGTCCGTGTTGGCGCAGATGATGCCGCCAGTGCCACCCTGGTCGTTGGGAACCGGGCTGTAAGAAAACGTGTAGTAGGTTTCTTCCAGATAACCGTAGCGCTGCATGATGAGCAGCAGGGCTTCGTCGTAAGTACCTTCATTGGCTGCTATGGCCGATTCTGCGCGCGGTGCGATCTGATCCCAGATTTCGCGCCAGACCACACTCGCCGGCTGCCCCAGTGACTGCGGGTGCTTTCCGCCGACAATGCTTTTATAGGCGTCGTTGTAAAGGTTGATGAGCTGGTCGCCCCACCACACGAACATCGGCTGCCGCGAGGTGAGCACGATGCGAACGCAGGTTTTCAGATTTTGTGGCCAGCTTTCCACCGGACCCAAGGCAGTCTTGGACCAATCGGTGGTGCGCATCAGCGAGCCGAGCTCGCCTCCACTGGCGAACAAATCCGCCGCGGTGAAGGCGCCCGATTTAGGTTTGACAGATTCGCTTGGCTCAACCGACCGTTGCGCTGCACTCGACGCGTCCGAGGTCATCCCAGTCTCCCGCTAATGCGAATCAACAACGCCCTCCGGCCGCAATGCAAACCGGTGAAGGCCACACTCAATGGCTGTTTAGATTGACTAATTTTTCTGCCGCTCAAGAATTTCGAACTTGCGTAGCCAACGATTAGGTCCATCTACAGGCGCTTGTGAGATGCCGAGTAGCGCCTTACAGGTTGCCTGATGGGGAGTAGGATCTTCTACTTTGCGTGGTAGGATTATGGCGAAGCCCATGCCGCCCGAGAGGAGTCTCACGGTCCGGCGAGCATAGCCGCGGCCCCATGATGAAGCGAACCGGCCCATGACCAACAAGCGCACGACGATTATCTTCCTTTCCGTGCTGCTTTTGCTGGCGGTCGCACTGTCTCTGGTGATCACCGCACCCTTCCTGAAACCCTTCGCTTTTGCGGTGATCCTGGCTGTCGTTTTCTATCCCGTGCATGAGCGGATTTTGCGCGCTGTGAAGCACAAGAACGCCTTGGGAGCGCTGCTCACCACCCTGGCCGTGCTTTTGCTATTTGGTGTACCCAGTTTCATCATCGCGACCCTGTCAGCCAATGAAGCTTTGAGCGCCGCCCATTATCTGAGCCGGCGAAGCGCCGAAGAAGGCGGCTTCACGCTTTTCGCTACTACGTTACTTGCCCAACCGCTGCATTTCATCGGGCGCTGGGTCGATCTTTCCAGGTACGACCTGCGAGCCATCATTAGCTCGAACGCCCAGAAGGTAAGCCTCGGAATGGTCGGGTTCGGCGCAGCTGTCCTCAGCAATCTGGCGCGCTTCGCTGTTGATGCCTTGATCACCTTTGTCATTTTGTTTTTTCTGTTTCGCGAAGGCAAAGACTGGGCTTATCGCGCTGGGAGAATCATCCCCCTCTCGCCGGTGCAGGTGGCGCGGCTTTACCAGAACATCTCTGACACCATCATCGCCAATGTTTACGGCATTCTCACGGTGGGAGCGGCGCAGGGTGTTCTGGTCGGCATTGCGATGCGCATCGTGGGCATGCAGTCCTCTCTGCTGCTTGGCTTGGCCGCCGGATTCGCCTCGATCATTCCGGTCGTCGGATCCGCACTGGTCTGGGCGCCAGTCGCCATCTACCTGTTGGCGACAGGGACTCTCTGGAAGGGCGTGTTCCTGCTGATTTGGGGGCTGGTGGTCGTCAGCAGCATTGATAACGTTCTGCGGCCACTGGTGGTCGGAGGGCGCGTGGAACTCCACCCCATGGTCCTGGTGTTCTTCATTCTGGGGGGCGTGGAGGCGTTCGGATTCCTGGGACTATTTTTGGGACCGGTGGTCGCGTCTGTGCTGGCGGCATTGTTTTCGATCCTGCGGGAAGAGTTGAGCGAGACTTCGAGCGCAAGCGGCTAGGCTGCGAGAGAGCGACTTGCATTTATGAGTCCCGTAGGGACGGCAGAGGTTCTCACGCGGATACTAGAACCGGCCCACACGAACAGAATACAAGTGGGATTTTTCAGCAGCCTGTTTTACTCGCTGAGCGGACGGAACAAGTCTCCCTGCTGCCGCACTCCAATGCCTTGTAGTGCCTTCACCGCGTACTCCTGAAAGTGCGGGGAGGCGCGATGTGCTTCCAGGGCCGCCGCGTCAACATACTGCTCGTAGATGAAGAAGATCCGCTCGTTGTCCAGATGACGATGCACCATGTACATCAGGCAACCGGGTTCCTGGCGCGACGCAGCCTGCAACTTGTCAAAAATTATTCCTACTGCTTTTTCCTGCCCCGGATTCGCCACCCACGTGACGGCCAATACCAACATGGCTGCCCTCCTGCTAGGGGAACTCTGCTTGAGCTTGCATTGAAGGGGACGGCCTTTCAGGCCGTCCGCAAATATCGCAAAATCATTGCGGCTTCAGCCGCTGAGGGAAAGATGGACAACTGATCAAGTTTTCTTAGCTCTTGGTCGTTCCACTCACCGCATCCAAAGTCGCAGCGAACGCGGGATTCACGATGGTCTGATCACGGTCCGGCCCGGTTGAAACAATCGCGCCCGTAGCTCCGGTTTCCTTTTCGATGAACTCCAGATAACTCCGGGCTTTCTCCGGCAGCTGATCGAAGCGATTCATGCCGAACGTGCTGGTCTGCCATCCTGGCAATTTTGTGTAAATCGGTTCGATCTTTTCGTATCCCGAGATTTGCGCGGGAATCTGCTGCGTCTCTTTGCCGTCGATTTTGTAGCCGACGCAGACCGGAATCTCAGCCAGGTCGTCGAGCACATCGAGCTTGGTGATCACCAGCCAGCTGGTGCCGTTGATCATGTTGGAGTAGCGCAGCAGCGGCAAGTCGAGCCAGCCAGTGCGCCGCGGACGTCCGGTGACAGCGCCGAATTCGTTGCCCTTCTTTCGAATGGCTTCGCCGATTGCGTCCTTCGATTCGGTCGGGAACGGACCTTCGCCCACGCGCGTGCAGTAGGCCTTGGTAACGCCGACAACCATGTTGATGGCTGTCGGAGGAACGCCTGTGCCCGTCGCTGCGCCGCCCGAGGTCGCACTGGAAGACGTGACGAACGGGTACGTCCCATGGTCGATGTCGAGCATGGTACCTTGCGCGCCTTCGAACATCACGGATTCTCCGTTGGCGATGGCGTGATTCAGCAGCAACGCCGTATCCGTTACGAACGGGGCGACTCGTTCGGCAATCTCCGAGTAGTCAGCGTACATCTTGTCAGGATCAAGCGGCTCGCTGTTAAACAATGCGTGCGCTATGGTGTTCTTCTCGCGGCAGGCGTTCTCGATGTGCTTCTTCAGCAGGCTGCTGTCGAGCAGGTCCTGCACGCGCAGACCGCTGCGCGCCATCTTGTCCTCGTATGTGGGACCAATGCCGCGCGAGGTGGTGCCAATCTTCACGCGTCCGGGAGCGTTCTCGGCCGCCAGTTCGATCAGGCGATGGTAAGGAAGAATCACGTGCGCGCGGTTGCTGACGAACAGATTGCCGTCAACCTTCACGCCGGTCGCACGCAGAGCATCCACTTCCTTCATGAAGGCAAACGGATCGAGCACGACCCCATTGCCAATCACGCCGCGGCAGCCTTCGCGCAGCACTCCGCAGGGAATGAGCTGGAGGACGAACTTCTTGCCGTGAATAGTGACCGTGTGTCCGGCGTTATGGCCGCCGGAATAGCGCGCTACGACTTTGAAGCGCTCGGACAGAACGTCAACGATTTTACCCTTGCCTTCGTCGCCCCATTGTGCCCCGACGATGACAGCCGTCTTGCCAGTTTTCAACTTGCCACTCCGCTAGCGGCCGCAGGATTTAGGTGCGCGGCCACACAAATTCACACACAACTCGCCTCTGTAGGTGAAACACGCCTGAATTCTGGGAAGTTAGGATGAGACGGGCTGTGTAACTCTAAATTTTACAGGGTAGGAGCGGCTCCACGCAATCGGCGGATGCTTAGGGCGCAGGGCTGATGCCGACTCTGCCGCGGCTCTGATGCCTTACACTATCCCCAATGCCCGAACTTCCCGAGGTAGAAACCATTGCTCGCGGTCTGGACAAGCGCATCGCGGGCGACGTCATCGAGTCCGTCTGGATCGGCGATAAGCCGCAGGTCCTCAAGTCTTCGGCCGCGGAGATCGCGTCGGTGCTCGAACATTCCCGTATCGTTCATGTGCGACGCGCCGGGAAGCATCTTGTGTTCGACCTGGAAAGCTCCCACGTCTCGAAAAGCGCGAGACGTGGGGCGCCCGTGCGGCCCAAAATCGCGGACGCTTCGGGTGGGGCGGGTTTCGCACCCACGCGCTCCAAACCTTCGGGTGCCCCGGGTCTCGCGGGTTCCGAGACCCTGGACCGTGCCCAGTGGATCGTGCATCTCGGCATGACCGGACAGTTGCTCATCGGACCACCGGAAGCGGAGATGCTCAAGCACACGCACGCGGTGCTGAGGCTCGAATCCGGGCGCGAGCTGCGATTCGTCGACATGCGGCGGTTTGGCAGGCTTTCCGTCGTGCGCATTGACGCCGAGCAGGGAACCGGTTTCGGTGCTCCAGGTCTCGAGCCACTGGACATCGATCTTGAACACTTCATCCCACTCTTCCACGGCCGCAAAACGCCCATCAAGAGCGCGCTGTTGAACCAAAAGCTGCTGAGCGGAGTCGGCAACATCTACGCCGATGAGTCGTTGTTTCGCGCCAAAGTGCGGCCGCGGCGTCGCGCCACCTCTCTCACGCGGGCCGAGCTGGCGAAGCTTCACAAGGGGCTGCAGAAAGTGCTGCGAGAGGCCATCAAACTCGGCGGCTCGTCGGTCAGCGACTACGTGGATGCCGAAGGCCGCGAAGGATTCTTCCAATTGAAACATATGGTTTACGGGCGAGAAGGCAAACCATGTTTCGTGTGCGGAACTCCCATCAAGCGGGTTATCATCGCTGGACGCAGCAGTCATTTTTGCCCGCATTGCCAGAAGTGAAGAACGGCAGCTCTTGGCCGTTAGCAATTAGCTTTTAGCCAAGAAACTCAGGCCGCGTTTGCTAAAAGCTAAGAGCTAAGAGCTAAAGGCCAGTTTCAACCGCAGCGATTAACCAGACACTAGAGGCCTTTCTATGAGCGTATTTTCCATCGCAGTCGATCTTGGTGGGACCAACTTGCGCATCGCCGCGGTGAGCGACGAAGGCAAGATGCTGGAAAAAGTTACCACCGGAACCGAAGTTCAGAAGGGCCGCGACTTCGTTATCCGCGAGATGTGCGACGCCATCCAGTCGCTGACTACGAAGCATCGCGCTTCGGGCAATCTCGCCGGCATCGGCATCGGCGTTCCCGGATTCATCGACATGGATACGGGCACCATCATGCGCTCGCCCAACCTTCAGGACTGGGCCAATTTTCCGGTGCGCCAAGAGATCGAGCATCGGTTGAATACCAAGGTCATCCTGGAGAACGACGCCAACGCCGCGGCGATGGGTGAGAAGTGGCTCGGTGCCGGCCGCAACACCGATCACATGATCATGTACACGCTGGGCACAGGCGTCGGGGGCGGCATCGTGATGAACGGGCGCTTGTGGCACGGCATTAATGGGATGGCAGGCGAACTGGGCCACTTCAACGTGGAGTCAGAAGGACATCCTTGCGGCTGCGGAAGTCGCGGCTGTCTGGAGCAGTACGCGTCCGCCACCGCGATCGTTCGTATGGCGCATGAAGTGATTGCCAGCGGGAATGCGCCTGATCTTGCCGAGTCGGCGCGCGGCGATGTGGAGTTCACTTCGCGCGGTATCTATCAGCTCGCCATTCAGGGGCATCCATCGGCGAAGGCGATATACGAACGGGTTGGACGCGCTCTGGCTATCGGCATTGGCGGCATGGTGAACGCTCTCAACGTCCCCATGTACGTGATTGGCGGCGGTGTAGCGAGCGCCTGGGATGCTTTCGCTCCCACCATGTTCCAGGAGCTGAAGGTGCGATCGTTCATTTACTCCATCACCGCTCCTGACAAAGTGGAGCAAGGCAAAAAGCACACGGTGGTGACGATTGCGTTGATGGGTAGTGATGCCGGATTGTACGGCGCGGCGCGGCTGCCAATGCTGGGTGCGACTGCGCAGGTTGAGGCAGTACGCAGTCCGGCGAATTCCTGAGTCTCTGTTAAGCCACGTTCCCACCATCTCCAGCGCTTCTACCTTCCTCCCCGCAGCAGCGGAAACAAGAGAGGAATGGCTAAGACGGCGGCCAGCACGACCCAGGACACTTTGTTGGCGAAGTTCATGGTGAAGCCAATTCCTACGCGCTTCGAAACGAAGATCGCCGGGTCCTGCGGATTCCAGTAGAAGAGCCCCAGCTTCCAATACGAGTCGCTTTGGGGCTCCGGTACCTCACCGCTGCCAGCCGGCATTCTGATTTTCTGGTACGACCAGAACACCAGCGCGGTTGCAAACAACAGTGTTACCGCCGGGATCAACAATGTGACCAGGGGGATCATCGGTGTGGGCACCAGCAGCACCGGGATCAGCGCCGCAAACACAAACGAAAAAGTCACCGGATATAGCATCACCTGGAGCATGCGAATCGTTACATAGCGCATCGCGGTTTTTCGCGATATCCGCGCCAGCACCCAGGCGAACGCCAGGAAGAACAGGTTCATCGCCGTTCCGATCAGCAGCGAACCATAGACGCCAGCAAAGTCGCGGCTGGCCCAGCGATTCGGTTCTCCATTCACACCCCAGTGAACCGGAAACTGCGGCGGTATCTGGAGCCAATGTGTGTGCAGAAAATACGCCGCCGCGGCGATTGCGAGAAACGGCGGCAGAATCCACCAAACAAGTATTTCCTCTTGCTCGGGAGCGGGCGTCAGGCTGGTTTCGCGTATCTCGGAATGCCGCACACCGTAACGGGTATGCACTTCCTCAAACGTGCGCCAGTAGGTCACGCCTGTACCGGCCATCAGGAGAAACACGGGCAGCAGCGCCGCAGATAGCGGATGAGCAGGCACCAGTAACACCGCAATGGCGCAGGCCAAAATCGCCCACAGCCCCGCTTGCCACTGGTAGGAATGCAGCAGGCGCCGTCCATCACTACTTTGCGGAAACCCCGGGTCGACGGTCGCGCTGAAAAAGATGCCGCGACGGGTGAGCAGTGGCGTGAACAGCAAGCCGACGCCGATAATCACCAGAGGAACGACAGAGAAGAGAAATTCGACTTTCATTTTGCCATCTCATCTGCCAAACTGCGGAGCTCAGCTCCCAGCTTCGCGGCAGATGCTCCTTGTGACTGCATCTCAGCAACCAGGGCGCGCAGACGATGACGAAACTCACTTAACTGGGCGGCGTTGGCAACCGGGGCATCGCGCTCGACTACCGTCGCTCCACGCCCGTGGCGCAAATCCAGCCAACCTTCGTCCGCCAACGCTCGATACGCCTCGGCCACGGTATTGAAGTGAACCCCAAGATTGGTTGCCATCCTCCGAACCGATGGGAGTTCCGATCCTGCCGTAAGCTTCCCGCCTACCAGCAGGATTCTCAAACCGTCCACGATCTGCCGGTAAGCCGGTATGCTGGCATCCAAATCAACCCGTAATGTAAGCGTATCGTTCACCGTTCAGGTCCACTGTTTACTGTATGCAGACACTATACACTTAGGCTGCCCGGGCTGTCAAGCCCCATAAAACACAATCGCCAGCCTTTTGGGCTGGCGGAAGTTAGCTGGTTTATATCAAGTCTCACTTTAACTCTGGCACGCGCGCTCGCACCCGCTTCAGCGCGGCTAGCAATCGCTCATTCTGCTCTTCGGTGCCGATGGTGATGCGGAACGCATCCGGCGCTCCCCACGGTCCGGTCATGGGTCGAACGATGAAGCCTTCATCCTGTAGCAAGTGGCACATCTGAGGAGCTTCCTCGCCAACATGGCAGAACAGGAAGTTTGCCCAGGTTGGCACCACCCGAATGCCCATCTCAGAAATTGCTTCTGTCAGCAGCTTGGCGCCGGCGGCGTTAACTGCGACAGCGCGCTTTACGTGATCAGCATCAGCCAACGCTGCCAACGCTCCGGTCTCGCCAAGCGAAGACACCATGAACGCCGGCTTGACCCGGGCGAAGTAGCTGATCAGCTCCGCCGGCCCCATGCCGTAGCCGACGCGCAGGCCCGCCAGTCCATGCGCCTTGGAGAAGGTACGCAACACGACGACAGGCCGCTCGGCTTTCACGTAGTCGATAGAGTGGGTGTAGTCGACGCGGCGTTGGGCCGCGAGGTAGCTGGCGTAATCGTAATAAGCTTCGTCCAGAACCGTGATGACATGCGGCGGCAACTGGTCGAGGAAGCGATCGACGGCCTTCGCGTCAACCATGGTTCCCGTGGGATTGTTGGGGTTGGCGAGATAGACAACGCGCGTGTTGCCGTCAACCGCCGCCAGGATCGCGTCGAGATCGAAGCCATCGTTGAGGGTGGGCACCTGGATCAAATGGGCGCCGGCCACCTGGGTGACGATGGGATAAACGATGAAAGATAGCTTGCTGGTAACGGCGTTCAGTCCGGGCCCCAGCAGTGTGCGCGCCAGGATCTCCAGAAACGTAGTTGAGCCGGCGGTAACGAGGATCTGTGCAGGCTTCAACTCATGGATTTCGGCCAGCCGCGCCGTCAGCTCTGACACGCCGTTATCGGGATAGAAGTTAATATCGCACGCGGCGGCTTTGATCGCTTCGACGGCAAGGGGCGAAGGTCCAAAGGGATTCTCGTTGGAAGCCATCTTGATACAACGCATACCGCTCTCCAATTCCGCGTGGCGATGGTGTTTTCCCGGCGCATAGCTGGGTAGCTCCCGCAGATGCGCGGGAACCAGTTTCGAAAAATCCGTCATTCGATCCTCGTGGACTCTGTTCTCGTCACAAATAACTGTAGCTGACATATCGGCTAACCCCAGGGCCCTTTCTCATTGTCGCAGAGCGCCGGCTGCTTGCGGCCGTCGCTGTCCAGTCTTCACTTTTCGACTGCCCGTCTGGGCGCACTCGTGGTGTTCTTCAGCTGAGTAACTTCCTTTGCGGTTAGATGCCGAAACTTACCCGGCTCGACATCCAGCACCAGCGGGCCGTAACGCACCCGCTTGATTTTCTCCACATGGTGTTCGATCTCTTCGAACATGCGGCGAATCTGCCGGTTCCGTCCCTCGTAGAGTGTGACCTCGTACCAGGGATTGGCCGCGTCCCGCACCAACTTGATGCGCGCCGGCGCCGTGCGCACTTTGGCTGCATGACGTCGCGCCCCCGGTTTGGCGGGCCGGTCAGATGGCGTCTTGAGCGGCGAGCGCATGGCGGCCAGCATCACGCCGCCCCGCAACTTTTCGATATCGGCATCGCTCGGCTTGCCGCTGACCTTCACCAGGTACGTTTTGGGCACGTGCGAGGCAGCGTGAGTCAACTTCTGGGCCAGCTCGCCATCGTTGGTCAGCAGCAGCAGGCCTTCGCTGAGGTAATCGAGACGGCCGACCGGGTAGACCCGCGCGCCGATTCCGCGCACTAAATCTAATACCGTAGAACGGCCTTCCGGGTCAGTGACTGTGGTCACGTAACCCTTCGGCTTGTGCAGAAGCAGGTAGACGTGGCGTTCGGGCGAACCGAGTAGTTTGCCGCCAACTTTAATGTGGTCGTGTTCGATGTCGGCCTTGGTGCCGAGTTCGGTGACGATCTGCCCGTTGACGGAAACTTGCCCACCGGTAATGAGCTCTTCGGCCTTGCGGCGCGAAGCAATACCGGCGGCGGCGATGATCTTTTGCAGGCGCTCAGCGGCCAAGGCGTACCTCGAGAGGGGCTGTGCTTTGGCAATAGCTGGCAGGCTCGGGCATCTCGCAGCGACGGGCTGTTGAGCCATCAAGACTTGTACAGAAATTCTTGAGCACGTGGGGTTTAGGTCCGGAATTCCGAAGAGCAAAGACGGCTATCCGAAATTGGCAGGGCAGGTAGTCAGGCAAGCAAGACGGTTGTCGAATCACGCAATCACGCTCAGGAAAGTTGACGTGGTGCGGCCGGACACATCACCGCACAACCTCTAACTCGTTCATTGTACCCTGCGAAAGATGCGAAACGAACCTGTGGCTCACGGTGACGGCACGGTGGCGCAGGACGCGAAGCGTCAAGATTTTTCCGCGCCGCCGTCGGTTTGAGCTTCCGTAGCGAACTCGCCGTCCTCTGGCATATTCGCTTCGCCGGAGAGGTGATGCGGCGTAACTTCGGGAACGGCCTCCGTGACTGGCTCAGGCTCGTCGGAGATCGGCTGAGAGGGCGTCGCGGAGTTGCCGTCGGAAGTCTCAGCTTCGGTGACGCGCTCGCCATCGTTCGGGATGCCGGTATCGCCCATGAGGTGGGTGCCCGGCTCGGGTACGGCTTTGGTGACCGGCTCGCCCTCGGATGCGTCGGGAGAAGTTAGGCCAGCCGCAGCCTCGAACAGGTCGGCTTGCGGATCGCCCAGCTTCTCGAATTCTTCCATGCTGGGAAGTTCACTGACATCGTTGAGCCCGAAGCGCAGCAGGAATTCCTTCGTCGTCTTATAGAGGATAGGGCGGCCGATTACCTGCTTGCGGCCGGCGGTGGTGATGAGTTTGCGGTCGAGCAGGGTGGCGATAACGCCCGCCGAATCCACGCCCCGAATCTCGCTGATCTCTGGCACAGTGACTGGCTGCTTGTAAGCGATAACAGCCAGCGTCTCGAGCGACTGTAGCGAAAGGCGCACCGGCGGCTTGAGGCTCTTGGCGAAGCTGACCACGACGTCGTGATGTTCGGGCTTGGTCGCCATGCGATAGCCGCCGGCGATCTGGCGAATTTCCATGCCGCGCTCGTTGCTGGCGTAGTCCTCGGTGAGCTCGTCAAGGATGGTGCTGAGGCGCGCTTTCACCGCCTTCAGTTCTTCCTTCGCTTCTGCTTGCTTCTGGTCTTTGGACGAGGTGGAAGCGACGGACTCGGCGGTTTCGAGGGCGGGCGCGGGTTCCGTGGTGGTTTCCGGCGCGGCTGTAGTTTCCTGCGCGGTCGGCTCCAGCTCTTCGAGCAGGAGATCGTCGTCGGCGTCGACGGAATTCTCGGCCCCGGCAGCGCCATCGGAGACAACTTCGTTCAGCGCCAGACGAGCGGCTTCTTCGGCGCGCAGTTCGGCCAGCACCTGGTCCTTCAGCAGCGAGGCGAGCTCGTTGAGTGTGACCGGTTCTTCGGTCGCGTAGATGATGGCTTCGACTTTGGCTTTGAGGCTCATGGATTGTAGCTGTCAGCTTTCAGCCGTCAGCTTGGTTGTTACCTTCCGATACGTTCGCGCGGCACGCCAGATATTCTGTGTCGTTCCTACGGGACTCGAATCCTGATATCACGCCTACCCAGCACTCCGCCTGCGGCTGCGTGCTGGGCTAAGTTGTTCCGTCCTGCTGCGCAGGACTAGTTTCTGACAACTGATAACCGACAACTGACAACCGACAACTGCTTCTTCACCGCCAGTCATCTTGTACTGGCGGATTTTCCGCCATCAGGGCGTCAAAATTCGTGTACTTCTTCAGCACGATGTCGCCGAAGACGCTGTCTTGCCGCGCCAACACCGCCTGCAAGCGTATCAGTTCCAGGATCGCCAGGAACGCACAAACCAGTGCAGAGCGAGAGTGCAGGCTACGCAGCATCTGTTTCAGCCGCACCGGCCGCTCTTCCAGCGACAGCCGCCGCCGGACGTAGTTGATCATCTGCGAGACGGTGACGGCTTCCTCATCGACGTCGAACGAAGGACGCTTGCGCGCGCGATCCAGAATCTGCTGAAACGTCTTGACCAGATCCACCACGTCGGCGGCCATCTCCGGCTCCGTGCCCTCGGCGTTCTGGAATTCCTTCAGCGCCGGATTCGACCACACGGCTTCTTCGATCTGCTGCTTCTGTAACAGCATTTGCGCGGCAGTTTTGAAGCGCTCGTGCTCCAGCAAGCGATTCACCAGCTCCATGCGGGGATCGTCTTCCGCAGCCGGGCCGGCCGGATCGCGCGGCAGAAGCATCTTCGACTTGATGTGGATGAGCAGCGACGCAGTGTAGATGAACTCGGCCGCAACATCCACGTCGAAGCCTTTCATGGTCTCGACGTACTTCAGGTACTGCTCGGTGATCTTCGCGATAGGAATGTCGTAGATGTCGATGTCCTGTTTGCGGATGAGATCGAGCAGGAGATCGAGCGGCCCGTCATAGACTCGGCCGACAAAGACGGAGAACGACGAGTCATCAGACTCTTTGCGCTGCATCGGGTGCGGCGCCGGCTGAGCGGTGCCGTTGGGGGCGGGCGCGGGCTGTGGAGTGTCGGTCATCAACGTTTCTGGGTGCTGTTCGTCCTCGCTTCAACGGCGGCGTCTGCAGACGCGCTTATCTTATGCCGTCCCCTACGGGACTCGGGTCCATTTATGACATCCACCCAGCGCTGAAGCGCTGGGCTATCATCTTCCGTCTCGCTGCGCGAGACTCGTATCGTAGCGATGCATACAGAGTGCGTCAACGAAAGCACCCTTGCCCGTCTTCCAGTGTCGTGTCCGTGGTACCACTGTCGTAAAGAACCGTGTCCCGTGGAACTACTGCTGTCCAGCGCTCTGTGCTGGGGCCTCGTAGTCGTGCGACAGATTTGCCGCTTCGCGGGCTTCTACCATCGTCGCCTCGGCCACTGTGCGGGCTTTCTTCGATCCCGCTTCCAGAATGTCCCAGGCCAGTTTGGGATCGGCTTCGTACTTCTGACGGCGCTCCTGGATCGGGCCCAGCACGTTCCACAGACTATCAGCCGCCCACTTCTTGCACTCGATGCAGCCGATGCCGGCGGTGCGGCAGCCATCGTAAACCTTGGCCATCGTCTCTTGCGAGCTGAAGATTTTGTGCAGATCGCCTACCGGACACTTGTCGGGATCGCCGGGATCGCTGCGCCGGATGCGCGCCGGATCGGTCACCATGGTCTTCAGCTTCTGGCGAAGAGATACTTCCGGCTCGCTCAGCAAAATCGTGTTGCCGTACGATTTTGACATCTTGCGGCCATCGGTGCCGGGGAGCTTGGGAGTCGGCGTCAACAGCGGCTGCGGCTCAGAAAAAACAAATTGTTGCCCCGTCGTCGGCAGTACTGTTGAAGCGTTTCGTATGTGTTGGGTTCGGGGATAAAACTGGTTGAATCGCCGTGCGACTTCACGGGTCAATTCGACGTGCGGCACCTGGTCTTCACCAACAGGAACGAAAAACTTGCGCTCGGTCTCAGGTAAATCAGACGGAGGCGTGTAGATCAGAATGTCCGCCGATTGCAGCAGTGGATATCCGAGAAAGCCGTATGTCCCAAGGTCTTTGTCCTTGAGGTTCTCGCGCTGCTCTTTGTAACTGGGCACACGTTCCAGCCAACTCAGCGGCGTGATCATGCTGAATAGCAGGTGCAGCTCGGCGTGCTGCGGCACATGCGATTGGATGAACAACGTGCTGCGTTCGGGATCGAGGCCGGCGGCCAGGTAGTCGAGGATGACCTCCATCGAGTTCTGCTTCACGTTGCGCGTGTCGGCGTAATCGGTGGTCAGGGCGTGCCAATCGGCGATAAAGAAGAAGCAGTCGTAGTTATCTTGCAGGCCCACCCAATTGCGCAGCGCCCCAACATAGTTGCCGAGGTGCAGCTTTCCGGTGGGTCGCATGCCGCTCAGGATGCGGCCCTTGTTAATGCGGTTGATATCGGTCATCGGAAACCCAGGAAGAGAGCCAGAAGAGCTTGGAAGAATGCCATGAAGGGCGTGATCAGCATACCGATTATGTCGATGTGCAGCATAGGCAGGATGAATACCAGAACGATGAGGCCGCCATATCCGATGCGGTCATAAACGCGTAGCGCATTGTAGGACAGGAAATGGCGAATGACGTGGCTGCCGTCGAGCGGCGGCAATGGAATCAAGTTGAAGACGGCAAGGATCACGTTGATCCACATCGCATCGTAGAACAGCGTGGCGAGGGCTTCGACGGTGGTAGCGGTATGAGCGTATCGCCCGATAGGCGTCGTCGAACCATGAACGATCACCGCCAGAATGATGACGGACAAGAATGCGGTGAGAAAGTTGCTGATGGGACCGGCAATGGCGGTCATGATGTCGTCCTTCACCGGATTCTTGAAGTTGCGGTTATCCACGGGAGTAGGCTTTGCCCAGCCAAACGGCGGATAGCCAAGCACAATTAGGATCAACGGCATCAGGATGGTGCCGAAGGGATCGATGTGCACCAGGGGATTCAGGGAAACGCGGCCCAGCATCTTGGCCGTGGGGTCTCCCAGGCGGTTTGCCATCCAGGCGTGCGCCGATTCATGCACGCAAATAGCGAACAGCAATACGATGATCTGAAAAAAAATGTCGACCGGATTAGCGTGACCAAACATTGCGTTTTGCTTTTGATACTAACATGTGGGCGCGACAGAAGATGCGGCTGCCGGAAGCTGGTACTGTCCTGATTTCTTGTTGCCGCATTTCCTTTCCTCCTTTTTCTATCATTGCGCCCACCAATCCAGAGGTGTCAGCCGATGCCGGATAATGAGCGGTTGCGAGACTCCCTGCTGTCTCTGTTGATCTACTGCGAATCGCTGCTGGTGGAGAATCTGACCCTAATGCCGCTAGTCCGCCCTCCTCTAACAGAACATGGGAAAGATGAGCGTAGCCGCGCTCGGCGACAAATTGAGCGAAAGATTGAACCACTCTTTCTCGATCTTCACTCTCTCGCTCAGAGAGCGGATTGGGGGCAGTTTCACACCAAACTCGTATCAGTTCTAGATACCTTACGAGGGGAGACCCCGCAGCAACCGGAACCGTGAGTCCTTCGTTGTTCCCGATTCCTTGTTGCCGCTCCATTGTCATAAAATCCTCTCCCATTCTTTGCTGTTTGTGAACGACTTCGGGGGTCGGGGGTACATATGCCAATCGATGAGGATGTGCGACAAATGCTCTTGACGATAATGCGGGGCTTTCATCACACAAGTCAGGAAATCGCAAAGCTGGCAGCGTCCCTCGATGTCCTGAGAAGCGCCATTTCCTCCACTCAGGAGAATCCCAAAGATTACGAGCAGCAGCTTCGCCAGCTAGAGGCGCAAGCACAATCTGCCGCACTAACAACGCAAGGGTTTCCTGAACTAGAAGCACTTCAGGCTCTCGCCAAGGCTGGCAAGAATCCAAATAATCCAGATTCCTAGCTACAGTTTCACGGTTCAGTCGCCATTGCGCCATGACCGTCATTTTTTCGCGGTCCTGATTTCTTGTTGCTCCTTCATAATGCCTCCTTTTTCGCTTCTAACCGCTTTCCAAAGCCGAATTCCTTGTACCTCTTCGGGTAGTAGAACACTGCCGGAATCACCCAAAGCGCAATTCCGGTAGCAATCGAAATGTACTGGTCTATTCCATGCGGACTCTGCAAAACTCCAAGCAGCGTCAATGTCGCCACGACGTACAACAACACAAAGCCGTATCTCCGCTTGTGAAGCAGTCCAGCGAACAGACAAAAGAACATCGCTCCACAGAGATAGAGCACCAGCCGTACCGGGAAGCCCGGAAGCCACGGCGTAATAGCGTACACGCCCACGCCGATCGCCAACGACAACCACGCCTGAAATTTTCCCCAGCGATAACCCCGCTGCACGGAATCTGGCATCTTGCACCCTCCAGAATCCCGAACAGGGTAACGCCTAGCGCCTTCCTTGGTCACGGCCTTTCGGGGTGCGTGACTTCTTCGCACGCTTACCAATGCGCTCGGCTAGGTCGAGTAACGGCCTAGTCGCTGGAACGGCATCTTCTACCGTTCTCGTCTTTTCTGCGCTCTTGTCTTTATCAGCCATTTGCTTTCCTCTTTCTGTCCGATTCTTGGACTGGCCTAGGCCACGGCTCTCCGCTGGCGATCTTGCTCTTGAAGATGCCGACCGCCCCCCGCAACTGCACAATGCTCCGCTTATGGGCTTGAATCTGGCGCTCCGCTTCCCGCAAAGCGGCCTCCCACCCCGACCCATATTTATCTACAGTTTTATCTTTTTTGTTGACTAAAGGTTTGTCCCTCATTTACCTTTTTACTCCGTGGTGAATCAGACTTTCAAAGCCGCTCTGCGTGAGGCCCGACGCGAACTTAGGAATATCGAAACCCAAATGCAAAGCCTCGCACAACGGAAAGCGCAACTGCTTCAAACCATCGCCGGACTGGCTCCGATCTGCGGTGAAGCGCCGACAGAAGCCGGAATGACGCTGGCGGATGCAATCCGGAACGTCATCAGCACCGGAGCTGCACAATACCCAACGATGATCTTTACCCCGAAGGGTGTACGAGACACGCTGCGATCTATCGGCTTTGACCTGAGCCAATACAACAATCACATGGCGTCCATTCACACCGCCCTTAAACGCATGGAGCAGGCTGGAGAATTGGAGGCCGCTGGAGACGTGGAATTTGGCGGCGGTTATCGCTGGAAAGGAAAAACCAGCCCTTACGAGTTCGAGCCGCTGCCGAGGATGGATTCGGAGTGAAATACGAAACGCCCTGCGGTGCAACGCAGAGCGCTTCAGAAAGGACGAACACAAATGCGGCGAATCAGAGTCAGATTCAACTGCCGCTTGTTTTCCCTCGATCTGAGTATCGAGCCACCATAACAATTGACCCGTAACACTCAGCGCCCCGCTTCCTGCGTCAACAGGTTGCGGGGCTAATCCAAAGCGCGGAGTGACCCACGCCCTAGACCACGAGTTGTTATTTTGGCTGGTTTCTCCGCTCAACGCAAGTGGAGAAACCTCATGACCTGCATTAAATGTCAGCACGGCAAAACGAAACGGTTTGGCTACGCCGGTAAACAACGAATCCAGCGTTACCGCTGCACCTTCTGCAAAACCACCTTCGTAGAACCCCGCGTAAAGCCTCTGGACCGCCACTACACGCCCTTGGACAAAGCAACCCAGGTGCTCGCCCTGATGCTCGAAGGCTGTTCTGTCAGAGCCATTGAGCGGCTTACTGGCGTTCACCGCGATACGATCTTGGCGCTTATGTGTACGGCAGGAGAAAAGGCCGCGTCCGCGTTTGATGCGACGGTGCGCAACGTCCAATCTCGTCACGTCCAAGCCGATGAGGTTTGGTGCTTCACGCATACCAAAGAAGCTCGGTTGCGCGTAGACGACCCCGAAGATTGGGGACACACCTACACTTGGGTTGCGCTCGATGCAGACAGCAAACTGGTGATTTCCTACCACGTAGGCAAACGCCACGCCGCCGACGCCATGCGGTTTATTGAGGACTTGGACAGCCGAGTGAAACACCACTTCCAGTTGACCACGGACGCCTACAAAGCCTATCTCGAACCCGTTGAGACGGTTTTGGGGATGCGCGTTGATTACGCCATGCTGGTTAAGGTGTTCTCTACGCCTAAGAACACCGGCCCTGACTGGTACGGCACAGGCAAGATTCGGGAGTTGATACCAACCGATATCATTGGCAGCCCTGACCCTGAACACATCAGCACCAGCTACGTCGAGCGGTCGAATTTGACTTTGCGTATGCAATTGCGCCGTTTCACCCGTTTGACCAACGCTTTCAGCAAAAAGCTGGAAAACCTGAAACACGCCGTTTCTCTTTACATGGCGTGGTATAACTTCTGCCGCGTACACGGAACCTTGAAAGTCACTCCCGCAATGGAGGCGGGTTTAACCGATCATGTTTGGGGGCTTGAGGAACTGTTGACGGCAGCGTAGGTACGCCCAAACTAAGCCGTGTGAAAGCCGGACTATAACCCCAGCTTTCATACAACTTCATGAGCCTTCGCTGTTCACGGAGAGGGGGAGGAATTCTGGCACATGGAACCGAACATTCCCAAACCATCCATCTTTTCAGTCGAACAGGAAGAATGGACGGAAACACTAAATTTATTGCTTCAAGCAGCCGTCCAAAAAACGCTTTGGGTGACCCTTCAAAGTACTGTCCTGATTCTCCGCGCCAGACCGTACCAACTCCAGTTCGATGGGCAAACGATATCTCTTCTTGGACCCCAAGAATCACGCGGTGATCGTATTGAATGCGCAGTTGACCTGCCAGCGCATCAAATCGGCTCCTACTACAAAATAGATCATGAACCCACCGGAGAAACTTGCCTATGGGTGTCTTATCGTATTTACCGAGAAGGCGATCAGATCGATGATCGGAGAACCTTTGCTTTTCTAGCCATCGCAACGAGCGAGGAGGCTTTAGACCTCGCAGGCTCCGAAGCTCTTTTGCCGACAGTGGTTCAATGAATAGCTCTCTAGCCAATACATCGCCCAGCGTGTCGATAAAGCCCACGCTCGGCGCTGATGTTCGGAGCGCTGCTGCTCAATACGAGCAACAACGCATTAGGACACAACCCGGAAGCTTAAGAACCCCGGAATTTCTCACCACGGAGGACACGGAGCGCACGGAGTTTCTGGAACGAAGGTGAGGAAATCGGTGACGGTCGAAGCGAATGAGTCAGGCTAGTGAATCCCATTCATCGGGACCGATGTGGGCTTGGCTAAGGATGCTGCGCAAGGTTCCTACTGGAATTTCAGTTTTCCGCGGGCAATGGCTGTATCGACGACAGCGTCGAGCCGACGCAAAAATTTGACGTGACTACCTTCTGACTTGTTTCGACGAATCCGGCGGCTTCAAGGCGTCGCTTGTACCTCGCGGAAGGGCTGAGGCTTAAGCCGCACCACCTTCGACCTCGATTGTCCGAACCAGGGGGAGGCGAGTAGCTTGCGGAGGCTCGAAGTGAAGTTCCAAAGCCTCTTTTAAGTTCGCCAGGGCTTCTTCTTCCGTCTCGCCTTGACTGGCGACATCAACTTCGAGGCACTGCGAGACATACCAGTCGCCTTCGCGCCAAACGGTAGCAGCAAACGGTCGCTTCATAAGAATATTCTTGCATGGATTGAAGTGATAGGCAGGTTTCAAATTCAGCCCTTATTTCCTCCGTGCCTCTGTGTCTCTGTGGTTAATCGGCTTTCACTTCTGCACCAGCCTTACCCGCCCTGCGTCCACGACAGCGCTGTCGATGCGCAGCGGGAGTTTGAACGTGCTGGTTATTCCTACGTTGTGATACTTGGGAGTAACGAAGCGATCGACAAAGAGCTGTAGCAGAAACTGCGGTACCTGGATGCCATCGAGTTCCACCGACTGCACGCGAATCGTACCGGTGCCGCTCGCGCCCGTCGCCTGGGCCACCGCGTGAATGTCGTGGATACCACTGAACAGGCTGTATAGCGGATTGTCGACGCCGCGTCCCTGGGTGATGGCTTCGAAGTCGACTTGGGCATGCGCGTCGAGCACGGCCGGCTGCGACGTGAGGCGCACATGACTCACCCCTTTGGGCAGCTTCACGCCGCCTTCGTTGAAGTAGGCGTTGACCTCGGGCTCGGTAAACTCGGTTGGCTTGGGATCGGGATGAGGTTTGGCGGCGTTCTGCTTCAGGTAGGCGATCTTCTGCTGCATGGCGCGAAAGTCGGCGCTGTGATTATCAGCAGGCGGCTGCCCGTGTTGATCGGCAGTGGCCACGCCCAACAGTAGCAGGTAAAAAGCGAGAAGCCGAAGGCGCAGGATCATCGCAGCGACGCCTCGGCAGCAGGAATGTTCATGGTCTGGACCTCCGGCTTGTCCAGCGTTCCAGAGATAGCGTACGACCGCCCGCCCGGGTGCTCCAGCTTGACGTCGAGTGAGCGATCGTAGGAAGCCGTACCTTTCACCGCGTAGTTAAGTCCGCCGGACTGGAGCATGCAATTAGCCAGGGTAAAGGTTCCGGAGTCAAGGGCCACGTGACCGGAAAAGCTCGAGAACGACATGGGAGCGCCGCGGCCTCCCAGCGTGACATGCCGCAGAGACCCGCCGCTCCAGGTGAAGTCGGCGGTTCCGCTCGCGGACTTTTGCAGGCTCGCCGCGGACAGCCCAGTCATCGACAAACTGTAGTCCGCGTTGATGGAACCAGTCGCCCAGTTGTCGTGCATGGTCGAGGCCAGTTGCGACATCGAGAGCTTGCTGATAACGCCGTTGCCCATGAAGCGCGGCGGCGAGACGGTGAAATCTGCCAGCCACGAGCCGATCTGATGACCGCCAAGCAGGTCGCCCCGAATCTCTTGAATTCGAAGCTTTCCGAAGGAAAGCTCAAGCGTTCCGTTAACGTTGCTGGCGATGACATCGGCCAACATCAAATGCGGCACCGAGAAGTGCCCGCGGGCGTGGAGCTTAAGTAACGCGTCTTCGTGCCGCCGTCCGATGGCCAGCAGGCGATACCACGGCTGCCGGGAGAAGCTGGGATTCACCAGCTGATTGATGCGCGCCAGCGAGGCCTCGTCGGCATGTACATCAAATTGCAGGATGCAGTTTTCCGGGCCGGTGCAGTGGACTGGGAAACTCGCGGAGCCGCCGAGCTTGGTTCCCTTGGCGAAGGCGGCGGAGAACGTAGTGATGTTGACCTGCTGGTTCGCCAGCGAGACTGACGCTGTATCGACCAGCAGCGGTTCGGAGACGCCTTGCAATTCGGCCGTAGCGTTGCGCACCTGCACCGTGCCGGACGGAGCGGGGGGGGCGAATCCCATCCACGAGCCAGCGACTTCGACATCGAGCTCAGCGGGGCCGGCGAGTCCCAGTCCTGGAGTTCCGACTCCGAGCGCTTGCGCGACGTTGAGCAGCCGGGCCAGCTCGACGTTGCCGGCTATCCGCGCGTCGTAATGTTCACCATCGAAGACCGCGCTTCCGGTTGCCGGCGACGCTGCGCCCAGTGGCAGAGCGAAGGGCTTGACGACGAGTTGAAGTCCGTTATGAGACGCCGGGGTCGCGATTTTGGATTTCTGGGCGGCGCGCCGGGATTTGGAGGCGCTGGCGGTTTCGCTTGGCACCGCAAACTGCACTTCGCCAAGTTCAAGGTCCTGCTTCAGAATATCGGCGTGAAGCGCGAAGGAGTTTGTCTGACCTCCGCCTGACCATTGGGGCGCGCCACCGGGCGACTTGCGTACCGTGAATGTAGCTTCCACCTCGCCGGTCGCCGTGAGATCAGCCGGCAGATCCTTCTTGGCGTGGCGCGCGAAGGCGACCACGCGCTCAGCCGGAATATGCTCACCGGAGATTCCCAGGTCATAACCGCCCTGTCCCCAACCCTGCGAATCGCCACGCACCTTCAGCAGCCCGGGGCCGACCGGCGACTCGCATTGAACATCATAGAGAGCGTCACCATTGGAGGAGTACGTCCCGGTGCAATGGGTGCGGAGCCGAAGAGCTTCTCCCAAGGCGATGTCGTAGCGGCGAAAGTCATCTACCTGCGCGTCGACTGTGACGCCCAAAGCCGCTGGTGTGCCGGTGAGTATCGCGTTGGAACGAACGGTGCCGCGCCAGCCGCGATCACGTCCGTAGAAGAGCTTGGTCATCTGCCCCAAAGGACCATCACTGAATGTGAGCTTGAGGTAAACCGGCGTGTCGCGCAGGTTGGAGGCGCGCTGGAAGCGGCCATCGAGCTTCAGCGTTCCGGTATCGGTAATATTCAGATCTGTGCGCACCGGCTTGGCTTCGGCGCGGATGCCCCATTGGTTCTCCGATTCCAGCCACAGCGCGAAGTCTGCATCGGTGAACGCGAAGGACTTCTTCACTTCGCCAAGCTTGAAATTGATACGGCCACCCGAGGCTTCGACGTAAGGGAAGCGCGGCCTGGCTTCCGGACGAGTCTTCGAGGTCGGAGCCGGGCTCACTTGCGAGGCGCGCTCGACTAACTCTTCAATGTTCCAGTGTCCATCAGACCGGCGAACCAGGTTGAGACTCGGCGCGTCGAGGTCTAGGGTGCCAATCTCCAGCCGTCCGCGCCATAACGACGTCAGACGAATGTAAGCGGTGACGGTATCGGCGCGAAGCATGGGCTCGGCACCGTAGCTAGGGGCATCGGCCACCACGAAGTTGTAGAGCACCAGGCCGGGCCGCGGCAGAAGCTTGAGCTCAATCGAGGAGACGGTGACGTCGCGGCCAAGGGCGCGGCTGATGGAACCGGTGACCCGGTTCCGGTAGCGATTCACGTTGATGAAGGGCGGCAGCAGTAACGCCAGTATCACCACCAGCAGGACCGCCCACATCATTCGCCGTGACGCCCGGCGCCGCATCAATGCACCACTTGGAACATCCGGGACCAGCGAGTCTGGTCGAAGAAGTGGAAGATGATGTTGAACACCCACATGATGCGGTCGCCGATGCTCTGGCGTTCGTACTCATCACGCGGAGTCACAAAGGACCAGTAGATGAACATGGGCCGCCCGATGATGTTTTCGAAGGGCACAAAACCCCAATAGCGGCTGTCCAGGCTGACATCGCGATGATCGCCCATGGCGAAGACGCTGTTCGGCGGCACCACCAGGTCTCCATCCTTGATGTAGGAGGGAAGTTCGGCGCGCCACTCCGGAGTCACTTCTTCATAGGGTGATGGCGGCACACTGGGAAAGTCGTCGCGATAGGGGACCATGTCGCCTGCGCTCAGGACGTAGGGTTCGGTCAGCCTCTCGCCGTTGCGATACACCACGCCATCCTTCAGGTGAATGTGGTCGCCCGGAAGCCCCATGATGCGTTTGACCACGTATAGGCCAGGCTGCGCAGGGGAGATAAAGACGAAAACATCGCCACGTTTCGGTCCGCGGTAGGGGATCAGCTTGTCGATCCACTTGGTTGCCGGCGCCAGCAGAATGCGATCCACGAAGACGTGATCGCCGATGAGAAGGGTGTTCTCCATCGAGCTGGATGGAATGGTGAAAGCCTGCAAGGTGAAGGTGATGATGAACAGGCCTGTCACCAGGATGATTGCGATAGAGGCAATGAACTCAGGCAACGTCTCTTTGGGTTTTTCCAGTTCCGCAGCTTGCGCCTTGTCGGGTTTTGCCAGTTGCCCTTTTTCTGGCGCAGTCTTCACGGTTTTCTTGGTAGCAGCCAAATCGGTTCTTCCTTGAGATGTCGCTTGGCCACCGGTTGCCTCAGTCTAACGCGGGACACGCATCATGCGGTGCCAGCGCAGGCTGTGCAGCAGGTGGGTAAAGTTTAGTGTCAGACTCGAAAGTTTATCAGACGGCGGACTACTTACTGAGTCATCGTCGCTGCGGTCCATCGACCAGTAAATAACCAGCGGGCGCCCCACTACGTTTTCCCGAGGCACAAAGCCCCAATAGCGGGAGTCATAGCTGTCGTCGCGATTGTCACCCAGCACGAAGTAGCAGCCTTCGGGGACGATCAACTGACCATCCTCTACCAGCTTCCGCGCCTGCATAAACCATTTTGCCGACTGGCTGGCCGCATAGAAACCGCCGGTAGGGAAATTGTCGCGAAATTTGTCGTGCCACAACCAATTGAACGTTGCATAGGCATCGTCCTGGCGAACGCCGTTGATATAAACGTGCTTGTCGATCAGGCGAACGCGATCGCCGGGCACAGCCACTACGCGTTTCACAAAATGCTGGTGCGGGTTCACCGGATAGCGGAAGACGATGATGTCCTGGCGGCGGATAGGACGATACGGCATCAACCAGCCCCAGACCCCGGAGTGCCCGAAATGCGCCTTGTCGACCAGCAGATAATCGCCGACCAGCAATGTCTTCTCCATCGACTCCGATGGGATCTGAAACGCCTGCACGATAAAGGTGATGACGAAGATCGCAATGACGACCGTCGAAGCCAGAGATTGCAGCGAGGGCAGCCCTTTTTGCGCACCTGGCTGGGATATTTCCGCGGGCGGTACTTCGGGGAGCGCCGTAGATTGCGTTTGTGAGCTGACTTCGCTCATGAATGCTCGGATGACGGCGTGCCGACTGAGGGATCGTTCATCGCGGAGCCGCTCTGCATCGATTGTAGACGCTCCCACGCCAGACGCGCCGCGCCCTGTTCGGCAGCTTTCTTGGTGGTAGCCTGACTGCGGCAGACAAATGCGTCGTCGGCATTCGGTGCGCCCGGGACGTGCACCTCCATAGTGAACATCTTGCGATGATCCGGGCCTTCCTCTTTCACCATGACGTACCGAGTCTGGGGACGGCCGCTGGCGTGAACCGCCTCTTGCAGCGCCGACTTGTAATCCATCACGGGAAGCTTCTGGCCGCCGTGCTTGTGGACCTCGGCGAGCTCCGGCTCCAGAATGTATTTCAGGATGAAGCGCTGCGCCTCATCCAGGCCTGCGTCCAGGAACAGCGCCGCGATAATGGCCTCCAGCGCGTTCACCAGTAGGGCGCTCTTGCTGCGCCCTCCACTGCGGTCTTCGCCCTTGCCCAGCCGCAGATACTCGCCGATGTGAAGTTCACGCGCGGGGCGAAGCAGGCGACGTGCGCTCACGATATGC
Source organism: uncultured Acidobacteriaceae bacterium (assembly GCA_963769235.1). Taxonomy (GTDB): domain Bacteria; phylum Acidobacteriota; class Terriglobia; order Terriglobales; family Acidobacteriaceae; genus Bog-257. Next base: position 15,065 of record CAVYKW010000002.1, on the reverse strand, counting down.
GCGCGCAGCTTGGAAAGTTCTCCTTCGTGATACTGGGGAAAGCGGCGGTACAGTTCCTGGCTGATAACGAACGACAGGACGGCGTCGCCCAGAAACTCCATTTGCTCGTTGTCGGATTCGACGGCAGCGTTGCCGCCGGCGGCGCTTTGCGACTCGGCCTCGCGAGCGAAGGAAGCGTGCGTGAGCGCCTGCTCCAGAAAAGCACGACGCTGGAAGGCGTGTCCCAGAACTTCTTCCAGCGCGTTTATGTCAATCACAGCGGAATTCATTCCAGTGGCCAGGGCTGGCTCGCGATCAAGCCGGCGCCTTCCTTAGTTTAGTGCGGTGGCATCGCGGTGCCCGGCGTCTGCTGTTGTCCTGGCTGTGCGCCCGGCGACATCGGAGTTGCCGTAGGAGCCGTCGGGCCGGCTGCTGGGGACGCAGCATTCATCAGTTTTTGCAGGCGATCTTGTTGCTGCTTGGCCAGATTCTGCGCCGGAGTTCCCTCCTTGGCATATTGCAACGCTTTGTTCGCCGAGTCGAGTGCTTGCGGATATTCCTTCAGCTTATCCTGTGCCACCGAAAGCCGGAGGTACAGGACCGCCTCCGGGCTGGACTTGCTTTCGTCGATGGCTTTCTGAAAATTCGTAATCGCTGAGGGGTAGTCGTTCTTGCCCATGTCGATCATGCCCAGGGTGTCGTAGGACATGGTGACGATGCTGTGCTTGGCGCCGGCGACGCGCTCCGGATCGGCATTGGCAGGGATGATGAGCCCGGTATCGATATTGTCGATGGCGGCGTGCGCGTCCTTGGCCGCTTCGGCCATACGCTGCTCGCGGTCAATGTCAGTGTCGCGGGTGGTCTCGGCCAGGGCTGAGGCGACTTGCACCAGGGGAATCGGATTCGTGGGATCGGCCGCGATGGCTTTGCGTCCGCTCTCGATGACCTTCTCGCTGTTATTCGCCTGAGCGTACAAGTTCATGGCCCGAATGTACAAAGACGCTCGAAGTTCGCTGCTGGGATATTTGGCCGCGAAATCATCGGCGCCGGCTTCCACCAGGGCTGGATCGGTTTTCGCCGTTACATCCTGATAAGCCTTCAACTCTTCTTGCGACTTGGCCTGCAATACACGCGGACCGGCGCCGGGCGGCTGAGTTGCGGGGGCCTGACCTGCCGCGGGCCCGCTTTGCCCCTGAGGAGGAGCTGCGCCTGGAGCCGCCGGCTGGGTCTGCGGCGGGTTCGCCTGCGCTGCCGCCAGCGTTGCGGCCGCGAGCACCGCCGTCATAATTGCTGTCGATTTCATCAAACTGTCCTTTCGTTCCCGGAAGCCGCCACCTTCCTTGTCATGCCGATGCTATTGTTCCGGCTCTTGCTGCTTCGCCCGGGGAGGCTCATAGGGCGATTGCAGTCCATGCTCGGCGGCGGTCTTGGCGTCATCCGGCACGTCTTGAATAGCGAGTGCGGCCTTATATTGCGTTACAGCTTGTGGTCGTTCTTCCTGCAAGTCCAGAATTCGTCCCAGATAGATGTGGCACCAGGCCGCGACGTGCGGATCTTTGGCTGCGTCCGCCGCTTTCTGAAAGTCCGCCTGCGCGCCGGCCATGTCTCCCTTAAAGCTGGCAACTTTCGCCAGAACGAAATAGGCGCGGGCGGGATCTTCGTTGGCCTGTAGGCTTTCCTGCGCCAGCTTCTCGGCCTCAGCCGGGTTACCGCTGGCCAGAGCTCGCTCTGCCAAGTCTATCTTTTTCTGGGATGCATGTTTTGACGCCTGTATCACCTCGGGCTCCGCTTCGGTGGCGAACGCAATCTGGCTGGCGCGCTTTTTTTCGTGATCGACGTCCATATTGTGCAGCCAGTTCGGCAGAGCATCCTGTAATCCGCTGTTGCCCTTCTCGAAATCGCGCAGCTGCTCGTAGAAGTAGCTGGTCAGGACGAAGCCCTCAGCTTCGGCGTGCTGCACCATTGCCAGGCGGTCCTTTTCGGGCAGCTTGGGATCGGTAGGCGTACGGGCTTCGATAGCCCGAATCAGACATTCGATAACCAGCAAGCCCATGTCGCGCTTGTACTCTTCCGCCATCGGCGCGTACTGCACCGACAAGAGGATTGGCTTCAGGCGATCCAATGCGGTGGCTCGTTTCGCAATCAACGGATCCAGCACAAAATGCAGATAGGTGTGCCGCATCGCCTCGACGTGAATGTTGCTGCCCGCGGGCGAGATCACCAGGTAGTAGTAATCCTGAAGGTAGTTGCGCGAGTTGACCTGGCCGGGCGCGGCCATGGGCTCCAGATACACCGTGAAACTGCGCCCCTGGTAGCCCGACAGCGGCATGCGCAGAAAGTTGTCGGTCGCAGTGATCATCTGCGTAACCGGCCCGTGATACTGGTCGATCAGCGCCAGGTATTCCGGCTGATGCTTTTGCCAGATGGCATGAAGATTCGCAGATTTGTAGTACTGCTTCACCAGCGGAACGTATCCCAGGATGTAGCCGGCGTCAGGCGGCAGATCGGCTTCTTTGAGCCGCGGAGTAAAGTCCGGCGGCGGCCCCAGGTTCAGCGCGAGCGAGACATATTGCGCCAGGTCGTGAGCTGCGTCGCCCTGCAAATGGTCGTGGTAGAAGCGGCACATCTCTTTGGCAGCCATGGCCGCGCCGGGAGACTTGCTGGCCTCAACCAGATCGGCGCGAACTTCAGCTCGAATCGGCGAAGAGGATTGCAATTCCTGATCGTAGCCACAGACATTCATGCCGGCGACGACACTGAACAGCGTCTCGTTCACATCGAGGGTGGCTTTCGATTGAGCGACAGCGGCGCAGTTCAGCGATATCAGCAAGACCGGCCACAACAGATTTCGGAGAAGGTGCAGACGAATATCCTCTAGGGAAACTCTGGAAAGTAAAACCGATTCCTCAGCGGCTAAACTGTTTGCCAAAAACTCGACTGTGGTCGCATTTCGGGTAGAGTCGGCCTTCAGGCCCGTGTCTAAGTCGTTTATTTATCGTTTTCACAGCCGGTTTCAGCCGGCGACACGAGCGTTGTTCGAGTGTTTCAGCGCTCTGCAAAGCCGAATTGATTTTGCATAGTTTACGGACGGCATGGACGTGAGTGCGTGAGAACCTCTGCCGTCCCTACGGGACTCATATAAATTTCCTACTCACCCAGCACTCCGCCTTCCCACCCCAATTCGCGCAAAACCGGCGCAAATCGGGGAACCCCGGTTCGGCTGCGTGCTGGGCTAGATTGTTTCGCGCCTACGGCGCTGGGTTCCTGACCGTTGTATTCCACCGCCAATGCTAAACTCCAGTTCTCACGCAGCCACTGAAATGCCGTCCTCTTCAAGCAAGTCTTAGCTTTCAAAAGCAAGTCTTAGTCAAAGTTTTCCTAAGACAAAAGCTCAAGACCAAGCGCAATCTCTGACAGGGAAGCAGTCTGCTCCAGTTTACGAGCGGAGCGTAGCAGGCGGCAAATCAGGCCACCCTCGCTACCCTCGCACCTGCACCTTGGAGAAGGTAAGGACCACGCGGCTCGCCGTCGGCTGACCAAACGAGGTTGCGGGTTGGAAGGTGGTGAAGATCAGCATGTTCTTAAGCTGCGGCAAAATGGCTTGCGCATCTTCCGGCGCTGAAAGAATGCGGTAATCCTGCACCCGGCCATCGGAACCGACGTAGGCTTCAACGATCAGGGACTCCCCGTTGCCACCTCCCATCGATAGCTCAAACGGAGTGGATTGCAACTCTGCCGGGGTGTACAGCATAGTTGGCACATCGTTCGAAGCCTGCACCTGAGAGGGATACAGGAAGCTGATTAGCAGTCCAAAGATAATAAGGGTGGTAACTACGCCGGCGGTAGCCGGAACCATCGTGGCATTGAAGGCGTTATCCCAGCGAACCCGCAAAGAGTCCCAACGCGAACGGCGGGAGTTAGCGATCTCCTGCGAAAGCGACACGCGCAACCTCAGGCTAAGATCTGGCGGAGCTACCTTGCGCCCTAACCCATTCACCAGCGACTGGGTGCGCTGCACCGCGGCAAAGCGGGCGGCACATTCTACGCAGTCGCGCAAATGCTCGTTCATGTGAGTCAACTGACTGCGCGACAAAGCGCCATCCAAGTACGACGACATGAGGCCCTTCGCTACGGAACATGTCATGGTATGACCTCGATCTTGCGGCCACCAAGGGGCCCTTCCTTACGGCGTTTTTTCTCCGGCATCGCGGCCGCCGCCATGCCAAACGACGGCAGGTGCCGTTCCAGGCGCTTACGCAGTGCTTCCCGTCCCCTGACCAGGCGGGACTTCACCGTGCCCAACGAGGTTTGCATTACCTCGGCAATTTGCTCGTAGGACAGGTCTTCAATATCGCGCAGGATGACCGTGGTACGGTAAGGCTCGACCAGGGCCTTGAGTTCGGTTTCGACGCGGGCGCGCAACTCCTCGTCATAAATGTTTTCCAGCGGCGACTTGCCTTCATCAACCAGCGTGTCTTTCATGCCGGTCTGCTCTTCGCCTTCGCGGGCCGCGCCCGGTTCGATGGAAGTCTCGTGGAATTTGTGCCGAAACCACCAGCGCCGGCGGTTCGAAGCCTCATTCACGGCGATACGGTATATCCAGGTCTTCAGGCTGGAATCGGCATTGAAGCTCTTAATGCCGCGAAAAACCTTGATGAAGACTTCCTGGGTGGTGTCTGCGGCGTCCGACGGATCGTCGAGAATGCGGTAAATCAGGCTGTAAACGGGCTGGTTGTAATGTGCGATCAACCAATAGAAAGCTTCCTCCGATCCGGCCTTCAATTCGGCCACGATGGAAGCTTCTTCGGTGCGAATTCCTATCGCACTTGCGAGGTCACTCAATGTTATTGCTCCCGCCACCGGCGGCACCTCAATGATAAATAGTTTCGTGACCCCGAACAACTCTTTGCGCCAACCAGCACCCCTGGCGTTGCCAACCGCTGCACAAACGGTTCCGGCGCAGACAGAGCTAACCAGCCGTCAACAGCGCGGCTACCTGAATAGACTCCGGGGAGAATAAAAATGTTCCCAGAAAGGTGGTTCAATTTACTGCACGGAGGTGGGGAGCGAGACTACTGCTGCTTCGCGGTAGAGGTAGCGCTGCCGCCGCTACTGGCAGACGATCCGGAACCAGTGGTGCTCCCATTCGTGGCCGGTTTGGTGGCCGGCTTTTTCTTGTGGGCCGTCTTCTTTACCGGCTCGGTGTCGTCCACCACAATTTTCTTGGGCGGAGCCACCGGCGCCGCGGCTTGCTGCATGGTGTGCACCTGGGCGCGCAGCTGGGCAAGCTCCGACTCGGTAGACGTAGCCAGAGCTTCCAAAGAATTGCCGAGATTGTGCCGCACGGAATCGAACACGCCGAGCTGTTCCGCCAGCGTCTCGTAATCGCTCTTGGAGCCGAAGGCGCCTGTCGATTCGGTGAGGGAGGCGAACACATCGTAGAGAGCGTCGAGGTTGCGATAGAGCCGGAACTCAGCGCCAATATTCTGTGGAGCCGAACGGACATCGCTGATCAACCCAGGCAGCGCGGTTGTCAGATTGCGCTGTATCGAATCCGCATTCGCCTGCGCCTGTTGCTTGGAGCCGCTGTCGGCCTTCCACTTCTCGATACGCATATGGCCGAGGTCCAGATTGGTCTGCGAAGCGGCTTGTTGAAGCCGGTCAAGGTCGGGCAAGATCGAGGTCATGGAGGTGCTGTGGATTGCGGTCTTGCTGTCAGCGGCAATCGTCTGCGCGCGCAGCGCAGGAGCAAGGATGGAGACGATGCAAAGAAGTTCTAAGGTGAATCGCATGACAAACCTATCCGCAGAGGCGACTTTCGTGGGAGCGGCTGACGAGTAACGATAGTTTACCAACAATTGCACTTGGCCGTTGGATGCGGAGGCGTCACACCGGGCTGCGCGCTGAGTCCGCCAGAGAAGGGAAGTGACAGCTACTCGGGACTAACCGCGTGAAGAATGATGCCGATTGGCGGATTCTGTGCCGGCTTTACATAACGGTCAACCAGAAATCGTAGGCCGTCAGGAGAAACGTCGTAGGAGAAGAAATCGCTGGAGGAAACGGCCGCACGAGCGCGTGCCTGGAAGAGTGGAGTGGGATTACTGGTAGTCAAACTGCCTTGGCTGTCTACCTTGACCGATACGATAAAGCCTTTTGGATCGAGGTAGAAAATTTCCTTGCCATCCTCGCGCCAACGCGGCTCCTTGCCACCCCCGCGCGAAACCTGCAACTTCCCGCCGCCGCTGGGAAAAGGTGAGATGTACACCTCCCACTCGCCGGTTTCATCCGACTCGTAGGCCACCCACTTTCCGTCAGGCGAAATCTGCCCGTCAGCCTTATTGTTCTTGCCGGCTAGAAATGGGGTTGCGCTTTTGTCGTTGGCCGACACAAGAGCCAAACTCAGACCGCCGCTGTCTCCTTGCGCGGTGGCCAGCAATTGCTGATCACCGGGCGCGAAGGAGTTAGGGGCCATGTCATCGCTACCGGGCACGCCCTTTGACATCGGACGGTCGGCCTCGAATCCGTTGGAGTTCTTCAGCCGGAGAACTTCGGAAGACCCAGCCCAGCGGTAAGCGATCACTTTGCCGTCACGCGACCACACGCCCGTCGTCTCCTCCTCCGGATCAAAGGTGAAGCGCGTGGATGCCCCTCTTTTCAGATCATCGATCCACACGTCAATATTTCTTTCTTGCGGATCAGAGATATCGAGTACCACGCGATCGCCATCCGGAGACAGATTTGGATTCGCCACCATGCCAACATCTCCCACGCGCCCGAGTTCCTTGCCCGAGCGGTCGTACCAGGTGAGCTGGGAAAGCGAAGATCCGGACCGCTTGTGATAGACCACCGTGCCGTTCAGCGCCACGCTAAAGGCAGCCCAATGTGTGGAAGGATGATGTCCCACCTGGTTCGTAACGATGTGAGGCTTCCCGTGCACCTTCAGATTGCGGTCCAACCCCACGTATACCAGCGAACCTTTATCGTCGACGTAGAAGAGATGACCCTCGGAATACCCGAGGCTGGAATGGGCAACCAAGAGCAGCTGTTTATGCTGCGGATCGGAAAGCGAGGTGGCGTAAATGCCGACCGTTGTGTTGCCGCTCCGCTCGTGCACGTCGCCTGACCAGAACAGAAGCCGGTCGCCGTCCGGTAGAAACACCGGCCAGCGATGCGACGATTCCCGCACCGCGAAACTTCCGCCGGTGAGCGGCGCCGCCTCCGCTCCGTCAGCATCTACTCGCCACAGAGGTCCGCAGGCATCGGGGGCGTAGACGATGACGCCCTTCTTGCTCCAACTGCCGCCTCTGGCCTGTAGCACGCTGGCTAGAATTCGAGGCGCGCCCCCGCTCGCCGCGACTTTCTTCAGCTTTCCCTGGGCGAAAAAGCCGATCGCATCATTATTAGGCGACCAGAACGGATAGGTTGCGCCTTCGGTGCCTTCCAGGCGAGTGGCATTGGGTGAGCCCACCGGCTGAACATAGAGCACGCTGGCTCCGGAGTTTTCGTCCATGGCAACATAGGCGAGCATGCTGCCGTCGGGCGACAACGCAATGTGTCCGACCTCGCCTTGCACCGGAATCGCAAACTCCATTGCCGGGGAAGAGATCGTTCTACCAGAAAAGTAGATAGCGCTGCCGGCTATTGCTATGAGCAGAAGGGCGGCCAGCGCAGCCCACCAGGCGGGTATGCGTCGACCCGCACTTGCCGCAGGCGTCAGTGTCGAAGTGGTTTGCGATCCGGATAAAGCTGCTAAGGCGAATGTCAGATCGCGGTCCGACTGAAAACGGTCAGCAGGATTTTTCTCCAGGCAATGCCGCACGATGCGCTCAAGCCCGGGAGGAACTTTCACCTGCTCCGCATCAAACTCCGGGGGCTCCGTCTTCAAAATGGCGGTCATGATTTCGACGGAAGTGTCGCCGGCGAAGGCGCGTTTGCCGCACACCATTTCGTACAGTACCGCGCCAAAGGAAAAGATGTCGGCACGATAATCGACCTGCTCCCCGCGTACCTGCTCGGGCGCCATATAGGGCGCGGTGCCCATCACGACGCCGGGCTCGGTTTGCATGGTCTGGGCAGTAAGCGCCAGGTCAGACAAGCGCCCGGATTGCGTCGACGCCGCAGCCGTTTGTGCCCGAGCTTTGGCCAGGCCGAAGTCGAGCAGCTTGGTATGACCGTCCCGGGTGACGAAAACGTTTTCCGGCTTGAGATCGCGATGCACGATGCCGCGCTCGTGTGCCGCTGCCAGCCCTTGCGCGATCTGCAACGCGATCTCGACGGCCTTGCGAATCGGCAGCGGCCCGCGATCAAGCCGCTCACGCAGGGTTTCGCCCTCCAGCAGCTCCATCACCAGATAAGGAGTGTCGCCCTCTACGCCGACGTCATAAGCTGCGAGGATGTTGGGATGATTGAGCGCTGCAACGGTGCGCGCTTCCTGGTCGAAGCGCCGCATCCGGTCGGGATCGCTGACCATGTCTTGCGGCAAGACCTTGACTGCAACCGAGCGATTGAGCCGAGTATCGCGGGCGCGATACACCTCACCCATACCGCCCTCGCCGAGGCGGCTGATGATTTCGTACGGCCCAAGTTTTGCGCCTGCGGCTACAGCCATGAGAACCCGCGGGCATTATAGATGAGGAACACAGAATCAACAGGATATACGGTGCGCGGGCGGCTGATCCCGGGCGCCAGCGATCGCCGGCGTTTGACTAAGGTGGGTTACTGGGAGAAAATACTTGAGACGCAGCAAAGCATCGCGTCGTCCTTCCTGAAAAGTGGGCCTGTGGCGCAGCTGGGAGCGCGCTTCCATGGCATGGAAGAGGTCGTCGGTTCGATCCCGACCAGGTCCACCAAAATCGTCTCACTCAAAATAAATAACTTAACAAGTCGGCCTCCTCCACTGTGTAATTGTTCAGTATTCTGGTAACCTTCTCTTGAAAAGGAGAGGTCACTTCTCATGGCCAGAGTTTCACGTGGCCTGTACGTCTGGGTCCGCCATAACGCGGATTGCGCGCAGGTCGACATTTATTCTCACCGTTGTCGTTGTCAGAAACAGATTGCCGGAGTTGCTCCCGACGGCACTCGCATTCGGCAATCCGCACAGACCGAGAGCTGGGAGCGTGCACAGAAGCTATGCGCCCGTCTCGAAGCCGAGCACGACCCTTTCAGCCGCAACAAACCGGAGCCCAAACCTGGCGAGTCCACGACCGTTACCTATGCGGTCGAGCAGTTTCTCGCCGCCAAGCGCGGCGAGAACATCGTGGACATGACGCATTATGAAGGCTTGTTTGAAAGGGAACTCCTGCCCTGGTGCAAGCAGATCGGTCTGCACTACATCACCGATCTGAATCTCGAGCAGGTGACGAAGTTCCGCAACTCACTCAACAATGCGGCCACGGTGCGCAATCGCAAAGTCTCACGGCTGCGCACGTTCTTTAGTTTTTGCAGGCAGCGGCATTGGATCGTCGATAACCCTGCCGAGTACATAAAAAGAAGTCAGGAGCCGGAACCTGAAGCGGAATACTTCCAGCCAGAGGAATTTTCGAAACTCATCGACGCGCAAACCAGCAGCGGACGCCCTTCGACTGCAGGTCGGCATACAGCCGATCTGCGAATGGCTGGTCTTTGGTCGAATAGCTGATGAAGCACGAATAAAACTCGATGGGCCGCCCGACCATCGATCCGATGTAGGCGATGAACTCATCTGGTAAACCACAGCTCCGAAGGAAAACTTCTGGGATTTTACCGCCCGATTTATAGATCGTGTCGATACCAATCGTACAGGGACCGAAGTTTCTGACGGTTTCGAGGCTCTCGGCAGGCGATAGATCAACGTTGGCGAAGATCACACCCGCTGCCTCGGCCTCAGAAAACCGCGTTCCGCTGACGTTCGCTTTGACGAGGTAAGCTCCTCCGAGCTTCGCCCCGCGGAGATCAGCCCGGCTGAGGTTAGCGCCGTAGAGGTTTGCTACCCCTAGTGTGGCTTGCCGAAGATCAGCTTCAGTTAGATCCGCATCGCTCAAGTCGGATCCGTAGAGGTCAGCATGCGCGAGCTCGGCACCTGTGAGATTCGCCCCGCTTAGGTTTGCCTTACTAAGTTTTGCCAGGCTGAGGTGCGCTTTGCTGAGATTCGCTTCACTGAGATTTGCCCAAGCGAGTTCAGCATGGTCAAGCTCAGCGCCTCGAAGGTCGGGCCCGCGAAGAACTGTTCTGCCTAGCGTCGTATCCCATTGGACAAGTTCTGGATTCTGACTCCTCCACTTATTCCAGTTCTCTACCCCTTGCTTGAGGATTTCGAGATGTTCGAGATTCGCCATTGCGGTCCTCGCTTGAAACGCCACAATCTATGCGATCGAGTCGCGCGAGTCAACGCGGCGCTGGCGATTACTTGCTTGATGCTTCCCGTTCTTCGCTTGGCCGGGCTGGAAAAGTCTTCCTGCATTCCTTGCACTGAAAGGTGTCCCAGCCGTTACGCAGAAGGTCGCTAGCTCGATGTTCAAAGCCGCAGTGCGGGCAGCGCCAGAACATGATCGGAACGGTGGTGTAGCGGGATTTGCGCGTCATGGTTCAGCCCCAGCCTCTTAATGTCTCCCCGGCTTCTTTCGCCAGCCCTTTCTAGTGTTGGTCCGGCCCGGCATTCGGCCACGGAGGTCGAGTTCAATCTCGTTGAAAGACTCGCCTTTCAACTCAGCAATCTTGGCTGTCAGCTGACAAGCGCCCTCTCATTGACCGGATCAATGCGCTTCCGAAGTGGGCGCGCGATTACATCATGCAAATTGAAGCGGAATCGGACCCGGCCGGCACGCAGCGCAGGCTCATTGAGCAGCAGGATCTCATACGCCCCCGAGAAGAAACTGGATCTGTTCCAGCTCTCCGCCCGATCCATGGCACAGCTTCGCGCACGAACGCCTCAGATCATGCGGCGCTACATGGGGGAGCGCGAGTTTTAGAGCGTACTGTTTTACAACATGCCAGACGACTCGCTCGGTTGCCTCGTAGGCGAGACGGCGTACTGCAGCAAGTCGTCCGTTGATCGTTCCGGCCGCGAGTTGCCGATTCTCGAGTGCAATCCGGTAGCGAGTCACTACGGTCTTGTTGAACGACAGCCGCGGCTCGGAGCAGTACCACTGAATGAATTCATCAATGGCATGTTGATAGCCACGCTTAGACTCGGGGGAACTAAGGCTGTCAAGCACCGCCGACTTGCTGTGGTAGAGGTCAGGAAGACCAAGTTTAGTCTTGGGCCGCTTTGGTTTTGGGGATTTGCCCTTGGCTTGTCTGCTCATGCCAGCCGCCTCCACTGCGGCTGGCCCAGAGCCTATGCTCGCTTGCTGGGGGGTGGGCATTATACGGCCAGATGATAGGAAAGCATTCGTAAAACCTGGCCGACTTATCATTACTGATCGTGACTCAGAGAGTGCATTGGCGATCATGCACTCACCGATTCGCCGATTCAGGTTGCCGAGACGAAACAGCGCCATGTTTCAGGGCCTGCGGCTTGCGGCCGTCTCGGAGGCCCGCGCCAGTGCTTGCGTGTCGACATATTCACGGATGTTCGTCAGTTTGCTATTTCGAACGGTAATGTCGAAGACCCAATGGTCCTCAAACGTCCTATTCGTTGCTTTGATTTTCCCAGTAGCGACGCCGACGACCAGAACCCGGTCTCCCTGCGCCACGAATTCGGGAGGCTTTGGGTATGTCGTTTCTATCTGTTCGGACGCTTTCTTAAGCACATCCGTCAATCCCGACGTGCCCGCGGTGCGTGCCGGCCAGCGGCCAGCCCTCGCCTGGAATGATCCACTCAATGTCTTCGGCCACCAGCGCCAGCAAGGCCTGCTTATCGCCGCTTCCGATTGCCGCAAAGAAATCCTTCACAACCTGAACATTCTCTTCGATGCTCATCGAATCTCTCCTTTCCTTCAAGCGCGTCCGATGGAATGGAACCTTTCCGAATCATCGTTCTCGGCCTAATCACACGGTTGCAAACCGGTTACTGCTGCTTCTTGAACAAATCCTGAAAAATGAGCTGCCCCCAGGTGCGGCCTCGCGCGTGCACCAGCCATCCGCCCTCGTTCAGCTTTCCCAGCTTGACGGGGGCGAACCCAAGTTCTTTGGCCAGATCCGCCACGGGAGCCACCGCGTCCTCATCGTCGCTCGAAAGGAAGACCACCCTTTGCCCTCCCTCGACCTCCGGATCGGTCGCCAGCTTGGCCGCACCCAGGTGATTGAAGCCCTTTACGAGCTTGGCGTCGGTGAATGACTTCGCCACGAACGGCGGAGGACGGGAGACCGTCCAGTTCCTCAGGCGGGATGGGAAACGAATTCATTGCGTCGATGATCGTCTTGCCTTCCCAGCTCCGGCGGGCCTTCGCAATCTCGTGATGTTCCCCGAACGGGACCGCCAAGATGATTGTGTCGGCCTCGAGTGCATCCCGCAACGACTTGGCGACGACCGTAGGTCCAATCGCACGAGCCTGCGGTGCCAACTCCTCGGGCGACCGGCGGCTCGCGACCGTCACGTCGATGTTCTTACGCGCGAAGGCGTGGGCGAGGGCCTGGCCGATCTTGCCGAATCCAACAATTGCATAGCTCATCATGTTTCTCCGATCTAGTGTGAGAACTGAAGTTCGAGAAATGACAGCGCCGAGGTCAGACCTGCGCCATGCCTCCATCGACGGCGAGATCCACACCGGTGACGTAAGAACTTTCATCCGAGGCAAGAAACACGACTGCTGCCGCGATTTCTTCGGGTTTACCTCTGCGGCCAAGTGGAACCTGCGAGACGAACTGCTCGGCCGCTTGCTGGACTTGCTCAGGAGTGAGACCTGCATTCTCAAGTGCTGGAGTTTCGATTGGTCCGGGGCTTACAGTATTCACGCGGATTTTGCGGTCTTTCAGCTCCATCGTCCAGCCACGCGCGAAGCTGCGCACAGCCGCCTTGCTCGCGGCGTAGACGGTAAACGCTGGCACTCCCATCACGTTCGCGACCGAAGAGTTCAGGATGATCGAGCCTCCATCTTTGAATAAGGGGAGGGCCTTCTGCGCCGTAAAGAACAGTCCCTTCACGTTCAGGTCGAAGGTCTTGTCGAAATGAGCTTCGGTAGCCGCTTCCAGCGGTGCGACTTCACCCCAGCCGGCATTTACAAAAAGTACGTCGATGCGACCGTGTTTCTCTTTCACGACTGCATAGAGCCGGTCCAAATCCTGCAGGAGCGTTACGTCGCCCATGACCGTCGTGACGTTTCTCCCGATAAAGGCTGCGGCCTCTTTCAGTTCTTTCTCGCGTCGGCCGCTGATTACAACGTGCGCGCCTTCTTCAACGAAGCGCTTGGCTGTGGCTAGCCCAATCCCGCTGTTACCGCCTGTGATGACTGCAACTTTCCCTTCAAGCTTTCCCATACTTGCTCCCTCGATGGATGCGTAGCATCCAATACAGTTGATTAGAGTGATTTGGCGGTGGACGGGAACCGCTCAGAAGTCCAGTCTTTTTGCCTATTCGTCCAGAACTGGAGACAAACGTGGACCCGATTACAGACATCTTCAAAACGATGCACGTCACCGCGTTCGGTCTTCACAGGCTGGAAGCGACAGCCCCTTGGGGCCTAAGACAAGAGAACGAGGTCAAAGTACTCGGCAGGCCTTCCGGCAAAACGATGCCGCCGGCAGATTTGGCGCACTTCGCGATGCTTTCGCGGGGAAACTGCTGGCTGAGTGTGGAAGGGATCGAGGAACCGATTCCGCTCACCGGTGGCGATTGCTTCTTGCTGGCGCGGGGGACTTCGATTGTTCTGCGCGACAGCCCGCGAACGCGTCCGAAGTGGACCTTTCGGGAGATTGGGGCCAAGGCTAACGGCAATGTCGCTCTTTGTGGCGGCGGCGGCGCACCCACCACTATTGTTTGCGGGTCGTTGAGTTTCGATGAGGCCAGCTTGAAGCCAATCACCCAGCTCTTGCCGAACTTTATTCTGATGAAGGCCGATCAGGCACGCACGCTGGCTCTTCACAACACCGTGCAAGCGCTGGCGTCAGAGATGGCAGAACAGGCGCCTGGATCTGAAGTCGTCGCGACTCGGTTAGCCGAGGTACTGGTGATCCAGTTGTTGCGAGCGCATATCGCGTCGGGACCGTCCCGCAGCAAGGGATGGCTCCGCGCAGTCTTCGATCCTCAGTTGGGCACCGCGCTGAGTGCCCTTCACGACAAAGTGAATGCACCGTGGACGGTCGAATCACTGGCCGAATCGGCGGGCATGTCTCGCTCCGCATTCGCAGCACGTTTCAAAGAGCTACTCGGACAAACGCCGCTGGAATACGTAACCGAGTGGCGGATGCAGAAGGCGATACAGCTACTTGAACGGCGTGACAAAAAGATCCCAGAAGTCGCTCGATTGGTCGGTTACGAGTCCGACGCCGCATTCAGCAAGGCGTTCAAGCGAATTGTCAGGGCTAATCCTGGTGAATACCTCAGGCGTGGTTTGAAGGTCCCAAAGTCGACCGAAGCAGACCACGATCAGTCCCGATAAACGCGCCAGTGTCCGGGAAGCCACCCGGTCGTATAGTCGGCGTTCCGTCCTTGTGGCCGCGACCTCGTAGAGTTCTTCAACTGCCCGGGTCGGACTTTTCCGTCCAGGCGGATTACTTCCGAGTCGCGCGTGATCAGTGCGGAATCTGGCTCCCGACACTGGACGCATTTAGAACTCTTGCAGCCTAAATCCAGTGTCGCTCGAACCCCAGCACTCCTGCCGCAGATGACGTAGCTTACACTCAAACTACATGCTCAACCGGGGCTATGCCTACACCACAATCATCAGCAAAAAATACCATGGACAAACCCTGCTCTCCCACTTGGCAAGCCTTTACACCCACTCAACCCCGCAAGCCTGGCAACAAAAACTGAACAACGGCGAACTCACCCTCAACGGCGTCACCGCCGCCGGAAGCGAATTGGCCACTTAGGCCAAACCCTTGTCTGGAACCGTCCACCCTGGATCGAACCAGACTCCCCTCAGCACTTCGAAGTCCTGTTTGAAGACCCCCATCTGTTGGCCGTCAACAAACCCAGTGGGCTGCCCACCATCCCCGGCGGCGGCTTC
>CAVYKW010000001.1:0-691062 GCA_963769235.1 uncultured Acidobacteriaceae bacterium | reverse complement strand
TCGATCTCCCTCGCTCTCGAATTGCGCTCGCTCGAAACGCCAATCTCTCGCCTTGGCCGCTCCTTCCACGGCGTTATACTGGGCAGTGATGGCGTTCCGTTCGCTAGTCACTTCTTTATTTCTGGCGTTTCTACTGCCGTTTGTTGCGCATGCCCGAGCGCCTCAAACATCACAAACTGCTCACGTGAGCCTAACCATAACCTGCGATGCCGATTGCGGTTGGAACGTCGATGACGATCAGCACGGCACTTTGAGAAAGGGCGAAGAAGCGCGCGTTGAGGTCTTGTTTGGCGCGCACAAGGTAGAGGCCAGATCGTCGGATGGGAAGCTGTGGGAGAAGACAATCGAGATCGTCGAGCCGAAGCCGGAACAGATTCGAATCAGCTTCGCGACCTCGCCACGTACCAATGATCAGATCAAGACTTCGACCGCGGACAAAACCCTCCAGACCGCCGAGCCGGCAGGTGAGATCCCCAGGTTTTACGCTCAGTCGCGACAAGTTTTGATTGAAGCCAAGGTTGGGGAGACGCCTACCAAAAAGAACAGAGAGGACACCTCCTGGATTCCGAAAGCATACCTAGATCCCGTTAACAAAGATGGAGGCAGCTTACGTGGTGGACAGGTTAAAGCTGTTGCCTCCACCTGCACGAGGGTTGAACCCGAGTGATTTTCGCATTTTTGATAACGGCACGGAGCAGCACATCAACTATTTCAAGGAGACTGATTTTTCCGCAGCTGATGATTCAGGTCAATGGTGGTATCAGGCGACACTGGATGGCGTTTGGGGAGTGCCCCCAATCCCGGGGACAGACCTTGAACCCCCATCGGCGACCTATCTGATCGGATATGCTCCTCCGCCTTTGAAAGTCGGCGAATGTCACACGATACGTGTAGTTGTACCGGGGCACGAAGTCGATCTGACGCGCAATCTGTACTGCAGGGAGGAAAGCGTGAGTCAGAAAACCACATCGGAAAACAGCCTTATATACAACCGGATGCGGAGCTTCTCTACTTCGGGCAAACGTGGCTCGTTTGATGTCTCAGTGCAGCCGTTCGTCTTCTGGTCATCAGGCGTCCTGTCCTTAATTGGGGGCACCGGCGCTGCCAGCAATCCAGAATTGCCCGCGGCGGGCTTCACCTATGTTGTAGAAGTCCACGACTCTAGGGCGCTCGCAAGTATTGACCTTGCTACTGATTTTGTTTTGCCCCGTGAGGGATGGGATGTCTGGCACTGCCTTGACAAGAATCCCGACGCTCTTTACGTCCTAGGAACAGTTTACAAGGATGTGACAGTTGTGAGGCAGTTTGGTGGAAAATACGCGTGTAGCAAAGAAACACCGGCAGGATTCGCTAATTTTTACAGAGCAGTTGGGGCCTCCTTTTCCACTCCGACGCGCTTCGACACACAGGTCGACTTAGCCCCAGGAGACTACAAATTGAGCGTAGTTGTATATGATGGCAACAAGTTTGGGCGGACGGAGACTCCCCTTCACGTTGAGGCATTGGCATCTCAGAATCTTACGATGAGTGATATAGTCTTAAGCAGCTTTGTCCGCGATGCATCTTGGGTGCCGCGGCTAGCGGCCGAAGTTTCCCCAGCACCCATTATCCCGACTCCTCTCGTCAGCAACAACATTCAGTTTTTCCCGGAGGCACAAACGCAGGTGCGTCAAGGCGGCGCGCTTTTTGTATATTTCGAGATCTACCAACCTGAGCTTAAGGAGGGAAGGACGGCACCTTCCTATGTGGTGAGCATTACGAACCGCAAAACCGGCACCCGAGTAATGGATACCGGCCCAATCAGCGCGGCGGACTTCGTGGTGCCCGGGAATATTGTCATTCCCGTTGGACTCAAACTGGACACTCGTAAACTGGTGCCGGGTACTTATCTCGTGCAGGTACGTGCTTTGGATTCCTCCGGCCGTCATTCCGAGTGGCGACCGGCAGGGTTCAACATCAATTAGCTAGTCTCGACGTTTCCTGATACGCGCCAGACCGTCGTCACCGGCCCACAGATTCAATGCAGGCCATTATCTCGCTGGGATTCTGCTGGATACACTGCGAAAGACTGTAAGACGGTTTCGTAGGTCCAAACGGGTAGTGGTCTGATATCCCTGCTGCAAATGGTTTGGGAAAGCCATATGGGTTGTTACTGACGCCAGTCCTGTTGTCTGGATTGTACGAGTTGAACTGTTCGTACTGCCATTGCCAGTATGCGCTCTGGCCACCTGGGTTTTGGTTCTGCGGCAGGGAGCCCCATAGGCTTGTCTGAAATTTCTGCTGTTCCTCGGATGGGTAAGGTACATAAACGGCAGGATCATTTTTCGAGGCTGGCTGCTGCTGCCAGAACTGCTGCGCCTCATATGAATTCATGGTTTGCTGGTTCCATGTACCAGAGAAATCACCTCCGTAGAAATGCTCTATTTCGGCGGCAGAATTATCGAAATTGCAGTTTGGGTCGATGTCACAACCGCCGCTTCCAAACAGATTCGATTCACTAACAGGATTTGCGCCCCAGAAGCTGCCGCCAAAACTAGAGCCACAGCCATAAATTCCGGGACAAAATGTAGGTAAAAAGTCGCTAAAGGTAACCTGTTTATAGAGACCTTGGGGATCAGTCGCATTCAATGGGTTGTTGGCGAGGTAGGCATAACGGTTCCAGGTCTGGGGATTTGTAATGTCCACGGCGGCCAGTCCGGCCGGATCAGGTACCAGCCAGCGGCCCTGCGTAGGGCTGTACTGGCGGAACAGGAAATCGTAGATGCCTGCAGCGGTGTCCTGCGTCTGACCCGTGAAATCACTAAGAGCGCTCGTGCCTTGGCCGGTCTCGTACGATTCTCCGAATGGTGCATAGGCCTGACTTCCGAAAACCGTCTGATTAGCATTCGACGCCAGACGCACGGAGCCCAGCCAGTCGGTGTGCCTCCAGTAGCTTGGAGGTGCTGGCGTCATCGCTGTATAAACAGCCTGCGCTCCGCCCCCTAAGGGGGCGATGTATTTGCTCAGGTTTTGCCCATTCATATACGCGAACTTAAATCCGTCAGGAGAGTAGAGGATTTGCGGTGTGGGAGACCCGCCGACCTCCACTGGCCGATCGAACGCGTCGTAGATAACCGCCGATCCGTCTACCACCATCGGACGCCCTTCCACATTGTAGCTGTAGGAATTCGATCCGTCATTCGTAACATTACCGTTGCCGTCATAGCTAAAGCCAAGAACATGGTTACCGGTACCATATCCAGGCTGAAAGTTCGTTCCCAAAGTGCCGGACTGTGCCTTAGTGATGTTGCTAAAAGCGTCATAGCTGAAGTTTTGACCCCAACCGCCGCTTCCGCAGTTCACGCTTCCCAGTCGAGCTAAGTCGTCATACCCGTAAGTGCATGTCTGAGTGTCCTGCTGGCCAGTCGTTGAATCGTTGATCTGCAGGATTTGAAGTGTTCCATTGGGATTCCAATCCAGACTCCCTGTTTGCTGCTTGCTACCCACCGTTGAGTTCCACGAACTCATCAGTAGGGATGAGCCGCTCCAGGTAAAAGCTTCACCATCCCCATTGTAGAACTCGACTCTGTTGGGCTGGCTGGCAGCGCCGTAAGTAGTACCCCACCAAACGGACTTACCAAGGGTTCCATCCCACAGACCGATGGGGCGGCCCTCGCCATCAACACCGTAGGTCAGTCGCTTACCTACGATCTGCGAACAGAGGAGGCTAACACGGTCAGAGTCCGTAATCTTTTCTTCCCTGGTAGCGCGGTTGTTAAACCGGAAAGCCTGTTCGTCGATGTGGCGGAACAGGTGAAGTCGCTCGACGCTAACATAGGTTCCATTCAATCCGCGCTTAAGAAGGCTCCAGAGGTTTTCCATGCCGTTGGTATTGACGTTTCCACGAACGTACTCTTCGACGTGGTTGACGATCTGGTGAACATAATCAGATTCCAATCCCCAATAGGACACCGGTTCGTCGGCGAATACCTGCGAACCTGCGCTTACATGTTGGCGGACTTGGCCTTGCAGCGTTTCCTTATCGCGGTTTTCGATTACAGCAGTACGAACCTCCCGCCACGCTGCAACATACCCATGACTACAGACTTTCCTGTCGGGCCGCGTCCGTGAATCTTTTCGCGGCGCTTAGCGGCGTGCATATTACGGGCCTTGCCGCCGATAAAGGTTTCGTCAACCTCGACTTCACCGGAGAGAGTTCCACCACCGTTAATATCCTGCATCCCCAAGCGGATGCGGTGCAGCATGAACCATGCCGTCTTTTGCGTTATTCCCAGCGTGCGGTGAATCTCCCAAGAGCTAAACTCCATTCTTGCAGTTCGCAACAAGCCACATCACAGGAAGCCACTTATCAAGTCCGAGCGGGGAATCTTCCAGGATAGTGCCAGTCTTAATGCTGAACTGGGCCTTGTGGTGACGAGACTTGCACTGCCACAGGCGCGAGCACCTGCGGCAGTAGCCAAAAAGGCTCTTGTCACCTTTTAAGCCGGCTGAGCAGGGTGTCTCCTCGCATCGCCGTTTCCTCTGGGGTCTTATCGGAAGAAGAGCAGGTTTAGAAGTGCGGCTGAAGAACAGTCTTTAGATCTTTCCGAGCTGCTATCGACGAGAGCACCGCAGCTTCTGCTTTCAAACGTGCGCCATCCGAGTAGGCACGAAGCCAACGGTGACCGCGACCAAACATTGCTCGATCAGCTTCTGCCAGAATTGCTCCAGCTTCCCGCTCGCAGGTCTCGGCCAAGCGCTGCCTTTGTTTGGCGGCCGCCCCCAAGAACCGGTGCGCCGACTTAAGGCTGGAGTCCAACACGGCCGCCATGTAGGCCAGCCGTAAGATGGCTTCGAACTCGCGCGGAACTTCATCTAACAGGTCTCGCCAAGATCGCTTCAGCATCGACCGCCCGGCGGGGGTGGCCGAATACCGCTTGCTACGTCTGGGTCCCACCTTGCTGCGCAATAAGCCAGCATCTTCCAGGCGGGCTAGCAAGGGTAGCGTCGCGCCCACGCTCAAGTCGGCGAACCGATTAAGATCGTAGGCGGTGTCCAGACCGCCTTCAACAGCTGCCAAGACGAAGAACTCCAAATTGGTTCTTCCGCCGGCCAATCGGGGCCCCGATTTCCCGCCCGCTTTTGCCATCGCACGAGCGTATCACCCTTGCGAGAGGCAAATGAAGGCTGTTCTTATTCCAAACCGCAATTAACAAGGCAGCCGCGGAAGACGTTAAGAGCCGCCACAATTGGTTCGGGTGGTAGCAGGAAGGTTATTGAAACCGCAGCTGTTGGCTGATATTTTCAGCTGCGGTGCAGAAGTCACAAGCTGAAATCGACGCGATCGAGTTGCTGCGACTTACGCTGGAAGAAGCGTTCAATAAGTCCGCCACCGATTGCGCTACCCAGATGATCGAATATTTGAACTCTCCGGGCGAGATAGATGCACTCGGCCGGGCCTATCTTCCGCACGCTGGGGAGCCGATCATCGCCTCCGTCATCAATGCGTGGCGGGAAAGGTCTCTCGAGTGTATTACCGCGGGATTCGACCGGCTGTTACAAGCAATACCGAGTGCGTTGAATACCAAGGTGCCGCGTGATCGGGCTGCGGAGTTGACTTGGGAGGCCATTGACGGGGCTTACGGCTGGCAGAATGGCAGAGGTCAACCCGGCAGATTTAAGGAGTGGTTTCGCAACGCGCAGGCCGTCGACGACCACAATCAGCCGATGGATTTCGATTTACCGTTGAGGTTTGCGGAATGTCGCGGAGCAAGCACGACGATTCACGTGCAGCTCAATTGCGATTTCAGGCGCATGTTTGAAACGCGGGTTACAGCGCTGCGCCTTGGGTCCCAACCTGCTGGCTCGGTTTCTAGGCCGCCACTTTGGAATTCCGATGCCAAAACACCCCAAGATGCAGTGGCGGTTGAGCGCTGGTACTACAACAAAAGTCTGATTGTACGTAATTCTGCGATTAGTACCCCCGCTAGATGGAAGCTTGTCGACAACATCAAAGAGGAAATCCGGCAGTATCGAGCTGAACTGAGTGGTCTGCGTTCAAACTTCCAAAAACTTGCTCGTCAATACCAAACGTGCATTGCATTTGACATTTATGTCCGCGCAACGCGCGCCAAGCGGATCATTTTCGATACCTGTATCTCTGAGCGCAGATATGAGGATCTGGCTTACGAACTGGCTGGCGATCTGGGCGTCAGCGCCAGCGCAATGAAGAAGGCGTGGAGTAACCATCGCAGAGCGCAATCGAGCCGCGGATAATTTCTCCTTTTTGGCACCTCCCTTTTATCCCTCAGTATCCGTCCTTGTCCCTTACGCTTCATCTTGTGCTGGTCGTTGATCGAAACCGATGCCGTAGCCGCTGCCGTTATGGGATCAGTTTACGGATTTACTTTTGCATGGCCGGCGCGCTATTCGCAATTAGCGGCAATGCCGCACGTTTGAGGACGAAGGAATTGGAAAAACACAACGTATGAGAGATCAATCAACAGCAGTTGCCGAGGTTGTCACCGCGTCGAAGGAAGAGATCATTGACGCGGCGGAGTTCGCCAGACGATTGGGTGTCCCGAAATCATGGGTCGAAGAGAAGGTTCGAAGCAGGACCATGGACAAAATTCCGCACTACAAGTTCGGCAAATATACCCGCTTCGCCTGGGGCAGCCCGGAGTTGGCGGAATGGCTGCGCGGGCGTATGGTGGTCGTCAACAGCACGGTGGAACGGGCTTACATCAAGGAGAAGACCAGATGAAAGCTCGGCAACACCAAAATGGATACGTTTTTCAGCATGGCAAGTGGTGGTACCTGCGGTACCGTGTTCTTGAGATGCAGACCGACGGCAGCTTCAAGAACGCCCAGAAGTGCACGAAGCTTGTGCTGTTTGGAGGACAGTATCGCTCGAAACGCGCAGTCAAGCCGCTGGCGCAGGACTTCTTGGCACCCTACAACACCAACAGCGCGTCGCTGCTCAGCACCGTGACGCTTAACCATTGGATGGAAAAGCATTACCTGCCCATGATCAAAGATGGCCGGAAACGCAGCGTGTACCCGGACTACTTCAACAAGTGGAACAGGTACATCCGTCCGAACGGCGACATTCCAATGCGTGAGTTCCGGACATCCCACGCCCAGGGAATGCTTCGAATGATCGTGGCGTCGCAAGACCTTTCGCGCACGACACTGCAGCACATCAAGAGCCTCTTGTCGGGTGCGTTCACGTACGCGATTCGCCAAGATGTTCTCAACGGGAGCAACCCGGTGCGGTATGCCGAGGTGCCCCGGGTCCGTGGCCCCAAAGACACGTACGCCTACACGCTGGAGGAGATCCTGGCAAGGCTGAACGTCCTCCAGGGCAAGGCGCGCGCTGTTATGGCCGTCGCATCATTCGCCGGTCTTCGGGACTCGGAGCTGCGTGGGCTGCGCTGGGAGGACTACGACGACAAGCAAGTGTCGATAGAGCGGGCGGTCTGGCGCGGCACGATCGACGATACAAAAACCGAGGCGAGCAAAGCTCCGGTTCCGGTCCTTGAGATTTTGGCCGGGTACCTGGATGCGTATCGTCTTTCGCTGGGAACCCGGGCCAGCGGGTTCATGTTCGCGACCGGCAAGGGCACTCCAATGGACTTGCAGATGTTCGCGCAGAGGGCGGTTAGGCCTGCCCTTGAAGCTGCCGGTCTCAAATGGCACGGCTATCACGCGTGCAGACGGGGCTTGGCCACCAACCTCAAACGCTTGGGTGTTTCTGACAACGTGATCAAGAACATCTTGCGTCACTCCAGTGTCGAAGTGACGCGGCGCAGCTACATCAAGATGGTGGATCCCGATTCCATTGAGGCAATGGAAAAACTGCAGTGTGCAACAGCTGTGCAACAGTTGGCGTCATCGCAGCAGGGGGACGAAGCAAAGAAGGCCGCCGACGCGGCGGAAGTATCGGAGAATACGCAAGTTGTTGGAACTGGCGGAGAGGGGGGGATTCGAACCCCCGATACAGCTTTTGACCGTATAACGGTTTAGCAAACCGCCGCCTTCAGCCACTCGGCCACCTCTCCGACTTCGGGCGGGTGCGCAAACGCGCTGCTCTTGCGAGCCTCATGATTATAGCAGTCATTCGAGATTACGCCAGTTGGATCGGCGAATGGGGAATGCGATGCCGCCGTCTTTCACTTTTGTCGGCGCGTGCGTTCTCTGCGCCTGGATGTGCGTGCGCTCCCTGCGCTTGAATGGAAGGTGTTACTCGAAACCTGCGCCGTTAGGGTTCGGTCAGCACGGTGTGAAAGGGGTCGAGCACTACCTGCTTCACCTCCGCGGGAGCCGGCAAGCTGAAGCGCGTCTCCGCGCCCTCGGCAAAAACGCGGCCAAGATAAATCTGCTTATCGCCGGCTACGCCGTACACCGGAACGCTGGTTACCAGGTCAAACGGCGCGGAGTTCTGATGAATCGATCCGCTCACAGTTACATTCTGCGCCGCACTCGCGGCCGCTCGCGAACTCGTTCCACTTTTCGCGTGCGTAAATCGCACCCCCGTCAGTTCAAGTTGCGGGAAGGCCGTTCCGTTCACCCAGCCGTCGAAGAACCAATCCAGCGACTGGCGATTTTCGAACCACAGCGAGCGCGGCAACAGCTCCTCCACTGACTGCTCAAAGTCGGTGTTGGTAATTTCCTTGCCCTGATAGCGATTGACCAGATTGCGCAGCAGCGCCAGAAACACGGTGTCATTACCATTGGGCTGGGCCGGCGTGCGCGAGGCATCGCGCAGCATCCAGCGCAACATGTGGATAAGCCAGGTGCCGCGGCCATAGGTGATGACCTCATAGCCATTGGGAAAGTGCGACGACGACAGCCGGCTGCCTAGCGTGACCGGGCCGGCTTCCACAATGCGGCGTCCTTCGTGCGACTTGCTGGCCAGAATCTGGCGATAGTTTTCCAGCGTCAGCTGCACGTCGGCGGGCTGCGAGCGCTCCAGCAGCAGCAGCGAACAGTAATTCGCCAGCGCCTCCAGCAGCCACTGCTCGTGATAGCTGGCCCACGAAACTTTGTCGCCGTACCACTGATGCGCCAACTCGTGCGGCATCATTACCTCGCTATAGATGATGGCGTCGGCCTGCGACAAATTCATGGCGCGCAACTGTTCCGGCTGCAAATACGCGTAGCTGGAAAGAAAAATGAGGCCGGGCCAGCCCTGGCTTTCGGCGCTGGGATTTTCCGTGAGCGACAGCGTGCTGAAGGCATAGGGACCCAGCATTTGCGACAGCGATGACAGCGTGGTGGCCGCGCGCTCGGCCAGCGACTGCCCGGTGCTCGCGGGATTTTGCAGCGGCGGCGGGAAGGGTACGGGCTCAACCGTTCCCGGTGCGTGTGGCGACAGCAGTGGCGACGGCGAGTTGGCGGCATTGGGTGCCGATCTTTGATACTCCGTGCCCCGGGCCGCGTAGGCATCTACCACAATGTCAGACGCTGTCTTGACGCTGCTGAGAACGTATTCCCCCATATTGAATCCCGCGATTGGAATAGGCTGCTCGCTGACCCAATGTCCCACAAAGCCGCTGCCTTCGCGCTCCAGCGAGACCCGCTTGCCGGTTGCCACCAGCGACCAGGGCTGCGGAAAGCGGAAAGTCAGATCGTAATTCGCCATGGCGATGCCGCGGTTGGGATACCAGGTGCCGCGTGCGCCTACGTATAGCAGGCCGCCGCCGGCATCGGACAGCACCGACCCGGCATAGCTGAAGCGCAACGCAAAGTGAGCGCCCGGTTGCAGCGGCTGCGGGAACACCACCGCGATGGTGTCGTTGCCGCGGCGCGAAAGCTCGCTGCCCTCAAGCGCTTCATTCTGGATAAACTCCAGCGGCTTGCCCTCGTACTCCACCTGCTTCACTTGCAGGTAGCGCGACAACTCGAAGAGCACGACTCGCGAACCGCCTTCCTTCACATCGACGTCGAGGGTGGCATCGGCTGTCAGGTTGCGCGAAGTGTCGAGCGTGCCGTTGATGGTGTACTTGCTGATCGTGAGCACGTGCGGCGTCCACAGCGGGCCAGTGGGGCCGCCGAAGCGCGTGTCCGACAGCGGCGTCTTGCGCAACGACCGCATGGGAAAATTCATCCACAGGTCGTAATAGACTTCGTTGTCGTGCGAGCCGGCATTGCCCACCACAATCTGTTCCGGGCTGCGCGTATCGAAGACCACGTCGAACACACCGTAACGTTCTCCGGCAACCCGCGCGTGGAAGAAGCGGTCAGGAATCGGTGGCGGCTCACCTGCTGCGGCGATCGGCGGCGCGCTGGTGAAGGAAATGCACAGCCGCATGGCGTCCATCGCGGCCAGCGATTGTGCCTTGGCGCTGTTGCGCGCAATGAAATCGGCAGCATCCTCGGGCGGACGCAGATATGGTTGCAGGTCTTTCGCGGTTTCGTCGTTGAAGCGCAGATATGCGGAGTTGAAACGCTCTTCCAGCACACCCGCATTAATAAAGAGGCCGAGGGAGGCGCGCTCCATGCGATCCGGCGGACGAATCAGCACCTCGCCATCGCCTTCGAAGTAGGCTCCGGTCACGTGTCCATCCACGGCTAGGGTA
Source organism: uncultured Acidobacteriaceae bacterium (assembly GCA_963769235.1). Taxonomy (GTDB): domain Bacteria; phylum Acidobacteriota; class Terriglobia; order Terriglobales; family Acidobacteriaceae; genus Bog-257. The sequence goes on along the minus strand of CAVYKW010000001.1, from coordinate 680,503 downwards.
AAGGCGATGGTGCCGTCGGTCAGCCATAGGTGAACGTCTTCGCGATCGATTTCGGCTTCGCGAATTTTGTACACGCGTTGCGGATCGAGGCCCACGGTGCGCACCGCGTGATACAGCGGCAGAACCGGCCCCGACGTTGTGGGAGCGGGCGCAGCGCTTTCCTGCGGCGGGACGGGGACGGGATGCAGCGCCGCTTGGGTCTGCGCCGACGCGCCCAGGCAGCCCAGCGCGAGCAACGCACCGGCTAAGTACCGCGCGGCCGAGTTAGCCAAAGAAGGCATAGGTCCCTCTCAAGCATGCTACGGCGGAGGGGCGATTGTCATCTGCGATGGGATGAATGGCGGGTTTATCCCGAGGAGTTGCCGGCCGCCTCGCGGCGATCCACCAGCCATCTGCGCCCGGATTTCTTGAAGTGATAGTTAATCGTGTTGTGCACTGGCGGAATTGCATTCTGTCCCTTGATGACGTAGGTGATGGTCTCGCTGCACGTCCACTGCGCGGTGTCGCCGGAGATCGCGGGCGCGCCGTTGCAATCGTCGTTCAATTGCAGCGAGGTCAGTCCGCCGAACGTGGTGCGCATCGCGTCCGCCTGGGTCTGGCTCAGGCTGGGCCACTCCTGCCGGATCGCCTTGGTGTCCATCGAGTCATATGCGCCCTTGAAGCGCGCCAGCGTTTCGCGGATCGCCTGCACATCCGCTTCGGAAGTCTTCGGCTCGACCGTGACCAGCGCCTTGGAGGTCGTGCTGCCGCCGAATCCCTTCGCGGTCAGCACGTACGTTGTAGTCTGCATGGGCGAGACATCGTGCGTGCCGCTCAGCGCAACATCACCCATGCCGGGTTCGATGTGGACGTCGGTCGCGTTTTGCGAGGACCATTTCAACGTGACCATCTGGCCTTCGGTGATCTTCGACTGGCTGGCACTGAAGGACGCCGTGGGCGCGATGGGCTTCAACTCCGCTACCAGAAACGTCTTGGCGCTGGCCTTCGCGGTCACGCTGGAGGAGTAAGGCTCATATCCGCTCAGGCTTACCTGCACGGTGTGGCTGCCCGGACTGACTTTCTCCGGGAAGGTGCCGTTGTTATCCACCGTGCCGGAGACTTCTCCGTCGATCCGAATCTCGGCACCGGGATGCGACTTGATCGCCAAATACGTGGCCGCCGGAACCGCCGCCGGGTTGTCTGACACTGTCAGACTAAAGTTGAGTTGATTATTTTCCTTGGCGGCGATGTCGGCCTGCTGTTCTGCCGAATCCTTATAGCCGGCCTTCTTCAGCTGGACCTTATAGCTGCCGGGCTTCAACTCCATCTTCAGCGGCTGATTGGCGCGTTCGGTAAAACCCTTGAGCTGCCCATCGACCAGGATGTCGGCTCCGGCAACATTGGTTTCGACGGTGAGCGCTCCCGTCTCAACCGGCTTGGGCGGCGGAGGCGGCAACGCGTTCATCGCCGCGACCACTCTTTCTTGCTCGCCGGGGCTGACGGTGATGCTGCTGGAGTACGGTTCGTAGCCGGGCAACGTCAGCTGCACTGCGTGTTCGCCGGGAGGAACATTGATGGCGACGGTGCCGTCGGAGGTGACCGTGCCGGACGCCTTTCCGTCGACCAGGACCTGCGCTCCGGGATTAGCCTTGATGTTGAGGTATGACGCTGGCGGAGCGCGATGCGTGGTTTGCCACCAGAAGGCTACCGCGACGCCAAGCAGAATTGCGGCGCAGGCCGCGGCGCTCGCTAAAAATCCCTTCTTGCCGCCGGCTTGTGTTGCGCTCGAAGGCGGCGAAGGTAGCGGCGGAGGCGGCGGCGCGACCGAGGGCGTGCTGGCCGGAACCGGGATCGGCGTCAATCCGGGCGCAGGCGCGGCAATCGTCTCCGTGGAAACCGAGCCGTCATAGGTGATGACGAACTTGTGCGACGACGCTTGCGAGTCCCGCTTCAGACGCTGGAGGTCGCAACGCAAATCCGTTGCGGTCTGATAGCGGAGCTTCCGGTCTTTTTCCAGCGCCTTATTAATGATGGATTGCAGCTCCGGCGGAATCGACGGATTGATGCGCGCAGCGGGCGGCGGAATCTTATGCAGAATCGCGTCTACCGTTCCGGCGGACGTGTTCCCGGTGAAGGCCTGCCGTCCAGTCGCCATCTGGTAAAGCACCGCACCGAAGGAGAACAGATCGGTGCGGGCGTCGAGCCCCTCGCCCAGCGCCTGTTCCGGCGACATGTAGGCGACGGTGCCCACCGCTGCTCCCGGGGTAGTCAGCTGCTCTACCGCAACCGCTGTAGCGGCTGTCGCATCCACTACCACAGTGTCAGACATGCCATGCGGATCGACGGCCAGCTTGGCCAGTCCGAAGTCCAGCAGCTTCACGTACCCGTGTGTGGTAACAAAAATGTTTGCCGGCTTGATGTCGCGATGGATGATGTCTTCCGAATGCGCCGCCTCCAGCCCGTTGACAATCTGGATGGCGTAATCCAGCAGCTCGTCACTCTTCAGCGCCTCGTGCGCGATGCGATCGCGAAGCGTCATGCCCTTCAACAGCTCCATCGCCATGAAGCGATAGCCTTCGGCCTCATCGATTTCGTAGATGGTGCAGATGTTGGGATGATTGAGGGCGGAGGCCGTGCGGGCCTCGCGCTCGAAGCGGTGCAGGGCTACGGCATCGCGCGAATATTCAGCAGTGAGAAACTTGAGGGCCACTTTGCGGCCCAGCTTCATGTCCTCGGCGGCATAAACCACTCCCATTCCACCAGAACCCAGCTTGCCCAGAAGGCGGTAGTGTGAAATGGTCTCGAGATCCATGGAAAGTCCGCTAGCGAATGTTAGTCGTAGTGCTGGGAAGGGTCAACGACATAGGGAAAGTGCTATGCGGCGGTGGTAGATCTGCCTTTCAGGGCAGCATCACGCGGATGCCTGTGAATGGCAAAGAAGCCGGCAGAGCGTTGATGGTGGAGCTGCCCCTTATGGTCTGCGTGAGAACTAAGGCTTCGCATTGGTAGGGAATACAACGGCCGATAACCCAGCGCCGTAGGCGCGGAATAGCTTAGCCCAGCACGCAGCCGAATCGGGGTCCCCAAGTCGCGCTGCCTTTGCGCGAATTGGGGTGGGACGGCGGAGTGCTGGGTAAGTGGGAAATTGATGCGAGTCCCGTAGGGACGGCAGAGGGGTTCTCACGCAGACACTTTAGGGCAGCGTCCAGCAGCCTCTTCAAATCCACCAGCCGGCGACACATCGCGTTGTCATCCCGAACGCAGTCGAAAAATCTACTCTTGCCTGCTGCCATGAAACCTGCCGGGAGATGGACGACGCGGGTAGAGGTCCTTCGACTCCGGCGCGCAAAACCCGCACGCCTGCGCTCAGGATGACAGCAACTGCGGCAGCGCTGCGCTCAGGATGACAGCAAAAAGCCGCGCGCCTCCGCCCAGGATTTCCCAAACCCTACCCGCCACCCTTCATCCTCTGCGCCCACACTTAAAGGCTATTTACATTCCAGCAAATCCGGTACAAGATGCGTTCAATCAGCTTCCGTCGTCGAGGTCCCCTGTCACTTAGCCTGTTCTGGCTGCCTTCGTTCGACTTCCACTTGCCGACAACTGAATCGAGTAACCATCCGTTTTTGCTGGGACGAAAGCGCGTATAGTTGCGTTTTCGGATAGAAGAGACGGATCAGGATACTCCTAATAGAGACGGCGCTCGTATGTGCCATTTCGACGGCTCACTTTCGATTGTTTATCAGTCAATAACCATTGCAAGCACGCCCCGAGCCTGGTGCGGATCTCCGTTTCAGGTTGAGAAATTCGTAAGAAACCCCTTGCTTCGTTACGAAATCCAGAGCAGAATTTACAGCCGCCACAGTCATGCGAAGGTGTGTCTATGGCAAGGAGTGCAGAGCGTTTCGGCTGAACCGGCTATCCAGCAAAACTGTCTCCACCGGGCCCCTAACAAGCTACGCCATTGCCTTTCGGTTCAGTTGCCTCTGCGTCTTCCGTCTTCCAAACAGTTTCTGATTGAGGGAAAAGCCATGAAGTCTTTGCGAGCAATCGTGACCGCAACTTTTGCCGCCGCAATCGTGCTTTCGTCCCTGGGATTGCAAGCCCAGGAAACGAATTCAGCTCCTGCCATCCAGCAGAAGCTGGTAGCGGAATATCCCCTTACCAAAGCTTCTGCCGACAAGTCCGATATTGTCACCGCCGGCGCTGTCCTGGTGCTCGAGAAGGACAACCTTCTCATGTACACCACCACGACCACCATGCCGCCGCAAAACACCTACAAGAATGGCAAGATCTCGCACGGTGTTTTCGATGCCGCCAAGAAATGCAAGTTCTGCGCCTATGTGCCCGGCGTCTCGTCGGTGGCAGCGGCGGTGCCTAACGTCGATATGCGTACCTTCGTCAGCGGAGAAAAGTTCTGGGTAACCAACATCGAAGCGCATGACGACGGCATGGTTTTCAGCTTGTTGAGCGATCCTTATAACGATGTTCGCTACTACTCGACGTTGAAGTTTCCTTTTCCCCATGGAGCCGTTCCTCCTGCCGATCAGCTCATGGCCACGGTCGCCGAAGTCATCAAAGTAGCGCCTTCCGATGATGACAAAGGCGGTGACAACAAGGCTGCCGCAACCGAAACCGCCAAGGGCGGTGGGGGTGCGCAGCCGCAGGGCAACCAGGCTGTAGCTCCGGCCGGCGGCCAGGCTGCCGCTCAACCCGGACAAGCCAGCATGGCTCCCATTCCGCCTCCACCTCCACCGGCCGATGCGCCCCCGCCGGCTCCTAAAACCATTGCGGTCGGACAAACTAAAGACCAGGTTGCCGCTATCTTCGGACAACCTACCCGGGTCATCAAGCTCAGCTCCAAAGAGATCGATGTTTACCCCGATATGAAAGTCACGTTTGTCCACGATAAGGTCACGGACGTTCAGTAGTTTTCCTGTCAGGCAGGTTACGGGAAGTGACAGGAAGTAGAGATAAAGAGGAGACTACCTTGGAAAGCTTATTGGTTCCCTTCGTTAAAGCAGTCAGGTACCTGGCCATAGGGTTTGTGGTTTTCCTGTGTGTAACGCTGGTTTCGGCTGGCGATAAAAAAAGCGGCGGATCGGCTCCCGCATCGCATCCCTCCAGCGCCCCGGCTTCTCATCCTTCCGGCGGATCGGCAGGAGCGAGCCATCCTGGAGGCGGAGCGGCCGGCGGTGCCAGTCACGGCGCCACCACCAGCGGAGCTTCCCACGGTCCCACCACCAGCGGTGCATCGCATGGTCCTACGACCAGCGGCGCAAGTCATGGCGCGACCACTAGCGGGACGAGTCACGGCGCGACCACCAGCGGCGCCAGCCATGGGGCAACCACCGCAGGCGGAGCCCACGGCTCGACTACGGCCGGCGGACATACCACCACCGGCGGAACTGCCGGACACTCGACGGCCGGCGGACACGCAACCGCCGGAGGAACCGCTGGACACGGCACTGGCCCTGGAACTCATCCCGCGGGTACGGCCAGCCATCCGACGACCGCCACCGGACGCCCGGCTGCTACCGGCATGAAGACCACGGCCGCGAAGAATGGCAGCTCCATGACCACGCGCGCCAACGGCAAGCCTGCCGACGTGCATAACGCCGCGCGCAATACCGATATTCATCACAACCTGAACGGGGGCCGTGTTGTCTCACACACCCGGGCTGACGGCTCGCGCGTGGTCGCCACTCGCGGTGGGCACGGCTATGTCGAGCGCGGCTATCACTACCATGGTCGCGATTACGGACGCCGCAGCTACTACTACCACGGCCGCTACTACAACCACTATTACCGTGGCTACTATTACGGCGGCTATTACATGAATGCTTATGCCCCGGCTTATTACTACGGACCGGCCTATTACGGTTGGGCCTACAATCCCTGGCCCGCGCCCGTGGTGTATGGCTGGGGATGGGCTGGTAATCCCTGGTACGGCTATTACGGCGGATGGTGGAATCCCTATCCGGTTTATGCCGGCGCCGCATTCTGGCTGACCGACTATCTCATCGCGCAATCGTTGCAGGCTGCGTATGCGGAACAGGCGGAAGCCGCTGCTGCCTCCAGTACTCCGCCAGCCGGCGAGCTTACTCCCGAGACTAAGCAGTTGATTAACGACGAAGTGAAGCGGCAAGTGGCGTTGGAGAATCAGGAGGCGACGGAACAACAGCAACATCAGGAAGTCGATCCTGCCTCCAGCGGAATCGCTCGCATGTTGAGCGATAACCAGACGCACGTTTTCATCGCCGGTACCGCGCTTGACGTGGTGCAGACCAATGGACAGGAATGCGCCATCAGCCAGGGCGATGTCCTGGAAGTGACGCAGGCTCCGCCCTCGGATGCTACCGCAGCCACCGCCACCGTGCTGTGCAGCAAGGGAGCGAATGAGTGCGTCAAGTCTGCGCAGGTGCAGGTGCCCTACAACGACTTGCAGGAGATGCAGAATCACATGCGCGAGACCATCGATCAGGGTCTCGGCGACTTGCAAGCCAAACAGGGTACGAACGGATTGCCCGCAGCTCCGCCTTCGGCCAAGGCGCCGCCGGTGCAATCGGATTTCGTAGCCGCTGCTCCGCCGCCGGAACAGAATGTGGCTGCCACCCTGAAGGATGAATCGAAGGAAGCTGACCAGGCTGAACAGGAAGTAGCTTCCGAAGCGGCGCCCACGAATCCGGTGGAGGCCTCGGCTGCCGCCGGCGCGCCTGCTGCCCCGGCCGCGACGGGAGCTCCGGTGACCGTCTCGCAGGGTCAGACGATTGACGAGGTGACGCACGAATTGGGTCAGCCCAAAAACGTGGTCGATCTGGGGACTAAGAAGATTTACGTTTACCCGGATATGAAAGTCACCTTCAAGGCCGGCAAGGTGAGCGACGTCCAGTAAGACGGCGGCGCCGGAACCTGCAATGCGATGCTGAATTTGCGGATGGTGTTGGTGTTGCCGCAGTGGTCATCAATCGCGAGGTTCTGGCGCTGAAGTTAGAGTTGGCCCGAACGCTACCACTTGCCCTGGTGCTTAAGGCTCCAGTTTTTGACAGCGTTCATCAGCGGCAGTCCTCGTGACTGCCGCTTTTTTTGCCCCGAAATTGATTTGTCGCCTGAGCTATAAAAGTGTCATCTGAGTGAAGGTTTGCCGCCTGTGCGTGCTGGTCCTAAGTCTGTCATCCTGAGCGCAGCATTCGCGTCGTTTGCGAATGCGGAGTCGAAGGACCTCTATCCCAGGCAATCCCAGATGACAGCGCCGCTCATCCAGTATTACTCTCTCTGCATGGCAAAACCCGCTCCCCTCGGCACCCGCGCCGAGATCGAAAGAACCGTGGAATTCCGGCACACCTTGAGCGCCTGGAAACCTGAGCTGCCACCTGTGTTGTCCACCCCGCACATGATCGGCTGGATGGAAGGCGCCGGCTACGAGGCGCTGGTGCCGTTCTGCGAAGACGACGAGGTTAGCGTCGGCACCGCCATCAACGTCATTCATCGAGCGCCTACCAGCATCGGCGCGACCGTGAAATGCGAGGCTGTGCTGGAGTCGATCAACGGCCGCTTCCTCACCTTCCGCGTGAGTGCAAGCAATGGGAGCGAGGTCATCGGCTACGGAACCATCGGGCGAACATTCGTGAGTCAGAGGAAATTTGCCGACCGCTACAATAGCGCGGCTCCGGCGAAAGAAAGCTGAGCCCCAAATTGCTACGGGGACTATTTGCTTAAAGGGACGGCCTTCTAAGCCTTAGCCAGCAATAAAGAGACGGTTTCAGCGTGGATCGCGTGAAACTTTGTCCAGGTTTGCTTCTTGAAGGGACGGCCTTCACGCCGTGTGAAGCTCTGTTCAGATTGCTGTTGAAGGGGACGGCCTTTAGGCCGTCCGTGCGTATTGCAAAATTAACCCGGCTTTAGCCGCTGAGGAACCTGGTTTTTACTTTCTCCGGGGATCGAAGATCTCCGCTGCAACCGACAGCTCACATCGGCTATTTGAATTGATCTCGTCGCTGCCGCGAACGTGTTCGACTGCCTCCGCCATGGGACGAATCACGGTTGACGCCTGGAACCTCCCGCGCCGCTGGCCCATCTGTAAAATTAGTACGAAATTTCTTGTCGGGAGTTTTTATGGCACGACTGAACTTCACCACCGCGTCTCACGACGTCATCCAAGCCATGCTGCAACTGCAAGACCGGGTCAGCAAGCTCGGGCTGGAGACGCGGCTGCTTCATCTGCTTTACCTCGTGGTCTCGCGCATCAATGGCTGCGCCTACTGCATTGACATGCACAGCAAGGACCTGCGCGCCGAGGGCGAAAGCGATCTGCGCATCGACCTGGTGAGTGTGTGGGCCGAAACCAATCTGTATAGCGAGCGCGAGCAGGCTGCCTTCGAGTGGGCCGAGTCCGTCACCCGCGTCAGCGAAACCCATGTGCCCGACGAAGTCTACGAGCGCGCGCGCAAGAGTTTCTCGGAGGAAGAACTGACGAAGCTGACGCTCGCCGTGGTCACTATCAACGCCTGGAACCGCTTCTGCATCTCCTTCCGCGCCGAGCCTGGACATTACCGTCCCGCACAGAAAAAGGCTGCCAGTTAATCGTGGACGAAACGCGTATCGCCGAGTTGTTGCAGCCCTTGGTTGCGGGCGGACAACTCTCGCCTGAAATTCTGCAACAGCTCCAGCGCTACCTCGATCTGCTGCTGCGCTGGAATGTCCGTATAAACCTGACTGCGGTACGCGATCCCGAACAGATCGTGACCCGGCATTTTGGCGAATCGCTGTTTGCTGCGCGAGTACTGACGCATGACGACACGTCCGCAGTCGACCCCTCGGCAGTTCCCCCCACGCTGGCCGATCTTGGCTCCGGTGCGGGCTTTCCGGGCATTCCGATCAAGCTGTACGCCCCGCGAATCGCACTTACTCTGATCGAGTCGCAAAGCAAAAAAGCCACGTTCCTGCGCGAAGTCATCCGGGCATTGCAACTCGAAAACGCCGAAGTGTTTTGCGACCGTGGAGAGCGATGGGGTAAAACCGCAGACGTTATCACCTTGCGTGCGGTCGAACAGTTTGAGCGCACACTGCCGCTGGCGGCGCGGCTGGTCTCTCCCGGCGGCAGATTGTGCTTGCTGATCGGCGCTGCGCAAGCCGACGCGGCTCGTGAACTCGCAGGCGACAAATGGACGTGGTGCGATCCGGTGCCTGTCCCCCTCAGCAGCAGTCGCGTCGTGATGGTCGGTCAAAACCAGAGTCACACATTGTAGGACGTCGGCAATTTCGGCTTCCTGTTCAATACCTGGCTTCCATTCGCGCTGAACAGTGGAAAACCTATCTTGAATTGTGGATCGAGTCAGCCGCGCAGCGGCGCAATTTGTGTTAGCCGCGGACGTTAGCCCGCGGTGAAGTGGGAAACATCATCAAGCGGCGGAGCGGCGGCACGGCTGTGACACAGACTCTGTAGGACGTCGGACGAAGCGCGTGGCCGCGGCGTGATGAGGGATGCGCTGTTTGCGTCGTCCCCGAAGGGACTCGGGATTCGGTTGTCCCCCAACCCAGCCTTGAAAGGCTGGGCTAAGCTATTCCGTCTCGCTGCGCGAGACTGGGACATTCCCCAAACCCTTTCCCCTAATCCCCGCAATCCCCGCACTTCGCGCCCCCACTCCAGCTCTCCTGCTGAATAACTGGCGCCGCCTTACAAACCTCTTGGGCGTACTCGCATCACATCTAGCCTGACCGGGTGTTAGACAAACTGACAACTGAGAACGGAGATGGCATGAGTTGGCGTAAGACTTGCATCCTTTATCCCTGTGCTGCGGCGGTATTTCTGCTGATGGCGATGGTTCCCGCAGCCGCGCAGAGCAGTATGGCAGCGCCCGACAATTCCAAGATGAACAAGGGCGACCAGAGCACGTCGGCGATGACCGCCGATCAGCAGAAAAACAATCGTTCCGACCTCGACATCACCAAAGAAATCCGGCACTCGCTGACCCAGGACAAATCGCTGTCCACCTACGCCCACAACGTCAAAGTGATTACGGAGGGCGGCAAGGTCACGTTGAAGGGGCCAGTACGCACGGACGACGAGAAGTCGACAGTGGTGGCCAAGGCAACTCAGGTTGCCGGCCAGGGCAATGTGAACGACGAGTTGACCGTCGCTCCCAAGAGTCACTAAGCGCAATTTCAACCAGGAAGGAAACAACATGGCAGGCAAGAACACATCGGCATTTGGCATTTACCGTAATCGTGCAGAACTGGAACGGGGCGTTGACGCCTTAAGGGAAGCAGACTTCCGCAACGAGGACATTTCCGTCCTTTTCCCGGATAACGAAGGTTCCAAGGAATTTGCTCACGAGAAAAACACCAAGGCTCCTGAAGGCGCAACCACCGGAGCCACTACCGGCGCTATCGTGGGCGGTGGCTTAGGCTGGCTGGTTGGCATTGGCGCTCTGGCCATCCCCGGCATAGGTCCCTTTATCGCTGCCGGTCCCATCATGGCTGCGCTGGCAGGCATGGGCGCGGGTGGTGCGGTGGGCGGGATCACCGGAGCTCTCATTGGCGCCGGCATTCCCGAGTACGAAGCCAAGCGCTATGAGGGACGAATCAAAGGCGGCGGCATCCTGCTGTCGGTACACTGTGACGACTCAGCCTGGACCAAGCGCGCCAAGGAGATTCTGGAGCGCACCGGCGCCGAAGACATTTCTTCGACTGGCGAACCCTCGGCCGATTTCGACAAGTCCGACCGGCCGCTGCCCAACTCACGCGAAGTAGCTTAGTCTCACACTGTGGGACGTATCACAATGGGGTAGATGGGGAGGACACTTCGGTTTGCGCCAAGTGCCTCCCTTCTACCTTTTCTGCAAACCTTCAGTAACCCAATCCCGCTAAAAACGCAGGCTGCTCAGGCCGAGGTAGCCGCGTGACAGGCACACATCTCGGCTAGTGAGGACCCACTATGTATCACCACGTAAAAAAACTGATGTACACCGTCAACGTTGGAACCCCGGATCCGCAGTTTGGCAACATGCTGCTGGAGCAGTTCGGAGGCGCTAACGGAGAGCTGGCTGCCGCCATGCAATATTCCATCCAAGGATTCAATTGCGAAGATCCCGCCCGCAAAGATTTGCTGATGGACATCGGCACCGAGGAGCTCAGCCACCTGGAGATCGTCGGCGCCCTGATCCGCATGCACCTCAAGCCGATGAAGAACGATCGCGCGGCCGCCGAAGCCGATCCCCTGGTGGCCATCGCCGGCGGTGGCGGAGTAACCCTGTGCAACTCGGTAGGCGACGCCTGGACCGCCGACTACTTAAAGATTACTGGCGACGTCGCCGTCGATCTGCGCAGCAACATCGCTGCCGAAGCGCGCGCCAAGATTGTCTACGAGCGGCTCATCGGATTCACCGAAGATCGCGGCACACGCGAAGCCTTGCAGTTCCTGATGACCCGCGAGATCACGCACATGCGCGCCTTCACCGCCGCCCTGGAGAGCATGGACAAGCCCGAGTTCTCCATCGGCACGATCGCCCCCACGCCGAAGTTGGTCGATCAATACCTGAACGCCTCTACCGGCGAAGGCGATGAGGGTGAGACGGACCACGTCGGCCCCTGGAACAAGGGCAACGGTCTGCATCTGGTTCAGTCCGACGCCGACGGCGGCGAAGGGCTCGACGTCAAGCCCTACGAGCCACAGCTAAATTCCGAAGTGACCTCGCCGGTCGATTCCACGCCCGTCGGCCAATACCTGGGCAACGGACACGGGAAGAAGACGGCACAGAAAACCAGGCAGAAGTTGGCGTCCTAAGACGCGGGGAGCACGCAACAGGAAAGGTCTGAACAAAGGGCGTGGAAGCCGCTATGGATACCGGGCTTCAGCCCATGATCGGAACCGCATGTTCAGACCTTCCTTCGCGTCTTTCAGACTACTTCACCGCGAGGCTATTTCACCGTCACAACCTTCATCGCGGTGATCTGCCGGATCCAACGCGCGGGCCGCTTGTCGCCCGGGGCGACAATTCGCAGCGGACCTTCCTTCGCATCCAGCGGCTTGCCGTCGCGTTTGTCGGCGACGATGATCTCGCGCGTGGCGAAGGCCGGATCAATCTCCGCCAGCGCGAACACGACTTTGTAGCCGTCGGCTGCTTCCACCAGCAAGGCCTCGGCCAGGCGCGGACCGCGCAGCTTATCGCCAAGTTGAATCCCGGCCATCGTCAACAACGCCGCCAACGGCACGCCATCGAAATGAGCCGTGACCTCGTGCTCGTTTGCGGTGACAGAGACGTGCGCCGCGGTCGCGATCTGCGCAGCCGTCAGCGTCGTGGTGTGTCCTTCGGCGTCGGTGATTGGCAAGTTCTGCGCCCGCAGCCCGGCCGCCGTACACATACACAAGCAGAGCACCCACACCGCCAGATAATTGCGTTGCCTCATTTCGTTCTCCTCATAACGCTGATTTGGCTTGCTTTGAAGGAGGCGGCCTTTCAGTGAGTGCGTGACAATAGGTTTCGTCTTAGGCGGTGGACCATATCCCACGAAACCCGAGCCCCGAAGGGGCGCCCATGAAGTGAGCCCAGGACGCAGTGCAGCGAAGTCCTGGGTAAACCGGCAAATTGTCCCCAGTCCTGTAGGGACGACAGGGTTCTCACGCAGACTCTTTCAGGCCATCCGCGAATATTGCAAAGCAATGTGCCTTTAAGTTGCCGCTGAAACCATTGTCAGTCTACGTTGCTCCTCACATTTAGAATTGCGCGCCGCGCGCCGCCGCGGCTATTCTCTATCAGATCGCATGCCCAAACTCTACACCCCACGCGATGCGGCCCAGGTACTGGGCATCAGCTATGCTTCGCTGAAGCAGTGGATCTATCGCGGCAAGCTGAAGAGCGTGCGGACACTCGGCGGCCATCATCGCATCCCCGAATCGGAAATCGATCGCCTGCTGCCGCGCGTTACTGTCAGCGGCGCTCCTGAAACGCGTCGCGGCATGTACCGCCGCATCAGCGGGCGCAACCAGTTGCTGGGCCGGGTCACGGACATCAAGGTCAGCGGCCTGATGGCGCAGGTCACGCTGTCGATCGGCAATCAGCACATCACCTCGGTCATCACCGCCGACGCGGTGCGCGAGTTGCGCCTGAAGAAGGGCCAGATCGCCGCCGCGCTCATCAAGTCCACCGAAGTGATGATCATTTTGCCCGAGTAGTGAAGCACCGTTTCAGCGGTGCAGGGTGTCGCGGTTTGAAAGGGCGCACCTTCAGGCGCGCCGTGTCATCCTCCTAATATCGGTCATCCTGACCGACGGCTTCAGCCCGAGCGGAGGGACCTGCTTTTCGACGGCGCCGACGTGCCGTCCCTACAGGACTCGGGTACCCTAATCCAACGGAGACGGCGCAGCTGAAGCTGCGCCCCTTCAAACCTAACCTAAAACCCCGATTTGTCATCCTGAGCGCAGGTGCGCCGCCTACCTGACTTCAAACCTGACCCACAACCTTGATTTGTCATCCTGAGCGCAGGTGCGCTGCCTTTGCGCGCCGGAGTCGAAGGACCCCTACTCCAAGGCAACCTGGCTGCGCATAGGTGGAGCACCGCTTCAACGGCAGATTTAGTTTGTCATCCTGAGCGCAGGCGCACCGCGCGGTCGAACGGAGCTGCTGCTTCGAGGGCGCACAGCGAATCCTTCGTCGGACTGAAGTCCTCCTCGTGATGACAATTTAGGAAGCGCGACTTTCGGCGCAGCTGAAGCTACGCCCCTTCAAACCTAACCTTCAAACCTGACTTAGTCAGAGTTCCCCTAACCTCTCGTGCCCAATCCCAAGTCCCTCCGTGCGCCCCGTGTCCTCCGTGGTGAAAATCCTTTATCCCCCCACGCCCACATCCGCCAACCCCAATTTTAACTAAACTCGTTTGACATTAACGGTTTGATTCGATTAAATCGAACGGCGCCTTGCTAGTCCCAAAAATCCGTCCTCACGGCAAGGCCCTACGCCATCGAGGAACGACCAATGCCTGCCCAGCACCGTTCGTGGATTGTGCTTTTCTGCCTGTTGTTGCTCGCCTGCGCGCCGATCGCGGCCCAAGTGTCGGCCAGCTTGTCCGGACGGGTCACCGACCAGACCGGCGCAGCCATCGCTGGCGCCAACGTTAACGCGCAAAATCGCGACACCTCGGTCACTCGCTCGACCGTCACCGACCAGGCCGGGCGCTATGAATTGCTCGCGCTGCCTATCGGCCACTATGAGATTCACGCCACCAAGGCCGGCTTTGCCGAGGAGATCCGCACTGGCATCCAGCTGGTCGTCGGCCAGGACGCTACCGCCGATCTCAGCCTGAAAGTCGGCAAGGTCACCGAGCAGGTGAAGGTCGAGTCCAACGTACCCGTGGTCAACACCTCGACCCAGGACATCTCCGGCCTGGTCGGCGAGAAGGAGATCAAGACGCTGCCGCTGAACGGCCGTAGCTACGATTTGCTGCTTACGTTGAATCCCGGCATCGTGAATTTCACCGCGGAAAAGACTGGCGGCATCGGCGTCTCGAACTCGAGCACGGGTAATAATTTTTCTGTGTCGGGCAATCGCCCGCAGCAAAACCTGTTTTTGCTGAATGGCATTGAATTCACCGGCGCGGCCGAGAACAACATGCAGCCCGGCGGTCCCAGCGGCGAATTGCTGGGCGTCGACGCAGTGCGCGAGTTCAATGTGCTGCGCGACACTTATGGCGCGGAATACGGCAAGCATCCCGGCGGACAGATCGCCATCGTGACCCAGTCGGGCAGCAACGTGTTGCACGGCTCGCTCTACGAATTCATTCGCAACAACGCGCTCGATTCGCGCAACTACTTCGATCCTCCGGGAACCACGCCGCCGTTTCAGCGCAACCAGTTTGGCGGAGCGCTCGGCGGTCCCATCCAGAAGGACAAAACATTTTTCTTCGTCAACTACGAAGGCTTCATCCAGAACCTGCACCAGACCTCGGTCGCGTTCGTGCCGATCGCTGACGTCGCGCGCCGCATGCCGCTGCCGACGTGCAGCCGCTGCTGAATCTGTGGCCCACGCCCTTGGCCAGCGATCCTACCTTCAACGGGATCGCGGCGTACTCCAGCAGCCCGCTGCAAACCATTCGCGAAAACTTTGGCACGGCGCGCATGGATCACATCTTCTCGTCCAAGGACACGCTGTCGGCCGTCTACACCATCGACGACGGCCACGATTTCACCCCGACCACCGCCGATCCCTACAGCACCGACATCCTGACCCTGCGCGAGCAGGTCGCCAGCCTGGAAGAGACGCACATCTTCTCGCCGACCCTGCTCAACACGGCGCGCTTCGGGTATTCGCGAGCCGGCTACTTCTTTACCGGCGAACCCACGCCCGGCACTCCGGCAGCCACCGTGCCCGGCTTTATTCTTGGCGATCCGGTGGGCGCGGTCGTGGTCGGCGGCAGCGCGGCCTCGAATCCGCAAGCGCAGATCGGACTGGCCGGCAGCAACAATGGCAGCAACCTGACCGTCGCGCGCAATCTCTACACCTATGAAGATCGCGTGAGCTGGACGCACGGCGCGCATCAGTTCAGCTTCGGCGCGTGGTTCCAGCAATTCCAGTCGAACGAAACGCTTGCCCTCAGCCAGTATGGCCAGGCGACCTTCACCAGCTTGACCACGTTTCTCACCGGCGTCACCGGCAGCTTCCTTTACGATCCCACGCCGACGGAGATGAACTGGCGCTCGCTGTTCGGCGCTTTCTACGCGCAAGACACCATCCGCATGAGCCCCAAGCTCACGCTCACCCTGGGCTTCCGCGATGAGTTCTCGACGGGCTGGAACGAGGCGCATGGCCGCGCCGCGAATTACACCTTCCCCGACGGCGTCATTTCCAGCCAGCCCAACATCAGCAGCAATGCCTTCACCACGAACAACGCGAAGTTCCTGCCGCAGCCCCGCATTGGCCTGGCGTGGAGCCCGTATCTGGGCAAGACCGTAGTCCGCGCCGGCTTTGGCATGTACAACGATTTGCAGGACGCGCTCGGCTATCGCATGGACCAGAACGCGCCGTTCAATCCCACCTACAGCATCGCGTCGCTGCCGGTTTCGCAACTGCCCATCAATCCGGCGCTGCCTGTGCCGAAGAAGGCGCTGCTGGTTCCCGGCGGCGTGCAGCCGAATCTCAAGATGCCGACACTGATCTCGTACTCGCTGCGCATCGAACAGCAGATCACGCCGAACACCACCTTTACCATCGGCTATGTCGGCTCGCACGGTTATCACGAACTGGTCGGCATCGACGCCAACGAACCGGTGCCGGTCATTTGTCCCGCGTCGCCATGTCCATCGGTCTATCCGGCGAATTTCCCTGCGGGTCTTGCGGGCACGCCGGTTCCAGCCGGAACGTATTACATTCCCGCCGGAACGCCTAAGGCCAATCCCAGTCTGGCGAATACTTGGACGTGGTTTTCAGCCGGCACCAGCAGCTATAACGCGATGCAGCTCGATTTGAACCACCGCTTCAGCAACGATCTGTCGTTCCGCGCCAACTATACCTGGTCGAAAGCGCTGGACGATGGCGACTCGCTGAACCAGACCACCGCCGGCAACGCGCCCGGACTGGTCGCCAATCCGTATGACATTCGCGCCGACTGGGGCCCGGCCACGTATGACGCGCGCAACCTGGCGTCCATCAGCGCGGTGTACGCGCTGCCCTTCGGCATGGGCAAGCGCTATGGCAGCGGCATGAGCAGCGTGGCCAACGGATTTGTGGGCGGCTGGTCGGTGACCAGCATCGTGAGCTTGCAGTCCGGATTCCCCTTCACCCCGCAGCTCAGCTACAACCCGTCGAACAACGGCGACACCCGTAATCCGGTGCGGCCGTTCGTCAATCCCAATTTCACTGGCTCGGTGATTACCGGCAATCCGAATCAGTATTTCAATCCCGCGGCATTTCTGGCGCCGCCGGCCAACAGCGGTTTCTACGGCAACCTTGGGCGCGACACCCTGACCGGGCCGGGCGTTGAGACCTGGGACTTCTCAGCCGTCAAGGACACGCCGATTCACGAACGCGCCAGCCTGCAATTCCGCGCCGAGTTTTTCAACCTGACCAACCACACAAACTTCAATACGCCAAACCTGATCGTGTTCACCCCGACCGGCGTGTCGGGCACAGCCGGCGCCATCAGCAGCACGGCGACCACGGCGCGGCAAATCCAGTTCGCGCTGAAGCTGCTGTGGTAGCGTCCTTCAGGCCAGCGTCCCCTCGCGCCCATGTCTTATTTTGTCATCCTGAGCGAAGCGAGCCATAGGACGAGCGCAGCCGAAGGACCTGCTGTTCCTCCCGCGACGAAGCGGGCGAGGAAAAACCCGTGCCGGTAGAGGTCCTTCGACTCCGCATTCGCAAAAAACGCGAATGCTGCGCTGAGGATGACAGGCTGGGGTTGGAACGCGAATGCTGCGCTCAGGAGGACAAGCTTGGATGTCGAAGGTGTGAAGCGCGGGTAGCAAGATTTGAAGGAGCGCAGCTTTAGCTGCGCCGTCAACGCCGCCCAGCTAGTGCGGAGTCCCGTAGGGACGGCAGCCAGCAGGTCCTTCGACTCCGCATTCGCAAAAAACGCGAGTGCTGCGCTCAGGATGACAGGTCTTATACCGATAATCTCTTGACCCAACCCACGCACTTGCGGCAATCGCGGTCATAGGCGACAGCGTGTCAATGTTTTCCGTGTCACAACACATACATGGGGCGACTCTGACCGCGTGGCAGCGGCCCTGGACTGTTCCCATTCGCCGGTAGCTTGGTTTAAGCTGGGCGTCATGACACTTTCTGCTCGCAATCAGTTGAAAGGTACCGTCGAGGAGATCCAGCTTGGCGGGGTGATGGCGCACGTCGTGGTGCGCGTGGGCGAGAACCTGGTGGAGAGCGTGATCACCCGGCGTAGCGCCGAGGAGATGGCTCTAAAGAAGGGCGACACCGTGAAGGTCGTCATCAAGTCGACCGAAGTCATGTTGCAGAAGGATTGACGCCCGGCAGCTCGGTTCTCATGGTCTCTGGGGTCAGCCGGACGAGCGTCGCCGGCGTTCCGGGGGGCGATGGTATCGCCAGTTCACGCCGCACTTGCCATCGTGATAATGCGCGGTTATATCGACGAGAGTTACAGTCCGAAAGTCTTTTCCCTGTCTTGCGTCTTGAGCAATCTGTCTGGATGGATGCATGTCGAGTCCGCATGGAAGAAGTGCATCCGCGCTAAGAACGAATCACTGAAGAAACCGGGCCGCACCACCATTTCTCGGTATCATGCTACCGACTGCAGTTTGCGTCTTGGGGAATTCAAGGGTTGGACTACTGAAGAGCAGATTGAACTCACCAAGAAACTGGTCGCTATCTTCAATCGAAATTCGAGTTGGGCTAACGTCATCGCTTATAGCGTACCGATGGATGAATTTGCGCGCCAGTTCCCGGAATATGGCTCCGATCGGGTTGGCTTTTGCTATTCGACTCTCATTAAGTTCCTGATGATAGGAATGACCGATTTCTGGTCACGATTCCTCGACCTACTTTGCCCTCATCCAACTCTGGATCAAACCGTTTGAAGAACCGTGGCGATGCGGGGAGGTGTCTCTGGCGACAGCCCAGTCTCGCGCAGCGGGACGAAAGAGCTTAGCCCAACCTTTCAAGGCTGGGTAGGCTGCCAGGAATTGCGAGCCCCTTCAGGGGCGGCACAATCGCACCATGAAGTCGCGTGAAGACGTTGCCGTCACCGTTAAAGCGGTGCCATTCCTGCGGAACCTGGTTTTCGGTTCAGCTAAGCCGCGCACCCGGCTGGACGTCAAACCATTTCGAAAATTCACAATCTTACCAGTAAGATTAGCCGCTAATCGCTAGGTTGGAGTAATATACTGACAACAAAAGGCTTACTGTAGTTTAATCGATCAAGACAGCAGTCGTTGCAACTCGCAGTCTTACCAGTAAGATCATTTTCCCGCGAATGTTCCACGTGGAACAATGCTCAACAATCGTTTTTGTTGCCTTAAAGCGCAAGCTCGCCCTCACCGCCAGCCTGAAGAGACTGTGTCGCAAGGGCCAACGTGTTTCGTGGTGGAACAAACAGTCGGAATTGCAACCGAATTAGCGGTGCCTTGGCCACATTTATGTCAGCGCGGGCGTTATACTGCGGCCGAGTGGGATAAATGGGCATTTGTGTATAGGTGTGGACGTTAGCCCTGACGGCCAAGTGGGACAATGGCAGAGCCGCGGAGCGGCGATATTTGTGTTAGCCGCGGGCGTTAGCCCGCGGGCCGCGAGGAAATAAATGCCGAGCCGCGGAGCGGCGGCACGCGGTTGCGACACATTTCCCGGTGGCCCAACGTGTGCCGAAAGCAGGCACTCTCTCACCCTGACGAAGGCGGCAAGGCCCGATCACCAGGCCCCCATGAAAATCCCCAGGAAACCGCTGTGGTGCCGCGCCGACGGGGCTCCTGTTCGTTACCAGATGCACCCAGCCTTGAAAGGCTGGGCTAAGATATTCCGTCTCGCTGCGCGAGACTGGTCGGTCGCCAAGGGATGTCTCTCATCCGATCCTCTTAAAAACGCAGATCTCCACGTGCGTTCTGAGACAGTTCGCTCAAATGGAATCACGCTTCGAAAGGGCTTTCGCATCGGCCCGGGAAGGGTTGCTATTTGTGTCGCCCCTGAAGGGGCTCGGATTTCTTGTCATCTTTACCCAGCCTTGAAAGGCTGGGCCAAACTCTTCCGTCTCGCTGCGCGAGACTGGGGCATTGCCAAGGGGCGGCGGAGCGGGTCTGGGAGAATTGCAGTTCTCCTCAGCGCACGGCCTTGTAAGTTCGGCAGAGTTCGCGAAGAAGCCATTGGTGGAAACTGGTACACGTTCCGAGCGTCAACGTTAGGGTGATTAAGAACTTGCCTGATGAAGTTGCTCGCCGTCTTGAGCCACTTTCCGCAACTCCGGACATCGACGTTCGTGCGATGACTTGGCAGGGTGGCAAATGAGTGTCGCCGCTCCGCGGCTCTGGATCTGCTCCGTCCTGTCCTGCTGGCTCACGCGCGCGGCTCACCCATAATGTTGCCGCTCCACGGCTCTCGATCTGCTCCGTCCCGCCCCGCGGGCTCACGCCCACGGCTCACCCAAATGTCGCCGCTGCTCCGCGGCTCTTATTTGCTCCGCCCGACGCGAGCTCACGCCCACGGCTAACCCACGTGTCGCCGCTGCGCGGCTGAGTCAGTGGCAATTCTGGCTGTTTCTTCATCGTCCCCGAAACTGGCGCTCCCGGTTGGGGCGCAGTCTCTAAAGCCGTTCGTAAGGATGACCATCGACCGCCGAAGGAGGGCGCGTTCCACGTGGAACATTTCTGCCGAGTCCTTGGCAAGGTTCCACGTGGAACGTTTGTTCGCCTTGGAAACTGCCATTGCTCGACCCCTGCGCTACACGCCGCCTGCCTGCTGCTGGCGCGCCAGTCTGCTGCGGCTTCCTGGCAAATTTGTGCTCAATCGCCGATCAACTGCTCGCAGGTTACGCTTCGCGGACCCAGTTACCCACAAACTGTGACCGCCTTAGCTTCCGCTGAATCAGCGGGTTCCGGCCAGACGTCCGAGAATTGCACAGGTTTTCCTCGGAAAATCGAAATTCAGTGCGACTCGATGGTTGCCCCGCTTCGCTTCGCGTTCTAAGCTTCTAGACTACGGATTCAAGGGTGCAGCCAGCTATGGGCAGGGTTCTCGCAGTCACCAACCAGAAAGGCGGAGTGGGCAAGACCACCACGGCGATCAACATCGCCGCCTCTTTCGCTGCGCACGGTGCCCGCACGCTGATCATCGACTGCGATCCGCAATCCAACGCCTCCAGCGGCTTGGGCTTTATGCGCGACCCGGACCGGCCCAACACGTATAAGGTCATCATGGGCGACGTCACCGCCGAAGAGGCGGCCCAGCCCACTGCGGTCGAAAACCTCAGCATGATCCCGGCGCATAAGAACCTGCTGGGCGCAAACATTGAGCTGGTTACGCTGGATTTTCGCGAGTACCGGCTGCGCCATGCGCTAGAGCCGCTGCGTGATCGCTTCGAATTCATCGTGCTGGACTGCCCCCCGGCGCTCGACCTGCTGACCCTGAACGCGCTGGTTGCCGCCGACACCGTGCTCATCCCCATGCAGGCGGAGTACTTCGCGCTGGAGGGTGTGACCGAGTTGCTGGACACGATTGACCGTATTCGGGTGGAACTGAACCGCGGTCTGGCGGTTGAGGGCGTGGTGCTGACCATGTTTGACGAACGCACCAACCTGGCACAATCGGTTGCGGCCGAGCTGCGCGGGTTTTTCGGCGACCTGATGTGCGAGACGGCGATCCCGCGCAACGTTCGGCTGGCGGAAGCGCCCAGCCACGGCCAGGCTGCGCTAACCTATGATCCGCATTCCCGCGGCGCCGAGGCATATATGAAGTTGGCGGAAGAGATTATCGAGCGGGTAACGAATCCCAAGACGGAGGCGGTAGCGAAAAACAGTTAGCGGCCGGTTGTCGGGTTGCGGTTGTTGGATGTCAGTTGTTGGCTGTCAGCCGTCAGATGTCAGCTAAGGGCCGATGGTTAATGGATTTCGTGAATTAGTTATATCCCACATTGTGGGATATGGGAACGTCGCAACGTGGGAGACTTTTGGGTTAAAGCGAATTCAAGCTCTCGCGTCGTGGAATTAATTAGGCTGACGAGGCTTCATCTGAGATACCAGCTGTTTGAGCTTAATGGCAGTAGAGTTTTTCGGATCAAGTTTGATGGCGCCATCCGCACTCCACAACGCTTCTTGGAACTCTCCTTTCTGAAACTCAGATAGCCCTTGCTGCACGAGGCCTTCTGAAAGCTTGGCCGAAGCACGCTGGTGAATGGTGGCACAAGGTTCAAAACCTGCTTGGTGAGCGAGCACCTGATCGCAAGTTTCCTTCGCGCCTTTATAATCGCCCATGTCGAAGTGAGATTGGGCCTGAGTGATTAGGGCCTGCATGTCGACTTCTTCTTGTGCCTTGGCAGCATCCGCCAATTGCTTTGCGTTTTTCTCGTTCTCTTCTGCCAACTGAGCCGCTTGTCGCTGCTTTATCCGTTCGATAATTGATGTGGTTATCGGCTTGAGGGTTTGGCCAGAGTGTGGATCGATGCCGCTTCGATCAAACAGTCTATAGTCTCCGTTGGGTCTAACTGCATACCAAACTCGGGGCTTACCGGTCACACCATCGAACCATTCAAATGCATCCGCATCCTGGACGTGTAGCTCCAGAGGAGATCCTAACGCGCCCTCTCGGCTGCGCAGTTCTTTCACCTGGTCCAGCGTGCACGGCTTTAACGCAACTCCATAAATCGGATCCTTTCCAGGTCCGTCAGAAACGAAGATGTGCTCCGGAGTGTCGCCGCAATACTTATAAGCGTAGGCATCACGGGAAGCCCAATACATGGCGCAATAAAATAACCCAACATACCCAATGATGATGATGCCAGACGACTTTTTGTAAAGTGCAAGGGGGTTCCAGCCCAAGTTCATCAGTCCAATGAAATTGCGAGTGAAGACCGCCACTGCCCAGAAGAAAGGCAGGGTGGCTAGAATCACGATCCCACGAACCAAAAAGGGGCTCAACCCCGACCGGGATGCTAAGTTCTCTACGACATAGTTGATGGTGGCGAAAACAAAGTGAGCCGAGAAAATCGAGCCGATGAGCACAACGACGAGAAGCACAACCGCTAGGACCGCGACGACTCGCATCAACCCCAAAGTGAAGGTTTTCATATCGAAAGATTCTGGTTATTCGGCAGAGGCGCGACTACTCCAACACGCGTCGCGGGCCGGGTGTCGCCGTTTCTTGAAGAGCGGTCGGAAAGCCACGCCTCCGGCGACAAACCCACTGCAAATTCTAAGCCCATGGTTTTCATTGTCAACCGATTTCACCGAGGTCGCACCGAGATGAGCGAAAACGCCGAAGCTTTTTATCGTCGTGTCGTATCCCGCGGCCAGGGGAAGTGGTTCGGCCTATAATGAGCAGATTCCAATTTGCCAGATGCTAACACCAAATCGCTAACCACTGCCTTCATGACTGACAAACGCAAAGTTCTCGGCCGCGGATTGGAGACGTTGCTTCCGGCGCGGCAGGTTCCACATGCACCGGTCGCCGCGCCGGCTGCCACCGCTGCGCCTAAAGCGCCGGGCGATGAGGTCCATCACATCCCGCTCGCGCAGCTCGACCGCAATCCTTACCAGACGCGCACCGCGACGCTCGACCCGGTCGCGCTCAGCGAATTGGCCGCGTCCATCAAGGCGGTGGGAGTGGTGCAGCCCATCGTGGTGCGCCCGGTTGCGGGAGGCCGCTACCAGGTCGTGGCCGGCGAGCGCCGCTGGGAGGCGTCGCGCAGCCTCGGCGTGCCGACCATTCCGGCCATCGTGCGCCAGGTTTCCAACCAGCAGGCGATGGAGATGACCATCATCGAGAACCTGCAACGCGAGGACCTGAACGCCATGGAGCAGGCCCGCGCCTACGAGCGGCTGGCGCGCGAGTTCGGGCTCACGCAGGAGCAGATGGCGCAACGCACCGGCAAGGAGCGCTCGTCGGTAACGAACTTCCTGCGCCTGCTGAAGCTGCCGCCCGCGGTGCAGGCCATGGTGGAAAAGGGTCAGCTCAGCTTCGGCCACGGCAAGGTGCTGATGGCGTTGGAGTCGCCGGAGGAGATTGAGCGGTTGGCGCGGAGGGTGCTGGAACATTCGCTGTCCGTTCGCCAGACTGAGACGGCGGTTACTAACTTGGTTCAACCAGCTCCCAAGGTCGAAAAGGAGCGAATTATCGACCCAAACGTCAAAGAAGCCGAGAAAACGCTGCAAAGCGCGCTGGGCGTGCGGGTGACGATTAACGACCGCAAGGGCAAAGGCAAGATCCTGATCGAGTACTCCTCGCTCGAGGACTTCGACCGGATCGTCGAGGCGCTGAGCGGGAAATAGCGGCCAGTGCGGCGGTGCAATCTGCCGTTGACCCAGAGGCGGGATGATCGTTCAGTCAGAGTCTGCCTACCTGGTGATGGCTCGAAACAGGCGATACGAGCCGCTTCTGATCCAGCCCAGCCTTCCATTAGCTCATAACCAGCCGCGCCACTTGCAGTGTGGGTAGGCTTCCGGGTATCCGCGTTGACAGGTACTCTTCTCGGCCCGATAATCGACCACTCCAGCTTCAAAGCTATAACCCGAGGAATCCGTGGCCGCGGGGTTGCGGGTTTCGTCTGCCAAGTCTCGACCCTCGAGACGCAAGGAGGCGGTACCATGCAACTTCGTCGACTGGCCAAACTGTTTGCTGCAACACCTCTGCGGTTAGGGGATCAAGCTTCTTCCAAGGGGCGCGCTCGCTCCCCGCGAATTTTTTTCACCGCTCTGCTGATGGCTCTGGGCGTTGGTTTGATCTTGCCTTGGTGCTCCACGGTGCAAGCTCAAACCCAGCCGGCGTGTGGTTCGAAGGCCTATCTGGACGCGCTGGTGGTTCCCCCGCCCCAGCAGTCCGGCATCAAGCGACAGGTGCAACTCATCAACTGCTCCGACCAGGTAGTTCTGGGAGCAGCTACTGCATCGCACGCGGCTGGTGCTCCGGGGTGGCCGGTGTTTCCCCAGTCAGGAACCTGGGTGATGCAGCCCTACACGCCGGGGAGCACTGCCAACGTGCTCACCATTGATATTCCTCCCGAATGGTACGGCCAGCACGTCATGGGGCAAACCTCGAACTTCTGGGCACGTACCGGCTGCCGGTATGATCCAGTGACCAACCGGGCGCAATGCGAAACCGGAGCTTGTGGTGGCCAGTACGACTGTAGCTCCGCAAACCTGGGAGCGCCGCCGGCGACCTCCCTGGCAGAATGGACTTTCTATCAGTTGTCTGCTGGCGTCTACATGGATTTTCCCGATATCAGTGCCGTCAATGGCGCGAACCTTACTATCGACGTCTACCCGCGCGGAGGTGACGCCATGAATCCCACCAGCAAGACGGACTTTCACTGGTTGGCCTACAACTGGCCGCTTACCGTCTCTGGAGCCGATCTGCGAGAACCCGGGAGGTGCCAGACCGCGACCACTGGCGTCTTCCAGCTCCTCCGATCTGACATCGACAAAAGCGTCAGCATCCTGCCGAACTATCCCTTGTTGGGCTTTGTGATTGTCGACGGCAATGGCAACCCCACCATGCCAGCCGGGAACAATGTACTCGCCTGCCTCAGTAACTGCGGAAAGTACAAGTTCCCTCAGGAGCTCGGATCAACCGGCTGCGACCCGACAAAAGACCAGAACTGCTACGCCTGGGACACCTTTTGTGCAGGCGACGCAAAAATAAAATACGGACAAAGCTGTACCAGCGACGCACAGTGCCCGCAGAACACGCCGGGAAAAGACTTAAACGTTGCGTGTTTTCAGAAGTACGGCCCCAGCAAGCCAGGCACGTGCGAGATCCGAGCCTTCTACAAAGGGACGGTCAGCCAATGCAATAACCAGCAGGATCCCCAGTTCGCCGCGCCGGCCTCAACTGTGGCTTGCAACAATACCTACGGATCCATTAACCCGCTGGACCAGGGTGGCGCAAATCAATACGATTACGGCGACCAGCCTATTGTCGGAAGTTGCAGCAACGTAGTTTTCGGAGGCACCGGCCAGCCGGTGGCATGCGTTGGCGACGACACTCTGCATTCCGTACTGCATGGCGCTTACACCTGGCCCAACGATCCGGAAGTGTTTGGCGGGGACGCGCCGATCTATCAGATTGTCTTTTCGCCGGGAGGAAGGGGCAACGCGCCGATTACTCCGGCCCAGCCTCTCCCCGAATGTAGTTCGCTGCCCGCCAATTACATGCCCTCCCAGAATCAGACGAACTGCAGCATATCCATCAATGACCAATACGCCGAGTTCGGCATTGGAGTGATTCAAAACGCGGGCACTCAACAATGGTTCTCCAACGGCCACGATTGGCCTTGTTCTGCCGGTAGCCAGAGAGGTTCCGGCGACAACGGCGTAGTCTGCCGCTGGAACCCTCCGCCCACCGAGCATTGCTCGCTTACCAGTGACGGGAGCGGCGCGTGTAATTGTTCTCCTCCTCGTACGGACCAGTATGTGACGAATAGTGCGTGCGGTCGCGTCGATTCCGGTACGTCGCTGACGTCCGGCTCCATAACGCCGAACAACGGCGACCCCTTGTTTCTGGAGATATCGATCCCCTGCACCACCTATAAAACCACCAATAATATGACCGTGTGCGCGAACCCGGTCAGTCTGCCCCAGTCCGTGAATGGCTGCGTCGAACAGGGAGGCATGGGAACCTGGACGCTGGTTGCTTCGCAGGCTGTTAACTCCAACCAGGGTATCGTCGCCTGGTACAAAGGCACTTCGAACACTAGTGGGGCCTGCACCGTCACCGCGTCCATGACCACTTCGAATCCGGCCGAACTCAAGATCTATGATGTGCCGAAGTTCAACGGGACCATGGATACCATGAGCACCGCCTCTGGTGCTTACACCATCGGAGCTCCGCCGGATGTGAGCGCCGGTACCGCTACCACCGGATTCTCCACTGATCTACAGCTGGGTGCTCTGTTGGAGGTGAACCTTACGGCCACACCGATTACCTATTGGCAGAATTGGCTGACCAACGCGCCGACCAACGGCCAGGATCAGTTGACCTGCCTTATGTTCAACACAAAATGTCCCGCGGATGACGGTACCGACTATCTGCCGGGACATGGCGCATACTCCGGCAATTCGCAGACCGGGCACCGGGTGGTGGCGCCGGGAACGCAATACTTCCATCGCAACGCAGATGTGGTCACGCCTGATCCCGCCAACAAAGTGCTTGGATCGAACTTCGCGTGGACAGGTTTAGCGATTTACGTTGAACTCAACCCCTAGCGGATCGATTGGAAACGGAACGATTGAGCGACGCCGGCCTTTAACGGCCGGCGTTACTATTTGGAGCCGGACGGAGTGCTCTGCTAAGAACTTGCCCGTCACCAAGGTGACTCGCTGCGCACTCGATCCGGACAGCTATCTTTTTGGATAGCCAGTGTGCGTTTCGAGATAGTAGTTCTTCTTTCGACTACATCGATTGCTCATAATGGGGTGGGCGCACAGCCGTTCTAACGAACGTGTCCTTAACAATTTACAAGCTAAGCCGCAGTTGACTTTCCCGGCCTTTGTGTTGGCACGTAAGTTGCTGGTTGGACAAATCATACCTGTTAGTGGCGTCCAACGGTCTCTTCCTGATTCTGGCTAGAGCACTTGAAACTAAAGTCCAACCTGCGCTGGCAGCTTCGTAGAGGCTGCGCAGGCGGACACGCAACGCCACTTCCATGAATCGAAACGGAACATCCCTGCTGACGGGAACGCTTTTGGTTTCCCTGTTGTTCTCGCCGGGAATGCGTTCGACCCCGCCGGCCTCGGCTCAAATTGCCGGCGAAGCCACCGAAGTGTCCGGCAGCGGTGGCATGCATTACCGGAAGCCAGCTGACAAGAAGCCAGCCAAGACCGGCAAAAAGCGCCAGGACGTGGAAGACGACGCCCAGAAACTCTACCTGCAAAACCTGGAAGGAATGGTCGCGGACGAATGCCGTGAAGGTGATCCCGTCCCGAAAGACGCCGCCGAAAACGCCGGGTTCAAAGCCTGCCATTTGAATTCCAACAACTTCATTCTCGCCCTCGCTCCTGATCCAGCGCACACCCACCTGGCTCTCTACTTCGACCGTGGGGTGGAAGCGATACAAGAGGCGCTGCAAGACGAGAACTATCTGTTCGTGCGTGCCGTGATGCCGTGGGACCCCAGGTCCCACCCTGAATCCGACGACCATGAAGAGAGGCAGGAAACGGAGTGGACCGCTGACGCGACTCAAAGCGAGCCGGGACTAATGGTGTTTCGCAAGTCGTCCTCCGGACAATCCACGCCTTTACTGGTTTTCGTGGTGGGAGAGAGTCCTACCGGAGGCATTCGAAAAGAACAGTTTCAAAACACCATCGCGGAGATGGAATATCTGATCCGCGGCACCCCATCGAAGACGGCGGACCACTCTGTCTGGAAGCTGTCCAAGGACAGACCCGGGCTCAGGATACTGGGACCCAGTTTCTCCGGCTCGCTGGCTTCTTTGTCCGATCTGCTCCAGTGCCACACTGGCGGCCGGGAAATTCCCTGTTTCGACGATGTCAGCATTTACAGCGGGAGTGTCAGCAGTCGGCAGGCTATCGATCACTTCGCGAGGCACGAGCAATTACTCCACGCCCACATGGTCAGCTTCCAGGAATCGGACGAAGTCATGATTGAGCGTTTCGTGGAATTTGTGGCGGGCAATAAGTATGGTTCGCGTGGTTACAACGAGTCGAGAATCGTGTTGTTGTCCGAAGATGAAACCGCTTACGGGGACTCAGCGTACAGATTGAATACGTCGTCCCCTGAGGAGACCGCACGTCCCCCTGTCCGTCCTCTCGAGGGTGAAAAACAGTGGGAGCCATACAGCAATGTTTTCACCTGGTTTGGTGGGGAAGGCTCCAACTCCGCGAACGAGGATGGCGTCGCAGCAATCCCTGATTCTCCTCTGGGGAATTGCAGGCGTTCGCGGCGTGGTTCGAACTCGGCACAACAGAATGCAGACGGCACTCCGACCAACAAGCAGCCCTATTTCACCCAGTTCATCAGGAAATGGACGGGCGACGAAAAAGGCCTGGCTTACACAACAAATCGCGGCGAAGACCAGGCATGCCGGTTGACGCTTTATTTCCCGCGCGAAATTTCCCAGCTCCGCGCCTCCTATGAGAAGGATGTAGCAGCGACGGCCAGCGAGGGACGAAGCACGCCGCGGGATATTCTTCCTTCCTATTCGGATGTGCCCGGCTCTGACGATGACACTGTTCCGGCGTATTCCATGCGGCAGATGCCGTTGTCGCAGGAAGGCGTGTTGCAAGGCCTGGTGTCTGAGTTGAGAAAAGACAACGCGCAATTTGTTATTGTGCGGGCAAGCGATCCTAACGACACGCTGTTCCTCATTCACTATTTGCGCACCGCCTATCCGCAGGGACGCGTGGTCACGCTGGGCGCCGACATGTTGTTTCGCCGGGAAGCCGAAGACCCGCACTTTCACGGAATCATCGCTTTGTCTACCTACTCGCTGGCTCCAGCGGCGAACCACGGGTTTCGCGATTACGAGCAGTATCACGCCGAGAGGATTTTCCCCAGCAACATGGAAGCGGGAACCTACAACGCCGTGCGAGCGTTGACTGAGGCGCGCCAACTGGGAATTAGACAACCTGCGGTGTGCGATGAGGATTGCCGAAGTAAATTACAAACCTCTTCAACACAGCAATCCGATTTGTTTTGGCAAGCTTGGCACGAACAATCGCCAGTGAGCGATTTCTGGAGTCAGCTGAAGGGAGTTCCGCTGGACGAAGGCCGTAGTTTGAATGGCCGATACGTATTGCAATCTCTTGGCTCCGAGAAATTGAACCTCTACCAGTATGGATGGCGACAGCAACAACAGGGCGGTAGATTCAAAGACTACGATGCTCCGCCGGTGCGGGTGCTCGCGCTAGGCCGCGATCAGTACTGGCCGATTGCCATCCTCGGCCCTTATGAAACTGAACCAAACGGCACAATGCTTCCCGAGGTAACGGGACAATTGATCGCCATGCCCGAAGCTATCGAGATACCCAACGACTGGCGCGCGGTGCAGCTTGTAGCTTTGGCCCTGGCCTGGTTGTATTGCTGGCGGCTCTATTACGCTTCCATCTTTGCCAGTTTTCAGGGAACTGCCAAATTTGCTCCGGCTGCCTGCGACTACCGCATGCCCCTGATCTTGCTTAACGGGGGCATCCTCATCGTTATCCTTTGCGTCCTGATGTGGCCGGCCCTGCATGGCGCTATCAACCGGAGGTTCGGCTTGGAGCCCCTGCTAGGCCTAACGGTTTTCGTAGTTTTTGCTCTTACCCTGGTCGACGCAAAAGGGCGGATGTCAGACAAGCATCCATTTCGCAAGCTCGGAAAGATGCAATACGTTTGGTGGTGGCTCGAGATCGCTATCTTCATTGTGTTCTTTGGGTTTCTCTTTTATGCGATGGGAAAGAGCGAAGACTTAGTTGAAACAAAGGTGCTCACCCGATGGTATTCCACCATGCGTGCGGTACAGCTCACGTCAGGGCTGTCTTTTATTATGCCGACATTTTTCTTTCTTACCGTATGGCTATGGTGGGCTGAGCATGTTTCTTCAGGTTATGCGCTGCGCGACGACCGGCATCCACGCCTGCCCAGAGAGATGTCCGAAAAAAGCGTGGAGACTCTAAAACCAGGACATCTGCTAGAGGTGGCAACCAGCGTGCAACCTGAGCTGCATTCTTATTTTCTTTATATCGGAGTTGCTCTGGTGGTCGGCGGTGCCGGCTTCTTCCTGTTTGATTGGCCTCATCCCATCATGTCACTCGAAAGAAACTTCCTCGAAACCGTAATGACGGTGCTTTTCCTTCTCGCTCTGATTGGAATTATTGGAGGAACGCTGCGGACTTTGCAGGTATGGATCGGACTCCGAACCCTGCTCAACAGACTGGATTCCTTTCCCCTGCGAGACGGCTTTAAGAGTATCGACGGCTTCTGCTGGAAGCCGATCTGGCGACTGGGAGCCGGCAGCCTCGACGAATTCGTCAAAATTTTTGGCCGCACACAAGAGGCAATGCACACCGCGATCAGAACGCTTCCCGAACTCAAGCACGACTTTCTGCGCCGCGAATCTCAAGACACCGAAGACCACTACAGCGGAGTGGTCTTCGAACTCGACGAACAGTTGGCAGCAGTCAGGAAACTTGCCGACGACATTAAATACCGTTTTCCCCACCGGTTTCTGTTGCACTGGTTCGAAAATCGCAGAAGAGAACTCGAGGTGATCTACGAGTTTGGAAAGTATCAAAAGATGTCTTCCCGGCTTGCTGGCAAAGCCCTGGACCGGCTCGCCAGACACTGGTCTACTAAACAAGAAGAAGCCAAGCGCACGTCGCTGGATACCCTGGTACCTTTCCTGCCTCTGGCCGACAACACTTTGCGGTCACAGCGTACCCATGATGAGCAGAACGAACTGGAGGCTCGCGCCTGCGAGCGCTTTGTCTGCATGTCCTATGTGTCGTTTGTATTGGTCATGCTAGTACGCATACGTACTCTCATTGTCGCGGTTGGCGGAATGTACGTCCTCACCTTGATCGGCATCAGCCAATATCCCTTTGAACCCAAAGGCGCGCTGCAATTGCTTCTCGTAGTTTTGCTGGCATTCGTCGTCAGCGTGGTGGGGCTAGTCTTTGCCCAGATGCATCGCGATAACATCCTCAGTAATCTTACGGACACCAAGCCCGGCGAGTTGGGCGTCGATTTCTATATTCGCATGGCCTCTTTTGTGGCGCTGCCTCTGTTCAGCCTGCTGGCTTCGCAGTTTCCGTCAGTTAATCGCTTCTTCTATTCGTGGCTCCAACCCGCGGTGGAAGCTTTGAACCGTTAGTAAACTGGGCCGGAGAACGGTTTCTCCGGTCGCTAAGGATGGGAGGGTTGCATTTGCGGCTTCTTCCAGGTGCCGTTTACCACCTCTGGCGCGGGCATGTAGATGCGCAGGATAGCGTAGAACGGGCCATCCGGTGCCGGCAGCCAGTTCGGTTCCTTCGCCGTGCCCGGCGAATCTTTTTGCAGGTAAAGAGTCAGCGAACCATCGCTGCCGTACTTGAATGACTTCAGCATGGTGGAGTTCAGCAGGTAGCGCTTCAGCGGATTCGCCACCAGGAACTGCGTTTTGCCGTCGTACATGGTCAGCGACCAGAAGGCCTTCGCCGGAGGCAGTCCGCCTTTCGGGAACATCATGGTGTAAGCGGTCTTGGAGGCGTCCAGCGGCTGATGATTGGCGTCGACGAAATAGGCAAGATAAATCGCCTCCGCGCCCGAGTTGCCATACAGTCCTAACTTCGCTCCGGCATAGCGATACAGGTAATTGCCTTTGAGGAAGGCGCGCGTACCGAAGAAGTCGGAACTGGAAACCTCATCGGCATTCACCTGTTTCATCAGGGCATCCATATCTTTGCCGGCGTCGGCAATGCCATCGGTCACTGCCTTCTGCGATTCAGGCGAGAGCTTCGAGAAGTCAAAGGTCTTGCCCGCTCCGATGTTGAGCTTGGCGAAGCGTGCCATCAGATCGGTCTCCGCCGGATTAGTGGGACAGAACTGCAACATGAAGTTGAGATAAGGAAACAGCGCGGGCGTGGTCAGCATGTCCGGCGAAGGCGTGGGCCAGTTGACAGCTGCTGCGGCAGCGGGCGCAGGCTGCTTCAAATATTGGCTGAGCGTCCGGGCGTGATAGCCGGCCTGGATCTTCTTCACGTTGTTCAGGTCCGTGGGACTGAACAGCTGGGTTCGAAATAGGAGATAGGCGAACTCGGTTTCCGACTGCATGACGGCTTTCACGCCCTTGGGCGTCTCGCCCTTCCATCCCGGACCGGTAATCATGAATATGCCCCCGTCGTTGCCGAAACTGCGCGTGCCCAGGTAGGCGAAGTTGTAGGTGTGCAGATCGATCATCTGTCCGGAGTAATAACGGTTTTTCTCGATCTTCGGCATGGTGACGATGACGGGCTCGGCACGCAGGTCCATCCATAGAAACGAGTACGGTGTGTCGGAGTTGGGCGTGACCACGAACTTATCTTCGGGGGTGGCGACGTTCGCCAGGCTGGCAATTTGATTGAACGGCGCACGGTAATCCTTGCTGCCCTTGTCGATCGCCTGCTTGTACATGGTGTTGTAGTTGGTCACCACCGGGAAGCCATAAATGTAGGCTTCCTTGGCGATGGCGCGAATGTCGGTGGGGGATGGGCCGGATGGCATGGTCGTGTTCTCCTGCGGCTTGCTGTCGCAGGCGGTGAACAAACCCAAAGCACTGATAACGAAAATCGTCGCGAAGGTCTTCATGATTTTCTCCATAACTGCGCTCTGGTTTGCGCCTGCACGATTTCTCACTTCACTTCTTCGAAGTCGCCCGGCTTCCAGCTGCCGTCAAAGGCGGGGCCGTCGGGACCATAAATTCGGAAATAGGCGAACCAGCCTTTGCCGGGAGTGGTCTTGATCCACACGTTCTCCTTGCCCGCCGGCGCTTTCGGCCCGAAATATAACTCGGTCGGCTGCGTGGTGCTGACGTCTTTCAACTCGAACATGGAACGCAAGGCCGCTTTGTTCTGATCGGTCTGCACCATGGAACGCGTCTCGGTATCGTATAGCGTCACCGACCAGAACAGCTTGTCAGGAACAGGCTGCGGAACCGTCAGCCTGTAAGTCTTGCCGCCATCGAGGTAAGCGCCGCCGCTGTCGCGAAGTCCCAGCCAATAGAGCGACCCTGCTCCCGGTGAGCGGCGAAACATGGCAGGCGAGGTGACGATAGCCTGGATGAACCAGCGGTCGCGCGCATCGAGATCCATGCCACCGGGCGTCTCGAAATCGGCGTTGTCAGACTCCAGCCCGGCCCACTCCCACTTGCGATCGGGCCATGCCATCCTCTCAGGACGCTCGCTGGCAAAGCCGGACACCAGCATCTGCGCCCGGCCAACCTGAGCAGCGCGTAACAGAATATCTTTCATGTGCTGGTCAGGGTTGAAGGGTTTCCCTTTTTCAATGCCCAGCGGCATCAGCAATCCATACATGGGACGGTAGCCTTCAACCACCGGCTCTTCCTCGATGATCTGGTGCAGAACATCCCAGAACTTCAGGTTGTCTTCCCAGGCCAGACAACTGGCATCCATGTCTTTCTGCGTGGTGTCGACGAAGGTCATCAGCTGGGGTCGGGAAGCGGTGGCCAGCGGATAGATCTTGACGGCGCGCAACGCGTCGAGGGCTCCATCCACATTGCCCTTCACCGGCAAGGCGCGGATGGCGATCAGAACTTTGTTGGTGGAGGATCGTCCCACATGGTAGCCGTCGGGAACCGTGTCCTTGTAGCCGGGCGGAAGGATGAGGTGCTTGCCGCCTTTGCCGGCATCGGGTCCGGGGAGCCCCATGTCGAGAATCCAAGTTTGATTATGGTCGTCAGCGAGCGCGATGTAGGGGCCGGGCGGCAGCTCAATGACCATCGGCCCCTGGCTGACGTCAAGCACGGCGGCGGCATAGGGCGTGTCGGCATTCAGCGTGAATCCGACCTGACGCGGGCTGGCGGCAGCCATGCTGATGCTCTGGTTGTCCTGGATACCGAGCGCGCGGTTGCCATTCATGATGCCTTCGGCGGACACCGTCGGATACCAGAAGCGATAGGCTTGCACGGCGCGGCTGAACAAGGCATCGTCGGAGGCCTTGCGCGCGGCGTCGGCCTTGGGATAGCCGCGTTCAAACGCGTAGCCGGCAGTTTGCGGCGATGAGGATTGCTGACCCATCCCGGGCAACGAGGCTACAACGATTGCCATCATGGTGATCAAGATTCTTGCAGGCTGCATACGTTCTCCTGTGCAATTGTTGCGGTGATGTTCGAAGGGGCGCAGCTTTAGCCGTTGCAACGCTCATAGAACCGCGCACGGGGATGACAACATTGGGGGCTAAAGCGTTTGCGTGCGAACCCCTGTTGTCCCTACAGGACTCTTAGGATTTCCCAC
Organism: uncultured Acidobacteriaceae bacterium; assembly: GCA_963769235.1. GTDB lineage: Bacteria > Acidobacteriota > Terriglobia > Terriglobales > Acidobacteriaceae > Bog-257. The sequence goes on along the minus strand of CAVYKW010000001.1, from coordinate 645,939 downwards.
GTTACCCAGCACTCTGCCGCCCCACCCCAACTCGCGCAAAAACGGCGCGAATCGGGGACCCCGGTTCGGCTGCGTGCTGGGCTAAACTATTTCGCACCTACGGCGCTGGTTTCTCGGCCGTTATATTCCGCCGCTAACGCGAACCTTTAGTTCTATAGCAAACGCTCAGGCCCACTCTACCGTTTTTCGCATCGCGCGTCCGCTCTACCAGCTTCGGGTCGCACATCCGCTTCACCAGCTTCGCATCGCGCGTCCGCTCTACTCTGGCGCATCAATCCTTCTGCATCGCCGCTTGCTGATGTTGCAGCATCTTCAAGACGGTGTCGGGATCGACTGTGAAGCTCGCGGGCGCCTGGCTCGGAGGGTATTCCTTGAACGTCTCCATAAACTCCTCGGCATGGATCGCGTCCTGCACGTTCAGGTAGACGTTCTTGGTTAGCCAGTCCATGTACTGGTCAGAAGTAATGTCAGCCCGCTCGTAGGGATCCATGCGCAGGTTATAAATCTTGGGCAGACGCAAACAGACAAAGGGCTCCATCCAGATATTCAAGTTGCCCGGAGCGCGCTGCTCGCAGAAAACGAATTTCCAATTGTCGTGCCGCATGGCGACCAGCTGGCCATCATCATCGAAACAGAAAAAGTCATGACGAGGCGTCGCGGCTGCCTGTCCTTCCAGGTAAGGAAGAATGTTGTAGCCATCGAGGTGAACCTTGAACACGTACCCGTTCGGACCGATGGCCCATCCTTTCAGCAGAGTTTCTTTCACTCCGCTGTCGCCGGCCGCGGCCAGCAATGTGGGAAACCAGTCGAGTCCGGAGACAATCTGGTTCGACCAGGTATTCGGCTTGATGTGACCGGGCCAGCGAATCATGGCAGGCACGCGGAAGGCGCCTTCCCAGTTGGAATCTTTCTCATTGCGGAACGGCGTCATGGCGGCATCCGGCCAGCTGAACATGTTGGGGCCGTTGTCAGTTGTGTAAATGACGATGGTGTCATTGGCGACGCCCAAGTCGTCGAGCTCTTCCACCGTGATTCCCGAACCCCGGTATTCCCGAAGCTTGCGGTTGCGAATTCCCTAAGCTTAGGGGCCGCGAATTATCCCCAAACCTTGCGGTTGGTTGTCGACGGAACCGGCGTCTGCGGAGTCGAGGGGTTCGAGTCGATGGGATACTTCACCGGTTGCTGCGGCGCAGCAGGAGTTGGCTTGTCGGGGACGCGGATAGCGAACGTGCCAGGGGTTTTCCAAACCCATTCAGTAGTCATTATTGCCTCTTTAGTAATTCGATGGTATCAACAGCTCCCGGGATGCGCAACGCTAGTACTCCTGCTGAACCAGAGTTGTTAAGTCAGTTCCCAAGCCTTGGCAGCGGCTGCGCAGCTTGTCGAAAAGCTGAGTTGCCGCCGGATGAAGCTTGCCGCTTTCGGCGGGGCGCAGCTTCGATAACTCATTGGTGACCTTGGTGGACGAGAGTGTCACGATGGCGATGATCTGCCGGCAGCGCACCGACTCAGCCACCGGCATTGTAGATTCGCAATACTTGGGATGGTCTACCGAGATGGCGATCAGTACCTCGTTGGCCATCGTATCGGTCACGGCCAGGTAGTAGTCAGGATTCTCTTCCGAGGGATGATCGGGCTTTACGTATCCCATCACATAGGAGCCGGTGCGAAAACAGGCTCCTCCCAATCCCAATCCAAAAGGCAGCCAGAATTTCCGCTGTTCGTGGTTGAACCGTTTGCCATCGATAAAGCCGTCGACCGTCACCAGGTGATGCGTGGTCGTATCGTACGTCATGAGCGCGACCGAGAAGTGCTCGCCGTTATTCCGGTGGTATTCGTCTCGCATCTCGCGATCGAAGTCAGCCAGCAGAGTTTGAATTTTGTGAGCACGAGCCTCGGCGTCCGCGAGGCTGGTTCGGCTGTTTTGGGGGAGCGCATCTTCGGAGCCATGGGAGCCGTTCGGCCGGTCATGGCCAGCGTATTCGATCAAGCGCTCGCGCACTTCCTTGGAAAGATTGATTAGATTTTCGAAGTCGGCATCGAACTTCTGCTCCGGGAGTAGCCAGTCCAGGGAATAGCTCCAGCCGACGGTCGCCAGGTCGGTGCTGAACAGATAATCGCCAGGCCCCTGCTGGATCAGCTTGGGTGCGTCGGAGACTTCGGCCAGGCGATCCCGCTGCCACTTTACATTGGCTTTCGTCCACTCCGACTCGTTGTCGACGTAGCTCTGCACAATGTTCCGGCGTACCACCTCGTCCACCGGCACACTGACCCGGTCGCCGCACTTAAAGATACTCAGCCGCGGGGCGGTGGTAATGCGATCGGGGAGTAGCAGGCGAATCCGGAAGGAGCGGGTGGGAAACCACACCATGCGCGCGAAATATTCCATGCTGGGAAGTTCGGCGTCGTTCACATGCTTGCGCAGGTTCTCCGGGTAAAGGTGGTTGAACTCCCAATCGGAAAGAGCGGCGCCGTTCAACAGTTTCACACTCCAGCCAAAACTGATGGGCGGGTCACCACGCCGCAAAGGCTCGCCAAAAAAAATGACTCCAGCCAGTTGGCGGACGCTGTCCAGTTTCTGGTTCAGGGGCATGCGCTTGGCGCGCGCTTCCGATTCCGGCGCCCAGCGAAAGAGTTGCTCCTGCGTGCCTGGATCGAGTCGGGGAAAACCTACGCAACCCGCCGCTGACTTAAAGAGAAAGCGGAAGCCAATCAGCGCATCACGGGTGGTGACCAGGTTGTTTACCTGGTAGTGCACCACCGAGCTGCCATCCTTGGTCATGGTCTTTTCGATGGAGAGTTCTTCGGCGTAGAAGCCGTAACGGGTGATGTCGTTTTCCTGGCGCTGCTGGCGGCGGAGGCGAGAGCTCTCAACCTCCACTGCCTCGTTTCGCAAAGTCGCCACTTGCAGCGCCTTCTCCGGATCTACGGTCTTCGCTGCCGCGGCACTTTCAGCCGCAGGCGAAGCCGGCGCGCTTTGCAGAAACATCTTCCAGACCGGATTGGCGGTGTTGCACTCTTCGTTTTGCTTGAAAAGTTTAGGCGCAAAATTCGGTAGCAGGCTGATCGGAACGCCCCGTCCGCCGAGATCGGTGTCGCGCCGGCGCGTGGTGCTGACCACCGCGCACACCACGCCGGAGCGCTGGTTCAGCAAGGGAGCGCCGCTCAATCCCGGGGCCGCTTCGCCTTCTTTGAATTTGTAGAGCTCAGTGTCAGGATTGCTGGCGTTAAGGAAGGAAGAACCTTCATAGATGAAGGTTGCCGAATCGCCGCCTTCGCGATAGTTGCCGTCAGGATGTCCGAATGCATAAAACGGATCGTTCAACATGACATCGGTTCCCAGCAGAGCGCAGGGATGAATCCAGCCCGCGTCCAGGCGGAGAATGGCGAAGTCCAGATCGTCCGCATTGCCCATGCGCTCGATGCGAGCCTGCTTGTCTTCGCCATGCCAGCGCACCACGATGGGTTGGTCCGACGAGTCAGACACCACGTGCGCACAGGTCAGGATCAGGTCTTTGGCAACGAAGAATCCCGTACCTTTGTCTCCGCCATGATTGATGGCAACCACGCAATCGCGGAGCAGGGTGATCAGGTCGCCAATCGAGGAGTGCATGGTTCAGCTCCACTCCAGGGTGATCTTCAGATTGGCTTTGCCCGAGCCTTTCACGATGAGAGCGGTCAACTGTCCGGACTCGACCCCGATCTCGAGACCGAACTCGATGCTGGCTTTCTTGGCTTTGGCTTTGTCCAACGTCGCCTTGAGGTTGTCGACGATTGAGCTGACGGTTTCCGAAACTTGCTGGAAATCGAAATCCTTGGCGGCGACTTTTTCTTCGCCGTGGATTTGGGAGGTTTCGATTCGAATGGTCTTACCGTCGGCCAGTTTGGCTTTGATGATGGTGGTATTGGCTTCGTCCATAATGCCTCCTAATAAATTTTGCGGGAGCGAGCGAGTTACGGGTGGCGAGTCCGTTGGTTATTCCTGGACAGAGTAGTTCGAAGAACTTTACACCGGCTTTGGCCGGGATTCAACGGAGATGGAAAGCAAAAATCCCACCCAGGCCACAGCCCCCTGGAGGGTAGGTGTGTGAGTGCCGGAAGCGGATTTGGATTGGAAGGGAATATCTCAAACGAGGGATAAAAGATTGTCATCCTGAGCGGAGGTGCGCTGTTTTTGCGCGCCGGAGTCGAAGGCCCTCTACCCGAGCGGGGAACTCGTGTTCATGGGAAGACAAGAATCCCCACCCAAGCAACAGCGGCTTGGATGGGGCACCCTGATACATCCGGGTAAAAGCTAAGAGCTAAGAGCTGGCGGCTGCCTTCCTCATAACGATCGCAGGAAATTCAACAGGTCCTGCTGATCGCTGGGCGAGAGGTGGTTGTAGTTGTTGACCACTCCGTTCGCTTCGGAGCTGGGATAGGTTCGGTTGGCGCTGCTGGAGTGGAATCCGATGGCGCGAACCAGGTCGCTGGTCCGGCCATCATGCATAAAGAAGATGCGTTGCCCCAGTCCCCAGAGCGGCGCGGTGCGGAACTCATCGCCACCCGCAATGCCCTGGCTCACGTTGTCGGCGAGCGTGGGTCCCATGTGATGCAGCAGCAAATCCGAATACAAGTTCGCATGAATGTTGCTGAGCGCGGCCACCGACGAACTCCCGGTGGTGAACGAGGGCGTGTGGCACAGGGCGCAGCCGATCTGGCTGAAGAGCTGGCCGCCGTGCTGGGTCGAGGGCGAACCCTGGCCGGGCGTCGGCTGATCGAGGAAGCGCATGAACATCTCGAAGCGGGCTACATCGCTGACCATGGCGGTGCCGCTTAGATCGAAGTTGGTCGCGTCCTCAGGCGTGGGATTGAACTGGCAGCCCGCGGTCTGATCGCGCTCGGTGGTGAACAGCTCGTTGGTCACGCCGATTTCGACGTTGTAAGCCTCGCCGGAAAAAATGGTCAGCGACTTGTTTTGCGCCTTCCAGCCAAAGCGGGTGATGGTGCCGTCGTTGCCGCTGGTATTCGGGCGGCCGGCAATGCCGAGATTATGTTTCTGGCTCAGATTCGAGTTCAGATTGGAGGTGATGGAAGCATCGCTGATGGCTTCGATGAGGCCGTCGCCGAAAACGGGAGTGGGGATGCGAAAGATCAGGTCGCCTTCTTGCGCGGCTTCGGTAAAGTTGTCCTGGGTGATGTTGCAGCCAGAGGCGTCGATGCGGCCGGTGATGGTGAACAGCGCATGAACGCCGCCATCAACGTGACGCAGGTCGAGGGTGTAAGGGAAGCGCGCCTCGCGTACCGGGCCGTTAATGGTGATGAACGAGGGCACCTGGTTGGTCGCGCCCTGATCGTTGGCGTCGGCAACCTGCGGATTCACCGAGGGGCTGGTTCCTCCCATGGCCGGCTGGGCATGACACTGGGCGCAGCTTTCCGCGTTGAAGCGCGGACCCAGGCCGTTGCCGGTGTTGGGGATGGTGCCGCTGACGGAGTCGACCTGCACAAAGTTGGCCTGGCCGGCGCTGAAGAAGGACAGCTGATTGCTGGTGAGTCCGGCAATAGCGCCGCCTGCTCCGGGCGGTCCGCTGCGCACGCCGGGATCGGTTGCGGTGTTGTTGTGGATCGCCGACGCCTGCATGCTGGCTTCCGGGATGAGCAGCAGCAAGCAGCCGGCGATAGCGGCGATCAATGGGGAAAGCAATTTGCGGTGTCGTGCTTTGAGATGCAAAGTTCTTGGCGAAGCCGTACAGTCCATCAAAGACATGAGGTTCTCCTGAGGCTCGCTAGGAGCCGTCTGGCCGCCAACGCTGGGCGGAGGTTTACCGGTCAAGCTGTTTTCGGGCAGTCAAACAACGGCGATCCGACGAAGTCGACGGCGCAGACGAGGCAGTGGTCAGACGAACGAACCCGGCGCTGGCTGGATACGACGCAAGCTATGATTCGGCGCTATCGCGACGGGCGAAGATTTCTGCCCGTTCATTTCTGAGTAACGATGAGACACGATGCATCAGCGCGATTTGTTTCGTCAACCAAAACTGCGTAGTCAAATCCGCTGTTGGTTAGCATCCGTCGCTGATGTGTCGCGATAGCTACTGGGACTGGCGCCAAACTGGTTGCGGAAGGCGCGCACGAAGCTGGAAGCGTGACGATAGCCGGCGCGGTAGGAAACTTCCTTCACCGGCATCAAGGTGTTGCGCAGCAGTTCGACGGCGATCTCCAGGCGGCGGCGGTTGATTACGTTTTGCAGGCTCATGCCGGTTTGCGCCTTGAATAAATGCGACAGCCGCGAACTGCTGAGGTTGGCCAGCCGCGCCAGTTCCTCGATGCTGCGCGATTCGCCCTCGCCGACTGCCTGCAAAACCTGGCGGACGCGCGGGTCTGTCGGCACCAGAAAGGGACGCGCGCGGCGATTGCCGCCCGTCGTGAAGCGAGGATGAGATTCGGCCCTCTGCATAGGTCCTCCTTCGATGACGGTGGCGAGGCGAAGTGCGGCCGTGGTGCTGTCACTGGCCAGAGTGATGGTGGCGGTGCAGGAAGTGTATCGAAGTTGAACCCTGATGCAACTCCGTAGTTTCGCTGAAGGGCGATACGGGCGAGGCGGGATGAGGCGAGAAAGTACAGCGTTCGCCTTAGCGGGCGGAGGTTACTGAAGGCGGTTGCCGGTTGTCGGGCTGCGCTTGTCAGGTGTCAGGTTTCAGCGGTCAGTTCTCAGCTGATCTTATGGATTTGTCATCCGGAGCGGAGCGAGCGCAGTCGAAGGACCTCTATCGCCGCAACAATCTCTACATTGCCTTCTTTCATGGAAGCATGCCAACTGATACGGACAGCCGACCACTGACCGCTGCTTCCCCCTTCGACGTCTGCCCCGCAACAGCTTATAATCGAGGGTTTCCGACTTCATCCCGAGGCGAACTATCTATGGCACAAGTTACGATGGCGGCAATTCCCGCATTGAAAGACAGTTTTGGGCAGCTCAAGACGCGCATGGAGAAAGCCGTCGAGGACTTCCGCCGCGAGATGGCTTCGCAGCGCACCGGCCGCGCGTCAGTGCACATGCTGGACGGAGTGACCGTGGACGCTTACGGTTCGCAGATGCCGCTGAACCAACTGGCCAACGTCAGCGCGCCGGAACCGCAACTCATCACCGTGCAGCCCTGGGACAACGGCCTGATGGGCGCCATCGAAAAGGCCATCCGCAGCGGCGACCTCGGCCTGAATCCCATGAACGACGGCAAGCTCATCCGCGTGCCGGTGCCTGCGCTGACCGAAGAGCGCCGCAAGGAAATGGTCAAGCATCTGCACAAGATTCTGGAGGAGCACCGCACCGCCATCCGCAACATCCGCCGCGACGGCAACGACTTCATCAAGAAAGCGATGAAGGACAAGAAGATTACCGAAGACGAAGAGCGCGGCGCCCTCGACCAGATGCAAAAGCTCACCGACGACGAAATCAAGAAGATGGAAGAGCTGGCCAAGAACAAAGAGAAAGAAGTCATGTCGATTTAGAGACAGTCGTCAGTGGGCGGTTGTCGGTGGAACAGTTGTCAGCCATCAGCTGCCAGCTCTCGGCTATCAGCCAAAAGCTATCGCGGTCAGCCGTCAGCGATCAGCTCTCAGCCAACAGCTAACCTTATGGCTTTGTCATCCTGAGCGGAGCGAGCCGTAGGCGAGCGCAGTCGAAGGACCTCTACCGCCGCAATAAGCTCTACCTTGTCATCCTGAGCGGAGGCGCGGAGGTTTTGCGCGGCGGAGTCGAAGGACCTCTACCGCCGCGACAATCTCTGCTTTGTCATCCTGAGCGGAGCGGCCGCAGAGTCGAATGAATCTGCTTTTCGACGGCGTCTCTGCGGAACTAGAACTTCGATTCGCCTTGGAACGCCGCAGCTGACCGCTTCAAATAAAGGTTCGCGACGGCAGGCAACAGCAGGTCCTTCGACTGCGCTTGCCTGCGGCTCGCTCCGCTCAGGATGACAAAGCAGAGATTGTTGCGGCGGTAGAGGTCCTTCGACTGCGCTCGCCTGCGGCTCGCTGCGCTCAGGATGACAAAGCAGAGATTGTTGCGGCGGTAGAGGTCCTTCGACTGCGCTTGCCTGGGGCTCGCTGCGCTCAGGATGACAAAGCAGAGATTGTTGCGGCGGTAGAGGTCCTTCGACTCCGGCGCGCAAAACCCGCGCGCCTCCGCTCAGGATGACAAATCCATAAAGTTGGCTGAGAGCTGACGGCTACGTGGCTGTCAGCCCCAACTGACAACTGACAACGGACAACCGACAACTGACAACTGACAACTGTTCCACCGACAACCGCATTATCCTGTCCCATCCGCCGGAAAGAAAATCGAAAAAATTGTTCCGTGGCAATCGGGACGCTGGCTGCTGCGCACGCGCACCCGGGCATGATGGTTGCGCAGAATCTCGGAGCTGACCCACAATCCCAGGCCCGTGCCGGTTGCGCTCTTGGTGGTGAAGAACGGTTCGAAGATGCGGCGACGGGTCTCGGGGGCCATGCCGATGCCCGAGTCCGCAATCGTCACGCGCACGCCGAAGGCGCCCGACCAGTCGCAGCAGTCGTGCAGGCGAATCAGGATTCTGCCACCGCGCGGGGACGCGTCAATCGAGTTACTGACCAGGTTGGCGAACACCTGACGCAGATCGCCGCCGAACGCGACGATCTTGCGTTCAGTCCGGTAACGCCGCTCGATCCTGATGCCGCCGCCGCCAATCCTGCCCTGAAAAAGTGTGACCACGGTTTCCAGCAGGTCCTGCAACGAGGTCTCGCGCGGATTGGTGGATTGCCGATGGAAGCGCAGCGTCTGGGTCGCAATGTTGCTGACGCGCGCCAACTCCTGCTGCGCCGTCGCCAGATAATTCTTGGCATCTTCCAGGTTGGCCGCGTGCTCGCTCAGGTAGAGCAGGTTGGTTACGGCTTCCAGCGGGTTGTTGATCTCGTGCGCAATTGAGCTGGCCAATCTTCCCACCGCCGCCAGCTTTTCCGTTTGGATCATAGCCGACGCGGCCCGCTTCTGCTCGGTCACATCGCGGAAGAACACAATGATGCCGTCCTTCGAAGGCCGCGCCATCACATACAGCCAGACATTCAGCGGCTCGGGATAATACGCCTCGAAGGCTCCCGCGACCCCCTGATTCATGGCGCGATAATAGTTTTCGACGTAAGGTGAATTTTCGTACACGGTTGCCGGAAAGCTTTCCCACAGGACCGTTCCCAGCACTTCGCCTTGCGGCGCCAGAATTTCGCTGGCCCGGCGATTCAGGTAGGTCAGGCGCCAGTTGCGGTCCAGGCTGACAATGGCGTCGGTGGTCACTTCCATCACCTGTTGCAGCTGCTCTGCCGCCGCATCGCGCGCTGCCTCGATGCGCTTCTGCTGATCAATGTCGCTGATGACGACCAGCGCTCCGGTGATGTCGCCGGCGCTGTTGCGCACGGGCGCGCCGATAACGCGAATCCAGAGCAGGCTGCCGTCGCCGCGCCGGTATTGATACTCGCCGGCTTCCGCGTTGCCCGAGCGCAGCGCGCGCACCATGGGGTACTCGTGGTTCTCCAGCCGGCGACCGTCTTCGTGATACGCCTCCCACGACGAGCCGGGCTCGATCGATTTACCGGAAAGCGTAGCTTGGCCCAGGATCTCTTCGGCGCGCGTGTTGCCGAACGCGATCCTGCCGGAAGGCGCTTCGGCGAACACAATTCCTAAAGGAACATTTTTCAGGATGGTGGAAAAGAGCGAACGCTCGCGCTCCAGATCGCCGAGCAGCTTTCCGCGTTCCTGTTCCATGTGCTTGCGGTCGGAGATGTCGCGCACGAACGCCTGCCAGCGGCCGTCGGGCAGGATGGCCGCGCTCACCTCGGCGGTAATGGTCGAACCATCGGCGATGATCAGCTGCCATTCCTCAACGCTGACGCCGCCGTTCAGTAACTGGTCGCGCGCCTTCCACAGCCGCGGAACCTCGCTGTCGGCCACCACTTCGGCGTAATTTCGTCCCAGCAGTTGCTCGCGCTCATACCCGAGCAGCTTGCCGGCCGCGACGTTCGCTTCGGTGATGAAGCCGTCGACATCGGCGATGAACACCGCATCCGATGCCAACTCGAACAGCGCTTTGTAACGCTCCTGGCTGACGCGCAGTTGCTGGTCGGCCAGCACGCGTCCCGTCGTCTCCGAGCAAATGACCAGCGTGCCCCGAATCATGCCCTCGGGATCGCGGACCGGACTGTAGCTGTACGTCCAGTAAACATCTTCCAGCTTGCCGTCACGGTAAATCGGGATCAGCTGATCTTCGTGCCAGGTCGATTCGCCGCGGGTCATCACGCCTTCAATCTGCGGCCCGATTACCGCCCAGATCTCAGGCCAGCAATCGCGGCCCGCCTGGCCCAAAGCCTTGGGATGTTTGCCGCCTCGAATGCTGGGCCGGTAAGCGTCGTTGTAAACCTGCGTCAACTCGTCGCCCCACCACAGGAACATGGGGTGCCTGGTTCCCAGCATGGTGTTCACGGTGACGATCAACGTCTCGGGCCATTGCGCGATCGGACCCAGCGGCGTCTGGCTCCAGTCGAAGGCGCGGACGCGGTCGGCCATCTCGCCGGTGCCGAAGATGCGGTTTCGCCCTTCGAGCGGAGCGGAGGCCGTCGGGTTCTGACGTAATGGTTTCGGATTCAAGGTTGAGGGCCTTGGGATTGGCGCTGCCGTTACCGGCGATAGCTATCAGCTTATCTTATAACTGTTATCCGTTAGGGATGATTCACACCATAGACACGCAGCAGCCGGGTAGATCGGGAGCCAACTCCGGCCGGTGATCTCCGCTGTTTCCCCGCGTCCAGCGGCTCTTCGGGCGGCGCGTGACTTGCGCTCTGCGCGCTCGGTGCAGCAACATGCTAACTATGCTGCTCGACCTGGGTGATCTTCGCGTCCGCTCCTGGCGAAGGGATGACCTCGATGCACTGCTGCGTTATGCCAACAATCCGAAGATCGCCGCCAACCTGCGCGACCAGTTTCCCTATCCCTATACCCGCCGCGATGCCCTCGATTACCTCAACTACGTGCGCGAGCAGGATGTTCCAACATCATTTGCGGTGGAGTACCAGGGTGAAGCGGTGGGCGGCATCGGCTTCAAGATCGGCGTCGACATCGCGCGGCTCAGCGTGGAAGTGGGCTACTGGCTCGCCGAACCCTATTGGGGACGCGGCCTGACCACGCGCGCGGTGGTGGCGACGTGCGATTGGGCGTTCGATCATTATCGCGTGGTGCGCATCTTTGCCACCGCCTTCTCCCACAATGTGGCATCCATGCGGGTGCTGGAAAAAGCCGGCTTCGAGCGGGAAGGCGTGTTGCGGCGCAGCGCCATCAAGAACGGCGAAATTTTGGACCAGGTGATGTACGGCAAAGTGCGGTAAACCGGTTGTCAGTTGTCAGTTGTCAGTTGTCAGTAGTCAGTGTCCAGCAGTCAGTAGCCAGCTGAGAGCTATCAGCGGTCAGCCGTCAGTAATTGTCTTTCAGTTGTGGGCATTCAGCCAACCTTATTGGATTTGTCATCCTGAGCGGAGGCGCGCCGTCTTTGCGCGCCGTAGTCGAAGGACCTCTACCGCCGCAACAATCACTCCTTGTCATCCTGGGCGCAGTCGAAGGACCTGCTGTTCCTCGCGCCGCGAGGCTGCCGTCCCCACGGGACTCCAGTTCCGTGAAACGTTTACCCAGCCTTGCAAGGCTGGGCTAAGCTCTTCCGTCTCGCTGCGCGAGACTGGTTCCAATGAATCATCGACGTCCGATGCGCCAACGTGCTTTCCTTCATCACGACCCGCCGCCCTGCTAGCATAGCCATGTGCCTGCCCTGCTCGAGGTCCGCAATCTCGGCATAGAATTCGCTACTGCCCAGGGAACGGTGTGCGCTGTCCGCGATGTGAGCTTTCACATCGAAACGGGCGAGGTGTTAGGACTGGTGGGCGAGTCGGGCTCGGGCAAGTCGGTCAGCGCACTGGCGGTCCTGCGCCTGTTGCCGCCGCAGGCGCGCATCGGCGGCTCCATCCGCTTTCGTGACCAGGAATTGCTGGCGGTTCCCGAGGCCGATATGCGGCACATCCGCGGCGCCGGCATCAGCATGATCTTCCAGGAGCCGATGACCGCGCTGAATCCCGTGATGCGGGTGGGCGACCAGATCGCCGAAGCCGTCTTGGCGCACGCCGGGGCTAAAGCCCCGAATGAAAACGGCAAGGTTACGGCGCACCTGAAGGTGCGCCCTTTCAAAACGGACGCCGGCGCTTCCGGTACCTCGGAACAGCAGATCCCTCGCGGACTGATGTCCGCTCGTGATGACAACAAGGAGGGGGCTGCTACGGCGCGGCTGAAGCCGCGCCCCTTCAAAACCGAACCAGGCTCTACCAGCGCAGAGGCCGAAGCTCTGGATTCTCCACACCGTAATGCTGGCCTGAGGCCTCGCGCCGTCTCCAAGTCCGACGCCTGGCGCATGGCCGTGGAAGCTATGCGCACCGTGTCCATCGCCGATGCCGACCGGCGCGCGCGCGACTATCCGCATCAGCTTTCCGGCGGACAGCGGCAGCGCGTGATGATTGCCATGGCCGTGGTCAACCGGCCGCAACTGCTTATCGCCGATGAGCCCACCACCGCGCTCGACGTCACCATTCAGGCGCAGGTGCTTGACCTGCTGGCCGAACTGCGCGAAAAATTCTCCCTGGCCATGCTCTTCATCTCCCATGACCTCGCCGTGGTGTCGCAGGTTTCGCACCGCATCGGCGTGATGTATGCCGGGAACCTGGTCGAAATGGGAAGCGCCGCCGACGTCTTTCAGCATCCCGCGCATCCCTACACCCGCGGCCTGTTACACTCGGTGCCAACGTTGCGCTCCGATCGCGCCAAGCCGCTGGACACCATCGAGGGAACGGTGCCACCCGTCTCTGCTCTGCCGCCGGGCTGCGCCTTCGAGCCGCGTTGTGACTGGCGTATCGCCAGCTGTGCGACTGCCATGCCTCCGCTGGTCGAAGTGGCTGCCGGACATTTTGCCCGCTGTCCCGTGCTTGCGCCGGAGGTGCGCTGAGCCATGCGCCTGCTGGTCCTCAGCGATGTGCACGCTAACCTGGAGGCGCTTGACGCCTGCCTGGACGCCGCGCCCGCGTACGACAGCGTGGTAAATCTCGGCGACCTGGTGGGATACAACGCCTCGCCCAATGAAGTTTGCCAGCGGGTGCGCGGAATGAAGTGTCCGGTGGTGCGTGGCAATCATGATCGCGCCTGCGCCGGATTGTCCGACCTGTCGGAGTTCAACCTGGTCGCCGCCATGTCGGCCAAGTGGACGCAGATCAACTTGCAGCCCGACAACCTGGAATGGCTGCGCAGCCTGCCCCGCGGTCCGCTGCGCGTCGAGGAATTTCCTGGACTGGAGTTTGTGCACGGCTCGCCGCGCGACGAAGACGAGTACGTCCTCAACAGCTCGACTGCTGGATTCGACCTGCACCTGCCCAATCATCCGGACAAGATTTTTTTTGGCCACACCCACCTGCAAGGCGGCTTCGGCTACAAGGACGGCAAGACCCGCTCCCTCGCGCTCAATTACAAAAAGGACGGCCTGGTCGAGTGCAAGATCGAGCTGGCGGCTGACGAGCGCTACCTGCTGAATCCCGGCTCGGTCGGTCAGCCCCGCGACAACGACTGGCGCGCCGGCTTCGCTCTCTACGAAAGCGATGCCAACGGCGCGGCCAGTGTCACCTTCTATCGCGTACCGTATGATCTTGCCGGCGCACAATCCCGAATCGTTGCTGCCAATCTTCCCGAGCGGCTGGCCACGCGTCTGGGACTGGGACGCTAGCGCGGATCAGAAATTTCGCATCAGAGTACCTGACGGGAAGCGCCGGACGGGGAACCGTGCTGGGCACTCGCCGGCTGCGAATAGGGAGTTATACTGACGCAGCGAGCAAGCCGGTACGGCTGCCGACTCGCAGGCAGGGAGAGCCAATGACGGCTACGAAAAAATCGGTACCGGGGTCGAAGAGCACACGCGGCCGCTGGCTCGACGTGGATGAGATCAGGGTCGTCGCCGACCTGCGCATCATGCACTCCAAGGTGGACGAACTTTACCAGGTCGTCGCCAACCTGAAGCGCCGCCACAGCGAATCAGATATCGTCGCCTATGCCGACCAGCCCGTGCTCAACGAAGATATCTCGCGGGTGGACGATATCTACTTGTGGTTCGTGCGCCTGAAAGAAGAGCGCAGGGCCAAGACCGGTTGAGCCGGCTTACTGATTCTCCATCTTCTCCATCATCTGTTTGCGTTCCTGCGCCCGAATTTGTTCCCACTTTTCGTATTGCTGCGGATTGAGGATAGGCTTCACTTTGCTGTCCGCGGTGTTGGCGATCTGCCGCATCTTCATGGCTTTCTGCATCGGCGGCAGCGAGGTGTTCGCCTTGAGTCCCTTCATCTGAGTGGCCTCTTCCATCAGGATGGGAGCCATCTGCTGCTTCTGCGAGGGAGACAGCTGCAATGCGGTCGACATCTTCTGTAGCTTCTCCATCATCTCGGCCTTGTCGGGATTGTCGCCCCCCATCCCGTTCTGAGCGATAAGCGCGGGCGTCAGGCTCAGGATGGCGAAGGCAAACAACACGGCGGCAAGTTTCGCGGACAATTTCTTCATATCGGGTATCCTCTCGAAAGTGTATTCAGTTGATCGAGGATGAGGGACATTGCTGGCAGAACCGCGGCCGGCCCTGGCCGAATCTCCGGTTCGTTCCCCCTCATCGCCGCAATCATCGGGTTAATGGTTGTCCCCTTTGTCGGCGAGGCAAGGGTTCACACGGCGACAACAAACCGGCCGCGCACAGGCCACGACGCGCAAGATTGGCGGGGGCCTGAGATATACGTGATGGCGCAGCAGGCCGTCAAGCGGAATCTGAGAACGCTTGGATGAAAGTGCGAGCAAAGATTGTCATCCCTGAGCGCCGCTTTTGCGCTGCGAAGTCGAGGGAGTTGTTGACCCGCACAGCGAGGCTGCCGTCCCTACGGGACTCGGCTCTCTATCTACCTTCCAACGGCGCAGCTAAAGCTGCGCCCCTTCAACAACCGCAACCCAACAACCGCAACTCGACAACCGCAACCTGACGACTGACAACTGCCCTTCCTACTGCTCTTCTTCGAAGTCTTCGTCCTGGAAGATGTACGGTGCGGTGCGGATCAGGCGAAAGCGTACTTTGTCTTTGCAGGTGTCGCAGGCGGGGAAGGTTTCGCCGCTGATCATTACGACCTCATGTGTTTCGCGATGCTCGCGCTCATGGACAACTTCGTAGATGCCGGATTGGCGCACCACCTCGCCTGAGCGGTAACGCCGGCCGTTCGGTCTGCGCCCGCTGTGTCCGGGATTCTTGATCACTCCAGGCCGCAGTTGAAACGTGGATTTTCGTTCAGCAGCGGCTACAAGCGCGGAACTACCTGGGATTCGTGCGCGGGTGGGTGCCATCGAGGATCCCCCAAACTTGGTTCTCTGCTTTCTGGGTAATAGCAACTTAACGTAAGTTTTTCTTTTTGGGAAGGGGGAGACCATCCTCCATCAACGGGACAGAGAAACCCCCGCGCATCGAAAAGCTGGCGCGACTCGTGCGAGAGTATTACTCCTAGTTCGACAGACGCTTACCGGTCCGCGAAATCCTTGTCCTGCCGAATGTTCAGGGCGCGGTGCTTCAGGGTGAATCGCACTCTGGCTTCGCAGACCGCGCACGCAGGAAAGACCTGGTCTTCCAGCAGGGTTGCTTCGTGCGCTTCCCGGTGTCCATTATGCTCGACCCGGTATACACCTGACACTGGAACCCGTTCTGCTGGCTTGTAGTCTTGCTCAGCCATACAATAGCTTCCCGGGGAACTACGGCGATTGTAACCCGATTGTCCGGGGCAGTTCTGGAAATTACAGAGCCTCTGTTGGATTTTCGCACCTTATTAGTGCTGCGGCGCGGAACTCAGCGACGAGTCGAACTGCTGCTTAGCCCTGATGCACCAGCGAGCCTACTCTCTCACCTGTCACCACGCGGCGGATGTTGCCGTGCTGGTTCAAGTTGAAGATCACGATGGGTAAGTTATTCTCGCGGCACATGGCGATGGCGGTGGCGTCCATTACCCGCAGCCCTAGCCGCAGCACGTCCATGTAGGTAATTTCGTCGAACATGGTGGCGTCTTTCACCAGCACCGGATCCGCAGAGTAAATGCCGTCGACCTTGGTGGCTTTCAGAATGGCGTCAGCCTTAATTTCCATGGCGCGCAGCGAGGCGGCGGTGTCGGTGGAGAAGTAAGGATTGCCGGTGCCTCCGGCGAAGACCACCACCCGGCCTTTTTCCAGATGGCGCATGGCGCGGCGGCGAATGAACGGTTCGGCAACCTGGTTCATCTCCAGCGCGCTCATCACCCGGGTAAAGACGTTCTGCTTTTCCAGCGCATCTTGCAACGCTAGGGCGTTGATGACGGTCGCCAGCATGCCCATGTGATCGGCGGAGACGCGATCCATGTGCTTGGCCTGCTCGGCCACGCCGCGGAAGAAGTTGCCGCCTCCCACCACGATGGCGATCTGGATGCCCAGGCTGTGCACGTCGGCCAGCTCGGCCGCGATCTCGTGTACCCGCTGATTGTCGACACCAAAGCCCTGTCCGGCGGCCAGCGCCTCACCGGAAATCTTGAGCAGTATGCGTTTGTAGACCGGAACATCCATGCGTGTGAAGTCCTATGCAGAGTACAAATTCAGTGTAGCAGCAGGGGCGGAGGCTTTAGGAGAGCGACGATCATTGTTATGTTTATGTATGTTATGTTATGTTTGTTGTAGTACGACAATGGGGAGGAGCTCATGGAGCCGACTTATGCGGATGCCATTCGGTCCTATGTGGTGAGAGAGTACATACAAAGCGCTCGACGGAAGGGCGCGAAGACCCTGCAAATCAACGCCGGTGATGTGCATCGCGCACTCCGGCTCAAGAACCGTGTTCCTAATGTGTGCAGCGTTCTGCGGTCCAAAATGTTGCTGGATAAGAACGGCCTCGCGATCGAGTCGGTTTCCGGGCCTCCGTCCGGAATGGGTACGCGGGTGACCTTCACGTACCGTCTGCTGGATAACCACGAGTCGCCCAAAGGGGACGCGGCCGCAGCCGACTTTGCGAGCTTGCGAGGTTTGTTGAAGGGCACTCTACAGGCACTCGGTGGCAGCGATGCATTCCTGCGACGTGAGCGTGAGCGGTTCTACCAACACGACGGAGCGGAGAAAAAGTGAGCCTGGTCTATTGGGACACGATGTTATTCATCTACTGGTTGGAAGGGCATCCGCAATATGCCCGACAGGTGGAGAAGCTTCATCGGCACATGACCGAGCGAGGCGATCAGCTGTGTACCAGCGTATTCACTCTGGGAGAAATATTGACTGGGGTATACAAAGCGGGGCAGCCGGAGCAGGCGTGGCAAATCCGCAGATACTTTGAAAGCGACGCAGTACGCCTGCTTCCCTTCAACAGTGATGCCGCCGAACGGTACGCCAGGATTCGCGCGCAGTGCAAAGTGTCGCCCGCCGACGCGATTCACCTGGCCAGCGCGTCCGCCGCGAATGTCGATCTTTATTTGTCGAATGACGCAGCATTGAAGAAGTTGAAGATCGACGGAATACGATTTATCGCCGGTCTCGACGCCTCAATTTTGTGAAGGAGGCGAAGAGTAAAACAGGCTCCCTTCCCAAATCCACGAAGCAGTTCCTTCGCGGCCCCCGTCCTTTCACTTTTCTGGCGCGTCACAACATTTCCTCCGACGCAGCGGGTAGAGTAAAGGCAGTGACTCATGGATCGTCTTGACGAGCTTTTGCAGCGCACGTTTCGGCTGGCGGAATTCCGGCCGCATCAGCGGGAGATCGTCGAAGACGTGCTCGCCGGCAACGACGTCGTCTGCGTCATGCCGACCGGCGCGGGCAAGAGCCTCTGCTTTCAGTTGCCGGCGGTGCTGCTCGAAGGACTTACCCTCGTGGTCTCGCCGCTGATCTCGCTGATGGCGGACCAGGTGTGCCAGTTGCAGGCGCTCGACGTGCCTGTGCTGTTGCTGAACAGCTCGCAGTCGTCGGCCGAGCAGTCACAGGTGCTGAGCCAGTTGCGACAGGGCTTCACCGGCTTGCTGTATCTTGCGCCAGAACGTTTCGCGGCTCCATCGTTTCAGCGGCTGCTGCCGCAACTTCGACCGCGGCTGCTGGTGGTGGATGAGGCTCACTGCCTCAGTTTTTGGGGACACGACTTTCGTCCGGAGTACATGCGCTTGGGCGAAGTGCGCCAGCAGCTGGGTTCTCCGGCGACCATGGCGTTGACCGCGACAGCCACGCCCAACGTTCGCAACGACATCGTTCAGATGCTGGGGTTGCTCAGTCCGAAGGTACACGTCACCGGCTTCGACCGTCCCAACCTGACCTATGCCTGCCGGCGCCTGGACAAGGAGTCGGAGAAAGACGCGGCGCTGTTGCGTGGGCTCGCCGTGCAGGCGGGAAGCGGCATCGTTTACTGCGCTACCCGGCGGCTGGTGGAGGAGCTGGCGGCGTTGTTTCAGCAGCGCTTTCCGCAGCGCACGGTGCGCGCCTATCACGCCGGTATGGATCAGGATTCGCGGCGCACGAGTCAGGAAGATTTCATGGCGAACGCCGGCGCCGTGGTGGTGGCTACCAACGCGTTCGGCATGGGCATCAACAAGCCCGACATCCGTTTCGTGGTGCACTACAACATTCCTTCCAGCCTGGAGGCGTATTACCAGGAAGCGGGCCGCGCGGGACGCGATGGCCGCCCGGCGCAGTGCATCCTTTATTGCAGCCCGCGTGACAAACATACGCAGGAATTCTTCATCGACAAGATTGGCGAGAACAACTCGTCGCTTTCCGCCCCGCAGGTGGCAACCTTGCAGTCGCATGCCCGGCAGAAGCTGGAGCAGGTGTTCAGCTACGCGTACCGCTCGCGTTGCCGGCGGCGCGCCATTCTGGACTACTTCGGCGACAGGGCTCCGGTCGAGCGCTGCGTGTGCGATGTTTGCCGCGGCGACGTTCGGCCTGCACCGACGTCGAAAGGTGGGACGCCGGGCGAGAGGAAGCGACGTGAGACGAAAGTAAAGCGGGCGATGCTGGGCGAGGATCCTCTGGACGACGCGGCTGAGCAGCGATTCGAGCGACTGAAGGCTGTGCGCCGCGAGTTGGCGGCGGAACAGAAGTGGCCGGCGTTCTGCATTGCGCACGATTCGGTGTTGCGCGAGGTCGCGCGAGTGGCGCCGGGATCCCTGGATGCGCTGGCCCAGATTCCAGGGATTGGCGCGCAGAAGCTGGAGAAATTTGGGAAAGTGTTTCTGGCGGCGGTTAAAGGGTCGTAAGTGGCGGCGCCGATATTGAAGCCGTTCCCCTTCAAGGCTCCACAGCCAGTGAGTTGTCATCCTGAGCGGATCGGTCGCCAGGAGTTTCGGCCCGCCGAGTTTGCGGGCCGGCGACTGCGCAGTCGAACGGATCTGCAGTTCGATGGCGCGGTTATGTTTTCCACTGAACGATACAAACAGCAGATCCCTCGTCGGGCTGAAGTGGCTGCGTGACAACTGAAGTTCCACACGGGCAGTGGGCTACGAGCTCCCCGCCGATCGCCACCAGGTACAACGGGCTGGAAACCAGCGCCGTAGGCGCGGAACAGCTTAGCCCAGCACGCAGCCGAACCGGGGTCCCCAAGTCGCGCTGCTTTTGCGCGAATTGGGGTGGGATGGCGGAGTGCTGGGTTAAGTCGGAAATTATACGAGTCCCGTAGGGACGACAGATGTTCTCGCGCCGATACTAAAATCCTCCTCGGGGATGAAACATAAAGGGAAGTCGTGACGGCGCAGGTGAAGCTGCGCCCTTTCAAAGTGGAATGCTGTCATCCCGACCCTCGGCTTCAGCCCGAGTGGAGGGACCTGCGGTTCCCCTGGGCCGCGATGGAACTGATGGAAGAGCCGGGCATTCGAATCCCGCATCCGCGGGGTCGAGTCTGAAGCCGCCACGCATAAGACTACTCAACTATTGCGTCGCCAATTAATTTCTCGAAGATGATTGAAATTGAGAGTGTCAATTCCCTCAGTTTGCAAGGCCTGAGACAAGCGGAAATCGTCGGTAAGGACTAGGTAACGATTCTTTGCAATTACAGCTATTCCTGCATCAGTAAGCCCGAATCGCGCCCAGCGATTTGCCAGGGCGGAGATACTACCCAAGTACTCCTCTTTCAGAATCAGCAACTGCCTCGCAATGGAAGCGAAATATGCCTTCCGTTCGACCTCAGGAATGCCATTCGACAGATTGCTGACTTCCGTCAGAATGTTAGGCGTGGTAATTATTGGTTTACACCGGTCGAGTATCCGCACGAGGATCACGCAGTCTTCCTCAGTGAACTTTGCTAATCGACTATTTTGTCGGATTTGCTTTCGATCATAAGCCCCGAGGAAAAAGAGGAGCAACAGGTTTGAATCAACAAGGACGCCGCGCCTGGCATAGGCATGGAGTAATTCACCTGCCTGCAGCATGGATTATGCTGCAGCCAAAGTTCTGATCTTGACTGAGATAAATTCGCCGGTGTCTGCGTGGAGCTTAACAATTTTATAGTTCCGGCCTCCCCCGAGCATAGATTGAATGGACGTATTTTCAGGGGCGGGGTAACTAAAAGTTATCATCCAGAACTGCTGATCGTCAGAGAGCTCGACCTCCTCAAGCAGAAGTTGAGGTGGGGCAACTCCCATAATTCCAGACAAGAAACCGCGAGCGAGCTCTACTGCCTTTTTCACTTCTACAGGCATTGCAATCCCCTGCATAAGCATAACAGTCGGGATCGCTCCCGCCCTGTGCTCAATCGTATTTCGCTAATTGCCACACGCTTGTACTACGTCATCGTGTGGGCCGTTTGTTACTTGCCCGAATTTACTCGCTGGCTTCGTCGCCGGCCTTGCTGATCGCGATGGTCTCGCCTACGTCGCCGACCTTGAAGCGGGCGAAGCGGCGCACCGAAATGTTTTCGCCCAGCTTGCCGACCACGCTGGCGATCAACTGGTAGACCGTCATGGTCTGGTCCTTGATGAAGGGCTGCTCGTACAGGCAAACCTCCTCGTAGAACTTCGCCATCTTGCCTTCGACAATCTTCTCGATCACCGGAGCCGGCTTGCCGGTCTGGGCAGCCTGCGCGCGGTAGATGTCCTTCTCTTTTTCGAAGGCATCGGCGGTGACGTCTTCCTTGCGGATGAAGCGCGGGTCGGTGGCGGCGATGTGCATGGCCACGTCGTGTACCAGGTTCTTGAAGTCCTCGGTGCGAGCCACGAAATCGCTCTCGCAGTTGACTTCCACCAGCACGCCGATCTTGCCGCCGGCATGGATGTAGTTGGCTACGGAACCCTCGCTGGTGGCGCGAGTCGCCTTCTTGGCGGCGGTAGCAATGCCCTTCTTGCGCAGCAGAACGATGGCTGCCTCGAGATCGCCCTTGGCTTCCGTCAGGGCGTTCTTGCAATCCATCATGGGTGCGTTAGTCTTGTCACGAAGCTCTTTGACTTGTGCGGCTGAAATATTCACGGATGTAGTGCTCATCGTTCGGGAATCCTTTTCGCTGTTCGCTATTCGCCCTTCGCTTTTCGCCAGAAAAGGAAGGAGGTACGTCTTTAAGAAACTCCAGTTTGCCGGCTATTCGCGGTGCGCTTCTGAGGCGAAGAGCGATAAGCGAACAGCGGCCTTCAAAAAGCAAGCCCGCGCTCGATCGGACGCGCGGGCCGCTAAACCACTCGTCAAATCCTCAACAGATGTTTACGCGCTGGTATTCTCAGCTGCGGCGCGCCGTCCGCCTTTGCCCAGCACTTCTTCCATGCTGACCTCTTCGGCTTCGTCGGCGCTGGTCATGGAAGCCCGGGTAGGTTCTTCGCCTTCCGGGGTTGCGGCAGCGGCTTCAGCAGATTCGCTGTACTGCACGCCGGCCGAGATGTCCGCCATCTGCTTGTCGGTTGCGGCCTGCGAACCCTCAACCACCGAGTCGGCAATCTTGGACGCAAACAACCGGATCGCACGCAGCGCGTCGTCGTTGCCGGGAATCACGTAATCCACTTCCGTGGGATCGCAGTTGGTATCGACCACGGCGACCACCGGGATACCAAGCTTGCGCGCTTCCTTCACCGCGATCTGCTCCTTATTGGAGTCGATCACGAACAGCGTGTCAGGCAGGCGATTCAGGTTCTTGATGCCGGCCAGGTTAGCCTGGAGGTGCTTGCGCTCGCGCTCCAGCTTGACTACTTCCTTCTTCGGCAGCAGTTCGTAGCGGCCATCCGTGGCCATCTCGTCGAGCTCTTTCAGCCGCTTCACCGACTTCTGCACCGTGACCCAGTTGGTGAGCAGTCCGCCCAGCCAGCGCTGGTTCACATAGAACATGCCGCAGCGCGTCGCTTCTTCGGAGATAGCGTCCTGCGCCTGGCGCTTGGTGCCTACAAACAACACCAGCTTGCCCTCAGCGGCCATGTCCTGCACGAACTTGGACGCTTCCTTGAACATCTTCAGCGTCTTCTGCAGGTCGATGATGTAAATGCCATTGCGTTCGCCGAAGATGTACTCCTTCATCTTAGGGTTCCAGCGTTTCGTCTGATGCCCGAAGTGAACGCCAGCTTCGAGCAACTCCTTCATGGTGATATTTGCCAAGCTACCTCCTAGGTGCTTGCATCCTTTGCGGCGGCCTGCGCGGCCGGTTGGCTCAGGATTGCTTTCCCCGTCACCCGCCTTTTTGAGTGCGGGAAGATTTCGTTCCGGTTGGTAGTGCTTGGATCCGCTCGCCCCCGGAACCAAAGAGCGAGTGGATAGTGGCTAGTGATCAGTCGATAGTAAAACCTATCGGCTGGTGGAAGTAACTATCCACTATCCACTAACCACTTGTTTATCTCTTGCTGAACTGGAAGCGCTTACGAGCACCCTTTTGGCCGTACTTCTTGCGTTCCTTGCCGCGAGCATCGCGGCGCAGGAAGCCTTCAGCCTTCAGCTTGGGACGCAGTTCAGGGTTGAACTCCTGGAGCGCGCGAGCAACGCCCATGCGCACCGCGCCGGCCTGGCCGTTGACGCCGCCACCGCTGACCGTGCAGGTCATGTTGAAGCTGCCGCTGGTCTCGGTGAGCACGAATGGCGACTTCGCCATGATGCGCTGCGCTTCAGTCACGAAGTGCTCGTCGAAGCCCTTGCCGTTGACCTTGAACTCGCCGCTACCGGGGCGAAGGAATACGCGGGCCACACTCGACTTGCGCCGACCCGTACCGTAATACTGAACCAGTTCTGCCATCGATCAATATTCCTATTCTGTGTCATCCCGAGCGCTAGGCGATTGCTGCTGCCCGCAGTCGAGGGACCTGCTTTTTAGGCTGTCCCGACGGACTTAAGCCTGTTTTGCGGCGCGCTCGGCGCGCTTGGCGAAGACAGCAGCGATCGCTTCCGGTTTCTGGGCCGAGTGCGGGTGCTTGTCGTCGCGATAAACCTTCAACTTGCTGGCCATGGCGCGTCCCAGCTTGGTGTGGGGCAGCATGCCGGTAATGGCCTCTTCCACGATCCGTTCGGGCTTGCGCGTCAAACGCTTCTTGTATTCCTCGGCCTTCATGCCACCAGGGTATCCCGAATAGTTGTAGTAGACCTTGCTGTCAGCCTTCAGACCGCTAATGCGGATCTTGGCGGCATTGATCACGATGACGTGGTCGCCGGTATCCATGAAAGGCGTGTATTTAGGGCTGTCTTTGCCAGAGAGGATGCGCGCCGCACGGCTCGCCAGGCGGCCCAGTGTCTGGCCGTCGGCATCAATGACAAACCACTTGCGCGCAATTTCCCCTTTGGGGAAATAGGTTGACATCTTTAAACTCTCCCAGAATTTGAAAACCGCGAAAGAGCCGCTCAGTACAGCGCTGAATGCGCAATGACTTTCAGGCGGGCAAACGCAGGACTACGAAAGATTTAAGAATAGACTAAGGCCGCCGCCATTGTCAACGAAACGGTAGTGTCGGTAGTGTCCTAATTTGGATTCTGGCGCTGGCCGCCTTAGTCGCACTCGCTGTACTCGGGTGGAGCGAAAACATAGGGTTCAAACCCATCTTCGCCGTCTCCACGGCAAATGTAGGTATGGCAGGCTCGGGTGGTGTGTCTCTTGCCGAAGGTGTCGAGATATGTCACAAACCCGTGAGCGAAAAGGGTAAGTTTGGCGCCATCCCTAATGGCGTCAATGTCGTCTTCGGTAAATTCCTCCCCGTCTTCAACCAGCCACGCAACCGGAATCGAGTCATTGGGAACAACGAGAAAGTTGTTCATGGCGATGGGTGGCCCAACATAATGGGGCGGGATGGGGAGCTTTTTAAGGTCTACTGGCGCGATACGAAACACCCTAGTTTCGGTTTCTACGATTCTCGCCGGGGTTCGCCCCACGTTCTTAATCCCCCACTTAAACAACATGCCGTGGTGTTTGCCCGTGGGTTGGAGTTTGTCAACGAGCTGAGGAGTCAGCAAAGCCCAAGCCCTCTCAGAAGTGAGGAAGGCCTCGGCGCTATCAGCTGCGGCCTTAGCCGATTTTCTGATCTGACTCGTTTGTTCCGCTATAGCCAACAGGGTGATGATAATGGCCCATGTCGTCGTCCCGTTTGGCCATCTGAAAAAGCCATACCAACGTGGGGTGTTCCATTCGGCATTTTCTACGTTTTCTTGGGGATGATCTTTGTTCGTTTCAGCGGGAACAGCGCTCTTGTTAGGTATGGGGGGATTATTTGCGCGCTCTTGGGCGGCGCGTTCATCTTGACGGGCTATGTAGACTGCCAGCCCGAAAACCACAGCGAACACCGCAATATACTTCAACATAGCGGTGAAATTGTAACACAAAAACTATTGACATCCCGCTATTACCGTATTACATTAATACACATGGCAAACGTACTCAGTACCGACAAGCAGATTGCGGCAATAAGCGCATTGGCTGAAGGCTCTAGCATCCGCTCAATCGAGCGCATGACGGGCGTGCACCGCGATACGATCATGCGGCTTGGCGTGAAAGTCGGTAACGGTTGCGCGGCGCTCATGGATGCCAAGATGCGCGATTTGCCATGCACGCGCTTAGAGATGGATGAAATATGGGGATTCGTCGGCAAGAAAGAGCGCAACGTTCGCTTGGACGAACCTAGGCCAGTCGGCAACGTTTGGACGTTCTGCGCAATTGATGCTGACACCAAGCTGGTTCCCGCGTTCACGGTTGGCGACCGCAGCGTTACCACTGCAAAGGCTTTTGTAAGCGACGTAGCAAGCCGGATGCGCAATCGGGTGCAAATCTCTACGGACGGGCTCAGAGCGTATGTGGAAGCCGTAGAAAGCGCCTTTGGTTCGGAAGTGGATTTCGCGCAGATCGTGAAAACTTATGGCCATGAAGAAGTAAGCGACAATCGCCGCTATAGCGCCCCGGAGTTTGTTTCTTCGGAGAAGAAGGTCATTACCGGACACCCAAATGAGCGCCTGATTTCCACCAGCTACGTAGAGCGCCTGAACGCCACCACGCGACTGCATATGCGTCGCTTAACTCGCCTCACGCTGGCTTTCAGCAAGAAGCGCGAGAACTTCGAGGCAGCCGTTGCGCTGCACTTCGCTTATTACAACTTTGTAAAACGTCACAATACACTGCGCTGCACTCCGGCGATGGCTGCTGGTGTAGAGCGCGGCTTCTGGACGGTTGGCGATCTATTGGAGGCAACAGCATGATGGTTGTAAAAATATGCCTTGTAAACCCTGCCGAGATCGAATCTCTACACCTAAAATGCGGTAAATGCGGGGGCGCTACGAGTATTCCATCAGGGAAAATAGAGCGCGAAGATATTGTGGAGGCCCTGACTAAGTCTTGCCCGCATTGTAAAAGTAGTTCTGGATTCATCAAGAATACCGAACTTGAACACCTCGCCAATTTCCTCGAAGAACTCCCCGCGCTGCGCGATGCCCTAAAGGGCAAGACTTTGGAAGTCAGTTTCCAGGTGAAGTGCCCGGAATGATGGCCCACGATTACATCTCCGAATTGCGCGACGTTATCCGGCGCTTGCACGGCGCAGAGCCTACTCACGTCAATAGTGTCCCGGTAAAAGAGACATTTATGGGCGAAACGGTCTGGGATGGCGTCGTGGAAGTATTTGAGCTTTCCGGCCATCCCAGAGCGTCCAGAGTCTATGCGTGGTCGCACGATACAGACGACCCTGCGAATCCCAAAAAGCACGTCACCGTTCTGCACATCGCGCCCGTATTGTCGGCTGCAATGGCTGTTCGGGCAGCAATCCGAGAGGAGTTGAGGAATGCCAACCCCGAAGAAGCGTAAGCCCGGACGCCCCAAGCTGCCCAAGGGTGAAGCCAAGGGCAAGATTGTGCCTATCAGGCTGGGGAAGGCGGAATTTGAGCGGTTGAGCGCAGCCGCAAAATTGAACGCAAAGAGCCTTTCCGAATGGATTCGCAGCAAGTTGCTTGCCGATCTGGTGGGATGAGATGGGCAAATTAGGACAACGAAACGATTGCGGCGCGGCCCAAATTACGCCAGCAAAAACCCCGAATTACGCCAGCAAAAGCATAGTATAGCGCAGGGCAGGCGCGCCGCGGTCGGCGGGCCAGAGTTCGCAAACCAGACTGGACAGACGGCCCTTCTTTCATAGCAGGATCCCAGCCGTCAACCTGCGGTACGTTGCCCCACTTCCAGCAGCTTCACGCTGCTGGGCGGCTTTTTCCCCGGCAGTCTTGCGCTTGCCACACCACGTCGGCTGACCTGGCTTTGCCGGCGGTCAGGACGATCGGCGAACAACAAGCCAGCTTCCAGAAACTTTTCGGCGATGGCATCCAGCGCCGCAGCGAAGCACTCATGAATCACCGAGTGCGAACGGTGCAGCATCTGTGCCACCTCGTCATTGGAAAAGTTGTACAGCCCCACCAGAGTCAGAACATCCGAGTGGTCAGCGTTCAGCTTCGCCAGACAAAGCTCGACATCGCGGGCAAAAACAATCTGGTCCTCAAAGCTGGGGACGGCGTGGTGCGAGACGCGCGCGCGAAAGAACTCCCGTCCCAACAGCGAGGGCAGACGGCCCATCTGGCTGGACAATTCGAAGAAGTGCCGAACGATGGCGAGCGCCTGGCTGCGATAGCAAATCATTTCCGGCGGGGGATCGATTTGAGATGAGCCGTGCGAAGGCGGCACTGCGACTGGCGAAGAATTGACGGTTTGCAAAAACAAGGCGTGGGCTCGCTGGCTGGCGATCTTGGAGAATCTCATCCCACCCTCCTGCACCCGGAAGTGGCCGAAGCGGGGTCCGGCTGGGCGACCGGCAATTTGCTCTTCGCCCGCCGCATCCAGCGGCGGCTGCGCTGCTCCGGCAGAAAATGATGCAGCAGAAGCTTTTCGCATGGTTCGCAGTAAGACTCAGATGAGCAGGCGCGGCGCAATCCTAATGCTCCGCAGCGTTCGCAATATTTCAGTTCGTAAGCTATGGGTTCCATTTGTGTCCCTTGCTGTCGATTTGGAATTGCCTCAATAAAGAAAGCCCTGCGCTCAGTCCAAGGAGGGTGCAGGACTGATACACAGGGCTCGTTTGTTTTACGATGACCTGCTAGGCGTTATTTGGTTAGGTGAAGAACGGCCGGCCAAGGCGAGAGCGAAATAAGGAAGTAAGATGGCAACTTATATCTCGGGCCCTTAGCCTAGGTGCGGCCCGGTACTCAAGGTATCATCCGCTCATCCAGCTGGCGGCTGAAATAGCCCTCTTCGTATCCGGACTTCAAAATGCTTCCATTCTTCACAACGACGCTCAACCGTCCGGAGAACCGCAAGGTCCGGAGAAGCTTCTCAGTGGCCGCTGAGAGCAGTTCGGCTTCTCGAATCTTGCGCCGGAACTCGGCGAAGCTGTGGTCTTCCAGGTTCGGTGGCACATTCTGCATGAATCGGTTCACCTCAAATCGAACCGCAGAACCTTGAGCTGCTTTTAACTTTTGCACAGGGGAATCAAGAGAGTCAACAAAATTATTGCTTTAAGGATATTACTAAAGTACATGTATTGCATTCAGCAAATGACCTCGTAATGAAGATTCTTGACTTGCAGGATCAGCTGCGCGTGCACATCCGGGGCCGTATCGGGCGGGGAGAGTTGACCGGCGCTGCCTTGGCCCACGACGCCGGATTTCCTCAGGGACATCTTTCCAACTTCCTGAATGCGCGCCGCGGCCTCAGCCTGGAGTCGATGGATCGCCTGCTCGACAGCTTAAGAATCGAAGTGCTGGACCTGGTCGATCCCAAAGAATTGCAGCGCCGGGTGGCGCCTTCGCCGCTTCCGGGCGGGCAGGAGAACGTGGCCCGGGTGGCCCCGGAAAATGCTGCGCTGCCGAACTTCAGTGCCAGCCAGATTCTGGAGGCCCACGGCTTCAAGAAGTCCTTTCTGCGGCGCTTGCGTCCCTATCTCGGACACGGACGGCTGGACTGGCAGCGCTTTATCGTCTTAAGGCTGGACCCGACCGGGGTGCAAGGGGTATTGCCTATGAACGTAGCCGGAGCCGCGCTGCTGATCGACCGGCATTACGTTTCGTTGCAACCTTATCGCCGGATGCGGCCCAACGTGTACGCCGTGCAGTACGCCGGACACTGCGCTTTGCGGCATGTTTCCCTCATCGACGACCAGCTTGTGTTGCAGTCGCGCCAACCTCTGGGCGCGGTCGAGTTGCTGCGCCTTGGACATGGCCGAACTCTTTCCGACTACATTGTGGGGCGGGTTTGCCACGTCGGCTTTGAGGTGTAGGGCTGCGCCCGTCTGCTATGATTTTGCTATCCGCAAGGGAGGCTGGCAATCATGGATGAACCGGCAATGCCCACTCCGGGCACCCGGCGCAATGAGGATATTGCGCTGGACATGATGAAATTCATTGCTGTCACGACCGGCTATGGCAGAACCAGTTCGCCGGCCGCGGGCTTTCAATCGGGTAACGATTCCAAGGCGGAAGATTACGCTCGCCACCTGCTCGATCTCTACGGCCAGTGCCTGACGGCCGTGCAAGGCAAAAAGTAAAAGCGACCCGGATCGCCGATAACGCCGGGGCTGCGCGCTCCGGCTTTTCTGTCAGCGAAAGTTTCGCACGGGACAAAGCACAAAGAGAACCTCACGCGTGCGTTCACAGGGATGCGGCGCGATAAACAAAACTTTCTGCCTCATAACAATTTCTGATAGGCAAAGCTGCGTCGGGGCTCGCGTCGCGAGAATCTACTGCACCTGTGGGCACCGTGTCCCGCCGGGAGTTTCACATGAATTCCATCGCGCGCGCCCCCCGCTGGCAGACCGTGCTGGCCTTCGGCATCGTGTATTTCGTCTGGGGCTCGACGTTCCTGGCGATTCGGGTTGGAGTGCGCGAGGTACCACCGTTCGTTCTGGCAGCCATGCGATTTCTGCTGGCCGGATTTTTTCTACTGATGTGGGCGCGCGCGCGTGGCGTCGCCTGGCCGAGCCGCCGGCAGTGGGCTTCGGCGACCCTGCTGGCTGCGATGATCTTCATGCTCGACTACGGCCTGCTTTTCTGGGCCGAGCAGAAGGTGCCGTCGGGAATTGCCGCGGTCATGCTGGCGACCATCCCGGTTTTCATGACGCTCTCCGAAATTATTTTTCTGCGCACCCAGAAGCTGAGCGCACGGCTGGCCGGGGCGCTGCTGTTCGGACTGGCCGGAGTTGCCGTGCTGGTGAGTCACTCGCTCAGCTTGGGTGAGCAGCCGATCGACAGGGCGGGCGCGATTGCGCTGGTGGTAGCGGCCATCAGCTGGTCGGTAGCCGCATCGCTCACCCGCGAGTTGCCCCTGCCTGACTCGAAGCCCATGAGTTCGGCTGCGCAGATGTTCAGCGGCGGCGTGCTGCTGACCTTGGCTGCGACGGCGTTGGGAGAATTTCGCGGCTTCCGTTTTCAGAGCGTGTCGCTGCACGCCTGGCTGGCGCTCGCTTATCTGATCGTCGCCGGTTCCATTATTGGATTCACTGCATACGTGTGGCTGATTCATCGTGAGTCGCCTACCAGGGTCGGCACCTACGCCTATGTCAATCCCGTGGTCGCGGTCACGCTGGGATATTTTCTTGGCGGCGAAGCAGTTGGTCCGCGAACATTGCTGGGCATGCTGATGATTTTGATCAGCGTGGTAGTGATCACAACCACTCCCGCGAAGAAGCCGGCAGCGACCTGGGCCGATGATGCCGCGCGGCTGGCGGACCCTTCGGAAGGGTGAAGCGTTTGTCATCCTGAACGCATACTCACATTCACTCTGTCATCCTGAGCGGAAGTGTAAGTTCACTCTGTCATCCTGAGCGGAGAGAGCCGCAGGCGAGCGCAGGCGAAGGACCTCTACCTCAGTCGACGCTCTTTGCGGCGGTAGGGGTTCTTCGACTCCGGTTCGCAAAAGCGGCGAACCTGCGCTCAGAATGACAATCGCGAAATGACAGCCGCGAAATTTCTTTCCCGTTCGGCGCCGGTTGCGCAACTCGCATCTAACTGCCAGGAGTTCCCCTGCATGTCAGCTGGCTCGACTATTACGGAAGAATCTTCCCGCCGAACGGCGCGGGAGATTTTCGAGCGCGTGGAAGAAAACGCGCATTCCGAATTGCGGCGCACGCCGCATGCCCTGGCGTTCTCGGGATTCGCCGGCGGCATGTCGATGGGCCTCACCGGCATCGCGGTGGCCGCGGCCCTGGCGGCTCTGGGCGATTCGCCCACCAGCGCCTTCGTCGCGTACATGGTGTATCCCGTCGGATTCATCGCGGTCATCATCGGCCGCGCCCAGTTGTTCACCGAGAACACGTTGTACCCGGTCGCACTCCTGCTGAGTGAGCGCCGGCATTTCGTTGACACCGCTCGCCTGTGGAGCGTGGTGTTTGTCACCAACGTTTTGGGGGCGATAACGTTTGCGGCGCTGGCGATCTTGACTGACGCGTTGAGCGCGCCCATCCATGCCCGCCTGGTGCAGCTGGGAACGTCGGCGATACAAGGCAGCAACCCGCACATCTTCTGGAGCGGCGTGATTGGCGGCTGGCTGATCGCGCTGGTAGCGTGGATGGTCACGGCCAGTCATTGGACGATCGGGCAGATCGCGGTGATCTGGCTGCTGACTTTCGTGGTTGGCATCGGCCACTTCGCGCACTGCATCGCAAGCACGGGTGAGATTATGTCGGCGGTGTTCGCCGGCTCGGTGTCATTCAGCCACTACCTTTATTGGCTGGCGCTGGCGACTTCGGGCAATATTGCCGGAGGCGTGACCATCGTAACTCTACTGAATTTTGGGCAGGTGAAAGCCGAAAACGATTAACCGGTTCGCAGCAAGTGGGAGGATGAAGTGCGTTTGAAGAATGCTTTACTCGCGTCGGCGGCAGGATTCGGTGTAGCCGGAACGGCCGCAGGAATTGGCGCTGCTCTGCTGGCTCGCGATTTGTGGAAGCGCGCTCGCGCTGTTCCGGGTTTCGCTGGACAAGTCGTGGTCATCACCGGCGGCTCGCGCGGCCTGGGCTTCGCGCTGGCACAGGAGTTCGCTGGGCGTGGCGCGCGGCTCGTCATCTGCGGACGCGATCAGGAGATTCTGCGCGAAGCCGAAACGCGCTTGCAGGCCATGCGCGCGGAGGTGCTGGCTGTGCCTTGCGACGTCACTGACCAGAGTCAGGCCGAGGCGCTGATCAAGCAGGCAGTCGAACGCTTTGGGCGCGTCGATGTGCTCATCAACAATGCCGGAACAATCGCCGTCGGGCCGCTGGAGTCGCAAACCGTCGCGGACTTCGAAGCAGCCATGGGCACCATGTTTTGGGGAACGGTGTACACCACGCTGGCAGCGATTCCGGCGATGGTCGAACGCGGCAGCGGACGCATCGCCAACATCACGTCGATCGGCGGCAAGGTCGCGATTCCGCATTTGGTGCCGTACACCTGCGCGAAGTTCGCGGCGGTGGGATTCAGCGAAGGCATTCGCGCCGAGCTGGCGAAAGACCGCATCAAGGTGACGACGGTTGTGCCGGGACTGATGCGCACCGGCTCGCACGCCAACGCTATTTTCAAAGGTGACCATCACAAGGAGTACGGCTGGTTCTCGCTGGCGGCATCGCTCCCCATGGCGGCCATGGAAGCGCATCGTGCAGCGCGCAAGATCGCCAACGCCGTCGCCCGCGGAACATCGCAGATCATCCTGACCCCGCAAGCGAATTTGCTGGCGCTGGCGCACGGCATTGCGCCGGGCGCGATGTGTGATGTGCTGGGCGCAGCCAACCGCGTCATGCCCGGCACCGGCAGCCGCGATCGCCGGCACTTCACCGGGAAGGAAAGCGAGACGGCGGTGTCGCGTTCGTTTCTCACCAGCCTGGGCCGCTCTGCTGGACGCGAGTTGAATCAGCATCCTGAGCGCGGGCCGGTTGGCGGCGATGCGGACGTCAGTTCGCGGCCGCTGCGGCCACATGCTGTTGGCGGAAACCCCAAACCCCTGCCGGCTGATTAGCTTCACGCGGCCCGGGGAGCAGCGCCGTTGATATCGCGCGGCCATTCCGAAGCAGAAAAAGAATTCTGAAGCAGGAGAAAAATGTCGACCAACGTTTTGAGTTTGGCTGAGATACGTGACTTCGCACCGTTGCAAATGCGCAGCGATGAAGACCCGCCGATTCCCATTCCTCCCGGCGAAGAGCCGCCCCCGCCGATTCAGGAACCGCCAGACAAGCCGACGGTCGATCCGGGCGCGCCGGTGGGCGAGCCAGGCCCGCGCGAGCCCAAGCGGCTGTATCCTTTCCCAGTGTCATCCTCAGCGGAGCGGCCGCCAGGAATTTCGGCCCGCCGATTTTGCGGGTCGGCGGCTGCGTAGCCGAACGGATCTGCGGTTGAGCCGTCCCTAACGGGACTGGAGTTTTATAGGCGACATGCCCGCGGGCTCACGCCCACGGCTAAAACAAATCACGCCCTTCGGGCTAGTTGTCGCGGTGGGAAGGCCTGAACGGCACGGCTAAAGCTGGGCGCTTTCGAAGCTTGTTCCATACGACAAAAAGGCGACCCGCCGCAGGCCGCCTTTCGATTTCGTACCTTCTTTACTGCGGCGTCGAAGTTGAACCGCTGCCGCTGCTGCTTCCGCTCGAACCAGTTGACCCGCTACTCGTCGACCCATTCCCCATCGTGCCGCTATTGGAGGAGCTGCCGGACGTGCCGCTCGAACTCGAGCTCTTCTTGTGCTTCTTATGTTTGGTGGTTTGGCCAGATTGGCCCGACTGATCTGTGGAGCTGCCGGATTGACCCATGGTGGACTGGCCGCTGGAGCTGCCAGATTGGCCCATGCTCGATCCCGAAGAGCTTTGACCGCTTCCGCTAGACTGGGCAAAGCCCGACATCGAGGCGGAGAACATCAGTGCAAACGCGAGTGTCACAATTTTCTTCATGCAGGTTATTCCTTTTCATCGGAGTTGATATAGCGAGTGGCGGTTTCTTCTTGAACATCGTTGGAGGGGGGTTGTCGCACAGACGTTGCACTACCCCCGCGGTTTTTGCCTGTTTTTGCAATGGCTGGGACGAGCCGCACCCAATCGTGGCCGCCGCGTTCCCATATAATCGGAATTTCTTAATCGCAGCATGATTTCTTCCACGGCTTCCGAAGCTTCCTCGTCTCTGGAAACCCCGCAGCATCTCCGTTCGCGGCGGCACATTGTCTGGATCGTGTTGCTGTGGGCGATCATTTATATTCCTGGGCTGTTTCGTCCGGCGCTGCTGGACGATGCCGATTCCGTGCACGCCGAGGCCGCGCGCGAGATGATGGCGCGCCACGACTGGAGCACGCTTTACATCGACGGCGTACGCTACCTGGAAAAAGCGCCGCTACTGTATTGGGGGATGGCCACCAGCTATAAAGTGTTCGGCGTGCGCGACTGGGCTGCGCGCATCCCGCTCATCCTCGGCGTGCTGGCGCTGTTGCTGGTCACCCACTCGCTGGGCCGACGGACGCTGGGCGAACGTGCCGGCTTCTGGGCCGCGATCGTGCTCACAACATCGATCGGGCCGTATCTGTTCACGCGATTTCTGATTCCCGACATGTTGGTGGCGCTGTGGCTGGCCTGGGGCATGGATTTCTTCCTGCGCACGCTGACGGAAGAGACGCCGTCGATTGCATCGTGTTGGGGACTGGCCGCGACCGTCGCTCTGAACGTGCTGACCAAGGGGCTGATCGGGATTGTCTTTCCGGCCGCGATCATCGGCATTTACCTGATCCTGACCGGCAATCTCAAGCACCTGCTGCGCATGCGTCTCATCTCCAGCACCGTAGTTTTGCTGGTGATTGCCGCGCCCTGGCACATCGTCGCCGGGCTGAAGAATCCTGCTGCCGGTGAATCGCGCGGCTTCTTCTGGTTTTACTTCGTCAACGAACATTTCCTGCGCTACATCGGCAAGCGCATACCTCACGACTACGACACCGTTCCGCTGCTCGTCTACTGGGCGCTGATTCTGGTGTGGCTATTCCCGTGGTCGGCGTTTGTGCTGCAATCGTGGAAGGACGTTCCGCATCGCTGGAGCCAGTGGCGCAGCGGGATGAACGCCCGCCAGCGCGCCCTGCTGCTGTATGGCATCTGGGCCGCCGTCATCCTGCTGTTCTTCACCTTCTCGACCCGTCAGGAGTACTACGCGCTGCCTGCCTTGCCCGCGCTGGCGCTGATGATCGGTGGATGGCTCGCACAGGAAGACGACTCGGCGCTGGATTCGCCGCAACGGCGCTGGGGAAGAATTGGATCGGCAGCGCTGCTGGTGATTGGCGTGCTGGTTTTTGTGGCTGCGATGTTCCTGCTGCTACAGAGCAAGAGTGTGGCTGCTGACAGCGATCTGGCCGACCTGCTGAAGAAGAATCCGAACGAGTACGCGTTGTCGTTCGGACACATCTTCGACCTGACGCCACGCGCGCTCGGGCTGTTTCGGATTCCGCTGGCGACCTTCGCGATCGCGCTCGTCGTGGGCAGCGCTTTGAATTGGCTCTATCGCCGCCGCGGCTTCGCGTCGGTTGCGAATTGGGTGCTGACCTTCATGATGGTGTTCGTGCTGTTCGCCGTTCACCAGGGGCTGGTCATGTTTTCGCCCATCCTGTCGTCGAAGAAGCTGGCCGATGCGGTGGAGCAGGAGTTCCGCCCCGGCGACGTCATCGTTTCGTACGGAACGTACGAGGATGCTTCGACCCTGAACTTCTATGTGCGCCAGCCGATTCACGTGGTCAACACGCGGACCGAGGGCAATCTATACGGCGGATCGCTCTTCCCCGACGCGCCAGCCATCTTTGACGATGATGCGTCGTTACAAGCTTTGTGGAAGGGACCGCATCGGGTCTTCCTGTGGGTGCCGGAAGGTGGCGAGCCCGACTACATTCGCCAGAGCGGTAGTTATCTACTGGCGCGCAGTGGTGGGAAGTTGATCCTGATGAATCACGTGGTGCCCGTCAAACCGGAGTAGCCTCTGCCCAGAGGCCCGATTCGCCAATCAGGTTGCAGACTGGGCTGCCGACCTCCGATCCTTCGCCGGGCAAAATTGCAAATGCACTTCTTCGGCAATTTCCAGGATCTCCAGGTTCGGGGCTTTCAGGGTAATGAGACAGCCCTTGCAGACGCTCTGCGCAGGTTTGACGGAGGTGCGACGAAAGGCGTCGCTTTGGGAATGTTGGGCTTCCATTTTCCTGGCGCTCGGTGTTCACTCGGATGTCGACGAGTCTAACTCGACATGTCTTACATTGTCTGTCTGGTATCGAACACGGGGACGAAACCGCCAGGTCGCAAATGCAGCGAGCAAAAAACCGCGTCAGCATATCCAGCGTCCGGGGGTTTGGAGTCGTTGGAGTCTGCGCTGACGCGGTATCAGTAAGCAGGCCGATGCTAGCCGGTTCGCCGCAGGAACGCAGGTACGCCGGTCACGTTCCCGCGTGCCCTGTGTACGTTCGCGGCGTGAGCTGTATTGCATGCGTCTGTGCGCTGAGGTTTCAAAATGAAACAGCCGCAGGTTAGGCCCACGGCTGCATCGGCTGATGAAATGTTAAACCGGGTCTAGCGGCGGCGGCCTTTCTTGGCGGCCTTCTTCTTTGCAGGAGCTTTCTTGGCTGCTTTCTTCGCCGCTTTTTTGGCCGGCTTCTTGGCAGCCTTTTTCACAGCTTTCTTTGCCGGAGCTTTCTTCGCCGCCTTTTTTGCTGGAGCTTTCTTGGCAGCCTTCTTCTTTGCAGGAGCTTTTTTGGCCGCCTTCTTAGGAGGAGCCGTCTTGGCGGTCTTCGGGGCAGCCTTCTTTACCACTGGTTTTTTGGGAGCGCTCTTGCGGGGAGCGGGCGGCTCCGGGGCCCGGCTTTCGGTGGAGACTTCCGGCTCACCGATTTCGACTTCTTCTTCTACCACAGAGACCGATTCGGGCTCCTCTTCTTCTTCCTCTTCCTCTTCGTATTCCTCGTCCTCGAGGTTCTCGCCGTAGGAACCGTCTCCGTAGTCATCCATTTCGTCGTCTCTACGAGCGTAGAGCTTTTCATCGAACGTCATATGCTTGTCCTCCTGATGTTGCCGGACTCCGCATAACTGAACGGAGGCAGCTCGCAAGGCAAAATTCGGTTTTATACCGCAAAGATCGCTTCAATAGGCGCGCGATTATAGCACAGCATAAAGCTCGCTCCGCTCGACCGCGGACCCGATAATTTAGAGCAACGCGCTTGTTGTAGCAGAACATTGGAGCAAAGGGAAGGGCGCATCTGCAAAATGTAGAAGCACAATTTAGGCAGCGGTTTATTTGCGGATGAGGAGCACTTCGCCGGCGCGAACATTGGCCGTCAGCTTGGGATTGTCGCGCTTCAGGGCCGCAACCGAGATGTGATTGCTCTCGGCGATGCTGCTGAGGGTTTCACCCTTCTTCACCGTGTGATACTTGGCGGCCTCGGCGGCACTACGGGACTTGGCCGACTTGCTGCTGCTTTTTGAGGACGCCTTGGATGCCGACTTGGCTGGCGCGCTCGATCCCTCGGTCGGATCCGCCTCGGCGCTTTCTGACGACGCCGGCTTGTAGATCACCAACATCCGCCCCGGGGTCAGCGCTGTTCCCCGCAGATGGTTCCATTTGCGCAACTTGTCGACCGGGACCTCAAAGTCGTCGGCCACCGAAT
This sequence comes from uncultured Acidobacteriaceae bacterium, assembly GCA_963769235.1. Classification (GTDB taxonomy): domain Bacteria; phylum Acidobacteriota; class Terriglobia; order Terriglobales; family Acidobacteriaceae; genus Bog-257. The sequence goes on along the minus strand of CAVYKW010000001.1, from coordinate 608,818 downwards.
CGACGGTATCGCCCTTGCGTACTTTGTAATGAGTAGCTTTATGGGAATACGCGACGGCTTGCGTATGGCTCGGGCTGATCGGGATGATGAGTTTGGTGCCCGCTATCACCTCGTCGTCGGTCAGATTATTGGCCTCGGCGATGGAGGTCGTCGAAGTGTGGTACTTGCGCGCGATCGAAGGCAGCGTGTCGCCATATTCCACCCGGTGATAACGCCAGTAAGTCCGCATATCCATGGGGATAGCGGCAATCGTGGTCTCGTACTTCTGGCGTGATCCGGCCGGCAGATACAGGGTGAACTGCTGGTCCTTTGGGGTGGTCATCCGCAGCAGGCTGGGATTCAGCTCCTGCAAGTAGTCCACTGACGTGTCCACACATTCGGCCACCAGCCTCAGGTCTACCGGATAGGTGATGGAAACCTGGTCCAGCTGCGGCGCCGGCTCCGGCTTCACCCGCTCCAACCCATACTGCTCAGGATTCTTGGCAATGATGGTGACAGCCAGAATGATAGGAACGTAATTTCGCGTTTCCTGGGGCAGAACGCCGCGGCGGTACAGCTCCCAGAAGTCGGCGTAACCGGTACGTTCCACCGCATGCTGCACCGTGCTGGCGCCGGAGTTGTAGGCCGCCATCGCCAGGTACCAGTCGCCAAACTGGTTGTAGAGATCTTTCAGGTGGCGCGCCGCAGCGCGCGTAGCTTTCTCCGGATCCTGCCGGTCGTCGACCCACCAGGTACGCTCCAGTCCGTAGATCTCGCCCGACCCGGCCATGAACTGCCACATCCCACGAGCACCTGCCCGCGATAGCGCCAGCGGCTGAAAGCCCGACTCTGCCTGCGCCAGGTAGATCAGGTCTTGCGGAACGCCTTCCTGTTTCAAAACTTCCTGGATCATGGCCTTGTAGCGGCCCGACCGCGCCCAGGCATGTTCCAGCGTGGCCTTGCCCCGCGGGCTGGAGAAGTAGTTGATGAACATGGCCACCTGGTCGTTCATCACCAGCGGCAGGTCGGACTTGGTGGTCTTGATCTCAGCTTCGGCCTTGGCCTTGACGTTGGGATCGACGGGGAAAGTGATGTCGTTGGCTTCGTCGATGGGCGCCGGCTCGGAGCGCTGCTCGGTGAACCCGTCGCCCTGGCGCAGCGCCACCATCTCCAATTCGTGGACCGCCTCGACTACTTTCTCGAACTCGCGCTCCAGCCGCTCATCGTTGCGAACGTCTAAGTTGCTGCTCAACAGGGTGTTGAAGGCCTGGTCGAAACTGGCCTTCGCGGCCTCAAGATGCCCGGCCTGATAGTTAGCTTGCCCGGCAGCGTACTGCTTTTCAGCCTGCGCAATCAGCGCCTCTGCCGGATCGGCGGTGGTCTTGGACGGCGTGTTTGCGGGGGTGCTGGTCTTTGCCTGGGCGGAGGGCGTCTTTTGGGCTTCGGGAGCAGTAACGGTTGGAGCGTTGGCCTGCGGGGGAACGGTGGCAGTCTTTTTAGGTTGGTCGCTCTCGCATCCTGCTAACAGAAGCAGGAAGAGAACCACGGCCGGAAATATATCGCGCAGCAGTGTCATCGTTGCAGCAATCCGAAACAGCCCTTCTCCTGCGTTCCACCCGGTTGGTTTGATGTTACTACGCGGCGAAATTGAGGGTCAACGAAAGGGGAGGGGGCGATGAGGTTAGAGCGGTTGGCCGGTGGCAACCTGGCCCGGCAACAGGAGCGTCTTGGGATACTTGCCTTCGCCACAAAGCTTGAAGGAGCCAAAGTCCTTGAACCAGCGCCCTTCCGACACTTCCGGCTTCGACTCCATCCACTGCCGCAATTTGTTGAGATCCTCACCCTGATATTACGGTCGCGCATCCGTTCGACGAGATGGTTGCGAATGGCCGCGGGTATTCTAGGCCAGGTTTCAATCTGCGACATTACTCACCAAAGACCATCCGCCCCAGCTGATCGCCTAGTTGCTTTACCTCTTCGGGCTCGGTTGCCGCCCGGAAGCGCTCGGCCACCGCGAAGAAATTCTTTTCCTTCTGATTGCGGGCCTCGATACCTTGTTCAATCAGTTCGATCAGCATCCGGTTTTCGCTAAGACGATGGCGTTTAGCCATGGTATGAACTTGTTTCTCAACTTCAGCAGGCAGCGAAACGCTCCGGCGGACGGCTTTGATGGGCTTGGCGGATTTTCGATTGGCCGCGGGCATGACACCAATATACACCAGAATGGTGCATCTATGCACCGGAGCACATACCTAGTGTTCCTGCAAATCCCCAATAGGAACAATCTTGGTGTCGGCGCGGAACTTCTGGTAGTCGCGATCGCTGACGTCCACCTCGACGTTGAAGTCCTTCAGCAGCGCTAATCGCGCATCGACCTTCACCGCGACATGCTGCTGCAACCAGACCTCGTTGTTCACGCGCGTGTTCTCCACCACGACGCGCGATCCCTTATGCAGCCTCGCCAGAAAAAGCCCCCACGTAATCGTATCGATGATCTGCACATCGATCTTCTTCATCTGCGAATCGTCTTTGTCGATCCATACCCGGAATCGCATTTTGGGCAGAATGTTGGCTTCTTTGCGAACGGGCTTGTAACCGGGCTTGGGCTCGGCATCGATGACGTAGTTGTCGCGGCCACCCAACTTCTCCGTCCCAACGAACGTAAAGTTATATGCGTCGGCTACCTCGCGCACGAACGCCCGCTCGTCTTCGCGATCTTTTTCTTCCTTGGCGAGCCGCTTCTTCCGCTCAGAATCTGATTCGTTCTTGCGCTTGTCGATCAGCTTCTGGATCTTCTCGTCTTCCTTTTTGGCATCCTTGGCGGAGAGCGGCTTGTCATTCTTGGCAACGACCTTCTGCACCTGTTCGCCATAAATGTTGAGCACGTCGGAAGTCTCGATCTCGGTTGACTTCACCTCACCTTTGCCGTTGAGCCTATGCATCTCCTGACGCTCGACGTAGGTGTAGTTGCGGAGCTTCTTGTCGTTCTCGAGATCGTTGTCGGCGGCGGTGCGAATGAGCGCCTGAATTTGCTGTTGCGAGAGAGTGGGGGCCGGTGATGGGATGCCGGCAGATTTTGTGGCCCTCGCTGAGGCGTCGGTCGACGAGGATGGGGCATTCGCGGATTTTGCGGAGTTGCTCGCAGATTTCGCGGCACTGCTGGGCGCGGGCGTAGTCTGGGCGGCAGAACACGATACTGCCAGCAGCAACACGACAAAGCTTTGAATTCCCCGCATCGCCATAATTTTATGATGTTCAACCCGCGATGCGGAGCAAAGTTCCATGTGGTGCGGCTGCGTGGCTTTGTATCAGGGCCCGACTTCAGTCGGGACGGAACATGCTGAGCTGGAGAAGGGCTTTCAGCCCCTGCAAACGGTGGGCAGGAGCTAAAAGCCCGGAAATTTTCAGCTCGAATTCGGCACGGCTGAAGCCGTCCCCTGATACAAGGCAAGATCGCAATCGTGACAGGGCCAAGGTTGATTCAAAGATGGCACGGTCTGGCCGTTCTCCCCTCTACCACCCTTTCCTCACGCCTCATCCAGCGCCTGCCGCAAATCCGCAAGCAGATCACCCGCATCTTCAATCCCCACCGACAAGCGCACCGTGGCGGGCGAAACTCCGAGCAGCTTCAACTCTTTCGCGCTGAGGCCGATGTGCGAAGTCAGCACCGGATAGGACACGGTCGACTCCACTCCGCCCAGGCTTGGCGCCAGATACCACAATGTCAGACTATCGATAAAACGCTCGGCTGCCCGCCCGCCGTCGCGCATATCGAACGAAACCATCATGCCGAAATCTTTCATCTGCCGGCTGGCGATCTCATGTCCCTCGTGATCTTGGAGGCCTGGATAGTACACACGCGACACCTTGGGATGTTGTTGCAGCATCTCGGCAATCTGCATCGCGTTGCGGCAGGCACGCTCCACCCGCACATGCAGCGTCTTCAGGCCACGCAGCAGCAGGTAGGCACAGCCGGGATCGAGGCAGCCGCCGCTGAGGATCATCATGGCCCGCGCCGCCTCCATCCACTTCTTGGAGCCCGCCAGCACGCCGGCCGTCAGGTCGCTGTGCCCGCCCAGATATTTCGTGGCCGAATGGATCACCATGTCCGCGCCCAACTCCAACGGCTTCTGTAGCACCGGCGTGGCGAAGGTGTTGTCCACCAGAACGCAGGCCTTGCGCTTGCTGCCCAGCTCGCACAGGGCCTTCAAGTCGACGCAGCGCAGGGTGGGATTGGTGGGCGACTCCAGAAACAGCAGGCGCGTCTTGCTGCTGAAATATTTCCCGGCATTGGCGATGTCGTGATACGGAACGAAGCGCACGGTTATCCCACAACGTGGGAGTATCTGCTGGAACAGCTTTACCGTGCCGCCGTAGATGTCGAGCATGGAGACGATCTCATCGCCCGCCTTACACGCCGCCAGTACCGCGATCAGCTCGGCCGCCATGCCACTGGAGGTGCAGAGCGCGGCCTCAGCCTCTTCGAGGGCGGCAAGCTTCTCCTCCACCGCCGCGATGGTGGGATTGCCGTAGCGCGAGTAGAGATACAGATCGTGTTCGCCGCTGGCGTAGCGCCGCAGGTCCTCGACCGCAGGCACGACGAACACCGACGTCTGCACGATGGGGGTAGTCAGCGGCCCGGCGAGTCCGTGGCGATCTTCGCCAGCATGGATGCAACGGGTGGCGTCAGCAGAGTGGGTCTTCGTGCTATGACCAGGCTTGGGCTTGCGCATGCGTGCCTCAGCTCAAATGGGACAGACGATTGTATATGGCGCAGGCGCCAGCCGGGAGATGGCCTTGGCGAGCGTATGTTTAGCATTATGCAATTTCAGTTCACTGCCGTTTTTCGATCGGTACCCGAGGGCTACATTGCCTTCGTTGAGGAATTGCCCGGGGCTAACACGCAAGGGAAAACACTGGACGAGGCACGCTCGAACCCGCACGAAGCGGTGGCACTCGTTCTCGAAGCGAACAGGACATTGGCCCAGGAATCGGCTTCCGGTGGCGACGTAATTCGGGAGCCGTTGACGGTCAGTGCGTGAAGCGCCGGGAACTGGTTCGCTATCTTCAATAGCACGGTTGCGAGTTGTTGCGTGAGGGCGGCAATCATTCCATCTATGTGAATCGTACTGCTGGCAAAGCCTCCGCCGTTCCGCGTCATTCTGAAATCAACGACAGCTTAGCCAAGAAGATCTGCAAAGATTTTGGCATTCCTGCTCTCTAGGATGCGAACACTCCCCAACACGCTCATCCCTTGACCTGGATCCCTACCGACTTTTTCTTTCCGCTCGACAGCGCCCAGGCCATGCGCGGCGTGTTATGTGCCAGGCCGAGGCGGCCGCGCGGGTCCACCAGGATCATGCCACCGTGTCCGTTGAGCCGCTTCTTCAGATAGAACAGCGCCTGCTGCGCCACGTCCTGCGGCGCCTGCCCGTCTTCCACGCGATCGGCGGCCCACTTGCTCAGCACCAGCTTCATCATGGGCTCGCCCCAGCCGGTGGTGGAAACGGCCGCGCTGCGATTATCGGCGTAGCAGCCGCAACCGATCAGCGACGAATCGCCCACGCGGCCCGGCGCCTTGTTCAGCGTGCCTCCGGTCGAAGTGGCAGCGGCGATGCTTCCCGCGGCGTCGAGCGCGACCGCGCCCACTGTGTCATGCGAGCGCATGGGACCGAACTCATCCGGCATCTGCAAATAGCCTTGCTTCTTGGCCTCGCGCAGCCGCTCCACTTCGCGTTCGATGATCAACTCTTCGTTGGCGCACAATTCGATGCCGTGTTCCTGCGCGAAACGTTCCGCGCCGGTGCCCACGAAATACACATGCGGGCTTTCGGTAAGAATTTTCTTGGCGGCGCGCACCGGGTTGCGGATGTGCTCGACGCAGCCGACGCCGCCGGCGCGGAGCGTGGCGCCGTCCATGATGAGGGCGTCGAGTTGCACCCGGCCGTCCATGTTGAGAAACGAGCCGCGGCCGGCATCAAAGGTTTCGTCTTCTTCCATGGCGACCACCGCCGCCTCGACGGCATCGAGCGAGCTGCCGCCGCGTGCGAGAATCTGCCAGCCCGCGGCCGCTGCCGCTTCGACGCCGCGCAAATGAGACTCAACCATGTCGTCGGGAATGGCCCACGCCCCACCGTGGACCAGGATTACAGGATCGACCGCCAAATTTCGGACCTTTCACACCGCGGAATCGCCTCGAGAGGCAAAGCATACCAGAAGTGCCGGGGGCGGCCAGGTTCCACCCTGGTTGTTGGTAGCGTCCTAATTGGACACCAGATCCATCACGAGGAGAGCTTCAGCTCGACGAGGGACCTGCTGTTTCTCCCCCATGCGGGTGCTTTGATTGGCATAATTCCCCGTTTGTCATCCCGAGCGCAGGTTAGCCGCCTTTGCGAACCGGAGTCGAAGAACCCCGATTCCGCTAGACATTGTGGCTTCGGATTGAGGTCCTTCGACTCCGGCGCGCCAAACCCGAGCGCCTGCGCTCAGGATGACAAGTTAGAAAACTGGAAGATAGCTTTACATAGCAAAGTACTTGACAGCCGCAACTGCACCGCTTATCTTCTCTTCGTGACCGATCCCCGCTCCTGCCGGCGCCAGCGTTCCCGGCCCGATCCGCCGCCCGATCCCTCGGCGCTGGAGCATATCGAGGTCATTCGCCAGACCATGGAGCGCAGCGCGGCTTTCACCGCCGTGCCGGGCTGGGGATTCTGCGCCATGGGCGCAACCGCGCTCATCGCTGCTCCAATCGCGATGCGCCAGGCGACCGTGCAGGGATGGCTCGCGGTCTGGCTGGCTGAAGCGCTGATCGCTGCAACCATCGCGCTGGCTACCATGCATCACAAAGCCACGCGGCTGCACACCCACATGCTGTCGATTTCCGGACGGCGGCTGTTCATCGGACTGCTGCCCGCGCTGGCGGCCGGCGGCCTGCTGACGGTCGCGCTGATGTGGAGCGGTCCCACGCGACTTATCCCGGGAGTGTGGCTGGTGTTGTACGGCGTTGCCGTGATGCAGGCGGGCGCGTTCTCGGTGCGCGCCGTGCCGGCCATGGGCGCAGCCTTCGTGGCCTGCGGCGCCCTGGCGCTGCCGTTGCCGTGGATGTGGGCGAACCTCGTGCTGGGCGTCGCTTTCGGCCTGCTGCACATCGGCTTCGGGATTTTTATTGCAAGGAGACACGGTGGTTAAACGCGCAATGCATCACGCAGAAAAGCCCGCAACCGTTACTCGACGTCCGGCCACTCATCGGCAAGCGCCCGCTGGTGCGGAGGCCATCAGCCTTGATCCCGTTATCCACGAGCGAGTGCGGCTGGGCATCATCAGCGCGCTGGCCGTCAATGAGGAGCTCACCTTCAACGACCTGAAGAAACTGCTGGAAATCACCGACGGCAACCTAAGCGTGCACGCGCGCAAGCTGGAAGACGCGGGCTACGTCAGCTGCACCAAGTCGTTCGTCGGGCGGCAGCCGCGCACGGAGTTCAAGCTGACCGCGACGGGACGCCGCGCGTTGGAAAGCTATCTGGAACAAATGGAATCGGTGATTCGCGCTGCGCGCCAGGGGTAGACGCCACCACCGCCGGCGGCTGTAAGCGATGAAAGGAGTGAAGTCATGCAAGCGCAGCTGATCCATCGCGCCAGCCGGTGGGCCATCCTCGCCTTGTCGTTCATCGCGTTGTTCATGGTGATGACCGGCTATTTTCAACCTCCGCAAACGGACGAGGGCTCCGCCGCACACATTTTCCAAATCGCCATCGTGCTGCTGGTGCCGACGTTCCTGCTGTTTCTCGCGACAGCGGATTGGCGCCAGCCCTGGCGAAGCGCCCGTCCTCTGGCTCTCCCAGCCTCGGTGTTGGTGGTTGCCTTCGCCGCACTGTATTACCTTGAGCACTTTCGCCACTAGCCTTCAACCCTCCCGATAGATCAAAGCAGCCGATCAAGACCGGGGAGCAGCAAGGCCATCAGCTTTGTGACGAAAAGTAATTTGCATATGACGATTCCACGCAGCAACGTAAATCTCGATCCTCACCTCAGCGCGCTGCTCTTTCTCGGAAGTGCCGCAGCTCTACTCCTGTTGCCGATCGGGATCATAGTCGCCGCCGTCTGGCGTCGGCCGTGGCTCCGCGCGCCAGGGGTAGAGGTCCTTCGACTCCGGCGCGTAAAAGGCGCGCGCCTCCCCTCAGGATGACAAACCAATTGCGAGTGGCTAATTGCCAAATGCTAATTGCCAAGTGCCAAGTGCTAAATGCCAAGAGCTGACGGCCGACCGCCGTCTTCATAATGCCAACGCCGCTCCCTTCCGATATCCTGTAAACTTCCTTCGATTCATTTCCCCTGGGGACGCAATGATCTGGGTGTCGATTTTCTTTTTCTTCTCGGGCCTGTGCAGCCTGGTTTATGAACTGGTGTGGCTGCGCCTGGCCATGGCCAAGTTCGGCGTTAACACTGCCCTGGTGTCGATCGTGCTCTCGGTCTTCATGGCCGGGCTGGGCGCAGGTTCGTGGCTGGCGGGAGCCTGGGTGCGCCGTCACGGGCATCGCATCAAGATCGCTCCGCTGCGCCTGTACGCGATGTGCGAGCTCATCATCGGCATCTCGGCGCTGGTGGTGCCGCTGGAGCTGACCTGGGGCAGCCGCCTGCTGGAGTCCATCGCCGGACAAAGCTCCATCTCCTCCGGCATCTATTACCTGCTCTCCGGCTCGTGGCTGGCACTCACGCTCATCCCCTGGTGCGCGTGCATGGGCGCGACCATTCCCATCGCGATGTTCGCCATTCGCAGCGTGCCCAAGTGGGAGTCGCGACGCTCGTTCAGCTTCCTGTATCTCGCCAACGTTCTGGGAGCGGTGGCCGGCGCCAGCATTACGCCCGCGCTCATCGAGCTGTACGGATTTCACGGAACCCTACGCGTCGGCGCGCTGCTGAACCTGCTGATCTTCGCGTCGGCCATGATTCTCACGCTGGGCTCGACGGCGGTCGTAGCCTCGGCCACGTCGTCGCAGGCAACGCCCAGCGGGCCGGTCGAAAACGATCGCGCCATCCTGGTGCTGCTGTTTACCACCGGCCTGGCGACCATGGGCATGGAGGTCATCTGGATCCGGCTGTACACCTACTTTGTCGGCCCGGTGGTGTACTCGTTCGCGAAAATCCTGGCGTCATACCTGCTCGCGACGTTTCTGGGCTCGCAGGTCTATCGCATGTGGAGCCGCCGCGAGCGCGGCCATGAGAACCGCCTGCTGTGGATCTCGCTGGCGCTGGCCGGGCTGCTGCCTCTACTCACCGCCGACAGCCGTGTCGACCTGTCGGCCGGTCTGCGCGTGTTTATCGGTGTGTTTCCCTTCGCCGCCATCATCGGTTTCCTGACTCCGATGCTGGTGGACCGCTGGGCTGCGGGCGATCCTGACCGCGCCGGACGCGCCTATGCCGTCAACGTGCTGGGCTGCATCGTGGGACCGCTGCTGTCGGGCTTTGTGCTGCTGCCGCTGGTAGGCGAGCGCATCTCCATGCTGCTGTTTGTTGCGCCCTGGTTTGCCATGGCGATGATGCGCGACAAGAAAGCTAAAGAAGAAAAGCTGTGGCAGACGGCGACGGCGGGAGGCCTGGTCATCGCCGCGCTCACCGTCTTCTTCTTCACCCGCGATTACGAAAATTTCTATCGCGACGGCATCATCGTGCGCGACAGCACGGCGACCGTGATCGCGGCCGGCAGCGGCATGAGCAAGCGCCTGCTGGTGAACGGTATCGGCATGACCGTGTTGACGCCGGTGACCAAGATGATGGCGCACTTCACCCTCAGCCATCTATCGGAGCCGCCCAAGAACGTGCTGGTGATTTGCTTCGGCATGGGAACCACGTTTCGCTCGGTGATGTCGTGGGGGATGCCGGTGACGGTGGTGGAACTGGTGCCCAGCGTGCCGTCGCTGTTCACCTACTACCATTCCGATGGCGCTGCGCTGCGGGCGTCGCCGAAGGCGCACATCGTGATTGACGATGGCCGCCGCTTCCTCGATCGCTCGGCGGAAAAGTTTGACGCGGTCATTATCGACCCGCCCCCACCGGTGGAGGCTGCCGGCTCCAGCCTGCTGTACTCGCGCGAGTTCTATGTACAGGTCAAGGAGCATCTGCGGCCCGGCGGCATCCTGCAACAATGGATGTACCTGGGCGACGATGCTGATCGCGCTTCAGTCGCGCGCGCGCTGATGGATGTTTTTCCCTACGTGAAGGTGTGGGACTCGATGTTCGGGCGCGACGGCATTCACTACCTCGCCAGCGATCAGCCGATTCCGGACCGGACCGCGAAGGAACTGCTGGCGCGCATGCCGCAGAGCGCCATCACCGACATGATGGAGTGGGGCCCGGCGCGCACTCCGGAAGACCAGTTCAACCTGGTACTGTTCCACGAGACCTCGCCCGAGAAGCTGATTGCCCGTTCGCCCAACTTCCCGGCGCTGGATGACGATCGCCCGATCAACGAGTATTACCTGCTGCGCGACATGTTTCCGGATGAGTGGAACGAGAAGCCGGCGGGAAGCGACGCTCAGGCGAAGAAGTAAGCTGTTGTGCCGTCCCTGCGGGACTCGGGTTTTCAGTTATGACCCTACCGCAGGCTGACGCCCACGGCTAAAACAAATCTCGCCCTCCGGGCTATGGTTGTCATCGGGGAACGGCGCAGCTAAAGCTACACCCCTTGAAATCCGGCCCACAACCCTGATTTGTCATCCTGAGCGCAGGCGCGCCGGAGTCGAAGGACCCCTATCTTGGGCAACACGTCTGCGCGTGGAAGGAGGACCGTTTTCAGCAGGGCATAAACGCCGCAGGACAGAGATGCCTTCTTCCAATGAAGGATGACAGATTAACTTTCAGAATCTCTGCGCCGCAACCGTCCCCGCTGCGTCAGAGCGCTCTTGCTGGCTGCTGCAAAGCATTGACTTGGCTTTCGCGGCTCCATAACATTGCGTGCCAAGGAAGTTTTCTCCCGCGCCAATGATCGACCAGACCATCTCCCATTACCGCATCCTGGAAAAGCTCGGGGTCGGCGGCATGGGCGTGGTTTACAAGGCAGAAGACCTCAAACTCGGCCGCTTTGTCGCCATCAAGTTTCTGCCTCCCGAAGTCTCCAATGATGCCATGGTGCTGGAGCGGTTTCGCCGCGAGGCGCGCGCCGCCTCCGCGCTCAATCATCCCAACATCTGCACCATTCACGAGATCGACGACGAGCACGGCCAGATCTTCATCGTCATGGAATTTCTGGACGGCGTCACGCTGCGGCAGCTGATCAACGGCAAGCCGATGGCGGTCGAGCAGATGCTGGAGATCGCCGGGCACGTGACCGATGCTCTCGATGCCGCCCACGCCCAGGGCATCATGCATCGCGACATCAAGCCGGCTAATATTTTCGTCACCCGCCGCGGTCACGCCAAGATCATGGATTTCGGATTGGCGACCGCCATCCCGGTGAAGACAGCGGCTGCCGCCGATGCCCAGGACACGATGCAGCACTATCCGCATCTCACCAGCCCCGGCACCGCGATGGGCACCATCGCTTACATGTCGCCCGAGCAGGCCCTGGGCAAGCCGCTGGATGAGCGCACCGATCTGTTCTCCTTCGGCGCGGTGCTGTACGAGATGGCAACCGGAACGCTGCCCTTCCGCGGCGACACGGCGGCCGGCATCTTCGATGGAATTCTGCACAAGATTCCTGCCGACCCCATGCGTCTGAACAACGATCTGCCGGTTGACCTCGGTCGCATCATTGCGAAGGCGCTGGAGAAGGATCGCGAGCTGCGCTATCAGCATGCCTCCGACATTCGTACCGACTTGAAGCGCGTGGAGCGCGATAGCCGCGTGGAGAATGAGTCCACGGTAGCGGTCGAAGTGGCCGAGGAAAGCGGCTCCATCGAGCAAAAGACGGATAGCCGCTGGTTGCGTGCGGTAGCGACGGACCGGCATCCATCGGCAAAGAGCGCGAGCGTGAGCGCGCCTAAAGTCGTTACCGACCGGACTGCCGGGATTAAGCGTTTGTGGATTGCGCTGCTGGCGCTGCTGTTGATGGTGGCCGGCGGAATCGCGTACTGGCGATATCAACAGCGCCCCAAGCTCACGGACAAAGACACCATCGTGCTCGCCGACTTCACCAACACGACCGGTGAGTCGGTCTTCGATGCTGCGTTGCCGCAGGCGCTCACCGTGGGTCTGGAGCAGTCGCCGTTTCTCAATGTGCTATCAGACCAGAAGGTCGATGAGCAACTGCGATTCATGGGCCTGCCCGCCGACACGCACCTCGGCGAAGAGGTGACCCGCCAGGTTTGCCAGCGCACCGGAAGCAAGGCGATGGTGCTGGGGTCCGTCTCGCAGCTGGGCAGTCAATACGTCATCGGAGTGAAAGCGATCGACTGCCGCACCGGTGACTCGCTGGGCAACGAGCAGGCCGTCGCCGGCAGCCGTGAGCAGGTGCTGAGCGCGCTGGGTAAAGCAGCCACCAACCTGCGCAAGAAGCTGGGCGAGTCGCTGGCGTCGGTGCAGAAATACGACACCCCCATCGAGCAAGCCACTACCCCGTCGCTGGAGGCGTTGCAGGCCTACAGTGTGGGACTAAAGATGCAGGACACTTCTGGCGACCAGGCTTCCATCCCGTTTTTCAAGCGCGCGATTGAACTCGATCCCAACTTCGCCATGGCCTACGCGCGCCTAGGAGTTGCGTACTTCAATTTGGACGAAGCGACACTGGCTGCGGACAGCACCGCGAAAGCTTACGGGCTGCGCGATCATGCCAGCGAAAAAGAAAAGCTCTACATCGCCTGCCACTATCACGACCTGGTCACCGGCGACATCGATCAGACGATTGCCGCCTATCTATTATTGCGGCAGGCTTATCCGCGCGAAGAAACTTCGTACGTCAACTTGAATTCGTCCTATGGTGCAGTGGGGCGATACGCGCAGGCGCTGGCCGAAGCGCAATCGGCTTTGCAGCTGAATCCGAGCCACGTTATCAATTACACCAACCTCGCCGGGACCTACATCAACCTCAATCGCTTCGACGACGCTGCGGAGACACTGCGACAGGCGCAGGCTCACAAGCTGGAAAATCAAGCCTTGCTGGCGGACCTGTACGCCCTGGCATTTCTGCGTGGCGATAAGGAGGAGATGTCGCATCAACTCGCCGAGGCGATCGGCAAGCCCGGCATTGAAGATCAGTTGCTGGCCATGCAGTCGGACACCGATGCCTACCACGGACGCCTGCTGAAGGCCGACGAAACCACTCGCCAGGCGCGAGATTCGGCGGTGCAGGCGGGATCGAAAGAGACTGCCACATTGTGGGAGTTAGACGGAGCGCTGCACCAGGCCGAGCTGGGCGAGCCGCAGCGGGCGCGCCAACAAGTTGCCGAAGCGCTAAAGCTGAGCGATGGCAAGAACGCGACAATCCTGGCTGGGTTGGCGTTAGCGCGTAGCGGGGATCGTGCGGCTGCGCAGAAGCTGGCGGATGATCTGGCCGCGCAATATCCCTCCGATACGCTGGTGAATAACTATTGGCTGCCGTCGATCCGGGCCGCCATTGCGTTGGATGAGAAGCATTCGGCGGCAGCTCTCGATGCTCTCGAACCGGCGCTGCCGTTTGAGTTTGGCTCGCCTACCCCGGGCATCGCGATGGGGTATCCCGCCTACCTGCGCGGGCTGGCGTATCTTCAGGCCGGACAGGGCAAGGAGGCCGCAGCCGAGTTTCAGAAAATTCTGGACCACCGTGGCGTGGTGCTGAACTTTCCCCTCGCAGCGCTGGCGCATCTCCAGTTGGCGCGGGCGAGGGCCATGATGGGCGACAAGGCTGGCGCGCGTGAAGCCTATCGCGACTTCCTCGCGCTGTGGAAAGACGCGGACGCGAACAATCCGATTCTGCTGCAAGCGAAATCAGAGTACCGCAATGTGGGGTGAAAAAGCGGTAGGCGGTTGCCGGACTGCACATGACGCCCCCGGTGGCAGAGCAGCTTGGTGGAAGACCACCTGGTGGAAGAGCAGGCCTTCAGGCCTGCGTTATCGCTCCCTCAGATCGAGGGCTTTAGCCACGGGAATGCGGTAAGCTTCGTAACGGAGGTTCGCTTGTGCCTGATCCGATTGCGCAGTTTGCCGACGCGAAATACCTGAACCTGGAAACGTTCCGCAAGACCGGGCTTGGCGTACGCACTCCGGTATGGTTCGCGCAGGATCCGCAGATCCCCGCAGACAGCAGCTCCGCCCGCTTCTACATCTACTCGCTGCCCGACGCCGGCAAGGTAAAACGCATTCGCAACAATCCCAAGGTCCGCATCGCTCCCTGTTCGATGCGCGGCGAGCTGCGTGGAGCGTGGGTGGAGGCGCGCGCCCGAATTTGTCCGCCCGAAGAAGGCGTCACTGGGCAAAGCCTGCTGCGCCGCAAGTACGGTCTGCTGAAAATCGTGGGCGAACTTTACGGCAAAATCATCGGGCGCAAAAACGTGACCATCGCGATTGAGCTGGATTAAAACCGGACTCCATCGGTACCTCCAAATCAGAGTGGCCCATTGTGCTCTGCCCGCTGCGCGGTTTGGTCAAACGTTCTCGCTGATTTATGCTGTACCTCTGGCCTGGATTCCCGAAGTGCGTCATCACGCATGTTTTTCTAACGCAATCATAATTTTTTATTTGGAAGGATTTCATGAAGATTCTGGTTATTGGAGCCGGCATGATGGGCTGGGCGGCTGCGTTCGATATGGCTCGCAGCCCGCGCGTCGAAGCGATCACACTCGCCGACGTCGATGAAACGAAATTGAACGAGGCGGTTGCACGCATCGCAGAACTTACGCAAAGCAGCAAAGTCACGGCGGTGACACTCGACGCCGCCGACGCCAACGCTGCGCTCGAGCTGATGAAAAAGCACGATGGCGTGCTCTCCGCTCTCCCGTATTTTTTCAATCTCGAGCTGGCGAAGGCGGCGATTGCCGCCGGCTGCCACTTCGCCGATCTCGGCGGCAACAACGCAGTCGTCAAGCAAGAATTCGCGCTGGATGCCGAGGCACAACATGCTGGAGTGGCTATCGCGCCGGACTGCGGCCTGTCGCCGGGCATGGCGTCGATCCTGGGCGGCGAACTGCTGCGCCGCATCGGCGGCAAAGCTGACGCGTTGAAAATCTATGTCGGCGGACTGCCGCAGTCGCCGCGCGCGCCGTTCAACTACCAGCTCGTCTTCTCGGTCGAAGGCCTGATCAACGAATATTGTGAGCCTGCCAAAATTCTGCGCCACGGCAGAATGACTACGGTCGAGCCGCTGACCGAAGTAGAAGCGTTCCAGATGGAAGGCTTTCCTGAGCTCGAGGCATTTCACACTTCCGGCGGCACTTCGACCTTGCCGGAAACATTTCAGGGACACGTGGGCGAGTGCTTCGAGAAAACGCTGCGCTATCCCGGACACGTGCGCATGCTGCGCTCGCTGTACGATCTCGGTCTGTTCTCCAGTGACAAGCGCAACCTGGGCGGCGCCGATGTTGCTCCGCGTCAGATGATGTCGCGGCTGTTCGAAGAGAAGTTTAAGAGCGACGAACCCGAAGTCACGCTGTTGCGCGTCGAGGTGCAGCACGAGGATGTGGTTGCGTCGTTCAGCATGGTGGACTACACCGACCCGATCACGCGCCTGACCTCGATGATGCGTACCACGGCATGGCCGGCGTCGATTGTGCTGCAAATGCTGATTGCCGGCGACATCACCAAGCGCGGCGGCGTTCGCCAGGAAGTTGATGTGCCGGCGCAGTTGTTCCTCAACAAAATGGCGCAGCGCAATGTCGCCATCAGTTATCGCATTGAGTCGGTGCAGGAGCTGCGCGAAGAAGTTTTTGCGGCCGCAGGACAGGAGAACTAATTGAACTTTCTCGATAGGTTGCAGCCGCTGGCGCTGCTGGTATTACGGTTGGCCCTGGGCGCCATCATGATCGTGCACGGCTGGCAGAAAATTGCCGGCCACATGAACGGCATCATGGGAACGTTGCCGCACTTGGGAATCCCCGCGTGGATGGCGTACCTGGTGGTCGGGGCCGAATTCGGCGGTGGCATCCTGCTGGTGCTGGGATTTCTCACCCGCTTCGCCGCGCTGACCATCCTGATTGATATGTCGGTGGCCGTCCTGAAAGTGCATCTGAAGAACGGACTCACCGGTCAGGGCGGCTACGAATTCCCCATGGCGTGCGCGGTGATCGCGTTTGCGTTGATCTTCTTCGGCGCGGGGCCGATCGCGCTGGATTCGGTGTGGGGCGGAGGACGCGGGCGGCGGTGAACGATCTCGGGTAGAGCTGGCCTTAGGCCAGCGGCCACATACCTTCTCGATTTGTCATCACGAGGAGGACTTCAGCCCGACGAGGGATCTGTTTTGCGGCGGCGAAGGAACCGCAGGTCCCTCCGCTACGCATCGCTCCGGTCGGAATGACAGATGGTGAGGGGATTGGTTTGGGTAGAGCTGGCCTTCAGGCCAGCGTCTCAGCCCATACTAAATATGAAGAGCCGGCTTTTAGCCGGCGGCATTCTCGACTGACGAAGGAACAGCAGATCCCTCGTCGGGCTGAAGCCCTCCTCGTGATGACAAATGTAAACGGTATTCGGATGGCGCATCTAAAGCTGCGCCCCTTCAAACCGTCACCGGAATGATGCGCGGGTCGCGGTAGTCCCCCGCGCAACCGCGCCGCCCTAGTAATTCGACAGTTGCAGCATCCCCTGATACAAATCCTCGGCTTGCGGCAGAATCTCGTCTTCCAGGATGGGCTGGTAGGCAACGAACGTGTCCTTCGCCGCAACCCTTTTCACTGGCGCATCGAGTTCATCGAACAACTCGTCGGCGATGCGGGCCGCGATTTCCGCGCCGTATCCCCAGCTCAGCATGTCTTCATGCGCCACCAGCACGCGATTGGTCTTCGCGATCGACGTCGCAATCGCCTCCCAGTCATACGGGTTGAGGGTGCGCAGGTCGATCAACTCCACACTAACGCCGTTTTCGCGCTCGATGCGCTGCGCCGCCTGCAAGGCACGCGGAACCACCGCTCCATAGGTGACGACGGTCAGGTCGTGTCCGGGGCGAACGATCTTGGCCTTGCCGAACGGAACCATGTAGTCCGGTCCGGGATAGGGCGCGCGCCCAAAGGTTTCGCGATACAGCCGCTTGTGTTCGAGGAACATCACCGGATCATCGCAACGGATCGCGGTGCGCAGCAGGCCGTTGGCGTCTAGCGCGTTCGATGGGAACACGATGCGCATGCCCGGCGTGTGCGTAAAGATGCTCTCGCCGCACTGCGAGTGGTAAATCGAGCCGCCGGTGAGATACCCGCCGATAGCGACGCGCACCACGGCCGGCGAGGAGAAATTGTTGTTGGAGCGCCAGCGCATCAGCGGCAGTTCGTTGCGCAGCTGCTGCATGGCAGGCCAGATGTAGTCGAAGAACTGGATTTCGACCACTGGCTTCAAGCCGCGGGTCGCCATGCCCACGGCGCGGCCGACGATGTTCGCCTCCGCCAGCGGCGAGTTGAACACGCGCTCGGAACCGTAATCGCATTGCAGTCCGGCGGTCAGTTTGAAGACACCGCCCTTACCCTTCACCTGCTTGTCTTTCAGATATTCTTCGCGGCTGCAATCGGCAACGTCCTCGCCGAACATCACGATTCGCGGATCGCGCTTCATCTCGTCCTTCAGGCAGACGTTGATGAGGTCGGCCATCGTCTTCTCAGGCGCGGTCGCGCCCTTGTCTGACGGTGTGGGATGTACCGCTTCGGTCTGGAACTCTGACGATGTGGGATCAGCGTCCGGGGAGTACACATACAGCTTGTAGGAGCCGGACTCGGGCAGGGCCGCGGCAACGGCACGATCGCTGGCTTCCTGAATCTCGGCCTCAACGTCCTTCTCCAGCTCGTCGACACCCTTTTCGTCGAGGATGCCTTCGCGCACCAGGAACAGCTGGAAGCGGGTGATGGGATCGCGCTCGACCTCCTGCTGCCGCTCCGAATCCGGACGATAGAGTTTCTCGTCGTCCGACAGCGAGTGCGAGTACGGCCGGATAACGTGGCCGTGCACAAACGCCGGACCTTTGCCTGCGCGGATGTAATCGATCGCCTTCTTGAAGGCTGCGTAGCTGACCAGGGGATCGGTGCCGTCGATCTCAGCGAAATGGAAGTTCGGGAACCCGGCAACCAGTTTGCTGATGTTGCCGCCCGCCGTGCCAACCTCGACGGGAACCGAGATGGCGTACTCGTTGTCCTCGATGACGTACAGCACCGGCAGCTTCAGGTTTGACGCCGTGTTGAGCGACTCCCAGAACTCGCCTTCACTAGTGGTGCCATCGCCGCAGGAGACAAAGACCACTTCGTCGCCGTGGAAATTCACGTCCTTGAATTGGCGGTAGTCGCCCGTGGCCTTCTGGGCCGCTTCGGGATTGCGACTGAAGTAGCGGCCGGCCTCGGCGCATCCCACGGCCTGCAAAAACTGCGTGCCCGTGGGCGACGACTGGGTGACGATGTTGAGCTTCTTGTGTCCCCAGTGCGACGGCATCTGGCGTCCGCCGGAGCTCGGATCGTCAGCCGCGCCCACGGCCTCCAGCAACTGCTCGTAAGGAGTCATGCCCACCGCCAGGCAGAGCGCACGATCGCGGTAATAAGGATAGAACCAGTCGTAGCCCGGACGGAGCAGGAGTCCGGCAGCCACCAGCAGAGCTTCATGTCCGGCGCCCGAAATCTGAAAGAAAATCTTCTGTTGCCGCTTGAGCAAGATCTCGCGGTCGTCAAGCTTGCGCGACATGTACATCAGGCGATAGATCTGGGTCAGCTGCTGCGGCGTAAGCCCTTCGTATTTTTCTGCCGTCGTGGTTGCAGTTTTGGGCTGTACCTTGGTGGTTGCCATCCGTTACCTCAGGAGTGAAAATGCGGAGCCAGATTGCGGCTCAGAAACGTGTTTCCATTGTAAATGCTCGGCCAGAATTGTATCCAAAAGCGCGCACTTGCCGAGCGCAAGCTGGCTTTTTCCGGCTGCTTCCCGT
Organism: uncultured Acidobacteriaceae bacterium; assembly: GCA_963769235.1. Lineage (GTDB taxonomy): Bacteria > Acidobacteriota > Terriglobia > Terriglobales > Acidobacteriaceae > Bog-257. The sequence goes on along the minus strand of CAVYKW010000001.1, from coordinate 589,833 downwards.
CACCGATTCGCCAAGCTCAGTGACTATACTGGAAGGGAATGATACGCACTTCTCGCCCCATTCCCCTCAAGAAAATTAAGCTCGTGATATTTGATCTCGACGGCACCCTGATCGATTCAGAGCGCGACCTGGCGGCCTCGGTCAACGCCATGCTGGTGAACTTTGGGCGCAAGGAATTACCCATCGAGGTTATCGGAACTTATATCGGCGATGGCGCGCCCATGCTGATTCGGCGCGCGCTGGGCGATCCGGCCGACCGCGAATTTCTTCAGGAAGCGCTGAATTATTTCCTGGCCTATTATCGCGAGCACAAATTAGATAGCACGCGAGTTTACGACGGCATCCCGCAAATGCTGCGCGAGACCGCGCAGGGCGACGGCTTTAGCCGCAAGCTCGCGGTGCTCACCAACAAGCCGGTGCGGGCCTCGCGCGATATCTTGGCTGGGCTGGGCCTGGGCGGCAACTTTTTTCAGGTGTACGGCGGCAACAGTTTCGATACCAAGAAGCCCGATCCGCTGGGCGCAAACACTCTGATGGCCGAGGCCGAGGTCACGGCTGAAGAAACCGTGATGGTCGGCGATTCGCAAGTCGATGTACTCACCGCGCGCAACGCCGGATTGTGGAGCATCGGCGTCACCTACGGCTTCGCCCCGCAAACGTTGCAGCAGGTGGTTCCCGACATCCTGGTCGATACGCCGCCGGAGTTGAGTGTGGCGCTGACGACAGGAATTGCGGTCGCGTTGTGAACCAGCAAGGCTTTCACGGTCATACCGCATGCACGATTTGTCATCCTGAGCGAAGCCTGCGGTTCGTTGCCGTGGTCGTGCCGTCCCTACGGGACTCGGGTCACACTTCTCGCACCACCCAGCACTCCGCCTCCCCATTCGCGCAAAGGCAGCGCGAACGGGCACCCCGCTCCGTACTGGGCTAACTTCACTTCCGCCCTTGCGGGCTTGGCTTTCGCGGGTGGCAGTGCAACACGCCACATCATCGGGTTCCCAAATGCTCAATGAGATTTGAGAATGTTCCTTGAAACATCCCAGTCCTCATCAGCGAGACGGAAGATCTTAGCCCAGCCTTCAAAGGCTGGGTGGACGTGACAAAGAAATCCGAGTCCCGCGGGACGACATAAACGGCAGCGCCCAGGCTTATGTCTGGTACCAGACATAAGCGTATAATGGCCTGCAAAGGCTGTCGTTCAACCAGAGCCTGACGCTCCGTGGCCGACATCACGGACCAAAACGAAAAGGCTCACCCCATGCCGCACCCCAAACGATGTCCCGTTTGCGGCAGCTCCAAAATTACGGAGCACGCCGCAGTCAACAAAATCAGCTACGACGAGCGCGCCCCGCGCCACTATCGCTGCGAGCAGGGACACGTATTCTCCTGGAAAGATTCCACAGCCGACAACGCGAAACGGCAAGACTGATTTCGGGAAGGTTACCTAAGCTGCTGTCGGCGAGTTCATTACGATGTCGCGTCGAAGAATAATTCTTCCAGCCCCATGCGCAGCAGTTGCCACAGCTCCAGTTCCTCGTCGCGGCCTTTGATTTTCACCTTGCACTCGCCGCTGCTGTTCAGCGCCAGCGTAACCCGGAAGCTGCTTCCGATGCTGGGCTTGATGGAGAGTTCGGTGTCGGCAATCGAGAAGTTCACCAGCCGCTCCGGATCGGAGCCCACGCGAATCACCGAAAACAATTCGTCCGAAGCACCTGAAACCAGGGCGAACTGCTCCTTACCCCGCAGATCGTTGACGAACTTCACATCCTCGGCCGCGCCTATCTTCAGCAATTCGAAAATCGAGCGAGGAGAGCAGGCATGCCGGGCCTGCACCCAATTAAACGATGGTGGCAGCTTATCCAATGATTGTTCTCACTTTCCGTGCGCGGCCAGTGTGTCTGGGTGATTGTCCCTATTCTAGGCGAGGGCGAGCGGAATAGCTTTAAGGAATGGGGATTCGGGGTTGGGGAACCGCGCGGGCGACGATTTTCGGAAGAGGCAATACCCATTCACCACGGAGGACACGGAGCGCACGGAGGGAATCGGGATTCGGGATTAGGAGCCTGCGTCGTCACACGATTTCGGTATGCGTCGTTTGTTCACCATCGAAGATGCGGATGCGCAGGAGGGAATCAGGATTCGTAACCACATCGCCCACTCGTCCCTAATCATCAACTCCTGATTCTCCGTGCGCTCCGTGGTGAATAATCGACGTCCGACCGATCGTCAATCGCGGGTCACTAGCCCGAATCGCCAATCCCTATTTTCTCCGTGCCTGCGGGGTGAACAATCGCTCGTCCTCGCGGCCATCGTGTCCCACGCGTTACTATCTCCTCATCATGAAAGCCCAAACGAAAGCAGGGCCGTTCGACCTGCGGCATATTCTCGCGTGGCTCAAAGACCGCGACGGCGAGATGATTGCCAGCACGCGTGAGCTGGTGTTGCGCGAGTCGCCCACGCACGACAAGCCGGCGTGCGACAAGCTGTGCGCGCACCTGGCCGGCGAATTCAAGTCGCTTGGCGGCGAGATCCGCATCCACCGCCAGCGGGCAGCCGGCAATCATCTGCAAGTCAACTTCGCTGGCGCGCGCGGCCGCAAGCCCGTTCTGCTGCTCGGCCACTTCGACACGGTGTACAACTCCGGCACGCTCGCCGCAATGCCGTGGCGCGAGAAAGCCGGCAAGCTTAGCGGCCCCGGCGTCTTCGACATGAAGGCCGGCATCGTGCAAATGATGTTTGCCCTGTGGGCGCTGCATGAAACCGGCGGCAAGCTGCCGCGTCCGGTGAAGCTGCTGCTGGTGTCCGACGAAGAGGAGGGCAGCGACAGCTCGCGCGCCATCACCGAGCGCCTGGCGCGGCAATGCGCGGCAGTGCTGGTGTGCGAACCTTCCGGGCCCGGCGGCGCGCTGAAGACCGCGCGCAAGGGCGTAGGCTCGTTCATGCTGAAGGTCACCGGCAAGGCGGCGCATTCGGGACTCGACTTCGAGAAGGGCCAAAGCGCCATCCTCGAACTGGCACACCAGATCCAGGCGGTCTCACGGCTCACCGATGTGGAGCGCGGGGTCACGCTGAACGTAGGCGTGATTCGCGGCGGTACGCGGACCAACGTGGTTCCCGCCGAAGCCGAGGCTGAGGTGGATTTACGCGTCAGGCAGAAGGGCGATGGTGCGCGGATGGAAGAGACGGTGCGCGCGCTGCGTCCGGTGAATGCGAATTGCACGTTGTCGATCGAAGGCGGCATCAACCGGCCTCCGCTGGAACGCACCGAGCAGGTCGCGGCGCTGTTCGAGCTGGCGCGCAAGATCGCCGGCGAGTTGGGATTTCCCTTGCAGGAGATCGCAGTGGGCGGCGGCTCGGACGGCAACTTCACCGCCGGCATCGGCATTCCCACTCTCGACGGATTAGGCGCAGTCGGGGATGGAGCGCATGCCACGCACGAACACGTGATCGCCGCCGAAATGCCGCGCCGGGCGGCGCTGCTGGCGGGATTGATCCAGGCGATCGGATGACGTTGGGCCCGGCGCCCCATTCTTTGACGCGCCCCTTGCGAAAGCCTAGAATCTGCCCAGAAGCCTAACCCGTTGCCGCATAAGCACCGGGTCGTTCGACCGGAGGTCATATGTTTGGTGGAAAGTTAGGTTTGCCGGAACTGGCGGTCATCGTGTTTATCGCCCTGCTCATCTTCGGACCGAAGAAGCTGGGCGAGTTGGGCAAAGGCCTGGGCGAAGGCATCCGCAACTTCAAGTCGTCGATGAACGATCAGAACTCCTCGAACAATCCCAACTCAACCACTCCGGAAGAGAAGAAGTAGCCGCGGTCATAGCAAACTCTTGCCGGTCGCGGCTTCCGCAGCTCGCAGCATGCCGTAAACCCGGGGCACCGGTAATCCCACAACATTGAAGTAGCAGCCTTCGATGCGCTCGGCCCAGCGCGAGGCGATGCCTTGGATCGCGTACGCTCCCGCCTTGTCCATGGGCTCGCCGGTCTGGACGTAGGCGGCAATCTCATCGTCCGACACTTTGCCGAACCACACGTGCGTGGTCACCGCCGTGGTCTGCTCGAAGCCCGGAGCCAGCAGGCAGACGCCGGTGATGACTTGGTGCGCGCGTCCGGAGAGCAGCCGGAGCATGCGCGCCGCGTCCGCCGCATCGGACGGCTTTTCCAGCAGATGCTCATCTACTACCACGATAGTATCTGCGCCCAGCACGGCGCCCTCGGGATGGAGCTGAAAGATAGCGTGGGCTTTGTCGCTGGCGAGCCGTTGCGCGTAGTCCGGCGGCTGCTCACAGGCGAGCGGAGCCTCGGGAACGTGCGCGGGCTCGACGGTGAACGGGATCGCGGCATTGCGCAGCAATTCCGAACGGCGGGGCGAAGCAGAAGCCAGGATGAGAGACATGCAGTGCCGATTCTAGAACAGCCGCCCCACACGAAGGTGCGGCACTCGGCATCGCCAAGCTTGATACTCGACAACAAAGCATCCCTTCGCCAAACTTACACGTCTGATTGGGCTGTGAAGACCGCCACCCAACCCATGACGCATGGCGCCAGCGTACTCGACGAGAACGTTGGCTTTCGGGTGTGGGCGCCCGCGCCAAGCGAAATGACGCTGCGGCTGTGGCGGGCGGACCAGGGTTCGCACGACGGGCAACCGAAAACCGTTGGGCACGACACGCCGCAGCAAGACACGCAGCATAAAATCATGCTGCAAGACGCACCGCAGCAAAACGCGCAGCATAAAAGCGCTCCGCAAGACATTCCCATGAATCGTCTGGGTGAAGACTTTGTGGTGAGCGCGCAAGCCGCGGCCGGTGATCGCTACGCCTACCTGCTCGACGACAGCCAGCCGATCCCCGATCCGGTGTCGCGCTCGTTGCCGGACGGCGTACACGGCCCTACCGAGATCGTCGACCCGCTTGCGTTTCAATGGAGCGATGTGTCGTGGCGCGGCCTGCCGTTTGCCGAGTACGTCATCTACGAGTTGCACGTCGGCACGTTCACGCCCGAGGGGACGTTCGACGGTGTAATCACCCGACTGCCGTATCTGAAAGATCTCGGCATCACCGTGATCGAGCTCATGCCGGTGGCCGCGTGTCCGGGCGCGCGTAATTGGGGATACGACGGCGTGTCGCCGTACGCGGTGCAGGCAAGCTACGGCGGTCCCGCGGGACTGAAGCGGTTGGTGGACGCCGCGCACGCGCACGGGATGGGCGTGATGCTCGACGTGGTTTACAACCATCTCGGTCCGGAAGGAAATTATCTGCCGATGTTCGGTCCGTACTTTACCGCGCAGCATCAGACCCCGTGGGGCGAGGCGGTGAATTACGACAGCGGCGGTTGCGAGGGCGTTCGCCGTTACGTGGTGAAGAATGCGTTGTACTGGATTCGCGAGTGTCACCTCGACGGCCTGCGGCTGGACGCGGTGCAGACCATCAAAGACGGCTCGCGGCAGAACATCGTGGCAGAAATTCAGGAGCGCGTGCAGGAACTGGCGGGCGTGATGAATCGGCAGGTGTGCGTCATCGCCGAAACCGACGAAAATGATTCGCGCTACGTGAAGCCGGCGGCCAATGGCGGCTATGGACTCGATGGCGTGTGGAGCGACGACTTCCATCACGCGGTGCATTCTTACCTCACCGGTGAGCGCCAGGGCTATTACCAGGATTTCGGCGATCCGGCGCAGATTGCAAGCGCGCTGCGCGACGGCTACGTTTTTCAGGGCGAAACATTTCGCTTTTGGAGTCGGCCGCGCGGCACCAGCGCTAACGGCGTTCCGCTGCCGGCCAACATCATCTGCACGCAGAATCATGATCAAGTGGGCAATCGCGCGAAAGGCGAGCGGCTGACTGCGCTGATGCCGCGAGGCGCGCGCAAGCTGGCCGCAGCGCTATTGCTGCTGGCTCCGCATACGCCGCTGCTGTTCATGGGACAGGAATACGACGAGTCGGCGCCGTTCCAGTTCTTCGCCGACTTTCAGGATCCGGCGCTGAAGAAAGCCGTGAGCCAAGGCCGTCGCAGCGAGTTCAAGGATTTCGATTTTAATGAAGTCCCTGACCCGGAAGATCCCGCGACCTTCGAGCGCTCGAAGTTGACCTGGGCCGAGGGCGCGCAGAATCGCGAAATGCTGGAGTGGTATCGGCGGCTGCTGCAATTGCGCAAGCAACACGTGACTGGTGGCGAGCGCACCGCGGATGCGCAGTTTGAAAATGGCGTGCTGCGCATGCAAGTGCCCGCACACGATCCGAAGGTGCTGGTGCTGGCGGCGCTGGATCCCGGCAGGAGTTTGCCGCCGGTCAAGGACGAGTGGCATGAAGCGTTGCGCTCCGCCGAGGATGGGTACGAGGTGAGCGTGTTCGTGCGGTAGAGGCGATTTGAAAGGGCACAGCTTCAGCTGCGCCGACTAGCACAATCTATAACAACATTGTCATCCCGACCGACGGCTTCAGCCGGAGCGGAGGGACCTGCTGTTCGTCCCGCCGTCGAACCGCAGATCCATTCGACTACGCGACCGCCGGCCCGCAAACGCGGCGGGCTGAAATTCAGGGCGGCTGCTGCCCTCAGGATGACAAATCGAAGGCGCGTCCCCGCGACGATGGCCAGCCGCGTTGCCTGTTAGAATCAATTTAGCCCTCCGGCTTCCTCGCATGGACCCTTCACTCATCCGAAATTTCGCGATCATCGCCCATATTGACCATGGGAAGAGCACGCTCGCCGACCGCCTGCTGGAGCTTACCGGCTCGCTGACGGCGCGCGAGATGGAGGCTCAGGTGTTGGACACGATGGACCTGGAGCGTGAACGCGGCATCACCATCAAGGCCCATTCGGTGCGCATGATGTATCCCGCAGCCGATGGCACGATCTATCAGCTCAACCTCATCGACACGCCCGGCCACGTCGACTTCAGCTACGAAGTTTCGCGCTCGCTGGCCTCGTGCGAAGGCGCGCTGCTGGTGGTGGACGCATCGCAAGGCGTGGAAGCGCAGACGCTGGCCAACGCTTACATCGCCATCAACAACGGCCTCGAAATTATTCCGGTCATCAACAAAATTGATTTGCCCAGCGCCGACATCGCGCGCACTAAGGAGATGATCGAGAGCGCAGTCGGACTTGACGCATCGCACGCGCTGGCCATCAGCGCCAAGACGGGAGTGGGCGTGCCCGAGGTGCTGGAGGCCATCGTCAAACTCGTGCCGCCGCCCAAGGGCCGCGCCGCCAATCAGCTTCAGGCGCTCATCTTCGATTCGTGGTTCGACTCCTACCGCGGCGTGGTGGTGCTGGCGCGCGTGATTCAGGGCGTGCTCAGCAAGGGACAGCGCATTCGCCTGATGTCGAATGGCCGCACTTTCGACGTGGAGACGCTCGGCGTGCTCACGCCCAAGCCGGTGGAAGTGGATCAGCTCTCGGCGGGCGAAGTTGGTTTCCTTATCGCGAACATCAAGAATGTTGCGGACACGAAAATCGGCGATACGGTGACCGACGACCATCATCCGGCGATTGAGCCGCTGCCCGGCTTTGAAGAATTGAAGCCGATGGTGTTCGCCGGCCTCTACACCGTCGACGCGCATGAGCACACGCTGCTGCGCGAGGCGCTGGAAAAATTGCGGCTCAACGATTCGTCATTCTTCTTCGAGCCCGAGAGTTCGGTGGCGCTGGGCTTCGGATTTCGTTGCGGCTTTCTTGGCCTGTTGCACATGGAGATCATCCAGGAACGGTTGGAGCGCGAGTACAACCTCGACCTCATCACCACGGCGCCAGGCGTGCGCTACAAAATTACGCTGACGGATGGGACTGTCGTCGAAGTGGACAATCCTTCGCGCTGGCCTGATCCCACCATCATTGAAAAGATTGAAGAGCCGGTAATACTGGCCACGATCCTCACCAATGAAGAATATGTTGGCGGGATTCTGAAGTTGGTGGAAGACAAGCGCGGCAAGCAGAAAGGCTTCGAGTATGTCAGCGCGTCGCGCGTGATGTTGATCTATGAGCTGCCGCTGAATGAAATCGTGCTCGACTTTTATGACCGCTTGAAGTCGGTGTCTCGTGGCTACGCGTCGCTGGATTATCACTTGGCCGGAGCGTGGAATTCGCCTATGGTGAAACTCGACATACTGATTTCAGGCGAGCCGGTGGATGCGCTGTCGATCATCGTGCACAAGGATTTCGCCTACGATCGCGGGCGCGCGCTGGTATCAAAGATGCGCGAGTTGATTCCGCGGCAGATGTTCGAAGTGGCCATCCAGGCGGCGATCGGCGCGAAAGTAATCGCGCGCGAAACTGTCGCTGCCATGCGCAAGAACGTTATCGCCAAGTGCTACGGCGGCGACATCTCGCGTAAGCGCAAGCTGCTGGAGAAGCAAAAAGAAGGCAAGCGGCGCATGAAGCGCGTCGGCCGCGTCGACATTCCGCAGGAAGCATTCCTGGCAGTGTTGCGGGTGGGCGAAGACGGTTGACATTGGTTGTTCAACTCCTTACGCTTTAGCTCATGGAAGTACATTTCTCGCCGGAAAAAGAAGCTCGTCTGCAGGAAGTTGCCGGCCGCAGCGGTAAGGCGGCTGCGCAGGTGGTCGAGGAAGCAGTTGACCGCATGCTCGAGTACGAAGTTAATTTCGTGCAGGCAGTGGAGCAGGGGCACCGGTCGGTCCGTCGCGGTGACTTGTTGGAGCATCAAGAGGTCGTCGACCGGGTTGAGCAGATGTTTCGCTCCTGATGCGAGTTCGCTGGACGACGGACGCCGCTGCTGACCTCACCCACATCGTAGAGCGCATCCTCACAGAAAGCCCTGAAGCTGCTCTTCACGTGGCTCGCTCGATTTATAACGCCGTCGCTGAACTGACGAAGTTTCCTCGGCGAGGCCGCGTCGGTCTAGTCGAAAACACCCGCGAACTCATTTTCCTTCGTGGCCTTACATTGTTGTCTATGAGGTAACAGGCACGCAGGTCGTTGTGCTGCGCATACGACATGCTTCGAGGGACTGGCCGTAGGGTTTGGTGTTTTGACCGTGGGGTCACCGTTCCCGTGTATCTTTTGTTTCGCACGTTGGTGTGCGCCTTTCCCATGAGTCCTGCCGACATCCGCGTACTTACAGCTGGCGACGCCGAAGCCTATTCGCGGCTGCGGCTGGAATCGCTCGAATCCGATCCGGAGGCATTTGGTACGTCGGACGTTGAACACCGACGGCTCAGCATCGAGACGATCCGCACGCGCATCACGACTGATGCGGAAAACAAGTTTGTCATTGGAGCGTTGGTTGACGGGCAGCTGGTGGGGTCGGCGGGCTTGGTTCGCGAGAGCAACATCAAGGAGCGGCACAAAGCGCGCCTGTGGGGCGTTTACGTGACAGCGAAGATGCGTGGCCAGGGACTGGGGCGTCGCATGCTTACCGAAGTGCTGCAGCGCGCAGCGAGCATGGATGGCGTGGAGCAGATTATCCTGGCGGTTGCCGCGCCGCAGGCTGCTGCCGTCGCACTGTATCGTTCATTGGGATTTGTTTCGTTCGGACGCGAGCCGCGGGCGTTGAAGATCGGTGACAGCTACGTGGATGAGGAATACATGATTCTGCGGCTCGGTGGAACAGCAGATCCCTCGTCAGGCTAGACTCACCCCGCCCAGCGCAACAGCGGCGCTGGATGCGTCCTGCGCGGCACAACTGAAGTGGTGCCCTGATACAAACCACGCTCGGCGGTCGCGGAGTCGAATGGATCTGCTGTTGGATGACCCTGTTGTGCTGTCCCTGAGGGAACTCGGCTCTGTATCACGACCTCGCCGCGGGCTCACGCCCACGGCTAAAACAAATGGCGCCCTTCGGGCTCAGTGAACTAGTTCCTATCTTTCCATGCTTTCGTGTGTGAAGTAGATCCCAACTACAAAATATACCGCGACAGATCCTGGTCCTTTACGATGTCGGTCAGGGTATTGCGCACGTAGTCGGCGTCGATGACCACGTGTTTTTCCTTCATGTCGGGCGCTTCGAAGCTGATCACGTCGAGCACCTTCTCCATGATGGTGTGCAGGCGGCGCGCGCCGATGTTTTCCGTGCCCTCGTTCACCTTGAAGGCGAAGTTGGCGACTTCCGCCAGCGCTTCCGGAGTGAACTCGAGCTGCAGCCCTTCGGTGTCCAGTAACGCGATGTACTGTTTGGTCAGCGACGACTTGGGCTCGGTCAGAATCTTGATGAAGTCCTCGACGGTCAGCGACTGCAACTCGACGCGGATCGGGAAGCGCCCTTGCAACTCGGGGATAAGGTCGCTCGGCTTGGAAACGTGGAACGCGCCGGCGGCGATGAACAGAATGTGGTCGGTGCGCACCATGCCGTAGCGCGTGTTGACCGTGGTGCCTTCCACGATAGGCAGGATGTCGCGCTGCACGCCCTCGCGCGAAACGTCAGGCCCGTGGCCGCCCTCGCGGCCGGCAATCTTGTCGATCTCGTCGAGGAAGATGATGCCGGAATTTTCCACGCGCTCGACCGCGATGCGTGTGACCTGGTCCATGTCCACCAGGCGCTGCTCTTCTTCCTGGATGAGGTACTCGAGAGCCTCGCTGACTTTCATCTTCCGCTTCTTGGTACGCTGGCCGAAAATGTTGGGCAACATGTCTTTCATGTTGACATCCATCTCCTCGACGCCCTGGTTGGTGATGATCTCAAACGCGGGCATCGACTTCTCGCGCACTTCCAGTTCGACGATGCGCTCGTCGAGTTTGCCTTCGCGCAATTGCTGGCGGAATTTCTCGCGGGTACGTGAACCGGGCTCGCCGGCAAGAATCGGCTCGCTGTTCACGTCGAAGCCAATCTGCTTTTGATCGGGAACGGCGCGCGCCGCCGGCACCTGTGTCGGCATCGAGGGAAGCAGCAGATCGAGCAAACGCTCCTCGGCGTTCATCTCGGCCTTGTCGGCGACGTCTTCCAGCTTTTCTTCACGCACCATGTCGATGGCGATCTCGACCAGGTCGCGGATCATGGACTCCACGTCGCGGCCCACATAGCCAACCTCGGTGAACTTGGAGGCCTCGACCTTCATGAAGGGCGAGTTGGCAAGCTTGGCCAGACGGCGCGCGATTTCAGTTTTGCCCACGCCGGTGGGGCCGATCATGATGATGTTCTTGGGAATGACCTCTTCGGCAAGCTCGGCCGAAAGCTTCTGGCGGCGCATGCGATTGCGCAGCGCGATAGCCACAGCGCGCTTGGCCTGGTGCTGGCCGACAACATATTTGTCGAGCTCGCGCACGATCTCGCGCGGGGTAAGCTCGTCGAGTGCAACGTGTTCTTCATCAGCAGTAGCGGGAAGATAAATAGCCATGATTAGTTGTCAGTTCTCAAAAATCGGTTGTCGGTTGTCGAAATCGGTTGTCAATTGCAGCGCAAGCAATGTTTGTCGTTCGATATCAGTTACACCGCAAAAAATACTCTGTCATCCTGAGCGCAGCATTCACGTTTTTTGTGAATGTGAAGTCGAAGGACCCCTATAGCCACGGTGTGATCATTCGTTTCTTGTACCTCATTTTGTCATCCTGAGCACCGCGACCCTCCGATCTTGCGGGTCGGCGGCCGCGAAGTCAAACGGATCTGCTGTGCCGTCGCTAAAGCGACTCGGGTCCATTCTCATGAAGCCTTCCCAGGACTCACGTCCTGGGCTACGATTGTCCCGCCCTTCGGGCTTTGCGTGTCGTTGTCAAAGCGACACAGTACGAAGCATTCGCCAAGAAGCCGTTTCCCGATTTTTGTCATCCCCACCGACGGCTTCAGCCGGAGCGGAGGGATCTGCGGTCGCGGTGTCGTCGCTGAAGCGACTCGGGTCTCTTCTCATGAAGCCTTCCCAGGACTCACGTCCTGGGCTACGATTGTTCCGCCCTTCGGGCTTTGCGTGCCGCTGTCAAAGCGACACAGTTCTAACCCAACCCAGCAACTGACAACTGACAACCGGCAACTGCTTTTACAGTTCCTCAATCGTTACGTGATCGTTCGTATAAATACAAATTTTGCCGGCGATCTTCATCGCCTCTTCGGCGATGGTACGCGGGGGCAGCTGGGTGTGTTCAAACAGCGCCGTGGCCGCGGCGGTTGCGTACGGGCCTCCGCTGCCGATGGCGGCGATTCCGGTGTCAGGCTCGATGACGTCGCCCTGTCCACTGATCAGGAAGGTCTGGTTCTGATCGGCGACCAGCAGCAGCGCTTCGAGCGAGCGCAACATTTTGTCGGTGCGCCAGTCCTTGGCCAGCTCAACCGCGGCGCGCCCCAAGTTGCCGTGATACTGCTCCAGCTTCGACTCAAAGCGCGCGAACAGCGAGAACGCGTCGGCCGTCGAGCCGGCGAAACCCGCGAGGATCTTGTCCTGATAGAGGCGGCGGATCTTGCGGGCGCTGTGCTTGATAACACCTTCGCCGAGGGTGACCTGGCCGTCTCCGGCCATCACGACTTTCCCATCCCGGCGAACGCAAAGAACGGTAGTAGAGCGGATCAAACGCTTTCGAGGCATGAATAAATGATTATAGCAGCGAAAAAGAGGGTCGCGTTGAAACTTGAGCGTAAGTCACTCAAGTTGCATTGGCCCATCGCGTCTCAGATTGTCCTCCTGAGCGGAGCTACCGCCCGGGTTCTCGGGTCGCCGGTTTTGCGGGCCGGCGGGCGCGGAGTCGAACGGATGTGGGGTTCGACGAGCGAGCGTGCCGTCACTAAAGCGACTCGGGATATTTTGACGATGTCACCGCAGGCTCACGCCCACGGCTAAAACAAATTGCGCCCTTCGGGCTCGTCTTTCGTGGGTGGCACTTCAACTCCTCCATCATGAGTGCCTCCACTCGCACAATCCACGATTTTCTATACCCCTGCCCAACCCGCGCATATCCCACAATCCACCGTCCACCTGTCTTCAAAACGCTCCGCCGCCGCCTCCGCCGAAACCGCCTCCGCTGAAGCCGCCACCTCCGCCGCCCCAGCCGGAGCCACTGCTGCTGGCGCGGGGTGCGGCGACGAAGGCCTGGTGCGCGTCGGTCGCCATGGCGTGCATGGAGCCGACAAAGAAAATGGGATTGAAGCCGACATACGGTGTTGGCCCGACGTACCAGGCCGGCGGATTCTGCACGATGCCTTCAAACGCTTTCGCCCAGCGGTTCTCGATGCCGAGGGCCATCGCATAGGGCAGAAACTTTTCAAAGGTGTCGGGCGGCATGCGCTTCAGCCGGTCGGCATCGACGCGGTTAACGAATTCCTGGAAGCCTAGAATCTCAATCTTGGTGCGCACGCCTTTGAGCGACTTTGCGGTCATGATGCGCGCGAACAGCACCACGATGATCAGCGCAATCAACCCGGCCGCAACCAACGGGCCGGGCGAATCCAGCGGACTGGGGAATCCGAGCAGCGGCGCAATCACGAACGGCGCCGCCGTGAGTAACACACCTCCCACAACGTAAGCATGCGCAGAATCGGGATCGACGGTGTACATGCCCTTGCTGCGCAGCTCAGCGAGAATGTCCTCCTTGATGGTGGGGATGGCGACGTAGAAACGGTTGCGCAGGTCTGACAGCTTGATTTCAGTTTCGCCGGCGGGAAACAGGTGATTCAGCATCAGCCGCTCGTGCGCTTCCAGCGTGTCGGTGGTCCAGCTGCCGGGCTCCTTCAGCGAGTGGAAGGTGTAATCGCGATGCGAGAACAGCAGCACCTTCGCTTCAGTCTCCTCGATCTTGATGTAGCCCTTGACCGCCAGGTCGACCAGCGTGCTGGTGATGTCGCGCGGATGCACACTGTCGTCGATGAGCGTGCCGACTTCGGCGGGCGTCATATCCTTGGGCGGTTCGTACATGGGCGCGACCGAAATATCGGGCTTGGGGTCGCGGCCCTTGGTCCACCACAGGAAGAACATCACGATGAACGCCCACAGCGGCAGCAACAGGATGGTGTTGCTTTCGAGGAACCACATGGCCTGCGTCCACTTGCCGGGCTGCGTCAGCACGCCTTTGCTGATGTAGACATCGGCGGTCAGGCCCTCGCGCATCTCCAGCCCATCGGTGGTTTCTACGCGCACGAACCTGTTGCCGACCACGACGTTCGCGTTACTCGCCCCAGAGCCGTACATGCCGGTGAACGCCTTGGCGCGCAGGTTGTCGGTGGAGGCCGGCGGAAACAGGATGGTGGCCAGGGCGCTGTCGATCGGCACCGGCCAGTCGTTGCCGGTCACGTTCCAGTAGAGCTCGTCGTAATCGTCGAACCAGCGGATACCGTTTAGCACGGTGTAATAAATGTTGACCATGCGCGTGGCATTGACGGCGTCAGGGATATAGATCTTCAGATGGCGGTTGCCGTTCTGCACGCTGGAGTCGTACTTCAGCTTGACGTCGCGCTCGTCGGTGACCCGGTCGACGCTGAGGAAGAGCGTGTAGTTGGATCCGTTCGGTCCGGGATAGCGGATGGGAATGTCGCGATAGATCCCGTGATACGTGCCGTTGAAGTCGATTTCGAGATGCTCGCGCACCTGCATGGTGCCGTCCTGGTGAACCGCGATGTTAGAGACGAAGCGGGTGATGTGCCAGTCGCGGGCGAAGGCGGGGGTGGCGAGGAAAATCAGGAGTACGGTCGCGAGGTAGTATCCCACAATGTGGGATAAAGGGCACCGGCTGCGTCGCGGCCCCCCCTGTCCGCAACCGCGGCGGACGAGGATGGGGCACCCGTTGGTTGTCGCGAGGGAACGATGGTTGGCGAGTGGCATTTTTAGCACTTGGGGTTGCAGTTTCTGGTTTCCCCTTACTTTGTCATCCCGACCGGAGCTTTCCGCCTGTCTTGTCATCCCGACCGGAGCGGAGGGATTAAGTCAAAACCGAGCTTCCACAGCGGCTAAAGCCAGGTCGATTTGCAACGTCTACGGACGGCCTGAAGGCCGCCCCCTTCAAAGCGAGCGTAATCAGAGTTTTCTAACGGCCAAGTGCCAAATGCTAACGGCTAACGGCCAAGTGCTAACTGCCAACGGCTGCTCTTAAAACTTTACCGCTACCGGCTCGCGCTGCGTTGGTTCGGTGATGTCGAAGAACTGCCGCGGCTCGATGTGGAACATGCCGGCAACGATGTTGGTGGGGAAGGTCGCGATCTTGGTGTTCAAGTCGCGGACCACGGCGTTGTAGTAGCGGCGCGCGTTCTGGATGTTGTCCTCCATCCCGCTGAGCGATGCCTGGAGCGACTGAAACTGCTCAGAGGCGCGCAACTGGGGATAGGCCTCGGCGACCGCCAGCAGTCCGCGCAACGCGTAAGTGAGCTGGCCTTCGGCCTCGCTCTTTTCCGCGGGCGTGCTGGCCGACATGGCCGCACTGCGAAATTTGGCGACGTTTTCGAAGGTGCCCTTCTCGTGCGCGGCATAACCTTTGACCGTCTCCACCAGGTTGGGGATCAGGTCATAGCGGCGCTTGAGCTGCACGTCGATGTCGGCCCAGGCATTTTCCGAGCGCACCCGCAGTTGCACCAGGCTGTTGTAAATGCCGATCAGCGAGAACGCGATCACCAGCAACAAAATGACGACAACGACGATGGGGATCATGGCGCATTCCTTCCCGTGGATAGCCTGGAAACAGGCAACGAGCGGAAGGTATCACAGGGCCGAAGGGCGAAGCAATTTGAGGGGAGCATAGGGCGTGCGTGCACAGGGACGACGTAGCGCGCCATAACGGCTTCATCGCGGGTGTCATCCGAGCCGACTTCAGGCCTTCCCAGGACTCACGTCCTGGGCTACGGTTGTCGCGCCCTTCGGGCTCCTGGCAGTGGCGCGCCACTACTACGCGACTTCGATGACTGTGAAATTTTTACATGTCAATATATGTCAATATTGCGAAACACAACAATAGGCCGCAAAGTGCTGAATTAACTGGTAAGAATATACTTGACTAATCAGAATTGGAGTGCTACTCTGTCCCTGCTATGGCAGATAAAGCACAGCAGCCAATGACTTTACAAGAGGCGATAGTCTACTTTACCGACCCCGATAATTGCCTATCGTACATGGTACCCCTGACATGGCCTAATGGTGTTGTGACCTGTCCGACATGCGGACGCACAGACCCCAAGTTTTTGGCGAATCAGCGGCGCTGGCAGTGCAAGAGCGTTCACCCGAAACGGCAGTTTTCCGCTAAGGTCGGAACGATCTTTGAAGACAGCCCTATTCCTCTCGAAAAGTGGCTTCCCGCCGTCTGGATGATCGTCAACGACAAGAACGGCATATCCAGCTACGAATTGCACCGCGCTTTGGGTGTGACGCAAAAAACTGCGTGGTTCATGCTTCACCGGATTCGTTTGGCAATGCAGGATGACCCTTCCGTGAAGATCGGCGGCAACGGCTCTCCGGTGGAAGTCGATGAAACCTACATCGGCGGTAAAGCTCGCAACATGCACATGTCCAAGCGGCTGCGGCTGGAAAATGTCTCCGGTTCTGAACAGTTGCACGGCGGCAAGGGTAAGGCCGTCGTCATGGGCATGCTTGAACGGAACGGAAGAGTCAAAGCGTGTGTCATCCCTAAGCGCTGGAAAGAGTACATGCAAGGCTTTGTACGTGACGGCGTTGAAAAGGGAGCAACGGTTATCACCGATGAAGCCCGTCAATACCTGGGCATCGCAGATGAGTATGTTCACGAAGTCATCAATCACGCGGAAGCCTACGTCAATGGCCACATCAGCACGAACGGAATCGAAAACTTCTGGTCACTGCTCAAGCGTGGCTTGAACGGGACTTACGTCTCGGTTGAGCCGTTTCACTTGTTCCGGTATCTGGACGAACAGATGTTCCGATTCAACAACCGCGCTACAAGGGATAATCCGCTGAATGATTCAGACCGCTTTGCACTTGCGCTCTCGCAGATCGTCGGGAAGCGGTTGACTTATGCTGGACTGACGGGGAAGGAGGGCGAAACGGCTTTCTAGCCCTTATCGTCTGAAGCGTGGTCCGAAGCGGCGGGAGCAGGGTTAACCGGCTTCCGCTTTCCTGTCTTATGTGTGTCTGCTTCTATGCGGCGCTGCAACTCCTGTTTCGAAATCCTCATTATCTTGTGCATCGCAGCATCAAATCTTCGAAACTCAGGAGATCTCGTTCGGTGATCATTCGGCATAGTAATTTACAAGCATAGGGGGCAGCAACGCTGCCCCCTATGCCGCGTCTTGAAATGATAGTTCATACGAGTCTGTAATTGAGTGCGCGCCCAAGCACGCAAGCATACGCAACTCGTCGTTCTCGTCGATCTGGTTATCACGAATAAACTTCTTGATCTCAGGACGACGTGTATCGGGCAAACGTTCGCGAAAGAACGCCGGGAGTTCTCGAAACGCAACGAACTCACGCCGGGGCGCAAGGCCCGGAAGCGGCGCTAGATCTTGAGCGAAGAACGGCTCCAGGTAGCGGAAGAGAAACCTACCATTTTCCTTCGTTAGTTCCGCTACGGACTGATTCTTGTATGACACAAAGAGAGTTGGCGGGGGTGCCTTGTAACCCCATCGCGCTGTCCATTTAGCCACGTCTGCCCTCCTTTCTAAGGGATCGACATTAAGCGGTCGAACCTTATTTGAAGAATTTTTAGAATGCCCCGCCTCCGCACTCCGCTGAAAACTTCGCGGAATGGCCACCGCCGCAAAAGATCGGATGCCAAGCCGACCGTCCGCGACGGAAGTTTTTGCAAGTTTTGTACAAGCAGGGAATTATGCTTTGAAGCGAGGTACGAAATCAACTGGAAATGATTACATTTCTGAGCGCACTGAGGCACTCCAATGCGGGGCGATGACCTATCGATATACCGATTCAACTCCCCATCACTTCCCACCAGTGCTCTCACTTTATCATCATTCAGGTCCCACAGCAATGCTCTTGCAGAGTCGTAAATCGGGGAAAACCGAAAGTGACCTGAGCCGGTTGAGGCAGGATCGGTCATGGGGGCTATTACGCCCCAGTTCCGAGGATGCCGATCCATCGACCCAATCAGGGCATCGAATACCAGCATTGCGATGAACTTCTCAAAGACCGCGTCGAAATCGTTGCCACAAAACTCCCGCATCACGGTCTCTACGAAATCGACATCAAATATTCCCTGCTGTTGAGGGGCTGTTTTGATGTGCTCAATCTCCTCTGAATTAGCGAGCCCGAGCATTTCTACCGGTAAAAATATACTTGCGTAACCCACGCCAATCTGCTACATTGTACTTGCGATGGAAACTCCAAAGACATTACTCGAAGCAGTTCAATACTTTAGCGACGAGCAGCGTTGTATCGACGCGGTATCACTAATGCGCTGGATGGGTTCTCCGCACTGTCCCGACTGTGTAGGGGAGCAGGGCAAGAATCCGTACTGGATTAAGACTCAGAGGCGCTGGAAGTGTCGCTCTTGCCGTCGCCAGTTCTCCGTTAAAGTCGGCACCATTTTCGAGGATTCGCCGATTCGGTTGCAGAAGTGGTTGCCTGCTCTGTGGATGCTCTGCAACTGCAAGAACGGCGTTAGCTCTTGGGAGATTCACCGCTCTCTGGGCGTGACCCAAAAGACTGCGTGGTTCATGGTGCATCGGCTTCGCTTGGCGTTGCAGGACGGATTCGGCAAGATGTCCGGCGATAACGGGCCTGTCGAAGTGGACGAGACTTTCATCGGCGGCAAGGCGCGCAATATGCACAAAGATCGGCGCGACAGAGTTGCGGCTCAGTTAACTGGCGGCAAGGGAAAGACTGTTGTTATCGGCATGGTGCAACGCGGCGGAAAAGTCAAAGCGCAAGTAATCCCCGCTCGTTGGAAAGAGCACATGCAGGGATTCGTGCGTGATGGCGTAGAGCGTGGCGCAACCGTTATGACCGACGAAGCCAGTATGTACTACGGCCTGAAAGACGACTATGCACACGAAGTCATCAATCACATGGAAAGCTACGTCCGCGATCATGTGAGCACTAACGGGATTGAAAACTTCTGGAGTTTGCTAAAACGCGGTTTGGGCGGCACTTACGTGAGCGTAGAGCCGTTTCACTTGTTCCGCTATCTGGATGAACAGATGTTCCGTTACAACAATCGGGCGACCAAAGACAATCCGCTGAATGACTCCGACCGCTTTGTTGCTGCCTTGGCACAAGTCGCTGGTAAGCGGCTCACTTACAAAGAGCTTACTGGCAAGGTGGGAGAAACGACTTTCTAACCCTGCTCGTCTGAAGCGTGGCCCGAAGCCAAAGCCTTAGGTTTGGGGCCGCGTTTCGGCTTTCCTTCGTTCGCTGCCTTGTACGCGGCTTCCCTTTGCCTCAGTTCGGTTTTCGATACTTGGAGAACCGTTCGCAGAGCGTTCTGGAAATTCGTGTACTCGTCTGTCGTCTTGGGATTAGACTTCATGTCATTCATCATATCGCACAGCGCAAGTAGTGGCCTTTGGTATGGCCAATCGTAACCCTCTGCTACGAGGATTGCGGAATCCAATCCCATCTCGATCGCGCAAAGGAAAAACATGATTTCTTCTGAAGAGGCGTTGACGATTTTTCGAAGATGGCGCGAAAGCGGGTCTACGCTCAAAATGATTGCAGTAAAGCCTACCGGGGAAGGCGGGGCCACGTCAGTCGGCAAGTTGGAGATTGTCACCCCAGATTCCATCGCCTTTACCTCCGGGGGAATCCAGAACTCAATACCGCTTGCAGGGACGGTTTTTCGAAAGTTAGACCGGACGCAGGTAATCGACAACGCAAGCTCTGATAGCTGGGACGAGAGCATCGAATTGCGCTGGGTGGATAGCGGCAATTTTTTGCTGTTTTTCCGACTAGTTGTTAAAAACGTACCCAAATCAACCCCAGCTTTCAACTGATCTATAAAATGGAGTTCTCCGCCTCACGCCTAAAGGTCGAAAGGGCCGACAAGCACATCTCTGAGCTTGATGATGCCGTAAGGGAATTTCTGGAAACCCGCCCCTACGGAATCACTCTGGATAAAAACCCCGAGAGCGGAGACAGCTTGCTTCAGTACGGATGGAATAAGCCCGTGCCCGGTGAGCAATTCGGCCTTATCATCGGCGACGCAGTTCATAACCTTAGGGCCGCTCTCGACTTGGCTTGGGTAGCCATCATCAACAAGATTTTCGGATCTTCCGAGTACGCCAAATTTCCTATCTGTGAAACAGCCACAAAACTTGCTTCCGACCTGAGTAAGAGCAGAGATGTATTTAACGCCTGCAGAGGTCTTTACGACTTGATGGTTTCCCAGATAAAGCCTTACAATTAACTGTAATTATAAAGTGTCGAAAAACCGTCAAAAACCTGCTCTGATGTGCTATAGTGGAAATAGAGTTGAAGTTTGGGAACGGCTTCTAGTGGACCGTTCCATAACTGACCCAGCCCATGGCTGGGTCGTCGTGTTTTGGGACGTGCTTTCGACTCGCGCGCCCAGTACCGTGCGGCCCTGGGGCCACGCTCTTTGAGCTCGATAGACCGATTGGTTCGACTCAAACGGTGCGCAGCCCCGGGTGGCCGCCGGAAGATGTTTCAGCATCTGTGCAGTCAATTCATCTTTCATAAGGACTGTAACCATGCCATTCAAAAGCAGCGCTCCTCCTGCGGCCAAGAAGCAGACACCGATGCCGGGGCCGGCGAGCGCGACCTACAAGAAAATCATTGCTGCCCGGCAAAGCGTCGCCGCCGTCAAGCCCGGCAAGAAGCGTCCGAAATCCTCGAACGCCTTTACCAGCCTGAAAGCGCGGCAGCAGGTGGTGGAGCGGGTGAAACGCACCATCTGGGCTTCGGTGCTGGAGATCAACGAAGCCATCATCAATCTCGCCCTGTGCGGGAACTATTCGGCGGCCAAGGCCTTATTCGACTTTGCCGGGGTTTACAGCCTGCCCGATCCGGGCGACGACAGTATGCCAGCGGCCGCGGTGATGGCGATTCCGCAAGCTTCGAAAGAGACCGCGGCCACGAATCCGGTCGATGCCTTCTTCAAGAGTATCGGCATCGAACCATCTTGCGAGCCGGAACCGGACATGGCCGCCTGATGCAGCAACGGCGGCTTGTAGAATAAAAACAGGAGGAGTCAGCCTGGCATGGACATGACATGGGTGACCAACCGCATTGCGGTAGGCGGCGGTATCTGGACCGACGAAAAAATGATCGAAGTGGTCCGCGCCGGGGTCACACACATCATCGACATGCAGATCGAGTTCGACGACACGCGACTGGCCGAGCCATACGGCGTCAAAGTGCTGTGGAACCCGACGGATGACGACTTCCAGCCCAAGCCGCCGCTGTTGTTCCAGCGGGGGGTAGACTTTGCCCTGGAGGCGCTGGACGATGCCGAGACCAAGGTCTTTATTCACTGCGCCGCCGGCGTGCATCGCGCGCCCATGATGGCCCTGGCGGTGCTTCGTGCCCTCGGATTTGGAGCGGCGGACGCGCTCGACATGATCGAGTCGCGACGCAACGTGGTGGACTTCGCCGAGGTTTATGTTGACAGCGTCGAGGATTTCATCCGCAGCTATCAGGCCGCCGCAACCGGCCGCAGCTGAGCAACGCGCGCGGGGCCGGCCTTTCGGCAAAAGCGAGTGCGCCGAGCCGACCGCTGCTTCCCTACTAATCATGCATAGCCCCACATTGTGGGATACATCCGCCGGCTTGCCGGCAACAGAGAGGCATTTCCTATGCCCGACACACTCCGCCTGAGAAGGCGGTTTCTTTTTGCCCTGATTTCGCTATCGTTCGTGCTGTTGTTGCCGCGGCACATTTTTGCCAACTCCAGCCCTGGTCTGACATTGTGTCAGATCAGCGATACTGTCTATCGGGCCGATGGCGTTCCAGCCCAGGGCGACGTGGAGATATTATGGTCAGCCTTCACCACTGCCGCTGGACAGCCGGTGACCGCGGGCTCGCTAACCGTAACACTCGGCGCAAACGGCCAGTTCAACGCGGCGCTGGCTCCCAACTCCGGCGCCACGCCCGCCGGCTCGTACTATCGCGTGACCTACAAGCTGAACGATGGCTCGACCGCGTCGGAATACTGGTCCGTGCCTGCCGCGCCGACGACGACGATTGGAGCGATTCGCAGCAAACTGGTGCCTGCTAACCAGGCGGCGCAATATCTGACGCGCGATTTCGCCGACTCGCACTACCTGAACCTCAGCGACAACCAGACTGTCGGTGGGGTGAAGATTTTTACCAGGTCGCCCACCGTGCCGGCGCCGGTGAATCCGATGGATGCAGCCAGCAAAGCTTATGTTGACAGCAGTTCAGGCGCGACCAACCTGGCCTCGCCGCCCCCGATCGGCAACATCGCTCCAAACACGGTGAGCGCCACCCTGGCAACCGCACAGGACCTGCGCACCGTCAATTTTCCGGTGATGGACCTGCGCAATTACGGTCTCAAAGGGGATGGGCTGCTTCAAGCCGGCTGCAACATTACGGTGGGGCAGAAGGCCGTGACCTGCACGGCTTCGGGGTTCACCGCATTGGATGTGGGGAAGGCGGCATTCTTTCCGGCGGCCGGAGCGGCGGGTGCATTTTTGAACTCGACCATCGCCAGCTACCAGTCGGCCACGCAGGTGACGCTAGCTGACGCCGCGACCACCGCGGTGACCAATGGTCCTTTGTGGTACGGTACGGACAATACAGCGGCATGGTGCGCGGCCATGAACTGCACCAGCGCGACGCCACCCAATACGCTGTTCTCGGCGCAACCCGGCCGTACGGTACTCCTACCGCGTGGGACATACTTCATCAGCGGCACGGCGTACACCCGTAACAACGACAACTTGATGGGCGCGGGTCAGGCAGCTACCCAGGTGCTGCTGTTTAATGCGACGAATAGTCTGAACGCGTTGTGTATGGGCTCGAATGCCAGCGCAGGGGCGAACACGTGCACGCTGGATTCCGGAACGCAGAACATCGACGTCGAGGGAATCCTGTGGGGCACGCCGGAAAATGGCAGCCAGGTGTGTATCAATCCCCTGACGTACTCAGGCTTCGAGATCAAGAACAACTGGTTCGAGTGCGGTATCGGAGTGTTGATTGCCGGCAATATTGGCAGTGTGATCGGCAATACTTTCGATTCCAGCACCTTCAACGGTGTCGTCGTGAAAGGGGACGGGGAAGACTACGGCAACAATCCTTCGCACTCGATTCTCATTTCCGACAATCAGTTCTTCGCGAATAAGTGGTCGGCCATTCAGGTTGACGGCGCCAGCGGCGTGCAGATCCATCACAACAACATTCTTTATGCCAAGCAATTCAGCGTGTACGTTGCCAGTCCCGAGGCATTCACGACTTATCGGCTGAACATCAGCGACAACAATTTTGCGGCGTCGACGGGCTTCTGGAACCCCACGGAGAACCATATTTATGTGTCGACGCCGCTGGTGCGCTCGGTGATTTCAGGTAACACCTTTGGCATTGCTCGCGATTCCGACATCCTGCTGAATAACTCTGGCATTGTGGGACTTACGATTAACTCCAACAAATTCTATGGAGGCCAGCTCAGTTGCGGTGGAACCTGTACGGCGTCGCTGCAAGTGACCAGCGCCGGGGCAGGCCTGAACGTCACCAACAATCAGTGGGATTCTCCGGGAAACTATGCTGGCGATTTCCAGACGTCTGCCTACCTGCGCGGCAACTACTGCACCCAGCCGTTCGCGATCGCGGGAACGCCCACCAATGACTATGACAAGGCATGCTTCCGCTTTGCAAATGCAGGAGCAGCGAACCTGATTGCCAGGGACAACGTTACGGAATCCAGTAACGTCGCGGCCGTAGCGATTCGAGGCGGCGCGATTCCGGCCTATAGCGGCGGCAATCGCTCCGGCTGGGCTACCGGCGACGTCTATGTCTTTTCCGCGACGGGGCCGATTGCCTCCAGTAATGAACGGATCTACAACGGCACCGGCAACTATTCGGTATTTACCACAATGTCAGACACCGCGACCGGGAACGCCAGCTTTGCTGGAGACCTCAGCGCCCGCGACATTCCCGGGCACGAGTATTTCGTCAGTAAATACGCCAGCATGCAGGCGGCGATCAACGCGGCCTACAACAATGGCACGGTGCTCGGCACCGTCATCGACGATCGCATAGCGCCCTACGCCGGGCCGGGCTTCATCGTGTACGACTCCGTGGTACTGAGACTGGCGCCCACTACGTACACCATCAATGGAACGGTGACCTACAACAACGGCAACAACAACGTAACCGCCGGCATCATCGCGCTTCCGGGCGCGCACATCATCGGTGCAAGCCCGTCGTCGAATCACGGCACCATCCTCAGTCCGGCGAACGGGCTGAACGCGGATTTGATTGCGACCTCGACGGTCGGCACCGGCACGACGACTCCGCAGTGGTGGCACTGGGGCGAGATCGGCAACTTGCGTCTGATCGGCAACGGCACCAATCAGACGACTGGGGACTGCCTGAAAGTGGAAAACATGGGCGAGGTTGCGAGCATTCACGATATCGAGTTCTCCGCCTGCTACGGCAATAACTTTGAGAGCATCGGCTACGCCGCCACGCAGTCGGCCATCAGCGATATCACCAGCAACCGCGCGGTAACAGGCTCGGGAGTCGTGTTTACGAATCTATCTGGAGTCGCGGTGCTGAACGGCGTCAGCGGAGATTGCAATCAGGCGGCGCTCATCGCGGCTAACTTTAATGCTGCGGGAACCGTCACGATTCACGGCCTCAAAGCGGAAGCAGAAAGTTCAATCTGCACGCCGCAAGTGCAGGATCCCGTGATCCTCGCCAGCACCACGGACTCGAGCGTGTTGGCGTCGGTGAAGGTGGATGGCGGTTACGCGTTCGGCACCACGCAGCACGACTTCATCAAGAGCAGTGGGCCGGGCGCGATCCAGTACGAGCAGGAGAATTTTTATCTCAACGGTTACGTCAACATCCTGAACGACACGGTTCGCGGGCAGGTGCTGGCCAATGCAGCCACGGCGGCCAAGCAGCCGGTCTTCTATCTGAGC
The DNA here is from genome assembly GCA_963769235.1 of uncultured Acidobacteriaceae bacterium. Classification (GTDB taxonomy): domain Bacteria; phylum Acidobacteriota; class Terriglobia; order Terriglobales; family Acidobacteriaceae; genus Bog-257. The sequence goes on along the minus strand of CAVYKW010000001.1, from coordinate 564,929 downwards.
AACGGCGTGGTGTACGGAAACCAGGCGTTCACGCTCCAGCCAAACACGTTTGTACAAGGCAATCCCAGTGATACGCCGACGGAAATCTTCGGCATGACTTCTTCTGCGGCCACACTGCTGGGCGATGCGGCAACGGCGACGATAGCAGCATCATCGCGGGAGGCATCCAAATCGCCGGACACAACCGCACGACGTTTGGGCAGTCGCCGGAGGTGATGGCCCGCTGGGGATATCGCTTCCTCGGCTCGGGCAGCGGGTACGATACCACAAAGTGGGACATGGTTCCCGCGTGGAATACGGGAGACACGACCGAGAAGAATCTTGGCAATCCGCTCACGGTGTGCCAGAAGGGCGGCGCCGTTAGCTGCCGCTGGTCCAATGTTTATGCACTGAATGTCGACACCACAAACTTCAGGCTGAATGGGAATCCTCTGGCGACGGTCGCGACTTCAGGCAGTTATAACGACCTATCGAACAAACCGTCGATCCCGGGGCAGGGCGTGCACCTGGTCGCGGGATCGATGCAGGGCGCGACCAGCCAGCTCACGGGCAACGGCGCCGACCAAACCATCTACAGCGCGAGCTTGCCGGCGGGAACGTTCGCTGTGGGTCAGGGTGCGAAGTGCTTCGCGCGCTGGACGCACTCCTCTACCAGCACGGCGGTGACGTACAAGTGGACGCTGGGCGGCACGACGGTCGCGTACGGGTCGCTGACCAGCAGCTCGCAGAACTTCGACAGCGAGATTGAGATCTATACCGTCTCGTCGCTCGCCGCCGAGATCATCAATGTAAGCCCGATTATCGGCGGGACCTCGATTCTGGCTGGGCCAAGCAACAACAACGGCGGCGCAGAGAATCTGGCCAACGCCGACACCATCAAGCTCACCTTCAACATGCCGAGCAGCGATTGGGTGAAGGGCGCGACATTTTATTGCCAGACGGTGCAGTGAGCCATGTTCACCACCAGGGAGCAGGAAATTTGCCGCTATCTGCGCGAAGGGTTGTCGAACAAAGAGATTGCCGCTGCGCTGGGCATCTCCGAGCGTGGCGTGAAGTTTCATGTCAGCAACCTGCTGCAAAAGACCGGTGCCGATGATCGCCATCGTCTGGCGCGTCTGCTGCTGGAAAACAATGCCGGCATCCTGCTGCCGTCGGGCGACGAGGGCGAGCCCGAATTGCGTGCCAAGGTGATCAACCTGAAGCTGCAAAAGGAGAAGCTGGCTCGTCGTCAACGCATGGTGGACCGCGTGATCGCCGCCTGCGAGGGTTATCTCGCGAGCGATTGCCTGGCCGCATAAATGCTGCCTGAGCTGGGGGCGTGCGCCCAAAGGCCTAAGCCGCGGGTTGCCGAAGACCACCTCGCGGGTCTCCTTTCGCCAGGCGAATCATTCCTTTCAGCCGCTGTCATCGGGAGCGCAGGCGGGTCATTTTCCGCCGCGAAATGGTTTACCTATGGGCAGGAAGCAAGTAGCGAAATCGAAGAAAGCCGTGAAGTCCAAGAAGACGGGAAAGATGGAGGCGCAGGGTTCCGCGCAGCCCGATTCCGAGGCTCCGCCGCGGGCGCCGACTGAAGAGCAAACGCCGCGTGTAGAGATTACTCCCACATTGTCAGACTTGTGCGATACCAACACGCTGCTCTGGTGTGGCTCCCGGCTGGAAGACAAGCCGCCGCTGGACCGCCGCATTGGTAAGTGTGTGACAAGTCCGGAGGCGTTCACCTGGCGGGAATATTTAATGTGGGCGATGCTGAAGATCCGCGACAAGCGCGGAGGGCTGCACAAGCTGGTGCTGAATCGTGCGCAATCCGATATGGAGCGCACCAGCACGCAGCGCAACATTGTGTTGAAGGCCCGCCAACTGGGTGTGACCACCTATGTCGCGGCGCGTTTCTTTATCAATTGCATCACGCGGGAAGGCACGCTCAGCGTGCAAGTAGCGCACGATCAGCGGTCCGCCGAGGAAATATTTCGTATCGTGCACCGGTTCCTGGAGAACTTGCCGGAACCGCTGCGTCGAGGCGCGTTGAGCACTTCGCGCGCCAATGTCCGTCAAATTGTTTTTCCTCTGTTAGACAGCGAATACAGAGTAGAGACAGCAGCGGACCCCAACGCCGGCCGCGGGTTGACCATCCACAATTTGCATTGTTCGGAGGTCGCCCGCTGGCCGCGCGATGTATCGGAAACGCTGGCCTCGCTGCGCGCCGCGGTGCCGCCGGAAGGCGAGATTTTTCTGGAGTCGACGCCGAACGGAGCGGGCGGTGCTTTCTATGAAGAATGGCAGCGTGCCGCGCACACCGGCTACACCCGTCATTTTTATCCGTGGTGGTGGGACCCGAGTTATCAGCGGACGGGCAAAGTTGCCGACCTCACCAGCGACGAGTTGGAACTCATCCAGAAGCACGGGTTGAGTGCGACGCAGATTGGGTTTCGCCGCGAAGTACGGGCGAACTTCCGCAATCGTGCCCGCGAAGAGTTTGCCGAGGATCCCGAGAGCTGCTTCCTGGCATCGGGCGAGTGCGTGTTCGACTCCGACATTGTGGATCGCCGCCTGAAGCAGGCTGCGCCCATCGTCGAGCAGACCGATCACGGCAAACTGATCACGTTCTTCCCGCCTGTGCCCGGCGGCAACGGGGTGCGCGCCAAGCAGTACATCATCGGAGTAGATCCGGCGGGTGGCGGCACGGACGGCGACTTTTCCTGTGCGCAAGTCATCGAGCAGAGCGGCGGAGTGCAATGTGCAGAGTTGCAGGGGCATTTTTCGCCGCAGGAGTTGGCGGCGCGCGTCTCCGTGCTGGCGCACCAATATAACGATGCGCTGGTTGCGGTCGAGCGCAACAATCACGGGCACGCTGTGCTGGCCCATCTCACCATGAACCAGGGCTACACCAACTGCTATAAGTCCGGCGGTCAGTTAGGCTGGCTGACCACGGTTGCATCGCGTCCGCGAATGTTGGAAAACTTCTGCGCCATGCTTTCGGCTGCGCCGTTCATGTTTCTCAGCCCGCGGTTGCTGGAGGAATGCCGCACGTTCATCCGTCACGCGGACGGGACATGTTCGGCGGCCTCGGGCGCGCATGACGACACGGTGATGGCGATGGCGATCGCGCAGGCGGTGCGGGCCGAGGTGCGAGTGCAGCCTGCTCGTTCGGTGCAAGAGCTCAACCTCGCTCTGCCGCAAGCCGCGTAGAAGTTTGCAACGCCGGTTTCCCGCGACAGGCGAAGATCGTCCTCACACGCCTTTGTGACGTGTGCCGACGAAATCGCGTGCGCTTCCGATTAGCATCAATCTCGGAAGCTGCCGCAGCAGCGACGCGGACGTGATGGCCGTGAGGTACGGCCGCGATGGCCGTTGTGGGCGGGCTTCCTACGAATTCCGCCCTGTCGCTTTTGGACCCTCGGGCATGCGGGGAAACTTTGAGCACATCGTTGTTCGCGGTTGCAGCAGCTTCGGCGGCGATTCTGGACGCCGGGGCAAACGACGAAGTGCTGTTTGGTGGTTGCTGACTCTTGCTGATCCAGGCGGTCCAACACGTGCGTAGAATGCGGGGTGGTGCGCAGAGCCATCTCATGCGCTGTGCCGACGGCCAGTATTACGTGGTCAAATTTCAGAACTTATGTGGAGCTCAACATAAGTTCTGTAATGTTGAGAACTCAGTAATGTGGAGTCGCTTGTTGCGATGGGCCTGAGTACTGGCTTCTGCGATACTCTGCTGCACATTTGTTCATAGCATCAGATCGGCGCTGCCCCAGCGCATAAAGGAGATCTGATGCTTGAAACTCTTTATCCCGGCGGCTTCCGGCGGTATGCATCACTAACGGTTCTCGGGCCCCTCGCGAACGACTTCACCAACTGGCTTGTCGAAAACCGTTACACCCGTTCATACGCACGTCAGCGAATCTGGCTGTTGCCTTACATGGAGGCGGTGCTAATACGACGTGGCATCCGCCATGTGGCGCAGATTGGTGAATCCGATCTGGCTGCCTGCCGGGCAAGCCTTTTGCGACGTTTTCCTTGTCTAACCGGTACAACGTGGACGTTGGCGAGATACCTGCGAGCCCAAGGTTTTTTGAAGTCTGTCGAGCCGAAAGCGACTGGTGTTGCGGCAGGGTATCTTGCTGCATATGCGCATTACTTGAGAACAGTTCGAGGAAGTGCGGCGTCTACCCTAGACCAGAACTCGCGCAGCGCCGCGCGGTTCCTGACCCACCTTAAGGTCGAGAAACAGCCGGACCGAGTGAAGAGCCTGACTATCAAGGACGTCGAGCATTTTGTAAAAGCGATCAGCCCACGTTACAGCCGCACAAGCTTGCAGCACGTGGTGAGCAGGCTCCGCAGTTTCCTTCGCTTCCTGGCGGTTACAGGCCATATTCCCCAGGGACTCGACCGGCACATCGATGGTCCGCGGATTTACCAACAGGAACAACTCCCTCAGACCGTGCCATGGGAGACGGTCCAGAGTCTACTGAACTCCATCGACCGTTCCAGCCCGACGGGGCACCGCGATTTCACGATGTTCTTGTTAATGGCAACCTATGGATTGCGTGCCAGTGATGTCGTGGCGTTGACCTTGGATGATATTTGCTGGCGAGCCGCCAAGATCTCGATTTCTCAACGAAAGACCGGCACGGCTCTCGAACTTCCGCTAACGGATACGGTGGGAACAGCTCTGTATCGATATCTCAAGAGAGCTCCACCGCCCCCGCCCTTTCGACAGATCTTCCTTCGCGTGAAAGCTCCCATTGGGGCTCTGAAGGCGTCTGCCTTATCGGTTGCATTCCGTGTTTGGGCACGTCGTTGCGGGATAGAGGTACCCGGGAGAGGATCGTGCCATCGCATTCGACACTCCTATGCCCTGTTTCTCCTGCGGAAGGGCACATCGGTCAAGACAGTTAGCGACCTTCTCGGCCATCGCACCCTGCAAAGCACTTCCACGTATTTGCGCTTGGCGATTGAAGACCTGCGAGATGTCGCCTTGCCCGTGCCACAGGAAGCAAACGAGAAGGCGGTGCGCGCATGAGATCGACTTGCGTCTTTCGATCAGCACTGCGCCCTATCATCACCCGATACCTGGAACTTAACTTCGCACTCGGGCGTCGCTATAAGAACGCTGTCACAGCCCTGGTGTCCCTGGATCGATTCTTGAGTACATTCCCGCGCACCTCGCAAGAGCTCACGGCTGAGACCTTCGATGGCTGGTGCCAAAGCCAGTCCCATTTAACCCCTCGCGTGCGGCGCTCTCGCATGTTGATTGTCCGCAAGTTTTGTCTTTATCGCCGCCGAAGCGTACCGAACTGCTTTGTGCCCGACCCGATTCTCTTTCCTAGGTCAGGACAAACGATAACGCCGTACATTTTTTCTGAAGCCGAAGTGGGACGTTTGATAGGGGCTACATCTAGCCTTAATCGACGGTCTTATTCGCCTCTTCGCCCGGAAGTGATGCGCCTTGCTCTTGTACTTCTCTATAGCACCGGGTTGCGTATTGGGGAGCTACTTCGGCTGATCGTCGGCGACTTTGATTCTCGGGAAGGCACCCTGCTGATACGCGAATCTAAGTTTCACAAGTCGCGTATTCTTCCCTTGCCGCAAGATGTGATTGACGAACTTCAGCATTACCTGCAAGCACGGCGGGAGCACAAGCTCCCCATCATCTCGGCCACGTCACTCATCAGCAATCAAAGACACGGCGGAAGAGCCTACAGCGCATGGGGCTTTCAGTGCAGTTTCTGGGCCCTGCTGGACACCTGCAACATTCGTACCCCATCCGGCCGCCGTCCACGAGTTCACGATCTTCGGCACAGCTGTGCCGTGAACGCATTGATTCGTTGGTACCGCTCGGGTGCTGATGTGGCAACGAAACTGCCATTCTTGGCAGCCTATCTGGGCCACGTTTCGATCCTCTCGACCTACCGTTATCTGCACTTTGTCGGGCCTCTTCGCGAGCTTGCCAGCAGGCGTTTTCGTGATTCCTACGGTGGACTAATCGCCCCGCAAGCGGCTCGGGAAAGGAGCAAAGCGTGAAGATTACACCGCCCAACAAACTCGCCTTCAGGCTGAGGGAGTACTTTACCGACCACCTGCCGAGGGTACGTGGCGCCAGCGTCCATACCATTCACAGCTATCGTGACAGCTTATTACTCTTACTCCGCTTTCTGGCTTCTCAGCGAAACTGCCAGGTTTACGAACTGGAGCTCTCCGACATCGAACCGGACCATATTATTGCTTTCCTTGCCCATTTGGAGGAGAGCCGAAGCAACAGCGTGACGACGCGAAACGTGCGTTTAGCCGCCATCCACGCCTTCTTTCGCTACGTGGGGACCTATCATCCTGAACATCTCGACCGGGTTCAGCGCATTATGGGCATTCCCTTCAAACGAGCTCGCCAGCGCGTGATCGAATACCTGGAGCGCGCCGAAATCGAAGTCATCCTATCTCGCATCAACCGAGTAAATCGGGATGGCCGACGAGACTACGCCCTACTGGCGACCATGTTCAACACGGGAGCGCGCGTGCAGGAAATCGTTGATCTGCGTGCCCGCGATCTTCAACTGATACGACCCTTTCAGATCCGGCTCTTTGGCAAAGGCAGGAAAGAACGCTTCTGCCCTTTGTGGCCACAAACCGCCCATGTCCTTCGTGATCATTGCGGGGAGCGCCACATGGAACTGCACTCTGATTCGCGGGTCTTTCTTAACCATCGCGAAGAGCCGCTAACTCGCTTTGGGGTGCGATACATCTTGGCAAAACATCTCGACCGCGTTCGCGACGATGTCCCTACTCTCGCTCGCAAACGCCTTCACCCACACAGCATGCGTCACAGTACAGCCGTAGCACTTCTGACTTCGGGTGTCGAGATCACCGCGATCAGTCAGTGGTTGGGACATTCCAGTCCGAATACAACGAATCGGTATGCCACCATTGATCTCGAAATGAAGCGGCGTGCGATTGCCAAGGTGAAACCGGTCGCTTATCGCCGCAACTCCGCCTGGCGTCGAAACCAGTCCGTTCTTGAATGGTTGGAGGGCCTATAAGCACCTCAGTAATGTGGAGACACCTGCCGGCAAACGCCACCTGGCTCGGACACCGCGGAACAACTGCACATTACTGACTTCTCAACATTACAAAATAACCCGCAGCATACTCGGGTGCTGGTAAATGACTGGCTGGGTACTCGACTGGCGGAGATGATCGGGCTGCCGGTTCCCGTGGCGGCCATCGTTGACGTGCACCCCTGGCTGCTGGAACACACCCCAGAATTGCGCATGGAGCTTTGCGGCCGGCGCACCATGTTCACCGCGGGACTGTCATTCGGCTCGCGCTACGTGGTTTCGCCGTTGGAGGGGCAGGTATTCGATTATCTGCCGGAGGCAATGATTGCGCGGGTGCGGAACCTGCGCGACTTCGCTGGAATTCTGGCGCTGGATAAGTGGACCTGTAACGCCAACGGGCGTCAGGTGGCCTTCTGGAAGCGGCCGCGCGAACGCAAACTGACCGCCAGCTTTATCGACCAGGGATATTGCTTCAATGCCGGCGAGTGGAATTTTCCGGACGCTCCGCTGCGCGGCGTATTTGGGCGCAACGACGTTTATGCGTGTATCACATCGTGGGATAGCTTCGAACCATGGCTGAGCCGTATCGAAAGCTTTCCTGAGAGCTCGCTGTGGCCGCTGGCCGACGAAATTCCTCCAGAGTGGTACGGCGGAGCGAGTGACGAGTTGGAAATGCTGTTGAAGCGCCTGCTGAGCAGGCGGGAGCGAGTGCGTGAATTGATCCTGGATTTCAAAAACTCATCACGCCATCCCTTTCCGAATTGGAAAGAGACCGTGAACTAGCTATTAGCGGTTAGCTATTAGCTGTTAGCAATCGGCCGCCTGGTGCGGTGAGTAGCGTGTCCGGAAACACGTTTTAAAGGTGTGATTGTTACTGCTTAGACGCTTTTGCCTTGCTGAGAGCCGACAGCTGAGAGCTGATGGCCGACTGCCAGGAGCTTATAGCTAAGAGTTAATAGCGATTTCCCATGGCTGCTTTCAAACAATGCGAGCTCTTCCTGGTGCGCTACGTCCCCGATGTGGTGAAGGGCGAGTTCGTGAACATTGGATTGGCGCTGCTGGAAGAAGGCAACGATGGCTTCACCGGCGTGCGCTTCACCCGTGACTGGCGCCGCGTCCGCTGCGTCGACCCCGAGGCCGATGTCGAGCTTCTAGAGTCGTACGAGGATGAGTTGCGTCGGCTGCTGGAATCACGCGCTCCCGAAATTATCAACTACCGCGGATCTATGTCACGCCGCGAATGGCTGCTGGATCAGATGCGGCAGTCGTTGTCAGGAGCGCTCGAGGTGACTTCGATGAGAGCTGTGCTCACCGAGTCTCCACCCGCGGAACTGGGTAAGCTGGCGCAGACGTATCTGGAGTCGAACCTGCGAGGGACACGCGCCCCGACAGGCCGCCGGATCATCTTCAACGCGATGCGCGATGCCTTTGAGCACACCGGAGTGTGGCAATTCATGCTTAGGAACATCGAAGCGGCGCAGTATACGCGAGCCGGCGATCCGCTGAAAATCGATTGCGGCTACAGGGCACCAAGGTCGCCGGCGAATTCGGCCGTCACGTTTAACGAGGAAGGGGCGAACGGAGTGATTCACCTCTTCCACGCGGTGTCGTTGGCGACGGATGTGAACTCGGCCAAGCTGCTGGCCTTCAGTTATTCCGATATGCGCGATGGCCTGGAACAAAAGGAACATGCGATGAGCGATCTCACCGCTATCAGCGAAGACGGTCTCGACCTGAAGGATGAGGGCGTGGCGTTCGCCCTCGCCACCTTGCAGGACAGCAACATAGCGGTCGCGCAGGTCAGCCAGATGCCGGCGATGGCCGAGCGTGCCCGTCTGGAACTGAACATTTAGCCCTACACTCTTGTGTCCCACAACGTGAGACAGTCATGAAAGCTCTCAACTAATCACGATCGACCAAAACATCTAAGAGACAAACCCATGAACATGATGAATGCTCTGCGCGGCGCCGTGCGCCGCGTCGCCGGATCTTCTTTGCCCAAACTGCCATGGCCGCTTCTCCGGCCGCCCGCCGCGCTACACGCCAGCAGCGCCGAATCCGCTCGCAGAACGGTGCCGCTACCCACCATTCTCACTCCGGGGGCACCCGCGCTTGCGCGTGCCGGGGTCATGCCCAAACCTACGCCAGTCAACCTGAGGCGCTTCGCCGAGATGCCGATCGCCCGCAAGGCGATCAACACTATCAAGGATCGCATCGCCGGCATGCAGTGGCGGATTCAACCGCGGCATGGTCGGGTACTCGAGGATTTGCCCAATGCCGCTGAGCGAATTGCTACCCTGACGCTCAACTTCGAGCAGCCTAACCCGGTTGATTCATTTCGTTCAATGATCGAGCAGGTGCTGGAGGACATATTGGTTGGCGGCTTCGGTGCGATCGAGCTCGACTTGAGCGAGGATCCGACGCGCCCGCTGGTGCTCTGGCCGGTCGACGGCGCCAGCATCCGGATTCGGTCTGACTGGGATGGCAGTCCCACATCGTCGCACTATGTGCAGGCGACGGCCGCTTTCCTGCCCGACCAGGACATATCTCTGACAGACGAAGAGTTGTCGTATATCCGTTTGAACCCGCGGACCCACACGCCGTTCGGATTGGGCAAGCTCGGGGTAGCGTTCGAGACCATTCACGAATTCCTGTGCGCTCACCGCTTCGCCTCCCGGCTGGCCAGCAACACGGTGGTGCAGTATGCGCTGTGGTTGCAGAATCTGGCGCCGCAGCAACACGAGCGGCTCATCCGCTGGTGGCAGGATGAAATCGAGGGCACCGGTAAGGTGCCGATTCTGTCGGTAGAAAACAAGCCGGAGGTACTGCGCTTCAATGGTGGCACGGACGCCGATCTGCGGCTCGACTGGCAGGAGTTTCTCATCCGCATGATCGCGGATGCCTTCGATCTGCCGCCCATGCTGCTCGGCCTGGAACGCGATGTCAACCGGAATACAGCCACCACCCAGTATGACGACGCATTTCGCACCGCTGTGGTGCCGGTCGCGCGCCTGGTCGCCGAACATCTCACCCGCGATGCCATCAGCAAGCGCCTGGGTTGGGACGACCTGGAATTCGTTTTCACCGACGTCGACGCGCCTAACGAGATGGAGCAGGCACAAATCCAGCAGATCCTGATTGGCTGCGGTGTTCTTACCGTCAACGAAGTGCGGCGGATGCGCGGGTTGCCGCCCTTACCCGAGCAGCGCGCAGGCCTGGCTGACGCTCCGCCCATGCAGTGATCGTTTCATTCTCTTGTGCACAGTTCTGAACCCAAAGTGCCAATTGCTAAGTGCTGTTTTTCGACGAGGCTCCTTATGAATTGTTCCCTGGAAGCCATGGCTGTGGCCATGCCCGATGTCGCCGGACATCCGAATCGGCTGCCGTTCCACGGTGTTCTCACGCTGGTGGGCGTGGCTTCGCAACGCTCGCCTAACGGCGCCCGTGGGCATCGCGTGATGCTGACGCGCGCTGCCACTGACGCCGCTCTGCCCTCGTTGCTGGGCATGGCACTCGACTACACCCCCGCCCTTACGGCTCACGATGTGCGACGCAAGGTCGGCATCATCACCGAGGCAAACGTGATTCCTCTGAACCAGCAAAACGTTGCCAGTCCGCTGGGGAAGGTCGCGGTCGGCGGATACCTATTCGCGCAGGATTTTCCCGATGTCGTGAAGGAAATCGGCGCCCAGACCAACCACACACTAGGCATGTCATACGAAATTGCAAATGCCAGCGTGCCCAATCAGGATGCTTTCATCTGGACCGTGACCAACTTCACGTTCACCGGGGCGGCGGTACTGCGGCGCGACAAAGCTGCCTATCCGCAGACCTGGATCACGCTCACCCATTGATCCACCCACCTAGCGTTGCTACAACGCGTTAACAAGTAATCTTCAGCAGACTATCCCACAATGTGAGAGGACACATATCAATGGACGAAGAAACTGCCAGCAGTACTGCCGACCTGCCGACCTTGGCCGATCAGATGGCCCAGGCAACTCAATCCCTGGCGAACGCGTTGTCGAATCTCGATAGCCAGTTCGCCTCACTGCACGCCAAGGTCGATCGCATTGTTGCCGCGGTTGATGAAGGCGATCTGTCGACCGATCTGCAAGGTTCCGCCGCTTTGCACAGCAAAGTGATGGCGCTGGAAAAGGCCAACCTCGATCTGAAGGCGCAAAGCGATACGGCGCACCGCAAGACGCTGTCGCCGATGGTCACCGCTCTTCTGGCCAAAGAGGGCGTTCAGGCCGACGCGGTGGTCGAGACCTCGATCGTGGAGAAGGCGTTGGCCGGCCTCAGCATCGAGCAGCGCATTGCGGTAAAGGCGGAGCTTGCGCGCGCCGGCATCCTGAGCTAGCCAAAACCATCGCCGTTGCCCACATTCCGAGTTGCAATTTCAAACCCCTAATTCCCATCTCTAACACCGTTTATCGAAAGGACATCATGAAAGCACAGTTTGTTAATTTGCAAGCCGCGGCTGATTATATGGGGCCGGGCGCGATCGAAGTCGAGCTGTATCAGTCCGAGATTACCGACATCGTTCGCCGGCGCGGCCCATTTGGCCAGCGCATCAAGCAAGTGCCGGCCACCGGCCATCCGTCGCGCTTCTTTGAAGAGACGGCGATTCCGTCGCCGACCGCGGCCAACGCGTTCGTCGATCCACGCAACATCGTTCCCACGCTGGTGACTCCCACTCGCCTGGAGCGCAGCGTCCCGCTGAAGTGCCTGGTGTCGCAGATCAACTACAACGTGTTCGACATGGAGGTCGGCGCGCAGCAAAGTCAGTTCGCCTACTTGCAGGCGAAGGACCTGGCTGATTCGGTCGAAGGCCTGTTGCGCACGCACGATGTCTCGCTGTGGAACGGCAACGACACATCACTCTCGAACCCTACAACGGCGCAGTATTTCGGAGTCTGCGGCCAGATTGCAGCCGGCGGCAACACCACGACCATCGCGACCAACAGCAGTATCGTTGATGGCCTGAAATCGACCATCGCACAGATGGTTTCGAACAGCAACTACGAGGTGCGGCCGACCGCCATCTACTCCAACCCCGTGCTGCTCGACCTGATCGACCGCGAAATGAAAACGGAATTCAACGTGGTTCTGTCGACCACCGAGGTCGCCGGCGGTCTGGTCGTGAAAACGCTCTCCACCCAGGCGGGTGAGCTGCCGCTGATTCCCGAATGGTCGCTGCCCTACACTGGGACACCGGGCAGCGGTTCCGCGCAACTGCCCGCCTACATCGTCACCGAAGACATGATCGAGTATCACTGGCTAACCAGCCCGAATCCGCGCGTGTTCCAGCTGGGCACGCCGGCTTCGCTAACCTCGCAGATGGTGGTGGTGAAGTTCGGCGGGTGGTGGTCAAGGGCACCAACTATGCACATTACCAGGTGATCGTCGACCGCTAAGTTCAACGACTATCCGCCGGCTGGGAGGCTCACGCTGCTTCTCTCTCGGCGGAGTGGATGGTGGGTCTGGCTCTCCGTGATCTCACAACGTGGGACTACGCATGAAGGTAGCAAACGACGGTACGCAACAGGCGCGCTCTAGCTGCCACCGTCCCACCACTCCTTTTTCTGCCGCAACTGCGGCGTTGACTGGAACTCTCATGGACTATCTGAATACTTCTGAGTACCAAAGCTATGGCCTGGAGCCGGAGACGCCCGAATCCTGGGTAGCCTCCGCCTCCGCCATCATTAACGCCCATTGCAACCGTCCCACGTTGTGGAGCGCTGAATTTACGGAGCGCATCCGGCTAACTGCGGGACGCAATACCCTGCGGCTGAGTTATTTGCCGCTGCTGACACCGCAGGGGAGCACATCGCCGCTGGTGTCAGGACGGGCGCGTTATGGCGAACCGCGTCGCGGTGAAGATCTCACAATGTGGGAGCTAGCATCGGAGTTTGCCATTGCTTACGGGCTGCCGGGCACCTGGATCGATCTCGACCTCAGTACATGTGACTGGTTTGCTGATACCGGGGAAGTCTCGTGGTTGCCCAACCCCCTGGGGCTGTTCTTTGACGAGATAGAGCTGGTGTACAACGCTGGTTTTGCGCAGATTCCTGACCCGGTGAAATTCGCCTGCGTGCAGCTGGTGCGCAATGCCCAGGCGATGCCGGCGCTTAACGTCCGCGAAGGCACCCTGAACGCGATGCACTTCACGTATTTTGCCGACACGCTGCTGGATTCAACCGTGCAGGTCATGCTGGCGCCCTATGTGGCGCAGAAGGTGGGCTGATATGTCCGATGGAAATCAGTTGGGAATGATTGCAGGCCGGGGCTTGGCTTCACGGCGCTTCGCCGACGCGCTCCTACGCACGTGCGGCCCTGCGCAAGTCACGTTGCGCATCGCCGATCCGGCGACGGGGGACACGGGTAGCCAGTTGGGGCTGGAACCGCCGCCGTCCGAGGACATACAGATCTCGCCGGCTGTGGTCACGTCCTTGCCCCCCGGGCCTGACGGCAGCCGCCGCGTGCAGGTGGTCCTGAGTGCCACAGCGGTCGAAGCATTGGCGAAAAAGTATCAGGTCACCGATGTACCGACCTGGCTGCTGACGGCGCAGGGCGTGGTGCAACACGACCAGCTCTGGCACATTGATTCGGTCACTGTCGATCATTTTGGCTCTGACTGTCTCTATCACCTCGCGGCCACGGAGTAAGCACGATGCAACCAACCAAAGACAGCTTCTACGTTGCGCTTCGCGACCGGCTCGTCGCCGTGGACCCGAATCGCACGGTCACGCTGGACGGAGTCACACGGCCAGCCATCGCGGTTATCGAAAACGAGCCACCCTCGGGCGCTCCTCTGCTGTGCGATGCGTTCTACCTGCACTGGGGGAACGCGCGCCCAGCAGCGGTTTCCGCCGGCACGCTCACGGAAATGGGGTGCACGATTTCGTATTGCACCAAGGGGAGGATGCAAAACGGCAGCCTTGATCGTGGCCGCGACCTAGCGAGCATGGATTCCGATCTGCTGGCCATCTGCGCACCGCCGCAGGCCGCGAAGTGCGATTACAGTTCTGGAAATCCGGTGGCTCTAGGGTCCACGATTTTCTGGACGCAACCCGTCATGAACGCCAGCAAGAGTACCCCCCCGTACGTGGGACGCGACGTTGCGATCACTGTCTTTTTCTATCCGGAGGTCAGTCAATCATGAGCACGAGTCCTTATGCCAAGCGTTCGCAGATGGCGCCGGCGGCCCGCGTAGTTCGCGCCTATGCCGCCCCCGTGAACCGGATCAACGGTTTTTTCGCGGCGTTTGATCCGGCCTCACAGGGTGTCTTTGATCTCGACACCCCACCTACACCATGGATCGACCTGGGGTGGGTGGAAAGCTTCCAGCGCGTCGCTGGTACCAAACTGGAGGCATTGCGAACGGGGCCGGCGAGCAATATCACAGCGCAATATCGTACTCAGCCCGAAGCAACAGTGGAATTCGACCTGCTCTCCTGGGGCAAACTGCAGTTGGCGTTGTCTGCGGGCAGCCAGCAGATGAATGTTCTGGCTGAGGTACCCTCTACCGTTCCCGAGCCGTCCGGAGGGCTCAGCCTTCCAGCTTCGCCGGTGCAGAGCGGATCCACCACGACGCAACTCGTGCTCACGGCAGATCAGCTTGGCTCCTACAATGTGGGAGACATCGTCGCCGTCGACGTGGACTACACGGGAGCGACCGGTTACCTGGGATCGGGCGCTCCGGGAACTTACCTGGCTTCGCCCTTGGGCGGGGAGACGCGCACGGATTTTGTACGCCGGGTAACTTTTAACGTCTCGCGCGTAAGCGGTAAGACCGCTTCAGCCTTGTTGCTGGCGGAGCCGTTGATGGCCGCGCCGACGACGGGCATGGCAGTGCAGAAAGTTACGGCGTTTGTCGATCGCGAGGGTAGCAGCTACTTCCAGGAGTGGTCCGGACTGTTTATCGTGGCTCCCGACAGCGGCGGCCGGACCTGCTTTTTCTATCCGCGGCTACAACCGACGGCTGGGGCGCGGGAGACGCGGCAGGAGTTCGCCACGCCTCTGTTCAGCCATATGCTGCACGTCAGTCTGCGGGCTCTGCCGACAACCGACCCCAACGACAACGAGACGGTGCTCTGCTATCGCAGCTACTTTCCTGCGCCAAACGCCGCGGTTTAACTGGAGATCTGTATGAACCTGCTAATCGATAACAATGATGGGCTGGGGCTGCAGGACTACGTCGGGCATGTCGACGTGGAAAATCTGCCCGCGATCGTTCGCAGCCTGAACAAAGCGGCCACCATGACGGCGACGCTGATCCGTGCTGATGCCACGTTCAAGGCGCCGGCGAACGGGGCTCGTGTCCTCTTGCAGCGCGGCGATGGAACCGTACTTTTCACCGGTTACCTGGCCACAGCTCCCGAGCAGCAATATCTAGGATACGGGCCATTACCGACCTGGCGTTATGTGTTGCGGGCGGTTGACGATTCCTACCTGCTCGACCGTAATGCGCTACCGGCGCGAGCACCTTTCGCATGGCGCACCGCTGGAAATGCGTTATCGACGCTGGCAAACGACGTTCTGCCGGGTGGTCTCGATCAGTCAGGCGTTCTGGATGTCAGTCCGGTCAACCAGTTTGTAATTATCCCTCAGAAGGCGTGGACGGAGCATGCGCAAGAGCTAAGTACGATGGCGCGGGCTACGTATCTGGCATGGAACGGCAAGCTAGGATTCCAGGCGGTTGGCCAAGAGAGTTTCACTATCAGCGAGCAAGACCGGGGTTTCTCGCCCACCGGGCTTACCTTGTTGCAGCCGGATCTGCTGCGTAACGACATTACGATTATTGGCGAACTCGAGCCGGTGGCATATGTTCGGGACTACTTCCTGGGCGACGGCACGACGCTCGGCTTCTATCTGTCGCAAACGCCCTTCAGCAAAACCGCGATAACGATTCTGGAGGAAGACTACGGCGAGGCCCAGTTGCCTGCCCACATTGTGGGGGGTTACGGACCCCAATCATAGCGTGTCCCTCAGTGTAGGATCCATGGTGCTGAATGGCGGTCCGGCAACCGTTAGCTTCGTGGATCAGGTGGAACTTGCCGGCGGCATGATGTTGAAGCACGGGCAACTGGTCTTTAATGCAGCGTCGAACGGAATTGTGGGCGGCCTGTATAACGGTTTGCCGGCCAGCGGCACCTGCATCGCCGGGTTTCAGATATCTCCCAATGCGAGCAACAGCAACATTCAGGCCCTGATCAACGGGGCTTTAACGGGGCCGGTGCTGACAACGACCGCAGGGCACACCTACGCGTTTGCCACGCAATTATTCTGCAATGAGGCACATCGCGTCCATCAGACG
This sequence comes from uncultured Acidobacteriaceae bacterium, assembly GCA_963769235.1. Lineage (GTDB taxonomy): Bacteria > Acidobacteriota > Terriglobia > Terriglobales > Acidobacteriaceae > Bog-257. The sequence continues at coordinate 548,561 of CAVYKW010000001.1, read as the reverse complement.
TATCTGTCGTCTACGCATCCGGCCGGCAACGGACGCGGCGGTGATGCGATTGCGGCAGAGCTACGGATAGTGCTTACCGTACACGACGTCGATCCTGACAATCCTGCCACGCTGGCGGCGCCTGCCACCGTGCTCTACGACGATGTGCTGCCCTCGCCGCCTGGCTTTGCGACCTATACGCTGATTAACACCGCCAGCTTCTTCGGCAGCGTGGCATTCACTCTCCTGCAACACATCGTCGATGCGGAAATTCGCAGCATGATTCCCGGGGGCCAGTTTCGAACTCGCTTGGCCGGGGCGTTCGACGACGGCGGCGAATGCTACATCAACGCGTCGAGCGAGCTTCGCTTTTACACGCCGTATCCGCCGCAACTGAATGAGGAAGTGGCGGTGGCCTATCGCACGAGTGCCCGGGCGATGGCGCGGGTGCGGGACCAGAACAGCATTACGCAGCACGCGCACAGCAGCGACAACGGACGCCGGAGCTATGTGCGGCGGCTGAAGCTTCCCCTCGCGCCCACCTCAATCGACTGTGAGAATGCCGCTCTGGCTTTGCTCGATGATGCAGTGCAGCCGGCATGGACCGGCGAGTACGAGGTAATAAGTGACTTTCTTCCGGTTGCAGATGTTCTGCCGGGGAATGCAGTGCAGGTGTCGGCGCCGTCGCGCGACGCGGCCTTCACGGCGATTGTCCGCGAAGTGAAGGTACAGGTGATTTCGTTGGCAGACGATCGCGCGATGTATGCGATCAAGTTTTCCAACGATGCCGCGGCGCCGCTGGCGTTCGAGTTCGAGAACCAGACGCTACCTGATCCGCTGACCACGATCTATACGACGACCACTCCGTCGTCTTCACTCTACATTGCGTCGCTGACCGCGGCCCAGATCACCAACGTGATTGCGACCGAGATCACGATCGACGCCGGCGTCGCTCCACCAGTGGGCGGCGGCATCGAAGTGCGCCGCTCCGACAGCGGTTGGGGGCCCGGCGATAATGCTAATCTTGCCGGACGCTTCACCACGGAAACCTTCACTCTGCCGCGCCTGGAGCGGGCGCAGAGTTATTACCTGCGGCGGTATGACGCGTCGTCACCTGCGAAATATTCGCGCTACTCCGCGCTGCTGTATGTGGACTATCCCCTATGAGTGCCTGCATGAGTGCCCGTCCGATAACTGACTTCGAACAAAAAGTGTTGTCCGATCTTGCCGAACTGAAGGCGCACATGCGCTGGATTGTCGGCGACGGCAACCAAGGCAAACTGCAACAGATCGAGGAGCGCGTGGAGCACCACGAAGCTTATTTGCAGCGCTTCACCGGAATTGCCACGGCGGTGGGCTGCCTGCTCACGTTGTTTCACCTGGCCATCGATTATCTGCGCTATCGCCATTAAGGCTTGCCGGGGGATTGCGCCTCGATCAACAAAGAAATCTTTTTATCTGCAAAGGAGCTAATCATGAACTTCTTACCGAAACTGCTTCAGGGCATTTCCTTCGTTCCGGCCATAGTCCAAGGGGTCGAAGGGATGTTTGGAAGTAAGAGCGGCGCGTCGAAGAAATCGGCTGCGCTATCCCTGGTACAAACGGCGGTGTCCGCAACGGATGCGGTGGCCGACAAGAACATCATCGATCCTAACAAGTTCCAGGACGGCCTGGGCAAGGTGATCGACGGAGTGGTCGCGTGTTTGAACGCGTCCGCGTGGTCGCAGAAACACTAACTTCTACCTAACTCCATGAGCCGTGTCACCCCGTTCTGGCCGGACAAAGGCTGGGGCGGGGCTTTCCTGATCGCTGGCCTTCATAAGTAGGATGCATCCGGCATCCGGGTGTATCGGAGTCCACAGCAGAGCTTCTCCCGGAGTCACTGGTCGATGGAATTCCGCAGGCTCAGCGATGTGGCGTGACGACAACTCTGGCAAGTCGCGCGGCGTCCAAATCTCAAGTATTCTTTTTGCAAGCCGAGGAGTTCGCATGAGAGCCGCTGCCCACATCGCCATTGTCGCGTTCGCACTTACATTGTCGGCGCTCGCGCAGGACGCGGCACCGGCTGCGCAGAACCCGGCGGCAACCGGCAACTCGCCAGTGCAACAGCAAAAGAACGCGGCTAGCGCGACACAGGACAACAGCGGAACAACCGGCGATCAGATCACCAAGCCGGCGCAGGCGAAGGGATCGACGGTGATTGGCTGCCTCTCGGGCCCAGACAAAGATGGCAAATTCATTCTGCGCAACATGAACCACCGCAGCGGCGTGCAGGTCCTCGGGCCTGATGATTTGAGGAACGATTCCGGAAGCAAAGTGAAGCTCACCGGACAATGGCAACCGGTCGCAACTCCGCCCCAGACCAGCGTTGCGGATAAGAAGCCGGCCGAGATGCCCCGCTTCCAGATGACGGACATCGAAGTGTTGGCGACGACGTGTCAGGCTCCGACAGATACAACTCCGGTTAGCAAGAACAAGCGCCAGAAAGCGACGACCTACAACGCGCCCAGCAGTGACTCGGACCAGTAGCTCACATTCGGTCGATTCTTTGGTGCGCGCTTCCGCGTCTAAGGAAGTATGCTGTACCACGTTCTGCTCGCGGTCACCATCCTGCTGGCTGGGCTCATGGTAGGGACTGAGTTCGCCGTCGGGGTGTTCTTGCATCCCACGCTGGCTAACTTAGCCGACAGTCTGCATGCTCCCACCCGGCGAGCTTTCGCAGCGCTGTTTGGGCGCGTTATGCCGTTCTGGTATGCGGCAGTTGCGTTGCTCACCATTGCGGTTACGTGGCTGGGGCCGCCATTTCGGTCGATGGACGGCAAGCTCCTGCTCGCGTCGTCCGTGCTGTGGGTGATTACCATTGTCTACAGCGTGATCTCTCCGGCGCCGCTGAACAGCCGCATTGCGGCCTGGCGACTACAGTCGTTGCCGGCCACGTGGCAAAGCGACCGCCGGCATTGGGATCTTCTGCATGCGTTCCGGATGGTGCTGCTGCTGCTCGCGTATTTGTCCCTGATAACCACCGCGGTTTTCTGGGGTTGATCAGCGGTCGTTCGGCATCAGAAAGTTTTTTTGGAATCGATCAGGATCGTTACTGGTCCGTGGTTGATGAGCTCCACATCCATCATTGCCTGGAAGCGTCCGGTTTCGCAGCGCAATCCCATCCTTCGGATTTGCGCGACGAAATATTCGTATAACTCACGCGCACGTTCCGGCCGCGCTGCCGCGTCGAACGATGGCCGCTTGCCGCGTCGAACGTCGCCAAACAAGGTGAACTGCGAAACCGCCAGCACGGCGCCGGAGGCGTCCAGTACGCTGAGGTTCATTTTTCCCGCGTCGTCTTCAAAGATGCGCAGACCCACAATTTTCTCCGCTAGATAATCGGCGTCTGCCTCGACGTCGTCCTCCCCGACTCCCAGCAGCACTAGTAGACCGTTGCTGATCTCGCCAGTTGTTTCCTCGCCCACTTTCACCGATGCTCTTCGTACCCGCTGCACCACAGCTCGCATGGCAGTTTTGTATCACGAGTGAACATTGTGGGAGCGAGTTATGTGGGCGTGGCTTCGGCACCGTGCCGTTCGTCCTGTGATCGTTCGTGAGAGCGACGCCTATAGTGTCCTTCTGTGTCAGCAAGGTTGCGCGTTGCGCGCGGCGGTTCCCGGCGGAATTTGCTCTGCACCAGGCGCCTGCCTGCCGAGCTTTCAGCCAGCTTACGTTTGACAGTGGGAAGTGCCGCTTCTAGAATCAAAGCTGGGCTGGACGCGGTTCACGTCCGGCCATTTCTTTGCCGAGCGAGATCAAACGCGGAGATGGTTACGATCATCCGTGCTGCTTGATCGAGGCATGATCAGAGCGGTGAAGAGAGTCTCAGTAGTTCAGCATTTCTGGGCCACAATCGATTTATCTGCATGTCTGCGGCTGAGGTGAGTGCCGCGTCCGACCGTTGGCGGTGTAGCTCAGGTGGTTAGAGCGACGGTCTCATAATCCGTAGGTCGTAGGTTCGAGTCCTACCGCCGCCACCAATTAAGTCATAAACCTTTTAACGAAGCGCTCGACCTCTCGTTCAGCGTCAGCGGGTTTGCGCTAGATTCCAGATCTGGCCGACCGACGCCCGAGACGTTTGCGCGGAGTCGAGTTACCCAGGTCTCGAAAGGCGCGAGACCCGGGGCACCCTGTCTAGCACGATTCCACGTATACCCTAAACACTCAATCGTTGAAGAAAACCTCTGCGCCCACGAGGCATTTGTGGCGGCGAGGCGCTACATCAAGGGCGCAGCCGTTCCATCGGACCATCTGCCCGCAGGCATCATCAGCACGTCGATGGGTTCAGGCTTCCCTTGAAACTGAGGGTTCAACATCACCGGCGAATCCGGGAGGTCTGCACCCCAATCCACGCCAAGCGCCGTATAGAACATGAGGTGCGGTATCCAGCGGCCGGCGGAATCATCGAGAAATTGTGCTCGCGACATCATGTAGGCCATTCCGCCCGGCTCTAACGGAGGCAGCTTCTTGTTATCGACTTCTGCCTGCATGCTGGCCTGGATTTCCTGAAGCGACCGTCCCGCGAGCACCAACTCTGTCCTCTTGATAGTGATGGGAAGGATCGAGTGAGCCGCCTGCGGATTAAAACAAACCGGGCCGCGTAGCCGGGGATTCCAAAACTGCGGAGCGTCGAAAGGGGACATCCAGCCCCTCTCAACGACACACACGAAGCCGTTCTTTCCTGGAACGGCGGTCTTGTATCCGTCCTTTTCTAGTACCAAGATCTCAGCGTCGTTCGAAATCGCCTCAGGAGCAGCGCTACGCGCCAGGGCGATCTCCGCGTTGCGATCGGACATTAGATATTGCGAGAGCGGCGCCATCGCAGGATAAGTAGGCTTAGGAGCCTGAGCGAGAAGGCTGCTCCCCGTAATGAGGATCAGAAGGCACGCTGAAAGCGTCTGCCACCCGTAGTTAGTTTTCATGGACTCCGCCGGCTGTGTAGGCTGTTCCACTACATGCGCTGGTTAGACGTCGCCGCCGCGATGTGGCGAGTGCGACTTGCACGCGAATTCTCGCACTTCGGCCCTCCTGGTGCGGGAATAAGTTCGGCGGCCCGGGCACTAATTTCTGCAAAGCCTGGCAAGAATGTGAAATCGCCGGGCGTGAATTGCATGGTAACGTCCAACTGCTCGAGGGACGCTTCCGGATAGTCTGAAGTCTTTACGGCTGGGCGATAAGGCGGGAGCTACGCTCCTGCCTTCCGGGCGTTTCAAACCGGGCAAGATGCTGGAGGGCGTGGCGGGGTGGGGGAAATTGAAACCATTATTGGGCTCCTGGAACAGTGCGTCTGCGAGGCACGAGGCGCTATGGAGGCGTACTATCAGAATCCGGAAAGACGGCTGAGCGATCCGTTGTTTTCGGAACTGGTGGACGAATTCATGGCAGCCCACGATGCTCTCAACAGCGTAATAAGGACGGGCAGGCTCTTATCTTGAAGCCGGTCGCCTCGAACCCCTAGGACCGTGCCGCGACGAGGCAGTTCGTCGAGTGGCCGTTATCGGTACCAAGATGGGGTGCCCGGCCGCGATTCCTGTGCAGAAATCTGGAAGAAGAAATCACGAATCTTGATGACAACCCTAGGGATGAGGTCGAGGATAGAGCCATCGAAATTGCTTTAGTCCGCAGGCGGGCAAGGACTGGATGACCGTTTCCAACATTGCGAGGCTGTTTCCGGACGAATCAGGACAAGACCTGATCGAATACGCCCTGGTGGCCGCGTTGATCGGGCTGGGTGCGATCGCCTCCATCAACACGCTTGCGACCGGCGTCAGCAACGGCTTCAGCACCATCTCCAGCGAATTCAACAGCGCGATAGGTATACGCCACTAAACCAGATTCAAACCCCTCAAAGCACCGTCGAACAGTCTTGCACGATGCAATTCACAGAATCCCAGTAATTTGCGCCGACCGGCTTCTTTCATCGTAGTTTCTTCCGCAGTACCCATGTGGTCATCGAGCGCTGATTTTGAACCACCGTGGTCTTCAGCGGCTCAAGCGGTTCGCCGCCCAAGCGTTCTGCAAGTGAGTCGAGCAGCGCTTCATCGACCAGGTAGCGCTCAGAGCCGTCCGGCAACTTATGGCGGTGTCCCCGGATGCGTTCGATCTGGCGCTCCATCCCGATCGCGGATGCGAGGCGGCCGAAAAAGAGCCCGCCCGGCTTGAGAACCCGCCACGATCCAGCCAGTACGGACTCGAACTGCGCGTCGTCGCTGGCGAAGTGGAGGACGGCGCTGCTTAGGACTACTTCCGCGAAGCCGTCGTCGAACGACATATGTTCGACAGGCTCGACGCGAAAGTTCGATGCCGGAAGAGTGGGGGCAAGCGTCCGAGCGAGAGAGCGAACGCTCTCCACGGCTTGCGGGTCCGAATCCACGCCGTAAACTTCGTAACCCTCTCGCAGGAAGTAGACCAGATTTCGACCGTAGCCGAATCCGGCATCGAGTATGCGCATTGCGGCCGAGATGCGGCCTTTGAGAAGCTGGTCGAAAAGATAAATGTCGATTTGGCCAAACTGCTCCTGGAGCGTGGGCACGGGCATTCCTAGGAACCTAGACCTGCGTCGCGGTGAAGTCAAACGTCAAGGTCCGTGCTGGAGTGAACATTACGATCCGCTTTTGATGTCGTTCCAATCCACAAGGCCGGTCGTGATCAGGGCGTTATCTCACCTGATAGCCTGCACAAGGTAATTTCGCCAAGACCGGTGTCTATCCCACAATAGTGCGATTTGCGAATTTTGATTCGAGGATAAACTCAGACTTCAAATCCGGCATACGGTCTCTATCATTCGCAGCTGACATCGGTGATGACAAACCGGTAGAAAACGGTGTCGGTCCTGGCCGGTAAGACCTTTCTATTCAGAATTCATCCACCTTGCCTGTCAATGACGCCCGTGCTTCTCTGGCGATTCTGAAGGTGCTAACCACTTCCAGTCCACCGCTACGTAGCTACATATTTGGATGTTACTGAAAACTTGACGCCGGATACGACGCCTTTTGGCAGCATCAATCGTGCTCGGCATTTTGGAGAGGTTGCCAGCAGAAAAGCTCGGACGCAGGCGAAGAATGCTTAGATCGTATGAGAAAACATTTCTCGCGTAACTACTAAAAGTGCGAGTTCTCAAGATGTCTCAATGATGGTCAACTTAAGAGCTACGGGTAAATCTTCTTTCCAAGATAGTTCGGTGGAAAGTTCTACAGAGGACCATCTTAATAGACAGAACGCAAAGGTGTCGACGGGGCCACCACATTCGTGTCTAAAGCTGAGCATTTTTTCCGAGAAGGCCTGAGAATCAGCTCAGTCCAAACCTCCGGGGGCGGAGACCAAAGCAGCCATTAAAGACGAATCGCGACAGGAGAATAAGGACTTTATGAAGAATGGAAAGATTGCGAAAGTAAGGTTTATCGTCACGTTATCGCTGGCGGCGCTTGTACTGCTTGGGGGCACGGCTGTCGCTCAGAGCACGCAAGTTGAAGGTGTGATTGACGGACGTAGCGGTGCGACGATGATGGTGAAATCCGTCGACGCCGGCAACGTAGTCGTATTGCTCACCGACAACACGCAGGTGGAAGAAGTCGAGGGCGGCCTCCACATGCGTAAGAAAGAGATGGGAATGACTGCGCTGGTGCCTGGCCTCCCGGTCCAGGTGAAGGGTTCCTATAACGCCAAGAACCAGCTGGTTGCCGACAGCGTCAAGTTTAAGGGCTCTGAGCTGAAGAACGCACAAGACATTCAGGCAGGTGTAACTCCGGCCGAGCAGCAGATCCAGCAGCAGCAGCAACAGCTGCAACAGACCGAGCAGCAGATTCGGCAGCAGCAGGCCGCTATGCAGGCCCAACAGGCGCAGCTCACCGCCGAGCAGCAAAAGATAGCAGCCAACAAGGCGGCCATCGCGTCGGCAAATAAACGTTTTGGAGAGTTGGGTGAATACAACATCCTTGGGGAAGTAACAGTTCTGTTCGGCAACGGCAAAGTCGTGGTCGATCCTCAGTACAAACCACAGTTGCTGGATCTGGCCACCAAGGCCAAAACCGTGGACGCGTACGTGATTCAAGTGAAAGGCTATGCCTCGGCCGTAGGGTCGGCAGCCTTGAACCAGAAGCTCAGTACCGAGCGCGCCGATAACGTGACCGATTTTCTGGAGCAGAAAGGTGGTATTCCGCTGACTAACATTCTCGCTCCCGGGGCCATGGGAACCAGCCGCCAAGTTGCTTCTGATAATACAGCGGAAGGACAAGCCGACAATCGGCGAGTCGTAGTCCGCATATTGCAGAACAAAGGTATTGCAGGGAACTAAGTCTGCAAGGCAATGCGCGAGATGAAGCTTGAGCTTGTAACTCGCCCATCATTCGCCGCCTGAAGACTGGGTATACTCGCCGGAGTGATTGATACCGGTCCTGCAAGTGACATTCAGGGATTGAGGGTCAATCACTCCCAAGATTCCCCGGCGGAACATATTGCCATCGCCGCAGCACCTGCTTTAGGCTGTGGTGCATTGCGAAGGGGCGTGTATTGCCGGTAGTGACGGCAACGTGATGGACCTCGAAAGTTTGGAATGTCGAAGCGTTTCTAGGAGATGGCAATGAATTCGTACCGAAAGATCTTACCTGTCCTAATCGCACTCGTGCTTACCCTGTCGCTGTCTATGTCCGCGCATGCTCAGGGGCCCGCCGATATGGCTGCGGAGACGCCGCCAAACACGGCGAGCGCGCCTCCACCAACTCCGCTTCCACCTACCCCTCAGCCACAAACACCGATGGCAGCGGACGATAGCGACGGATGGCGCGGGCAGATCTCTATTTACGGCTGGTTCCCGGGAATTCACGGGACGGTCGGCGTCCTCGGCCATGACGCAGGTATCCATGTTCCTTTTTCGGATGTGTTTCATAGCCTCAAAGGGATCATTCCGGTAGCGGTTGAGCTCGATAAGCGGCGCTTGGTCATTCCGGTGGATTTCTTCTGGGTGAAATTGGGCGAGGACAGAGGCATACCCTTTAATGAACTGGGTCAGACTTCAGTGAATATCCACCTGACAGAGTCGATCCTTACTCCAAAGATTGGATACCGTTTAATCAACGCCGAGCATTTCAAGTTTGATGCTCTTGCGGGAATTCGCTACTGGTATGTTGGCCAGAATCTCACTGTTGAACCCGTAGATATTGGCCGCTCGCGGTCAGCGCAATGGGTTGATGGGCTGGGTGGCGTCAGAGCTATAGTGCCGCTGGGCGAAAAGGCGTCCATCACGGTGGCCGGTGACGCGGGAGCAGGCGGAGCTAACCTGGATTACCAGGCATTGGGCCTGTTGAACTATAACTTCACTCGCAAGTGGGGAGCGTCGGTGGGCTGGCGCTACTTGTATGTGAACTATCGTCCGACGAATAATCTGTTCATCTTCAATACCGCCATGACTGGAGCGGTGGCGGGATTCAGCTATAACTTCGGTGGCAAACCGCCGGTTCCTCCTACGGCCAGCTGCTCGGTTTCGCCAACAGAGGTCTATCCAGGCGATCCGGTCACAGCCACAATGAACGCGCAGAATTTCAATCCCAAGCACACCGTCACTTACGGCTGGACGAGTACCGGGGGAAAGATCTCCGGCACGAACACAACCGCCAGCGTCGATACTACAGGCCTCGCCGCAGGCAACTATGCGGTTTCTGGGACTGCTACGGACGCAAAAGAGAAAAAGAACAATGTCGCCACTTGTAGCGCTAACTTTACGGTCAAAGCCAGGCCGATGAATCCGCCGCAGGTGAGCTGCTCGGTCAATCCGTCGACTGTCAAGTCGGGTGATCCTTCCACGATTACCGCGGCTGCGACCAGTCCGGATGGCGCGCAAATCACTGGCTACAGCTACACCGCTTCCGCCGGCAAGATCAGCGGCACGGGCACCACTGCCACCCTCGACACGACCGGAGCGCCGTCTGGCCCGATCAGCGTAACCGTCACCGCGACGGATGCACGCAACCTGTCGGGTAGCGGCACCTGCTCGGTAGGCGTCGAAGTACCGCCGCCACCGCCGACTTGCAGCAAGATCAACTCTATCCAGTTCCCGGATCTGAAGAGACCGTGGCGCGTGGATAACACGGCTAAGGCCATCCTGGACGACGTAGCCAGCCGCCTGAAGGCCGATCCGAACGCCAAGATCGTCATCATCGGTTATGCCGATGGCGAGAAGGCGCCGATGGTCGGAACCGGCAAGAAACGTCATCCGATGAACCTGGCAGCGCAGCGCGCAGTGAACGCCAAGGCTTATCTGGTACAGCAGCAGGGTATCGACCCCAGCCGCGTCGAGGTCCGTCAGGGCACCGGCCAGCAGAAGGTTGCGGATATCGTCTGGGTACCGCAGGGAGCCGACGAGAACGCGTGCACTGATCTGCAGAACACGACTCCGGTCGATGAGTCGGTTGTGAAGCCGAGCGAGAACGCCTACCCGAAAGCCGCGACGATGCGCCGAGCACATCAGGGGGCATCGGCTCCTGCTCAGTAACAAACGAATGCCATTCGGAGGCCAACCGGGAGATCGGTTGGCCTTCTTTAACGTCTGGATTCACGGCTACTAGCAAGACTACAGGATCTCGCGATGAGAATTGTCCCCGTAATCTTTAGGTTGGTTTTCGACATCAACGACATTGGCGAACTCTTCGAATGAGATTCTTACTCTAGGATGCATCATTTCTTAAAGTTCTTGTTATTGGCGGGAATCGGGGTAGGTTTCATGCCGATGCTTGGCGCGCAGGATCTGTCACCGCGAGCCTATGTCATTACTCCTCTTCATTCCAATGCGGTTACTTTAACTTATTCTTTCTATGATGGCAGTCTTTATTTCAACGGCGCTCTGCCGGTAACTGGTGCGACCGGCACGTATAGTGTGCCGATCTTTACCTATTATCATTCATTCGATTTCTTTGGACGATCCGCCAACGTCAATGGATCCTTGCCTTACGCGGTAGGAACTTTTGAGGGCCAACTAGTCGGACAGCACAAACAGCTCTACCGCTCCGGGCTGCTCGACTCATCATTCAGATTGTCGGTAAACCTCAAGGGTGGCCCAGCGATGGCCCCTAAAGAGTTCGTGAAATGGAAGCAGAAGACCCTAATAGGTGCCAGTCTCAAGATAATCGCGCCGACTGGACAATATTCTCCAACCAAGCTAATTAACTGGGGAGCGAATCGATGGGCGTTCAAGCCTGAACTTGGCTACTCCGAACGTTGGGGGCATTGGTTGCTCGATGGTTACGCTGGCGTTTGGATTTACACCACAAATCCTCAGTACTATTCTCCACCGCTACCCCAGCCGCAGACTCAGGATCCCATAGGTTCTTTCGAAGGCCACCTAAGCTACGACCTCAAGCCGCGGCTCTGGTTCTCGCTGGATGGCAACTTTTGGTTTGGAGGGGTGACTGCTCTGAGCGGAATCGCCAATCCTTCTACCCGGCAGACTGGGTCACGTATTGGTGGAACGGCTTCAATCCCAATGACCAAGCACCAGTCGGTAAAAATCAGCTACAACAACGGCACTTATATTCGCTTTGGCGGCGACTACCAAAGTCTTGCGATCGCATGGCAGTATTCCTGGATAGGACACCCCCGGTAATAAACATTGCCCATCCTGGTTCGCTGGATTGAGTGCTCGCTGCTTCACGCAAGCCGCTGTATTATGCTGCGAGTCGCCGTATGACGAAAAACCAATCCAGGCAGAGCACCCGGGTGGAGCGACGCCATGTTGGCCGCGCGTGCCGCGACCAGGTCGGCCGGGTCGAACAGGGCAAGTGGGAACTCGCAAACCGCAAATTCGATGTGATTGATCTTCTACTTGAATCGCAACGGGGCCGTATTCCTGAATTGCTGCCCATCAAGTGGGCAAGGATGAAAGTATCACCGTTCGGATTCTTTCGCGGTGCCGTGCCGGTAATGGCTGCGGACTTGGCGGCTTTGCCGAACTCCGAGTTGATGGCGCAGTTGTGTGGTGATGCGCATGTCCAGAATCTCGGAGCTTTTGAGGCCCCGGACGGACGGCTGATCTTCGACATCAACGACTTCGATGAAACGATTGTCGGACCGTGGGAGTGGGACGTGAAACGGATGTCTGCCAGCCTGGTGCTGGCCGGACGGGAAGCCGGCAACTCGGATAAGGAATGCAAGCAGGCCGTGCTGGCCTTCGCGGGAAGGTACAGGCTTTCGATGCGTCGCTTTTCTGAAATGCCATTTGTGGAGCTCGCACGTTTTCAGATTTACCGCGAAATCACTCCGCTGCGTCCCGTTCTCCGTAAAGCCGAGCGCGCTACGCCGCAGCATAACTTAGCGACACTTACCTACATACGCAGTGGTAGACACGTATTTCACGACCGAACACCGGTGCAATACCATGTTTCGAAAAGACAGTCAGATGCGGCAGCGGCGTCCTTGCATACATACGCGCCAACGTTGCTACCTGAACGCGCCCACTTCTTCGCGCAATATCAAGTTGAAGACGTCGCCTTTCGCGTCGTGGGAACCGGGAGTGTGGGACTACGCGATTACGTATTGCTAATGTTCGGAGGTGCGATCTCTGACCCGTTGTTCATCCAAATCAAGGAAGAGCCCGGGTCTGCCTATACGCCGTACTTGCCGCACAGCCCGGTTGCAGCACATCAAGGCCAGCGCGTAGCGGAGGGTGGCCGGGCTATGCAAATGCAGTCCGACCTCTTCTCGGGATGGACGTCCATTGCCGGTCGACAATACGTGGTGCGGCAGTTACGCGATCACAAGGCAAGCATCGAAGAAGAGGATCTTAAAGGAGCGGGGCTCGTCGAGTACGCGGAGATGTGCGGCGAATTGCTATCCAAGGGGCATGCACGGTCTGGCGATCCCTGCGCGATCTCGGGATACTTGGGGCAAATCGATAAGTTCGATCGGGCCATGGTGGCCTTCGGGATCAGCTACGCCAACGCGACCGTGAAGGATTGGGAAAAGTTTAAGCAAGCGATACGATCTGGCAAGGTGCACGCCGCCTAACTGGCAAAATAGAGCTCAGCTCACTCCGGATATCGCGCCACATTCCCTCTCAATATTTCGAAGCAGCGCCCAAGTTCATGGATTACCGAGCGTCGAATCGGCATCAGGTTCACGGATGATGCTGGATGACGCGGCTGCGTTCGATGTCCGCGAGGGGGTGCCAGGCCTCATAATGTAGATTGGCTTCGAGAGAGGGGCGCGCCCATGTCATCCGCCGGAAAACACGCTAACACCAGCGTCACAAGCACACAGCCTGCCGCGCCTGAGCCTTCCTTCGCCGAGCGCACCCGCACCCTGATGCATTTGGGACGCATAGGCAGTCTGGCGACTTGGTCACGCAAGCAGCCGGGCTTTCCTTTCGGATCGTTGATGCCGTTTGGACTTGACGGCCCAGGGCGGCCGATCTTTCTCATCAGTACCATGGCTATGCATACGCAGAATCTTCAGACCGATCCGCGATGCAGCTTGTTCGTGACCGAGTCCGATGCCGGCGGCGATGCGCTTGGCGCATCCCGAGTCACGTTGATCGGCCGCGCGACTCGGATACCCGAGTCTGAGTTGGCGGCCGCGCGTGAGCTATACCTCGCTAGCTATCCGAACAGCAAGTATTGGGTCGACTTCGACGACTTCTTCTTTTATAGGATGGAAGTGATTGACGTTTACTTCGTGGGTGGCTTCGGCGTGATGGGATGGGTTACTGCCGAGGATTACTCCCGAGCCAAGCCTGATCCGCTAGCTGAACACAGGGGCGGCATCATCCAACACATGAATGCCGACCACGCGGACGCGCTTGTTTTACTGGCAAAACACCATGCTGGGATGAAGGCGCTGGAAGCACAGTTGACTGCGGTAGACCGTCTCGGCTTCCACCTGCGGGTGAAGACCGATGACGGCATCCATGGGACGCGCATCGCGTTTGCGCGGGAAGCGACCACTCCAGCAGCCGCCAGAGAGGTTTTCGTGGAGATGGTTCGGCAGGCTCGGCAGAGCTGACATTCACCGCGCGTCCGCCACCGGTTCGCAGCGCTATTTTGGCCGCAAAATGTCGCGCTACTAGGTGCCTTCAGGGGGGCCGACTGAACGCCACGTCCAGCCTTGGCCGTAGAACCGATAAGCCTAACTTCGTGGTTCGGACGGAATCGATACCACGAGAGTTGTGCTTGCAGGCATCACCGGGACGACCAGCGGTTCCGGTTTTCTGTAAAAAACTTTTCCATCCTTGTATATCGCTAGATCATAGACTCCTGTCTTGATCTGATGGAAGGAAAACTTGCCGTTATGGCCTGCACTCTCACAAATGTCGGGTAAGGAACATGAGCCATCATTTGTCGTACTGGCGGTCTCGCCGGCGGCCGGCTTCTCTTCGTCCACCGAGTCGTACATGGGTCGCAGCCGGATCACCACGCCAGGCGCAGGATGTTTGCTCGACTGATAAAGTACTTGCCCTGAAAATACGCGAGAGACATCTTTAGCGTCACTCAAGCAAACCAAAGTTAGTAGAGCCAAAGCCAGAAACACCAATTCGGATTGTTTAGGGATAGCCTTGAGACGCATTGTTCTACCTCACTATGCAGACGATGGTCCTCTGCTCACGATTCAATAAACAACCGCTGGAACAGATCACTTACCATGCGGTCATCCTTTGGTTGGCGCCGGAGACTGCGCGGTATTTTGCTGCTGCTGGGCTTCCGTGATTAGATGTTCGATCATTTCCTTCTGGGGAAAATTCGGATTCAGCTTGAGCAGCTTCTCCCAGGTTGCCACCGCTCCACTGATATCGTTCTTCCCTCGCCACTCTATGATTCCGATGTTCATCAGCGTTCCCGGATGCTTGGCATCATATGTAAGCGACTTGTTTAACTGGTCCAGAGCGCCATTCACGTCGCCACTGTAGTACATGCATGAAGCCATGTCATCGCGAACGGCAATGTTTTTGGGATCGATGTCGAGCGCTCGCTGGAAATACGGGATCGCTTCCTTGAACTGGTGAGCTGCTTTATAGGTCAGGGCAGTCTTGTTCAGTAGATCCGCATCTTTGGGTTTGGCTTTCAACTCGCTCAGCAAAGGGGCAGCTTGTTTATCAGCCATTTGCTTCATGTCTTCGAGCGTGGGCATAGTTTGCTGACCCATTGCTGCGTGTGGATCTCCCGCAGATGGTGCGGCCGCCACAGCCACGGGCGTGGGTGCCTGGCTTGCCGATCCGCGCAGCAGATAACCGACAATCAATCCGATAACAAGGCAGACTGCGGCCATGGCATAGGTCTGTCCCGGCTTCCAGGTTGCACTGGAAGAAGGCGGCTGGTTAGCGTCCTGATCCATATTCCGCTTGCTCCTTCTGGATGACATCGGGGCAGCCGTGCGACAATCCCGACTCCAACCTTGAATATGCACCCGAACGGCCAAACGTTTCGAGCCAAGCGATCTACAGTTATCCCTTATATATGTGCAGGTTAGGTGCGGGTTACCGTTCCCTAGTACAGCTCGAAGCGGCGACTTTGCCCGCACTGTCCGTGTGATTTGACGCTCTGCTGAGGCTGGGCCTGCAAAGTAGATGGTCGCGGCGGGTCTGAGGAGATCAGGAGTTCGGAAGAAATTCCACAACCCAAATGCCATCGAAATTGCCGAGGGGATGAGCTTCGTAGTTTTCCTGGGACGAGTCGTGCAAGAACTGCGCAATGGGCACGGAGGGCAGAGGGAACATTAAGAGGAATCGGCGATGCTCCGGAGCCGCGGTCAGCAAAAACTTTGCGACCTCATCCCTGGCCTCCTGATTCAGGGTTCGAGGCAGTGGGACCACCGGCGCCTTTATCTTGTAGTAGCTCAGCGGTGCGAACAGAACACTTTGGCTGGGAACTTCCGGCATCGGCTGATAGTCCGCTTCCACCAACGAACTGCACATCAGCACTGGCGCACCATCCGTGGCAGCGTTCGTGTCAGCGAAAGCCAGCGCTTCTTTCCACGACTCCTCATGCAGGCGCGACATCGGCGAACTGTACGCCTGAAAAACGCACAACCCGACAAAAGCGACACAGAACACAAGGCGGATCGCACGCGACCTGGTGAGGTTGACAACCCACGCCCAAAGTAGTGTCAGTCCCGGAACTCCGACCAGAAGGTATCGAGGAATAAAAACATGTACCGAAGTGAGTACGCTCAATCCGTATAAAAGGAGTACGGGAAGCACGCCAACAATAGCGCAAAAAGTGAACTCACGGCCTATCTCCCGATTAGGAACCGTCAGCGTGCGGGTTAAAGCGCCTAAGAATAAAGCTCCCAGCAGTATCAACAACTGTAGTATGCCAGGATTCAAGGCCATGAGGAGATTGATCGGATGGGGAGCGCCAGCAAAAGAGTGCGAGGCTCGCGTTTCGTAGATGTAGCGCAGGCGGGGTAACACAGGCAAGAGAACTAGGAAAAAGCAACCTGCGGCAACGCCGATCTGCCGTAGGTCGGCCAAGGAGATCTTGGACCTCCAAAGCAAATACACAATTGCCAAGGCAGCCAGGATGGTTGCGAACAAGTAGTGAAAGTACAAGATGCTTGCGGCGGCGATTCCAAAATATACGGCATATTTCGTGCGGCCGGTTTTCATCCAGCGGAGAAACATCAAGATCGTCAAGTTCGTAGTCAGGAGAGCAAAAGCGTAAGGCCGTGCATCAATCGCAGCAAACGCAATGCCTCGTGGGAGGACGAACATCGTAGTCGCGATCAGTGCTGTGTCCCAGCTGAATAGGTCCTTCGCACAACGATAAAGGACGTAGGTGGCTCCAAGCATAGCCAGGATCGAAGGAGTGCGAAGGACAATCTCCTCGCTGCCAAATAAAGTGTTCGTCAACCAGAGAATGTAAGCATAGGCTGCGAAGGAGTTTCCCTGAATCGACCTGCTCCAAATCTGGTGAAACCCGCCGGCAATTTGCCAGTACGATAACGTCTCGTCGATCCAGAGCGGCGTACCTATCGCCAGAAACCATACGGAGACCGATGCCAGCAGAGCTATTCCGTATCCAGCGGCAAGCCACGCGCCGTACTTCGTGGGTGATTCGACTCCCGCTACTGCGGGTGAAGCTGCGATATTTAAGCCTGAACTCGCCATGAAGATCTGCTGGAAAGCCTCTTGTTTCCGGCCGCCGGGCGTGGGTGTTCCTGAGTAGCGTCGTTGTCCCGCAAAAACACTACAATCGAATGTGCATCTGCGTTGCCAAATCCTCATCAGCAACGTGCTTACTATTCAGCGATTTAGCCTCTGCCGTGAAGCTTATTGGCAGTTGTGCGGTCGCGGGGGCGGATTTGTCCTCAGGCCTGCGCCATTTCGCACGGTCAAGAGCCTGCGCATACGCGAAACGCTTTCGGATAAACACTTTAGCATCAGCAGGTTGCTGTTCGTCACGGGTACTGATCCGCGGCAAGCCAATTGCATCTTTATTTTAGCTGCCCGCTGGGAGTCGAGAGTTCATGAGCGTTGAGCAAGAGCTGCGCACCCTTGCAAGATTTCGTCCGCTGCAATTGCTGACGTTATCGGCTCTCTTAACTGCCTTGGGAATGATCTGCTTCACGCTTAAGTATTGTGTTATCGACCTCGACATGTGGTGGCATCTGCGGGTGGGCGATTGGATCATCCAACATGCCGCATTTCCTCATACCGGCATTTTGTCACGAACAGCGGCCGATCGTCCTTGGGCTGCTTACAGCTGGGGATATGAGGTCTTGCTCTCCCGCGCGTATGCCTGGTTTGGCCTGGTCGGGGTCGGCGTGTACGGCACGGTACTTACCCTTGCCGTGGCCTTCGGTGTCTACTGGATGCTGCGACGCCTCTCCGGGCGATTCTGGTTTGCTTGCCTCCTTGCCGTAGCCTGCTGTTACGGATTCTTGCTCAGCATGATGCCCCGGCCCGGCTTCTTTTCGATCGCATTGTTCTGCATTGTCCTGACAATGATTTTGGAGGCCAGGCGAAATTGCCGTGTGCAGACGCTGTATTGGCTACCACTGATCTTTCTGTTCTGGGCGAACCTTCATATCCAATTCATATATGGGCTGTGTCTTATCGCATTATTGCTTGGAGTCACCGTGCTCCAAGATGCCATGACACGACTTCTGAACTTGAATCCAAGTTTCCTCACACCGGCCACGTTGCCAACTGGCCGTGTGGCGCTGATTGCGATCGCATGCGTCATCGCAACATTTATTGGCCCCTACTCGTTTCACTTATATGGCATCATATGGGCATATTCTCATGCGAAGCTTCCGTACTCCATTATCATCGAGCTACAGCCGCTAAGCTTTCGAAACAACAGCAACTATTTCGAACTTCTCCTCGCGGCTGCGGCATTCTTTGTGGTCGGCTGGCAGAAAAAGATTGATCCCTTCAAACTACTCCTGATGGTCGTCGCTTCCGTGGTTGCCTTCCGTACCATGCGCGACGCTTGGTTCCTGTGTATCCCGGCTGCAGCGTGCATTGCAGACAGCCCCTTGACGGAGTTTGAGCCCGAGCCGGCTGAAACGGGACCGCAGCTTGCAGGAGTTTTTGCCGCTGTGGCTCTGGCTCTGCTGTTATTTGCCCGCGGCGTTGGCTTTACAACACGAGGCCTCGATCTCGCCATGAGTGGAATGTTCCCTGTCAACGCAGCGAACTTTTTACGTCAGAATCCGGCTCCAGGTCCTCTCTATAACATCTTTGACTGGGGCGGTTTCCTGACATGGTACATGCCGCAATATCCTGTTGCTATCGACGGACGCACTGATCTCTATGGAGAGGTTCTGGATAAGCAGTTTTCGGATACCGAGAGCGGTAACATTTCTTACAGAGATGATCCCTATCTAAATGAGTCACGCGTGGTATTGCTACGGAAACGCGATGGTTTGGTCCCGCTCCTACAATCCGATTCGCGGTTTCAGATGGTATACCAGGATGCAATGGCAGTGGTATTCATAAAGCAATAAGACCGTCCATAAGAACTACCGTTATACTTCACTCCCGGCATTAAATAGGCTTTCGCTGCTTCTGCCAGCCGACCCGACAGTCTTACCCTCCTAGAACTCGCGCACGAATACCGTTGCCTGATCGTCGCGATATACCGCCCGAAATCGAGGTATGGTAGCGAGCACTGCTGCAATCGGCGAATCGCTCTCCAGGAGGATGGTTTTCGCTTGCGCGAAGCCCGGATGTGAGTCGGATGCAAGCTCGCCTGCCATTAACTTAAAGTAAGGAATATTCAGCTCATCTCTGTACAAATCAGCACGCTCGTCAATAACTACCGGATATTCCGGTAAATACCAGGTCAAGAATCCGCCCCACAAGTAGGGGTTGAAGAGCGGCTGCGGTAGTTGATGCTGCCGAATGTAGTCGCTAGCGCGGACCGGGAAATCCTGGCTGATCTTGGCCGTCAGTTCAGAATTGTTGGGAAAGGAGAATAGTGCTATGAGAAGGACAAGGACAAGAGTAGACGCAGTGAGAACCTTGGTTGTGACCCACGACCGCCGGTTGTCAGGAAGTTCATCAACATCGCTCCAGAAAGCAGCATTTCCTAGGACTCCCGTTGAAACGATTGCAATCAGCCATGAATCACGTTGGAAACGAAAAGAAATCACGGTAAATACGACCATCGCGGCAATATCAAAGATGTTGCGAGAGCGAGAACGCCCGAGTGCAAAAAAAGCAGCCATCGCCAACAACATCACGATGTAGTCTTGAGCCTGGCGGAAGCGCATGGAATGGAGTCCGGGAAAATAAATATCCGAGGCGGAACTGGTAGCCGTTTGCCACAACAACTGATCGAGGCGATAGCCGTATGGCGTTACCAACGTGGCGAGCAGACTTGCACCTAAGGTCACTCCTGAAGTGCTAAGCCTGATTCGTGGGTGGATCCTCAGATCAGATGGTTTTGGTCGTCCGGCGATCCAGTGGCTTAGGTTGGCAAGAAAGTAAAGCACCAGCACCAGAAGTCCGTAGAAAAACTGTCTGTCAACATTTGCCCACGCCAGGAAAACAAGAGGTAGCCACAGTAGAGTAGTGCCTTCTCCGGTGTACTCGGCCCTCTTAAGCAGCGCGAGCTCCACCGCAAGAAGAATCATCGAACACAGTGAGGAACCCGACTCATGGGAAGAGATAGCTAACTGGGCGACGACTGCGAGAAGGATTGCCGGCCAGAAAAGCCGTCGGTTTCCGCGAGCCAGGATAAACAGCACAACCGCCAGGATGACTTGCAGGCACATGAACAAAACCGGCAGTCCGCGCAGGCCGAATACATGAAAAAACGCTGCGAGGACCAGGTCAAAGCCCCAACTGGAATCAATCCAAGGTAGCGACGCTGATTGCGAAAAAATACCATTGCGCGGAATAACGTGGTGTTGCAGACTCCACTGACCGCTACTTAAATGCCACCATAAATTATCGTTGCTGAGAGCAACAAGATGGCGCGCTTCATAGACGGCGAAGGCGGAGAATGCAATCACCAGAACGATCGCTCGGACTGGCACAGAGTCGTACCATCGACTTGCGCTTGCTCGGGCAGTGGCGATTGAGGGATTAGAAGTCACGGGCATCGGTTGTTTGCGGGCCGGAGAAGCGGGTGTCGCCGGCTTCCATCGACAAATATCAAACTAGGCCTTGATCCCTATGCAAGTCACCGTTTCTTGGCAGCGCCAGGGACTTGTTGAGAGCCGGTCAGCTTGCGGATCCCGCCTCCCGGATCATGTGCTGTGTTATGGCATTGGAGGACGCAGGTGTTGGAGCCCGGATCATACGAGATCGGAAACGAGCCATTCTTGCCTACGACGTTCAAGTCGAAATCCACCATCCGCGTCCCAGTCGCATTTGCACTGGTTGCGTTCATGCCATGAGCAGTGTGACAAGTTGAGCAGGAGAATCCGTCCCCCGATACATGGTTGTTGTGATATGTCCAAGAGACGCTCTGCATGACGATGCGAAGGTTGTGGCACTTTGCACACATACCATACGGTCCATTAACACTGAGATCCGGTTGCGGATTCAAATTCACCGTGACCAGCGTACCTGGTCCTCCCGGCGCCTGGCTGTCTTCATAGTCTCGCTCCAGAATATGCCACCATTTAGAGCCATGGGGTCCGTTCGGTCCACTTCTTCCAAACTCGCGGTTATCGTCGCTATTATGGCAATCGGTACAGAAAATCTGCGATCCCATCGTGCGCCCATTGGTTGTACCACCATTGAAGTCCAGCATAGTAGTCAAGAGGCTGGGCTGCGGCATTCCGCTACTGCGCGTATGCATCACCGGATGGCTTGACTTGGCGCTGAGGTTCATCTGGATAATCACGTTCAGAGGGTCGCTACTGGCCCGCGCCGGGAGATATCCATATACCGCGTTGGAGCCTTTGCCGGAACTTGTGCCGTGACAGCGCAAGCAGTTTTCGTACTGATTTACCGCAGGTTCAATAATCGTTATGCCATCGACTCTTACGCCGACCACTCCGGTTTGAGATGCGCGGAGGAGAGGGGGTACATTAAATGATGTCACCTGTTGTGCGCCGTGGGCATTGTGGCAATCTGCGCAACTGGCATGACGGTTATTGTTGAGGATCGAAGGTTCGGCAGCGTCGTGTGGATTTGTGCCATTGGGAAGAGGATGACTAATCTTGCTGTATTCGGCTATGACGTTGGGTGCTAGCGGAGAAATATTCGATCCACCGCTATGGCAAGCTACACAGTCAGCCTCATTTGTTCCGCGAAGCAAACGGACTGCGCTTCCCGCATTATGCGGAACATGGCAGGAAATGCAGGCGTCGCCGCCAACCGTACCATAGCTCCCAAGCTTGACCTGCGACGAGATCTTATTCTGCGCTACGGAATGTATACCATTCGCCCAGCCTGCCAACGGGTTTGCCTTGTTGTGGCCGCCAATCATCGTGCGCGTGGGGTCGTGACAGGACAGGCACATCTGGCCCTTCGAGCTGTCCCGCACCAGAAAATTCGTCGACAACTTGTCAATCGCCTGTACATGAGGGTTGTGGCAAGAGGTACATTCAACGTTTCCCCCAATGAGCCGCACCGCTCCCGTCCTGTCTCCGGTTTTACCCGCGCTGGCTAGTGTCGCGGTCAGGTCGATATTGTCTTGCAAAGGCTTTATTAAGCTGAAGGGATGGGATCCTTGGAGACGAGTTCCGAACTGATCGCCCAGTATCCAGCTTCCCTTCGTCGGCATCTGCCCAAACAGCACAGTATCTGCGACCGCGACGGTGCCGTCGTGACAACTCAAACACAAGGCGCTATCGCTGCCCAATGGCAGCTGCTGGGTTTTTTTATTGACCGATGTGGTGCTGCTGTACGTGTCGTATGTCGCGGTCGAAAGCTTCTGGTTCCACAACGGCGCCAGGTTTCCATTGCCGGAGTGAGGAACATGACAGTACATACAGGATCCCGGACGTGAACCATGAATTGGAGATGCGCTGCCCGGGGTCAAATCGTGCATCCCGATAACTTCGCCGGTAATCTGGGCGAACACCGCGCCGCCAAGCGCCATAAACATGACCGAAGCCAGGAGCGCCCTCAATTTCACTGGACGCCTCCTTGCACCGGCTTCAGCGCATGGTACTGAAAGACCTGAACGCGATGGTTGTAGGAATCGACGACGTAAACCTGATCGTTGTGGTCGATGAACAAACCTGTTGGAAGCCGAAAGTCACCGAAGCCGGTTCCCGTTTGCCCGAAGTAGTAGAGCAGCTGGCCCTCACGATTGAAGACCTGCACCACATTC
The DNA here is from genome assembly GCA_963769235.1 of uncultured Acidobacteriaceae bacterium. Classification (GTDB taxonomy): domain Bacteria; phylum Acidobacteriota; class Terriglobia; order Terriglobales; family Acidobacteriaceae; genus Bog-257. Next base: position 525,822 of record CAVYKW010000001.1, on the reverse strand, counting down.
AAGCTACCCTCCACCACGTATAAGTGTCCTTCCGAATCGATGCCTATCCCCTTGGGACGGAACATCGTGCCGGTGTCGTCGCCAATCTTTCCGATGGAGTATTGAAATTGCCCATTGCGATCCAGTGCCTGCACCCGAAAGTTCATGGCGTCAACCACAACCAGGCTCTGCCCGGACAAGCGCAACTCAGTAGGAAAATTGAATTGTGATTCCTTCTCGCCGTTCTGGCCAAAGCTCTTGATAACGTTTCCATTCATGTCCAGCACGAAGATCTTGTTCCGCAGGGTATCGGTCACATAGATATGTTGCTCGGCCGAATCCACCGCAATGCCAGTGGGGCGCTTGAAAAACCCCTCACCGCCTTTGAGACTGCCAATGGCCCTCTGATACTTGCCATCCGGGTTGAAGACGAAGATCTTTCCCGACTCAGAATCGGTGACGTAGATGTTGTCCTGGGCGTCGACCGCGATACATTGCGGCGCGAGCATCGCGTCTTTGCTTTTGTCTTTGCGTTCGATGAACTTATATTTCTGCTGCTTGACGTCGAAGATGTGGACGCCTTGAGCGCCGGGATCCGTGACTATGATCCGGCCGCGAGAGTCGGCCACCACGCTGTAAGGACGCACCAGGAAATGCAGATCGGGAGCACCCACGACCAGATCGAACACGCGAGTGAAGAATCCGGGTTTGCCGCGGACGTCGCGATCGTCGCTGATGGCACGTTCAAACGTGAGCTTGCGGCCACCGTCCAGCAGAAGTTCGGGGACGGACACCTCAGTGGCTTTGGGCTTGCTCTTGCCGCCAGCCCAGGCGCACGGCATCAACAGAAGCGATGCCACCGTCACGCATCCCGCGAGCTTCCACTTTGATCGTCCCACTTCGTTTAGAAGAAATTGAACCATCGATAGACACCAAAATAAAACGAAGAGAACGAAGCGGGCGCCGTACCGGAAGCGCTGAAGCCTTGGACCAACCTAGTATAGCCCCCGTTCACACCGAGTTGCCGGAATTGATACTGGAGATAAACATTCTCCTGCTCATAATCGTTGAAGGAAGTGAGCCCTTCATTGCTGAGATTGTTCTTCGACTTCGCGTAGCTGGCAGCAGCCGAGAATTTGCGAAACGGTGCAGCCGAAACCGAGGCCGAATAAGTCTCGCCGCCGTACAGTACCAGCAGCCCTACCGGAATTATGGGGGGTAGAGGTGTAGTGGTCAGGCCGTTTCCACCAGCCAGCGAGTTGCCGTTCGATTTCGAATAGCTGCCGGCGAAGTTGATCTTTCCAGTTCCCAGGCTGGTGCCGAAGCTCTCGCCGCTGCTGAGCGTTCCCGGTTCCGCAGTCAGGCCGCTGTGCGAACCTCCTGCGTTGGCACTCCAGTACCAGCGTCCGAGACGCCTGCTCACACCGCCAGAAAAGCTGTAGGCGGACGTGGTGTACGCAATCAGGAAGGTCTGTACGTTCTGTGCGTAGTTAGCATAGCCATTGACTTGCCACTGCCCAATATGGCGGCTGTAGTTGCTGTTGAAGGTAAATCCTAGTTCGTTTTGACTGCTGCCATCAATGGTGGCGTCTGTAACACTGGCGGACGAGCCCAGATACCCGCCTGCAATCTGACGTGTGTAGTAAACCCCTACGCTGTATAGGTTGGAGCCGTAGTTCAGTCCAGAGTAGGCCTGTTCCCGTCTTTCGAACTGTCCTTGAAGCTGGAAGTTTGGTGCGAAAGAGTAGTTAGCATTCATCAGGAAATCCCAGGCATGAGTCGATTGCTCTAACGAAGTACTCTGAAGCAATCCGCCATCTGTCGTACTTCCTGAAGCCTGATTCGAGGTTGCGCCGGAGGCCTGATTCGCTAATCCTTGGGAATTACCTGATGTGACCGGAACCAAAGCCTGGTAAAGCGAGCCACTGAGATTGTCGGTATAGTCGGCTCCAAAGGAAAAGCTCAGCTTCGGAGTGGGATGAACACTTCCACCAGCGGTAACTCTGTCTATGTCACCATTAAAGGTATAACCTAGATAGTCAGCATTCAAATCTGTACGACTAAACGTGCTAGAAAAATTGCCATTCCAAGGTAGAGAATGGCCCACATTAAAAGTATAGCTTGTGCTATCCGACATCGAGGTCGAGTCTGCTCCCCCAATGATAACTCCAGGGATGAGAGCGTTCGACGTACCGTGAGAAAACCCTGTGCCCAGGCCGAATCCGGCAATATTGTAGTTCGAGTTCAGAAAGAAAGAGCGAAAGTCGGAGCTCCCATTCTCATTAGTGCCATACAAGGAGTAATTGCTGCTCCCCTGCTGGTAACCTGCCGTGAGCGTGGGAAGGCCGGGTAACAGGGCGCTCCAGGTGACCCCAAAACCTTGACCATTGCCGTTAGTATTGAGGCTCGATAGGCCAGGTATGCCGTAATTGCCTGTCGTGTTGTAGGCGTCGCTGTAGGTTACTGATCCGGGAAAATGGCTCCCGCTGAAAATGGCGGTGGAAAGATTTACGCCGGTGGCGTCGGTGACCGATCCTGAGGTGGAATTGCTGCGGGATTGATTGTAGTAAGGATTAACGTTGAATGACAGGAAGTTAGGGTTGTAGAAATAACCCCCGATGCCGGCTGTTCCGCCAACCGTGAGGCCGTGACTCGAGCCTATTTCGTTGCCATAACTCCCGGTATATCCCGCGGAGATGGTGCCATTTGCGTTCAGGCTCAGATCGTCGCCCAGTGTAACTTGCCCCATCAGGGGCAAAGCCAGGAATAGTATCCCGGTTAATACAACGATTGGCGCATTTTGCCATCCAGTCCGCACGCCCTACCAACCTTCTTGGTCCTCTTTGGAACCTTCATTACGAAAACCCCTGTCATATCCGTTTGAGAAAAGCACCCCACTGCTTTGCTCATTGGAGTTCCTCGACACCTTGCGACCCCGACCCAAAAGAACTCACGACAAAACTCAGTCGCAACAGTGGCTCGGTGCGGCAGCATTCCCAAATCCTCCTAAAGCGTTTCTACCTTGGAGTTCTGGCGCAGCTTTTTGTCCAAAGCAGCACGCACCACGTTGATCTTGTTCTTCTCCAGTTCCTTGCGCAGCTGGACCTTCACATCTTCAAACTTGATGGTTCCGGCTGGGATGTGCCGGTTCATGCGGAAGATGACGTAGTTCGGTCCTACTTGAAGCAGATCGCTCATTTGTCCAGGCTGCATCGTCAGCGCCGGCTGCAACATGACCGGCGGCATTTGGTCGCGTGGTACCCACTTGTGGTCGCCCAGCTTCACGCGGTAATCATCTTCGGAAATCTTCTCCGCCAGCAGCCCAAACTCTTCCGCGGTTTTAGTCGTCTTTGCTTGCTTGTAGGCGTCGTCGGCACGTTTCTTTGCGTCTTTCAGTTGGGCTGGCGTTGCCTTCTCAGGCGGGATAATGGAAATGGTTTGGATAGCAAAGGATTCCGCGTACCCAAACCGTGCGCGATTCTTGTCGTAATAGGCCCTGACCTCAGCCGGGGTGACCGTGGACTTAGCATCCACCTCGGCCTTCAGAAGCTGCTCGATCAGCAGGGAACGCTTAATTTTGTCGCGCAGCAACTGCTCGTTACCCTGGAAGTTAGCCTGAAGGAACTGGTGATATTCGGCGCTGGTGGTGAACTGTGCGCGAAATTGGGTTTCGGCCTGCCGCAGCCGCTCGGGAGCGATAGCGATGTTTCTCTTCTGCGCGTCCTGGTAGACCAGTTCTTCAAAGATAATCATGTCCAGGGCGCCCTTACGGATTTCGGGCTCTAGTTCGGCCGGGATCGTGCCATCGTGCTGCTTGGCGTAAGGAAAGATCAGGTACTCTTCGCGCATGAGATCGTTGTCGGTGAGCACGGCGCCATTTACCCGGGCCACCGGCCTGCCGGTAACCTTAGGACCTTGACTAGCCGCGGGCTTGATCTGGCTGGGTGTGTGAGAAGCCACCTGGGCTGATGCTGCGAAGAGAGAAGTAAGAAGCAGTGCGCAGATTGAAACCTTGAACTTCATTTCCTCACCCGAAAAAGTGGGGAGAGAGGATTCTCTCTCCCCGATATAGTGCAAGTTAGAAGGTGGTCGTAATGGCGCCGCCGCCGTTCATTTCGTTCGCTTCGCCACCATGGCAGGAGCGGCAGAACTGAGCGGTCTGGTTGGAGCCGGTAGTCGTGGAGGCCGGGTTATACGGTCCACGAATGAAGAACATCGTGGCGTAGATACCCGCCGGCTGACCGGAATTGCTGGCGCTGACCTTTACCACGTTCATCAAGTGCTGGTTGTGGCAAGAGGTACACATAACCGTCGGCTGGCTGTTGTAAGCAAACGTCTGCACGAACAGGCCGTAGTTGGCCTTGAACTGGAGCATGTTCGGTCCGGGGACGATGCCACCGGTGCCGTTGACTGTGCAATCCCAGTTGTACTGGCCGCCGCAGGCAACGATGGCGTTAAGTCCCACCGGGTGATCGTTCAGGTAATCGCCTTGCGGGGAGTTGCCATCGCGGCCAAGCAGGGTCGGAATGGGAGAGCTGCCGTAGGTGGAGGGCACCGTTTCATAGACCTTGTTCTTCATCATGGCGCCGGTCGCCCAGTTGCCGTCGTGGCAGCTGAGGCAGGTCATGACGTTCTCGGTGTCGGGACGGGTACCGTCGAAGTTACCGGCAAAGGTCTCGGGGTAATTGCCGCGATCCGTGCCGCCGGTGATGATGGTTTTGCCAAACAGGGGCTGTACGTCCTGACCCCAAAGGATGTCGTCGCCGGTAGTGGTGTCGGTGGTGGCGTTGCCGTTGCCACGAGCGCCGCTATGCGGGGCGTGACACGCGGCGCAACCACGGCCGTAGTTCAGGTGAGCACCCAACACGTCGGACGTGGGGGCTTGGATCTGCGCTATGGCAAACGCGCCGAAGGCCAAGATCACCAGGGTTACTAAAAGTACTTTCTTCATGAGATCGATCTCCTCACATTTCATAAGTCCAACTTTGGAGACCCGGCCCCTTCAGTCTCCTGATCTGATAAGAGCAACTCGCGGGCCGAAGCCTGACGAACTTACGCCCTTAGGTAAATCGCTGATAGTAAGTCGCTTGTTTCGTTATGGCTTAAGGTTGGGTTGCCGGAAGCGCTTGCTCAATGCGTGAAATGAGCCAGTTGCCGCTGCTGGTTCGCCAAATTCCGCAGCAAATTCGCATTCCCAAAACAGGAATTGCAGTGAGACTAACTCCCCTTTGCACAATGGCTTGGGATAAATCCAAGGTGGGACAATGCTTTAGCCAGCAATACGGTCGCTAGTGATCATTCTCGTCCGTCGGAAGGCGCCATAGACGCAGGAAAGCGCGACCGAAGTCGCGCTGCCTGACATTTTGAAGACCCTGATTACTTCGTCGTTTCCACCTTGGCTTGGGCTGGAGTTGCGTCGGCTGCGGCCGGCTGGGCAGTGGCCTTATCGTCGGGTTTCGCGGGGGCCTTGGTGGGCGCAGATGGCGTGGCCGTTTTACTGGCCGCCTTGGTCGCTCTCTGCGCCTCTTGCTCCTTCTTCAACTGTTCCGCCTCGGCGTCCGTGACATAGCGAAACATCTGCACTCGCCCAGGGTATTGTTCCGAAGTGAAGATGCGGTTGTTCTTATCGATATAGACGCCGACAACCGAGGAGAACTGTCCCAGAAGATTGCCGTGGCCACCGACTACGCCGAGAGTTTGCCCTTCTCGATTGAAGGCCTGCAGGAGGTCGAGCATGGTGTCCACAACCCAGATGTGGCCGTCGCTGTCGATGGCGATGCCCTTGGGATGAGCGAAGCAGCCTGCGCCGTCGCAATGCCTGCCGAACTGGCTGATGAAAGCCCCGTCCGCATCGAAGATCTCAACCCGGTTGTTCATGGTGTCCGTCACATAGACGTTCTGATCCTTGTCGAGAGCGACGCCGGTAGGACCAGCAAAGTCGCCGGGCGTAGTTAGTTCGTGATGCTTGCCGCCGGTGCCGATGCGCCGCTTCTCTTTCAACGTGTCAGCGTCATACACGATGACCTGATCCTGCTGGGTGTCGACGATGTAGAGCTGGCGGTTCTCGGTGTCGATCGCGATGCCGACAGGATCGACCAGTCCGTCCTTGATCATGTCGACGACCGCGTTCTTCTTGTCGAAGATCAACACCCGATGCAGTTTGCCGTCAGTCACGAAGAGGCGGTCATCGTCGTCGAAGGCGAGGTCGTTAATCATCCCGAAGCTGGCTTCGTAGCCGTTGCGGATGAGGGTTGCGTCCTTCGTCTCGGTATTGAAGACGAAGATAGCGCCGACCTTTTGATCGGCCACGTAAAGTTCGCCCTTGGAATTAACAGCCATGCCGAAAGGGCCAAGTAGTTGAAACGGGAGCGCCTTGAAATGTGCCTTGTTGTTGGGATCCTGCACTCCAGCGAGGCGGTCCATCCATGACGACTTCTGCTTGGGCAGCTCCGCGCCGGGAGTGTAGTCGAGCGGCTGACCGGCGAAGTATCCGCTATATCGCACGCGCGAGATGTTCGGCGGACTGGGCCATGCGAGCTTGCTGGTGTCTTGCTGCGACTTCGGCTCGGCCGCCGGCTTGGCGGCTTCCTGTTTTGGCTGCTTCTTCTTGGCGGCGAAACCGCTGACCGGAGCGAGCAGCGACAGCAACGCAAAAACGGCGATGAGCGCCTTCCCAGTTCGATTCCGGTTTGGACGAAATTTCAACATGATCGCTTACTCCATTTGGTTCTACTTCGATAACGCCAGCCGATTCTTATGACAGTTGTCGCAGAAGGCCATGTTGTTCGCCTGGTCTTTCACCAGCAGATCAGGCTGGGCCGAAGAATGTGGCTGGTGGCAAGTCATGCAATCGATGTGGGTCTTTACCTTGGTGATGTCGGAAGGATCCATGACGTCCTGCACCGGATGGCCCATCAAGGGATGGCCAAGACCGTACTTAATAGGCAGAATCACCACTTTGTTCTTGGTGTAGTAGTCTTCGGGCAGCTTGACCTTGCCGTTAAAGATGGTCAGCACATGCTCGGATTCCAGCTTCTGGGCGTGAGAGTCGGGTCCATGACACTCCAGGCAGAGAGCGCTACCTTTGGCCCGCAGCAGATGTTCATTGTCGCTACCGTGAGGCTCGTGGCAAGTTGCGCATCCCAAGCCAAACGCGGGCTGATGCAGGTGCGCCTTCTTGAACTGATCTGCCTGGTCGCTGTGACAGGCCAGACATGCGTTTACGGGATCCGGTTGAATAAATCCCGGCGTCCTGCCGGCATGCGGGTTATGGCAAGCGATACAGTCGCCTTGTGCCCCCGGATGCTGGACCTTGGCCTTCTCGATCTTCTCAGCTTGTTCGGCGTGGCAGGTAACGCAGAGTGCCTTGGAATCAGCCTGCGTAAGCACGACTTTGCCATCCTTCGCCGGTTGGTGGCAGGTGTCACAGGCATTCATAGCGAAAGGTGGGTGGGTAAACTTCTGCATCAACTTCGCCTGTGCGGACTGATGGGGATCATGGCATTGAATGCAATTCGCGGTGCCGAACGGCTGTCCCTGGTGAGCTTTGATCAGGCCCTCGTCCTTCACGTCGTGGCAGTCGATGCAAAGGGCGGGAGCGGCTTTCGTCAGGTGATAGTCGAACTCTAGCTTGCCCGGTTCACCCGTCTTGTGGACGGTGTGACAGGTGTCGCACCCCATGTCCAGCGCGGCGTGACGACTGCCTTTCTCGGGGACGTTCATTCCCTGAGTGTGGCAAGTCAAGCAGAGGTTCTGGTCTTTGTCACCGGAGGTCGGCTTCAGGAGCTGAAACTTGTTATCGGATTGATGTGGGTCGTGACATTTGAGACAGTCGCGAACCGCAGGAGGATGAACCTTGCCTTTGAGGTCGGCGGCATTCTTGTCGGCGTGGCAGGTAATGCAAAGTGCCTGGGGCGTCGTTGTAATCAGCTTAATTCGGGTAACATCCTTGTTGACCCGGATCTCGTGGCAACTTGTACATCCCATCGCGATAGCGGAATGAACGTTCTTGCCTTTAGCCTTGTCCTCATGGCACTCGATGCACTTAGCGGAATCGGTGTTTTTGTCGAGCGGAACGGGATGGACCCCAGCAAAGAGTAGCTGTGCGCTGGCGACAAGTCCCCACCCCAAAATGAACCTTACTGCTCTGGTCACAACCTACCTCCGGCCCTTACAGACATCTATGCACGGTGGTTGCCGCAATTGCGCCGGGGCGGAGTGCGACTGAATCGGACTTTCAACTGATTGAAATAAAAGCAGAATCCCGTCGTCGCCTTCATAAGTTTGTTTCCTCCCCCAGCGCGCGACTGGCTTAGAAATGTGTCTTCCTCCCCATTTCGAGGTGAAATCCCCCACCCAACTTATATCCGCTGGAATCGGGCAAGCCCAGGGTCGCGATTCCCGTTGCGCGCGAGCCGCGTCTTGGGGATCAATCTGTCAGGACCGCTAATATTCTCCCGACAAAAGCGCGTGTTACCCGCGATCAGGTCCGCCGCTGCCGCAAATGCAACGACCGCCCGAATTCTCCGCAACCAGGCTATCGATTCCTGTTTTCGGCGACCGCGTTTCACTTGTTCGCAGCCACTTTGCCGCAGGGCTGCGGAATGCGCGCTTTGATCACCAGAATGGGTGATATGGCTCACCCTGTCCCGTGCGCTTCGATCCTGCATTACCCGCAATCTGGCCGTCAGCAACAACTTACCCTGGGCCAATCGATCTGGCTTGTGACGTGCATTTGTCACTTGCTCACGGGAAGGGGCAGCAATGGCCTTCAGCGTTTTATCTATACCGAAACGCATTCATAAAACATTTTCTAGTCTGCGAACTGGCGTGGTTTTGCTGATTCTGGTTGGTATCGCAGCCGCGCTCGGAACCTTTATCCTGCAACGCCCAGCCACCGATCCTGAAAAGCTCAATCAGGTGTATTCACCGGCTACATTGCATTGGCTTGATCGGGCCGGGCTGACGGACATATTTCATACCTGGTGGTTTCTCACCTTGCTGGGGCTGGTCAGCCTCAGCATTGTGCTGGTGTCGATTGATCGCTTTCCCAACGCGTGGCGCTTCTATGCGCGTCCCTATCATAAGACCGACTCACATTTTCGTTCCGCTGTTCAGACAAAAGTTGAATTACCCATCAAGAGTGCCGAAGATGGGCTGAACGCGGCGGAACGTGCTTTAAAGACATCGGGCTGGCCGGTCGAACGTATCACTGGCAAGGTCGAATCCTCCTTGTATTCCGAACGGCACCGTTTCTCGGTAATGTCGGTGTACATCGTTCACGCCAGCCTGCTTCTTATTTTTGCCGGAGGCATCGTCGATGGCCTTTTCGGCTTCAGCGGTTTTATGGCATTGCAGAATGGGCAAGTCAGCAACACCATTGAAATGCGGGCCGGTGGAACCAGGCAGCTTCCTTTCAGCGTAAAGTGCAATGGAGCCGGACAAGAGAACTACCCTGACGGCTCGCCAAAACGCTGGTGGTCGAAGCTGGCAGTTGTACAAAATGGCAAGGAAGTTGAAGAGAAACAGATCGTAGTTAATGATCCACTGATCCATCAAGGATTGCGTTTCTATCAAGCGAGCTACGGAAATACCGGCAAGCTGGATGGATTAAAAATCTCGATCAGGCCGGAAGCCTCGACAACGCCAGCAGGCCTCACCCCTGCCCCGGCTGTTGCTCGGGAGATCACCTTACGGATGGATGAGCCGGTTCAGCTGGATGCCAACACCAGCGTCACCCTGGCCGAGTTTATCCCCGACTTCTTCGTACGCGATAACCAGATATTCAAGCGCTCCGATGATCCCGTGAATCCCGCGTTCCGACTTCAGGTAAAGAACTCAGCAACGAACGAAGAAGCCAAGCTATGGATGTTTCCCGCCTATAACCCAATGGCTCAAGGTCAGAAGGCGAACTACAACTTCGAATACCGCGACATGCAGATGGGCTACTTCACCGGCTTGGAAGTTTCGCATGAGCCCGGGCAATGGCTGGTATGGGCCGGTTGTCTTCTGATGGGAGCAGGCCTGTTCGTCGCTTTCTACCTGGTCCACATGCGGGTATGGATTACGGCAATTCCGGATGCACGAGGTCGGCTGGTGCTTTGGGTTGGCGGCCAGGCCAATAAGAATCGCGATCGCTTTGAGCAGAAGTTCAATGAACTGGTGAACAACATCCGAACCGAGTTGGAAAACGCGTCACTAGTACCGCAATCGGCGGCGAAAGAACAGCCCGACCTGACGCTGGCGGGAGTGAAGTAGGCAGATACACAAGATTGCAAACCACGCCCTTCTTCGCTCGGCGTGGCGGCAAGCAAGACCGGAGGAACGAAATGGCAACCCGAGCACGAGTCGTACAAATGGAGCAACCGGCCGAGAGCAGCGGCAATGGGTTGCTGATCCTGGTGGGACTCACGGTGATGTTTCTGCTGATCGTCGCGTTGCTGGGTGCAGCCAAAGCCGGCGGCAGCTTATTCAGCGAGAGCAACCTGCTTTACGTCGCTTTGATTTTCTACGCAGGTGCAGGCTCGTTATATATGGGCTTCGGCGTGACCGGCACCGCTCGCTTCGTGAAGTTCGCCTCCACCGCAACCATAATCGGCCTGGTCGCTAATACGTTGGCTGTAGCGCATCGCTGGTATTTGTCCGGACGTCCGCCATTCGCCAGCATTTACGAGATGTTACTGAGTTTTGTGTGGACAGTCGCTCTGTTGACCTTGGTTGCCGAAAAGAAATTCGGCGTAAAGATCATCGGCAGCATCACCATGCCGCTGGCAGTCGTATGCGTCATTCTGATGCAGCTGCTTCCCTCCGAAGTGCGTCCGCTGGTTCCGGCGCTGCAATCGACCTGGTTGCACGTACACGTCACCCTGGCCATGCTCGCCTACGCCTCCTGCGCCGTTAGCTTTGCCTTGGCCATGATGTTCCTCATTCAGGATGAGTTCAAAACCGAAACCTTTCTGGCTTGGACAAGCGCGCTGGTGGGAGCCATCTATATCGCCATCGTTGTTACTCGATTTGAAAAATGGGGCGGCCTCTCGGTAACTGCCTGGGATGCGCGCGACAAATCAGATATGTTTCTCGGTCGTGGCATGCGACTCTTCGTTACTGTCCCCGATCTGGGATGGCTGTTTACGATGGCGGCACTGGCTGCGATCGTCCCGCTGATTTTTTATTTCCTCGGCCGTCTGCAAAAGGCTGAGTCGTTTTACGGAATCGCCAACAAGGCTCTGTTTATCAGCATCTTGTTGCAGGTCGTTGTCCTGGCCGCGTTCGTACTTCGCGTGCGCGATGCCAGTTACCCGTCACCCGACCAAGATGGACTCTTCCCGACCAGTTTGGCCGCCAGCCCCTTTTTACTGGGAGGCATGGTGACGGGTATTTTCGCTTCCTTGCTTTACTTGATGTTGCTGTGGAGACGCACCGACCTGCAAGGTCTGCTGCCTTCCTCCGACACGCTTGATCGGGTTACGTACAAGACGATTTGCATCGCATTCCCTCTGCTGACTGGGATGATTGCCACTGGCGCTTATTGGGCAAATCGTACCTGGGGTTCGTACTGGAGCTGGGACCCGAAAGAAACCTGGGCGGCGATTACATGGCTGGTTTATGCCGGTTATCTGCATATGCGGATCACGCGGGGATGGCGCGGGCGTAGGGCCGCGTACTTTGCCATCCTGGGCTTCGGCGTCGTGATCTTCACCTTCCTCGGCGTCACGTATCTGCTTCCCGGCTTACACGCGTACGCATGAGGGATCACGGGCCGGCGCGGAGCTGAGGATGGATTAGGCCCCAAGAGTCAGTTCCGTTTTGCCGGCCCTGGATTGAAACGCCACTTCGAGAAGGTAAGGATTTTAGAGATGACCGCTTCTGCGACAATCCGAGTTTCTGACGCGAGCGTCGCAAGTGCATCGCAAGATGCGGTAGCGTCTGAAAATCCCGCCGCGCGCAAGCGCCACATCAACTGGGCCCTGAAAGCTGTCCTGCCCATCGCGGCCGTGCTATTGAACGGATTGCTGCTGTTCGTACTGGTCTCGCTATCGCTGGCTGAAGGCGAACGGCACGTGGTCATCACCGTTGCCACTGCTGGAGCCTTTCTCATTTGTGCCTCGGTCATCATGGTGCTGGCGGTTTCGGTGCGACGTCCGATGATAGAGCTACAAGACAAAATCGCCAGAGTTCGTCTCGGCGACATGAACGCCTTCGTCAGCTTCAGCAATCGCAAGGACGAGATTGGCGACCTGGGATGCGACTTCAACGATATGGTGGCGCAACTCAAAGCCAGCCGCGAGGAGATTCAGCGCCTGCATCAGACGCAGATGTCACGAGCCGAACATTTCGCAACGCTGGGAGAACTGGCCGCCGGACTGGCGCATGAAATCCGTAACCCTCTGGCCGGAATCGCCGGCGTCATCGAAATCGTAAGCCGCGATCTTCCACCTAAGAGCGCAGCTTTGGCGGTCATAAAAGACGCCAAGGAAGAGGCTCTCCAAATCAACCGGATCCTGACCGAACTGCTGGACACAGCGCGGCCGAAGCCGCCTCAGTTCCGTGTCAGCGACTTAAACAGCACGGTTGAGCATGCAGTTCAATTTGCCCGCCAGCAGGCTATCACTAAGCGCATCACTATCGATCTTGATAAGGGAGACGAGCTTCCACCGGTGGATCACGATCCCAACCAGATCAATCAGGTACTCCTGAACCTCCTGCTGAACGCGATTCAATCAATGGATAAACCAGGGGCGATCCGGGTTTCTATCCAACAGGACGGCGATTGTGCGGTGGTGACCGTCGCCGACGAAGGCAAAGGCATCGCTCCCGAGAACCTCTCCAATATCTTCCGCCCGTTCTTCACGACCAAAGGGCATGGCACCGGCCTCGGATTGTCGCTGGCTCGACGCATCGTTGAATCCCATGCCGGACAAATCGATGTCCGTAGCGAGCTTGGCAATGGAACGCAATTCCTGGTTCGATTGCCCTTCCAAAACTCCGGTAGGTCGATTCCACAGTAGGGCTGGATGATCCGTGTGTCTAAGACCGCGACGGAGACGGGGCGCGATAGGGCACAGACCACGTCTCATGAAGTGCCCCCGTTTGCGTCCGACGCCGTATCTTCACCGTACGCCACAGAATTACACGGGAACGATCAACGTTCCAGTTCTGAAGAACCGATGACCGCAACAATTTCCGGCAAAACCCGTAAAGGTCTCCTCTGTCTCGATTTTGTCGGGCGAATCATACTGGCGATCGGACTCGGAACTACTCTGTGTGCTGCCTACCTAATGAGAGCCGGCTACTCAGTTGTTCCCTACTGGGACGAACTGGACGAAATGATCCGCTATGTTGCCGCTACGCACGGATCAACTATGAGTTGGATATGGAGCCAGCACAACGAGCATAGGATACTGCCCTACAAATTGCTTTTCCTTGTGAACATGCACTGGTTCAGAGGCCGGAATTGGCCAATGTACGCCGCGATTTTTTGCTCGCAACTAGCCTTGGCGATCGTCTTTGGCTACCTGCTCCAAAGGACCGGCGAATTCAAGGGTTTCAGAAGTTCCAGCTGGCAGGCCTGCTTTGGGTTGACGTTGTATTGTCTTTTTTGCCCGTCGCAATGGGAGAACTTAACCTGGGCGTTTCAGATTTCCTTCGTCCTGGTCAATTTGTGGGCTGCAACGGCACTCCTATGTTTTGTTCTTCAGAAAGAACGGCTTGAACGAAGACAATCCCGGGACGTAGGAGTCATCCTGGTCTCCGCGCTAGCGGCGACGGCAGCAACATTTACAAACGGGAATGGAATGACGGTTTGGCTGGTGCTGATTGTACTGGCCTTCATAGTAAGACTTCCTTGGCGTTTCACTGGGATATATATTCTCGGCTTAGCCGGCGCTGTGCCCTTCTACTTGATCGGCTACCACTCGCCGGCTCAGCACGCATCCCCGTTCGAGTCGTTGCACCAACCGCGAATGATTGTGGAATACGTAGCCAATTACATAGGCGGAGGTTTGGTGTCTGACAACCTGATCCTCCTGACTCGGTCAATTGGCCTAACCACCGGGATAGGACTACTTGGGCTGTTACTGGCTATTGCTCTCGTACTGAGGTTGGCAATTATTCGAGGTAAAAAGAGTTCTCTAGAGGTCGGACTGGCTGGCGTTATCCTCTATTGCATCGCTACAGCTTTAATCACGTCCTTAGGACGACTAAACTTCGGAACCACCCAGGCGTTTACATCTCGCTATCAAAGTATTGCTCTTTTGTTTTGGCTTTCTGTGGCGCTTTGGATCATGACCGTTGCGACGCAGCAATCTAGCCCTATGGCTCTCGCCGCTATCTATTTAGTCATTCTGGTTATCACCGCGTACTCTGCGACCCAGTACGACCGCATCCTGGAGCGCGTAAAGCATAATACGCTGACCCGAGAACTTGCCGGCATAGGCATGATCTCCGGTGTTCACGATGACCAGTTCCTAGAGGCAGCGATCCTGCCATTTTCCATAGAGTGGCCCGAACTTGAAGAGCTGCGCGCCCAGCATTTGTCTGTATTCTCGACGCCCAGGGCAGGCCAATTCGGCGGTGAGTTTGTTCAACTTTATCCCCCGGCCAATTCCGATGGGTGTCAGGGGGAAGTGAACGGTGCGATATACATCGGCGGCGAAGCGGAGGGTCTACGCATTTTCGGCTGGGCAATCGATAGAAACAGCGCGCAGCCGGTTAAGGAAGCGGTGTTCGCATCAGACGGGAGAATCGTCGGTTTCGGCGTTTTGGGACTCGAAAGGCCTGACGTCGCAGCTTCTCTTCGTTCGAAGAGGGCACTACACAGTGGCTGGGTCGGCTATGCGAAGCTGACAAGGAGTAGAACAATCGACATGTACGCCGTGTTACCAACCAGTGGGGAAGACATATGCCGTATAGGCACGATCAGCACAGACTCGATTCTGAAATAATCAGGTGCCGGGGAGCCTCGCTTGGCGTTCGGCCCGGGAGAAACGCGAAAAACAAAGACATCTGAGCACCGCCGCTCTGGCCCAACGGACGATAGCACCACCAATAGGGCAGGTCCTCTTGGCATCTGAGTGACCGGCGTCACCGACTTCCGGTTTGCAAAAACTTATCCTTACTTCGAAGTGTCAGAAGCTCTGACCACACCGCTTTGATGCAGCGACATCAACCTGGCCGGTGAAGGTGTGTCATGAAATTTAGTGCGTTGTCGTTGATTGCTGTTGTTCTTGCTGTCCCGCGTATCTGTGCTCAGCAGAAAGCCACACAACCTCTAGATCTCCCTCCCCTGTCCGCAATCACAATTGGCGGTAGTCAGATCGCTGGGCCAGACTTGGTTGTGCGCAAAGGTGTCACCTACGTCAGCATTCCTGCTCTAGCCAAGGCCTTGGGAGCTTCCGTCGACGCCAAAGGAGCATCCGCAGTGTTGAACCCGAGCTTCGTGGACACAACCGGATGCAGAGCCGAACAGGCCACGGCTCGGCTCTCGGATAGTTACCGGCAAGCCGCCGTCAGTATCCCGGATAAGATCGAAACTCTCCGTGTACTCGTAACAAAGCGCGAAGTAGTCGTTCCATCAGCTCGTTTCGACGAAGTCGAGCGGGAGATCTTCGAAGCGGACTACCGCGCCAGGACTGGCGCTGACAAGTCGGTGTCGTACGCTCTGAGCCACGCCAACAATAGCTTAGCAATTCAGTACTATCGTCACTTGCAAGGCGTTACTGAGGCTCAGACACAAGACGAGCTTGATTCAGTCTTGTGCTCCATGGAAAGTAAGTTCGCATTGCAGGCCGGTCACCTGTCTGGAACGGAAAATTGCAGCACGTTTCACCTCAAACAATAGTCGACAGTTTCGTGTTGTCGTTTACAAAATGCAGACCACATATCTTCCTGCCCGGGTGACGTGCCAGTCCCAAAATCTTCGGCAGCTCATCGTTGAAGTAGTTAGCGGAAATATCCACCTCGAAATGTCTCATTAATCACCCTGTCGGAATTCGCCATCGCGGCGTAAGTAATTGTGCTTGCTGGCCCGGTCGGAAGGATACTTGCATCTAGAATGTGAACTCTTTTCAACCCTGCTGGTCGGCCAAGCAGGTCCGCTGTAAAGCGATGGTCTTTGCCGCCCATGGGAAAGCTTCCACCTGCGTGAAAACTCCTACCGGGGGGAACCATGGTCAAATAGAGTGGAGGGATGACGCCGAAGCCAGCTATTTCTCTGCGCAATAGCGCCTGAGCCTTCTTTGCTATCCGAAGCGCCTCTGGATTCGCGACTCCGCGAATATGCACTTCGTCCCTGGTCGGTTGTGACGAAGTAATGGTCATCTCCAGATGGCCTGAGTCAGCCGAATTCAAGAATCCCTGGAATAGATAAAAGCGACTCGCCAGTGAATCCAGGAGGAAAGAATCGCGCAACCCGGTGGGTAGCGTCGATCTGAGTGTTTCTCGAAACATTTTACTCAAGCCATAGACTTGGAAGTGGACATAGTAATCACTAATTTTAGGACTAAGTATCTCGATAAAAAGTTCAGCGAGAGTGAATCTCACAGCGACATCTTTGGCTTTGCGATACGAAAGCAACGGAAAGAAGAAGTATTGGCTATCATGCAACCGAATCGGTGTATTCCGAAGATTGATCGACCGCGCTATAAACCTGGTGGTCGCAATTGCGCCCATACCGACAAACAGGCGACGGGTACGAATCTGACGTATCGAACCATCCCTGAGATCGACGGCCGACAAGACCACGTCGCCCGACTGCTCCTGGAATTCAAGCGCATAGAAACCTTTGTGAATTCTTAGGCCTTCAGCTTCCAACCTCTTCCAGAAAAGCCGCGGATTGAAGAGCGCTCCGTAGGCGCATCCGTCCAGGCAGTATCCGCAATAGCGGCAGGTATTAGGTCCTCGCGAAGAATCTACGGCTACACGCGCGCGGCCGAACTCTACTCCATTACTCTGCAAGCTCGGCCGATGGTGATTCAGATAGGTTAATAGAGCAGACGTTTGTTCTGACCCGTCCAGAGCACTTGGATTATCAACGTGAAGAGGAAAAGTGTGACCCAGGGCGTCAACCTCACCGCTCACGGGGACAAATTTCGCGAGATTTTTGTAGGATTCAGCGAGATCGGCAGACGAGATGGGCCAGCCGCGCATATCATGGTCGGAAAACGGCAGTATCGCCGCGCCCCATACATTCCCGAAACCTCCAAGGGCATGCGATACGTCAACCTTGCAGTCTGTGGTGTTGTAAGAAACGCAATTTGTACTCTGATAAGGGAAGGCGGATCCAAAACAAAGCCGTTTTTCCACGCCCTCTCGCGCTGAAGTTACTGGAGGAGGAAACAAGGAGTCGACCTGCTTCGGCGGCCAACTCGGGTGATCAGTCGACGCGAGTATCTGGACCATCTCCTCGCGTTCGGGCTCCAGATCGTAAGCGACATCTAGAACTTCGAAAGGCATGCGGTGCCGACGAAAGGCGTACGCCGCCGCTAGAAAAGCAGGACCAGTTCCGAGAACAAGGTTATCAATAACCGTGAAGTCTCTGTCTGACATGTGGCGAGGCGGCAATTCCATTTTAGTCAGGAATCGATCAAGCCTATTATGTCAGACGCTGGCACCAAGATAAGAAGCGGCCATACGGAACCACGAGAGTTCTATACCTGAAGTACGTCGCTTTCCCGGGCCACCAGTTGGTACAGCACGGGATTCACGAAAAATCCGATGAATAGACGGGAAATCAATCCAGCCACGATGACAATCGCGAAGGGCTTCTGCGTGTCGGAGCCAATCCCGGTTGCCAGGGCCGCCGGCAGCAGACCCAGGCACGCCACCAGGGCAGTCATCATAATGGGCCGCAGCCGCAGCAGGGAGGCCTCGCGTGTCGCCGTGGCAATGTCCATGCCTTCCTGACGAAGTTTGTTGATGTAGGAAACCAGGATGACGGCTGTTTCGACCGAAACACCTAAGAGCGCCAGAAGTCCGAGGACTGACGAAACGCTAAATGGGGTATGCGTGAGCTTCAGGGCGATTAGCGCGCCGACCGGTTCGGTCATAATGACGCCCAGCGCGATGGCAACCGGAAATTTGAAGTTGCCGTAAAGCGCAAACAAAATCATGAAAATGAGAACGATCGCAAGCGGGCCAATTAGCAGCATCTGGGACTTGGCTTCCAGGAACTGGCTATATTCTCCGCCCCAATTCATCCAGTAGCCTTGCGGCAGCGAAACGGCTTGGTTCACTGCTTTCTGCCCATCGCGTACGGCGCGCTCCAGGTCTCTTCCTTCAATGCTGTACTGAATCCCGATGTAGCGAGAGTTGTTCTCGCGATAGATGAAAGAAGCGCCATTTCCTTGCTGGACCTTGGCAAGCTGGGTCAGAGGAATTTGTTTGCCATCCGGAGTGCCGACAAGCAGGTTCCCAATCTCCTGCGCGCTGCTGCGGAACTGCGGCTGCATACGCACGACCAAATCGAAGAGCTTTTCGCCCTGAATGACTTGAGTAACGGCTTGTCCACCAACAGCTGCCGATATCACGGCCTCCACGTCGGCAACGTTGATGCCGTAGCGCGCGATCTTGTCGCGGTCCACATCGATCAGCAGGCTCGGCTGACCGAGTTCGCGCACCACGGTGAGGTCGGTAAAGCCCGGAACCTTGGCAAGCGCGTTCTTGATCTGCACTGCTTTATCCTGCAACACGCTCAAGTCTTCACCGTAGACTTTTACTGCCAATGAACTCTTTAGCCCGGTCAAGGCCTCATCCACCGCGTCTTCTGCCGGCTGGGTGTAGTTGAAGATGATCCCAGGGAAAGCGCTAAGCCGCTTGTTGATTGCTTCAATCAGTTTGTCTTTGGTATTGAGTTCACCGCTCCACGCCTTGTCTTTATAGGGCTTCAGTCCAACATAGAACTCGCAGTTAAAGAACCCGGTGGGATCTGTGCCATCGTCGGGACGACCAAGCTCCGAACCAACAACGGTCACCTGCGGATAGGACATCAGAATCTGACGGATCTGCGGAGCGATGCTGCTGGCTTCCTCGAACGAGATGGTGTACGGCAGGGTGGCGCGTACCCAGAGAGCGCCTTCATCGAGGTGGGGCATGAACTCTCCGCCGATGAAGGGAACCAGAAGCAGGCTTGCCCCGAAGATCAACGTCGCCACCAGCATGGTGAGTTTGGGCCGGGCCAACGACCAGTCCAGCTGGCTGGCATAGACACGCTTCATCCATTCGAAGGCGCGGTTCTGGTGCTCACGCACGCCGCTCTTGAACCAGTAAGACGCTAGAACCGGAATCAGGGTCAGCGTGAGAATCAGCCCTCCGATCAGCGCGAAGGACATGGTCTCAGCCATGGGGTGGAAGAGCTTCCCTGATGGGCCGCTCAAAGCGTAAATCGGAAGATATCCGGCGAGGATGACGGCGACGGAATAGAAGATGGGCCGGTCAACGTCCTTTGCCGCTGCGAGGATCACTTCGTTCAGCCGGTAATCCTGTCCTTGCCGCAGGGCCAGTTCGCGATAAATGTTCTCCACCATCACCACGGTTCCATCGATGATGATGCCGAAATCGATTGCTCCAATGGAAAGCAGGTTGGCTGCGCCGTCGTGGGCATGTAGCACAATGAAGGCGAAGAGAAGAGACAGCGGGATGGTCAGAGCGACGATGATGGCCGCGCGCGCGCTGACCAGAAAGAACATCAGCACAATCAGCACCAGCACCATACCGCGTAGAAGATTGTCTTCGACCGTATCCGTCGTGAGGTTGACCAACTCGCTGCGGTCATAATACGGATGAATCTTCACATCGGGCGGCAGAATGGTTTGGTTCAGCTTGTCCGTCTCCGCTTCCACACCCTTCAAGACATTCTGAGTTTGCTCGCCGCGTAGCATCAGAATGACGCCTTCCACCGCATCGTCATTCTTTTGATAGCCAAACTCGCCCAGTCGAGGCGCGTGCCCAATTACCACATCGCCTACATCTTTTATGCGGATGGGCACTCCGTTGTTGCTGCCCACCACCACGTTGCCAATGTCACTGGTGTCACGGACAAGTCCGATGCCGCGCACGTAATAAAACTGTCCACCCTGCGAATAGAAGCCACCGCCGGCGTTGGCATTATTGGCGGCCAGGGCTGCACTTACCTGGGGAACGGTGAGGTGGTATCCGTAGATGCGGGCGGGATCCAGAAGCACTTGATACTGCATCACCGTGCCACCGAAACCCGAGTCATCGGCGACTCCGTTTACCGAGCGGTACGCCCGTTCCACCACCCAGTCTTCGATTGTCTTCAGGTCCTGCGGGCTGCGGTCAGGACTCTCCAGTACATAGCGATACACCAGTCCGCTCGGGCTGAACAGCGGAGCCATGGTGGGAGCGACGCCAGTGGGAAGCTGGGCTTGCGCGATGCGCTCGAAGACAATTTGGCGAGCAAAGTAGTCGTCGGTCTTGTCCTCGAAGGTGAGGATGACATCCGACAATCCGTAAAGCGAGATGGACCGCATGACCACCATGTGCGGTACACCGTTCATTTCTAATTCAAGAGGAAGCGTTACCAGGCGCTCAACCTCTTCCGCGGCATGGTCAGGCCATTGCGTGATCAGTTCGACTTGAGGTGGGGACAGATCGGGGTAAGCATCCACGGGCATTCGCCGGAACGATATGATCCCGGCAGCCATCATGAAGACCGTCAGCATCAATACCAGAAATCGCTGGCGGAGCGCAGCCTGTACGATGCGATGAATCATTCCGTCGTGGACGTCGCTATTCTCATGCGAAATTCGTCGTTCCTCTGACTAGCGTTGCAGCGAGTTCGCAAATTGCAGGAACAGGCTGCCATTGCCGATGACGTGGTCGCCCGGATTCAACCCGGAAGTAATTTGGGTTTGCCCTTTAAAACTTTCTCCCAGCGTGACTGATCGCCGGCCAAACTGGATTGAGTTCACTTGAACATAAACAAATGGCTGATTCTCGCTGTCGCGCAGTACGGCGGCGTCAGGTACGGCTATGGCGTCTCGGACCGAACCTGCATCCACTGTCGCCGTGACAAACATGTCTTTCTTCAGCTTTCCGTTAGGATTACTGGTTTCAATTCTCGCTTGCAGAGTACGCGTGGTTGGATCGAGCGACGCCGCCACATACGAGATTCGCCCCGGAAAAACATCGGGATACGCGTCGGTTTGAATGCGGACAGCGTCACCCACCTGCACGTAAGGCAGGTCCTTCTGGTAGACGTTTACCAGCACCCACACGGTGCTGATGTCGGAGATCATGAAGCACTGCGTGCTCGTGAGTTGCAGCAATTGGCCTGCGGCAACGTCCTGTTCGACCACCTCGCCGCTAATAGGTGCTCTTACGGGCACCTCGAATGACGGCGGCCCTTTTACCAAGGCATCAGGATCGGTAATGCCTAAGACTTTGAGGGCAGCCTCGGCCGCAACTAAGTCTCCTCCAGCCTGGACTTCAGCGGACTCGGCTTGCTCCAGGTTCTGCTCGGCGATAGCATGGTGCTCGTACAAATCCTTTGCCCGGGAATAGGCCTTTTGTGCAAGAGAGTAAGCATCCTTAGCCTTGAGATAGTTGGTCCGCAGTTGGGAATAGTCGGGACTGGCAACGTACAACATCGGTTCGCCGCGTTGCACCCTCTGGCCGGGAACTACCACAACCCGGCTTACCGGGCCGCTCACCTGCGTAATAACCGGTGTGGTATGAAAGCTGTTGTAAGCCACCGCGCCGGTCAATCGCAGCGTGCGGGTTAGCGTTGTTGGCTCAACGGTCAGCACTTGCACGTGGGCCATCTGATCCGAAGGGATGGAAAACAACTCGGCGTTATTGCTGTTGGTAGGTTCGTTCTTGGCGCCATTGTCCGATCCTGATCGGCTGCAACCTGCGAGCGCCAGTGCGAAGACCACCAGCAGTGTGAGGGGCGCCCTTTTCCGCCAGTGATCGATGAGCTTTGTCACGGGAGATTCCTTGTTCCCACGGCTTCTTTTAACTGCTCCACCGCAGTCATATAAGACGACAAGGCCTGGCGATAGGCCAATTGCGTGGCGCGATAGCTGCGTTCAGCGTCGAGAAAATCCAATAGACTGGCCGCTCCCCGCTTGTAGGCATACTCGCTGATATCTCGCGAATCCTTCGCCTGCTGCAAATATCCGGAGATATAGAGTTGTACCACTTCGTCATTGCTATGCAGGGTTTCGTATGCGTTGGTAACGTCGGACAACACCGTATCACTGGCAGAGAGCTTATTTTCCTGCGCCTGAGTTAATGCGTACTGGGTCCGCGCGATCTCACCCTGGTTGCGATCAAAAATGGGTAAGCCGAAGTTCACGAAGAACGAAGCGCTGTTTTCGCCGGCAGTGTGGGTGTAGTCCACAGAAGCGTTGACATCTTGTTTTGCATTTGCCTTCGCCAGCAGTATCTGGCTCTGCGCGGCGGTCGTGCTCAGTGCGGCCGAGCGGTAATCAGGCCGCTCCTGCAAGGCCTTCGCTTGCAAGTCCTCCAGATTTCCAGTGAAAGGCTGATACGCCAAGTCGCCGACCACGTCAAAATTTGCCGGGACTGCGTCGTAGCCCAACAATTGCCGCAGAGCGACCAGCGCCTGGACGCGAGCCAGACGAGCCGAGGATACATCGGTTTGAAACTGTAGCAACTGCAGCTTGATCTTTAGGTAGTCGCCTTCGCTGATATACCCGGCCTTGTATTGTGCCGCTCCGATGTCGACCGTCTGTTGAAAGCTGCCCAGGTCCTGGAGCGCAAATCGCAGAGTCGATTCAGCCAGCAGCACGGCGACAAACTGTTGACCCACGTCGAAGGTCAAAGTGCGCTCGGCATCTGTGACCTGAGCACGAGTAACAGCCGTTTGGTCCTCTGCTGCCTGCAAACGCCGCTGGCGCTTGTGTCCACGCTCAAACAAGTAGCCAACCCCTAGGTCAAACTGTTGGATCTGACTCAGATTGTCGCCTGAAAAGTTTGAGGGAGAAAAAACCGGGAGGAACTGAGAGTCGAAGTTTAGCGTTGGATTAGGCCGAAGATTAGCCGTGATCTCCTGAGCCTGATTTTGCAGAATTAGGGTCCGTGTGGCCTTCAGGGTGTGATTGTGCGCCAACGCAAGATCTTCCGCCTGATCAAGCGTGATCAAGACAGGAGTCTGCCCATCGACAAGCGGAACGAAGAGGAAAGCAGTCGCGATGACCACGCAAATCCGAAAGAACCGTTGGCGCATAGGAGTCAAGTCACCGGCCGACTGCACAAATGCAATATACAACCCGCAGTGGGTCGTGCGTCGCGCGCCCGATTCCAAGTCATTTGAAAGTGAAACACGTTAGCCGTAAACCCATTCTAAATCCATAAGTCGCGATTAGCTCAGTTTGCTTTTGACGGTCGCGGCCGGAACCTCCCGCCACAGGCGTTCCAGGTTCTCGAGGGTAGAAAATGTGCGAGCGTGCATGCGGTCGGTATAGAGGACTCCACGCAGGTGGTCGATCTCGTGCTGCAAAATGCGCGCGTACCATCCCACTGCGTCGACCCGGATAACTTCGGCACGCTCGTTCAGAAACTCGACTGTCACTGCGCGTTTGCGAGGCACGATCGCCGCGTAGCCTGGGACGCTTAGGCATCCTTCAAAGAATTCATCAGAAGCTTCGCCTGACCCAATGATCTTGGGATTGACCAAGACATGAAAGGGAACCGGTCGCCGGTTTCGCTCGACCAATTGCTCGTCAGTCAGCTTGGCGTGATATTCCAGACGGTCCTCGATTACAGCCAGAGCCAAAGGGACACCGACTTGGGTTGCAGCCAGTCCGACCCCGGGGGCACTGCGCATGGCGCCTTTCATATCTTCTACTAGGTGTTGGATCTCGCCGCTCAAGATCTGGTCGCGGGACAACTCCCGAGTGCCCTGCCGAAGAACTTGCTCGCCCGCTCTTACAATTTCCATATCCCAACCTCATGCAACCCGGGTCGCCGGACACAATGAGCATCCGAGCCCAGCTTTATAGGAAGCCGTCAAATCGATCTCCGAATGATCGTTGTTTTACCGAAACCGGAGCCGTTCATACATTGCCGACCTTCCGCTACAGGACATGAACGTCGCGAAGGTGACAATCGAACGAGCACAAAAAAATTCTAATCGCGTCCAATCAGACCACCAAGCTTAACGAATTCTAACCTCGCACACCTCTATATGTGAGTTTTCTTAGGGAAAGTGGGCGACAAGGAATGGTGACGTGACCCAGGAGCAGCTAAGCCTTGAGTTTGATTGCGACGCGGGATGAGCTAGCTGACTATCGCACTGGCCGTCCACTTGCTTGAACTTCTTCTCGAGCGCATGAGAAATCGTGCTGAAGCTCATGTCCACCATTCTTGGGGAGTACTGCATGGATCAAAGCCAGCCGACAATCGGATTAACAAATCAGCTGAGTGGCATCGAAGAGGTGATCAAGGAATTCCTAGTAGAAAGCAACGAAGGCCTCGATAGTTTTGATCGAGATTTGGTAGCTCTCGAGCAAGACAAGAGGTCAAGAGAGCTGCTCGATAACATCTTTCGAGCCATTCACACCATTAAGGGTACTGGGGGAGTGCTTGGTTTTGAAAAGCTAGTCTCGATCTCTCATCTTGGAGAGAGCGTGCTAAGCAAGATGCGTGACGGCACCTTGTTGCTTTCTCCTGAAATAGCGACGGTATTGCTGGCGATGGCTGACGCCTTGCGCCAAATACTTGGGCGAATCACAACCGAAGGACAGGAAGGCGACGCCGCGTTCCCGGAAGTCTTGGCAAGCTTGTCAAATGTTTTAGATGGATCTTTGCAGCCGGCCAAAATCGCTATGGAGCAGGCAGGCGACCCTCAAGTCGACAGAGTGATTGCGCCGGCGGTGACTGAGCACCGCGAAAATTCCAGTAATACGATTCGTGTCGACGTAGGCTTGCTGGACAAAGTGATGAATCTCGTAGGAGAGCTGGTCTTGGCCCGTAATCAGGTGCTGCAATTCACCGGGAAGCGGGAAGATAGCGGTTTCTTGAGCACCGCGCAAAGGCTCAATCTCATAACCACGGAACTGCAGGAAGGAGTGATGAAAACTCGTATGCAGCCAATCGGCAACGTGTGGAACAAGTTGCCGAGGGTCGTCCGCGATTTGTCATTGTTATGCGGCAAACGGGTTGAAATTCAAATGGAGGGAGCCGGGACGGAGCTCGATAAAACCATTATCGAAGCCATCAAAGACCCCCTTACACACATTATCCGTAACGCCGTGGATCACGGTATCGAGATGCCTGAGGTACGTGAGGCCGCAGGTAAGCCTCGCGAAGGCCAGCTACTGCTGCGCGCCTTTCATGAAGGGGGACAGGTCAACATCGAAATTTCCGATGATGGAGCCGGGATATGCATTGAGAAGATCAAAGCCAAGGCCATCGCAAAAGGCATCATCACCACTGAGCATGCTGCCCGCATGTCCGAACGGGAAACCCTGAATCTCGCATTTGCGCCTGGACTCTCGACCGCCGAACAGGTCAGCAACATTTCGGGGCGCGGTGTCGGAATGGATGTGGTAAAGACCAACATCGAAAAAATCGGCGGCACAGTTGACCTCCAAAGCTGTGTCGGCAAGGGCACTCTGCTCAAGATCAAAATTCCTCTCACCTTGGCCATCATCCCAGCCCTCGTAGTCAGCAGCGGAGGCGAACGATTTGCGATTCCTCAGGTCAGCCTGGTGGAGCTCGTGCGTTGCGAGGGAGAAGCCGGGCATTGCATCGAGGAGATCCACCACGCCGCGGTTTATCGGCTGCGCGGGAACCTTCTGCCTCTGGTCTATCTGAATCGAGAGCTGCAACTCTGCCCTCCCCAGGAGCGAGCCGAGTCGGTCAACATCGTGGTTTTACAGGCTGGCGACCGGCAATTCGGTCTGGTAGTCGACGACATCAACGACACCGAAGAGATCGTAGTCAAGCCTTTATCCAAGCAGCTGAAAGGCGTGTCGTGTTTCGCGGGCGCCACCATCATGGGAGATGGGCGGGTAGCGCTCATCCTCGATGTCTTGGGCTTGGCCCAGATGGCGAAAGTGGTCTCCGAGCTCCATGAGAAGAATCTGGCCGAGCATGGCGCCAAAGCGATTGAAGCTTCGCAAACTCAGGAATCATGGCTGTTGTTCCGGGTTGGAACCAATGGAAGAATGGCGATCCCTCTATCGTTAGTGTCGCGTCTGGAAGAATTCCCTACTTCGATGCTAGAGCATTCCACTGGGCGCGAAGTGGTGCAATATCGCGGTCAGATCATGCCTCTCATCGATCTAGCTCAAATCTTTGGGCGGGAACCTGAAAGCGACCACGGGCTTCTTCAAGTGATTGTGTATTCCAACAAGGGCTGTAGTGTCGGACTAGTTGTCGGAGAAATTCTCGACATCGTCGACCAGGAGGTCGCGGTGCAACACATTTATGACGCCGGAGCTCTGCAGGGAACCGCAGTAATTCACCAGCAAGTGACCGATCTGCTGGATGTTCCGAAGCTCCTGGCCGCGCAGCGCTTTGATGGCAGGGAGGCCGTGGCATGAGTACGGAACGGCAGTTTTGCACCTTTTTCCTGGACAACCTGTTCTTTGGGGTTGAAGTCGAGAAAGTGCAGGAAGTTATTCGCTATCAGGAAATGACTCGGGTCCCGCTGTCGCCGCCAGTGATTGCCGGCCTCATCAATTTGCGCGGCCAGATCGTTACCGCAATTAATCTTCGTCAACAACTTGGACTGTCTGCCGGCGCAAGCGAATGTCGACCCATGAATGTGGTAATTCGCCGTGAAGATGGTCCCGTGAGTCTTCTGGTGGACGAAATAGGCGACGTGGTCAAGGTCGATGATCAGTTGTTTGAACATGTCCCGGACACGGTGGACAAACAAAGACGGGAGTTCATCCGCGGGGTCTACAAACTCAAAGACAAGCTGCTGCTCTTGTTGGACAGCGAGAAGGCGATGACGGTTACAGCAGCACACTTGGCCTGACGGCCAACCCCTATATCACAAAAAGGCGAAAAAGGAGCTTACATGTCACAGGCGCACACCGTCTCAATTCCGGATATGGATACCCCACCTGTCCCACATCTTTCCCATCGCAAAAACGGCGACCACAAGAATCATGTCATAACGGAGAGGTCAGAAGTCTTTGATCTTATCCCAGGTTTGGTCGTGGTGATGGATCGGGATCATACGATCGTTGACCTCAATGAAACCGCGGCCCGGACGGCCGGCCGGAACAGGGAAACCTGCATCGGCTTGAAGTTCTGGGACCTCTTCGATAGTCCCGACTGTAGGACGGGTACTTGCGCCGCTTCGCAAGCGGTGAAAAACGGCACCCGCTGTGAGGCCATTGCGCGTCCCATTGTGCAGGGAAAGCAGATAGCTGCGTTGATCTCCGCGATGCCCCGTTTCGGGCCTAATGGGGAGGTAGTGGGCGTCGTTGAGCTCATCGTGCCCACGACCGGGGACATCAACTTGGCTGCCGAAATCCATAGGCTTGGAGCCGCAGTCAAGATGGGTCAACTGGCCGAGAGAATCGACGAAGCCAAGTTCGACGGCCGTTATCTAGATAGCGTGCGAGCTATCAACCAGATTATGGAAGCCCTGATGGCCCCGTTCAGAATTACGGCCGGCTATCTCGACAAGCTTAGTAAGGGTGTGATTCCAGAGAAGATTAGCACCGAGTATGCGGGCGACTTCAACATGATTAAGAACGACCTGAATGCCTGCGTTGACGTGCTTGACGGTCTCATGGAAGTCAGCGGTGTGCTGGATCGGATGTCAGTAAACGACCTTTCTAAGACCGCCTCGCAGAGTTATCCCGGTATCTTCGGTAAGGTGTGTAGTTCCGCCAATGCTGCGCAAAGTCGGCTGTTGAACGCTACCCGGGTTCTTCGGCGGGTGGCTTGTGGTGATTTCAAGAAAGACTTGGACGAACTAGAAGCCGTGGGCAAACGCTCCGAGGCGGACGAGTTTGTGCCTGCCTTCATTACGATGATGCGCTCCGTCGACGCCCTGGTTGAAGATACGCAGAAACTTGCGGACGCTGCCGTGCAGGGCCAGCTTACAACCCGCGTGGACCCAAGCCGGCATCAGGGTGAGTATCGCAAAGTAATCCAAGGCATCAACTCAACCCTCGATGCCGTTGTTCGGCCCCTCAACATCGCCGCTGAATACATCGACAACATCAGCAAGGGCAACATTCCAAGCCAAATTACCGACAGCTACAACGGGGACTTCAACTCCATCAAGAATAACCTCAATCGCTGTATCGATGCCCTGAACGGTTTGACCGGCGAAATGAAGCGGATGTCCGATGCGCACAATGCCGGCGATATCGATGCTGCCATCCCGCTCGAGGGATTCGATGGGGTCTACCGCACGATGGCCCTTGGCGTCAACGAAATGGTTGCTGGGCACATCACAGTTA
Source organism: uncultured Acidobacteriaceae bacterium (assembly GCA_963769235.1). GTDB lineage: Bacteria > Acidobacteriota > Terriglobia > Terriglobales > Acidobacteriaceae > Bog-257. The sequence goes on along the minus strand of CAVYKW010000001.1, from coordinate 497,428 downwards.
AAAAGAAAGCCATGGCCTGCATTGCTGAATTTGGTAAGGGCAATTTTGAGGCGCCCTTGGAGCAGTTTCCAGGGAAGAAAGCCTTCATCAACAATACCATCGAAGAGTTCAGAACAAACTTGAAGGCCCTAATAACCGATGCCAATCTCCTGGTGCAGGCGGCGGTGCAGGGCAAGCTCTCTACCCGCGCAGATGCAAATAAACATGGAGGAGACTTCCGCAAAATTGTTGAAGGGGTGAACGCCACTCTCGATGCCGTCATCGGTCCGCTTCAGGAAGTCGGCCAGGTGCTCGACAAGATGGCAGGAGGTGATCTTACGGTCCAGGTGGTTAACGAGTATGCCGGCGACTTCAACCGTCTGCGGAACACGGTCAACGCTTTCGCCTCCCAGGTGCGAACCGCCATTCAGCACATTGGCACAAATGCCAATTCCCTGGTTTCGGCAGCCGAGGAACTCAACCACGTCAGCCAGCAGATGAGCGCCAGCGCCGACGAAACGGCAACCCAGGCCAACGTAGTCTCGGCCGCCTCCGAGCAGGTAGCCGCGAATGTGCAAACCGTAGCTACCGGCGCTGACGAGATGGGTGCCAGCATAAAGGAGATCGCCAAGAACACAGCGGATGCGACGCGAGTAGCCATGGCGGCAGTCAAGTCAGCCGAGGCTACGAACGAAACGATCGGCAAGTTGGGTCAGAGTAGCGCTGAGATCGGGCAGGTCATCAAGGTGATTACATCGATCGCCCAGCAAACCAATCTGCTGGCACTGAATGCCACAATCGAAGCCGCACGAGCTGGCGAAGCGGGCAAAGGTTTCGCGGTGGTAGCCAACGAAGTTAAGGAACTGGCCAAGGAGACCGCCAAGGCGACGGAGGACATCAGTCGCAAGATTGAAGCCATACAAGGCGACACGAAAAGTGCCGTCACAGCTATCGGCCAGATCGGCAACGTAATCGTCCAGATCAATGATATCCAGAACACGATTGCCAGCGCTGTCGAAGAGCAGAGCGCTACCACCAATGAGATCAGTCGGAACCTGGCAGAAGCTGCCCATGGCAGCACTGATATCACGCGTAACATTGGCGGGGTTGCGGATGCGGCCCGTAGCACCACCGCCGGCGCGACCGAGACACAGAAAGCTGCTCAATCTTTAGAGCGGATGTCGGCCGAGTTGCAGGAACTGGTCTCCCAATTCAAGTGCTGAGCTGCAACTGGGACGGTGCCCGCTGACTCTTGGCGGGCACTCGTCGCACTTAACTTTGTGATGCCACCCATTGCTGGGGGAGAAGGGAGTCTAGAATGCGCGCACTCGTCGTCGACGATTCCTCTGCGATGAGGGCTGTGTTGCGGTTGATCCTGAGAAAGCGAGATTTTCAAGTCAGCGAAGCAAAAAATGGTTTGGATGCATTACAAGTCCTCGAACCCGTAGAGCCTTTTGATCTTATCTTCATTGACTGGAACATGCCCACGATGAATGGATTTGAATTACTGGAAAGAGTTCGTCAAGAAGCAAAATATAACGCCACCAAGATCGTCATGGTTACGACAGAAACAGCCATGGCGGAGATGTCTCACGCATTGAACGCTGGTGCCGACGAGTACATCATGAAACCCTTTACTCCTGAAATCATATTCGACAAGTTGCAACTGTTGGGCCTGTGAGCAGCCAGTTCCAAATTTCCAAGGTCTTCACCATGGTGAGCAGATGAGCCTAGCGGCCGTTGATTTCGATTACCTGAGAGAGTTGGTGAAGACCCACTCGGCCATCGTGATTGATGCGGGGAAGGAGTACTTGGCAGAGGCCCGTCTGGCTCCCCTGGTAAGTGACCAGGGATACTCGTCAGTTCAGGAACTCTTGAGCAGATTGCGCAACCAACCTTTCAATGGTTTGCATCGCCAGGTGCTGGATGCGATGACCAACAATGAAACTTGGTTCTTCCGCGACGCCAATCCCTTCCAAGCCTTGACCTCTCTGGTGATTCCAGACTTAATAAAGCGTCGCGAATCGGAGCGAAAGATCTCCATATGGAGCGCAGCTTGTTCCAGCGGACAAGAGCCCTACAGCGTCGCTATGACTATACGGGAGAACTTTCTCAGTTCAGGTTGGAGCTTTTCGATTCTGGGTACGGATTTCTGCACTACGGTATTGGAGCGAGCTCGGACTGGGCTGTACCGCCAGATGGAGGTCAACCGCGGGCTCTCCGCCAGGCTCTTGACCAAATACTTTGTGCAGCAAGGACTGCACTGGCAGCTAAAACCCGAAATTCTGACGATGGTGACATTTCGTTATTTGAACCTTTTTCAACCTCACAACGATATGCCGCCCTCCACGGATATCGTGTTCCTCCGCAATGTCATGATTTACTTCGACATTGCTACTCGCAGGCAGATCCTGGGAAGAATTCGCAAGCTGCTTCGCCCAGAGGGATATCTTTTTCTTGGCTGTGCAGAGACTACCTTGAATCTGGATGACGGCTTCCAAAGAGTGCAATCGGGCAGCTCTGTTTATTACAGATTGAAGGGGTTATAGCTGGTCGAAATCGAGGAGCTATCCTCACATGGGGCGGTGCCGTTTCTAGCAATCGCTTGACGACTGCTGCGTCCCTCGCGGTTCTGCAGTCCATCCCTGTCAACTGCGGTTCAACTAAAATGACTTGCAATCTGCAAGTAGATACCCTAGGGTGCCATGCGTGGCCGGCAGATTCCACTCCACGCACCGATCACTATGTCCGGTAAGTCTTTCACTAGAAAGAGTCGGAGATAGCTGGTCTCTGCTAATCGTCCGGGACTTGATGATTCGGGGATATCAGACATTCACAGAACTTCAACAGTCTGGCGAGGGGATCGCCTCTAATATCTTGGCAAGCCGCCTCCGGAAACTTGAAAAAGCGAAGATTATCCAGTCAGAATTCGCGTCAGGGGATCGACGTCGAGTGAACTACCGCCTGACTAAAAAGGGAATCGATCTGGCGCCGGTGATGCTGGAGTTGCTTATCTGGGCGGCTCGGCATGAATCCGCAAGTGAGTCGTGCGCCGTGATCCTGAAAATGGCTAAAAATCGCGAAGTTGTTCTGGCCGAAGTGCGCAGGCGTTGGCAGGAGCGGGACTCGACGCCCCTGCAAACGAAGTCTGGAGAGTGGCGATGGCCACCGGATCGCTGATGTCGTAAGAAGCTTGACAGCTCGCGTCGAAAGAGCGCAGTTGCTGTTAAAGGAGGCTTGACTCTTGAAACTGGGAAGCGAAATCACAGGCCAATTGCCAATCCATCGAAGGGAGTGAAAAATGAGCAAAGTCAGGGTTCTGGTTGGCACACGGAAAGGCGCGTTTGTGTTAACGTCCGACGGCAAGCGTGAGCAATGGGACATTAGCGGTCCTTTTTTTGCGGGCTGGGAGATCTACCATATGAAAGGCTCCCCAATAGATCCCAATCGAATGTATGCGTCGCAGTCCAGCGGCTGGTTCGGACAAGTCATTCAGCGCTCAGACGATGGCGGCAAGACATGGGACGCGCCCGGCGGCGGACTACCGCCAACGACGGGCGGCTCACCCAAGGGCGAAAGCAACAAGTTCGTTTACGACACTTCTCAAGAAAGCGGCAGGCCTCTAACCACGCATCAGTGGTACGACGGGACGCAGCATCCTTGGGAATTCAAGCGCGTTTGGCATCTGGAACCTTCGCTAACCGACGCCAACACGATCTATGCCGGAGTCGAGGATGCTGCCCTGTTCCGCTCCACCGATGGCGGCGCGAGTTGGGGCGAGCTTTCGGGCTTGCGCGGGCACGGTAGCGGACCCCAATGGCAACCGGGAGCCGGCGGCATGTGCCTGCATACCGTTATCCTCGACCCCGGCAATCCAGAGCGCATTTATGTTGCGATTTCTGCGGCGGGCGCCTTCCGATCGGACGATGGAGGTCAGTCCTGGCGGCCTATCAATCGCGGGCTGCGTTCGCAATTCATCCCAGATCCCGACGCTGAAGTGGGACACTGCGTGCACCATATCGCCATGCACCCCTCTCGGCCCGACGTTCTCTTCATGCAGAAGCACTGGGACGTGATGCGGAGCGACGACGCCGGCGATTCGTGGCGTGAGGTCAGCGGGAACCTGCCAACTGATTTCGGCTTCGCCATCGATGTTCACGCGCACGAGCCCGAAACGGTCTACGTAGTGCCCATCAAGAGCGACAGTGAACACTATCCTCCTGATGGAAGACTCCGCGTCTATCGCAGCCGCACTGGCGGAAACGATTGGGAGCCGCTAACTAACGGACTGCCGCAAGCCAACTGCTATGTCAACGTGTTGCGCGACGCCATGGCGGTCGACTCGCTGGATGCCTGCGGCATTTATTTCGGCACCACCGGCGGCCAGGTGTACGCGTCGGCGGACGCCGGAAACAGTTGGAATCCCATCGTGCGCGATTTGCCGGCGGTGCTTTCTGTTGAGGTGCAGACGCTGGCATGATCCGGGTTGAGCTTCCTGCACATCTGCGAACGCTGGCCAAGTGTGGCAAGGAGGTGAAGCTCGAGGTAGGAGGTCGCGTCACGCTGCGATCGGTCCTTGACGCGCTGGAACTGGCTTACCCGATGTTGCGTGGAACAATTCGCGACCACGAGACGCAGCAGCGGCGTGCTTTCTTGCGCTTCTTTGCCTGCCAGGAAGACTTGTCGCACCAGTCGGCCGATGAACTGCTGCCCGAAGCAGTCGCTTCCGGGGCCGAGCCTCTGCTGATTATCGGAGCCATCGCCGGCGGGTAAAGGCTTGTTCATCCGCGAGGTTCGGCGATGCCCCGTAAGCTGGACAAATACATCCGGGCGCCTTAGATGCCGAAAACTAGAAAATGATCTTACTGGTAAGAATAGAAAGAAATCTTATCAGTAAGATTATTTTTGCCCTCGATCCAGCGCACCTGGAGTGGCCAGTCCGTCGGTTTTAAGAAATCCACTCAAGGCGACTGCGTTCGTCCTCAGCTGTTCTAGTGCATGGACATATTCAGTTTCCGCCGTGAAGAGGCTCTGTTCAGCAAGCAGCACTTGCGGATAAGAGAGCGCCATTCTTTCCCACGCCTGTAACTGCATGTCGTAAAGCCGATGGCACCGCGGAAGAATGTCCTTCTGGTAACGATCGACCGCATCGCGTGCTTCCTGATACTGCTCCACAACTAATGCCGCCTGCTGTCTCAGTTGCAGTTCAATACGCCGAATCTCGGCATGCGACCGTTCCAACTCCGCTCGGGCTGACGCAACGTTACCCTGATTTCGATTGAAGATGGGGAGATCGATCTGTAGTTCGGCGAATCCTTCCAGGCCATAAGGCTTCCCGGTTAGCTCGTTCTGCTCGAAGTTCTGTTCGACTCCGGCTTTGATGCGCAGGTCCGGCACGGCTTGACGGCGAACCTCCAGGATTGAACTCTCCGCTCGCGCCGCGTTCTCCTGCGCAATTCGTGCGGCCGGGCTCTCTGTGATCAAAGCATTCACGAGCCGGTCGCTATCGACCTGCGGCAGCTCGGCCTCGAGCCTTCCTGCCAACGTTCCTATCGGCATGCCAGGATCGGCAACAACAGCTCGGAGGGCCTCCCATTCCTCCTGAAGGTGCGCGTGTTGCGCATCCGCGCCCAGCTTTGCTCGCTCCAGTTCGATTTCGGCCATCGCCACCTCCGACTCGTCACGCGCGCCTGTATTTCGCAGTTGCCGCGTTGTCTCGAGCGTCTTTTCCGCAAGCTTCACATACCGGTCCGCGAGAGCGACGAGTTCTTGCGCCGCCAAGGTGCGGTAGTAGGCCACCCTTACGGAGTTCTGCACACGGTACCGTTGTTCTTCCTGCTCCAGTTTGGCGATTTTTACGTCCGAACCCGCGACCTGCTGCGCCAGATAGAGCTTGCGTCCCAGAAGAATGGTTTGTTCGACGAACCCGCCTTGCCGCCCTCCGTTCACACCGATGCCACCGGCAATCTCGTCACCAAGATAGCCGACCGTTGGGTTGGGCCAAAGCCCCGCCTGCATCTTGTGCGCTTGACTGATACGCACGTTGGCTTGCGATTGAGCGATTGTGGGGTTCTGCTGCAATGCCTTCTCTTCTAGATCGGCGAGTTGATAGGCGGGGCTAGTTTGCGATTGCTCCATGGTTTGCAGCATCGGATCTGCCGCGGCCGGTTGCGAGACTTCTTTGGAACCCGGCGCCTGCATCCCGGGCATCTCACTCATCTTTGCCGGAGGCTGTTGTGCCTGAGCACTCGGCGAAAGTGGCAGAAGCAGCATGAGGATCGTGGAAAGAGTTTTCATTGCGCTTCTCCCATTGCATGCTGATCGGTCGCAATGGAGCGACCGGGCGGAATTCCGTTGCGTTTGGCTGCGAGATACCGCTCGTATTGTTTCTCGGGCATCACGCGTAGCAACGTCATCATGCCCTGCATGCCTGCCGACCAATTCGCCGGCAAGTCTATGAACTCGGGTGAGTTCCCTACGGCGTTGTCCATCGGCATTTCCATCAGGCCATCCTGCGGAAATCCTGGAACGACGGAAGCATCAGCCGAGATCTCCCGGGTTTGACCGGCAGCCGGCAATTCCATGGAATGATCTTCGGCCATCATCGAGTGCATTTGTTGCTCACTCTGCTTCGGGGAAAGCGGGGTCGTCGAGATTGGCCGGTCACTCAACAGGTCCATCATGCTGTTCATCATGTGGTGAGGCAGATGACAGTGCACCATCCAGTCGCCGGGATTGCTCGCCACGAATTCGACATCACGCGATTGGGCTACGCCCACCAGCACCGTGTTGCCTGTCATCCAGGACGTTTCCGACTGGCGTCCACCCTCGGTTCCGGTCACGGCAAAAGTGTGGCCGTGCAAATGAATGGGATGGTGGTCCATTCCGATGTTGACCATGCGCAGGCGAACTCGGCTGTTCAGCCGCACGACCAGCGGAGTTGTCGCCGGTCCTGCCTTGCCGTTAAAGGTTAGCCAGTTGAATTCCATGCTCGTCGTGTTAGGAACGCTGTTGTTCGGTAGAAGAGCCCACTCCTGCAACACGATGCCGAAGTCGTGATCGACCCGGGGTTGATAGCTGACCTTCGGATGAAGGATGAACATGCCCACCATGCCCATCATTTCCTGCATGGCACCGTGCGAATGGTAGAAAAACGTCCCATCCTGGTGCACCGTGAACTGGTAAACATAGCGCCCACCCGGCAGGATTGGCCTTTGACTGATGTACGGCATGCCGTCCATTTGGTTGGGAATTTCCAAACCGTGCCAGTGCATGGTCGTGGGCTCAGGAAGATGGTTGTCGACGATGATGCGGAGCCGGTCTCCGCGATTGGCTTCGATCGTGGGGCCAGGGCTCACGCCGTTATATCCCCACACGTCGATCACGCGGCCGGGCATGAGCTCACGCTTCGCCGGTTCGGCGATCAGATGAAATTCCTTGACCTCACCGTCCAGCCTATAAGACAGTTTTGGAATGTCCGGAGTTATGACCAATACTGGCGATTCCGCCGTGTGAGCAGCATGGTTATTCCGCGGGGCAACAATCACTGAGTCGGGGTTCCGGCTGGCCGGCTCACCGAAAGCAAGTTTGGAGAACGATAGAGCGCCGGCGCCAATGGCCAGCGTGCGCTGCATAAACGAACGCCTGCTATTCATAAGGAACTCGCTAAATTGAAATAATTGAAGATGGACTGGCCGAGGCTACCAATAGGCAGTCCCCGAAGTTAATATTGGCGCGAGTGGCGGTGGCCGGGACCGGCCGTAGAGGAATTAGATCCGCAGAGCGATCGAGAGGGGATTAACTTGCGGCAAGTTTGGGGGAGCGTGATTCTGGTTCGCCAGTTGAGCGCGGTCAATCACTGCCGGCAGATGGAGCTCAACCGCCGCAACGCCTACCCTGCTCACTCGACCAGGGTTATCGCGCGTGTTGGAAGAAGCAGAAAAAACGGTCGCCTGACCGCAGGGGGACAGCTCAGAGCATTTCGAATTGTTGCTGTAATTTGCGGCTGAGTGATTCTTGAACGATTCAGCCATGGAGTGCCCACAGTGTGACTGCGACATGGCTGGCGCTTTCACATGCGGAGAAGCAGCCAGTTGCTGGGGATGCGCCGGTACTTGGCCTGAATGCGGCAGAGCGCAATTAAGCTCACACACCGAGGCAAAGGACGATACACAGAGCATCAGCAGCGTGACCCCGACCGCAAGTGATCGCCTAATCGTCATAACCACAATAATCTTATTAGTCAGATTCTACCGAAACCCTCAAATACTCTTTTATCTTACATGCGAAGGCGAGACGACCGGCGATTCGGTCCCGGCATTCACGAACGCGTCAGTCTCTTTCAGGATCTGAGCAACCAGTTCCGGCGACGATGCCTCGGAGTATATACGCAAGAGAGGTTCAGTCCCCGACGCCCGTATCAGCACCCAGGCTTGCGCACCATTGCCATTGGTCGGTGCGTCAAGGAAGAATTTGACCCCGTCCAGTGTCTGAACTTTCTGCACTCCAAAGCTGCCCACTCTGGCCGGCTGCGCTTGAGCGCGCCGCATGGCATCTTCTTTCACTTCATTGCTCAGGTGCAGGTCGAGGCGCCCATAGTGATGTTCACCGTATTCCTGTTGCAGGTCACGCACCAGTTGGCCCAGCGGCTTGCCTTCTTCCGCCATGATGTGCGCCAGGAGCAGCGAGTTCAGGATGCCGTCCCGTTCCGGCATGTGCCGCCGAATCCCGATGCCTCCGGACTCTTCTCCACCGATCAGAATGTCGCGCTCCAGCATGAGATCGCAGATGTACTTGAAGCCGATGCCGCACTCGTGTAATTTTCGCCCGTACTTCGCCGCGATACGGTCTAGCATGAGCGTAGTGTTGAAGGCCCGTACGATCTCGCCCGGCCACTGTTTGCGCTTCAGCAGCCACTCGAGAATCACGGCGAAACATTTGTGAGCATCGACAAACGTGCCGTCTTCGGTGACCGCACCCAACCGGTCGGCATCTCCGTCCGTCGCCATTCCGGCCTGGCAGCGCTGGCGAATCACGGTCTCCTGAAGCAGCGCGATGTGCGGAGCGATGGGCTCAGGATTGATTCCAGGAAAGAGCGGGTTTAGTTCACCGCGAATCTCGATGTGATCGATTCCGGCCCCGCTGAAGATTCCTTTCAGAACTCCCCGGCCCGCGCCGTACATCGTGTCGATGGCGAACCGAAACTCGGCATCCCGAATCGCTTTCAGATCGACGAACTCTTTGATGGCTGCGATATATGGCGTCTTGAAATCGGTACGCGTAACACTGCCGCCTTTACGTTCCTGGCGCGGCGAGTCCAGCTCTGCCTCGATAGAGCGCATGATGGCCGGCGTACCCGAACCACCGTAGCTCGCTTTGTACTTAACTCCGTTCCAGTTGAAAGGATTGTGGCTGGAAGTAATCATGACCCCGCCTGCGGCGCCCAGATTCTTAACGGCGTAGGACAGCGCGGGAGTGGGGGTATAGTCGTTCGACAGACATACGGCAATGCCGGAAGCAGCCAGCACCTCGGAGATGATTTCGGCCGCCTGCGGCGAGGCAAATCGCGTGTCGTATCCAACCACCAGGCCTTTGCTGGCGTCTTCGTTCTTATGAACGTAAGCGGCCATCGCATTACCCACACGCCTCACATTGTCAAAGGTGAAGTCATCCGCGATAATGCCACGCCACCCGTCAGTCCCGAACTTGATATCTGCCGCCATCCATCTCCACTTTCTAAATGTCGCCGAACTTGTTCACACTAGGCGAGTCAACTTTTTTTCATCCAGATACTTCACGACTCTCCCTACATCCTGGGAATGCTCGCGCGTGGTGATGAGCAGAGCGTCGTCAGTTTCCACGACTACCAGGTCTTTCACGCCAATGGCTGCGACAAACTTTCGCTTGGAATGAATGAAATTGCCTTCGGCATTGAGCGTGAAACTTTGTTCGGCCACGATGACATTGGAATGGTTACCGTCTTCAGCAGTGCGATGTTCGTGAAGCGCAGTCCAGGAGCCAAGGTCATTCCAACCAAAGCTCGCAGGAATACAGTACAGACCGGACTTGGCTTCGCCCTTCGCCGACCGTGGCTCGAGAACCGCATAATCGACGCTGATGTTTTCACACTTCGAGTAGAGCTTGGCAAAAGTTTTTTCGAACTTACGCGTGCCGTAGCTGGCGGCAATTTCTTCTAAAAAAGCCGCCATCTTGGATTGATGTTCGCGTAGCGCGTCGGCTAAAGTCTTGGCGCCCCAGACGAACATACCGCTGTTCCAGAGGAAGTTGCCGGCCTTTACGAACTGTTCCGCAACATCAGCCGAGGGCTTCTCGGTAAAGCGCCGCACCCGAAACACTCCATTCGTTTCGCTGCCAGTCTCAAGGTAGCCGTAACCAGTTTCCGCTCGGGTTGGCCTGATACCAATGACTGCGATGTTCGCCCCCTGTGACGCAATCTCAGCGGCGCGCAGAATGTCCTTACGAAAGCTGTTCTCGTCGGAAATTACATGGTCGGAAGGAAACATCCCGATCACGGCACTCGGATCGCGTCTCGCCAGCAAGAACGCTGCCAGGCCGATCGCAGGAGCGGTGTTTCTTCCCACCGGTTCAGCGATGATCTGCTTCTTGTTCAACTTCTTGAGTTGACGAATGATGGGCTCGCGAAGGTCTTCGTTGGTGATGACCCAAAACTGCTTCGCCTTGGCAAGCGGAAGGAGGCGCTCGACAGTTTCCTGAATCATGCTCTTCTTGCTGTTCAGCGGAAGCAACTGCTTGGCCATGCGCTTGCGGCTCAGCGGCCAAAAACGCGTGCCACGTCCGCCAGCGAGAATGACAGGATAAAAATTGAACTTGGTTGAGTCCGGCACCGGAAATGAATCCTTAACTGGTTGTGAAGTTATGATGTGCCGACGGATTGTGGCATCACGGTTTCTGGTTCCGTGACCGATCCTATGGGCAAGGACATTCGCATTACATCCAAGTCCCACTGCGGGCGCAACGTGTATTCGCACCAGCAAGCTGGAACTACGACCGCGTCCCCCGTCGCGAGACTGACCGGCTCCATCCCTTTTGATTCTACGACTCCGGAGCCGTTCACCGCGACCAGCACATGCGGCGAGTCAGGACTAGCCTCGGAATGAAACACGTCGCGCAAATGAAACTTTTCTACTTGAAAGAACGGTGAGCGCACCAACACGTTCGATCTGTCACGTTCGCTTCCCACTACTTTCCCGGCGTTGGTATGCAAGCGGGTAGCAGCCAGCCCTTCTTTGATGTGGAGTTCTCGCGGACGACCGTAGTCATAAAGACGATAGGTGATATCTGAAGTCTGCTGCGTTTCCACTAGCACCATGCCGCCTCCGATGGTGTGCACGGTGCCCGCAGCAACGTACAACATGTCTCCCGCCTGGACCTCGATCCAGTTCAAAAAGTCTTCGGCGCGGGTATCGTGGATCGCCTGCTCAAATTCCTGGAGCGTGACCTCAGGCCTCAAGCCAAGAGCGACGCGAGCCCCTGGGTCCGCACGCAAGACATACCAGCACTCAGTTTTCCCGCAAGGCCGCCCGCTCTTCTTGGCTTCTTCGTCATCCGGATGAACCTGCACGGAAAGCTTGTCACCGGGGAAAAGGAACTTCGCCAGCAGCGGAAAGCGATCTTCGTAGCACGCGGCCGTTCCTACCAGGTCGCGACGGAACTCCTTGCAAAGCTCGTCAAGTGAGCGTCCGGCTAACGGGCCATTCGCAACCCGGTTGTCTCCCCAGGTCAGCCAACTCTCACCCACCGGATCCTTTACAAGCTGGGTGTAGATGGGACGCAGGTCACGTACACCCCAAGGGCGTTCATCGAATATGGGGATCAGCAGAAATGGGTAGAGTTCTGACATGAAATGCAATGATGCAAACACCTCGTTCTGCGTCGCACCGGGCGCTACACCTTCGCGAAGAAGTCGCGCATGCGCTCCAGGCCGCGTTGCAGATTTTCCGGCGAAGTCGCGTACGAAATCCGGACGTGGTCTTGCGTTCCGAAACCCTCGCCGGGGACTACTACAACGTGAGCTTCGTGCAGCAATCTGTGCGCAACAGTGGAGGCCGAATTCATGCCGCCGCGGTCGAAATAGTGACTGACATTCGGATAGGCATAAAACGCGCCATTGGGGGCAGCGCAGGTCAGGCCTGGAATGGCGCGCAGCCCGGACACAACCTGATCTCGCAATGCGACGTAGCCGGCCAGCATCTGCTTGACGCAATCCTGCGAACCAGTCAGTGCTGCAACCGCGGCCTTTTGCACGATGGATGTGGGATTGGAAGTGCTCTGGCTTTGCAATTTCTGCATCGCGCTCACGATTGGCGCGGGGCCTAAGGCATAGCCCAACCGCCAGCCGGTCATGGCGTAGGTCTTGGAGAGCGAGCCGATGATGATTAAACGCTCTTTGACTTCATGAACGCATCCCGCCGAGAACATCTGGCCGGTGTGATTCAGATACACGTAGCACTCATCGGAAACGACGTAGATACCGCGATCATGAGCCATTCGCAGAAGAGCAGCCATGTCGTCGGGATTCATCACTGCGCCCGAAGGATTGCTCGGAGAATTCAGAATGATGACCTTGGTGCGCGGAGTGATCGCACGCTCGACCATATCGGCCGTCAACGCAAAATCATGTCGCTCATCGGTAGGAATGTAGACCGGTTCGCCGCCCGCATAACGAACGATATCCTTGAACGAAACCCAGTACGGCACCGGCAGAATGACTTCATCGCCATGATCGACGATGACCTGGATGGCATTGAAGAGAGCATGCTTGCCGCCGACGGAAGCGATACAGTCTTCACGCCGGTAGTCGGAGCCGAAGTCCGTCGCATGGCGTTGCACGATTGCGTCCCGCAATTCTGCTGTCCCGCCGACCGCCGTGTACTTGGTGAAATTGTTTCGGATCGCAGCGATGGCTGCTTCTTTGATGTGCTCTGGTGTGGGAAAGTGCGGCTCTCCCGCGCCCAAGTCGACTAGATCGGCCCCGGTCGCGCGAAGTTTCTCCGCTTCTCCGGCAACAGCCATGGTAGCCGAGACTTCGATGCGTTGAATGCGGTTCGTCAGGAAGGAGGCGAGTTGAGTTCCAGCAGCAGTCATGTTTTGGACCTTCATAGGGATTGGGTTTCTGCGGATGCCATTTGTCTTTCCGCCATCTTTTCGCGTAATCGCTCTTCCACCATCTCCGGGACCAAGCCAGTTAAGGGTCCCCCGAATTTGGCGATTTCACGCACAATGCGGGAGCTCAAATACGAATATTTCTCCGCCGGCATCATGAACACTGTCTCCACGCGAGGCTCCATTTTACGGTTCATCAATGCCATTTGCAGTTCAAATTCGTAATCGCTAACCGCGCGTATGCCGCGCAACACTGCATTGGCGTTCTTGCTGATGCAATACGAAACCAGCAGGCCCTCAAATGTATCGACCTCCACATTGTCCATCTCGGCAGTCATGGCGACGAGCATGTTCCGGCGCTCTTCCATCGAGAAGAGGGACTCTCCCTTTTCCAGATTGCGCGCGATCGCCACAATCAACTTATCGAAGAGCTTGCTGCCGCGATGGATCAAGTCCAGATGCCCGTTCGTTACTGGATCAAACGACCCGGGGTAGATGGCGACGATGTCTTTCAAGTGCCCTCGGAGACGGGGGATTCTGCGTTTGATGATTTTATTCTGGCTAGCGCCGGGAGGCAATCGGAATGCAACTCGCAATTACGCCTTCAGCCGTGAGGGCAGCTTGATCACGGGACGACAGCAAAAAGCAAAAGGGGAGTGCTCTGGAAAGAACACACCCCTTCCTGGGTTCGTCGGAACTCTGCTTGCTATTTGCGTCCGGCCGGCGGTTTCGGAGTTGGAGTAGGGGCAGCCTCGGCATTGGCCACGGCGGCTTGCGCCTTGTCTTCCACCGAGATCAGGCCCAGCGACTTGCGAACATCTTCCTCAATCTTGGCTGCGATATCTTTGTTGGATTTCAGGAACTGCTTGGCATTCTCGCGGCCCTGGCCGACTCGCTCTCCCTTGTAGCTGAACCACGACCCCGACTTCTCAACCAGATTGCCGTTCACAGCCAAGTCCAGCAGATCGCCTTCCTTAGAGATGCCTTCGCCATACATCATATCGAATTCAGCTTCCCGGAAGGGCGCGGCCGTTTTGTTTTTCACGATCTTAACGCGCGTACGCGAGCCTACAACCACATCGCCATCTTTAATGGCGGCGATCCGCCGAATGTCGATGCGGACCGAGGAATAAAACTTCAGGGCGCGGCCACCAGTGGTGGTCTCGGGATTGCCAAACATAACGCCAATTTTTTCGCGGATTTGATTGATGAACACCAGGCAAGTGTGCGACTTGGCAACGATGCCGGTCAGCTTGCGAAGAGCTTGCGACATCAAACGGGCCTGCAATCCGACGTGGCTGTCGCCCATCTCTCCGTCGAGTTCGGCTTTGGGGACTAACGCTGCAACCGAGTCCACAACCAGCACATCGATTGCACCGGAGCGTACCAGGGCTTCGGCGATTTCCAGCGCCTGCTCACCGTAATCCGGTTGCGATACCAGCAGATTATCGACATCTACGCCCAGCTTGTTGGCATAGATTGGATCGAGCGCATGTTCCGCGTCCACGAAGGCGGCCATCCCTCCCTGTTTTTGGGCTTCGGCAATCACCTGCAACGCAATTGTGGTCTTGCCGGAAGACTCGGGGCCGAATATCTCAACCACACGGCCGCGAGGGAATCCTCCCACGCCGAGAGCGGCGTCAAAAGAAATGGCTCCGGTAGAAATGACGGAAATAGGGACAACCGCTCCCTTGCTCCCTAACTTCATAATGGAGCCCTTGCCAAATTGCTTTTCGATTTGCGCTAGAGTCAGGTCAATTGCCCGGCTCTTTTCAGTTCTTTCGTCCGCCATGAGTGCCGCTCCTTGGCTGCTCCATCCCGGCGCAGCCGTCCGGGAGGACAGGTAAAAGTAAATGTCAGTGGGTCAGTGAGGCAGGCGCTGGAAAACTACAATTCGCTATAAGAAGCGCATGGATACTGACGGCTTATTATACATCCAGTAATCATCAAAAAGCGAAGAAATAGCGAACACCAGCCAGAACGAAAGTACTAGAACTTCGGTATCTCACATTCCTTTGTGATTATCATCGCTTGAAGCTGCTGATGAAGGCCAAATTCGCATGGTTAAGCGGCGGAATCTGCGCATAGTATTGCGAACGATAATAGCCACTTAGCAAGCACCTCTTCGGTTTACCGCCCTTCGACGCACTTTTAATGCTGTTCGGGCAGCGAGTATTCAAAATCGTAGGAGTGCTTGCCTTCAGTGATTTTGATCCCAAACGTTCCGGTCAATCCCACGAGTTCTCCGGTTCCCGAATCGGGTACGACGA
Source organism: uncultured Acidobacteriaceae bacterium (assembly GCA_963769235.1). Classification (GTDB taxonomy): domain Bacteria; phylum Acidobacteriota; class Terriglobia; order Terriglobales; family Acidobacteriaceae; genus Bog-257. The sequence continues at coordinate 482,036 of CAVYKW010000001.1, read as the reverse complement.
AGATCGTGAGCGTAGGCACGCCGCGGTTCATGGTCGCGCTGTGTTGCAGAATGAAGCTGCCTTTACGTCCATTCAATGTTCCGGTGAACTGTTCCATGGCAACGTAGCCGGCGGAATCTTTCACTTGCGTTCCACCTGTCAGCATTTCACCCTGGCTGCTACCTTCCAGTCCGCCGTGGAAATGCTTGTCGATTGTCATTCTGCCAAGGGTGGAACCTTTGAGGATTTCGTCGTCCGTCTGCGGGGTCAGCTTTACCTCAAACGAGCCGGTTGCATGAGTCGTCACCTTTGTCTCCTTCTGAGTCGTAGTTTGATTTTGCGCCAGCACTGTGGAACTCACGCCAAGAGCAATGCCGCTGGCGGCGAAGATCAGAAACGTTGCACGAATTACGAATGGCTGGCGAGATTGCATAGCAATTCAATCCTTGGTTATCGCTTCAACAGATCGACGGGCTCGCGCACATCGGTTACACGAAAGTACTGCCCAAGCGTGGGATGCCGCTCGGCAACCGCTTCGTACATGGCGTAGGCAACGTTGCGATAAGAGAAGTGCCCGGCTGCACCTGTCCGCAGTTCGCTGATGTAGATAGCTTCGGCCAAGTCCATCTTGAACAACGTGCGCTTGCGATACGCGAGGGGGATGACGTATTGGGACTGTTCTTGCGCTTCGTGGTGCTTACGTGCTGCGAGATGCGCTACGGTTTCCTGCGCCCGATTCATTATTGAGTCGTAACGCTGCTTGAGTCCCGAGGCGTCGATCTCCGCCGGTGTGTCATACCCGTGCGCAGCCGTGTAGTCCTGCACAATTTGCACGCAGCGGCGGTGGCGATGCATGTCGCGAAATCCGCCGATATCCATGAGAATGTCGAAGCGGAACCGTTGTCCGCTGCAAAAGGCGCGTGAAACCTCGTCATGACGTCCACGGTGGCGCAGACCGAGGGCGATGATCTCCTGTCGCTGAGCCTCCGCTAATTCGGCCACGATCTTGCGAATCTGCCGGTAAGAATGATGGGAATATTGATAGAGCAGCGTGGTAGCAAGCTCGACCTCGACAGGATCGTCGGCAAGCAAATCGACGAGAGGTGCGGGCTCGATGGCAGTGGATGCCAATAACTCTGCTGCAGCCTGCTTTAACTCGCGACGAGTCTCAATCTCGTAGGCATTGGGTTCGGCGTACTTCATCAGCGTAGGCGCCACGCGCACTGGGCGCAGCAAGAGGTCGCTGGCTGCCTGGAAAACGTCCGGTGCTTCGTCGGCCATCTGTTCCAACAACTCGCGAGCTTTCGCGTGGCCCACATTGTAGGCGGGCCCCTGGGCTGCGTTCTTCAGTAGTTCTCCGAGTCGCCGTAATTCTGCATGCGTATGCGAGAGCAGACGTGAAACCTGGTTCTCCAGGGTGCGCGCGCTGACGATTTGCCCAAGCGAAGTGTTCGTTGCCAAGGGAAGCAGGTAGCGCGAGATGTCGAAGGCACGGGCACGCAGGGTGCGCTCATACGCATCCTGCTTCATTTCGGATGGCTTCGAGCTCCGTTCTTGCAAGTACTGGAACATTGCCTCGGAAAAGTGGCGATACTCGGTGAACAGGTAATCAAGCGTCTCACGGTAGATCATCCCGGCTTCGGAATCGTCCGCAAAATCGGGAACGTAGTAACCGCTTTTCTGGAAGTCCTGATAGCGGGTGGACCGCTCCTGGCCGTCCCAGCGGGGTTCATCGACAGCAACGGTCGCAGCCAGAATCGACAGCCTCTCCATGGCAAAAGCGACATGGGCCAGATCTGCGATGCTGCGGTGGCCATACTGAAAGTAAAAGGTATTCAGAAACTTTTCGGCTTTTTGGTCGTTGATTTCCGCCAGCGATTCACGCATCGAGAGTGCCGAACGGGAATACTTTGCCATACCGTAGGCTTGTACCTCAGGATCGGCGCCGTGTACGGCGTAGACGTCCGTGCGGGGTTCGCGGTCAGCAAGCGTCTGGTTGTCGGTGGTTTCTGGTTTGTATCCGAGTGACATTGCGGTGAATCATATGCGGTATGGAATCGGCGGGCAACGTCGAAGCTGTGGGAATCGCGAAAAAGGATCGGATCGATTGAAATATCAAGCAACCCTTCTGGCCGACTCGCAGGGTTTGAGTGAACAGCGGGCAGGCCGGCCCTGACGCCGCTACGCAGGCAACCTCCACTAGCCGCCCTATCCGAGCAGGGTGACGTCCGAACGCAGTGGGTGGGCGCCGACTCTATTTTGTTTGCGACTGCGCATCGTCCCTGGCCGGCGCCTACCGCGCCGTGGATCATGACCCAGCGCTGGAACGACCTGCTCTTTCTGCACTACGCGCTTGAGCCTGAGCTTGTCCGGTCAGTCGTACCGGACGTTCTGACCCTCGATACCTACAAGCAACGCGCCTGGGTTACGGTTGCTCCTTTCTGGATTAATCATCTTCGCCCGCCCGGCGTTCCGTCGCTACCGTGGTTCTCTCACTTCAACGAGATCAATGTGCGGACGTACGTAACCTACGACGGCAAGCCGGGTGTGTATTTCTTCAGTCTGGACGCGAGCAACTTGTCAGCCGTCTGGGGAGCACGCGTCTTCTACCGTCTGCCCTACTGGCAAGCCGCAATGAAGGTGAAAGGTCGGGGCGGGACAAAGATCGAGTACGTTTCTAAACGTCAGCACGGCCCGAAGCCGGCTGAACTCAAATGTTCGTATGGACCGGCCTCGCCGAACACGTTTCAGGCTCATACCGGATCGCTCGATCACTTTCTCACCGAACGTTATTGCCTGTATGTAACCAGCCGCAAGCGCCTGTACCGAGCAGAAATCCACCATTTGCCTTGGACCCTGCAGGACGCTGAGATGGATCTTCAAACCAACACCATGGCGCAATCCACTGGACTTCAACTTCCATCCCAGCCCGATCTGGCGTACTTTGCGCGCGAACTCAAGGTGCTGTTTTGGGCTCCGGAACGGCTGCTTTAAATTTGGCAGCCCTCGGCGGGATCGAGTCCTGCGTAAGGCGTTCTCAGCTGCGATGGTTATAATCCTGCTTTGCTTGATGCAGGAGGTGGAATGTCGGGACTAGAGGGGCGAGTCGCGCTGGTTACCGGAGCGTCGCAGGGAATTGGGAGGGCTTGTGCTGTTGTTTTGGCGGGCTCTGGGGCGAAAGTGGCGTTGTGCGCACGAAACCAGGAGAAGCTCGAGCAGCTTGCCGCTGAGATAAACGGCCAAGGTAAAGAGGCTGCCGTCTTTAAGCTCGACGTAGCCAGCGAAGACGAGATCAAAGCCACGGTGAAAGCCGTCATCGCACACTTCGGCAAAGTTGACATACTGGTCAACAATGCCGGGATCACTCGCGATCAGCTGGTGATGCGCATGAAACGAGCTGACTGGGATGATGTGCTTTCCACGAACCTCACTGGACCGTACCTTCTGACGCAAGCTGTTATCAGCTCGATGTTGAAGCAACGTTGGGGGCGCATCATCAACATAACCAGCATTTTTGGGCAGATTGGGCAAGTCGGGCAAGCGAATTATTCGTCATCCAAGGCTGGGTTGATCGGACTTACAATGGCTGTAGCTCGCGAAGTGGGATCGCGCAATATCACCGTCAACGCAGTTTCGCCCGGATTCATCGAAACGGCAATGACCGAGGTCTTGCCTGCGGAGTTGAAAGAAAACATCCTGAAGAATATTCCGCTGGGTCGCGCCGGCAGCGACATGGATGTGGCCCACGCCGTCCGCTTTCTGGCGTCGGAAGAAGCGGGATACGTCACCGGGCACGTTCTCAACGTGAACGGCGGCATTCTGATGGGGTAACTCTTCGGGGGCGAACTGGCCGTGGCCGAGATTGTAGAAGCATCAACTCCAGTGCAGATTGAGCAGGTGCGGAATCTGTTCAGCGAGTACCGTGCGCAGCTTCCTGTGGAGTATTGCCCGCGATCGCTTGATAGCGAGATCGCCGGGCTGCCCGGCATCTACTCTCCACCACAAGGCAGGTTGCTCCTGGCCACGGTCCTGGGCCAGCCGGTGGGATGCGTTGGCTTGCGTCCTTTTCCGCTCGAAAGAACTTGCGAGATGAAGCGGCTTTACGTTCGCCCGGCGTTTCGTGGAGGGAAACTCGCTTTAGCGCTGGTGGAGCGATTGCTCTCAGTAGCACGCGACATCGGCTACGTGTCCCTACGGCTCGACACTCATCCGCCCTCCATGCAAGCTGCCCTGGAGATGTATCGGAGATTCGGTTTTCGCGAAGTTTCGGCTGACCCTCTGGAGCCACTCGAGGGATTAATGTACATGGAACTGCCGCTGGTCTCTGCGGCCGATATTTGATGGCGAGGTCGACGCGAAGTGTTACCTCGAAGGGAAGAATATTCACTTGACACAAATTACTACATGGTAAACACTGGAATCGCCGTGACAGGCGCGGGAAATAATGCATGTTGCATGGTGAAATTACATGCATTATAATTCTTGTGGGAGATCGTATGCGTCTAGTTGTTGTTGCTGGACTGTTCTTGCTGTACACCGCCACCGCGATTGCTGGCGACTCCCAGCAAAGCGCTATCACGGTGAGAGAGCGGCCGCCGGAGGCTATCCCTCGGGGAACCTGTAAGGAATCTCATTCTGGCTATGTGGGGATCGCAAGCAAAAGCGGACCGGATATTACCAAGCTGACGACTCAGCAACTCGGGGAGTACGTGGCAAAACGACTCAGCGAGGGGTACAGCATTACGCTGTACCCGCAAGCTAGCGGCAAGACATTCGCCATTGCCACCTGTGAAAGCGTTAGTGCTTCTCTTTCACGCTGATGTGTGGCGGGGTGAATGTGCGTTGGTTGTCTATTTTGAAGTCGTGAAGCTGGAAGTCAGTTCCAGACTTGTACGTGGTGCCGCCCAAGCCGGTGAACGCCATCACGACTGCGTAATAATCTCCGCTGGCGGCATTTTCGGGGATTTTGATTTCGGAAGTGAACTCACCGCTAGGGGATTTGCTAACTTCGTTTCCGTCGAATCCAGCATCGAATCCGACCTGATTTGTTGGAACCGTTGCCTTGGAGCGAATTCCCGCCCGAACCGTCTTGATTTTATCCGAATCGGTACCGTCGAATTTCACTTCCAGCTTTATTGTGTCACCCGGATGCAGCGGGAGTTCCTTGGCTTCTTGGGCTACTGTCCGACCAACCAGCAGTACCGCTGCGGCCAGAATTAATAGGGTTTGTCTCGACATGGCGCTTAAACTTTCTGAGCGCATTTCGCGCCCGGTTGTACTACAATGGCGGAGGGCGGGGGGATCGGACCCCGTTCCAAGCAGGAACCACGGCGTATAAGGCCGTTCCTAGTGCCAACTAGTCACCCTCCGGTCAAGCAAATTGGAAAGCTCACCACGGCTCGAATCGCGTCCCCGCCAAGAGATCAGCGATTCGGGCCTTCGTGTTTTCGCCAGAGAGCACGGTGAGGACAATGATGCTCTCCGGCTAATCCTCTTATCATGAAGCCTCGCTTTCAGGAGCAGCTTCCGCTTCCGTAGTCTCTGTGGTGCCCATGTCAGAAGCGGATACCGCGCCATTGACAGATTTCTTCCGGCCGGGGGTTCCGCGCTTGATCTGCGGGAACGAGGAGAGCAGACCGTAAATGTCTTCTCCGGCCTTATAAATTTCGGTAGTGCTACGAGAGAGGGAAATACGAAGATCGTTCCTGTTCACTCCGCTTAGCCCGCCTGTCGATAGTGCTGAGATGATCTCATCGAGAGAGGCGGCCTTCTGTTTTGGAGCGATCATACTCAAGAATCGCTTCGCCGCATCGAGTGGCGTTAGGCCAACGAATTGGTACTTCTCCACCTTCGGCAGAGAATCGCTTCCGCCGATTTCGAGAAGTGAACTCAAGTCCGTTTTGGGCCACCCGCAGAGCTCCTCTAGGACACCAAGACCCGAATAGAGTCGTTGGAGTTCTCGCCAGTTATCGTCATCTTTCAAGACTGCGATTCGCTCCGCGATCTTGCCCTTTAGCTCAGCGACCGCATTCTCAAGAGCATCTGACATAAATCATTTCCTCCGAGCTGTATTCATGGTATCACACTCCTCCAACCATCCGCAGTTCCCTAGCTACATTGTAAATATGACTTTGGTAACCACACCCAAGTGACTGATACAGCTATAGTTTTGGTTTTCTCGTTTCCGAAGTTGCCTAGCAACATTCCGGAATGAATTAAAAATGAACGCTATTGAACTAAATCTTCGCTTGACATTGAGAGTACGTGGAGTATCCTAAAGGTAGGGCCTGTGGTGTAGTGGGAGCATATTAGCCTGTCACGCTTTAAGGCGCGGGTTCGAATCCCGTCGGGTCCACCAGTACACTCTGTATACCGGCACGGAGTAACTGGACGAGGGAGGGGTTTGACAGCGCCCACTCCCTCACTTATAAGTTTGACTTTTCGTCTCGAGCTAGCATCTAATACAGGCTAGCGTGACAAGCTAATATGTTTCGCAAGATAGCCCAAGCGGCCGGTACGCTTGGGCCTTCTTGTTTGTAGAGAAGAGATGAAGACCGACAAAGGCCGATTTGACGCGGTGCTTTCGCAGATGTTGCGGATGGCGCCTAAGAAGGAATCCGAGATAGTTGCACCGAAGAAGAAGGCAAAGGCCAAGCGGCCTAAGCCTTCCAGCCGGTAATCAATTCCTCGAAGGAAAGCGGCGGGAACTGGCAGAGACGGCGCACTGTCTCTATGAAAACGTCGGGGTCCTTCCGGCGATTGAACCTGTACTCAAACTCCCGCAGATAGCGATGCAGGTGCTTGCCAGAGAGCTTGTGGAACTGGCCTATCATGCCGCGCTTGAGCAGTGAAAACGCTGATTCAATCGAATTCGTGTAAACGTCACCACGCGCGTATTCCCCGATTATGTGGTTGACCGTCTCATGACGGGCCGTGAACTTCGGAGCGAGAGCCGTGGGATAGGCGCGGTGCTGATCGGTCATAACGCGCTCTACGTCGTCGCTCACGTTGTCAGCAACAAACTTGCGGAATGTCTCAACCGATGCTCCAGTAACGTGCTGGAAGCGAATCTGGCCGCCGCGCTGTACGACTCCCATCACAACCTGCTTCTGCTTTGCTGCGGCCTTCGCTCCCTTGCCGCGAACGCGACCGCCAACGTAAGTTTCGTCGATTTCCACGATTCCGCCCAGCGGCTCAGGATTGGCTTCTTGCATCGACTCACGGATGCGGTGATTCAGATACCACGCTGTTTTGTATCCGCCGATGCCAAGATCGCGCTGTAGCTGCTTCGCGCTGATGCCCTTCTTCGCGTTCAGGATTAGGCCGATGGCGTGGAACCAAACTATCAGCGGCAAATGCGAGTCAGCGAACAGCGTTCCCGCCGTGGGGCTGAATTGCTGATGGCAGGTTTTCTCAAGGCAGAGATAGAACCAGGGGCGCTTGTTCTTCGACTCAGCAGAGCGCACCACGCGCTTGACGTTCTTCTCGCCGCACGTAGGACAACGAACGATGCCATCAGGCCAGCGCATCTTTTCGATGTACTCCAAGCACTGTTCTTCGGTCGCGAACTTTATGGCAATGTCGCGGATGCTCGTCGGCTTCGGATGCTTAAGGGCCTTCGGGGTCGGCTGATCGGTTTCGCTCTTGACTTTCATGTAAACAGACTAGGCTAAATCGTCGTTTGTGTCAAGTGAATAATCTTGCTCGAAGGTTACCCAATTCTGGGTGCTTAGGAACGTTTTTCCGGGCAAATATCCCTTTATGCGAAAATTCCCTTGCCTCTGCTTCCCGCAGTGGTTACTATGCAGTCAACCCATGGCCACTTCCTTTCAGGACAAACAGCACTCATGAATATCGGCGAGACGATCCGTAGTTTCCGTTTGCAAAAGGGCATGTCGCAAGGTGACATCGAGAAACGCACTGGACTGCTGCGTTGTTACCTGTCACGGGTTGAGAACGGACACACGATCCCCTCGCTGGATACGCTGGCCAAAATCGCTAGCGCCATGGACCTGCCGCTGGCAAGATTTTTTAGTGATGGAACTGGCGAGAACGGAAGCAAAGCGGTGCCGCAGTTGGCCGAAGACGAAGTTCGCTTCCTCACGCAACTGCGCCGTTATTCACCTAACCTGAATGACAGCGACCGTAAACTGGTGATCGCCATGGTGAAGAAGATGGCTGCCAACGCCGGCAGATAATCCTAACTCCGACGCTATCCGTGCAGCCCTTCAACCCGAGTATTCTCGAGAGGCGATCCTCCGCTTCCCGATTTCCCTGAACTAGGCGGCCTTTCCAATCTCAGCCAGCGCCAGTACAACCAGTTCAAGGCGATCGCGAGAACCGGTCTTCGAGAAGATGCTTTGGAGGTGCCGTTTCACGGTGTTTTCGCTTATCTTAAGCTCGCCGGCGATATCGCGATTCCTCATACCTCGTGCCACCATGTAGGAAATCTGCCGCTCGCGTCCGGACAGCCGAGTCATAGAGTTGGGAACGGAAGGTTGATCGGAAACCATCGCGTCCAACACGCTATGCGCTATTTCATCGGAGAAGGCGAGGTCGCCTTCCGCCACCGCCCGAATCGCGGAAAACAACTTCTGCGGATCGTCAGCCTTCAGCACCAATCCGCGGGCTCCCAGGCGAACGACCTGCACGTAGTCGTTCTGGCTCTCCGAGCCGGTCAACACTACGGAAGCCACGCGATTGCCAGCACGCTCAAGCGTGCGGAGCACCTCAAACCCGTCGCTCTCCGGCATGAACAGGTCGAGCACAAGTACCTGCGGTCTAAACTCCTGCACCAGGCGCAAGGCCTCGTCACCATTCGCGGCAGCGCCCATTACCTGGAAGTCGGGCTGCGATTGCAGCAAAGATGCAAGCGATTCCCGCAAAACAGCATGATCATCCGCAATCACGATGCTGATCATATTTGGCATAATTCAAAGGATTTAGATGCAAAACAGCTCCGCTGCGGAATGCGTTATTCTTAATAGTCGCATTGCGAATGGCTAAACGCCGCCGATCGACACGGGCACACTATCTCCATTAAGCTCAAGCGGTTAGCCGCTCACGCGTGGATGCAGCGTTCTCTTTACTTTTGCCTCGCAACAGGTTTCGCTCGAAAGTCGCAAGCACGTGAAGCACTCCTGGAAGGAAATCATGGAAAAGATTCAACGGGCAATTTTAAGTGTTACCGATAAAAGCGGCCTTGTCGACTTTGCGCGGCGGCTCCACGCCATGGGCGTGGAGTTGATATCGACTGGCGGCACTGCCAAACTCCTGCGCGAGTCAGGCATCACGGTAAAAGATATTTCCGATCTTACCGGCTTCCCCGAAATGCTAGACGGCCGGGTGAAGACTCTCCACCCCAAGGTGCATGGTGGGATTCTTCACATACGTAGCAAAGAAGAGCATCGTGCGGCCGTGAAGCAGCACGACATTCAACCGATCGATATGGTCGTAGTAAATCTGTACGCCTTCGAGAAGACAGCGTCCAAGCCCGGCGTGCACTTCGAAGACATTGTTGAGAACATCGACATCGGCGGGCCTTCCATGGTTCGTTCGGCTGCTAAGAATTTTCAAGACGTAGCCATTGTCACCTCGCCTGCGGATTACGATGCCATCGCCATGGAAATGGAGAGCGCGGGGGGGCTTTCGCTGAAGACGAAGTGGCATCTGGCCCAGAAAGCGTTTGCGACTACAGCCGCCTATGACAGCGCAATCGCGTCCACGCTGGAACGCATCGGCGCTCCGGAAAGCGAAGGTGCGGAATTTGGGCTGGGCGAGAGCTCCGGTTTTCCGGAGATACTGCGACTCACCTTCAACAAGACGATGGATCTTCGCTACGGCGAAAATCCTCATCAAAGCGCGGCCCTGTACTCCGACGGATCTGGCAAGGGCATTGCCAACGGTAAACCGCTCCAGGGCAAAGAGCTCAGCTATAACAACATCGTCGATTTGCAGGCGGCTTGGGATCTGGCGCAGGAGTTTGACGGAACGGTCTGTGCCATCATCAAGCATACGAACCCCTGCGGCACCGCGGTTGCCGATACGTTGCTAGAAGCCTACAAACGCGCGCTTGAGTGCGATCCGGTCTCGGCTTTCGGAGGCGTCATCGGTGTGAATCGGCCGATCGACCGTGACACGGCGACGGAGATGGCGAAGTTATTTGTCGAGGCGATTGCAGCGCCGGGTTTCGACGACGAGGCTAAACAAGTCTTCGCCGCCAAGAAGAACCTGCGGTTGGTTGAAGTGGTTCCCATGGAACAGAAGTGGGTTATGAAGAACGTCTCCGGGGGCGTACTGCTTCAGGACAACGACATGCGGCCGCTTACCCGAGCCGACCTGAAAATCGTGAGTGAACGCAAGCCGACAGATCAGGAAATGAGCGATTTGCTGTTTGCCTGGAAGGTGTGCAAGCACGTAAAGTCCAATGCCATTCTCTATGCGCGAAACGGCCAGAGCACCGGCGTGGGCGCCGGACAGATGAGCCGGGTGGATTCTGCGAAGATCGGCGCCATGAAATCCGTGCTGGGCATCAAAGGCTCCGTCGCTGCCTCAGACGCGTTCTTTCCGTTTCCGGATGGAGTTGAGGAAATTGCGAAAGCTGGGGCGACGGCGATCATCCAGCCGGGAGGCTCGGTGCGCGACCAGGAAGTTATCGACACGGCAAACAAGCTTGGTCTGGCGATGGTCCTGACTGGCGTGCGCCATTTCCGGCACTGAAAAGCAGGTATCAGTTGTCGGTTGTCAGATCAATCAGCTGATAGCCGTCAGCTGTCAGCCATCAGCTAAGTCAAATGCGGTAGTTCTGGCTTCGACGCAAGAATGGGTCGCCACTAACAATTAGGGCGCTTCTGGTTTCGCCAGAGAGCGCCCTTTTCTTGAAGTCCCGAGTTGCTCTTAGCCTTCATCACCCGCAACAGTTAGGTTTAGCTGAGAGCTGACAGCTGACAGCCGCCTCATCAATTTCTGCTGCGGAATTTCGACAGCAGCCGAAGGATCTCAAAGTACAGCCAAATCAGCGTGATCATCAGCGCGAAGGCGCCATACCACTCCATGTATTTGGGAGCGCCATAGCGCGCGCCGTTCTCGATTAAGTCGAAGTCGAGCACCAGATTCAGGGCAGCAACTACCACCACAACCAGACTGAATCCGATGCCGATCGGGCCGGACCCGTTAATCGTGGTGAAGTGCACGCCGAAAAATCCGAGAATGAACTGTAGAAAATAAAAGACCGCAATGCCGCCGGTGGCAGCAACGATACCCAGCCGCAGCTTGTCCGTGACTTTAATCAGGCCAGAGCGATAGGCAAGCAGCATCGCGATCAAGGTGCCGAAGGTCAAGGCAACAGCTTGAATGGCAATGCCGTGAAAGCGGAATTCGAGCATCGCTGAGACCGCCCCAAGAACCAAGCCTTCCAGCAGAGCGTAGAGAGGAGCTGTTATCGCCGACCATTCCTTCTTGAAGATCGTAACCAGAGCGACGATAAATCCACCAATGCCGCCAACCACCAGCATCGGAGCAACGGCCTGCATTGCTTCTTCGGGGGAACTTGCCGCCGCACCAAAAAATCGGTTCCAGGTCCAGGCTGCCGTGGCGACGCAAAGAATGACCAGCACACCAGTCTTATTCACCGTGCCCGAAACAGTCATGGTTTCGCCGAACGCGGCCTCGCCGGTGCGGAACGTATCGCCGCTCAGCGCCGGATTTGAAGTTCTCATCAGTTGCGCCATTTACACTCTCCTTGCTTCATAAGCTTACCTGCTGGGTGCTCTCCGCGTCACTGCTGGTCGTGGTTTGCGTCTCATCTGAAAGACGGAACACATACTTTTTCGTTTTTCCCGCCGTGCTACTGCGAACGATCTTCGGTTACAGCGAAGAAACTTTCCGCCGCCTTTATATCCGTCGTCCGGCTGTATGGCGGCAGGCTGTCCAGAAACACCCGCCCATATTGCTTCTTCAAGATGCGATTGTCGAGCAGGCACAATAACCCGCGGTCATGCAGCGAGCGGATCAGCCGGCCGAACCCCTGCTTCAACGAGATCGCCGCGCTGGGGACCTGATAGTCGAAGAACGCGTTGCCCCCATCATCATCGATCGCCTTCATGCGCGCTGCCACCACGGGGTCATTTGGTACGGCGAACGGCAGCTTGTCGATGATGACGCAGCTTAGTTGCTCGCCCTGCACATCCACTCCCTGCCAGAAAGACGAAGTTGCAAAGAGTACCGCATTTGGTGTCAGGCGGAATTCCTCCAGCAAAGCATTTTTAGGTGCGCTGCCTTGCAGCAGCATGGGGAACTTGAGTTCGCCAAGTAGCCGCTCATACAACTGATTCATCAACGCGTAGCTGGTGAACAGGCAGAACGCGCGTCCTCGGGTGATCTCCAGCAGTTGCCGCACTCGTTGGGAGGCACGCTCGACAAAGCGAGGGTCTCGCGGATCCGGCAGATCGGGCGGGACGTACAGCAGAGCCTGGCTCTCGTAATCGAAGTGCGAGGGGACAACCAGCTCGCGGGCGTGTTGAAGGCCAAGCCGGCTGCGAATGTACTCAAAGTTTCCAGATACCGCTAAAGTCGCCGAGGTGAGCACCGCCGACTCCAGGTGCTCGAACAATGTGCTCCGCAAAATATCTGCCACAGCGATAGGCGTGGCCTGCAAGAACACGCTTTGCTGGTGATGCCCACCGCGGCGGTCGCCGCGTCTCTCAACCCAGAACACCGTGTTGCGCTCCTGGGCTTCCAGAATAAAACCCAGCTGCATACGAAGTTCGTCCACGCGACGCGACATCGCGTGTACCTCATCGGGCTTCTTCGGGATAGCCTGTAATTCGGTGTAAAGATTCATCAGCGCGTTCTGCAGGCCGAGATATTCGTCGCCATTTTCTTCCAGGAAGTCAGCGCGGTTCTCGAAGGCAAATCTTCCCTCTCCCGGAGGAATCACCGAAAAAAACAATTGCGAATGCTCGCGCACCCGCCCCGAGGCCATCAGCACATCGGCGACCGGAATATCGGCCCGGCGCAAGGTGTTTTCCACGTCGCGCAGAAGTTCGTCCACCCGAAAGTTAGAGACTGTCACGCCGAAATAATCCGCCGCGATGTCTTCCAGTTCGTGGGCCTCGTCAAATACGACGATCCCCGCATCGGGAAGGACACCGGCATCCGGTGCCCGATCAGCCGCCGCTTTAATCGCCAGATCGGCGCAGAACAGATGATGATTGACGATGATGATGTCGCTTTCCGACGCGCGGCGGCGCATCTCGGTGATGAAGCAGCGGTCGAACTGCTGGCACTCGGCACCGATGCAACGATCGGTGCGCGCATCGAGTTTCGACCACAGCGGGCTGATTTCCGGTAACTCCGCCAGTTCGGCACGATCCCCGGTCTCCGTCGTCTTCTCCCAGTCGCTGATGATGCGAAACTGGTTGATTTCGTCCAGCCCGTTTAGCACCGGCTGCGTCGTCAAGTCGTAAAGCTTCTTACGGCAGAGATAATTGCCCCGCCCCTTCATGTAACAGACGCGTAGTTCGCCAACGTGCTGGGCGAGGAAGGGGACGTCCTTGAAAAAGAGCTGTTCCTGCAAATTCTTTGTGCCAGTCGAAATGATGACGCGCTTGCCGGAGCGGATGATCGGCAGCAGGTAGGCCAGAGTTTTACCGGTTCCGGTACCGGCCTCGACGATGAGGTGCCGTTTCTCCTGTAGCGCTTGTTCCACAGCTTCGGCCATTTGCAATTGGCCCCGGCGAAATTCGTACGCTGGGTGGGTGCGAGATAGTACTCCGCCGGGCCCGAAGAACTGATAGAGCGACGGCAAGCGGGCGGCTAAAGCGGCGGAATGGGTTGTGGAAGACACGGCGCGCGGGACGTATCCCTATAATAGCTGTTTGGGCCACTGCCGCCGAAAGAGTTTACTTGACCCGCGTTCGCTTTCAATCGAGCACGTCACCCCGCCCGGACGAGCCGGCCGTTGCCGGTACGTTGGCAGTTGTCGGTCGGCCGAATGTTGGCAAGTCCACGCTGTTCAACCGGCTGGTGGGATCGCGCCGCTCGATCGTCGGCGATGAGCCCGGCATTACCCGCGACCGCATCTACGGCGAAACGGATTGGAACGGCCGAAGGCTGCGGGTAGTCGACACCGGCGGCATCATTCCTGATGATCAGGCGCTGATTCCTTCGGAAATCTTCCGCCAGGCACGGGTCGCCCTCGAAGAAGCTGACGCGGTCGTGTTAGTGGTGGATGGCCGAACCGAGCTCGCATCCCCTGACATCGACCTGGCGCGCTTGCTGCTGCGCACGGGTAAGCCATTGATTCTGGCAGTCAACAAGGTCGACACGCCCCAGATGGAGCCGTACGCCGAGGAGTTTCGCAGTCTTGGCATCAAGGAGCTTTTCCCCATCTCCGCAGAAAGTGGCAACGGCGTGGCCGAGCTGCTGGATTACGTTCTCAGTATTCTGCCGGAAACGGAGAGCGAGACCGACGCCAGGGAATCGCAGGGCTCTTCGCTGGGCCCGACGTCCACGGTCGAGGCGACGGACGAAAACGAGAGCAAAGCAGAAGAGGGAGAAACTGAAGAGCCAGCGACTCCGACGGAGACGAAGGTAGCGATCATCGGCCGACCGAATGTCGGCAAATCGACGCTGCTCAACGCTCTGACCGGGACGTCGCGCGCCATCGTTTCCCCGGTCGCGGGCACTACGCGCGACGCTGTCGATGAATTGATGGACCGCAATGGTGACGTCTATCGCTTCATCGATACGGCAGGCATTCGCCGCAAAGGTAAGACTGAACTGATGGCCGAAAAGCTCTCGGTCGTGATGGCGCGCAAACATCTCGAAGCAGCGGACGTGGCCTTGATGGTGATCGATGCCGTCGAGGGCGTGACTGCCAGCGACGCGACCATCGCGGGCTATGCGCACGAAAGCGGACGCTCGGTCATTGTGGTCATCAACAAGTGGGATCTGGTGACGACCAATCGGACCGACGGCAAGCCTCCCGCCGACCGTGAGGTTTACGAGGAGCAGGTCCGGCGGCATCTGAAGTTTCTTTCCTACGCACCGGTAGTTTTTGTCTCCGCTGTAAAGGGCAAGAATCTGGACAAGCTCTTCTCCACCTTGAAACTGGTTGCCGGCGAGCGCCGCAAGCGCGTCGGCACCGGCGAGATGAACCGATTCCTCAGTCACGTGGACTTCGAACGCGCTTCGGTGCCTATGGCTAAGCGGGTGAAGATCTTCTACATGACGCAGGCTGGAGTGTCGCCGCCCACGTTCATCTTGTTCACTGACCGGCCGGTAAAGCTTCACTTTTCATATGAGCGCTTTCTGGAGAACCAGATTCGCGCGGCGTTCGGGTTTGTCGGCACGCCCATCTGGATCAAGAATCGGGCGCGCAATGAGCCACGCGACAAGAAGTAAGTTGTCGCCGAGAGATCCAAGGAAGCGGCAATTGCGTACACATTACCGTTACAGGTCGCCGGGTTCAAAACCTTGACAACCCTGGCGCTCCCGACCATACTTGCGCCGCTCGCGGGGTGAGGTATGAAAAAACCTGCAAAGAAGAAGGCACCGGCCAAGAAATCGGCGGCATCACGCAAAGCAGCGAAGAAGGGCACGGCCCTCCGTGTCGCAAAGCCGGCAGGCAAGCGGGTTGCTGCCAAGAAAACGCCGGCCGGGAAAACCCAGCCCGCTCCGAAGACTTTCGCTGCTCCGTCGGAGAATGACGGCAAGCTCAGCTTCAATCACGCCATGATCTACGTCAAAGATGTGCAGCGCGGCATCGATTTCTATCGCGACTGGCTGGGGTTCAAGCTGATCGAGGATTTCCGTCACGAAGGCCGTGCGGTGTACGCGCGGATGCGCGCTCCCGGCGGTGACGGAACCGTCGCCCTGCACCAGGCCGGTCCGGGGGCTTCGGTCTCTAGCGACGGAGTGCGCCTGTATTTCGAAGTTCACGATCTTGACGGATTCTGCCGGAAACTTCAACAGCGAGGATTTTTCTTCACCCAACTGCCGCAGATGATGCCGTGGGGGTGGCGCCACGCTTACCTGAATGACCCCGAAGGGCACGAGATCAGCTTGTACTGGGCTGGCGAAAATCGCATGCAGAAAACCGTGATGCAGGCTGCCCGCAGGGCTGCCAAGAGATGATCGCAGAGCAACAGCCCTCGTACTCGACCTCGGTGAGTTGACCCGACTGCGTACGCGGCCTAACATAACCGCGAACGGCACCGAGGCCTTTGGCATGGTCGGCGAGACAGTCTCCCACTATCACATCGTGGACAAACTCGGTGGTGGTGGCATGGGGTTGGTCTACGACGCGGAAGACACGCGTCTCGGCCGCCATGTGGCACTGAAGTTCATCCCGGAAAACCTCGCCAACGACCGCAAAGCTCTTGACCGCTTTATCCGCGAAGCCCGCGCTGCTTCACAGCTTAATCACCCCGGCATCTGTACCATCTACGACATCGAGGATCTGAACGGCCAGCCCTTCATTGTGATGGAGAAGCTGGAAGGGATCAGCCTCAAAGACCGGCTTCGCGTCGGGCCGATGGATATCGAGGAGATTCTCGACATCGGCATCCAGGTCTCGGACGCCTTGGCGGCCTGCCACGACAAAGGCATCATTCATCGTGACATCAAGCCGGCCAACATCTTCATCACCAACAGCGGACAGGTCAAGATTCTTGACTTCGGCTTAGTCAAGCTGTCGCGCGAGTTATGGAGTGGTGATGGCACCCCGCTGGAAGATTCGCTGTCCGTCGCCGGCGATATTTTCGGCACGGCAGTCTACATGTCGCCGGAGCAGGCTCGGGGCGAAGAGCTCGACGCCCGCACAGATCTGTTCTCGCTGGGCGTCGTGCTGTACCAGATGGCAACGGGCCAAAAACCGTTCGCCGGTAATAATGCGGTCACCACGCTCGAAGCAGTGCTGAACAAGAAGCCCGTTTCCCCGCTCAAGCTGAACCCCAGGCTCCCGCCCGATCTGGAAGGAATTATCGGCCGAGCGATGGAGAAGGAGCGCGGCAATCGTTATCCCACGGCGCTGGCGCTGAAGGCCGATTTGC
Organism: uncultured Acidobacteriaceae bacterium; assembly: GCA_963769235.1. Lineage (GTDB taxonomy): Bacteria > Acidobacteriota > Terriglobia > Terriglobales > Acidobacteriaceae > Bog-257. Next base: position 465,003 of record CAVYKW010000001.1, on the reverse strand, counting down.
AAGCGCTGAAAAGGGAAACGGAGCCGGGACTCACTTCGAGCGGGAAGATTCGGTCGCCTTTCCCTTACCGAATCGCGACCAGCACGTTTCAAACTTCCAGCCGGCTTCTGACGTATCTTTTGCTGGCCGTCAGCGGCGTATTGATTATGGTCCTGACCCTGGCGGGGATGTGGTGGTTCAAACATCGTCCTGGAGCTGGCGGCGGTGCGGCTGCGAACACCATCGCTGTGCTCCCCTTGCAGAACGTTAACGGCGACATCAGTGTCGATTTTTTGCGCTTTGCGCTGGCTGACGAAATCGCGAACGTGCTCACCTACACGCGCACTTTGGACGTGCGTCCGTCGTCCCTGACTCGCAAGTATGACAAAGGTGATGTTGACCCGCAAAAGGTCGGCCGAGAAGTTCACGTCGCCACAGTCTTGACCGGTCATTTTGTGAAGCAGGGTGACAATCTGCTGGTTACGCTGGAGGCCATCAACGTTCACGACGACCGCCTGATGTGGCAGACAACCTTCACCGCCCCCGCTCAAGACCTGATTACATTGCAATCGGACATGGCGGCCCAGATTCGCCAGGGCTTACTGCCTAGCCTGGGAATTGCAGGCGGTGTGCTGGCAACGGGAACGCAACCGAAAAACCCCGAAGCCTACGATCTCTACCTGCATAGCCTGGCGCTCCCTCATGATCCGGCGCCAAATAAAGATGCGGTTGCCGTACTGCAGCATGTGGTGGAGATGGATCCTAACTATGCGCCAGCCTGGGAAGCCTTAGGCCTTCGAGCGTATTACGACTCCGTTTATTCCGATGGCGGAGAAACTATGTTCCAGCTCTCCAACAAGGCTTGCGAGCGAGCGCTGGAGTTGGATCCCAATCTCACAGTCGCTGCCGGGCAGTTGATTACCAACCGGGTTGAGCGTGGAGAACTGGACAAGGCCTATGAAGCAGCGCAGGCGCTGGTGAAGCGGCATCCGGAAAGCGCCCAGGCACACTTCGTCATGAGCTATGTCTACCGGTATGCCGGCATGCTGGAGCAGGCTACGCACGAATGTAATATCGCCATCGCCCTCGACTCCGGCAATTACATCTTCCGCTCTTGTGCCTGGGCCTTCATGGAACTGGGTAACACCGCCCGGGCCGCGGATTTCATCCGCCTGGATGCCGGTTCGGAATGGGCCGCGTATGTCGCTCCGTCTTTGCTCCTGCGTGAAGGTAAGATTCCAGAGGCTCGCGAGGCGGTGAAACACATGCCGACGGCTTCGCGCTATCATCGCGATCTGCTGGAGTCGTGCTTGCAGTTGCGACCGGCGTCCGATCTCGACCGCATTGCCCATGACGCGGAAACCAGCTACCCCGCCGATCCGGATCCTGAAACCTGGTACTACGAAGGGGCTTTGTTCGCTTACTGCGGCAAGATGCCGGCGGCATTGCACCTTCTGGGGAGTGCAATCGAAAACAACTATTGCTCGTACTCGAACCTTTTGTCGGATCCCCTTCTGGCGAAACTTCGCGCCGATCCCGATATCGACAAATTGCTGACCTCAGCTCGGGAGTGTCAGGATGCTGTCCGCGAAGCCAGCCCCGGAGCAGCGGCCAACTCCCACTAGCCCCGGCGAAACCAGACTTTCGCGTGTATTCTCGAGTGGTCCTACTGGAAGTTTTCCTAGTATCTTAGCGCGTGCATTGCGTGAATAATTCACGAAGATCAGCGATGGGCTGCTGGAGGTATTCCCGTGTCAAAAGACGATAAGAAGGCCGTCAAGGAAGACAAGAAGACGAACGGAGCGGAACAAGATTCGGGAGCTGCGAACGATGCAGCCGAGGCGTGGCCCTGCGAATCGATTCAGCCGGAAGGGAAGTATAGCGACGGGCATCCTCTAGATCCCGTGCAGTATCTCGAAGCCAAGCTCATCCTGAAACCGGACCGGTTTACCTCGGTAGATAGCTTCCGTGAATTCGGCAAGCTGGTGCAACGCGCCGCCAAAGAGCAGAAGGTAGCTTTTATTACCGATCCCAAAGTCGGCCGCCGGCCGGATATCCGCGAAATCGTGTTCATGGATACTCCTGACTTCCGCCTGTATAACAACGCTTTCATACTGCGGCGCAGGATTACCTATATCGATGGCTTTCCAGTTGGGGATCCGGAAATCGTCTTCAAATTCCGCCATCCCGACGAGAAAACCGCCGCTGCGGTGGATGTTCGTCCCAACATTGCCGGAGCGTACCAGATCAAGTTCAAAGCAGAAGCTTTACCTTTGAAAGATCAGTATGGAGGTTTTCGAATTCTGTACTCACATAACTGCGGTTTCGGCTTGAGTCAACTGCATCAAGGTGACCGCATGGGTATGTGGGGACTGGCCACCGTTTTTCCCGCACTCGCCATTCTCAAGAAGTCCAAGGACGAAGAAGTTAAGTTGGTCAACGAAGCCATTGTCGAAGAGGTTCTTCTGGAGCTTGGAGATCTGGACTTCGGCAAGGGTGTCGAAGGCCATTGCAACGTGGCTCTCTGGCGCACCCGAGGCGAACACACCCCTCTTGTCGGCGAGTTTGCTTATCAGCTCAAGTTCAATCGGAAGGATCAAGTTCACGACAAACCCAAGAAGCTGTCGGAGCAGTTTTTCATCTCGCTTCAGCAAGAAGTGAAGGATTGGATTTCACTCGGTACCACCAAAACAGGCATGGTCTATCGCCTGAAAGGAAACCCGCCTCAAAGCCATGAATGATGCCGTCGCCAAGCCTGCGCTTGTTCCTGCTGTGCCGCCTGGGAGCAGGAATATATCGGTGATGGATATTTTTTTGGAGTTCCTGTTGATCGGGGCTACAAGTTTTGGAGGCGCGGTCGTCGCCTACCTGCGTAGCGGTCTGGTGGGCAAGCGGCATTGGATTGACGATCGGGAGTTCGTGGAGTATCTCGCCATCAGCCAAACCCTGCCCGGTCTGAACGCAACCAACATGGCTGTCCTGGTAGGCGATCATTTGCGTGGTTTTGCCGGCTCATTCGCCGCGCTGGTGGCGGTCTGCTTACCGGGTGGAACGCTGATGCTTATCGCGGGAATGCTTTACCACTCTCACGGCGACAATCCCGTGGTGACCGCCATGCTGAAGGGCGTGGCGGCAGCGGCAGTCGGGCTCATCCTGGCGACCACCGTGCAGCTAGGTAAGAAGTCGATGTCTCATGTCTACGACCTCATCTTCGTAGGGCTGACAGTATTCGGTGTCAATCGCCTGCATCAGTCGGTTCCTCGAGTGTTGATCGCAGTTGGAATACTGGCGATTCTTTGGTATCACCCGCGCAAATCGACGGCGGTGACGCCGTGAACCAGATTTTGCCGCTCATTCGCGTTTTCTCCTACCTGTCGATTCTGACGGTGGGCGGAGGCTTGGCCGCCTTTCCCGAGATGAAGGTGTTGACGGTCGACGTACATAAGTGGCTCACCTTCACCCAACTGATTCACCTGTACAGCATGGGCCAAATCGCGCCTGGCCCGAACATGATGATGATCGTCTCCATTGGGCAATGGGCGGCGGGCATTCCCGGCGCTATTACGGTTGTTATCGCTTTCTTTGCACCCACTGCGCTGCTCGCGTTTTTTATCGGGCGGCTCTGGGTCAAGCTGGAAAAGTGGCCGTGGAGAGATTCCATTCAGCGTGGCCTTTCGCCGGTCTCCATCGGCCTGCTGCTCGCGGGTTGTTTGAGCCTGGCCAAGGGAGCCGTGACCGGATGGCCGACGCTGGGGATTGCCGTGGTTGTGCTGGCGATCTTGCTGGCGCGCAAAGTCAATCCGGCGTGGCTGGTGTTGGCCGGAGCCATCGTGGGCGGATTCGCCTTCGGTCCCAAAATCTGGTAATCCAATACAGGTGCCACTTTTCCCCAACCGAATTGCTCCCCGTTTGTCCCGGTTACTGATTTCTGCGCTGAGCGCCTCCGCCGTGCTTCTGTCGGTTCTTCCGTCGTCCGCCACCACAGTGGTCGCGCTGTACGACAAACATCATCACCGAATCGTGTTGGCGGCCGACAGCCTGGTTGAGCACTACTATGCCGAGACCTCGGCGCAGGAGTGCAAGCTCATTGTGAAACCCGATTGCGCCTTCGCGATGGCTGGCTTTCTCAATAAGCCTGATCCCTACTTTCACCTCCAAGACCTGGCGGACCAGGCCTGTGCGTTGCCTGGTACCTTGTCGGACAAAGCGGATGGCTTCCTCAAAGTCGCACAGCAGCCGGTTGCGACCATCGCGCAATATCTGCATGACAACGAGCCCAAGTTCTACAACGACACCTTCAGTCGGAATGGCGGTGAGTTTGCCATAGTAGTCTTCGCCGGCACCGAGCAGGGCAAGCCGGTGGCATACGCACGCGGATTCAAGATCCAGAGCGACGGCAGTATCACGACCGTTTCTAATGACATCGACGGTAAGAAGGCATCAGGTTTCTTCGCTGGATTTAACCAGCAGATCGCCGTTTATTTGAAAGCTAACAAGAACTGGTCGCACATGGACACGGTCACGGCGGCAAGGAAGTTTGTTAATCTCGAAATTGCCGCACATCCGGATGGAGTCGGTCCGCCCATCACCATCCTTACCGTGAATCGCGCTGGCAAACAGAAATGGATCAATAGCGGAGGTTGCGACATGCCTTCGGCTATTCCACCAAAGAACGAACCACCTGCTCCGGGGAATAACGCGCCACCCGCGCCGTCTTTGTAGCGATTCGAGAGCGAAACCTCAAAATCCGAAGGCAGCTTTCCGCTGCCGCGCTCATTCGCCTGTGGTGTAAGCTCTTTATCTTTGGGGGTTATTCACGAATGACGCTTGTACTGGGCGGCCGCCCGCTGCCCGCTTTCCTCGCCCTTCTTCGCCGCATTCCTGTACTGCTTTCGATCACAACGACACTTCTTCCCGCCGTTCTCGCCCTGCCGTCTCAATTGCACGCACAGCAATACGATTCCTCGCTTTATTCCGGGATGCAGTGGCGGCAGATCGGTCCGTTCCGTGCCGGACGTGTGACAGGAGTGACTGGCGTGGCTGGCCAGCCTGCCATCTACTACATGGGAACTGCCGGGGGCGGAGCCTGGAAGACAACTGACGGTGGCATGGTCTGGAAGCCGATCTTCGACAAGCAGAAAGTGGCGTCGATCGGCGCCCTAGCCGTTGCCCCTTCGAACCCCAGCATTGTGTATCTGGGAACCGGTGACGTGAGCAATGTTGGCGGCGCTGTCAATCAGGGCGACGGAATGTGGAAGTCGACGGATGCAGGCGAAACCTGGCAACACATCGGTCTCGAGGACTCGCGTCACATCGGAGCGATTTGGGTTGACCCACACAATCCGGATGCCGTCTTCGTTGCGGCTTTGGGGCACACATTCGCGCCGAATGCCGAACGCGGCGTCTTCAAGACTACAGATGGCGGCAAGACCTGGCAGAAGGTTCTCTACAAGGACGACAAGACCGGGGCCATCGACGTTGCATTCGCTCCGGATAATCCGAAGATCGGATTCGCCGCGCTCTGGTATCACTACGTGAGCCCGGATACTCCGTTTGCCGGACTGTTGGTCACGGGCGGCGCTGGAATCTACAAGACCACCGACGGAGGAGATACCTGGGCGGAAGTCACCGGCCAGCAACTCAAGAACACACACCTCGGACGCATCGGCGTGGCCGTAGCTCCGGGAGGTCAGCGCGTTTATGCGATTGTTTCGGAACGGAAAGAGGGCGGCCTCTATCGCTCCGATGATGGCGGCGCCACCTGGAAGCGCACCACTGAGGACCAGCGCATTCAGGGTAACGGCTATTTCAGCCGGGTCTTTCTCGATCCCCATAATCCTGACATCGTTTATGTTGCCCAAACTTCGCTCTACCGGTCCACCGATGGAGGCGTGACTTTCGAGTCTTACAAGGGCGCGCCGGGCGGGGACGACAATCACGCGTTGTGGATCGATCCCACGAATTCCGATTACATGATCATGGGCAGTGACCAGGGTGCGACCATCAGCATGGATGGCGGCAAGACTTGGACTTCCTGGTACAACCAGCCGACCGCGCAGATTTATCACGTGTCGACCGACAATCGCTTTCCGTACTGGGTGTACGGCACGCAGCAGGACAGTGGCTCGGTAGCAACCTTGAGCCGCGGAGATTATGGAGCCATTACTTTTCTCGACTGGGACCCGATCGGCGGCTACGAGTTTGGCTATATCCTTCCCGATCCAAGTAATCCAAACATCGTCTATGCCGGCGGCGAGGCGCGCGGCCTATGGCGTATTGATCGCACGAATCGACAGGTGAAGACGATTTCGCCCAATGTGAGCCGCGACGGCGATTACCGCACTGCGACAAATCCACCGCTGGCCTTCTCGCCACAGGATTCGCACGTCCTTTACGAAGGCACGCAGTTCCTGCTACAGACCAGCGACGAAGGCGCAACTTGGAAGGCGATCAGTCCCGACTTGACGAACCGTCCGGGCGAGCCGGCGCCTAAACCGGAGCCGGCAGCCGCTGCTAAGCAGGACGATGAAGCGAAGGTCGAAGAACAGAAGCCTGAAGCAGCCAAGTCCGAAGAGACAAAGACGAAGGAAGCGGAGAGCAAGAAGCCCAAGACCAAGGAAGAGGAAGAAACGATGCGGCCGCCCGACCGCCGCGCGATCACGACATTCGCTCCTTCGCCGGTGAAGGCCGGGGTGATTTGGGCTGGAACGAATGACGGGCTCGTTCAGCTCACCACCGACAACGGCGTGAACTGGCAAAACGTTTCTCCGCCCGGCCTGCAGAAGTTTTCGGAAGTAACCATGATCGAAGCCTCGCACTTCGACGCTGCGACGGCTTACGCTTCCGTCGACAACCATCAGGGGAACGACTTCAAGCCGCACATCTTCCGCACCCGCGATTACGGCAAGAGCTGGCAGGAAGTGGTAACCGGTATTCCGGATTTCAGCTTCGTCAAAGTTGTTCGCGAAGATCCCAAGCGCAAAGGGCTGCTCTACGCCGGAACTGAGACCGGGCCATTCTTATCCTTCGATGACGGCGAGCAGTGGGGCACCCTGAAGCAGAACATGCCAACCGTCTCCGTCCGCGACATGGTGGTGCACGACGATGACCTGGTTGCCGCGACCTATGGACGTGCGTTCTGGATCCTCGACGACCTGACGCCGCTGCGGCAGATTAATGAGAAGATCGCGAAGTCCAAGGTGCATCTCTTCCAGCCTGCGACCGCCATCCGAGTGCGCAACGACATGAACCAAGACACCCCGTTTCCGCCCGAATTGCCGGCAGGCGATAATCCGCCTGCGGGAGCGATCCTTGACTATTACCTGAAATCGGCACCATCAGGCCAGGTGACACTCGCCATCTACGATCGGCACGGGCAGCTGGTTCGGCAGCTCTCCAGCACACCTGAGAATATGCGCGACGAGGAGCCCCCACCGGTTCCTCAGTACTGGCTCTATCATCCGACACCGCTGCCAAAAAACACGGGCATGAACCGCTACGTATGGGACCTGCGTTATTCCTCGCCGAATGCGATCGAACACACCTATCCGATTTCGGCGTTGTACGAGCGCACGCATGCAGAGCCGCAAGGGCCGTTCGTCGTCCCGGGCAAGTATGAAGTGAGGTTGACCGTTGATGGCAAGACGTTCAAGCAGCCGTTGAGCGTCGAAATGGATCCGCGCGTAAAAGTCACGGAAGCAGCGTTGCATCAGCAGCTCGACTTTAACCGCAAGGTCGACAACCTGATTTCCCTGAGCTACAGCTTCCACGAGGACGCAGCGAAGTTGCTCGACCAAGTGAAAGATCGGCAAGCCGCACTGGAGAAGAACGATCAGGCCAAGAGCGCTTTGCAGGTGGTGAACGATTTCGACGCCAAAACGAAAAAACTCCAGGGCGAAGCGCAGAGAGGATTCGGCGGCGGTGGCAAGCCCAAGCCTACCTTCACGCTGATGAATTCGGAGCTCGCGTATTTGTCGGAGACGGTCGACGGAGCCGATGCTGCACCCACCGTCGCCATGGAAACTGCTTATCACGATTATTGCCAGGACTTGACGAAGCTAGCGCAACAGTGGACCGACCTGATGAAGCAGGATTTGTCGAATGTAAACACGCGACTGAAGGAGCAGAACCTGCAGCCTCTTTCCACGTCGATGCTAGGTCCTACCGTTCCCGACTGTAGTCAGTAGGAGTGTGGTCGCGCGAGGCGAAGTAAACTGAACCGCCAGGGTATGGGGCTGGCTGGCCCATCGTCATACCTTCAGCACAAACCGACGTAAGCATCCAGTCGTTCCGCAGGAATTCATATCCGCTTGGCAATCGACTGTTTTTCTACTCGGGCAAAACCGGGACTGCTACCGGATGAATCACCGACGGATCGTCGCGCAGCTTTACGTACAATTCCTTGCCGCTGGGGTGCGAAACGTTGAGCGTGGTTCCGGCAAAGCCGTCCGGCACGGGGGTGCTCTGCTGAAATTGTGGGTCAGCGGAAATAGAGTCGAGCAAATACAGGCTCGTCCCATCCAACGTGCATGGCTGGTCGGCGACATCAGGACAACGCAGTTCTTTCAGCGCAGGTAGCCGGACCAACGTCACCAGCGGCTGCCAATCCCCCTTCTCGCCGTTTCCGGCGATCGGCCGAAACCGCAGCGGCCCGAAAGCCGACGCTCCAAGACTCTTAAGCGGATCGAGAGACGCTAGCACGGTCTGAGAATCCTGCAACATAAGCGTTCCGTCGGCAACGCTGAGAATCACGTTCACCGACTCATCCTGCGTCGCCACTTCAATCTTCTCGTCATGGGGAAACGTCGCCGGGACCTGTGTCTTTAGCGCAAACGAGAGCTGTCCGTTCTGCGGGAGTTCGTCCTGGCCCTGCATCTGAATCGTGTCAGGTGAACTGCCCGACTGAGGTTGTTGGACGCTCTTGCTGATCAGCATCACCTTAGGACGCGGCTGATTAACCGTAACCGCCAAATCCAGCGTCCGGCCATCTTTCAGAGAGACTCTTGCCGATTGCTTCTGGTCGGCGCGTACGCCATTCACATCCGCTGTAGCCGAGGCGGACAAGTGTAGTTCGTCTTCATTATTCACTCGAGTCAGACCCGCGGGCGTGAACTGAATTCCGTTTAGCTCGAGACTGGCGACTTCATCCAGACGAGTTCCCTTGAGCACGCCTTTATGATCACCTGCATCAATCGTGAAGCTCTCAAGATGTCCGGCCTCCGCGTAGGAGTGAAGCAGAACCTCGTCTGGCTTTGCCAGGCCGAATTGCTTCACTTGCATGGTGAGCGTCCCGGGCGTCACGTCCTTCAGCGACACGTCGATTTGCATCTCGTTCGGGCTTACGACCTTGTGCGTTGTTTTGATCGTCTTCCCGTTGGCGTCCTTCACCGCGACGTCCTGTACGCAGGCAACTGCATCGGATTTCAAGTGCAACACGTCGTCACGCCCGACAACCATCGCGCTCTGGTCAGCCGGTGCAAGCGTCCACGGGACGGAACGCGATGTTTGCAGATGAAAAGTCGGGCCGTCGAAGGTCTCGAACCCCCAGTGGCCGCGCACCGTACCACTCATCTCCGGAGTCGACCAATCGTTCTTGATGGCATGATTGTCGACCACGAAGCCCCCCTTGGCTGGGTCGGCCTTTGCCGGAAGATCCAGGGAAGCGCCGGCCTTGTTCCAGACATGAAGTACAAAATCGTGCCCTAGATTGGTAGAGAACACGAGGGGCGCGCCTTCGACCGGCAGCACCAGCGACGAGTTCTCCAGGCATTCCACCGACTTAGGATCAACCGGGCGTAAGGGTGGCAACTGCGGGCTGTTCACTGCCGGCAGTCCGATCACCAAGACCGACTTCGGCTTGCGAAACGATGGAGCGGCATTCAGCAACAGGTTGAGGACATCCGACTTCGGCACCGCCAAGGCTGGTATGTACTGATATTCAGGTGTGCGAAAGGCTGTCATCAGGCGCACAACGTCGGCGATTGCGCCGACATAAGGACTGTAGAATCCGGCCCCGGCCCAGGGCGTGGCGCTGAGTTGGCCCACCAGGTCGGCTGACGGTCCAGACAACTCAGCGACCATGGACTGGCTGTGGGAATCGTCCAGCACGAGTTGCTCGGAGTTTTGCATCAGGCAAGGTACCTGCTGCTCGGTGGGCTTATCGAAACACTTGTCGTCCAGCTTGATGTTGAGGCTGCGCGCCAATAACACCGAGCGCTGTTTCAACTCGTTCGGATCGGTATCCGAGGTGTACTTCACCGCATTCAGATATGCATCCAGCCGCGAACGGTCCAAGCTAGCGCGATTCAGGTCCTGTGACGCGCGAACGAACGCTCCCGGCTTTGAGCGTACCGTGGAGCGGAGTGCACTGAAGTCGCCGCCCGTTTCGGGTGCCAGGAACAACAAGGCTTGCTCGGCACCCTTGGGAACCGTTACCACCGTGCCCTCACTACGCACGTGCTTGTCCCACGCTTCCAGCTTGGTGAACCAGCCTTCCGGCGGAGGATTCGTCGAGCCGCGAAGAAAGGTCACGATCAGCAGATAATGCGCGCTCTGCGACTCGGGGAACGCCGGATGAACCCATAGCCGGTCCCCAGCCTGGAGATTCGGAACCTCCGCGATGGGGAGCTCCTTGCCGCCCCTGCTCACGCGCACTTCTACTTGAGGACCAGGTAAATCAAAAGCTGCAGCGTCGGCAAAAACCAGCGTGGGTAAGAGCAGGAAAGTTAGTAGAGCTAAACGCAGCCTGCGGACGAGCCAAATCATATGTCTATCTTAGAAGCAAATGAGATCTGGTGGGTTGAGCGCAAAGCGGCTCTCGCTTTCCGGCATTACAGGGATGTTTCAGCTTTGCCTGAAACGTGATTAGCGGCTGTTCCGCTATCCTAGCCGAATGGAGAACCGGTTTCCTCTCGCGTCGACTGCGGCTCTGATTGCCGATCCCGCGCGCGCCGCGATGCTGACCGCGCTACTCAGCGGTCGGTCGCTTCCCGCCGGCGAGCTGGCGCGAATCGCTGGAGTGTCGCCGCAGTCGGCCAGCATGCACCTCTCACAAATGATTAATGGCGGCTTTCTGACCGTCGGACAGCAGGGCCGCCACCGTTATTATCGAATCGCCCGTCCCGAGGTTGCGCAAGCCATCGAGGCATTGGGCGTCATTTCAACGCCACGCAGCTATAAGTCAAACAATAGCGACCAGGCGCTGCGTTACGCACGTACCTGTTACGACCATCTCGCCGGCGAGTTGGCGGTGCAACTCGCTACCGCCTTCGAAGAGCGTGGCCTGATTACTCCCGATGGCGAGAAAGACTTCGCTCTGACCCGCCAGGGAGAACGTTTCCTGGCGGACTGGGGAATTGATACGGCAGCGCTGCGCCGGTCACGGCGAAGTTTCGCGCGACGCTGCCTGGACTGGACCCAAAGACGCGATCATCTTGCCGGGGCGTTAGGCGCGGCCATTTACCAAAAACTCATAGATCTTCGGTGGCTGGCTCATCAACGGAAAGGCCGAGGGGTTAGCGTGACGCTGCAAGGGCGGCAGCAGCTCCAATCCCTGCTGGGAGCTACCAACGCCAGCGATTCCGCCAGTATGGAATGATTCAGTATGCACTGAAACGTTCACCTCGAGCCTCGCGTTAGATTGACTTCATGCACAGAGAACTAACGAAGGATTTGCGACACGATTGCGGATTCAAGACGATTTCGCCAAAATTCTATACTTTGGAACCCCGGTGGCGCTTGTCAGTTCCTTGAACGACGCTGGAACGCCCAACCTAGCGCCAATCTCCTCATTCTGGGCGCTGGGGTGGACGCTGGTCCTCGGAATCTCCCTGGACCCCCAAACGATCCTGAATCTTCGCGATAGGCCCGAGTGCGTTGTCAACTTGCCGAGTCCTGACCAATGGCAAGCCGTAGAGCGGCTGGCACCTCTGACGGGACGCAATCCGATACCGAAACACAAGGACAAGCGGTTCCGCTTTGAGCCGGATAAGTTTGGCGCAGCAGGCCTGACGACCATAGCAAGCCAGTTAGTGTCACCTCCACGTGTGAGCGAGTGTCCTGCCCAGTTGGAAGGTACTGTTCGGCAGGTCCACGAACTTGCCGGAGATCGCCAAAGGGAAAGTCTTGGCGGAGCGGCGACGGTGGAAGTTGAAGTTGTTCGCGTACATGTTCGCGAAGACTTTGTGTTCGGCGAGCACCACGTCGACCCACACAAATGGCAGCCACTCATCTACAACTTTCGCCACTATTTCGGACTGGGCACTGAGCTGGGCAAAACGTTTCGCGCTGAAACGTAGAACCCGTTAGTCACCGCCGAACGTTGACCAGAGACAATAGGAGAAGGCCATGCTTACCGTCTGCATTCGTTACACAATCGACATTAAGAAGCACAACGATTTCGAACAGTATGCCCGCAACTGGACCGGGCCCATTCAACGTTGCGGAGGGCAGTTGTTGGGATATTTCCTGCCAACCAAAATTGCCGGCGCAACGAACACAGCCTACGCGCTTATCACCTTCGAAGATCTTGCCGGGTACGGAAGATATCGCGACGCGCTGATGGAAGACACTGACGCCAGACAGAACCTCGCCTTCGCCGAGCGTTCTGGTTGCATTATGGTGGAGGAAAGGTCAATCCTTCAGAAGGTGGAATGAGCTGAGAGATCAAGGCGATGACAGGCAGCTTAGCCGCAAGTCAGTGCAAGCCTAAGTCGGAAAAGGAATTGCGAGGAGGAAAAGAGAAAGGCTGTGACTTTGGTTATGCTCTAGCCGCCAACTCCTGCGAGGGAGCCACCAGCGTGGACGCATGTACCGTCACAGCCCTTGATATGACCACCGCTTTTGCGGTTCCTGACCCCAGCTGACGTCTCGCAACGCAGTTGGTTTTTTCGGGTCTGGCGGCTCGCCGGGTCACCCCTATGAGCCGGTCATTCAGCTTACTTCGGGTCGGCTACGATTAGTTGCCTTCCCTTTTCTGCCGTCGACGAATGCAACTTTAGCTCAGGATCGAAAAATGTCAACGCCCAAGGTTTGTGCAAAGGCGACAAATTTTTGTGTGCGAAACTTTTGTTACAAGCGATAGAATCCAAGCGAGTTTCATTTCGATACGAAGAAATATTCAAGGCAGATTCACATCTTTTTCACAGAAGCACCTGGCGCGCGAGTATGATTTTGTGGCGCACCCTCGGTGTGGGCCCAGTGACCGTTGAGCAGTCACGATGTAATAGAGGCTGAATGTCGGACTTGGTAGCCTATGTTGATGGCGGATCCCACGGAAACCCGGGGCCGGCCGGCATTGGAGTCGTGATTGAGGCCGCCGGCGGCGAAACCACCCGCATCGCCAAGTGGATCGGACATCAGGACAACAACGTCGCCGAATACGTTGCCCTGCTGGAAGCCCTCCAGCATGCCCTGGCCGTAAAAGCTACCACGCTGCGCGTCTACTCGGATTCGGAGATCGTGGTTAAGCAGATGAGTGGCGAGTACTCCTGCCGCAGTTCTCGTCTGTATTCGCTCAACTGGACCTGCCGTAAACTCGCCCGATCTATGGAGTTTTCCATTCTGCACATCCCGCGCGAGAATAATCGCGAAGCTAACCGCCTGGCCAATCACGCCGTCCGATCGGGCAAGAAGCCTCCTGTGTGACCCCGGTCACTGCGCCTGCCCACTAAAAGAGCCAGCATAGAGATTACGCAAGGGGAATCTCATGCTGACTAAGACCGTCATTGAACCGTTCCGCATCAAGAGTGTCGAACCTATCCGCTGGACCACGCGCGAGCAGCGCGAAGAGCTCTTGCGGGGCGCGCACTACAATCTCTTCCTCCTGCCAGCGGACGATGTGCTGATCGATCTGCTTACCGACTCCGGAACGGGCGCCATGTCCACCCAGCAATGGGCAGCGGTGATGTTGGGGGACGAGAGCTACGCCGGCAGTCGCAGCTTCGATCATTTCCGTGACTCCGTCCAGGACATCTTCGGCTATAAGCATGTGATCCCCACGCATCAAGGTCGAGCAGCTGAGCGCATCTTGTTCAGCGTCGCCTGCAAGAAAGGCGATTTGGTCCCGAACAACACTCACTTTGACACCACTCGCGCCAATATCGAATTTGTCGGCGCGGAAGCAGTGGATCTGGCCATCCCGGAAGCGCGAGAGCCGGCGATCTGGCACCCCTTTAAGGGCAACATGGACGTGGCTGCGCTGGAAGAACTCATCACGCGCGTAGGCCGCGAACGTATTCCGTTGGTCATGCTCACCATCACCAATAATTCAGGCGGCGGTCAGCCGGTCTCGATGGAAAATGCCCGGGCAGTCAGCGCGGTCTGCCGCAAACATGGCATTCCGCTTTACTTCGACGCTTGCCGTTTCGCCGAGAACGCGTACTTCATCAAGCTGCGCGAGGACGGCTATGCGTCGAAAACTCCGAAGCAGATTGCGCAGGAGATGTTCGCGTTAGGAGATGGCTGCACCATGTCCGCCAAGAAGGACGGCATGGCCAACATCGGCGGATTTCTCTGCACCAATGACGGTCTCCTTGCCGCTCAGGAAAAGGACCTGCTCATCCTCACCGAAGGCTATCCTACTTACGGTGGCCTGGCGGGCCGTGATCTGGAAGCGATCGCCGTCGGCATCCAGGAGTCGTTGGAAGAAGACTACCTGCGCTACCGCATCGCCTCCACTGCGTACCTGGGCAATCACCTGGCCGATCACGGCGTGCCCATCGTGCAGCCTCCGGGCGGCCACGCCATCTATCTGGACTCCCGCGCCTTCCTGCCACACGTTCCGCTAAACGAATTTCCTGGAGTCGCGCTGGCGACAGAACTTTACCTCGAAGGCGGCATTCGTTCGGTCGAGATTGGCGCGCTGATGTTTGGCGCCGCTGCCAAAATGGACCTGGTGCGCCTGGCCATTCCTCGCCGCGTCTACACCCAGAGCCACATCGATTACGTGATCGAAGTGATCCTGGCAGTATGGAAACGGCGGGAGAAAATCAAAGGCATGCGCCTGACCTATGAAGCGCCGTTCCTGCGGCATTTCACCGCCCACCTGGAGCCGATCGAGCAGAAAGTCTGCTGGACGTATGCAGGCGCCAGCACCTGCTAGTGCTAGTTGTTTCGATCTCGCGTTGAGTCAGCTCAGCGGTTGTAGACCGGCAGTGGCCCACGCAGGTTTTGCCAGAGCTCGTCACAGGCTTTCACTACGTCCTCGGACAGAGGGCCGTCGTCCAGGGTCGCGAGGTTCTCGTTCAGCTGATCCAAGCGTGACGCCCCCAGAATGATGCAGTCGCTCGCGGTGTGATGCAGCAGCCAGTTCAGAGCCAGGCTCACCAGCGAGCGGCCGGCCGACTCCGCAATCTTGCGCAGCTGTTCCACCGCTTGGAAGTATTGCTGGTGCCAGTAGCGGTCCTGATACATCTTGTTTTTGTCAAAGCGAGTCCCGGGAGTGATGTTCGTTTGTTTGTGCTTGCCAGTGAGCAGCCCGCCGGCGAGTGGGTTGTACACCACCGTCGAGATGCCGAACTCTTTGCACATGGGCAGATACTCCTGCTCGATGCCGCGCGCCAGCAGGTTGTACATTGGCTGCGATATGTAGGGCGCATGCCAGCCGCGTTCTTTCGTTTCCCACAGCATCTGTACCACTTGCCAGCCGGCATAGTTTGACGACGCGGGATAGCGCACCTTGCCCTGCTTGACCAACGATTCCATGACTTCCAGTGATTCTTCGATCGGCACGTTGTGGTCGGGTGCGTGGAAATAGTAGAGGTCGAGATAATCCGTACCGAGCCGTTGCAGGCTTTCGTCGATCGAGCGCAGGATGGATTTGCGGGAAAGCCCTCGCTGATCGGCATCGTCTCCGACTTTGAAGAAAACCTTGCTGGCGATGACCAGGCGATCGCGCTTCCCCTTGATGGCGTGACCGAGCATGGTTTCGGCCACACCGAGCTGATACACGTTAGCGGTGTCGAAGAAGTTGATTCCCGCGTCGATGCAGCGGTTCACCAGTTGCGTCGACCCCGCCTGGTCGAGCGGCTTGCCAAACGTCATGGTGCCAAAGCAGAATCGCGAAACTTCCAGATCGATATTTTTTAGTTTGATGACAGGAATGTTCATGATCTCTTCCGCATCTCCAGTTCTTGATAGCCGGACTACAACGCTTTCGACATGGTAATGAAGTGAATGGGCTGGCTGGCCGTCTTCACCATTTCAGCCGATTGTGTTCCCGTCTCGACAAAGCCAAACTTGCGATAGATGCCCGGCAACTCAGTTCGCAAATTCACAATCCGGATGTCGAGCACCTTGCAACCGGCGGTCCGGCAATACGCCTCGGCCTCGTGCATCAGGCGCGAACCCAATCCCGATTTCTGTCTTGCGGGATCAACCGAGAGGGTGCCCAAATAAGCGCGTTCGCCCATAAGTTTTACGAAGGTGCAGGCGACGATTTCATCCTTGTCGATTAGCAGCAGGAATTTGCCCTCATTTAAATTCTGTCGCACCATTTCGGTATCAGCGCGATCGCCATCCTTGAAGAAGCGTTCGACGGCGAAGGCACGATTGATCAGGGCGACAATTGCGTCGAGATCGGCGGTCGAGGCTTCGCGCAAGCGATATTCCGTGGTCACTTCCATCTTCTCTTAGATCATTTGAGGAGTCGTATCGACTCATAGGAAAGGCGAGTCGTCGCACCCAGGCGGCGTGCCACGGGTGTCTACAGTATCGCCGTCTCATGCAGTAGTTCGCCTCGGGCGAAACGCGCCGGACTTAGTACGTCGACGTTGTCGACAACCTCCGTCTTGCCATCCAGGATCAGGTCGGCAACGATTCTTCCGGTTGCCGGCGAATGCATCACTCCGTGTCCGCTGAATCCATTCGCGCAGAAAAATCCGCTTACCTCGGGGGCTGGGCCGATGATCGCGTGATGGTCGGGCGACATTTCATAGAGCCCGGCCCAGGCGCGCTTGGGATTGACCGCGAGATTCTCGAAGCATGGAACACGATCGGCCGCGCGGGTCAGCACTTTCTCGATGAACGCCGGCTCGAAGTTTGTGTTGAAGCCCATCTTCTCCTCGGGGTCGTTCCAGGCTAGAAGGAATCCCAGGCTTTCGGGCCGGAAGTGAAAGCCGTTGCTCATGTCGATAACCATGGGCACCTCGTGGGAGACGCCGTCGAAGGGCTCAGTCGGAATCAGCATCCGCCGCATCGGTTCGACCGGAAGCTCCACTCCGGCCAGCGCCGCAACTGAGGCCGCCCACGGACCCGCGGCATTTACCACGGCGCGGGTGCTTACCGGGCCGCGCGTGGTTTCCACTCCGGTAATGCCGGACCCGTTTCGCTGAATCGCGGTGACTTCGGTTGAGCGCCACAGTGTTGCCCCCTGCTCGCAGGCCTTGGTCGTGAAGCCCACCATTACACTGTAAGGATCGACGAAGCCATCGGTGGGACAGAAGCTTCCACCCAGAATGTCGTCGGAGCGCAGCTGCGGAACCACGGCAACAATCTCTTCGCGCGTCACCATCCGTGCCTGTTTCAGTCCAAGCTTCTTCTGCAAGGCCTGATTGGTTTTGAGATAGTCCAAGTGTGACGGCTTGGTAGCGACAAAAAGGTAGCCCTGTCCCCGGTAACCCGAGGGATGCCCCAGCCGTTGCTCGAACGCCTCATAGAAGGGAATCGAGTACAGCGACATCTGGATGTTGGGGGCGGTGGCAAACTGTGCCCGCACGCCGCCCATACTCTTGCCTGTCGATCCTTTGCCCTGGTGCGATTCTCGCTCTACGATGAGCACATTGCGGCACCCAAATTCGCTCAGGTGCCAGGCGATGCTGGCCCCTACAATTCCGCCGCCGATGATGACCACTTCCGCTGCTTGCATTCCGCGCTGAGCCTCAATCCGAAAAACATTGTAGTCCGCCGTAGGATCGCCTGCCGTGATCTGCGGGAGGAAGTTAGCAACGGGTCAACTCATTGCGTCACCGAATCGGGCTGCCGTCACAGCCGCCCGTGATTTCACTCACAGACCCCATGTTCTTTGACCACCTAGCCTTGCCTATCGGGGTCTCACAGGACCGCGGGTTCCTTGCATTAGGCGCGCCCGCCTCACCGGCCGCTCGGCTTCACCCGCGCGAAGGATCAACATGCCACTGCTCAACGCTTTTTCCAAAGCGGTTGTCCGCGATTTTTCCATCGAAGAACTGGAACACGCTGCCCGCTTGATGCGCGGATATGACCTGGTGGCCCTGTGCGCGGCCGGATCGGGCCACACTGCCGGCACTCTCTCCATAATGGAGATTGTCGCAGCCCTGTATTTAAAAGTCGCCACTCACGATCCCAACAACCCGGAATGGAAGCAGCGTGACCGCGTCGTGTGGTCGGCCGGACACAAAGCGCCCGCGCTCTATCTGGGCCTCGCGTTCGCAGGATACTTCCCAATCGAAGATGTGGTGACGTTGCGCAAACTGTACTCCCCGTTCCAGGGACATCCGCATCGGCTGAAGCTGCCTGGCGTCGAAGTTTCCAGTGGCTCGCTCGGACAGGGGCTCAGCATCGCCGTGGGCATGGGGCTCGCTGGCAAACTCGATCACGAAGAGCACACTGTGTTCTGCATTATGGGCGATGGGGAGCAGCAGGAAGGCAGCATCTGGGAAGCCGTGATGGAAGCCTCCCATTTCAAACTCGATAACCTGGTCGGCATCATCGATCGCAGTCGTCTGCAAATCGATGGCTGGGTAAAAGACGTAATGAACGTCGAGCCTCTTGAGGAACGCTACCGGAGCTTTGGCTGGGAAGTCATCGAAATTGACGGTCACGATCTTAAGCAAGTGGTGCAGGCGCTGCAGACCGCGAAGAATGTCCCGGTCCCCGGTAAGCCGACGGTGATCCTCGCGAACACCGTGAAGGGTAAAGGCGTCAGCTTCATGGAAAACGTGGCGGGCTGGCACGGCAAGGCTCCGAGTTACGACGAGATGGTGAAGGGACTCGAAGAACTCGGACTGAAGGACGCTATCGCTTACGACGCGCTGCTGAGCCGCGCGAAAGACTACCAGGAAGACGTGGAACTCCGACTGGCCGCGAAGATGCCCAGGTTTTCGTGCGACTACTGGTGGAATTCAACCGGCGAGATGAACGTGAAAATGGAGCCGACCCGCAAAGGCTTTGGGCTGTCGCTAAAAAACAATGGCGACGATGAACGGGTAGTCTGCCTGGGTCTCGACATTTCGGGATCGATCACCATCAACGAGTTCTATGCAGGCAAACCAGAACGCAAGCATCGTTGGATCAGCATGGGCATTGCGGAGCAGTCGGCGACTGCGGCGGCCGTGGGGCTGGCGCGCGAGGGCAAGCTGCCGGTATTCGGAACGTACGGGACCTTTGCGGCGGCGCGCAACCTGGACCAGATTCGGGTTTCGATCTGTTACGGCAATTTCAACGTGCTCATAGCCGGCGCACATGGCGGCGTCTCTGTCGGGCCAGACGGCGCAACCCACCAGGCCCTGGAAGATTTGTTTGCCATGTGCGGGCTGCCGAACATGTCGGTGGTAGTGCCCTGCGATGCGATCGAGACCCGCAAAGCCACTGATTATCTGCTGCTGGACCATGTGGGTCCCAAGTACATTCGTTTCGCGCGTGAAGCCACGCCCATCGTTACCCGCGAGGACACGCCGTTTGTCTTTGGCGTGGCGAACATCAGCCGCTTACGCCGCGAGTCGCAGCAAATGATAGATGCCTTCGAAACGGTGCTGGCAAGCGATTACGCCGACGAGCACGAAGACTTAAGCATCATCGCCTGCGGACCTATGGTGCCTGAGGCCATGCGTGCGGCGTGGATTCTCAAGCAGGAGTTCGGCTACGAGACACGGGTGATCAATATTCACACCCTGAAGCCAATCGATCAGGAGGCAGTCCTGCGCGCCGCCAAAGAGACGGGGGTGATCGTCACCGCCGAGGAGCACCAGGTCGGCGCGCTGGCCTGGCGGGTCAGCGGCATCCTCACTGAGAGTCCTGAGTTGTTCGGCGTGCCCGTTATCACCGGCGCCATCGGCGTGAAAGATCGTTTCGGCGATTCAGGCGCGCCCTGGGAACTGATCAAGGAATTCGAAGTGAGCGCCGAACATATTGCTCAGAAAGCTACGGAGCTGCTCTCCATCGCGAAGGCGAAAAAAGCGGAAGAGTGCTTTGAGATGGCGCACTGACGCCAGGGCCCGGTGTGGGCGCAGATTGTGATTGCCGGTAATGCACTAAGCCAGCCCAACCAGAGGGATCAAATCCGGCGGATCGCTCGGCGGCGAACTGACCTGCGGCATGGGCATCTCTGCCTGCGGAGCGGGGTTTGCGTCCTCTTCCGCCAACGACACGTAACTTCCCCATCGCGCCAGAGACAGCAGATCAACTCCGGCAAAATACGCCAGTGCGGCTGCCCCCATGAGCAGCGCTACCCATCGGCCGTCAATTTGCGTCAGCAGGTTCAAGGGCGACAGAAACACCAGCGTCATGCTAGCGGCCCATACTAATCGCAACAGGAAAAATCCCACCCCTAGCAGGACAAGTTGCCCGGGCTGACGGCTGGAAAACCCTACTGTCTGATCGAGGGCCCCGGCGGCTCCGACATTGTTTCGCACACAGAACAATGGGGCCAAACCGAAATACCAGTTCAGCAGGATCCCGGTGAGACCCGCTAATCCGACGCCGAACGACAATGCGATTGCGGCTCGCAACGGGTGCTCGTCCTGGGCCATGACTATGCCCCAAACCAGAAAGCCGGCACCCACGGCAAAAGCAATCAGGGACCAGGTCGCTCGCAGGAGTTGCAGAACAAAAATCGGGGCAAAGTTCCACCGCATGGAAGATGTTTCCTCTTCCACGCTGAACATCGCCACCAGGCGGCGAAGCGTTGCTGCGCGCCCGGCGGTTGTCGCCAGCGCCCAGAGCAGCAGCGTTCCCAGAAGCAAGACCGTCTGCTCCACAACGAACCGGCTCAGGCTGCCGCGGAAGATGTGCTGCAGCGCGTTACTCAGCAAGTGAGGCTGCTGTGATCGCAAAAGGAACTCGTCACCAGCTGAGATCTTGAGGCTATCAAGAAACAGGGTAATAGCGACCGCACCCAGCATCAAGGCTGAGAATCCAAAGCACCACCGCCAGACCAGTTCCGCGGGCAGCAGCGCAGGCTCGTGCCATAGCGCGGAAAATCCATCGCGAAACGGTGAGTGCGTGCTGGCCGCCCTGGACATGGCTCAAGAATAACAGCGTCTCTGCTGGCCAGGTCGCGGAGATAGCGGAAAGCGTTCCGAGGACCAACGCTGGGCCCCGAAACCTGATGCACGGCCATTCTCCACGGCCTGCGAAATGTATAATCGCTCTTTTCGCGATACCTCTTATGAGTGATTTGGCCAAGCCCGCTGCCGAACCTGCCCAGAACCTGCAGCTCAACATCAACGACATTCTCAAGATCCTGCCGCATCGTTATCCCATGCTGTTGATCGATCGCGTTATCGAGATTGTGCGCACCAAGCGCATCGTCGCGATCAAGAATGTCACCATCAACGAGTCGTTCTTCGAGGGGCACTTTCCCAACTTTCCCATCATGCCGGGGGTACTGATCGTGGAAGCCATGGCGCAGGCCGGGGCGGTGCTGCTGTTTACCGAGATCGCCGAGCGCGACGACAAGTTGCTGCTGTTCACCGGCATCGAGCGGGCACGTTTTCGGCGGCCGGTTACGCCGGGCGACCAACTTCGCATCGAAGTGGACGTGCTAGCCTACCGTGGGACTGCCGGCCGGCTGCAAGGCAAGGCTTATGTGGATGGCAAGCTGGCTTGCGAAGCGGTGGTTACCTGCCGTCTGCTGAATCGTCCTCCGCAGCAGAGCACCGCCGCGCCTGAAGCTGGCGGCGAGCCGGCATAGCACCCGACATGAGCATTCACCCGGCGGCCATCGTCGACCCTTCAGCCAAAATACCTGCGTCGTGCAGTATCGGCCCGTTCTGCGTGGTGCAGGCGGGCGTGGAACTAGGCGAGAACTGCGAACTCATCGCGAACGTTGTGCTGGGTGGTCCGAGCCGCTTCGGCAGTAACAACAAGATCTACCCGTTCGCAGTCCTGGGTATGGATCCGCAGGACATTACCTACGCCGGCGAGCCCACGCGGCTGGATGTCGGCGACCACAACGTCATTCGCGAATATGTAACCATTACCCGGGGAACCACCAAGGGCGGCGGCATTACGCGTGTCGGCAGCCACGCGCTCATCATGGCCTACACGCACATTGGCCACGACTGCTTCATCGGCGACCACGCCATGCTGGTGAACGCCGCCACCCTGGCGGGGCACGTCACAGTGGAGGAGTGGGCGGTAGTGGGCGCTCTTTGTCCGGTGCATCAGTTCGTCCGCATCGGCGCACACGCCTACGTCGGCGGCGGTACGACCATCACGCAGGATGTGCTGCCGTATTCGATGACCAGCGCCGAACGCGATACCCATGCCTACATGCTGAACAAGGTCGGGCTGCAACGCCGGGGCTTCTCGCGCGAGCGCATCGCAGCGCTGCATCACGCCTTCAAGGTGCTGCTCGCGTCCAAGCTCAACACCTCCCAGGCAGTGCAGAAACTGCGTGAGGAGCAATCTCAAGGCGAGGATGTGGAGATGCTGCTGCGTTTTATTGAAGCTTCGCACCGGGGCATCATCAAATAGCGGTGGCGAATCAAAATGCCCGAACCGGACGGGACCGCTGAACCTCGTCCGGTGCTTGTTTCCTGCCGCGTTGACCGTGGCAAAGCGCACCGTATAGGATGAATCGGGAATCATATCGTTGAGTGCTCTCCAGCCCTGTTGTGCGCATCTGCTGTTTGGAGGGTCTCTGAAAGCCTTTACAGGGTTTCCTGACTGCAATTAAACTGATGGGTTTCCCCTCCCACCGCGAGATGGGAACCAAGATGGTTGCGCGGCTGCGCGACAGGAGAAGGAATCGATGGCTTCGGTTGAAGAACGGGTGAAACAGATCATCGTGGAGCAACTGGGCGTAGATGAAGCAGAAGTGACGCCCAATGCTTCGTTTGTGGACGACCTCGGCGCCGACTCGCTCGACACAGTCGAACTGGTCATGGCCTTTGAAGAGGCCTTCGAAATCGAAATTCCCGACGAGGACGCGGAGAAGATCCGCACTGTTCAGGATGCCGCCACGTACATCGAACAGCACGCCAAGGCGAAAAAGTAAGGCCGGCGGAACAGGCGACTGCCGGTTCCGCGCAGCGCGGGCCGGGAAAGTCCGCGTAACGGCATAGAAGTCGGCTACGGCCGACGGGGCGAAAGGAGATGCTGACCTCATGGCATCCGTAGAGGAACGCGTAAAACAGATCATTGTTGAGCAATTGGGAGTCGATGAGGGCGAGGTCACACCGAATGCCTCGTTTGTGGATGACCTGGGGGCCGACTCGCTCGACACGGTGGAACTGGTCATGGCCTTCGAAGAAGCCTTTGAGCTCGAGATCCCTGATGAGGATGCGGAGAAAATCCGCACCGTAAAGGACGCCGTGGACTACATCAACTCGCACGCGAAAGGATCGAAGTAGTTTGAGCCGGCGGGTGGTGGTAACCGGAACGGGAATGATCTGCGCCGTCGGCAATGGTGCCGAAGAGACGTGGCAGGCATTGCTGGAAGGGAAGAGCGGCGTGGAGCGGATCACCAGCTTCGACGCCTCCGCATTCGCTTGCCAGATCGCTGCTGAAGTCAAGAACTTCGATCCCCTGCAATTCGTGGAGAAGAAGGAAGCGCGCAAGATGGGGCGCTTCATTCATCTGGCCATTGCCGCCAGCGATGAAGCGCTGCGCATGGCCAACTACAAAGTCGAGAACGAAGAGATGTCGGAGCGCACCGGAGTAAACATTGGCTCCGGCATTGGCGGATTCGACGTCATCGAGCGGGAACACAGCAATCTTTTGAATGGCGGGCCACGGAAGATTTCCCCGTTCTTTATTCCGGCAGCCATCGTTAATCTCGCCGCCGGCCAGGTCAGCATCCGCAACAACGCCAAAGGCCCGAACGAAGCCACCTGTACCGCCTGCACTACCAGCGCACATTCTATTGGCGATGCGGCGCGTGTCATCAAGTACGGCGACGCCGACGTGATGATTGCCGGCGGCACCGAAGCCGCGATTACGCCCATGGGCGTCGGTGGATTCGCCGCCATGCGCGCCCTCTCCACGCGCAATGACGATCCGCACCACGCCAGCCGTCCCTGGGACAAGGATCGCGACGGCTTCGTCATCGGTGAAGGCTCGGGAATCCTGATTCTCGAAGAGCTGGAATTTGCCCGGAAGCGTGGCGCTAACATCATCGCCGAAGTGGTCGGGTATGGTATGAGCGCCGACGCGAATCACATCACGCAGCCTGCTCCTGCGGGCGAAGGCGGTTATCGCGTGATGCGCAACGCTCTGCGTGACGCCGGTCTCTCACCCGAACAAATCGGCTATGTGAACGCCCACGGAACCTCAACTCCCTTGGGCGATGAGTTGGAAGCCACGGCGATCAAGCGCGCCTTCGGCGAGCATGCCTACAAGATGCTGGTCAGCTCCACCAAGTCGATGACCGGGCACCTGCTGGGCGGCGCCGGCGGGTTGGAAGCAGCGATCACCGTGCTGGCCTTGCGCGACCAGATCGTTCCCCCCACCATGAACCTGGAGCATCCTGACCAAGGCTGTGACCTGAACTTCGTAGCTAAAGTGCCTCGCAAAGTTGAAATGGAGTATGCCATGTCGAACTCTTTCGGCTTCGGGGGCACGAACGGGTGTCTGGTGTTTAAGCGGTGGACGGAATAACACCCGTCACCTCGGGCGTTCATGCCTTCCGGCGAAGTAGATCAGAACCTGAATCCGTTGTGGTTGGTATCCAAACCGCGTACTTAGCGGGCGCAGCTCTCCTCACGGTCATCCGAGCCTTGCAGGACTCCTTAAGAGAAGGTGAGGACATTGCCGTGGATGCCGGAGTTCCTTTGTCACTTCTTGATTGCGGCTTGTGCCGCATCGCCAGATAGATCAGGAAGGCAATCACCAAAATTCCGACGACGATTGCGATCTTCATAAAGCCGGGAGAAAACTTGGTGTAGACAAACGAGCCCTCCGGGTAGCTTCCGATCTCAACACCATAGTCTCCCCGGGCTCGAGCCGCCGCTGCCCGTAACGCGAGTTCCGTTTTTTCGGACCGCTGTGTCGAGGTGGTCTGCGGTTCGCCAGCGCTCTCTCCAGCACCTGATAATTTCTGCTCAGCGGCCACCGGGGCGGGATCGAGCGACGCTGTTTTCTCCAGCAAACGTTCTGTCCCCATGCTGTCGAGGAGGGTTTGAAGAGCCTCGTCGTAGTTACCTCGGAAGTCGACGTACTGAAAAGGGCGGAGGCGAAGCGGGATTTTGCAGTCACGATAAAGAACGGGAATGACTTTCTTGCCTTCGTCAATGGCGAAGGCAGCTTCCGCCATCACGTTCTCGGACGCCACCGAGGCCGGAGACAAAATGACCAGCACGCTGGGAGAGTTGGTCAAGGCCTCTTCCACCACTCGCTCCCACAGTTGGCCACCGCGGATGTCCAGTTTGTCCATCCAAATGGCAGTGCCATTTTTCTTCACGTCTTTGGCAAGGCGAAGTGCAAACTCGGAGTCCTCACGGCTGTAGCTGAAGAATGCAATGGGCACGTCTGAGGGCAAGACTAATCTCCGCGAGTCGGATACTCGCAGGCAGTTGGTAGCGGGCAACCCCCCTCGAGAGTGCCGACATTGTGCCACATCGTTAGCATTAGCCGCAGAAAAAATGGGCGCTCGACTAAGAGGACGGAAGATTAGCCGTCCACGATACTGATTCCGCGTTAAAAACTTTTTGCCTGCCAGCCACTAATCTCTGACCACTATTAACTGCTTTTCGGCTCCCACAGTTCCACGCGATTGCCTTCAGGATCGGTAATCCAGCCGAAGTTGCCGTACTCGTGGTGGTCGACTTTGTCGTCCACTTGAACGCCCTCTTCGCGCAGAGCCTTCAGCAATCCGTCGAGATCGTCGACGCGGAAGTTGATCATGAACTTCGCCGAATCGCTGCCGAGATATTTGGTGTCCTGCGGAAAGATGGCCAAGATATTGATAATGGGAACCTCTGGAGTCTCAGCGCTGTTCCACATGGCGCCCGCGTCCGGCGCGCTTTCGATGCCGAGATGTTTGCGATACCACTCGTACAGCGCCTTGGGATCTTTCGCCTTGAAGAAGATTCCGCCCACGCCCGTCACTCGCTTCATGTCGTCCTCCTGGAATTGTGCTTGCACGTCCCGAGAGAGACTACGTGATATTGCTTGGGCTGTCATCAGGGTGGCGGCTAGCGTTTCCGGAGATGAGGATTTGAAGGAGACTCGTCGCCAAGTGAGCACATTCTCGGCTGAGCCACTGCAGCGATCGTCTATTTAAAAAACAAAAGGCACGAAGGTAATCTCCGTGCCTCTTGTGCCTCTGTGGTGAACCAAGCTCTAGGCTTTTGTGTTCTGCGCCTTCAGTACCTCGATCGCCTTATTCAGCTGATCGTCGGGTTGATTGGCTTTTTGCTTTTCTTCCTGCGCCTCGTCCTCGGCGTTTTCGTCCTCATCCGGTGCGATGAAGTCGTCGCTGCTGTCGGCTATCAGGATATTGGGGGTGATCGCCGTGTCCTGTACCGCCTTGCCGGAGGGCGAGTAGTATTTCGCCACCGACAGGATCAAGGCCGAACCATCAGGCATGTCGATGACTTTCTGGATCGATCCGGAGCCGAAAGTCTTGTCGCCGACAACATCGCCACGGGCGTTCTCCATGATGGCGGCAGCAACAATTTCAGCCGGCCCGGCGGTTCCACGATTCACCAGCACCACCAGCGGCACGTTGGTCATGATCGCTTTCTGCGGATCGGCATTGAAAGTCTGCTTGGGGTACTTCTGGCCCTGGAGATAGGTGATGGTGCCGTGATTCAGGAACAGGTTAGCGGTTGCGACACCTTCGTTCTCGTCGCCATCGCCCGAGTTGCGCAAGTCGAGGATGACCTTCTTGGCGCCCTCTTTCTGCAATGCCTTCAGCTTGTTGGCGATCTCCTGCGACCGGCCCTTGGGAAAGCCATCGACTTTGATATAGCCGATGCCATCCGGCATCATCTTGTCGTTCGGCGGGGGATCGGTCACGATCGCGAGAGTGATCGCCGACTTTACCGGCTGCGCCCGTCTCGGTCGAACCACGGACAGGTTGACAACCGATCCCGGAGGCCCAGTTAAGCGGCCATCGATCTCAGCCAGCGACATATCGCGCGTGGATTTGCCCTCGATCGCTTCAATGATGTCGCCACTGGCGATATCGGCTTTATCGGCTGGGCCGCTCGGCACTACCGAGATGACCGCGGCGTAGCCGTAGCGTTTCGAAACTGCGGCTCCAATGCCGGCTTTGCCTTCCTTGCGCTGTTTGTAATCCTTGAACTCCGCCGGATCAAGATAGCTCGAGTTGGCGTCGAGTGACTCCAGTAATCCGTGGAGCGCGCCATTGGTAACAGCCGAGATGTTCGGCTCCTCGACGTACTCGGTGCGGATGCGCGACAGCACTTCGCTGTAAACACCTAACTGGCGGTACGATCCGTCGTCTTTGCTGTCAGCTTTAACGCCGCCCAGGCCGCCGACGATGACAAACGAGACGATCAGGAAGGATAGAGCGAGAACGATAAACTTGGTGGTCTTCGACATGTGTAATTCGCTGATGGGAGGGATACCGCCCGCAGGATACTCCTATTCTATCCCAGTTTCGATGCCTGGCTGCCAGGAAGGTTCCGGGAAAACCGCCAATCTTGCGGCAAAGCGCGAATGTGGGTCGAGGGTTGGACGCTGGCCGTGGCGCTTCGGTTAGCGCCAGCCAAAGCCGGGATGAACAGAATTGTGATTCTCCTCACACCTGGCTCTCCCTGCGCCTGATAAACTCCTGTTTTTCGCCGGTAAGGCGTTAGCAAAGAGTGAAAGGCGACCCTACGATGGCCCGCAGTCTTGAGCAGTCCCGCGCGTTGCAAAAACGAGCTGAGAAGCTCATTCCCGGCGGAGTAAACTCGCCCGTTCGCGCCTTCCGCTCGGTCGGTTCCGATCCGCCTTTCCTGGTTCGCGGCCAAGGCGCGCATGTATGGGACGCTGATGGCAATCGCTATATCGACTATGTCGGCTCGTGGGGGCCGCTCATCCTCGGCCACTCCGATCCCGAGGTCATTGAGGCCATCATCCAGGCCGCCCGCAACGGCACCAGCTTCGGAGCATCCACACCGACGGAGGCCGAGCTCGCCGAGCTGGTCACCGGAGCTTTTCCGGCGATAGAAAAGGTGCGCTTTGTCAGCTCTGGCACCGAGGCGACGATGTCAGCCATCCGACTGGCGCGTGCCGCCACCGGCCGCAAGTTCATCGTCAAGTTTGAGGGGTGTTATCACGGCCACAGCGATGCACTGCTGGTCAAGGCCGGATCGGGAGTAGCCACGCTGGGTATTCCCGGATCGGCAGGAGTTCCGGAAGAGTTCGTCGAATTCACGCTGGCGTTGCCATACAACGATCCCGGCGCGGTGGAAGCCGCATGCAGCAAGTTCAAGGGACAGATCGCGTGCGTTATCGTCGAGCCGGTGGTGGGAAACATGGGCTGCGTTCCGCCGCAACCCGGCTATCTGCAAGCGCTGCGAGACATAACCGTGCGAGAAGGCGCGCTGCTGCTGTTCGATGAGGTGATGACCGGCTTTCGGGTCGCGTTCGGCGGCGCTTCAGAGCTGTACGGCATCAGGCCCGATCTCACCACCTTGGGCAAGATCATCGGCGGTGGCTTGCCGGTTGGGGCCTATGGCGGTTCGGCCAGGCTGATGGACATGATTGCGCCTCTCGGGCCGGTGTATCAGGCAGGAACGCTGAGTGGAAATCCTCTGGCCATGGCTGCGGGCATTGCGACCCTGTGCCAGCTGAAGGCGAACCGGCAGCAGTTCTATGCGCAGCTCGATTCGATGTCGGGCAAACTGGTTGCGGGCATCCTGGCGGCAAGTAAGGAGGCCGGCGTGACGATGACCGCCAATCGCGTGGGTTCCATGTTCACATTCTTCTTTACCGGCGAGCACGTCACCGGTTGGGAGAGCGCGGCCACTTGTGACACGGCAAAGTTCGGGCGCTTCCACGGCGCGTTGCTCGATGCCGGGGTGTGGCTGCCGCCGTCTCAATTCGAGGCTGCGTTTCTCAGCCTCGCCCACACCCAGGGCGATATCGACGACACGCTTGCCGCTGCAAGGGAAGCATTGGCGCTGGTGTAAAGGCTCGTCAGAGGCAAAGCTTGTCGTCCTGAGACGGGTGTGTGAACGAACCTCGCACTGAGCGGCAATGACGCCCCCGCTATACCGCTTCACCGCCAACTCGCGGAAGGCATACGGCATCTCTTCATCGACCAAGAGCGGGCGTACAATCAACCGCGCAGTTTCGCTGGTTTTCATGCTCCTACTTTCATCGAGGTAAACGGAATGTTGCTCTGGCAAGCAGGTCTGAGTTACGCCTCGCGTCGCATGCCCAAGGTCATTGGGCCCACCACCCACGCTGTATTGGACTATGCCGTTGCGGGCGCCTTTCTGTTCATGGCAGCGCGGTTCTGGAAGCGCAACCGGCGGGCAGCGATGGGTTCGCTGCTATGTGGAGGAGCGGCGGTTGCCGGCAATCTGCTCACCGACTATCCCGGGGGTGCGCTGGAGCTGATCGATTACGGAACACATCGTAAGATAGAAGCGGGAATGGCCGCGTTGACGGCCGCAACGCCGCGTCTGATGGGGTTCTCGGGCGATCCGGAAGCAGGATTTTTCGGCGCCCAGGCGCTGGTCGAGACTGCCATCAATAGCATGACAGATTTCGAGTATTACGAGTGACCGTGACGCCCAAGGTTTAGCGATTAGCCGCGTTGCGAGTGCCCTCAGCGGTACTTGGCGGCGGCCGCGCGTTCGCCCGGCGTCATCTGCTGCCAAATGAGGTCGCGATTCTGCTGAGCCCACTGGCTGTTCGGGTTCGCGGCCAGAGCTGAACTCAACCAGTGGTACGCCTCCACCCGATTGCGCTGCACACAGTTGCCGGTGGAGTACATTGCCGCCAGGCGGTTGCGGGCCAACGCATTTTCCTTCTCCGCGGCAGTTTTCAGCAGCACCATCGCCTGCTCGCAGCTGCGTGGTACCCCGCTGCCCTTGACATACATGTCAGCCAATTGCACTGGGGCATCAAGATTGCCCTTAGCAGTGGCCTTCCACAACCAGGCCGCTTGCGCAGGAGTATCGCTGGCGTTCTTTGCCTTAGCCATCTCTTCGGCGCCAGGCGTTTCCTGAGCAGGCGCGTTCTCATCGCTAGTCTCAGCCGAGCGATCCGGCTTAGGCTTGCTCGAACTGGTGGCCGCAGTGGCACCTGAGGCAACGTTTTTTTGACTGGTAGCCAGCGGATTGGAGGCTGTGTTTCCTGGCGCTGTAGTCGGCTGGTCGCCAGGTTTCGTGGTTTTCGGCGAGGCAGGAACCGCCGAGGGTTTGCCCGCCGTAGTCGTTGAGGCCGGGGGGGCGGTGGTCGCCACCGTAGGCGGATTTGTTCCCGGAGCCGAAGTCGCGGTGCTCGAATTCGCTGAACTGCCGCCCGGATTATTGGGGGAACCTGTCTGCCCGCCAGAGGTCGAAGGGATTGCCGTTGATGGTTTAGGCTGCTCCGCTACCTGCATATCCGGCTTGGCATTGGAATCCGTGGAGGCGAGCGGGGCAGTCTGGCTGGGTTGCGTAGTAGCTCGATGCCGCCAATCGCGGATCTTCGCCTTCATCACTTCAACCGGACCGTTGTCGGTCTGGTTCACCTGAGAGCGCCATTCGATTACGCCCAAGGTCGCAAAGACTGCGGCCACTGCGACAGCCACCCACATGCGCCAGTGGCTTCTCGCAGGCTCTTCGGCGTCGAACGGCTTCGGCTCATCAACGGCTGCGGGTGGATCGCTTAGCCCCAGAAACGACGGACCAACAATGGTTGACGTACCCGAAGACGGGGTGGGCTTGTTGTCTTTGGCAGGCTCATGAATGTCGAGGAAACGTGGCCGCTCGACAGGTGTCTCTGCCGGGCCTTGCGGCTCCAGTCCCAGCCGGCTGACCACGCTATCGGCAGGGGTAACGGGCAACACCTCGGTAGAAGGCTCCGACTCAGCCATGACCTTGGAGGAGTCCGGGTTCTCGGCGGAGATGGCAGTCGGCTCAGTAATGGGCTGCTCTACGATCAGCGGAGCCGAATCCGAAGTCGCATTGGCCATCGGGCTCGCGGGCGCCGGCACGACGGGAGCCGCCGCATCGAGCATGGTCGCGTCCCCGCGCATTGTCTTCTCGTCCGAATCCTGCGGGGGCTCGTAGTGGAAGCTTTGCAGATACTCGTGCAGTGGAACGTCGGGTACCAGTTCTTTCGCTGGTGAGGGCGGCTCAATCGTGGAGGCCTGTTGGCTCGCGATTATTTCTGCCGCGTCGGAAGCCCCTGGCCGGCCGTCACTGGGCGGAACATCACCGGCATCGGAACGGGACCAGCCTGGGATGTCCAGAATGCCTGCTCTGCTGCTTGAGTTCGAGATGGTATGGTCCGCCGAAAGCGAGCCACCTTCCAGGGGCACTCGTGTCATGCCGAGGGTGCTTTGCGCACCCGGTGTAGTCAGGGGACGATGGGGCAGAGGGGTACCGCACATGCCACAAAAACGCATGCCCGCCTGGTTCTCGTATCCACAAGCGCTACAGACCACAACACCTCCTGCCAGTCTCGACTAATCCTAAATGATCGTTCGCCGTTCGGGGCTCTTCGTAACACAGATGAGAGCTGCGGCCCTGGGTTGCCCTATGGCACAGGGCCGCCCCGGCAGGCAAGCGCGATTCCGGTGAAATGTTAATCGTTTGACTACTCCGGTATCGCGCGGGTCAACAGCAAGCGTATGGTGGAGCGGCGTCGCGCACCCTACAATAACTTTCGTTCGGACTTCTTCCAACTTCAGCCAGGCATCGGGGCCCCATGAGAGTAGCTCTTTGGCGACTCCCCGAAACAGGTTATTGCAGGGAGGGGGGAGAGGAGCCGGACTGGTTGTTCAGCGATACGGGAGACCCTGCTATTTTCGGCAACATCCACCTGAGCCGGGCCCAACACAGGCGACCGCAAACGTCGCCGGCGCCAGCTCTCGCCCGGATGATGTCACACTCGCAGCATGCCGTAGCCGCACGTCTGGAAGGAGCCAGCATGGCCGATGCGCGCGAAGTGATGAATATCCGCCAAGCCTCGCAGTACCTGGGAATTTCGCCCGATACTCTCTACAAGTATGTTTCGGAAGAGACGATTCCGGCATTCAAACTGGGTAATCGCTGGAAATTCAAGAAGAGCATTCTGGACAGCTGGATGGAAGATCGCAGCTTGAGCAGCGAATCGCCGCGCGCACGCAGGGTGACGAAAACACGCGCCATGGTTGGGGGAGATTAGGTTTCAACCTTGCAAATTCAACATTGCAAAAATAAGCAGCCGAACCCACTCGCTGCCCTTCAGAAGCCCATGATGTTGTAGCCGCAATCAACGTAAATTGTTTCCCCGGTTATACCGCTGCCGGCATCGCTGGCCAGGAACACCGCCGTGGACGCAACCTCTTTCACATCCACGTTGCGCTGCAGGGGAGCCCGTTGTGCCTGCTCCGACAACATGTCGCCGAACCCGGAGATACCGCGCGCAGCCAGCGTCTTGATGGGGCCGGCGGAAATCGCGTTGACCCGAATTTTGTTCTTGCCCAGGTCGTAAGCCAGGTACCGGACACTTGCCTCCAGGGCCGCTTTGGCGACACCCATAACGTTGTACCTGGGCACAACTTTTTCCGCGCCGTAATAGGTCATGGTCATGATGCTGCCGCCTTCCGTCATCAGCGGACGAGCAGCCCGGGCTAACGCCACCAGGGAATACACGCTGATATCGTGCGCGATACGAAAGCCTTCACGACTGGTATCGACGAACTCGCCTTTCAATTCTTCGGCGGGCGCGTAAGCGACGCTGTGCACCAGCCCGTCGAGTTTGCCGTAGCGCGACTTCAGCTGTTCAAAGAGCTGCGCGATTTCCTCGTCACGAGAAACATCACACTGGAAAGCCTGCGCGTTGGGTAGCGCGGCGATCAGGTCGTCGGCTTCCTGTTTCAGCCGCTCATTCTGATAGGTAACGGCGAGTTGCGCCCCAGCCTCTTGCATGCCTTTCGCGATTGCCCAGGCTATGCTGCGCTTGTTGGCAACCCCAAAGACAACGATCGTGCGGTCCTGCAAACTGTTCGACACTGATGCTGTTCCTCCAGGCTGAGTGAGCGAATCACTGAGGATAGCAGCCGGGGCTCGGGAATGTCTCGCGAGACTGGAGCGTGGAGTTGCCACCGGGTCCGCCGTATAATCTCGAAACGAAGGCACGGCATGATTAAACAGCGAGGCTATCCCGACCGCCGAGGTATGGGAGCAGAGAGCGACTTTATCTCGGAACAGTTCGTTCCAAACGAACAGTACAAGGCCCAGCAGCTGGCGATGGCTCAGCAGTTGCTCGCAGGAGGTCTGGACCCCGAACTGGTTGCGAACATCTTCGTGCAGTTAGATCTACCTTCGAACGTGCCGTCAAAAGATCGATAACGGCTGACCTTTCTCGCGTGTAAACGCCTCAAGGTTTTGCAAGGACAGCCCTCCTCCTTCTTCGTCTTCTTGCCGCTATTTAAACACCGGCCCAACCGACTAAGTGTTTGAAGTCGTCGGTTCCAGCCGCCATCCGGGTTGAAGGAGCGGGGCTGGCCTTCTAAACTGAGAGCATGCACGTTCACGCCGGCGATATGCGCAACTCGACAACTTCCCGAGTGCTGCGACTTTCTCTCCTGGTGACGCTGGCCTATGTCGTGCTGCTTGTGATAGCGGGTTTGCGGGCCCATAGTCTCGCCTTGCTATCGGAGGCTGGGCACAATCTCACGGACTTTCTCGCTCTGCTCATGTCGTGGGGAGCGGTGTATCTGCAACAGCGTCCGCCCAGCGCCAGAAAGACTTTCGGCTACAACCGTGCCGGCGTCCTGGCGGCTTTCGTCAACGGCCTGACGCTGGTGTTGATCTCGTTTTACATCTGGTATGAAGCCTTCAAACGTCTACAGAGTCCGGTTGATGTTAATGCGGGCATCATGATCTGGGTGGCGGCGGCCGGGGTGGTGATGAACGGGGGCATCACGCTGCTGCTGATGCGCGGCCATCGTGACATCAACGTGCGCAGCGCGCTGCTGCACGAGATTGGCGACACTTTGTCGACTGCCGCGGTGATCGCCGGGGGCGTGGCGATTGCCTACACCGGCCAGCACTGGATTGATCCCGCGCTGTCGGTCGGAATCGGCGTGATGATCCTGTGGTCGTCGGTCGGAATTATCCGCGAAAGCTTGAACATTCTGCTGGAAGGCACGCCCAGCGGCATGGAAGTGGACCGTATTCAGCAGGCGATCTGCGAGATTCAGGGTGTCGACTCGGTGCACGACCTGCACGTCTGGAGTATCGGCAGCGACACCCACTCGCTTTCCTGTCACGTGAGCATTGCCGACATGCCGGCTTCGGCCAGCGCCAGCATCTTGCAGGCAATTCGCGAAGAGTTGGGAAGCCGCTTCCACATCCATCACACGACCATTCAATTTGAGTTGACCATGTGTGACGTGGGACATGGTTGCGTGATTCCAGTCAGCCCAGGGCATGTTCACGAACACAGCCCCGGCCACTCCCATTGAAATCCAGAAAGGAGATTGCGTGTTGCGTCGACGTCAAGGTTTGTTCATTGCTGCAATGCTTATCAGTCTCGGGATGATTGCCGGTTGCAGCAAAAAGCAGAGCCAGCCGCAGGCTCAGGCCAAGTCAACCGTCTCATCGAACACCGCCGATGCCGGCAGCCCCTGGCACGTGGAGCTGAAGATTTCTCCCGACCATCCCAGCATGACGAAGCCCATGACACTGGCACTGCGGATCACCGACGAGCATGGCCAGCCGGTGAACGACGCTAAGGTGAACGGGTCGCTCAACATGAAGTTGATGGATATGGGAGTGGTGGCTGTGAAGTTCGACCCGAAAGGCAATGGGACTTACGAAGGCTCCATGAAGAGCATGGATATGTCCGGGCCATACAATCTGGCGGTGGACGCCACACAAGGTGGCACGCACGTGACCAAGAATTTCGACGTGAATGTCTTCGACTAAGACCTGAAACCGCTCCTACGCGCTGGCCACCTTGAGGTGCGCTCCAGCCGCTGATTACTCCAGGTCCGCAACCGGATTGCGCAGCGTGCCGACGCCCTCCACAGTTACCTCGACTGTATCTCCGGCCTTGACCGGACTCACGCCGACCGGCGTACCCGTCGCGATTAGATCTCCCGGCTCTAGCGTCATGACCTGCGCAATAAAGCGAATCAGCACGTCGAGCGGGAAAAGAAAGTCCGTGGTCACGCCATTCTGTTTCAACTCGCCGTTGACGCGCGTCTGAACGCGGACGCCCTTCCAGGGATCGAGTCCGTCGATAACGACAGGCCCAACTGGACAAAACGTATCGAAGCCTTTCGCGCGGCTCCACTGGCCATCCTTGTTTTGCAGATCGCGGGCTGTGACATCGTTAACACAGGTGTAGCCAAGGATGTAGAGGCGCACATCTTCGTCGTCGCGCAGCCGATAACAACGCTTGCCGATGACGACGCCAAGTTCGCCCTCGTAATCCACCCGCTGGGAGAGCGAAGTGGGCCGGCGGATCTCCTGTTCCGGGCCGATAAGGGAAGACGGCGGCTTGAAGAAGAACAACGGCTCGGTCGGGATAGGATGATTCAATTCTTTCGCATGTTCGCGATAATTTCGACCAATGCAGACAATCTTCGATGACTCGACCGGCGCCAACAACCGCACGTCGCTTAAGGCTATATCGCTCGTATCACCGTGCTCGAAATCTGCGAAAGAGTGCGGAGGCGAGGCCAGGGTGTGAGTGATGACCGGTTTGCCAGCAATCGTTTCAATCAGTCCGTAGAGGGTCACATCCGGGTAGGAAAATCTGCAATATTGCACAAGAAATCCTTTATGACGACGTCGTCTTTCACGTCAGTCCGGCGGGAGTAGGGCGCTCACTAAAATTCTACACTCGCAAGTTGCAGGAAACCCACGTCGTCTACTTGGGTACAACTTCGCTGGCCTCGGTGGAACGGGGACTCTCGTTCCCACGCAGGTCCACGGCAGAGACCGAATAGTGATACGTCTTGCCGGACTCGACGGCCTCGTCGCGGTAGGACGAGACCTCCACCAGTTGAGTGTTAAGTTTCTTCGGTTGTCCGCCATCCAACCAGCGGAACACGTTGTAGCCAGCCAGATCGGCCTCCATATTAGGCGCCCAGGTCAAGTCGATAAATGGCTTCTGACCGACGCTGGAGAAGACAGCCTGCAATCCGCCTGGCTGTGCCGGCGGATAAATATCGCGGGTAAATGCTTCGACGGGCTGCGAATCGTCACCCTCGACTCCAGCGTTCAAGCCTTGCGCACGAACCATGCTGAGTGTCGTGATCCGGTACTCGTACTTCTGCTCCCACCCGAACGTCTTATCGAGATACGACCCCGAGGCTGTGGGAGCAACGTCGTCCAGAACGATGTAAGCTGGAGCGCCCACCGGCCTGCGCATGATGCGATATTGATAGGTTACTCCGCGAGGCGGCGTAGGCGGCTGCGGGCCGCTCCACGAGATCAACACCCCATCGCCGCTCACCTTGGCGGAGATTTGGTCCGGTGCGGCAATGGTGGGCACCACCGGAACCGGCACCTGGTTCGACAAGCCGGCACTGCGGCCGCGTGAATTCAGTTCCTCCACCGCATACATCACGAAGCCGGCGGGATTGTCGATGCCCAGTTGCTGCGGCAGCGTATCCACGTAATGGATTCGAACATCGCCCGGCGGGGCCTCGTTCTTCTGCTTCTCCGGAGGCTTGGGAGTCGGTGGCGCGACTTCGGCGACAACCGTGCACGTCGCCATCAGCGAGATGCCTTCATGGCGGCAGATTCGGGTGGTGGGATTGTGCTTGACCAGCGTGCGATCGGTGTTCTTGCGCGGCAGGGTCCAGTCGAGATTAACTTTGTTGCCGCGTCGCGAGGCGTTCAAGTCGTCCACCGGGCGTGGCAGGTTTAACGAGGGCAACGAAGGCGCGCCGGGCGTTCCGCACCCGCAGAGCACACCGAGAGTCAGAAAACTGCCGAGTAAGCCAGCCAGCCGCAGTCTCATGGAAGCTAACAGAGTAACAAATTGCGAAAACGACACAGTGGGCGGGGAGCTTACAATCTAAAAAGACCAGTCGTATGGCGCCCGGTTCCGAAGGTCTGCGCGAAAGTTCTCTAATCTCGCGCCTCAGGAGAATTCATGCGCAGAAAAACTTTAATCTTTTTGCTGATTGCGATCACGACCGCTATTCCTCTGGCCGCGCAGAGCTCACCCGCGCCGCCCGCGAAAGCTACTGCTGGCAAACCCGCTGTGCCTGCGCCGGTGGACAAGGCTTACCTGCAAAGCATCTGGGACGGCTGGGCAGCTGCTGACATTGACAAGCAGGCGCAGTTCTACGTCGCGGGACCCGGTCACCTGTTCTACGATGTTGCCCCCCTGAAATACAACAGCTGGGAAGAATACAAGGCTGGCGTTGCGCCATCACTCAAGGATTCGCCGAAGGTGACGTACACGTTGAATGACGACCTGCAGATTCATCCCGCAGGTGAAGTCACCTGGGTCACCGGCACGTTAGATATGGCCGGCACATCCCAGCAAGGGGAGAAGCAGACGTTGACGTTGCGCTGGACCGCGGTACTGGTGCAGCAGGATGGCCGCTGGGTCATCACGCACGAGCATGTATCGGTTCCAGCCGAGCCGCCACAGCCGTAAGGATTTTCGCGCGCCGGCTATTCGCAGGACCTGCGATTACACATCCAGTTTTTTCGGGAGCAACTCATTTACCAGCGCGGGATTCGCCTGCCCCTTGGAAGCTTTCATTACCTGTCCCACGAAGAAAGCGATCACGGTTTTCTTGCCCCCGCGATACTGTTCCAGCTGCCTCGGGTTGGCGGCAATCACCTCATCGATGATCTTCTCCAGCGCGGCAATGTCGGTTATCTGCTGCGGCTTCTCCTTCTCGTAGATCGCAGGGAAATCCTCGCCGCGCTCGAATGCCAGATCATAGAGGTCTTTAAGAATTTTGCCGCTGATAGCGCCGCTCTCGACCAGATCGGCGGAAACGGCGACGCCCTTCATCGAAATCGGCGACTGTTCGATCTCGATGCCCTTGGCCTTCAATCGTCCCATCAACTCGCTTTGCACCAGGTTAGCCACTCGCTTGGGATTCTTTGCCGCAGTCGCGGCTTCCTCAAACTGATCGGCCAAGGCGCGAGTACTGGTCAGCGTGGCAGCGTCGTACTCGGTGATGCCGTACTGCGCCACCAGTCGAGTTCGTCGCCCCTCCGGCAGTTCCGGCAACTCGGCAACGATCTTCGTTCGCCAGGCTTCATCGACCACCAGCGGCAGTAGGTCGGGCTCGGGAAAGTAGCGGTAATCGTGCGCCTGCTCTTTCGAGCGCATTCCATACGTCTTGCCTTCGCCGGAGTTATAAAGTCGTGTCTCCTGCACGATCTTGCCGCCCGACTCGATCACCTGTTCGTGGCGTTGGATCTCGTACTCCAGTGCATGCCGAATGAAGCGGAACGAGTTGACATTCTTCACCTCTGTCTTGGTTCCGAACTCCTTCTGACCAAGCGGGCGAATGCTGACGTTGGCATCAGCGCGCAGCGAGCCCTCTTCCATGGTGCAGTCGCTGACGCCGGTGTACAGGATGATCTCCTTCAGCCGGGTGAGGTATTCGTAAGCTTCATCGGGAGTGGCGATGTCGGGCTCGCTGACAATTTCAATCAACGGAACGCCGGACCGGTTGAGGTCGATGGACGTCCACTGACTGCTGTCCGGCAATCCGTCGTGCAGGCTCTTGCCGGCATCTTCTTCCAAGTGCACGCGGGTGATGCCGATGCGTTTGGGGCCGTTCGTAGTCTTGATGTTGATGTAGCCATGTTCGGCCAGCGGCTTATCGTACTGCGAAATCTGGTAGCCCTTAGGCAGATCGGGATAGAAGTAATTCTTGCGCGCGAAGATCGATGTCTCCCGGATCTGGCAGTTCAGCGCCGTCGCCGCCAGTACCGCGAACTCCACTGCACGCCGATTCAGCACTGGCAGCGGACCCGGAAGTCCAAGACAGACCGGGCACACGTGGGTGTTCGGTGGATCGCCAAAGTGGGTCGAGCAGCCGCAGAAAATCTTCGTTGCCGTGAGCAGCTGGACATGAACTTCCAGCCCGATCACCGGCTCATACTTGGAGTGCGCAGCTACGGGAGCTTCCGTGGTCGGCATAATCTTCGATTATAGAGGTGGAGAGTGCGAGCATTCGCCACGTGACGGCAGCAATCGATCCGCTGGTGCCGCCTTACGGCGCCAGATTCAAACTGCACACGAAGGCACTGACCCACACCACGAATCCCGCGATGCCGATCGAGACGTAGAGCCAACGTTCCTGCGCGTTGTGCAGCGTGGGCAAAGGCAGCGGAGACCCCAGCGAGCGGTGAAACGAAGTCACCAGCAATCCGCCAAAGCCGACTAGAGTCACCGCCCCGCCAAACGCCAAGCCCGCCATGATGAGTACGTAATAAACCTCGGACACAAAGAACTCCCTACTTGCCAAACAGGCTAGACCTCCGGCGCGAGATGCGCAAGCGCCACAAAAAATGCCGGCCCCGATGGGGATG
The DNA here is from genome assembly GCA_963769235.1 of uncultured Acidobacteriaceae bacterium. GTDB lineage: Bacteria > Acidobacteriota > Terriglobia > Terriglobales > Acidobacteriaceae > Bog-257. The sequence goes on along the minus strand of CAVYKW010000001.1, from coordinate 425,203 downwards.
GAGTGGCCCCAACGCTGTCTCGGCTGGCTCACCGCCAAGCCTTAAAACCTTCTGTCGTCAAAACTCTCCCGCTTTCTCACATACCGCGGACGACTCGCCACATCTAAAACGGTGCTGGCAAGTTGGAAAACTCCACGTGCTGCGCTATAAGTCTTTTTTCGAGGACCGATGAAGACCTTTCATCAAACGTCAATCGCCCTGTTATCACTTTTGCTTTTCACGATTTCTGCGTGTGCCCAAAAACCCGCATCGGCGCCTCCGCCGAAAACGCCTTTTACCGATTACCGCTACGAGCAACCGGGCACAAGCCACAAGATCACGCCGCAGGATCTGCCTGCCCCTTTCGCAACCAAGTCCGCGGTGAATGGGCCTAGTGTGATTTCGCGCCCGAAAAATACCTGGCCGCAAGCGCCCGCCGGTTTCAAGGTCGCACTTTACTCCACCGATGTGCAGGAGCCGCGCAAGATCATTACTGCCCCTAACGGGGATTTTTTCGTGGCTGAGAGCCACAAGGGCGACATCAAAATCTTTCGCGGGATCACGGCCGAAGGCAAGCCGCAGCAGAGTTCGGTCTTCGTCCGTGGCCTGACTCAGCCTTATGGCATCGCTTTCTATCCGCCCGGCCTGAATCCGCAATACGTTTACATCGGAAACACCGACAGCATTGTTCGCGTTCCCTACCATAACGGCGATCTGAAAGCTGCGGCCAAACCGGAACGCATTACCAGTCTCCCGGGCGGAGGCGGGCATTGGACACGTGATCTGGTTTTTTCGCCCGATGCTAAGCAGTTATTTGTTGGCGTCGGGTCTTCGTCCAACCTCGACGACCCTGACACTCATCCCGAGGAGAAGAACCGCGCCAACATCCAGGTCATGAATCCGGATGGCTCCGGCAAGCGGGTCTACGCATCCGGGATTCGCAATGCTGGGGGTGGGTTGGCGATCAATCCGAAAACCGGCGAGTTGTGGTGCTCGGTCAACGAGCGCGATCAGTTGGGCGACAACCTTGTGCCTGACTACATCACCCATGTGCAGGACGGCGGCTTCTACGGCTGGCCGTATTTCTACATCGGTGGCAATCCCGACCCGCGGCTCAAAGGCAAGCATCCTGAACTGAAGAGCAAGGTTATCGTTCCTGATGTGCTGCTACAGGCGCACAATGCTTCGCTGGGAATGGTGTTTTACGAAGGCAAACAGTTTCCGGCGGAGTATCAAGGCGACGTATTTGCCTCACAACACGGCTCGTGGAATCGCAAGCCGCGGACCGGCTACGAGGTAGTTCGCGTGCCGTTACATCAGACCGGCAACGCAAGCGGCGAATATGAAGACTTCCTGACCGGATTCGTGCTGCCCAATGGCGATGTGTGGGGACGCCCCGTGGGCGTTGCCGTCGCGCCTGACGGCTCGCTGTTGGTGACCGACGACGGATCGAACTCTATCTGGCTGGTGAGCTACACGGGGGAATAAATAGTCGTATTACAGGTATTCTCTGACAACTGACAACTGCCTTTAGACCACCTCGGCCTCGCCGCCCTCAGGTCCGTAGAAGAAAACCCAGGTGGCGAAGTCGTCGCCGAACTCAACAAACTGATGCGGTTCACCCGCGGGCACAAAAAGCAAATCCCCAGGACCGAAGCTGGTCTCTTGCGACTTGTGACGGAAACGTCCTTTTCCGCTGATGATGACGTAGATCTCGTCTCGAGTATGCGGCGTTTGAAGGTCGTTTCCGCGAGGCGCATATAATTCGACACTCAACGTGCCGTGGCGGAATAATTCAATATAACGTTCGCCGCTGGGACCCGGTAACTGGTCCAAACCGGTCAGCACCTTCACGTAGTTATTTACAATCTTGCCCTGAATTTTCATCGTTGCACTGGGATGCCTACCGCGGCGACCGCCCGAGGCTTCCATGCTCCAATAATTATTCCCATCAGGATGCAGCCTAGAAATGGATACGCCGCAGAGATTAGGATGAAGGATCCGGCTCGGATCTCGAACACCATCTCGGTGGACATCGCCATCGCAGCGGCCAGTCCGACCAGAGCGCCAACCATCATGCCGCGAAACAGGCCATGCGTCTCAGAGCCGCCCACCAGGCGGGCGATCACGTAAGCCATGAGGAAACTGCACAGAAGCGCAATCAGGTATGGCCAGTAGTTGGGATGCGACATGTAGGCCTGCAACTCCTCGGGCGCCATGCGCAATCCGGCCCTCCACTGCGTGGCAAATACCGTGAACCACACTGCGCCTAACAGCCAATCCAATACCGCCGCGGCTGCCACGGCTCCCCAATTTAAGCGCATCGAGCTTTCCTCCTCGCTATGGGCGAGACGATACACTCGAAAAACGCGTCGTGCAAATGCGACCCAATTGACCATCGGATGGCAGGCAGTGGAAGCGTTTGCCCGATCGAAGAGCTTGCCTTAGGTGGAGGCCCTGGTCTTCAGTGTTTGCGTGAGAACTGGAGATTCGAGTTGGTGGGGAAGTTCAGCGGCCGAGAAACCAGCGCCGTATGCGCGGAAGAGCTCAGCCAGCACGCAGCCGAACCGGGGTCCCCAAGTCGCGCTGCTTTTGCGCGAATTGGGGTGGGATGGCGGAGTGCTGGGTAAGTGGGAAATTGATGCGAGTCCCGTAGGGACGACATAGGTTCCCACTCACACATTTCAGACCAGGATCGACGGCGGTTAACGCATAGGTACCTTCAGCCCCGGCCTATGCACATCTTTAAGACATCTTGAGGAAGGAGTCCCTGCTCGCTCAAGGTTCGCAGGCTAAGCGAATCGTGGCGTTTGGCCAGGCGTGTTCCCACCTCGTCCCGCACCAGATCGCAATGGTAATACGCCGGAACGGCCATTCCGAGCGCGCGAATCAGCAGCAACTGCCGCGCGGTTGATTTCAGGAGGTCGGCACCGCGCACCACCTCGGTGATCTGCATGGCGGCGTCATCGGCGACCACCGCCAGCTGATAGGCCGGAACATCGTCGCGCCGCCAGACCACGAAGTCGCCGAAATCTTCGCCAGCCACAAAACGTTGGGATCCCTGTCGCCGGTCCTGAAAAGTGACTGCCTCGCCGTCAGGCGCTCGGAACCGCCAGTTCACGCCCTTGGGGAAGTGATAATTTTTGGCCTCTGCGATCTTCCCGCGGCACCGCCCGGAATAAAGCGGCTCGTCATCGCCTTCGTTTGGAGCCGCCGCAGCCGCTGCCAAATCCCTACGCGAGCAGGTGCACGGATAAATAAAACTTCCGTCGCGCAGCTTTCGCCACGCAGCTAAGTAGTGGTCACAACGCCGGCTCTGCTCATACGGTGCGAACGCGCCGCCGATATCCGGACCTTCCTGCCAGCGCATGCCGAGCCACTTCAGATCGTCCAGCATCGACTGCGCGTACTCGGGCTTCGAGCGCTGCGGGTCGAGATCTTCGTTACGAAAGATGAGGCTCCCGTGATGCTGAAGAGAGCGCTGGTACGCCACCCAAAAGGTGCAGGCGTGGCCAACATGAAGCAACCCGGTCGGCGAGGGAGCAATCCGTCCGCGATACGGCAGGCCAAGCGTCGTGGGCCTAGCGTCCATTCGCTTGATTGTACTGGGCGGACAGCGTGAGACAGGTTGTTTTAACCACAGAGGCACCGAGAGACGGAGGTTTGCTTTCTAAAATCTGTCTCTGTGACTCCGTGTCTCTGTGGTGAATATGAGCCGGTCAGTCGAAGGCGGTAGCGCCCACCAGCTCAGGTTCGGGCTCAGCGAGGCGTGTCGATAACAAAACATACTGACCGTCAACAGCGACAAGATGCCGACCGGCAGATTGATGTAGAAGATCCAGCGCCAGTGTAGTTGTAGGTGATCCAGCCGCCGAGGATCGGCCCCACAATCGGAGCAATAATGTTGCCCAGCCCGAAGGCCCCCATGGCTGTGCCCTTGCTTCTTGGGCGGGAAAGTTTCCAGCAGCGCTGACTGCCAGAGCAGCTGCAATCCTCCGCCGCTCAGGCCTTACAGGACGCGAAAGCCTTGCCGGCTGTCACACTTGTTCGATGGTGGCCTCAGGTTCCAGCAGGATGGGAATTCCGTTGCGGATGGGATAAACGCGCTTGCACTCGTTGCACTTCAGGCTCTCTTCGCCGCGCAATACCAGGGGCTTCCGGCAGACAGGACAAGCGAGAATCTCCAGCAGGTCAGGCGAAATCATGACCTCTATTGTAGCGGAGAGGCCGTAGCCCGCTCCGCGATAAACTAGATATTCATTGCTTACAGTAAGGAGCGCTCATGTCAGCCATCATTCTCGACGGTGTCAAAGTCGCGGCCCAAATCAAGGCCGAAGTCGGCGAAGAGGTAAAGGAACTCACTGCGGGCGGCTTGCGTCCGGGACTGGCCGTGGTGCTGGCCGGCCACAATCCTGCGTCGGAGATCTACGTACGCAACAAGGTCAAGAGCTGCGAGCAGCTGGGCATTTACAGCGAGAAGCACACTCCGCCCGACACGGTCACCACGGACGAACTGCTGGCGCTGGTGGACGATCTCAACCGCCGCGATGAAATTGACGGCATCCTGGTGCAGTTGCCACTTCCCGCGGGCGTCGACTCCAAGAAAGTTCTGCTGGCCGTCTCGCCCGAGAAAGACGTCGACGGCTTTCATCCCATGAACGTTGGCTATCTCTCCACGCAGCGGCCCGGCCTGGTGCCGTGCACCCCGGCGGGCATCATCGAGATGCTCAAGCGCAGCAACATTCCTATCGCCGGCGCCGAAGCCGTGGTCGTCGGCCGCAGCGACATCGTTGGCAAGCCGGTCGCCATGCTGCTGCTCAATGGCAATGCCACGGTCACGGTGTGCCACTCCAAGACGCGCGATCTGCCGGGGGTGTGCCGCCGGGCGGACATCCTGGTGGCTGCTATCGGCAAGGCCGGCATGATCACCCCGGATTTCGTGAAGCCGGGCGCTACTGTCATCGATGTCGGAATGAATACCGTTACCGCTCCGGCTGAGTTCAAGGAGTTTTTTGCCGGCAACGAGAAGCGCGAGCGCGACTTTGCTGCCAAGGGCTCAACCCTGATGGGCGATGTGCATCCCAAGGTCGCCGAGGTCGCGGGAGCATTGACGCCGGTTCCGGGAGGAGTCGGCCCACTCACCATCGCGATGCTGATGAGCAACACTGTGAAAGCGGCCAAGCTGCGCCGCGGGCACAAGGTGGGAGAGGTCGCGGCTCGCTAGTCTATCCCGGCCGATACGCGGCGCCAGAAAGGCTCTCACCACAGAGAACACGGACACACGGAGATTTTTATTTGCCCTGTGTGCTCCGTGAACTCCGTGGTGGATTGTTTGTTGGCCTTGACACAGGTCAGGGTACTGCGATCGCCTCGGATGTTCTGCCCCGGATCGCTAGGGCGCCAGCAGATCGTAGGCCACGATCTTCCACTGACCATTCTCTTTCGCCCACAAAAACGCCAGCGACGCCGAGTGTTCTCCCGGAGTGCGCAGAGCCAGCAGCACGCCGTAGTAGCCGCTGTAGGTAGCAGGCTGCGTCTCTGCCGGGCCGGGCTGATAGGGATGCTGCCGCGACTCTTTCTCACACATCAGATCGGTGACAAGATAATCCGGAACAGCGACGACGGTGTACGCGTCTTGCCCAGAGTGCGACACGGCCTTGAGATCAGCGTGCTGCGGCGCGACTGCCTCCACTACCTCGGGGATGTGCTGGGACTGGCCGACATCCTGCGCAATCGTAGTGAGCGCATCGCGAATGGAGCCGGTGTACTGCTCCGGCGTTTTAGGCTGCGGCTGGCCGGGCTCCACATACAGATCGACGCAAGCATAGCTGCGCTGCGAAAAATAACTGGTCGCCGCGTCGTAGTTTTTCTGCACCAGCCACGACTTCAGGAATTCGTCGGTGGCCTTGAGCTGGGCTGCTTCACCTTTCGTGTGCTCCTCTGTAACAGGCGGAGAAACTTGAGCGCGGCGCGTGTCCGGCACTTCGTCGGGCTTGCTGTCCTCCGGCTCCACATCCCACGAAATCACCTTCCAGTACGCTCCTTCTTTGGTCCAGAGCAGGGTGATCACCTGCCCTTTGCCCTTGGGAGGCTGAAGGCGGAACGTGGCCGTATAGTATCGACCCTCTTTTTTGGCGTTGCTAGTCTCGCGAGCGGTCTCGAAGTCTTGCAGGGCCTGGCGATCGTCGCACTCGAAGTCCGGCGCAACGCCGTCGGGGACGCGGTAGATGGCGAAGATGTTTCCGTATTGCTGCTTCACCAGCTTCAAGCGGGAGTCATTCACGGCGGTGATCTTTACCACTTCTTCCAGGCTCGCGGGTTTGCCTAGAAGCTTATTGGTGGCAGCCATGTCTCGAGCGGCAAGGTACGGGGCTGCCGTCGTGTTGATCACGGTGCCCGACTGCGGGCCGTATTCCTCCAGGCACGCGTACGAACGCTTTGATAGGTACGCGGCTGCAAGCTCCGGCTTTTGCTCCACCAGCCACGAGCTCAGGAAGTCATGAACCGCATCATCGAGCTTGTCTCCGGCCTTACGCGGGACGGCCGGAATTTCTCCAGAGGCAGCGATGGTCTCGGCCGTGTCCGGCTCGCCCAGGTCGAGGCCAAAAAGATTTCGCCACCAATCGGTCAGCCCTTCCCAGCGCTGGAGATGCCGCTGGGTATTGTTGCCGGCGCGCACATCGGAGTTCGAAGCCGAAAGATGACCGTTGACCAGAGCCCCGGGAAACTTCGAGGAGCGGTAATCAACATCAATGTCAGCGTGGCGTCCATCTCGCGCCATCGAAACCTGGATCGAGGGCACGCCTCCGTCCTGGCGATAGTTCATCGGGTAGCCGTGGTGGTAGACCGTATTGTCGCGATCGCGAAAAAACTCGCTCGAGTCTTTCAGCTTCTGCAAGGCGTCGGGTTTCAGGATGACGTACATGCGGAATTGCAGGTCGCCGCGCGCCTTCGGCACCTTGCCGTTAATCGTCTCAATCGACTTCACCAAGTCCAGCGCATTGCCCAGCGACTGACCGGATTGGTTGGTCAGCTTGGTGGTCATCAACGCGTGGGTAATGGCTTCGAAGGTGGTGCGGACAGAGAGCGAAAGCTGGTTATAGTCCGAGGGCGGCAGGTCCTCGTGCATCATCTTGTCGTATTCGACATACCAGTCGTCGATCAGCTGCTTCTGCTGCGGCTTCAGCTGCTCATAGCTTCCGTGAAATGTCGGGGTGGTGGCAGGTGGCGGAGCCTGGGCACAAGCTCCTGCCGCCAGCAAAGTCAAAGTCAAAAATAAGATGAACGAGGTACCTGAAAGCCGCATTGTGCATCGCTCCTCATCGCCCGCCGAGAACTACGCTGGCAAGCTGGCTGGACGACTACAAGATTGCCGACTCCTGCTGACATCGGCGCTGATCAGCGATGACGAAGCCTGATTAAGCCCAAACATTCTGCTTGAGATCGGCGGAAAATGGAAGCCATGACGGTTTGCACTGGGGGTGCAAGTTTTCCTCGCCTCGGATGAAGTATGCTAATCGACCTATGCGGTCCCGGCCCCTTGCCACGAAGTCTGCTGTCCTCCTCTTGTTGTGCCTGGCGTTGCGCATCGGCGGCAGCGCTCAGGACATGCCGCCGCGGTTGGCCAACCAGGCCGAAATCCGGCGCATGATGGTGCAGGCGGTCGACGTAGACCATAAGACCGATGCCATCGTGGTCGGCATCATCACCAAGCATGGCCGCTAGGTCTACAGCTACGGCAAGTTCGATAAGAACGATGCGCGCGAGCCCAACGCGAAAACCATCTTCGAGATCGGCTCCATCACGAAGGTTTTCACCTGCCTGCTGCTGTCTGACATGGTGGTACATGGGGAAGTTAAGCTCTCCGACCCGGTTTCGATGTATCTGCCTGACTCGGTCCATATGCCGACGCGCAACGGCAAGCAGATCACGCTGCTTGAATTGGCGACGCATCATTCCGGGCTGCCGCGCATGCCCTCAAACTTCGTTGACGGCTATACGGTGGCGCAGTTGTACGAGTTTCTGTCGAACTACACGCTCACCCGCGATCCCGGCGCGAAGTATGACTATTCCAATCTTGGCGTCGGGCTGCTCGGTCACGCGCTGGCGCTGAAGGCAGGCATGGATTACGACACCCTGCTGCGTACGCGTATCACTGGGCCACTGAACATGAATGACACCGCGATGGTCCCTACTCCGGAAATGCAACAGAATCTCGCGCCCGGTCATGACGACAAGCTGCGGCCCGCTCCAAGCCTGATCATGGAGGCGATGGCCTACGCGGGGGCCATTCGCTCCGATGCCGATGACATGCTGACATTTCTGGCGGCGAACATGGGCTTCACCAAGACACCGCTGGAGCCGGCGATGAAGAAGATGCTCAAGGTGCGTAAAGAGGCTTCTTCCGGAGTTGAGATCGCGCTGGGCTGGCACATCTTTTTGTCACCGTCGGAAATGGTGTGGCATAACGGGGGCACCAATGGCTACCATGCCTTCGTCGGCTATGAGCCGCGGCGGAAAGTGGGCGTGGTCATCCTGGCGAATTCCACGAACTCAACCGACGATCTGGCACGCCGTATTCTGGACTACCGAGTGACATTCCCGGCAGTGCGACGCTCTGCTTCCGATGACGCCTACTGACGCAACTTTTGCGCGAGCCTATATACTGCCTTCGGCCTCACTTCGCTTATGCGAGTTCGATATTCGACGACATGCGGTGACGGATGCTTCGGGTAGGACTTACCGGCGGCATTGCCTGCGGGAAATCCACGGTCGCCGAGATGCTGGTAAAGCGAGGAGCCCACTTCCTTCAGGCCGACACGCTTGCCCATCGGCTGTACGAGCCGGGCACTCCGACCTACGGCGAGGTTCTTCGAAACTTTGGCCGCGACATTTGCAATCCGGATGGCACGATCCATCGTGGACGGCTGGCTAATCTTGCGTTTCCGGACCGCATCGCCGAACTGAACGCGATCGTTCATCCGGCCGTTGGGGTTGCGCAGAGACGCTGGATGACAGAGGTCGAGCGCGACGATCCGCATGGCATCGCTGTCATAGAAGCCGCGCTGATCCTTGAGGCCGGCGCCGGAAAAGACTTCGACAAGATCATCGTCGTGACCTGCGATTTGGACAGCAAAGTTCGGCATTACGCGTATCGCATGGGAGTTTCGCTGGAAGCCGCGCGCGCTGAGGTCGAACGCCGAAGCGCAGCGCAATTCAGCGACGTACAGAAAGCCAGCTATGCGGACTATGTCATCGAGAACTCCGGAACGATTGAAGACACGGAGCGGCAGGTGGAGAGAATTTGGCAGGAGTTGCTGGCGCTTGGCCGCCCAGAGCGCGGAGCAGCAGATCCCTCGTCGGGCTGAATCCACTCCTCGTGATGACAAATCAGCAGATACCATCCCGGATGTCCAAATTGCCGCGGTTTCGTTACACTTTTAGATAAGGATCGTCTATTTCCTGTTCGTCAACTCGCGACGAGCGGGAATCCTGACACATACAGCCATGAAATTTGCGCGACCTTTTTTCCTTGGTGTGCTCCTTGCCGGAACCTTTTATTGGTTCACCACTCATCATCAGGGCATCAACCCTGCCGCCGAAATCATCTCGCGTCCGACACACGTCGAACTTAGCGAGGCCGCCGGTCCCGAGAAGCTCGACCCGGAAGAACAGAACAACATCGACGTTTATCGACGGGTAATTCCTTCGGTGGTGAACATCACCTCCAAAACCGTGGCTTACGATTTCTTCTACGGCCCGGTGCCGGAGGAGGGCCAGGGTTCCGGCTTCATCATCGATAAGGAAGGACACATCCTCACCAACTACCACGTTGTGGGAGACGCCTCGCAACTGGAAGTGACCCTGCACAACAAGAAGACCTATAAGGCCACGGTGATCGGACGCGATCGCGCTCACGATCTGGCGGTCATCCAGATCAAGGCGCCTGAAGTGGTTGCAGCAGTGCTCGGCGACTCCAAGAATCTTCAAGTTGGGCAGAAGGTATTTGCTATCGGCAATCCGTTTGGCCTTGCAGGAACCATGACCCGCGGCATAATCAGCTCGCTGCGGCCTATCCGCAGCCCGGAAGGCGCCTACATTGAAGAGGCGATCCAGACTGACGCTGCCATCAATCCCGGCAACTCCGGCGGACCGCTGCTGAACTCGCACGGCGAGGTTATCGGCATCAATAGCATGATCGCCACCGGCGGCTCGAACCAGAGTGCCGGCATTGGCTTTGCGATTCCCATCAACACAGCCAAGGCGGTGCTCAACGACCTCATCACTCTGGGGTCGGTTAAGCGGCCATCGCTGGGCATCGTATCGCTGCCTATCGGGCCCGAGTTGGCGCAGGAGATAGGGTTGCCCGCTGATTACGGCATCTTGATCGTGCGGGTGGTGCAGGGCGGAGCGGCGGATCGCGCCGGGCTGAAGGGCGGCTCGGAGCGGGCTTATCTGGGCGCCACGCCCATCATGATTGGCGGCGATCTCATCGTGGCCATCGACAACGATCCCATCGGCGATCAGCAGGACCTGGCCAACGCGATGAACAAGCATCGCGCCGGCGACAAGGTTTTCGTCACCATCTACCGCGGCCGCAGAAAGATGAACGTGCCGGTGCAGCTGGGCGAGGTCCGAGAGCGGACTTAGGCAAAAGCCCGTTTCTGGCGGTGAACCCCGGTAAAGATTGCCCCTGTGCTTGGCTGTCGGATATCATTCTTGGATATGTATGATGACTTCAAGGTGGCCGACCGCTGGTCGGGGAAGCGTGTGCACTGCCGCTATCAAGCACTGATTGCTGCCATTTCCACTCGACATGCCGACGCAATCGACATAAAGTTTCTGGCGGATGAACGCCCGGTATGGATTGCTCTTCCTCACGTAGCCTGGGTGGAATACAACCAGCAAACCGGAAAAGTCATCAGCGATCCTATGGCAGTACAGATTGCGGGTCATTACTTGAAGTGGGCGATCGAAACAGGCGAGGACAACGGGCGCGAAATGTACACCCTGACAGTACAGGAGACGCTCGATCATCTGAAGGCGGTAATGGATGAAGCCCACCAGCCTGTCGCCCGTTAAGGCCCTTTGAGCGGGCCTTTTTTATTGCTCAATCGAGTCTCTGTTACTGCGCGATCCCAGGTTTGAATTCGTTTTACGCCGCATTTCTTTGGCTTTCTTAAAGGAGCTATTTATGTCCTCTGTCCTGCAAACTCCGGAGGTTTCGCAACTTCTCGGGTCTAATAACGTTCATCGCAATTTATTTCCTGCTCAGCTGGTGGAAGCTGCAATACGCCGCGGCGAAGCCGAACTGGCGGCACGTGGTTCTCTGGTGGCTGAAACCGGCAAGCGCACCGGCCGCTCCCCTAAAGACAAGTTCACCATCAAGGACGCTGTCACCGAAAACAAGGTAGCCTGGGGCACCGCTAACCAACCCTTCCCTGCTGAGAAGTTCGACGCACTGTACGATCGGGTGCTCGACTACCTCGGCGGCAAAGAGCTTTTTGTGCAGGACCTCTTTTGCGGCGCCGATCCCAAGTACCGGCTGCCCATCCAGATCATCAACGAATATGCCTGGCACAACCTGTTTGTCCGGCAACTGTTCATCCGGCCCACGGCAGAAGAGCTGAAGTCACATCACCCCGAATTCACCATCGTCAGCGCACCCAGCTTCAAGGCTGACCCCAAACGCGATGGCACCAACTCCGAATTCTTCGTCCTGGTCAACTTCACTAAGAAGATTGTGCTCATCGGCGGCACGCAGTATGCCGGCGAGATGAAGAAGTCCATCTTCGGCATCATGAATTTCCTGCTGCCGGAGCGTAACGTGTTCCCTATGCACTGCTCGGCCAATGTCGGGCAGGATGGCGTTACCGCCCTGTTCTTCGGGCTGTCGGGCACCGGCAAAACCACCCTCTCCGCTGATCCCACGCGCCGGCTGATTGGGGACGATGAGCATGGCTGGAGCGCCACCGGTATCTTCAACTTCGAAGGCGGCTGCTACGCCAAGTGCATCAGACTCTCGCCGGAAACCGAGCCGCAGATCTACAACGCTCTCCACTTCGGCTCCGTGCTGGAGAACGTGGTGCTCGATCCGCTCACTCGCATTCCCAATTACGACGACGACAGCAAGACCGAGAACACGCGCGCCGCATACCCAGTGGAGTTCATCGAGAACGCCGTGATCCCCGGGCTTGGCGGTCATCCCAAGAACGTTGTCTTCCTAACGGCTGACGCCTTCGGCGTGCTGCCTCCAGTCTCGAAGCTAACCCCTGAGCAGGCGATGTATCACTTCATGTCGGGCTATACCGCGAAGGTGGCCGGAACCGAAGCGGGAGTGACAGAGCCGCAGGCGACGTTCTCCACCTGCTTTGGTGCTCCGTTTATGCCGCTGCCGCCGAAGGTTTATGCCGAGATGCTCCGCCAGCGCCTGAACCAGCATGGCGCGCAATGCTGGCTGGTGAACACCGGCTGGCAAGGCGGTCCTTACGGCATCGGCAAGCGCATGAGCCTGCCGTACACGCGCGCGATGGTCGAAGCCCTGGTGGAAGGCAAGCTGGGAACATCGGAGTTTGAAATCGAGCCGGCCTTTGGGCTCAGCATTCCGAAGAGCTGTCCCGGCGTTCCGTCAGAGCTGCTGGCTCCGCGGAATTCATGGAAGGACAAGGCGGCCTACGACAAGATGGCGACCGAGCTGTCCGAGCGTTTCGCCAAGAACTTCGAAAAGTTTGACGCGCCGGCAGAAGTGAAGGCGGCCGGTCCGAAGGGAGTTAAGAAGTAGCTGCTAGACGGTTCTGTGCGGGTGCGGCTTCGGCTGCACCCAATTTTTTTGCGCGCAACGGGCCTGGGCTGATTGTCTCGAACAGGATTCCGCGAAAGCAGTTTAGCGCCGTTGCACGTAATGTTCAGAAAGGCGACTTCACGTTCTGCTCGCCCAGGACTTTGCCGGCGTGGTCGAACCAGATCACTTCATATCGCGGCTGAAAGATGGAGTAGTAATAGCGGTAAACGTATTCGGTGGTGCAGCCGGAGGGAGTCGGAGTCAGCGAGCCGCACGGCCCTTGGCTGCTGGGCTCGCCAAGTAACTCGCGCACCACTTCGTTGGGATCGCCCAAGGCGACCTGCGCGGCGTTGGTGCTGATGCGGTCGTCGTGGTGGTAGGCCCAGAAGGCGGCGCCTACCAGCGCCAGCGCGACCACGATGAAAGAGATGCGAGTTGCCATGAGGATATGAACACCGTCGGATCAGCGATGGTCCGGGCAAGTGTTCATTATTGTGGCATGTTTCGAAAAGGTAAAAGCGGTTTCGTTTGAAATTGCCATTTACGGGTGGCAGCTTTTGGCCGCGAGGAATCTGCGGTGCATTGCGACGGGAAGAAGAGCAGATCCCTCGCTGCGCTCGTGATGACAATCACCCCAGCGGAACGAAGCACAAGTTTGTCATCCCGACCGGAGCGAAGCGTAGCGGAGGGACCTGCTGTCCCGTTCGTGTAGCAAAGCCACACACCCTTTCGACAATGGCGGTGCTTCTCAATGACGATTCTCAGCGCGAAGCGAGCTTTGCAAACTGCATCGCCCACTAGTTGCTGATCGCCACCTTCACCATCTTCTTGCCTGCGCGCAGCGTGAACTCGCTGCCCAACTTCACCGCGACCACCAGCTCCGTCTTGAGCTCGCCGTCGACCTTCACTGCGTTTTGCTTCACTTTGCGCAGGCCATCGGTTACCGATGTCGCCAGGCCTGTCCGCGCCAGCAGCTTGTCGAGCTTCACCTGAACTGCGCCGTCGCTGGTCGAAGCATTGGGAGCAGCCACGTCCTCGAACTTCACGGTAATCACCGGCAAATCTTCCGGCGTCTCGTCCTTCTGGAACATGCGCGACCAGTCCTGCGCCGCCTGCTCCGCTGCCGCCGCCCAGTGGAAGTCGGTGACAATTCGCTTGCCCAGCTCCTGCTTCAGCTTCATGGGGTGCGCCGCGCCGCTCGCGACATCGGCCTTCATGCGCTCGATGTCCGCCATGCTCACGTCGGTGACCAACTCGTAATAGCGCCACATCAGGTCATCGGAGATTGACATCACTTTGCCAAACATTTCCTGCGGCGCTTCGGTGATGCCGATGTAATTGCCGTACGACTTCGACATCTTCTGCACGCCGTCAGTGCCTTCCAGCAGCGGCGTGGTCAGCACGATCTGTGGCGGCTGGCCGTAATGACGTTGCAGCTCGCGGCCTACCAGCAAGTTAAATTTCTGATCGGTGCCGCCAAGCTCGACGTCAGCCTCGAGCGCGACCGAGTCGTATCCCTGGGCCAGCGGGTACAGCAGCTCGTGCAAGGCGATGGGCTTTTCTTCCATGAAGCGCTTGTGAAAGTCCTCGCGCTCCAGCATCTGCGAGACCGTGTATTTGGCGGCCAGGCGAATGATGCCTTCGTAGCCCAGCTTGTCGAGCCACTCGCTGTTGAAGCGCACTTCGGTCTTTTCGCGGTCGAGGATTTTAAAAACCTGCGCCTTGTAGGTTTCGGCGTTCTGGTTGATCTGCTCGCGCGAGAGCGGCGGCCGCGTGGCCGAGCGTCCCGTAGGATCGCCGATCAGCCCGGTGAAGTCGCCGATCAGGAAGATGACGGTGTGGCCCATATCCTGGAAGTGTTTCAGCTTGCGCATCAGGACGGTGTGGCCGAGATGCAGGTCGGGCGCCGTGGGATCGAAGCCGGCCTTTACCCGCATGGGCTTACCCGATTGACGCGATTTCTCCAGCCGCTCGCGCAGGTCGCTCTCGCGAATGATCTCGGCCGCGCCCTTGCGCAGGTAGGCCAGTTGCTCGTCAATCTCAGGGAATGAGGGCATAGGGTTTGATTATAGGAGCTTCCTAAAGGCAGTTTCGAGTTTCAGGTTTCGAGTTTCGAAAGACAACCTCACTGCATTGACACAGGCCGTATCCTGAAACTCGAGCAGCGCACAACACTACGACAATTGCAGGCCATAATGCGGAGCTGCGACCTCAACCATGATGAAACTTCTCCTCCCCGCGTCTGTCTTCGTGTTGATGGTGTCGATCGGCATGAGCTTGCGCTTGTCGGAGCTCGTCGCTAACTGGCGCCGGCAGACGCTCGACTCCTGGACGCGTCTGCTGCTGGCGACCTTCATCATTCCGCCCGCGGTTGCGTTGCTGCTGGCGCACATCTTTCCGCTCACGCTGTCGGAAACTGCCGGCCTGTTCATGGTGGGAGCCACGCCCGGCGCGCCTTTACTGACGCGCAACCTGGCCCGGCGCGGCTTCGACATGCATCTGGCAGCGGCCTACCAGGTCTGGGGCGCGATGCTGACGCCCATCATGATTCCGCTGGTGGTATTCAGCGCGGCCAAACTATACGACCGCAACATCTGGATCCCTCCACGGGACCTGCTGGCGCAGATTGCGGAGAAAGAGCTGATCCCGCTGCTCGTGGGCATCGCCCTGATGTACTTCGCGCCCGGGTTCTCCCGCAAGGCGCAGCCCAAGCTGACGATCCTGGGCAACGCCGTGTTGACCCTGATATTCGCCGCCCTGTTGTGGAAGATGCGATCGGAGCTGACGCACATAACGCTTTGGGTACTGGTGGCGGCTGCGCTGCTCATGGTGGCGTCCATCGCTTCCGTGTACCTGCTGCTGAAGCGGGACCGCACGTCGGTACGCACCCTGGCGGTGAGCAACGCCAATCGCCATGTCGGACTGGCACTGCTGCTCTCAGGACGCTACATGCACAACAAGCAAGCCCTGCCGACAGTAGCCTGCTATGCGCTGATTGTTGCGTTGCTGATGGTGATTGCGCCAAAAGTGTTTCGTGAGCCGAAGGCAGCGTGAAACAACGGTTGTAAGGAAGTGGTTGTCAGTTGTCCGTCAACCGTCAGCTACCGCTGCCATCATTCGAGCAAAGGCGCATCTCAACGTCTAATTGCCATCTTGCGCTAGGCCGGCGACTAGGATCGAGCTGTTATCTTGCGCGAAGGCGCAACTACCTAACTCTGTCATCCTGAGCGGAGCGCAGCGGAGTCGAAGGACCTCTATCCTGATCACGAATTTCAGCCGACGTACGAATACTTGCCGGCACGAAAACCGCAGATCCCTCGGCTGCGCTCGGGCTGACAAACTACATCAAACGCTATTCAATGTCGCCCTTGGCGGGGTTGTAATAGAAGTGGAAACGCAGCGCCAGGTAAGGGCCGTGGTATTCGCCGGGCAAGGGTGCGAATGGAACCGACGCCGTAATACCGCCCCAGGCCGCGCGATCCAGTGAGACATCGCCGGACGGGCCAACCAGCTTCATGCCGGCCACCTTGCCGTCTTTCAGGATGGCAAACTCGATGGCCACTTTGCCCTTCTTCATCAGCGGAGGCCGCGCCTCTTCAGGGATGATGTTGTACCAGTTCATTCGCACCGCTTGCAGCACGCGCTCCAGGTAAGGGCCGAAGTCGACGCCTTCGGTATCGCTGAGAACTTCAAGATTTCCTTGCACGCGGGCATTGCTGCCGCCTCTTCCCGCTCCGTAGTCGCCACCGCCTCCGCCATAGGTTCCGCCACCGCGATGTGCAGCCACGGCACGAGCGGCCTGCTCAATCGACGACCCGGGCGACATCATGCCGGCCAGATTGCCGGGAAACTTCGGCGTCCCTTGCTGCTGCTGCGGCAGACGAGGATTGTCTTGCGGAATACCGTTCTGTAGCTGTGCCTGCTGCTGGCCCTGCGCCTGGCTGGGTTGCTGCTGCTGCTGCTGAGGCGGCGACTGCTGTGCCTGCTTCATCGGCTGCGGCGGCGTGTTGCGAGCCTGTTGTACCGGCGGAGCGGGCAGCTTCGGCGGACCCGCGCGCTTCAATTCTTCCAGCGTCTTTTTGTCCAGGGTAGGATGGCGGCTCTCGGCGATGCGATTCTTGTCCGACAAAACATTCGTCTTGGGCGGAATCTTGGGCGCTTTCTGCATGTCCGGTGGCAGATCCAGATAGGTCATTTGCTGGTTCTGCATCAGGTCGGCGGGATTACTCAGCACCACCCCTCTGAGTCCGGGGAACAGTTGCGGTGAAAAGACCAGAAAGATGACCACCATCAGGTGGACGACCACCGAGATCCAGAACGCTTCGCGCATGCGCGAGCGCTCAAGATCATCCTCTAACTGAATAAGGATATGCGGAGTTAGATCGCCTCCCGGAGGCGAACCTGCGTCCCACAGCGCAAGCTGATTATCTTCCTGGGGAGGGAGCGGGGTTGGTCTGTCTGGCGGTATTAAGATTGAAGCCATCCGTTTGGATCAGGTAACGCCTGGAGCTCAAGTACATTAGACGCCCCTGACCCTTAGGAAGCAAAAACCTCCTAGGGATGGCGCAACCTAAGTAAACCCGGCCGCCGATTGCGAGTTTCTACCCTATTTTCGCACACGACGGCCCTAAAGGCGATTCAGCTTTACCACCACTAGAGTTCCAGAATCTCTCCGGTACACTACAGTTCATGAAGGCGGTCATCGTCGGCACCGCAGGCCATATTGATCACGGGAAAAGCGCTCTGGTACGAGCCCTTACAGGCATCGACCCTGACCGGCTGGAAGAGGAAAAACGGCGCGGCATCACCATCGATATCGGCTTTGCCAACCTGGACTTGGCCGCCCCATCCGGTGAGCCGATTCGTATCGGATTCGTCGATGTTCCCGGCCACGAGAAGTTTGTGCGCAACATGCTGGCCGGAACCGGCGGAATCGACCTGGCGCTGCTGGTGATTGCCGCCGACGAATCCATCAAGCCGCAGACCCGCGAGCACTTCGACATTTGCCGCTTGCTGGCCCTGCAGCGTGGGATCACCGTCCTGACCAAGTCGGACATGGTCGATCCTGAAACGCTGGAAGTCGTCACCCTCGAAGTTGTGGAATTTCTCAAAGGATCGTTTCTCGATCCGGCAACGTCCCCCATCATCGCAGTGAGTTCGAAGACCGGTGCGGGGCTGCATACGCTCAAGCGCGAGTTGGCGCGAGTAGCCGGCGAAATTCCGGCTAAGGATTCGACGGCCGTCTTCCGCCTGCCGATCGACCGTGTGTTCAGCATGAAAGGTTTCGGAACCGTCGTGACTGGAACGCTGATTTCGGGGACGGTCCGCAAAGAGCAGGAGCTGGAGGTTCACCCCGGGGGCAAGCGGCTGCGGGTGCGCGGCGTGCAGGTTCATGGCGCGGCAGCGGAACAGGCAATCGCCGGCCAGCGCACGGCATTGAATCTGGCTGGGGTCGAGACCTCTGAGTTGGCGCGCGGCATGATGCTGACCCCACCGGAGATGTTTCGGCCGAGCCGGCGGGTAAGCGTTTCGCTCGAGCTGTTGCGTTCGGCCAAGCCGCTGCGCGATCGCGCACGCGTTCACTTCCACGTGTTCACGGCCGAAACCGTCGCTGAAGTGAGCTTGATGGGCGCGAAACAGCTGGAGCCAGGGCAATCGGGGCTGGCAAGGCTAAAGCTGGAGGAGCCCCTGCTGTTACTCCCCGGAGACCGTTTTATCGTGCGGCAGTTTTCCCCGCTGATCACCATCGGAGGCGGCAGAGTGCTTGACGCAGCGGAGCCGCCTCGACGAACTAAGGCTGCGGAGCGCATGGCATTTCTCCAAAAGCTGGCGGCGGGCAGCGCACAGGAATCGCTGCTAGCTCGGGTGGCGCGCAGGGGAGCCGATGGGCTGTCGCTCGCCGACGCTGTAGCGGAGACAGGCTGGCTGCCGGCGAGGGTCCAGCAGATCGCGGCCGAACTGGCCAGGGCTGTCGCTCTGGTGCGGCTGGAAGACCTGTTGCTTTCGTTGGCGGTTCTGGAATCGCTAACCGCGCAGATGACGGCGAAAGTTGACGCATTTCATAAAGCAAATCCGCTGGTTGCGGGGATGAGCAAAGAAGAGCTGCGCGAGTCGATGGGGCTGAGGACGGAAGTCTTTCGTGGCGCACTGGACGCATTGGTTCGCGCGAAGAAGCTCGAGGTGAGCGGCGAGGCGGTTCATGCCGCAGGCAAGGGTGTTGTCCTGCGCGACGATGAAGCTGAATCGAAGGCGCAGATCGAGCAGGCATTCGCGAAAGCAGGCCTAACGGTTCCCCTGCTGAAGGACGTGCTGGCGTCGTTACCGGTGGACAAGGTGCGCGCGCAAAAGATTGTGACCCTGCTGCTGCGCGACCGGGTGCTGGTGAAGCTGGCGGACGATCTGGTATTTCATCGCGATGCGCTCGACGCCTTGCGCAAACAAATTGCCGCGCAAAAGACAAAGACTCCAAAGCTGAACGTCGGTAATTTCAAGGACCTGTTCGGCGTGACCCGCAAGTACGCTATCCCGCTGCTGGAGTATCTGGATCGCGAACGCGTGACGCGGAGGGTGGGGGACGAGAGGGTAATCTTGTAATTTCCGGTTCACCACAGAGGCACGGAGGCACAGAGAAATAAATAATGGATAGGGGTCCTTCGACTCCGCTGCGCTCCGCACAGGATGACAGAGGTAGTAGGACTTTCCTTGATTCTCCGTGTCTCCGTGCCTCTGTGGTGACCCGCTTTTCCTCTATTTTTTCTCCGTGCGTTCCGTGTCCTCTGCGGGGAATAACTATTCCCCCGTCCGGCTAGATCTTTTCTTCCGGAAACTCCAGGTCTGCTCCCAGCGGATCGGTCAGCCGGTTGGTTAAGTTCACCAAGCCTACCAGCACATCCAGGTCGACAATTTGTTCTGCCGAGAAATGCGGCTTCAGTGCTTCGATGTCGGCGTCATTAATGTTTTGCAACTCGCGGGTAAGCTTATCGGCGAAGTTGAGCGCGGCTTGCTCCTTGGGATGGAACCCACTGTATTCCCCGGTCTTCAGCGCCTCCCAATCTGGTTTCGTCAGCCCTACTCGCTTCGACGAAGCGATGTGGTGCTGCATTCAATAGTGGCACTGGTTAAGGACAGACACCCGGATGTAGACCATCTCATAGACGCGCCGATCGAGAGCACGGCCCACGGTTCCGTAGAACGCGAGAAAGCTTCGCAGCACCTCAGGACGATAGGCCAGCAGCTTCTGCACGCTTCCGGGTTTGCCGCCCAGGGCGGTCTGGTAAATCTCGCGGACCTCGGCGGGAGCGTCATTCATCTCGATGTAAGGGAGTCTGGCCATGGCAATGTCCTCCTGCAACAGGTCCGTATGATAGCTTAAGAACGCCGTCGTTTTCATGAACAAACCTATTCGCATCATTGGGGCCGGACTTGCCGGCTCGGAAGCAGCCTGGCAATGCGCCCGCCGCGGCCTCGCCGTGCAACTGTTCGAGATGCGGCCGGTACGCTCGACGCCCGCGCACCAGACAGCGAACTTCGCCGAACTGGTGTGCTCCAACTCGCTGAAGTCCGACTCCGAGAACACGGCTCCGTGGCTGCTGAAAGAGGAGATGCGTCGAGCCGGTTCACTCCTAATGGAGATCGCGAACGCTACGGCCGTTCCCGCCGGCCACGCGTTGGCTGTCGATCGCGAGAAATTTGCGGAAGCCGTAACGAACGCCATCGAGCATGAGCCGCTGATCGAGATTGTACGCGAGGAAGTTACGGCGCTCGAGGGGAGCGACGGCGTAACCATTGTCGCGACCGGGCCGCTGACTTCGGACGAGCTCTCCCGCGACATTCTGCGCCTCAGCGGCAGCGAACAGCTTTATTTCTACGACTCCATCAGCCCCATCGTGGAAGCCGACTCCATCGATATGTCGCGGGTGTACATGGCGGCGCGCTATGACAAGGGCAGCGCCGACTATATCAACTGTCCGATGACCAGGGAAGAGTACGACGGTTTTCTCGACGCGTTGATCGAAGCGCATTCGGTCGATGCCAAAGATTGGGAGAACCTGAACTACTTCGAAAGCTGTCTGCCCATCGAGGAGATTGCCCGCCGAGGCCGCGACACCTTGCGCTTCGGGCCGATGAAGCCGGTTGGCCTGCGCGATCCGCGTACCGGGCAGATGCCTTACGCTGTGGTACAGCTGCGGCAGGAGAACCTGCGCGCCGACTCCTACAATCTCGTCGGCTTCCAGAACCATTTGAAGTTCGGCGAACAGGCGCGCATTCTGCGGCTCATCCCAGGTTTGGAGAACGCGAAGTTTCTGCGTTACGGGCAAATCCATCGCAATACCTACATCAATGGGCCGACGCTGCTGGGCGAGACCTTGCAGATGAAGCAGCATCCCAATGTTCTCTTCGCGGGACAGATTTCCGGCGTGGAAGGCTACGTCGAGTCGATCGCCACCGGCCTGCTTGCGGGTTTGCATGCTGCCGCTCTGGCGCAAGGGATCGCGACAGTCGCTCCGCCGCGCGCCACGGCATTCGGCGCGCTGGTGAACTACATCTGTCACGCCGACGCGAAAAACTTCCAGCCGGCAAACATCACCTTCGATCTGTTGCAGCCGCTGGATGAGCAAACGCGTCGCCGCATCCGCGACAAGAAGCAGCGTCATGCGATGGTTTGCCAGCGCGCGCTAGCTGAGCTGGAGAGCTGGCTGGAAGTACAGCGCACCGCCGCGAATCGCCTGCCTGCGTTATCATGACCAGTTTCGTCAGGAGACTCCATGAAGCACCTGCTGGTACTTGCACTTTTTGTTTCTATCGGAGCGGTAATGTCCTCAGTCAGTGAAGAACTTGCCACCCAGGCCCCCGACCTCAGCCAGTTGCAGAAGATGACGGCGCGCTTCGTGCCTACGGAACTCAATGTCGATACCAGCAAGCTTTCCGAGGGCGATCGCAAGGCGCTGGTGAAACTGGTGGAAGCTGCTCGCCTCATCGACGACATCTTCATGACGCAGTACTGGAGCGGCGATCACGCGCTTTACGCCAAGCTGCAAAAGGAAACCTCGCCGCTGGGTAAGGCCCAGCTGCATTATTTCTGGATCAACAAAAGTCCGTGGTCGGCGCTGGACGGAAACACCGCATTCATCAAGGGCGTGCCGGAGCACAAGCTGCCGGGGGCAAACTTCTATCCCGAATCGATGACGAAAGAGCAATTTGAGAGCTGGCTGAAGACGCTGCCGGAAAGCCAGCAGAAGGAAGCCACAGGCTTTTTCACCGTGATTCGCGAGAACGGCAAGCACGGCTTCAAGATCGTTCCTTACAGCGAAGCTTACAAAGACGAGCTGGCCCGCGCTGCCAAGCTGCTAAACGAAGCTGCGGCGCTGACCGACAACCCCTCGCTCAAACATTTCCTGACGACGCGCGCGGCGGCCTTCCTCTCCAACGATTACTACGAGAGCGACGTGGCCTGGATGGATCTGGATGCCCCGCTCGACATCACCATCGGACCGTACGAGACCTACAACGACGAGATCTTCGGCTACAAGGCATCGTACGAAGCCTACGTCAACCTGCGCGATGAAGAAGAGAGCGCCAAGCTGGGCGCGTTCTCCAAGAACTTGCAGGAGATCGAAAACAACCTGCCGCTTGATCCCAAATACCGCAATCCGAAGATCGGAGCGCAGGCGCCCATCCGGGTGGTGAACGAAGTGATGAGCGCAGGCGACGGCAACCATGGGGTGCAGACTGCCGCTTACAACTTGCCGAACGACGAGCGCGTGGTCGCCGAAAAAGGTAGCAAGCGCGTCATGCTGAAAAATGTTCAGGAAGCAAAGTTTCACCAGATCCTGCTGCCGATTTCCAAGCGCGTGCTGATTGCCGACGAACAGGGCGACGTGAACTTCGAAGCGTTCTTCACCCACATCCTGACCCACGAACTGTGTCACGGTCTGGGGCCGCACCAGATCACGGTGAATGGGAAAGCCACCACGCCGCGGGCGGAATTGAAGGAACTTTATAGCGCTATCGAAGAAGCCAAAGCCGACGCTACCGGGCTGTTCGCCTTGCAATACTTGATTGAGCACGCGCAGGCGATGGGGCTGGCAGACGTTCTGAAGCCGGATGCCAATTCCGAGAAGCGACTGTACACCACCTACCTGGCCTCGTCGTTCCGGACGTTGCGCTTTGGATTGGGCGAGGCGCACGGCAAGGGCATGGCTATGCAGGTGAACTACCTGATCGATAAAGGTGGCTTCTTGGCGCGGCCCGACGGAACCTTCGCCGTTGATTACTCCAAGATGAAGGACGCGGTCCGCGATCTCACCCATGATCTGCTGACGGTGGAAGCCGAAGGCAATTACGCCGGAGCGAAGAAGATGCTGGACACGCTCGGGGTGCTACGTCCGGAGTTCAAGCGGGCGTTGGATAAGCTGGGCGACATTCCGGTCGACATCGAACCAGTCTTCGTAACGGCTGACCAGGTAGCTCCGCCGCCCAAAGCGGCTTACGGCCAGTAATTCCGGCAGGCCATCACGCGGGCCGGTGACAAGCTGCACAGACACCCTGAAGGAGACAGGAGCAGCCTTATCTCGCGGTAGCTAGACGTCTGCCCAGTTGACGTTAGCGCGAGGCTAAGTACGATCTCCCAGTTCTTACGTACGACCTCATGCCACCTCAAGTTCGCATCTGCGGATTTGGGGCGCCGAGTTCCCATAACTCTTCGAGATCCGTTCCCCAATACATTTTTTACGGCCAGCCTTGCGACGTCCTCTGTCCCCTGCATGCTTTGCAGCGGGAAGACTGCTCTCCGCCAAACATCTGTTTCCGGAGGTTTCTATGCTTCACCTCGACACCGGTAACACAGGATTCATGATCCTGTGCACCAGCCTGGTCATGCTGATGACCCCGGGCCTCGCGTTTTTCTATGGAGGCCTGGTGGGACGCAAGAACGTCCTGGCCATCATGATCCAGAGCTTCGTTTCGATGGGCTGGACCACCGTGATCTGGTATCTCTACGGCTACTCGCTATGCTTCAGCGGCGACTGGCACGGAATCATCGGCAACCTCGATAAAGTCTGCCTGCACGGAGTCAATCTAACCACGCCATCGGGGCCGAACGACACCATTCCGGCGATGGTCTTCATCGCTTACCAGATGATGTTTGCCATCATCACTCCCGCGCTGATCTCGGGCGCCTTCACCAACCGCGTCACCTTCAAAGCCTATTGCCTGTTCCTCACTGCGTGGCTGACCTTCGTCTACTTCCCATTCGTACACATGGTGTGGGGTGGAGGCATTCTGCAGCGCTGGGGCGTGGAAGACTTTGCCGGCGGCATCGTGGTCCACAACATCGCCGGATTGGCGGCCCTGGCCTCGGTCCTTTATGTGGGCAAGCGGCGCGTTCTCGACCGCGGTCCGCACAGCATTCCGCTGGTTGCGTTAGGCACCGGCCTGCTGTGGTTCGGATGGTACGGATTTAATGCCGGCAGCGAGATGCGCGTAGATTCCGTGACCGGCACTGCATTTCTGAATACCGACATCGCGGCCTCGTTTGCTGCGATGACTTGGCTGATCGTGGCCTGGTTCCGGGAGAAAAAGCCGAAGTTCCTGGGACTGCTGACCGGCGCGGTTGCCGGGCTGGCGACCATTACTCCGGCCGCCGGTTATGTTTCACCTTCGACCGCCGTGATCTTCGGTGTAGTCTCCGGCATGGTCTGCTACTTTGCCGTGGAAATGAAGAACAAATTGCATTGGGACGATGCGCTCGACGTCTGGGGCGTGCACGGCGTCGGCGGGTTCATCGGCATCCTGATGCTGGGCATCTTCGCCAACAGGCGTTCAACCCAGCGGGCACCAATGGACTGTTCTATGGCAATCCCGGCTTCTTTGTTAAACAACTGGTTGCCGTTGCTGTTCTCGTCTGTATGGGCTTTCGGCTTCACCTACGCCATGCTGCGCATCATCGACATGTTCACCCCGGTGAAAGTGGAGAGGATGAGCGAAGAGATTGGCCTGGATGAGTCGATCCATGGCGAGCACGCTTACGAAACGCTGGAAGTCGAGGACCTGTTCAACGGCGATCAAAGGCATGCCGGACCCGTGGAAGAAGGGGAACTGGTCGGCCCGCGGAAGTGAGTCTATGCAGCCAGGTTTCCCAGGCTGTTCCCGACCATGATTCTGGCAGGGGCGATCATTGCATCGCCCCTGTTTGCTCGCTGCCCAGCTGAATACCTCGCCGATGACCAAGCGCCGGCGTCTACCTCGGTTGCCGTCAATCTTGCGCCGTCTCCGGTGAAGGCTGACGAGAACGCTTCATGGTGGCGCGGAATCACGGTCAACGGCTTCGCCTCGCTGTCGTTCGTTTACAACACGAACGATCCGGTTTATCGCATCAACCAGTATCGGGTGTTCGACTACGCTGACGAAGAGCCGCAGCTGGACGTCGCACAGCTGGTGATCCAGCGGGCCATCGATAAACCCAGGCAGTTCGGTTTTCGCTTCAACTTGCTCGCCGGATCGGCGGTACCGGAAATTACCGCAGCCTATGGATTGTTTCGCAATCCGGTGACCGGGCTTGGCGAACATGTCGACATCCCGGAGATGTACCTGAGCTACATCGCGCCGCTCGGCAAAGGTTTGCGATTCGATGCCGGAAAGTTTGCCACCCACATGGGCTCGGAAGTGATTGGCGGCTACGATGGCTACAACGACGAGTTCAGCCGCGGCTTCATCTTCGGCTTTGGGGTACCGTTTACGCATACTGGCGCCAAAGCTACTTATGCGTTCAACAACAAGATATCGGCCATGTTTCTGGTTACCAACGGCTGGGATGAATTCCAGAGATTCAATCACGGAATCTCATACGGCGGCCAGATCGTATTTACTCCAACCAAGAACACGGCTCTCTATTTCAACTGGATTCACGGGCCGAATATCCCCAAGGACAGCATCGATAATCGCACCGCATATGAGGTGGTCGGCAGCTGGAAAGTGACGCCAAGGCTGAATCTGGGTTTCGACAGCCTTTATGCGCACGAAGAAAATGGTGTGTGCCTGGGACACGACGCCATCTGGAAAGGCCTCGCCCTTTATACCAAGTACGCGTTCACGCCGAAGTTTTCGCTGGCATTCCGGCCTGAAGTTTTCGCCGACATGGGCGGCACGCGCACCGGAATTCCGCAAACCTTAAGCGGCTTCACCTGGACTCCCGAATACGACATGGCGGCGAAGCTATCGGCAGTCAACGAACATTTCAGGAAGCTGGATGGCAAGTTCGTTATCCGCGGGGACATCCGGCTCGATCTATCAAACAAAGACGTCTTCCAGCGAAACGATTTGTGGGTGACAAACCAGTTCACCACCGCGGTGAATCTGATCTTTCTCTTCTGAGTTTACTGATTCACCGGAATCTTGATGATCTTCTTCTGGATCGCGTAAGTCACCAGCTGCGCCTTGTTGTGAATGTCCAGCTTGCGCATCAGGTTGAACTTGTGCGCTTCGACGGTCTTCACGCTTAGGCCCAGCAGCACGGCGATTTCTTTAACAGAATTACCTTCGGCCAGCAGCTTCAGGATCTCGCGTTCGCGGGGCGTCAAAGTCGACATGCGGGGGCGCATCCTGGCATCGCGCACCCGGGCACGGAAATCTTCCACCAGCTTGCCCAGCACTTGCGAGCTGAGATACTTTCCGCCTTTGTACACATCGCGGACGGCGCTCACCAACTGCGGCGCCGGCGTGTCCTTCAACACATATCCCGCAGCGCCAACTTCCAGACACTGCACCAGGTAGTCTTCGTCTTCGTACATGGTCAAGAAAAGGATCTTGGTTTCGGGACGAGCCTTCTTGATGTGGCGGGTCGCTTCGAACGACGATAGTCCGGGCATGCCAATGTCCATCAGAACAACATCGGGCCGAAGTTCGCGCGCCTTTTCTACTGCGTCGCCGCCATCGGGCGATTCGCCCACCACTTCGAAATCGTTTTCAGTTTCCAGCAGGCGCCGTACTCCCTGCCGGAACAAGGTATGGTCATCAACTAATAGACATCTAATTTTCGGCATGATCCACCTGGGTCGTCACTACCCACCACGTTTCCTTTTGCCGCCAGGGCTGTCGTCGGTCGTCAGCGGACAGCAGTGCGGCGATTCTGTTTATGCGCCCTGCGCCACCGCGCCGGAAATCGCTTGATCGGCGCTAACCGGAATTCCTGCGGGCGCATTTACTTCGATGCGGGTACCCTTGCCTCGTGCAGAGGTTACCTTCATCTTTCCTCCCAAATTCCCAATCCGTTCATACATTCCTGCGATGCCAAAGGTCTGGCGGGCCGACTTTGTCTTCGAAATGCCGACCCCATCGTCTTCAATGGTCAACCTGATCGCCTCGGCTTCGTGGGTCAGTTCGATGTTCACCGTGGTTGCGTTAGCATGCTTGGCCACGTTGTGCAGCGCTTCCTGCACCACGCGATAAATCGCTGTCTCCAGCACCGGAGACAAGCGGCCAAACTCGGGAGAGACGTTGACTCGCGCTCTCACCCCCGCGCTCTTGGCCAGATCCTTGGCTTCTTTGCGGACGGCCGCAATCAATCCCAGTTCCTGCAACACCAGCGGCGAAAGCCGGCCGATAATGCGGCGAATACCTTCAATGGTCCGGTCGACAACCGCCAGGGTCTCGCGAATCTTGCTTCGTGCCGTACGGCCGGTAACGCTGCTCTCCAGCATGCCGAGATAGAGCCGGATAACCATCAGCGCCTGCCCGGTTTCGTCGTGCAGCTCGCGGCTGATGCGTTTGCGCTCCTCTTCCTGCGCGTGCAGCAGATGTCCAGACAGCTCGGCAATCCGCATCTCACGCTCGCGCAGTGCGTCAGTCATGCCGGCGCGGTCGATTGCCAATGCCGAGCGGTCGGCAATGGCTCGCAGCAAGTCGCGCTCGGTAGGCAGCCAATCGTGCGGATTGGCGAAGCCGATCAGCAACACGCCAATCACCGTCTCGCTCGACCGCAAGGGAACACCCCACAGCGCCTTGGCCTTGTCGTGAAGCAGTGGGGACAGCCTGTCGGAAGGGCTTCGCAGGTCGGGGAGATTATCGGGTTCGCCTGAAGCCGCGATGCCTTCCACGAACTCTTCCCGCATGGTGGCGAGCGAGTCCGTTCCGTCCTCATGGTTCTCAAACCCCACTTGCGCTTGCACCCGCAGTACCTGCTCGCCATCTTTCAGGAAAATCAGGCCTAATGTCGCGCTGAATGTATCCGTCGCGATTTCCAGCACCCGCTTCAACAAAGCATCGAGATTTCGCGCCGACAGCTCGGCATCCAGCACTGACAGCAAAGTGTCGGCTTCCACCTTCTGAGCGTCGGAGTACGCGGCCGATACCGCGACGTAACTTGCCCAGGAGAGCGTTTCCATGGCCGCCGTGACTTCGGCTCGCCGATTGGAGGGAAACAATTCCTGCACGTAAGGATCGACCAGTTGCTGATACAGCTCAAGCGACCGCGCTACCGCCCGGGTGCTCACCTTCAGCTTTGCCAGCCGCCTTCCGAAATGTTGCAGGCTCTCATAGAAGGCCGCAAAATCTGTTTGCGAGAAGATGGAGAAGCCGGTGCCAATGGTCAATCGCTCGAGGGCAGCCATGGCGCGACCATCGAAATTGAATTCGTCGAACATCTTCTGCCGCCAGGCTGCGGTGATCTCGGGAAACCGCGGCTGCAAGCTCCGGGTCACCTCAATGACCACTTCCCGCGATGTTTCCTTCATGGGCAGAAGGGAAGCCATGGAACTCCTCAAGGAATAATGAGGTTGATGCGCTGGAGTTTACGGCGGGATGGCATTACTACCTGATAAACCAGCAACTACCAAGGCGTCCTCTGCCACGTCGGGCATACCGCAGCCGAAAACCACCTAAATATTGGCTAAAGTATACACAGCTTCTTTAGATTTGGCGTTCCGTCACAAACTGCTTCAAAGATTCTGTGGCCGCCAGGAGGACGGCTGCCGATGGCACGGTCAGGACGATGTGCGATATTCTCAGCAGGGCCGGTCTCTATGGTGGCGATGGCACAACGACGCCATCGCTAACGGAAGCCCGCGAGCTAATCAAATGGCGACCCTCTCGGACAAAGCCGCTCCCGTTACGCTGAATAATGAGGAGATTCTCCGTTACTCGCGCCACCTCATTCTGCCTGAGGTCGGCATGGAGGGGCAGCTCAAACTGAAGCAGGCACGCGTGCTGTGCATCGGCGCCGGTGGCTTGGGCTCGCCCCTGGCCCTGTATCTGGCAGCGGCCGGTGTAGGAACGCTTGGAATTGTTGATTTCGATATTGTTGATGTTACAAACTTGCAGCGGCAGATCCTTCACACTACCGCCGATGTAGGCCGCAAGAAACTCGACTCCGCAGCGGAA
Source organism: uncultured Acidobacteriaceae bacterium (assembly GCA_963769235.1). GTDB lineage: Bacteria > Acidobacteriota > Terriglobia > Terriglobales > Acidobacteriaceae > Bog-257. The sequence continues at coordinate 396,069 of CAVYKW010000001.1, read as the reverse complement.
AGCGTCGCGGCGATCAATCCCCACGTCGCAATCCGGAAATTCGAGACTCGGCTGAGCAGCGCGAACGCCCTGGAAATCTTTCGCGACTTCGACATCATCGCCGATGGCACTGACAACTTTCCCACTCGCTACCTGGTCAACGACGCGTGCGTGCTCACCGGCAAGCCGAATGTTTATGGGTCGATTTTCCGCTTTGAGGGACAAGCCAGCGTCTTCGCTACCAGGGATGGGCCATGTTATCGCTGCCTTTATCCTGAGCCGCCTCCCCCGGGAGTTGTGCCGTCGTGCGCTGAAGGCGGGGTGCTTGGAATTCTTCCCGGCCTGGTGGGAGTGATCCAGGCGACGGAAGTCATCAAGCTGATACTTGGCGCAGGAGAACCGTTGATTGGCCGGCTTTTGCTGGTGGACGCCCTGGGCATGCACTTTCGCGAACTCAAGCTACGCAAGAATTCCGACTGCCCCGCTTGCGGCTCGCATTCGACCATCAAGCAACTGATTGACTATGAGCAATTTTGCGGAATCCGTGGCCAGGAAAAGCCGGTAGCTGCTACCATCGGCGATATGACACCGGAAGAACTGAAACAGCGACTGGATGCGGGCGACGACCTGTTCGTGCTCGATGTCCGCGAGCCAAACGAATATCAGATCTGCAACCTGGGCGGACACCTGATCCCGCTGAATGACCTCCCCAAACGAGTGGGCGAACTTGATGCCTCGCGCGAGATCGTGGTGCATTGCAAGATGGGTGGCCGCAGCGCCAAAGCCGTGGACTTCCTGAAGCAAGCCGGCTTCACCCGCGTGCACAACCTCGACGGCGGCATCAATGCGTGGTCCGAGCGCGTCGATCCCAAGGTGCCGAAGTACTGACAAGCGGTGTCGAGGTCTTCAGGATGGCTTGCGAAACCCGTTAAGCTGAGGCACTTGCCCTGAGCGGCGCGGCTGATTCCAGCGCAACTTCACGCAAGTACAGGTATAGCGGCAAGCCAAGTGAAACCCCTACCGACACGACTGCCAGTATTGGAAGCCATCGCATTGGGGCGGGTATCCGGCGGTTCTCGATCCGCATGAACACGATCAGCGCGATGGCCGAGACGAGTACGTCCATGCTAAAGAATGCGCTGATGCGGTTCGCGAACAACTCCCGCGCGAACAGCGAAAGATTGAGCCCGTGAGCAGACAACCAGGGAAGGAACTGCCAATACGGCAGCAGCAATCCCAGGCAGCAGAGCATGAGGTAGGCTGTCTTAGGCTTCATTAGCCTAGGCTAGCAGATGCTTCCAGTCGGCCATAGAGCAACTCCTGGTTCGCTCAGGACGAATCGGCCAGGCCAGGCGAGGACAAATGTTTCAGATTGCTTTCCTGTTGTTATCGGTAATCGGCGCTTCCATCCATTTGGCGATTTCTCCTCGCCACCGGCGGAGCCGGGTGACGCTGGTTGGAACGTACCTGGTCTACCTGTTTTTCATCTATGTGGGCCTGATGGGGTTGCTGACGGCTTACGCTCACGTGTTTCGTCCGCTGCAAACCTCAGCGTCCATCGGATGGTCGACCAGTCCTTACGAATATGAAGTGGGTATGGCCGACCTCACGGTCGGCGTTCTCGGCGTGCTGTGTCTCTGGTTCGGGGGAAACTTCTGGCTGGCCACCGCAATTGCTAATGCGGTCTGGCTGCTGGGGGATGCTGTCGGACATGTGCGGCAGGTGGTTGAATACGGCAATCATGCCGCGAATAATTCCGGCATCTTCCTGGACACGGAGATTGCCGCGCCTATTGTGATCCTGGCTTTAACGGTCTATCACCGACGTGCTGCCAAGGGTTCTCAGCAACTTCCCGCGCGCGTCTAGGGTTTTCGCCATAGTCCTCGAATAGCCGCTTTCTGCGGGGCTCTTCGCCCATCCGGGGAGGCTCGTATTTGCCACGTATTGGGCTACGGTCAGGCTGCTCCGGCGTGTTAGAATCTGTGCTGAATAAACGGGAAAGAAGTGTGTCTTGATCGAGATTGCGCCGTCCATTTTGTCAGCTGATTTCGCCCGCCTGGCGGAGGATGCGAACGCAGCATTGCGCGGTGGCGCTACCCTTCTGCACGTCGACGTCATGGATGGGCATTTCGTGCCCAACATCACGATTGGGCCGCCAGTGGTTGCTTCGCTGCGAAAAGCGGTTGACGTTCCCCTCGACTGCCATCTGATGATCGAAAATCCCGACGAGTTCATTCCGGCTTTCGCCGACGCGGGCGCGAACTGGATCACCGTCCACCAGGAAGCTTGTATCCATTTGAACCGCACCCTGGAGTTGATTCGCAGCCTGGGCATGCTGCCGGGCGTGGCCATTAATCCTGCTACTCCGGTGCAGACCCTGGGCGAAGTGCTGGACATCGTCGACCACGTTCTGGTTATGTCGGTGAATCCTGGTTTCGGCGGGCAGAAGTTTATTCCTGGGGCGCTGGAAAAAGTCCGCAAACTGGCAACTATGCGGAATGCTAAGGGCGTGGATTTTCGAATCGAGATGGATGGCGGAATCGATCTCGAGACGATTGGCAGTGCAGCCCGCGCCGGCACAGAGTTGTTTGTGGCCGGCAGTCACGTATTCGGCAAGGGCGATCCCGCCCGCAACGTGGAAGGATTGTTGAGGGCGGCCCAGGAAGCCCTTTTGCAGCGCGCTTGACCGGCGCGAATAGGAATTATGCATCCCGGCGACACCTCCCTGCGGTGGTCGGGTTTATTACGTCAGGTTCCCAGAGGTGGTTAGGATGTTTCGTCGCTTATTCATAACGGTCATGATGGGAGTAGTGTTGGCGTCGCTGTCCTCCGCGGCCCAGAACACCGCTGCCACTCCGACCTCGAGCTCGGGCGCTGCCCCGGCCGCTCAGACCCCAAGCTCCGGCACGGCTCAGGCTACTCCGACTCCGTCCACGAGTGCCGCCTCAAAGGACACAGCCGCCAGCACTCCCGAGGCCAGCAGCAGCAAGCATAAGAAGAAGTCCAAGAAGGTCCAGAACCCGATCGCCAATGTCGACTCCAAGCAGCCCGACAAGGTGCTGTTTGACCGCGCCATGGACGCCATTAAGCACGGAAAATATGACATCGCGCGGTTGAGCCTGCAAACCCTGATCAACACCTATCCCGATTCCGAGTACGTGGCGCGCGCCAAGCTGGCAATCGGCGACTCCTGGTATGCCGAGGGCGGCGCAGCAGCCATGGCGCAGGCGGAGAGCGAATACAAGGACTTCATTACCTTCTTCCCCAACATGCTGGAAGCGGCGGAAGCGCAGATGAAGATTGCCAACATCCATTTCAAGGAGATGGAGAAGGCGGACCGCGATCCCACGCATGCCCGCCGCGCCGAAGAAGAATATCGGCAGCTCATCCTGCAATTCCCAGACAGTTCCCTGGTCCCCGAAGCAAAACAGCGTTTGCTGGAGGTTCAGGAAGTGCTGGCGGAACGCGAGTACATGATTGGGCATTTCTACTACCTACGCGACAGCTATCCGGCGGCGATTGCGCGCCTGAAGTCCGTAGCTGACACCTATCCGCTGTACAGCGGAGCTGATGAGGCTTTGTTTGAGCTGGGCGGAGCCTACGAGAAAGAGGTTGAGGTCATTCGCCGGTCCAGGTTCCCGGAGTCAGCCAAGGGAGTGCTGATCAAGCAATACACCGAGGGCGCGGTAGCGGCCTACGATCGCATTGTTACGCGTTATCCGCTGGAGTCCGAGGCGGCTAATGCTAAGAAGCGGCTGATTGCGTTGAAGGCGCCCGTTCCTACGGCCACTCCGCAAGCCATCGCGCAGGACAAAGCTGAAATTGCCAGCCGTGGTTCGCTGGGCCACGTGGGCAAGGTGATGGAGAACTTCCACAAAGGCCCGGACGTTTCCGAAGCAGTCAAAGTGGGCGAGCCCACGTTGGTTGATCCCAAGCAGGCAAGCGCGCCTGACATGGTGCGTTCTGCAAGCGCCAGCGTAATCAGCATCCTGCAAGGCGCTGGGATGAGCAACGGAAACAACGTTTCCGTCGAGCGCGTAAACCCTGGAGCGCCGCTTCCGGCGGAAAATGCGCCCGTTCCGCATTCTTCTGCACTGCCGGGCAATACGGCGGCTGGAGATACGGCTGCGGTCGCGCCCGGCGAAACGACTGCGGCTCCCGGCGGATCTACGGCCGCCGCGGCCGGCTCAGACATGAAGAACGACCTGGCGCCGGCAGCCAGTGGGGCAGCACCTATACCACCGCCAACCCAGGTCAACGACGTGGCGAACTCCAGCAGCAGTACGCCAGCTTCGGCAACCAGTACGACGGCGCAGCAGGCGCCTCCGGCGAATTCCGATACGGAGAGTTCGTCGAAGAAGAAGAAGAAGCACAAGCTGCTGCCGTTTTAAAGGCAGTTGCCGATTGCCGGCTTACCGATGGTCGGTGAAACCAGCCCCAAAATTGTCGCAATTTGCCGCTTGGTTCGAATGTGCGCTAAAATAAATTCCGACCGCAATTCAACGTTCGATGGCGAACGTTCCGCAGAATCCCAAGCCTGAACGATGGTTTGAAAAGGCACTTGGGAGTGGCGAGTTCAGGGTCTGAAGTCTTCGTAAAGTCGTTGAAAATCCAGCGGGTTGGCTGCTTGCACGCGGATAACCGTTGTGTTAAGCTCAGAGTTTGTCCCGGCTGGCGGGAAGAATCATGCTTGGTTCGGTGCCTACGTGTCGAGCCACGCAAGCTGGCGTAGCTCAGCTGGTAGAGCATCTGATTTGTAATCAGAGGGTCGGGGGTTCAAATCCCTTCGCCAGCTCCAGTATCGCAACCATGAGCGCGCCGGAAGGCGTAGCAGGAGCAAGCCAAACGAGACGCGCAGCTCTCCTAGAGAACTGATTCCAGCAGCAGCAGCTTCCTTACTTGCAAACCGTGCGCGGCAACGACCGCGCGGCTATTGCAGAGTTTTGCCGGAGTCGAGCGTGCGTTGGCAAGTGGTGTTCTTTGACAGCAGGACTGGCGATTCCGGGCCACGGCAGCAGCGTGACTCTCGTTGGAGCCGATGAGAGCGGAATGCTCGGTCGAACTGGGATTCCCGACAAGCGCTGCTTTTTCTGCTCGGTGGGATTGTGGAATGTGCACAGGTGGCCGAGTGGTTAATGGCAGCAGACTGTAAATCTGCCGCTCCTTGCGAGCTACGGAGGTTCGAATCCTCCCCTGTGCACCAGTTTTCCGGCATTGTGATCGCGCGGCTTGGTTGCGGGCAGCGCCGAATTTTTGGGGTTGGATGAATCGTTTGTTGGTGGCGTTGAGTGCGTATGCGATCCTGGCCGTTTTAGCCTGGACCACGATCAGCGAGCAGAGATTCCGCTTGGCTGCGGTGGCGATTCTGGCGATGTTTGCGGTTCGCACCTGGACGTGGCATAAGAAGCAGCAACGAGAACACCAGGAGCACCGGGACGAATAGGGTTGCAGGTTTCAAGCTTGGACGTCGAGCCTGATTTATCCGCGGCGTGAGCTTGAGGGTTAGTATGTTTCGGTTCGCGAGGACCTGGGTCAGCTTTCGGCAGATCCGAACGGGCTCAAGCTCCGGTCCCAAGCGTCGAGTCTGATTGATTGCGGCGGCGAAATCGAGAGGGCGGGATTTGATTTAGCCGTGGGCGTAAGCCCGCGGTAGCAGTGTGTTAAGGGGCAGAGCCCGAAGGGCGGAATAATCTAGTCCAGCATGGAGCCGAAGGCGGAGTGCTGGGTAGAGCGGAAAACAGGGCTGAGTCCCGTAGGGACGGCACAGAGTTAGGGCGGGAGTAACTTGAGGCGATTTGCGGGCGTGAGCGCAGCGGGAGCCCGCAGCCGAAATCCTGAGCGTAGCGAAGGATCTGTTTGCAGGGCGGGAGTAACTCAGTGGTAGAGTCACAGCCTTCCAAGCTGTTGGTCGCGGGTTCGATTCCCGTCTCCCGCTCCAGAGTTGAGCCATTTTGTGGGCGTGAGCGCAGCCGGGGTGGTTAGCGGGAGCCCGCAGGCGAAATCCCGAACGTAAGTGAGGGATCTTAAAATAGTGGTAGTGCGAAAGCTGATGTAGCTCAGTTGGTAGAGCACTCCCTTGGTAAGGGAGAGGTCATCGGTTCAATCCCGATCATCAGCTCCAGATTTTGAGTCATAGAGGCCCCTTGATACGGGCATGAAGGCATTCGGTTTCAGTGAACACTCCGATGGAGCAGTCGATATCGCGGACGCCGTTTCAGCAGGCTGGTCTTCCCATCGAGAGAGTGGAGGAGTTTGGGCAGCTGCGTTCGGCGATGACGCGAACGTTCTCCTCCGTCGCAGTGGAACGCTTCCTGCGGTTGTTGCAGCGTAAGGGAGTTCCCATTCGCGACTTCGACCGGGTGCTTCGCGAGAAATTGCTGGAGCAGGCTGACCTGACGCTGGCGCAGAGTGGCAAGACCGCGCAGCAGTTGTACGCCGCGCTCACGGTGAATGACCAGGCGCAGGTGCGCGAATTTTATTTGACGACGCTGGAGGCGGTTGATCTGCCTCTGCGGGAGAAGTTCAACAAACTTTACCGGTATTACTAGGGCATAGGAAAATGGCGAAAGAGAAATTTGATCGCAGCAAGCCGCACGTAAACGTAGGCACGATCGGGCACATCGATCATGGCAAGACGACGTTGACGGCGGCCATCACCAAAGTTTTGTCGAAGCACAATCCGAACATCAAGTTCCGCAGCTTCGACTCCATCGACAACGCGCCGGAAGAGCGCGAGCGCGGTATCACCATCGCCACCGCGCACGTGGAGTACGAGACCGCGAACCGGCACTACGCGCACGTGGATTGTCCCGGCCACGCCGACTACATCAAGAACATGATTACCGGCGCGGCGCAGATGGATGGCGCCATCCTGGTAGTCGCGGCCACCGACGGTCCCATGCCGCAGACCAAAGAGCACGTGCTGCTGGCTCGCCAGGTCGGCGTGCCTTACGTGGTGGTGTTCCTGAACAAGTGCGATGCGGTGGAAGATCCTGAGCTGATCGATCTGGTGGAGATGGAAGTTCGCGAGCTGCTGTCGAAGTACAACTTCCCGGGCGACGATCTGCCGGTAGTACGCGGCTCGGCCTTGGGAGCGTTGAACGGCGAAGCCCAGTGGGAAGCCAAGATCGACGAGCTGATGGAAGCGGTTGACAAGAGCGTGCCGCTGCCGGCGCGTGATATCGACAAGCCGTTCCTGATGCCGATTGAAGATATTTTCTCGATTCAGGGACGAGGCACGGTGGTTACCGGCCGTATCGAGCGCGGCAAAGTGAAGGTAGGCGAGGAAGTAGAAATCGTCGGCTTCCGCGAGACCCGCAAAACGGTTGTGACCGGCGTGGAAATGTTCAAGAAGCAGTTGGACGAAGGTTTGGCGGGCGACAATGCCGGACTCTTGCTGCGCGGCATTGCCAAGGAAGATGTGGAGCGCGGCATGGTGCTGGCCAAGGGTGGCTCGATTACGCCGCACACCAAGTTCAAGGGCGAAGTTTACGTGTTGTCGAAGGATGAAGGTGGACGGCACACGCCCTTCTTCAAAGGCTATCGGCCGCAGTTCTACTTCCGCACCACGGACGTGACCGGCGTGGCGACCTTGCCGGCAGGTACGGAGATGGTGATGCCGGGCGACAACGTGGCCCTGGAGATTGAGTTGATTACGCCGGTGGCCATGGAAAAGGGCTTGCGCTTTGCTATCCGCGAAGGCGGACGCACGGTAGGCGCCGGGACGATCTCTGAGATCATCGCGTAGGTCTCCCACCCTACGCCAAAAGCGGGCGTAGGATGGGGCACCCGGGCTAAGACAGCTGTCAGCCAGCAGCTCTCAGCCGTCAGCTGGTTCTTGCGGCGACGACGGAGAGACGCAAGAGTTGGTGCTGGCTGGACAGCGACGAAGAGACGTAAGACTTGCTGATGGCTGGACAGCGACGAGAGCTGGAAAACCCAGCGCCTCGGGCGCGAAAGATGATAGCCCCGTCCTTACAGGGCGGGGTAGACGAGTAAGAATAGGTTGAGCCCCTTCAGGGGCGACACGATTTACCCGGGGCGTGAGCCCCGGCACAACGAATTTCTCGGCGGAGTGACGAGCGTTCCGCTGATTTCCACGCTTGGACGTGGACAAGGCTTCGGCTCCCAAATCCCGAAGCAAAACGAAAAGGATTAATTGAATGCCTCGAGAAATTGTTACGTTGCAGTGCGGTGATTGCAAGAACCGCAACTACTCCACCACCAAGAACAAGAAGACCACGACAGGTCGGCTGGAGTTCAGCAAATTTTGCCGCAAGTGCCGCAAGCACACGGCGCATAAAGAAGTTAAGTAAGGCAGCACTTAGCATCTGGCATTTAGCACTTGGTACCAGATGCGGCTGCTTGGGCCGAGGCGGAGATTTTTGAGCTAGCGGCTAATTGCTAAATGCCAAGTGCGGTTTTTTAGGGGCGTAAGCTCAACGGTTAAACTGTCGGTCTCCAAAACCGAACTTGGGGGTTCGAATCCCTCCGCCCCTGCCAGTGATTTGAAAGTGAATTGAGGGCCCACCTTCTCCGCAAGCGGAAAAAGATGGGGCGCCCGGCTCAACATAGCGGCAAAAACGCCGCGAAAAAAAGAAAGTAGTTCAGGCGCGTGAAGCGCCGGAAAAAGGTAGCAGATGGCGAAGTCAGCAGCGATCGAGAGCGCCAGCGAAAATAAGCTGAGCGCGATGAAGGCCTGGCCGCAGCGCGCGAAGAGTTTCTACAACGACGTGCGCACGGAAATGCGGAAGGTCACTACCCCTTCGCGCAAGGAAGTTCAGGGCACGACCACCGTGGTCATCATCACGGTATTTCTGTTCGGCGTGTATTTCTGGATAGTGGACGCAATCATCGGAAAAAGTCTCGATCATTTGCTGAAGACATTGAGCCACCGCTAATGCGCGGGAAAATGACAGAAGAAGAACTCAAATCGGAGAACAACGGCGCCGAGCCCGAGACGGGCAACGACTCCAAGCAGACTGCTGGCGACGCCGCTGCCAGCCCTGAAGTCACCTCGGCGACTCCTCAGAACCCGAATATGAAGTGGTACATCATCCACACCTATTCCGGGTTTGAACGCAAGGTGAAGGAGTCCATCGAGTCGCGCGTGCGCGCTTATCCCGAGCTGGAGCACAGAATCGGGCGGGTGCTGATTCCTACCGAGTCGGTCACGGAAGTTCGCGGCGGCAAGAAGTACACCAGCGAGCGCATGTTCTATCCCGGCTACGTGCTGGTGGAAATGGACATGGATGACAACGTGTGGCACGTGGTAAAAGGCACGCCGCGAGTCACCGGTTTCGTCGGCACGGGCCAGCAGCCCACGCCGCTATCGGAAGAAGAAGTTCAGCAGATTGTTTACCGCGTCGCCGATAGCAAAGAGAAGCCGAAGCTCAAGGTCAAGTTCGAGAAGAACGAATCTGTACGCATCAGCGAAGGTCCTTTCGCCAGCTTTACCGGCGTAGTGGACGAGGTCAACGAAGATCGCGAGACCTTGAAGGTCATGGTCACCATCTTCGGGCGTTCGACGCCGGTGGAACTCGGATTCGGGCAGGTCGAGAAAGTTATCACGTAGAAAAGCCGCTTTTCGCCTTTCGCCGTTGATGAAAGTCTGGCGAACAGCGAAAGGCGAGTAGGGAAAAGCGTAGGAATTTAAATGGCAAAAAAAGTTACTGGTTCAGTGAAGTTGCAGATTGCGGCGGGCAAGGCTACCCCGGCTCCTCCGGTGGGCCCCGCGCTCGGTCAGGCGCAGATCAACATCATGGAGTTCTGCAAGCAGTTCAACGCCAAGACGGGCGCCAAGGAACTCGAGGGCTTGATCATCCCGGTCGTGGTGTCGGTGTACACCGATCGCTCGTTTACCTTCATCACCAAGACGCCTCCGGCTGCGATTCTGTTGAAGCGCGCTGCGGGTGTTGCGAAGGGTTCTGGCGTGCCTAATAAGGACAAGGTTGGCAAGGTGACCGAGAAGCAGGTTCTGGAGATTGCCAAGCAGAAGATGCCTGACCTGAACGCAGCTTCGGTGGAAGCAGCGGTCAAGAGCGTGAAGGGTACCGCGCGGTCGATGGGCATTGAAGTAACGGCGTAAGGTTTGGTAGAGCCCGCCTTCAGGCCGGCGTTGAGTGCTAGATGGAAAATCTGCTTCCGTGCTGAGATCAGCCGATCTCAGCACGGACGCAAACAAGTGTCACGGTGCGAACGCGGGCCTGAAGGCCCGCTCTACCCGACACAAATCGCAAATACCACGGCCTTTCAGCTGTAACGACTGGCGGTGGGAGATGAGGAGCAGTAATGAGAAAAGCAGGAAAGAATATCGAGAAGGCGCGTGCCGGCGTGGAAGCGCATTCCTACACGCTTCAGGACGCAGTGCCTCTTCTGCAGAAAATCAAGTACGCCAAGTTCGACGAAACCGTCGACCTGACGATGCGCCTGGGAGTCGATCCCAAGCACGCTGACCAGATGGTGCGCGGCACCGTGGTTCTGCCGCACGGACTGGGCAAGTCCAAGAAGGTTCTGGTCATCGCGAGTGGCGAAAAGGTTCGCGAAGCCGAAGCAGCCGGCGCCGACTTTGTTGGCGGCGAAGACATGGTGGAGAAGATCCAGAAGGAAAACTGGACTGACTACGATGCCGTCATCGCCACTCCGGACATGATGAAGTCGGTTGGCCGTTTAGGCAAGGTGCTCGGACCACGTGGCCTGATGCCCAATCCGAAAACCGGCACGGTGACCTTCGACGTAGCTTCCGCGGTGAAAGAAACCAAGGCCGGCAAAGTAGAGTTCCGCACCGACAAGACCGCTCTGGTGCATGTTCCCGTTGGCAAGATTTCGTTTCCACCGGAAAAGCTGGTGGAGAACGCCGCCACGGTGATTACCAGCGTGATCAAGGCCAAGCCTACGGTCGCGAAGGGCAAGTACATCAAGGGGTGCTATCTCAGCTCGACCATGGGCCCGGGCGTCGCCATCGACACCGCCCCCGTGGAAGCGGCCGCGCGCGCCTAGATTTTGAGAGGGCACGGCTCAGCCGTGTCGCTACGGGTCGCCTGGTGTGGTGGCCTTTAGGCCCTGTCGCCGACTAAGTTGGCTGCGGGAGAAACAGAGTGGCCGTAACGGCGCAGCTGAAGTTGTGCCCCTTCAAAGGCCACCTGAACAAGGAATCGAAAATGGCTGTTACCAAAGCGAAAAAGATCGAACAGACAGCAAAGCTCACCGAGGAGTTCCAAGGCGCAAGCCATGCCATCGTTGGCACATTTGCCAAGTTGACGGTGCTCAAGGACTTCGAGCTTCGCAAGGCGGTACGTAGCGCCGGCGGACATTATCGCGTAGTCAAGAACACGCTGGCCGAGCGGGCGGCGAAGGGCACGGCGGTCGAGGAAGCCATGAAGGACCTCGCCGGTGTGACCTCGATTGCCTATACCAACAGCGACCCGGTCGCGTTGGCCAAGGCGCTCAGCAAGTACGCCAAAGACAATCCGGAATACACTTTCAAGGCAGGCATCGTCGAAGGCCGCGTCATTGCCGTTAAGGACATTGACGCTTTGGCCAGCATGCCGTCCAAGGAAGAGCTGTACTCCAAGCTGCTGTTCCTGATGAGCGCTCCGGCACAGCGCCTGGTCACCGTGATGAACGCGGTCGGCCGCGACATCGCCGTCGTCATCAACCAGGGCGTGGAGAAGGGCAAGTTTGGCGGCCCGGCTCCGGCGGAAGCCGCGGTGGCGGAGGCCCCAGTGGCTGAAGCTGCTCCGGCCGCGGTCGAAGCACCGGCGGAAGCTCCTGCCGAAGCTGCTCCGGCTGAAACGCAGGCGTAGAGATTTTTGGGCCCACTCTCTCCGCAAAAGACGCGGAGAAGGATGGGGCACCCGAGTTTTTTACAGGTTTGGAGGCGCGAGCCTCCGGAGAGATTGAGTTATCCGTTGTGAGGGGTGTTCCTGGGCGTGTCTGGCGCGCGGGAAGCACATTGGAAACCTCGAAACGATAACGAAATCAACAGACCCGGGAAATCCCGGTGACACAACGAATAACGAATAGATGGAGATACACATGGCGGATCTGCAGCAGTTGGAAGAATCAATCGTAGGCCTGTCGCTTCTGGATGCGGCGGCCCTGGTAAAGAAATTGGAAGAGCGCCTTGGCGTCTCGGCGGCGGCTGCGGCCCCCGTCATGATGGCAGGTGCAGGTGGCGGCGCGGCGGCTGCCGCGGCTCCGGCGGAAGAGAAGACCGAGTTCACGGTCGTCCTGACTGCCGTTGGCGCCAACAAGATCAACGTGATCAAGGCTGTCCGTGAAGTCACCAGCCTGGGTCTGAAAGAAGCCAAGGACCTGGTCGATGGCGCGCCCAAGACAGTAAAAGAGGGCGTCAACAAGGAAGAAGCCGAGACCATCAAGAAGAAGTTCACCGAAGCGGGAGCAACCGTCGAGGTGAAGTAGTTTCCGGCCCCGTTTTTTCGGACGTCCGCCGGGCATTCGCAGGCTTTTGCGCTTGCTGGCGGGTTGAGGGCAAAGCGGGGCGGCTTACTCCGGGCGCGCTGACCGGAGTTCTGGCTGCTACTACCTTTGGGGTTCGGCTATAGCCGTGACCTGCGGGGTGGTGGCTACGTTCTTCTTCACGTTCGGAGCGGTCGTGGAGAGGCGCGATGAAACCGCGGAAGCAAAGCAGTTCTCTCAGCAGGAACTGCGGAATTCCCGGACATCGTTGAGCGCCGGATTCTTTTTTGAAATCCGGGCATCAAATCAAATTGTGGCAGGCGGCTGGTCTTGCCGGGAGCGTCAGCTCAGACGCGACGGCGGGTCAGACGAGGACAAGGCCGGAAGATACTGGCGCGGGAAGCTGAAAACATCAAGGCGCAAATTGCGCCGATTCCCAGGCCAATTGGTTATGGGATTGCACGACGCCTCACACGGCGCTTGCGGGGAGTTCTGTCTCTGCAGGCGCAATTCTCTTTTTTGCGCGAACTTGTACTGCCCGGATCCCTTTTAACGCGAATTGTCACCGTGTGGCGGCTTTCCTCTCCGTCACACATCCGCATTTTGGCTTGCACGGCCGGCCTGAGCGACGCTGGCCGGTACTGATTAGGAGCTTTATACATGGCGCAACAGAAAACTGCCAACCGAAATCGGTTCGATTTCTCAAAAATACCCGCGACCATTCGGATACCCAACCTCATCGAGGTTCAGAAGCGTTCGTATGATCGCTTTCTGCAAATGGATGCGCTGCCGAGCGAGCGCGATGATGCCGGACTGCAGGCGGTATTTCAGTCGGTCTTCCCGATCACCGACTTCCGCAACGTCTCGCAGCTGGACTTTGTCGAGTACGCCATCGGTAACTGGGAGTGCAAGTGCGGCCACCTCAAGGGGCTGAATCACCTGCGCACCACCTGCCGCAATTGCGGCGCAACGGTTAAGACCGACCCGTTCCACCTGGGCGATGTGCTGTGCAACAAGTGCGGCACCTACAACGCCAACACACCGGATTTTTGTAACAAGTGCGGCGATCCTGTGGGATTGCAGCTGAAGTACGACGTGGCTGAGTGCGAAGAGCGAGGCATGACTTACTCCGCTCCGCTGAAGGTCACCATGCGCCTCACCATTTACGACAAGGATCCCGAGACCGGCAACCGCTCCATCCGCGACATGAAGGAGCAGGAAGTCTTCTTCGGCGACATCCCGTTGATGACGGCCAACGGCACGTTCATCATTAACGGCACTGAGCGCGTGATTGTCAGCCAGTTGCACCGTTCGCCTGGCGTCTTCTTTGAGACCGCGAACAACCGTACCTACTTCCTGGGCAAGATCATTCCGTACCGTGGTTCGTGGGTCGAGTTTGAATACGACCAGAAGAACATCCTGTACGTGCGCATCGACCGTAAGCGCAAGTTCCTGGGAACCATCTTCCTGCGTGCGCTGGGTCTGCGTTCCGATGAAGAGATTCTGCGGACGTTCTACACCGTCGATCGCATTGCGATCCGCGATAACAAGATGTACTGGACGCTCGATCCCGGCTCGGAGAAGCCCACTAACCTGCTGGGCATGAAGCTGGCCCGCTCGATCACTACCAAGAGCGGTGAAGAGGTTGCTCACTCCGGCCGTAAGGTTACGGCTGCGGTGATGAAGGAAATCCAGAAGCACCGCATCTCCGAAATCGAAGCCGACATTACGGATCTGGAAGGTGCATTCGTCGCAGGGGACGTCATCGACGTCAACACCGGCGAAGTGCTGCTCGAAGCCAACTCGGAGCTGACGGCCGACAAGCTGTCGAAGATGATGGAAGCGGGCGTGACCGAAGTTCACGTGTTCTTCCCGGAGCGCGACGACGTGGGCACGGTCATCGGCGCGACCCTGCGCCGCGATTCCGTGAAGACCCCGCAGGAAGCCCTGATCGAGATCTACCGCAAGCTGCGTCCGGGTGATCCCCCGACGCTGGACACGGCGACCTCGCTGTTCCACGGCATGTTCTTCGATGCACGGAAGTATGACTTCTCCCGCGTGGGCCGCTTGAAGTTCAACATCAAGCTGTTCGAGAGCGAAGACGCGACTCATCTCGATAACCGCACGCTGGAGCCGGAAGACTTCTACGGAACCATCCGGTACCTGCTGAAGCTGCGCCGCAATATCGGCTCGGTGGACGACATCGATCATCTCGGCAACCGCCGCGTTCGCGCGGTCGGTGAGTTGCTCGAGAACCAGTTCCGCATCGGCTTGGTCCGCATGGAACGCGCCATCAAGGAAAAGATGAGCGTGTACCAGGAGATGTCCACGGCTATGCCACACGACTTGGTCAACGCCAAGCCGGTGATGGCGGCGATCCGCGAGTTCTTTGGTTCCTCGCAGCTGTCACAGTTCATGGACCAGACGAACCCGCTGTCGGAGATCACTCACAAGCGCCGCCTGTCGGCCTTGGGGCCGGGCGGTCTGTCGCGTGAGCGCGCAGGATTCGAAGTGCGCGACGTTCACCCGACTCACTACGGCCGTATCTGCCCGATTGAGACGCCAGAAGGCCCGAACATCGGACTGATCTCGTCGTTGAGCTGCTATGCACGCATCAACGACTACGGCTTCATCGAGTCGCCGTATCGCAAGGTGAAGAACGGCCGCGTGCTGGACTTCATCAGCGTGGTCAATGCCGGCGATAGCGAGTATCGCGTCGGCGATCACCTGGAGAAGCCCGACGCCCTGAAGGCCAATGCTGACCTGAAAGAGCGCAAGAAGAAGCTGATCGACTTCGAGCCGTTCTCCTTCTACCTGTCGGCCTGGGAAGAAGATCGCCACGTCATCGCGCAGGCGAACGCGGAGATCGACGACAAGGGCCGCATCGTGCAGGAGTTGGTCAATGCCCGCAAGGCCGGCAACTTTGTCCTGGTAAGCCGCGACGAAGTGGACTACATCGACGTCAGCCCGAAACAGCTGGTCTCGGTGGCTGCTTCGCTGGTGCCCTTCCTGGAGCATGACGATGCGAACCGCGCTTTGATGGGCGCGAACATGCAGCGTCAGTCCGTACCGTTGTTGCGCGCGCAGGCGCCCATCGTCGGCACGGGAATGGAAGGGGTCACGGCGCGCGACTCCGGAGCCGTGGTTCTGGCTCGCCGTTCGGGCATCATCGACTCGGTCGACTCGGAACGCATTATCGTGCGCGTCGAGGGCGAGCATCATCCCATGCAGCTTTCGCGCGAGGTGGGCAGCGACATTTATCAGCTGACCAAGTTCAAGCGTTCCAACCAGAACACTTGCATCAACCAGCGTCCCATCGTGAAGAAGGGTGATCGTGTCGCCAAGGGTCAGGTGATTGCCGACGGTCCTTGCACCGACATGGGCGAACTGGCGCTGGGACGTAACGTCTTGGTCGCCTTCATGCCCTGGCGCGGTTACAACTTCGAGGACGCGATCCTGGTCTCCGAAAAGATGGTGAAGGAGGACTATTACACCTCCGTCCACATCGAGGAGTTCGAGATCGAGTCGCGTGACACCAAGCTGGGTCCGGAAGAAGTTACGCGCGATATTCCCAACGTCAGCGAGTCGGCACTGCGCGATCTCGACGAGAGCGGCATCATCCGCATCGGCGCGACCGTGAAGGCCGGCGACATCCTGGTGGGCAAGGTAACGCCGAAGGGCGAAACCCAGCTCACTCCGGAAGAGAAGCTGCTGCGCGCGATCTTCGGCGAGAAGGCCGGCGACGTTCGCGACGCTTCCCTCACCTGTCCTCCGGGAATCGAAGGCACGGTGGTGGACGTGAAGATCTTCTCCCGCAAAGGTCAGGAGAAGGACGAGCGCGCCAAGTTCATCGAATCCGAGCAGGTTGCCAAACTGGAAAAGAACCTGGCGGACGAGATCCGAATCCTCACCGATGAGCGTTTGAAGCGCCTGGAAGCGTTGCTCGGGGGCAAGGAAGTTCTTGCCGATTTGCACGATGAGCGCACCAACAAGCGCCTGCTGACCAAGGGCGTCATGCTCGACCGCGACACCATCGAGCGCATCTCGACGCGCAACCTTAAGCGCATCAAGTTCGCCGACAAGGATCCGCGCATTAACGAACAGATCGACGAAATCGAGGAGATGACCTCGCGCCAGATCGACGTACTGCGCAAGATCGTCCACGAGAAGGTCGAGAAGCTGCAGAAGGGCGACGAACTGCCACCGGGCGTGATCAAACTGGTGAAGATCTACGTTGCCATGAAGCGCAAGCTGAGCGTCGGCGACAAGATGGCCGGCCGCCACGGGAACAAGGGCGTCATCGCCCGCATCCTGCCCGAAGAGGACATGCCGTACCTCGAGGACGGGACGCCGGTGGAGATCGTGCTGAATCCCCTGGGTGTGCCAAGCCGTATGAACGTTGGCCAGATTCTGGAGACGCACCTCGGCTGGGCCGGTTACGAACTCGGTCAGAAGATTGGCCAGTTGCTGAAAGAGAACTCGAAGGCGGAAACCTTGCGCAGGGAGATGAAGACCCTGTTCAAGAACACGCCTTTCGTCGATAACCTCGTCGGCCTCGACGACGAAACCCTTGAGCATGTAGCGGACGGCATGAAAGAAGCCGTGTACTTCGGCTCGCCGGTATTCGACGGATCGAAGGAAGAAGAGATCAAGTCGCTGCTGGCGGAAGCAGGTTTGCCGACGTCGGGCAAGGCTTATCTCTACGACGGCATGACGGGCGACAAGTTCGAACAGCCGGTGACGGTTGGCTATATCTACATGCTGAAGCTGTCGCACCTGGTCGATGACAAGATCCACGCGCGTTCCATCGGGCCATACTCGCTGATTACCCAGCAGCCGCTGGGCGGCAAGGCTCAGTTCGGTGGCCAGCGCTTCGGTGAAATGGAAGTGTGGGCGTTGGAAGCTTACGGCGCCGCTTACATCCTGCAGGAGCTGCTCACCGCGAAGTCCGATGACGTTTATGGCCGTACCAAGATTTACGAGGCCATCGTCAAAGGCGAAGCGGCAATTGAGCCGGGCGTACCTGAATCGTTCAATGTGCTGATTCGCGAATTGCAGTCGCTTTGCCTGGATGTGGAGCTGATCAAGGTCAACGAGCGCAAGATGCTGGTTGCCCCGGAAGCTCCTGTCGCAGCCGATTAGACGCTTGACTTGAAGGGGCACGGCTTGAGTCGTGCCGAAAATGTTGCCCGAAACCGCATGGAAATGAAGCTTGAGAGCACATGGGAACGAAGCTTGAAAAGCGCATGGAAATGAGGCTTGAAAGCATGGTGACCAGGCTTGAAAGGGCACGGCTTCAGCCGTGCCGAAACCAGGCTCAGAAGGAACCGGCCTTTAGGCCCTGAGGGAAATTTCCTCAGCGGCTAAAGCCGGCGAATTCGAAAACAGATTGACGACACGCCTGAAGGCGTGCCCCTTCAAAGATGCAGGCGCAGTTCAGAATTTGGTAGTGCTGCCCGACTGGCAGCCAACGATAACCGCCGATGAGTTTTGCGTAACTGACCACCGGCAACTGACAATTGAGGACTAATTATGTATCGTTCGAGTCCATTTGATCTCGGAAACGCCATCGCCGATTTCGACGCCATCCGTATCAGCCTGGCTTCACCGGAGAAGATTCGCAGCTGGTCTCACGGCGAGGTTACCAAGCCGGAAACGATCAACTACCGCACCTTCAAGCCGGAACGCGACGGCCTGTTCTGCGCCCGTATCTTTGGCCCGGTAACGGACTGGGAGTGCTTGTGCGGCAAGTACAAGCGCATGAAGCATCGCGGAGTAATCTGCGACAAGTGCGGCGTGGAAGTCACTCTGTCCAAGGTGCGCCGCGAACGTCTCGGCCACATTGAGCTGGCATCACCCTGCTCGCATGTGTGGTTCTTCAAGGGATTGCCCAGCCGTATCGGGCACATCCTCGATATTTCGCTGCGCGATCTGGAGTCGGTGCTCTACTTCGAAGCCTACGTGGTAGTCGAAGCGGGCGAAGCTCCGGTAAAAGAGCGCGAAGTTATCAAGGACGAAACCAAGTATCGCGAGCTCGACCAGGAGCATCGTGCCTCAGGCTTCAAGGCCATGATGGGCGCAGAGGCCATCAAGGAACTGCTGAAGCGGGTTGAAGTGGAAACCCTCTCCGTCGAGCTGCGCGAGAAGATGCGCACGGAAACTTCGGTGCAGAAGCGCCTGAAGTACGCCAAGCGCCTGAAGGTTACCGAAGCGTTCCGCAAGAGCGGTAACAAGCCGCAGTGGATGATTCTGGACGTCATTCCGGTAATTCCGCCGGAGCTGCGCCCCCTGGTTCCACTCGATGGCGGCCGCTTCGCTACCTCGGATCTCAACGATCTCTATCGCCGCGTGATCAACCGCAACAACCGGTTGAAGAAGCTGATGGACCTGCACGCGCCGGAAGTGATCGTGCGCAACGAAAAGCGCATGTTGCAGGAAGCCGTGGACGCGCTGTTCGACAACGGACGCCGTGGCCGCGTACTGCGTGGCGCCAACAACCGCCCGCTGAAGTCGCTGTCGGACACGCTCAAGGGCAAGCAGGGCCGCTTCCGTCAGAACCTGCTGGGCAAGCGCGTGGATTACTCTGGACGTTCCGTCATCGTGGTTGGTCCCGACCTTAAGCTGCACCAGTGCGGACTACCCAAGAAGATGGCGCTGGAACTGTTCAAGCCGTTCATCTATCACCGGCTGGAGCAGACCGGACATTGCACCACCATCAAGCAGGCGAAAGAAATGGTGGAGCAGCAGGAGCCCATCGTATGGGACATCCTGGAAGAGGTGATTAAAGATCACCCAGTGCTGTTGAACCGAGCTCCTACGCTTCACCGCCTTGGCATTCAGGCCTTCGAGCCGGTGCTGGTGGAAGGCAAGGCAATCAAGATCCACCCGCTGGTCTGCACCGCGTTCAACGCAGACTTCGACGGCGATCAGATGGCCGTGCACATTCCGCTGTCGCCGGAAGCCCAGGTAGAAGCCAGCGTGTTGATGCTGGCCTCGCACAACATCCTGTCGCCCGCGTCGGGTCAGCCTATCACCGTTCCTACCCAGGACATGGTGCTGGGAATTTACTACCTGACCAAGGGCAAGCCGGGTGCGAAGGGTGAAGGACGCGCCTTCGCGAACATCGACGAAGTGATCCTCGCCAAGGAAGCCGGCGAAGTGGAAACCCTCACGCCCATCCGTCTGCGGTACAGCGGCGAGGTCATCGACCTCACCACGGCCTACGACGATCAGGACGTGATCCACACTGAGCCGACCAACTTCGAGCGGCAGTACATCTCGACCACCGTAGGCCGCGCCATCATGAACGATCATCTGAAGCGCAGCGCTCCGGAGATGCCGTACATCAACGGCCTGCTCAAGAAGAAGGGCAGCGGCAACCTGGTGAACTACTGCTACCTGCGCTTTGGCCTTGAGACCACGGTGCGGGTGCTCGACGGCATCAAACAGCTGGGCTTCCAGTACGCCACCAAGGCTGGCTTGTCGATCGGTATCGACGACATGGTCATCCCGGCGGGCAAGGCAGGCCTGGTGCGGGACGCCGAGAAGCAGGCGATCGCGGTCCAGCAGCAGTACCTGGATGGCGCGATCACCAACGGCGAACGCTACAACAAGGTCGTCGAAATCTGGTCGGCAATTACCGAGAAGGTAGCTGACGAGATGTTCCTCGGCATGCAGCAGGAAGACAAGGCTGGCGATCTGAATCCGATCTACGTCATGGCCGACTCCGGCGCTCGCGGTTCGAAACAGCAGATCCGCCAGCTCTCCGGTATGCGCGGCCTGATGGCCAAGCCTTCGGGCGAAATCATCGAGACCCCGATCACGGCAAACTTCCGTGAAGGACTCACCGTGTTGGAATACTTCATTTCCACGCACGGCGCTCGTAAGGGACTGGCCGACACGGCCCTCAAGACTGCGGATTCAGGCTACCTGACCCGCCGCCTGGTGGACGTGGCGCAGGACGTGATCATCAGCGAATACGATTGCGGCACGGTCGATGGCATCTACGTCACCTCCATCGTGGAGTCGGGCGAGATCATCGAGCCGCTGCGCGACCGTATCGTTGGCCGCGTCTCGCTGGAGAAAATCAAGGACTACGAAGGCAACATCATCGTCGACATCAACCAGGAAATCACTGAGGACCTGGCGGGCGCGGTGCAGGCTGCCGGTATCGAGCGCGTGAAAATTCGCTCGGTGCTGACCTGCGAATCCAAGCGCGGTGTTTGCGTGATGTGTTACGGCCGCAACCTGGCCTCGGGCCGTCTGGTTGAGCTGGGTGAAGCCACTGGCGTCATCGCAGCCCAGTCCATCGGCGAGCCGGGAACGCAGCTCACCATGCGTACCTTCCATATCGGCGGTACGGCTTCGCGAGTCAGCGAGCAGTCGCGCCTCGATGCCAAGAACAACGGCATTGTCCGCTTCGTGAACATGATTACCGTGCGCTCCAAGGAGGGCTTCCTGGTGGTCATGAACCGCAACGGCTCCATCGCGGTGCTGGACGAGAAGGGCCGCGAAAAGGAGCGCTACGCAGTGGTTTACGGCGCCAAGGTAAAGGTCGAAGACGGTTCGCAGGTTTCCCTCGGCGATGTGCTGGTCGAGTGGGATCCGTACACCTTCGCGATCCTTACCGAAATCGGCGGCACGGTGCAGTTCAAGGACCTGCAGGAAGGCATGACGCTGCACGAGGAAGTGGACGAAGTGACGGGCTTGTCCCGCCACGTCGTTATCGACTCCCCGGACGAGAAGCGGCAGCCGACCATCATCATCAAGGGAGCCAAGGGCAACAAGCGTTACCTGATGCCCTCGCGTGCTCACCTGATGGTTCAGGACGGCGACACCGTGACCCCGGGCGATGTGCTGGCGAAGATCCCGCGCGAGACCACCAAGACCAAGGACATCACCGGCGGTCTGCCTCGCGTACAGGAGCTGTTCGAAGCCCGCAAGCCGCATGAAACCGCGGTCATCAGCGAAATCGATGGCGTGGTGAAGTTCGGCGATGTGGCCAAGGGCCAGCGCAAGATTTACGTCGTGGCCGACAACGGTACCGAGAAGGAATACCAGGTGCCGCGTGGCGTTCACATCAACGTTCAGGAAGGGGAGCGGATTCGCGCCGGCGAGCCGCTGATGGATGGCCCGCTCAACCCGCACGACATTCTGGCCGTGCTGGGCGAGAAAGAGCTGCAGTCGTACCTGGTGAACGAAATCCAGGAAGTCTACCGCTTGCAGGGCGTGAACATCAGCGACAAGCACATCGAGGTGATTGTGCGCCAGATGATGCGCTGGGTGAAGGTGGAAGACGTTGGCGATACGCCGTTCCTGCTGGAACAGCAAATCGACAAGTTCCGCTTCCGCGAAGAGAACGAAAAGGCGATTGCCAACGGCGGCAAGCCGGCTACCGGCCGTCCGCTGCTGCTGGGTATCACCAAGGCTTCGCTCTCGACTGACTCGTTCATCTCGGCGGCGTCGTTCCAGGAGACCACGCGTGTGCTGACGGAAGCCTCGATCCAGGGCGCCGTCGATCATCTGCGCGGTCTGAAGGAAAACGTCATCGTCGGCCGGCTCATCCCGGCGGGCACCGGAATGGAGTACTACCGCAACGTCCGGCTCTCGCAGGAGATGGAAGAGGCTGCCGCCAAGGTGCAGGAGGAGGTCACGGCCGCGTACGAAGAAGCCGAACGCGCGCTGGAACTGCTCCGTCACGAAGGCGAAAACGAAGGCGAAGAAGTGATTGCCGAGTAAGAGTGCAAAAGGCTCGGGTAGAGCGGACCTTAAGGTCCGCATCCCGGGCCGATCGACTAGGATCGAGCCGCTTCAGCGGCGACACAGTAAGCCCGGGGCGAAATGCTCCGGGCTTTTTTTGTGCTCGGAAATTTACCTAAACGCTGTCCTTGCCGGGCATAGCATATCTCGGTCCTACGTTTAAGCGGGAGGGAATATATGTTTGATAAACACGTTCCGCCAGGGGATGATTAGGGGGTATGAATAGTGAGGGATACATTGTGTGTCCTGTCTGGCCATTTGCACAGCGGAAAGCTGGGGGAAATCGCTATCGACCCTGGATCGGGAAGTGCAGTAACTGCGGAATCAAGCTGGCATTAAGCGATGAACTGAAACACAGGAGTGACGACGAGCGTGGGCTGCGTACGCTGTGTCCCCAATGTGCTGATTCAGAGCAGTCCCAGGGTGGGTCGCACGATGGGTTGGCCTGATCTCCGTCCCCGAAGGGGACAGCATATCTAAGCCCAGCGTTTCAACGCTGGGAAAGGTATGATCAGCAGCTGAGTCCCGCAGGGACGGCATATGAACCGTGCGATGTGGCAGATATCACCGCAACCCGACCGCAGGCCGCGTAGGCTCAAAATATGTCTCACACACACACGTGGGTGCTGGTGCATTGCGTATTCAGCACCAAGCAGCGGGCCAATCTCATCCCCGACATTGACGAACTCTGTCGCTACCTGACCGGCACCGCTCTGGCTAAAAATATCACGCTGCTCGCCGCCGGAGGCACGACTAATCACGTGCATCTGCTGGTTTCGATTCCGCCGACCATGCCGTTAGCCAAGGCTGTGCAAGAGTTGAAAGGCAATAGCTCGCGCTGGCTGCATGAGCGTGGGGTTCGTTTCGATTGGCAGGAAGGATATGGCGCATTCAGCGTAAGCCAGTCGCAGAAGCAGGTCGTTGCCGAATACATCGCGCGGCAAGCCGAGCATCATCGGAAGTGGAGCTTCGAGCAGGAATTCATGACGCTATTGCGCAAATCCGGCGCGTCCTACGACCCTCGTTACGTGTTCGGGTGACCATATTTCGTCCCTGCGGGACTCAGCCCTGAACCAAATTCTTCCCAGCGTTGAAACGCTGGGCTTAGATATGCTGTCCCCTGTGGGGACGGGGCCGATGTCTCGCATGCTGCAATTATCAATCGGGAGATTTCCGACCGACTCGCAGCTTGGCTACGTCGGTCGGATGCCCCGTTCGTTCGTGGTTTTCGAATGAGTGGGATCGCGAACCAGCCTCATTCAATTGTGCTTATTTCTTGCGCTTCCGCGAGCTGCCGCAGCATCTATGTTGTAAGAGAGATTCGTAACCATAATCTTGAGGAGAGCTATGTATCCCGAAATCATGCTTGTGCCCATGCGAGAGGAACTGACCAACGTGGGTGTTCAGGAATTGCGTACTGCCGAAGAAGTCGACCAGGCACTTCCCACTCAGCCCGGTACGGTGATGGTGATTGTGAATTCGATTTGCGGATGTGCGGCTGGCCGCATGCGTCCCGCGGTGCGCGCAGCCTTGCAAAATACTTCGCGGCCGGAAAAAGTCTACTCGGTCTTCGCTGGTCAGGACACAGCCGCGACGGTGCGCGCCCGCAGCTACTTCACCGGATATCCGCCATCGTCGCCGTCGATTGCGATTCTGCGCGACGGCAAGCTGCTCTACATGATGCAGCGCAGCGACATCGAGCGCCGCGAAGCTGCGGAGATTGCCTTCGAACTGAAGAAGGCCTTCGAGCAGCACTGCGGAACCACCGCAGCCGCCGGCCAGTAGCGGTCGCGCCCCACTGAAGAGGGGAAAATAATCAGTGCTTCGAGTGCCCCGGAGCCTGCCCTGAGCCTGTCGAAGGGTCTCGCGACTTTCGAAACCTGGGGTTTTTCGTACCCGGGTAAAGAAAGTTCTTTACGGATCGACGTTCATAGACAACCCAGATCTCGAAACCCGCGAGATCTGGGGCACCCGCATTCGTACGTTTTTTCGCCACCACTCCGTTTCGAGCCTCGAATCTGACCGTGGACCCGCCATTGTGTAAACTTCCCCTTACTCTCAATGTCGCGGTTCTTCATACATTTCCGGATGGCGCTATGGCGCGCGTTTCAGCACGACGCGTTCGCCGTCGCGAAAGCGGCCGCGTTTTCCGCCATCCTGACGATCTTTCCGGCCATCCTCGTTTTGGCATCGCTACTTTCGTTGTCCAATACCACCGAGGCCCTGTTTCGCGAGATGAACCATGCCATCGGGCGAATCCTTCCTGAAGGCACCAGCACCGCTGTGTTGCAGTATTTCAATGGCAAACCGGTCAACTTCAAATTTCTGGTCACGACCATCGCCATCACCCTGTGGACCGGTTCGGGCGTCATGATCTCCTGGATGGAAGGCTTTCGAAACGCCTATCAGATGCCGAAGATCTGGGGCCTGATCAAAGAGCGCATGATCGCTTTCCTGCTGGTGATCCTGGCCGGCATACCACTCGTGTTCGCGTCATTCCTGCTGGTTTTCGGCAATCAGATTGAAGGCTGGATTATGTATCGCGTCGGCCATGAACTGGGACCCTACATCCTCGGCCTGTGGACCGCCCTGCGCTGGATCATCGCCGCGCTCACCAGCATCGCGGTCATCGGCCTCATCTACCATCACGGCGTGCCGCGCACTCAGCCGTGGCATCGCGTGCTGCCGGGGTCGGTGCTGGCAACCGTGCTGTGGTTCGTTTCGACGGTGCTGTTCGGGGTGTACCTGCGCAGCTTCGGAAATTACGACGTCATCTACGGATCGGTGGCTACCGCCATCGCGCTGCTGATCTGGCTCTACCTGGTTTCCATGGTCATCCTGATCGGCGCGGAGTTTAACGCCGTGCGCTATCCCCGCTTCCTGTTCGGAGCGCACTCCGACATCGGACTCGAGCAGAAAGTACGCTGAGGAGCGACCATGGACAAAGCCTTCGCCGACAAGTTTCGCGAGGTAGAAAGTCCGCTTGACGAGGCCAGCCTTAATGGGCGGCGCGCCAAGATTGTTTGCACCATTGGACCCGCCAGCAACTCCGAAGAGATGATTCGCGGCCTCATGCTGAGCGGGATGGATGTTGCTCGCCTGAACTTCTCGCATGGCACACACGACGAGCACGCCGCGGTCATTCAGCGGCTGCGTAAAGTGGCGACGGAACTGGGCCGCACCATCTGCATTCTCCAGGACCTGCAAGGACCGAAGATTCGCACCGGGTTGCTCGTGGGACACACTCCTGTCGCGCTGCAGCCGGGACAGACGGTCACCATAACTTCGCGCGATGTACTGGGCACTCCAGGCTGCATTGCGACCACTTACCAGAACCTTGCCCACGATCTGAAGCCGGGCGAGCGGATTCTGCTATCGGACGGCCGCATCGAGCTGGTGGTGCGTGAGATTCGCGGCGGCGATGTCGTCTGCCAGGTGATCGCGGGCGGCCTGCTCGGCGAGCATCAGGGCATCAACCTGCCGGGCACGAACCTCAGCATTCTTTCGCTCACTGAAAAGGATGAAGCCGACCTCGAGTTCGGTTTGCAGCAGGCGGTGGACGTGATCGCCATCTCGTTTGTCCGCACGGCTGAAGACGTCAATCGCACCAAGCGCGCCATCGCTGCGCGCGGCTGCGATGTTCCAGTTGTCGCCAAGCTGGAAAAGCCGCAGGCCATCGAGAACCTCGACGCGATCCTCGAAGTCGCCAACGGTGTCATGGTCGCCCGGGGAGATTTGGGTGTCGAGGTGCCGTTGGAGAGGGTGCCGCTGATTCAGAAGCATGTCATCCGCCGAGCCCTCGATTTTCGCCGGCCGGTAATCACCGCGACCCAGATGCTGGAATCGATGACCTCCAGCCCTCGGCCGACGCGTGCCGAAGCCAGCGACGTAGCCAATGCCATCTTCGACGGGACAGACGCTGTCATGCTCTCGGGCGAAACCGCGGTCGGCAAATATCCGCGGGAGACCGTGGAAACCATGGCGCGCATCGTGGTGGAAGCTGAGAGAAGTCCGCAGCCGCTGTTGCCCAAGCACCAGACTGCGGAACGCTTGTCCATCGCGGAGACAATCTGCGAATCGGTGGCACACGCCGCGCGGGATCTGGATGTCCGCGCCATCGCCGTATACACCGAAACGGGCACGACCGCCCGCATGCTCTCCAAGTATCGTCCAGCTGCCGGAATTTATGGCTTTACTCAATATGCGGCGGTGTGCAACCGTATGAACTTACTTTGGGGAGTGACACCGGTGCGCTGCGCAGCTGTCATGTCGGCGGAGCAGATGGCCGCATTTGCCGAAGCCGAGTTGTTGCGCATGGGCGCGCTAACCGCTGGACAAATTTTTGGCTTGATCGCAGGCACGACTCAGACCCGCGGCGCGACAAATTTCCTGCGGCTGATTGTTGCCGGACAGGGCCAGTGAAAGTCGGGGCGCGGAAGCAAGGCAGTAGGCGGTCGAACGAGAACGGGAGGCAATCACAATGGATGAAGCCATCTTATCCGTCGCAGTTCTGGAGGCGCTGCCGGGCAAAGACGATCAACTGCTGAGCATGCTGCGCGAGCTGTACACCATGATGCATGCCAAAGGCTATTGCCGTGACGTTTTGCATCGAGACACCTACCGTCCCGATCGTTTCCTCCACCTGCGCTATTGGACCTCTCCTGCCATGCGTGCCGAAGCGCAGACCGACCCCGAAGTTCATCGCTATTGGCAGCTTCTGCCTGAGCTATGCACCATCCCGATTGTGTATGAGAGTTTGGAGCAGGTGTTTGAGAGCTGAGAAAAGCAGCCGTTAGCAGTTGGCTAACCCCGCGATGAGAGTGGGGTTCGTCGGTGCTGTAGGGGTCCTTCGACTCGCGCGTGCAAAGGCGGCACGCGCTCGCTCAGGATGACATACGTGGTAGAGGATGCGGCACGCGCTCGCTCAGGATGACATTCGCGGTGGACGGTTTTGAAGCGCTACCGAAACGGCAAACGCCAGGCATGCGCCCCGGGAAATTCAGCGTCTAAAAGCTGAGTTGCCAAGTGCTAAATGCCAAGTGCCAAGTGCCAAGTGCCAAGTGCCAAGTTCCAAATGCTGAGTGCTAATTGCTGCCTTTCTCAATTCACCCAGGGTGGCCGCGTGTCGCCGTTCTTCTTGCCCGGATCGCGCGCGCTGGGATCGCGAAAATTGCCAAACTCGTCGAAGTAGTCATCGTGCTTGTAGTCACTGCGATCGTGCTTGCGCATGTAGACCTCGAACTTGCGCGCGGCGCGCTTCCGTTTCCAGCGATAGTAGGAGTTGCGCAAGCCGAATGCCCGCTCCGAAGCAGCGTAGCCAAAGCCTCGGCGTGGCACGAACTTCAGCCAGATATATCCAAACACCAAGCCGCCCAGGTGCGCCATGTAGGCGATGGATTGTCCGCCGCCATGCGCCGACGACAAGGCTCCATACAGCGCGAGAAAAATGATGCCGACGACGAAGTACTTGGCCTTGATAAGGAACGGCAACGGAAACAGCATCACTTCCGAGTTGCCGTGCAACATGCCGAAGGCGAGCAGCAGTCCGTAGATACCGCCTGAGGCGCCTACGGTCAGGGTGAGCGGCGAAACCCCCAGTAATCCGGTGAACGAAACTGCGACCGTGACCAGCGCTGCGCCAACGACACAGAAAAAGTAAAACTGCATGAAAAGGCTGTAGCCCCAATCCTGTTCGAGTTGTGCGCCGAACATCCAGAGGGCAAGCATGTTGAATAGCAGGTGCAGGATTCCGTAGTGCAAAAAGGAATAGGTAATCAGCTGCCAGATTTCGCCGTGCACAACGGCGTATCCAGCGAGGCCCAGATGGGAGTAGGCCCAGTCTCCGATCGCCGCCGTGAGATCGAACGCCCGCAGCACCCAGAACAGCAGGAAGATCGCGCCATTCGCGATCAGCAGCTGCTTCACTGCACGGGTGAACGGCGGAAAACTTAACGACATGGTCGAACCGCGTGGCATGACTTACTCCAATTCAAAACCGGACGCCAAACAAGCTGCCTTTACGCATTCCCATCAATGCCGTCATCGTGAGCGCAGCATTCGACGCTTTTGCGAATGCGGAGTCGAAGGACCGCTATTACCGTAGACATCCCGCCGGCTATAGGGGTCCTTCGACTGCGTTCGGCTGCGCCTCACTCCGCTCAGGATGACAAATCCACGCGCTTCGGCTGCGCCTCACTCCGCTCAGGATGACAAAATCCGAGCGCTGCTCTACCCGAGCCAACGGCCGCGCCACCCGAACCGTACTCCCGCTCAGCGCTCCGGCACGGGCACGACGGCCAAGCTGCTGTGTCCCTTGGCGTCAACCGCCCTAACAGCAAAGATTACATTGTCCTTGGACACAGGCAAAGTGGCGTGGGTCACGTTACCCACCGCTTTTACGTGTTCCCAGTCCGCTGCCGTAGTATCGCGCCAAAGCACTTCGTAGCCGCTCGCCAGGCCACCGGGCGATGCATCCCACTCGAGCGTGGAATCGTTCGTCAACGCCTTGGTCAACAGCCGTACCTTCGCGGGCGGCGCGGGCGCCGAGGCCAATGAGGCCAGCGTCGCTGCATTCAGACGCGCCACACTCGCCGTGTAGTCGTAATCCACAAACTTCGGCAGGTCCCCGTATTCGATGCCATTCTCGGTGCGCACGTTCTGGTGTTGATGATTGAAGTTCTCGCGGAACTCGGTAAATCGCACCGCGGCGAATCCCTGCTCGTTGAACGAAAAATGATCACCGCCCCGCAGGTAACGATCGTGACGAAGAACCAGCATCGGCTGAAAACTTGGTGGCAGATATTCTCGCGCAGTCGCCGCAATGTACCGTGCCAGCTGACGGGAAGGACTGTCGTTCTCGCCGCCCAGTGCTCGAATCTGCTTCAACTCTTGCTCGCTGGCCGTGGTCGCAATCCCTTCCGAGAATACTCGTACCAAGTTTGCATTCTGCTGGGTATCGCCCGGCGTGCGATCGCCGCCCACGATGTCGTTATTCAGGGCGATTTCCAGATTCCAGCCAACTGCCTTTGCCATCTTCGCGAAATGCGCGCTGCCGTCGAGCCCTTGCTCCTCTCCAGCTACAGTAAGGAAGATGATGGTGGCCGGAAAACGATGCTTGCTCAGCACCCGCGCGCATTCCAGGCTGACTGCGGTGCCGCTGGCATCATCATTCGCGCCCGGCGCGGCTCCCGTGGCGTCATTGGTGTCGCTGTTGCGCGAATCATAGTGGCCGGTCACTAGATAAATGCGGGCTGCATTCGTCTGATCGGTTCCGTGCAAAATGGCATAGACATTGGTGATGGTGGTGGGTTGCGGAACGCGCGGCCCAGGCTGCTGGATGAACTGATCGGTCCTGACCTCCAGGCAGTCGCCGCATTGGCTGGAGTACTGTTGCAGCTGGTTCTGAATCCAGAGTGCCGCGGCATTGATGCCCTTATCGCTGGTGGGCGGCATGTCGGACGAGAGTGTTTGCCGGGTGTAAAAGCCCACCAGGGTCTCGATGGTCTGCTGAATTCGCGCCGGCGAGACATCACGCAGAGCTGCCACAATTTGTGGATCGGCCGCCGCAGGGGCGGGTTTAGCAGCCTCTTGCGCCCGGGAAGCAACCACCATGGAGATGACGATCATCACAAGCGCGATTCGAGTTAGGATGGTTCTTCGTGTATACATGAAACTTCGCGAAACCTCTGCAATCCGACGGCGTCTATCACTTGACGATGCCGTCAAGAGATTCTAAATATAAAGTGCAGTCATGGCGCGCCGTTATTTCCGGCAGCAAGAACGAACCAAGAACTGGGAGGCAATTATGGTTATCTGTCCTGAATGCGAAAGCGATCTGGATATTGAAGAAGATGAGGTAGACGAGGGTGAAATCGTTTCTTGTCCAGAGTGCGGCAGCGACTTCGAAGTGGTCGCGATCGAACCGCTTGAGCTGACGCTGGTAGAGGACGAAGACGAGGAGGAGGAAGACGAGGACGAAGAAAAAGAGGATGAGGGTGAATACTAGTCCGCGCCTGACCGTGTTCCACTGGGCCGGCATCCTCTCGGTGCTCCTACTGTTTCTCGCTGCGACTGTTTCCCTCGGTGCAACGCCTCCGCAGTCGTCCAATCCGACCAAGCACGATTACGCACTCATCTACGGTACGGTCTGGAGTCCGGACGACCACCCGGTGTCGGGCATTCCCATTAAGATTCGCCGCGCCTCGGACAAGAAAGCGAAGTGGGAACTGGTCTCCGACCGAAACGGCGAGTTCGCGCAACGGGTGCCTCCCGGCGGACAGGACTACGTCGTTCAGGCCGATGTGAAAGTGCCCAAAGGCCAGCCTAAGCCGGAGGTCACCATACACATCGACGATAATGAGCGGAAAGACGTCGGCCTACATCTAACCAAGTAAACCGCTTCATCGAAAGTAAGTCGTCGAAGGGAATCGCATGAAACGCGTAATTGGCATTCTGTTCGTTCTCACGGTTGCGCTGAGCTGTCACGCGCAGCTGACGATTCCCATGGGCGGCTCCGGATCTTCAGGCGACACCGAAAAAGCTCCGCGCGTCACCACCCGCACACTTACCGGAACAATTCTGGACAAAGCCGATAAGCCAATTCCCAACGCTATCGTGTATCTGAAGAATATGAAATCGCTGGCGATGAAAACCTACATCGCTCAAAATGACGGCACCTATCGTTTCCCTGAGCTCTCGCGAAACGTGGACTACGACGTGTACGCAGAGAAGGACGGCCGGAGAACCAGCACGAAAACGTTAAGCCAGTTCGACGATCGCCCCAAGCCGAACATGAACCTGGTGATCGACCTGAACAAGAGCCCGGCAACCCCCGCTAAAACGAGCCCCAAAAACGAGTAGCGCGGCGTCTGGTTTTTGCCTAGAATCGTCGCCGTGAAGTTGCTTTTTCGGTATTGCACCATCCTGGTTACAATCACGATTCTTTGCTTCGCAGTCGGCGAGTGCCAGACTTCGGGGACGCCACCTCTTACGCAAACAGCCCCGCAATCCACCGCTCCGGCCACCACCAAATCCACGGCTAACAGCACACCTCAATCGAGCCAGCAGGCAGCGCCTGCGAAAAGCTCCAAGGCGCCAGCTTCGAAGTCGCCTGCGCCCAAGCTGACTTCCAGCCAGAAGCAGGCGGTCGACATTCTGCAATCTGTGCAAGGCGACCTGGGACGCTACTCGCCAGAGATGCAGACCTACCTGCTGCAGCAGATGGCCAGCGCGTACAAGGACCTTGATCGAGCCAAGCAGGTAGCGCTGCTGAAACTGGCTTTTCAGTCCGCGGCCAATATGCAGGAAAGCCCATACCGAACCGAGCAGCAGCAGGCGATTGTAAAAGCTCTGAACGAGTTCGACCCGGCGGCGCTGATCAGCATGCAGTACTCGGCTGATCCCAAAGTGCGCGAGGTCGTGCTGCAGTTGCTGGTGAAGGACGACATCGATCATGGCCGACTGGCAGCGGCAGTCACCCGGCTATCGCAATGGGATTCGAGCCTGACATTTCCTTATAACTATGGCAAGCAGGTGATCGCGCGGCTCAATTTGCAACAGACGGGAGAGCGGCAGGCGGTGTTCTCGTCAGCGGTGGCGGCGTATCGCAACAGTGAGCTGAAGATTGCGCCGCAGATCGACATGACGAACTTCATCCTGGGCACGTACGACTTGCTTCCCGCGCCCATGGTTGTCGACGCCGTCGACACCGTTCTCAATACCGTCACCAAGTGGGAGCAGGACCAGCAGGAACACATCTCGATCACGACCGGTGGAAATTCAGGAAACGCTCAATTTAGCAGCCTCTACGATTACGAGTTGTTTGAGCTGTTGCCGGTGCTTGACAAGGCGGATCCGGCGAAAGCTGACGCCCTGCGGCGCGAGCATGCCACGGTCGCCGCGCTCAACAGTAAGTATCCCAACGGCAAGTCGTCGCTCAGTTCGAGCGGGAAGGACGTGGACGTTGGCATGATGTTCAGCTCCGGCGACAGCTCCAGTCCGGCGCCGGCGCCGGATCCGGAGTTCATGCAGCAAAGGCAGCAGGCTGATGCCATCGTCGCGTCGGCGACGAAGGATCTTGATGGAGCCATCGCAAGCGCGCAGAGCCTGCCCAATAACGTCAGGTCGAACTACGACGTGAGCACCCTACGCTGTCGCGCTTTGGAGAAAATCGCAACGGCCGCCCTCGGACGGAAGGATTACGCGGGCGCACTCAGGGCCACCAAGGCATTAGTCACGGCTGCTCAGGATGTGGCTCCCTTGGCTCGGGCACGCTACTTCGTGGAGGCGGCGGCCATCGACGCCAAAGCAAACGACGCGGCAACCGCGAAACAATATCTCGGAAGGGCGATGAAAGCGGCGGATGAGCTCCACCAGCTGGACGCGTTCGGCGATACACCGAATGAAGCACCGAAGTGTTTGTGGCCATCTACGGCGGTCTGGAAGGGAACGCTGATCGTGGCGCAACGTATCGACGCCGGCTATGCCGCACAGGAGTCGGCTTCTCTGCCTGATCCGGAAATCGAGGCAGTCGCAGACGTGGCACGCGCCGGTGTAATGCTGGAACAAGAGCCCACAATGACCTTGATTGCGGTATGGCAGAACGGCGAGCACACGCTCAACATTGGCTTCGATCTTCCGTGGTGGTCGACAGGCTCAACGGCGAAGAGCGGCGGGGAGAAGTAAATCGTGCGATGATTCTTTGCTACCTGGTAATGATGATCCCATCGCGACGAACAGCAGGTCCCTCGATCCGCCGGGCAAAAACGGCCCGTCTCCGGTCGGGATGACACACAAGGTTTGGATCCTTCGAACCCAGGCGGGATGACACACAGGAGAAGTTAGGAAGAAAGGTAGGGGTCCTTCGACTGCGTTCGAGCGCTGGCGCGCTCTCACTCCGCTCAGGATGACAGACGTCTTCGCTGGTACGCTTCTATATCCACTTTTCGCTGTGCTGCAGATACAAATATTACGAACACGCGCGTCCCTTGGATATAGAAGCGCACCAGCGAAGTGGGTTCCCCATCCAAGCCGGGCTTGCTTGGGTGGGGTAGTTCAACCAAACAGCGAAGAGTTAAGCGAAACGGCGAAGCGCGCATAGGGAAAAGTGAACGGCGAAGCGCGGATAGCGAATGGCGGAATAGCGAAGTGCGAATAGCGGACCACGAGCTGCGGCTTGCAAAACAAAGGCCGCCATCGCTGGCGGCCCGTTGGGTGTGCGACCGAGTTACTGCTAATTGTTTTCGTTGCTGGCGCGCTTCCACGACATGAACTCGCCAATCGTGGAACCGGTGCCCGACGAACTCGCTGCCGGAGCTTTGTACGACTCCACATCGGCGCGGGTAGCTTCCTCTCCGACCGCCCGAATGCTGAGTCCCACTTTCTTCTCCGCGGGATTCATCTTGATGATCTTGAAGTCGTGATCCTGGCCTGTCTCCAGCTTGATGGGCGCGCCATGCGAGTCCACCGCTTCCGAGTTGTGGCACAGGCCTTCAACTCCATCGGCAATCTCCACGAACGCGCCGAAGCTTGCCAGGCGCAGCACCTTGCCATGGATCACGTCGCCCACGCGATGCTGCTCGAAGAATGTATCCCACACGTCCGGCTGAAGCTGCTTTACGCCGAGTGACAGGCGGCGCTGATCGGGCTCGATAGCGAGCACGATAGCCTTCACCTTGTCGCCCTTCTTCAGCACTTCCGAAGGATGCTTCACGCGCTTGGTCCAGCTCAGATTGCTGACGTGAACCAGGCCATCGATACCGTCCTCGATCTCGATGAACGCGCCGAAATCGGTCAGGTTGCGGACCTTGCCTTCCACGATCGCTCCCACCGGGAACTTCTCGTGCAGGCTCTCCCACGGATTCGTCTCCAGCTGCTTCAGGCCGAGACTGATACGGCGTTCCGTCGGATTCACATTCAGCACAACCGCTTCCACCTGATCGCCAACGTTGACCAGCTTCGACGGATGCTTCATGCGCTTGGACCACGTCATCTCGCTGACGTGCACCAAGCCTTCGATGCCCTGTTCCAATTCGATGAACGCGCCGTAATCGGTAACGCTGATCACCCGGCCGGCAACATGCGCGCCGATCGGATAGCGCTCGGAAGCATCAAGCCACGGATCAGGCGTGAGCTGCTTGAATCCCAGCGAAACCCGCTGCTTCTCGCGGTCGAACTTCAGCACCTTCACCTGGATCTGATCGCCCACCTGGACGAGGTCGCGCGGATGCGTGAGGCGTCCCCACGACATGTCGGTGATGTGCAGCAGGCCATCGATGCCGCCCAGATCGACGAACGCGCCGTAGTCGGTCAGGTTTTTCACCGTGCCCGTGAGGATGGCGTCTTCGTGCAACTGCTCCAGCGTCTTGGCGCGCTTCTCCGACTGATCTTCCTCGAGCAACTGCTTGCGCGAAACCACGATGTTGCCGCGCTTCTTGTTCAGCTTGATGATCCGAACGTCAATCTCGTGACCTTTCAAGCCATCGAGATTGCGGACCGGACGCAGATCGACCTGCGAACCAGGGAGGAAGGCGCGCGCGCCGAGAATGTCGACGGTCAAGCCTCCTTTGATGCGATCGATAACCCGCGCTTTCACCGACTCTTTGTCGTTGAAAGACTTCTCAATATCATCCCACGCCTTCAGACGCTGCGCCTTCTCGTGCGAGAGGTGGATGTAGCCCTCTTCGGTGTGGCCCGGTTCGCGCATGACCGCGATCTCGTCGCCACGCTGCACGCTGACGTTGCCTTCGTGGTCCTGGAACTCAGCCACGGGAACTACGCCTTCGGACTTGTAGCCGATGTCAACCACCACATACTGCGGCGTGACCTTCAGCACCGTGCCGGTAACGATCTGCTCTTCATTAAGCGCGGCTTCGGTCTGAGCTTGCTCCTGCTCGAAGGTCTCGAGAGCAGTAGCAAAGTCTTCCATGGTCGGCTCTTTTTCGGGGCGCGACGCTTCGGGGCGCGATACAGCCGCAGCGGTCTCTGCCACTGGAGTACTGGGCTCGGAGGCGTGCTGCTCAGCCTGTTGCTGCTCAGCGTGATGCTGCTCAGCGTGCTGCTCGGGTTGATGCTGTTCAGCCTGCTGGGTCGTCGGCTGTTCGGCGGTTGAGGTGTTAGGTTGTTCGGCTGTGCCGGCTTCCTGAGTCTGGGTGGTCGGAGCGTTGTGGGTTTCTTCGAAAGACATGGGTTAGATACATGAACTCGCGCGCTTTGGCAGCACGCAGAGAGCCTAGACTTAAAACGGACTGCTGGCTTGAATCTTCAAGATGTGATTGCCCCGCTCAAAGCGGGTTTGGACAACCCAGCGGCCGGATCCGATGGAGCGGGCTGCGCATCCAGGGAACTCTTCGACTATAGCAACCGAGGGGGGCAGTGTCAAACGCGCAAGTGTAAGAATGACGCTGCTTTTGCTCGTTTTTGGCCAACTTTTAATCTACAAGTCAAGGGGTCCCTATCACCCTTCCGTGTGACCGGATTCTCTCCGGTTTCGGGGTGCCGAATCGAGATGGTACTCTGCCAAAAGATGGACTATCTCTGGACACCCTGGCGCTACTCCTATATAACCACCGCCGACAGTTCGGCTGACGGCCACGCCTGTGTTTTTTGCGAATTGCTGCACGCCGGGGACGACCAGAAGTCGCTCATCGTCCACCGCGGTGAGTTCAATTTCGTTATCCTGAACGCTTTTCCCTATACCTGCGGACACGGCATGGTCGTCCCTTATCAGCATCTCGACCGCCTGCATAATCTTCCCCAGGCCGCCGCGATCGAGATGATCGGCCTGGCGCAGCGTCTGGAGAGCGCCCTGATCGACCTCTATCGTCCCGATGGCGTGAATCTTGGCATGAACATTGGGAAAGCCGCCGGAGCCGGAATCGCCGGCCACATTCACATGCACGTTCTGCCACGCTGGGTGGCCGACGCCAACTTCATCAGCGTCATCGGCGAAACCCGCATCCTTCCTGAACTGCTGGAGACAACGTATCAGCGGATCAAGGCGAAGTTCTGAATCAGTTGTCGGTTGTCAGTTATGAGCTATCAGCTATCAGCCGTCAGCCCTCAGCTAAACTTTCTGTCATCCTGAGCGCAGGCGTAAATTCAGTTTGTCATCCTGAGCGAAGCGAGCTGCAGGCGAGCGCTGTCGAAGGACTGCTACCCCAGCCGAAGCCCCGCATTTCAGTGCGCAACAAAATGTTGCAACGCTAGCGACTCCGTCCCTAACCCCTATTCCATTTTCGTTCTCAGGCGGCAAGTCTCGCTTCTCTGGCATCACACCGCATTGAGCAGGACGGAATCAGTTCACAAAATTTGAGGAGTTTGCCATGGCCCATTACGGAGTATTACGCGACTACCGCTTTTCCGGCGACGTCGATGACATTCGCGGAGCCAGCCTCTACGGCCGCGATGACGAGAAACTCGGCACCATCAAGGACGTGATCTTCGATCACGCAACCGGTAACATTCAGTACGCCGTGGTGGATACCGGCGGCTGGCTGAACAGCAAAGAGTTTCTGGTGCCGGCGGACAGAATTCACAGCTACGAAAAGGACGACGACGAGTTCGCCATCGATGCCTCTAAACAGCAAATCGAGGCTTTGCCCAAGTACAACGAAGACGCCATCAATAACGATACGCAGTGGAACGAATACGATCGCAAGTATCGCGAGGCTTGGGGCAGCGGTCCCGTTCTGCACAAGGAAGGCAGCACCCACACCATCACGCCGGAGGCCAGCGAGGTGCCCGCCGGACGCGGCTCGGGAATGGGTGACGAAGCCTATACCCCGCAACGCCTGGCGGGAAAATTCCCCGCTGCCGCTGCCGATTCAAGCAAGTTGCGCATGCGTCCAGCCGGTGCGGCAGCCCGCGCCGAAGACGATCGCCTGCCCGGCACTTTCACCCCGGAAGAGAAGCCGATTCTTGCAGCGGAAGAAGCCGAAGAGCGCGCGACCGAAGATCCTCTAGAAGCTCAGCGCGACCACCTGACCAATCCCAATCGAGTCTATCTTTCACAGCGAGCCCGAGCAGCGCGCTGGGCTGCTTTCGAAGAACATCTGCGGCGAAACCGCGTCGACGTCACCGCTGCCTGTCGAAGCTGCGACACCGCCCGCGATAACGTCGCCTGATTCGCGCCCGCGCGAGCCGACTGACTTACACTCGTTCATGGAAGTTCTGAATGGAGGATGCTTGACCAGCGTCCTCCAATTTTTCGTTCGCTATTGCAAGTCCGCCGAATGTCTCCGGTCGCTCTGTGTTGAACCCAATTCCCAGAACAGGAAGCCTGCCCAAAAGCGCTTCGATTTTCCTGACGCTGTTCTTCCGCCCGGTAGCATCATTGGACTGATCCGATTTCCTGCGCGCGGACACCACCGCGGAACCGTGCTCTAGCACTGTTGCACTATGCTGCGGAATTCCGCCTTGCTCAACTGGGCAGCGCCTCTACAGTTGCCTCAGGCCCTCGTTGCTCCTTCTTACGCCATAACTTCTTGCCGGATTTCTAACTGCTAGCGAGGAGAAACTTATGAAGCTGCACGTTGTTCTATTTTTCCTCATAACATTCTGTCTATTGCTCGCCGCTCCCGCCGTCGCCGACGATATCTATGACAACGGTGGCACCACTGGAACCGCCGACGTGTGGACCGTTAACTTCGGCTTCGCGGTATCTGATTCCTTTTTACTCGGTTCGAACACCAACGCCGACGGAGCTGAGTTTATCTTCTGGCTTACGCCCGGCGACACCTCTCCGACCATCGATCTTTCCATAGGTACTTCGGCCTTCGGCAGTGATATCGCCAACTTCACCGGCTTGGCATCGATGGGTTCGACCAATCTGGGGACGAACCAATACGGTTTTATCCTCCAGGAGGACGCCTATTCCTTCTACCAGGTCGCCCTCAACCCCGGCATTACTTACTGGGTCACCTTGCAGAATGCCAGTGTGCCTGATGGGGATCCGATTTACTGGGACGAAAATTCCGGACCCTCACAAGCTAACGAAAACACTCTGGGCACCATCCCCTCGGAATCTTTCACCATGCTCGGCAGCTCTTCCACGACATGCACCGGCTGTGGATGCTGGGCTCATCCGGCTTGCGGGCCTCCCATGCCGGAGCCCGAGAGCATTCTCTTGCTGACCTCTGGAGGAGCAGTCACTTTGTTCGGCTCGGGCCTGATCGGAATGTTAGCCGCGTTCTGGCGCAAGCTGTTCTAGCTTCGAACTTCCTGCCTGGGCCTTTGTTGGCTTTACGGAGCACAGGCGGAACCGGCTTGCGTTGGATAGCTTGACGGAAAGAATTGTTCGGCAAGCCTAAGGGATTTATGAGCCTTGGAGGAACTATGAAGAAATACCTTCTTATTTTTTCTCTAGGAATAATCGCACTTTATCTGTCGGCAACTCCTGTCTTCGCCGATACGATTTACGAAAATGGCACGAGTACACTGACGACCGATGCCTGGACAATCAACTTCGGATTTGCGGTCACAGATTCTTTTATAGTCAGTCCAGACTCTACTGCGAACGGCGCATCTTTCGTCTTCTGGATGTATCTCGGCGACACTCTAACTTCCGTAGATTTATCAATCGGCACGTCACCCTTTGGCAGCGACCTGGCTAATTTCGCTGGACTACAGCCCACGCAAGACATTGACCTGGGGACAAACCAATATGGTTTTGATCTTCGGGAATATACGTTTTCATTTCTAAATGTCTCGCTGAATTCCGGCACTACCTACTGGATTACCTTGCAGAATGCCAGCGTTCCTACCGGCGATCCCGTTTACTGGGATGAGAGCTCGGGCCCGTCACAAGCCCAATCCAACAACCTCGGCACCATTCCTTCCGAGTCCTTCACAATTTTGGGCGGAAGCGGTTGCAGCACCATTACCTGTGGTTGCGGTGCGGATGGGCCGGGATGCCAGCCTCCGGTACCTGAGCCCAACAGCATGCTGTTGCTGGGTTCGGGCATCTTCGCGCTTTCGTGTTTGCTGGTTCGCAAGCTGTTTTGATGCCGGGGGAATTTTGCTGTCGAGAAAGCTGCGGTGCACTCTTAACTTTTCTCTATCAACTGTTAGTTCAATTTCTCTGCTCGACACGTATGTAGGAGGGTCCATGAAGACTCGAATTACTCTTCTCACATTTTGTTTGTCAGTGGTCGCTGTTCCTGCCATGGCTCAATACATCTACGACAACGGACCCACAACCGGAACGGCCGATGCCTGGACGGTCAACTTCGGCTTTTTAGTTACGGATTCTTTCATCACTACCGCCGAGGCAAGTGCGACAGGCGCATCATTTATCTTCTGGCTGACCCCAGGCGATACGGCTCCCACAGTGGATCTGTCCATCGGAACTTCGCCATTTAACAACAATGTGGCAAGCTTCACCGGCTTGGCATCCTTCGGCTCGACCATCCTCGGGAGCAATCAGTATGGTTTCACCCTCGAGGAAGATGCTTACTATTTCTCAAACGTATCTCTGAATCCGGGTACTACCTATTGGATCACGCTGCAAAATGCCAGTGTTCCCAGCGGCGACCCGGTTTACTGGGACGAAAACTCCGGACCGTCGATGGCTCAGGAAAACAGCCTTGGAACAATTCCTTCCGAGTCGTTCTCGATTCTTGGGGCTTGCGGCGTGCGGAACAACAGCCCTGATTGCGGACCTCCGGGCACACCCGAACCGGGCAGCTTCATCCTGTTCGGATCCGGGATCGTCGGCTTGGCGTCGTTGCTACGCTTCAAAATGCGCGTCTGAGTGTCAGCGTGAGAATTGAGGTTTCGCGCTGGCGCCGGAGTGCAACAGCCAAAGAACTAGCGCCGTAGGCGCGCAATAGCCTAGCCCAGCTCGCAGCCGAGTTCGGGCCCCGATTCGCGCCGCTTTCGCGCGAATTGGGGTGGAGCGGCGGAGTGCTGGGTAAAGATGGGAAAAGTATGAGAGTCCTGTAGGGACGACAGCAATGCTCACGAAGAAATTAAAAGGCCGTCCCCTTCAAAGCAACGTTAAGCAGAATTTGAGCTAGCCCTTCGCCAGTTTCTCCATCCCTTCTTCGTCGATGACGGCGACGCCCAGCTCGTGCGCTTTGTCGAGCTTCGATCCAGCTTCCGCCCCGGCAACAACGTAGTCTGTCTTTTTGCTTACCGAGCCTGCGACCTTGCCACCGGCGTCTTCGATCAGCTTCTTGGCCTCGTCGCGGGTGTGGCGGACGAGAGTTCCGGTCAGCACGAACGTTTTTCCTGCCAACGTGGTTCCGAGTTTTTTCTTCTCGCCGCTGAACTTCACTCCCGCTTTTTCCAACTGCTTCACCAGGGCGACATTTTTGGGCTCGGCAAAGAATTCGCAGATGGCTGCCGAAACGCGCGGGCCAATTTCGTTTACCTGTTGAAGTTCTTCCTCGCTGGCAGACATCAATGCTTCGATCGAGCCAAAATATTCCGTCAGAAATTGCGCAGTGCGCTCGCCGACAAAGCGGATGCCCAGCCCGTAGATCACGCGGTCCAGCGGCAGCTTCTTCGAGTTCTCAATTTCGCTCAGAATGTTCTGCGCCGACTTCTTGCCCGTGCGCTCCAGCTTCAGCAGCCCATCTTCCGTCAGGCTGTAGATGTCGGCGACATTCTTCACCATGCCGGCCTCGACGAGTTGATTAACCAGCGCATCGCCCATGCCCTCGATGTTCATCACCCCACGTGAAGCAAAGTGGCGGATACTCTCGCGCAGCTTCGCCGGACAATTCGCGTTGACGCAACGATGATCGGCTTCGCCCTCGGCGCGAACCACGTGTCCGCCGCAGACCGGACAGCGCTCCGGCATATGAAATTTCTTGTGGCCGCGCGGCTTGTCCTCCAGAACCTTCACGACCTTGGGGATGACGTCGCCGCCGCGCTCCACCAGCACCCAGTCGCCGATGCGCACGCCCAGCCGATCGATCTCGTCCATGTTGTGCAGCGTGGCGCGGCTCACCGTAGTTCCGCCGATCGGTACGGGCTTGAGCCAGGCCACCGGCGTCAGCTTTCCGGTGCGGCCCACTTGCACCTGAATGTCTTCGATCTGCGTCTCGCCCGAGTGCGCGGCGTACTTATACGCGATGGCCCAGCGCGGTGCTTTGCCGGTGAAGCCCAGCTCCTGTTGCAGCCCAATGCGATCGACTTTCACCACGATGCCGTCAGTTTCGTAGGGCAGAGTGTCACGCTTTCCTTCCCACTGCGCGATGAACTCCCACACGCCATCGATGTTGTGTACCAGCCGATGATTGATGTTCACCTTGAACCCCGCCGCCTGCAAGGCTTTCAGAGCGTCGGAGTGTCGGTCGAAAATCGTGCGGCCATCGACCAGCAGCCCATAAGCGAAGAAGTCCAGGCGTCGCCGCGCGGTGATCCGCGGATCCAGTTGCCGCACCGTACCCGCAGTTGCATTGCGAGGATTGGCGAACTTGGGCAGCCCTTTCTCTTCCTGCTCTTCATTCATGCGCGCGAACGATGTAGTCGGCATCAGCAGTTCGCCGCGCACTTCGAAGGCTTCCGGTAGCCCAGCTTTTTTCAGTTGCTGCGCAGAAATGTTCAGCGGGATGCTGCGGATCGTGCGTACGTTCGCGGTAACGTCCTCGCCTGCCGTCCCATTGCCACGAGTGATGCCGAGTGCAAGCCTTCCGGAATCGAAGCGCAGCGCCATCGACATGCCGTCGAGCTTCAACTCGCAGACATAGTCCACCTTGGTCACGCCAGTCAGATCGTGGATGCGGCGTTCCCAGTCGCGCAGTTCGGCCTCGCTGGTGGTCTTGGCGAGTGAGAGCATCGGCGTTGAATGCTGCACGCTGGCGAACTGGCCGCTCACCTGTCCGCCAACACGTTGGGTGGGCGAGTCGGGAGTTATCAGCTCCGGATGCTTCGACTCCAGCTCGATCAGCTGGTCCATCAGGCGATCGAATTCGGCGTCTGTGAGCTCAGGGTCGTCAAGCACGTAATAGCGGTGCTCGTGGTAGCGGATCTTGTCGCGCAAGGCCTCGAGCTTTTTCTGCAAGTCTTTGCCGGAAGGCATCTGA
Organism: uncultured Acidobacteriaceae bacterium; assembly: GCA_963769235.1. GTDB lineage: Bacteria > Acidobacteriota > Terriglobia > Terriglobales > Acidobacteriaceae > Bog-257. Next base: position 353,881 of record CAVYKW010000001.1, on the reverse strand, counting down.
ACATTATGCCGTTGTCGGTTGTCGGTTGTCAGTTGTCGGTCTGTTAGCTTTCAGTCGTCAGCTCTCGGCCGTCAGCTGTTAGGTCTTAGCTCTTAGCTTCTAGCCAACAGCCAGCGGGGTCAGGCTCGCCGTCAGCCCTCGGCGGCTCGGCAAATCCATTTGATTGTTTCGATCGGTCTGTAAGAGATGATTTGTATCAGGGCACGACTTCCAGTCGTGCCGACAAGAATGTTCCCTCGCGCTCGGGCTTCAGCCCCTGCGAAGTGAAAACCCCTTCAATTTCGTCACGCCCAACCAATTTCAGCCGCTGAGAGTCTGCTTTTCCGTTCATTAGGGCAGGGTGCGCGTTCTGCCAAGCGCCCTCGCGGGGGTGAAAGACAGCAGGTCCCCCCACTCGCCCGCTAAAGCGGCGTCGGTCGGAATGACACGTCAAGAAGGGCGGTTTGTTCCCGCGTCAGTCTGGTGGAGTGCACTTGGGAGGCCGAGCCCTAATGCAAGGCACGTAGGATGGCCCTGACGGGGCACCCATCGCCCGGCGATTCACGGGCCTAAGGGCTTCTCGACATCGCTGGCAGCAATGAAGTGGCATCCGTCATCAGAAGGTCGTCGAGGACCTTCGTCGCGTAGAATTAAAGCTCTGTCGCTACGGCAGTAAATGAATTTACCGATGTGTGACGGACGATGGCCGGCAGGTAACAAATCGACAACTGACAGCTAACAAACCGACAACTGCCTTTGAAACATCTTCTCAACAAATGGAGCCTGCTGATTCTGGCGCTGCTGAAGCCGCTGGGAATCTGGGGCGTGCTGGGATTCGCCGCAGTTGATGCCGCCTTCCTGGGCATGCCGCTGGACGCCATCGTTGCCGGCTATTCCTATGCCGATCCCCGGCGCTTCCTGCTCTACGCCGCGATGGGGGCGACCGGCTCGGCCCTCGGCAGCATCGTGATCTACCTGATCGGCTACAAGGGTGGGGAAATGCTGTTAGTGAAGCGCATCGGCGAAAAGCGCTTCAGCAAGATCAAAGCCTCGTTCGAGCGGCACGAGTTCCTCGCTATCATGCTGCCTTCCATGTTGCCGCCGCCTACTCCGTTCAAGCTTTTCGTCCTGTCGGCGGGAGTAGCCGAGATGAACTTCGGCCACTTCCTCGCCGCCATCTTCTTCGGCCGGCTGCTGCGCTTCTCGATCGTCTCGCTGATTGTGATTCGCTACGGGCCGGAGATCCTGGGATTTGTTGGCGGCGTGGTGCACCATCATCTGCGGTATCTGATCGCGATTGTTGCCGTCGCGTGCCTGGTCGGCTGGTGGATCTGGCGGCTGCGCAAACGCCGCTCGCGACGGAGAGTGGAACAGCTCGGCACCTCGTAGTTGTTCGATTGCGTTAGTGAATCACTGCCTTTCGTCGCCGCCACTCACTATTCCTTCCACGCGCGGCGACCGGCTGGAGTTCATGCCTTCCTCCAGCACACGCAGATTGGGTGACAGCAATACGTAGCCTCCTAGTGGAGCTTGCCGCGACGCTGACGGATACGTGTAGCGCAAGTCCTGAAATTCCACCAGGTAGCCTCCGCCGTCCAGGGGCTGTTCGCGCACGTAGGGAAAGACGGCCCAATCGAGATAGACGCGTCCCAGGTAGGAGGATTCGGCAGCCAGCACCGCATCCGTTTGCGGCCGCTTGTAAAACATTTGCCCTGCGTCGGACTTCACCTCGGGAGCCAGCGAGTCGACCGGGACGGTCTCGAAGAACCCGGTGGTCTCCACCACGCCATGCCAGCGAAACGGGTCGATCATGTAAGGATAGGCCGCGAAGCGCGTGGGTTCGGCGCCGTGATAGAGGAAGGAGTTCATTGCGGCCAGCGCGCGGCGATGCTGATAGTCGCGCACGCCCCAGATTCCCACGACGCAGATCAGCGCAGCGATAGCGGCGCCGCGTCCGCGAGGCCCTTTGCTGCGCGCACCAATCTCCTGATTGATGAGCCCCAATAGCGCCGGGAGTGCCAGGCCTGCCACCAGCGCCAGCAACATAAGTGGCTCGACAATGTAGACGATGTCCCACGAGTACCAGCGAAAGTTGAACGGCTCAAACAGCCGGATGCCGTATGCCGTGGTGTAGTCGAGTAGCAGGTGACTGAGCGCGGCCAGCACTGCGCAAAGGTACAGAAATCCCCAGCGCAGCGGCGGCTGTGTAGTTGAGCTCCCCGACCTTTGCTTCCCTCGCGATCGGAAACGATGCAGCAGATACACCAGCGCCAGCACTGCGGCCGCGATGAAAGGCACGCCAACAAAGCTGTGGGTGATACCGCGATGGTGTTGCAGCCCGGCGATGGAGCCCTTGAGCCCCCATACCACGTCGATGTCGGCAGCCTCGGCGGCCAGCACCATGGTCAGCGTCGCCAACTGCGTCTTGCGATTGAAGCCCGAGCGCCCCATGCACGCGCCGGTAAGAAAATGAGTAACAGGATCCAAGAATCACCCGTGCCCGGTTTTGCCGGCGAGCAAATCTATCGCGTGCGGAAGGATGTCGACTACAGCTCGCAACGATTCAACCGCTCCGTTTGGGCTGCCGGGCAAATTCAGGATGAGCGTGCGGTTGCGCACGCCGCAGACTCCGCGGCTCAGGATTGAGAACGGCGTCTGCGCCAGTCCCGCCGAGCGCATCTTCTCCGGAATGCCGTCGATGAATTTGGAGCACACCGCGCGAGTGGCTTCCGGCGTGACGTCGCGCTCGGCGATGCCGGTTCCACCGGTAGTGACGATCAGCTGGACCTGCTCGGACAAACGGACCATGGCTGCCTCGATCGCAGGCTGCTCGTCGGACACGATTTCCTGATGCGTAACCTCGAATCTGTTCTGGCGCAGCACGTCAGCCGACGCCGGTCCGGAAAGATCGGCGCGTTCGCCCCGCGCGGAGGAGTCACTGACGGTGAGGACGGCGGCGGTTCTCATCATGAAATTGGATCACGTTGCATTCGAACGGGGAGCAGGCTTTCACCGGCTGAAAAACTCCCGCTTCTGTTCTGGTAGAGCTGGCCTTCAGTGTGTGCGTGAGAACCTCTGCCGTCCCGACGGGACTCGCATCAGTTTCCCACTTACCCAGCACTCCGCCGTCCCACCCCAATTCGCGCAACAGCAGCGCGAATCGAGGCCCCCGGTTCGGCTGCGTGCTGGGCTGAGCTGTTTCGCGCCTACGGCGCCGGTTTCTTGGCGGTTGTACTCCACCTCCAATGCGAAACTCCAGTTCTCACGCAGACACTTCAGGCCAGCGTCTGAGCTTCCTATCGATACGAGCCAGCTTCAGCCGGCCCCACAAGCATTCCCGTCCGGCTTGTCAGCAGCCGGTTCAGGCGTACATGTTCCATCCTATTTGGTCTTTTGCTTCTTGCCTGACTTTCTTTGGTAGTCTCCGCTCTTGCCGCCCGATTTGCGCAGCAGAACTACCTCGCGGATCTCAATGCCTTTATCGAGTGCCTTGCACATGTCATACACTGTCAGAGCTGCCACCGACGCCGCCACCAGCGCTTCCATCTCGACCCCGGTTGGAGCGGTGGTGCGCACCAGTGTGCGAATTGCGATGCCGTCCTTTTGGATTTCGGCATGAACGTCAACCTTGCTCAGCGGGATGGGATGGCACATCGGGATGAGTTCCGACGTTCGCTTGGCCGCCTGGATACCCGCGATGCGCGCCACTTCCAGAGGATCGCCCTTGGGATTTTGTGGCAACGCCTGCAACACCTCGCGACTCATGGCGACAAAAGCCGATGCTTCAGCTTCGCGCACGCTGTCCGGCTTGGCCGACACATCGACCATCGACGCCCGGCCAGCTTTGTCGTAGTGCGACAGCTTCGGTTTCGACTTCTTGTCAGGCTTTGCCATTAACGTCATCTATCCGCACAGCAGCACCGTTATATCTTCTCCCGCGCTAAACTTCTCCCGGTCTGGAGGTACCACAATGTAGCAGTTAGACCTGGACACCGCCATCAGATCGCCTGAGCCGTGCCAGTGCAGCAACTCGACCTCGGGCTGCGCGTCGTTTCCACTCAGCTTGGCCGGGAGAAAGCGGGTCAGCCCAATCTTACTGGTAAGATCATTTTTCAATTTTGCCTGCGCAAAGGCCAACGGCTGGGGCCGCGCCCCCGACAGAGCATCCAGCACCGGACGGGCAAACAGCTGAAATGTAACCATCGTCGAAACCGGATTCCCCGGCAGCCCAAAGAACGGCGTGGCTCGGCGCCCCGATTTCCCGTCCCCCTCGGCCGCTCGTTCACGAACCACTTTTCCAGCCGCAACCCCTTCTTTCGCGGCTTTCCCTTGCACCGCCCCGGCACTCGCAACCTCACCAAACACAACTGGCTTGCCCGGCTGAATCATCGCGCCTGTGAAGAACAGCTTCGCCTCGAGCGATGCCAGCACTTGCTCGACCAGGTCGTACTTGCCCATTGAGACGCCGCCGGTAATCAGCAACAGGTCCGCCTGGAGGCCCTTGCGTAGCAGTATTGCCAGTTCGCCCGCGTCATCTCGCGCTACCGGCAGCAGCATGGGTTCGCCGCCCGACGCCTGCACTTGCGCCGCCAGCGAGTAGCTGTTGGAGTTGCGAATCTCGTTGGGCCCGGGGCGCAGATTGATGTCCACTAGTTCGTCGCCGGTAGCCAAAATCGCCACCCGCGGTCTGCGATAGACGGCCACCTCTGCCCGTCCGACGGCCGCCGCAATGGCCACGGTAGTGTGGTTCACGCGAGTGCCGCGCTCCACCATCAGGTCGCCCTTAAGCGCTTCCGATCCCTTCGCAACAATATTCTCGCCGGCCTCAACCGCACGCTCGACCGTGACAACATTGCCGTCGCGATGCGTGTACTCGACCATGACAACGGCGTCAGCGCCATCGGGAACGGGTGCGCCGGTCATGATTTCCGCTGCCTCGCCTTTAGCAACCTTGACGCGACTGTCCGCTAACGACGCGCCTGCCTTGATCTCGCCAACGCACTTCAGTTTTGCAGGTAAGGAACTAAGATCCGTGGCCCGGACGGCGAATCCATCGCGAGTGGAACGCGGAAAGGGCGGGAAGTCGCGATCCGCGAGCAAGTCCTCGGCCAGCACCAGCCCGGCAGATTCCAACAGCGACAGCATTTCCGGTTCGGTAGGGATCAGCCGCGAGGCATATTCCTCGACGCAGCGCCGCGCCTCGGCGAAGGATGGAATTTTAGGATCAGTGGCACCGGGCATGGAAGTGGCTACCAATCGTGATTCTACTGGACACCGGTGAAGAGCGAAACCAAGTGCTATGCAAAAACAAAAGGCGGCACAATGGCCGCCCTTGCTAAACCCTCCAACCCACTATTTCGGCTTCTTGGTGGTGCTGGATGATTTGGATTTGCCATAGCTGGTATCGACGGTAGCGCCGATGCTGCTCAGCATCTGCTTGGCAGCGTCCGCGTATTTGCCGGTCGGTTGCAGTTCCAGATACTTGCTGAAGGCCTCCTGCGTTCCCGGAGGAGCAACCATCTTGTTGTCCTTCATGGTCGCCTTGCCGATCAAGTCAACGCCTTTCCAGTAGTAGGCATCGGCGCGATTGGGATCAATTTGGATGGCTTTATCGAAAGCCGCGACCGCCTCATCCACCTTGCCGGTGTTGGTGAAGACTGCGCCCTCGTTGTAGTAGTAAGCACCGGCGTTGGTGGGATCATCCTGCGCAGCGGTGGTGTATTCCTGGACGGCCTTGTCGGTCTGCCCGGACTTCGCGTAGGCATCCGCCAAACCATTGTGGTACGAACCGGAAGTCGGCTTGATGGCCAGTGCCTTGGTGTAGGAGTCGATGGCGTCGGTGTATTTCTTCGCGCCGCGCTGGGCATCACCTAAATAGCCCCACACCAGGTCCTGGTTGGGATCAACCTGCGTGGCTTGCTGCAAGATGGTAATCGCCTGGTCGTAGTTGCCCGCACCTTCCAGTTCCTTGGCTTGCTTCAGAGTGGCGTTCAGACCTTTGATTTTTTCGTTTTCCTTTTGAGTAGCTTCAACCTTCTTGCGTTGCTCCTCGGTCATGGCGGTGCGGCCGCGACCTTCATCCCAATTCACGACCTGTTCCTGCCCCGCACCGATAGGAATATTGTTCTGCTCATCGATGGGATTGCCGTTCTGGAGCAACGTGGCTTTATAGGTTCCAATGTAAATGCCGATGGATGAATACTCGCCTTTGGCGTTGGTTTTGATCTCGTATTTCCGGCCCGTATCGGCGTTATAGAACACGACGGTGGCGCCGGCGATGGGTTTTCCATCCGCGTCTTTGGCAACGCCTTTGACCGATCCATCCATTTGCGCCCACAACGGAGCCGCACATACGCCAATGACAAAAAGCAGGACGGCAAGACTGATGTATTTCTTCATTGTGCCTCCAGCGCATGAAACCGAAGCATGACGGAATCGTTGCCCGTGACGGTCTCCAGCGTTGACGTTAAATTTTTTAATCATGAAAAATCCTGAACCGCAGCCTGCGACAGATAAGGAATGGGATCGACCGCTCCCGCCGTTGCAAAGGCCCGCAACCGCAGGGCGCAACTGTCGCAACTGCCACACGCCTGGTCGTCCCGGCTGTAGCATGACCACGTTAAATCGAAGGGAGCACCCAATTCAAGGCCACGCGTCACAATCTCGTGCTTACGCAAGGCAATCAGCGGCGTCTCAATCTGGATTCGGCCTTCCTTGGTGCCGGTACGAATCACCTCGTTGAACGCCCGATAGAACTCCGGACGGCAATCCGGATAACCGGAACTGTCCTGCTGCACGGCCCCTATATAGATGCGTTCCGCGCCCAGGACTTCGGCCCAACTGACCGCTGCCGACAAAAAATGTGCGTTGCGGAAGGGCACGTAGGTCACCGGAATTTCGCTCCCAATCTCCGGACCGGCCGCTGGGACGGCAATCTGTTCGTCGGTAAGCGCCGAGCCTCCTATCGCCCGGAAAAACGGGGTGCGCACGACAAGGCGCTGGCGGATCTTCAGGCGATCGCAAATCCCCTGGAATGCCGTCTGCTCGCGAGCCTCGGTACGCTGTCCGTAGCTGATGTGGAGGGCGGCTACGCCGTCAGCGCCGAAGGCACGCACCGCCAAAGCCGCGCAGACGGAGGAATCCATACCCCCACTCAGCGAAACAACGGCTTTGATTGCGTGATTCATCACCTTGTTGAACTCCGATCCAGTGTCGTGGGGTGCAATCCCGGTGCCAGCCGTGTGACTGTGCCGCGGCGTCCGTCACACGCCTTTCAGCGATGGCTCCCAGATGAACTTGTGGATCTGCAAGCCCAGGCGGACATTCAGTCCGTCCGCCAGCATCCAGTGCGCCAGATCCTGCGGATCCAGGAGACAATGCGACACGTCGCGAGTTCCCGCGGCGTCCTTGCGGAACGCGGGCGACAGGATCACAGGAATGTTCCTCCCGTTCAGATCATGTTCGCGGACAAACTCGCGCGCGAACTCATAGTCGCGCCGGCTGGAGACAACAAACTTCACCTCATCGCGCGGCGTCAGCGACGCAAGATTCTCCAGGCGAAAGCTGTCACCTTCTCCCGAGTCAGGGCACTTCACGTCCACAATCTTTATCACCTGCGCCGGAACCCGCTTCAGCGGCCGCTCACCGCTGGTCTCCACCAGAACGGTGTAGCCGCTGGCGATCAAGCTCTCCATCAGCAGCGCAACCTCGCGCTCTTGCAACAGCGGTTCGCCGCCCGTGATCTCGACCAGTCCGCCGTCGGGCGAGAGGCGTCGCACTTCGGCCACGACTTCCTCAAGTGTCATGCGCGCGCCGCCCTTAAAGGTGTACTCGCTATCACACCAGGAGCAGCGCAGATTGCAGCCCGCCAACCTTACAAAAACGCACGGCAGTCCCGCGTAGGACGACTCGCCTTGCAACGACTTGTAAATTTCGATGATCTGCATTCGCTATTCGCCGTTCGCTTTTCGCCAGATTGCAAGTGCTAACTGCTAAATGACTGATTGCCGAGTTGTCGATGGCTGACAGCTGTTCGCCAATGGCCGACAAAGATGCTCGTGACGTTGTCCGGCGAAAAGCGCAAAGCGAAAGGCGAATAGCGGTCTTCCTACTCGCAGTAACGCGCCGTGGTGGTATCGGTCTCCCAGATGGTGACGTCCTTTACGCGCACCCGGCCGCTGGTCGTCTGCTTGAGCCGCGAATTCGTCTCGTCGTAAAAATATTTGGCCAGGTTTTCCGCCGAGGGATTGACCGTGGTGAACGGCTCCAGCTCGTTGATCATCTCGTGATCGAGATAGTTCATCACCGGGCGCAATACGTCCTTCAGTTCCTTGAAATCCAGCAGCAGGCCAGCCTGGTCCAGATCGTTTCCGCTCAGTGTGACGCGCACGCGGTAATTGTGGCCATGCGGTTTTTCGCACTTGCCACGATAGTTACGCAGGTAGTGTCCTGCCGAAAATGTGTCTTCAACCGTAACTTCGAACATGCTCTCTCATTTCATCGAACGCCGAGTCCACAGAAGAGACGATGTTGCTGCTTCTTGCTTGTGACAGGCTGGCTTCGATGGGGATTCCCGGCGACCGTCGGCATCTTGAGGCGGTGACGGCTAAGTAACTATTTTACAGGTTTGAGCGGCAGGACGCCGGGGGGTACGCGGGAACGCGCCTACCCGCTTGCCAAAGCCGAGTGGGAAGCTGCGAGTTCTTTAGCGAAAAGCGAAAAGCGAATCGCGGCCTTCAGAACAGCGTTTCCTGCCCGCTGCGGTCCACCCGTGGCCGCTTCACTCCAAAGTGCTCGTATGCGAGATGCGTCGCCACGCGCCCGCGCGGGGTGCGGTCCAGAAAGCCAATCTGGATGAGGAACGGCTCGTAGATCTCTTCGATGGCGTCGGCCTCTTCAGCAAGCGAGGCCGCCAGCGTATTCACGCCCACCGGGCCGCCTTGGTATTTCTCGATGATGGTGAGCAGCAGCTTGCGATCGATCTCGTCGAAGCCGTGGCGATCAACCTCCAGCATCTCGAGCGCAGCCTGCGCCGTAGGCTTGTCGATCTTGCCCGCCCCGCGGACTTGAGCATAGTCGCGCACGCGACGAAGCAAACGATTGGCGATGCGCGGTGTTCCGCGGCAGCGGGTGGCAATTTCGACAGCGCCGGCTTCGTCAATCGCGATGCCCAGGATCTCCGCCGACCGTTGCAGGATGATCTTCAAGTCGTCGTGGGTGTAGAACTCCAGCCGCAACACGATGCCGAAGCGCGACCGCAGCGGCGCCGACAGCAGCCCGGCTCGCGTGGTGGCGCCGATAAAGGTAAACGGCCGCACCTCGATGGTGTGGGTGCGCGCCGACGGCCCTTGCCCGATGATGATGTCGAGCTTGTAGTCCTCCAGCGCCGAATAGAGCAGCTCTTCCAGCGCCGGTTGCAGCCGGTGCACTTCGTCGATGAACAGCACCTGCTTGTCGCGCAGGTTGGTGAGTATCGCCGTCAGATCGCCCTTGATTTGTAGCGTCGGCCCTGAGGTTTGCTGGAAGGCCGCGCCCATCTCGTTGGCAATGATGTTGGCCAGCGTGGTTTTGCCCAAACCCGGCGGCCCGTAAAGCAGCACGTGGTCCAGCGCCTCGCCGCGCGACTTGGCAGCTTCGATGGCGACCTCGAGATTGTCCTTGACCTTGTTTTGCCCAATGAACTCGCGCAACCGTTGCGGACGCAGCTTCAACTCGAACGAAGAATCGTCCTCCAGCGGCACCGCGGAGACGATGCGCTCACGGTCGGGATTAAGATTGTCGCTGGGCAAAGGCACGCAGGGCGATAGTAAAGCGAATGGATGGGTGAAGCAACTGAGCGGACGGCGCAGCATGTAAGAGCCGGCGATTCACGATGGCTTTTCAAGTCTGGCGAACGCGAACCGGCAGTCTGCGTGTCAGAGTTCGTTCGGTTTCGCTTTGAAGGGGCGCAGCTTCAGCTGCGCCGAAACCGTTCTATCCTTGCGATGAGCCGGCTTTCAGCCGGCGGCACCGCGAACCACGAACGCAAACAGCCAGCCCTCAACTTTCATACTTCTCGTTGACATTCGCTTTTTATTCGCTAACAATATACGCGGAGGTCTGCGCTCCCCCTATGGCTCTCACTCGCCGTCAAAAACAGGTATACGACTTCATCTCCTCGTTCGTGGACCGCAACGGCTATTCGCCGTCGTTCGAAGAAATTGCCGAAGGCCTCGGCCTCAGTTCGCTGGCGACCGTGCACAAGCACATCACCAATCTGGAAGAGAAGGGACTGCTGAAGCGCGACTACAATCGCAGCCGCTCCATCGACCTGCTGAAGCCGCGCGGAGCGATGAAGCAGTCGCTCGCTGTGGCCGCTGCGGCAGCCAGTAACGGCATGAGCTTGCCGCTGCTGGGACGCATCGCGGCCGGCCGGCCGCTGGAGGCGATGGAGAATCCGGAATCCATCTCGCTAGCCGACTTTACGCGCTCGAAAGAAGTCTACGTGCTGCAAGTCACCGGCGAAAGCATGCAGGATGAACACATCGTTGACGGCGATTACGTCCTGGTGGAGAAGACGAACGCCGCGCGCGACGGCGAAATTGTGGTGGCGCTGGTGAACGGTAGCGACGCCACCCTCAAGCGCATCTACAGCGAAGGCGAGACAGTTCGCTTGCAGCCATCGAACGCCACTATGCAGCCCATCATGGTTCCCGCAGCTTCGGTGCAGGTGCAAGGCCGAGTGATCGGCGTGCTGCGGAAGTACTGAACGGCACAAGTGGATAGTGGATCGTGAATGGTGGATAGCTCAAAGGCGAAAACCCCGGATTAAAGCGCCGTAACGTCGCGTGAGTTTTTCCCTTTCATCGCACGCATTACTAGCGTCGTCTTCAGCGCAGCGCTTGTCCTTCCTGGGCGCCTGTCTTCTAATAAACCCGTGATCCCGCGGCAGCAGCTCTGATTGCGCCGCCACTGTTTTCCGCGTCATACTGATCCGATCAACTGTCACGCAGACCGACAAACACATTTCCTTTCGACAAGTTAGCGCCAATTTGTCGATTCGTGACATTCGCTGCTGAAAATGCCCACTCGGGGCGCGGCCATGCACACTGTGAGAATCCTGTTTCCACCTCAAGTAGGCCGCGTACTCCCACACTGTGGCAATGTTTTCCCGCGCACGTAAAAGTTTCCCTCGCGCCAAGATCCCAAACACCTTAACCCTTTTAGTTCTAAGGCCAGCCTCGGTGGCACGCTCGTTGCACTGATACATGGCGTGTGCGCAAGCAGTGAGGGCGCACGGAGTTCAACGACTTGGCTGGCCACAAGTCCTCATGACAGCAGCGATTAGCGGAGGATTATCGTATGAAGAAGCTACTAGTTTGTGGGATATTGCTGGGGTTTCTAACCACAGCAGGCTTTGCACAACGCCGGGCAGTGGAGCCAGGAGCTCTGCCTGGGAGGGGTCACGCAATTAATGCCGGACCGATGGGCTCAAACGTAGGAATGGGCGCCAACGTCGGGATGAGTCCAACTGCCGCTACAGGGCATAACGGCATTTCGCCGAGCGCAGTAGCGAGTGGCACTTCGGCCAAGAGCGTTGGATCGAGTACGACCGCCGTTAAGCCGAGCGCAGCAACTACCAGCCCGACCAAGAGCGTCGACCCTAACGCAGCGACTGGCAACTCGAGTGGTGCTGTAGCCCCCACCGCAGCCGACGGCAACACCGCCAACGTTGCGCCGAGTGCTAACACGACCGATGCGGCTCGCACCGTACAGCCGAACGCCAACACCACGATGGATCACGTAACCGTTCCGAACGCAGCACCCGCTGGCGACCGTGCCGGTGTAAACCCAAATCAGTAACGATACTGACTTAGATTTACCTGCCATATCGAGCGGCGGGGGGAAGCCGCGAGATCGCTCAGATTGGGCTGGCCGTGAAAAGCCGGCCCAGTCTGGCGTTAGCAAGCAAGCGATGCTCCGCCTACCGGCCGAATCTTTCGATACGCGATTCAGACAGACAAGAAGGGCGCGGTCTTAGCCGCGCCCTCGTAACATGCCGCTACTTAAAGATTCTTGTCGAGCGCTTTCTCGATGACTTCACGCGAGACGTAGCCCACGATCTGCTCTTTCACTTGTCCATCTTTGAAAACCAGCAGCGTGGGGATACCGCGAACGCCGTAACGCTGCGGTGTGGCTGCATTCTTGTCCACATCCATCTTGCCGATTTTCACCCGGCCGTTGTAGCTCTGGGCTACTTCATCCACGACCGGCGCGAGGGCGCGACACGGGCCACACCAGGTCGCCCAAAAATCCACCATGACGGGCTGGTCCGACTTCAGCACCAGCTGGTCGAAATTCGCGTCCGTCACTTCCACAATCGAATTACTTGCCATTCTTCCTCCTGCGGGGCCCTATGGCGCGATACGGCCAGCTTTGGCGGGCCTTTCCTTAATCGTACCATCCCGACATGAGATTAGATGCAGCAGAGTGCCGTCGGACGCAGACAGACGGGGGGCCAGGGGCGGAGCGACAGGCGCAAAGCCAGGCCCTGTGGGATCCAGAGGTCTGCGTGCCAAGGCTGACGCGTCTGGAGCGGGAGAAAAATGCAGCCCTAAAATTCGAGAGCGCTCTACGGTTGCCCGCAGAGCGCTCGGAAGGCAGCCCTCCCCCAGAACTGCCTAACTGCAGACAGAATTGTGCCGCTATTTCCTCGATTTGTAAATACTTGGCGTGTGATTAGTCGGTTAATCAAACGATGGCCGATAGTAATTCCGCATGCGAAGTGCCTACACAAATCGTTCGCTCACGATTCTGCAATGCGTTCAGCATGTCGTTACAGCCGGTGCACAACGCGTTGTCTCCAGTCTTTGCCTCACCCGTTGCGGAGGGCACGCGAACGTCTCACTCGCGTCCGATTTCAAACCCCAAGTAAGCCGCCGTATCAGGCGCGGAAATTACAACCCATGACAACTCCATCATTTCGTTGCCGGAATCCTGCTACGCGAAAGCGAGACACGTCTTTGCCGGGGGAAGTTATGATTGCGATGTAAAGGCATAGTCCGTTACGCTGATCGCATATCGTTGCACGAGTAGCACAACCGGGGTCGATCGAGTGACCTTTCCATGCACGTAAACTTCAATGCCTTGCCCGCACTGATCGCGCTCGCGATCCTGGTCGGGGTCTTCGCGACAATTTCGCGACGCTACCGGCAGGATCGGGTGCAGCTGTGGATGCTGGGTTGGGCATTCATTCTGGTGCGATCGCTGGTGCAGTTCGTGCATGCCGAAGGGCACTGGGCCAACCTGGAGTTGGCGGTCTCTCTCGGCGCCCTCGAGATGTCGAGCATCTCCTTCCTGATATCGGTAGCTCCCAAGGCTGATACCCGGCAGCGCCAGTTGCTTCTCGCGTTCGTGCTGGCAGCTCCCGCTCTGCTCTACACCAACGCGATGATTTGGGACGTGTACTCCCATGGCTTCTACTATGCGGTGGTCCTGGGGGCCTTGGCGGTGGTTCTGCTGCTGCTGTGGCAATGGTACGGCGTCCTTTCACGGTACGTCGTCTGCATGGGGCTGGGGTCGATCACGCTCACCGCAGTCCTCGTCTGGGGGATTGCCAGCGATAAGGATGAGTACGGAGTCCACATTATCCTGGCAGCCCTCTGCCTGTTTACAGCTGCCCTGTACTGGTATCGATTCCGACGGCCGTCTGCCGGCGTCCTGACCGCTGTATTCGGCTTCGCCACCTGGGGCATCACTTTTCCCGCCGGCCTACTGATCAAGCTTTACCTTCCCTCGGCTCACGTCGAGGCGGAGGTTTGGAACATTCCGAAATACCTGGTCGCTGTAGGCATGATCGTTACCTTGCTGGAAGACCAGATTCGCCATAGCGAGCACCTTGCCTATCACGACGCGCTCACCGGCTTGCCGAACCGCCGGTTGCTGCAAGACAGGCTGGTGCAGTCTTTAGCCCACGCCGATCGAGCCGGACATAAGGTCGCCGTCCTGCTGCTCGATCTCGATGATTTCAAGGAAGTGAACGACACCTACGGACATCGCCTCGGCGACGCCGCCCTACAGCAAGTGGTCATCCGGCTTGCCAGTCGCATGCGAGCATCCGATACCTTGGCCCGCAGCGGGGGCGATGAATTCACTATCGTCAGCGAAATCACCACCCAGGAGGGCGCGCAGACGCTGGTGATGGCCCTGCAATCGGCGCTCATCCTGCCCTTCAAGATTGAAGGACACTTGATCCGGACCGGGGTCAGCATCGGCTTTGCGCTGTATCCGGATGAGGCTTCCGATCCGGTGGAGCTTTGCGCCGCAGCTGACAAAGCCATGTACGCGGCCAAAAAGCACAGCCGCTCGCTGGAGTCCTCGGCAGGCAAATAAAGCTGTCGCCGCCCTGTGTTTGTATTCAGAAGGAAAGAAGCTTTTCTTGGATTGGCAGAGTCGCGGGGTCACAGTTCTTCTCAGCGCCGGTTCCCACGTTGCTGGAACCTGCCGCGCTGAGAAGAGAATTCCACGGTAACGACTTGCCAGCGCTACCAAGTGGCTTTGTATTTGTCTTTTGTAATTGCACCCCAAGGGCCAGAGTTTCCCGTCGCTTTCGACATCTCAGGCGAAGGCCTTGAGGCTGAATATCGCCATTGGAATGAAGGAGTTGACATTTTGGTCACAACAGAGCTGAGCTTCGCCAGTGGGCCTGCATCTATCCAAACGGTACAGCCGGACTATCCGAATTGTTAGTCTCTGGCGGCTCGGATCCGCCGCGCGGACGCTCGGAGCCACGCCGAGTACCACGCCGCCGCCGACCGGCGTATTCTTGTAACAGCCTTGTCTGTCTTCTCTGCCGCGACATTGCTCGATCAAGGAGCCTATCTATGAGACTGATTCGCCTGCTGCAATTCTGCCTGGCTGTCCTTCTGCTCACGGGTTCGTTCGCCATGGCGCAGACCGTGGCCCAACCCAACGGCCAGACCGTCATAAATCCTCCCGGAACGGTAACCACGCCGCTGCAAATTTCGGTGACCGGATGCCTGAAGAAAGGCCACGAAGCTGGCGGCTACTTCATCACCGACCAGAACGGCAACACCTGGGAGTTGACACCCGGCAACGTGAATCTCGCAGAGCAGGTTAACCACTCGGTCCAGATCGCTGGGAAACCCATCTCGGCAACCGCACAGCAGGAAGCCAGGATGGGAGACAACGAAAAGAGCGAGGCCGCTGGTAACAAGGTACATGACCTGCGCGTGGTCAGCCTGAAGATGTTGAGCCCCAGTTGCACGCGCTAGTCCTGGGACACCGAACACTTTTGTTACAACTCTGAGTGGCTACTTGCGTAGGCGTGGCGGATGCTGGCATGATGGCGCCACCGCCTCCCGATGGCAGCGAATGTTGCGGACGGAGGGCCGCCCAGATGTCCAGCCTTGCCGCAGCCATGCCTCGTTCCCTTGCTCAAACGCGTGTGCTTGCGTTCGTGCTTTTTCTTCTCTGCTTCGGTGTCGCCTTGCGGGCGCAATGTCCTTCATCGCAGGACGACCCTTACGCTTTGCCTAAAGTTGTGCCCGACAAGCCGGAGGAGGAAGAGCCCATGCTTCCGGAAGCGGGCTTCCTTTCCAACAACCGCTACACCAGCCAGTTTTTTGGGTTTGCCTTCGATCTGCCGCTCAGTGTGCAAGGCCATCAGATCATGATGCCGGTCATGCCGGAAAAAGAGCATGCCCTGCTGGCTCTGCAATACGAACAGAACACTCGCCGCGGCTACATCATGGTGACCGCCATCGATCCGCGTCCTGGCTTCGCGCTCAACACCCCGGAGCAGCAGGAGGCGGAGCTGAAAAACTGGGCGCGCGGCAATATGGGCGTAGCTGGCCCCTCGGCCTTCGTTATTCCAGACTACATGTTGCGCTCGGGGCGGTTCTATTATTCGGTGCGGCATAAGGGAGCCGATTACGCTGCGCAGTACTGGACGCGGGTCAACAACTACGCAGTGAAGGTGGTGATCGCCACGAACGATCAGGCGTTCCTGCGCAAGGCCAAAGCTGCAATGGCGGAAGCCAGTTTTTATTGTCCGCAGGATGACGGCACCCTGATGACCCGCGACGGGAAGCCGGTCAAGCTGGAAGGCGAACCGTACGAAGGTCCCACCGTGCCCACGTTCCGCGTCAACGAAGCCATTCGAACCCAGCCCGGCAAAGACATCCCAACCGGGCAGGTGCGGGATGGCGTCTACCACAATCCCGGCTTGCAGCTTCAGTACGAACTACCCAAGGGCTGGACCGCGTTGCCGGAAGACAAGAGCGCCGATCCTCCTGAGGACGCGAATGCGCTGCGCGAATACGACTTCCTGCATGCCTGCTCGAAGACGCTCTTGCGCATCGCTCCGCAGTCGCCGGACAAAGATGCCAGCGGTTCGATGATCGTGCTGCGCGCCCTTGATCCGAACTGCCTCTCCATGCGAACCGCAACTTCGGTTAGCGACAAGCCCGTGGCCGATGAGGTGGGCGCCGACCTGGAAGAGATGGCAGAGTTCGGTCAGATCGATACCGATCAACTGGTCTCGATCGCCAACCACGTATTCATGATCTTTCATGGAACGTTGGCGCCGGCGCAGCAGCGCAGTCAGGACCTGGCGGAACGCATGTCGCAATCCATCTTCCTCACCCGCCACGACAAGATGCTGCTGGTGTGGTCGCTGATCGCGCCCACCTCGAAGGCGCTGAACGCAATTCCGACCAGCGGCATCGTCTTCGACGGCTCCCCGGCAATCGAGCTGGCATCGACGTTGAAGACGAAGAAGTGAAGGGGCCACCTTCGTATGAGCACATACAAATATGAGCACATACAAAGAGGACGCAACCTTCAAGCCCGAAGGGCGCAACCCTCAAGCCCGCAGGGCGCAACCTTCAAGCCCGCAGGGCGCAACCTTCAAGCCCCAAGACGCAACCCTCAAGCCCGCAGGGCGCAATCTTCAAGCCCCAAGACGCAACCTTCAAGCCCGCAGGGCGCAATTTGTTTTAGCCGTGGGCGTAAGCCCGCGGTAGCATAGCCAAAGAAATTGAGAGTCGCTTTAGCGACGGCACGCCTGCCGTCATTCCACCCTTCTGACACTCTCGCCCGAGTAGCCGAATTTCACCCCGTTTGGGGGACCCCTCCCTACACCCGGCCATCCAAATTAAGCAGCCATTTCAGCGAAAAAACAGGTGAAGTATGCGCAGTTCAATACTGGCCTATCACGCGGTCGCGGTTCCTTATTTGCTTGGCAAGCGAAGACCTCGCCGGCGATAGAAGGCAGTAACGCATCAAGTCGCGGCGTTCGTGCTGCCTGGACTGTTCTCCGCAGCCACGGTTCAATGCTGCGTCACATGAGCGATGACGATGAAGCGTTCATCTTGACCTACGACAAGAATCTGGTCTTCGAACAGGACCTGACCAGCGATCCCCATCAACTTGAGCCGGCGATGGAGGGCATCAAGCCTCAGAAAGGCGCGGTGCTCGATGACGCGATTGCGTTTGCTGCCTGCCACCTGGCGCGCATCGCCAAGTATCCGAATCGCGTGTTGCTGGTGATTTCCGACGGGCGCAACATCGATAGCCACGCTTCTCCGCTGCGGACGTCGGCGGAGATTAACGCAGCTGGCGTGCGCATCGATTGCATCGGCTTTCACGTGAGCGCCGACGATGGCCGCTACCGCTTGCAAGCGCTGTCCTCCAGCACCGGCGGACATTCCAGCTTCATCAGCGACCGGGGCCAGTTCCGCGACGCCACTAAGGAAATGGCGCGGAACATGGGCATCGACTTCAAGTTCTAATGAGGGTCTGCACAAGTACGGAGCCGGTAGAGCGGCGCTTTAGCGCCGCGTCCAAGCCGCTGTAAACAGCGGGGCTTCAGCCCCTTATCAGAATCGCAAGATTTAATCGGGGTTCCCCAGAATTTCGATCCTTGCAAAGGTTTGAGGTATAAGCTGAAGCGGATCGCTTGCAAGCGAAGAGCGGCCTCTCGGCAACCTGCCGCCGCCATTAGGAGTCACATTTAGATTATGAACGCGCGCGAATCCATTGCCATCGTCGCGAACTTCCTGCTGATCGGCGGACTGGTCTTTTCCGGCTTCACCTTCTTCGCGCAGTACCATGCCACCGGCAAGTGGGCGAAGAACATCACCAACCTGCTGGCGGGCGTAGGCATGCTGACGCTGGCCTTCGCGCTGGTGCTGACGCCGCGCAATGCCGACGTGATCACGCGGATCGCCGCGACCAAGGCTTCGCTCATCTTTCTGGGAGTGAGCAGCGGACTGCTGCTGGCGGCCATCGCCGCCTTCGGCATCATTACGTACTGGCGGCCGCTGCGCCTGCGCTACGAGCGCAAGCTGGAACGCGACTTGAGCCGCGACCTGCCGCACATCCGGTGATTCGCTGGTGCGTGGCTAGTGGATCGCCCGCGTTCGACGGTTGATTTGCATTGACCCGATTGTCGTTCGCATTCGACAGCGATTGGTGGCGTGGATCGTGGCCCGCCTACATTCGACGGGTGGAAGAGCGGCGCTTAAGCGCCGCGTTACGGCGTCAATACTCAAGAGAGCCGGACTTCAGTCCGGCGGCACAAGGCCACATCCGAATGTCGCCGGCTGAAGTCGGCTCGGGATTAAGAAAAGGGCCCTACGCTGCCCTAAAGGGCAGCTCTTCCACCATCAAGCCGAGCACCGCGTCGAGGCCCGGATCGAGGCAGAATAATTCAGGCTGTGCCTGTTTCTCAGGA
Organism: uncultured Acidobacteriaceae bacterium; assembly: GCA_963769235.1. GTDB lineage: Bacteria > Acidobacteriota > Terriglobia > Terriglobales > Acidobacteriaceae > Bog-257. Next base: position 335,166 of record CAVYKW010000001.1, on the reverse strand, counting down.
AGCCGCGCCCGACGCCAAGCGGCCTACAGAGCCGTTTCAGCCAGGTTCTGTTACCCGTTGTTTGCCGGAATCGCCTGCATCCAGCTATAATCGTTATTTACCCAGCCAGTTCGGCAATCATCCTGGAGTCAGTCATGGCACAAGTTTGTGAGATTTGCGGTAAGCGCCCGATGGCGGGCAACAATATCAGCCACGCGCACAACGTCACCAAGCGTCGCTGGAACATCAATCTGCGGCCGGTGCACGCCAAAGTGCAGGGCGGCAGCAAGCGGATGCGCGTCTGCACCAGCTGCCTGCGCAGCGGCAAAGTTACCAAGGCGTAGCGCCCCGCCCCTTTTCGATCTTCGGCCCGCTCTTCGGAGCGGGCTTTTGTTTGGCGCGGGAATGCGGACCGCCAGCCCGGTTGTAGGCCGACGCCCGCGGAATCAAACGGATCTGCTGTGAGATGGCGTGTTCCGCATCGCTGTAGGACTTGGGTTAACGATCCACCTGGCAACGGTCCCAGTCTCGCGCAGCGAGACGGAAGAGCTTAGCCCGGCCTTTCAAGGCTGGGTAGGCATGCCAAAAGAATCCGAGTCCCCTCAGGGACGGCAGAAACCCCGGCTGCCCGCCGCTCCCAGAAGAATCCCAATCAACGCCCCGGCCACCACATCCGATGTGTAGTGGTATCCGTCGTACACCGCCCCCACGCACATCAGCAGAATCGGAAACAGCAGCCACGGCGCGACCCGCGGAAAGTAGCGATAGGCGAACATCAGCACCAGGAAGGCCAGCATGATGTGCGCACTGGGAAATGCATTGCCGTGCACGCCGGCGTGGTTCTGGATGCCACGCACCAAATGCTGGAACAGGCCGGGGTGCGCGCTGCCGATCTGCTGCACACCGGCGCGATTGGCCGGGCTCTGCGTGGGGAACAACAGGTAAGTCGCATAGCAGATGATGTAGCCGACGCTAAGCGTGTCAGTCATTCGGCGAAACGCCCCGGCGAAACCCGCCCGCCTGCGCCAGGCCCACAGCACGCCGGCCACGGCCGGGTACAAGGGATAAAACGCGAAGTAGCCGAACTCCAGGAACTCCGTCACCCATTCCCGCGCCTGCTGATGCAGCCACTCCATCGGGGGCGCCGCGAAGATCGCCGCTTCCCATCCGATGACATGCGGGTTCTGCCAGTGACCGCGAATCGCGAGCGAGAGGAAGGATACCTCCTCGAACACGGTGATGAAGAAGATGGCGGGCAGCCAGTCGTGTGCAAATTCCCAAGTGCCTCCGCTGCTGTTCCGAGCCAGCATCACAATTGCAACTATCGCGACGATGTTCCACGCTGCGTAGACTGGCCAGTGCTCTACCTGTTCATGCCGAACGCACACCAGCAAGGTGAGCGCCAGGTGCACTGCCAGGTAGGTCCGGTCGGTGAGATTCATCTCCTACTGTCATATCCGAAAACGTGCGGATTGGCACGTATTTCATCGGCTTCCAAGATTGCGATCGCGGGACATGTGCCAGGCTCTCGCCAAAAGCAGCCGAGAAGGATGGGACACCCAGGGTTCAGATTGATTTTGAAGGTATGAACTACCACGCCGTTCACACCCGTCGGTTCTGAAGGGCAGACTTAAGAGCGCGCCTGAGACGCTCGTATCCGTCAGTCTGCCATAATTTAACTACGTGAAACTCATTGAGATACTCTGGAACGGAGCAGTCGTCTAGGAGCACCGGAATGAGAAAGACTTTCCCCGGAGGTTTTTCATTCGCCACGTCGCGAGCTTCTCGAACTTCTTTCTGAAGGTAGCCCTCTTTCGTCGTGGATTGTTGCGATAAGCAGACAAGCACGACATCGGATCCCCGAATCGCACGTGGAATTTCGCGAGCCCAATTCTGGCCGCCCAATAGATCTTCCTGATCCAACCACGGTTCAAATCCGTCCGCACTGAGACGATGATGGAGTTCCTGTAATGTGGCGCTGTCTTCAGAAGCGTGGCAAAGGAAGACCTTCAGGGGATTAGGCGCCTTGAGCGTTTCTTCTGCGATCGCTTTAAACATGTCATCGACGCCATCGCCGCTCTTGGCGCTAGTGACTCGAACTTTCCAGCCATCAGCCTCGAGCTTTTCAAGTTCGGAAGAGGTGAGTTCCCACTTGTCCCTTAGGTCGGACTTGTTGACCACAAGCAGGAACGGAAGTTGCTCCATCTGATCGAGAATGCGGCCGTGGATGCTCTTGGCGATCGCTACCGATTCAGCCCAGGTCCCGTCACAAACTAACAAATATCCGGAAGCGCCTTTCAAGTAAGATAACTGGACTTGGTTGCTCGAGTCTTCGCCCGCCAAATCCCAGATCATCAAAACTAATTCCTGATCTCCAACCTTGACCTGTTTACGATTAATCGCAACACCAACAGTGCTGAGATATTTTCCGGAAAACATCTGCTGAACAAAGCGCGCTATAAGGCTGGTTTTTCCAACCCCAAAAGAACCCAGTATGCAAATTTTCTTCTGAATCATCTGACGCCGTTCGCGAGAGTTCCGCCTAATGAGACGGCGGCCCACCCGTTCCGCACAACTATATCTTACGATTCCTCGGGTACCCCATCCTTCTCGCCCGCTTTTGGCGAGAGGGTGGGCAGGCGCTACGAAGCTTTCGAGAGAGCAACTTTGACGCTGGAGGGTAGTCGCAGGGTGACGAAATAGGTTGCGGGGTAGAGGTACTCGTCGCCGAATTCGTCAATAATCCGAACCAAGCGGTGCTTGGCTGCAAAAGGGTCTGGCACTCTGGCATAAAGCTTCCTTCGCCCAAGAGAAGCCGGATACCCCTGATTATCCAGGCACACGACGAATGTTTCGTTCTTAGTCAACTTGCGTGATGAGCCGCTTAATTTTGAATACTTTTTTGCCGATACCATGAGCTTCGTACCAATGTAGTCAATGGAGCACCATGGAGCGCTGTCTCAGGCTGACGAACCCCCAGTTTTGCCAAATCCTGCTTCTCTCCTTAACCCGCCACATTACATAACGTTTACTTGTACTTGGCCGCGGAAGGCACTATCCTGTTCCAATCCCGCCGCGCGCCTGTCGCCGCGTCCGACCTAAGGAGTGGTAGCAACATGTTCAGGTTTTGCTCATCCAAGTCCGCCCGAATTGTTTGTCTGATTGGTGTGGTCTTCCTTCTCGCCTGCGCCGTGTTTGCACAAAACTATGTTGCTCCCAGCACGCCGGTAATCGGCTCGGCGAACACGGTCACGGCCAACGCCTCCGTGCCGCGGCCTTCGACCACGCCGTGCACTGTGACCCTGTTCACGAATCTCGATTTCGACGACTTCAATCCTCGCTTCTTCGACTACACGCCGCCGGCCGGATGTCCCGGCCCCTGGGCCGCCGTAGTCTTTGAAGCTGACTGGTCGGTGGATGCCGGCGTACAGTTCGACCGCACCGGCGAAGTCTGGATCGGCGGCGCCAACGTCTTCTTCGGCACCACGCCTGAGCCTTCGCACAACGTGCAGCGCACATGGCACACGGAAAGCAACCTCACCGAGTACAGCCCGCTGTTGAGCGTGGCCCAGCCCGGGCGAGTCGATCTCTACAACCTGGTGAACGACCAGTACACCAGCCACATTCACGGCAGCGCTTATCTCCAGTTCTATCCGCTGGCGCAAGGACAGAATCCTCCCCCGGTCGCAAACGTGGTGTTGCCCATGTCGGCTAGCTCGACTGGCGGCACGGTCACGCTGAACTCGCCCAGCGATCAGCTGGCTGCTACGTTCACGCTGCCGACCAACGTGGAGCGCGCCTACCTGAACGTGTTCGCGCAAGGCCAGTCGACTGACGAGTTCTGGTATACCTGCGCTCCCAATGACGTTGCCGGCGAGTTGGAGAATTGCGGTTCCAGTTCCTTCCGCGAGGCCGAGGTCACCATCGACGGAACGCCTGCCGGTGTCGCGCCGGTTTATCCTTGGATATTCACCGGTGGAATCGATCCTTTCTTGTGGCGTCCGATCCCGGGCGTACACACCTTGAACTTCGAGCCCTACCGGGTTGACCTGACGCCGTTCGCCGGCGTGCTAAGCAACGGCCAGCAGCACACGGTTGCGGTCAGCGTCTACAACGCGGACCAGTATTTCTCCGCCACCGCCAACTTGCTGCTCTATCTTGATTCAGGTTCGACGCAGGTAACTGGCGCGGTCACCACCAATACCATCGGACAGCCTGATCCGGTGACCACCGAGAACATCGACGCGTTGAGTGCGATCGTCTACGGAACGCTGTCGGTCGTGTCCAACCGCGGTTTCACGGTTGAGGGGTACGCGCAAACTTCGCACGGTACCGTCGATACCAAAGTCGTGCAGAGCATCGACTTCACTAACAATCAGAAGTATTACTTCCGGACCGACGGATCGGTGTACGACCAGTACGTTGGCCAGACGACCAGCATTTCTTCGGCGACCACGACCCAGGACAGTGGCAATGTCCGCATCAACACCACGCAGTTCTCCTGGCCGTTGACGCTGTCATACGCCTTCACCGTCAATCCCGACGGGTCGTATCAGCAGTACACCCAGATTCGTCAGGGATTCACCCGCAACCAACTCGACAAGCTGAACGGCACGCCCACGTTCTCCAGTTCGTATTCGGACCTGGTCACGCCGACGGACCTGCTGCTGGTTGATTCCTCCGGCAACGCAACCACGCAAGGGCAAGCCAATTCGGAGACGTATCAGTTCTCGAATTCGAACGGCGCTTGCTGGAACCAGACGATTCGCGCCGCCGCCGGCGTGCTGACCTCAGTGCAAGGCGGTAGCTGCTCCAGAGGCAAGAAGTAGTCTCCGACAGAAAGCAATTTGAAGCGGCCTGCTGGTGTATCGGCAGGCCGTTTTGTTTGCCTCGAAGTTTTGAGGGAAAGCCTGCACAAGAGCGTGGCCGGTAGAGCGGCGCTTCAGCGTCGCGTCCAAGTGCTCTAAATAGAGGAGGGGCTTCAGCCCCGGATCGGAATCGCGGGATTAATCAGAGTTTCCTTAACAGTCTGGCTAAGAGACAGACACTCTTAGTGCAAAGGGCGGCCGCTCAAAGCTGCCGATGGAAGGATCAATCCCCGGCTTGGAACAGCCGCTTAGCGGCGACAGGAATCTACGACCCAGTTGCTATGGCAGCGAGAAGAGTTTCCAACCGTCGGCGTTCAGGTTGAAGATGAAGTCGATCAGCTTGTCGTTGGGACACTTTTTGCTTTCGATCCGGGCCACGACGATGGCTTGCCGCACACCATTGCGGGTGGCTTCGGTCGCGGCCGTGTGCACTTTCTCCGAATGCGTAAGCAATTCGCGATAGGAACAGGGCGCAGCGCTGGCGTCGAGTTTGATGGGAGCGTCGATGCAGGACGAATCGAACAGCTTGCAGTAGAGCCCACGATGCGCCAGCAGTTGCTTTTGCGCTTCGTCGCGGCTCATCGGCTGAGCTTGCGGGCCGAAGTTAAAGCCGCGCTCCGAAACATAGGACAGGAACTTGTCGGCATTGCCGTCGCGGAGGGCGGCAAAGAAATCGCGTTCGAGGCCGGAAACCGGCTGCGCGGCGGTCGCCTTTGGAGCGGCAGATTGAGTTTGGGCTGCAATCAATCCCGAGGAAGGCCCGAAACCGATCACCAGGGTGCTGAGCAGGATAAGGCGTTTCCCCGGCATCCTTTTCATCCGCGGCGTCTCGGTTTTGCAGAAATGTTCTTACCAGTAAGACGAGTGGCCGCAATCTTACTGGTAAGATTATTTTTCTTTTTCGGCGTTTTGGGTGACTCAAGCTTCGTCTTGGGCACCGATTTACGGACGGCCCTTGCTTTCTTGCCGATCCTTGCTGCCTTCCGGCCACGCTTGGCCGCCGTTTTCCCGGCGCTCAACTCAGTTTGCCGCTTCTTCGGCAGCCGCTCCCATACCAGCCGGTAGGACTCGGAGATCAGCTCACGCAGCTCGGAGTCGGCGATGGCGTTGAGCTGCTCCAGTCCAACCCACATCGCCCGCGCCATGTAAGGTGCAGGCCGCACGCCGGGCCGCTCGCACAACTCCATAAAATTTTCCGGCGTGCATTTGAATACCAGGCGCACTGCCCCCGGCTCAAGCGCCGCTACAACGAAGAGTTTGCCATCCAGTTTGAAACAGAGATCGGCACCCCACTGGACGTTCTCCGTGATATGAGGAAATTCCAGGCAGTAGCGCCGAATTGATTCAATGTCCATCGTGCTTTCGTTCCGGCTTCAACGGGGTGAACAGCAGGTCCCTCGGCTACGCTTCGCTCGAAACCTGAGGAGCTCTGATTAAATCGTCGATCTTTCCCTCAGCGGCTAAAAGCCGCATTTTTTTTGGAATCCTTATGGCACGGCTGGAAGCCGTGCCCTTGCAAAGCCACAGTTTGATAGGAGTTTCCCCTAATTGCTACTTGCGTTGCCACCGTCCTGCGCCGCCATCGCCGGCCACGGGCGCACCATCACTGGCTTGGTGTAAGCAAGCCGGAAACCGCGACGCTCCATATTACGTTGCGACACCGTACCGGGATTGGTGCTGACTACGGCATACTCGCATCCGGCAAGAGCCGCCTCGTGCAGGCGACGCGCAATTAGCGCACTCTGAATCCCGCGCCGCCGAAATTCCGGCAACGTCGCTGCGCCGAACAGCGCGGCGATGCTCGCCTCAGGAATGATCCTGCCGCCGCAACCTCCAGCCACCGTATCTCCGATGCGCGCCAGGAAGGCGAGGGCTCCCGGCAACATGGAAAATCCGCCGAAGACCTCCTCGGCCACCGTGATGTCCTGCGCGAAACCGCCGGCAATGGCGCGCATCCAAGGACCGACCGTCGGCGGCGTAACCCGCTCAATGGTGACGCCGGCAGGCGGAGCATACGGTTCCTCGACATCGACGCGCCGGATCAGCACAGAGTTGAATTCCCCGATGCCGTAGCCGCGCTCGCCCAGCAGAGCACGCAACGAAGGATCAGCCAGCGGCGAGAGCACGATGGTCGACGCGACGCCTCGGCTGCGGAAGAAATCCTCCACGCGGTCGAGGTCTGCCGGGCTCACGTCCCCATGCAGGCCAAGGCCGACGGCCTGGTTAGCGGGATAGTTGACGCCGCCGAAGTAGGCAATCGCGCCGGCAACATGCTCGACCGCAATCGGGTCTTTGGGGCCATAGCGGCGCAGCGCGGCTTCGCAGTCAGGCAGGATCATCTCCGCCATTTCGAGGCGGCGGGCTAATTCGAGGTCAACAAAATCGGAAAGCCGCCGGGCAGCATAGGCTGTTGCTTCAGACATTCGAAACTCCTGTAATGGTTGAGACAGAGCTGGGGATACGCCGCAGCGGCGCGTTTCGTGGGAGCGGGAGTTTCGTTATCGGACGGCGATGGTCACAGGCAGCTCGGGTACGAGTCTAGCGCAGGCTTCGGCCGAGGGGAAGCCTGTGCTAGCTTTTTGTAATGACTCAGGAACCGAAGTTGTCGCTCGAAGGGAAAGTCGCTCTCATCACGGGAGGCTCGCGCGGGATCGGCGCGGCCACAGTACGGTTGTTCGTGCAGGCCGGTGCTCGCGTGGTCTTTAACTATGTGCGGGCCAGAGCAGAGGCGGAGAAGCTGGTCGCGGAGTGCGGCGCCGACGTCTGCCATCCGGTGCAGGCTGATCTCGCCGGCATGGCTGGCGCAGAGGCACTGGTGCGCTCGGCGATACAGCAATTCGGGGCGCTGGATGTGCTGGTGGTAAATCACGGCGTGTGGCCGCCTGACGAAGTCGCCGTCGATGAGATGAGCGACAAGCAGTGGCAGACTACGCTGGCAACCAATCTGGATAGCGTGTTCCCTCTGCTGAAGCATTCGGTGGCGCAGATGAAATCGCAGGGGCGCGGCGGCCACATCGTGCTGGTGAGCTCGACCGCCGGTCAGCGCGGCGAGCCGGGGCATTGCGACTATTCCGCAACCAAGGGTGCGCTTATCAGCATGACCAAGGGGCTCTGCACCGAGCTTGCGCCCTTCGGCATTCACGTGAATTGCGTTGCCCCCGGCTGGGTAGAAACCGATATGACCCGCGGTGTGCTGGGCAGCGAAGCACACCGCAAAAAGATCTACGCCACCATCCCCGTAGGCCGAGTAGGCAAACCGGAGGAGATTGCCGCGCCCATCTTGTTTTTATGCACGGAGTACGCCGGCTTCATCACCGGCGAGGTCTTCAACGTAAATGGGGGGGCTGTTTTGGTCGGATAGCGCTTGTCGAAAAACACAAGAGAAAAGAAAATTCGTGTCGAAGAAGTTGGAAGTGGGGTATAGTTCCCCGCCTAGGCGCGCTGGCGGGCCTTCCTGAGGGTGCGCAAGTATGACTCGAGCGAAGGAGTTACCATGACGCGCTCGCAAAAGATTGCCTCCACCTTTAGCATCATCCTCTTTTTCATCCTGCTTCTATCGGCTTCGGTCGCGCAGGCGCAGCAGTTCCAGGTCGTACACACCTTCATGAATCTCGGTGACGGCGGAAATCCCTACACCGGTTTGACCCCGTACCATGGGAAATTCCTGGGTACCACTTACTCAACTGTCTTTAGCCTGCAATCAGAGAGCGGCAGCTGGGTACTAACACCGATATTCGATTTCCCTGGCCCTCCCTACAGCGGCGGGATATGGCCTTATGGCAAGGTCGTGGTTGGACCCGATGGCGCTCTTTATGGGACGACATACCTGGGAGGCTTGCAGGGTGGCTGCGAAAGCAACGGATGCGGCGTAGTTTATCGACTGCAACCGCCCGTGTCGTTTTGTCGTTCGGTCCAATGCTTCTGGACGGAAACCGTGCTCCATACCTTTACCGGCGGCGTCGACGGCGCCAACCCCTATAGCGAGGTGACCTTTGACCAAGCGGGAAATATGTATGGCGCGGCTCCCGGTGGAGGAAACACGGCTTGTCCTAGCGGCTGCGGCGTGGTCTACAAGATGACCCCCTCGGCCGGCGGCTGGACCCAGAGCATCATCTACAACTTCACCGGCGGTGACGATGGGTACTATCCATCGGGCGGCCTAATTTTTGACTCCGCAGGGAATCTGTATGGAGTCGCTAGCGGCGGCACGGGGCAGGCAGGAATCATCTACAAGTTGACGCCGTCGAATGGCGGCTGGACGAAGACCATTCTGCACAACTTCCAGGAAGCCACCGACGGCGGCGGCCCGACTTACACTTTGACTGCGGATGCTTCGGGAAATCTTTACGGAATTACCTTTGGCAGTGGCCCGCAAGGCGGGGGAACGGTTTACGAATACTCGCCGTCGGGCGGCGGTACCTTCACTTTGCTCTATGCCTTTGGCATGTCCTATGGCGAGCCCGACACTCCCAGCGGCACCCCAATCCTGGACAGCGCCGGGGATCTTTACGGAACTACGGCCCATTCCGGGCGCTTGTTTACTGACTACGGAAATGTCTACAAACTTAGTCATTCGAATAATGGTTGGACGGAGACCGACCTCTACATTTTCAACGGCCGCTCGGACGGATATTTCCCGTATTGCAGCCTGGTCTTTGACCAGCAGGGAAACCTATACGGGACCGCTTCGATGGGCGGCGCCAGTTTCGGCACGGTGTGGCAGATCACGCCGTAACAGGAAACTCCTCACTCTAGATCCAACCTGAGCTAAAGGGGCGGCGCGATTTTTCATCTGCTCGCGCGGCTGGTTGCTTTCACGCTTGTCGCAGCAGTTCCGTTCGGTATTTCGGAGCCAATGCCACGGCCTTTGCCCGGAACTCCGCTTCGGCAGCTTTATCCAGCTTAGGTGGAGGCGTGGTGCGGGTCGCGACCGGCACTCCGATTTCCAGGAAGAAATCTTCCTGCCCGGATGGCGAACAGATGCAGAGCATTCTTACCGGCTGCGAAGAGGAATTGTGAAACTGATGCGGGGCGTTCGCCGGAATGTGAATCGTCTCTCCCGCACGGACGGTGCGCTTCGCGCCGCGGAACGTGGCCTCAAGCTCGCCTTCAAGAATGCTGAACGTCTCTTCGAAGTCGTGCCGGTGCGGCGGCGGCCCTCCTCCCGGAGGAACGTGCATGTCGATCAGGCAAAAGCGCCCCGCCGTGTCTTTGCCGGACAATAGGATGGTGTAGGTATCCCCGACTACCCCAATGTGAGGAAGGTTGCTGTCGGGCTGAGCAGCCACTAACTCACGGCGAGGATCGTCAGCAGGAATTGCTGGACCGCCCTGTGCGGGCAACGTCGGATTGCTGGACATTTCTGAGACTCCTTGCTTGTTTGTTTCGGGTAGAGATGCGGGATTAAAGAGCCAGGGAAACTCTGATCAAGTTTGCTTTGAAAAGGCTGCGACAGAAGCCAGGATAGCAGGGCTTATGCCGCCAGCTGAAGCCGGCTCGGGTCAGAAAAAGGACTTGGACGCTGGCCTGAAGGCCAGCTCTACCTGACAAGCTCAACCCCAAGAAAGTCGAATCTGTGCACGCCGGGCCGCTTACGTTGTCACGCTTGCGGCCAACAAAAATAGCTATGCGCTACGGCGTGATTTCGAAGACTACGCCAGCGTTATTGACACCGCCCTGTGTGGTTGTGCCGTAGAGATTGCCCTGTGCATCCATCGCCAGAATGCCGGTAGGATTGGCTCCATCAGTACAAGTCGTGCCGCCGATGCAGAAGTCGTGCAGCGATGTGTACGACCAACCGCCGTTCGCAGGACTCAGCTTAAAGACTGAACCATAGCCGTAGGCGCCTTGCTGGTTGGTGGTGCCATACAGATTGCCGGCCGCATCCATGATGAGTCCGGCCTCCGGACCCTGATCCCCCTGGCCTCCGGTGAAGTTGTACATCAGACTGAGCGCCCAGTTGCCGGAATGGATCAACTCGAATGCGGTGCCACCTCCGCGTGGACCGGCAAGACTGGCGGTCGCATAAAGGTTTCCTGCCTGGTCGAGGATCGGAGTACCGTAAAGCCCTTCGCCATCCGGTGGGCCCTGAAAGCTGTAGAGCACCTGTTCGGTCCAGCCGGAGCCGGATGGCGTCATCTCGAATACTGCGCCCCGGTTGAATGTTCCGCCGCCCAGGGTGTCGCCGTACAAGTTGCCGGAATGGTCGAAGACCAGGCCGCCGAAGGGCTCCTGCGCGTCTCCGCTTTGGGCGAAGCTGTGAATAACGCTCTCGGTCCAACCGCCATTGGAGCGAGTGAGTGTGTAGACTGTGCCGCAGCCTAGCTCCGGACAGAGGCCTCCGCCACCGCCGACGGTAGTGCCGTAAATGTTGCCTGCCTGGTCGAAGATCAGATCGCCCCTGCCAGGATTGCCGCCGTCATTGAAGCCGCTGAAGAGGTAGAGCACCGTCTCTGTCCATGAAGGGAGAGGAGTAGCGGGCTGGCGCGGGGGCGGTCGCAGATTGAAAACTGCGCCGCAGCCGCCGCTGCAGCCGATGCCTGCCTCGAAGGTCGTGCCGTACAGGCTGCCCTCAGGGCCGAAGACCACCCGGGCAAAGGGCCTGGCGCCGTCGCTGCCTCCGCGAAAGTTATACAGCGGCGCAAACAGCCAGTTGGAACCGCGACGCGTCAACTTATATACAGTGCCGCAACCTTGCTGGCAGCCGATTCCGAATCCTCCCTGGGAAGTTGTGCCATAAAGATTGCCGCCGCGGTCGAGCGTGACACCAGCGATGGGATAATTGCCACCTTCCGAAGTATTGAAGTTGTAAATGACGTTGTAGGATTGCGCCTCGGCCGATCGCGACCCTAGGAACGCGAGCGCGCAAATTAGTGTTATTGCCCAGCCCGGCCGTCGAAGATTCAGGCTAAAGCTGAAAGTGCAAGGCTGTGCCGGGTTCGTCATGGGGGTCTCCAATCAATGTGACCGTTGACGGACTTTCGGAGAGCCAGTGTATCGCCCGGAGAGATGAATTTCCAGCAGGACGGTTGACGAGCCCACTAGCCTCTAGGTTGGCGGGACAGACGGCGCGTCGTCTTCGGCGATAGGTTCGCCGCTGTTGCGCTCCATCTCGTTGAAAATGTCGTTCATGACTTCATCGCGGCGGTCGCCGTCATGCATGCGCTGCGACATCTCCTGGAGCGCCACGTTCAGAACGTGGTAGTGATGCAGTTCGCGATAGCGCGGGTCGCTGGTCACTTCTTTCCACAATCCGTGCAGCAGGTCCACATCTTCCTGGCGCATGCGCGGCGTGTGCGGTCCCAGCATGTATTCATGCCTGCTGCCGTTGGGTTCGAAGACCACCAGCCGCAAGCGCGGACGTGGCTCAGTCAGCCGCTCCCAGGCATCTCCGGTCATCTTGCCTTGTTCGTCGGCGGTGAGCTTGTTGGAAAGCCCGCACACGATCACCGACGAATGCAGACGCTGCGCCGTAACCACGATGCTCTCAAATATGTCGTTCGTGGGCACCACCACCAGCGAGACGTGCTTACCCTGTTTCTCAGCAACCGCGACCACCGAGGTGAAAAGTTCCTGCTCGTAATTCTTGAAGATCTCGGAAGTTTCCAGAAGGTCGCCGCCACCAAATGTATGTTCACGGTGGTAGACACGGGAGGTCATCACCACGATGTCGGTCTTGGTGGTGTCGGTTTTGGACAGCACCTTTTGCAGGTAATACAAGTTGCGGGGATCGCGTACGGCGACCAGGATGTTGCCCGGCCGCACGTCCATGGCTTCGCCGCTCAGCTCACGATCATCGGCGATATTGAATTGCTCAAGGCCCGACTTTCCGGAAGCGTGCTCCGCAGCCGTGGTGCGCTCTGAAATGGTGAGAATCACGAAGAACACCAGGCTGAACGAAACACCGGCGATAGTCGCCATCTGCTTGGTGAACAGGTTTACGATCGCGGTAGAAAACAGCAGCAGCGAAACCAGTCCGAGACCGACAGGGATCTCGACCCCACGAATATGAATGTTGCCGGGCACCTTCCACTCGCGGTTTTCGGGGCTGGTGTAGCGCAGCACCACCACGGCCAGCGACATGAAGGAGAAGCTCCAGATCACGCCGAAGGCATACAGCGAGGCCAGCAGGTAAACGTTGCCGCGGCTGGCAATGATGGTCAGGATCTGAAGCCCGACAATCATGTTGATGACGCGATAGCTGGTGCCGAAACGCTTTTGCGGCTTCTTGAACCAGGTGGTGAGCACGCCGTCCTCAACCATCCGGCTCAACACGCCGTTGGCGCCGACGATCGCGGTATTCACCGCGCCCGACAGAATCAGAGCACCGACCAGCACCACAAAGCCTTGAAATACCAGGCGTAGCGAATACGGCCCAACCATGTTCATCGCCAGGCCGCTGATGAGGTTAGCGAAGTATTCGGACCGCACCCCGTCAGGAATAATCATGACCGCGAAGAAGGACACCAGCGAGGTGAAGAACAGGCTGTAGAGGAAAATCACCAGTCCGGTTTTTTCCAGGTTCTTCAGCTTGGGATGTTCAATCTCGCGATTGATCTGGGCCAGCGATTCCTCACCGCTCATGGCCAGCACGGAGTGACCGAAGCCGACCAGCAGCATGATCGCGGGGATGCGAGCCGCCCATGTTCCCAGCAGCCAGCCCAACGATTCTTTGTCGTGATGCATGGTGGCAGGCGAGGGAAACGGTGGTATCTGTCCACCGTGTTTTGCCAGCGTGATCAGGCACCAGATAATCAACACAACCACCATGACGGTGGTGATCTTCATGATCTGGAGAGCGCGTTCGCTGGATTCGTGAATGCCTTTGACGTTCTGCCACCAGAAATAAAGCGTCACCAGAATGGCAAAGAATGCGGCAAAGCTATTGTCGGGAACGGTGATGTCGTAGCCGAGATGATGAAAGGTATCAGTCAGGAAGCCAGCGACATATTGGCCCGCGGCCACAGAGCTGATCGGCCCGGTCAGGATGTAGTCGAAAAGCAGAGCCGATACCGAGAGTTTCGCCAGCGTCCCGCCCATGGCCTGCTTGACCACGCGATACACACCGCCGCGCACGAACATCGAACTGGACTCGATGTAGATGGCTCGGACCGCGTAGCTGAACAGCATGACCGCCAGCACGAACCAGGGAGCGCTCTTGCCGATCACCTTTTCCGCATCGCCGCCCACGTAGTACGCCGACGACGCGAGGTCGGAGAGCACGATGGCCGCTGCCCGCCAAAAAGAAATGAACGTCAGCATCACTGACGTCGCGACGAACACTTTGATTGCTGGTCTTTGCAGGTTCGGGGCTTGTGTGGACATAGTCAATCCCGGCGAACCGGGGCAAAACCTTCCCACGGGCGGGCAGGCCGGGGGAGTAACCAGTGTACTGCTTTAAGGATGCCAGCGCCGCGCCCAAGGCTCATCGAGGCCCCGCTTGACTTTACAAGGTCAGGCAAGCGTTGTCAGCAAGGCCAGGCATTACAATATTGTGAAATTCTGCATCAGAATGGCACGGCGAGAAAGGCAACTGCAATCCCACTACAGTCGTGCGGCGGACCTACTCGCGGCTGGTGAGATACGTTCGGCTGATACGGTCATGCCAGCACAGGCCGTCAACATCGACGGTTGCCCACAGCAATCCCATCATTAACGATGCGGCCGAGAAGTACAGGCCGATGACGCGGGTGCGGCGATGCCGCCAGTTTGGTGACGCTCCTTTGAAGGTGCGAAGACGGATTCCCGCCACTCGCATACCTGCCGTGACTCCACCGTAGAGGACGAAGACGTATTGATAGGCTGCCCACAGCAGCAGCGGGACGGCGGCCAGAGTGAGCAATAAAGGCTTCGTGAGCGCCAGACCGGGAAGCATCTTGTATCCCACCACCAGGAAAACAGCAGCCGCTCCGGCCACCACCGCACAATCGACAACCCCGGCATAGATTCTTCGCGACAGAGCCACTGCTTGAAACGGCAACTCAATGTGATCTGGAGGTGTGATCGGTTGCTGCGCGCTGGCGGGAAGCCGTAATCCGTCCAGCAGCGGAGTGCCAGGGAAGGCTTCGAGCTCTTCCGGCACATCGAGTATTCTCGGCTGCTCGGGCAGAACCGGGTCAGCGAGGCGACGAAACGTCTCCGGCGCTTCCACCGGAGGACGCGGAAAAGCAATCACCTTGCGCCGCGCTCTTGGACGCGGAGCAGCCGGGACGCGCGGTCCGGGATCCGGTTCTAATTCCATCGCCGGAACTGTCGCGGAAATTTCAATCTGGTCGCTCGTGAGCCCCGCTGGAGAATCGGAAATCTTCGCTGAGGTGGTTGCGGCGGCGCCTGGCTCGATCACGGGCGCTGAAACTTCGACTGTAGTCGAGACGAAAGGGTTTCCGATGTTCGACTCAACTTCCGCGGCGACGATTTCGGCTTCAGCGACAGCAACAGATTCTGTTGGCGTCTCCGCAGATTCCAGTTCTTCAGAATCCGCGGCCGGAAACGGGAAGCGCATACTGAATGCTCCCTCGACGCGGCGTCCACGCCGGAAGCGATAACCGGCTACGCGGGCCTGAATTTCGTCGCGCCAGATGGGATTGTCGGACTCTGACGAACTGTTTTCCGGTTGCGAGAGTAACGTCTGCTGATCAGTCATTGTCGTGGCGCGACTATTCCGTTGCCCGTGGCCTTCACCCGGGGTAGCCCAAGAAAAGTAGATCGAGGAAAAGAGGTCGTTCGTCCGTTGGCGCGCAGTATCGCTATTGCTTTCGCTGGAGCCGGTTGCGCAATCACTCCGTGCCAAACGGGCTTATGAGAACGCCCAGAGCCGCGGTAATCAACTGAGGTGGTTCGCGTTTTGCCTGTGACGATGCAACGTGCTAAGTTGCAAGGTACCGCTTCCTACCAATGTACGGGCGAAGGGACGCACACCTTTCGATGATTCCTCGCACTCGATTGATTATCACGGCGGTGGTGGCATGTCATCTGTTTCTGCATCCAGCTCTGTTAACCAGCCAGTTGCGTCCGTCTGATTCGCAGCAAAATTCACCACAAACCGGGTCGCAGGAGCCAAATTCCGGATCGGATCCCACATTTTTCGATCCCATGGAAGACGATATTTTTCCTTTGGGCGGGCAGACTGCCGCGCAGCCTACTTCGCAATCGGGACACCACAGACTCCTGCACCGCCTTCCGGAATTACTGCGAAGACCGATACCGGCGAAGAAGACACCAACACTGAGAAACTCATTCAGCAAGAGCTGCAAAGCAGCAGCGAGCCGGACCTAGGCCCGCAGCGGCCCGCCACCAATGTTCCGCTGGGCCGCAATGAGGTTTTGATTCGCGGCGACGAGCAGGAGAAGAATCAAGACATCTACAACGTTCGCGGGCATGTGGAAATTCGCTTTGGCGCGAATACCCTGCACGCGGACCAAGTGGTCTACGACGCTACCAGCGGCAAGCTAACGGCTACCGGTCACGTGGTATTTGACGGCGGTCCGCACAACGAACATCTGGTCGGCTCACATGCCACCTACGACGTGAGTCACGACACGGGAAGGTTCTGGGACGTCACCGGCTCGACCGGCGTGCGAGTGAAGAACAAGACCATGTTTCTCACCTCGTCCACCCCTTTCTTCTTCACCGGAAAAGTGGTGGACAAGATGGGGCCAGACCACTATCGCGTCAATCAGGGATTCGTGACTTCCTGCCAGTTGCCCAAGCCCAAGTGGCAGATGGATTCCAAAACTGCGGACATCGAGGTGGGCGACGAGGCCAAGCTTCGCCATGCCACACTGAAGCTTCACGGCATTCCGGTTTTTTATTTCCCGTACACCGAGCATCCGGTGGACAATCTGGGGCGCAAGAGCGGTTTCCTGATTCCTGAAATCGGGACATCCACCACGCGCGGTACGATCCTGGGTGATGGCTTTTATTGGGTCATCAACCGGAATAGCGACGCCACGCTGGGCGCTGCACTCTACAGCAAACGAGGCTGGGCGCAATTCGGAGACTTTCGCACCATCGGCTACAGCTATGCGTTGCAGGCGCAGTATTATGGCGTCATCGATCAGAAGGGCGCTCCTCCCGGGCCGTACTACGGCCAAAACCAAGGTGGCGAGGAGCTGAAGGTAAATGGTTTCAAGCAATTGCCGGATGGATTCCAGGGAGTTGTGTCCGTCGACTTTCTCACTTCTTACATTTTCCGGCTTGAGTTTGCCCAGGGTTTCACCGAAGCGATCAACTCCGAAGTGCGTTCCTACGGGTTTGTATACAAAAACTGGAACGGTTTCAGCGTCGGGACATTGGCCGCAACGTATCAGAATTACGAGAGCACGTTGCCCGGCGATTTTATTCGCATCAATCACACCCCAAGTCTTGAATTCTCATCGGTGGAACGCCCCTTCAGCCGGTCGGACTTCGTGTATGCCTTCGATGTGGCGGGTGAAGGCGTAGCCAGGAACGAGATCGGATTCTCCACGGCTCCTGTGGTTGGGCGGGTCGATGTTGCTCCGCACATCGCCTGGCCCAAGGTCTTCGACGGTTGGACCTTCCGGCCGCAGATCGGCGCGCGTGAAACTTACTACGGGCAGCGGCTGGAGACATCTTCCAACGCTGTCATCGGTACGGCGGTGAGCGATCCCATCAACCGCAACGTCGCCAATGCCTCGTTGGAAATTCGTCCCCCGACCCTGTCCAGGGTGTTCGATCGCAAGCCTTTCGGTCGGGTATGGAAGCACACGATTGAGCCCTTCGCGGTTTATCGCTACCAGACCGGCATCGACGACTTCTCGCAGATTATCCGCTTCGATTTCCGCGACATTCTTGCCGACACCAACGAAGTAGAGTACGGGGTCATCAACCGGCTGTATGCCAAGAAGACGAAATCCAGCGCGCAATGTTTCCAGCATCCCGAATACAGAGGGCTGACGGAAAATCTCAGCGAGTTCGCCGACCAAACTAACAATAAGCCCTGCTCCGATAAATCCGATCCGGCGACAAATGTCGTGACCTGGGAGATCGCCCAGAAGTATTTCGCCAACACGACCTTCGGCGGAGCACTGGTTCCCGGTGCCCGAAACGTATTCGACACCACGGTTAACTTCACCGGTATCGCGTTTCTGATCGATCCGCGCATTTTCTCGCCCATCATCTCGCGCCTGCGCGTGCAATCCGGCGGGGCTGATTTTCAGTGGGCGCTGGATTATGATCCGGTCCTTCACCAGGTGAATGCCAGCACGGTGTTCGCGGGATATCGTTGGGGCAACTGGTACCTGAATGGCGGCCAGACCTACGTAAATGCTCCCGGCGAATTCACGGTGGTCAACGGTGTAACCACTCCCGATGTTTACAATCAGTTCCGCATCGGCGCCATTTATGGAGGCATGACGAAGACTGGCCTGAGCGCTGCTGCCACCGTCGGCTTGTCGGAGACCGCTCCCGTTATTCAATCCGCGACCATACAAACCAATTACAACTGGGATTGCTGCGGCGTAACCTTTGAGTACTCCCGCTGGGCGTTGGGCGTCATTCGCGATGAGAACGCGTATCGCTTCTCCTTTAGTCTTACCAATGTTGGAACGTTTGGCAGCATCAAGAAACTCCAACGCCTGTATTAGCTCGCAACCTTTCAGCTCCGGCGAATGTCTTACAATCAAGCGATGTCCGCCCTCTCTCCCAATTTGCCAGCCGAACAGCTCGAGGCCAAGCTGCGTTCTCTTCGCGCACATTTGCGCTCGCTGGGACGCGTGCTGGTGGCCTATTCCGGCGGTGTCGATTCCGGATACCTGGCCTGGGCGGCTCATCAGGAGCTTGGTGCTGACATGCTGGCCGTACTGGCCGACTCTCCCAGCCTGGCGCGCTCGCAAATGCGCGATGCTGTTGCCTTCGCCGAAGAGTCGGGAATTGCGCTGGCGGTGATTCAGACCGACGAGATGGAGCGTCTGGAGTATCTCCGCAATGACGGTGCGCGCTGCTTCCACTGCAAAGATGAACTCTTCACCGTGATGGAGCAGTATCGTCAACGTTCCGGTTTTGACGCGATTGCGTACGGCGTTAACGTTGACGATCAGGGAGACTATCGTCCCGGGCAGAAAGCCGCTCGCCAGCATCACGTCGCCGCGCCCTTGCTCGAGGCGGGGCTGACCAAGGAAGATATTCGCCAGCTTGCCCGGCAGGCCAGCCTGCGCATCTGGGATAAGCCGGCCACGGCGTGTCTTTCCTCGCGCATTGAGTATGGCCGCCCAGTCACGCGGGAAGCGCTGTCGGCCGTCGAGCAGGGCGAGGAGGCATTGCGCGCGCTAGGGTTTCGTCAATTCCGCGTGCGTCATCATGGCCAGATCGCACGTATCGAAATTGCTCGCGACGAGCTTCCTCGCGCCATGACGATGCCCATGGCCGAAGCTCTGGTGCAGACCTTCAAGGCGCTCGGCTTTTTGTACGTCACGCTCGATCTGGAGGGATTTCGCTCCGGTTCGATGAATGCGCTGCTCCCGGTTGCGTCCCTGATTGAGCCTAAGCGATAACAGCATTCTAGACGCGCCAGCGCGATCCCAGGCTGAAATCCTTCGCACTTAGAGCCGCTTCGACGCGGCGCTGAAGCGCCGCTCTGCCCGCCCCTGCTCCGTGAGATAATCTAAGGTCAACATCCTTCCCACCGAAAGGCGGCTTTTCCACTTGTTTTTGAAATCATTAGGAGCCTTGTCGCTTCTGCTTTGCGTAGCGTGTTCGGCCCAGTCCACTCCACCTCCGATTTCTCCTGAAGTGGCCCAGAAGGTACAGCGGCAGGTTCGCGCCTACTTCAACATTCCTCCGGATGTGGCGATCACTCTGGGCGCTCCGACTGCCAGCGAGTTCCCTAACTACGAACTCGTGCCAGTCACCATGAGCCGCGAGGGCAAGACGCAGAAGGCCGATTTCCTTTTATCCAACGATGGGAAAACGCTGATCCGATTTACCAAGCTGGATTTGACCAAGGATATTTACGCTGAGACGATGAACAAAATCAGTCTCACCGGCCGGCCGGTGCGCGGTAATCCTGACGCCAAGGTAACGGTAGTCAACTTCGACGACTTCGAATGTCCATTCTGTGCGCGCATGCACACCACCCTGATGAACCAGATCCTGCCGCAATATGGCGACAAGATCAAAATCGTTTACAAGGACTATCCCTTGATCGCCATCCATCCCTGGGCGCAGCACGCCGCGAATGATGCGAACTGTCTGGCCAAGGAGAGTGGGACGGGTTACTGGCAGCTGGCAGATTATCTGCACGCCAATCAGCGGTCCATAGGGGCCTCGCAGCAGAATCCACAGGCGGCCTTCGCGGAGCTTGATCGCCTGACCCTGGACTTCGGGAAGAAGAATGGAGCCGATGAGACCCGCTTGCAGGCCTGCATCAAGGCGCAGACCGACTCGACGAAAGCGTCGATCGCCGAAGGCGACACAGTGGGCGTGAGCGCAACGCCGACCATGTTCATCAATGGAGAACGATTGGAAGGTGCATTGGATGCGGACGAGTTGCGGGCTGCCTTGAATCGCCAGCTTATCGCGGCCGGAGTACAGCCGCCACCAGCTCCCCCCGCGCCGGCAGCACCGGCGCATCCGGATACGCCCGCGAAGTAGTTTCGCAGGCGCCCCGGCGTAGCTGAGCTTTGTCGCTTAAGCGTTGTGTGAGGTATTTGCCTCTCAGGAGGGGCAAGGTTTGAAACTGAAAAGCAAGCAGCAATACATGCTCAGGGCCGCGGTGGCGATTGCGTTCGCCCTTGCCCTGCTTCTTCCCGGCCTGGGTTGCGCCGGAAAGCAGGACACCGAAGGCGTTATGGCCAGCGTCAATGGCCGTAAGATCACGCGCACGGAAGTCCAGAAGTACTACGACAACCAGCTTGCCGAATCGCCACAAAAGCCCAGCACGGAACAGGCAGATACGCTGCGCCTCAACATCCTGCGGGAATTGATTGACAACGAAATCCTGATGCAACGGGCGGAAAAGCTGGGTCTGCTGGCTACCGACGAAGAAGTGAATACCAAGCTGGCCGAGATCAAGGCGCCCTACACGCAGGAAGAATTCGACAAGCGGCTGAAAGAGCGTAGCCTGACCCTCGACGACTTCAAGCGCGACCTGCGCCGCTCGATCACCATCGACAAAGTTCTTAACAAGGAAGTCACGTCAAAGATCAACATCTCCGACGACGACATCACCAACTATTACAACGAGCATAAAGCGGAATTTAATCTCATTGAACCGCAATTTCATCTGGCGCAGATCCTGGTCACCACGCAGCCGAATCCGCAGGTCAAGAACATGAAGGCCCAGAACGAGGCCGAGGCGCGCAAGAAGATCCAGATGATCCAGAATCGCCTGGACAGCGGAGAAGATTTCGGAACCGTTGCCATGAGTTATTCGGAGCAGCCGGAGACGGCGCAGAATGGCGGCGATTTGGGATTCGTGCCGGAGTCGTCGTTAAAGGGCGATAAGGCGGCCTATGATGCGATCGGAAAGCTGAAACCGGGGCAGTACACCACGATTCTGCCGGTCGCCGATCCCAACAGCCATCAGTTGTTCGGCTTCCGCATCGTAAAGCTGATCAGCCGCGAAGTTGCCGGGCAGCGAGAGCTGAAGGATCCCCGGGTGCAGCAAGCTATCCGTGAGCAGTTACGCGATCGTCGCGAACAGCTGTTGAAAGCCGCTTACTACGAAACCATTCGCGATCAGTCGACGGTGAAGAACTATTTCGCCGAGAACATCCTGAAGCAGGCTGGCACCATGAAGTAAGCTCCGATCGCGAGGGCTCTAACTGGTCTGGGCCGGAATGGATCGGCTGTGATCGAACCGGCCGACTCGCGATTTTCCTAACGACATTCCCATAAAACTTTGAAGCCGGAGCTCTGAGAGCTCCGGCTTCTGGGTCTGTAGCCAAATGAAGGCGAGTTCGACTGTTAAGAGCTAGAACAGCTTGCGGCGCAGTACGCCGGCAAGTCCGAGCAATCCGGAGCCGAGCAGCAGCACGCTGCTGGGTTCAGGAGTATTGGTCGGCGTGGTGGTGGTGCCGCCGCCGAGGATAGTGAACGACTCGGAGGGAACCGTTCCCAGGGTGTTCTCCTGGGCCTGCGACGGTCCAGAGTTCTCATCCCAGTAAACCGGGTCGCCGCTGGGTACGCTGGCATTCTGCAAGGTAACCCAGTAGGTGGTGCCAGCGGTCAGGGGTGTGCTGGCGAAGGAATAGCTGTCCTGCTCCAGGGTAAAACCATACTGGTTGGATCCCAGGTTGGTCGTGCCCGTCGCTGCCAGGCCGGTGAAATTGGCAACGTCGCTGCCGAAAGCTGAGGTGCCGATGGACAGATCCACGCTGGGAGCTGTGTCGCCAGGGGACAGCCAGAAGATGAACTCAGCGCCATTCGCGCTGGTGCTGGTGCCAACCGTGAAAGAATCAGTTACGGCGAAGCCGAAGTTAATGGTCCAGGCATCCGCTGTTCCGGTGGTGCCGCCATTGTCATAAATATCGCCGGCCATGGCTGGAATCGCAGCCAGGGTCAGGCAAACTGCTAGCAGTGTGACGATACGAAGTTTCAAGGAAAAACCCTCCTTTAGGGTCGGATTACCACAGTTGTAAAGACAACTTTGTCGTTACGAACACTGACCGCCCGCCCGCCGGTGTTCCGGCTAGAGCAGACACAGCCATGCGTCGAAACTAGATCGACAGCCTTGGTTGACGGATGCTGCCTTGACTCAAGAAAGGAAGAGAACCACCAGCTAGCGGCGCCGCGAGGAGTCAAGGACCAGGAGGCCGGCGCCGAATTAAACAAAACAGGGGGATTAACTTACTTACCTCCGTGGGCCTGCGGACGATCTGCCGGACACCGATTCGGAAGTTCCCTGAATGCTGTACAACCTACTTCGCTAGTACATCGTGCAATTCTGCTGCCGCATCAACTCCATGAAAATGCGCCCCCCTGGCTAGCCATTGCTGCAACGCGTTGCAACTATGTTCGCAGGAATTTCCCGCCAATATCAATTAATTCCCGAAATAGGAAAAGAAGATGCCTTTAACTTCTCCCATTAAAGCTAAGTTGCCGCAGTTAATTACGCAGCAGTTATCATTTATTCCCGAAATGAGATTTATAAATGGATGTGATCGAAGCCATCTCTAGCACGGTTGATGCACTAGAGCTATCCG
The DNA here is from genome assembly GCA_963769235.1 of uncultured Acidobacteriaceae bacterium. Taxonomy (GTDB): domain Bacteria; phylum Acidobacteriota; class Terriglobia; order Terriglobales; family Acidobacteriaceae; genus Bog-257. The sequence goes on along the minus strand of CAVYKW010000001.1, from coordinate 312,158 downwards.
GTACGTATTTCTGCGCGCGGACGTTGATTCTATATTGCGAGACTTACTATCGGGAGATTTGCGCTATCGCAGTCGATGTGAGGTTGGTGCTATCGCACGCTAGCACAATCGACAAAATCGAGGGCGGTCAAAGTTGAGTCGATGCGCGGGTAGGTTGCCGGGAAAACCAAGGATGAGCAGGGTTGCCCGGCCAAGAGCGCCGCTCTAGCCGACATGGCTTCCAGCAAAGGTCCTCCAAGCAACCTGTTCGAGTTATTTACTGAGGGCATACAGCAAAGCCGGACATCATTAGTCCGGCTTGTTCTCTGCTCCAAGTCGAGAAGCCTTGCGAGGCTAGCGGGTCAGTTTGCGACGTACGACGCCTGCAAGTCCGAGAAGGCCGGAACCGAACAGCATGATGCTGCTGGGCTCAGGCAACTGGTCGCTAGTGGTCGTGATGTGACCGAGGATGGTGAACGACTCGGAGGGAATCGTTCCCAGAGTGTTTTGCTGGGCCATCGCCGGGCCAGAGTTCTCATCCCAATAAACGGGGTCGCCGCTGGGTACGCCGGCGTTCTGCAAGGTAACCCAGTAGGTGGTGAAGGCGGTCAGGGGAGTGCTGGCGAAGGAATAGCTGTCCTGCTCCAGGGTGAAACCATACTGGTTCGATCCCAGGTTGGTCGAGCCCGTGGAGATCAGGCCAGTGAAGTTGGCAACGTCACTGCCGAAAGCTGAGGTGCCGATCGACAGATCCACGCTGGGAGCTGTGTCGCCAGGGGTCAGCCAGAAGAGGAACTCAGCACCATTGGCTGTACCTACGGCGGGCAATTCGAACGAGTCGGTAACGGCAAAGCCGAAGTTGACGGTCCAGGCGTCCGCTGTCCCGGTAGTGCCGCCATTGTCATAAACATCGCCAGCCATGGCAGGAATTGCAGCCAATGTCAGGCAAATTGCTAGCAGTGTAACGATACGAAGCTTCAAGGGGTACCCTCCTTCAGGGTAGGATTGGCACTGTCTGAAAGACAAACTGCCAGAAATCAGAACAGATTGCGGCGCAGAACGCCGGCAAGTCCGAGCAAGCCAGAACCGAACAACAGGACGCTGCTGGGCTCAGGTAAGTGGTCGCCAGTGGTGGTGGTGGTGCCGCTGCCGAGGATCGTGAACGACTCGGAAGGAATCGTGCCGAGGGTATTTTCCCGGGCCATCGAAGGACCAGAGTTCTCATCCCAGTAAACCGGGTCGCCGCTGGGTACGCTCGCGTTCTGTAAGGTAACCCAGTAGGTGGTGCCGACGCTCGCCGGTGTGCTGGCGAAGGAATAGCTGTCCTGCTCAAGGGTGAAACCATACTGGTTGGATCCCAGGTTGGTCTGACCAGTGGAGGCCAAGCCGATGAAGTTGGCAACGTCGCTACCGAAAGCAGAGGTACCGATCGCCAGATCCACAGAGGGAGCTGTGTCGCCAGGGCTCAGCCAGAAGATGAATGAAAAGGCGTTTAGGCTGGTGTTCGAGGGAACTGTGAAAGAGTCGGTAACGGCGAAGCCAAAGTTGATGGTCCAAGCATCCGCTGTTCCGGTAGTGCCGCCATTGTTATAAATATCGCCGGCCGCGGCAGGAATCGCAGCCAATACCAGGCAAACTGCAAGCAGGGTGACGGTACGAAGCTTCATGGGAAGAACTTCCTTTTAGAGTTGGATTCACACACTCGGAAAGACAACCTTGTCGTTTCGAACTCCGGTCGCCGGCGCGCCGTTGGTTCCCGCCAGGGCTGACGCAGCGATGCTTCAAAAAAAATAAGACTGACAGCCTTGGGGGACGGGTCCTGCCTCGACTCAAGGAAGAAGAGAACTAACACCAGCGGCGCCGCGGGGAGTCAAGGATAAAGAGGCCAGCGCCGAATTAGATTAAGACAAGTGAATTAGCGTACTACCTTCGTGGGGCTCTGGGGGTCATCTGTAGTGCACGAATTCGGAGGTTTCCTGAACGTCGTACACCTAACTTCGGTAGTAAAAGGAGCAATTCTACTGCCGTGTTAACTCTATGAAAATGCACTGGGCGGCTTCCTACTGCTGCAATCGCTTGCAACTAAGTTCGCAGAAATTTACCTCTCCGTAATAATTACTGCAAGTCGCTCCGCATACCAAATCCAGCGAATAAGCGAATACGCAACTAAATCTTCGATAGAGTTTCCAGAGCCTGATCTAAGTCAGCAATTAAATCTTCTGTTTCCTCCAGCCCAACATTTAATCGAACAATTCTATGTTGATAGTTAGGCCTGCCCTTGTAGTGAGTGAAGTCGTAAGCCATCACCAGACTAGCTACTCCTCCCCAGCTATAGCCGACTTGGAATAGCTCGAGCGAATTTACAAACTGGCGAACCCGTTCCTTACTGAATTCCGGTTTCAGTACGATAGAGAACACTCCTGCTGATCCGGTGAAGTCGCGCTTCCATAATGCGTGGCCAACGCAGGAGTCCATGGCTGGATGCAAGACAAGTTCGACTTCACCGCGCTCTGCGAGCCCATGCGCAATGGCCAGCGCCGACGCCTCAATTTTCTCCAGACGCACGGCCAGCGTTTTCATGCCTCGCAGAGCCAGACTGCAATCATCCGGCGAAGCGGCGCAGCCGACAAGCTGGTGCGTCGCTCCAAGCCGTTGATAGAGAGCGCGGTCTTGGACGGTGACGGAGCCGAGCAGCAAGTCACTGTGCCCGCCGACATATTTCGTCAGCGCCTGCATGGTGACGTCGACGCCGTGCGCGAAAGCGTCGAAGAAAACCCCGGCTGCCCAGGTATTGTCGAGCGCCACCACGGCGCCAGCCGCATGCGCCGCTGCCGCGATCGCCGGCACATCCTGGATCTCCATGGTGATTGAGCCCGGACTTTCGCACCAGACAAGCCGGGTATTCGGCTGGATGAGTCCGACGATCTCGCCCCCTATGGACGGTTCGTAAAACGAGACCTCGACACCGAAGCGGCGCAGCACGTCCATGGCGAACTTGCGGTTGGGCCCGTAAACACTCTCCGGCACAAGCATATGATCGCCGGCGCGAACCAGAGCAAGATTGATGAGCGCGATCGCTCCCTGGCCGCCGGGAGTGATGACCGTCCGATAGCCGCCCTCAAGTTCGCAGACGCGCGTGGCTAACTCGAGCGTCGTGGGCGTGCCGTAGAGACCGTAGGTGTAACCAGACTCGTACTGATCCCAGGCGTCCGTAGCGTCGGCGACTTCGTCGAACAAGGTGGTCGAGCCGCGATAAACCGGGGTCGCCAGCGAGCGATAGCCCTCGGGTGCCTGCGCGTCAGAGTGGATCAGCTTGGTCTTCCAGTGCTTCTGCATCGCAACATTATAGGTGGGCGATTGGGGGCGAAAGTTCAGTGGGGCTTGCGATCGGCCGAGGCGAGGTTTCTCACCTCGTCGCCATTTGGCGGCAACGTTTGCAGCATCGCGCGCACGCTCTGCTTGAGGACGGGATGCTGTGCGTCGGGTGCGATCTCAGCCAGCGGCTCCAGCACGAAGCGGCGCCGATGCATTGCCGGATGCGGCAGGCTGAGGTCGGGCGTCGCAAGAATCGAATCCCCGAACAACAGGAGGTCGATGTCGATAATGCGAGGGCCTTTAGGCTGCGTACGCTGTCGTCCCATTTCCTGCTCGATCTCAAGCACTCGCGCGAGGAAATTTCCCGGCGTCAGATTCGTACGCAGCGCTACAGCGCAATTGAGGAACCAGGGCTGCGCGGTGAACTCAACGGGCTCAGTTTCATAGAGCGAGGAAACGGCGATTACTTCGCCGAGTGCGGCGAGTTTCCGAATGGCGGTTCGAAGATTGTTTTCGCGGCCGCCGATGTTTGAGCCTAGCGAGAGATAGACAGTCTGCTCCACAGGGAAATAGTAGCGTAGACCAGAAACAGCAGGTCCCTCCACTCCGCTGCGCTGCGGGATGACAAATCAGGAAGAAGCTGCGCTGCGGTCGGGATGGAAAGCAGGAAGAGGTGGTCGGGCTGCCCTTCAGACTTAGACTGAGCGCAATCGAAAAGTCGCTAACCTTCGGCCTTAGGTAGAGCTGGCCTTCAGGCCAGTGTCCAAGCCAGCTTATGAAATAGAGCCGGCTTTTAGCCGGCGGCAGCGTTTCAGCTGGTGGAGAAACAGCAGGTCCCTCCGCTCCGCTGCGCTGCGGTCGGGATGACAAATCAGGAAGGTAACGAAGAGCCGGAAAGCCTAGTCGGCGACGGCGAGGTGCTCGGCGGGCCAATCGGCGACTGCCGCTTCGCTGAGGGTGATTTCCTCGGCGTAACTCTGATCGCGCAGAATGCGGGAAACGATAGCGGTATGCAGGGCGTGTCCGGCGCGGTCAGCCTTCACGTAACCCAGAATCCGCTTGCCGAATAGGGCAAGGTCGCCGATCAGGTCGAGAACCTTGTGTCGAACAAACTCGTCGGGATAGCGCAGCGGAGGATTGTCGATACCGTTGCGGGTCAGCACCACGCAGTTTTCGCGCGAGGCGCCGCGTATCAAGCCCATGTTCAGCATGGCGCTCTGCTGCTCGAGGAAGCCAAAGGTCCGCGCCGAAGCAATTTCGCGGACGTAGCAGCCGTTGGAGAGCTCCACCTGGAAGCGCTCGCTGCCGATCAGCGGGTGCGGGAAGTCGATGGCGTAGCTGACGGAATAGCGCTCGGCGGGATACACGCCGATAAACTTGTCGCCTTCCTGCAACTCATACGGCCGGAGAATTTTAAGATACACACGCTTGCGCCGTTGCTGGCGGAGTCCGGCGTCGGTAATCATCTGAACGAAGGGAAGCGCGCTGCCGTCGAGGATGGGGACTTCGAGGTTATCGAGCTCCACGATGGCGTTGTCCACGCCCATGCCGACGAAGGCAGACAGCAGGTGCTCGGTGGTGGAGATGAGCACACCCTTCTTCATCAAGCTGGTAGCGTAACTGACCTTGGCGACGTTGCGGCTGCCGGCCTCAACCAGGAAGCCGTCGAGATCGGTGCGGCGGAAGACGATTCCCGTTCCTGCCGGGGCGGGCAGTATGCGCAGGTGGACTGGTGCCCCGCTATGAAGCCCGACCCCGCTGCACTCGACCGGGTTGCGAATTGTACGTTCGTAGATCAATAGTTGAACGGGAGACAACAGGGCGCAAGCACCAGATTACAAGCTTGAAACGAAGGCTGGTTGTTGTATTTTAGCCACAACCAGTGACGGAATCACACCTTTTGGCTAAGGCTGCGCATGTAACAACTGTATAGACAATACGTTACGATTTCTCGACAAAGTTTACCCTTTGAAGACCTTCGGGCAGAACGGTTCGATTTGACCGCTTTTTTGTCGCTAGGAGGCCGGAGAATTGTTAGGCACGACCACGGCGATCTGCGGGGGTTGCGCCGGAGGAGGCGGAGAGGGCGGCTGCACTGTGGGATCGGGAAGCACTTCGCGGGGATTCTCGCTGCCATTGCGGACGCGCATGAACCTGTTCAAGGTGTCGAACCAGAACGGCGCCCCCAGCGAGATCGCCACCACGCTCAGCGCCCAACCGAAGACGTGATCCAGCCAGCCCAGGAAATTTGTCGGCAGGCTGCGCTGGTTCCAGCCCATTACCTGACCCAGGGTGTTTAACTCTTGCTGGCTGGTGGGTTCGACTTTCGCTGTGCCTGCATCCTTGGCTCCGTCGGCATAACGGCCCTTGGCCTGTTCCACCAGTTGTGCCCGCCGAGTGGGATCGGTCCACAACGTCTTGGCAATTTGCAGAGTGTCCGCATTAGCGGCCAAGGTCAGGGTGATGGCGATCATGGCGGTCCAGAGCTGGGTGCGGCGTTTGTACCAGCCTGACACTTGATCCATCGAATCGTTGAACCAGTTCTCAATGTTTCGTTCTGCCTGGTTTACGTTGTGGTTCGCGTTTTGAATGAGCGAGAGCAGCGTCTTCCTGACATCGCCGTCGGGCATCTTGAGGATGCCGGATTCCAAGTCCGCGAAGGTCAGGACGCCGGTCTTGTCCTGGGTAGCGATGTCCATCACCGTCGTAGCAAAGGTTCGCGCCGGAATGTAGGACGGATGTGCCTTCACATCGCCCGGGTGCGTCATGCCGCTGATGAGCGGGTGCGAGTAGAACTGTTGCAGGAACCAGTTCACATCCGGCGAACCGGTTTGGCCGGGTTGGTTATCCAGAAGCTGCCGAATTCCGGCGGCCAGGGTTGACGAGCGAGTCTTTAGAATTCCGGCGATCCACTCATTGATGGTGGTGCAGATGATGGCCAGCAGCAGGTAAACGAAGGCGAGACCAATCGCCACATCCAGTGTGGTAGAGCCGAACAGGCCATTACTCATTTAGCTGCCTCTGGTCTCATTTCAGCTCAACCTCGTCGCCGCCCGCACACAAGAAAATTACACGCTCGCCATTAGCGGTAAATTGCTGCCGGAATGCGCGCCATCTTCACTCTGTGTTGCAGTATTGTCAATGAAAATTCTCGCTGGTCGATTGCATTGGCGATGCGTGTTCGGGTTCCACCAGCAGTCTGGACTTTCGCCGAACTCTGCGTAGAATGTCTCATTTGGTCGCTGCCATCGAGCAGCGCTTCACTCACGTGTGCGCAGTCGAAGCTTGAGGAGGCCCTATGATCGTCGGTGTTCCCCGCGAAATCTTTCCGGGGGAGCGGCGCGTCGCCCTGGTGCCGGGCGTCATTGCAAGTCTTACCAAGCTCGGCCTGGAGGTCGTGATCGAGGCGGGCGCCGGCGTTGAGGCCGGTTATCCCGACACGATGTATGTCGACAAGGGCGCCAGGACGGTTGCCAGCCGCGCCGAAGTCTTCAGCGCCGCCGACATCATTCTTCAAGTCCTGAGCTATGGGTCTAACGATCAGACGGGCCGTGCGGATATTCCGCTCTTGCGGCGAGGACAGACGCTGATCGGCTTCCTGCGGCCGATGGGTGACGTGCGCACGCTGGAGGAGATTGCCGCAACCGGCGTGAACTCATTCTCAGTCGAGCTGATGCCGCGCATCACCCGCGCCCAAAGCATGGACGCGCTGTCGTCCATGGGAACCATCTGCGGCTACAAAGCGGTGCTGATTGCCGCCGACAAGCTGCCGCGCATCTTCCCCATGCTGACCACCGCGGCCGGAACCATCACCCCCTCACGCGTTCTCATCATCGGGGCCGGCGTGGCCGGACTTCAGGCGATTGCGACGGCGCGCCGCCTGGGAGCCGTGGTCTCGGCTTACGATCTGCGCCCGGCCGTGAAGGAGCAAGTGCAGAGCCTGGGTGGACGCTTCGTCGAGCTGCCCATCGAAGCGGCAGACGCGCAGGATGCCGGTGGCTACGCCAAGGCGCAGGATGAAGCGTTTTATCAGAAGCAGCGCGAATTGCTGGGCAAGGTGATTGCCGAAAGCGATGTGGTGATTACCACCGCCGTAGTTCCGGGCAAAAAAGCGCCGGTGCTGGTGCCCAAGGAGATGGTTCCGGCCATGGCGCCGGGGTCGGTCATCGTTGACCTGGCTGCCGAACGCGGCGGCAACTGCGAGCTGACTCGCAGCGGCGAAGTTATCGCGGTCAGCGGGGTCACGATTATCGGCACCATCAACCTGGCCAGCACGGTTCCGTATCATGCCAGCCAGATGTACGCCAAGAATCTCACGAACTTCCTTACGCACCTGGTCAAAGAGGGCAAGCTGCAAATGAACCTGGAAGACGAGATCACCCGCAGTACATTGGTCACGCGCGATGGCGAAATCTGGAATGCTCGCATCCGCGAGTTCTTCGCTCTGCCGGCGCTGGCCACGACATCCGCGACCTCCAAGGAGGCAAGCTAGTGGTAAGCAACGACCTCGTCAACAGCCTCTACGTCTTCATCCTGGCAGCGTTCATCGGCTTTGAGGTGATCCGCCGGGTGTCGCCCCTGCTGCACACGCCGCTGATGTCGCTGACCAACGCCTTGGACGCCATCGCGGTGGTCGGCGCCATCATCCTGGCGGGCGAGCACAAGTCGAACCTCGCCGCCATCCTCGGCACCATCGCCATCGTGGCCGCCACCAGCAATATCGTCGGCGGCTTCATCATCACCGACCGCATGCTCAAGATGTTCAAATCCAGCCGGACACAAAAACCATGATCCCTGGCACGCACTTTATTGAGGCGACCTACATCATTGCGGTCGTCCTCTTCATACTGTCGCTGAAGTGGTTAAGCTCTCCGGCAACCGCGCGCCGCGGCGTGTGGGCAGGCGAAGCCGGCATGCTGCTGGCGATCGTCGGCACCCTGATGTATCACGGCATCGTCGAGTACAAGTGGATTGCCATTGCCCTGGTGCTGGGCGCCATCATCGGCGTGCCCCTGGGGAATGTGCAGATGACCGCGGTGCCGCAGCGAACCGCGTTAAGCCATGCTTTCGGCGCACTCTGCGTGACCCTGGTGGGCACAGCCGAGTTTTATCTGCGCTCGCCGAATATTTCTACGTTCATGATGTCGGTGATCTCGCTGGAAGTCATCCTGGGAGGTCTGACCTTTACCGGCAGCTTGATGGCCGCAGGAAAATTACAGGAGATCCTGCCGCAGAGGCCGATTACCTATAAGGGACAAAATTTCGTCAACCTCGGCGTTCTGCTGGTGGCCATCGGCATCGCGGTTTACCTGGTACACGATCCCGGAGCGGTGCAGATGTACCCGGTCATGGTGGGCATCGCGCTGGTTTTTGGCGTCATGCTGATCGTGCCCATCGGCGGCGCTGACATGCCGACCGTGATCTCGCTGCTGAATTCTTATGCCGGACTTTCGGCGGCGGCCATGGGATTCGTGCTCGACAGCAAGCTTCTGATTGTTGCCGGCGCGCTCGACGGGGCCAGCGGCTTCATCCTGTCAGTCAACATGTCGAAGGCGATGAACCGCTCTTTCACTAACGTGTTGTTCGGCGCGTTCGGCCAAGTGCAGGCAGCGGTCGCCGGGGGAACGGAAGAAGCGCGCAGCGTGCGCAGCGCAACTCCCGAAGAGGCAGCATCGATTCTTTCCGCGGCCAACAAGGTGGTCATCGTGCCCGGTTACGGAATGGCAGTCGCGCAGGCACAGCACAAAGTTCGCGAGCTGTATGACGCGCTGACCAAGCGCGGCGTGGACGTGAAGTTTGGTATCCATCCAGTCGCCGGCCGCATGCCCGGACACATGAACGTGCTGCTGGCCGAAGCCGACATTCCTTACGACAAGCTGCTGGATATGGACGACGCTAACCCCGACTTCCCGCAGACCGATGTTGCGCTCATCATCGGCGCCAACGACGTCACCAACCCGGCCGCACGCACGGACCAGAGCAGTCCGATCTTCGGCATGCCCATTCTCGACGTGGACAAGGCGCGCACGGTGATGGTGATCAAGCGCTCCATGAGCCCGGGGTTCGCCGGCATCGACAATCCGCTCTACTACCTGGACAACACGCTGATGCTGTTCGGCGACGCCAAGGCGTTTGTGAACTCCATCGTGCGCGAACTCACAGGCGCCGGCGGCGGCCACGGGTAGTAACAGATGCAACCCCTGATTAAGTTGTCAAGCTTCCCCTCGGAGGCTAAAGCCGTGACGATTTTGCGGCCTTAGCGGCACGGCTGAAGCCGTGCCCCTTCAAGTCAGGACTTGATTGTTCGCCTGAATCGAAGGCGAACTCATCTATTCCCGCACCCATCCCTATGGCTTTGTGACATATTCCACCGAAACGCAAACGACTGCCTGTATACTCGGTATCCATTATTTCCATGCTAGAACCATCCTGCATGCGAGTCCTGCGGGATTTGTCCGGTCATCCTCTATGCGCGAGGCGTTATGTCCATCAACTTCAGCCTTGGATCCCCATCGCTAACCCAGGTCGACAATCTCACCGATCTGAAGAACACGGTTGCAACCTACCTCAAGATCGGCGAGGAACTGGAAGGCAAGCACGACTTCACGCTCGCCAGCCTGCCGGTTGAACTGCGCACCACGTCGATCGGATACAGCAGCGGCAATCAGTGTTGGAACCTCGGCGAGTTCGGCTTCACGCTCTCCGGCGGAGTGTGCGGAAAGCTATCGGTCTGCATGGCCGGCGATGAGTTGTTCAAGTACGCGAAGAAGTTTGATACCGAGCTTGTGATCGGCTTGGATACAAAGAAGGCGAGTGACTGCGACGCGAGCATTAAGGTTCCCGACGGCGCAGCCTACGTCTGCCTCGAGTTGGACTTCAATATCCAGGGCGGCATCTCGGCCACTTACAGCCAGGGCGTGTACGGTGTCTCCGGCAGCGTGAATTCCACCGACACCTTTAGCGTTGCGTTCTATAAGAAATGCAGTCCGTCCGACAAGCTGGGGCCCGCGATTGCCTCCGCGTTTTCCGATTTCGTGTTGCCGCTGCACGCGCAGACGCTCAGCAATCTCAAGCTGGGCGATTACCTGCACCACAACTTTAACGGCAATCTGCAAGTCGGGCTGGGCGCCTCGATCGGGGTGGACAAGGTTCTCTATGCCGGCCAATATAAGGCGGACATTCCCGACACCGGCGGTGCGGTTGGCATAAAGCTTTCGGCCCAGCCGGAGTTCCAGGCAGGCGCCAAGCTGGCTTTCAACTTCGAGTACGATGGCACATTCGAAGCTTTGCTGTGGAAGGATGCTGCCAACTCCGGACACTTACAGCTGCATCGCTCGAGGAAGCAGGACGTGTGTCTCGGCGTAACCGCCGGCATCACACTGATTGCCGCCCCCACAGCCAGCGCTGTGGTGAATTCGCAATTGCAGGATTGCTTCAAAGGCGTTCTTTCCGGGCCGGTAGGCGATGCTTTCAACAAGGAGGTATGGCCGAAGGCCGCAAGCGAAGTTTCGCAATGCGTGGACGACGTCAACAGCAAGATCTGCGGTTGGCTCAATCATGTGCAGCAAACCCAGTCCACCCTCGCCGTTGCCATCGACAGGTCCGATGAAACCGTTTTGCTGCTGGAATACGGCTTCAACCTATCAGCGCCGGCCTACGGGAATGCGTGGCTCAAGGCAATCGGAGGCAAATTCGTCGAGGCGCTGGAATTGCCGAACGGCGGAGTCTCGATCGCGACCGGAGGCGGACTGGAAAATTTCTATGACGACAAAACCTCGGTAAAACTGAATCTCTTCGGCAAACTCAACGCCGCCTGGACCGATGACGTGATCAGCAATTCCAGCCTGATCTATGCCGGAAACGGCACCTTCCACCTGGTCGCCGATGTCGGCAGGCGGTCGCTGTTCCAGTTGAACAAGAGCAAGCGCGAAGTCGACATCTACTTCGGCGCTGAGCTGGATTTGAAATCAGGCAGCAACGCGCTGGGACCCATCAACCTGCACCTCACGCTGATGGCGAGCGACAATCCAAGCTTCGGTCGTTATATAGCCGGCTTCATTCACCTGATGACCACGGGAGCGGACGGGACTGCCTTGGCCAACGCGGTCTCGCTGATGGCGGCCAGGAAACAAACCACCCAGCTGCTGCATGTCGTCCTGGGCCCGAAAAGATACGGCAGTCTGACCTCATCGTCGATCGTGAAGGGCAAGCCCGACGATCCAACCAAGGACGAAGGGAATTTTGCCGCGTTCGGCCTGGCTTGCGCCGAGTTAGAGCTTTCCGACGTCATTGACTTCGGCTCGCTGAGTTATACGTTGTGGAGCGACTGGAACATCGCGTCCAACGATCAGTGGCCGGCCCCGGCGGGCGCCATCCCGAATCGCCGAGATCGCGGCGACCAAGCGAACGGCGTCGCTTTCCTGCGAGGAAACCTCGGCGGCGACGCTGGTAAGGACCTCACCGCTGTCGCTTACAGTCTGCAGGCGGCGAGCGACTTCATGAACTTCTGCGACGATCTGCGCAACCTTGCGCTACTGGCCGCGGTCGACGCCAAGCTGGATACCTGGGACAAATTCGTCGACGAGTTAAAGTCGATCATGGAGAACGATGTCTCGCAGGACTTCATCGCGCCGACAGGGCTGGCGCTGACCCGGCTTTGCGCCGGCGGAGCGCCAGATGTGGTCAAAGGCCCAGCTCCGGATTTGACCGACAAGAATTCAATTGCGGTGACCATGACGTACGCGTAGGTCGCCAAACGCCTTCGGGCAGGCCCTTAAACCCGTGTAGAATATAGGGTCGCGTGGGCCTCAGCATCTCTCTGCGCCGCGCAGCATCTACTAAAGACACCCCGATTCGACCTACTGAGAGGAAGCACTTATGGCTACAACCACTACTCCCGCGCGCGAGGGAACTCGCATTGCCGCCACCGTCAACAACGCCCGCATCCCGTCCTTATTCAAGAACGAGCCTTCGATCGACTGGAGCAATCCGGAAAACACGCGCCGCATGCGTACCGCTATCGAGAAAGTCCGCAGCGAGTTGGGCCGCGAATATGACCTGGTGATCGGCGGTCGCCGCGTGAAGACTACCGAGAAGACCCAGTCGCTGAATCCGGCCAAGCCGTCAGAAGTTGTCGGAGTTTTTCAGACGGCTGGCGCAGCTGAAGTCGAACCCGCCATGCAGGCGGCGCTGAAGGCGTTCGAGACCTGGAAGTACACCTCGATTCTGGAGCGCACCAACCTGCTGTTCCGCGTGAGCCACCTGCTGCGCGAGCGCAAGTTCGAACTGATGGCCTGGATGGTCTTCGAAGTCGGCAAGAATTGGCCCGAGGCCGATGGCGATATCGCCGAACTGATCGACTTCACAGATTTCTACGCGCTGGAAGCTTTGCGGCTGGCCAAAGCCGAGGCCCCGGTGCAGCTGCCCGGCGAGCATGACTGGCTGCGTTACATTCCCCTGGGCGTGGGCGCGGTCATTCCGCCGTGGAATTTCCCGGCAGCCATCATGGGCGGTATGACGCTGGCCTCAATCGTGGCCGGCAATACCGTGGTGTTGAAGCCTTCCGGCGATTCGCCGACCATCGCTGCGAAATTCTTCGAGATCCTGGAAGAAGCCGGACTGCCGGACGGCGTGGTGAACTTCTGCCCCGGCCACGGCCAGGAGTTCGGTAACTCGATCGTAGAACATGCGAAGACGCGCTACATCGCGTTCACCGGATCGAAGGAAGTGGGCCTGCACATCAACCAGCGCGCGGCCGCGCAGCAGCCCGGCCAAATCTGGATCAAGCGCACCATCCTGGAGATGGGCGGCAAGGATTCCATCATTGTTGATGCTGACGCCGATCTGGATGCGGCGGTGGAAGGCGTGGCCAGCGCCGCCTTCGGGTTCAGTGGTCAGAAGTGTTCGGCCTGCTCGCGCGCCATCATTGACGAGCGCATCTACGATAAGTTCCTGCAGCGGCTGAAGGAGCGCGTCGAAAAAATCACATTGGGCGATCCCACGCTGAATCCGGCGATGGGTCCGGTGATCAACGAGAAGTCAATGAAGACCATCCTCGGCTACATTCAGAAGGGCGTTGCTGAAGGCGGACGGCTCATCACCGGCGGCGAGCGCGCGACCGAAGCGGGTGACGGCTACTTCATTCAGCCGACGGTTATCGCCGATGTCGACCCGAACGCGACCATCTCGCTGCAGGAAATCTTTGGGCCGGTGTTGGCGGTGCTCAAGTCGCGTAACTTCGAGCACGCGCTGGAAATCGCCAACAACACGGAATTCGGTCTGACCGGCGCCGTCTACACCTCGTCGGACGACAAGATCGAAGCCGCCAAGCAGCAATTCCATGTCGGCAACCTGTACATCAATCGCAAGTGCACAGGCGCCATGGTGGGCGCGCATCCCTTCGGCGGCTTCAACATGTCGGGTACAGACTCGAAGGCGGGCGGTCCGGATTACCTGCTGCTATTCACGCAGGCGAAGTCGATCGGCGAGAAGATCACGAAGTAGTGGATCGCGGATAGTGGGTCGTGGATAGATCAAAGGCCGGAGCGTTTGCTCCGGCTTTTGTTATTGCGTGCCGAAAATGGAAGCGCACTTCGCAGCCCGTTAGCGGAAAGTCTGAACGGTAGGGCGGCGCTTCAGCGTCTCGTGGAAGCTGCTCCAATAATCTGAAGGCCTTCAGCGTCTGCGTGACATCTGTCGTCCCGACGGGACTCGCACAATTTTCCAATGAACCCAGCACTCCGCCATCCCACCCCAATTCGCGCAAAAGCGGCGCTAATCGGGGCCCCGGCTCGGCTACGTGTTGGGCTAAGCTGTTTCGCGCCTACGGTGCTGGATTCCAGGTCGTTATAACTTCACCGCCAATGTGAAACTCCAATTCTCACGAAGACACTTCAAGCCCCAAAATCGAAACCGCGGCGAGATCATTTCACTTGCACGTGAAGCTGAATTTCAGCGTCGTAGCCGAGTGACTGCCGGGCTTGAAAATCGCGGTGCCGCCATTGGTGGGCGGCTGGTTGGTTTGACTGTTGATAAGTCGCGAGGTCTGCCACGCCGTCTGCGGCGGATCATTGGGGCGATGAATGCAGGTGACCTCCCAAAGCGGGTCGTCATTCGACTGCGGCACGCTCCAGCTCTTGCACTCTGGGCGCCAGCGCGTGCCGTTCGCGCCCACTGCGGCCCAGGCATAGAACAGATAAGTTTCTCCGGCGGGAGCATAAGCGTCGCCCGCCAGATCGATTCTGTATTGCCCCGGCTTTACCGTTGAGCAGGTTGCGCTTCGTAGCGTCACCTGCGGCTGAGCGGATTGCGTCGCGGCGGGTTTCGAAGTCGGAGCAGCAGCAGCCGGGGCAACCGCTGGCGGAGTCACGGCGGCCGCAGCGCCGGCGGCGGCTGGCTTCTCGGTTGCGGACTGGACAGCGGCAGCCTTGTCAGCGACAGCTTTTTCCGCTGCGGCTTTTGCTGCAGCAACCCGTTTGGCTTCGGCTCGCTGCGCTGCCCACTTGTCATCCGCAGCCTTGGTCGCTTTCGGAGTAGGCGTGGCCGCGGTCTGTGGCGGTGCATCGGCAACCAGGAGATCGATCCGTGCGCCGCTCTTCACGCTCTCGCCCGGTTGCGGGAATTGTTGCAGAACCGTATCGCGCGCCACTCCGGCCCGCGACTGCCGCTGGATTTCTCCGGAGTTGAGCTGATGATCCGTCAAGGTTCGCTGTGCGGCGTCGAGCGACTGGCCAGTCACGGCAGGCACCTCGACCATTGCCACCGGCCCGGAAATCACCAGGTCGACGGCCGCTCCGCGCTTCGTCTGTTCTTGCGACGGAGGAAACTGACTCAGGACAATGTCGGGATTCTGCGTCCCGTCAGGCCGAACCGTCGTCTGTCCAACCTTGAGGTGCCTGTCCTGGAGAATGGCGGTGGCTTCGGTGAGCGTTTTGCCGCGCAGGTTGGGGACGGTGACCCCGCGCGAGAGCAACAGGTAGCTGCCAACCAGAGCGAGCAGGGCGAGCACCCCCACGCCGACATACATGCGTAAGTTTTTCTCTGGCTTCTCCGGAGGCATGGCGAGCAGATCCAACGCCATCTCGGCAGCACGGTCGATTTTCGCAGGCTTGACCGCCTGCGGGATTGCGGCAGGACGTTCGGCGGCCTCAGGCTGGGCGGCAGCCGGTTGGCTCTTATCGACGCCCAATTGACGATGCAGAGCGGCGAGCAGCACCTGCAGGTCCGAGCTCCAGCGGGCGTGCGTGAGTTCCACGCAGTTGCGATAAGCCAGGTCGCGCAGATCTTCGGGCAGCTGATCAGCGTGCGGCATGGTAGCCCCGCGCACGATCACCGGGATCACCGGAATGTCGCGGCGCAACGCCGACGCGGTTTCCAGACGAACGAAGTCGGCAGGATCGTCTAGCCGCCGCTTGCCGTTTTCGTCCTTGGCATCCAGCCAGTTCTTGCCGACCAGCGCCAGCACCACGCCGCAGGTGGCGACGCTTTCGTCGATGGCTTTGCGAAAGTCTCGGCCTGCCTCGATGGCGGCGACATCCATGAAAACGGAATTCTCGCCGAACTCCTCCACCAGGTCGTCGAACAGCCGTCCCGCCTCGCCTTCCGAGTCGTTCCTGCGATAGCTGATGAAAATGGCGGGCATTGTGGCCTCGATCTTACTGCTGGTTGCAACTGTTAGACGGTTTGGAACGAACGGTATCGTGATTCGATATCGCGGTCAAGGCCGAACGGGCATCGAAGCCGCGCAGGTCGCGCCATCGGCAACGGTTGCAACCAATCGCGTCTCGCTCAATCTGATAACCATGCCGGAACTGCCCGACATCGTCGCTTATATTGGTGCGTTGGAAAGCCGCATCGTGGGACAGCCGCTGGAGCGCGTGCGCATCCAGAGTGCGTTTTTGTTGCGCACGGTCGATCCGCCCATCGCCAGCGCAGAAGGCCGCTTAGTGCGCGAGGTGCGGCGCATTGGCAAGCGCATTGCCATCGGACTCGACGGCGACCTGTGGCTAGTATTGCACCTGATGATCGCCGGACGTCTGCACTGGCGGCCTGTGGGCGCGAAGCTAGGTGGCCGGCAGAATCTCGCCGCCTTCGACTTTCCCAACGGCTCGCTGGTACTGACCGAAGCCGGCGCCAAGCGGCGCGCCTCGCTGCATGTTTTCGCAGGTGAGGAGGCGCTCCATCTGGTCGATCCCGGAGGCATTGACGTGTTCAGCAGCGACCTTGCAGCATTTCGCGCAGCGCTCACCACGGAGAATCGCACCCTGAAGCGAGCGCTCACCGATCCGCGATTTGTCAGCGGGATCGGCAACGCCTACTCCGACGAAATTCTTCACGCCGCGCAGCTTTCACCGATCGCGCTCACGCAGAAGTTGAGCGACGACGAGTGGCAGCGGCTCTATACAGCCACGCGCCAGACGCTGGAACTCTGGATGAAGCGGCTGGGCGATGAGGCCAAGCGCAACTTTCCGGAGAAGGTGACCGCGTTTCGCAAGGAGATGGCGGTCCACGGGCGGTACGGCGAGCCGTGTCCCAGGTGCGGCGAAAAGATTCAGCGCATTCGCTATGCCGACAAGGAGACGAACTACTGTGTCCGCTGCCAGACCGGAGGGAAGATGCTTGCCGACCGCAGCCTGTCGCGACTGCTGAAGTCAGATTGGCCACGAACGCTCGACGAACTCGAGGCGCTCAAGCGGCGATAGCTGCCCGGGCGACGAGAAGAGCATCCAAGCTGGTGGTTGCGCGGCGTGTGGGTTCGCAAGGCGTGATCGGTAATCAGGAAGTCTTCATCAGGCAACGCAGTAATTCGGAGGAAAGCGTGAGCAATCGCAAATTTGTGATTCTGGGCGGCGGAATGGTCGCCGGTTATGCCGCAAAAGAGATGGTCGAGCGCGGGCTGAAGGCAGGCGATCTGACCATCCTTTCCTCCGATACCTCCATTCCCTACGAGAGGCCGCCGCTTTCAAAGGGGTTCCTTGCCGGCAAAGAAACCGAGGACTCGATCCGTATCAATCCTAAAGATTTCTATGGGCAGCATGGCATTGAGGTGAAGCTCAATTGCGAAGTCATGTCTGTCGATGCCAAAGGCAAGCGGCTCAAGTTGAAAGCTGGAGACGAGATTGGCTTCGATAATCTGGTTATCGCGACTGGCGCGCGTCCGCGGAAACTGGATGTTCCAGGAGCGAATTTCGAGAACCTGTTTTATCTGCGTTCGCTGGATGATTCCAAAACCATTCGCCAGGCGGCTGAAAAGGTGAAGCGCGCGGTCATCATCGGCGGCGGGTTCATCGGGATGGAAGTGTCCGCGGTGCTGGCGCAAAAGGACATCGAAGTCTCAATGGTCCTGGGTGACGATCGCATCTGGAAGCGGCTGTTCACGCCGGAGATGTCGGCCTTCTTCGAAAAGTATTACGCGGAGCGCGGCGTGCGAATCGTAAAGAACGCCACGGTCAGTGAGCTTCAGGGCGACGGCACGGTAAACACAGTCGCACTCGAAGGCGGCCAGACCATCGCTTGCGAAATGATAGCCGCCGGCATCGGCGTGCAGCCCGTGACCGATGTGCTTGCCAACAGCGGCCTCGACATGGACGACGGTGTGACGGTCAATGAATATCTCGAGGCCAGCCAGCCGGGCGTTTATGCGGCCGGAGATGTTGCCAATTATCAGGACGTGCTGTTCGGCAAGCGCCGCCGAGTTGAGCATTGGGACAATGCGGTGTCGCAGGGGCAGCATTGCGCGCGTGTCCTCATGGGAGAGCGCACCCCGTTTAAGCATGTGCCTTACTTTTTCTCCGATGTCTTTGATCTGTCGTATGAGTATTGGGGCGATTCCTCCGGCGCCGGGCAGGTGGTTCATCGCGGTGACGTGTCTACTAATAGCTTCAGCGCGTGGTGGCTGAAGGACAACCACGTGGTGGCCGGCTTTGCCATGAATCGTCCAGACGAGGAGCGGGAAATCGCCCCGAAATGGATTGAGGCCAAGCAAGCGGTATCGGCCGAAAAGCTGGCGGATACGTCGCAGGCGATCGCGGCGGCGGAAAAGGGAAAATGATCTTACTGGTAAGATTGGCAGGAAATCTTACTGGTAAGAGTATTTTTACATTTCGTGTCATCCTGAGCTTAGCGGCCGCCGTCTTTTGGCGGGCCGCGAAGCCGAAGGATCTGCGGTTCGCTCCCGAAGCTGCCGTCCCTACGGGACTCGGCTCCATGCTGGGCGCTACCCAGCATTCCGCCTTCGGCTCCATGCTGGGCTAGAATTAATTCCGCCCTTCGGGCTTGCGTCTCTCCTATTGCAGGGGTCAGCCTCACATCGAACTCTACCCAGCATTCCGGCTGCGGTCCCATGCTGGGCTACACTTTCCGTCCTTCGGGCTGGATTCCTTCCTCTGTGTGCTCCGCGCCTCTGTGGTGAAGCTCCTTTTTGTCCGCTAGCGCCAAAATCTCGATAGACGCAAGAATCGTTACAATCCCAAAGGATGTCTTTCCGCTTTCAGATTGAGGCTCGCGAGGGCAAAGCCCGGGCCGGGGGCATGTTCACGCCGCACGGCGAGGTGCGGACGCCGGTCTTCATGCCGGTGGGCACCGTCGGCACCGTCAAAGGGGTGCCGCAGGACACTCTGGAGGAGCTCGGCGTCGAGATCCTGCTCAACAACACCTACCATCTTTACCTGCGGCCGGGGGTCGAGATGATTCGCCGGCTGGGCGGCGTGCAGAGATTCATGGCGTGGGACCGGCCTATTCTCACCGACTCCGGGGGATTCCAGGTCTTCAGCCTCAGCGACCTGCGCAAGGTGACGGAGGAGGGCGTGCGGTTTCGCTCGCACCTGGACGGCTCCTCGCACTTTTTCAGCCCGGAGAGCGCCATTGCCGCCGAGATCGGGCTGGGCGCCGACATCATCATGGCGTTCGACGAGTGCACCGAGCATCCGGCCGAGTACGCGCGCACCCAGGCGTCGATGGAGATGACCCTGCGGTGGGCGGCGCGCAGCAAGAAATACTTCGAAGAGCATAAGCACGAAGTGCCGTGGTTGGGGGGCGGACTAAAGTCCGCAGGAATTTTTAATAGGGTTGAGGACGGCACGGCTGAAGCCGTGCCCCTTCAAAGCTCGGATCGCGGAGAAAGCCAGGGGCCTCTGACAGGCCAGGCTTACGGAGGAAGACCCGTTCCCGCAGAAAGCCGCGCTCCCGCCGCAGGCCAGACCCAGACGCTGTTCGGCATCGTTCAGGGTGGGATGTTTCCTGACCTGCGGCGCGAGTCTGCGCAACGCACGGTCGAACTGGATTTTCCCGGCTATGCCATCGGCGGGCTCAGTGTTGGCGAGCCGCGTCCCCTGACTTACGAGATGGTGGATCAGGCGATTCGCTTCCTGCCTGACGACAAACCGCGCTACCTCATGGGTGTAGGCACTCCGGAAGAAATCGTCCACTATGTGGCCATGGGCGTGGACATGATGGACTGCGTCCTGCCGACGCGCGCGGCCCGCCACGGGCTGCTGTTTACCTCTGAGGGCCGCCTCACCATCAAGAATGCGCGCTTCGCTACCGATGAAGGGCCGCTCGATCCCAAGTGCCCGTGCAAGGTGTGTGCCCGCTACTCGCGCGCTTACCTGAGACATCTTTATGCTTCCAACGAGTTGCTGGCGCAGGTGCTCAACACCATCCACAATCTGGCGTATTACCTTGACACGATGCGTAGGGTGCGGCAAGCTATACAGCTTGGGGAGTTTGCGAGTTTTCTGTCCAGTGTCCGGCCACCGCATCTAGCACCCTAGTCCGCCTCTGGTCTGAGCGGTTCGGGGATCCCGGAGAGCTGAGCATTCCTTAGCAGCTTTCACGGCTGGAGCCTGGTGCCCAGCTTGCGCGGTTACTTCGCTGCTGGGGCTGCCGCTTTCCGGCAAAGCGCGATAAAATAAGAAGTCAGGGAAAGTCTCTGGCATCGCGCTGGTACGCTGGCTTGACGACCGCCCGTTACGAGCAGGCATGGGGCGGAGATCCTGGTGTTCAGTAGGAAGTCCCCGAACATCCCAAAGTGTCCAGGGCGCGAGGGATGAGGTTTGTCCGCCTCGCGCGGTTATTTTGTTGCCGGGAAGTTAA
Organism: uncultured Acidobacteriaceae bacterium; assembly: GCA_963769235.1. Taxonomy (GTDB): domain Bacteria; phylum Acidobacteriota; class Terriglobia; order Terriglobales; family Acidobacteriaceae; genus Bog-257. Next base: position 291,773 of record CAVYKW010000001.1, on the reverse strand, counting down.
CGCTGCACCTGGCGGGTAGGGTAGTTGGGCGGCAGCCCCCGGTTGAGTTGGCGCCGTACAAGGCGCAGCTCGGTGAAAGTCGATGCTCAATGGTTAGTTTGGTTAGTTTGTTTGCCCAAGGTATCGGTGGATCGGCGCCGATCCTGATGATGGTTGCGATTTTCGCAATCTTCTATTTTCTATTGATCATGCCGCAGCAGCGCCGCCAGAAGAAATGGCAGGCCATGTTGTCGCAAGTCAAGCCCGGCGACAGAGTGGTCACCAGCGGTGGCCTCACCGGCGCTATCATGTCAGTGAAGGATGACGTCGTTGTTCTGCGTATTCCACCCGACAACATCAAGCTGGAAGTAACACGTGCCTCCATCGTCACGTTAACCACCGCAGAGGACCGTGCCAAGTCTCAATAGGGTTGCTGTTTTCTCATGAACAAGAATCTTCTCGCCAAGACCATTCTCATTATTGCGGTGCTGATCGTCTTTTTGTTCGGCATCGTCGGCATTCCCAGCAGCTTCACTCCCAAGGGCTTGCTGGCGTCGATGCAGCAGCGCATCCATCTCGGACTCGATTTGAAGGGTGGGACCCACCTGATCCTCCAGGTCCAGGTGAATGACGCCGTCAATGCCGATACCGACCGTGAAGTCGAGCGGTTGAAGGACGATCTCAAGACGGCCAACATTGCCTACGGCCAAATCAACAAGCCGAATCCGCAGCAGAACCCGGAGGTCATCCAGATCAAGGGTGTGCCGCCGGAGGCAGCCGGAGAACTTCGCCACCTGGTGACCGACAAGGCGCAGGAATACGATCTGACCTCGGGTCCGGATAACACGTGGACGCTCACGTTGAAGAATTCCATCGCCACCGAAACCCGCAAGAAGGCGGTGCAGCAGGCGATCGAGACCATTCGCAACCGAATTGACCAGCTGGGCGTGTCCGAGCCGGTCATCCAGGAACACGGACTGGGCGACTACCAGATTCTGGTGCAGCTGCCTGGGGTTGACGATCCGGCCCGGGTGAAGGAAATCATGCAATCCACCGCCATGCTGGAGATCCGGCAGGCGCTCAAAGGCCCCTATCCCAGCGAGCAGGCCGCCATGCAGGACAATGGTGGTGTGCTGCCTCCCGATGCGGTGCTGATGAAAGGTAGCAATGGCGCGCATGGGACGGAAGGCGATCAGGAAGCGTACTGGCTTATCAGCCGCACGGCGGCGGTAAGCGGCGGCGACCTTCGCTCCGCCGATGCCGGTAACGATGAAAATGGCCGCCCCGATGTGAACTTCAGCCTCACCGGCGAAGGTGGACGGCGCTTTGCGGCCTTTACTGGTTCGCATGTGGGCGACAAGCTGGCCGTGGTGCTCGATGGACGGGTTAAATCAGTCGCGACCATTCAGGAGCAGATTCACGATCAGGGCCGCATCTCCGGTTCATTCACTCAGCAAGAGACGTCGGACCTGGCGCTGACCTTGCGCTCCGGCGCGCTGCCGGCCGGGATCAAGTATTTGCAGGAAGTGACGGTCGGCCCCTCGCTGGGAGCTGACTCGATTCGCCAGGGCGTACGCGCCGCGGTGATCGGCATGGTCGCGGTCATGATCTTCATGCTGTTCTACTACCATGCGGCGGGCATCAATGCGGACCTGGGCTTGTTCCTGAACCTGGTGATCCTGCTGGGCTTCCTGGGGTTCAGCGGAGCAACGCTCACCTTGCCGGGAATTGCCGGTGTCATCCTGACCGTCGGTATGGGCGTTGACTCGAACGTGCTGATCTTCGAGCGCATTCGGGAAGAACTGCGACACGGCAAGACTCCATCATCGGCCGTGGATCAGGGTTTTCATCACGCCTGGAACACCATTTTCGATACGCACGTTACGACGATCGTGTCCGCCATCATCCTGTTCCTGTTCGGAACCGGACCGGTGAAGGGTTTTGCTGTGACCCTCAGCTTCGGTTTGGCGGCCAATCTGTTCACTGCGGTGTTTGTGTCGCGGGTCATTTTCGAAGCGATTCTCAACCGCCATCAGCGTGGCGAAGCGTTGAGCATTTAAAAGAGGCAATTCACCACAGAGGCACGAAGACACAGAGACTTGTAAGCAAAGTGAGTAGACCTCAAGAAACTCTGTGACGCAGTGGCGCTGTGGTAAAAAAGACAGGTTTGTAAGGGGCTAGCGGTGGAGTTATTTCGCGATACCAACATCGATTTTCTTGGCAAGAAATGGTATTTCCTTGCCTTCTCACTCATTTTCAGCGTCGCTGGAATCTGCTCCATGCTGTTCTGGCACCACATTCCGCTGGGGGTAGAGTTCCGCGGCGGCACGCTGGTTTACGTGAAGTTCGCCCAGACGCCGAACCTCAATAAGATCCGCGACGACATGAATCACGCCGGTCTTCACGATCCGAAGATTCAGGCCTTCGGACCGGCGACCGACAACGAGGTGCTGGTTGATCTTGGCATCCAGGAAACCAGCGAGTCGGCGCTCGACGTGGGCAAGAACACCATTATCAAGGCGCTCGAACCGCAGGCCGCTGCCGGCAAGCACGATCTGAACAACACTGGCGCCGCCAGCTTGCAGCAATACCTGATGGAGAAGGACCCCCTGCATCTGGGCACCGACGCCGAGCAGCGTTACACGGCGATAGCCAAGCAGATTGACGACTTCCGCAACAAGGACCGTGGCGGAATTCTGAACTCCATCGACGATCTGCGCGGGATTGCGCCGCCCGAGGTGATCAGCGCATTGCAGCAGGACTTCTTCACCTCGAATTTCGTGGTGCGCAACGTTGAAATCGTCGGCCCACAGGTGGGTTCGCAGCTGCGCCACCAGGCCATCATGGCGACCTTGTATTCGCTGGCTGGAATGCTGATTTACCTCTGGTTCCGCTTTGAGATGATTTACGGTGTGGGCGCCGTAGTGGCTTGCTTCCACGACACCATCATCACGGTGGGCTTCTTTTCGCTACTCGACAAGGAAATCAGCCTGACGGTCATTGCCGCCATCCTGACCCTTATCGGTTACTCGATGAACGACACCATCGTCGTCTTCGACCGTATCCGCGAGAATATCAAGCTGCTCCGCCGCGAGCCACTTGCCGACATCGTCAACAAGAGCATCAACCAGACGCTGAGCCGGACGATCCTTACCTCGGGCCTGACCTTCCTCACCGTGCTTTCCCTGTACGTGTTTGGTGGCGAGGTGTTGCGCGGATTCTCGCTGGCCCTGGTGATCGGCATTCTGATCGGCACCTACTCGTCGATCGCGGTAGCCGCGCCAATGTTGGTGGCTTATCAGGATTGGCGGGCGAAGCGTGCAGGCGAAGCCGCTATTGAGCGCATGACTCCGTCGCGCGGCAAGGGCAATAACCAGGGCAAAGCGAATAACAAGGTCAAGGTGAAGGCCTAAGGAAGCCTGATCAAGTTTTGACTTTGAAAGGGCTGCGCTTCAGCCGTGCGATGGGGATCGCGAAATCATAGTGGCTGTTTAGCCGCTGGGGGAAAGATCGACCAGTTAGTCAAAAGGCCCCCTGATTTACGTTTCCAGAATTACAGACCGTAAACGCCGTATTCTGAACAACAATGTGCCGCCGCAGTTTCTGATCCTGGCCCGGCGGTACAACCCCAAGGTGAGAGTCGGGCTCCCATTACCCGAGTAAGTGTGCTACTTCGGACCTGGGGTGTATACTTCGGTTCGCGTTTTTTTAGCAGCTGCCGTCGATGCTCAGGTTCCCGTTCCGGGAACAAAAAATCGAGTGGCTGCTTCGGTTTTCCGGGCACATATAGAACAAGGATGGTGTCTAAAATAACTAGAGAGAGTTCTTCGGAGAACAGGTATGTTTGAAGACAGCCTCGTAGAATCGGGAGGCAGGATCAAGACCAAGCGAGGGGCGACCACGGCCCTTTCGTTCGCGCTGGAGATTCTATTTTTGGGCGTTCTGGTGTTGCTGCCATTGATTTTCACCGAGGCATTGCCCCGGCAGCAGCTGATGACCTTCCTGGTCGCACCTCCACCTCCACCTCCACCTCCGCCTCCGCCGGCCGCGGCCCCGGTGATAGTAAAGAAGATTCAGAGCGAGTTGGACAACGGCCAACTGCGAACCCCTACTGCCATTCCTAAAAAGATTCAGATGATTAAGGAAGACGAGCCGCCACCGACCGCTGGACCAGCGGGCGTGGTGGGTGGTGTCCCGGGAGGAGTTCCGGGCGGCAGCATGGGTGGCGTGCTGGGTAGCGTGATGAGCAGCGTACCCTCCGCTGTGCCGAAGGCCGCGACGCCGCAACGCGTTCGCGTTTCGCAAGGCGTCTCCCAGGGATTGCTGATCCACAAGGTGCAGCCGCAGTATCCGCCGCTGGCGCGGCAGGCTCGTATCCAGGGATCCGTCATTCTCCAGGCCTTGATCGGCAAAGACGGCACCATCCAGAATCTGCACGTGGTCAGTGGGCATCCGATGCTGACCAATGCCGCCTTGGAAGCCGTAAAGGAATGGCGTTACAAGCCTTACTACCTGAACGGCGAGCCGGTTGAGGTGGAAACGACAATCAACGTGAACTTCACTTTGTCAGGCGAGTAGACCTTACGGTTGCGAGCTCTGTGCATCTAAGTTCATGCCGGTCGTGCAGCTCAGCCGCACGACCTTCACGGTTTGCCAATTTGTTACGCACGTGGAGCGGGAAGAACCGCGGCCCACGGGCGGCTTCAGAAGCCCGAATCACCCGCAGTAACGTTTGCGTTCTGCTGTAACCGAAAGTTCCGAGGAGGAAAAGTTAACTCATGTTCCTAGCAAACCTTGCAACGTATGCCCTCAGCCATGTGCCCACGGCTGCCGCCTGGATGTTCCAGGAAGCGACCGTGGGTTGGGATCCTCTTTCCCTCTGGAAACAGATGGGATGGCTGGCGAGAATCGTCGTCGTCATTCTGTTCATCATGTCAGGATGGTCGATTGGCGTAATGATCGATCGCGCGATGGCGTTCAGCGCCGCCCGCAAGCAGTCGCGTGCTTTTGCTCCGGCTGTGGCTGGCGCTCTGCGTGAAGGCAAGATCGACGAAGCCATTAAAGTTGCCGAGCGCAACAAGAAGAGCCATCTGGCCAAGGTTGTTACCGCTGGCCTGCAGGAGTTCAAGGCTCACGGCGATTCCAACGATATTCCGGGTGAACAGATCGAAGCCTCCAAGCGCGCCCTGGAACGTGCCGAAGCCATCGTGCACGCCGAGTTGAAGCGCGGCCTGGGCGGTCTGGCCACCATCGGATCGACGGCTCCCTTCGTCGGACTGTTCGGCACCGTGGTCGGCATTCTGAATGCGTTCCGCGAAATTCAGTCGCAGAAGGCAACCGGTCTGGGCGCCGTCGCCGGCGGCATTTCGGAAGCGCTGGTAACCACCGCTGTGGGACTGTTTGTGGCCATTCCGGCCGTCATGATGTTCAACTACTTCACGAATAAAGTTGAAGCCTTCGACGTCGAGATGGATAACAGCTCGAGCGAGCTGATCGACTACTTCCTGAAGAAGCGCAGCGTTCGCCGTCAGCCGTAGGAGACGTCCGAAGCTGTAACTCGGACCAGCTCCAGCCGACGGGAGGTTGAACATACTATGGCACTCGCATTAAGGAACGAAGGCAGCAAGGTCAATTCCAACATCAACGTCACCCCGATGGTGGACGTGATGCTGGTGCTGCTCATTATTTTCATGGTCATCACGCCTATGTTGCAAAAAGGTCAGAGCGTGGATATGGCCAAGGTAAACAACCCGGTGCCCATGCCCGACGCAGATAAGGAAGACGCTCTGCTGATCGTGGTGATGCGCGACGGGCAAATTTACTTTGGCACCGACCGCGTTACCGCGGACGAGCTGACCAACAAGGTGAAAGACCGGCTTGCCAACAAAGTGAACAAGCAGGTCTTTATCCGGGCGGATACCCGCGCCAAGTACGGCAGCGTGGTGGACGTGGTCGATAACGTCCGCTCTGCTGGGGTGGACGACGTGGGTCTGTTGACCGAGCAGAAACAAACGGGTCCAGCGAGCACTAAACCGCCCACGGGCGGTGCTACTTCGGGCGCTGGCGCCCAGTAGGAGTTAATCATGGGAATGTCAGTGGGAGGGTCCGGTGGACCCTCAGCCGATATCAACGTAACGCCGCTCATTGACGTGCTTCTGGTGCTGCTCATCATCTTCATGGTGATCACGCCGCTGACGCCAAAGGGGCTTGACGCGCTGGTTCCGCAACCGCCGAAGGACAAGAACCAGCCGCCGCCAAGCAACGACCGTACCATCGTGGTCCAGGTGATGAAAGGACCGGGCGACAAGCCGGCTCTCAAAATCAATCAGGACGACGTAACCTGGGAAACTCTGGAAGGCCGACTGAACGACATCTTCAAGACCCGCGCGGAAAAGGTGATGTTCGTGAAGGCCGACACCGATTTGCCCTTTAACGATGTGGCCCAGGTCATCGACATCGCGCACGCCGCCGGCGTCGATAAGGTGGGACTGATCACGGCCAAGATCGAAGCCGGCGGTTAATCGCACCGGAACCGAGCCACGGCCTCGCCCCCGGGCAGGTCATGGTTTACAGCATAGGAACGTGATTCGGGCAACACTCCTCCTTCTGGATGAGCGGGACGTGGCACCTCGGGCGTCCCGCTGTACTTCGGAACCCGAACTACGCTACGGAGAGTGATATCCAACATGAATAAGAGCGGACGGGTACTGACGGTACTTGCTGTTCTGCTGGCGCTGATCTCCACAGTTGGTTGCAGCAAACTGCGGGCGCGCGATCAACTCAACAAGGGCGTACAGGCCTACAAGAACGCAAAGTACGAAGACGCAATCGAACATTTCAAGAACGCGGTTGATCTGGATCCCAGTTTGACCAATGCCCGCCTTTATTTGGCAACCGCGTATGCCCAGCAATACATTCCGGGCGCTGATTCGCCCGACAACAATCGCTATGCCGAACAGGCTATCGATGTGTTCAAGCAGGTTCTGGATCAGCATCCCCCCAAGGAGCAGCAGATCCACAGCCTGAAAGGCATCGCCTCGCTTTATTTCCAGCAGAAAAAGTTCGATCAGGCTGACCAGTATTACAAGCAGATCTCTGAGCTCGATCCTAATGATCCTGAGACCTACTACTCGCTGGCGGTCATTGACTGGATGCAGGCTTACCAGCCGGATCAGAAGGCCCGGGCTGAACTCGGATTGAAGCCGACGGATGAACTGAAGGACAAGAAGGCTTGTACCGAGTTGAAGCAGGAGAATCAGCAGAAGGTGGAAGACGGTATCCAGTACCTGCAGAAGGCGCTGCAGCTGCGTCCTGATTACGATGACGCCATGGCGTACCTGAACTTGCTCTATCGCCAGCGTGCCGAGTATGAATGCGACCAGCCCGATGCCCGCAAGGCCGACCTCAAGACCGCGGACGACTGGGTCGACAAGACGATGGCTACCAAGAAAGCCAAAGCCGAGAAGGCTGGCCCAACCGGCATCGTTACCACCGACACCACGCAGTAATACGCAACTTCCTCTTCGGAACGTTGATGGACACAAAAGCCCCTCCGCGCGGAGGGGCTTTTTGTTGGGTAGACCTAGCTTCGATTTAGTCTTCAGAAAGACTCACAACCGCCGGCTCTGCCGACTACATTGTTCCCGACGGTGGGGGTGCGCCGCCCGGTGGCACAGAGCCCTGAGGCGGATGCGGCCCATCCGGCATAGGATGAGGCCCAGGCCCAGGCTGCGAGCCTGGCGGCGGCGGTGTGGCCGGCGGCTCCGTAAACTTGTCACTGTCGATGGGAACGTTCTGTTCCACCTTATCGATCTGGATAGTGAAGGCCCCGCTGGGACGCGCGATCGTCCAGCGATACGGCGTCTTGACGCCGTTCACCTCACGGTAATCGGCAAAGTCCACCTGGGTCGGATTCAATCCTAGCGGCGTGTCGGCGTAGTGCACCATGCGCACCAGCAGCCCTGAGGCCTTGTCGAAGTATAGTTTCACCGGCGGCTCACCGTTATTCAGGCCAAGCAGCACATCTGTCTCCTGATCGCCGACCTTCTCCGGATGTTCCTGCAACTTCAGCTCCCCGAACTGACGATCAAGCTGCGCAGGGTAAAAAGCTTCGGCATCGAGTTTGGCTGCCTGCCGGTCGGCTGCCGACATCTCGCGCAAAGGACGGCCGGGAAAGGCGATCCATCCAGCCTGCCCGTTGTAGGCAGTCACGCTATCGCCCTTCGGGGTGTGCATCACGGAGACGCGCTGGTCCGGCGACTTGGTGTAGATGTCGATGGGAAGCGGCGGCCCCTCGGGGGTTAGGGCGTTACCCTTTTCCACGCGGGTAGAGACCTTGTCCAGAGCAGCCGCTCCGCCGATGGCCTGAATGTACTTGGCAAAGACCGGAGCGCCCGAAGGCAGAGAGGCCGGGTTAGTGGTGTGCTCGTGCATGGCCTCCATCGCTTCCGGCTTGGGAGCTTCGGCCATGATCGCCGGAATCCCTTGCGGGTGGGGCGATCCGCGATGACAGGTATTGCAGGTGACGCCGCGCTTGCCATCGAAGTTGTTTTGGTTGATGGAGAACATCATCTGCATCATCAGGCGCGCGGTCTTCTTCTCGTCCTTGTCGTCCTTGTCGAACTGATGCTCGACGTGGCAAAAATCGCATTCCACGCCCAACGATGCCGTAATGAATTGCATGGACGGAATCAGCTCATCGGCGGGAATGTTCTTCAGCACCTGAATGTTTTTGTATTTCTGGGCAGCGGTTTGCGGAGTTGTCGAGGCGCCGGACGGTTGCATTTGTGGCGAGGCTGCGTGAAGTGCGGTGAGAGCTCCGGCTGAGACGGCTACGATGGCGACGGCCTGCCACATAACCGGGTTTCCTGGGAGCTTCTGTCCCGGTTTCTCCCGCAACTTGTTTCGGAGCCCGGCCAACAGCTTGGCTACTGATTTCACGTTTCCCCCGCTCGATTTGAAGTATCCCGCAGTCTAACAAACTCCAGAGTTGGAACCGTTCCGCCGCGCTTTGGATGTGGCGAAACTGATGTCACAAGCGGCTGTGACGTTCGGCCTCCCTCCTGATGACCCATGCATTACAATCCAAGTTTCTGTGGATTTTAGCGTTAGCTGCTCACTTCCGCCTGCCGCTTCCGCAGAACATCATTCCAGCTGCGTTCCCTGCCGCCCGTGAGGAGAACGCGCAGAGGCGTCGCATGTTCAAACGAGTTCTGATTGCCAACCGCGGCGAGATTGCGGTTCGCATCATTCGGGCCTGCCGTGAGATGGGTATCGAGTCGGTTGTGGTCTTCTCCGACGTCGATCGCAAGGCGCTGCACGTCCGCAAGGCCGACTACGCCTACCACATTGGCCCGGCGACGGCCAGCGAGTCGTATCTCAACGTGGAAAAGATTCTTGACGTGGCGCGCCGCAGCGGGGCGGAGGCCATCCATCCCGGCTACGGCTTCCTGTCGGAGAACGCCGGTTTTGCGCGGGCTTGCCTCAAAGCAGGAATCAAGTTCATCGGGCCCACTGCTGAGTCCATGGAGATGATGGGCTCCAAGACGCGCGCTCGCCAGAACATGAAGCGCGCCGGCGTGCCTTTCGTTCCCGGTTCGGAGCATGGCCTGACACTGGACGAGTCTGAGCGGTTGGCGGAGCAGATTGGCTATCCCGTGATGCTGAAGGCTGCGGCGGGTGGTGGCGGCAAGGGCATGCGCATGGTCTCGCGTCCTGAGGACTTACACTCGGCGTACGAAAACGCGCGCAGCGAAGCCCAGCGCTCCTTCGGCGACAACGAAGTCTATATCGAGAAATTCATCGTCAATCCTCGGCATGTGGAGATGCAGATTTTTGCCGACGAGCATGGCAATGCCGTTTATCTTGGCGAACGCGAATGTTCGGTGCAGCGGCGTCATCAGAAAGTAATGGAAGAGTCGCCCTCACCCATCGTCGATCCGGAAATGCGGCGGCGCATGGGTGAGATTGCGGTGCGCGTGGCCAAGGCCGCCAACTACCACAACGCCGGCACCATTGAATTCCTGGTCGACGAGGAACGCAACTTCTACTTCCTCGAGATGAACACGCGCCTTCAGGTTGAACATCCTGTCACCGAACTTGTGTGTGGACTCGACTTAGTCCACTTGCAGATGAGAGTTGCGTCAGGCGAGAAGCTGCCATTCACCCAGGACGACATCAAGATGCGGGGGCACGCGATCGAGTGCCGCATCTATGCTGAGGATCCGGACAACAACTTCTTTCCCTCGCCGGGGCAGATCACGCGCCTGATTTCGCCGTCCGGTCCGGGCATCCGTCGCGATAGCGGCATGTATGAAGGCTGGACGGTGCCGATCGAGTACGATCCGTTGCTGGCGAAGTTGATCAGCTACGGCGAGACTCGCGAGCAGGCTATCCATCGACTGCTGCGCGCGCTGTACGAATACTTCGTAGGTGGCATCAAGACTAATACTTCATTGTTCCGGCGTATCTTGAAGGACCCGGATTTTCAGGCTGGCAATTTGGATACTGGTTTTCTGGACCGGCTGCTGGCGAAGCCCAGCAACGAAACGGATGTGCGGCGTCCGATTATCGCGGCGGTGGGCGCGGCGATTTTTGCCAGCACGGAACCAAAGGCGGCAGCGGCAACGAATGGGGCTGCGGCAGCGTTGAACGGGAATGGCCTTTCAGAGCCGCCGGCAGTATCGAATTGGCGGCGAGCGTCGCGGGTGGAGGGGTTGCGGCAGCGGTGATGAAATCGCACAACGCGACAAGGATATTAGCCGAGTGCAGATAGTGGAGTCGCAGGGGCTAAAGTGTCTCGTGAGAACTAGAGACTCGCATTGGCGGTGGAGTACAACGGCCAAGAACCCAGCGCCATAGGCGCGGAACAGCTTAGCCCAGCACGCAGCCGAAGGCGGAGTGCTGGGTAAGTGGGAAATTTGTAAGAGTCCCGTAGGGACGGCAGAGGTTCTCACGCAGACACTAAAGCCCAGCTCCTTGTCATTGGGCTCAGACGGCACGGCTGAAGCCCTGATACAACGCGCGAATCAAACGGTCGTGAACGGATCGAATGGCGACGTTATAGCAACTTTGAGCAGGAATAGTTCCGACATCAGCAATTGAGTGCTCCATGTTTGTTTGTGATCGCGGATGGCTGGTTGCTAAGAACTCATTGTTAAGGAAGCTCTGAGTCTGTGAAACCAATGTACCTCAGCGGCTAAACAGTTTGCTGAAAAACGAACTAACCGAGAATTCGCGGGATTTGATGAACGAAGAATCAATAATTTACAGGCCACAATTGACATCGAAATCAGCCGAAATTACTGTCTTGGTTCCTTTTTCAGCAAACTGTAAAGCCGAATGGATTGCAATAGTTACGGACGGCCTAAAGGCCGTCCCCTTCAAAGCAAATGTAAGCAAGCTATTCCTGAGGGCTGGATGCTAAGAGGCAAGAGCTATGAGCTAAGAGCTGATTGCTAAGAGCTGATTGCCAGAAGCTAAAAGCCGATTTTCCAAGAGTTGAATATGACCTATGACGTGGTAGTGGACGGCAAGACTCATCAAGTGGAGCTCACCCGCGGTGAGAAAACCTGGCTGTGCAAGGTTGACGGTGAAGGGCTGGAAGCAGATGCGGTGTCGACCGCGCGGGATGTGCTCTCCGTGCTGGTGGGAGGCAAGGCGTACGAGATTAAACGCGAGCGCTCGCTGCAAGGCGAGCTGCACATGGTGATTGGCAGCGCTCGTTATGCGGTGGAGGTACAGGATCCGCGTTCGTTGCGCACGCGTCGCGCCGTCGCCGGAGTCGAGGCCGGTCCGCAAAAAGTTAAAGCCCCGATGCCGGGAAAGATCGTTCGCATCATGGTCAACGAGAATGACGAGGTCAAGGCCGGTCAAGGCGTCATCGTCATGGAAGCCATGAAAATGCAAAACGAGATGAAGTCTCCCAAGGACGGCAGGGTGCAGAAGATTCTCACCGCCGAAGGCTCGACCGTAAACGCCGGCGACACGCTGGCAATTATCGAGTAACTATCAATTAAGCCGCGATATTGCGTGCGAACCGCCCCACCCGTTCTGCGGTGCTGGGCTGACCGACAGGCAGGCTCGCTGGCCACGGTTCTTCCACTCCCATCAACGCCAAGGCCGCTCCCGCCATAGCAACATTCTTCATAAAGTTCACCATGTCATTCTGCCGCTCCATGGGATCTTCCTTGCTCCAGAAATCGTGCATGATAGGAGAGACTCCGGCAAGAAAGCCAAGGATGGCAAGAGCGCCCAGCCTCGGTTTAACGCCAAGCAGAATACTGGTTCCACCCACCACCAAGGCTGTGCCAGTTGCAGTAACCGCCAGCTCCGGCGTGGGGACATGCTTAGCCCTTACGTACTGCGCCATCTGTTTCCTCTGCTGGAAATGATGGATTCCACTGTAGAGAAAAAATCCGCCACAAATCACGCGGCCAAGAAGGAATGTAGTTTTCATCGCCAGGTCCTTTCGCCAGCGGCTTGATTAGCGGCCCAAGAACTTCGATTCCGCGGGTGACAATCGGGTGGTATCAGTGTCGAACGCAAGAAAGGAGGGCTCGTGCCCTCCTGGTGTATACCACTGAGCCAGCTACAATTTCGGCTATAGACCCACGTGGGGAACGATCGAACCGAAGATACCGTGGTTCTCCCCGTAGGGCCCGGCCGTGAAGTAGAGGGTAGTGGTTGGTCCGCCTGATCCGCCGTTGCCAAACGATATCGCCCACAGCCCGTCGATTTTCAGAATGATTTGGTTGACATCGAACATGTTTCCAATCCATGCACCGGTCGTGGGGTTAAACGCCATGATCGCGCCGCTGCCGAAGTTTCCGATCAATAGGTCGCCATTGAAACCGTTGAACCCGGTGGCGGGCGCCAAGGCGACACCCCAGGGAGCATTGAAGTAGAGGTTGTGAGCCAGACGAAGCTGCAAGTTGCCTTGCGTGTCGTAGATGTCAACGTAGCCGTTGCCGATGCCGGGTACGTCATCGTGCTTGGCGGCGTCCTGCTTGGCATAGGTAACAACCAGCCGGTTCGTACCTATCAGCTGCACATTGAACGGCGCATAACCGGCCGGAAGGGTGGAATCTTCGAAGGCACTCGATCCGAATGAGTGAAGAGTGAAGTTACTGTCATAGGCTTCGATGGTCCCGGCGTGGAAGTTCGCGACATAAAGATAATTCGCACTTCCTACTGAAGCTATGGTCACACCTTTGTAGACTGCTCCATTGCCGTTGTTGTTAACCGCGATATAGGCAGTGCTACCGCCATACCAGCCGGAGATGGTTCCGTCTTCCGTGCAGAAGAGGAACGGAGTTGCCTGACCGTGAACTTGAAAACCGCTGGTGGCGTTGTAAACCGTGCCAGACGGGGTTCCTGTTCCAGACCCGGAGCCGGAAGGAATGGTGACGACCAGTCCCTGTGGGGCTCCGGTGCTGTTGTAAAGAGTGGAGAGTCCGCTGGTGTTGTCCGATACCCACCACGGCCCTGATGGACTTATCGACAGTCCCCAGGGGTTGACGAGGTTGGGATCGTTAAAAGCGGCGGCGGCGGAAATGTCAGACGTAAGGTTGGTAACGTCGACCTTCTGCGCAGTAGCTGGCAAGCTCAGTAGGGCCATCGCCAGCAGCGAGAGCACCACCACGGAGCTCACTCGCGAAGCGGTTTGTGCTGTCCTGGTGCTAAACATCATTTTCCTCACTGTCGATATCGGGATTGCTTCGGGCAACGCTTCTTTCCAGCGAAATGCTGCTGCCGCAAGCACTCCGGAATGTACTTGGACGCAGCGCGCGAGTTGTCCTGAGAGAGTGACGGTCTTGTCAAAACTTGTTGACAAGCACCTCCCATTGCCGGGGGCGCGGAAGCATTTGTCACGAATTTGTAAACATGCGGTTGACTGGCATTTTTTTCTAGTATTAGCTGTAGTTCTCAGGACGAAAGAAGAAGCGGCTATGGAAAAAATTCTAGTGATCGAGGACGATCAAGCTGTACAGCGTGCCTTGCGAAGAACTTTCGAGTCGGCGGGATTTGAGGTTTCGATTGCCTCAGATGGAACCACGGCGGTGGAAACATTTCGTGCGACCCTCCCGCGCGTCGTCATTCTGGACCTGCGGCTTCCGGGTAAATCCGGTCAGGATGTATGCCGGGAGATCAAGCAGGAATCCTCTACGGTCCCAATCCTGGTGCTGAGCGCAGCCAGTGACGTGCTGGATAAAGTTCTGTTGCTGGAGTTGGGAGCGGACGACTATGTGACCAAGCCATTCAGCCCGCGCGAACTATTAGCACGGGTGCGCGCTGCCTTGCGCCGCTTGAATCAGGGTACCGAGAAGGTTGACCTATTCAGCTTCGATGACGTGGAGGTGAACTTCTCGAAGATGGAGCTGCACCGCGACGGACAGCTGATTCCGCTCACGCCGCAGGAATTCAAGATGCTGCGCTTCTTCTTGAGTAATCAGGAGCGAGTCATCTCGCGCACAGAACTACTTAACGAAGTCTGGGGCTATAACAACTATCCGACAACCCGGACAGTGGACACGCACATTCTTCGTTTGCGGCAGAAGCTGGAAAAAAATCCTACGGATCCGATACATTTCCGCACCGTCCACGGAACCGGGTACAAATTTGTCAGGTAATCCAAGGCCAAGGAGAGGCGATGGGTAGATTAAGGCTGCGGACCAAGTTTCTCATCGCCATGTTGCTGACTTCCGCCAGCCTGACGGCGGTGTCTCTGCTGATTGTGCAGCGTTCGGTTGCGAAGCATATTCGCCGAGGCCTCAGCAGCGATCTGGGCAATTCGGTAGAGACTTTCCGTAATCTACAGAGGGAGCGCGAGGCTGCTCTGGATCGCTCGGCCGAATTGATGGCCGATATACCCAGCCTGAAGGCGCTTATGACCTCTCGTCATCCCCCGACTATCCAGGATGCTTCGCGAGAGATGTTTCATCTTTCCGGTGGCGATTTGTTCGCCCTTCTCGATTCCAGCAATCGTTTTGTTGGCTTCCACACCCACACCGCCGGAATCACCCAGCAGGTGGCGCAGCAGCTTGTCGACCGTCGCGGAGCGATGGATGATCCCTTGCAATGGTGGTTTGCCGGAGGACATCTCTACGAAGTTGTTCTGGCGCCTATTTATTTTGGTCCTCGATCTGATAACGAGCTACTTGGAGTGGTTGCGGTTGGCTATGAGATGAATGCCGTGTTAGCGCGACAGGTTAGCCAAGTCGCCGCCAGCCAAGTCGCGATCTTATGCGGGCCAACCGTAGTGGTCAGTACGTTGAGTCCTGAACAGACGCGTGAATTAGGTCCGCATATTCCGGCGACATTAAACGGTTCCGCAAATTGGAAGCTAGGCGATGAGAGCTTTGTAGTGTCAGCGTTGACGCTCAACCCAGACCAGTCGCCACCGGTGACGATCATCGTGATGAAGTCTTATGACGCCGCCGCTGCTTTCCTGGATCATCTTCGCGAGTTGTTATTGGCGGTGGGGCTGGTCGCCGTCCTGGGTGGGAGCTTGCTGGTGTATTTGATTGCCGGAACCTTTACGCGTCCCCTCGAGAGATTGGTGGTTGGCGTGAGAGCTCTAGGAGGAGGCGACTTTCGTTATCCGCTGCATCCTGGGGCCGCAGGTGAAGTGGCGGAGCTTACCGAAGCGTTTAGTCGTATGCGCGAGAGTCTGCATGAAACTCAGCAGCGGCTTCTCAATGCCGAGCGCCTGGCGACCATCGGCAGAATGGCCAGCTCGATTTCGCATGATTTGCGGCATCCCCTGACGGCTGTGCTGGCGAACGCGGAATTTTTGGCCGATGCCGAGCTCAGTCCCTTACAGAGGGAAGAGCTTTACGCGGAGATTCGCGTCGCCGTGAATCGCCTCACCGACCTCATCGATTCCCTGTTGGAGTTGTCGCGTCCCGCCGAATCTCTGAATGTGATTGAGACCCCGGTGGAGCGCACGATCAGCCGCGCGATCGAGTTGGTGCGCTCGCATCGCGAGTTCCACAAGATCGTTGTCGGCATTGAGTCGCCAGGGTTACATACAGCGCAATTCGATCCACGCAAAATGGAGCGCGTTTTTTATAACCTGCTGCTCAACGGATGCCAGGCGGCACAGCTTGGTGGGGGACATGTAGGCATCTCGGTGGCCGACCAAAGCGGCGAGCTGCAAATTGAAATTACCGATGACGGTCTTGGGGTAGAATCCTCCATCCGCGACAAGCTGTTTCAACCGTTCGTGAGCCACGGCAAGGAGAACGGCACTGGTCTGGGACTCACGATTGCTCAAAAGATTGTGCAGGATCATCACGGCAGTTTGCAATTGGAGAGTTCGATACCAGGCCGGACCGTGATGCGCATTGTATTGCCACGGGTGAGCAGCAAGCTGGCCACGGAAAATGGCCAGACTGCCGAAGCTCTGCGACGGTTCAAGGTGTAGAGCAGGTTGCAGGCAGCCACTTCGTCCGGACCAGTTAATTCGGTTTGTTATGAGGTGCGACATGACTTGCTCCCACCCTCTCGAATTCCTCCGCTCCGCTGGGCGGACTGTTTTGTTTTTGCAGGCGAAACTGAATGCAACCGGGTGCCTCGTTGTTCGTCCTGCGGTCAGCTTATTTCTGCTTGCGATGCTGGGATGCCTACTGGTGGCGCCAGCTTCAGCGCAAGAGAGAACTGACATGGGCGATCTGAAGTCGCAAGTGCAAGAGCTGAAGGAAATGGTGCAGCAACTTCAGCAGGAAACGGTCGCCAGCCGGGCGGAGATAACGCGTCTTCGCGAGGAGCTGGAGACCCAGCACGCAAATACTACTTCTAGTGGTACGGCCACAACGATCGACCAGGAGTCGCCCGCCTACTCGACAGCTACTACCGCTCACTTGGCCCAGCGTCTCGACCACATCGACGAAGAACAACAGCTGCTTTCGGGAAAAATCGACGACCAATATCAAACCAAGGTCGAGAGCGCTGCGAAGTACCGGGTGCGGTTCTCAGGCATCGTCTTGTTCAATCTTTTCGGCAACAGCGGTACGGTGGACAATCAGGATGTGCCCACGTGGGCGGCTCTGCGTAATCCCGGCGATTCCGGCGGATCTGTTGGTGGCACACTGCGGCAGTCGATCCTGGGATTTGAAGCTTTCGGGCCGGACCTGTGGGGAGCGCGCACCAGTGCCAACATCAACTTCGACTTTGGCGGCGGTTTCCCTTCTACCTACAACGGTGTAGATTCCGGCCTGGTACGGTTGCGAACCGCGGCCGTTCGGTTCGACTGGAAGAATACTTCGGTGATCGCCGGCCAGGATCAGCTATTCTTGTCGCCGTTCTCGCCAAGTTCATTTGCCTCAGTGATCGTTCCCGCAATGTCTTACTCGGGGAATCTGTGGGCATGGACGCCGCAGTTGCGCGTGGAACATCACTTTGCGCTGGCTAACGATTCCACTATCACGTTGCAGGGCGCGTTGATGGATAACCTGACCGGTCAGGCTCCCTCCGAGTATCAATATGTGTGGTACCGCGATCCCAGCGCAGGAGAGGAGTCGCGGCAGCCGGCTTACGGAGTGCGTGCCGCTTACTCTCATCCTCTTTTTGGCCAAACCTTCACCCTGGGGACTGGCGCCTACTACAGTCGGGAAAATTGGGGGTACGACCGCAATGTGGACGGTTGGGCGGGGATGCTCGACGTGAATCTTCCACTGAGCAGCCGCTTTGCCCTGAGTGCTGCTTTCTATCGCGGAGCAGCCATTGGGGGACTCGGGGCCGCACTGGGCCGCAGCGTGGTTTATGACGGGCTGCTCTCCGACCCCAATACCGAAGTTGCCTCGTTGAATGCCGTTGGCGGCTGGGCGCAGCTGAAATTCCGCGCGACGCCGAAGCTGGAGTTCAACGGAGCGTTCGGGCAGGATAGTCCGTTTGCAGCCGATGTGCGTTACTTCGGCGATCAGTCGTTGAGCTACGCTCCGGCTTATCTCACCGCGAACCGCTCCGCTTTCGGCAACGTGATCTACCGGCCGCGGTCGGATCTGCTGTTTTCCATGGAGTATCGCCGGTTGCGCACGTTTACCATCTACGACAACAGTTATGAGGCCGGACAGGTGAATATGTCGATGGGGGTGTTGTTCTGACAAACCGGCGCATACGCAGCAAGGGCTCTTTCCGCGGGCGGCTCGCAATTGTATTGTGCCTGGGGGCGTGGATATCGTGCTGCGCGCAGGAGGTGACCGTCACCGGGCATGTGGTGACAGAAGGAGGCCCTGGCGCTTCTCCGGTGGCATCGACTGTTGTCTGGGTTATGCCTCTCGATCCGGCAGCGGCCTCCGCGCCCGTGGCTCCCATGCATGCAGTGTTGACCCAGAAGAATAAAGCCTTCGATCCTCACCTGCTGGTCATCACGCGCGGTTCAACCGTAGACTTTCCCAACCGTGACCCGTGGTTTCATAATGTGTTCTCGCTGTTCAACGGCAAGCGATTTGACCTTGGATTGTACGAAGCTGGGACATCGCGCACGGTTCACTTCGATCGCGAAGGTGTTTCCTTCATCTTCTGCAACATCCACCCTGAGATGAGCGCGGTCGTAGTTGTGCTGGCGAGCCCGTATTTCGCCGTGCCCGGCAAGGATGGAGACTTCTCCATCGCCGGCGTACCTTCCGGCCGTTACAAACTTCACGTATGGAATGAACATGCTTTGCCGGCAACGCTCCAGGCGCTGACCCGGGACGTTGACATCAGCGGGGCTTCCCACTCGGCGGGCACGATTCGAGTACAAGTGAGCAGCGCGGCTTCGGCTCCGCATAAGAATAAATATGGTCAGGACTACGAGCCGCCCTCCGCGAACAATCCCGTTTATGTGCAGCCCTAGGATCTGAGGAAACTATTGCCGGCAAGCGGAATCACGTCGCACGCCAGCACCGGTCACAGTTTCCATTGACGTCGCAGGATACAATTCCTCCGGCTTCCAAATTGCCAGGAGATATGTATCCATGGCCATTGCCTCACCTGAAATCGAGACCAAATCTCTTCCCGCGAACGCCTACCTGCCTCTAAAAGATGGCGAAATCTACGTGCCGCTCGTGCCCACTAGCTCGAACGCACCGGAAGTCACAGCGCGCGCGGTGCTCTGGGGCACGTTGCTGTGCATCATTTTCAGCGTGGCCTCGGCCTACTCCGCTCTCAAGGTCGGCCAGGGAATGGAAGCGGCAATCCCCATCTCGATCCTGGCGATTGGATTAGCACGGGTGTATAAGCGCCGTTCCACAGTGTTGGAGAACATGATTATTACCGGCATTGGGGGCGCCTCCGGCAGTGTGGTGGCTGGAGCCGTTTTCACTGTTCCGGCGCTCTACATTCTTCATCTCGATCCCCATCCGGTACAGACCATTTTCATCTGCCTGGCCGGCGGATGCATGGGCATACTCTTTCTCATTCCGTTGCGCCGCTATTTCGTGGCCGAGCAGCATGGCAAGCTGCCGTTTCCTGAGGCCACAGCCATCACCGAGGTTCTGGTCACCGGCGAGAAGGGTGGTACCCAGGCCAAACTGCTGATCCAGGCCACCTGCATCGCGGCCGTCTACGATTTCTTCGTTACCAGCTTCCACGTCTGGCAGGAGTACCTGAACTTCCAATTCGTGCCGATGATGAAGTCGCTGGTCGACCGCCATCGCATGGTGTTCAACTTCGACGCCATAGGCTTCATCCTTGGCCTGGGTTACATCATGGGCCTGCGCATCGCCATGATCTTTTGTGCCGGCGGTGTGCTGGTCAATTTTGTTCTGGTCCCGGCGATTTGGTTCATTGGCAGTCATATGGGCGACGTGACCGTCTACCCGGCGACGATTCCCGTCTCGCACATGACGGCGGCGGAAATCTATCGCAACTACGTGCGCTTCATCGGAGTGGGAGCTATTGCTGCCGCAGGCCTGGTCGGCATCCTAAAGTCGTTGCGTGTGGTAGCCGGATCGTTCGGCATCGCTCTGCACGCCTTCCGGCACGGCGAGGCCTCGCACACGGACCGCACCGACCGCGATATTCCAATCATCACCATACTTCTGGGCGTGGTGGTGAGCGCCATCGCGGTGGCTGCCTTCTACGGACAGCTGCATGTCACCTGGACCGTGCTGGCAATGGGACTGGTGCTGACGCTGCTCTTCTGTTTCTTCTTCACCACGGTCGCTGCCAATGCCATTGCTGCCACAGCCAACAATCCGGCTTCCGGCATGACCCTGCTGACCGTAATCGTGTCGGCGGTTGTGTTGCTGAAATTCGGATTGTCCGGAACCACAGGAATGTTTTTCGTGATGGCCCTGGCGGGCATGGTGTGTGTGGCCCTCTGCGCCTCAGGTCAATTCATTACCGACCTCAAGGCCGGATACTGGATTGGTTCGACGCCGGCGGCTCAGGAGAAGGTCAAGTTTATCGGGATAGCGGCTTCAGCTATCACTGCGGGGTTGACCATTGTCCTGCTGGCCAAGGCGTTCCAGTTCGGTGAGGCTGCGCCGGGAGACATGCGCCAGGTGCTGGTCGCTCCGCAGGCTTCTGCACTGAAGGCTATCGTCGAAGGCTTCATGAGCGGCCAGCCGGTCGCTTATGTCCTGTTTGGTATCGGCGCCATGGTCACTGTTGTACTGGAGATGCTGGGCCTTTCGTCGATGGTCTTCGCCCTCGGGATTTACCTTCCGTTGCAACTGACCACCCCCATCCTGGCTGGCGGCGTTGTCTCGCACCTGGTGAACAAGCGTGCTGATAAGTCGGGCGGTGAGCATGGCCGCACTATTCGCGAGCGTGGCGTCATCGTTGCCGGCGGACTCATGGCAGGTGGAGCGCTGGGCGGAGTCTTTGGAGCCGCCCTGCGTCTTCTGCCAAAATACCGGGAGGAGCTCATACAGACTCCCTTCTATAACAACGAACCAATATCGCAGACCGTCTCCGCAATCATGTTTGTCGGTCTTTGTCTGTACATATGGTTCGCCTCGGTAAGAAGAAAAGAGGCTGCGTAATGGATCAAGTCGGGAAGTATGTTGCTGACGCTGTTCTAGGTATCGACACGCTTTGGGGTGGCGATGTGATGTGTCCTTCGGGCACTGGGCGGTTTATTGCGGACTCATGGTTTTCGGACGAGAAGTTGCCGGCCGCGTATACTGCGGCGTCCGCGGCGCGAGTGCGCGACAGCGGCGGGGTTAGTGGTAAGAACAGCCGCGAAGCCATAGAAGCCTACCTGCATGAAGTTGATTTGCCCGCGGCCATCGCGGGTGTAAAAAGCGAAGCCACGAAGATTGGCGGTCTGCGCGGCCAGTATCTGGCGGGCATGGCGAACAGCCTGGAGACCATGTGGGACCTGGCCATGGAGATCCTGGGCAAAGGCAAGCCGGTGCCCTATGCGCGCTGCGTCGAATCCTCGACCGGTCGGCCGCCTGAGCCGTCCCGGCCGGAGGCCAAACGCGAACGTGTAACCGAGTTGCTGAATCGCGCGGGCTATTCGACCTCCTCCTCTGATGGTCTGCTGGGAGCCGTGGACGCGTGGCGTCGCGAGCGAGTGACTCCTATGGGATCGGTGCGCGCGCTCGGAGCTGCGGTTATCGCCTACTTCGACAACTTCAGCGCCACGAACCTGACGCCTCATCTTCCTAAGGAACTGGTACGCATTCCGCGGGCGAATATTGATTTCCTGCCCATAAAAGATGCGTGGTTCTCGGGATCGATGAACTACTTGGGTCGCGCGCGAAATGCGGACGGCAGTCCGAAATACGAGGCCAGCTACGAGATTAATGCTTCTTTGCAGATCAGCTTTCCGGAGTTTCAGCAACTGGTGAGTCACGAGGTGGTGCCGGGCCACGTCACGACCTTTGCCTACTTGCAGGATCTATATGTGCGCGGGCTGGCCGGCTTTGAGGCAACGGTACTCACCATGAACACGCGCGCAGCGACGCTGTTCGAAGGTATAGCCAATAATGCGATCCTGATTGCTCACAACGTGACGGATGTCGAGCAACTGCCGGACGAAGATATGCAACTTGGCGTGCTGTTGGCGCTGTTGCAGGACGACGCGAAAAACCAGTCGTCGTATCTAACCTGGGGAGAAGGGAAACCGCAGCAAGAAATAGCAGTCATTTTGCGGCGCGATTTTCTGGTGAGCGAGGAACGCGCCGACAAGTTATCTGGGGCGTGGGGCAAGCACCCGTTACTGGGGCGAATGTATCTGCCTGCGTACCGGGCAGGAACGGATAAAGTCGCCGCGCTGCGCAAGACCTATCCGCCTGATCGCGTGTTGCCGGCGATTTACGGTTGCTACGGCATGGTCGATATTTCGACTATTGACGAAGTACTCGGCACGAAAGCTCCGGCTAGTCATTGAGAATGGTCGCGGGCTTAAGCTGCGGATGGCATTAGGCCCGAGTCCCAGGTCGCTATCCCGGCAACGTATTCAGGCGCAGCTGAGGCTGCGCCTTTTCATGCGGTCAATATTTTTATAATCCGGCTAGGACCATGTTCTTTTCGAGTTTGTTCTAAAACTTGTCCGCTTCTTCCTGAATTCTTTGCCAGGCGCGTTCGACGTGGCGGAGCGTGGTATTGGTCTGGCCGACGCAAAATCGCAGGGTGAACTTGCCGTTTAGCTTGGTGTGGGTAAGATACAAATCGCCGCTCTGGTTCAGATTATTCATCAGCTTCTCATTCACTGCATCGCCGCCACGATGCCGGAAGCACACCAGATTCAAGGGCGCCGGGGCCGCAACCTCGAAGCGAGCATCCTGCTTCACCCATTGCAGAAACTTCTGGGCTATCTCGACGTGCCGGCGCACGTGGAATTGCAATCCCTCCACTCCGTAATGACGTATCACAAACCACAACTTCAGCGAGCGAAAGCGGCGGCCAAGCGGAATATGCCAGTCGCGATAATCGAACACCGCGCCCGATTCTGTCGCCTGGTTGCGCAGGTACTCCGGCAGAATGCTGAGAGTATCAATCAGAGATTTGCGATCGGCGACATAGAAGCAATTGCAGTCGAAGTTAGTGAACATCCACTTGTGCGGATTAAAGGTGTAGCTGTCAGCGAACTCAAGCCCCTGCTGGATATAGCGGTATTCCGGGCACAAAGCAGCAGTCCCCGACATTGCGGCATCGACGTGAAACCACAGATGGTTCTGCTGGCAGATAGCTCCAAGCGCGGGCAGGGGATCGAGAGCATTGGACGAAGTTGTACCTACTGTCGCTGATACAAAAAAGGGCAGTAGTCCAGCGTCGCGATCCTTCGTGATCTGCCGGGCCAGAACGTCAGGCCGCATGGCAAAGTTATCGTCTACTTCAATCAGGCGCAGGTTCTCGATGCCAATACCGGCAATCATGGCTGCCTTCTCAAGGGACGAGTGCGCCTGGGTCGAGGTATAAGCGACCAGTTTGCCTTCCATACCCCGCCTATTCGTGCGATAGTCTGTAGCCCGCTCGCGCGCCGCGAGCATGGCACACAGTGACGAACTTGAGGCCGTGTCCTGAATGACTCCTCCGCCGCGGGTGGTGGATAGGAACTTCTCCGGAAGTCCTAGCATTGGCACCAGCCAGTCCAGAACATGGGTCTCTAGTTCGGTGCAGGCTGGGCTGGTCGCCCATAACATGCCTTGAACACCTAACGCCGAAGAAACCAGATCGCCCAGTATCGCCGGCCCGGAGGCGTTAGCTGGGAAGTAGGCAAAGAAATTTGGCGATTGCCAATGGGTTATTCCTGGAAGGACGATGTCGTTTATGTCCTGTAAAATCGCGGTAAAATCTTCTGCTTGTTGCGGAGCTGTCACCGGCAGTGATTGGCGAATCTCGCCCGGTTTCGACCGCGATAAGACCGGCAAGGTTTCGATTTTCTGATAATAATCGGCCACCCAATCGACCACGCTGTGCCCGTACTGCCGGAACTGCTCCGGCGTCATGTGGTAGCTCTTTTCCGTTTCCATTCGTATCCCTCTTTTTCGGAAATAAATGCGGGGTAGCTATTCCTGATCTGAAATATCTAACTCTTCCTTCCTATACACAAACCCCATATTGGCCTGATATTCCTCATGTTCGACTGCCCCGGCTAGTGCTAGTCAAAACCAAAGTTACCTCGATAGATTACTTCTCTGTCATGCAAAATATCAGCATGAGATTTAACATACTGTTACACTGGTCAGCATTCGTCGTACGAAAGGAGAAGCATGGATATACAGAATATTCTCGGTGATCTTAAGAGAGAGCGTGAGCGTCTGGATAAAGCGATCACTGCTCTGGAAGGACTCGGCTCGGGGGCCCGCCGTCGGGGACGACCCGTGGGAAGCGTTAATGCCACTAGTGCCAAGGCTCCGCGTCGCCGTCATATGAGCCCCGCTGCGCGCAAACGTATTTCTGAGATGATGAAGCAACGCTGGGCTGAGCGGAAACGCAAGGCCAAGTAAGAGCAGTACGCTGTCCGGGCCATCGCTCCGCATTTTCGGTAATGCCACTCGTGATTGAGTGGCATTTCTATTTTATGTGCAAGAATGCCAACATACCCGAAATCAAAGGTGCAAAATCGAGACCTTATGAAGCCAACAACTTTATCGCGGTTCTTTGGAATAGCTTCCTGCCTCATTCTGACTGCGGGCTGTTTGTTCGGCCAAGCCGTTTCCTCGCCCCAGCAACTGATTTCCGAGATGCATGATCACTACGCCGGCAAGTGGTATCGTACTCTGACCTTCGAGCAGCGGAGTATCACCCACAAACCCGACGGCACAGAATCCACCGAACTCTGGCACGAGGCGCTCTGGCTGCCGGGGCGGTTGCGGATCGATATCGGTGACCCGAACGCCGGTAATGGGATGCTGTTTGCCAATAGTCATCTCTACGTCTTCAAGGACGGCAAGCTCGCCAGCGACAAACCTTTCCTGCACCCGCTGTTGCTGCTGGGCTTCGATGTCTACATGCAGCCGGTCGAGACGACCATGCAGCAGCTGAAGGACCTGCATTTCGATCTCTCGATAATGCACGAAGAGGATTTTGAGGGACATCCGACCTATGTGGTCGGCGCCAAGCAGGGCGATTTGCGCACATTGCAATTCTGGATCGACAAGGATCATCTCTACTTCGTGCGTTTGCTGGAGCCCAGCGAAAAGCAGCCCGGCTCCATGCAAGACATACGTTTCGGCGACTACAAGCAGGTTGATGGAGGAGGTTGGGTCGCCGAGCACGTCTCGGTTCTTAGCGATGGCAAGCTTGTGTTCGAGGAGAAGTACAGCGACGTAAAGGTGGATCCGCCGTTGAAGCCGGATTTGTTCGACGCGAGCAATTTTGTTCAGAAGGCTAAAGGCGACAGCAAGTAGACGCCGGCGAAGGTCTGGCGCGCATGAAGTCGCATGATGAATCTTCCCATCACTAAGGAGTGGATCATCTCTCCATTCGCCCGACGCCTGTACACGCTGACCTCGTTGTTCTCACTGGCATTCAGTGTGTTCCTGATTGCGATGAGGGCGATCGGGTCGCAAGCGGCAAGTGACATAACGAAGTCGGTCCCCTTATTCCTGATTCTCCGCGCGGTGACGTTTGTGGGAGTGCTGACAACCGCCATCACCTGGGTCAGCATGCTTTACTTCTGGTTCGAGTTCGACAAGTCCGGGACTGTAAAGAAAGCGGTGTGGTTTATCGTGCTGATGATCGCGGCTCCGGCGTGCCCGTTTTACTGTCTCAAAACCTATCGTCACTCGAAGGTATTCGTGCCGGAGCAGGAGCACGGCGGGTAACCTCTGCAAGCCTGTCAGCAAGTGAAAAGGCGCTCCGGGGGGGAGCGCCTTCTTCGTTCGGGGAGCCGCAAAACCTACCAGGCGGTGACTTGCATCTTGTCGACCCATTCGGAGAAGTTCTGCTGGTTGTAGTCGCCGTCGAGCTGCACCGCGGCGTTCAGTTCGGATGCACTGACGCCATAGGTGTCAAAGTTGCGATTAATGTAGCTCTTGTTACCGTTCAGCGTAACCGAGACAAACGTGGTCTGACTCCCGCTGCGCTGGAACTCCAACACCACATGGTTCCAGGTATAGCCCGGAGGCGTCGAACATCCGATGCCGGTATGCACCCATCGTCCGCCCGCCGTGTCCCACACGTCCCACTGACTTCCGCCGCGGATATTGCATTGCGTGCCGAAGATGAACTTGCGGTTGTTGACCGACTGGTTCATGTCGAACTCCAAGGCCTGAGCAGCGCCGGGATTCGTCAAGTAGAAGTACAAATCGTAAATGAAGTGGCTGGCGGCCGGCTTGGCCCCCAGCTGCTTCCACCAGATGGCATTGTGATAAGGCGAACTACCGCCCAGCCAGTACTGCGTCGAATTTCCTGACATGGACGGGTTGCTGATGTGCTGGGTCATGGAGTGCGGCGTAGCTCCGCTACCGGCGCAGGTATCGCACGTCTGCCAGCCGGACATTGCCTGAATCATGGAGTAGGTTGGATCTCCACCCCCTCCTCCTCCGCCGCCGACGGTGATATTGAAACCGGGCGCTTTATACACGTTGCCGTGTGAATCCCAAGCCTGCACCACAATGTAGTGATTGCCGCCGCTAAGATTGACATTCGTATTGATATTATTGGCCCCCACGCTATAGACGCCGTTGTTGTCGGAATAAACGGTCATCCAGGTGATGGGATAATTTCCGGTTGCGGAAGCGACGAAGTTGACGGGCGAAGAGTCTTGACTGCCTGAGGTGGGTGAACTAACGGTAACTCCGGCCAGGGAGATCGTGGTCAGCGCGCAGAGAAGCGCTACGGTCCCAAGTGCCTTATTCAATACTGTCCTCCTGAGAGAGTGGTCATGCTGCCGTACTTAGACAGCCTAGGGAGGCATCTACTCTGGAGAAACCAGCGGTTGGGCCTATTTTGCTACCTGTTTTCACCTTATTCTTACGCGTCGATCACCTGACTGCGGATTACAGCCAGCAGCTTAGTACTTAGCAGCTTCGTAGTTTGCCCTCACTCGCCGATTAGTCTTCGGAGCGCGCTTTCATGTGGCCGCTGCGCAGGTAGCGGTTGTGCCAGCCCAGGGACTCACTCAGAAGATGCGGCGTATGTCTTCCGTAGGACAGGCGTTCGGCGCGATTCAGGTAATCGACCAATACAGGTTTGTAGTCCGGGGAAGCGCACTTCTCGATAATCAGATGTGCGCGCTGGCGGGGCGAAAGGCCGCGCAGATCGGCCAGCCCTTGCTCGGTCACGATGACCTGCACGTCATGCTCGGTGTGGTCCACGTGCGAAGCCATGGGCACGATGGTCGAGATGGTTCCACGCTGCGCGGTAGACGGCGCCATGAAGATCGACAGATAACCGTTGCGCGCAAAATCTCCCGAACCGCCGATACCGTTCTGAATGCGCGATCCCATCACGTGAGTTGAGTTCACGTTGCCGTAGATGTCGGCTTCGATCATGCCGTTCATGGCAATCACGCCGAGGCGGCGAATGATCTCCGGATGGTTGGAAATTTCCTGCGGTCGCAGCACGATTTGCTTGCGGTAGCTCGCCATGTCGGCATTGACCTCGGTCAACATCTCGGGACTGAGCGAGAATGCGGTTGCCGATGCCGCCGTCAACTTGCCCGACTTCAGCAGACGAATCATGCCGTCCTGGATCACTTCGGTGTACGAGGTCAAGCCTTCGAACGGCCCTTCTTCCAGCCCAAAGAGCACAGCATTGGCGATGTTGCCCACGCCCGATTGCAGGGGCAGCAAGTTGGAAGGGATGCGTCCCTTCTTCACCTCCCAGCTGAGGAACTCGAGAATGTGCCCAGCTATGCGGCGCGAAGCGTCGTCTGGAGCCTTGAACGGGCTGTTGCGGTCGGGTGAGTCGGTGAGCACCACGGCGACAACCTTCTCCGGCGGGATCTGGAGATAGGGGCTGCCGATGCGTTGCCCGGTATGGGTCAGAGGAATGGGGCCGCGATTCGGCGGCGGCTGGAGACCGTAGTAGATGTCGTGCATGCCCTCCAGTTCCATGGGCTGCCACGAATTTACTTCCAGGATTACCCGCTCGGCTTGCTCGATCCAGGTCTTGTTATTTCCCAGCGACGAACTGGGGATAACGCGGCCGTCTTCCAGGACGGCGGTGACTTCAACCAGAGCCAGGTCGAGCTTGCCCAGAAATCCATATTCCACGAACTGAGCCACGTGGCTCAGGTGGATATCCATGTACTCCATTTCGCCGGCGTTGATGCGCTTTCGGGTCTCGGGATCCGATTGGTACGGCAGCCGAAGATGGATGCCGCCGGCCATAGCTAACGCTCCATCGAGCTCAGGGCCGGTAGAGGCGCCGGTAAAGATGCTGACCTGGAACTTTTGCCCGCGCAGGGTAGCGTCGGCGATATGCCGCGCCAAAGCCATGGGGACGGCCTTGGGATATCCCGAGCCGGTAAAGCCGCTCATGCCGATCTGATGACCATGCTGGATGAGGGCGGCTGCTTCCTCGGCGTCCATAATGCGGTTTGCCAGTTGGGAGTTCAGAACACGGGAGGACGAAAGCACAGGACTGGACATCAAGGATGCCTTTCTCGGGTGATTTCCTGAAGCTGGGTCTAAGCAACAATAGTCAGGCGGAAGAAGGCCCGTCTGTGAGGCAAGTCACAGATCCGCTATCGCGAAAGTGGGATGAAAGCGGGGAAGATCGGTGGGCAAAAAGGTAAAGACCCGGAGCGCTCCCACTCCGGGTCTTTCCATCTCGTGACGTAGCGCTGTTGGCAACTACATCCACGGTCTCCGGGCCATCGGAGAATCGACTTCGCGCTTGCCTTGGTCCCGCTTGCCAGAGCGAACCTGCTGTCCGCCTCGGTGGCTTTCTGCCTGGCGCGAATGCCTAGGTAAGTAGCAATCGTCGTGCCAGAGGCAATTTGCACAAAATCCCAGCGGATGCCCGTTACTTTGCAGCGAGATACGAATCCTTGTCTAGTCACCGAATCGCAACATAGCTAAATCACGGTAATTTGTCCTATCCGAGTGGATAGCCACACTATCCTTTTGGTTTGGCTTGAGCACTTACGATTTTGGTTGGCCCTTTTAGGATACTCGCGACGTTTTAGATTAGGTATCGTGAATCCCGCAAGTCTCGGCTACACTTACATCGGCTGGGGAGATGATCTTGGATTCGAGAGTGGTGGTGGTTTCGGGATCTTCAAAGGGAACCGTAGTCAGGCTAGCGGAAAATCGTCTGTCCGTGGGGAGAGATTCCGCCAATGATCTCTGCCTCCGCGACCGCGCCGTATCGCGCCGACACTTCACTATCAACGCAAACAGCGAGAGCTTTGAGTTAGTTGATCTCGATAGTCATAATGGTACCTTCGTAAATGGGATACCCGCTGCGTCGCAAGCAGTTGTCCCACGGCGATACCATCCGCGTGGGCCGGTGCGAAGTTGTGTTTCTGGTGGGCGACGAAGAAAGCCAGGTCCCTCACGTAGTTCAGTTCAAAGAGCAAGAGCACGTCGACTTGCTCACCACGACGAATGTACGAGCTTACCTGCCTAACTCGGATACAGGAACAGACGTTGGGCGGATGGCGCGGGACCTCAACGCGCTTTTCAAGATCGCCAATACCATCAACTCCATCCGGGACTTCGAGCCGCTTCAGCAACGTCTGCTACAACTGATAGGCGAAGTCCTTCCTGCCGATTCGGGCGCCATCGTGATCCTGCGCCATCCCGACGAAGAGCCCAGCTCCAGCTGCGTCTGGCATCGCCATCCCGGCTCCAATTCGCAGTTCAAAATTCGTCGTGAGATCGTGCAGCGGGCCCTGTGGGAACGCACGCCTGTTCTTAGCAGGCCGGCCGCCGAGTCGGGTGAGAACGAATGCGTCCTTTGCGTGCCGCTGGTCGCGGTGGAAAGAACCTTGGGTGTGCTCTACCTGCTGGCCTACGGGCCGCTCCACACCTTCGAAGACGATCATGTGCACTTTGTGAATTCCGTCTCCGGCATGGCTGCGGTTACGTTGGAAAATGTGTTGGCCACCGAGGCGCTGCGCAACGAGAATCGCCGCTTGCAGGGAGCAGCTCGACACCGAAGGTGTCATCATCGGCGAGAGCCGCGGCATGCGCCACGTTGAGAACTTCATTGGCCGCGTCGCCAAGAGCGACTCCACGGTACTGATCCGTGGTGAAAGCGGCACCGGTAAAGAACTGGTAGCGCGAGCGATTCATCGCAATAGCATCCGCGCGGATAAGCCGTTCGTGGCCATCAATTGTGCCGCAATTCCCGATGCGTTGCTGGAAAGCGAGCTCTTCGGGCATGAGAAAGGTTCGTTCACCGGCGCCATCGCGCTGAAGAAGGGCAAGCTGGAGATGGCTGAAGGCGGAACGGTCTTCCTCGATGAGGTGGGCGAGCTTGCTCCCCAGCTTCAGGCCAAACTGCTGCGTGCCTTGCAGGAGCATGAGTTCGAGCGCGTGGGAGGAACTCGCACGCTGAAACTTAATTCTCGCGTGATCGCGGCTACCAACAAGCTCCTGGAAGAAGCGATCAAAACGGGAGAATTCCGCCAGGACCTTTATTACCGCTTGAACGTTGTTTCCGTGGTCGTTCCGCCACTGCGCGACCGGCGCGACGACATTCCGTTGCTGGCTATCTATTTCGCAGCCAAGTATGCGGAGAAATGCAATCATCCGTTGAAAGGAATCTCGTCGGAGGCGCGCTCGCTGCTGATGAATTACGCTTGGCCCGGAAATGTTCGCGAATTGGAAAACGCGATTGAGCACGCCATCGTCCTAGGCCTGGGCGATGAAATTGTTCCGGACGATTTGCCGGAAGCGTTGCTGGAGATGCGCCCGGGCGAGAACAGCAGCGTGAAATATCACGATCGCATCAACCAGCTCAAGAAGCAGATGATCGCCGACGCGGTCAAAGACTGTAAAGGTAGCTATACGGAAGCAGCGAAGCGGCTGGGCGTTCATCCTAATTACCTTCACCGGCTGATTCGCAACCTGAACATCAAGTCGGAGCTGAAGAAGGACAACGAGGAATAGGAATCGGAAACGCGGCCTCACACCTTGAGAAATATCTGCTTACGGTACATCCACCACACCGGCAGGAAGCACAATCCCAGCACCACCAGCGAGTGTAGCAACGACGATTCGGCAGCCGACAGGCCACGAGAGAACCGCTCGAAGAAGGTAAATCCCTTCCAGCTAAGCCATCCGCCCACCAACTCCGACAGAATATAGGCGGCAATCGCGTTCTTGCCGAAGATGATGAAAGGCTTCGACCACCAGCCACGACGTAACCGGATATCCGTCAGCCAGTAGCACCCCGTCAAGACGATCAGCGCACAACCTGCGGTGAACAGCACGTAGGAACTCGTCCAGAGCTTCTTGTTGATGGGGAACCACATTCCCCACAACTCGCCGGCAACGATGCCCGCTATCCCGAAGGCGAGCATGCCCATCATCTTCTGCCGAGGCGCGCGTTCAGAGCGCAGCCACTCGCCGGTTAGCACTCCACACAACGCGGTTGCGATTGCCGGCAGCGTGCTTAGCATTCCTTCGGGATCGCGGCTGCGTTCCCACAAGTGACCGAACATGAACTTGCGGTCGAGGTACGACGCCAGATTTGCGTCCGGGTGCAGGAGCGGAATGTCGCGGCCGGGTATGCCGTGCCCGGGCACCGGAACAAACCGCATCAGGATCCAGTAGCCCACAAGCAGAGCTGCGATCCATGCCGCGCGCGCGTAATTTCTGTTGTAGAGCGTGATCAGCGAGGCTGCGCAATACGCCACCGCAATCCGCTGGAGCACACCTGGGATGCGCCATTGGTCAAACTGAATCGATGCCAGGCCATTCAGCCCCAGCCCGATGGCGAACAGGACCGCGCTGCGCCGCAGCGTATGCAGAACGAGCGCCACACGCGAGGCGCCTTGCTCCAGCCTGGCTTCAAAGGACAGGACTAGTGACACGCCGACAATGAACAAGAAAAAGGGGAAGACCAGATCGGTCGGCGTCCAGCCATTCCACTCGGCATGGCGCAGGGGCCGGTAGGCCGCTTCGCTGCTCTGGTTGTTCACTACGATCATGGCCGCGATGGTGGCGCCGCGAAACAGATCGAGGGAAAACAGACGACTCGGCTGCGGGCGCGAGTGCGCCACCGGAGCCGTCATCGTTGATGTTGCTGTCGCCATGCCTGCGAGCATGATTCTACAGGCCGGGACAAAGGTTTACTGTGATCCTCGGACGTCAGTGCGCACGGGCTGAACTTCACTAAACCAGGCCTTGATATGCGAAGATGCCGAGCTGGTCGTCCCAAAAGAGGGCTAGACAAAAGGTGTCCGATATCGGACACTTCAATCCGAGAGGGGACACAACGGCTCCATCACCGTGTTCTCGCACACCCAATAAACCATTCACAGGACGGGAGTTATTCGCATCTCAAGATGGTTCCCGGCTTGCACCTAGGATTACGCAATGGATATCGCCCGTCCCGAACTTAAGCGTCAAAAGCGTCGCCGGCAGATTCTCTGGTCGATCGCAGCTCTGGTGGTCCTCGTCGGTGTCACGGTCGGCATTTCGCGGCTGAAGCCGGCAGCGCCCACGGTAGATCGCAGCACCATTTGGACCGACACGGTTAAGCGCGGCTCCATGCTGCGCCAGGTTCGCGGGCTGGGCTCCCTCATTCCGAATCATGAAGATGTTCGCCAGATTCCGGCTGAGACCGAAGCGACGGTGATCCGCATCGACAAGCTGCCCGGTTCGCAAGTGCAGGCTGACACCGTGCTGGTGGAGATGAGCAATCCGCAACTGGAGCAGGAAGCGCTCGACGCGCAGTTGCAGGTGAAGGCGGCCGAGGCCGAGTACCAGAGTCTGAAGGTAAAACTGGACAGCGACCTGATGACGCAGAAAGCCGGCGCGGCCACGGTGAATGCCGACTACAGCGAAGCTGAGCGCCAGGCGCAGACCGACAAAGCGCTTTACGATCTCGGAGTAATTTCGGGGTTGGCGGCCAAGGCCTCAGCAGGCAAAGCGCAGGAGTTGACCACGCGCGACAAGATCGAAGACGACCGCCTGAAGATCAACGAAAAGGCGATTACGTCCCAACTGGCGGTGCAGCAGGCCAAGGTGGATGAGATGCGCGCTCTCGCCGAACTCAAGCAGAAGCAGCTGCAACGCCTGAAAGTGCAAGCTGGTGTCGATGGCGTGCTAGTGGATCTGCCGCTGCAGGTCGGGCAACACGTGCTTCCGGGGACCGAGCTGGCGAAGATCGTTCAACCCAATCACCTGATGGCGGAATTGAAGATTCCTGAGACCCAGGCGCGCGACGTGCAAATCGGAGAGCCTGCCTCGATTGACACTCACAACGGCGTGATCCCCGGCGAAGTGAGCCGCGTCGATCCGGCGGTGCAGAACGGCACCGTGACCGTGGATGTGAAGCTGACCGGCGAATTGCCGAAAGGTGCGCGGCCTGATTTGAGCGTCGACGGCACCATCGATCTGGAGAAGCTGGAGAACGTGCTCTACGTTGGCCGCCCGGCGTTTGGGCAGGAGAACAGCACCATCTCGATGTTCAAGCTGGATCCAACCGGCAATGCCGCAAGCCGCGTGCAGGTGAAGACCGGACGAGCCTCGGTGAACTTGATTCAGATTGATTCAGGACTGAAGGAAGGCGACACCGTGATTCTGTCGGACATGTCGCGCTGGGATAACACCGATCGCGTGAGATTGGAGTAGGCAAGCCGCTGTTCGCTCCTCGCTCTTCGCCAGAGTGCATGGTGGAGGGATGTGAGGTCAAAGGAACACGAGCCGCGCAGAATTCGTACGTGATTATGGCAACACGCTATAAGCAGCCTTCGGCGAACTAGCGAAGCCCGAATCGCGAAGAGCGACTGCCAAGGAATGGACAACCACATGAGCGAAGCCGCAACCCCGCTGATTGAAATCGAAAACATGACCAAGGTGTTCTACACCGATGAAGTCGAAACCCACGCCTTGTCGGGCGTGCACCTGATGATCCGCAAGGGCGAGTACGTCGCCATGTCCGGACCTTCCGGTTGCGGTAAGTCGACGCTGCTTTCCATCATCGGATTGCTGGACACGCCCACGGCCGGCAACTACAACCTTAACGGCAAGCCGGTGGCCAATCTGGATTTCGGCGATCGTTCGCGCATTCGCAATCGCGAGATCGGCTTCATCTTCCAGAGCTTCAATCTCATCGGCGATCTTACGGTGTACGAGAATGTCGAGCTGCCGCTCACTTATCGCGACGGCATGCCCTCAGCCGAGCGCAAGCAGCGCGTGCTGGATTCGCTGGAGCGGGTCGGCATGGCCCACCGGCTCCGCCACTATCCCTCGCAGCTCTCCGGCGGTCAGCAGCAACGTGTAGCCGTGGCACGCGCCCTGGCCGGATCGCCGTCCATCCTGCTGGCTGACGAGCCGACCGGTAACCTGGACTCGCGTAACGGCGAAGCTGTCATGGAACTGCTGCAAAAACTCCATCGCGAGGGCGCGACCATCTGCATGGTGACGCACGATCCGCGCTTTGCGGCTCACGCCCAGCGCGAGGTACATCTCTTCGACGGAAAGGTTGTCGCGGAAGAAGAGTTGCGCAGGCTGATGCAGGAAACATAAGAAGCAGCTATTAGCTTTTAGCTGTTAGCCCTTAGCAGTCGCGACGCGACGGGCTAGGCAGACACTAAAAATCCCGACACTAAGAGCTAAGAGCCAAGAGCTAAGAGCCAAGAGCTAACGATGAATGGCATTCTCCAAGACCTGCGATACGCCTTTCGACAGCTACGCAAGAACCCCGGCTTCACCGCCGTGACCGTTCTGACGCTGGCGCTGGGCATCGGCGTGAATGCTGCTATGTTTGCCGTCATCGATGCTGTGCTGCTGCGGCCGTTGCCATTCCCGAAGCCTGACCAGATTGTGCAGATGAGCGAAGCGCGTCCCGACGACGTCGCCGCTGGTTCTTCAGCTTTGCCTGACATTCGCGACTGGCGCGCCCAAAATCATTCGTTCCAGGATATCGGCTGGTACACCACCGGCATTCGCAGCGTCGACATTCCCGGTTTCTCTGATTTCATTCCGACAATTTCGAGCAGCTCGAATCTACTGACGCTGTTGCAGGTCGAGCCTGTGCTCGGCCGCAATTTCATGCCCGACGAAGACAAACCCGGTCACGGGGACGTCGTCCTCATCAACTCCGTCGCCTGGGAAAAATTCTTCAATAAGAATCCTCAGGCGGTTGGCAGCACTCTCAAGCTCGGCAACAAGACGTTCACGGTCATCGGCGTGATGCCCGCCGGTTTCGAATTTCCGTACGTGGGCGATGGTCCGGCGGTCTGGATGCCTCTCGTGCCGGCAAAGGAGAACGAGGAGCGCGACTCCCGTTCGCTGACGGCGGTTGGCAGATTGAAGCCGGGCGTGTCGGTGCAGGCGGCGCAGGCGGAGCTGAGCGGAATACAGACCAACATCGCGAAAGCTTACCCCGCACTCGAACTCGACAAACGCGTTATCGTGAAGAGCTATCGCGATGTTCTGACCGGCAATGTGCGGCCTGCGCTGATAGCTCTGCAGTTCGCAGTGCTCGCCGTTTGGCTGATCGCCTGCGCGAATGTAGCTAGTTTGCTATTGTCGCGCACTACCGGACGCCGCCGTGAAATTGCTATCCGTAGCGCAATCGGAGCAGGCCGTACCCGGCTGATTCGTCAGTTCCTGACGGAAAGCATGGTGCTGGCGCTGACCGGGGCGGCGATTGGATTGGCGCTGGCCTACGGCTGCGTTCGTCTGCTGAAGTTTTATCTCGACCTGTATCTCCCGCTTTCCAGCCACATTCAGATTGACGCGCGCATTGGGGCTGCACTGGTGGGCTTCTCGGTGGTGTCGGCGATCTTGTTCGGGCTGGCGCCGGCCGTTCAAGCGTCGAATGCTCCCGCGCAAGAAGCCTTGCGCGACGGTACACCGGCCGCTGGAGCGGGGCGGCACCAGAAGCGTTTTCGCGATGCACTGGTAATCGGCGAAATTGCGTTATCACTGCTGCTGCTGATCTCTGCGGGATTGCTCCTTCGCAGCCTGCTTGCATTGCGCGATCTGCCCCTCGGTTTCGTCTCCCACAATGTGGTAACCACGTCGATTTTTCTGCCGCAGGCCAGTGGCGGCATGGTGGGAAACACCGGGAAGTATGCTGGCCAGGATATTGCGCAGGTTTTTTATGCGCCGCTGCTCGATCGTCTGGCGCATATTCCCGGCGTCGAATCGGCAGCCATCACCAGCATTCTGCCGCTGTCTCCTAACTTCCAGGCCGGTGGCTCATTCGACATCATTGGACGCCCCAAAAATCCGGCGAACAAGACGGTGGCCGCAATGCGCGCGGTCAGCCCCAGTCTGTACTCGACGCTTGGCATTCAGCTGCGAGACGGCCGACTATTCAGCGACTCGGATGGCCAGGAATCCGCTGCGGTTGCGGTTGTAAACCAGGCGTTGGTGAAGAAATATTTCCGTGGCCAAAATCCTTTAGGCCAACAGATCAAGATCAGCGACAAGGGACCGCACGGCACACTCACCATTGTCGGGGTCGTCGAGAATACTCACCAGACGGCCATGTCGGACGACGTGCAGCCCGAGATCGATGTTTCCTATCGGCAGCTCGGCCCCACGGACGAACTGACGCCTTACATCCTGGCGTCGTTCACAAATATCGCATTGCGGACGCGGGTTGCGCCGAATGCGGTGATCCCCAGTCTTCGTACCACATTGCGGGAGTTCGATCCTGACTTGGCGGTGACGGATATTCGCACCATGCAGGACGTAGTGGATACCTCGCTCGGCAGCCAGACGCTGGCGGTGCGGCTGTTGTGGATCTTTGCCGCGTCGGCGCTGTTGATTTCGATCGCTGGAATTTACGGCTTGCTGGCTTACAACGTGAGTCAGCGCACGCGCGATATCGGGTTACGCATGGC
Organism: uncultured Acidobacteriaceae bacterium; assembly: GCA_963769235.1. Lineage (GTDB taxonomy): Bacteria > Acidobacteriota > Terriglobia > Terriglobales > Acidobacteriaceae > Bog-257. The sequence goes on along the minus strand of CAVYKW010000001.1, from coordinate 254,926 downwards.
GTTGGGAGCGAGCCGCGGCAACGTGATCCAGTTGGTCCTGCGGCATGCCGTACTGCTGCTCGGAATCGGAGTTGCTATCGGCGTTGTGGCGGCAATCTCGGCGGGAAGCGTGCTGCGCAGTTTCCTTTATGGCGTAGTGCCCTACGACGCGTCGACGATTTTGCTGGTGTCGCTGCTGCTTCTTGGCTGCGGCCTGCTGGCTAGTTACATCCCGGCCCGTCGCGCCTCGCGTATCGATCCCATCAAGGCACTGCGGTGGGAGTAATGGTAGAGCAGGCCTTCAGGCCTGCGTCGGCGACGCGATAGAGAGTCCGCGAAGTTGCTGAGGTCCATCGACCTCAGCAACTTCGCAACAGAGATCTGGAGGCAAGGGACGCGGGCCTTAAGGCCCGCTCTACCTAACTCATGATTCAACTTAAAAATGTCGAACGCAGTTACAAAACAGGAGCAGGCCAGACCTGGGTTTTGCGCCGTGTCGATTTCGCAATCCAGCCCGGGGAATTCATCACCATCATGGGACCCTCAGGAGCAGGCAAGTCGTCACTGTTGAATGTGCTAGCGCTGCTCGATGACCAATGGGCCGGGGAATACTGGTTTGGGGAACAGCCTGTCCACCTGATGAAGCGGAAGGACCGCGCCGAGCTGGCCAAGCGCAAAATCGGCATGGTTTTCCAGAGTTATCACCTGCTCGACGACCTGACGGTGCAGGAAAATATCGACCTGCCTCTGACATACAAGGACATCCCACGCAGTCAGAGGGAGGGCATGGTGGCCGAGACGCTGGACCACTTCCAGATTGTCGCCAAGAAAGATCTCTTTCCCAACCAGCTTTCCGGCGGCCAGCAGCAGCTTGTGGGTATCGCGCGCGCGGTCATTCATAAGCCGGCGCTCTTACTGGCCGACGAACCAACCGGCAACCTGCACTCCAGCCAGGCCAAGGAGATCATGGAGCTGTTTACGCAACTGAATCGCGAAGGTACCACCATCGTTCAAGTCACGCACTCGGAGGTCAACGCCTCGTACGGATCGCGCACTATCCAAATGCGCGATGGCTGGCTGGTGGGTGACACCTCCAATCCTGCTCTGCCTCATCCTGGGGAGGTTGTCCGGTCATGAGGGAGCGCCCGGCGTACTTCAAGATCCTGGCTTTCGTGGTGTGTGCTCTGATGGTGTCGGCGCAGGCGCAACAGGAAACGCCCAACGCCCCTACGCCGCAGGCGGCGCCCGAGACGGCCCCAGCCGCGACGACGCTGGCCCCAACTCCGCTGCATATTCGGACTCCATCGAATCTGGCGATTCCTCACTCGCACAATCCATTCGACGCTTATGCTCCCAGCCGCGTGCCTGCTCCGGAGTTGGCGAACTCGGCCCGATTGCAGCAGTTGATTCGCGACGGCAAGCTCTACATCTCGTTACAGGATGCTATCTCGCTGGCCCTGGAGAATAACCTCGACCTCGCGATCGCGCGCTATAACCTGCCGATCGCGGATACAGATATTTTGCGCACCAAGGCTGGCGGATCGTTTCGCGGCGTAAATACAGGTGTGGTGCAGGGTACGCCTGGCGGTGGCGTTGGCGGCTTCGGAGCTGGCGCTCCTGGAGCTGGCGCCGGCGGCACCACGGGAGGCGCAGGCGGTGCGGGCGCCGGTGCGGCTGGACTGGTTCAATCGACGCTGGGTATCGGTGCAAACGTGCCGTCGTTCGATCCCATCATTACGGGAATTAGCGGCATCGAGCATCAGACCACGCCTCTTTCGAACTTGCAGACGTACGGCGTACCAGCTCTGCAACTCAACACTGGCCAGGTGAACCTTAACTACAGCCAGGCGTTTCCCACCGGCACGAGCATCAGCCTGGAGGTGGACAACAACCGCCAGACCACGAACAGTATTTTTCAAGGCCTCACTCCACTGCTGGGAACGTACTATCGCTTCACCTTCCAGCAACAGTTATTAGCGGGATTCGGCACCGGCCCGAACCTGCGTTTTCTGCGTATCGCCAAGAACAACAAGAAGATTTCCGACATCGCGTTCAAGACCCAGGTGATCGCGACCATGACGCAGATCGCCAACATTTATTGGGATTTGGTCAGCGCTTACCAGGAAGAGAAGGTGAACGAGCAGTCCTTTGCCTTCGCGCAGCAGAGCCTGGACAATGCGAAGAAGCAACTGCAACTGGAAGCCATTCCGGCGATGGACGTGATGCGCGCCGAGGCCGAAGTTTCGCGCCGCGATCAGGATTTGACGGTCGCTAAAACGAACCTTCAGTTGCAGGAATCGTTGATTAAGAACGCGCTCACCCGGAACCTTGACGATCCCACATTGGAAGCCATGCCGGTGGTTCCTACTGATCGCCTCGACGCTATCGAGATGGTTCCGGAGAGGCCGACCCAGGACTTGATTGCGCAGGCGCTGCTTGACCGGCCGGAGTTGTCTGAGTCGAACATCGATTTGCAGAACCGGCAGATCAGCCGCAAAGCGGCCGCAAACGCTCTCCTGCCCACGCTGGCGGTGGTTGGGTTTTACGGGGGCACCGGATTGGCCGGCGACCTGAATCCCTTCTACTACACGCAAAACAGTACAACGCAGCCAACCAACTGGTGGGGCAGCTTTCAGGATGCTTTCAACAATACTTCGCCGGACTATTTCGTTGGGCTGAATCTGAACATTCCGATTCGCAATCGCGTGGCCAAGGCCGATCAATATCGCTCGGAGTTGGAATATCGTCAGGCGGAGATGCGCGAACAGCAACTGAAGAAGCAAATCCGTATCGAAGTGCGTAATGCAGAATACGCGTTGGAGCAGGGGCGAGCCCGGGTGGAAGCGGCGAGAAAAGGCCGCGATCTTGCCGAGAAGACATTTACCATCATGCAGAAAGAGCAGACGCTAGGCGCAGGGTCGAGCTTTCAGACCTTGACCGCGCAGCGCGACTTGGCTCTGGCCGAGTTGGATCTGGTGAACGCCAGCACGGCATACCAGAAATCGAAGCTGGAACTCCAGCGCGCCACCGGAACGACGCTGGAAGAAAACGGCATTCAGATTCAGGATGCCGTGGACGGCACCGCACACTAAGGGAGAGCATTTTGTCGCGTACGCCAACCCAATCGAATCCATCCGCAGCAGGAGACGCGGCCAGCGAATCGCGAGATCGTCAGCGGACAGGACGTATTCTCGCCGCCGATGATCAGCCGCACATTCTGGAGGCGCTGGAGCTGCTGCTTCGTCCGGCAGGCTTTGCCGTGGATACCGCCAAGTCTCCGGCAGCGGTGCGCGAGGCTCTGGCCAGCGAGTTCTACGATGCTGTCCTGATCGACCTGAACTACACGCGCGATACCACATCGGGCCAGGAAGGTTTGGACCTGCTCTCGGAAATCGTTGCCCTTGACAGCAATCTGCCGGTGATCGTGATGACGGCGTGGGGGAATGTTTCGCTGGCGGTCGAGGCCATGCGGCGCGGCGCTCGCGACTTCATTCAGAAGCCGTGGGAGAACGAGCGGCTGTTGGCAATTCTGCGCACCCAGGTAGAGTTGCATCGCGCACTCCAGCGCACCCAGCAACTGGAAGCCGAAGCCCGCTTGCTGCGCGCCGAAGGGCGTCCGGACTTCATTGCTGCCGCGCCCTCCATGCAGCCCGTGTTGCAGACCATCGCCCGCATCGGTCCATCCGACGCCAATGTGTTAGTCACGGGCGAGCACGGCACCGGCAAGGAGGTCGTGGCGCAGACCCTGCACGCGCTGTCGTCGCGCGCCTCCATGCCACTGGTTGCGGTGAATACCGGCGCGCTGCCGGAAGGAACGTTTGAGAGCGAGCTGTTCGGACACGTCAAGGGCGCATTCACTGACGCGCGCACCGATCGCATTGGCCGCTTTGAACTCGCCGACAACGGCACCATCTTTCTGGACGAGATTGGCAACGTTCCTATCCGTCAGCAAGCTAAGCTGCTGCGCGTGCTGGAAACGGGCGAGATCGAGCGGGTGGGCTCGTCGCGCACCAAGCGCATCAATGTCCGCGTGATTTCGGCGACCAACTCCAATTTACAAGACGCTATTGCAGCCGGAACCTTTCGCGAAGACCTGCTGTTCCGCCTGAATACGGTTGAGATCCACGTGCCCGCACTGCGTGAGCGTCGCGAAGATATTCCCGCGCTTGCCGCGCATTTCCTGGCACGTTATGCTGCGCGCTACCGGGTGCAGGTAACGGGATTCGCCGCTGCCGCGCTACAGACCATGATTCAGTATCCGTGGCCAGGCAACGTGCGGGAGTTGGAGCACACGTTGGAGCGCTCGGTATTGATGTGTCATACGGGCGAAATTCAGGTGTCGGACCTCGGCCTGAATGTGCAGCAGAGGGCGCAGGGACAGAATTTGGAAGAGCTCAGCATTGAGGAAGTCGAGGGCATACTGGTTCGCAAGGCTTTGCACCGCTTTCACGGGAACGTTAGCCAGGCGGCAGAAGCGCTTGGCCTGAGCCGTGGCGCTCTCTATCGTCGAATGGAACGCTATGGACTCTAGTTCGACGACCGAAGCCAAATCTACTATCCCATCGAGTCACATCCCAGCGCTCGATGGGAGAGTTCGAACTTCGCCCTTACATCGTCCCACTCGCGGGCAGCACGCCAAGCTCCTCTACGAAAAACGTATTGCACTGTTCGCTATTTTGGCGGCGCTGCCGGGAATCGGCTTCGGCACCGTTCTCATCTGGACATCGACCTGGAGCCGCGATACCAAAATCTCCTTCACCATGCTGGAGGTTTTTCTGTGGCTGGTGTTGACGCTGGCGCTACTGGACCAGATTGTCCGTCCGCTACAGACCCTTACCAATGTTGTTGGCGCGCTGCGTGAGGAAGATTATTCCTTTCGCGCGCGGGGCGCGGCGCCCAACGATGCCATGGGCGAGCTGGCGCTGGAAATTAACGCTCTCGCCGATATCCTGACTGAGCAGCGTCTGCAGAGCATTGAAGCAACCGCCCTGCTTCGCCGCGTGGTCGACGAGATCGATGCGCCGCTGTTCACCTTCGATCCCGATCACATCTTGCGGCTGATGAATTCCGCCGGCGAAAGATTGTTACAGCAACCGGCGGCGCGTCTGTTGGGAAAAACTGCGGCGCAGCTCGAGCTCAATGCCTGCTTCGAAGCGCCAAACGAGACACTTGTCGCGCTCCCGTATTCAGCGCCCAACGCCCGCTGGATGGTGCGCAAGAGTTCTTTCCGGCAAAACGGTATTCCCCACACGCTCATCGTACTGTCGGACGTGAGCCGCGCCCTGCGCGAGGAAGAACGCAGCGCGTGGCAAAAACTGATTCGCGTTCTCGGCCACGAGTTGAACAATTCGCTGGCCCCGATTATCTCGATTGCCGGCAGCCTCGCGTCGCGTCTGCCGGTGGAAGGAATGCCCGCGGCGCAGAACGCCGACTTTCAGCGCGGACTGAACATCATCGAATCGCGCACCGCTTCGTTGCATCGCTTTCTACAGTCGTATCGCAGGCTGGCGCAGATGCCGTCGCCGGCGCTACAGCCGATTGAGTTGCGTCCACTGATGGAGCGAGTGGCCGCGCTAGAAACTCGACTGCGGGTGGAGATAAGACTGGGAGCCGACTTGGTGTTGATGATCGATCCCGACCTGATTGAGCAGATGCTGATCAACCTGGTTCGCAATGCCGTGGATGCCGCGCTGGAGCAGGCGCAATCGCCGGCTGCCGGCAGCGACGCTGCTCCGCCCAAGGTCTCGCTGGCATGGGAGCAGTCGGATCGCAGAGTTACTCTGCTGGTGGAAGATAACGGCATTGGGCTGCTCAACCCCAGCAATGCTTTCGTGCCGTTTTATACCACCAAGCCGGGAGGTTCTGGCATCGGCCTGGTATTGTCGCAGCAGATCGCGGAAGCGCATGGCGGCTCGGTCGAGTTGGGAAACCGCCCCGACACGCGCGGCTGCCGCGTGCGCGTGACTCTGCCTTATCGCCACCCGGAAGCCGCGTAAGCTGCTACGGTTTTTTACCCGTAGACGCAGCGGGCGGTGCCGTCGTGTCTTTCAAGTCTTTGGGCAGTGGGTCGGGAGCGCGTGCTTTACTGTCGCCTCCGGGTGGCGGGTCCACATACCGCACAATCAACGAAATCCTGCGGTTGGAAGGATCCCCGGGATCGGCATCTGTGCGCGGCTGCTGGTCGGCAAAGCCTCTGACTTGCGCAACCTGATCGACCCGCAGGCCGTGCTGTTGCATCAACCGCCGGCTGGCGTTCGCGCGATCGGAAGACAGCTCCCAGTTGGTGTAGTTCCCATTATTGCCGTAAGGCTGCGAGTCGGTGTGTCCTTCGATGGAAACGCGATTCGGGAGCTTACCTATTTCCTGCGCAAGCGTGGTCAGCAGTTCCTGGCCGCTGGCATTAGGATCAGTGTGACCGCTTTCGAAGAACGTTCCGGTCTTTGACTCCATCAAGTCGATGCGCAGACCTTCGCTGGTGACGGTGACTTCGATCTGGGTTTTCAACTTCTCGAAGTCAGCCATCCGCTGCATGGCCTTTTCCATCTCCTGTTTCAGCTGTTCCATGTTTTCTTTGGTGGCTGTAGCCGAATTGCCGGCACCGGGTTTGTTAGATCCTTTCAGGTTCCCGGTTCCAGCCGGGTCTTTGAAGTATCCACTGATTGCCTCCTGGACGGGTTTGCTAGTGTTCATCAGCCACAGCACGATGAACAGGGCCATCATAGCGGTGACGAAATCTGCATAAGCTACCTTCCAGGCACCGCCGTGATGACCGGCGTGTCCAGCCTTGCGTTTGATAACGATAATTTGGTTGTTCGCTAGCATCGAATATGGTTAGGAGGCTGCCGCCTCCTCGGCAGTGGCTGGCGCGGCGTCCGAAACGCTCGCCGGAGCTGCCGCCGCCTGCTTGCAATGTTTCTCGAACTCGGCGAAACTCGGCCGCAGGTGTCCGGGAACTGCCCGACGTCCCATCTCGACCGCCAGCAACGGAGAAACGCCCTTCATGAAGGCAATCATGATTACGCGCAGAACGTGCAGATACTCGTTCTGCTCGTGCGCCAGCTTGGAAAGATTCGACGCGATCGGGCCGATAAATCCGTAACACATCAAGATGCCGAGGAAGGTGCCAACCAGCGCTGCCGCTACCTTCTTGCCGATTTCTTCCGGCGGGCCGCCCAGCGCGCTCATGGTCATGACCACGCCGAGCACGGCTGCGACAATACCTAAGCCGGGCAGCGAATCGGCCACCGTGCTCAAAGCCGCAACGGACTGCTCCAGTTCGTGCGAGTGCACATCCATGTCGACTTCCACCATCTGGTCGACGTCGAAAGGCTCTACTCCCCCGATCAGCGCCATGCGCATGGTGTCGCACACAAAATCCCGGCTCTCATGATCTTTGACGAAGCCCGGAAAGGCGCCAAAGAACTTGCTTTTCTCTGGGGCCTCAATGTCGTTTTCCACTGAATTGGGGCCGTCGCGGCGAATTTTGTTGAACAGGTCGTACATCATCTTCAGAGAATCGAGATAACGTTTTTTGCTGAACTGTGAACCCTTGATCACCTGCAAAATTCCGGCTACCACCCCTTTCAGCGTATGCAGGGGGTTGGCAGCCAGCAGCGTACCCAGCGCGGCGCCGCAGATAATGACTACTTCGGAAGGCTGAATCAGCACCCGGATCGGGCCATGCTCCATCAGGAATCCGCCAAGTACGGCCCCTATAACCACCAAAATTCCAATCAGCGCGAACATTTCTATCGAATCACTTCCTCGGGTTTAATCTGCGGTAAGGTCTGCCGATCATCAGGATTTCCCGCGAGCCGTGGTACGCGAAACGCGAGCTAGCGCTCTTATTCAGCCAAGTGGAAACGAGCCTCCTTCCTGTTTATCGGCAGAGGGCAGAAAATCTTGTGCCAGACCACGCCGCTCCAGGTGCATACCCAGAGAGCCTTATGCAGTTAGGCTTTCGTCCACCAAGGCATGTGGCTCTTCCTGCGGCGCGACAACACGTCGCCCCGTCGGCTACACTGGCTTACAACCTCCATGGCATGGTTTAAGCGGGAAAACGTCGAACTCGATACCTCAGGTGAGAAGCGCGTCAAGACCGAGGGCCTCTGGGTCAAATGCGACCAGTGTCGCCAGATTATCTGGAAGAAAGATCTTGACCAGAATTTCAATGTCTGTCCCAAGTGCGATCGTCACTTTCGCATCGACGCGCGCACCCGGCTCTCCTATCTGCTGGACGACGGCAAGTTTGAGGCTGAGGACAACAACCTTGTCTCCACCGACCCGCTAAAATTCACCGACCTGAAGCCCTATGCCGACCGCCTGAAGCGGTCTCAGCAGGACACCGGCCTTAACGACGCCGTCATCAACGCTCGCGGTACCCTGGAGGGAAAGCCCGTCATGGTGAGCGCCATGGAGTATTCCTTCATCGGCGGCTCGATGGGCGCGGTGGTAGGCGAGATGATTACCCGGGCCATCGAGAAAGCTACGGCTGAGAAGCTGCCTCTCATCGTGATATCGGCATCGGGTGGCGCCCGCATGATGGAAGGCGTCATCAGCCTGATGCAGCTGGCCAAGATTTCTGCTGCGCTGGCACGCATGGACGACGCCAAAGTTCCCTACATCTCGGTAATGACCGATCCTACGACGGGCGGCGTGACTGCTTCGTTCGCTATGTTGGGCGACCTCAACATCGCCGAACCGGGAGCGCTGATCGGCTTTGCCGGACCACGCGTGATCGAGCAGACTATCCGGCAGAAACTGCCGGAAGGTTTCCAGCGCAGCGAGTTTCTGCTGGAGCATGGAATGCTCGATGCCGTTGTACACCGTCGCGATATGAAGTCGTATATTGCGCGTTCCTTGGCCTTCATGCAGACGCCTGCCTAATCCTGTACATGCTGGCCCGAAGAGTGTACCTCCCCTCCGTTTTCGACCTGCTATCGGTCGTACAATCAACTCATCATGAAAGCCGTTCTCGTCACTCGCGCGGGTGGTCCTGAAGTTCTCGAAGTTCACGATGTTCCCGAGCCACACGCTGGTCCTGGCGAAGTGATTGTTCGAGTGGAAGCGGTCGGCATCAACTTCGCCGACACCATGAGCACGCAAGGCACCTACCACGGCACCCCGCCGCCACCTTTCATCACCGGACGCGAGTTTGCCGGGGTGGTAGAAAACACCGGCGCGCGGGTGATGGGCTATATGCAGTGGGGCGCGGCCGCCGAGAAGATCGCGGTGAAGCCAAGGGATCTGTGGCCGCAGCCCAAGGGATGGAGTTCGGTAGAGTCGGCCGCTTTTCCCGTGATCTTTCTGACCGCATACCTGGCTTACTGGAAGGCCGGGCTTACTCCAGACGCAATGGAGCCGATCCAATGGCCGGTGGGGCATCGCCGTCGGGTGCTGATTCACGCTGTGGGTGGCGGCGTTGGAACCTCTGCTGTGCAAATCGGCAAGCTGCTGGGGGTCGAGACTTATGGGACTGCGTCGTCCAATGAGAAGCTGGAGCGTGTAAAGAAGCTTGGGCTCGACTACGGCATTAACTATCGCGAGGTTGACTACGAACAGCGTGTCCGCGAACTGACGAACAAAGAAGGCGTGGATGCGGTTTTCGAAATGCTTGGCGGAGAACATACGGCCAAGAGCCTGCGTTGCTGCCGGCCTTTCGGCCGCGTCGTTATCTACGGAACCGCAACCGGGCAGCGCCAGCAGTTCGACGCCGGAACCATGATGGCGAAAAGTTTGAGCGCGCACGGGCTGTGGCTGAGTGTGCTGGCCAAAGACCATGAGCTGATCTCCAAATGCCTACAGTCGATGCAGCCCTGGATCGAGCAGGGAAAAATCCATCCCGAGATTGGCCATATTCTTCCCATGGAAAAAGCGGGCGAGGCGCACCGGCTGATGTTGGAGCGCTCGAACTACGGCAAGATCGTGTTGGAGATTAAATAGCTTTCAGCCGTCAGCTCTCAGCTTTCAGCTAAGTCCTGATGGATTGGTATTGATCGTCCACTGTGGTGACTTTGAGAATTTGTCTGGACAATTTTCTCGCGGCAGCCACGCACGGGCAACGCACGACCGAGACATCGCCGTCCGATTAGCTGATAGCTGATAGCTGATAGCTGATAGCTGATAGCTGATAGCTGATAGCTGATAGCTGATAGCTGATAGCTGATAGCTGATAAGTGATGCAAGAAAGATAGCGGATAGCTGATGACGCAAGAAAGATAGCGGATAGCTGATAGCTGCCTCTCTGTACAATGCATACGTGAACGCCAAATCCTGGCTGATGCTCGTGGTTTTCTTCGCCATTTGTTTAGGCGCGGGCGGGCTGGGGTCGTTCTTCACTGCCAATAGCGTTCGCGATTGGTATCCCACGTTGCGCAAGCCGCCGGGCACTCCGCCCAGTTGGGTATTCGGTCCGGTGTGGACAACACTGTACGTCCTGATGGCGATCTCGGCGTGGTTGGTTTGGCGGGAATATGGATGGGGAGCGCGTGCCGCTCTGCTGATCTTTTTCGCTCAGCTGGCGCTGAACGTGGCCTGGTCTGGAATCTTTTTCGGGTCGCGCCTGCCGGGCGTGGCCTTCGCCGAAATCGTGATTCTCTGGCTCGCCATTGTCTTTAATACTGTCCTCTTCTATTGGCTGGTGCAGAGCGCGGCCCTGCTGCTGACTCCGTACATCCTCTGGGTAACGTACGCCGCGTATCTCAACTTCGGGATCTGGTGGTTGAATCGCCGGCCAACCCGTCCAGCGTAAACGTAACCCTGACGAAATCCAGGAATGGTAGGCTTAATCATGATCTTCGTTTCCATCGTCGGATTCGCTGCGGGAACGTTCTGCACGGTCGCTTACCTGCCGCAGGCTTTGCATTCCTTCCGCACCCGTTCGGTTCGCGATCTGTCGCTGCTGATGCTGCTCAGCCTCAACCTCGGCCTGTTGCTGTGGGTTTGCTACGGAGTCATGATCCATTCGCTGCCGATCATTCTTCCCAACGCCGTGACGGTTTGCCTCAGCATGCCGTTGCTGGTCATGAAGCTGCAGTCGCGAAAAGGGATGGCAGCCCAGGATGGGAAACTCAGCCCGCACACGCCTTAGTTCTGTAGATTTAGGTGGATATTTGGCGTAGTTATGGATCCTGCCGGCAGCAAGAACCGCGAACATACCTGGACGGCAACTGTACCCCGCAATCGCTGGCAAATACCGAAAATAGTCTTACCAGTAAGATTACAACCCGATCTTACCAGTAAGACTATTCTTCAATTTCCGGCTATTTCCCTGATGCTCCCCTTACCCTAGATACTGCCGGCTGAAGAAATAGGCTGCCAGCGCAAAGCCAATCACAATCACGATGGCCCGGACATACTCTGGCTTGGTCTTGCGCGCGAAATAGGCTCCGAAATACCCGCCCATGATGGCTCCAACGATCATCAGGATCGCCTGCGGCCAGTACACCACGTGCGGCGTAGCGATAAACACGATCATGGCGACGCCGTTCGACACCGTGGTCAGCCACGCCTTGAGAGCGTTCATGGTGTGGATGTGATCCATGCCCAGCAGCGCCAGCATGGCCAGAATAAGAATGCCGGCGCCTGCCCCAAAGTATCCCAGGTAAAAGGCTATAAATGTCTGAAGAAGGATTCCGCGTCCGGTAGAGAACTCGGCATTTTCCTTGTGCTGGGCCCGCTGGCGGATCCAGCGGGTAATTCGTCCGCTGGCCATGAAGATCAGGGTGGCGATCAGCAGCAGCCATGGCACCAGCTTCATAAATGTCGAGGGCGGGGTAATCAGCAGCACCCAGGCGCCTAACACGCCGCCAATGATGCCGGTGACGGTGAGGGGCACGAGAACCCGGCGGGGCAGGCTACGAAACTCGTGGCGATAGGCCCACACGCTGGCGGGTTGACCGGGCCAGAGTGCGACCGTGTTGGTGGCGTTCGCCTTCACGGGCGGAATTCCCACGAAAAGCAAGGTCGGAAACGAGATGAAGCTTCCGCCTCCGGCGACGGAGTTGATGGCTCCGGCGCTGAGGGCCGCGGCAAAGAGAATAGGCCAGTGCGCAATGTGCATAGAAAAGAAGTCGATACTATCAAGCGAAATCGCAAACGAGAAGGATAACGTGCGCTCGAGTCGCGTTCGGTGATGGGCATCACCTTTAGCCGCTAGCTCGTCACGGCATAATGATGCGTCCTCCGGTCTCGCCTGCCGCGTTCTTCGCTGCATCCGCCGCTGGGAATTGCTGGTGCAGGAAATCGATAAATCCGCGCGAGCGCGGGCGTCCCGAGGTGTGCAGATGCGCCAGTCGCAGCAGGAAGACCAGGGTCAGCAGGATGTCGCCATCTTTGAGCGTGCTGCGTCCGAGATGACGTTGCTCGACCTCGCGAAACTCCTGTAACAGCCGTCGCAGCTCGTCGATGATCGCCTGTTGCGCGTGATTGGTCAGCGACTCCTGATACAGCAGACCTGACCCAATAAGCGTCTGATAGCTGGCCGCCATGGTGGCCATCGCTCCAATCAGATCGCGGTCGCGAAGGTTGCTATCGGCTTCCGAGATCCGGCTCAGCGTCTGGAGAACCCCGGCGACGAGCGGACGATGTTGCTCGACGAATTCTTCGTGCAAATCGATTTTGGGGAACACTTCGTCGGCCGGCATGTCGTCGAAGTCGCGAGGTTTCTCATGCTGGCGCGCCTGCTGCAAGTAGGGGCACTCGGAGGGACAATCGAGCGTGACCTCGCGTTGTTCGCCACAGCATTGCGCGCAAATGCGTCCATGCAGGGCGAGGCAGAAACGTTTCTCCTTGCGAACATTGCAAATGGCGCAGATCAAAGGAAGGACCTCGGTAGCCACTTAAAAGCCGCCAAACTCTTCCATTATGGCATCTTTGGGCAATGTCAACTCGTGGAACCCGCATGGGCATTGACTTTTCGTGCGCACCCTGTGGAAAAACCGCATGAAATATGGCGAAAAACGCTTTGCAGGGAAAGATGGTTGGTATACGATACGCACGTTGAGCAATCTTACTGCTCAAATTTCAAGGAGGAATTACGAATGGCAACAGGCATGACCAAGACCCAGCTCGTCCGCCTTATGGCCGAGAAGCATGAACTCAACAACAAGCAGGCCGCTGCGTTTCTGGAGTCGCTCGCGGAAATCGCTATCAAAGAAACGAAGAAGAATGGCCTTTTCGTAGTTCCGGGTCTGGGCCGTCTGGTGAAGTCCAACCGCAAAGCACGCATGGGACGCAATCCGCAGACCGGTGAAGCGATCAAAATTGCCGCCAAGACCGTAGTCAAGTTCCGCGTGGCCAAGGCTGCGAAGGACGCAATCGCCCCCAAGAAGTAGCTTTCCTGCTCTCATGAGCTAAGGCCGGCCCGCGAGCCGGCCTTTTGCATTGCAACTTGCCTCGCCTAGGCCTTGTGGCTTTCTTTCAGCTTGCGCGACTTCTCAGCCACGCCTTTTGCCAACTTTTCCTTGTGCGCTTCCAGCTTCTTGGCCACAGCCTCGTCGGCCAGGCCGATCATCTGCGCCGCCAGAATGCCGGCATTGGTCGCTCCCGGTTTGCCGATGGCGACGGTGGCCACCGGAATTCCCGCCGGCATTTGCACCATGGCCAGCAGGGAGTCGAGCCCCAACAGCGCGGTGGATGGAATGGGCACCGCGATCACTGGCAGCGTGGTCTCGGCGGCAATGACGCCCGCCAGATGCGCGGCCCCGCCGGCTCCGGCGATAACAACCTTCACCCCGCGGCCTTTCAGAGCGCGCGAGTACTCGCTGGTGCGCGCCGGCGAACGGTGCGCTGAGGTGATATCGATTTCGTAGGCGATACCGAATTCGGCCAGCGCCTTGGCGGCCTCGTTCATGATGTCGAGGTCGGAGTCGCTGCCCATAACGATGGAGACGAGAGGAGTGTTGTTCATAAGTTGTTAGTAATTATCTGTTTTCAGACTGGACGAACTGCACTTGCGCGCAACCGCCGTTTTCAATCGTAACCTTATTGGGGTCTTCGTAGCTTAGTTCGAAAGCACGATATCCAAGCACTTGAACAGAATACTGCCCGGCAGGCACTTTGATCTCGGCTACGCCCGCTTTGTTCGTCGTCGCGGTGTAAGCGTGATCTTCGCTACCCACTGAGACGGAAACATTCATCGCCGGAAGAGAAATCGTGCTGGTCCCGACAGCGACCTGGATCAGTCCGTCTTGAGCCTTTCTTACATCTCGTATCTGGGTTAAAGCCGATTTACTAGATTTCATTGGGCCAGAGTTGCCGCATCCGTCCAGCCCCCAATCCTCTCCATTGGAGAAATGATTCAGGAACAGCAGATAGGAATTTCCAGGGCTCCAGTCGAAAGTGGCTCGTCCGCTGTCGTTGCTCTCATAAACTTCAAAATCTGAACTAACCGAGCCATGTATTACCTTAATCGTTCGCATGGAGTAAACATGTGCGGATATCAAACCATCGTTGTCAACAATGGTTTTTGCCCGAATCAATTGGGCAGTAACAACCGCCTTGCTGTTGAAGTATTCAGCGCAAACCAGCCTGGGACGTGGGGCTTCACAGACCCCATAGCCGCGAGGTGGCATAAAACAGACGAGGATTGCCAAAGTAGAAAGAATTCTCATGGCTTAGAGAACCCCTATTAAGTTGTCGATCTTTCCCTCAGCGGCTTAAAGCCGCAATGATTTTGCAATGTACGGCACGGCTGAAGCCGGGCCCCTTCAAAGCCAGACCGATCAGAGTTTCCATGGCGAAGGTTTATTTCCCCGCCTTCAGATGCTTCAGTCCCCGCGCCGCGATGTCTTTGCGGTAATGCATTCCGTCGAAGCGAATCTTCATCACGGCATCATAAACGCGTTCGACGGCGTCGGGCAGGTCTCTCCCGCGCGCGGTCACGCCAAGCACGCGGCCGCCGGCGGTGTAGTTGGTGTCGTCACGTCGATTCGTTCCGGCGTGAAACACCTTCACTCCCTGCATGCGGTCAGCTTCTTCGATACCAGAAATCGGCTTGCCTGCTTCAAATCCGCTGGGATATCCGCCTGAGGCCATCACCACGCAGACGGCTGGGTCTGGCGACCAGCGGAAGTCACCGTCGCTGACGCGCCCGGCAATGGACGCTTCGATGGCTTCCAGCAGATCGCTTTCCATGCGCATCATGATGGGCTGCGTCTCGGGATCGCCGAAGCGGCAGTTGAATTCCAGCACCATGGGCCCACGCGCCGTCATCATGATGCCGCAATACAGAATGCCTTTGTACGGCGCGTTTTCGGCGCGCATGCCCGCAACTACTGGGCGAGCAATGTGATTCACCAGCCACTCGCGCATCTGCACGTCGACAATCTGGTCGGTGGAGTAAGCGCCCATACCGCCAGTGTTCGGCCCCTGATCGTTATCGAAGACGCGCTTGTGGTCCTGGGTGGCGACCAGCGGAACGACGCGCTCGCCGTCGCTCATCACCAGGAACGACAGCTCTTCGCCCTCCAGAAATTCTTCCAGCACGACGCGCGAGCCGGCCTCGCCCAGCATCTTGCCAGTCAGCATCTCTTCCGCCGTGCGTTGGGCCTCGTCTTTGGATTGCGCGATGACAACGCCCTTGCCGGCAGCCAGACCGTCGGCCTTCACCACGATGGGCGTGTGGAAAAGCTTCAACGCCTCGCGCACTTCGTCCTTGGTGGTGCAGACAGAGTATTTCGCGGTGGGGATGTGATGCCGCTGCATGAACTCCTTGGCGAAGCTCTTGCTTGATTCCAACTGGGCGGCGGCGCGCGTGGGGCCAAAGATCGGCCAGCCGCGCTTCTGAAATTCATCGACCACTCCGAAGGTGAGCGGCAACTCAGGGCCGACGACGGTGAGGTCCGGATTCAGCCTGGCCGCGAGTTGCAGTAGCGAGTCGATGCTCTTCAGATCGACGGCTACACACTCGGCGTCAGCGGCGATGCCTCCATTGCCCGGCGCGCAATACAGCTTCTTGATGCGGGGCGACTGCCGCAGCTTCCAGACCATCGCGTGTTCGCGACCACCGCTACCGAGGACGAGCACCTTCATAGGAGAGATTCTGCCACCTGGACGTGAGGCGAAAGAAAAGAGTAGGGCGCAATGGGGTGGATGTCAAACAAGCGAGGAAAGCAGTTAATCACCACAGAGACACAGAGACACAGAAATCGGCTTTTGGCTCTTGGCCTGTGGCTCTTAGCACGACTCATCGGCGACGTTGGGCAGCTAGTGGGCCTTGCATTCGTGAGAACCGGTGTGGGAACTGTTTGGTACACCACGGATAGCACAGAGAACATGGAGTGCAGTACGCTTATAATTTGTCATCCCGACCGACGACTTTAGTCAAAGCGGATTGATTTGCGGTTCCGTCCTGTGATTGTGCCGTACCTTAAGGGACTCGGTTTCTATTCTCGTAGGAACGGCGCAGCTGAAGCTGCGCCCCTTCAAGTCCCTCGCTTGGGGGGTTGTTCTCCGGGAACGTGACCAACAGATCCTTCGACTACGCGTCCGCCCGAGTCGCAAAAGCGGCGGCTCGAAAAGCGAGGACGCTCCGCTCAGGATGACAATTCACGGGAAGCGAATATCGAAGTTCGAATTGCGAAACACGAATAGCCAACGGCAAAAAGCGAAGAGCAAAAAGCGAAGAGCAAAAAGCCGAGCCAATCTTTGTACTATAAAAAGCCTCTGTGCCTCCCTGCCTCTGTGGTGAACGCCCTGCCGCTTCTTGCATTTCGCCGTTAACCAGCGTTAACTATGATTTGCTAATCGCATGATTACCGTTTCCAAAGAAGACTATCTCAAGGCGATCCTCGAAGCTGAATGTGAGGACGAGCAGGTGATTGCGGCGCGCCTGGCGCAATGGCTGTCGGTGTCCGCGCCGGCTGTGACCATGGCTCTGCGCCGGCTGAAGCGCGATGGCCTGGTATCCGTGCGTCAGGATGGCCGGGTGCAACTCACGGTTGAGGGCCGCAAGATCGCGCGCCAACTGGCGATCCGCCATCACCTGATCGAGCGCATGCTGCACGAGGTATTCGGGATGGCCTGGTACAAGGTGCACGACGAGGCCGAGCGCCTGGAGCATGCAGTCTCCGGCGACTTCGAGGCACTGCTTTCCAAGAAGCTTGGCAGCCATGGTTCGTGTCCGCACGGTAACACTCCCACGCCCGAGTCGGTCCACGCCAAGCGCAAACGCGGGTTGCTACAGCTTTCCGAAGCCGAGCCAGGCGGTAGCTACGCTGTCGAGAGCGTGTATGAACGGGATCGGAAGCTCCTGGAATTTTTCGAGAAGAAAGCTATACGCCCAGGTATCCAGCTGAAAGTCCGAGCCAGAAACTACGATGGCACGCTGTCACTGGCAATTGAAAAGAAAAGCGTCGAGCTCGGCGGCCCAGCGGCAGAGAAGATCTGGGTTCTCCGGACGCAATAAATTCTCATCCAGTATTAACCTCGGTTAACTCCTCATGGTATATTCCTGTTAATGGATTTGGGTGAGGGAAGAGCTCGCTCCGAACTCCAGGTTCCACAAACCCTTGAGCGATCCAATTCTAGACCGGGATAAGCGTCGGCAAGATGCTGCGCCGCACGATGGCGCCGTGTCTACGGCGAACCTTCGCTCGCTGGAGGGTATGCACAGCACGGTCGCCGTGCCGCACGCTGAAGCCGGATTCTGGGAGCAGTGGCGGGCCTTTGTCGGGCCGGCGATCCTGGTCAGCGTCGGCTACATGGATCCCGGCAATTGGGGCACGGACCTTCAAGGCGGCGCTCAATTCAAGTACGGGCTGCTATGGGTGGTGGGACTGGCCAGCCTGATGGCCATTTTCCTCCAGGTGATCTCCGCGCGATTGGGTGTGGTGACTGGCAAAGATCTTGCGCAGTGCTGCCGCGACTGGTACCCACGGTGGACGCGCTGGCCAAACTGGCTGATGAGCGAACTGGCCATTGGCGCGTGCGACTTGGCTGAGGTTCTGGGCAGCGCAGTGGCGCTGAATCTTCTCTTCCACATCCCACTTTTTTGGGCGGTAATCATTACCGGGCTGGATGTGCTCCTGCTGCTTGGCATGCAGAGCTTCGGCATGCGCACGATTGAGGCCGTGGTGGTGCTGCTGATCGCGACTATCACGGTCTGCTACTTCATCGAAATTTTTGTGCTGCCGGAGACGCAGCCCAGCTTCCTGGAAATGGGCCGGGCACTGATCTCGCCGCATTTCGGCCACTCAGGAATGTTGTACGTCGCTATTGGCATTATTGGCGCTACGGTGATGCCACACAATCTGTACCTACACTCCGCTCTAGTGCAAAGCCGCAAGCTGCAAAAGGATGAGGCGTCCATTCGCCGCGCCATCACGTTTAACACCATCGATTCGACGGTCGCGCTCACCATCGCGTTTTTCATCAACGCGGCGATTTTGGTTTTGGCGGCGACAGTATTTTTCGGCAAAGACAGTGTCACCGTGCCGGGCGGACGAATCATCACGTTCACGCCGGATAGCGACTGGATCCGATTAGCGTATCTAACCCTGGCGCCGCTGTTGGGTACGGCATTCGCCAGCACACTGTTTGCCGTAGCCTTGCTGGCCAGCGGTCAGAGCAGCACCATCACGGGAACACTGGCCGGCCAGGTAGTGATGGAAGGTTTCATGCGTTGGCGGATCCAACCCTGGGTGCGACGGCTGATCACGCGCACACTTGCGATTCTGCCGGCAGTGCTGATCATCGGACTGCGCGGTGACAGCAGTATTACCGACCTGTTGACTCTGAGCCAGGTGGTGCTAGCATTGCAGCTTCCCTTTGCCATGTTCCCCCTGCTGCACTTCACGAGCTCCCGCAAGCGGATGGGCTACTGGCGGAGCGGCTGGTTTCTGCTGATTGCCGGATGGGCCAGCGCCATTCTGATTACCGCCATGGACATCTATGGCCTGCCGGCTTCGATTCGCGCAGCGTGGCAGGTGATTACCGGGTCCTGAAATCCCGGACGGATTGGATCGAACATGTACGGCACCATTCTTCTGACGCTGGACGGCACGTCGACGGACCGCGCCATCATCGAACATGTTAAGAAGCTGGCGAAGTTGGCGCACAGCCGAGTCGTCCTGCTGCATGTGGCGGACGGCTGGGCAGCCAGGACCTATGGCCGTGACGCTGTCAGCGCCGAAATCACCGAGGATACCGCGTACCTGGAAAATGTCCGGAAAGAGCTCGAGGCCGTGGGTATCCCCGCCGAGGCGGAGTTGGCCTATGGCGAGCCGGTCAGCGAGATCGTGAAGTGGGTGAAGCAGAAGGGCTGCGACCTGGTGGCGATGAGCACCCATGGCCACCGCTTCCTGGCCGACCTGTTTCTGGGCACGACCGCCACGCAGGTGCAGCACAGCATCAGCGTGCCGGTTCTGCTGTTGCGGGCAAAATGAGGCCCTACTTGGTGTTTCCGATTTGGCTCCGCTCGATTTAAGATAGTTAGTTTCCCATTATTGGAATCCGCGCCCTCTCTTTAATCCTCAACATACGTACAGAAGGGACTCATCCATGAACAGTTTTAGCAGTCGTTCCATCCTTCGCGTGGGCAAGCGCGAGTTCGAGATCTACCGTCTGGACGCATTGGAGAAGCAGGGCTGCGCAATTGCGCATCTCCCGTTTTCGCTGCGCATTCTACTGGAAAACCTGCTGCGCCGCGAAGACGGCAAAACCGTGAAGGCTGATGACATTCGCGCTCTCACCGCGTGGAACAGCAAGTCGATTCCATCGCAGGAGATTGCGTTCATGCCCAGTCGCGTGCTTTTGCAGGATTTCACGGGAGTTCCGGCAGTGGTTGATCTCGCCGCGATGCGCGATGCCATGAAGGCATTGGGCGGCGATCCCGGACTGATCAATCCCCTGCAGCCGGCAGAGCTGGTGATCGATCACTCGGTGCAGGTAGATGAGTTCGGAACCGCGACGGCATTGCAGTTCAACGCCGAGCTGGAGTTCCTGCGCAATAAGGAACGCTATGCCTTCCTGCGTTGGGGACAGACAGCTTTCAAGAACTTTGCGATTGTGCCGCCAGACACGGGCATCGTGCACCAGATTAATCTGGAATTTCTGGCACGCGTCGTTTTCGTCGGAGCGAACGGCGAGAGCGGCAAGCCGTTGGCTTACCCCGACACGCTGGTCGGCACCGACTCGCACACTACGATGATCAATGGCCTCGGCGTACTTGGCTGGGGCGTTGGCGGTATTGAGGCCGAAGCTGCAATGCTGGGGCAGCCTGTTTCCATGCTGATCCCGCAGGTTGTCGGCTTCCGCCTGAAGAACCAGCTGCGCGAGGGCTCGACCGCGACGGACCTGGTTCTCACAGTTACGGAGATGCTGCGCAAGAAGGGTGTGGTCGGCAAGTTCGTCGAATTCTTTGGCCCCGGCCTGCACAACTTGCCGCTCGCCGATCGCGCCACCATCAGCAACATGGCGCCGGAGTACGGCGCAACCTGCGGCATCTTCCCGGTTGACGAAGAGACGCTGAGGTATCTGCGGCTGAGCGGTCGCAGCGAAGAGAACATTAGCATCGTTGAGGCGTACTACAAAGAACAAGGTCTGTTTCATACTGCGAAAACGCCGGAGGCAGAGTACACGGACGTGTTGGAACTCGATCTCTCCGCGGTCGAGCCGTGTATCGCTGGCCCGAAGCGTCCGCAGGATCGCGTGGCTCTTTCAGCAGCGGCGCAATCCTTCGAGCAGGCGCTGCCGAGCCTGTTGAAGCCCGGGCAGCACGTTCCGCCCAAGCAGGAAGCGCGCTGGGAAGGAGAAGGCGGACATCCGGCGGGCATGGATTCGCAGGAAGACGTTGTCGAGCAGCACGTGAAACTCGACAAGGCGTTGCAGCACGGCAGTGTCGTAATCGCGGCGATCACCAGCTGCACCAATACTTCGAACCCCTCGGTGCTGGTCGCGGCCGGCTTGCTCGCCAAGAAGGCGGTCGAGAAGGGACTGACGGTACCTGAGTGGGTAAAGACCTCGCTGGCTCCCGGCTCGCTGGTGGTGACCGAATACCTGACGCGATCCGGCCTGCTGCCGTATCTCGAGAAGCTGAAGTTCAACGTGGTGGGCTATGGCTGCACCACCTGCATCGGGAACTCGGGACCGCTGCCGCAGGAAGTGTCGAACGTTGTCGTCGATAAAGACCTGGTTGTGGCGTCGGTGCTGAGCGGCAATCGCAATTTCGAAGGCCGCATCAACTCTGAGGTGCGCGCTAACTACCTGATGTCGCCGCCGCTGGTTGTGGCCTACGCTCTCGCTGGCCGTATCGACCTCGACATGTACAAAGAGCCGCTGGGCTACACCAAGAATGGCAAGCGCACGCCGGTGTTTCTGAAGGACATCTGGCCGACGACCAAGGAAGTGCACGACGTGGTGCAGAAATACATCACGGGCGATCTATTCCAGAAGTCGTACAGCGATGTGTTCAAGGGCGACGAGCGTTGGCGCAGCCTGGATATTCCCGAAGGCGAGACATTCGCGTGGGACGATTCGTCAACCTATGTGAAGCACCCGCCGTACTTCGAGAACATGCCGGCGAAGCCCGCGCCGGTAGTCGATATCGCAGGCGCGCGCGTGCTCTGCTATCTCGGGAACAGCGTGACTACAGACCACATTTCACCAGCCGGGTCGATTAAAGCGAACAGCCCGGCGGGGCAGTACCTCATCGCGCACGACGTGAAGCCGGTGGACTTCAACTCGTATGGTTCGCGGCGGGGTAATCACGAAGTCATGATGCGCGGAACGTTCGCGAATGTGCGTTTGCGCAACAAGCTGACGCCGCATCGCGAGGGCGCTCACACGCGGCACCTGCCCGATGGCGAAGAAATGTCCATCTTCGATGCGTCGGAAAAGTATCGTGCGGCGGGAACGCCGCTGCTGGTGCTGGCGGGCAAAGAATACGGCTCGGGTTCGTCGCGCGATTGGGCGGCCAAGGGTCCGCGTTTGCTTGGCGTTCGCGCCGTGCTGGCGGAGAGCTTCGAACGCATTCATCGCTCCAACCTGGTGGGCATGGGTATCCTGCCGCTGCAGTTCCTGGAAGAAGAGAGTGCGGAAAGCCACGGCCTCACCGGCGAAGAGACGTTCGATGTCATCGGGCTGACCGATGTCCTGAAGAACTTCGCTGCCGGAAAGACGCTGAAAGTGCACGCCACCAGGGCTGACGGAACTTGCGTGGAGTTCGATGCGACCCTGCGAATCGATACTCCCCAGGAGGTGCTCTATTACCAGCACGGCGGAATTCTGCAATACGTGCTGCGGCAGTTGCAGAGCAAACCGGAGGGAGCCAAAGCGTAAGAAATTTTCGACTAATGGGCATCGGTGATCGCGGGATTGCCGGTGCCTTTTTGTTTGCGTTGAGGCTGGGAGTCTGACCGTAGTTTCTGCCGTCCCTACGGGACTCAGGGAGTTCTGGATGCTTGGCACCGCGGGCTTACGCCCACGGCTAACACAAATGGCGCCGCTATGCGGCTGAACCGGTCCTGAGTCGGACGGTCCAACAACAATCACCTAAATTCTTTGCAACACTGGCACTGTCCTCTCGCTTTCAACGTTGCCGGTGTTGAGTGTGGACTTCGGCTCCAGCAGCATTACGTGGGTTTCCACATCGGCGGACGGTAGGTGCTCGACGCCGCGTGGGATGACGATGAACTCGCCCGGGCCGATCACCATCTCGCGCTCTGCTCCGTTCTCGCGCACCTTCATATGCAACTCGCCCTTCACCACGAAGAACAGCTCGTCCTCCTCGTCATGGTGATGCCACATGAAGTCGCCCTGTAACTTCACCAGCTTGACGTACGCATCATTCACTTCGCCCACGATCTTGGGGCTGTACTGCTCCGTAAACAGTGAAAATTTCTGCGCCAAGTTTACCTTTTCCACGCAAACCTCCCGACATTCATCAGATTCTTTCAGGCGAGACGAGACTCAGATTGTCAGCGATTGTGGGACGACCGGCGGTGAAATCAGTATGGACCGAATGCTACTACTTCGCCGCCTGCACGTGCAGCTTTGCCGCGGTCTCAGGATTGGCGAGCAGGCGCCGGAAGATCAGGTCCGACACAAACGCGTTTCCGGCTTCCGTGTAGTGTCCGGCGGCGCCAGGAAAATCCACGGCACCCTTGGCGATATAGAGCTTGTCCAGGTCGGCAGGAGAGAGGCGGTGGAAGTCGTCGCTGAAATCAAGGTAGAGGATGCCGCGCTGGCGCGCACACTCGGCCAGGAACTTGCCCCACGACACGGCCGAATCGCCGCCTTGCTCTTCTCGGATCGGCAGGTAAGCCAAAACTAGTACGCTGTTGGTCGCGCGATTGTTGGCTGCCAGATCGTCGAGCATGTGTGAGAAGACCTGCGCCGTCTCCTGATTGCGTTCACTGCGCGGCGTGCTTTCGGTATTGCCACTATGAAAATGGAAGGCGCCCCGCAACAGGCGCGTGAGGCTCAGGTTCGACAAGGCGCTTTCGACGCGCACCAGCCGTGGCGACCAGACTTCCATAGAGCGGGGAACGGGGACATTCGTTGTTATCAACCGATCGTTCTCAAGTTTCAACATCGGCTTGCCGTAGCCGTTGAACGACGAGTGCTGCATCCGGTACAGGTCCGGCGAAATTACGGCCAGGATCTGGATGTCGTGATCGAGCACGGCACCGTCACGCTTGTACCAGAGATACGCCTGGTCGGCGCCGTATCCACCCTGACCCATGTTGACCGTTTCGACATTGGGATTCCGCGAGGCGAGGAGCTGTGGCCAGGTGTGATCGTTGTCCACACCAAAGCCGAACGTAAAAGAATCGCCCGAGCAGATGATGCGCGTCTTGCCCAGCGGCACTTCCTTAGAGAAATCCGTATTGTCGCGAAAGCGCTGCGAGTTGGTTTTCAGATACTTCCCCCGGCCGTACATGTTGGGAAGATAGACGTTGGGAAGATTGATCCAGCCGAGATCAGGATCGTATTGCGTGTAGAGACTCTCCGCCACCGGCGGCGTCGAGAAAGCGTCGCGAAAGGTGTAGTAGGCACTGGCCAACCCTTCCAGCACCAGCAGCAGGACGAGCGTAGCAGCGATGTTGTAAATAACAAATGCAGCTGTACGACGGCCTGAAGACTCCGGAGGCTTCATCGTGCTGGCCCAAGCTCCCCGCAACGCGCGCGGTCCGGGCCGTGGTTCATCTTCATTCTGAAAAGAGAGAGATCGGCGAGAAGGCTCATGGGAAATCTGAGTGCAAATTGTACACTGCCTCGCCACCCCATCTCGCGGGGTGCGTCACTCATCCCGCGCGGCCAGCTTCGGCTCCGGATTCTTGATATCGTAGTTTGGTGCCCGCTACTGCGGAATGGAGCTCTCGATGGCTATCCGTGACATGCTGCTGCCCGAGTTTGACTCGGAGATGGCGAATACGCGCAAGATGCTCGAACGCCTTCCTGAAAAGCTTACCGACTATAAACCTCACCCGAAATCGATGGCCATGAACCGGCTCGCCGGCCACGTTTCCGAATTGCCGGGCTGGACCAAGGAGACGTTCACGAAAGAGGTGCTGGAACTTGATATGGAGAATTTTGTGCCATTCCAGCCCAAGACGCGCAATGAAGTGCTCGACAAGTTCGATGAGAATTCCAAGGCCGGACGTGAAGCGCTGGCAGCGGCCAACGATGAAGCCTTCGGCGTTATCTGGAGCCTAAAGGACACGAAAGGCAATACGATCATGGCGATGCCGCGCGCTGCCTGCTATCGCGGCATGGTGATGAACCATCTCATCCATCATCGCGCACAGTTGGGCGTTTACCTGCGCTTGAATGAGATTGAGATTCCCGGAATGTACGGCCCGTCCGCAGACGAAATGCAGATGTGGCAGACGCAGAACGCGTAGGTTTCGCGAAAAGTTTGGGCAGCTTGGGTCTCAGTACACTTTTGATTCGAAGTAAAAACGAAAAGCCCCACCCAAGCAACACCAGCTTGGATGGGGCACCCTGTTGTTCGTTGTTATTGCGTTCTATTGCACCAGTATGCCGCTTTCGCCGTTGCCGTTTTCCACGGCTTCCTCCGGCGGGATGACCGATGCCGCAGCCAGGCGATCGCCTTCTTCCAGATGCAGCAGGCGTACGCCCTGAGTTGAGCGTCCAGCCTCGCGAATGTTCTTGGTGTCGATGCGGATGATCTTGCCGAACTGGCTGATCACCATCACCTCCGACTTTTCGTTCACCAGCATGATGGACACGACCTTGCCGTTGCGCGCCGTTGTCTTCACGTTGATGACGCCCTTGCCGCCGCGCGTCTGCAAGCGATATTCGTCCACATCGGTGCGCTTGCCGTAGCCGGCCTCGGTGACGGACAGAATCAGGTTCGACTGATCAGCTTCGCTGTCCTTGGACTTCTTGCGCTCCTTCGGCGTGACGGCCATGCCGACGATGTAGTCCCCGCGTTCCAGGTCCATGCCGCGGACGCCGTAGGCAGGACGACCCATGGGACGAACATTTTCTTCGTCGAAGCGAATGGCCATGCCTTCGTGGGTTGCCAGGAAGATGATCTGATTGCCATCGGTGCAGTTAGCGGCGACCAGTTCGTCCTCCGTCTCGATGCCGATAGCGATGATGCCGCGCGACATCACATTGCTGAAGTCCTTCAGCGCCGTCTTCTTTACGGTGCCGCTGCGAGTGGCGAAGAAGACGAACTTGCCTTCCTCTTCCAGATCGCGGACGGTCAACAGGGCGCGCACGTTTTCACCCGGCTGTAATGACACCAGGTTAGCAATGGCTTTGCCCTTACCCGCGGCGCTCAGCTCCGGAATCTCGTAGACCTTCAGCCAATACACGCGTCCAGTGTTGGTGAAGATCAGAATGTAATCGTGGGTGGAGGCGACGAACAGGCGCTCAACGAAATCCTCCTCACGCGTGCTCATGCCTTTGCGACCAGTGCCGCCACGGCGCTGCTGGCGGTACGTCGAGATCGGCGTGCGCTTCAGGTAGCCGGAGTGGCTGACCGTCACCGCGACCTGCTCGTCGGCGATGAGGTCTTCCAGATTGATCTCGGCGGCTTCGTCCTGAATGATGGTGCGGCGCTCGTCACCGTACTTCTTCTTGACCTCTTCCAGTTCCTTGATGATGACGCCGCGCAGTTTCTTCTCGCTGCCCAGGATGGCTTCGTACTCGGCGATACGGCCGCGCACTTCCGCCAACTCTTTCAGGATCTCGTCGATGGAGAGCCGTGTGAGGCGGTGCAATTGCAGTTCGAGGATGGCGTCGGCCTGCACCGCGTCGAATGGACGGGTCAGGGTTGTTGGTACCAGTCCCTTAAGCGCGGCCGCTTTGCCGGCCTTGCCTTCGGCGACGTTCACCGTCTTGCCGGTGAAGTAGTTCACCAGGTTGAGGCGAGCCTCGGCGCGGTTCTCGCTGCCGCGGATGATGCGGATCACATCGTCCACGCGGTCCAAGGCGACCTGGTAGCCTTCCAACACGTGCTCGCGCTCGCGAGCCTTCATCAGCAGGTAGGCAGTGCGCCGCCGCACTACGTCGATGCGGTGATCGACGAAGTGCTGGATGGCCTGCACCAGGCCCATTTCCTTCGGCTGGCCGTTGACTACGGCCAGGAAGATCATGCTGAAGCTTTCCTGCATCGAGGTATGCTTGAAGAGCTGGTTGAGCACGATCTGCGGCTCGCATCCGCGCTTCAGCTCGATAACGATGCGCATGCCGTCGCGATCACTTTCATCGCGCACGTCGCTGATCTCGTCGATGACTTTGTTGTTCACCAGCTCAGCGATGCGCTTGATCAGGGTCGACTTGTTGACCTGATAAGGAATCTCGGTGACGACGATGGCGTCCTTGTCTTTGTTGATGTGTTCGATGGCAGCCTTGGCGCGCATCATGAAGCGGCCGCGTCCTGTGCGATAGGCCTCGGTGATGCCGCTGCGCCCGTGGATGAAGCCGCCAGTGGGGAAATCGGGACCCTGCACGAACTTCAACAAGTCGGCCAGTGTGGCGTGCGGGTTGTTCACCAGCGTGATGCAGCCGTCGACGATCTCGGTAAGGTTGTGCGGCGGAATGTTGGTCGCCATGCCGACCGCGATGCCGTTGGAGCCATTCACCAGCAGATTGGGAACCCGGGTTGGCAGGACCATCGGCTCGACCGTCGTGTCGTCGAAGTTGGCGACGAAGTCGACCGTGTCTTTATCGATGTCGGCCAGCAACTCTTCCGCGATCTCGGTCAGGCGCGACTCGGTGTACCTGTAGGCTGCGGGCGGATCACCGTCGACAGAGCCGAAGTTTCCCTGGCCATCAATCAGGGGATAGCGCAAACTCCAGGGCTGCGCCAGACGCACCATTGCGTCGTACACGGCACTATCACCATGGGGATGATATTTCTTCAGGCATTCGCCGACGACGCCGGCGCACTTCATGTGCTTGCGATTGTGCAACACGCCCATATCGTGCATGGCGTACAGAATGCGGCGATGCACCGGCTTCAAGCCGTCGCGTATGTCGGGCAGCGCGCGGCCGATGATGACCGACATCGAATAGTCGAGATACGAGCGACGCATCTCCTCTTCAATGTTGACAGGCTGCACGTTGGCCGCGCCCGGGCCGATATTGTCGAGGGGTAATTGTTGATTCGGATCGTCTGCCATGTAGCTTTAGCTGTCAGCGCTCAGGCTCCAGCTTGTCCCTTCTTAAACTTCATTTGCGGTCGACGCGCAAGGCCATCTTGCGCTCGATTCAGAGAACCGCGATTGCTCCGTTATGCGGGCGCAAAACCAGCGGCGCGCAGCCTGCAAAAAACTGTGCCGCATCGCTCGCAAGTCATTGCAAATTCAGGAGATTATCCCTTGATGAGCAACTACGATTATAGCATGAAATCGCCTGCTTTTTCGGACGGGTTTGGCGGCCGTGGGCGGCTTAATTCCAAGCTTTTGAGAGCTTTACGGCGGGTACCGATTTCGGAGTTTGGAGCGCAGCCTTAGTCGGCGGTAGAAGCGACGTTCAGAGGATTGGTGCTCTGCTGATCGGGCGAGGCACTCTGCGGAATCGGTGCATTCTTTTTCTTCGCAGGAGCGGCTGCCGGTCCGGGCGGAACGTTGAATTCGAGCCCTTGATCGTCGTTGGCCTTCATGGTCGCAGGCATATCCAGATCGGCAAGCGCGATCTTCTTGCGCCCCTGATCGAAGACGTAGAGGGTATCGCCCATGATGGCGTAGTTGGTGACTTCCTGTTTGTGGCCGTCGCGGAACACCAGCACGGTAGGCTCCCCGGGCTTCAGATCGGCAACAGAGGGCGCTGGCGGCGGGTCAGGCTGCGGCGGTGGACCAGCGTACGCTTCCTCAGGCGGATAGCCGGCGTACGGGCGTGCCGGCGGTTGCTCCACGATGATGTGCGGATTCTGGTCTGGTCCAAGCGTAGGTCCGGAATAGAGATCGGGACCGCCCCCTACGTAGTCATAGCCATAAGCGCCGGGGTCATCCAGCGGGTAATAGTAGTAAGGAACAGAATACGCGTAGCCGCCTCGATATCCCCGATTTCCGTAGTAGCCGTGGCCATAACCGTAGTGGTAGCCAGTTCCCATATTAGGGATAGAGGTGACGCTCGGTAAGGGTGGCGGCAGGTGTCGTCCGCCGATGGAAGTAACACTGGGAGCTGGAGCCAAGAAGTGGCCGTCAACCATGGTTGTGGATGGTGGCCCGCCGCGACCCTGCGCGATGGAAGGCAGGCTGAAAGCAAATGCCACGGCCAGGAACGCAACGCTGCTTACTGCTCGCTGACTAAGACGTGCCGTTACGAATTGGCTCGCGCCCCGCATGGCCCTTCAGTGTATTCCAACCCGTTAGATGCGGCAAAGTTTTCATCGGGTGCGAGAAGTGAAGTTCATCAGGCCATAAACGTCGATCATGGCGTTGGCCACGAGCACTCCGAAAACCACAGCGTTTGCGGCTAAGGCGTAACGGCTCTCCAGCAAATCCACCGAAACGCCCGCCATGAACAAAACAATGAACGGGAGAGCGAGAAACAGGAAGGTGTAAGCGGAAAAGTGCATTCGTAATGCGTATGTGAACAAAAGGACGCCAACCAGTAAAGGAGCCGCTGTACCGAAAAACCTGGCCCGCTTCCAGACGATAAATGTAATCACGCTGACCGCCATCAGGACGACCAGCCCCAGTCCGTTCTCCAGGAAAAAACTCTGAAGCAGTGATTTCAGGCCGGGCGAGAAGATGTCAGGCGAAGCGATTTCGAGCCAGTCCGCACTGCGCAGCGCTCTGAAGAAGACGACCGGCCGAAAGCCATAGAGTGCGCTCAACATGATCAGGGCCGCGGCACACGCCGCCCCGAAGATGGCCAGCACTGCGCCACGACGCACGTGTCCTACCCACAACATGAACAGCAGGGCCGGCAGTAGAAGTATCCAAAAGGAAAAGCGAGCTCCCACGCAGATGGCGATGGAGAGGCCCATCAGCAGAATGCGACGCCAGTTCCACAGCACAACTTCGCGGGGGGCATACAGCGTGTGCGCCACCGCTATGCTGGTGAAGATCAGCCCGAACCCTCCCCAGGCCCCGACGATCGCGGGGCCGATCTCGCTGGCGTTAGCCACCGTCAACGGAAAAAAGCAGAACAGGGCAAGGGCAATGTATCCCCCGAAATTTCCATAGAGGCGGCGTGCCACGTACCAGAGCGATGCCGCCAGGAGCAAGCCAATCACAACGAACGGCAGGCGCATGGCAAAGCGATAGTCGTTCAGCTGAGTGAGGTGCTTCTCGGCACCGCTCAGCCGCGCGGGAATTCCCGCCAGCAGCGGCACCAGTGGGCTGTACTGGGCTGAGCCGGCCCTCGCCAGGCCTTCCAGGTGCAGCAGGCCGGCTTCGACGTATACGCCTTCCAGGGCCGTTAAGGACCGGTGAGCGATGAACCAGACACATTGCAGAGCGAAGAAGATCAGCAGAAGCAGCGCGATTAACTGAGGCAGACCAATGCGCGATCGAATAGCGGAAAAGGACATGCGCTTTTGTTGTAACACGCCGGGGCAGGAAGAAAAAATCGAAGCAAGTAAAGCCTGTACACACGAAGCGCCGTAGATACGTCGCGGTTGCTTTGTCCAGGACAACGTCGCACAATCGTGAGTCATACCAACTACATCAAGCGAGTGGACGCTGTCATCGGGGCGGCGGTAAATGCCTTGTGCTATTGACGGCGATCACGGGGATACCTGCAATGACGCCTCTCGTCGTCTTTCTCGCTGTTCTTTTCGTGTACAGTCTCCTGTCCCAATATCTGGAACATACGGTGGTAACAGCTCCCATCGTATTCACGGTTGCCGGCATGCTGATGTTCTCGTCGCTGCCCGGAATATTGGCTTCCGGAGGAACACCCAAAATATTTCTACATCTTGCAGAGGTCGGGCTGGTGCTGCTGCTTTTTACAGACGCCAGCCGCACAGACTTGAACATCCTGCGGGGAATACGAAATCTTCCGGCTCGTCTGCTGAGCGTGGGTATGCTGCTCACAATTCTCCTGGGAGCAATTGCAGCGAAGCTCGTCTTCCCCAGCTTTTCAATTTGGGAAGCAGGAATTCTGGGAGCCATCCTGGCGCCCACGGACGCGGGTCTGGGACAAATCATTGTGAACAGTCCGCAGGTGCCGATGCGGGTCCGCCAGGCGCTCAATGTAGAAGCCGGGCTGAACGACGGACTTTCCGTGCCCTTTCTGCTTTTCTTTATCGCGCTCGCTGCCGCTCGAATCGAAGGCGGTGCGGCCAGCTTGGTGCAATTCATCGGAGAGCAGCTCGGTCTCGGCGTGCTGGTCGGGGCGGCGATTGGTTTAGTGGGAGGGTGGCTGCTGGGAATCGCCCGGCGCAGAGAGTGGATAGCAGAATCGTTTCAGCAAATCGCTTTGGTGGCGCTGCCTCTGCTCTGCCTGGTGGTGTCGGACATGGTGGACGCAAGTATGTTCATTGCGGCATTCGTCGCCGGCCTGGCAGTGCAAGTTGGGTTCAAAGACGCCGGCAAGCATAGCGTCGAGTTTGCGGAAGAATGGGGACAAGTCTTCAATCTTTCCGTGTTCTTTCTTTTTGGCATGGCAGTGGTGCGAGATTGGCGGCTGTTCACCGTGGCGACAGCCGTGTACGCGATTCTTAGCCTGACGGTGGCGCGGATCGTGCCAGTGGCCATCGGCCTTATCGGCACAGGCCTGAGCCGCGCCAGCGTTTTCTTTATGGGATGGTTCGGCCCTCGCGGGCTGGCCTCAATTGTTTTAGGAGTGGTCTACCTGCAGCAGGAGGTACATCTTCCCGCAGAATCTGCGATACGGGCTGCGGTGATGCTGACCGTGCTGGTCAGCATCTTTGCTCACGGGATTAGTGCCGTCCCCGGCATTGCCCTTTACGCCCGAAGCGTGATTTCGCTCGACAAGACTGCGCCAGAGCATCAGGAGATCGCGTAAGTGCAAGTGTGATCGCAAAAGGCAAGGTCGGGACGAAGACAGTGACGACATTGGTCAGTGTTCACTAGCAAGGAAAGGAAAAGTGAAAGCGCACCTTGAATATCTCTTTTGGGCAGAGTCTCAAAGGTGCGCTTTGGGCGTCGCCGAAACTAGATGTCCAGATTCTTCACTTCCAAGGCATTGTCCTCGATGAACTTGCGACGCGCTTCGACGTCTTCGCCCATTAGCGTGGTGAAGATGTTTTCTGTCTCCGTCATGTCCTCAAGTTTTACCGAGAGCAGCGTGCGGCGCTCGGGATCCATCGTGGTTTCCCACAGCTGCTGCGAACTCATCTCGCCCAGACCTTTGTAACGTTGGATGGTATAGTCCTTGCGGCCTTCGTTGAGCACGTATTCGAACAACTCGCGGGGAGAAGATTTCTCCACCGTCTCTCCCTCATTCTTGCGCTTGGAGGCCTTCGGGCTCTTCTGCTCGACCTTCTCCTGATCAGCCCGCTCGGCGTCGCTGAGTTCATCTTTGACGCTGGGGCCGCTGTCTTTCTTCACCATCTCGATAAAATAGGGCGGCTGCATGTACTGCTCGATCTGCTTGTACTTCGACATCATCTGGCGATACTCAGGCGTTGAAGCCAGTTCCCAGTTGATAACGTGCTCAGCGCCCTGCGAGTTAATGAAGCTCAACTCCCACAGACTGTGCTCCTCTTCGAAGTGCGGAGCTTTCACTTCCTTGATTTCGCGCTCCTTCGCAATCGCCTTCAAGGCTTTTTCCAGCGCAGTGATTTTCTGCGGCGCCTTTTTGCTGTCGCCTTCGAAATCGGCGCGCTTCACCAGATCGGCTTTGGAAATGAGCTCGGTGATCTTCTGGTCCCGGATGCGTTTGTCCACCTTGTCGAAGAAGCCGATGAAGTCGTTAAGCGTAGTCATGAACTTGGTCAGAGGAGCGCCTTCCAGAGCTGCCGCACCTTCGCCATACCGGACCACAAGTCCATCGGCGGCGCGCTTGACCATCACCCGCACGAATTCGGCGTCGTTCTTGATGTACTGCTCGAACTTGCCCTTCTTGATGCGGTAGAGCGGCGGCTGTGCGATGTAAACGTTGCCGCGCTTGATGAGCTCCTGCATGTGGCGGAAAAAGAAGGTCAGCAGCAGGGTGCGAATGTGCGAGCCGTCCACGTCGGCATCTGTCATCAGGATGATCTTGCCGTAGCGCAATTTTGAGGCATCGAAGTCGTCTTTGCCGATGCCGGTGCCAAGCGCCGTGATCATCGCGCGAATTTCTTCATGGCCCAGCATCTTGTCGTAGCGCGCTTTCTCAACGTTCAGAATCTTGCCCTTCAGCGGCAGGATGGCCTGGAAGCGGCGGTCGCGGCCCTGCTTGGCCGTGCCACCGGCGCTCTCGCCCTCAACCAGGTATACTTCGCAGCGCTCCGGCTGGCGCTCTGAGCAGTCGGCCAGCTTGCCCGGCAGGCCTCCGCCGTCGAGCGCACCCTTGCGGCGGGTCAGATCGCGCGCTTTACGGGCAGCTTCGCGAGCACGAGATGCCTCGATTGCCTTGTTGATGATCTTCTTCGCAATTGGCGGATTCTGATCGAAGAAAGCGCCCAGGCGTTCGTTAACGAAGGCCTGCACGGTACCCGCGATATCAGAGTTGAGCTTGCCCTTGGTCTGGCCTTCGAACTGCGGCTGCGGCAACTTCACGCTGACGACGGCCACCAAACCTTCGCGAACGTCATCGCCGCTGAGGTTTTCCTTCACGTCCTTAAACAGCCCGAGGCTTTGTCCCGCAGCGTTGATAGTGCGCGTCAGTGAAGTGCGGAAGCCAGACAAGTGAGAGCCGCCATCGACAGTGTTGATGTTGTTGGCGAAGCTGAACACCGTCTCGGAATAAGCGTCGTTGTACTGGAGCGCGATCTCCATGGCGACCCCATCACGTTCGGCTTCCATGTAGATCGGCTTGTCATGCAGGACGCTCTTGCCGCGGTTCAGGTGCTTGATGAACTCCGCAATGCCGCCGTTGTACTTGAACTCAGCCTTCTTCGGCTCACCCGACTTCTGATCTGTCGTGCGCTCGTCGGTCAACGTGATCAGCAAACCCTTGTTGAGGAATGCCATCTCGCGCAAGCGCTGCGCCAAGGTGTCGTAGTTGAATTCGCTGACGGTGAAGATTTCCTTGTCGGGAAGAAAGTGAACCTTGGTCCCGCGCTTCTTGGTGGTGCCAGTCTTCTTCAGCTTCGAGGTAGGTTCGCCCTTGGAGTAACTCTGCTCCCAGACGGAGCCGTCGCGCCAGATCTCGAGCTCCAGCAGGTGGCTAAGAGCGTTGACGCAAGAGACGCCCACGCCATGCAAGCCACCAGAAACCTTGTACGTCGAGGTATCAAACTTGCCGCCGGCGTGCAACACGGTCATTACCACCTGCGCCGCAGGCAGTCGCTCGCCGTCCACTTCCATTTCGTCGGTCGGAATACCACGGCCGTTGTCGACCACAGTGACGGAGTTATCGATGAGGATGGTTACATCGATACGGTCGGCGAAACCTGCCAGCGCCTCGTCGACAGAGTTGTCGACAACTTCGTAAACCAGATGATGCAGACCCATCTCGCCGGTCGAGCCGATATACATGGCGGGGCGCTTGCGAACCGCTTCCATGCCGCCAAGAACTTTGATGGAATCGGCGTTGTACTCTCCGTCCGACGAGCCATTGCCGTTTCTTCCGTTCTTAGCGGGAAGCTTTTCCTTGCCGATTTCGAGCGAGTTGTTCGTTTCAGAAGCCGCTGCGGCGGCTTCTTGGGAATCTTTCGAGGCCATCCTGCTCCATTTCATTCGGCAACCTGCATTTGAGAGCAGGCTGTCACTTCGGCGGGTCGCGTTTGCGGTGTTAGTAACGGCGGATAAAACCGTTATCTACCAAATATTTCAGTGAGTTAAGCGCCCATCAACCTATTTAGATTTTAGCATAAATAGCATATAAATTCGAGCTTCGATTTTCCGCCTAAATGCTTTGGTTACAGAGGGTTGTAGTTGCCTTTGGATTATTTCTTGTGCCCAGAGAACAACTCCGGCGAGGCGGGTGGGAATCCTAATGTACTTAGTAACATTCTGGTAACTTTTCCCGCGTCGATGGCCAAGCTTAAAGACAAAATCGAGAATGCCCTGAATGAGACCCGCATTCTGGTACTCGGAATTCAGATCTTGATCGGCTTCAGCTTCCGAACGTTCTTCGAACCTGGCTTCGAGAAGATGGCGCCTTATACCCAGCAACTCCAACTGGCCGGCTTAGGGCTCATGCTGGTGGGCCTGGGAGTGCTGCTGGTGCCGGCTCCCTATCATCGAATCGTTCTACACGGGCGTAATACGGCAAAGTTGCACCGACTGGCGACTGCAACGGTTTCTGCCGGCCTGCTTCCTTTCGCCCTGTCGATGGGATTTACGTTTTTTCTGGGGGCACACTGGATTTTCGGGACCCTGGCTTCCGCAGTTTATGCGGGAATCGTCACGGGAATCGCTCTCCTCTGCTGGTACGGCTTGGAGATAGTGGCCAGGACTCGCAGGCTGGGACGTATGGATTTGCACGCGATGATCGATCCCTTGAGGGAAATTGATATGAAAGCTGAAGAAGAGACCAACCTCACCACTCGGCTCAAACAAGTCCTGATCGAATGCCGCGTGGTGCTGCCCGGGGCACAAGCCTTATTGGGCTTTCAGTTGATCATCATGTGGATGAGCAAGTTTACTGAGATCCCGATGGCGTGGAAGTTGATGCACCTGGCCAGCCTGACTTCGGTTGCGGTGTGCACAATTCTGCTGATCCTGCCGGCGGCCTATCACCGCATCGTCGACCAGGGCGAAGACAGCGAGAAACTCCACCACGTCACCAGCAAAGTCTTGCTTATGGCGATGGTGTTCCTCGCGCTGGGAATTAGCGGTGACTTCTATGTTGTGTCCCGCATTACCGGAATTGGAGCCGGGACCAGCACCGCGATGGCGTTGCTTCTTCTCTTGCTATTCGGCGGACTATGGTTCGGCTACACCTTCTGGCAGAAACACAGGCTTCACGGTGCCGGGCTCAGCGCATCCCACCTGGCAACACAGAAAACAGCATAGACGAATTAGTTAAGCTACTTGCTGCGTGCAGAAAGCGCACCTGTGCGCGGTCACCGGAATGTCGCTCTCGCATTCCGGGCATTTCTTCTTGTCGGGAAGCGCCTGCTTCTCAAAGCGTTTCATCAGCGAATTTACCGGCAGCACTACGAAGTAATACACTGCGGCTGCGATCAGCAGGAATGAAATCAGGGCATTGATGAAGTCGCCATAAGGGAATTTGGCGCCATTGAGTTCAAAGGAGAAGCCGGAGAAATCGGGTTTCTTCACGATGGCTGCGATCACCGGAGTGAGCAGGTCTTTAACGAATGCGGTAACGACCGTTCCAAAAGCCGCACCAATCACGACGCCTACTGCCAGATCGACAACGTTGCCGCGCAAAACGAAATCGCGAAATCCCTTAAACATTTCATCCTCCGCACGCGAGATGGGCCAGGCCAAGACAGCTACGAAGCAGGCGAAGCTACGCTCGTGTGTGAGCAGTATCGTCGTTCTGCCCGATACTGCGCAACTCGTACCAGGCGTTCTGGCACGCAGCGGAGCACCTGCCGCGTTACGCGACTGGCCTACAACCCGCGTTGCACTGGTGAGCGTCTGACCTAGGCAGGAGGCTAGATCAATTATGGCAGCAACCAAATCGCATACGAAACGTTCTAGTTCGTCGCGCCGTCGGAGTTCGGCGAGTGGCGGTGGCAAGAAGACTTCTCATCGCGGAACATCGCGGTCCACTGCGGCCAAGAAGTCCAGCCGTTCGCGTTCTTCTTCAGGGAGTTCGAAGAGCAGCAAAGGCCGCAAGTACAGTAGCAAAGCGCAGAGCAAAGTCGGCAAGGTGATGCGCGAGTACAAGCGAGGCAAGCTCAAGTCGCGCGGACGCGCGAAAGTGAAGAGCCGCAAGCAGGCAATCGCAATCGGCATCAGCGAGGCTCGCAAGTCGGGAGCGAAGGTCCCGCGCAAGAAAGCAGCCTAAGCGTTGGCAGCACCTCGGAAACACCGGCCCACGGTTGCCGGTGTTTTTGTTTGCGAAAGCAAAAGGAGCAACTTGATCAAAGCCCCATCCCGGCATTTTCCAGGCCGCGCTGGAGCGACCGGGGAACATTAGCGCGTCAGAAGCTCTACTATTGCAGATTCGCCCTACGATTGCATTGCTGCGGGCAAGCTAAAAATCACGAGTGTCGGAGTTTTAAGCGGCGGATTTCCGGAAGAACAGCTACGAACGGCAGGCGCAACGGCTATCTACAGGGACTGCGCGGATCTCCTGGGATCGCTATGAGCCGTCGCCGTTTGTCACCGGATAGTTTTATAGGTTGCAGGATTTAGCCGTTGCCATTCCGTCGTCGGCGTTGCAGAACGCCCGCCGCATCGGGGTTGACCAGCACGGTGAATCCATTGCGAACACGCTGAGGATCAAGTTCCACGAGGATTGCGCGTTCGCCTTCGATGCATCCTCCGAGAACGCGTCCCAGGCTCAGCAGCGAGCGGCTACCGCAAACTTCACAGCTTTCGCCTCCGCTGTTGCTGATGACCTCGCAATCGGCGC
The DNA here is from genome assembly GCA_963769235.1 of uncultured Acidobacteriaceae bacterium. Taxonomy (GTDB): domain Bacteria; phylum Acidobacteriota; class Terriglobia; order Terriglobales; family Acidobacteriaceae; genus Bog-257. The sequence continues at coordinate 217,915 of CAVYKW010000001.1, read as the reverse complement.
ACAGAACCGCATTCACTAACGGAACGGAACTCAGGATAGGATCCCACTTCTGACCGTCGTCCATAGCAGACTCTCTGCTTAACCTAGCTGGCGGCCAGTCGCTGGGGAAGTACCTTCTCAGGCAGGAAGCGACAGAGTAACGGGCCGGGAACCCGAGTCGGGAAGAGAAAGATTCATGTCCCAGCTCTGTTAATCGGGCGGGATGCGAACTTGGATTTCGTGTTAACTGGGTTCCGAGGGCGGAAGCAGATTGTGGTTCAGGGCAAATAAAGCCAACTCGAGACGATTGCCAACCCCAATTTTGTTGAAGATGTTTGTAAGATGCCGCTTGACGGTCTCTTCACTAATTCCAAAAGTTTCGGCAATATGTTTATTAGTCGAACCTTCGGTGATGAGGGTGACTACTTCCAGCTCTCGCGCGGTCAGGCCGAATGTCTTGCGCGGGGGAGGAGCCGTCTGAGCTGCGAGATCGCGCAGGACCTGCACTAAATTCTGAACCGGTCGTCCTTCCAGCCAATACTGACCTTGCATGACGGCATGAATGCACGCGGAAAGGTGAGCCCCGATCGCGTCTTTCAAAAGTACGCCTCGGGCGCCAAGTTGAAGCGCTTCCAAGATTTGCCGTTTATCGATTTGTCCCGTGAGAACGATGGCGCGAGTGGGTCCACTTTCGTTGGTCAATTCACGCAGCGCATCCAGCCCCGGCATTTTGGGCATGGCAAGATCGAGCAGCAGGATATCTGGACGCAAGGTGCGAACCATGTGGAGCGCCTCAACTCCGTCCTTGGCTTCGGCCACAACTTTGATCTGGCCATCAGACTGGAGCATGTTGCGCAAGCCGACCCGTACCACCGGATGGTCGTCGGCAATCAGTACCTTGATCGGGGTTACCGCCATCTTATTTCCTCGCTTGAGGGATGGTCTATTTCTATGCTGCTGATCCTTCGGCCGGACGTACCGCAGGGCCGAGCTCTTTCCTTAATTCATTTTCTACCGCGTCAAGCGCAGCTATTGCCTGCTCCAGTGTCTGTCTAGCTTCGCCAAGATTGGAATCGCGTCCCATCTTTTCCAGTGCAGCGCATTGCTGCGACAAATCCTGCGCTCCGATCATCAGGCTGCTACCCTTTAGGTAATGTGCGCGTTCACGCACGCTTCCTGCATCTTGAGCAGCAATCGCTTCGCGCAGTTGTTTAACCGTAGTCCGAGCTTCGGCAAGATACTCGTTGCAAAGTTCTAACAACACACTGGGGTCTTTGGCAGTAGCTTGCCGAAGGCGATCAAAAACTTCGGATACTATAACCATACTGTTGCCAAATGATTGAGGTTCACTACCCCGTTCGCAAAAACCGATTCTTTCATAGGTAATCCTTCCTGACGCGAACGTCAAGGAGGGAATTCTGCCGCGCGTTTTCGCGCAAGCAACTGCTAAGTCACAGGCGAAGATCGCTTAAATGGTACTAACGGAATTTGGAGAAGTCAGGCTTGCGCTTCTCCAGAAATGCCGTAAGCGCCTCCTTGGTCTCCGGAGAATCCAGTCGCTCGGCTATGACTGACACCTCTTCGCCAAGCGCTCGCGCCACTTCTGTTTTATAAGCGCGTCTCATCAGATCCTTGCAGGCGAGCAATGCTCCCGCCGGTTTGTCGGCCAGTTGTTGCGCGACGGCAGACGCAGTCGACAGCAGGTTTTCCGGAGCTACCACCGCGTTAACCAGCCCCATTTCATAAGCGCGTTGCGCGCTGCAAGGAGCGCCGAGCATGAATAACTCAGCGGCACGCTGATGTCCTATCAACGCCGGCAATAGTACAGTCGAAGCGGCTTCCGGAACGATGCCGAGATTGATGAACGGCATGACAAACTTTGCGTTGCCGGCGGCATACACCAGGTCGCAGTGCAGTAGGATTGTGGTGCCAACTCCGACCGCCAACCCTTGTACCGCCGCGATGATCGGCTTGCGAGCTTCGGCCATGGCTCGAATGAAGCGCACCGCAGGCGGCTTCGCCTGTCCCGTCCAGGGCTTCTGGAGAAAGTCTTCCAGATCGTTGCCGGCCGTGAAGGAGTCTCCCTGGCCGTGCAGCAGAATCACGCGCGTCTGGGAATCTTGTTCGGCACCTTCGAGTGCCTTCGACAACTCGTCATACATCGCTCCCGTCAGAGCATTTTTCTTCTCTGGACGGTTGATGGCAATGCGCAGCACACCACCATTACGTTCACTTTCGATCTGAGGCATGATTGCGTCCTTGTTAATCGTCGTTGCAGAAGTAACAGGGCATTGTACGGGAATAATAGCGAAGGGGAGAGTGTGTCTTAACTGGCGACTTGTGCCTCGAATCGCCGCGGCGTTTAAACTTCGAGGGCGCCCGTCAAGTCGCTGATTTTGTCGATACGATGCTCGAGGCACCACTTTTCCAGCGAGTCCACCAGATTTTCGCAGGCGCAGGGATCCCAAAAGTTCACGGTGCCGACTTCGATTGCCGAAGCGCCAGCCAGCATAAACTCAACCACATCTTCGGCAGTGCTGATGCCGCCCAGTCCGATGACAGGAATCTTGACGGTCTTTGCAGCTTCCCACACCATTCGAACCGCAATGGGCTTGATGGCTGGGCCAGAGAGTCCCGCTGTCACATTTGAGATGCGAGGTTTGCGGGTCTCGGCGTCGATCGCCATCGCGACAAACGTGTTGACCAGTGAAATCGCGTCGGCGCCGGCTTCTTCCGCCGCTCGCGCCACTTCAGGAATACTGGTTACGTTGGGCGAGAGTTTTACGATCACGGGGCGACTGGCCAACTTCTTCACCGCACTGACCACATCGAATAACGTTCGGGCATCACTGCCGAAACTAAGACCGCCGCACTTCGTATTGGGACACGAGACGTTCAACTCGTAGCCCGCAATACCTTCTCCGTCGTTCAGGATGCGAACCACTTCCTCGTACTCGTCTTGCGAGTGGCCAAAGACGTTACACAAAAACACGATGTTCGGAATTTTCTGTAGCAGCGGCAGCTTCTCTTCGAGAAAGCCGCGCGCGCCGATGTTTTGCAATCCGATGGCATTCAACATTCCCGCGGCCGTTTCAAACAGACGAGGCGGAGGATTGCCGGCCATGGGTTCGCGGGAAAGACCCTTCACTACGAAGCCGCCCAGCCGGTTCAAGGTCACGACGTCTTCGAATTCCACGCCATAACCGAACGTCCCACTGGCGGCGAGCACGGGATTCTTGAAGGCAATGCCGCCAACGTCGACACTCATGTCGATGGCCGGCTTAGCGACTGGAGTCACTGTGCCTCCCTCTGCCGGACGACGGTGACCGGCTGGCGAACGTTGGCGGCGCGCTCCAGCTTGTCCCAGGCGAAGCCGCCGCCTTCGATGGCGCGCTTCAGCGTCTTGATGAGCACCAGGGAGAACAGCTGCCGATAGGCGAAGCGTTGCAGCCAGACATGGCCGAGTAGCAGGAAGTCTCGTTTTCCGCCGGGCTGTTGCCTCTCCAAAGTGAACGCGATGGTGGAGGCGATGAAATCGATCACCATGAAGAGGGCGAAGTACACCACTAGTTTGTGGAAGTCCGTGGCGTTGGCCGACTCAGGATGGCGATATTTGTCGATGAAGTAGGTCACTGCTCCCACCACGAACATAATATCGATGAAGGGAGAAACCAGCGGCAGCAGGATCTGGAAAATCACCATGTTGGGAATTGCCACCCAACCCAGAGCGCCTTTTTGCTTGACGGCTGCCCGATGCTTCCAAACCGCCTGCATGATCCCGAAGGACCAACGGAAGCGCTGCCGCATCAGACTATTCGCCGTACTGGGTGCCTCGGTGTAAGCCAGAGCGCGGTCTTCGTAATTCACCCAGTAACCGGCCTGCAAAAGCGCCATGGTGAGATCGGCGTCCTCGGCGACGGTGTCGTGATGATACCCACCAGCCTCGCGGACAGCCGAGGTTCGCCACGCTCCGATCGCGCCAGGTACGACGCTCACGGCATTCAGCGTATTAAGCGCGCGGCGCTCGAAATTCTGACTGGTGATATATTCCAGCGCCTGCCACCGCGTCCAAAGGTTCACGCGATTGCCAACCTTCGCGTTTCCTGCCATGGCGGCAACTTTGGGATTAGCGAAGTGCGGCACCAGCTTGGAAACTGCATCGGGGGCGATGAGCGTATCTGCGTCGATGCCGACAAACAGTTCTTCCGTTACCTGTTCCATGCCGTAATCAAGCGCATCTGCCTTTCCGGAGTTCGCCTTGGTAAGTACCGTCACCCGGCCGGCGGCAATCTCCTTCTTGAAGGCCGCGCGCGTGAGCTCCAAGGTCGCGTCTGTAGAGCCGTCATCGATCACGATGACACGCAGCTTCGGATAGTCGGAGTCCAGCACCGAGCGCACGGTGCGCTCGATTACCTTCTCTTCGTTGTAAGCCGGAACTAGCACCGCGACAGCCGGCCGATAGTTCGGATCAGCAATGTTCTTGCGCCGGTGATAGCGGTCATAGATGGCCAGTGCACCCACCAGAACAAGGCGGCCGGTCATCAGGATGTCGCCGACGAAGAAAACGAAAATGATGAACGATTGCAGCAATCCGAACAGCGAGAAGTTCAGGCTGTCGACCCACGCTGCCCAGCGTTCATTGGTGCTGATGGGGGGCATCACGTCGGCGCGCGTCTTGCCCATCAATTCCGAGACAGGCACCACCTGATAACCGCGTTCTTTCAGGCCTTCCAGAATCAGGGCGAGCGCCGCGACGGTGCGACTGCGGTTGCCGCCACCGTCATGCAGAAGGATGATGTTGCCACACCGCAGATTGGTAGGAGCGCACGGTGGGAGATTGGTAAGTACATCCTTCGCCATCTCCTCGGGTTCGCGCGGCGGGTCGTCACGCCAGTCGTTAGGATCGATCTTCTCGCCCACCGTGATGTAGCCGAGATCCTGCGCTAATTCCAACGGGCGCACCTGATCGGCGGTATCCGGCGCTTCGTCGATAGCATAGGGTGGACGCATCAGCACCGGCTTAACGCCAAGCTTGCTCTCAAACAGGCGCTCGGTCAGATTCAATTCCACTTCAAAGTAGCGCTTGGAAATGTTGCTGATGTCGGGATGAGTGAAAGTGTGGTTGCCGATTTCGTGGCCTTCGGCGTAGACCCGCTTGGCAACCCCTGGGAACTTTTCCACCTCGGCGCCGATCTGAAAGAAGGTCGCCTTGGCGCCGTAGGCTTTCAGTAAATCGAGAATTTTGGGAGTCCATTCCGGGTCGGGGCCGTCGTCAAAAGTGATGGCAACTTTCTTTTCTGGTGTGCCGCCGTACATATCTACTACGTAGGGAGACGGCAACGTTTTGAATATCTCATCGCGGACAAGGTTGGTGCCTTCATCGACAGTAATGCGACGCTCACCGGCAGCCGGCCGCGACTGGATATGCAGGATCTCGCCCTGACCTTCAATGTCGACGTCTTGCCCGGGAGGCACAGTGTCCAATTTAGGAGGCGCTGTGGCCTCGAACGGCTTGTCCCACACAGCCCACAGCGAGCGGTCCTCGGAACCCAGGCGCCACAAAGCGAACGTATCAATACCCAAGGCGTGAGCAGCGCGCATCTGATTGAGGGCGGTTACACCATCAAGAAACCACACGTCGTGACGAACATTGTTGTCGAGATAAGCGAAGTGCGGATTCATCGCATCATCGTCGAAGTTAATGTCCGTCTCGGCGTCCGAAGCTTCGATCCATGCCTCTTGTGCCGATACGTTGTGAATGTCTTCCGGAGGAGTGCCTTTCTTCTGGCCCTTCTTCATCGCCCAGTCATACCCGTAGTTGGCGACGGCGCAGATAATCTTCTCTTTAGGAATGACCTTCAGCGCATCTTGCAGGTTCTTGACGAACCAATCCTGACTGGCGACGGGGCCGGGATCGCCTCCGGGATAGTGCTCGTCGTAGTTCATCAGGATCAGGCCGTCTGAGATTTGCGAGATGCTCGGGTAGTCGAAGGCCCGGTCATTGATAGGAACGGAGATGTAAAGCTTCAGCCCCTTCTGGTGCAGCTGAGTGTAGAGCTCCTGAACCAGCTGACGGTAGTCGTCCCGCGAGCTTTCAGGAAAAGCTTCGATGTCCAGCGTGAGACCTTTGTATTGATCGCTGGCCAGGAACGTCATCACTTCACGAATGAAGCGGGCGCGCGCCGCCGGGTCAGCCAGGAACTTAGCTGTATCCGAGCTCCATTGGTTGTCGGTCTGGTCATAGTTGTTGACCAGGGGAAATACTTCGGTCTGCGCCTTCTCGCCCTTTAGGAAGGCCATTACCTTGTCGTCCAGGGACCGCGGCTTGCCATTCTCATCGATGACGTCGAAGAGATTGTTGAACTCGGTTACCGACTGTAGTCGTCCATCGGCGGTGAGAACATGCATCCACTCAGGGAACAGCAAGTCGATCTGCGGATAGTATTCCTTCAAAGACGCGAAGCTGGCAGCATCCCATTGGACGTAGAAGGCGCCGCGAATTCCTTCGTCGGAGTTCAGCACAACCTGCGAAGCGGGCCGCTTAGTCTTGCGGTGCGTGTTCAGCCGTCGCGGCGGCTTGCGCTTCTGGTTATCTTTCAAGGCACGATACGGCCGCTTGACCTCGGGCAAGGCCACGCTCGGCACGGACGACCCACGGAGCACGGAGACCACAAACAGAGCGATCAACAGCGTCACTACGATGACGCTGGTATCAACCACCAACCGCAATCGGCGCCAGCGCTTACGGTCAGGATCGAAGAAGATTTGTTTGGATTGAGGCATCGTGCGACGTCAATTTATCGTATCTGGCAGCGGGGACGAGGGCAAATTGCGGCAGTTTTCGGCTACTTAGAGCCGGCTGGCGGTTCGCGTCTTTTGCAGCTATACGTAATTCCTTGAACACGAGTCCGACAAAATAGACTCGCCCTGGGGCATAGCCATTAGCATTTGGCCGTCAGCCGTTAGCCGAAGAGGGGATTAAAACTGCCATCATCGGGCTGCCCATCCTGGCTGCAGCAACTCACATCCCGGATGCTATATTCGCACCCATGCCGTTGGCGATCAGCGAGCGCCGGCCGATGGCCGCGATGAAGGCTGATGACTGAGAGCCCAATGCTACCGTCCGCCCGGCCGTTCTGGCGCATGCTGCGGCAATCCCGTAAGTATTTCCTGCTGGTCACTGCGGCTGCGTTCGCGTTGCGGCTGTGGTTCTACTTCAAGTTCCCCCATGTCACCGGAGATTCGCTCATCTACGGCGATATAGCCAAGAACTGGCTGAACCACGGAATTTTCGGCCTCACCCACGCCAACGGCCCACGGCCTACCTGGATTCGCCTGCCGGGTTATCCGGCGTTTCTCGCCGCATGCTTCGCGCTGTTTGGCAGCGAGCATTACAACGCGGTGCTGCTGGTCCAGATCGTGATCGACGTGGCCGGTTGTTTTTTCATAGCAGATTTGGCGCGGCGCACTGTGTCTGAACGTGCGGCCCGGCTCGCCTTTCTCCTCGCTGCACTGTGTCCGTTTACCGCGAATTACACAGTAGCGCCGCTGGCGGAGACGCTCAGCATCTTTTTTGTCGCGGTTGCGCTGGATGCTGCTGTAGCCGGGTTGGCAGGGTTGGAAACAGGCAGGAAGACCATTGGCGCGTGGGCATGGTGCGGACTGGCCGTTTCAGCCGGCATCCTGCTCAGGCCTGATGGCGGCATTCTCCTGGTCGCAATCGGCTTGTACCTCCTGTGGCGCATGTGGAGGCGGCCCACGGAGCGCTTACGGTTGTTCTGGGCGGGAGCCTTGGTGCTGGCGATCTCGATTGCGCCGTTGGTGCCCTGGACGCTCCGCAACTGGCAGGACTTTCACCGCTTCGAGCCCCTGGTTCCGCGCTCGGCCAGCGATCCTGACGAGTTCGTTCCCGACGGTTTCGACAAGTGGGTGCGAACCTGGGCAGTCGATTACGTTTCCACCGAAGAAGTTTACTGGCAGGTCCCCGGCGACAAGGTCGATCTAGGCCTCATGCCCTCGAGAGCTTTCGACAGCGCCGAGGAGCGGGAGCAAACCCAGGCGGTTTTCGATGGATACGCCAGGACGCTGGTGGTGAATCCGGAGTCGAACGCCCGATTCATGGGCTTGGCGAAAGAGCGGATTCGACGCCATCGGTTGCGTTATTACGTCTGGCTGCCGGCGCTGCGGATTGCCGACATGTGGCTTCGGCCGCGCACCGAGATGCTGCCGCTCAACTCGCGCTGGTGGGAGTATGCGGACGATACCGAGGCCTGTGTGATTGCGACGCTCTGGGGATCGTTGAACCTGCTCTTCATCATAGCAGCGGTGATGGGCCTAATCCGCGGCCCACGGCCGCGCTACCTGGGCATGATGCTGTTGTTTGTGGTGTTGCGTTCAGCTTTCCTGGGAACACTGTCTAACCCCGAACCGCGCTACACGCTGGAGTGTTATCCAGTGGTGCTGCTGTTGGGCGCGGCCTGGATATCGGGATGGAAAAGCCGCACCATGCAACGCAACGACGCTAAAGCAGAAGCTTGACTACGCCAGCAGGACATTGTCGAGCAGCCGTGTAGTCCCGAAATATGCCGCGACAGCCACCAACGCTCCGCGCGAAAGGTCGGCGACAGGATCCAACGTGTCGGGATCGACAATTGTGAAGTAGTCCAATCTGGCAGCGGGTTCCTCGGCAATCGTTTGTGCGCCGATTTCACACAGCTTAGCCACATCGCGCACCCCGCGATCGACGGCGGCTTGCACCCGCTGCAATGACCGTTGCAGTACCAGCGCCTTCTGCCGCTGTTCGGACGTGAGATACGCGTTGCGCGAACTCATCGCCAGGCCGTCTTTTTCGCGCACGATGGGACAGACCACCAGCTCGACGTCCATATCGAGATCCTTGACCATCTTCCGGAGTACCGCGACTTGAGCAGCGTCCTTCTGCCCGAAGAAGGCAAAATCGGGCCGTACGATCTCAAACAACTTCGTGACCACAGTGGAGACTCCCCGGAAGTGAGTGGGGCGCGAGACGCCGTCCAGCTTTCCGCTTAGCTCGTTCACCAGCACGTAGGTTTGCGCGCCCGCGGGATACATCTCGGCGGATGTCGGCAGAAAGAGCAGGTCTGCGCCGAGTCCCTCCAGCATCGCGATGTCGCGCTCCAGCGTTCGCGGATATTTGCCGAGGTCTTCGGTCGGGGCGAATTGCAGCGGGTTAACGTAGATTGAAACCACCGTTATATCGCAGCGCGATTTTGACGCGCGCACCAGAGATAGGTGTCCCTCATGCAGGGCGCCCATGGTAGGGACAAAGCCCAGGCTCGTGCCGCTGCGCGTAATTTGGCGGCAGGCGGCTTTCATTTCGGCAATCGTAGAAAGGTGTCGTAAGGACATCAGTGGGGTGAAGTTGTGGCAGGATTTTTGGCTGGAGCGGTGGATTCAGTGCTGGAGTCGTCATCGTTGACGGCGGGCGGTTCGGGTTGAGGAAGAGTCCAGCTTTCCAAAACTCCGGCAAACACCGGCTCCAACCGTTTCAAATTATCGGGAGCGCTCTTAAGCGCCACAGAATAAATCTCGTTCTCGGGTCCCTCGATGAAGACCAGTTCCTCAACCCATGGCCGATTGGTCGACTTGTCGTGGTACTGAACTTTCAGAAGCTCCGCCGGCTTGTGGTCCACGGTTCGCTCCTGTCGCTGCAACGTCTCGAAATTCAGGCCGCCTTCGCGCAAGCCGGCAGTGGCCTGCTCGATCACGCCATTTAACCCCGGACCTTCCTCGTCGCCTTCAGGCGGCGGAGCGACCATGGCGACCGTGATCTCATCCCACAATGTCCGCTCCTGTTTCTGCGGAGGAGCAACTACGATTCCATTGTTGCCGAAAATTTCGCCTAGACTCGTCCACGAGCTGGGATATTTGAAACAGAAGCCGCCATCGGATTGGCAGTATTTCTTCCACGGAGCAGGTTTGTGCGCCGGCGTTGCTGCTGTTTGAGCAGTCGCAACCGCGGAGGCTCCCAGCGACATCACGATCAACATGGAACGCAAACCAAAGCCCATGCTTCTACAGTTGCACAGTCCGCTTGCGTTCCGCAATGCTCTGGAGCGTAGCCAGCGTCTCCTTCGGGAGGTGGTAGGACTCGGCATCCGAGGGATAGCCCCCAGCCTTGACGTCATCTTTAAACGCGAGCAACGCATTGTTGATTACGGCGCCGACGTCCACATAGCGGCGAACAAACTTGGCCGGCGGGGCAAACGTCAATCCCAGCAGATCGTGGAAGACCAGTACCTGGCCATCGCACTCCGGACCTGCGCCGATGCCGATCGTAGGTACCTCCAACTCGTGGGTGATCATGGCCGCCACTTCCCGCGGAATACCCTCCAGCACTATGCAGCAGGCCCCGGCCCGCTCAAGCGCGATGGCGTCGTGCATGAGTTGTTCGACGGCGCTGAGTGTTTTGCCTTGGACCTTGTAGCCGCCCATGGCATGCACCGACTGCGGCGTGAGCCCGATGTGGCCCACTACTGGAATTTCGGATTCGACGAGTCGCTGCACCAGGCGCGCGCGCTTTTCACCGCCCTCGATTTTGACCGCTTCCGCTCCGCCCTCCTTGATAAAGCGGGCGGCATTGCGAATCGATTCGCGCTGGCTGACGTGGTAGGAAGCAAACGGCATGTCGGCTATCAGGAAAGCCCGTTTCACGCCGCGGCGCACGGCGCGTGTGTGATGCAGCATCTCCTGGACCGTGACTGGCAGCGTGTTCTCATAGCCGAGCATCACCATGCCCAGAGAATCGCCGACCAGCACCATGTCAATGCCCGCTTCGTCCACCAGACGTGCGCTGGCGTAATCGTAAGCGGTGAGGCAGGTGATGATTTCGTGACGTTGTTTCTTGTCGAGAAGAGTAGATGAGGTGATCTTCGCGCGGAAGTCGCCGGTGGTAATACTCACGATGTCCTCCAGTGCAGTTCCGCATCTGCGGATACCGCCTGTTAATGGCCTCGTCACGCGGGAAGCGTGTGCCCGGTTAGGAGACGGGTGGATTCTACACCCGCGGCCTGTACCGTCAATAACTATTTCGATGTAGGGCCGGGACGAACGATGCGAAAACCGCTCCGGTCCGCAGCTAGTTGGAACAGGTATGGTCGTGAATGATGCGCCAGCCTTCGGGGAACTTGCGGAATATGAGAGTAAAGACACCGTGCGGCTCTTTGCCATCCGGCATGGAAAGGTGGAACTTGCCGCGAGCGAGGGCGAAATCCGCACCCAGAGGCTGCACCGTCAGGTCGGTAAATGAGAGCGTGCCCATGGCGTGGCCCTCCGACTGGTAGCTGCGCCGATAGCGTTCTAGCGTCGGTTTCCAACCCTGTGTCTCTGTAGTTCCAGAAACAAAGGTCAGGTCTGGCGAGTTCCAGTAACCAGCCATAAACTGCTCCAGATTGTGATGATTCCAAGCGTCGACTTGAGACCGGAGTACCGCTCGAACCGAAGTATCGATTGTTGAGGAGTCTTGCTTGGCGGACTGCGCCCAGGTAGTTGCTGGCACCACGGCCACCAGAGTTATCAGGCACAATCGTTTCATGCTTCACCTCCGCAGGGGATGAGTGTAGCGGAGGCGCGGGCAAACAAAAAGCGGTGGACCGAAGCCCACCGCCCATTGAATCCCTCTCTTCACCGCGCGGCGTCACCAACCTCGTGTGAAGAAGGGCTCATTTAACAGCCGAAGGACCTTTTCCGTCGGGCCGGAAAGCAAACTTCAAGGTTCCGGTTTAGTGAGCCTGAGCGTTAACTTCGGCACGGTTGCGCTGCAAGGTGGCAAGGAAGGCATCCTTACCGGCACCGGTCGGATCTTTAACCTGGCCTGTCAACACCGGCCGGAAACCCACGGTGTGGTCGTAGTAGCCGCGCATCGCATCGTCATCCGAGTGAATGGCGGTGCCGTTCAGGGTCGCGCCAGCAAACAAACCGCGCGAGCGAGAGTAAGTCAGGATTTCCGAATTCATCTTCCAGCTGGTGCTGGCGGCAGCATCGCGTCCTACTGGACCCGCCGAAGCGCTAGCGGCTCCGCCAATCTTAAACTTGGCGCTGAGCAACTGGTTCATGCCGTTGTCATTCATGATTAACATGACCAGATCGACGCCTTCGGCGCCAATCTGCGCTCCCCAGCTACCGCCGGTCATGGTGAAGAATGCCGGCGCACTCCAGCCGCCGTTAGGTAAACGGCAAGAGGCGACGCCGCGCCCGTGTTCAGCGCCGAAGATGAAGCCACCCTTGATAAGAGACGGGACTACAGCTACGCACTTCGCTTTAGTGAAGACCTCATCTGGGATACCGTTGTCGGGTGCTGCCAACAGCTCGTTCAAATCTTTGGCCGAGTCTTCCAAGCGGGCCATCGCTTTGTCGCGTTCCGAGCCGGCTTTGGAGCCAGCATCTTTAGCCGCCTGCTTATCAGCGTCGGCGGCATTCTCTTCGCGTTCGGCGGCGTTCTTGCGCGCGTTGTCCGTCGACTGCTCCGAAGAGGTAGTGTTTTGTGCTGAGTTGTTGGTTGCTGTGGTCTGAGTGTTATTTGAAGTCGAAGTGTTGTCTTGGGCCCAAACCATACAGGCGCCCAACATCAACAATCCAACAAGAATTCCAAAGCGCTTCATAAACGTGCTCCTCCTGGAAACCGGCGGACTAAGTTTGTCCTAACTACTTGGATAGAAATTCGGGCAGGAGGGTTTACAGCTGAGAACTAAGTATTTCTAAGGTATGAGTTACAACCTAAGCAGAGGACTCGCCATCGCCTGTCGTAGGTGAGCGAGGCTGCGACTACTTTCGAGGAGCGGCGGCCCGCTGCCACGGCCGCTTGGGGCGTTCCGCTTCCGGCAAATCACGTCCCCGAACCCGGTCATACATATAAGATTCGCTGACGGTGCCGAGGCTTTCGTTGTAAAGACTGACACCGCCGGTGCCTTCTTTCAGCTCCTCGGCAAAGTCATGCAGCGCCTTCAAGTGTTCCGCGGTCGCAGGATATTCTGCTTTGGTAGTCTTTAAAACTTTTTGATAGCCGTGATCGACGAGTTTGGAAATTTCGCCGTTGATAAGGTATCCGGGGTAGGCGAAGACCTGCACGCCGCCGTCGGGCGCGGGCTCGATGGCCGCCGAGACATGATACTTCTTAATGAACACGCGCTTGTTGGCGCCGGGAGCTTCGAGCACATCGAAACCGTGATCTCGAAACCAGGCGACACTTTCTTCAAATGTTTTGGACTTAATCTTCTTGGCCATTTGCTTCATCAATCCTTGCGGCGGTTGTCGACGTGCCCGAACCCAACGCCGCAACCCATGCGATATCTGATAAGAGAAGATGCGTTGCCCTGAAGAAAGGACTTTTCGAGAATCTCTTGCCAGGAATTCACACTTTCGCACACCGGGAGACAAACAGCAACTCGCCGCAAGGTCAAAACTCGATGAAAAAACTCATCCAGTCGCCGAATTGGGACGGGGGGGATCACAGCTCGCGGCCGCACTGTTCCGCCGCCAGCGCGAGAATTTTTTATTTAGGCCAGCGCGCCGAAGTGTAGTTGACGGCTTCTTGAACATTCAATTCACGCGTGCTGACGCCTGTGCGGACGTAGAGCTTGGGAGCGTCGCCGTCCTTCACGTACACCGGGCGTTCCATGGGAGCAACCATGACGCGGCAGACTTCTTTGTCTTCCAGCAGGTGAAAAACCATCTGCACCGATTGGCAGGCGTCAGCGCCCAGCTTGGTAGCGATCGAGGTCATCAGCACCTGCTCAAAGCCGTCGCGATCGGGCTTCTTCAAGGTCTTGTAATCCTGATCGAGGCCGACAACTGCGCCATCGTCGGCCACCCCGATCAGCAGGGTGCCTCCGTTGCCGTTCATGTAGCCCGCTAGAGTCTTGACGATCACACCCTCCAGGGCACGGTTCAGCTTGTTCTCTCGGAGATCCCAGCGGAAGGATGATTTGAACTCCAAGGTTGCGCTTTCGCCTTGTGCGATCAGCGTTTTCAGATCGCTTTGTAATGCCGCGCTCAACTGGTCAATGCGCTCTGAACGCCGTTGCATGCTGGAATATAGCCCGGCGCCGCCAATACTCAGAATCATGCCGACGATGGCATAGAACGCTGTCTTCTTCGGAGTCTGGCCTTTCAGGGATCGGGTTAGTTGCGTGATCGCGAATTGTTCGGCGGTCGAATTTCCGGGCTGATACTCGTAGTAGTAAACGAATTCGTTGGTGGGATAGAGCACGAAAATCCCAACCGCAGCTCCCAAAAAAAACGCAGTCAGGAACAATCGCAACCGCGAGCGTATCTGCCAGGAAATCTGCATGGGAGTTTTCATCAGCGTTAGCTTCTCCAATGCAAGGTCACCGGGCCGTCCATAGGATGCGTCATGGGCTTGCCCGTAGCCTGCGCCTCCAGGCGGACTTGCTTCAACTCGAAGTACCACTTGGCAGGCCGGTCGGCATCGTCAATCAGCATCAGGCTGGGATTGTATTTCAGACCCTCAGCTTGCTGGATCATGGTGAGTTGATCCTGCCCTACAAAGCGGCGGCCGAAAAACTTTGCGATGGGAGTGACGAAGGGGACCCGGAGAAAAATATTCCATGCGGCGCAAACGTCGATGCGGCAATGGTTCTCGATGGTCGGGGTGACGGTGGTCAGACTAGCGAACCACTTATTCCCGCAGTGGATGACTTCGTAGCGCCGATTTGGCAAGACGAAATCGATGGTGGTGGTAATGGGCTCGCCGTAAACTCCCAGCAACTTGTAAGGCGCGCTGTTGGCCGACGGCTGATGCGCGGTCATGCGAAAGCCGCTTTCGATCGGCTCGAAATGTTTTTCTTTCTCGTGGATGCTGGTGCGCGAACGCCACCACCAGGACTGATGAACGAACGGTCCGTGCGCCGGATCCATCAAGCCGATGATCCCGTGATCGATGTTGCAAGGGAGATCGGCGGTCAAGTGAGCCGAATGAAACCGCGCGCCAAACTTGGGAACTTCAGGAACGGCGGGCAGCTGAGACGCGGTGTCGGATTGGCCGGCTCGTGCCAATTCTTCCTTGGGGCCGGGACGCGACAACCTTCCTCTACCACTCTGTGGGACATAGACCCACACGTGGCCGTCTCGTTCTTCGCAAGGGTATGCCGTGGCAAAGATGCGGCAGGGATCAAGGGAATCGCGTTGGGTAAGCGAAGGGATTTCCTGGCACTGCCCAGAGACCGGCTCGAAGCCCCAACCGTGATACTTGCAGGTGACCTGCTTTCCGTCGAACCATCCGTAGGAGAGTGGAATGCCGCGATGCGGGCACGCGTCGCGCATGGCGAAATAGCGGCCTGCGGAGGTGCGGCCCAACACCAATGGGATTCCCAGAAGAATGGCCTTCGCCATGTGCTTGCCGGCAATCTGTGAAGCCCGCAGCGCTGGATACCAGTCGTCATAAATCAGCGTAGTAGTGGGGCCGGACTGGACAACGGCAGCGCGATTGAGTTCGCCAAGCATTCTCGAAGCCCATACTATCGCCGAATGCGGCTGTTCGCTAGCACGGGAGGTCTGGTGTCGAGGGGACGTCACGGGATGTCATATTCGAAAGGGGATTTTGGGACTTTCAGATGTGTTCGTGCCAAGGCTTACTTCGAACGCAGGACTGCGTCATAATGAGTAATTGTTGGCCGGCTATCCGCTTTGGCGCGGTCATCCCTGAACTCGCATGACAACCTCAGAAAAAGTGTTTACCGGAGTTTCGCTGCACGGAATGCCCGTGCGTATCGAATTGCAGTGGCCGTTTCAACGCTCTGAAGGCGGAAGCGACTGGCATGTAATGCATGGCACGCTCAGGCTGGCAGACGGCGGCGATTTACACGCTGACATTGCGCTCAACCTTTCCCAGACCGTGAAAGAGGCCCTGCCGTCGCTGGAAAGCGACCTCGCGTTCTGGGTCTCGGTGAACGCTGCGCGAAAGGCCCTTGACGATCGCCAGTTGCAGCTCCTGAAGTCGGGAAAGCGGCAGCCCGTGCCGGTTTCAAGCCGCTGCTACAGCATTCGCCACCAGCATTTCACCTTCGGCAATGCCAGCGACGCGCAGGTGGAAGATTTCGTGGCTCGCAAAGTTTTCTGGGGATCGGGCAGCGAACGGCAGCCGGTTTTAATTGCTGATCCCTGCGACGCCCAATATCTGGCCGCAGCCGATCCGAACCATGTCGACAAGCTGATGAAGGCCGCAAAGGACTTGGCAGCGCGTGGCCTCATCGAACTGGATGGTGATAAAGCTCGTTCGACCGACAGTTTGCTGGCTCAAGCCGAAGCATTTCGTGCGGTAAAAGACCAGACTCTGGAAGAACTGCACATGAAGCACGCCTTCGAGCGGGCGTAGTCGAAATTCCAGCGCCCATACAAAAAGCCCTTCGCCGGCGGTCCGGGACGGCTTGTTTGATTCAGATGTTGCGCGTTATGCCGCTACGGCGGTCCGGCGAGTTTGCATGCCGTCCAACACGTGCCACAGCGACTTTGCAGCAGCCTCGGCGGCGTCCAGGGCCACATCCACCTGCTCCGGATGAGCGGCGATCTCAGCGCTGAGCAGTTCCTGCCACACGTGGGCATGTTCCACATCGGCGAACTGATGCAGCTTGAAGTATCCGCAAGTCTTGGCGTCTGCGCCGTAACGCTGGGCAAGTCCGTCAGCTTTTTCCTTGGCCACGCGTGGCACTTGCGACTCATAAGCGTAGAAGGCAGCCAGAGCCTCAGCGGTCGTGCCTTCACGGGCGACGCGGCGGAATTCGGCGATCAGATCGCGCACTTCCGGAAGAGCCTCGCGCTCGCGAACTTCTTCACGATCGGCGCCCATACCCTCGGCAAAATCCAGCCACAATTCGCTGTGCGGGCGTCCCTCAATTTCTTCGCCGCATAGGTTGCGCAACACGGCGCGCCGGGTCTCGCCGTCTTCCAGACGTGCGTGCAGCGAGCTCAGATAGGTGGGGAAAGCGGCGACGTGATCGTAGTAGTCGCCGGCATATTCACGCAGGTCCTCGCGGGTGAGTTCACCGGCCGTCCAGGCTTTGTAATAGGGATGGCACAACAGGTCATAGCGGGCGAGGCGCTGCTCCAGCGCTGCCAGAAAAGCTTGTGATTCCATGATTTCCCCCACGCAAAAATTAGTACCAGGAAGTGATAACACTATACGGGAGGAGAGCAGCGGCCCACAAGCTGACAGGCAAGTTGCTAAAATTGAGATATTCGCCGCGCTGGCGACTCTTTTGGGGAATCCTGTTGCCGAGCCAATTCACTGAAACCTATGACGTCGTGGTTGTCGGCGCCGGTCATGCCGGTTGCGAAGCTGCCATGGCCGCGGCTCGTATGGGCCTGCGGACAGCGCTGTACACCCTGAATGTCGACCTGATCGCGCAGATGTCTTGCAATCCTGCGATCGGCGGCATCGCCAAGGGACACCTGGTGCGGGAGGTCGACGCGCTGGGGGGCATCATGGGCGAAGTGACGGACGCGGTCGGCATCCAGTTCCGGCTGCTGAATACTTCGCGTGGACCGGCGGTGTGGTCGCCGCGAGCGCAGTGCGATAAGCAGCAATACCGGCTGAAGATGCGCGAGGTGCTGGAGTCGGAACCTAATCTGTATATTAAGCAGGCCGAAGTGGCTGAATTAATGCTGGACCCGCGAGCTGCGACCCGCGAGCCGCTTGTTCCCAAAGAGACAGCCGATTTCGAGGATAGGGGTCCTTCGACTCCGCTGCGCTGCGCTCAGGATGACACTCTTGGTGGGGATGAGTCTGGCGAAGAGCGAACGGCGAAAAGCGAACAGCGCGTCGTCCGCGGTATCAAGCTGCGCGATGGCCGCACCGTCGGTGCGAAGGCTGTCATCATCACCACCGGTACCTTCCTGAACGGCCTCATTCATTGCGGGGAGCAACAGTATCCTGCCGGACGAAGTGGCGAGCCCGCTGCCGTGCTGCTGGGCGAGTCGCTCAAGGCTCTCGGCCTGCGCGGTTGTCGTCTGAAGACCGGCACGCCGCCTCGTCTGGACGGCCGCAGCATCGACTGGTCGAAGTTCACGGTGCAGCCGGGCGACGAAGATCCCACGCCATTCAGCTTCCGCACCAAGCGCGTTGCGCACCACGACAGGCAGGTGCCGTGCTATATCGCCTTCACGACGGCGGAGACGCATCGCATCATCCGCGAGAATGTGGATCGCTCGCCGATGTACAGCGGGCAGATTCAGTCGACCGGCCCGCGCTATTGCCCGTCCATCGAGGACAAGATCGTCAAGTTCCCCGACAAGGAAGTACACCAGCTCTTCCTTGAACCCGAGGGCCTGAACACGCACGAAATCTACGTGAATGGCATGAGCACGTCGCTGCCAATCGAAGTTCAGCTGGCGGTGATCAAGTCTGTACCGGGTCTCGAGAATGCAGAGATGCTGAGGCCCGGCTATGCCATCGAGTACGACTCCATCGATCCCACGGAATTGCAGCGCACGCTGGAGACGAAAAAGATCGCGAAGCTCTATCTGGCAGGGCAGATTAACGGCACCAGCGGATACGAAGAAGCAGCCTGCCAGGGGCTGATGGCGGGGATCAACGCTGCACTGGCCATCAAGGGCGAGCCGCCTCTCATCCTCGATCGAACCGAGGCGTACACGGCGATCCTGATCGACGACCTGATCAGTAAAGGGACGAACGAGCCCTATCGCATGTTTACTTCGCGCGCGGAATTCCGGTTGCATCTACGCATCGATAATGCCGACCGGAGACTGACGCCGCACGGGCGACGAGTGGGGCTGATTAACGACGGCGCCTGGTCCGATTATCTCGCCAAGCAGGAGCGCATGAAGGCGGTGCGCGAATTGCTGGAACGCACGCGGCTCAATGGCGAAATGCTAAAAGCAGTTTCCAGTCTCGAGTTTCAAGTTTCAAGTCGAGAGGCTGACGCGAATGGTGGCGCCGGCGAACTCGAAACTGGACACTTGAACCTTGAAAGTTCTTTAGGGATGACCTTGGCTCAGTTGCTAAAGCGGCCGGAAGTGGGAATCGAAAGGCTCGTGCCGGTGATTGCGAAGATGATGCCCGAGTTCTTTAGTCGAGGTGAGAGTGGGGAGTGGATCGTGGGTAGTGAGAACCACGCAGTCCATGGCAGCAGCGTTGTAATGGGGAGTACTAATCCTGCGAATAACAATAGCAATTCTGTCATCCTGAGCGGAGCCAGCAGCGCGAGCGAAGTCGAAGGACCCCTATTCTCGCAAGGGGTTAAGCGGTCGGCCGCAGAAAGATCGACGACTCTATCCCCCATCCCCCATCCACTATCCACTGAATTGCGTAACGAGCTGAAGTCCGTGGAGACGGAAATCAAATACGCCGGCTATCTCGATCAGCAGACCAAATCGATTGAGCGCTTGAAACGCTCTGAACAACGCATGATTCCCGACTGGTTCGATTACGCCAAGGTTTCCGGCCTGTCACGCGAGATGAACGAGAAGCTGAGCCGTGTTCGCCCGCGAACCCTGGGACAGGCGAGCCGCATTCCCGGGGTAACGCCTGCCGCCGTTTCGCTGATCAACGTGTACATCGAAATTCAGGGTAGACAGCAGGCGAGCGCGAGATCCGCGTCCTAACGATAAAAATCCCCACCCAAGCAGAAGACGCTTGGATGGGGCACCCGCTTTTTGATTCTGGAACAAACCGTGGCCGATTCAACTCCGCTCCAGCCACAGATAGCGCTTGACCGCTTCTTGGCGTCAGAGCCGCTACTTTTGCTTCGCGATGATCATGCCCGAAATCTTGCTGTAGGTCGCGGCGGGAATGATCTTCTTGGTCTTCAGCTCGGTCTTGGTTTTGTAGGGCCGGCCGTCGATGATCTTTTGCGAGTAGGTATCGCCAATGCCGGGCAAAGTAGACAGCTGATCCTTGGTGGCCGAGTTGATGTCAATGAGGTCGCCGGCCGGCTTGCTGCTGGCCATGCTGCCGCCTGAAGCTGGCTTGCTGGCAGAGCTCTGGGCTACACAAAGGCTGCTCAACAGCAACAGCATCATCATTGCCGAAGCAATGCGGTTTACGTATTTGAGTTTCATGTTCCCTCCTGTAGATGTGCTACAAAGATCGACTAGTGCGTGGAACACGCGTGGCCCGATTCGAAAGGGTTGGCGCGTAAACCTGACTGGCTGGTGCGATGAAGCTGCCGTTGCGCCATTCCAAGTCGTTCGCAGCGTTATACACCGGAAGCGGGTTGCGGAAAAGCCGAAACTGCGTGTCAGTATGGAACTGCACCTGCAAAATGTCATGACATGCCAGAATCCATCTGGCGAAACCTTCCGTCTAACCAGAGCCATGCAAATCCAGAGTCTCGACGTTTTCCTTGAGTACCTCGACAAAGTGCAGAAACGGACCATGCGCGTGGTCACGCATATTCCGGCCGGCAAACTGGACTGGTCGTACGGTCAAGGCAAATTTAGCCTTGGCGACCTGGTACGTCACATGGGAGCGATTGAGCGCTACATGTTCGGCGAGACCATCCAAGGGCGGCCAAGCAGTTACAACGGTTGCGGCAAGGACCTGGCTGATGGTCTGGAAGCAGTGATTGCCTTCAAGTCGCGCATGGACCGCGAGACCGTCGAGATCATTACGCGGCTAGGCGAAGAGGGAATGCTCCGCAAGTGCAGTACGCCCGATGGAGTCTCGATCACGGTTTGGAAATGGCTGCGGCTGATGGTGGAGCACGAAATCCATCACCGGGGCCAGATCTACACCTATCTCGCCATGCTGGATGTGCCCACGCCTCCGCTGTACGGGCTTACATCCGAGCAAGTGTTGGAGAAGAGTGTGCGAGTTTAGCAGGGTGGTTCGCGCTCGTGAGCGGAGCCGCGCCCGCGTGTAAAATCGCAGTCTGATGCCCTCCCTGGCCCCACCGAGATCTCCGGACAGGGCGCCGAGTTTCTGGGCGCGGTTGCTGACTATTCTGCGGCCCTCGCACCAGCACACCGCTTTTTCCGCGACATTGCTGGTGATGGCCGCCGTCATGCTCTCTCGCGTGATTGGCTACCTGCGCGAGGCTTACATCGCATGGGCCTTCGGCGCAGGCCTCAACACCGACGCCTACGTCGCCGCCTTCCAGCTGCCCGACTATCTGAGCTACATCCTGGCGGGCGGCACGGCTTCCATCACTTTCATCTCCATCTACACCCGCCATACTTCCAAAGGCCGCTACAAGGAAGCGCAAGAGGCATTCAACTCCACCATCACTTTGATGACGACGGTGGTGTGCGCCGGAACGGTTGTGCTGGAGATATTCACCCGGCCGCTGGAGAAGTTGATCTTCCCCCACTTCTCGCCTGAGCAGATGGACTTGTGCGTCCATCTCACGCGAATCCTGCTTCCGGGACAGATCTTCTTTTACGCCGGTGGAATTGTTTCGGCCGTTCTGCTGTCACGGCGCATGTTTCTGTATCCCGCGTTCAGCCCGATCTTCTACACGGTTTTCATCATTCTGGGTGGAGTGGTTGGGGCGAGCCGATACGGTATCGAATCGCTGGCATACGGCGCTTTGGTCGGGGCGTTTGTCGGGCCGTTCCTGATCAACGCGATCGGCGCCTCGCGCGACGGCCTGGGCTATCGGCTGAATTTCGACTGGCACAACAAGGAGTTTCGCGAGTGGGTGCGGCTGTCGATCCCGCTCATGCTCGGGGTTTCGCTGGTTTCAGCCGATGACT
Source organism: uncultured Acidobacteriaceae bacterium (assembly GCA_963769235.1). Taxonomy (GTDB): domain Bacteria; phylum Acidobacteriota; class Terriglobia; order Terriglobales; family Acidobacteriaceae; genus Bog-257. The sequence continues at coordinate 196,231 of CAVYKW010000001.1, read as the reverse complement.
GGATCCTGCGCTACTTCGCCTCCGGCGGCGCGGGAGACATCACGAGGCTGAACTACGCCAAGCGACTATTCGCCGTGCCGATTTCGATCCTGGGCCAGGCAACCGGACAGGCTTCAATGCCGTTTTTCGCGCGGCTGTTCGGGGAAGGCAAGCGCAAAGAGTTTGGCGAAACGGTGAACGGATCGGTCTTCCGCATTTCGGCAGCATCCCTGTTGTCGACAGCGTGGATGATGCCGGCGGCGCTGCCGTTGATCGACCTGGTCTATCGCCGGGGACACTTCACCTTCACCGACTCGCGCGAGACCGCAGCTTATTTCTTCTGGTTCACGCTGTCGCTCGCACTTTGGTCGGCGCAGGCGCTGTACGCTCGTGCTTTCTACGCCGCCGGCGACACGGTGACGCCGATGATCGCCAGCACCATCATTGTTCTCGCGTCGCTACCGATCTACTCCGCCATGTATCACCGCTTCGACGTTCCCGGGCTGGCGATGGCGTCCGACATCGGCATTCTGATGCACACGGTCGCGCTGGCTTGGCTGTTGAATCGCAAGAAGCTGGTGGTGCTCGCGGGTGTGCCTTGGCTCGAGGTGATTAAGTCTCTAGGCACGGCGATTTTCGCTGCCGTAGCGGGATATGCAGCCAGCAAACTCGTGGTGGTGAACGGCAGCCGCAAGGCCGATCTGATGTCCCTGCTGGTGGTCAGCGTGGCGTGGCTGGCGGCCGTGGCGATTGGGTTGTGGGTGACGAAGTCGATTTTGCCGCAGGAGTTGCGCCGGAAAAAAGCGCCCGCGACGCCGAACCTCACGACACCGGACGCGATGGTCGACAGAACGACCGGCGGAGTCGAACCGTGAAAAGGCGGGGATTAGGGAGTAGGGGCAGGGAGCTAGAAGATCGTTGACAGCCATGGCAGGTGTCTTCAGGTTTAACGGACAACTGACAACTGACTTACTTCACCACCCGCATCCGGGACCAGTCATAGTCGAAGTGTCGCCCGCAATCCAGGCAAACAACGTACATCCCCGGATCTTCCGTGCTGACGCTGTCCCATTCTGTAGCAGCGGAGCCCTTGCGCACGGTTCGGGCAGCCGAGAAGGGCTGCGAGAGATGGCGGTGACGGCAGCCTACGGGTAGCAGTTGAAGCAATCGACCCCACATCGCGTGTACCTTTTCTTTGATCGAAGGCGGCAAACTCTGTCAGCGGTCAGCGCTCAGTTACATTCTGAGATGGACCCACATGTCTAAGCAACGCAGGTCCTGCAACTGAGCACCGACGGCTGACAGATATAGCTCGCCGCCTTGGATCCGCAGACTCTCTTCGCGGTGCAACGAAGTCAATGAGACGATGGCCCTAATGTAAAGCAGGGATCGTTCTCAGTGCCGGGCTGGCAGCAATCCCTTTCGGGAAGGCTATGCCCGCGCTGCCGCTGCTCCGCTACCCGTTTCGGCCGCCGGTGCGGACGTGCTTTCCTTGGCTTCGCCGTTTGCCTTCTGACCGGGCTTGCGAATATCGATGCCGCCCTTGAAATATGCGCCATCTTCGATGCTGATGCGTTGGGCGACGACGTCTCCGGTGAGCGAGCCTTCGCCGCGAATGTCGACGCGGTCGCTGGCCGTCATGTTGCCGCGTACTTTGCCCAGCACCACGATCTCACGAGCGGAGATGTTGGCGGACACCACTCCATTGCGGCCAACGGTCACCCGATTGCCAGGGAGATTAATGGAACCTTCCACGCGGCCGTCGATGTAAAGCGATTCCGAGCCCGTGACCTCGCCCTTGATTACCAGCGATTTACCGAGCGTGGCCTGCTCCTGCGTGTTGAGGGGAGGGCTAGCCGGACGAGGAGCGCTCAAAGGCTCCGCGGGCGGCGTAAAGCTACGCTGCGGCTCGGGGCTGGGTGTGGGATTAGGCGAGGGAGAATTGGTAGGTTTCCACATGATGGTATTCAAATTCCTTTCTGAAGTAATAAGTGCTTGGAGAGGCACTTGTTTTGCCAAACCGAAACTCCACAGCTCTTCTTCAGGACCTGCTGGTTTGGTGCGGCTCTTACGCCATCATCGCTCAGCACGCACGCGACGCGCGAGCCGGCTTGCGATGTAATTATTGCTACCATACAGCGAGTTCTTATATCAGGGAATAGCCCTACGTAATTTTTCGCATGCCTCTAGTAAGCATCTGGGTAATCGGATTACGGTGAAGGGAGTAGAGAACGGCCGTCGGCCGTCTGCTTCCAGAATACGTGGGAATTGATTGGTTGGGCTGGGACCTTGCTGGCGCTCTGTCGACGACGGCGTTATCCGTTGCTTCCGGTATCCTTGAAAAGAATTTTACACCGACAAAATATCGATGCTGACTGACCAAGCCATCCTGCGGCAGATTGAACGCCAGCCTCACGCCTCTGCCGGATACAAAACGCTGGTCCGCGAGATGCACCTGAAGGGTGACGAGCGCCGGCAACTTGCCGAGCGTCTGGAAGACTTGGTCAAACGAGGGCGCTTGGTGGAAACCGGGCGTGATCGCTTTACTCTCGCAGAGCAGGCCGCTGCCAAGCAGAACTTGATTGCCGGCCGCCTTACGATGCATCGCGATGGCTACGGCTTCGTGATCCCGAATGCTGGCCAGCGCGGCACCATCAGCGGCGACATCTTCATCCCGCCGAACGCCATCGGATCGGCCATGCACGGCGATCAGGTGCTGGTCGAACTCGGCCGCAAGGGCGACGATGGCCGGGCCGAAGGCCGCATCCTGCGGGTGCTGACCCGGGGCAATCCGTCTGTCGTCGGAACCTTTCACTACGGCTCGCGCAATAACTACGTGACCCCGATGGACGAAAAGGTCACGCAGCAGGTCATCGTTCCGCGCGGTATGGAGTGGCCGAGCAGCGAGGCGCCTCACGCCGACGCGGGTACTTCTGAGCCGCACTCCCAGCGCTCGTCCGGTTCCAGCCACCCATCGGCAACGGCGGGGAAGGTCGGCTCACCTGCGAAGCAGGCAGAAGGCTCCAACCGACAGCCTCGGCGAAAAAACACTGCTGAGCGCGATCGCGTTTTGGGCTCCGAAGCGAAGCGGCGCGAGTGGGACGACCTGGAAGGCGTGGTCGTCGAGGTCGAGACCACGGAATGGCCGTCACAGACGGAGAATCCGCGCGGGCGGGTCATCGAGATTCTCGGCTATGAAGACGACTTCGGCGTGGACGTCGAGATCATCATCCGCAAGCACCACCTGCCGCATCACTTCCCGGTCGAGGTGTTGCAGGAGGCGCAACGTTTCGATCCAGTCATCCCCTCGACGCAGTTGCGCCATCGCCACGATTACCGTTCGCTGCCTATCGTCACCATCGACGGCGAAACCGCGCGCGACTTCGACGATGCCGTCACTGTGCGCCGCCTCTCGGACGGCAACTTCGAACTGCAAGTCCATATTGCCGATGTTGCCCACTACGTCGAAGCGAGTTCACCTATCGACCTTGAGGCCCGGCTACGCGGCACATCCGTTTACTTTCCTGATCGCGCTGTGCCTATGCTGCCGATGGAGCTTTCGACCGATATGTGCAGCCTCCGGCCGCAGGTCGATCGCATGGTGTTGTCGTGCGTCATGGAGATCGACCATCAGGGCGAGATCGTCGGCTACACGCTGAATGAAGGCGTGATCCGTTCGGCCGAGCGCATGACCTACAGCAACGTCAATCTCATCCTCGAGGGCGACCCGGCGCAGCGCCGCCATTATCACGCGTTGGTAGACCTGTTCGAACTCATGCGCGAGTTGGCCATGGTCCTGAACCGTAAGCGTGTGCGACGCGGTTCCATCGACTTCGATCTACCGGAGCCGGTAATTGAGTTCGACGAACATGGTTTGATGAAGAGCATCACGCGGTCCGAGCGCAACATTGCCAATCGCATCATTGAGGAGTTCATGCTGTCGGCCAACGAATGCGTGGCCAGCTACCTGGAAGGCAAGCACATCGCGTCGCTGTACCGAATCCACGAGAAGCCTGATCCCAAACGCGTCATGGACTTCGAGACCATCGCCGCGAAATTTGGATATTCTCTGGGCGTTGGAGCTTTGCCGGTGAAGCGAGTGCAGTTCAAGGCTGAACGACGCGAGCGCTACGGTAGCGGCCAACGGGCGAAGACCGTCGAGGTGCCGGAAGACATACACATCACGCCCCGCATGTACCAGAAGCTGACGCAAAAGATCGCAGGCAAGCCCGAGGAACGCATTCTGTCATACCTGATGCTGCGGTCGCTGAAGCAGGCACGCTACTCCGAGAAGAACGAAGGCCACTTCGCGCTGGCTGCTCCGACTTACACGCACTTTACCTCGCCCATCCGGCGCTATCCCGACCTGATTGTGCACCGTATTCTGAAGGATGTCTTGCGCAACTCCGGTGAAATGGAGGAGCACGGGGTTTCGGTCGGCATCGGGGGAATGGCACACAGCGAGTCACCGTCTCCGTGGACGAAACGAGCGAGCGCTTCCGGCGGGACGAAAGCCAAAACGCCCGCCCCAGCCACAGACGCTTACACGGGGCACCCTCAAGGCACATCGCCCAAAGGACATTCCCGACAGCACGAGGAGCGGCATGCAGCCCTGGGTGGTCCTATTTCCGAAGAAGGGTTGCACGATATCGCGGAAGAGTCGAGCCAGTCGGAACGGCGAGCCGACGAAGCCGAACGCGAGTTGATGGAATGGAAGAAGATGAAGTTCATGGAAGACCGCGTGGGCGAAGATTTCGACGGGTTGATCGTGAGCGTCACCAAGTTTGGCATGTTCGTCGAGTTGAACGATATGTTCATTGAGGGACTGGTGCCGCTCAGTTCGCTTCCTGACGATCACTACCTCTATCACGAGAACACGCGGCAGATCATCGGGCAGCGTACCCGGAGGACCTATTCGATGGGCGATCCGATACGTGTGCTGGTGGACCGCATCGACCGAACGCAGCACCGCATCCAGTTCGCAGTCGTGGAAGACCGGCCGGCGAAGCCGAAGCGCGGAAAGAAGAAGTAAGTTCACCACCCACATCGTTCAGGCCGCAAAGACGGGTGTTTGCCCCGCTACACGGGTAAAATAGGTTCCTATGCGGAAGGTGGTTATCTTCTCTTTCGTGCTGCTACTGGCGGTCAGCGGGTTTGCCCAGACCGAAACTCCGACAGCCCCGGTCGCGTGTACTCCGCCCACCGGCTGGCCGACCGCGCAGTTCGCCTCCACCAAAGACGTCAGCGTACAGAAGGCTTGTCAGGTGCTCACCGACATGATTCGAGCCTTGGGCGGCGAGGCCTACCTGAACATCCGCGACGTTCAGACGGAGGGCCGAACCTACGGCTTTTATCATGGCAAGCCGAACAGCATGAGCATTCTGTTCTGGCGGTTCTGGGAGTGGCCGGACAAGGAACGAATCGAACTCACCAAGCAGCGCGATATCACCGAGCTGTTCATTGGCGACAAGGGTTACGAAATCACCTACAAGGGCACGGCAACCCAGGAAGCGAAGGAGATGACGGATTATCTGCGCCGCCGCGACCATTCTCTGGAATGGGTTATCCGCAAATGGCTGCCGGCGCAAGGCACCATGATTCTCTATAGCGGCACGGCGATGGTGGAACGCAACCTGGCCGATCAGGTCACCATTTTTAATTCGGAAAACGACAGCGTCCTGCTCTCGGTTGACCCCCGAACCCATTTGCCAGTGAAGAAAACTTATAGCTGGCGTGATCCGCTGGATCGGCAGATGGACGAGGAGGCGGAAGTCTTCGCGAATTACAAGCCGGTGCAGGGAATCCAGACGCCGTACAGCACGGTGCGCGATCTGAACGGAGACATGACCAACCAGCGCTTCATTACCTCCGTGACCTACAACGCCGGTTTGGCGCCGACCCTCTTCGAGACACAGGGCATTACTTACAATCCCCAGAAGCAGACGGCTCCAAAATGATTTTCGGCGACATGGTGCTGCCGCCTCATCCTTGACTCGGCGGGCGCCGCCTGACCAGGAAATCCTTCCTTCGACCAAAACCTGCGGCAGGTTGTCGAAAGAGCGGGCCCGTCAAGCGTGATGTTGGTGAGCTAAAATACAAACTCGCCGGCTGGCCGACAGGCTGAGGATCGAAATGGCCAGCCATCTTCAATATCCGCAGCATGTGGGCGGATGCAGAAAACATCTTCGTAGAGTCCCATTTCGTAGCTAGTAAGAATTGATTAGGAACTCCCCGGGATTTCTTAAACGGTATTCCATTAGGGCTATGTCACTGAGCATCAAGTACTTCCGCTTTGGCGAGTTTCGCCTGTACCCGACGGAGCACCTGCTGCTGCGCGACGAGACACCAGTTCCACTCGCGCCAAAGGCCTTCGATATTCTCTCTTATTTGGTTCAGAACGGTGGACGGCTGGTGAAACGAGAAACGCTGATGGAGGCGATATGGCCTGACAGCTTTGTCGAAGAGACCAATCTGACGGTGAACATCTCGTTACTCAGGAAGTTTCTGGACACGACTCCTGACGGCAGACCCTACATCGAAACTGTGCCGCGCAAGGGTTATCGCTTTAATGCGGAAGTTATCGAGTGCGAAGAAGCAGAAGAGCATAAATATCAGAAAAGTAATGAAAATGTAACGCCCTTCGGTGTGGGTGACCATGCCTCGTCAGCAGCAGCAGTCATGATGTCTCCCACAGCGGAAATCCAAACGGCTTCGCCGGCTGAACTCTTGGTTGCGCCCGCCATTGCAACGCCCCCGAACCCTTCGGCGGAAATAATTCCTCCATCCTTCACCGCGGGCACACCCGCCACGTCGAGTGCTAAGGCGTCAGCCAGTCGGGTTGGGTTGATAGCAGCGGCACTTCTGGTTCTCGTGGTCGGCCTGTTCTATTTCTGGATCCATTGGCACTCTCGCCCGTCTGTTGTGAGCGCCTCGGAACGTTCGATTGCGATCTTGCCGTTCCGCCCCCTGGAAGCCGCCCCGGAAGATGAATATCTCGGCATGGGTCTGACCGATGCGCTTATCACACGGCTCGGGACGTTGCACAAGATCGTCATTCGGCCGGTAGGGGCGGTCCGCAAATATGCCAAGTCAGATGACCCGATCGCCGCAGGCAAGCAACTGGCGGTGCAATCGGTGCTTGAGGGCAGCATTCAACGTGAGCCTGAGCAGGACAAGGTTCGCGTCACTGTGCGGCTGCTGCGGGTTTCCGACGGCGAAGTCCTGTGGGCCAATACCTTCGACGAGAAGTTCACCGACATGTTTTCGGTCGAGGACTCGATCTCGCAAAAGGTAGCCGACAAGCTCACCGTCAAACTCAGCGATGACGAGCAGAAGCAGTTGTTGCGGCCGTTCACCGGCAACAGCGACGCCTATCAGCTCTACCTGAAAGGCCGCTTCTACCTCAACAAGCGGACGGTAGATGGCGTAAAGCAGAGCATCGATTACTTCCAGAAAGCCATCCAGACCGATCCTAACTACGCACTGGCCTATGCGGGATTGGCGGATTCCTACACCATGGCTGGTTCTTACGGCTACAGCATTATGCCTCCCAGAGAAGCCTTGCCGCAGGCCGAAGCTGCTGCCGCCAAGGCGCTCGCCATCGATGACAGCCTGGCGGAAGTTCATGCTTCTCTGGGCTACATCAAGTTCACCTACGACTGGGACTGGGTTGGCGCGGAGCAGGAGTTCAAACGCGCTATCGCGCTGAACCCTCTTTATGACACAGCGCACCACTGGTATTCCCATGAGCTGATCGCTTTGGGCCGTTCGCAGGAAGGCATCGCCGAGGCCAAGAAGGCTCTCGAGTTGTCGCCCTCAGACACGGTGATGAACGAACACATGGGTTGGGCGTACCTGATGGTTCGGGATTATGACCACGCGATCGAGAATGCGCGCAAAGCCATCGAGATCGATCCCGACTTTCTGCTGGCGCATCGGGTGCTCGGATTGGCTTACCAATACAAAGGCGAGCATGACCAGGCCATCGCCGAGTTTGAGCGCGGAATGGAATTGTCGCACGGCGATCCTGTGGCCAAAGCGTTTCTGGCCCGTGCTTATGCCGCTGCCGGAAAGACCGATCAGGCGACACAAATGCTGAACGATCTGGTGAAGCTGGCAAACTCCCAGTATGTTCCGCCGGCAGAGATTGCCGACACCTATGCCGCCTTAGGCATGAAGGATGAAGCTTTCCAATGGCTGAACAAAGCGTATGACGAGCGTGCTGCGGCCTTGGTCTATGCCCAGGTTGCCCAGGTGTATGACCCCTTGCGCTCCGACCCGCGCTTCCAGGAACTACTCAAGCGTCTTCATCTGATGTAGTTTCCGGAGCGGCCACGCAGCGGAGTACCTTTCATAACATTTTGTGCTGGAGCGGAGAACAGTTCGTGCCCCTGGGCTGCTCCTCGGGTCGTGATGTGCTCCAGTTCAAGGCGAAAGGGCGCAGGCTGCACCCGTGCAGCGCCCGAATACGGGCTGTCATATGCCACAATGAGGTACAAACTGAACCCCAAAATCCCCGCCAGGGCAGCGGTCATTGCAGCCTGCGACCGCAGGCTTTCGTGGCCAAAAAAATAGGTAAAAGCGATCAATAGAACCCCACCAGAATAAAGCAGGTACCACAGTGTGGTAGGCACGGTTCCACGGCTGGTAAACAATCGAGTGCGGCGAAAGTTGGATAGATCGTTGAGATGCCTTAGCGATTCCGCATAATAGGCTTGCGCTTTTGCGCCGGCCGGTTCGCCGTCGTTGTACACGTCCCATAGCTTTTGAACGGCTTCCCAGGTCTGCGGACTCTCGCGGCCTTCGGCCATGGCTGGGAACTCGTATTGCAATACCGAGTCTACGTAGTCGATCAGCGCCAATCTTATATTCTGGCGCAATGGATCCGGCAGAGCCAGCGACATGCGCGACAGGTCTCCGACCTCGTTCGCCTCGTGCTCCAGATTACTGCCAGCATCTTGAAACTGCGTCCAGACAACAAAGATGGCAAACGCAACCAGCACGGCATAAAGGGTACCTACCATCAGGAAGAAGAAGCTAGCCACATCGTGTTGCCGCTTGAGCCATTCGATATTGGCGAAGCGGCGGACGATGATCAGTCCTACCACGGAGACCGCCATAACGACGCAGATGAAAATCGCACCGTGCACAGGTGTATCCATCATTATCTTTTCCTCGGCCGAAAGGATGGCTGCTGGGTGATTTTGAAGGCTAACGCAAAATTTCGAAACTGCCAAAACTACTAGCCATCGACGTAAATGGAAGCGGGACAGGCGGTTCCGCAAGATCCGGCGCGGGCTGCGCCACAAGCATTGGGCGTTAGCCAACTGCTGTATGCTCTAAAAGCGCGAAACTGAGAATTCAGCTTGTTGCGTTTGCGAAATTCAGCCTTCTCCGGAGCGTGTGGTCATGAGTAATTTCGATCCTCTTCTAGCGCCCATGAGCGGAGCTGAGCACTCCGAAGTCAGTGGCGTTCAACTCGACATCGTTCGTGTCGGCACAGCTCGCGTCAAGCGCGTCATCTACCCCCCGGGCTTTCGCTGGTCGACTCATATGAAGCCGATTACCGGCACGGATTACTGCATGCACGCGCACGTCGGCTTTCTCGCCCAGGGCCAGATTCACATGGAGTTCTCCGACGGCTGCGTGGTTGAGTTCAAAGCTCCACAGGTAGTTTCCATAGAACCCGGCCATGACGGCTGGGTAGTAGGGAGCGAGCCTGCGGTGCTGATCGAATTCGATTTCGCCGGCGACACCGTCCGCAGCCTGGGCATGCCGGAATACCACTCCCACGACAAGTAATGGTCGAAGGCTATAGGCCGCTGGAACGCTGGCATATGGGCCGGAGACCTTCGGGGGTAGTCCGCTCAACCCTGGGCAGGCGGAGTGTGCTCGAAGGGCAGCTTGGTATAACGGTCTTTCTCCACCGCGATGATGAGAGCGATCCGTTCCTCCGGTTGACGCATGGGAAAAGGCTTGCCAATGTACTTCATGGAGATCGGATCCATCAGCTTGAGGTCGGGATCAGGTCGACGCTCTACCACTTTTCCGCGAATCTGAACTTCGCTGTAGGGATCGCGAAAATCCACCATCGATATCGCTACGCGCGGATCGCGGGCTGTGTTACGCCCTTTCAGGGAATTCTCCCCGGTGCAGATGACAATTTGGTCGCCTTCGCGGCCAACCCATACAGGAACACTCTGCGGCGAACCGTCGGGCATCAAGGTGGAGAGATGAGCAAAGTTAGCGCCATCCAGCAGCTTCTTGGTTTCGTCCGAAAGCTTCATCGATACCTCGTGAAGAGACAATGCGTTCTGAACAATGTGTCGGAAAGTTGGGGCCTCGGCTACTCCAGCCACGCCAAATTTTTCCGGGGCGAAGATTCTCACCCCAACAACCGCGCCGCTTCCTTCGCGAAATAGGTCAGCGTGATCGACGCTCCAGCCCTCTGGATGCACAACAGCGACTCCAGCATCACGCGTTCGTAGTCGATCCAGCCATTCAAAGCAGCCGCCTTAATCATGGCGTACTCGCCGCTTACCTGATAGGCCGACAATGGCACGTCGAAGCGCAGACGCGCCTCATGCAACACATCCAGGTAGGGCATGGCCGGCTTCACCATGATCATGTCGGCGCCTTCGTCGAGATCATGCTCGATCTCGCGCATGGCCTCGCGCAGGTTGGCCGGGTCCATCTGATAGGAACGGCGGTCGCCGAAGTGCGGTGCCGAATCCGCAGCCTCGCGGAATGGCCCGTAGAATCCGCTGGCAAACTTCGCGGCGTACGACAGGATAGGCGTGTTCTGATAGCCTGCCTCGTCCAGAGCTGTGCGGATGGCGGCGACGCGGCCATCCATCATGTCTGACGGCGCGATGATGTCCATGCCTGCCTTAGCCTGCGACACGGCAGTCCGCGCCAGCAGCTCCAGCGTCGGATCGTTCAGAATCTCGTAGTCTTCCGCCGAACTGGCCATGGTCCCGGTCGCAGCCGCAATCGCCGCGCCGACTGAATGCGCGCCGTTGGTGATTACCACCTTGCCCTTCGACTCCAGCTCGCCGACAAATTCCAGCGCTTCTCGGCGTGCCTTGGCGCTGGGGTCGGAGGTATCGACCAGGCCGCAGTGACCGTGCGACATGTATTCGCATAGGCAGACATCGCCCATCAGCAGCAGGCCGGGCACTTCGCGCTTGATGGCGCGCGCCGCCTTCTGCACAATCCCATCCTCGGCCCAGGCTCCGGTAGCGACTTCGTCCTTGGTCTCCGGCAAGCCGAACAAGATGACGCTGGGAATGCCCAACGACTTCACTACGGCGCACTCCTTCACCGCTTCGTCAACCGACAGGTTAAAGACGCCGGGCATGGAGCGTACTTCCTTGCGGATGCCTTCGCCCGGGCACACAAACAGCGGATAGACGAACCCTTCGGGACTCAGGCGGGTTTCGCGAACGAAAGAACGCATCGCTTCGGTGCGACGCAGGCGGCGGGGACGATCAATAGGGAACGGCATAACACTAAAATTCTAGCACTGCCGGACAAGCCAAGACCCGCGAAAATCGCGGGCAAAAGAGTGCTTCAATTTGTGACCCGAATCACTGAAAAGCGGGTTAGGACTACTGCTCAGCAGCTGGCCATAATCTAGTTTTCGAACAGGAGGTTCTAAGGACTATTCGAACAGCATGCCCGTGTCGTTCGGCTCAGGCTCGCCTGCGAGTGCCGCCATCTGTGCAATGTATTGCTTGGCGTCGAACTTCTTCGCGGCCGCGTTACCTGACATGTAACGAATCGTGCCGAAGATGGGACGGTCGAACCATGGACGATCGAATTTGCCGGCAATCGACCATCCAATCCCTGCATAACCATTCGGGTCGCGGCCATCCAGAAAATATTTGTCGTTTAAATAGACAGCCGTCTGGTAGGCGACGGCAGGCGATGACGACCACTCCAGGATTTTCTTCGCCCAATACATTCGCATGTAGTTGTGCATCCATCCAGCATGCAGCATCTGCCGCTGGGCGGCGTTCCATAAGTCGTCGTGCGTCTCGGCATGCTCCAGCTGCTTGCGAGAATAGAGCACTGGCCGCTCGTCCTGAGCGTGCTTGGCCAGCGTGCGGTGTGCCCAGTCGGCGGCGCTCTCAATGGAGTCATATAGCGGATTGAAGTGCACGAAGTTAATGGATAGCTCGCGCCAGGTAATCAGTTGGTCGAGGAAATCGTCCTTGGCCGCACGCGAAGCCTTGCTGTCCTCAACTGCCAATGCGACCGTGTGCGGGCCGATGTGTCCAAAGTGAAGGTAGGGCGATAGCCGGCTGGTCCCGTCCAACTCGGGCTTGCCATGGCGCTGAGGATAGTGCCCCAGCTTACGATTCACGACGTCGCGCAACAGTCTCAACGCTTCCGTCGTGCCACCGCGGAACGAGTCGACCGGCAGCACCGACCGGTCGAGATCTTTCCAGCCCTCGGTGATATCAAAGGAGCCGTCGTCGGGCAATGCATGCAAGCCACGCGGCTTCTCCCACTCGACTTTAGCTTTGGGATTGCCGGGAGCCACGAGGAATTCCTTCAGCTGCTTGTGCAATCGCGGACGAATGATTCGAGCGGCGTATTGCTCTTTCTCCAGCAGCTTTGAGGGAACGATGACATCGGCGTCCACCGTCCATAACGGGATGTTGAGTTTCTTGGCCGCAAGTTCGCGCCAGTGGTTCGGCTCGCGCATCGGGTTCTCGTCGCCGACTACGAGTGAGGCCCTGACCTCATCGGAAAACTTCGCCAGCGGATGTTCCGGATAATGCCGTAGCACGAAGCCGATCCCGCGCTTGCGGGCGCGCTCGGCCGTGTCAGTGATCGCCTGTGCCAGAAACGCATAATGCCGCAGGTTCGCGTGGGGATAGAACGGCACCGGAGCAAAGAAGATCACCACCGGCTGATGCAGAGCGTTGGCGGCCTGGACGGCAAGATCAAGGGCGGGATTGTCGAGAGCTCGTTGCGCCCGCTGCATCCAGTACACAACGCAGCGGCCATCAGCGGCGGGAGTGCCAGGACGGCGAATGGTAACGCGGGGATCAGAGGCCAGATTTTCCAGTGAAGTCATAAAGAAGCGAGAACGCTCACATTGAATCATTTTTACGATGCGTTCCGAAAGGCAGGAGCACCGCATGGCCCGAATTGCTTCGTCAACTTCTTGTCATCGCAGATTTCCAGGATGTCAGCCGGCGGCCAAAATTGCATCTGCCACCGCAGCCGCCTCAACCGCGGGCTTCACATCATGCACCCGGACGATGTGAGCGCCCTTCAAGATACTGGCGACCATGGCGGCGATCGATCCATTAAGACGCGCTGACGGCGGCACGTCCCTTCCCGTGCGTTTGGAGAGCGTCCTGCCGATGAAAGATTTCCGCGACGTCCCTGCTAGAAGAGGGAATCCAAGTTTCTGCAACTGGTTGAGGTTTGCCAAAAGTGGATAGTTTTCTTCGAAGTTCTTGCCGAAGCCGAAGCCGGGATCGAGAACGATGTGCTCGCGCTGCACACCCTGCGCCATGGCGTTTTGAACACGGTCAGCCAGATCGCTTTCCACCAGTGAAGTTATATTTTGCTCACGCGGCAGCTTGCGCCACTCCTCCGGCTCGCCTCGCGTATGCATCAGCACCACGCCGCACCGTAGTTCAGCGCAGGCAGCGGCCATTCCCTGGTCCCACTGGAACGCGCTGACGTCGTTGACAACCTCGGCGCCAAGAGACACGGCGGCCTTAGCGACCGCAGCTTTGTAAGTATCAATCGAGATCACCGCGTCCGGACGGGCCCGGAGGATGCCCTCAATTACGGGCTGCACCCGCTGCAATTCTTCTCCCTGAGAGACGATGGGCTTTTCGCTTGCAGCGTTTTCCGACGATATTAGCCGCGCGCCCGGACGCGTCGACTCCCCTCCGATGTCCAGGATATCCGCGCCGTCGTCAAGCAATCGCAGCCCCTGCTCGACCGCTTTCTGCGGAGAGAGAAAGCTGCCGCCATCGGAGAACGAGTCAGGAGTGACATTCACCACTCCCATGAGGAGGGTGCGTTCGCCCAGTTCCAGAATTCGGGAGCGGAGGTGCCAATGGTAGCGAGGCCGCATCTAGCGATTCTACGTCGGCGCCCGCGAACCTACAGGTTCATCCACTCCGGATGGTAGTCCTTCCAGATGCCGGTCCCCGCCGAGATCTGGCGGACAGGCATGTCCTCAGCATGTTTGGCTGTGCGCACCCACTCCCAGGCGCGGAGAATCTCGGGCTCATCGAAGTAGCGGGTCTCGGCCTCCAGGATCGCGGCTCCCGCCGTCAGAATCGCTACGATTTCTTCCCACTTGTCTGCGCCGACGACCGCCATGCGCGCAATGTGGTCCGTATGCTTTTGCAGGAAGCGCATCTCCTCCCAGCGTGCCTTCAGTTCGGCCCCGTGCATGGCCGATAGATCGACCAGAATGCCGATTGGCTTATGCTTCCGTTCGCGAAGAAGGAATCCAAGTTGCTGCTCAAATTCCGCGATATCTTGTTCAGTCAGCTGGCCCGTCACTTTGAAGCCCAGAACTCCCCCGAAACTCTCTTTGAGTCGTTCAATCATTCCCTAGGTGCTCCTTATGGATTGTCAGTGCGAATATGAGTTTCGAACTCGTCCATAAATGATGCACGGTATTACGATCAATGGCTAGGGAAATCAGGAGCTCGCAAAACGCGAACTTAGGCTCCCCCTCTTCAGCCTCCTATCTTGACTGGCGGCGACGGCCACCAACCCTTGGCTGGCCAGCTGTCCATAGCGGCCTGTCAGGTATGCGGCGTTAGGCGGTCACGCTCAAGCTGCCGGTAAGCGCACCGGTCGAGATAGAATTTGCGGTTTGCGACGACAGGTCCTGCCAGCTTTGCTGTACGGCTTTGAACGCTACTTGTGCTGCCGATAGATTTCCCGACTGCAACGCCCCTCCTAGTTGGCTCAGAGTGTTGGATAGCGTCCCCGCGATCGGTGGCATATGACTGGGCTGCGAGACCGCAGATGGCCCTACCTTCCCGATAGGTACGGATACCATCGCCTGTTGTGCCCCGGAAATGTCTCCCGACTGAAGAGCTTGTCCCACGAGATTGAGGGCTTGAGCGGTGGGGCTGTTGCTCGAGAATTGGGTTGCAGCCGACTGCGACAAAGTCACGAAATCGGTTTGCGCCTTGGTCAAGCTGCCAGCCTGAAGATCCTGGCTCAGTTGTTTGAACTCTCCCTGAACCTGGTGAGAGTTGCGTTGCAGATTCGCAAGCTGCGACAAGGCGCTGCTGGCGATTCCCGCTACCGACATGATGGCCTCCTGCGATGACTTCGTCCGCACACACGGCATAGAGGACGACCCGTGCTTCGCGGAGAAGTCGTTACCTGGAAGACCAGTGCAATCCGTAAGCCCGTAACGATTAAGATTCTTTAAGAAAGGTTATTGCGAAAACGTTGCTGCGCACCAATCACTTGTCGGCCACGAGCCGTTCGACTACATGATCGATAGTGTCGAGCGCCTTCTTGGTCGGCATATTGTTGTTATTGGTCACGACCGAGAAAGCGATGTGGTCGCCCCCAAGTGTGGTCGCGTAGCCGGACAGCGAATACACGTGGGAAAGTGAGCCGGTCTTGGCCCGCACCGCTCCCGCCGCTGGCGTGCTGCGAAAGCGGTCGGCCAGGGACCCATCCACCGCAGCAATCGGCAAGGTGTCCAGGTAGCTCTGTCCCCAGGGTTGCTGGAGGCAGTAGCGTAACAGGGTAACGATAGCCTGTGGCGTGACCAGATCTTCGCGGGACAGACCAGAGCCGTCATAGAAAACGAACTGGTTCGGCTTGATGCCGGCATTCACCAGGAAGCCCCGCAGGACCTCAAGCCCGCCTTCGATGGAGCCGGATGTACCTTTTTCCTTGCCCAGCAGACGCAGCATCAATTCCGCATGAAGATTCTGGCTAACCTTGTTAATCACTCGCAAGTCCTGAGTTACAGGCTGCGATTGATAACTGGCGAGCACCATCAGGGCTGGGTTCGGCGGACGCGTGCTGTCCCCACCGCCTGATGCCATTGAGGTCACGCTGAACGTCTGCGTCGATGCTAACTCGGTGTGATGAGTACGAGCCTTGCCATAGATCGTGACCCCGCGCTCTTCCAGCATCTGGCGGAACAGTCGCGCCGTGAAGTCGGCCGGGTCTTCGATGGCGAGCGCTTCGCCGAAGCCCGGATCATCCTGCGGAATGTTGCCCCAGAACGTAAGCTGGTTGGAACCTGGTTCGCGATTGATGGAAACCGTTCGCGGCCCGCTGCCCGAAGGCGTTGTCATCACACGGTTGTCAATCTTGTAATAGTCGGGAAAGGGCGCGATGTTGAGAAATGCGCGCTCGCCTGGCCGATCGGCCGGCATGATATTCACGAAGATTACGTTGTCGTTGACGGTGAGCGCCGAAACCGGAGCACCCCACTCGCGCGCCAGATCGTCCTGCGACCAGCCTTCGCCATAGCGCTCGAAAACAAAGTAGGAGTCGTCAGCCACTACATCACCGTCAATGTACTTCAGCCCATGCTGCACCAGTTGATCGGCCAGATTTTGCAGCACCTGGATAGGCGGCGACTTGCGTTCGGTATGCATGTTGTACGGCAAAATGCGGCCCGAAAGGTTGGGATCACCGCGGCCCACCAGGATAAGGTCCGAATTCAAACGCCCGTATTTATCCAGCGTTCCCAGGGTTTCGACGGTGGTCTTGAAACGATAATCCGGCCCGATCAATCCGAAAACGGCGGCAGTGGTGAATAGCTTGGCATTCGAGGCCGGAGTGAAAAGCTTATCCTGGTTCAGCGCGATGATCGTGCGCCCATCGTCGAGCGAGACTGCATAGACACCCCAGAAGCCGCGCTCCGCTTCGGGATCGCTAAGGATTTCGCTGACATCCCGATTGAGTTTTGCCGCGCTCGGCGGCTTCTTGCCGCCAGCGTAAACCGGGGCAAGGAGCGTCAAAATAACTAGAAGACCAGCGAAATAACGGAGCCGGGACATGACGACACCCAGATTCTAGCATCGGCCTGCAAGCCTTCTTACTTAAACCAACCTTATTCCGAGCGCCTTCCGGTGGGGCTCGCTCGTCTCGAACGTTAGGATATCCCGCCTCCTCACCCGTAAAGGTGTATTGCCCTTAGTCCCTCCGTGGGATGAAGCCGACAGCTTCATAGCAGTAGTCTCAGCCATGGCATTCGAAGCATTTGGCGAACTGAGGCAACTGGCAGGGAGAAACCGCCCGAACCAGCAGGTTTCAGCAGCATCAGCGAAGTCCCAGTCTCCGGGCCACGCATCGATAGCTCCTTCGGTGACAGATCGCCTCCTCCCCGAATGCCGTCTTTCTATTTCTCATATTTCTTATTCATCAGCATTCTTCTCCGGCCAGCAGAACAATTCCGGAGAAGGAGGAACTCTTATGTCTACCGCGTCGACTCAACCGAAAGTCTGGCATCACAGCAATAAATACAGCGCCGAAGCCGCCTGTGAACACTGTGGCGGCATCGTTCGCCATGAAGACTGGTGCATCACCAGCAGCTCGATTGTTCTGTATGCGTACGAGGCAGTCCTGGATGGCGACAAACTCAGCGAAGGCGACAAGATCATCCTGCACGCGCTGGGAGTAAGTTGGACGGGAAAGATGTGCAATGGTGGTTGCAAAGCAGACGTGGGACCCTGCTGACGGCCATCAGCCTTCGCCGATGACGCAGCCTCGGCCTTGCCAGCCAATCTGAACGACCTTGCCCTCTTCCACCAGCACCGGTACAGTGCGCTGACCGTTCGCGAGAGCCAGCAGGCGCTCGCGAGCGGCGCCGTCCGCTTCCACATCGTGCTCCACAAAATCGCAGCGCTTCCATTCCAGCCACTCACGCAATTCCTGCGTGTAGGGACAGCTGGCAGTTCCAAAAAGCTCAAACTTGGCCACGGTGCAGCACCTCCAGCGTCTCGCGAACGATGTGGTAGATGGAGGCCTGCACCTCCTGGATGCGTGGAATGTAGTCGCAGTGCACCACCAGCGGCCAATCGACCAGGCCTCGCCGCAGAATCTCTCCGCCGTCATAGCCCAGTAGTGCGACCGTCAGCATGCCGCGTTTGCGCGCCTCTTCCAGCGCCATGATGATGTTCCGCGAGCCTCCGCTGGTCGAGATTCCTACTGCGATGTCTTCCGGCCGCGCCTGTGCGATCAGTTGCCGCAGGAAGATCACTTCGACGCCCACGTCATTGGCGACGGCGGTCAGGTTTGCCGGCTCCATAGAGAGCGACACCGCAGGAATCGACTGGTAGCCCGTGGGCGGCATTACACAGTCAATCGCCCAGTCATTAGCATCCGTAGCGGAGCCGCCGTTGCCGAACAGAACCAGCTTTCCTCCGTCTTGTAGCCGCTCGTAAATGGCTTGTGAGGCGTTGCTGATCTGCTCCGCCTGTTCGCGAGCCACTCTTGCTCGCAACTCCGAGTCGTTTTGCACCTTCATCAGGATTGAGGCAGCGACCTGGACGGCAACGTCGCCTGTTTCTTGTTTCTCCTGTCCAAGGAACGGATACAGAAACCCCGCGTCGCCCACATCATGCCCGAGCTCACGGTGCTCGAAGTAGACATGCACCGTCTCCCACAATGTGTGATACAAGATTTCGATCATCTCCTGATGGATGAACGGGTCGGCAGTTGGTGCTCCCACAGAGTAGGATCCATCAGCGCCAGGCAGTGCAAACGTCATCGCGCCGTGCTGTTCAGCCTCGCGCAGAGCGGCTGAGACTTCAGCATCTCCGTCGGGAGGGCCGAAACCCATGACCATATCTTCCGCGTGAAGGATGCTGCGGAGCCAGGGCTGAAAAAGTAGAGACAAGTCCAGAGCGGGAAGAGCGCGCTTGCCAACGATTACGGGATGAACGAACTCCACCGATACGTGCTGCGCGTCGGTGGCGTACGGCCCGCGACCAAAGGCCAGCAGTCGCCCGCCGCGCAGAAAACGCTCGGACATTTCGTGACAGGCTTCGGCAAGCCGCGGTGCCTCAGCGGAGAAGAAGCTTTCGCACAAGCGATTGCGATCTAACAGGCGTTGTTCGACGCGGGTAGCGAGTTCACAGCCGGCCGGCATGACTTTGACCCCTAGCAGATCCGCGGGAGCGGATCGCCCACGAGCATGTCGACGATTCTAGCCCCTCCGTAGCGCGCCGTCACCAGCACCGATCCGGCTGGCTGCTGCTGGACTTCGCCCAGCAGGACAGCAGCCTCCCCACCAGGGCACTGGTTCAACGCGTTCAGAGCGGCATCGGCGTACTCAGCCGAGACTACCGCCAGGTACTGGCCCTCATTGGCGATGTGCAGGGGATCGAGTCCCAGCAACTCACAGGCACCACGAACCGTGTCATTCACCGGGATCGCTTCTTCGAAAACGTGAATGCCCAGCCCGCAGTCACGCGCCAATTCGTTCAGAGACGTTGCCACGCCGCCACGTGTAGGATCGCGCATCCAGCGAATGCCCGGCGCGGCCTCGGCAGCCATGGCCTCTACCATCGCAAAGACCGAACGCGTGTCCGAGCACAGGTCAGCTTCAAAATCGAGTTCTCCGCGGGCTAGGAGAATCGTAATGCCATGATCGCCGATCGGCCCGGATAGCAGAACTTTGTCGCCCGGCCGCACTGACCGCGCGTCTACGCGCACGCCAGGCAGGTAGGAGCCGACACCTGTGGTCGCGATGTACATTCCGTCGGCTTTGCCGTGCTCGACCACCTTGGTATCGCCGCCAACCACCGCTACGCCGGCCTGTTCCGCTGCGCGGGCCATGGCGCGAACTTCTGCTTCCAGCGTCGGTGTGGGCAGGCCCGCTTCCAAAATAAAGCTAACCACGATTGCCTCTGGCTTCGCACCGGACACCGCCAGATCATTTACCGTACCGTTAATGGCCAATTC
This sequence comes from uncultured Acidobacteriaceae bacterium, assembly GCA_963769235.1. Taxonomy (GTDB): domain Bacteria; phylum Acidobacteriota; class Terriglobia; order Terriglobales; family Acidobacteriaceae; genus Bog-257. The sequence continues at coordinate 176,314 of CAVYKW010000001.1, read as the reverse complement.
GCCGATCGACCCTCCGGGAAAGCTCAAGGGTTTGACCACGAAACTGTCCGTGGTCATGGCCAGGCGAACACCTCCCACAGTGAGGGAGGCCGCATCGTTCAGTTCTGGGTGGGCGGAGCGAAAGAGAAGAGGAGCGAACAGTCCCTCCACCAGGCGGCGACTGGCAATGCCTCCCGCGCCATGCGCCATTTCGATCTGGGGCTCGCGAAACTTGATCTTGGGCGCCGCGCTGTCGGCTACCAAGCCGGGCTTCACGCCGGCCACGCCAACGTCGCGGCCGCTGCCTTCCGATGCTCGTAGCTGAAGTACGCTGCGCACGATCCCTCCGAGGAAACCATCAGCGCGCCCACCGGATGCTCCGGAGTGCACTCTTTGCCAAACAACTTGCATTGCGCCGGTTTGAGGACGCCCTTCAGCACTTCGCCACACTGCGCCGCTTTGGGATCGGTGACCCGCACGCCGGGAACCGAGAAGCGCTGCTCCGAATCCCACTCTCCGTAACGATCGCGGATGCGAAGGGCCGATTGGGAGATGAAGCCAAGTCCGCGCCACTCGAAATATGGTCGCAGCTCAAAGACTTCGGCCATCACTTTCAGCGCGGCACGATTTCCTTCCCAGGGCACCACGCGCTTGTACTGGTTCTCGACCTTGGCTTCGCCATTTTTCAGCTGACGCAGAAGCATCACGATGGATTGCAACATATCGAGCGGCTCGAATCCGGAGACCACGATCGGCTTCTTCTCGTTGGCGGCGATCCATTCGTAGGGACGGCAGCCGATGACCGTCGACACGTGCCCCGGCCCGATAAACGCATCTAGACGCATGTCAGGCGAATCCAGAATCGCGCGAATCGCCGGGATAATCGTGACGTGATTGCAGAACAGCGAAAAATTGTGTATGCCTTCCGCCTTCGCCCGGAGAATCGTGAGAGCCGACGAGGGAGCGGTCGTCTCAAATCCGATGGCAAAGAACATCACGTGTTTATCGGGATTGGCCTTGGCTAGCTTGATCGCATCGGAAGGCGAATAGACAATGCGAACGTCCATGCCGCGCGCCTTGTGCTGCAGCGGACTGCCATGCACACCCGGCACACGCATCATGTCGCCAAAGGCGGCGAAAATGACGTTGGGATCTTTGGCGAGTGCCAGACCGTCATCGATGCGGCCCATCGGTAATACACACACAGGACATCCGGGGCCGTGAATCAACTCGATGTTCTCGGGAAGAATATCCTTCAGGCCGAAGCGATAGATGGCATGAGTGTGTCCCCCGCAGACTTCCATCAGGCGATAGTGTCGCCCGGGGTCGGCGAGTCGGCGAATTTCCTCCGCCGTCTTGAGGATGACATCTGGATCGCGAAACTCATCAACAAATTTCATAAGGCCTCAAATCGCTTGCGCACCAAAGGTCGCTTGGGTCAAGCAGCAAGCCCGGGACGGCGCATCTTGAAGGCCCGCCCCTTCACATCGGCCAGTTTCGGTTGCGCCATCAAGCTCGTGCCGGCCGCGACCCGCGCGTCAAAAATAGTTAGGAGGGTCTTCACCCTCTTCCAGGCCGTAGCCTTGCACCTCCTGCATGGCCTGTTCGCTTTCTCCCAGCATGATGAGCGTCTGCATCTGGTCGAGCGCGTCCTGCTCGCTGATTTTGCTCATGGCGAAGCCAACATGGATCAGCACCCAATCGCCGGACTGTGGCATATCGTTCTCCAGCAGTCCCAGATCGACCTTACGCCGCACACCGGCGACTTCCACCGTCGCCAGGTATGGCATTCCAGGAAACAGCTCAAGCACCTTCCCTGGTATGGCGAGACACATTCGCTACCTCGTTTCTCCGCACAAAATTGGTTACGTCGACTTGCGCGCAACGATGTCGAACGCGAATTTCACTTCGTCCTTCACCTTCAGTCCGCCGCCAGCGGCCGATGTCGGCTTAATGCCGTACTCCGTTTGCCGCAATGAAAACTCGCCGAAGGCGCGAAGCATATCACCAGTCGCGACCAATGTCGCGGGCACCTTTTGCCCCTTCGTGACCCCATGCAGGCTGAGTTGGCCGTTCAGGGTTACGCCAGATTGCCCATTCTCTGTCTTCGTCACTGCGACATTGGAAACATCGAAGACGATCTCGGGATACTTCGACGTTTCCAGCACTTTGTCCCGCATCTCGTTCTCAATCTCGCGGCGGTCTTTGTCACTGATGTTGTCCATTACGCCCAACGAGTCAGCGCGAATCGCCAGGTGCATTGTCGACTTATCTACGTGCTCCGAATCAAACTGAATTTCACCTTTGAGATCGCGGATCACGATCTTCGGGTTGTGTCCGAATGCCGATAGCAGGCCGCTGGCGAATGCCTGCACGGTAAAGCGACTCACGGCCGGATTAATTGTGTATCGCTGGCCGGCGGGCGTGGTGGCAACCGACGTACCTTGCGCCTGGATCGAACTCTGCGTAACGTCTACGTTTTCAGGCAAGCGAAACTACTCCCTTCCCAAGGAGGAATGATGCAGGAAAGTTCAATGCGCCGAAACTACATCGCCCGCAGTCGAAGATAGCGCTCAATGTCAGGCAGCGCGCCTTTGGCCAGGTTTGGCACGCCGAGCCGGCTCAGGTACTTCTGCGCGACGGGATTCGACAGAATCAATCCCGCACCAAATACCATCAGAGCGATGCCGCTCAGCATGAATAAAGTATCTCTGTCGCTTTCCTGCGCTGCGTCCATTTCACGATGCGTATCACGTGCCATCACTGCTGTTGCCACAGTCGTATCCTCCTCGTATCTCTACTTATGCGTTTGAATCCGGCCACGCGCCGGCCAATATTTTGTTGATCACCGACTCAACCATCTTCACCGCTTCCGTCAGAGAGCCCCGAACTGGTTCGCTCAATCCCATCAAGCCTTCCTCGGGTCCCAGCGTTTGCGGTTCACATCCCACCAGCAAAATCTTTTTCAACGGACCGCCCATCGACGCCGCTAGTCGCAGGATCTTCACCGGATCCATGCCGTGAGCATCAATATCCGTGTTCTCGGCCTGGTCCAGTCCCATCTCCGACAGGGCGGGCTCGACCAAGTACAACGTGCCGGGAGCATCGCCGCGCGGATGCGCATCAATCAGGATGGTGGTCTCGTATCCGTCCTGGAGAGCGCAGGCTAGATCGAAGCCGCGTATGCCGAAGTCCACGACGCGCACCGCCGCCGGTAATTCGCATTCTGCCAACCGGCGCGCAACCTCAACTCCAAAGGCGTCGTCGCCCATAAAAATATTGCCGACACCCGCCACCAGAATGCGAGGCTTCTCGATGCGCTTGGCGTGTGCCTGTTCTTCAGGCGGCAGCAGCTCAACTTCCGAGGCGTCGAAGAAGAAACGATGTCCCGGCTGCCGCAGCAAGCCCATGTCGCGACCGGGATCGTCGTCGAGAACAACACAAACGTGAATCTTTCCTTCGTAGTCCTGCTCGATGGCTTCGATAGCCGCCGCCTGGCCCGCAAGCGCGATATCCATGATGTCGCCGCCGGCACTGGGACGCAACCGCACGCGATCGCCGACGCGCACCGTCGCGCCCCCGACCTCAATACTTTCCAAGCCGGCCTTGTCTTCCAGCGCTTGCCACTCCCACTCATTCACTAGGAGCCTCCCTGGATTGGACGCAAGCTGCGCAACACGCCATGTAACTTCATGAACTGCTCGGCCGGCATGTTTTCCGTGCGCTCAAGAATCTGCCGAGTGCGTAGATCCGATTGCCGCATCTCGTTCTTCTCGGCGTCGGTCAGGGTCATGATACGCAGTGAAAGAATCTCGTCGATTTCTGTGCCGTCAAAGAGATCGCCCGCGCTCTCCGGCGCGATCTGCGGGTAGTCGTACAAAATGATGGGAGAAACCAGCAGCGTGTCGGGTTGGCCTTCCTCGCCGACCAGCACGGGAAACCATCCCTGATTGCGGCAATCGGATACCAGCGGCCGCAGCTCCTCTGGGGGATCAAGCAAGGAAACGAAGTCACCGCCCGTCACGCCCAGCACGATGTGGGTCGACACCAGTGACTGCATCAACGCCTGCTCGCGAGTCATCGTCGTGGAATCGTTTGTCGGGGTGATGTTCTGCACGCTGGCCGAAATCTTGAACGTGTGCTCGCCGGCCGGCTTTGCCTCGACGGTTATTGCGGCGGCGATGGGTTGCTGGGTTCTTACCAGGCGTCCGACCAGCCTCCCGGTGGAGTCGTGCAGGATCTCCTCGCTGGTCGTTGCTGGCAGATCGAACGGCCGTCGCAAGGGACTGCGGACAAGACTCTCCAAGTCAACTGGCGCGACATCGATCTCCAGTTCCACCGCCTCTTGCCACGGATAGAATGTTTGTCCCTCTATGGCGAGGGTTGGAACACTACGAAACTCACGCGAGGCCAGGTCAGTCACCGCTTCCACCGATCGCTGTACCAGTTGCAAAAACCGCACTCGCAAGCTGATCTGAGAGGCCCCTGACCCCGTCACCAGGCACTCAGTCTGCATTCTGCATGGCTCGGTTCCGTGCTGCGCCTCGCTGAACGCCTGGGGATACACCACACCGAAATTAAAGCGCTGCTGGTTCTTTACCGACGAAGGCCGGTAGGGATACAGCATATATCCCTCATAAAGCACAGCCTTGGCGATGCGGTCGGCAGCGGCAGTGTTCATGAATTCACCTCTTCGGAGGCAGTGCGCAGTAAGCTCTCCAACGCCTGCTCCCAGGTCGGAATTCCTCGCTCCACCTTGTAGCGGTAAAGGCGCTCAAAGGCATCCCGATCCAGACACAGCCATGCCATTCCCGGATAGTAGGCGTCCATGAGATCCTTCCAGGTTTTGACTGGGAGTTTGAAATGAACTTCCTTGTCCCACGGAATGGGAGATACCTGAAGGCCGCCGCCATCCTGGCTGTAAAACACAGTTCCGCTGAATTGCGCGCAAACCGGGATGTCCCCGTCTGTCAGACCTGCAAAATATTTCGTGGACGCGACATTGAAATCGAAGGTACACGGAACTGGCAAGCTGACTTCGGTGGTTCCGGTGAAAGCCGGAACAATCAGGCTGGTGTGTGTCCAAAGAAAAGTCTTAAGCGTCTGCGCCCAGCGGTCAGCCTCACCGAAGAGATCCTGCAAGCTCTCCTGCTCGCCCGAAGTGTACGGGCGCCGCGTCGCCTCAATCTGAATTTGCGCCCGCAGAGCGACCGTATGGATCGCCTCATCCGGTGTGTTGTTCGTGAGGCGTAGCTTGAACGCTAACTGCGGCGCGATCGCAAACGGCTCCACTTCGACGCGCTCCATGTTGAATCGAAGATCAGGCATGGCCGTCTCCTCCGATCACTGTAGCCTGCGAGCGCAACGCATTGAAGAACTCCGCAATCTTTTGCCACACTTCGCTTCCACCAGAAAAGCCCCGCCAACCGCTGCGGATCAGGCCGACGAGCTTAAAACATTGGTCGATGGGAAGCAGGTAATACTCGGCCTTGGTGAACTCGCGGGCGTGACCAATGCGATTCACCAGCAGCGCTTCGACATCCGGCTCCATCTTCAGGAGCGCCGGATTTTGCCTCGCGATCTCGCTCCAGGCTTCCAGTGACAGCAGAGACTCGGTGGCGCCTGCCGGGCTGGGATACATGGCGACAACCCGCTTATCCGGACTGCTGTCAAAGAAGAAGGCCATGTTGATAGGAACCATTAGGGCGTCCCACTGGCCGTCAGACATTTGAAAATCTGCCAGCAGCTTCACTTGCCGAGGCACTCGTTTGTAGCGGCTTCCGGCCTGTCCGCTGAACAGCAACGCGCAGGCATCGCACGCACAAACCAGCTTCCGCGCCTTAGGCTCAATCAGGTGCAGGTGTTGCGAGCCAATCTCCTGGCTGCACAGTTCGCATCGCTCCGCGGCACGTGGCCTGCGGGCAAACTGCCGCAGTACGCTGAACGCGCTCTCGAGTGACGGGGTGTCCCTAGTCGCCATAGTTGGCTGCCATCGGAGCTGGCTGAACCGCATTCGAGCCGACCGGCGCCGACTCCGCCAGCTTGCTGAGGGAAACAAATCCGCTTGCCGGTTTCCCTTCTAAGCCTTCGACCGCCAGTGATGCAACATCCGGCGCTGCCTCGTAGATCGCATCCTCGACCGTGGCTTGTAGCGCCTTGCTGGTCGACCCGCAGGCGTGCTCGCCAGGCGTCACTCGCACCCGGACCGCTCCGTCTTCTACACCCAGCAACTCCACTTGGGCGCCATCTTTGCGTAGCTTCGAACCCAGTCGCTCCACGGCTTTGCTGACACGCGTTTCCAAACTATCCGGATGCAGCCCGTACAGGACCAGCATGCTGCTGGTGACCGGATCGTGGCCCAGTTGCTCGATCAGCTTCAGTCCCGGCTCACCCGCGTCAGCCAAAATCTCAAGGGTGCGATCCAGGGCTACGCCGTGAAACTCCATGATCAGTTGCACAAGCTGCGTAGTAGAGGCGCGCACCGCCGGATCAGCGATCGATTCGATCTCCTGTACCAGCGCACCGATTCTCTGCACGCGCTGCTGAAATTCTTTTTCGTTTGCCATGAACGATCCGGTCTCCCTACGGCAAAAAAGGAGTGAGCTTGCAATTGCACGACTTCGTGGGTCGCAGCTACTGCCTTCTCACTCCACCAGAAACAACAGTCCCTTTACCGAGGCAGGCCAAACATGGGCGAGTGCCGCGTCTTCAGAACTTTCCCATTGCCCAGGTACATGTGGACACCACACGGCAGGCAGGGATCGAAGCTCCGCACGGCGCGCATGATGTCGATGCCCTTGAACTTGTCCGGCCCGTTCTCCTCGAAGATAGGCGTATTCTGCACCGCATCTTCGTATGGCCCGGGTGTCCCGTAAATGTCACGCGGATTGGCGTTCCACGGTGTCGGCGGATATGGATGGTAGTTGGCGATCTTGCCTTCGCGAATCACAACGTGATGCGACAGCACACCGCGCACTGCCTCATGGAAGCCGCAGCCAATCGACTCTTCCGGGACCTTGAAGTCCGACCAGGTCTTCGTCTTTCCGGCGTGCAACTCGCCCAGCGCCTTCTCCACAAAGTGCAGTGCGGCAGCTGCGGAATACGCCTGGAAGTAGGTGCGAGCGCGATCGCGTTCAATTGCGTTGCTCCACTTGGGAATCTTCCATTCGAATTCCACTTCCGGCAGGGACGTCGTTTTCGGCAGATAGATTTTCACGCTGTGGCCTGTGGCCTTCAGATATCCGATGTCGACCAGGCCTGCCTTGGCGGTGGCCCAGAAGCGTGCAATCGGTCCGCCGCCGGTGTCGAGCGCCAGATATTCCCCAGTCTTCTCGTGGAACCAGCGCGGGGACATGACCCATGTGTATTTGTCGCCGAAGTCGCGCTTTTGCGGTTTGGGGATGGTCGTCTGATTCCAGGGATGCCGCTTATCAACCTTGTTGCCCAGCGGGTCCTTCTCGACAAACGTCTCGCCATCCTCCCAATCGTCGTAGTAGGAGCTGCCCAGCAGAATCCGAATGTTCAGGTTGATGTCGACCAGGCTGGTGGTGACCAGTTCGCCGTCCACCACCACGCCGGGCGTAACGAACATCTTACGGCCCCAGTCGGCCATGTTCTTATAGGTGTAATCGCAGTATTGCGGATCCTGGAACGATCCCCAGCACCCAAGCAATATGCGTCTCTGGCCGACTTTCTCGTAACCCGGCAGCGCTTCATAGAAGAAGTCGAACAGGTCATCATGCAAAGGCACGACCTTCTTCATGAATTCGACATACTTCATCAAGCGAACCAGGTAGTCGGTGAACAGCTGCACCGTCGGCACCGTTCCTACGCCGCCGGGATACAGCGTGGAAGGATGCACGTGACGGCCTTCCATCAGGCAGAACATCTCGCGCGTCATGCGGCTCATTTGCAGAGCCTCACGATAGAAAGCCCCGGTGAAGGGGTTCAACGCGGTCATGATGTCGCCGATGGTGCGATAGCCGTGCAGGTTGGAGTTCGGCGCGTTGGTTTTCTGCGCCTTGGTCCACACGCCAGGATTGGTCTCCTTCACCATCTGCTCGCAAAAGTCAACGCCGACCAGGTTGTCCTGGAAGATGTTGTGGTCGAACATATACTCGGCAGCCTCGCCGAGGTTCACAATCCACTCCGCGATGTCGGGCGGACGCACGCCGAAAGCCATGTTCTGCGCGTAATTAGCGCAGGTGGCATGGTTATCGCCGCAGATGCCGCAGATGCGGCTGGTAATGAAGTGGGCATCGCGCGGGTCTTTGCCCTTCATGAAAATGCTATAGCCGCGGAAGATCGACGAGGTGCTGTGGCACTCGACCACATGCCGGTTCGCGAAATCAATTTTTGTAAAGATGCCCAGGCTTCCGACGATTCTGGTGATCGGATCCCAATTCATCTCTACGATCTGCTTTTGCTTAGTAAGGGCTTCCTGATCGGTAGCTGTAATTGTGCCCATTGCGATCGCTCCTTAAAGGCGAAATTAGGATCTGGCGTGATAACCAGTAGTCAGTTCGGCGCGGTTGTGCCGCCACTTTGGTTCTTTGTTAACCGTGTTTTGAGTAATGGAGCGTAGCGCGCGAATCGCGCGGCCGTACATCGCAGAGCTTCCTGTCGAGACGTGCGCGCCCGGCGGCTCATCCATGAAGGGCATGAACTTATCGGGGAAACCGGGCATGGTGCAGCCGATACAGATGCCGCCGACGTTGGGACAGCCGCCGATACCGGCCATCCAGCCGCGTTTGGGAACGTTGCAGTTCACCACCGGACCCCAGCAGCCTAACTTCACGATGCACTTGGGCGAGCCATACTCCTGGGCGAAGTCGCCTTGCTCGTAGTAGCCGGCGCGGTCGCAGCCTTCATGGACCGTCGCGCCAAAGAGCCACGTCGGGCGCAGCTGATCGTCAAGAGGGATCATGGGGGCTAGACCAGCGACTTGATACAGGAGGTAGAGAACAGTTTCCATGAAATTGTCAGGCTGGACGGGACATCCGGGTACGTTCACGATAGGCAGGCCGGCTTTCGATCGCCAACCCCATCCCAGGTAGTCGGCTAGTCCCATGCAGCCGGTAGGATTTCCCTGCATAGCGTGGATGCCGCCGTAGGTAGCGCATGTTCCAATCGCTACGGCAGCCAGTGCTTTGGGAGCGAGACGATCGATCCACTCGGTGGTCTTGATCGGCTGGCCGGTGGTGGTGTCGGTGCCCATCGCCGCCCAGTAGCCATCTTTGCCGTGAATCTTCTCGTTCGGTATCGAGCCCTCAACCACAAGGACGAAGGGATCGAGCTTCCCTTCCTCGGCCTGATAGAACGATTTCAGGAAATCGTCGCCGACTTCATAGGCCAATACCGGATTGTGCAGGTGGACTTTGGGGAGACCGGGAATGGCGCCCAGCAGAACGTCTTCAATACTGGGCTGGGTGGCAGCGGTGATCGAAACCGAGTCACCGTCACAGCCCAAGCCTGCCGTAATCCACAGGATGTGAACTTCGGCGACCGCTGATGGTTTTTGCGTACTGCGACCGTACGGAACCGCTTGCGCTGTCATACGCGGAAACTCCTTTCGACATCACTTGCGCGCGAGATGATTGGTTGCAGGAAAAGCCTGCTTGTGCGAAGCATCAAGTGCCGCGATAAGTTGCCAGGTCACGAGAACAAATCGAGAGTCGTCCGAATTACGGATGAAAGTCGACGGGAGAAAACGGTCCTCAAACGTAGAACCGCGGCGGTGCCCCACGCACCATGACGACTAGCATCGCGCACGGCGGACATCGTCACAACCTGATTCCTCTTGAAGGGAAGTGCGCGGCGGCTTATCAGGGATTCCCCTAGCTCGAGGTTACGCAGATCCACCTGTCCGTTGAGGACTTATCGCAGTCGCTAGGAGGGACCTTAGCAATAGGTTTGAACGTCGCGGTGGTGGGGCTACTATGCAGCGCCTTCGGAGATGGTCCACTGGATCGCGCGCTGAACCAGTTCGCGTCCATTCTTGAGCGAGAGCTTCTCCTTGATGTGCGCCTGGTACGACTCGACGGTCTTAACGCTGAGGTGCAGCTCTTCGGCGATCATGCGGGTGCTGTGACCCTCGCCAATGAGCCGGAAGACTTCCAGCTCGCGATCTGACAATTCGGCAATCGGCGACTGGGTCTCGCTCACCGATCCCCGGATATATTGCTGCAACATGCGGTTGGCAACGCGGTCGCTGACATAGACCTTCTGGGTCAGAATCTGCCGCACGGCGACCAGAACTCTTTCCGTCGCCTCCTGCTTCATGATGTAACCATTGGCGCCGGCTCGCAGCGCACGCTCGGCATAAATGGATTCGTCGTGCATGGAAAGAATCAGGACTGGCAAGCTGGGATACCGCGCTCGAATGCTCTTCAAAAGATCGAGGCCGTCGGGACCGGAGAGAGAAATATCCACGATGAGAAAGTCCGGCTTTGCCGTCGGAATAGCTTGAAGCGCACTGCCCGCTTCTTCGGCTTCGCCACAAACCATGAGGTCGGGCTCGCGATTCATCATCAGCGACAGTCCTTCACGCACGATGGGATGATCGTCCACGATGAAGATTCGGGTCTTGCGCGCGGCGTCTCGTACTGTGTCAGGCGTCATGATCGCACCGGATTCCTGAATTACGTGCTGCGAGCAGGGAAGATACAAGTTACAACCGTGCCATTCGGCAGACGGGGCTGAATGTCCAAGGTTCCACCAATCATCTTTGCCCGATGACTCATAATGTGATGGCCCATACCTTTACTGTTCACGGGAATCTTCTTGCAGCCCGAGCCGTCGTCCTCGATCGTAAGCATGCCGCGACTTTCGCCCGCGACCAGCGAAATTTCGATCTTGCGCGCGTTGCCGTGCTTAATGGCGTTGCTGATCGCTTCCTGCGAAATGTGGTAAAGATGCGTGGCCAGACTGACATCGTCGATGAGCACGGGATTGTCGCATCGCAACTGGCAAGACAGTCCGAATACATCCTCGACTTCCGTGCTCAACTGCTGCAGCGCCGACATCAAGCCATGCGACTCGGAAACGACGGGGCTCAAGCCACGCGCCAGCTCGCGCGTTTTGTTGATGGCTTCGTTGACCAGCTTAACGATCTTGGCTGCGTCAGCGGCGTACGGTAGCCGCTTCTCCTTCAACTTCTGCTCCTGCACCTTGGTCATGAAAGCGATGCCTGTAAGATGCTGGCCCAGGCCGTCGTGCAGGTCCTGCCCGATCCGGCGCTGTTCGCGTTCGCTGATATCGAGGATTGCTTTCTCCAGATGCTTGCGCTCGGTGATGTCGATGCCGGTAGCGATCACGTAAGCCGGGGTGCCTTTGTCTCCGCCAAGCGAAGTGCCTGACCACGCGATCAGCTGGCGCGCTCCATCGCGCGCGAGCCACTGGCACTCGTAATCGTTTTGCAACTGGCCGGCACGCATCTTCTCGAAATTCGTCCTGAAGCCTGCGGCATCTTCCGGCGGAATAAACAAATCCCACACGTGCTGCCCCGCAGCCTCGGCGAAAGTGCAACCCGTACTACGCTCACAGGCGCGATTAAAGCGCACGATGCGGCCGGATGGGTCCAGCACAATTACCAGCGCGCCAACCGTATCCAGGATAGCGGTGATGACGTTGCGTTCCTGCTCCAAGGCTTCTTCCGTGCGCTTCAGTTCCGTGATATCGAAGCCGACGCCGTGTATGAACCAAGGGGTGCCGTCTTCGCGCCGAATCATCTTGGCTTCGCAGTGAAACCAGATCACGCGCCGGTCGCGCGACAGCACCCGATAAGCGGAACGCAGCGGCTTGCCGGAGAGGAATAGCTCAGCCGCTTCCACGCTCCAGCGTAGTTTGTCGTCGGGATGAACCTGCGCGTACCAGCGCACCGGATCCTGAAGCCATTCTTCCTGGGTGAATCCAAGGGCGGCTTCGATTTGAGGGCTGACGTAGGCCTCGCCGACGGCCTCGTCAAGATAAGCCATGAAGACGACAGCCGGAATCTGTTCGACCAGGGCACGATATTTGGCCTCGAGGCTGGGCAGATGCGACCAGCCCGGGTTCTTGTTAGAACCGGAGAGCAGGTTCGTATTTTCGAAGAAAACTTTGGCGAGATCCTGCAGGACAGCTTCTGCTTCAGCGTAGCTTGTGCCCGCCTGGCCGAAGGCGTGGGCACTCGGGGAATCATCAGTCAACGCAGCATAAGTTTCGGACCATGAGGCCATTCTTCACCTCACGCTGGGCGCGCTACTCCGGTCGGTCGGCGGACGCCAACGCATGGCGTTTCACTTTATCACTTTTCCCCAGGTCGTGACGCCGGCGCCAGCTCGGCTCGTTATTGAGAGAAGCTTGGGTGAATCGCCGCAACGCATGAATCGCTTTTCCATAGGTCTGCACGGCGCTAGCCGACAGCAACGATCCCGGAGGCTGATTCATGAATGGCATGAATTTGTCGGGAAATCCAGGCATGGTGCAGCCGATACAAATACCGCCAACGTTGGGACAGCCCCCGATTCCGCCCATCCAGCCGCGCTTGCCCACGTTGCATTGCACCACCGGCCCCCAGCATCCCAGTTTGACGATGCATAGCGGCGAGCCGTATTCGGAGGCAAAGTCTGCCTGCTCGTAAAAGCCGCCGCGATCGCAGCCTTCGTGCACCGTCTGTCCGAACAGCCATGTCGGTCGCAGCTGCGCGTCGAGCGAAATCATCGGGGCGCGTCCGGCAGCCATGTAGAAAAGGTAGAGCAGCGTCTCCATCATGTTGTCAGGCTGAACCGGACAGCCGGGAACACACACAATCGGAATTTCAGAGTTGGATTTCCATTGCCATCCGAGATAATCGGGCAGCCCCATCGCGCCCGTGGGATTTCCCTGCATAGCGTGGATGCCGCCGTAGGTCGCACAAGTCCCAGCTGCCACCACCGCCCATGCGTGCGGCGCAAGACGATCGATCCAGTCACAGGTGAGGATGGGCTGCCCGGTGATGGAGTCCGTGCCCATCGAGGCCCAGTAGCCCTCAGGCTTATTCGTCTCATCAGGGATGGAGCCTTCAACAACCAGGATGAACGGCCCGAGTTTTCCCTCCGCTGCTTGATGAAACGGTTTTAGGAAATCGTCGCCGTTGGCGGCCGAGAGGAAGGGATTGTGAAAGTTGACTTTGGGTATCCAGGGAATTCCGCCAAGTACGACGTCTTCGATGCTGGGCTGCGTAGCCGCAGTCATGGCGATGGTGTCGCCGTCGCATCCTAAGCCAGCCGTCACCCACAGAACATCAATCTCTGTAATCGGTCCGGTGTTTCCTTGCTTGCCTTCGGGATCCCCCACTGAACGCCCCCTGAGCACCTTGACCGGAATACACCCTGCGGCCTCACGCCGCCAAACTGCTCCTGTCGGTGGCGTATTGTACCCCCACTTCCAGAGAAGTCGAGTGTGAAATTGGCTACATGGCCGTACCAGCAGAATCCGGTTGGCACACTCAAACCGAACCGGCGCCTCGTGTTTATCTCGATGGTCAGGTTCCTTTTTGCACGGAAGTTACATCTATGTTCCTTGGAGGCATAGATAGTTCCGTGAAGAAAACCTTCGTAGTTGCCAGAAACATCGTAGGCGTGGCCGGGCTGATACTCGCAGGTTACGTACTCATTTCGTCGATTCCAGACATGGGCCGCTACATCAAGATCAGTTCAATGTAGGCGAAATTGCTGGGGATGAGCGGTCTCCGCGCTGAAAGAGATACAGAGGCGCAGCTTGAGCTGCGCCATTTACACCGCCTGCCGTGGTGTGCATTCAGGCACAACTTGCAGTTTTCCAAGTTTTAGTTCACTGCCTGGTTCAGCGTCTTACTGGTAAGAATCAGGCATAATCTTACCAATAAGATCATTGTTCAGTTCTGCCCGTGAGCAGCTTCTTCCGCAGATCTTCCACATAGTTATCGGTCATCCCTCCGATGTAGTCGCCGACGACTCGGGCCAAAGTCTCGGTTTCGGCGCGGTCCTGGTAAGCGTGGGGAAGGGCCTGCGGGTTCGCCATCAAATGCGTGAAAACATCGGTAATCACCTTCTCGGCTTTGCGCTTTTCCGGCTCGAGCTGCTTGCAGTTATACAGCGCTTCGGACAGGAACTGCTTGGCTTCGCGGCGCTCCGCTTCCACCTCGGGACTGAAGGCCGCTAGGCGTTCCGGATACCGGCGCACTTTCTCCAGACTGTCGATTCCAGCTTCTGTCACGCGCAGACAAGTGTTCTGGATGAGGTCGGTAACGAAGCGGTTCAGCACGCGCTTCAGTGCTTCGTTGAACTTTAGCTTCTCTGGCGCTTGAGGATACTTGGCCTCGGCCTCCGCGAAATACTTTTCGAAGACGCGCACGCGCCGGCGAATCTGGGGGAGCTTCAGCAGCTTCGCCTCGAAGCCATCATCCATGTCGGCAGTGCTGTAGGCAATCTCGTCGGTGAGGTCGATGAGCTGCGCTTCCAGCGGAGGACGCTCGTCCAGCAGATATTCGGCCAGTTCGGGATGCTCGGCCGCGCTGTAGTCGTGCGAATGCTTGATGATGCCCTCGCGCACCTCGAACGTCAGGTTCAAACCATGGAACTCGACATAGCGCAACTCCATCTCTTCCACTGTTCGTAGCGCCTGCAAGTTATGATCGAAGAACTCACCGCGCTGGCGCATCAGCAGGTCCAGCGTGCGCTCGCCCGTGTGCCCAAACGGCGGATGGCCGATGTCGTGCACCAACGCCAGCGCTTCGGCCAAGTCCACGTTGAGATTGAGTGCCGCAGCAATGGTGCGCGAGATCTGCGCCACCTCCATGGTGTGCGTCAGGCGGGTGCGAAAGTGATCAGAGTAACGGCGGGTAAAGACCTGCGTTTTATTTTCCAGCCGGCGGAAGGCGCGGGCGTGAATGACGCGGTCGCGATCGCGTTGGAAGGGATTGCGATAGGGGTGAGGGGGCTCGGGATAACGGCGTCCACGCGATTCTTCTACGTGGACGGCATAGGATGCGAGCATACAGGGAGTTTAGCAGCGAGGGCTTGCCAGGGTGAGTGCAGAGCCGTCAGTTCTCTTGGCAATTAATCTCCCGCAGCCATCGCAGGAGCAGAAGCGATTTCGTCGATGTCAACCACGTTGGTCGGATACTTGCCCGTGTAGCATGCCGTGCAATAGACCTTCGCGTCGTCCTCGCCTGCGGCTTTGCGCAGACCCTCCAGCGATAGATAGGCCAGCGAGTCCGCGCCGATGTACTCGCGAATCTCGTCCACCGATTTGTTGGCGGCGATGAGCTGGTTCTTCGACGGCGTGTCCACCCCGTAGTAGCAAGGCGAGATAGTCGGCGGGCAGGAAATGCGCATGTGCACTTCCTTAGCGCCGGCATCGCGCACCATGCGAACAATCTTGCGGCTGGTGGTGCCACGGACAATCGAGTCGTCAATCAGCACGACCCGTTTGCCTTCCAGCACGTGGCGCACCGGATTCAGCTTCAGCTTTACGCCGAAGTCGCGCACGCGCTGCTCGGGTTCGATGAACGTGCGGCCAACGTAGTGATTGCGGATCAGCCCGAACTGTAATGGAATGCCGCTCTCGTGCGAAAAACCCATTGCGGCGGTTACGCCGGAATCGGGTACAGGCACCACGATGTCGGCAACCACCGGCGACTCGAGCGCAAGCTGGCGGCCCATGGCATCGCGAGTCTGCTGCACGGCGCGGCCGAAGACCATGCTGTCGGGCCGCGAGAAGTAAACGTGTTCGAAGATGCAGCTTGATTGCGGCTGCTGCGCGGCATAAAAGCGTGAGTGGACGCCCTCCGGTCCGACAATGACCAGTTCGCCCGGCTTGACCTCGCGCTCGTATACGGCGCCAATCAGGTCGAAGGCGCAGGTTTCTGACGCGAAGACGATGGTGTCAGCACGATGTGCCGCCTGGCCGGGAATGCGGCCCATGACCAGTGGTCGGAAGCCGCGTGGGTCGCGCACAGCAAAAACGCGATCGCCCGTGAGCATCACCAGTGAGAACGCGCCCTCCAGCCGTCGCAAGGAGTCGGCGACTGCATCGGGCAGAGTCTGTTCCCGCGAGCGCGCGATCAGATGCACGATGACTTCCGTGTCGCTGGTGGTCTGGAAGATCGATCCCGCTTGCTCCAACTGCGCCCGGATTTCGAGAGCGTTGATGATGTTGCCGTTGTGCGCCAGCGCGATCTTGCCCTTGTTGCACTCAACCATGATGGGCTGGGCATTGAGCAACGCCGAATCGCCCGTGGTGGAGTAACGCGTGTGGCCGATCGAGAGCGAGCCCGGTATCCGCGACAGCGCGTCGGCCGTGAAGATGTCGGAGACCAGCCCCATCGATTTGTGCAAGGAGATTCGTTCGCCGTTCGAACAAGCGATGCCTGCCGATTCCTGACCGCGATGTTGCAGCGCGTACAGGCTCAGGTAAGCGAGCTTGGAGGCTTCAGGATGGCCATAGATCGCCACCACGCCACATTCTTCGCGGAGCTTATCGGATGAAATTAGCATCACTCACCTGATCGAAAGTAAAACAGGGCCTGACGGCCCTTACGAAACGGCATTACCAACGCGGCTAAAAGGCCGCTCTTTCGGCGAAACAGAAGTCCGGACAGAAAATGCCAGCCGCGCAGCCCGAACCCTGTCCTCACGCTTTGTCATCCCGAGCGCAGCCGGGGGATCCGCGGCTCGTCGCTCGAAATCTAGCTTTTCTGTAGCGCCCCGGGCACCAGCCGCTCTTCGGTTTCCACGTGCAAGGCTCGCTCTAGCGCGTTAGCCCACGCGTCCTTCAGTTCAGAGACACTTGCCACCGCGGCTATCGCGCCGTCCACGTTGATCTCCACCTGATTGGAGATCGTGTTACCTATCTGTTCTGCTGAGAGGCCAAATTGTACCGCTATTTGTTGGATTCGTCCCACATTTACGGGGTCGCAGGAAATGAGTATCCGGCTGGCGTCCTCGCCAAAAAGCACGAATTCGGGCACTAATCCGTTCGAGGTAAGGTCGATTTGCGCCCCTATGCCGCGGGCAAAGCCGCATTCGGCCAGCGTCACTGCCAGCCCGCCTTCCGAGCAGTCCTTGGCTGACTCGACCAGCCCTTGGCTGATCATGTCGATCGTCGCCTTCTGCAAAGCGGATTCCTTATCGAGTTCCAGAGAGGGTGGAAAACCCCAGACTTGTCCCAGAATCTCTTTGGCGTACTCGGACGAACCGAACTCGGCCTCAACATCGGACGCATCGCCTGGCTCCGAGCCGCGAACGACCAGCAGGGCGCGACCGGTCTCGCGAAAGTTCGGGCCGACTGCCTTGTGAACATCTTCCAGGATGCCTACGATGCCCATCACCGGCGTCGGATAGATGCCCTCGCCGAGGGTCTCGTTGTAGAAGCTGACGTTGCCGCCCGTGATCGGCGTCTCCAGTTCCTCGCAGGCTTTGGTGATGCCGTCGATGGTCTGGGAGAACTGCCACATGATGTGCGGTTTTTCGGGATTGCCGAAGTTCAGGCAGTTGGTCGCCGCAATCGGCGTCGCGCCGGTGCAGGCGACGTTGCGCGCCGATTCGGCCACAGCGTGCATTGCTCCCAGTTTGGGGTCGAGATAGCACCAGCGGCTGTTGCCGTCCAGCGCCATCGCCAGCCCGCGATTGGTACCCTTTACGCGGATCACGCCGCCCTCGTTGCCCGGGCCTTCGACCGTGTTGGTCTGCACCATCGAGTCGTATTGCTGATAAACCCAGCGCTTGGAGCAGATGTTCGGGCTCGCCAGCAGGCGCTTCAACTCATCGGTAAATTCAGTTTTCTGGCCAAGCGCAACGCTTTCCGGAACCTCACGCGCTACCGGCGGCTCCCAGCGCTCCAGCGGACGTTTATACAGCGGCGCGTCATCCGTGAGCGCGGCGTTCGGGATTTCCGCCACCACTTTGCCATGCTCCAGCACTCGCATCGTCGGCTGTCCGATGACACGGCCGATGGTGACCGCGTCCAGTCCCCACTTCCTGAAGACGTTGAACACTTCCTCTTCGCGGCCTTTTTCAGCCACCAGCAGCATGCGCTCCTGCGACTCGCTCAGCATGATCTCGTAGGGCGTCATGCCAGTCTCGCGCTGGGGCACCAGGTCGAGTTCGATTTCCAGGCCCACGCCGCCGCGACCGCCCATCTCGCATGTAGAACACGTCAGGCCAGCTGCGCCCATGTCCTGGATGCCGACAACCGCACCCGTCTGCATCGCTTCCAGGCAGGCTTCAAGCAGCAGCTTCTCCAGAAAAGGATCGCCCACCTGAACGTTGGGGCGTTTGGCTTCGGACCCTTCACTGAATTCCTCGCTGGCCATGGTTGCGCCGTGAATGCCGTCGCGGCCGGTCTTCGAGCCAACGTAGATTACAGGATTGCCCTCCCCAGCAGCCTTGGCGTAAAAGATCTGATCGCGTCGCACCAGTCCCAGAGCGAAAGCGTTGACCAGCGGATTGCCTGAATAGCAGCTCTCGAACTTTACCTCGCCGCCGACGTTAGGCACGCCAAAGCAGTTTCCGTACGACGCCACGCCGCTTACCACGCCTTCCATCACGGAGTGGTTTTTATGCAATGTCGCCTGGTCAATTGCGGGTGTCCCACCGGCGCTGGGCGCCCCATCCTTGTCATCCGCTGTTGATGACAGGGCGGGCTGGGTGACGGGCCCAAAACGCAGCGAATCCATGATGGCGACCGGACGCGCGCCCATGGTAAAGATGTCGCGCAGAATGCCGCCAACGCCGGTTGCGGCTCCTTGAAAAGGCTCGATGAACGACGGGTGGTTATGCGACTCGATTTTGAAGGCACAAGCCCAGCCGTCGCCGATATCAATGATGCCGGCATTTTCGCCTGGCCCTTGCACCACGCGGCGGCTATGCGTCGGCAGACGCTTCAGATGGATGCGGGATGACTTGTAGGAACAATGCTCGCTCCACATGACGCTGAAGATGCCTAGTTCCGTAAACGTGGGCTCGCGGCCAAGCGACTTTTTCAGGCGATCGTACTCGTCGGCCGAGATGCCGTGGTCGCGAAGCACTTCTGGAGTGATGACGGGTTCCTGAGCGGGACTGGGAGCGCTTTCAACTGGGTTCATGGCAAAGGAAGGAACTTCTATTGTCGCACGCGGAATGGGGTTAGGGAAGCCGGGGCAGCACGCTTCTTCCGAAGCCGGCATAAGTCACTAGCAAGTGCTGAGATCCGCCGAATCTGTCCGGCATCGCAGCTTTACTCGTCGGACTCGCGCCATTGGTAGCCGCACATCAGACAGCGCCAGCGGCGGGTGACCTGGGTTGGCGGTTCGGGAAAGGGAATGGCCGCTGACCATAGGCTGATCTGGCGAGGGGGGCCGTCCACCTCGCGAATCTCCAGCGACTCGCACTCCGGGCAGCAGGCAACCTCTTCCATCTCGTCGTCGTCTTCCAACTCCATCGCCGCCGGTTCTTCCGGCTCGAAATCGTCAAGCACTTCCAGCGCGCGCACCACCTGGCTGTCCGGCACTTGCAGACGGATGCCGCCCAGCGCCATGCCCATATGCCAATTCATGGCATGCATGTTCTCATCGCATACAAACGCCGAAACCCCGGCTGATACCAGCTTTCCCTGGGCGAGCTTGGCTTCTCCAAGGCTGAGAAACTTTGCGATGGTGACCAGTTCTTCCAGCATGATGATTCCGACAGCCTAGGCTAGCTTTCCGCCCGAGTCAATTCCAACAAATGGGCGCGTCGGCTGTGTTCCTCGATCGCCGTGACGATCTGCATGGCTGCTTCCAGGGCCCGCCGTCCATCCTCCAGCGTGACCTCGGGCGTGGAGCGCGATTTTACGGCACGCACGAAACTGCTCAACTCGGCCCGTAGCGGCTCCTGATTATCCACTTGCGGCTTGAATGGCGTGATGCCAGGCAATGCGCTGGCGGCAATACTCGCTGGATTAAATGGGTCCACTTCCTCGGGCGCCGGCGTCTCGTCGTCCACGCTGAGCACCAGCACATCCTGTCGCGAATAATCCAGCGAAACATATTGATGCGGTTGGAAGAAGCGAAGCTTCCGGACGCGCTCGGTGCTGACCCGGCTGGCGGTGAAGTTGGCCACGCAGCCTGATTCGAACTCCATGCGGACGTTGGCGATGTCCACTTTCTTCGACAGGATGGGCAGGCCGACGGCGCGAATCTCCTTGATCGGTGATTTCGCGAAGGACAGCACGACGTCGAGGTCGTGAATCATCAGATCGAGGATGACATCCACATCGAGCGAGCGCGGAGTAAACACGCTGAGCCGGTGCACCTCGAAGAACATCGGTTGAGTGAGCAGAGGCGCCGTAGCTCGCACGGCCGGATTGAATCGCTCCAGGTGTCCGGCTTGGGCGATACGGTTGTGCTTGCGGGCGAGCTCCACCAGTTCGTCGGCTTCGGCGACCGAGGCGGCCAGCGGCTTCTCGATCAGCACGTCCACGCCGTTCTGCATGAGCGCGCGGGCGACCTCGAGGTGATGGACGGTAGGGACGGCGACTGAGGCAGCAGTAACACCTGCCGCGACCAGATCGTCGATTGAGGAGAAAGCCTGGGTGTGGAACTCGGCGGCAGCCGCTTCGGCACGCGAGAAATCGCTATCCACGATGCCGGCAAGCTGAACATTCAGCGCTGGATCGGATTGCAGATCGCGGTAAACACGAGCGTGGTTGCGGCCGAAGGCTCCGGCTCCAACAACTCCCACGCGAATAGCATCGCTACGGCTAGGCATTCTGCGATTGTCGCCCATCCGCGCGCCAGGAGGCAAAAAGCCGGTCACGTATTGCCGGCTAGTCATCGCTCTCGCCCAGAGAATCGAACAAAGGAGTTAAGCTGTTTTCCCAACGCGAGAAGATCTCTCGCCTACCCGCCGTGATGCGGTATGTGGCTGACCGGCGTCTCCGCCACGATGCAGATGCCGGCATTATTGGCGGCTGCAATCAACGCATCTTTTTCCAACAGAAGGCAGCGTCCGGCATCCAGCGCCAGGCAGGTGGCGCCAGCCTGCTTCATTGTCTCGATGGTATGCAGGCCAACTACCGGCACATCGAAGCGCATGTCCTGATTCGGCTTAGCCACTTTCACCACGGTGAGCGAGCGGCTCAGGGTTGACGGTGTTTTGCCCAGCGAAGGCGACTGCATGATTTCGGCTGCGCGCAGGATCGCCGCGTCTGTTCCTTCCATCGCCTCCACGGCGACGCAGGCCGCTTCGGCAATCACCACGGTTTGTCCGATGTCAAAGCGCGAAAGATGATGCGCGACGGCGCGTCCATAGGTGATGTTGGTCTGCTCGGCATCGCTGGGAGGGCGTAAAGTCAGTACGCCTTCAGCCGCCAGCATGGGCTCCAATAGCTCGGTCGAATTCATCAGCGTGATGCCTTCGTCGGCCAGAACTTTGCTAACCGCGCCGATCAGGGAGTCGGTGTTGCGCGTGGTGAGCGATAGGAGCAACTTCGCCAGCCGCCAGTCCGGCTTGATGCTGCTGAAGATCTGCTTATGCTTCACCTGGCCGGCCATGATGGCGCGCGTGATCCCTTCGCGCTTAAAGGTGTCGATGAGCTTCGACAGCTCTCCCAAAGAAAGCCAATAAACTGCGGCCGCCCCATGCTGCTCGATCTCCGGAAAGGCTTCTTCCTTGATCGCGGCGACGACCACCTGCATGCCTCTGGAGCGGGCGGCATCCAGCACCAGGAAGGGAAATTTGCCGTTGCCGGCGATGAGCCCGATCTTTGCAGTGATCTCAGACATGTTTGGAGAGGTTTAGATATCCGCGGCCGAGGCTAAAGCCTGGCTTCGTTCTTGCGACCTTTCGGCACGAATAAATTCGTGCCCTGATACAAGATATCGCTCGCTCCTGCTTTGTATCAGGGCACGGTTCTGCCGGGGCCGACATGCCTCAGTTCGCGTTGTACCTAGTGTTGGCCAACTTCAACGCCGTAACTGACAACCGCCCACTGCTTTACCACACTCGGCAAGCGGGTTTTCGAATCATCGGTGCATCAGCTTTGCAGCTGAACGCTTTCTGGAAGGCCGCCATGTTGCCGACCACACCATTGACGCGGAATTTTCCCGGCGAGTGTTCGTTGACCTGCGTCATCATGCGGGCAAACTCCGGCCGCTCGTTTTCGCACCAGATCTGGCCCCACCCCACGAAGAACTGCTGCTCCGGGGTGAATCCGTCCATCGGTTTCTCCGGATTGGCGGCCAGCACGTCGAGCAGAGCCATATGCGCGATGTGCAACCCACCATTGTCAGCGGTATTTTCGCCTAGCGTCAGCTTGCCGCGGACGTGCATGTCGTCAACCGACACAAAGCTGTCGTACTCGTTGACGAAACAGGACTCCAGTTGATCGAACTGCTGGCGGTCCTTTTCGGTCCACCAGTTGTGCAGGTTGCCCTGAGCGTCGAACTGGCTGCCTTCATCGTCGAAGCCGTGGGTCATTTCGTGTCCAATCACCGCGCCGATGGCGCCGAAATTCACCGAGTCATTCACCTTGGGATCGTAAAACGGAGGCTGCAGAATGCCTGCGGGGAAGTTGATGTTGTTTTCCTGCGGATTGTAGTAAGCGTTGACGGTGGGCGGCGTCATGCCCCACTCGGCCCGATCAACGGGCTTGCCGATTTTGTTCAGCTGGCGCTTGAACTCGAATTCATTGGCGCGCAGGGAATTGCCCAGAGCGTCGCCCCGAACAATGGTCAGCGTGCTGTAATCGCGCCATTTGTCGGGATAGCCGATCTTGTTCTCAATGTGCGCCAGCTTGTCCAGCGCCTGTTTCTTGGTATCCTCCGTCATCCAGGAAAGCTCGGTAATGTCGGTTTTCAGCGCGGCTTCCAATTCATGCACCATCTTCAACGTGGCAGCCTTGCTCTCCGGCGGAAATTCCTCGGCCACGTACGACTGTCCCAGGGCTTCGCCCAGATCGCCGTTGGTGAACTGCACGCAACGCTTCCAGCGCGGACGCAGCTGCTTGGCTCCGGTCAGCGTCTTGCCGTAAAAATCGAAGCTCTCATCAACGAACGTAGTGGGCAACAACTGGGAGGCGTGGTGCACCGTCTGCCAGCGCAGATAGGTTTTAATGTCATCCAAGCTGGCGCTGGTGATGAGCTGGTTCATGCCCTTTACGAAATCTGGAACGGAGACGTCCAGGCTGGTAAAGCTGGGGCTCTTGACGGTGACGAAATATTCCTTCCAGGCGAAAGCCGGGCTCAGCTCCTGCAGCTGGGCCGTCGTCATCTTGTGGTAGACCTTGTTAGGATCGCGCCGCTCCACCCGGTCCATGGAGGCCTTGGCCAACTCAGTCTCGAGAGTCATGACCGTCTTGGCGTCGGCTGCGGCTTTGTCGGGCGATTCGCCCAGCAGTTGAAACGTCTTGGTGATGTGCTCGACGTAGGCTTTACGAAGCGCCACCGACTTCTCGTCGGTTTTCAAGTAATAATCGCGATCGGGGAGTCCGAGCCCGCCTTGATCCGTGCCTGCGATCTCCATCATCGAGTCCTTGGCGTCGGGTTCGGAGCCGAAATCGAAGAGCGCTTTGACGCCGTTGCCGTGCAAATATCCCATCAGTGCAGGCAGTTGGTTCTTGTCGTTCAGCTGATTAATGCGATCGAGTACCGGCTGAAGCGGCTTAATGCCCTTGGCGTTAATCGCGGACTCGTCCATGCAGGACTCGTAATAGTCGCCGATCTTCTGCTCATTGCTGCTGCGCTTGGGATTGTCCGCCGATTGCTTCTCCAGAATATTTCGCAGGATGAGCTGGTTGTGTTCCTGCAATTCGTTGAACCTTCCCCAAGCCGGCTGATCGGCGGGAATGGGATTGTTCTTGATCCAGTTGCCGCAGGCGTACTGGTAAAAGTCGTTACAGGGATCGACGGACTTATCCATCGCATTCTGGTCAAAGCTGGCCATAGGTTTGGGTTGAGTCGGAGAATCGGTGCTGGTCTGCGCCTGGGCCGCAGTTCCGGCAAGCACCAGCGCGCACAGCAAAACAATGACACATCGCATGGATTAACCTCGCGTGAAGTAACCGGTAATGCTAAAGCACAATCGGAACCTGCGTAAACTGCCGGGCCGTCGCCGTCGGGACAGGGCTGCGGCAGTATTGCAGAAATGGGTGACTACCTGCCTTCAGTCAGAGCCGGACCGCAGTTTGGACGAAACTTCTGCAAACTGACACACCGAGCGCTGATTCCTGTCGATTACAGCGAATAAATCGATTTTGCTTCCCCGATCAACCTTTCCGACGAACGCCACAAAGCCGTAGCGCGTGGGGTCGGCATTAAGACCGGCGCGACGCGAGGTGAGCGGGACGGCGACGTTCGTTCCGTAGCCGGCGATGCGGCCATCGACGCTCGCAACGATATCTCTGGCCGGGCGATTTGCTTCACGATCCCAGGCGAAACCTGTGATGCGCAACCCTTGGCCACTGTCCGACGGGAGAGCTTGAAACGAGCTGACGTATCCCGAACATTCGTCAGAGGGACGTTGGTTGTAAGCGGCGTCGAGTGGTTGTCCGAGCTGCCAATACCGATCTCTGGCGAATATCGAGAGGCGGTGTTGCTTCATGTAAGCCGCATCGCGGAGCGGAACCTCGGGGTCCGGAAAAGCGTCGGACAGTACCGACGGATCGTGCACTCCGGTCACTAAAGCCAGGGAGACAAACTTCAGCCGCAGCTGATGCCATTGGGCGTCGATCAACGGGAGCCGCACCTGCGTCGCAAAGCCGGCCATCAGGATCACCAGGAACGCAGCGAAGACGTCGAACTTCACGGACGCCTTCCCCGTTGTCGCGAGCTGAAACAATAACGCAAGACCAAGGCTGCACCAGAGGATGAGTGCGAATGTCTGGTAGCGTGAGGCGGAGGCCTGTTCCAACCCCAGGTGTAGGCGACCCGACGATGTGATCCCTGCGGTCACAAGACAGAAGAGCATCAGCAGCGAGAGCAGGAGCAGGAATGGCGAAGCGTTTTGTCGATTCCGCAATGTCTTAAAGATAACGGCCAGTGCACCGCCTATCCCTATCAAACCGGCGAATATTGCGACTGCGCCGCTGGAATGGCGTACCCAGGTGCTGCCGAAATAAACAATCACGTATTCGGCGACTTTCAGGAAAGATTGCTGCGACCAGGCGAAGCTCTCATGCGGCTCAGGCGTGCGGTAGTGGTAGAAGTACAGGCCAACGTTAATGGCGGCGCTGGCGAACAGCGCGAGCACTGTCGATCGTCTCATCCGCAGGAATAACGCAGCAAACAGCAGCAACGGCCACAGCAGCATGCCATTAGCCAGCGAGAACGTTGCGACGGTCGCAGCCGCGATGCTGACTGCCAGTAGCCAGTTCCGCTGCGAACCATCTCGCCAAAACAGCAGCACGCTCAGTAACGACAGCGTGAGCATTGCCGCGGGCAATACGAATTGCACCTGGAAGCCCCACACCAGGTTTTCGTATTGCGTAGGACAGAAGACGCAGAACGCAATGAGGCCAGTGCCGCTTCTCCACGCCGCCCCGCGCAGGCCGCCGAGCGCACGCAGACTTATGCTGAGCAAAATGACTTGGAACAACTGGATCAGCCAGATGCTTGCCAGCAGGAAGACCTGCGTGCCGTGAAAGAGCTCGATGTCGATGAGGTAGAAAATCTTCGGAAAAAAGATGCGGTGCTCGTTGTGTTGAGCCCACAAATAACGCAACGACCATGTGCCGCCGTTAGCAAGATGATCGAAGATCGCCCACTCGTCCCAGTGAGGCAGCGGAGAATATGTGGAGACGATCAGGTACGTGGTGGCGATGATCGTGCCCAGTCCGCCGAGCAGTACGCCATAGGAGAGCAGAGACGCCGCGCGAGACTCGCCCGGGCGCGAGTTCATGCCGCGCAGTTCCGGCAAAACGGTGTCGCTAGCGATTCAGTTTTCATGCCGGAACGGGGAGTAGGAAATCCTATGCCCTAATCTCTTATGCTCACCACACGCGGCAGGCGTTCTCGCGCACCATCGGCTGGCCGGCCTTACAGCCGAATGCTTCCTCAAAGGCAGCGGAGTTTTGGACGACACCGTTAACGCGCCAGCGGCCCGGCGAATGGGGATCGATGATTGCCAGCTTGCGCGCCTGCTGATCGGTAACGTTCTGGCACCATATCTGTCCGTAGGCCAGGAAGAAGCGTTGCTGTGCCGTGTAGCCGTCAATTGGCTTCACCGGCGTGTTGCCGATGATGTTTGTCAGCGCCATATAGGCCAGCTTCAGGCCGCCATTGTCGGCCGTGTTCTCGCCCAGGGTAAGCCGCCCGTTGAGTTTCACTTCGCCCTTGTCGTCCTTCACTGCCACGAAGCCGGAGTATTCATCCGCGGTGCACGTGGCTCGCTCTTCGAAGGCCTTGGCATCATCGGCGGTCCACCAATCCTTCAGGTTGCCGTCGGCATCGAACTTGCGCCCCTGATCGTCGAATCCATGTGTCAGCTCATGTCCGATGACCACACCGATCGCACCGTAGTTCACGGCATCGTCCATGGCTTGTCCATAGAATGGCGGCTGCAGAATTCCGGCAGGGAAATTAATGTCGTTCATGTTGGCGCGGTAATAGGCGTTCACCGTAGGCGGAGTCATGCCCCAGTCGCGCTTGTCCGTTGGCTTGGCGATCTTGTTGCGCTGACGCTGAACTTCAAAGATTTCCGCTCGGGTCACATTACCTGCATAGTCCTCGCGCTTCACGATCACCGTGCTGTAGTCGCGCCACTTGTCCGGATAACCAATGTTGTTAACGATGGTGTTTAGCTTCTCGTAGGCTTTCTGCTTGGTGGTGTCCGACATCCAGTTCAGTTGGCCGATGTCCTGGTGCATCGCCGCCTCGATGGCCTGCACCATTTTCAGGGTTCGGGCTTTGCCTTCCGCGCCAAACACCTTATCGACATAAAGCTGTCCTAACGCCATGCCAAGTTCCTCGTCGGTGGACTCCACGCAGCGCTTCCAGCGAGGTTCAATCTCCTTTTGTCCTGACATGTAGGCTTCGTTGAACTGAAAATCCTCGTCGACGAATGCCTTGGTCAAGGTAGGAGCGTAGTGGTCGAGGGTGCGCCAGCGCAGATACGTCTTCCAGTCGGCCAGTGCCACCGAGTTTAGTTGCTCATTGATCGCCGTAAAGTAGTCAGGATTGCCGACATTCAGGCTGGTAAATTTCGGCGCGCCGCTCTGGGCGAAATATTCCGTGAGCTCGAAGTTGGGAGCCATTGCAACGACTTCGGTTGCCTGCATCATGTGATCGCGAGTCTTGGGATCGCGACGCGCGGTACGATCCATCGAGGCCTTCGCCAGTTGGGTCTCGACTGCCAGCACCGTCTTCGCCTCCGCAGCCGCAGTTTCGGGCTTGTCGCCGGCCAGTTCGAACATTTTCTGCACGTGCTCGAGATACTTCTGTCGTGTCTCCACGGACTTGGCGTCGTCTTTCAGGTAATAGTCGCGATCGGGCAACGTCAACCCGCCCTGGTCTAGATTGGCGATGGTCTGCCGCGAGTCGTGCATATCGGGCATCTGTCCGAAGCTGAACAGCACGCGAATGCCGTTGCGCTGCATGGTCCCCACCTCGGCGATGAACTCCTCCTTCGTTTTGACCGCGGCTATTTGATTCATCGCGGGATCGAGTGGAGCCGCCCCTGCCTTCTCGATGGCTGTCTCGTCCATGCAGGCAGCGTAGTAGTCGCCGACTTTCTGCTCGATAGCGCTGTGCTTGCCGGGAGCCTGCGCCTGGTCGAGAATGTCACGCAAGACATAGAGATTGCGCTCGTCAAGCTGGTTGAAACGGCCCCAACGCGATTTGTCCGCGGGAATGGGATTGTTCTTCATCCAGTTGCCACACGCGTACTGGTAGAAGTCCACGCAAGGATCGATGGTCTTGTCGATAGCGGTGAGATCGAAGCTGGGAACCTCTTTCGGCATCTCGGACGAGTCCGATGCAGCGCTTTGGGCCTGAGCGAGCGCCGCGGTGAGCAGCAGCAAGGTCAGGCACACGCCCAGGAGCGCCAGGTCGCGAGGCGAACGCCACCTCCAGAAATTGCGTCGGCGGTTGATGACGGCAAGCCGGAGAGAGGAGCAAAAGCGATTCCGCATAGTTACCTCGATATGTTGGCAACGCATCCCGGATTGAAAGAGTGGGATAGCGCACGGATGCAAGCGGCCGCATGGACGGCCCGCTGTTTCCAACGCAACACACTACTACAGGATTGCTTGAACTGAGAAACGGGCGTGAGGTAATCAGTGATTAGGCGGTGACGCCGCGCGGCTTAACGTTGGCGCGGATGAACTCAATAATGGAATCCATGGGCGTACCTGGCTGGAACACCGAGGCGACGCCGGCCTTCTTCAGCGCTTCAACATCCTGGTCCGGAATGATGCCGCCCACCAGCAGGAGCACATCGTCCATCTGGTTCTGCTTGAGCAGTTCGGTCACTCGCGGCACGATGGCGTTGTGCGCGCCGGAGAGAATGCTGAGCCCGATCACGTCAACATCTTCCTGAAGCGACGCGTTGACGATCATCTCGGGAGTCTGACGGAGGCCGGTGTAGATCACTTCCATGCCGGCGTCACGAAGGGCGCGGGCGATGACTTTGGCGCCGCGATCATGTCCATCGAGGCCGGGTTTGGCTACCAGTACACGGATTTTAGGATTGGAGGGCATAGTTCGCTCTTTGGTGTTCCGGCTGTCCTGTCGTCAGCTCTCGGCAAAGTCGAATCAACATTGAATCATAACCCCTGCCGTCCGATTTCGTAAGTGAGCGAGCTCACAAATCCGCCGTTGACAATGTGACACATCCAGTGACACATTAGTCTAATGCCCTCCATCAACATGCGTCAGCTACGGGACACCAAGCGCCTTAAGAGCTGGCTGCGCGCCGGCAAGACCGTCGAGTTGCGCGACCGCGAGCGCGTGATCGGGCACATTGTTCCGGACAAACCCGTCGATGCGCCCCAGGAGATGCCGGACTTTGAAGCGCGCGCGAAGATGACCTTTGGGGATCGGATATTGCCAAATTTGGTTATCGAGGCCCGGAAGCGGGCGCGCTATTGAGCATCTATGCAGATTCGAGCTTCTTCGCTTCGCTATACGTGTCGGACCAGCACTCCGCGCAAGCCCGTCGTCTGACAAGGCGACACGCCGAAATCTGGCTTACGCCTCTGCATCGGGCGGAGTGGGCGCACGCCGTGGCCCAAGCCCTGCACCGGAGCAGGATTTCTGCCGACCAGGCGCAAACGGTGTATAGGGATTTCGAGCGGGATCGCGCATCAGGATTCT
Organism: uncultured Acidobacteriaceae bacterium; assembly: GCA_963769235.1. GTDB lineage: Bacteria > Acidobacteriota > Terriglobia > Terriglobales > Acidobacteriaceae > Bog-257. The sequence continues at coordinate 147,069 of CAVYKW010000001.1, read as the reverse complement.
GGCTCGAGATGACCCTACCGGAGATGGCGTTTGAGCGATGCGTGCAGTTGGTCCAGCAATATGGGGCTCAACTGAATTCCGCAACTCTGGATACGCTGCATGTGGCTTCTGCCTTGGAGCTGGGGGCAAGAGAATTCTGGACCTTCGACGACCGTCAGGCGAAACTCGCAAGAGCGGTCGGCCTTAGACTGTGACAACCCTCGACGCTGAGTTGACGGCCGCTAGCTGATAGCCCACGGCTGCTTCCCTACGCAAACGCCGTCTCGGTGTACGTCCCGTAAACCTCGCGGAGCGCCTCGCAAATCTCGCCTACAGTCGCGTAGGCCCTCACCGCATCCAGGATGAACGGCATGGTGTTCGCCGGGGAGATCTTTCCGTCAGCGCCCGCAACCGGTTCCAGTGCCGCGGCCTTCTTCAGCACATCCAGACAGCGGCGGACCTCATCGTTGGAGCGCCGGGCGCGCAGAGCATTCAGCTTCTTCGTCTGAGCCTGCGCTACTTCTTCTCCGATGTAAAGAATGTTTGGCGAAGGCTCGTCGACGACGAACTCGTTAGCGCCCACCGTGATCTTTTCCTTGGCTTCGTTGGCACGCTGGAACTGGTAGCTAGCCTCGGCAATTTCCTTCTGCGGGTAGCCCTTTTCAATAGCAGCAACCATTCCGCCCATGGCGTCAAGCTTGTCGAAGTAATCGAAGGCGCCATTCTCCATATCGAGGGTGAGCCGCTCAACGAAATACGAGCCTCCCAGAGGATCGACCGTCTGGGCCACGCCCGATTCATAAGCGATGATCTGCTGCGTGCGCAGGGCGATGCGTACCGCCTCTTCAGTCGGCAGCGCGAGCGCCTCATCGTAGCTGTCGGTATGTAGGGACTGCGTTCCGCCCAGCACACCGGCCAACGCCTGAATGGCCACACGGGCGATATTATTCATCGGCTGCTGTGCCGTCAGTGAGACCCCGGCCGTCTGGGTGTGGAAGCGCATCAGCCAGGAGCGCTGGTTTTTTGCGCCGAAGCGGTCCTTCATCAGGCGATACCAGATTTTGCGCGCCGCGCGGTACTTGGCAATCTCCTCGAAGAAATCGTTATGCGCATTGAAGAAGAAGCTGAGTCGCGGGCCGAAATCGTCCACGTCGAGGCCGCGGCGGCGAGCCCACTCCACATATTCCACGCCGTCATACACAGTGAAGGCCAACTCCTGGAGCGCGGTCGAGCCTGCCTCGCGAATGTGATAGCCGCTGATGGAAATGGTGTTGAAGCGCGGCGTGAACTTCGAGCCAAACTCAAACGTGTCGATCACCAGCCGCATGGACGGCGCCGGCGGGTAGATGTATTCCTTCTGCGCGATGTATTCCTTCAGAATGTCGTTCTGCGTGGTGCCGGAAATCTTGTTCCAGTCGGCGCCCTGCTTCTCGGCGACCGCAAGGTACATGGCCCACAGGATTGACGCCGGCGAATTGATGGTCATCGAGACCGTGGTCTTTTCCAGGTCGATACCGTCGAACAGGATTTCCATGTCCTCCAGCGAATCGATGGCCACGCCGCATTTGCCGACTTCGCCTTCGCTAAAAGGATGATCGCTGTCGTAGCCCATCAAGGTCGGCAGGTCGAACGCAACCGAGAGTCCCTGGCTGCCATGCTCGAGCAGATACTTGTAACGCTGGTTGGTTTCTTCCGGCGAAGCAAAGCCGGAGAACTGGCGCATGGTCCACATTTTGCCGCGATAGCCGGAGGCGTGAATGCCGCGCGTGTACGGAGGCTGGCCGGGATAGTTCAGGTACTCGTCGTACGCCCAGTCTTCGGGAAGATCGGCCGCTGTGTAGAGGCGGCGGATGGGCATGCCTGAAATGGTGGTGAAGCGCGCTTGCCCGTGCTCGTCCAGGTTGACGCCGGTCGCCGCACCGATCGGCTTCTCGGGAGCCTTTTCCAGTGTCGGCGCGAGCGTCTTCTCTGCCCACTGCTTCTCGGACTCTGAGGGATGGCGGCCCGCCTCAAACAGGTCGGTGACCGGCGATTCGGATAGAACTTTCCCGTTGGACTTGCGGCTATTGGCCATGATCTCCCCCAATGAAATAGAGAACCTTCCATGCTAGTAGATGCGCGGGGATGGAGCAAGGAGCGGCTTCGAGGACTACATCAGCCCAGGTTGAACGGCATCGCCCCGCTTTCAACGGCGTTATCGCACAGGAGTTACCGGTTCCAGTAGGTTCCGTTGTCCCAGTTGATGCGCCCGGCGTTGTTGACCAGCGTGCCGTTAATCATTTGCCCGTTCCAGTTGGCGGTGACGTTTCTGGAGCCAAGAAACTTTCCCTGGGCCGTTTGTCCGCTCTCATTGGTAAAGGTCAGACCTTTTCTGTCCTGCTGGATGGAGCACGCCATCGACCGATTCCCACTGCGATACCAGGTGCCTTGCAAGTTGGGCAGACGGCCACCACCTCCACCACCACCACCGCCCCCGCCCCCGCCACCATTGCACCGCGCCCAGAAGGTTCCGTTAGACCAGTTGATGCGGCTGCCGTCCGCGCTGAGAGTCCCGGTGACGAATTGCCATTGGGGAGCAACGATCGTGTTCTGGTCCGTGCCCCGGTAGTTCGCAATAGAAGACGAGCCCTGCTCGTTGGTAACCGTCAGGGAGAAACCGCTGACGGCGATGGAGGCCGGCTTGTTACGGTCGCCCTGCGCGCACCATTGGCCCAGGAATGCTGAATTTTGGTTGAACTGCGGAGGAAGTGCGAAAGCCGAAGCGGCGGCAAGATTCAAAACCAAGCCTGCAATGGCAGCACGCAAGCAGAACTGGGCCTGAAGAATACGTTTGCGGCTCATGAGCCCTCCAAAATGTGCTTTGGTCGAGCGAACTGGCGCGCCCATTGTATCCCCGGTTTGGCGTTCTCAGGCTTTGAATTCGCTACTTTGCTCCCACGCCTTGGCGTACTTCCAGCTCACGTAATCGGCGTGATAGAGGTGTAGCAGCAGGCCTTCGCGGCCGTCGAGGAAGCCGCCGCGCAGAAAATAGTTATAGAAGAACGTCAGCCTCGGACGGACGACGATATTGAGAAAGCTGAAGCTGCCGCGCCGCACGGCGGGTATTCCCCCGGTCTCGTGCTCGTGGGCCTTCTTTAACTGCGCATTCAGATGTTCCAGCCAGAGCACTGTTTGTTCGGGCAGGACGTTGTTCGGCGAGGGGGTAGGTTTCGCTTCAGTCTTTTCGCCAGCCATCATCTGCGCTCCCAGCGACGAGTAACGGTTCATGTGCTCCAGGTAGCCCTCGATCGTGGGATAGGCGCGGTGCAGAAGGTTATTCTTCAGCCTCGCTGTCGGGCCTGTGATGCGAACGTCTTCATGCACCAGGCGTTCTTCAAACTGCCCCGCACCTCGGCGAAACAGGCGCAGCTTGCGATCGGGATAGAAGCCGCCATGGCGGATCCAACGGCCGAGGAAGAAGTTTTTTCGCGGAATCCAGAAACCATCGGCGCTTGGATTCTTAGCTAGGGTCTGGCGGATTTCCTCTGCCAGAGCCGGCTCAACGTCTTCATCCGCGTCGAGTGAGAGGATCCAGTCGCCGGTAGCCTTCTGGAGGGCCGAGTTCTTTTGTGCTGCAAAGCCCTTCCACGACTCGACGAAAAATTTCGCGTGATAAAACTCGGCGATTTCGCGGGTGTGGTCGGTGGACCGGGAATCGACGATGACGATTTCGTCAGCCCAGGAGACGCTTTGCAGCGTGCGCACCAGGTTCGCTTCCTCGTTCAGCGTGATGATGACGACGGAGAGGCTCAAGCAGACAATGCTAACCGCAAGCGAAGGCGGCGGGAAGCAGAAACGCAGTCCGGAATCCGGAAGCCATTGGTTCGTTAGACCGTTGGCGGGCGATGACACTTATCGCCCGTGAGGCCCAAACGGCTGTCCTGATCCGGTTACTTGTGCTATGGGGATGTTACAACATCGATTCAAAGATATTGCGTGTAACACACGCAGGGATAGCCTTGCCTCATGACTTACCGAGCGTTCCGATTGCTGGTCATCGCAGTTTTTGTCGTCGTGCAATCCGCTGTTGCGCAGCAGAGTCCTCGGCGCGACATTCCGTGCAAGACACCCGCAAACGCCGCTTCATGCTACTGGACGCATGGACGATTGTTGGAAGCGAACGGCAATCCCTCGTTCCGACTGTGGAAGATTGGAACCCACCGAGTGCTTGGCATCTATAGTGGCCCATCTGTAGACCGTTCCGGGTTGGACAACGAAGGCCCGGAACTTCCGACCAACATCCAGAGCATATTCGACTCGAACAAGGGGCCAGTAGTTTACGGGGATTTGGAGGTTTGCCCACTGGATAAGGAGCAGTCGGGGACAATGCAGGCCGCGTGCATCGAGACCGCCAAGAACGTCGCTGTTAAGGACAAATGAAGACCTTGGAACGGTAGCTGTCGCGAACAGGCCATTACACTCATCATCATGCCCCGTTCCGGTCACTTGTGCAATGGGCGATGTTACGCAAGCGTCATGCTAATACTGCGTCAGACTCACCGAACTCGGATCAAGTGAAATCGCTACGAACTGCTCATTTTTCTCGATCTGTACCCTCTTTGCGCTAGGCGCAAAGCTTAAACCTGTCGCAAACATATCCAAGTAGCCGCAGGGCACGGAAGCCTTAGCTTGTCCGTTGGCATCAGTCCGTAACTCCGACTGAGAAGGCTTGCCCAGGACGGGCCTTAACAGCACGACAGCATGTGGAATTACCACGCTGCTTTTGTTAAGAAAAACGGTCACAGTAATCGTTACAGGGGAATTGCACAATGTCTCCCCAGCAAGCGGCATAGGGAACGACACCTGCTGAGCGATCGCGATCGTAGGCAGAAGCACCAAGACCATCAAAAGAACCAGCCGTTTCGACTGTCTCATGGAAAGAGTGTATGCCAACTGACGATTCTTGTGCCGATAACTGTTGTAACCAGGCGATAGCGCAAGTTACCAACCCGCCTCACTGCTGCGGCGGAGTGGGTTGCTGCTGTCTCTGCGGCTGCACCTGTCCCGGATTCTGCGGTTGTGCCTGTGAAGGCGTTTGCGGTTGTGTCCCCGGTTGCGGCGCCATCGTCGGACCTGTGTCCGGGCCGCCCGGGCCAATCGGCTGGATGTTCGGCGTAGTCAGGTCATTGTTGTTCGCCGGCACGACGCCCGGAACTTTTGGCTCGTGCGTTACCTTCGCACTTTCGGCATCCATCACATCGATGCCGAGACGGGTCAGCGTATCAGCGGTCGACAAATCGAGCTGCACTTTCGATTTTTCGTAATTGGTCGCCGCCCCCAGAACGTTCGACTCCGCCTGGGTCAGATTGCTGGAGGCTTGCAATACCAGCGTGCTGGTGGAGGCTCCCATGCGCAGCTTCTTCTGCTCCGCGTCCAAGGCTTCGGCCGCGTAGTCACGAGCGGCAATCGCCGCCTGGAGCGCGACCCAGTTCTGCTGCAAGGTGAACTGCGCCTGGCGGACCTGTAACTGGATGGTGTTCTCTGTCTGCAATAGACTCATCTGCGCCTGGCGATATTCCAGGTCGGAGCGCACCTGGTCAGCCTGCACCTGGCGATTGCGCAGCGGGATATTCAGGTTCACCCCAATACCTTTATCCGGAAAGCTGCTGTTGAAAAGGTTGCTGAAGGCGCCACCGTAGCCCACCGGGAATCCCGGATTGGAGCACTGCGTAGGATCGGTGCATAGCGGATTACTTGGCCCCGCGAGTGCCGATGAGCCATAGAATGCATACAGATCCAGCGCTGGCCTTAGTTCATTGCGAATCGATTTCTTCGTGACTTCGCTGTTGGTGAGGTTCAGCCGGGCGGTGGCGATCTCTGGACGCTGGCGCAAAGCATCTTCAATCAACTGCTCGACCGCCGGTACCTGATACTCGTCCGTCGTGTTCAGCGTGTCGGTAGGAATGACCGGGGCGACCGCCAGAATCGGGTCAGCCATGTTGCGCGTGATGGCATTCTTCATCAGCAGCTGTTCGAGTTGAAGATTCACCTGGGCTGCGATCAGGTTCTGCTTGGCCGTTGCCACTGCGCTTTGCGACTGCACCACCGTCAGCGGCGCCAAAGTTCCCGCTGTCACCTGCTTTTGATTGTCGGAAAGCGTCTTGTTGGAGAGGTCCAGCGCACGCTGCTGCACGTTCACGTTCTCGTAAGCGTTGACCAGGTCCCAATAAATGTTTTCGATTTGTGAAACCGTGGTGATCACCTGGTTGCGGAAGGTGACCTCGGTGATCATGCGGTTATTGCGAGCGATACGGATATAGCGCAAATTGGGATCAAAGCCAAAGCCTTGCAACAGATGTTGCCGCACCTGGAAACGGAAGCTTGGGGTCAGGTCGGGATTCAGGGTGTTGAACAACGCGTTCGAGGCGGTGCGCGTGTTATCGAAGCCTACCGTCATCAACGTTCCGGTAGGGAAGCCCTGGGTGTAAAGGAAGTTGCCGGTGGTGGTGTTCTGGTTGAGCCGGTTGGTACCGGTGATGATGGTGTTCGATTCCGGAGTCAGGGCATGCTCCACGGAAAACGTTCCGGTGAGGACAGGATCATAGTTGTCCAGGGCCGGGCCTTCTCCCTGGGTCGAGGCGACAATGCCTGCGGCACCCGAGCCGGCTCCGCCCACGCCGATGGTAGTGCCCCCCGCGCCTCCGCCGGTTGAGCCAGTCGTCGAAGTACCCGTGCCTCCAGCCGACGTGGTGCCGGTTGTTCCACCCGGCGTACCTTGAACCAATCCCGCGTTGACTCCGAGCGCCACGGCTCCCGAGGCAGTACGGAGAATGTCAGTGTCGGCAATGGAGAGGTTGTAGCGCTGGATGCCGATGTCGAGGTTGTTTTCGAGGGCCATGGAGACCGCGTCATTGATCGACAGATACATCTTTCCGTCTTTAAGCAGCTGATCGACGCGAGGTGAATTGGCGACATTCAGTGGCGCAATCTGGCGAGCTGTATAAATGACGAAAGGATTCGGCCACTGCCGCTTGCCACGACTGTAATCCTGGTCAGAGTACGGGTGAGCGTTATGCTGAGGCGCCGGAGTCTGCGGCAGCGGAGTAAGCAAAGATCCAGGCACAGTGTCTTGCGGGTAACTTTGCGACTGCGTGCCTGGAGCAGGGGTTTGCGGCGCACTTTGCGGCTGCGAATCTTGCGCGAAGCCCGGGAACCCGAGCAGGCAGACCAGGACAAGCGCCGATATCTTTGCCGGCCAGGATGTATTGCGAATCGAAATAGAGCTAACCACAAACATGCTTTCGTTCTCCTCGAAGGACACTAGAAGACTATGTGCCTTTTCGGTTGATTCCTGTCTCCGGATCCGGAATTCGGGACAGCTTGCGGAGATTCGACCTCAAGATTGCATCGCAGGGGGACGGAAATTGATCGTAACCTCGTACATTGCAGGAAATCAGTATAGCTGACCCATTGCTGCGATAATTGGACGCTTTACATAGCTTTACACTGCTTAACAGATCGAAAACAATGACTCGTGGGAAACCTCATGCGGAAAACCAGTGAGCCGTAATCTAAAAATCACACTCGCCTATGACGGCTCGGAGTTTCATGGCTGGCAGGTTCAGCCCGGGCTGCAAACTGTGCAGGGAACGCTTGCCGAGTGTCTTAAGCGGTTGACCGGCGAAGATGTGCTGCCGCAGGGATCGGGCCGCACCGACGCCGGTGTTCACGCGCTGGCCCAGGTGGCGTCCGCTGAATTAAACAGCCCCATCCCAGAGCGAAACCTTGTGATTGCCCTCAATGATGTTCTGCCACCCTCGGTGCGGGTGAACTCGGCCGAAGTTGTGGCGGACGACTTTCACGCGCGGCACTCCGCGCACGCCAAGACTTATCGCTATCGCATTTATCGCGGAGACATTTGCCCGCCGTTTCTCGCGCGCTACGTGCATCATGATCCCTATCCTATGAACGAGGAAGCGCTGATGCGTGCCTCCGAATACGTTGTCGGCAAACATGACTTCACTTCGTTCGCCGCCTCGGATCCTGATCGCAGTGCCCGAATCGCAGAAGCTGAGGCCGATGATGACGCGTCCCGTTTCGGGCCGGTGAGCAATGTGCGCACCATCCATTCCTCGCAATGGATGCGCACGGAAGAAGAGCTGATCTACACTGTGCGCGGAGACGGATTTCTGCACCACATGGTACGGAATCTGGTCGGCACCTTCCTGCTGGTCGGCAAAGGAGCATTGAAGATCGCCGAGGTGCCCGCCATTCTGAGCGCTCGCAACCGCAGTGCCGCCGGACCCACGGCTGCCGCTTGCGGCCTGTACCTGGTCAGCGTCGAATACTAGAAGAGCAACAATATGGCAAGCGAAGCTAACGCTGTCGGTAACGCGACGATCGTCAGCAGCAATCCGGCAACCGGTGAGGTGCTCGGGGAACTAGCCTGCGCCACCGCTGACGATGTGCACAACGCAGTCCTGCGCGCAAAAGTTGCGCAGCCCCGCTGGCAGGGTGTGGCCGTCAGTGCGCGTATCAAAGTGTTGCGGCGATTCCAGCAGCTTTTAGGCGAGCAGCGCGATGCTGTCGCGAGTCTAATTTGCCGCGAAGCAGGGAAGCCTGCGGCAGAGGCGCTTGCAACCGAAGTGCTGGTAGTGCTGGATGCGGCCGAGTTTTGCATGCGCGAGGCCCACGCGTTCTTACGCGACAAGCGGCTTCCGCACGCCAACCTTGCCATGAAGACGAAGCGCGGCAAGTTGGTGAGCGAGCCTTACGGCGTCATCGGCATTGTCGCGCCGTGGAACTATCCCTTCTCGATTCCGGCGATTGAAACTCTGGGCGCATTGGTAACCGGCAACGCGGTCGTGCTGAAGCCTTCGGAGTTCACGCCTCTGGTGGCGTTGGAGTTGCAGCGGTTGTTGCTGGCTGCCGGGCTGAGTGCTGACCTGATGCAGGTGGTTATAGGCGAAGGGCCGGTTGGGGCCGCGCTGGTCGATTCGGCGATCGATAAGCTGATCTTCACTGGAAGTGTTGCTACCGGCAAGCGAGTTGGGGAAGCCGCGGCGCGACGACTGCTGCCAGTTGTTCTGGAACTCGGCGGAAAAGATCCGATGATCGTGCTGGACGATGCGGATCTGGACATCGCCTCCAGTGGCGCGCTCTGGGGGGCCTTCATGAACGCCGGCCAAACCTGCCTGTCCGTCGAGCGTTGCTATGTGCACCGCAGTCTCTATGAGCCGTTCCTGGAACTCTGCCGCCAGAAAATTGCCAAGCTGCGTGTGGGCAACGGAATGACCTCCGAGGAAGAAATCGGGCCGATGATCCATGAGCGTCAGTTGAAGATCGTGGACGAACAGGTGCAGGATGCGGTGTCTCACGGTGCCCGCCTGCTGGCAGGAGGCAAGCGGCTGATGGAACTCGGCCGCAACTTCTATGCGCCGACGCTGCTAGGCGACGTCTCCAACCACATGCGGCTAATGCAGGAAGAAACCTTTGGACCAGTGTTGCCGGTCGCTCCGTTTGATAGCGACGAGGAAGCCGTCCAGTTGGCCAACGATAGCGACTTCGGACTCGCAGCCAGCGTGTGGACGCGCAACCGTCGCCGCGGCGAAGCCATGGCGCTGAGGATCAAGGCCGGGACGGTCATGCTCAACGACATGATTTCGTGCTTCGGCATAGCTGAGGCTCCGCACGGAGGCTTTAAACAGAGCGGCATCGGCCGAACCCATGGACAACTTGGGCTGCAAGAGATGGTACAGGTGAAATACGTCGACGTGGACCTGATCCCCGGCATTCCGAAGGTCTGGTGGTTTGGCTATGGAAAGCAATACCAGCAGCAGATGAGCGGATTTGTCGACATGCTGTTCGCCAGAAGTTGGATGACGAAGCTGAAAGGCGCGCTGCGCTCGGCAGGTCTGTTTCGCCGCTCCGGCCGGATTTAGCCTTGGCTAGCCAGCGCCTTGCGAAGTTGAGATAATTCAGGCTGTGAACGTGCCGGGTCGTAGTGGGCTGGCACAGTACCGATCGACCGACGCTGTGGGGCGTCGATGACCCTATCTCGCCGCCGCCAATCCTTCGCCTGGCGAGTTGGAAAATTGAGGTGTCAAACGCGTGTCTGCCAATCTTTCTGAGCTGATCTACGACTGGAATACGATTTATGCCCGCTCGATGGTTCCGGCCGGCAAGGTGCTGCTGAACGACGAATCGCTGCGCGACGGCTTGCAGTCGCCTTCAGTACGCGATCCTACGATCGAAGAGAAGATCGAGATCCTCCACCTCATGGAAGCGGTTGGCATCAACATGCTCGACATCGGGCTACCCGGAGCGGGGCCGCGGGCCGTGGCGCATTGCGAAGCGCTGGCGCGCGAAATCGGCCAGTCGAAGATGAAGATTAAGCCTAACTGCGCCGCTCGCACCCACCAGAACGATATTCGTCCGATTGCCGAAATCGTAGAGCGGACAGGCGTCCCCGTCGAGGCAGCGACGTTTATCGGGTCTAGCCCTATACGCCGCTACACCGAAGACTGGACGGACGACTTCCTGCTGCGCACCACGGAAAATGCGGTGAAGTACGCGGTCTCGCTTGGTCTGGAAGTCATGTACGTCACCGAAGACACAACCCGCTGCGATCCCGAGACGATCAAGCGCCTGTACAGCACCGCCATCAGCCATGGCGCGAAGGCCATCGTCATCTGCGATACCTGCGGACACGCGACGCCCATGGGGGTGGTCGCGTTGATGCACTTTGTCATCGAGGAAGTGGTGAAGCCCTCGGGTGAAAACATTCGCGTTGAGTGGCACGGTCACTGCGATCGTGGCCTCGCCGTTGCCAACTCGATTGCGGCTCTGGTAGCGGGCGCTGAGGTTGTGCACGCCACAGCGTGCGGTATCGGTGAGCGCGTTGGCAACACGCAGATGGACCAGATGCTGGTCAACCTGAAGTTACTCGGCATTGAGCCTTGGAAGAGCCAGGACTTGACCGGACTGAAGGCCTACTGCGACGGCGTGTCGAAGGCCACAGGCGTCCCGATTCCCAAGAATTATCCCGTAGTCGGCGACGACGCGTTCCGCACCGGAACTGGCGTTCATGCCGCCGCTGTCATCAAGGCTTATCGCAAGAATGATGTCATGCTAGCCAACAGCATCTACTCGGGTGTCCCCTCGCACTACTTCGGCATGGAGCAAATCATCGAGATTGGTCCGATGAGTGGCAAGTCCAACGTGCAGTTCTGGCTGGAACGTCATGGCATCGCAGGCAAGGAAGAACTGATCGATCGCATCTATCAGCAGGCCAAGAATTCAGATCGGACGCTAACCGACGAAGAAATCATGGAGTGCATCCATCAGCAGGCGCCGAAGGAGCAGTCTTCTCTGGCGTCCTAGGTCCTAAGAACAGCCGCACAAACACTTTGCACGATGACACAGGCTTTGCTGGAACGAAAACGGCACAGCTTTCTCTGCCTGAAGGTGGCGCGGCGTGCGCTCGAATGTGCCCGGACTTCATGGCCTGTTTGAACCTTGTTCATCTCGCTCTGCTGCGTAAGAATCCCCGCAACGCTCCTGCCTGGAAAATCCTATGCTGATTCAACTCATCGATGTACCCAACCGCGATCGAAGCCGCAATGATGACGGCAGTGTTACGTCGGTGTGCACCCTTTGTGGGTTGACGATCGCTCGGGCCTTTGCCCATAACGACTTGCTGGAACTCGAACGAAGGCACGTCTGCCAGCCCAAGGAGCGGCGCAGGGTCGTCCGGGTTGTCCATCGCATCTACGAACCCAATAAGGATTCCGACAAGACACTGTCCTACAACAATGCCGCGCTGGCCTCTGACCGTTTCTACGATATGGAGTCGTAACGCGACGCCAGCAATTGTGAGCGGATCGTCAGCTCTGGATCGAAGCGGGTTGATCGTTACTTCTTGGCGACCGCAACGCTAGGCTCTGGCAGGGGCCAAAGCTTGGAAAATAACCAAGCGATCACCAATCCCATAACGCTGCCGAATATCACTTCTCCTACGCGTCGCAATCCTGCTTCAAGGCCGCTCATCCTGGAATGATGTTCGAAGACCGCGGCAATGACGATGGCCGCCGTAATGGGCGCTTGCCGCCACATGGTTGGGATGCGAACCACGTACGACGACAGCAGGACCGTAACCGCCATCGCGATGGGCAAGGTGATGAGTTTAGAGCCGCCAATGACGATGAACAGAATTCCGATGACGCAGCCCACCAGCGTATTGATGATGCGCGCCCGAAATCCCAGGACAGCCTGCTTCATCAAAGGATCGCTGGTTGCCACCATGGAACTAACCGCCCAGATGGGATCGGTGTGGGCGACGTCGCGCACCAGGATCCAAAGCACGGCCGTCGCCACGAAAATACTCGCGGCGTAATGAATGCCATGCATGTCGCCCTTGATGAAGCGGTCTGCAAATTTCATGGCTTGTCGCGACCGCCATTTCTGCCAGCCTGAGCTCTGGACATAGCTTTTCAGGAACTGGTGAACACTTTACAACGGTGAGCTTCGATAGACCAGACGTTCCTTAACGCAGGTTACGCAGAATCGCAAAGGATTGGCGGAAGCGTGTGCGAGTCGAACGCACCATTGGCGTCGAAGACGCCAATCGCCGGTTTTGAAGACCGGAAGGGTCACCGGACCCCCTTCGCTTCCGTGTATCACAGTTCAGTTCGACCTTAAGAATGGCCGATCCGCGATGAAATCGTTAGAGCAGAACTAATCCACGCCGGCTGCTTGCGCATTTTGCAACTTCTTCACGCTCGTCACTAAGTCAGGATCGACGGAGAGAATCGCGGCCGTGTGAGTAATCGCGAAGAGTCGCTGCACCTGCTCATGAGCGCCGGCAATGCGGAACTCTCCGCCGCGCTGCCCAATCTCACCAAAGACACGCATGATGATGCCCAACCCGGCGCTGTCCACAAAATCGACGTGCGTAAGATCCAGAACCAGCTTGCGCGTCCCGTTTTCGATGAGCGAGTGCATCAGCGCTTCCGTTTCGCTCAGCCGTGTGCCCAGCGTGAACCGTCCCGAGCAGGAAACTCCGGTGATGTCCGGTTCGAACTGAAAGACTTCGGTTGCCAAGATCATGGCAGTCAGCTCTCTTTCTGGATTGCACACAAGCTATCACGGATCGAGCAGGCTCTCTAGAGCAGAAAGGGCCGCAGACTAGATCCGTTCGCAGATCCCTTTGTCGCGCCCGCGACGCCAACTGAATTGCTTACGCTAGAGCGATCACGTCAATCTCGACCAGCACGTCCTTCGGCAGCCGGGCTACCTCGACGGTCGAACGCGCAGGTGGCGTTTGGGCAAAGTAGCGGCCGTACACCTCGTTCATCGCGGCAAAGTCCGACATGTTCTTCAGAAAAACTCCCGCCTTCACCACCTGTGCGAGCGAGCTTCCCGCGGCTTGAAGAATTCCGGAAAGGTTTTGCAGCACGCGTTCCGTCTGCGCCGCAACATCTCCTTCGATTAGTTGTTGGGTCGCGGGATCGAGAGAGACTTGCCCCGAAACAAACACGAATCCGTTGGCTTTGATGGCCTGCGAATAGGGGCCGATCGCTTTAGGGCCGGCGTCGGTTGAAATTACGTCACGCATGCATCCTCCTGTCAGTTGAAGTTCGATTCTCGCACAGGCAAACATAGGCGAGCTGGCGCGAAGTCTTTTATACTAAGGAAACGTGCTGCACGGGCATGAGGCCGTGTTCTCGCTCCCAAGGGATGGCAACAGTTTCAAATCCGCAACCGGTCGACTCGCCGGAGGTACGCCGCTATAACCGCATCCACCGTTGGCTAGGTATGGCGGACGCCGTGATCGGCTTCGCGCTACTGGTCGCTTTGCTGGTGACTGGATGGACCGGCAAGCTGCGCGATTGGTCGTACCAGGGCGCGGGTCAGCATTACTTCCTGGCCGTCTTCTTGTACGTGCTGATGTTTTCCGTGATCGCGAAGGCGCTGAGTTCTCCCTTCGACTTTGTCGGCTTCCGCCTCGAGCACCAATACCATCTTTCCAACCAAAAGCTGCGTTCCTGGCTGTGGGATGAATGCAAAGGCTGGCTACTGTCCTTGGTAATAGGAACCATTATGGTGGAGCTGGTGTATTCCATCATCCGAGTGGCCCCGCAGCGTTGGTGGATTATCGCCTGGGCGGTCTTCGTCGGACTATTTCTGCTGATGGCGCAATTGGCGCCTGTCGTCCTGATGCCCATCTTCTACAAATTTGAACCGCTGGCAAACGACGAGCTGCGCGATCGCCTGACGCGACTCGGTGAAAGGGCCGGAACCCGGGTGCGCGGTGTCTACGAGTGGAAGCTGTCGGAGAAGACCAACAAGGCCAACGCGGCGCTGACGGGGATGGGATCGACGCGGCGCATCATTCTTTCCGACACCCTGCTGCAAAGCTATAGCAACGACGAGATCGAAGCCATCCTGGCGCACGAACTCGGACACCACGTGCACAAACACATTCTGAAGGGAATCTTCACCCAGGTTGCGATCACTTTCTTCGGGTTCTGGCTGATTAACTTCCTTCTGCGACTTGTGATCGCCAAGAATTGGTTCCCGGTGTTGAATCCCCGGCTTTACGACTTCGCCAACCTCCCATTGATTGTCCTGATGGCCACGGTGCTAGGCTTCCTGCTAATGCCGGCGTTGAACGCGATCTCGCGCCATCATGAGCGCCAGGCCGACCGATACGCCTGGGAGAACACTCCGGCCATCGCACCATTCATTACGTCGATGCAGAAGCTGGCAGATCAGAATCTGGCCGAGCGCGAGCCAAACAAGGTTATCGAGTGGCTTTTCCACTCGCACCCATCGATTGGCAAGCGCGTCGCTGCCGCCGAAGAGTGGGCGAGCAGACAGCACGCCGAGCAGCCTGTCTAACTAGCCTCGCGCGCTCAGGATCGCTTCTACCCGCTTCAGATCATCTTCCGTGTCCACCCCTACCGTATCGAACGGCGTCTCCGCCACCTGGATGGCGACGTCATGATCGAGGAAGCGTAACTGTTCCAGACGTTCGTTGCGCTCAAGCTCTGATTCAGACCAGGTGCAGAACGAATCGAGCGCTGCCTTGCGATAGGCATAGAAGCCCAGGTGCTTGTAATAGCGCACCGTTCCGGCATGGTCGCGATCGAAGGGAATCGTCGCGCGGGAGAAATATAGCGCGCGTCCGCCGAGCGCAGTCACTACCTTAACCGCGTTGGAATTGTTCACATCCTCGGGCGGGCAGGCAGTTTTCAACGTGCCCACCTGCACGTTGTCACCCGCCATCAGGTCAAGCAGCACATCGAGATGTTCGCGCCGAGCCAGCGGCTCGTCGCCTTGCACATTCACGTAAACATCCGCTTCGACCTCTTGCGCGACCTCGTGAATCCGATCCGTGCCACTGCGATGTTGCGGGGAAGTCAGACGATAGCTCCAGCCGTGCTGCCGGCAAACTGTCGCAATCTCCTCGGAATCCGTGGCGACGATGACATCCTGGAGTTGAGCGCACGCTCGAGCAGCTTCGTAAACGTGGGCCAGCATGGGCCGGCCTGCGATCTCGCGCAGTATCTTGCGTGGCAGCCGGGTGGACGCGAGCCGGGCCGGAATTATGGCGATGGTTTTCACAGGCTTAGTGTCAGGGCCGGAGGCCGAAAATGGCAAGCCGGAGCTGTCGGCGCTCCTCTTCCGCCGCGCTTCGCAATTGACCGCAACTAATCGCGGAAAATAGAATCAATAAGTTAGAACAGATCGGACGTCGCATTGCCTCTCTACGAATATCAGTGCAAGAAATGCCACAGTTTGACGGAGCGCATTCAGAAGTTTTCTGATCCGCCATTAACCGCCTGCCCGCATTGCGGAGGCGAGCTGGAAAAGCTGCTGTCAGCTCCGGCCGTACGGTTCAAAGGCTCGGGCTGGTACGTTACGGATTACGCCAAGAAGTCCGGCAAAGGAGGTTCGTCCGGCGACGGCAATGGCTCCTCCTCCTCGGACTCGTCCGGCGAGAGCAAGTCGGAGAGTAAGTCGAACCCTTCGAAGAGCGGAACCTCAGCCGGTTCTGAGAAAAGTGCGCCCGCTTCCGACAAACCGGCAAGCAAAACTTAGGCTTCTGCGCCTCCGACGGCTGTCACAAACCCATGTGACGCCGGTCGCTCACCCGTGTGCTAACCGTAGGCTTCCGGGCATCTAAGCATTAGAATTGTTTCGTTCGAACATTCGTTCGCATCATTAAGACTGAATTTATAGAAGGCATTCAGAGGAGGTACAGGTCATGGCGAAGGACGCTATCACCGTTACTGATCAACGTACAGATAAGACGATTGAATCGCCGGTCGAGTTCGGCACCGTACGTGCCATGGACCTGCGAAAGCTGAAAACCGGCCCGGAAGATTTTGGGCTGATGACCTACGACCCTGCATTCATGAACACGGCATCCTGCAAGAGCAGCATCACCTTCATCGATGGCGATAAGGGAATCCTGCGTTACCGTGGCTACGACATCGAGACTCTGGCCGAGCACTGCAACTATCTGCAAGTCGCGTATCTATTGCTCTACGGTGAGCTCCCGAGTCCGCAACAGGACAAAGACTGGATTTGGGAAATTACCCATCACACCATGCTGCACGAGACCACCAAGCACTTCATCGATGGCTTCCGCTACGACGCGCATCCCATGGGAATCTTGGTCAGCACCCTGGCAGCTCTCTCCACGGTTTACCCCGAGGCGAAAGACATTCACGATCCGGAGAACCGGCAGAAACAGATTGTTCGTCTGATTGCTAAGATGGCAACGCTGGCTGCGTACTCGTATCGTCACCGTCGCGGACATCCTTACGTGTATCCCGACAACGATCTCACCTACACCGAAAATTTCATGAACATGCTGTGGAGGATGACCGAGCCGAAGTACCTGGCCAGTCCGGTGATTGCCCGCGCCCTCGACGTTCTGTTCATCCTGCATGCCGATCACGAACAGAATTGCAGTTCGACCACCATGCGCGTAATTGGCAGCGCGCAGACTGACCCGTATCTCTCCATGGCGGGCGCTGCCGCAGCGCTTGCCGGCCCACTGCATGGCGGCGCCAATGAAGAAGTGCTGCTCATGCTGGATCAGATCGCGTCCGTGAAAAACATTCCGGCCTACATCAAGCGGGTAAAAGAAGGCGAGATCAAGTTGATGGGTTTCGGACACCGGGTCTACAAGAACTACGATCCGCGTGCTCGCATCATCAAAGCTGTTGCCGATGAAGTCTTCGAAATTACCGGACGCAACAACCGGCTCGACATTGCACTCGAACTGGAACGCATCGCGCTTCAGGACGATTACTTCGTTACCCGCAAACTGTATCCCAACGTCGACTTCTACTCGGGAATCATCTATCAGGCGATGGGCTTCCAGCCGGAGATGTTTACTGTGCTTTTCGCCATTCCGCGTGCGGCTGGCTGGCTGGCACAGTGGAACGAGATGGTACAGGATCCGGAGCAGAAGATTGCGCGTCCACGCCAGATCTATACCGGTCTGGGGCAGCGCAAATTCCCGGTCGGCGCCGAGGAGAAATCGGCTGTGAAGGTCGGATAGGAAAATGGAATCGTACGCCGCCTGTAACTCTCTTCTGAAATACCTGAGCCGCTTCCATCAAACGAAGCGGCTCAATCTTTTTCGCAAGTGATCGTTGGCTTTATTGCTGGCGGGGAGAATCACCACGCGCGTCGCGGCCCGCGTAGGATTCGAGCCGGTAAGAAGATAACTGCCTTCAGCAGTTCCAGCACTCCTTCGACAGCGATACCCAGAATCCGGAACGGCAAGAGCACCAGCCACACGATCGGATACAGCACCAGGAAGACCAGCGCAAGTGGCCAGCAGAAGATCAGCAGGATGCACCACAGCAGAAAGGTCAGCATAATTCCACCTGCAAAGTGATACGGCTACGCCTGCCGCCAAGTTCCGTTTAATTGAGATTACAGGGCAGGGATTATGCCGAATCGGCATTGGGGTTGTCGCGCAAAATCAGTGACATACGAGATCTCGACCACACCCTCCCCGTGGCCACCGCCCTCTAAGCAACCGTTCCGAGTGCTTTGACCCTCTATTCACATTCTGAGCGCATTTGTGGACAAGACGTGGTGCCTGAATCCAAAGGACAAACTAACTATGACCCGATTGAGCGTTGCTATCGCGAGCATACTTTTCCTGCTCGCATCCGCAGTTTCAATTTTCGCGCAAGACGCACATCCGCCCGAAGCCAAACCTGAAGGACATCAGGAAGAGGCGAAACCTGAGCCGCATCCGGAAACCAAGGCGCCTCCTCCGCGTCAAGCGGCACCGCCGCCTGCGGCGCATCCGGAACAAGCCAAGCCGGCACCGCACCCTGAACAAGCCAAGCCTGCGCCACATCCGGAACAAGCTAAGCCGGTGCCACACGCCAAACCGGCAGCGCACCCGCAGGAGACACATCCGCCAGCGCAAGCGGCCAAGCCTGCGCCTCCTCCACACGAAACCCGGCCTGCTCCTCAGGCTCACGAGCCGCAGCACCAGGAAGGCCGGCCCGCACCGCCGAATCGGCAGCCGGCAGAAGCCCAGCACCACGGAGGTCGCCCGCAGGCAACGCCGCAACAACGCCAGATGGCGCAAACAGCCTGGCAGTCTCACCGTGCCGAGAATTGGCAGTCACAGCACCGCACCTGGCAGCAGCGCGGAGGCTATCACGGGTACCGGATTCCGGACGATCGTTATCGCACCTATTTCGGACCGTCGCACGTTTTCCCGATTTACAGCGTGCCCGTAACCGTGGTTGGCGGATATCCGCGATTCCAGTATCAGGGCTTCTGGTTCACCGTGGTTGATCCGTGGCCGGCGAATTGGGGAAACGACTGGTATTACGACGATGACGTTTACATCATCTACACCGATGGCGGCTACTACTTGTGTAATTCCCGTTATCCCGGAGTGATGCTGGCCGTCAACGTGGCCGCGTAAGAGGTGTCCGGTTAATTTTCGATGAATGATGACTGGCTCTGATTGACCGCCTGTGAGGCGTGCTCTAGTATCCGACAAGCCATGACCAAGCCGAATCTGGATCAACTACAGAAAACCTACAAGCAGGCGGTCGATCAATGGGTCGCCGCTATTCGCGCCGAAGAAGCGCTGGCCACGCCCGATCATTCGGAAACCGCAATGGAGCGCTGGGACAAGGCAGACTTCGCGGTTCAAGATGCCGCCAAGCAAGCCAAAGAAGCCCGCGACGCCTACAAGGAAGGTCTGCGCCATCTTCATTACGGAATCTGAAACTCCCACAACGTGAGACATGGGTTTGACGGCGCCCTAGTGGTTCGCCTCGTTGATGAGCTGTGCCACCTTGGAATACGGGCCGACCGGTTCGACGAACACGATCTGGCTGGCGTTCAGGTACATGCGATCGGGACCGTGCAACTCCTTGCCGCGCTTGACCAACACGTTAGAGACTTGCTTGGTGTTGGGATCAGTCTTACTGGCGATATAAAAGATGTCCGTCAATGTGGGAGTACGAGTTCCGTAGCCGTCGAGCTTGCCATAGTAGACAGCACCGTTACTTAAGAGCACCGCCTGATAGGGAGTAGTGAATGTCGGGTTGTGATGATGATGTTCCATCATGTGGTATGTGATGGCGTGACCGATGAAAACTCCGACCAGCAGGCACACGATACACGCAACAATAGCCCAAACATTACGATTTTTCGTTGGCCCAGCTGTCGTTGCTGAAGTCGAAGCCATAGATAATTGCCTCCGGTAAATCTCGCGGTAATTCTTGAAGATGAGTGCTTCATTCTATCTCAGTAAAACGAGATGACGTGCCCTTTCCGCTGCCAGCGTCAGAGAACTGGCTCTTAGCCTTTAGCTTTTAGCTCTTAGTTTCCGGCTGATAGCCTGATAGCTGCCTAACGGCCCGCCGCGTTTAAGTGCTGTCATCCTGACAAAACCTCCGGATGGTAAGATCGAACGCTCCGGCAGACAGCCGCGAACGACTCACGTGCGATACGACTCTGCCCAACTCCTGCTCACTGTCGATCTGATCGGCACATTTGTCTTTGCGGTCGAGGGTGCTACCTCGGCAATCCAAGGCGAACTCGATCTGCTCGGCATCATGGTGCTCTCGTTCGCAACGGCCTTGGCGGGCGGCATCATCCGCGATCTGCTCATAGGCGCGATTCCTCCCGGCGCGGTTCGCGATTGGCGCTATGCCGCCGTCGCGTTCCTGGCGGCGCTGGTCGTATTCTTCTGGCATCGTTATGTGAGCCAGGTTCCGCAATCCTTCCTGGTGGCAGTCGACGCAGCCGGCCTCGGACTGTTCGCGGTCGCCGGTGCCGCCAAGGCTCTCGATTACGGCATTCATCCGTTCATGGCGGTACTGATGGGCGGCATCACCGGAGTCGGCGGAGGAACCGTGCGCGACATTTTGCTGGCGCGCGTGCCCACCGTGCTGCGCTCCGACATTTACGCAGTGGCAGCCTTGGCGGGCGCCGCGGTCATGGTTGTCGGTTTGAGCGCTGGACTGCCACCGACCCTGATGACGGTATCGGGCGCAGTCGCGTGTTTCGTTTTGCGGATGGTTGCCGTTTGGCGACACTGGAACCTGCCGCGCGTGATGCACTAGTGACCGCATAGGCGTGAGCCGCGGCGCAGAAATCAGCAGACCGCGGAAACCTTGAACGCACGGGCAATGGTCGATGGTCCATTCCTACAACCAAATCGCGGGACGAAGCGTCGAGCGGCTAGCCGCTCTCAGCGATGGCATCTTCGCTGTCGCCATGACGCTGCTGGTGCTGGACCTGCGCGCTCCCGCTGCCGACGCCATCCATAGCGAGCACGACCTCTGGCATGCGCTGCTGGCGCTCGCGCCGCGTCTGCTGCCGTATGTGATGAGCTTCATGACGCTGGGAATCTTCTGGGTTGGCCAGCAGACGCAACTCAATCATCTCGATCGTTCCGATCGCAGCCTCTCTTGGATTCACCTCGCATTCCTGTTCCTGGTGACCATCACGCCGTTCTCGACGGCGCTGCTGGCGGAGTTCACGCGCTACCGTCCGGCGCTGCTGGTGTACTGGCTCAACATTCTTCTGTTAGGAGCGACGCTGTATTTCAGCTGGGTCTGCGCCTTGGATTCGGGGCTGGTCAAATCCGATCTGCCGCCTGGCGTTGCCAAAGCGATCAAGCAGCGAATACTCATTGCGCAGACGTTGTATGCTTTTGGCGCGTTGTTGTGCATCTTTAATACCTACTGGAGTATCGCCGTGATCGTGCTGGTGCAACTTAACTATGTGATCGCGCCGCGATTGCCCGGGCGGCGAGAAGCCTGAGCCTTGCGAATCGAATGAGAGGGGCGATGACGGAAAAGTTCAACCGGATTTACGCTGCAACGTGGCTGGCAGCTGCGCTCTTGCTATCTCTCGCCGTTGCTTTGCCCGCGAGCGCCCAGTCGTCGTCGGATACCCAGGCGTGTCAGGGAAGCACCGTCGATCTCCAGGGAGCGGACGTAGCCAAGAAGTCGCGCGCGTTTCTCGCCGACCTGCAGAGCGCAGTCAAGAGCGGCAACAGGAACAAAGTCGCGACGATGGTCTCGTATCCTCTGCTGGTGATTCATGGCGGCCGCAAAACCCGCATCAAGACGAAGGCGGCTTTCCTCAGCAGCTACGACACGATTTTCGACGAGCACGTGCGGAAAGCAGTGGCACAACAGACATCGAAGTGCCTGTTCGGGAACTACCAGGGAGCGATGATCGGCAACGGCGAAGTGTGGTTCAGCGAGCAGGCGAACGGCACCATGAAGATCATCAGCGTAAATACCGGCGCTGGAAGTTGAGAGGGTGTCGGAATGAAACATCAGGGTGTCGCGCCGCGCGAACAATCTTGTCGGACTGAAAGCCCTCGTCGGGATGAACAAGTTGGAAGGAATGGCGACGGCGTACCTCAAGGTGCGCCCTTTCAAAATCCTCTCCCCATCGAGTTTTCAGCAGCCTGTAAGTCGGGCCCGATTTAAACCACCAGCGGTCCGCGCGTTGCCACCCCTACGCGATGGCGGGATCGATCTTCTCCGGATCGACTTCCAACTCTTCCAGAGCTTTTTGCGCGCGGCCGACATCGAACTTGCCTTCGCGAGCCAGGCGCGACAGGGCAGCTGCGGCAATTGATTCCGCGTTCACTTCAAAGTGCCGCCGCAGATGCTGGCGATTGTCACTGCGTCCG
The DNA here is from genome assembly GCA_963769235.1 of uncultured Acidobacteriaceae bacterium. Taxonomy (GTDB): domain Bacteria; phylum Acidobacteriota; class Terriglobia; order Terriglobales; family Acidobacteriaceae; genus Bog-257. The sequence goes on along the minus strand of CAVYKW010000001.1, from coordinate 124,892 downwards.
AAGCCGTCGGTTCCCAGGCTGACCAATCGGTTCAACAGCCAGGGCGAAAGCTGATCAGGCACGGCCTTCATGTAATCGCTGGCGGCGACGATCGGGCCTTCGGCTCCGTCCAGCGCGGACAAGATGTACGGCCGCTGCTCCGGCTCGGCAGGATGCAGTCGGTTCCGGCGCTCGATGCCCAATGCGTCGCGGCGCAACTCGTTATAGCTGGTCACGCTCCAGACATCAGCCTGTACGCCATATTTTTCCGCCAGGATGGTTTGCGCGCGCAGCGATTCGTTCAGGATCGTGCCGCTGCCGAACAGTTGCACAGTGGCTTTTCCACCGGACGCAGCGCGGTATTTGTAGATGCCGCGCAGAATGCCTTCTTCCGCGCCCTGCGGCATCTCCGGCATTGCGTAGTCCTCGTTGTATAGCGTGATGTAGTAGAAGCGGTCTTCGCCCTCCTGGTACATGCGCCGCATTCCATCCTGCACGATGACGGCGATCTCATGCACGAATGCGGGATCGTAACTGTGGCAGGTGGGAACGGTGCTGGAGAGGACCAGGCTGTGGCCGTCCTGGTGCTGCAAGCCTTCGCCCGCCAGTGTCGTCCGGCCGGCGGTGCCTCCCATCAGGAAGCCCTTGCCGCGCGCATCCGCAAACGCCCACACCATGTCGCCGATGCGCTGGAAGCCAAACATCGAGTAGTAGGTGAAGAAGGGAATCATCGGCACTTTGTAGTTCGCATAGGCGGTGCCCGCTGCGGTGAACGACGCCATCGAGCCGGCTTCCGTAATGCCTTCTTCCAGGATCTGGCCGTTCTTCTCCTCGCGGTAGTAGAGCAGCATGTCCTGATCGTGAGGCTTGTAGAGCTGGCCCTGGCTGGCATAAATGCCGACCTGGCGGATGATGGATTCCATGCCGAAGGTGCGGCCTTCGTCAGGAATGATGGGCACGATCAACTTGCCGATCTTGGGATCCTTCAGCAGCTGCCGCAGCATGCTGACGTAGCCCATGGTGGTGGAAACCGGGCGTCCCTTGGAGCCGGAAAGCGATTCGGCGAAATGCTCCAGCGCAGGCGCTTCGAAGGTGGGAGCCGGGACGTCACGTGAGGGCATGAAGCCGCCCAGGTCTTTGCGGCGTTGCCGCATGTAGGTGATTTCGGGGCTATCGTCGGCCGGGCGATACAGAGAACCATCCTTCGCTGCTTCTTCCGGGATAGGAATTTCGAAGCGTGAGCGGAAGGCGCTAAGGGCCTGGTCGGCCAGCTTCTTCTCCTGGTGGGTCGCATTGCGGGCTTCGGCCGAGCCGAGGCCGTAGCCTTTGACAGTGTGTGCCAGAATCACCGTGGGACCGCCGTTGTGTTCCACGGCGCGTTTATAGGCGTTGTAAACCTTCTGCGGATCGTGGCCGCCGCGCGACAGACGATGCAGTTCGTCGTCGCTCATGTCTGAGACGAGCGCGAGCAGTTCGGGATACTTGGCAAAAAACTCGCGGCGAATGTACTCGCCACCCTTGGCCTTATAGCTCTGATACTCGCCGTCCACGACTTCTTCCATGCGCTTCAGGAGAACGCCAGTCTTGTCGCGAGCGAACAGCTTGTCCCAATCGGAGCCCCAGACAACCTTAATAACGTTCCAGCCGGCTCCGCGGAAGGCGGCTTCGAGTTCCTGAATGACTTTGCCGTTGCCGCGGACTGGGCCGTCCAAACGTTGCAGGTTGCAGTTCACCACGAAGATCAGGTTGTCGAGTTTTTCGCGCGAGGCCAGGGTCAGCGAGCCCATGGACTCCGGCTCATCGGTTTCGCCATCGCCGACGAAGGCCCAAACTTTGCGCTTGGTGGTCGCGATGATGTTGCGGTTTTCGAGGTAACGCATGAAGCGCGCCTGGTAAATGGCATTCAGCGGGCCGATACCCATCGAGACTGTAGGGAAGCGCCAGAAATCTGGCAGTAGCCAGGGATGCGGGTACGACGGCAGAGCGGGTTCGCCGCGCAACTCATGGCGGAAATTCTTTACCTGTTCTTCGCTGAGCCGGCCCTCGAGATATGCGCGAGCATAGACGCCGGGCGATGAGTGTCCCTGGAAGTAAATGAAGTCGCCGGGCTGATCGCCGTAACGCGCGTGAAAGAAATGATTAAAACCAACTTCCAGCAGAGTCGCCAGCGAGGAGTACGTCGAGATATGGCCGCCGATGCCGGGATCTTTCTTGTTCTGCCGATGCACCATGGCCATGGCGTTCCAGCGAATCAGGCTCTTGATGCGGCGCTCCAGGTGACGGTCTCCGGGATACGGCACCTCTTCCTCCACCGGAATGGTGTTGACGTACGGCGTATTCAGCTGGACGGGAACTTCAATGCCCGACTCGCGGGCATGATGAATTAACGCCTGGAGAAGGTCGCAGCTGCGATGACTGCCTTCGCTTTCTGTGAGCTGATCAAAAGCCTGAAGCCATTCTGCAACTTCTTCTTCGGAATCTACCTGGGGATTCGACGGAAACTCGAGAATGCGATTCGGAATTTCGTGTATGGCCACTCTTACCTCAGTAATGCGGACGGCTAAGTAAATGTGACGGCGCGATCACCGGTGTTTGGGAGAAGACCGGGGGAGCGTCAGCTGTGAAAATGTCAACGATTCTCAATAGTTAATGATGCTCGAGGGTTTGGGCAGGCTCCTCTTTATAAAGTGGGACACCTGTCAGTTAGCTGGGCGCTGTTCTCGACGATCTGCAACGCAATGCTGGAGAACTCTGGAGGCTCCGGCTCGACGGGAGATATTCCAGGTTTCTGGCTGATGCATATTGTTCAGATTGCCAGCCTCATCAGCGATGCTTTAATTCTAACAAAGTTAGCGGGGGATGTTTGAGTAGGTCAGAGGAGAGAGGTGTGTAGAGATGGCACTATTCTTCGACAAAAGGTCAGAGTGCAAAAGCAAAATGCGCAGCCGAAGCCGCGCATTCGTCCATGTTGTTTTGCGGAGCTAGCCCTCCTCAGACCGGAGTTAAGGGTTAGCAGTCTGGGGTTGCGAAATTCGGCTTAGTAGCTTTGGTTCATCCGCTGCCACACCGCCATTCCCGCAATCACAATGATTAGCACGCCCGACACTGCCCCGAGGATACGCACATACGGGGTCACTCTTTTCATCCGGACTTGGAGCTGTTCCTGTTCTTCCCGCATGTTCTTACTCGAGTCGTCCAGAAACAATTGGTCGTCCTCATGCATACTTAGCGTGCTGCGGTAGATCAGCAGAAGGATGAGCACAACCGTCAAAACACCCCAGACGATCAGCAACACGGTCAAAGTTGACATTCGCCACCTCGGCTCAGAGTGAACCGGTCCCGTACCTGGTGGATATGTTTCAGCCACCAGCTTGGGGGCCTCACAGCCCACATTATAGACCCCGTCTCAGCCGGGGAGCGCAAGAATATTTACATTCTCGGCAACTCCGGAAACCGCTTTGATATATTCCAATCCGGGAACACTGCCGCCCGCAAAGGCGGCGTCGTGCGACGACAATCCTCCCGATGGCATCTATATTTACGTATTCAGGATTTACGCATTCAGGGCTGCCGGGCTTGAAAGAGCTCGATGGCAGGCGTCGTTTTGTTATAATCCCGCTAGGATTTACAGGAGAGAGCATGGCAACCACCACCACAACACCGATTACCCCAACCCCGACAACGGTTGACGTAAAACCGATCAACTTCACTGACAATGCAATCGCCAAAGTGAAAGAGATCATGGCGCAACAGAATCCTGTTCCGGCAGGCCTGCGCGTGGGCGTGGTCGGCGGAGGCTGCTCCGGATTCTCTTATTCCATGTCGTTCGAAAACGGCGCGGGCATGATGGATAAGACCTTTGAGTTCGGAGGTCTGAAGGTGTTCGTTGACGCGACCTCATTGATGTATCTGAAGGGCGTCAGCGTCGATTACATCGAGACCCTGGAGGGCGCCGGCTTCAAGTTCGACAACCCGAACGTGAAGAGCACCTGCGGTTGTGGTTCCTCTTTCAACGTCTAAGTAACGACTGCCTCGAATTTTCCAGCCCCGTTCATCCGGACGGGGCTGTGTGTTTTCAAGCACCCAGCCCGACGCCAGCGCGGAATTAGCCGCCGGCGAAGGACGACGGCAGCCCTCGGGATCAGCACTTCCTACGACCCTCCTTTAGCCCACAACGATTCCGCTTCCTCCGGGTTTCAGAGAACGAGGCTGAGATGCTGTACGCTGCTGCGTTCGCCCTTGTACAATGTTAATTTCCTGCTTGCAATTCGTTAGGCCTTACCAATCCTCATCGGGAGTGCGGATGAAGTTTTTGCGCGTTGTCGGTCTCATAGCGCTGGCTGCTTTCTTGCTATTGATCGAACTGGGCTGTGGTGATCAATATCGTCCGGTTGCGAATCCTATCATCAGCCCTGGCGGCCAGCCCCAAACCACGCATTACGCCTGGGTGGTGAATTACAACGCCAGCGGCAACGGGAGCACGACGGAGATCGACGTTTCCGGCGACACGAACCTGGCCGTGAACAGCATGGGCATCGGCTCCATCGCCGAAGCTTTTCCCGCTTCCTCTCTGTCTTTGTATGTAGCCAATAACGGGAACGACACGGTCAACCAATATCTGCCGACCCTGGCCGGCGCAATTACCACGATCAATCTTCTGCCCGGCTCGCGCCCGGTGGCTCTGACTTCAGCCCAGAACAACGCGATGTACGTTCTGAACGAGGGGACCAACTCGGCGTGCCCGACCACGGGTTCGATCAGCATCATCAGCACCACGACGCTCACCGTGACGGGGACATACTGTGTTGGGGTAAACCCGGTCGCTATGGTGCAGTCGCCGACGAATGGCTGGATATATATCCTGAATCAGGGAGACGACAGCGTCTCGGCCTTTAATCCGGCGGGGCCGTTTGTTGTGGGCACCATCACCGCAACTAACGGACTGGGATTAAATCCGGTGTCGGTGACGGCGAATTCGCAAGGCTGGATTTTTGTTGTGACCCAAGGCGACGGCGTTAACCCGGGCGCGCTCAACCTTATCCCTTCCGGCTTTTACTACATCGCTGCGAGCATTCCACTGGGCATAGGGCCGACGTCCTCCGTGGTCGATCCGAATCTAAACCGGCTCTATGTCGCTAATACAGTCGGCAACACGGTCAGTGTATTCGACGCCTCCAATGTTAACGTCGCCAATAACCCGGCCATGCCGCTACTCGCTACCGTGGCAGTGGGAACGACGCCGATCGGCATCACAGCTTTGCTGGACGGATCCAAGTTCTACGTGGCCAACGAGGGTTCCGACGATGTGACGGTGGTGAGCGCGAGCAGCTTCAGCGTGCTGAAAACGATACCGTTGCCTTCCGGCGCCAACCCTGTATTTATCGCGTCTGATCCTACGTCGAGCAAGGTATATACGGCCAATCAGGGGACGTCGAACACCAGTATCATTCAGACTTCCAACGACTCCGTGGCGCAGAGTATCGCCGCTCCGGCACAAAACCCCAGCTGCACCAGCTCCTGCGCTCTACAGACGCCGGTGATGATTATTACGCAGTAGGAAAGGCCGACCCAGGCGAAGGGTGGGACGCGATTGCGTGGGCCGTTAGCTCTTAGCCTTCAGCTTTTGGCAAGCAGACGAGGCAATTCCGCGCGGGAGCGTGCCAACCTTCAAGTCCCGTTGCCATCCTTTTAAATCAGCGTCTGGGATGAGGCCGGGTTGCTAAGGAAAAGTCTCCACAAATGCGTGTTCCGGTAGAGCGGCGCTTCAGCGCCGCGTCCAATGGCTATTACGAGATCCCCTTTTCGCCCAGGCGAAACTCATTGGGAAGGACGGTAGACGCCAGCCTGAAGGCTGGCTCTACCCTTGCAGACCGCGGAACCTTAGACGCTGGCCCGAAGGCCAGCTCTACCAGCCCACCGCGCAACGCCGCTGCACCTCACGTAAACATGAATTCCTTGGTGCGGAGGTCGCGCACCGTGTCGCGGAGTTTTGCCGCCTTCTCAAACTCGAAGCGCTTGGCCGCCTCGCGCATATCCGCTTCAAGTTTCGCGATGTAGGTGTCCAGCTCTCCCTGCGAGCGGAACTCGGGCAAGCCATCGGCTTCGTTGGTCAGATCCATGTAATCGGCGTCGGCGACGGCCACCAGCGTCATGTCCAGCGGTCGCACGATGCTCTCCGGCGTGATGCCGTGCTCCTCGTTATAGGCCCTCTGAATGGCGCGGCGTCGGTCGGTCTCGCCGATCGCCTTCTTCATCGAGTCCGTCATCTTGTCCGCGTAGAGGACCGCGCGGCCGCTCAGATGGCGGGCACAGCGTCCAATCGTCTGGATCAGCGATCCCGCCGAACGCAGGAAGCCTTCTTTGTCGGCGTCGAGAATCGCGACCAGCGAAACTTCCGGCAGGTCCAGCCCTTCGCGCAGCAGGTTGATACCGATGAGCACGTCGAACTCGCCTTTGCGCAAATCGCGCAAAATCTTGATGCGCTCAAGCGTTTCAATCTCCGAGTGCATGTAGCGGCAGCGCACGCCCACCTCGCTGTAGTACTCGGCCAGGTCCTCGGCCATGCGCTTGGTGAGAGTCGTCACCAGCACGCGTTCGTTCTTCTCCGCGCGCGCGCGAATCTCGTGCAAAAGGTCGTCAATCTGGCCTTTCACCGGACGCACTTCCACTTCCGGATCGATCAAGCCGGTGGGGCGAATAATCTGCTCCACCACCACGCCGGCCGCCTTGGTCAGCTCATAAGGACCGGGAGTCGCCGACACGTAAATAGCTTGATTGACGCGATGTTCGAACTCCTCGAACGTGAGCGGCCGATTATCCAGCGCGCTAGGCAGGCGAAAGCCATACTCGATGAGATTCTGTTTGCGCGAGCGATCGCCGTGCCACATGCCATGGATCTGCGGGACAGTCTGATGCGACTCGTCGATGAACAGCAGGTAATCGCGCGGCACGTAGTCCAGCAGCGTCGGCGGAGGTTCGCCCGGCAGCCGGCCAGTGAAGTGGCGCGAATAATTTTCGATGCCGTGGCAGTAGCCCATCTCCTTGATCATCTCAAGGTCAAAGCGGGTGCGTTGATGGATACGTTGTGCCTCGACAATCCGGCCCTGCTTCTCGAGCTCAGTCTCCCACCAGCCCAGTTCTTCGAGGATGGAAGCGACCGCGCCGTTCTTGCGTTCCGGCTTCATTACATAGTGCGTCTTGGGATAGATGGGCAGCCGCGAGTGCTTCTGCTTGACCGTGCCAAACAGCGGATCGATCTGCGCCAGAGACTCCACTTCATCGCCCCACAACTCGATGCGGTAGGCGTTGTCATCGTAGGTGGGAAAGATCTCGATGATGTCGCCGCGCACGCGAAACGTTCCGCGGCGGAACTCGCCGTCGGTGCGCTCGTAGAGGATCTCGACCAGTTTGCGGACAATGTCGTCGCGCTTGATCTTCTGTCCCTTCTCCAGGAACAGCAGCATGCCGTAATAGGCTTCCGGGGAACCCAGGCCGTAGATGCAGCTGACGGAGGCGACGATGATGCAGTCGCGGCGCTCGAACAATGACTTGGTGGCCGCCAGCCGCAGCTTATCGAGCTCGTCATTGACCGTGGCTTCCTTCTCGATATAAACGTCGCCTGCCGGAATGTAGGCTTCGGGCTGGTAGTAGTCGTAGTACGAAACGAAGTACTCGACTGCGTTGTGCGGGAAGAACGACTTGAACTCGTGGTAGAGCTGAGCGGCGAGTGTCTTGTTGTGGGCTAGAATTAAGGCGGGACGGTTCGCCGCCTCAATGACCTTGGCCATGGAGAAGGTCTTGCCCGATCCGGTGACCCCGAGCAGCACCTGATGCTTGTCGCCGTCAAAGACTCCGCGGGTTAGCGATTGAATGGCAGGGCCTTGATCGCCCTGCGGTTTATACGAGCTGACGAGTCGAAATTCCATGGGAGGCTGCCTGCCCGCGCTGTCTGCCAATCTGTTCGGTGACCCTACAGAAAGCAATTTCGTCGGGTAGGTATCTCTTTATTATACGACGGACGGGAACCACAATTTTCGCCCGCGGAAGGGTCGGCAGGAGCGGGCAAATGGATCGCGTCAACCCCGCAAATTATCGCGACAGTAGCCCCCCCGGCCCTGCGAGTATGGCCAGCAGGCCCGGGGGGCCGCGCGGAATGGTTTACACGCTAAAGCACTGTTCGAATCGGTCTTGCAACGCGCTTGCATCGATACCGTCAGGGGAGCCGATAGCCACAATCTGGGTCAGTGGAGCGCGCTCGCCCCACTCATCCTGCAAGGAAATATCAACCCGTTTGCCAACTACTTGCAATACGGCGCGACGTTCGGGAACGTCAGAGGAATACACCACTCCCTTGGCGCGATAGATGCTCGCCGGAAGCTTCGAGCTAGCGGAGCGCAACGCTTCCAGCGAAAGAGGGCGGTCCGTCTCGAAGCTCCAGGTGCTGAAGGTTGAGGCATGGTGGTGGCTTGGGTGATCGCAGTTTCCCTCAGCGCATTGGCCGGCCGCCAGATTACCAACCTGCATCTGCGATGGATCAAAGCGTCCGCTGGAGAGCAGGATTTCCAGCGGCACTTCGCCACGGGGCGCTTCGACCAGGCGGCTACGAGGAAAGCGTTCGTTGAGCCATGCCCTGGTGCGGCCAACTTCCTCGCGGCTGACCAAGTCGGTTTTACTCAGGATCAGCATGTCGGAATAGGCGATCTGGCGCATTTTCAAATCCATCTGCTCGGGCACGGCAAACAGCTGCGACGCGTCCACCAGACACAAGATGCTATCCAGCCGAACGCGTTCGCGAAGGCCCGCATTGATGAAGGTAAAGGCAATTCTCGAAGGGTCGGCCACGCCACTGGCTTCCAGCACGATGTACTCAGGCTGTTCAGGGCGTTCTGTGATTTTCTCTACCGCCGTGAGCATGTCATCGCGCATGCTGCAACAAATGCAGCCGTTGGCCAGATTGATGAGATCCCCACAGGCTTCAACCACCAGATCAGCGTCGATGTTGATGGAGCCGAAGTCGTTCACCAGGACAGCGATGCGAAGTCCGTGATCGCCCTTGAGGATGCGATTCAGCAGGGTGGTTTTGCCCGCTCCGAGAAAGCCGGTGAGCACGGTCAGAGGAGTGATAGGTGGATCGGTTTTTGCATCGTGATCAATCATGTCGAGTCTTAGCCCAGAGCCAGTTGATGCGTTTGGCCGGTCAACAAGCAAGGCTGCAAGTCACGCGAGGGTGTGATGGTGACCTAAGATTCCAAACCTGGTTGTAGCCAGCGGATGCTCTGGATGGAAGCAGGCACCATCATGCCCGTCTAAGGAGTGGCGGGCAGTTGCTTATCCGTGCTGCGTGCCGACTGCTGGCTATGCAACAGTTCAACGATAGCCTGGTACAGGCGGGTGCGAACCTCGTAGCGATTGTGCGCGTTGACCACGTAGCGCACGACCAGGTTCACGCCAAGGTTGCTGGGGCGCACGTTGATGGCAGGAGCGGCGGAGAACGTCTGTATGGTGGAGCGCTGGGTTACGCGTTGCCACTCCTGTTCGGCCGACGCTGCATCCGCTTTCGTCTGCTCGCTGACGACCTGTAACACGGAATTTGTCAGGCGATATGGGTCTTCGCCGGCAGGAATCAGGACGTCAAGTTCATCCCACAGCCATTGTCCTGAGGTAGTGAAGTTGAAGTAATGACCTTCGACCGCAAAGCTGTTGACGCAGGACACTTTGCGCCCGGTAGGATGTCCCGCGTCGTTCCAGTTGCCGGTTTCCAGCAGAATGGTGCGCAGCAATCCGACTTCGACTACCTCGCCGCCGATACCGTTGATCTCAACCCAATCCCCGGCCCGAATGCCATGGCGTCCCATCAGTACAAACCATCCGAAGAAGGCGACGATGAAGTCCCGCAACGCCACCGTCAGGCCTGCGGCGCCCAGCGCCAGCACCGTCGACAACTGACTGGGAAGGCCAAAGACGACCAGCAGGATGACCACAACCCCGATGAATTGCGAAACGAATCGCAGCACCAGCCGCATGGTTCCCAGTCGACGGCGATCCGGGCCCAGGCTCATGTAGAAGCGCTCAATCAAACCTTCAGCAAGCACCAGGAAGAAAATCGCGAGCAAAATCAGCAACAGCGAACGCAGCATGGCGTGCAGGGCCACTCGAATCTGACCGGCCACCATGTCGGCCCATTGCCCGTACAGCGCCGCCAATTGCTGCTCTGATTGAACGCGCTTGTCATATTGCGCCAGGGCGTTGCCGTTTTGCGAAAGGCCGTGGAGTTTGGTGATCTTCGTGGCCGCCTGTGTCTGCTCGGCGGGCGCGGGCGTGCCGCTGGTGGCTTGCGAGTCGGCATCGTCCGGACCGAGCACATCCGTTAAACCCTTCTCGAGTGCTTGATGCTTGCGCAGCAAAGTCGCGGCGTAGGTCTCAGCCTGTTGCTTAGCTTCCAGCAGGCGAGCGTGGCCGTTACGCAGTCGCTGCCAAGCGCGGAACTGCGACAACAGATTGCCGGCGACAGCAAACGACTGCGGCTTGGAGGTAGCAGTGGCCGAAGCGGCGTCCTTGCCATGCTGCAACGCTTCGTGGTCTGCGAGTTCCTGCTTAATCTCGGCTTGCGGATCGCCACCAGCGCGCAGGAGAGCTTCCTTAGCATCGTCCAATCCGTCTTGCAATAACGCTGCCCTGGCCTGCGCCAGCTCGAGTTGCTGCTGGACTGCCTCGTCGTTTTTGTGCGGGCCGGCGGCGACCTTGGTAAGGCTGTCAAGCTCACTCTGGACTGACTGCAATCGGCCTTCAAGGAGCTGAATGCGGGCGTTGAGTTCCTGGGTTGCGGAGTTCTTGAGGGGAGGATGCAGTTGGGCTTGCTGCACCGCCGTCACAAAGGCGATGTCCACTTCGTGATCGGCGAGGCGAACGGCTTCGGCGGCGAGCTTCTGCTCGTCAGCTGTGCTCGCGAGATTGGCCACGCGGTAGGCCGTTACCAGCGGGTCTTGGTCCACCAGCTTCGCCGGCTCTTGCGCGGCCTGCCCAGCACTTTGCTTCCGATCAGAGTTCGGGTTCTCTCGCGTGAGCGCAAACGCGATCAAAGCCGCGATCAGCAGCAGCGCCAAAACCACGAGAGTTGTGTCGCGCAGGGTTATACGCATAAGCCGCACCCAAAACTGATTGGGTAACTATAGCTGGCACAAGCCCGCTTCGGAACCTGTTTTGCAGGAAGATGAGGAGCTCGGGACTGTTCCGACCTTGAATCATTCGGGCGAGAAGGATTGCGCGATAGGAAGACTATACCGATGGGAGAATTTGCCGATAGGAAGACTGTGCCGATCTTACTCGGCAGGCTTTGCCCAGTTGGCTGCCTTCCGCCGCGAGATCAAGGGCGAAGTCACGCTAAACACTTGTTGAGCAAGGCACTTGGTTTTTGCGGAAACGCTGTGGTCTTGGCCAGAGACTTGCTTTAACTCAACTCGAATCCCTGTAGTGAAGTTCGGCTTTCATTGACGAGGTATAACCGGCCAAAGGTTTCGTCGCCAGCGCGTTGCGGAGCGTCACGCGGAAAGACTGAAACGGCCTGGTTTCATCGAGAGGAGACAGTAATGTCAGTCTCAGGAATTTCCAGCACCAGCTTTTTCGATTCCACCCAGCAAAGTGTGCAAAGCAACCGGCAGAAGTTTCAGAAGGAATTTCAGCAACTCGGGCAGGACCTGCAATCCGGAAATCTATCTGCCGCCCAATCCGACTTTGCGACGTTGCAGGGGCTTGGACCGCAGAGCAGTTCGACATCGTCGACTCAGAGCACCAGCCCTATGGCTACGGAGCTCACCCAGCTATCGAAGGATTTGCAGTCGGGAAACGTTACCGCGGCGCAGCAGGACTACACCACGCTGCAGCAGGATTTCCAGAGCCAGGCAGCCCAAAGCGGGGGCCATTATCATCATCATCACAGCTCCTCCAGCAGCGACTCCAACTCCTTCTCCCAACTGTTGAGTCAGCTCGGCCAGGCGCTTCAGACAGGCAATTTGGGAGCGGCCCAGCAGGCCTACACCACCATGCAACAGACCATGCAGCAGTTCGAAACCAGCGGTACGGCAGCGTCCACTACCGCGTCGGCTTCCACTGGTCTTACGGCTAACGCGTAAGCGGGCGCTGTAGGGCGAGTTAGCGTGTGATCGGAGGTGATCACGGTCGAAGCGCAGAGAGGGTTCGCCCGTCCGGGCAAACTCATGGGTTGCAGTGCTAACGGCGGGCAGCCGCGTGGGTCAAGCGGTCTGGAGGCTTACTTGCGATTGCAGCACGTCTTCGATGCGAATGGGCAGCTCACGTATGCGCACGCCGGTAGCGTGATAGACCGCTGAGGTCAACGCAGAGGCCACCCCGGTCAACCCGATCTCGCCGATGCCGCGGGCGCCGTACTCGTTGATGATGGGATCGGGAAAGTCCAACAGGATGCATTCCAGGTATGGAATGTCCTTGTTGGTGGGCACCATGTAGTCGGCGAAGTTGTTGTTGACGGGATGACCATTGCGCGAATCGTAGATGGTCTCTTCGAACATGCCCATGCCGATGCCCATCACTACGCCGCCCATGATCTGGCTGTGCCCGGTCTTGGCGTTCATAATGCGGCCACCGTCAATGACAGTGACCCAGCGGGTGATGCGGAGGCGCGCGATCAAAGGATCGAATTCGATTTCGCAGAAGTGCGCGCCGAAGGAGTGAATCGAATATTTCTTGGCGTCGGGCTCCTCCTCGGTTTTGGCCTGGCCATCGACTGCCGAAAGCCGCCGCAGGGCCAGGATCTGCTGGAAGGGCGTACCGCTGTCGGGAGATTGCTGTTGCCTATGCACGCGGCCAGCCGTCATCTTCAAGGTCTTGGGATCGGCGTTCTGAAAAGGCGACTTGTCCGTTTTGGTGGCGACAGTAAACAGAGTTTCGATGGCTGCCTGGGTTGCTTTGTCGATTGCCGGCAGCACCGTAGCCGTTGCCGCCGAGCCGCCGGACGTAGGTCCGGGAGTCAGGTCGCTGTCACCCAGTACAACGTGAACCCTGTCTACCGGCAGGCCAGTCTTGTCGCTCACTACCTGCGCGAAAATTGTGTAAGTGCCGGTGCCGATGTCCTGGGTCGCGCAAGAGACGCGGGCTGTGCCATCGGTCAGCAATCGCACCCGAACTTCGGCACTGCTCCGATTTCCCGGCCACGTGCACGTACCCATGCCCCAGCCCAGAGTCTGATCGCCATTGCGCATGGAGCCGACCTTTGGATTACGCTTGCTCCAGCCGAAGCGCTCCGCTCCCTGTTGATAGCACTCGCGCAGATGCTTGCTCGACCAAGGGCGGTTCGCTCCCTCGTCCTGCTCGGCGTAGTTGCGCAGCCGCAGTTCCAGCGGATCCAGGTTGAGCTTCACGGCCAGCTCATCCATCGCCGCCTCGATGGCGAATAGGCCGGGCGTCGTTCCCGGACCGCGCATCGGTGTCGGCGTTCCCACGTTCAACTGCACTAGGTGCTGAATGGCAGAAACATTCGGACAGCTGTAGAGCATGGGCGTGGGATCGGTGCAACGCTCCACGTAGTTGTCCACCATGGAAGTTTCCTGTAACACGTCGTGGTTAATGGAGACGAGCTTGCCGGCCTGCGTGGCTGCCAGTCGCACTCGTTGCTGCGTAGCCGGACGATGTCCGGTCGTGGTGAACATCAGCGAGCGCGGAACCGTCACTTTCACCGGCCGACCCACGTGGCGCGCTCCGAGAGCCGCGAGCAACGATTGCGGCCAGGGGAACAGCTTCGAGCCGTACCCTGCACCCACGAATGGCGAGATGACGTGAACCGATTCCAGAGGCATGTCCAGCATCTGGCACAAGGTGTTGTGATGATTCACTACTCCCTGGGTCGTCTCGTATAGGGTTAACTTATCCTTGGTCGCGTTCCACACCGCGATGGTGGCGTGCATCTCCATCGGATTGTGGGTTTCGACAGGCGTCAGGTAAGTGTGATCGATGGTGACAGGGGCGCTGGAAAATGCGGTTTCTGCATCGCCGCGAGAATAACTCGACGTCGGCTCGGGCTCAGGCGTGTACTCAGCAGACAATCCAATACGCGGCTTGTTCGTCCGGTAGTTGACGCGAACCATCGGCGCGGCCGCCTGCCCCTCTTCGAAAGTGTTCGCAATTACGAGAGCGACATATTGTCCGTAGTAGAAAATCTGATCGTCTTCGAAGGGAGGCCGGGTTTCACCGGCACGCACCATCTTCTCGAAACCTTGCGCGGGACGATACAAGTGCTCGACATTTCCGTGATGAAGCACGGCCAGAACCCCGGGCATACGCTCAGCGGCGCTTGAGTCGATGCTGACGATCTGTCCGCTGGCAACCGTGCTGGACACGGGAATTCCGTAGGCGACGTTGGGCAGCGCGTGCTCGGTGGCGTACGGAGCTCTGCCGGTAACTTTCAGCTTGCCGTCAATGCGTGTGACCGGCGCGCCGATGATTGAGCTGCTCATCTTTGCTCCTGCTGTGCGCGTCCGGAAATCAGGACGCTTGGGTGGCGACGCCGAGCGCCCGCGTCAGGCAGCGCTTCGCCAACTCAACTTTGAATGCGTTATCGTGCAGCGGTTTCGCGCTTTGCAGTGCAGCCTCGGCTGCCTTGGTAAAGTTTGCGGCGTTGGCCGGCTGCCCTTGCAGGGCGCGTTCGGCCTCGTGTGAACGCCACGGTTTCGTCGCCACGCCTCCCAGGGCCACGCGAATGAAGTCAATATTGCCGCCGCTTTGGCGAACTACCACAGCGGCCGACGACAGCGCGAATTCGTAGGAGGCACGGTCACGCAGCTTCAAGTAGTACGACCGGGTGCCATCCGCCAATGCTGGCAGCGTGACGTAGGTGATCAACTCGCCTGGCTGAATCACGGTTTCTTTCTGTGGCGTGTTTCCCGGAACCAGGTAGAACTCATCGATGGGAATTTGACGCCCGCCCTTGGCGCCTCGCAGGTGCACGGTTGCGTCGAGCGCCATCATCGCGACAGCCATGTCGGAAGGATGCGTGGCAATGCAATGTTCACTGGTCCCGAGCACCGCGTGAATGCGGTTGTATCCGTCGAGCGCGGCACAGCCTGATCCGGGATTGCGCTTGTTGCACTCGGTGTAAGCGGTGTCGCGAAAGTAATAGCAGCGGGTCCGCTGAAGCAGGTTGCCGCCGGTGGTCGCCATGTTGCGCAGTTGCGGCGAGGCGCCCGACAGCAGAGCCTGCGACAGTACCGCATAACGGCTGCGAACTGTTTCGTCGTGGGCGAGGTCGCTGTTGCGTACCATCGCGCCGATTCTCAGCGAGCCATCGGGCATAGTTTCGATTTTGGTAAGCGGCAGCAGATTGATGTCGACGACCGCGCTGGGGCGCTCGACGTTGAGTTTCATCAAGTCGATCAGCGTGGTGCCGCCGGCGACAAATTTCGCGCTGCTTTGTTGCGCTTGATTTGATATCGCCTCGTCCGGCGTCTTGGCTTGGGAGTAGTGAAAGGATTCCACGTTACTGCTCCTCGCTGGTTCAGGCTTTGCGGCGGGCCTGCTGAACCGCGGCCACAATGTTGTTGTAGGCGCCGCATCGGCACAGATTGCCGCTCATGAACTCGCGAACGGAATCGTCATCGGTGCCCACCGGCTCATTCATCAGGGCCGCGCCCGACATAATCTGGCCCGGTGTGCAGTAGCCGCATTGAAAGCCGTCGTGATCCAGGAAGGCCTGCTGCACCGGATGCAGTTTGCCGTTTTCGGCGAGCCCTTCAATGGTGACAATCTTGTCTCCCTGATGCATCACGGCAAATGTGAGGCAGGAGTTCACCCGGCGTCCGTTGACGTGGACAGTGCAGGCTCCGCACTGGCCGTGATCGCAGCCTTTTTTGGTGCCCGGCATCGCCAGGTTTTCGCGAAGCACGTCGAGCAGCGTGGTACGCGGATCGAGGGTCAAGCGATGTTGTTGGCCGTTGATGATGAGCACCACCGGCATCGCATTGGGCGGCGCGGCGGGAGCCTCGACTTCTGGCGACGGAGCAATCGCTGCCTGCGCCAGTAAAGGCGCAGCGGTGGCAGCAATGCCCGCGGCTCCCATGCCGGAAAGAAACGAACGACGGGTGAAGCGTCCGTGTTTCGGACGAGCGTCGTCTGAACTGTCGGTTGCCGTATCTAGTGCTGGATCTTCTGAAGGCGATTTTTTGTGCTGATCGGGCATGGAACTCACTTACCCGAAAATCAGATGCACGGCGCTGGGACGGGGTGCCAAAAATTTTCAGATTTGTATCGGAGTTGGCGGGGCAATCTCGGTCAGGATGGCGTCGATTGGCGGGTGTTTAACGATAAGAGCTAACGCTGGGCAAGCAATTTGGCATCCAACTATGGACCCATGAACACTGCTTTGCGAAATTGTGCTTTTAAATTTCTGATGACAGCGACCGTGCTGTTATCGCTAACTTTCCTCCACGCGCAGCAGACCAAGCCCGCCCCTGCGACTCCTATCGACGCCAAGAAGGCTGATCTCGGCAGTGACAAGCTATGGAACCCGGAATGGGACGTCATCGTCGAAAAGGCGATTCCGGCAGCCATGCTGTCGCCGGCGGTTTCCCACGACGTAGCGCGATTCTGTCCGCGCTTTGCGTCCATGGGTGAGACTGACAAGCGTGCGTTTTGGGCGTACTTCTTTCAGGCTTTGGCAGGCGCCGAAGCAGGTCTGAATCCGCGGACCCGGGTGCGCCACACCGAGCCGGAGGTCGCTAAGATCGATGACGTTACGGGCCTCGCGGTGCGCAGCGAAGGGCTACTACAGCTCTCCTACGCAACCGGGAAGGTATACGACTGCAATTTCGATTGGGCGGCTGACCGCAAGCTTGCGCCTACGAGTCCGCAAAAGAGCATTCTTCAGCCCAAGAATAATCTGGAGTGTGGGATAAAGATTCTGGCTAATCAGATTGTCGACCAGCGCAAGCCGCTGTTCACGCGAACTTCGTATTGGTCAACCCTACAGCCGGGACGCAAGAGTTATCGTGTCTTCGCCAAGCAGATGACCAATCCTCCCGCTGCCTGTGGCCTGCGGGTGAGAACACCTGTCGACAAGGCCGCCACAACCAAGACAGTCAAGGAAGAAGCGGACGCGTCTAAGGCATCGCAATAATCGGGCTCGGAGGATGTTGTAATTTACGCGGTACGCCTGAAAGTTTCGTTGACCTGTAGCGTGGCGTCCCCAATGTCTTCCGGACTTGGAGGACCGACTTCCAGCAATCCATTGCTGTTGGCTTCGCAGGTGTGGCCGAACAGCGTCTGGTTCATCATGATGGATTGCAACAGCCGGCCTAGCGGCCGTGAGTGAAATCCGTTCTGGAAGCGCGGGCCATCATGCCAGCCTGGGCGAATGGAATAGTCGCAGATCAGGCTCCAGTATTCCCGTGCAGAAGCCCACAGCTTCAGAGACTCGAGCGCGCCGTCGGCTCCAATGTGGTATTCGACTCGTACTCGGCCATTCGAGGAAGACGCAGTCAAAGCGTCCCAGCTTAGAACCACGGCACTCGCCAGAATCTGATCGAGCTGAACTTGCGCTTGTGTCGTAGACTTCGGTGTTTCGCTTGTCATGGGCATCCTCGGAAAAGTGAGCTGCCGGCTTATTGCCGGGGATGGAGTTTTTAGTCGAGCGCCAGCCTGAACGCCGCGCCCGAACATCAAAGAAAACAAGCAGGTAGAGAATAGGCTCCAAGCCTAATTCGCCAAACCTATCCCCTATTAGCAATATACCTGCGACTGTCCGGTTACTTGCGAAAAACAATGTGGCCGCTGGCTTCCGTCCCGGCCACAATCGCGGCTCTTCTTACGAAAAGATCTCGCCCGGCAGGCGCGAGAGCGTTCGGCTGGAAAGCGTGTTCTGCACCTTCCGCGCGGGCGCTGCGCCAGTTTCGCGATCCATTCGTTTGCGCATGATCTTCAGCTTGAGCGCGCGCTCGATGGAACGCAGCTCGCCAATCTCCATGCCTGAAACCAGGGTGGACGCGCGTCCGGCCGAGCCCATACGCCCGGTACGGCCAACCCGATGGATGAAGTCTTCCGGTGCCTGCGGCAAGTCATAGTTGATGACGTGCGCTACATTGTTGACGTGGATGCCGCGTGAAGCGACATCGGTAGCAACCAGCACCTGGAATCTGCCGGCATCAAAGCCTGCAAGCGCTCCGGTACGTTGCGACTGCGAACGGTCGCCGTGAATCATCGCCGCCGAGAAGCCGTCACGAACCAGCGTTTTCGCCAGCCGCTCCGTGCCGCGCTTGGTGCGGGCAAAGATCAGCGTCTGCCCCTTCTCTGCGTAGAGAAGCTGGCGCAAGACGTCCGACTTTTCAGCCAGCGGTACTTCGAAAGCATGCAGCTCAACCGTGTCAGCCGGCTTTGAAATGGAACCGAGAGCCACGCGCACCGGGCTCTTCATGTAGTCGTTGACGAGGTTGGCCACCGAGGCTTCCAAGGTTGCCGAAAAACACAGAGTCTGGCGATCGCGCGGCAGTTCGCCGACGATACGGCGGATAGCCGGCAAAAAGCCCATGTCCATCATGCGGTCGGATTCGTCGAGAACGAGAACCGTGACTTGCCGCAGATCGACCAGCTTGCGGCGGAGGTAATCTTCCAAACGACCCGGCGTCGCGACAACAACGCTGGCGCCTTTGCGCACGGCTTGAATCTGGCGCTGCTCGCTCATGCCGCCGATAACCAGCGCGGCCGGCGGAGACTTGCGCTCCCGCAGCTTTTCGTATTGTTCGTGAACCTGCATAGCCAGCTCACGCGTGGGCACCAGGATCAGCGCGGAAACTTTCCGCGAAGCAGGTTGTGCAGCCAGGCGTTCGATCATCGGGATCAGGAACGCCAACGTCTTGCCGGTGCCGGTTTGGGCGGTAGCAAGGATATCTTTGCCCTCAAGGGCAGGAGGAATCGCAGACGCCTGGATAGGCGTAGGGTCCGTAAAGTGAGAATCTGCCAGCCTCTGCTGGAGCCCAGCAGTCAGGGGCATATCTTTAAATTGTGTCAAAACGATTTTTTTCTTTCTGGAGAGGCGTCTCGCGAGGAGGCATACAAGATGCGAGTCGCGAAGATACTTCTGAGGCCGCTCTGATTTTTATTCGGCGCTGAAAGGAAACGGATGCTGGAAAGGCGGGAAATCAGATCAAACTATTAGGATCGGATGTCGCTCGCAAGCGGCCGCAGTTAAAAGCGTCTACAAGCAATGTATCACAGTGCGCCAGCTATGTCGCGAAACGCACCAACGAAACTGCTAATTGGAGCTCGGATTACTTACCGAAATCGTGGAAATCGAAGCCCAACGGCTGACCGTCTTCATCGTGGGTAACTACCAGATCGGCGGTCGGTTGTGTTTCTACCTGTCCGGTTTCAACATCACCGGGCTGTTTGCGCTCGGCCTTACGCTGCGCCTTTTCGGCGCGCTTTTCCTGGCGGGCGCGTTCCTTTTGTCGTTTGGCGAATGTTGTACGAGAGCTTCCTGCCATAATCCTCTATCGTGTTCCAATATACACAGTTAGATTGTTTCTTACGGAAAAAGATTCAATCGTCTGGGGCAATTGACGCTATCGGTCCCCGGACGGCAATGCGGTACTCCACTCTTTAGACTATAACGCATATCGAT
Organism: uncultured Acidobacteriaceae bacterium; assembly: GCA_963769235.1. Lineage (GTDB taxonomy): Bacteria > Acidobacteriota > Terriglobia > Terriglobales > Acidobacteriaceae > Bog-257. The sequence goes on along the minus strand of CAVYKW010000001.1, from coordinate 105,277 downwards.
GAAAGCTCGTTTTCGCAATCATCACTGCTTTTTGAATCGATTTTCCCAAAGTTGTTGAATACGGCGCCTTTTTCGCTTTCTGGATTGACTCCTACCGGCCGTGGGGAAAGAATTATTCGTAGTACGCCTACCAAGCTTGAAACCTCGGAGGGTCAATGAAGAGGATAGGTACGTTTGTCGTATTCGTTTTGTTAGCGACCGCAATCGCCAGTGCCCAAGGCACAGCGGCGAAGCCTGATACATCGCAGGCCAGTGCAGCCAATGAATCGGGCCTGCGCGGGGTATTTCCCGTAGCGCTTTTCAAGTCCCTTGATTCCAAGAAATTGAAAGAAGGAGACACCGTCGTCTGCACCACCACAGCAGCCCTGCACTCCCAGAGCGGGATGCTGATCCCGAGCGGCACCAAGGTCATAGGCCACATCACGAAAGCAACCGCGAAGTCCAAGGGCGATCCCGAGTCTTCTCTCGCAATCGAGTTCGACAAGATTGAGCTCTCGAACAAGAAACAGCTCGATATGAAGGGTGTGCTTCAGGCCATCGCACCCAGCCTGGGAGGCAATGACGGCCCCAATACAGGAGCGGCAGGGTCAGGTTCCATGCCGGGACACGGTGGTGAAGCAACGTATGCCCCTGGTACCGATGCCAACGTTGCCGGTCCTAACTCCGGTGTTCATCCGCTCAGCGGCGGCACGCATCCCATGTTAACGTCGCAGTCGCAGGGAGTCGTCGGATTCAAGAACATGGAAATGGGCAAGGATTCCGTTCTTACTACGAGCGCAAAGGAACTGAAGCTCGATAACGGAACCCAGATGCTGATCCGCGTATCCATACCTGTCCCAGTGCAGTAAGTCGGGAAAGTTACACAATAAGTATTCGGGGAGCCCGAGGCCATGCGGGCTCTATGCTTTCCCTCCCCAGGCCTTTAAGGGCATATCAATAACTGGAGTTCTCACACCCACGCTTTCGGCCGTGAGTGTGGCGGCTGCATTCGTGTCGATGACAGACCCAGGTGGGCCGTAGGAATGTAGGACGTTGACCCCACAAACGCCGGGAAGGGTGAGATATCAAAATCCGAATGGTGAGTTGTGGAATCTAACTGTCATGAGTTCGCTGAAACGCTTAGTTATTTTCATTGCCTTGGTTCAGTCTGTTCTTTTCTTGACGCATTTTCTGGTGTACGAGACCTGGGCCTTTGCCTCCGGCGGAAGCAGTGGCCATGGAGCATTGTGGATCAAAGTTATCCTCGGCGTTTTGGCGATTAGCTTTGTTAGTGCATCGTTACTCGCCTTTCGCTATACAAACGCCGTTGTGCGGACGTTTTACCGGCTCTCTGCCGTGTGGGTCGGTTTGCTGAGTTTTCTGGTCTTGGCGACCGCAGCCTCCTGGATTGTTTTCGGACTCGCGTGGCTGGCCGGATTGCAAATCAACTTCCATCGCCTGGTGGAATCGCTGTTCGGTGCAGCCGTATTAGCCGGGCTCTATGCAGTCTTTAATGCAAGCTGGACACGAATCACGCGGACCACGGTGCGGCTCGTCAACCTGCCGGCGGCGTGGCGCGGGCGAACGGCGGCCCTAATCAGCGACCTACACCTGGGACACGTGCGAAATCGCAGTTTTCTGCGGCGTATCGTTGCCAAAATCTTGAGAGAAGAGCCGGACGCGATCTTTATCACTGGAGATTTGTATGATGGCACGGCCATCGACGCGGCACATGCAGCGGAACCACTAAACAAGCTCACGGCGCCACAGGGCGTATATTTCGTCGCGGGAAATCACGAGGAGTTCGGAGATGACAGCAAGTATCTAGATGCCGTTGCGGCTGCTGGCGTGCGTGTGCTCAGCAATGAGAAGGTAGAAGTAGACGGGTTGCAGATCGTTGGCGTTCCTTACAGGGACGCGACGCAGGGCGTCCAGTTTGCGTCAGCACTACACGGGATCCACTTGGATCGCGATCGCGCCAGCATCCTGCTGACGCACGCACCCGACCATCCCGCAGTCGCGGAAGCTGCCGGCATTTCCCTACAGTTGTCCGGCCATACCCATCTCGGGCAGTTCATACCTTGGAGTTGGATGGCGCGGAGGGTCTACCGCCAGTTTGTCTACGGCTTGAGCCAGATCGGCAAGATGCAGGTTTTCACCTCGAGCGGAGCAGGAACGTGGGGACCTCCGCTTCGCCTGGGATCGAATCCCGAGATTGTAGTGCTTGAGTTTGAGTAAAGCCTAGCGGCTCGCCTATGGCGCTCGAATCTCATGCGGGGCCATCAGCCGTCCTAATTTTTGTACTGCCTTGGAGCTCTGCCAATGAAGAGCCGTATTACTCATAGGGCTGGTTGCGCTTCTGGTCCGAGCGTCACCATCGCCCCTTTGGCAGGGCAAACGGCGATTCGAGCCGGACTTTAACCTGACGAAGGAAACAGAAGAAAAGGTTGGCGGCGGGTGGGAATCGAACTTGAGCCCGCAGGAGAAATCCTGAGCGCAGCCAAGGACCTCGTATCCAAACTAAGATTTTAAGAAAAGGTTGGAGGCGCGGGTGGGAATCGAACCCACGCGTAAAGGTTTTGCAGACCTCTCCCTTACCACTTGGGTACCGCGCCTCGATTCTTCTAAGTTATCGTGTTCTGCGCGCAAAATCCAGTGCTCTCGGCGTTGCTTGACGTGCTCCCGAATTCCTTCCAGACGCAGCGCATGCCGTGAAATTCCGCACTCGATAGTTTCTGGCAGTAGAGCCGGCAGCTCCGCCGCCAGGTTTAATCAGACATCCCTGGCACCACATGTACAATCCATAGAACCTTCTGCCGGCTGCTAAGCGACGGCCGACGCCAAACTAAACGAGCATTGATGAACATCCTTGAATTCAGTGGGCTGATCGCGCTGGGCTCTCTGCTGGCCGGATTTCTGGGCGCGCTTACCGGGCTGGGCGGCGGAGTCGTGGTCGTCCCCATGCTGGCTCTGCTGTTTCATGTCGACATTCGTTACGCCATTGGAGCGTCGCTGGTATCGGTAATCGCGACTTCCTCAGGCGCGGCTGCCGCCTACGTGCGCGAAGGCTACTCCAACATTCGCATCGGCATGTTTCTGGAGACGGCGACTACCGTCGGCGCCGTGGTGGGAGCAGCGATCGCTCTGCATGTCTCCGGGAGCGCCATCGCCATCGTGTTCGGACTCGTGCTGCTGTACTCCGCCTATCTATCGAGCCGCCATCGCGAGGAGCACGCCCCGGAAATGCAGTCATCCAAGCTGGCCAAAAAGCTGAGGCTGGGTAGCACGTATCCGACTCCCGAAGGCAAGCAGGCTTACAACGTGACCGGCGTGCCCGCCGGTTACAGCCTGATGTTCGGGGCAGGCGTACTTTCCGGGCTGCTCGGCATTGGCTCCGGAGCGGTCAAAGTCCTGGCCATGGATCAGGCGATGAAGATTCCGTTCAAGGTGTCCACCACCACCAGCAACTTTATGATTGGCGTGACCGCTGCCGCCAGCGCGGGACTTTACCTGAGCCGGGGATACATCGCTCCCGGCATCACCATGCCGGTCATGCTGGGAGTGCTGGCAGGCTCCATGATCGGCGCACGCGTGCTGGTAAAGGCTAAGGTCAAAGCTTTGCGCTACTTGTTCGCCGTGGTCATTGTGGTGCTCGGGATCGAGATGATTTTCAATGGAGTGACAGGCCGGTTATGAGCGCTCCGAGTTGGAACGACCAGCGTATCGAAATCATTATCGGCACACTGTTGCGCACGGGCGTGATTCTAGCCGCGTCGGTGGTTTTGATTGGCGGTGTGCTCTACCTCAAGCGACATGGGCACGAAGTCCCCAACTATGTCACATTCCACGGTGAGCCCGAGGATCTCAAGTCTGCGGAGCAGATTGTGCGCGGAGTTTTGGGAGGCAGCGCGCGCGCCATCATTCAACTGGGACTGCTATTGTTGATCGCGACGCCGGTCGCGCGTGTCCTGTTTTCGGCCATCGCCTTTGCCATCGAGCACGATTACATGTACGTCGTGATCACGCTGATTGTGCTGGCCATCCTGCTGTTCAGCTTGTTCGGGTCGGCTTGAGCCGGCGATTGATAGCAGTGGATTGCGGCACCGTTCGCGATTGCTCGAACCCGACTCTCTCGCGAGACATCTAACGTTTTTATTTCATGATTCTGGAGGAAGAATGGCAGGAGTTAATTTGGCAGACGCGCGCCGCGTGATTGCGGCCGCAGAGAAGAAAGCGCAGGAAATCAAACAACCCATGAACATCGCCATCGCCGATGAGGGCGGCAACATCGTGTCCCATGTTCGCATGGACGGAGCCTGGATCGGCAGCATTGATATTTCCATGAAGAAGGCTTATACCTCGCGGGCTTTCGACATCACGACCAAAGACCTGGCCACGCACTCGCAATCCGGTGGACAGTTTTTCGGCATCCACGTTTCCAATGATTGCAAGATCATGATCTTCGCCGGCGGCATTCCCTTGAAACGCGACGGCAAAGTTGTGGGCGCGATCGGCGTTAGCGGAGGCTCGGGCGACCAGGACCATGCCGTGGCCGAGGCCGGCGCGGCGGCGTTTTAGCCAGCGAAACCGTGCGGTCAGTAGTGCCTCAATTTGAAGGTCTTGGGAGCGAAAGAAAAGGTAGAGCGAACCTTCAGGTTCGCGTTCATTCGCACAAATATGAATTTGGCGAGCTACAGCACACGCGGGCTGTAGCTCGCCTGTGTTGCCATTTTATTCCTTCTCCGCAAACCTAAAGGTTTGCTCTACCGGAATTTCCAAAGACACATCTCAAACGAAGGCACTGCCTGCGATTGCGGGCGACGAGCTTAGGCTTCGACTCGCTCTGCGATCTGATCTGCCGAATGGCTGCGCAGGATTCCCGTTCCGATGAGAACCGCGCAGAACAGCAACAGCACCCGCAACACGTTGGCATGAAATACCGGATCGCCCAACAGAATCCTGACCAGCCCGAAGGCGGCGCTCGCCGAGCATAGGGCGAAATAGAGCTTCTCCTTTGCGCACTTTGAGAAGCGCAGCAGAATCAGCAGAACGGTCGTGACGATCACGTAGATTGTCAGCAGAATGACGCCGCTGACTACCCTCTCGCCGCGCATGGTAAACGGTTCGGCATGCGAAATGGCCAGCTGCACTCCTGCCACCCCGAGAAAAAAGATGGAATGAACGAGCGCAATGATGGCGCGCTTGCGGTTGTTGATGATGGCAAAGCGATCCATAAACACAACCTAGTGTGCGGCATCGAGCGCACAAAACGCTGTGACAAGAATCACAGGGCCCCATTTTTGGTGATCGGGAAGGAGTAGCTGAGGATTTAGGAAGGAAGGTAAGTGCTTGGAATGTATGGAGCGGGAGACGGGATTTGAACCCGCGACTTCGACCTTGGCAAGGTCGCACTCTACCACTGAGTTACTCCCGCTCGCCTGACTTGAATTATAACGAACCCGCTATGCTCCGGCAAATGATCCGGGATGTCTAACTGCCTTCCATCCGGGGCCGCAAATACAAAATAGTCTTACCAGTAAGATTCCATATCAATCTTACCAGTAAGACTATTCTTCATTTTCGCCGCTTGGCCCGAATTTCGATTCGGGAAACAGCCCGTTTAGTATGCCCCGCCGTGGCCGGTGGCGTGCTCGGCGTTGACCTTCGAGGTGATTTCGTTACGCACATCCCAGAGCGCCCGATACAGCGGATACTCCATGCGCTGCTTCAGCACTTCCACTGGGGTGCCCATGGTGCCGACCACGCCGCCTCCGATGATGCGTTGCGCCAGCTTGAGGTGCGCGTAGCGGAACAGCTGGATCTGCTCGTCGTAGTCAAGCAGTTCCTCGGCAATCTCGTGCAATTCGAAGAACTCGGCATGCCGGCGGTAAAGTTCTTCCAGCGTCAGCCCGGCTTTACTTACCTGCTCGAGAAAGGCTTCGCCGAGGCGAGGCGCGATGTGCAACAACGCCAGAAATCCCGGAGAATCGAGGCCGCTGCCGTGTCCGAGGCCAGCGCGAATAACGTGGTATTCGTACGGGGTGATAGTTTCCAGCAGCGCCAGCATGCGCAGCGGATGCACCAGCATCTTGTTAGCCCGGCGCAGCAGGCGGGCGGCATTCTTGTAATCGCCTTCCAGCAGGCAGTGGCGCGCGCGATCCAGTTCCCAGGCAGCGCCCTTCATCAGCAGCTCCGATGCCTGGTGCGTGACCTGAAAGGTCAGCTCGTCGGGGTGCAGCATCTCCTCCGGCGACTTCTGCAAAGCCAGCAGCTCGTCGGTGCGCAGATAGCGCTCGTAATCGGATGCGGCAGTCCCCGGCAAAATCGGGGAGCGCATGTCTTCAGTCATGAGCGTGGCTCCATTGCGGATCTTTTTCCGGCGGCACGATGGACCCATCGCGCATGTGGATGATGCGATCGCCATAGCTGGCGGCTTCCGGGTTGTGCGTGATCATCAGCACCGTCTGTCCCAGTTCCTGATTGGATTGGCGCAGCATGTTCAGCACGATCTCCGAATTCTCCGAATCGAGATTGCCGGTGGGCTCGTCGGCCAGCACGATGGCCGGCTGATTGACCAGCGCGCGCGCCAGCGCCACCCGTTGCTGTTCGCCGCCGCTCATCTCTGACGGGCGATGGTCCAGCCGCTTGTCGATGCCCAATAGCTGGGTAATACGACCAATGTATTCGCGGTCGGCGGGTGTCTCCTTGCGCCCCGCGATGTCGCGCGCGATAGCGATATTGCCTGCGGCTGTCAGGGTGGGCAGCAGATTGAATTTCTGGAAGACGAAGCCGATTTTCGACTTGCGCATGCGGGTGCGCTCGGAATCCGACAGCGCCGTAAAATTGACGTCGCCGATCAATACCCGGCCGGTATCGGCGTGCGTGAGTCCACCGAGAATGTAGAACAGTGTGGACTTGCCGCTGCCGGACGGGCCGACAATGGTAACGAACTCGCCCGTTTCTACCTGTAGCGATACACCGCGCAAAGCCTGAACATCCACTTTGCCTATGCGGTAGGTCTTGCGCACATCTTCTGCTTGGATCATCCACCCCATGCGAATCCTTGATATTACACGAAACCGTGGCCTCTTCGGGCGGGCCGGGTTGCGAAGAACGGTCGCTGAGCAGGCCCCCTGTCGGTTACTCCCCACGGCGCCCGAATCCAGTTACAACATCATCATGGCGAAAGTGTCTTCCCAGATGAAGCATGCCCAGCTGGTAGCGCGGGCGGCGGACTGGCTGCGTCATAAATATGGATGCGGGATCGTGTTGTCGGAGCAATACTGCGTGACCGGCGAAGTCCCGGACGTGATTGGGTGGAAGGCTTCGTGCCAGTCGGTGCTGGTGGAATGCAAAGTTTCGCGCGCCGATTTTCTGGCCGACGCCGGCAAGCCGTTTCGTACACATCCGGAAGAAGGCTTGGGCAGCAAGCGTCTGTACCTGGCGCCCGCCGGGATGATCGCGCCCGCGGAATTACCGAAATATTGGGGCTTGCTGGAGTGTACAGGCCGTGAGGTGACGCTGGCGGTGAAGCCGGGCAGGCTGGATTTGCGCAGCCCGATTGGCTTGATGAAGGAGATGAATCTGCTGCTGGCGAGTTTGCGTCGCGTCGAAGTGCGCATCGAGCCGCAGACCATCACGGACTTTTTGAAGTGGAAGAACCGCATGGCCGAATACAACGGAGGAAGGTTGCCGGAGGGGATTGCGGCACCCGCAGAGGAGAAAAATTCATACCTGGCGGAGAGGGAAATCGTGGGCAGCGTGAGTTGACGTAGGCACACATGGGAACATGTGTCGCCCCTGAGGGGGCTCGGATTTTCTTCGACGCTTCGCCCAGGACTGCGCTGCGCTTCGTCCTGGGCTAACAACATCGCCACCCCTGCGGGGTTCGGACGTCAGCCGTTGCCGCTGTGACGCGCCGGAACAGCCGGCCATTCGCATGTGGAGCGATCCCGCCCGAAACCTGGCTCCGCTGCATCGCACCACACTCGCGACGCTCCCGTCCCGCTACTGCGGGACGACTCAGCTCAGCCCAGGACGCAGCGAAGCGGAGTCCTGGGTAGCGTGTATGTAAGTGGGCGAGTGCCGTAGGCACGGCAGCCTCTCACGCAAACTTCTTAGGCTGGCCTTTGGCGGCAAAGAACAGGATGTACAAATAGCAAATTACCGGCAGGATGAATGCGTGATGAATTCCGATTCGGTCGGCGATAAAGCCCTGCACCAGGGGGATGATCGCCCCGCCGACGATCGCCGTGTTCAGCAGGCCGGAACCTTCGCCGGTCAACGGTCCCAGGCCCTCGATGCCGAGCGTGAATATGCTGGGAAACATAATGGAGTTAAAGAGTCCCACCAGAATCATGCTCCACATCGCGACCGTCCCGCTGGTTGCCATGGACGTGCATACCAGCAGGGCGGCAACAGCGGCATTGAAACCTAAAACCACTCGCGTTGGTATTTTTTGCAGAATGGCAGAGCCGGCAAATCGCCCGATCATCGCGCCAAACCAATATCCAAAAGCAAGGTAAGCGCCGGCTTTGGCATAAGAGAGATTCCCGATCTCGGGCTCGTGCAGATAGTTCACCAGGAAACTTCCGATTGCGACCTCCGCGCCTACGTAGGTGAAAATGCCGACTGCGCCGAGAAGCAGATTGCGGTGCTTCCAGATGCTGTCGGCAGTCTCCGCTGCTGCGTGGCCGCCTTCTGCTTCGGGGATCTGCGGTAGTTTGAAACGAGCGATGATGAGTCCGAGCAGGATCAGGGCGATGGCGATGATCAGATATGGCAATTTGACGGTGGAAGCCGCCTGTACCCGATAAGCGTGCAACGCCTGTGGAGTCATCAGGTGAAGCTGCTCGGCGGTCAGAGTAGCTGCCGATCCCAGAATGACGGCGGCGCCGAGTCGTGGTCCGATCACCGTTCCCAGCGAGTTGAATGCCTGGGTGAAGTTGAGGCGACTGGAGGCGGTGCGCGCCGGCCCCAACACCGACACGTAAGGATTCGCAGAGACCTGCAAGTCGGTAATTCCGGTTGCAAGCACCGTCAGCGCAATCAGGAAGAGCGGGAACGAAGGAACCATTGCGGCCGGGATAAACAGCAGAGATCCCAGCCCCATGATGAAAAGGCCCGCTACCATACTTTTCTTGTACCCGATGCGCTCGATAACAAAACCCATGGGAATCGAAAACACCGCGTACGCCAGAAAGAAAAAGAACTGAACCAGCATCACCTCGAAATAGTTCAGATCAAAAACTGATTTCAGATGAGGGATGAGAATGTCGTTGAGGCTGGTGAGAAATCCCCACATGAAGAACAGCGTGGTCACCATGGCCAGCGGGCCGCGATAGTTGTGCGTGGTTTCGGTTGTGGTGACGGTGCTGGTGTTTTGCTGCGGGCTGATTGCCATGCTCACCTGCAAATCTTAGATGTCAAATCCGGCCTACCACGTTCTCTGCATGGGATGCGCCTCGGTGTTAAAGACGGTCTTGTGCAGGTCGAGCGTCGACTTGGGCGCATACAGCAAGTAGAGATACTTTAATGTCTCGGCCAGGAAAAAGCTTTCCATATCATCGCGCTGCTGCTTGGTTTCCACGCTGACCAGCGCCGCATAGCCCGCGTCGGTGCGGCAATATTTTTCCAGGCTATCGGCGAAGGTCACGCCCATATCGAGATAGCGCGGATCGTCGGTGAAGAAGTGCAGGTAGTAGGTGGACTCGATAATCTCGGGACGAAGTTCGTAGCCGGGATACGTGATCTTCATGGTCGAGTAGTCGAACTCTTCCGGCTCGACGCCGAAAGTTGTCCACATCTTGTAGCTGGATTCCTGTAGCTGCCGGGCGCGAGTCAGATCGCCGGACAGCGCCAGCACCGCGGGGAAGAACGCGTCCAGCGCGCCGTAGTGGGTCCCGACGCGCTGGCCGGTGTTCATGTTGACTTGCGCATACCACAGGCCAGTCGGGGTTGGATCGGCCACGTACTTGTTGAGCGCCGCGATGCTGGTTTGCCACATGCGCTCGCAATCCTTGTCGCCGAACAGGATGGAGCACTTCAGCAGGTACTCGTAATAGGAGTCGATGCCTCCGCTGATGTGGCTGACGGGATCGATCCATTTGCCGGTTTCAACATTGATGGTTGAGCCCACCAGCCCGATGGGCGAGCGGCGCTCATACACCGCGACCAGCGCCTTCTTCGCCTTTTCGTAATAGAACGGTTTGCCGGTCAGCTTGCTCAGCGTGCCGAACTCGATGAGCAGGGTTCCGATCTCGGCCGGGTTGCTCTCGACGCCCTTCACCGCGCCGGTTTTCAGGTTGACGAAAACATAGGGCATGCCGGTTGGCGAGTTGAACACCGGCAGCAGACGCGCGCCCAGGTCGTCGGCGAGTTCCAGCAGGCGCTTGTCGCCGGTGAGCTGGTAGCTGCTGAGCAGGCCGCCCAGCAGCCGAATCGTGATCTCAAAGTTCTTGACGTAAATATCTTTGTCGAACGACAGCTCGGTGTCGATGAGCTTGCGGTCTTCCTTGGCCTGCTGCTTCAAGCCCATCAGGACCATGGTGTCGAGCGCGTCCACCGGCGTCATCAGCAGCGTTGTGCCGTACCAGTCTTTATAAGTCTTGGTGAGCGGACGCAGCTCGTCGTGTCCCCAGGCATATTGCTTGTAGCCATTCCAGGCATGCAGAAAATCCTGGCGCGCGGCTTCGGCCATTTCGGCTTTGCGCTGGTCCGTCCATGGAAGGGGCGCTTCGTTCGCGGCAGGCTTGCTGGTCTTGTTCGCCTGAGGCTGGCTGGATGCGGCGCCCTGCGACGCTGCCGGAAGGGCGACGCACAGCAGCAGGACACAGATCAAGCCTCTCGCGATCGTTCGGGCGATTGATTTACAACGCAAGCAGTGCCTCCTTCATGCGGCGAACGTAGTCCCGGTCCGTCAGCTCATAAACGGATTCATCGGGAGTTGCCGGGTCTCCGAAGCGCAAACTCGGATTGCCAAGTGTTGACGCATCGCGTCGTTCGGCAAAGGCGGTCATATGGATCTGGGTGCATCCGGTGTCCGCGAGCAACTGGCGAACATTTTGTAGATCGATGCCGGCCCCGGGTAGTACTTCGATGCGTCCGCGAGAGTGCTCGATCAGGCGTTTGATGAGATGAGATCCTTGCGGCGCGCCGGCTTTTTGTCCGCTGGTAAGCACTCGCGTGATGCCAAGATCAATCAGCTGATCGAGCGCGAGAAAAGGATCAGGGGTCACGTCGAAGGCGCGATGAAACACCGCCTGCCCTGATCCGATGCGCTCGCGTAACGCGCGGCTGCGGGTGACGTCGACAGTGCCATCGGCATTCAGGATGCCGAAGACGATGCCGTCAGCGCCGTGCTCCAGCAGCAACTCGGCGTCGCGCTCCATCACGGCAAATTCGGTCGGGGAGTAGCAGAAGCCGCCGGCGCGTGGACGGTTCATCGCCATCACTGGAATCGACGTCCGCTGTTTCACTTCGAGCAGCGAGCCGAGCGACGGGGTGAGCCCGCCGAGGAACAGTGCCGAGCAAAGCTCGACGCGATCCGCGCCGCCATGAGCCGCTTCGATGGCGTCTTCGGCCGAGCCGCAACAAATCTCCAGCAATGTCTGTGCCATGTCGAAAGAAAGCCCCAGCCGGAACGTTCCCGGCTGGGATTCTACTTTAACAAGTTAGCGGCCGACAGGTTCCGCTTCCAACTCGTCCGCAGTTTCCTCGGCCGAGTCGGAGTCCTTTTGCGTGCGAAAGCCGGCCGGCTTGGCTGACGTCGACGTCAGCGGCAGGATGTCGATCGCCAGGTCTTCCATCTGCTTCCAGGTAGGACGGGTGCGGTCCATGTAGCTGGAACATTCGTACACCTTGAAGGGAACCACCAGCAGGCGGTCGTAAGAGAAAGTGCAGTACACGGCTTCCTCACTTTCGCGGAAGCCGCGCAGGATGTGGGCATGCTGACAGGAGGCGCACTTCGACTGGCTCTCCGACGGCGTGCCGTTCTTCACGTAAATCGTGGTCATCGTCTCTTTCCATTCGGCGCGAAGCCGAGGATATCCTGTCGCTCGGAAAGTTCGTTTCCGAGCAAAAGTTTTCGTGGGTTGAGTGGGCGATTACGGCGAGACCATTACGCGATCTTGATCACCGTGATCCTCGCCCTCTTGGGCTGCGCCGGACGAACGAAGCCCACAGTACGGTCGGGCTTCGGGATGCGGCGGTCGCTGTAGGCCGTGCACTCGCACACCACAAACTTCAATTCGCGCACTCCGCCACCCAGGCAGCACGAGATGAGCTCTTCGCCCTCCCAGCCTTTCTGCATCACCGAATAGACGCAGGTCGGGCACAGCGCCTCACGACGCACGGGGCCTCCGAGGATGTTTAACGTCAACATGGCTCACCTCAAGACTGTGGCATTCGGGAGCGAGGTTGGACCGCGCTTCTGACGGCGGAAATAGCTATCGAATACGGCAGGGAGCTTACGGCTGCGCCCGATAGCAAGAATTGCGAATGCGTTGGCACTGGATGCAAATCCAGCTGCATTCAAAGTTTGTGGTTGTGCGAAATACCGGGCGAACTAGCGGAAAAGATCAGTGACCATGAGCCGAGCCTGTCCGGTGCGCATTGCAAGCCGGGTGCCGGCTGCAATCACTCGTGCATCGAAATGTGATCAATGCTTGCATGGGACATTCTCCAAGGGAGTTTCTAAGATGCCACAAGTCCGAATTGGAACGCAAGCAGGAAATTCTGCGTTGTCGGCGGGATAACGCGTTAAGCTCGCGTTATCGGCTCGTTGTTTAGGGTGCGCAGGCCATGAATCATTCAAGAAGCTTCGATCCTTATCTCGAACCCCGGCTCATCCAGCGCGTTCCGGCGCTTGCTGGCTATTCGCAACAACTCGCGGAATTTTACGAGTGGGTACGCACCGATGTGGACGCGCAGGCGAATTACACCGACCGCTACGCGCCACCCGCACTCGAGACCTACGACCGTGACGGAGAGGTGGTGAATCGCATCGTCGCCAATCGCTGGTATGAGGAGCAGCATCGCGATCTTTATCGCCGCGGCATCATTGGCTTGCCTTATGCCGAGAAAGCTCCGCACCTGCTGACCTTCACGATGGGGTACGTGCTTTCGCAATCGGACATCAGCCTGCATTGTCCGGTCACGCTGACCGGAGCCGTGGCCTACGTGCTCGCTTCCCATGCTCCCGATGAGTTACGAAACAGATATCTGAACGATGTCGTTCGCATGGACGGGCTCGCCAAGACCGGAGGCACCTGGGCGACCGAGCAGCACGGCGGCAGCGACATCGGCGCGACGACAACACTAGCTAGTCCCACGAACCCACCCCTGGCGATGAGTGAAGCGCGTGAAATCGGTCAATGCTTTTTTCTGAGCGGTCTGAAGTGGTTCACCAGCAATGCCAACAGCGGATTGGCAGTGGCGACGGCACGTCCTGAAGGCGCTGCTCTGGACTCGTCTGGACTCGGGCTGTACCTGGTGCCCAGTCATCTTGAAGATGGCAAGCCGAACCACTATCGCATCCGGCGACTGAAAGACAAGCTGGGCACGAAGGGCCTTCCCACGGGTGAAATTGATCTGCTTGGGGCAGTAGCGTTTGAAATCGCTCCACCGCCCAATGGGTTCAAGTTGATGATGGAGGCGCTGGAATACAGCCGCGTCCACAACGCGGTGGGGTCGGTGGGAGTACAGCGCCGGGCATTGCGCGAGGCGCTGGCTTGGGCCAAAACGCGGCAGGCCTTTGGCCATCTGCTTTCGGACTATCCCATGGTGCGGGATGAGTTGCTGCGCATGCGCGTGCAGTTCGAGGCGGGAGCGGCGCTCGCCTTCGAAGCCGCGATTGCGTTCGACGAAACGCAAAAGAACGCCGATCACCGCACCTGGCTACGCCTGTCTACCGCGTTGGCGAAATATCTCACGGCCGAGTACGCGATCACGTCCGCACGGGCAGCGCTGGAACTGATTGGCGGGAACGGTTACACCAGCGACTATCCCGTAGCGCGGCTGCTGCGCGATGCGCAGGTGCTTACGGTGTGGGAGGGCCCGGCCAACATCCAGGCGCTGGAGTTGCTTCGCCTGCTCAGCCCTCGCTATCACGGTCTGTACAAATACCAGGCACGGGTGCAGAAAATCCACGACGGTCTACCGGAGGTGTTAGGTAATCTGCGTCCCGCGCTGCTGACGAGAATGCACCGCGATGCCGAAGCCGTCACGATTACCATGCGTGACGAGCAGAGTTCGCAACGCCACGCGCGAAAATTGCTGCACCGTCTCAGCCAGAGCCTGGCCTTTGCGCTGCTGTGCGAAGCAGCAGGAGAGGAACATCAGCGCGGCAACCCACTGCAGGCGCTTTCTGCGTGGCGATACTTCGAGGAAATTGAACCGCGCTCGTTCGGTAGCGAGGACGAAGCTGCGCGTCGCGGCGTGCTAACGCTGCTCGAGGAAGAGTCGGTCGAGACGAAGAAATCGTAGTCGGTTCAGACGAAAAATCTTGGCGAGGCGAAGACTTACGCCGGTGCTCGCTCGCGCCGTGCTGCCACAATCTCATCCCATCGTACCCAGGCGATATAAATCACGACCAGAATATTGATGCCCAGGATGATCCAGTGCAGCTCGTTGGGGTGACGAACCACCTTGTAAACTTCGAAGGGAATGTAGATGCATCCGGAGATGATGGCCAGCCATTCCGCCCAGGCACGCTGCCTCCAAAGGCCGTATCCCTCAAAGAAGCGCAGCGTCGCATAGGCAACGGCGAGCCCGATAATCATGGCGATGCTGGTGCCGGAAATTTTGTCGGCAGCGCTGAGTACTTGCTGCGACCAGCGATGATGACTGGGATCAATGTGGATGCGGAACAGGATGTGCTCCGCGGCCTCCCCGAAATCGACATCGTGCTTGATCATGCCGATCAGAACATAGGCGCCGAGTAGGGCGAGAAGTCCTTTCAACGCCTCCACGAACGCTACCGTCCGCAATCCGGCGCGATGAGAGTGCCGTCGGACCGCCTCGCGTTTGTGTGTGGTTGTGATACTGCTCATCGCTTGCGTGAACCGGCCGCAGACTTCCGCATCCAGTACCTTACCAAATTATTGCGGAACGCCCCTGAGATTGTGCTTCTGCTTGGATTCCAGAAGAAGGTCACCGGTTCTCTTTGACAGTTAGATGGCGGCAATCGGATGGTCGGCGCGGGTTAATGGAGAGGAACTTTCAGGCTGATCGAAGCTGGCTCGTCTGGGCTACATCCAACATCTCACGTTGGTCGCGAAACTTCGCGCGACAGCAGCCCGCGGGTGCGCCGGCCAGTTCGGCCTGGTCGATGCGCCGCCAGCCTGCATAATCGACCCAACTCGCTCCCCGCTGTTCCAGCAGGCGTTGCAGACCTTGGCTGCCTGCACGTGCTCCGTCTGTGAGCTCGCCGGCAATTTTCTGCGCCACCTGTTGAGCTTCCGCGCGATTCGTGGGAATTGTTCCTGACGGACCGCGTTTGGCCCAGCCGATAACATAGAGCCGTTCGGCGATTTTGCCGGCGTCGTTGGTGAACACGCCGTTTGCCGGAATCGCTGTGCAGCAGGGAAGCGCCTGGTAGCCGATACAGGTAACAGCCAGCTGCACCGGGATTTCCTGTAGCTCTCCGTTGGCAGCTCGGAATTGCACGGCGGAAAGCTTCTGGTCGCCGAGAAACGCGGTAGGCACGAGGCTGAAATGGAAGTGGATGGCGACCGGGGTATCGCGTTCGGCGGCTTCGGCAAAGCCGCGAAAGACATTTACGACGGCGCTGTCGCCGGCCAGAGATTCAGGATTGCTGACAAGCGGACGCGCTCGCTGCAAGGTGCCGAGCTCCGCCAGTTCGTGGTCGTTGAACCTTGCCTCCGCAGCACTTCGTCTGCCGACGATGTGAATGGTCTCGATTGGGTGGGCCGCGAGCCAGCCCATGACTTCCGGCGAAAGGTCTGAGCCCGCCAGCTCTTCCGAACGCTTTGCCAGAATGCGAGCGACATCGAGGGCGACGTTGCCATTGCCGATGACCACAGCCGATTGCAGGTTGCTGACTGGTGGCTCCTGGCTGTGCGGATGACCGTTGTACCAGCCGACGAACGCCCCAGATCCCACAACCCCAGCCAAGTTCTCGCCCGGAATTCCGAGCTGCCGATCGCGGCCGGCGCCCGTGGCCAGAACGATGGCGTCGTATAGCTCCATCAGTTCCTGCAAGCGAACGTCGCGGCCAACCTCGACATTGCCGAAGAAGCCGACACGGTCACGCGCCAGCACTCGCTCGAAGACGCGAGCCACGCCCTTGGTGTTCTGATGGTCGGGGGCAACTCCGTAGCGGATCAGCCCAAACGGCACCGGAAGCCGCTCCAGAATATCGATCGAAGCATCAGGAACCAGGCGCAGCAAATGGTCGGCGAGATAGCATCCCGCCGGACCACTGCCGATGATGGCGATGTGTTTCATGAAAGCCGCTGTTCGCTATTCGCCTTTCGCTGGTTCAGTTCTCACCGAGGGGTTGGCAAGGCACGTAGCCGCCAGCCTTTGCTAGTCCCAAATCCCTCAGTCCCCATCCCTGCTTTAGTGCAGTTTTACATACTCGTAATCCACCGGATTGTTGTTGATGCCGCGATCGGGAGGAGCAATCCAGGCCGCCATCTTCCCTTGCTCGTGCACACCGTGCATCAAGCTGAGGACGTATGCCTGATCGCCTTCGCTTGGCAACCAACCCGCAATCTTCGCATTGAACTCATCCTGCGTGATCGGCTTGCCCGTCGGATCAGTCGGAACGTTGCCCCACACGCCGATGGTGCGGCGGAAGCGCGTGCTGGGCAGCGACAGGCGGAACGAATAGCCGGCCTTTTCGATGATGCGGTTCCAGCGGGTCACGCCAATCTCGCAGTCGCGAACGTACGAGCCGCGGGTGACGTCGTTCATGGCGTTGCGCATGGGGATCTGGTCGGTCTTCACGCCGCCGTTCCCGTCGGGCGCTTCCAGGTTGTAGGCTTGCTCGACGGCAATGTGATCTTCGTAGCGCCCTTCGTCGGGACGGCCCTTCAATCCGTTCGCGAAGTAGGATGCCGCGTTCGAGGAAGTTTCCGAGCCGAACAGGTCGAGCGATGAGCTGAACCAGAAGTTCAGATATTTCTGGATCATCGGCAGATCAATCGCACCGGCGTTGCGGATGGCGATCGGGTCTTCGGTACCCAGCTCTTTCATCACCTCCAGCGTGCGGCGGACCACGCGATTGATGCCCGTATCGCCGACGAACATGTGGTGCGCTTCCTCGGTCAGCATGAACGAACAAGTTCGCGCCAAGGGATCAAAGCTCGACTCGGCCAGCGACTTCAGCTGGAACTTGCCGTCGCGATCGGTAAAATAGGTGAACATGAAGAAGCTGAGCCAATCGCGAATAGGCTCGTTAAAGGTGCCCAGAATGCGAGGCTTGTCGGCGTCGCCGGAGTGCCGCTCCAGCAACTCTTCCGCTTCTTCGCGGCCATCGCGGCCGAAATATGCATGCAGCAGGTAGACCATCGCCCACAGATGCCGGCCTTCCTCCACGTTCACCTGAAAGAGATTTCGCAGGTCATACAATGAGGGAGCTGTATGTCCCAGCATGCGCTGTTGCTCAACCGACGCGGGCTCGGTATCGCCCTGGGTAACGATCAGGCGGCGCAGGGTAGCGCGATACTCGCCTGGAATCTGCTGCCACACTTCCTGCCCATAGCTGTCGCCAAATCCGATGCGGCGCTCGGGATTGCGATCGGCCAGGAAGATGCCCCAACGATAATCCGGCATGCGCACGAATCCGTAGGTGGCCCAGCCTTTCGCGTCCACCGAAGTGGCGGTGCGCAAGTAGACATCGGCGACTTGAAAATCACGTGGGCCCAACTCCTGCCACCAGTTCAGAAACTCAGGCTGCCAATGCTCCAGCGCGCGTTGCAGCGTGCGGTTCGAGCCCAGATCCACGTTATTAGGAATGCGGTCCTGATAATTAATCGACATTACGAAACTCCTTTTGGTACTGGCCGGCGGGTGAGGCCGCGATGAATAAGTTTGCAATAGTTATCGTAAGTTGCACTGATCGCGGGAAGCTGCGTCGTCAACGAACCCGGGCGGACACAGCGATTCGCGCTACACTCGCTCCCAATTGAAGCGCGCCTTCGATCCCGTGCCGAAGAGTTTTAGTGCGCCATGCTCGCCGGTAGAATTCGGCCGGATGAACACCCAGTTCTGCCACGCCGATAAGCGGCCGAAGACCTTGGTCTCCAGCGTTTCGCCGCCGGGGAATCGCAGGCTGGCTTCCATGCCCGTCAGCGCATCCGGCGAGAGGCTGGCTCGCTCTTCGATGGCGATGCGTACCTCGTCTTCCCAGTCGAGATCGTCGGGGGCGAAAGTGATGAGCCCGAGCTGCAACGCTTCCTCAGCCGTCTGCATCTTGCCCTTGGCTTCAATCGCGGCGCCCAGGTGAGAAGCGTCGCCGCTGAAGCGTGTCTCCAGGCGGCCGCGATGATTCACCGCAGGAAACAGTCCGAAGTTGCATTCATCCAGCGCGATGTGCGGGGTGTCGACCTCGCCTTCCGCAAGAGCCAGCATGTAGCTGCGATCGGCGGCGAGCGCCAGCTCAAACAGAATTCCGGCAAAGCAAGAGCCCGGCTCGATGATTGCGTACATCGTCCGCGACGAGATATCAAGCCGCGCCAACGTGCGGCGAAGCATCCCGATGGTCTCGCGGACCAACCAATCGTTCTGATTGGCGAGTACCACAATGTCAGAGGCCAGCACAGCCTGCGGATCGCCTGCCGTTTTCAGCAAGAGCAGCCCCATCTCCAGCTCATTGATCCGCAGCATCAGGATGGCGTCGTCGAGTTCCCGCGCCATGGCCAGCGGCCACCACTGATCGCCGGCAGCGTGAATCTCCGCCACAGTTTTCGGCTGCTCGCCTTCCGGTGCTCGTACAGTGAGCGTCACGGTCCGTGCATTGCGGTCAAAGGTCACATCGACATACTTGTAGTGATAGCCGCTGTCGTCGAGCTTGCGAGCCAACGGGCTGAGCTTGATGCCTGTGGCGTCGGCAGAGCGGGTCGAAATCGTTGCCAGAGCTTCTGCGCGGGTGCGAACCGCGTCCTGGAATTTCGCCGGAGGGGCGATCTCGTCCACCAGGCCCCACTCCCTGGCACGCTCGCCCTTGACGCCGTCGGGATTGGTGCAGAACATGTCAGCCAAGTCGCGGCGCACCTTGCGCTTATCGACCACACGAGTCAGGCCGCCGGTTCCCGGCAGCACGCCGAGCAGCGGGACTTCAGGCAGGCTCACGGCACTCGACCGGTCGTCGATCAGCACAATCTCATCGCAGGCCAGCGCAAGCTCGTAGCCGCCGCCCGCGGTGGTGCCGTTCAGCGCTGCCAGAAATTTTAGGCCGTCGTGACGGCTGGAGTCTTCCATGCCGTTGCGGGTCTCGTTGGTGAACTTGCAGAAGTTCACCTTCCAGGCGTGGGTCGAGGTGCCGAGCATGTAGATGTTGGCGCCGGCGCAGAACATGCGATCCCGGGCGCTGGTGAGCACCACGCATGCGACTTCCGGGTGCTCAAAGCGGATGCTCTGCAAAACGTTGTGCAGCTCGATGTCGACCCCGAGGTCGTACGAGTTGAGCTTGAGTTTGTAGCCGGGACGCAGGCCCGCGTCTTCGTTGACGTCCATGGCCAGCGTGGCAACGCGGCCGTCAATGGTCAGCCGCCAATGGCGGTAGTCTCCTGGAGCCACGTCAAAAGTGACGAACTCCGCTTCCTTCAAGTTAGACATGCAGGTAGAAATCTCCTCAAAGCGAGCGCCGGATTGGCGATCAAATCCCCACAATGGATAGATGCATTATAGTGCATTAAAGGCAGGGTTGAATAGGAAATATGGTGCAGGTGATACTGGCGATCGCTTATCGGTAGATTTCCCGCCGGTGCCCAACATCCAAAACCAGAACTAGGAGGCGCTCCTCCTCAATCTTGCAGATGGCCCGATAATCCCCTATCCGAAATCTCCACAGCCCACCCTTGTCACCGCGCAACATTTTCCCCAGTTCACGGGGATCATGGGCGGTCAAGACACGATTGCGAAAGTAGGAACTAATGCGCTGCTGAATAGGACGGTCTAGCTTAGCGATCTGAATTTGCGCGGTATGTAGAAATTCAACTGTCCAAGCCAAGCTCGCGCTCCAGTTGATCGAGAGAGATCGAGGATTCGTTTCTTTCAAGGGCGGCTATGCCTTTCAGATAATCCTCGCGATCCTCAAGAAACTGTTTAATAGCGAGCTCGGCATAGTATGCCTTGCTGCGGCCGGTCTCACTGGCCAAACGCTCCAATCGGTCATCCAGCTCCGGATTCAAGTCAATTCCCAACATAAGTCCCTCGACATTTGGATGATAGGCCTTTTCATCTGAAATCTGAACCATATAGATTGTCAGGATTCGCGAAGGTTGCGGCCTACTTCTTCAGCCGCGTCCTCAACGCGTCCCTTGCTGGTGTCGATGGTCAAATCGGCCTTGCGGTAGAGCGGCTCGCGGACTTCGAGTATGCGTTTCAAATCCGACATCGACTCGCGGTTGTCGGCCATGGGGCGCATGTCGCCCTGGGCGATGACCCGCTCCATATGCTCCTCGGGCGTAGCGCGCAGCCACACGGTGTAGCACTTGGTAAGCAGGCGCTCGAAGGTCGCCGGCTCGGAAACCAGGCTGCCGCCGGTCGCCAGCACGAATCGCGGATAACGCTCGATGACCTGATCCAGGCAGCGGCGCTCCAGGCGGCGAAAACCGCCCTGGCCATAGAGGTCGAAGATGGCACTCAAGCTGACGCCGCTTTCTTGTTCGATCAGCCGGTCGAGTTCGACGAATGGAACTTCCATGCGATCGGCCAGCATCGCGCCCAAAGTTGACTTTCCCGCGCCGCGCAATCCGATTAGCGCAATGCGGCCGCGTCGCGCCTCCAGATCGACACCGCCGAAGTGCTGCACCAGCAGGCGTCGCGCCTCGGCCAATTCTGCGGCAGGCATGCTGCGCAAGAACTCCGTCGTGTGAACCAGGTCGACAGGCGGCTCGGCGCCTTCCAACACCAAAGCTTCCAGTGGGATGTCGAGCGCCTTAGCAATTTGCCGCAGCAGGAGGATAGAGATATTGCCCTGCCCGGTTTCGAGTTGCGCAAGATATCGTTCAGAGACCTCCGAATCGCGAGCCAGCAGCTTGCGCGTCATGCCACGTCGGGCGCGGGTCTGGCGAACCCGTTCGCCAAGCAGCTTGAGGTAATCGGATTCCGCAGCCGTTTCGCCGCTTTCGGATGCGTCGGGCGGAACGACGGCGCGATGATTCTCTTCGAGATGCATTATGTCGCGCTTTTTGGCCACGGTGGATGCATTATACTTCCGTAACGACACGTATAATAGTGCCAAGGTGAGGAGAGAGTTCGTGCTGCAAGCAAGCTTCGCTGTGGGGACGAGGCCGTGGGCGTAGCCATCACTATTCTGGTGGGCACCATGACCGGGACCGCCGAGATGGTGGCGCAAGAGGTCCAGCAAGCGCTGGAGACCGCCGGCCATCAAGCCAATATTCAGGTGATGGACAACCTGGACGCCAGCGTTTTTCAGGGTGGCGGCATCTTCCTCATTTGCACTTCGACATACGGCAATGGCGACGTGCCGGACAACGCTCAGGCACTGTTTAGTAGTTTAGAAACCGAGAAACCTGACTTGAGCGCGGTTACCTACGGCGTGATCGCGCTAGGGGACACAACTTACAAAGACACTTTCTGCCACGGCGGCATACGCTTCGACAAACTGCTGACTGAACTCGGCGCTAAACGCGCGGGCGACATGCTGATGCACGATGCCAGCTCCGGCACCTTGCCCGAAGAAGAAGCTGCGCAATGGATTGTGCCCTGGGTAGAACAGCATCTGGCTTCATCATCGGAGATTGCATAATTTATGGCTACAACTGTAGAAAATCGGATCGCGTCGGAAGCCAAGGTGCTTCAAAGCTACCTGGGCGGCAAATGGCAGGCTGGCAGTGAACGTGGTACTGCGCTGGTATGTCCCACAACCGGGGACACCGTTGCCTGGGCAAGCTCGAAAGGGCTGGATCTGAAGGCCGCCCTGGACTACTCCCGCAATGTGGGAGGTGCGGAACTGCGCAAGCTAGCGTATGCACAGCGCGCGGAACTGCTGGGCAAGATTGCCGACACCCTGGCTGCACGTCGCGACGAATGGTTTGAGATCGCGCGCCAGAATTCCGGCAACACCAAAGCCGATGCGTCCATCGATGTCGATGGCGCGATCGGCACGCTGAAGTTCTTCGCCAAGATTGGCGGGAAGCTCGGCGCAGCGCGAGTGCTGCGCGACGGCGCTCCCGTGCGCCTGGCGCGCGATGCGAATTTCCAGGGACTGCATATCGGCGTGCCGCTGGGTGGGGTTGCGGTGCACATCAACGCGTTTAACTTTCCTTCCTGGGGATTGTGGGAAAAGGCTGCTGTGAGCCTGTTGGCGGGGGTTCCGGTTGTGACTAAGCCGGCGACCTCGACTGCATGGCTGGCACAGGAGATGGTCAGCGCGGTGATTGAGGCGGGGATTCTTCCGCCGGGAACGCTTTCGATTCTTTGCGGCTCACCTAACGGTCTGCTCGATCATCTTCGTCTGGGCGATGTAGTCGCGTTCACCGGTTCAGCCGATACTGGCGAAGGTATTCGGCAACACGCGAACATTCGCAAACAGAACGTGCGGGTGAACATCGAGGCTGACAGTCTTAATTCCGTGCTGCTGGGTCCAGACGTCGCGCCCGATTCGACGGAGCTGGGATTTTTTGCCCGCGAAGTTGTCCGCGAAATGACGACCAAGGCCGGGCAAAAGTGTACGGCGATTCGACGAGTGCTGGTGCCGGCAGATAAGGCACAAGCCGCCATCGACGCCATTGTCGCGCAGTTAAAAATGACGGTAGTGGGCGACCCGGCAAACGCGCTGGTCTCCATGGGGCCTCTGGTGAACATGGCACAGCGCAAGAGCGTGGAAGAAGGGATCGGGCAGCTTCGCCAGCAGGCGGATGTGGCGTATTTGCCGGAGAACTTTGCTCCGGTCGATGCGCAACTCGATCGCGGAGCGTTTGTGGCTCCGACGTTGTTACGGTCACGTGACGCCAATGCTGCGGTGATTCACCAGCTCGAAGTATTCGGCCCGGTTGCAACGATCGTGCCTTACAACAGCAAGGACGAGGCCTTTGCGCTGGCAAAGCGCGGTGGCGGGTCGTTGGCAGCTTCGGTTTTCAGCGCTGATACGGCGTTCCTCGCCGAGGCCGCAATCGCTTTGGGCACAACCCACGGACGGCTGCTCCTGATCGATCCTTCAATCCAGGAAAGCCACACTGGCCACGGAATCGTGTTGCCCTCGCTTATGCACGGTGGTCCCGGGCGCGCCGGTGGCGGCGAGGAACTTGGCGGCTTGCACGGATTGTGGTTCTACCATCAGCGCGTCGCGCTGCAAGGCTCGACCGCAACGTTGGCGGCCATCAGTGAGGGAGCGGCGGATCCGGGCGAATGAGCAACGGTAGTCCGCCGCCCAGCGCAGTTTCCGATCTAGTCACTCGGAATCCAGACGTGCCATCCGAGTTCTACAACGCGACTGTCGAACTGATCGACCGCAACCTGACGGCGGAGCGCGCGCGAAGGATCGCTGTCATCGACGCGACCGGATCGCATAGCTACGGGGAATTGGCGGAGCGCGTTAATCGATGCGCGAATGCTATTCGCGAGCTCGGAATTCAGCCGGAGCAGCGCCTCTTGCTGTGCCTGTACGACAGCATCGATTTTCCCGCATGCTTCCTGGGAGCGATCAAAGCCGGAGTTGTTCCGGTTCCCATCAACACTATGTGGTCGGCAGCCGACTACGCGTTCGTGTTGCAGGACAGTCGCGCCAAAGCAGTTGTGGTCTCCGAAGCGCGATTGCCAGTGATGGAGGAGGCCGCCCAGATCAGCGGTTGGAAGGGAACGATGGTTGTCGCGGGCACTTCGGACCACAGGTATCCGCAACTGGCTGCCTTAATGGCCTCTGCACCCCCAAGTTGCGAAGCGTATCCAACGCGGCCGGACGATGCGTGCTTCTGGCTCTACTCTTCCGGATCGACGGGAAGGCCGAAGGGCGCGGTGCACGTGCAGACCAGCTTGCTACAGACAGCGCAACTCTTCGGGCAAGGCGTGCTCGGAATCACCGGCGACGACGTCACGTATTCTGCTCCGAAGTTATTTTTCGCGTACGGACTAGGTAACGGATTGACGTTTCCTTTCTTTGTGGGAGCGACGTCGGTGTTGTTTGCTGGAAGGCCAAAGCCGGAAGCGATCAACGCTATCTTGCGCGAACAGCAGCCAACTATATTTTTCGGAGTGCCGACGCTGTTCAGTTCGTTGCTGGCTTCACCCGATCTGCCTCGGCGCGGCGAGCACCGATTGCGCCAGTGCAGTTCGGCCGGCGAAGCGCTTCCGGAATCGGTTGGCCGTGAGTGGACGCATCACACTGGCGTGGAGATAATCGACGGAATCGGTTCGACCGAAATGCTGCACACATTTATATCGAATCGTGCCGGCAGCGTGCGCTATGGCACGGCTGGCTTGCCGGTGCCGGGTTATCGGGTGCGGCTGGTCGATGAGAGCGGAGCCGAGGTTCCGCAGGGCGAAATCGGCGAATTGCAGGTGAGCGGCCCGACAGCTGCAGCGTGCTACTGGAACAATCGCGAAAAGACGCGAGCAACGTTTCTGGGTGAGTGGATGCGCACTGGCGACAAGTTTCGGCAAGATGCGGATGGCTATTTCGTTCACTGCGGCCGCAACGACGAGATGCTGAAGGTGAGCGGCATCTGGGTTTCACCGGTGGAAGTCGAGGCGGCGCTAATTGCGCACCCAGCGGTGCTGGAGGCCGCGGTAATTGCGAGTGCCGACGAAAACGGATTGGTCAAGCCTAAGGCGTTTGTCGTTCTGAAGGATACGTTGCCGGGCGACGATGCTCTGCGTCATGAATTGCAGGAGTTCGTGAAAGCACGCCTGGCTCCGTACAAGTATCCGCGCTACATCGAGTTTGTCAGCGAACTGCCGAAGACCGCGACTGGCAAGCTGCAGCGCTTTTTGCTTGTAAGGCGCGAAAAGGAACGGCTGCAACGGGAGAACCGCGAGGGATGAGTAAGCCCACAACACACTCCGGTGAAGTCATTGCGGGTGGAAAGCGGTTGGAGACGCTGCGGATTGATCCGGCCGAAGGCGGCGCGACCATTGTCATGCTGCACGAAGGCCTCGGCTCCGTCGCCTTGTGGAAAGATTTTCCGCAGCGCCTGGCGGCGCGAACCGGTTGCGGCGTGCTGGTCTATTCGCGGTACGGTCACGGCAATTCCGACAAGCTGCTGGAGAGGCGGCCCGTCAGCTTCATGCGTCATGAGGGCGAGGTGGTGCTGCCGGAATTGCTTGGGAAGTTGAATGTCGAGCAGCCGATTCTGCTGGGACACAGCGATGGCGGGTCGATCTCGCTGATCTTTGCCGGCAAGTATCCCGATGCTGTGCGCGGATTGATCCTGGAAGCGCCGCATGTGTTCGTTGAAGACCTGAGTGTCGCCACCATCGCGCAGGCCAAAGTGAATTACGAGACGAGCGATTTCGCCAGCAAGCTGGGCCGTTATCACGCGCATGTCGACGCGACCTTCCGGGGATGGAACGACATCTGGCTCGATCCGGCCTTTCGCTCGTGGAACATCGAGGAATATGCCTCGGCGATTCGTTGTCCAATCCTGTGCATTCAGGGCGAAGACGATGAATACGGAACCAAGGCACAGGTGGATGCAATCAAGACACGGGCGCCGCAAACAGAGATCGTGATGTTGCCGAATTGCAAGCACTCGCCACATCGCGATCAGACAGAAAAGACGCTGGATTTGATGGCGAAGTTTGTAGCTGCCTGCGCAAATGCGGTTTTGACCGAGTTGAAAACCTCAGCAACCGACTGGGTGTCGTTGCCATAGGGGTCCTTCGACTGCTCGGTCAGAGACGACCTCGCTTCGCTCAGGATGACAGAGAGCGATGGGGCGAGTGACTGATGGGTGAGTGGGAGTTGGGCTGGCGAGCCGTACCGTCCGAGGCGGGAAGCGAAAGCAAAACGTAATGGCCTGCGCGGGAGGCGAAAGCGCGCACGCAGCACGAAAAGCGCCGAGCGAAGCGGCGCAGGGGCGAAAGCGAATAGCGGCATTCAAGAATGGGTGATCATGGCGGAATGGGTGCACACATTTAAGGGCGCGGTGCTGGCTTCAGAGTACGACTTTGCCAGCCACATGAATTCACGCATGTATGTTTCGCGCTTTGATCAGGCGACTTGGTTTCTGCTGCACGCCATCGGCGTTACTCCGGCCTCCATGAAGCAGAAGAGCCTGCGAGTGGCGATCGTGCGCCAGAACTACCAATTCCTGGAAGAGTTGCGCGGCGGCGAGCTGGTGGAGATTAAGAGCGGCTTCCTCGCGGTCGGCGAAAAGTACTTTCGCTTCCTGCACCAGATGTATGACGACGAGACGGGAAAGATGGTCGCCACCTGCGACAGCGTCGCCGTGCAGGCCAGCCTCGAGTCCGGCAAGAGCGTGCCGCTGACAGCGGCACTGCAGGAGAAGGCCAAGCGGTACCTGGTGACGTCGAATGTGCCAGTGGATTCGCAGGTGGGGTGAGCGGCTAACCCAGCATTCCGCCTGCGGCTCCATGCTGGGCTAGAGTATTTCGCCCTAGCGGGCTCGGCTTTTCTGCGAGCGTCGCAGTGAAGCAGGGCAATTCACGAGTTTCCAGCGAGGATGACGCGTCAGGCCGTTTCTTCCGCGATCCACAGACCCGCCTGGAGATGCAGCGAAAAGAAAGACAACCTAACAAGCACCCCGATAGCGGAAAGCCTGGACGGTCCGCCGGTTCAGGCTCTTGCCTTCGAGTTGTCGCGCGCCAGCCGTTAGCTGGTGTGGTGCGAGTGGTGATGTCCTGAATGATGATGGTTATGGTGATGATGGTGGCTGGCGAAGGCCGGCACAGACATCGCTACCATCATGACGAGAAGCAGCGGCAGCAACAGCTTTTTCATGGCCAGGATTTTAGCTCAGTTGCGTGATGATGCAACTGTTACGCCTCGAA
The DNA here is from genome assembly GCA_963769235.1 of uncultured Acidobacteriaceae bacterium. GTDB lineage: Bacteria > Acidobacteriota > Terriglobia > Terriglobales > Acidobacteriaceae > Bog-257. The sequence continues at coordinate 78,136 of CAVYKW010000001.1, read as the reverse complement.
GTGAACCACGCTAGGAAACCTTAGACGCCATATCGGCCAAACCGCGTGCGATTCGAAGGTTTTGTCATTTGGAGGGACACCCGCGCGCGACCCGGAGACCACGCATCTCGACGGATCGAGGCGACTCGCAGATCACGCCAGGTCAGGCTGTCCGGTTGCCGTTACCACGGAAGCCCACTCTTCGCTGGATAACCGCTTGCGCTGCGTGGTGGCCATGGGAATCGGCACATGGATGAAGACGCCATGTTGCAGGCCGACAATCATGTCGGTTTTGCCGGCCATGGCGGCGTGAACGGCGTGCCGGGCAAACGAATCGGACAACATCGAGTCAACGGTGGAAGCGGGCACGCTGCGGATGTAATAGCTAGGATCGAAGTAGCGGATCACCGCGGGAAAGCGTTGGGCGGCAAAGTGGTCGCGAATCTTGCGATGCAGGAAGACGCCGATATCGCGATGCAGGCGATTGCCGGAGGCGTCGCGCTCCTCAGACGGGGGCAGCAGGTGCTGGCCCGCGCCTTCGGCCACCACGATGACGGCGTGATGGCGCTCCAGCATGCGGCGGTGCAGAACGGCTAGCAGGCCGCGTTCGCCTTCTAACTGGAACGGCACCTCGGGCACCAGCGTGAAATTCACTTCCTGGCTGGCGACGGTGGCGCCGGCGGCGATAAATCCCGAGTCGCGCCCCATGACTTTCACAATGCTGATGCCGTTGTGCACGCAATGTGCTTCCACATGCGCGGAGTCGATGACCTCCTTCGCCTTCTCGATGGCGGTGAAATAGCCGAAGGAGCGATTCACGAACTGCACATCGTCGTCGATGGTCTTGGGGATGCCGATGACGGAGATCTTGAGCTTGCGGCGCTGGATTTCGGCGACAATGTCGTGCGCACCCTTTTGCGTACCGTCGCCGCCAACGGTAAACAGGATGCTGACGCCGCGCTGATCGAGGAAGTCGACTACGATGTCGGCGCTGACCGGGCCGCGCGAAGTGCCTAGCAGCGTGCCCCCGAGCTGATGAATGTTGTTGACCATCTCGGCGTTCAGCCACAGGGGTGCGACCGCTTCCGGACCGAAGCCCGAATACCCGTAGCGGATGCCCATGACGGCGGGTACGCCGTAGTGATAGTGAAGTTGCAGATAGACCGAGCGGATAACGTTGTTGAGTCCGGGACACAGGCCGCCGCAGGTGACGATGGCGACCTTGGTACGCGCAGGCTCGAAGAAGAGCTTTTCGCGCGGGCCGGCAAGTTCGAAAAGCTGCGGCTCGCCTTGCAGCGGATCGCGATAATACAAGCCGTCGTGGATGAACGTGCTCTCCAGCGCGCCCACCGGCCCCATGCGCAGGGGCGAAGGAAATTCGCTCGGGCCGTGATTCGCGATGGCAATTTTTTCGTTCATGAAATGAGCGGCATGACTAAATTCCCGCAGGTTTCTCGAATGCGTGTGACGTGATGCCACCCAGGCTGACGATCCCATGTGTAGCAAATCGGCACAACCTACGCGAACATTGACCTTGTTCGATGGTACGCGGCCAACCTCGGATGAATTCGGGAGGTATTGCGGCCCATTCCCGAATTGCTTCTCCTTGGCTATTTCGCTTTCGGCTTCCTGGGTTTCATCATCTCCCAGGCAGCGTCAGGCAGGCGGCGTCCAATCATGCTGAAGCTGCTGGAGCCGGCCAGCATCTCGCCTCCGTCCATGTATACCATCTCGCCATTGATGTAGCCCGCCTGGTCGCTGACCAGGAAGGTCGCGAGATTCGCGATCTCTTCCAGCGTACCAAAGCGATGCAGCGGGTTGTGCTCGAGCAGCGCCTTCTCCAATTCGGCCGTTGGCAGGAGGCGCGAGAAAGCGCCTTCGGTGCGGATGGCGCCCGGCGCGATGGCCACGAAGCGAATGCCGCGGCCGCCCCATTCGACCGCGAGGCTGCGCATGAGAGCGGCGACGCCCGCCTTGGCGACAGCGCTGGGAACGACGAACGCCGAGCCCGTGTCCGCGTAGGTAGTGGTGATGCTGAGGACGACACCCTTATGTTGCGAACTGAGCCAGCGGCGGCCGCAGGCCAGGGTCAGGTTGATGGTGCCTTTGAGCACGATGCCAATGACGGAGTCGAAGGCATTGACGGAAAGCTCCTCAGTGCGTGCCAGAAAATTGCCGGCTGCGTTATTCACCAGGATGTCGATGGGACCGCCGGCCCAGAGGCGCTCGATCAGCGGCTCGACATCTTCGGGATAGCGGACGTCGCAGGCGAATCCTTCGATGGTGCCGCCGGTCGCGGTCGACAGTTCCTTCGCGGTTTGTTGCACCACTTCAGCGCGGCGTCCGCAGATGTAAACGGTGGCGCCGAGTTCGAGGAAGCGTTCGGCCATGGCGCGGCCCAGCCCGGTGCCGCCGCCGGTAATGAGTATGCGTTTGCCCTTCAGCAGGTCGTTGGTAAACATGATGTCCTCGCGGAATCGTTTACCGTATCACGCGTGCGGAGGGGATGTCAGTAAGGGGGCGGGGGGCCGCTGTTCGCCATTCGCTCTTCGCTCTTCGCTTTTTCCGGTGAAGTTCACTAGTATCTTGACTTCGGCTTGCGACGTCCGCAGGTTGAGCGAGTCGCCGCTACGCGGCTCCCGAGTCAGATCAATGGTCTGTCCCGGGGCTTGCGCCCCGGGCTCACGACACAGCCGCCGCTGCGCGGCTTGAATAAGGACAAGCAAACAGAGCCACAATGGAACCGGGGGAGGCGTCAGAAACAGAAACAGCAAGACCGAAAATTGCTTGCCAAGTCTGAGAACTACAGAAAGCCCAGAACCCGAAAAGCGAATAGCGAATAGCGGCCCCTCTACACCTGCGCGACGCGGATGCCGGAAGTACGCTTAGGGGTAGCTGTCACAGGCAGCGGCAATCGCAGATCAACCTGCAGGCCGTGCGGCAAGACGTTCTTCGCCGATACCGATCCGCCGTGGATGGCGACGGCATTGCGCACAATCGCCAGCCCCAGGCCCATGCCGCCGGTGTTGGTGCCGCGGCTGTCGTCCACGCGATAGAACGATTTGAAGAGCAAAGGCAGCGCTGCCTCTGGAACGCCCGGACCGTTGTCGCGAACCGAAACGACCGCGGCGTCGGGCTCTTTACCCACGCTCACCTGGATGGCTCCGCCATGGCCGGAATAGAAGATGGCATTGCGCACCACGTTTTCGATGGCGCTGTGCAGCAGGCCGGCATCGCCGTTCAGTGCGAGATCTTCCCCGTGTTCATACGAGATGGTCGAACCGTTGGCTGCGGCTTCGAAGTTGGCGTCGTGCAGAACGTCGTCAACCACCTCGTTGAGTGAGAGCCGTTCGAACTGCGGCTTTTGCTGACCGCTCTCCAGGCGGGCGACGGTGAGGATGCGCTCCAGCATGGAGTCGAGCTGGATGGTGTCCTGTTCGATGCGGTCGAGCATCTCGGCGCGTTCATCGGCGGCAGCTCCGCGAGCCAGCGTCAACGCTAGCCGGATGCGGGCGATGGGTGAACGCAGTTCGTGGGAGACGCCGCTCAGCAGATTGCGCTCGCTCTGGATCTGGTTGCGCAACTCGCCGGCCATGGTGTCAAAATCGCGGACCAGGTCGGCAATTTCGTCCTGGCGATTGCCAAGATTCTCCCCGGCGCGGATATCGAGGTTGCCGCGCGCCAACTCATGGGTGGCGTCGCGCAGACGCTCAATCGGTTTGGTAAGCGAGTGCGCGATCAATAAGCAGACGATGGCGGAAAAAATGGTGCCGAGCTTAAGCGTCCAAAGAATGTCGCCGGGAACGCGCTCGGATAATTTGGGCGGCACAAATTCGGCAATGAGCAGGTATTGCCCTCGCGAAGTGCTGGCACGCGCGGCGAGCACGTTGGCTTCGAAGGAGTGATACAGGCCTTCATGCTTTTCTGCGGCGGCGCCACCTCGCAACACGCTATCGGAAATCGGCTTTCCCGAAAGCTCGCGGCCGCTGGAGTCTATCAGCCAGAATTGCGAGCGGTCATGGAGCGCCAGATCGTCAAGTAGTTGTGACAGTCCGACTTTTCCTTGTTCTTCAAAGCGCTGCGCAGCCAGACTTGCCAGCACCGGCATTTCGCGGCGCTCCGGCTGGATCCACCAGGGATGCTCGGAGGTGATGCGGTAATGCACGCGGAGATAGAGTGCGCCGAGCAAGATGGCCTGCGAGACCCAGAAGGGAAGAAAGATTTTCCAGAACAGCCGGCGATTCATACCCGACTCTTTTCGGGAGCTTCGGCGGCGAGGAAGTATCCGACTCCACGGATGGGGCGAATCAACTCGTCGGTCGAAGGGCACGAGCTGAGTTTCTTGCGCAGGCGGCTGACGTGGACATCGACGCTGCGGTCGAAGGCGTTCAGCGGGCGGCCCAGCGCAACTTCGGCCATCTGCTCGCGGGTGACCACGGTTCCGGCGTGGCGCAGCAAAAGCTCCAGGACATTGAACTCCACCGAGGTCAAGTCAACCGGCGAGCCGGCACAGGTAACCGTGCGATTGGCCAGCGACATATGAATGTCGCCAACGGTGATGGCGTCTTCGTGCTCGGCGCGGGCCGCTCCGGGAGAGGCCTCGCGGGTACGCCGAAAGATGGCGCGCACCCGGGCAACCAGCTCACGGGGATCAAAGGGCTTGGCCAGGTAGTCGTCGGCGCCGATTTCAAGGCCGAGGATGCGATCCACGGCTTCGCCCCGGGCGGTCAGCAGCAGAACCGGGACCGAGGACTGCTGGCGAACGGACTTCAATAACTCGAAACCAGTGCCCCCGGGAAGCATCACATCGAGGATAATAAGTTCATGCTCAGCGGCAAAGGCGGCGCTCAATCCAGAGGCATGATCATAAGCCGCCTCGACATGAAAGCCTTCGCTTTCGAGGAAGCGTTTCAGCAGGTTGACCAGTCCATGATCGTCATCGACGATGAGGAGGCGATTCACAGGATTTATTTTGCCTTTTCCTGTGCGCGCCTGCGGTGAAGAATTGTTTCGAGATGTGCTGTCGCTCTTCACACTTCTTAACCTTCCTTCACCTTCTCTTAACGGCTGTCGCTACCCCGATCCGGTCTAATAGTATGGATGTAATACTACTGCAACCGGTGCGCCCAGTTGCATTTAGGTAAGTACGAGGGACCAACCGCGATAACGCTTTGGTGTCGCGTGCGTCGCTACTGCTGATTCAGGAGGAGTACGTGGAGAGAAGGGCATTGCTTTGCCCCGCAAAGCGCCAGGTGCGCGCGTTTCCGGGAGCCCTATTGGGATTGGGGGTGATGCTGGCGATCTCCGTCCTGCTGGTGGGATGCAGTTCGCAACAGGCGAAAAGCGCCAAAGCCAGCGCGCCACCACCGGCTGTCCCGGTTGGAGTTGCCGCAGTGCAACAGGGAGATTTCAACGTTTATCTGAATGGGCTCGGATCGGTCCAGGCATTTTATACGGTGTCATTGAAGACCCGCATTGATGGCCAGATCATGCAGGTGAATTTTCGGGAAGGCCAGGACGTAAAAGCTGGCGAATTGCTTATCCTGATCGATCCTCGTCCCTACCAGGTAGCGTTAGCGCAGGCACAAGCCAATCTGCAAAAAGATGAAGCTCAACTTACCAACGCGAAGGCGCAATACGAGCGTAACAAGGTGTTGTATGAACAGGGCGTAATCGCCAAGCAGGACCTGGACACGCTGGAAGCATCATTCGGAACCTACGAGGGTACGATCGCCAGCGACAAGGCTGCGATCGATAGTGCGAAGTTGAACCTAACCTATTGCCGCATTGTTTCCCCGGTGGATGGCCGGGTGGGCTTGCGCCAGGTGGATCCGGGCAATTATGTGACGGCTGCCGGCGGAACGCCGATGCTGGTGATCACGCAGCTGCATCCAATCGCCGTGGTGTTCACACTGCCGGAAGACCAGTTGCAGGAAGTGGCACAGCAGATGAAGAAGGGACCACTGGAAGTCGATGCCTACAGCCGCGACGATCAGCAGAAACTGGCCACCGGAAAGCTGTTGACCATCGATAACCAGATCGACCAGACGACGGGAACGGCCAAACTGAAGGCGGTATTTGATAATCAAGAAAACAGCCTGTGGCCAAACCAGTTCGTGAATGCACATTTGTTGCTGGAGGTCCGCAAGAACGCCGTCACCGCGCCGGCAAGCGCGATACAGCGTGGGCCGGACGGCAGCTTTGTTTACGTAGTGGACGCCAACAACACCGCGCAAATGCGACCGGTACAGATTGCTCTAACGCAGGGCAGTACCGTGGTGATCGCCTCTGGTTTAAAGGGTGGCGACAAAGTAGTTACCGACGGGCAAGAAAAGTTACAGGCAGGCATGCGGGTAGCTCCGCAGGCTCCCGCTCATCAGAAGAGCGGATCGTCTAGCGGCAATATTGGTTCGCAATCATGAGTATTTCGCGGCCGTTCATTCTCCGGCCCATCGCGACTTCGCTGTTGATGGTGGGACTGCTGCTGGTGGGCATCGTTGCCTACCGGCAGTTGCCGATTTCGGCTTTGCCGCAGGTCGATTACCCCACCATCCAGGTTGTGACCTTCTACCCGGGAGCCAGCCCCGACGTCACCGCGTCTTCGATTACAGCTCCGCTGGAGCGGCAGTTTGGTGAACTGCCCGGCTTGAGCCAGATGACGTCGAGCAGTTCGTTCGGCGCCTCGGTCATTACCCTGCAATTCAACCTGGAAGAGAACATTGACGTCGCCGAGCAAGAGGTGCAGGCGGCCATCAATTCGGCGCAGACGTATCTGCCGAACGATCTTCCTACCCCGCCAATCTATAGCAAGGTCAATCCTGCTGACGCGCCCATTCTGACGCTGGCCATGACCTCTGACAGCATGCCGCTGCCGCAGGTTGAGGATTTGGCCGACACAACGTTTGCCCAGAAGATCTCGCAGCTACCGGGTGTGGGACTGGTCAGTATTAGCGGAGGACAAAAGCCTGCTGTGCGCGTCATGGCCAACCCAACGGCGCTGGCGTCGTATGGCATGAGCCTGGAGCAATTGCGCTCGGTCATCGCGCAGATCAACGTCGATCAGGCCAAGGGACAGCTACAGGACAACCGGCTCTCGTTCACCATCGGCGCCAACGATCAGTTGCTGAGCCCGCAAGGTTATGCGAACTCGATTGTCGCTTACAAGAACGGCAATCCGGTGCGCCTGTCCGATGTGGCCACGGTGGTAATGGGCGCGGAGAACGTGAACCAGGCGGCGTGGATGAACACCACGCCGGCGGTCATCCTGAACATCCAGCGTCAGCCCGGGGCCAACATCATCAAGGTGGTGGACAGCATCAAGCTGCGCCTGAAGCAACTACAGGCGAACCTGCCGGCTTCGGTGAAGGTCACGGTGCTGACTGACCGCACCAACACGATTCGCGCCAGCGTAAAAGATGTGCAGTTCGAGATGATGCTCACCATCGCGCTAGTCGTGATGGTCATCTTTATCTTCCTGCGGACGCTGGCGGCCACCATCATCCCCAGCGTGGCAGTGCCGCTCTCGCTGGTGGGAACCTTCGGGGTGATGTACCTGCTTGGCTACTCGCTCGACAACCTGTCGCTGATGGCCCTGACCATTTCCACCGGCTTCGTGGTTGACGACGCGATCGTGATGATCGAGAACATCGATCGCTACATTGAGGAAGGCCACTCTCCGCTGGAGGCAGCGCTGCTGGGCGCCGGGCAGATCGGCTTCACCATCGTGTCGCTGACCGTTTCCCTGATCGCCGTGCTGATTCCGCTGCTGTTCATGGGAGACATCGTTGGCCGCCTGTTCCGCGAGTTCGCGGTAACCCTGAGCGTTACGATTCTCTTGTCGGCCATCATCTCGTTAACCCTGACGCCGATGATGTGCTCATTGCTGCTGCGGCATCGCGACGCAAGCAGCCGCGGAAAGTTCTACGACTGGTCAGAACGCATGTTCAACAACACCATTGCGTTCTACGGCCGCACGGTCAAGTTTGTCCTCAAGCACCAGACGATAACCTTGCTGGTCACGATCGGAACGCTGGTAGCGACCATATTCCTCTACATCACCGTGCCCAAAGGTTTCTTCCCGGTGCAGGACACCGGCGTGATCATGGGCATTTCGGATGCGCCGGAAAGCATCTCGTTTAAGGCGATGGCCCAGCGCCAGGAGGCTTTGGCGGCTGCCATTCTGAAGGACAAGGACGTCGAAAGCCTGTCATCTTTCATCGGCGTCGACGGCACCAATACGACGCCTAATAGCGGTCGGGTGCAGATCAATTTGAAATCGCGCGACGAGCGTAGCGACGATGTGACCACCATCATGAAGCGGCTGCAAAAGGAGGTCGCCGGGGTTGAAGGCATCACGCTTTACATGCAGCCGGTACAGGATCTGACCGTAGAAGATCGCGTCAGCCGCACGCAATATCAATTCACGCTGGAGGACGCCGATCCTAAGGAACTGGCGAGTTGGACTTCGAAGCTGGTGGCGAAGCTGAAGCAATTGCCCGAGCTGCGTGATGTGGCCACCGACCAGCAGAACCAGGCAGCGCAGGCGAACCTGGTTATCGACCGCGACACCGCATCGCGGCTTGGAGTCACGGCCAGCGCCATCGACAACACTCTTTACGACGCTTTTGGTCAGCGGCTGGTTTCGATTATGTTCACCCAGCTGAACCAGTATCACGTGGTGTTGGAGGTGGATCCGACGTTCCGTGCCGATCCCGATTCGCTGAAGGACATTTACGTGCCGGCGGGTAGCTCGCAAAGTCCGGCAACCCAGATTGGGGCCGCCACCACCTCGACTGCACAGGGAGCGGCGGTGCTCGGCGCGAATGCGTCGCAGGTCCCTTTGAGCGCGATTGCACACTTCGAGACGACTACGGGGCCGTTGACTATCAGCCACCAGGGCCAGTTCCCCTCGGTGACGATTTCATTCAACCTTGGAGGCAGAGCCTCGCTGGGAGACGCGGTCAAGGCCATCCAAAAAGCGAGCGACGAAATCGGCATGCCGCCCAGCATTCAGGCGACGTTCCAAGGCACGGCGCGCGCATTTCAGGCGTCGCTGGCAAATGAAGGCTGGCTGATTCTTGCGGCCATCGTGACGGTGTACATCGTTCTGGGTGTTCTGTACGAGAGCTACATTCACCCCATCACGATTTTGTCGACGCTGCCCTCAGCCGGTGTGGGCGCGATTCTCGCGCTTAGCCTTTTCCACATGGATTTGGGGGTGATGGCCTTGATTGGCATCATCCTGCTGATCGGTATCGTGAAAAAGAACGCCATCATGATGATCGACTTTGCGTTGGAAGCCGAACGCAAAGAGGGCAAGAAGCCGGTCGACGCGATCTACGAAGCCTGCCTGCTGCGCTTCCGTCCCATCATGATGACGACGTTTGCCGCATTGTTCGGCGCCGTGCCGCTGGCGCTGGGCTCGGGTACCGGATCGGAGTTGCGGCGGCCATTGGGTATCACCATCATCGGCGGCTTGCTATTCAGCCAGTTGCTGACGTTGTATACAACGCCGGTGGTCTATTTGTGGTTTGACCGGTTGGGTGAAGCGCTGCGGCATCTGCGCGCTCCCAAACCGGCGGAGGCTGTTGGGGACTGAGCATGAATGTTTCCGCTCCAGCCATCGCGCGGCCAGTAGCAACCACGTTGCTCACGATTGCCCTGCTGCTCGCAGGCGTGTTGGCTTATTTGCAGTTGCCGGTAGCGCCGCTGCCTCAGATCGACTTTCCTGTGATCTCGGTAGGTGCGTCGCTACCCGGCGCCAGTCCGGAAACCATGGCATCCGCCGTGGCCACGCCGCTGGAGCGGCAATTCGGTCGCATCGCCGGCATCAACCAGATGACCTCGTCGAGCCAGTTGGGCTCGACCGGCATCACCATGCAGTTCGATCTGGACCGCAACATCGATGCGGCGGCTCGCGACGTGCAAGCGGCCATCAATGCGGCCCGCGGCTACCTTCCCGCCAATCTGCCCAGCAATCCGACTTATCGCAAAATCAATCCGGCTGATTCTCCGGTCATCATTCTGGAGGCGACTTCCGATGCCATGACCCAGGATCAAATGTACGACGTGGCCGACTCGATCATGGGGCAGAAGCTGTCGCAGATCGAGGGCGTAGGCCAGGTCTTTGTCTGGGGATCGTCACAGCCCGCGGTGCGCATTGAGGCGAATCCCAACAAGCTGAACAATATGAATCTTGGGCTGGAAGCCGTGCGCACGGCAGTGGCGGCAGAGAACGCCAATCAAGCCAAGGGTTCGCTGGACGATGGCAACAAGACCTGGATCATCCGCGCGAACGATCAGCTCAAGAAAGCTAAAGATTACAAGAACCTGATCATCGCTTACCGCAATGGCGCCCCGGTACGCCTGAGCGATGTAGCGGATGTCGAAGATTCGTACTCGAACGTCAACAATGCGGGCAGCTTCAACGGCAAGCCCAGCGTGTTGATCGTCATCTTCCGCCAGCCGGCGGCGAACATCATCGCTACTGCCGATCGCGTGATTGCGGCACTGCCTTTCCTGAAAGCTTCCTTGCCGCCCAGTATGCACCTGGAGATCGGCCTGGATCGTACGACGACCGTACGCGCGTCGGTCAACGACGTGCAGCGCACCCTGGTGATCTCGGTCATCCTGGTCACGCTGGTGGTTTTCGTCTTCTTGCGCGAAGTGCGCGCCACACTTATTCCCAGCGTCGCTGTTCCCCTCGCGATTGTGGGCACCTTCGGCGTCATGTACCTGTTTGGCTATTCGCTGAACAACCTGTCACTGATGGCATTAACCATCTCGACCGGCTTCGTGGTGGACGATGCCATCGTGGTGCTGGAAAACGTGATGCGCCACGTGGAATCGGGGATGAAGCCGTATCCGGCGGCCATCCTGGGCGCACGTGAGATCGGCTTCACCGTGGTCTCGATGAGCACGTCGCTCATGGCTGTGTTTATTCCCATCCTGCTGATGGGCGGATTGGTGGGACGGCTCTTCCACGAATTTGCTGTGACTCTGAGCGCGGCCATCGCGGTCTCGATGGTGGTTTCCCTGACCACTACGCCGATGCTGTGCGCCCGCTTCCTGAAGGCGCATGACCCGAACAGTCACGGCACGCTATATCGCATGAGCGAGCGTGGCTTCTACTGGCTGACGCGTGGCTATAGGGTTTCTCTGGGATGGGTACTGCGCCATCGGCGGCTGATCCTTGCGCTGGCCATCATCATGGTCTTTGTCAACGTCTTCCTTTACATCATCATTCCGAAAGGTTTCTTCCCGCAGCAGGATACCGGGCGCCTGGCAGGCATGGTGATGGGCGATCAGGATGTGTCGTTCCTGGCGATGAAAGGAAAGGTCAACCAATTTATCCACATTGTCACCCAGGACCCAGCGGTGGAAAACGTGTTGGCTTTCGTGGGCGGGAATGGCGCGCAAAACCAGGGCCGAATGTACGTGGTGCTGAAGCCTCTGAATGTGCGCAAGATCAGTGCCGACCAGGTGATCGCCCGCTTGCGGCCGAAGCTGACGCACATTCCCGGAGCTTCGCTGTATTTGCAATCGGTGCAGGATTTGCAGATCGGCGGACGCCAGTCTAATGCGCAATATCAGTACACCTTGTCGGGCGAAAACCTGGACGAGTTGTACGAGTGGGCTCCGAAGCTGCTGGAGAAACTGCGCAAGATTCCACAGCTCAAGGACGTGAACAGCGATCAGCAGGTCAGCGGCTTGGAAGAGAACGTGGTCATCGACCGCGAAACGGCTGCGCGCCTGGGCATCACGCCGCAGCAAATCGATGCGGTGCTGTATGACGCCTTCGGGCAGGAGCAGATCTCGACGATCTACCAGACCCTGAACCAGTATCACGTGGTGATGGAGGTTGATCCGAAGTATCAGCTGAACCCGACTGCATTAGACAGCGTATACGTCATCACCAGCGGAGGAGCGCAGGTGCCACTGTCGGCGTTTGCGCATTTTGCGCCGTCGAACACTGCACTGTCGGTCAATCACCAGGGACAATTCCCGGCGGTGACCATCTCTTTCAACCTGGCGCCCGGCGGCGATCTGGGGAGCGCGACGCGCGCTATCAGCACTACCGAGACAGAGATGCGGATGCCCGCCACCATCCACGGCAGCTTCCAGGGTACGGCCGCAGCTTTCCAGGATTCGCTCTCGTCTGAACCGATCTTGATTCTGGCGGCGCTGGTTGCGGTTTACATCGTGCTCGGCATGCTGTACGAGAGCTACATTCACCCCATCACGATTTTGTCGACGCTCCCATCGGCGGGAACGGGCGCGCTGCTGGCGCTCCTGCTGTTCCACATGCAACTGGATGTTATCGGCTTGATCGGAATCATCCTGCTCATTGGCATCGTGAAGAAAAACGCCATCATCATGATCGACTTCGCGCTTGAGGTGGAACGTTCCGGCAAGTCGGCAGAGGAAGCCATCTACGAAGCAGGGCTGATTCGCTTCCGGCCGATCATGATGACGACAGCTGCGGCCTTGCTGGGCGCACTCCCCTTGGCCCTGGGCCATGGCGTCGGTTCGGAAATCCGGCGGCCCCTGGGCATCGCTATTGTTGGCGGCCTGATCGTCAGTCAGATGCTTACTCTGTACACGACTCCAGTTGTGTATCTCTATATGGACTATTTCAAGGACTGGGTAATGGATCATCTTCCCTGGCGGAAGAAGGCCATCAGCAAGGAAGAAGTTCCAGTCTTCGCCGACTGATCAGGGCGGTAAACTCTCTCAAAAGGACAGGTGGATGCGTGGCTCTCGCCGCGCAGCGCGGTGTTGGCCCTTACTAACGGCGTTAATTTCAAGCTTATTGCTTGCGGAACGTTGCGAAGTGCCCGGCCTTGTCCAGATCGACGCGAATATTGCACTGCCCCGGTCCAGCATGTTCCAGGCCGACGCCGAGCTCCGCCTCGGGGTTAGGTAGCTCGCCCGAATCCATCGGCACTCGTACCAAGTCCTGCTTCTCGTCATAAGCGCCGGTCATGTCGGTGCTCTTGGATACGATAAGCGTCCACTGCTTCGATCCAGGAATTAGGAAGAGAGTGTAAGCGCCGACCGGAAGGTCGTGGCCGCCAATCTCGACCGGGGTGTTGGTGAAGAAGGTCATGGGCTTGCCGCCGGGAGCCCACGGCTTTCCGTCGCGTATCTGTTGGGACAGCGGCTTCTTCAGGTTTACCGTGACTCGCTGATACTCGACGACCAGCTGCTTGTCCTGGTCGATGTTGCAGGTTGCCGTTGCGGCTGGGCCAGTTTGCGCAAATGCCGCACACGCGAGGAAGAAAAAAGTCACTACCGAACAGGACGAAATGACGTGACGCATCGCCAGCCTCCGAATCGTAGAGTCTAACCACATAATCACCACAAGTCTGTGATCTTAAACCGATAAATTAGCTTTGAAAATGCCCGGGCGGGAAGACTTGAACGGAAATCGGCGAGGACTGCCGGCTTTGGAACGACCGTCCGATAAAACTGCCTTTTGCTTTTCCGCATCTCTCAAGGAGTACCCAGTTTTGCGCTTACCCCTCATAATTGAAACGGAGCACTAGTGCGCAGTGGTGTCCGGATAGCACAAGAAGATGACGCAGGAGCAGAAAACCTTTACCAGCGCGTGGCAAGAGCGCATGTCGGCAATGCGCAACCTTCCCCCCGTGCTCAAGATTGTGTGGGACTCAGGGCCGGCCGTGGTGGTGCTGGGGTTCGTGTTCCGGCTGCTGGCAGCCTTGCAGCCTATCGGCTTGCTTTACGTGAGCAAGCTGATTATCGACACGATTGTAAATATTCTGCAAAAACACCAGCCGGTGCCGCACCGCCTGTGGTGGCTGGTGGTGGCGGAGTTCGTTATTGCGGTGCTGGGCAACATCTTTACCCGCACCATCGACTACACCGACTCGCTACTGGCCGACAAATATACGCGCTACGTCAGCATCCAGGTGATGAAGCATGCGGCAGAGCTGGATGTCATCGCCTACGAAGACCCGGTCTTCTACGATCGCCTGGAGCGGGCGCGGGTGCAGGCCACCGACCGGCTGGCGATGATCCAGATGCTGGGCCGGCTGATCCAGCAGGTCATCACCACCATCACCTTGTCGGTTTCTATCGTCTACTTCTCGCCGTGGCTGCTACTGCTGCTGATTGCGGGCGTACTGCCTGCGTTCATGGGCGAAAGCCACTTTGCGTTTCTGGGATACGCGAAGAATTTTCGCCAGACGCCGGTCCGCCGCCAGCTCGATTACCTGCGCGTCCTGGGCGGCAGCAAAGAAGCAGCCAAGGAGCTGAAACTTTTCGGGTTAAGCAACTTTTTGACTGAGCGCTTTACCCGGCTGTCGGACGAGGTGTACGAGGAGAACGTCGCGCTCTCCAAACGCAAGCTGATTGCTGGAGTGTTCCTTTCCATCATCGGCTCGCTGGGGTACTACTCGGCTTATGTGTATGTGATCTGGCGTACGGTGATGGGCGCGCTCACCATCGGCTCGCTGTATTTCCTGGCGGGGGCGATCCTGCAGGCCAGCACAAACATCCAGATGATCTTCTCGACGCTGTCCGGTGTGGCTGACCAGGCATTGTTCCTAACCGACCTGCTGGCATTCTTCGAGATGCAGCCGACCATCCGATCCAAGCCAAATGCGTTGCCGGCGCCTCGGCCCATCCGGCGCGGCTTCGAGTTCCGGAATGTCTCGTTCGCGTATCCGGGGAGCTCGCGGCGAATCCTGAAGAACCTCGACTTCACGCTGCATACCGGCGAGCGCGTGGCGCTGATCGGTGAAAACGGCCAGGGCAAGACCACCATCGTCAAGCTGATCACGCGGCTGTATGACCCGACCGAAGGCCAGATCCTGCTGGACGGCGTCGACCTACGCGAGTACAGCCTGGAAGACCTCTACCGCGAGATCGGGGTGATTTTTCAAGATTTTATGCGGTATGAGATGACTGCCCGCGAAAACGTGGCGGTTGGACGCATCGAAGATATAGGTAACCTGCAAGAAATAACCGACGCAGCTCACAAGAGCCTGGCGGACGAAGTCATCGCCAAGTTGCCGGGCCAATACGATCAGATGCTGGGGCGCCGCTTCGAAAATGGTGTCGATCTCTCGGGCGGCGAATGGCAAAAATTGGCGTTGGCCCGAGCATATCTGCGCAACGCGCAATTGCTGATTCTGGATGAGCCCACGGCCGCGCTGGACGCGCGCAGCGAATACGAAGTTTTCGAGCGCTTTGCCGAGCTGACCGGAGGCAAGATGGCGTTGTTCATCTCCCATCGGTTTTCGACGGTGCGCATGGCGGACCGCATTGTGGTGCTGGCCGACGGCCAGATCGTCGAAGACGGCAGCCACGAACAGTTAATGACGCTGGGCGGCCAGTACGCCGAGATGTTTGAGTTGCAGGCAGCGAGTTATCGCTAACAGAATTCTTTCGACGCGACGGGTGCGAAAAGATGGCAGGCACGAACCATAGAGATGTCCTGGTAGAGATGGTGGATCGCGTCGAGCCTCGTCCGGCTGAAGCGCCGCGTCACGACCAGGAACTGGCTCAACGTGCGCGCGACTGGGCGCAGTCCCTTGCCTGGCTGCCTGCCACCCGGGAGTCAGGTTATTTCGCGGAACGCCTGACGGCGCTGAATCGCCGACTGGAGCCGCTGCTTACCGAGGTCGATTTTCCGCTCGGTCCCGACGAGCGCCTTCCCGAAGACTTGCAATGGATGCACGACAACGTCAGGCTGGTGCGAGTCTCGCATAACGCGGCGAAAGAAGGTGCGCCGTCATTGCGGCGCGTGCCGCATGTGCGCACCCCGGAAAAAGTCGTGATGCCGCGCGTGCTGGCCATTGCAGAAGATCTGTTGCGCGCGCTTGATTACCGCTATTCAGACCACGCCTTCCGGATCTATGTGGAAGCGTTTCAGACCGTCACCGGTCTGAACATGAATGAGTTGTCGCTGCTGGTGCCCGCACTGAACCTGGTCGCGCTGGAGGAGTTCACGGCGCGCGGCCAGAAAGTGCTGAAAGAGTCAGAAGCTCAGCAGCGGATCAGCGACCTGATGGGGACACTCCGCGAGCTATCGGAAGCTCCGTGGAAAGAACTTCTGGAGCCCCTGATCGTATTCGAGCAAGTGCTTGCGACTGATCCAGCGAAAGCCTACGGGCGCATGGATTTTCAGAGTCGCGAATTCTATCGCCACACCATCACGCATTTCGCGGAACACTCGGACTGCTCAGAATTGGAGATCGCGCAGCTAGCCGTCGAGATGGCGGTGGAATCGACAAGACATCCCGCCGGCGATACGCGATTGGCCTGGCGTAAATCGCATGTCGGCTATTACCTGATTGGCGAAGGGGCCAAGGCCCTGCGGGCGCGCGCCGGGGTGCAGTTGCCTTGGGGCGAACGCTTCCAGGATTTTCTGCGTCACAATGCGGAGGAGTTTTACCTGGGTGGGGTCGAGATACTGACGCTGGTGATCATCATCGCGATCATGAGCCCGGTGTTCAATGCCTTCAACACGTTTCTGGGACGCATCTTCGCCATCCTGGTTTTGCTGTTACCGGCCAGTCAAAGCGCTGTCGAAGTGATGAACTACCTGACCACGGCGCTGCTGCACCCGCACATTTTGCCTAAGCTGGATTTCGCCGACGGAATCCCAGATGACTGCGTCACCATGGTTGTTGTTCCGACGCTGCTGCTGAATGAAAAGCAGGTTCGCCGGCTGGTGGAAGACCTCGAGATCCGTTATCTCGGCAATCGCAGCCGAAACCTGCATTTTGCGCTGCTCACGGATATGGCTGATTCGGCCGAGACTCCGAATGAAGACGATCCCCTGGTGGAGCTTTGTTCCGAGCTGATTCGCGAACTCGACCAGAAGTACAAAGCCGATAACCTGGGAACCTTTGCGCTGTTTCACCGTCACCGAATCTTCAATCCACGCGAAGGCGTGTGGATGGGATGGGAGCGCAAGCGCGGCAAGCTGCTCGATTTCAACCGGTTGATCAAAGGTCACTATGACAGTTTTCCGGTCAAGGTCGGCGATCTTTCCCTGCTGCCCAACGTTCGCTTCGTAGTGACACTCGACAGCGATACCGAATTGCCGCGTGGCACCGCCCATCGGCTGGTCGGAGCGATGACGCATCCGCTGAACCAGGCGATCATCGACCCGCACGACAACATCGTGGTAGCGGGCTACGGAATTCTTCAGCCTCGCGTCGGTATCAGCGTGCAGAGCGCGTCGCAGTCGCGGCTGGCCAGTATCTACTCCGGCCAGACCGGCTTCGATATCTATACGCGCGCAACCTCAGACGTGTACCAGGACCTGAAGGGCGAAGGCATCTTCACCGGCAAAGGGATTTACGAGGTTGAGACGCTTAGCCGGGTTCTGGAGCATCGTTTCCCACGTAATGCCTTGCTCAGTCACGACCTGATTGAGGGCGCCTATGCGCGCGCGGGGCTGGTGAGCGACGTCGAAGTGATCGACGATTATCCGTCGCATTACAGCGCGTACAACCGGCGTAAACATCGCTGGCTGCGGGGCGACTGGCAGATTGTGAGCTGGTTGTTCGGAAGCGTGCCGGATGAGTCTGGCCGCCGTGGTCCGAACCCCATCTCGTTTTTCTCGCGCTGGAAGATTCTTGACAACCTGCGCCGCAGCCTGGTGCCTCCGGGAATCTTCCTGTTGTTTGTGCTGGGATGGACGGCGCTGCCGGGCAGTCCGCTGTATTGGACGCTGGTGACCATCGCCATCCTGTTTGTGCCGCCGTGGTTCCAGTTCGGATTCTCGGTTGTGCGCACCCTGGCTTCGGGACGGCTGCGGCCGATTCGGGACGCGGCCGCCGGACTGGGTACAGCGATGGTCAGCGTTTTCCTGACGCTGACCTTCCTGGCGCATCAGACGATGATTTCGGTGGATGCCGTGTTGCGGACCTTCTACCGGCGCATGGTCTCCAAGGAACGCCTGCTGGAATGGGAGACGGCTGCCGAAGCGGAACTGGAGGCCGGCAAGCGGACCTTCGTCGATCTGCTGCTCAACTGGACGCCGGTGGTCGCGCTGGTAGTGGGCGCCCTGGTGTATGCGTCGCATCGTCACGCACTCTACGACGCTCTGCCCATCTTGCTTTTGTGGGCGTGCAGCAAGCCGGTAGCATTCTGGCTGAACCGGCCGCCGCGACCCGTACACAAAGAAATCACCGTGCAGGACAAGCGCTTCCTGCGCCGGTCGGCGCTGCATATCTGGCGCTATTTCGCGACCTTCAGCAATGCCGAGCACAACTGGCTGATTCCTGACAACGTGCAGGAGGAACCCGCAAAGATCGCCGCGCGCCTGTCGCCAACGAACTTGGGCTTCCTGTTCAACGGCAGGCAGGTGGCATGCGAATTTGGCTACCTGACCACACCGGAATTCGTGCAACTGACGCAGCGCACCCTGGATACGGTCGCACGGCTGCCGAAAGAACGCGGCCACCTCTATAACTGGTATGACACGCACACGCTGGAGGCGTTGAGTCCGCGTTTCGTGTCGACGGTCGACAGCGGAAATTTGGCGGCATCGCTGATCACGTTGCGCGGTGGATGCTTCGACTTGCTGCAACGGCCGCTGCTGAACTCCGCGCTCCTCGACGGCTACGCCGACCACCTCTGCGCTCTGGCGGAGCTGAAGGTTATTTCGAAGAAGGTAGCTCGGTCATTCGAAGAGGAGGATGAGTCTCCTTGGCTGGATCGACTTTTGTCGCCAGTCGAGTTGCCGGATGCCGGCGATGGCGATGCGAACACGCAATGGTTTGTCACGCACACCAATCAACTTACGGCTCAGGTGCAGGATGCAGTCAGTCAGTACATGCCTTGGCTCTTGCCGGAGTTTGCAGCCCTGCGTACCGATGCGGCGGATCCCTTGCTGGCGAAATGCGATGCGATCCCACTTGGAGGCTTGCCGCAATGCATCGAACAGTTGCGCCTGAAGTTAGGGACTGCTGCGGCCAAAAATGCTGACGTGGTGGAATTGCGCAAGAAGCTGTTACTTCGGTTGGCCGACGCGCATGGCAATCTCTTGAAGCTGATCGAAGGCTTGCGCAGCCTTGCCCAACAATGTGAGCGCCTGGTGCGAGAGATGGAGTTTGGCTTCCTGCTGGATCACCGCCGCAAGCTGCTTTCGATTGGATACGACGCCGAGGCGGGAAAGGTGCATGCTGCCTGCTACGACTTGTTGGCGTCCGAGGCCCGCATCGCAGCTTTTATTGCCATCGCGAAAGACGATATCCCGCAGGAAAGCTGGTTCCTGATGAGCCGCTCCCACGTTGTCGTAGAGGGGCGTCCGGTGCTGATCTCCTGGACCGGAACCATGTTTGAATACCTGATGCCGATGCTTTGGATGCGCTCTTATCCGGACACCATGCTGGAAAACAGCAAAGAAGTGTCGGTGCTGGCGCAGCAGATTTACGCGGAAGAGAAACACATTCCGTGGGGCGTGTCCGAATGTGCGTTTGCCAAGGTGGATGATACGGGAACCTATGGTTATCGTGCTTTCGGCGTGCCGCAGCTTGCTTTGCAGCAAGACGAGGACCGGCTGGTCGTAGCTCCGTACGCGACGATGCTGGCTCTGGGCATCGACCCTGGTCAGGCGGTGGCGAATCTGCGCTGGATGACGAAGAAGAACTGGTTTGGCACCTATGGCTATTACGAATCGGCGGACTTTACACCCGATGTTCGCCCGTCGCGGAAACAGCACTTTGCGCTGGTGCGCTCGTGGATGGTCCATCATCAAGGAATGAGTTTGCTGGCGATCGCGAATTTCCTGAAGAACGGTGTGGTGCAACAGTGGTTCCGTCGCGATACCCGGGTGCAGGCGACGGAGCTCCTGCTTCAGGAACGTCCGGCGGGAAACATCGCGGGCAAGCCGCCAAAAAAATCACGCTCCAAGGCAGCAGCCCGGAAGACGCGAGCCGCCTGAGTGTCAAGCGCTTAGGGCCTTTCAGGTGTTTTCGGCTTGTGACGCAACTTACATTGGCAGGCAACAGTCCTTCACCTGCGGCTTTCTAATCAAGCAGAATCGCAAGCACAGTTTCGGCGCAAGCGAGGGGAACGGCGTGGATGCCGTTCGGCCCGTTCCGCGATACTATTTGCATATGGAGGATGGACGATGAGTGATGAACTAAACGATTTCGCAAGTGAAGGCGAGTACCGCGCCTCGGATGGCAATGGCACCATGGCGCTGACGTTGCTTTTTGTGGGCATTGCGTTTGGCGCGCTGGCCGCTTTGTTGCTTGCACCGAAGACTGGCAAGCAAATGCGTCGCACGCTACGCCGCAAATACGAAGATGCTCGTGAAGCGGTAGAAGATTTCAGTGACCAGGCTGGCGACTGGATCGACCGTGGTTCGGAGTGGGCGGACAAGGCGAAAAGCCGGGTAGCTCCCCTCAGTAAACCGTTTCGTCGCTAAGGGCTTCGCCCACTAGATTCGCTGCGTTCTAAACTCACACCCGTGTGCCCAGGGTCAGATCCAGTTGGCCGCAGGCTACATTTTCAGAGGCTTGGCAGGAACTGGCGAACTGTCAGCCAGCCGAGTTTCGTCTTCGAATTGAAACGAAAAGCATTCCAAAATCACCTATAATGTGACCCCAAGCCACGGGGTTGCTTTCACTGGCGCTTGCTCCCGGGAAACTACCAGTGTGCGTCCATCCTCGTCATATTGTGCTCGATGCTCACGAGTCAGCAGGATTCGTGTCTAACTACCAGACCGGGAACACTGGTTAGTTGGGCCCTCGGGTTTGAGAAATCCTGCGGAAAGGACGCTCGTCCTGATGCCAGACGACCACGAATCTTCGACCACCCTGGTCGGTGCACCCAGCCCGATCTTTTCTCCGGGTACCGTCATCTGCGAACGATATGAGGTCATACGATTTATCGCGCGCGGTGGCATGGGGGAAGTGTACGAAGTTGAAGATCGTGAACTGAAAACGCGCGTCGCGCTCAAGACCATCGCACCATCTCGAGCTTCTTCTCCACGGCAGGTCAGCAGGTTTCGTCAGGAAATTCAGCTGGCCCGGCAAGTGACTCATCCCAATGTTTGCCGCGTCTTTGACCTGGGCCGAGATTCACGCGATTCGAACGTCGACGTTCTGTTCCTGACGATGGAACTTCTAGAGGGCGAAACGCTGGCTGCGTTTTTGCAGCGGCACGGGCCCGTGACCTGCGAGGAAGCGCTGCCCCTGGTTCGGCAGATGGTGGCCGCGCTGTCCGCGGCACATCAGTCGGGCATCGTGCATCGCGACTTCAAGCCGGGAAATGTGATCTTGCTGGAGATCCCACGCGGAACCGAAGTGAAGGTCACGGACTTTGGTTTGGCTGTGAGTCCGGACGGAGACGAGACTGCCTCGGGTTCGCTGGCCGACATCGTGGGAACTCCCGAGTACATGGCGCCGGAGCAGTTCCAGGGACAATGCAGCGTTCGCACAGATGTTTACGCCCTAGGCGTGACCGTCTTCCAGATGCTTTGGGGAAAGTTGCCGGCGTCGCACGACACACCGTTCAAAACCGTTTCCAGCCACACCACGAAGCGGGTGATGACGCGATGGCAAGCAGCAATCGCCAAGTCTATCTCGATCAATCCAAGCGCTCGGTTCGAGAGCGTGGAGGAATTCTGGCGGGCGCTATCGGGGGAGAGTCGGGCTTGGCATCTTGGGCGCCGCGCCTGGGTAGCAGCGGCTGCGCTGGTTGCGTTGGTAATAGCGGGCGGCTTCTTGCTGGGCGCCGGCGTAGTTCCCAATCCCTTCAAGCGACTGCCTGAGCAGAAACACATCGCGGTGCTGCCATTCCAGAACATCGGCAATAACGCCATGAACCAGGCATTTGCCGATGGAGTAGCCGATAGTCTGACCAGCAAGCTATCGCAGCTGGAGCGCTATCAGAAATCGTTCTGGGTGGTGCCGTCGAGCGATACCCGCAATGTGAAAAGCTTGAACGATGCGTATCGCAACCTCAGCGTGACACTTGCGGTGACAGGCAGCATTCAGTGCACTCCGGAAGGGGTTGACCTGACCGCTAACCTGGTCGATCCCAAGAATCATCGGCAGCTGGCTTCACGCTCGATGCACGTGAACTCCGCCAACTTGGACGAGATGCAGCAGCGCGTTTGGGAGTCCGTGGCCGACATGCTGGACCTGCAAATCAGTCCGCAGATGAAGGAGGAGCTGGCCGCCGGCGGCACAACCCAGCCCGGCGCGTATGAACTGTATGAGCAGGGAGTTGGGTATTTGCAACGATATTCGTTAGAAAACGATGACCGTGCAATAGCTCTGTTCAACGAAGCACTCAAGGCGGATCCGCAATATGCGCTGGCATACGCTGGATTGGGTAGCGCTTATGCGAGCCGATATCGATTTACGAAAGATCCCCAATCGATCGAGTACGCTATTAGAAATGCGAACCATGCCGTCGAACTAAACGCTGAGTTGCTTCCAGCTCGTGTCGCCTTGGCTGCCGTCTACCAGAAAACAGGCCAAGTCGACAAAGCACTGCAGGAATATCAGCAGGTCCTCGCGAAAGATCCTTCCTTCGTCGGCGCTCAATTGCAAATCGGGGAGCTTAACGAAGCCAAGGGCGAGTACGGGAAAGCCGAGGAAGCTTACAAACGGGCGATTGCCCGTCGCCCAAATTATTCGCAAGGCTACAGCGAACTTGGCGAACTTTATTACCGTAAAGGGAGATTTGGTGAAGCAGCTGCTGAGTTCGAGACTGTAATTGAACTTACTCCTGACAATCCCTTGGGCTACTTCGACCTCGGTGCTGCGTATCTTGGGCTGGGCAGGAACGAAGACGCGATTAGAATTTTGAACAAAGGACTGGACATCGCTCCGGATTCAAATGCCTGGACTAACTTAGGATCGGCATATATGTATGCCGGTAAGGGAGAAGAGGCCATCGCGGCGATGAAAAAAGCCGCCGAGCTTGAGCCTCACAACCACGTAATGTGGCGCAACCTTGGCGATAGTTACGATCAGTTCCCCGCTCATCGCGCCGAAGCCAGGCAGGCTTACGAGAAGGCCTTGGACGCCGCCGTCGCGCAGCTCAAAGTAAACCCTAATGACGCGGAGGTGTTGAGCGGCATAGCACTTTATTATGCACACCTAGGCAGGACGAAGGATGCACTAGACTATATAAACCGTGCTCTCGATTTATCGTCCAGAAATAGCGACACGCTATTTACATCAGCTCTGGTCTATGAGATTATCGGCAACCGCCAGAAAGGCATTGAGTCGGTCAAGGAAGCGGTCAAGACAGGATATTCCATCGATGAGATAGAGAAGGAGCCCGAACTCAGGCACCTTAGAGCCGATCCTCGATACCAGCAATGGTTGAAGCAAAGGAAAGACGGTCCGAAGATCTCAGCTGAGCAGCGTAGACCGGAGAAAACTCATGATTTTCAGACCAGCAGGCCGCTTTGTACTTAGTTGCCTGATTGCTTTCCTTTCGATACCTCTCATCGTTGCCCATGCCGACTCGGGCGCTTGTAGTACTGCCGACAAGAAATGCGATAAGACAAATATCTGTAACTCGGCCGGAACCTGCGTCTTATCTGTTAGCCGCAACGGCAGTTCTGTGAAAGTCCAGGCTTTGGTTCGAGGTCAATTTGTGGACGTGTCCTCGTCAACTGTTTGCGTCAAACAGAATTCGACCTTGTCCTGGACAACCATTGACGGCGAGTTCTTTAGCGTGCGTTTCAGTCCTGGGGCCGTTAGCTCAACACCCCTTGCTGATAACCAGGTTTCTGTAACGGGGGACGCCGATACTCCGGGAGCGGCTAAGGCCGCGGCTGCGGATTGTTATCCATACTCAGTGACAGTTTGCGACCTCGCGAGCGCCCATACGTGTGCGGAAGTCGATCCCAAAGTTGTTGTCCAGGGCGGCGGGTCGATCGTTAAGCGTTAGCAGGCAGATCTCGATGGATAAGTGGGCCGAAAAAAGTTGCCGAATTCGTCGAAGGAGCAAGCCGATGAAACGCAGGAAACTTCTACCTCGTGTACTTGCGCTGCCCCTGGTGCTCTTCGCCTTTTCCGTACTGGGCTACAGCGGAACCAAGTGCGACGGCACAGAGTCTACCAAGTGCACAGCTGCCAACACCTGTCAGATCGGCACCGACTGTATTGTTATTCTGAGTCGCGATGACAACAATGCAATCGTCCAACCTTTCGTTAATAACACCTTCACGCCAGTGGGAGCATCAGACTTCTTCTGCGTTAGCGAAGGCACTTCCATTCACTGGACTGCCACGTCCAACGAATTCTTCGATGTGCGCATCAATACGGACCCTGACGGGAGCCCTTTCCAATCAGTGTCGTCTCTGGGCGGGGACGCTAATGCTCCGGTCAGTCTGCAAGCGATAAACGAAGGGTGTTTTCCTTTTCTTGTTACGGTCTGCGACATTCCACCCAATGCAGCCGCTCCGGTCACATGCAAGATTCTCGATCCCAAGGTAGTAGTTCAGGGTGGAGGTATGCTCTACGAAAAGAACATGCTTAGACAACAGAAGAGGCATTCAGCGGATACAGATAAGTGATTTCTAGTACAACCGGAAGTTTACTTCGACGTTGATCATGACGGGCACAGGCTGCCCGTCTTTTTTGGCCGGTTCGAAGCGCCACTGGCGCACCGCTTCGATTGCCTTCTCATCCAGACCCATGCCCAGCGAGCGCTGCACGCGGATCTGTTGCGGCTTGCCTTCGGCGCTGACAACCAGCCACAACACCACGGTCCCTTGATACTTGGCCTTGCGTGCTTCCTCGGAGTATTCCGGGTCAGGCTCGTAGAGAACTTTGGGAGCGCTGACGCCGCCGCCCACGCGATACGCTCCTCCGCCATAGCCGCCACCATGACCTGGACCGACGCCGGGCCCTGTGCCCGATCCCACGCCGCCTCCGCTGCCGCTACCGATTCCGCCACCCGATCCGGTGCCATTCGACGGCGGTCCCAACACCCTCGACAGCGGATCGCCAAGCGCGCCTACGGTGGGCAGCTTGATCTCTGGCGGAACGACCACGGAAGGCGTAACCGCTAACTTGGGATTGTCATTTCGAATGACGATTGCCGGTGGAACGATCTGATCTTTGGATAGCTTAGGCAAGACGCCCTTGGGGGCGTTCAGCTTGTCGCGGTCACCACCGCCGCCACCACCGCCGGCCCGGGTCTTGGAGACTTGCATCGGCATGTAAGGGCTGATGTCGGTGACAACACCGATGACTTGTTGCTTGATCTCGTCCTGGTGAGTGAAAACCCAGGTGCCCGACCAGATGAGGAAACCGACAACCAGCATGTGGCCGACGAACGAATAAACGAACGTGGCTTTGCGCTGCGGATATAGACCTTCGCCCTCGCCGAATAGCGCGGGGATGACCTGATCCTGTGGCGCAACCTTGGGAATTTCCTGGGTCGCCGGTTTTGTGACTACGGGCGTGGACATCGGCTTTCTAACAGTATAGACCCAAGCCGTTGCGAGAAGTTCCACAAAAAATGCCGCAGCACGAGGAGCGGTATCCCGAAAAAGTTGCAGATCGGGCCGGACGCAAGTTCGACGGAAGACTCCTGCCAGCAGCGGCTTAGGGTGCCGCGTTAGGACGCAACTTCGGACGAAACAATGACCCTCAGCGCCTCTCGCCGTACTCCAATTTCAACCGGGGTGGTGCAGATAAATTCGCCATCGGCGAAGACTTCCGTCACCGGATCGGTGGCGATTCGCAGCCGCGTCGTTCTGAAGTATTCCACTTCGCGCATGCCGATGTGACCGCCCCAATAGACGACGCGAAAAAGGCGAAGCAGTCTCAGCTTGCTCAAGGTGCGGACAAAGCACAACTCGAGGAGCCCATCGTCCATTTGCGCGTCGTGTGTCAGCCTCATGCCGTTGCCATATTGCGGACCATTGCCGGCGGCAACTAGAAAGCCTGGCTCATCGAGGCGCGTCTCCCACACCCCTCCTGCTTCGACGGAAACCGCAATACGTGGCGGCCGAAAGCTAGCTAAAGTCTGAACCAGAGCCACGACGTAGCCGCCGTGACCACGCAACCAACGTGGCTGCTTCAGAGTGATCCGGTTGATCGCAGCGTCCAAACCTGTACCTGCGATGCAGGCGAAGAATGTTGTACTCGCGATCTCGCGCTCGGCTTCGGTCATGCGGCGCAGCTGCGATTCCATGATGCGCTGCCCCATCTGCGGCAGGTCGCGGCGCGGACCGTCAGGAACGAAGTGCATACTCTCCAGCGCCTCGTTCTGCCAGGGCAAAGGTTCGGCGGAGTCGTCGGAGTTAGGATGCAATTGCCGAATGGTTCCCAGGTCGATTGCCTTTACGTTGCTCCTGTCGGCGCAGAAGAGTTGCCACGCGGCCAGAGATTGCTCGACCGAGTCGATGCCGATGGACTGCGCAAAGTCGTTGGCGCTCCCGGTAGGAACGACAAGCGTGGGAATCCGCTTCAGCGAAAGTCCAGCCAAATGCCGATGGAGCGTGCCGTCGCCTCCAAAGATGAGTGCTGCATCGGGACTATCAGTGGGATCGAGTTCGTTGCCGGAGAAAAGATTGACCCCAGCCGCTTCGAAGGGCCGAATGTGGTGTTCTCTGGCGTGAGGTCCAAGCAGGGCGACTGCGCGCACCGCGCTACTTTCGCACAGAGGCAGCAAAAATCAAAATTTCATAGCGGACGCTTTATCAAGCCGATCGACTTATTAAGCCCATCAACAGGTTTCCGGCTATGAAGGCGTGACAAGAAAGGCCGAAGCCGAAGTTTCATGCCTCCGGCTTCGGTTCACGCGCATGTTGGGCCGCCGGGAGCAGCGGCCCAACATGCGAAGTGGGCGGTGCAGTTAAGGATTGACCGCTGGAACCAGTTGAATCTGGGCGTCGCCGACAATGACGTCCAGACCTATGGGCAGACCCAAGGTGTTGTTCTGATTCACGACCAGTTCCAGACTTCGCACCTCCACACTGTGAGGATTCGGGTAGTTGTTGATCACTCGTTTGAGGTACAAGGTTCCCAGGCCGGCCAGGGAGACGCTCGTATTGTTAGGTACGTTGTCGGTGATTTCTGGGTGGCCGGCGACGGAGATGCCCACCAGAGAATCAACTCCGCTCAGTATGTAGTTGGTTGTATCGTTGGCCGCGGCATTCACTTGAGCTCTCATCAGGGTGGCACTCACCAGCCCATTGAGAAGGCTCAAGCCCTGGACCGTCGATATGTTTTGTCCGGTAGACCAGGAATTCGTCAGGTTGGATTCCACCGAATCGCTCACCGTACCGGAAGAAAGAATACCGGCCAGATTGACTCCGCCGAGCGTGTTGGTCTCCACCGTGCCTGCGGTTCCCAGGCAGGGAAGCACTTCCGGAACGGTAGGACTGGAAGCAAGCAGCGGTCCCGTGACCTGCGTTCCATAGGACTGCCCGGTAACGATGGCAGGCGCGTAGACGCGTAACAGGCCGCTGCTGGCGTTAGAGACCACGATATCCGTCCCTACTTGCAGGCCGAGCAGGTTGATCCCCGTGATGTGGATGTGAATCATGTTCACGGTGAGATTCGCTATCGAGTTGCCGACGTTCGAAGTCTGCTCGTTCAGGACGACGTATCCGAGTAGCGGTAATACGATTCTGGTGTTGGCTGGGACAGCGCCGTTGTACACATGACCCAGAATGACCAGGTTGTTGAAGCTTGATCCACTCGAAGTGACTCCCATTACACCGTTGGAATTCACGGTAGTGGTGCTGACCGCCTTGATCGCCTGGGCAGAAATCAGGCCGCCCAGCAAGCTGATGGTTGCCGTATTCGAAACCGCTTGCGCGCTCTGCGCTGAACTGGAAACATTGGTATTCACTGCTCCGCCACTAACCAGCGGCGCGAGATTGATCCCAGCTCCAGTCGCGGTAAGATTTAGAGGCTGTTGCGAAGTGCCGCACGTGCCTCCCAACGATACCGGCGCCGTCTGGGCGACCAGGAGAGTGTTTCCCACGAAGGCATAGGTGCCGTACGCCGTACCTATATAGCTTTGTGAAAACGGCGGATTAGCCGCAAAGCCATTAGTTGGAGCGAAGGTGATCACCAGCGCCAGCACGACGCCGGCTGCGAATACTGCGCGAAAAACTGGCGACCGCTTGGTTGCAAGTCTCTGTTCCAGGCATGACATCATTTCCTTCTCCTTTTGCAAAAAAGAGCCCTGCCTCGTTGAGTAGGCTGCGGGCGCTGATCGCGACAGGATTGCCGCAAGCCAGCAGCAGGTCCGACAACGAGGGAGTAGTCAGTGAACGTTGGACGACCTCCGCTAGGCGACCGCGCAGGGGTGGCGGAACAGGTAGCGGAAGACGAGGATGGCGTTTCGCAAAGTTTTTCATGAGCCACATACTCATGAAATTCAGATTTCTCGCGACCTATCCAGTGCAATCATCTTTCCATACCTAAGTGCAGGCTAAGTCGAGCAGAGCAGCCCGGCAGGGTATGTAGGAAGTGCAATGAAATGCTATTAAGTGGTCAATAAGTAATCCTCGGCTGCGGGCGATTTGTATAAGAAATTCACATATCTGACAATGTCAGACTGCGGAGATTAGGCAGCATTTAAGCAGGGTTCGGGCTAGTTTAATCAAGTTACCTTACTTTTTGTTATTATCTGACAATGTGGTACTAGTAAAGATATGCCCGATGCAAGTCTCTTAGAGAAGTATTTCTCTATCGCGTCGGGTAGTACCACAATCGGGGAGTTACTGTTTTGCTGGTAAGTTGCCGGGAATGGATGGATGCCAGTTCGCTCTGCTGGCGCGGCGGGACATTGTCGGGGCGGCAATCGAGCACACAACCGCCGCGAACATCCTGAGGTAAGCGATTGGCGGGCGATTAACGCGCAGCTCTGCTGGGGAAGCAAGCACGCGGTGGATTCGCAGTTATCGGGAAGGCGAGGAACGATTCAGCGGGAGGGGATGGCGGCTCGGTAACTGACCGGGCCGCGGATTTACCTGCGACGATTTGCGGGGGATTCCCTTATCCGGCTTGTCGGGGACGTATGTCGTACTGGCGAATTTTGTAGAGGAGTGCCTTGTAGCTGATATTCAGTTTGGTGGCGGCGCGCTTGCGATTCCAGGCTGTCTCTTCCAAAACCTGGGCAATGACTTCCATTTCGGCGCCATTTTTCAGATTGCGCACCATCTCTTTGAGGTCAGGCTGCGGATGTGGCTGCTTTTCTTCGATGGAAGAGACAGATCCGCCGGAAGATTCCCGCATGGTGCTCTTTTGCAGTTCGGCGACGGCAGCCGATTCATCGCCCAACACCAGGTAACGCTTCACAAAGTTTTCCAGCTCGCGTATGTTTCCCGGCCAAGGGTAGTTTTCGCAGGCTTCCACCAGTCGTTGCGAGACGCTGAGCGGCGCGCAGGCGTAGCGGTCGGCCAGATGGATCATGAAGTGCCGCAGCATCATCGGAATTTCTTCACGACGTTCTCGCAGCGAAGGCATGCGTAGCACAAAACTGTTCAGCCGGTAATAGAGGTCCTCGCGAAAGGTTTTCTGTGCGATGGCCTGCGGCATGTTGATATTGGTCGCCGCCAGTACGCGTACGTCTACCTTCACGGTGTTGCGTCCACCCAGCCGGGAGAATTGGCCATCCTGCAAAACTTGCAGGAGCTTGGCCTGAAGTGCCGGCGACATCTCTCCGATTTCGTCGAGCAGCAGGGTGCCTTTATTGCAAAGCTCGAACTTGCCTGGCTTGGCCTTGTTGGCGCCGGTAAAAGCTCCAGGCTCGTAGCCGAACAGTTCGCTTTCCAGCAACTCGCTGGGCACCGCTGCGCAGTTGACCTTCAGGAAAGTGCGATGCGCGCGATCGGAATACTTGTGGATGAGGTGGGCCAGAACTTCTTTGCCTGTGCCGCTCTCGCCTAACAGCAGAACGGGAAAATCGAAGCGGGCCACTTGCATGGCCTGGCCGCGAAGCAAGCGCATCTGCTGGGTCGCGGAAAAGAAATACACGCCTTCACTGACTTCGATGGCCTCACCGGCCCCAGGACCACCGGGCTCGGTGTTTTCCATGCAGAAGCGCAGGACTTCGTCCATTTCTTCCTTCTGCACCGGCTTGGAAAGGTAATCCTGAGCGCCCAGACGCATGGCCTGTGCGACCTTACGGGTATCCCGCACGCAGGACAGCATGACCACCTTGGTCGAGGGACGAGCTTCGCGGATGCGCTGCAACGTTTCCAGGCCATCCGCGCCGGGCATAACCATATCGAGCAGAACCAGGTCGGGGGTCTCGCGCTGCACCTTCTCGACAGCTTCCAGGCCGTTGGAGGCGGTCGTTACGCGATAAGAGTCCAGCTCCAGTACCGTCTGGAGATACCGCAACATGCTCGGCTCATCGTCCACCACAAGAATGTGGCCAGCGCTCATTGCTCCTCCGCAATGTGTTTAGGTGAGGGTTTCAGCAACACAAGAAAAGAGAACTTGCTGCCGGATCCGGGCTCACTCTCTACCCAGATCTTTCCGCCTGCTGACTGCACCAGCCGGCGCGCGATCGCCAGACCAAGTCCATAGCCTTCGGCTCGCGTGCCCTGCGGGGTCAGACGGAAGTACTCGTCGAAAATCTCCTGCTGAAATTCGGGCGCGATGCCCGGCCCGGTATCTGAGACCGAGATGCGACAGCAGTTGGGAGCGTGCACGGACTGCTTGCGGCGCTCTACCAGAGGGGGGCGCTGCACAGCTCGGCGCTCCCAGAAATAGGGTTCGACATGGAGCCACACGGTGCCCGACGCCGGGGTGTACTTCATCGCGTTATCCAGTAGATTCGAAACAACGTGCTGCACTTTGTAGTAGTCGAAGGGAAACGGATCCAGCTTCTCGTTGGGGAGAAAGTAAAATGCCAGCGTCTTATCCTGGAAGCGTTGCGCCCAAACCTCGGCAATCTCCCGAGTGCAGGCGTTGATGTCGCCCACTTCGTAGTGCATGTCGAAGCGGTCGACTTTGAGGGCGGTATAGGTCAGCAGGTTCTGGATGAAATTGGACAGGCGAACGCCATTGGCCTGCATTTCGGTCAACACTTCCATTTGGCGTGGGTTCAACGGGCCCAATTTCTCCGTCAACAGAAGGTGCAGGTATCCTCCCATGATCGCCAAAGGTGTCTTGAGCTCATGCGCGGCAGAAGCCAAGGCGTCACGGCAGCAGCTGCAATGCTCACCGGTAACTTCCTCTAGCTTATGTCTTACCGCAGACATCTCGGCTGGTTGCATGGGAACGGCTCCCTTACTGGCCTTAAACGGCTGGTGTATCGGATTCTCCGCGTTTTCAGGAATGATTCCCGATCTTTCATCCACAGGCATACTCTCGACAAAAGTCAGCCTTTGGTTTAGTCAGTTAGCAATCCTCGGGAGAATAGAGTGGAAACACTCTACAGGGGGAGAACTGATCTTACCGCAACCCCGTTTATTGTCAACGCCAAACTGAATAAAATCAGGTAAATGTGCAAACAAGTTCTTCTTTCAGGAACGAGTTTCCATCTTCATCGGGCATTCGTGTTCTTCAGAACCGCAATAGATTGCACCAGCGCCTCCCGCCACTAATCGCCTGTGCCAGAGGTATGTTGCTCAAACATATGCCGTTAGGCAATAAGGTACCTTTGGCTATCGAGGTGCGTCCTAAAACCGCATCGTAGGAGAACGCAGGTGCGTCGAACCGTATCCGTCGCTGAGCGCCGCGGCTGGGACCGGCTACCTATCTCCATCCCATTCTTCGTCCGTGGGACAAGCGCTAAAGGCGAAGAGTTCTTGGAGTTTGCTACCGCGCTGAATATCTCAGCGGGCGGACTGCTGCTCGCCACCCGGCGTTATCTCGATCCCGGGACGCAAATCTCGCTTGAGATTCCGGTTGCGCTGGTCAACAAGGCGCAACTTCCCCGCTCCATCTCCCTGCTGCATGCCACGGTTTTGCGCTGTACCGCTGATCGACAGTACTTCCTCCTCGGACTCCAGTTTCATGAGCCACTGTTGAACCATTCTTCGGGATTAGACCACAGCAAGGATCGGGGAGCAGGGAAACTCAATTCCTCAGAGTGAAAATGTTTTCACACTTTTAAGCGCAATAACGTTCTCTTTTGGTCCGTTTGGGGTTGCCTCGCATTGTATCGAAATCAAATTAAATCAAATTAATCCAGCAGCTTACATTCGATATGCGCATTTTTTTGCGATGTGCAGGAACTTGGCGCAAGAAATGCAAATCATTTGTACTGTTTACCCCTAGAGGCCATACGAGGACGAGATGCCACCAATACTGGCGGGCTCGAACAACGAAAGCGCGATCACTGCCCACCAACTCCCCCCGGAGCCGGTGATCTTTGGCCAAACCCCGGCCATGCGCGACGTTCGCCAGAAGCTGGAACGGGTAGCTGGAGCCAATCTCTCAGTACTGATTTCCGGCGAAAGTGGTACAGGCAAAGACATTGTCGCCCGCCTGCTACACCTCTACTCCCCCTGGGCGGCGGGTCCTTTCGTCAAGGTGAATTGCCCGGCTATCCCTGGCACCCTGCTGGAGAGCGAACTGTTTGGCTATGAAAGGGGAGCATTCACCGGCGCCTTCAATCCTAAGCCGGGGCGGGTGGAGATGGCCCATCGCGGCACGCTGTTTCTAGACGAGATAGCCGAGTTGGATGGCACGCTTCAGGCGAAGCTTCTACAGTTGCTGCAAGATGGGCAGTTCAGCCGGATTGGCGCGCAGGAAGACAAGAAAGTGGAAGTCCGGATTGTGTGCGCCACGAACCGCGAACTGCATGAAGAGATTGAGCAAGGCAATTTTCGTCCCGATCTGTTCTACCGTATCGCGACCATGACCATCCATCTGCCGCCGTTGCGTGAGCGGGCGGTGGATCTGCCCATCATCTGCGACTACCTGTTGCAGCATTACAACGAGAGATTGAACGGCAAGGCGACGATGGTTCGCCCGGCGCTCATGGCAAAGATGCAGCGCTACTCCTGGCCAGGCAATGTCCGGCAGCTGGAGAACCTGGTCAAGCGTTATGTGGTGATGGGCACCGAGGACGTAATCCTGAGCGAGCTGCTGGAGCCCAACGAGCGGGACACGGTGGATGGTCTAATTCTGGACGGACCGGTTTCCCTGAAAAAGCTGACCCGGCAGACGGTTCGCAAGTTAGAAGCACGTATTATTTTGAATGCTCTGCACGCAAACAATTGGAACCGGAAGAAGGCGGCGCGTTCGCTGGACATCAGCTACCGCGCGTTGTTGTACAAGCTGAAGGAGGTCGGCATTCCGCAGCGGCGCTCCAGTTCCACGACGAAGCACGAAGACGATAAGGCCGAGTAACCCAGACGAGGTGAGAGATGTATTCGCTAGTACAGACGGTTGCAAGACGGATTTTCATAGTGGCCTTTATGACGCTGCTGGGCGTTGGAACGCTGGCAGCCTACGGGCAAGACGCATCTGGGCAGGGCACGGCATCCGACAACGCCAAGCCCGCTTTGCCTGCCAGCAATAACGCGAACGATTCCGGCAAGAATGAGGCCAAGGCAACCGAGCTTCCGACTACGGATGCCCCTTCTACCCGTGTCGCTCATGTTCGCCTCGACACCTACATCATTGGCGTTGGTGACGTCCTGGACGTCAACGTGTGGAAGGAGCCCGAACTCTCCCACCCCGTTCCGGTTCGCCCGGACGGCATGATCACCATGCCATTGATCGGCGAAATCAAGGCTGTCGGCCTCACACCGGTACAACTCCAGGATCAGATTACGAGTGGGCTGCAGAAGGTGATGTCGGAGCCGCAAGTGACCGTAATGGTTTCGTCGGTGAACAGCATGAGCTTTAACATCATGGGCCAGGTGAACCGGCCGGGGTACTATCCGATCACCCGCCCAATCACGATTCTGGACGCGATTGCTTTGAGTGGAGGATTTCGGGATTTCGCGAAGCAGACCAAGGTCTATGTGCTCCGCGCGGCGCCTGACGGCACGCAGGAGCGGCTGAAATTCAATTACAAGCAGGTCATCAAAGGCCGGAACATGGCGCAGAACATCATGCTCCAGCCTCACGACACGTTGGTCATTCCGTAGAGGTTTCGCGTGGTGCGAAGGAACAAGGAGGATGCGATGAAGCGGCAACTCGGACCTATTCTTGTTGTCTTGGCGCTGATGTGCGCGCCTGCGGCCTGGTCGCAAAGCGGTTCCACGGATCAATCTCAGAGTGGCTCGGGTGATTCCTCGCAAAGCAACTCGCCGCAGGGCGACTTGCCGCAGAGCGGCACGCCGGATTCCTCGCAAAGCTATCCCGGAAGTTCCGGCGACACGTCGCAGGATTCCTCCACCCTTGGACCACAGGCCACGTTCAATCATCCGGAGCAACTTCCTCCCTTGAACCTGCTGAACGAGGTTGAAGCCCAGACCGGATTGAGGCTCAATTTTCAGACCGGTGAAGTGGCAGATTACGAACGCGGCAACGGAACGTACAACAGTAGCTACTGGCAGAATTTGACCAATTTCTCCGGGGGCCTGCACATCACCCAGATCCGCCCCGACCTGCTCTGGTCGGTCGGTTATAACGGAGGCGTCACCCTTACCGCTTTGTCGACGAATGTGCCGGGCTACGAGTCGCTCAATCAGAACGGGGCAGCCAGCATTAACTGGCTTTTCGCCAAGCGCTGGCAATTACGGGCCAAAGACAACTACATGTACACGAACGACCCGTTTGAGCCGTTCCTGAGCGAGAACATTCAGCCGACCTACAACAATCCCAATCCCCTAATCTACGTGCCGCAAGCGGTTGTTGAAACCAATTTCGGTACTGCCGACGTTTCCTATCAGCTTGGTGCGCACGATTCGTTGGATTTCTCCGGGAGCGAAAGCTTCCAGAGGTTTATCAGGGGCACATACGGGTTTCAGAACTCCTATACCTGGGGCGGAGCGGGCTTTTACGAGCACGATTTCTCGCCGCGATTCCAGGCTGGTGGCGGCTACAACTTCACTGCTCTTGATTTTGGTCACGGGCAGTCGCGCGCCGGCATTCAGATGTTTGAAGGTTTTGCCAGTTACAAGGTCAACAAGTCACTGGTGGTAACGGGCTGGCTCGGTCCTGAGTTGACGAATACGAAAGACGAAGTGCCCATTCTTTGCGTGCCGCCTTACGGATGTCTTTATGAGATCCAGCACAGTAGCCAGTTCAATCTGGCTGAAGGCGGAACTCTAGCCTGGACCAGGTCGCGCGATGGCATACGGTTAAGGGCAAGTCACCGGGTCACCAACGGTGGAGGCCTGCTGGGTGCAGCCACCCTGTACCAGGCAGACATATCGTATTTGCGTATGTTGACCCCTCGCTGGAGATTTCGCATCGGCGGTGCCTATAACAACAATGTATCGATTTCGCCTTATCGCGCCGATCAGTACCTGAAATCGTTCCAGGGGGCGATTGGTTTCAGCCGCAAGATTTCGGAAGCATGGGATGCGAATCTCTATTACGCCTTCATCCACCAAAGCGATAACTACTTTGGCGGGCCAGCTTCGTTGACCACAAATGGTATAGGAATCACGCTCCGGTACGGTTGGGGCCACACACTTGGAAGGTAAATATGATGGATGAACTAGATGATCAGAAATCAATGCAGGGTATCGATGACTACTGGGCGATAGTCGTTCGTCGCAAGTGGTGGATCCTGGGCCCTCTTTTCTTCGGCTGGCTGCTGGTGTTTGCATCAGCTTGGATCATTCCGGCCAAGTACACTTCGGAGAGCGTCGTTCTTGTGGAACCGCCGAAGGTGCCCAGCACCCTGGTCGCGCCCAACGTGCAAGTCGATCTGGCGGATCGCGTACAAAGTATGAGTACGCAGGTACTGAGCCGTACCCGCCTGCTCGGTCTGGTACAGCGATTCAAGCTGTACCCCGGTGATGCGAACTCTCCGGACGACCAGGTCAAGAACATGCGCGACGATATCAAGATGGACCTGGTTCAGTCACCGGCCGTGAATGGAAAGCAGGAACTGGTTGCGTTCAAGATTTCTTACGCGGCCAAGGATCCCGCCATTGCCCAGAAGGTCGATATCGCGCTGACCTCGTTCTTCGTTGATGAGAACGTTCGCGCCAGCCAGGAGCAATCCGAAGCGACCACGCTTTTCCTGGACTCGCAAGTGCGAGGACTGGGACAGACTCTGGCCGACGAGGAATCCAAGTTGCGGGCTTTCGAAGCCCAGCATGACGGATCGCTGCCCCAGCAGCTGCAAAGCAACATCCAGATCCTAAATGGAATTCAGGCTCAGATGCAGGCTGCTCAGGCCGCCCGTGAACGGGCTATCCAGCAGCAGACCTATCTGAATAGCTTGCAGAACCAATATCAGTCTCTGAGCGACTCGGCTGGCGTCTCCAACAACATTGATCAGCAATTGGAGAGCGCGCGTGCCAGTCTGGCCAGCATGGAAGCTCGATACACGGACGACCATCCGGACGTGAAGAAGCTGAAGGAAACGATAGCCAGCCTGGAGAAACTGAAGAAGGATCTGACTACCGAGGCGAAGGACAACATGGAGTCCAATAACGCCAGCCCGCAGCAGATTCAGGCCCAGGCTCCTCTGGTGCAGTTAAAGAGCCAGTTGAAGATCAACCACATGGAGATCGAGAACAGCGAGCGTCAGATCCAGCGCCTGGAACAAGCCGCGCAGGTTTATCAGGCTCGTTTGAATGCTACGCCTGCGGTCGAAGCCGAGATGGGCGACATGGCCCGCGACTTCGGCAACATGAAGAAGGAATACACCGAACTGTTGGCCAAGAAGCAGAACTCCGCGTTGGCCACTAGTCTGGAGCGCCAGCAGCAAGGCGCGCAGTTCCGCATCGTCGATCCGCCAAGTCTTCCGGATAAGGCCAGCTTCCCGGATCGCTTCCGCTTCTCCCTGGGAGCCATAGCAGCCGGCCTGGCTCTGGCGGTACTGTTTGGATTCGGATCGGAAGTGCTCGACGACAAGATCCGCAACGAGCAGGCTCTCAACGACACGGTGAATTTGCCGGTGCTCGCGGAAATTCCCGCGCTGCCGACGCCGAAGGAAATTCGGGCGGCACGCTGGAAGCCGTGGCTGGCTGTAGCCGCGGCCTTGATAATCCTGATCCTGCTTCCTTCGGGTGTCGTCTACGCCTACTTGTGGGGATAGTGCATGTATAAACAATTTTTCGGGTTGACGCGTAATCCTTTTGAGATTAGCCCTGACCCGTTTTTCTATCATCCAACGCCTCGGCACAACGAAGCTCTGGCCAACTTGCACTACGGAGTTGGCCGGCGGAAGGGCTTCATCGTAATCACCGGTGAGGTGGGGACAGGCAAGACGCTGCTGGTGCGCTGCTTGCTTTCGGAGCTGCGCAAGAACAATATCGCCTTCGCGTATGTGTTCAACCCTTTGTTGCCCGTGGTGGAATTCTTCCAATACATCATGGCGGACTTCGGGCTACCTTATGCCGGGCGCACCAAAACCGAGATGTTGCTTGATCTGAATCGCTTCCTGATTCAGCGACACGCACGCGGACTCATCACTGCCCTGGTGGTGGATGAAGCGCAAGCGCTGCGCGCCGATTTGCTGGAAGAGATTCGCTTGCTGACCAATCTTGAAACTTCGCAGCAGAAGCTGCTGCAAATTGTCCTGATGGGCCAGCCGGAACTGGAGCTGGTTCTGGACTCACCAGAACTGAGGCAACTGAAGCAACGAATTTCGTTGCGCTGTCAGCTGCTGCCGTTGGACGAGCCTCAGACCCGAGCCTACGTTCTGTCGCGTTTGGAGCGAGCTGGAGCACCGCCGGAGCCGCCCATCTTTTCTGATGAGGCGCTGGGAAAGCTGTTCGAATATTCGCGCGGCATTCCGCGCATTATCAACAACCTTTGTGAAAATACTATGGTAAGCGCGTTTTCCTCTGAGCAGCGGCCGGTGACAGCAGAGATGGTCACCGATGTTGCGGCCGACTTCCGGTTGATCAGTCCCTCCTTGCCGGAAGAAGTTCCGCTGGCAGCAGCCGCGCGCGAGGAAAATAACGAGAGCCTATTACGTTCGTTGTTCCGCATGCTGCGCACCATGGATAGCCAGGAACTCGAAGCTGACAAAACTATGCAAACCACTGCCGCGAGGAGAATCTAGTTATGAGTCGAGTGTACGAAGCGTTACAGAAATCCCAAGGTGACAATCCAAGTGCCTCGCCTTTGGTTGCAGAGCCGTCCGAACACATCAGCGTGGGAGCGGCTGCCGCTTCGCTTGCTGCCGAACCGGTTGATGCCACCTGGCTGAAGGTACCGGCTGATCGCGTTCTGCATCCGGTGCCCACACCGGAGCAACGCCTGGTATCGATTGCTGCGCCGGAAAGCACCGGAGCCGAGATGTTTCGCGTGCTGGCCACCCGTTTAGCCCACATGCAGAACAAGCGTCGCTTGCAGAAGATTTTGATTACCAGCTCCACCGTCGATGAGGGTAAGTCGGTGGTAGCTGCTAACCTGGCGTTGACGCTGGCGCGCCGCCACAATCAGCGCACGCTGCTGATCGAAGCAGACTTGCGCCGTCCCACGGTTGCTACGTTGCTGTCCAGCAGCCCGCTGCGGGGAATTTCCGACTGGGACGAAGGCAAACTTCCGCTGGAAGATTCGTTGTATCAGGTCAGAGATCTGCCTCTATGGTTTCTGGCAGCTGGCAAGTCGATCCACGAGCCTACGCCTCTGCTCGAATCCGAGCGCTTTGCCAAGATGCTGGAAACGATTTCGTCGAGCTTCGACTGGGTCCTGCTGGATGGGACACCGATGCTTCCCATGGCTGACTCGGCTTCGCTGGCCCGCTACTGCGATGGCGTCTTGGTGGTCGTGCGCGAAGGCTTTACTCGTCGCAAGGTGCTGAATAAGGCGGTTGACTCG
Organism: uncultured Acidobacteriaceae bacterium; assembly: GCA_963769235.1. GTDB lineage: Bacteria > Acidobacteriota > Terriglobia > Terriglobales > Acidobacteriaceae > Bog-257. Next base: position 39,314 of record CAVYKW010000001.1, on the reverse strand, counting down.
ATCGAGAAATCGAAACTGCTGGGCTTGGTATTCAACCAGGCTTCGATGTTGAATATCGATTACGACCACTATTACGGGAGCGACAGCACCTCGGGCAAGTCGAAGAAAGAACTCAAAGAGGCGAAGAAGGAAGCTAAGAAAGAAGCCAAGAGAGAAGCGGAACGGGTCAAAGCGGCCTCTGCATGATTCGTCTGTTCAACGCCTATTTCCCCACCAGAACACTGCTGCTCACGGTGACCGAGGGATTGCTTGTCACCCTCGGCTTCGTGGCAGCGGTGATCTTTTGGTCGGAAACACCGGCGGACGCCAACATTTACCTGCTCTATGAGAACGGCTTCGGCCGCATCTTCCTGGTTGTAGGCATCTTCCTGCTGTTGATGTACTACTTCGACCTTTACAACACCATCGTACTGTCGAATCGCCGCGAGGTGGTCACCCGCCTGGTGGGCGTCCTTGGCGGCTGCTTCGTGAGCCTGTCGATCCTCTACTATGCTTTCCCGGATGTCAGGCTGGCCGGCAGCATTCTGTGGATCGGCGTGGCCATTGTTGCGATCACCGTTCCCGCATGGCGCAAGCTGTTTGCTGTCCTCAACCGGTCAGCGCGTTTTTCCGAACGTGCCATCCTCTATGGTGATGGGCCGTTGGCGGGCTCGTTGATGAAAGAGATTGGCAACCGTACGGAGCTTGGCGTGCGCGTGGTTGGGTTTGTCGGCCAGAGTGAGACGGGAGTTCACACCATCCCGCGCTTCGATGAAGATAATCTGGAAGAGCTTGTGCTTCAGCAAGGCGTGCGTCGCATCGTGGTGACCATGGGTGACCGCAGGGGCAGACTGCAAGTGCAGAATTTGCTTCGCCTGAAAGCTCGCGGCGTCTACATCCAGGACGGTCCGGAATACTACGAAGGCATTACCGGCAAGATCCCGCTCGATTCGCTGCGTTTGAGCTGGCTGCTGTTTTCTCCCGGATTCCATGTGCGGGCTGGGCTTCGGGTTTACAAACGACTGGTATCGCTCTTCTTGGGCAGCCTGGCAATTCTCCTGACTTCACCGTTGATGCTGCTGGCGGCGATCGCGGTTCGGCTGGACTCGCCCGGTCCGGTGATTTTTCGCCAAAAACGCGTTGGCGAACACGGCAAGCTGTTCACCGTCTTTAAATTCCGCTCGATGTATGACGGCTCCGACAAGAAGGCATTGACCCCGGCCGAGCACGAAGACGCGCGCGTGACTCGCGTAGGCAAGTGGCTGCGGCGCCTGCGTATCGACGAGCTACCGCAGTTGTTTAACATCATTAAGGGTGACATGGCCTTTGTGGGGCCGCGTCCATTCGTTCCCCAGCAGGAAGAAGAATGCGCGGCGCAAATTCCGTTTTATCGAGAGCGCTGGCTGGTGAAGCCGGGCGCCACGGGATGGGCCCAAATTAATCGCGGATACAACGTTACGCTGGAAGACAACCGCGACAAGCTGGCGTATGACCTGTTCTATATCAAGAATGTATCCTTCGGGCTCGACCTGTTCATCATGTTTTCTACCATCAAAATCCTCCTCTTAGGACGTGGAGGCCGCTAGGGCCTTTACACTCCCTAACTTCTGCCCGCGATTCTCGCTCCGGTAAGATATTCTTTTGGCGGGAATTGCAGCACCGTCGTTGCGCTGAATCCTGCCAGCGTTGCGGTCACGCAGACCGGATTTCGCCTCAGGAGAAATTGCACCAATATGAAGAAAGCAATCATCACCGGAATCTCCGGCCAGGACGGTAGCTACCTTGCCGAGTACCTACTTGATCTGGGATACAAGGTCTACGGATTGGTACGTCGCGAATCCGGAACTATGCGTTGGCTCTCTCATGTTCAAGAGCAGGTCGAGGTCCTGTACGGCGACATGCGCGACGCCGTGTCGCTGGAGGTTGCATTCGCCAAAGCTGATCCGGATGAGGTTTACAACCTGGCTGGCCAGGTTTTTGTACCCACCAGCTGGCAGCTTCCGGCCGAGACTTTCGACATCAATGTTGGCGGGTTAGCGCGCATGTTGAACATCGTTGAGCGCCTCAAGCCGGACACGCGCGTGTATCAGGCTTCGAGCTCGGAGATGTATGGCAATCTGAACGGCCTGCGAAACGAAGACACCGTCATGGCGGCGACGTCGCCGTACGGCGTCTCCAAGACAGCGGCGCACCGGCTGTGCGAGGTTTATCGCGCTCGCGGCATCTATGCCGTCGGCGGCATCCTGTTCAATCACGAGTCACCGCGACGCGGTCCGGAGATGGTGACTCGCAAGGTCACTTTGGCATCTGCTGACTGGGTTCAGGGCAAGAAGAACAAAGTCAAACTCGGGAACATGCAGGCTCGCCGTGACTGGGGATTTGCGGGCGACTACATTCGCGCCATGCACGCGATGTTACAGCAGGACAAGCCGGCGGACTACGTGATCGCGACTGGTGAGTCACATAGCGTGTATGAATTTGTGGTCGAGGTGCTCCGCTGCCTGGATCTCGTCCCTGAAGGGCACAACGTCGCCGATGTAGTGAACGACTACGTTGAAGTCGATCCGAAGCTCTTTCGGACCGGCGAGATTCACGACTTGCGGGGGGACGCTACTCGGGCACGGGAATCGCTCAAGTGGCAGCCTGCTGTGGACTTCAGAGGCTTAGTGCGCATGATGGTTGAGTCGGATACTCGATCGGCCAAGGATGCGGCGCACGTCGCGACAACCCGCGCCTAGCGAGTTTTACTGATTTTCTTGCGCTCCAGCATGGCGTCGATCAAACCTGCCAGCGTCTGCGCCTGCTTGCGGCCGTCGAACTCAGAGGAGAATCGCTCACTGACCTGGACTGGATCGCTCGGCATATCCAGAAACTCGATCATGCGAGCGTCGATTGCCGCTTCATCCATTTGAGGCGCGAGGCCAACAAAGGGTACCCCGCTGCTGGTCAATATCCTTTCGACGGGCGATCCTGCGGCCGTGAGCGCCAGAATCGGACGCCCGACGCGAACATACTCGAATAGTTTGGCGGGCACAGTCTGGCCAATGCCGGATTCGTTGTTGTCCGCGAGCAGCAACTGGTCTGCCTCCATCATTGCCTGAAGGGCCTGCGCGCGCGGTTGCGGAGCAAGGCACTCCAGGCAGCCCTTATCTGTCAGCCGATCGAAAAGCTGCCGATTCTTTTCCAGAATAGCCGGCTCGATCGATCCGATCAGCCGCAGCCGAAGATGCCCTGGATCAAGCAGCCCACGGCCGATGAGCCTGTCGATCGACAACATGGGCAGCACCGGAGTTCGTCCGCCATACAAGCTGCCGAAATGCGCGAGGACACGATACGGCCGATCTGGTATCGGCCTTGGGCCAATGTCTTCTTCGGGATCAAACCCATTCCACAACACGGCGGTTTTGCTTTCGATCCCGGGCCAGCGCTGAATGAACTCTTGCCGGACGTAATCTGTGACGGTCAGCAAGAGGTCGGCAGACTTGAAGAAGTGCTTCTCCATGGTGCGATCCATCCATCCCGGCAAGCCTGTAGCGGGGCGAAACGGGCTACCGACAGTGGGATCGCGATAATCAGCGATCCACGGTACGCCTGTTTTCTTTTTCAGCCCGTATGCGATCGTGTGGCCGTGAATGGGCGGGATCGTCGATAAGATTGCATCCATCGGCGTGTCCGCGAGCAGTCGCTTGCCGGCAGCAATTGCGGGCCGAGTCCACAAAACATCATCGTCAACCGGAAATAGAAATTTTCGCAGCACCCGCTCGCTGAATGAGACACCCGGTGCCGGAGTGAATGTAACTCGGGGCCAAGGCTTCTCCGGACGCGTAGCCGTCAGTACGTATGTCTCATATCCGAACTCAGGGAGATATTTGTAAAAGCGCCAGGGCCGCGCCGATCCAGGAGCTGGAAAGGGAGGGAACGCATAAGCGATGATGAGAAGTTTTCGCATCGAGCGGAGTGCAGAAAGCGGTGAAACCGATCTCAGGATGGGGTCGCGGCGTGACGACCTTGAGTGGGTATCGGAGCAGCGTCCTTAGAGTAGAGTTGACGCAGAACTTCGCGGCAGCGAGCACCTGCCTCGCCATCCCACAATGGAGGAGTTTCTCGCTTCGACGCTGTTCTTTGCATCTCCTCCCACGCTGTCAGAATGCTGACTTTACTCGTGCCGGCAAGCCGATTTGTTCCGAGCTCAATGGTGACGGGGCGCTCGGTATTGTCCCGCAATGTCAGACAATTAACGCCAAGCGCCGTGGTCTCCTCCTGCACGCCCCCGGAGTCAGTCAACACAACGGTGCTGTTAGCCTCCAGACACAAAAACTCCAAGTAACCTAGAGGCTCCAGAATTCGAAGTCCCGACGCGAGTGAGATTCCGCTGGCGGTAATTCTGCTTCGCGCCCGGGGATGCATCGGCCACATCAGGGGCAGAGTCTCCGCGATGACTGAGAGAGCGCCGAGGATCTCAGTCAAAGCATTGGGATCGTCGACGTTGGCCGGACGATGCAGCGTAACCACTCCGTACGGCTTTCCTTTAACCCCGAGCCGCTCTACGATGTGGGATTGCCGGGCCTTCTCCAGATTTTGGCGCAGCGAATCAATCATCAAATTGCCGACCAGATGAATTTTCTCCGGCGCAATGTTTTCCTTCAGAAGATTCGTGCGTCCGCTTTCTTCCGTAATCAGAAACAGATCCGCAATGGAATCCGTGACAATACGATTGATTTCTTCAGGCATGGAGCGGTCGAAGCTGCGCAACCCGGCTTCTACATGTACGACATCGATGCCAAGCTTCTTCGCCACCAAGGCTGCAGCGGCGGTGGAGTTCACGTCGCCGACGACAACAACCGCGACCGGCTTTACCTCTTCGAAAACTGGCTCAATTCGCTTCATGACTTCGGCCGTCTGCTGAGCGTGCGTTCCGGATCCAACCTCGAGATGATATTGCGGCGCTGCGATGCCTAACTCGCGGAAGAACTGTCCCGACATGTTGTCGTCGTAGTGCTGTCCGGTGTGGATTAAGATCACGTCGAAATCAGGATCGTCAGCCAGCGCCTTCATTAATGGCGCGACTTTCATGAAGTTCGGCCGGGCGCCTGCCACCATCGCTAGCCGAATTGGATTTGGGCGATTTGTCATGATAGTTGCGTTTTCGTGGCGCTTGTATTTGCCGGCGCAACGAGTTGTCGCGATCCGGCGCCACTTTGATCCGCTGTGTCCGACTCTGTGGGAGTTTCGCTACGTACCACCCGGGCAGGGCTGCCCACCGCGACCGAGTCGGCTGGGATGGGTCGAGTCACAACCGATCCTGCGCCAATGGTCGTACGTGCCCCAATGTCAGACATAACAATGGCTGCCGCTCCGATCCAGCAATCTGCGCCGATCGTGACCGGAATGAAGTCTCCTGCCTGGTGAAACGCGCCTGAGTTTTCGCGAATGTGCTGATGCTGGCCGCTTAGAATCTGCACTGCTGACGAAAGCTGCGTGCCCGAGCCGATGACCGTCTTGCCGAGAATGCAATAACTGCCTACATACACTCGCGAGCCGACGCGAGCTTCAGGGTGAGCAAAAAATGAGCCGAACGAGATACGGCTCGACATTGCGCACTCGGCCAGCGTGAGGTGGTAGTAGGCAACTCGGAGGAAGTCGCCGATGCCCCCTGGAATCATGGCGTATGACTGAGCGAAGAAAACATAGACCGGCTTAATGCGACCGAAGCCCGACACCAGCGCGGCGGGCAGCGCTAAGACGAGAAACCCGGCATCCAGACATTTCTTGATCGCTCGTCGCATCACACCGTTATCGCATTCATCAGCTACGTAGTGTCGCTGATTTTTCAAAGACGAATTCGTTGCAACCGAGGCTTCCGCCGCACGTCAGCAGCCTCGTAAGAACAAACCCTCGCTGGCGGTAGAAATCGAAAATCTGCTCGGGCTGCGCTACCTCAAACGGATAGCCACCCACCCAGTCGATCAAGTCTTGCCGGAACGACATGCCGCGATTCTGCTTGCCGTAATCCCGAATGGTTTGGAAAGGCCGCCCTCGGAGGAAATCTTTCGCCAGCCGGCGCCAATAGAGTACCCAGAATGACGGCCAGACTGCCAGAAATCGCAAACCGCGAGGAGCATCATTGTAAAACTTCTTGACTCGCGTCCAGCGCCGGCTCGCGGTTCCTTGATCGTTGTAGATGGCGATGAAAAGCTTGCCGCCGGCAGCCACCAGCGTGGCGGCATTCGCCAGTGCGGTCCACATATCGCCGGTATGGTGCAGCACGCCCCAGGAGTAAACCACGTCAAACTTGCCCAGCGACTCAAGATAATCACGATCCAGGGCGGAGCCGGACTCTACCACCCACTGCGGGTCGTCGCAAAAGTAACGGCGTTTGAGTTCAGCGGTACAGCTTACCGAGTTGGGGTCATAGTCGAAAGAATGAACCCGGGCGCCCAGCTTCCGAGCCGCAAGACTGAACAAGCCACTGCCGGATCCAATGTCGAGAAAGGTTTTGCCGGCGAGTGTATCCACCTCGAGCATGTTTTTGACAGAAACGACGGCCTCATTGATCTTTTCATCGGTAAGCGTCTGTAAGAACCATGTCCAGTTCTTGCCAAACTCGAACCGTTCGCCGGCGGCAACTTCCGTCGCGTGTTGACTCATGCTAGAAAAGATTCCCCAGGGTATCTATCGCTCGGAACAGGCATTCATTGTCGCATATCCCTAAAACGAAATGGAGAAGAGTGAATCAGATGGCAGTCCCCAGGCGGCCGGGCCAGCGGAGCGGCAGCGGAGACCGCAGCACCTTTGTTTCCGGTTGGCGAACCGTTCCGTCTGAGTGATAGCATCTGTATTACATGTGCGGGATTGCTGGGTTTCTCCTTCGAAACAGCCAGGCGCAAGTTGCAGACGTGCGGGCCATGTGCGACGTCATCCGTCATCGCGGACCCGATGATGCCGGCTACTACGTCGATGGTGGATGCGCCATCGGCATGCGCCGCCTCAGCATCATCGATCTCAGTACAGGTCATCAGCCGATTTCAAACGAAGATGGCTCCATCTGGATCGTCTTCAATGGTGAGATCTACAACTATCAGGAACTGCGCGACGATCTGATTGCGCGGGGACATCAGTTTCGCACCAACAGCGACACGGAAACGATTGTCCACCTTTACGAAGAGGAAGGCCCCGAGGCGCTAAAACGCTTGCGTGGAATGTTCGCCTTCTGCATCTGGGATGCGAAACAGCGCAAGATCTTTCTGGCGCGTGACCGCTTCGGCAAGAAACCCCTCTACTACGCACAGACCCCATCCGGTTTTTACTTTGGCAGCGAACTGAAGTGTTTACGAGTGGCCGGCGTCCCGCTCGATCTCGATATCGAAGCGCTGCGGCTTTACTTTCAGTTCACCTACATCGCCGATCCGTACAGCCCGTTTCTTGCCATACGAAAGCTGATGCCGGGCTGTTGGATGGAGTGCTCGGTCGACGGCGATGTGAAAGAAGGCCGCTACTGGAGGCTGCCGCCCTTCAGCGAAGAGAATCAGAACGGATTGACCGAGCCGCAGACTTGCGAACGGTTGCGCGAGCTATTCGACGAGGCCGTGCGCATTCGCATGATTGCAGATGTTCCGCTGGGCGCGTTCCTGAGCGGCGGAATCGATTCCAGTCTGGTGGTGGCTTCCATGGCTCTGCAAAGTGCCGAGCCGATTAAGACGTTTTCCATCGGATTTGAGGAAGCGGCGTACAACGAGCTGGCCTACGCCTCGCTGGTTGCAAAGAAATATAAAACAGACCACCACGAAATTGTGGTGCGCCCCGACTCAGTGGAACTGCTGACGAAACTGGTGCGGCACTACGATGAGCCGTTCGCGGATTCGTCAGCTATCCCGACCTACATTGTGTCGGAGTTTACGGCTCGACATGTCAAGGTGGCGCTCAGCGGCGATGGAGGCGATGAGTTTTTCGCCGGCTACTCCATCCTGAACCGCATGGAAAAGCTGAAGTTCCTAGACCGCGTTCCGCGACCGGTGCGGAAGCTGATGCGGTTAACTTCGAACCTGCTGCCGTACTCGGCGTATGGCAAGAACTTCCTCCACGGAGCCGGTTCGCCGACGAGCTTGGACCTCTACTTCAATGCCAATTACGTGCCGTACTTCTTGCGCAAGCAAATGCTGACTCCGGACTGGATGCTGCCGGCCGATGCCGCGTTCCTGCAACGCATGCTACCAGACAATTTCCTGCCCGAGGGGACGGATATTCGGTCGCAGTTTATGTATTTCGAGGCGACAAATCTGCTGACCGGCGACTTCCTGGCGAAAGTCGATCGCGCCTCGATGGCGGCGTCGTTGGAAGTGCGTTGTCCTTTGCTGGATCACCGTTTCGCGGAGTTTGCCACGGGAATTCCTACCAGCTGGAAATTCAAGAACGGCAAAGGAAAACAGATACTGCTGGAAGCGTTAGGTGATCGGTTGCCGCCGGAGCTACTGACACGATCGAAGATGGGCTTTGGCGTGCCAATCGACCACTGGTTCCGCGGCCCGCTCCGGGAGTTGACTCACGATACCTTGCTGGGTACACCGTTTCTAAGCCGCGGCATCGCGTCGCCAGAGTTTGTGCGTTACTTGCTTGACGAACATGCCAGCGGACGCCGGGACAACCATCACCAGATCTATGCGCTGCTCATGCTGGAGCTGTGGTTCAAGAATCTGGAGGAACCGATAGCGCCTGAGCTGTCGAATCCGTGCACGGCAGCCGTGAATTAATTGCTCGCGGAAGGAAGTCGGCGACCGGGACAGAAGGCCGTCGCTACTTCGTGTACTCCCAGATGTCGTTGGCCGCGCCTGGATATTGGGCGATGAGAGCCTCGCGACCGGCATTCTCGTAATCGGCGTAGTCGAAGCCGGGCGACATCGTCGTTCCCATCAAAGCCCATTTTCCCCCGGGCGCGAGCTTGCATCCCTGCCATACCTGTCCCCGAACCACGACCTGCGGCTGCTGCCCATTTGCCAAATCTGATCCCAGGGTGATGGTGCGAGACGTGCCGTCAGTGAGCAACTGAAGCATGATCACCGGATCGCCCAGGTAAAAGTGGAAGACCTCGGTTCCGGGCAGGCGATGCAGCGCAGAAAAGGTTTCCGGCGTGATCATGTAGTAGATTGCGGTGCCGATGGAACGCGAGCCGCTAACGCCGTCGGGTAGATATTCTGCGGTCACCCTCCAGTGGGATCGATAGGTCTCGCGGAAGAATCCGCCTTCGATCGCGAGTGGCGTCAGTTGCAGCAGTTGCTTAACTTCATCAGCAGTCATGACCACACCAGCGTAACATTAACCCCGCCCAGGAGATCAGGTCCCTGAAGCTGCCGACAAATAATCCATCAAGCTGACATTGCTCATATCGGCAGCAGCTTGAACGGTGGCGGTGCGCGCTGCTTCTGCATTCGTCAAGTTCGTGGCGGCGACATTCATATCAACCCCGATAGTCGAATTCTGCTGCTGGCTTAATTGCACCTGTTCGCTATTCACGAAGTCCTGGCTGCTGAGCACCTGGTCCACTGTACTGCCGTAGAAGGTTCTCGCCGAAGTGAGTTGGTCGTAAGCGTTTCGTATCTCGGTGGTCGCGTTGCCGATGTCGTCGGTGGTGCTGGCCGGGTTTTGTAATGCGGTGACGAGGTCGTTCAAGGACTGGAAAACATTGGCTCCTGCCGCCGAGAATAGCTGGCTGCCAGGCTGATTGATGGCGATGGTCCGTCCGGTTCCAATCTCAACCGAATTCACATTATCGTTGCCCTGGTAGGTCACGCTGCCGGTTCCATCGGCGACGTAAGGCGGTTGGGAATTGGCGGTTCCCGCGAAAACGTAATGTCCGTTGTAGCTGAGGTTGGCGACGCTCAACACCTGCTGCTGGATGCCAGTCACCTCCTGGGCCACCGTATCACGGTCCTGCTGCGACATGGTGCCGTTGGCGCCTTCGGTACCCAACGTGATGGCGCGCTGCAAGGCGGTCACAGCCGAGTTCAACGACGAGTCTGCCGTCTGCAATTCCGAGTAGACGCTCGACATGCTGCGTGAAAACTGATCGCAGCTGTCGATCTGGTAGGCAATATTCACCTCCAGCGCGGCCGCCGAAGGATCGTCGGAAGCGACGTTCACTCGCTTTCCGCTGGTCAACTGGGAAAGCGCCGTTTGCTCCTGCTGGTCGGAAATACGCAGCGCATTCGGCACAATCTCGGACGTCTGGGGAGAGATTCTCATGATGTCTTCATATTGATGGCGGTTTCCAACATCTGATTGACGGTTGAGATTGCCTCGGCAGCGGCCTGGTAAGCCCTTTGATAAAGCAGAAGATTTGAGGCCTCTTCGTCCTGCACCGGACTGATGTCGGGATATGCCACGTAGCCATCTTGGTCTGCGTCCGGGTGTCCTGGTTCATAACGGCGAAGCGCAGGCGCCGGATCCGCGACCACCTGGCTCACTTCGACTCCGCCCGCCGAGGTTGCGCTGGATCGAGCCAGCGAACCGGTCAACAGCAGGTGGAAGGGAGACGCGGGTTGGCTGCGAAAGACGACCATGTGGCGCTGATAAGGCCCTCCTTCCGGAGTGCGGGTAGTCTCCGAATTGGCCAGGTTGCTGGTTGCCACCTCGGCGCGCAGCCGCTCGGCTGTCAGCGCCGTTCCGCTGATCTGGAACAGGTCGAACAGGCTCATTGCCCACCTCCGGTGATCGCCAATTGAAGGCGATTAAATTCCGAATGCAACAGCTGCGCCGCTGTCTGAAATTGAAGCTGGTTCTGCGCCATCAGCAGGCTCTCGCGATCAATGCTTACATTGTTGCCGTCGGGACGTTCAATCAGTCCCCGAACTTCGCGAACCAAGGGTGCCCCGGACACATCTTGATCCAGGGTTACTGCGCGCTCCAGTTCCTGGCGGAAATCAATGTCTCGAGTGTGATAACCGGGAGTGTCGATGTTGGCGATGTTTTCACTCACCAAGCTTTGCCGCTGGGCTATCAGGTCCAGCGAATGACTCAGGGCTACGACCAGCGGAGTGTCGAGCAAACTCATAGCAGGCTCCGGGGCGGGAGCCCATGTTCGCGAATCTTGTTGCGCACGGTTCGCAGGCTCACCCCCAGCAACTCGGCGGCATGGGTGCGGTTTCCGGCGGTAGCGTTCAAGGTGATTTCCAGCAGCGTCTTCTCCAACTCGCGCAGGGAAAGCCCCGGCTTCAGCCAGGGGACAGACAAGACAGTAGCGGTTTGCAGCAGGGGCAAGGCTTCTTCTCCGATTTCATTGCCCGGGCGAAGCGCCACCACGCGCTGGATTGTGTTCGCCAGTTCGCGAACGTTGCCCGGCCAGGAATAGCGACGAAGTGCAGCTCGGAACGCTTCTGTCAGCCGCGGAGGAAGCGCTGGAGAAGCGAACTTGGCGGCAAAATATTCGGCTAGTTCGATAACGTCCTCCCCCCGTTCGCGAAGAGGGGGCAGCGACAAAGGGATCACATTCAGCCGGTAGTACAGGTCCTCCCGAAATCGTCCTTCGCGCACCAGGATTTGCAGAGAACGATTCGTGCTGGCAATCACACGCACATCGACGTACAGCGGGTGCATGTCTCCCAGGCGGTAAAATTCCCGCTCCTGCAGCACCCGCAGCAGCTTGGGCTGTACCGGAGGCGGCATCTCGCCAATTTCATCCAACAGCAGAGTGCCGCCATTGGCCAGCGTAAACTTGCCGGGACTAGTGGACAGCGCCCCGGTGAAGGCGCCGCGAACATGGCCGAACAGTTCACTCTCTAACAGGGTCTCGGGGACGGCCGCGCAGTTGATCGCGACAAACGGACGGGTAGCTCGGGCACTGTCATTGTGAATCAAGCGGGCGAGCAGTTCTTTACCGGTTCCGCTTTCAGCTTCCAGCAGGATGTCGGCAGCGCTGCGGGCCGCCTGACGCGCTCGGTCCAGCGCCGCCAATAACACGGGTGAGCTGCCAATGATCGTGTTCCGCGGGTGGGCAACCCCAGGGCTGGCAGCAGTGCCCAAGGGTTTTGCTGGCTTGCCAGCTGTTTGCTCGATACCGAATTGTGTACTGGGCAACATCTGCCTATCCCTACCGCACTACGGCTGCCGATCGTGGCAGCCGAAGATTAAATCTTTCTCACGCAAAATGGGTGCTCGGGAACATTTGCGAGTTCTCGCTTCCCGCCAAGCCCAGATGTTGTGGAAGTATGGGGGCACCTTCGGCGAGGATCGACGCCCTCTCGATAACGTGCTGCAACTCGCGCACGTTACCCGGCCACGAATATCTCTCCAACATACGGACAGATTCCGGCGGCAGTGCCTGCTGTTCATCCGGCACCTGTAGCTTCTCCAGGAAATGTTGGGCCAGCTGTTTCACGTCTTCGCGACGCTGCGACAAGGGAGGCAATTCAATGGGGAAAACTGACAACCGATAATAAAGGTCATCGCGGAAGAGCCGCTTCTGTGACAATTCGCCGAGATTGGCATTGGTAGCCGCGATCACCCTGACATCCACACGAAAAACATCTGAGCTGCCCAGCCGCTGCACCTCGCCTTGATCCAGAAAACGCAGCAGCTTGGCCTGTATGCCTAGCGGAAGCTCGCCGATTTCATCCAGAAACAAAGTGCCGCCGTGGGCGCTGTGAATGCGGCCGATTCGGGATTGAACCGCTCCGGTGAAGGCGCCGCGGACGAAGCCAAACAATTCTGATTCCAGCAAGGCTTCGGGGATAGCGGCACAGTTGATAACGACAAAAGGCTTGCTGACACGGGGGCTCAAGCGGTGAAGCGCCGTCGCCACCACTTCCTTGCCGGTGCCGGTAGCTCCCGTGATCAGTACCGGGGTGTTGCGTGCTGCCACCAGTCGGGCCATGCGATAGACCGCAGCCATGCAGGGGGCCTGCCCGATCATTCCGGGCAACGGCTCGGTGGGGATGTGAGCATTCTTCGAGCCCTGGTCGGTAGGTGCCTGCCAACGATCGATACTTTCAAACAAGTGACATGCGCCGGGACTACGCCACTGCGAGGGAATTGCCGGGGTGCCGGCATCATCCAGCAGAAGCACATCGATTCCCGGGTACTGCCGATTGATAGTTTGCAGGAGTTCCTCGGCATCAAGGTCAGGCAAGCGCCGATCCAGCAACAGCAATTGGCACTCGCTGCTCTCCAACTTTCCCAGGGCATCGGCTCCGCCCATAGCCTCAGCGGCGGGTATGCGGGACGACAGGAAATTTTGCAGGATCTGCTGTCGCAGCAAAGGATTGGAACTAGCCACGATTACCGCAGGATCAGCCGATCCGAAGGGGGTACTTGCACTGGTCATGCAGACGTTGTACGCCGCCAAGCTTAGGAAATGATTAGGAGAAGATTAGAAGATGCAAATGAACTGAAGAAAGTGCAGTTCAGTGACGAGAGCCCGCCCGCCTGGCGCATAGAAGCTACCCTCCGAGAAGCGAAACGATCGCTAATCGCCAGGCGTTAGAAAACTGCGGTCTTCGGGCCTGCCGGCGGGTACCGGCGACTAGCTCAAAGAGTCGATCTGAACATCCAAGTCCGCTAAGGTACGTCGCAACAGGTCGGAATACCGTTCGTTGCTGCTGCCCTCCAGTTGCTGAAGAACCCGCCTGCGGGATAACAGCAGGTCTTTCTTCTTAAACTGGGTTTGCAGGTCCTCAGCGGAAATAACATTCTCTGGGTTCGAGGAGGATGAGGAATCAGATTCTTCTATTTGAGCTTCTACAGATTTACTTTCCCAACCACGCGCCATAGTTAAATTATAGCGCCGCCCCAGTGTTTTCCCGCCCGTAAAAGTTCGCTGATCTCCACTCTTAACTACCACTTTCCCGTTATTGGGCGGCAATCGCCCTTCTGCCCAACGCGCCCCGACCACACGGATCTTTGCAAGAAAACCGGATCTGCCCGCGACTCTCGTTCCCGATTTGGCATTTTCCACACGGAGGAACGAAACATATGTTGACGCGCGCAGGTTTGGGCACCAACAATTGAGGTAACCACTTGACGGTTACCCAGATGCGCATTTTAGTTGTGGAAGACGATGCTCCGCTGGCCAATTTCGTTCGTAAGGGCTTGGAAGCAGAGCACTATGCGGTCGATCTCGCCCCCGATGGGGAACTGGCCCGAACCATGGCCTTGGAGAGCGAATACGATCTGTTGATTCTGGACCTCAATCTGCCCAAACTGGATGGTCTTAGCGTCCTGAGCGCGGTTCGACCACAAAAGCCTTCGCTGCCGGTTCTGGTGCTGACGGCACGTAGTCGCATCGAGGACCGCGTGCAATCTCTTGACGCCGGCGCCGACGACTGCCTCATCAAACCGTTCTCCTTCACCGAGCTTTCCGCACGGGTTCGGGCTCTGATGCGACGAGGGCCGCGAACCGTGGAGACTGTCCTGCACGTTGCCGATCTCGAACTGGATCGAGTGGCCCGCCGCGTGGAACGATCGGGTAAGCGAATTGATCTCACGTCCAAGGAGTTCGCGCTTCTGGAATACCTCATGCGCAACGCCGGCCGTCGCGTCACCCGCGCCATGATCGTCGAACATGTTTGGAATCTCTCGTTCGACACAACCACAAACATCGTTGACGTTTACATCAACTACCTGCGAAAGAAAATCGACAGCGATCACTCGCCCCACCTCATTCACACGGTTCGCGGGGTGGGCTATGAGTTAAGCATGCGATCCGAAGGGCTTGCTTGACCGGTACAGCGGATTTGGATCCCGACCGCCAGCGCGACTTCATCTCCGAGGTATTTCACCATCTGAGCCAGCCTTTGACTGCTTTGCATTGTTCTCTTGAGCTTGCCCTGTGTCGCGATGAAACAGCAGAGGAGTTGCGCGGCAGCGTGGTTGAGGCCTTGCAATGTGCCGAGCGTTTGCGGCAGCGCCTGCTGCTGGTTCGAGGCCTGAATGACGCCGACGATACCGGCGATCTCTCGCAGTCCATCGATCTCGCCAGCTTATTCAATGAACTCTGCGACGATCTGCTTCCCCTCTACGATTCCGCGAACAAGCGGCTTGTTCTCACCATGAAGTCCGAGGGATTAAAGATTCGTGGCGACCGGGCCAGGTTAACGCAGGCACTGTTTTGCTTTCTGGAATATCTGTTCCGGCATTCTCGCGAAGGCGAGTCAGTCACCATCGACATTGGTCCGGGCGAATCGAATCACGTCAACATTCACATTGCGGCGCCCGCCTGCTTGCCAGGCAAGTCGCCCAGCCAAAAGGAATTCAGCCCTCAATATGCTTGCGAAGTTGAACTAGCTCGCCGCACCTTTCGAGCTCTGGGGGGGGAACTTAGCCTGGTATCGAGCGACAGTGATCGCAGTGTCTGGGCCGCTCGGCTAGCGCTCGCGTAGCGCTGCTCGCCTCCTTGCGCGGACCTCACATCGCCCTGTGACTGTGATCACGGAAGCAGGTTTGTTTCCAAACGACAATGGAGCCAGAGGTGAGGTATGCCAGTCCTCGTGATTGCAGTTGTTTTCTTCGCGATCTTCCTGGTGATGGGCATCATGGGCGTAACCGCTATGGTGGCCGAACACCGCGGCAAGCTGTTCAGCGGAAGTTGGAGTGACGAGCCTAAGGCGATTAAGCGCTAAGTAGCGCTGTCCGAACCTGAACCTTGCGTGAGAGAGAGCCGGGCTATGCCTAGACGGCTTGCGTCACGCGCGCCAGGCAATCTTCACAGAAGCCGCTGTCTTTAATGTCAATCCACTCTACGGCGTGCGACGGCGCCATCGCGCACTGGTAATCGTGACAGTGGGTGAGGCGCAGGGTGTGCCCCAACTCATGTACCGACTCGACCAGCAGCCGGTTCGCTAGCAAATCCATATCCTCCGGCAATCCATAAAACTGTTGTTGCAGGCGATGATAGGAAACGATTGCCGAAGGCCCGCCCAGTTGCGCCTCTCCAAAAACGAACGTCAGAATCGGGATGTATAGATCCAGCTGCGTTACCCCCAGCAAGCGCCAGGTGTTTCCTGTGATGTAGCGTTGCATCTTGCCGAGAATTTCGGAAGAGTGATATTGCTGCCGCTCGGTGTGTAGGGCGAACGACGGGTCCAAAGGCGGGTCGAGGATTTCCGCCTTTACGCGAAACTTGTCGTAGAGAGATTGCCCCAGCCACTCAAGCAATTGAGCGTCGACAGGGCCGATCGGGAGTAAGTGAAGATACTTCATAGCGGCTGGCTCGTAGCTCGCGCCTAATTGGTGGTTGCCAATTCTTTCCGATTCCAGCCGTACTTCTTCAGCTTGTGATGCAGCGTCACGCGATCGATACCAAGTACCTCGGCGGTTCGTGTCTGATTGCCGCTGCATTCATCCAGGACACGCAGGATGTGCGCCTTCTCCACGTCGTCGAGACTGCGAACATCCCCAACGCCAAGGCCGAAGCTGTTCTTAGCCTTGAGAGTGAAATCCTGCTCGCGCAGTTCCGGTTCCTGGGAGACTACCATCGCGCGCTCCACTGCGTTCTCCAACTCGCGAACATTCCCCGGCCAGTTGTATTGTTGCAGTCCGTTCATGGCGGCGGGCGACACCCGGGTGATTTTCTTGCTCATCTCGCGCGAGAACTTGCGCACAAAATAATCGACCAGCAAAGGAATATCTTCGCGGCGATCGCGCAGCGGCGGCACCTCGATGTGAAATACATTCAGCCGATAAAAGAGGTCAGGCCTGAACTTGCCTTCCTCAATCAACTGCTCAAGATTTTTGTTTGTGGCAGCGACAATCCGAAAATCTACCTTAATGGTTTGATTGCCACCCACACGCACAATCTCTCGTTCCTGCAGAACTCTCAGTAGGTCGGTCTGGGTCTTCAGGCTGATGTCACCGATTTCGTCGAGAAATACCGTGCCGCCTTCGGCGATCTCAAACTTCCCCTTTTTCCGGTACTGCGCTCCGGTAAACGCGCCCTTCTCGTGGCCGAACAGTTCACTCTCCAGCAAGCTTTCCGTCAGCGCTCCGCAGTGAATCACGACTAGCGGATGATACCGTCGTGGGCTCCCGGAATGGACTGCTCGCGCCACCAGTTCTTTTCCGGTGCCGCTCTCGCCCGTGACCAGTACGGTAGCGTCGGTCGGCGCGACTGTTTCGATGGCATCGAAGATGCGTTTCATCGCCGCACTCTGGCCGATGATGTCGGAGGGCGGAGTAATCTCAGCCACCGTCTCTTTCAGGCGGGTATTTTCCTGCTGCGTGCGCCGATGCGCCATCGCCTTCGCTACCAGGTGGGCGATCTCATCCGGGTCTAAAGGCTTGTTCACGTAGTCGTAAGCGCCATTCTTGAGAGCTGCGATCGCCGTCTCGACCGAGGCATAACCGGTCATCATGATGACCAGCATGTCGGGATAAATCTCGTGCAATCGCCGCTGTAATTCGATGCCATCCGTGCCACGCATCTTGATATCCAGCAGTGCGACATCAAAACTCTGCTCGGCCACGCGAGTAAGAGCTTCATTGGCGCTTTCCGCAGAGGCCACGTCGTAGCCTTCCTCCGCAAACCACTTGGCAAGCGAATCTCTCACGCTGAGTTCATCGTCAACAATTAGCAGTTTGCCTTGCGTCATTCTGATTACCTCGTATTCGCCAGCGCCTTATCCGCGCCGCTGGTGATCGCTGGTCCCTGGCTGTCAACCGGCAGCAAAATCTTAAAAGTCGTGCCTCTTCCAACGGTCGAGTCCACGGCAATCTGTCCGCCGTGGCGTTCCACGATGTTCTGGCTGATCGCTAGCCCTAATCCGGAGCCGCCAGATTCCTTGGTGGTATAGAAGGGTTCGAAAATGTGTGCGAGATGCTCTTCCGGAATACCCATGCCGTCATCACGAACCACGAGTTCGATCGCCGACTGCGTCTTCAGGCCAGTGGTAATCCACAAGTTTCCACCTTGTGGCATGGCATCGATCGCATTGATCACCATCGCGAGCACAACTTGCTCAATCTGAGCCGGGTCGCAATGGGCCATCGGCAAATCGGCCGCGAGGTCCAAATTAAGTTGTATGTTGCCCATATCCATCTTGTGCTGCACCAACCGAACGCAGCGGTCGATCACCTGGTTCAAGTCGCTCCATTCCAGGTTCATGGGCGACACGCGCGAGAAGCTCAACAGGTTCTTGACTAAATCGCCGCAGCGCTTACTCTCACTGGCGACCAGGTCGAGCGACCCCCTCATCTCTTCCTGCTTCGTCGAGGCCGGTGTGTTCTTCTCGATCCAGCGCTTGACCAACTTGGAGTAGGTCAGAATTCCCGATAGCGGGTTGTTAATCTCATGCGCGACGACCGCAGCCATTTTGCCGATGGCCGCCATCTTTTCCACATGAAGCATGTGCTGATGGGCCTGCTTCAATTCGCGAGTTTTTTCGTCGACCCGCTGCTCCAGAGTGTGCGCCCAAGCTGTGATCTCCGCCTCCGCCACTTGCAGCTGATTGCTCATGTCGTTGAACGACTGCGCTAACTCACCAACCTCGTCGTGGGAGTGGACCGGAATCTGATATCCCAGGTTGCCTTTCGTAATGCGCTTGGTCCCATGTTCCAGTTCGCGAAGAGGTTTATCCACAACGACCCACACGAACAGTCCGCTCAGAACGACAACGGCGATCAGGCACACAGCGGTAAAGGCCAGCATCTCGCCGCTTTCGTGCTTGAGGCTCTGATCAACTTTGGCCAGCGACAGGTTAGTGTCGAGCACGCCGAGAACCTGCTGGTTCGCTGGATGCGCGTGACAAGCAGCGTTGGAGCAGGCAGGCTGGTTCTCGATGGGAGTAATGACGCCGAGCACCCGGCTCGCGTCAGCCCGATAGACACGGAACCGATCGGAGCGGTTTAGTCGTTGCAGTGGCTGCGACTTCTCGTGGCACTTGTAACAGGCCTCGGCACCCTTATCGACCATGGTGCCGACTTCTGAAGGCTCAGTGGAATAACTGACCACGCCGCCGGGATTCATAATCCGCACTCGCACCATGCCCGGCTGGTCGGCCATGTTCAGCATCGTTTCGTAAAGACCGTTGCGGTCGTTGTTCAGCATGTAGTGCGAAACGCTGCGGCGTAATACCTCGCTCTGCTGCTCTGCGCTCACCAAGGCTGCGTCTTCCAGATGCTTGCGTTGATCTTGAATGCTGAAGTAGCCCAACAGAGCAAAGATGATGATCAGGACGACAAAAATGGAGATCATCAGTTTTGTGCTGATGCTTTGCCCGAGACGCCGGAACCAGCTCCGGGGCAATGAACCGGGATTCTCCTCAGGCTTTACAACAGAGGAGAACCCGTTCAAGTTGTCAGTCACCTGCATGGACAGGCACCGCGAATTCGCTTAATACAGCTTGGGGCTGGTTGAGTGCCGGTATGTGTGCTTTCTCTTCGGGGAAGATAGGCAGGAACTTCGCCACCGCTCCAAAGATCGCGAAGCCGAGCGCAACGAACATGGCCGTGATCACCACTTCGGTCCACTTCGGCGTGTAGCGAGCGCCCACTGCGTTTTCCACTCCGGTGATAGCCACGTTCAAGCGATTGGTCACGAAGCCCAGCAAGGTCAGAACGGCCGCCAGATAAAGGCCCTGCGCGCTCTCCCGAATCTTGGGAACCAGCAGCAGCCCCAAAGGGATCAGTACTGAAAGAAAGATTTCCAGCAGGAAGAAATGTTGTTCGTAGCTGGAGATGAACACCAGTTTCAGAATGCCGCGATGGTAGAAGTCTTCGAATTTCAGGATTCCGTAGAGCGCCAACACCACCACCAGCACGCGACCCAAGTCGCGCAGGATGGGTAGTTCCAGCTCACGGCCAAAGTATTTGGAACTCATCGACGACTCGAAGATCGTCATCGCCAGGCCGACCGCAATCGCCGACAGGAAGAAGAACACCGGCAACAGCGGGCTGTACCAGAAGGGATGCAGCTTGTTCGGCATGATGAGGTACAGCGTGCCTAGTGACGACTGGTGCAGCGTGGAGAGCAGCACGCCCAGGATGACAAACACCACCATCACACTACGCACAATCCTTAGCGGCTTCTGTAGATTGAAGTGCTCCAGAACGATGGGCGAGAACTCCAACGCCAGCACCGTGGTGTAGAGCATCACGCAATAGGCAACTTCAAACATCACCGAGTGCGGATTGCGCATGACCAGCGGATGCCAGATGTTCCAGGGCAGGCCAAGGTCATACATCAGCGCGGCACTCACCAGCAGGTAGCCCAGAAACGCGGTCAAAATCGTGGGCCGGATGATGGAGTGAAAACGCTTGATGTTGAAAATCTCAACCGCGGCAGTCAAAGTGAAGCCGCCAGCCGCCAGCATCACGCCACACATCACGTCAAAGCCGATCCAAAGTCCCCAGGGAAACTGGTCGGTGAGATTGGTGGAGGCGCCCAGCCCGCGATAGAAGCGGACGAAGGTGCAGTAGATGCCGGCCACCATGATGACGAGGAAGACGGCCTTCCAGAAGGTGAATCGAATGCGAGGAACGGTCATCGAGAACCGCCTTTAGTCTCTTTTTCGTGAGCTTCCGCTTCGGCAACGTCTTCGCGGCGATGAGTGATCCAGTAAATTCCGCCTAGCAACGTGCCGAAGAGGGGCACAAAATCAGGAATGCGCGACAGGACCTGGTACGTGTAGAGAGGAAGAGCGCGTTCGGTCAGGTCCGTGCGGAAGCCGAAATTGTTGAAGCCGATCGACGACAGCAGCAGGACTGACGTTCCGCCCACTTCGGTTTCGCCAAAGATGTGAGGCAGGTAGGTGTCCGGACTGTCATGGATTCGCTTCTTGGCTTCTTCCAGCAGTTCATCGCGATTGCCGAACTTGGTGGCACCCGTGGGACAAATCTCGGCGCAGGCCGTCTGCTTGCCTGCGACTACGCGCTTGCTGCACATAATGCACTTGCGCACGCCGGGGATCGCTTTCTCCCATTCGTACTTGGGAATCCCAAACGGGCAGGCTGCCATGCAATAGCGGCAACCCATGCACTTGCTCTTGTCGTAGGTTACCGGGCCTAAACTGGTTTTCTGCAACGCTCCGACCGGACAGACCGAGGCGCACGCCGGGTCCTCGCAGTTCATGCAGAGACGCCGCATGAACTTGTCATCCTTGGTCAGGATGGTGGTGTATTTGTGAGCGGAAGTTACTTCCTGCGCTGCAATCTTCTCGTCGTAGGGAAGACCGTTCTCAGTGGCGCAAGCTTGCTCGCACTGCCTGCATCCGATGCATTTGGTTGCATCGTAGAGGATTCCCTTGCTCATGAGCTTTCTCCAGGGCCGGAGGCAGCACGAGTGGTATGCGCTGGTCGGCCAGATCGCCCAGGCAGTTCTCCACCCCCAAGATGGCAAAGGCGGCCAACCTTGGGGTCGGGCCCTTTCGGACCTCGGCAGGGAATTCGGCGCCGATGGAGCAGCGCCGTCGGGCGATCAAGCAATCGGGGGAGGGGCAGCACTCCAGACCGGCCACAAAGTACAAACCGGTCTGAAATGAGTGCAACCGGATCTGAAATCTACTTCAGTGTTTTTACGTAGGCAGCCAGCTTGCCGGCTTCGGCAGGGCTGACGCCTTTGTTAGCGAAAGCGTGCATGGCTTTCTTTTGCGGTCCGCCGTTCTCAATGAAATCGGCGAGATTTGCATCAGAAGCTTTCTGCACGGTCGGCGATGAAAACTCAGGAGCTCCCATCTTCTTACCGGCGGCAGTACCCTTGCCGTCAGCACCATGACAACCGGCGCACTTCGCTTTGTACACGTCTTCCTGCGCCCAGGACAGATTCGGAAGCGCCAAAAACAGCGCAAATGCTAGAGCCAAAACAGCTAAGACGACCTTCTTCATCACATCTCCCAGTGAATATATGTATAAAAACTGGACTCAAATCCCATTACTTTGGGCAAGGACCGCATTAGCTTGCTTTGGCGGCCCTTATGAGCACAGTTGCATTGTGAGACTTGGAGTTAAGAGACGCTGTGATGGGGGTCACTTTCCGGCGTGATGGATTTCGCAACAGGGTGTGTCGGCTGTCGCCATAAGAATGAGGCGGTTTGCCGCGATGGCTGATCTGGGACCGTAACAAGTGAGGCAATATTAAGCTGAACGGAACGCCCCGAAAGCACCCGCTGATGCATTTCTTATCAGGTGATCGGCTCAAGAAGCTAAGCCCTAATCTCCGCTGGGAACAAGGGCGGGGCTGGCGGAAGGTTTGTTGCCGGTCCGGCTGGGATCGAAGAAGTTGAGAACTCCACGAATAATCCAGTACGCCATCGCTACCCCCATAACAAACGCGGCCAGCAGCGTGACCACAAACACAATTGCGAGCAAGAAAGCTGTCATATCGTGCAGAGTTCCTGACGCAGCGGCCGACTCTTCACTTCTGCCACCGATCAGATACTTTGATGTTGCCACTTTACCGCGCGTTGACGCCAACTGGTGTTGACAACTAAGATACGTGAGTAGATCTGCGCTCTCCCTCTTCCGGACTTTCCAGAGCCGTTCACGCCTGAAATCGGGTCTCGGGACTCTCCCCGACGTCGGCCTAGGTGTCTCGGGGGGGTGGCTGGAAGCGAGTTTGCGCAGCGGGTTGAGCAAAATCATCCATGGGTATCAGCAGCATCAGCGTACGTGGGGCACGCCAGCACAATCTCAAGAACATTCACGTCGAGATTCCCCGCAATACCTTGACCGTGATCACCGGCCTCAGCGGCTCCGGCAAGTCGTCGCTCGCCTTCGACACCATCTATGCGGAGGGCCAACGGCGTTATGTTGAGACGCTGTCCGCCTATGCCCGGCAATTCCTCGACCAGATGCAGCGGCCCGACGTCGACAGCATCGACGGCCTCAGCCCCTCAATCGCCATCGAGCAAAAGACTACCAGCCGCAGCCCCCGTTCCACGGTAGGAACGATCACCGAAATTTACGACTACTTGCGCCTGCTCTACTCCTCGATCGGCGTGCCGCATTGCCCGCAGTGCGGCCGCCCGATATCGCGGCAGTCAGCCGATCAGATCGTGCAACAGGTGATGGAGTTGAAGCCCGAAGACCGGGTGATGGTGTTGGCCCCAATCGTTCGAGGGCGAAAGGGCGAGTTCAAGAAGGAGCTCGACAAGCTGGCGCAGCAGGGATACACGCGCGCTCGCATCGATGGCGAGCTGCGTAACATTGCCGACGACGAGATCAAGCTCGACAAACGCAAGAACCACACCATCGAGTTGGTAGTTGACCGTTTGCTGGTCAAGCCTGATATCGAGCGGCGCCTGGCAGCGTCGGTTGAGCTGGCAATGAAGCTGGCAAATGGGTTGGTCCAGATTGTCGTGGTTGGCGGTGAGGAGCGGATGTACTCCTCCAAGCTGGCGTGTCCGGAGTGCGGGATCAACGTGCCGGTGCTGGAGCCGCGCTCGTTCTCGTTCAATAGTTTGTATGGCGCGTGTCCGGAATGTAACGGCTTGGGCAGCAAGTACGATTTTGATCCTGCGAAGGTTATCAGCGATTGGTCCAAACCGCTGCTGGATGGCGCGCTCGGCCCGGGCTCGGCTTCGCAAAATCTGATTCGCATCCTGCAACTCGCGGCCGAGGCTTATGGTTTTAGCCTGACCACGCCGTTTGAGAAGCTCCCGCGCAAGACGCAAAGCCTCATCCTTTATGGGCCTGAGCCGAACGAGAAAAAGCGCGGCGGCTTTCTGGGGGTCTTCGCGTATTTGCGGCAGGCGATGGAAGAAAGTTCCTCCGAGACCTATCGCGATTGGTTGCTCGATCACATGTCAGCGACCACGTGTCCTGCGTGTCACGGAAAGCGCTTGCGGCCCGAGAGCCTGGCGGTGAAAGTAAACGGGATGTCGATCGCCGACTTCACCGCGCTGCCCGTGGCGCGTGCGGTAGAAGCGGCTGCCGGGATTAAACTCTCCGATCGCGAGAACCGCATCGCGGGCCGCATCCTTAAAGAAATTGCCGAGCGCCTGGGATTTCTGAATGCCGTTGGCCTGGGCTACATTTCGCTGAACCGTTCGGCAGCGACCCTCAGCGGCGGGGAAGGGCAACGGATTCGCCTGGCAACGCAGATCGGATCAAAGTTGCGCGGTGTTTTGTATGTGCTCGACGAGCCGTCGATTGGCTTGCACCATCGCGACAACGACCGCCTGCTGCAAGCCTTGGAATCGCTGCGTGACCTCGGCAATACCGTGCTGGTGGTCGAGCATGACGAAGACACGATTCGCCGCGCGGATTACGTGATCGACCTCGGCCCGGGCGCGGGGCGCCATGGCGGAGAGGTTGTCGCCAGTGGAACTCCAGAGCAAATCGAAGTGGCTCCGCGTTCACTGACCGGACAGTACATCTCGGGGCAGAAGCAGATCACGTATCGTTTCGCCCGCCGCCCGCCGAACGGCAAGGCCATCACGATTCTGGGCGCGCGCGAGAACAACTTGAAGAACCTCGACGCCACCTTTCCCTTAGGTGTGATGACCGTCGTGACCGGAGTTTCGGGTTCGGGAAAATCGACGCTGGTGAATGACATTTTGTATCAGGCGTTGGCGAAAGCGCTTTACCGCTCGCGCGAAGAGCCCGGCGAGCACAAGTCGATCACTGGCACCGAGTTCATCGACAAGGTTATCCGCATCGATCAATCGCCCATCGGACGCACGCCGCGTTCTAATCCCGCAACCTACACCGGAGTGTTCACGCAGATTCGCGACCTCTACGCCATGTTGCCGGAGTCGCGTGAGCGCGGTTACAAAGCCGGGCGCTTCTCGTTCAATGTAGCCGGCGGACGTTGCGAAGCTTGCCAGGGTGAAGGCCAGCGGCGCATCGAGATGAACTTTCTGCCGGATGTTTACGTGCTCTGCGAGGTGTGCGGCGGCAAGCGCTACAATCACGAGACCCTGGCGGTGAAGTATAAGGGTTACTCGATCGCCGATCTGCTGGAAACTCCGGTAGCCGACGCGCTGCCCATACTGGAAAATATTCCGCAGATCAAGCAGAAGCTACAGACGCTGGTCGATGTCGGGCTAGGCTACATTCACTTGGGGCAATCGGCGGTTACGTTGTCAGGCGGCGAGGCGCAGCGCATCAAGCTGGCGCGCGAGTTGAGCAAGCGCCAAACTGGCAAGACCTTGTATCTGCTCGACGAGCCTACGACCGGGCTGCATTTTGACGATGTGAGCAAGTTGCTGGAAGTGTTGCATCGGCTGACGGATCTGGGTAATAGCATTATCATCATCGAGCACAACATGGACGTGATCCGCAACGCCGACTGGATCATCGACCTGGGTCCGGAGGGCGGCGAGGACGGCGGGCGCATCGTTGCCCAGGGAACTCCGGAGCAGGTTGCGCGAGTCAAAAAGTCTTATACCGGACAAACATTAGCCAAACTGCTGGTTGCAACGTCCAATGATAAGGGCAATGGAGATGCCGGCACCGCTGTGGCCAGATAGTTGAAGTCTTGGCTCCGAGTCGGCTCGCACCGTTCTGCCAAAATTGCGCCGCAAATAACACTCATGTCTTTGCCATCAAATCCGATACCTGATCCGGTCGAGAGCCTTCCTGCATCCTCTCCGGCAATCGTCGACTTCACGGTGAGCGCTCCCGCCGTTGAGTCGATGCCAATCCCGGCGGAGAAGCCATTTCCATCCTGGTCCGGTAAGGATGTTCTCGCCATTCTCTTTTTTACGCTGGTGGCGATCTTTGCCTTTACCCTGATAGCGTTGTTCGTGGCGCGCGCTGTTCCCGCTTACCGCAACGCTTCCTTCAGCGAGTTAGCCACCGATGCCAGGGTAATCATCGGCGCTCAAACCGCCGCCTACCCGGTTGTTCTGCTCTTCATATTCTTTCTGGTACGCACCCGCTCACACGAGCGATTTGGCAAAGCCATTCAATGGAACTGGCCCGGCATTTACGCTCCGGGATTTCTGGTGGGCGGCAGCGTACTGGCGGTCGTCATCGAGAGTCTGGCGCGCTATCTGCCGATACCCAAGTCGCTGCCCATGGACACGTACTTCCATGACGCGACGAGCGCCTACATGATGGCTACGTTCGGAATCACGTTGGCGCCGCTGCTGGAAGAACTGTTCTTTCGCGGCCTGCTCTATCCGCTGCTACGCCGCTGGGTTGGGCTGGTGGCAGCGGTGTTGTTGACCGCAGCCGCCTTCGCCGCAATTCACGGCGCGCAACTCGGCTACGCCTGGGCGCCGGTCCTCAGCATCTTTGTCGTCGGCGTGGTATTCACCATGGTGCGGGTGAGAACGAATTCAGTTGCCTCATCGTTTCTTATGCACTGCGGCTACAACCTGCGCTTTGTTCGGGCTGCTTTGGATAGCAACCGACCACTATCGGCACCTGGAGAAGATCGCCGGCTAACGGTGGTATCGTCAAACTATGGCAGCGAACTCACGCGAACAACTGTTGGCCATGTTGGCGGAGAAATCGTTCCGGCTGGGACGAATTCAAGCTTTCCAGCGGCGGCACCAGCGACTATTACATCGATTGCCGTCTGACCACGCTCGATGCGAGTGGCGCTCTGCTCACCGGCGAGCCGTGCTGCAGGAAATCCATAACGCAGGTTGGAAACCCGATGCGATCGGCGGACTCACCATGGGCGCCGATCCGATTGTGGTGGCGACGTCGGTGATCAGCGCGCAGCACGGCAAGCCGATGCACGGATTTCTGGTGCGCAAGGCGGAGAAGACGTCACGGCACCGGCCAGCGCATCGAGGGCTTTCGCGCTAAGCCGGCGCGGGTGGTGATCGTCGATGATGTCTGCACCACCGGCGCTTCGACAATTCAGGCGATCGAGGCCGCCCGCGAATATGGTTTCGAGATCGTCGGAGTGATGTGCCTGGTGGAGCGCGAAGAGGCTGATGGCCGAGCCAACGTCGAGAAAGCCGCCGCTCCGGCGCCGTTTGTTGCGCTGTTCACCGCCAACGATGTTCGCGCGGAACATGTGAAGATGGGTCCGCCTCCGATTTTTGCGGTGAGCGCGAAGTGCGATTTTTGCGATCGACCGGCGGTGACGAATGTCCCGGGAAATCGCTGCGAAGCGCATCGGCTCGAGTAAGTGCCGAGCTACGAATCTGATTAGCGGATCCCAAGCTAACGCTAATGTAAACTAAACCATGATCAAGACTGTGGAATGGACAGATGCCGGCGTGCGCTTCATCGACCAGACGAAGCTGCCCGACGGAAGAAACCTACGTTACCTGCAAGAGCTATCGAGCAGGTCGCCGATGCGATACGCACCATGATCGTGCGCGGAGCGCCGGCCATCGGGGTAACGGCGGCAATGGGAGTTGCGCTGGGCGTTCGCGATTCGCAGGCGAAGGATCTGCCGGAGCTGACGCAGGATCTCGAGCGGATATGCGACTGATTGGCCGCGACACGGCCGACGGCCGTAAACCTCTTCTGGGGAATTCGCCGCATGAAGGACAAGTTCGAGCAAGCTCAGCGCGCGGCCGATTGCCGAAATCAAGCAGGAACTTGTCGCTGAAGCCCAAAGGATGCTGGTGGAAGACATAGCCGCCAATCGGGCGATGGGCCAAGCATGGAGCGGTGCTGCTTCCCGCCACCGGCGGCATTCTCACCCACTGCAACGCGGGAGCGCTGGCCACCTGCGGTTACGGCACGGCGCTCGGCGTAATTCGTGCGGCTGTGGATTCGGGAAAGAATCTGCAGGTCTTCGCTGACGAGACGCGTCCGTTCCTTGCAAGGCTCACGTCTGACAGCGTGGGAGTTGATGAAAGACGGCATTCCCACCACCGTCATCTCCGACAACATGGCAGGCGCCATGATGCGGCTGGGAAAGATCGACGCCGTCGTGGTAGGAGCTGATCGCATCGCTGCCAACGGCGATGTCGCCAACAAAATCGGCACTTACACCGTCGCCGTGCTGGCGAAGGAGCACGGACATTCCGTTCTACGTTGCTGCGCCTTTTTCGACGGTCGACCTCGAAACCCCGGATGGAAGCCAGATCCCCATAGAGCAGCGTTCTGCCCGAGAAGTCACGCACATGGCAGGCAAGCAGATCACGCCCGACGGCGTGATGCGTGGAGAATCCGGCGTTCGATGTTACGCCGCACCGCTATGTGTCGGCGATCATCACGGAGCGAGGCGTGGCCCGCGAACCGTATGCAGAATCGCTGCTCGCATTGGTACAAGAAACAGTGAAAGCTTAATAAGTCGCGCAACTCCTGGCGCCTGAATGCTGTCAGGAAATTGAAGCAGCGTTCTCACCGCCTGCGACGACGGGCAAGGTGTCTTGTCGGAATCGATGTTGATGATTATTGCGGTGGGTTCTGGTTGGCTGGATTCAGCTGCTGCTGATACTGCTGCTGCTGTTGCTGCATCTGCTGGAGTTCCTGCATCAACTGCTCCGGAGTTTTAACCACGTTCTGCGATTCACCCTGACCAAACGGTGAGCCGTTCGGTTCTCCCACCGGCTGGCCGCCGCCCGGCACCGGCCGCCGAAATCCTCCCGGAGGTGGGGGCGGCTGCTCAGGCTGATTCTCTGCCGACGTGTCCGCCACGGGAATACCCTCATCTGGCTGCGACTCCTCTTCGGACGAAGGCCCTTGACCCGCATTAGGCGAAGCGTTGTTCTGCGCGGTGTTCGTGGGCGCAGCGCCCGGTGCCTGACGAGGAGTGAGTATCACTCTCTGCACGGCTCCCGGATCGCCGGTGATCCCCAGAATCACGTAGTTGAACTTTGATCCGTTGAGCAGCGTGTTCAGTACGTCACGAGGCTGGCCTGGCCCAAGTAGTGCGACGACACGTTCGTTACTAGCGCCGGAAGGAATCTCCATGGCCGCTCCGGTCAGCGTCTGAACCCCGTTCAAGACCTGTGAGAGCGTCGAGTTCTGAGCGTTAATCGTCAGTTGTCCATTGCGATAACTGATTTGAGGAGGCGTCGGAGCCGACTGCTCCAAGGTTGGCGGCGGCGGCGGTGGCTGAGGCACTTCTGCCACTGCTGGAGTTTTTTTGCGACGGGAATGCGTTTTAGCCGATGGTGTCGCTTTAGCTGGAGACGCAGGCTGTGGCGCGGTTGACGCCGCGGCTGGGGGAGAATTCCCCGGAGGTCTGACTGACTGCGGGGCCATAGTTGTGGAAGGTGCGCTCTGCGGATTTGGAGTCTGTGCGTTGGTTCGCGCCAGAGGCGCCAGCACTCCAGCTGCCAGCAGCAAACCCCACCCGAGATTTCTTCCAAGGCGTACCATATCTATTGGACGGCGTCAGACTGATTCGGTTTTCGCCGCATGCCCATTCTAAACCCCATTCCCGCCGTCCGAGTTGCTAACGGTCACGATAACCTTTGTAAGGCAGCTGAGTACGTGAGCGTCTTTCGACCGGCAAAGCAGCATCTTACGCTTTATCAGGCGAAATCGCGCCGGCCATCACTTGAGGTAATGCCATGATCCCAATGCTCCGCTTTCGTCGTTCGCATAAATTCCGGGCCCTCTCGCAAATAATCTGTCTGGTGGTTTTGGCGGCCGTTCCAGTGCTTCAAGCCCAGACCTGCTCTGCCGGCCCTGACCTCGACGCAGCCACCAAGAGCGCCATCGAGGCCGCTGCCAAGCAATATCTCGCCATGTCCAAAAACGGTGATGTCGCCGCATTGAAGGCGAACGCGATCCCGGAAATTACCGGCGACTTCAGTGGCATCGAGCAGGCAGTGGTTACCAACAAAACATATCTTGCTGAGGGCCAGGCTTCTATCGTTGGGACCTACCTGCTGGACGCTTCGCAGGCGAAGGCAACTCTACCGCGCGCGGATTTCTACTGCGGCATCTACAATTCCTCGGACCGGCAGGCCTTCTCCATTCCCAACCTTCCGCCGGGACGCTACGCCATCGTGATTCAGAAGGTGGATGGAAAAGATCCCATCACCTTGACCCTGATTTTGCAGAATATCGGAGCAGCATGGAAGTTGGCGGGCTATTATCCGCGGCTGGATTCAATTGGTGGCCACGATGGCCAGTGGTATCTCACCAAGGCACGGGATTTCAAATCTAAAGGGCAGCTGCATGATGCCTGGTTCTACTATCTGACAGCGTGGGACCTCACCGCCCCGGTGAATTTCATGAGCACGCCGCAACTCGACAAAATCGCCGACGAGATGCAGAGCGCACGTCCTAGCGATTTGCCGACGCAGAGTGCTCCGTTGAGTCTGACCGCGAATGGCAAGACCTTCAAAGTTACCGAACTGGCGCCAGTTCCTGGGGATAAGGGCGTCGACCTGCGAATTCGCTATGAAAACCCCGACGCCGGTAATTCCGCCGTGGCGTTTCAAGACAATATGGCGGTCATCAAGGCCATCCTCGGCAAATACCCGGAATTGCGCGAGGCCTTCACTTCCGTGGTCGCGCGCGCGGTAGATAGTAGCGGCCACGACTACGGGTCGCTGCTGCCAATGAAGGATGTGAAGTAGACGTCCGAAAATATAGCGAATCCGGCTTACGCCGGCTCGCCCGCCTCCGCTTTCTGTACTTCGGTCTCGGAGTTAACGGCGCGCTCGGACCGACACTCTTTCGGATTCTTGTCGAGTCGCAGCCCTTGGAATACGGGAGCTCGCATCTTGACGCCTCCGCTCTGTCCCGCGTGCGTCCATTCGGTGTACTTGATTTCCGCCACCAGTTCCGGCTTGACGTAGCGAACCCGTCGATCGCTCTCAACTTTGCCCGCGAACGGACTCCGCGGAGTTTGCAACGCCTCCAGTCGCTTCCACATGTTGGCGTGTGTCTCCTCGTTAAAGCCGCTGCCGGCCTGGCCGACGGGAATCAGGCGATCCCGCTCGTCGTAAAGACCTAGCACTACTGACCCAAAGTTTTCGCGCGAGCCGCGAGGATCGGTATAGCCCCCAATCACACACTCCTGCCGCTTCACAATCTTGATCTTCAGCCACTCGCGAGTTCGCTTTTGCAGATAACAGCTGCCTCGCCGCTTGGCGATAATTCCTTCCAGGCCACTTTGTGCTGCCGCCTCGAAGAGTTTCGACCCGTTGCCGACATAATGATCCGAATAACGGACGAGATCGGTGGGAGTCAGAATCGTAGAGAGCAGTTGCTTACGCTGTTCCAGGTCGGCCTGCATCACGTCGTAACCGTCTAGGTAGAGCAGGTCGAAAACGTAATAGACGACCGGGATGTCGTCGCGCGTCCGGCGAATGCGCCGGCCGCCTTCCCCGACGCCGGTACGTTGCTGCATCAGACTGAAGGAGGAGCGGCCATGTTCGTCCAGGGCCACAATTTCGCCGTCCAGGATCGCCGTTTTGGCTTTGATGTACTTGGGAATCACCTGCAGCTCGGGATAGGCTACAGTGAAGTCATTCTGATTGCGCGACACCAACCTGATCGAGCTGCCATCGAAAAACGTAACCGCGCGATAGCCGTCCCACTTGATCTCATAGAGCCATTCCGCGTCGTCGAAGGGCCTATCGACCAGTGTGGCGAGCATGGGATGAATGGCGTGCGGCATCGGCGCTTTGCGACCGATGTTCGCGGCCGTGGGACTTAGGTTGTTCTTTTCACCTTGGACTTTTTTTTACCGCCGTGGAAGCGGCTTTCTTGCTGGTCGCCGGCTTGGTCTTCGCCGCTTTCCCGGCGGGCGCAGTTGTTACTTCGTGCTGAACCGCCGGCGATTTTTTGCCTACTTTCGCCTTCTTGGCATCCGCCTTGGCGATGGAATCGGCTAACCAATCATTCTTGCTCGAGCCTCCTCGCGATGAAGCTTTTCGACTGCTAGTCCACTCGGCGGAGCCTTCGTCGCCGGCAATTTGCTTTATCGAACGCTTGGTCAGGGCCGAGAAATCGTGCTTTTCGATATCGTAGCCTGCTTGGTCATAGGCATCGCGATGCTTGATCAGCAGCCATTCCGTGCCCTTGCTTCCGGGCCGCCGCGCCTTCATGTGGATGAGCGCAAAATCGCCCTTCAACTTCTGCCCGTTGAGACGGAATTTCAGGTCACCTTTGCGCATCATCTCACCGACGTCGCCCTGCGGCTCCCACGTTCCGACGTCCCACACCATTACCGTACCGGCGCCGTAGTTGCCGGCAGGGATGGTGCCTTCGAAATCGAAATAGGAAACAGGATGATCTTCCACTTGCATGGCTAGACGCTTGTCTGCCGGATCGAGCGACGGCCCTTTCGGCACCGCCCACGACTTCAACACACCGTCCATCTCCAGGCGAAAGTCGTAGTGCAGACGAGTGGCACGATGCTTCTGCACCACGAAGCGGCGTTGCTTGCCTCGCTCAACTTTAGGTGGCGGCTCGGGCGTCTGCTTGAAATCACGTTTTCGCTTATATTCTTCCAGTGCCATGGCCACTTAGATGAACATAGAAGGCCGCCGCGCCGCAAGCGATAGCCCCAGAGGGGAATTGCCCAATAGGGAGTGCAAGCGCATTTAGGGATTCAGGAATTGCGGAGATGCGGTGCATCGACTCCGCCAAACGCCGGCAGGTCACATTGGTTTCCGGAAGAACTCACCGGCTGCCGAAAGGGCGCGCTTGCTTTTGCTACAATGCAAATACCGCGATTTGGGCGCTTAACTCAGCGGTAGAGTGCCATCTTCACACGGTGGAAGTCACAGGTTCGAATCCTGTAGCGCCCACCAATGTTTTCTGGGGTTTAGAGAGAATCCGCGAAAACGGGCCAACCAACAATCCAACCAACACTTTCATTGCACTAACTCCGATGCCAGGCCCATCTCCCGAAGGAATGCGCCTTGCGCGGCCCGTGTTTCGTCGCCGTCGCCTTGTGTGTAAAGGTCGAGCGTCGTCTGGATACGGCTGTGGCGAAGCAGGCTCTGGACCGTCTTAGGATCGGCCTTGCCCTTATTCACCAGCCAGCTTGAAAGCGAGTGCCGGAGATTGTGTAAGCCGAAACGGTAGCCGTCCGGTATACCGAGCCCGGCCGCTTTGGCCGCTGGCCGGAGATGATCAGCTACGAATACGGCAGGCGATATGGGAACCTTGCCGTCTGCCTTGAGCGAGGGAAACAGAAAATCCGTCTCCTTCGCGAAAGGCGTCTTTTCCTTCCAAGCCTGCAGTAATTGCGCGAGGGCCGGGTGCATGGGCACATGACCTTCGCTCCTGCGGGTCTTGGTGGGTCCGTCACTTCCACGCCACCACCGCTTCGTTACCGCAATCCGGTTCTCGTCCCATAGCACGTCTGCCCAGCGCAGCGCGAGAAGTTCCGATGCGCGGAGCGCCGTAGCAGCGCAGGTGAGGATGAGAATGCGGTGCAGTGGATTAGCAAGGCTCTCGATGATTTCCCATGTCTGTTTAGGAGTTACGAGGATGGCCTTGTAATCGGTAGTGGAGCGAGTCTCGACGGGAAGCACCGGGTTATTCTTCACGAGCTGGTGCAGGGCACCGATGCGATAGATCCGAAGCATGATGCCACGAACCTTCGATACGGTCGTCCACGCCAAGCCCTTATCGGTGTGAAGCATTTTGAGCCAGTGCTGTATGTCGAGGGGTTTTATCTCGTCCGCTATGCTGTCACCCCATTGGGGAACAAGATAGGTCCGGACGATTTGGTTGGTGTTGAGGGCCGTGCGCTGGGACTTTGGTCGGAGCGCATCGGGCCCTACGTCATGAGTGAGGTAATGCTCCGCTAGAGCGCGAAAGCGAATGCGATCGTCGAGATGCTGGGCATTGATGCGCAGCAGGAGGCCTAAGCGATCGACCTCTCGCCATGCATCTTTTTCTTTGGGGAAGTCGCGAACGAGGCCAACGGGCAGGTCATTTTGAACCCGTTTGCCCTGGTCCCTGATTTCCCGATACCGCAGCACCCAGATGTCTCCAGCCTTGCGATGAAGTTTCACTAAGGATCCGCGCTGATAAGCCATGAAAAGGTCTCCTCAGCGGGAACTGCCTGACCGAATCGTATCGCGTTTTTCGGTTCTCGGGGTTGTCAGATTCTGCTCTACGGCTGCGGCAAGCTCGGAAAGCCTGAATACCCACACCTTTCTTAGGGTTCCCGTTCCGAGCGGATACGCCCCAGATAAGCCTCTACGTGCCATGGCGAGAAGCTGGCGCCTCTTCACGGACAGGAACCGTGCGGCCTCCCCGGCTGAGACGAAGGGTTCGGGTGCTTTGACGGTGTCAAAGGTGATTTGGGAGGGGTTAACAACATGGAGCGTTCTACGCTCGTCCAGTAATGACTTGGTTTCAGACATCTTCTGCTCGCCCACTGCCAGAAGAACCAGCGGCTCTGAGATCTGAGAGCACCTCGATCAGTTCGCTGAATCGAATGCCCCGCCTCCGAACCCGTAATCTGGCATTACGGGTGAGCGCCATCGAGCGGACAGCAGTCCACGCGACGCGCTCGTCGCTGTCAGACGTGAATAGGTTCTAGAACTGCAAGTAGCGATTGCCCGAGGGGAGCGAGTCAGGAGGAATCAACGGATGCTCCCTCCCCGATTCGCCGAGCGGACCAAATACGGCCGCACTTAATGACCTGCAATCCAGAGATGCAGGTGAGCATTCAACGTCTTTGAGCAGATTGAAGTGAGCTGAGTACGAGATGTCGAACAACGTGAGCGTTTGGTGCTCACGGGACAGGCCGAAAGCCGCGGCATGCTGCAGCCCCCGGAGGAAGAATCGAAGTCACGGTGCTCCGTGATCGTCAACTCTTGTGCGCAACACTTAAAACTATTTTGGGTTCGAACGCAAGAGAAAAGTTGCAGTGACGCGCAAACTTTCGAGAGTTGCTGGATTCCGAGTCTGTGAATTTGTTCTTTCGTGCCTTTCAATTTGCCAAGTCCGCCCCTTCTGTCGTAACGTGCCCTTCGCGATGAGTAGTCGAGAAGTTAACATCAGGACTCTTCAACGGTCGTGGGCACGGCGTCCGAAATTCGCCATCCCTCTTCCACGTCCTCCCGATGCTCAGGTCCAGTATTCCTGTCCAACATGTGGAAGCGAAAACACGCAGCGGCTTTCTACGGTGTATATGTCGGGCGTCTCTCGGTTCTCAGCGGTGACGAGCGGGTTCGGATGGGCGGGAGGGCCTGCCGGAGGTAGCGGCAGGACAGAAGGGACTTCACAGACTCAGTTGAGTCTGTTCGCATCCCCTCCTACGAAGCGCAGTTATTGGCCAGGTGTCGGCCTGATTGCAGTGAGCCCGTTGCTTTCAGCGCTAGCCGCCGAAGGTATTCGCAGGATTTCTGGCCAGGTGCAATTGACCTTCCGCTTTGAAGATCTTGCAACAGGTTCATTCTTCGTGCTCGCTATCGTCGCTTTCCTCCTTCTGATGAAGGCTTTCAGATACAACCGACGGACTTGGCCGATGCTTTTGCTCCGTTGGAACATGAGCTTCACATGCTCCAGATGCGGTCGGGTATTCATTCCTGGCGTCGGCCCGTGAGGCACATTTGCCATTTAGCTCCGAGACGTTCGGCGATCTGTCAGTTCTGCACGCTCACAAGCGAAGGTGAATGCAACCTGTGTCCAAAAAAAAGAACCCTTCTGGCCTCCCTCATTTCGACGTGCCTCCGTGGCAAGCTCTTCAGGAGAAAGTACTAGGAACTATCAACGACTTCTCCGAAGAGAATCCGCATGTTCCGAATGCGCTATTGCTGACAGGAACCGGGCTAGCATATGTGACGTTTGCAACGACCCGGTACGGTTCGGAAGCATTTCAGTATGTGTACGAAAACGTCCGATCGATCGTCGAGCTATTTCAATCGATCATCGACGACGAACGGAAGCACATTTCCAAGAGCACTGTTGGCAACGTCAAAGAACAGGAAGAAGATGTTGGAACAGAAATGGATGCTCTTGGAGTCTATCCGCGAGAAGGTAAACAGACTTGTTGAGCAAGAAATCAGCCGACTTCAAGAGAGCGAAGGGAAGCCCAACTAAAGAGCCAACGCGAGTTGCTGACCTTACATAAACAAGGCTGGTAAATGCCGTCGCCTGAGTGTCAGCGGACCTTCTGCATCGAATTACTCAGCCGATTGATTACTAGAATTCTGAGGCCCTTCATGTTCAGCAAAACTGTTTTGTCATCCTTCGTAATCGGGATGCTTCTCCTGACGGCTTGCCAAAAGGCCGAGATGCCTGTTCCAACCGAACAAGATGGAGCGCAGGTGTGGCACGATCTCCTCAAGAACGACCACGGAATTGAGCTTGTGTCTTTTAAGAAAACAAACGGACGCCTGGACGGCAGCCATTATCTTTTGGATTTTGAGGCACAGGTTCGGTATCTCGACAATGGAATTCATGACCCTGCCGCGGCTCCCGGCGTGGGTATCCGTGCCAATCGCAAAGGAACTGTCGAGACGGTGAAGGGATCTTACGAATTCCAAAAAACGGAGAATGGCTGGAAAGGCCAAGATGGCAACGTCTACGCGTTTAAGCAGTAGACGCGCGAGCTTCCCAAAAGCGCAAGAGCAAGACACCGATCAATTTGACGCAACTCCGGAATGTTCCTAACCTCCTCCCACCCTGAGACAGGGCGGGAGGAGGTTAGGGGTGTTTCAATCATCCGAGCACGTCCATCAAGCGCTCACGGACATCGGGTACATCACCGATACTGTGACGGCCACCGCCGTCTATCTGGCGGCCAGTTTACAAAAACCATTACTGCTGGAAGGTCCCGCCGGAAGCGGCAAAACAGAGCTTGCTTACGCGGTGGCACGCGCAATCGGCACCCCACTGGAACGCCTGCAGTGCTACGAGGGCATTACCGAGGAGAAGGCCATTGGCAAGTTCGACGAGGGCTTGCAGAGGCTGTACCTGGACACGGTCACTCGCGGATCGGGCGTTTCTGATTGGGCCTCGCTGGGCAAGCAACTCTCCGCCTTGGATTTCTTCGCAGCAGGCCCGCTGCTCAAGGCATTGCAGTATCCATCCCCTTGCGTCTTGCTCATCGACGAATTGGACAAGGTAGATCACAGTTTCGAGGCAACTCTGCTCGAGGTCCTCTCCGTGTGGCGCCTGTCGATTCCGCGCCTAGGAACTGTTACTGCCTCCTCGATCCCTTTCACCGTGCTGACCTCGAACGAGGAGCGCCGATTGGGCGATCCCATACGCCGGCGCAGCTTGTACGTGCGGGTCGAGCACCCGACAGCGGAGCGCGAAGGCGAGATCGTGGCGCGGCGCACACCTGAAGCGGGAGCGCCCGCTCATCGGCTGATCGCCGGATTCGCCAAGGCACTCCGTGCGTACAGCCTGGAAAAGCCGCCATCCGTGTCCGAGATGATCGACATGGCGTTGTCATTACAGCATTTGGGGATCGATGAGATCACCAACGAGCATCGCGACATGCTGCTTCCGCTGCTGGCGAAGACAGAGCGCGACCGCCAGCGCCTGCTGCTGAGAGACGGCTTCGCAAGCATCATTCATGCGGCCCGGCACTACGCGGAGTCGATGGAAACCTCGAGGTGCAGCACACGCTCGCCGAGTCTGAAGTCTTGGCGAAAGGGGCTGCGGCATGAGAAAAGTCTCGCTCTTATTGCCGGTCCTCACCGTTGTTCTCGCTACTCGGAGCTGGGCTGCCGACCATGCTGAGGCTGCCTACTATGCCGATGCCTATGCGCGGCACTATCACGTTCCACCGGAGCTGGTACGCGCGATCATCCGACAGGAATCGAACTGGAACCAGCGTGCTATCTCGGAGAAGAATGCTCGCGGATTGATGCAGCTGATGCCGGGCACCGCAGCGCGATTCGGCGTGCGGAACTCATTCGATATCAGCCAGAACGTAGGTGGCGGCCTTCCAGCCCGCCGTTACCGCCGGCCTCGCCGGCCCCGCCGGCACCACCCAGCAGCGACAAGTTGTCGCCACCGGCGCCCCCGCTTCCACCGTTCCCGCCGTTACCGCCGGCCGCCCCGGCCGCACCGGCCACGGTGCTCGTAGAACCCAACAGCCCGTCCCCGCCGTTGCCACCGACCCCGCCGGCCCCGCCAACGCCGTTGAGCGAGAACGTCTGCCGGTTGGCGCCACCCACGCCGCCGTTACCGCCATCCCCGCCGCCAACCCGCTACCGCCGGCCCCGCCGGCCCCGCCGTTGCCGCCGCCGATCAACCCATTGGCGCCGCCGGTCCCACCGGCACCCCCGGTGCCATCGGGTGAGGTCGCGTCACCGCCGGCACCGCCGCTGCCCCCGGCCCCCCACAGGCCCGCTTTACCGCCGGCCCCACCCGCGCCACCACTGGCACCGCTGGTCCCCGAGCCGCCGTTGCCGCCGTTGCCGACGATCCAGCCGCCGTCACCGCCCGCTTTCCCCGTGCCGGCCGCCCCGTTGGCGCCATTGCCGAATACGGGCGCCCCGTCAGCAGGTCGACGGGGGAGAACACCGCGAATTGCTGGCCTATGCCGACCAAGGTCGTCAGCGGGTCCGCGTTGGCCGCCTCGGCGGCCGCGTATAGGTTCCCGCCCGAACTCAAAGCCTGCACGAACTGGTTGTGGAGCAGCGCCGAGCGCGCGCTGAGCGACTGGAAGTCCTGGCCGTAGCTGCTGAACAGTCGGGTGATCGCCTCTGACACCTCGTCCAGGGCCGGCGGCACGATCGACGCGGTCGGCGGCGCCGCCGTGGCAGTGGCCGCTCGGATCGCCTCTCCGATCCCGCTCAAGTCCGCCGACGCCGACCAAAGGGCTTCGGTTACGGCGATCACAAACGGCGCCATTGTGGGCTCCAATCGTTTTGCTGGCGTAACTGCCGTCAATTGACCGGGCCAATCGCACACCCAAGATTGGCGGAGTCCGCGCCATTACCATTCCTTGCGTCACAAATAAAATGACGCGCCGTAAGCCTCTTCGTGATGTGCCGCACAATTAGATACGTGTGTGATCTTGCTCCATCAACTCCGCTTTGTACAGGCTTTGCGAGAAGTAGCAGAATTCCCACAAACCGTTACTTTGCAAACCGCATCGTGGACGGGATGGATCCGCAATGCGGTCCGTGGCCCTGCGATAACGGGTCTCAGCGCCCGCCCGATGCCGTCGTGCTAGGAGAAATTCGGCCGGTGGAACCGCAGTGGCAACCTCGGTGTCACCACGCAGACATACGACCCGTAGCCGCACTGCGACCGTGAGTTGCTCCATCGCTACTGGCGCAGATAATTCGGTGACGGACATGGAGTTGGGCCGCCCAGCTTGCGGACCCGGCGACTTTGCCTGGGCTGCGGATCCAGCCCAGCCAACCGAAGGGCAAGCGCCGAATTCTCTGTCGCGCATACCAATTCGCTTACGGACAGCTAACCCTAGACAGATGTCGGCTGCGTCATGCCAACACTTCTGCCGCTTATCGACCTACAATTCTTGCGAGGCCGCCGGGATGGGCGTGGCCTCTCGAAGGATCCGCCGTGATCGTGGCGCTCAACGGCCTGCGCCTGCTGGCCAACCGGTCCTGGCGGACTGCGGCTTGTTGGGAACAACCCACCGG